>NZ_JBNJNI010000001.1:0-4800000 GCF_050936155.1 Promicromonospora sp. CA-289599
GGGTGCGACGGCGGTGTCGCCGGCCCGGGCCACGAACGTCCGGTCGCCGACGACGATGGTCGCCTCGCCCTCGAGCACCGACCAGGTCTCGTCGTAGGGGTGGCGGTGCAGGCCCGGACCCTGCCCGGGGTCCGACGTGACGAGGAAGAACGACACGTTCGACCCGTACCGGGCGCCCTCGAACCGGAGGGTGCGGCTCTCGCCGATGCGGATGTCGTCGGCGGGGATCGCCGCGGGGGCGGCGGCAGTGGCGGCGGCGGCTGCGGAGCTGTTCATGGTGGGTACTTCCTCTCGGTGAAGGCTGCGTCCTGATGAGCCCTACTCTCCGCCGCCCGCGCACCCACTGACTACGCTTTCGACGTGGATCGAAAGTTCGTCGAGTTCCGGCTCGGCTCCAGCGACATCTCAGCGGTGCGGTTCGGCATCTCCCCCGGTCATGAGCTCGTGCACGCCGTGCGCACCATCCTTCGCCCGCAGAGCGCGCCGCTGCACTGGGGCTGGTTCCGCAGCGTCCAGGCTGGCATTCAGGGCAGCGCCCAGGGCGGTGCACAGAGCAGCGGCAAGCCACCCACCGAAGCCTTTCGCCTGATGGCGGTCATCAGCGGCGTCGAGGGCTACATGCCCGACTTCCTCACCGCGACGCCGTCGGGCGACATGACTCCCGAGGAAGAGGCCGAACGGCTGCGTCAGGTCCCCGACGAACGGCTCCGGTTCGACCTGGAGAAGATGGTGCTTCGCTCGACCGGCGCCCGGCAGCAGGAGATCCGCGACCTGATCGCGGCACCGGACCACGCCCGGAGGGTGATCGTCGAGGCCTGGCAAGAGGTCTGGGACACGCTGCTCGCGCCTGTCTGGCCGCAGATGCTCCGCCTGCTGCGGGCCGACATCGGTGTCCGCGCACGCCGCAGCAGCGACGCCGGGCTCGCGGAGATGGCGAGCACCCTGCACTCCACGGTGACCTGGGCCGACGAGATAGTGCGCGTCCAGATGAGCCGGCACGAGGAGATCGTCGACTGCGGCGGCACCGGCCTGGTGCTCGTCCCGTCGGTCATGATGGCGACGCGCGGCTGCGCCGTGCTGACCGAGCGCCCCGCACAGCCGACGATCTTCTACCCGGCCCACGGGGTGTCCGAGACCTGGCACCGCGACGGCGCGGACGCCCTCGCCGCGCTCTCCGCCCTGCTCGGGCCGACCCGCGCCCGCCTCGTCCTCGAGCTCCAGCAGCCCCTGTCGACCTCCGAGTGCGCGGCACTGACCGAGCTCGCGGTGTCGACGGCGTCGCACCACCTCACCGTCCTGCGGGACGCCGGCCTGATCGACAGCCGCCGCAACGGCGTCCGCGTCCTGCACACCCGCACGCCGCTGGGCGAGGCGCTGGCGGGCATCGGCTGACCCCTGCCCCGGGCGTGTCCAGGGTCTGGGGCGACTGCGGTCCGGGCGCGTCCGCGGCTGGCCGCGTCGCACGCTTGGCACACTTTTTCTGGACAGCCCAGCCCGACATGAACAAGCCGGTCATCGCCGGTAACGTCGCACGGACGGCGCAACAGACCGAGCGGACCAGGAGGCGCACATCATGACCAATGTCGCTGACACGATCGTCGAGATCATCAAGGACGCCGGCGTGGAGCGGGTCTACGGCCTGCCCGGCGACTCGCTGAACGGCTTCACGGACGCGATCCGGACCAGCGACGGCGTCGCCTGGCAGCACGTGCGGCACGAGGAGGCGGCGGCCTTCGCGGCGGCCGCCGAGGCCGCGCTGACCGGAGAGCTCGCCGTCTGCGCAGGAAGCTGCGGGCCGGGCAACCTGCACCTGATCAACGGGCTCTTCGACGCCCACCGCAGCCGGGTACCGGTGCTCGCGATCGCGGCGCAGATCCCGGGCGCCGAGATCGGCAGCAACTACTTCCAGGAGACGCACCCGCAGGACCTGTTCCGCGAGTGCAGCGTCTACACCGAGCTGGTGAGCATGCCCGAGCAGCTGCCGCGCGTGCTCGAGATCGCCATGCGGACCGCCGTCGAGAAGCGGGGTGTCGCCGTCGTCGTCATCCCCGGTGAGATCTTCCTTGCCGAGAGCACCGGCCGCAGGAAGTCCGCGCCGATCCGGGCGGCGCAGAGCGTCGTCCGCCCGCGCGACGCCGAGCTGCGGCAGGCCGCCGAGATCCTGAACGCGGCCAAGAAGGTGACCATCCTGGGCGGCGCGGGCACCGAGGGCGCCCACGAGCGGGTGCTCGCGATCGCCGAGCGGCTCAAGGCCCCGGTGGTGCACGCGCTGCGCGGCAAGGAGTTCCTGGAGTACGACAACCCGTACGACGTCGGCATGACCGGCCTGCTGGGCTTCTCCTCGGGCTACCGCGCCATGGAGAGCTGCGACGCGCTCCTCATGCTCGGCACCGACTTCCCCTACCAGCAGTTCTACCCGGCCAAGGCGAAGATCGTGCAGGTCGACATCCGAGGCGAACAGCTCGGGCGGCGCACACCGGTCGACCTCGGGCTGGTGGGCGACGTGGGCGACACCATCGACGCGCTGCTGCCGCTGCTCGACGACCACACGAACCGCAAGCACCTCGACTCCGCGCTCAAGCACTACGCGAGGACGCGCAAGGACCTCGACGACCTCGCCGACAACGACCGCAACCGCGAGCCGATCCACCCGCAGTACGTCGCGCGCCTGGTGAGCGAGCTGGCCAGTGAGGACGCGGTGTTCATCCCCGACGTCGGCTCCCCCGTCGTCTGGGCGTCCCGGTACCTGACGATGAACGGCAGGCGCCGCCTGATCGGCTCGTTCAGCCACGGCACGATGGCGAACGCCGTGCCGCACGCCGTCGGCGCCCAGTCGGCGCTCCCGGGGCGGCAGGTGATCGCCCTGTCGGGGGACGGTGGTCTCTCGATGCTCCTCGGCGAACTGCTGACCGTCCGGCAGAACAAGCTGCCCGTGAAGATCGTGGTGTTCAACAACTCCTCGCTCAACTTCGTCGAGGTGGAGATGAAGGCAGCGGGCTTCGTGAACTTCGGCACGCAGCTCGACAACCCGAGCTTCGCCGACGTCGCCACCGCGATGGGCATCCACGGCCAGCGGGTCGAGCAGCCGGACGACCTCGAGGGCGCGCTGCGGGCCGCGTTCGAGCACGACGGGCCGGCGCTGGTCGACGTCGTCACCGCGCAGCAGGAGCTGTCGATCCCGCCCGCGATCACCGCCCAGCAGGTCAAGGGCTTCACGCTGTACGCGATCCGCACGATCCTGTCGGGGCGCGGCGACGAGCTGGTCGACCTGGCCGACACGAACGTGTTCCGGCGGCTGTTCGACTGATCGCGGCGGCCCGTCTCACCCCGCGCGGACAGTTCAGTGGTCGCCGTGCGACACCTCCGCCTCGCCCTCGGCGCTCATGCCCGAGTGCAGCGGCAGGAACGCGTGCAGGTGCCCGCGGTCCGCCTCGATGTGCTGCAGGTCGAGCTGGACCGCGGCCACCGCCCAGGCGTCCACCGCCCGCGTGCGCAGGTCGCCCGCGACGGCGTACAGCCGCGCCGAGTCCCGCCCGTCGCCGTCGGCACCTGCCGCCAGCACGAGGACGTCGAGCGTGTCGCCCAGCAGCCGGGTCGAGAGCATCAGCCCGTTGCGGACGATGTTGTGCTCGGACGATCCGGTCGGCAGCGCCTCCGTCTCCGCGGCTACCTCGTCGACGACGGCGCGCCACTCGTCCAGCTCCGCCGACGTCGGCGGCGCCGCCTCGTCCGACGTCGGCTCGCCCTCCGACCCGTCACGGGCCGGCAGAGTCTCGTACAGCCCGTCCATCACGGGTAGGAGCCGCTCCTGGGCGGAGACCGCGAGCTCGCCCGCCGCCGACAGGTTCTCGACGGCCCGCTCCGCCTCCGCGGCCTCCAGCTCCGCCACGCGGGCGGGGTCGACGTCGAACCCGCCCGCCGACGACGCCTCGCCCTCCCACGGGCGCAGCGCCATCAGCACCACCAGCAGCACCATCAGCAGGGCCACGGCGACAGCCGCCAGTACGGCTGCCACCACGGCTCCCCGGCCCAGCCGCCGGCGCCCCGTGGGCACCGGCGACCGGGTTCCGGGGCGGCCGGCACCGCCCCGGCTCGACGGACGTGCCGCGGCGTTCGGCGCGCGGCGCGGTGTGTTCCGCGGTCTGCTCCTCGTCCTCGGCACGTCCTTGCTCCTCATCTCTCAGCGGGATCTCTCAGCGGGCAAACCGGTCAGCTACAGCTACGAGCCACAGCTCGCGGCCTCGTACCCCTCGCCGACGACCACCTCGTGCGGCCCGTTGACCGCGGTGACCGTGGCGGTCCCCGCCTGGATCGCCCTCGCGCCCGCGCGGAACTGGCGGGAGACGGTCTCCCCGGGCAGCACGTTCCGGTACGTCTTGCTCCCGTACGGGGTGCTGAGCTCGACAAGTGCCGGGTCAGCGCCCGCATTGGTCGCGCTCACCCTCACGCGTGCCTGCGGGCCGGTGCACCGGCTCGCCGCCGCGACCTCGATCTGCGGCGGGTCCGGCTGGTCGTCGAACGTGAGGTCCTGGAACTCCACGGCGCTCCTGTTCGACCCGTGGTGCGCGGTGACGAACAGCCCGACGTCCTGCACGTCGGCGGCGCCCGCGAGCGCCTCCGCCTCCCCGATCTGCGTGAACGTCTCACCGTCGGAGCTCCGGTAGGCCGAGTACAGGTCGCCGTCGCGCACGAGCCGCACCCAGGCCGGGTATGCCGTCGAACCGCCGCTCGACGACGTGACGAGCTGGCCGGCGTCGTTGCCGCGCAGCCACTCGAACCCGCCGCTCGGCCGGATGCCGAGCGCCGCGTAGCCCGGCGACGAGCCTGGCAGGGTCACGTCGTTGCGGACGATGATCCCGGCCTTGGCCGACCCGTGGGAGTTGCCCTGGCTGTTGATCCGTACGGTGGCGGTCCAGTGCCGGTCGGTGCCCTCGCGGTAGATCGCCGAGTACTGGTCGACGCCCTGCCACATGTTGGCGCCGCCCGACTCGATGACGTACCGCCCCGTGGACAGCTGCTCGAACTCGCCGTCCGCGTTGCTGAAGGTCCGCATCCCGGCGAACACGTCGCCGACCTGTGCGACGACGATCCGTGAGGTGGTCGCGAGCCCCTGGTCGTTGGTCGCCACGGCCGTCAGCTCGTAGTAGCCGTCGGCGGCGACGTCCCACTGCGCCGTGTAGGGCGCCGTCTCGTCGACGCCGATCGACGTGTCGTCGGCGAAGAACTCCACCTGGCTGACGGCGTTCTCCGCGTCCGTCGCGTCGGCGGTGACGTCGACCTGGCCGGGTTCGAGCTCGACCCCGCCCTCGGGTGCCGTGACGGCCACCTCCGGCCGCGTGGTCTCTGCCGCGCCCTTGCCGTTGGCCTCCAGGAAGTTGAGCCGCCGCTCGCCCGGGCCGGGGAAGACCAGGAAGAGCTCGAAGCTCTCCCCCGGGTCGTCGACGACTACCCGCACGTCGCGGAAGTCGCTGACGCCGGTGGCCACGATCTGAGCGGTGCCGAGCAGGTCGCCGTCCGGGGCATCGCGCCGAAGCTCGATGGTGCCCGCGGACGCCGAGGCCACCCGGAGGGTCAGGGCGTCGACACCCCGCAGGCTCACGGGGTCGTAGGACGCCCAGGCGCCCTCGGCGCCGACGAGGACGGACCCGCCGCCCTCGACGTCCCGGCTCGGCGCCGACGTCGTGCCCTCCTGGGTCGTGTGGAACTCGGCCTGCCGCTCCCGGGGGAACAGGAGGGTGGTGTCCGAGCCGGTGAGCGCCGGGATGTCGCCCGCGCCGCCGTCGTCCTCGTAGCGCGCGTCGAGCACGTAGAAGAGGTTGGTGCCCTCGCCGTGCCCGCCGCCGAGCTCGGTCACCACGGAGCCCGTGCGGCCGTGCAGCGGCTCGGACGGGTGCGCGTGCGCGTCGTGCCCCAGGGCCGGCTGGATGACGACGCGCTGGTCGTCGATCGCCGAGCCGTCCGGCGAGTCCTCGGCGTCGGTCACGGAGACGTCCCACGGGACCGTGTCGCCGAACTCGAAGAACGAGCCCGTCGGCGGGAGCCCGAAGTCCACCTCCGGCCGGGTGTTGCCCACCGTGATCGGCACTGTGGCGGTCCCGTCCTTGCCCGCCGGGTCGGTGACGGTGAGCCGGGCGTCGTAGACGCCGTCCGCGGTGTACGTGTGCGACGCCGTCGGGTCGGTCGAGTCGGTGGTGCCGTCGCCGTCGAAGTCCCACGCGTAGGCGAGGTTCTCGCCCTCCGGGTCGGTGCTGCCCGTCCCGTCGAACTCCACCTCCAGCGGCGCGGTCCCGGAGTCGGGCGTCGCCTTCGGTACCGACTCGGGCGAGCGCGAGCCCGACACGTAGTCGACGCGGTGCAGGCCGGAGTTCGGGTTGTCCCTGCCGAAGCCGCCGCCCCAGTCGAGCACGTACATCGCGCCGTCGGGCCCGAACTTCGCGTCGATCGGCGCGAGGAAGTCCTCGTCCGGCAGGAACCGGTTGACCTTCTCGACGTCCGTCTCGCCAGCTCCCGCCTCCGGGTCCGTGGTCTCCACGGTGAACACCTGGTTCCGCGCCCACTCGTAGAAGAACGCCTTGCCCTCGTAGTACTCGGGGAACTTGGTGTCCGAGTCGAGCTCCGGGTCGAAGTCGTAGAACGGGCCGCCCATCGGCGCCAGTCCCCCGCCCTGGTTGATCCCACCCGGCACCGACGACCGCTGGTAGCCGTACCAGAGGTCCGCCGGCTGGGCCGCGGGCAGCTCCGTGAGGCCCGTGTTCCGCACCGAGTCGTTGACCGGCGCGTCGCAGTCGAAGAACTCGCCGACGGTGACGGGACTGGTCCGGTAGTCGACGTCCCGGAACGGCTCGTTGTCGCCCATGCAGAGCGGCCAGCCGAAGAAGCCGGGCTCCTTGATGAGGTTCCACTCGGCGATGCCCGCGGGGCCGCGCTGCGCCAGGTTGTCGGTGTTGCTGTCCGGCGAGTAGTCGGCGACGCCGAGGTTGCCCGTGGCCGGGTCGATGGCGAACCGGAACGGGTTGCGGAAGCCCATCGCGTAGATCTCGGGCAGCGTCTTGTCCTGCGTGTCCTCCGACTCCGGGAACAGGTTGCCCTCCGGGACGGAGTAGGTGCCGTCGTCCTCGGGATGGATCCGCAGCACCTTGCCGCGCAGGTCGTTGGTGTTGGCGGACGTCGCCCGCGCGTCGTGGAAGGTGCCGTCCCGCTCGGAGATGGGTGCGTACCCGCCCGACGGCTCCGAGTGCGGGTTCACGTCGTCGCCGACGCCGAGGTACAGGTCGCCGCTGGTGTGGTCGACGACGACCCCGCCGCCCGTGTGCCCCGGCTCGTCCGGCAGGCGCCGGGCCGGGACCTCCAGCAGCACCTTCTCGGACGCCGGGTCGATGGTCGTCGCCCCCGAGGCGCTCGTCGTGACCGTGAACCGGGAAAGCCGGTTGTGGAAGCTCGCGGGGTCCGTGTCGTCCTCGCTCGCGGGCGACCAGTACTGGTACAGGTAGCCGTTCTCCGCGAAGTCCTCGTCGAGCGCGATGCCCAGCAGGCCGTCCTCGCCGCCCGAGTACACCGGGAGCGTCACGGCGGTGGTCGTGGTCCGCGCCTGAGGGTCGAACACCCGGATCTGCCCGCGCACCAGCTCGGTGAAGAAGACCCGGCCGTCGGGTGCGACGTCGATCCCGAAGGGCGCGCTCGTGTTCGTGTCCAGCGCCACCTTCTCGAACTGGCCCCAGTCGGTGCCGCCGCAGTCGCCCGCGGCCAGCCCGGCCGCCCACTGCACACCACCGACGATATGCGCCACCAGCTCCGGCTCCCCCGTGTAGTGCGCGCCGAAGTGGCCCATGCCAGTCATCCACGCGCGGCCGCCGTCGTAGTACTTGCACCACGAGATCTGGTGGTCGTAGCCCATGGCGTTGCCGCCCGGGTCGTAGGTCGACTCGTCCATCGTGGCCAGCACGTGGGCGTCGCCGCGCACGTTGGCCGAGTAGTTGTACCACTCGTCGGCGCGGTCCCAGCGCTGCGGCAGGTGCTGCGTGGAGGGGTGCTTGCGGTCCTCCACGCGGACCGTGCCGGGCAGGCCGGGGCTCGAGCCCGTGGCGGCGTGGCCGGGCATCAGCGCCCCGATCATCTCGTCCCACCAGGCGTAGCTGCCGCGCATGTCCGTCGCGTTGTGGATGGCGACGATGCCGCCGCCCGCCTGCTGGTACCGCTCCATCGCGGCCTTCTGCTCGGCGTTCCACGGGTCGCCGGACGCCTGGAACATGACCAGCGCGTCGTACTGCGCCAGGTCGGCGTCGTTGAAGACCGTCGGGTCCTCCGTGTGGTCGGACTCGATGCCCGCCTCGGCGAACGCCGCCTCGAGCACCGGGGTGCCCTGCGTGATCGCCTCCTCGTGCCGGTACTGGGTGGTGGCCGTGAAGATGAGGACTCTGCCTTCTTGCACGACCTCGGCCTGGACCTCGGCCGGCCCGGCAACGGCTCTCTTGTCCGCGGCGGCCCGGTGTCCGACGGCGGCAGTGGCCGGGACGGACGCGAGCGTGAGCGCCAGCGCTCCGATCGCGAGCGCCGCGATGGATCTCCCCCAGCGGGGACGTCGTGGTGCGGTCATCGTGTTGCCTCCTGGCAGATCGGCGTGGCAGATCGACGTGCGGTCCCGCCGGGAACTCCCGGCGGAGCGTGTTTCGTTGACCAGCCCGGCGTGCCGGCGCCGAGCGCTCGCGAGCGCGTGCGGTTCAGACGGGTGTCAGGGCATCAGTCCTCTCAGGTGTGCGAGGCCGTCGGTCGCGAGGGTGTCCTGGCTCGCGGCCAGCGGCCGCCAGATCGACGCGGCGGTGGCGATGGTGGCGTTCTCGCCGGTGAACGACTCGATGACGAGCGGCCCGGCGTATCCGGCCTGCTCCAGCGCGGCGAGCAGCGCCGGCCAGTCGATCCCGTCGCCGCCGGGTGCGCCGCGGTCGTTGCCGCAGACCTGCACCGCCGCGATCCGCGCACCGGCGCGTTCGACCGCGGCGGGCAGGTCCCGCTCCTCGATGTTCATGTGGTAGACGTCGAGCATCAGCCCGATCCCCTCGGCGGGCAGCGGGGCTATCGCCTCCAGGCCCTGATCGACGGTGTTGACCAGGCTCGTCTCGTAGCGGTTGAGCGGTTCGAGACCGATCACGACGCCCGCCGCGATCGCGTGCTCGACCACCGGCGCGAGGTGCTCCGCGAGCTCGGCGTACGCGTCGGCCCGCTCCTGCGGCGTCGTCCGCCAGGTGCGCCCTACCGAGGCGTACGCCGGGCCGCCGATCACCCGCGCGCCCACCGTGTGCGCGGCGTCGACCACCGCACGCAGGTAGTCCTGCGTCGCCCGCACCGTGCCGGCGTCGGCCGCGACGAGCTCGCGGCCCTCGCCCATGACGAGGGACACGCTCGCGCCGAGACCGTTGTCCGCCAGGACCTGCGCCGCGCGGGGCGGGTCCCAGTCACCGAGGCGTTCGACGGGCAGCTCGAGGACGTCGAACCCCCAGTCCGCCACGCGGGGCGCGAGGTCGGCGAGCGAACGGTCGGTGAGCGGCGACGTCCACACCCAGGTGTTGACGCCGATCGGCCAGGTGGTCGCGGGCCCCTCCGGGACCGTCCATGGCTGCACGTTTCTCATCGGCACAGCCATCTAGCGGTCCGTCCAGGCTTCGGGGTAGCCGGGCAGGTCCTCGCCGCCGAACTTCGCGTAGTGCAGGGAGGGCATGTCAGCGTTGGCCTCGAGGAATCCCGCGAGGTCAGCGGAGGTGACCGGCTCCTGGGGCAGCACCCACTCGGCCGGCACCTCCTCGCCGGCCCAGATCTTCTGCGCGGCCAGGATCGGGGTGCGCCACTGGAAGTTGGAGTAGACGTTGCCGATCGCCGTCATCCCCGTCTCGTCCCACTTGCGCAGGAAGCTCATCTCGTCCTCGCCGACGAAGACCGGGTACGGCTTGCCGGCGTCCTCGAACGCCTCGACCGCCGCGACGGCGCCGTCGCCCGCGTCCATCCAGATGCCGTCGACCTCGCCGCGCTGCAGGTACTGGGTGACGAGGTCCTTGATCTTGGCGCCGTCACCGCCGGTGAACTCGACCCCGACCACCTCGATGTCGCTCTCCGAGAAGACCTTGTCGGCCGCGGCCCACCGGTGCTCCAGCACGTCGACGCCGGGCAGGATGCGCAGCGCCAGGACCGTCGAGCCGGGGTCCAGGTTCTCGGCCAGGAACTCCGCGCCCACCGCGCCGTACGCGTACCCGCCGATCGGGTGGATGAACGTGACCATGCAGTCGGTGTTCACGCCGCGGTCGAACACGATGACCGGCTTGCCGCTCTCGCAGGCGGCCTCGACGGCGGGGGTGAGCGTCGCCGTCGTCGACGGGGAGATGACTATCGCGTCGCAGTCACCCGCCTCGACGAACGCCTGGATGTCGGAGATCTGCTTGTTGTCGTCGTCGGCGGCGTCCGAGACCCGGAACTCGCCGATCACGCCCTCCTCCTGGAGCACCTCCACCTGCTGCTGCATGGTGATCCAGCCGGTGACGCGCCAGGGGTTGGAGACCGAGGCGTTGGAGAAGCAGAGCGTCTTGTCGCCGCCCTCGCCGGCGAGGTCGGCGGTGTCCACCCACTCCGGCTCGATGGCCTGGAGCCAGGGCTCGTCGGCCGGGCCCTCCGGCTCGACGTCGCGCTGGGCCAGCTCCCGGTCGTAGTCCGCCTGGACGAACCACTCGCTCCCGGCCCCGGAGTCGGCGGGCGCCTCCTCCGCCGCGCTCGTCTCGGTGGACGGTGCCTGCTCGGTAGGGGTGTCGGTGGTGCAGGCCGTCAGCAGGAGCAGCGTTCCCGCCGCCGCGCTCGCCAGCAGTGCTCGGGTCGATCGCATGTCCATCCCCTTTGATGAGTGCGGTTCGTGCTGAGTGCGGTTCTTTCGATCAGTGGTGGTCAGGTGCGGCGCCGACGTGCCGCGTAGGCGACGGCGGCGATGAGGATCACGCCCTGCACGGCGGGCCGGATGGTCGACGGCAGGGCGAGCTGGTTGAAGAGCGTGAACAGGGCCTCGAGCGTCAGCGCGCCGACCATGGCGGCCACCACCGTCCCGCGGCCGCCCCCGAGGGCGACACCACCCAGCACGACGGCGGTGATCGCCATGAACTCCAGCCCCTGACCCACCTGGGCGGTGACCCCGGCGAACCCGCCGATGAGCACCGCCGCGACGGTGGCGAGGAACGAGGAGAGCAGGAACGCCCGGGTGCGCAGCCACCACACCGAGGCGCCGCTGTACGCGGCGGCGACGGCGTTGTCGCCGACGGCGACCAGGGACCTGCCGAACGGGCGGCGCATCAGCAGCACCGCGAGAGCGACGACGACGAGGGCCACCAGCAGGGCGTACGGGACCTGGAACTGTCCCGGGACGTCCGGGAAGCCCTTGCGGCCCAGCACCCGGAAGCTCTCGCTCAGCGCACCCGTCGGCGCACCGCCGGTCCACAGCCGGATGGCGCCGAACAGCACGAGCATCATGCCGAGCGTGGTGATGAAGGACGGGACCCGCAGCAGCGTCGTCACCAGGCCGTTGACGAGCCCGACCAGCAGCCCGAAGACGAGCATGAGCCCCACGACCGGCCAGGTCAGTGCCTCGTCGCCGTCCATCAGCCGGGCCGCGATCACCACCTGGGCGCCGACGAGCGAACCCACCGACAGGTCGAACTCACCGGAGACGATGACGAAGTACTGGCCGATCGCGAGCACCACCAGCGGCGCGGCCTTCTTCGCGAACGCCATGAGCGACACCGGCTCCGCGAAGGACGGGTTGATCACGACGATCACGGCGAGGACCAGCACGAGCAGCGCGAGCACGGTCCAGCTGCCGCCGGACAGGAGCCGCTCGCGCCAGCGTCGTGCGGTGCTGCGCGAGGTACCGCGTGCGGTGCTGCGTGCGGTGCTGCGTGCGGTGTCTTCGGTCCGGGTCATGCGACGTCGCCTCCTCGGGCGGCCGAGACCTTGGTGCCGAACCGGACCCGCCGGCTCGCCGGGTCGATCTGGCGCCGTGCGTACAGGGCCACCGCGGCGATGATGACGACGCCGCGCAGCACGTCCTTGAAGAACGGGTTGACGTCGAGCACGTTGAACGCGGTGTCGAGCACCGCGAGGATCGCCACCCCGCCGACCGTGCCGACCACCGAGCCCCGGCCGCCGAACAGGAGCGTGCCGCCCAGCACCACCGCGGCGATCGAGTCGAGGTCGAGGCCGTAGGAGTAGACCAGCGCGTTCCCGGTGCCGAACCGGGCGGCGATGAGCAGGCCCGCGATGCCGGCACACAGGGAGCACAGCACGTGCGCCAGGACGAGGGTGCGGCTCGTGCGCACACCCGAGAGCCGGGCGACGTCGAGGTTCCCGCCCACCGCGAACATGTGATAGCCCGCCCGGGTCCGCGTGAGCAGCACGAACGCCGCCGCGGCGACGAGCAGCATGACGATCGTCGAGACGGGCACCGGGCCGACGCGGGTGTACCCGAACGTCTGGAAGGCGAACGGCACCTCGCCCTCCGGCCCCTTGAACCGCGTGTCGAGGAAGCCCTTGACGATCAGGCCGATGCCGAGCGTCGCGATGAACGGGTTGACGCTCAGCGCCGAGATGATCAGGCCGTTCACGAGCCCGACGCCGGCCGCGACCGCCAGCGCGGCCACCACCCCGAGCCAGACGCGCGCCGGGTCGCCCGCCATCGTCGTCGCCCCGATCAGCGAGCACAGCGCGACGACGTATCCCACCGACAGGTCGAGCGAGCGGCACAGGATCACCAGCGTCTGCCCGACGGCGACGAACCCGAGCAGGCTCGTCTGCGTGAGCATGTAGCTGACGTTGCCCTGCGCGAAGAGGTTGCCGCCGCGGGCCGCCACGAGCGCGCCCGCGACCAGCAGGATGCCGACCAGCGCCAGGTAGACGATCTCGGTGGACCCGAGGCGAAGACTGCGCACGGTGCTGGTCGTTGTGCCGGTCGTCATGCCGCCCCCGTCGCCAGCGCCATGATGGTCTCCTCGTCGCTGCCGCCCGGCAGCTCCCCGGCGATCCGGCCGTCGCACAGGACGAGGATGCGGTCGGCCATCGCCACCACCTCCGGCAGCTCGGACGAGATGAGCAGGACGGCGGTCCCGTCGGCGGTCAGCGTGCGCATCAGGTCGTAGACGGCGCGCTTGGCGCCGACGTCGATCCCGCGCGTCGGCTCGTCGAGCACGATCACCCGCGGCTCGGTCACCAGCCACTTGGCGAGGACGACCTTCTGCTGGTTGCCGCCGGACAGGTACTGCACCTCGGTGTCCTGGGCGGCAGCGACGGTGCTCGCGGGCACGGCGAGCGACCGCAGCACCTCGGTGATGCGCCGCGCCCGGCGGTCCGACACACCCGGCAGGACGGCGTCGAGCACGAGCCGCGCGTTCGCGAGGACCGACTGGCCGAGGGCCAGGCCCTCCGACTTGCGGTCCTCGCTGACCAGCGCGAGGCGGTGCCGTACGCCCTGCCGCGGCGTGCGCACGTGGACGGGCTGCCCGTCGACGGTCATGCTGCCGCGCGTGAACGGCGCGATACCGAACACCCCGTGCGCGACCTCGGTGCGGCCCGACCCCTGCAGGCCCGCCAGCGCGACGATCTCACCGGCCCGCACCTCGAGGTCCACGCCGTCCACCATCGTGTTGCCGGAGCCCGCGAGCGCCAGCCGTACCTCGCCGGACACTTCGCCGGACATCTCGCCGGGTACCTCGCCGGAAACTGTGGCGGCGGGCTTGTCCGGGAAGAAGCCGGCGAAGTCGCGGCCCACCATGGTGCGCACCAGCCGGTCGGGGCTCACCTCGGCGGCCGTCGCGGTGAGCACGTGGTTGCCGTCCTTGAGGACGGTGATCGTGTCGGCCAGGTCGTAGATCTCCTGGAGCCGGTGCGAGACGTACAGGATGGCGACGCCGCGGTCGCGCAACTGCCGGACCAGGTCGTAGAGCAGCGCGACCTCCTGGTCGGCGAGCGCCGCCGTCGGCTCGTCCATGGAGATGATCCGGGCGTCGTACGAGACCGCCTTGACGATCTCGACGATCTGCTGCTGCGCCACGGACAGGGAGCCGACCCGGTTCCAGGACGCGATGCTCGTCAGCCCCAGGTCGTCGAGGAGGCGGGTGGTGTCGGCGTGCAGCCGGCGGCGGTCGACCATGCCGCTGGATCTGCCGCCGAACATACCGCCGAACATGCCGCGCCTGGTCGGCTCACGGCCGAGGTAGACGTTCTCGGCGACCGACCGGTCCGGCAGCAGGTTGAACTCCTGGAAGACCGTCGCGACACCGGCACGCTGCGCGTCGAGCGGCGTCGGGAAGGAGACGGGCGAACCGTCGAGCTCGATGGTGCCGGCGGACGGGCGGTGGACGCCGGCGACGATCTTCATCACCGTCGACTTGCCGGCGCCGTTCTCGCCCACGAGGGCGTGGACCTGCCCGGGATACAGGGTCAGGTCGATCTCTCGCAGCACCGAGGTGCCGAAGAACTCCTTGCCGACGCCGTGCAGGCGCAGCACCGGGCCGGGTGCTTCCGGCTCTCGTTCCGAACTCGATTCCGAGGTTTTTTCCGGGTCGGGTACTGGAGTGTGCGCGTCGTCATCGGCTCGCATATCCACCAATGTAGGGACCTTTTGGTCTATGTCAAGCAAAAGATGCTTGTCGTTTACGCGGCTTCTGCGACCGGCAGCACATATGGGCTATCTTTTGCCGATACGCAGCCATAAGTTCACCCGGGAGGCGATTGCCCATGCTGATCGACGACCCTCCGAGGGGCGTGCCGCTGTCCCTGGGTACCGGCGAGTTCTTCCAGCTGCTGCGCGACCGCGAACCCCGTACCCGCGCCGATCTGGTGGCCATCACCGGCCAGGCCCGGTCGACCATCGCCTCGCGGATCGACGCGCTCATGAGCACCGGGCTCATCGCCCCGGCGGGCATGGCGGGATCCACCGGAGGCAGACGGCCAGCGACGTTCGCGTTCCAGCCGGGGGCCCGGGTGGTCCTCGCGGTCGACCTCGGCGCGACGCACGCCCGGCTGGCCGTCACCGACCTCGCCTCCACGGTGCTCGCGGCGAGCGACGAACCCCTCTCGATCGCCGCGGGGCCCGACGTCGTCCTGCCCTGGGTGGTCCGGGCCGGCCGTGACCTGCTCGCCGCCGCAGGCCGTGACACCGCCGACCTGGCCGCCATCGGTATCGGGCTGCCGGGCCCCGTGGAGCACTCGACGGGGCGCCCGATCAACCCGCCGATCATGCCCGGCTGGGACGACATCGACGTCCCCGGCATCCTCGGCGCCGAGCTCGGGGTCGCCGTGCTGGTCGACAACGACGTCAACATCATGGCGCTCGGTGAGCACCGGACCGCCTGGTCCGACGTCTCCGACCTGCTGCTCGTCAAGGTCTCCACCGGTATCGGCGCGGGCATCATCGCCGACGGCGCCCTCCGCCGCGGCGCCCAGGGCGCGGCGGGCGACGTCGGGCACATGTCGGTCCCGGGCGCCGACCACGTGCCCTGCCGGTGCGGCAACACCGGCTGCCTCGAGGCCGTGGCGAGCGGCCGGGCGGTCGCGACAGCGCTGGCCGCCCAAGGGCTGGAAGCCGCTGACAGCGCTGACGTCGTCGCGCTCGTCCGGTCCCGGGGCACCGCGGCGAGCCAGGCCGTACGGCAGGCCGGCCGCGACATCGGCGGCGTCCTGGCCTCCTGCGTGAGCGTGCTCAACCCGTCGGTCATTGTGATCGGCGGGGTCGTGGCCGACGCCGGCGAGCACCTCATCGCCGGCATCCGCGAGGCCGTCTACCGCAGGTCCCTGCCGCTGGCCACGCAGCACCTGCGCATCGTCACCTCCCGTGCGCGCGAGGGCGCGGGCGTCCTCGGCGCGAGCGCCATGGCGGTGGACCACGCCCTGTCCCCCGCGGCGGTCGATGCCCTGACCGCCTGACCCCGGCCGGCCCTGCCGGCCCCCTGCCAGCCCCTGGCCGGGCTGCCCCGCCGAGCCCGCACCCATACGCTGGTGGGCACGGCATTCCTGCGCACGAGTGACCGGCAACCAGTCCCCCACCGCAAAGGATCCAGCACCAGTGACCAGCAACACCGACACCCACCAGCCCCTCGCGGTCGACCCCACCTGGTGGCGGCAGGCGGCCGTCTACCAGATCTACCCGCGCAGCTTCGCCGACGCGAACGGCGACGGCATCGGTGACCTGCGCGGCATCATCTCCCGTGTGCCGTACCTCCGGGGGCTCGGTATCGACGCGATCTGGCTCAGTCCGTTCTACCCCTCCGCGCTGGCCGACGGCGGGTACGACGTCGCCGACTACCGCGACGTCGACCCCAGGATCGGCACGCTCGACGAGTTCGACGAGATGGTCACCGCACTGCACGCCGCGGGCATCCGCGTGATCGTCGACATCGTGCCGAACCACTCCTCGGACCAGCACGTCTGGTTCCAGGAGGCGCTCGCCGCGGGTCCCGGCAGCCCGGAGCGCGCACGCTACGTCTTCCGGGACGGCCTCGGCGCGGACGGTTCCGAGCCCCCGGCCGACTGGGAGAGCATGTTCGGCGGGCTCGCGTGGACGCGCGTACCCGACGGCCAGTGGTACCTGCACCTCTTCGCCAAGGAGCAGCCGGACTTCAACTGGGACAACGAAGAGGTCCGCGCGGACTTCCGCAAGACCCTGCGGTTCTGGTCGGACCGGGGCGTCGACGGGTTCCGCATCGACGTCGCGCACGCCCTGACCAAGGAGCTCGGCGACACCCTGCCCACGCAGGCGGAGATGGACGCCATCACGGAGCCCGGCGCGCACCCGCTCTGGGACCGCGACGAGGTCCACGAGATCTACGCCGACTGGCGCAAGGTGTTCGACGAGTACACGCCGCCACGCATCGCCGTGGCGGAGGCCTGGGTCTCGACCCCGCGGCGTCCCCGGTACGCGAGCGCCGAGGGGCTCGGCCAGGCGTTCAACTTCGACCTGCTGGAGGCCGACTTCGACGCCGAGCAGTTCCGGACGATCATCGCCGACAACCTCGCGCTGTCCGCGGCGTCCGGGTCCTCGACGACCTGGGTCTTCTCGAACCACGACGTCGTGCGCCACGCCACCCGCTACGCGCTGCCGCCGCGCGACGGCGACCCGGCGAAGCAGGGCAGTGCCTGGCTGCTCTCGGGCGGTACGGAACCCGCCGCCGACGTCGCCCTGGGCCTGCGCCGGGCACGTGCCGCGACACTGCTCATGCTGGGCCTGCCGGGCAGCGCCTACCTCTACCAGGGCGAGGAGCTCGGCCTGCCGGAGGTCGCCGACATCCCCGCGGCGGAGCGTCAGGACCCGGCGTTCTTCCGCAACCCCGGCGTCGACGTCGGACGCGACGGCTGCCGCGTGCCGCTGCCGTGGACCCGGGAGGGCAAGTCCTTCGGCTTCGGCGAGGGTGGCGCGCACCTGCCGCAGCCCGCGACCTTCGGGGCGCTGTCGGTAGAGGCCGAGGACGGCGCGCCCGGCTCGACGCTGGAGCTCTACCGGGCGGCGCTGGCGCTGCGCCACGAGCTGCAGACCGACGAGACGCTCGAGTGGGTGCCCGGACGCGCCGACGTCGTCCACTTCACGCGCCCGAACGGCTGGCACGTCGTGACCAACTTCGGTCCGGACGCCGTACCGCTGCCGGACGGAGAGGTGCTGCTCACGAGCGAGCCGCTGCCTGGCGGCCTGCTGCCCGGCTCGACGACGGCGTGGGTGCGCGCCGCGGTGTGACGCGCGGCCGGCCGGTCAGCCGTCGGTGTTCGGGGACACCGGGGCGCCGGTCGGCGTCGGCGTGGGCGACGCGGTGGGGCTCGGCGTCGGCTCGGGGGTCGGCTCGTCGGACGTAGTGGGCGTGGGCTCCGGAGTCGGCTCCTCCGTCGGGTCGGTGGTCGGGTCCGACGTCGGGGGTGGTGGGCCGTCGGTCGGCGTCGTGCCCCCGCCCCCGCCGCCTCCGCCGGAGCCGGAGCCGGAGCCGGAGCCGGAGCCCGGGTCGGATCCTGATCCGCCGGAGCTGCCGGAACCACCGGTGCCTGTGCCTGCGCCCGGTGTGCCTTCGCCGGTGGCGCCCTGATCGGGCCCGGCGCCCGACGACGCCGTCCCGTCCCCCAGCAAGCCCGCGTCCGCGCCGCCCGCGCCGTCATCGCCGTCGTCGCGGGGTTCGCCCGCCTCCGTGTCGTCCGCATCGCGCGGGCATGTCTCCGCACGCTCGCCGGTGTCAGCGTCGTGGATGTCGTCGGCGGGGACGAGCGGCAGGTCGAGGGCCGTGCGCTCGACCGGGCCCGTGGTCTCGGTGTCGGGGCGGTCCGCCCACAGCATGGTCAGGCCACCGATCCCCAGGGCGAAGGCCGCGAGCACCCCGCACCCGACCGCGACCATGGTCAACCTGCGCACGCCGGTGCCGGGCGCTGGAGGCGGTGTGACCGACTCAGCTGGTGCGGCTGGTGGGGCTGGTGCGGCTGGTGCGGCTGGCAGGACTGGTGAGGCTGGTGAGGCTGGTGGGAAGCCGTGCGCGACGGCGTCGACGTCCGACGCTTCCGGCGCACCGTCGTCCGGCAGGCCGGGCAGCGCGACCAGGTCCCAGGCCGGCCCGCTCACCGAACCTGGGGCGAGCTTGCCGAGCTGCGCTGTCTCGAGCTGCTCGAGGTGCCGTGTCGGCCGCGGGTTCTCCCTCACGCGGGAACGATAGCGCCCAAGGGTGAAAAGCCGGAATCTCGACAGGCCCGCTGTGGGACGATCCGCCGGTGACGACGACATGGCGGTCCGGACTGGAGCAGTGGCTGGACGACCCAGAGGGTGACGAAGGCCCCGCACCGGAGACGAGCCATCCGGCATTCGCCGAGGTGGCGCCGCCTCAGTTCTACGACAAGGGTGACGAGTTCGCGCCGTTCGGCAACGACTCGGGGTCCGACATGCTGGGCTCCGAGCAGGACTGGTATCGCGACGGAATGACCGACGCCGACCTGCCGCGGATCGTGATCGGCCCTCTCGGCGACTGGGACACCGAGAGAATCGCGGACGGGCTGTGGTCAGGCGAGTCGGACTTCATCGACGACTGGTTCGCCGCCTGGGGTGACTCGGATGCCGCTCATCACGTGTATCACGAGACCAACGGGGTGATCGCTGCGACTGTCGGGCAGTTCAAGGTTCGCGGCCTGCTGAACCCGACCATACGGAGGGTTGGTCTTTTCGCGCTGGCCGTCAAGCAGGGCAGCCTCGACGACGGCGACGTACGGTACCCGCACTGGGAACACAGAGCCCGAGCCCGAGCCGGCGCCGAGGCCGTGCGCAGGGTGCTGATCGCCGCCCCCGTGGTCGGCTCGCCCCTACATCGGGGTGAACCCCTGCCCACCGGCCTCGACCGGAAGGCGCTGGACACCCTCGGCGGCGGCCCAGCCGCATGAGCGCGCAACAGGAGCGGAGCGGCATACCCCCGGCCCTGCAACGCGCGAAACGCATGGCGATGGCGTCGATGCTGACCGGCGTCGCCGCGGCGCTTGTCGGCGCCGTCGTCTGGCACGCCGGCAGCAAGGGCCAGCTCCTCCTGGTCGCGGGCATCATGAGCGGCCAGACCCTCGCCTTTCTGTTGTGGCTCTTCACCGGCTTGTCCGTCATCGTGCTGGGGTTGGTCGGGTTCCGGCTGTTCGTCATCGGGTACGAGGCGTTCACCGCGACCATGGCGGCGCTCTTTCTCTGCGCGGTGATCCTGGCTGCCGCCGTCGGCGTCCTCATCACGGGCCTCCTCTCGCTGCTGAGCGCGGAGGTCACGTACAAGACACTGCACGAACTCGACCGCCCCGCCGGGAGGCAGGTAGTCATCGAGGAATCCGTGTCGTTGCGCGGCAGCACCTCGTGGCGGTTCTACGTGGGCGGGCCGTTCCTCTACGACGAGATCACGGCGCCGACGACCACCGTCGAGTGCGCGGAGCTCAGCAACGCAGGGCAGACCACGTTCGAGTACGGCGAGTACCTGCTGCGGACCGGCAGGGAGGGCAGGGATGTCATCACGTACGCCCCCGAGGGACACCTGAGCTGCCACCACGGCGACGTATCGCGGATGGTCCTCCCGGACTGACCGCCGGTACGAGAACCTAGCCGAAGCCAACATCTCGCCGTACGACCAGGTGTCGCGCAGCCAGGCGAGCGCCATCAGGGGCGGGCTTGGACCCCCTCAAGGCCGATCCTCGCGGAGCGCTCGGTGCGGACGCGGCCCGGCCGCTGGCACTTCTCGAACAGGCCACGCGACATCTGCATGACGCTCTGAAGAGTTATCCACAGATTTGAAATCCAGCAAGCGGATCGCACGCGTGTTCGACATAATAGATGCACTGAGGGAGCGAGAACTAGAGACCAGCAGCGATCAAGATGGGCGGGGGTGGGCATGGTGGAGCACACGACGAACAGCGGTCCCGCTGGTGACCCGCCTCCTGCTGCGGCCTCGATCGAGGAAACCCTCGCCCGGATCGAGAACGAGATCGACCACCTCACCACCCAGACCAGCCCGGAGACCCTGACCGGGTGGGATGCGCCGAGCATCGGCCGCCTGGTCGAAGCGCACACCCGGATCCGTCGGCTGACCGGCCGCCTGGACGGGGTCCGGTACACGCTGCTACCGAGGATCGAAGCCGAGGGTTCCTGGCGCTCCGGTGGCATGACGCGTACG
This sequence comes from Promicromonospora sp. CA-289599, assembly GCF_050936155.1. Classification (NCBI taxonomy): domain Bacteria; kingdom Bacillati; phylum Actinomycetota; class Actinomycetes; order Micrococcales; family Promicromonosporaceae; genus Promicromonospora; species Promicromonospora sp. CA-289599. Next base: position 20,673 of record NZ_JBNJNI010000001.1, read on the forward strand.
TTCACGTCCTGGCTGAGGCTCCGTGAAGGCATCTCCGCACACACGGCAGGCAAGGACATGACGATCGCGCGGCGTCTCGCGACGGCGCTGCCCGCCACCCGGGAGCGCCTGGTCGCCGGAACCCTCGGTGTGGACCACGCGAGGGTGATGACGGAGGTCGCGCCCACGAGCGAGACGCGTACGGATGCGTTGGCGTGGTTGATCGATACCCGTACCGGGCACACCACCACCCCGGAACAGTTCGTGCAGACCGTTGCCGTCGACCTCCCCGACCCCGCAGACGACCCGGACGGGGCACGGACCCGGGAGCTGGTCACCCAGGTCCTGGAAGGCGCGGTCACGGACGGGACCCTGGTCACGGGTGAGGGCATCGTCCTACGTGAGGCGGGTGTGTTGAACGCGGACCAGTTCCGCACGGTCGCGCGCCGGTTCGCGACCGTGACCGACCCGGACACCGACGACCTCGATGACGACAAGGCGGCCCGCGGTGAGTTCTTCGACCTGGCCAAGACGTTCGGCGGGTACCACGTGGCCGGGTTCCTCACCGACGAGCACGGCCTCCTGGTCAGCACCGCGATCAACGCGGTCCTGGGCGCCCCGTCCGCGGACGACGGTCGCACCACGACGCAGCGCCGCGCACAAGGCCTCGCCGACATCGCCCGGGTCGTGCTGGACACGAACCAGGCCTCCCCAGGGGCCGCGATCGCCCCGCACCTGAACGTGACCGTGTCCTGGAACGAGTTCGTCACCCAGGTCACCCGCACCCGCGACGGCCTATGCCTGTCCTGCGGACAGACCCGACCCGGGCGCGGCAACCGCCCGGGCGCGGGTCCGAACGTCCCGAGCACCAGCACCGGTAGCGGTAGCCCGACCGGCAGCCCCACCAGTAGTCCGGGTGGAGACCAGGGTGGCTGGAGTACCGCGGGAGCAACAGTGTCCGGGTTCTTGTCCTCCGGTGGTCCGGTATTCACCGAGACCGGCGGCCGTGCCCCACGCGCCCTCGTGCGCCGCCTGGCGTGCCACAGCGCGGTCACCCGGATCGTGTTCGGACCCGACGGCGCCGTCCTGGACGTCGGACGCGCGCAACGCACCGTGACAGGACAGATGCGACGCGCCGTCATCGCCAGAGACCAACACTGCGTCTGGCCAGGGTGTGACCAACCACCCTCACGCTGCGAGGTCCACCACGCCATCACCCACTGGGCCGACGGCGGAAACACCTCCATCACCAACAGCGCCCTGCTGTGCTGGTACCACCACCAACTCGTCGACACCAAGAACATCACCATGCACTGGACCGGCAAGACCACCACCACCGACAACGACGCGACCACCGGTGCCCTGCTGGAGACCGGGTGGGCCTTCACCGACGCCTACGGACACCGCATCCGACTACCCGAACCCATCGAAGCCCCACCACCCAGCACGAACCCGAGCCCGGATCCACCAGACGCCGAAGCCGCCTGACTTACGGGGCGTGGTGGCGGGACCATCACAGCGCACGCTCAGAGCTGGACTGCCGAGTCAGGCACCGACGGATCGCTACGAGGCATCCGCGCCCGCCGAGGGCCGCTTCGCGCTCGGACCTGGCAGTCGCAGGACCACGTGGCACCTCGCGCGCCACTCAGACCTGAACTCCTGCCACCGGATTCAACGACTCAGCTTGATCGGCTTCAGGCCTTACCGCCGGATCCCGTCCGGGAGCGCCGTCCGTGAGGAGACCGCCACGATCGTCAGGCACAGCGCGACGGCGACCGCACCGAAGCCGAACATCTCGCCGTACGACCAGGTGTCGCGGAGCCAGGCGAGCGCCATCGGGACGAAGAACCCGATGTAGGTCAACGAGTAGAAGACGGCGGTCAGTCCGGCGAGCTGGCCCGGCCCGGCGATCCGCGCGACCTCGCTCAGCCCGGCCACCAGTGCGAGGCCGTAGCCGGTACCGAGGACCACTGCCGCCACCACGCCGATCGGCAGCGACAGCGCGGTGGACGCCCAGCCGGCGAGCGCCATCCCCGCACCGATGATGGTCAGAGCCACGATGGAGGCACGGGCCGACGACGGCGTATCGATCCGGCGGGCCACGACCTGGATACCGATACCGCAGCCGAGCGCCAGGATGGCCATGACGCCCGCGAAGGCGATGGGGAAACCGCCGACCTGGTCGGTGAGCAAGCTCGGCAGCACCGCGAACGCGCAGCCGGCACAGCCGAACACCCAGGGCGCGAGGGGCACGACCACCCGCAGGAACCTGGGGTCCCGGACGGCGGTGATGCGCAGGTCGTCGAGCAGCGGGGCCCGCTCGTCACGCGGGAGGCGCCGGCGGGTCTCCGGGACGCGGAGCAGCACCAGGCCGGCGACCAGGGATCCGGCCGCGTGCAGCACGTACGACAGGAGAGTGGGCCAGGGGGCGAACTGCGCGAGCATGGCGGCGATGCCCGCCCCGGAGAGGAATCCCGCGGTCAGGGAGAGCGATCCGCGACGAGGCCCGGCGGCACGCTCGCCGGTGGCGGCACTGAGCTCCGTGAGCCAGGTGGATCCCACGGCCATGGCCAGCCCGAGCGCGACGCCGCAGAGCAGACGGCCGATGGAGAGCACCACGGGGCTCGCCGGGTCCAGCGCGAGGACGAGCGACCCGAGCGCCGAGAGCGGCGCCGCGGGCAGCAGCAGCGGGCGGCGGCCGAACCTGTCGGACAGCGGCCCGCCCAGCAGCAGCGCGGGAACGAGACCGAACACGTAGACGGCGAGGAGCGCGTCGACGGTGACGGGCCCCATGACGCCCTGCTCGCGGTACATCACGAGCAGCGGGGTGAACTCGTTGCCGCCCCAGGCCACGGCCAGGAGCACGGCGGCGACCGGCCACCAGGTGCGCCGTCCCACGGAGAGCGGGAACGAGGCAGAGGTCTCCCCGGGGCGCGAAGGTGGCATGACCTCATCCTCCGTAATGCGCACCGGGTGGAACAACCCGTGGGGCTGTGAGCGTGCGCACAGGCACGTCACAGCCCCACGGGGTCACGGCAGGAGAAGCTACGGGCTACTTGCTGTCGGAGGAGCCGTTCGCCTCGGCAGGCTCGGCGGTGGCTGCCTCCTCGGAGGCGGTGCTCGCCGAGCCGTCGTCGTCGGTCGAGCCTGCGGGCTCGGTGTCGGACGCGCTGTCGGACGCGGTCTCGGACGCGGTCTCGGCGTCGTCCTCCTCGGGCTCCCGCCCCGGCTGGTACACCGAGGGCTCGGGCTCCGGGTGACGCCGGCCCTGCACCACGATGATCGCGATGCCCACGAGGATCGCCACCCCCGACGTCCAGATGTTCGCCGGGACGCCCAGCGGGGCGTCGCTCGTCGGGTCGATGCGGATCGCCTCGAGCCAGCTGCGGCCGAGGCCGTACCAGATCAGGTAGAGGCCGAACATGCGGCCCCAGCGCAGGCCGGCGCCAGGCGTGCCGCCGTCGGCCAGCAGCGCCTCGTTCCGGCGGACCACCCGCCGCTCGATGACGAGCAGCAGCGAGATCCCGATGAGGTTCCAGATCATCTCGTACAGGAACAACGGGTGGAACAGCGTGCCCTCCGGAGTCCCGACCGGGAACATCGGAGCGTCCGACCGGATCTCCAGGCCCCAGGGCAGCGTGGTCGGCAGGCCGAACAGCTCCTGGTTCACGTAGTTGCCCAGCCGCCCGATCGCCTGGGCGGCGAGCAGGCCGGGTGCCAGGGCGTCGGCGAACGACCAGAACCGCAGGCCCGTCAGGCGGCAGCCGATCCAGACGCCGACGGCGCCGCCGAGGAGCGACCCGAACAGGGCGTTGCCACCCTCCCAGATCCGGATCCAGGCCCACGGGTCGACACCGGGGCCGGTGAAGTCCCCGAGGTGGGTGAGCACGTGGTAGATCCGGGCGCCGACGATGCCGATGGGCACTGCCCACATCGCGATGTCGAGGGCGAGACCGGGGGCGGCACCGCGTGCGCGGAGACGCCGGTCCGTGATGTACGCGGCGGCGGCGATGCCGGCCAGCAGACACAGGGCGTAGGTGTGGATGGTGAGCGGACCCAGGTGGATCTGGGACCACACCGGGTCGGGGCTGGGGATACTGGCCGGAAGCACGACACCGAAGGTACCGCGCCTGACCGACATCGTGGGCATCGAACTCGGCGCGCACAGAAAAATCCGCCGCAACCCAGCGATTCGGCCCGGAAGTCGCGTGACTTCCGGGCCGGATCACTGGGTTGCGGCGGAGCGGGGTCGTGGCGGAGTCGCCGGGGACTCAGCGCTTGCGCTTCTCCCGGACGCGCACCGAGATCTCGATCGGCGTGCCCTCGAAACCGAACGTCTCGCGCAGGCGGCGCTCGATGAAGCGGCGGTAGCCCGCCTCGATGAACCCCGTCGCGAAGATGACGAACCGCGGCGGACGGGTCGAGGCCTGCGTCGCGAACAGGATGCGCGACTGCTTGCCGCCACGCAGCGGGTGCGGGTGCGCGGCCACGAGCTCGCCGAGGAACGCGTTCAGCTTGCCCGTCGGGACGCGCCGGTCCCAGGACGCGAGCGAACGCTCGATCGCCGGGACCAGCCGCTCGCTGTGCCAGCCGGTGCGGGCCGACAGGTTCACGCGCGGCGCCCAGGTGATCTGCACCAGCTCCTTCTCGATCTCACGCTCGAGGAAGGGGCGCCGGTCCTCGTCCATGAGGTCCCACTTGTTGTACGCGATGACGAGCGCGCGGCCCGCGTCCACGACCTGCTGGATCACGCGGATGTCCTGCTCGGTCAGGGGCTCGGACGCGTCCACCAGGACGACGCCGATCTCCGCCTTCTCGATGGCGGCCTGCGTGCGCAGCGAGGCGTAGAAGTCGGCGCCCTTGGTCTGGTGCACGCGGCGGCGGATGCCGGCGGTGTCCACGAACCAGTACGGGATGCCGCGCAGCTCGATGAGCTCGTCGACCGGGTCGCGCGTGGTGCCGGCGACCTCGTCGACCACCACCCGCTCCGCGCCGGCGATCTTGTTCAGCAGCGACGACTTGCCGACGTTCGGCCGCCCGACGAGCGCGACGCGGCGCGGGCCGGCGGGGCGCACGGTGCCGTGCTCCGACGTCGTCGGCAGGGCCTTGACGGCGGCGTCGAGCAGGTCGCCCGTACCCCGGCCGTGCAGGGCGGAGACCGGGTGCGGCTCCCCCAGGCCCAGCGCCCACAGGTACGTCGCGTCCGCCTCGCCCGAGGCGCCGTCGACCTTGTTGGCGCACAGCACCACGGGCTTCCCGGAGCGGCGCAGCATCTCCACCACGCGCTCGTCGGTGGCGGTGGCGCCCACCGTGGCGTCGACGACGAACACCACGGCGTCGGCGAGGGAGATCGCCACCTCGGCCTGCTCGGCGACCTTGGACTCGATGCCGGCGACGTCGACCTCCCAGCCGCCCGTGTCGACGAGCATGAAGGGGCGACCGGCCCACTCTGCCGGGTAGGACACGCGGTCGCGCGTCACGCCCGGCTTGTCGGCCACCACCGCCTCACGGCGGCCGAGGATGCGGTTGACCAGCGTCGACTTACCGACGTTCGGACGCCCGACGACGGCCAGCACGGGCAGCGCCTGCTCCGCCTCGGCCTGCTCGTCGCTCCACTCGGACTCGAGCAGCGCCTGGTCCGACTCGTCGAGCTCGAACTCCTCGAGGCCGACGCGCAGCGCACGCTCGCGCGCGACGTCGTCCTCGGTCTCGGCGAGGGCGTCGGCGAGATCGAGATCGGGTGCGGCCGGGCCCCCGGCGTCCAGCGCAGTGGCGTCCAGGGCAGCATCATCTCGGGCCGTCGCGTCCAGCGCAGCAGCCTCCGATGCAGAGGGGTCGTGGGTCATGCCCTCATTGTCGCAGGCCTGACGCGCTCCGGCCGACTCGCGGCCATATGACCTGCGTCGCTCCCAGCCGCCGGCCCGACAGCCCTCCGGGTCAGCCGTCGCGCAGGTAGGCGAGCACCGCTGAGACGCGGCGGTCGGACTTCGGGTCGAGCGGCAGCTTGGCGAAGATGTTCCCGACGTGCTTGCGCACCGCGGCCTCGGACACGAACAGCGCGGCGGCGATCGAGCCGTTGGTCCGGCCCTCCGCCATGAGGCCCAGGACCTCCCGCTCGCGCTCGGTCAGGGAGGCGAGCGGGCCGTCGTCGTGCCGTCGACCGAGGAGCCGGCGCACCACCTGCGGGTCGATGACCGTCTCGCCCGCGGCGACCCGGGCCAGGCTGTCCAGGAACTCACGCACATGGCCCACGCGGTCCTTGAGGAGATAGCCGATCCCGCCGCCCGGCGCGGAGTCGAGGAGCTCGGCGACGTAGGCGTCGGCGACATACGCGGACAGCACCAGAACCGCCAGGTCGGGGTGCCGGCGCCGCAGCTCGGCCGCGGCCCGCAATCCCTCGTCGGTGTGCGTGGGCGGCATCCGGATGTCGGTGATGACGACGTCCGGCAAGGTGTGCCCGGCGTACGCGAGCAGCGCCTCGGCGTCCTCGACCGCGGCGACCACCTCGTGGCCCGCACGTTCGAGGATCGCCCGCAGCCCCTCACGAAGCAGAGCGGCGTCCTCGGCGAGCACTACTCTCAGCGGCACGACGCTCAGGGAACCGGGCACGTCGCTCTCACCTCCGTCGGGCCGCCGACGGGGCTCGTCACGCTCAGCTCGCCGTCGAGCGCCTCGAAGCGCAGGGCGAGCCCGGCCAGCCCGCCGGCGGGTGGCACGGTCGCCCCGCCGACGCCGTCGTCCAGCACCGTCAGCACGAGGCGGCCGTCGGTGACGCGGCCGTGCACCCGCACGGACCGGGCACGGGCGTGCCGGACGACGTTCGTCAGCGCCTCGCTCACCACGAAGTACGCCGCGGCCTCGAGTGGCCCGGGCAGTCGCTCGGGCAGGCTGACGTCCACGGTGACGGGGACCTCGGCCGCATCGGCCACCTCGTGCACGGCTGCCTCGACACCGTGGTCCACCAGGACTCGTGGGTGGATGCCGCGCACCGTGCTGCGCAGCTCCTCCAGCGCCGTCTCGGCCTGGCCGTGTGCCTCACGCACCAGGTCCAGGCCAACACCCTCCGGAATCTCAAGCTCGGCCCGGCCCAGGGTCATCGTGAGGGCCATGAGGCGCTGCTGGGCGCCGTCGTGCAGGTCACGCTCGATGCGGCGGCGTTCGGTCTCGAAGGCGTCGACCAGACCGACCCGCGAGCGCCGCAGCTCGGCGAGAGCCTCCGCGAGGCGGGCGTGCGGCGGATCGAGGAGCAGACGCGCGAGGCTCGCCTGGGCGGCCGCGAGCAGCGTCGCCCCGTAGAGGCCGGCCGCGAGGAGCAGCAGACCAGAGCCGACGGCGAGCCATGCCTCGGCCGCCGTGTCGACCTGCCACGGACCCATGTTGACGGGTTGGTCGGCCCGGACCAGGACCGGCGCGGCGAGCAGAACCCCCGGAATGGTGACGAGCAGGGTGAGCGCGACCCCGTCGACGACCCAGAGCACGACGGTGAGCAGGACGGTGTAGCCGACCTCCGGCCAGGCGACCGGCATGCTGCGCAGCGCCCGAAGCCTCGTCCGCCACGGCACGCTGTCGGACGGCGGCCGACGGCCCAGCACGAGCTGCATCCGGCTCCGCTCGACGACGGCGACCACCGAGGCGATCAGCGGGAGAGCGGCGAGCAGGAACACCCCGACCACGAGCACGGCGGTCAGCAGGCCGACACCCACCGTCACGAGGAGCACCACCGCGACGCCCAGCGCCACGGGCAGGGTGCTGACCAGGTACGCCAGCGCACGCCACGGCCAGGCCGAGCCCAGGAAGCGCCAGGGGCGCCCGCGCAGTGCCGTCCAGACGTCGGGAGGCGTGGTCACAGGACGACAGTAGGCGCACCTGGGCACCGCGCGGGGTAGCGCGCACGCTACCCGGGTGTGGCGTGCGGGCCCGGGTGCGGTGCCCGTCCTGACGGTTCGCTCGTGTCATGACCATCACCGGCACCACTCCTGACGCGGCCGTCGTCCTCGACGGCATCACGCGCACCTACCGGTCCCGGTCGGGGAAGGTGGACGCCCTGCGGGGTGTCACCCACGTGTTCCCCGCCGGGACGTTCACCGCGGTCATGGGCCCGTCCGGCTCGGGCAAGTCCACGCTCATGCAGATCGCCGCGGGACTGGACCGGCCGACGAGGGGCGGCGTCACGATCGCGGGCACCCCGCTGAAGGGCCTGGACAAGACCCGGCTGACGAAGCTCCGCCGCGCCACGATGAGCTTCGTGTTCCAGCAGTACAACCTGCTGGACGCGCTGACCGCCTTCGACAACGTCGCCCTGCCCGTCCGGCTCGCCGGACGGCGGGCCGATCGTGCCGCGGTGCTCGATGCCCTGGACCGGGTGGGACTGCGCGGCCTGGAGCGGCGCCGCCCGCCCGAGATGTCGGGCGGCCAGCAGCAGCGCGTGGCCATCGCCCGCGCCCTGCACGCCCGCCCCGCCGTGCTGTTCGCGGACGAGCCGACCGGCGCCCTGGACCGGGCGACGGGCCGTGACGTCCTCACGCTGCTGCGGGCGCTCGCGGATTCCGGCCAGACCGTCGTCATGGTCACGCACGACCCGCTCGCCGCGTCCTACGCCGACACGGTGCTGTTCCTCGCGGACGGCCTGGTGGTGGGGCAGATGCGGCGCGGCGACCCCACGCAGATCGCGGCCCGGATGACGGAGCTGGAGCGATGATGGTGGCCCACAGCCTCATGACGTTCCGCGACTCGTGGCGGGCGTACGCCGGCGCGGTGGTGGCCCTGGCCGGCGGTACAGGACTGATCGGCCTGGCCGTGAACCTGCTGGGGTCGCTCGGCACGACGTCCGACCAGGCGGAGGTCACGGCCCGGGTCCGCGCGCAGCTCGACGACCTGGGGTCGCTCTTCGGGTTCATGGCGAGTGTCTCGCTGTTCATGGCGCTGTTCGTGGTGGCGAGCACCTTCGGTTTCGTGGTGGCGACCCGACGCCGGGAGCTCGGCCTGCTCCGCCTGATCGGTGCCACGCCCTGGCAGGTGCGGCTGCTCCTGCTCGGCGAGGCGGCGGTGGTGGCCGTCCTCGGTACGACCCTCGGTGCGGTCCTGGCGACGGCAGTCACGCCGCTGGTGTTCGCCGGGCTCGACATGGCCGGGGTGACCCCGGTGCACCTGGCGGCCCCCGGGCCGGGCACCGCCTGGGCGACCGCTGCGCCCCTCGGCGCCGGCGTGGCGCTGGTCGGTGCGTGGCGAGCGGGCGGGCAGGCCGGCCGCACCCAGCCCGCCGAGGCGCTCCGTGCGGCGGTCCTGGAACGACGACGGCCGGGGGTGCTCCAGGCGCTCGGCAGCCTCGTCGCCCTCGCCGCGCTGGTCGCCTCGGCCGTCCTCGCGCCCGGGATGGAGCTGCTCTTCGCGCTGCTGGTGGGAATGCTCCTGCCGATCGTCGCCGTGGTCGGGGTCAACGGCGTGGGGCCGCTGGTCTACCCGGCACTCACCGGGCTGGTCGGCCGGGCGATCGCGGGCCGCGACCCCGCGGCGCGGCTGGCCCGCGACCACGCCCGCACGTCGGTGCGCATGACCGCCGCGGTGGCGGCGCCCGTCGTCGCGATCTTCGCCATGGCCGGCTCCCTGCTCGTGACCGTGAGCTTCACCGCGGACTGGACCGAGGGCGCCGACCGGGCCGCGCTGGCCGCACCGCTCGTGGCCGAGGTGCCGGGAGACGCCCAGGACATCGCCACGGCGCCGGGCGTCGCGACGGCCGACGTCCGGCGCACCGCGCAGGTCCGCCTCGGGGACGGCCCGGCCGAGGCCGAGGTGGTCGACGTCGCCGCCATGGCCGAGACCCGTGGCCTGCGCGCCGTACGCGGCTCGCTCGACGACCTGCACGGTGCGGCGATGGCGGTGACCGAGTCGTTCGTGACCGATCTCGGCGTCCAGGTGGGCGACACCCGGACCGTGCACGTCGGGGGCACCCGGACGCGAGCCACCGTCGTCGCCGTCGTGCCCGACGCCCCGGACCTGTGGGCCGACGTCCTGGTCCCGGGCGACCTGCCGGGCGTCACCGCTGCCGCACGCCCCGTCGGCACCGTGTTCGTCGTCCCCAAGACCGGCACGGACGTCGCGGCGGTCGCCGCTGCGCTGCGCGGGACGGGCGCTGGCGTGGAGACGGCCGAGGACTGGCTCGTCCGGGTCACCGGCGAGACCCGAGAGATGAACGCGCTCGTGCTGTGGGTCATGCTCGGACCCGCAGGCGTCTACGCGGCGATCGGCGCGGTGAACGCGATCCTCATCGGCTCCTCGCAGCGCCGCCGTCAGCTCGGCACGGCCCGCCTCCTGGGCGCGACGCCCACGCAGGTGCGCCGTGCCGCCGTCTGGGAGACGTCCTTCACCGGCGTCGCGGCCCTGCTGGTGGGCGGCGCGATCGTCGGCTTCGTCGGGTGGATCGTCCGCCAGGCGGTGGTGCGCGACGTGCCTGCCGCGCCCTTGACCATCCCCTGGCTACCGCTCGCCGGGATCGTCGTGACCTGCGTCGTCGTGGTGGTCGCGGCGGGCGTGGCGGGAGCCCGCGCGGCTACCCGGGAGTAGTCCCCCGGGCAGCTCGGGCGGACGGCGCCGCCTTCAAACGGACGGCGCCACCGCGCGTCCCGTCACCTGCGCGACGACGGCGAGCACGGCGTCGACCGTCTGCTCGAGGTCGAGGTCGCTGGAGTCGACGGTCGCCACACCGTCGGCGGCGACGTGGAACTGCGTGACCTTCGCGTCGTCCTGGTCGCGGCGCAGCACCTGGTCGCGCGTGGCGTCGACCGCTGTGGCGTCGGCCGCGCCGTGCACCTCCAGCGACCGGCGGCGCAGGCGCGCCTCCTCGGAGGCGGTGAGCAGCACGCGGACGTCGGCGTCGGGCGCGACGACCGTGGTGATGTCGCGGCCCTCGGCCACGATCCCCCGGCCGCCCGAGAACACCGCGTCAGCCGCGCTGGACTCCTGGTCGATGATCTCGCGCTGGAGCCGCTTGAGCTCGGCCCGCACGTCGAGGTTGGACGCCACCTTCGAGACGTTGGTCGTGACCTGGGTCGTGCGGATGGTCACGGCGACGTCCCGCCCGTCCAGCTCGACGCCGGGCGCGACCGGGTCCAGGCCCATGACCAGCGGCATCGCACGGACCGCCGTGGCGACCGATGCGGCGTCGTCCAGGTCTGCCGTCTCCATGCTCCACACCGTGGCCGCCCGGTACATGGCCCCCGTGTCGAGGTAGGCCAGACCGAGCCGCCCGGCGACCGCCTTCGACACGCTCGACTTGCCGGACCCGGACGGCCCGTCGATCGCTACAACAACAGGGCTGGTCACAGTCCCGCTCGCTTTCCGTTGAGTGCTGGGTATTTGCTGCCGGAGTGCGTCCCAGGGCACAGATACCCAGCACTCAGCGGTCGAGGTTACAGGTCGACCGCACCCATCAGGGTGCCTAGCTCGGTGCGGCCCAGGACGCGGGTGCGGCCGGACTTCAGGTCACCGAGCGGGATCGGGCCGATCCGGGTGCGCACGAGGCGCGTCACCGGGTGCCCCACGGCCTGGAACATCCGGCGCACGATCCGGTTGCGTCCCTCGTGCAGCACGACCTCCAGCATCGCGTAGCCGTCGATCTGCTGGATCACCTGCACCGCGTCCATCTTGGCGATGCCGTCGTCGAGCTCGATGCCCTTCAGGAGCTCACGTCCCACGCGCGGGTAGATCTCGCCCTCGACGGTCACGAGGTACGTCTTCGCGATCTTGTACTTCGGGTGGGACAGACGGTTGGCGAGCTCGCCGTCGTTCGTCAGGAGCAGCAGGCCCTCGCTGTCCGCGTCGAGCCGGCCGACGTGGAAGAGCCGCTCCTCGCGGTTCTTGATGAGGTCCGCGACGGTCGGCCGGCCCTTGGGGTCGTCCATCGTGGAGACCACGCCCAGCGGCTTGTTCAGCGCGATGGTCACCTTGGTCTGGTCCAGCTGGATGCGGAGCCCGTCCACGTGGATGACGGCGGTGGCGGGGTCGACCCGCACGCCCAGCTCGGTGACGATCTGGCCGTCCACCTCGACGCGGCCGTTCGCGATGAGCTCCTCGCTCGCCCGGCGGGACCCGAGCCCGGCCTGGGCGAGCACCTTCTGCAGCCGCACGCCGCCGTCGACGTGGACGTCGCGGCCCTGTTCGACGGGCTGCGCGGGCCTGCGGCGCGGCGCGTTCGCCTGCGCACGGCTCTTGGCCGAACTGCCGCCCCGGAAGTTCTTGCCGCCCTTGCCGGCGTGGCCGGAGTGGTCGGATCGGCGCGGCTGCTGGCCACCACTGGATTCGCGGCGGCTCCCGCCGCGGCGTTCGTTGCTCATGATTCAAGTCTCTCGGTGAGTCGGGAAGGGCACTGCGACCTGCCTGCGGGTCGGACCGGAGTCCGGCCAGGATTCCAGTGCGGAGTCCGGCTAGGAGTCCAGCTAGGAGTCCAGCCCGTCGAGGCCCTCGAACGTGTCGAGGTCGGGCAGGTGCGGAGCCAGCGGAGGCAGCTCGTCGAGCGACGAGAAGTCCATCCGCTCCAAGAAGTATCCCGTGGTTCCGAACAGAACCGCACCCGAGCTCGGATCCTGACCGATCTCGGCGATCAGTCCGCGCGTCAGCAGCGTCCGCACGACGCCGTCCACGTTGACCCCGCGCACCGCGCTGACCTGGCCACGCGTCACCGGCTGACGGTAGGCGACCACCGCAAGCGTCTCCAGTGCGGCCTGGCTCAGCTTGGCGGACTGGCCGTCCAGCACGAAGCGTCCGACGGGGTCCGCGTGCGCCGCCGACGAGTAGATGCGCCAGCCGTCCACGGTCCGGCGCAGCTCGAAGCCGCGCGGACGGGAGCCGAGGTGGCCCGCGTACTCGTCGGCCAGCTCGTGCAGGATGTCGTCGGTCTCGTGCTGCGGCAGGTTCAGCGCCGCGGCGATGCGATCCGCGCCGATCGGCGCGTCGGCCACCATGAGCACCGCCTCGACCGCCGCGTGCGCGCCGCCCGGGAGCATGTGCACGTCGACGAAGGCCAGCTCGTCCTGCGTCGAGCCCTCGGCCGGGGCGTCCACCTGCACCTCCACCTGCACTGCCTCCGGGGCCTGTTCTTCGACGGTCATGCTGTTGTCGCCTCCGTTCCGGGCTCCGCGGTCTCTATCCGTTCTGGACCGGCCGACTCCCCCACCACCAGGTCACCTTCGTCGAACTCGCTCGGTCCCGCCTGCGGATCGAGGTACTTCTCGCCGTCGTCCGGCCCGGCGGTCCAGCGCACCGTGAGCTCGCCCAGCGGGCTGACCTGCTCGAACGACACCAGGGAGTCGCGGAACAGCTCCAGCAGCGCCAGGAACCGGGCGACCGTCACGAGGCGTTCCGTACCCGCCGTCAGCGACCGGAAGGTCAGCGAGTGCTCCGCGCGCAGGCGGTTGACGATGACGCCCGCCTCCTCGCGCACGCTCACCGCGGAGCCGTGCAGGTGGGCCAGGCCCACCACGGGTGGCGGCTTGGGGGCGAGCACCCGGGCGGCCAGCTCGGCGAGCTGCTCCCCCGTCGTGTCCCAGACCAGCTCCGGCAGGATCGCCGCGAGGTGCGGCTCGAGCGGCGTCAGGCGCGGCACGCGGCGTCCGGCAGACGCCATCTGCTCCGCGATGACCTTCGAGACCTCCTTGTACGCCCGGTACTGCAGGAGCCTGGCGAAGAGCAGGTCGCGGGCCTCGAGCAGCTCGAGGTCCTCCGCGTCCTCGTCGACGACGCCGGGCAGCAGGCGGGCGGCCTTGAGGTCGAGCAGGGTCGCGGCGATCACGAGGAACTCGCTGGCCACGCCGAGGTCCCAGGACGCGTGCTCCTCGCCGCGCGCGGCGGCCTCGCGGGACGCCCGCTCCGCCTCGCGGATGTGCGCGACGAACTCGTCGGTCACGACGGCGAGCGCCACCTCGGTGACGTCCATCTTGTGCTTCGCGATCAGCGAGAGCAGCAGGTCGAACGGGCCCTCGAAGTTGTGCAGGTGGACCTGGAAGGTCCGGGAGCTGCGACGCTCGTCGACGGGAGCATCCGCTTCGACAACTTGGGCCTCAGGGGCGGAACCCTCGAGAACGGGCTCCGCCTCCAGGACGCCGGGCCGTTCCACCGCCGCCTCAGGCAGCGTCGCCACGGGCCACGAGCTCCCGGGCGAGCTGACGGTACGCGGCAGCGCCCGGGTGTCCCGGGGCGTAGTCGGTGATCGGCTCGGCGGCGACCGTGGCGTCCGGGAACTTCACGGTGCGCCCGATGATCGAGTGGAGCAGCGTGTCGCCGAAGGCCTCGTAGACGCGCGCCACCACCTCGCGGGAGTGCAGGGTGCGCGAGTCGTACATGGTGGGGAGGATACCGTCGATCTCCAGGGCCGGGTTGAGCCGGTCCCGCACCTTCTCGATGGTCTCCACCAGCAGCGCGACGCCGCGCAGCGCGAAGAACTCGCACTCCAGCGGGATCAGCACGCCGTGCGCCGCGGTCAGCGCGTTCACGGTGAGCAGGCCGAGGCTCGGCTGGCAGTCGATGAGGATCACGTCGTAGTCGTCGAGCACCGGACGCAGCGCGCGGGACAGCACGGACTCGCGGGCTACCTCACCCACGAGCTGCACCTCCGCGGCGGACAGGTCGATGTTCGCCGGCAGCACGTCGAGGTTCTCGATCCCCGACGAGATGATGACGTCGTTGATGTCCACGTCCCGCTCCATGAGCAGGTTGTAGACGGTCAGGTCGAGCTCGTGCGGGTTGACGCCGATGCCTACCGACGCGGCTCCCTGCGGGTCGAAGTCCACCAGGAGCACCTTGCGGCCGTACTCCGCGAGACACGCGCCGAGGTTGATGGTGGTGGTCGTCTTGCCGACCCCGCCCTTCTGGTTGCACATCGCGATGATGCGCGCCGGACCGTGGCTCGTCAGCGGTGCCGGCTCCGGGAGCTCCGGCATGACGCGTCCGACGACGTCGCGCACGATGTCCGAGTCCGTGGGTGCGCCGACGACCGTCTTGCCGAGAAGAATGTCGGTCATCGTGTTCGCTCCCTCCTGGCTGGGTGCCTCGCTCACGCCCGCCACGCTATACCAGAGTGTGGGCGCCGCTCCGCGAAAGCCTCGGCGTGGCGTCGTTCGGCCGTCGGGCCCGCTACCGGGTGCGACTAACGGGCCCGCGGGTGGGCCGCCGCGTAGACCTCGCGCAGCGCGTCGGGGGTGACCATGGTGTAGATCTGCGTCGTCGTGACCGACGCGTGGCCCAGCAGCTCCTGGACCACCCGCACGTCGGCCCCGCCCGACAGCAGGTGGGTGGCGAACGAGTGCCGCAGCGTGTGCGGCGACACGTGCTCCTTGAGGCCCGCGCGTGCCGCGGCGGCCTGCAGCGCGGCCCACGCGGTCTGCCGCGACATCCGGGCGCCGCGCGTGTTGAGGAACAGGGCGGGCGTGCCCCGGCCGGCGGCGGACAGCGCCGGGCGCGAGCGGACCAGGTAGCCCTCGAGCGCGTCCCGCGCGAACGAGCCGACGGGCACCACGCGCTCCTTCGCGCCCTTGCCGAGCAGCCGCACGGCGGTCCGGTCGCTCACGCCGTCGACGTCGAGCCCCACGATCTCGGAGATCCGCGCGCCCGTCGCGTACAGCAGCTCGAGCAGCGCCCGGTCGCGCAGGGGCAGCGGGCCCTCACCCGTGCCCGCCGCGTCGAGCAGGGCGGCGACGTCGTCGACGGACAGCGCGTGCGGCAGCCGGCGCAGCTGGGTGGGTGCGCGCACCTCGGCGGACGGGTCGCCCACCGCCATGCCCTCGGCCTGCGCGAACCGGTGCCAGCCCCGCACGGCAGCCAGCGCACGGGCGGTGGACGATGCCGAGAGCGGGCGTCCGCCGTCGGTCCCCTGGCGCACCGCCTCGACAAAGCTGGTGACGTCGGCCTCCGTGACGTCGCCGAGGCCGGGCCGGCCGGACGTCGCGAGGAACGCCTGGTAGCGCACGAGGTCGCGACGGTAGGCCGCGACGGTGTTGGTCGAGAGGCCGCGCTCCACGCTCAGGTGCGCGAGGTAGTCCTGCAGGGCACGGTCGAGCCGGGCGCTGACGTCCGCACCCGGTGCGGGCTCACGGAGGGTCTGCAGGTGGGCCTGGGCGGTTGACACCGCCCCATCATGCCGAGCGTGGCCTGCCGTTCGGGCAGGCCACGCCGGGTGACCGCTGTGCGAGGTTGCTCCCGCGCGAAGATCAGGAGGGGTTGATCCCGAACAGCTCGGCGCGCGAGCGGATCACCTGTGCGCGCGCGAGGCGCGGCTTGTCGCTGCCGTCGCGGATGACGGAGCCGGCGGCCTCGAACTCGGCGAAGAAGTCGACGGCCCAGGCCACGTCCGAGGACGTCGGCGCGAAGGACTCGTTGATGACCGCCGGCTGCTCGAAGTCCAGGCAGAGCTTGCCCGTCATGCCCAGGATGACGGCGTCGGCGGACTGCTCACGGAGCAGCGCGTGCGACGAGCCGACCGTGGGGCCGTCGACAGGGCCGGGCAGGCCACCGATGCGGCTGGCGACCACGAGGCGCGTGCGCGGGTATGCCATGGCCATGGGCTCGTTGGCGGTGCCGGTGTCGCGGCGGTAGTCACCGGAGCCGAACGCGAGGCGGAACGCGCCGCGGGCCCGGGCGATGTTGACGGCCTCCTCGATGCCGAGCGCCGACTCGACGAGCGGGATGACCGGCACGTCGCCGCCGAGGCGCTGGGCCGTGTCGATGACGTCGTCGGCGCTCTCCGTCTTGGCGAGCATGACGCCGTTGAGACCCTTGAGGCCGCGGAGGTGCGCGACATCGTCGGCCCATGACGACGCCTGGCGGTCGTTGATCCGGACCCAGGCGCTGCCACCGTTCTTGATCCACCGGATGACGTTCTCGCGCGCCTCATCCTTCAACGAGTCGTCGATGGCGTCCTCGCAGTCGAGGATCACCTGGTCCGCCCGGGAGAGCTGCGCCTTGTCGAAGAGCTCGGTCCGCATCGCGGAGAGCAGGAGCCAGGCACGCGCGTAGTCGGGGGCCACGCGGGACTTCTCGCGGGCCGCCCGGCGGGGAGCCAGGTCGACCTCGGGAACTGCGGAGGCCGACGTCGGCAGGCCCGCGGAGTAGCTCCCGGACTGCTGGGCAGGCCGATCGGCAGGCTGATCGGCGGAGTCGGTGGTTCGGTCGGCTGGGGTCTCGGTCACACCCTCAGCCTAGGCGCGCACACCGACACGGGCCGAATCATGAACCACTACATGGGCGCGAACAATATGAACAGAAGACCGCCTTGACAAAGCAGCGGACAAAGCGCGTCAGAACGGCAGGAAGACATCCACCGCGACGGCCACGAAGAGCAGCGACAGGTACGTGATCGACGCGTGGAACACCTTCATGGCGCCCAGCTTGCCGCTCGCCCTGCCCTGCGCCCTGCGCAGCATCGCGATGGTCGCCCAGAGGAACCACGCGCCGAGCGCCGCGGCCACCGCGGTGTACACCCACGACATGCCCGCGAGCGGCGTCAGCAGGAGCGAGCAGGCGATCATCGCGAGGGTGTAGCCCACCATCTCGGCGGCCACGCGCTTGTCGTCGCTGACGACCGGCAGCATCGGGACGTTCGCGTTCGCGTAGTCCTTCTTGAACTTGATCGACAGCGGCCAGTAGTGCGGCGGCGTCCAGAAGAAGATGATGCCGAACAGCGCCAGCGCGGCCCAGCTCAGCTCGCCCGTCACCGACGCCCAGCCGATGAAGACGGGCATGCAGCCCGCGATGCCGCCCCACACGATGTTCTGCGGGGTACGGCGCTTGAGGATCATCGTGTAGCCGACGACGTAGATGGCGATCGCGGCCAGCGTGAGCCACATCGCCGCCCAGTTGATGACCAGCGCGAACCACGTCAGCGACAGCAGGCCGAGGATCGAGGCGAACACCAGGCCCGCACGCGGCGTGATCTCCCCGGTGGCCATCGGACGCTTCTTGGTCCGGTTCATGACCTGGTCGATGTCCCGGTCCCACCACATGTTGAACGCGTTGGCGCTCCCGGCGGCACCGGCACCGCCGATGAGGGTGGTGAGGATCAGCCAGAAGCTCGGCATGCCGTCGTTCGCCAGGATCATCGTCGGCACGGTCGTCACGAGCAGCAGCTCGATGACGCGCGGCTTGGTCAGCGCGACGTACGCGCCGGCCCGGCTCAGGAACCATCCCCCGGGACGCGGTCCGACGTCGGCGACAGGCTGCTCGGTCCCGGGCTGCTCGGCCCCGGAGTCTTCCGTGCCGGACGTCTGGGGACGCGCGGTCTGGCCGGTCGTCGTGTGGCTCGTTCTCACGCGCGTCGCAGTTCCGTTCGGGAGTGTCTTCGTAAAAGAGTCCTGGATCGATGACGCACCTGGTGGCGGTGCTGGTGGCAGTGCTGCCGGCAGCGTCGCCTCACGGGTGCGTGCCCATCGTACGTCGCGGCCTGACGTGGCCGCGCACCGCATTCCCGGACGGCCGTGTGAGATTTGTCCCCGGTCCTGTGATCCACAGGACGTGGACAGGCCTGCGCGGGTGCTGGGGTGCGCGTATAGGGTTGATTTCGCAATCGAACGAAGGGCGGCCGGCATCCCGCCGCCGCCGCACGCACGCTGCGCGGCTCTCCGGCCCGTCCGCTCTCCGGGCAGGGCGAGGGCCTGTGGCGGAGAGAAAGAGGACTCGTGAACGCTTTCGACCCCGTGCTGAAGCCCTTGGAGTGGTCGGAGCTCGACGAGCGAGCGGTCAAGGCCATCAAGGCACTGGCTGCGGACGCCGTCGAGAAGGTGGGCAACGGACACCCCGGAACCGCGATCTCGCTCGCACCGGCCGCCTACCTCCTCTTCCAGAAGGCCATGCGCCACGACCCGTCCGACCCCGACTGGCTGGGCCGCGACCGGTTCGTGCTGAGCGCCGGCCACTCGTCACTGACGATCTACCTCCAGCTCTTCCTCGCCGGCTACGGCCTCGAGATGGACGACATCGCCGCTCTGCGCACCTGGGGCTCCAAGACCCCCGGCCACCCGGAGTACCGCCACACCGCCGGCGTCGAGATCACGACCGGCCCGCTCGGCCAGGGCCTCGCGTCCGCCGTCGGCATGGCGATGGCCTCCCGCCGCGAGCGCGGCCTGCTCGACCCCGCCGCCGCCCCCGGCGAGTCGCCGTTCGACCACCACGTGTACGTCATCGCGTCCGACGGCGACCTGCAGGAGGGCGTGACCTCCGAGGCCTCGTCGCTCGCGGGCCACCAGCAGCTCGGCAACCTGATCCTGATCTGGGACGACAACAAGATCTCGATCGAGGACGACACCAACATCGCGTTCACCGAGGACGTCCTGGGGCGTTACGAGGCGTACGGCTGGCACACCCAGCGCGTGGACTGGACCTCGGGTGGCGAGGGCTACGCGGAGGACACCGACGCGCTGTCCGCCGCGCTCGACGCCGCCAAGGCGGAGACCGGCAAGCCCTCGATCATCGCGCTGCGCACGATCATCGGCTGGCCCGCGCCCACCAAGCAGAACACGGGCGGCATCCACGGCTCGGCCATGGGCGCCGACGAGGTCAAGGGCCTCAAGTCCGTGCTCGGTCTCGACCCCGAGGCGACGTTCGCCATCGACTCCGAGGTCCTGTCCTACACGCGCTCCGTCGCGCAGCGTCAGGCCACCGAGCGCGAGGCGTGGGAGTCGGCCTTCGCCGCCTGGAAGGAAGCCAACCCGGAGCAGGCCGCCCTGCTGGCACGCCTGCGCGCCCACGAGCTGCCCGAGGGCTGGACCGCCTCGCTCCCGGAGTTCGAGGCGAGCGAGAAGGGCGTCGCGACCCGTGCGGCGTCGGGCAAGGTGCTCTCCGCCCTGGCGGACGTGCTGCCCGAGCTGTGGGGCGGCTCCGCCGACCTCGCCGGCTCCAACAACACGACGATGGACGGCGTGCCGTCGTTCGTGCCCGCCGAGCACGCGACCAAGAAGTTCCCGGGCAACGAGTACGGCCGCACGCTGCACTTCGGCATCCGCGAGCACGGCATGGGCTCCATCCTCAACGGCATCGTGCTGCACGGCCTGACCCGCCCCTACGGCGGGACGTTCCTGCAGTTCGCCGACTACATGCGTGCCTCGGTCCGCCTGGCGGCGCTGATGGGCATCCCCACCACGTTCGTCTGGACGCACGACTCGATCGGCCTGGGCGAGGACGGCCCGACCCACCAGCCGGTCGAGCACCTCGCGGCGCTGCGGGCCATCCCGAACCTCGACGTCGTCCGCCCCGCGGACGCGAACGAGACCGCCTGGGCCTGGCGCGGCATCCTCGAGAACCGGGACAACCCGGCAGGCATCGTGCTGACCCGCCAGAACGTGCCCACCTACCCGCGCGGCACCGAGGGCTTCGCCTCGGCCGAGGGCACCCTCAAGGGCGGCTACACCCTCCTGGACACCGACGGCACGCCCGACGTCGTCCTCGTGGGCACCGGCTCCGAGGTGCAGCTCGCCGTCGAGGCGCGCGCGATCCTCGCCGCCGACGGCGTGCAGGCCCGCGTCGTCTCCATGCCCTCGCGCGAGTGGTTCGACAAGCAGGACGACTCCTACCGCGAGTCGGTCATCCCGGCCGGCGTGAAGGCACGTGTCTCCGTCGAGGCAGGCGTGGCGCAGGGCTGGCGCGAGGTGGTCGGCGACGCCGGCCGCATCGTCTCGCTCGAGCACTACGGCGCCTCGGCCGACTACAAGAAGCTCTACGCCGAGTACGGCATCACGGCAGAGGCCGTCGCCCTGGCCGCCAAGGAGTCGATCGCCGCGGCCTCCTGAGCCACGACGGGATCACGGACACGAGAGGAAGGGCATGATGACCGACAGCACGACAGACAGCACAGACGAGCACGTCAGTCCCACCCAGCGGCTGTCCGAGGCGGGTGTCGCCATCTGGCTGGACGACCTGTCTCGTGAGCGTCTGCGGACCGGCAACCTCGCCCAGCTCATCAGCACCAAGAACGTCGTCGGGGTCACGACCAACCCGACGATCTTCGCCGCCGCCCTCGCGCAGGGCGACGCGTACGACGGCATCCTGGCCGAGCTGGCCGGGCCGCCGAACAACGGCGACGTCGAGGCGGCGGTGGAGCGCATCACCACCGACGACGTCCGCGACGCGGCAGACCTGCTGCGTCCGGTCTACGACGCCACCGGTGCCGTGGACGGCCGCGTGTCCATCGAGGTGGACCCGCGGCTGGCCCGCGACACGACGGCGACGGAGGCCACCGCCGTCCGCCTGTGGGAGACCGTCGACCGGCCGAACGTGATGATCAAGATCCCGGCCACGGCCGAGGGCCTGCCGGCCATCACGTCCACCCTGGCCAAGGGGATCAGCGTGAACGTGACGCTGATCTTCTCGCTTCCCCGCTACCGGGCGGTGATGGACGCGTTCCTGGCCGGCCTCGAGCAGGCCAGGGCGGCGGGCCACGACCTGTCCGTCATCGGTTCGGTCGCGTCGTTCTTCGTGTCCCGCGTGGACGCCGAGATCGACAAGCGTCTGAGTGCGATCGGCACGGACGAGGCGCTCGCGCTGCGCGGCCAGGCCGCCATCGCGAACGCCCGGCTGGCCTTCGCGGCCTACGAGGAGGTCTTCGCGTCGGAGCGGTGGGCGGCCCTGCAGGCCGCGGGCGCCCAGCCGCAGCGTCCGCTGTGGGCGTCGACCGGTGTGAAGGACCCGAGCTACCGCGACACGATGTACGTGGACGAGCTCGTCGTGGCCGGCGTGGTCAACACCATGCCCGAGAAGACGCTCGACGCGTTCGCCGACCACGGCATCGTGCTCGCCGACACCGTCACCGGTTCGGGCGAGCAGGCCGCCACGGTCATCGCGGCGATCGAGGCGCAGGGCATCTCGATCGACGAGGTAACCGCACAGCTGGAGGACGAGGGCGTGACGAAGTTCGAGGTCAGCTGGGACGAGCTCCTGACGACCACCAAGACCGGCCTCGCCGGTGCTGGAGGCGTCGAGCGGTGAGGCCGGCAAAGATCGCGCAGGGGGTCAATCCCCTGCGCGACCCCCTTGATCTGCGTCTGCCCCGCATCGCGGGGCCCAGCGGCCTGGTCATCTTCGGCGTGACGGGCGACCTGGCGCGCAAGAAGCTCATGCCCGCCGTCTACGACCTCGCCAACCGTGGCCTCCTGCCGCCTGGCTTCGCCCTGACGGGCTTCGCCCGGCGCGAGTGGGAGGACCAGGACTTCGCACAGGTGGTGCACGACGCCGTGAAGGAGCACGCCCGCACCCCGTTCCGGGAGGCGACGTGGCGCCAGCTGGCCGAGGGCATCCGGTTCGTGCAGGGCTCCTTCGACGACGACGAGGCGTTCGAGCGTCTTCGTGAGACCGTCGAGACGCTCGACCGGGAGCGCGGCACGGGCGGCAACCACGCGTTCTACCTCTCGGTCCCGCCCTCGGCGTTCCCCGTGGTGTGCGAGCAGCTCTCGAAGCACGGGCTGTCGCACCCCGACAACGACGCCGACGGCGACGGTGTGGACGCGTGGCGCCGGGTGGTCATCGAGAAGCCGTTCGGGCACGACCTGGCCAGCGCCAAGGAGCTCGACGCCGTGGTCTCGAAGGTCTTCGACCCGGAGTCCGTGTTCCGCATCGACCACTACCTGGGCAAGGAGACCGTCCAGAACCTGCTGGCCCTGCGCTTCGCGAACACCATGTTCGAGCCCATCTGGAACTCGAACTACGTGGACCACGTGCAGATCACCATGGCCGAGGACATCGGCATCGGTGGCCGCGCCGGGTACTACGACGGGATCGGCGCCGCGCGCGACGTCATCCAGAACCACCTGATCCAGCTCCTGGCCCTGGTGGCCATGGAGGAGCCCGTCAACTTCGACGCCGCCGAGCTGCGCGCCGAGAAGATCAAGGTGCTGTCCTCCGTGCGTCTGCCGCGTGACCTCGGCAAGCACACCGCCCGCGGCCAGTACGAGGCCGGCTGGCAGGGTGGCGACCAGGTGCCCGGCTTCCTCGAGGAGGACGGCATCGCGAAGGACTCCGCCACGGAGACCTTCGCGGCCGTCCGGGTCGACGTCGACAACCGCCGCTGGGCGGGCGTCCCCTTCTACCTGCGCCACGGCAAGCGCCTCGGCCGCCGCGTCACCGAGGTGGCGGTGGTGTTCAAGAAGGCGCCGCACCTGCCCTTCGAGTCGTCGCTGACATCAGACCTCGGCAACAACGCCCTGGTCATCCGCGTGCAGCCCGACGAGGGCGTCACCCTGCGGTTCGGCGCCAAGGTGCCGGGCACCGCCATGCAGGTGCGCGACGTGACCATGGACTTCGGGTACGGGCACTCGTTCACCGAGTCCTCGCCCGAGGCCTACGAGCGGCTCATCCTCGACGTGCTGCTCGGCGACCCGCCGCTCTTCCCGACGCGCGAGGAGGTCGAGCTCTCCTGGAAGATCCTCGACCCGATCACGTCGTACTGGGCGCGCAAGGGCAAGCCCGAGCCGTACGCGTCGGGCACCTGGGGCCCGGCGTCGGCCGACGCCATGATGGAGCGCGACGGCAGGACCTGGAGGAGGCCCTAAGTGATCATCGACATGCCGGATACCACGACCAACCTGATCAACAAGCGTCTGGTCCGCCTGCGCGACGAGGGCGGCGCGGTGGCCCTCGGCCGCGTGCTCACCCTCGTGGTGCTGGCCGACGAGCAGGACGTCGAGGAGTCGGTGGAGGCCGCGAACGACGCGAGCCGGGAGCACCCGTGCCGGGTCATCGTCGTCGCGCCGGCGAAGCCCGGTTCCGACGCCCGGCTGGACGCCCAGATCCGGGTGGGCGGTGACGCGGGCGCCTCCGAGGTGGTGGTGCTGCACGCCTTCGGCCCGCTCCTGGAACGGACCGACACGCTCGTGATGCCGCTCCTGCTGCCCGACGCGCCGATCGTGGCCTGGTGGCCCCGTGAGGCGCCCGCGGTGCCGTCGCAGGACCCGGTGGGCGCCATGGCGGCCCGCCGGATCATCGACAGCACCACGGCAAAGGACCCCGCGGGGTTGCTCGAGTCGCTCTCCGGGGCGTACGCACCCGGTGACACCGACCTCGCCTGGGCGCGGGTCACGCTGTGGCGGGCGCTCATCGCTGCCGCCGTGGAGCAGCCGCCGTTCGAGCCCGTGCTCTCCGTGACGGTCGAGGGGCAGAAGCGGCACACGTCGCTCGACCTGCTCGCCGCCTGGCTCGGGACCCGGCTGAACTGCCCGGCCGAGGTGGTCCGCACCAGCAGCGACGACGCGATCACGCGCGTGACCCTGGAGCGCAAGAGCGGGCCGATCGTGCTGGACCGGCCCGACGGCCGCACCGTCACGATCACGCAGCCGGGCAAGCCCGCGCGGCGGATCGCGCTGCCGATCCGGGCGCTGAACGAGGCCCTCATCGAGGAGCTGCGCCGGCTCGACCCGGACGAGATCTTCGAGGAGACCCTCATCCGGGGCCTCAAGCAGGTCACCACGCGGACGGCGGCCTGATGAGCGGGTCGGCGTCCGGGCAGGCGCCGGGGGTGCGGCTCGTCGTCGTGCACCCCGACAAGGAGGTGCTCGCACAGGCCGCTGCAGCTCGGCTGCTCACGCGGGTGCTCGACGTGCAGTCGGTCCGCTCCCCCGTGCACGTCGTGCTCACGGGCGGTTCGGTAGGCATCGCGACGCTCGCGGCGGTGGCCGCGAGCCCGCTCGTGCCGGCCGTCGACTGGTCGGGCGTCCACCTCTGGTGGGGCGACGAGCGGTTCCTGCCGGACGGCGACCCGGACCGCAACGAGACCCAGGCGCGGGAGGCCCTGCTCGACGGCCTGGTCGCCGAGCACGGGCTCCCCGCCGCCAACGTCCATCCCATGCCGGGGCCGACGTCGGTGGCGACGCCCGAGGAGGGCGCGGCCGCCTACGCCGAGCTCCTGCGCGAGCACGCGGGCGAAGGGACCGTCGCGGTCCCCGCGTTTGACGTCCTGCTGCTCGGTATGGGTCCCGACGGGCACGTCGCCTCCCTGTTCCCCGGACACGAGGGCCTGGCCGCGCAGGGGACGACGACGGGGGTGCACGCCTCGCCGAAGCCGCCGCCCGAGCGCGTCTCGCTCACGTTCGACGCGATCCGGTCCGCCCGCGAGGTGTGGATCGTCGCGGCGGGGGCCGAGAAGGCGGAGCAGGTGGCCGCCGCGCTGGCCGACGGCCCGGTGACCGAGGTGCCGGCGGCGGGCGCCGTCGGCCAGGCCCGCACCCTGTGGCTCCTGGACGCGAAGGCGGCGGCAGCCACGACGCCGAGGTAGGCATCCGGCGAGGTAGTCACCCGGTTCGTGCTGGGTGACTACCTCGCCGCATGTCTACCTCGCCAGATGTTCGTCTGCTGAAAAGCCTTAGCGCGCTACGCGGCCGCCACGGCGGGTCCGCAGTGCCTCGAGCGCCTCCTCCAGGAGGGCGGCGCCGTCCTCTTCGGACCGGCGCTCCTTCACGTAGGCGAGGTGCGTCTTGTACGGCTCGTTCCGCACGGGCGACGGCGGGTTGACCGGGTCCATCCCCGCGGGGAAACCACAACGCGGACAGTCCCACTGGACGGGGGCCTCTACGTCCTCGCCCACCGAGAAGCTCGGTGCCGTCTCGTGCCCGTTGGCACACCAGTAAGAAACTCGGATACGTGGCGCGGTGTCGCCCCGCTCCGTCTCGCCGAGAGGGCCGGCGCCTACCCGGCTCCCCCGAATCGCATGACCGCCTGATGCCACGTCTGTC
This sequence comes from Promicromonospora sp. CA-289599, assembly GCF_050936155.1. Taxonomy (NCBI): domain Bacteria; kingdom Bacillati; phylum Actinomycetota; class Actinomycetes; order Micrococcales; family Promicromonosporaceae; genus Promicromonospora; species Promicromonospora sp. CA-289599. The sequence continues at coordinate 46,346 of NZ_JBNJNI010000001.1, forward strand.
GTCCCCTCTGTGTGTGGCCGTCAGCTGCTAGGCGCTTGGCGACCGGTTCAGCTGACCTTCTGGATGAGTCCGAGCAGGACGATCACCACTGCCCACACGAGGGCGAAGGCGATGGTGATGCGATTGAGGTTCCGCTCGGCGACACCGGAGGAACCGGCGCCCATCGAGATACCGCCACCGAACATGTCGGACAGTCCGCCACCCTTGCCCTTGTGGAGCAGGATGAGCATGGTGAGGAAGCCGCTGGTCAGGACCAGCAGGACTTCCAGGATGATGCGGAGCGCGTCCACGGGTTCACGTCCTCGGTTGTAGGTGGTGCCGGGGCGTTTTCCCGGCGGCGGATCGGTCAAGAGTAAGCGAGACGCACCTCACAGTGCGAACCCCCTGTTCAGAGCGCCTAGTGCCCTGAGCAGGAGTCACACGCGGAACATCACGCCCGAGCGAGAGTACATCAGCGAGGTTGCGGGAGTGTCTCGGAACCATACGTGTCAGACGCACAGGTCACTCGGGTGGCCTGTGCGTCTGACACGTGCAGGAGGGGTGACTCAGGCGGTGACGTGGGACTGGTAGCGGGCGATCCGTGCGAACTCCTCGGGGTCGAGGCTCGCCCCGCCCACCAGTGCGCCGTCGACGTCGGGCTGCGCCATGATCTGCGCGACGTTGCCCGACTTCACCGAGCCGCCGTACAGCACGCGGACGCCGGCGGCGATGTCGGCGTCGCACAGCTCGCCGAGCACGCGGCGGATCGCGCCGCAGACCTCCTGCGCGTCCTCCGGCGTGGCGACCTCGCCCGTGCCGATGGCCCACACGGGCTCGTACGCGATGACGATCTTCGCGATCTGCTCGACCGGCACGTCGACCAGCGCGGCCTCCACCTGTGCGAGCGTGTACGAGACCTGGTCACCGGCCTTGCGGACGTCGAGGCCCTCGCCGACGCACAGGATCGGCGTCAGGCCGTGCGCGAAGGCGACGCGCACCTTCGCGTTGATCAGGTCGTCGGACTCGCCGTGGTGCTCGCGACGCTCGGAGTGCCCGATCGCCACGTAGGTGCAGCCCAGCTTCGCGAGCATCGCCCCGGAGATCTCACCGGTGAACGCGCCCGACTCGTGCTTGGAGATGTCCTGGGCGCCGTAGACGAGCTCGAGCTTGTCGCCGTCCACGAGCGTCTGCACCGACCGCAGGTCGGTGAACGGCGGCAGCACGGCCACCTCTACCGCGTTGTAGTCGTGCTTGGCGTCCTTCAGGGACCAGGAGAGCTTCTGGACCGTGCTGATCGCCTGCTGGTGGTCCAGGTTCATCTTCCAGTTGCCCGCCATCAGCGGCGTGCGGGTGGTAGCCACGTGTCTTCTTCCTTCGTTCTGAGTTGGTTCTGAGTTCTGGGGGGTAGGTACGGCAGGTCAGTCGGCGAGGACCGTGAGGCCCGGGAGCTCCTTGCCCTCCAGCAGCTCGAGGCTCGCGCCGCCGCCGGTCGAGATGTGGCTGAAGCCGGCCTCGTCGAAACCGAGCGCGCGCACGGCCGCTGCCGAGTCGCCGCCACCCACGATGGAGAACGCGCCGACGGACGTCGCGTCGATGATGCCCTGCGCCACCGCGGTGGTGCCGGCGGCGAACGCCTCGAACTCGAAGACGCCCATGGGGCCGTTCCACGCGATGGTCTTCGCGTCGGCGAGCTTCGCGGCGAACAGCTTGCCCGACTCGGGGCCGATGTCGAGGCCCATGGTGCCGTCCGGGATCGCGTCCGCGGGGACGACCTGGTGCGGCGCGTCGGCGGCGAACGAGTCAGCCGCGACGATGTCGACGGGCAGCACGATCTCGACGCCGTTCTTCTCGGCGGTCTCGATGTACCCCTTGACGGCGTCGATCTGGTCGTCCTCCAGCAGGCTGTTGCCCACCGACAGGCCCTTGGCCGCGAGGAAGGTGAAGACCATGCCGCCGCCGATGAGCAGGCGGTCCGCCTTGGTCAGCAGGTTCGCGATGACGCCCAGCTTGTCCGACACCTTGGACCCGCCGAGGACGACGGCGTAGGGGCGCTCGGGGTCGCCGGTCGCCTTCGACAGCGACTCGACCTCGCCCAGGACCAGGTCGCCGGCCGCGGCGGGCAGCACCTGCGCGACGTCGTACACCGACGCCTGCTTGCGGTGCACGACGCCGAAGCCGTCGGAGACGAACGCGTCCGCGAGCTGGGCCAGCTCACCGGCGAGCTCGGCGCGCTCGGCGTCGGCCTTGGAGGTCTCGCGGGCGTCGAAGCGGACGTTCTCCAGCAGGGCCACCTGGCCGTCGGCCAGGGCGTCCACCGTCTTCGCGGCCGAGGGACCGACGAGGTCCTCGGCGAGCGCGACGTCCTGGCCCAGCAGCTCGCCCAGGCGGGCGGCGACGGGCGCGAGGGAGTACTGGGGGTCCGGCGTGCCCTTGGGGCGGCCGAGGTGGGCCAGCACGACGACGCGGGCGCCGGCGTCGGTCAGCCGCTTCAGCGTCGGCAGGGCGGCGCGGATGCGGCCGTCGTCCGTGATGGTCGTCCCGTCGAGCGGGACGTTGAAGTCTGAGCGAACCAGGACGCGCTTGCCGCGCAGGTCGCCGAGGGAGTCGATGGTCTTCATAGGAGCACTCCAGATCGAGGGACCGGCATGCGGGGCGTCGCCAGTCGGGTTCCGGGACATGACGACGTCCGCGTGCGCGCCGGCTGGCCGATGCGCACGCGGACGTCGGGGTTCACGCTGGGGCGAAGAAGGTCAGAGCTTCTCGCCGACGAACACGGTGAGGTTGACGAGGCTGTTCGAGTAGCCCCACTCGTTGTCGTACCAGGCGACGACCTTGACCTGGTTGCCGATCACCTTGGTGAGCTTCGAGTCGTAGATGCTCTGGTGCGGGTTGGTGACGATGTCCGAGGAGACGATCTCGTCCTCGACGTACTCCAGGACACCCTTGAGCGGGCCCTCGGCGGCAGCCTTGACGGCGGCGTTGACCTCGTCGATCGTGACCTCGCGCGAGGCCTCGAAGGTCAGGTCCGTGGCCGAGCCGGTGATGACCGGCACGCGCAGGGCGTAGCCGTCCAGCTTGCCCTTGAGCTCCGGCAGCACCAGGGCGACGGCCTTGGCGGCACCCGTCGTCGTGGGGACGATGTTCTGCGCGGCCGCACGGGCGCGACGCAGGTCGCCGTGCGGGCCGTCCTGCAGGTTCTGGTCACCCGTGTAGGCGTGGATCGTGGTCATGAGGCCACGCTCGATGCCGATCGAGTCGTTCAGCGCCTTCGCCAGCGGGGCAAGGCAGTTCGTGGTGCACGACGCGTTCGAGATGATGTGGTGCGCGGCCGGGTCGTACAGCTCGTTGTTGACGCCCATGACGAACGTGGCGTCCTCGTTCTTGGCCGGGGCCGAGATGATGACCTTCTTGGCGCCGGCGTCGATGTGCGCCTTCGCCTTGGTGGCGTCCGTGAAGAAGCCCGTGGACTCGATGACGATGTCCGCACCCAGCTCGCCCCAGGGGAGGTCCGCGGGGTTGCGCTCGGCGAGGGCGCGGATCTTCTTGCCGTCCACGATGATGTTCTCGTCGTCGAAGTCGACCGACTTGCCGAAGCGGCCCAGGACGGTGTCGTACTTGAGCAGGTGCGCGAGCGTCTTGTTGTCGGTCAGGTCGTTGACCCCGACAATCTCGATGTCTGCACCCGACTCGACGAGAGCCCGGTAGAAGTTCCTGCCGATACGGCCGAAGCCGTTGATGCCGACGCGGATGGTCACAATGCCCTCCTCAGGGGGCGCCGGCCGTCCCGGCGCACACGTTTCCTTGTATCTGTCGCCGCTGCCGTCGATGCCCGACGGAGCGTGCGTTGCAGGGTGATCCGGGCGCCGCGACCCCACGACGACCCGAACGGGAAACGCGATGGTCACGGCGTCGTCACCTGACGATTTCGAGCCTATACCCGAACCCGGCCGAACCGTGACCCGAGCCCAGACAGCGTGGAACTCAGGGTTCTGTTCGATCTCACAAGACGGATCGGGCGGTCAAGTCCCAGAGCCGGGTGTCACGTCAGAACACGCCGGACGTGTCAGACGTACAGGTCACCCGGGTGACCTGTACGTCTGACACGTCCGGCGGTGTCTGACAGTCAGAGGTCCAGCAGGTCAGCGGGCAGCCCGGCCTCGGTGTCAGGGATGCCCAGCTCGAGCGCGCGCTTGTCCGCCGTCGACAGCAGACGGCGGATCCGGCCCGCCACCGCGTCCTTGGACAGCTGCGGCTCGGCCAGCCGGCCCAGCTCCTCGAGCGACGCCTGCTTGTGCGCGAGCCGCAGCTCACCGGCCTGGCGCAGGTGCTCCGGCAGCTCGTCGCCCAGGATCTCGAACGCCCGCTGGACCCGCGCGCCCGCGGCTACGGCGGCCCGCGCGGAGCGGCGCAGGTTCGCGTCGTCGAAGTTCGCCAGACGGTTGGCCGTGCCACGCACCTCGCGGCGCTCGCGCCGCTCCTCCCAGACCTTGAGGGTCTCGGGTGCGCCGATGCGCTCCAGCATGCGGCCGATCGAGTCGCCGTCGCGGATCACCACGCGGTCGATGCCGCGCACCTCGCGAGACTTGGCCGCCACGCCCAGCCGGCGCGCCGCGCCGACGAGCGCGAGCGCCGCCTCAGGTCCGGGGCTGGTGATCTCCAGCGCCATGGACCGGCCGGGTTCCGTCAGCGAGCCGTGCGCCAGGAAGGCGCCACGCCACACGGCCTCCGCCTCCTGCACGCCCGCGGACACGACCTCGGGCGCCAGTCCGCGCACGGGCCGTCCGCGGGCGTCGAGCAGCCCCGTCTGCCGGGCGAGCGACTCCCCCTCGCGCACCACGCGCACCACGAACCGCGAGCTCTTCCGCAGGCCGCCCGCCTGGACCACGATGAGCTCGCTCGTGTGCCCGTACAGGTCGTGGATGGCATGCCGCAGCCGGGTCGCGGCATGCTCCGTGTCGAGCTCTGCCTCGATCACTACCCGACCTGAGATGATGTGGAGGCCGCCGGAGAACCGCAGCGTCGCGGAGACCTCTGCCTTGCGGCAGGACGTCTTCGCCACCCTCACCCGCGCGAGCTCCTCCTTGACCTGTGCCGTGAGCGCCATGGCGTCATCCTGCCATGGTCGAGCGCGGGGGCACCCGGTGGAATCGCGGATACTCGGGCGAATTGTCCCGGCGTGTCGCCCCAGCAGTCGCTCAGACGTCGCCGTAGACGCCCTCGAACACGTCACGGTAGGCGGCGGCCAGCCGCAGCCCGTCGTGCTTGGTCGTGTCGTCGCCGCGCCGGACCTGGCGCATGATCACGCGCGCGCCCATGGAGGCGGCGGCAGCCTCCAGCGCCGTGACGTCCTCGACCGCCGACGGGTCGGCCAGCACCGCGTCGATCCTGAGGCCGGGCGCGTGCTTGTGCAGGGCCTCCAGGTGGTCGACGGCGGTGAGGCCCTCCGTCTCGCCGTTCTCCGCGGACAGGTTGAGCGTCACGCAGCGCCGCGCCTTCGTGACGTGCAGGGCTTCGGCGATCGCGGGCACCAGCAGGTGCACCAGCACCGAGGAGTACCAGGACCCGGGGCCCAGAACCACCCAGTCGGCGTCGAGCACCGCCTGGACCGCCTCCGGAGGCGCCGGCGGATCCGCCGGGAGCAGGCGCAGCTGCTCGATCCGGCCCTCGGTGACGGCCACGCGGCTCTGCCCGACCACGGTCTCCAGCACCGGCTCGGGCTCTCCCGGCGTGGCGGCGTGCCGTACGTCCGCCTCGACCACCAGCGGCACCGACGCCATCGGCAGCACACGGCCCCGGGCACCGAGGAGCCGGCCGACCCAGTCCAGGCCCTCGACCTCGTCACCGAGCAGCTCCCACAGCGCCACGATCAGCAGGTTGCCCATGGCGTGGTTGTCCAGCTCGCCCGACGACGCGAAGCGGTGCTGCAGCATCGCGCTCCACGTACGGCCCCACTCGGAGTCGTCGCACAGGGCGGCGAGCGCCATCCGCAGGTCACCGGGTGGCAGCACGTCGAGCTCGTCGCGCAGGCGTCCGGAGGAGCCGCCGTCGTCGGCGACCGTCACCACCGCCGTGAGGCGGTCGGACATGAGCCGCAGGGCCGACAGGCTCGCGGACAGGCCGTGGCCGCCGCCCAGAGCGACCACCGAGGGGTTCTTGCTCCACTCCGGTACGGGGACGTCCGGCGCTCCGGGCGCGTGCGGGATCATTCGCGGCCCAGATCACGTGCCGAGACGGAGACGAGCTGGCCTCGGGCACGGAGCCGGTCGGCGATGGCTTCGGAGATGGCGACGGAGCGGTGCTTGCCGCCCGTGCATCCCACGGCGATGGTCACGTAGCGCTTCTCCTCGTTGAGGTAACCGGAGAGCACCGGAGCCAGGGCGTCGACGTAGCGGTCGATGAACTCGACGGCGCCCGGTCGGGCGAGCACGTAGTCGCGTACCGGCTGGTCACGCCCCGTCAGGTGCCGGAGCTCGGTGATCCAGTAGGGGTTGGCCAGGAACCGTACGTCCACCACGTGGTCGGCGTCCAGGGGTATGCCGTACTTGAACCCGAAGGAGATGACGTTGACGCGCAGCACCTCGTTGATGTCGTGCGCCAGCCACGCCCGGATCTCCCTGGCGAGGTCGTGCACGGACAGGTCGGAGGTGTCGATCCGCAGGTCGGCACGGGCGGCCAGCGTCGCGACGACGGACCGCTCCTCAGCGATGCCGTCGAGGATGCGCCCCTCGCCCTGCAGCGGGTGCGGCCTGCGGACCTGCTCGAACCGGCGCACGAGCACCTCGTCGCTCGCGTCCAGGAACAGGATCCGGTAGGCGACCCCCGCCTCCGTCATGTGCACGAGCACCTTGTCCAGCTCGGAGAAGAACTGCCTGCCGCGAACGTCCACGACGACCGCTACGCGTTCGATGCTCGACCCCTTGGCCATGAGATCGACCAGCGGTACGAGCATCATCGGGGGCAGGTTGTCGACGACGTACCAGTCGAGGTCTTCCAGGACGGCCGCCGCTCGCGACCGGCCGGCGCCCGACATTCCGGTGATCACCAGTACCTGCGGCTCGCTGCGCTCGGGACCGTGCGTGGCAGCCTCGACCTCGGCGATGCCGTCCGGCGCGGTGATGGGTGACGGCTCGGTGTTGCTCATGGAACCAAGCATGCCAGCGTCAGGCCTTGAGAGCCGCGACCACCGCCTCCGCCGTCTTGTCCCCCATGCCGCGCACGCTGGCGATCTCCTCGACGCTCGCGGCCTTGAGCCGCTTGAGCGAGCCGAAGTGGGTGAGCAGCACCTTCTTGCGGGCCGGGCCGAGCCCCGGGACGTCGTCGAGGACGGAGGCGGTCATGCCCTTGCTGCGCCGCCTGCGGTGCTGCGTGATCGCGAACCGGTGCGCCTCGTCCCGGACCCGCTGCAACAGGTACAGGCCCTCGCTGGAGCGCTGCAGGATGACGGGGTAGTCCTCCCCCGGCACCCACACCTCCTCCAGGCGCTTGGCCAGGCCGCAGAGCGCGACGTCGGTGATGCCGAGCTCGTCCAGCGCCCTCTTCGCGGCGGCGACCTGGGGCGGTCCGCCGTCGACCACGACGAGGCTCGGCGGGTAGGCGAACCGTGCCTTCTCCTCCGGTTCGTCGGCGGGGACCTCGCCGCCGGTCAGCTCGCCACCGGACAGCCCGCCACCAGACAGCTCAGCGGCCATCTCGACGTCGTTGGACCTCAGCCGGTCGGCCAGGTAGCGCTTGAAGCGGCGCGTGATGACCTCGTGCATGGCCTCCGTGTCGTCGCGGGCGCCGTCGCCGTCCGACCCCCGGATGCTGAACGAGCGGTACTCGCTCTTGCGGGCCAGGCCGTCCTCGAACACGACCATCGACGCCGACTGGTAGGTACCCTGCGTGTGCGAGATGTCGTAGCACTCGATACGCAACGGCGCCGAGTCCAGGTCGAGCGCCTCCTGGATCTCCGCGAGGGCCTGGCTGCGGGTCGTGAGATCACCCGCGCGGCGCGTGCGGTGCACCATGAGCGCGTGCTCGGCGTTCTTGCGGACGGTGGCCGCGAGCTCCTTCTTGTCGCCGCGCTGCGGTACCCGCACGTCGACGCGCGCGCCGCGCAGCCCGCTGAGCCAGGTGCCGACCTGTTCCAGGTCGGGCGGCAGCACCGGCACGAGGACCTCGCGCGGCACCGCGTCGCGAGCCTCCACCCCGTCCACCTCGTCGGCGGCGCCGTAGACCTGCTGCAGCAGGTGCTCCACGAGCTCGCCGTCGGTGATGTCCTCGACCTTCTCGACGATCCAGCCGCGCTGGCCGCGGATGCGGCCCCCGCGGACGTGGAACACCTGGACGGCGGCCTCGAGCTCGTCGCCCACGAGGGCGAACACGTCGGCGTCCGTGGCGTCGCCGAGGACCACCGCGTTCTTCTCCGTGGCACGCCGCAGGGCCTCGATGTCGTCGCGCAGGCGGGCCGCCTGCTCGTACTCCATCTCGGCGGCGGCCTCCTGCATGCGCTTGGTGAGCCGGCGCTCGAACTTGGCGGTGTCGCCCGCCATGAAGTCGCAGAAGTCCAGGACGAGCGCCCGGTGGTCGTCGACGCTGATGCGGCCGACGCAGGGCGCCGAGCACTTGTCGATGTACCCGAGCAGGCACGGCCGGCCCGACTGGCCCGCCCGCTTGTAGACGCCGGCCGAGCACGTCCGGACCGGGAAGACGCGCAGCAGCAGGTCGAGCGTCTCCCGGATGGCCCAGGCGTGCCCGTACGGGCCGAAGTAGCGGGTGCCCTTGCGCTTCGCACCCCGCATGACCTGGGCGCGCGGCACCTCCTCCCCCAGGGTCACCGCGAGGTACGGGTACGACTTGTCGTCCCGGTACTTCACGTTGAACCGCGGGTCGTACTGCTGGATCCAGGTGAACTCCAGGGCGAGCGCCTCGACCTCGGTGCCCACCACAGTCCACTCGACGGACGCCGCCGTCGTCACCATCCGCCGGGTGCGCTCGTGCAGGTTCGCGACGTCCTGGAAGTAGTTCGCCAGGCGCTGGCGCAGGTTCTTCGCCTTGCCGACGTAGACGACCCGGCCGTGCTCGTCACGGAACCGGTAGACACCGGGCGAGGTCGGGATCTCTCCCGCCTTGGGTCGATAGGTAGCTGGATCCGCCATGCCCCAAACCTATGCGGTGCCACTGACACGCGGGCGCACCCACCCCAGCGTTGAGTGCTGGGGTGGGGTCAGACGGTGACGTGGACCGGGGTCGGCTCCACGCGAACCGGGAAGTTCACCGAGCGGGAGATGAAGCACATCGCGTGCGCCTTGTGGTGCAGGGCCGCGAGGTGCTCGTCCGTCGAGAGCTCGCCTGGGTCGACGACGACCCTCGGGTGCAGCGTCACGTCGGTGAACGCGCCCTCGCCCCGCGCCTCGACCCGCATGGTGCCGGTCGCCGAGTCCCGGTACTCACGCACGATCAGGCCCGACTCCGCGGCCAGGTGCAGGAACCACAGCATGTGGCACTGGCTCAGGCTCGCGACGAAGAGCTCCTCCGGGCTGTTCCGCGCCGGGTCGCCCCGGAAGGCCGGGTCGGCCGACCCGAGCAGCGGCGGCTTGTGCGGCAGGTCGATCTCGTGGTCCCGCGAGTACGACGTGTACGACGAGGTGCCCTTGTCCCCGGCGCCCGTCCACCGCACCGTCACGGCATAGTCATGCGTGGCTCCGCTCATGTGCTCCACCCTAGGGGTGACCAGGACGGGAAGCCATGGCTGGCATGCGACTCCTGCCGGTCCCCGCCGGGGTCGTCGGGGACCGGCAGGTCAGGCGGAGGCGCCCGCCTTCGCCTTGGTCGCACTCTTCGCCGCGGGCTTGCGCTTCGGCTTGCCCTTCGCCGGCGGCAGCACCGGGACCTCGCCGGCCTGGGCGTGTACCTCGAGGATCTCCGCGAGGTACGTGCCGGTGTGGCTCTCCGGGACTGCCGCGACCACCTCGGGCGTACCCTGCGCGACGACGAGACCGCCCCCGCTACCGCCCTCGGGGCCCATGTCGATGACCCAGTCGGCACTCTTGATGACGTCCAGGTTGTGCTCGATCACGATCACCGTGTTGCCCTTGTCGGCGAGCGACTGCAGCACACCGAGCAGACGTCGCGTGTCCTCGAAGTGCAGGCCGGTGGTCGGCTCGTCCAGCACGTAGGCCGAACGACCCGACGACCGCTTCTGCAGCTCCGCCGCCAGCTTGACGCGCTGCGCCTCGCCGCCGGACAGGGTGGGCGCCGGCTGTCCGAGCCGCACGTACCCCAGGCCGACGTCGACCAGCGTGGACAGGTGCCGGGAGATCGCCGGGAACGCCTTGAAGAACTCCGCGGCCTCCTCGATCGGCATGTCGAGCACGTCGGCGACCGTCTTGCCCTTGAAGTGCACCTCGAGCGTCTCGCGGTTGTACCGCGCGCCGTGGCAGACCTCGCACGGCACGTAGACGTCCGGCAGGAAGTTCATCTCGATCTTGATGGTGCCGTCGCCCGCGCACGCCTCGCAGCGGCCGCCCTTGACGTTGAACGAGAACCGGCCCGGACCGTAACCACGGACCTTGGCCTCCTCGGTCTCCGCGAAGATCTTGCGGATCCGGTCCCAGACGCCCGTGTACGTGGCGGGGTTCGACCGCGGCGTACGCCCGATCGGACCCTGGTCCACGTGCACCACCTTGTCGAGCTGGTCCAGCCCTGTCACGCGCCGGTGCCGCCCGGCGACCCGCCGCGCACCGTTGAGCTGGTTCGCCATGACGGTGTACAGGATCGAGTTGACCAGCGTGGACTTGCCCGAGCCGGACACGCCCGACACGACGGTCAGCACCCCGAGGGGGAACGACACGTCGACGTTGCGCAGGTTGTTCTCGTGCGCGCCGATCACCGTGACCTGCCGGTCGTGGTCGATCGGCCGCCGCACGGCCGGCACCGGGATGGAGCGCCGCCCGGCGAGGTACGCGCCGGTCATCGACTCCTTCTTCTCGAGCAGGCCCGCGTAGTCGCCCGAGTGGATGACCTCGCCGCCGTGCTCGCCGGCGCCCGGGCCGATGTCGACGATCCAGTCGGCCGCGCGGATCGTGTCCTCGTCGTGCTCGACGACGATCAGCGTGTTGCCCAGGTCCCGCAGGCGGGTGAGCGTGTCGATCAGGCGGCGGTTGTCCCGCTGGTGCAGCCCGATGGACGGCTCGTCCAGCACGTACAGCACGCCGACCAGCCCGGAACCGATCTGGGTGGCCAGCCGGATGCGCTGGGCCTCGCCACCGGACAGGGTGCCGGCCGGGCGCTCCAGCGTGAGGTAGTGCAGACCGACGTCGAGCAGGAAGCCGAGCCGCGCGTGGATCTCCTTGAGGACCTCGGTCGCGATCTGCGCCTCGCGCACCCCGAGCACGATGCCCTTGAGGAACTCGGCGGCCTCGCCCACCGGCAGGCGGCTGACGTCGGCGATGGACAGCCCGTCGATCTTGACCGCGAGCACCTCCGGCTTGAGCCGCGCGCCGCCGCACGTGGGGCACGGCACCTCACGCATGTAGGCCTCGTACTTGTCCTTGGACAGGTCGGAGTCGGTCTCGCGGTGCCGGCGCTCCAGGAACGTCACGGCACCCTCGAACCCGGTCGAGTACTGCCGCTCGCGGCCCCACCGGTTCTTGTACTTGACGTGCACCTTGTGGTCGCGCCCGTGCAGGATCGCCGCGCGGGCGCGCTCGGGCAGGGCCCGCCACGGCACGTCCATGGAGAACTTCATCTCCTCCGCGAGCGCCGTCAGGACGCGCTCGAAGTACTCCGACGACGTCTGCGCCCACGGGGCGACGGCGCCGCCGCGCAGCGTCTGCTCGTCGTCCGGCACGATGAGGTCGGGGTCGACCTCCAGCCGGAAGCCGATGCCCGAGCACTCCGGGCACGCGCCGTAGGGCGCGTTGAACGAGAAGGTCCGCGGCTCGATCTCGTCGAGCGCGAGGGTGTGCTCGTTCGGGCAGGCCCGCTTCTCGGAGAACTTACGGGTACGCGTCAGGTCGTCGACGTCGGCGTCCACGAGCTCGATCATCACGAGGCCGTTCGCCAGGGTCAGCGCGGTCTCGACGGAGTCCGTCAGCCGGCGCTGCACGCCGTCGCGCGCCACGAGGCGGTCCACGACCACCTCGATGTCGTGCTTCAGCTTCTTCTCCAGCGTGGGCGGGTCGGTCAGCTGCACGACCTCGCCGTCGACCCGGGCCCGCGAGAAGCCCTTGGCCTGCAGCTCCTTGAACAGGTCCGCGTACTCGCCCTTGCGGCCGCGCACCACGGGTGCCAGGACCTGGTACCGCGTGTTCTCGGGCAGCTCGAGGATCTGGTCCACGATCTGCTGCGGCGTCTGCGACTGGACCTTCTCGCCGCACACCGGGCAGTACTGCGTGCCCGCGCGCGCGAAGAGCAGGCGCAGGTAGTCGTAGACCTCGGTGATGGTGCCGACCGTGGAGCGCGGGTTGCGGTTGGTCGACTTCTGGTCGATCGACACCGCGGGCGACAGCCCCTCGATGAAGTCGACGTCGGGCTTGTCCATCTGGCCCAGGAACTGACGCGCGTACGCGGACAGCGACTCGACGTACCGGCGCTGCCCCTCGGCGAAGATCGTGTCGAACGCGAGCGACGACTTGCCGGAGCCCGACAGCCCGGTGAACACGATGAGCTGGTCCCTGGGCAGGTCCAGGGATACGTTCTTCAGGTTGTGCTCTCGGGCTCCCGAGACGACGAGACGATTGCTCACAGAGGCATCCTAGGGCGACCCACTGACATTCGCACGCCTGTTCTAGAAATCAGGCTGAAGTCACACTGACAGACTCGTCACACCCCGCGGGGACCAGCAGGGTTCAGCGCACCGGTCGGCCGTCGGTGACGCCCGACCGGCGTACGCGGGCCTGCAGATCGAGGGCCCGCAGGAGGTCCTGCTCATGGGCGTAGGACCCGTCGACGAGCCGGCGCCGTACGTCCACGACCTCCTGGGCGTACTCCGCCGCGGAGTCCAGCATCTTCAGGTCGAGGTGCACCGAGACCATGTTCGAGAGCGCCGAGGCGAGACCCGGCAGGTGGAGGTCGGGGCTCCTGCGCGCGAGCCCCCGGCGCACGCGCACGGCCTCCGCCGTCGGCTCGACGCCCTCCTCGGGGCGCCCCGCGTCGATGAGCGCGGCGCCCAGGTTCAGCAGCGCGTCGGCGAGGTCCGGCTCGAAGCGTTCGGGATCGCCCACGGCGAGCAGCCGCAGCTGGGCCACCGCCTCCTCGGTCGGCGCGACGGCGTCCTCGGCCCGGCCGAGCTCCGAGTAGAGCACCCCCAGGTTGGACAGCGAGCGCGCCAGGTACTCCTCGCCCGGGTGCCCCTCCGCCGCCAGGCCGCGCCGGATCGCCACGGCCTCCTGCTCCAGGGGCAGCGCCTCGTCCGGCTCCCCGGCCCGCGAGTGCGTGACCGCGAGGTTCGACAGCGAGGCGGCGAGCATCCTGCGGAACCGCGCGGGGTTCTCGCGCGCGAGCCGACGGCGCAGCAGCACGGCCTCGCGTTCGAGCGATATCGCCTCGTCCAGGTCGCCGAGCCGGGACCGCACCGCGCCCAGCGACGCGAGCGTGTAGGCGAGCGTCCAGGTGTGCGCGGCGGGGTTCTCGCGGGCGAGCTGACGACGCAGGGCCGCGGCCTCGCCGAGCGGCTCGATCGCCTCCCGGTCACGGCCGAGCGCCGCGTACGAGTTGGCGAGGTTCGTCAGCGCGAACCCGAGCTCCTGCCGGTACCGCTCGGGTGCCTGCAGGACCATCCTGCGGCTGAGCTCGACAGCCTCCAGCGCGAACGCCGGGGCCTCCTCCGGGCGGCTCTCGGTGAGCGTCACCGCGCGGTTGGACAGGGCGGTCGTCAGGAAGACGCCCCACTGCCGCGGGTCCCGCTTCACCAGGTTCCGGAGGATCGGGAGCAGCTCCATGAACCGCGCGTTCTCCTCCTGGGGAGGACCCGTGTCGTTCAGGACGACGGTCAGGCTCATCAGGACACGAGCCAGCTCCGCCTCGATCCAGCCGGTGTCCCGTTCCTCGGCCGTCCGGGTCAGCTCGACGGCCTCGAGCTGCGCGGCCAGCGCGTCCTTCGTCATCCCGGCTCGCCAGTGCGCGACGCCCAGGGCGTGGATCGCTCCCACCAGGGCCGTGCGGTACCGGTCGGGGTCGCCCGCCGCGAGGCGGCGCCACGCGGCCACGGCCGCCTCCAGCGCGTCCAGCGACTCGGCCAGGCGTGCGTCGTCCCGGAGCGCCATGCCCAGGTCGGTGAGCGCCTCCGCCCGGCCCGCCGCGTCCCGGGCCACGGCCACCGACCGCTCGGCCCTGTCCACGTCGTCGGTCGACACGTCCATCACGCCGCGGGGCTTGAGCAGGAACGACGTCCGCAGGGCGCGTGGGTCGTCGCCGTAGGAGTCGCCCGCGCGACGCAGGAGCTCTGCCGCCAGAGCGCCCACCCCCGGCGTCTCCGACAGCTCGATCTCCAGCCGGCGGGCGACGTGGACCACGCGCAGCGCCGCCTTCCGGGACAGCCCCCACGTGCACGAGCCGACCAGGGCGACCGACCGGCCGAACCGGTCGGCGATGAGCACGTCGCCGAGGCGGCCGTGCCCGACGGCGTTCGCCTCGAGCCCCACCACCGGACGCCGCAGGTCGAGCAGCCACTGCGCGCCGGCGCGGCCGGGCACCCCAGGGACCACCCGGCGCAGCACGTCGCGCATGCTCGCCGCGTCGTCGGCGCCCAGCAGGCAGACGGCGGCCATGACGTCCTTGACCTCGTCGACGGTCAGCTCCAGACCGGCCTCGCGCGCCGACCGGGTCCACGAACTCGCGGCCACCTCCAGGAGCGCGCGCACCGGGTTCAGCTCGGTGGCCGGGACCTGGACCCCTGCCGCCCCGAGGGCGGCCAGGGCCGCCGCCGCGTGCAGGTCGACCACGCGGGTCCCGCCGACCGGTTCCGGCATGCGTACGGCGGACGCGCCGGGGTCCTCGACGCCGAGACACTCGGCGAACGCGGCGGTCGCGGCCTCCAGCACCGCGCCGTCCGGCAGGCCAGGTGCCAGCGCGAGGTCCAGCGGGATCTGCGTCGCGCCACCACGCTCGAGCAGCGGCCACAGCATCGATCCCCAGCGCAGCCGGCGCAGCCACTCTCCCGCGACCCGGGCGAGCAGGAGGACGCGGACGCGTCCGTGGGCGGGACGCGCCAGGGCGTCGAGCATCGCGCCGAGGCCGAGCCGGGTCGCCGCGTTGTCCACGACGAAGAGCACGTCGCCCTGCGGCCGTGCGCGCACCGTGGCGGCCTCCCGGCCGCGCGGCACGGGGACGACGGTCCAGCCGGCCTCGCCCATGCGGCTGCCGAACTCGTTCGCGAGGCGGGTCTTGCCGAAACCGACGGGAGCGACGATGAGCCGCAGGCTGATCGTCGCCGGGCTCTCGGCCCACGTGCGGAGCTCGTCGAGCTCCTGCTCACGGCCCATGAAGGGGACCACGGCCTGGGCCGGGTCGAGCAGCGCGGTCGGCCGTCGGAGGCCGTCCAGCGGCTCGTCCGTAGCAGCCGTGAGCGGGCCGCGGCGGACCACCGTGCGGGCGGCCCGGACCGCGGCGGCCAACCGGGTCGACACCTCCGAGACCACCACGATGAGCAAGTCAACCGGACGAACGTCCAACACTGCAAGGGGAACGGGCAGACTGGTTCACCCCGTGATCAGGACCACGCACGGACGAACACGGCGTAACGGTCGCGCAGCCGCTCGTGAACGGCGTCACAGCGCCGAAAGTCGCGCATCACCCGCACGGCGGATCCGACATTTCGGATGAAAGTTGCATACCCACCTCGACCACGACATCCTTCCCTCGGTCGGGTGAGAGCCCGGCCGCTCCACTTCCGCACGGACGAAAGGCAGGCACGTGAGCCTGAACCTGAACAAGCTCGTCGACAAGGCCTACAAGGACCAGAGCATCGCCGCGATCCTGGCGGCTCCGCCGTCGGCGCTGCTCGGCCTCACGCCGAAGCACGACGAGATGCTCGCCGAGCTCAAGATCAAGACGATCGAGGACCTGGGCAAGTGGCAGCACGCGGTCCACGCGCAGGCGCTCGTGACCCTGGCCGACGCCGAGGTCCCCTCGGTGGCCGGCGACAAGTGAGCCTGGCTCACCTGTCGCGGTAGACGCACGAAGGCGCCCGTCCACCTCGCGGTGGGCGGGCGCCTTCGCCGTCCGAACCGCTGGAGCCCGAACCGTTGGAGCCCGAACCGCTAGAGCCCGAACCGTTCGACGTCCCGCATCTTGTTCGTCGCATCGAGGGCGGCGACCTTGTAGGCCTCCGCGAGCGTCGGGTAGTTGAACACCGTGTCGACCAGATGGTCCACCGTGCCGCCGGTGGTCATGATCGCCTGTCCGATATGGATGATCTCGGTGGCCCCCGTCCCGAACACGTGCACGCCGAGGATCCTGCGGTCCTCGGTCGAGACGAGCAGCTTGAGCATCCCGTAGGAGTCGCCGACGATCTGCCCGCGCGCCAGCTCGCGGTAGCGCGCGACCCCCACCTCGTACGGCACACCCGCGGTGGTGAGCTGGTCCTCGGTGTCCCCGCAGTAGGAGATCTCCGGGATCGTGTAGATCCCGATCGGCTGCAGCTCCAGGAGCGACGAGATCGGCTCGCCGAACGCGTGGTACGCCGCGAGCCGCCCCTGCTCCTGGGACGTGGCCGCGAGCGCCGGGAAGCCGATCACGTCGCCGACCGCGTAGATGTGCTCGACGCCGGTCCGGAACTGCTTGTCGACCTGCAGGCGGCCGCGCCTGTCCGCCTCGAGCCCGGCCGCGGCGAGGTCGAGGCCGTCGGTGGAGCCCTGCCGTCCGGCGGAGTAGAGCACGCAGTCGGCGGGGATCCGCTTGCCCGAGGCCAGCGCGGTCACCGTGCCGCCGCTGCTGGCCGTCACCGACTCGACGGTCTCCCCCAGCCGGAACGTCACCGACAGGTCGCGCAGCTGGAACTTGAGCGCCTCGACGACCTCGGAGTCGCAGAAGTCGAGGATCTTGTCGCGTGCCTCGACGACGGTGACGCGCGTGCCGAGCGCGGCGAACACGGACGCGTACTCGATGCCGATCACGCCCGCGCCGACCACGACCATGGTCCGCGGCACCTCCGTCATGTCGAGGATGCCGTCGGAGTCGACCACGCGGACGCCGTCGAACGCGATGTTCGCGGGCCGCGCGGGCCTGGTGCCGACGGCCACGACCACCTTGTCGGCGGTCAGGCGCCGGACGACGTCGCCCTCGCCGTCCGTCACCTCGAGGTCGTGCGGGCCGGTGAACCGGGCGCTGCCCACCACCGTCTCGACCTGGTTGCGCGCGAGCTGGTTGCGCACCACCTCGACCTCCCGGCCGATGACGTGCTGGAGCCGCGCGAGCAGGTCCTGGACGGTGATGCGTTCCTTGAGCCGATAGCTGGAGCCGTACACGTCGCGCATGTGCAGGCCGGTCAGGTACAGGACCGCCTCGCGCAGGGTCTTGGACGGGATGGTCCCCGTGTGCAGGCTGACGCCGCCGACGTGGTCGCGCTGCTCGACCACTGCCGCCCGCTTGCCGAGCTTGGCGGCACCGATGGCGGCCTTCTGGCCGCCGGGGCCGGAGCCGATCACGACGAGGTCGAAGTGGTTCTCACGTGCGTCCATCGTCCGAGTGTGGCGGTGCGGCGGCCCCGTGACGAGCGACTTCGTCGAGGAAGGTGCAACTTCATCAAGAATTAACCGGGCCCGCCCTCGATTAACCGGCCCCGCCCTCGTGATGGCAGTCTGGCGCCATGAGCATCTACGCCGTGAGCTACACCTACTCCGACGACGTGGCGACGCGTGACGAGGTCCGCCCCAGCCACCGCGACTTCCTGCGCGGGCTCAACGCGGAGGGTGTGGTCCGCGCCTCGGGACCTGTCGACGGCGGGATCGGCGCACTGGTGGTCCTCGAGGCGGAGTCGGCCGAGGACGCGCTGCGGATCCTGGACGCCGACCCGTTCCAGGTGCGGGGGGTCATCGCCGAGCGCAGCGTGCGCCAGTGGGACGTGGTGATCGGCGGCCTCGCGGAGTAGGCCGCCAATACTTCACCATTTGGAAACTTTGACCGAAGAGTCCTGACCGGGCAATAGTCTTGAGCGGCCTCTGGTGCACATGATGCCAGTTGGAGCACTGCTGGCTATGTTCGGGAGGCACCCGCATGACCTCTGTCGACAGCACCACGGTGGCCTACGCGAAGATCAGTCCGCAGATCTGCGTGACGCCGCCGTACTACGCGCTCGGTGAGCTGATCAGTCCCGTCCCTGGGCTGGCCACCGCCACGGTCCCGGTCCAGACGCCCACCGGACGCCAGGCGACCCTGATCAACATCGCGGAGGCTGGGCGGCACCTCGCCATCCTCGGTCTCTCCGCCACCGCCACCGTCAACCCGGGCACCGGACGGCACTACTACCTCGCGCACCGCGGGGTGGGCCGGATGTACCCGCCGATCGGGACGCTGACCACGCTCCACGGGACCGCGACCGCCCGCATGACCGGCCGCAACCGCGCGGTCGCCGAGACCGAGCTGCGCGACGCCGACGGAAGCCTCGTGGCGCGGCTCGATCTCGAGTACCTCGTCATGTCGACGCCCGTGTTCCGGCGCCTGATGGGCCCGGCCACGGCACCGGACGCGACGGAGCCGGCCAGCCCGTACAGCGCCCCGGCGCCGCTCGTCGACGTCGCGGCCGACGCCCGCAGCGCCACGGCCAAGCTGGCGGTGGAAGCCTCGATGTGCCGGGGGCACTTCGACGGGTTCCCCGCACTTCCCGTCTCCGTGGCGGGCTACGCGACGTTCGCGCTGTTCGACCACGTCCTGGAGGCCGCGGCCGGGCCGGACGCCCAGTGGCAGGCGGGCCTCTTCCGGCTGCAGGCCGACCATCTCGCCGCGGCGGGTCAGACCTGCACGGTGGACGTCGAGCCGTCGGCACCCGCCGAGCCCGAGGCGCACGAGCGCGGGTTCACCGGGACGCTCCGGTCCGGTGACCGCAACATCTTCTCGATCCAGGTGGACTACACGACCGTCTGAACCGACGCCCGAGCAGGCCGACGGCCGCGCCACCGTGGTGGACGCGGCCGTCGGCCTGCTGTACTGCTACCTGCGCCGTGCGAGTCGCTTCGCCGTACGAGGCGCTTCGGAGTCCTACTTCGAGGGCTCCTCCGACGGCTCGAGCTCCTTCGCTGCCTCCACCCGCTCGTCGTGCGCGGACTTGATGAGGCTCGCGACGGTGCCGACCACCAGTGACACGACGATCACCGTGAGCGACAGCCAGATCGGGATCTCGGGCGCCCAGTGGAAGCCGTGGCCACCGTTGATCCAGGGGATCGCGTTGGTGTGCAGCGCCTCGAGGATCAGCTTGATGCCGATGAAGCCGAGGATCGCCGAGAGCGCGTAGGGCAGGTACACCAGCCTGTCGAGCAGGCCGCCCAGCAGGAAGTAGAGCTGCCGTAGACCCATCAGCGCGAACAGATTCGTGGCGAACACGATGAACGGGTCCTTGGTGATGCCGAAGATCGCCGGGATCGAGTCGACGGCGAACAGGACGTCCGTCGAGCCGATGGCCAGGAACACGATGATCAGCGGCGTGAACAGCCTGCGGCCGTCGACGGTGGTCCGCAGCTTCGCGCCGTCGTACTGGTGGTGCAGCGGCAGCACGCGCCGCATCATGCGGATGAGCGCGTTCTCCTTGTAGTCGTCGTGCTCCTCCGGCTTCTCGGGGATCGCCTGCTGGATCGCCGTGTAGATGAGGAACGCACCGAAGATGTAGAAGAGCCACGTGAACTGCTCGATCAGCGCCGCACCCGCGAGGATGAACGCGGCGCGGAAGATCAGCGCCATGATGATGCCGACCATCAGCACACGCTGCTGCTGCTCACGCGGCACCGCGAACCGGGCCATGATGATGACGAACACGAAGAGGTTGTCGACGCTCAGGGAGTACTCCATGAGCCAGCCGGCATAGAACTCCGCGGCCGGGGTGATGCCACCGACGCCCCAGACGATCCCACCGAAGATCACGGCGAGCCCTACGTAGAAGCTCACCCAGATGGCGCTCTCCTTCATGGACGGCACGTGCGGACGACGGCCGACGATGAGGAGGTCGGCGATCAGCAGGACGAGCATCGCCCCGAGCGAGACCACCTCGAACGTCACGGGTAGTTCGTGGACCATTGTTTCCTTCCGGAACAGGGAGGAACGCGCAACAGCCTCGGGCCTCCGGTGTGTACAGCAGGGCACCGGAGGTCTTCCTCGCTCGCCCGTACACCAGCCTGACCGAGATCAGACGCTGACGCACCACGAGCCGGCCAGGCCGAGCTGACGTCATCGGCAGCTGTGATGACGACCAAGCCGTTATGAGGTACTCCCCTCCAACGGAGGGAAGCATACGGGACACGACGTTTGTTCCCGAACGTGACGCCCGTCACCGCTCATCAAGCGAGCGTGACCACGAGCTTCCCGCGCGCGTGCCCGGCACCGGCCACCTGCCGGATCGCCTCGACCGCGCGGTCGAGCGGGTACGTCGCGCTCACGATCGGCAGCAGCACGCCGTCGTCCACCATCCGGGCGAGCACCGCGAGGTCCTCACTGTTCTCGGCCGCCGAGACGCTCATCGCCCGGTACGGTCGGAACCGCGCCACCAGCGGCGCCGCCAGCAGGTCGGGCATGGAGCCGAGCAGACCCGCCTTGCTCCCGTCGTTGGTGAGGATCAGCCCGCCCGGCACGACCACGCGGCCGAGCGCCCGCAGCGGGTACCGTCCGGCATTCGTGAAGACGACGTCGAAGCGCGGCTCGCCCGCCGTGACGTCCTCGTGCGTGTAGTCGATGACGTCGGAGGCGCCGAGCTCGCGCACCATCGCCACGTTGCGCGTGCTGCACACGCCCGTCACGTGCGCGCCCCACGCGGCGGCGATCTGCACGGCGAAGTGGCCGATCCCGCCGCCCGCGCCGGTGATCATCACGCGCTGCCCGGCCGTGAGCCCCGCCGCGCGCAGGAACTGGAGCGCCGTGACGGCCGCCATCGGGAGCGCGGCGGCCTCGACGTGGGTGAGGTCGACCGGACGGTGCGCAATCCGGGAGGCGTTCGCCAGCGCGCACTCCGCGAACGTTCCCGCGGCCCCGAACCCGAACACCTCGTCGCCCGGCGCGAACGCGGTGACGCCGGGGCCCACCGCCACGACGACTCCCGACAGGTCGGCGCCCCGGACCTGCGGACGGGGACCGCCGAGCCCGCCCATCATCGGGCGGGCGATCATCGGCTGCCCCGCCGCGAAGTGCCAGTCGTACGGGTTGACCCCCGCCGCGCTCACCCGGACCAGCACCTGCCCCTTCGCGGGGAGCGGCTCGGGGATCTCTCGCACCGCGAGGGCGTCCAAGCCGTAGCTGTCCTGTGTGAGTGCTCGCATCACGGCCTCCTGGCCTGTCACGCTCCCGGACGGGCGCTGCACCCCTGCGG
Organism: Promicromonospora sp. CA-289599; assembly: GCF_050936155.1. NCBI lineage: Bacteria > Bacillati > Actinomycetota > Actinomycetes > Micrococcales > Promicromonosporaceae > Promicromonospora > Promicromonospora sp. CA-289599. Next base: position 67,812 of record NZ_JBNJNI010000001.1, read on the forward strand.
GATCAGGGTCCTCCGGGCCTGTGACCAGGTCAAGGATGAACTCGGCACCCGTCCTATGCCGTCGCCGCCTGCATCTGCCGCAGCTCCTTCTTGAGCCCCGAGATCTCGTCGCGCAACCGTGCCGCCACCTCGAACTGCAGCTCCGCGGCCGCCGCGTGCATCTGGTCGGTGAGCTCCTGGATGAGCTCGGCCAGCTCGCTCGCGGCAGCGCCGGAGAGCCGGTTGCCGGTCGTCGAACCCTCCTTCGGGCTGCCGGGCACCCGCGCGCCCCTGCCCTCGCCCTTCCCCTTGCGGTTGTTCCGGAACCCGCCGGCCAGCAGCTCCTGGGTGTCCAGGTCCTCGCGGGCGAGCATGTCGGTGACGTCCGCGATCTTCTTGCGCAGCGGCTGGGGGTCCAGGCCGCGCTCGGTGTTGTAGGCCACCTGCTTCTCGCGGCGCCGCGTGGTCTCGTCGATGGCCATGCGCATCGCGGGCGTGATCTTGTCCGCGTACATGTGGACCTGACCGGACACGTTACGGGCCGCACGGCCGATGGTCTGGATGAGCGACCGCCCCGACCGCAGGAAGCCCTCCTTGTCGGCGTCGAGGATCGCCACGAGCGACACCTCCGGCAGGTCCAGGCCCTCCCGCAGGAGGTTGATGCCCACCAGCACGTCGTACTCGCCGAGCCGCAGCTCGCGCAGCAGCTCGACGCGGCGCAGGGTGTCCACGTCGGAGTGCAGGTAGCGCACCCGAACGTTGCGCTCCAGGAAGTAATCCGTGAGGTCCTCGGCCATCTTCTTGGTCAGGGTGGTCACCAGGACACGCTCGTTGCGGTCGACGCGGTCCCTGATCTCGCCCAGCAGGTCGTCGATCTGGCCGGTCGTCGGCTTCACGATCACCTCGGGGTCCACCAGGCCGGTGGGGCGGATGACCTGCTCCACCACCCCGTCCGACAGCGAGCGCTCGTAGTCGCCGGGGGTGGCCGACAGGTAGACCGTCTGCCCGATCCGCTCGGTGAACTCCTCCCACTTCAGCGGGCGGTTGTCCATGGCGCTCGGCAGGCGGAAGCCGTGGTCGACGAGGGCGCGCTTGCGGGAGGCGTCCCCCTCGTACATGGCGCCGATCTGGGGCACCGTCTGGTGGGACTCGTCGATGACGAGCAGGAAGTCCTCGGGGAAGTAGTCGAGCAGCGTGTTGGGCGCCGTGCCCGGCTCGCGGCCGTCGATGTGCATCGAGTAGTTCTCGATGCCGGCGCAGGTGCCGATCGAGCGCATCATCTCGATGTCGTACGTGGTGCGCATGCGCAGCCGCTGCGCCTCCAGCAGCTTGCCCTGCTTCTCGAGCTCGGCCAGCCGGCCCTCGAGCTCCTTCTCGATGCCGCCGATGGCCCGCTCCATACGTTCCGGGCCTGCCACGTAGTGCGTGGCCGGGAACACGTAGATCGACTGCTCGTTGCGGACGACGTCGCCGGTGAGCGGGTGCAGCGTCTGGATCGACTCGATCTCGTCGCCGAACATCTCGATCCGGATCGCGAGCTCCTCGTACACCGGGATGATCTCCACGGTGTCGCCGCGCACCCGGAACGTCCCGCGCGTGAACGCCACGTCGTTGCGCGTGTACTGCATGGTCACGAACTGGCGCAGCAGCTGGTCGCGGTCCACGACGTCACCCACGTCGAGGCGGACCATGCGGTCCACGTACTCCTGCGGCGTGCCCAGGCCGTAGATGCACGAGACCGACGCGACCACTATCACGTCCCGCCGGGTCAGCAGCGAGGAGGTCGCGGAGTGCCGGAGGCGCTCGACCTCGTCGTTGACCGACGAGTCCTTCTCGATGTAGGTGTCCGACTGCGCGATGTACGCCTCGGGCTGGTAGTAGTCGTAGTACGACACGAAGTACTCGACGGCGTTGTTCGGCAACAGCTCCCGGAACTCCGTGGCGAGCTGCGCGGCGAGCGTCTTGTTGGGCGCCATCACCAGGGTGGGCCGCTGCAGCTTCTCGACGAGCCAGGCAGTCGTCGCCGACTTGCCGGTACCCGTGGCGCCGAGCAGCACCACGTCCTTCTCGCCGGCCTGGACGCGCTCGGTCAGGTCGGCGATCGCCGTCGGCTGGTCGCCTGCCGGCTGATATTCGGAGATGACCTCGAACGGGGCCACCGTGCGCTGCAGATCGGTCACGGGTCGCATGTGACTACGGTACGACCCACCACTGACACTGCCCGCGAGCGAGTCACCTCACAGCCGGAGCGGCGGGGCGGCGTCGGCGGGTGCGCCCTTCTCGAAGAGCACCGACCGGAGGACCGCGGGCCGGAACAGCTCGGTAGGCGGGGCCATGAGCGCCAGCACCTGACGGAAGGTGGCCTGGACCTCAGGATTGACCCCGCAGCGTTCCTGCACCCTGGCCAGGTACCAGCCCGTGAACCGGTCGCGGAGGGACTGGTTCGCGGCGTTGCCCGTGACGCCCGGACGCGCCTTGTCCGCGCCGGCCGAGATGGCCCAGGCGTGGCCGGAGGCGGCGAGCAGCGCCGCCTGCGTCCTGCGGTTCGAGGACCCGGCGGCGACGCTCTCGTCGAGCGCGACGGCGGCGAGCGCCGCCGTCGACATGCCTTGCCCGAAGACCGGGTTCAGCGCGCACAGCGCGTCACCCGTGACGAGCAGGCCTTCCGGGACCGTCCGGTCGTACGCCCGGCGCACGTTCTCCGTCCTGAGGTACCCGTACACGGGCGAGACCGGCTCGGCCTCGTCGATCCACTGCCTTACCAGGGGGTGCGGCTGGCGGTCGGCCAGCGCCTCGAACGCGCCGGGTGCGGTGGGCAGGGCCTCGCCCCGCGGGGTGGCGAAGGTGACCATGTGGGTGCCCGCGGGCTCGACCGGCACGATCACGGCGCCCATCGTCTCGCCCACCAGGTACACGAGGCGGGCGTCGGTGAGAGCGCCGTCCGTGCCGTCACGGTAGACGCGCGTGGTGTAGCCGATGCCGGACTCGACACGATCCTCGGCGGGCCGGGCCACGCCGAGGCGCTCCAGCCACTCCGGCGTGTGCGAGGACCGCCCGGAGGCGTCGACGACCAGGTCCGCGGCCAGCGTGGTCGGCAGCGTGGTCGGCAGCTGGCTCGGCTCAGCGCCGGCTCGCTCCCCGCCGCGCTCGCGCAGCAGCACACCGGTGACCCGCTCGGCGGTCCCGGTCAGCCCGACGACATCGGTGCCCTGCAGCGCCGTGATCCTCGGGTGCGCCAGGACCCTGGTCCGCACCCCGTGCTCCAGCAGGGGCCGGGTGAGGCACAGCGTCGTGGAGCTCGCGGGTCCTCTCCCGAACCAGCGACCACGCATGTGCTGCAGGTAGTCGGTGGGTGACCGGACCTGGAGCGCCCCGGCGGCCACCAGCTCCGCCTCGAGGCCGGGCAGGAACCGCTCGATGGCCAGCAGCCCGCTCTCCAGCAGGAGGTGGGTGTGCCTGCTCTGCGGCACCCCCTTGCGCGGCTCCGGCCGGTCCGGGTAGCGGTCGCGCTCGACCATCGTCACCCGGCCGGCGTGCCGGGCGAGCGCGACCGCCGCGAGCAGGCCGGCGAGGCTCCCGCCGACGACCACCGCGTGCCCTCTGCCGTCGCCGATGCCGTCGTCGCCGATGCCGTCACCGTGGTCCTGCCGGACCTCGTCCAGCCGCCCGTCACCCACGCGGCACCATCCCTCCCCGATCAGCGAGCACCGTCAGTGCAGCGTGCCGGCGACCTCGACGGTCTCCACCGTCTCGCCGCGGGCCGTGGCGAGCGCCGTACGCGCCACTATCTCCAGGGCGCTGACGAGCGATTCGAGCGGGAGGTGCGGCTCACCGCCGTCCGACAGCGCGGACGCCGCGGCATCTCCCCCGACCTCCTCGGTGGTGCGCGGGACGTGTACGAAGCCGGACAGCACGCCCGGCCGCTCGGCCAGCGCGTGCTGCAGCGCGTAGAACGCGGCGTTGCAGACGTACGTCCCGGCGCTGTACGTGACGCCGGCGGGGATGCCCGCCGCGCGGACGGCGGCGACGGCGGCCTTGGCCGGGAGGGTCGTGAACCGGGCGTCGGGGCCGCCGTCGGCCACCGGGGCGTCGACGGGCTGGGTACCGCCGTTGTCGGGGATCCCGGCGTCCATGAGGTTGATCGCCACCTGCTCTACCCGCACCTGGGTGACCCCGGCGGCCAGGCCCACGGCGAGGACGACGTCCGGCGCGTGCTCGTCGAGCAGCCGCAGCAGCGGGCCGTCGGCCGAGCGGACCTGCTCGAACTCGACCGGCAGGACGGCCGTGACCAGCTCGTCCGGACCCGTCCAGCGTGCCGCGAGGGCCCTTACCGCGTCCCCCGACGAGTTGACGGCGTCACCACCGAACGGTTCGAACCCTGTGACCAGTACCTTCATCGCGCACGCTCCTCACCGGGCCGTGCGGATCACGCCGGCCGGATCACGCGGAGTCAGCCTCCGCCTCCTGCGCGACCTCTTCGGCCACGCGCTGCCACAGGGTATCTACCTGTGCGCGTAGATTGTCCTCGGTCCCCGAACCGTCCAGGGTGAAGTCCGCGACAGCGAGCCGCTCGTCGTCGGCGGCCTGCGACGCGAGCCGGGAGCGCGCGGCCTCCTCGCTCAGCCCGCGTCCCTCGACGAGCCGGCGCACCCGCTGCTCGGCGGGCGTGTGCACCACGACCAGCAGGTGGAAGTGCTCGGCCTGCCCGGTCTCCACCAGCAACGGGATGTCGTGCACGATGACGGCGGTCGGGTCCGCGGCCGCCGACATGGCCTCTCGTTCTGCCGAGAGCCGCCGCACCTCCGGATGCACTATGTCGTTCAGGCGGCTGCGGGCGGCCGCGTCGGCGAAGACCAGGGCGCCGAGCCCCGGCCGGTCGAGGCTGCCGTCCGGCGTCAGGACGACGTCGCCGAACGCCTCGACGATCGCGGCGAGGCCCACCGATCCTGGCGCGACCGCCTCCCGCGCCAGCAGGTCGTGGTCGATGACGACGGCGCCGAGCTCGGCCAGGCGTGCCGTCGCGACCGACTTTCCGGCCGCGATTCCTCCGGTGAGTCCGATGCGGAACATGTTGTCCTCAAGAGCCAGATCTGATGGTCCGCCCAGGCTACCTCCCGCCAGGACGCGTCGCGCGGAGCGGGGAACGGCTACGGCGGTGCGCACCCGGCATGTGACGTGGCCCGCAGTCGACGGGTCCGCGCCGACAGAGCAGCAGCGCGATGGGACGATGGCGCCGTGTGATCACGGTATTGATCGCAGCAACAGATCGACCCAGGGGGCACGGACGTGCGCAAGGCCGGCGAGACGACGATGGCACCATGAGCGGCAGCACGCCCGGCCGCGGGTCCGGGGCCGCCGTCGACGCCGGGCGGCCCGCGTGGCTGACCTGGTCCGTCCGCGCGGTCGCGGCCGCCGGGATCGTCGTCGTGGCGTGGGCCTGCCTGACCGCATGGGGTGCGGTGGTGCACGGTCACCCTGCCTACGCGGTGCTGCTGGGCCTGACCGTCCTGGGCTGCGCGGCGGTCCTCCGGCGCAGCCTCCGGCCGCGCTCCGCCCGCACCGGCCTGCGCCGGGTCCTCGACCTCGTGCTGGTCGCTGGGGGGATCGCATGGGTCGCCGCCATGGCCTGGCTGCGCCCGTTCACGGCCGTCGAGCCGGCGCTGGCCGCCATGGTCTCGGACGACGCTGTCACCGTGACCGAGTCGGCGACGCGCGTCGAGCTCTCCCCGGCCGGGGACGCGGACGGTACCGCCGTCTTCTTCCGCCCCGGGGCCAAGGTCGAGGCCCGGGCCTACGCCGCGATCCTGCGCCCGATGGCCGAGGCGGGGCACACGGTGGTGATCGCCAAGCAGCCGCTCGCCGTCGCGTTCCTCGCGGGCGGAGCGTTCGACGACGCCCGCGCGCAGGTCCCCGCTGCCGAGCGCTGGGTGGTGGGCGGGCACTCGCTCGGCGGCGTCGTCGCCTCGTCGGACGCCGCGGCCGGGTCGGCGGGCGCGGACGAGACCGCGCCCGCCGTCGGCCTGCTCCTGTACGCCTCCTACCCCGCCGAGGACCTCAGCGCGCTGACAGTGGCGGTCGAGTCCGTCTCCGCCTCGCAGGACGGGCTCGCCACGCCCGCCGAGATCGAGGCCTCCCGCCCGAACCTGCCGGCCGGGAGCACCTTCACGGTGGTGGACGGCGCGATCCACGCGTTCTTCGCCGACTACGGCTCACAGCCGGGAGACGGGAACCCGACCATCACCCAGGACGAGGCCCGGTCCCGGATCTCGGCCGTGAGCACGCAGTTCGTCGACTCGCTGAGCGGGTAGCCCGCGGCGGGTCAGACCCGGGCAGGCGTACGCGCGGACTGCCGCTCGGGCGTGAACGCCACGGGCAGCACCGCCGGGTACCGCGACCACGGCGACGGGGCCCAGGTCACCTCGGGATCGGTGAGGCGCAGGTCGAGGCGCTCCATGAGGCTCTCCACGGCGATCTTCACCACCAGCCGCCCCGGACGCCTGGCCGGGCACGCGTGCGGCCCGACACCGAACGACAGGTGGGAGCGGTTGTTCGCCTCGAACAGGTCGTCGGTGGTGCGCACCCGCGGGTCGTTGTTCGCGGCGGCCAGGCCCATGACTATCGCGTCCCCGGCCTGGATCCGCACCCGGCCGAGCGTGCAGTCGGTCACGGCGTACCGGGCCGGCAGGTTGGCGACGGGGGGCTCGCTCCACAGCGTCTCGTCCATCGCGTCGTCCAGGCCGCGGCGCACGCCGGTGACCCGGCCGGTGTACCGGGGGTCGATGAGCATCCGGCGCAGCGTGGCCGCGATCCACGTCACGAGCATCTCGTTGGCCGCGCAGATCGCCACCACCATCGAGTGCACGATCTCCGTGTCGTCCTCGAAGCTCGGGTGCTCGACGAAGCGGGCGGTCAGGTTGTTCCCCGGGTCCTCCCGCGTCGCGATGACGTGGTCGAGCACTATCTGGTCCATGGTGGCCAGCGCCGTCACGGAGTCGCCCCCGTGCCCGAAGATGCCGTGCGCGCACCGCAGGAGGGCGATGCCCTGCCGCTCGTCGAACCCGAACATGCCCGACACCGACAGGAACGAGACCGCCGCGGCGTACCCGCCGATCAGGTCGGCGTGCCCCTGGGCAGCGAAGGAGTCGATCAGCCGGCCGCACACACCGCGCACCATCGCGGCGGTCTGCGCCTCGTCGATGCCCGCGAACGCCTCGTCCACCGGGAGGCGCAGCCGCCGGTGGTCCGCGCCGTCCGCGTAGTACAGCGCGCGTCGTCCGGCCGGGGACAGGATCGCGTGCAGGGTCGAGTCCAGCGGCAGCCGCTCGTTCCAGTGCCGCGGGTTGCGCGCGAAGACGCTCTCCGTGCGCATCACCTCCATGACCTCGGCGTGCCCCAGCACGAGCCAGCCGGGCACTCCGGGCTCCAGGTCGACGGGGGCCACCGGCCCCCACCGCTCCTGCAGCTTCCGCAGTTCTGCGGTCATGTCCTTCGCGCCGGTCAGGTCTACCAGCGCCACGCGACCGCCGCTCCGCTGCGGCTCCAGGTCAGACATGCCCCTCCACCCGTCGATATTCATCGAGTCATCCATCACGAGTCATCCGTCGAAATATAGGGCGACCTGCGTAGACGCCCGATCGTGGGTTTCTATCACGGGCTGCGGAGAACACGTAACACGCGTGTGGTCCAGCTCACTGTCGGCGGACCCGCTACCTTCGGGTCACCTGTGCGTGCGGGGGCGTGCGGAGCGCCCGATTCCGGACGGAACCGGGCCGCGTGCGACGATGCAGTCGTGAGCATGCACGGTGGCGGCGGAAGCATGGGCGGGGGCCGCGCCATGCGGTCGTTCACGCAGGACGGCTCGGTCGCACACGAGCGCCTCGGCCGGGCGACGCTGCGGCGCATAGTGGGTTTCGCCCGTCCCTACCGGGGCCGGCTGATCCTGTTCGTGCTGATCCTGGCCCTGGAGGCCGCCGCGGGCGCCGCCACGCCCTTGCTCTTCCAGCGGATCATCGACCACGGCATCACGGGTGGCGACACCCGCCTCGTCGTCCTGCTCGCCGGCGCCGCGGGGGTGCTCGCGGTCCTGGCCGCCGGGCTGTCCGTGGCGGACCGCCTCGTGTCGTCCCAGGTCGGCGAGGGACTCATCCTCGACCTGCGCATAGCCGTGTTCGACCACGTCCAGCGCATGCCGCTGGCCTTCTTCTCGCGGGCCCGTACGGGCGCGCTCGTGCAGCGCCTCAACGGCGACGTGCTCGGCGCGCAGCGCGCCTTCACGTCGACCCTGCAGACCGTGGTCTCCAACACCCTGACCATCGCCTTCACGCTCGCGGCGATGCTCACCATGTCCTGGGAGCTCACGCTCGGCGCCCTCGTGCTGGTGCCGCTGTTCGTGTTCCCGGCCCGCTGGTTCGGCCGCCGGCTCGCCGTCCTGACCCGCCGCGGCATGGAGGTCGACGCCGACCTGGGCCAGGTCATGAACGAGCGGTTCAACGTGTCCGGCGCGCACCTCGTCAAGGTCTTCGGCGATCCCGCCACCGAGTCGGAGCGGTTCGCCGAGCCCGCCCGCGAGCGCCGCGACCTGGGCGTCCGGACGGCGCTGCTCGGCACCTGGTTCCGCGTGGGGTTGTCGACCATCGCGTCCCTGGCCGTGGCGGGCGTGTACGGGCTGGGCGGGCTGCAGGCCATCGCGGGCGAGCTCACGGTCGGCACGGTCGTGGCGCTCGCCACGTACCTCACACGTCTGTACGGGCCGCTGACGGCGATGGCGAACGTCCAGGTCGACGTGATGACGGCGCTCGTCTCGTTCGAGCGGGTGCTGGAGGTGCTGGACCTGGAACCGTCGGTCGCCGAGAAGCCGGACGCCGTCGACCTGCGGGCCGCCGTCGCCGCCCGGGGCGCCTCGATCTCGCTGGCGGACGTGACGTTCCGGTACCCCCGGGCGGAGGAGGTGTCGCTCGCCTCCCTGGAGTCGGTGGCGGGGCCGCGCAAGGATCCGACGGCGGACACGCTGATGGACGTCTCGTTCGAGGTCCCGGCAGGCTCCATGGTGGCGCTCGTCGGCCCGTCCGGGGCGGGCAAGACCACGATCTCGCAGCTGGTCAGCCGCATGTACGACCCGACGTCGGGCGCGGTGCGCATCGCCGGGACCGACCTGCGCTCCGTTACATTCGCGTCGCTGCGGGCCACCGTTGGCGTCGTCTCGCAGGACGCCCACCTGTTCCACGACACGATGTCCGCGAACCTGCGGTTCGTGCGCCCGGAGGCGACGGACGCGGACCTGGAGCGGGTGCTGCGCCAGGCCCGCATCTGGGACCTCGTCGACCGGCTGCCCGAGGGCCTGGAGACCGTGGTGGGCGACCGCGGCTACCGGCTGTCCGGCGGTGAGCGGCAGCGCCTCGCGATCGCGCGCCTGCTGCTCAAGGCGCCCGACGTGGTGGTGCTCGACGAGGCCACCGCGCACCTCGACTCGGAGTCCGAGGCCGCCGTGCAGGTAGCGCTCGACGAGGCCCTCGCCGGGCGGACGTCGCTGGTCATCGCCCACCGGCTGTCCACGGTACGCGCGGCGGACCGCATAGTGGTGCTCGCCGAGGGGCGGGTGGCCGAGGCGGGCACGCACCTGGAGCTCATCGCCGCCGGGGGCCTGTACGCCGACCTGTACCGGACGCAGTTCGCCGCGTCCGCCTGACCAGCGGTTCAGCGGTTCAGCGGTTCGAGAGGTTCAGCGGTTCGGTAGGGACGTCGGGTTCCGGATCGCCGCGTCGATCCGTGCGAGCACCGCCCGCGACCGCTCGAGCTCGGACAGGTACCGCTCGGGCAGGTCGGCGGCGAGCCGGCGGCGCATGTCGACCGCCTCCCGCGCGTGCCCCAGCGCGGCCACGTTGTCGCCGGCCGCGCTCATCGCGCTGGCCAGGTTGGAGAGCGCGAGGGCCAGGTCGGGCCGGTGCTTGTCCGGGTTCTCGAGGACGAGCTGGCGGCGCATCGTCACCGCCTCCCGCATCGGCGGCAGCGCGTCGGCGGCCCGGTCGAGGTCGAGCAGGGTGGCCCCCAGGTTCGCGAGCGCCTCCGCGAGACCCGTGCGGTACTTCTCCGGCTGCTCCCGCACGAGCCGGCGGAGCATGTCGACAGCCTCCTGCGTGGGCCGCAGCGCCTCGTCGAACCGGCCGAGGTCGGCGTACCGCACGCCCAGGTTGGACAGGGACTGTGCGAGGTACTTCAGGGACCGGGCGTTCCCGCCGGCCAGGCCGCGGCGGATGGCCACCGCCTCCTCCTCCAGCAGCACCGCCTCGTCGTACCTGCCGCGCCGGGCCAGGGTGACGCCGAGGTTGGACAGCGAGTGCGCGAGGTAGTGCAGGTACCGGTCGGGGTGCTCGGCGGCGAGGTCGCGCCGGATCTCCAGCGCCTCCCGCTCCAGCCGGAGCGACTCGTCGGCGCGGCCGGTGGTCGAGTACAGCGCACCGAGCGCCGAGAGCGCGCCGGCGAGGTCGGGGCGGGTCCCGCGCGCGTTCTCCTTGGCGAGGCGGCGCTGGAGCTCCAGCGCCTCCACGAGCACCACGCCCGCCTCCTCGTAGCGCCCGAGGGCCTCCAGGGTGGTGCCGAGCTGGCCGAGCGACCAGGCCAGCTCCCCGAGGCGCTCGGGACGGGCTGCGGCGAGCCTGCGGCGGATAGCCACCGCCTCGGCGTTCGCGGGCAGCGCGTCCTCCGGCCGCCCGCTCTCGGTGAGGGCCTCGAAGTTGCCCAGCACCGCGGCGACCTGCGGCTCGTACTGGACGGGGTCGCCCTCCGCGAGGCGGCGGTAGATCTCGAGCGACGCCCGCTGCGCCACCTCGATCTCGCCGACCCGGCCGAGCTCGGTGTAGGACACCCCCGCGTTCTGCAGGGCGTGTGCGTGCTCGGCGTCCGCCCACAGCCCGTCGCCCGGGGGAAACTGGCGGCACAGGGTGATCACCTCCTCCTGCACGGCGAGGGCGTCGCCGTGCCTGCCCACGGCCCGGTACCCCGTCCCGAGGTTGTTCAGGGCCGCGCACAGCGCCGGCCGGTACCGGTTCTCGTCGCCCCAGACGAGGCCGCGCCACAGACCCACCGCCTCCTGCAGCGCGCCGATCGCGCCGTCGGGCTCGCCCTCGGCGATCAGCACCATGCCGAGATCGGTCAGCGCCTCACCGTGCTCGGCATCGCTGCCGGTGTTCCGGGCGACGTCCGCCACCCGGTGCGTGAGTCGGTCGAGCACCGGCACGGCCAGGGGCCCCGACGGGCGCGGCAGCCGGCGGGAGGCCCGCATCAGCGCCGGCAGGTCCGTCGCCCGTCCGGCGGGCAGGGCGGATGCCGCGGCCGCGACGAGCTCGCCGGTGACGTCGCGCTCGGCGACCGGCCGGTCGAGACCCATCTCGGTCGCGAACGCCAGTATCGCGAACGCCTCTCCCGGCGCGAGGTCGCGCGTGCAGGCGGCGGTGAGCTCCTCCGACGCCGCCAGGGTGCGCGAGACGAGCAGCTCCGCCAGCCGCGGGACCGCCGGCAGGTGCGCGCGGACCCACGCCACGGCGTCCGCCGTCGGGCCCGCGACGGGCTCCGCGCCGGCGCGGCGCAGTGCGGCTCGGATGCCCTCGTCCGTGGGGTCGCCGAGCAGGGTCGCCACCACGAGTGCCGCCTCGGCGGCGCCGGGCGCGAACCCCGCGTCCGCGTCCGAGCCCGCCCACCGGGCGCGTTCGTGGTCGAGCACCAGGTCGAGCGCGCCCGCCGGGTCGACGACGTCGTCGCCGCCGTCGAGCACCGTCGCCAGCGCGGCCGCGTGCAGATCGAGCGCACGGACCTGCTGGTCGGGCTCCGCCTGGAACCGCAGCCGCGGGACCGGGCGGCCCAGCGCTCTGGCGAAGCGCGCGGCCGCCGCCTCGACGAGCGCGCGATAGTCGCCAGAACGCTCGATCTCCAGCCCGAGCGCGGGGTCGAAGGCGACGTCGAGGGTCCGGTCGAGGGCCGGCTCCAGCGCCATCTGGGTGACCGACGGCGTCCGGCCGGCCCACAACGGGCTGGTCCACCGCTCCCTGCGCCACCACTGCCCGCCGCTGCGGGCGGTGCACAGGACGCGCAGGCGACCGCGCGGCCGGGTGGACCCGATGGCGTCGAGCATCGCGGACAGGCCGGGCCGGGACGCGGCGTCGTCGACGACCAGCAGGACGCGGCGCGTGTCCGCGGCTGCCAGGACCGCGGCGGCCTCCGCACCCCGCGGCACGTGCACCACCGTCCATCCGGTACGCCGGAGGCTCTTGCCGAGCTCGAGCACGAGGCGCGTCTTGCCCACACCACCGAGCCCGCACAGCAGCCGTAGCGCCACCGGTTCCCGCGACCGCACCCACGACCGCAGCTCCGCCAGCTCCCGCCCGCGGCCCATGAACGGCACCACCGCCCGCTCGGGCTCGAGGAGAGCGGCTGGGCTCGTGCCCCGCGTCTCGTCGGGTCCGGGTCGGCTCATGGGGAGTCATCCAACAACACCTCGGTCCGTCTGACCAGCACGCCTGTGATACGCCAGGAAGCCGTGCGGAACGGCATCACCCCAGGTCAGCGGCCTGAGATCGGTCACGGGGCCAGGCACCGCACCGCATCATGAAAACGCCCGCTGCCCACCCAGGGAACGACGACGGCCCGCCGCCCCCGAGGGGGCGACGGGCCGTCGATCAGATCAGCTCAGATCAGTTACCCGTGAGCTTCTCGCGAAGCGCGGCGAGCGCCTCGTCCGAGGCCAGCGTGCCGCCGACCTCCTCGACCGGAGCCGAGGAGTAGGTGGTGGAGCTGCTGCTGCCGCTGCTGCTACCGCCACCGGCCGCGGCCGCGGGGGCCTCGGTCGCCTCGGTGTCCGCGGTGAGCGCCTCGGCGACCTGCTTGCGGTGCGCGGTCCAGCGCTCGTGCGCCTTGGCGTACTCCGCCTCCCACGCCTCGCGCTGGGTCTCGAAGCCCTCGAGCCACTCGTTGGTCTCCGGGTCGAAGCCGTCCGGGTACTTGTAGTTCCCGGCGTCGTCGTACTCGGCGGCCATGCCGTACAGCGCGGGGTCGAAGTCCTCGGACTCCGGGTCCACGCCCTCGTTGGCCTGCTTGAGCGACAGCGAGATCCGGCGACGCTCCAGGTCGATGTCGATGACCTTGACGAAGACCTCGGCACCGACGGTGACGACCTGCTCGGGCAGCTCGACGTGGCGCACGGCCAGCTCCGAGATGTGGACCAGGCCCTCGATGCCGTCCTCGACGCGGACGAACGCACCGAACGGGACGAGCTTGGTGACCTTACCCGGCACGACCTGACCGATGGCGTGCGTACGGGCGAAGGTCTGCCACGGGTCCTCCTGCGTCGCCTTCAGCGACAGGGAGACACGCTCGCGGTCGAAGTCGACGTCGAGCACCTCGACCGTGACCTCCTGGCCGACCTCGACGACCTCGGACGGGTGGTCGATGTGCTTCCAGGACAGCTCCGAGACGTGCACCAGACCGTCGACGCCGCCGAGGTCCACGAACGCACCGAAGTTGACGATCGAGGAGACGACGCCCGGGCGCACCTGGCCCTTCTGCAGCGTCTGCAGGAAGGTGGAACGAACCTCGGACTGCGTCTGCTCGAGCCAGGCACGGCGCGACAGCACGACGTTGTTCCGGTTCTTGTCGAGCTCGATGATCTTGGCCTCGATCTCCTTGCCGACGTACGGCTGGAGGTCGCGGACGCGACGCATCTCCACGAGGGAGGCGGGGAGGAAGCCGCGCAGGCCGATGTCGAGGATGAGGCCGCCCTTGACGACCTCGATGACGGTGCCGGTGACGACGCCGTCCTCTTCCTTGATCTTCTCGATCGTGCCCCAGGCGCGCTCGTACTGTGCGCGCTTCTTGGACAGGATCAGGCGGCCTTCCTTGTCCTCCTTCTGGAGGACCAGGGCCTCGACGGCGTCACCGACGGCGACAACCTCGCCAGGGTCGACGTCGTGCTTGATCGAGAGCTCCCGGGACGGGATCACACCCTCGGTCTTGTAGCCGATGTCGAGAAGGACCTCGTCGCGGTCCACCTTGACGATCGTGCCTTCGACGATGTCCCCATCGTTGAAGTACTTGATGGTGGCGTCGATGGCAGCAAGGAAGTCCTCCTCGGTGCCGATGTCATTGATGGCAACCTGGGGTGCGGACTTCGCGGGGGTGGAGATGGTCATTGAGTTCGATGCTCCGATGCGGACATGGCGTAGTAAGGACAGGGTCTGTTTGAGCTCTGCTGATGCTGTGCTCGTGAGGTGCCGACGATCGCCAAAAGGCGCACGGCACCGCCAGTCATCCTAGTGGCGTCGCAGCGCCCTGGTCAACGCGAGCCAGGGCGCTGCGAGCCGCCCGTGCGAGCCCTCAGAGGGCGAGCTCCAGGTCCTTGCCCGGGATGGCGTCGAGCAGGGCCCGCGTGTAGGCGGTGGCGGGCGAGTCGAAGACCGAGTCGACGGTCCCCTCCTCGACCACTCGACCGTTCTGCATCACCAGCACCCGGTCGGCGATCTGCCGCACGACGGCGAGGTCGTGCGTGATGAAGAGGTAGGTCAGCCCCAGCTCCTCCTGGAGACCGGCGAGGAGCTGCAGGATCTGTGCCTGCACCACCACGTCGAGCGCCGAGACCGCCTCGTCGCAGACCACGAGCTCGGGCGACAGCGCGAGAGCGCGGGCGATCGCCACACGCTGGCGCTGGCCGCCGGACAGCTCCGAGGGGAACCGCTGCAGCTGGCCCTTGCTGAGCGCCACCTGGTCGGCGAGCTCCTCCACCCGGGCCCGGCGGGCCGCGGCGTCACCGTAGGAGTGCGCGCGCAGCGGCTCCTCGATCGCGCGGTACACCGAGTACAGCGGGTCGAGCGACGAGTAGGGGTCCTGGAACACGGGCTGGACCCGGCGCCGGTAGGCGATCTGGTCGCGGTGGTTGCCCGCGCCGACGAGGCCGCCGTCGAACACGATCGAGCCGGTGGTCGGCTTCTCGATGTCCAGGATCATCCGGGCGAGCGTCGACTTGCCCGAACCCGACTCCCCCACCACGGCCACCGTGGAGCCGCGCGGTATGTCGAGGCTCACGCCGTCGACCGCCGTGAAGTCCTTGGCACGGGAGAACAAGCCGTTGCCGCGGATGGAGAAGACCTTGCTCACGTCCTTGACGGAAACCAGCACGTCGGCCTCCGCCGAGCCCTCGGCGGCCACGTCCTCGCCGTGGGCCAGCAGCGCGTCGTCCAGCACGTCCTCCAGGCCGCGCTCGCGCGCGATCTCGATGCGCCGCGAGGCGAGCGACGGCGCGGCCGCCATGAGGCGCTTGGTGTACTCGTGCTGCGGGTCGGAGAGGACCTGGCGCGCAGGGCCCTGCTCGACGATGTCGCCGCGGTACATGACCACGACGACGTCGGCACGCTCGGCCGCGAGGCCCAGGTCGTGCGTGATGAGCAGCACCGCCGTGCCGAGCTCCTCGGTCAGCCCGGAGAGCTGGTCGAGGATGCCGCGCTGCACGGTCACGTCGAGCGCCGACGTCGGCTCGTCCGCCACCAGCAGCGCGGGGCGGCCCGACAGGCCCATGGCGATGAGCGCACGCTGGCGCATGCCGCCGGAGAACTCGTGCGGGTACTGGCTCGCCCGGCGCCGCGCGTCCGGCAGGCCGACCTCGTCGAGCAGCTCGACCGTGCGGGTTCGGGCGTCCCGTCGGGTGCGCAGACCGTTGTCGATCAGACCCTCGTCGATCTGCTGCCCGATCCGCATGATCGGGTCGAGGTTGGTCATCGGGTCCTGCGGCACGAGGCCGAGCTCGGTGCCGCGCAGCTGCGCCATGCGCTGCGGGCTGACCTTGCCCAGGTCCTCGTCCTTGAACCAGATGTGCCCCTCGGCCACTGAGCCGTTGCTGGCGAGCAGGCCGAGGACGGCCATGGCCAGCGTGGTCTTGCCGGAACCCGACTCCCCCACGATCGCGACGGTCTGGCCGCGCCGGACGGTCAGGTTCGCATTCGCCACGGCGCGTGCCGCGCCGTTCTCGGTGCGGAAGTCGACGCTCAGGTCCTCGACGCGCAGGACGACGTCGGCGGCCGCGGCGTCGGAGATCTTCTGCTCAGGGGTGTCGCTCATTTTCGGGTCCTGTTCCGGGGGTCGAGGGCCTCGCGCAGGCTCTCGCCCACGAGGGTGAAGCCGAGGGCCGTCACGGCGATGCAGATACCGGGCAGGATCGCCAGGCGCGGCGCGACCGCCAGCTCCTGCTGCGCGGCCGTCAGCATGCGGCCCCACTCGGCGGTGGAGGGCTCGCCGCCACCCAGGCCGAGGAAGGACAGCGCCGCCGCCTCGATCACTGCCGTGGCCAGGGTCAGCGTCGCCTGCACGATGACGGGGCCCACGCTGTTGGGCAGCACGTGGCTCATGGTCACCGAGCGCCGGCTCAGGCCCAGGGCGGACGCGGCCAGCACGTAGTCCTGACCCCGCTGCGCGAGCATCGAGCCGCGCAGCAGGCGGGCGAAGATCGGGATCTGCACCACACCGATGGCGACGATGACCGACATCGAGGACTGGCCCGCGATCGCGGCGATCGAGACGGCCAGGAGCAGCGACGGCACGGACAGCATCAGGTCCACCAGGCGCATCGCGGCGAAGTCGACCCACTTGCCGAACCAGCCCGCGAGCAGGCCCAGCGCCATGCCGCCGGCCAGGCCGAACAGCGTGGACAGGACGCCCACCAGGAGCGATGCGCGCGCGCCCCAGATCAGCTTGCTCAGCACGTCACCGCCGTAGCGGTCCAGGCCCAGCGGGTACTCGGCCGACGGTCCGGGGATCATCGTCGGGCGCACCTCGGCACGGCCCGGCAGCTCGTGCGGGCCGTACGGGGCGAGCAGCGGCGCGAGCAGCGCGATCAGCACGAACGCGGCGACGATGGCAGCGCCGATGATGGCGACGGGGTTCTTGCGCAGCGTGCGCCAGGCACGCGCCCAGACACCCTCGCCGCCGTGGTCGGCGCCGCCGGGTCCGTCGCCGTGGATGCTGGTGTGGAGCGGCTGGGCAGCCACCCCGTCGGTCACAGGAAGCTCGTTGGCACTCACTGCTGCCTCCTCAGCCGGGGGTCGATCAGCCCGTACGACACGTCGACGAACAGATTCACGAGGGCGTACACGATCGCGATCATCAGGACGAAGCCCTGCATGACCGGGTAGTCGGCGTTGAACACGGCCTCGGCGAGGAACGAGCCGATGCCGGCGAAGGCGAACACCGTCTCGGTCAGGACGGCGCCCGAGAGCAGCAGGCCCACCTGCAGGCCGATCGTCGTCAGCACCGGGAGCATCGCGTTCTTCAGGATGTGCTCGCCGCGCAGCCGTGCGGGCTTGATGCCCTTCGCGCGGGCCGTGCGGACGTAGTCGGCGTTCTGCACCTCGGACACCGCGGCGCGGGTCATCCGCGCGACGATCGCCAGCGGGATCGTGCCGAGCGCGATGCCCGGCAGGATCAGGTGCACCAGCGCGTCCCATGCGGCGTCCCACTCACCGGTGAGCAGTCCGTCCAGCACGTAGAAGTTCGTCGGGTGCGTGGCGATCATCGTCGGGTCCTGCCGCCCCGTGGAGGGGAACCAGCCCAGCTCCACGGCGAACAGGTACTTCAGGATGAAGGCGAGGAAGAACACCGGCACGGTGACGCCGATCAGCGACACGACGACCGACGAGTGGTCGATGATCGAGCCGGCCCGACGAGCGGCGACGTAGCCGAGCGGGATGCCGATGCCGATCGCGATGATCAGCGCGACCACGGTGAGCTCGATCGTCGCGGGGAAGCGCGTGATGAACTCGTCCAGCACCGGACGGCCGGTCCGGGTGGAGACACCGAAGTCTCCCGTCAGCAGACGGCCCAGGTACTTGAAGTACTGGATGTGCAACGGCTGGTCGAAGCCGTACAGGGTGTTGATACGAGCGACGGCCTCGGGTGTGGCCCGCTCGCCCAGCAGGGCGGTCGCGGGGCCGCCGGGCAGCGCCCGGACCCACGCGAACAACAGCACCGACAGCCCTAGGAGCAGCGGTATCAGGAGCAGCAACCGCTGCACGATGAGGCGGAGCATACCTATCCTCAGGAAGATCCTTGAAAGTCACGGACAAGCGGTCGGGGCGCGGCAGGTGCCGCGCCCCGACCTGAGCACTTCACCCTAAGGCGCGATGCGCCCTAGGTGTGTCACCGGGTTCCCTTACTCCGAGAACGTGATGACGCTGTAGACCTCGTCCTGCACCGGCGAGACCGGGTAGCCCTGGACCTGCTCCGTGAAGGCGAGCGACGGCACCGGGCTGGCGAGCGGCACGCCCGGCAGGAACTCCATCACGGCCTCGTTCGCGGCCTGGTACTGGGCCTCCTGCTGGTCGACGTCGGCGTACCGCGCGTCGCTCAGGCTCTGGAAGAGGTCGGGGTCGTCGAAGCCCCACTCGGACGACTCGGAGCCGAAGAAGGTGCCGACGAAGTTGTAGGTGTCGTTGTAGTCACCCGTCCAGCCGAGCAGGTGCAGCCCGTGGTTCTCGCTGCCCTGGATGGTGTCGAGGTAGGTAGGGCTCCACGGCTCCGGCGTCGCCGTCACCGTGATGCCGACCTCCTCGAGGTCTGCCGAGATGGCCTCGTAGATCGCCGCGGCGTCCGGCATGTACGGACGCGAGACGTCGGTCGGGTAGTTGAACTCGAGCTCGAGGTTCTCCTGACCGGCCTCCTTGAGGAGCTCCTTGGCCTTCTCCTGGTCGAACTCGTAGGTGGCCACGTCATCGCTGTAGCCCGACACGGTGGAGGGGACGAACTGGGTGGCGACCTCGGTGCCCTCGGGCAGCGCGGCGGCGACCAACGCCTCCTTGTCGATCGCGTGGGCGATCGCCTGACGCACCTTCGGGTCGTCCAGCGGCTTCTGCTTCTGGTTCATGCCCAGGTACAGGATGTTGAACGGGTCGCGGTTCAGGATCTGGTAGCCCGACCCCGCGAGGGCGTCGACGTCGGCCGGGGCGACCAGGTCGTAGCCGTCGATGTCGCCGGCCTCGAGCGCCTGGCGACGTGCGGTGCCCTCGGCGATCACCGTGAAGACGATGTTCTTGACGTCCAGGATCTCGTCCCAGTACCCGTCGAACGCGGCGAGGGTGACCGACTCGCCGGCCTTCCACTCCTTGAACGTGTACGGGCCGGTGCCGACCGGGTGCGCCTTGGCGTACTCGGAGAGCTCAGGAGCGTCCTCCGCGCCGCCGATCTCGTCCGCGCTGAACTCCTCGAGCGCCGTGGGCGACTGCATGGAGAACGACGGCAACGAGAGCGCCGGGACCAGCTCGGGCAGGGGGCTCTTCAGCGTGACGACGGCCGTCGTCGCGTCCGAGGCCGCGCACGAGTCGTACTTGCCGTTCTCGCCCTGACCACCGAACACGTGCGTGTAGTAGTACGACAGCGACTCGGACGCGGCCAGGCCGGTCCAGTTCGCCCAGCGGTCGAAGTTGAAGCACACGGCCTCGGCGTCGAAGTCCGTGTCGTCGTGGAACTTCACGCCCTCCTTGAGGTGGAAGGTGTACTCCAGGCCGTTCTCGCTGATGTCCCAGCTCTCGGCGAGCAGGGGGGCGGGGTCTGCGGTGCCGGGCTCGACTCCGACGAGGCCCTCGAAGATCTGGCGTGCGACCCGGAACGACTCGCCGTCACTGGCGAACGCGGGGTCGAGCGATCCGGGGTCTGCGGACGCGGCGAACACGAAGGTGTCCTTGCCGCCGCCCTCGCCGCTGCCCTCGGGGTCCCGCTCGCTGGCGACACATCCACTCAGAGCCACTGCGAGCGCAGTCACCAGGGTGACGCCGCCCGCAAGGCGCGTAGCGCGTCGACGCATGGCACTCTCCTTCCTCGGGCGCACCGGCGGGCCCGGGTTCGGACAAGACGGCGCGCAGACTTATTGGGGCTGACCTTAGGAGCGTTCTCGTTGCCTGCGTATTTCGCTTCCCTGACCGGAATCCAATCGTGACCCTTTTGTTATGGCCGCTCCTGTGGTATTCGCCAGCGACTCATAGACACAGCCGTACGAATCCATAGGAAGCAGACAGGGGCGATGATTGCCTCGTGAGCGATGACCAGCCCGTGTCCTTCGGCTACCGCGACCTGCCTGACGACGCCGGGGCCGCCCGGGCGTGGTGGGACGCCAACGCCGACGAGTACCTCGACGAGCACCGCGACTTCCTCGGCGACGCCGGGTTCCGCTGGGGTCCCGAGGGCCTGACCGAGGCGGAGGCCGGCCTCCTGGGCGACGTCGACGGGCGCGACGTGCTGGAGGTGGGGGCCGGAGCCGCGCACTGCTCGCGCTGGCTCGCCTCCCGCGGTGCCCGGGCCGTCGCCAGCGACTACTCGGCGGGCATGCTGGCCGGAGCGGAGCGCCTCGACGCCGCCACGGGCGTCGTCGTGCCGCGGGTGCAGGCGGACGCCCGGGCGCTGCCGTTCGCGGACGCCTCGTTCGACATCGTCTTCACGTCCTTCGGCGCGCTGCCGTTCGTGCCCGACGCCGTCCCGGTGCACCGGGAGACCGCTCGCGTGCTGCGCCCCGGCGGGCGCTGGGTGTTCTCCGTGACGCATCCCCTGCGGTGGGCGTTCCCCGACGACCCGACGCTGCGCGGCCTGACGGCGTCGCGCTCGTACTTCGACCGCCGCCCGTACGTCGAGGCCGACGCCGCCGGCCGGGTCCTGTACGCGGAGTACCACCGCACCGTGGGCGACCACGTGCGCGACGTCGCCGCCGCGGGCCTGCGCCTGACGAACCTGGTCGAGCCGGAGTGGCCGGAGTGGAACGACCAGGTCTGGGGCGGCTGGGGGCCGGAGCGCGGCCGCTACCTCCCGGGCACGGCAGTCTTCGTGACGCTCAAGGCCTGACCACTCGTTGAGTGCTGGCTATTTGTGGGCCGGAGCCTCCAGACCTCACAAATAGCCAGCACTCAACGGCGGGGGCAGTGGCACAGCGGGGGCAGTGGCACGGCGGGGTCAGTGGCCCGCCTCGTGCCAGGTGGCGCCCGTGCCCACCGAGACGTCGAGCGGGACGGTGAGCTCGTAGGCCGCGCCCATCTCGCTGCGCAGCACCTCCTCCGCGGCCTCCCGCTCACCCGGGAACACCTCGAGCACGAGCTCGTCGTGCACCTGGAGCAGCAGGCGGGAGGAGAGCCCCCGTTCGTCCAGCGCGGTCTGCACCTTGAGCATCGCGAGCTTGATGATGTCGGCGGCGCTGCCCTGGATCGGCGCGTTGAGCGCCATCCGCTCGGCCATCTGCCGGCGCTGCCGGTTGTCGCTCGTGAGGTCGGGCAGGTAGCGGCGCCGGCCCAGGATCGTCGCGGTGTACCCGGTCGCCCGGGCCTCCTCGACCACTCCGGACAGGTAGTCGCGCACGCCGCCGAACCGCTCGAAGTAGTCGTCCATGAGCGTCTGCGCCTCGCCCGTGGCGATGTTGAGCTGCTGGGACAGGCCGAAGGCGCTCAGTCCGTAGGCCAGGCCGTACGACATGGCCTTGATCTTGGAGCGCATCTCGGCGGTCACGCCGGCGGGCTCCACCTCGAACACGCGCGAGCCCACGTACCGGTGCAGGTCCTCCCCCGAGTTGAACGCCTCGATCAGGCCCTCGTCGCCCGACAGGTGCGCCATGATCCGCATCTCGATCTGGCTGTAGTCGGCGGTCAGCAGCGACTCGTAGCCCTCGCCGACCTGGAACGCCCGCCGGATCTGCCGGCCCGCCTCGGTGCGGATCGGGATGTTCTGCAGGTTCGGGTCGGTCGAGCTGAGTCGGCCCGTCGCGGCGATGGTCTGCTGGAACGTGGTGTGGATGCGCCCGTCGGGAGCCACCGACCGGAGCAGCCCCTCGACGGTGGTGCGCAGGCGCGACACGTCGCGGTGCGCGAGCAGGTGGGCCAGGAACGGGTGCTCCGTCTTGACGAACAGGTCCTGCAGGCTCGCCGCGTCGGTCGTGTACCCGGTCTTGATCTTCTTGGTCTTGGGCATGCCCAGCTGGTCGAACAGCACCTCTTGCAGCTGCTTGGGGCTGCCGAGGTTCACCTCGCGGTCGATCACGGCGTACGCCTCGGCCGCGGCGTCGGCGACCCCCTGCGCGAACTGCTTCTCCAGGCCGGTCAGGTACTGCGTGTCGGCGGCGATGCCGATGCGCTCCATCCGCGCCAGCACGCCGGACAACGGCAGCTCGACGTCGTCCAGCAGGTGGGTGGCGCCGCGGTCGGCGAGCTCGCCCTCCAGGGCGGCCGCCAGCTCGGCCACGCCGTGGGCCCGCACCGCCTCGGCCTGCCCCTCGGACTCGCCTTCGAGCGAGAGGTCCAGGGCGCCCTGGGCGCCCTCTGCCTGTGCGATCTTGAGCTCGCGGCCGAGGTGCCGCACCGCGAGATCGCCCAGGTCGTAGCCGCGCTGGTCCGGGTAGCACAGGTAGGCGGCAAGCTCGGTGTCGAAGACGACGCCCGCGAGGTCCATGCTCCGCGCGGCGAGCATGTGCGCGGCGGCCTTCGCCCCGTGCAGGGTCTTGGGCGCCGCGGGGTCGGCCAGCCAGGACGCGAGGGCCTTCTCGTCGTCGGGCCCGAGCTGCGTCAGGTCGAGGTAGGCGGCCTCGCCGTCCGGCTCTGCCACAGCCACGGCCCAGGCGTCCCCGCCGCCGGCCACGGTCGTGCCGGCCACGTCGACGCCCACGCGCTCCGAGCGGGCGGCGAGCCAGGCGCCGAGGGCGCCCGGGGCGACGTCGGCCAGGTCGAGCTCGATCCCGGGGGCCGCAGGGGTCTCCTCGGCGGCCGCTCCCGCGGGGTCGACGGCGAGGAGCCGGTCGCGCAGCTGGCCGAACTGCAGGGTGTCCGAGACGAGGTGCACCGCCTCCCGGTCGAAGCCCTCCAGGGCGAGGTCGGCCACGCCGAGCGGCAGCTCGACGTCGGTCAGGAGAGCGTTCAGCTCGCGGTTGACCCGGACCTGGTCCAGGTTCGCGCGCAGGCTCTCGCCGGCCTTGCCCTTGACATCGTCGGCGGCGTCCAGCAGGGCCGCCAGGCCGCCGTACGCGGTGATCCACTTGGCGGCGGTCTTGGGCCCGACGCCGGGTACGCCCGGCAGGTTGTCGCTGGTCTCGCCGACGAGCGCCGCGAGGTCCGGGTAGCGCTCAGGGGGCAGGCCGTACTTGGCCTCGACCGCCGCCGGGTCCATGCGGGCCAGCTCGGACACGCCCTTCTTGGGGTACAGGACGGTGACGTCGCCGTTCACCAGCTGCAGCGTGTCGCGGTCACCCGAGCACACCAGCACCTCCATGCCTGCGGCCCGGGCCTGCACGGCGAGGGTCGCCAGGATGTCGTCGGCCTCGATGCCGGCGAGCTCGATCGAGGAGACGTGCAGCGCGTCGAGCACCTCCTTGATGAGCGGGACCTGCCCCTTGAACGCGTCCGGCGTGGCGTCCCGCGTGCCCTTGTACGCGGGGAACTTCTCGGTGCGGAAGGTGACGCGGCCGGCGTCGAACGCCACGCCGAGGTGCGTGGGCTGCTCGTCGCGCAACAGGTTCGTCAGCATCGACGTGAAGCCGTAGACGGCGTTGGTGATCTGTCCTGAGCTGGTCGCGAGGGTGTCGGGCAGCGCGTAGAACGCCCGATAGGCCATGGAATGGCCATCGATCAGCAGGAGACGGGGGCGGCCCGAGGAAGGCTTGTCCGGAGTACGGCTTGGCACGGTGGAGGTCACGCCTGACAACATAGCCCGCATGACTGACACGAGCGCTTCCGCTGCGCCTTCCGAGCCCACGACCGACGAGCCGGCGATCGACTGGAGAGCCCTGTACGCCGGAGCGGACACGACGGGCACGCTCTTCGAGCGGATGGAGATGGAGCTGCTGGAGGTCGCGCCGGACCGCGCGGTCGGGCGGATCCCGGTCAAGGGCAACACCCAGCCGGCCGGGCTGCTGCACGGTGGCGCCTCCGTGGTCCTCGCCGAGACGCTCGGCTCGCTCGCGGCGCAGGCGCACGCGGGTCCGGGCAAGCAGACGGTGGGCATCGAGGTCAGCGCCACGCACCACCGCGGGGCCCGGGAGGGCTACGTCACGGGTACGGCGACCGCTGTCCACCTGGGCCGCACGACGGCGTCGTACGAGATCGCCATCACCGACGACGCGGGCAAGCGGGTGTGCACGGCACGCCTCACCTGCATGATCCTCGGCTGACGAACACCCTCGACTGACAGACCAGCGCCGAAGAACCGGCCGGGCCCGCTGGGCCTCAGCTGGCCTTCGCGGGGCGGCGGGACGGCGCGCCGCCGCCCACCGGGCGCATGTCGATGGGCCCGGACTCGAGCACGGAACGGGCGCGACGCCGGCGGGCGATGAGGTCCTCGAGGCCTACGCGGGCGAACCGGCGGCTCGCGTGGGCGTCCCGTGCTGCGGCCTCGCTGGCGAGGCGGCGCTGGAGCGCCGCGACCGAGGCCACGCGGTGGCCTGCCGCCGGGGCGAACCCGAGCCGCGCGAGGAAGCGCTGTACCCCGCGGTTCCCGGGTACGGGCGCGGAGTAGATGTCCTCGCAGCCGTGCTCGGCCGCGAGATCGGTGGCCGCGCGGAGCAGCGCGTGCCCGACGCCGTGGCGCCGCGCCCGCGGCGCGACGAACACCATGTCGAGGTACAGGCTCGCGCGAGGGGCGAAGAGGTACGCCGCGACGACCCGGCCCAGGACGACACCGGCGACCTGGCCGTTCTGCTCCGCGACGAGCACGTGTCCGCCGGCGGCGAGCAGCACGCTGAGGTGCTCCAGCAGCCGACCGGTGTCCTGGGCTCCGAGCTGGGCCCCGGTCGGCGAGTCGTCGCGTGCCTCAGCGGCCAGTGCGGCGACGGCCGGCAGGTCGTCCTCGCGGGCAGGGCGTATGACGAGCACGCTTGTCTCCTTCCGGGATCTGGGCTTCCGGGCCGAGGGCCCGGCTGAGCGGAGAGACTAGTCCTGACCCGGCCGACAGAGAACACGCGAACCGCAATTTCACCCGCTCTAGAGCGAGGTTCGCGTCAGGCGCCGACCTGCTCGATGACGGCGTCAGCGACCTCGCGCATGGTGAGGCGGCGGTCCATCGACGTCTTCTGGATCCAGCGGAACGACTCGGGCTCCGACAGGCCCATCTTGGTCATCAGGAGGCCCTTGGCACGGTCCACGCGCTTGCGGGTCTCGAAGCGTTCGGTGAGGTCAGCGACCTCTGCCTCCAGTGCACCGATCTGCGAGTAGCGCGAGATCGCGATCTCCACGGCGGGCAGCAGGTCGGCCGGGGTGAAGGGCTTCACCACGTACGCCATGGCACCGGCGTCGCGGGCGCGCTCGACGAGCTCGGTCTGCGAGAACGCCGTGAGCAACACCACAGGAGCCGCGTGGGCCTTGCCGATGCGCTCGGCCGCCGAGATGCCGTCCAGCTCGGGCATCTTCACGTCCATCACCACGACGTCGGGCTTGAGCTCGATCGCCAGGTTCACGGCGGTCTCGCCGTCGCCTGCCTCACCCACGACGTCGAACCCGGCCTCGCGCAGGGTCTCCACGACGTCCATACGGATGAGTGCCTCGTCCTCCGCCACCACGGCGCGGCGCGAGGGGTTGGCGGGAGCTGCCTCCGGCTCGGCGTCGATCATCGGGGGCAGATCCAGGGAAAGCTTCTCGGTGTTCTCGTCGGTCACGGGGTACATCCTACGTCCCGCATACCCGGGCTTGGGGCCTGGAGCAGGGTGTGGTTCGATGTCTGCCGGGCCATGATTCATGACCCGGCAGGCCGGGTTGGCGGAACAGGCAGACGCGGCGCTCTCAAAAAGCGCTGTCCGAGAGGACATGTGGGTTCGAGTCCCACACCCGGCACACCAGATGGGCACCCCGGCGGTACGCGGACGGCGAACACGCCGGGCCCACGTTCACCCCACCGCCGGTCGCTCCTCCGCCGCCGTGCCGCTGCGCTCGCCCACCCCGCTCGCCACCGAGCGCTCGTCGTACCGCACGACCTCCAGGCCGAACTCCGCGAGGATCTCGGGCAGCAGCCGCACCACGTCACGGTCCTTCTCCCGGTTGTCCTCGGGCAGCTCCGACCACGGCACGCCGATCATCGGGTGCACCTTGGCGGCGTCGTCCCGGACCGGCCCGCTCCGCCAGCCCTGGGCCACCCGCACCGACTCCCACAGCTCGTGCTCCGCCTCGGCGAGCTCGTCCAGCTCGGTGCCCTCGAACACCACCTCCGGCGCTCCGTCGCGCGGCGCGATGGTCGCGCCCATCCGCGACAGCCGCGCCGGCAGCCCGACGACCCAGCCCCGGTTGGAGGCCCGCAGGTCCTCCGAGAGGTCCTCCCAGCGCACCATCGCCGGGAGCTCGCCCCAGCCGACGCCGCGCTCGCGCTGGTTGCGCAGGTAGACGTGGTGCACGGCCCGCGCGATCCGCTCGTACATGTCGGCGTGGGCGCGCGCCTCCTCCCGCTCGACGTCCGCGAGCAGGTCGCGCATGGTCACCGTCCGCAGGCGACCGTCCAGGTTGTCGAGCACACGTGACGCCTCGGTGCCGAACGCGCCCGTCAGGCCCGCCAGGCCGTCGAGCAGGAGCACGAGCGACCCGGGGCCGCCGTGCCACAGCTTCGTGGCGGTGAGGGCCACCCGCAGCGACCTGTCGTCCGAGGCGTGGCAGACGTAGACCACGTCCGGCGCCCCGAGGCTGCCGGTGCCGAGCGCCGGCGCGACCCGCAGCTCGATCTTCTCCGCCACGGGCGACCAGCGGGTCCGGAGCGCCTCGACCACCTGTGCGGCGTCGTCCGCGAGCAGGTCGACCGCCAGCCGGACGCCGTCGCCGGCGAGCTCCCACTCGCGGGCCAGGCCGACCACCAGCGCCTTGGCGAACTCGCCGGAGCCGATGACCATCACCTGCGTCAGCGGGGCGGGACCGCCCGGTGCGTCCACCATGCGCCGCACCTCGCGCACCGCGAGCGCCTGCGCGGCGATGACGTCGAGCGTGAAGAAGTCGACACCCGGTTCGGCGCAGCTCAGATGCCGCGCCTGGAGGGCTACCCCGAGGTCGGGGTCGCTGACGTGGGCGTACAGGCGCTCGGGTCCCCTGCCCGCCGCGCGGACGGCGTTCTCCGCCTCCGCGACGGTCAGCACGTTGGCCGTCGCCTCGGCGGTGTCCTCGCCGCACGCGTACAGGACCGTCGCGCCGGGGAGGCCTACTTCGTGCAGGCCGGAGGCGTCCGGGGTGCGCAGCACCCGGTGACCTGCCGCCTCCAGGGCCGCGGTGACGGTGTCGGCGGCATCGGTCTCGCCGACGACTATCGCGTGGCCGCGGGCGCGGCGGTCCCTGAACCGGCGGATCTCCCCGGTGAACAGGGCGCGGGCGGCCTCGAACAGCGCGTAGACCGCGGTGGCCGGGGCGAGGAACCGCGCTACCTGGAGCTGCCAGGAGAGCGGTCCGCCGCCGCTGGCCGGGTCGGCACCCATCACGAAGAGCTGCAGGTCGTGGTAGACGACGTCGTACCAGGTGCGGTCCGGCTCGTGGCTGGTGTCGAGCGCGAGGCCCCACCACCCGAGGCCGAGGGAGACCACGACGAGAACGGCGAAGCCGAGGCGGGTCCAGGGGAATGAGCGGGTCACGCGAAGGAACAATAGCGACATCCGGCGCACACCGACGCCGGACGTGTCAGACGCTCCCGGACGTGTCAGACGCTCAGGTCACCTGGGTGACCTGAGCGTCTGACACGTCCGGGAGCGTCTGACAGGGAGTGCGTCAGCCCTGGCTGCGGCCGTCGACGTGCGAACCGATGCGGTGCACCAGGATCGAGTTGGTCGTGCCCGGCACGCCCACCGGCGCACCCGAGACGACGACCACCAGGTCGCCCTTCTCGGCGAGGCCCTGGTCCTGCAGGGTCAGGTCCACCTGGTCGACCATCGCGTCGACGTTGTCGACCTTCGGCACCAGGTACTCGGTGGTGCCCCAGGTCAGGGCGAGGGTGTTGGCGACGTCCTGCTCCGGGGTGAAGGCGAGCAGCGGGATCGACGAGCGCAGGCGGGACATCCGGCGTGCGGAGTCACCGGACTGCGTGAACGTCACGAGGTACTTGACCCCGAGCGTCTCGCCGATCTCGGCGGCGGCACGCGTGATGGCGCCACCGCGCGTGTGCGGCGTCGAGCCGAGGGGCGCGATGCGCTCCCGGCCCGCCTCCTCCGTGGCCTCGATGATCCGGGCCATGGTCTCGACGGTGATGATCGGGTAGTCGCCCACCGACGTCTCACCGGACAGCATCACGGCGTCGGCACCGTCGAGCACCGCGTTGGCGCAGTCCGAGGCCTCGGCGCGGGTCGGCGTCGGCGACGTCGTCATGGACTCGAGCACCTGCGTGGCGACGATGACCGGCTTGGCGTTGCGCCGCGCCATCTCGACGATCCGCTTCTGGACGAGCGGCACCTGCTCCAGGGGCATCTCGACCGCGAGGTCACCGCGCGCCACCATGACGCCGTCGAACGCGGCGATGATCTCGGCCAGGTTGTCGACGGCCTGCGGCTTCTCGATCTTGGCGATGACGGGGACCGTGCGGCCCTCCTCCTCCATCACGCGGCGGACGTCCTCGTAGTCCTTGGCGGACCGCACGAACGACAGCGCGATGAAGTCGGTGCCGAGCTTGAGCGCCCAGCGCAGGTCGGACTCGTCCTTGTCGGACAGGGCCGGCACGGACACGGCGACGCCGGGCAGGTTGATGCCCTTGTTGTTCGAGACGGGGCCCGGGACCTCGACCTCGGTGATGACCCGCGGACCCTCGACGGCGGTGACGCGCACGCGCACCTTGCCGTCGTCGATCAGCAGCGGGTCGCCGATCTGGGCGTCGTTCGGCAGACCCTTGTGGGTGGTCGACACGATCTCCCGGCTACCGAGGATGTCCTCGGTGGTGATGGTGAACGTGTCGCCCTTGTTCAGGAAGTGCTTCTCGTCCCCGGCGAACCGGCCGAGCCGGATCTTGGGGCCCTGCAGGTCGACGAGTACGGCGACCGACTTTCCGGCCGCCTTCGCGGCCTCACGCACGTGACGGTAGACCGCCGCGTGCGCCTCCTGCTCGCCGTGGCTGCGGTTGATCCGCGCCACGTTCATGCCGGCGTCTACGAGTTCCCGAAGCTTCTCCGGCGACTCCGTGGCGGGTCCGATGGTGCACACGATCTTGGCTCTGCGCATGTCTCCAGCCTAGGCAGGTGGGCGCCGCAGCGCCCTGTGGGGGTGAACAACTCCCGGTGAAGTTCTCGGGTCACGACCGCAGAGCGAACGTGCGCGGACGCACCGGGGCAGGCAGCTCGGTGCTGCCCTGCAGGTAGGTATCAGCCGCGGCGGCCGCGGCGCGGCCCTCCGCGATGGCCCACACGATGAGGGACTGCCCGCGACCGGCGTCGCCGGCCACAAAAACTCCGGGCAGGCTTGCAGCGTAGTCCTCGCCGCGGGCGACCAGGCCACGCTCGGTGACCTCGATGCCGGTCTGCTCCTCGAGCACGCCGGTCTCGGGGCCGGTGAAGCCCATGGCCACGAGCACGAGGTCCGCGGGGATCTCACGCTCCGTGCCCGGGGTGGCCGCGCGGCGGCCGTCGGGCAGGTACTGCGTCTCCGCGACCTTGAGGGCGCGGACGTTGCCGTCGGCGTCGGCCAGGAACTCGACGGTCGAGGCGAGGTAGGTACGCTCGCCGCCCTCCTCGTGCGAGGTCGAGACCTCGAACAGGATGGGGTCGGTCGGCCACGGCTGGTTCGCCGGGCGCTCCGTCGGCGGCATCTTGCCGATGGCGAGCGTCGTGACGCTCGCGGCGCCCTGGCGCAGCGCGGTGCCGAGGCAGTCCGAACCGGTGTCACCGCCACCGATGATGACGACGTGCTTGCCCGTCGCCGACGGCGCACCCTCCGGCAGGACGTCCGGCGTACCGGCGGCGACCGCGTGGTTGGCGGGCGTCAGGTAGTCCATGGCGAAGTGGATGCCCGCCAGGTCCCGCCCGGGCAGGGGCAGGTCGCGCGGCACGGTGGCACCCGTGGCGACCACGACGGCGTCGAACCGGCGGCGCAGGGCGTCCCAGCTCATGTCCTTGCCGATCGCCACGCCGGTCCGGAACCGCGTGCCCTCGGCCTCCATCTGTGCCAGACGGCGGTCGATGTGCAGCTTCTCGAGCTTGAAGTCCGGGATGCCGTAGCGCAGGAGGCCGCCGACGGCGTCGTCCCGCTCGTAGACGACGACGGTGTGGCCGGCGCGCGTCAGCTGCTGCGCGGCGGCGAGCCCTGCCGGCCCGGAGCCGACGACGGCGACCGTGGAGCCCGTGAGCCGTTCCGGCACGTGCGGGGTGACCAGACCGCGGGCGAACGCCTCGTCGATGATCGAGACCTCGACGTTCTTGATCGTCACCGCCGGCTGGTTGATGCTCAGCACGCAGGACGACTCGCACGGCGCCGGGCAGACCCTGCCCGTGAACTCCGGGAAGTTGTTCGTGGCGTGCAGTCGGTCGATCGCGTCGGCCCACTGCCCGCGCCACACCAGGTCGTTCCAGTCCGGGATCAGGTTGCCGAGCGGGCAGCCCTGGTGGCAGAACGGCACGCCGCAGTCCATGCAGCGGCCGGCCTGCTCCTTGAGGAACGGCTGCCCCTCCGCACGGTGCGCGTGGGTGTCCTTCCAGTCGCGCAGCCGGACCTCGACGGGCCGGTTCGGCGGGAGCTCCCGCTCGGTGACCTTGAGGAATCCTCTGGGGTCAGCCACGTGCCACCTCCATGATCTGGTCCCAGACGGACGGGTCCCACTGGGTCTTTCCGGAGACGTCGGCGCCTGCGGCCTCCGCCTCGCTGAGGGCCAGGCGCACGCGCGCCCAGCCGGGCGGCAGCATGCGGGTGAACCGGCCGCGTGCCGCGGCGGGGTCGGCGAGCAGCTCGGCCGCGACGGCCGACCCGGTCTCCGCATGGTGCCGCTCCAGGAGACCGTGCACGGTCTCCCAGTCGGCGTCGGTCAGCGCCTCGAGCGAGAGCTCGCCCGCCTCGAGAGCCGCCTGGTTGACGCGCGAGACCCGCAGGTCCAGGAAGTACGCGGTACCGCCGGACATGCCGGCGCCGACGTTCCGGCCCGTGGGCCCGAGCACCAGCACGTTGCCGCCCGTCATGTACTCGCAGGCGTGGTCGCCCACGCCCTCCGCGACGAGGGTGGCACCGGAGTTGCGCACGCCGAACCGCTCCCCCACGCGACCGCGCAGGTAGACCTCGCCGGACGTGGCGCCGTAACCGATGACGTTGCCGCCGATGACGTTCGCGCCGTCGAGCACGGAAGCCTTGTCCGGGCGGACCGCTATGCGGCCGCCCGACAGACCCTTGCCGACGTAGTCGTTGGCGTCACCGAACAGGCGCAGGGTGATGCCCCGGGGCAGGAACGCGCCGAACGACTGGCCGGCGGACCCGGTCAGCGTCACGTCGATCGTGTCGTCGGGCAGGCCGGCGCCGCGGTACCGCTTGGTCACCTCGTGGCCGAGCATCGTGCCGACCGTACGGTTCACGTTCCGGATCGGCAGCTCGATGCGCACCGCCTCGCCGCGTTCGAGGGCCGGGGCCGCCGCCGTGATGAGCTGGTTGTCCAGCGCCCTGGCGAGGCCGTGGTCCTGCAGCGTGGTGTGCCGCAGCGAGGAGCCCTCCTTGAGCTGCGGCTTGGCCAGCACCGGGGTCAGGTCGAGCCCCTGCGCCTTCCAGTGGTCGACGGCCTTGCGGGTGTCGAGCACCTGCACCTGGCCGACGGCCTCCTCGAGGCTGCGGAAGCCGAGCGCGGCGAGGTGCTCGCGCACCTCCTGCGCGATGAACTCGAAGAAGTTCACGACGAACTCCGGCTTGCCGGTGAACCGGCTGCGCAGCTCGGGGTTCTGCGTGGCGACGCCGACGGGACACGTGTCCAGGTGGCAGACGCGCATCATGATGCAGCCGGAGACCACCATCGGCGCGGTGGCGAAGCCGAACTCCTCGGCCCCGAGCAGCGCGGCGACGATGACGTCGCGGCCGGTCTTCATCTGCCCGTCCACCTGCACCACGATGCGGTCGCGCAGGTCGTTGAGCACCAGGGTCTGCTGGGTCTCGGCCAGGCCGATCTCCCACGGCGTGCCCGCGTGCTTGAGCGACGTGAGCGGCGAGGCGCCGGTACCGCCGTCGTGCCCCGAGATGAGGACGACGTCGGCGTGCGCCTTGGAGACGCCCGTCGCCACCGTGCCGACGCCGAACTCGCTGACCAGCTTGACGTGCACGCGCGCGTCCGGGTTGGCGTTCTTGGCGTCGTGGATCAGCTGGGCCAGGTCCTCGATCGAGTAGATGTCGTGGTGCGGCGGCGGCGAGATGAGCCCGACGCCCGGCGTCGAGTGCCGCGTGCGCGCCACCCACGGGTAGACCTTGGGCCCGGGCAGCTGCCCGCCCTCGCCGGGCTTGGCGCCCTGCGCGAGCTTGATCTGGATGTCGGTGGCGTGCGTCAGGTACTCCGACGTGACGCCGAACCGGCCGGACGCGATCTGCTTGACGCGCGAACGCCGCTCGTCGTCGTACAGCCGCTCCGGGTCCTCGCCGCCCTCGCCCGTGTTGGACCGGCCGCCGAGGCGGTTCATCGCGATCGCGAGGGTCTCGTGCGCCTCGGCCGAGATGGAGCCGTACGACATGGCGCCCGTGTTGAACAGCTTGACGATCTCGCTGACCGGCTGGACCTCGTCGATCGGCACCGGCTCGCGGTCGGGGCTGAAGCGCAGCAGGCCGCGCAGCGTCATGAGGCGGTTGGACTGCTCGTCCACGCGGCGCGTGTACTGCCGGAAGATGTCCATCCGGCCGGACCGCGTGGCGTGCTGCAGGCGGAAGACCGTCTCGGGGTCGAAGAGGTGGTCCTCGCCGTCGCGGCGCCACTGGTACTCGCCGCCCGTGGTGAGGCGCTCGCCCGGCTTCTTGTTGCCCGACGGCGGGTACGCCTCGGCGTGCCGTGCCGCGACCTCTGCCGCGATGACGTCCAGGCCGATGCCGCCGAGCCGCGACGTCGTACCGGTGAAGTAGTCCTCGACCAGGTCGTGGGACAGGCCGATGGCCTCGAAGATCTGGGCGCCGCGGTAGGACATGATCGTGGAGATGCCCATCTTGGACATCACCTTGAGCACGCCCTTGCCGAGCCCCTTGATCAGGTTGGCGACGGCCTTCTCGGGCGTGACGTCCAGGTACTCGCGGCGGGCCAGGTCCTCGACGGTCTCCATGGCCAGGTACGGGTTCACGGCGGCCGCGCCGTAGCCGATGAGCAGCGCGACGTGGTGCACCTCGCGCACGTCACCGGCCTCGACCACGAGGGACACCCGGTTGCGGGTGTGCTTGCGCACCAGGTGGTGGTGCACGGCACTGGTCAGGAGCAGCGACGGGATGGGCGCCAGCTCGGAGTTGGCGTCGCGGTCCGAGAGCACGAGGAAGCTCGCGCCCTCCTCCACGTACCGGTCGACGTCGGCGAAGATCTCCTCGAGCCGGGTCAGGAGAGCGGCGCCGCCGCCCGAGACGTCGTAGAGGCCCTGGATGGTCTCGGCCTGGAAGACACCCTCCAGCTCCTTGTCGCGCTCGACGTGCACGACCTTGGCGAGCTGGTCGTTGTCCAGCACCGGGAAGCCGAGCACGAGCTTGCGCACGTGCTCCGGGACGTCCGCGAGCAGGTTCGGCTCGGGCCCGATGGCGCTGCCGATGGCCGTGACGAGCTCCTCGCGGATCGCGTCCAGCGGCGGGTTGGTCACCTGCGCGAACATCTGCGTGAAGTAGTCGAACAGGAGGCGCGGGCGCTGCGAGAGCACCGCGACGGGCGTGTCGGAGCCCATGGCGCCGAGCGGCTCGCCACCCGTGGTCGCCATCGGCGACAGGATGATCTTGAGCTCTTCCTCGGTGTAGCCGAAGGCACGCTGCCGACGCCGCACCGAGGCGGGGCTGTGCGCCACGTGCTCCCGGTCCGGCAGGTCCTCGAGGCGGACCGAGTGCTCGCGGATCCAGTCGCCGTACGGGTGCAACGACGCGAGGCCGGACTTGATCTCCTCGTCCTCGATGATCCGGCCGGAGCCGGTGTCCACGAGGAACATCTTGCCGGGCTCGAGACGGCCCTTGCGGACCACCGTGGCGGGGTCGATGTCGAGCACGCCGGCCTCGGAGGCCAGCACGACCAGCCCGTCCTCGGTGACCCACCAGCGGCCGGGGCGCAGGCCGTTGCGGTCCAGCACGGCGCCGATCAGGGTGCCGTCGGTGAACGTGAGGGAGGCCGGGCCGTCCCACGGCTCGATGAGGTTCGCGTTGTACTCGTAGAACGACCGCAGGGCCGGGTCCATGCTGGAGTGGTTCTCCCAGGCCTCCGGCACCATCATGAGCACGGAGTGCGGCAGGGACCGCCCGCTCAGGTGCAGCAGCTCGAGGACCTCGTCGAAGCTCGCCGAGTCGCTCGCCCCGGGCGAGCACACCGGCTGCAGCGCCTCCAGGTCACCGAGCAGGTCAGACTCCATGGTGCCCTCGCGCGCCGCCACCCAGTTGCGGTTGCCACGCACCGTGTTGATCTCGCCGTTGTGGGCCAGCAGCCGGAAGGGCTGGGCCAGGGGCCACGACGGGAAGGTGTTGGTGGAGAACCGCGAGTGGACCAGTGCGAGCTCGGTGGCGTACCGGGGGTCGGACAGGTCCGGGAAGAACGGCTCCAGCTGCGCGGTGGTCAGCATGCCCTTGTACGTGAGCGTGCGGGCGCTGAGCGAGGCGAAGTACAGGCCCAGCTCGATCTCGGCACGCTTGCGCAGGCGGTACGTGCGCCGGTCCAGGTCGATCCCGGACAGACCCCGTGAGGGGTCGGCCACGACGATCTGCCGGAACACCGGCATGGAGGCACGCGCCGTCGGGCCCACGATCCCGGCGTCCACCGGGACGTCGCGCCACGCGAGGACGTCGAGCTTCTCCTCGACGGCCAGCGCCTCGACGCGGCGGATGACGGCGTCGCGCTCGGCGTCGTCGGTCGGCAGGAACGCCGTACCGATCGCGTACATGCCGGCGGGCGGCAGGTCGACGCCCACCACGTCACGGATGAACGCGTCGGGGATCTGCGTGAGGATCCCGGCGCCGTCGCCGCTGTCCTCCTCAGCCCCCACCGCGCCGCGGTGGTCGAGGTTCAGCAGGGCGGTCAGCCCGGCATCGACGATGTCGCGCCCGGGCGTGCCGCGCAGGGTCGCCACGAAGGCGACGCCGCACGCGTCATGCTCGGCCGCCGGGTCGTACAGGCCGCCTTCAAACGTCTGCGTCGGCAGCCCAACCCTCTGTGTCGGCAACGGCTTGGTCATGGGTCCTCACAGGCACCCGGCCGTGGCCGGGCGCAGTTCCTTGCGGTGGTCCGGGACGACGGCGGCCCGGTCGGTCAGGGGGCTCGTCGGCCGGTGGTCCCGGCGCCGTGCCCCTCAGGTGCGCGCGGAGCTGTCCGCGTCGGACTTCTCCACTGCTGCTGTCTTCACTTCCTCCGGCTCGGCGGCTGCCGCACCGGTCCCTGCGCTTGCTGGGTCAGGCTCTGAATCAGGGTCTGAATCAGACTCGGAATCAGACTCTGGGTCGGCCGGACTCCCGGCCGACGGATCATCTCCCTCCGGCCGCAGCCGTACCGACTCTTCCCTGGTGGGGAACTTCCGAGCCAGCACCACCGAGACCACTAGGGCCGCGAGGCCCAGGAGGATCGACGTCCAGACGTTGAGGCGTAGCCCCAGCACCAGCTCCGCATCGTCGATGCGGAGCATCTCGATCCAGACCCGTCCGAGAGTGTAGAGCAGGACGTACGCCCAGAATACCCGCCCATGACCCAACTTGAACCGACGGTCTAGAAAAAGCAGAACCCCGGCCATCAGGAAGCACCACAGGAGCTCGTACAGGAACGTCGGGTGGAACAGCGTGCCCTCCGGGTACACCACGCCCGTGGCAGGGTTCGACACCACGTGCTCGGCGTCGATGCGCAGGCCCCAGGGCAGCTCGGTGGGCCGCCCGTACAGCTCCTGGTTGAACCAGTTGCCGAGTCGGCCGACGCCCTGCGCGACGAGGAGACCCGGCGCGACGGCGTCGGCGAACGACGAGATCCGGACGCCCTTCTGCCGGCAGCCCAGCCACGCCCCGACGGCGCCGAGCGCTATCGCGCCCCAGATGCCGAGGCCGCCCTCCCAGACGTAGAGCGCCGTGACCGGGTCGCCCCCGCCCGCGAAGTTCTCGCCGAAGTACCGGTCCGGAGAGGAGAGCACGTGGTAGATCCGGCCCCCGACGATGCCGAAGGGCACCGCCCAGAACGCGATCTCCAGGACGTCCTCCGGGTTGCCCCCGCGCGCCTTCCAGCGCCTGGCGGTCATCCAGAGGGCAATGGCGATCCCCGCGAGGATCGCCAGCGCGTAGGCGCGCAGCGGGAAGATCCCGAGGTACCAGGTGTGTTCGGCGGGGCTGGGTATCTCTGTGACGACCTCGGTGACGGGCGCAGCGGGCAGCAACGCAGGCAGCTCGACGTACAGAGCAGCCGGCAGTGCGGTCAGCAGCGTCACAGAGCCTCTCCGGAAGTGGTCACGCCGCCGGGCACGGCGGCATCGGGTGTATCGGTGGGCGCGGTAGCGCGCGCCGACCGTACCCCGGCGGCGAGGTCCTCCGTCACCTCGGCCAGATTCGTGAGACGGACCGCCCAGTCGGCGTCTGCGAGCGGGCCGTCCGAGAGCAGCGGACGCACCAGCGCGGAGCCGACGATGACGCCGTCCGCGAAGCGGCCCACCTCGGCGGCCTGCGCCCCGGTGGAGACACCAAGGCCCACGCAGACGTTGACGGCGCCGGCCGCGCGGGTGTCCGTGACGAGCTGTTCGGCGCGCGAGCCCACCTGGGTCCGCTCCCCCGTCACGCCCATGAGCGACGCCGCGTACACGAAGCCCCGCGTCGCGTCGACGGTGAGGCGCAGCCGTTCCGTCGTGGAGCTCGGGGCCACGAGGAAGACGCGGTCCAGCCCGTGCGCCTCGCTCGCGGCGAGCCAGTCGGTGGCCTCGTCGGGGATCAGGTCGGGCGTGATCAGCCCGGCGCCGCCCGCGGCGGCCAGGTCGCGTGCGAACGCGTCCGGCCCGTACTTCAGCACCGGGTTCCAGTAGGTCATGACCAGCACGGGGACGTGCGGCGCGTAGTCGGTCAGCTCCCGCACCACGCGGAACACGTCCGAGACCCGGGCGCCCGCGTCGAGCGCGCCCTGCGCCGCCTGCTGGATCACCGGCCCGTCCAGCACGGGGTCGGTGTACGGCACGCCGAGCTCGATCACGTCGACGCCGTAGTCCACGAGCGTCTTGAGCGCCTCGATCGACCGGTCGACGGTCGGGTAGCCGACCGGCAGGTAGCCCACCAGGGCGGCCCGGTTCTCCTGGTCGCGCAGGTGGGCGATCAGGTCGCCCGACTGCCGTCCGGTGCGCGGCCCGGTGGCCGGCCCCGTAGCCGACTCGGTTACAGTGCTCATCCCCGGCCCTCCTGCCGCTCGAGCTCTTCCGCGGCGACGCCGCCCACGGCGCCGTCGAGCAGCCCGAACCAGCGGGCCGCTGTCGCCACGTCCTTGTCACCGCGACCGGACAGGTTCACGAGGATCAGGAGCGGCTCGCCGTCCGGTCCGGTGCGCCCCTGCTCGGCCGCCGCCTTGCCGACGCGCAGCGCGCCCGCGAGGGCGTGCGCCGACTCGATCGCCGGGATGATGCCCTCGGTGCGGCACAGCAGGCGGAACGCCTCCATGGCCTCGGAGTCGGTCACCGGCTCGTAGGTCGCGCGGCCCAGGTCGTGCAGCCAGGCGTGGGCGGGGCCGACGCTCGGGTAGTCCAGGCCGGCCGACACCGAGTGGCTGGGCAGGGTCTGGCCGTCGTCGTCCTGCAGCAGGTAGGACTTGGCGCCGTGCAGCACGCCCAGCGCGCCGCCGCTGAACCGCGCCGCGTGGCGGCCCGACTCGACGCCCTCGCCGCCGGCCTCGAAGCCGCGCAGCTCGACGTCCTTGTCGTCGAGGAACGCGTTGAAGATGCCCAGCGCGTTCGACCCGCCGCCCACGCACGCCGCGACGACGTCGGGCAGCCGGCCTGCGCGTTCCAGGATCTGCTCGCGCGCCTCCTCGCCGATGATGCGGTGGAACTGGCGCACCATCTCGGGGAACGGGTGCGGACCCGTGACCGTGCCCAGGAGGTAGTGCGTCGTCTCGACGTTGGCCACCCAGTCGCGCAGGGCCTCGTTGATCGCGTCCTTGAGGGTGCGCGAGCCGATCTTCACGGGCACGACCTCGGCGCCGAGCAGGCGCATCCGGGCCACGTTCAGGGCCTGCCTGCGCGTGTCCTCCTCGCCCATGTAGACCACGCACTTGAGGTCCATCAGGGCGGCGGCGGTAGCCGTGGCGACGCCGTGCTGACCCGCTCCGGTCTCCGCGATGAGGCGCTTCTTGCCCATGCGCTTGACCAGCAGGGCCTGCCCCAGCACGTTGTTGATCTTGTGCGAGCCGGTGTGGTTGAGGTCCTCGCGCTTGAGGAACACCCGGACCCCGCCCGACTCGCCGCCGGCGTGCGCGGCGAACCGCTGCACCTCGGTCAGCGGGCTGGGCCGGCCGGTGTACTCCCGGTGCAGGCGCTGCAGCTCGGCGGCGAACTCGGGGTCGTCGGCCGCCTTGCGGAACTCGGTGTCGAGCTCGTCGAGCGCGGCGATGA
This sequence comes from Promicromonospora sp. CA-289599, assembly GCF_050936155.1. Taxonomy (NCBI): domain Bacteria; kingdom Bacillati; phylum Actinomycetota; class Actinomycetes; order Micrococcales; family Promicromonosporaceae; genus Promicromonospora; species Promicromonospora sp. CA-289599. The sequence goes on from NZ_JBNJNI010000001.1 coordinate 106,447, forward strand.
GCGCCTCGGGCACGAACCGCCCGCCGTACTCACCGAAGTACGGGCCGGAGACGTCGGACAGCTTCACGGAGGTCACCTCGGATCCCTTCAAGCCGGACGGACGGACCGCAGCGACGGGTGCGAGCCCGCTGCGACGAGGTCGGCCACCGAGGCGCGCGGCGCGCCGTCGGTCACCAGGGCCTCGCCCACCAGGACGCCGTCGGCGCCCGCGCGGGCCATCTCCATCACGTCGTGCGGGCCACGGATGCCGGACTCCGCGATCTTGATCACGTCGTCCGGGATGTACTCGGCGAGGCTGCGGAACAGGCCGCGGTCGAGCTCGAGGGTCTTCAGGTTGCGGTGGTTGACGCCGACCACCCGGGCGCCCGCGCCCACGGCGCGGCGGACCTCTTCGAGGTTGTGCGCCTCGACCAGGGCGGTCATGCCGAGCGAGTGCACGCGCTCGACGAGCGACTCGAGCACCGTCTGCTCCAGGGCGGCGACGATGATCAGCACCAGGTCGGCCCCGTGCGCGCGCGCCTCCCACACCTGGTACGGCGTCACGATGAAGTCCTTGCGGAGCACCGGGACGTCCACCCGGCCGCGCACGGCGTCCAGGTCCGCGAGCGAGCCGTTGAACCGGCGCTGCTCGGTCAGCACGGAGATCGCGGACGCGCCGCCGGTCTCGTACTCGGCGGCGAGCGCCGCCGGGTCGTCGATCTGCGCCAGCGAGCCCTTGCTCGGGCTCGAGCGCTTCACCTCGGCGATCACCGAGACGGCGTCCGCCTGCTTCAGGCGGCCGAGGCACTCGAGGGCCCCGGGCACCGCGGTGGCGCGCTCCTTGAGCGCGTCGAGAGACACACGTGCCTCACGCTCCGCGAGGTCCTCACGAACCCCCGCGACGATGTCCTCCAGGACCGACATGTAATGGGCCTCCCCGTGTTCTTGCTCTGCCCTCGTGCTACGCCTCGTACGTTTGCCGGGGCGATCGCCCCATGGCCATCGTAGGCGGATCCAGGGTGTGGTCCTGACCACTCCCGGACCGTGAGACGACGGTCCGTCAGATCCCGGGCCGGGAGTGGTCCGAGGGCTCCCTGGGGATCACCTGAGTCAGCTCCATGGCGTGATCCATGGCGTGATCCAGGGCGTCAGGTACGGCTGCAGACCCGGGAGGTTGCGTGCCACGAAGAACGCCAGCGCGACGGCGAGGGTGACCCAGCCGGCGGTGCTGGACAGGCCCCGGACGGGCCGGCCGCGCGCGGCGGACACGAGCCACGCCAGCCAGAGGACCACCACGACGGGGGCGGTCACCGTCCACAGCGCGTTCGCCGACCAGGCACCGGCCAGGTCGAGATGGGCCAGGTCGTGCGTGGCGCGCAGCCCGCCGCAGAGGGGGCAGGCCAGGCCGGTCAGCTCCAGCAGCGGGCAGAACCCGTAGGAGCCGCGCACGTGGGGGTCGCGCAGCGCGAGCAGCAGCGTGGCCGTGCCTACTGCGGCGCCGGTGAGCAGCGGCGCCCGGAGCGCCGAGGGGACGGCGGGCCGGGCGCTGCTGCGGGTGGACGGGCCGGACGACTCAGGAATCGGGCCCACCCGCCAGGAAGCGGGCGATCATCAGCACGATGACCGCGGCCAGGATGGCGAGCGAGATCCAGCCGAGCACGACGCCGGTCATCGCCATGCCCTCGTTGTCCGCCTCGCCGGCCCGCACGGCCCGGCGGCCCTGGTTGCCGATGATGATGGCGGGGATACCGGTGATGACGCCCAGCAGGAGGACCACCGACGCGAGGCCCAGCACGAGCGACCAGGCCCCCAGGTTGTTCCGGGGAAGCGGGGCAGACCTCGCGGGCATCGCGAGGTCCGTCGTCGCCTCGGTCGTCGTCTCGCTCGTCGCCTCGGTCGTCATGGTGCTACCGCTGGACCTTCTTCTGGCCCATGCCCAGGTTGCGCAGCACCAGGCCGACGATCAGCGCGGCGCCGATCACCACGAAGCCGAGCACGAAGATCACCAGCCAGGCCGACGAGGACTGCGCCACGATGACACCCCACGAGGCGATCAGCGTACCCAGCGTGATGCCGGCCATGGTCACCCAGGCGGCGACGGTGTGGCCATGGTTGTTCGGCGGGACGCCCGGCGGCAGGTAGGCGATCTCGGGCTTGTTCTCGGTCATCGCGGGTGGGTGCCTTTCGTGTCGTGCGGTACGCGCTCAGCCTAACCGTTCGAGGTCAGGTCAGCGGCCCGTGGGGTCGTCGCCCCGGGACAGCGCGTCCCAGGCGTCGTGGGGGTCGATCTCGTCGTCCGGTCCGACGGCGGTGCCGTCGTCGGCGGCGGAGGTTCTGGTGGTTCCTGGGCCGGGAACGCCGGCAGTGGCGCCGCCGGCCGCCGCGGCGTCCGCGCGCTCGTGCCGGCCGGACGTCGCCGCCCAGCCGCGCGCCGCGATCGCGCCCCAGACCGCGACGACAACGGCGAGCACACCCGTGGCGACGGCGGCCCACGGCCAGGCGGTGAGCGTCACCGGTGACGTGAGCTCGGTGACGCCGCTCGTCGCGGACGCGGCGGCGGTGGCGGCGGGCAGGGGGTCGCCGACGACGACGAGCGTGCTCGCCACCACGAGCACCCCGGCCGCCGCTGCGACCAGCAGGGCCACGTACCGGGCGACGCGTCCGGTGAGCGCGCAGGCGATGCCGGCGGCCAGGAGCACGAGTGCCCCCGCGCCGACTCCCGGTGCGGCCGAGGTGCCCGCGGCGGCTACCACCACCTCGGGCTCAAGGGCCGTGGCCACCGTGGTGGTCACCCAGGTGGGCGAGCCCGTGCCGAACGTCAGCGCGCCCAGGACCAGCAGCGCGAGGACGGTGCGGGTGCGTGTCACTTGTCGTCCCCACCCTTCCGCAGCGGGGCCAACCGGGAGGCGAGCTGGATGGCCCGCACCGCCGCGGCGGCCTTGTTGCGCGACTCCGCGTACTCCAGCGCGGGCACCGAGTCGGCCACGATCCCGCCGCCCGCCTGCACGCTGGCCCGGCCGTCGGCGATGTACGCGGTGCGGATGGCGATGGCCATGTCCATATTGCCGCCGAAGTCGAAGTACCCGCACACCCCGCCGTAGATGCCGCGCGAGGCGGGCTCCAGCTCGTCGATCAGGGCGATGGCCCGGGGCTTGGGGGCGCCGGACAGCGTGCCGGCCGGGAAGGTCGCCCGCAGCGCGTCCAGGGCGCTGCGGCCGGCGCGAAGCCTGCCCACCACGGTCGAGCACATGTGCATGATGTGGCTGAACCGGCGCACCTTCATGAACTCGACGACCTCGACGCTGGTGGGCTCGCAGACCTTCACCATGTCGTTGCGGGAGAGGTCGACGAGCATGATGTGCTCGGCCCGCTCCTTGGGGTCGGCCAGGAGCTCCTCGCCGAGGTCGGCGTCCTCCTCCGGGTGGGCGCCACGCGGCCGGGACCCGGCGATCGGGTAGGTGGTGACGTGGCCGTCGTCCACCTTCACGAGGGTCTCGGGGCTGGAGCCGACCACGGCGAACTCGGCGCCGTCCGGCTTGGCCAGGTGGAAGTAGTACATGTACGGGCTCGGGTTGATGGTCCGCAGGGCCCGGTAGACGTCGAGCGGGTCGGCCGGGCAGTCCAGGTCGAGGCGCTGCGACAGCACGACCTGGAACACCTCGCCGTCGCGGATCGCCTCCTTGCCCGCCAGCACGGCGTCCTCGAACTCGTCCCGGGTGGAGCGGAACTCGAGCTGCGGCTCGGGACCCTCGGCGACGACCGAGGTGACGCGCGGCCCGGCCGTCGCCAGCTGCGCCGCCATGGCGTCGAGCCGGGCGACGGCGTCCGCGTAGGCCTCGTCGACGCGCTCGTCGGTGGCGTCGGCGTTGATCGCGTTGGCGACCAGCCACACCGTCCCCTCCCGGTGGTCCACCACCGCGAGGTCGGTGGCGAGGCACAGGGCCAGCTCGGGCGCGCCCACCTCGTCCGGGGCGGTCGCGGGGAGCGTGGGTTCCCAGTGCCGCACGATGTCCCAGCCCAGCACGCCGGCCAGGCCGCCCGTGAGCGGCGGCAGGTTGGCCACGCCGGGCGTGCGGAGCGCGACGAGGGCCGCCTCGAGCACGTCGACGACGTCGCCCTCCGTCGGCACCCCGACGGGCACGTCGCCGGTCCAGACGGCGCGGCCGTTGTCGCTGGTCAGGGTCGCGCGGGACGCGACGCCGACGAACGACCAGCGCGCCCAGACACCGGACTCCGCCGACTCCAGGATGAAGCTGCCCGGCTTGCTCTGCGCCAGCGTCCGGTAGAGACCGACGGGCGTGGCGTCGTCGGCCAGCAGCGGGCGGACCACCGGGATCACCCGGCGGTCGGCGGCCATCTCCCGGAACTCCGGCAGGCTCGGCCAGGTGCGACCCCAGGGCAGGTCGGCGGGTGCGGTCGCCGCGCGCGCCTCGTGGGGATCGAGCTGGGTGTCGAGCTGGGTCACCGGTGCGCCTCGTCTCGCTGGTTGGATCGCTGGTTGGTGTCCTGCGGCGTGCCGTCGTTCCGGTCGCGTTCGCCGACCACGGCGCCGAGGTCGCCCCCGGCCTCGAAGCAGGTCCGGGTACCGGTGTGGCACGCGGCGCCGACCTGGTCGACCTGGACCAGCAGGGCGTCGCCGTCGCAGTCCAGGCTCACGGCCTTGACGTACTGGGCGTGCCCGGACGTGTCGCCCTTGCGCCAGTACTCCTCGCGGCTGCGGGACCAGAAGGTCACCCGGCCCTCGGTGAGCGTGCGGCGCAGGGCCTCGTCGTCCATCCAGCCGACCATGAGCACCTCGCCCGTGTCGTGCTGCTGGACCACGGCGGCGACCAGGCCGGCGTCGTCCCGCTTGAGTCGGGAGGAGATCGTGGGGTCGAGAACGTCGGGCACCCGAGAATCCTGCCACGTCGCGGGCCGCCGACGGTGTGATGTCCGCCGTCGGCGCGCCCTCACCCGCCAACCTCCTCGCCGAACCGAAGGTTGCCCACCCACCTGGCGCCGAACCGCAACCCACGCGTCGATCGGGCCCCGCGTAGACGCGCAACCCTCGGTTCGGCGGCAGTAGCCGACAGCAACCTGCGGTTCGGCGCCGCGGAAGCACCCGGCTCTCAGGAGGATCTGCCGTTGTGCAGGTCGAGCGTCGCGCGGATCTTCCCCGAGATCGCCCCCGGCGTGTATACGGCCGACTTTCGAAAGTGCAGCACGATCGCCGAGACGGCCGTGAGGTCGTTGTGGCGCTCCAGATCGGCATCCAGACGGGACCCGTCGTGATACTCGTCGCTGTCGATCTCCGCGATCAGGATTCGCCCCTCCTTGGGGTCCCACCCCAGGTCGCCCCTGCGTTCTACGCCGGAGAGGTCACGCACCGGCACCTGCAGGTGATCCGGGGGCACGCCGTTGTCGATGCAATCGAGCCTGGCCCGGGACTCCGACGGCGACTCAGATCTCGCGTCGACCTCACCGAAACAGCCGTGGCGCGTGGCGATCCCCCGCCGGCCACGACTCTTGGCGTGCACCTCCTCCAGCTCGTCGAAGGTGATGAAGCCTCTGTTCAGGGCGTTGTCCATCACAGCGACAGCATGGATCCGGTCCATCTCCGGCACAGCCTGCACCAGGGCCCAGGCAACCGTCGCGACCGGGATCCCGTCCACCTCGGTCACCGCCATCCGGTCGCCGAACATCCGGGCGTGAATCCCGTCGCGCGAGTACGCCCGCCGTCCGCCCGGAAGCGTGGCCTGTGGAACGAGCGCGACCGGCAAGCCCCAGACCCCATGGAGCGCGAGCGCACAGGCGCCGACCACTACCGAGTCCGGACCGAGCGCCAGCTTGGCGGCGAACGCGGCCCGACGGCGACGGTGGTCCGGGTGCCGCGATCCGATCGGTGTCGCGTCGGTGTCGTACAGCCCTCGGGTCACCCGCTTCCAGGCACCGGATCGGAGCTGCCGGGCGACTCGAGTGAGCGACACGCCCAGGTCGTGACACTGCTGTGTCGTGATGAGGCCCTCCTGGGCCTTCGCGATGAGCGCGAGCTCGCCCGGCAACTCGATCTTTCGTCCCATGCGCCCAGACAACGCGGTCGGCGGGACGTGTTGTCCGCACCATTGGCGGTCTGTGCACAAGTCCGGCCTGACGGCGGATGTGGTCGCGTTCGAAGGGCTCTTCCACCGTCAATCGGTCCTGTCGTACGACACCAGCAGTTCGGCCGGTCCACCTCACGCTGAGCCGCAGTTTGCACGTCCACTCCCTCAGGCCACCAGCGGCCGACCCGCAGCTTGTGGGTCGGCCACCGGTGTCGAACCGAAGGATGGACGTCCGGATCAGGTCCGATCGACGCGTAGGTTGCGGTTCGGCGCCAGCTGGACACTCCCGCGGGCCGTCCTATCGGGTCTGGGCGACCCAGCTCGCGTGCATGCGGGCGTAGATGCCGTCCGTCGCCGCGAGCTCGTCGTGCGGGCCGACCTCGGCGACGTGGCCCTCGTCGACCACCACCACCAGGTCGGACGCCTCGGCGGTCGAGAGCCGGTGCGCGATGGTGATCGTGGACCGGCCGGCCGTGAGCGAGTCCAGGGCCCGCGCGATGCGGACCTCGGTCGCGGGGTCCACCGCCGACGTCGCCTCGTCCAGCACGAGCAGGTCCGGCTGGGCGAGGTAGGCGCGCGCGATCGCGACGAGCTGCCGCTCCCCCGCCGACAGCGACTCGCCCCGCTGGCCCACCTCGGTCTCCAGCCCGTCGGGCAGGTCGGCGACCCAGTCGGACAGGCCGAGCTCGACGAACGCCTGCTCGACGGCGGCGCGCGTCGCGGCCGAGGTCTCTACGGGCTCGGCCACCGGCTCGGTGGTCGAGCCCGCCGGGACCCGCAGCCCGTACGCCGCGTTCTCGAGCACCGTCCCGTCGAACAGGAAGCCCTCCTGCGGCACCAGCACCACCCGCTCGCGCAGCGACGCGAACGCCAGGTCGCGCAGGTCCACGCCGTCCAGCTCGACGGCGCCCGCCGTCGGGTCCATGAGGCGCGTGACGAGCTTGGCGATGGTCGTCTTGCCGGATCCGGTCTGCCCCACCACCGCGACCTTGGTGCGCGGCGGCAGGTCGAGCGTCACACCGTGCAGCACCTCGGGACCGTTCGGGTACGAGAACCGGACGTCGCGCAGCGTCACCCGGGCCGGGCCGCGCTCCTGCGTCACGGCGTCCGGCTTCTCTGCGACCTGCACCGGGGTGTCGATGACGGCGATGACCCGGCGCCAGCCGGCCACCGCGTTCTGCAGCTCGTTGAGGATCTCGGTGGCCATCTGCACCGGCCCGGTGAACAGCTGCACCAGGAACAGGAAGGCCACGAGCTGGCCCGCCGTCAGGCCGCCGCCCACGCCGAGCAGCGTCCCGACGACCACCACGATCGCCAGCACGAGGTTGGAGATCAGGACGCCCGACGAGAACGTCGCCGCGACCAGGATCTGCGACCGGGCCTGCGACCGGCGGGTGTCCTCCACGGCGGCGTCGATGCGCCGTCCGGTGCGCTCGGACACGCCGTACGCGCGCACCGTCTCGGCGCCCACGACGGCCTCCGAGATCGCGCCGAGCATCGCCCCGACCCGCTCGCGCACGAGCGTGTAGGCACGGTTCACGTACTTCTGCCCGAACCGGATCACGAGGAACATCGGGATGAAGGCGACCCACACCACCGCCGTCAGGATCGGCGAGTAGACGAGCATCAACCCGGTCGCCACCACGATCTGCAAGGCGCTGACGAGCAGCATGATGCCGCCCCACTGCACGAACAGCGAGACCGTGTCGACGTCGTTGGTCACGCGCGAGACCAGCGCGCCCCGCCGCTCGGTGTTCTGCGTGAGGGTCGACAGGTCGTGCACGTGCCGGAACGCCTTGACGCGCAGCGTCGCGAGCCCGGCCTCGGCCGAGCGGAACAGGCGCACGTTGACCAGCGCCGCGCACAGCGCGGCCAGCACGAGCGCGCCCGCCGCGAGCGACGCGAGCAGCGCCACCCGGCCCACCTCGGGCCCGGAGTCGGCAAGGATGCCGACGTCGATGGTCTGCTGCACCGCGAGCGGCACCACCACGCGGCCGACGGCGGCGAGCGACGCCAGGCCGAGCGTCACCCACATCCCCCTGGCGATCTCCGGGCTGATCTCGATGCCCCGGCGCAGCGTCGCGAACACACCGAGGTTGCTCGTCGTCTCGATGCGTGCGCCGTCGGCGTCGAGCAGGTCCTCCGGCACGTCGGTCGCTTCGCGCTCGTCCGTCGCCGCGGTCATCCGGCCACCTCTTCCAGCTTCTCGTCCAGCACACCGGCGGCAGCGGCGTCGGCCCGTTCCTGCTCCCTGCGTTCCGTCTCGACCTCGTAGGCCGTGGCGAGCTCGCGGTAGCCGGGGTCGCGCGCCATGAGCTCGTCGTGCGTCCCGGTGTCGACCACGCGGCCGCCCTCGACGTGGATGACTCGGTCGGCGAGCGCCACCGACGACATCCGGTAGGCGACCATGATCACGGTGGTGCCCGGCGCCTGCCCGGGGTCCGTACCGGTCCCGGAGACGGCCTGGTCGGCGGCCCGCGCGTCGGCCCGGTCTGCCAGCCCGCGCAGGATCTCCTGCTCCACGCGCGGGTCGACGGCGCTAGTCGCGTCGTCGAGGACGAGGAGGCGAGGGCTGCGCACCAGGGCGCGCGCTATCGCGAGGCGTTGCCGCTGGCCGCCGGACAGGTTGGCGCCGCGCTCGCCGAGCGGTGCGTCGAGGCCGCCGGCGAGCTCGCGCACGGTGTCCGCGAGGCGGGCGAGCCGCAGGGCTTCCCAGACCTCGTCGTCGGACGGCGAGCCGGGCGCGCCCTCGTCGGCGAGGGTCACGTTGGCGCGCACCGTGTCCTCGAAGATGAACGTGGTCTGGGTGACGAACGCGACCTGGGCCGGGATCTCGCCCTCGGCAAGGGTCCGCGCGTCGGTCCCGTCGAGCAGCACGCGCCCCCGCGTGGGGTCGGACAGCCGGGCCAGGAGGCTCACGAGGGTGGTCTTGCCCGCCCCGGTGGTGCCGACGACGGCGACCGTCGTGCCGGGCGCCACGTCCACGTCGACGTCGTCGAGCAGGGTGATCGAGCGGCCGCGGGCGCCACTGATCGCCGGGACGTCGACGCCGACGTCCTCCAGGCGGACGGCGAGGCCGGGCTGGCCGGGCGTCCGGGGCAGGCGGGCGTCGCCGTACTCGAGCGCGCCCGTCGAGTCGACGACCTGCGCGATGCGCTCGTAGCCGACCAGGGCGCGCGGCAGCTCGCCGAGCACCCAGCCGAACGCCTGCACGGGCACCGTCATCATCGTGAGCAGGTAGGCCGCGGTGACGATGTCCCCGGGTTCGACGTCGCCCGTGGAGATGCGCCACGTACCGACGCCGAGCACCAGCAGGGTGCCGACCGCCGGCAGGGTCTGGATCACGGGGTCGAACAGCGAGCGGACGATGCCGACGCGCACGTTCGCGGCGCGCAGCTCCTGCGTGCGGGCGTCGAACCGGTCCTCCTCGCGGTCCTCGGTGCCGAGCGACTTGACCAGCAGCGCCGCCTCGAAGCTCTCGTGCGCCGCGTCGGCGACGTCGCCGCGCAGGCGCTGCGCCCGGGTCACCGCGGGTGACATGTGCCGCTGGTATATGGCGTTCACGCCCACCGTGACGGGGATGACGGCGAGCGCCGCGAGCGCCAGCCAGGGGTCGATCGTCAGGAGCATGGCGATCGAGACGCCGATCATGACCACGACGCCGAGCGCGAACGGCAGCGGGTTGAAGACGCCCGTGGCGGCCTCGGTGTCCGAGGTGGTGTGGTTCAGGAGCTGGCCGGCCGGGTGCGCGCGGTGCCACGAGGCGGGCAGGCGCAGGTACTGGCGGGTCAGCGCCGTGCGGTGTCCGGCCTGGATCCGGACGAAGCCGAAGCCCGCCCAGATGCGGCGTGCGGCGACGGACACGGCGAGCGACAGTGCGACGGCGGCGAGCACGAGGCCGCCGAGCCAGACCCGGTCGCGGGCGATCTCGTCACCGGCGATGGCGGGGACGACGACGGAGTCGGTGGCCCAGCCGACCGCGCGGCTCACGGCGACGGTGAGTGCGCCGAACATCGCCGAGGCTCCGACGGCCAGGACGTAGATGCCGGGGTTGGCGCGCATGCCGCGCCACATGAGTGCGAGCGACCGGCGTACACGAGAGCCGGTCAGGGCCATCGGTCTGGATCGCGGGGCGTCTGGGGGCACGGAAGGACCTCGCTTCCTCGGGGACAGCAGAATTTTCTCACGGCACGGGAATCGATTCGACAGTTTTTCGCCGCGGGCGTGGTCGACGTTAGAACCTCGACTTTGGTTGAGGTCAAGGAGAGGGTCCAGCCCTGCGTTGGTCGAGCAGCGTCAGCGGACGTCGATGCCCGCCGCGCGCATGGCGTCCTTGACCTGCCCCACCGTCAGTGCACCGAAGTGGAACACCGACGCGGCGAGGACGGCGTCCGCCCCCGCCTGCGCCGCCTCCACGAAGTGCTCAGGCGTGCCCGCGCCGCCGGACGCGACGAGCGGTACGTGCACCCGCTCCCGCACGGCGCGGAGCATCTCCAGGTCGAAGCCCGCAGTGGTGCCGTCGGCGTCCATCGAGTTGAGCAGGATCTCCCCGGCTCCCAGCGCGGCCGACTTCTCCGCCCATTCGACGGCGTCGATGCCGGTCCCGCGCCGCCCGCCGTGCGTGGTGACCTCGTAGCCGGAGGGGGTGGTGACGTCGCCCGTCACGCGACGTGCGTCAACGCTGAGCGTCAGCACCTGCGAGCCGAACCGCTGGGCGATCTCGGCGATCAGCTCGGGCCGCGCGATCGCGGCGGTGTTCACGCCGACCTTGTCGGCACCCGCGCGCAGCAGCCGGTCGACGTCGTCGGTGGAGCGCACGCCGCCGCCCACGGTGAGCGGCACGAACACCTGCTCGGCGGTGCGGCGCACGACGTCGACCATGGTCTCCCGGTCGCCGGACGAGGCCGACACGTCCAGGAACGTGAGCTCGTCGGCGCCCTCGGCGTCGTACCGGCCGGCAAGCTCCACCGGGTCCCCAGCGTCCCGCAGGTCGGCGAAGTTGACGCCCTTGACCACTCGGCCCGCATCAACGTCCAGGCACGGGATCACGCGGATCGCGACGGACATCAGCCCTCCTTCTTCTTCGGTTCTTCCTCGGGTCCCGCCTCGCGGGGGTCGAGCTTGCTCGGATCAAGCCTGTGCGCGTCGAGGATGTCGACCACGTACACCACCGTCTCGCCGGCAAGCCGGCTCTTCGTGTTGGCATGACCGGCCTGCGGCGGTACCACCAGCATGATCTGGGAGCCGACGGTCTGTTCCAGCAGCCCCTGGTCCCAGCCCTCGACCAGCCTGCCGATGCCGATCTCCGCGGACTGCGGCGGAGTGTCCTCCGCCCACGTCGTGTCGACCACGGCGCCGTCGCTCCAGCGCACCGCCGTGAACTCGACCGTGAGGATCTGGCCGGCGCGTATCTGTTGCCCGGACCCACGGATCAGCGGGTGCACGACCAGCTCCGACGGCGGCTCGACGCCGCGCGGGACGCGTACGGTCGGCGCCCCCAGGTCGTCGAGGCGTACCTGCGGCAGGTTCTTGCCCGGCGCCTCCCCCGCGGCGCCGGACGCGCGGACAGGCAGCACATCGACGACCAGCAGCACCGGCACGCCGTCCTGCTCCTCCATGAGCATGAGCCGCGCGCCGACGCGCTTGCCCTCGAGCGACTCGAAGAGATGGCTGCCGAGCGACTTCTCGGTCATCGTGTACGCCGCGGGCGCGGTCCGGAACGTGTTCTGCAGCTCCGTGCCGTCCCTGCCGTCCTGCGCGTAGAGGTTCAGCAGGACCGGGTCGTCACGCTCCAGCACGTCGCCCGTGCCCGGCCAGACCGTGCGCGAAGCCGGCCGCAGGACGGTGAACGGCTTCTCGTACTCGAGCGTGGGCGGGGCGCCGCTCGTGCCCATGACCTGCAGCGGCGCCTGTGATGCGCTGGACGTCGGCGCGGGGCCGACCTCCACCGGCAAGGACGCGGGCGCGCACGCCGTGGTCACCGCCACCGTCGTCGCTGCCAGCGCACCGACGACGACGCGTAACCAGGAACTCACCAGCAGATTCTCCCACGACGTGACAGCGCCCCCGGAACGGCGGGTGCCCCGGAACCGGCCCTGTGGCCGCTCCCGGGGCACCCGCCGGTGGTCACATGCTCTCGATCAGGCGCTCCACCCGGTCGTCGACGCTCTTGAACGGGTCCTTGCACAGCACCGTGCGCTGCGCCTGGTCGTTCAGCTTGAGGTGTACCCAGTCGACCGTGTAGTCCCGGCGGGCCTCCTGGGCCGCCCGCACGAAGTCGCCGCGCAGCTTGGCCCGGGTGGTCTGCGGCGGCAGCGCCGTGGACTCGAAAACCTCCAGGTCGGTGGTGACCCGCTCGACCATGCCGCGAGCCGCGAGCAGGTTGTACAGGCCCTCCGTGCGGGAGATGTCGTGGTACGCCAGGTCGAGCCGGGCGATGCGCGGGTCGTCGAGGCCCATGCCGTGCTTCTCCTGGTACCGCCGGATGAGCTTGAGCTTGATGGCCCAGTCCAGCTCCCGGTCGATGAGCGACAGGTTCTCCGCCTCCAGCGCGCGCAGCCCGCGCTCCCACAGGTCGAGCACCTGCTTGACCACCGGCGTGACCTCGAGGTTCGCCTCCACGAGCTCGCGAGCACGCTCGTAGTACTCCGACTGGATCTCGATGGCCGTCATGGTCCGGCCGTTGGCCAGTGTCACGGCGTGCTTGCCCGTGCGGTCGTGGCTGATCTCCCGGATCGCGCGGATCGGGTTCTCGAGCGTGAGGTCCCGCATCGGGACCCCGGCCTCGACGAGCCGCAGCACCAGGTCAGTCGAACCCACCTTGAGCATCGTGGTGGGCTCGGCCATCGAGGAGTCACCGACGATGACGTGCAGCCGGCGGTACAGCTCGGCGTCGGCGTGCGGCTCGTCGCGCGTGTTGATGATGGGACGCGAGCGCGTGGTCGCGCTGGAGACCGCCTCCCAGATGTGGTCGGCGCGCTGCGACAGGCAGAACACCGCGCCACGCGGCGTCGAGAGCACCTTGCCCGCCCCGACCAGGATCTGCCGCGTGATGAGGAACGGCACGAGCACGTCGGACAGTCGCGAGAAGTCCCCCGACCGCCGCACCAGGTAGTTCTCGTGGCACCCGTAGGAGTTGCCCGCCGAGTCGGTGTTGTTCTTGAACAGGTGGATCTTGCCCGGCAGGTCCTCGTGCTCGAGGCGCTGCTGCGCGTCGGCCACCAGGCCTTCGAGGATGCGTTCACCGCCCCGGTCGTACGAGACGAGCTGGCGCACGTCGTCGCACTCCGCCGTCGCGTACTCGGGGTGCGACCCCACGTCGAGGTAGAGGCGGGAGCCGTTCCTCAGGAACACGTTCGAGGAACGGCCCCACGCCACCACCTTCCGGAACAGGTAGCGGGCGACCTCGTCGGCAGACAGGCCACGCCCGTCGTCGGCAGCGCACGTCACGCCGTACTCGGTCTCGAGACCGAAGATCCTGCGGTCCATGGACTTCCCCTCCCTGTTCGCGGAACGTGCTGCTATCTGTCGGTGCCAGGCGAGTCGCCGGAGTTGCCCGGCCCCTCGTCGGGCTCTTCCTCGCTCGGGGACTCGTCGGTGGTGTCGTCCGCCGGGGCAGACACCCCGGCATCCGGCGTGGGAGTGTCGGTCTCGGAACCGGTCTCGGTGTCGGTGCTCGTCTCGGCAGGGTCGGCCGTCTCCGGCGGCACCGTGTCCGCCGTCCCCAGGCCCGGGGTCGCCGAGCCCACCGCGACGTCGTCCGACGGCGGAAGGTCGTCGGACGGCACAGCTTCGCCCTCCGCGGGCTCAGCGCCGTCGGCGAGGAGGTCGGCCAGGACCTGACGCGTCAGACGCCGGAACGACCGCCGCGGCCGGTCCCGCTCCAGGACCGCCACCTCGAGCTGGGCCGCCTCGATGGTGCGCGACGCCGAACCCTCGCCCGAACCCAGGGCCGCCACCGCGAGCCGCAGGGCCTCGCCGAGCGACATGTCCTCGCGCCAGCCCTCCTTGACGCGCCGGCCGAGCTGCTCGGCCTGGCCGCCCATGACGACGAAGCCGTGCTCGTCCGCCACCGTGCCGTCGTAGGTGAGCCGGTAGATCTGGTCGTCCGCCGACTCGGCGCCCACCTCGGCGACGACGATCTCCACCTCCAGGGGCTTCGACTCGGTGATGAACACGGTGCCGAGCGTCTGCGCGTACGCGTTCGCCAGGCCTCGCGCCGTCACGTCGGACCGGTCGTAGGAGTAGCCGCGCATGTCGGCGTACCGCACACCGGCCACCCGCAGGTTCTCGAACTCGTTGTACTTGCCCACGGCGGCGAAGGCGATGCGGTCGTAGATCTCCGAGATCTTGTGCAGCGCACGCGAGGGGTTCTCCGTGGCGAACGCAATACCGCCGTCGTAGGCGAGCACCACCACGGACCGGCCGCGGGCGATGCCCTTGCGGGCGAAGTCCGCACGGTCCTTCATCAGCTGCTCGGGCGAGACGTAGAACGGCATGTTCATGCGAGGTGCCCCCTCTCTCGACGCTGCGCCACGATGTGCTCCGCGACCCGGGCGACCTCCGCGTCCTCGATGCGCTGGTAGCCGTCGGCGGACACCGTGGCGACCACGGGGAAGATCCCGCGGACGGTGTCGGGCCCGCCCGTCGCGGAGTCGTCGTCCGCGGCGTCGTACAGCGCCTCGACCGCCACGTGGACAGCGGCCTCCGCGTCCATCCCGCGCCGCCAGAGCTTCTTCATGGCGCCCCTGGCGAAGAGCGAGCCGGAGCCGATGCCGTGGTGCTCGTGCTCCTCGTAGCGACCGCCCGTGGCGTCGTAGCTGAAGATGCGGCCGGTCTCCTTGTCCAGGTCGTAGCCGGCGAACAGCGGCACGACCGCCAGCCCCTGCATCGCCATCGGCAGGTTGGCTCGCAGCATCGTGGCCAGGCGGTTCGCCTTGCCAGTGAGCGAGAGCAGCGACCCCTCGATCTTCTCGTAGTGCTCGAGCTCGAGCTGGAAGAGGCGCACCAGCTCCAGCCCGATACCCGCCGAACCTGCGATGCCCACGGCCGAGTACTCGTCGGCCGGGAACACCTTCTCGATGCTGCGGCTGGCGATCATCGGTCCGGCGGTCGCACGACGGTCACCCGCGAGCAGGACCCCGCCGTCGAAGGTGAGCGCCACGATCGTGGTGGCGTGGGGAGCAAGGGTCGCCGGGTCGGTCACGCCGGCAGGCATGACCCTGTTCCCAGGAAGGCGGTCGGGGGCGTGCTCGGCCAGGAAGTCCACGAAGGACGACGATCCCGGACGCAGGAAGGCGTCCGGGAGTCGTCCTGTGGTGCGGTCTGCGCTCAGGTCACTGCCCACCCTTCTGGACGAATCCACGAACGAACGACTCGGCGTTGGTCTCCAGCACCTCGTCGATCTCCTCCAGCAGGGCGTCGACCTCGTCGTCGTCCTTCTGCGCCGCCGCAGCGGCGGGCGCCGGGGCCTCCGCGTCGTCGTCCGGAGTGCGGTCCTCGTGTGACGGGTTGATTCTTTCCTGACCGGCCATGATCGCCTCCTGGTGATTCACTGACGTATTACTGGTCTCGAAGCCTAGGCCCTGACCTCATGCATTGACCCTAGGCGGTGACACTGACATCCACGGTCACCTTCTTCCGGAGAGTCCCGCGAGCAGGCTCGCGGCGTCGGGGCTCGCGTCGAGCAACGCGCCGATGTGGCGCCGCGTGCCGCGGGTCGGGTCGAGCATCGGCACACGCTGCAGGGCCTGCGACCCGTCGACGTCGAAGATGACGGAGTCCCAGCTCGCCGCGGAGATCTGGCTCCCGTAGCGGGCCATCACCTCGCCCCTGAAGTAGGCGCGGGTGTCGGTCGGCGGGTGCTGCACCGCTCGCGCGACGCTCTCCTCGTCGACCAGCCGGTCCACCGCCCCCTTGGCGAGCAGCCGGTGGTAGATGCCCCGCTCGGGCCGCACGTCGGACCACTGCAGGTCCATGGCGTGCAGTCGCGGGTGGTCCCACTCCAGGTTGTCGCGCGAGCGCAGGCGGTCCAGCAGCCGCAGCTTCGCGACCCACTCGACCTCGCGTGCGCAGGACGCCGGATCCGTGCCCAGCCGCTCGACGACGGACGCCCAGCGGTCGAGCACGGTGTCCGACTCCGCGTCCGTCCCGAGCACCTTCAGGGACCGCCGCACGATGTCGGTGACCTCGCCCTGGACCTCCAGCGCGGTCATCGTCCTGCCGTCCGCCAGGTCCAGCCGCGCGGTCAGCGCGAGGTCGCGCGAGACCTTCTGCACGTCACTCACCGGGTCGGCCAGCCGGAGGGCGCCGAGCTCGGCACGTGCGTCCACGCCGGCCTCGGCCAGCTCGTCGAGGTGCTCCAGCACCCACAGCACGAGCGACGTCGTGCCCGTCTTGAGGTAGGTGGGCGCCTCCATCAGGTTCGCGTCGCCGAGGATGAGGTGCAGGCGGCGCCACCGCTGCCGGTCGGCGTGCGGCTCGTCGCGAGTGTTGACGATGGGCCTGCGCAGCGTCGTCTCCAGGCCGATCTCGGCCTCGATGTAGTCGGCGCGCTGGGAGATCTGGTAGCCGGCGGTGCCGCTCGTCGCGCCGAGGCCCACACGGCCGGAGCCCGTGAACACCTGCCGGGTGACGAGGAACGGCGTGATGAGCTCGGCGAGGGTCGTGAAGGGCAGCGACCGGTCGACGAGGTAGTTCTCGTGGGTGCCGTAGCTGGCACCCTTGCCGTCCACGTTGTTCTTGTAGAGCACCACCTCGCTGCCCGGGAAGCCCGCGAGCTCCCGCAGGGCCGCGAGCATCACCCGCTCGCCGGCGACGTCCCAGCGCACGATGTCCTCGGGCGACATGACCTCGGGCGAGGAGTACTCGGGGTGGGCGTGGTCCACGTACAGCCGGGCACCGTTCGTCAGGATGACGTTCGCGGCGCTCGGGTCGTCGTACTCCTCGGCCGCGGGCCGCTCGACCTCCTGCGTCGAGCCGGACCGGCGTCGGCCACGGCCGGGCAGACCAGGCTCCACCACGGGCACCTGCCCGGTGACCGGACCCGACGGCGCGGGCCGCGCCGGGTCGTCGGTCAGCATCGACGGCTGCGCCGAGGCGCGGTCGAGATGGAACCCGCGTGCGTCCTGCAGCGGGTCCTCGTCGTCGTAGTCCCAGCGAGCCTTGCCGCCCCGACCCTCGGCACGCGTGGAGATCGCCCGGTAGGTCGTCACCACCTGGCTGGAGAGCAGCATGGGGTTGGCCAGGGGGCGGCCCGGCTGCAGGACTCCGTACTCGGTCTCTATGCCCATCACACGACGTACGCTCACGTTCACCACCCTATGCCGCAGTAGTCCCGCTGGTCGGTCACCCTGATCAGCCGCGCTGACCAGTCGCGTCGGTCAAGCAGGGTCCGCGCCCGCTGGACGGACGCGGACCCTGCCTCGACGAGCTGTCAGAGGTACTGACCGGTGTTCTGGACGGTGTCGATGGTGCGCGGTGTCGCGCCCTCGCCCTTCTTCTGGACGATGGTGCGGATGAAGACGATGCGCTCGCCCTTCTTGCCGCTGATGCGCGCCCAGTCGTCGGGGTTGGTCGTGTTCGGGAGGTCCTCGTTCTCCTTGAACTCGTCGACGCACGCGGTCAGGAGGTGCTCCACACGGATGCCCTTCTGCCCCGTGGCCAGGAAGTCCTTGATCGCGTTCTTCTTGGCACGGTCGACCACGTTCTGGACCATCGCGCCCGAGTTGAAGTCCTTGAAGAAGAGAGTCTCCTTGTCCCCGGACGCGTAGGTGACCTCGAGGAACTGGTTCTCCTCGTCCTCCGAGTACATCCGCGACACGACCGACGTGATCATGCCGTCGAGCGCCTCGGCCATGTTGTTGCCGTACTCGGCAAGGTCGTCGGGGTGGATCGGCAGGTCCTTGGTGAGGTACTTGCCGAAGATCTCCTTGGCGCCCTCGGCGTCGGGCCGCTCGATCTTGATCTTCACGTCGAGACGCCCCGGGCGCAGGATGGCCGGGTCGATCATGTCCTCACGGTTGGAGGCGCCGATGACTATGACGTTGTCGAGCCGCTCCACGCCGTCGATCTCCGCGAGGAGCTGGGGCACGATGGTGGTCTCCACGTCCGAGGAGAGGCCCGTACCGCGGGTGCGGAACAGGGACTCCATCTCGTCGAAGAAGACGACGACGGGCATGCCCTGGCTGGCCTTCTCCCGGGCGCGGGCGAAGATCAGCCGGATGTGCCGCTCGGTCTCGCCGACGTACTTGTTGAGCAGCTCCGGACCCTTGACGTTCAGGAAGAAGCTCTTCACCTCGGGGTTGCTCCCGTTGGCGCGGGCCACCATCCCGGCCAGGGAGTGCGCGACGGCCTTGGCGATGAGCGTCTTGCCACATCCGGGCGGGCCGTACAGGAGCACGCCCTTGGGCGGGCGCAGCCCGTGCTCCCGGAACAGGTCGGGGTGCGCGAAGGGCAGCTCGACCGCGTCGCGGATCGCCTCGATCTGCGGGCCGAGGCCACCGATGTCCTCGTACTCGATGTCCGGGACCTCTTCGAGCACCAGCTCCTCGACCTCGGACTTGGGCACGATCTCGAACACGAAGCCGCTGCGCGTGTCGACCGTGAGCGAGTCGCCCACCCGGAGCGGGGAGTCCATCAAGGAGCCGGCGAGGCGCACCACGCGCTCCTCGTCGGCACGACCGACCACGAGCACGCGGTCGCCGCCCAGCATCTCCTTGACGGTCACCAGCTCGCCCGTGCGCTCGTACTCGCCCGCCCCGACGACCGTCATGGCCTCGTTGAGCTTGACCTCCTGGCCCGGGCTCAGCCGCGTGACGTCCAGGCTCGGGCTCGCGGAGACGTGCATCTTGCGGCCGGCGGACGAGATGTCCACCGAACCGTCGGTGTGCGCCCCCAGGAACACGGCGTACGTGCCCGGCGGCTTGGCGAGGTCGTCGAGCTGCTTCTTCAGCTCGACGATCTGATCGCGCGCCGCGCGGAGTGCCTCCGCCAGACGCTCGTTCTTGGCTGAGAGGAGGGCGATCTGGCGCTCGTAGTCGCGGTTTGGCAAAGACTCATGCTCGGGATGGTTGTATCCTGACGTGTTCTCGGTCATGACATCCCCTCTCGTAGGGCCCGGGAGGCGACCATATGACGCAAACGCCTCCGAGAACAGCACCTTAAGCACAGTCACTGACACACCGGGAGTAAGAACACCCGTTTGAGACGTCCGGGGTACTCGATCGTTACAGCCCGTTCACGCAGGCGGGGTACTCGCGTCCTCCGGCGCAACGCCCAGGTCACGTCGCACCTTGCGGACCTTCTTGTCCGACACCGCGCGCTCCCCGAGCTCCTCCGGAGTCCACTCCGCTTCGGCCGTCGCGGGGTACGCACCCTTGGCAGGACGCCGTTTCCGCTCGGGTGCGACCACCCCGTCGGCCATCCGGCGGGCGATGACGAGGAAGCCCGTGTGGCCGATCATCCGGTGCTCGGGACGCACTGCCAGACCCTCGAGGTGCCACCCGCGGATCATCGTCTCGAAGGCCGCCGGCTCGGTGAACCGGCCGTCCGCACGCAGATCTTCCGCTGTGCGCGAAAGTTGGGTCGTGGTGGCCACATAGCAGACGACGACGCCGCCGGGGGCGAGCGCCGAGGCGACCGCCTCGACGTTCTCCCACGGCGCCAGCATGTCCAGGACCACGCGGTCGACGGTGCCCGGCTCGGCCACCTCGGGCAGCACGTCGGAGAGGTCACCGACGGACAGCTCCCACGCCGGGTGCGGCCCGCCGAAGAAGGTCTCGACGTTTCCCTTGGCGATGGCCGCGAAGTCCTCGCGCCGCTCGATCGAGTGCACGTGCCCGGCGTCGCCGACCGCACGCAGCAGGGACATCGTCAGCGCGCCGGAGCCGACGCCGGCCTCGACGACACGCGCGCCCGGGTAGATGTCGGCCATGGCGACGATCTGCGCGGCGTCCTTCGGGTACACGACGGCGGCGCCCCGGGGCATCGACAGGACGTAGTCGGCCAGCAGCGGGCGCAGGGCGAGGTACTCGATGTTGGCGGTGTTGACCACCACGGAGCCCTCGGGCTGCCCGATGAGCTGCTCGTGCTGGAAGTAGCCCCGGTGCGTGTGGAACGTGCCGCCGGGCTGCAGCGTGATGGTGTGCAGGCGATTCTTGGGGTCGGTCAGCTGGACCTTGTCGCCCACGCGGAACGGGCCGCGGCGCTGCTCGGCGCCGGTGGCAACAGGGGTATCGGTGGGTGTGGTCACGACCGACCATCCTAAGCGCTGGGCCGGGACCGCGCGTGCGCCGGGCTCGCCCAGGAGTCAGGCAGGACGTCAGGTGGCGCGGATCGCCCGGGCGACGTCGGCGAGGTCGAGCACCCCGGTGACCCGGCCGTCGTCGACGACCGGGACGAGCCTCGCCCCACCCGACCGCTGGGCCAGCTGCGTCAGCAGGTCGGTACCCGACAGTGCCGGGGGCACGGCCGACCCCGGCACGAACGGCACGGCCACGGCGTCGACCAGGGTCACGCCGCGCGCCGACTCCGGGACCGCCGTGACAGCGCCGCCGTCGATGACCGCGACGGGGACGTCCCCGTGCCCCACGACCACCACGTAGTGCGACGGCGTGCCGCCGCCCGCTGCCGCCGCCCGGGCGTCCAGGGCGTCGGCGACGGTGGCGCCGAGCGGCACGAGGACGGCGGGTCCGGCGAGCCCGGCGGCGGTCAGCCCGTCGACCGCCTCCCTGCGCCGGCCGTTCGAGATCGCGGCGCCCGCACCGGCCCAGAGGAACGCCCCGATCAGCGCGGACAGCAGGACGTTCGTGATGTCCGGGGTGGCGCCCCGCAGGTACGGCACGACCAGAGCCCAGAGGAGGACGCCGACCGCGACGACCCGACCCGCCCAGCCGGCTACGACGGTGCCGGTGGTGCGCTTGCCCGTGACGGCCCAGACGGCGGACTCGAGGATCTGGCCACCGTCGAGCGGCAAGCCGGGAAGCAGGTTGAACGCGCCGACGAACGCGTTGGACGCAGCACCGGCAAAGAGCAGGAGCGTGGGCACGTTCAGCACCGGCGAGGCCTGGTACGCGAACCAGAACCCGGCGGCGAGCGCCAGATTCGTCAGCGGCCCGACGACGGCGACCAGGAAGCCGTCGAGCGGCCGGCCCAGGCCGCCGGTGTAGGCGGTGTGGCCGCCCCAGAGGGTGACGGCGAGCTCGGTCACGTTCTGGCCGCGCGCCCTGGCGACCAGTGCGTGCGCGGCCTCGTGCAGGAACACGGAGCCGAACAGGAGCAGCACGAACACGAACGCCACGAGGTAGGCGCCCGCGCCGAGCCCCGGGGCGAGACTCTGCACGTTGGGCACGAACAAGATCGTCAGGACGAAGGCGGCGAGGAACCAGGACCGCGTGACGATGACTGGCGCCCCGGCCACACGGCCGATGACGAACCCTTTCGAGCGCTGCGGGGCGGGCGGTGCGGGCGTGGAGGCTGGCTCCGAGGTGGTCACCCGCCAAACCTATCCGGCCTGTCGCCCCCGGGGGTACGGCGCGCTGTGGATGGCTGCCCGGGGATGTCGGTGACCGCACCTAGGGTTGGGTCCATGACGACGACGGAGGTATCCCAGGAGCCGGTCCCGGACGTTTCGGCGGAGGCGGTCGGCACCGTGTCGGCAGTGCGTGCGCCGTCGCGGCCGCCGGCTCTGTCGCCGTCCCGCGCGAACGACTTCATGCAGTGCCCGCTGCTGTTCCGGTTCCGCACGGTGGACCGGCTGCCGGAGCCGCCGTCGGCCGCCGCGGCGCGCGGGACGCTGGTGCACTCGGTGCTGGAGCGGCTGTACGACGCCCCGCTGGGTGAGCGCACGCTGGCCGCGGCGCACGATCTGCTGCCCGGCGAGTGGGACCGGCTGCTGGAGGCGGACGACCGGTACACGTCGCTGTTCACGGACGGGGTCGGCCCGGACGGGCAGGACCGGGCGGGCTGGCTCGCGGGCGCGGGTTCGCTGCTCGGCACCTATTTCACGCTGGAGGACCCGAACCGGCTCGAACCGGCGGAGCGGGAGCTCCTGGTGGAGTCGCAGCTCGACGGCGGCCCGCTGCTGCGCGGCATAGTGGACCGGCTGGATGTCGCGCCGACCGGCGCCGTACGGGTGGTCGACTACAAGACCGGCAAGTCGCCGCGGCCGGGCTACGAGTCGTCGGCGGTGTTCCAGATGCGGTTCTACGGGCTCGTCCTGTGGCGCGAGCGCGGGGTGCTGCCCAAGATGCTGCAGCTCGTGTACCTGGGTGACGGCCAGGTGCTGCGTGGTGAGCCGACCGTCGAACAGCTGGAGCACACGGAGCAGAAGATCCGGACCATCTGGTCGGCCATCGAGGACGCCGCCCGCACGGGTGTGTGGAAGCCGCGCCGGACGAAGCTGTGCGGCTGGTGCGCGCACCAGTCGCTGTGCCCTGAGTTCGGTGGCACTCCCCCGGAGGTCCCGGACGGCGCGATCCCGCTGCGCCTGGGTATCGCCGTCTGACGTCCTGGGGATACCAACCGTCGAGCGGGCACAGCGAGCGGGCTCAGCGGGCTCGCTCAGCCCAGCAGGTCGACGACCTCGCCCGACGCGATCCGCGAGAGTGTCTCGAGGTCGATCTGCTTGAGCGATGCCGCCCGGTTGAGGCCTGGCCGGGGCGGCACGGGTACCTCGGCGGGTACACCGAGGGTGCGCGCGCCCGAGGCGAGCGCGGACGTGATCCCGGGCTGGGAGTCCTCGATGGCCACGCAGTCCTCGGGCCGGACGCCGAACAGGCCGGCGGCGACCAGGTACGGCTCCGGGTCCGGCTTGCCGTGCGTGACCTCGTCGCCGGTGACGAGGTGGGCGAAGGTTCCGGCGGGGGCGCCGTCGGCCACCACCTCGGCCTGGCTGCGGTAGGACATGGTGACCATCGCGCACGGGACCTGCGCGGCGCGCAGCTCCTCGAGCAGCTCCAGGACGCCGGGCCGCCACGGCACGCTCTCGCGCAGCTGCTCGTTCACGCGGGCCACGAGCCAGGTCACGATCTCGGCGGGCTCGAGCGGCACGCCGGCGTCGCGCAGCATGGTGCCGGTGGTCAGGAGCGCCTGCCCGACGGCGCCGAGGGCGTCCTCGTGCGTCCAGGTCGCACCGTGCGCCGCGACGATCTCGCGCTCGGCGCGCATCCAGTAGGGCTCGGTGTCGACGAGGGTGCCGTCCATGTCGAACAGGACGGCGGCGGGAAGGTCTGCGGAGGAGTCGCGAGGCACCGGCACATCGTAGGTGGCGACGTTGTACGGCCGGTAACCGGCAAAGGTCCCGCGCGTGACGCTCCGACGAGCCACGCCGGAATGCCGGACGATAGCGCCATGACGCACACCGCCGCATCCGGCATCGCCGCTTTCACCTTCGAGATGGGCGTGCTCAAGCGCCTGCGTCGTTCCGGCTGGTGGCAGGTCGGGGTGCGAGACCCGGAGTCCGTCGCCGAGCACAGCCTGCGGGTCGCGCAGCTCGCGGCG
Organism: Promicromonospora sp. CA-289599; assembly: GCF_050936155.1. Taxonomy (NCBI): domain Bacteria; kingdom Bacillati; phylum Actinomycetota; class Actinomycetes; order Micrococcales; family Promicromonosporaceae; genus Promicromonospora; species Promicromonospora sp. CA-289599. Next base: position 130,005 of record NZ_JBNJNI010000001.1, read on the forward strand.
CTGCTGGCTGCCGAAGAGGGCGCCGACCCGGCGCGCGCCGCCTATCTCGCGCTCTGGCACGACTCCCAGGAGACCCGCATCACCGACCTGCCCCACACGGCCCGCCCGTACGTCACCAAGCCCGACAACGTCGCGGTCACGCGGGACCAGGTGGCTCCCCTGCCCGCTGCCGCCGCAGCGACCGTCGTCGACGCCGTGACCGAGTTCGAGGCGCAGCAGACACCCGAGGCGCGTTGCGCGCGCGACGCCGACAAGCTGGAGTGCCTGGTCCAGGCGGTCGAGTACCGGCACGGCGGCCAGGCCGGGGTGCAGGAGTGGATCGACTCGTCCTACGCGGCGCTGCGCACGGAGGTCGCGAAGCGGGTGGCGGACGCCGCCCTCAGCCTGTCCCCCATGAGCTGGCGGGAGATGAGCCGGCGGGACTGAGCCGGGCTCCCGGCGGTTCGGTCCGCGAGCGCCCAGCGGCTCAGTCCGCGAGGAGCCGCTCGGCGCGCTCCGCCTGGTCGGCGTCGAGCTCGGTCCGGTCGAACGCGGCGACAGCCTTGTCGAACGTCCGGTTCACGACGGGCTCGATCTCCACGACGCCGACCGGGGAGACCATCGCCTCGTCGTACTCCGCGATCCACGCGTCGATGTGCGCCACGTAGGCGTCCCTGGCGGTGTCGAGCTCACCGCCGTCCGGCAGGCTCACGGCCTTGGCGTCCTCCTTGGCGGTCAGGACCTCGGCCCGCGCCTCCTCGGCCAGCTCGGGCACGTCCGCCATGAGCACGGTGGCGAGCTCCTCCTGCCGCCGGGCGTCGGAGGTTGCCTCGATCTCGTCGAACCGCTGCGCGATCTCGTCGATGTAGTCACGCATCGTCGACTCGCTGTGCTCCACGGCGTCGAGCAGCACGTCAGCGGGCTCGCTGGTGCGCTCGGCCTGGGACCAGGCGATGCCGCTGCCTGCGCCGCCGGCGACGACGAACGCTCCGACGGCGGACAGCAGGGCCCGGTGATTTCTCAGGTTGAGCATTGCTTCATACTCACCCGAACCCGGGGTACTTCGCGCACCTCACGGTGTGATTCGTGGCGGAGCAATAAGACATATGCACCTCTTTCGGGCAGTGGATCTGTCCCCGAGATTCCGCCAGACGCAAAAGTCCGACGACGACGCGGCATGAGCACGAGGATCACGCCACACCCATACCGGCGCAATACGCCACGCGCCAGCCGCAGTTCGCAACTCACAGCCTCGCCGCGCGCGCTGGGACGTCCTGAGTGATGCTGGCCCACGATCGGCGGCCACGGCCGACGACCCCGGTAGCACCGACGAGGAGGAGTGACCGTGTTCGGACCCGATTTCTTCGAGCGACTCTCGCAGCGGACGTACTACGACCTCGACGGCAACCCGATCACCCAGGACCAGTGGTCGGTGCTGCGCCGCGGGGCCGGCAGCGGCCACGTCGCACGCGACCACATCGGCTTCTACCACGTCTCCACGGTCTGGACCGGTATCGACTCCGCGGCTTCGGCGGACGACGACAACAGCCACGCCCACGGCCGTACTCCGCTGATCTACGAGACGATGGTCTTCGTCGAGCGGCTCGACCCGGACGGCATCCTGTCCGAGGACGAAAAGCTCGACTGCACCGAGGAGTACGCAGAGCTGCACGCCACGCGCGACGACGCGCTCGCCGGCCACCATCGCACGACGGCGATGGTCCGCGACTGGATAGTCAACGGCCGACCGGAGCTCTGACGACGGAGGTTCAGGATGCAGACCAGCACACGTCCCCTGACCATGCCCTTTGCGTCCCGTCGCGCCGTGCGCGGCACGGCGCTCTACGGTGAACCGATGCACGGAACCATCCCGCGGGAGCTGGACCCCGCGGGCGCACAGGCACTGCTGACCGCGCTCTTCGAGCCCGGCGCCGACCGCCTCGCGCACTCGAGAGGCGTCGGCCGCCGCGCCGAGCAGGTCGCGCGTGTGCTCGGCAGCCCGGACCTGCTCGTCTCCGCCGCCTACCTGCATGACATCGGCTACGCCGCCGCGGCCCTGGACACCGGCCTGCACCAGCTCGACGGAGCCCGCTACCTCGCGCGGCTGGGGGCGCCGGCGGAGCTGACCGGCCTCGTCGCGCACCACACGGAGGCCACCGTCGAAGCCGCGGAGCGCGGCCTGGACCACGCACTGCGGCGCGAGTTCCCCGAGCCCGCCCCCGAGCTGCTGGACCTGCTCACCTACTGCGACATGACCACGTCGGCGCGGGGCGAGCCGGTAACCGTCGACGAGCGGTTCGAGCGCATCTATGACCGCTACCCGCCGGAACACCTCGTGTCCCGCAGCATGCACTCCGCTGAGCCGGGGCTGCGCCGGCTCGTGTCCGGGATCGAGCGCCGACTGGGGCTGCCTCTCAGGTGAGGCCCGTCAGGTGAGGCCCGTCAGGTCAGGAAGGGCATCGTCCGCGTCGGGTCCACCGCATGCTCGATCCGCAGCCGCATCGAGGGGTGGATCTCCAGCTCGCCGAGCCTGTCGACGTGCTGCCACACGACCTCGCTCGACTCCCCCGAGGTCCGTGCCGCGCCTCCGGTGACCGTTCCACGCATGCAGATGGAGAACTGGGCGCGGACCTCGCCGTCCGAGTACACGATCACGTGCCGGGGATCGGTGTAGATCCCGACCAGGCCGGTGATCCGCACGCGGTACCCGGTCTCCTCCTCGGTCTCGCGGACGCCGGCCTCGCGGACCGTCTCCCCGGGGTCGATACCCCCGCCGGGCAGGGCCCAGAGGCCGTTGTCGGTGCGGTGGATGAGCAGCAGCCGTCCGACGTCGTCCCGCACCGCCACCGTCACCGACGGAACCACGGAGTTCACGGGCGGAGCGGTCGGGTCGTCGAAGTAGTCGAACCGCATCATCACGCCACCCTGTCCGAGTCCTCCGTCCGAGGCCATGCCTCCAGAGGTTTGGCGGCCGCCCAGACCCGCTCGAACCCTGCCTGATAGGCGGGCGCCATCGACGCCTCCGGACCGTCCTTGAGGTGCAGCAGCGGGTTGGCCCCGGCGGGCGAGCCCCACACGTGGGTGTTGACCAGCAGGTCGTCGTCGAACCGGAAGGTCGTCGCGTACAGCGTGCGGTCGTGCAGACGCACCTCGACGCCCGGTGTGCCGAGCGCGGGCGCCAGGTAGGCCAGCACCAGCGCGATCCGCCCGGCGAGGCCCGTACCGCCCTCCTCCTGCGTGCGGACCGCCACGGCGGCGCCCTCCGGGTCGCCGAGCAGCAGCCGCACCCGCACGCCGCGTGCCGCCATGGTGACGATCTCGGTCGTCAGGTCGAGGGTCTGGTCGGGCAGGAACGTCGCGGCGAACGCGTGCAGCTCGAACCGCTGTTCCACCCCGGCGAGGAAGGCACGCCAGGTACCGGCCGGCATCGCGCGGCGCGCCGGGTACACCCCGACGATCTCCTGCGCCGCGGCCTCGGCCCGGTCGACGTCGCCCCACAGTGCGGCGACGTCGCAGCCCAGGGCGTCCGAGACCGCCACCCGATGGCGCGGGTGCGGCGTGCGGCCCTGGGCCACCCAGCGCTCCACCGTCTTCGGGTCCACGCCCACGGCAGCAGCCAGCCGCACCTGGCTCAGGCCTGCCTGAGCCATCGCTGCGACCAGTCGTTGATTTCTCATCGTGAACACCCCCAGGGACGTATCTATCACCGAAACGTCCCGAGCGCTGCCGATGGCACGTCCCGTGCTTTGACGCACAGTTGTCTCAGCCAGTTGCCCCATGCCCGCTCTCATGCTCGCCCCCTGTCCGATCCACGCTCCGGAGAGTCTCGTGAATCCCATTGCGACGCAGTCGGTCACCGAACGTCTCGGCGATGTCATCGATCTGCTGCGGCACGTTCGCGCGGACTGGATCGAGGTGCTGACGGTCACGCCGGAGCGGGTGTGCCTGCAGCCCTGGCACCTGGACGACGGCGAGAGCATCGCCCGCGCGCTCGGCCTCGACCACGCGATCGACCAGCGCATGGTGGAACCCGGCTACACGCTCTGGACCGGTACCTGGCGCGGCGTCGAGGTCCAGGTCCGCGGCGCACTGCGCGCCGGCGTCCCCGTGTTCTGACCTGTACCCCGGGTCTGGCGCCGACGTCCGCCCGCCGATTCGCCCGTCCGCGAACGCGACCGCGCCCCTGGCCACGCCGGGCGCCCCACACCATAGGCTGGGGGGATGACCGACGCGCATCACGAGCAGCCGGAGCAGGCCTCGCCTCGCCAGACCGTGCTCCTCGCTGCCTTCGAAGGTTGGAACGACGCGGGGAGTGCCGCCACGTCGGCCCTCACGCACCTGGCCGAGGTGTGGGGCGCGGAGAAGGTGACAGAGCTCGACCCCGAGGAGTTCCACGACTTCCAGGTCAACCGGCCGTACATCTCGCTGGACGACGACGGCAAACGCTCCATCACCTGGCCGACGACGTCCGTCTCGGTGGCCCAGGTGGGCGAGCGCAAGGTGGTGCTGGTGCACGGTGTCGAGCCGTCGATGCGCTGGCGCAAGTACTGCGAGGAGCTGCTGCAGGTGGCCGACGACCTCGGGGTGCGGACGGTGATCACGCTCGGCGCGCTCCTGGCCGACGTGCCGCACACGCGGCCGATCCCGATGACCGCGACGTCGGACAGCGTGGGCCTGCAGGCGGTGCTCGACATCGAGGCCAACACGTACCAGGGACCCACCGGGATCGTCGGCGTGCTGCAGCACGAGGCGGCGCAGCGCGACCTGCAGTCGGTGAGCCTGTGGGCGGCGGTACCGCACTACGTCGCCAACCCGCCGTCGCCCAAGGCGACGCTCGCCATCCTCACGCGCGTGGAGGAGATCCTCGGCGAGCCGGTCCCCATGGGCGAGCTGCCCGACGACGCCGCGGCGTGGCAGCACGGCGTGGACGAGCTGGCGTCCGAGGACTCGGAGATCTCCGAGTACGTCGCACAGCTCGAGGAGGCGAAGGACACCGCCGAGCTCCCGGAGGCCTCGGGCGATGCCATAGCGCGGGAGTTCGAGCGCTATCTGCGCCGGCGGGACACCGGAGGCAAGGACAGCGGTCCCGAGAAGCTCTGACGGGCACCGGACAGCAGCTGACCGGTACCAGATCCGGAACAGCAAAAGAGGCCTGAGCCCAGTTGGGCTCAGGCCTCTTTCATTCGGTTTCGGCAGTTGGGTTCACACGCTGCTGGAAATTGGTTCGATCCGCACTCCGGCGTCCGGACCGTGAAATCCCACCCACGTCTCGAGACACCGTGCGGCGTCCTCTACGCGGTCATAGACCGGTGCATATCCTGGTCCGTTGCGCACCACGCGATAGCGCGTGCTGCACCGGGGCGTCGTCGTGACGGTGACCCGGGTCTCGCCCGTGAAGTCTTCCTCGTACTCCGTCATGCTCCCCATCCTGCCCCGGGTTAAATACAAACGGAAGCAGGGGTCAAAACTAACCCGTACGGCGTCGGACGTGGCGCTGGCCTACCTGACGCAAACCGGACACTCAAAGGGCTAAAGACGTACCCCGAGCAGGGCATTCACCGTGCGCGCCAGGACGCCCGGAGCGCCCTCCTCGTCCGCCGAGGTATCCCGCGCGGGATCGAGGGAGACCTCGGCCCAGGCGTCGACGGCGGCCAGTGCGGACGGCGCGTCGAGGTCGTTCGCGAGCGCCGCACGGACCGCGGCGAGGGTCGCGTCGGCGGACGGGCCGCCGTTGCCCGAGACCGCGTCGCGCCACCGGACGAGCCGTGCCTCGCCCTCGGGCATCGAGGTCTCGTCCCACTCCCACTCGGTGCGGTAGTGGTGGGCCAGCAGGGCCAGCCGGATCGCCATCGGGTCGTGGCCCGCCTCGCGCAGGCGGGAGACCAGGACGAGGTTCCCGAGCGACTTGCTCATCTTCTCGCCCTCGTAGCCGACCAGGCCCGCGTGCACGTGCGTACGCGCTCCTGTGGGCTCTGCGCCCTCGGGGACCGGACACAGCACTCGCAGGTGCGACGTCGACATCTCGTGGTGCGGGAACAGCAGGTCGGAACCGCCGCCCTGCACGTCGAACCGCTCCCCGGCGGCCAGGCCGAGCCCGTCCCGGGCGATCACCGCGCACTCGATGTGCCAGCCGGGGCGTCCGGTGCCCAGCGGGCCGCCGTCCCATGCCGGCTCGCCCGGACGCTCACGGCGCCACAGCAGCGGGTCGAGCGGGTCCTTCTTGCCCTCGCGGTCGGGATCGCCGCCGCGCTCGGCGAAGTCGGCGAGCGCCTGCTCGCGGCTCTGCCGCGCGACGGTCCCGAAGCGCGGGTCGGCGGTGAGGTCGGCGTAGACGTCGCCCAGCTCCGGCGTCGGGCCGCCCGCGCCCGGCTCCAGCGGCACGCGGTACGCGGCGCCTGACTCGAGCATGGCGGCCACGGCCTGCGCGACCTCGGGCACGGACTCGACGGCACCCGTCCACGTCTGCGGCGGGATGACACCGAGCGCCGTCATGTCCTCGCGGAACAGCGCGGTCTGGGACGCCGCGAGCTCGCGCCAGTCGACCCCCGTCGCCGTCGCGCGCTCGAGCAGCGGGTCGTCGACGTCGGTCACGTTCGAGGTGTAGAGCACGTCCTTGCCCGCGTCGCGCCAGGCGCGGACCAGCAGGTCGAACGTGACGTAGGTGTTCGCGTGCCCGATGTGGGTGGCGTCGTAGGGCGTGATGCCGCACGCGTACAGCCGGGCCTGCGGCCCTGGCGCCGCCTCGACGAGCTCACCGGTCGACGAGTCGTGGACCCGCACCGGGTCGGAGACGGGGAAGCCGGGAAGCTCCGGGACTTGGGGTGTGGGCCAGGCGTGCACGCGACCAACGATAACCGCCGCTCACGGCCCTCCCGGACCACGTCAGGGCGCTGGAGATGTGTTCTACGCGACGCCGCCGGTCGCGTCGATGGTGCCCGACATGAGCAGCCACACTACAGCGCCGGCGAGGGCGAACCGGTAGAACACGAACGGCTTGTACGAGTAGTTCCCGATGATCTTGAGGAACCCGATGATCACCGCGTAGCCGACGCCGAACGCGATGATCGTGGCGATGATCGTGGCGCCCCAGCCGGGCGCACCGGCCGGGAGCGGCTCGCCGAGGGTCTTGATCAGCTGGTAGAAGCCCGAGCCCAGCACCGCGGGCAGCGCGAGCAGGAACGAGTAGTCGGCCGCGGCCTTCCGCGTGAAGCCCATGGTCAGGCCCGCGGTGATCGTGCCGCCGGAGCGGGAGACGCCCGGCACCAGCGCCAGCGCCTGGGCCAGGCCGAAGCCGAGGGCGCTGGGCCCCGTGAGCGACGTCAGCTCGCGCTCCTGGCGCCCGAAGATGTCGGCCAGGAGCAGAAGGAACCCGAAGAACGTGAGCGTGAAGACCGTGATCCAGAGGTTGCGGAACGTGGTCTCGATGGCGTCCTCGAACAGCAGCCCGAGCAGCACGATCGGGATCGAGCCGAAGATGATGTACCAGCCCATGGCGGCATCGTGGTCCGCGCCCGAGCCGGGGCGGCCGTGCCGCAGGTCCACCGAGCCGGACCGCGGCCCCAGGCCGGTGCGTGCGCGCCAGCCGCTGCCGTTCGCGCCCGTCAGGGCCTTGAACCAGGCGACGAGGATCGCGCCGATCTTCTTGCGGTAGTAGATGATCACGGCGAGCTCGGTGCCGATCTGCGTGATCGCGGTGAAGGCCGCGCCAGGATCGCCCGAGCCGATCAGCTCGCCGACGATCCGCAGATGGGCCGACGACGAGATCGGCAGGAACTCGGTAAGGCCCTGGACCAGGCCCAGAAGAATCGCTTCCCACGCAGTCACGGGCGGTGACACTACCCCACGGCGCGCCTCCGGACGCACCCGCCAGGGCCGCAGGTAGCCTGCCCGACATGGAACGACGCCGCGTAGGCAGGTCTGGCCTACGGGTCTCCGAACTCGGGCTCGGGACCATGACATGGGGCCGCGACACCGACGAGATCGACGCGGCCGAGCAGGTTCGGGACTTCCTCGACGCCGGCGGCACTCTCGTCGACACCGCCGCCAGCTATGCCGACGGCGACGCCGAACGTGTCATCGGCACGCTGCTGTCCGGCAAGGTGGCACGCAACGAGCTCGTGCTCGCCACCAAGGCGGGCATCCGCTCGGAGTCGCGGCCCGACGGCGGCTCGGGCCGCGTCGTGGACGCCTCGCGCGGCGCCCTGCTCGACAGCCTCGACGAGTCGCTGCTGCGCATGGGTACCGACCACGTCGACCTGTTCCTCGTGGCCTGCCCCGACCCGCACACCTCGCTCGAGGAGACGTGCAACGCGCTGCGCATCGCCGTCACCACGGGGCGCGCCCGCTACGTGGGGCTGAGCAACCACCCGGGCTGGGCCACCGCGCGCGTGGCGACGCTGCTCGAGCCCGACGTCGGCCTGGCCGCCGTCGAGCTCGAGTACTCCCTGCTGCAGCGCGGCGTGGAGCGCGACGTGCTGCCCGCCGCCGACGCGCTCGGGGCCGGGCTGCTCGCCTGGTCACCGCTCGGGCGCGGCGTGCTCACCGGCAAGTACCGGCGCGCCATCCCCGCGGACTCCCGGGCGGCCGGGGCTCTCGCCGGCTTCGTGCAGCCGTATCTGGAGGGTTCGGCGTCCGCCGTCGTCGAGGCGGTGGCGACCGCCGCCGAAGGACTCGGCCGTACCGCCGGGGAGGTCGCCATCGCGTGGCTGCTGGAGCGCGAGGGCATCGCGTCGGCGATCGTAGGCGCGCGGACGCCCGCGCAGCTTCGTTCGTCGCTCCAGGCCGCGAGCCTCGAGCTGCCCTACGAGGTGCATGCCGCCCTCGACGACGTCTCCGCCCCCGAGATCGGCTACCCGGAACGCTGGTGACCGTACCGGCGTCCGTGCCCGTGCCCGCGTCCGTGCCGGGTCAGCGCTGCTGCGCAGGCTGGGGCTCGTCCTCCTCCACGGACTCCTCTGCCTCGTCCAGGTCGTCGTCGAAGTCGATGTCCTCGAGGTCCTCGTCATCCTCGTCGTCGTCATCGTCGACCTCGTCGGCCAGGTAGAACGGCGTCACTTCGCCGAACACCGTGGCCAGGGACTCCTCGTACACCTCGTAGGCGTCGGCGAGCACGTCGTACGCGTCGTCGACGGCGGGGTCGTCGTCACTCCGGCGAGTGGCGACCGCGTGATGATGGGCCTCGAGTGCGGCAATGAGGCGATCTAGCGCGGCACGCGGTTCTACGGTCATGCCTTGAACTGTAGCGCCAGGTCCAGGCCAGCGGGATCGCAATTCGTGATCGTTACTGCGAAGATCCCGGGGGCACGGCCGCGCCGGTCGGGGCCGTGCGGCACGGGTCCACCCGCTTTCCTGACCAGGAGACATGGCGGCGCTCCGCCGCGACACGCGACGAGGTGCGACCTCGGTCACGGTGCTCGATCGCCGCGTGGGTCACAATGAGCGCTACGAGATGTGTTGCTGCCGGACCGGCGTGGAAACCGGCATAAACTGACCTCACCCGTGACCCGAGGACGGTGCATCAGATGGCGAGAGACGGCTCCGTGTTCCGCAAGCACAGCCAGTACGAGTACCGCATCGTGACGTTCGATCCGGACACCAGCGTGCCGGACGCTCGCCGGCTGCTCACCGAAGAGGCCGAGTACGGCCGTTGGGAGCTGGCAAGGACCCTTCTCTACATCGGCGGCAGACGTAAGGTCTGGCTCCGCCGCAAGATCATCAGGGTCTCCTCGACCCTCGACTGAGCTCGGTTCGCCGGGGTCAGCAGGTCGCCAAGAGGCGGTCCAGGACGCGTGTGCCGAACTTCAGCGCCTCGGTCGGCACGCGCTCGTCCACGCCGTGGAACATGCCCGCGAAGTCGAGGTCGTTCGTGAGCTGCAGCGGCGCGAACCCGTAACCCGTGATCCCGAGCCGGTGGAGCGACTTGTTGTCCGTGCCGCCCGAGAGCGTGTACGGCAGCACCTTCGCCCCCGGGTCCTCGGCGTCGATCGCCGCGACCATGGCGTCCACCAGGTTGCCGCTGAACGGCACCTCGAGCGCCGTGTCCAGGTGGATCGGCTCGATCCGCACGCGCGGGCCGGCGAGCTCGCGCAGCGTCGCCATGCCCGACTCCTCCTGGCCGGGCAGGAGGCGCACGTCGATCGCCGCCTCGGCGCGCCCGGGGATGACGTTGGCCTTGTAGCCGGCCTCGAGCTGGGTCGGGTTGGACGTGTTGCGCACCGTGGCGCCCACGAACTTCGCGACCGGGCCCAGCGCTGCGACCAGCGCGTCGATGGTCGTGGGGTCGTCGTAGTCCACGGGGAGGCCCGTGAGGTCCCCGACGCCGCGCAGCAGCGCGTCCACGGTGGGCGTGATCGTGTAGGGCCAGGCGTGCTGCCCGATGCGCGCGACGGCGGCGGCGAGCTCCGTCACCGCGTTGTCCGGGTTGACCTGCGAGCCGTGCCCGGCCGTGCCGTCGGCGATCAGGCGCAGCCAGGCGATCCCCTTCTCGGCCGTCTGCAGCAGGTAGGCGCGCTTGCCGTTCACCTCGACCGAGTAGCCGCCCACCTCGGAGATCGCCTCGGTCGCGCCCTCGAACAGGTCGGGACGGTTGTCCACGGCCCACCGGGCGCCGTACACGCCGCCGGCCTCCTCGTCGGCGAAGAACGCGACGACGACGTCACGCGCGGGCTTGCGGCCCTCGCGCACCATCTGCCGCACGACCGCCAGGATCATGGCGTCCATGTCCTTCATGTCGACGGCGCCGCGGCCCCAGAGCAGGCCGTCGGTCTCCTCGCCGCCGAACGGGTCCACCGTCCAGTCGTCCTTGGCCGCGGGCACGACGTCGAGGTGCCCGTGCAGGACGAGGGCAGGCCTGCTGCGGTCCTCGCCCTCCAGGCGGACGACGACGGACGCGCGACCCGGCTCGGACTCGAACAGCTCGGGCTCCAGCCCGACCTCGTGCAGCAGCTCCATGACGTACTCGGCCGCGGCGCGCTCCCCCGGGCCCTCGTTGTTCCCGTAGTTCGACGTGTCGAACCGGATCAGCTCCTGGCAGATCCGGATGACCTCGTCGGCGGCGGTGGGCACGGGCGTGGGGGTCGGAAAGGTGTCGGTCACGGTGCCACCGTAACCGGCCCGCGCCGCGCTCCCGGCACGGGCCGGGAGCGCGTCTCGCAGACTGAACCTCAGGCCAGGCCGCGGCGCTTGAGGAGCGGCGCGATCTCCGGCGCCCGCCCCACCAGGTCCTCGAACGACGCGAGCGGGTCCTGCGACCCGCCGCGGGCGAGCAGCTTGCGGCGGAACGCCTCGCCGTTCTCCCGCGTCAGGCCGCCGTTCTCGGCGTACCACTCGACGGTGTCGGCGTCGAGCACCTCCGACCAGATGTAGGAGTAGTACCCGGCCGAGTAGCCGCCACCACCGAAGATGTGGTTGAAGTACGTGGTGCGGTACCGCGGGGGCACCGCGTCGAAGTCGACGCCGGCCGCCGCGAGCGCCGCCGCCTCGAAGGGCAGCACGTCCTCGACCGACGTCGGGACCTGGTCCGGTGTGAGCTGGTGCCACGCCTGGTCGAGGAGTGCGGCGGCGAGGTACTCCGTCGTCGCGAAGCCCTCCCCCCAGATGCGGGACGCGAGCATGGTGTCCACCCACTGCGCGGGCATGGGCTCGCCGGTCGCGTGGTGCACGGCGAAGGACCGCAGGATCTCCGGCTCCCAGGACCACATCTCGTTGACCTGCGAGGGGTACTCGACGAAGTCGCGCGGCACGGAGGTGCCCGACCGGGACGGGTAGCGCACGTCGCTCAGCAGGCCGTGCAGGGCGTGCCCGAACTCGTGGAACAGCGTGGTGACCTCGTCCCACACGAGGAGGGTGGGCTCGCCGGCGGGCGGCTTGACGATGTTCAGGTTGTTGACGACCACGGGCTTCTGGCCCAGGAGGTGGCTCTGGTTCACGAGGCTGTTCATCCAGGCACCGCCGCGCTTCGACTCGCGGGTGTACCAGTCGGCGAGGAAGAGGCCGAGGCCTGCGTCGGGCTCGCCCGGCTCGGGTGCGTCGAACACCTCGAAGACGCGCACGTCGGGGTGGTAGCCGGCCAGGTCGTGCCGTTCGGTGAAGGAGAGCCCGAACAGGAGGGTCGCGGCCTTGAACACGCCGTCGTGCACCACACGTTCGAGCTCGAGGTAGGGGCGCAGGGCGGCGTCGTCCAGGTTGAACCGCTCCTTGCGCACCGCCTCGTTGAGGTAGGACCAGTCGGCGGCGGCCACGTCGGTGGTGCCGCTCACCTTCGCGAGCGCGGTCGCCTCGCGCCGGGCGTTGGCGACGGCGGCGGGTGCGAGCCGGGCGAGCATCTCGTTGACGGCGGCGGTGGTGCCGGCTGTGGCGTCCGCGGCGACGTAGGCGGCGTGGTGCTCGTAGCCGAGGAGCTGCGCGTGCTCGGCCCGCAGGCGGGCGAGCTCCAGGAGCGCCTCGCGCGTGTCGGTCTCGCCGCCCGTTGCGCCGCGCGCGGTGGAGGCCTCCTGGACCCGTGCCCGGAGGCCGGCGTCCGCCAGGGAGGCAAGCACGTTCTGGTGCGTGAAGAGCTGCATCTCCAGCAGCCAGCCGTCCTGCCCGCGGGCCTCGGCGGCCGCGCGCGCCCCGGCGACGGCGTCCGGGGACAGCCCGGCGAGCTCAGCCTCGTCGGTCACGAGCACGCTCGCCGCGTTGGCGCCCGCGAGGAGCTTGCGTCCGAAGCCGGCCTGCAGCGTCGTGATCCGGGAGTTGAGCTCGCGCAGCCGCTCCTGGTCGGCCTCGGGGAGCGCGATACCGGAACGCTCGAACTGCGTGACGAGCTTGTCGAGCAGGTAGGCGGTGTCGGGTTCGAGCGGCTGGTCGGCCAGGGACTGCACCCGCGCGTAGAGGCGGGCGTCCATGCTGATGGCGTCCTGGTGCGCGGCGAGCTGCGGCGCGAGCCGCTCCTGGATGTCCTCCAGGCCGGGCGTCGAGTCAGCGGACAGCGTGCCGTAGAACGCCGTCGCCGCGCGGCCGAGGAGCTGGCCCGCGCGTTCGAGCGCCTCCAGGGTGTTCTCGACGGTCGCCGGCTCCGGGTCGGTCACGATGGCCTCGACCTCCGCGCGGTGCGCGGCCATGCCCGCGACGACCGCGGGCTCGTAGTGCTCCTCGCGGATCGCCGCGAAGTCGGGCAGCTCGTACGGGAGGGTGGACGGGGCGGCGAAGGGGTTGGCGGGGTCGAGAACGATGTCCGCGCCCTCGGTGGTGGTGCTCGCAGAGGTCATAAGTACATCTTTACGCATGAAGCACCCCCGCCAGGCTCGTTGAGTGCGGGGTATTTGTGGGGCAGAGGCTGTCTGTCCCACAAATAGCCCGCACTCAACGGGTGTCAGCCGAGCACGCGCGGGTTGTCCGCGTGCGTCAGGGTCTCCCACGCCACGAACAGGTTGTTCGTGCCCTGCGGCCGCATCGACTCCGTCAGGGCCTGGGTGTTCGTCATGGCGTGACCCTGCCGGTTGTGCAGCGCGTTGAAGCCGACCTCGGTGATCGGGCCGAGGCCCAGGTGCACCGAACCGCCGCAGAGCCACGACGGCACGGCGGTACCGCGCTGGTAGGTGGAGTGCAGCCCGAGCGCGTGCCGCAGCCGCTCCCCCACCTGCGGGTACAGGTCGTCACCCTGGATGGCGGCGGTCTCCGCGACGTGCGAGATCGCCGAGAGACCGTAGCCGGTGTGCGTGAAGTCCCGGCAGGTCTCCTGCGACAGGCCGTTGACCAGCGTGCGCTGGTTGTGCCAGAACGCGAAGATCTGGTCGGGTGTGTCCCGGCCCGTGCCGGGCACGGTGCGCGGCACCGACCCGTCGGAGGTCAGGTAGATGAACGCGGGCACCCGCACGAGAAACCGCTGCCTTGCGGAGGCGTACGCGTTCCGGTCGTCGAGGAAGACGGCGATGCCGATCGCGGCCTCCATCATCGACAGCTCCCAGTTGCCGTTGCTGCGGGAGCCGTTGATCACCTCGGGCAGGTAGACGTTGCGCAGCATCGTCTCGAACCGGTCGACGTCGGCCGCCGCCCAGCCCCCGCCCGTGTACCGGATGATCTCCGCGGCACGCGGCCACACCGAGCCCGCCCACGCCGTCTGCAGGGGCGCGTTGGAGTTGGTGTGGTCCCGGATCACGGGCGACCACGCGTTCATGATCTGGATCGACTTCTGCGCGTACCGCGTGTCCCTGGTCACCGACCAGGCCAGCGCGTGCGTGTACGCCGCGATCGCGTCCTCCCGCTCGTCCCTGCAACCGTGGTCCGGGTTGGAGTACGACCCGCACTCGACGACGGCCCGCGGGTGCGGGGTGTACGAGAGCGACGCGTACCGGCTGCCCATCATCGAGTCGTACGCGCGCCGCCACGGCTGCGCCCCGGCCTGCACCTGCTGGCGCACGAAGTCGAGCTGCGACCGGCTGACGTGCACCCCCGGGTGCGTGAAGGTGGTGGGCACGTCCGCCGGCACGGCGGCCGGTCCGCCGTCCGGCACCGCGGCCTGCCCGACGGCGGCGGGCGCCTCGGGCGCGGCCGTCGCCGTGCCGCTCACGGCCGTGGTCAGGAGCAGACCGGCCGTCACCGCGAGCGTGACGAGCACGCCCGCTCGCGCGGGCCGTCCGGGCCGCATCAGAACCCCGCCGTGATGCGCGTGAACTCGAACCCCGGCTGATCCCGGTTGACGGACCAGAACGCCAGCCTCGTCAGCCCGTTGTTGCGCGCGTAGTCCCGGATCTGGGTCCAGGCGGCCGTCGTGGTGATCTCACCCTGGTCAGAGCTCCCGTTCATGCCGGAGATGCCCATGTGGGCGTACGCCTGGGCGTCGGTCCACCCGTTGGCGGACTTGAGCTGGTTCTTCAGGCCCTCGGACGCGTTGATCGTGTCCTGTGCGATGTTCGAGGAGCCGAAGTTGAACGGCATGATCGTGTAGTTGTCGATCGGCACGCCCAGCTGCGCTGCCCGGTTGATCAGCCGGGTGCCCGCACCCTCCGGACCGCCGCGGCCGGTGCCGATCGTGACGGCGATCTTCACGTTCGGGTTGTTCTGCTTGACGATGATCAGGCCCTGCAGGATGCGGTCCTGGACGGTGTAGTTCTCGAACTCGTCGGTGTTCTCGATGTCGAAGTCGACGACGTTCGGCTGGTGGGCGTTGATGACCTGCTGCACGGCCCCGGCGAACGCGGCCGGCGTGGAGCAGTTGGGGCCGAGCTTGTTGCCGGACCAGCCGCCGAACGAGATCTGCACCTGACCGCCCGCGGCCTTGATGGCGTTGATGGTCTGCTGGTCCACGCCGCCGGTGAGCGGGCGGCTGCCGTCCCAGGCGGGGTTGCAGCCTCCGGACGACAGGATGAACGCCATGGTGAACGCCCGTACGCCCGTCTGGCTCATGACCGACGTGGCGCTCGGCGGGTTGCCCCAGCCGAGGTAGAGGTACGGCGCGGCCGGCATCTTGGCCGGGTTGGGCTGCGGATCGCCGCCGCCCGTCGGGAGCGTCCAGCGCTGGTTGGCGGCCCCGGCGGTGCAGTCCCACAGCTGCAGGGGTGTGCCGTCGGCCGAGCTGGGCCCGGTCGCGTCCAGGCACTTGCCCAGCACGCGCAGCGTGCCGTCGCCGCCGGCGGTCCACCGCTGCGCGGCGGTGCCGTTGCAGTCCCAGAGCTGGGCGCGGGTCCCGTTCGCGGAGCTCCCGCCCGCCGCGTCGAGGCACTTGCCGAGAGCGCGGACCGTGCCGTCGTCGCGCACGTCCCAGCTCTGCGCGTTCGTGCCGTTGCAGCCGTAGAGCTGGACCTGTGTGCCGTTCGCGCTGTTGGCCGCGGCGACGTCGACGCACTTGCCGCCGTAGCCGGTGATGGAACCCGTGGCCGCCTGCGCGGGCAGCGCGCCGCCCCCGAGCGTCAGCGCGGTCACGAGTGCCATGGACAGAACCGCGAGGCCACCGAACACACGGCGCCGTAGACGTGCTTGCATGGTCGTCCTCCTTGATACTTTCAGAGTTGTAAGTAAGGAGAACTTACGACTTCTTTGACACCCGAAACATCAGGGCTTCCCCGTACAACGCCCACACCGCGCTACAGACGCATCTGCGTCAGGTTGCCCTCCGTGTCCAGGCGGATCTCCGCGTCCAGGCCCAGCCGGTCCAGGAACGACCTGTCGTGGCTCACCACCAGGAGCGCACCCCGGTAGGCCGACAGCGCGTCGACGAGCTGGTCGGTGCTCGCGATGTCGAGGTTGTTCGTCGGCTCGTCCAGCATCAGCAGCTGCGCCGGCGGGTCGGCCAGGAGCAGGCTCGCCAGCGCCACCCGGAAGCGTTCACCACCCGACAGCGTCGCGACCGGCCGGTCCACCGCCGCTCCCCGCACCAGGAACCGCGCCAGCCGGTTGCGCAGCTCCCCCGGCGGCACGTGCGGTGCGCCCGCCCGCACGGCCTCCAGCACGGCGACGTCGTCAGCCAGCACATCCACCCGCTGCGGCAGGTACCCGACGCGCCCGGTCACCACCTCGCCCCCCGCCCCTCCTTGTTGAGTGCTGGATATTCGCCCGTCCGGAGCGGGTTCATGGGGCGAATACCCAGCACTCAACGACGCCGAAGTGGAGAGGAGGTGCTCCAGCAGGGTCGTCTTGCCGGAGCCGTTCGGGCCCGTCAGGGCCAGGCGCTCCGGGCCCTGGATCACGATCTCCCGGCCGTCCGCACCGCGGAGCACCGCCAGGCGACGGCCCGCCGGGACACCCGGGTCGGGCAGGTCGACGGAGATCCGGTCGTCGTCCCGCACCGCCCGCTCCGCCTGGTCCACCGCCGCCCGGGCCGCGTCCACCTTGTCGTCGAGCATCCCCCGGCGCGAACCCTGCGACTTCTCCGCGCTGTTGCGGCGGTCGTTGATCACCGCCTTCACGTACTTGCTGTTCGCGGCGTCCTTACGGCCCTTGCGCTCGCTGTGCGCTATCCGCTCCTCGGCCTCGATCCGCTGCCGCTTCTCCCGGCGCAGCGTCTGCTCCGCCGCGCGCAACGTCTGCGCCGCCGCCTCCTGCTGCACCTCGAGCCACGCCCGGTACTCCGGGTACGGACCGCCGAACGTGGTCAGCGAACCCGCGCGCAGCTCCGCCGTCTCGTCCAGCAGCTCCAGCAGCGCCAGGTCGTGCGAGACGACGACGAGCGCGCCCCGCCACCCCCGCACGAGCTCGTAGAGGCGCTCGCGGGCGTCGCCGTCGAGGTTGTTGGTCGGCTCGTCGAGCAGGGCGACGGAGGCGCTCCCGTTCGACTGCCGCAGGCGGACGCCGGTGATCGCGGTGAGCATCGTCTCGCCGCCCGAGAGCGTCGCGACCGAGCGGTCCAGCCCGGTGGGCAGCCCCGTGGCCGAGAGCAGGGCGACGGCGCGCTCCTCGACGTCCCAGTCGTCGCCGACGACGTCGAAGTGCGCGGGGTCGACGTCGCCCGACTCGATGGCGCGCAGCGCACGCACGACCGGCGAGACGCCGAGCAGGTCGGCGACCGTCGCATCGACGTCCAGGGTGATCCGCTGCGGCAGGTAGTCGGCGGTCCCGCTCAGGGTGACCTTGCCCGACGTCGGCGTGAGGAGCCCCGCGACCAGGCGCAGCAGGGTGGACTTGCCCGCCCCGTTGAGGCCGGTCAGACCTGTGCGGCCGCGGCCGAAGGAGCCGGAGACGTGGTCGAGCGCGACGGCGCCGTCGGGCCAGGCGAAAGTGACGTCGTGCAGCACGACAGAAGGGTTGGACAACATGGAAGGACTCCCGGGTGGTGGCTGGTGCCGACGCCGGGATGCCGCAACGAAGGTGCGGCCAGGCAGGCGTCAGCGCGAGGTGGTCTCGTACCGGGAGATGCCTGTCATCACAGTCCTTCGGGTCGCTCCCTCACACCGCGGACCGCCCGCAGGAGCAGAGAAAGCCTGCCACGGCCCCACGCCGGGGCGCAACGTGATTCACGGCGCCCTTGCCGCGCACCACGGTGCGCCCCGACGAGATCAGCGTCCGGTCAGGACCGCCCAGCGGATGCGCTCGCTGCGCAGGAACAGTGCGGCCCAGACGCCGACGGCGTACAGGACCGGCATGAACGTGTGCTCCGCCGTGTCCTCCAGCCGGATGTGCGCGGCCACGGCGCCGCCCAGGTAGGCGGTCAGCAGCAGCCCGCCGAGGAACGCCGTCCACGGCACGACGTAGAGCACCACCGCCGCGGCCTGCAGCACCCCGATGAGCAGGACGGCGGACGCCGGGTACCCGATGGCCTCGAACATGCCGACGGACCGCTCGGACTCGGTGAGCTGGCCCCACGCACCCTGGCCGAGGTTCACGGCGATCACGAGCGTGACCAGCCAGCCGAGCACGGGTGCGGCCCGTCCGGCGAACGCCCCCCAGCCGCGCGCTCCGGTGGTGTTCTCGGCAGGGGCCGGTTCGGTCTCCCGGGCCGGGGCCCGCGTGGCGGCGTGTGCGGCTGAGCGTGGTGCGGCGGGTCCGACGGCCTCGGTGGGGCCTTGAGCATCGATGGTCATGTCGTGGTCTCCGTCTCGTGCGACGTCAGCGGCGCGGTCGAGGGAAACCTAGGGCGCGGGCATCGCCGCAGGACACGGCACTAAACGTTTAAGGGATGAAACTCGCTCAGCCGTCCCTGGTCGTGAGACGGGCGTAGGCCAGCGAGACACCGATCACGAGGTAGCACCCCGCCCGGAACGCTCCCTCGGCCAGACCATCGAACGACACGGGGTCGCGGATCAGGTCGACCAGGCTGGCGAGCGACGACGGGAGCAGGTACGGGTGCAGCCAGTCCAGCGCCGAGATCTGCAGCAGCACGACGGACACGATCAGCCCGCCGAGCACGCCCACCACCACGACCATCGGGTGCTCCGTGGACGCCGAGATCGCGAGCGCCACGGCTCCGACCGCCATCAGGTAGAGCGTCGCCCAGGCGACGGCGACGCCCAGCCGCCACAGCACGTCGGTGATCGACAGCCCGGTTCCGGACATCGACACCAGGCCGTCGGTTCCCGCGAGGAGCAGCCCTGTGACCAGGCCGGACGCGACGACGACGCCGGAAGCGACCAGTGCGACGACGAGCACGCCCACCGCCTTGACGAACAGCAGGCGCCCGCGGGAGACGGGGGCGAGCAGCCAGCCGCGCAGCGTGCCGTGGGACTGCTCGCCGGCCAGCGCGTCGCCGCTCGCCATCGCCACGGTGAGCGGCAGCATGAGCATCAGCAGCGTCATGAGCGAACCGAGCGGCAGCACGAACGCGCTGGTGGCCATGGTCACGAAGATCGGTGGGCCGCCGTCGGACGCGCCGGGACCGGCGCCCACGGGGCCGGCGTCGACGGGGGCGCCGCCCCCGAGCGTCAGGTCGACGGCGATACCGGTGATCACCGGGAGCGCGGCGAGCAGGGCCAGCACCACGAGGGTGCGCGGACGCCGGAAGATCCACCGCACCTCGGCCCGCAGCAGGCGCCCGAGCGGGGCGCGCCGCCGGCCGGCAGGCAGGCCGGGGGCGACGACGCCCGGCGCGGTCGCCGGGCCGTGGGCGGTCGACATGGTCTCGGCGGTCATCGCGCCACCCCCGGTTCCTCGGCGTCGAGCTCGCCGACCAGGTCGCCGACGTCGTGCGTGAGCCGCGCGAAGGCCTCCTCCAGGCCGGTGCGCTCGCGCCGCGCCTCGTCCACGCGTGCGCCGCCGCGCACCAGCGTCTCGATCACCGTCGCGGGCCGGGTCGTCGTGATGTCCACGCGGACGCCGCCCGGCGCGAGCCGGGCGGGGATCCGGTGGTCCCGCAGGGTGTCCACCGCTGCCGCGCCGTCGGGCGTGGACACGAGCAGCGTCGGGCTGCCGGACTCCAGCAGGTCGTCCAGCGCGCCCTGCGCCACCACCACCCCGGCGTTCAGCACCACCACATGCGTGCACGTGGCCTCGACCTCGGCCAGGAGGTGGGACGACACGAGCACCGTCACGCCGCGGTCGTGCAGCTCGGCGATGATCCGGCGGACCTCCTGCGTACCGGCCGGGTCCAGGCCGTTCGTCGGTTCGTCCAGCACGACGAGCCGGCGCGGCGCGAGCAGCGCCGAGGCGAGCCCGAGGCGCTGCTTCATGCCCAGCGAGTACGCACGGTACTTCTTCCTCGCCGCTCCCCCGAGGCCCACACGCTCCAGGGCCGTCGACACCGCGCCGTCCAGGTCTCCCCCGGCCAGCAGCGGCTCGGCGGCGGCGAACCGCAGCAGGTTCTCCCGGCCGGACAGGAACGGGTGGAAGCCCGGTCCCTCCACCAGGGCTCCGACGTGCGGGAGCACCTGGTCGGCGGACCCGGGCACCGGCACGCCCAGCAGCTCGATCTCGCCCTCGGTCGGCTGGACCAGGCCGAGCAGCATCCGGATGGTCGTCGTCTTGCCGGAGCCGTTCGGCCCGAGCATCCCGACCACTGCACCCTCGGGGACCTCCAGGTCGACGCCGTCCACGGCGACCGTTCCGCGGTAGACCTTGCGCAGCCCCCTGGTGCGGGCCGCGAGCGCGGTGCCGGAGCCGCTCGCGGCCTCCGGCACCGTCGTCGCTTCGGCGGCGCGCGCCTGCGTCACTGCCGGACCGTGTCGTCGAGCGAGTCGAGGGCGTCGACGAGCATCTGCCGGGGCACCGCACCGGCCGCGACCCGGCCGTCGTCGGTGAGGACGACGCCGCCGACGGTGATCTGTACGTGCGTCCCGGAGCCGAACTCGCCGGACACCGACGTGCCGATCTGCTGCAGCATCCCGTCGAGGTCCTGACCGCCCTGCGGGCCACCCTCGAACGAGCCTGCGGACGGCGCCTCGGCGGGCACCTCGCCGACCACCACGGTGTCCCAGCCGTCGCCGACCACCGTCGTGCGCTCCTCGACGGCGCCCTCGCCCCCGGCGTCGCGGAGCGCGCCCGCGGCGTCGTCCGCCTCGGTGGTCTCGACCTCCGCGCCCTCCGGCGGTGTGAACTCGAACAGGTCAGCGTCCTGCGCACCGAGCTCCAGCTCGACGAAGCCGAGCGACAGGACGGGATCGGACGTGCCGTTGGCGAAGACGTCGAACCGCAGCGGGATCCGCGTCTCCGCGTCGATCGCCACGGTGATCTCCCGCAGGAGCGTCTTCTCGGACGGCTTCGGCGTCAGCACCAGCTCGTACGCCGCACGGTCGGCGACCTGCGCGGTGCCGTCCACGAAGATGTCGCTGGTCGGGCGAAGGTGCTCGATGATCTCGGCCGCGGCCTGGGACGGGTCGGCCAGCTCGGCCTCCGCGTGCCCCCGCGCGGCGTCGGCGTCGGCCGCGTCCCAGGTGAGAGCCTTGGCCGTGCGCTCCTGCGAGTCGTAGGCCCACGCCTCCTCGGCGTTCTTGACGAACGTCAGCTCGGACGCCTGCCGCTCGACCTGGACCCGGGCGCCCTCCGCGCCGTCGTGGAACACGCGCACCGTCTCGAAGTCGAGCGCCTCCGTCCCGGGTACGGCGGGCAGCCCGAGCTCGTTCGTCAGCTCGGCGACTCCTGCGAACGCCGGCGCCTCGGCCGCGAGCGCAGAGGCGACCAGCTCCTCGGCGCTGATCTCCGGCAGCACGGGCTCGTCGTCCGCACCCGCGGGCAGGGTGCTCAGCGCGAGGCCGGCGAGCCCCACGGTGATTCCCGATCCCGCGGCGACCAATGCTTTCGTCCTGGGCCTCATGTCCGGCTCCTTCGCTCTTCGACCAGTGTGCGCTACCGACATGCGCTGTCGATACCGTCAACGATGCCCTCTGCCTGCTGAGACCTTCCTCAGGGAGCGGCCGCATGTGGTGACCTCGTGCGGGAGGCTCCGGCAGGGCCTGCGATACGGCATGCTGGCAGGCATGAGGCCGCAGATCCTCGTGGTCGACGACGAGCCGGGCGTCCGCAAGGCGCTCGACCGCGGCCTGCGCGCGGAGGGCATGGACGTCACGGTCGCCGCGGACGGACCGACGGCACTGCGGCTGGCCCGCACCGGGTCGTACGACGCGATCCTGCTGGACATCATGCTTCCCGGGTTGTCCGGGTACCGCGTGCTGCAGGAGCTGCGGTCCGACGGCGTCGCGACGCCCGTGCTGCTCGTCTCCGCGAAGGACGGCGAGGTGGACCAGGCCGACGGCCTGGACCTCGGGGCCGACGGCTACGTGGTCAAGCCGTTCTCCTTCGTGGTGCTCCTCGCCCAGCTGCGCGCCACCCTGCGCCGGGCGGCGGCGGGAACGGCGCGGGACCGGATCCGGCTCGGGCCGCTGACGATCGACCGGGAGGCGCGCACGGCGCGGTACGACTCCGTCGACGTCCCCCTGAGCCCGCGCGAGTACGCGCTGCTGGAGGCCCTGGCCCTGCGGGCCGGGACCGTGCGGACCAAGGAGGAGCTGCTGCACGAGGTGTGGGGCGACGAGTGGGCGGCGACCAGGAACGTCGTGGAGGTGTACGTCGGCTACCTGCGCCGCAAGCTGTCCGCGGCGGGCGCCGACGACCTGGTCCGGACCGTGCGGGGGCGCGGGTACCAGCTCGGCGAGCCGCGCTAGTGCGCGGCCCGACAGGTGGGCGCTGGGCGGGCACGTCCTTGCGCCTGCGGATCACTGCCCTCGTCACGGCGGTCACCCTGGCCTGCCTGCTCGGCCTCGCGACGGTCGCCGGCCGGGGCCTGGGGCCGCTGCTGACGGACGCGGTGGACGACGAGCTCCAGGAGGCGCTGAGCGGCGCCGCGCGCTCCGTGGCCGCGGGCGGCGCACCCGCGGCGCCCGACGGCCTGGAGATCCGGGTCCTGGACACCGCGGGCAGCCCTGTCGACGGCGGCGCACCGCCGAGCCTGGCGCGCGACGAGGTGCGCAGCCTGAAGGCCGGCACGCCGACCACCGCGGACGGCCGGGGGCCGGTCCGCTGGCACGGCGCCGTCGTCACCGCCCCGGACGGCAGCCAGCGGCTCGTGGTCGTCGGGGCGGGACTCGTGGGGCAGCGTGCCGCCGAGGCCTCGGGCAGCCGCTGGCTGCTGGTGACGGCGCTCGTCGGGACGGCCGTCGCGGGGGTGGCCATCTGGTTCGCCGTCGGGTCGGCGCTGCGCCCGGTCGCGCGGATGCGCCGGTCCGTCCGCGGCCTCGCACCCGGTGAACGCGTGGCGGTGCCCGACGCCGCGGCCGGCGAGCTGCGCGCTCTGGCCGACGACTTCAACGCCCTCCTGGACCAGCAGGACGCCACGGCGGAACGCCTGCGGCGGTTCACCGGTGACGCCGCGCACGAGCTGCGGTCCCCCGTGGCGTCCATCCGCCTGCAGTCGGAGGTCGCGGTGGCCAACCCCGACCCGGAGCTCTCGCACGAGGTGCATGCCGACGTCCTCGCCGACGCCGAGCGGCTCTCTGCGCTGCTCGACGGGCTGCTGGTGCTCGCCCGCTCGGACGCCGGCGAGCTCCCGCCGTCCGAGACCGTCGACCTGGTGGGCGAGGTGCGCGCCGCGGTGGGGCGTGCCGGGGAGCAGCCGGTGCCGCTGGTGGTCAACGCCATGACCGGCCAGGCCTGGGCGGCCGCTGCGCACACCGAGGTCGAGCTCGTCCTCGACAACCTGCTGCGCAACGCCTGCCGGTACACCCGGACGCGCGTGGTGGTGTCGGTGCTCGCGAGCCGGTCCACCGTCCGCGTGCTGGTCGACGACGACGGGCCGGGCGTCCGGCCGGAGCACCGGTCGAAGATCTTCGACCGGTTCTACCGGGTCGCCGACGACCGCGCCCGCGCCTCCGGCGGCGCCGGGCTCGGCCTGGCGCTGGTCGCCGAGCTCGTCCGCCGCCGGGGCGGCCGGGTCGCGGTCGGCGAGTCGCCGGACGGCGGCGCCAGGTTCACCGTCGTCTGGCCCCGGGCGGTCTGAGCCGCCGGCCCATCACGGCGCCTCCGCCGTGATGTACCGCTGCACGGTGGGCGCGAGCCAGGCGACGACGTCCTCACGGGACATGTCCGCGGCCGGACCGAACTTCAGCACGTACCGCACCAGCGCCATGCCGAGCACCTGCGCGGCCACGAGCGCGGCGCGACGTTCGGCGTCCGCCGGGTCGGGCACGAACGCCCGCGCGGCCGGCACGAGCTGGGTGCCGAACACCTGGCGCAGGCGCTCCGAGCCGGACTCGTTGGTCACGCCCACGCGCAGGAGGGTCCGCAGCACGGTGTCCCGCTCCCACAGCTCGAGGAAGTGCGTGACCAGGACGACGCCCAGCCGGTCCGGGTCGATCTCGCTGAGGTCCGGGAAGTCGAGCTCGACGTCGATCACCGCGGCGAACAGGCCCTCCTTGGAGCCGTAGTAGCGCATGACCATGGAGGGGTCGATCCCGGCGTCGCGGGCGATGGCGCGCACCGTCGCGCGTTCGTACCCGTCGGCCGCGAAGCGCTCCTTCGCCGCGTCCAGGATCGCGGCGCGGGTCGTGTCGGACCGGCGCGGGGCTGCAGAACCGGTCAGGCCACCTGCCATGCCACCTTTCATGTCACCTTTCATGTCAACAACTGTAGGCCAACATCTGTTGACGTCCAGCATCACGCTGGCTACGGTTGTCAACAAGCGTTGGCAAACAACCGTTGGCTGAACAACCGTTGGCCAGACAGCCGAGGAGGACATCATGGACACGGACGTCATAGTCGTCGGAGCAGGGCCTACCGGCCTCCTGCTCGCCGGAGACCTCGCCACCGCGGGAGCCCGCGTCACCGTGCTGGAGAAGCGTCCGGCCGGGCTGAGCAACCTCACCCGGGCGTTCGCGGTGCACGCCCGCAGCCTGGAGGTGCTCGACGCGCGGGGGCTCGCGGACGAGCTCGTCACCAAGGGGCAGCCGGTCCGGGCCATCCGGCTCTTCCAGCGGCTCACCGTCAGCCTGGCGGACCTGCCCTCCCGGTTCCGGTACGTGCTCGTGGCGCCCCAGTACGAGGTGGAGCGCCTGCTGCGCCGTCGGGCCGAGGAGGCGGGCGCGGTGTTCCGCCACGACACCGAGGTCACGTCCCTCGCCCAGGACGGCGAGGGGGTCACCGTGACGGCGGCGGACGGCTCGCAGCTGCGGGCCAGGTACCTCGTCGGGACCGACGGCGCCCGCTCGACGGTACGGAGCGCGGTAGGCATCCCGTTCCCCGGCAAGGCCGTCATCCGGTCGATGGTCCTGGCCGACGTCCGGCTGGCCCGCAAGCCCGCCGACACCCTGACCGTCGCGGCGGCGAACGACTCGCTCGGCTTCATCGCCCCCTTCGGCGACGGCTGGTACCGGTTCATCGGCTGGCAGGGCGACCGCTCCGTGAGCGAGGACGAGCCCGTCGACCTCGACGAGGTGCGCTCCATCGCCCGCGCCACCCTCGGCGACGACTTCGGCATGAGCGAGCCGCGCTTCCTGTCCCGCTTCCACTCGGACGAGCGGCAGGCCCCGACCTACCGCAAGGGCCGCGTCCTCCTGGCCGGCGACGCCGCGCACGTCCACAGCCCCGCCGGCGGCCTCGGCATGAACACGGGTATGCAGGACGCCGCGAACCTCGGCTGGAAGCTCGCCGCCGCCCTGCGGCTGCCCGACGACGCGGCGGCCGCCGTCCTCGACAGCTACGAGGGCGAGCGGTACCCCGTCGGCAAGCAGGTCCTCCGCGCGAGCGGCGGGATCCTGCGGGCCGCGACCAGCCGCGGCCCGCTCGCGACGCTGGCCGGCACCGTCGGCGTCGGCATCGTGTCGCGGGCCGCGCCGATCCGGCGGCGGGCGGCGGGCTTCATCTCCGCGGTGAGCATCGCCTACCCGCGGCCGCGCGGGGCGCACCCGCTGGTCGGGACGCGGGCCCGCGACCTGCCGCTGGAGGGCGGCTCACGCCTCGCCGAGGCGCTGCGCGCGGGCCGGTTCGTCCTGGTCGCCCCCGCGGGTGCGCCGACGCCGGACCTGCCCGGCGCACCCGGCGAGGTGGATCCCGCCGAGCGCGTGGTGACCCGGCGGGCCGACGGCGGCGCCACCACCCTGCTGGTCCGCCCCGACGGTTACGTCGCGGCGGCCAGGGGTCAGTAGTCCGAGTAGGAGCCGTTGAAGCCCTCCCGGAACTCCGGGATGGTGAACAGGATCGCGAGGCCGATGCCGCCGAGAACCGTCAGCCCGATGGTGACCCAGCCGGTGATGATGCCGCCCAGAGCCAGACCGGGGTTGTCGGCGAGGCCCTCCTTGTTGGCCTTGCGGCTCATGTACCCCGTGATGAGCGCGGGGATGGCCGCGAGGAAGCCGACGAAGCAGGTGAACAGCATGAAGATGCTGAGGATGCCCAGCACGAGCGACCACACGCCGAGCGCGTTCTTCTCGGCGGGGGCGGCGTACCCGTAGGGAGCTCCGTACTGCCCCTCGTGAGGCTGGTACGGCCCGGGCGAGCCGGCTTGCTGGTACGGCCCCTGCTGGTACGGCTGCTGGCCGGCCTGCTGGTACGGCTGCTGATAGGGCTGCTGCTGCACGGCAGGCCCGGACTGGTACGGCTGGGGCGGCACGGGCTGCTGCAGGTCCGGGTACGGCTGCCCGTACGGGGGCGGTACCGCTGCCTGGTCCGGCGCGGGTGCCGGGTCAGCGCCCGGGGTGTTTCCCTGCGGCGGGTCGTACGGGGACTTCCACTCGTCCGGCTGGGTCATGCTCGTACCTTCCGTGTGCGGGGTTCCAGGGCGCTGTGCTCCGTAGCGAGCGATCTGATCGGACTCATGTCTGGGAGACCGTGAGCGCCGCTCCGAGGAGCCCGACGAGCACGATGCCGACCCACATGAGTACCGCGGCGCCGACCAGGGCGATGTTGATCCAGCCGAGGATGAGTCCGGCCGTCGCAGTACCGGTGTTGTTCGCCAGGCCCTCCCGGATCGCCCTCCTGCTGGCGTTCCCGGTGGCGACCGCGACGATGCCGAGGACGAGCGGGCAGAGGATCCAGCTCAGGATGCCGGTCACCAGGGACCAGACACCCAGATCGTTCTTCGGCGGCTGGGGCGCGTAACCGTACTGCGGCGCGCCGTACTGGTACGGGACCTGACCCTGCGGCACGTACGGCTGCAGCTGTCCGGAGGGGTACTGCCCTGTCGGGTACTGGCCGGTCGGGTACTGCGCGGGCGGGTACGCCGGCTGGTCCACCGGCGGCTGCGGGACAGCCGGCTGGTTCGGCTGGTCGCGGGGGACGTACCCGTCGTCGGGCTGGGTCATCGGGGGGGGTGCCTTCCAGGCTCAGCCGTGCCACGCGGCGCGGACGCAAGACGACGAGTCAGCCCGCCGCGATCCCGAGAAGTTATCACCTCGGATGCGGCGGGCTGACAGGCTACGGGTGCTCTCAGTTGTTCTCGAGGTTCTCGAGCTCGTCCATGAGCTCCTGGAGCTCGGCGTCCATGGACGGGTCGATGGACGGGTCGACTCCCTGGTCCTCGAACTCCTGCTCCATCTGCTGCTGGAATTCCTCCTGGAACGCCGGGTCGTTGGCCGTCGTGGCCAGCGTGATCGCGCCGACGATGAGGAAGCCGTACACGACAGTGGTCCACGCGATGCCGACCCAGCCGGTGATGATGCCCACGAGGCCCATGGCGCCGTTGTCGGCCTGGCCCTCCTGCTGGGCCTTGCGGCTCTTGTGACCGGTGATGATCGCGGCGATACCCGTGAGCAGGCCACAGCCCAGCACGGCCAGGATGCCCAGCACGAGCGACCACACGCCGAGGCTGTTCTTCGGCAGCGGCGCGGCACCGTACGGCGCGGGCTGCCCACCCTGCGCGTAGACGGGCGCCTGCTCGTACTGCTGCTGATAAGGCTGCTGCTGGTTCGGCTGCTGCTCGTACGGCGCGGGCTGCCCGGGAACCGAGCCCGGCTGGCCCTGCTCCGGCTGCTGCGGCGGGTCGTACGGCGACTGGCCGCCGTCAGGCTGGGTCATCGTGCTGCCTTTCTGATTGCGTGGTGCCGGGGCTGAACCGGCGGAGAGGAGCCAAACCTACAGGTCGGAGGCCGTCCGGGGCACGTGAAACACACGACCCCGCACGGGGAGATCTGACCTGTTCCGGCGCGGGCCGGGGATCAGTAGCCGTAGCCGTTCATGTGGTTCACGTCGCTCCACCCACCGAACGCTCCGGCGAGCAGCCCGGCGCTCAGCAGGATGAAGAAGAGCACTATGCCGAGGATCGACAGCCCGACGTTGACCCAGCCCAGGATGACACCGGCAGTGGCCATGCCGCGGTTGTCCGCCAGGCCCTCGTCGGCGGCCCTGCGGCCCATGGTGCCCGTGATGATCGCGGCGACACCGAGCAGGATCGGGCACATCACGTAGCTGAGGATTCCGGTGACCAGCGACCAGACGGCCAGGTCGTTCTTCGGCGGCGAGGACGTGTACGCGTACTGCGGGGCGGCCGGGGCCGCTGGCTGCCCGCCGTACGCCGCAGGGGCGGCGGGCTGCTCGTAGGGCGCGGAAGCACCGCTCTGCTCGAAGGATTCCGTGCGCTCGAAGGTTTCCGTGCGGTCCGGGTCCGCCGGACCGGCCGGGGGCTCCGCGCCGGGCGACGACTCCGGCAGGGGCTGGGTGGGCTGCGTCCCCGGGTCCTGCTGAGGATCGCGTGGTGTGCCGCCTGCGTTCTCGGTCATGAGGCTACCTTCCAGGTCTGAGTCCTGGGGGCCGGGACCGGCGCCCCGGTTCCACCTAACCAGTGATGGAGTGGGCGCGCCCGGGAAACACGCGGGGCAGATGCGGTACCGGGTCCTCGGTCGCGACACGGCCGAGGCCCCGGCCGGAGAAGTTCTCCCGGCCGGGGCCTCGGTACCGCGGTCATGTACCTCGGGTCACGCCGTGGTGGCAGCCACCGGAACCGCGGCCTCGGGCTTGAAGTCCACGCCGGCCTCCTTGCGCTGCTCCGGCGTGATCGGCGCCGGGGCCGCCGTCAGCGGGTCGAAGCCGCCGCCCGACTTCGGGAACGCGATGACGTCGCGGATCGACGCCGACTTCGTCAGCAGGGCGACGATGCGGTCCCAGCCGAACGCGATGCCGCCGTGCGGCGGGGCGCCGAACGCGAAGGCGTCGAGCAGGAAGCCGAACTTCTCCTGCGCCTCCTCCTGCCCGATGCCCATCACCTCGAAGACGCGCTCCTGCACGTCACGGCGGTGGATACGGATCGAGCCGCCACCGATCTCGTTGCCGTTGCACACGATGTCGTAGGCGTAGGCCAGCGCCTCGCCCGGCGCCTCCTCGAACCTGTCGATCCACTCGGGGGTGGGCGACGTGAAGGCGTGGTGCACGGCCGTCCAGGCGGACGAGCCGAGGTCGACGTCGTCGTCCTCGCCGGCCGGCTTGAACAGCGGCGCGTCGACGATCCACACGAACGCCCAGGCGTCCTCGTCGATCTGGCCGGTCCGGTGCGCGATCTCGACGCGCGCGGCACCGAGCAGCGAGCGGGAGTCCGACGTCTTGCCGGCGGCGAAGAACACCGCGTCGCCCGGCTCGGCGCCGGTGACCTTCGCGAGGTTCGCCCGCTCGTCGTCGGACAGGTTCTTGGCGACCGGGCCGCCGAGCTCGCCGTCCTCCGAGAACGTCACGTACGCGAGGCCGCGCGCGCCGCGCTGCTTGGCCCACTCCTGCCACGCGTCGAACTGGCGACGGGGCTGGGACGCCCCGCCCTGCATGACGACGGCGCCCACGTACTCCGCCTGGAAGACGCGGAACGGCGTGTCGGCGAAGAAGTCGGTGAGCTCGACGATCGGGTTGCCGAAGCGCAGGTCCGGCTTGTCCGAGCCGTACAGGCGCATGGCCTCGTGGAACGTCATGCGCTGGATCGGCGTCGGGATCTCGACGTCGACCAGGGCCCACAGCGCCCGCAGGATCTGCTCCCCCAGGGCGATGACGTCGTCCTGGTCCACGAAGCTCATCTCGACGTCGAGCTGCGTGAACTCCGGCTGCCGGTCCGCGCGGAAGTCCTCGTCGCGGTAGCAGCGGGCGATCTGGTAGTAGCGCTCCATGCCGCTGACCATCAGGAGCTGCTTGAAGAGCTGCGGCGACTGCGGCAGGGCGTACCAGGAGCCGGGCGCCAGACGGGCCGGGACCAGGAAGTCGCGGGCGCCCTCCGGGGTGGACCGGGTGAGCGTCGGCGTCTCGATCTCGACGAAGTCCTGCGCGTCCAGCACGCGCCGCGCGGCCTGGTTCGCCTTGGAGCGCAGACGCAGCGCGGCGGCCGGGGCCGGCCGCCGCAGGTCGAGGTAGCGGTGCTTGAGCCGCGCCTCCTCGCCGATGACCTCGGTGTCCGCGAGCGCGGTGGAGACCTGGAACGGCAGCGGGGCGGACTCGTTGAGCGTGACGACCTCGGTCGCGACGACCTCGATCTCGCCCGTGGCCAGGTTGGGGTTGGCGTTGCCCTCGGGGCGGCGGCCGACCTCACCGGTCACCTGCAGCACGTACTCGGCGCGCAGCGGGTGGGCGATCTCCTCGTCCCGGATGACCACCTGGGCGATGCCCGATGCGTCACGCAGGTCGATGAACGCCACTCCTCCGTGGTCACGGCGGCGATCGACCCAGCCCGTGAGGGTGACGGTCTGGCCGATGTGCTCGGCTCGTAGCGAGCCGGCCGTGTTGGTGCGGAGCACTGAGAGGTCCTTCCAGCGTGGGGCGGTTTTTCGCCGGTCGTCGTCCATGCGGTCGTCCGACGGCGGGGCGCGGCGTGCGCCGTCGGAAGTCTAGTCGGTGGTACTCGGTTGCGGAGCCGGGCGGGTGAGGCCCCACATGCACAGCCGGGCCAGGCCTGCGGACGCGAGGCCCACGACCAGGGTCACGACGGGCTCCTGCCATCCCCGCTCCCCATCAGCCAGGCTGAAGAGCCAGCCGACGAGCGTGACCCCGCAGAAGAGGGCGCCGAGGAGCCCGACGAGCGCCCCCAGGGACAGCACGCATACCAGGACCAGCTCACGGAGCGCGCCGGACCTGCTGTCGAACGTACGGCTGAGACCGTTGTCCGCGGTCTCGCGCGCGGACCGCGCCTTGCGGACCTGCCGTACCCGATCCTGCCCAGGAGGCTCGGGCGACCGGGGCCGGGGAACCGGAATAACGAGCCCGTCGGGCAGACGCTCGTCGATGAGGCCGGGCAGGGCCGCAGCGTCGAGGTCCTCGTGGAGGGTCGGCTCGAACGGGACGCGTGCGCCGTCCAGGCCGATCAGGAGCCGACCACCGTCCGGGTACGCGAGGAGTGCCGCCGTCCGGTCGAAGCGGACGGTGGCGGTCGCCCGGCCGTCGCGGACCGTCGCCCCTTCCTCGCCGACCCAGACGGTCGCATCAGCGTCCACGCGCTCGAAGGCCGTCCCGGTGACGGAATCTCCGGCCCCGGGCGTCACCTCGACGAGGCCGGCCCAGCCCGAGCCGACGGGTGTCACCAGGAGTCCGGTGTCCCAGACCTGACGGGCGACCTCGACCACGTCCGCGGCGGTCACGTCGACGAGGGCCGCACGGCGTTCGGCGTGCGACGGGACCGGCATGCCCAACAGCGTGAGCACGGCGTTCTCGGAGAGCCACACGGCGTCCTGGTGCGGTTCGTCGTACACCGCCAGCAGGTGGCCGCGCGCGACCTCGAGCTCGTCGTCGGCCACCGCGTACCTCAACCGCCCCAGCGTGTCCAGGAACTCACCGGTGGCCTCCGCCGCCGTCTGCGGCCGCAGGCCGGCCGTGAGCTCGAACGAGGCCATCCGGCCGTCGAGCGACTCGACGGTGGCCTGTACGTCGTACGTCCATCCCTGCTCGTGGCGCAGGTTCTGGAAGACGGCCCGTCGCGCGACCTCCGCAAGCAGGCGCAGTGCGGGCTCGTCAGGGACGACGGACTCCCACCGCACACGGGTCCCGCCGGCGGGGGCCTCCGCGGGGAGCGTCGCCAGAGCCACCGGGAGCTCCGGCGCGACGAACGTCCGGTCGGCCGTGCCGGCTGGAAGCGGAAGCTCCAGCTCGTCGGTCATCTCGCCGGCGACCCATGCGACCGCGTTGGTTCCGGTGAACCTGTCCCGTGCCCAGGCCCGGATCTCGGTGTCGGTCACCCGGTGCAGCCCCGTCCGCTGATTCGGGCCGAGGCCGTAGCCGGACAGCCCGAACCTCCACGGCGGCACGGCGACTTCACCGGCGGCTGCCTCCTGGAGCACGCGGGTCTCTGTCCCACGGTGCTGGACCGGCAGGTCGGCCAGCGCACGCGCCAGTTCGCGGAGCGTGGCGCGCACCCGCTCCGGCGACCCGTTCACCCGCACCTGGGTGACGGCGGGGCCGACGGAGGCGGTCAGATCCAGCCCTGGCCGTTCGACCGCCCGCAGGGCGAGCGCCACCACGAGCGCCGTGGTCCCGCTGGTGGGCAGCGTCTCGTCGGCATGACCGACGCGAAAGGAAAGCCCGCCGGAGGTGCGGCCGGGGCTGTGCGCGATCAGCACCTGGGGTGCCGCTGTGGTCGTCATCGGGCGTTCCTCCCGTGCCGCTTGCGGACCAGGCTGACGGTGAGCCAGATGAGAATCACCAACGGGAGCAAGGCGCCGCCGGGCTCGCGGCCCAGGGCTTGGGTCAAGAGCCACCAGACGCCCTCGACGAGCGCTACTCCACCCACCCACAGGGCGATGACCAGGCCCACGGTCGTCGCGACCGCCCGCAGGCGGCCGGCTCTCACAGCGGCCCGGCGGGCGCTGTCGCCGTCGGCCTTCTCTGCTTCGGCCACAGGTATGTCGCCCGGCTCGCGGGCGGGCAGCCGCACGACGACACCGTCCGGCACGCGCGGGTCCACGTGCTCGGCGACGTCCGCACCGGTGAGGCCCTCGTACAGGGTGGGCTCGACGACCACCCGGAACCCGTCGGCGCCGGTGAGCGCGCGTGCACCGTCGGGCACACTCTCCAGGAGCACGCAGTCCGCGAAGCGGACGGTATGGCTACCTTCCGGCGTGACGAACGCGACGCCGTCGGCGCCGAGGACCAGCGAGACATCCGGTGCACCGGAGCGCCGGAAGACACGTCCCTCGATGTGCTCCGGTGACCAGGTCGGCACCGGGTCGATCCCTGCCCAGTCCAGGCCGGCCGATCCGTACCACAGTGCGCCCGTCCACAGCTCGCGTGCGGAGGCACGGACATCGTCCGCCGTGACGCGCTCGACCGTGGCGCGTATCTGCTCCGGCCCGTCCAGAGGACGACCGGCGACCATGCGGTAGGCCAGCGAGGGAAGGAGTTCCGCCGAGGGCACCGAGCTCATCTCGGCCAGCTCCTCGAGCACGCCCGCCCGGGCCGCCGCCAGGTCGTCGTCGGCGACGTGGAACCGGAGGCTGCTCAGCGCGTCGGCCACACCGCCGGCCACGGCGTCCTGGCGTCCCTCCGCGGCCTGCACCGCGACCGAGACGCGCGCGTGGTCGGCGTCCAGGGGGTCGTAGTCGACGTCGACGCTGCTCGCGAT
Source organism: Promicromonospora sp. CA-289599 (assembly GCF_050936155.1). Lineage (NCBI taxonomy): Bacteria > Bacillati > Actinomycetota > Actinomycetes > Micrococcales > Promicromonosporaceae > Promicromonospora > Promicromonospora sp. CA-289599. The sequence goes on from NZ_JBNJNI010000001.1 coordinate 163,327, forward strand.
GTCGGCACGCGCACGCAGGTCACGGTGCAACAGCTCGCGGATCACCCGGGACGTGAGCCAGGCCGCGTCGCCGCGGGGCACCACAGCGTCGAGCGCGACGCCGTCCCGCAGTCCGGTCAGGTAGGCGGGGCTGTCCTGGAGCACGTCCGTGAGAACGGGTGGTGGCATTCGCCTGCCCGCGGGCAGCCTCAGGTCGAGTCCGTCCGGCAGGGTGTCCGAGGTGACCCAGGCGACGGCGTTCTCGCGGGTGAACCAGGTGGCTGCCCAGTCGAGCACCTCGTCGGTCGTGATCCGGTCGAGGCCTCGCTCGCCGTAGCCGGCAAGCCCGAAGCCTCGTGCACCATGCCGGTTGATCCGGAGACCAGCGCCGAACCCACGGCTCTTCCCGTCCGCCTCCGCCCTGAGGATGTCCTTCTCGGTCTCGGTGCGCTCCACCGGTAGCTCGCGCAGGGCAGCACAGACGTCGTTCAGGTACGTGATGACGTCGGTGGCCGAGCCTGCGACGTGGAAGAGGGTGACGTCCGTGTGTGTCTGGCCGTTCAGGTGCGCCTCGCTGAGCACCTGCCCGCGCAGGGCGAGATGCTCGATCAGGTGTGTGATGCCGGAGGTGGCGAGCGTCTCGTGCGCCGAGCCGACGCGGAAGACGATGCCGCCGCCGACGTTGCCGCCGCGGGGAGCGAGGAGTACCGGTACGCCGTCGGCCTCGGCGACGGTCACGCCGGGAAAGTGCTCCAGGCCGGGGAGCGTGCGGGCGGTCATGCCGGAGCACCCACGCGGCTGCCCGCCGTCTTCGCCGCCGCCTTGGCAGCCGCGTCCCGGCTCTTACGGTAGGCCGCCTCCGGGTCGGGGCGGTACTTCCACATCGCTTCGACCGGCGTCTCGCCAAGTGCCTCGAAGTGGGACCACGCATCGGCCGGGAGCTTGGCCAGGGTGTAGAAGAGAGCGAGGTTGGCGTGTGCGGTCGCTGTGCCCGCACCGCCGCGGTGATCGGGGTGCCACACGGAACGGGCGGCAGCCTCACGAACGGCGTCGACGGTCGCCGGCGGGACCGTCTTCGCGCCGTCGAGCCATCGCTCGATCGCCAGGTCCACCACCAGGAGCGGTCCGAGGGTGCCCGGGGCGGCCTCGGCGGCACACCTCTCGACGAACGCGGAGGCGTCTTCCCAGGAACCACTCCACTTCGGCACGATCTGCTGCAGGTACACGCGCTGGGCGGCGAACACCTGCGGGTCCAGGGCCGCGAGCCGGTCGTACCGGCGCCGCGCCTCGCCGTGCCCCAGCTGCAGGCCGCGCGCCGTCGTGATCCTGGCCTCCCAGGCCGGCACGTACTGGGGGTGCTCGGAGCAGACGTCGAACAGGATGCGTTCCGCCCGGCGCAGCCAGTCGTGGAACTGCTCGAACTGGCTCGCCGAGACGTGTTCCGCCCGCGCCCCGGTCCGGATCGCCCACGCGACCGCGATGTACCGGATCCCGAGCAGCGTGCGGGCGAGCGGTGTCCCGTCGTCGGCTGCCTCGATCGCCGTCGTGAAGGCGACGCGGTCGTGCTTCGTCGACCGGCCGGCGATCCCCCAGAGGGCCGCCACCACGTCGTCGTGCGGCGTGAGCCCACGAACGATCGAGAGCGCTGCCGCGACGTCACCGTCGTCACAGGCTGCTCGCAGCCTGGCACCGTCGGGCAGGAACGCCCACGAATCGAAGAAATCCGCGGCCGGCGCCGCGTCAGGTGTAGTAGCCATCTGGTGCCTGTCCGGGTGTTCGAGTGGATGTGGCGGTAGTCGCCCGACCGGAGATTACGGGGGCCGTGGAGCGCATCCGGACGGATCCGGTTGATTGCCCGGGTGAACTTGGCCGGGACCAGGACACCGAGCCCCGCCGGCGTCCGACCCCGGCGGGAGCCCTGGCGTAACCTGCTGCGCATGGCCAGGACCATCGCGACCAACACCACCGTGACCCGTGACGAGCTGCTGGAGTTCCTCCGTTCGCGACGCAACGGGATCCTCGTGACGAGCAGGGCCGACGGCGCCCCGCAGCTCAGCCCCGTCACCTACGGCGTGGACCCGCAGGGGCGCGTCGTCGTCTCGACGTACCCGGAGCGCGCCAAGGTGCGGAACCTGAAGGCGCGGCCCGCGGCGTCGTTCATGGCGCTGGGCGAGGACTTCGGCGACGCCTGGGTCCAGGTGGACGGCACCACCGAGGTCCTGGACGTCCCGGAGTCCGTCGAACCGCTCGTCGACTACTTCCGCGCCGCCGCGGGCAAGGAGCACCCCGACTGGGACGAGTACCGAGCGGCCATGGTCGAGCAGGGCAAGTCGATCGTGCGGATCACGATCGAGCGCTGGGGGCCGGTGGCGACGGGCGGGTTCCCCGCCCGCCTCGCCGAAGGGTGACGACGTTGCCCAGCCGTTCCGCACGGTCTGAGAACATGTGCTCGTGCGAGAGATCAAGCAGAGCCGCAAGCTGAAGTCCGTCCGCTACGACGTACGGGGTCCGATCCTCGAGGAGGCGTACCGGCTCGAGGCGGAGGGTCACAAGGTCCTCAAGCTGAACGTCGGCAACCCGGCGCCGTTCGGGTTCGAGGCGCCCGAGGCGATCCTGGCGGACATGATCCACCACCTGCCCGACGCACAGGGGTACAGCGACAGCCGGGGCATCTACTCGGCACGCACGGCGGTCGCGAACTACTACCAGACCCACGGCCTCGACACGCGCGTGGACGACGTCTTCATCGGCAACGGCGTCTCCGAGATGATCAGCCTGGTCCTGCAGGCCCTGATCGACGACGGCGACGAGGTGCTGATCCCCGCGCCGGACTACCCGCTGTGGACCGGGGCGGTGAGCCTGCAGGGCGGCAAGCCGGTGCACTACCTCTGCGACGAGTCCAACGGGTGGAACCCCGACCTGGAGAACATCGAGTCGCTGATCACGCCCGCCACCCGGGCGCTGGTGGTCATCAACCCGAACAACCCGACGGGCGCCGTCTACAGCGAGTCGACCGTCAAGGGCCTCGCGGAGCTGGCCCGCAAGCACGACCTGATCCTCCTGAGCGACGAGATCTACGAGAAGATCCTGTTCGACGGCGCCACGCACCACCACACCGCGACCTTCGCCGCCGACGACGTCCTGTGCATCACGTTCAGCGGCCTGTCGAAGGCGTACCGGGTCTGCGGCTACCGGTCCGGCTGGGCCATGATCTCCGGCCCCAAGCACCGGGCCAGGGACTTCCTCGAGGGCCTCACCCTCGTCGCGAACATGCGCATGTGCGCCAACGTGCCCGCACAGCACGCCATCCAGACGGCGCTGGGCGGCTACCAGTCGATCGAGCAGTTCATCGTGCCCGGCGGCCGGTTCTACGAGCAGTCGATGCTCGCCGACAAGCTGCTCAACGACATCCCGGGCGTCACGTCGGTGCGGCCACGCGGAGCGCTGTACTGCTTCCCGCGGCTGGATCCCGAGGTGTACCGGATCAAGGACGACGAGGCCTTCGTGATCGGGCTGCTGCGCGACAAGAAGATCCTGGTCACGCACGGCACCGGGTTCAACTGGCCGGAGCCCGACCACTTCCGGCTCGTGACGCTGCCCGACGTCGACGTCCTCACCGAGGCGATCGGCCGGATCGCCGAGCACCTGGAGACCCTGCGCGCCTGACGCCCGCTTCCGCGAGGTAGAGCGCCTGTCCGGGTCTCCCTGGCGACAACAGGGAGACCCGGACAGGCGCTCTACCTCGCGGAGACGACGGTCAGCCGGCCGGCGCGAACGGCACGAGGTCCTGCTGGCACACCGCGCCGTCGTCGGCCTCGAGCGTGACGAGGTACTGCGCGATCGCCGCGTCGGCGCAGTCGCTCCGGCCGATCGTCGTGTGCCCCCAGCCGTCGACGGTGAGCATCCGGGCGTCCGGCCACAGGGAGGCGTACGGCGCGGTGAAGTGGTAGCTCGTGGCCGGGTCGAACCGGGTCCCGATCACGAGCACCGGCTGCTGCGTCGTCTGCTCCCACGGGCCGGCGTAGGCGTCCTCGTCCTCGACGGGCACGAACTCGCACTGGATGCCGAGCCAGCCGCGGAACAGCCCGAAGTGCGGGTACTGCTCGTCGAGCGCCTCGACCTTGGCCGGGTAGGACGACACGCGGCCCGGGAAGTCGGCGTCCGCGCAGACGGGGCCGACCTGGCCACCGATGGACCGGTAGTCCTCCGAGATACCGAGGCGGCGCAGCAGCTCGCTGATCGACAGGCCAGAGCCCCGGGCGGCCTCGGCGCTCGTCGACGGGACCACGCCCGTCAGCACCGCGAGCTGCGCGACGAAGGCCGCCTGGCTCGTCCAGTCCGCCGAGTCCCACATCGTGAAGAACATCTGGCCCACCAGGTGGCCGTACCCGAACGTCATGGTCGTCCCTGGGCCAGTCGGGAGCTCGACGGGCTGCTCCTTCAGCGCCGCGTAGACACCCTCGACGACCTCGGCGGGGTCCCCCAGGGCGTTGAGCGCGCACCGCTCGCCCGCCTCGGTGCAGAGCCGCACGAACTCGGCGTAGGTCTCGCTGGCGCCCTCGGCCTGCCGGATCCGGTCGCCGAAGAGCTTGCCGTCCGCGTCTCCCGTCCACACCCGGGGGTCGAGCGTGCCGTCGAGCACCATCGCGCGCACGTTGTCCGGGAAGAGCGCTCCGTACGTCGCGCCGAGGACCGTGCCGTACGAGTAGCCCACGTAGGTGAGCGTGTCCTCGCCCAGGCGCTGCCGCAGCACGTCCAGGTCGCGGGCCACGTTGGCCGTCGACGCCGTCGCCAGGCGGTCGCCGCCGAAGATCGTGCAGCCCCTGGCGAGCGTCGCCGCCTCACGGACGAACCGGGCGTTCTCCGACTCGTCCTGCGGGAGGATCAGGCTCGACGCCATGAACGCCTGCTCGTCCTCCAGCGTCGGGAAGCACGTGACCGGATCGGACGTCCCGACGCCGCGCGGGTCGAAGCTGACGATGTCGAAGCGCTCGCGGACGGACGCGTCGAAGAGCCCCGCGCCGATCCCGTGCAGGGTCGCCACGCCGGGCCCGCCGGGTCCGCCGAAGTTGACCACCGCGCTGCCGATGCGGTTCTCCTGGTCCAGCGCGGGCAGGCGGGTCACCGCGACAGTGGTGGTGGGCCCCTGCGGCTCGTCGTAGTCGGAGGGCACCTCGATCGTGGCGCAGTCAAAGGCCGCGGCAGCCTCGTTCGCGCATGTGGTCCAGGGGATGTCAGCTGTAGTCGCCGCGGCTGACGGCGAGGTCTTGGTCGCTGACTGGGCGGGCACGGCGCCCACGGCCAGCAGCGAACCGACGAAGAGTACGGACAGGACTGGGGTGAGGGCCGCACGTGCTCGGCGCGACGCCGTCGAGCGCAAGATCATGCGCCGAGTGAAACAGGTGAATCAGGCATGCGCCACGAAAATTCGCCCGGTCAGGAGTTCTTCTTCTCGGTGCGGGGCAGGGCGTACAGGATGGTCTCGCCGTCCTGTGTCGCGACGACGAACGCGATGTTCTTGGTCAGCGCCGCCACCGGTGCGCTCTCGGCGGGGTTCTCGGTGATCTTGAGCTTGACGCCGTCGGGGCGCCAGGTCGCGACGGCGGGCTTGCTCTTGCTGGTGCCGTAGACGGTGCGCCCGATCACGGCTTCGGGGGTGATGTCCCCGAGGTCGGCGATCACGGGTTCGGGGCCGATGTCCAGGAGTACCGGCCCGATCGTCCGGGCGGTGCCGTCACGGCCCCGGAGAGGTTCGGCGTCGGGCGGGAACGCCGAGGACCGGATCAGGCCGGTCGTGCGGATAGCGTTGCTCTTCAGGCTGACCAGCGCGAGGACGTCCTTGGCCGAGTCCTTGGTCCGCCAGACCACGGCCAGCTGGTCGCCGCGGACAGCGATCGCCGCTGTCGGGTCGCCGACCGCCTGCTCGGGCCTGGGCAGGCTCTTGCGAACAGGATCCGCGTCATCGGTGATGGTCCACCAGACGCGAGGGCCGACCGCGATGACGTGCTCGGCGGTCGCGACCACCGCGGTCGCGCCGTCGGGGACGTCGCGGGTGACGGGCTTGGCGCTCTTCTTGTCGAGAAGGACCACGCTCTGGTCCGGGAGCACGATCAACGGTGCCGGGCCGCTGTAGGTGACCTCGGCCTCGTCGCTGCCGAGCTCGATAGTGGTGGCAGCCGCGGGGTCGGGGGCGGTCAGCGGCCACAGGTGCAGAGTCCCTGGGCTGTCGGCGGCCAGCACGGGTTCCTCACCGACCTGCGAGACACGGATGCCCTCGACGGGGTCACGCCCTTCCCAGGTCGTGCTTCCCGTGGTCCGGTCGAAGATGGCGAACTTGTCGTCCCCCACGGGTGCGGCAAGGACTCCGTCGTCGGGGGTGAGCAGGATCTGCGGTTCGCTGCCGACCGGGACCGACCAGAGTGCGGTCTGGTCATAACCCACGGGTGCCTGGACCGGGAGAGTCGCTCCCGCGCCCGGCAAGCCGCCCGCCGGGGTCGTCGGCCCAGGCTCGGGAAGATTGCCGGTCAGCGCGATCACCCCGAACGTCCCGGCAGCGACCAGCACCACGGCCCCCACGACGGCGGCCGTCAACCAGACCACGCGACGCCGGCGCGGGGCCACTGGCTCGGCGGGCGCGGGCGCGGCGAGCCCGACCTCGCCATGAGTTCGCACCACGGTGTCGACCTCGGGCGGCTCAAGGAACGGCGCGGTGCCGACGGCCTTGTCAGGGGCTCGCACGAGCTTGACGTCGTCGGGCAGCTCGAAGACCGGTGCGGTGCCGACGGCCTCGCCATGGGCTCGCACGGCCGTCACGTCGTCGGGCACGTCGAGGAGCGGCGCCGCGTCGACCACCTCGCTGTGGGCGCGCACGGCCGTCACGTCATCGGGCAGCTCGAAAGGCGCCGCGTCGAGGACCTCGCCATGGGCTCGCACGACCGTGGTGTCGTCGGGCAGCTCGCGGGACGTCGGCTCGACGACCGGAGCGGAGTCGGTGATCTCCTGTGGCACGGCCGGGATCGCGGTGGCCTGAGCCTGCCTGGCGGCGCGTGCCCAGGCATCGGTGTCGGGCTGCTCGATCGCGGGCTGTTCGACGGCGGGAGCGGCCGCGCCGGTCGCGGGCGCCTCCGGGAGCACCGCCTCGCCCGTGCCCGCCGTGTTCGGCGCGAAGACCGAGGGCGACGGCGCGGGGCTCGCCGGAAGGCCGTCGTCCGCCTGGACGCGTCCATCAGGATGCACGATCAGAGGCCACTGCCCGTCCAGCTCGATGGCCAGGACGCGCACCGGGCGCTGGAGCTCGGCAGCGGTGTCGGCGATGCGCGCGAGGACCATCAGCCGGACTTCCTCGACCGTGGGTGCCTGGACCGGATACGTGACGCCGTCGATCGTGAGCTCACCAGTGCCGTCGGGCCGGGCCACGGCCTCGATGCGGGGCCACTCGGGGACTGGGGCGGTGGTCATCATGGTGCCTTTCTGGACTGCTGGCCGAGGGCGCGGCCTACCGTGGCCGGGCAGGGGCAAGGAACGAGCTCGGTCATGGCCACACGGTAGCGCCGCAGGTCAGGGTACGGCGTACCTGTCCCTGGCGCGGGCCATCGCCCGCAGGGTCCTCGCACTCGGGCCCTGGTCAGGCGGACGCGCTCGGTGTCAGACGGGTATGGACGTGCATGTCGTGGTGGCCGTCCGCGTGCAGGACCGACCCATGGCGGGTCCCCTCCCAGGGGAAGCGCGCCTTCTCCGCCACCCGGCACGACGCCGGGTTCCGCGTCGAGTGCTGCAGCTCCAGGCGCCGGAAGCCGACGTCGAACGCCCAGCCGCTCGCCGCGGCCAGCGCCCTCGCCGCCAGTCCGCGTCCCCGAGCTGCGGGCACGGTCCAGTACGCGACCTCGGCGATACCGTCGAACAGGACGAGGTCCTTGAGAGCAAGCCGGCCGAGCACCGCACCATCGGTCTCGGCGACCGCCCACTCAAGACGCCGCTCCTGTGCCCACGCCTGCCGCCAGGCCGTGATCATCTCGTGTGCCTCGTCGACCGAGTCGATCCCGCGCACGTGCCAGCGCCGGATGTCCGGATCCGCGTAGGCCGACATGACGGCCGGGGCGTCGCCGTCGGCCCACGGGCGCAGCTCGACGCCCTCACCGAGCGGGAACGTGGGCTGCGGAAGCCTGGCGAGGGCGCCGGGCGCGACGGTGTGCGGAACGAGCTCAGGCATGGCCACACGCTAACGCCGCGGGTCCGGGTGCGGCGTGCACGTCCCCGGTACGAGCGATCGCACGCAGGTGCTCCCGCGCTCGACGGACCACCGGGTTGGTCGCCGGGCGAGCGGGGCGGGCCGCAAGGTCCACCAGGGCGACCAGGTCGGCGGCCCGGGCAAGCTCGGTTGCCCGACGGCGGGCGGGCTCGCCCGGGTCACCGCCCTCACCCCGGGCGCCACCCGCGGTCCCGGCCGCGGCGAGGTAGCCGTCCAGGACGCCCTCGACGTAGGCGGGTTCGCGGTCGAAGCGCAGAAGGTTGCCCAGGTCGGTGGCGGGGTGGCCGGCGTGCGCGAACTCCCAGTCGAGCACGCCCGTCACCTCAAGCGTCACGGGGTCGAGCAGCACGTTCTTCGGGTTCAGGTCGCTGTGCACGAGGCAGGCAGGGGCACCGTCGAGCTCACGGGCGGCACGCTCGGCAACGGCCCGGAGCGCGCCGATCTCGCCGTCGGACCAGCCGGACTCCGCCAGCCGCGGAGCATGGGTGTCGACCCAGTCCGGGAGCCAGAGGTCGAAGGGCTCGATCCGGAGCGTCGCGTCCGCGAACATCCCGGTCCGGGGCATCGGGACGGCGGCGAGCGCCCCCGCGATCCGGCCGAGCGCGCGGCCCGCCGTACGCAGGGCGTCCGCCTGCCTCCTGGGCTCCGCGCCGCCTGCCGTCAGCCGCGCGAGGACCAGGTCGCCCCGTTCCCCCGGCACCAGCTCCGTGATCAGCAGACCCGGCAGGGTGGCGTCGCCGTCGTGGGCCTGGTGGACCACCGGGACGGGGAGGAGGCCGCAGACCCGGGCGAGCAGCGCCGCCTGGATCCTCGCTGCGTGCTCGGCATGCCGCGCGTCGGCGAAGTACCGGACCACTACCTGGTTGCCGGCCGCCGTCCCGGACCTGCCGTCCAGGGTGGCGAGGAAGGTCTCCCCGGACCAGCCACCGGTGAGAGGTTCGAGCAGGTAGCCGGCGAGGCGAGGGTCCTCGAGCGGGGAAGGGTGCTCCATCAGAACAGGGTCTCGCTTCCGACGTCCGCGACCAGGGACGCCGCACCGGTGCCGTCGGCCCGCACCCCGCTGAACGCACCACGCGGGTAGTCGCCCTCGACGTGCTGACCGCTCTCGTGCGCCCCGGCGGGCCGCACGCGGTGCATGGCCGCACCCCCGAGCCCGCGCTCGGCGATCAGCGGTCGCACCCGCTCCCAGAGCCAGTCGCGGTAGCCCTTGTGCGCGTAGGCGCCGCGCGCGTAGACCCGGCCGTAGCCCTCCACGAGGTGCGGGTGGTCCCGTTCGAGCCAGCCCAGGTACCACTCGCGGGCACCGGGCCGCAGGTGCAGCGGCAGGACGGTGACGCCCGTCGCGCCGGCGTCGACGAGGTCGTCGAGGAGCCGTTCGAGGTGGGCGAGCGAGTCCGTGAGCCACGGCAGGACCGGCGCGACCATGACGCCGCACGGCAGGCCGGTGGCCCGGATCGCGCGGATCAGGTCGAGGCGAGCGCGTGGTGTGGGCGTGCCGGGCTCGACGGCCTGCTGCAGTTCCTTGCCGGCCGGCGAGTCGGCGAACGCGAGCGACACCCCGAGACCGACGTCGACCCTCTCGGCGGCCTGGGTCAGCAGCGGCAGGTCGCGCCGCAGCAGCGTGCCCTTGGTGAGGATCGAGAACGGCGTGCCCGAGTCCGCGAGCGCCGAGATGATGCCGGGCATGAGCTTGTAGCGGCCCTCGGCCCGCTGGTACGGGTCGGTGTTGGTGCCGAGCGCGACGGCCTCGTGGGTCCAGGACGGCTTGGCCAGCTCGGCGCGCAGCACCTGGTCGGCGTTGACCTTGACGACTACCTGGGAGTCGAAGTCGTGCCCGGAGTCCAGGTCCAGATATTCGTGGGTCGGACGCGCGAAGCAGTTGTGGCTGATCACGCCGTTGGCGATGAAGTCGCCGGTCCCTGTCGTGATGTCGACCATCTCCGAGTCACCCCCGAGACTCTCGATGGAGACGACCCGCAACGACACGGAGGTCTTGACGGCGGCGCCGATGATCTTGAGCTTCCGGGTGATCGCCGGGTTGGTGAGCGCGAAGAATCGGCGTCGGCTGGACAGCCCGCCGATGACACGGATGTCAGCCACGCCGATCTTGTTGGCGGGCTCCCTGACGTGCGGTATGCCGAGCACGTCCATGGCCTTCATGGTCGTGGAGAGCATCCGGTCGTCCGAGTTGGAGATCCGCAGGATCTGACCGTCGCAACCGCCCTCAGCGTCGAAGATCCCCGCGAGGAAGCCGGTGTACCAGTCCCGGTTGGGCAGATCGGGCCACTCGATGATCTCGTGGATCGCCGCGAAGTTGGCTCGCTTCGCCGTGAAGATGCCGTGCATCGCACGCCGCTTCTCGGTTGCGATCGCGAACGGACGGCGGTCGGTCGCCACACCGGACACGGCGAGATAGCTCTGCGAGCGGGACAGGGCTTCTTCGTCGGCCAGGGCCAAGCGGAACATCGTGACCCGTGTCGTTCCGCCCCTCTTCCTCGGGTAGGTCCCTTCGAAGAGCATGCCGTCACGGCGGATCATTCCCGTGAGGTAGCCCCTCCGGTAGTCGGCGGACTCGGGCGGCGCGGTGTAGGCGTCAGCAACCATTCCCAGCCCGAACCCTTGGAGCCGGTTGTTGGTCGTCAGGTACGGACGCTGTCCGTCGCCCTTCGGCAGCGGGGCGACGTACTTCCAGCCACGCTCGGTGAGAAATCGGTGATCGCCGCTGGCCACGATCTCCGTACCGTCCTCGAGCGTCACCCGGTAGGCGTGCTTGACCGTGCCCCAGCGCGCCAAGACTTCCGTCTCGACGAATCGGCGGTAGGTGCCGTCACGCTCGGTCCCGACGATCCGGTCACCCACCATGACGTCCCGGATCTGCTTCTGGCGACCGTCCGCCATCAGCACGAGCGTCGACGGGTCCACGCAATAGGTACACGCATGGGAGCAGCCGCGGTAAGGGTTCACGGTCCACTTGAACGGCATCTGCGATGCCGCCGGGACCTTCGACAGCGCGCTCTTGGCCAGCACCTCGTGGAAGGTCACGCCCGCGAACTCGGGCGACCGGACCGTCCGCAGCAGCCCGGCGGTGCGCAACCCGGGCAGCCCGAGCCCGGGAAGCGCACCGTCGTCGTGATTGATCGCCTGACCGTTCCAACGCATACCCGATTCGAACATTCGTTCGAACAGGCGTCAAGTTCTTACGCCCGCGGCGTCGAACGCCAGTCGGTCACGGCACCGGGACGACCTGCGGCCAGCGGTCCGCTTCGGACGGCGCCCACGTCGCGGCGTCGGCGTCCACCTGCTCGCCGGAGCGGATGTCCTTGACCTGGTCGGCGCCCACCACGCCGTCCTCCCCCGCGGTGCCCGGGAACCACACGAACGGGATGCCACGCCGGTCCGCGTACTTGATCTGCTTGCCGAACTTGGCAGCGCTCGGCGCGACCTCGACCGGGATGTCGCGGGCTCGCAACGCTGTGGCCACGGCATCGGACACGACGCGCTCCTCCTCCGACGACACGGCGACGAGCACCGCTGACGGCACCGAACGCGTCGCCCGCACGAGCTCCGCGGACAGCAGGCGCGACACCAGGCGCGAGACGCCGATCGACAGACCGACGCCCGGGTACGTGTTCCTGCCGTCCGAGGCGAGCGTGTCGTAGCGGCCGCCCGAGCAGACCGAGCCGAGCTGCTCGTGCCCGACCAGCACCGTCTCGTAGACGGAGCCCGTGTAGTAGTCGAGCCCGCGTGCGATCTTGAGGTCCGCCACGACCACGCCCGGAGCACGCTCCGAGGCCGCCGCGATCAGGGCCTCCAGCTCGCCCAGGCCGGTCTCCAGCAGCTCCGTCACCGCGCCGTGCGACTCGGCGAGGGCACGGACCTCGGCGATCACCCCGACGTCCGACCCGGAGATGGATGCGAGCGCCAGGCAGGCCTTGGCCTGGTCCTCCGTGGCACCGCACTCGGCGACGAGCAGGCCGGAGACCTTCTCGGGCCCGATCTTGTCGAGCTTGTCGATCTGGCGCAGCACGCCCTCGACGTCGTCCAGGCCGATGCCGCGGTAGAAGCCCTCGGCGACCCTGCGGTTGTTCACCAGGATGCGGACCGGCGGCAGGCCGATCCCGGCCAGCGAGCCGAGGGCCTCGGCGATGACGAGCGGCACCTCGACCTCGAAGTGGTACGGGAGCTCGCCCGCGCCGACGACGTCGATGTCGGCCTGGATGAACTCGCGGAACCGGCCGTCCTGGGGGCGCTCGCCGCGCCAGACCTTCTGGATCTGGTAGCGCTTGAGGGGGAACGCGAGCTTGCCCGCGTTCTCGAGCACGTAGCGCGCGAACGGCACGGTCAGGTCGAAGTGCAGGCCGAGCTGCTTCTCCCGGCCCTGCTGCTGGTCGAGCTTCTCGGGACCGTCCTCGTCCTGCAGCCGCGACAGCAGATAGACCTCCTTGGAGGTCTCGCCCTTGCGCAGCAGCTGGTCCAGCGGCTCCACGGCCCGCGTCTCGATACCGGCGAACCCGTGCAGCTCGAAGGTGTGTCGCAGGGTGTCGAGGACGTGCTGCTCGACGATGCGACCGTCAGGGAGCCATTCGGGGAAACCGGAGAGAGGAGTGGGCTTTGCCATGCCACAGATCTTCCCACGAGCGGGGTGCTGTCAGCCCGGCCTTTCCACAGGCGCGTGCGCGACCAGCCGATCCAGTACCTCGAGCTCTCCGCGTTCGTGCCACGCCAGCCGGCGCAGCATCTTGACGCTGGTCCAGCTCCCGTTGCGGTCGGACGACGACTCCAGGTGCAACGCCATCTGCGACACCACGCGCCGCACGTGCTCGCCGGACTCCTCCAGCTCGGTCACGAGGTCGCTCGCCCGGTCCCGCGAGGGGAGCCCGAGCATCGGCAGGTAGTAGCGCGACTCGGTATCCGCGATGTGCAGCGCGAGCTGCCCCACCGTGTGCCACCAGGCGTAGGGCGGGAGCACGCGGTCCGGCTCGCGGTGTGCCAGCACGCTGGGCGGCGCCGAGCGCACCAGCTCCAGGGTCCTTGCCCGCGCGTGCCCGAGGATCGCGAGCGTCGTCTCTCGTTCCGCCTCCGACGCCGGTACCCGGTCCCGGGCGAACACCGTCTCGTCCCCGGTCCGCGCACGGTCCACGCGCTCCGCGACCTGGAGCTCCCCGGCTTCGACGGCCATGGTGCCGAGGCCGCACCGGACACCGAGGTCGGCCAGCGCCGCGGCGTCGTCGGGCCCCTGGCCGCAGGTACCCCAGTGCTCCAGGTCGAAGGTCCACGCCGCCGACCAGCCCTCCGCCGCCATCCCGGCGCGGTGGTCGACGTAGACCCTCATCTGACCCTCATATGCGTTCCGCGGCGAGGAAGGGGTTGGTCTCCAGCTCGTGCGCCACGGTGGTGGCGGGCCCGTGCCCAGGTACGACGGCGAGCGCCGGGTCCAGCCCTCGCACCACCTCGCGCAGCGTCTCGCTCATCACGTGGCCCGAGCCGCCGTGCAGGTCGGTGCGGCCGACGGAGCCCGCGAACAGGACGTCTCCGGTGAGGATCACCGTGTCGTCGGGGCGGTAGAGGGTGGAGCCCTCCGTGTGGCCGGGTGCGTGCAGGGCGTGCAGGGTGACCTGCCCGAAGGTCAGCACCGCGGAGCCGCCGGGCGTGGCGAACGGTTCGACGACGGCGGGCGCGCGGTAGTCGTCGCGGTGCAGACCGAGCGCGGCCTCGAGCGCGGGGCTCAGGGTGCCGAACGGGTCGGCGAGCCGGTAGGCGTCGGCCTCGTGCAGCCGCATCGGGACGTCGTACCGCGCGCAGAGCTCGCCGGCGTCCCACGTGTGGTCGGCGTGGCCGTGCGTGGCGAGGACCGCGCGCGGGGTCAGGCCCTCCTCGTCGACCAGGCGCGCGACGGCGTCGGCCACTCCCGCGCCGGCGTCGACGACCACGCAGTCGGTGCCGGAGGACACGACGCAGCAGTTGGTGCCGAACACGGGTGCGACCACTACACGGAGCTCCACGAAGTCCACGTTAGCGGCTGGCGGCCCCGCTGACAGGCCCTCTTCACCCTTCGGTGAAAAGGTTCAGACAGTACGTCATGGCATCCGATGCCTACACTGTCCCCGCACGGGGTGATTCGCCCCGGATCCGGCAGTGAATCGGTCCAGCGCGGCCAAGCCCCGGGTCGAGGCGAGCACAAGAGAGCACGGAGAAGGGAACGCGGTGGCGTCCACCAAGCAGCGGCAGCGCGCGCAGCAGGCCAGGCAGGCGGAGAAACGAGCGCAGCGGCAGGCGGCCAAGCGCGCCCACAGGCAGCGGCTCTGGGGCCTGGTCGCGCTCTTCACCGTGCTCGCGCTGGTCGGCGCGTTCGTGGTCTCGGCGCTGATCAACGACAACGCAGGCGACGACGCACCCGAGGCGTCCGGCGCGTGTCCCGCGGGCGTCGAGGAGGCGCGCGACGACTACGAGCTCGCCGACCCGTCGGTCGCCGAGGACCGTACGTGGACGGTCACGCTGCAGGCGTGCTCGGGCGACACGGAAGCGGACATCGTCCTCGAGCTCGACGGCGAGAACGCCCCGCAGGCCGTCGCCAGCTTCGTCACGCTCGCCCAGGGTGGCTACTTCGACGGCACCGGCTGCCACCGGCTCGTCACGGAGGGCATCTACGTGCTCCAGTGCGGCGACCCGACGTTCACCGGATCCGGCAGCCCGGGCTACTCGTTCGGTCCGATCGAGAACGCCCCTACGAGCGACGTCTATCCCGCGGGCACCGTGGCGATGGCGCGCCGCGGCGGTGACGCCGAGTCCATGGGCTCCCAGTTCTTCCTCGTCTACGAGGAATCGACCATCCCCTCCGACGCAGCCGGCGGGTACACGGTCTTCGGCACGATCACATCCGGCTTGGACTTCGTCCAGGCAGTCGCTGACGCGGGAACGGCAGGCGGCACATCTGTTGCGCCAGTCACCCCGGTCACCATCGAAGGAGTTGAGACCCAGTGAGCGAACCCACTTCCCGCTCGGCAGAGCCCGTCCAGCAGGACGCGCCCGCCGAGCCCGTGGCCGAGACTCCGACCGCAGCCGAATCTCCCGCCGAGGCGGTGAGCGAGGCAGCAGAGGTGACCGAGGCACCGGCCGAGGTGGAAGTACCCGAGGACGCCGCTGAGGCGGCCCCGGCCGAGGAGCCCGTCGTCGAGGAGCCCGTCGTCGAGGCGGCCCCCGAGGCCGTGACCGAGCCCACCGCTGAGGAGGCTCCTGTCGAGGAGGCTCCCGTCGAAGCCGAAGAGGCTCCCGTCGAGGAGGCTCCTGTCGAGGAGGCTCCTCAGGCCGACGCCGAGGCGCCTGCCGAGGCCGCTGCCGAAGCGACGCCGGCCCCGGCTCCTGCCGCCCCGCCCGTGCCCGCGAAGCCGTCGGCGATCCCGTCGCCGGCCGCGCTCGCGAGGCCGCGTCCGCCCAAGCCGGGCGCGCCGTCGTCCGCCGCGGCACAGGCTGCGCCGGCCTCCGCCCCCGCGCCCGTGGTGCCGGTCGCCGACGCCGCCGCCCACGCCGAGGCCGAGAAGTTCGGCCGCGTGGACGACGATGGCAACGTGTACGTCCGTGACTCCGCGGGCGAGCGCATCGTCGGCCAGTTCCCCGGTGTCACCACCGAGGAGGCGCTGGCGCTGTACGTGCGCCGGTACCTCGACCTCGCCGCGAAGGTGGGCCTGTTCGAGGCCCGTCTGGACAGTGCCGACCTGTCGGTGCGCGAGATCGACCAGACGCTCCAGAAGCTCGGCGAGGAGACCGCCGAGCCCGCCGCCGTCGGCGACCTGGACGCCCTGCGGGCACGTGTCGAGACGCTGCGCGGCCGCGCCGCCGAGCGCCGGGCCGCACTCGAGGAGGCCCGGTCCGCCGCGAAGGCGGAGGCCGTCGCTGCCCGCACCTCCATCGTGGAGTCCGCCGAGAAGATCGCGGCGACCGACCCGAGCAAGATGCAGTGGCGCCCCGCAGGCGAGGAGCTGCGTCTCCTGCTCGACCGCTGGAAGGAAGCCCAGCGTTCCGGGCCCCGTATCGACCGCCCGACGGAGGAGTCGCTCTGGAAGCGGTTCAGCCACGCCCGCACCGCGTTCGACCGCGAGCGCCGGCACTTCTTCGCCGACCTGGAGCAGCGCAACAGCAGCGCCAAGGTCGAGAAGGAGAAGCTGGTCTCGGAGGCGGAGGCGCTGTCCACCAGCACGGACTGGGGTTACACCGCGGGCGCGTACCGCGACCTCATGACGCGCTGGAAGGCGGCCGGCCGCGCGTCGCGCAAGGACGACGACGCCCTGTGGGCCCGGTTCAGGGCCGCACAGGACCGGTTCTTCGAGGCGCGGGACGCCGAGAACGCCGTCATCGACGCGGAGTACGGCGAGAACCTCAAGGTCAAGGAGGAGCTGCTGCTGGAGGCCGAGGCGCTGGTGCCGGTCAAGGACCTGAACAAGGCCAAGGCCGTGCTGCGCACCCTCCAGGAGCGGTGGGAGGAGGCCGGCAAGGTTCCTCGCGGTGACATCCAGCGTGTCGAGGGCCGGCTGCGTGCGGTCGAGACCGCGATCCGCGACGCCGACCAGGCGCAGTGGAAGCGGAGCAACCCGGAGACGCGTGCACGTGCGGAGGGTGCCGCGGCGCAGCTCCAGTCCGCCATCGAGGGTCTCGAGGCGGACCTCGCGGCCGCTCAGGCCAAGGGCGACAAGCGCAAGATCTCCGAGCTGGAGGCTGCGGTCACGGCCCGTCGCTCGTGGCTCGAGCAGGTGGTCAAGGCGGCGGAGGACTCCAAGGGCTGACGCCCCCGGAGTTGTCCACAGCGGGCCCGGTCGCACAGCGCGACCGGGCCCGTTGCGCGTAGGTTCTGCGCATGCAATTGCCGGGTGTCTCCCTCGCCGCGCTGCTCGATCCTCGTCCGGCGCCCGTCCCACTGGTCGTGACGCCCGCGCACGTGGGTGGGCAGGTGGCGTGGTCCGACCTGCGGCGGGCGGGCGCCCTGGTCGAGCTGAGGGACGGCGCTGCCGTGGCCGCGGCCTCGGTGGTCGGCTCGCGGCACCGTGCGCTGGTGCTCGCGGACGACGTCGCCGTGCGCTGCGTGCTCGCGGCCTCGACGGCCGCCTGGGTGCACACGGGCGTGTACGACGGCGTCGTGACCCCGGCCTGGCCGGCGGACGCACCGGTGGAGCTGGCCTACTCCCCCGACACGCACTGCCCCGCACCCCGCCCGGGCCGGATCGTACGGCGTGCGCCAGGGCTCGCGCGGGACACGGTTCGGCTCGCGGGGGTGCCGGTGACAGGGCTCGTTCGCACCGCTCTCGACGTCGCCTGTACGGCTTCGTTGGAGGCCGCCGTGCACGTCCTCGTCGCCCTGGCAGAGCGCGGTGTGGACCTGAGACACGCTGCCCGACTGCTCGACCGGCGCGTCCGGGTGGTCGGCCGCCCTGCGGCGCACCGGGCGCTTTCAGCAGCGCTGGAGCAGCTTGCGGGCTAGGTTCGGGTCATGGCCGCATCCAAGACACCAGCGGTGGAGCTCGACGTCGCGGGCCGTACCGTGCGCGTCACGAGCCCGGACCGCGTCGTCTTTCCCCGTGGAATCACCAAGCTGCAGGTCGTCGAGTACTTCGTCGCCGTGTCCGACGGCATCACCGGCGCCCTCCTGCACCGCCCGACGACGCTGGAGCGCTGGCCCAAGGGCTGGCACGAGGGTGCGCGCCTCGCGACGCGGATGCCGAAGCCGGACGACCCGAAGGGCGACGGCTTCTACCAGAAGCGTGTCCCGAAGGGTGCGCCGGACTACGTCGAGACCGCGACCATCGCGTTCCCGTCGGGCCGGACGGCGGACGAGGTGTGCCCCACCGAGCCCGCGGTGGTGGCCTGGGCGGCCAACATGGGCACGCTCACCTTCCACCCCTGGCCGGTGCGGCGCGACGACGTCGAGTCGGTCGACCAGCTGCGGATCGACCTCGACCCGCAGCCGGGCACCGACTTCGACGACGCGGCCGCCGTCGCCCCGCACCTGCGGGAGCTGCTGGGCGAACTGAGCCTGACCGGGTATCCCAAGACGTCCGGCGGGCGCGGGCTGCACGTGTTCGTGCCGCTGGAGCCCCGGTGGACGTTCACGCAGGCGCGACGGGCGACCATCGCGATCGGGCGGGAGCTGGAGCGCAGGCTGCCGGGCAAGGTCACCACCCGGTGGTGGAAGGAGGAGCGAGGCGAGGCCATCTTCGTGGACTACAACCAGATGGCGCGCGACCGCACCATCGCCTCGGCCTACTCGATCCGGGCCAACGGGAAGGCCACCGTCTCGATGCCCCTCGACTGGGACGAGGTCGCCGACGTGCATCCGGACGACTTCGACGTCCTGAGCGCGCCGGGCAGGTTCGCCGAGCGGGGCGACCTGTTCGCCGCGCTGCGCGCCGACCGCGACCCGTCGCTGGACTGCTCGCTGGACTCGGCCCTGGAGCTCGCGGCCCGGGATGAGGCGAACGGCCTGGAGGACCTGCCCTATCCCCCGGAGTATCCGAAGATGCCGGGCGAGCCCAAGCGCGTCCAGCCCAGCCGCGACAAGGACCGCGACAAGAGCCAGGACTGACCCGGCCGAGGTCAGTGGTTGCGGAGCGCCCTGATCAGGTCGGCCTTGCGCATCTTGGACCGGCCCTTGATGCCGATCTCGGCAGCACGCTTGCGCAGGTCTTCCGCCGTCCAGTCGTCGTACTCGGGCGACTTGCCGCCCTTGCGACCGACGCTCTTGCGGGACGTGTTCGCCGCGGCGTTCGCGATGCGCGCCGACTTCTCCTTGGAGCTGCCGTCATCGCGGAGCTTCTCGTACAGCTCCTTGTCCTTGACGCTCGGGCCCGGGTCTCGCTTCGGCATGGCTGCTCCTCCCGTTCTGGCTGACCGTTCACCGTCAGCACCGTTCATCTCCACCATGGCCCAGCCCCCAGCGGCTCGCACGCGCGGCCCGGCACGCGCACGGACCGATGAGTTTCGCCCGGCGACGCCGTCGGAGGGTGCATGGGAACCCTGAGCTACCTCGCGAACGGTGCCGTCTACCTGCGCTACGTCCCGCGCTGAGGCAGGCTCGTACCGTGACCACACTCAACCTGCCCGTGCAGCCACCGGTCCGGCCGATGCTCGCCAAGAGTGTCGTGTCGATCCCGGCCCAGGCGGAGACCGACGTCGGTCCCGCCTACGTCTACGAGCCGAAGTGGGACGGCTTTCGCGCCATCGTCTACCGCGACGGCGACGAGGTCCGGATCGACTCACGGAACACCAAGCCCATGGACCGCTACTTCCCGGACGTCGTCGCGGCGGTCCGGGAGGCGCTCCCGGAGCGGTGCGTGGTCGACGGCGAGATAGTCATCGCGCAGACGCCCGACGGCGGCGCGGCGCACCTGAACTTCGAGCTGCTGTCCCAGCGCATCCACCCGGCGGCGTCGCGCGTGAACATGCTCGCCGGGACGACGCCCGCCGCGCTCGTGGTGTTCGACGTGCTCGCGCTGGGCGACGAGTCGCTCGTGGACCGGCCGCTCACCGAACGGCTGGCGGCTCTGGACGGGCTGGGCCTGACGGGTCCGCTCGTCTTCGCCACGCCGCGCACCCTGGACGCCGCGGTGGCCCAGGAGTGGTTCGGCTCGTTCGAGGGCGCGGGTCTCGACGGCGTGGTCGCCAAGCCCGCCGACGGCCCGTACGCCCCCAACAAGCGCGCGATGCTGAAGATCAAGCACACCCGCACGGCCGACGTCGTCCTGGCGGGCTACCGGCTGCACAAGACCTCGACGCCCGAGGCCCCGGTGCTGGGCTCGCTGCTGCTGGGCCTGTGGGACGAGTCCGACGACGGTCCGCGGCTGCAGTTCGTCGGCGTCGCCGCGTCGTTCTCGGCGACCCGGCGCGCGGAGCTGGTCGACGAGCTGGCGCCACTGGTCGTGGAGCCCGGCACGCCGGCGGCGGACGAGCACCCGTGGCACGGCTGGACCGACCCGGCGAGCGGCGAGGCCGGCGACCGGCTGCCCGGCGCGCAGTCGCGCTGGAGCTCGGGCAAGGACCTGTCGTTCACTCCCCTGCGTCCCGAGCGCGTGCTGGAGGTGGGCTACGACCACATGGAGGGCACACGGTTCCGGCACACCGCCCAGTTCAAGCGCTGGCGCCCGGACCGCGAGCCGGCGTCGTGCACCTACGAGCAGCTGGAGGAGCCGGTCGGCTTCGATCTGGGCGAGCTGCTGCCAGGGGCGCCGGGCACGGCCTGAACAACGCAGCTCCCCGCCACTCTCAACCTATAGCGCACCGGGGGTCTTGCGGCAAGACCCCCGTCGTGACGCAGAATCGGCGGCTCAGGCCAGAGCCTGCGGGTATCGCGAGCTGACGGGGGAAGTCGATGATCGATGTGACAGTGGTGGGCGGCGGGCCGACCGGCGTGATGCTGGCGAGCGAGCTGCGGCTGCGGGGCGTGCATGTGCTCGTGCTGGACAGGGAGGCAGCGCCGACCAAGGTGGTCCGCGGGCTGGGGCTGCACGCCCGCACCGTCGAGGTGCTGGACCAGCGAGGACTCCTGGACCGATTCCTCCCGCTCGGCAAGCAGTACCCGGTGGGCGGCTTCGCGGGGATCAGCAAGCCGACGCAGGGCGGCCTCGACACCACCTACCCGTACGTGCTCGGCATCCCGCAGCCCACCACGGAGCGTCTGCTGACCGAGCACGCCGTCAGCCTCGGCATCGAGATCCGCCGGAGCCGCGAGCTGGTCGGCCTGAGCCAGGACGACGACGGCGTGACCGCCGACCTCGCGGACGGGACGCGGCTGCGCTCCCGCTACCTCGTCGGGTGCGACGGTGGCCGCAGCACCGTGCGCAAGCTCCTCGGCGTCGGCTTCCCCGGTGAACCCGCCCGACGCGAGACGCTGCTCGGCGAGGTGGAGCTGACCGCGCCGCCCGAGGAGGTGGACGCCGTCGTCACCGAGGTGCGCAAGACCCAGCGGGAGTTCGGCGCCATGCCGCTCGGGGACGGGCTGTTCCGCATCGGCGCACCCGCGGAGGGTGTCGCCGAGGACCGGGCCACATCACCCACCCTGGACGAGCTGAGGCAGCAGGTGCGCAAGCTCGCCGGCACCGACTTCGGCGCGCACTCGCCGCGCTGGCTGTCCCGGTTCGGTGACGCCACCCGGCTGGCCGACCGCTACCGCGTCGGCCGGGTGCTGCTCGCGGGCGACGCCGCGCACGTCCACCCGCCGTACGGCGGGCAGGGGCTCAACCTCGGGGTCCAGGACGCGTTCAACCTGGGCTGGAAGCTGGCCGCCGAGGTCAGCGGCTGGGCGCCGGAGGGCCTGCTGGACAGCTACCACGCCGAACGCCACCCGGTGGCGGCCGACGTGCTGGACAACACGCGCGCCCAGGGCGAGCTGCTGTCCCTGGAACCCGGCGCCCAGGCCGTGCGCCGGCTGCTGTCCGAGCTGATGGACATCGAGGACGTGAACCGGCGCCTGGCCGAGAAGGTCATGGCGACGGGGATCCGCTACGACGTCGGCGAGGGGCACGCGCTGCTCGGCCGGCGGCTGCGCGACATCCGGCTGGAGCAGGGCCGCCTCTACGAGCGGATGCACGACGGCCGCAGGGTGCTGCTCGACCGGACCGGGCGCCTCTCCGTGGCCGGGTGGGCGGACCGGGTGACGCGCGTCGCCGACCCCGGCGCGGAGCTGGACGCGCCGGCTGTGCTGCTCCGGCCGGACGGCCACGTGGTGTGGGTCGGCGAGGACCAGGCAGACCTGGTCGGGCCGCTCACCCGGTGGTTCGGGAACCCGGTCAGACCGGCAGCTGCGGTCGCTCCACCGGCTTGGTGCCGGTGATGCGGTGCACGTCGAACACGCCCTCGACCTTCCGGACCGCCGCGAGGACGGTCGCGAGGTGCGCGGGCTCCGCCATCTCGAAGATGAACCGGGAGACCGCGAGCCGGTCGTCCGACGTCGAGACGAACGCCGACAGGATGTTCACGTGGTTCTCGGACAGCACGCGGGTGACGTCCGAGAGCAGGCGGGACCGGTCGAGCGCCTCGACCTGGATCTGGACCAGGAACATCGTGTTGGCGCCCTGCGTCCACTCGACCTCGACCAGGCGCTCCGGCTGCTTGCGCAGACCGTCCAGGTTCACGCAGTCCGAACGGTGCACGCTCACGCCCTGGCCACGGGTGACGAAGCCGACGATGTCGTCGCCCGGCACCGGCGTACAGCACTTGGCGAGCTTGACCCACACGTCGGCGGAGTCGGAGCCCTTGAGCATGACGCCCGGGTCGCCCGAGCGCACGCGCCGCGCGGTGAGGCCGCCGGGCCGGGCCGCCTCGGCCATGTCCTCCTCGGCGCCGTCGGCGCCACCGAGCGCCTTGACGAGCTTCTCCACCACGTTGTTCGCGGAGATCAGCCCTTCGCCGACGGCCGCGTACAGACCCGTGACGTCCTGGTAGTTCATCTCGTCCGCGACCCCGAGCAGGGTCTCGTGCGACATGAGGCGCTGGATCGGCAGGCCCTGCTTGCGCATGGACTTCGCGATCGAGTCCTTGCCGGTCTCGACGGCCTCCTCGCGGCGCTCCTTGGTGAACCACTGGCGGATCTTGTTCCGCGCCCGCGGGGACTTCACGAACCCGAGCCAGTCCCGGCTCGGGCCCGCCGTCTCCGACTTCGAGGTGAGGACGTCGACGACGTCGCCGTTCTCCAGCGGCGAGTCGAGCGGCACCAGGCGACCGTTCACGCGGGCGCCCATGGTGCGGTGGCCGACCTCGGTGTGCACGGCGTACGCGAAGTCGACGGGCGTGGCGCCGCCCGGCAGCGCCATCGCCATCCCCTTCGGCGTGAAGACGTAGACCTCGTCGCCGCCGATCTCGAACCGCAGCGAGTCGAGGAACTCCGCCGGGTCGGCGGTCTCGCGCTGCCAGTCCACGAGCTGGCGCAGCCAGGCCATGTCCTGGTTCTTCGGGTCGCCGGCACCCGCGCCGGCGGGCGTCTTCTCCTTGTACTTCCAGTGCGCCGCGACGCCGTACTCGGCGCGGCGGTGCATGTCGTGCGTACGGATCTGGATCTCGACGGGCTTGCCGCCCGGCCCGATCACCGTCGTGTGCAGCGACTGGTACATGTTGAACTTCGGCATCGCGATGTAGTCCTTGAACCGGCCGGGGACCGGGTTCCACCGCGCGTGCATGGCGCCGAGCGCCGCATAGCAGTCGCGCACGGTGTCCACGAGGACGCGCGTGCCGACGAGGTCGTAGATCTCCGCGAAGTCGTGACCGCGCACGATCATCTTCTGGTAGATCGAGTAGTAGTGCTTCGGCCGGCCCGTCACGGTCGCCTTGATCTTGGCGCTGCGCAGGTCCGACTCGATCTGGCCGCGCACCACGCCGAGGTACTCCTCGCGCGCGGGGGCCCGTTCCGCGACGAGGTGGACTATCTCGTCGTACACCTTGGGGTACAGGGCCTGGAAGGACAGGTCCTCCAGCTCCCACTTGATCGTGTTCATGCCCAGCCGGTGGGCCAGCGGCGCGTAGATCTCGACGGTCTCGCGCGCCTTGCGCTCCGCCGACTTGGACGGCACGTACTTCCAGGTGCGGGCGTTGTGCAGACGGTCGGCCAGCTTGATGACCAGCACGCGGATGTCCTTGGCCATCGCCACGACCATCTTGCGCACGGTCTCGGCCTGCGCCGCGTCGCCGTACTTCACCTTGTCCAGCTTGGTGACGCCGTCCACCAGCAGCGCGACGTCGTCGCCGAAGTCGGTGCGCAACGAGTCCAGCGAGTAGTCGGTGTCCTCCACCGTGTCGTGCAGCAGCGCGGCGGCGATCGTCGTGCCCTCGAAGCCGAGCTCCGCGAGGATCGTGGACACGGCGACGGGGTGCGTGATGTACGGGTCGCCGCTCTTGCGCATCTGGCCGCGGTGCGCCTTCTCGGCGACCACGTACGCGCGCTCGATCAGCGCGACGTCGGCCTTGGGATGGTTGCTGCGGATCGCCTGCAGGAGCGGCTCGATCGCCGCGGGTGAACCACCGCTCACGCTGCGCACACCGAGACGCACCAGCCGGTTCCGCATCCGGTTGCCACCGGGCGGCGTCGGCGGATTCTTCTCGGGCACGGGAGCGCGTGACACCGTGTTCTCAGCCATGTACGCGCCTCCTTCCCCGGGTCCGAACCCGGAGTCGCCAGTCTAGCCCTGGACCTCTATTCCCCGTCCGTACGGCTCAGTCACCGAAACGTCGTGCCCACCCGCAGGAGGGTATCGACGTTATGGCCCTGAAGCCTGTCCCGGCCGTGGAGTGCTTCGAGCTCGAGCAGGAACGCCAGTCCTGCCACCACTCCGCCGCACTGCTCCACCAGCTGTGCGGCCGCCGCCGCGGTACCACCCGTGGCGAGAACGTCGTCGATGATCAGAACACGCGCACCGGGGGTGAGTGTTCCCGAGCGCAGCTCGATGGTCGCCGAACCGTACTCGAGGTCGTACGAGACGCTCTCGGTGGGCGGCGGAAGCTTGCCTGCCTTCCGCAGGGGCAGGAACCCCAGGCCGAGCGCGTGAGCGACGGGCGTACCGAGCAGGAAGCCGCGCGCCTCCATACCCGCCACTACGTCCACCCCGTCGGCCATGGCCAGACGGGTGAACGCCTCGATCACGTCGGCCAGCCCTTCGGCGTCGGCCAGGAGCGGGGTGATGTCCTTGAAGAGGATGCCCGGAGAAGGAAAGTCTGGGACGTCCACGATCAGGTCGCGAACGCGCGTCGCCCTCTCCGGCAGCAGGCCGGAGAGGGCGACGTCGGTCATGTCGTCTGCCACGAAGCGGAGCCTACCGGCGACGCTTGGGCTGAGCGGTATGTCCCTGGTGATGCCCGGGAACCAGCTGCGCGGAACCGGACGCCGCAGCGGCCAGCATGCTCTCGTCGGCACCCTCCGCCGCGAGACCCGCACGCAGGTCCATGACCTTCTTGGTGTGCGCGGCGATCTTGGGCTCGCCCTCGCGCAGCGCCACGTCCAGCGGCGTCGCGAGGAAGATGGACGACGTCGCGCCCACCGCGATACCCACGAACAGCGACAGCGAGATGTCCTTCAGCGTACCGGCGCCCAGGAGGAAGCCACCGACGAAGAGGATGCCCGCGACCGGCAGCAGCGCCACCACCGAGGTGTTGATGGACCGGACCAGCGTCTGGTTCACCGCGAGGTTGGCGCGCTCGGCGTAGGTGCTGCGCGTCTGCTCGGTCAGGGCCACGGAGTTCTCGCGGACCTTGTCGAAGACGACCATCTTGTCGTAGAGCGAGAAGCCCAGGATCGTCAGGAAGCCGATGATCGTCGACGGCGTGACCTCCCAGCCGATCAGCGCGTAGACGCCGGCCGAGACCAGGACGTCCAGGAGCATCGCGACGATGGCGGCCACCGACATGCGCCACGCCCGGAAGTAGACGGCCATGAAGACCGCCGCGGCGATGACGAACACGACGGTGCCCCAGAGGGCGCGCATGCTCACGGACTCGCCCCAGGTGGGACCGATGAAGTTCGCCGTGACCTCCGACGTCTCCACGCCGTACGCCTCGCCCAGCGCGTTCTGGAGTGCGGTGGTCTGGTCGTTGTCCAGCTGCGAGACCTGTACCCGGACGCCGTCCCCACCCACCTGGGTGACGTGCGGCTCATGGCCGGGCGCCACCTCGGCGACGGTGTCGATCGCGATGTCCTGGTCCGTGTTGGACGTACCCGAGACCGTGAACTCGGAACCACCGCGGAAGTCGATACCGAGGTTCAGGCCCTGGAACACGAGGATGAGGATCGACGCGACCGAGAAGAGGCCGACGATCGAGAACCAGACCCGCCTCTTCTGGATGATCGGGTAGGACCGACGCCCCGTGTAGAGGTCGTTGCCCCACTGGGCGAAGCCGCCGCGAGCCATCAGTGCTTCTCCTCGTTCTGAGCCGCTTCGGCGGCAGCCTTGCGCTCGGCGGCACGCCGCTCCGCGATAGTCATCCTGCGGCCGTCCTCGGCGACACGGGGCGCCTTGCTCACGGACTGTGCCGAGACCAGCTCACGCTCCCGGTCCGGCGCGTCGGCGACGGGGGCAGAGGCGACGGCGGACTGCGGTCCGGAGAACTGACCGGCGCCCCGGTACCGCGGCGCGACGTCCAGACGGTCGGCCGAGAGGCCCGACGCCTTGTGGCCGTCACGGAAGAACGGCACCTTGGCCAGGAGCTCCATGACCGGGTGGGTGAACCAGATGACCACCATGACGTCGATGATCGTGGTCAGACCGAGCGTGAACGCGAAGCCGCGCACCCCGCCGACGGTCATGAAGTACAGGATCACCGCGGAGAGCAGGTTGACCGCCTTGGCCGCGTAGATGGTGCGGCGCGCACGGAGCCAGCCACGCTGGACGGCGAGCCGCAGCGAGCGCCCGTCACGCAGCTCGTCACGGATACGTTCGAAGTACACGATGAACGAGTCCGCCGTGAAGCCGATGGCCACGATCAGACCGGCGATACCCGGCAGGGAGAGGCGGTAGCCCATCCCCCAGCTCAGGAGCGCGATCACCACGTAGGTCATCGCACCGGCCACGACCAGCGACAGGACGGTCAGCAGACCGAGCGTGCGGTACTGGAAGAGCGAGTAGACGACGACGAGCGCCAGACCGATCAGACCGGCGAACAGACCGCGCTGCAGCTGCTCGGAACCCAGCGTGGCCGAGATCGTGTTCTGCCCCTGGACCTCGAAGGTGAGCGGAAGCGAACCGAAGCTCAGCTGATTGGCGAGCGTGGCGGCCGAGTCGCGGGTGAAGGAGCCGGAGATCTCCGGACGGCCATCCGTGATGACGACGCCAGGGCTGAGCGAGGGTGCCGAGATCACCATCCCGTCCAGTGTGATCGCGAACTGGTTGCGGGGGGTCTCCAGCGTGTTCAGGCGCGAGGTGGTCTCGCGGAAGACCTCGGTTCCCTCGTTGTTGAGCTCGAGCTGCACCGCCCACTCGTTCGTGACGGTGCCGTTCGACCCGGCCCGCAGACCCGAGCTCGCGCTCGTGATGCTGGTTCCGTCCACCTCGACCGGGCCGAGGATGTACTTGGCGGCACCGCTGGCGTCGCACGTGACGAGCAGCAGGTTCGGGTTGTCGCCACCGCCGCCCTGGAGGTTCTTCGGGTCGGTGCAGTCGAGCGCGTCGAACGCGGCCTGGACCGACGGCGTGATCTGCGCCAGGTCGGACGGGTCCGTCGCGGACTCGATCGCCTTCTCCTGCTCGGCGATCTCCTCCTTGGTCGGCTCGGCGGCTGCGGCGTCCTCGGCCGCGGCGTCCTCGGCCGCGTCGGCACCGTCGCCGGACGCGGAGGGGCTCGCCGAGGGCTGCACGGTCGGGACCGGGCTGCCGATCGTCAGGACCGGGCGGAACTTCATCTGCGCCGCCTGCGAGATCAGCGCGACGGTCGCCGCGTCCACCTCGCCGGGGATCTCGACGACGATCTGGTCGCTGCCCTGGGCGGCGATCTCGGCCTCGGTGACGCCATTGGCGTCAACCCGCTGCCGGATGACACCGATGGCCTCTTCCATCGCCTCCGGGGTGATCTCGGATCCGTCGGAGGTGACGGCCTTCAGGACGACCTGGGTACCGCCCTGCAGGTCAAGGGCCAGGCCAGGGGCCAGGCTCGCTCCGTCAGGATTGTCGCTCGACTTTCCGTCGAACTGCCAACCAGCCAAGAGGGCGCCGAAGGGCAGCAGGATCGTCAAGATCGTCAGGAGCACGATCGTGCGAACCGGCCGCGAGCGCCGGGTGTCAGTCGCCAACGTCTGTCTCTTCTCGTGTGCGCACCGGGATACGTCCGGTGCGGGTTCGGCGCCGCCCGGGGTTACCGGACGGCGCGGCCGTCACTTACCGTCTGCTTCGGCGTCCCGCCGCTGCTGCTCCTGGTACTCGCGCTTGGCGGTGTCCAGCTCAGACAGGTCGTCGGGAACGTCCTTCGTGTCGGGGCTGATCGTACTTGCCGTTTCGCCCTCTGTTGTGACTTCGGACTCATCGGACGCGTCGTCGGTGTCCGCGTCGTCGGCGAGGGGCTCCTCGATCTTCTTCGAGATCGCGGCACGGAGCCACGTGGTGGGGCTGCCCGGGAAGGACTCGATGGTCACCTGGTCGGTCTCGTCATCGACGTCGATGACGGTGCCGATCATGCCGGAGGCGGTCATGACCTTGGTCCCGACCGTGAGGTTGTTTCGGAACTCCGCGGCCTCGCGCTGCTGCTTGCGGGTGCGGGAGGACATGAAGAACATCACCACGAGGAGGATCGCGACGAGAATGAGCATTTCCACGGTAAGGGTCCCTGTTCGATTGCGGTGTCGGATGAGCAGCGCTCGTATGTCGCGCACGTTCGACGAGGATCCAGCCCAGTGTAGTGCCGGGGCCGGATCCTCGGGCGCCCCCGCGGGGAGCGCCACGTGATCAACGTCAGGGCTCGGGCAAAGTTCCCGGGCCGCACGACACGCAGACGCAGCCCGAGACGCGGAACGTGTGTGCCCTCGCAACACATGGGCACACACGTTCCAGCGGATCAGATAGGACCAGACCAGAACCCCGTCCAACCGAAGACAATGTTGTAGGTTCTCGCCCTTGCGGCAGGGTAGGCCGCCACGTTGCCCCAGTTAACCGTCACATTGCCCGCGGTCCCACAGCCAGCGTTGTACCACGTGCGAGATCCGCTCGTGTTAAAGCCACGTACCTGAAGGCAAGCAGAACCCTCGGACGCTGCGTTGGTGTTCCACTCATAGTATGCCTTCAACCCCGGACGCCCGAGGAGGGCAGTCTGGCACCGCGACTCACCGCTCCAAGCGCCACCCGGCAGAGCGCCGATCAGGATGCTGTGGCACCGCGCCGCAAGCTCTAGAGCCCTCCGCTCCTGCCCTTCCACCAATTGCCCGTTCGGGTAGTAGAACAGCGTGCCCGGCCGAATGTCGTCGGCGATCTTGACGTCCGACTTCTGCATCACCTCGGGCAGCGACACGATTACCTCGCGCGAGATGTGCGGGTTCGCCTTTGCGACCGGCAGGTTCTTGTAGCCGTCATCCGCAACAGCGGGGGCTGGGATCGCAAGGGCAGAGAAGCCCAGGACCAGAGCAACCAACATGACTGAAACAGATCTCGTTCTCATAGACCCTCCTCCATCGCCGGCGCCGGCCCGTCCGACACCGAAGATCAGGATCCGGCGACATGCCCCCGTGACACTGACAAGCACGCAACAGCCATACAACCAGCCGCCACCCAGAAGGGTGCGGATCCTTCACCGGAAGGACTGTATGTCATTTTGCTTACCCAAGCGAGAAGATATCTGAGCTCTGGCGAGCTTTCATCTACTGTTGACAAGACATGTTTTACTCTCGCAGTGACTGATCTTTACCCTTCGCTCGACACCGGAGGTGTGAGTCCCAGGTGCTCCCATGCCGCGGGGGTCGCCACGCGACCCCGCGGGGTACGCCCGATCAGGCCCTCGCGCACGAGGTAGGGCTCGGCGACGGTCTCCACCGTCTCGGCCTCCTCGCCCACGGTCATGGCCAGCGTGGACAGGCCAACGGGCCCGCCGCCGAACCGGGTGCACAGTGCGGTGAGGACCGCGCGGTCGAGCCGGTCCAGGCCGATGGGGTCGACCTCGTAGACCTCGAGCGCGGACCGCGCGGCGTGCAGGTCGAGGCGTCCGTCGCCGCGCACCTGCGCCCAGTCGCGCACGCGGCGCAGCAGGCGGTTGGCGATGCGGGGGGTGCCACGGGAGCGGCCGGCGATCTCGTGCGCCGCCGCGTGCTCCAGGTGCACGCCGAGCAGCCCGGAGGAGCGCAGGATCACGCGCTCCAGCTCCTCGGCCGAGTAGTAGTCCATGTGGCCGGTGAAGCCGAAGCGGTCCCGGAGCGGGGCGGGCAGCAGGCCGGAGCGGGTGGTCGCGCCGACGACGGTGAACCGCGGCAGTGCCAGCGGGATCGCCGAGGCACCGGCGCCCTTGCCGACGATGACGTCGACCCGGAAGTCCTCCATCGCGACGTACAGGAGCTCCTCGGCGGGGCGGGCCAGGCGGTGGATCTCGTCGATGAACAGCACGTCCCCCTCCTCCAGCGAGGACAGGACGGCGGCCAGGTCGCCGGCGTGCTGGATCGCGGGGCCGCTGGTGAGCCGCATGTGCGCGCCGAGCTCGGCCGCGATGATCATGGCCAGCGTGGTCTTGCCGAGCCCTGGCGGCCCGGACAGGAGGACGTGGTCGGGCGGGTTGCCGCGGGCGATGGCCGCCTGCAGCACCAAGGAGAGCTGGTCACGTACCACCCGCTGGCCCACGAACTCGTCCAGGCCCTTGGGCCGCAGCGCGGCCTCGGCGGCGCGCTCGATCTCGTCGGCGCTCGGGGCGACGATCCGGTCCCGCTCGCCGGTCGTACCCGTGCCGGTGGTCGAGCCCGCCGAGACCTCAGCCACGGTGTCCTCCCAGCAGGCGCAGCGCGGCACGGAGCGTGGTCGCGACCTCGTCGGCCGCTATCGCGTCGGTCCCGGCGTCGGCGAGCACCTTCGCCACGGCGTCGTCGGCCTGCTTGGCGGGCCAGCCGAGGCCCGCCAGGGCCTCGACCACGCGCTCGGAGTGGTCGCCCGCGTTCGCGGCGGGCTCGGCCACCGGGCCGACGCCCGTGAGCGCCTCCGACGGCGGCCCGAGCCGGTCCCCCAGCTCGAGCACTATGCGCTGCGCGCCCTTCCTGCCGATGCCCGGGACCCGGGTCAGCGCGGCGAGGTCCTCACCCGCGACCGCCCGGCGCAGCGCGTCCGGGGTGTGCACCGCGAGCATCGCGAGCGCCAGGCGTGGCCCGACGCCGGACACTGTCTGCACCACCTCGAACACGTCGCGCTCGTCGGGGTCGCCGAACCCGTACAGCGTCATCGAGTCCTCGCGGACCACCATGCTCGTCGCGACGCCGGCCGTCTCGCCGACGCGCAGCGTGGCCAGCGTGGTGGGCGTGGCGTGCACGAGGTAGCCGACGCCGCCGACGTCGACCACCGCGCGGTCCAGGCCCACATGGGCCACGGTTCCCGTCAGCGAGGCGATCACGGGGTCCCCCTTCTCGGGTCGTGGATGGGGCCTCGGTGATCCAGCTCGTCGAGGCCCACTCGAACAGTCGTGCGACGACCCTAACAAGCCGGACCACCCGGTCCCTCGCACCACGCCGCCGTCGGCATCTGCCCGCACCCCTGCCCGGCCGAGCCTGGCACGGCTAGCGGCGGGGGCGCTGCTTCGCTGCCTGTTCCGCAGCGGCCCAGGCGCGCTGCGCCGGGGTGAGCTCGTGCCGGTCGCCGCCCTGCAGCGCTCCGGCGGGGCGCCACAGGTGGCAGACGGCGAGGGCCAGCGCGTCGGCGGCGTCGGCGGGTCTCGGTGCCTCGTCGAGGTCGAGGATGCGGGTGATCATCGTCGTCACCTGGGCCTTGTCGGCACGGCCGGAACCGGTCACCGCGGCCTTCACCTCCGACGGCGTGTGCAGGGCGACGGGGACGCCTCGGCGGGCCGCGGCCACCATGGCCAGGCCCGCCGCCTGGGCGGTCCCCATCACCGTGCCGACGTTGTGCTGCGCGAACACCCGCTCGACCGCGACGACGTCGGGCACGTGCTCGTCGAGCCACATGTCCAGATTCTCGGCGATCTTGAGCAGCCGCAGGTCGGTGGACAGCTCCGGCTCGGAGCGGATCACCCCGACCGCGACCATCCGCGCCCGGCGCCCGGGCAGGGAGTCCACCACACCCACTCCGCACCTGGTCAGGCCCGGATCGACCCCTAGTACGCGCATGGCGTCAGGTTCTCATGACGCCGGGCAGGGTCTCGACAGGCTCGACCAACGGCTACCTTCTAGGTCACTCCTCTTCGTCGAGGGCGGCCATGACCTCGTCGCTCGCGTCGAAGTTCGCGAAGACGCTCTGCACGTCGTCGCTGTCCTCGAGCGCGTCGATGAGGCGCATGATCTTGCGAGCACCCTCGACGTCCACCTCGACCTGCATGGAGGGGTGGAAGATCACGTCGGCGGAGTCGTACTCGATGCCGGCTTCCTGGATGGCCGTACGCACCGACACCAGGTCGGTGGCCTCGGTCAGGACCTCGATGACCTCGCCCTGGTCCGTCACGTCCTCGGCGCCGGCGTCGAGAGCGGCGAGCATGACCTCGTCCTCGCCCACGCCGTCGGCCTTCGGGACCACGATCAGGCCCTTGCGGGAGAAGAGGTACGACACCGAACCCGGGTCCGCGAGGTTTCCGCCGTTGCGGCTGAACGCCAGGCGCACCTCGGAGGCCGCGCGGTTCTTGTTGTCGGTGAGGCACTCCACCAGCACGGCGATGCCGTTGGTGCCGTAGCCCTCGTACATGATGGTCTGGTAGTCGACGGCGTCGGCGCCCTCGCCCGAGCCACGCTTCAGCGCGCGGTCGATGTTGTCGTTGGGGACCGACGACTTCTTCGCCTTCTGGACCGCGTCGAACAGCGTGGGGTTACCGGCGAGGTCGCCACCACCCGTGCGCGCCGCGACCTCGATGTTCTTGATCAGCTTCGCGAAGAGCTTGCCGCGCTTGGCGTCGATCGCGGCCTTCTTGTGCTTGGTCGTGGCCCACTTTGAGTGACCTGACATGCCTCTACCTGACTCCTTGCTTTTCCGATGGCTTTATTGACTTCGGGTTTCAATACGGGGTCGAACGGTAGCGGGGAAAGC
Organism: Promicromonospora sp. CA-289599; assembly: GCF_050936155.1. Classification (NCBI taxonomy): domain Bacteria; kingdom Bacillati; phylum Actinomycetota; class Actinomycetes; order Micrococcales; family Promicromonosporaceae; genus Promicromonospora; species Promicromonospora sp. CA-289599. Next base: position 196,216 of record NZ_JBNJNI010000001.1, read on the forward strand.
GCTCAGCCGCCCGCAACCATGCCGACGAACAACCCGTGCACTCGTGTGTCCCCCGTGATCTCGGGGTGGAAGGCGGTGGCGAGCAGCGGACCCTGCCGTGCTGCGACGATCCTACCGGCGGCCGCCACAGGACGGCCCTGCGTATCCACGGCGGGGATGCGCGCCAGCACCTCGACGTCGCGCCCGGCCTCCTCGATCCAGGGGGCGCGGATGAACGCGGTACGCACAGGCCCGCCGCCGTCGACGTCGGGGATGCCCACGAGGTCGAGGTCGGTCTCGAACGAGTCGACCTGCCGCCCGAACGCGTTGCGCCGCACGACCACGTCCATGCCGCCGACTGTCTGCTGGTCGGCGGTCCCGTCCAGGATCCGGTCGGCGAGCAGGATCATCCCCGCGCACGACCCGTACACCGGCAGACCCTCCTTGATCCGGGTCTGCAGCAGGTCGCGCAGCTCGAAGATGCGCAGCAGCTTGTCGATGGTCGTGGACTCCCCGCCGGGGAGCACGAGCCCGTCGACGGCGGCCAGCTCGGCCGGGCGCCGGACGGACACGGCGTGCGCGCCCACGGACTCCAGGGCGGTCAGGTGCTCACGGACGTCGCCCTGCAGGGCGAGGACGCCGATGGTCGGTGTACTCACAACTATTCATTCTACGTGCGGCTCAGTCGTCGAACTGCTCGCCCAGGTGCCGGACCTGTCCGTCCCAGCCCGCCACGAGGTGGTCGACGACGTCGGGCAGCTCGGGTGGGAACACCTCCAGCGGCTGGTCGCGCAGCTCCGCCGCCGTCAGCCAGGCCAGCTCGTCGAGCAGCTCCCGCTCGGCGGGGGTCCAGCCGACGTCCGTCATCTCCACCGCCTCCGGCGTCCGCGCGAGGTAGAAGACCTCGTGCTGACGGCACGTCTCGGCGAAGAACTCGAAGATGCCCGTCCGCGTGAGCACCGGACCCACCAGGTCGCCCACGTCGAGCGTGATGCCCACCTCCTCGTGGAGCTCCCGCAGCGCTGCCCGCTCGGGCGTCTCCCCCGCGTCGATGCCGCCGCCCACCGTGAACCACCAGGACCGTTCGGGCTGGTTCACATCGTGCGAACGCACCACCAGGACCCGGCCCTCGGCGTCCAGCAGGATGACGCGAGCCGCCGAACGCTCCCGGATCCCGTCCGGTGCCGGGACCCAGTCGTCCCCGAGGGCAGAGGTGATGGACATGCGGGTCAGGATAACCGGGGCGGTCTCGGCCAGGTGGTGTGCGCCACCTCACGGCCCCGGGGCTTGAGCCCGACGCTACGTCAGGGTCTGGAATTGCTCAGGCAAGCACCCATCACCCGATCGCGGCAGAAGAGGACGAAGCAGCGTGCGTTCCAACCACCGTTCCGACCACGGAGACAAGAAGGCCCTGGCCACCGGGCCTCACCAGGCATCAGTTCCACCCGGGGTGGAGTACCACCGGGTACTGGCGGGAGAGAGACGTCACGTCGGTCGCGGCATCCTTGCCATCGCACTTCTCGTCGGGGGCATGTTCGCCTTCATCTTCGCCTTCTACTATCTCGGCGCCTGGGTCGACGGGCTCCTCTCGCCGGGCGGGCCGGACGACGAGGGCCGGGTACTCACCCCGGTGGCGCATGCCGCCAGCCTGATCGCTACCGCACTGCTCGTGCCGTGGAGCATGGTCCTCCAGCGCTGGCTCTACGGAGTGCGCGGCGCATCGCTGACCTCGGTGGTCTCTCGCTTCCGCTTCGGCCTGTTCGGGAAGGGGCTGCTGGCCGTCGGCCCCACACTGCTGATAGCACTCGCGATCTCGGAGCACGTGACGCCCTACCGGACCACCGAGTGGCTGCAGAGCGACGTCATCTGGCTGCTCGTCGCGAGCTTCCTGCTGGTGCCCCTGCAGTGCGCGGGCGAGGAGTACGGCCTGCGTGGACTGGTCTTCCGCATCGCGGCGAGCTGGGGGCGCGGCCGCACCACGTCACTGATCCTGGGCATCGGCGTGTCGTCCGTGATCTTCTCCGCGATCCACACCACGGGGAATCCGATGTGGAACCTCTTCTACGTCATCTTCTCCGTGACCACGGCGTTCATCACCTGGCGCACCGGTGGGCTCGAGATCGCGATCGTGCTGCACGCAGTCGTGAACACGCTCACGTTCATCTTCTGGATCGCGCTGAACGCCGACCTCGCCGAGCGGCTCGACCGTTCCGCGCCCGTGAGCCCCAGCCTGGTGATCGCGAGCAGCCTCGTGTTCGTCGGCGCGGCGGTGGTGGTGTGGCTGCGCACCCGGCGTTCAGGGCCGGCGACGACGCCGTCCGGCCTGCTCGAGCAGTGACCCCGATCGAGCACTGACCAGGGCTGCCCGGTTCACCGGCGTGGTTTCACTCGTCCGGTCGGGACCGCCGTGAGCGGATCCTCCGGCCACGGATGGCGGGGGTAGCGAGCGCGCAGGTCTGCACGGACCTGGGGATAGGCCTGCTTCCAGAACGAGGCGAGATCGCTCGTGATCGCGACCGGGCGCTGTGCCGGCGACAAGAGGTGCAGGACGACCGGGACCCGACCGTCCGCGACGGTCGGGGTCCTGGTCCAGCCGAACACCTCCTGCAGCTTCACCGGGAGGACCGGCGGCTCGACGCCGTCGTACGCGAGCCGTACCTGCGAGCCGGACGGGACCCGGAGCCGCTCCGGTGCGAGCTCGTCGAACCGGGCCGCCGCAGGCCACGGCAGCAGTCGCCGAAGCGCCGAGGCCACGTCGATACGGGCGAGATCGCGCGCACCGCGCACCGAGGCGAGCTCGCTGCCGAGCCAGTCGTCGAGACCGGCCAGCAGCGCTTCGTCGTCGACGGCGGGCCACGGGTCGCCGAGGTGGGCGTGGCAGAACGCGAGCCGCTCCCGGAGGGTGAGCGCGGCCTCCGACCAGCGCAGCACGGACAGCCCGCCGCGCCGGATGCCGTCGCGGACGGCCGCCTGGACGAGCAGCGGGTCGGGCTTCGCCAGCGGCAGGTCGCTGAGCACGATCGCGCCGAGCGTCTCGACCCGTCGCGTCACGATCCGGCCGTCGTCCCAGCGGATCTGGCCGGTCGTCGAGACGAGGTCGCTCGCCACGTCCCGGGCCGTGGCCTCCTCGATCGGCGCCGCCGAACGGATCCTGGCGTCGGCGCGGCCCGGGGCCCGGTCGGCGACCGCGATCGCCAGCCAGGTGGTGGTCCGCAACGGCGACTGTGGATCCAGGGCCGCACCTGTACCACCGGCCATCTGGTAGGTCGCCGAGTCGGTTCCCCGAGCCCGCGCGATCCGGTCCGGATACGCCAGCCCCACCACGATCCCCGCAGCGAGGTCGTCCGGCACTCCGCGCGGCTCCCGGCCGGACGGCGCGCCCGACAGCCGGCCCGTGCCCCGACCGAGGCGCTTCACCTCTTCGCGCCAGCGGGCCGTGGCTCCGCGGTCGTCGCCACGGCGCAGGGCCCTCCAGCGAGCGGGCAGATCGTCGCCGGAGCCGCGGGCGGAGTCGTCCGAGAGCATCGCGACGACCTCACGCGCCCGGTCGGCGCCGACGCGCGGCGCGCCGTCCAGCAGCGCGCGAGCGAGACGGGGGTGCGCCCCGATCGCCGCCATCCGCCGGCCACGAGCGGTGATCCGGCCTGCGTCGTCCACGGCGCCGATCCGGCCCAGCAGCTCGGTCGCCGCTGTCATCGCCGCGACCGGCGGTACGTCGAGCAGGGTCAGACCAGCACCAGCGGGCGCACCCCATGCGGCGAGGTCGAGGGCGAAGGCCGCCAGGTCGGCGATCGCGATCTCCGGCGCCGCATGATCGTCGAGGCGCCCGTGGTCGGTGGCGGACCAGCACCGGTAGACCCGGCCGGGCGCCTCCCGCCCGGCGCGACCCGCCCGCTGGTCGGCCGACGACTTCGAGACCCGGCAGGTGACCAGCGTGCCCAGGCCTCGGGACTGGTCGGTGCGCGGCTCCCGGGCCAGACCCGAGTCGACGACGACCCGGACCCCTGGCACGGTCAGCGAGCTCTCCGCGACCGACGTCGTGACCACGATCCGCCGGGTGGCGGACGGCGCCAGCGCGCGGTCCTGCTCGGCCCGGGACTGGCGGCCGAACAACGGCAGGACGTTCTCACCGGCCAACCGGCGCGCCACACCGTTGATCTCGGCCTCCCCCGGGACGAACACGAGGACGTCGCCGTCGTTCTCGGCCAGCGCACGCCGGACGACGGCGGCCACGTGGTCCAGCAGGCGCGGGTCGACCCGCCCACCGGGCAGCAGCGGCGCGGGAACCGGCGGCGGCGCCCACTCGACGGCCACGTCGAACAGTGCGGCGGTCGCGGTGATCACGGGGGCCGGGACGTCCGTGCCCAGCGCGCGGCTCAGCCGGACGGTGTCCGCCGTGGCCGAGGTCGCGACGATCGCCAGGTCGTCCCGGAGGTTCGACCGGACGTCGACGCAGAGCGCGAGCAGCAGGTCGGCGTCGAGGTGCCGCTCGTGGCACTCGTCGATCACGATCGCGGAGACGCCCGGCAGCTCCGGGTCCTGCTGCAGACGCCGGACGAGGAGCCCCGTCGTCACCACCTCGACCCGCAGTCCCGTGCCGCCGCTGCGCTCACCGCGCATCGCGTAACCGATCCGCTGCCCGAGCGGTTCGCCGGCCAGCGCCGCGAGGCGGGTCGCGGCCGCGCGGGTCGCCATCCGGCGCGGCTCGGCGACGAGGATCGTGCCGCCCAGCGCGTCGGCCAGCGCGAGCGGCAGCAGCGAGGTCTTGCCCGACCCGGGCGGCGCGACCAGCACCGCCGTACCGCGCGACCGGACGGCGTCGACCATGGCGGGCAGGACCGCCCGGACGGGCAGGTCCGCCCCCGGCACCGACGGTTCGGGTAGCAGCACGCCCCGACGCTAGCCGATTCCAGGAGGGCTGCCCGACAACTTTCCTGTCCCGACGCGCGTCGTTCTGTTAGAAACGTCCACGAGGCGGTACCGGGCTTTCGACCGCCGCAGAGGGCATGAAGGGGACCGATGAACCAGCGCGCGCTGCTCAACATGGATTTCTCCGCGTACCTGGACTCGGGAAGGTTCCCCCTACCGGGACGGCTACGGGTGCTCGACCAGCTGGCTCGGCTCCAGACCGAACGCTCACGGGTCAGCCGCGCCATGGAGCGCGGCCAGCGGGTCGCCGCGCGCTTCGTCGGCCGCGGCACGATCAGCATCAATCGGAACATGGCCCTCGAGGTGCCGTCCTGGCGGACCCTCGAGTCGATCCGTAACTCGGGCACCATCGGCCAGCTCGCCGTGAGTCTCCCGAACAACACGACCGTGATGGAGAACGGCCTGCGCATGACCAGCATCTGGCACTTCGACGGCCTGGACCCGGAGGTGCGGCTGGTTCTGTCCGCCGAGGATCCGGCGGCGTACTACTTCGGCTACGCACCGGTGCAGATGAAGATCATCGACGATGCGGAGGTGTTCCTCGACGGACCGACGATCCGCGGCGAGCCGACGGTGGTCGCCGTACGGGACGCGGCCTGCCTGGATGCCGCCCGCGGCTACTGGGAGGCGGTGCGCAGCACGATGTATCCGTGCGCTGCCGAGGCTCCGGTGGTCGACATCTTGTCGGAGCGCCAGCGGCGCGTCGTCACGCTCATGCTCACGTGCCCGTCGGACGAGCAGATCGCCCGGCGGCTCGGGGTGAGCGTCCGGACGGTGCGCACCGAGGTCGCGGCGGTCCTCGACCTGCTCGACGCGCCGACGCGGTTCGTGGCAGGTGTCCGGCTACGGGAGTACCTGAGCGCCGTCACCGCCTGAACGGCGTCTGCCGAACCGGCTTCGCCGCGGGAGCGCACGTTGCAGGTTGCTGCAACGTGCCGACGGCGGGCGGCGGCACGATGGCGCCCGTTCGTTCCCCGAACAGCGGGGACGCACTGAGATACGAGGAGCAACACCATGCGGATCATCCGTCCTGTCGCAGCCGCGATCGCCGTCCTCTGTTCTGCCTTCCTGCTCGCCGCTCCCATGGGCGCGGCCCAGGCGCAGCCCGCCACGGAGACGCTCACCATCGACGAGGTACTGGCGAAGGAAGCGGCGGCCGGCGAGATCGGTACCCAGGCCCAGACCTTCTACTACTGCGCGGTGCTCGACGGGACGACCGGTTGCAAGAGCGGCTACCCGGTCGGCAGCGGGCTCGTGGTCGCCCGTCTCTACCAATACAGCAACTTCAACGTCACCCGGCACGGCGTCGAGGGATTCCAGATCGTCATCTACAACCCGCGGTACTCCGTCGGCTGCACCAGCGGCACCGGGGACAACGAAGGACGCTTCACCATCAGCGCGGCGAATCGGAACAAGATCAACTCGGTGAAGACGTACCACGGCTGCGACGTGAAGCTGTACAACGGCACCAACTTCACGGGCAGCTCGACGCCCTTCATCGACCAGGCCGCAAACCTGAACGTGTACGGCTTCAACAACAGCGCGGAGTCGGTCAAGATCTCCTGAGCTCCCCGCAGCGCCGGGACGCCCCGTCGCCCCGGTCGGGGCGACGGGGCGTCCCGGCGCTGCGGTCAGCTACGCGGGCAGATGTACACCGACGGCGTGGTGACCCAGTCCCCGCCCACGGAGCCGTTCCGCAGCCACTGCACGTAGGCCTGCGCCCGGACGAGCTTGCGCGCCGAGGAACCGCACGACCACGAGGTGGTGCGCGCGATGTCCTGGACTGGTTCCCAGTTGTCCGCGGGGAACTTGTCCCGGAGGTTCAACCAGGTGCCGCCGTAGTTGTACTGGAGGCGGACCTCGATGACCTGGACGCTGTAGTTGTTCCCGTTGGCCTTGTCGGCAACCCGGGCATGGGCGTTGAAGACCCCGGGGGACGACATCTCCACGTTGGCGCAGCGGAGGATCTGGTCGCCGGCCTGGTTTCCCTCGCATTTGTGCGCGATCTGCGTCGCCGCCGCTGCCGGCGAGGCGACGAGCATGGTCATTCCCAGAGTCACGCCGAGTACCGCGGTCAGCATGCGCTTGATCTGTCGGTTGATTCGCATGACCGCAGTGAAGTACGCGGGCCGGGGAGCAGGTTGCAGGATCCTGCAGGCCGGCGATGTGGCGACAGCTCGGCGCGGGGCGTTCCCGGACCTGCAAGGATGCGTTCTCGTGAACCACCTGCTGGACCTCGGGTCCCGAAAGTTCTGGCGACTGGTCGGCAGGCGTGTCGACCTCGCCACGGACCACTCGTGGTTGCGCGCCCCGATGAGCAACTCCTCCACGGTCGGGGACGGCTGGCTCGCCGCCGAGGCCGAGCGCCACGGTGGCACGGTCGACGACGGCGCCGCGCCGACGGACCCGGCAGCAGCGCCGGGCCTGCTTCCAGCGATGACGGTCCTCGACGGACCCGGGTTCGACGCGTCCCGGCTGGAACCGCGGATCCGCGACTTCTACGAGCACACGGCCGCCTGGCACATGGAGGTGTGGACCGGGTGGTCGCCGCTGTTCTGGCCGGCGGGTGAGCTGATCGCGCGGGTGTTCGGCCGCCGGATCGAGCAGCTGTCCCTCCCGATGCGCCCGCTCGACGTCGCGCACGGGATGGACAGCCGGGTCCGCGTGCTCCGCGACCGGGACGGCGAGCAGGTCGGCGCCGCGTGGCTGCGGACGCTCCGCCCCTCGGGCCGCTACGTGTTCAGCGGCTGCTACTCCGCGCGCCGGCTCCCCGGCTCGGCGGGGCCGAGCGTGCACGTCGCGTTCCCGCTCGAGTCCGGCAACGTCCAGGTGTTCCTGCGCCCGGTCGTCACCGACGAGGGTGGACTCGTCCTGGAGTCGCCGCCGGGACGGTTCGGGCAGGACGGCGCGTACGTCGTCGTCCACGACGGCGGACGGGACTTCGCGGCGCGCGTCCCGCTCCACGAGACCTTCCGCCTGTACACCGACCCGTACGGTGTGCTCCGTACCGACCACGAGCTGCGGATGTGGCGCACCTGGATGATGCGTCTCCACTACAAGATGGAGCCCGCCCGATGATCCACACCTTCCACCTCGCCGAGCTGCCGGCGGCCGCGACGGCACGCGCGCTGCTGCGGCCGTCGTCGAGCACCACTGTCCCCGGACTGGACCATGGTGCACGGCCGCTCCGGCGTCCCCGCGGACCGGCGGCACGCGGACGCCATGGTCGAACGCCGGCGCCGGGACTTCCACCACGAGTTCGCGACGTTCCGCTTCCGCCCGCTCGCGGAGCACGGCACCTGGGAGGGCCGGACGGGAATCGTTCCGCCGCGCTGATCGCCCCGACGAAGATGGAGGTGGCCCGCGGACACGACGTCCGCGGGCCCCTCCGTCGGCGATCTGTCACCGACTCCGCTCAGTCAGCCGTACAGGTCACCGGCACCGACGACGGCGCGGTGCCGTTCCCGGTGAACCCCACCTCGGTGGACGCCCCGGCAGCGAGCGACCCGTTCCAGCCGACGTCGGACACGGTCACCGACGAGCCCGACGTGCTGAACTGCCCGTTCCAGCCCTGCGCGAACGACGCCGGTGCCAGGTCGAACCTCGCGGTCCAGCCGCCGATCGCAGCACTGCCCGCGGTGATCCGGACGGCCGCCTGGAAGCCACTGCCCCACTGGTTCACGACGGTCAGCGCGCCCGTGCAGCCACCCGGCTCGACGACCGGGCCGTCGTCGGTGGTCGCCGTGACCGCGCCGGACGGCGGCGAGACGTTGCGCGCGGCGTCGTACGCCCGCACCGTGTACGCGTACGCGGTCTCCGGGTCCAGGCCCGTGTCGGTGTACGACGTCGTGCTCGAGCGGGCCACGACCGCGCCGTCCCGCAGCACCTCGTAACCGGTGACGCCCACGTCGTCCGTGGCGGCGGCCCACGTCAGGGAGACGGAGGACGCCGTCGTGCCGGTTACCTGAAGACCGGACGGCGCCGTCGGCGCCTGCGTGTCCGGCTCGCCGGCGCCGTCACCCAGGAGCCGGTCGTAGTCGGCCATCGCCGTCGCGACGGCGACCTGGGCCCAGAACCGGTGGTAGGTGAACTGCGGCGCGTCACCGCCGTCCAGGTACTCCTGGACCTCGGGGAACATCGGGTCGTCCTGGTAGAACGACCGGATGTCGAGGAACGACACCCCGGGCTCGACCACGTCACCGTTCGGGTTCGTACCCGACCAGCCCGGCGGCACGTAGGTGCCGTTGCCACCGGGAGTGATCTCGTCGTCGAACCGGCCGTAGTCCGTGCGGGTCTCCACCGTGGCGACCCCCATGGCATCGCTGTCCTGGGCCCACATGGCGTCGAGCAGGGCACCCGCCTCGTCGGCCGCCTGCTCGTCGCCGGACGCGGCCGCCCAGTAGATCAGCGTGCGGGCGAGAGCACCCGCGACGCCGACGTCCTGCCCGTGGTCCGTCACCTCGACGTGCAGCCCCGCGTTGCTGCCCGGGTCCGCCGGGTCCCACGTGTCGGGCTGGCCGGACCACGACAGCGTGGACGGCACCTCCCAGGTGGTGTCGGTGACGGTGATCTCCGACAGCACCCACGGCACCCACTTCTCCAGGATGGCCTCGGCCCGCGCGTCACCCGTCTCGTGGTAGAGCTGCGCGATCCGTTCCATGCCCCAGCCCTGCATACCGATCCACTGGTTCGACGGCGGGTCCTCGTACACCGGGTCCTCGTCGTAGACCATGCCGTAGAACGTGCTGGCACCGGCCGGATGGGCGCTGTAGTCGCCGCCGACGCTGTTGGTCGCCCCACCGGCGATCCCGCCATCGGAGGACTGCAGCCACTGGAAGAACTCGATCTGCCGGTCCAGGCTCTCCGACCAGTCGTCCTGCGCGGTCGGTGACGCCGGGACCAGGTCCGGGTCCGTCGACAGCGCGTGCGCCGCGAGCGGGTTCTGGTAGCCGAAGTGCGCGTGCGACGACCCGATGCGCCAGGCCCACGGGCCGGACGTGTCCAGCGCGCCGCCCCACGCGTAGTACCAGGACAGCAGGTAGTGCGCCGAGCTCCGGCCGCTGCCCGCCGGGCACGACGTCGACTCGCAGCCGGGCTCCTTGAAGTACTTGTCGAACAGCGCGTAGCGCAGGTAGTCGCCCATCTTGGACGCCTTGTCGACGGTGCCCGCGATCTCGTCGCCCGCACCCTGTGCCTCGGCGAACTGCTTGGCCCAGTACACGGCCTCGATGGCGCGGGCGTCGGCGTCCGGGGCATTGGTGTACTTCCACTGCTTCGCGTAGCTCGCGTCGCCCGTGAACAGGTCGAGGTAGCCGTTGGGCCCGCCGTAGGTGAAGTCGTCGATCGACGGCTGCGGGATGGTCTCCCACACCGACTCCTGCGGACCCCGCTGGAACGTGTTGATGTACGAGGGGCCGGGGTGGTCTGGTCCCTGCAGGGTCGACGAGCCCGGCGCCGCGCCGAAGCCGTAGATGTTGTCGACGTCCGACAGCCAGTGCATGCCGTAGACCTCGGACGTGCCGTACGTCTGCCGCAGCTCGGAGCCGATCGGGTCCGAGCCGACGGACACCCCGGTGTCGAGCTGAGACGGGTACTCGCTCGGATGGTCGTGCTCCGGAGCGTACGTCGCCGGGTCCGCCGGGTTGTAGGCGCCGTTCGTCGGCTGGTTCTCCGTCGTCGGGATCATGTTGTCCTCGAGCGTGTCCCAGGCCTGGTTGAACGGGTCCCAGTCCCCCGTGACCTGGCCGTACGACGCCTCCAGCCAGAGCCAGAAGCTGTACGCCTCCGACGTCGTCTCGTGCCCGTAGTCCGGAGCCTCGACCATCAGCGTCTCTGCTGCGTGGTACGGGATCCCCTGCGGTGAGAAATAGCCGTTCGCCGGGTCGTGGAGCTTGTCGTACATCTCCAGGAACCGGTCGGTGTACTCACCGGCCACCGCGAGCGGCGCGACAGCGGCCGCGCCGCCGCTGTCGTCCTGGGGGGCGACGCCCGGCAGGACGGCGCTCGCAGGCGCCATCATGCCGATCGTCGCCAGAGCCGCGACACTGAGCGTCGCGATCGTCGCGGCTGTTCGCCGCCGTCGTCTCGGGCTCCTCGGAGCCGCTGGGTCTCGGTGCATCCCGTGCATCCCGTGCATGGCGGGCCGCCTTCCTTGGTCGGTGCACATGGCCGACGCCTCGGCGGGCCGGGGCGCGTCATGACTGTCCGGTGAGAGGGCGGCGTGGGACAACGAACCTAAAGGATTAACGTGGTGCGAACGCGGGCCGCGCGGGACGCCGTCGGGCAGGCGACGACGGTGCTCCGACTGGGGCTCCGGCCCGGGCGGCGGTTACCCTACGGCGTGCCAACGAACGCGGGGATCGACCCGGACGAGCTCGCCACCACCCTTCGGGTGCTGGGCAGCCTCAAGGACCTCGACCCCAACCATCCCGACGTCCAGACCGTAAAACGGGCGACCGGTTACATGTGGAAGCTGCTCAAGAAGTCCCGGAAGGCCGCGGTCCGCGAGGAGATCCAGGCGCACGACCGGAGCGTCATCGAGAAGACGGCGACCGGCTCGGCTGCGCGGATCGACGACGAGACCGCCGGCATCCCGCTGGTCTCGACCGCGCCGGGGGCGTTCGCCGGAGAACTGCGCACAGCGCGCGCCTGCTACATCTGCAAGTCGGACTACACGCTTGTCGACTCCTTCTATCACGGGCTGTGCCCGGACTGCGCCGCGAAGAGCCACACGCGGCGCGACCAGCGCACGGACCTGACCGGCCGCCGCGCCCTGCTCACCGGGGGCCGCGCGAAGATCGGCATGTACATCGCGTTGCGCCTGCTGCGTGACGGCGCCCACCTCACCATCACCACCCGCTTCCCGAAGGACGCGGTGCGCCGCTTCTCGGCGATGCCCGACGCCGCCGACTGGCTGCACCGGCTCAAGATCGTCGGGATCGACCTGCGTGACCCCACCCAGGTGATCGCCCTGGCCGACGACGTCGCCGCGGCCGGCCCGCTCGACATCCTGGTCAACAACGCCTGCCAGACGGTCCGCCGGTCCCCGGGTTCCTACTCGCAGCTCGTCACGGGCGAGTCGACGCCGGTCGCCCCGCTCCCCCACGGGCTGGTGGCGCCGGAGATGGTCACGTTCGACCGGATATCGGAGGCGCACCCCGCCGCGATCGCGGGGGCACTGACCGCACTGTCGGTCGCCCATCACGAGGGACAGTCGCAGGACGACGCCGTCGCGATGCACAGCGCGGCCTCCCTGACGGCGCTGGCGCTCCGCGCGGGCTCGGCCTCCCTGGACGCCCACCTGGCCGGCACCGCCGTCGACGCCGGCGGGCTCCTCCCCGACCTGCAGACGACCAACTCGTGGACCCAGGTCGTGGACGAGGTCGACCCGCTGGAGCTCCTCGAGGTCCAGCTCTGCAACGCGATCGCGCCGTTCCTGCTCATCTCCCGGCTGCGGCCGGCGATGCGGGCCGCGACGTCCAAGGCGCGACGCGGGTACGTCGTCAACGTCTCGGCGATGGAGGGGCAGTTCTCCCGCAAGTACAAGTCCGCCGGACACCCGCACACCAACATGGCCAAGGCCGCCCTCAACATGCTGACCCGGACCTCCGCGGCGGAGATGTTCGAGAAGGACCGGGTCCTGATGACCGCGGTGGACACCGGGTGGATCACGGACGAGCGCCCGCACCAGGAGAAGCTGCGGATCGCGGCCGAGGGCTGGCACGCGCCCCTCGACCTGGTCGACGGCGCGGCCCGCGTCTACGACCCGATCGTCCAGGGCGAGGCCGGGACCGACCTGTACGGCTGCTTCCTGAAGGACTACGAGCCGTCGCCCTGGTAGAGCTGGAAGCCGCCCCTCGTGGCTCCGCCTGAACCTGCTGGGTGCCCGGTCCCGAGATCCGCCTCGGGACCGGGTTCTGGGCGGCACGGACCCGGGTCGGCGGGGTCCGTGCCGCTCAGCTCAGCGGACGAGCTGCCACTGCTGGTTGCTGCCGCCCCAGTCGCTGTACTGCACGACGTTCGCGCCGTCGTTCGTCGCCGCGTTCTGGACCTCGACCGCCTTGTCGCTGTTGCGGTTGATCAACCGGACGTAGCCGTTACCGGAGTCAACCAACCGGAACTGCTGGTTGACGCCGCCGTGGTCGGTCCACTGGTGGATCGCTGCGCCGTCGGCCGTGGACCAGTCGGACACGTCGAGCACCTTGCCCGAGTGCCGCGCCTTGATCTTGTAGTAGCCGTCCCCGGCGTCCACGAACTGGAACTGCTGGTTGTTCGCGTTCGTACGGGTCCACTGATGGAGCAGGGCGCCGTCGGCAGTGGACACACCGCTGACGTCCAGGGCCTTACCGCTGGCGCGGTTCAGCAGCACGTACCAGGCGGTGGGGTCCGGCCCCTTCAGCGTTCCGAGGCGGGCGAGCTGATAGCTGAGCGCTCGCTCGGGGGCGTCGATCTGGTTCTGCGTGCCGACCTCCCCTGCTGCCACTGTTCGCGCTTCGTCGAGCGTGTCGAGCATCGCCGCCCAGGCCTCGGCGGGATAGTCCCCCGAGCCGAGCGATTCCGCGTAGGCGATCGCTGCCTCCAGGTCGCTCTTGTCGAGCGGCTGGTTCTGCGCCGTCAGGGTGTCGCTCAGCAGGAAGTGATCGAAGTCGACATGGCCGCCGGTCTGCTGGGTCGCGTAGTTGAACAGCGCGACCCGGTGTCCCATGAAGTGGATCGATCCGCCGAACTGGAGCGGTCCGACGGCGTCGCCGAGCTGGGTCCAGTCGATCCCGTCCAGGCTGTAGTAGAGGGTCGTGAAGAGCTGCCCCTCACTCCGGGTGAAGTCCAGGTCCGCCTTGAGGTGCACCTCCGTGGCATTCCCGAGCGCGGTAGCGGTGCCCGGGACGAAGGTCTCGATCGCCGCCTGGTCGGCCGGTGCGGGGAAGGGACGTCCGCGATGGACGACCCCCACCGTGTTCACCCCGTTCACGCGCTTGACCGCGATGTACGAGAAGTCCTGGCCGAACGCCGCAAGTCCGGCGACGCCGCCGTCGTTCATGCCCGAGATGTCGAGCTTCGTCTCGGCCGACTGCCGAGGTCCGAAAGAGCGCTGCGAGAGCGTGTTGCGCGCTTCCTCGAGCCAGGTGAGCTCGCCACCGTTGTCGCGGTGCGTGTACGCACCGGTGACGACCTTGCCCGCGGTCAACCGCAACCACCCCTCGCGGTCGGTGAGCGACCAGTACCGGTTGTCGGGCGTGTGGTTCCATTCCCAGGCCAGGTCGAGGTTCGAGCCGTTCGGGGCGATCTCGTCGGGATGCGGCAGCTCGGCGGCTGGCTGCCCGACGAGTGAGACGTCATCGACCTTGTAGTCCATGAGGTGCGTGTCAGGGTCTGACGACGGATTGCTGACCCAGGGAGTCTCGATGAAGATGCGGACGTCGGAGAGAGCCTGGGATGCAGGAATCGTGAACGACCCGGACACCTTGCCCCAGCTCCCGCGGGTCACGGCCGTGGCGGGCGTGAGGTTGGTGAAGGTCGCGTCGTTGCCGCCGTACCGGGCAGTGATGAGGAACTGCTTGGTCTCCGGGCTCGCAGGGTTGTCGTACTTGACCCATGCCGAGACGTCGTACGTGACGCCGTGCTGCACCTTGGCGGTGACGTCCTGCGCCGGCCCCGATCCCGTGGCGCTCCGCCCGGTGACCGCCAGAGCCGTCGTGCCGGCGCGTGCGTCCGTCGTCGTCGAGAGCGTCGCGCCGTCGTTGACGATCCAGCCCTCGGTGCTTCCGGACTCGACGCCGGGATTGGCGAAGAGTTCGACGCCGACCAGTGACTCGTCGATGTCGGGCGGTGTCGGGAGCGTCCACTCCTCGTCCTGGTAGGCGCGGCGCGGTGCATCGTTGGCGAAGTCGTCGGACACGACGACGCTCTTGAGGCGCTCGAATCGCTCCTGCTCAGGGGTGAGCCTGATCGGCTTGTCAAAGACGCCGTCGACCGGCACGACGCCGTTGTTGCCGAAGGTCGGCCACCCGTTGCTCCAGGTTGCCGGGATCAGCGCCGGGATGCGACCGACGGGATACGAGTCGCGGAAGAAGAAACCGTGCCAGTCGTCGCCGCCCGCGTCATTCGAGACGGGCACGAGACTGCCCTGCGCGAATCCGTTCGAGGCCAGCGCTCCATAAGACTCGTAGGGCGCCGATGTGTCCGCGAGGCGCCCCAGAAGTTCGGTCGAGCGGAACATGACGACCTGTCGACCGTTGCTGCGCCAGGTGATCATCACCACGTAGTAGTACCCGTCGATGAAGGACACCTGGGCGCCCTCGAAGATCCCGTCGCTGCCGATGTACGGCTTGTCCGCGTAGTCGCTGCGCCGGATGAAGTCCGGAAAGTCCTGCTCGACCGCCGTCAGCGTCGGGTTCAGCCGAACCGCGCTGACGCCGCCATAGATGATGTACGGCGTTCCGCCGTCGGCCTCGTCGAAGAAGAGCGATGGGTCGTGGAAGCCTCGACCGAACGCCGTCTTCGTCCACGCTCCGTCCTCGATGTCGTCGGTGCGGTAGAGGAAGGCGCCGCCGAGGTTCAGCGAATTGATGAGCACGTAGAAGGTGCCGTCGCGGAATCGGATCGACGACGCCCACTGCCCCTGCCCGTAGGAGTTCGAGCCGTTGCGCAAGGACGCGGCGTCACTGATGTCGAGGCGATCGAACGCGTAGCTCACGATCTCCCAGTTGACCAGGTCGTACGACTTCATGATCGGTGCGCCCGGGCTGAGATGCATCGTCGTGCTGACCATGTAGTAGATGTCGCGCCCTTCGTCGTTCTGCGACGCGGGGACGCGCTCGACACTGACATCCGGCACGTCGGAATTCAGCATGGGAACCGTGTAGGAGCCGTCGCCGGCATCCGTCGTCGTGTACGAGGACTCGGGATTCCACTCGTCGGCGGCCTGGGCGGCCGCGGCCGGTCCGGTGACCGGGACCGTGCCACCAGCGGCCACCACTGCCGCAACCCCGGCGGCGACGAACCGCATCAGCCAGCGTCGCCGCCGCAGTGGCGGCGCGACCGATGAAGAACGAGAAAAGGCAGACATGATCCTCCTTGATCAAGAAAGCCGGCCGGTTCACCCCGAGAGGTGCGCCGCGACCCGTACCGTGCGCATGCGAGAGAACTGTTAGCGCTCACATCTGTCCTGCTCATGGCGCGTCCGCACCCCATCGAAACTCCGACGAAGCAAGGCGCCCTGCAATCCAGACCTCGTCGGCTTTGACCAGATTGTGAGCGCTAACACGCCGCTCCGTCAAGGCGTTCGAACCTTCCCGCAACCCGGTACGAAGCTGGATTCCGCTACTCGACGACCGGTACGTCGGAAAGCAGAGGAGCCCCGCGGACTTGGCGTCCGCGGGGCCCGTCCGTCAACGACCTAGCTCACCAGCCGCGCTCAGCCAGCCAGTACCTGGCCTTCGGGCGGTGAAGGGCCTGAGGTAGGGGCTTGGGTCGTGCTCGATGAACTCGCTGGGCGTGAAGGGCCTGGCGTCGGCGGGCGGGGTGGCCACGACGGCGGCGGATCGGCGGTTGAGGGCGGCAGCGGTGGTCGACGGCCAGCGCTTGGTCTCGACGCGCGCGATGACGGTCTCGACCGAGGCCACCACCTCACCAGGAGAGAAGTTGCAGTGCCCGGGCGCCTCGACGTAGGCCTGGCGCAGCAGCGACTCCTTGCCCGCCTGACGAACGGCGGCGCGGTAGGCATGCTCGGCCGTGACGGGGACGAGACCGTCGCCGGTGGTGTGGATGTTGAGCTGCGGCTTGCGCAGCTGCCCGGTCAGCGAGCCGTAGCGAGTCATGTACTCCTTGGCCGCCGGTACGGCGGAGATGCGCTGTCCAGCAGCCAGCCGCCCCAGGTCGGCACCGAGGGAGAGACCGGCGCGACGATAGAGAGTCTCGACCGTCCGGTAGTTGGCCGACCGGCGCAACAGCGAGGCGTAGTCGACGCCCGTGTTCCAGGACATGTTTCCACCGGCCCACTGCTCCGCGTCGGCGCGCAGCAGGAACTGAGCATTGAACACCTCGCCGGACAGGCCGGCCGCCTGGTTCCTCGCGATGGCTTCGACATTGCGCGGGGCCGGCTCGGTCTGACCGATCGCGTTGTGGCCCGGTACGTCGTACAGGGCCGCCGCGAGTGCGATCCGCGCAAGCCCCTGCGGCGTCTCCTGCGCCTGGTCGACCAGCTGACCGAACGTCCTGCCGTACTCGAGGCCCTTCGCCGTCGTGCCGATGTCCACCAACGGGACGGTCGAGCTCGGTGCCACCAGTGTCTTGAAGGCATAGGTGGCGTCCAGGGCCGCGTTCCACTCGGCCACACCTCCCATGACAAGTCCACACATCGCCAGCGACCCGTCGATGACGTCGGGGTGCTGTTCGGCGATCGCGGTCGTCACCAGGCCACCCATCGACTCTCCCCAGGCGATGGTCCGCCGGGGCTCGCCGAACTGACGCTCGAACGTCGCCAGGGTGGCGATCTGATCGGGTACCGCGTCCTGGATGACCCAGCCGTGGTCGGCATACGAGGAGCCGATCAAGGCATAGCCCCGGCTCAGCAGCGCCTGCGCATCGCCGTTGCCGACCGCGTTCCGCGCGGGGTTGGGGTTACCGAGACCAGCCGGATTGATGCCGTGGCTGAACAGCAGCACGGTGCCGTTCCACTGCTCCGGCACGTCCATCACGTAGGTCGCCCCGGAGCGCAAGGTCCCGGTCAGGTGCCGAGCCGCCACCTCCTGGGCAGCCGCCGACGCTGCCGGCTCGCCCGTGGCAGCGACCAGAGCCCCACCGACCGCCAACGACAGAGTCAGCACGCCGACGGCCAGCCGCTTGCCGAAGCCGAAGAGTCGACTCACTTTCCATCCCATGATCTACGCCTCCTTCATTAAATGGAGATTTGTCTCCGCTTGAACTTCCAGCGTAGCGGACGCTTCGCTCCGAGCCGATCAGGGCACCCCAGGACCTGGCCGGCATCTCGTGCTACGCTCAAACGGAGATCAATCTCCGATTAGCAAGGGGCGTCACCATGCAGCATGTCTCGATCAACGGTCTCCGGTTGTCGCGCATCGGACTCGGAGCCATGGGGATGTCGGCCATGTACGACCTCGCCGGCCGCGACGACACGGAGTCCGTGCGCACCATCCATCGCGCGCTGGAGCTCGGTGTGACCCACCTCGACACCGCCGAGGTCTACGGCCCCTTCGTCAACGAGGAGCTGGTCGGTCGCGCCATCGCAGGGCGCCGCGACCAGGTGGTGCTTGCCACCAAGTTCGGCATACTCCAGCACACCGGGTCCGGTTCGAGCTTCATCGACAGCAGCCCGGAGAACGTCCGCCACGCCATCGAGGGTTCCCTCAAGCGGCTGGGGACCGACCACATCGATCTCTACTACCAGCACCGGGTCGACCCGAAGACCCCGATCGAAGAGACGGTCGGAGTGCTCGCCGATCTGGTCACCGAAGGCAAGATCCTCCACATCGGCCTGTCGGAGGCGAGCGCCGCTACGATCCGCCGCGCTCACGCGGTCCATCCGGTGACCGCGCTGCAGACCGAGTACTCGCTGTGGAGCCGCGACGTCGAGGTGGAGATCCTGCCGGTCCTGCGGGAGCTCGGCATCGGACTCGTCCCCTACTCACCGCTCGGGCACGGCTTCCTCACCGGACAGTTCCGCTCGACCGACGACATCGCCGATGACGACTGGCGCAAGACCAATCCGCGCTTCCTCGCGCAGAACTTCGCCGACAACCTGCGCATCGTCGACGAGATCAAGGACATCGCGGACCAGGTGGCAGCCACGCCGGCCCAGGTCGCCCTGGCCTGGCTGCTCGCGCAGGGCGACGACATCGCACCGATCCCGGGCACCAAGCGCGTGGCGCGGGTCGAGGAGAACGCCGCGGCCGACGACGTCGAGCTGACCCGCTCCCACCTCGACCGTCTCGACAGCCTCAGCGCCGCTGCCGGTGCCCGTCACGACGACGACAACATGTCCACCATCGAGACCTGATTCCGCCGGCACACCGAAGCCCCGCGGTCTCGAAGGCCGACGGGGATCACCGCAAGAAGACCTCGAAGAGAAGGAACACTGGAATGTCATCATCACGCGCCCCCCTCACCTGGTTCATCACCGGCGCATCTCGGGGCCTCGGTTTTCACTGGGCCACCGCCGCGCTGGAGCGTGGCGACCGGGTTGCTGCCACGTCGCGCAGCGCGGCGTCGCTCGAGCCACTGGTGGCCAAGTTCGGCGAGCAGGTGCTGGCTCTTGAGCTCGACGTCGCCGACTCCGCGGCGGCCGCGCAAGCGATCCATGCCGCCGAGGACCACTTCGACGGGATCGACGTGCTCGTCAACAATGCGGGTCAGGCTCTGATGGGGACGGTGGAGGAAGTCTCCGAGGAGCAGGCTCGCGCCCAGTACGACGTGAACTTCTTCGGGCCGCTGTGGACGACGCGGGCGGCACTGCCCGGTATGCGGGCTCAGGGTCACGGTCGCATCATCCAGGTCTCGTCGTACGGGGGCCTGGTGGCGTACCCGACCATGGGGCTCTACCACTCGTCCAAGTGGGCGCTGGAAGCCGTGAGCCAGGCGCTTGCCGCCGAGGTTGCCGGTCAGGGCATTCACGTGACGCTGGTCGAACCTCTGACGTTCGCGACAGAACTCGGCGCCAACGCCCCGGCGGTCGAGCCGATGCCCGAGTACGACTCGGTGCGCCAGGGGCTCATGGCGGGCGCGGCGGACAGCCCGTTCGTGACGGGCGATCCGGCTGCCACCGTGGATGCCGTCCTCGCGATCGTCGACGCTCCCGAGCCTCCGCTGCGGGTGCTCTTCGGCATCAACGGCGTCGAGCCGATGCGGGCGGAGTACGCGAGCAGGATCGCGGAGTTCGAGAAGTGGGATCACGTTGCTCGCCTGGCGCAAGGCGCGACGCCCGCCGGACAGTAGGTACCAGTCGAGGGAGTGGCGCCTCTGCGGCGCCGCTCCCTCGCGGATCCTCCACCGACAGGAGACGCGGGATGCGCAGTGACGCTGCCCGGAATCGTGCGGCACTGATCGAGGCGGCGCTCAGGCTGTTCAACGAGCACGGCCTCGCGCCGACACTGGACGACGTCGCGCAGGCGGCGGGGGTCGGGGTCGCCACCGCGTACCGGCACTTCCCCAACAAGACCGAGCTGGCTTTCGCGGCGCTCGAAGCTTCCGTGCAGGAGATGCTTCGAGCCGCCGAGGCAGCCGCGTCCGCACCTGACGGGTGGTCGGGGCTCGTCGAGTTCTTCGAGGTCACCATCCAGGCACAGGCCGGTCAGCACGCACTCCGGGATGCCCTGACCACCGACCCCGAGTCGGCGTCGATGCTCGAGGTGTACCGCCGCGTCGGCGCCAGCATGACCGTGCTGCTGGCCAGGGCACAGCGGCAAGGAACCGTTCGTGAGGACGTGGTCAGTTCCGACATCGCTGTGCTCGTGACCCTCCTGGGTGAGGTCGTGCGGCGGTTCGGACCGGTGGCGCCGGACATCTGGAAGCGGTTCATGCCCTTGCTGCTCGACGGCTTGCGGCCGGGCGCGACCACGGCGGTGTCCGTCGCGCCGCTCAGCAAGGAGGACTTCCTCGGTGCCATGGCACGGCAAGCCCGTGCCGCGGAGGCTCGGCGCGGCGGCCCGCGACGCGCCGGCTGATCAGTGGTTGCCGAGGCGGGCCATCGCGGCGTACAGCTGCTCGTCGGTCAGCGGCGGCTCCGCGAGATGTACCTCGCCTCGGTAGCGGAAGGAGTCGAGGAGCAGCATCAGCTGCCGGCGCCACGCGCGGGGAGCGATGTCGGAGGTGGCCTCGATGATCCGGCTGTTGGCCCAGGTCACAGCGATCAGGTCGCCGATCGTGAGGTCGGGCCGCGCGAGCTTCGCGCTCTGGGCACGGCTCAGGATCGTTTCCATCACCGAGCAGACGCGGTCGTGCATGGCTTCGGTTTCCTTGCTCGCGGGGAACCGCATCGACACGAAGTCGTTGAACCCCCGGTCGCCCGCCTGCATCTCACACAGCACCTCGAGGAAGGAGCTCAGCCCGTCCCAGGGGTCTTCCGCGTCGATCGCGGCATCGCCTGCGGCCATGAAGGTGTCGAACTTGGCGGCGAAGGCAGCCAGCAGAAGGTCGATGCGCTGCGGGAAGTGCCGGTACACGGTGCCGATCGCAACACCTGCTTGCTTGGCGATGTGTTCCAGTGAGGCGTCGATACCGCGTTCGGCGAAGACCCCCTGGGCGGTCTTGATGATCCGTTCGCGGTTCTGGGCCGCGTCACGACGCAGCTGCTGGGGTGGCCGGTTCCGACTGGTGTCTCCCACCCGACGAAGATACAACATGAGGCACTCCTCAGTTCAGCCGCCTTCGGCGCGGGCGGGCGCCGCACGGGCGCCCGCCGTCCTGTCAGGTCGCCGTCCGTCCGCCGTTCACGTGCAAGGTGGTACCGGTGATGAATCTGGCCTCGTCGCCGACCAGGAACGAGACCGCGGCGGCGATGTCCTCGGGATCCGCCACGAATCCGAGCGGGGCCTGGGCCGCGAGCTCGCGGAGCCCTTCACCGAGAGCCTCCGATCCGGGCGTTCGGGTCGGCCCGGGGCTGACGGAGTTCACGCGCACGCCGGCGGCGCCGAACTCGGCGGCCCAGCTCTTGGTCAGCAGGTCCAATGCCGCTTTGCTCGCCCCGTAGACGGACAGGCCGGGCAGGGCGCGGGCGGCGGCCAGCGTCGAGATGTTGACGATAGCGCCGTATCCGCGCGCTGCCATCGCCGGTGCGAGGTGGCCGACCAGGTAGAACGGAGCCTTCAGGTTGGTGGCCAGCACGGCGTCGAAGATCGACTCCTCGGTCCCGGAGGTCGGCCCGCCAGCTCCGATCCCGGCGTTGTTCACCAGGATGTCGAGTGTTCCGCCCGCGGACTCGGCGATCGCGGCGGCCTTGACGGCCAGCTCCGTCGCCGACCGGGCGTCCGACAGGTCGGCGCCGACGAAGTCGGCCCGTCCGCCCTCGGAACGGATGCTGTTCACGACCTCCGCGCCGCGATCGGCGTGCCGGCCCGAGACCACCACATGAGCGCCGCGCCGCGCCAGCGCCACTGCGATGGCGCGGCCGATGCCGCTGGTGGATCCGGTGACGAGGGCTGTCTTGTTCTTCACGAATGGGCTCCCTGGGTGTTCGGGTGAGTGCGCCGCTGCCGGACGAGGCCGGTGACGATCACAGGCTCTGCAGAAAGGCGATGCGGTCCGCGAAGGCCTGGCGGGCGATCCGGGACTCGGGGGCGAGCTGGTCGAAGCCGTGATAGGCACCGGGCAGCACGGACAGTCGTACGGACACGCCTTCCTCGATGAGCCCCTTGCCGAAGGTGATGGTCTCGGCGCAGAACAGATCGAGCTCGCCGACCTCCAGGTAGGCCGCGGGTAGCCCGCCCAGCACTTGGGCGCGGGCGATCGAGGCGGTCGCCGGAAGATCGTCGGCGCCGTACGCGTCGCCCAGGTATGCCTTCCAGCCGGTGACGTTGTCGTCGACCGACCAGACCAGGAACGGCTCGGCGGCTGGGGATGCGGTCGCGGTGCGGTCGTCGAGCATCGGGTAGACAAGGATCTGTGCCGCCAGGGGCCCGATCTGCCCATCCCGGCAGGCCAGTGCCGTCGTGGCGGCCAACCCGCCACCGGCGGACTCCCCCATGATCGCGACGCGCGCTCCCGGGACGCGCTCCCGGGCATGCTCCACGGCCCATCGAACGGCCGCGACACAGTCCTCGACGGCGGACGGAAACGGGGCCTCGGGCGACAGTCGGTAGCCGACCGAGACCACCGCGACGCCGGCCTCCGCAGCGTAGCGGCGGCAGACGTGGTCGGAGCCGTCCAGACTTCCCCCGAGAAGACCGCCGCCGTGCACGTAGACCACAAGCACCTCAGGTGTGGTCGACGGCTTGTACATCCGCAGCGCCACTGCATGCCCGTCCGACGACGGCACGGTGAAGTCGACGACGTCCACGTCGCCCTCAGGCGGAGCTGCGGCGCCGAGCGCGTCGTAGAGCCCGTTGATCAGCACGCGCCGCCCGGCCCAGTCCCCTCGTGCAGGTGGCTGCGGAGGAGCCGCCGCGGCGACCGCCTCGAAGGCCTGAAGTAGTTCCTTGTCCATGCTGCTCACTGCTCGCCTCCAGGTCGAAGTGAGAGACCCACCCGGTCATAAGGTGAGGCCTGCCTCGGTTTGCAATATACACAACCTGAGGCAGGCCTCACAATCGGGCCGGTCGCACCCCGACCGACGCGACCCGGCTACACGGTCCGGGCGACCGGCGGCCAGGCGGGGCGGGTGATCTCGGCCGCCCGGTCGAGCGCCGTGACGACGGCGCCCGGCAGCGGCCCGGCCTCGACAGCGGCGAGGTTCTGCTGCAGGTGCCCCAGTGACGAGGCGCCCAGGATGATCCCGTCGCCCGACCGGGCGTCGAGCCGGGAATGGTGAACGAGCCAGCGGAGAGCAGCCTCGATCGGGGCGATCCCGCCGGAGCGGCAAGCCTGCCGGACCTCATCGAGTCCAGCCAGGTAGGCGTCGTTCCAGTACCGGGAGCGGTACTCCTTGCCCTGTGGCTGCCTGTCGTCGAAACGGGAACCGCTCTCGACGCGATCGGCCTGCCCGAAACCAGGCGCGAAGGCCCCGCCCGCCAAGGGGTTGTACGCATGGAAACGGATATCGTGCCGGCGAAGCTCCGGCAGGAGCTCAGGCTCGACGGCGCGACTGATCGCGTTGTAGAGACCCTGATAGACCGACGGCTTGATCCAGGACTGCCGTTCCGCGATCGAGACGCATTCCGCGACGTCCCCCGGGGCGACGTTGCTGAGGCCCAGCTCGTCGAACACTCCCTCCTCGTGCAGCTCCTGAACGGCGCCGAGGGTCGACTTCAGCGGTGTCCCGCTGTCGCGGAGGTTCAGGTACAGGATCTGGACCTTCGTCGTCGCCAGGCGCTCGAGACTTGCTCGAACGCTGCGGATCAGGATGTCGGGCTCATGGCCGTGCGGGGTCGCCACCGGGTCGAACCTGATGGCGAGACCGAAGCGCTCGGCCGCACGCAGCTCGCCGAGCAACTCCTCACAGGTCCCGCCCCCGTACACGTAGCACGTGTCGAGCTCGTGGTGACCGTGGGCGGCCAGCTCGTCGATGAGCCGCTGCACCTGAGCGGGGTCGTCGATGCGGACACCACGCCCGCGATGACCGAACGTCATGGTGCCCAAGATGACCCGTGCGACAGGATCCTGATTCATCGTCAACCCTTCGGAGCAGCCCGAACCGCGGGGCAGTCCGGATCAGATATGGAGATTGGTCTCCGCTTATCTCAGGCTAGCCTATTGGAGATAGTTCTCTCCGGTAACCACTCCGCCCGAAGGGGGATACGCGTGCGCAGCGATGCTGCCCAGAACCGTCAGGCGCTTGTCGACGCAGCGCTGAGGTTGTTCGACGAGCGCGGGCTCGCGCCTACCCTCGACGACGTCGCGCGCGCGGCCGGGGTCGGTGTCGGCACCGCCTATCGCCACTTCTCGGACAAGACCGAGCTGGCCTTCGCGGCCTTGGAATCGTCGCTGGAGTCGATGCTCCAGGCCGCCGAGGCGTCCGCCTCGATGGCGGACGGCTGGGCCGGGCTGGCCGAGTTCTTCCGGGCCACCGTCGAGCCGCAGGCGACCCAGCAGGTGCTCAGGGACGTCCTGGCCACCGATCCCGAGTCGGCGCCGATGCTGGAGGTCCATCGCCGGATCGGCGACAGCCTGAGCACGCTGCTGGCAAAGGCGAAGAAGCAAGGCTCCATCCGCCAGGATGTGACGGTCTCCGATCTCGCGGTGCTCGCGACGTTGCTGGGTGAGGTGGTGCGGCTGTTCGGTCCCGTGGCGCCGGACAGCTGGCGGCGGTTCCTGCCGCTGCTTCTTGACGGGCTCAGGCCGGGAGAGACCACGTCGCTGACCGCCGGACCCTTGACCAAGGAAGAGTTCGTCGCCGGCATGGCAGCGCAGGCTCGCGCCGCGGACGCGCGGCGTCCGGGCCCGAAGCGCCGGAGTGCCAGGCAGCCGGCCTCCTAGCTCGCCGAGCGCTCCGGAGGCAGCGGCGCTCAACCTACCCGCTCAGGCTCAAGGCTCACGATCCCCTGGCACCGCTCGACGACACCCGACCCGCGTGGATCTCAGTCCGTGGCTGCCGCCAGCACCATGACATCCCGTAAGTCGCTGTTCTGCACGTACGAACCCGCTGTTCTACAACGCCAAGGTCAGCCGTCGGTCCACATACCCCAAGTGATGACGTAGTCGAGTGCGCACCAATGGGCCGGTGGGAGAACTGACTCCGTCGCCAGCCACGCACCCATCCGAACCTGGCTTCGTCGTCGCACCGCTCGAGATCAGGAGCATTTTCCCGCAGGAACTGCCACCGCTCCTCTCGCGCGGCGGCCTCCAGCTCGTTGAGCGCTTCGGTGACTGGTCCGGCGGCCCGTTCTCCGTCGATGCGCCCCTGCAACTCTGCATCTGCGAATCCGATCGATCGAGCCTCGGCAATCCGCAGCAACCCTCATCAAGGTCAGGCACGCTTCGCGTCGAGATCATCCAGGGAAGATCTTGGACCAGGAGTCCCGGGACGTCTCGATCCAGGATCGTAGGTGCTTGTCCATCATTTCACTTACCACGCCGATGTCCTCAGGGACATCGATGCGTCTGAAGTTTGCGAACGTATCGAGGTAGGCGCGTGCGACGGCAGGATACAAATCAGCCGCCGCAACCGATGCACGGCGAGCCTCCACCCCGTAATGGTCACCTTCGGGCCGCCCGACCGTCAGCAGCAGAAAACCTGGCCAGCTCCGAATGGCTTCCAGGCGTATTGGGATCGCCCGCTCCGTGAGGCTTGTCTTTCCCGCACGGCTCTCGCGGCAATCGTCGAGCATGACGGTCAGCCCCGGCCAAAGCATTCCCATATCATCCCAGAGATCGGGACCGAACATTTCGGTCCCGTCAATTGTCATACTGATGAACCCTTCCACATACCCCGACCTCTTCTGAGTGAAGTTTTCTATGTCCTGAACTGGCTCGAATTTCCGAGACCCGTGGCGGTCATATAGGTACGTCTGAATAGCGATATCACTCACGGTCTACTCACCACCCACAGGGAAGAACGATCGGATCGCTCCTTGTTTCACGGCAAGCAGGTATGTCACGCCGTCGATCGTAGCCTCTACCTCGCCACGCTGCTGCTCGGGTTTTGACCTTCGCGCGATGGCCGCCAACTCGTCAGTCCTCTGCCGGACGACCTCGTCAATGAGGCCAACAATCTCATCGGGGGTCCTGGACTCTCTGAAGAAGTCGTTCTTCAGCCTCGCCTGCTCCGGGTCGAAGTACGTCGGGTGATGCCTTTCGAGAATGTGCTGCATCCTGCCGCGCTGGAGGACCAGCGTGGTGTTGCCATACCTGAATGTCTTCGGCTTCCAGTTCTTGAGCACCGCGAGGCATCCGGAATTGTGAACAAGGACTTCAGCGTCGCCCACGTGGTAGGTGTGCAGGTCGAGAACCGCGAGGTTGTAGGCCGCTCCTTCACGTACCGCTCCAGTGTCGAGCCCTCCGACAGCAAGTTCGGTCCCGTCCGCCGACAGGACCTTCTCGCCAAGAGCGAGGTCCTTCGCGTCCTCGAACGTGCGGTCCGTCGACGACCAGAACGGGTGGTCGGCGGTAGTGGTGATCCTGGCACCGCTGGCGAGTCTGAGGTCCACGAGCATGTCAGGGTGGACGAACGTGTCGATCACCCGTCGCGGGCCGTTCACGCCGGATACCGGATCCGTCGCATGGACGTAGTCACCAGGCCGGACGTCCCGGATAGGCTGGTGCGTCCCGTCGGCCATCAGCACCGGCGTCGATCCGGCAAAGGATGCGAAACACCCCGCCGGCACCGCGACCGGCAGCTTCTTTCCCTTCGTCGCGACGAACGTGACGATCTTCTCGACGGCTCTGACGACCGCCGGGATCGCCTTGACGACTTTGATCGCCTTCCCGACGGGCAGCAGGTTGATCAGCGTCATCATGCACGCGAGAATGTCCGCCTCGGTGAAGCACTTCTCCAGGTCGGTCAGGCCGATGAAGTCTTTCACGATCGGCCAGAGTTCCTGAATGATCAACTGCTGGACGTCTGCCTCAATGGCCACAGCAGGTTCCGGAATGGGCGAATCGAGCGGGAGCAGCGGCTCCGGAACAGTGGATCCGCTGACCGTCCGGGTCAGGCAGATCTCTGAAGCCTCCGCGTCCTGCTCGAATACCTGTTCGTCGTACACCTCGGTGCTCACAATGCATGCGCCAAGAGGACCGTCCATGATCTCGCCCCAGAAGAGGACCGTTTGATCCTCGCCCACGCGTTCACTCAGGTAGTTGTCGAGCTCTGCCGAAAAGCGCATACGCGCCAGACTGTATTCTGCTTCGAAGTAGAGAACTTTGCCTCGAAGGATCTCATCCCCGACGGCCGGGTAGTCATCGACCCACTCGGGTCTGTCAGAAACAAACTGCCGCGGCCCCTGGTAGCCGACCCTGGGATCGTCCTTCTCCTTCTCAGCCTGCACCTCGTCAGCGGTCTGGAATCGGACGGTCGAAACGTGTTCAACCGACGTCGGTGACGTGTCATCGCTGCCTGGGCCCTGAGCCGTCGCGTCGGTGTCATTCCCGCTGGCCGCGTCGGCGTCCGCAGCTTTGACACCGGTCAGTTCACCGCCCAAGGCCCGATATGTTCGCGCGTATGGGTCAAGCGTGTCTGCGGTGATCGCGGGGTCGCTGGTCGCTGCGGCGTAGTCGAGCACACCGTCGGCCTGCACATGACTGTCGATCGCGTCCAGCTCACCCATGATCGAGGCGGCTGTGAAGTCCTCCGGAACCTGATCCGGATACTTCTGCCGTACTTGAGCGACCGCCTGCTCCAGGAACTGTTCGACGTCGGGCAGCTTCTCCAGCTCAGAGCCGGCATCCACCACGGGCGTGCCCCCGCCGTCCGTCGACGTCGGCGGCGGGGCATCCGTGGCTCTTGTGCAACCAGTCATGACCACAGCGACTGCCGTGATCGTCACCATCGCGATCCCTCGAACCGACCAGGCGCGAGCCTCGCGAGCAAACATGTACGGCCTTCCCCACACGACGCAAGAGTCCAGGGCAGCACCTTGCGCCGTTCCCCCCGTTCAGACGCCACACCGTAGACAGGGCGAAAGTCACCGGTCAATGTCAACGACCCCCAGCCGCCGCGCTACGCGACCGAGTCCACGCCGGACGCGTTGCGCCGGGCGGTGCAGCAACTCCTCACCACGCTCATGTCCGATTCCGCGAACGCCCCTGAGAAAGTAGGCACGGGCCACCCACCCGCCAACGGGCCCAGCTTCAGCACTCGGCGCTCGACCCGCAGCCCAGGTCGGGGTCATCTCGCCCGGCACCCCGTCGCAGCAAAGACACCAGTGGTGAACGCCGCTACCAGTTGGCCTCTCACCGAAGCGTCTCGTCCTGCGGTACGAGTGACTTGTCGTCGGACTCTGCAGCCGGATGTCCAGCTTCGATCTGAAGTGATCGCTCCGCAAGGTCCTTGCGCCAGCCCTTCGGCGGGGGGCACGACACACCACAAGACGCGAGCGTCTCGCGAGTCCAGCCGCCGTTAGGTGTACGAGCGGCCTCGATCCCTTCTGGTGTGGGCACCGCCCCCATGCCGACCAGAGTCGACGCCCAGGGCATCAACGCTGGTCAGAGACAGATCACCAACCGCGCTCAGCCAGCCGAACAGGCTCGGGCGATTCCTCGACGTTGATGCCGTGGTCCAAGATTGGTACCGGCCGTCGTTTTGCCGCACGACTTGTGGTCGTTCTGCCGCACGCCCAATGTCGCTCCGCCAGGCACGCCTCATCAGGCGTACACATCAGGGTGCGCAGAAGGACAGACTCCATCGCCCGGCCAGCGGGTCGACCGTCACAGGTCCACCACTCGTCGAAGGCCGGCGTCGACGGCATCCATCAGGTTGTCAGGAAGCACGAATCCGGTGGGTTCGATGTCAGCGCGGTCCACGGTCATCGGCTGGGACACGTTGACGACCGAGTCCTTCGGCAGCCCGGAAGCCAGGGCTGGCAGGAACACGTTGCCAGGATGCCGCGCAAGGGCCGTGTTCGAGGTGATCGGCAGGACGACGACGGTCGCGATGCGGGATTTGTTGTACTGATCGGACTGTACGACGACGGCAGGTCGCCGCTTGGCCGGAGCGCTGCCCCGGGGTTCTCCGAAATCGACCCAGCACACCTCTGCGCGCCGGATCACCACTCGTCCGAAACCTCGACCAGGCGCGCGTTCGCGGCACGGCGAAAATCGACAGTGTCGTCGCCGGGCTGCCCTATGGCGTCGATCGCGTCGTCGATCTGCTCGGTCAGGTCCGCACCGGTCAGCTCGTCGGCGTAGTGCTCAGCGGCACGCCGATAGAACTCCGACCGCGTCATGCCGTGCTTCTGCGCGATGCGGTCGAAGCGCTCCGCCGTGTGGTCCGGGAGGCTGATCGCTGTCTTCATGAACCAACGGTATAACTTTTTCTACCGCTCCGCCAGAGATGTGCGCGCCACGCTGAACGGCGCGCCGTTCGGAAGTCGCTCTGAAGATCGGTAGCAACCTTCAGTGAGTCCTGGAACGAGGCAACGACTATGGGATCGGGATCGAACGGCGGAGGACCGCCCAGGTGGGCGATAGCTGCCGATACACACCCCGCGGTTCCGAGGTCGTCACGGCCATCGCGACGTGCGACGAACGGCTGCATTCCCGCGACGACGTCCGACCCAGCGATCAGCCCGCTGACAACGGCAAGGGGACCTGCAGCATGCGAGGACGCGTCGATCCACGCGTCGGCGACTGCCTCGCGAACTCTGTCGGCGGGTAGCGCCAGGGCGAACCACGCACCCATGGTCTGTTCACGCCACCCGCTGCTCAGGAGCAGCCACTCCACCTGCTCCGAAGTCAGTCGCCTACCCGCTCTGATCAGCTTGCGCCGGGACCTACGTGCAGCGTCCAGATCGACTTCGGTCGGCGCCTCCACCAGATACATCTTCAGGTAGAACGGCCGAACCAGCCGCCTGATCAGCCGGGCGTCTTCACGGGTATAGAGCAATGAGCTGCGCCCCTCTCCTGGCCGCGGACAGACCCCGCTCGCACTCCGACGCCGGCGCCGACGCCTGACCTTGATTCAACAGGCGCCAGCCAGCCGTTATTTGGACGGGTTATGGCTCTGCCCGAGCCTACTGAACCCGGGCCAGCCACGGCCTTGAGTGGCCCACCTTGGTCAAGGAAACAGAAGGGGCCCCGCGGACGTGGCGTCCGAGGAGCCCTCTGATGACCTAGCTCACCAACCGCGCTCCGCCAGCCGGTGCGGCTCCGGGATCTCGTCGACGTTGATGCCGTGGTCCAAGGTTGTCGCGCACCCGAGCTGCCTGGGATCGACTGGGCAAGTCGCTGTTCTGCAAGCACAAACCCGCTGTTCTGCAGAGCCCAAGCCGTTGTTCTGCAACCCTGAGGTCGCGGATTCCGCACCATGTGGATCGCGGGCAGCAGCGCTCAACCAGCCGCCAGGGCTCAAAGCCACCCGCAGTCAGGAGCGATCCCCTGGCAGCACTCGACGACCCGACCTGTGGACTGGACCGGGTGAGTAATCGCAGGGTGCACGTATCCAGGGTGGCGCTGGGCGTCAGGTCTCGTGGAGGGGCGGTGTCAGTGCTTGGAGGAGTTAGGTCCCCTACGGCGGGCGGACAGCGTCACAGCCAGGTTCGCCTGTGTGACGATCACTCGTGAAGAAACCTCGGCTAGGGACATCGGCTCGGCGGAGCACACGCGCTCGATCCCGCAGAGGAGCTCGGCCTGGTGGTCGCACCGGGTCGCTTGGTGGCGCTGGACCCGGTCGGCGTGAAGCCGACCGAGTAGTCTCTCCGATCAGGCAGGCCGCAGTCAGGCGGCCTGCAGCGGTCGACGGCGCCGCCCGCGTCTACGGCCCGATCGTCCAGGGCGAGGTCGGGACCGACCTGTACGGCTGTTTTCCCAAGGGCTACGAGCCGTCGCCATGGTAGGGCTCGGCTCAGGCCACGACGGGCCCGGTCACGAAATCTGCCTACGCAACGTTCCGAAAGTTGCATGCCATAGATCGTGAAAGTTGTAGGCTGGTCTCCGTGTCGACCACTCCCGTGACCTATCTGCCCCGCGTCGTCGACGACGAGCTGACCGGCGCCCTTCGACGTATCGGCGCCGTCCTGGTCGAGGGCCCCAAGGCTTGCGGCAAGACGCTCACCGCAACCCAGGTGGCCCGGACCGTGGTGCGTCTGGACGACGAGAGCGGCAGAGTGCGTGACGCACTGGACGTCGACCCGTCGATGTTGCTGCAGGGCGAGACTCCGGTCCTGCTGGACGAGTGGCAGGCACACCCTCCGTTGTGGAACCTCGTGCGCCGAGCCGTCGACGACCGCCAGGCAAAGGGACAGTTCATCCTCACCGGTTCGGCCACGCCCGACGACGACGCCCGCCGGCACACAGGAGCGGGACGGTTCGCCGTCATCCAGATGCGTCCCATGAGCCTGTACGAGACCGGGCACTCGACCGGGCAGGTCTCCCTCGCCGCGATGTTCGACGGCGAAGCCCCCCGCGCCTTCGACCCGGACTGGACCCCGACAAGCGCACGCGAGCGGATCGCCGAGCGTGTCGCCATCGGCGGCTGGCCGGTCAACGTCGGACTGAACACCTCCGACGCACTGCTGACCAACCGGGATTACCTGGACGTGGTGCGCCGCTACGACATCCAGAGAGCCACCGGAAGCGGCAAGGACCCCGAGGTGGCCCTCCGCGTGATGCGCTCGTTCGCCCGAGGCGTCTCGACCCCGATGAGCGAAGTCACTATCGCCAAGGACCTCCGCGGGGGCGAGGCGCCGGAGAGAGGACCCGATGCGACCAGCCGGGACGCGGTCAGTACCCACCTGGACGCCCTGCGCCGTCTGCGACTGATCGAGGATCAGCCGGCGTGGGGGCCGAGCATGCGCTCCGCGCGCCGCCTGCAGGCCTCTGCGAAGCGGCACTTCGTCGACCCATCGCTGGCCGTTGCCGCGCTCCAGGTCGGGGTGGAACCCCTGGCCACCGACGTCAAGACACTCGGGATGCTGTTCGAGTCCCTGGCGGTGCGCGACCTACGCGTGTACAGCCAGCCGCTGGGAGGGCGCGTGTCGTACTACCGCGACTACGACAAGCTCGAGGTCGACGCCGTCGTGGAACTCCACGACGGCCGCTGGGGAGCGTTCGAGATCAAGCTAGGCACAGCGACAAACGTCATCGACACCGCCGCGACGAACCTGAAGAAGATGGCCGCACTCGTCGACGACAACCGGTGCGCCTTCCTCGCGGTACTGACCAACGGGGGCATGGCAACCCGACGACCGGACGAAGTTGACGTCGTCCCGCTGCGCATGCTCGCACCCTGACCACCGCCCCCGGATGACCCATCCTTGCTCGGGAAAGCAGAGAGGCCCCGCGGACGTCCACGGGGCCTCTCTGTCAGTCGCGAGAGGGGGCTGTCACCAGCCGCGCTCCGCCAGCCGGTGCGGCTCCGGGATCTCGTCGACGTTGATGCCGACCATCGCCTCGCCCAGACCGCGCGAGACCTTGGCGATCACGTCGGCGTCGTCGAAGAATGTCGTGGCCTGGACGATCGCCTTCGCACGCTGCTCGGGGTTGCCCGACTTGAAGATACCCGAGCCGACGAACACGCCCTCGGCGCCGAGCTGCATCATCATCGCGGCGTCCGCCGGGGTGGCGATACCGCCGGCGGTGAAGAGCACGACCGGCAGCTTGCCCGTGCGGGCCACCTCCGCCACCAGCTCGTACGGCGCCTGCAGCTCCTTGGCGGCGACGAACAGCTCGTCCTCCGGCAGCGAGGTCAGGCGGCGGATCTGCTGGCGGATCTGACGCATGTGCGTGGTCGCGTTCGACACGTCGCCCGTGCCGGCCTCGCCCTTCGAGCGGATCATCGCCGCACCCTCGGTGATGCGGCGCAGCGCCTCACCCAGGTTCGTCGCGCCGCACACGAAGGGAACGGTGAAGTTCCACTTCTCGATGTGGTTCGCGTAGTCCGCCGGGGTCAGCACCTCGGACTCGTCGATGTAGTCGACGCCGAGCGACTGCAGCACCTGCGCCTCGACGAAGTGCCCGATGCGCGCCTTCGCCATCACGGGGATCGAGACGGCCTCGATGATGCCGTCGACCATGTCGGGGTCACTCATGCGCGACACGCCACCCTGCGCACGGATGTCCGCAGGCACCCGCTCCAGCGCCATGACGGCCACCGCGCCCGCGTCCTCGGCGATCTTCGCCTGGTCGGGGGTGACGACGTCCATGATGACGCCGCCCTTGAGCATCTCGGCCATACCGCGCTTCACGCGCGCGGTGCCGACCGTACCCACGGTGTTCTCGCCGGTCACGGATTCAGTCACGGTTACCTCGCAAAGTTCTCGTCGATGGGATCGACGCCGGTCGTTCCGGACGCGGTCGGCGCCCTACTAGATCCTATCGCCCGCCTACACCCACCCTGTCGCCCACCCGGGCCCGCCCCGTCCGCCCTGTTCGCAGGGCGGTCACCCGCCGTTGGGCTCCAGGGCGTGCGGCAGGGCGTCGTCCAGCTCGACGGTGCGCGGCATCGGCGCCCGGCCCGCCAGGTAGAACAGCCGGACGTACCAGAGCCTGCGCACCCGCCGCGTCTGCGCGACCGC
This sequence comes from Promicromonospora sp. CA-289599, assembly GCF_050936155.1. Classification (NCBI taxonomy): domain Bacteria; kingdom Bacillati; phylum Actinomycetota; class Actinomycetes; order Micrococcales; family Promicromonosporaceae; genus Promicromonospora; species Promicromonospora sp. CA-289599. The sequence continues at coordinate 229,896 of NZ_JBNJNI010000001.1, forward strand.
CTCGTTGTGGAACCGGCGCGCCAGCGTCGCGCGGTACCAGGCCGCGGCGAGCGCCGCCACGATCTCGCTCGACGGCCCCGCGAGCAGGAGCTGTATCGACTCCGGCGCGCCCATCGCCTCGCGCAGGGTCGCCGTGAGGCCCGACTCGGCCCGCTCCCGGTCCGGGCCGAGCCCGTCCATCTTCAGTGCGGCGGCGGGCGAGGTGACGGGTCCGGCGTCCGACGCCGCGTACGCGGCGTCCGCCACCAGGATGGCGCTCGCGGGGTCAAGCGCGCCCGACGCCGCGAGCTCGACCGCCGTCGACGCCCTGCGCACGAGCTGCGCGTCGAGCGCGATCCGCGACGCGGCGACCTTCCGGTGCAGCCGGTCCACGCGGTAGGCGCCCCGCCAGGCGAGCAGCAGGCCGACCGCAAGTGCTCCGAGCGCGACGAGCGCCATCTCCGACCAGGTCATGCGTCGCCTCCGACCCGGCGCGGGAAGAGACCCATGACGCGTCCGACGACGTCGCCGCCGATGGCGTTGTCGGCGGCGAGCGTCATGTCGTAGACGGCGAGGACCTGCTCGGTGACGCCGGACCAGTCGAACCGCTGGACCCACTGCGCGGCGTGCGCACGGTAGGCGTCGCGCCGCGCCGGGTCGGCGAGCAGCGCCAGCACGGTGGCGGCGAGGTCCTCGGGGTCGCCGGTGCGGAAGAGGGCGCCCGCGGCGCCGTCGTCCAGGACGCGCTGGAAGGCGCCGAGGTCGCTGGCCACCACCACGGCTCCGGCGGCCATGGCCTCGACGAGCACGATGCCGAAGCTCTCCCCGCCGGTCTGGGGTGCGACGTACAGGTCGGCGGAGGCCAGGAGCTCGGCCTTCTCGGCGTCGGTGACGCCGCCGAGGAACTCGACGGACGAGGCCTGGTCGCCCAGCAGCTCACGGGTCTCGGCGACCATGCCGTCCCCGCGGCCCGCCACCAGGAACCGGGTGCCGGGTCTGCCGGCGAGGATCGTGGGGACGGCCTGCACGAGGACGTTCAGGCCCTTGCGCGGCTCGTCGAGCCGGCCGAGGAACGCGACGGTCGGGGCGGAGGGTGTGCCGGTCCACTCGGGGCGCCGCGGGCTGCTCGCGAACACCTCCGTGTACACACCGTTCGGGATGACGACGGCGTCGCCGCCGAGGTGGTCCACCAGGGTGCGGCGCGCGTCCTCGGAGACGGCGATCCGGGCGGCGACCTTCTCCAGGGACTGGCGGACCAGAGGGTAGGCGACCTGGAGCGCCCGCGAGCGCACCTGCGAGGTGTGGAAGGTGGCGACCACCGGCTCGGTCGCCTGCCACAGCGCGAGCATCGACAGCGACGGCACCATGGGCTCGTGCAGGTGGACGATGTCGAAGGCGTGGCCGCCGATGCCGCCCTCGAGCCAGCGGCGGACCCGGGTGGCGGTCAGCGGTCCGAAGGTGAGCCGGGCGACCGACCCGTTGTAGGGCACGGGAACGGCGCGGCCGGCGGCGGTGACGACGTCGGGCAGCTCCGTGTCGTCACTGGACGGGGCGAGCACGGACACCTCGTGGCCGGCGGCCTGCAGCGCCTCGGCGAGGTCGCGCACGTGGAACTGGACGCCGCCGGGGGCGTCGAAGGAGTAGGGACAGACGATGCCTATCCGCAGCGCGCGGTGGCTGCGGCGTCGGACGCCTCTCATCCGGTCTCCCGGGCGGGGCCGGCGGCGTTCCGGCGGGCGGGTCCGAGGTCGTCGACGAACACGCGCTGCAGCATGTGCCAGTCCTGGGTGTGCTCGACGATCGTCCGTGCGAGCTGGTCCACCCAGCCCTGCGTGAGCTGGCGGGCCCGCTCGTCGCGGGGCAGTCCGGCGTCCGGTACGGGCAGCGGCGGGTGGAACGTGATGACGATCCCCCACGGCGTGCGGGCGGCCCGACGCCGGTCGCCCCGCAGCCGCTCGTAGGTGATGCCCACGGCGTGCACGGGGATGCCGGCTTCCAGACCGAGCAGGGCCGGGCCTGCGGCCACCCGGGCCCGGTGCCCGGCGAGGTCCACCTCGATGCCGGTCGACGTGAGGTCACGGTCGCTCAGCAGCGGGATGAGCTTGCTGCCCTCCTTGGCGCCGCGGACCAGTGCGCCGAGCACGTCTCCGCCGCCGAGGGCCAGCACGTTGATGCCGAGGGAGCTGCGGAACCGGACGAACTCGTCGAACAGCTCGTCGGGCTTGAGCCGCTCGGCGACGGTGAGCACGTTCGCGAGGTACTGGGAGCCGTAGGCCCCCGCCAGGTCCCAGTTACCGAGGTGGCCCAGCGCCAGGGACACCGCTCCCCCGGCGTCGACCCCTGGCCGGACGTGCTCGTCGTAACCCGCTACGCGCACGCGCGTCCGGAGCTGCTCCGGCGTGATGCCCTGCAGGGTGAACGCCTCGCGGAAGTAGCGCATGTAGCTGCGCATCCCGGCGCGGGACAGGCGGCGGATCGCGGCGTCGTCGAGGTCCGGCCGGACGCGCGCGTAGTTGGCCTCCATGCGGCGCACGCCCTTGGTGCGCCGCAGCCAGGTGACGTCGGCCACCACGGTGAACAGGCCCCGCAGGACGGGCTCCGGGATCCTCGTCGCGTTCCGCCACGCGAACGTGTACGCCGCCGCGACGTTCATCAGGCCTCCTGCCCGGCCCCGCTGGTGAGCTGCGCCCGCACCGTCGCCATGCGCTGGAACACGGTCACCAGGCTCGCGAGCGCCAGCAGCGTCAGGACCACCTCCAGGACCACCACGGGCAGGCCCACCTGGAGGAACGTGAACGGGACGAGGGCCAGCAGGAGCCGGTCCGCGCGCTCGGCGATGCCGACCTGGGCGGTGGCGCCGACGCTCTCGGCCCGGGCCCTGGCGTACGGCACGACGCTGCCGAGCACCAGGCAGGCCAGCGCGACGGCGATGCCCCAGAGGCCGTTGTGCTCCTCGGGGTGCAGCACGAACCAGAGCATGATGCCGCCGAACACGGCGCCGTCGGCCACGCGGTCCAGCGTCGAGTCGAGGAACGCGCCCCACGGGCCGGACCGCCCGGACATGCGCGCCATCACGCCGTCGAGCGAGTCGAAGAGGACGAAGAACCCGACCAGGAGGCCGCCCACGAGCGTCTGCCCCAGGGGGAACAGCGTCAGTGAGATCGCCGAGACGATCAGCGTGCCGGCGATGGTCACGGCGTCCGGTGAGACCCGCAGCGCGAGCAGCAGCCGGGCCAGGGGCGTGAACACCGTGGTCATCAGGGAGCGCAGGCTCCGTAACATTCAGTTCTCCTCTTGGTTGCCGCCCCCTGCGGTCACCCACGCCTCCGCGAGCCGGCGGCGAGTCTCTCCCAGCAGCTCGGGCAGCGCCTTGGTCTGCCCGACCACGGGCAGGAAGTTCGCGTCACCCAGCCAGCGAGGCACCACGTGCTGGTGCAGGTGCGCCGCAATGCCCGCGCCTGCCACCTCGCCCTGGTTGATACCAAGATTGAAGCCTGCCGGCGCGTAGACGGCGCGCGACACGCGCACGGCCTGCTGAGTCATCTGCGCCAGCTCGACGGTCTCGGCAGCGGAGAGGTCCGTGTAGTCCGAGACGTGCCGGTACGGCAGCACCATCAGGTGCCCCGAGTTGTACGGGTAGAGGTTGAGCACCACGTAGCACCGCTCCCCGCGGGCGACGACGAGACCCTGCTCGTCGTCGCCCTGCGGGATGCGGCAGAACGGGCACTGCCCGGCCGTCGAGTCGGCCGGCTTGTCCTGACCGCCGATGTAGACCATGCGGTGCGGCGTCCACAGCCGCTGCTGGCCGTCGTCGGGCGGGCCGAAGTCCGCGGCGTCCTGGACGGTGGGTTCCATCAGGCCTGCTGCGACCGCTCGGCCACGGCCGCCGCGATGCGCTCGACGGCGTCCGCCACGGGCACACCGTTCTCCTGCGTGCCGTCGCGGAACCGGAACGAGACGGCGCCGGCCTCGGCGTCCTCACCGCCGGCGATGAGCGTGAAGGGCACCTTCTCCTTGGACGCGTTGCGGATCTTCTTGGCGAACCGGTCGTCCGACAGGTCGATCTCGACGCGGACGCCGCGGGCCGTGAGCCGCGCGGCGACGTCCTTCACGTAGTCGTCGAACGCCTCGGCGACGGGGACGAGCTTGACCTGCACGGGGGCGAGCCAGGCCGGGAAGGCGCCCGCGTAGTGCTCGATGAGCACGCCCATGAACCGCTCGATGGAGCCGAACTTGGCCGAGTGGATCATCACGGGCTGCTGGCGCGTGCCGTCGGCGGCCGTGTACTCCAGCCCGAAGCCCTTGGGCTGGTTGAAGTCGTACTGCACGGTGCCCATCTGCCAGGTCCGGCCGATGGCGTCCTTGGCCTGCACGGAGATCTTCGGGCCGTAGAACGCGGCGCCGCCCGGGTCGGCGACGAGCTCCAGGCCGGTCTCGCGGCCGACCTCCTCGAGGATCTTCGTGGCCGCGGCCCAGTCCTCGTCGGAGCCGACGAACTTGTCCGGCTTGGAGTCGTCGCGCGTGGAGAGCTCCAGGTAGAAGTCGTCCAGGCCGAAGTCCCGCAGCACGCTCAGCATGAAGTCCAGGAGGTGCTTGACCTCCGACGGCGCCTGCTCGGGCGTCACGTAGGAGTGCGAGTCGTCCTGGGTCAGGCCGCGCACGCGCGTCAGGCCCTGGACCACACCGGACTTCTCGTACCGGTAGACCGAACCGAACTCGAACAGGCGCAGCGGCAGCTCACGGTAGGAGCGCCCGCGCGAGGCGAAGATCAGGTTGTGCATCGGGCAGTTCATGGCCTTGAGCCGGTACTTGGACCCCTCGAGGTCCATCTCCGGGAACATGGTGTCCGAGTAGTACGGCAGGTGCCCCGAGGTGTGGAACAGGCCGTCCTTGGTGATGTGCGGCGTGCCGACGTAGGAGAAGCCCTCCTCGATGTGCCGCTGCCGGACGTAGTCCTCCATGACCCGCTTGATCACGCCGCCCTTGGGGTGGAACAGCGGCAGACCGGAGCCGACCTCGTCGTGGAAGCTGAACAGGTCCATCTCGGCGCCGATGCGGCGGTGGTCGCGGCGCTCGGCCTCGGCGAGCCGCTCCAGGTGCGCCCTGAGCTCGTCCTTGGACGGCCACGCGGTGCCGTAGACGCGCTGCAGCATCGGGTTCTTCTCGCTGCCGCGCCAGTAGGCGGCCGCCGAGCGCATGAGCTGCACGCCGTTGCCGATCAGGCGGGTGCTGGGCAGGTGCGGCCCGCGGCACAGGTCGCTCCAGACCACGGTCTCGGACTCGCGGCCCGCGCCCCGGACGTTGTCGTAGATGGTCAGCTCGGCGCCGCCGACCTCGACATTTTCGCCGTTGTCGTCGTCGCTCGAGCCGCCCTTGAGGCCGATCAGTTCCAGCTTGTACGGCTCGTTCGCCAGCTCGGCGCGAGCCTCGTCCTCGGTGACGACCCTGCGGCGGAAGGTCTGGCCCTCCTTGATGATGCGGCCCATGATCTTGTCGAGGTTCTTGAGGTCCTCGGGCGTGAACGGCGTCTCGACGTCGAAGTCGTAGTAGAAGCCGTCGGTCACGGGTGGGCCGATGCCCAGCTTCGCGTCCGGGTTGACCTGCTGCACCGCCTGGGCGAGCACGTGCGCGGCGCTGTGCCGCAGCACGGCCAGGCCGTCGGGCTCGGCGACCGTCACGGGCTCGACCTTGTGGCCGGCCGGGATCTCCCGGTCGAGGTCCCACAGCTCGCCGTCCACCCGGACCACCACGACGTCGCGGCGCGTGCCGTACAGCTCGACACCGGTGGTCGTCGCGGTGGTCGTCGTCGCCTCCGTGCCGGTGTCAGCCGGGTTGAGTGCGGCAGGGCTGGGCGGCGATACGACGTCGGACACAGGGGTGCTCCTTGGGAAAGCGACGAGAAACAGATCGAGGGGCACCGTCCGCGGACGGTGCCCCTCGATCGTACCGATACAGCAGCGGTTCCGTGCCTGCGGTCGCACCGCAGGAGGACCCGTGAGTCAGCTCTGACCGAAGTCCTTGGCCTTCTCGCCCAGCGAGTCGATGAGGCCGTCCGCCTGGTCGGGCGCGATCTCCTTGAGCTTGTCGGTAGCCGCGTCGACGTTGCCGTCGTTGAGCTGCTCCTTCGCCTTCTCGATGTTGTCCGGGTCCGTCACGAACTCCTTGGCCTTGTCAAAAAGCCCCATGTTCGAATCCTCTCAACACAGGCACACGGTTGTGTGCCCCCTGCTCGGCGACGGGGATCCGCCACCAGTCGAGAACCTACGCGTACCCGGCGGCGTGCGCACGGCTGGTTAGGGCAGATAGGGGTATTCCGGGCCCAGAGGTCGGCGGGTACCTCCTGCATCTCGTACCGTCAGGCCGTGGAGTACCTGACCATCGCCGTCGTAGCAGCCGCTGTCATCATCGCCGTCACCGCGCTCGCGCCCCGGGCCGGCGTCGCGTCGCCCCTGGTCCTCGTGGTGCTCGGCGCCGGGGTCAGCCTGCTGCCGTTCGTCCCGGCGGTCCAGATCCCACCCGAGCTGATCCTCGGCGGCGTGCTGCCCCCGCTGCTGTACTCGGCGGCGGTCGGTCTGCCGTCGATGGACTTCCGGCGTGACTTCGCGGCCATCGGCGGGCTCTCCGTCACCCTCGTGGTGATCAGCTCGGTGCTGCTGGGCCTGCTGTTCCGGTGGCTGATCCCGGACATCGACCTGGCCACCGCCATCGCCCTGGGCGCCATCGTCAGCCCGACCGACGCCGTGGCGACCAGCATCGTCAAACGGCTCGGGGCGTCCCCGCGCAGCTCCACGATGCTCGAGGGCGAGTCCCTGCTCAACGACGCGTCGGCGCTGGTGCTGCTCCGGTCGGCGATCGCGGCGACGGCGGCGACCGTCAGCCTGTGGGAGGTCGTCGGTGACTTCGCGTACGCCGCGGGCGTGGCGGTCGCGATCGGCGTCCCCATCGGCTGGGTGGGCCTGCGCATCCGCAAGCGGCTGGGGCACGCCGCGCTGAGCACCGCCATGTCGTTCGTCGTCCCGTTCGCGGCCTACCTGCCGGCGGAGGAGCTGCACGCGTCGGGCCTGGTCGCCGTCGTGGCGGCGGGCCTGGTCACCGGCAACGGCTCCGCGCGGCACCTGCGGCCGCAGGACCGGATCGCCGAGCGGTCCAACTGGCACACCGTCGAGCTGCTGCTCGAGGGCGCGGTCTTCCTGGCGATGGGCATCCAGCTGTTCGACCTGATCGAGGACGTCGAGCGCGGCAACGGCTCGGTCCTGCAGGCCGCGGGCGTCGCCGCGATCGCGGGCGCCGTGGTGCTCGTGGTGCGGGCGGCCTTCGTCACGCCGCTGATCGGCATCCAGGCGCGCAGGGCCCGCCGCGGCGAGGCCGTCCGGGAGACCCTGTCGGGCTTCCAGGACCGCATCGACCTCCGGGTCGCCGCCACCCCGTCCCCCGCCGGCGGGAACGCAGAGGTCAAGGGCAGGCGCTCGACCACCGCCCGGCTGGAACGGATCCAGGGCACGCTGCGCCGCCGCACCGCCGACATCGACTACGTCCTCGCCAAACCGCTCGGCTGGCGCGAGGGCACCCTGCTGGTCTGGGCGGGCATGCGCGGCGTGGTGACGCTCGCCGCCGCGCAGACACTGCCCGCGGACACTCCCGGCCGGTCCTTCCTGGTCCTCGTCGCGTTCGGCGTGGCGTTCGGCACGCTGCTGGTCCAGGGCAGCACCCTGCCGTGGGTGACCCGGCGGCTGGGCCTGGTCGGGCAGGACACCACCGGCGATCTCCCGGCCCTGCGCCGCGAGACCGTGCGGGCCGCGCGCGACTTCCTCGCCGATCCCCGCCGCCCCGACGGCACGCCGTACGACGACGGCGTGGTCACCCGGGTGCGCAAGGACATGTTCCGGGAGCACGAGTCGCAGGACGAGGACGCGGAGCTCACCCGGGAGCGCTTCGTCCAGTACCGGGAGCTGCGGCTGGCCGCCATCGCCGCCCAGCGCGAGGAGCTGCTCGCGGCCCGGGCCGCCGGCACCTACGACTCGGCCCAGCTCGGCGACGCCCTGGACCTGCTGGACGCCGAGCAGATCGCCGTCGAGATGCGCAAAGGCAAGCTACCGGCACATTCGGACGATTCGGACCGCTAATCTCACCCACGTGACGGACTACACACCGCTCCATCTCGACTGGCCCGGCTGTCTCAACGTGCGTGACCTCGGCGGACTCCCCCTCACGGGCGGCGGCACCGTCCGCGAACGGGCACTGGTCCGTTCGGAGTCCCCCGGCTTCCTGACGGACGACGGCGTCGCCGCCGCCACCGCGTACGGCCTCGCGCGGATCATCGACCTGCGCCGACCGGCCGAGATCGACCTGGAACCCAGCCGGCTGGCAGGCCTTCCCGCCCACCTGCACCTCCCGGTGCAGGAGCCCGGCGACCCCATCGAAGGGCCCTGGGTCCCCCTCTACACCGGGCTGCTGGACCGGCGTCCCGACCTGTTCGCGCGCGCCGTCGCCGCCGTCGCGGACGCGCCCGAGGGGCCGGTGCTGGTGCACTGCGCCGCGGGCAAGGACCGCACCGGGCTGGTGGTGGCGCTCGCGCTCTCGCTCGTCGGGGCGGACCTCGACGCGCTGGCCGACGACTACGAGCTCACCAACGAGCGGCTCGCCCCGCGGTACGCCGAGCGCTTCGAGGCGGCGGACGGTGCCGTCCCCGGGCGGGAGGCCCCGCCGACCAGGCACGTCATCCTCGGGGCCCTGGAGCACCTGCGGACGCGACACGGTTCGGTGGAGACTTACCTCACCCGCGGTGGCCTGACCCCAGGCCACGTGCGGGCCCTCCGCACCCGCCTGACAGCCCCCACGCCTCGTTGAGTGCTGGATATTCGCCCTTCCGACGGTCGTCAGAGGGCGAATATCCAGCACTCAACGGCAGGTCAGGGGTTCGTGACCGCCGCCGCCCAGGAGAGCATCGGGGACTGGGGGTTCGTCGCGCGCAGGCGGATGGTCACCGGGCCCGGCTCGGCGAGCTCGACGTCGTAGCTGAGCACCTCGCTCGGGTTCCCCGAGTTCAGGGTCACCGTCCCGACGGGGTGGCTCGCGCCGTCGTGGTCGAGCAGGACGTCCGCGCTCCTGCTGTTGTCAGGCCACCACGAGTGCGAGCCCGCCGCGAGCGTGTACGACCCCGCGGGGAGCGTGAACGTGTAGGACACCTCGGCCCCCACCTGGTTCGCCGTGTACATCCCGGTGGTCGTCGTCTTGTCGTACGCGCCGGGCAGGACGCCCTTGTAGCTGATCGACCGACTCCCTGAGGCGCCCTGTCCCCAGTGCCCCCAGTCCGCGCCGTTCTCCCGCACCCGGTCAGGTGCGTCGTTCACGAGCGCGTCGCCGACGAGGCCGGAGATCGCCGCGTAGGCGGGCGAGTCGTACCCGAGCGCACCGCCGCTGGTCGCGTTCACGTCGGCGAACGCGACGGTCCCCCGCGGCACCACCTCGACGTGCGCGGTCGCGGACGCCTGGCCGTACGAACCCTCGACGGCGGCCGTCGCCCAGGCCTCGTCGAACGCGGCTGGGTCGACGGTCCAGTCGACCGGCACCTCGCGGGTGGTGCCGTCGGTGAGCTCCGCCGTGAGCGTGTCGGGCAGTTCCGGGGCCTCTCCGACGTAGGTCGCCACGGTGGGCTCCTCGAGGTCGACTATCCGGTTCGCGACCGGTGCGGACGCCGTCCGGAGCCGGGCCACCAGGTCCGCCGCGCCCTGCCCGTCGAGCCGGTAGCGCCTCGGGTCGGCGACCGCGGCGCGAGCGTCCGCGATGCCGTTCTGGAGCACCGTCCACTCGACGTCGGTGAAGTCGTCGGTGCGCTCGACGTCCTCCGCGGCGTCCAGCGCGGCGGCGAGCGCCCGGACGTCGGTCGCCCGGGTGGCCGGTGCCGAGACCACGCCGACGGCGTCGACGTTGAGCGAGCCCGACGCGACGGTGAGGGTCACCGTGTGCTTGCCCCAGCGCAGGCCTCGCAGCTCGAACGCCTGCTGGTACTGGCCGGACGCGCGGGTGCGGGCGTTGAGCGCCACCGGCTTGCCGTCGACCGTCACGTCCAGGCGTGCGGACCCGTCGTTCGGGCCGAGCACGTCCAGCCCGGAGCCCGTGAAGGTGTAGCTCACGGAGGCCCCGTCGGCCTGGTTGATCGACGACGTGCGGCCGTACTCGAACATGCCCTTGCCGTTGGCGTGCGCCCACTCGCCGTCGTAGACGAGCTTGGTCGCCGCCGGGTCGGTGAGGTCGGTCATCTCGTGGCCGTCGAGGTACTCGCCGTAGTACGGCACCTCGTCGGCCACGCGCTCGACCTTCAGGTTGTCGAACTGGGTCCAGTGGAACCCGCTGGCGAGGTCCACCCAACCCGACAGGATCGGGGCGGCGTCGGTCCAGGCGAACACCTGGGCGCCGTCGATCCAGCCGGTGACCTGGTCACCCGCGACCTGCACGGACAGTTCGTGCCACGCGGCGGCGTCCCAGCTGTCGCCCGCGACGGAACCGCTCTCGACGGTGGTTCCCCGCCGGGTGAGCTGCCAGCCGCCGTCGACGGCCAGCTTGAGCGCGTACGGCGTGCCGCGGAGGTCGTGGGAGGTGTCGCCGCCGCTGGAGCGGGCGCCGAGGGCGGCGTAGTTGCCGCTCACGGTGTCGCGCTCGAAGCGGACGTCGACCGTCGCGCGGTAGTTGCTCCAGCGCCGGTCGCCGACGGCGGTGATCGGCTCGCCGTTGTTCCACGCGCCGCCGACGCCGGTGCCCTCGCGGTCGACCTGCTGGCGCAGGACCCGCTCGCCGTCGTCGGCCCGGTAGGCCTCGAAGGAGCCGTTGCGATCCCAGGTGTACAGCGGGATGGCGCCGGTGTCCCCGCCGCGGGAGTCGACGAAGTCCTCGGTGCGGCCGGTCAGCCCGCCGCCCTTGCGGACGATGGGCACGCGCTTGTCCGAGTAGTCGAAGTCGTCGGACCAGAGCACGTTCCGCGGTGCCTCGCGGGAGGCGCCGGCGTCGAGCACCGTGCGCTCGCCCTCGACGGGCAGCGGTGTGGTCCAGCCCTTGTCGCGGCGGACGTCGAGCGAGGTCACGGTGGTGATCGAGTACGGCTGCACGGTGACGCTGTAGGCGCCGTCGGCGTCCGCGGAGACGTTGCCGACGTGCTGCTTGTACCGGGCGTCGAAGGCCTCGCCGTCGTCCGCGGCGCGGGTCTCCCACACCGCGAGGCGCGGCTTGTGCCCGAGGCGCAGGTCCTCCGGGGTGATCCGGTAGGTCCGTGGCGTCTCGGAGTCGTTGACGACCACCGTCGAGAAGTCGGTGCGGTCGGGCGCCGCGAGCGTCAGGTAGTTCGGTCCGCCGCCTCGCCCGTTGACCGGGTTGGTGCCGGTCGCGGTGGTGGCGGAGGCCTGGGGCACCGCACGCCAGATCCCCGAGCGGTTGCGCGGGTCCTCCCAGCCGGTCACCGCGAAGTTCGAGAAGTGCTGCAGCGCGGCCAGGCCGGCGTCGTAGTGGATCCACCCCGACCACGGGTCGCGGGCACTCACGAGCTCCTTGTACGAGTACTGGCCGCCCTCGTAGAACGAGCCGATCGCGGGCTGGTAGATGAAGTGCGTGCGCCGGGAGTTCGCGAAGCCCTTGACGATGGTGTTCGCCATCTCCAGGGAGCTTCCGGTGCCGCCGAGGCCCGTACCCTCGACGGTCGGGTCGGCGGTGTTGTTGTTCGGCCGGAACGAGGAGTTGCTGAACGTGGCCTGCGCCTCGCTGTTCCAGACCTCCTCGTCGAACTCGTCGGCCAGGCGCGTGAAGTTCCCGGCCGCGTCGTCGTCGGTGAAGTAGTGGTAAGTGGAGGCGGCCACGACGTCGCGCAGCGACTCGTCGGCGACCATCTCGTCACCGAAGGTGCCGAGGCCTGCCTCGTCGGAGATCATCACCTGGATCTGGTGGAAGCGGCTCGCCTCCCCGCGGCGGAAGCCCGCCAGCCGCGGGTCGTCGCTCACGTATCCCGTCGTGTCGGTACGGACGCGCTCGGCGTACTCCTTGGTCCAGTCCAGGTCGGCGGTGTGCTCGTTCACGCCGGGGTGGACGTAGTCGACCATGTACCCGTACTCGCGGTACGCGGCGAGGATCGTGTTCTTGTACCAGTCGTAGATCTTGTCGTTCGTGTTCGCCCAGGGAGCGGCGTTCCAGCGCAGGATCGACACCTTGAGGTCGGGGTTGACCTTCTTGGCGTCCGCTGCGAGCTGGAAGCCCGGGTGCCGGCGCACGTTCGCGGGCTCGTCCGCGGTGCGCATCGTCGACACGTCCGAACCGGTCGAGTTGTTGCGGTCGTCGCCCATCTCGATCTTGACGTGGTGCATGATCGGGTGCTTGCCGCCGAACAGGATCTGCAGCAGCTCGGCGTACTTCCTCGGCTGCTCGGACTTGTAGTCCATCAGGACGGCGCTCGTGCTGTTGGCGCTGAGCACGCCGAAGCCCTTGAACGTCAGGCCGTTGACGTTGTCCGCGGCGACGTCGTCCCCGTCGACGGTGATCTCGGTGACCTCCGGCGCGCGAGGTACGTCCGCGGCCGATGCTCCAGCTCCCGCGACGAGCGACGACCCGATCACGCCGCACACGAGCATCCCGGCGATGGCGGCTGACGACATTGGTCTACGTCTCATGGTGCTCCCCTTCCACGTTGAAGTGTTCGATCGACGCCGGGGCGCACGGCGGAGGCGGTGCAGGTCTCCCTCGAACCACACCCGGTGACCATCGGCGTCGATGTTTGTTTCTGATCGTTTAAGATCAGCTACTGGGCGCCACGTTATAGGTAGCGGCCAAAAGCGCCAAGATGTTGTTCGGTATTGATCGCTTCGCCGACGGCGGCCGGCGTCAGCGGCCGCGCGTCGCCGGGCCGCGGGCCGTGGTGAGCAGGCCCCGAGCGGCGGCGAGCGTGCGGTCGGCCTCGGCCGGGGCGATCCGCACGAGCGCGAACGCGGCGATCGAGAGTCCAGTGACGGCGTCGGCGAGACGCTCCTGCTCCTCCGGCACTATCGGGCCGAGGTATGCGGCGACCCCACGGCCGATCGCCGCGCGCAGCTCGTCACGGTAGTCGGCGACGACGCGCGCCACCTCGCCGTCGTGCACGACCGGCGCGGTGGCGGTGTTGATGAGCAGGCAGCCGCTGGTCGCCGACATCGAGTCGGTCCGCGCGAACGCCTCCCGCAGCCCGTCCAGGTACGTGAGCACCGCCTCGGGGGCGACGGCCTCAGCCTTCAGAGGGCGCAGCCTCGGCCGGATCACCTCGTCGAGATAGCTCTGCACCGCGGCGTCGAACAGCCCTCGCTTCGAGCCGAACGTGTTGTAGATGCTCGACCGGCTCAGCCCCGTCGCCTCCTCCAGGGCGGGGACGGAGGCGCCCTCGAACCCGGCACGCCAGAACAGGGTGCGCGCCGCACGCACCACCACGTCGCGGTCGAACCCTTGCGTCCGAGCCATTCCCGCCTCCCGATCTTCCGCCCGATTTTCTGAAACGCTCGGTCCAGTATATATTGGAAGAGTCGTTACAGAATAGATCCACCCCGAGGGAGCATGTCGATGTCCGAGTTCATGAGCACGCAGATCCAGCTCGTCTCCCGCCCGACCGGATGGCCGACGCACGAGAACTTCCGCACCGTCGCCGTCGCCCACGACGCCCTCCGGCCCGGTCAGGTACGCGTGCGCAACGAGTTCGTCTCGGTCGACCCGTACATGCGCGGACGGATGAACGACGTGCGCAGCTACGTCGCCCCCTTCGTGCTCGGCGAGACCATCCCTGGTGGTGCGATCGGCCGCGTCGTCGAGTCGGCCGCCGACGACGTCCCCGTCGGGGCGGTCGTGCTGCACCAGCACGGCTGGTCCGACACGGTGCAGGACGACGCCTCTACCTTCCGCGTCGTCCCCGACGTGCCGGGCGTGCCGCTGTCGCTGCGCCTGCACGTCCTCGGCATGACCGGGCTGACCGCGTACGTGGGGCTCACTGCGATCGCCGGGATGCGGGAGGGCGACACGGTCTTCGTCTCCGGCGCGGCCGGCGCCGTCGGCACGGCCGCCGGCCAGATCGCCAAGCTTCTCGGGGCCAAGCGCGTCATCGGATCGGCGGGATCACCCGAGAAGGTCGCCCTGCTGACCGAGAAGTACGGCTACGACGCCGCCTTCAACTACAAGGACGGCGACGTGCGCGCCCAGCTGGCCGAGGCCGCACCCGACGGGATCGACGTGTACTTCGACAACGTCGGCGGCGACCACCTCGAGGCCGCCCTCGACGCGTTCAACGACGGCGGACGTGCCGCGCTCTGCGGGGCCATCGCCGTCTACAACACCACCGGGAAGACTCCCGGGCCGGACAACATGGCCAACATCATCACGCGGGGGCTCACCCTGCAGGGGTTCACCCTCGGCACCTACCTCCACCTCGCCCCGGAGTTCCAGGAGCGGATGACCGCCTGGTTCGCCGCCGGGGAGATCTCCTACGACGAGACCATCGCCGACGGCATCGAGAACACGGTCGACGCGTTCCTCGACATGATGCGCGGCGCCAACACCGGCAAGATGCTCGTCCGCGTCTGAACGCATCTGACCGCATCTGAGCCGAGACATGCAGAAGGCCCTCTGATCGGCGTCTCCGCCGGCCAGAGGGCCTCGTCCTGCTGGTGGGCGATACTGGGATCGAACCAGTGACCTCTTCCGTGTCAGGGAAGCGCGCTACCGCTGCGCCAATCGCCCATTGCGAGGTGGGTACGGGATTCGAACCCGTGTGTACGGCTTTGCAGACCGCTGCCTCGCCTCTCGGCCAACCCACCGTGCTCTCCCACCAAAGCGGGTTCGAGCGGATGACGGGACTTGAACCCGCGACCCTCACCTTGGCAAGGTGATGCTCTACCACTGAGCTACATCCGCGTTGCACCAGCTCGGACCCTTGCGAGTCCCTGTGGTGACGCTCCGGAAGAGTAGTTCACAAACGGTGTGCCGGTCCAATCGAAATGGCCGCGCCACCTGCGACGCGCCTTCCGGAGCCTCCGGCCCTGGTGCGGGCTAAGTTCTGCCGTATGAGTGCGACCGACATCGTCCCCGCCCACCTGATACCGATCCTGGAAGCGCCGAACTACGGCTTCCTCGGCACCATCCGCCCGGACGACACCGTCCAGGTCAACCCCATGTGGTTCGACTTCGACGGCGAGACGCTGCGCTTCACGCACACCACGAAGCGCGCCAAGTACCGCAACCTGCAGCGCAACCCGTCGATGAGCCTCGCGATCATCAACCACGAGGACGTTTTCGGCTACGTCGAGCTCCGCGGCAAGCTGATCGAGGTGATCCCGGACCCGACCGGCGACTACTACGTCCACCTGGGCAAGCGCTATGGCAACCCGGACCAGCAGCCGCCGTCGGACAGCGCGGACCGCGTCATCCTGGTGATGAGCATCGAGCACTGCTCGTCGTAGCCCTCATCCGCGCAGGGCGATGAGTTGTCCGTGCGCGGCAGGTCTCTCCTGGTACGGAAGATTCCCCGACGAAGGAGAGACCGATGCCGAACCTGATGGTGGACTTCATCATCTCGCTCGACGGTTACGCGGCGGCGGAGGACTGGCCCGGCCTGTGGGGCATGGGCGGGCCCGAGTACCTGGACTGGATCACCTCGGACTCCGAGACGTCGCACACGACGCTCATGGGCGCGACGACGTACCGGGTCATGTCAGGGTTCGCCGCCAAGATGCCCGACGATCCCCTGACCACCATGCCCAAGGTGGTGTTCTCGTCGACCCTGGAGGCGCCGCTCTCGTGGGCCAACTCGGAGCTGGTCGACGGCGACGCGGTAGAGGTGGTCCGCGACCTGAAGCGCACGTCTCCGCGCCCGCTGCGCACCATCGGGAGCCTGAGCCTGAGCCGGTCGCTGCTCAGGGCCGGCCTCGTCGACCGGTTCCGGGTGGTGGTCTTCCCCGTCATCACGGGCGCCAACGGCAAGGAGCGCATCTTCGACGGGTACCCGGACGTCAGGCTCGAGCTGGTCAACAACCATCTGTTCGACGGGCAGCTCCAGCTGCTGGAGTACGTCCCCACGGTGCTGGAGGCGCCGCCGGGGGCTGATGACTGAGCGTCGGGGCGGCGCGCAGGGTCCCGAGAGGCAGATGCACTCCACGAGCGGAAGGAAGCCCATGCTGACGCAGGTCGCTGAGGGTGTGCTGGTCCATCAGAGCGAGCTTCTCCAGAACAACACGGTTGTCGTGCAGGGCCGGGACGGCGTGCTGTGCGGCCGACATGCACGAGCTGCGCTCGAAGGCGGGCTGGCAGGCCCGCGTCGCCGATGCCATGCCGCCCGAGATCGCCGACGACGTGCCGCCGCTGGACCTGTTCGGCCTCATCACCGGCCTGCACACCAGGACCGCACGGATTCCGTGGGACGGCCCGGATGTTCGGATCATCGAGCACCCCGCACACTCCCCCGGCCATGCGGCGCTGCTGGTCGAGAGAAGCGGGGTTCTCGTCGCCGGCGACATGCTCTCCGACCTCTTCCCTCCGATGCTCGACAACTTCGGCGACACCAACGACCCGGTCGAGGAGTACCTGGTCGGGCTGCGGCTGCTGGAGGGCGTGATGGACAACGTCGATGAGCTTGTCCCGGGCCACGGGTCCGCCGTCGGCGGAGCTGACCAGGTACGTGCGCGGATCGAGCTGGATCGTGCGTACCTGGACGCCCCGCGCAGCGGTCGCACTCCCGACGACCCGCGGATCGGCTCGGCCAGGCCCGGCTGGGAGTGGGTGGGCAGCATCCACGAGGGGCAGGCCCAGAGCTTCGCCCGGTGGCAGTCTCGGGCATGAGCTAGGCCGCGTCAGCCAGTTCGCGGACAGCATCTGACGGTCGCCCATGGGTGGACCAGATGCTCGGCCCGGCCCATGAGTTCAGAACTATCGGGACCGTCCAGCCGAACCATGCCGTCGGCGCTCGGAGAGCAAGATCGAGGCGGCGGCGATTACGACTGCGGTGATCACTACTGCAGTCCGCCACTCGGGCAGGATGTCCCAGAGCCAGAGCGCCACGATCGCAATGAGAAAAGGCGCAACGAATCCGTAGATCCCGCGGCCGGCATGCGCGCCTTCTCTGACCGCGTCGCGGTCAACAGGTCTCAAGGAAGGAACTTCGCCATCGGGAGTCGATCCGTCTCGGGACATGGTTGGAGCGTAGATCGTGCGGACGCTCTACGACCGCTGGGAGGCGCCGCATGATCGACAGTCCCGCACCCGCCTGGCGGCCTACCGGGCTCGTCTGGACCGAGGCCGGCGCCGCGTTGGAGTGGCTCTCGCCGACCGGTGACGTGCGGGCCAATGCTGTCGACCTCGGGGCCCGCCTGTCGCTCAGAGTCGGGCCCGACCGGCGCTGCGTCGGGCTGCGGTGGGACGGCCGTCGGGTGCCCTGTACTGCCCGCGCACCGATCGACGCCGGTGCGAAGTCCGGACAGTGCGACTCGTGCGCGGCGATCGCGCGCACCCGGTCGGTGGCGACCGACACCGTCCTGGACGACCCTCGCGAGTTCTGCGTCTATCTCGCCCACCACGGGAGCGTGGTCAAGGCCGGCATCACCGCGACCGAGCGCGGGCAGGCCCGGCTGCTGGAACAGGGCGCGCTGTCCTCGATGATCCTGTCAGCTGGGACCTTGCTGGCTGCCAGACGCTGCGAGGCACTGCTCACGACCGCGCTCGGCGTACCCCAGCAGGTCCACACCGCCCGTAAGCGCGGCGCCCGGCTGGCGCCCGGAACGGCGTCGACCCGCGCGGCAGGGCTCCTCGCGGTCGCCGAGCAAGCCGCGGACCTGGACTGGCCGCCCGGTCAGACCCGCACCGCTACCGGCCCGGTGGATCACACCCCTTCGTACGGGTTGCCCGACGGCGGCATCGCCCCTGACCAGCAGATTGATCCCTTGCAGACTGAAGCCACGATCAACGGTGAGGTCGTGTGCCGGATCGGGCGCGACCTGTACCTGACCACGCCGGCCGGGGTCGTCCTGTTGGACACCGGCCTGCTCCAGGGTTGGGCGCTGAACCGCGCCGACGACGATGCGCTACTCACGGCGCGCACGACGCCGGTGGCGAAACCCCGGATTACGACGGAGGTGCAGCATGACGTCCTCTTCTGACTCCGGGGCGAACGGTGGCAGCATCGGCTCATGACATTGCCCGCTGACAGCCACGTTCACAGCGAGTGGTCCTGGGACACCGGCGGCCCGCAATCTCACGCCGTCGGACGCATGCGCGCCACCTGCGCCCTGGCCGTGAGGATCGGTCTGCCTGCGCTCTTCTTCACCGAGCACCTCGACGTCCCGGATACGTGGCACGCCGAGCCCGATGACCTGATGCCGCACCAGCAGGGCTTCCTCAACGATGCGGGCCGCGTCGACTTCGCCCCGCTCGACGCGGATGGCTATTTCGACGCCATCGACCGCATGCGCCACGACTTCCCCGACCTGCGGATCCACACCGGGGTGGAATTCGGGCAGCCGCACCTGTTCGGCGCTCAGGCCGCGGAGATCGTCGATCTGGGCCTGATCGACCGGGTCCTCGGCTCGCTGCACACCCTCGACCTCGGCGACGGCGCCGCGGAACCGAGGACACTCTTCCGTGAGCACGACCCGGCAGTCGTCATGCGTGCCTATCTGGAGCAGGTCCCCGTCATGGTGCAGGGGTCGGACGCGTTCGACGTCTTCACGCACATCGACTACGCGGTCCGGTACTGGCCCGCCGAAGCCGTCGGGCCGTTCGATCCGCGCCTGTTCGAGGAAGGATTCAGAGCGGCGATGCGGTCGATCGCCGAGAGCGGACGAGCCCTCGAGATGAACACGCGACGGCTCTGGTCGTGGATCCCGCAGTGGTGGGCCGAAGAAGGTGGCACGACGGTCAGTATCGGCAGCGACGCGCACACCCCTGACGCGATCGCGGCGAACTTTCCCGAGGCCACGGCGATGCTGGAGCACTTCGGGTTCAGACCGGGAAGTGTGGCGGAAGATCTGTGGACGAGGTCGCGACCCCTTTAGGGTCGTCGCAGCCATCGCGGCCGGCACCGCCCTGCTGAAGTTGGATGACGACGAACGAGGAGCCAGCGAATGACCATCGACCACGGCCAGCATCCGCTCCCGGCCGCTGCGGCCATCGTGTCGAACGTGCCCGGCTCGTTCCCCCGGAGCGTCCTGACGCGGCGGCACCCCGAGCTGATCGCGACAGTCCGGCGGCTCGTGCCCTACCCACCGGCGATCCAGGAGTCGCTCGACCAGCTGCTGGTGACCATCGATGGCGCCATTCCGCCGCTCCCATCCGGCGCTCACGACCGGGTGGCATGGCAGGAGTGGGCGGCACCGTACCTGGGTCACGCGTGGCTGGACGTTCCGTTCCTGTGGGCCGAGTCCTACTTCTACCGTCTCCTGCTGGAAGCCACGGGCTACTTCGGTTCGGGACCGTGGGCCGGGATCGACCCGTTCGCCCCGCAGAAGAACGCAGAGCTCGACACGTCGGACCTTGCTCGCGATCTGGGAGACCTCGACCGTCTCGTCACGGCCCCCGAGCAAGCCGGCCTCTCAGCGGCGCTGACAGCCTCGCTGTGGGGCAACCGGGCAGACCTCGGCTTCCGGATGTCCGACCCGTCCGCCCAGGGCAAGGACCAGGTCGACGATCTCGTCGCGGACGACTCGGCGGACCTGTGGCGCCTCCTGGATGCAGACGCACAGGGTCAGGTGCACCTCATCGCGGACAACGCCGGCCGGGAACTGACTGCTGACCTCGTCCTGATCGACCGCCTCCTGGCGACCGGGCGTGCCGCAACGGTGACGCTGCGCCTCAAGCCGCACCCGTACTACGTCTCCGACGCCACGACCGCCGACCTGCTCCAGGTACTGCGACGTCTGGAGGCGGCAGGCGACACCGCCGGCAAGATCGCCGCCCGACTCACTGTCGCAATCGGTGACGGGCGGCTCCAGGTCCACGCTCATGCGTTCTGGTGCAGTCCCCTGCCCTTCCGCGAGCTGCCCGCTGACCTAGCCACCGAGCTGGCCGAGGCGACCGTGGTGATCATCAAGGGTGACCTGAACTACCGGCGTCTGGTCGGCGACGCCCACTGGGATCCCACGACGTCGTTCCAGGACCTCACGTCGTACTTCCCCGCACCACTGGCGGCGCTACGGACCCTCAAGTCCGACGTCGCCGTCGGGGTGGACCCGGATCGTCTCGCGCACCTGGAGACCACCGCCCCCGGATGGCGCACCGCCGGCACCCACGCCGTCATCCACGTGCGCTCCTGAGTTCGCTCTGCCGACTCGACGAGCTGGGCCTGGTTGTGACCGGCCGGCGCCTCGAACCCAGCCGTGCCGCCCTCGCCTGTCGGGCGATGCGTCAGACCTTGATGCCGAACAGAGTCTCCGCGTTGCGGAACGCGATCTTCTCCTTGTCCTCACGCGGAAGATCGACTGCTCGGAACCAGTCGGTCCCTTCTTTGATGCTGTCGACGAAGGGATAGTCGGTTGCGAACATCACTCGGTCCACGCTGATGTATTTCAGCAGGAGGTGGAGCAGGTCATCCTGGAAGAACGCGCTGGTCGTGAACCAGAAGTTGTCCTGGAAGTACTGCGCGAAGGGCTTCTCGAGCGAGTTCTCGGTTGGTTCGCCCATGTCATTGGCGATCCGCTCGTAGTAGAACGGAAGACCTTCGCCCATGTGGCCGATGATGATCTTCAATCTGGGGAACCTGTCGAATACCCCGTACGCGATCATCCGGACGCATTGGATCAGCACCTCCTGGTGCCATCCAAGTCCAGACCCACTGAAAATGTAGTCTTGGTACTCTTCCGTGTACTCCGACCGTGTCGTGCCGTAGTAGGTCTTGAAAACCTCGTCAGCCGGGTACCCGGGATGCAGGTAGATCGGCACATCGAGAGCTACGGCACGCGCCAGCACGGGCTCGAGATCGGGATGATCGAGATACTTCCCCGTGATGTGCCCGTTGGTCAGCGCGCCCAGGAAGCCGTCCTCCCGAACCGAGCGCTCCAGTTCGTCCGCCGCCGCCTCCGGGCTCTGCAAGGGCAAGGTGGCGAAAGCCTGGAAGCGCCCCGGATAGCTGGCCATCGGCCCGTCCACGAGCTGCCGGTTGAGACGATAGGCAAGGTCGACCCCTTTCTGCCCGGGGACGTTTTGCGCGGACGGCGTATGCGCGGAGAGGATCTGAACGTCGAGTCCCCCCTCGTCCATGTCGCCGATGCGGCGTTCGCCGAGATCCGCGAGACCGATTTCCTCGAGGAACGCGATGTGATCCTGATTGATGGAGTTCAGCTTCAACAGCTCGGGAGTCGAAAAGGTCTCCTCCGTGCCGATGAACTTCAGGTCTTGGTCACGAAGCGCGATTTCTTTCTTGGTGAGCGAGACTCCCCGGCCCTCTTTACCGTCGTCGCGTCCAGCGAGTGCCGCCGCGGACAATCCAGCGCCGGCGACGAGCCCCGCCGCGCCGGCGAAAAAACCGCGGCGCCCAAGCAACGGTCGCCCTCGGTCTTGTTCGATCGGTCCCATATCTGTATGTGCTCCTTCGGTGCGTCGTGCAGTGAGCGTCGGCAAGTTCGTGGAACAGGCCGGGGAGTCCGTCCTCAGGGGGACCTGACGACCCCGTGCGGAATACGTTCCCAGGACCGCCCGCCCGAGTCGTCAGCCCACGGAAGACACCTCCCCGTACTCCAAGCGGAGTACGGAGGGTGAATCGTGCTGCTCGAAGGCGCCTCGACGGCAAACACCAACGCTCTGCGTTACGTCAGGAGAGTCCGGCTTCGTAGGCGGCGATGACGAGATGGACGCGGTCGCGGGCGCCCAGCTTCGCGAGGATGCGGGCCACGTGGGTCTTGGCGGTCAGGGGGCTGACGACCAGCTCGTCCGCGATCTCCTTGTTGCTCTGGCCGGAGGCGACCAGCCTGAGCACCTCCCGTTCGCGCGCTGTCAGCCTGGCCAGCCGCTCGGGTGCCGGCGCCTCCGGGCGGCTCAACGCACGGGTGATGACCGCCTTGGTCGCGCCGGGTGACAGCAGCGACTCTCCCACGGCGACCGTGCGGATCGCGTTCAGCAGGGCATCGGGGCGGGTGTCCTTGGGCAGGAACCCGCATGCCCCCGCGCGAAGGCCGCGCAGTACGTTCGTGTCTGTCTCGAACGTGGTCAGGATGAGGACCTTGCTGCCGCGCGATGCATCGTCGGCGAAGATCTGCCGGGTCGCTTCGATACCGTCGGTGCTCGGCATCCTGATGTCCATCAGCACGACGTCGGGTCGCAGGTCCACGGTGAGCGTCACCGCCTCCTCGCCGGTGCCGGCCTCTCCGACGACCTCCATGTCGTCAGCCGAGTTCACCAGCAGTGCGAACGCGCCACGCACCAGAGTCTGGTCCTCAGCAAGCAGGACCCGGATCACGTCGGAACCCGCCAGATCTCCGGCAAGGGCAGGCTGGCCCGTACCTCGAATCCGCCGGACTCGTCCGGGCCGGCGGACAGCTCGCCGCCGACGGCCTGTGCTCGCCCTGTCATCCCGGCGATCCCGAAGCCGGCCGGTGTCACGATCGAGCTCGGTCGTGCGGGCCCGTGATCGACGACCGTGATCCGCAGCCGGTGGCCGTCCTGGTCGAGTCGAACGGTCGCCTGCTTGGCCATGGAGTGTCGAATGACATTGGTGAGCGCCTCCTGGATGATCCGATAGGCCACGACCGACACCGTCGAAGGTAGCTTGTCCGGCAGCCCGGCAGCCTCCAGGTCGACCCGGACGTCGGCGGCCTCCGCCATCTCTACCAGGCGTTGCAGCCCGCCCAGGTGGGGCGCTGGCTCGGTTGGCTCGGTCTCGCCACCATGCAGTACGTCCAGAACGCCGCGCAGCTCACTGAGCGTGGCCCGGCTCGTGTCCGACAGGTCGTGCAGCGTGCTGGACAGCTCCTGCATGGACGTATCCCCGCGGTCCGGCAGCTGGTCGATCAGGTGTGCGGCGACCGACGCCTGGACGTTCGCGACGGCGAGGCCGTGGGCCAGGACGTCGTGCAGCTCAGCAGCGATCAGGACCCGCTCCTCGGCGACCCGCCGTTCCACCTCGTTGACACGCTCCTGCTCCAGCCGCGCGGCGACGACGGCCTTCCAGTTCTCACGGAAGCGGACCGCCAGCCCGGCGAAGAAGGCCATGAACAGCCAGCCGACGCCGAGGAGAACATCGCCAAGTGCCCCCGACGTCTCGTCGGCAAGGACAGGCACGGTCACCGCGGCCACCGCCACCAGGGCGGCGACGGGCCGCCGCCGCGGGTCGCTGTAGCGAGCCGCCGCGAACGCCGCGACAAAGGAGGCCGGCATCGTGGCCTCATGGGGATAGTCGAGGAGGTGGTACGGCACGGACACCGCGAGAACGACGAGGACGACGAGGATCGGCCAGCGCCGACGGGCGAGCAACGGCGCCGACGTAGCGCCCAGGAGCAGGATCGCCCATAGATCCACGCTACGCTCGCCGTCGAAATCGACCACCTGGAGCGTGAGCGCGGCGACGACGCCGAGCACGAACGACCCCGCCGCCAGCAGGCGATCGGCTACTGGCGGACGAAGCGCCGTCATCGTTCACACAGGGACATCGGCCTGGCCCTCCTCCCGATCCTCGCGTGCGACAAAGCTTGCTGGGCCACCAGACCCGCGAACCCAGCGACATCGTCAGTGCGGACACCACGATGGAGCGCACCAGCAACATGTCGATGAGCACGCCGACGGAGACCAGTATCCCGCTCACGATGAGCATGACGAGCAGAGGCGTGACAAGCACCGCGAGATGTCGCCACCAGCACGACGTCGGCCGAGGTGAAGACCTCGGCCACCTCTTGCGACGACTGCACGCCATCACCGAGTCGCCGCAGCAACCAGGCCCCGTGAGTGGGAACTGACCCCGATCGCCGTCGGACACCTGCGCCTCACGTCACCACCGGACGCCTACCCCCGATTCGCCGCGACCTACGGCACAGACCTGCTCGACTGGGCTGGCTTCCCAGTCCTCCGCCGCCTACGGGAGCCGCAGCTCGTCACCAGCGTCCTGCCGGTGCTGGAGACCAATCCCGATCGGCAGCCCGAGTGGCGGCACCGGTTCGACACATTCCATACCGGCGACACACCCGCGAGGTGGCACCGCCACCAGTAGGCGTCCCTCTCGGCGGTCGAGATCCGGTCGTGCCGAGTCGATACGAACGCGTCAATGAGCACCCGCCTGGACGTGCGACTTGCGGATCGGCACCCTGGAGGGGGATCAACGTGCGGTTCGGCCGCGGAGTGGCAGCCCGGGGAACACGAAAGGCCCCCAGCCTGCGTTTCCGCTGGCCAGAGGGCCTTGCCGTGCTGGTGGGCGATACTGGGATCGAACCAGTGACCTCTTCCGTGTCAGGGAAGCGCGCTACCGCTGCGCCAATCGCCCATGCTTCTTTGCGAGGTGGGTACGGGATTCGAACCCGTGTATACGGCTTTGCAGACCGCTGCCTCGCCACTCGGCCAACCCACCGCCCGGCCAACCTACAACCTTGGGTGCTCTCATCAGCCGAAGATCTACGAGAGCGGCGTTTTTCCGAGCGGATGACGGGACTTGAACCCGCGACCCTCACCTTGGCAAGGTGATGCTCTACCACTGAGCTACATCCGCGATACCGGGCATCCTGGGGTTTCCCCCGGTGTTCCGGCGTTCCGAACATTAATCGACCGGAGGGCTAACCGTCCAATCGATCGCGTCGCCGTACGGTTGTCCCGTGTCCCCCAGCCCGGCCCATCCGCCCGCAAACCGCACGATTCGCCCGGTTCCGTCCCGCCGAACTTCCGCAGCTCCGCCGTCAGACGTGACCGGAGACACCGGCTGGGCGAGCTTCGCCGGACGCGTCGCGACGGACGCGGTCGAGTGCATCGACGTCCTGGTGGAGCCCGAACGGCTCGCCACGGGAACCTGGTTCGTCGTCGCCGACTTCGAGGCCGCCCCCGGAACGCAACCCACGGGACAGGCCCGCGCCTGGCGCTTCGCCACGGTGCACGACGCCGGAGCCCCACCCGCCACCACCTGGACCGGTCCCCCGGTCGACGCCTGGACGTCCTCGATGGACCAGGCCGGCTACGAGGCCGCCGTCGGCAAGGTGCGCGAGCACGTGCGCGAGGGCGATGTCTACCAGGCCAACATCTGCCGGGTGCTGTCCGCACCCCTTCCCACCGGGCCAACCGGCACAGAGCCCGACGCCCGGGCGCTCGCCGCCCGGCTCGCCGCGGGGAACCCGGCGCCGCATGCGGCCGCCGTCCACGTGCCCGCCGCCACTGGGCTGGACCCGGTGTGGGTGGTGAGCGCCTCCCCCGAGCTCTACCTGTCGGTGCGGGACGAGCCGGGGACCGGGAGCGTCGTCGAGTCCGGCCCGATCAAGGGCACAGCCCGCACGCCCGACGGGCTCACCGAGAAGGACCGCGCCGAGAACGTCATGATCACCGACCTCGTGCGCAACGACCTGCAGACCGTGTGCCGCCCCGGCACCGTCGCGGTCACCTCGCTGCTGGAGGTCGAGGAGCACCCGGGCCTGGTGCACCTGGTCTCGCGCGTGCGCGGAACGCTGTCGGACGACGTCGTCCGCTCCGGCGAGCTGTGGCGCCGCCTGCTGGCCGGTACGTTCCCGCCCGGCTCGGTCTCGGGCGCGCCGAAGTCGAGCGCGCTGCGGATCATCCGCGAGCTGGAGCCCGTCCCCCGCGGCCCGTACTGCGGCGCGGTGGGCTGGGTGGACGACGGCGAGGCCTCCCTCGCCGTCGGCATCCGCACGTTCTGGTGGGCCGACGACGGGAGTGGCGGCGTGCTCCGCTTCGGCACCGGCGCCGGAATCACCTGGGGCTCCGACCCGACGGCGGAGTGGCACGAGACCGAGCTCAAGGCTGAGCGGCTGGTCGCGCTGGCGTCCTCGTAGCGGGTTTCGTCGGACACCGATGAGTTCTCCGGGCCTACGTCGTCGGACACGGCATGGGAATCGTGAAAGCAGACCTGGCAGTTTCGCTCGACGGCTACTCCGCCGGGCACGACCAGTCGTTGGAGCACCCGTTCGGGCCGCTCGCGGGTGAACGGCTGCACACCTGGATGTTCGAGCACGGGGACGCGCACAAGGCCGAGGTGGACGCCATCGTCGGCGCCGGCGCGTACATCATGGGCCGCAACATGTTCACGGCCGGCCGCGGGCCGCTGGACCCGGAGTGGAAGGGCTGGTGGGGCGACAACCCCCCGTACCACGCACCCGTCTTCGTCCTCACCCACCACGCGCGCGACCCGATCCCGATGGAGGGCGGCACCACGTTCCACTTCGTCACCGACGGCACAGAGAGCGCCCTGGAGCAGGCCCGGGCCGCCGCCGGGGACCGCGACATCTCCATTGCCGGCGGAGCGACGACGCTCAACGAGTACCTCGCCGCCGGCCACGTCGACGAGCTGCGGCTGCACGTCGTGCCGTTCACGCTCGGCTCGGGCACCCGCGTGTTCGACGGCGTGCCGCCCATCGAGTTCAGCTCCACCTCGGTGCGGCACACGCCCGAGGTCACGCACGTGACCCTGCGCCGGTGACAGACTGGACGCCATGACGGTCATCTGGGCAGAGGGGCGCATGGTCGCGCCCGACGAGGCCGCGCTCAGCGCGGTGGACCACGGCATCACTGTCGGCGACGGCGTCTTCGAGACCTGCGCGGTCATCGACGACCACGCGTTCGCCCTCACGCGACATCTCGCGCGGCTGGAACGCTCGGCGGCCGGCATGGGCATGGCACCCCTCGACCTGCCTTGGGTGCGCAGCGGCGTCGACGCCGTCCTCGCCGCCGCACCCGACGCCGGGCGCCTGCGCATCACCGTGACCGACGGCGTCGGACCGCTCGGCTCCGGGCGGTCCGACGGGCCGCAGACGGTGGTCGTCGCGGCGACCCCCGCCGCCGTCGTGCCGACCGGACGAGCCGCGCGCTCCCCCTGGACCCGCAACGAGAACAGCGCGGTCGCGGGCCTGAAGACGACGTCCTACGCCGAGAACGTGGTGGCGCTCGCCGACGCGATCAAGAAGGGCGCCGACGAGTCGGTGTTCGCGAACACGCAGGGCCTGCTGTGCGAGGGCACCGGCTCGAACGTGTTCCTGGAGATCGACGGCGAGCTCGTCACTCCCCCGCTCAGCGTGGGCTGCCTGGCCGGGATCACGCGCGAGCTGCTGCTCGAGTGGGGCGCCGAGGCGGGGCTGCCCGTGCGCGAGGCCAAGGACGGCGAGCTGCCGTTCGCGGTGCTCGACCGGGTGGCGGCCGGCGAGGCGCAGATGCTGCTGACCGGTTCGGTGCGGAACGTGCAGCCGACGGTGTGGCTGGACGGCGTCGACCTGCAGATCGGCGAGCTGTCGAGCGCCGCACGCGACCTGTTCGAGCGGAACATGCGGGAGCGGCTCGATCCCTGACCCGAGCTGGGCGATTGGATTTCGCATCCGCGCTCGAACCAGGCTAATATCGTCCACGCACGCCCTAGCGGGTGAGCAGCACGGGCGATTGGCGCAGGGGTAGCGCGCTTCGTTCACACCGAAGAGGTCACTGGTTCGATCCCAGTATCGCCCACCGTGCGGAAAGGCCCTCCGACGAGCGGAAACGCTGATCGGAGGGCCTTTCGCGTTGCCCTGGCCGACAACCGGAACGCCCGGCCCTTGAGCACAGCAGCTGCTGCCAGAACCCTGGTTCATCTGGCAGGAACTGCTGTGGTCGACCTCGCCAGGGTGCGGCGGCCGGCCCGGTAGCGGCCCGGCTTCACCCCGACGACGTTGGTGGACGTCGCGACGAAGCTGCCGACGTTGGCCCAACCGGAGACCACGCGTCGTTCCGGCTACCGGGCCGAGCGAACCGCACGTCAGGTGTCGCCCCAGCCGCTGCCTGACGCCGAACCGCACCTTGCTCGTCGTCGCGGGTGCCGAACCGCAAGCCACACGTCGATCCGGGCGTTCTCGGACGCGTTCCAATCGGTTCGGCACCAAGATCCACCCAGACACCCGGCACGAGGGCGCACCGCGGTCAGGGCGGGCCACGGGGGCACCGAAGTCGTGCAGATATACGAAGCTCACCAGATCGTGCCCGACTAGTGACATAGTCAGGAATCCTCACTAACATCCGGTTTGTTGCTGACAGTCCCGTAAGTACAACGACGTACCACCGGAATCGAGGAGATCTCCCCATGTCACGAACACGGTCCCGCACTCGCAGGCCCAGACTCCGCAGGCTGGTGAACGCGATAGCCGCGTTCGGCGTGCTCGCCATCACCGCAACAGCACTCGTCGTCACCCAGCCCGTAGCCGCCACCGCGGTCCCCGCGACGATCCCCCTGACCATCACCAACGACTCCGGCCGCGGCGACCAGGTCTTCATCTACGTCCTGGGCGACCCGCACACGGGCCGGCTCGGCTGGTCCGACGCCGGAGGCGCGTTCCACCCCTGGCCCACTGTCGGCGGAACGCCGGTGGACGCGCCCGACGCCGCCATCGCCGGCCCCGCCGCCGGACAGTCGAAGACCATCCAGCTGCCCAAGATGTCCGGCCGGGTGTACTTCTCCTACGGCAGCAAGCTCTCGTTCAAGGTCGTCAACGACGGCCGCCTGGTCCAGCCGGCGGTGCAGAACCCGAGCGACCCGAACCGGAACAAGCTGTTCAGCTGGACCGAGTTCACGCTCAACGACTCCGGCCTCTGGATCAACAGCACCCAGGTCGACTTCCTCTCCGCGCCGTACCAGACGGGCCTGCGCAAGGCGGACGGCAGCGTGATCAGCACCGGGATGCTCAAGCCCGACGGCTACCAGAACGTCGTCAACGCGCTGGCCGGTACGCCCGGCTGGAACAACCTCGCGCAGCGCGCCCCCGACGGGTCGCTGCTCCGGGTCCTCGCCCCCGGGCACGCCATCGGGACCGGGCAGATCGACGCGAACATCCTGGGCAGCTACATCGACCGGGTCTGGGCCAAGTACGCAGGCGAGAACCTGACCGTCGCGCCCTACTCCTACGACCCGGCCGCCCGGTTCACGGGCCGCGTGGTGAACGGCGTCATGCGGTTCACGAACGCATCCGGTGCGTACGTCACGGAGTTCCGCAAGCCGTCGAGCGACTCGGTCTTCGGCTGCTACAAGGATCTGGAAGCCCCGAACAACGACATCGGCGCCATCGCCCGCACCCTGTGCGCCGGCTTCCACCGCTCGACGCTCCTGACCACCACCACGCAGCCCGGCACCAGCACCTCGGGCTTCTACCAGGAGTCCGTCACCGACTACTACTCCAAGTACATCCACCAGCAGATGGCGAACGGCAAGGCCTACGGCTTCGCGTTCGACGACGTCCTGGCGCAGGAGTCGCTGGTGCACGACGGCAACCCGTCCGCCGCCTACATCCAGCTCGACCCGTTCCAGGGTGCGGCCACGCCCATCGCCGGGTCCGACGGCGGCGACGGCGGCGACGGCGACGGTGGCGACGGTGGCGACGGCGACACCTCGCCCCTCCCGGCGGGCACGGGGCCGGTGCGGGCCGCCAACAGCATGTGCGTCGACGTGCCGTGGGCTGCCTCGGTCGACGGCAACCCGCTCCAGATCGTCAACTGCAGCGGCAACGCCGCCCAGACCTGGAGCCGGTCGGGCTCCACGCTGAGCGCACTGGGCAAGTGCATGGACGTCTCGGGCGGCAGCACGGACGACGGCGCCGCCGTGCAGCTGTGGAACTGCAACGGGACCGGGGCGCAGAGCTGGACCTATCAGTCCGCCTCCCAGGCAGTGGTGAACCCCCAGTCGGGCAAGTGCCTGACGACGGTCGGTGGCTCGCCCCAGCACGACGGGCAGCGGCTCGAGATCCGCGCCTGCACCGGCGCCGAGGCACAGCGCTGGACCTTCTAGGCACCTCGTCGGCCTAGCGGACTCGTTGGTCGAGCTTGTCGAGATCTGGGGTCTCGACAAGCTCGGCCAACGGACACGGCTCGGGTCAGCGCCGCACGGGGTACCGCAGATGCAGCGCCCGGCGCCCCTGGACCACCACCGGGTCCTCCAGGAGATGGTGCCCGCCCAGGTTCGCGAAGTACGGGATGCCCTCGCCGAACAGCACGGGCACGAGGCTGACGGCCACCTCGTCCACCAGGCCCAGCGTGAGCGCCTGCTGGGCCACGTTCGCGCTCGCGATCGTCACGTCCTTGTCGCCGGCGATCTCCCGGGCCCGCGCGACGGCCGCGCCGACGTCGTCGACGAACGTCGTCCGGGGCCACCGGTGCGCGTCCTCCGGAGCGTGGTGCGTGACCACGACGACGGGCGCACCCGCCGGATGGTTGTCGCCCCAGCCGTCGGTGATGTCGAACAGCCGCCGCCCCGAGACGAGGGCGCCCGCCTCGATGACCAGGTCGCGCAGCATGGCGGCGCTGGCCTCGTCGACGTTGAACGTGACGTCCTTGTTCGCGCTGGGCACGCTGACGTCACCGCCGTCGTACCACTCGAAGAGCTCCCCGATCTGGTCGTCCGGCTCCGCGACGAAGCCGTCCAGGGACATCGTCATGTGCGTGATGACCTTGCTCATAGTCGTCTCCCTCCGGTTTCCCTGACTGTCCGACTGCGGAGAACCTCAAGACTCATCGGTCGGCGGCTCACTACGCTGGAGCGATGGACCAGTGGGACATGACCGACGGCGTCGTCGAGCTGCCCGACGGCCGACGCGTCCGGGGCACGGGGCTGCGTCGTCCGCGTCGGGACTCGCCCGCCCCGGACCTCGCCGTCTACCTGCTCGGCCGCGACCCGCAGGTGCCCGGCTGGGAATACCGGTGGGTCCGGTGGCGCGACTTCCGCCTGCCCGACTCGACCGAGCAGGCGGTGACCGCGCTGCGCGAGGCGCACACGCGGGCAGCGTCCGAACGCGTGGAGATCGCGTGCGGCGGCGGGATCGGACGTACTGGCACCGCGCTCGCGGTCCTCGCGGTCATGAGCGGGGTCCCGGCCGACGACGCCGTGGCCTGGGCCCGCGCGAACTACCACCCGCGCGCCGTGGAGACCCGGCGGCAGAAGCGCTGGATCGCGGACGCCGCGGCCGCGGTCGTTCCCTGACGCCGACGCCGGGGCAACCGGAGCGACGGCGCCGAGCCGCTATTTTTCACCCGGTCGCGTGTGTGCTCCTCGGTTGACGCGTGAGCGGCGCGGAGCCACTGTTGGTGTCGGCCCGGGCCAGGGCCGAGAGTCGCCGTCATACCTCGCTCGAGACCGGACCCGGTCCCGGCGGGAGGAGCGAACGGAGTGCTCGCGATGCGCGTCAGGATTCTGGGACCCGTCGAGATCAGCGACGGCCAGGGCTGGCACCCGGTGACCGCGGGCAGGTGTCGAGCCGTGCTGGGCAGTCTCGTCGCGCACGCGCCTCGCCCGGTATCGGTCGACGAGATCATCGACGACGTCTGGGACCTCAAGCCGCCGGGGTCGGCGCCGACCCAGGTCTACGGCTACGTCCGCAAGCTTCGGTGCCTCATGGGCGACCTCGGCGGCTCGGTGCTCTCCCGGTCGGGCACCGGCTATCTGCTGTCGGTCACCGGTTCGGACGTGGACGCCCACCAGTTCGAGAGCACCGTCCACGCAGGTCTGGGCGCGTACCGCGCCGGGCGGTTCGACGAGTCGCACGAGGTCCTGGGTCAGGCCCTCGCCGGCTGGCGGGGCGAACCGTTCCACGGTCTGCCGCCGGGTTCCCGGGCCCGAGCGATGTCCGTCCGTCTCGAGAACCTGCGACTGGCGGCCGTCGAGCACCAGCTGCAGGCTCGGATCGACGGCGGGGAGCACGCGGCGGTCGTCGACGAGCTCCACGACCTGGTCCGCCGCAACCCGTTCCGTGAGCACCTGTGGCGGCAGTTCCTGGTCGCGCTCTACCGTTCCGGCCGGGAGGCGGAGGCGCTCCGCGAGTACGACCGGCTTCGCCGCACGCTGGCCGACGAGCTCGGCACCGACCCCAGTGCCGAGACACAGGGCGTGCACCAGCAGATCCTCGACCGGAGCGTGCCGCATCCCCCGCGTGGTCCGGCCGGGGCCTCGCCCCCACCCGTCACGCCGGTCCGCCAGCTGCCCCCCGGTCTCCCGGACTTTGCCGGGCGGACGGCGGAGGTGGCCGAGCTGACGTCGTTCCTCGACGAGCACGACGCCCCGGACGCCCCGGCCGTCGTCGTCGTGAGCGGTGCACCCGGTACGGGAAAGTCGGCTCTGGCCCTGCACCTCGCGCGGTCCGTGCGGAGCAGGTACCCCGACACCCAGCTGCACCTGAACCTGGCCGGTACCTCCCCGAGCATGCGCGAACCGGGCGAGCTGCTGGCGACCATGCTGCACTGCCTCGGCCGGTTCGGCCATCCTCTGCCCGAGTCGACGGACGCACGCGGCGCCCTGCTGCGGTCCATGCTCGCCGACCGGCGCACCCTGCTCGTCCTGGACGACGCGGCGCACGCCGCCCAGGCGCTCGCCCTGCTGCCACCGAACGGGGTGTCGGCGGTCATCGTGACGAGCCGGCACTCGCTCACCGACCTGCCGGGTGCCCGGCATCTCCACCTCGGCGCGCTACGGCCGGACGACGCCGAGAGCCTCCTTGCCAGGATCGTGGGCACTGCCCGCACCGCCCGGGAACCGGCAGAGGCCCGCGCCATCGTCCAGCTGTGCGGCTACCTGCCGCTGTCCATCCGGATCGCCGGCGGCAAGCTGGTCGGGCGGCCGTCCTGGCCGCTGCGGGAGCTGCGGGTGCGGCTGACCGACGAGTCGCGCCGGCTGGCCGAGCTGAGCCTGGGCGATCTGGACGTCCGGGCCAGCATGGACCTGTCGCTGCGCTCGCTGCCCCCGGAGGTGGCTCTCGGCTTCGATCTGCTCGGCCTGCTGGGACCGAACGACCAGCCGTGCTGGGTCCTCGGCGCGCTGGTGGACCGAGCCGACCACGAGCCGCTCATGGATCGCCTCGTCGACGCCGGCCTGGTGCAGCCGGTCCGGCAGGATGCCGTCGGGCAGACGCGCTACCGGATGCACGACCTGCTGCGGGTCTACGCGTACGAGCGCGCCGTCCGCCGTGGTGACGACATCTGCCGGCCGGCGACGGAGCGCGTGGTGCGCCGCTGGACCCAGCTCGTGGACCGGATGCGGAGAGGTCGGCCTCCGAGCATGTTCGACCCGCTCGAGGGGGATCCTCGGCCCGGCCGGCTGGACGCGCCGTCCGACACCGGCACCGGGCTGCTCGGCCCGACCGGACCGGCGGTCCAGGATCCGACCGCGTGGCTGGCCGCCGAACGGCACGCTCTCCTGGACGCGGTTCGGCTCGCGCGCGACTGGGCACTGGCCGGGCCAGGAGCCCTGCTGACCGGTTCGCTCGCGCCCCTCTACGACGAGCAGGCCCTCTACGACGACTGGCGCACCAGCCACGAGGTGATGCTGGACTGTCCTGGTCTGGAGTCGGTGTCGCGCGCCGGGCTGCTGCGCGGGCTGGCCCAGGTGATGATCTATGCCGACGAGTTCGAGCCCGCCGCCGGCCACCTGACGGACGCCCTGCGGATCTACGAGGCGGAGGGCCACACGATGGGCACGGCTCTGGCGCTGGCAGGGACCGGGACGGTCCACCGGTTCCGGGGGCACACCGCCGAGGCCGAGAGCTGCCTGCGGCGCGCGCTCAGCACCGTGGTCACGGTGGGTGACCTGCCCAAGGAGGCACTCCTGCGGGGCGCGATCGGACGGGTGCTGGTGGCTCGGGGACAGCCGGCCGCCGCGCGGCCGTGGTTCGACGAGGCGCTGCGGCTGGCCCGTGACAGCGCCGACGTCCACCGCGAGGCGGTCACGCTCCGTGACCTCGGCTCCCTCGACCACGGCCTGGGCCGGCAGGGCGCAGCGGTCGACGGTCTGCGGCAGGCGGTCCGCCTGTTCCGCGGGCTGAGGGACGAGCGCTGTGTCGCGCTGAGCCTGCTGCAGCTGGGCACGGTCCTGGTCGACCTGGCGGACGCCGACCCCGCTCACGCGGCACTGACCGAGGCCGCGGAGGTCTTCCGCCGTAGCGGCCTGTGGGAGGAGGCGGATCGTTGCCGCTCGCTGCTGGCGCGGCTGGGCCGGCCGGGCCGGCCGGGCACCGTGGGGGCGCGCCCTCGCGGACGCGCCCCCACGGACGCAGACGTACGGCCTCAGCCGGTCATCAGTGGTTGACCTTGAACCACGGCTGCGCCCAGCCGAGGTACGTCTGGCCCCACTCGTTCTCGACCTCTGCGATGGTCGCCTTGGAGATCCGGTTGTAGCCGTCGATGTCGTTGGAGACGAACTCGCCGCCGCCGATGGAGATCATCACGTGGCCCGCACCGGAGCTCCCGCCCCGGAAGAAGGCGAGCCCGCCGGCAGGGACCGACCGGTCACCGTTGTGCCGGTGCGTGCTGGGGATCTGGCCCCAGTGGATGTATGCCGTCGCCGACCCGCTGTTCGAGTGGCCGTAGGCGTTGGCGACGAACCGGTCGCACAGGCCGCCCCAGCCGGTGGCGCCGATCTTGCCCTCGGCCCAGCTCACCGCGCCCGCGCAGGTCCGCGGGTTGCCGAACGAGTTCGTGCACCCGTCGCCCGAGCCGAACGGCCCGACGTCGTGGGAGGCGTTGTTGTTCTTGAGGGTGGCGTTGAGGTTCTTCTTGTCGCCCGCCTGGAACGTCTGGTAGGTGCCGCCGAAACCGGAGTTGTAGTGGACACGCACGGCCTTGCCCGTGCGGTTCCACACCGACGCCGCGTTGTTCTTGATGCACTGGCTGTAGCCGTTCTGACCCGACGTCCGGAACTCGTAGCAGGACGCCGGGTCGGTGCCGTAGTCGCCCAGGTCGCTCGCCGGGTGGTCGGAGATCGAACCGGCGTTGCCGCTGTTGTAGTAGTAGCAGAACTCGCCTGACTCACAGACACCGTTGCGCGCGGTGGCGGCGTGTGCCGGCACGGCCGTCACGGTGGTGGCCAGGAGACTGCCGACGAGGGTCAGGACGACCGCGGCGGCCCCGGTGAGGCGATTCCTCAGCTGTGTCATGCTCACTTCCCCATTCGTTGCGTGGACGGACGGCAGAAGCCTGTGTCAGGCGTCTACATCCGGCCTACATCCGCGGGGACAGCGAGACGAGAGCGGCCCCGCCCAGTGCCCCCACCGGCCAGGACCGCTCCTGTTGGTATGTCGTCGTTCAGCCGCGCGCCAAGAGTTCCAGCGTGTCGATCACGCGGTTGGAGAAGCCCCACTCGTTGTCGTACCAGGCCACCACCTTGACGTGCTTGCCGTCGACGCGGACGAGCGCGGCGTCGAAGATGGCGGACGCCGCCTCCCCCGTGATGTCGCTGGAGACCAGCGGCTCGTCGGAGTAGTCGAGGATGCCCTTGAGCCTGCCGTCGGCCGCGGTGCGGTACGCCGCGAGGACGTCGTCACGCGTGACCTCGCGCTCGACCGTCGTGTTGAGCTCAACGAGGGAGCCGACCGGCACGGGCACGCGGATCGAGTCACCCGACAGCTTGCCGTTCAGGTTCGGCAGCACGAGGCCGATCGCCTTGGCCGCACCCGTCGTCGTGGGCGCGATGTTGACGGCGGCGGCACGGGCCCTGCGCAGGTCGCGGTGCGGCCCGTCCTGCAGGTTCTGCTCCTGGGTGTAGGCGTGCACGGTGGTCATGAAGCCGTGCTCGATGCCGGCCAGGTCGTCCAGGACGGCGGCCAGCGGGGCCAGCGCGTTCGTGGTGCACGAGGCGTTCGAGACGATCACGTGCTCGGCCGGGTCGTAGACGTCGGAGTTCACGCCGTAGGCGAGCGTGACGTCGGCCCCGGCCGACGGCGCGCTGACCAGCACCCGCCGGGCGCCGGCGTCGAGGTGCGCGCGGGCGGCGTCGGCGGAGGTGAACCGGCCCGTGGCCTCCAGCACTATGTCGACGCCGAGCTCCGCCCACGGCAGCCTGGCGGGCTCGCGCTCGCCGAGCACCTTGATGCGGCGGCCGTCGACGACGAGCTCGTCGCCGTCGACCGCCACGGTGCGGCCGAGGCGGCCGAGCGCGCTGTCGTACCTGAGCAGGTGAGCGAGCGCGTCCGGGGCGGTGAGGTCGTTGATCGCGACCACCTCGAGATCGCTGTCGCGCTCGAGCAGGGCACGGAGGGAGTTACGTCCGATGCGGCCGAAGCCGTTGATGGCGATGCGTGTCATGCCTCCATGCTCTGCCTGCCGACGCGACGTCGAAAGCGGCTGGAACGCCATGGTGCGCAAGCATCACGCCAGACATAACGCCACCGCCCGCAAGGATCTCGCCACCCCTCTACCGCGTTGTCAGAAACCCCCGCACGTGTCAGACGCTCAGGTCACTTCGGTGACCTGAGCGTCTGACACGTGCGGGGGTTTCTGACAGTCAGGCGGAGAACGTGTGGCGGTACTCCGTCGGGGACGTGCCGAGGATCCGGTGGAAGTGCAGGCGCAGGTTGGCCGCGGTACCCAGCCCCACGCGGTGCGCGATCTGCTCCACGCTCAGGTCGCTGCGTTCCAGCAGCTCCCGTGCGAGGTCCACCCGCGCCCGCAGCACCCACTGCATGGGCGTGTACCCGGTGTCCTCCACGAACCGACGCGAGAACGTACGCGCCGAGACCCGCGCGTTGCGCGCCAGCGCGTCGAGCGTCAGCGGTTCGGCCAGATGCTCCAGCACCCAGGCGCGCGTGTCGGCGAACACGTCGCCGAGCGGTTCGGGGACGCTGCGCGGCACGTACTGCGCCTGTCCCCCGCTGCGGTACGGCGCGGCCACCAGCCTGCGGGCGACGTGGTTGGACAGCCCGACGCCGTGGTCGCGCCGCACCAGGTGCAGGCACAGGTCGATGCCGGACGCCGCCCCCGCCGACGTGAGCACACCGCCCTCGTCGACGAACAGCACGTTCTCGTCCACCTGGACCCGCGGATGGCGCTCGCGGAGCGCCTTCGTGTAGTGCCAGTGCGTGGTGGCCCGCTTGCCGTCGAGCAGGCCGGTCGCGGCGAGGGCGAACGCCCCGGTCGAGATGGCGGCGAGCCGCGCGCCGCGGGCGTGCGCGGTCTTGAGCGCGTCGACGACGACGGCGGGCGGGTCTGCGGCAGCGGGCGTCCGGTACCCGGGGACGAACACGGTGTCGGCCCGTTCGAGCGCGTCCAGGCCCTCGGCCACGTGGTACGAGAGCCCGTCGCCACCGGTCACCAGCCCGGGGGCGGCGCCGCAGACCCGCACCTCGTAGGGCATGCTCGGCCGGTTCGAGAAGACCTGCGCGGGGATGCCGACGTCGAGCGGCTTGGCGCCCTCCAGCACCAGCACGGCGATCTGGTGGTTCTTCCGGCGCGACATGGTCACGCCTCGCATCGTAGGCGGCGCCGAGCAGGAAGTCCGTCAGCGCACCGGCGCCCCCGGGCCGAGCGGGATGCCGAGCGCCCACCAGGCGAAGAACAGGCAGGTCCAGGCCAGCGTCATGCACACGGCCAGCGGCAGCGTGTAGGACGCGAGGGTGCCGATCCCGGCGCTCTTGCGGTACCGCTGGAGAAACCCGAGCGCCATAATGAAGTACGGGCTCATCGGCGTGATCGCCGTGGAGCCGGAGTCGGCGATGCGGAACAGCGCCTGCGTGGTCTCGGCCGGCACGTCCAGCAGCATGAGCATCGGCACGACGATCGGTGCCGCGAGCGCCCACATCGCCGAGCCGCTGGTCACGAGCACGTTGACGAGGGACAGCAGCGCGAGGATCGCGAGGAACACCGCCCAGATCGGTACGCCGGTGGACTCCAGGGCCTCCGCGGAGTTCACGGCGATGACGTCGCCGATGTGCGTCCAGTCGAAGTACGCGAGGAACTGCGCGATGGCGAAGAACAGCACGAGCACGGGCGCCATCTGGCGCACGCCCTCGGCCATGAGCCGCGGCACGTCGGCCGCCTTGGTGATCGCGCCGGACCGCCATCCGTACACGATGCCGACCAGCGCGAACAGCACGGCCACGATCGCGGCGATGCCGTCCAGGAACGGCGACTCGGTGAGGCTCCCGCCCTCGCCACGCAGCGGGGACGACGGCGGCAGCACCACCGCGACGACCGCCAGCATGGCGACGAGGCCGCTGAGCATCGCGGCACGCAGCGCCGACCGGTCGCGCGGTGAGAGCTCCAGGCCCTCGACGTCGTCGAGGTCCGCGTCGGGGTCTGCGTCCAGGTCGGGCCGCTTGGCGAGCACGAGGTTCGTGACCAGGGTGATCACTATCGCCAGCAGCAGCGAGGACGCGATGTTGAAGTACCAGTTGCTGACGGGTGAGACGTAGGCGTTCGGGTCGATGATCCGTGCGGCCTCGGTGGTGATGCCGGCGAAGATGGCGTCGTTCGGCGTCGGCACGGGGCTCGCGTCGTAACCGGACGCGATGGACGTGTACGCCACGACGACGCCGAGGATCGGCGACTTCCCGACCGCCCGGAACGCGAGCCCGCCCAGCGGCACCAGGATGATGTAGGCGGCGGCGCTCGCGACGTGCGAGACGGTGCCCGCGAACGCGACGGCGAACACGACCCACCCGACGGGCACGCGGGAGACGGAGACCTTCATGGCCGCCGACAGGAAGCCGGTGCGCTCCGCGATCGCGACGCCCATGATCACGGCGACGATGGTGCCCATCGGGCCGAACGTGGCGAAGTTGTCGATGGCCGTGGAGACGGCCATGGCGAGGCCCTCGCCGCTGAGCAAGTTCCGGACCACCACCTCCTCGCCGTCGGCCGGGGAGACGACGGAGACGCCCGCTGCCGCGAGCCCCGCGCTGGTCACGCCGAGGATCGCCGCGAGGATCCAGAACAGCCAGAACGGGTGCGGCAGGGCGTTGCCGAGGCGTTCGACGACGGCGAGCGCGCGCAGCACGCCGGGCAGGCGGTCCGGCTCGGGGCCCGAGGTTCCGGGTGTCCCGGCGGTGCCGGGCGTGGAGGTGGCGGTCATGACGTCGCCCCCTGTCCGGCGCGCTCGGCCAGGAACCGGACCGGCAGGCGCTCGTCGTGCAGGAACTCCCACATGACCTCGTGGGCCTCGATGCTGTGCGTCGCGTAGCCGCCGCCGGAGTAGCTGTCCTCCCCCGGCCAGGTGTGGCCGCCGCCGAGCACCGCGACGTGTGTGACGTCGGCCCCGCGGTCGCACCGGGTCCAGCGATAGGTGGTCACGTCGTCGGCGGTCCGCTCGACACGGGGCCTGGTGGCGCACCCGTTGCGGTCGACCCAGTCGCCTGCCCAGTCCTGGATGTCCGGGAGGCCGCGGTCGGCGTTGCCGTCATACGGGATGGTGGCGTCCGCCGTGCCGTGGAACTCGATCACCGGCACCGGGCGCTGCGGCGCGCAGTCCGGGTGGCCGGTCCCGTAGAAGGCGGCGGCCACGGGGGCGATCGCCGCGATCCGGTCCGACAGCTCGCACGCGAGGATGCCGGTGAACCCCGCGCCGTTGGACTTGCCGGTCGCGTACACGCGCCGGGTGTCGACGCAGAGGTCCGACTCCAGGGCGTCCAGCAGGTCGTCCGTGTAGGCGATGTCGTCGACCCCGGGCGCCGAGTAGGGCGCGCCCTCCCAGGCCTGCCGGTCGCCGTCGCCCGTGCCCACCACGCCGTTGCCGTAGGCCACGATCGCCGGCAGGGCGTCGAGCCCCGCGAACGCCTCGGTACCCGCGCCGGTGTTGCCGCGGCCGTGGAACACGAGCACGACCGGCCAGGCACGGTCGCTGCGGTACCCGTCGGGCAGGTGCAGCTGCACGGTCCGCTCCCGGCCGTCGCTGGTGAGCGTGCGCAGCACGCTGCTGCCCGGCGCCTGCCCCGGGTCGGTCCCGCACCCGGCCGAGCGGGCCAGGTAGCGGTGCGCGCCGGCCGACGGCGCCGTCGCGGCGTCGGACAGCGCGGGTGCGGGTGCGGGTGCGGCGGAGGCCGTGGTGGCCCCGAGCGGACCGGTGAAGCCGGAGACCGCGAGCGCCAGCGCGGCCAGGAGCGCGGCGCGCCGGCCGGGCCGACGCCGGGCTCCCCCGGCGCCTGCGGGGGCAGATGATGCTGTCGTCGTTGACATGCGAGTCCTTTCTTGTGCCCGTGTCCGGGCATGACGGGACGGACACCTGGCGGACCAGGTGCGTCATGAGGTTCGCTCCAGCTGGTGAGAGGGCCGGGCTATGCGGCCAGCCACTCCTCGAGGAAGGTGGTGATGCGGCCGACCATGGCCTTGACAATGGCGGCGCCGTCCTCGGCGGTCGCGCGGCGCGGGTCGCCGAGCACGCCGTTGGGGCTGAGCCGGTCGTACGGGAGGGTGAGCGCGGGCTGCGCGTGGTGGCGGGCCGTCCGGGAGACGCCGTCGAGCTGGTCCGGGGTCGTGGTGCCTGGCTCTAGGCGGTCGGTGTGCACCAGGTGCGGTGCGATGTGCAGCATCTGCGCCGTCTCGGCCTCGCCCGAGTGTCCGTGGACGGCGCTCGGGGTCATCGCGGCGACCGCGTCGCCGGCCAGCGAGGTCAGGGGCGACCAGGCGAGCTGGATCCCGGGGTGCGAGACCAGCAGGTCCTGCGCCACGGTCGTCAGCGTCGCGTTGTTGCCGCCGTGCCCGGTCACCACCAGGAACCGCGTCCAGCCGTGGGTGTGCAGGCTCGTCACGTACTCGCGCACGACGGCGGCGAACGTCACCGTCGTCAGCGTCACCGTCCCGGCGAACGCCATGTGGTGCGGCGACACCCCCACCGGGAGCGACGGGCCCACCACCACCCGGCCGGCCAGGTTCGCGGCGACCCGCTCCACCACCGCCTCGGCGCGGAACAGGTCGGTCCCGAGCGCCATGCCCGGCCCGTGCTGCTCCAGCGCACCGGCGGGGATCAGCACGATCGTGCCGCGCGCCGCGGCGTCGGCGGCCTCCCGGGTCGTCATCTCAGCCAGGCGGACCGGCGCGCTCACGACGCCTCCCCGCCGAAGTCCGCCGCCTCCAGCGACTCCCGGATGGTCGTCAGGTGCTCCCGGGTGAGCCGTTCGGCGGCCGCGCCGTCGCCGTCGCGCACCGCCCCCAGTATCTCCAGGTGCTCGGTGTGGTCCCGCTGGCGGTCGTCGTACCGGAACCGGATCTCCGTCTGCTCGGGGGCCCGCACGTGCAGCAACGCCTCCACCGTCTCGCGCAGCAGGCCGTTGCCCGACGCCGCCGCCAGCTCCACGTGGAAGTTCATCGCCGGGCGGAACCCGTGCACCGGGGGCTGCAGCGCCGTCGCCGTGGCGGCCTCCAGACGCTGCAGGCCCGCGGCGTCGCGGGCGCTCGCGGCGAGCGCCGCGATGCCGGGCTCGATGACCAGGCGGGCCTGGACGAGCTCGATCACCGAGGCCCTGGTGATGTGCGGCCGATGCGGGTTGGCCAGCACCGACCGTTCGAGGCCCGGTCCGATGTACGTGCCCGATCCGTGCCGCAGCTCGACCACGCCGGTGGCCTCGAGCCGCCGCAGGGCCTCCCGGACGGTGGGCGTGGTGACGGAGAACCGCTTGGCCAGGTCGCGGGAGGACTCCAGCACGTCGCCGGGTCCGAGGCTCTCGGAGCGGATCAGCTCGACGATGTCGTCCGCCAGCTGCTCCGAGAAGGAGGCTCTACCTTGAGTCATAGAAGTGACTAAATCACTTAGTGATTCTCGCGTCAAGGCGCCGTATGCTGACCGCATGACGTCCAGTACCGTCAGCCGCCCGCGGGCGGGCCAGGCGATGTCCCCGCGCGAGCAGGAGAACCGGCGGCTGCTGCGGGCCCGGGACGCCATCGACCGCGACTACGGCCGACCGCTCGACGTGCCGACCCTGGCCCGCATCGCTCATGTCTCGCCGTCGCACTTCAGCCGCAGCTTCCGGGCCGCGTTCGGCGAGACGCCGCACCGCTACCTGCAGCGGCGGCGCATCGAGCGGGCGATGGCGCTGCTGCGCGACACCCCGGCGCCGGTGACCGACGTCGCGCTGCGGGTCGGGTCCAACAGCCTCGGGACGTTCAGCCGCACGTTCCGCGACGTCGTCGGCGTCTCACCGAGCGAGTACCGGCGCCGCACGCGCCCGGTCGTGGCAC
Source organism: Promicromonospora sp. CA-289599 (assembly GCF_050936155.1). NCBI lineage: Bacteria > Bacillati > Actinomycetota > Actinomycetes > Micrococcales > Promicromonosporaceae > Promicromonospora > Promicromonospora sp. CA-289599. Next base: position 271,920 of record NZ_JBNJNI010000001.1, read on the forward strand.
CCGTCTGCTTCACGAAGAGCTGGCTGCGGCCCGCCGACCGGGCCGTCCCGGACTGAGCAGTTTCGGAGAAGCGCACCCCACCGGTGCCGCCGTAGCGTGACGGACATGTTCCAGAACATCTCCATCACCGCCGTCCACGTCCTCGACCAGGACGAGGCCCTCGACTTCTACGTCGGCAAGCTCGGGTTCGCCGTGAGCAACGACGTCGACATGGGCTTCATGCGCTGGCTGACCGTCTCCCTGCCGGCCGACCCCGACCGCCACCTGCTCCTCGAGGTGCCGGGGCCGCCCTCGCTGAGCGAGGAGGTCGCCGCCCAGGTCCGGGACCTGCTGACCAAGGGCGCGCTCGGCGTCGCGTGCATCCTCACCACCGACGACTGCCGCGGCACCTACGCCGAGCTCAGCGCCAAGGGCGTCGAGTTCACCGAGGAGCCGGTCGAGCAGCCGTACGGGATCGACTGCGCCCTGCGCGACCCGTTCGGCAACCACATCCGGATCACCCAGCCGGCCACCGGCCCGGTGGAGGTGACCGACGAGGACATCGCCCGCTGGGGCGGCGGCGCGCAGCCGAACAGCTGACGCACTGGCCGGGGCTCAGGGCTGCCGGGCGATCTGTTCGGGGCGCCGCCGGGTCACCGGGGTGACGAGGATGCCCTGCCGGCCCGCTCGCGCAGGTCGAGCCACATGATCCGCAGCCCGACGTCGCCCAGCTCGGGGTGCCGGAACGCACCGGGCGCTACCCCGAGCGTCACGAAGCCGAGGCTCTCGTAGAGGTGGACGGCACCGGCGTTGGTGTCGACCACGGCATTGAACTGGATGGCGGCGAACCCCTCTGCGCTCGCCCAGCGGATCATGTCCTCGACGAGCGCCCGGCCGGCGCCGGTGCCGCGCACGGCCCGGTCGACCATGATGCTGCCCGAGGCGATATGACTGCCCGGGCCCGGCCGGTTGGGGTACATGTTCGCGGTGCCGACCACCGCGCCGTCGCGCACCGCGACGACCACACGCACCGGTGCGTCCAGCCAGGCCGCCCGGGCCTGCGCCTCGGTCATGGCGGGGTCGTAGGCGAACGTGTCGGCGGCGCGCACGACCTCGCGCACGATCGGCCAGATGTCCGGCCAGTCCTCGGCGGTGGCCCCGCGCACGGTGGTCACGGCAAAAGGTTGCATGCACCCACCCTGCCGCACGGCGGGCCGCTCCCGCCAAGGCTTACCCGGAGGTTGAGCACAGCAGCTGCTGCCAAGAACGGGGCCCTCGTGGCAGCAGCTGCTGTGGTCGACGTCGCCCCCTCCCGCCGCGCCGCAGCCCGGCGTACGGTCGGAGCATGTGCCGAAACATCACGACGCTACGCGGCCTCGAACCGGCCGCCACCGACGAGGAGATCACCGCCGCCGCGCTGCAGTTCGTGCGCAAGGTCACGGGCGTGACCAAGGTGAGTGACGCCACACGCGAGCCGGTCGAGCAGGCCACGCAGGAGATCACGGAGATCGTGACGCGCCTGCTCGACGCGCTGCCGGAACGCCGTCAGCCGCCCAAGACGGTGCCTCCGCTGCGCCGCCCGGAGGTCCAGGAGCGCATCGCGCAGCGCATCAAGGAACGCGAGGAGCACGAACGCATGCACGAGCTGGGCATCGCGCACTCGCACTGAGCGGTTCGGGCCCCTACAGTTGCCGTGTGCTTGCACCGCTCACCTGTTGCTGTCGCTGACCCCGGACCCGTCCGTCGTCCGCGCGTATCGTCGCGCGCCCAGCAACAGGAAGAAACACAGGTGCAGTACGCCAATTCCGTAGTAGACCTCGTCGGCAACACGCCCCTCGTCCGGCTCCACCGGGTGACCGAGGGCGTGACCAGCGCGACCGTGCTCGTCAAGCTCGAGTACCTGAACCCCGGCGGGTCGTCCAAGGACCGCATCGCCGGCCGCATCATCGAGGCGGCCGAGCGGGAGGGCAAGCTCAGGCCCGGCGGCACCATCGTCGAGCCGACCTCCGGCAACACCGGCGTGGGCCTCGCGCTGGTCGCCCAGCAGCGCGGTTACCGGTGCGTCTTCGTGCTGCCCGACAAGGTGGGCAAGGACAAGCGCGACGTGCTCACGGCGTACGGCGCCGAGGTCGTGGTGACGCCGACGGCGGTCGCACCCGACAGCCCCGAGTCGTACTACTCCGTGAGCGACCGGCTGGTGCGCGAGATCCCCGGTGCGTTCAAGCCCGACCAGTACTCGAACCCGAACGGCCCGCGCTCCCACTACGAGACGACGGGCCCCGAGATCTGGCGGGACACCGAGGGCAAGGTGACCCACTTCGTGGCAGGCGTCGGCACCGGCGGCACCATCACGGGCACGGGCCGATACCTGCGCGAGGTGTCCGACGGCGCGGTGCGCATCATCGGCGCCGACCCCGAGGGCTCCGTGTACTCGGGCGGCACCGGCCGCCCCTACCTGGTCGAAGGTGTCGGCGAGGACTTCTGGCCGACCGCCTACGACCCCACAGTCCCCCACGAGATCATCGCCGTGAACGACGCCGAGTCGTTCGCGATGACCCGGCGCCTGGCGCGCGAGGAGGGCATCCTGGTGGGCGGGTCCAGCGGCATGGCCGTCGTCGCCGCGCTGCGCGCCGCCCGCGACCTCGGCCCCGACGACGTCGTGGTGGTCCTGCTGCCCGACGGCGGCCGCGGCTACCTCGCCAAGATCTTCGACGACACGTGGATGCGGTCCTACGGGTTCTCCCCCGCGATCGAGGACCACACGGTCGCCGACGTCCTGGCCGCGAAGGCGGACCGCACCCCGCCCCTGGTCTTCGTGCACCGGACCGACACGGTCCGGGACGCCATCGACCGGATGACGCACACCGGCGTCTCGCAGCTGCTCGTACTCGCCGCCGAACCACCGGTCGTGCTCGGCGAGGTGGCCGGTGCCGTGCACGAGGACGACCTGCTCGACGGCGTGTTCGCGGGCACGGTCAACCTCTCCGACGAGGTGGGCGGGCTCATCGGCAGGCCGCTGCCGCTCGTCGGCGTCAACGAGCCCGTCGGGGCGCTGCGCGCGGCGCTCGCGACCGACAGCGCCCTGCTCGTCACCGACGGCGGCAAGGCGCTCGGCGTGGTGTCGCGCTCGGACCTGCTCGACTACCTCGCCGTCTGACCCACCGCGCCGCCCGCCCGGGCCCGCCCACTCGCCGCACCTCCCCGCATCAGCTCGCAGCACTGACCCTCGAAGAGAGAGCACCATGACCGACATCCGACCCAACCGCTTTGACACCCTCGCGATCCACGCGGGACAGCACCCCGACCCGACGACCGGCGACGCGATCCCGGCCATCCACGTCACCTCCACCTACGCGCAGGACGGCATCGGCGGGCTGCGCGGCGGGTACGAGTACTCGCGCGGGGGCAACCCGACCCGGACCGCGCTGGAGGAGCAGCTCGCGGCCATCGAGGGCGGCACCCAGGGCATCTCGTTCGCGTCCGGCCTCGCCGCCGAGGACGCCCTGCTGCGGGCCGTGCTCGCGCCCGGGGACCACGTGCTCGTGCCGAACGACGTGTACGGCGGCACGCACCGGCTCGTCCGCACCATCCACGGCAAGGCCGGCGTCGAGCACACGACGGTGGACACCGCCGACCTCGACGCCGTCCGCGCCGCGATCCGGCCCGAGTCCAAGGTGCTGTGGGTCGAGACGCCGTCGAACCCGCTGATGAAGATCAGCGACATCCCCGCGCTGGCCGGCCTGGCCCGGGAGGCGGGCCTGCTCCTGGTCGTGGACAACACGTTCGCGTCGCCCGCCCTCCAGCGCCCGCTCGACCTCGGTGCCGACGTGGTGGTGCACTCCACGACCAAGTACCTCGGCGGGCACTCCGACGTCGTCGGCGGGGCGGTGGTCGTGGCGAACGGCGGCGAGGAACTCGCCGAGCAGGTGCGCTACGTGCAGTTCGCAGCGGGCGCGGTGTCCAGCCCGTTCGACGCGTTCCTGACCACGCGGGGCATCAAGACCCTCTCCGTGCGGATGCAGCGCCACTCCGAGAACGCCCAGACGCTCGCGGAGCGCCTGGTCGAGCACCCTGCGGTGGCCCGCGTGCTCTACCCCGGCCTGCCCGAGCACCCGGGTCACAAGACCGCCGCGCACCAGATGTCGCGCTTCGGCGGCATGATCTCGCTGGAGCTGGCCGGCGGCGAGCGCGCCGCACGCACGTTCGCCGAGTCGACCCGGGTCTTCCTGCTCGCCGAGTCGCTCGGCGGGGTCGAGTCGCTGGTCAACTACCCGAGCGAGATGACGCACGCCTCGGTGCGCGGCACGGAGGCCGAGGTGTCGCCGTCGATCGTCCGCCTGTCGGTAGGCCTGGAGGACGTGACGGACCTGCTGGACGACGTCGAACAGGCCCTCGACCACATCCGTTGAGTGCTGGGTATTTGCCCTCTCGGAGCGCTCGGGAGGGCAAATCTCACTCACTCAGCGCTTGATCTGGCGGGCGCTAGTCTGGCGGGCGTGAGCGAACACGCGCCCGTCAGCGCTGCCATGCACCGGGCCAAGGCAGATGCCCGCGCCTCCCACGTCACCGTGGGCCTCGTGCGGCACCTGGCCGGCGACCGCGAGGAGATCGACTGCTCCTGCGGTATGACGCTGACCAACGGGCCGCAGTGGTCGCTCGACGAGCACATCCGCCTGCACAGGGCAGAGGCGCGCTACCTGGCCCTGAGCCAGGTAGCGCCGGCGGGCATGCCACGCCTCATCCCCGTGGGCCCGGGGCGGCTGCCCCGCTGACGGGGCCCTCGGCACGGCCCCTTAGGCGAGGTCCGTCAGAGCTCCTCCGGGTCGTCCCAGGACACCCCGCTCGAGGATCCGGAGATCGGGTCGAGTGCGCAGTCGGCGAGGTTGCGCGGCGCCTTGGAGGCGTCTCCGCCGCCGAGCAGGCCCCGGCGGGTTGCGGCGCGGCGGACGGCCGGCGGCGCGATACGTGCATAGAAAGCGTTCGACTCGTCGACCAGATCGGTCGGACCTGAGTCTGCGGGCTCGGTGGCGGGCTGGGGTTCCCCCGTGATCATGAACACATTCTCGCAGAAACCGGGGCGGCTGCACATCCGCTTGGCACAGTATTTCTAATCCTCGCCAAGCCTCCACCGCGACGGCACGCCCAGCACGCAGATCTCCCCCCACCTACCCCGCCGGGGTGTGATGATCGTCGGATGCAGACCTGGCCAGGGCGCCCCTACCCCCTCGGCGCGACGTTCGACGGTACGGGTACCAACTTCGCGCTCTACTCGTCGGTCGCCCAGCAGGTGGAGCTGTGCCTGCTGGCCGACGACGACACCGAGACCCGCATCGCCGTCACCGAGACCGATGCGCACGTGTGGCACGTCTACCTGCCCGGCGTCGGCCCCGGCACGCGGTACGGGTACCGCGTGCACGGGCCGTACGACCCGGCGTCGGGCCACCGCTGCAACCCGGCGAAGCTCCTGCTCGACCCGTACGCCAAGGCGGTGGACGGCGACCTCGACGGCGACCCGGCCCTGTTCTCGTACTCGTTCGACGACGTGGAGCAGACCACGACGGGCACGACGCCGGAGTCTTCCGACTCCCTCGGCCACACCATGGTCTCGGTGGTGGTCAACCCGTTCTTCGACTGGGGCCACGACCGTCCGCCGGACACGCCGTACCACGACACCGTGATCTACGAGGCGCACGTCAAGGGCCTCACGATGCGCCACCCCGACGTCCCCGACGAGATGCGCGGCACGTACGCGGGGCTCGCCCACCCCGCGGTGATCGAGCACCTGACCACGCTCGGCGTCACGGCGATCGAGCTGATGCCGGTGCACCAGTTCGTCACCGACCCGTCGCTGGCCGCCAAGGGCCTGACGAACTACTGGGGCTACAACACCATCGGGTTCTTCGCCCCGCACAACGGGTACGCGGGCTATGGCACCCGCGGAGAGCAGGTCATGGAGTTCAAGTCCATGGTCAAGGCGATGCACCAGGCAGGCATCGAGGTGCTGCTCGACGTCGTCTACAACCACACCGCCGAGGGCAACCAGCTGGGCCCCACCCTGGGCTTCCGTGGGATCGACAACGCCGCCTACTACCGGCTCGTCGACGGCGACGAGGCGCACTACTTCGACACCACCGGCACCGGCAACTCGCTGCTCATGCGCTCCCCCGCCGTGCTGCAGCTCATCATGGACTCGCTGCGCTACTGGGTCGAGGAGATGCACGTCGACGGGTTCCGCTTCGACCTGGCGGCGACCCTGGCCCGCCAGTTCCACGAGGTCGACCGGCTTAGCGCCTTCTTCGACATCGTGCACCAGGACCCGGTGATCTCCCAGGTCAAGCTGATCGCCGAGCCCTGGGACCTGGGCGACGGCGGCTACCAGGTGGGCGGGTTCCCGCCCCTGTGGACCGAGTGGAACGGCCGCTACCGCGACACCGTGCGCGACTTCTGGCGCGGGGAGCCGTCCACACTTCCGGAGTTCGCCTCCCGCCTGACGGGGTCGAGCGACCTGTACGAGCACAACGGCAGGCTGCCGATCGCGTCGATCAACTTCGTCACGGCCCACGACGGCTTCACGCTCGCCGACCTCACGTCGTACAACGAGAAGCACAACGACGCGAACGGGGAGGACAACAAGGACGGCGAGAACCACAACCGGTCCTGGAACTGCGGCGTCGAGGGGCCCACCGACGACCCGGAGATCCGGGAGCTGCGCGCCCGGCAGCGCCGCAACCTGCTGGTCACGCTCATGCTGAGCCAGGGCGTGCCGATGATCGCGCACGGCGACGAGATCGGGCGCACCCAGGGGGGCAACAACAACGTCTACTGCCAGGACAACGAGCTCGCGTGGATGGACTGGGAGCTGGACGACGAGGGTGCGGCGCTGCTGCAGTTCGCCCGGCACGCCGTCCGGCTGCGCCGCGACCACCCGATCCTGCACCGCCGCCGGTTCTTCGACGGCAGCGGGACGGAAGCGCTCGGGGACATCGAGTGGCTCGACCTCACGGGCGAGCGGATGGACGACAGGGACTGGCACCAGTCGTACGCCAGGACCGTCGCGGTATTCCTGAACGGTGACGCGATCTCGGAGACCGGCGGGCGCGGCGAGCGGGTCGTCGACGACTCGTTCCTGCTGCTGCTCAACGCCCATTCCGGGGCCCTGGACTTCACTCTGCCGCCCGGTACCTACGGAAAGGCCTGGACGGTGGTGCTGGACACCGACGGCAGCGCCGAGCCCGGAACGGTGCTGGACGCCGGTACCGGTCTCACCGTGACGGGACACAGCGTCGTGGTGCTGACCCGCCCGAGCGGAACAGCGGGCTAGGCTGTCCGGCGTGACCGGACCGAGGAGTGGAACCGGGGGAATCACACCACCGCCCCGACCGGGGCCTGACATGCCCGTTCCCGGGCCGAGGCCGGTGGTGTGGGCCCCGCGCGCGCGTGTCATCGAGGTGCTCGTGCCGTACGACCCGCAGGACGAGCCCGAGCACATGCCGCTGCGCCTCGTCGGTGCCGGCGAGCCCGGGTACTGGGGCGCCGACAGCGTGCTCGGGCACGGCACCGACTACGGCTACTCGGTCGACGGCGGCCCGCTGCTGCCCGACCCGCGGAGCGTGTGGCTGCCGCAGGGCATCCACGGACCCACCAGGGTCTTCGACCCGGCGTTCGAGTGGACCGACGGCTCGTGGTCACCGCCTGACCTCACCACGAGCGTCCTCATGCACGTGGACGTCGAGACGTTCACCCCGGAGGGCACGCTCGACGCCGCCGCGGCGCTGCTGCCGACGATCGCCGAGCTCGGGGCCGACGGCGTCGAGCTCGCGCCGGTCGCCGCGTTCGACCCCGCCGTCGGGCCGACGCGCGGTGTGCGCCTGTACTCGGTGCACGAGCCCTACGGCGGCCCGCGTGCGCTGCAGCGCTTCATCGACGCGGCGCACGCCGTCGGCCTCGCCGTCGTGCTGGACATCCCCTACCGCTGGGCCGTCGCGGACGAGCTCGGGCTGGAGGCCTACGGGCCGTACCTGAGCGGGGGCGGCCGGCCGCGGCCGCCGCGCTCCGACGTCGGCGACGCCGGCGAGCACGCACTGCAGGCGATGCGCCCCCGGACCGGCCAGGTGCCCCTGGACCGGCCGCGGACGGGCCCCATCCAGCTCCGCACGGGACAGGTGCCGAGCATCGGCACGCGGGCGGGCAAGGTCCCGTCCGCCCCGACGGTCCGCACCGACTTCGTGGGCGACCGCATCAACCTCGACGGCAGCGGCAGCCGCGGGCCCCGCGACTTTCTCGTCGACGACGCGCGGCACTGGCTGCGCGAGTACCACGTGGACGGCCTGGTGCTCGACGTCGACGCCCTCGTCGACCGCTCGCCCACCCCGTTCCTGGGTGAGCTCGCGGACTACGTCGTCGGGATGGGCGAACAGCTCGACCGGCGCTTCAGCCTGCTCGTGGACGGCCCCGGCCGGAGCGACCGGCTGACCACCATCCTGCTGCGCATCCTGTCCGGGCCGGGCAAGACCGAGGACATCCAGGCGCTGCAGATGCTCGCCGACCTGGTGCACCCGTCGGTGCGCCGCGCGACCCGCCAGAACAGCCAGAACAGCGGGCGCCGCACCCGGGTCCGGGCCGGCGCGAGCGTGGTCGAGGACATCACCCGGCTCCCCGCCGCGCAGCTCACGGTGCCGTGGGCGGGCGAGGAGAGTCCCGCGACGGCCCTCCTGGGGGTGGACGACGTCGACATCCGCTCCAGCGTGCTCGCCACCGTGATCCTCGCGGGCAACCCGCTGGTGCTCGACACCGTGCACGCACCCGTGGTCCCCCGCAACGAGAACGAGCGGCGCCTGGTGCGCTGGGCACGCGACCTGATCTCCATCCGGCACGACATCAGCGAGGAGCTGGACCTGCCGCTGGAGATCCGCTCCACGGCGGACCGGTCGGTCATCGCGGTGCTGCGCGGCAGCCTGGCGTTCGTCCTCAACACCGGCCACGGCCTCGCCGCGCTGCGCCTGGGCAGCCTGCTGCGGCCGGCCGAGGGGGCGGGCAAGGCGCCGCTCCCCGGGGCGTTCAAGCTCGCGGCGGCCTGGGAGCCGGGTGCCACCCGGCTGGTGGGCGACACCCTCACGGTGCCGCCCCGGATGACCGCCGTGCTGCGCGCGGACAGCTGACCTGCGAGCCTGGGTTCCTGGCGCCGGCGTCGGCCGGTCCCGCGAAGGAGGCACCACGATGGCGAAGAAGCCCGAGAAGCTGTGGAAGACCTCGGCGGACGACGCCCTGCGCTGGGTGCGCGGGACCGACCTGACCGCCATGGACCAGTCGGCCACGCCCGGCTGGTCCGGCAAGAAGGCGGACGGCGAGGAGCTGCTGGCGGCGCGCGGGCCGGAGCTCGCGGAGCTCCAGGAACGCCTCTTCGCGCACGGCCGTACCGGTGGCGACCGGTCGGTCCTGCTGGTCCTGCAGGGCCTCGACACCGCGGGCAAGGGCGGGATCGTGCGCCACGTCGTCGGCATGGTGGACCCGCAGGGCGTGCAGCACAGGGGGTTCGGCGTCCCGACCGAGGAGGAGCAGCGGCACGACTACCTCTGGCGGGTCCGCAACGCGCTCCCCCGCCCCGGCTACCTCGGGGTCTTCGACCGGTCGCACCACGAGCAGGTGCTCGTGGTGCGGGTCAACCACCTCGAGCCGCCAGAGACCTGGCGCAAGCACTTCGACGAGCTCAACGAGTTCGAGGCGGAGGTGGCGGCGTCGGGCACCCTGATCGTGAAGGTGGCCCTCATGGTGTCGGCGGACGAGCAGAAGGCGCGCCTGGCCGAGCGGCTCGAACGGCCCGACAAGCACTGGAAGTACAACCCCGGGGACATCGACGTCCGCACCAGGCTCCCGGAGTACCTGGCGGCGTACCAGGAGATGCTCGACCGTACCTCCACCGAGGTGGCGCCCTGGTACGTCGTGCCGGCGGACCGGAAGTGGTACGCCCGCCTCGCGGTCACCGAGCTGCTGACGGGTGCCCTGCGGTCCCTGGACCTGGGCTGGCCGCCGGCCGACTTCGACGTCGAGACCGAGAAGGCCCGCCTCGCGGCCAGCTGACCTGCGGTTCACCCGCTCCGGGGCGCAACGTTCCTCGGACGTCGCCCGTCTTTAGGGACATGAGCAACCACGCAGTGGTACCCCCTGTCGTCGGCGTGCTGGGCGGAGCGGGGCCGCTCGCGACGGTCCTGTTCACGGAGCGTGTGGTCCGGCTGACCGACGCCGCACGCGACCAGGACCATGTGGACATGATGGTGCTGCAGCACGCCACGGTCCCGGACCGGACGGCGTTCGTGCTGGGGCGCTCGCCCGACGATCCCGGCCCGGTGCTCGCGGCCGACGCGCGGCGGCTCGCCGGGGCGGGGGCCGACTTCCTCGTCCTGCCGAGCAGCACGGCGCACGCGTTCGCCGGCGCGATCGCCGCGGCGACGCCGGTCCCGCTGCTGTCCGCGGTGGACGTGACGGTGTCCGCGGTGCTCGCGCGCGAGACCTGGACCGGCCGGCTCAGCGGGCCGCGGCCGGAGGCCGTCGGCCTCCTCGCGACGGAGGGGACCATCGCGTCGGGCGTCTACGCCGACGCCTTCGGCGCCCGCGGCATCAAGACCCTGGTGCCGGACGTCGCGGGCCAGGCGGCCGTGACGTCCCTGGTCTACGACGGCGTCAAGGCGGGCCGCGGCGGTGACCTGACGGCCCTGGTGGGCGTCATCGCCGACCTGCGCCGGCGCGGGGCCGCTGCGCTGGTGCTGGGGTGCACCGAGCTGTCGGTCGCGGCGGAGGCGACACCCGCGCACCTCCTGCCCGGCGTCGTGCTCGTGGACTCCCTCGACGAGCTGGCCCGGGCGACGGTGCTGCGTGCGGGCCGCCGGCTGCGCGCGGACGAGTAGGGAGGCGTCAGAGGAGCTTGCGGCCCTCTTCGGCCAGCGCGCCCAGGCGGGACAGCGCCCGGTAGTACTTCTTGCGGTACCCGCCGGCGAGCATCTCCTCGGTGAACAGGCCGCGGGTGTCCGCCGACCCGCCGAGCAGCACCGGCACGTCCCGGTCGTAGAGACGGTCCACGAGCACCACGAGGCGCAGCGCCACCTCCTGCGCCGTCACGGGGTGCACCCCGGTCAGCGCGACGACGGAGACGCCGTCGAGCAGCGCGCCGTACCGGCTGGGGTGCACGGTCGCGAGGTGCGCCAGCAGGTCGTCGAACGCGTCGAGCGTGCCGCCCGGCCGGTCCGCCGCGGCGACGACCTCTGCCTCGGTCAGCGGCTCGGAGTCGGTGACGACCTCGCGGTGGCGGTAGTCCGGGCCGTCGACCCGCAGGGTCTCGAAGCGGTCGGAGAGCGCCTTGATCTCGCGCTGGAAGTCCTGGGCGGCGAAGCGTCCCTCACCGAGCGCGTCGGGCAGCGTGTTCGACGTCGCGGCGAGCGCCACGCCCCGGTCCGCGAGCTCTCGCATGAGGCGGGACATGATGGTGGTGTCGCCCGCGTCGTCGAGCTCGAACTCGTCGATGCAGACCAGCTTCTTGGTCGCCAGCGCGTCGACCGTGGCGTGGAACCCGAGCGCCCCGACGAGGTTGGTGTACTCGACGAAGGTGCCGTAGGCGGCCTTCCCGGAGCCGAGCGCCTCGCCGACGGCGTGCGCGAGCGAGGTGAGCAGGTGCGTCTTGCCGACGCCGAAACCGCCGTCGAGGTAGACCGCCGGCGCCACCTTGCGGCGGGTGAACAGGCCGCGCCTGGGGGCGGTGATCTCCGCGGCGATCTCCTGGAGCCGGGCGAGCGCGCGGCCCTGGCTGGGGTGTGCCGGGTTGGCGCGGTAGGTCGCGAAGCGGGCGTTCGCGAAGTGCCGCGGCGGCACGAGATCGGTGACGAGCCTGTCGACAGGGACCTGCGGTCGGACGGCGCACAGGGCGGTCGTCGCGGTCTGGCTGTGGACGGTGGCGGTGGTTGTCACGAGGCAAGAGATTACCGGCGTCGTGGTACGTGGGGCGTGCCGCGAGAGCAACGTCACACGTGCAGGACGGCGGGTGCGCCGGGGTCGTCCAGCAGCTCACCGAGGGCCCGCACCACCTGGGCGGGGGCCCTGGTCTGGGCCGGGTCCTCGTTGCGGTCGTCGCCTGCGACCGCATGGTCGATGACGAGCTCGTGGAAGCGGACGGGCGGCACAGCACCGGCCCGCTGGGCCTCCAGGCGCAGCACCTGGACCAGCATCGCCAGACCGGCTCCGGTGACGCTGACGGCGCCGGACCCGGCCATGGCCTCGCGGGACGCCGCGCCGTTGAGCACCACGTAGGGGTCGCCCGGTCCGAGCAGCGGCGCGAGTGCGCGTGCGGCGTCGAGGTGCGCCGTGAGGTGGGACGCCAGCGTGGCGGACCACTCGGCCGGGTCCAGGTCGAGCAGGTCCGGACCCTTCTGCCAGCCGCCGATCGACGCGACCACAGCGCCGGGCAGCGGGACGCCGGCCCGGGCGCAGGCCTCGCGGACGGCGTCCGCCTGGGCGGCCGGGTCCGCGCCGAGCACGGGGATCACGCTGGGCTGGACGGTGACCCGCTCGGGCAGCGTGTGGCGCGCCACGGCGAGCACCGCGCGGCCGTCGGCAGCCAGGCCGCGTGCGACCCGGCTGCCGACGAATCCGCTCGCCCCGACGACGAGGACGGGACGGGTGCTGTTCATCAGCTCAGGCTAGGTCAGGCGGCAGCGGACTGCGGCAGGGCCTTGGGGTCCGGGCCGTACTGGTTCGGACCGGGGGTGCCTGCGCCGGCCTGCCACACGAGCAGGATGATCGTGCCGACGAGCGGGACCAGGTGCAGGAAGTACCAGAAGCCGGACCGGTCGGTGTCGTGCAGGCGGCGGACGCTCACGCCGATGGTCGGCAGGAGCAGCGCGAGCGCGACGAGCGACGTGATGAGCTGCCCGATCGCCAGCGAGGTGGGCATCGCCGGCGGCGTCGTGCCCACCACGGCGGCCTCCATGGTGGCGGACGTGAAGGCGGTGAGGCCCGGCACGATCAGCGCGACATAGAGGACCGTCAGCACGATGAAGTAGGCCAGGTAGTACCACCAGAACTCGGAACGCCGGGCGCGCCCGTTGAAGACCGCGTACTTGGACAGCACGGTCTTGATCGACTCGATGAACGACATCGGGGTGAAACCTCTCTCACGATTCATGCCAGAAATATCCAGCAAGTGCGCACACAGTGTCCCGATCAGCCACACAGTGCGCAAGGCTTAACTTCGGGCAGAACTACCCATCGGTGACGGCGCCCCCGGAAACGCCGGATGCCCAGGCCTCCGGGGTGGCCTGGGCATCCGAGACGGTGACGCGACAGCGGAGGGGTCAGTACCCCGTCGCCGTCGGCTCCGGGTAGTACTGCGCGTACTTGCGGCGGTAGTTCTGCGTGATCGCCTCGACGATGAGCCGGCGCTTGAGGCCGGAGTCACGGTCGTACTTCAGGGGGTTGATCACGTCGCCGCTGGCCTTGAGCGCCTTGATCCGGGTCTTGAGCTCCGGGTCGAGCACGTACTTGGACAGCAGGCCGTACGGCACCACCGTGTAGAGCACGTCGTGCACGGCCCGCACAGGGCGGATCGGCCGGTGCAGCACCCAGTCCTCCACGAGCACGCGGGCCACGTTGGCCCCGCCCGCGGTGACGTAGTAGTTGTTCCGCCCGATGCGGGGGTTCACCTCGAAGTACACGTGCTGCCCCGTGCGCGGGTCCAGCTTGTAGTCGAAGTTCGCGAACCCGACGTAGTTCGTGGCGTCGAGGAAGCGAGTGGCTGCCTCCATCGCGTCGTCGTACGCCTCCACCAGGATGGCGGCCGGGATACCCAGCGTGCCGGGCGTGTGCTCCTCCAGGAGCACCCGGCCGGTCGCCAGAAGTGTCACCTCGCCCGACGTGTCGCGGTAGGCGGTCAGGGACCGCATCTGCGTCTCGTCGCCCGGGATGAACTCCTGCACCAGGAACGTGCCGGGGAACTTCGCGTCGGCGAGGTGACCCAGGATCACGTCGAGCTCCGCGCGGGAGTCGATGTGATGGATCTTCTTCTTGCCGGGGAAGTCCACGTAGTACCACTCGGCACTGTTGGACGGCTTGCCCACCACCGGGTACTGCAGGTCCACCTCGAGGGCTGCCACGGCGGCCCGCCCGCCGTCGGCCACCAGCTTGGCGACGTCGACCGCCACCGTCCGCGGCGTCGGGATGCCGAGCTGGTCGCACACCTGCGCGAAGCCCTCCTTGCTGCTCACCTGCTCCAGGACCGGCAGCGACGGGTACGCCAGCACGTAGCCGGCGGCCTCCAGGCGCTCCCGGTGCACGATGAGCGTGCGCACGTGCCAGTCGGCGTTGGTCAGCAGGACCAGCACCTTGTCCCGGTGCTGCTGCGCCAGGCCCTCGAGGGTCGACAGGAGCACGTCCACCTCGTCGATGCCCGGCACCACCACGTTGTCGACGATCGCCGAGTCCTGCATGGCACGGGTGGCGACCTTGGACAGCACCACGGAATGGGTGCCGTACTGCTCGTGGAACGCGCGCGCGAGGGCGTACATGCCGACGTCACCGCCGATCCCCACCACCATCAGGTCCGGGACGGGAACCTCCCCGCCGCCGCCTACGAGCCCCTTGTCCGCGGGGAAACCCCTCACGCCTCAGCCTCCGTGCGGTCGCCGGACCACTCGGTGTGGAACGTGCCCTCGCGGTCGACCCGCTTGTAGGTGTGCGCGCCGAAGAAGTCGCGCTGCGCCTGCACCAGAGCGGCGGGCAGCCGCTCGGCGCGGACGCCGTCGTAGTACGCGAGCGAGGAGGAGAAGGCGGGCGTCGGCACGCCGTTCTGTGCCGCACCGGCCACCACGCGGCGCCATGCGGGCAGGCCGCTCGCGACGGCGTCGGTGAAGTACGGGTCGGCGAGCAGCAGGGGCAGGGCCGCGTCGCGCTCGTAGGCCTCGGTGATCCGGTTGAGGAACCGGGCGCGGATGATGCAGCCACCACGCCAGATGCGGGCCATGGCGCCACGGTCGATCGCCCAGTCGTACTCGGCGGCGGCCGCCGCGATCTGGTCGAAGCCCTGCGAGTAGGCGACGACCTTGGAGGCGTACAGGGCCTGGCGGACGTCCTCGATGAACGCGTCCCGGTCCTTGACCTCCCACTCGGCCGCGTGGGCCGGCAGGGCGGCGAGGCCGGCGGTGCGCTGCGGCACCGAGCCGGACAGCGCGCGGGCGAACGTCGCCTCGGCGATGCCGGTGATCGGCACGCCCAGGTCCAGGCCGTTCTGCACGGTCCAGCGGCCCGTGCCCTTCTGCTCGGCCTGGTCCAGGACGATGTCGACGAACGCCTGGCCGGTCTCGGCGTCCACGTGCTGCAGGACGTCGGCGGTGATCTCGATGAGGAACGACTCGAGGTCGCCCGTGTTCCACTGCGCGAAGATCTGGCCGATCTCGGCCGCCGTCGCACCCAGCCCCTGACGCAGCAGGTCGTACGCCTCGGCGATGAGCTGCATGTCGGCGTACTCGATGCCGTTGTGCACCATCTTGACGAAGTGGCCCGCGCCGTCTGAGCCCACGTAGGTGCAGCAGGGAACGCCGTCCACCTTCGCGGAGATGTCCTCCAGGATGGGGCCGAGCGACGCGTACGACTCGGGCGTGCCGCCCGGCATGATGGACGGGCCGTTCAGCGCGCCCTCCTCGCCGCCGGAGACCCCGGTACCGACGAAGTGCAGGCCGTGCTCCTTGAGGGCCGCCTCGCGCCGGATCGTGTCCGGGAAGTGCGCGTTGCCGGCGTCGACCACGATGTCACCCTCCTCCAGAAGGGGCACCAGCTCGTCGATGACGGCGTCCGTGGGACCGCCGGCCTTGACCATGATGACTACCTTGCGCGGGCGCTCGAGCGACGCGACGAAGTCGGCGAGCGACTCGCTCGGCACGAACTCGCCGTCGCTGCCGTGCTCCGCCACCAGGGACTCGGTCTTGGCGTACGAGCGGTTGTGGACCGCCACCGTGTAGCCGTGACGTGCGAAGTTCCGCGCGAGGTTGCGACCCATCACCGCCAGCCCGGTGACGCCGATCTGTGCTGTGCCTGACACGTTCTTGCTCCTTAAGAAGTGGGTACGGGCCGGCGTACGTGCGAGACGTGCCGTGACCCGCGACCAGCCTAGTGGGCCGGGGTCGCGGTAGCGCCGCGCCGTCCGCCGGGCGGGCAGATCACGTTCCGGCGACCGCCGCGCGCCTCCGCGTGGAGAATGCGGTGCGGACGTACCGTGAAGTGGTGACCAGCGGCCCGCCCACCGGCGTCCCCGTCGACTTCGCAGCGGCTCTCGCCGACCTGCGGCGTCAGGCCTTGCGCTCAGAGGTGCGCCTCACGGAGATCCCGGCCCCGCGCCGGGTCGCCCCGTTCAGCATCGCGCTCTCGGGCGACGTGCTGCCCGGCGCCCCGCCGGGACCGGCCGGCCGGAACCTCTCCGACGACCACGACCACGCCGAGGAACCGCTGGCCACCGGCCGCTTCGTCGTGCTCTACGACCCGGCGGGCCAGGAGGCCTGGCACGGCACGTTCCGGGTGGTGACCCTGGTGCGCGCCTCGCTCGAGCCGGAGATGGCGGCGGACCCCATGCTGGCCGACGTCGCCTGGTCCTGGGTGGGCGAGGCCCTCGAGTCCGCGGGGCTGGTGCGCGGCACGGACACGGTGGCCGAGGGCGGGACGGTCACGCGCGTGCTCTCGCAGAGCTACGGCGCGCTGGAAGGCTCTCCCGGCGCGGTGGACCTCGAGATCCGCGCGTCGTGGACCCCGCTCGACACCCAGCTCGGCACCCATCTGGGCGCGTGGGCGACGCTGCTCACCATGGCCGCGGGGGTGCCTCCGCTCCCCGAGGGCGTCGCGACGCTCACCAGGCGTTTTACCGACCGATCGAAGCAACGCCATACGGTAGGTCCATGACCACCACGGAGCGAGGACTCCCTGCGGAGACATCGACACCCGTGCCGGCACCTGTCACGCCACTGACCGAGCCGGCCGACGGCCTGCCCTCCGTCGTCGCGACGGAGGGCGCTTTCGCGCGGGTCGTCGAGGCGTTCGCCGCAGGCTCCGGACCGGTAGCGGCAGACGCCGAGCGCGCGTCCGGGTACCGGTACGGCCAGGCCACCTACCTCGTCCAGGTACGGCGGGAGGGTGCGGGCACCGCGCTGATCGACCCGGTCGGCGTCCCTGACCTCTCGCCGCTCGGCGAGGCCGTCGGCGACGCCGAGTTCGTCCTGCACGCCGCCTCGCAGGACCTGCCCGGGTTCGCCGAGCACGGCCTGCGCCCCGCACGGGTCTTCGACACCGAGCTCGCCGCGCGCCTGCTCGGCATGGAGCGCGTGGGGCTCGCCGCCGTCGTCGCGGAGGTGCTGGGCCTCGGGCTGGCCAAGGAGCACTCGGCGGTCGACTGGTCCACGCGCCCCCTGCCGGAGGACTGGCTGCGGTACGCCGCGCTCGACGTCGAGGTGCTCGTGGAGCTGCGCGACCGCCTCGCCGAGCGACTGGAGGCCGCGGGCAAGACCGAGTGGGCGGCCCAGGAGTTCGAGGCGGTGCGCACCGCTCCCCCGCCGCCGCCGCGGATCGATCCCTGGCGCCGCACCTCCGGCATGCACGTGCTGCGCAACCCGCGCCAGGTCGCCGCCGTCCGGGCGATGTGGATCGCGCGGGACGCGAGCGCCCAGGCGCGCGACATCTCGCCGGGCCGGGTACTGCCCGACCGGGCGATCGTCGCGGCGGCGAAGGCCATGCCGAAGACCGCCGGCCAGCTCGTCGCCCTGCCGGAGTTCGCGGGCAAGGGCACCAAGCGCCGCGCCGCGTACTGGCAGAAGGCGATCGACGACGCGCGCGCCCTGCCCGAGTCGGCGCTGCCCTCGGTGCGCGGGCCGCGTTCCGACGGCCCGCCGCCGCCGCGCACCTGGGGCGACCGGGACACCACCGCCGCCCGCCGCCTCACTGCGGCGCGCGAGCTCATGACCGCGTTGTCCGAGGAGCTGAACGTCCCGGTCGAGAACCTGCTGCAGCCCGACGCGCTGCGTCGCCTGTGCTGGACGCCACCGGTCCCCGCCGACGCCGCGGGCATCGCCGAGTTCCTGCGCGGCCGAGGGGCGCGCGAGTGGCAGCTCCGGCTGCTGGCGGGCGCCCTGGAGCGGGCGTTCACCGACGCGGCTCGCGATCCGGGTGTGAAAGCGTCACCCCTGCCCCAGTAGAGTCGTCCCCATGCCAGCCCTGTCGGAGCCCATCACGCTCGCCGTCGACGTAGTCACCGAACCTTCGACCTGGGACCGCGAGGTGCTCGCCCTCGGCGGACACCCGCTCCAGCTGTGGGGATGGGGCGAGGTGAAGGCGGCCGGCAACTGGCGCGCGCACCGGCTCCGGGTGACCGAGGACGGCACCACGGTCGGCCTGGCCCAGCTGCTCGTGCGGCCGCTGCCCGCCCAGTTCAAGGCGCTGTCGTACGTGCCGCGCGGGCCGGTCGTCGCGCACCACGACGGCGAGACGGCGCAGGCGGTCTTCGGCGTCGGCGACTCGGCGACGCGCAACGCCGTGACCAACACGGTGGTGGAGTGGGCGCGCGAGAACGTGGGCGGCGTCGGCATCACCATCGAGCCGGACTGGCCCGCGGGTACGCCGCTGGACCTGGCGGGACGGCGGCAGGCGTCGAACCACATCCTGATCCCGAGCACGCTGATCCTGGACCTCACCCGGCCTGCCGACGAGCTGCTCGGCGACATGCGCAAGTCCACGCGGTACGAGATCCGCAAGGGCGCCCGCCTGGGCCTCGACATCCGCCGGGTGACGGAGGACGCGGAGGTGCTGCGCGTGCTCGACGTCTACAAGGAGACCGCCGAGCGAGCGGGCTTCGCGATCCACTCCGACGAGTACTACCTCGACATCAACCGGTCGCTCGGCGACAAGTCGGTGCTGGTGGCGACCTACGTCGACGACGTGCCGGCGTGCTTCGCGTGGTGCGTCAACTCGGCGAGCACGTCGTTCCTGCTGTACGGCGGCGGCAACGACGCCGGCCGCAAGGCGACGGCCACCGCGCCGACCTACTGGCGCACCATCGAGATCGCCCGCGAGCAGGGCCTCGTGCGGTACGACATGAACGGTCTGCTCAACGACGGCATCAGCGACTTCAAGAAGAGCTTCGCCAAGCACACCGACGAGCTGGTCGGCTCGATCGACGTCGCGTTCTCGCGCTTGTACACCACCTGGAACACGGCCTTGCCGACGGCGAAAAAGGTGGTCCGCAAGCTCCGCGGCAACGGCTGACGGCGCCGTCCGCGCAAAGAGCCCGCCGCTACCCAGCGATTCGGCCCGAACCGAGCAGTTTTCCGGGCCGGATCACTGGGTAGCGGCGGGCTCTTTGCGCGCCCCCGTCCCGTGCGAGACTCGGTTTCATTGCGACCCGAACCCGGTCTCACTTCTTGCGTGCTTTTTACCGGTACTCGCGGTAGCGTGTATCTCGATCCAGCGGCGTCGCTCATCGGACGTCGCCGTCCCGAAAACCCCCAGGAGTTCTGCTGATGACCGCAGCCCCGGAAACACCGCGTGCCCGCCGCGGCGTACGCGACGTCGTCTTCGTCGACGGCGCCCGCACGCCCTTCGGCAAGGCCAAGCCCGACGGCATCTACGCAGAGACGCGTGCCGACGACCTGATCGTGAAGGTGGTGCGCGAGCTGCTGCGACGCCACCCCGAGCTCCCCCCGGAGCGGATCGACGAGGTGGCCATCGCCGCCACCACCCAGCAGGGCGACCAGGGGCTCACGCTCGGCCGCACCGTAGGCATGCTCGCCGGTCTCCCCCAGTCCGTGCCGGGCTACGCCATCGACCGCATGTGCGCCGGCGCGATGACGGCCGCCACCACCACGGCAGCGGGCATCGCCATGGGCGCCGCCGACGTCGTCATCGCGGGCGGCGTCGAGCACATGGGCCGCCACCCGATGGGTTTCGACGCCGACGTCAACCCCCGGTTCGTGGCCGAGAAGCTCGTGGACCCGCAGTCGCTGAACATGGGCGTCACGGCGGAGAACCTGCACGACAAGTTCCCGCAGCTGACCAAGGAGCGCGCCGACCGGTTCGCCGTCGAGTCGCAGGCCAAGTTCGCCAAGGCCCTGGCCAACGGCAACATCGACCCGGACCTGGTGCCGGTCGCCGTCCGCTCGGCCGAGCTGGGCTGGGGCCTGGCCACCGCCGACGAGCTACCCCGCCCCGAGACGACCTTCGAGTCCATCCAGGGCCTCAAGACGCCGTTCCGCGCGGGCGGCCGGGTCACCCCCGCGACGTCGTCCCCGCTGACCGACGGCGCGACCGCCGCCATCCTCGCCTCCGGCGACGTAGCCGCCGAGCTGGGTCTGCCCGCGAAGATGCGCCTGGTGTCTTACGGCTACGCCGGCGTGCCGCCGGAGATCATGGGCTACGGCCCGGTGCCGTCGACCGACAAGGCCCTGAGGTCCGCAGGCCTGACGATCGACGACATCGGCCTGTACGAGCTCAACGAGGCGTTCGCGGTACAGGTGCTCTCCTTCCTGGACCACTACGGCATCGCCGACGACGACGCCCGCGTCAACCAGTACGGCGGCGCGCTGGCCATGGGCCACCCCCTGGCCGGCTCCGGCGTCCGCCTGATGACGCAGCTCGCCCGCCAGTTCGAGCAGCACCCCGAGGTCCGGTACGGCCTCACCGCCATGTGCGTGGGTCTGGGCCAGGGCGGCAGCGTCATCTGGGAGAACCCCCACCACGCCGACTACTCCGGCCACACGGACGAGGAGAACTGACCCGTGCCTGAGACCCCCAACGCTCCCGCGGAGCGCGTCACCCACTCGCTGGTCCGGGACGTGCGGCTGCCCGGCGGCGCCGGCGTCCTCGCGCTGGTCACGCTCGACAACGGCCTGGACCACACCAAGCCGAACACGCTCGGCCCGGCCGGCATGGCCGAGCTCAAGGCCGCGCTCGAGGCCGTCCGCACCCGCGCCGAGGCCGGCGAGATCGTCGCCGTCGGCATCACCGGCAAGCCCTACTTCGTCGCCGCCGGCGCCGACCTCAAGGGCATCACCTCGGTGCACGACCACGCCGAGGCCGTCGAGCTGGGCCGCATGGGCCACGCCGCGTACACGATCCTCGGCGACCTGCGCGCGGCCACCGGCGTGCCGACCTTCGCGTTCGTCAACGGCCTCGCGCTGGGCGGTGGCCTCGAGGTCGCGCTCAACTGCGACTACCGCACGGTGGCCTCCGACGCGGCCGCGCTCGGCCTGCCCGAGACCGGCATCGGCCTCATCCCCGGCTGGGGCGGCGCCTACCTCGTACCCCGCCTCGTCGGCGTCGAGAAGGCCATCGAGGTCATCCTCACGCGGCCCGCGGCGAACAAGCCGTACAAGCCCGCCGAGGCCCTCAAGATCGGCCTGGTCGACGAGCTGTTCGAAGCCGCCGACTTCCTGGAGCAGTCCATCATCTGGGCGGCCAAGGTCGTCACCGGTGAGATCGAGGTGCCCCGCCGCGAGCTCGACCCGCAGCCCGTGTGGGACGTCGTCGTCGGCACTGCCAAGGCCCAGCTCGACGCCGTCGTCGGCACCTCGCGTCCCGCACCGCACCGCGCGCTGGAGCTGATCGCCGGAGCCCGGAACGCCACCAAGGCCGACGCGTTCGCGGCCGAGGACCAGGCGCTGGCGGACCTGGTCATGTCGGACGAGATGCGCGCCAGCATCTACGCGTTCAACCTCGTGGGCGGCGGCAAGAAGCCCCAGGGCGCCCCGGACCCCAAGCTCGCCCGGCCGATCACCAAGGTCGGCGTCGTGGGCGCCGGTCTGATGGCCGCCCAGATGGCGTTCCTCTTCGCGCAGCGCCTCGGCGTGCCGGTGGTCATGCGCGACCTGGACCAGGAGCGCGTGGACAAGGGCCTCTCCTTCGTCCGCGAGACGGCGGAGAAGCTCGCCGGCCGCGGGCGCCTGTCCCCCGACGCCGCGCAGCGCATCGTCGCCTCGGTGTCCGGCACCACCGACCTCGGCGAGTTCGCCTCGTGCGACTTCGTGATCGAGGCCGTCACGGAGGTGATGGGCCTCAAGAAGAAGGTGTTCGCCGAGCTGGAGGGCGTCATCTCCCCCGAGACGGTGCTGGCGACCAACACCTCCGCGCTGTCCGTCACCGAGATGGCGGCGGACCTGCGGCACCCCGAGCGCGTGGTCGGCATCCACTTCTTCAACCCGGTGGCCCAGATGCCGCTGGTCGAGGTGATCAACGCCGAGCGCACGTCGGACGAGGCCCTGGCCACGGCGTTCGCCATCTCCAAGAAGCTCCGCAAGACGGCGATCATGTCCGCCGACCGCCCGGGCTTCATCGTGAACCGCCTGCTGCTGCTCGTGATGGGCCAGGTCCTGGACGCGATCGAGGGCGGCACCCCCGTCGAGCCCGCGGACCGCGCGCTCGCCCCCCTCGGCTTCCCGATGCCGACGTTCGAGCTGACCGACCTGGTGGGCCCCGCGGTCGCGCAGCACGTGCTGACGTCGCTGCGGGAGAACCTCGGCGACCGCATCCCGGCCTCGGCCGGCCTGGCCAAGATCGTCGAGGACGGCACCCGGGTGGTGCTGGACGGCCCGAAGGGGCTGCCCAAGCCGGTCAACCCGGCGATCCAGGAGTACTTCGGCGAGGCGCTGACGCCGGGCGAGCCCGGCCGGCACGGCCAGAGCGTGCTCGACGCCGACGGCGTGCTCGACCAGGTGCTCACGGCGCTGACCACCGAGATCGGCCTGATGCTGGACGAGGGCGTCGTGCCCGGCCCGCAGCAGATCGACCTCGCGATGATCCTCGGCGCCGGCTGGGGCTTCCACACGGGCGGCATCACGCCGTACCTGGACCGCACCGGCTACAGCGAGAAGGTCCTGGGCAAGCGGTTCCTGCCCGACGGCGTGGCGAACGTCCCCTCCTGAGGGCGTAACGCCTGAAGCCGGATCCGGGCCCTCCGACGGCGGCGCACCTCTCGTGCGTCGTTGTCGGAGGGCCCGGCTACGCTCTGCGACCATGACAGACGTCGGACCGGGAACGCACGCGCACTACGTGGTGGTCGGCGACGGTCCGCTCGCGTTTCGCCTGACCAGAGCGCTCAGCACGCGCTACCGGGGCACCGTGTCGGTGATCGTGCCGGACCGCAGCTCCCGGTACGCCCAGGAGATGGAGTCCCTCGACCGGGTGGTCCTCGTGGAGACCGACCGCGTCGACGAGAAGGTCCTGACGGCGGCCGGAGCGGACCGCGCTCACGCCGCCGCGCTCGTGGACCAGGACGACGGCGGCAACGTCGCCCTGGCCCTCCTGCTCCGCGAGGCCTGGCCCGCGCTGCACGTGGTGGTCCGGATCTTCGACGAGTCGCTCGGGCGACACCTGCAGCGCGACCGCTGCACGGTGCTCTCGGCGTCGGCGTTCGCGGCGCCCGAGATCGTCGCCGCGGCGCTGCGCCGCCTCGTCCGCCTCCCTGTGCAGCACCGCCGCCTCGTCGCCGTGACGGACGCGGAGACGTCCCTGCCCACCCGGATGGTGCTGTTCGCGACCGACGAGGACGGCACCGTCACGGCGCTCCCGAACGACAAGGAGCTGGCCGGGCTCGCCCCCAAGGTGCTCCTGGCCGACGCCGGCGAGCACGACGTCCTGCCCGAGATGAAGGCCGACCTCGAACCGGACGAGGACGAGGTGGACCCGCACCGGCGGCGCCGGTTCGGCGAGTACCTGCGCACCCTGGCGATCACCTCGGGCTGGAACCTGCTGCTCGCTGCCGGTGTCCTCCTCGTGGTCGTGCTCGTCGGCGCGATGACCATGCAGCTCGCGACCGGCTCGTCCTTCCTCGGCGCGCTGTACGCGGCGGTGCTGCCCGCGCTGGCGGGCAGCGACCCCGACCACGACGCCAACCCGGTCGTCAAGGCCATCCAGGTGGTCCTGACGATCGTGAGCGTCGCCGTCATCCCCTGGGTCACCGGTGTGGTGGTCGACGGCGTCGTGCGGACCCAGCGCCTGCTCGACGCCGGTTCCCCGCTGCACGCGATGTCCGACCACGTGGTCGTCGTCGGGCTCGGTGACCTGGGCACGCGCATCGTCCGGTCCCTGGACCGCCGCGGGGTGCCCGTGGTCGCCGTCGACATCGACGAGTCGGCGCGCGGTATCGCGGTCGCCCGCGCCAGGGACGTCCCCGTCGTGATCGGCGACGCCCGCCGGGCGGCGACCCTGCGCGCCGCCTACGTCGGCACCGCCCAGGCGATAGTGGTGGTCACGAGCGGCGGCGCGACGACCATCGGCATCGGCTTCTCGGCGCGCTCCATACCGCGGCCGGAGGACGTACCGACGCCGCTGCGCGAGGTCCTGCGCGTGTACGACAAGGACCTGTCGCGACGCATCCGCCGCGAGATCCCCGACTCCGTGGGACTCAGCTCCTCGTTCCTCGCCGCGCCGTGGTTCGCCGCGTCGATGATCGGCCAGGAGGTCAAGGCCACCATCCCGTACCGGGACCGGGTGCTGGTCCTCGCCGAGATAGTGATCATGGAGGGCAGCCGGCTCGCCCGCATGCATCCCGACGACGTCGATCTCGACCGTGATGAGGAGGACGCCGAGGGCGTCGTGCGGAGCCGCCTGCTCGCGATCCGCACGAAGCCGCAGGCCAGCGGGGGCGGCGGCCGCATGATCGAGCCGTCGGAGGGCTGGTACCTGCACGCCGACGACACGCTGGTCGTCATCGCGACCACCGCGGGCCTGCGTCGCCTGCGCGACCTGGCGACCGCACCGCAGCTCCCGGCGCGCACTGTGTGAGCACGGCAGTGAGCGCAGGTATGACTGGCCTGAACGATCAGTCGAGAATCGGCCCGTTCGGCGGTCCACCTGACGCATAGCCTCGGGCCATGCAGAACGGACTCAGCGTCCCCCAGGGCGCCGCACTCACCCTCGGCGCCATGCTCGGCACCGGCGTCATCTCCCTGCCCGCCCTGGCCGCGGGCGTGGCGGGCCCGGCATCGCTGGTCGCGTGGGCGGCCCTCGTGCTCCTGTCCATCCCGCTCGCCACGACCTTCGCCGCGCTCGGCGCGCGCCACCCCGACGGCGGCGGCGTGGCCACCTATGCCCGCCTCGCGTTCGGCGAGCGGGCGTCCACCATGGTCGGCTGGGCCTTCTACGCGACGATCCCCGTGGGCGCACCGGCCGCGGCGGGCTTCGCCGGGGCCTACGTCGCCGACGCCACCGGCGGCGGAACGGGGACCGCGCTGGTCACCACCGTCGCCATCATCGCGGTGTGCGCGGTGATGAACTGGTTCGACCTGCGGGTGTCCGGCACGGCGCAGCTCGTCATCGCGGGGGTGGTCGCGCTCCTGCTGGCCGTCGCGGTGGTCGTGGCCCTGCCGCACGCGCAGCTGACGTACCTCACGCCGTTCGCCCCGCACGGCTGGGGCGCCGTCGGCTCCGCCGCGGCCCTGCTGGTCTGGGCGTTCGCGGGCTGGGAGATCCTCGGCTCGCTGTCCGCCGAGTACCGCAACCCAGCCAGGGACATCCCGCGCGCCACCGCCGTCGCGGTGGCGGCGGTGGGCGTGCTGTACCTGGGTGTCGCGTTCGTGACGGTGGCGGTGCTCGGGCCGACACCGGGCCCGGCACCGCTCTCGGACCTGCTGGTGCTCGGGTTCGGCGAGAGCGCCCGGCCCGTCACCACGGTGCTGGCCGTGCTGCTGACGATCGGCGCCATCAACGTGTACTTCGCCGGTGGCAGCCGGATGGGCGCGGCACTGGCCCGGGACGGCGCGCTCCCGGCGTGGCTCGCGTCCGCGCCGGGCCGCACGCCCCGCCGCTCGCTGGCGCTCATCACGGCGGTCGCCCTCGGCACGACGGCGCTGCTCGCCGCCCTGCACCAGTCCACCGAGGCGATCCTCCTCATGGCGACCGCAACGTTCTCCCTGCTCTACGTGGTGGGCACGGCCGCGGCGCTGCGGCTCCTGCCGCGCCGGGGCGCGGCCTGGTGGTGCGCGGCGGTGTCGCTGGTGGCCGCGCTCGGGCTCCTCGTGATGACGGGACCGCACATGACCGGTCCGCTGCTCGCCGCGCTGGGCGGGCTCGCCTGGGCGACGTGGCGCCGACGACGGGCGCGCGTCGCGGCGGCCGTCACGCCAGCAGCTGCTCCAGAACCCGAATACCTGGCCGGATAGTGCCCGTCACCGCCCCACCGATCCCGAGCACCACCCCGTCGCGGTGGGGACCCACCGCGTAGGCGGCGAGGGAGTCCAGGGCGACCGACCGGCGTCGGGCACGGGCCACGAGCTCCTGCGAGCCCAGCGGCGCGTCGGCGGACAGGTAGGCCGCGACGTGCAGGCCCGCCGCCGACGGCACCGGCTCCACGGGCAGGCCCGCCAGCGCGTCCAGCAGGATCTCGTACCGCTCGGTGTAGCGCGCGGAGGCCTTCCGGACGTGCCGGGCGAGCAGCCCGTCGTCGATGAAGCGGGCGAGCGCCGCCTGGACGTGCACGGCGCCGTGGCCGTCGGTGAGCTGCCGGGCCGCGAGCAAGGCGTCGCGCAGCGACGGGGGCGCCACCAGATAGCCGACCCGCAGGCCCGGCAGCAGCGACTTCGAGAAGGTGCCGACGTAGACGACGCGCCCGTCGCGGTCCAGGGCCTGCAACGACTCCAGCGGACGGCGGGCGCGGCGGAACTCGCTGTCGTAGTCGTCCTCGATCACTGCCGTGCCGTGGCGCGCCGCGTGGGCCAGCAGGGCCCGCCGTCGGGCCAGCGACAGCGGCATCCCGAGCGGGAACTGGTGCGAGGGGGTGGTGTAGACCAGGCGGGCCCGGGGCGGGATGTCGTCCACGACGAGCCCCTCGGCGTCGACCGGCACGGGCACCACCCGGACGCCGTGCAGCGCGAAGAGCTCGCGCGCCTCGGGGTAGCCGGGGTCCTCCATGGCGACGACGTCCCCCGGTTCGAGCAGCACGCGCGCCACCAGGTCGAGGGCCTGCTGCGCGCCGGTCGTCGCGATGATGTCGTCGGGCTCGGCGTGGACCCCGCGCGAACCGGCCACGTAGCGGGCGACCGCCTCCCGGAACCGGGGCAGGCCGGCGGGGGCGGAGTACGCGCCCGCGGCCGGCCCGCCGGACCGTGACTCGGCCGCGAGCAGACGGCGCCAGGTGTCGAACGGGAAGAGGCTCGCGTCGGGGATACCGACCCGGAAGTCGTGCGCGGGGACCGCCGCGTCGCCGCTCGTGGCATGCGGGGTCCAGCGCCAGCCAGCCCGGGGGCGCAGGGCTCCCGCCGCGCGGTGCCGCACGCGCGGGTTGTCGACCGCCGCGGCGGTCGCGAACGTGCCCGAGCCGGGCCGCGTCTCCAGGAACCCCTCGGCGACGAGCCGTTCATAGGCCTCCGCGACGCTCGCGCGCGAGACGCCGAGGTCCCGGGCCAGGTCGCGGGTCGAGGGCAGCCGCTGCTCCGCGGGGATCCGGCCGGTGGTCAGCGCCGCGTGCAGCGCGCGGTAGATGGCATCGGTGCGACCGGTGCGCTGGCTCAGATCGACGGCGAGGTCCACCCGCCGATCATCGCCCATCCCTGCGGACATGACAGTCGCTCATTACGGTTCGGACTCATCGGGGTAATTCACCCGGCTCAACCGCCCCATTTCGCCAATTCGGGGCAGAAAGGGCACCTAGCATCGCGGCTCATGAGCACTGAACCCGCGCCGACGGCGATCCTCCCCGAGGAGCCCGCCGCAGCGCCCACCGACGCCACGGGCGAGGCCCTGCAGCCGCCCGCGACGCCCCCGGACGCCGACGGCGCCCCTCGCCCGTCGGCCCGTCCCCTGACCGCCGCCCTGCTCAACCTCAGCGGGCTCGGTCTCGGCTATCTGCACCTGCGCGCGTGGCTCCGCCTGGTCGTGGCGCTGGCCGCGACCGCCGGCCTGGCCTGGGTCGCGCTGCCGATCGGGCGCGAGCCGATCGCCGTCTGGTGGGCGCTCGGCTACCTCGGCGTGCTCGGCCTGTTCGCACTGGACGCCGCCCTCCTCGCCCGGCGCCGGGCGCGCCCTGAGACGCCGCAGCGCACCATCTGGACGCCGCGGACCGCCGGCCGCATCGCGTGGGCCACACTCGCCGTCGTCCCGATCCTGGGCACCGCGTACGTGGTGACGCAGCACGAGGTGCTGGAGCAGTTCCTCGCGCACGACCTGGCCCAGGCGGAGGAGAGCCTGGACTCCGCGGGCACGGCCTTCGGCCCGTTCAAGAAGACCTACGACACCGCGTACACCACGTATCTGCAGACGGCAGAGCAGCACCCGGGCACGCGAGCCGCCGAGCGGGTCCCCGGTCTGATCGACGACCTGTACGCGCAGGCAAAGGGCGAGACGGAGTGCAACGCACTCAACGTGGTGCGGCACTTCGCCCTGCCGGAGACGCCCGGCCCGCTGCAGGCGGTCGCGGAGAACGAGCTGTCCGGCGCGTTGCACGACTGCGGCATGGAGTTCGTCGAGGACGATCAGCTCACCACCGCGGAAGGGCCGCTGACCGAGCTGATGACCGACCATCCGTCCAGTGATCCGGCAGCAGCCCTGCCCGACGATCTGGCGGCGTGGCGAGACGGCCTGATCAAGGAGCTGGCGAGCAAGAAGGGCTGCAGCGGGACGGCCGCGGCGGCGGACTCGGCAGGCTTCCTGGCCGGCTTCGAGTCCGGCAAGGTCAGCGCCCTGGCCGACAAGGCGCGGACCGAGGTGCCGGCCGGGCTGCTCAAGTGCGCGGTGCGCCAGTTCAAGGCCCAGGACCACGTCGGCGCGGAAGCCAACCTGGCCGCACTCCTCGACTCGTACCCGCGAGCGAAGGAGACCGGATACGCCGAACGACTCCAGATCGCCGCGGGCATCGCGCGGCTGGACCCGAAGGCGGGTGTCAAGCTGCCTTCGCTCAAGGAGCCCGAGGGAACCGTCACCCTGACGGTCCACAACTACAGCCCGGACGAGTTCGAGATGGTCTACACGGGGCCGGCCACCGGCGTCATCACCATCGACGCGTGCGACGACTGCACGTACTACGCGAAGGGCGACCAGCCGGAGTGCATCGGCTACTCGCTCACGGTCCCGAGCGAGACCGTGACCATCCCGGCGGGCGACTACCTCACGGCGACCCGCCACGACGGCGTCATCCTCAACTGGGAGAACGGAGAGCTCGACAAGGAGAGCTTCACCGCCGACGGCGGGCTCTGCACGTGGAACCAGAAACGCTGAGCACAGGACACGACCCCCGTGCCGCCGAATTCTCTTCCTCGGCGGCACGGGAACCTGTTGAATACGTTCTGACATGACTACGTACTTCACGTCCGACCAGCACTTCGGGCACCTGAACATCATCCGGTTCTGCGACCGCCCGTTTCCCGGCGTCGGCGCGATGAACTCCCGGCTCGTCCAGCTCTGGAACGAGACGGTCACCGACGACGACACCGTGTGGGTGCTGGGCGACGTCGCCCTCGGTGCGCTCGACGAGTCGCTCGCCCACATCGGCCGGCTGGCGGGGCGCAAGCTCCTGGTGCCCGGAAACCACGACCGCTGCTGGGAGGGCGACCGCGCGCTGCGCAAGGGCGACCCGGAGGCGCGCGAACGGCGTCGGGCCAAGGAGCGGCAGCGGTACCTGGACGCGGGCTTCGCCGAGATCCACGACCGGCCCGAGCCGGTCACCGTGGGCGGGCAGAGCGTCGTGCTGTCGCACTTCCCGTACCAGGGCGACTCGCACGGCGAGGACCGGTTCGTCGAGTACCGGCCGGCGGACCAGGGCGCCTGGGTGGTGCACGGCCACGTGCACGACACCTGGCGCCGGCGCGGCCGGCAGATCAACGCCGGCGTCGACGCGTGGGGCGGGCGTCCCGTGTCCGCCGAGGCGGTCGCCGGGCTGCTGACCGAGGGCTCGGACCTGGAGCCGCTGGGCTGGCAGTGACCTGTCCCGAAGCGGGTTCCTGAAAAGACAAGAGCGCACGTTCTGAAGGTGATGAACGTGCGCTCAGGCGTCAGGGTGCGCGGCGTCGCTGGTGTGCGAGGCGCACCCGCTACGTCAGCGGAAGCGCCAGGGCGCCGGCTGCCGCGCGGGGGTCATGCGGATACGAGGGACTCCGAGTCGCGGTGCTCGCGGTCCGACTTGTAGGACGCGATCTCCGCTGCGTTGAACATCAGGTCGCTACCGACCATGTGGTAATCGATCTCACCTGCCTCGAGAAGGTCGATGACGTGCAGCTTCGACACTCCCAGCAGACGCGCGGCCTCGAGCGTCGTCAGATCCTGGTGCGGTCGGTTGACTTCTGCTTCCAATGTGATTTCGTTCACATCGCTAGTCTTGCGCGCTCAGGTGGTCGGAGTCCAGTCGAATCGGTGCGAGTTGCGATATCCGATGATGATTCTTTTCTCCGTGCGAACCGGGCTCGCGGCAATTGCTCACACCCACACTCTTGCCCATGTCCGCGCCTGTGAACGCGCGCCGGCGTGAGGTGTGACACGATAAGCGCCATTCCGCCGGTCCCCAACGGGTCCGACGGTTTTCCTGGTCAACTGGCGGATCGCAACGATCCATCGCGCGCAAGGGGGATGGATGGCCGCGCCGTCCGCAGTGCCCGCACTGATTTCGGCCGACAGCAGCACTCCTCCCGATCTTCAGTCGATTCTTGAGATCAATCGTGCTGCTTATGACGTGCTCGTCGGCACCTACAAGGGAACGACCGGGATACGTCAAGAGAGCGCCAAGAAATGGCTGACGGGACGGCTTACACAGATAACTGCGACGGCCCGCCCGACGGCACTGGACATCGGCTGCGCGGACGGAACCCACTCGCGTGTCCTGTCCGCGCTGGGCTATGCGGTCACCGGAGTCGACTTCTCGGCACCCATGATCGCCGCGGCCCGCGAGCTCTCGGACGACGCGACCCTGCCGCACAAGCCCCGGCTGCTGCACGGTGAGTTCCTGGCGGGCCGGTACGTCGACGACCAGGGTGCAGAGGCGCCGCTCGACGGAGAACGGTTCGACCTCGTCCTCGCCACCGCTTTCGTCCACCTCTTTCCGCCAGAGGCTGACGACGACGCCGTGCGCAAGGTCCTCCGCCACGTCACGCCGGGCGGCAAAGCGCTGATCTCCACGACGGCGGACGTGGCGGACCGGCAGGGACTGGAGATCAAGGCAGGCGCGGACGGACTGACGGCCCAGCGCTGGCGGAACCACTACACGGCCGAGTCCTTCACGTGGCTCGTGGGGGAGGCCGCCCGCGACGTCTACGGAGTCAAGGTCAAGGTCCGCCCCCGGGAGATCACCGACCCGGACGTCGACGGCAAGGTCTGGATCGACGTCGTGGTGGACCGGCCCGCCTGACCGGACCTGCTCAGACCTCCTGGAACCCGCGGTAGACCGCCGTCCGGAGCTCGACCGCGTAGGGCTCCAGGGCCGGCATGCCAAGACGCTCGG
This sequence comes from Promicromonospora sp. CA-289599, assembly GCF_050936155.1. Taxonomy (NCBI): domain Bacteria; kingdom Bacillati; phylum Actinomycetota; class Actinomycetes; order Micrococcales; family Promicromonosporaceae; genus Promicromonospora; species Promicromonospora sp. CA-289599. Next base: position 303,325 of record NZ_JBNJNI010000001.1, read on the forward strand.
CGGCCGCGATCTCGGCCTCGATGTCATACGGCACCCGGACGAACTGGAGCCCGAACGGCGCCTGGCCCGGCTCGTCGACGACCCCCTCCAGGATCGCGTAGCTCGGAACCGGCTCGTCCAGCGGGTTGCCCACGCTCCCGACGTTGAACAGGGTGCGCCCTCGCTCCACCTCGACGAAGGCATCGTGGATGTCGCCGTAGCCGACGATGGACGGCACCGGGCCGTCCCCCGTCATCGCCGTGTTGGCGAACATCCCCGCGAACTCCTCCGCCGTGTGCTTGGCATGCACCCGGACGTGCGGGCTGGTCGCAGACGCGTGGAACAACCTGATGTGCCGCCCGCTGACCAGCAGGTCGTGACTCATCGGCAGCCCCTTCAGCCAGTCGCGCTGATCCTGGCTGAGCTCGTCACGCCACCAGATCATCTCGGGCGCCGACTCGTCGCTCCACACAGGCAGGTGGTCGTCCCAGTTGCCCCGGATGTTGACGTCGCACACCTTGTCGCACCGGTCGACGACCTCGCCACCTCGTGGACCCTTACCCACGAAGTCACCGAGGTTGATGATCCGATCGACACCGCGCGACTCGATGTCGTCGAGCACCGCATCGAGTGCGGTGAGGTTGCCGTGCACGTCACTGATCAGGGCAATTTTCTCCAAAGGCACACACCGGATAGTGCCACATCTCGGCTAGATGTCACGCGGTTTCAAGCCACCTGGTCTCAGGCAAGCCGCGGGTCCTCCTCGCCCAGCGCGAGCCCTTCGTCCCCACGCCCGAGCGCCCGCGGACGGCGTTCCGCCGGCACCGGGTGCCCGACGGCCAAGGAGAGCGAGTGCAGGACGTGGTGCAGGATCGGCGGGTTGAGCTCGTCCTCGTCGGCGTACCGCGTCAGGCCGATGCCGAGACGCTCGATCGACTTCCGGTAGAGGTGGAACTCCACGTAGCCCGAGGCCTCTGGCGTGCCCGGGTCCCGGATCGAGCCGCTGTACTGCACGGTGGTCCGGTAGGTGTGGATGTTCAGCTGCCCACGACCCTCGGCGTTGATCTCGCGCGCAAGCCCTTCCAGCCGCTCGTGCGCCTGCCGGACCTGCCCGATGAATGCCTCGTCCCGGTCGTAGTACCCGTCGATGGTGGCGGCGATCGCGGGCTGGTCCACGAGCCACTGCGGGTCGACCTTGATGACGTCGACGTCCACGCCGCGGTTCACCATCGCCCGGATCAGGTTGGGGTCCCGCGCGACGCTCGTCATGCCGAACCCGAAGACCACCACCTGGCACCGTGCGGACTTCCAGATCTCCAGCGACGCGTTCCGGTGCTCGCGGTCGGCGCTGACCCACTCGATCCCCCGGTACTGCCGCAGCTCGTTCAGCAGCCGTGCCCGCTCGAGATCAGCTTCCCGCTCCACCCGCTGCCGGACGGTGACCGTCTGCTCGAACAGGTACACGACCGCGATGACGACCGTCGCGACGCCGGTGCACCAGATGATGGGGATCGTCACCCGGGGCGGCATCACGTCGGGAATGAAAGTAAGAACGAGGTTGGACGTCGCGCCGAGCGCGACGACCAGGAGACTTCCCCGAGCCCATCCCTGCATCTGGACCACCCCCAGGATTCGCGCACACGACCTGGTGTATCAACCTGATTTTAAGGCAACGAATCAGTCAAGTCTAGTTAAATACCAGAACATCGGTTTCGCCTGACAACTGCCGGAAGCGCGCCGCGGCACGGCCTCAGGCCGCCGGGAACCCGCCCAGCTCCTCGGCCTCGTCCCGGGCCTGCCGCGCCTCGTCGAACCGACCCTGGTCGTGCAGCGCGAGCGCCAGCACGCGCAGTGCCGCCGCGAGGCCCGGCCGGTACTTGGGCGTGTTCTCCGCGACGAGGTCCCGCAGGAGTGCCACCGCCTCGCTCGCGGGTGCCACCGCCTCGTCACCGAGCTTGAGGACGGCGAAGATCGTGCTCAGGTTGGTCAGCGACCGCGCCAGCCGGGGACGGTAGCGGTGCGGGTCGGTGCCGACCAGCTCACGCCAGGTCCTGGTCGCCTCGCGCTCCGCGTTGAGCGCGTCCTGCGGACGGTCCAGCCTCGAGTGGGTGACGCCGAGGGCGGACAGCGCCTCGGCGAGCTCCGGCACGTACCGGCAGGGGTTGTCGGCGGCGAGCCGCCGCTGCACCCCGACCGCCTCCTGCTGCAGCTCGAGGCCCTCGGCCCGCCTGCCGAGGCCCGACAGCTGCGTACCCAGCGCCTGGAGCGAGTGCGCGAGATCCGCGAGGTATCGGCCCGGGTTCTCCTCGGCGGTCCGGCGCCGGATCTCCACCGCCTCCTCGAGGTACCGCAGCGACTCCGCGGTCCTGCCCTGGTCCGTGAGCACGCTGCCCATGACCTCGAGCGAGTCGCCGAGACCCGACAGGTGCTCGTCGGGATCGGCGTGGGCCAGGCGCCGGCGGATCTCCAGGGACTCCTCGGCCGCCGGCAACGCCTCAGCACCCCTGTCGAGCTCCAGCAGCCGACGAGCCATGTTCATCAGGGACAGGGCCAGCGCCCGCGTGAACCGGTCGGGGTTGCGGCCCGACAGCCCGCGCCAGAGCTCCACCGCCTCGCGGCTCGGCGCGAGCGCGGACAACGGCTTCCCCAGCTCCGCCAACGTGACGGCGAGGTTCGACACCGCCGTCGTCAGGTCGAGCGCGACCACACCAGGGTGGTCTGCGTCGACGAGCCGGAGCAGACCGACCGCCTCCTCCTCGCAGCGCAGCGCGTCCTGCGGCCGCCCATGGTCGGACAAGGTCGCACCCAGGTTCGCGAGCACAGCGGCCAGGCGCGGCCGGAACCGGTGCGGGTCCTGCTCCACGAGATCCCGGAACAAGGCCACGGCCTGCCGCTCGTACCGTTCGGCGTCGGCGGACCGGCCCACCTCGCCGAGCGCCACCCCGACGTCCCGCAGCGCCTCGGCGCGGCGCGCGCGGTCGCCGTCGGGAGTGGCGGCGAGGGTGCGCAGCGTGAGCTCGGCCCGCAGCTCGCCCAGCGCGAGCGACGGGTGCGGGAGCGCTCCGGAGACGGTCCGCAACAGGTGGCCGTCCTCCGGGAGCGCGGCGAGGGCCGCCCCGAGCTGGTCGAGCGCGTCGCTCAGGCCCTCGGACCGCCTGTCGAGCCGCTCCACGACCATGTCGGCGGTGCGCAGGGCGGCCCGCCTGACCGACGGCGCCGCCGCTCCCGCCAGGCACACCCCGAGCAGCTGGGGCGTGTCGGTGAGCTCGCCGAGCAGGTGCGGGTCGACCAGGCGGCGGGGCAGCGCCCGGTGCGGGTCCAGCCGCACCAGCCACCGCCCGATGTCGGCCTCCGCACCCGGGCGCACCCCTGGTACGACGTCCGCGACCCGCCGCACGAGGTTCTCCGCGGCGTCCGCGGTGCGCACGCCGGTGAGCGTCGCGGCGGCGACCAGGGAGTCGATGGCCTCGGGCAGGAACCCGGCCTCGCCGAGCAGCCCAGCTTCCTCGGCCGAGCGGAACCAGGTCCAGCGCTCGTGCTCGAGCAGCTCGTCGAGGGCGTCGGACACATCGACCGGCAGCGCGTCCCGTGGGCCGCGCACCTGCGTCCGCATGACGGCGCAGAGCGCCGCCGCGTGCAGGTCGAGCATGCGGACACCACCGGGCACCGACCCGACGGCCACCCGCGGCACGGGGACCCCGAGGGCCTCCGCGTACGGCTCCACGAACGCCGTGACGAGCCGCGCGTCCACCTGTCCGGGAAGCACCTGGGCAGGCAGATCGTCACCGGCGCGCGCCGGTTCGAGCAGCGCCCGGACCGCCAGCCCCGGCGCGGTCAGCCGGTTGAACCACGGACCGACGCCGCGCGCGACCAGCAGGATCCGGAGCGCGCCGTTGCGGCCCCGTGCGGCCGCCCGCACGAGCTCCGCGAGCGCCGGCCCGCGCGTCTCGGCGTCGTCGATCACCAGGAGTGCGGGGGCGCCGTCGGGGACGGTGGGCAGGGCCGCGGGTTCTGCGCCGTCCGGCACGTCGAGGCAGGTCCAGCCGGCGTGCGCCATCCGGTGTGCTGCCTCGCGGGCCAGCCGGGTCTTTCCGACGCCGCGCGGGCCGGTGACCAGCCGGACCGCTACCGCCTCCGGGCCCGTGCACCAGTCGAGGAGCGCCGCGAGCTCGGCGGTCCGCCCCACGAAGGGCACGATGCGTCGTGCCGGCGCGAGCAGCCTTCCGGGCGACAGGGGATACGTGACCGTCGCGCCTGGTGGTGACGTCAGGATGGACACGACGTCAGTGAACCCCAATCCCGTTCGGACCGGATATCACACCCACATGGGTGGCCGAGGCTCGCTCATGGTGTGCGGCTCAGGCGCTCTTTCTCCTCGGCGAGGATGGTCCGCGACAGCGAGGTCTCGGACGGCGGCGCGACGTCCACGGCCGACGGCGACGCGTCGGTGATCTCGGACTGGCGGGCGAACTCCTCGAACAGCGCGGACTTGGAACCGAGGATCTCCATCATCCGCTGGTCCACCGACTGCTCGACCAGGAGCCGGTGCACCTGCACGGTGCGGGTCTGGCCCATGCGGTGGGCGCGGGCGACGGCCTGCGCCTCGATCGTGGGCTTGACCTGCGGCTCGCAGAAGATGACCACGCTCGCGGCCTGCACGTTCAGCCCTACTCCCCCGGCGGTGATCTGGCTGACCAGCACCGACGGTCCGCCCGGTTCGGAGAGCGCGTCCACCATGGTCTGCCGGTCGGGGACGGGCACCGATCCGGTCAGCGGGCCGACCGCCAGGTCGCCGAGCAGGTCCATGACCTGTTCCAGGACCGACAGGAAGTAGGAGAAGACGATGACGCGGCGGCCGCCGTCGACCGCCTCGGTGACGAGCTCGCGCAGGCGGACCAGCTTCGCGGACTCGTCGGCGTCGGACACCGCGAACGCGGCCCGCCGCATCGCCATGAAGTTGCCCGCGAGCACGGCGTCGCGGTAGGCGGCGCCGTCGACCGGGCCGAACTGCTCCCACTCCTCGACCTGCACCATCTCGGGCAGCTCGGTGAGCACGTCCTCCTGGTTACGACGCAGGTAGGCGGGCGCGACGATCCGGCGGAACGCCCTGGCGCCGGACAGGTCGGCGTTGGGGTCGAGCTGTGCCGCGACCTCGGGCTGCAGGTAGCCGACCATGTTCTTGAACTCGGCGACCTTGTTCTCCATCGGTGTGCCGGACAGGAACAGGACGCGGTCGGAGCGGTCGGCCCAGCGCCGCACCTCGCGGCCGCGGATGGTCTCGGGGTTCTTCACGTAGTGCGCCTCGTCCACGACCATGAGGGCCGGTCGGAGGTCGTACGGGAGGTCGAGCCTGCCGAGCACCTCGAACGTCGTGATCGCGACGCCGCCGTGCTCCAGCCAGTCGGCGGCGGTCTGCTCCCGGTCGTTGCCGTGCATCACCACGGCCGTCAGGTCGGAGTGCTGCTCCACCTCGCGCTTCCAGTTCGTGACGACGCTCGCCGGGCAGACCACCAGCACGTGCGTGCCGCCGGTGGCCACGAGGTGCGCGGCCACGGCTATCGACTGCATGGTCTTGCCGAGGCCCATCTCGTCGCCGAGGATCGTCCGGCGCTGCACCAGGGCGTACTTGGCGCCGAACTGCTGGTAGCCACGCAGGTTGGCGCGCAGCAGCGTGCGGTCGAGGGGTTGCGCCTCGACCCGTCGCACGACGTCGGCGGGCAGGCCGCCCTCGGCCGCCTCGTGGTCGTCGCCCAGGTCCACGACCTGCGACAGCAGCCCGTAGTACTCGGCAGACCGGGCCTCGAAGTCCGCCCACACCTCCGCGCCCTCCGGCGGCTGCCCGACGGCGGCGCGCACCGCCCGCGCATCGTCCGTCAGCCGGGCGGCGCTCACGTGCTCGTCGAGCGCGGAGACCGCCGCGAAAGCGGCCGCCTTGCGGTCGGCGGGCGCCACGAGGCGCCGCCAGAGGCTCGTGGCGAGGCCTGCGGGCTCCAGCTGTTCCGGCACGACGGCGGCCACGCGGCGCGCCTCGTCCAGGTGCCGGTGCCGCGCGTCGGTCGCCAGACCGAACGCGTACAGGGTCTGGACGAGGACCGTGGCGTACGGGTCGTCGGGGTCGACGTCGATGCGGAACCGCAGGTCGGTGTCGACATCGGAGGCCAGCTCGCGGGCCGCCGAGGTGGCGAGCTTGGCCGTCCCGGCGCCGATGCCTGCCTCGACGAGCCGGTCGGTCCCCGCGACGAGCACCTGGGTGACGTGCGTGAAGCCGGCCTTCTCCAGGACCGCGACCCGCAGCTTCTTGCGCCGGTCCTCCAGGGCCGTGACGCCGACCGCGCGCAGGACGGCGTGGACGCGCACCTCGCGGGTCGCCGTGTAGGCGTCGCGGACGCGCTCGCGCAGGCCGACGTCAGCGGTGGTGAGCAGCCGGGCGTCGTCGAGCACGTTGTGCGCCTGCTCCACGATGCGGCGGGCCGCTCGCGCCTTCCACGGTCGGGGCGGTCCGGCTGGGGCAGCCGGTGGGCTGGGGAGGGTCGTCTGCTCGGTCATGGCGCTGCGAGCGTACCCGGATGGTCTGACATGCCCCATTTGCACCGGGTCTATCTTGGGAGCATGACGAACGAGCAGAGCAGCCGGCCGAGCAGGTTCGGTGGAAGCACCGTCACCACCGTCGAAGAGCTCCGCGAGATCATCCCGCCGCCTCTCGGCCCGGCCGCGGGCAAGGTGCGCGGCGCACTGCACGACCTGGACCGGCAGTGGCTCGAGGCCGCGCCCCTGTGCCTGGTCGCGACGTCGGACGCCGACGGCAACCTGGACGTCTCCCCCAAGGGCGACCCGGCGGGCTCGCTGGTGCGCATCCTGGACGAGCGCACGATCGCCATCCCGGAGCGTCCGGGCAACCGGCGCACCGACGGGTTCCTCAACGTGCTGGCCAACCCGCACGTGGGACTCATCTTCGTGATCCCCGGCCGGGGCGACACGCTGCGGATCAACGGCTCGGCCCGCATAGTGCGCGACGCGCCGTACCTCGCAGGCCTCCAGGTGCGCCACAACCTCCCGGTGCTCGCGCTCGAGGTCGACATCGAAGAGGTCTTCCACCACTGCTCCAAGGCGTTCCTGCGCTCCAGGACGTGGGACCCCGAGACCTGGGACCTGGAGACGGTGCCCCGCCGCGCCGTCATCGCGCACACCCTGGAGCGTCCGGAACAGACCCTCGCGCAGGTCGAGGCGCACTACGGCCCCCAGTACACGGAGACGATCTACGGCTGACCGACGGGCTGCGGCTCGGGATCCATCTTCAGCGTCGCCCGCACCGGCGCGATGCCCTCCAGCGTCACGTCCGGCCGGTGCACGTCCGGGCGCTCGTCCCACATCTCGCGGGTCATCCGGTACCGGTTCTCCGTGGCCGCCTCGCCCTTCCTGTCGACCACGCCGACGCCGTTCGGCGCGTAGCCGAGCGACCGGGTCACCCCGTTGGACTCCGGGTTGTCGTCGAACGCCTCGGTCCGCGCGTCGACGGCGTCGAAGCCGTGGAACAGCAGGTGCAGCGCCATCAGCCGCATCCGCTTGCCGATGCCCTGGCCGTGGTGCACGAGGCCGAGCCACGAGCCGGTCCCCGCGGACCGGGTCACGCCGAAGTCCGTGGCGTTCACGCTCTGGACGCCGATCGGCTCGCCGTCCCGGAACACCGCGAGCTCCAGCGCCCACGCGTCCGGCGAGAGCTTGCCGCGCGCCGACCAGTGGTACTGCAGGATATTCCGGCGCACCACATCCGGCTCGCCGACGTTCCACGGGAAGACGAACGGGCTCCGCTCGGGCGGATGGACACCGGCCACGGCGACGTCAGCCAGGCGGAACAGCTCGGCGTCGTCGGGCAGGCGCAGCTCGAGGTCGCCGCAGGCGACGCGGAGGCCGAAGGGCGGGAAGGCACTGGCGAGGTCCATGCGCAGACGGTTCCAGGTCCCGACCAAGGCGGGCAATCTGAATTCCCGGCTGCGGGACCCGGGAGGCGAGGTACACCCCTGTGGTGGTGCCGGGAACTACTGGTGAGCTCTCACTCCAGGGTCGCGTCCGCCGCGCGCCGGGCGACCGCGCCGAGGTCGCCGTCCGCCTCGACCGCCCAGGCACGCTGGCGTGCCGCGCCGTTTCCACGCGACCAGAGCGTGCCCAGCAGCTCGGTGACCGTGTCGAGGTCGCCCATGTCCTGCAGTGCCTCGCGGACGTGGTCCACCAGCGCGCCGACGACGTCGTGCGCGGGGGCCGGCCGCCAGGTCCGCGGGTCGACGAGCTCGCCGGACAGGCCGGACCGTCCCGCCCGCCAGAGCGCGGTGCGCAGGATCTCGACGGGGACGTCGGATGCGGGCGAGTCCGCCGCGCGCGCGGCAGTCTCCACGAGCCCGCGGGCCAGCGCGGCCAGCAGCGTCGCCGTGTCCGCCGACAGGCACACGTCGGCCACCCGGATCTCCACGGTCGGGTAGCGCGCCGACAGACGGGCGTCGAAGTAGACCATTCCCTGGTCCAGGATCGTGCCCGTCGCGACCAGGCCGTCCACCGCGGCGTGGTAAGCCTCCGGCGTGCCGAACACGCGCGTCGGGCCGGCCGTGGGCCAGCGGGACCAGACCTGCGAACGGAAGCTCGCGTACCCGGAGTCGTCGCCCATCCAGTAGGGCGAGTTCGCGGACAGCGCCAGCAGCGGGGCCAGCCAGGGCCCGATGCGGTCGAGCACCGCGACGCCCTCGACGTCGCCGGCCACGCCGACGTGCACGTGACAGCCGCTGGTGAGCTGCTCCCGGGCGGTCAGCCCGAACGCGGCGCGCGCCGCCTGATACCGGAGCTTGCCGACCGTCGTTCCGGCGAACGCCAGGGGCGAGGTGCCGAGCGCCGCGACACGCGCGTCGTGGCGCTCGGCAGCCGTCTGGGCGCCGGCCCTGCCCTCCCGGATCGCGGCGGCGATCTCCTCCAGCGTCGTGCGGGGCGGGGTAGCTGTCTCGATCTGCTCTTCCATGAACTCGTGCTCGAGCGGCCCGTCGGCCGGCTCCGCGCTCCCGAGCACGTCCTGGGCGCGCGCGATGGGCGACCCGTCGTGCCCGACGAGCATGAGCTCTTCCTCGACGCCGACAGTCCGCTTTGTCCCTGTGCCAGTCACGAGGGAAGTCTCACACGCCTCGGTCGCGCCCAGTACCACCCGCAGCCCCTGGCGGTCCGGCCCGCCGTCACAGCCTCGCGAGCGCCGCGAGTGCGTCGCGCGTGGCGTCGGCAGCGGTCATGCGCTGTGCCCTGACGATGTGGTCACGGCTCGCGTGGTCGAGGAACGCCACCGGCAGGCCCACGTGCACCTGCGGTGACCCGATGCCCTGCTCGCCGGCACGCTGCGCGAGCATGTCGCCCACACCGCCGTCGACGACGCCGTCCTCCAGCGTGACCACGACGTCGTGCTCGCCGCACAGCTTGACCAGGTTCTCCGGGACGGGCAGCACCCACGTCGGGGACGCGACGGTGACCGCCAGGCCGTGCGCCGCGAGCGCCTCGCCGGTGTCCATGGCGGAGCCGGCCATCGAGCCCACGCCGACCACGAGCACCCGTCGGGCGTCCCCACCCACCGGGGAGAACCGCCCCACGACGTCCACCCCGTCGAGCTCCTCGATCGCCGGGATGTCGTCGCCCACGGCGCCCTTGGGGTACCGGACCACGGTGGGCGCGTCGTCGACGTCGACGGCCGCACGCAGCGCGCCACGGAGCGTCGTCTCGTCGCGGGGCGCGGCCAGCCGCAGGCCGGGCACGATGCGCAGCATCGCCATGTCCCACATGCCGTTGTGGCTGGCGCCGTCTTCGCCGGTGATGCCGGCCCGGTCGAGGACGAAGGTGACGCCCGCCTTGTGCAGGGCGACGTCCATGAGGACCTGGTCGAACGCCCGGTTCAGGAACGTCGCGTACACGGCGACGACGGGGTGCAGGCCGGCGAACGCCATGCCGGCGGCCGAGGTCACCGCGTGCTGCTCCGCGATGCCGACGTCGAAGGTGCGCTCCGGGAACTGCTCCTGGAACGGCGCGAGCCCGACGGGGTGCAGCATGGCGGCGGTGATGGCGACGACGTCGGGCCGGCGGCGGCCGATCTTCACGATCTCGTCGGCGAAGACCTTGGTCCAGCCGAACCGGCTGGCCGCGACGGGCAGCCCGGTCTCGGGGTGGATGACGCCGACGGCGTGGAACCGGTCGGCGATGTCCTCCTCGGCGGGCTTGTACCCGCGGCCCTTCTCGGTGATGGCGTGCACGATCACGGGGCGGCCGTAGGCCTTGGCGCGGCCGAGCGCGCGCTCCAGCGCCTCTTCGTCGTGTCCGTCGACGGGGCCGATGTACTTGATGCCGAGGTCCTCGAACAGGCCCTGCGGCGCGACGACGTCCTTGAGGCCCTTCTTCAGGCCGTGCAGCCAGCGCCAGGCGAAGCGTCCGGGGGCGCCCGAGCGGTGCAGCGCCCGGGTGCCCCAGCTGAGGACGGCCTCGTAGCCGCCGGAGGTGCGCAGCGTGTCGAGGTGGTTCGCGAGCCCGCCGATGGTCGGCGAGTAGGACCGGCCGTTGTCGTTGACGACGATCACGAGCCTGCGGTCCCGGCTCTCGGCGATGTTGTTCAGCGCCTCCCAGGCCATGCCGCCCGTCAGTGCGCCGTCGCCGATGACCGCCACCACGTGGTCGTCCTTGCCGCGTACCTGGTTGGCCTTGGCGATGCCGTCCGCCCAGGAGAGCGCGGTGGAGGCGTGGGAGTTCTCGACGATGTCGTGGGGCGACTCGGCGCGGCTCGGGTAGCCCGACATGCCGCCGCGCTTGCGCAGCTCCGAGAAGTCCTGGCGGCCCGTCAGCAGCTTGTGCACGTAGGCCTGGTGGCCGGTGTCGAACACTATGGAGTCACGCGGCGAGTCGAAGACCCGGTGCATGGCGATGGTCAGCTCGACGACGCCCAGGTTCGGGCCGAGGTGACCGCCCGTCCGCGAGACGCTCTCGACGAGGAACCGACGGATCTCCTCCGCGAGCTCCGGCATCTGGCCGGGCGTCATCGCCCGGACGTCCTCGGGCGAACGTATGTCGCTCAGCAGGCCCATGCTCGTCCTTTCGTCATGCCCCTCAGCAGGGGAATCGGGGCCCCACTCTAAGGGTCGCCGACCACTCCACTGTGCCACGGGACCGCTGCCTACCTCGCCTGTCTCCTGCCTGTCTCCGATACCTCCACAACGATGTGGCCGGACTCATAGGCACAGCGGGCAGAAGACCATACTCTTGGTGAACGTGCGATTCCTCCCCGAGCAGAGCCCGGCCACCGACCTCACCTACGGTGACGTCTTCCTCGTCCCGTCCCGCTCGGACGTCACGTCGCGGTTCGACGTCGACCTCGCGTCCGACGACGGCACCGGCACCACGATCCCCGTCGTCGTCGCGAACATGACCGCTGTGGCGGGCCGCCGCATGGCGGAGACCGTCGCCCGGCGCGGCGGGATCGCGATCATCCCGCAGGACGTCCCCGCCGACATCGTGGCGAGCGTCGTCGCCGACGTGAAGGCCAAGGACCCCGTCATCGAGACGCCGGTCGTCGTCTCCCCGCACGACACCGTGCACAGCGTGCTGACCCTGCTCGGCAAGCGTTCGCACGGCGCCGCCGTCGTCGTCGAGGACGACCGGCCCGTCGGTGTCGTGACCGAGTCGGACTGCGCGGACGTCGACCGGTTCACCCGCGTCTCCGAGGTCATGTCCGCCGAACCGCGTCTGCTGGACGCCGCCCTCCTGGACACCGCGGGCGGGCTGGAGGCCGCGTTCGACGTGCTGCACGCCGCGCGCCTCGATCTGGCGCCGGTGGTGCGTGACGGGCGCCTCGCGGGGATCCTCACCCGCAAGGGCGCGCTGCGCTCGTCGATCTACTCCCCCGCCCTCGACGCGTCCGGCGCCCTGCGCATCGGGGCCGCCGTGGGCATCAACGGCGACGTCGCCGCGAAGGCCAAGGACCTGCTCGCGGCAGGTGTGGACGTGCTGGTCGTGGACACGGCGCACGGCCACCAGACCAAGATGCTCGCCGCCCTGGAGGCGGTCCGGTCCGTCGACCCGAGGGTGCCGGTGGTGGCGGGGAACGTCGTCACCGCCGAGGGTGTGCGCGACCTCGTGGCGGCGGGCGCCGACATCCTCAAGGTCGGCGTGGGCCCGGGCGCGATGTGCACCACGCGCATGCAGACCGGCGTCGGCCGGCCGCAGTTCTCCGCGGTGCTGGAGTGCGCGGCCGCGGCACGCGAGCTCGGCAAGCACGTCTGGGCCGACGGCGGTGTGCGCCACCCCCGCGACGTCGCCCTGGCGCTGGCCGCGGGCGCGTCGCAGGTGATGGTGGGCTCCTGGTTCGCCGGGACGTACGAGTCGCCGGGCGACCTGAAGTCCGACGGCGCCGGCCGGCTCTACAAGGACTCGTTCGGCATGGCCTCGGCGCGCGCGGTCGCGGCCCGCAACTCGGGTGCGGGGACCGCGTTCGCGCGCGCCCGCAAGGCGCTCTACGAGGAGGGCATCTCCACCGGCAAGATGTACCTCGACCCGGCCCGGCCGGGCGTCGAGGACCTGCTGGACGAGATCACGTCCGGCCTGCGGTCCTCGTGCACGTATGCGGGCGCGCGCTCGCTCACCGAGTTCTCGGAGCGCGCGGTGGTGGGCATCCAGTCGGCCGCCGGCTACCAGGAGGGCCTCCCGGTCCCGACGAGCTGGTGAGCCCCGTCAGGCCGCGCTGATCTCCACCCGCAGGTCTTGGTCCAGCGCTCGAGCGATGCGGAAGAGCGTGGGCACCGTCGGCACCTGAGCCCCGTTCTCGATGCTGGATATCACGGGCTGGCTCGTACCGACGCGTCGGGCCAGTTCCGTCTGGGACAGCCCCGCGCCGGTCCGCGCTTTGTACACGAGCTCCGCCAGCCGGAGCTTGAGTTCGGCCTCCTGCCCGGCGAGGTCGTACTCGGCACGTTCATCGGGCGTCATTGCCGCAAGCGACTCCGCCTGCAGCTCACGCCAGGACGTCGTCCTCATGAGCTAGCACGTCCCTTCTTCTTGGTTGCCTTCTCCACGTCCGCGGCCCTCCTGAGTTCCTCCGCACGGGCAGCTTGCGCTCGCCGCGCGCGGAGGACTTCTCCGCGCTCGTTCTGCTTCTGCTTACGGAACGTGGTCAAAGTGACCGCACGACGCTGAGGTTCGAACACGTAGGTGATCCGACGGGCAACGTTCTCACAGGTGAACCGCAACTCGTAGAGACCGTCTCCGAGGGGTCGGGAATGAGGCATCCTCAGCTGATTGTCGACGGACTCGAGCCGGGTCGCGATCCGATCCACGGCAGCCTTGCCGGCGGGCGTCAGGCCGAGGTACCACTCCCGCACCTCCTCGGAAAAGTCAACGGTCCATAGCATCCATCGAATATACGATACACCCGATACGCCTGCCTGCGGAGGTGCGACTCGGCCAGGCGTCGCAGCGCCCGGACACGTTGTTCACGCCTCCACGATGACGAGGCGACGGGTGGGGCGGGTGAGCGCGACGTAGAGGTCGCGCTCGCCGCCCGGCCTGGCGTTCCGGATACCCTCCGGGTCGGCCACGACCACGGCGTCGAACTCCAGGCCGCGCACCTGGGAGACGGGCACCACGCGGACCCCCGTGCCGTCCAGCGCCTCCGCGATACCGGCGACCGCGGCGTCAGCGGCCACGACGGCGACGAGCGCCTCCGGGTCGGACTCCGCCTCGGCTCGCGCCTCCGCGACGACGGTAGGCACCAGGTCGCCGTCCGCCGTCACCCGGCGCGGCTCGTCCCCGTTGCGCACCGCCACGGCGGGGGCCTGGTGCGGGGCGATCTGCGCGAGCAGCGGCGCCGCCGCGGCCAGGACCTCGGCGGTGGTGCGGTAGCAGACGGTCAGGGTGCGCACGTCCGCACGCCTGGCCAGGTCGCTGCCCAGCGCGTGCGCCCAGGACGCCGCACCGGTGGCCGGACCGGCCTGGGCGAGGTCGCCGACCACCGTCATCGACCGGCCGGGGCAGCGGCGCAGCACCGAACGCCACTGCATGGGCGTCAGCTCCTGCGCCTCGTCCACCACCACGTGCCCGTACGTCCGGGCGGGCGGGCCGTTGAGCAGGTGCTCCGCCTCGTCGAGCAGCGGCAGGTGGGCCGCGGTCCAGGTGCCCTCGGGGGCGCCTGCGACGGTGAGCTCCGGGCGCTGGTCCAGCACGTCGAGGACGACGTCCGCCGCCTCGAGCCGCGGCCAGGCGGCCTCGACCGCCCGCTCGAGCGCGAGGTCGTCGGCGAGCTCGGCCCGCAGGGCACCGGGGTCGAGCTCGGCCACCGCGGCGGCGTGCCCGAAGGCGCCGCCCTCGTCCGGGCCGAACCCGAGCCGCTCGAGATCCTTCGCCGCCGCCTTGTCGACGTTCACGCCGCCGGTCAGCACCTCGATGTCCTCGTCCAGCCTGGCGAGCATGACCCGGGCGCGCGCCTGCACCTCGTCGGACACGAAGTCCACGACGAGGTCCTTGAACAGCGACCGGGCCTGGTTGTGCGGCAGGCCGGCGCCGCCGGCGGTCGCCCGGGCCTCGGCCAGCGCACGGGTGTCCATGGTGATCGCGTCGCCGTCGACCAGCACGGTCAGCGTGCCCTCGGAGGCCTGGTAGCCGCGGACCGTCTCGGCCAGCTCGTCGGCCAGCCGCACGTCGCCCGCGGCGCGGCGCAGCTCGTGGCCCGCCGCCGGGGCCGCGTCGACGTCCACACCGAGGGCGTCGGCGACGAGGCGGTCGACGGTGCTCATGGCCACGTCGTTCTCGCCGAGCGACGGCAGCACCTCGGCGATGTAGTCGAGGAAGCGCGAGTTCGGGCCCAGCACGAGCACGCCGTCGGCCCGGGCCTCGTCGAAGCCCGCCAGGACGTAGGCGGCGCGGTGCAGGGCGACCACCGTCTTGCCCGTGCCCGGGCCACCCTCCACGACGGTGACGCCGCGGTGCGCGGAACGGATGATCGCGTCCTGCTCGGCCTGCAGCGTGGACACGACGTCGCGCATCCGGCCGGTGCGCCGGGCGCCGATGGCCTCCAGCAGCGGCCCGTCCCCGACGAGGTCCTCCGGGCCGGGCTCCGCGCCGTCCAGGAGCTCGTCGCTCACGCGGGTGACCTTGCGGCCCTCCAGTCGCAGGTGCCTGCGCCGGTGCAGCCCCATGGTGTGCGCGGCGGTGGCGGCGTAGAAGGGGCGAGCGGCGTCGGCGCGCCAGTCGACGAGCAGCTGGTCGTCGCCGTCGCTCAGGCCTGTGCGCCCGATGTGCAGGGTGCGGCCGTCGGCGTGGTCGATCCGGCCGAAGCAGAGGTGGTGCTCGGCGGAGGCCAGCGTGCGCGCCCGGCGGCCCAGCATGCGGACGCGCACCTCGCGGGTGAACGCCTCCTCCGGGTCGGTCGACGACGCGCGTACGGCCTCGTCGAGGTCCGCGGTGACCCTGGCGACCTCACCGTCCAGCCTGGCGTACATGGCGTCGACGTGATCCTGCTCGGCGGACTGCTCGATCTGGCGTTGCTGCACCGGGTCTCCTTCGTGTTGGCCTGGGGGTCAACGCGGACCGTTCGCAGAACGTTCCCCGGGTCGCACCGCACCCGGGCGTGCCGCCCGGCTCAGGATTCCGCTGCCCGCTGCCCGAACGTCCCGTCGGTGACCGTCGCCCAGGAGCGGCGCACGATCTCCTCGAGCACCGCGAGATCGACCCGGTCGAGGTCCTTCAGGTACAGGCAGCCGACGCCGGTGGTGTGCGGGCCGAGCCCGGCCAGCAGCTCCTCGTGCGCACCGACGCCGTCCGCCAGGTACACCGTGCTGGCCGCCTTGCGGGGCGCGAACCCCGCGGCGGGCGCGTGCCCGGAGCGGCCGCTCGGGTACTCGTACCGGTACTCGCCGAACCCGACGATCGAGGTGCCGAACATGCGCGGCCGCTCACCCGTGACGCGTTCCAGGAGATCGCGCAGGGTCAGGGCATCGCGACGGCGCACCGCGGGCGTCACCGCGTCGAGGTAGGCGGCGGGATCGTCGTCGGTCCAGGTGGTGGCCATGCTCCAGTATGGGCACACCGGTACCGTTGACCGCCCGCCCGCTCCACGCACAGGACTAAGGAGGCCGCCGTGGTCGCCGCCGACCTCGACGTCACAGTCGACCTCAGCCGAGCGCTCCTCGAGGAGCAGCACCCGGACCTCGCCGGCCTGCCGCTGAAGCTGGTGGCGAACGGCTGGGACAACGTGATGATCCGCCTGGGTGACGACCTCGCGCTCCGCCTCCCCCGGCGCGAGCTCGGGGCGCAGCTCATACGCAACGAGCACCGGGTGCTCCCGCTGCTCGCCCCGCGGCTGCCCGTGCCGGTCCCCGTCCCGGTCCGCACCGGCGCGCCCAGCGCGGCGCTCGGCTACCCGTGGCCGTGGGGCATAGTGCGGTGGGCCGACGGCGTCCCGGCGGCCACCGTCCCGGCGGCGCGACGCACACCGTGGGCCGAGCATCTGGCGCGGGTCTTCGTCGCGCTGCACCAGCCGGCGCCCGAGGACGCCCCCGGGAACAGGTTCCGCGGGATCCCCGTCGCCGAGCGGACCGCGACCTTCGAGGACCGCGTCACCCTGCTCCCCGAGCGGTTCCAGGACCGGGCGAACGAGCTGTGGGCCGACGCCGCCGACGCCCCCGGCTACGACGGCGTCCCCGTGTGGCTGCACGGCGACCCGCACCCGGCCAACCTGGTGGCCGACGGCGACCGGCTCGCCGCCGTGATCGACTTCGGGGACGTGACCAGCGGCGACCCGGCGTCGGACCTCGGCGCGGTGTGGCTGACCTTCGACGCCGAGGGCCGCGACCGCTTCCGTCGCGTGGTCGACACCCAGGCGCGGGACGGCCGCGGCTGGGACGCCGGGATGTGGCGTCGCGCGCGCGGCTGGGCGCTGCTGTACACGGCCATCTGCTTCTCCTACCCGGACACGCACCCGATCATGGTCGGCGTCGGGGAGCACGCGATCGACCAGCTGTTCGGCTGAGCGATACCTGAGTGTCGGTGACTCCCGCTACCTTCCTCGCATGTCCTACTTCAGGCCCCTCTTCGCCCTCCTGCCCGGCACACCTGACGGCACGCCCCACCCCCAGACGGTGCACGACCTCGGCGTGCTGCACGTGCCGTCGGGGCGGGTCGAGGCGTCCGACCCGTACGTCACCCTGGGCGACGGCCTGGTGGCCACCGTGCCGCCGGGCTCGTACCCGGTGCGGGTCACCGTCGCCGACGTCTCGGAGGCCCGCGACGGCAGCCACCCGCGGGAGGCGTACCTGTCCCTCGTGATCTCCGACGCCGCTCCGGTCGCCGAGGTGCGGCTCGTCTCGCCGGACGGCGCCGAGCCGCCCACCGGCGACGAGTTCTACGGCGTCGGTGTCGACGCGGGCACCGTCGCCTTCACGGACGCCGGGGCGGCCACCGCCTGCATGCCGCCCCGGGAGGACGACTGGTACGAGGACCTCTTCGACAACGGCACCGAACGGTCCTGGTTCGCGCTCCAGGACGACCCGGACCACTACCGGAACGGCTGCGCCAACATCACCCTGCCGCTGGCCACGGCCGGCGAGAACATAGTGCTCAGCCACTCCGGCTGGGGCGACGGCTTCTACCCGGTCGTCACCACGCACGACGCCGACGGGGCGCTGCTCGGTCTGCACATCGACCTCCTGGTCGCCGGGCCGGAGGAACCGGAGGACGACGAGGACGAGGACGCAGAGGACGAAGGCGCCGAGGACGAGGACACCGAGGAGGCCGCGGTCGCCGTCGGCGCGTGAGCCGTACGGCCGCGGGTCAGAACCGCACGGCCGTCGTGTTGGCCCCGCACACCAGCACCGCTACCCGCTCCCCCGGCTCCGGCACGTAGCTCCCGGACAGGACGGCGGCGAGCGCCGCCGCGCCGCCCGGCTCGGCCACGACACGGGCCGTGTCCCAGAGGGAGTGCTGGGCGGACGCGATGGCGTCGTCGGTGACCAGGACCGACTCGGCGACGAACTGCTGGGCCAGCGGGAACATGAGCCGGCCCACCTGCTGGGGTGCCAGCGAGTCGGCGGCGATGCCCTCGGTGGGCGCGTCGACCGGCTCGCCGGCGGCGAGCGCGCGGTGCAGCGTCGGCGCGCCCTCTGGTTCGACGGCGACGACCTTCACGTCGCCGCGGAACCAGGCGGAGATGCCGCCGATGAGCCCGCCGCCGCCCACCGCGACGAGCAGCGTGTCGACGTCGGGCAGGTCCTGGGCGATCTCCAGCCCGAGCGTGCCCTGTCCGACGAGCGTCTCGGGCTGGTCGTAGGCGTGCACCGTCATGGCGCCGGTGCCGGCGACGAACTCCTCGCTCGCGGCGAGCGCGTCGGCGTACCGGTCGCCGCCCACGACGAGCTTCGCGCCGTAGCCGCGGATGCGGTCGGCCTTGGCCGGCGAGGTCACGCTCGGCACGAAGATCGTGGCGGGGATCCCGAGCCGGGCCGCGGCATAGGCGACGGCGGCACCGTGGTTGCCGCCCGAGGCGGCGACCACGCCGGCGTCGGGCACCTCGCGGGTGAGCAGGCTCGTGAACGCGCCGCGCGCCTTGAACGAGCCGGAGTGCTGCAGGCACTCGAGCTTGAGCGAGACGGGGTGCGCGGGGCGGCCGAAGTCCGCCAGGTCGACGTCCAGCACGGGGGTGTGCCGCACGTGCGGGCGGATCAGGGCCTCGGCGGCGCGGATGGCGTCGCGGGTCACGTCGGTCAACTGGTGCTCCTCGGTGCGTCGGCGGTGGGTGTCACGAGATGCCGAGCTCCTTGGTGCGGTCCCAGTCCTCGGTCCAGCCGAGCTGGTCGAACATGGCGTCCAGGATCCCGGCGGTGAACCCCCACACGAGGTGGGTGAGGTCGCCGTCGTGCACGTGGAAGCCCGGGCCACGCCAGGTCTGGTTGCCGCGGCGGGCGACCACCGTGAACCGGTTGGCGGGGTCCAGGAGGTCGGCGACGGGCGCGCGGAAGACGTGCGCGGACTCGGCGACGTCGACGACGCCGACGGGCGTGGGCCGGGACCACCAGCCGAGCACCGGGGTGACCACGTGGTTGCTGACCGGCATGGGCAGCTCGTCGAACGCGCCGAGCACCTCGACGCCTGCCGGGTCCAGCCCGGTCTCCTCGACGGCCTCGCGCAGGGCGGCGGCCACGGCGTCCTCCCCGTCGTCGGCGCGTCCGCCAGGGAAGGCGACCTGGCCGGCGTGGCTGCGCAGCGTCGCGGCCCGGGCGAGCAGCAGCACGTCGAGGTCGGCGGGCACCGCGAGGTCGTGGTCGTCGCGGTCGGCGGCCAGGTCGTCCAGGACGCCGAACAGCACGAGGACCGAGGCAGGGCGGGCGTCGGTCGTGAAGTCACCGCGCGCGTGCCGCCACGGCCCGTCGAAGCCCTGCTCGGCGAGCGCGACCAGCTGCTTGCGTGCGGATGCGGAGGAGCTCACTGCCCGACCTTAACTCCGGTTCCGGAGGCTGCTGCACAGCGGAGCGTTCACCACGGAGCGTTCACCAGAGGAACGACCGGATGGCGGCCGACACGGCAGCGGACCGGTCGCGGTGCACCGCGTGCCCGGCGCCCACCACCATCCGCACCCGAACGCTCGGGTTGCGGATCATGAGCTCGACGCCGGTGGGTGACGGGAACAGGGCGCCGTGGGCGGGGTCGGCGCTCAGCACGAGCGTGGGGACCACGAGGCGGCTGATGACGCCGGTGTACCGCCACGGCGTGTTGTCCCGCAGGGTGCGCGCCACCGCTGTGGCATCGGCAGCCTTCGCGGCGTCCGCGACCGCCGTGACGTCGCGCAGGTCCCAGGCCGGGTGCTCCGCCTGCACCGCCCGGGGCGAGCGCGGGTGGGCGGCCTCGGCGATCTCCGCCGCCGCGCCCGCCTCGAACCGGTCGTCCGGGATGTCGAGCGCGGGGTCGAGCAGCACGAGGCGGCGCGCGAACTTGCGGTCGGAGTCGGAGTCGGCGGCCAGCGCACCGAGCAGGCCCCCGAGGCCGTGTCCCACCACGAGGTCCCAGCCGGTGCCGAGGGCCAGCACGTCGGCGACGTGGTCGGCGAGCAGGTACGAGTCGGCGCGCGGGCTCGTCCCGTGGCCCCGCAGGTCGGGGGCGACGACCTCGTAACCGTCCGCCGCGAGGGTCGCCGCGAGCTGCCACCAGGTGGCGCCGGCCGACACGGTGCCGTGCAGCAGGAGCGCCCTCCCGGGTCCGGCACCCCAGCGGGTGGTGGCGAGCGGGACGGCCGCAGGTGGGACGGACGCGTCGTCGGGACCCTCGTTCCGCAGCACCATGAACAGAGGGTAACGAGCACATGTATAACGGCTTGAAACATTCGGCCATCGCCCGACACCGCAGGTCAGAGCAGCAGGTCAGAGCAGGAGGGTCAGCGCAGCGCGGCCGGGTCCGCCCCGTGCGCCACCAGGAGCGCCCGGACCGCCGTCTCGGTGCGCCCGTAGACGGCGTCGTCGCCGTACAGGAGCGAGCGGTCGTTGGCGGCGTTCAGCAGCGCGTTGATCTCGAACTCGACCTGGTCGGGGTCGGTTCCCGGGGCCAGCTCGCCGGCGTCGGCGGCCGTGCGCACCTGGTGGCGGACGTACGACTCCCAGGACCGCTGCGCCGCCACCACCGCGTCCCGCACGGCGCCCTCACGCATGTCGAACTCGACCTCGACCGTGCGGAAGAAGCAGCCTCCGCGGAACACGCGCGTACGCGAGTACTCGGTCCAGGCCAGCACCAGCGCCCACAGCCGTGGCAGGCCCCGTGGAGCGGAGCGCGCCGGGACCACCACGTGGTCGCGGTAGATCTCCGTGGCCCGTTCCACGGCGGCGAGCTGGAGCTTCTCCTTGGACCCGAACAGCCCGGCGATAGCGCTCTTGTTCACGGGCGCGGAGGTGGCGAGCGTGCCGAAGGACAGCGCGTCGAGCCCGCTCACCGACGCCTCCTGTACCGCCTGGTCCAGCACGGCGCGGCGCGTGCGGTCACCCCGGGCACGGCGCAGGTCGGTGGTGAGGTCCATGAAAGAGAGTGTACGACCGTTCGCACATCAGATAGTGTGCGAACGATCGTACAGATTGTTCAGCCAGGCCCAGCCAGCCTCAGACAGCCCCCGGAGGTCCTCCGTGCCCCAGACCCAGCGCGTCACCCGAGCCACGTTCCGCGCCCTCGGCCGCACCGCGCCGCCGCTCGCCCTGGCGCTCGGCTCGGTCGCCTACTGGCGGCCCGGCCCGCCCGCGCCGGTCCGGCTCGCCGACCGGCCGGTCCACGACTCCGCACGCCGCGGCTCGCTCGTCCACCGCCCCACGTTCCGCGGCGGCGCGCGTCGAACCACCCAGGTCGCCACGTACTCCTGGGGCGAGCCCGGCGCGCCCGGCGTCCTGCTCGTGCATGGCTGGCGCTCACGCGCCTCGGCGTTCGGCCGGATCGTCGAGGACCTCACCGCCGCCGGGCTCCGGGTCGTCAGCTACGACGCCCCCGCCCACGGTGACTCCGGCGGGCGCGGCCGCACCGGGCTCGACGACCTCGACATCATCCGCCGGCTGTCCGACGCCGAGAACGCGCCCTGGGCGGCAGTGGTCGGGCACTCGCTCGGCGTGCTCGCGGCCGGGATCGCCCTGCACGAGGGCGTCCGGACCGAGCGATTCACCGGGATCTCCGCCCTCACGTCGGTCCGCTCCGCCACCGACTGGTTCGTCCGGGTGTCGGGACTCCCCTGGGCGCTGCGGGACCGCTTCGCGACCGCCGTGCAGCGCTACGGACTGCCCGGCGAGCCCGACGTCTACGAACGGTTCGACCTGCTGGCGCACCCCGTGCCGGCGTCGGTCCCCGCGCTCTGGATACACGACGCCGGGGACCGCATGAATCCTCACGCCCTGTCCGAGCAGCTCCACGAGGCCCACGCCTCGTCGAGCGAGCTGTTCACGACGACGGGGCTGGGACACAACAAGATCCTCGGCGACCCGGTGGTCCGGTCCAGGATCCTCGACCATCTGGCGGCCCCGGCGTCCGCGTGACCGCCCGCCCGGGGACCCAACCCCATCCAAATGCACAAACACTTCCCTGACCTGCGAAAACACCCTACGCTGATGCCCGGTCCGCGCCGGTTCCGCGAAGGGGATCACCATGCAGTACGCGAGCGACCACGCCCTGGCGGCGACGGCTACGAGCATCCTGGCGGCGCTGTGGTTCGCCTGGACCGTCCGGCACTCCGGACCCTGGACCCGGCTCCTGCCCATCGCGGGCGTCGCGCTCGCCTGCGGCGTCGTGGCGATCGCCGTCGTGACGGCCGTGCGGGCCTGGCCCGACGGCTCTGTGGTGACAGGGCGGGTCGTGGCCATCTACGTCGCGGCGCTCCTGGCCCACGGCGGCCTCACCCGGCTGTGCACCGGGCTCATCGCGAGCAAGTACCGGCGGGCGGTGGCGGCCGCCAAGGACGAGGACAAGGCCGGCGTCACCGCGGGCAAGCCGCGGCTCCACCTGATCCCGACGGTCGTCGCGCTGTCCACGGCGATCCAGGTGGCGATCATCGCCAACACGCTCGGCGTGTCCCTCCTGTACCTGGGTGCCGCGGCCGGGATCCTGGCGGCCCTGGCGGTGTGGCCGCTCGCCTGGGTGCTGCGGACCGTCACCAGACCCCGGGGCCCGCGTTCGACGGCGGCGCTCGCCCACCCGCTGACCGGGCTCCTCGCCGGGACCATCCTGGTGGTGACCGCCGTGTGGGTCCTGCTACCGCCTCCGTAGCAGCCCGCCGCAGCCTTCCACACAGAAGTCTGACGTTGTTCCTTCAACTTTTGCTTGACACTCGGCATAAGTCGCCATAGGTTCGCAAAGCCACCTTGTGGTGCACAAAACGCATGCGAGCCATCTCATGTCTTTTCAACGGGTGGCCGCATGGGTCATGAGGGCGTGACCGCCGCCGCTGACGGTCACGAGCCAACGTCCTTGGAGGGAACGACGATGTGGTCCACCTTCGTGACAACGCTGTCACACACGGCGTCGCCGCCGACGGCCTCGCGCGCCTGAGCCCCCATACCTCCTGATCCCTGTCTCGCCGGGCCCGCATCCGCATGCCCGGTGGTGTCGAACGGAGACGCATGCCTGAGAACAACGTCGAACCCAGATCCACGCAGAGCCGGTCCACGCAGAGCGCCGTATCCCGCCGCTCGATCCTGACCGGCACGCTCGCCGGGCTGATGGCGCCGACCGCGGCGCTGGCGCTCGGCGCGGACACCGCCGCCGCGGCGGGGACCGGGACCGTCCGCCCGCTGGGCACCACCCGGCACATCACCGTCTACGCGGAGCCCTTGCCCGGCGGGCTCTACGGCTACGGGCTCACGCCCGGCAAGGCCACCATCCCCGGTCCCCTGCTGGAGATGTGGGAGGGCGACACCCTCCAGATCGAGCTGGTCAACAACACCGACAAGCGGCTGTCCATCCACCCGCACGGCGTCGACTACAAGACCGAGTCGGACGGCAGCCCGTTCAACGACTCCTTCAACGAGCCCGGCGAGACCCGCACGTACACGTGGGGCAGCCACGTGCAGACCCAGCAGGACGACGGCCACTGGCTGCCCGGCAGCGCCGGCTACTGGCACTACCACGACCATGCGCTGGGCGGTGAGCACGGCACCGCGGGACTGCGTGCCGGCCTGTACGGCGGGCTCATCGTGCGGCGCAAGGGCGACATCGTGCCCGACCGGACGTACACGGTCGTGTTCAACGACATGACCATCAACAACAAGTCGGCGCCCGACACCCCGATGTTCGAGGCGAACCTCGGCGAGACCGTCGAGTTCGTCGCGATCGGGCACGGCGACCAGCTCCACACCTTCCACCTGCACGCCCACCGCTGGGCGAACAACCGGACCGGCTACCTGACCGGACCCGACGACCCCAGCCAGGTGATCGACACCCGCGACCTGAATCCGGGCGACTCGTTCGGGTTCCAGGTGAAGGCCGGCCAGAAGGTCGGCGCGGGCGCGTGGATGTACCACTGCCACGTCCAGTTCCACTCGGACGGCGGCATGGCAGGGGTCTTCCTGGTCCGCAACGCGGACGGTTCCATGCCCCCCGGCGCGCAGGACGCCATCGACAGGTTCCACGAGCACGGCGGCCACCTCACCAGCGGCGCCGCCCAGTCCGGCACAGAGACCACGACGAAGAACGCCGGAGAGACCGGCACCACCCAGTCAGGCGCAGGGACAGGCACGGCCCACTCCGGCCACTGACCGCACGCATCGACCACGCGCAAAGGAGCAGCGATGGAACGGACAGGAAGACGCAGGATCTTCGGGGCGGCAGCCCCGCGCAGGTCGGTACGCGGCGCACTCGCCGCGGCAGCCGGCACCGCCCTCGTCATGGGGCTGGCCACGGTCCCCGCCCAGGCCCAGCGGACCACGACGGCCGACGCCGCCCCGGTAGCGGTCGCGCCGGCGGCCCTCGCCGCGGACGCGGAAGACATCAACGTGCTCGTGTTCCACGGCGCGCCGGACAAGCAGGCCGACCCCGTGGCGACCGCGACCAGGACCATCAAGGAGTTGGGCGCCGAGCACGGGTTCACCGTGCGCACCGCCAGCGACCCGAGGGCCTTCACCGCGCAGAACCTCGCGGCGTTCCGCGGCGTCGTCTTCCTGTCCGCCGAGGGCGTCGAGCTCAGCACCGCGCAGGAGGACGCGCTCAAGGCCTACGTGCAGGACGGCGGCGGCTTCCTCGGCATCCGCGACGCCGCACGCGCGCAGGACCGCTCGCAGTGGTTCACGGGCCTGATCGGCACCCGGCCGGCCGGCAACCTGCCGGACCCGCTGGCCGTCGCGAGCGTCAGCGCGAACGCCGAGAACCCGCCGAACGAGGACGCCGAGAACCTGATCGACGGCGACTCGAACACCAAGTGGCTCGCCTTCGAGCCGACGGCGACGATCGACCTCGAGATGGAGGAGGCCGTCGTCGCGACGCGGTACGCGCTGACGTCGGCGAACGACTTCGCCGGCCGCGACCCGAAGAGCTGGACGCTGCAGGGTTCCACCGACGGCGAGACGTGGACCGACCTGGACACCCAGTCGGACCAGGAGTTCCCCGACCGGTTCACCCCGATGGACTACCGGTTCGAGAACGAAGAGGCCTACCAGCACTACCGGCTCGACATCACGGAGAATGCGGGCGACGACCTGACCCAGCTCGCCGAGATCCAGCTCTTCGACGGCACCGGCGAGGAGGAGCCCGACCCCGAGGTCCCCGTGCAGGAGGCGACGGTCAACGTCGTCGACCGGGCGCACCCGGCCAACGACGGGCTGCCGCTGAACTGGACCCGCTCGGACCGCTGGCTGAACTGGTCGCCGAACCCGATCGGCGAGGTGCACACCATCGCGCAGGTCCAGGAGTGGGACTACGAGCCGGGCGAGAGCGCGAACGGCCCGTTCCACCCGATCTCGTGGTGCCGTGACTACGACGGTGGCCGGTCGTTCTACACCGGCATGGGCGGCACCGCCGAGACCTACGCGGAGGACGAGTTCCGCGACCACCTGCTGGGCGGCCTGCTCTGGTCGACGGGCATGGCGCGCGGCGACTGCCAGGCGACCATCGCGGCGAACTACGAGGCCGAGCGGCTGACGGTGAAGAACGCGGCGGGCAAGCTCGACCAGATCGGCGAGCCCCACGGCCTGACCGTGGCGCCCGACGGCGGCGTCTTCTACATCGGCAAGGCCGCCTGCCCGTCCGGTCCGGTGGTGTCGTGGGACGACCCGGAGGTGGGGCTCGGCTGCGGCACGGTCCACCGCTGGGACCCGGACTCGGGGACCACGAAGCTCCTGACCACCCTCGACGTCATGGGTAACCGCGGCAGCGGCAGCGAGCTGGTCAAGAACGAGGAGGGCCTGCTGGGGCTGACCCTCGACCCGGAGTTCGACGAGAACCAGTGGATCTACCTCTACTGGATGCCGCACGAGTCGATCGACCGCGAGCGCCGCGTCGGCCTGCGGACGGTCTCGCGCTTCACGTACGACGCCGAGGCGAACACCATCGACCAGTCCACGCGCAAGGACCTGCTGGAGTGGGAGACGCAGATCCACAGCTGCTGCCACGCGGGCGGCGGCATGGACTTCGACAACGACGGCAACCTGTACATCGGTTCCGGCGACGCCAACTCCTCGGGCGGTTCCGGTGGCTACTCGGGCAACAACTGGACCCAGGAGTTCGCGGGCATCTCGTTCCAGGACGCGCGGCGCACGGCCGGCAACACGAACAACCTGAACGGCAAGATCCTGCGGATCCACCCGGAGCCGGACGGCACGTTCACGGTCCCCGAGGGAAACCTGTTCCCCGAGGCGGACGACCCGGGCGACAAGACGCGCCCGGAGATCTACGTGATGGGTGTGCGCAACATCTCGCGCCTGGCCTACGACAAGCAGAACGACTGGCTGACGGCGGCGTGGGTGGGGCCGGACGCGGGCCTGCCGGACCCGGAGCTCGGGCCGGCGAAGTACGAGACCGCCACGATCATCACCTCGGCGGGCAACCAGGGCTGGCCCTACTGCATGGGTAACGGGCAGCCCTACCGTGACCGCAGCAACGAGGACGCGACGGTCCTGACCGGCTGGTACGACTGCGACAACCCGAAGAACACCTCGCCGCGCAACACGGGCCTGGTGGACCTCCCGCCGGTGCGCGACAACATGATCTGGTACTCGCCGAGCGGTGGTGGACCGGTCTTCCCCGAGGGCGAGGGCGGCATCCCGTCGTACGTGGACGCCGAGGCGACCTACACCCAGCCGTACCTGCGGGGTGGCGGTCAGGCGATCATGAACGGCCCGACCTACCACCGGTCCGAGGTGGACACCAGGAGCGGTGTCGCCTGGCCCGCGTACTGGGACGACAAGTGGTTCATCGGTGACCAGTCCAACTCGAACAACCGGATCGCCGTCACGGTGAACCCGGACACGGTGGACGAGGCCGCTCCGCCGGTGTTCGCCGAGGACCTGCGCCAGATCGTCCAGGGCGGCAACGGCAACGACGACGTCGACCAGTGGATGGACGCCAAGTTCGGTCCGGACGGGGCGCTGTACCTGCTCGACTACGGCGGCGGCTTCTTCTCGCTCACCGACCGGCAGAAGCTGACCCGGATCTCCTACACGGGCGGTGCGCCGACGCCGGTACCGGCCGGTTCCGGGGCCAGCGTGCAGAGCAGCCCGCTCACCGTCGCGTTCACGGGCGGTGACTCGGGCGGCGTCTCCTACGCCTGGGACTTCGGGGACGGGAGCACCTCGACCGAGGCGAACCCGCGGCACACCTACACCCGGGTGGGGAGCTACGACGCCACGCTCACGGTGACCTACGCCGACGGCGAGACGAGCGAGATCGACGTACCGGTCGAGACCACGTGCACCATCCCCGACGACCGGGACACCGTCCGGATGGGTACCGCGGACAGCGGCGTGACGAACCACGACCTGGGCGGCTGCACGGTCAACGACCTGATCCAGGACGAGAAGGAGTGGGACACCAACGGCCGGTTCGTGAACCACGTGACCGCGGTGGCCGACCAGCTCCTGGCCGACAAGGCCATCACGAAGAACGAGCGCCGGAAGCTGATCCAGGCCGCCGAGCGCTCCGGCGTCGGGGCGCCGGGCAGCACCGGGTACCGGTGGCTCTTCGACGGTACGGCTCAGTCGCTGGCCGGCTGGCGCCAGGCTCCGGGCGGTCACTTCGACCTGCGCGACGACGGGTCCATCCGGGCCCAGGGCGGGCTGGGCATGCTCTGGCACCCGGGCGAGGAGCTCGAGGACTTCTCCCTGAAGCTGGAGTTCAAGGACGTCGCGCCGGGCGCCGGCCACGCCAACAGCGGCGTCTTCACGCGGTTCCCCGACCCGCGGCTGCCGCAGGACGAGCAGCCCGAGTGCGGGCAGATCAACGATGCCGAGGCCTGGATAGCGATCTACTGCGGCCAGGAGATCCAGATCTACGACGGGGAGTCCGGCGAGCCCCAGAAGACGGGATCGGTGTACAACTTCGACCCCAACACCCTCGAGGAGGCCGGGGTGACCCCCAAGGGCGAGTGGAACGACTACGAGATCCAGGTGGTCGGCCAGCAGTACACGATCATCCGCAACGGCGTGGTGATCAACGAGTTCGACAACTCGCCGGGCAAGGAGTCCTCGCGCCCCGGTGACCCGCCGACGGACCTGCGGCAGTTCCTCAGCGGGTTCATCGGCCTGCAGAACCACGGCGACGCTGACGCGATGGAGTTCCGCAACATCCGGGTGCGTGACCTGTGACCAGGCCCGCGAACAGGAGAGGTAAGCCCATGAGACAGAAGCTGTCCCGCCTCCTGGCAGGGGCCGCGGTCAGTGCCCTCGTGGCACTGCCGCTGGCCCCGCCCGGGGCGGCCGCCGCAGATCGCCACGACGACGGCGTGACCGCGTGGTCCGTCGGGAAGTCTTCGGCGTCCGCACCGGCGACAGACCGAGCAGCCGTCCGAGCAACCGACCAGGCTACCGAGCAGGCCGCGGATCAGGCAGCGGACCAGGCAGCGGACCAGGTACTGACCTGGACCGCTGACGCCAGCGTCTCGGAGTACGCCTCGGCACCCGCCACGGCGACCGCCGGGGCCGCCACGGTGGTGTTCGAGAACAGCGCGGCGACCGGCAACAACATCGGCATGTCGCACACGCTGACGTTCGACACCAGCACGCCGGGGTACAACCACGACGTCACGCTGGACATCCTGGCCAACCCGTTCGACGAGAACGACGGCCGCTACGAGGCCGAGGTGGTCCTCACCCCGGGCACGTACCGGTACTTCTGCGCGATCCCCGGCCACAGCACGATGGTGGGCGAGCTCGTCGTCACCGAGGACCCGGGCGAGGACACCACCGCACCGGTGGTGACCGCCGACGTCGCGGGCCAGCAGGACGCCGACGGCGCCTACATCGGCTCGGCGACCGTGAGCCTCGCGGCCGAGGACGAGGGCTCCGGCGTCGCCTCGGTCGAGTACTCGCTCGACGGCGGCGAGTACGCGCCCTACGGCGAACCCGTCGTGCTCGACGAGCCGGGCATGTACATGCTCGAGTACCGCGCCACCGACAACGCGGGCAACGTCTCGGAACCCGAGATGCTGCACGTGACGGTGGTGCCCTCCGACGGGGAGGACACGACGGCACCCACCGTCACCCCCGAGGTGACGGGCGAGCTCGACGACGACGGTGCCTACGTCGGCACCGCCACCGTGAACCTCACGGCGGTGGACGCCGGCTCGGGTGTGGCGAGCGTCGAGTACGCGCTCGACGGCGGCGAGTACGCGCCCTACACCGACCCCGTGGTCGTCGACACGGTCGGTGAGCACACCGTGACCTACCGGGCCACGGACAACGCCGGCAACGTCTCCGCACCCGGTTCCGCGACGTTCACCGTCGTCGAGCCGTCCACGGAGGACACCACTCCCCCGGCGGTCACCGCGGAGGTCACGGGCGAGCAGGACGCCGACGGCGCGTACGTCGGCTCCGCGACGGTGAGCCTCCTGGCCGAGGACGCCGGCACGGGCGTCAAGAGCGTGGAGTACAACCTGGACGGCACCGGCTACAAGGCCTACACGGCCCCCGTGGTGGTCTCCGTTACGGGCACGCACACGTTGTCCTACCGGGCCACCGACAACGCCGGGAACGTCTCGCAGCCCGGCGAGGTCGACCTGGTGGTCGTCGGCGGCGCGGACCCGCCGGACACGACGCAGCCGATCGCGTCGGCGCAGGTCGACGGTGACCAGGACGACGAGGGTTCCTACATCGACTCGGCGACCATCACCATCAACGCCCGCGACGGCGAGTCCGGGGTGGCGTTCATCGAGTACGCGCTCGACGACTTCATCTTCCGGGAGTACACGGGGCCGATCGTGGTCACGGAGGGTGGGGCGCACGAGCTCGGGTACCGGGCGACCGACAACGCCGGGAACGTCACGCGGACGGGGACGCTCAGGTTCTCGATCGCCCGGGAGGGGATCGACGCGTGCCCGGTCTCCGACGAGCGCCCGACGGTGATCATGGGCGACGTGGACAGCAAGGTCGCGAACCTCGACACCGGTAACGGCTGCACGATCGCCGACCTGATCGACGCGGACGGCGCGTGGGTCAGTCACAGCGCGTTCGTGAGCCATGTCCGCCAGATCGTCGACCGGCTCCGGCTGGACGAGATCATCACGCAGAAGCAGGGAAACCGGCTGGTGAACGCGGCCAAGCGGTCCGACGTCGGCCGGTAGCAGTACCTGCCCGAGGACTCGGGTGGTCGGCAGAACGTCAGGAGGTCGGTAGCCCGGGCTACCGACCTCCTGACGTTCTGCCGACCACATGAGGCGCGAGGCGCCTCGCGCGTTACGCGACGAGCTGGCGCAGCACGTACTGCAGGATGCCGCCGTTGCGGTAGTAGTCCGCCTCGCCCGGGGTGTCGATGCGGACGACGGCGTCGAACTCGACCGTGGTGCCGTCGGCCTTGGTCGCGGTGACCTTGACCGTCTCGGGCGTGACGCCCTCGTTCAGCGCCGTGACGCCGGTGACGTCGAAGACCTCGGTGCCGTCCAGACCCAGCGTCTCGGCGTTCTGGCCGGCCGGGAACTGCAGGGGCAGGACGCCCATGCCGATGAGGTTGGAGCGGTGGATCCGCTCGAAGCTCTCGGTGATGACGGCCTTGACGCCCAGGAGCGCGGTGCCCTTGGCGGCCCAGTCACGCGACGAGCCGGAGCCGTACTCCTTGCCGCCGAGCACCACGAGCGGGGTGCCCGCCGCGGCGTAGTCCTGCGCGGCGTCGTAGATCGTGTCCTGCGCGTTCTTGACGAAGTTGAAGGTGAAGCCACCCTCGACATCGTTCAGGAGCTGGTTGCGCAGGCGGATGTTCGCGAACGTGCCGCGGATCATGACCTCGTGGTTACCGCGGCGCGAGCCGTAGGAGTTGAAGTCGCGGCGGCCCACACCGTGCTCGGCGAGGTACGTGCCCGCCGGGCTGTCCGGCTTGATGGAGCCGGCCGGGCTGATGTGGTCGGTCGTGACCGAGTCGCCGAGCTTGGCGAGCACGCGGGCGCCCGAGAAGTCGGTGACGGGCTCCGGCGTCATGCCCATGCCGTCGAAGTACGGGGGCTTGCGCACGTACGTCGACTCGGGGTCCCAGGCGAACGTGTCGCCCTCGGGGGTCTCCAGCGCGGCCCAGCGCTCGTCGCCCTTGAACACGTCGGCGTAGTCGGACTCGAACATCTTGCGGTCGATGGACGACGCGATGGTCTTCTCGACCTCGTCCGGCGAGGGCCAGAGGTCGCGGAGGAACACCGGGTTGCCGGCCTCGTCACGGCCCAGCGGGTCGTGCTCGAAGTCGAACTCCATGGTGCCGGCGAGGGCGTACGCGATGACCAGCGGCGGGGACGCCAGGTAGTTCATCTTGACGTCCGGGTTGATGCGACCCTCGAAGTTACGGTTGCCCGAGAGCACCGAGACGACCGACAGGTCGTGCTCGTTGACGGCCTCGGAGACCTTCTCGTCGAGCGGGCCCGAGTTGCCGATGCAGGTGGCGCAGCCGTAGCCGACCAGGTGGAAGCCCAGCTTCTCGAGGTACGGCCACAGGCCGGCCTTCTCGTAGTAGTTGGTCACGACCTGCGAGCCCGGCGCCATGGACGTCTTGACCCACGGCTTGGACACGAGGCCCTTCTCGACGGCGTTCTTCGCGAGCAGCGCAGCGGCGATCATGACCGACGGGTTCGAGGTGTTGGTGCAGGACGTGATCGAGGCGATCGCGACGGCGCCGTGGAACAGCTCGAACTCCTTGCCCTCGCTGTTCGTGACGTGCACGTGCTTGCGGCCGTTCCCGGCGGGCGCCGGCGAGTCGGAGGCGGGGAACGACTCGCGGCCGACCTCGTCGGCGCCCGCCCCGACCTCGGGCGCGTAGTTGGGCAGATCGCGCAGGAACGCGTTCTTGGCGTTCGTCAGCTCGATGCGGTCCTGCGGGCGCTTGGGTCCGGCGATCGAGGGCACGACCGTCGACAGGTCGAGCTCGAGGTACTCGGAGAACACCGGCTCCGGGGTGTCGGCGTCGAGCCAGAGGCCCTGCTCCTTGGCGTACGCCTCGACCAGCGCGAGCGACTCCTCGGAACGGCCGGTCAGGCGCAGGTAGTCGACGGTGACGGAGTCGATCGGGAAGATCGCGGCCGTCGAGCCGAACTCCGGCGACATGTTGCCGATGGTGGCGCGGTTCGCGAGCGGCACCTGGGCCACGCCCTCACCGTAGAACTCGACGAACTTGCCGACGACGCCGTGCTGGCGCAGCATCTGCGTGATCGTGAGCACGACGTCGGTGGCCGTCACGGCCGCCGGGATCGAGCCGCTGAGCTTGAAGCCGACGACGCGCGGGATGAGCATCGACACGGGCTGGCCCAGCATCGCGGCCTCGGCCTCGATGCCGCCGACGCCCCAGCCGAGCACGCCCAGGCCGTTGACCATGGTGGTGTGCGAGTCGGTGCCGACGCAGGTGTCGGGGTAGGCACGCAGCGCGCCGCCCACCTCGCGGGTCATGACGGTGCGGGCCAGGTACTCGATGTTGACCTGGTGCACGATACCGGTGCCCGGCGGGACGACCTTGAAGTCGTCGAACGCCGTCTGGCCCCAGCGCAGGAACTGGTAGCGCTCGTGGTTGCGCTGGTACTCGAACTCGACATTGCGCGCGAAGGCGTCCGCGCGGCCGGCGACGTCGATCTGCACGGAGTGGTCGATGACCATCTCGGCGGGGGCCAGCGGGTTGACCTTGGTGGCGTCGCCGCCGAGCGAGGCGACCGCCTCGCGCATGGTGGCGAGGTCGACGACGCAGGGCACGCCGGTGAAGTCCTGCATGATCACGCGCGCCGGCGTGAACTGGATCTCGGTGTCGGGCTGTGCGTCCGGGTCCCAGGACGCGAGGGCGCGCACGTGGTCGGCGGTGATGTTGGCGCCGTCCTCGGTGCGCAGGAGGTTCTCGGCGAGGATCTTCAGGGAGTACGGGAGGCGCTCGACCCCCTCGACCGCGTTGAGCCGGAAGATCTCGTAGGACTTGCCCGAGACCTCCAGCGTTCCCTTCGATCCGAACGTGTCCACGGTGCTCACTGTGGCTCCTTCTGCGGGGCTGACGGTGCGTCGGCTCTCACAGGCGCGGTCATCGCGCGATGGAGCCTTCGCATGGGTTCCAGGGGGCTTCACCCAGCCTAGGCCGGGCTGCTCAGGCCAGCATAACGCATTTATCTTGACGTCAAGATATCTGCCGGCCGGGCACCCGTCTGCGGCTGGTCCGCCTGCAGCGTCGCCAGCACCCGCTCCGCGATCCGCGCGTTGCCCATGTCGGTCGTGTGGACCCCGTCGGCGTGCACCAGGCCGCCCTGGACGATGTTGGGGTCCAGGAGCGAGACGTACGTCGCCCCGTTTGCGGCCGCGGCGGCGCGGACCGCGCTGTCCAGGGCACGCGCCTCCAGGCCGATCGCGCGCGGGGTGGAGGGCCCGACGGCCACGATCTCGGCCTCCGGGAACCGCAGCGCGGCCAGGGCATACGTGTCCGCCACCGCGTCGAAGACCCGCCCGGCGTCCTTCCGCAGCGCCTTGAAGTCGTTCTGCCCACCGGCGATCACCACGATGTCCACGCTGTCCCAGGGCACCGACCGGAGCTGGGTGGGGTAGTTGTCGCGCTTCGAGTTCCCCTTGACGAACCCGGTGCCACCGACGGCGACGTTGAGCTCCTCCCAGCCCATCTCCTCGGACACGCGGGTGCTCCACCGCAGCTCGGGCGACGTCGTACCCTGCCCGACGGTGTAGGAGTCGCCGACGAAGAGGACCACCGGCTCCTGCTCGACCACCGGGGACGGTGAGGGTGAGGGCGAGGGCGACTCAGCCCAGACCGACGGCGCGCTCCGCGGTGCGGGGGCGGACGACCAGCCCGTACCGCCGACGGCGATGCCGCCTGCCCCCAGGACCATGCCCACCAGGACAGCGACCACGAACGCCGCCACCACCGACACGGCGATCCCGCCGCCCACGAACCACCGCTTCACGATGCGCATCCTATGCGCTCCGACCTGGGAGTTTTCGCCATAGACGCGTCAGTCCTGACGGTCCAGCACCGCTACCGCCTCGACATGGTGCGTGTGCGGGAACAGGTCGAACCCGCGCACTCCGGAGAGCGTGTAACCGTGTGCGGCGAGATAGCCGACGTCACGCGCGAGCGCCGCCGGGTCGCACGCCACGTACACGATGCGGCGCGGGGCGCGGGCGGCGATCGCGTCGACGACCGCCCGTCCGGCGCCCGACCGCGGCGGGTCCAGCACCACGACGTCGGCCGTCGGCACGGTGTCCGACCCGAGCGCCTGCTCGACGGCGCCCACCTCGAGCGACACCTGCTCGTAGGCGTGCGCGTTGCGGCGGGCGTCCTTCGCGGCCTGCTCGTCACCCTCGACGGCCACGACCCGGCCGTTCGGCCCGACGGCTTCCGCGAGCGGCAGCGTGAACAGCCCGGCGCCGGAGTACAGGTCGAGGACGGTGGCCCCGACGAGGTCGCCCGCCGTCGCGCCGGACGCGTCCAGCACGGCCCGCGTCAGCAAGGACGGCGCCTCGCGGTGCACCTGCCAGAACCCGCCGGCCGCCACGCGGAAGCGGTGCGTACCCCACGGCCCGGCCACGAACTCGCTCACGGAGCGACGGGCGTTGGGCCGGGTGTCGGGCTTGCCGCGGCGCCACGGCTCGCCGTCGACCAGCAGCACCGGCTCGCCCTCGGACGGCGCTACCAGGGTCAGCTGGGCGCCTCGCGGCCAGGTGCGCGTGAACACGTCCTCGGCGACGGCGAACGCGGCGACCTCCGCGGTGCCGAGCGGCATCTTCTTGAGCGCCACGACGTCGTGCGAGCGGTGCTTGCGCATGCCCGCGTGCCCGTCGGCGTCGGCCACCAGGTCGATCCGGGTGCGGTAGTGCAGGCCGCGGCGCTCGTCGTCGCCCGGCGCGCCCTCGACGGTGACCTCGCGGGCCAGCCACTCCGGGTCGATGCGGGCCAGGCGCTGCAGCTGCTCGACGAGCACGTCGGTCTTCCAGCGACGCTGTGCGGGGAGCGAGACGTGCGAGAGCTCGCCACCGCCCACGCCGTCAGGACCTGCGGCGGGCCAGGCGGGCTCCACCCGGTCGGGCGACGCCTGCAGCACCTCGACGGCGTCCGCGCGCCAGAAGCTCTGACCGCCCTCGGTGACACGGGCGCGGACGCGCTCGCCGGGCAGGGTGTGCCGCACGAAGACGACGCGGCCGTCCAGGCGGGCCACGCAGTGGCCGCCGTGCGCGACGGGGCCGACCTCCAGCTCGACCTCTGTCCCCACCTCGGGGGCGGGGACGTCGCTCACGCGGCGGCCGCGGTCCGGCCGCGGGGAGCGCTGCGGACGACGGCGCGGGCGCGAATCCGACTCGGGGTTTGCGGGCGCGACGCGACGGTCGGGGTTGCGGGGCATGGAACCAGTATCCCCTGCCCGGCCATCACCTCTCCCCCGGTCTGCCCGGCGAGCCGCTCAGGCAGCGTTCGGTGTCGGCTGCGTGCTCCGGACGAAGGGGATGGCGAGCGGGTTGCGGAACAGCTCGCGGCGGTTCGCCTTGACGAGGCCGCAGATGATCACGACCAGGTGGACGACGAACGTCGCGCCGAAGATCGTGATCGGGATGCCGAGCGGGTAGAAGCCGTCAGCGAGCGGCGTGCCCGTCATGGTGTAGAGAAGAACGAAGTGTGTGACCAGGGTGACGGTGGCGATCAGGGCCCCTGTGATTCCCCAGTTGGCGGCACGACGCGCGTTCTCCGCGGCGAGCCCGCCCTTTCTCCTCGCGGACGGATACATCGCGGCCATGACGATCCCAGCGACCAGGATCGAGAGGAACGGGATGCCGATGAACGCCAGGAAGCCAAGCGCGTAGGACGCCGCGCCCGTCGGCGGCACTGGCAGGTACTGGGCCTGATGGTTCGGTGGCACCTGGGGGTGCGCCGGCGCCGGCGCCGGCTCTTGAGAGTCTGGTCGAGGCGTCGTCATCGCGCGATCATAGTGGTCGCCAGGGACCATCGTGAGCGTTGCCCTCTAGCCCTTCGGGACCAGCAGCTCCTGGAGGGCGTCCGTGTCGGCCTCCGCGCCGGCGACCAGCAGCAGCTCGTCGCCGGCCTCCAGGGTGTCGTCCGGGCTCGGCACCAGCGGCCGGCCGTCGCGCACGATGGTCGCGAGCGCGACGTCGGCCGGCCAGACCACGCGACCCAGCCGGGTGCCCGCGACGCGGGAGTCGGCGGGCAGCGTCAGCTCGAGCAGGTCGGCGTGCGACTGGCGGAAGCTGAAGATCCGCACCAGGTCGCCCACGGCGACCGCCTCCTCGACCATCGCGGTCATGATGCGCGGCGTCGACACCGCGACGTCCACACCCCACGACTGGTCGAACATCCACTCGTTCTTCGGGTTGTTCACGCGCGCGACGGTGCGCGGCACCCCGAACTCGGTCTTGCCCAGCAGCGAGAAGACGAGGTTGACCTTGTCGTCGCCGGTGGCGCCCACGACGACGTCGGCCTGCTCCAGCTCGGAGGCCTCGAGCGCCGGGAGCTCGCACGCGTCCGCGAGCACCCACTCCGCCTCGGGCACCTGGGAGACCCGCATGGCCGAGGCGTTCTTGTCGATGAGGGTGACCTCGTGGTCGTGGCTCAGCAGCTCACGGGCGATCGACCGGCCCACGGACCCGGCCCCTGCGATGACGACGCGCATCAGGCCTCCTCGGCGGGCGGCGCGGCGGTGAGGATCCGCTCGATGTCGGCGGAGCTCTCCGCGGTCATGAGCAGGTGCAGCACGTCGTTCTCCTGGAGCACTATGTCCGGCGTCGGCAGGACCGCCGACGTGTACCGGGTGATGAACGCCACGCGCGCACCGGTGGCCGCCTCCATGTGGAGCACGGGCCGGCCGACCCAGCGCCGGTGGTAGTCGATCTGCGCGAGGCGGACGGTGCCCGACGGGTCGAGGTACTCGTCGGTGGCGCCCATCGGCAGCATCCGGCGCAGCACCTGGTCCGCGGTCCAGCGCACGGTGGCCACCGTGGGGATGCCCAGGCGCTGGTAGATCTCCGCGCGGTGCGGGTCGTAGATGCGGGCCACCACGTTGTCGACGCCGTAGGTCTCGCGCACCACCCGGGCGGACAGGATGTTGGAGTTGTCGCCGTCGGACACCGCGGCGAACGCGTACGTGTCCTCGATCCCCGCCTGGACGAGCGTGTCCCGGTCGAAGCCCACCCCGGTCACCTTCTTGCCCGAGAAGTCCGCGGGCAGACGCCGGAACGCATCGGGGTTCTGATCGATGACGGCCACGGAGTGCCCGCGGCCCTCGATCTCCTGGGCGAGGCTGGAACCCACACGGCCGCAGCCCATGATCACGAAGTGCACGTACGGAACGCTACCGCGCCGCCCAGGCTTTGGTGCGCCGCGAACTACCGGCAGGCATAGAGTCTTCCAACGTGTCGGACATCGTCGATGCGGCCAAACGACTACTGGTCGGCCGCCCCATGCGCAGCGAGAGCCTCGGGCGCACGCTGCTGCCCAAGCGGATCGCCCTCCCGGTGTTCGCCTCGGACGCCCTGTCGTCGGTCGCGTACGCGCCCGACGAGATCCTCCTGACCCTCTCCCTGGCCGGTATCGCCGCAGTCGCGTTCTCGCCATGGGTGGGTCTCGTGGTGGTCGTGGTGCTGCTCATCGTCGTCGCGTCCTACCGGCAGAACGTCCGTGCGTACCCGTCCGGCGGCGGCGACTACGAGGTCGCAACCGTCAACCTGGGCCCGACGGCCGGCGTCGGCGTGGCGTCGGCGCTGCTCGTCGACTACGTCCTCACCGTCGCGGTGTCCATCTCGTCAGCGGCCCAGTACGCGTCCGCGGCCATCCCCGGCCTGCGCGGGCACGAGGCGACCGCGGCGGTGATCGCCGTCGTGCTGCTCACCCTGATCAACCTGCGCGGCGTCAAGGAGTCGGGCACCGCGTTCGCCATCCCCGTCTACTGCTACATGGCGATCGTCGGGGCACTGATCGTCACCGGCGCGTTCCGCTTCTTCGCCGGGGACCTGCCGAAGGCCCAGAGCGCCGAGTTCGAGCTCACCGGCGAGGCCGCGTTCGACCAGGGCCTGGTCGGCCTCGCCGGCGCGTTCCTCCTGGCCCGCGCGTTCGCGTCCGGTTGCGCCGCCCTGACCGGCGTCGAGGCCATCAGCAACGGGGTGCCCTCGTTCCGCAAGCCGAAGTCGCGCAACGCCGCGACCACGCTGCTGCTGCTCGGCAGCATCTCCTCGACGATGATCATCTCGATCCTGCTGCTCGCCCAGGCAACCGGGGTCAGGTTCGCCTCGGACCCGCACGACCAGCTCACGCTGAACGGGGAGGCCGTCTCGTCCCACTACGTGCAGATCCCCGTGATCGGGCAGCTCGCCCAGGCAGTGTTCTCCGGTTTCTCGCCGGCCTTCTACGCGGTCTCCGCGGTCACGGGCCTGATCCTGGTGCTCGCGGCGAACACCGCCTTCAACGGTTTCCCCGTGCTCGGCTCGATCCTGGCCCGCGACGGCTACCTGCCGCGCCAGCTGCACACCCGCGGCGACCGCCTCGCGTTCTCGAACGGCATCGTGGCGCTCGCGGTCGCCGCGATCATCCTGATCGTGCTCTTCGACGCCGAGCCCACGCGCCTCATCCAGCTCTACATCGTCGGCGTGTTCGTGTCGTTCACGCTGTCGCAGCTCGGCATGCTGCGGCACTGGACGCGAGAGCTGCGCACCGAGCCGAACCCCGTGGTGCGCAGCCGGATGAAGCGCTCGCGGCTGGTCAACGGCGTGGGCTTCGGGCTCACCGGGACGGTGCTGATCATCGTGCTGGTGACCAAGTTCACCCATGGGGCCTGGATCACGCTCCTGGCGATGAGCATCCTGTTCGTCCTCATGCGAGGGATCCGCAAGCACTACGACCGCGTGCGCGACGAGCTCGCGCTCGACGACGTCTCGGCGGCCCGCGCGCTGCCCAGCCGGGTGCACGCCGTGGTGCTGGTCTCCAAGGTGCACAAGCCGACCATGCGGGCGCTGGCGTACGCGCGGGCCGCGCGGCCCAACGTGATCGAGGCGGTCACCGTGGGCGTCGACAGGGAGGACATCGACGGGCTCGTGGCCGAGTGGGAGGCCCTCGACCTGCC
Organism: Promicromonospora sp. CA-289599; assembly: GCF_050936155.1. Taxonomy (NCBI): domain Bacteria; kingdom Bacillati; phylum Actinomycetota; class Actinomycetes; order Micrococcales; family Promicromonosporaceae; genus Promicromonospora; species Promicromonospora sp. CA-289599. Next base: position 342,518 of record NZ_JBNJNI010000001.1, read on the forward strand.
GGTCCCGCTGCGGATCCTCGACTCCCCGTACCGCGAGATCACCAGGCCCGTGCTCAAGTACGTGCGGTCCGTGCGCCGCGAGTCGCCGCGCGACCTCGTGATCGTCTACATCCCCGAGTACGTGGTGGGCCACTGGTGGGAGCAGCTGCTGCACAACCAGTCGGCGCTGCGGCTCAAGGGCAGCCTGCTGTTCACGCCGGGCGTGGTCGTGGCGTCGGTGCCGTGGCAGCTCGCCTCGTCGCGCGGCCATACCGGCCTCGAGGACGACGCCTTCCTGAACGGCAGGCGGCTCTGAACGGTGCGCGGCCTGGTGCTGCGTTACTGGGTGATGACCTGGGCCTCGCCCATGACGATGTTCGCGGTGCTGGCTCCGTCCACGAGCGACCGGTCAGGCCGGAGCCTGCGTCTTCGGCGTGCGCACGACGTACCAGGTCAGGTACAGCACCAGCGCCCACAGGGGCACGCCGAGCAGCAGGTGGAACGTGCCGAGCCAGGCGATGTCGCCCGCGAAGTACAGCGGCGTCTTGACGGCCAGGCGCAGACCGAACAGGCCCACCCACAGCCAGGTGGCGATAGCGTAGGTGCGCATCTTGGCCGGGTCCTCGCGCCAGGCCGTGATGGCGGCGAACGGCGAGGTGCCGGCCTCCGCGTCGGCCTTGACCCGCTCCGGCGTCAGGCCCGCGCGCAGCGCCTCCACCACGTAGCCGACGGCGGGGCGGCGGATCAGGATGCTGCCGAGCAGCACCACGAGGTACGCGGCGTTGATCAGCAGGCCCCCGGCGTAGTAGTTCTCCGCCTCGCCGGACGTCCAGGCCCACACCACGCCGATCGCGATACCGAGCAGGCCGCCCAGCGCCTGCGTGACGGGGGTGCGCTGCACCAGCCGCGCCACCACGAGCACGAGGGCGGCGACGACCGACGCGACGAGCGGGATCATCAGGTTCGGGGTGAAGATCACGAACGCGACCACGAACACCAGGCCGGGCAGCACCGCCTCCACCAGGCCGCGCACACCGCCGATGGCCTGGGCCGCCGAGAACTCCTCGCCGGTGAGGGCGCGCATGCCGCGCGCGGGTGCCTGGTCGGGCTGCTGCTGCTCGGACTCCTGCTCGGACTGCTGGGGCACGTCGGGACGTGCGGGTTCGCTCATGGGGCTCATTCTGCCGTGCTCGCCGGGGTGCTGATCGCCCCGGTCACTCACCGGGCCGGGGCCGCAGCTCGTAGCGCGGGTTGAACATGGTGCGCCGCCCGTCGACGTCGCACACCATGCCCTCGACGCGGATGCGCCGGCCCGGCTCGATGCCGTCGATGGTCCGCCGGCCGAGCCAGACGAGGTCCAGCGCGCCGGAACCGTCGAACAGCTCGGCCTCGACGGTGGGCACACCCTCCCGCGGCCGCAGGACCACCGAGCGCAGGACACCGGCCACCTTGCCGCGGGACCGGACCGGCACGGACGCGACCGCCGCGCAGCCCACGTTCCGGGAGGCGTCCGCACGCTCCTCGATGTCGCGGACCTGCTCGTTGGAGGCCAGCGACTCCGCTATGCGGGACGCGAGGCTCGAGCGCAGAGACATCAGTGGTTCACCTCGTCACCAGTCTCATCCGATCTGCGTGATCTCGGGGCCACGGCGCAGCGGGTCGAAGTCAGACATCTGCGGTACCGCGCCCTCCGGCCCGGCAGCGGGTGCTGCCTGCTCCGCACCATCCTTGCGTGCGGACTTCGGCAGCGCCAGGGGCAGCAGGTCACGAGGCGGTCGCGGGCTCTGGTCGCGCACCACGACGATGTTCGCGAACACCGACTCGAGCGCCTTGGCCGCCTCGGCGTCCAGGGCGGCCTTGCCCGCGAGCACACCGCGGATGAACCAGCGCGGCCCGTCCACCCCGATGAACCGCGCGGGACGCTGCCCGGCCTGACCGTCCGGACCCTTCACGGGCATCCGGACCAGCAGCTCGCGCCCGAACACACCGGGCACGTCGTCGACGATCCCGCCCTGCCCGCTCACGGACTGTGCGATCTCGTGCCGGATCTCGTCCCAGATGCCCTCGGTGCGCGGCGCGGCGAACGCCTGGATCTGGAGGTTCGACCCCTCCAGCGCGGCCGTCACCCCCGTCACCTTCTGCGTCTTCTTGTCGATCTCCATGCGGAGCTCGAGACCCGGCATCACCGGCAGCCAGATGGCGCCGAGGTCGACGCGAGGACCCATCTCCCCCACCTGCGACCGGTCGAAGGGTCCGTGCGGCCGCTTCTGCTGCTCGGCCTCCACCGACGCCCACTCGACCGGTGCGGGCTCATTCGCCGTGCCTCGTCGGCTGAACAGACCCACAGCCACGCTCCTTCGTAGTTCGTCGTCCTGCGTGCGCGATCGATTGCGGCACACAGCAGCGTTATCCGCTCGTTACTTACAGACTAGACCCGTTCGGGGCGGTACCGGTACGGAAGTCGGGACGGCTCGGGAGCCGGCGTTCAGCGCCCCGCGAAACCGCCGCTGGAGCCGAAGCCACCCTCGCCCCGGTGCGAGCCCGGAAGCGTCTCGGCGGGCAGGAACCGCGCCCGCTCGACCTTCTGGATGACGAGCTGCGCCACGCGGTCGCCACGCACCAGCTTCACGGCCTCGGTGACGTCGGTGTTGAGCAGCGTCACCTTGATCTCGCCGCGGTAGCCCGCGTCGACGGTCCCGGGGGCGTTCACGATGGTGACACCGTGCTTCGTGGCCAGTCCCGACCGGGGGTGCACGAACGCCGCGTAGCCGTCCGGCAGGGCGATCGAGACGCCGGTGGGTACCAGCACCCGGCCCTGCGGCGGGATCTCGACGTCGATGGTGGTCACCAGGTCAGCGCCGGCGTCGCCGGGGTGCGCGTAGGAGGGGACGGGAACGTCGTCGAGCAGGCGGATGAGCACGTCTACCGTGCTGTCGTCGCCGCTTGGCACTGGGGTGGGCACGCCGGAAGAGTACGCCACCTCGGCGCGCACCGCCGCAAGAGGGGCCGGTTGGCGCTCCGGCAGTTCTCGCGCGGTGCTGCGGCAGTGCTCGGGCAGTGCTCGGGCAGTGCTCGGGGCTGGGATGATGTCCTCATGACGGCGACCACCCTCACCTTCCACGAGCGTCTTCTGCCCGGTCCCGGTGGCTGGCTCGGCACGGTCGGTCTGGGCGCCATCGCGGCGATCGCGCTGTGGCCGGTGCACGCGACGGCGGCGATCGTCGTCGGGCTGCTGGTGTGCCTGGGATCGGCGACCGCCCTGGCCGCCACGGCGCCCGTCGTGGAGGTGTCCGACGGCGTCCTGCGGGCCGGCAGCGCCCGGATCCCGGTCGCCCTGCTCGGCCCCGCCCAGGCCCTGGACGTCGCCGCGATGCGGCACGAGCTGGGCCCCGGTCTCGACGGGCGCGCGTACGTCTGCCTGCGCGCATGGGCCCGGACCGGGGTGCGGGTCGCCCTCGACGACCCGGCGGACCCCACCCCCTACTGGCTCATCTCGACACGGCGGCCGCAGCTGCTCGTGGAGGCGCTGGGAACCGCCTGAGCCCGGACACGACGAAGGCTGCCACGCACTTGCATGACAGCCCGGTCGTGTCGTCAGTGCCGAACGCCTGGTGGAATCAGGCGGCGCACTCCGTGCAGATCATCTGGCCGGCCTTCTCGTAGGCCAGCTGACTGCGGTGGTGCACGAGGAAGCAGCTGGAGCACGTGAACTCGTCCGCCTGTCGCGGCAGCACGCGAACGGCGAGCTCCTCGCCGGACAGGTCGGCCCCCGGGAGCTCGAAGCCCTCGGCAGCCTCGGTCTCGTCCTCGTCCACAACGCCCGAGGACTTGTCGGAGCGACGAGCCTGCAGCTCCTGGATCGAATCCTGCTCGACATCCTCATCGGTCTTACGTGGGGCGTCGTAGTCAGTTGCCATGTGGTGTTCTCCGTCGGTAGTGGTCGCGCCGGAAGGTTTCGGGTCATCCGGGTTCGACGCCGCCCCGGCCGGGTCACCGCAAGCGCCGTCGAACGGCGTCCGTTGCGGGTGTACGCGCTGATAATGCACACGGCCCCGGATTTGTTCCCGAGTCGGCCCACGGATTGTGCACCATTTCGCATCGGTGCGCTACATCTGTCGGTGTAACCCCGGTCACGTATGCTCTGACCTGCGTCGATATACCGATTTTTGCCTTTGGAGCCGGTTCAGCCGACACATCTCCCCGCGATACCGGGCCAGGAAAAGGATCACCCGATCTCGGGCGAGCTCGCACCATCTGCGTCGGCCGCCTCGAGGAGCTCGGCCAGCTGTGCGACAAGCTCGGCCGGACCCGCCACCGTCATGGCGCTGGTGGCCGGCTCGCCGCGCAGCCCCGTCACGACCGCACCCGCCTCGGTGGCCACCACTGCCCCGGCCGCCATGTCCCACGGGTTGAGCCCACGCTCGTAGTACAGGTCGAGCGAGCCGTCCGCCAGGAGGCAGAGGTCGATGGCGGCCGAGCCGAGCCGTCGGATGTCCCGGATCTTCGGCAGCACCTGCGCCAGCACCTGCGCCTGGTGGGACCGGCGGGCGGCGTCGTACCCGAAGCCCGTGCCGACCAGGGATGCGCCCAGCGACGTAGGGGCACCCGCCCGGATCGGCTCGCCGTCGCGGGTCGCGCCCTCGCCGAGCCCCGCCGACCACGTGCGGCCGTCGGCCACGCTGTGCACGCAGCCGGCCAGGACCGTCCACGAGGCGGGTTCCGGCGGGCCTGCCACCACAGCCACCGACACGGCCCAGGAGGCGACCCCGTAGAGGTAGTTCACGGTGCCGTCGATCGGGTCGAGCACCCACGTGAGGCCGCTCGTGCCCGCCACGTCGTCGCCCTCCTCGCCCAGGATCGCGTCGTCGGGCCGCTCGGCGGCGATCATCTCGCGCAGCAGGTCCTCCGAGGCGCGGTCCATGACGGTCACCGGGTCGACGTCGCTCGACTTGGTGGCCGCGACGACCACGCGTTCCGGTCTACCCTCACGGACCAGGGCACCGGCAGCTGTCGCGAGGCGGACGGCGAGGTCGCGGAGGGCGGTGACGGTGACGCCGTCGGGCAGCTCGGGCAGTGCGGGTGAGATCACGCACCCATCCTGCCGCACCTGCCCGGCGGCCGACTATCCGGCGGCGCACCGACGCGCCTGCGCCGCTGGGCCGCCCTGCGGTGGCAGGCTCGGCCCACAGGACTACCCCGGGAGGACTGGCATGGACGAGCTGGAGCTGGTACGGCTGCACGAGGACGGTGAACGACTCGTCCTTGCTGCGCGCGACGGCGCCCAGAGCACCCTGCCCATCACCGACGCCCTGCGTGCCGCGATCCGCGGAGACCGCCCACGAACCGAGTCGATCCGCGCCCAGGAGGCGTCTTCGCTGCGTCCCCGCGAGATCCAGGAGCGCCTGCGCGCGGGCGAGACGTGCGAGATGCTCGCCGAGGCCTCCGGCCTGCCGATCGAGCACGTGCGGCGCTTCGAGTACGCCGTCCTCTCCGAGCGGGAGCACTCGATCGCGCGTGTGCGGGCCAAGTCCGTCCTGACGGACGACGGCGGCGCCACGACCCTGGGCGAGATCGCCGACGACCGGCTCCGCTCGCGCGGCGTGCGGCCCGCCGACGCCCGGTGGACCGCTACCCGCGAGGGCACCCACCCGTGGACCGTGCAGGTCGAGTTCGAGGCCGCCGACCGCCCCCGCCTGGCCCGCTGGTCCCTGGAGCCGCGCGGCGGCTTCGTGACGGCGCTCGACGACGAGGCGCGCTGGCTGGGCCTCCCGGAGGAGGACGAGCGCCCGGCCATCGCCGGGGTGTCGCCCCTGCCGCCGCACCGGAGCAACCACCCGTCGTCCCGGTCGACGCCGCCCGATCAGGACGACACCGACCTGCTGCTCGACAACCTGTCGGAGCGGCGGGGGCAGCGGCCCGCCCGCAGACTCACCCCGGACAACGACCTGCCGGACATGATGGAGCTCGACCTCGACGGCCCTGCCGGCACGGACGGCCCCGACGGGCCGCCGGCCGAGGAGCCCGAGCCGGACCTGGAGCCCTCTGCCGCCGTGGTGGACATCGGTGCGCGGCGCGGCGGGTCCCGCCCCCGCATGCCCTCGCCTCTCGTGCCGGACTCCCCCGCCGACCTCGAGTGGGAGGGGCCCAGCCAGTGGGAGATCGAGGCGCCGCGGCCCGGCCCGGGGCACGGGTCTGACGCCGGTCCGGCGGCGGAGGCCCCGCCCGCCGACCACCCCGCGCCCCCGGCCGAGCCGGAGCCGGTCCCGGAGAAGCCCCCGGCCGAGCAGTCCAAGCGCCCGACGGCGAAGCGCGGCCGCAAGTCGCGCGCGCAGGTGCCGAGCTGGGACGAGATCGTGTTCGGGTCGCGTCCGGAGGTCTGACGGTCTCGGTGGTGCCGCGTCAGTCGTGCAGCACGGCCCGCGTCACGGTCAGCGACACGCTGCACGCCAGGTCGTCGTGCCGCTGGTCGACCTCGGCCAGGACGTGCACCGCGCTGGTGCCGCCGCCGATCGGGACGTCGACAGGCTTGCCCGACGAGCCCCGGACCGCGACGCGCGGGACGTTGTCGACGACCGGCGTCAGGACGATCTCGGCACCGGCGACGCAGGACCCGGTCGCCGCCGGGTTGTGCAGCACGGGCAGGAACGTGACGTGCCCCCGCTGCGGCGGGTCTCCCGGCAGGCTGATCCGGAGCTGGGTGCAGTCGGCGGCCGGCGCGCCGGTGCCCTCCTCGGTACGGCGCTCACCGTCGACGTAGCAGTCGGTGAGGCCGACGGGAGGGCCCTCGGCGGCGGGCTCCTCGGACACGGCGGTCACCCGGATGTCGCCGGTGACGGGGATCGAGGACGCCGAGGTGTAGTACCACGTCAGGTACGTCGCGGCGGCGAGAATGATGACCAGGCCGGCGACGGTGGACCTCGGCCGCGCGGTGAGGACCGCGGCGAACCGGCTCCCCCAGCCGGGACCGTCGTCGCCGGCGCGGTGGGTCTGGATCTCCTGGACCCCCTGCCGCACGGCGAGGCAGATGCTCACGTAGCTCAGCAGCATCGCCGCGGCGTCGATCGACGACCGGCCGTCCGACGGCTCGAGGACGAACGCGACGACGCAGACCACGCCGCCCGCGACGAAGATGGTGAGGTCCCCGCGCCGGCTGCGCGGCTTCGCGGAGCGTTCGGCCGCGAGCGCCGGGTCGCCGGGTCCGGTCACGGCTCGGCGTCCGGGTCGGGGCACTCGGTGAGGTCCCCGTCGTCGGGCTTGAAGTCCGCCGGGTCGAGGTGGTCGGGGAAGTTGTTCTCGAAGGCCCGCACCCACCAGCCGCTGATCAGCGACTCCAGGATGGCGTCGTTCAGGAACGCGCACAGCTCGGCGTCGCCGTGGTCGATCCCGATGCCGTAGAGCTCGGCGTTGCCGAACTGCTCGTCGGGCAGCACCCGCAGGCCGCCGTACTCCTCGGCATAGCCGTACAGGAGGAGCTGGTCGGTCGAGACAGCGTCGACGGTGCCGTCCAGGAGCTTCTGGGTGCAGACCCCGAACCCCTCCTCCTGGACCGCGACGATGCCCGCGAGGTTCTCGTTCATCTGGCTCCACGACGTGCTGCTCCGGGCCGCGCAGACCTTCTTGCCCGCGAGGTCCGCGGCGGACTCGATGCCGGAGTCCGAGCGGACCAGCACGCCCTGCTTCGTCTTCATGTACGGGCCGGCGAAGGAGATGTCCTCCTTGCGCTCGTCGGTGATCGAGTAGCTCCCGATGACGATGTCGGCGCCGTCCTCGTCCTGCAGCTCTCCCTCGCGCTGTGTGGTGCCGAGGTTCTGCTCGACCACGTTCAGCCCGCAGTAGCTGCCCAGCCACTGGGCGAGGTCGTAGTCGAACCCGCCGCGCGTGGAGTCCGTCTGCTGGAAGTTCAGCCCGGGCTGGTCGCTGTGCATCCCGATGACGACCCGTCCCTGCACGCCGAGGAGCGATGCGCACTCCTCGTGCGTCTCGGACTCGGGGTCCGGGCCGCACCCGCTCGCGACGACGAGCGTCGCCACACACGTGAGTGCGATGAGGGCTCGCCTGCCGGCCGTCGCCATGTGCGACAAAATATCATTTGAGTGATTTGCGGCGCATCAATGAGGTGATTTGTGCGCGCGATCGACGGGTGGTCGGAGGGCCGGACCGATCAGACCCAGAGCGACTCGTCGGCCGAACGCCGCCGTGCGGTGAGCGCCGTCATGCGGCGCATGTGGTGGCGGCGGCACAGCACCTCGTAGGCGACGTCGGCGGACTCGAACGGGCCGACGTCGCCGATCACCACCTGTTCGCCCTCGGTGACCATCGCGCCGTCGACCGTGCGCGCGTTGTGCGTGGCGCGCGCGCCGCACCAGCACAGGGACTGCACCTGGAGCACGTCTATCCGGTCGGCGAGCTCGATGAGCCGGGCGGAGCCGGGGAACAGCCGGGTGCGGAAGTCGGTGGTGATGCCGAACGCGAAGATGTCGATCTCCATCTCGTCGACGAGCCTGGCGAGCTGCTCCACCTGCTCGGGCGAGTAGAACTGCGCCTCGTCGCACACGAGGTAGTCGACCGCCTCGCCGCCGGCGCGCCGGCCGCTGATCTCCACCCAGAAGTCGGTGTCGTCGGTCACCTCGTGGGCGGCGACCTCCAGGCCCAGCCGGCTGGAGACCCTGGCCTCCCCCGCCCGGTCACCACGGCTGAAGATCAGCCCCTCGCGCCCGCGGGCGCGATAGTTGTGGTCCGTCTGAAGGGCGAGGGTGGACTTCCCGGAGTCCATGGTCCCGGAGAAGAAGACGAGCTCGGCCACTGTTCCCTACCTCAGGTCTCGACTCAGGCGACTGCTGTGAGCAGGGGTACGAGCATCTCGTGCGGCGTCAGCGAGCCGTGCACGCCGGGCAGGGCGCGCGCGTTCGCGGAGTGGACGCGCGAGTCGACGACGGTGGCGGCGCCGGTCATCGCGACCACCACGTCCCCGATCGCCGGGAGCACGTGCTCGGCGACCGGCCCGAACCAGCCGCCCGCCACGGCGTCGTCCCGCAGCAGGACGACCGCGTGCTCGCCCAGCCGCTCGGCCCACCGCCGTGCGACGTCCGCCGGGTCGGTGCCCTGGTCGGCGTAGACGTGCAGGGCGCGCGGCTCTCCCCCGACCAGCGCGACGCCGGGGTTCAGCGCCGGGTCGGAGGCGACGTCCCACTGGATGCTCAGGTCGGCCTTGATCTGGCCGTGGTCCGCGGTGACCACCACGAGGGTGCCCCGGGGGACGCTGCGCATCAGCCGGCTCAGCTCGCGGTCCGTGGACTCCAGCGCGTCGCCCCACTGCCACGAGTCCCAGCCGTGGCCGTGCCCCGTCTTGTCGACGTCGCCCTGGTACAGGTAGACGAGGCGCTGCGCCTCACCGGGTTGCCGGAGCGCCGTGACCGTGGCGTCGACGCGCTGCTCGAAGGTCTCGGCGGCGACGTAGGCCGGGCCGCGCAAGGCTGCCTGCGTCATGCCGGACCCAGCGAACTTGCCCGGGCCGGGCGCCGTGACCCGCGTGCCCGCCGCGGCGAGCGCCTCGAAGACCGTGGGCTCGCGCTGCAGGTCGGCCGGGTCGCCGAGCTCCTTCCACTGCACCAGGGACGCCAGCCGGCCGGTCGCCGGGTTGCGCTGCGTGTAGCCGAGCATGCCGGTACGGCCCGGGGCGGTGCCCGTGCCGAGGGTGCTCAGGCCCGCCGCCGTCGTGGAGGGGAAGCTGGACGTGAGCGTCGCGGCGGACTCGTCCCGCTCGCGCAGGAGCCCGCGCAGGAACGGCGCGTGCCCGCCGCGTTCGGCGAGGTTGCGGATCCCGAGCCCGTCGACCAGGACGACGACCACGCGGTCGGCGTCGGGCAGACCGAGGGCCGTGCGACAGCCGGCCGCGGTGAGGCCGGTGGCGGTGGTGAGGTCGTGGCCCAGGGCGCCCGCCACGGCGGGCATGACCGCGGCGAGGCTCGTGGTGTCGTAGGACGGCGCGACCAGGCCGTCAGGGAGGTCCGGTACGGTCACTTCGGCGCGGACGTCGCCCGGGACAGGGCGCGCGCGAAGCCGACGGCGGCGCGGACCGCGGCGTCGCCCTCCGCCTCGCTGGACACGCGGACCACCACGTCGTCGGGCGTGACCTGGCCGGTCAGACCGTGGTCGGCGGTGCAGTTCGGGTCCACGCACGTGGCGGGCTCGAGGTCGACGCGCGACACGGCGCCCCAGCCGATCGCGAGGGTGACCTCACGCGTCGCCGCACGCTTCGGGTACCGCTCCGGGTCCGCGATCACGTGGGTGAGCGCCACGGAGCGGATCTCGCGCACCGGCACGACCTCCGTGGTGGCCGACGCGGATCCGGGCCGCTCCGGATCCTCTCCAGCGTGGTCGTCCACGTGCGCGGTGACCAGGCGGGTCGGCGTCAGCACCAGGACGGTGAGGTGCCTGCGCACCTCCGAGTCGAAGGTGGTCTCCGCCTGCACGAGGTGGGCGACGACCTCCTCGTCGGCTAGTGCGACGGAGAGCACGTCCGCGACGAGCTCCGGGTAGTAGCCGGCCCGGTGCAGATGGGCGGTCAGGTCGTCACGGGCATCGGTAGGGGCATGGGGCACGGTTGGCATCATCCCATCCGTGTCGCGCTCAGGTCCACACGCGCTGCTCCGGTCGTTAGCCTTGGTCCCGTGGACCAGCCAGAACGGGCCGAGCAACGGGTGGGCACCGTCCGCCTGCCGTACTCGACGGAGTATCCGGTCGAGTGGGAGGCCGACGTGGTGCTGCGCGACGGCTCCACGACACACGTGCGCCCCATCCGCCCGGAGGACTCCGACGCGCTCCAGCGCTTCCAGATGGCCCAGTCGGAGCGCTCGACCTATCTCCGGTTCTTCGCCGCGCTGCAGCGCATCCCCGACCGCATGCTCACCCAGCTCGTCACCGTGGACCACGTCAGCCGGGCGGCGCTGGTCGCCGTCCGCCCGGGTACTGCGCAGGAGGCCGAGGACATCGTCGGCGTCACGCGCTACGACGTGATCGACGACCGGCCCGGGCGCCGCACCGCCGAGGTCGCTTTCAACATCGCGGACTCCCTCCAGGGACAGGGTCTCGGCTCGGTGCTGCTGGAGCACATCGCCGCCGCGGCACGCGAGCGGGGTGTGCACCGGTTCATCGCCGAGGTGCTGCCCCAGAACCGGGCGATGCTCGGCGTGTTCCGGGAGGCGGGCTACGCCGTCGAGCAGCACCTGGACGACGGCGTCGTCACCGTCTCCGTGGACCTCGACCCGACCGACCGGTCCCGCGAGGTCATGGCGGACCGCGAGCACCGCACCGAGGCGCGGTCCATGCAGGGGCTGCTCTCGGCCCGGCGCGTGCTGCTGGTCGGCCCGGCGCAGGGCGGCACCGTCGACGAGCTGCTCGCCGCCCGTGTCCGCGAGGCGCACGCCGCCGATCCCGGCGACACCGAGCTGCTCGTACTGGGCGACGACGTGTCCTGGGCGGACCTCGGAAAGGGCGGGCCGGGCGGGGCCGGATCCGGCGAGAACGCCCAGGTCGACCTCGCGATCGTCGCCGCGCCCCCGGACGAGGTGATCGACGCGGTGCGGCACCTGCGCGGCACGGGCGCGCGCGGCGTCGTCGTCCTGTCGGCCGGCTGGGCCGAGACGGGACCCGAGGGTGTGGCCCGCCGCCGCGAGCTGCTGCGCACCGCGCACACCGAGGGCATGCGGGTGGTCGGCCCGGCCAGCTACGGCCTGCTCACGAACGTGCCGGGCGCGAGCCTGCGCGCGAGCCTCGCGCTCACCGCCCCCCGGCCCGGCCGCGTGGGCCTGTTCAGCCAGAGCTCACCCGTCGCCGTCACGGCCGCCGAGACGGTCAAGCGGCGCGGGCTCGGGCTCTCCACGCTCGTCTCGGCGGGGCACCGGGCCGACGTGTCGGGCAACGACGTCATGCAGTACTGGCAGGACGACCCGCACACCGACGTCGCCTGCCTGTACCTCGAGACGCTCGGCAACCCCCGCAAGTTCTCGCGGATCGCCCGGCGCCTGGCGCAGGTCAAGCCCGTGATCGTGGTCGTGGCGGGCCGCCACGGGAGCGTCGTCCCGCCCGGGCACACCGTGCGCGCCACGCGTGCGCCGCGGCGGATGCTCGACGAGGTGCTGCGGCAGTCCGGCGTGATCCGCGCGGAGAACACGCACCAGCTCATGGACGTCGCCCAGGTGCTGGCGCACCAGCCACTCCCCTCCGGCGGCCGGGTGGGGATCCTCGCGAGCTCGCCGTCGCTGGCGGCGCTCGTGGCCGACGCCGTCGCCGCGGCGGGCCTCACCGTCGTCGGGCCGCCGGACCCGCTCTCAGCCAGTGCCCCCGACGACGAGATCGCCGCGGCCGTCGACGCCCTGTACGCGCCCGGCGCGTGCGACGCCGTGGTCGTGGTGTCCGTGCCCGTGGTGCTGCCGCGCACCGACGCGATAGCCCGCGCCGTTGCCGAGGCCGCCGCTCGCACGGGCCGCACCACCGTCGTCAGCGCGCTGGGCCTGCACGGCATGCCCGACGAGCTGGCGGCGAGCACCGACGGCCGCGAGATCCGGATCCCCGCGTTCTCGACGCCCGAGGACGCCGTCTGGGCCCTCGGCGCGGTGGTGCGCTACGCGCAGTGGCGAACCCAGGACCACGGCACGCCGGTGCGGCCCGCACTGCGGGAGGGCATGTCCGACGGCGCCGCGCGGGCCCAGGCGCGCACGCTCGTCGAGGCTCTGCTCGTCGAGGAGCCGGCCGGCGCGGTGCTGGACCAGGCGACCGCCACCGAGCTGCTGGCCTGCTACGGGCTCACCCTGTGGGGCTCACGGAGCGTGCGCACGGCCTCCGACGCGGTCACCGCCGCCGAGGACCTGGGCTGGCCGGTGGCGCTCAAGATCGCCGCACCCGCGCTGCGGCACCGGGCGGACCTGGGCGGCGTGCGCCTCGACATCGCCGACGCCGAGGACCTGCGGGAGGACGCCGAGCGGATGCTCGCGGCGGCGGCGTCCCTGCTCCCGGCGCCCGACCCGATGCTCGAGGTGCAGGCGATGGCACCCGCCGGCGTGGCGTGCGTGGTGCGTTCGGTCGAGGACGAGCTGTTCGGCCCGGTGGTGTCCTTCGGGCTGGCGGGCGACGCCGTCGACCTGCTCGACGACGTGACGCACGGTGTGCCGCCCCTGACCGACGTCGACGTGGCGCGCATGGTGCGCGGCGTCCGCGCGGCCCCGCGCCTGTTCGGCTACCAGGGGGCGCCCGCCGCCGACGTCGCGGCGCTCGAGGACGTGCTGGCGCGGGTCTCCGTCATGGCGGAGGATCTGCCGGAGCTCGCCTCCCTGGAGCTGTACCCCGTGGCGGTCGCGGAGCGCGGCGCGGCGGTGCTGCACGCGACGATCCGCCTGCGGCCGGCGGAGCGCCGGACGGACGCGCCGCGGCGGGCGCTGCCGGGGTAGGTGGTCGCTGCCAGGGTTGGCGGGCGCTGCCGGGTTGGCGGGATCAGCGGATCAGCACCATGCCGACGAGCAGCATCACCGCGAAGCCGACGAGCACCAGGCGCTGCCTGCGGTTCGGGCCAGAGGCGGTAAGGATCGCGGCGACCGCCGGTCCCGTCGCGAGCATCAGCCACGCGCCGGGCGCCGGGGCGACGTTCGCCGACACCGCGGCCACGGCGACGACCACCAGGCCGTGCACCACGCCGAGCCCCAGCCGCATCGAGACGACCACGTGCAGCACGGCGGCGATCACCGCCAGGCCCGCCCACATGGTGATGCCCTCCTCGAGGCAGCCCCACTCCTGCTCCGCGCACTGCCAGGACTGCATCCACCAGGTCACCAGGGCGCCCAGCACCATGACGGGCACCACGCTGAGCCCGGCGACGCCGTAGGCCAGCCCGATGCGGACCAGCCAGCCCGGCAGGGTGGTCGACCTGCTGAGCAGCGGCATTTCGGGCATAGCTGAATAGTGCCAGGTGGAGCGGGGAATGTGCACATGCTCAGCCGATGACCTGGCTGGACGTCCGAACGGTGCTTCCCGGCGTGCTCGCCGGAGTGTGAGCGGCCGGAGTGTCGGCGGCGCGGGGTACCGTTTGCCTGTTCGATCCACCCCCAGATTCCAGCCCCAGATTCCAGGAGCCCCACGAACCATGGCGCGCAAGCCGTCGCAGCCGCTCGACGAGAGCGAGATCCACGAGAAGGTCGTGGACATCGACGTCGCCTCGGAGATGGAGGCCTCGTTCCTCGAGTACGCCTACTCCGTCATCTACTCGCGGGCCCTCCCGGACGCGCGCGACGGCCTCAAGCCGGTCCAGCGCCGCATCCTCTACATGATGTCGGACATGGGGCTGCGCCCCGACCGCGCACACGTGAAGTCGTCGCGTGTGGTGGGCGAGGTGATGGGAAAGCTCCACCCGCACGGTGACGCCCCCATCTACGACGCCCTGGTGCGGCTCGCGCAGAGCTTCTCGCTGCGGCTCCCGCTCGTGGACGGGCACGGCAACTTCGGTTCGCTCGACGACGGTCCCGCCGCGCCCCGGTACACGGAGGCACGCCTTGCGGCGTCGTCGATGGCGATGACCACGGGGCTCGACGAGAACGTCGTGGACTTCGTGCCGAACTACGACAACAAGCTCACCCAGCCCGAGGTGCTGCCCTCCGCGATCCCGAACCTGCTGGTCAACGGCGCGTCCGGCATCGCGGTCGGTATGGCCACGAACATGGCCCCGCACAATCTCGTCGAGGTCGTCGCGGCGGCGCAGCACCTGATCAAGAACCCCGGGGCCACGCTCGAGGACCTGCAGCGGTTCGTCCCGGGCCCGGACCTGCCGACGGGCGGCAAGATCGTCGGCCTCGAGGGTGTGCGCGACGCGTACCGCACGGGTCGCGGCAGCTTCCGCACCCGGGCCACCGCACGGATCGAGAGCGTGACCCCGCGCCGCAAGGGCATCGTCATCACCGAGCTGCCCTACCTGGTGGGCCCGGAGAAGGTGGTCGAGAAGATCGCCGACGGCGTCAAGGCCAAGCGCATCCAGGGCGTCACCAACGTGCAGGACCTCACGGACCGCACGCACGGGATGCGCCTGGTCATCGAGGTCAAGACCGGTTTCGACCCCGACGCCGTGCTGGAGCAGCTGTACCGTGCCACGCCGCTCGAGGACTCGTTCGGCATCAACAACGTGGCCCTCGTCGACGGCCAGCCGCGCACGCTCGGCCTGGTCGAGATGCTGCGGGTCTGGGTGGACCACCGCATCTCGGTGGTCCGGCGCCGGTCGCAGTACCGCCTGGACAAGCGCCTCGAGCGGCTGCACCTGGTGGACGGCCTGCTCGTCGCGATCGTCGACATCGACGAGGTCATCCAGGTGATCCGGTCGTCCGACGACGCCGGCATCGCCCGCGACCGGCTGCGCGAGGTCTTCGACCTGTCCGAGCCCCAGGCGTCGTACATCCTGGACCTCCAGCTGCGCCGGCTGACCAAGTTCTCCCGCATCGAGCTGGAGAAGGAGGCCGAGGAGCTGCGCCGCGAGATCGCCGAGCTGGAGCAGATCCTCGGCGACGAGAAGCTCCTGCGCCGCGTCGTCAGCACCGAGATGAGCGAGGTGGCCAAGACGTACGGCACCCCGCGCCGCACCGTGCTGCTCGACTCCGCCGGCGGCTCCGTCGGCTCGGTGGCCGAGGCCCCGGCGAACGGGCGCAAGAAGACCGTCGAACCCATCGACCTGCAGATCAAGGACCTCCCGACCCGCGTGCTGCTGTCCGCGACGGGCCTGCTGGCCCGCCTCCCGGACGACGTCCCGGTGTCGCGCGAGGGCAACCGTGCGGCGCACGACGCCCTGCGGGGTGACACCGCCGCGACGACCCGGGGTCAGGTCGGTCTGGTGACCTCGGCCGGCCGCATGCTGCGCATCTCCGTGCTCGACCTGCCCTCGCTGCCGCCGACCGACGGCGCGCCGTCGCTGTCCGGCGGTATCCCGGTCAGCGAGCTCGTGGAGCTGGAGCCCGGCGAGACCGTGCGGGCCGTCACCGCGCTCGGCCCGGACGCGCCGACCATCGCCGTCGGCACCGCGCAGGGCATCGTGAAGCGGATAGCGCCGTCGGACGCCCCGGCGAAGGGCGACGAGTGGCCGGTGATCGGGCTCAAGGACGGCGACACCGTGGTGGGCGCCGCGGTCGTGACGGACGACGACGAGCTGGTCTTCGTGGCCGACGACTCGTCGCTGCTGCACTTCCCTGCCTCGTCCGTGCGGCCGCAGGGCCGGGCCGCGGGCGGCATGGCGGGGATCAAGCTGGCCGCGGACCGGAAGGTGGTGTTCTTCGGCGCGGTCCCGGCCGGGGTCGACGCCACGGTGGTGACCGTCGCCGGGGCCGGCGACGCACTGCCGGGGATCGAGCCGGGCGCCGGCAAGGTGACGCCGTTCTCGCTGTACCCGGGCAAGGGGCGTGCGACGGGCGGTGTGCGGTCCCAGCGGCTGCTCAAGGGCGAGGACGGACTCATCCTGGCCTGGGTGGGCGCCACTCCCCCGCGGGCGCTCGGCGCAGGCGGGCAGCCGGTCGAGCTGCCCGAGGTGGACGAACGGCGCGACGGGTCCGGGACCCCGATCGCGGTGCCGATCGCGGTGATCGGCTGACCTGGCGAGAGTAGTTTCGTGGGAGGTGTCGATTCCGGCGCGGCTCGCCCGTCCAAGGCGTGTCAACATCCCACGAACGAGGAGCTCGACATGACCGACACCTGGATGTTCCTGATCCGCGAGTCCGACTGGGACTCGGACGCCTACCTCCCCAAGGACGGCGGTCAGGTCCCGGACCTGTCCGAGGACGAGGACATGGCCGCGCACCAGCGCTTCAGCGAGGCGGTGGCCGAGCTCGGCGCCAAGATCACCGGCAGCAACGCCCTGCAGAACGCCAAGTACGGCGGCTGGGTGGCAGCCGGCAAGGACGGCGCCGAGCCGGTCTACACCGACGCCCCGTTCACCGACACCAACGAGGTCATCACCGGCTACTACGAGGTCGAGTGCGACGAGGCCACCGCGCGCAAGATCGCGGCGCTGGTACCGAGCAGCAACGTCGTCGAGTGGCGCAAGGTCCTGAACTTCGGTTCCTAGGGGCACCCCTCAGTGCCGATCGACCCCGCGGCGTTCCGCACCGCCTGGCCTCAGGTGGTGCGGTCGCTCGCCGTGACGACGCGCAGCCTGGACTCCGGTGAGGAGTACGCCGCGGAGGCGTTCGCGCGGGCCGCGGCCCAGCCCGACGGCGCCATCGACGACCTGGTCGCCTGGTGCGTCCAGGTCGGGCGCCGGACGTGGCTCGACGCGGTGCGGCACCAGACGGTGTTCACGCGGCTCCAGCCCCAGATCGCTCGCCCGGAGGTGGCCGCCGTGGACGTGCCGACCGACCCGGGCGCGCCCGGCGGTGACCTCGACGACCGGCTCGCGCTGCTCTTCGTCGCGTGCGACGACGCGCTCCCCTCCGGCGCACAGCTCGTCCTGGCGATGCGGGTGGTCTGCGGCCTCACCATCCGGCAGATCGCTGCCCACCTCGGCATCGCGGAGGCGACCGCGGCGGCACGGCTCACGCGCGCCAAGTCAGCGCTGGCCAGGGCCCGCGGCGAGTTCGCCGTGCCGGACCGCGCCGCACGGGCCGCACGGCTGCCCGTCGTGCTCGCGTGCGTGGCGGGCCTGTTCACCGTGGGGCAACGGGACGGGATCGAGCCCGCCGACGCCACGCAGGACCCGGCCCGCGACGCGCTGACGCTCGCCGAGGCCCTCGTCGCGGAGTACCCGGACGACCCCGAGGTGCTCGGCCTGCGCGCCGTGTGCCGCCTCGGCCTGGCCAGGCGCCCGGGCCGCGTACGCGACGGCGTCGCGCTCCCGATCGACGAGGTGGACCGTTCGGCGTGGGACCAGCGGCTCCTGTCGGCGGGCCTCGACGACGCCACGGCGGCGACCACCGCCGACGGAACGGATCTCGGGTTTCCGGGCCGCTTCGCGCTGGAGGCCGCGATCTCGGGGGTGCATGCCGCGGCCCGTACGGCGGCGGACACGGACTGGGTCCGGCTGGCTCAGCTCTACGACGCGTTGCTGCGGGTCTGGCCGTCGCCGGCGACCCGGGTCGCGCGCCTCGTCGTGCTCGGCCGGATCGCTCTGCGCGACGGCGGTGCTGGTGCTGGTGTCAGCGCGATCGAGCGTGAGCTCGAGGAGCTGGTCGCCGACGGGCCGCCGTACGCCGCCCGGGATGCGAGCCTCGCCCTCGCCGACCTCGCCCGCCACTCCGGCCGGACCGACGACGCGGCCGCTCGCTACCGCGAGCTGCTGGACGCGATCCCGGCAGGCCCGCTGCGGGAGTTCTGCCGTCGGCACGCCGGGTAGTTGCGAACGCTGGCCCGTGCCGGGTGGGCAGACGCAGGGCTCGCGCGGGTGCGGGGATCGCCCGCCGGCGACGTCAACGCGGGTCTTGTCAGAACGGCGGTTCGTCGGCACCGCTTATGGCACCGGGTTCGGTGGTCCGGTAGGGGCGGGGTAGGTGCTTCCCCGTGAGGGCGCGCAGGGTGAGGTCGTGGCTGGTGTCGGGGTCGATCTCGTCGATCTCGATGTGGGTGTCCAGCACGGTCGGTGGCCGGGTGTGGGTGCGTCCGGTCGGTGTGGTCCAGGTGGTGATCCCGGTCAGGGGGTCGCGGACGACGCCCCAGCCGGCGTGGGTCTTGAGCAGGTGGTGCTTGCGGCACAGGGGTTGCAGGTTCTGTGCGCGGGTCTGCCCGGGAGCACCACCTGTGTTGTTGCTGTCGCGGACGGGGTCGTCGTTCTTGTGGTGGTCGAAGGGTTGGATGTGGTCGAGGTCGCATCCGGTGGCGGCGGTGTCGCACCATCCGAAGGTGCAGGTCTCGTCTCTGGCTTCGACGGCTGCGCGGAGGACTTTGCCGGGTTGGTAGGTAGTGGTGGAGTAGTCGGTCAGGATTCCGGTGACGGGGTCGGTGAGCAGGCGTTGCCAGGTCGCGTCCTGCGCGATGATGCGTGCGGTCTCGGCGGGGATAGGGCCGTACCCGGCGAGGTGTCCAGGTGCGTCGTCCAGGCCGAGCAGGGCGCTGGCGGGGATGGTGACGCGGACCACGGGCCGGGTGGGTGTGACCCGCACCGGCCGCACGATCTCCTGCACGATCTGCTGCACGACGGGTGCCCTGCCGCCGCAGGTGCATACGGGAGAGTCGGCTACGTCAGCTGTCGCGTCAGATGTCGCGTCGCTGATCCCCGTGGTGTCGGTCTCGGTGGGGGTGAGGCGGTCGGCGGGTAGGAGGCGGCCGGTGACGATGCCGGTCAGGGAGTCGGCGCGTAGCTGGCTCAGGGTGCGGTCCTCGCCGGTGGTGTGGCGGAGCTGGTGGGCCATGTCGTCCACGACGCCCCAGACTGCTGCGGCGTCGGTCGCGGGCAGGTAGGCGGACAGCCAGCCCATGTCGTTCTCCGCCCGGTCCACGTGCACGCTACGGCGGGCCGTCTCCGTGTTCGTGGTCTCGGCGGCGCCGTGCCGGTTCTTGGCGAAGGTGAGCATCCGGGCCTGTAGCCATCTCCACGTCCGTCGTGGTGCCTGGGGCAGGAACCGGTTGATGGCTTCGGTGCGTTCGGCCACGGTCAGCTGGGCGGCGGAGCGCAGCAGGGTGTGTGCCTTGCGTGCGTCGATCCGCCCGGCCAGGAGGGCTTGGATGACGGTGGGGTGCTGGGTGCCGGACTCGGCCCGGACCACGACCTCGCTCGCCTCGGGCTCGGTGACCACGAGTTCGTTGGTGACCTGTCCGACCAGCGAGTTGTGTGCCAGCGGGTGACTCTCGCGCGTGGAACGCTCGGCCAGGACACGGGCTTGTATGCCTGCGGACCAGGACTGCAGCCGGCCGGACGCGATCATCAGGTCGCCCAGGGCGTCGTCCGACAGGTCGGCCAGCGGGCCCGTACCCAGCGCGTCACCGGGCACGCCCGGGTCCGCGTGTGCTTCGGGGTGGGGGCCGAGGTTGCCGGCCAGGTCGATCGCCTCGGCCACCACCCGCGCCAGCCTTGGGCCCGGTGCACCCCGCAGTGCCTGCCGCAGGACCTCCTCCGGCCACAGGAACACGGGAATCGTGTCGGGAGGCCAGTCCGGCCCAGGATCCGGCATCTCGTCCGGCCCCGACCCCACACCCGTGTCCGCCCCCTGATCCCAGGCCTGGTGGTCCACAGCAGGCTCGTCCAGGAGCGCGCCGGCCATGCCGTCGTCAGACAGTCCCTCGCGCATGCAGCACACTCCTCACCCGGGTCAAGTAATTTATAAGGCTAACTGTTCACGCCATAGCTGCGGACATACGTTCGACTCTAGCCTCCACCACTGACATCCGCCCGGCCTTCTGCCACCCGCGTAAGAGATGAGGACGTGCGGTCGCGGAGCGCTATTTCCCTCGGCCGGTGTCGGTGACCAGTGGTTGACTCCGGACCATGAACGACGCGACCTACGAGTTCTCCACGGACCCGGCCCGCATCGACGCCGCGCGCGTCCACGAGCTCGTCTCCCGCTACACCTACTGGGCGAAGGACCGCCCGCGCGGTGTGATGGACGCCGCCATCGCGGGCTCCCGGCCCTACGGCGTCTACCGCCGCGACACCGGTGCGCAGGTGGCGTTCGCGCGTGTGGTGACCGACGGCGTGACGTTCGCCTGGCTCGCCGACGTCATCGTGGACCCGGACCTGCGCGGGCAGGGCATCGGCAAACTCCTGGTTGCGGGGGTGGTCGCCGACATCGAGCCGCTGGGCCTGCGCCGCACGCTCCTCGCAACGGCCGACGCCCACGGCCTCTACGAGCAGTTCGGCTGGCGGCCGGTCAACGACGGGTTCAAGTGGATGGAACGCACGGGAACCGGAGCCGTCACACAGGGAGCAGGCGCATGACGATTTCCGTCGAGATCGGTGACCTGACCCGCGTGGAGGCGGATGCGATCGTCAACGCCGCGAACTCCCTGCTGCTGGGCGGCGGCGGGGTCGACGGCGCCATCCACGCCGCCGCCTGGCCACGCCTCCTCGAGGCGTGCCGGCGACTGCGCAACACCACCCACCGGGACGGCCTGGACGTGGGCGACGCCGTCGCGACCCCTGCGTTCGACCTGCCGGCCTCGTGGGTGATCCACACCGTCGGGCCGAACCTGCATCGCGGCCAGGACGATCCGGCCCGGCTCGCGTCGTGCTTCGCCAGCTCGCTCGACGCCGCCGCCGAGCTGGACGCCCGGTCGATCGCCTTCCCTGCGGTGAGCGCGGGTGCCTACGGCTGGCCCGTCACCGACGTCGCACGCATCGCCGTCACGACCTGTCGCACCTGGCTCGCCGAGCATCCGGACGCCAGTCCCCAGGAGGTGCGGTTCGTGGTCCTCGACGAGCGGTCGCGGGACGTGTTCGACGAGGCGCTCGGTGCGGAATGACGACCCGCACACTGGAGTCGGCCGGCGGGCGGGTCAGCTCGTGAGCAGCTTGGCCAGCTCCGCCGGCGTCGCCGCGAGCGCCACGGCGCCGGCGGCCTCCAGCTCGCCGGGTGCCGCGTAGCCCCAGGTGACGCCGATGGTCGGGACGTCGTGGTGGGCGGCGGCGTGCACGTCGTGCTCACGGTCACCCACCATCACCGTCTGCCCGACGTCGGCACCGAGGGCCACCGCGTGGGCCAGCGCGCGCTCCACGACGACCTCCTTGCCCTCCACGAGTCCGACCGCCTCGCCTGCGGCGCCGTGGACACCGTCGAGTCCGCCCTCCAGGTAGCGGTCGAGCCCGAAGTGCTCGACGATCTGCCGCGCGTAGTGCTCCGGCTTGGCAGTAGCGACCAGGAGCGTCACCCCGGCGTCGCGCAGCTCGGTCAGCGCTTCCGGGAAGCCGGGGACGACGGAGTTGTCGAACATGCCGTGCACCTCGAAGTCGCGGCGGTAGGCGGCGATCGCGGCACCGGCGTCGGCGTCGGACAGCCCGATACCGGTCATGCTCGCTCCCAGCGGTGGGCCGACGAACGTCCGTAGGACGGCGTCGGTGGGGACGTCGAGTCCGGCGTCGGCGAACCCGACGCGCAGGGACGCGATGATGCCGGGGGCCGAGTCGGTGAGGGTGCCGTCGAGGTCGAGCAGGACGTGCGTGATGCGGCGCGGGAGGGAGAGGGTCACCTGCCGAGCGTGCCACACGTTCAGTGGTGCCCCGCGTGGGCGTCCGCGTCGTCACTGTCCGCGTCGCTGTGCGCGTCCCCGTGCCCGTCCCCGTGCCCGTCCCCGTGCCCGTCGGGCGGCGTCCCCGCCTCCTGCCCCGGTCCGACGACCACGAACTGCCCCATCATCCCCTCGTCCTCGTGCAGCAGCATGTGGCAGTGGAACATGTAGGGCACCTCGGGGTCCGCGTAGTCGTCGAACCGCATGAGCAGCCGGTAGGTGCGGTTCGGTTCGAGGTACACGGTGTCCTTGGGTCCGGCCAGCTCGGGCGGCGGTGCGTCGCCGTCGACGGACAGGATGCGGAACTGCACGTCGTGCACGTGGAAGCTGTGGGGCATCGGCACGGTGCTGCGCACCTCCCAGATCTCCGTGTCGCCCTCGGTGACGACCTCGTCGATGCGGCCCATGTCCATCCGGCGCCCGTTGATCTGGCGGTCGTCGAGCTCGAACGTGCGCGTCACCTTAGCGGAGTCCTCGTGCAGCGCGTCCCGCGCGGCGTGGACGGACGGCTCCCAGGCCGGCTCCGGTGATGGCGTGAGCTCGTCGGCGGCCCGGAGCTCCAGCACGTCGAACGCGTCGTTGCCGCCCATCGCGAACGGGACGACGACGCCGCCCAGGTCAGCCTCGAACGAGTGCAGGCGTGTGGTCTCGCCCGGCTCCAGCTCGACGACGACCTCGGCGCGCTCGCCGGGGGCGAGCCGTACCTGCTCGAGGGTCACCGGGTCGTCGAGCAGCCCGCCGTCGGTCGCGACGAGCTCCAGGTCCCGGTCCTGGAACCCGAGCTGGTAGGTCCGCGCGGTCGACCCGTTGAGCAGGCGCAGCCGCACGCGCTCGGTGGTGACCTCGTGGTACGCACCCACGGTGCCGTTGGCCAGGACGGTCCCGCCCAGCGTGCCGGGCTCGCTGCCGTCGTCCGAGAGCTCCAGCTGACCGTCGTCGTCGAACACCTTGTCCTGCACGATCACCGGCACGTCGTCGACGCCGTACTCCTGCGGCAGGGCGGCGGCGCGCGAGACGTCGTCGTCCAGGAGGAACATGCCCGCCAGGCCGCGGTAGACGTGCTTCTCCGTGGCGCCGTGCGGGTGCGGGTGGTACCAGAGGCTGGCCGCGGGCTGGTCGATCTCCCAGGTGGGGCGCCAGGTGGCGCCCGGTTCGACCTCCTGGTGCGGCCCACCGTCCATCGCGGCAGGCAGGTGCATGCCGTGCCAGTGCACACTGGTCGGCTCGCCGAGCTCGTTCGTGACCTCGACGGCGACCCGCTCCCCGCGCTCGGCACGCAGCGTCGGCCCGAGATAGGAGCCGTTGAAGCCCCATGTCTCGGTCCGGACGCCCGGCCGGAACTCGGTAGTGCCCTCCTGCGCGGTGAGCTCGAAGACCCGCGTGCCGTCCACCGTCCGTGACGGCGCGAGCGGCGGGACGGCCAGCTCGTTCGTGAACTCCGTCTCGTCGACGGGTGTGACCGAGCCGGGGATCGCGCCGCAGCCGGCGAGCGCGAGGACGAGCACGAGGGCGGCAGGGCCCGCCGCCAGGGCGCCGGCCCGCCTCATCGGCCGGCCCCGCGCAGACGCTGCACGCCGGCCGCGACCAGACCAGCGAGCAGACCCACGAAGGTGTCGACGAGCAGTGCCGGGATCATGGTCCACGCGGGCTCGACGCCCGAGCCGCCGGGCCCGCCGAAGCCGGCGAGCGCCGGGACGAGCTGCCCCAGCGCGACGCCGACGAGCCCGTAGGCCAGGCCGGTCAGCGTGAGGGTGAGCACGGGCCGGGGCACGCGGCCCAGGCCGACGACGCCGATCCACACGGCGGCGGTGGTGCCGATGATCGCGAACGCCCGGGGCGCGCCCGTGCCGAGCACGCCGGTGAGGCCGGTCAGCGGCCAGAGCAGGGCCAGCGCGGAGAGGCCGGCGACCACCGCCCACGGGACGGCGGGCTGCGGGGGAAGGTGCTGAGATGTCATGCCTCGACGGTGCCCGCCGGGGCACCTGTCCCACATCGGCCCTGGATCGTCTCCCGGTGTCGCCCGGAGGCGACACAAACCCTGACTTCGCGGCCGGAGGGCTCCGGGACGATGCCTCAGGGCCAGCCCGTCCGTAGGGTGACGGTGTGTCCGAGAGCCGTCCGTCCGAACCGGGTGCCGCCCCGCGTGCCGTCGACCCGCGCGTCACCGACGTCGTCCTGGCGCTCGCCATGGCCCTGGTGGTCGCCGTGGTCATCGCCGCGGACCCCGCCGCCGTGCGGCACGCGGGCCCCGGGGCGTATCTGTTCGCCGTTGGTTTCGGGGCGCTGGTCCTGCTGCGACGCCGGGTGCCGCGCACCATGCTCGTGATCACGGTGCTCGCCGTGTTCGTCTACTACACGCTCCAGTTCGCGCCGATCGGCATGGCGCTGCCCGCGATCGCGGCGCTGTACTCGGCGGCGGAGATGCGGCGTACCGGCTGGGCCATCGGCGCGGGCACCGCGCTGATCGCGGTCTCGACCTACTACCGGACGGTGGGCAACACCCCCGAGGAGGCCCTGGCGCCGTACGAGCTCGTCACCGACGTCGCGCTGGTCGCGGCGGCGATCGCGCTCGGGGTGGCCGTCCGCCTCTCGCGGGAGGCACGCGGGCACGAGGCGCGCACTGCCGAGCAGCGCCTGCAGGCGGAGCGCCTGCGCATCGCCCGGGACCTGCACGACGTCGTCGGGCACAACCTGTCGGTGATCGCCCTGCACTCCGGCGTGGCCGCGGAGGCCGTCGGCCGGGACGACGACGCGGCCCGGCGCGCGCTCGGGCACGTGCGCGAGGCGACGTCGGGCACGCTGCACGAGCTGCGGTCGACGGTCCGGCTGCTGCGCGGGCCCATGGGCGGGCCCGACTCCGCGCCGACCGGCCTGGCGGGCGTCGACACCCTTGCCGCCTCGGCCCGTGCGGCCGGACTCGTGGTCGAGGTCAGGCTGGACGTACCCGCCGGGACCCTCGACGGAGCCGTCGACGCCGCCGCCTACCGGGTGGTCCAGGAGTCGCTCACCAACGTGCTGCGGCACGCCAAGGCCGGCCGCGTCGTGGTCTCCGCGCGGGCAGCCGGCGGCCGCCTGGTCCTCCGGGTGGCCGACGACGGCCGAGGTGCCGGCCCGGGCCTCGTGCCCGGCACCGGGATCTCCGGCATGCGCGAACGCGTCGCCCTGCTCGGCGGCACCCTCACCACGGACGACGCGCCCGGCGGCGGCTTCGTCGTGGCCGCCGATCTGCCCCTCCGGCTGGAGACGGGAGAAGCATGACCGGCCCACTGATCCGCACGGTCCTGGTGGACGACCAGGAGCTCGTGCGCGCGGGGCTGCGCGCCCTGGCGGAGAGCGAGGGCGACATCGCCGTCGTCGGGGAGGCCGCCGACGGGCAGGCCGGGGTGTCCCGCGTGCGGGAGCTACGGCCCGACGTCGTGCTCATGGACATCCGGATGCCGCGCCTGGACGGCCTGGCCGCGACCCGGGAGATCGTCGCCGATCCTGACCTGGCGGACGTACGGGTGCTGATCCTGACCACGTTCGACGAGGACGAGCACGTCTTCGAGGCGATCCGGTCCGGCGCCGCCGGCTACCTGCTCAAGGACGTCGCGCCGGCCGAGCTGCGCCGCGCCGTCCGCGTGGTCGCGGCGGGCGAGTCGCTGCTCGACCCGGGTGTGACGGCCACCGTGCTGCGCGCGGTCGCGGCCGCCCCGGCGCCCCGGACCGACGACCGCCGGCTCGCCGGGCTCACCGAACGCGAGCGCGAGGTGCTGCAGCAGCTCGGCCGAGGGCTGACGAACGACGAGATCGCCCGCGAGCTCTACCTCAGCCCAGCCACCGCACGCACCTACGTGAGCCGGCTGCTCGCCAAGCTCGGCGCCCGGGACCGTGCGGCGCTGGTGATCCTCGCCTACGAGACGGGGCTCGTGCGGCCCTGAGCCGCACGGGTCTCGTCCGGTCAGGCCGGGGTCAGAGCGCCCTGTAGATCACAGCGCCTTGAGACGCGGCAGCACGTCCTCGCTGAACTGGGTGAGGAACCGCTCCTGGTCCTGGCCGGGACCGTGCACCACGAGGTGGTTCAGGCCGGCGTCGACGTAGGGCTTGATCTGCTCGACGGCCTGCTCCGGGTCGGACGCGACGATCCAGCGCTTCGCCACCTGCTCGATCGGCAGCTCGTCCGCCAGCTGTTCCATCTCGGTGGCCGAGGTGACGCTGTGCTTCTGCTCGGGGGTGAGCGACAGCGGCGCCCAGAACCGGGTGTTCTCCAGCGCGGCGGCCGGGTCGCGGTCGTACGAGATCTTGATCTCGATCATCTTGTCGACCTGCGCGACGTCGCGCTCCGCCTTGGCCGCACCCTCGGCGACCGCGGGCAGCAGCTTCTCCGTGTACAGGTCCATGCCCTTGCCGGAGGTGCAGATGAAGCCGTCGCCCGCGCGCCCGGCGTACCTGGCCACGAGCGGGCCGCCCGCCGCGACGTAGACGGGCACGGGGTTCTCGGGCCGGTCGTAGATCTGGGCGCCGACCAGCTCGAAGTAGTCGCCCTTGAAGTCCACGGAGTCCTCGGTCCAGAGCGCCCGCATGAGCTGCACCGCCTCGCGCAGCCGCGCGAACCGCTCCTTGAACTCGGGCCACTCGCGGCCCGAGACGGCGATCTCGTTCAGGGCCTCGCCCGTCCCGACGCCGAGGATCACGCGGTTCTCGGTCAGCAGCGCCAGGCTCGCGAACGTCTGGGCGATGACGGCGGGGTTGTAGCGGAACGTCGGGGTCAGCACGCTAGTGCCGAGCTGGATGCGCGAGGTGCGCTCCCCCGCCGCGGCGAGCCAGGCGAGGGCCGACGGCGCATGGCCACCCTCGTGCCGCCACGGCAGGAAGTGGTCGGAGACCATCGCGCTGTCCAGTCCCACCTCCTCGGCGCGTACTGCGAGCTCAACCAGCTCGCGCGGCCCGAACTGCTCGGCGGACGCCTTGTACCCAATCTTCAGAGTCACGTCTGAGACCCTACGCTCGATCGCCGACGTACGAGGCCCGTCGTCGCGCACGTCACATCGGGCCTGCTCAGGCGCTCGACCAAGGGCTCAGGCACCATGGGCAGGTCTACCCATGGCGCCCCGGATCGGATCCGGCTACCTTCGGGCTGCCGGGGGCAACCGGCCAAGGGCCTACCGGATCACCGGTATGCGGCGGACCGGCGGAGCGGGGTGACCATGGGCGAGCTGTGGGGCGCGGACATCGCCCAGCTGAGGGCGCTCGCCACCGCCATGCGGGACAACACGCAGACCCTCGAGACGGCACGCGCCCAGGTGGACGCGCTGATGGACGACGTGGACTGGTTCGGCCCCAGCGGCCAGGAGTTCCGCGAGCTGTGGTCGAGCGTGCACCGCGCGAACATGTCTGCGGCGATCGACACGCTCACCGAGGCCGGAGACACGCTGGACCGGAACGCCGACAGCCAGGAGCGCACCAGCGAGGACGCCGGGCTCGCCGGGGCCGGCTCCGGCACGACCGGCACCGGCACCAGCTCAGCGGCGGGCGAAGCTCCGGGTGGTCCCGGCGCCCAGGTCGCCACGGCTCCCCTCACTCCCGAGGAGTACACGGGCCTCTCGACCGCGGAACGCGAGGAGTGGCTGGCGACCGCCACCGACGAGCAGGTCGCCGCCCTCCTGGCCGCGATGGAGGCCCAGGGGCTGTACCCGGGACCGGACGCCGGTCCCGTCGCCAGCGAGCACTGGACCCGGCAGGCGGCCCAAGACGCCGGCATCGACTATCTCGAGTGGGACCCCAGCCAGGGCGCGCAGGCCAACCGCGAGAACATCGAGGCCGTCTACGAGTACTACGCCCAGCTCTACCTCGAGAACCCGGACCTGCAGTGGGCGGGGATGGCGGCGATGATCGGGCCGTCGTTCGCCGCGGGCTTCCAGGACCTGGCCATGTTCCGGGACATCGCACAGGGCTTCGAGGTCGGGGGCGAGGTGCTCCAGCACCTGCCCAACGGACTTCCCCAGGGCGTCCTGATCGAGCAGATCGCCGCGTTGACCGACGAGGACCTGCGCTTCTACGAGACGACCTTCCTGGAGATGCAGCAGGAGATCTTCGCCGACCAGGCTTCCATGCACGCCGCCTACGAGCACGGCGGCCTGGCGGAGATCGAGCGGATGTACGACTCCGGCGCCATCGACGAGGCGACGTACGACTCGTGGGTGGACATCGACTCGGGCGATCCCACGCGCGTCACCGAGGGCAACACCCAGTTCCTGGACCGCGAGCAGAACCAGATCATCGCCGACGACTACGACGAGATGCGGAACCACCCGGTGACCGGCGAGGCGATGACCTACATGATGACTCTCGTCGGTGAGGCGTCGATCCCCGGCACGCAGACGTTCGGCGAGTACAACCCGCTGACGGTCACCGTGGAGACTCCCGGGCCCGAGAACATCGGCATCCCGTTCACCGACGTGTCGTTCGACAACCCCACGCAGGGGTCGGTCTCGGTCAGCACTCCGCTGCCGAACGGCAACATCTCGGATGCCGCGCAGCGCTGGGACTACGTCTCCAACGACACGCTGCCCGCGTACCAGGACCTGATCGCGAACGACCCGGCTCGCGCCGAGGAGATCCTCCGGACCGACGTCTCCGAGCGCATCGAGGGCTACCGGCTCACCAACCCGGACCGGCTCGGCCGCATCGTCGAGGACCTCGCGACGGACTGGAGCGTCGATGTCGACCAGTGACGCCTCGCCTCGTGACAAGGTGGACCAATGTCCGTACGACAGGTGATCCTCGCGGCGGCCACCGTCCTCGCCCTCGCGGCGACGACCGGCTGCACCGTCAGCGTCGGCGGCGGCCGGGACGACGACGGCGCCCAGCTATTCGGAGAGGGGAACAGCATGCAGTGGGACCTGACACAGCCGCTCGAGGCGGAGGCTCTGGGGCTCCCGGAGAACAAGCGGGTGGAGGTCGCCGTGCCCGACGACGCCACCGTCAGCCTGACCCTCCCGACCGGAACATGGTCGGGGCGTACCGAGCAGATGGCGGTGAGCACCCGGCACGGCTACGTGGACTCCGTCGACGTGTTCTGGACCGAGGCCGACGGACAGGCGGCAGCCGACCGGATGGCGGCGGACGCCGGCCTGCTCGGCGTCGACGCCACCAAGGTCGCCGAATGGGCCGAGACCGCGAGGTGGGCCGAGACCGCCGACATCAACCGGTCCCGGACTGACGCCAACTACAACGGCGCGGCCGGTGAGGTGTCCACGGCGATCAAGCCCAGCATGGCCGTGGGCGACGGCCCGGGCACGCCGGTCCGGCTCTGGTACAAGTTCTACGTCCGCGACGTGGTCGAGACGGCAGGCTGAGCAGGGCTAACCCCGCAGTGCCTGCAGTACCCGGCTAGGCGACGGGCGCCCCAGGTGCCCCTCCAGCCAGGTCCCGGTCTCGACCAGGCGCGGCATGGAGACGCCGGTGGTGATCCCGAGCCCGTCGAGCATCCAGAGCAGGTCCTCCGTGGCGAGGTTCCCCGTCGCCGACTCCGCGTACGGGCACCCGCCGAGCCCGCCCGCCGACGTGTCGAACGTCGTCACGCCGTGCCGGAGCGCGGCGGCGACGTTGCCGAGCGCCTGGCCGTAGGTGTCGTGGGCGTGCAGCGCCAGCACGCCGTCCGGCATGCCCGCGGCGTTCAGGGCGTCCAGGAGCGCGACGACGTGCCCCGGCGTCCCGACGCCGATCGTGTCGCCGAGCGAGAGCTGCTCCGCCCCGAGGTCCATGAGCCGCTTGCCCGCCGCGACCACCTGGTCCAGGGGCACGTCGCCCTCCCACGGGTCGCCGAAGCACATCGACACGTAGGCCCGCACGCGCATCCCCGCCGCGCGGGCCCGGGTCATGACCGGCTCGAACATGGCCCACTGCTCGTCCAGGGAACGGTTCAGGTTCCGCCGCGCGAAGGTGTCGGTGGCGCTGGCGAACACGGCGATGTGCCGCAGCCCCAGGTCGTAGGCCCGCTCCAGGCCACGCTCGTTCGGCACCAGCACCGGCAGGTCGCGGGCGCGGTCGCCGAGCCGGTCCACGAGCGCGGCGAGCACCTCCTCCGCGTCGGCCAGCTGGGGCACCCAGCGCGGGTGCACGAGACTCGTGGCCTCGACGTACGGCAGGCCGGCGTCGAGCAGGCGCTCGACCAGGCCCACCTTCACCGCCGCCGGGACCACCGCCTTCTCGTTCTGCAGGCCGTCGCGCGGGCCCACCTCGTAGATGGTCACGCGGTCGGGCAGGCTCGGGTCGGGTACCACCTGGGGGCGCCGGAGCTGCTCAGGCATCGCTCTCCCTCTCCGTCTCAGGGTCCATCTCGAAGAGCACCTGCCGCGCCGCCACCTGGTCGCCGGCGGCTGCCCGGACGCGGACCACGCCGTCCGCCGGCGCCAGGAGCGCCACCTCCATCTTCATCGCCTCCAGCACCCCGAGCGCCTGCCCGGCGACCACCGGGTCGCCGTCCCGCACCTCGACGCGGGCCAGCGTGCCGGGCATCGCGGCGAGCACCACGCCGTCGGACAGCTCGGCCACCGCGACACTCGAGGCACCCGGGCGGACGAACCGGAACGTGTGCCCACGGGTGCTCACCTCGACCGACCGAGGACCGACGTCCACCGTGAACCGCGCGGTCACACCGTCCAGGGCGAGCAGCCCGTCGCCCACGAGCCTGCACGACGTCGGCGGCTCGCCCGCGCGACGCACCTCGCCCCGGGCGGTGCTCACACGGAGCACCGCGTCGTCCAGCTCGACCCAGGTGTCGGCGGGCGGCCCGCCGAGGCGCCACCCGTCTCCGCCGTCGGCTGCCGCAGCCGCCGCGACGGTCCAGGCTGCCGCCGCCATGGCGGACGCCGGGTCCGGGGCGGGCAGCGGGTGGGCGTCCAGCCACGCGGTGTGCACCTCGCCGTCGCGGAACGCGTCCGAGGCCGCGAGCGCCCGCACGAACCCGGTGTTGGTGACCAGGCCGCCGATCGCTGTCGCGTCGAGGGCCGCGACGAGGCCGTGCCGGGCGGCCTCGCGGTCGGCGCCGCGGGCGATGATCTTGCCGACCATGGGGTCGTAGGCGGCGGGGACGACGGTCCGGTCCTCGATGCCGGCCTCGACGCGAACGCCGGTCGAGACCTCCGGCCACCGCACCCGTGTAGCCGTCCCGGCCTGGGGCAGGAACCCGCCGAACGCGTCCTCGGCGTAGATCCGCGCCTCGATCGCGTGGCCGGTGACGGCGACGTCGTCCTGGGCGAAGCCGAGCGGTTCCCCCGCTGCCACGCGGAGCTGCTGCTCGACGAGGTCGAGGCGTTCGCCGCGCACCGTGACGACCTCCTCGGTGACGGGGTGCTCGACCTGAAGACGGGTGTTCATCTCGAGGAACCAAGCGCCGCCCCCATCCACCTCCACCAGGAACTCCGCCGTCCCGACCCCCGTGTACCCGACCTCCCGGGCCAGCCGGACGGCCCACCCGTGCAGCGCGTCGCGCAGGGCCGGGTCGAGGTCGGGTGCGGGAGCCTCCTCCAGGACCTTCTGGTGGCGGCGCTGGGCGGAGCAGTCGCGCTCGTGCAGGTGCAGGACGTTGCCGTGCTCGTCGGCGAGGATCTGCACCTCGACGTGCCTGCCGCGTTCGACGTACCGCTCCAGGAGGACCGTGTCGTCGCCGAACGCGGCGGCGGCCTCGCGGCGGGCGGCGGCGATCGAGGACTCGAGCTCCTCCTGGCTGCGCACGATCCGCATGCCCTTGCCGCCACCGCCTGCGGCGGCCTTCACCAGGAGCGGGAACCCACCGTTGGTCGAGCTTGTCGAGACCCCGGTTCCGGCGGGATCGACCACCGACAGCGCCAGCATCGGCACGCCCGCGGCTTCGGCGATCTTCCGCGAGGTGTCCTTGCGCCCCATGGCGTCCATCGCGTCGGGCGGCGGTCCCACCCAGGTCAGCCCGGCGCCGATGACGGCGCGCGCGAAGTCGGCCTGCTCGGACAGGAACCCGTAGCCGGGGTGGACGGCGTCGGCGCCGGTCTCCTTCGCGGCCGCGAGCAGGGCGGGGATCGACAGGTAGGACTCGGCGGCGGAGGTCGGTCCGATGCGGACGGCGACGTCGGCGGCGCGGGTGTGCGGCGCGGCGACGTCGGCGTCGGAGTAGACGGCGACCGTGCGCAGGCCGAGGCGGCGCGCGGTGTGGATGATCCGCAGGGCGATCTCGCCGCGGTTGGCGATCAGGAGGGTGTTGGGCATGTCGGTCACATCCGGAAGATGCCGTAGGACGGCTCGGCGATCGGGGCGTTCGCGGCGGCGGCCAGGCCGAGCGCGAGGACGCGGCGGGTGTCGGCGGGGTCGATCACGCCGTCGTCCCAGAGGCGGGCGGTGGCGTAGTAGGGGTTGCCCTGGGTCTCGTACTGGGCGCGGATCGGGTCCTTGAACGCCTCGACCTGCTCGGGCGGGGCGTCGGCGAGGTCGCGCTGCACGGTCGCGAGGACCGACGCCGCCTGCTCGCCGCCCATGACGGAGATGCGGGCACCGGGCCACATCCACAGGAACCGGGGGTCGTAGGCGCGGCCGCTCATGCCGTAGTTCCCGGCGCCGAACGAGCCGCCGAGCACCACCGTGAACCGCGGCACCGACGTGCAGGCCACGGCGGTGACGAGCTTGGCGCCGTCCTTGGCGATGCCGCGGTGCTCGTACTCCTTGCCGACCATGAACCCGGCGATGTTCTGCAGGAACACGAGCGGGATGCGCCGCTGGTCGCAGAGCTGCACGAAGTGCGCGCCCTTGAGCGCCGACTCGGAGAACAAGATGCCGTTGTTCGCGATGATCCCGACCTGGTACCCGTCGATGCGGGCGAACGCGCAGACCAGGGTCTCGCCGTACCGGGCCTTGAACTCGGTGAGCTGCGAGCCGTCGACGATGCGGCGGATCACGTCGCGCACGTCGTACGGCGTGCGCGGGTCGGCGGGGACGTCGTAGAGGCCGTCGGGGTCGAGCTCCGGTTCCTCGGGCACCACCCGCTCCAGGCTCGGGGGTCGCGCTGAGCCGGTGGAAGTGCCGGTGGTGGTGCCGATGATCTTGCGGACGATGCGCAGGGCGTGCACGTCGTCGTCGGCCAGGTGGTCCGCGACGCCCGACGTCGTGGTGTGCACCAGTCCCCCGCCGAGCTCCTCCGCCGTGACGATCTCGCCCGTGGCGGCCTGCACCAGGGGCGGCCCGCCGAGGAAGATCGTGCCCTCGTCGCGCACGATGACCGCCTCGTCGCTCATCGCCGGCACGTACGCGCCGCCCGCGGTGCACGAGCCCATGACCGCGGCGACCTGCGGGATCCCCCGGGCGGAGAGGTTGGCCTGGTTGTAGAAGATGCGGCCGAAGTGCTCCCGGTCGGGGAACACCTCGTCCTGCATCGGCAGGTACGCGCCGCCGGAGTCCACCAGGTAGATGCAGGGCAGGTGGTTCTCGGCGGCGACCTGCTGTGCGCGCAGGTGCTTCTTCACCGTCATCGGGTAGTAGGTGCCGCCCTTGACGGTGGCGTCGTTGGCGACGATCACGCACTCGCGCCCCGCGACCCTGCCGATCCCCGTGACGATGCCGGCGCTCGGCACCGCCCACTCGCCGCCGTACATGTCGTAGGCCGCGAGCGCCCCGATCTCCAGGAACGCGGACCCTGGGTCGAGCAGCCGGTCCACGCGGTCGCGGGCGAGCAGCTTGCCGCGGGTCGTGTGCTTCTCGCGCGCCGCGGCCGATCCGCCCTCGCGCACGCGCGCGAGGCGGTCGCGCAGCTGCGCGGTGAGGGTGCGGAGGTCCGTTCCAACGGCGGTGTTGATGGCCACGTGTCGCAGCATAGTCCGCTGGTTAATGATCGTTAACCCCTGGCGCGCGGTTCGGCCTCAGCGGAAGGTGCGGCGGTAGGTGCCCGGGGCCGTGCCGCACACCTGCCGGAAGGTGTCGTAGAAGCTGCTCTGCGCGGCGAACCCGGACGCGTGCGCGATCTCGGCGGTGGTGCGGTCCGAGGTGATGAGCAGCCGTTGCGCCTCCGCGACGCGGCACCGCGCGATGTACGTGCCGACCGTCGTGCCGACTACCCGCTTGAAGAGCGTCATCGCGTGGCTCGGGCTCAGGTGGACGGCGCGGGCCACGTCGGCGGCGGTGATCGGCGACCGGTAGTGCTCGGCCACGAACTGGGCCATCGCGGCGGCACGCCCGGCGGCCCCGGCCCGGGGGTCCGGCGTCGTCCGAACCTCCGTGTCGTCCTGCGCCGCACGGGTCAGGACCCGACGCACGAACGCCTGGGCCTCGAGCATGACGACGGTGCCGTACCCGCCGTCCTGCACGTCGTGACGCCAGCTCTCGAAGAGGGCTGCGACGTCCCGCACCAGGGCGGACGTCGGCACGACGACGGGCCGCGCCCGCAACAGGACCGCCATCTGCTCGGTCGGCAGCGCCCAGCTCAGTACCTCGGTGAGCGGGATGTGCACCCAGGACACGTCGGTCGCGGGCGCGGCGGGCTCCACGAGCTGGTGCGGGGTCCCGCCCCAGAACAGCGCCACCTCGCCCGCCTCCACCCGCAGGAACGAGCCGCCGAAGAGGTACTCGAGCCGGCCCGCGTGCACCAGGTTGAGCTCCAGGTCGTCGTGCCGGTGCGGCCGCAGCATCACCGGCGGCGCGCCCCGCTGCACCCACAAGGCGGGTTCGTTCAGCTCCACCTCGTCGTCCGCGAGCACCATGAGCGGGAGCATAGGGCCGGACCGGAGGATCCCGGAGAGTCGGGCCACGCAGCCGGAGGTGTGACCGCCATCCTCTGACCTAGCGTCGCCGTATGGCTCATTCTCCCAAGATCACCATCATCGGCGCCGGTGGCTTCGTCTTCCCGTTGCGCCTCATCGGCGACCTGCTCAGCTTCCCGGCGCTGCGCGGCGCCACCCTCAGCCTCATGGACCTCGACGCCGGCCGCCTCGACCGGGTGGCGACGGCAACCCGGGAGCTCGTGGCGCACCACGGCCTGCCCACGGTGGTCGAGCAGACCACCGACCGCCGCGAAGCCCTGCGCGACGCCGACTTCGTGATCATCACGTTCCAGGTGGGCGGCGTGGAGTCCTACCGGCACGACGTCGAGATCCCGCGGCGCTACGGCGTCGACCAGCCGGTCGGGGACACCGTCGGCCCGGGCGGCGTCTTCCGGTTCCTGCGTTCCGTGCCTGCCTACCAGGCCATCGCCGCTGATGCCCTCGAGGTGTGCCCGGACGCCCAGTTCATCAACTACGCCAACCCGATGGCCATGGCCACCGCGTACCTCAACGCGCTCGGGCTGCGCACCGTGGGCCTGTGCCACAGCGTGCAGGGGACGACCCGGATGCTCGCGCGCACGCTGGGCGTGCCGTACGACGAGGTGTCCTTCCGCTGCGCCGGCATCAACCACCAGGCGTGGATCGTCGACTTCCGGCGCGGCACCGAGGACCTCTACCCGCGCCTGCGCGAGCTGATGAAAGAGCGCCACCAGCCTGCTCGCGCGGCGTCCGGCCTGCTGTCCGACGACGGCGACCACTCCGCGGAGGCCCTCGCCGCCAGCGACTACGAGGGCGGCAACGAGCAGGTACGCACCTCGCTGATGAACCACTTCGGCTACTTCGAGACGGAGTCCAGCCACCACGCGTCGGAGTACGTGCCGTACTTCCGCAAGGACGACGCCACCACCCTCGAGTACATCCCGGAGCGCTGGGACTACTACGAGATCTGCGCCGCGCACGACGAGCAGGGCGACGTCGACGAGCAGCTCGAACGCCTCAAGGCGGACCTGAGCCCGTCCGTCGAGTACGGGGCGTCCATCGTGAACGCCGTGGTCACCGGGGTACCTGCGGTCGTGTACGGCAATGTGCCCAACGCGGGCCGGGTCATCACCAACCTGCCCGACGACGCCTGCGTCGAGGTGGCCTGCCTGGTCGACGCGGGCGGCGTGCAGCCGACGTCGTTCGGCGACCTGCCGCCCCAGCTCGCGGCGATCAACCGCACGAACACCAACGTGCAGACGCTCGCCGTCCGCGCGGCGCTGACCGGCGACGTCGAGCACGTGCACCACGCCGTCGCGCTGGACCCGCTCACGTCCGCGCACTGCACGCTGGAGCAGATCCGCGCCATGACGGACGAGCTGCTCGCCGCGCACGCGGCGCTGCTGCCGACGGCCCTGACGGGAGCGCTGACGGGACAGCCGGCGGGACAGCTCGCGGAGGCCCGCTCATAGACTGCTCGCGTGACCCCGCGCAGGCAGCAGATCCTGAGCACGGCAGCCGACCTGTTCGCCGCCCGTGGCTTCCACGGCGTCTCCATGGGAGACATCGGGGCGGCCGTGGGCGTCTCCGGCCCCGCCCTGTACAAACACTTCGCGGGCAAGGAGGACATTCTCGGGCAGTGCCTGCTGCACGCCTCCGACCAGCTCCTCGCCGGTGCCCGTGAGCTGCTGTCCGACGGCGGGGCGCGCTCCGCCGTCGGGCAACCAGCGGTTGCTGGTGCCCAGCCCGTCGAGGCTGCCGGGGCCGAGGCCGCGCTGGAGGCCCTGATCGCCAGGCACGCCGACTTCGCGCTCGACAACCCGGCGCTGATCGTCGTGCAGGAGCGGGAGTGGGCCGCGCTCGGGGCCGAGTCGCAGGCGCAGGTCCGCAAGCGCCAGCTCGCCTACGTCGACGTGTGGTGCGACGCACTGGGGCCGCTGCGCCCGGACCTGTCGGCCCCGCAGGCGCGCGCGGCGGTCCAGGCGGCGTTCGGCCTCCTGAACTCGACCCCGCACAGCGCCCGCATCGGCCGCCCCGCCATGCACGCTCTGCTGACAAGCATGGCCCGCTCGGCCCTCCTCCCCACCCGAGACCGTTGAGTGCTGGCCATTTGCGGTCTCGAAACGTTCCGAGACCGCAGATAGCCAGCACTCAACGGGTTTACTCGACCGGGAGGCCCAGGCCTCTCGCTATCAGCATGCGTTGGAGCTCTGAGGTGCCCTCGCCTATCTCCAGGACCTTGGCGTCGCGGTAGAAGCGGGCGATGGGGCCGTCCTCCATGACGCCGTAGCCGCCGAACACCTGCGCCGCGATCCGCGTGGCCGTCACGGCGGACTCCGTGGCGTACAGCTTGGCGACGGACGACGCCCGCCGGAACTCGTCGAGCGGCGCGCCCTCGTCCTTGAGCGCAGCGGCCCGGTAGGTGAGCGCCCGGCTCGCCTGGAGCATCACCTCGATGTCCGCGATCTGGAAGGCGACGCCCTGCTTGCGGCCGATCGGACCACCGAACGTGGGGCGCACGCCGGCGTGCTCCACCGTGAGGTCCAGCATGGCCTGGATGCAGCCGGTGGCCAGGGCCGCGACGGCGACCCGGCCCGTGTTGAGGCAGATCATGAGCTGCTTGAAGCCGTTGCCCCGCTCGCCCAGCAGGTGGGCCTCGGGGACGCGCACGTCCTCGAACCGCAGGGCGTGGGTGTCGACGGCGCGCCAGCTCATCTTGTCGTGCAGGGGCTCGACGACGAACCCCGGGGTGTCGGTCGGGACGATGACGGCGCTGAGCTCCGGCCGGCCGTCGGGCAGGGTGCCCGTGCGCGCCGCGACGGTGCAGACGCTGGTGATCGGGGTGCCGGAGTTGGTGATGAACTGCTTGGCGCCGTTGACGACCCACTCGCCGTCCACAAGCTCGGCGGTGGTGGACATGGCGTTGGCGTCGCTGCCCGCGCCGGGTTCGGTGAGGCCGAAGGCGCCGAGGGTGCGGCCGGCCACGAGGTCCGGCAGCCACCTGTTCTTCTGCTCGTCGGTGCCGTAGGCCAGCAGGGTTCCCACCCCGAGGCCGACGCCGGCCCCGAGCGTGATGCCCACCGACTGGTCCACGCGGCCGATCTCCTCGACGGCGATGCTGAGCCCGGTGAGCCCGAGGTCGGACCCGCCGTATTCCTCAGGGGCGGTCAGGCCGAACAGGCCCAGCTGTCCCATCTGGTGCACCAGCTCGACGGGCAGGCGACTCTCCCTGTCCCAGCGGCCGATGTGGGGCGCGATCTCGCGGTCGGCGAACTCCCGTACCGCGTCCCGGAGCTTGGTGTGCCCCGGGTTCTCTGGTGAGGTATGCATGTTAGGCATGCCACAGAGGTTAACCACCATTAACCTCATCGCGCCAGGCCCACCGGAGGACTTCCTATGCCCGACCAAAGCCAGGTCACCTACGACGTCGTAGCGCTCGACCTGCCGGAAACCCTGCCGGACGACCGGACGGACGACCGGACGGCGTCCTACGCCCGGATCACGCTCGACAGCCCGGAGCGCCGCAACGCCCTCTCGCACGCCCTGCTCGACCAGCTCCGGGCCGCGCTGAACCGTGCCGCGTACGACGACGTCCACGCGGTGGTCCTGGCCGCCGAGGGCCCCGCGTTCTGCTCGGGCGCCGACCTCACCGAGGCGCTGCGCGACGGCATGACCGACTCCGCGCGACGCCTCGCCGAGGTGCTGCGCACGATCCTCGCGCTGCCGAAACCCGTGGTGGCACGCGTGCACGGGCCGGTGCGAGCGGGCGGGATCGGGCTGGTCGCCGCGTGCGACGTCGCGATCAGCGCCGACCACATCACCTACGCCTTCACCGAGGCGCGCCTCGCGCTGGCGCCCGCCGTCATCTCGCTCGCGGTGCTCCCGCGGATGACGCCGCGGGCGGCGTCGCGCACGTTCCTGACCGGTGCGCCGTTCACCGCCGCCGAGGCCGCGGACTGGGGTCTGGTCACCCAGTCGGTCCCGCTGGACACGCTCGACCGGGAGGTCGACGCGGTGCTCGCCGAGCTCGCCGCTGCCGACCCGCAGGGCCTCACCGCCACCAAG
The DNA here is from genome assembly GCF_050936155.1 of Promicromonospora sp. CA-289599. Taxonomy (NCBI): domain Bacteria; kingdom Bacillati; phylum Actinomycetota; class Actinomycetes; order Micrococcales; family Promicromonosporaceae; genus Promicromonospora; species Promicromonospora sp. CA-289599. The sequence goes on from NZ_JBNJNI010000001.1 coordinate 381,472, forward strand.
GAGCTGCTCAACGCGGACGTGCTCACCCGGTTCGACGGACAAGTGGACCGGGCGGTGACGACGTCCGCGCAGCTGTTCAGCTCCGAGCGCGGGCGGGCCGCGATGGGGCGGCTGCTGCGGCGCTGACCAAGAAACGGCGCTGACCAAGAAACAGTGTTGGATGGGGGCGTGGCCATACGGATCTCCTCGCGCAACGCACGCTTCCAGCAGCTCGAGACGCTGCTCACCAACCGCAACAAGCGGCACCGCGCCGCCGAGTTCATCGTGCAGGGCGTGCGGCCCATCACCATGGCCGTGGAGCACGGCTGGGAGGTCCGCTCGCTCCTGTACGACGCCGAGCGCCACCTCTCGCAGTGGGCCCGGGGCGTGCTCGCGGCCCACCCCCACGTCGAGCACGTCAAGATGGCGCCCGACCTGCTCGCCGAGCTCGCGGAGAAGGACGAGGCCGAGCTGCTCGCCGTCGTCGCGATGCGGCCCGACGACCTGGACCGGATAGAGGCCGGGCCCGACTTCCTCGGGGTCGTGTTCGACCGCCCCACGCAGCCGGGCAACATCGGTGCGGTGATCCGCTCGGCGGACGCGTTCGGGGCCGACTGCGTGATCACGACCGGCCACGCCGCCGACGCCTACGACCCCAAGTCGGTGCGGGCCACCACCGGGTCCTTCTTCGCGACGCCGGTGGTGCGGGCGCCGTCGTCCGCCGAGGTCATGGAGTGGGTGACCGCGCGGCGCGCCGCAGGCCTACCCCTGGTGGTGGTCGCGACCGACGAGCACGGCGACGGCGACATCTCCGGGTACGACCTCACCCAGCCGGTCCTGCTCCTGGTCGGCAGCGAGACGACCGGGCTGACCCGCGCGTGGCTCGACGCGGCGGACGTGACCCTGAGCATCCCGATGACGGGCTCGGCGAGCTCGCTCAACGCGGCGAACGCGGCGACGGTCGTGCTCTACGAGGCCCGCCGCCAGCGCCTCGCGAAGTAGCCCGCGGGTCAGAGCTCTATCGAGGCTAGAGCTCTATCGAATACATGCGGGAGCCCGTCGTCTTGGTGTAGCCGAGGCTCGCGTACAGCCCGTGGGCCCCGCTCGGGTTGGCCGTGTCGACGTCGAGCGCCGCGTACTGCATACCGTCGGCGGCGAACGCCCGCATGCCGGCGGCGAGCGTCGCGAGGGCGATCTTGCGGCCCCGGTAGGCACGGCGCGCGCCGAGCATGTCCGTGTACCCGAACGAGTACCCGCGCACCGCGAAGTCCTCGGTGTACCGGGCGGCGATCTCGTAGCCCACCACCAGCGGCTCTCCGGCCCTCAGGGCCGCGGCGGTGTCGGGGTCGGTGTCGGGCGAGGCGAGCAGGGCGTCGACGTCCGGCGCGTCGTCGACCACGACGAACGACCACTCCGGCGCGAAGCCGGCGCGCTGCTTCCACTGCTCGCGAGTCTGCGGCTGGCTGCCCCAGTGGTCACGGAAGGCGTCGTTGTGCGCCAGGCGGGTGGCCTCGTCCAGGTCGGTGGACCACGGCACGAGCCGCAGCGAGCCGGTCAGGGCGACGTCGGGCACGGGTGCCGCGTCCGGCCCGGTCAGCGGCCGCGCCAGGTCGGAGTAGTAGCGGCGCACGCCGAACCCGGCCCGCTCATAGAGCCGGTGCTTGGACGCGGGCACGTCGTCCTCGGCGAACACGCCGATGCGGCCGGGCACGTCCTTGCCCGACGCCGCGAGCATCTGCCGGGCGCGGCCCGTCCCCCAGGCCAGCAGCTCCCGGCCGATGCCCTCACCGCGGCGGTCGGGGTGCACGCCTCCCCAGCAGAACGCGCGGACCGCCGTCACGTCACCGGGCGGGCTGTCGACCTGGGCCCAGGCGACGAGGGCACCGTCGTCGGCCGGATCGGTGGAGAACCCGAGCAGGGAGTCCGCCGTCATGTCGCGCCAGGCCCCCTCGAAGATCTCCTCGATCTCCTCCAGGGTCTCGACGTACGGCTCGGCGTCGGCCCGGGCGATGAGGTTGCGCAGCGCGAGCCAGGTCGGTGCGTCCTCGCGGGTGGCGGCGCGCCAGGTCAGGCCGCCGGCCGTGGGGATCGTCAGGGTCGCCGGCGCCGCGGCGCGCTCGGCGATCGGGGCGAGGGTCGGGGTCTCGGTGCTCATGGTGGTCCTCACAGTTCGATCGTGTGCAGGGTGGAGCCGTCGCTCTTCGTGTAGCCCAGCCGGGCGTACAGGGCGGGCGCACCGGTCGGGTTGTCGGTGTCGACGTCCAGCTCGGCGCGCTGCATGCCGTCGGCGGCGTAGACGTGCATCGCGTGCGTCAGCAGGGCGGCAGCGATGCGGCGTCCGCGGTACGCGCGGCGCACGCCGAGCAGCCCCGTGTAGCCCGCCGTGTAGCCCTGCGACTCCCAGTCGTGCTCGTACCGCTCGCCCAGGTGCAGCCCGACGACGTACGGCGTGCCCGGTGGCACCGTCGTGTCGCCGGGCTGCTCGTGCTCGGACCCCTCGTAGCGCACCGACTCGTCGATCACGACGAACGACCACTGCGGGGCGAACGCGCTGCGGAACGCCCGCCAGGACTCGGCGGTGCGCGGCTGGCTGCCCCAGTGGTCCCGGAAGGCGTCGTTGCGGGCCAGCCGCGTCGCGTCCTCCAGTGCGTCGGACCACGGCACCAGCCGCAGCGGCGGCTCCAGCCCGATCGCGGGCACCGGCGTACTCAGGTCGCGCAGCAGGTTGGCGTAGTACCGCATCGGCTCGTACCCCGCGGCGCGCAGCAGGTCGTGGCGCTCGGGCGGGTCGACGTCGCAGACGTGCGCGGCGATCCGTCCCGGCAGCCCGGCCACCTCGGGGTCGGCACCCAGCGCCGCGAGCGCCTGCCGAGCGCGTCCCGTACCCCAGGCGAGCAGCTCGGTGCCGATGCCCTCGCCGCGGCGGGTGGGGTGCACTCCCCCGGTGACGCCGGTGCGCAGGAGGCTGACGCCGGTGGTGGGATAGCGCTCGACCAGCGCGTGGGCGAGCATCGTGCCATCGGCGTCGAGGCCCACCAGGCTGTCGGTGACGGCGTCGAACACGGGAGCATCGAAGATCTCCTCGACCTCGCCGGACGAGGTGAACCAGTCGCGGCCGTCGGCCTTCTCGACCGCGTTCATGAGCTCCGTGAGCGCGGGGACGTCCGCACGCGTCCAGGGCCGCCAGGTCAGGTCGCCCGCCGTGGGGGCGGGCAGCGCACGGGCCGCCGCTGCGCGTTCGGCGATCGAGGCGGGCGCCGGGCCGGACACGGGGTCAGGCACGGCGGACAGGCCGGACGGATGCGTGGACATACGGCCACGCTAGGCGACCGGCCCGCGCCGGGCACGGGATTTTGCGGGTGGTCAGCGCAGCGCGATCACGAGCTGCGTCAGCAGGGGTGCCACGAGCAGGGCGGGCAGCAGGTCACCCACCGGGATCTGCTTGATGTGCAGCAGCCGCAGGCCGATGCCCACCAGCATGAGGCCGCCCGTCGCGGTGAGGGCGGCGATGTGGGCGTCGGGCAGCACCGACCCGAGCAGCACGCCGGCCAGCGTCACCAGCCCCTGGACAACCGCCACCGACACCGCGGACAGCAGCACCCCGATCCCGAACGAGGACGCGAACGCGAGCGCCGCGAAGCCGTCGAGCACGGACTTCAGCAGGAGCTGGTCGATACCGCGGCCGAGGCCGTCGGACAGCGATCCGAGGATGGCGAGCGGCCCGACGCAGAACAGCAGGGACGCGGTGAGCCACCCCTCGATGAACCGTTCGCGCGCCGTCTCGTCCTGGCCGGTCTCGGTGGCGTCGACGAGCACCGGACGCCGGGACGTGCGCGCGCCGTCGGACCGTCGGCCCAGCCAGCCCTGGATCGTGCCCGCCAGCGCTTCGAGGCGGGTCTCGATCCGCAGCAGCGAGCCGGCGATGCCGCCGATCAGCAGGGAGCCGAGCACGATCAGCACGGGGGCGCCGCTGCCCGTGGCCGCGACGAAAGCGGCGTCGGTGACCGCCATCGCGGACAGCGCGGCGACGAGCAAGGTCACCAGGCCGAGGATGTCGGTCACCACCGCATGGGTGCGCTGGGGCAGCCGGTGCCCCACGGCCATGCCCAGCAGCGACCCGACGACGATCGTCCCGACATTGATCAGCGTGCCCAGCCCGGGGAGATCGACGTTCACCGCGCGAGCCTAACCGTCGGCCGCGGCCTCCCCTGTCTTCGCCAGCCGCTCGAAGAGCGCGGAGGTGATGCCGCCGCCGTCCTCGCCCAGGTCCCAGCCGTCTCCCGCTGACCGGTTGGCCACCCAGAACACGAACGTGTCGCCCGCCGGGTCGCGGGCGATCTCCCCGTAGGACCAGCCGTTGCCCCCGTTGTGCCACAGGATGCTCGGGTCCTCCGGGTCGTCGACGACCCAGCCGTAGGCGTAGTAGGTCTCGTCGGGCTCCTCGCGCACCCGCGCCTCGAACAGCTCGCGCTTGGCGTCGTCGTCGAGGACGACGTCGTCGAGCAGCGCGACGTGCCAGCGGAACATGTCGCGGGGCGTGGAGAGCAGGCCGCCGTTGCCGCGGAGGTTCCAGTACGGACCGTCGTCGGCCCAGGGCTGTTCGAGCGGTGTGCCGTGGGTGCGCCCCTCGGCGTCGTACTGGTCGGCCACCTGCGCCTTCGACCAGTCGGGCAGCACGTAGCCCGTGCTGGTCATGCCGGCCGGCGCGAACAGGTGCTCGGCGAGGTAGGCCTCGTAGTCCTGGCCGGACGCCTCCTCGACGACGGCGGTCAGCAGGCTGTAGCCGACGTTCGAGTACAGGTACGTCGTGCCGGGGCGCGACAGCAGCTCGGAGCCGAGTGCATCGCGCAGGAAGGCGTCGCGGGTCAGCGGGTCGTCGTCGGACCCGAGCGAGTCGAGGAACCCCGACGAGTGGGTCAGCAGCTGCTCGATCGTGACGGACCGCTTGTCCGCCGGGACGTCCGGGAGGTGGTCCGCGAGCGGGTCGGAGAACTTGAGCAGGCCGTCCATGTCCAGCCGCACGATCGCGGCGGCGGTGAACTGCTTGGTCATCGACCCGATGTCGAGGACGGTGTCGCAGCCCGCCTGCTCCCCGGACGCCGCGTCCGGGTCGCCCCAGCCCTGGCACAGGTCCATCGTCGTGCCCCGGCCGGCGACGAGAGCGCCGCTGGAGCCGGGCGGGAGGCCGTCGCCCAGGATCGACTCGGTCGACTCGGTCGGCCCCGGTGAGGCGGTCTGCCCGCCGACGCCGGGACTGTCGGAGCTGTCGGAGCCGCTGCACCCGGCGAGGACCGTCAGCACGGCGAGCACCGCCAGGCCGCGTATCATCCGTCGTCCGTGTGCTGCGGGTCTTGCCTGGTTGGCGCGCGTCGTCGTCACGACCGTCATTGTTCTGGTCGGGGGCACCCTGCGCACCGAAAGACCCGGCGCACCACGATCAGTGCACCGAGAAGCCGCCGTCGACGAACAGCGAGTGGCCCGTCACGTACCCGGAGGACGCGCTCGCGAGGAAGACGGCGGCGCCCGCGAAGTCCTCGGGCACGCCGTTGCGGCCCACGGTGGTGCGGGCGGCGAGCGCCGTGATCTTCTCGGCGTCGTCCTGGAGGCGCTGGTTCAGGGGCGTCAGGACAAACCCGGGCACGAGCGTGTTGGCGGTGACGCCGCGCGACGACCAGGCCTCGGACTGGGAGCGCGCGAGGGATTCGAGGCCGCCCTTGGAGACGCCGTAGGCGCCGCTGTCGACGAACGAGCGGTGCGCCTGCTGCGAGGAGATGTGGATGAGGCGTCCGAAACCCCGCTCGGCCATGCCGGGCGCGAACCGCTGTCCGAGCAGGAACGGCGCCTCGAGGTTGACGGTCATGGTGACGTCCCAGATCGCCTGGTCGACCTCGCCCAGGTGCGGGCGCAGGTTGATGCCCGCGCTGTTGACGAGGATGTCGGGCTCCCCCGCGGCCGCGGCGATGCCGTCGGTGGCGGCGTGGACGCCGTCGCGGGTGGACAGGTCGGCGACCACCGTCTCGACGGCGCAGCCGCGCTCCCGCAGGCCGGCCGCGACGTCGTCGAGCCGCTCGGCGCCCCGGGCCACGAGCACGGTGCGCGCCCCGGCCCGCGCCAGGGCCTCGGCGATGGCCCGCCCGATGCCGGAGCTGCCACCGGTCACCACGGCGGTGCGGCCCTGAAGGGAGAACAGGGAGGCGAGGTAGTCGTGCGTCGTCATGGCCGGACGGTACCCGAGCCGTCGGCACCGGATCTCACGATTCGAGCAACTCGCGCACTCGGGCCGATACCACCGGGACATGGTCCGCGAGGATCTCCCAGATGATCTCGAAGTCCACGACGTCATACCCGTGCGCGACGAAGTTCCGCGTGTCCTTCAGGTTGCGTAGCTCCAGTTCTGCGTGAGCCTCCACGAATCCCGGCACCTTGCGATCGAGGCGCGCCACCACCTCACCGAGCCGGACGAGCAGGTCCTCTCCCGCGTAACGCAAGAACTCGTCCTGGTCGAAGGCCGGCTTTCCTCGACGCACCAAACGAGCGACGGCGTCGGCGTGCAGGAGGAGATCGTCCAGCAACTGGATCGCGCGCGGGTCAGACTCCGTCACAGCGGTACGGCTTCGTCGAGGATTCGCCGGTGCCGTTCCTGGAGCCCGCCTTCGCTCACCACGTCGACGTGCACCCCGAGCAGGGCTTCGAGCTCCGGTGCGATCCGCCCGAACGTCCATGCCGCACCCCGTGGGACGACCACGAGAACGTCCAGGTCACTCTCCGACGTGTCCTCGCCGCGAGCCACCGAGCCGAAGACCCGCGGGAGCAGGGCGCCGTGCCGGGCGATGATCGCACGAACCTCCGCGCGATGCTCGTCGAGCACACGGGACGGTCGCCTCATCGCGTGCCGGATGCGTTCCACCATCGCCGGAGACACGGCGCGGCGCCCCGACTCGTAGGCGGACAGGTTCGACTGCGCGATGCCGACCAGCTCGGCGAGCTGCTTCTGCGTGAGGCCCGCAGCCTCGCGCTCTGCGCGAAGATCACCCATGAGGCTCAATTTATCATTGATAACTGTCGCGTGTATCTGCCCGGAGTCGTCCGCCCGCCGGTCGGCCAGCACGCGGGTGTCAGGTGCGACGTACGCTGCCGAGGTGACCGCACTCCCCGCCGCTGTGCCCGCCGAACTGCCCGTACTCGCCGAGCGTTCCGCCGCCCTGCTGGACGCCATGCGCACGCGCGTGGTCGTGGCTGACGGCGCCATGGGCACGATGATCCAGGCGGCGAACCCGACGCTGGAGGACTACGAGGGTCTGGAGGGCTGCAACGAGATCCTGACGGTCTCGCGGCCGGACATCATCGCGGGCGTGCACGACGCGTTCCTCGAGGTCGGCGTGGACGCCATCGAGTCGAACACGTTCGGCGCCAACTGGTCGAACCTCTCGGACTACGGCATCGACGACCGCATCCGCGAGCTGGCCCGCAAGGGTGCGGCGATCGCCCGCGAGCGCGCCGACGCGCACGCGACGCCGGACAAGCCGCGCTGGGTGCTGGGCTCGATGGGCCCGGGCACCAAGCTGCCGTCGCTGGGGCACACCACCTACGCGCACCTGCGCGACACGTTCGCGGAGCAGGCCGCGGGCCTGATCGAGGGCGGCGCGGACGCGCTGCTGATCGAGACCAGCCAGGACCTGCTGCAGGCCAAGGCCGCGGTGACGGGCTGCCGGCAGGCGATGGCCGACGTCGGGCGGCGGGTCGCGATCATCGTGTCCGTGACCGTGGAGACCACCGGGACCATGCTCATGGGCTCGGAGATCGGCGCCGCGCTGGTGGCGCTGCAGGCGCTGGGCATCGACTCGATAGGTATGAACTGCGCGACCGGCCCGGAGCAGATGAGCGAGCACCTGCGGCACCTGTCGCAGCACGCGGAGATCCCGGTGGCGTGCATGCCGAACGCGGGCCTGCCGGTGCTGGGGCCGAACGGCGCCTCCTACCCGCTCACCCCGGAGGAGCTCGCCGCCGCGCACACGCAGTTCGCGCGCGAGTTCGGCCTGGGTCTGGTGGGCGGCTGCTGCGGTACGACGCCGGAGCACATGCGCCTGGTCGTCGAGGCCGTGGGCGGACGTCCCGTGGCGGAGCGCGCGCCGGTGCGCGAGAACGCCGTCGCCTCGCTGTACTCGGCGACGGACCTGCGGCAGGAGACGAGCTTCCTCGCGATCGGCGAGCGCACCAACGCCAACGGCTCCAAGGCGTTCCGTGAGGCGATGCTGGAGAGCCGCTGGGACGACGTCGTCGACATCGCCCGGGCGCAGACGCGCGACGGCGCGCACCTGCTGGACGTGTGCGTGGACTACGTGGGGCGCGACGGCGTGGAGGACGTCCGGGCTGTGGTCTCGCGCCTGGCCTCGGCATCGACTCTCCCCCTGGTCATCGACTCCACCGAGCCCGCGGTGATCCGCGCGGGCCTGGAGCTGCTGGGCGGCCGCGGCGTTGTGAACTCCGTGAACTTCGAGGACGGCGAGGGGCCGACGTCGCGCTTCGGGCGGATCATGCCTGCGGTGGTGGAGCACGGCGCCGCCGTCGTCGCGCTGACCATCGACGAGGAGGGTCAGGCGCGCACCGCCGACCACAAGGTCGCCATCGCCTCGCGGCTGATCGACACCCTCGTGGGCGAGTGGGGCATGCGCGTCGACGACATCATCGTCGATGCCCTGACCTTCCCCATCGCCACGGGCCAGGAGGAGACCAGGCGCGACGGGATCGAGACCATCGAGGCGATCCGTCGCATCACCCAGAAGTACCCCGGCGTGCACACCACGCTGGGTGTCTCGAACGTGTCGTTCGGGCTGAACCCGGCGGCGCGGGCGGTGCTGAACTCGGTTTTCCTGCACGAGGCGACGGCGGCCGGGCTGGACTCGGCGATCGTGCACGCGGCGAAGATCCTGCCGCTGTCCTCGATCCCGGACGAGCAGCGGCAGACGGCGCTGGACCTGGTGTGGGACCGGCGCGAGTGGGACGGTGACGGCAACCTCACCTACGACCCGCTGTCGAAGCTGCTCGACCTGTTCGAGGGTGTCGACGCCGGGGCGATCCGGGACGCCCGGGCCGCTGAGCTGGCTGGGCTGCCCGTGGGTGAGCGCCTCGCGCGACGGATCATCGACGGCGCCCGCAAGGGGCTGGAGCCGGACCTCGACGAGGCGCTCGGCGACGGCATGAAGGCGCTAGACATCGTCAACGACCACCTGCTGGAGGGCATGAAGGTGGTCGGCGAGCTCTTCGGCAAGGGCGAGATGCAGCTGCCGTTCGTGCTGCAGTCGGCGGAGGTGATGAAGGCCGCCGTCGCGCTGCTGGAGCCGCACATGGAGAAGGTCGAGGGCGACCAGACCAAGGGCACGATCGTGCTGGCGACCGTGCGCGGCGACGTGCACGACATCGGCAAGAACCTCGTGGACATCATCCTGACGAACAACGGCTACAAGGTGGTGAACATCGGCATCAAGCAGCCGGTGAGCGCCATGATCGACGCCGCGATCGAGCACGACGCCGACGTCATCGGCATGTCGGGGCTGCTGGTGAAGTCGACGGTGGTGATGAAGGAGAACCTGGAAGAGCTGGCCTCCCGCGGGTACGACAAGCGGTGGCCGGTGCTGCTGGGCGGGGCCGCGCTGACGCGGACGTATGTCGAGGACGACCTGGCTTCTGCTTTTCCGGGCGTTGTGCGGTACGCGAAGGACGCGTTCGAGGGGCTCCGGCTCATGGAGCCCTTGGTGCGCGTCGCACGAGGGGCTGCGCCCGACGACGTCGGGCTGCCGGCACTGAAGAAGCGGCGGCACGCGGTGGTGACGGTGACACAGACGGCTGTCGAGGACCTGCCTGCTCGGTCTGACGTCGCGGCCGACAACCCGGTGCCCGACCCGCCGTTCTGGGGGACGCGGATCGTGAAGGGTGTGCAGCTCTCCGAGTACGCCGCGTTCCTGGACGAGCGGGCTACGTTCATGGGCCAGTGGGGGCTCAAGCCGGGGCGGTCCTCGGATGGCGCGTCGTATGAGGAGCTGGTCGAGACCGAGGGGCGGCCGCGGCTCGCGGAGTGGATGGACCGGATCCGGACGGACCAGATCATGGACCCGACTGTTGTCTACGGGTACTTCCCCGTGTGGTCGGAGGGGAACGACGTCGTGGTGGCGCACCACGGGGAGCTCTCCGGGATCGGGGCGCCCGACGGCGGGTCCGGTGGTGCTGTCGGGTCTGAACGGCTGCGGTTCCACTTCCCGCGGCAGCGTCGGGACCGGCACCTGTGTCTTGCTGACTTCGTTCGGCCTCGGGAGTGGGTCGAGGAGACCGGGCGGTTCGATGTGCTGCCGGTGCAGCTGGTGACTGTCGGGGACACTGTTTCCGCGCACACCGGTCGGCTCTTTGAGGCCAACAAGTACAGGGAATACATGGAGCTGCACGGGCTGTCGGTGCAGCTGACCGAGGCGCTTGCCGAGTTCTGGCATGCGCGGGTGCGGGCCGAGCTCGGGTTCGCCGCAGAGGAGCCTGCCGGGGTCGAGGGGATGTTCAAGCTGGAGTACCGCGGGGCGCGGTTCTCGCTGGGGTATCCCGCGTGTCCCGAGATGGAGGACCGGCACAAGGTGGTGGAGCTGCTGCGGCCGGAGCGGGTCGGGGTGACGCTTTCCGAGGAGCTGCAGCTGCATCCGGAGCAGTCGACGGATGCGTTCGTGTTCCACCACCCGGAGGCTAAGTACTTCTCTGTGTGACTTCTGGGGTGATGATCGTCCGACCACGTCAAGCCTGTTCTGACTGGTCAGAGCTTCGGGCAGACTCCCGTAGCTCCCGTATCTGAACGTCGCTGGACGTCCCTCAGCGGACCAAAGCGTGTCATAAACGTGTCAGGATCGCGCTCGTCGGGCGCGAAGCTCTGATCGTGACACGGTTTGGCTCTCTGACCAGCGCAAATCGGTGCGAGCTTGGCACGAATTGGGTCCCGACCTGGGGGTATTGCGTGGTCCTGAACTCCGGCCCCTGCCGGCCGTCCTGCTGGTACTGGCGGACGACGGTGACCGCGGGGCCACTGCGACCCGCACGACGCCCCTCACGCTAAGAGTTACGACCGCAGCGGAGCAATTTACTTCGATCGCCGAAGTGGGTGCAGACGAAAGGCCGCTCCCCCGAGAGGAAGCGGCTTTTCGTGGCAGCAACCCGGAAAACTATCGGCACGGTCGTGCTACTGCCTGGCAGTACTGCAAACGGCCCCGCGTACGCCCTACGGTGCCTGCCCCTTGAGCCCGCGCAGGTTCATCCGGGCCACACCACCGCATGCCGCGACCCCCTCGTTCCCTAGCCCGATCCCTGCGGCCAGGTCCACGATGAGGGGGCCAGCGCGACAGGCCTGTTCGCGCGCGCTCGGCCGACGGCGCTACTTAGAGCCCTATTCAGGGGCGTCGAGGGTCTTATGAGTGCTTCACGTCCTGACCTGCGTCGTTGCTGGTCAGGGGCAAGTTTCGGCAGGTAGCGCAACGGCCCTTGCGTTCGGTTGGATCCAGGTTGTCTACGCCAGGTTCCGAGCCGATCGAAGGGCCGATGCGCTACAAGAGTACTTGCGGGCTGACGCCTGCCCAGACGACCGAGCTGATCGCCCGCGCATGGCAGGTCCACCAGAACCGGCCACCGGATCAGAGGTACGACTTCGTGCTGCCGTTCGGCACAGCGGTGACGCTGGTGCTCCTCAAAGCGCGGCACAACCTCGCTCAGCAGCTGACCGGAGACCTGTTCGGCATCTCTCAGGCCACGGTCTCGCGGATCTGGCGGTACCTACTGCCGCTGCTCGGACAGGTCACCGCACTGGACCGCACCCGTCTGGCCGACGCACTGGCGCGCGGGACGGTGCTGGTCGACGGCACCCCGATCCCGACCGGCAACCGTGCCGGGACCGGGACGACGAACTTCAACGCCAAGCACAAGAAGCAGGCGCTGGGCGTTCAGGTCGCGGCCTTCCGAGACGGGACACTGGCCGACGTCTCCGTGCCCGTACGCGGCTCCCGGCACGACTCGCGGGCCCTGGACGAGGTCGGATGGGCCGGCCAAATCACCACCGCCCGGGCCGAGCGCGTGGTCGCGGTGCTGGCCGACACCGCCTACGTCAAGCACACCCGCCTGACCCCGCGCAAGAAGACCACCGGCATCCCACGCAGCACCGCTGACAAAGCATGGAACCGGCACATCGCCAGCCTCCGAGCACCGGTCGAACGCGCGATCGCCCTGCTCAAACAGTGGAAGATCCTCTCAGCCGGCTACCGCGGCCGACTGGCCGAACTACCAAGCATCATCCACATGATCACCAACCTGGAGTTCTACCGACTCACGCGCTGAATAGGGCTCTTAGTGAACCTGCCGTCGCCAATCACAATGTCAGGCCTGTTATTCATCGCATCCGAGTCCTCCTCCAGGACTGACATGGTGATTGTGATGTAACTAGCACTGGCCAAACTCAGCTTCACCTCATGAACCTCACCGTATCGAATCGTGACGCTTTCGATGATGGATCCGTCCGAGTGCGCGATTTCGACCGTTGCTGTGTACGCGGGCGCCGTGCCCTCACTCAACATCACGTCCGCTTGAAATGTAGTCAGCCCGGAGGGAACCTTGAAGTCTAGAGACTTTGTTTGCGTGTTAAAATAGCTGGGCGTGAAAACGATGCTTCTGCTGTATACTTTTTCATCCATCTGAACGACTTCTTCGTCTGCATAATTCCCGTAGCTTCCACCAATGGGCTCGATGTCCGTCAGATACCGCACGCTGACCTCAGTGGAGATCTTGCTCGGCGACTCGTCGAGCACGCTAGGTTCGGGCGAGAAGGTCGGATCCGCGTCTCCCCCGAACGAATCAGTTGGTGTTGGTGTAGGCGGGTGAAAAGTCTCGCCTTGGCCCTGCACTGCAGTGGTGGACGACGGAGTGCCACCCTCAGGCGTTCCGCTTTGAGGCAAAATACCTGGCAGAACTTGGATCGCCGCAGCCAGAATCCCGGCAATCACGAGAGCAACTGCGCCGATCCAGGCAGCCGTGACTACGTTGTCTCTTTCTACGTCTCTTTCCACGTCGCCCCTCGGGTCAAAGAAGCCTATGCAGCTGGAATGGGCAGTTCATCTGCAGCGGATAGGCGCTGCAGCCGTTCAGCTCGCGTGCCCGGGCAAGCTCGACAGCACGGGATATCTGAGGATCGACCGTACAACCAGTGACCGGTGAGCGGTCCGACATCGCTGGGTGAAGTCGATGGCAGCCTGGTGAGTCGGTGGGTGAACACGCCAGCACCCCCGCATATGTAAGGAACCGCTAAACACCGCGAACAGGTCACAGTGCGGCGAAGGATCGCTGGGTCATCGTCGTGGCCGGACCAAACCCGCGTCGTAGGCGAAGATGATGGCCGCGGCCCGGTCCCGGGCGCCGAGCTTTGTTGAAGAGCGCGCGGACGTGGGTCTTGATCATGGTCTCGGCGAGGTAGAGCTCGTCAGCGATCTCGCGGTTGGAGGCACCGCGCGCCATCAGCCGCAGGACGTCGAGCTCGCGGCCGGTGAGCGCGTCGAGCCGGCTGTCGTAGTGAGCCGGCGGGCGGTTCGACCGGCGGTAGGAGTCGAGGATGGTCCGAGGAGGGAGCCGTCGATCCAGGTCCCGCCGGAGGCGACCGTCCGGACCGCCTCGATCAGGTTCTCGGCGGTGGCGGACTTCAGCTCGAACCCCGCGGCGCCCGCGTCGACCGCGGACCACAGCGCCTCGTCGTCGTCGAACGTCGTCAGGATGCAGACCGGTGGTCCGTCGGCGGCCCGGAGCCGGCGCATCGCCTCGATCTCGTCGACGCCTGGCATGCGCACGTCCATGCACACGCCGTCGGGCGTGTGCCGGGCGACGGCCAGGGCGACGTCGCCGCCGTCGCCGCGCTCGACGACCGCGCTGATGTCCGGCTGGCTGCGCAGGATCAGCCCGAGCCTCGCGCGCACCATCGGCTGGTCGTCGACCAGGAACATCCGGATCACGCGGCGGACCCGACGAGCCGGCGGGGCAGGCGTGCCTCGACCGCCCAGTGGTCGCGGTCGGGGCCGGCGAGGAAGGTGCCGTCGATGGCGGCCACCCGGTGCTCCAGGCCCGCCAGCCCGAGGCCGGCGTCCGCGTGCGGGGTGGCCGGGCCGAGCGTGTTCTCGATCCGTACGGTGATCGTCTCGAGGTCACCATCGATCCGGATGGCCGCCTCGGGCGCGGGTGCGTGCTTGGCGACGTTCGTCAGTGTCTCGCGCAGCACGCCGTGCAGCACGAGGCAAGGTGCGGTCGAGACGTCGTCCAGGTCGCGGGCGACGTCGAGGTCGATGCGCATGCCCGCCTCGCGGTACCTGGCCACCAGCCGGTCCACCTCCTCCGCCTCGGCGGGCGAGGACGCGAGGTTCAGCCGCGCACCCGATAGGTGCAGCAGGACGACGCTGAAGCTGTGCCCCACGAGGTCGTGCAGGTCACGTGCCATGCGTTGACGGTCCTCGGCGACAGCGGTCTCGGCCAGCCTGGTGCAGGTGCGGTCCAGCTCCTCGATCAGCGCCCACTGCTGCCCGACCACGTGCCTTGGTTATACCGACGGTTTGCACCAGCAGGAGTCCTGGGAGGTTCGTGGAGTATCGCCACTGCGTCGACGACACGTGGACCCACATCCGGTGCCACCTGCCGGCGCGGCTGTCCCCTCCGGGGCAGGGTTTGCCGTAAGCACCTGGCAGGATTCGCGGCATGACACCGCGTCTTCAGAGAGCACCGGCTCGTCGGTCAGGGCGAGGGTCTGCATCCAGGCAGTGAGCTCGCCGGCCAGCGCGACGATCGCGCACCAGATCCGGTTGGCGTCGAACGAGGTCAGCGGCAGGTTGGCCAGTCCGGCTTCCTTGGCGCAGCGGATCCGGTCCTCGCAGCGGGCCCGGCGGCGGTGCCGTAGCTCGAACTGGGTGCCGGTGCCGCCGGGGGTGGTGTTGGTCGCGAACGCGGTGATCCGCATGCCGTCGACGTCCTGGAACCGCAGCTGGGCTCCGGGGTGAGGGCGTTCCTTGCGTGCGATGACGCGTATCCCAGGCGGCCATGAGGTCAGGTCCATCAGCCCGGTCAGTTCGGCGACCCAGGCCCCGTCGCGGACCTGGTCGTGGGCGTCGCAGGCCTCGGTCCACACGTTCTGCGGGATCTGAGCGAGCAGGTCCGGGGTGTTCTCCGGGAGCGTGAACCCGACGCTGTAGGACCATCACCTCGGAGAACATCGACACGGCGCGCTCGGTCGCCAGCATATGCAAGTACCAACCGCGCTCAGCGATCAGAGGTAGGACCGCGCCAGAATCTGCCGAGCCGCCCCAGCAGCGCACACCACGACGTACAGGACACCGTTCACACCGCGTGACGACACCGGCTGGCCAATGGCTGTCCGGCGATCACTCCGGTCACCGCGAGATCATGCCCTGAGGCCGGAGGCCGCCTTGCTGAGCTACGGGTTCTCCGGGTACTGGGGGCGCTTCCTCTTGAGCTTGGCCAGGTCGCTGAGATCGATACCGGTGACCTTTGCGTACTGCCTGGACCAGTCAGCGACTGCGTGCCGGAAGAGGTAGTCGGGGCGATGGCCCGCCGGCTCCTCGCCTCGGTCCCACAGTTTGGCGACAGCCGCCCGCTCCAGTATCTGATCGCCGCTCTGGCGAGCCAGAAGGATGGCCTTAGCAAGCCGCGCCGGTTCGTTGTTGGTTGGCGTGAAGGACCAGACCTCGCCTCGGTGAACATGGGCGTCCGCCAGTAGCAGCAGCCCGAGGTCGTGGGGTTCGCGGACGAAGTGCAGAGAGGGCGGGCCGTAGCGAGTGACGCTGGCAGTGACCTCCGGCGCAAGCGAGGCGCTGCCCGCCGGCCAGTGATAGCAGGCGGCTGGAGGGGTGTCGGTCGGACTTGAGCTGCCGGATGGCGAGGGGTGGTCTACCCGGATGCTCACTCCGCCGAAGAGGTCCATCCGCTCACCAAGGCCGGTGTAGTCCGTGTGGACCAGCCAGCCGAAGGCCGACCGGTCGTAGTGTTCCTTCCAGATCGAAAGTGTGGAGCGCAGGCTTCCTTGGACGAACGTCAGGTTGCCGCCATCGATGTTGGCAGGAGTCATTCCGAGCAGCTCAGTGAACTGATCGGCCATCCTGCGCATCGTCCAGGGTCGCGTCACAAAGGCATGGTATGCAGTGCGCACTGACCGCAGGATCGGACACCACGGCTCCCACCGATCAGTGGTCACTGTCGCTGGCAGCCGCGGCCGACGCCGTCGTGATCTTGCGCGGCCACCCTGGTGACGCACATGGCTGGGGTGACGGGATGGTCAACGGTGATCCCCGCACCCGAGACAGCCTCTGGATGGGCGTCGGCCAAGCGCTTGCCTGTCTCGCGGACCCGTCCGTGCTCGCCGCGGACTCGCCCGGCCCAGACGAACGGTTCGACCCCGGGACGTTCCTGCGCGAACGGGCACGCTAACCGGACGGCGGCACACCGGTCACTCTCCACTGCGCGTCGTCCTGTGTGAAGGGCATTCTGAGCAGAACGCCCCGGCACCTTGGCTCAGCCCCGTGCAGCCGCCAACTTTGTCAAAGTCGTAACCGCCAGCTCCGCGAGCGCCGCCGCCTGTTCCCCGAGTACGGAGTCATCGAACCGGACAACCGCGGAATGGTTGGACGGCGCACCCTCCGCGGGGACGTCATCGGGCCGAGCCCCGAGCTGGATGAAGCACCCCGGCACTCGCTCCAGGACGTAGGAGAAGTCCTCCGCGCCCATGATCGGATTGGGCCGCACAAAGACCCGGTCAGCCCCGTACATGCCCGCCAGGACGGTCTTCGCGTGGTCCCACATGTCGGCGTCGTTCACCGTCACCGGATACTCCGGTTGGAAGCCGACGTCGGCCGTGCAGCCATGCGCGCCCGCTACGCCTGCGACGAGCCGTGGTAGTTCGACTGCCAACTGCTCAAGCGATGCCTTCGACAGGGTGCGCACGGACGCTACGAGCCGAGCGGTGGACGGGATGACGTTGGACGCCGTTCCCGCGTGCAACTCCCCCACCGTGATCACCACCGGGTCGAACACGTTGATCCGGCGGGTCGTGTACGACTGCAACGCCATGACGACTTCGGCCGCGACCGTCACCGGGTCGACCGACATCCATGGCGAGGAGCCATGACCACCCCTGCCATGAACAGTCACGTTCAGGACGCTGTTGCCGGCCCAGGCGGGACCCGCTCTGGAGACGAAGAGACCCTTGTTGTACAGGCCGGTGACATGGATGCCGAACGCAGCATCGACACCCGCGCCGGCCGCATCCAGGACGCCCTCCTCGATCATCGGGAGTGCTCCCCCGGGCCCCTCTTCGCCGGGCTGGAACATGAAGACGACGTTCCCTGCGAGCTCGCTCTTCCTGGCGCTGAGCAGACGTGCAGCCCCGACCAGGCCGGCCACGTGCAGATCGTGCCCGCACGCGTGCATCGTGCCGGTGGTCGCGGCGAACGGCTCACCCGAGTCCTCCATGATCGGCAGACCGTCCATGTCACCGCGCAGCAACACCGTTGGCCCCTGGAGATCCCCACGCAGGACGGCGACCACCGAGCTGAGCCCGGCACCGACTGTGATCTCCAGCGGCAGCCCGTCCAGCGCCTCAAGTACCGCCGCCTGCGTTCTAGGCAGATGCAGTCCGACCTCGGGGTGCTGATGGATCCGCCGTCGTAGGGCAACCAGGTCGTCGAGAATCAGTGCCGCATCTTC
This sequence comes from Promicromonospora sp. CA-289599, assembly GCF_050936155.1. NCBI lineage: Bacteria > Bacillati > Actinomycetota > Actinomycetes > Micrococcales > Promicromonosporaceae > Promicromonospora > Promicromonospora sp. CA-289599. The sequence goes on from NZ_JBNJNI010000001.1 coordinate 399,214, forward strand.
CACAAAGCCCACGCTGTCAGTTCTCCAATCAAGTGTTGCCTGTTTCGCCGGGCCGCTCACGTCTGTCCTCCCGTGCGTCCCGACTGGGCCCCGGGAGCGTGGTCGGCGTCGCGAAACTTGCTGAGAGCCTAAACGGCCAGAGCGCCCACGAGGCAGAGTGGTCGAGGCCTATCAGGGTGTGGGCACATCCGTCGCATGCCTGGTGTTCAAGCGGTGCTGTCAGGCACGATCGCGGCCATGCGCATCCTCATCCTCGGCGGCACCTGGTTCCTTGGTCGTGAACTCGCGCAGAGCGCGCTCGCCCGGGGATGGGCGGTGACGTCGTTCACCCGCGGCCGCAGCGGTCTGCCGCCTGAAGGTGTCGAGCACATCATCGGTGACCGCAGGAACGCGGATGATCTTCGGCGGCTGCGCGAAAGGGGACCGTGGGACGCGACCGTCGACACCTCCGCCTACGAACCAGGGGACGTGAACCACGCGCTTGCAGAACTTGGGGACCGCGTGGGTCTCTACGTGCTGCTGTCGACGGTGTCGGCCTACCGGGACTGGCCGGATCGTCCCGTCGACGAGACGGATGACCTGTGGCCGTCGCGCATGGACGCACGTGAGTCGGACCCGGATGTGGCCGGACTGCCCGGGCCTTTCCAGTACGGAACCCTCAAGGCGGGATGCGAGCTCGCAGCGACGGCTGCGCCAGGAGGTGCCCTGATCCTGCGCCCCGGGGTAATCCTCGGTCCAGGGGAGTACACCGGTCGGATGCTCTCCCTCTTCGAACACGCACAGCGCAACGGGGCGTGGCTCCTGCCTCCCAGGGAACCTGAGGTCCAGCCGGTCGACGTACGCGATGTCGCGCGGTTTGCCCTCGACCAGATCGCGGCAGCGCGGACCGGCATCTACAACCTGACAGCTCCGTTCGGGCACGCCACCTATGGCGATCTGATCGATGCGTGCCTCGAAGCCACCGATGGAACTGCGACTCCGGTCCACGCGAACGACGCGTGGCTCATCGAACAGGGGGTACGCCAGTGGACGGAGATCCCTCTGTGGCGAACCAACCCCGGGACGTGGCAGGTCGACGGCGCCAAGGCGGCGGCAGCCGGGTTCGCGTGCAGGCCCCTGCGGGAGACCGTCCTCGACACCTGGGCCGGCTACCAGAAGCAGCAGCCGGTGTATCACCCGCGACAGGACGAGCACGGTATGGAGCCTGCCCGCGAGGAACACCTGGTCACGCTATGGAGCGATCGCGCCGGAGGCGGCGCCATCCGCGAGTAGTCGGGTGCACTCCATCCATCGCTTGACGGCATTCTGGACAGCATCTCCGGCATTCTGACGTGGCGCCTGCCATCGTGCCTCGGACGTCACTACGCTGGTGAAGCACTGCACGCCCGGATGCGCGCATTGGTACCACCACGAGACAGCCGGCGAAGGGGAAGCCGTGGCCAACGGGCACTTGCGCCGACGCCGCGAGGCGATCACGTCGCCGTCGCGCAGCGGTCTGCCTATGACACGTGCCGAGCTAGCCGCTGCGGTCAACCAGTACGTCTGGAAGACGACAGGCATGCACTGCCATCTCGACGCTGACACCCTCGCTCGCTACGAGCGCGGACAGATCCGCTGGCCAGGCGCGATGTACCGCGACGGCTTACGTGCTGTGCTCGGCGTCGAAACGGACGCCGATCTCGGGTTCTTCCCGACGCGTCGGGGCAAGACCGCCGTCCCGACTGGTCAGGCACTTGCCCGCCAGGCTGTTGCTCCTGATGAGCTGGCCGAGCCCGTGAATCGACGCCAGTTTCTGCAAACGCTGACGGCCGCAGGCATGACTGCATCCTTGGATAGCTTCGCGCGCGAGCTCGATCTGCTCACTCCCGCTCAGGTCGTATCCGAGGCAGATATCGCACGGCTGCGAGCGGCCGGCGAGTTCTTCACGTCGTGGGCCCACATCCATGGCGGACAGGAGATTGGGCAGGCCGTCTCTGCTGAGATGTCCCGCACTGTTGACCTTCTCAAGACCTCGTGTCCGCCCCGACTCAAGGCGAAGTTGCTCACGGCCGTCGGGCAGCTCGGTGTGGCGACCGGGTCGCTGCTCTTTGATGCGCATCAGCACCCGCTGTCCGAAAGGATCTTGGCGTTTGCGACGGCCTGCGCGGAAGAGGGCAACGACTGGAACCTGCGCGCGAAGGCCCTTTCGTGGCGAGCGCGCCAGGCGGTCTGGGTCGGCGATGTGGATGGAGGCCTGACGTTCGCGCAGCTGGGTCTCGTGCGCCCTGACCGCCTGACGCCGACCGAGCGGGCGATGCTGCACACCGCTGTGGCTCGCGCCCACGGGCGGCTCGGTGACATACCGGCCACGCTCCGTGCAATTGGAGACGCAGACGACGCGTTCGCCGACGCCGACCCTGCGAACGACGTCCCATGGATGGCGTACTACGACCACGCCCAGCACTCCGGCGACACCGGCCATGCTCTCTACGAGTTGGCGGTCCACGGTGTGCACATCGAAGAAGCAAGCGATCGACTCGCGACCGCGGTAGCCAACCACCCCGACATCTACATTCGGTCACGTTCGTTCTCGGGGTTCAAGCTCGCGGCGCTCACCATGCACTCCGGTGACCCGCACGAAGCAGTCCAGGTTGCCCAGAATGCAGTTCGTGACGCGGCAGGCGTGCGATCGCAGCGCGTGCGGCGTACCGCTCTGGAGATCGTCGCGCCAGCTGGACGCCACCGTACGAACGAAATTGTCGCTCCGCTGCTCGCCGACCTGAGAACCGTTGGTACCGCCGCGTGACGACGGCTCGTCAGATGCTCGACGATGCTTGCGCCCAGGTCGGGCTATCGTCCGTCGGCGCCGTGCGTCTTCGTGACGGTGAGAACCAGGTCTACCGCTTGCCAGGCAGCGTCGTAGTCCGCATCAACAAACCCGGCCAGGAGAGTGTCGCCATCCGCGAGGTCTTCCTCGGCCGCTGGCTCAACGGCAACGGTCTCCGCGCAGTCGATCCGCTTGCGGTCGCACAACCCGTCGTCGTCGCCGGCCACCCCGTGACCTTTTGGCATGAGCTACCGCCGCAACGCCCTGGAACACCGCGACAGGTAGCGAAGGTCCTCAAACAACTCCACGCTCTGCCCGTCCTCGATGAGCTCAAGGAGCACAAGGTCGCGCCGTTCGTCCGCCTCAACGAGCGAATTGCCGCCGCACAGTGGCTCTCCGACGACGACAGCGGCTGGCTGCGTGATCGACTTACGGGCCTCCAGGCTCGCTGGGACGACCGCCCGATAGGGCTGCCCGACGCCGTGATCCACGGCGACGCATGGGCCGGCAACATCGTCGATGTCGAGGGACAGGGCGTCACTTTGATGGACCTCGAGCGCTGCTCTGCTGGGCCGCCCGAGTGGGACCTGGCCTCTACGGCCTGCCGACTGACCAGCTACAGCACACTGACGGCCGCAGAATATGCTCAGTACTGCGACGCTTACGGCGCGGACGTCACCCGATGGGCTGGGTTCGAACTTTTCCGCGACATCCGTGAGCTGCGGGTGACGTGCTTCGCCGCATACGTCGCTCAGTCGCGTTCCGAGCTCCGCGACAACGCATACGACCGCGTGAAGAGCCTGCGCGGCGGCAATGGCCCACGACCCTGGAAGTGGCAGCCGATCGGCTGACGCAGATTGCAGGTCCGGTGTCTTTCTGAATGCCGTCAATGCTCTCCCTGAATGCCCTCGTGCTTCGACCTTTGCGGATCAAGAGTTGTCGATAGCCCATTCGCGGGTGGAGGAAACGCCAGAGCACCGTCAGGGGATGCAGAAGTGACGACGACTGAGCAGAAGACACGGACCACGACCCAGCGTCTGGTCGCGCTCGACATCGACGGGACCCTCATCGGTCAGGACCGCAGAATCCCGCCGGGAACAGTCGCAGCTTTGGATCTGGTCCGGGCCGCAGGCCATCAGGTCGTCCTCGCAACCGGACGGTCTCTCATCGGCCTTGGACCCATAGCCACCAGGCTCGGCCTCGTCCAGGGATACGCGGTCTGCTCCAACGGCGCCGTGACCATCCGCCTCGACCCCACCATCCCGACGGGCTACGCGGTGATCGCCGCCAAGCAGTTCGACCCCAGCCCGGCGATCCGCCAAGCCCTCGAGATCGCACCAGACGCAAGAGTCGCCATCGAGGAAGTCGGCTGGGGCTGGCGGGTCAACACCGCGTTCGATCCAGGGCACCTCAACGGACCGCAGAAGAAGGTGCCGCTCTCAGACCTCGTTGCCGCGCCCGCATCACGCGTCGCGCTCCACTCCCACGGCATCCGCCATCACCACGACACCCTAAGCGCCACCGGAGTCACAGCCACTCCCGCCGGCCCGGACTGGCTGGACCTCACAGCTCCGGGAACCAGCAAGGCCGCAGCACTGGAAGCGATCCGCACACGCCTCGGCGTCCCGACAGCACAGACGGTCGCCGTCGGAGACGGGATGAACGATCTCGAGATGCTCGCCTGGGCCGCGCGATCCGTCGCGATGGGCCACGCCCCCGCCGTCGTGCAAGCCGCAGCCGACGAGGTCACCGGGACCATCGAGCAGAGCGGCGCGGTCGCCGTCCTGCACTCCCTGCTACCGCCCGGCGTCGACGTCGGCTCCCTGTCACCGCTGGCGGCCCAGCTCGCGACCGCCGTCCTCACCGCGCCCGGGGCCGTGACGATCGTGCGGATCTGGCACGAGACCGGGACCGGACTCTCCCGCTGCGAGATCTGGACACTGCGGGAGGGCGCCTGGGTTCGGCACGCCCCGGTCCCCGCCGGAACCGGAGTGACGATGCGCGCGATCGAGAGGGCAGTGGGAGAAGCTGGGCTCACCTATCCACGAGGTGATGAAGGACGCCGCCGCGCCCACTGGCGTGCCTCGGTCCTCCATGACGGCCCCGCTGGGTTCGACCTGCCTCTGGGACTCACATGATGCCCGCGTGCTTGGTGTCTGACCGACTTGGCGTGGCCCGCCAACCGAAGGCTAAGTACTTCTCGGTGTGACCTGGCATTCAGAAACGAGCGGGCGATGCCATGTCTCGGACTAGGCCCTCCCACACATTTAGCCAGCAGAAAATGTGACAATCGGCCCATCGTCAGAGCTGATCACTTTCACATCAAAAACCCGATCAGGAAATTGGGCGCGCAAGGCAGCCACCCAGGTGCTTGAGATGCGTTCAGCAACGGCATCCAGAACACGGCGCTCTTCCTCAGTATCCTCCGACTCGACGATCGCCCAAACCCTCAACTGGTTCAGCGTGGCCTCAATTTTCTGATTATTGCCGGAGAGACTGACCTTCCACTGCCGGAAATTTGACTCCTCAAACACCCGGTCCCAGAGTACGCAACCGTCTACCTCAATAAAGCGAGGCCAGAAGATTCTAGATAACGCCAGCAAAATTGCGAGATCACCGTTGTAGTTGACATAGTCAACATAGTCAACGACACCTCCCCAATCTTCCGACCAGGACTTTATCTTCGAAAATTCCATCGGATCGTCCATCCACATCCGCAGCCTTCAACCTTGGTGGCACCCAGCTCAGGAATTCAGTCTTCTTCCAGCGGGCGCCAGCACGGCAAGCAGCTGGCTACCTGTCCTCCATGGCGAGCTCAGCCGAGAACTTGACGCCCAGCAAGGCGTGTGTCGAATGACGGTTCTGTTGGAAATAGCCCAGCTCGATCGGGCCAGAGAATCTGCAGGGCGCTCAAGCTTGATTTTCCAGCAAACTCAGTCGCGTGACGCATATTGTCGCGAATGAAAGCCTGCTGGACACCGGCGATCAACACGTCGAAATTTTCTAGTACGCCAGCCAGTCGATCCCCCTCGTGAACGACCAAACCATCGACCACGCGACCCGCCACCTCAGTCAGAATCTGAGTCGAGACGCCGTGCGGCAGTCCAGCAACGACGAACTCAGGGTGGCTGATCGACACAGTCAAACCGACCGTGTAGGCGAAGTCCGGGGCGTCACCTTCGTCGTCAAACACCCAGAGCACGCTGAAGCCATGCTTTTCCACATCATGGACGAGTTTGAGCTCTACTTCTGACGTCATTTCACTCTCCATAAAGTCTGGTCTCCGACGACTCGTGTTCCAGCCAGTAAACCAACCCCGAGCCACCCCTGAGACTCATCTAGCATCGCGAGGCGCTTATATCAGCCGACACAAGCTAGAAAGGCGGAATTCCTGCACCTGCCCCAGGTGTATTCCCCCAATCGCCCCACAGTCCTTCCCACGAGCGCGGCCCCTTGACAGCACTGTTGCACGTGCGACAGAGCACCTGCCCGTTCGAGGGATCCCCCGAACCGCCTTGATTCTTAGCCACGATGTGGTCTACTGCAGCTTCGTTTTCGGGTGGAGTAACTCCCTTGCGAGACTGTTTGGCTGGAACAGTCTGGACGCCGCAGAGAGCACATTCCATGCCCTGAGATCGCACTTCCCGTTTGCCCACAGGAGTGAAGTCCATGTACGGACGGCTATTTGGTGCACCGCCGGGAATCCGACATTCTTTAGGGTTCGTATTGTGGTTAAGCAGGTCAGTTCGGCCGATGCCGGTGGCGACGTAATAGTTGTGCCAGCCGGAGACAGTGAGATTGTAGACCTTCGCGATCTCGCTGCTCGTTGCAACGGCTTCGACCTTGACAGCAGTTCCCGCACTGGTTCGAAGCCAGCTTCCGGCGTCCAGCTCGCCTGCCTCGACCCACTCCCGAAGGCGTGGCTCCCAAAAGGGGTGTCCCGTCGTTGCGGTGACGGACGCCTCGTCGCCGTTCTCCGCACGAACAGTCAACTTGACGAGATGTTTTTCACCCTCGCCAGCGACCAGCCCCACGACTTCTTGGGACTCCGATTCGCCTGTGAAGTCGTTTGTGGCCAGTACTTCACTGCCGATTTCCAGTTCTTCAATCGGTTTGGTAGTACCGTCAGCCATCACAACCTTGGTGCCTGCCACAAACGAGTTGATGGTACAGGCCGCACCAGCCTGACTCAGGATCTTGCGAGCAGATTTTTGTTGCTTGTAGAAGCTGATGGCGCCATCGACGATCTTGCCGAGGGCCTTGATGGCCTTGATGCCCTTGCCCACGGGCAGGATGCCGATGGCGAGCATCGCGCAGGAAGCAACATCCTTGCCGAGGCAGCCCATCAGGTCGTTCCACCCGACGAAGTCCTTCAGGGCCTCCCAGCCGAGCTCGACGGCGACATCGGTGATGGACTTGTTCAACACCTCCCGAGCCTTGGCCGCGATCTCGGCCTCGGTCGGGCCGGACGTAGCCGCACCGGGGTTGCCGGCGTTGCCGGCCGACCCGCCGGTGATCCCCGGACCGGGGCTGCGCACCATGGCAGCGGTCGCCTGCATCGCTGCCTGGGTGGGTGACTGCCCCTGCGTGAAGACCGTCTCGGTCGTCGCGCCACCGGTATCGATCCCGTCGACCTGCTGCCACCCGTCTCCGAAGTCGCAGAACGCTCCGTCCAGCATGACCCCGCCCCCGGGGCACAGCCCGGTGGGGTCCGACAGGGTGACGGGGTTGTTGTTGGAGTAGGAGTACCCGTGGATCTGCTGCGGGTCGGTCAGGTCCATGATCGGGTCGAGCGAGATGAACCGACCCAGCCTTGGGTCGTATTCACGCGCACCGAGAGAGACCAGTCCTGTGGACTCACGGTCGTCGTACCCACCGACGAAACCGCGCGATGACGCCCAGTCACTGGGCGCGACCGCGGTCCCGCGATCCTGCCCGAAAGGCGTGGTACGGCGCTGGGTGATCGCCATGTCGGCGGCGTCGATCATGAGCTGACCGGTGCCGTGGTGATCGGCCATGACGAACGTGACCGCACCAGTGTCGTCGACGACGGCGGTGTGCCCGCCGCCGATGTCGATGTACCGGGTCGCCTTCGCGACCGTGGGTTCCGCACTGGTCACGGTGATCTCGGTGTGCCCGAGGTACAGCGTCGACTCGGTAGACCCGTCGGCGTTGGTGTTGCGGGAGATCAGACGGTTGCCGTCGGCGTCATAGGTGTACTGCGCGCCGCTGTCGTCGGCGTTGGTTACCTCCGCCACCCGGGACTCAGGTGTCCAGGCCAGAGTCTGGGTGTCTCCGCCGATCTGCCGGCTGGTCGTGCGTCCGACCGCGTCGTAGGTGTACTGCTCCACCGACTCGACCCGGGGCAGGTTTCCGGAAGCCGGCTGCACCTGGTTCACGCTGGTGGCGGTGTGCGGCTGGGCGGGGTCGTAGTTGTACGTACGGTCAGTCAGGCGCTGACCGCCGCCGGAGTGCAGGGTCTCCGTCAGGCGGGAACCCACGGTGTCATAGCTGTACTCATGCCAGTACTGGCCCGGCCCACCGATGAGCCCGGCGTTCGAGGCAGCCTTACCGCTGGCCGCACAGTCGGCGTCATTGGTGTTCTGCGTCCAGGCGTCGGTGATCCGGTTCAGGTAGTCCAGGTCGAAGCACTGCACGTCTGTGCCGGTACGTGACACGTCCGCAAGGGACGTGATGTTGCCGGCGTCGTCGTAGCTGTAGGTCTCTGACCGGTCCACGCCGGGCTGGCCGAACCGGTCGACCCGGTAGTTGGACAACCTCTGGGTGCCGTACTCGTAGGTGTTGGTGGCCTGGACCTGGGCACCTGCGTTGGCGGACATCGTGTGCTGCAAGGGCTTGCCGACCCAGTCGTACGCGGTCGTCGCGGTCAGCCCCCACTGGCCGTGCACGGCGGTGACCCAGCTGGTCGCCTCGTCGTACGAGAAGGAGACGGACTCTCCCGGCCTGTCTCCGGCGGCGGGTAGTCCCACCGAGGCGATGTTGCCGGCCGCGGTGTAGCTGGTGTTGGTGATGTAGTTGCCCGCCAGCTCTCCCTCGGCCGAAGGAATCTGGGTCACGGTGCGGGTAGGCCGGTACAACCGGTCGTAGCCCACGTTACGAGTGACGTACTCCTGGCCGTTCTCGTGCCGGATCGACTGAGCAAGATAGCCCTTGGCCCCGGAGACCGTGTCGTAGATCCACGACGCACGCAGCGTCCCGGACGCGGTGCCCTCACGCAGCTCGGTCTGGCGACCGAGCCCGTCGTACACATTGACGAGAGTCTCGTCCTCGGCGTTGGTCGTCGAGACGACCCGTCCGAAGTCGTCGTAGCTGGTGTCGGTCTGCCCGGCGTCCGGGTCGTCCGTCTGGATCTGACGCCCACGCTGGTCGTAGGTGTACTCCCAGAGGTTGTCGGCCGGGTCGGTGACCGTCGCGAGCTGGTCCCGGCTCGTGTAGGTGTACCGGGTGGTGTCGAACCCTGTCGTGGCCTCGGGTGTCGCGGTGGCCGGGTCGTGATGCTGGCGCAGCTGGACCACTCGCCCACGGGCGTCGACCACAGTCGTGGTCGCGGTGGCGCCGGTCGGGGGAATCACCGTGGTGCGGTCACCGCGGTAGACGGCACGAGTAGTGGCCAGCACCTCACCGCCGTCGCTGTCCGTCGACATGACCTTGCTCAGCGTGTTCCTACCCAGGCCGTCGTAGCTGTGCCGGGTCTGCGTCTCGACCAACGACTGCTTGTACGGGTCGAACAGCCGGCCACCGGTGGCGCTGGTGGTGTAGTAGTCCGCGTAGGCGAGCTTGACCAGACCGCGCGCGTCGTACTTGGTGTCGGACAGGATCATCCCGCCCTCCAGGCCGGGGTCCTGGGTCTGGCGGGGGCGCAGCAGCCCGTCGTACAACGTCCACGAGGTGGCGCGGCGGTCCCCGTCGTCGTCCAGCGTCGTGGTCCCGACCGCTACCGGCCGAGACGCCTGGACCTGATAGGTGAACTCCACCGACGGTGTCAGGTTCGAGGTCCGGTCCGCCAGCCAGACCTTGCTCGTACGCCCCAGAGCGTCATAGGCGACCACGGTGGACTTCGTGTTCGTGTCGGTCACCAAGGTCGGACCACCGCGCACCGGGTCCAGGCGCGTGGTCGTGGTCAGCGCCGAGTCCGCGTCGTCCGGTTTCGCAGGCGGGGTCGTCTCGACCATCTTCGTCGCGAATCCGGTGCTCGGGGTGTAGGCCGTGGTCGAGGTGTGCCCGTCCGAGCGCGCCGTCCGGGTGAGCGTCGCGTTGCCGTTCGAGCCCGCACTCAGGTCGGCCGACACGTCCGTGAGCTTGATGGGACGACCGTAGGTGTCGAAGCCCGCCGACGCCTCGACGTAGTGCCGCGTCGTACCTTCGACGCGGGTCAGGTCCGCGGTCCGCGTGATCCGTCCGCGCACCGGAGCCGTCCCGTAGTTCTGACCGTCATAGGCGTAGCGGGTGTCGTTGATGACCTGCGCGGCGGTCGGAGTCGCGCCGCACCCGGCAGCCCAAGCCTGCTTGCGCTTGTGCATGCCCAGGATGTTCTTGGTCGTATTGGTCACGTACGTGATCGTCGAGCACCGGTCGTCGGTGGCCGTGCTGGTGTCGCCCTGATCAGCGACCTGCGTAATCCGCCCGGCTACCTCGTCATAGGACGTCTGCGTCTGGGTGGTGCGCCACGGCGCACCCCCGGCTCCGAGGCTGGTGAAACCCCGGGTCTGAGCGGTGCGGGAGAACCCGGACCGGATCGTGCCCCAGTCCCGCTCGCTGATGCCGGTCTGGTGCCACCACGGGCGGTTGACCGACTTGGACACCACGGCGCCGCCAGGTCCGGTGAAGGACGCGGTCTTATAGGCGAAACCAGCCCAGTACGGCTGGTCGACGATCGGGTTACCCTCGCCCGATTCGAGAGTGACCTCTTCCGATTTCGTGCCGCCGGTGGGAGTCGCACGGTCGCCGTGCATGCCGCGCAGGAACCAGTGGTCGGTCTGGGACACCCGCTGCGTCACGCTGCCTGTCTTGACGCGCACGTGTCCGTAGCCACGCCAGTCGGACCAGGTCTTCTCCTCGTCGGGGATGAGCCCGGTGGACTCGTCCCAGTGCCATGCACCACCGCCGAGGTACTCGTAGGTGGTCAGCATGTCGTCACCGCCGCCGGTACGGTCCGTGGTGGTCACCCCGGTCACGACGTACTTGTTGAACCAGTCCGTGATCGCCGGCCGAACCTCGCCCTGCGAGCGGATCTGCGGGAAGCATCGCGAGGTGTTGGTCTGCGGTGTCAGCACATTGCTCGCGTCACAGGCCTCAGCGGAGTACCCGACGTCGACCTGCCCACCGACCTCGTCCTGAACGGTCGAAAGTCGTGCCTTGATGAAGGGGTCGCGGCCATCACCGACGCGGTCGAGCCGGTTGACCAGCTGCGTATACCCAAGCTTGACCGGATCCAGCGCGGCCGTGGTGGCACCCTCGGGTCCGGTGTGCCCGGTGCGACGGATGGAGGACAGCAGCAGCTGGTAGTCCGCGTCAGCGGTGCCCCACTCGTGGGCCAGCGCCCAGGAGTCCACGTCCTTCCACGCGGACGAGACGTAGACCTGGGTCTTGATCCCGGTCATCCGCTCACGGGTCCAGAACGACGGCGATGTGCGTCCCTCATCGCACGTGGCGCCGGCGTTGCAGTTCAGGTCCCACGGCACGTCGTGCCATCCGTTCGGCGCTGCGTTGATGTCGGAGCACTGGCCTGATCCGTCGCTCAGGCACCGCTGCGCGTACGTGAACGACACCTTGCCCAGGGGCTGTGCCGCGCCAGTGCCGACCAGGTCGTCGCCCCGCAGTCCGTACTCGATCTTCGTCAGGGTGCCACCGCGGTGGTACGCGGTGTCCGCCGCCGGGTCGCCGAGCTTGCCGTACCTGTTGCTCTGCCGGTCGTAGTGGTAGGTGATCTTGTTCCCGGCCGCGTCGATCGCGTAGTCCAGGTTCCACCGCCACGCCTGATTACAGATCTTTCCCGAGCTGGTGTTGCAGGGATCGCCTGCCTTGTTCCCGACGACCGGCACAGTCCAGGTGGAGTTGGTGACCGGGTCGCCCGACGCCCATCCCGGCAGCCGGTGATAACCGAAGAAGTACTGGGTCCCGTTCGGCGTGATGACCTTCCAATACTCGCCGTCGTTGTCTCCGTTGGCTCGCGCGGTATCGGTCAGCCGCTCGATCTGCGTGCCGTCGTCGTTCTGCAGGCGCCACGTGTTCGAACCGGCAGGTACAAGCTCACCGGCCGCGCCGTTGAAGCTGATGAAGGCGTTGTCGTAGTCCCAGCACTGGTCACCGATGGCGTTGCCGTCGGCATTCTTCACGTCGTCCAGAGCACACGACTTGTACTTGCGCTCGATGTAGCCGGGCCACAGGTCGAACCCGTCCCCGACCAGGGAGCCCTGGTTGTTCGTGGAAGACGTGCGCCCGTCCACGCCACCGGAGGAGTAGGACAGCCCCAGCGTCGGAACGAAGGAGCCCGGCACGTCCGGGGCGGTCATCGGGTAGTTCCACGAGAACGACCCTGAGCGCAGGTCTGTCGACCAGGTGTTCGACGGCGACAACGACGTCGCACCGAACGAACCAGAGTCACCGGACACGCTCGCGGCAACAGCCAGCACCACCGGCGAACCGTCTGCCGGTACCTCCACCTGCTCGGCGACGAGCGTGTCGTCGCCCGTGCGGTTCGTCGCGCCGACAGGCTGACCGGTGGAGCACTCAGCCTTCTGTGGCGTGTCCACGGCGCACGCGGGGAGCTGGAGAAGTGTCAGCCGCTCGTCCCATGACCCACCATGCAGTCCGGCGAAGGCTGAGTAATCCACCGCGACGTCCACCACGTCCGCCGCAGGCTTCGTCACGTCGGTCTTGCTCGCGCCGGCTTTGGCTGAACTCGGGGCAGACAACGCGACCAGCAGCTGACCACGCTGCTCGCTCTTCTCAAGGTCCTCGTCGGTGATCACGTTGACGGCGACCTGACCGGTGCCGCCGGTCTTGGAACGCTCTGCCTTGATCACCTGGACGGGCAGCCCACCGACCGTCGTCATCTCCGTGGGCTTGATGTTCTCGGCCGCGGTGCCGATGTCGACCGCACCACGCCCGCCGTCAGGCAGTTCAGCCTGACGCACGTCGGGGGCGACCGGGTCGGGCAGTGTCTTCGTGGACGGCTTGGTGAAGTCCGCACCGGCGACGTCGATACCAGGCGAGCCTGGGCTGACGCCGTCGTCCGTGGGCCGGGCGGCGCCCTGCGGGACCGCGACGAACAATGTCGCTACCAGGGCACCGATCGTAGTGAAGGCCATGCCCTGCAACACGCTGCGCACCGAGCGAGTGGCTGCATTCAGGCTGATGGTCTGGTTGTTCATCACTGCCCCTCCCCGGGAACCGCCGTGTCGCGTTCGTTCGTGTCAGCGAGCTCGTTGATCTGCCACTGCTGCAAGGCACCGGTGAACAGCCACACGTCATCGATCACACCAGGCCACTCGCCGACCCGAACCCCGTCATCGACGGTTCTGCCCAGGTAGAGCCGGGCAGGCGGGTCGGTCAGCACAACGCCCTCGGCCGGCCCCGTTCCGTCGTCCCCCGCGTCGTCGATGCTCTCGCCGTTGACGTACAGCCGCAGACGCTTGGACGGCGCGTCCCACGTCACCGCGATATGGAACAGGCTGTACGCGAAGGGATTCGCTCCGTCCACCACAGTTCGCACCGGCGCGCTCGTGGCGTCCTTTGCCCTGGCCTGCAGTTCCCAGCGCACCACGCCCAGGCCCGTCTCCGGGTCCGGGTAAGGAACCGCCTGCACCTGAATCAGGTCCTCCTTAGCGCCGGACAAGGACAAGAACGTCATCGGCGGCCCGTCCGGCGCCGGCGCCGCGGGCAACCCCCCATAGCCGGCAACTGTGAATGACTTGCCCCAGTCCAGCGGCACGCCCCCTCCCGGTGTGATCGCCGCCCCAGGAAGCGCTCCGTCCTTGGTCAGGACAAGGTTGTGCTCACCGACGACCCCGAAGTCCGCCTCCACACCGGCGGACCCGTTCAGCAGCAGGTCAGGAGCGCCGGGTACCTCGTTCAGAGCCCGCGTCGGTGCGCTCGATTCGTCCAGCTGGGAGAAGGTCCAACGGGAGGTGACCTCCGGTGCAGCAGCCGAGGCGAGCTGCGCGGCCTCGTACTCGGACACTGCCCGCGTGTAGGTCCGCACTTGGTCAACCACTCCGTCCACGAACGAGTCCGGCGCAGCCGAGCCGTACTTCGCACCGCCGATCATGATCGGCCCGGTCGAGGCGAATCCGTTCGCCGCGCGGGGAGCGCTTCCGACGCCGTTGACGTACAGCCGCACTGTGCGCGTGATGTTGTTGTGCACACCGACCAGGTGGGTCCATTCACCTGATCTGACCGGGGCGTCCGAGATTGCGACGACCGGCCTCGCGTCTGGCGCGTCACCGTCGTACATCCCGAACATCCAACGACCCTGGGTCGCCTGGTAGTACAGCTTGAAACCTTGCTTGTGCGTGGCAGCCTGTGAGACCACGATCGACCCCGGGTGCGGCAACGTGTCCAGCTTCACCCAGGCCTCGACCGAGAAGGTGTTCTCCGTGTTTACCCGTCCCACAGTTGACGTCACGTAGTCACCGGCTCCGTCCAGTGCCAACGCCGACCCAGAGACCGAGTCCTCGTCCGTGACGTGCGCATTGCCAGCGGCTGTGTATACCGAGCCACCCTCGTCGAACGTCCACTGACCGCTCGGCGGTGCACCAGCGCCCACACGGAACAAGTACGTCCGGACGTCTGAGGGATTGCCAGCCGCGTCGAACGCCTGCACGGTCACCCGATGCACGCCTGTGTTCTGCGGGTTCACCCACACGTACGGCGAGGAAGCTGGTCGCTCCTGAGTCGCCTGCGGGTTCTGGTTGATTCCGTACCGGTACTTGACCACGTCAGAACTTGTCGAGGTGAAGTTGAACCGACCGCTGTGCCCCACCCCGCGATGCCACGGGTCCTCAGGATCTTCCGGATCCGACTCCGGGTAAGCGGTCGATGAGACCTTCGGTGCCGCGGGCCTGGTCGGGTCATAGGTGAAGAAGCACCCATCCGACCACGGGCTGTACGCCTTGCCGTCGTAGACCCGGACCGTCCATGCTGACGTGCCACCGCCCACGGGGACATTGGAGGGCATCGCTACGGAGAACGCCGACCCCGACGCCTTTCCCGTCGAGGGCACCAGCCCCGAGGACCAGTACTGCTTCCACGCCCCACCGATCCAGTCCTGGAGCCGGAACTCGACCTTGATCTTGTCACCGTCGTCGTCGTTCGCCCGCGCCACAACCAACTTGCCCTTGGTCCGGAAGATCGCCGGATCGCCGTGCGGAGCACACAACCCGCCGTACTCCAGGCTCATCGCCTTGGTCGAGACCTTGTCCGGCGGCACGTTGTACTGGACACGCAGGTAGGCGTTCTTCGAGAACTTCTTCCAGTGGTTCTTGTCGGTCTCGCTGTCGGCCAGCAGACCGAGGGTCACCTGACTCCCGTTCGCGTCCGCCCGGTCCTGGATCAGCCCCCTGATCGGAAACTCGGCAGTAGCTGCCGGGGCACAACCAGCCTGGCTGCCCCCGTAGTTGAAGCTCTCGGTCCGGACCTTCGCGATGTGGAACCCCGAGGTCGTGACCGTGTTCCACGTCGTGTTCTGGTTGATCGAGTTGGTGTGGTAAAGGTCAACGGGGCGGTCCGAGCACACGGCCGAGTGCGTGTTGGGAACGTTGAACGACGCGCTCAAGATGTCCCTACCCCGATAGGCGGAGATGTCGAACTGCCAGTACAGGCGATAGGTCGACCCGTCACTGCAGGCGATCCACCCCCGACAGGTACCCAGCCCCTCGGTCGAAGCCCCCTTGAACTGCCAGTACGACTGCGTCGGATACACCTTGTTCGGCCCCGTCCACGCCGTGGGCTTCTTCGTCAGCCACTGCGGGTCCACCACGATCGGGAACGCCGCCTCAGGGTCCTCCAGCAGATCCTGGTCCGGCACCAGGCTCAGCTCGTCGCCAGCCGGCGAGACCTCCACCTCTACCGAAGCCACCCGCCCCTGCCCGGAACCATCCTCACCCGGCCCGTCGCTGCTTGAACCGCCCGTCGCGATGACGTTTTCAGCAGTCCTTTGCGCACCAACGGAGTCATTGCCAGCACGGCCCGACTCTTCCTCGAGCGACCCGGCTTCCCACATCGAGGCCGGAGGCGTCACGAACACCGCAGAACCAGTACTCTCGTCGACCGCCTCAAGCCCGCCCTCGGGCGCCACAACGACGTCCAGGCCCTCGCCAGCCATACCGAAGGTGATCTCGTCCAGGGCGGTGGAAGCAGCAGCTTCGGGAGTCTTCACGATCAGGTGGGACGCGAATCCGTCCTCCGTCGCGAGCATCCGCAGATCTACCCCCTGGATGACCTCGGGGTAGACCGCGCTCGCCCCATCCAGAACCGGCGTCGGCAGGTCACCCCCTGGCCAGGACAGTTCAACTGCCCGACCGTGCCGGGACATCCGCACCAACGCGTCGTCACCGCCCGTGGAGAACTCAAGGCCGACGGTCGACACGACGGGCCGCACCGCTCCGTCTTCGACGGCCAGATCTGTGTCGACCTGCGCCCACCCCTCATCCGTCCGAGCCCAGCGTGGGACCGCATACGAGGTCTCTTGCAGCGTCCCGTCCGGCAACGCGAAGACCTCACGGCTCTCGCCACGCTTCGACAACAGCTCGACCGGCTCGCCAGTCGCGGCTGCCTCCTCCAACGCACGCAGGAGCGAGGAACGCTCCGGGTCCTGCCCTGTCCCCTCAAGAGCGAGAGACGGTTCAACCGGTCCCGGATCGGCCTCGTCGGCGAGCGCCACGGTCGAGCCGCTCATGACCAGTGCACCGACAGCCAGCACACCGACCAGCCCGCGCACTTGCCGACGCATCCTCACACCCAGGAACCCTCGCACCGTCGCCCTCACCCCTCGCCTACTTTTGCCAGAACGCAAGGAACATAGCGGACGCGCAGGGCCGAACTTGACCAAAGCTGGCGGCAGGGCGGGTGAATTCTTCACTGAGAGACGGATCAAGCCACGCTGCCTGGCCCCGCTGATGGCCTGCATGCGGTGGGACGTGTGATGGCAGCCATCTCCCCCATCGGCAAGTGCTCCCGTGCAAGATGAGGGCCTATGAAGCCACCTGTTCGCCGTGCGGGCGATCTTGATCTCGGGCACGTCGTCCTCGCCGCCGGCGTCGAGCTCGAGTCCACCATCGCCATTCGACACACCTATAACCCAGATGGGCTCCAGGGCCCTCAGGACCTCGAACCCGAGAAGGTTCACGCGTACACACGTCGCCAGGGCCTCCGGAAGTTCCCCACCGACCCACCTGCGTGCTGGCTGGTGTTCATTACCGACGGGGGCCTGCGCTCGCGCTTCCTCACCGCCTATGAAAACCGTGGCGAGGTCGACGCCGAGCGGACAGCGACCGACCGCTACTTCGACCTGCAGCCGTCAGACCTACTGGTCACGCTGCGCGATCGCCTCGTGATCCAGTGGTCCAGGGACGCTGTCAACTGGGTCAAGCGCGGCACCGCGGCAGCACAGTTCACGATCCTTGAGATTGCAGACCCGGCTGAAGTCGCGTTTCCCGACTTCGACAAGGTCGTGATCGACTTCCCGACCTTGCTCGAAGTCGTCGAGAGCTCGCGCTACCGCGCCTGGCGGACCGCGCTCGCGTCAGTGCAGGGCATCTACCTCATCACCGACTCCCGCACGGGTAGGCACTACGTCGGCAAGGCAGACGGGGCCGAACGCATCCTCGGGCGCTGGGCCTCCTACGCACGCACTGGACACGGTGGAAACGCCGCCCTGATCGACCTCGCCGGACTCGACCTCGCCCACACACGAGACTTCCGGTTCAGCATCCTGCGTGTCTTCGGCCCTGATACGCCCAAGATCGACGTCGATGCCGCCGAGCTCCACTACAAGCGCGCCCTCATGACCCGAGAGTTCGGCTACAACCGCAACTGACTGGGGACTGCCCCAGGAACGGTTGACACGTCTGCCTTGATCA
This sequence comes from Promicromonospora sp. CA-289599, assembly GCF_050936155.1. NCBI lineage: Bacteria > Bacillati > Actinomycetota > Actinomycetes > Micrococcales > Promicromonosporaceae > Promicromonospora > Promicromonospora sp. CA-289599. Next base: position 417,121 of record NZ_JBNJNI010000001.1, read on the forward strand.
GTCGGGCCGCGACGGCCAGGGTCCGGTCAGCGGAGACGGTCTCGAACTCAATCGGCGGCATACGGCCCAGGCGGCGTTGCCAGCGACGGCGGTGGCAAGTCCTCTCGATCCAGGTCACGATCGCCAACCGGGGTTGCTCGCGGGTGGCCCAGGTGCTCTTGGCGACCTGCGCGATCGGTGTCTGCCCTTGACGGGCGACCGCGATCACGTCACAACGAAACTCGGGTGGTTAAGCCTTTGGCACAACAACATCCTTCCAGCACCGATCCCAAGCCGGTAAAGGTCAGATGTCAACCGTTCCGGGGGCAGTCCCCCACTCCCGCAGGTCCGCTCTGGCGGTCTCGACCTGTTGGAGAATCGACGCGAACTCTTCGTCGTCGAAATCCACGACTGACTCGAGATAGTCCGTACGCACCCGTTCAGCTTCTGCGATCCGCCACAGGATGTCCAGAAGCTGTCGCTGCTCACCCGCCGACCGCTTATCGGCTTGTGCGATCTGACGCAGAGCGTCTCTGTCCTCCCCGAGAAAGCGACTCCGAAGGACCTCCGGGGCAGCGAACTCCTCGATCTGCTGGACAGACTGCCGCGTCCTTCGGTCGCAGTAGATCGCGAGCGCCACAGTGGGAACCAGGTAGGCCAATGTGGCGCCCAAAGGTGAGATCAAGCCGGCATCAGTGCTCCCGCCAGAGAGCTCACTGGCGGATAACGCCACCGAGAGGAACACAACCGGCGACGCGCCCACGAGCGCATTCGCAAGGCGGGACCACCGATATCTGACACGAGCCGTCCGCTCGATCTCGTCGAAACCGGTCCGGATCCGCTCGACGACGAGCAGGTCTTGCCTCGGGTCGACGATGAATACGAACCGGTGGAGAGCGGCCCTGAGATCGCCCTCCAATTTCAGGATGCCCGGCTTCGCCATCACCCACGCCAGCGCAAGGAACCGTCCCGGGCGCGGAGCCCTCCACACGTGCTGCACAGCCGGACCCTATCGGCCGCGGCATCCAAGACTTGCCGTGAATCATCCGGAAAGTACTTGTGGGCGTTGACGGCTGTGCGACAGGTGGGTGGCGCGCACCCCTGCCGTCTGGGCGATCCCGGCCGCCCGGAACACGTGGTAGTCGCTCGTGACGAACGCCGTCGTGTACTCCGTGCCGAAGCGCGCGTCGCGCAACTCCTTCGCATAGACGAAGTTCTCGAAGATGCTGGCCAATACGCTTGACTTGTTACTAATACACTCGTACCGTCGATAGCCATGAACTCGATCTACGGCGAGGGCGACCGTCCTGCCGAGGACCTGACGCCACGCGCCAGAATCAGGGACGCTGCGCTCGTTCAGTTCGCCGAGCACGGCGTCAAGGGTGCGACGATGCGCGGCATCGCCGCGACAGCCGGGGTCTCCCTAGGACTGGTACAGCACCACTTCGGGTCGAAGGAGGCGCTGCGCCGGGCCTGCGACGAGGCGGTAGTCGAGGCATTCCGGCGCCGCCTGACGCGCAGTGCCGCCGACGGCAGGCTCGGCGAGCCAGGCCTGATGGCCGAGCTGTACGGCACCAGCGGTCCACTGCTGCGCTACCTCGCCCGCACGGCCGTCGACGGCTCACCCGGCGCGGCGGAGGTCTTCGACCAGCTCGCGGCGGGTGCCGCCGACTTCCTCAGCGGCACCTGGCCCGAACGGTTCCCTCCGGACTCGGACCAGCTCCGCGATACCGCGGCGGTCATGGCGGCGATGCACAGCGGCACGATCGTCCTGCACGACCACCTCGCCCGCCACCTCGGGGCAGATCCGCTCGACCACGCCGAGACCACGCGCGTCGGCACGGCGATGCTCGACCTCTACGCCGCTATGGGCGAGTTCGCCACCTCGACGACCGCCGAGCGCATCAAGTCCTTCGCCGCCGAGTACCGAGACGCGCCAGGAGAGCAGGCATGAAGACCCAGAGCATCGACCACCTCACGCCAATGCAGAAGACCCTCCTGATCACGCTGGGTGGCCGTGCGGCGGACGCCCTGTGGAAGCGCCCGATCCTGCACGACCCGCTCGCGACCGAGATCGTCGCCCACCTCGACCACGACACCTTGCGGCTGCCCATGGGGGTCCGCGAGGCGGTCGCCATCCGCTCACGGATGCTCGACCGGGCCGTGGCCCAGTTCGTGAGAAGTCACCCGGACGCCGTCGTCGTGGAGCTCGGTGCCGGGCTTGAGACACGCAGATACCGGGTCGATGCTCCACCCACGGTGGACTGGTACGACGTCGACTTCCCGGAGGTCACCGAGCTTCGCAAAAGCCTGCTGCCGCACCGCGACAACGTCCACGCGGTCGGCGTGTCCCTGCTCGACCCGCGGTGGGCGGACGCTATCCCGGGAGACCGACCCACGATCGTCGTCTCCGACGGCGTCCTCGGATTCCTCTCCGAGAACGACAACCGGCAGATCCTCACGACACTCACCGACCACTTCACCGCCGGCGGAGAGCTGGTCTTCAACGCATACACCAAGTTCGTCGCCCGGCAGAACGGCCGCTTCACCAAGATCGTCGGAATGCCCGCGGACTTCACCGGCTACGGCATCGACGACCCTCAGGACATCGTCGACCTCAACCCCGCACTCACGTTCGTCGAGGAGCTGTACGGCGACGCCGCGCCCGAGCGCGACGAGCTCAACCTCGCCTACCGCCTCATGTCACGGATCTTCGCCGCCTGGCCCGCCCAGGCCCGCCGCGGCGTCTGGATAGTCAACTACCGCTTCTAGGTTCCGGGCTCTTGCTTGTCGTCGGAGAAGGGGCGGCAGAAGGCCTCGGCTCCCTGTCACCGCTGGCAGCCGAGCTCGCGACCGCCGTCGCCACCGCGCACGGGGCCTCGACGATCGTGCGGGTCTGGCACGGGACCGGGGCCGGACTCTCCCGCTGCGAGATCTGGACGCTGCGCGACGGCGCCTGAGTGCGGCACGCCCAGGTCCCCGCCGGAACCGGAGCCACGATGCGCGCGATCGAGAGGGCCGCCAGAGAAGCCAGGCTCACCGGTCCGCGGCGACGGCAGTCCACTCGGGCGCAAGGACTGACCAGACCTGCTTGTCGTAGCGCACGTCCTGGTACGGCCTGCCTCGCGGCGCACCCCCTCGAGCGTCATACCGAGCCGCCTAGCCACTGCTGCGCTGCGCTCGTTGTCGGCCCGGCAGATCCATTCGGCGCGGTGCAGGCCGCGGACAGTCAGCGCCCAGTCGAGCAGCATCCCGGACGCAGCTGTGATCAGCCCGTGGCTCTCTGCCGGACCTCTCGCACTCAGTCCGCCGTCCGTGTGCGCTGGTAGTGGCGCCGAGCCTTGAACCGGTTGCCGCACAGTGCCATCGAGCACCATCGGGCGGTGTTCGCGTTGCTGCGGTCATGCAGGAACCGGCGGCAGTCGGGGTTCGCGCACGGTCGAAGACGCCCGGGCGATCGCTCGCCGATGGTCGCCCAGGCGAGCAGCGCCCGCGCCGCGGCCCGCTCGTCGGCGGGTGCCTGCAGCTCCCAGGTGATGGCGCCGTCGCGCAGGACGGGCCGCAGCGCGATCCGCTCGAGGTGCGCCTCCAGCGCCTCCACGCCAGCCGCTCCCCGGACGACGTCCTGGATCGCGTCGCGGACGTGCTTCAGTGCCGCAACCTCTCCCGCGTCGCCGGTCCCACCGTGCGCTACGGCCCAGCCCCGGCCCGTGCCCGGGTCCATGAGCTCGTCGGTCTGCTCGCCGTCGATGACCGGCGTCGTGTTCAGCAGGTCCAGCAGCAGGTCCTCGTCCGCTCGGGTCACCACGTCCACGCCTAACCTCCTTGATCGGTGTTGACAGGTTAGCACCGTCGGTGCTCTCATAACCAGACAACACCTATCGAGAGGGTTAGCATCATGGTCGCCATCCAGCACCGGTTCGTCGACGTCGAAGGACACCGGATCTTCTACCGCGAGGCGGGCCCCGCCGATGCGCCCACGGTCGTGCTGCTGCACGGCTACCCGACCAGCTCGCACATGTTCCGCAACCTCATCCCGAAGCTCGCCGAGGAGTACCACGTGGTGGCGCCCGACCACCTCGGGTTCGGGCTGTCCGACGCGCCCGGCGCCGACGAGTTCGACTACACCTTCGACGCTCTCGCCCGGATCACCGCCGGACTGCTCTCCGGCCTGGGCATCACGCGGTACGCGATCTACGTCCAGGACTACGGCGCCCCGATCGGGTGGCGGCTCGCGCTGGCGAACCCGTCCGCGATCACGGCGATCATCAGCCAGAACGGCAACGCGTACGCGGAAGGCTTCGTCGAGAGCTTCTGGACGGACGTGTGGGCCTACGCGACCGACCAGAACGAGCAGACCGAGGCCGCCATCCGGTTCGCGCTGACACGCGAGGCGATCCGCTGGCAGTACCTCCACGGCGTCCCCGAGCCCAGCCTGGTGGACCCCGGGACGTGGGAGCACGACCTCGCCCTGGTCTCCCGCCCGGGAAACGACCTGGTCCAGCTCCAGCTGTTCCGTGACTACGCGACGAACCCGCCGCTCTACCCCGCGGTACACGAGTACTTCCGCACCTCCCAGGTCCCGCTGCTGGCCGTCTGGGGCGAGCATGACGAGATCTTCGGCCCCGCCGGGGCCACGGCGTTCGCCCGGGACCTTCCGGACGCCCAGATCGAGCTGCTGCCCGGCGGGCACTTCCTGCTCGAGTCGCACCTCGACGACGTCGCCACGCTCATCCGCGACTTCCTGGCTACGGCTCTCGCCCGATAGCCGCGGCCTTCCTCGTCAACCACGGGACGGACGACGTGGAGGTCAGGATCCGGGGCCAGGAGCTGCTCACCGAGCTCCCGGTGCAGGAGGTCCTGACCGTACCCGCCGGCGAGGCCCGGGTGGCGCACTCCCCCCGCTTGGGCTGAGCACGCGCAACCCGTCCAGCAAGAGCGTGACGACGCCGTCGGCCTCCGCCCGCCAGCCCGGGCGGTGGTCGTGGGCCGCACCGATGCCGTGCAGCGCCATCATGACGGCACCCGCGTCCACATCGGCGCGGACCGTACCGTCCCGCACGGCGTCGGCCACCAGGTCGCCGACGGCGTCCTCCAACGCCCGACCGCCCTCGGCGAGCGCACCCGAGCGGGTGGCCATGAGTGTCGCCAGGGTCCGTGCGAGGCCCTGGTAGGTGTCCATGTGGTCGACCATGCCGCGCAGGAAGACCGCCAGGGCCTCCTGGGCGGGCAGCGTGGCCCGCAGCTCGCGGGCGCGCGCGCTGAGCGTGGCGACCTCCTCGTGGTAGACCGCCTCGGCCAGCGCCTCCCGGGTGGGGAAATGGCGGTACAGCGTGCCGGTACCCACCCCAGCCAGGCGCGCGAAGTCGTCGAAGCGCAGATCGAAGAAGTCCCCGGCGTCGAGAACCTCCCGGGCCGTGGCGAGCAGGGCCTCACGGTTGCGCCGGGCGTCGGCCCGCAGCGGCTTGGTGGCGTTCATGCGATACCTCCCGTTGACAAGTGGAGACGATCTCCATATCTTGGAAGTGGAGATGATCTCCAATTAGAGCCTAACCCATCGAGGTACAGCATGAAGATCCTGATGTTCGGACGAGGCGTGATCGCCACCGTCAACGGCTGGGCTCTGGAACGCGCCGGGCACGACGTCGAGTTCTACGTCCGTCCAGGCCGCGCCGCGGAGTACGGGGAGACGATCGACCTCGACCTGCTCGACACGCGGCGGCGGTTGCGGGGGCAGCGTGTCGTCGAGAAGTGGGCCGTGCGCTACCGCGAGGAGCTGGCGCCGGACCACGACTTCGACCTGATCGTGCTGAGCGTGCAGCACTACCGCCTTCCGGAGGCGGCGGCCTTCCTGGCTCCACGCATCGGCACGGCGACGGTGCTGGTCCTCAGCAACGTCTGGGCCGAGCCGCTGGACGCGATCGGTGACCTTCCTCCCGACCAGGTCGCGTGGGGCTTTCCGCAGTCCGGTGGCGGCTTCGGCGAGAACGGCGGGCTTCGCGCGGCGATACTGCCGTCGGTCATCCTCGGCACCTTCGGCACACCACCGACCGAACGCGAACGGAGCGTGCGCCGGCTGTTTCGCGACGCCGGGTTCCGGGTCCTGGAGCAGCCCGATCTCCGCGGCTGGTTGTGGATCCATTTCGTCATGGATGCCAGCCTGTACTCGCAGAGCCTGCGGCTGGGTTCGCTGGCCGACCTGGCCGGAGCACGACGGGACCTGCGCGAAGCGCTGCTGGCCGGCCGCGAGCTGCTGCCGCTCCTCGAGGCGCGTGGTGTCGACCTGCGGCGCCATCGAGGCGTCGTGCTGCCCATGCGCGCACCGACCTGGCTGACAGCCTCAGCGCTCGCCTGGCTGACCACGCACGTCACGCTGACGCGCCTGAGCTTCGAGGCGCACTCCGACGCCGAGGCCGAGGAGCCGCGGGCCGTCTGCCGGGACACCCTGGCGGAAGCGCGACGACTGGGCATCGCGGCACCGCGGCTGGAGGCGGTGGAACCGAGCTTCGCCCACGAGGGAGGAAGCTGACGCCGGCCAGGCGGCGTGCCATCCCACGCTCAGGCCGGCGGTGAAGGACGCCGCCGCGCCCACTGGCGTGCCTCGGTCCTCCTGGCCACTGAACCGGCTCGACACGGTGGATGGGAGCGTGTACGGCGAGGGGCGTAGGCAGGGGTACGTCGCCGGGCGGATGTGTCACCGTGAGTTGCCGTGCGACGTTCGGGAGACGCGCCCGGGGAGCGACGGGAGACGATGATGACGCAACGCGCCGTAGGTACCCGTGACCAGTGGATCTCACTGGCTGACCTGTTCGGAGGCCGATCATGAACGACCAGACGCCCGACCCGGCCCTCCCGCCAGTGGTCGACAGAAAGACCTGGCAGGAGGCGCGGGACGCACTGTTCGCACGAGAGAAGGCGCACACCCGCGAAGGGGACGCGATCGCGGCGGCGCGGCGGCGGCTCCCGATGGTCGAGGTCGACGCCGGCATCGAGGTGATCGGTCCAGACGGGCCGATCACGATCCTCGACGTCTTCGAAGGCCGCAAGCAGCTCATCGCATACTTCCACGCCTGGTGGCCCGGCCGGCCCGCCGCGGAGCAGTGCGAGGGCTGCACGTTCTTCAACTGCCAGGTACGCGAGCTGTCCTACCTCCACTCCCGCGACATCACGTACGCCACCCTCTGTAAAGGTCCGTACGAGGAGAGCGTCCGCTACCGGGACTTCATGGGCCTGGACATGCCGTGGTACTCGGCCGAGAAGACTGCGGCACAGCTCCTGGAGGGTCGCGACTGGCAGGTCCACCACCTCGTCTGCTACGTCCGCGACGGTGATCGGGTGTTCGAGACCTACTACACCGGCGGTCGCGGTGTCGAGGTCATGACCCCCACCCACGGGCTGCTGGACATGACCGTCTACGGACGCCAGGAGACCTGGGAGGACTCGCCCGAGGGCTGGCCTCAGCCCTGGAGCGACGAACCCGGCCGGGACCATTGGAGGACGAACGGACGGCCCATCGCCCAGTGGTCCCGTATCGAAGCCGGCCGCTCCGACGCACTCAGCTGAAGGGGGCCCGCCCGAGCAACGGAGGTACCGCGCCCGCCATACTGGGAGAATGACGACTCAGGAGGGCGATTGGCGCGAGCCCGCGGCCCCTCGGTCCGAGCTGAACGAGTTCCTGCGTAGCCGCCGAGCTCGTCTGCGGCCTGAGGATGTCGGCGTCCAGTCCTTCGGGCGGCGCCGACGGGTACCGGGCCTGCGCCGCGAGGAGATCTCCCAGCTCGCCGGCGTCTCGGTCGCCTACTACACCCGGCTCGAGCAGGGCAACGGTCAGAACGTGTCGGCCGAGATCCTCGAGTCGATCGCCAGGGCGCTGCGGCTCTCCGAGTCCGAACGCGCCCACCTGTTCCACCTGGCCAGGCCACGACCGGCGCAGACCGGCCAGCCTGGTCATCCGGCTCAGCCGCAGCGGGTGCGCGAGGACGTGGTGCAGCTCCTCGACCTGCTCGACGGCGTGCCGGCCTATGTCTGGGGCCGGCGCGGCGACATCCTCGCGTGGAACGACGCGGCCGCGGCCCTCTTCGACCCCTGGTTCGACCGGCCGGACCAGGACCGCAACTGGACAAGGATCGTCTTTCTCGACGCCCGGTCGCGGGACTTCTTCTTCGACTGGGAGAGCAAGGCCACCGAGGTGGTCTCCCAGCTCCGGCTCGACGCCGGTATGCATCCCCACGATCCCTTGGCCGTCGCTCTGGTGGCCGAGGCGCAGGAGAAGAGCCCCGATTTTCGCCGCATGTGGGCGAGTCACGACGTACAACGGTTCTCGCACGGCGAGCTGTGCGTACGTCACGACCGCGTGGGCGCTCTGTCCCTTCGGTACGAGACCCTGACGCTGCCCGACGACCACGAGCAGGCCGTGACGATGTATCGCGCCGAGCCAGGACCGGCCGTCGAGCTGCTTCGCCTGGTCACCGGTGTGGACCAGGGTCAGAGCCGCCGCCTTGCTCCTGGAACGTAGGCCGAGCGTGACCAGCAGGGGACGTCCTGGGTCGCAGCATGACCCTGCCAGTAGTAGGCACCGCGAACGTACGTAGACCAGGGCTCTGGGTAGCCGGCTGTGGGGATCACACACTGAGATCGAATCAGTGACGACCCCCAGGGAAAGACCATGACCAGTCTCACGACACCCACCCCCAGAACCGCCGGCGGACGCCGCCCGGCACCCGACAAGCTTCCAGGCATGGCTCTCTTCGGCCTGTTCCTCAGCGGCTTCGTCGGCATCCTGACCGAAGCCCTCCCTGCGGGGCTGCTCCCCGAGATGAGCCGCGCGCTCGACACCAGCGTGGCGCTCACGGGCCAGACCGTCACCATCTACGCCCTGGCGACCGCGATGGGCGCCATCCCGCTCGCCCGGCTCACCGCGGCCTGGCCGCGCAAGCGCGTCCTGCAGGTCGCGCTCCTCGTCGTCGCGGTCACGAACACGCTCACTGCCCTCTCCGACAGCTATGCCCTGACCATGGTCATCCGGTTCGTCGCCGGCCTCGGTACCGCCATGATCTGGCCGCTCCTCGGCGGATACGCCGCAGCGCTCGCACCGGAGGGCCGCCAGGGCCGCGCGGTCGCCATCGCCCTCGCCGGAACGCCGGTCTCGCTCGCTCTCGGCATCCCGCTGGGCACGGCGCTGGGCCACCTCGGCGGCTGGGAACTCGCGTTCTACGTCTCGACCGCACTCACCCTCGCGAACATCGCCTGGGTCCAGGCGACACTGCCTGGCATCCCGGGCAGGACCAGCGGTGAGCGCACTCAGTTGAGGGCGACGCTTCGGATCCCGGGGCTGCGGCTCATCCTGTTCGCGCTGGCGACCTACATGGTGGCGCACAACATCGTCTACACCTACGTCACGGACTACCTCGACGGCATCGGGATGGCCGAGCAGATCGGCTGGGTGCTCTTCGCCTTCGGCGCCACGTCAATCCTGAGCGTCGTCGTGGTCGGGGCGTACATCGACCAGCACCTGCGCGTCCTGACCATTGCAAGCACCTTCGTCCTGGCCGCCAGCATCCTCGCGCTCGCCCTGCTGTCGGGGGCACCTGTCCTCGTCTACGCAGCGGCGGCGGCCTGGGGCTTCGCCTTCGGCAGCTCGCCGAGCCTGTTCGTCGGCGCCGCGATCCGGGCCACCGGCCCCTCGTCCGATGTCGCGCAGGCCATCACGATCACCGTCTTCTCGGCCTCGATCGCGATCGGTGCGCTGGTCGGCGGTCTCCTGATCGCGGCACTCGGTACTGCGTCCATCACGTGGGTCGCGCTCGCTCTTCTTCTGGCCGCGGCAGTGGCGGTCCTGGCCGGGAAGAGGAATGCGTTCCCCGGCCGGGCATGACCTTTCACCTCGTCGAGTCCCATCGCACCAAGGAGGAGCCATGAGCTTCAGCACCATCAACCCGACGACCGGAGAGCTCGTGCGCGAGTTCCCCCTGCAGACGGACGCCGAGATCTTCGAGGCTCTGTCCGTCGCAGACCGGGTGTACCGCGAGGACTGGCACCTGCGGCCGGTCTCCGAGCGAGCGGAAATCGTGGGCCGTGCCGCCAAGATCCTCCGCGAGCGGCGTGACGAGTACGCGGCGCTGCCCGTGCTCGAGATGGGCAAGATCCAACGCTTCAGCGACTTCGAGATCGATCTGGTCGCGGACATCCTGGAGTACTACGCCACCCACGGGGAGCGGCTGCTCGCTGAGCATCCACTCCCCGACGAACCGGGGGCATCGCTGGTCGCGGAGCCCGTCGGCGTCGTCCTGGCGATCGAGCCCTGGAACTTCCCCTTCTACCAGGTGGTCCGGGTCGCCGCGCCGCAGCTGGTGGCCGGCAACGTGGTCATGATCAAGCACGCCGAGAACGTGCCCCAGAGCGCACTCGCCCTCGCGCGGCTCTTCGAGGAGGCTGGCGCTCCCCAGGGCGCCTACACGAACCTCTTCTGCAGCGTCGAGCAGGTCGCGACCCTGATCGACGACTTCCGGGTGCGTGGGGTGACCCTGACCGGAAGCGAACGGGCCGGGACCGCGGTCGGCGCACGAGCCGGCGCCAACCTGAAGAAGGTGGTGCTCGAGCTCGGTGGCAGCGACCCGGCACTGATCCTGGAGGGCGCACCGCTCGACCACGCCGTCGACCAGGTCGTCATGGGCCGGACCTACAACTCCGGGCAGGGCTGCGTGAACATCAAGCGCGTCATTGTCGTGGGCCAGGACCGAGGTCAACAGATGCTGGTGGCCCTGAAGGAGCGCTTCGCTGCGATCACGGTGGGCGACCCGACCGACGAGGCCACGCAGCTCGGCCCCGTGGTCAGCGAGCGAGCGCTGCAGGGTCTTCTCGGACAGATCGAGGCAGCGCGGGCGGCTGGCGCCACGATCGTGCACGGTGGCCACCGGGTCGACCGGCCGGGTTTCTTCCTCGAGCCGACCATCATCACCGACATCGGCCCGGACAACCCGCTCTACCAGCAGGAGGCCTTCGGGCCCGTGCTCTCCTTCTACGTCGTCGACACCGAGGAGCAGGCCATCCACCTGGCCAACGACACGAAGTACGGCCTGGGCGGCTACGTCTTCGACGCCGACGTCGAGCACGCCAAGGACGTCGCGGCGCGGATCGATTCCGGAATGGTCTACATCAACTCCTGCTTCGCCGACTCGCCCCGGCTGCCCTTCGGTGGCGTGAAGAACTCCGGTTTCGGCCGCGAGCTGTCCGAGCTCGGCATCGGCGAGTTCCTCAACCGCAAGCTCATCCGCATCGCCGACCAGGCCTGAACGCCCAATGCCCTGTACGCGTACGGGACGAGCTCTGCCTGCGAGCTTATTTTCCTTGTCGAGCCGATTGTCGCGAGTTACGTTTCATCCGCCCGGCCCAGCGGGTGATTTGCGCGAGATGCACCACGAGCCCAGTACTCCACCCACCCCAGATGGGAAGTCCTGATGGTCGCGTTGAAGCACAATGGCGTTGCTCTCTCTGCTGTCGTCGCCCTCCTCCTCGGACTCGGCGTCGCACCCGCCGCCGCGGCGCCGGATCCTGGTCCGACGCCGCAGGACGACGCCGTCACGGCGCTGGACTCGCCTGTCCTGCCGCAGGCCATCGAGGAAGTCCCGGCACTCGACCCCGGTCCGGACGGGGACGTGCTCGTCGAGCAGGTGCCGAACGGAGCCACCCAGCAGGTGGCGGCCCTTCCCGCGCTGGCGCCGGCGGCCGGTTCCCCGGACGTACCCATGGCGGCTGTCGAGCCCGAACCCGCGGTAGGCCCCGGCTCGGTGGCGCTCCCGACACGTCCGGCGCAGGAGCTGGTGGACGCGACGGCCGCCGACGCGCTGACGACGTTGGAAGCGGCAGGCCGCCTGAGCGACGGGCGACCGGACCTGGACGCGGTGGACCTGCAGCCGCAGATCGCGACCGCGACGCCCGCCGACGCGTCCCGGATCGCGACCCGGCTGGAGCTGGAGACCGCTCTGGCCGACGTCGAGCTGTCGGCGGACCTGGGCGTGGACCCGCTGGCGGTGCTGGAGGCGCTGCCCGACGGTATTCCCCGCGTGACGTACCGGGTGTGCTCGGAGTCGGAGACCCGGACCGTCTCGTGCACCATGCGGCTCCCGTTGGCCGTGCCGGCGATCGTCGACGCGACAGGTGATGGCACCCCGGACGTCCTGGCCGACCTGCTGCCCGCAGCCTCCCTCGACGACGTGTCCCTCGCCGTGGAGGAGCTCCTGGACGCTCAGGTGCTCCTCGACGACGCGCAGAGCCGGCTGACGAATCTGCTGGAGCTGATGGAGGACCCGGTCTGGCTCCTGCTCAACCCGTGGGCGCTCGTGGAGGTGCTGGAGCTCCGGGGCCTGGTCGAGGACCTGACCGGGACGGTGGCGGCGAAGACCGAGGCCCTGCTGAACGTCATCCACCTGGGCCTGGCGATGCTCGAGGTGCGGCTGCCGACGAGCGAGTTCGCGGGCGAGGACCTTCCGGCGCACGTGTGGGCCGTGTACGACATCCCGGGGGCGAAGCGCCTGTCGGTCGGGTTCGACGGCTACCGGCGAGGCACGTCCCTGTCGACGGCGACCCTGGGCCTGTTCACGTTCAGCCCGTTCAGCCTCCTTGCCGGCGAGCTCGACATCAACGCCCACCTCGCCCAGGTCGGCGCGGGCGAGGCGATGGCCGTGACGGCGGGCTTCTCCACCGTCGCGGACACGGAGGAGGGTGAGGCCGTCGACCCGACTGTGGCGAGTGCCCAGTTCTCCCCGGTGCCGACACTGTTCAGCGTGGATGTCGAGGTCAAACCGGCCACGGAGGAGCACGACCAGACCGCCGTCGTCGAGTCGTTGAGCACCACCGAGACCCGTCTGGACGCGCTCGTGCTGGCGAACGCCCGCACGAGCGACGCTCCGGAGGACAGATTCGTCCAGGCCGTGGTCGACCGGGTCCCGACGAAGGTACGGGCCGAGCTGACGTGGACCGGTGCGGGAGACCGCGCCGACCTGGCCTACGAGGCCGACTCGGTGATCTCCGGCCTCCTGTTCGCGGACCTCACCTACGCCGGCGGGACCGACCTGGTCCAGGCAACCCGGGCGACGGCGCAGGACCTCCCCGCGCAGGTCGACGCTGCACTGGCGACCGAGGAGTCGGGGTCCGTGGCGCTCGACTACGCGGCGTCGTCCCGGATGACCGGGATCGACGTCGCGTACTTCGACCTGGCGGGCGAGCTGGTGCTCCGCGGCGGCCTGGACGACATCCCCACGACGGTCTCGCTGCTGGCCGACGTCGCCTCCGGGCGGGCGCTGTTCGACGCGCCCGGAGCCCTCGGCGCGGCGTACGTGGACGCCTCCCAGGGGCTGGGTGAGTACCCGCCGGCCGACGGTGACCACGTGACCCTGGTGACCGATGATGCGGACCTGGGCGTCAGCGCGCGGGTCTCCGGGCTCGAGCTGGTCGACGCCTACTTCGACGACCATCCTCGCGTCACCACGGCGTTCGCTCCGGGCGGGCAGTCGTTCGACGCGGCAGGCAATCTCGACGGCGTGCACCGGGCACGCGCGCACATCTCCAACCTGCCCGCGGACGCGACCATCGACGTCTCGACCCAGGCCCAGCAGGTGCGGTACACCGCGAGCAGCGTCATCGACCGCGCGTCGATGGCCTACACCAACACCCAGGCGGGCCCGTCGGTCACCGCCGTCGTGCACGAGGTACCGGCGACCGTCGCCCTGGACTACACCCTGGGCGAGACGCCCAGGGTCGTGTACGAGGCGTCGAGCGAGGTGCCACGGGTCGACTTCTTCGCCAGCCCGCACCACGTCGCGGACCTGGACCCGACCGGTGACGAGTACGTCTCGGCGCTGATCGAGGACATCCCGGCCTCGATCGACGTCGGTATGGACTTCGGCGCCCAGCACCTCGAGGGCACCCTGTCCGCGACGCTCGGTGGGATCGACCTGACGGCCCGGCTCCCCGTAGGCGACCGTGTCTGGACGGCCGGCGCCGACCTGGAGGGCATCCCCACCCGGTTCGACGCCGACTGGGCCGACGGCACGGTGCGCGCGCGGGCACTGACCGGGACGATGAGCAGCATCGACCTGTTCGCCGCCAACCACGCCGACCACGTCGCGCCCGTAGGGCTGCGCCTGGCCGGTACCTACCACCAGCGCACAGGGAACATCGACGCCGCGGTGGCCACCCGCGACCTGACCCACGTCGAGTACGCCGACAACGGCGAGGCGCAGAGCTTCCGCCTGGAGACCGACACCGAGGGCGATCCCGTCTTCGTCGACGTCGACGCGCTCCTCACCGCCACGAACGGAGCGGACGACACGCGCCTGGCCCTGCTCGGCCGGGTCGACAACCTCCCCGCGATCATGGACGTCGTCTTCACCGGGGACCGGCTGACGTACACGGCGGACCGCCGGATCGGTCTGACGCTCGAAGCACGGCTGGGCAAGGTCGCCGCGCTGGACGGTCTGGGTGCGCCCCTGTACGACAACGGGGTCGCCGCCGTCGCGCAGACCTGCGCCACCGGTGCGGGCTGCGCCGCGGACGACTCGCCGTTCTGCACCGAGGACCGGGGATGCCTCGCCGTCGTCGGGACCATCTCCATGCAGGGGCTGCCGACGGAGGTGACGGCGGACCTCACCGCCCGGACGGTGCACCTGGCCGGGTACCAGCCGCCGTCGGACACCCTGCAGGCGTACGTGCGGCTGATCGGGATGATCGATGCCCTGCCGGACCTGCGCGCCGAGGCCACCCTCACGGGGCTGCCGGACGAGCTCGACCTCACGGTCGGGCCGGTCACGTTCGGTGACGGAACCATCGACGCCGGCTACACGGCCAGCGCACCGCTGGGTGCCCTGACCCTCAGGGCACAGGCCGCCACGACCTACGACGGCTTCCCGCACCTCCGGGCGCGGGGCGAGGTCTCCGGGCTCCCGCGGTCTCTCGCGATCACCTCCACGATCGCGGAGCGCACCGTCGCGACGATGACCAGCTCGGCGCCCGTCGACCGGATCGGCCTGGTCGTCACCGGGGCCTCCGATGGCTACCTCGACGCGGCCCTGACGGACGTGCCGGCCCGGGCCGAGATCGTGGTCGACACCGCCGCCGCGCGTGCCACGGGCACGGCGTCCGCGCCGCTCGGTGGCGTGACCGTCCTGGCGAACAACCTGCCCTACCAGGGTGACGAGTGGGCGGCGTGGCTCGACATCGAAGGTATCCCCGCGGGGTTCGAGGTCGCCTGGGGTGAGGGAGAGTTCGGGTTCAGGAGCACCGCGGGCGCCCTGACCCGCGCCACCGCCGCCGTGACGAACCATGCGGGCGCCCAGGCGCCGGACGGTTCGCACCTCGCCTTCCACTACGACGAGGCGAGCGGGCAGGTCGACGCCAGCGTCTCGGCGGCAGGAATCGAGCAGGCGACCTACTCGCGGAGCGGGCCGGACCAGGAGGCCGAGCTGCGCATGGCCGAGCAGGACGTCGCGCTCGACGGGAACCTCGTCCTGGTGGCCGGCGGTGTGGCGGACACCCAGCTCGCGCTCTCCGGCGTCCTGCACGCGCCGAACACCGTGCTGCTGACGATCGCCGAGGGGAAGTTCACCTACACGGCCGACACCAACACCGGACTTCTGCTGCAGGCCGAAGGCGGAAAGGTCGCCGCACTCGAGAACCTCGCCGACCGCGGCAAGCGCGGCGCGCCGCTGTTCGACAACGGGGTCGCCGCCCGCGCCACCACCTGTGCCGACGGGCCGGGGTGCTCGACGGACGTGGTTCCCGAGCTCTGCGACGCCGTCGACGGGTGCCTCGGCGCCGTCATGAACCTCAACCTCCAGGGCCTGCCCACCGCCGTCACGGTCGACGCCGCGCAGCAGACCGTCGACATCCGCGGCCTGCGCAACCCGGGCCAGCAGCTGCAGGTCTACGCGGAGGCGTTCGACGTCATCCCGGGTGTCCCCCGCGCGGAGGCGCTGCTCGATCTCTCGGGGATGCCGGACAACCTGGACGTCACCGTGGGTCCCTCGCGGTTCGGCGCGGGCGCGGACGGACGCGAGATCGAGCTGGGCTACACCGCGTCGGCGGACATCGGCGCCCTCGACGTCCGCGTCGAGGCCGATACGACCGACTACGGCGAGATGCGGGGCCAGGTGACCATCGGGGCCGTGCCGCAGTCGACGAACCTGCTGGTCGCCGTCGGCGAGGAGACGACCGTGACGACCACGCTCAGCAGCGCGCTGGACAGCCTGGAGATCAGGGCGACCGCCGTGGATGTACTCGGCGAGGGCTCCAACGGGTCGGCATTCCTCCAGCTCACGGACGTGCCCGCCGTCACAGGCCTGACGATCTCCGGCTTCGACGCGAGCGAGGGGTTCGCCGCCCCCACGCTGCGCTACACGGGCAAGGACGGGCAGGGCACGGGAGCCAGCACGCTGGACGGGCTCGTCGAGGTAGAGGCAGCCCTCATCCAGGGCATCCCCGTCGGGGAGCCGCTGCCGCTCACCGGGAACGCGGCCATCGAGTTCACGGATCTCGGGGCGACCTCCTCTGCGGTGCTGGAGGCAACCGGGGCACTGAGGCTGGAGTCGCAGCCCAGCACAGGAGAGCTCGCGGTACATGTCAAGGTCGAGACGGGCATCCAGCTGTCGTTCGACAAGGAACGGATCTGGGAGGACCGCTGTGATCCGAGCACAGCGCTCGTCATGGACGGGCACCTGAACCTGCCGACGGTGCGGGCCGACCTCCGGCTCGTGGCCGACTCGATCAGCGAGCTACGCCTCAGGCCCGACAGGACCGGAACGTGGGCGGCGATGGGTGTCGAAGGCGACTACGAAAGCCTGACGACCGACTTCGCCGAGATCCTGATCGTCCCGGACATCGATCTCGACCTCACGTACGAGCGCGACTGGATCCCCGACGTGACCGTGGGACTCGAGATCGGTCCGGAGGATGCCGTCAACGGAGTGATCCTCCACGTCTCGGACAACGACCGGCGCACCCTCGCGGGCGTCGTCGAGGTCCTCAACGTCCCGGTCCCCGTGTTCACGACGCCCGGGCGTCTCCGGGCGGAGAAGAACCACGCGGTGCTGTACGGAGCAGACGGTCAGCAGATGCTGAGCTACTGGCATCTCGACCCGTTCCCGGTGGACTGGGAGCACGACACGATCAGCGTTCTCATCCACACTGTGAACCAGCACGCCCTGAACCCGTTCGAGCCCGAGGAACCTGAGGAGCCCTGCGAGTGAGACGACGCATCGACACCCTTCTGGCACTTGCTGTCCTGCTCACTCTCGCGACGAGTTGTTCGGCGGGACGTGAACAGGGGTGCCAGGAGGTGTCGATCGCCGTCGCGGACGTCGCCACCGTCAGTCCGGAGGATCCGGTCGAGCTGGCCGCCACGATCCTCGCCGACGGCGCACCGGTCCCCGGTGCCGACGTGGCGTTCTTCGTCCATCACACGAGCGAGGACGGCGACGAGGAGGGCGGAGTCGCCGCGAACGCAGAGACGGACGCGGAGGGTGTCGCAACAATGCTGTTCGCCGGGTCCGCCGACCTGCCGGCGTTCAGCGACCAGACCGTCACTGGCTACAGCGCCGCGCTCGTGAGCAGCGACGGGAGATATTGCCGGTCCGGGAGCGAGGTCGCGAGCCTCGACGTGCCGTGCGCCGGGTCCGCCTGCGACGGCGGGTGAGACGAAGCACTTCTCGGTGTGCCCCGAGCCAGCGGGGTCCGTTCTGTCATCGTTTCCCCATGACGGACGCCAAGCTACCCGCCCATCCGGCGCCAAGTCCCACCCGCACCGCTCCACAGCAGACCCTCACGAAAGCTGACCCCGGCCGGCAGGGCGCCCTCGCCGCCGTCTTGCTACTCGTGATTGCGACGCTGCTGCTCACGATTGGATGGGGGGCCCTGGCCATGTACACGATGGATCAGGCTCAGGGCCTCAGGACGATCACGTGCTACTCCGTCGTCCCGATCGTGACGCTCGCCGCTGGGGCGATCTCGCTGGCCTCCCGTCCCCTGTGGACATTGGCGCTCGGGGGCATGGCGGCAAACCTCGTCGCCTTGATCGCGGTGGTCCTCGAAGATGGGGGGCTCGCCGAGTTCTATCAGGCACCGTTCGTCGAGTCACCGTCCGTGGTCGCCCTCGGTCTCCTCGCGGCCTCGATCGGCCTCGTCATCGCCAGGCCTGCGGCAAGTACGACGTCGGCACGCCGTGTCCTCGGCCTGGTCCTGATCACGGTCGGGGCCGTCCCGGCCGCCCTGACGAACAGCGCAGACCTCTTCGGGCTCGTGACACTGGCAGGAGGACTGCCGTGGGTCGCCGCAGGACTCATCGGGTCGCCCCACCGCACCACCCGCCTCGCCGGCGCGGCCCTGCCCGTGCTCGCCGCGGTGTTGTTCGTCGTCGTCATCGTGTTCGGCGACGAGGACGGCCTTGTCCAAGCCATCGCTATGTTCCTCTGCCTGCTCCCGCAGGCTCTTTCGCTCGTCGCCGCGGCTGTGGCCCTTGGAGCGGCCCGCGACCTGCCGTCGCCCGCAAGGGCCTGACCGCCCCGCACTCCCGAGCGCGTAGCTCCGGTGGAGCCCCTATCAGGCTCCCTCGGCGACCTCGCTGGCGAACGGGCCGGGATCGGCCAGCGCGTCCCAGTCGCCGAACTCGGGGACGTCGAGCCAGTGGGCGGAGACATCGAGGCCGGTGAGTTCCGTGACCTGCTTATCCCCGTTGACCTCCCATCTCTCGACCGTGCCGGTGCCATCGGGGTCTACGGTGACTTCGACACCTACTGTTGCCTGGCTCATCTCCCAGCGCTGCTGGTCGGTCAAGTAGACAAAGTCGACCACATTGGAGCGGAAGAGACGGCCCCGGATGATCTGGTAGTCGACCGCTCGCCAGATCGATCCCTGGCCGTCGTGGAACTCCAGGCGTGCGCCGCCCGCGACACCGCGGAGTCCCGCGATTCCCATGACCCAGCGCGGATTGACCAACCCGTCGCTGCCGATGGTCGACGACTCGACGACGTCGATGAACTCGTTGCGTTCAAACCTGTCGCGCGCCTGGCTCTCGTTGATCCACTCGTACCCCGCGATCGGACGACGGGTCAGGTCATTCCAACGAGTGCAGTAACGGACGGGTCCAGTCACGGGGTACCCCCAGGTGTAGGTGAGACGAGTTGCCGGATCGTGACGCCCATCTCGGTTGCATACTCGAGGACGTCTTGCGGGATCGGGGCGTTCTGCTCCGGGACGCCGAGCACCATCCTGCCTCGGAGCTGCTTGCCGATCGCGCTCGCGGTGAGCTGAGCCTTGTTCCCGTCGCTCGGAGCGATGACGAGGCTAGATTCACGTGGGTTGTACTTGTCGAGCAACTCGCGGATGTACCTCTTGACCGTGTCGGGTTGGACCTCGGCGAGCTGGGTCTCCTTGAGGGAGACGACCTCCCCCCTGGCCAGGGCATCTACGCGGTAACCCTTGAGGACCTCGCCGGTGGTGGGGTCGATCTTGTGGATCCAGATCTCCTTCGCGTCGAACAGGGGGTACATCTCGTGGTTGAAGGCACGGCCGTCGAGGATCGCGCGCATGTGATCGGGGATGCCGTCGGCCCGAGCCGCGTCGCGGTACCACGCAGCTTTCGCGGCATCGTCGGTGCCCCGTGGGAACGTGGACCAGATCTGGCCCATGCGTTTTTTCTGGGCAGCGGTCAGCTCGGCGAGCGCGTCGTACAGCTCATCGCCCGGCCCGAGTCCCTCGTCCCTGATCGTGCGTCTGGCGACGTTCAGGTCCCAGGCGGCCAGGTCGATCGCTCCGCGTTCTCCGCCCGACGCGAGGTCGGCGCGTAGTTGTGCCCGCCACAGGCCGGGGTCCGCCGCGATGTCGGCGACGGCGTACCGAATACTTTGCGCGGCCTTCGCACCCACGAAGTTCCCGGGCAGGAACGTCAGCACCGTGCCGAGGGTGTCCAGCGCGATCTGGGTCGGGGTGGCCGTGGTGAAGTAGTCCCGGATGGCGCCGCGCGGGTCGCGGGTCAGCGCTGCCAGGCCGTGGCCGTGGTCCAGACCCCACGTCAGGACCCCGGACAGCCCCAGGGCCAGGGCGAGCGACCCGCCCGAGAGCATGATGAGCGCGGCGGCCCCGGCGCCGATCGCGAGCTGCGTGATCAGCGGCTGGTCGTTCCACCAGTCGGCGAGCGAGTCCAGCACGCCGGCGAGCCAGAACGGCCCGTTGGTGTCGAGACTGTTGCCGATCTCGGCGGCGGTGACCGGCGCGAGGTCGAACGCTGCCCAGCCCAGCCCCGCCAGAACGGCCGAAGCGAACACGCGCCACACCCAAGGTCGGACGGGCCCGGCATGGTGCTCGTAGGCGAGCTCGCGGGCGGCACGTTGCGCGGCCACCACGACGGCCATCCGGGCCAGCGCCGCGCGCCGGGTCTCGCCCGGCGCCCGGGAGGCGGCGACAAGGACGTCGCGCAGGTCCCGCCCGGCCATCCAGGCCAGCAGCCCCGCCGCCTCGGCCAGGCCCGCGACCGGCCGGCCCACGGCGGGCAGCCCGGCGACCCGGTCACCCACCCGGGCCAGACCTGCGGCCAGCCGGGCCGGCGGCACGACCGCTCGCAGCGCGATCTCGGGATATCGGGCCAACCGTCGGGCATCGACCAGCACGGCTGCGACGAACAGGACAAGGAACACGGCCTGCCGTCCGTGACCGTGGCCGAGCCAGGACCACGGGACTCGTAGCCACCACGGCAGCGACGTCGTGGCTGGGTCGAGCCAGACCGGTGTCCCGTCCGCCGTCGTCAGCGACGCGAACAGGTCGTGCTGGGCGTTGAACATCGCATGGTCCGCGATCGCCGACCACAGCACCAGGACCGGAACCACGAGCACAGCCACCAGCACGGCGGGCTTGAGGACCCGGCCGGCCCGCGACCGGCGTCGTCGTGCCCGTCGCCAACCGGCCAGCGCGAGACCGAACGTCCCGGTGACCAGCGCGGTCATGACCGCATGCGAGCCGAAGGCACCGAACTCCCCGGTCATCTCGGTCGGCAGGGGCCACCACCCGAACCGCACCGCGTCGAACGGCAGTCCGTCGTCGTCCACCATCAGCTGCCCCAGCAGCCCCAGCCCGTCACCGGCGGTCTGCGACAACCGACGTAGTGTCTCCTCCGCCGCGAGGAACGCCGTACCGGACGCTACGCCGAGCAGCATCCAGTCGACCACCGCGAACCGGGCCACCCGCCGCGGCGCAAGCAGCGCCAACAGGGCCACAGGTACGAGCTTGCCGACCTCTTCGACGATCCCCGCGATCGCGACGGAGGCACCCACCGCGTCCACGCCCAGCTCCGGAGACAGGTCGATCCCCGCGACCTCGATGACCGGCGAGGCGACCGGCGCGATCCAGGTCGAGTACACGGCGATCAGGACCGACCAGGGCACGCAGACGGCGAAGAACCGCATGTACCCCGACCAGGTGAGCGTCTTGGTCCGCGCCAGCAGGAACCAGGCGACCGCGATCCACAAGCACCCGAGGTAGGCGCGCACGCTGGGCCGCACGTCGGGCATGAAGATCAGCAGGCCGGCCAGCCACACCAGGCCGACCCACAGTGCGACCGCGCGCAGGCGCTGCCAGCGCTGGTACAGCACCGGGTGCGCAGCCCACCAGCGAACCCGCCGCTCACCCCAGACCTGCCACCATTCCCGCGGCGCCGACACCGGCACCCCCACCGCCGACTGCATGACTGTCACAGCCCGGCCCCCCTCGCCTCGACCGCGCGCCATCGTAGGGCAGTTCGATCCGATTCACCCGGAAAGTACTGCTTGCGGGCAATGGCGGCTACGTGACTTGCAGGGTGTCGGAAGAGGGACCATCGTCGCCGGTCGGGGAGTTCTCCCCATCGCTGGTGGACGCCACCTGTGTGAGACTCCGGCGAGCCGGGTCGCGATCAGCGGCCCGGGTCCGGACCGTCGGAGGCAGACGATGAAGAAGTTGCTCAGCAGGCTCGCAGCCGTCGCAGGTGTGGTCGCGATGGCGACCGCCGCGACCGTCGTCGCGCCGCAGGACAAGGTCGCGACCCTCGCGACGGCGTCCGCCATCACGTGCCAGAGCGGCGGCGACGAATGGGCATCGCCGACGTACAAGAACAGCTTCACGGGGCGGATCGACGGCGACCACTACCTGACGAGCTACGTGCCGCAGTCGGTGACGACGTGGCACAACTGGAACGGCGGCACGGCGGACGTGTTCCTCGTCGCGATGTATCACAAGAACGGCGGGAACAGCCTCGTCTACGCGATGACGCCGGGCGGGAACGTGGTCGGCGGGTTCAAGATCAAGGAGACCCACGCCGGCGGCATCGCCATCCGGGGCAAGTACGCCTACATCACGGACGCGGACAACACGAAGGTCCGCCGCTACTCGCTGACCTCCGTTCGGAACGCGGTGGCGCAGCGCAGGACCAGCGCCGGGCGCATGCCGTACGTGGCCTACTACGGCACGCTGCAGAGCCTGGGCTATGCCGCAAGCTTCATGTACGCGCACGGCGGCAAGCTGTACGCCGGGAAGTTCAACTCGTCCTCACGCGACTGGATGTACCGGTACGACTTCGGTACGGACGGCCGGCTCTCGCGGGACACCGGTTGGGCGCGGCGTCAGGTGCCGCTCAAGACGCAGGGCCTCGTCGTGCAGAACGACCGCTACTTCTTCTCGACGTCGTGGGGCCGGGGCGTCCGCTCGAACGTCTACGTGACCACGCGGGACTACACGACGAACTTCGAGACGCAGGCACGGTCCCGGTGCTTCCAGGCACCACCGATGGCCGAGGGGATGGCTGTCTACCAGGGGAAGGTCTACCTGCTGTTCGAGAGCGGAGCGTCGAAGTACGACGACAGCAAGTGGCGAACCAAGAAGGTGCACGTCGCATCCGTCTCGAGGCTGGCCTCGCTGGTGTGAAAGCGCGCGGTCCGGACGGCGGGGACGATCCGCAGAGGCACCGGGATCTCATCCCGCGGCCGAATAGGAGGCCGTCCTGTCGGCCGTGACCGTCTCGTCACCGACCAGCCCGGTCACGGTGACCTTGACCTCGCCGGCCGGGATCGTCGCCTGGCGCGAGTTGATCGACACGTTCGCCGACGCTCCCGGCTGCACCGCGGTGAACGACCTCGAGCCATAAGGTGTCTCGACCTCCAGGTCGAGGGGGGTGTCCGCACCGTTCGTCACCGCGACGGACACGTACTGCTTCCCCGCCAGGGTGCGCGTCGTGGCGGACACCGACACCTGCCGGACGGCCCTCCACTCGAGCTGGCCCGCGGCGACGTCGAGGACGCGCTGCGCCTCGTCGGCCTCGTCCTGCGTCGTCCGGTCAGCCGCGGCGACCCGCTTCGCCTCGTCGAGCGCGGCACGGAAGACGGCGAAGTCGATGGAGACGTACCGGTCCTCGCGGGCGAGCAGCGGTTCGGCGTCGTCGATGGCCACGTTCAGGCCGGTGAGGTCGACCTCGGGGGCCTCCTGCGGCTGAGGGCCGAACTCGAACCACTGCAGGTTCGCGACGTAGTTGAACTCCTGACCCGAGACGGCGTCCGCCCGCATGACGACGATCAACCTGTGCGTGCCCGAGACCGGCTCGTCGAGCTCCGCCGTCGTCTCCACGTAGCTGCCCCACCCACCGGTTTTCGGCAGGTCGACGGTCCCGACTCTCGTCGTCTCGCTCACCTCGTCGAGGTAGAACTCGAGCCGGCGGTTGTCGCCCACACGGTCGTCGCGGGTGGAGGCGCTGACCGTGACCTGGGTGAGGGGGTCCTGGCCGAGGTCCCGGCCGTCGTAGGTCAGCCGGCCGCCGTCCCAGGTGCCACCGACGTTGCCGGCGGGCGGCTCACCGCCCTCCTTCTTCAGGCCGTTGCCGTTGTCGGCGTCATAGGTCTCGGCCTCGATCCGCACCGGTTCGGCCGTCTCGGGGCCGTCCTCGGCCGTCTTGAGGAACTGCACCCGGTCCAGGTTCGCGACCCACGAGTTCGGCTGGGACGGGTCGGGCGTACCACCGAAGACGAAGTAGATCCGGTTCGATCCGTCGAGCGCCTCGGGATCGTCGACCGTCGCCTCGGCGGTGACGTAGTCGTCCCACCCGTCGGTGAGCTCCAGCTCGACCCTGGCGGCGACGGGACCGTCCACGGCGCCGACGCGCACCTCGACATGCTCGTCCGTGGCACTGTCGCCGGGGTGGTTGGCGTAGCGCAGCTTGACGCGCTTCGGGAGCGTCCCCCCGAAGTCGATCCCGTCGTACGCGATCCAGGAACCGACCTGGACGCCGCCGATGTTGCCGCTCTCGGGGCTCAGCCGTCCGCCGGAGGAGTCGTCGAACTCCTCCGCCTCGAGCACCCGGTAGGGCGTGCCCGTGATCTGCAGAGCGTCCGCCGTCTTCGTGAGCCGGTCGAGCGCCGCCCGGAGGTCGTCGTCCGAGGTCGACTCGTTCGCGAGAGTCTCCGTCGCACCGTCGCGGGCTGTCTCGAAGGCGGAGAACGACGCCGAGGAGTACGCCCCGCGGACGACGAGCTCGGCCTCGGCCAGCAGCGCGCTCAGCTTCTCGCGCCACCGCTGATCCCGTTCGATCGCGACGGTCGCCAGGCCCGAGATCCCGTCGCCGCGGACGCTCGCCGCCGCCGTGCCGTCGAAGGCCGCGTCGGCGAAGTCCAGGCCGAAGGCCGCGCGCTGCGCGTCTCCGAGCGAACCGGTCAGCCGGAGCGTCGCCCGGTGCGCGTCGTCCAGGATCGCGGTCGCCGCCACGCCCTCGGGAAGACCGGGAAGCGCCAGGGCACCGTCTGCGACGAGATCACGCCCGTTCGCCCCCGCGAAGCGTGCGCCGTTCAGCGTGAGAGTCGCGGAGACGTCGACCGCGCCGTCCGCCGCTGCCTTGAGCCGGGTCGGGTCCATGTTCAGCGTCGGGTCCTCGAAGTCCACCCGGAACGCGAACTCGCGGGTGCCGGTCGAGGGCGCGCGCGAGAAGGCGTCGTCGGAGATGGCCACCGTGAGGTCGTCGATGCCGTCGAGCGCCCCGGAGTGTTCCGCCGAGCCCTCGAGCGACAGTCGCACGCGGCGGTCTCCCGTGCGCTCCGCGACGAGGGTCAGCCCTGCGGGCACGTTGTCGGCGGTGATGGCCTCCGCGAGACTGTCGCCGTCCGCACCCGCGAACGTGCCGTTCGCGAGCCTCAGGTCGATGCTGTCGCCGATCGTTCCGTCACCGGCCTGCGCCTCGGTGAACGTCCGCGACGACACCGAGATCGCGCCGATCGGGTCGTAGACCGAGCTGGGCAGCTCGTCGCTCAGCGACGGCGCCGCGGCCGAGTCGGCGGCCCAGTCGGAGGCATCCTCCCCCATCCGGAAGTCCAGCTCGCCCCCGGCGGTGAGCTGGTCGTACGTCAGCCAGGTGCGCTCGAACTCCTCGCCGTCCAGGCGTGCCGACTGGACGTAGTAGGAATCGGGCGACACCCCGTCCGCGGAGATGTCGAAGGTCCGGCCGGAGGGATGGCTGATCCGCACGTTCTCGAAGAACGGCGTGCCGATCTGGTACTCGTCGGATCCGGCGGCCACGGGGAACAGCCCCAGCGCGGCCGCGACGAAGGTGGACGACATCGTTCCGGTGTCGTTGTCCATGGTGGGCAGGAAGCCCTGCGGATCGTTCCGGAACACCTTCGTCTTCACGGGCGGGGTGAACTCGCCGCCACCTGAGGGCGCCTCGTGGGTACCGCCGGTCGCGATGTAGCGGTTCCACGTCTCCTGGGTGTAGATGCTCCGCACCCAGTGCTGGGTCTTCGCCGGGGCGCCCACGTAGTTGAACAGGTACGGCGCCTGCAGGTCGATCTCGTTCGCGTTGGCGTGCAGCATGCGCTTGCCGTCCTCGGGCGCATGCTCGCCGAACATGAAGCTGAGCGCCTCCCGCGCGGTCTCCTCGCCGCCCATCTTGTCGATGAGCCCGCCCATGTCGGCCGCGGCGTACCAGTGGTACTGCCACAGCGTGCCCTGGTAGAGGTTCGCGGCTTCGAACCGCTCGGGGTCCGCGTCGACCCAGGCGCCGTTCGCGTCCTTCGGGAAGATCAGTCCGGTCGTGGAGCCGTCGGCCAGGGTGACGGCGTTCGGCTTGAACAGGTTCGTCCAGTTGGCGGCGCGTAGGCGGTAGCTCTGCGCCTCGTCCGTCTTACCGAGCGCGTCGGCGATCGTCGCCATGGCCCAGTCGTCGTAGGAGGTACCGAGCGTGTCGTCGACCTCGTTCGCGATGTAGCCGCGGCGTTCGTTCGCCTCGTCGGCGTAGCCGCCCTGCGACTGCGAGACGAGGGCGGGCCAGGCCTGGGCGAGGCCGCGCAGCTGCGCGCCCTTGGCGATCGCGTCGGCGACGACGATCGCGGCGCGCTCGAACCGCACGGTGGGCACGGAGTGGGTGACGTTCGACAGCGAGCCCTTTCCGGTGCTCGCGAACGACCCGTAGAGATCGACGACCGACTGGGCCATGTCGCGGAACACCTCGGGGTAGCCGACCGCGAGGATCTCGTACTTGCGGAAGTCGTCCCAGAACCCCCAGCCGTCGTAGTGCGTGTAGCCGTCGGCCTGGTGCACCTCGCCGTCGAGGCCGCGGTACGTGCCGCTCGTGCTCGTCGCGTTCACCGGCGTCCCGAACATGCGGTACAGGTGCGTGTAGAACAGCGTCCGCAGCTCGCCGTCCGGATCGCTCGTGCCGGAGGCCGTCACGGCGAGCCGGCCGAGGATCTCGTTCCAGGCTGCCCGCGTCTCGTCGCGCACCTGCTCGAAGGAGCGGTCCCCCATCTCGGCGGCCAGGTCGGTCCTCGCCTGCTCGACGCTGATCGGGGAGACAGCCACCGTGAGCCCGACCTGCTGCCCCGCGTCCACGTCGAAGTCGAGGATCGCGCCGATGTCGGTGCCCTCGCGCAGCGGCTCCTGGGAGAGGTCACCGGAGCCGCCCCAGGTGCGCACGCCCGACGCCGGTGCCGTCGTCTCGACGTAGTAGTGCATCTGGTAGTCGTAGCCGTTGAAGTGGCCGGTAAAGTCGCCCGAGAGCGCGACGCGTCCGTCCTCCAGCGTCTCGTAGCCGAGCGTGGCACCCCTGCGGCTGGTGAAGTTGTTGCGCAGGTCGACGACGAGAGAGGCCGTTCCCGCCGCCGGGAAGGTGAAGCGGTCCTGTCCCGTGCGCACGTCGGTGGTCGCCTCGGCGCGGATCGCGCCGGCGTCGGTCGCGAGGTCGACGGCGTAGTACCCCGGCTCGGCCTCCTCGTCCGCGTGGCTGTAGTCCTTCGCGTACGTGCCCGTTCCCGGACGACTCGTGTACTCCTGATACGTCGGCACGACGAGGAGGTCGCCGCCGGCGCCCGATCCGCCCACGCCGTTGAGGTTGGTGTGCGTGAAGCCCGCGATCTGGTCCTCGGCGTGGTCGTAGCCGGAGTGCGAGCGGCCCGGAGTCGTCATCGGGTTGATCTTGACGATCGAGTTAGGCGCCTCCGCGCCGACGAGATCCTGGCCGAAGTCGTCCTCGGTCGAGACGAAGGGGTTGACGAGACCGGTGTAGTCGGTGCCGTCCGCCACCGCAGCGGCGGCGGGCGGTTCGGTGCCCGGGGAGACGCTGGAAAGACCGGCTCCGACCAGCGCGACGGCCGCGACCTGGGCGACCAGACGAAGGGAACGAGATGCGAGGGACATGACCAGTGGTTCTCCGGATCGGGTGGTGTCAGCTGTGGTGGTGCGGGACGGCCGCGGCGGCGGTCACGGCAGAGGCGCGGGCCTCGGCGAGCGCCTCTGCTCGGGCCTGCGCGACCAGCTCCTCGGTCCGTCGCTTCTCGCGACGACGGCGCCAGACGGCCCAGGCCGTCAGCAGCCCCGCGAGGATCAGGACGACGATCTGCGACCAGGGCATGGCGAGGACTGTTGTCTGCGCGCTCCCGCGCTCGGCGTCGTCGAACGAGAGCTCGTCGGAGATCGGTAGTGGCTGTGCCACCACGCTCACGTCGTAGGCGACGAGTGGCCAGGCGTCCGGGAAGCGGACGGTCCCGCGCCGCGTCTCCCCCGGCGCGATCTCGACGATCTCCTCGCCGCGCACGGTGAGCTCCCCGAGGCCGAACGGTCCGGACAGGGAGACCTCGGGCAGGGTGTTCAGGCGGGTGTTCCCCGTGTTCTCGAGCTCGTACTCGACGTCGACCGTGCCCGCTTCGAAGGGATTCGCCTCGCCGCTGTAGGACGCCGCGGCCGTGAGGCCGAGCGCTGGTGCGAGCTCGCCCAGCACGCGCGTCATCACCCGGAAGCCCACCCGCGACTCGACCGCGACCTTGCCTCCGCCCGTCGAGTGCACGCTCGCGGCGACTCCCGCGGCGTGGTCGCCCGGTTCGGCGTCGTCCGGAACGGCCACCGTGAACGGCACGACCTCGGCTGCGCCCGCGGGGACGGTCACGCTCTGCGGCAGCTCGATCCACGTCCCGGCCGCGACCGACTCCTGGTCGGCGGGAAGCATGTTGAAGCGGCCCGTGTCGGTGAAGTATCCGTCAGCGGCGGACAGCCGGAACTCCACCGTGTCGTCGCCGTGGTTGACGACCACCATGTGCTCGGTGCGCGACCGGCCCGGATCCGCCGCCCACTCGACCCAGGCACGACCGTCCTCGCCGTTCTCGTCGCCCGGGCGAACCGACCATGTCACGACGTCGTCCGCTGCGGCGCTGGCCGGTGCGGCGCTGGCCGGTGCGGCGCTGGCCGGTGCGGCCACCAGCGCCGAGACGGCGACGAGCGCCAGGACGGCGAGCGGGGCGAGCGGGTTCTTCACGAGGTGAGCTCCTGAGATCGGGGCGGGGCGGCGCGCGCCGGGCGGGGAGCCGGAGGCGTGCTCCGGTCTCCCCGCCCGGCGTGCCGTCACTCGAACAGCGACAGGGTGATCGTCGAGGAGTAGCTGCCGGCCGCCACGTCCGCCGGGACCGCGAGCTCCAGGTCCGCGACCGCGCTGAACCTGCCGCCCCCGGCGTTGGCGTCGGCCGACTCCGCGAGGTACAGCAGCTCCTGGTCGGCCAGACCCGGCTGGGACGGAGCCACGTCGCCACCGACCTCGACGAAGGGCTCCCCCTCCCCCTCGCCCTCGACGAGCTGTGGCGACCAGCCGAGGTGGCTCGCCTCGATCGTGTTCCCGCCCTGCGCGTCGTGGAAGTCGCCGGCCGTGCCCATCACGTACCAGAAGGCGCCGTCCGGGACGTCTTCCGGCGCACGGGTGTCGGTCACCGTGACCTTCGGCAGCGTGCCCGTGAAGACGCGCTCCAGATCGGACGACTCACCCTCCGTGAGGGAGGTCGAGTCGCTCTCGACCGTCATCGCGAGGGATCCCGGGCCCGTGAGCGGCTCGATCTCGACGTCGACGTCGACGCTCCGGGTGTCCTTCTCGTCGTCGGCCATGGCCGCCGAGCCCGCCGACGCCAGCAGGGCGGCGCCGAAGGCGATCACGCTGCCGCGCAGCATGAGGGAGTTCTTGTTCACGTCGTTCTCTCCTAGTTCAAGGTTCTCTCGCGAGGCCGCACGGCGTCGCGCGATGATTCAGGGGCGACGGCTCAGCCGGCGGCCGGGTAGGAAGCCGTGGCCGAGGTGGTCACCGTCTCGCTGCCGATCCGTCCCGTGACGGTGACCGTCACGTCCCCGGCCGGGATCGCCGCCTCACGGGAGTTCATCGACACGCTCGCCGACTTCCCGGGCTGCACCGCGGCGAACGACTTGGATCCGTAGGCCGTCTCCACCACGGCATCCACCGGGGCGTCCTCGTTGTTCGTCACGACCGTCGACACGTACTGCGTGCCCGCCAGAGTGCGCGTCGCCACGTCCACCGACACGTCCAGGTCCGTCGTCGCGTCCGCCTTGGCGAGCACGACCTCGTCCACGACGCTGTTCACCGGCAGTGCGATGCCGTTGGCCTGGCTGCGCAGGGTGCGCACCGTCAGCGTCTCGTCGGTGACCTCGATCGCCGAGTAGTTGCGCACCTTCTCCTGGTTGATCACCGAGGCGAACCACGCTTCGGGTGCACGGGTGTCGTAGTACTTCGAGCCGCTGGCGGAGTTCGCCGTGATGTACAGCACCTCGCCGTCCTCGGCCTCGACGTGTTCCTGGCCGGCGACCTCGGTCGAGTCGGCGAGCTCGCCGTCCTTGATCAGGTAGCTGCGCGTGTAGTTGTGGTCGTGCCCCATCAGCACCATGTCGAAGCCCAGCTCCGAGATCTTCGCCGGCATGCTGTCGCGCCGGTCGATGATGTCGCCGTCGTTCGTGTGCGCGGCCACCGAGTAGATCGAGTGATGGAAGGCGAGCACCTTCCACTTGGCCCTGTGGCCCTGCTCCGCGACGACCTTCTCCATGAAGGCGTTGTGGGAGTCGAAGTCACGGCTGTTCGAGTTGATGTTGAGGAACAGCACGTCCTTGTAGAGGAACCAGTAGTCGCCGCCCGACGACGAGCCGTTGGACGCCGCGCCGGACTCCAGGTCCTCGTTCGGCACGTTGAAGTGCTGCTCGTACGCCTTCGACCCGACGTCGTGGTTGCCGTTGGTCACCACCAGCGGAACGCTGCGGACCTGCTCCGGCTTCAGGAAGGTGTCGTACTCGGCCTCGCTCGGGGCGGTGTTGACCTGGTCGCCCGCCGAGAACAGCAGCTCGGCGTCCGGATACGTCCGGGTCGCGACGTCCAGCGTGTCGATCCAGCCTGCCTCGTCGCGGGCGAGGTTCCCGGAGGCACCCACCTGGGGGTCGCCGAAGAACAGGAAGGAGAAGTCGCCCGAGAAGTCCTGCGTGCGGAAGGTGTGGACGTCGGACCAGCCCGTCTCCTCGCTGCCGACGCGGTAGGCGTACTGCGTGTTCTCCTCGAGACCGTCGAGGGTGACGTCGCGGAAGAACTCACCGCTCGTGGTCTCGCCGCTCTTCGTCGCCGGGACCGTGCGGGCCGATGCGGGGAAGACGCCGTCGACGACGTCCGCCGCCTCCGCGAGCTGCGCGCCCTGCGGCACGTCGACGTTCGAGTACCAGGTGAGGTTGCGCTCGGCCTGGGTGGCGCCGACGTGGAGGGCGAGGTCCGCGATCTCCGGTGCGGGGGCCGGGCCCGTCGGGGCCAGCGACGTCAGGTCGAAGTAGATGTCGCTGCTGGTCTCGCGGTCCTGGTACAGCGCGACGGCGATGGTGTTCGCACCGGGATCGAGCACGTCCGCCGGGATCGTGAACGTGCTGGTCAGCGGGTCACCGTTGCTCGCGCCGGCGTAGGTCAGGTTCTGGTTCGCGGCCTCGTCCACGCGGTCGTCCACGAACCCGGCGACCTTCTCGCCGTTGACGTAGACGCGCGCGGCGTCGTCGTAGGTGATCTCTCCCTGCAGCGACTCGAGCTGCGCGAGCTGCCCGTCCGAGATCTCGAACTCGTTGCGGAGGTGGTAGGTCGGCACGGTGTTCTGCGAGCCGGCCGGCGTGTACCGCAGCAGCGTGTTCGCGACGAAGCCGCCGCCGAGATCCGCGGACCCCCGCTTCGATCCGAAGGGCCCGACGGCCTCCGTCCACGCGGAGTCGTCGAAGCCGGCCGTCGTCCAGGACAGCGAGCCGTCACCGGACGGATCCGTGCCGTCGTCGGAGTACTTCCAGGCGTCGGCGGTCGTGAGGAACGTCTCGGGCAGCGTCTCGGGGCCGAACTCGAGGTAGTCGAGGTTGCCCACGTAGTTCGGGTAGCTCGCGCTCTCGCCCGGCTTCGGGTCGACGTGCATGACGACGATCACCGTGTGCTCGCCGGAGACCTCCGTCAGCAGGTCCGCCGTCGTCGTGCCGTACGAGGCCCAGTCGCTGCCCGTCGTCTCCAGCTCGATGGTCGCGGCCTTGTTCTCGTCGGTCTTCTCGTCGAGGTAGACGTCGACCGACGGGTTCACCCCGCTGCGGCTCTCGTTGACGACGTAGCGCGTCGTCAGCGTGGACAGCGGGGTGGCACCGAGGTCGACGTCGTCGAACCAGATCTCGGCGCCGTCGTAGGTGTTCTTCACGCGCGATCCGCCCGAGGCACCGCCATCCGGCTCGATGCCGGTGTTCATCACCCGGCCGTCGATCACGTCGCCGTTGTTGTTGCCCGTGTAGGTCTCGGCCTCGATGCGGACCGACGCCGCGGCGGCCTCCGCGGACGGAGCGGTGGAGGACTCGTCCGCCGCCGTGGCGGGGACCGAGGCTGCGAGTGCTCCAGCCATCAGCGAGAGGAGGGCGAAGCCTGCCAGCCCACGCCGCCCGTTCCTGTGCTTACGCGGATCGCCGACCGGAGTCGGCGACGCTGTGGTCATCAGCAAGAGGTCACACGCCAATCTTTGGTTCCATACAGCGGGACGGGAGCGCATCAAGGACGCGCCCGGCCGTCACCCTGCTCGCCCCACATGACCCGGTCGAGACCGGCCGATGAACAACAGATGCCACGCAGGGGAAAGATGACAACGCTGTCCTTCCCGAGACCGACGCGCTCAGATACCGACGCGCCGGTCCGAAGCTCAGCCGAGGCGCAGCACAGCGCCGGTCATGCCGTCCTGGATGCTCGCCAGTCCCGCTTCGAACGCATCCTCGCCGCGCTCCTCGGTGATGCTCGCGTCGTCGAGCTCTCCGTCAGGGCCGGCCGCGGATCCACGAGAGGTCGCACCGTCCCAGACCACGGCGGTGACGTTGCCGGTCGGCTCGGCCAGCTGCGCGCCGACGACGAGGAACTGCTGGTCGAGACTCTGTGCGCTCTCGAAGCCGAAGACATCCACGACGCCGCCGCCAAGACCGACGATCAGGTCCGGCCGCTCGCCGAGAGCCCGATCGAGGGCCGCGCCGACCGGATCCTCGCCCTCCTCGTCGACGGGAAACTCCCGCAGGCTCGCGCCGTTGGCGGAGGCGACTGCCCTGGCGGCCGACAGCAGCGCCACGGAGGCCGCCGAGGTGTCGGGAACGATCGCGGCGATCCGGTACCCGTCCAGACCGGAGACGGATGCGGGCAGTGTCGCCTCGATCGTCCGCCCCGGCTCCGGCACGATCTCGTACGCGGCACCCGTCGGCCCGGGCACCGCGTCCTCCTCGCTCACCGAGCACCCCGACGACAGCGCGACCAGGGCCACGAGCACCGCAACGCCACGCCTGCTTCGTCCATGCGTCACCGCCGCAGTGAAGCCCAGCGCGATGATGTATCGGTAGCCATCAGGTGTCCGGCCGGCGAACGCACGCTCAAGGCGTGTCGGGGTGGAGCGGCGTGGTCATCACGCGCCGTCGTCGGGGACCCACCGCAGCACATCTCCCGGCTGGCAGTCGAGAACCTGACAGATCGCGTCGAGCGTCGAGAACCGGACCGCCTTCGCACGGCCGTTCTTGAGCACCGACACGTTGGCCGGGCTCAGGCCGATCGCATCGGCGAAGTCGCCGACCGACATCTTCCGCTTCGCCAGGAGCACGTCTATCTCGACGACGATCGCCATCAGAGCACGCCGTCCAGCTCGGTCTGCGCGTCCGTCGCTCGCCCGACGAGCCGATGGGTCACGAACACGACACCGAGCAGTGCGATGCCGACCAGACATCCCAGAGCGCTCGCCATCCACAGCCCCAGCTCCCCCATGCCGTCGTCGGGCGTCGGGAGCCCCACGAAGGTCAGGTACAGGAAGAGACCGCTGGTGAGCAATGTCGCGACGCCGATCGCCGCGCCGATCGTAATCACCCAGCGTTGCGTGCCCGGCCGGAAGAAGGTGCCCGCCTCGGCGCGGAGCACGAGGACCCAGAGGGCCACGAGCGACACCTGCGCGCAGGCGATGAACGCGATGCCGGCCGCGAGGAGCGGGGCACGATAGGGCTCGTACGGGGGAAAGTTGCTGACCTCGCCGGCGGCGATCCCGGGCAGGATCACGACCTGGGCGAACAGGCTGATGGCGATCCCGCTGAAGATCAGCAGTGTGAGCATGTTGAAGACTATGCGACTCATGCAGCGATTATCGGTAGCAATCGCTCGATAGTCAATCGATTACTGGTGAAAGTCGATCGATGGGAACGGCTCCCGACCGTGGACGCCGGGAGCCGCTCCGTCCTCCAGGATCGCTCAGCCGGTGACGGCCAGGCGCGGCGACGCCTCACCGGGAGCCGCCGGCACCGGACGAGGCTCCGCCCGGTCGGTGGGCTCCGGCCGTGACTCGCCACGGCCCGTGGAGGGTGCCGGCGAGGGAGCGGTGCTCGGCTCGGCCCTGACGTCCGTCGGGGCTGACGGCACCGGCGACGCCTCTGCGGCGGGCTCGGGAGCGGCGTCGGACGGCGCCGGCACGCGCGCGTCCTCCGTGGAAGTAGCCGGCGCCGCCGACGGCGGGTCCGACACCGCCGCGCTCGCCGTCGTGCAGGCCGTGGCCAGCAGCACGACGGCGAGCGCGCTGCCCGCGGCGGCGACGCCCCGCGAGGCGGTGCTCCAGACCGTACGGGGACGCCGGGCCGGGTTGGAGCGGACGGACGGGTTCGATGAGTTTCGGTTGAGAGTCACACAGCGTTCAATGTCCAGCGGTGCGGGGAGCATGACGCCTCCAGGCCGTGACGTGATTCATACGAGCCGGGTGTCATGGTGCGGCATTGCCGGACACCGGCCGGTCGCACGCTCGTGCCGCGTCAGGCCGGAAGCTCGACCGGGAACGGCTCCGCGAAGTCCGCCGAGCGGCTCACGGCAGCCCATCGGAGGTTCGACTCCAGCAGACCGCGGTCCTGCGCGACGGACATCTCGGTGGCGTTCACACCGAGCGGCAGGTTGGCCGGCAGGTCGTCCCGCTTGGCCAGCGCGACGAGGATCTGCGCGGCCCGGTCGGGATCTCCGGCCGCGCCGGCACCACCCTGGCGCATGTGCGCGTTCATCGCGCCGACGGTGGACTCGTACCCGGCGGGAGCGTCGTGCACGGCCATGGAGGCGCCGGCCCAGTCGGTCGCGAACCCGCTCGGCTCGACGACGAGCACCTTGACGCCGAACGGCGCCGTCTCGACGCGGAGCACTCGGCTGAAGCCGTCGATGGCGAACTTCGCCGCCTGGTAGGACGCGATGCCCGGCGAGCCGCCGACCCGTCCGCCCGTCGACGAGAACTGGACCACGAGGCCGCCACCCTGCTCGCGGAGCAGCGGGATCGCCGCCTTGGAGACGTTGTAGACACCCCAGAAGTTGGTCTCGAACTGGGTGCGGAAGTCGGCGTCGTCGGTGGTCTCGATCGGCGACACGTTGGCGTAGCCCGCGTTGTTGACGATCACGTCGATCCGGCCGAAGTGGGCCGCGGCCTCGGCGAGCGCGGCGCGGGCCTCCGCCTGGTCGGTCACGTCGAGCCGGAGCGGGAGCACCCGCTCGCCGTACTCGGCCACGAGGTCGTCGAGCTGTTCGGGCCGCCGCGCGGTGGCGGCCACCCGGTCGCCGGCGGTCAGCGCGGCGACAGCGAGGGAGCGGCCGAGGCCGCGGGAGGAACCGGTGATGAACCATGTCTGCTGCATACGTTTAATAAAACACCGTTGCCCTAACTTGCGCAACCCTGTTGCGCTAAGATGTGACCATGACGACTTCCGGGGACTTCCAGCGAGCGCGCTCCCCCGAGGCCAAGCTCGTCCGCGAGGCGGCCATCCTCGACGCAGCCCGCCGTCTCGGCGCCGAGCGCGGCATCCGGGAGGTCACGCTGACCGACATCGCCGACGCCGTCGGCATGCACAAGTCCGCGATGCTGCGGTACTTCGAGACGCGCGAGGAGATCTTCCTGCGGCTCACCGCCGAGGGCTGGCGGGACTGGGCCCCGGCATTGGCCGAGCGGCTGCGCGCCCTCGAGCAGCCCGACCCGGACGCCGTCGCCGCGGCCTTCGCGGCGACGCTCGCCTCCCGCCCCATGTTCTGCGACCTGCTCGCGCAGACGCCGCTGAACCTGGAGCGGAACGTGTCGGTCGAGAAGGTGCGCGAGTTCAAGCTCACGACCGGCGAGGGCCTTGGCCACATCGTGCCCGCCGTCCGCGCAGCGCTGCCCGGCCTGACGGAGCAGGACGGCGTCGACCTCGTCGCGGCGTCGACCTCCATGGCCGGCACGTTCCACCAGATCGCCACACCGGGGCCGGACGTCGCCGCGCTCTACCGCTCCGACCCCCGGCTCGCGCACGCCCTGGTCGACGTCGAACCACGGCTGGTCCGGATCCTCAGGGCGATGCTGCGCGGTCTGGCCGGACGGCGGCCCGGCGCGGCCTGACCGGCTCGCAGCAGGCCTCGGGCTGTCACCGCCCCGTCACGACGAACTTCGTGATGGCCAGAGACTCCCGCACGTAGTCGACGGGGACCTCGTACCACGGTGTGTCCGCGTGCAGGTGGGTGGCGCGCACCCCTGCCGCCTGGGCGATCCCGGCCGCCCGGAACACGTGGTAGTCGCTCGTGACGAACGCCGTCGTGTACTCCGTGCCGAAGTGTCCGTCGAGCAGCTCCTTCGCGTAGACGAAGTTCTCGAAGGTGCTGGTCGACCGCCCCTCCTGGACGATCCGGTGCTCTGCGACCCCGCGGGCGACCAGGTACCGCTCCATCGCGAGCGCCTCGCTGACACTTTCTCCGGGCGGCAGACCTCCGGCGACCACGATGACGGCGTCCGGGTTCGCGACGGCGTAGTCGACGGTCACGTCGAGCCGGGCGCGGAGCGCCGGTGTCACGTCGCCGTCCTTGACGGCCGTCCCCAGGACCACAACAGCGTCCTCCTCCGGCGATGCCGTGTCCATCCGGCCGAGGACCGCAAGACAGGCGAAGACGAGGAGCATCAGCGCAGTGAGGCTCGGGACGAGGATCCGAAGCCACCGGGCCCGCCCGGTCACGGGCCGGGTCCTGTGCCGGGAGAGCCCGTGGAGCACGTACAGGAGGCCGACCACGAAGGTCGCGACGATGCCGGTGTGCATGCTGCTCACGAACAGCACGACCAGGGCGTCGAGGATCAGGACCACGCCGACGAACACCCAGAGGACCGCAGCCAGCCGAGCACCTCTGGATGGTCGCCGCAGGTCGAGGGCATCGCCGGCGTGCGTCATGGTCGCAGTGTCCCAGCCGACCGGCGGGGCCCTGGTCAGGGACGGGCGTCGTCCACCAGCTGCCACGGCCCACGACGGTCGCCGGGCTCCTGGTTACGGGTCCACCACTTCGCCGCGTAGGCGCGGCCGTCATGGGAGACCACCGAGCCGGCCTCGAAGATGCGGGATGAGGTCCACTGCGCGACGCCGTCGCGCTCCACGATCTCCTGCCACGGGCCGTACGGGGCGCCGGGCTCCTGGTTGCGCGTCCACCAGCCTGCCCGCCAGGTCGAGCCCGCGGACGAGACCTCGTCGCCCGCCGTGTAGACCGCCGACCTGTCCCAGGCGGGAGCGGCCGGCGCGCAGCCGTCGTCGCAGATGCTGAACGACGCCAGAACGGCCTTGTGGTCGGACGGCCAGACGGCGTCCGGCGTGAGGATCACGTCGGCGCTGTCGTCCTCGACGCGCTCGTCGCGCACGATCGTCGACTGCGGGCCGACGACCGCGGCGTCGTCGATGGAGACACGCTCGTCGGGCGTGACGAAGACGTAGTCGATGCGGTCGCGCTCGTCGGCCTCCGGCGCCCAGGTGAGGTCCGACGTCGGGAAGAGCGGGTTGTCCGACGGCCACGTGCTGCCGGGGTTGGCGACGGGGTCGGGGTAGACCTCGCGGAAGGCGTCGACCAGTCCCCCGTCGAGCAGCGTCTGCGTCGTCTGCCAGGGAATGACGACGCCGTTGTGGTCCTGCAGGTCGGCGGTCGCCTCGGTCCAGTCCTGCACCGACGGCTCGTTGAAGTCGCCGCCGATGACGGCGATCCGGCCCGCGGCGCGCTCGGCCGCGATGTCCTCGACCAGCACCGCGGCGGTCGCCGGGCGGCCCGACTGCCGGTTGGCCTCGAGGATGTCGTCCACGTCCGTGACCGGCGCGGGCAGCTGGTTCCACGTGTCCCAGCCGTCCGGCCAGTCACCCCCGATCGCGCCCCCGTACCCGCGCGGCAGATAGGTGGCGTACCAGCGGTACTCCAGGTGGCCGCCGTAGGCCACGACCTCGGTCCCGTTGACGTCGAGCACGGCCTTGGTCCACCACCGGTCCACGGTGCTGGACTCCAGGATCGGGTAGCGCGACACGATGCCGGTGTCGGTGGCGGTGAGGTGGTCGTACCCGAGGAGCGCCGCGACCTGTTCCGGCGTGTCGCCCTGCTCGGGCAGGAACGTGACGTCGACGTCGGTCTCGCGGATGACGTCGGCGATCTCCCGGGCGCCGTCGTCGATCTGCGTACCACCGTGCCAGACGTTGAAGCTGAGCACGTTGAGCTCGCTCACTCCGTCGACCTCGGGCTTCGGCTCCGCGGGCGGCACGGTCCCGGCGGCCTCGACGGTGAGGTCGACCGGGCCGGCGAGCACGTCGTAGCCGTCGTCCTCCAGCAGGTAGACGTCGTAGTCGCCCGCACCGATCGACGCGGCGTTGTGCGTCCAGCCGTCCCGGTCGCCCGGGCCCCAGGTGACCGTTCCCGTCGCCTCAGGGACGTACCGCCAGTCGAGCGATGCCGGCCCCCCGGGCACCGCCCCGTCGCGGTAGATGCCGATCCAGTTGCGCTCGTGGACAGCCTCACCGGCGTCGAACGTGACGGTGACGGAACCGTCGGTGCCGATCGCCGCCCGGTCGAGGGTGAGGGCGGGCTCGGCGGCCGAGGCCGCGGGCGCGATCGCGAGCCCGGCGAGGACAGCGCCGGTCCCGACGGTCGCGAGGAGGCCTCGGAGGGTACGTGCTCGTACGGATGACATCTGCGGTGTGCTCCCCGGCTCGGAATGCGTGCGGAGCGAGGCTACGAGACGTGCGTGACCTGTCAATGGCCGACGGGTGAACACGCCTGGACCGCGACTTGGCCGCCGATGACCACCGCGGACTCACGAGGTCGATTCGCGCGCGATGACTGTGAACGGAGCGGTGAACTGGTTGGGCGGCAGGGCACGGTCCTCGATACGAGAGATGACCAGGTCGAGGGCGCGCGCGGCCATCCAGCGATGGTCGGCGGCGACGGTCGAGAGGGCGGGAACGCAGTGCTCGGACTGGCGGATGCCGTCGAACCCGATGACGCGGACGTCGTCGGGCACGGCCACGCCGCGGTCGTGCAGCCCGCGCATGATTCCGATCGCGACGATGTCGGTGAGCGCGACGACGCCGTCGATGCCGCGGTCGAAGTCGGCGATCCGCTGGCCGGCGCAGCGGCCGCCCTGGAGCGAGAAGGACTCGAGAACGATCCGGAGGTCCGGGTCGGGGCGGATGCCATGACGCTCGAGGGCGGTGCGATAGCCGTTGTAGCGACGCGTCGCCACCGTGAGTCGGTCGAGCTCCGGCCCGGTGACGACCGCGATCCGGCGGCAGCCCCGCGCGATGAGATGCTCGGTGGCGGCTGCGGCGCCCGCCTCGTTCGGCATCATGATGTGGTCGAACCGGCCACCCAGATCCTGTTCGCCGAGCATGGTGATGGGGTAACCCTTGGTAGGCCAGGACGGGTCGAACTCGACCGCGGCCAGGATGAGTCCGTCCAGGTGGAGGGAGCGCGACTGGGAGACAGCTGCGGCCTCCCGCGCCGCGACGCCGTAGGTCTGCTCGATCGCGATCTCCCAGCCCCGGTGCTCGGCCTCCTCGACGAAGAGATCGGCGAGCATCCCGTAGTAGGGGTTCTCGATCTGAGGCACGGCCAGACCGATGACGGGTCTCATCGCGCCTTCCTCTGCGACCGCACCACGTCGCCCAGAGCCTCGGTAAGCACCGGCACGTAGAAGCGCGTCATGCCTGCGATGTTGGGGTGCGTTCCCGATCCGCCCGTGCCAGGGTAACCGCCGATGAGACCGTCGAACGTGTAGTTGACGCGTTGGGCCTGGTCACGGGTGTCGAACGTGGTGTCGGCGAAGACGTCGGCGACGGTCACACCCCACTTCTCGGCGGCTTGAAGCGTCACGTCACGAACCGCGAGCTGGGTGCCCCAGTCACGTGATCCGAGCTTGTGGGCCGCGACGTAGACGATCCGGGCGCTGGGCCACTTCGATCGCATCTCGTACACCGTCGCCTCGAAGGCGCCCGCATACGTACCGGACTCGAAGCCTGCCGGATCGAACGTCTCGCTGACCGATCCGACGGCGCGGCCCGCCTTGAAGATGGCCTCGGCGTCGTTGGTCCCGCCGTCGAAGACGACCAGGTCCGGCGACGTCGCTCTCGCCGCGCGGACCTGCTGCCGGACGGTTCCGGCCGGGTACCCGGCCTCCATGACCGTCGCGCCGTTCCGGGCGTACTTGGTCAGGGAGAAACCTTCGCGCTCCGCCACCAGGTTCACGAACCCGCGCGCGTACGCGTGCCCGGCGACGATGCTGTCGCCGAAGGCGTACACGGACCTGCCCTCGAGGTCCCCCTCGGCCGGGTGCGCCGGGCGCCGGAGCAGGACGTTGTCGACGGACTGCGGGCCGGTGCCGTAGTAGTTGGCCGCGACCAGACGGTCGAGGTTGGTGG
The DNA here is from genome assembly GCF_050936155.1 of Promicromonospora sp. CA-289599. Taxonomy (NCBI): domain Bacteria; kingdom Bacillati; phylum Actinomycetota; class Actinomycetes; order Micrococcales; family Promicromonosporaceae; genus Promicromonospora; species Promicromonospora sp. CA-289599. The sequence continues at coordinate 457,612 of NZ_JBNJNI010000001.1, forward strand.
CCGAGACCTGTCCCGTGCCGGACGCGAGCACACGAGGCGACGCCTCACGCGTCGAGACGGTGTATTGCACGGTCCCCACCGTGAAGTCCATGTGCAGGTCGACCGTGTGCCACTTGGTGCGGTCGAACGCGGTCCTCGTCCACGCCGGGTTCAGCCGGTCCGGCGCAGCACTCGAGTCCGACGCCGGTCCGGTGACGGCGTAGCGGAGCTCGGAGCCCGTGGCCGCGAGCCCGAAGGCAAGGTTGCCTGCCGAGTCACGCAGCTCCAGGCCGGTCTTCATCCCGCTGCTGGTGATCCCCGTCTTCCAGTCGAAGCTGAGGTCGAGCGTCCGCTGGTCGCGCACCGCGGCGGCGAACGGTGCGACCGCTGTCGTGTAGTTGGCCATCCCCTCGGTGAGACGGAGGACTCCGTCGACCACCCGCGCACGGTCACCGAAGCCGAAGTTCCGCGGATCCGTCTGGGTGTCGAAGGCTTCGTCGATGTACGTGATCGCGGCATTCGTGGTCTGGCCAGGCCGCGTCGTGTACTCGAACGCACCGACCTCCGGACCGTCGCCGACGGGTACGGACGTCCCCGCCAGGTCGTGGCCGCCGTCGTCGGCGACGGGGACCCCCATGTCGATGAACGGCGACTCCGCCGTGAGGGCGTACGCACCGGCCTCCTCCAGCCGCGGACCGGACGTCTCGTCACCGTAGGGTCCCGCGAAGCCGGGATCAACGAAGCGCGGGTCGCCCGTCAGAGCCGACGGGTCGCTCGACGGGGCGCTCAGCGCAGGGCTGTACGCGTTGTTCTCGTACGTCAGCCGGGAGTTCTCGGCGAACGATGCCCCGCGGCTCGACGCGAAGACATTGTTGGTGAGTGTCACGGTGCCGCTGTTGCTACCGGAGACCATGTTCGGTGCCTCGCTGCTGACGAACGTGTTGTTGTAAACGTGCGCCACGGAGCCCGAGGTCTGCGACATGTGCAGGTTCCACCGCTCGCTGCCCGTCACGACGTTGTACCGGACGACCGCCGAGCCGAACGGATGGTTGCCGCTGCACGCGCACAGCAGGATGCCGTCCCCGTTGCCGTGCAGGTAGTTGTACTGGAAGAGCTGGTTCGTCGTCGCGATGTCAGGGTCCATCCCGTTGGCGTCCGCGCTGCCCTGTGCCCACTTGGTGCCCGTGATCTCGTTGTGCTGGACGGTCACGCGGTCCGCGGCGTACGTCTCGATGCCGGAGACACCTACCCGGTCGACGAGGTTGCCCTCCACCAGTGCGTCCCGGGCGTCGGTCAGGTACACGCCGTTGGCGCCGTAGTCGGTGCCGGCCTGGGTGAGGTAGTTGCCGCGGATCGTGATGTCCGTGTGCGGCGTGAAGCGCACGTCGTCGGCCGTGCGGCGGGTACCCCAGCCGGTGGCCGTGTGGGCGGGGTCGTTTCCGGTCCACTGCTTGACGGTGATGCCGGCGAAGGACGTGTTCTTCACGGTGGAGTCCTGGACCGTGATGCCGGTCAGGACGGTTGCCCGTCCCGGAGCGGCCGGGTCGGCGGTCGTGGTCCGGAACACGATGCCGCCGGTGTTCTTGGAGCGGTCCCAGCCGGTGCCCCAGTGCACCCCGGGCGTATCGGCGGCGGTGCCGCCGATCCAGTTGATCTCGCCGGTGACGTCGTGGACGTCCACGGCGTCGATGACGAAGTGGTCGAGGATCGCTCCCGAGTCACCATGGACGCCGATACCCCGTAGGTCCCTCAGGTTCTCCCCTGGCGTACCGGTCGACGGTGCCGCGTTGGAGACGTCGAGACCGCGGATGACCCAGTGCTCCTGGTTGAACAGCCGCACGGCCTCGGCGACCGTCCCCGCACCGGCGATGCGCGGCTTCGCGCCCTCGCCATAGGCGTCGACGGTGATCGGGTGCCCGGGAACCCCGGACCCCTTCGGCCAGAGCTGCCCCGTCCACGTGTCACCCGACCGCAGCCGGATCCGGTCACCGGGCGCGAAGGTGGTGGCGCCCACCTTCTGCAGCGAGCGCCAGGCCGCGTCGGGGCTCGTGCCGCTCGCGCGGTCGTCGCCGTCGGTGCTGACGTAGTAGGTCACGGGGTCCACCGCGAAATCTGTGCGGGTGACGGCGATGTCGTCCACGTGCACGGCTCCGCGCTCACCCCCGTTGGCGTACCAGGCGATGCGGCTGATCCCTGTCAGCGACGTCCGCGGCGCCGCGTCGTCGAGCGCCCTCCGCCCGTCGATCGTGAGGTCGAACGTCTGCGCGCTGGTATCGACGGTCAGGTCGATGTCGTACCAGCGGCCCGCCTCGTACGTGCCGATCGTCCGCGACGTCCTGCCGTCGTAGGCCAGGATGTCCCCGCGTGCCAGCGCGACGCTCACCGCCGGCCGGCCGGCCTCGTCGTACAGATAGGGCAGGCCGAAGAACCCGCCCTCGCTGTCGGAGCGCATGACGCGTGCCGAGACGGTGACGACGCCGGTCAGCGGCGTCTCGAACACGCGGGCGAGCGCCGAGCCCGATGCCCCCGTGCCGGCGGTCCGGGAGACCCGCACGCTCCGGTCGTCCGCCGAGGGCACGGAGACGACGTTCACCGAGTTGCCGGTGGCGACGTCGACGTCCCAGCCCTCGGTACCACGGACGAATCGTCCCGCCGGACGGTCGTCGAACGACGAGCGCACGACGACGTCGGCGTCCGACAGCTCGCTCGACCCTTCGTACGGCACAGCGGCCGCGGGTTGCGCGGCCGCTGCCAACGGCGTGAGCACCATCGCGGCGGCGGCAGCGAGCGCGAGTCCGGGCCGCGGTCGTCGCCGTGCGGCTGTGCGTCGATTCGACATGATCATCCTCCTCATTGAGGGACCGTTCCTTGTGTGACAACGCTTTCACCAGCCGACACGCAGCGGCTACCCACGTAGGTGCGGTGTCATACAAGGTCTAGCGGCGCTCATTCTGACAACGCTTCCAGAGTCCGTCAAGAGCGCTTCGACCTGATCGCGGCACTTTCGGCGTCGAACCGCGCTACCCGGCAGTGCTGGAGCGCACGACCAGGGTGGCGGGGATGTGGACGTCGGCCGTGGCAGCGGGGTCGAGGGCCAGGGTGAGAGCCGCACGCCCTGCCTCCACGAACGGCAGCGAAACGGTCGTCAGGGACGGTGTCACGTCCTGGGCGATGGGGATGTCGTCGACACCGGAGACGGCTACGTCCTCGGGCACGCGCAGGCCGGCCTCGCTCAGGGTGTGCAGCGCGCCGATGGCCAGCACGTCATTGCCGGCGAGGATGAGGTCCGGCCGCTCGTCACGGCCCAGGAGGCGGGCGGTCGCGCTCCGCCCTCCTTCCCTGGAGACCTCCGTGGTCTCCACGACGATCGCGGTGGTGTCGTATCCATGGGCGACCAGACCTTCGACGAACCCCTGGGTACGGCTCTCCACCGCGGGGTGGTGGACGGCGGTCAGCACTGCCGGACGCGCCCTGCCGAGGGTCGCCATGTGATCGGCCACCACCCGGCCGACCGTCACGTCGTCGAACCGGATGGACGGGTAGTCGTAGTCGTGCTCGCCGACGAAGACGACGTTGGCACCCTCGGCGCGGATGAGCTCGAGCTCGGCGAGCACACGCTCGCTGTCCGTGCCGGCGAAGCTCGCGCTCGTCACGACGAGGGCGAGCGGGCGAAGGCCGCGCAGAATCCGCAGCGCCTGAAGATGGGCGTCCGCGTCAGATCCGACGGCGGTGATGCTGACCGGCACGCCGCTCGCGCGACCCGCCTCCTCCATGCCGGCCGCCAGCGCGGCGACCGACGCCGTGCGCGGATCGGTGACGATCAGCACGACACCCGACCGCCGTCCGCGCAGCGCCCGGGCGGCCTGGTTCCGCACATAACCCAGGGCGTCGGCGACGGCGACCACCCGCACGGCGAGCTCGTCGCTCACCGGCGCTTCGCCCCCGTTCAGGACCCGGGAGGCGGTCGACGGCGACACGCCCGCGACCTCGGCCACGTCGCGCAGCGTCGCGGACCCGCTCCGCTGACGAGCAGCTGCCACGCCCTGCCTCCGTTCCCTTGGCCGCACATCGGCCGCACCGCGCCAAGTATCCCATCCGGCATCACACCGTCCCGTTGAAATGGGACAATGGCCCCGTGCCGACAGATGCCAGGAGCGACACCGGGGCTCCGCCCTCCGCCGTCCGGCTGCCGGTCACTCTGCGGGACGTCGCCCGCGAGGCCGGCGTCGGCCTCGCCACGGCCTCACGCGCCCTGGATCCGGACTCGCGTTACGTGACCACGGAGGTACGACAAAGGGTCAAGGATGCGGCCCAGCGCCTCGGATACCGCCCCAACGCCTCGGCCAGGGCAACCACGACCGGCTCGACGCCGACGATCGCGATGCTCGTCTCGGACATTCGTGACCCGTACCACGCGGAGCTCGTCCATGGGGCGATCCAGCAGGCCCGATCCTCCGGTCTGATGGTGACCATCACGGGGACGGAGCACATCATCGACGACGAGGTGCGAGCCGTGCAGATGATCCGTAGCCAGCGGCCCCGGGCCATGGTGCTGACGGGAACACGCAGCGGCTCGGCGTCGTCGCGGACCGCGCTGCTCCGCGAGCTGGAGCGATATGAACAGGACGGTGGTCGGATCGTCGTCGCCGGCGACGACGAGCTACCCTTCGACACGGCGGCCGTGCCGCGGCGCGAGGGTGCCCGCAAGCTCGTCGCTGTGCTCGCCGGGCTCGGCTACCGGTCGATGGCCCTGATCACCCCCGACGTGGACTCCACCGGGGTGCGCGAGTGGGAGACCGGTGTCCTGGAGGGAGCCCGGGAACACGGGGTGCGCCTCGATCAGGCGAGCATGGTGCGCGTGCCGATGTCCCGCGAGGGCGGCCGCTCCGCCGCGTCCGGCTACCTCGGCGTGGGCCGGCCACAGGTCGACGCGCTGCTGGCGGCGACGGACACGATGGCGCTCGGAGTGATGAGCGCCGTTCGCGACGCCGGCCTGGTCATCGGGCAGGACATCGGCGTCGCCGGGTTCGACGACGTGGTCGACGCCGATGACGTGACGCCGGGCCTGACCAGCGTCGACCTCTCGCTCGAGCCCATCGGCCGCACCGCGGTCGACCTCGCGCTCCGGACGCCGGGCCCTCGCCGCCGCCTCATCGTCTTCGAGGCTCGGGTCGTGGTGCGGGGCAGCACCCCGCCCCGCACCGTGCGAGAGCAGCCCTCGGCTACTGGTTCGCCGACTGGATCGACGAGTCGAGCTCGGCGATGAATGCCTCGGCCGCCTCCTCCGGCGTCTGCGACTCGAACAGCACGTCCTGCAGGTAGCGAGCGATGAGCGTGTCGAGCTCGCTCCCGCCGTTCGGCGTGATCTCAGGGGCCTCGCCGATGTACTCCTCCTCCGCCGCGACGAAGTCCGCCGCCCGCTTCTCCCCGGGCGCGAGGCCGTCGAGGATCGAGTCCCGGACGGCTCCGTTCGACGGGATGCCGCGGTCCGCGCCGAGGATCGCCCCGGCCTCGGGGTCGTTCACCATGAAGTCGACGAACAGTGCCGCCTCGGCAGGGTGCTCGCTCGTCGAGGAGACCGACCAGTACATGCCCGGCTTGAGGTACGAGTACTTCGCCTCGTTCGCGTCCTCGCTCGGGATCTTGACGGGCTCGAGCGTGGCCCCACCGGTCGCGGCCTCGTACGCCGGGATCTGGGTGATCTGGCTGAACGCCATGGCCTGCTTGCCGGTCGAGAAGTCCGTCTGGTCGAGCCCGACCCCTGCCAGCTCCGCCTGACGCGACGCGGGAGCCGCCGCGCCCGATGCCGTCCAGTCGAGCGCCTGCTGGAAGTAGCCGGCGAGCGTCTCGGGAGAGATCGACACCCCGCCGTCGCGGAACAGCGACTCGTCGTTCTGGCGCGCCCAGAGCTGCAGCGAGTACCCGTTGTTCAGGGCGGAGATGCCGAATACCTCGCCGTCACTCTTCTCGCTGATCTCGGCCGCGAAGTCGCTGAGGTCCGCCCAGGTCCACGTGCTGGTGTCGGGGAGGCTCAGGCCGAGCTCGTCGAGCAGGTCCTGGTTGACCAGGATGCCGAAAGCGGTGGTGCTGATCGGCATGCCGTAGAGCGTGCCCTCCGAGCGTCCGAGGTCGAGGACCTTCGGGTCCAGGCCGGCGCTGTCGAGCTGCGCCGTCCGCTCGAGGTCGTACAGGGCGCCGCGGTCCGCGTAGGAGGCGAGGTAGAGCTCGTCCATCTGCATGACGTCCGGCGCGTTGCCCCCGGCCGTCTGGGTCGCGAGCTTGTCCCAGTACCCGGCCCAGTCGGCGAACTCGCCGACCACATCGATGTTCGGGTGCTTCTCCTCGAAGGCATCGATCGCCTCCTGCGTCAGGGGGTGGCGGGAGTCGCCGCCCCACCAGGTGGCACGGAGCGTCACCTGGTCCTCGCTGAGCTCCGGGGCGGTGCCATCGCTTCCGGCCCCGGGAGCGTTCCCGGTGCCGCAGGCCGTCAGCCCGGCCAGTACGGTGATGCTGGCCGCGGCAGCCGTGACGCGGCGTGCGGACGACGTTGTCAGGCGCATGATTCCTTCTCTCTGTGCTGCTCTTCCCGCCTGTACGGGAGGACGACTCACTGGTGGTTCACTTGCCGCCCGTGGTCGCGATGCCGCGGATCAGGTACTTCTGCCCGACGGTGAACGCGACCAGCAGCGGAACGATGGACACGACGCTCATGGCGAACATCGAGCCGTAGGAGGACTGGGACTGCGCGTCGATGAACGAGCGCAGCGCCACCGGCACCGTGTAGAGGTTCGGGTCGGTGAGGTAGATGAGCTGACCGAAGAAGTCGTTCCAGGTCCAGATGAAGGTGAAGATCGCGGTGGTCGCGAGGGCCGGAGCCATCAGCGGCAGCAGGATCTGGAAGAAGATCCGGGCGTGGCCGGCCCCGTCGATGCGAGCGGCCTCGTCGAGCTCTCGTGGTAGACCACGGATGAACTGGACCAGGAGGAAGACGAAGAAGCCGTCGGTGGCCAGGAACTTCGGGATGATCAGCGGCCAGAACGTGTTCACCAGCCCGGCCTGGGCCCAGATGACGTACTGCGGGACGATGACGACGTGCACCGGCAGCATGATCAGCAGCAGCATCACCGCGAAGGCCTGCCTCTTGAACCGGAACCGCAGCCGCGCGAACGCGTACGCTGCCATGGAGCAGGTGATCAGGTTGCCGATGATCGCGCCGGCGACCACGATCGCCGAGTTGAGCAGGTAGGTGCTGAACGGCGCCCCCAGTGCGTTCCAGCCGTGGGTGTAGTTGGTGACCTCGAACGTGTTCAGCACCAGCGAGGGATTGCCGAAGATGGACCCGTCCGGCCGCAGCGAGCTGACGATCATCCACAGCACCGGATACAGCGCGACCGCTACCACGCCGAGCAACAGCACGTGCCGTAGCAGCCGGCCGACGCGCGACCACGGGCCGGACGCGGTGGAGCGGGTCTTCCGTGGGGTGCGGTTGCCGTGTACCGCGGGCGATTCGGCGAGCAGCTCAGTCGTCATAGTGCACCCAGTACCTCGAAGCCCAGAAGTTGATCAGCGTGAAGGCGCCGATGATGACCACCAGCAGCCAGGCCAGCGCGGAGGCGTACCCCATCCGGAAGGCGCCGAAGCCCTCCTGGTAGAGGTACAGCGTGTAGAAGAGCGTCGAGTCGCTCGGCCCGCCCCTCCCTCCGGAGACCACGAAGGCCTGCGTGAACGCCTGGAACGAGTTGATGACCGCCAGGACCAGGTTGAAGAAGATGATCGGAGTCAGGAGGGGCAGGGTGATGGACCGGAATTGCTTCCAGGGTCCGGCGCCGTCGGTCGAGGCCGCCTCGTAGTACTCGCGTGGGATCTGCCTCAGACCCGCCAGGAAGATCACCATCGGCGACCCGAACGTCCACACGTGCAGCAGGATGAGCGTCGCCAACGCCGTGTCCGGGTCGGCGATCCAGCTCGTGCTCGACGGGATGCCGACCGCGCCCAGGAGACTGTTGAACAGGCCGGTGCCGCCGAAGATCAGGCGCCACAGCACCGCGATGGCCACGCTGGAGCCCAGCAGCGAGGGCAGATAGAACGCCGAGCGGTAGAACGTCAGCCCGCGCATGCCGCGATCCAGCACCACGGCCAGGCCCAGGGCGACGACGAGCTGTCCCGGGACACCGAGCAGCACATAGGTGAACGTCACCTCCAGCGACTTGTGCAGCCGCTCGTCGCCCAGCATCCGGGTGAAGTTGGCGAGACCCACCCACCTCGGATCCTCCAACAGGTTGTAGTCGGTGAACGCCAGGTACAGCGAGGCGACCATCGGGCCGACCGTCAACGCGACCACACCCACCAGCCATGGACCGAGAAAGGCCAGCGCCGCCTTGTCGTCCGGCGTCTCCTGCTTGGCCCGGGGCCCGCCACGGCGTCGGGCCACCCTCTGCAACTCAGCCAGGCTCACGGCCTTGCACCTCCCCTTCGAGGACCTGTGACCGTCTGCCGCGCGGCTCATTCCAGCGCGGCTCGTTGCCATGGTGACAACGGTTCCATATGCTTGTCAACAAGCCGGTCCGATCACTCCTCGGCTGCGATATCTTCGCAGTTAGGACCTCATTTCATTGCTTCGCGGGCATGTGGGTTCGGCCGGTTTCGCACGGAACACAGTCCGGTAACGGTTCCATTGGCCCCGCAGGCGCCATACCGAGCTCGGACGCCAACGGAGGTGCCATGAGCAGGGGTTTTGTCCTGGACGAGCACGAGGACGGACTGGTTCTCGCCGGGCCGGGCACAACGGCGCACGTAGCGATCGCCGAGTCCGAGCCGGCTGCCGTCCGGCGCGCCGTCGTCCACCTCGTTCGCGACCTCGGGAACGTGACCGGCCGGCCGGCTACGACCTCGCACCGAAGTGCCGGGGCGAACATCGTGGTCGGCACGATCGGCACCTCGCCGCTGGTCGACGCTGCTATCGCCGACGGCTCCCTCGACGTCTCCCAGCTGCGAACCGCCGACGGCGGCCTGCGCTGGGAAGGCTTCGTGATCGCCGCCGTCGGCGCCACCCTCTACGTCGCGGGCGCCGACCGGCGCGGCACCGTCTTCGGTGTCTACGACCTGTGCGAGGAGGTCGGCGTCTCGCCCTGGTACTGGTGGGGTGACGTGCCGGTGCACCGGCGCGAGCGCATCACGGTCGCCGCGGGGACGAGCGTCGCGGACTGGCCAGGAGTCGCCTACCGGGGCATCTTCCTCAATGACGAGGAGGAGCTCGAGAAGTGGGCCATGACCCACACCGGGGACGACACGATCGGGCCGGAGACCTACGAGCGGGTCTTCGAGCTGATCCTGCGACTCAAGGGCAACTACATCTGGCCGGCGATGCACGTGGGCGCGTTCAACCACGACCCGGCCAACGGTGCGCTCGCGCAGGAGATGGGCGTCGTCGTCGGTACGAGCCACTGCGACATGCTGCTGCGCAGCAACGAGAAGGAGTTCGGGCCCTGGGCCGCGGCCCAGGACGCGCCCGTCGACTACGACTACTCGGTCCCGGGCCGCAACCGGGAGCTGCTCCAGGAGTACTGGCGCGGGTCCGTACGACAGAACGGCGGCTACGAGGTCTCCTGGACCGTCGGCATGCGTGGCATCCATGACTACGGGTTCAAGACCTCGGTGATCGACACCGACGAGCACCTGTCCGACGCCGAGAAGCACCGGGCCCGCGTCGCGCTCCTCGGCCAGGTCATCGACGACCAGCGCGGCATCCTCGCCGAGCAGCTCGGTGAGCGCGCGCCGGGCGCCCTGCAGGTCTTCATCCCGTACAAGGAGGTCCTCCCCCTGTACGACGCGGGCCTCCCGGTACCTGACGACGTCACCATCGTGTGGGCCAACGACAACTTCGGGTACGTGCGCCGCTACCCCACCGAGGCCGAGCTCGACCGCCCTGGCGGGCACGGCCTGTACTACCACTCGTCCTACTGGTCCGAGCCCCCGCGCTCCTACCTCGCCACGTCCTCGACCCCCCTGGCGCTGGTGCGCAACGAGCTGAGCAAGGCCTGGGACCACGGCATCCGGCGGCTGTGGGTCGACAACGTCGGCGGGCTCAAGCCGCTGGAGATCGAGACCGAGTTCTTCCTCCGCTGCGGCTGGGAGGCGGGCAAGGAGACCACGACGGCCGACGTGACCGGGTTCGTCGAGCAATGGGCCGACAAGACGTTCTCCGGCGGGCACGGCAAGCAGGTCGCCCTGCTCTACGCCACCTACTACCAGCTCAACAACCAGCGCAAGGTCGAGCATCTCGAGTGCGGCGTCTTCGCTCAGACCGGATACGGCGACGAGGCGTCCCGACGTCTCGCTGAGCTGCGCCGCCTCTACCAGGAGACGAACGAGATCTTGCGCGCTCTGCCCGACGACGAGCAGGAGGCGTTCTTCGAGCTGGTCGCGGTCAAGGTCCACCTGGCCTATCTCGTCGCGGGGCAGTTCCTGCACGCCGACCGCAGCGCGCTCGCCCACCAGCAGGGGAAGGCGTCCGCGGCCGACCACCACCTGGAGCTGTCACGTACCTTCGATGCCCACAAGCGCGCGCTCCTGCACTACTACGACACCGTCCTGGCCGGTGGTCGCTGGCGGCACGTCTTCACCCCCGAGGCCTTCCCCCCGCCCGTCATGGCCATGCACCCGGCAGCGCGGCCCGCACTGCGGATCGGCCCCCCGGGGCTCGGTGTGGTCACCTACGACGGCTCGGCCGACCCAGACCCCGGCGCCCGGCCTGCCCTGACGTTCTGGCCCCACGGCGTCGCGACCAAGTGGATCGAGGTGTTCACCACCGGTGCGCCCGGAGTGTCGTTCACCATCGAGGCCGACGACTGGATCGAGGTCTCGGCCGCATCCGGCACGGTCGACACCGAGGCACGTCTCCAGGTCCGGATCGCCGACGTGCGGGCCCGCGCGGGCTCGTCCGGAACCCTCACCGTCACCGGGGACGACGGCACCGCCGTCGCCGTCGAGGTGCGCGTCGCCTCAGCGCCGCACCTGGACGCCGGGTTCGTCGGTGCCGTCGAGGCCGACGGCCACGTCACGATCGACCCCGCACACCCGGACTCGCGCCAGGACGGCGTGACCTCCTCCTGGCGAACCGTCCCGGTCCTCGGCCGGTACGGGAACAGCCTGACCGAGGCCTGCCGGTCCGGCGACGCACCGGACGTGCCGGCGGCCGACGACGCGGTCCTGACGTTCGGCGTCCACCTGACCACCCCGGGCGCCCACCTGCTCGAGCTGCACCGCCTGCCGACGCTGGACTCCACCGGTCGCCTGCGGGTCGGCGTGAGCTTCGACGACGCTCCCCCGTTCGTCGTCGAGTCCCCCACCACGGACGAGTTCCGGGGTTCCTGGACGACGGCGGTGCTCGACAACGTCGAGCGGCTCGTCGCCCGCCTGCCGTACCTCGACGCCGGGCCGCACGTCCTGCGGCTGCACGCCCTGGACCAGCACGTGGCCCTGTCCAAGATCGTCTTGTACACCGCGGACCGCAAGGAAACCAACCTTGGTCCCTCCTTCAGCCACCACACGGGCCGCCCCCTGCGCGACACGCCCGACCCGGTGGTCGACACCTTCGCCACCGAGCTCGACGACGTCGCCCGTGAGATCTACCGGACCGACCCCCGCGAGGTCCCCCTTCCGCCCGTGGTCTACACCGGTCCGAGCTTCTGGGACACCCCCACGACGTTCAAGCCCAACGTCGCCGTGCCGCAGACCGCCCTGGCCGAGCCACGGGACTGGACCGGCCCCGACGGCCGGAAGGACGTCGTCGCCGCGCTCGGCTCGGGCGTGAGCGTCGAGTCCGGCGGCGTCGTCGCGCTGGAGGCCGAGCATGCCCTCGCGCAGACCTCATCGGCCTGGTCGACGCCCGGCATCGGCGATCCGTCCGTGAGGTGGACCCACACGCAGGCCGAGACCGACGGCGGGTCGGGGCTCGCCATGCACGTCGCCCGGCGCGGGCTGCGCTGGGACGACCCCACGCACGCACCCGGACTGCACTACGCGCTCGACATCACCACGGCCGGGACCTACCACGTGTGGCTGCTGGTGAAGTTCAGCGCCCGCGACGACGACGCCTGCGTGCTCGCCCTCGACAACACGATCCAGCCGCCCGAGGAACAGCTCGCCGGTGGCGACCTGTACGCCTTCGGCACCCAGGAGATCTGGTTCTGGACCCTCCTGTCCGACCTGCCCGTCCCGACCGGCCGCCACACCCTGTCCGTCCTCGCACGCAAGTCCGGCCTGCGGGTCGATCGCCTCTACCTCACGACCGGGACCGAGCTTCCGCCGGCGGACGCTGCCTGGCGACCCAGCCACCGGGCGTCGCGGCCCGGGAACAGCGCAGGCTGACGGTTCAGGCCCGGTCAGGAATCGAGGTGGACTCGCGTCGCACGAGCTCGAAGGGCGCGGTGTACTGGCGCGGCGGCCCCGCGGGGTCGTCGATACGCGCGAGCATGAGCTCGAACACCTTGGCCGCCACCCAGCTGTGGTCCGGGGCCACCGTCGACAGCGACGGGATGAAGTTGCCCGACTCGCTGACGTTGTCGAATCCGATGACACGGACATCCTTCGGCACGGCGACGCCCCGGTCGCGGAGGCCTCGTACCACCCCCATGGCAGCGGTGTCGTTGAGCGCAACCACACCGTCGATACCGATCCCCGCGTCAGCGATCCTGCGGCCGACCTCACGGGCCCCTTCCCAGGAGAGCGACTCCAGGACGAACCGCAGCTCGGGCTCGAGGCGAAGTCCGTGCTCCTCCAAGGCGGTGCGGTAACCGTTGTAGCGTCGCGTGACCATGGTGAGTCGGTCGAGATGTGGCCCGGTGACCACGGCGATCCGGCCGCAGCCCTGCTCGATGAGATGTGTGGTTGCCGCAGCGGTCCCGGCCTCGTTCGGCATCATGACGTGGTCGAACCTGCCGCCGGCGTCCTGCTCGCCGAGCATGACGATCGGGTAGCTCTGCGACGACACCGGTGTCGTCAGCGGGTCCACGTCGACTGCCGCCAGGATGAGGCCGTCCAGCTGGAAAGGACGGGACTGTGCGATCGCGGTGGCGCCGGCCTCTGTGCCGGTGCCGGTCCGCTCGATCGCGATGTGGTAGCCCTGCCGCTCCGCCTGGTCGATGAGCAGGGCGGCGAGCATCCCGTAGTAGGAGTTGGCGACCTGAGGAACGGCGAGGCCGATGACGCCTGAGCGCCCGGACCTGAGGTTTCGGGCCGCCAGATTGATCTGGTAGCCCGACTCTCGTATGGCTCCCAGGACGCGTTCACGATTGGCGTCGCTCACCCTGACGCGGTTGTTGATGACGTTGGAGACCGTCATGGGCGACACACCCGCCAACCGCGCGACCTCGATCATCGTGACCTTGCCGCTCTTCACGCATCCTCCGACTATCGAGCTGAACCGGCCCACCCTATCGATCGATCATCGTTACGCACCGCCACGCGCTGGTCATCGCCGACCTGACGGCCGATCACGCCATGTATCGTTCCACAACGTTAGAGACAGCACCTTACATTATCAAAAGGCATCTTCTCTCGATCAGAACTCAAGATCGAACATCCGGCCATGGCTCGATTGCAGGCTGAAATTCCACCGTCCGACGCCCATTGCACCCGGTGACGCGTGCGGCTATGCTCGGCCAGGCGTTGTATCGATACATCGTCATGTTTCAGCATATTTGCCTGCGGTTTGCCGGCACGGATACCCCGCACGAGGCCGACCTACACCTTCGAGCACTCCGGGAGCACGCCATGCGCCTGTCACTGACCCGACGACTAAGAACTCTGGCGGCCGCCGTCGCCACCACCGCGTTAGGGGCTGCGGCCTTCGTCTTCGCCCCTCTCGCTTCCGCGGCGCCCGACCCCTCCGTCTGGTATGTCCTCCAGGCCCGTTCCTCAGGGCTGGTCCTCGAGATCGAGGGCGCCTCGACCGCGACCGGCGCCGAGCTGGTCCAGAACCGCCGCACCGACGCCGACAACCAGCAGTTCCGCTTCATCGACGCCGGAGGTGGCTACCACCGCATCCAGGCCCGGCACTCGGACCTGGTTCTGGACGTGTGGGAGCGCAACCAGGACGACGGCGCGACCATCGCCCAGTACACCGACCAGAACGCCACGAACCAGCAGTGGCAGCTCCAGGAGAGCGGCGACTGGACCACGATCGTCTCCCGCTTCTCCGGCAAGGCCCTCGACGTGTGGGAGCAGTCGACCACCCCCGGGAGCCGCATCAGCCAATACACCCCCAACGGGGGCGCCAACCAGCAGTTCCAGCTGATTCCCGCCGACGACGACCCGACCGACCCGCCGACGGATCCCCCGCCCGGGGGCGGCGACGGCCGGTACGAGGTCGAGGCGCTGACGCGCGGCGTCACGGTCGTGCCCTCCGGCAACGGCCGGCTCGTCTCGTGGCGGCTGCTGGGTACCGACCCAGGGGACGTCGCGTTCAACCTTTACCGTGACGGCACCAGACTGAACAGCTCCCCGATCACGGGAGCGACGAACTACCGCGACACCGGAGGGTCCGCCTCCTCGCAGTACACGGTGCGCACCGTGGTCGACGGCGCCGAGGGCGACGCCTCGGGTGTCGAGGCGCGGTTCAACTCAGGCGGCTACCTCGACGTCCCGATCCAGCGCCCCGCGGGCGGGTCGACCCCCTCGGGCTCGTTCTCGTACGAGGCGAACGACCTCAGCACGGCCGACCTGGACGGCGACGGAACCTACGAGCTGATCGTCAAGTGGTACCCGACCAACGCCAAGGACAACGCCCAGTCGGGCTACACCGGCAACACCATCATGGACGCCTACCGGCTCAACGGTCAGCGACTGTGGCGGATCGACCTGGGCCGGAACATCCGCTCCGGGGCGCACTACACGCAGTTCCAGGTGTACGACTACGACGGCGACGGCCGTGCCGAGATCGCGATGAAGACCGCCGACGGCACCCGCGACAACAGCGGCACCGTGATCGGTAACGCCAACGCCGACCACCGGAACTCCTCGGGCTACGTCCTGAGCGGACCGGAGTACCTCACGATCTTCGACGGGCAGTCCGGCGCGGCGATGGACACCGTGAACTACCAGCCCGCCCGCGGCAACGTCGCCGCGTGGGGTGACAGCTACGGCAACCGCGTCGACCGCTTCCTCGCCGGCACCGCCTACCTCGACGGTGCGACCCCGTCGATGATCTTCTCCCGTGGGTACTACACCCGTTCGGTGATCTGGGCCGTCGACTGGGACGGCTCCGACCTCACCACCCGGTGGGTCTTCGACTCGAACCAGGCCGGTTCGCAGTACGAGGGCAACGGCGCGCACAGCCTCTCCATCGCCGATCTGAACGGTGACGGCCGCCAGGACGTCGTATTCGGGGCGATGGCGATCGGCGCCAACGGGCAGCCCCTGTGGAACACGAACCTGAAGCACGGCGACGCCCTCCACGTGTCCGACTTCGAGCCGAACAACCCCGGCCAGGAGGTGTTCATGCCCGGGGAATGGTCGACGATGCCGTCCTCCCGGCTGGTCGACGGCGACAACGGCCGGGTCCTGTATCAGACCTCGTCCGGCGCGGACAACGGCCGTGGTGTGGCCGCGAACATCTGGTCAGGCAATCCCGGCTCGGAGTACTGGTCGGCCACGGTCGGCGGCATGCAGAACGCCTCGGGCCGGAACATCGGCTCCAAGCCGGGCTCGATCAACTTCCTGTCCTGGTGGGACGGCGACGGGGAACGCGAGCTGCTCGACGGCACGCGGATCACCGACTACCCCTCCGGGACAGCGCTGACCGGGGCGGGAGTGTCGTCGAACAACGGCACCAAGTCCACGCCAGGGCTGTCGGCCGACCTGTTCGGCGACTGGCGCGAAGAGGTCGTCTGGCGCACCAGCGACAACTCGTCCCTGCGGATCTACGCCACGCCGCACCAGACGAACCTACGGATCGCCACCCTGATGCACGACGTGCAGTACCGCGTCGCCATCGCCTGGCAGAACACCGGCTACAACCAGCCGCCGCACCCGAGCTTCTACATCGGGAGCGACGTGACCTCCTACCCCTGGCCGGACATCCACACGCCGTGAGCCCGGCCGGCGCCACCGCAGGTTCAGCCCGACGTCTGCGGCTACCCGGCTCGCAGAGCATGTTCCCTACACCAAGGAGTCAATGATGACGATGCAACGAAGGACCTTCCTCCGCGTGGGCGCGGCGGGTGCGGCAGGCGTGGGCCTGTCCATGCTCGGCGCGGGATCGGCGCTGGGCGCCATGCTGGACTCGGCCCCTGCACCAGGTCTCGGGCTGATGGGCCCGGCGCCGTCCACGCCGTTCCGGGTCGGTGTGCGCCGGTACAACTGGACCCGCGGCAACCGACCGGTCACCACGTACGTCTACTACCCGGCCACAGGTACCCCGGGTGGGAACCCCGTGACGGACGCCCCGGTCGCCGACGGCGTCTTCCCGATCTACAACAGCACCCACGGTCTCGGGAGCAGCCCGCAGAACTCGCTGTTCATCATCCGGGCCCTGGCGGCGGCGGGCTTCGTCGTCCCCGCCCCGCACTTCAACCACAGCTTCGAGGACGTCAACAACGGCAACTCCTCCCGCGACGTCTCCCAGGCCCTCACCAACACCCTGGCGCTCAACAACAGCGGTCCGCTGGCCGGGCACATCAACACCGACATCGGCGTCGGCGTCTCGGGCCACTCCCTGGGCGGCATGATCACCCACGGCCTGCTGACCTCCTGGCCCGACAGCCGCATCATCTCCGCCAACCCGCAGTCCTGCATCGACATGGGCAACCCGTCCAGCTCGGTCAACGCCAAGGTCCTGTTCGTCCACGGCGACCGGGACTCGACCACGCAGTACTCCTCCGCCCGGCAGGCGTACAACGAGATCACCTGGCCCAAGGCGTTCCTCACGTTCGTCGGCGGCAGCCACACCAGCTTCTGGAGCGACAACCGTTTCCCGAACACCGTCGTCGAGTGGGCCCGCTGGACCATGTACGGGGACACCGCCGCCCGCGACCGCCTCGCATCCGCGGCCGCCGGACCGAACACCCGGTGGGAGGCCCAGCTGGGTGGCGACACGCCCAGCGAACCCGGCACCTACACCCTGATGGCCCAGCACAGCGGCAAGCACGCCGACATCAACGGGGTCTCCACCGCCGCCGGCGCCCTGCTGCACCAGTGGTCCTCCACCGGCGGCACCAACCAGCAGTTCGAGTTCATCGACACCGACAACGGCCACGTCAAGATCAAGGCGCGGCACTCCGGCCTGGTCCTCCAGGTCGCGAACAACAGCAACGGGGCCGACATCACCCAGCAGGCCGACACCGGCGCCACCAGCCAGCAGTGGCGCCTCACGGAGCACGGCGGCGACGTCGTCAGCATCATCAACCGGCAGTCCGGCCTGGCCATGGACGTCTGGGAGAGGTCGTCCGCCGACGGCGCCCGCATCTCCCAGTACACCTACAACGGCAGCCCCAACCAGCGCTTCACCCGCCGCGGTGTCTGACGCCTGTTCGACGTGCGCCTGACGTGTGGTGGGGCGGGCCGATGATCCGGTCCCGCCCCACCACACGTCAGGCATCTCCCAGGGCAGTACCAGTGCCCCGGCAAGCTGCGCGCCCCGTCGTCCGGGCGCACCGTCGTCCAGGCGATTCGATCACTCTCGGAGGTCAAACATGCGTTCACCCAGGCAGCGTGCCGCGCTGCTCTCTGCCGGACTCGCCGCAACACTGGTCGGCGGCGGCCTCATGACCAGCCCTACGCTGGCGTCCGCCGCTGTGGCGGAGACGCGCTACGAGGCCGAGGCAGCGCCGGCCACCTGCGACGGCACCATCGACTCCAACCACAACGGCTATTCCGGCACCGGGTTCTGCAACGGCGACAACGAGGTCGGCGCAGCGTCGCAGTTCACGGTGAGCACGTCGGAGGCCGGCACGTCGACGATCACCGTCCACTACGCCAACGGTGCGACGGCCGATCGCCCCGCGGACGTGCTGGTCAACGGCGCGAAGGCGCTGTCGGTCTCGTTCGAGCCCACCGGCGCCTGGAACAGCTGGACAACAAAGACCGCAGCCGTGCAGCTGAGTCCGGGCACCAACACGATCCGGCTCAGCCCCACCAGCGCCAACGGCTTGCCCAACGTGGACTCGCTCGACATCGAGGCCGGCTCGTCGCCCCAGCCACCCGGCTGGCCGTCGCAGTGCGCCCGCAGCACGCCCATCGTCTGCCGCTTCGACATCGCACCCGGCAACTACACCGTCACCGCATGGATCGGCGACCGCGACACCGCCGGCAACACCTCCATGTCGGTGGAGGCCCGCCGCCGCGTCCTGCCCGCGGTCAGCACCGCGGCCGGCACGATCACCCAGCACACCTACACCATCAACGTCCGGAATCCGGAAGGCCAGCCGACGGGCCAGGGCGGGACAGGTAACCCCGGACTGAACATCACCTTCGCCGGTTCGGCGCCGAAGCTGTCGGGACTGACGGTGCAGGCGGCGACCAACCCCCTGGTGGTGTACCTGGCGGGTGACTCGACGACGTGTGACCAGCCGGTCGCCCCGTGGACCGGTTGGGGGCAGCTCCTGACCACGCGGGTGTCGGCGGGCGCGGTCGTCGCCAACTACGGGGACTCCGGCGAGAGCTCGGGGAGTTTCCTGCGGAACTCTGCGCTGTTCCCGACCATGAAGCCGCTGATCAAGAGGAACGACCTGGTACTCATCCAGTTCGGACACAACGACAAGACCACCTCGGCGGCGGATTTCCGCGGCAACCTCACGTCCATGATCAACCAGGTACGAGAAAGGGGAGGCGAGCCCGTGCTCGTCACACCACCGGTGCGGCGGCAGTTCAACGGCACCCGACTCACCCCCACCGCGCTTCACATCAACGGCGTAGGTGTCGACCTGCCGGCGGAGATGCGCAGGCTCGGCTCCACGCTCAACGTGCCGGTGATCGACCTGACCGCCAAGAGCAAGGCACTGGTGGAATCCATGGGCCCGAACGAGTCCGCCAGACTCTTCCTGCGCCAGGCGGAGGACGGGCACAGGGACGACACCCACTTCTCCGAGTACGGCGCCGGGCGGATGGCTGACCTGGTGGTCGAGGGGGTCCGCGAGCGCAACCTGTCGCTCGTCAGCTATCTGCGCTGACGCTGCCGTATCGGTGCCCGGCTGGGTTCGACCTGCCGTCGGTACTCATCTGCCGCCCGCATGCGATCACGCGCGTGCGGGCGGCAGGGAGCCGGGAGTGCCGTACGCCGATCAGCCCGGCTCGGCGTCGATCTGCTCGAGGATGCGGCCCGAGATCCGCCCGAGCGCGGCGAGGTCGTCGGGGCTGAGCGCGTCGATGACCAGCCTCCGGACCGTGACCACATGCTTGGGCGCCGCGGCTTCGATGACCTCGCGACCCTGCGCGGTGATCACCACGAACGCACCACGGCCGTCCTCGGCGCACTCCTCGCGGGCCACGAGTCCGCGCTTGATCATCCTGGCCACCTGGTGCGACAAGCGGCTCCGCTCCCAGTCGATCTCCTCGGCCAGGTCCTGGAACCGCACGCGCCCGTCGGTGACGTCGGTGAGCGCGACGAGGATCTCGAAGTCGGCGCCGGACAGGCCCGAGTGTGTCTGGAGGTCCGCCGTCAGCTGCCTGGAGAGCTTCTGGTGCAGCTGGATGAAGGTGCGCCAGGACCGCTCTTCGTCGTCACTCAGCCAGGGCACGTTGTTACTCATGCCAATCAGGTTACCGAATAGTTGATGCATCATTCACTGGCTGGATCCAAATAGGTGGCGCGTCACATCGGTAGATCGGTCGCCCGCGGCATGGAATTTGTCTTGCTCCTCAGCCTTGATGCCCCCGAGGGTGACGGGATGCTGATCAGACAAGAGCGCCCGTCCGACATCCAGACTGTCCGCGCAGTCACCGCGGCGGCCTTCGGAAGGGTCGCGCACGCCGCGCCACCCATCGAGCCCGACGGCGCACCCGGTGAGGCCACCCTGGTCGGCTGGCTGCGCGACGACCCGGGGTGGGTGCCGGAGCTGTCGCTGGTCGCCGAGTCCGGACCTTCCGGCACGGAGGTGGTCGGTCATGTGATCGCCACCCACGGGCAGCTCGCGGATCGGCCCGCACTCGGGCTGGGGCCGCTCAGCGTTGATCCCGCGCACCAGGGCCGCGGGATCGGGTCCGCCTTGATGCACACGCTCCTCGGTGCGGCCGATGCGATGGGCGAGCCGGTGGTGGTGCTGCTCGGCGACCCGGCGCTCTACTCCCGGTTCGGGTTCGTACCTGCCGGTGGTCTTGGGATCGAGGCGCCCGACCCGAGGTGGGGCGACTACTTCCAGGCGCGGGCTCTGAGCGCATGGCGTGCGGAGCATGCCGGGCGGTTCCGGTACGCCGCCTCGTTCGACCGGCTCTGAGAGCGCGCCAGTCGCAGCGGTGCTGAGCAGGCCGTCTCACCCATCGACATGAACCAATACAAAACCCAATGAAAACGATGTCTCACCACAATTGGTTGACGATGGTGCTTTGTTCCTGCCAATGTGTGAGAGCGCTTCCACTATTTCGCCCGCCAGAAGCGGTGCGATGTGCAGTTTCGCAAGTCCTTCATCACCCTCAATGACGCGGGAACGAGATGAGCCGAGCACCCGATGTCGGGGCGGCTCCGAGAGGACAACGATGT
This sequence comes from Promicromonospora sp. CA-289599, assembly GCF_050936155.1. Taxonomy (NCBI): domain Bacteria; kingdom Bacillati; phylum Actinomycetota; class Actinomycetes; order Micrococcales; family Promicromonosporaceae; genus Promicromonospora; species Promicromonospora sp. CA-289599. The sequence continues at coordinate 478,283 of NZ_JBNJNI010000001.1, forward strand.
TCGATCCTTCTGCCTGCCCGGTTTCGACGGCTCACTCCGACAGAACAGCGCGCCCGCACCGCAATGACCGGTCACGGCCTCGACGGCGGAGATGGCGTTCGCTCACGGCCGTCCTCGCAGCAGTGGTGGTCGCGCTCTCCACGAGCAGCGCCGTCCCGGCCGTGGCGGCCGAACCGACGCCCGTGGGTGCAGGGAGCTACACGACCGATCAGGTCGGCCCGGCCCCCGAGGGGTGCGCCCCGCTCGCGACCGACGCTCGCGCGTTCATCACCGACTCGGCTCCTGAAGGGGCGGTGCCCACGAACGACTGGTGGTCCTCCCTGAGCTTCAAGAAGTTCGACTGCTCGATGAGCGAACCGCTGCACGCGCACCCCGTGTCGTACAAGCCGTCCCCCGGGGGCCTCGGGCTCTCGTACACCCAGCAGCCCACGCTCTACGGGACGCCCGGCGGCATCGGGGAGTTCCACTACCCGTACAGCCAGGACCTCGTCGTCGGGGTCGCCGGACTGAACGCGTCCGTCGCCGAGGTCGCCGACTGGAGCGACTGGACCGTCACCCCGTCGTGGAGCGACGGGGCACGCTCCATGAAGGCGACGATCGGGCACGGGCTTCCCGTCACCTGGTTCGAGATGACGGGCGGTGACGCGCGCCTCACCGGTGCGTCGGACCTTCGCGTGTGGCTCCGCGACGGCGCCCGCATCGGGTTCAGCACGGGCGGCGCCGACTACGTCGCGTTCGCGCCGACCGGCTCGTCCTGGACGACCTCCGGCAATGTGCTGAGCAGCAACCTCTCCGGCAAGGGCTACCTCTCGGTCGCCGCACTTCCCACGACCCCCGGGGACAACGACGCGGCGCGAACCGCCCAGGCGGACTCCTACGCCCCGTACGCGTATGTCGAGGTGACCGGGACCCGCGCCGACTACGTCTACGACGAGGCCACGAGCATCGTGCGCACGACCTACTCCTTCGAGACGGAGGCACACGAGGGCACCAACGCGGGCACGATCGTGGCCCTCTACCCGCACCAGAACGTGTACCTCGAGGGTTCGACGGGCGACGGGCCGGGCGGTGGCGCGGCATCCGACCGCGACTACGAGTCCGCACGCGGCACGATGAACACGCTGATCGGAGCGACGTCGTTCACGACGGAGACTCCGTTCACCGGCGTCCTACCGGAGGTCCCTGCGGTCGCGACCTCAGCAGGCGACGCGAACGCGCGGCTCGACGCCCTGCTCGACGCCGAGGCGGGCGACCCGATGAGCATCGACGGTAGCGACACCTACTGGACCGGAAAGGCACTCGGCCGCGCGGTGCGGATCGCGGAGATCGCCGATCAGCTCGACCGCACGAGCGTGCGCGACACGGCGCTCGAACAGATCGAGACGGTGCTCACGGACTGGTTCACGGCGAGCCCCGGTGAGACGGAGCAGCTGTTCGCGTACAACGAGAACTGGGGCACCCTGGTGGGCTTTCCCGCCGGATACGGGTCGGACAGAGAGCTGAACGACCATCACTTCCACTACGGGTACTTCATCGTCGCCGCCGCCACTCTGGCGCGTTTCGATCCGGAGTGGGCCACCGACCAGGAGTTCGGTGGCATGGTCGACGAGCTCATCGCAGATGCCAACAACTTCGACCGCACCGACCTGCGCTACCCGTATCTCCGGGACTTCGACATCTATGCGGGCCACGACTGGGCGGCAGGCCACGGCGCGTTCGTCAACGGCAACAACCAGGAGTCGAGCTCGGAGGGCCAGAACTTCGCGAACGGTCTCATCCAGTGGGGCACCGCCACCGGCGACGATGCCACGCGTGACGCCGGGATCTACCTCTACGCCACGCAGACGGCGGCGATCCAGCAGTACTGGTTCGACGGGTCCGGCGCGATGCCCGACGCCTTCGGGCACTCGACGGTAGGCATGATCTGGGGCAGCGGTGGGGCGTACGCGACCTGGTTCAGCGGCGAGGCCGAGATGATCCAGGGCATCAACACGCTGCCGATCACCGGTGGTCATCTCTACCTGGGCCTGCGCCCCGACGACGTGGTCGACAACTACGACGAGATGGTCGCCGTGAACAACGGCAACCCGACGGTGTGGCAGGACCTCCTGTGGTCTTATCTAGCGCTCGGGGACGGTCAGCGAGCGCTCGCCGCACTCGACGCCGACCGCCAGTATCCGGTCGAAGAGGGCGAGAGCCGCGCGCACACGTACCACTGGATCGCCAACGTCGCCGCGCTGGGCACCGTCGACCCGGCGGTCACCGCCGACTCACCGCTGGCGGCCGTCTTCACCAAGAACGGGGCGCGCACCTACGTGGCCTCGAACATCACGCGATCACCTCTGACCGTCGAGTTCTCGGACGGGACCTCGCTCGCGGTCCCTGCCGGGAAGACCGTCACCTCGGGTGCTCATACGTGGAGCGGGGGCGGCGCCCCGGGCGGCACCGACCCGACGGATCCCACCGATCCCACCGATCCCACCGATCCGCCCGTTCGCGCCGCGACGACGTTCTACCTGACCGCGGGCGGCGACCTCACCGAAGATCCCGGTCCCGCTGCCACGGCCGAGCTGGGCGCGAGGTCGGGCCCCGATGCGGTCGGCGACCCGAGCACCGGGCTCACCGCCACGCTGGAGCACGTCACGGCGGAGTTCGGCGGCCTGCGGACGGCGTTCGACCTCGGCGTCGACGCGGGCACGAACGTCGGTAACGGCACGCGAGTGCGCGTCTCCTACGATCTCACCGGCGACGGCTCCTTCGACCGGGTGGAGACCTACCGGTACTTCGCCACGGATCCGGTGCCCGGCTTCGAGCGCTACACCTCCGTGAACCAGGCGCTGGAGAGCTCCGCGGGCACTCCTGGCGATCTCACCGACGGCACGATCAAGGTCGAGCTCTGGAACGTGATCGGCAACGCGCCCTCGCTCGTGAACCTCGCGGACTCCGTGGTGGAGGTGCCGTTCGGACCGTTGACCGTGAGCTGACGAGCACCCAGGAACACGATGGCCCCGGTCGGCAGCGACCGGGGCCATCTGTGGTGCATTTCGGTCCTGACCGAAGTGCCAGTGGTCTCTGACCGTACTGCTATTACGGTCAGGCCGACGAACCCAGGTCGACCCTGTCGGGAGCGATCGCGGGTGAGTCAGGAATGGCTGCACTGGTTGCGACTGAGGAGATCCATGAGACTGAGAAGTATCGGAAAGCGGGCGGCTAGAACGGTCACGACGATGATCGCGGCAGCGGTCCTCGTCGTTCCGCTGACGGCGCAGGCAGCAACACCGGCAACACCGGCGGAGCCGACCGCCACGGTCGGAACGGCCGCATGGACACCGCAGATCTACCCGCTGCTCTCGGGCGAGTGGGTAAGGCGGGGTGTGCCGACCAGCGAGGTGGACTCGGAGCTGGCCATCTGCTCCTGGGCGTCCGGGATCGCCTGCGTGGCGGTTGGTGAGGGCGACGGCGGGCACAGCATCTTCCACCTGTTCCAGTGCGACACGCGGACGCTCTCGAACTTCGTCGACGCGCTCTCCGTCCGCAACAACCAGACGGGCGGCGCCGAGGTCTGGTTCCGGGGTCCCAACTACCAGTTCCATGCCCCTGCGGACGGCAGCATCCGCACGTTCCCGGACTGGGCGACGTACGACTTCACTCACCTCGACATCTGCTAAGACCTTCCGACCCGGACACCTTGATCGCGGTGTCCGGGCCGGAAGCCCTTTCCGCTGCCTCGTTCGCCCGTCACGAGCCATTGACACGCAGTCGCAGGGCCGGAAGAATTTACTGGGATGTTAACGTTCACATCCGCTCTCGACGAGGAGAGACGTGAACGTAGCTGCGCATCGGCAACGCCGCCGACGTCGTGGCGCGGCCCCGACCGACGGCCTCTGGCCCCGTCAGGCACGAGACAAAGGAGTCCACATGACACACGCCGTCCCCACCCTCCAGGCAGGCCACAGACTGCTCGCCTTCCTCGCAGCACTCGCCATCGCCCTGTCCGTCGCCCAGGTCGTGAACGCACCTCCGGCCCAGGCGGCGACCGCGTACATCTACACCACGTTCAAGGGCGACGCCGCCGCCGACCAGGAGCTGTGGGTCTACACCTCCTCGAACGCGACCAGCTTCAGCCCCCTCGCGGACACCAACTACCGAGGCCCCTCGGGCGCGCTGCGCGACCCGAGCATCATCAAGTCGGGCGGCACCTACTACATCGCGTACACGGTCCAGTCCTGGACCACGCAGTCCACGCACTTCAACATCGCGCGCAGCACGGACCTGCGGAACTGGACGCATGTGGCCTCCGTCCCGGCCGGCGTCAGCGGCACGGCCTACACCTGGGCTCCCGAGTTCTACGTCGAGGGCGGCACGGTCCGCGTCGTCGTCAGCCTCGGCACCTCGAACCACCAGTTCGTGCCGTACGTGTACACCGCCCAGAACAGCGGTCTGACCTCGTGGAGCGGCCCGACCCAGCTCGGTATCCCCGCCAACCACATCGACACGTACATCGTGAAGCGCGGCTCGACCTACCACGCGTTCGTGAAGAACGAGACCTCCAAGTGGATCGAGCGGTGGACGTCGACCAACTTCACCACCTGGACCAACCAGGGGAACCTGTGGCAGCAGCACCATGAGGGCCCCTCGGTCGTGCAGCAGGCGGACGGTACGTACCGCGCCTACATCGACCGGTACACCAACGGCGGCATGTGGACCTCCACGAGCTCCGACCTCACGTCCTGGAGCGGCCTGTCCCAGGTCGGCTGCGCCGGCTGCCGGCACGGCACCGTCATCCTCGACACGACCTACGCCGGGGCATCCGGCGAACGCGTCACCAACCGGCACAGCGGCCTGGTCATGGACGTCCAGAACCCCAACCTGAACAACAACGCCCGTGTCGGCCAGTACGCGTGGAACGGGGAGAACTGGCAGCGCTGGACCTTCGAGGACGCCGGCTCCGGCTACGTCCGGCTCCGCTCCGTCCATTCCAACAAGTGTCTCGATGTCTCCGGCACCGCGGACGGGTCCGAGCTCGTGCAGTACGACTGCCACAGCGGCACCAACCAGCAGTTCACGCTGCGGAACACGAGCAACGGCTACGTCGAGATCGTCGACCGGCGCACCGGCAAGTGCGTCGACGTCCCTGGACTGTCGACGTCGAACGGCACGATCCTGAAGATCTACCCCTGCAACGGCGGCAACAACCAGCAGTGGCTGCGCGCCACCGCCTGACCTGAGACACCGGACGGCGTCGGTACCCACACGGGGCCGACGCCGTTCGGCGGCCGATAGATTCCACGCATGTCGTCTCGAGAGTTCTATCTCGCCCTGCCTGGATCAGCACGTCTCGCACGACCGTTGCCCCTCGTCTCAGTCATCGTCCAGGCCGTCCTGCGACGCCGACAACCAGCACCCGAGCCCGTGCTCCTGCTGGACGACGGCGGCTTCACCGCCTGGGGCGGGCTCCGGGTCCGCTGGACCGACGTCGTCTCCTGGGAGGTCTACCGCCATCACGGCCTCTACGAGCTCACCGAGGAGGAGCGCGACCCGGACGAACCCGACGACACCCACGAAGAGGTCGACGAGCTTCTCGTGCTCGTCACCGTGCGGCACCCAGAAGCGATCCTCCGGAGACTCGAACCGAACGTTCGGGAGGCCTATCTCGACTCCGAGCTCAACGACGAGCACGGCAGGCCGATCGAACCCGGGTCGCCGATTCGCTTCGGCGTCGACGACCTCGACGCCCCCGCTGACGAGGTGATCGCCGAGGTCGAACGCTTCAGCGGTATGCCGCCGTCCTCCCGCCCTGCACGGACATAGCGTGTGATCCACGTGCCGTCTCGTCGATCTCAGCCAAGGTCTCCCCCGACATGTTCCGCTGGAGCTCCAGCCGCGATCGTCGGGCAACAGGACGATGGCAAGGGCGGCACCGCGTCGCGGTGCCGCCCCAGGCCGGAGGCCGCCGTATTCGGCCGGCGCCTATGCGGTCGCTATGCGAGGGTCCAGCGTTGGTTGCTGCCGCCGTTGCAGGCCCAGAGGATGATCTGCGTGCCGTTGGCAGTGCCTCCGGCGTTGGCGTCGAGGCAGAGCCCGTTGTGAACGTTGGTGATGGTGCCGTTGGTGTTCACGTTCCAGCGCTGGTTCGCACCGCCCGTGCAGTCCCAGATCGCGGCCTTGGTGCCGTTGGCCGTGCCCCAGCCCGCCGCCTCGAGGCACTTGCCGTTGACCTTCAGCTCACCGGCGGAGGTGCGGGCGTATGCCTGGCCGGCGCCTTGCCAGCAGTCCCACAGCTGCGCCTGCGTCCCGTTCGTCGTCGAGGAGTTCGGGATGTCCACGCAGCGGTTCGATGCCGCTCCCCTGATCGCCGTCGAGCCGGACGGCTGGCCCGTGCCACCAAGGCCGCTCATGATGGCGTCGATGATGCCCTGCTGGGTCACCGAGTTGGCCGACCGGTTGAATAGCCCGAACCCGTACTGCCCGTTGACGCCGTTGTCCCAGTAGATGGTGCTGGCCCCGTACTTCTTCGCGGTGGCCACCAGCATGCGCGCGAAGTCCTGGCGGTAACGGTTGTTCGACGAGTCGTGTGACGACTTGTCGATCGAGCCGTACTCGCCGACGACGACCGGGTACCCGCGAGTGACGAAGGCGTCGTAGGTCTTCTTCAGCTGCGAGTCCAGGTAATCCTCCTGCCCCCAGGTGGACGTTCTCGACGAATTGGTGGCGTTAGGACCCCACTGGGTGATGTTGCCATTCTCCTCGCCGGCGAAGTCCCACGGAGCGTAGTAGTGCACGGAGATCATGATCCGTCGCTCGTTGCTGGGGATGGAGGAGGACCGGTGGTTGTCCGTCGGGATCACGAAGCCGTAGTTCCCCGTGGTGTAGTCGATGTTCGTGTTCCAACCGGGGACGAGCAGCCACCTCGAGCTGTTGTTCCCGCCGGCCTGCCGGACGGTGTCGACGAAGATCTGGTTGTAGCTGTTGATGTTCGAGTAGCACGGCTGCGTGGGGTTGCCGAACTGCCCGTCGAAGTTCTCGTTCATCGACTCCAGGATCAGGCGCTGGTCGTAGTTCTGGAACCTTGTGGCGATCTGCTGCCACGCCTTCTGATACTTGGCCTTGATCGCCGTCTGGTTGGACGAGTCACAGATCAGCCACGAGCCGGGGACGTTCTTGTAGCCGTCACCATGCATGTTGATGACGACGTACATGCCCCGGTTGTAGGCGTAGTCGACAACTTGCTGAATCCTGTTCAGCCAAGCCGAGTTGATCGTGTAGTTCGGGGCAGAACCTATGGTGTTCAAGTAGGACACCGGGATCCGGATCGTCTTGAACCCCGCAGCACGCACCCTGTCGATCTGGGCCTGGGTCACGGTCGGGTTGTTCCAGGCGGTCTCGCTCGGGTTCCCGTTGGAGCTGGCTTCCAGGCTGTTCCCAAGGTTCCAGCCGGCGCCCATCTCGGCGACGATCTGTGCCGCGTTCAGCGGCGTCACGGTGTCGGCCGACGCCCGGGTCGCCAGGCTGGTGGTGGATACGCCGACCACCATCATCGCGGCGACAAGACAGGTGATCAGACGTTTGAAGGATGCTCGTCTCACAAGAGGCATCGCTGCTCCTTTCGTCGAGGCTCGATCCGGCCGAACTGGCCTCGAACGAGCTACTTGTTGGACTCGTCGGCAGGGACGGTGAGGCTCGGCGACAGTGCCGGCCTCGCCGCCGGTACGGCGAGCTTCTTCCATGGCAACTTCACGATGTGCGCTTCTTCGCGCACTGGTGGATTTACTTCGACGGGGTCATTCCCTCGAAGCGCTTCAACACGATATGACTTTCGTCCGAAAGCGCGCAACCCTCGATTTTTGCGAAATCGATCTCGAAGGCCGATCCGATCGCCATCGATTCAAGAAGTTCCTCATCGAAGCGCTTCGAGCACAGATTGCCGCGGCACGGTCGGCCGCGCAGCCGCTCGCGAACAAATCCGGTGACTCCGGCGGCAGCCCCACGCGATCATGGCCGGCATGGAAGAGGTGAAGGTCGTCGTCGCCCATCAGGCGTGCGCGACCCTACGCGTCGGCGACACGTTCCTGAAGATCGACGGTGACCAGACGCGCACCGACGTCGAGGTGCAGGCGATGGCCATGGCGCCGGTCCCGACCCCGGAGATCCTCTGGCGCAAGCCGCCCGTGCTCGCGCTCGCCGCTCTCCCCGGGACTGCGCTCGGCCGCCTCGGCGAACCGTCGCCCGCGTCGTCGACCGCATGGGCCGCCGCGGGCGCCGTCGTGCGGAAGCTGCACGACTCTCCCCTGCCGCCCTGGCCCGGCCGGAGCATCGACGAGCTCGCCTCGGAGCTTGACGGCGAGTGCGAGTGGCTCGTCACCAGCGGCACCCTTCCCGCGGACCTGGTCACGCGCAACCGGCAGGTCGCCGAGGCTGCGCTGCGGCCGTGGACACCCGTGTTCGTGCACGGCGACCTGCAGCTCGCCCACGTCTTCGTCGAGGGCGACGAGGTCACCGGCGTCATCGACTGGTCAGAGGCGAGCCAGGGCGACGCCCTGTTCGACCTCGCCATCCTGACGCTCGGGAACGAGGACCGCCTCGACGACGTCGTCGCCGGCTACGGCACCGACGTCGACCTCGACGTGGTCCGTGGGTGGTGGTCGCTGCGCAGCCTGGTGGCCATCCGCTGGCTGGTCGAGCACGGCTTCGACCCGGCCGCGCCGGGCTGCGAGATCGACGTGCTGCGCGCCGGCATGTGAGACGAAATCCGGGGGGTGACACGGACTTTCACCCTGTGTACATTGTCTTGACATTAGGACGTCATGTCCTGGTAGACCGTCAGACAGCATCGACTGCCAGTGTCGGCAGGCCCGGTAAGAAGTCTCGGACGCAGTGCAACTGATTCGGAGAAACCATCATGTTTGCTGCAGTGAGCTCAAGAACGTCCCGCCTGGCCAGGACCCTCCTGGCCATGATCGGCGCGGCCCTGCTGATCGTCAGCATGCCGACCGTCGCCTCCGCCGCCGTGCTGAACCCGCTGCCGCCGAACGCCACGGACTTCCAGCGGACCTTCCAGCCCTACTTCGACTACGACGGCGACAGCTGCTTCCCCGCCGCGGCCATCGACAGCAGCGGCAGGCTCAACGGCGGCCTCGACGACAGCGGCCCGGTCACCGGCCAGTGCCGGAGCGGCCACCTCGGCAAGGCCAACACCTATTCGCGAGCCACGTGCAACAACGGCTGGTGCGCGATCGCCTACTCCCTGTACTTCGAGAAGGACATGAGCTGTGCCGGCTGCACGTCGACGTCGCACCGCCATGACTGGGAGGGCGTCGTGGTCTGGGTACAGCAGGGCGCGGGCACACCCGCCTACATCTCCGTGTCCGGCCACGGCGAGTACGAGACCAAGGCGTGGAACAGCATCTCGGAGAAGAGCGGCGCGCGCGTCAAGGCGGTCTACCACAAGGGCGGCGGCATCGACACTCACTCCATGCGGTTCGCCAAGTCCGGTGAGCGGCCGGAGGCCTGGGGCGACGGTGGCTGGGACGAGCCCGCACTGGTCGGCTGGGACCGGCTCGATGCCGGCCTGCGCAACACGCTGAACAACTCGTCGTGGGGCAAAGCCAACTTCCCGCTGCAGGACAGCAGGTTCGGGACCGAGCTGAGCCGTGCCAAGCCGTCCGGCATACCGTTCAACCCCAGCACCTTCTGACCCGAGTCGTAGCCGCAGCGGAGCGAACCCCGTGGTCGGCAGAATGTCAGGTGATCGGTAATCCGGAATGCCGATCACCTGACATTCTGCCGACCACCCGCCTGGTCCCTAGCGGGACCCGAGAGCGTCGGTGAGGAGCGTGACGAGAGCCTCGAGCTGGACGTCGGTGGATGATGCGACGTCGTCGTCCCCCGCCCCGTCCAGCGCCCTGGCGGCCAGCCCTGACTTGCTGTCGATCAGCTCCGCGATGGTGGAGTCGATCGTCTGGGCGGCGATGATCCGCCAGGCCGTGACAGGTTCGGCCTGGCCGATCCGGTGGATCCGGTCGATGGCCTGGGTCTGCTCGGCGTAGGTCCAGGACAGCTCGGCCAGCACCAGGTTGGAGGCGACCTGGAGGTTCAGCCCCACTCCGGCGGCCGTCAGGGAGCAGACCGCTATCGACACGTCGGGGTCGCTCGTGAACGCGGTGATGTTCTTCTCGCGCGTCTTCGGCGTCTGGTCGCCGCGGATCGAGGCGTAGCCGATGCCGCGGTCCGCGAAGGTCTTCTCGGCCTGATCCATGACGTCGACGTGCTTGGCGAAGAACACCACCTTGCCGACGTTGCGGGCCAGCTGTGCGGCGTAGTCGGCGGCCAGCCCGGCCTTCGCCTGGCCGATCCGACGGACCATGCTGAACACGTTCTCGCCGTCGGCCCGCGAGCTGGAGTCCTTCAGCTCTGCCGCCGCGACCCGGCGCGCGAGGTCCAGGTCGAGCTCACCCTCGACGACGTCGCTCGTGACGGAGCTCTCGGCGCGCGCCTGCACGGCGGACCGGTAGCGGCTCACCAGGCGCTCGGCGAGCGCCGCCTCGGCGGCACGGATCGAGCGGCCGGCCGCGCCGTCGAGCTCGACCGGCAGGTCCGCCACCCGGCGGGCGGGGATGTCGGCGACGACGTCGGCCTTGCGGCGGCGCACGATGCCCATGTCGATGACGCTGGTCCTGGCCGCGGCGTAGAAACCGGGGTCGGCCGGTGTGAGCTCGGTGCCCTCGAGGGCGGTCAACAGCGAGGCGAGCGGCTTCGTGTCGTCGATCCAGCCGAGGAACTGCCAGATCGCCCGGAAGTCCTCGATGTCGTTGATCAGCGGGGTGCCGGTGAGCGCCATCAGGAGCGGCCGCGCGGTCCGGGCGCGGATCCGCTCGGAGACGGCGAGCACGTGCTGGGAGCGCTGGGAGCCCTTGTTCTTGATGAAGTGCGCCTCGTCGACGACCATGCCGCGGAACCCGAGGTCGCCGAGCCAGCCGATGTGCCGGTCCAGGAGCTCGTAGTTCACGATCACGACGTCCGCGAACCCGTCGATCTGCTCGCCGTCGCCGTGGACGACGGTCGCCCGGCGCTGCGGCGTCCACATCCCGACCTCGTGCGCCCAGTTCGTCTTGACCACGTTGGGCGCCACGACCAGCAGCGGGTAGGCGTCCGCCGCCTGGGCGGCGAGCAGCGCCTGGGCGGTCTTGCCGAGCCCGGGCTCGTCGGCGAGCAGGAAGGTGCGGTGCCCGCGTGCGGTGGCCTCGACGACCTGGGCCTGGTGCCGCATCAGCTCCCGGCCGTGGCGGGCGGACAGCGAGCGGGGCTCGGGCAGCGGCATGCAGGCGGGTGCGCCGGCGCCGGCGTACTCGAAGGAGCGGAACAGCGGCTCGAGCAGCTCCCAGCCGGCCAGCCGGCGGACCTTCGGGGCCACCCGTTCGGCCGCGGCCTCGAAGTCCGGGGCGAGGAACGGGTTCGCGAGCTGGCGGGAGATCACCGAGCGGGGCACCACCCGCTTCTCGGCACCGGGCGCCGGCGCGGCCGGCGGGGCAGGCGGCGGCTCTTCCGGCGGCTCCAGGCCACCGGCGCGCATCATGGTCGCCTTGTAGGCGCGTGCCGCGTCGGAGACCTTGGCGTCCTCGGCGAGCAGCTCGAGCAGCGAGGTGTCCCGGGCGGCGATCCTCGCCAGCAGCGTCGCGACCTCGTCGAGCCGCTTGAGCTGCTGGTTCCGCTTGTTGTCGGTGAGGGCGCCGTCGGCCTTGAGCCGGGCTCGTTCCTCACGCATGAGCAGCGCGACGACCTGGAACTTCGTGCGGACCGCCGGTCGCGTCGGCGGTCTCCGCACCGCGCCGTCGACCTCGCGGGCGACCTCCGCGAGCACCGGGATCATCCCCTGCTCGGCGGGCCGCTGGGCGCGGCGGCGCTGGCCGCCGGATCCGGCCCGCTGGCCGCCAGATCCGGTTCGCGTGCGACCGGACCGGCGTTGGCCTGGTGGTGCCACATCTACTCCTTCGCTGCATCCGTACACGACGGCGGCGCTACGGGCTACGCCCACACCGAGGACCGGTCGGACGTCGGACAGCTGGCTCGTGAGGCACGTAGCCCCGGGCCAGGACGCTCCGATCGGCCGCCGGTTCACCGCGTAACTTCCCCGCCTGCGGCCGCGTGCTCACGCCGATGGTGACACGCCGCCGGTTGTCTCCGCGAACCATCGCGGGCACGGTCGTCGCCCGGCTTGATTGCCGGAGAACCAGGAGTCTACCGCCGGACACCCCGCCTCGGTTCGATGGGGGGCGGGAACGAGGCTCACGGGGACGTCGTCAGGTCACGTTGCATGAGCTGCGTGTCGATCCAGCGGCCGTGCTTGAGTCCGACCGCGTGCAGCCGGCCGACGTCGACGAAGCCGAGGCGGCGGTGCAGCGCGGCCGACGCCGGACTACCGGTGTCGGCGATGACGGCGACCATCTGGCGGCATCCGGCCGCGGTGGCCTGGTCGATCAGCTCCGCGAGCAGCGTGGTGCCGATGCCGCGACCGGTCGCGGCAGGGGCGAGATAGATGGTGTTCTCGACCGTGTAGCGGTACGCGGACCTGGAGCGCCACGGCGCGACGTAGGCGAAGCCGAGCACCTCCCCTGCCGCCTCGGCGACCAGGAACGGGAAACCCTCCGCCCTCAGGTCCGAGTGCCGCTGCGCCCACTCCTCCGCGGTCGGTGGGACCTCGCTGAAGGTCGCGACGGTGTGCTCGACGTAGTGCGCCATGATCCTCGCCACGGCGGTGAGGTCGGACGAGGCGGGCTCCACGGGGCGGACTTCGGTCGGGGACGCGGGCACAGCAGACTCTTTTCGCTATAGTGAATCGTGCGGTTATTATAGCGAAATGTTTGACCTTGTGAAGCTGGGTATCCGTGTCCAGGGCCTGCGCCACGACCGGGGCATGACTCTGGCCGAGCTGGCGTCCGCGACAGAGGTGAGCGTCAGCATGCTGTCCTCGGTGGAACGCGGGCAGAAGGCTCCCACCGTCGTGGTGCTGTCCCGTATCGCCGACGGCCTCGGCATCGGCCTGGCCGACCTCATCGACGACGTCGAGCCGCGCCGCGTGATCGTTCGCCGGGCCGCCGATCAGGACATGGTCGCAGAACCCGGCGGGTGGTTCCGGACCATCGTCAGCCCCGTCGTTCCCGGGGTGAACTTCGAGTGGATCCGCACCACCTTGCCGGGCGGCTGCGACGCCGGCGAGTTTCCCGCCTACGCGCCAGGCTCGCACGAGTTCGTCGTCGTGGAGACAGGTACGTTACGGCTCCGTCTCGCCGACGAGGTCACGGACCTCTCCGCCGGGGACTCGGTCTACTTCGCCGCCGACGTGGCGCACGCCTACGCCAACCCTGACGACGAACCGTGCACCTACTACGTCGCCGCACTGATCATGCGTCCAAGAGGTTCACTGTGACGGCAAGGTGACCGCCAGACCGAGGGGCCGGTGTGCGTCCAGCGCGGTAGCGGCCCCGTGCTGGTCAAGGGTTCCGGTGACCGCGTCCGCCGCCTCCCGCACCACTGCCGAGGCGTGTCCCATCGCCACGCCGCGGGCCGCCCAGCGAAGCATCTCCAGATCGTTCTCCCCGTCGCCGACCGCGAGAGTCAGTGCCGGCTCCACGCCGAGGTTGGCCCGCACCTTCTCCAGGGCGGTCGCCTTGCTCAGGCCGGGAGCAGTGACATCCACCCAGTCCGGCTCCGTCAGAAGGGCAGTCAGACCGGTGGCGCGCACAGGATCGACGAGGCGACCGACGCCGGGGCCACGCACGACGAGCCGTGTCGTGGACCGCTCCCCCAGCAAGTCGGCCGAGACGATCTGCTGGGCGCCGTTGAGCTGTCCCGTCGGGAAAAGATGCGTGACGTCGTATCCCCACCCGACCCGTTCGGCGCCGATCCGCACGTCAGGAAGAATGGTTCGCGCGAGCCGCACGACCGGCCCCGGGTCGAAGTTCCGCACCTCTTCCAGCCCGTAGCCGCGCGGCACCCGGGAGTCGAGACGCGCGGTGACCGCGCCGTTGGACGCGATCACCCACTCGTCGGTCAGGCCGAGCTCCACGGCGATGGGCAGAATCCCGACCAGGGATCGTCCCGAGGCCAGCACCACGCGGTGCCCGTCTGTCCGGAAGCGGGCGACGGCGGCCTTGACCGTCGGCGCGATCTGCGTCGTGCCGGACCGCGCGAGGGTGCCATCGATGTCGAGCGCCGCCAGCATCGTGCGGTTCTGGAGGGTGTCCTGATGGTTCATGGCCGACGTCGCTTCCAGATCTGGGTCACGCTGGCTGGAACGCAGTGGGTGGAAGTGGGGTTGCTTATCGGGACAAACTGGTTTAAATATCCTCCGCCGCAGGGATGGCATCAAGTGCGAGTGCTGCTCCGTGTTCGTCAAGGGTTCCGGTGACCTCGTCAGCCGCCGCCCGCACCGCGGCCGAGGCATGCCCCATCGCCACACCGCGGGCGGCCCAGCGCAGCATCTCCAGGTCGTTCTCCCCGTCGCCGATCGCGAGCGTCCGTGCCGGGTCTATACCCAGGTTGGCCCGCACCTTCTCCAGGGCGGTCGCCTTGCTCAGGCCAGGAGCGGTGACATCCACCCAGTCCGGCTCCGTCAGAAGAGCCGTCAGGCCCGCGGCACGCACGGGCCCGACGAGGCGATCGATACCAGGACCGCGCAAAACCAGCCGCGTCGTGGACCGCTTCCCCAGAAAGTCGGCCGAAACGATCTGCTGCGCACCGTTGAGCTGTCCCGCCGGGAAGAGATGCGTGACGTCGTACCCCCACCCGACCCGTTCGGCACCCATCCGCACGCCAGGAAACACGGCTCGGGCAAGCTGCACGACCGGTCCTGGGTCGAAGTTCTGGACGTCCTCGAGCTCGTAGCCGCGCGGCACACGCCGGTCAAGGCGAGCAGTGATCGCACCGTTGGAGGCAATCACCCACTCGTCGTCCAGACCGAGCTCGCGCGCTACAGGCAAAACCCCGGTCAGAGACCGGCCGGAGGCAAGCACCACATGATTCCCAGCGGTGAGAAACCGGGCAATGGCGGCCTTCACGGGGTGCGCTATCTGCACAGTTCCCGAAGGCGCGAGAGTGCCGTCAATGTCGAGAGCGGCCAGGATCGGAGCGACGAACGCGGTCGCAGGGAGACGAGGTACGGACCCGTCGCGGAGTTCGGTTCTCATGGCATCCATCCAATGCGCGAACCTACGACCGAAACACCCCGCACAGACATGATCCTCATGGCAGGATTTCCCTGTCTGACGGGGAGAGATCGGGGAGCTGGCAATGGCGGCACGCAGCGTGAAGGCGGAACAGCGCGCTCTCGTCGCAGACCTGCGCGCACACCAGCGCACGTGGGCCGAGATCGCGACCGTGCTATCTGAAAAGTTCGGCGTGAATCTCCGGGCAGCCATGCGGATGGTGCACGGATGGAGCCAGCAGGATGCCGCGGATCGGTGGAACGAACGCTGGCCAAACGACCCAAAGACGTTCAAGAACTTTTCGTATTGGGAGCAGTGGCCCGCGCCCACCGGTCACGCACCGTCACTGGATGTACTGGCGCGGCTCGCAGAGTTGTACGACTGCTCGCTGGCGGACCTGGTCGCCGACTGCGCCGACTACCGGCATCGAGATGGCGCATTCCTCGACGTTCAAGCCCTCCGAAACGTGCCGAAGAGCCTGGCCTCTGACACACCCGAAGGCGGGTTAGAAGACCTTCTGGCCCGACTAGACCAAATGGACATCGGCGAACTCGCCCGAACAACCACGGTGTGGGCGGCACGTTTGGGTACGCCGGACGCGCGCCGCTCGGTGCTGCTCAAACTGTCGGCAGGTCTGTCTCTCGCGGCCGCCTCTACGCAGATGGCTGACGAAGTAGCGGGCGGCTCACCCGGAAAAGCGTCCGTCGGCGAGCGTGGCTTCGAAGGGATCTGGCATTCGCGATACCGGTACCGCAGCTCCAGCCAAGCCGAAGAGCAGGTCGACGAGCACTACCTCGTGGCACGCCAACAGGGCAGGCGACTGGTCGCGCAGGGATTGCCACAGGCCTCGGGCTCGGAAGTCCGACTGGAGCTCGCCCTCGATCCGCCGGTGGCGACCGGGACCTGGCGCGAGACCACTGCCCCGGACGGGCACTATCGCGGCGCCACCTATCACGGCGCGCTGCAGATGGTGATCGATCCGAGCGGGCGTTCCATGCACGGGATGTGGCTCGGCTTTGGACGCCGATTCAACGTGAATGCCGGTGAATGGACCCTGACGTGGCAGGAACGTTCGATCAGCAAGAGCACCCAGCGGGAGTACTACGACCGAACCTAAGTCTGGAAGTTGGGACCGGTGACCACTGCAACGATCCGCGTTCCCGTGGGGAACTTCCGTCGAGCAGCAAGGTCGTAGATGCCGTACATCATCTTCGCCACGTACACCCAGTCCAGGCGCAGCCCGTGACGAAGCCAGAAGTCTTCGATGAACTCAGCCAGCTCCGGTTTCGTCTTGGCGTACCCGCCGAAGTGATAGCCGGTCTCGATCGCCCAGTTGTCGGTTACCTTGCCGGACTCAGCACGTTGGAGGGCGGCGACGTCGTCGGACAGGAAGTCCCCGCCCTTCAGCGAGGAGAAGCCGATCGCCTGCTGTCCGGGCGCTAGCCCTGCCGCGATACCGGCCAGGGTTCCACCGGTGCCGACACCACAGCAGATGACGTCGAATTCCTCGGTGATCTCACCTACGAGCTCGGCGCACCCACGTACAGCCAAGGCGTTGCTGCCGCCCTCTGGCACCAGATAGAAGTCCCCGAACTCCGCGCGCAGTTGATCGGTCACATCTGGCTCTGTCTTGCGCCGGTATGTCTGACGATCCAGATAGACCAGGTGCATGCCGCGATCCACGGCGAACTGGAGCGACGGGTTCAGCGGGTCATGTTCCTCGCCGCGGATCACACCGACCGTTTCGAACCCGAACAGCGCACCCGCCGCCGCGACCGCCCGGATGTGGTTGGAGTAGGCGCCGCCGAACGTCAGCAACCGCGGAGCACCAGCGGCCCGGGCAGCTTCGAGGTTGTACTTCAGCTTGCGCCACTTGTTGCCCGGCAAGTCCGGGTGGATCAGGTCGTCCCGCTTGAGCAACAGCCGCACGCCAGCCGCGTCGAGGCGCTCGTCGTCAAGCACCTGGACCGGTGACGGTAGCTGCAGTGCGGGCCCAGGCATGTCGGCAGTCTGGCACGCAGCCCACGATGACTCCACAATGCCCGCTGACGTCGGAGCCAATCTCCGCCAGACTTGCCGAATGGCGAACGAGGAACAGTCTGGCCAGGGCAGTCCGGAGCAGCTCGCCGTGGGCGGCGTCTGGCACAGCCACTACACCTACGAGAGCACAGGGCGCGGTCCGATCACGCAGCACCACTACGTGGTCGTCCGGCAGGACGGCGATCAACTCACCGTGGAGAGCCTTCCGGACTCCAATGACTCCCCCGTGTCCCTGTCACTGACCTTGCGCGGACCGATCGCAACGGGCACCTGGACCGAGCACACAGCCGTCGACGGCTACTACCGGGGAGCGGTCTACCACGGAGCGCTACAGCTCGTCGTTGATCAAACCGGCCGCAGCATGGCCGGCAAGTGGGTGGGCTTCGACAAGGAGCTCCATGTCGACTCCGGGCCCTGGGCGCTCGATCTGATGGACGTCGCAACGGACGATGCGACGCTGAAGCAGTACAGCAGGAGCCCGCAGGCGTCCGAAACCGATTGAATCGAAAGGTCACCGAATCGACGCCGGTCGGAGCCGCGCAAAAACACCGTGTGAGCTGCGGTTACGAAGCGGCCCGCACTCTCTCAGAGGGTGCGGTCCACTTTGTTCTGATCTTGCGTGAAAATTGCACGACACTCAGCGGTGGGCTCCGTGCTACCGCCCGGCACTCGTGCCATGTCGGCTCCACTTGGGATGCTTGCCCGACCGAGGTTGGCCCAGACATGTAGGAGACGACATGCTGCCTGAGAGCCCTATTCAGGGGCGTCGAGGGTCTTATGAGTGCTTCACGTCCTGACCTGCGTCGTTGCTGGTCAGGGGCAAGTTTCGGCAGGTAGCGCAACGGCCCTTGCGTTCGGTTGGATCCAGGTTGTCTACGCCAGGTTCCGAGCCGATCGAAGGGCCGATGCGCTACAAGAGTACTTGCGGGCTGACGCCTGCCCAGACGACCGAGCTGATCGCCCGCGCATGGCAGGTCCACCAGAACCGGCCACCGGATCAGAGGTACGACTTCGTGCTGCCGTTCGGCACAGCGGTGACGCTGGTGCTCCTCAAAGCGCGGCACAACCTCGCTCAGCAGCTGACCGGAGACCTGTTCGGCATCTCTCAGGCCACGGTCTCGCGGATCTGGCGGTACCTACTGCCGCTGCTCGGACAGGTCACCGCACTGGACCGCACCCGTCTGGCCGACGCACTGGCGCGCGGGACGGTGCTGGTCGACGGCACCCCGATCCCGACCGGCAACCGTGCCGGGACCGGGACGACGAACTTCAACGCCAAGCACAAGAAGCAGGCGCTGGGCGTTCAGGTCGCGGCCTTCCGAGACGGGACACTGGCCGACGTCTCCGTGCCCGTACGCGGCTCCCGGCACGACTCGCGGGCCCTGGACGAGGTCGGATGGGCCGGCCAAATCACCACCGCCCGGGCCGAGCGCGTGGTCGCGGTGCTGGCCGACACCGCCTACGTCAAGCACACCCGCCTGACCCCGCGCAAGAAGACCACCGGCATCCCACGCAGCACCGCTGACAAAGCATGGAACCGGCACATCGCCAGCCTCCGAGCACCGGTCGAACGCGCGATCGCCCTGCTCAAACAGTGGAAGATCCTCTCAGCCGGCTACCGCGGCCGACTGGCCGAACTACCAAGCATCATCCACATGATCACCAACCTGGAGTTCTACCGACTCACGCGCTGAATAGGGCTCTGAGTACGAACCGCTGTTGCATGGCATCGCCGTCGCCGGCTATAGGTCGTTCGCGGGGCGGCAGGAGATCCTGTTACCAACGAAGGTCACTGTACTTGCAGGCATCAACAACAGCGGCAAGTCCAACGTCCTGGGATTTCTCCAGCGTTTCCTCCCCGTGCTCAACCATCAAGACCGTTTGGGAAACCGCGCAAGTACACCGCGCCTACTGTCAGACCTCGACATCCCTCGGGGCTTCATGGCGCCTTCAGACTTCGAGGTCGGCGTGCCGATCCACCTCGGCGGGGCCAGTACCAGCACCACAGAGGAGATCGTAAGGCGGGCACTCGACCAGGGCAGTCTTGAGGGCTACAGCAGAGCAGTCATGGAGATCCTGTCTCCGGGCGAGCCGCTATTTTGGGCACGCTACTCCTTCGACAGCAGCAAGGGGATGTTTTCTCCATCGAGCAAGCAAGCCATGGAAGCGGTAGAGCGGTGGCCCGAGTGGAACGATACTGCCTCCGCGATGGTCGGAGGTTTTATTAGAAGCCGCGCCTCGGACCCTCCCGGCGTCATGGCCCAGCTCCTCGCCTCGATTCCGTTACCCATAATTCCTCCTGTGGCCACGATAGCCAGCTCTCGTCGCGTGGAGGCAGGTTTCGAGGGGATGGAACCCGAATGGAGCTCGGGCCGCGGCATCATCGATGCGCTGTTCAAACTTCAGACTCCCACGTACGGCGAGTGGGAGAGTTCGACACGAAGCTGGCAGGCAATCAACCGGTTCACGCAAACCGTACTCGGGGACCCCGATGCGCAACTCACTGTCCCCCATGACCGATCAACGATCCAGGTGTCGGCCAACGGTCGGGTCCTGCCGCTCAGCAGCCTGGGCAGCGGGGTAGAACAGGTGGTCATCCTCGCGGCTGCGGCCACCGTGGTCTCGAAGCACCTCGTCTGCGTCGAGGAGCCGGAGACCAACCTGCATCCACTCCTACAGAAGAAGTTGCTGCGTTACCTGACCGAAGACACCGATAACCAGTACGTGATCGCGACGCACTCCTCTCATTTCCTGGATGACTCGCGCGCTACGGCCTACAACGTCCAATTGACCGAGACGGGCACGACATTGACGCTCGCCCGACGCCCGCACGAGCTGGTCCAGATCTGCAACGACCTCGGGTACAGACCTTCCGACCTCCAGCAGGCCAACTGTGTCATCTGGGTAGAGGGACCATCGGACCGCACGTATGTCCGCCGCTGGCTCGAACTCGTCGAACCAGATCTCGCTGAAGGGATCGACTACAGCATCATGTTCTACGGCGGCAAGCTGCTGTCGCACCTCAGCACCAGCGAGGAAGCTCTGGAACAGTTCATTAGCCTTCGACGGCTCAACCGAGCTTCTACTATCCTGATCGACTCGGACAAGAACAGCCCAGACGCCAAACTTAACGCTACAAAGCGGCGCATCCAAGAGGAGTATCTCAAGGATGCGCCCGCACCGGGCGGCGCATGGATCACAGCGGGATACACGATTGAGAACTACATCCCTGGTGAGATATTGACCGAGGCAGTCAGCCAAGTTCACCCAAGGATCTCATTCGGCCCGGTGGACAAATGGACCAACCCATTTCCAAAACGGAGCGGCACCCAGTTTGACAAAATCGCGATCTCTCAGGCAGTCGCCGACATGCTCGAGCCATCACATCTTGACTCGCTCGGCCTTCGAGAAAAGGTCCAAACACTTTGCGACTTCATCAGAGCCGCGAATGGGCACTCGACTGCGAGTTTCTCAGTTTCGTGACCATGCACTTCTGCGCTACAGCCGTGGACCCTCGTCACTCCAGTCCACGGCTGTAGCGCTAGATCGGATCAGGCGTCTCGGTGTCCCGCCGCTCCTGCTGGACCAAACAGGGGCTCCATGTGCCAGCCCACGCCTACCTCGTTCACCGGGAAGAGGTCGTCCATCTTCGCCCTCGCCGTCTGGATCACCGGCCGCAGCTCGTGCTGGTAGACCTGTTCGGTGACGACGGTGCTGCTGTGCCCGACGGTCCGAGACACCTCTCCCAGCGGTACCTCTCCGGCCGACATCACCGACGTGTAGGTTGTGCCGCCAGTCGCGCGGCGTCGACTCAGCAGGAACGATCCCCGGCACCTTGGCGAGCGCTCGACGAACGTCTCGGGCGACTTTCCAGGAACTCATCATGGTTCCGTTGCGGGTGCCGAACACGAAGCCGTTCGGGTCCCACTCCCCCCGAGCTCGCACAGCCCGAGGTGCCTCCGTCAGCTCCTGCCGCCGCTGCCTGATGCCGAGACCATGCCGACCAGCACCATCACCCGAGAGGATGCCCGCGCCTGGCTCGACGCGCGAGCGGTCGCCCTCGGCGTCGGATCTGACCTCTTTGACAACAGCATGGCGACCGGCGACTACAGCGCAGTACGGACATCGGCGCGAGAGTTGCTTGCTGTTGTAGCCGATCCAGCCTAATCCGTACCGGCCGCTGAGATGGGGGGTTCGAGTGGAATACCAGACGACTTGGAGAGCCAGTATTCGCGCACTTCCATCGAGGGCTCGAATGCCGGAAGCTCCAGTGCCAGCCTGTACGTGGTAACGGTCGTCTCCCCCGTAACCTCGCGCATTGGCTCCGCGACAAAGGGGCTCTCAATCCCGGTGCTCCAGGTGACGCTCGCGCCCCAATCCGTCGACCCCTGGTAGGACACCATGGGCAAGGCGCATCGATCCTGCCCATTGTTCGATGTCGGCGCCCCCGCCTCGATCCACTCGTACAACATCGCCACGACGGCAAAGTTGATGCTCCTCACAGCACCCGGTTCGACCAGAACCCGCTCGACCCGCGACCGTTCCATGACCGCTATGGCGTTGTCCATCATCCCCGTCCGACCTGGCGTGTATTCGACCTTGAACTCCACCAGTCGATTGCTGCCGTTGCTCAGAGAGACCGACGACAGAAGCGCGACCCGCAGGTCATGTTCACCAGGACTGCGCAGTCGACGGTCCGGTGTGAGCAGATCCCACTGCTGTCCGCCGCCGATATAAGGCCAGATCGGGTCACTTGCGAACGCGACGCTAACTTCTGGGAGCGTGGCATCCATGTGGGTGCGGACAGTCTCTGTCACCAGCGTGCGGCTATGGCGCTCCTCATCCCGCGCTACCTGGAGAGCCGAGTTAGCAATCTCGAGCCCTTTGACCGCGGCGTTGGCAGCGTCCTTGGACGCATCCGCACTACGCCGCGTGTGCACCGACTGATAGATGACGGCCACGGCCGCTATAGCGGCCACACCCGTGGTCATCCACTCGCCGGCTGTCACGTCAAATCCCGAAAGCGCCTGCCCAGCCTGATATGCAATGTTCATGCTGGTAAGCATGTCCTCACCCGTCCGATCTTGTATGGGTCTTGCGGCGGTGTCTCGGGTGTTTTTCACCGCCGCGCCCGTGCCACGGGTGGCGGTGCGCAGGGGGGTTCGTGATGCTCGACAGCATGGTTCACATCAGGTACGGAAACTTCGTGTACACCATCCCGGACACCAAGGCGCTCGAGTTCCATATGGTCATCCGCAAGACGCTGGACGACGGCGATGTTGGCGAGCTAAGTCCAGGATGAACGGGGGGCGCCGGCAACGCTCTACGTCACCCGGGGCGTGCCCATCAGCGTCCATACCGGGCCAGCACCGTCCTGACTTGTCGAGGTCAGGTCAGCGCCGTTCGACGCCACCGTCTCGCCACCTGCGGTTGGCGTCCCATAGGCCCCGGCCACACGTAACGCCGTCAGGAGTCTGGGTCCGCTGCCTTCCATATCTCGTAGATGTCGGCCCGGAGCATCCCGCCCTTGATCCTGAGGCGGACACCATCGTTGACCTTCTGAACCAGCCCACGCAACTCCGTAGCGCGTTCTGCAGCCCATCCGTGGTGAAGAGCCCACGTGTAGAGCTCGTCACCATCGAACTGATGTCGGTGCCTCTTCAGGATGAGAAGTGCTTCGACCACCACCTCTTTCTCGTGACCGGTGGTCAGGGGGTTGTTCTGGTTGACGAGCGACACCATCGTCTCCATCGCAGCCTCAATGACAGGGGCGCTCAGCGCGGGTGCCGACAAGTCCATCTGCCCGCCAAGTACCTCAGCACCGACTGCTCTCGCCCACGAGACCACTTCCTTCGGTAGCCACGTCAATACACAGAGCGCCCGGACAAGATCGTTGTCGCTGATCTCGCCCAGGGCCTTCGTGTTCGGCCAGGCCGCCAGCACAGGGCCGCCAGACCAGTTGCCCCCGTGAATCGTCTTCCAAGTTTCCGTCACGACGTCCGGCCGGGTAGCGAATTGATTGACGACCGCGCGCCCCGAACGTTCCCTCCTGTCCGGCAAATAAAGCAGGATCTGGCCTCCGACCGCGTCTCGCTGGTTGAGGACCCACTGAGTGGCGAGCCGGTCAGCCTCCGCGGCGGTGAGCCCATCCGCTGTGAGCGCGGTCGGGTAGTTGCGCGAACGTTCGAACACGAGGAGCCTCCACGAATCATGCGAACCTGACGGCGGCACGCGTACTGCAAGTGTCAGACGTCTGCTCGATACGAGCAGTGGCCAGGGTGGCCAAACTCCCGACTTCACCCCTGCGCGGTTCCGTGACATGAAACGTGGCCATAGGAGCGACGCCACGGGCAGCCACTGGCGCGCTGTGGCCACTGGTCACCCCGGGCGCAGGGCGTGCTGTCGTGAACAGCAGGGCGTCGGGAACCGCTCCCCACGGACGCCTCCTCTGTGGCAGCCGTCCGGCCGGTGCGTGACAAACTGCATGACAACGCCTGCCGCAACGAGCGCTCATCAGTGGATGCCTGTGGACACGGCGAGGCTGGATTCGGCTCGCCATCCAACCGTCGAAACCGGCCGGAGGCTGCTGAAAATCGAAAGGTCGCCAAATCGCCAGCCGCAGCTCGTGGTGCAGTGGTGTTGGGTATCGGCGGGACCTGTTGCTCTGCTGGCGGCCCGCTGTCAGGGTCCCGATGAAGCCAACGGACGACGGAGGAACAGGGGTACAGCAGCTCCCGCAATCCTCTAGGTTCCCGGGTGCCCCCGGAGGATACTTAAGGAGCGTCAGGGTTCAAGTCCCCCTCCGGACACGCCTTGCCCCCTGCTTGGATGCTCAGGTCTCGAGGGCGTACCCGACCAGGACGGCGGCGGCGACCTCGACCGCGCCCGGCGCGAGGTCGTCGGTCGAGATCCCACCGCCACCGCCTGGGCCACGGGGTATCTCGCCCACGTCGGGGTTCAGGTCCTGGATATGAACCACGCTACCGAGCCTCACCCCGGCCGCGTCGGCGTACGCCTCAGCCTTGCGCCGGGCTGCCGCGACCGCCTCCCGGCGGGCCTGGTCACGCATCGTCGGCTTGTCGAGCACGTCGAAGGTGACGCTGTCGACGTGCTCGGCGCCAGCCGCCACGATCGCGGTGACGAGCCGCTGGACGGCCTCGATCTCCCCGGTCTGGATGGCGTACTCGACCCGGCACCGGAACCCGAGAAGCTTCCGGGACTCGCCGTACCCGTCGTACGCCGACCTGATGGAGAGCCGCGATGAGGAGACGGCGCTGTCCGGGATGCCGTGCGCCCGGATCACCTCACGGACGCGGGTGACGGCCGTGCTCGCGTCGGCGAACGCCACCTCGGCTTCCGCCTCGACCACGTCGACCGCGACGGCGATCTGCGCGATCTCGGGCTCGGCACGGACCACACCGGTCCCGTGGACACTGAGACCCCAGGGCTGATCGATCTTCTGATACATCCGCACATTCAACCGCAGGTCACTCCTCGGCTCGTCACCGCTGCCAGAACACGCTGGACGCTCGGCGACGCATCCGCCACACCTCGAAGCGCTTCGACGTTGTGACATCGATTTCCACCACCGCTGCGGTTAAGACTATAGACAGCGGCGCTCAAACTGGGACTTGCGCGCGCTAGGACCGACGTCATACCTTGTTGAAGCGCTTCGAGGAATCGGTGTCTTCGAAGCAGATGCTGGGCCGGTACTACGTGGCGAGCGATCGCCGCTCATCAAAGCGATCGCCGCTGATCACTCAGACCGCTCGACGGGGAGCCAACCGCCCTCATCGAGCCACCCATGCGCGAAGAAGGGCATATCCGTGAAGAGACCCCCGTTGAAGAAGCTCGTCGCTCTGGCGGCCGGGCTGGCACTGACGGCCAGCCTCGCCGCCCCTGCCGGTGCGCAGACGGCGCCCGCGCGGAGCCAGTCCGACGCGCCGACGTCGGCCGCGGAGATCGTCGCCGCCATGCAGCCGGGCTGGAACCTCGGCAACTCTCTTGACGCCCAGTGCTGCGGCGACGGCGGCGAGACCGCGTGGGGCAACCCCCGCGTCGACGACACGTTCTTCGACGACATCAAGGCCGAGGGCTTCAACTCGGTCCGCATCCCGGTCAGCTGGGGCAAGTACACCGGCCCGGCGCCCGACTACACCATCGAGCCCGAGACCATGGAACGCGTGCAGGAGATCGTCGACTTCGCCCTCGACGCCGACCTCATCGTCATGATCAACACGCACCACGACTCATGGCAGTGGATCGAGCACCTGGCCCAGCCGGCGAAGCACGACGAGGTCCTGGCCCAGTTCGACGCGACCTGGGTCCAGATCGCGGACACCTTCAAGGACTACCCGCAGGAGCTGGTGTTCGAGCCCCTCAACGAGGTCGGCTTCAAGGACACTTCCGGCGTCGACGAGGACCACCGTCTCATGGCCGAGCTGAACAGCTCGTTCCACGAGATCGTGCGCTCCTCAGGCGGCAACAACGGCGACCGCCTCTTGGTCCTGGAGACGATCTACACCAGGTCCGACCAGGTCCACCTGGACGCACTCGCCGCCGAGATCGAGGCTCTCGACGACCCGATGCTGGCCGCCAGCACGCACAACTACGGCTACTGGCCCTTCAGCGTCAACGTCGCCGGGACGACCACCTACAGCACGGAGGCGCGGGAGCTGCTCGAGCAGGACTTCAAGACTCAGGTCGACACCTTCGTCTCCCAGGGCATCCCCGTCGTCATCGGTGAGTACGGCCTGCTCGACAACTACGACAAGAAGGTCGAGCGCGGCGAGTACCTGAAGTTCTTCGAGCACTTCGGCTACCTCGCCCGCACCACGGGCATCACCACCATGTGGTGGGACAACGGCACGCACTTCGACCGCTTCATGCGCGAGTGGCGCGACCAGGAGCAGTTCGACTACATCTCCACGTCGTGGACCACGCGCTCCGGCACCGCGTCCTCCGACCTCGTGTTCGTCGATGCCACGAGCAAGATCAAGGACAAGTCGGTCACCCTGAACCTCAACGGCCTCAAGTTCGAGAAGCTCCGCTTCGGGAACAGCACGCTGCGGGCAGGTAAGGACTACACGGTCAAGGGCACCAGGCTGACGCTCAAGAAGGAGCTGCTGAAGCGCGTCCTGGGCGACCGCGATCTCGGGGCCACCGGGCAGCTGCAGGTGCACTTCTCGGACGGCATGCCGTGGAACCTCAACGTGATCAGCTTTGCGGCCTCGGCTGTCGAGGACGCCGCCGGCACCAACGAGTCGCTGGTGATCCCGGCGACGTTCAACGGCAACCAGCTGGCCACGATGGAGTCGGTGTACGACGACGGCACCGGGGCCGGGTTCCACGACTGGACCACGTTCCCCGAGTTCTGGGACGACTTCAGGCCCGACTACGAGGACGGGACCATCACGCTGACCAAGCGATACCTGGACAGCCTCAAGGACGGCGAGCCCGTGTCCCTGACGTTCCACCTCCGGAGCGGCCAGACCCTGCAGTACACGGTCACCCGTAGCGGCAGCGCCGTCACCGGCACCGCCTGACCTGCGTAGACCTCGGGGGCGGCACGAACGTGTGCCGCCTCCGAGGCCCGGCCCGTCGAGAGCGACCCCGACACACTGCACCCCATCGTCGGCGTGTCGCGTGCGGTGGGTAGGGGTGGACGGTTCTGCTACGAGTCGCCGGCCGGCCGCTCGCCGTCGCCGGGAGCGTCGTCCTCGGCCGCCGGGGTGGCCCGCACCATCGCGAACACCGGGAAGAACGCCACGCCGAGCGCGAGGCCGACCGCGAGGTTGTCCAGCGCCAGGCCGAGCGCCAGCCCGATGCTCAGGCCGACCGCGACGCCGGCCCCCCAGTTCCGGCCGGCGGGCGAGGCGGTCTCGTTGCCGCTCTGGTCATCCGGTCCGGTGTTTGCCATGACCCCAACGTAGGCAGGTGGTGGTCCGCGCGTCCTCCCCCCGGAGACTGATATTCCACTGCCCGGCCTACTCCGTCGGGATGTCACCCCGCAGGCGCTCGGCCAGCCCGCTCGCGCGGCGCGCCCGCCGCTGGACGGCGGCCCGCACCGCCTCCGGCGTCCCGACCACCCGGACTCGTCGCCGCGCCCGCGTCACCGCCGTGTAGAACAGCTCGCGCGTGAGCAGCGGCGACGTCTCGTCCGGCAGCAGCACCGTCACCTCCTCTGCCTGGCTGCCCTGGCTCTTGTGCACGGTCATGGCGTGCAGCGTCTCGACGTCGCCCAGGCGGGAGACCGCGAACGACGCGCCACCGCTGATGTGGGCGCGCAGATGCTCGCCGTCGGCCACCACCACCCCGGTGTCGCCGTTGAACAGGCCGAGGCTGTAGTCGTTCGTGGTGATCAGCACGGGCCGCCCCGCGTACCACTCCGTGCCGACGGCGGCGCCCAGGTAGGCGCCGGAGGCCTCGCCGAGCCGGCGCTCGACCAACCGGTTCCAGTGCGCCACACCCCACGGGCCCTCCCGGTGGGCACACAGCAAGCGGTGCCGTTCGGCCGTCGCGAGCGCCCCGGCGGCGTCGCCCGCCAGCGCCAGGCCGCGGACGTCGAGGGCGTGCCGCGTCAGCTCGTCCTGGAGGGCGGTGAGCCCGGCCGCGTCGTCGGGGTGGACGAGCTCCACGGCCTCGTCGCCCGCCATCAGCTCCGCCAGCACCGCGTCCGGGTCGCCGTCCTGGATCGCGGCGGCCAGCCGGGTGATCGCCGTGCTCTCGGAGCGGTGGTCGGTGACCAGGGCCGACACGACGCCGTCGCCCCGCTCGCCCAGCCCGGCGACGAGGTCGGCGAGCACCGCGCCAGCCTCGACGGACGCGAGCTGGTCGGGGTCGCCCACGAGCACGAGCCTTGCGTCGGGGCGCACCGCCTCCAGCAGCCGGGCCATGAGCGTGAGCGAGACCATGGACGTCTCGTCGACCACCACGACGTCGTGCGGCAGGCGGCCCACGCGGTCGTGCCGGAACCGGGTGCTCGACCCGGGCCGCGAGCCGAGCAGCCGGTGCAGCGTGCCCGCCTGGAGCCCGGCGAGCCGACGACGGTCGTCGTCGGTGAACTCCGGCCGCCTGGCCTCCGGGGGCGCGCCGAGCGACTCGGCCACTGCCTCCTGCATCCGTGCGGCAGCCTTGCCGGTGGGCGCGGCGAGCGCGATGCGCAGGCGGCGTCCGCCCGCGTGCTCGGCCTGCTCCGCCAGCAGAGCGAGGAGGCCGGCCACGGTCGTCGTCTTGCCGCGGCCGGGGCCGCCGGTGAGCACGGTCGTCAGGCGCCGCGCGGTCGACAGCGCCGCGACGCGCTGCTCGGCGTACGCGTCGCCAGGGAAGAGCCGGGCGGCGCTGCCCTCCAGCAGGGCGTCGTCGACCGCTGGGGCGGGGGCGGCCAGCCGGGCGACGACGTCGTCGCGCACCTGCCGCTCCTCGCGCCAGTACCGGTCGAGGTAGAGCAGGCCGAGGTCGGCCCGCACCACCGACCGCTCGGCGAGCGGGCTGGCGGCGACCCGGTCGAGCCAGCCGTCGGCGGCGGGCCAGGGCAGCGGTTCCTCTTCGATCCCGGCCGCTTCGGCCCCGGCCGCGCCCGGCTTCCCGCCGTCGTCGAACGCCCCCAGGTCGACGCACACCGAACCCTGTCGCACCGCGCGGACCGCGAGCGCCACGGCGAGGCGCACGGTCTCGTCGTCCTCGCCGACGACGTCGGCCGTGCGGCGTGCGACGTGCACGTCGGCGGCGGTGAGCACGCCGGCGTGGTTGAAGGTGCGCAGCAGCCCCGTCGCGCCCAGCGCGCGGCGGGCGTCGTGGGGGTCGTCGCTGGTCCAGCGTTCGATCGCGGGCGTCATGCGGCCTGCTCCCCTACGGCTCCGGCGAGCAGGTCGGAGAGCGCGACCAGGAGCGCCGTCGGCGGCTGCCACGAGAAC
The DNA here is from genome assembly GCF_050936155.1 of Promicromonospora sp. CA-289599. Lineage (NCBI taxonomy): Bacteria > Bacillati > Actinomycetota > Actinomycetes > Micrococcales > Promicromonosporaceae > Promicromonospora > Promicromonospora sp. CA-289599. Next base: position 507,438 of record NZ_JBNJNI010000001.1, read on the forward strand.
ACGCCCGCGGGGCTGCCGTTCGCAGCGGAGCCGCCGCCCGAGTCGGGGGTGTCCGGACCGGCCATGCCGCGCACGAAGAGGTAGAGCGCCCCGCCCAGGTGGGTGTCGGGGTCGTAACCGGGCAGCCGCCAGCGCAGGTAGCGGTGCAGCACCGCGCCGTACAGCAGGGCCTGCAACGGGTAGTGCGAGTGCAGCATGGCCTCGGCCATCCGGTCCCGTGAGTAGTCGGCGACGGCGGGACCGAGGAAGTTCGTCTTGTAGTCGACGACGACGAACCGCCCGGACGGCAGCCGCAGCACGACGTCGATGGAGCCGGTGAGGTAGCCGCGCAGCGTCTGGTCCCCGAGCGCGGGGTGTTCGAGCCGGTCGGCGTAGGCGGCGAGCGGGTCGTCGGCGGGCAGGTGGGTGCGCAGCAGCGGGGCGAGGTCGCCCAGCCTGGCCTCGCCGCGGCCCGGCCCGCGCAGGTCACCGCCCAGGTCGCCACCGTTCAGCGGCAGCTCGAACGTCAGCTCGCGGAGCCGGTCCGGCAGGCCGATCTCGCCCAGCGTCAGGCCGCCGGCCAACGGGCCGAGCGGCGTGCGGTGCAGCGGCAGGAGCCCGTCGGCGATCGCCGCGGGATCGGCCTGCACGGGCCACCAGCGCAGCTGTTCGGTAACGTGCTCCAGCAGCTCGGCACGTAGGTCGGGTACGAACGGGTCGGCGTGCTCCAGCACCGCGTGCACCAGGGACCCGAAGGCGGCGCCCAGGGGCAGGTCGGCCATCGGCGACGTCCCGGCGATCGGCGCGCCCGGCGTCTCGACGTCCGGCTCCACCGCGTCCGGCTCGTCGTCCTTCCCCGCGGCCTCGGGCTCGCTGCCCACATGGGGTGCGTCGTCGCCGGCCGCGATGAGGCCGCTGTAGGAGGTACGCCGCCACTCGGTGTCGACGGCGCGGTCGAAGGCGCGCGCCTCGAACGGCGTGTGCCCGTCCGCCGGTTCGGGAGCGGACGCCTCGGCGGGTTCCGCGACCTCGGCCGCGGGGCCGCCCAGCTCCTCCAGCAGCCCCAGGACGCGCGTGGCGTAGTCGTCGTCCTTGATCGGCTGCGTGCCCGGCACCTCACGCGTACCGGGGACGCGGCCGAACAGGAGGCGGTGCAGGCCGCTGGTCGGGGTGCTCGACGTCGGCGCCCACCACGCCACGACCTGCGACTGCGCGCGGGTCAGGGCGACGTAGAGCTTGCGCAGCTCCTCGCCGTCCTCCTCCGCGCGGTGCGCGGCGCAGTGGGCGTCCCAGTGCGCGCCGGAGCCGGAGACGTCGATCGTCCGTGCGCCGCGGTCGTCGTGGTAGAGCGCGATCTCGACCGGGCGCGAGTAGTTGTCGTAGCCGAACGGCAGGTAGACCACCGGGTACTGGAGCCCCTTGCTGCCGTGCACGGTGACGATCTGCACGGCAGCGGCGTCGGAGTCGAGGCGGCGCGGCCGCTCGGCCGTACCCGTCCGGCGCCGCTCGTCGCGGAACCAGGCGAGCAGGGCAGTCAGGCCGAGCGACTCGGTGACGCTCACCTCGTGCAGGAGCTGCCCCAGGTGGCGGACGTCGGTCAGCAGCCGCTCGCCCTCGGCCTGAGCCAGCACCCGGCCGCTGAGCCCGCGCTCCTCGGCGGCCTCCAGCAGGGCGGCGACTCCCCGGTGGCGGAGCAGGATCGCCCAGCCGCGCAGGGTGTCGGCGTCGCGGGCGGTCAGGGCCTCGCCGCCTTCGTCGAGGTCGGTCGCCGTGCGGCCGAGGAACGGTGTCAGGGCCGCCGCGCGCACCAGGCCCGAGCGGTGCGGGGACTCCAGCGCCTCCAGCAGGGTCAACCACTCGTCGGCGGCGGGCGTCTCGAACACGTCGCCGCCGGGCATCACGGCCGCGACGCCGCGCTCGGCGAGCGCGTCCTGGACGAGGCGGCCGTGCACCCGCGCGGAGACGAGGACGGCGACGTCGCCGGGCACCAGCGGGCGTCCGTCCCAGGTCGCGCCCGAGGCGAGCAGCCCTGCGACGTCGGCGGCGAGGTCCTTCGCGACGTGCTGCCGGGCGGCGCCTACCTGGATCGCGCTGCTCCGGACCTTGGGCAGACCCTCGCGCAGCACCTGCCGCAGCCGGAACGGCGCCGGGTGCGGCGCTCCTGACAGCCGGCTGTCCCCGCCCTCGGCCGTCACGGGGTGCACCACGATCTCCGCGTGGCCGAGCGCCGCGTTGCCCAGCAGCACTCCCAGGGTCTCGACGAGCGGCGCGTCCGAGCGCCAGTTGCTGCCGAGTGTCGCCCGGGTGGCGGCGCCCCGGGCGGCGTCGAGGTAGGCGACGACGTCGCCACCGCGGAAGGCGTAGATCGCCTGCTTGGGGTCGCCGACCAGGACCATCGCGCCGGTGTCCGCACCGCCGAAGGCCCGCTCCAGCACCTGCCACTGCACCGGGTCGGTGTCCTGGAACTCGTCGACCAGCACCACCTTCCAGCGTTCGCGCATCCGCGCGCCGACGGCGGCGCCGTCGTCGGCAGACGCCGGGTCGAGGGCGTCGGCGAGCCGCCCGAGCAGGTCGTCGTACGACAGGATGCCGAGGCGGCGCTTGCGCCGCTCCATCTCGGCGCGCACCTCGCGGGCGAAGGACACACGCGCCGAACCGACGGAGTCGGCCGGGTCGGCGTCGGCGAGCGCCGCGCGCGGGTCCTCGACAGCGGCGGTGGCGACCTTGAGGGCGCAGGCCCGGTCGAAGGGCGGCGGCTCGGGGGCGTTGCCGTAGCGCTGGAGGTAGAGGTCGTCGACCACCTCGACGGTGAGCTCGGTCAGGGACTCGACCAGCTCGGCGCCGGGTTCGGTGTCCCCGGCGACGCCGAGGGAGCGCAGCACGAGCTGGCAGAACTGGTGGATGGTCGCGATGGTGGCGTGGTCGAACGAGGCCAGCGCGTCGGCCAGGCGCCGGTGCCGGGCGGCCCGTTCGGCGTCGTCGACGTCGAGCAGCGCCGCCAGGACTTCGTCGACCGGTCCGGTGTCGCCGCCCGCGAGGGCGGCCGCGAACGCACGCTCGGCGCGCAGCAGGGCGCCACGCACCCGGTCGCGCAGCTCCTGGGTCGCGGCGCGACCGAAGGTCACCACCAGCATCTGGTCGAGGGGTACGACACCCTCGGCGACGTAGCGGGTCACGAGCGCGCCGATCGCGAAGGTCTTGCCGGTGCCCGCGCTGGCCTCCAGCAGGGCCGTGCCGCGCGGCAGCGGCCCGGCAAGATCGAAGACACCGTCGAAGACGTCCATCAGTCGCTGAACCTCTCGTTCTCCAGCAGCGGGCTCCAGACGCGCATGGCCAGCGCCCCGAAGCGGGTGGTCTCCCCCGGGTGCTCCTCGCCGGGTCGCGGCTCCACGCCGGTCCCGGGCAGCGGCGCCCTAGGACCGTGGATGCGCACGTGCTCGGGTTGCGCGCACTCCCCGTCGAGGCGTCCGCCGGGCCCGAGCTGCCCGGTCCACGTCTGCCCCGCCCGGAACTGCGCGTCGGCGGGATCGGCACGGCTCCGGCGTTCGTCGGCGTAGACCGCCGACGCCCTGACCGGCAGCGGCAGCGGTTCGGTGAGCCCGCGGTCGCGCAGCGCGACGAGGTCGCGCAGCAGGTCGACCGCCGTATGGTCCAGCGGTCCCAGCCGGGACCCCTGCCAGGTCTTACGTGACCGCGGGTTGGTCGGCCGGCCGAACGAGTACCCGACCCAGGGGCGGTCGTCGTCCGACGCAGCGAGCGCGAGCAGCCGGATCCATGTCCCCAGGCGCTGCCTGCCGCCGAGCCGGGCGTACGACACCGCCACGAGCCGGTCGCCGTGCACGCCGGGCACCGAGCCGCGCAGGCTGCGTCCGCCGCCCAGGTCGACGTCGATGTCCACGACCCGGGCGGAGCTCGCCCGCACGCCTGCGGCGGCTTCGGCGAGGGGGCCGATCTCCGCGGCGATGCCGACCAGGGGGCGCCAGCCGAGGCGTCCGGGCGGCAGCTTCCCGCGGCGCCACTCCTTCTGCACGGCGTCCGGGAGCGCGACGCCGGACAGCGCGTCCCGCAGCACCCGCTCCCCCACCGCCCAGCGGCCGAGCCCGTCGAGCTCGACGGGCAGCCCGTCGTCGAGCGGCTCCTCGTCCCAGGACCGGCCGACGTCGAGGCGCTGGACGAGGAACCCGCGGGCGGGCGAGCGGTAGAAGGCGAGCAGGTCGTCGAGGGGGACGACGCCGTCGTCCGCCCCCGCTCCGGCCGTCGCGACCGGTGCCAGTGGCTCGGCCAGGAACGGGCCCGCCGGAGTGCGGGACCCGGCGGCGGCGCGGGCCCCGGCGAGGGCCGCGCGGTCGAACGTGAAGGCGGAGCCGGGCACGAGCGCCCCTGCCTCGACGTTGCGCCGGTCGAAGGGCTGCAGCGGGTGCCGGACGGTCACCGCCCGGGACACCGGACGCCCGTCGGGCGTGCGTGCCGTCTCGTCGAGCGCGTCGAGCAGCTCGCCCAGCGGCACCGCGGGCGGCCGCTCCTGGCCCGAGTACTCGTCGGCGCCGCTGTAGGTCACCACCAGGGTCTCGGTGGCGGCGAGGATCGCGTCGAGGAACAGCTGCCGGTCCTCGCTGCGGGGGTCGCGTTCGCCCGTCCTCGGCTCGCGGGCCAGCACGTCGTCGCCGTCGGTGATGCCGACGCGCGGGAAGACGCCGTCGTCGAGCCCCAGCAGGGCGATGACGCGATGCGGCACCGACCGCATGGGCACGAGCGTGGCCACGGTGAGCGTGCCGGTGCGGAAGTTCGACCGGGTCGGGCGGCCGGCCACGCGGTCGGCGAGCAGCGCGCGCACGTCCGGCAGCCGCAGGGACACCGCGAGGTCCGTCGCGTCGTCCCGCACGCGGGCGAGCTCGCGCCGTACCTGCGCGAGCTGCCACGCGTCGGAGGTCGGCACGGTGGTGAGCGCCGCGACGCCCTCCTCGAGCGCGGTCAGCCAGTGGTCGAGCGGATGCCCGCCGACGAGCGCGTCGGTGATGTCCCGCAGCCGCTCCACGAGCTCGGTCAGGCGGCCGACGAGCTCGACCTGCCCGCTGCCGACGTCGTCCAGGGGCAGGGTGCGCTCCAACCAGGTGCCCGTGTCGTCGGACATCGCGACACCGGCGAGCAGCCGGTCCACTCCCTCCTGCCAGGTGCCGGACGCGTAGTCCGCCAGGCCGAAGTCGGCGCGGTGCGCGGCGTCGAACCCCCACCGCACGCCGGTCTCGCGCGCCCACCCCGCGAGCTGTTCCAGGTCGTCGTCACGGAACCCGAAGCGTCGGCGCACGGGCTCGGCGTGGGCGAGGTCCACGACGGCGCCCACGCCCGCCCGGCCGCCGGCCAGGTCCAGGAGCCGCATCACCACCGCGAGCAGCGGGTTCGTCCGGTCCAGCGCCCGGTCGGCGAGCCGCACCCGCAGGCCGTGCGCGGGGTGGCCCTGCGGGCCCACGACGTCGGCCAGCCCGAAGGCGGCGGTGACCAGCGGCGCGTACGTCTCGATGTCGGGGCACATGACGAGCACGTCGCGCGGTTCGAGCGTCGGGTCGTCGGCGAGCAGGCCGAGCAGCACGTCGCGCAGCACCTCGACCTGCCGCGCCGGGCCGTGGCAGGCGTGCACCTGGACCGAGCGGTCGGCGGGGTCGAGCAGGCGGGTGCCGACGTCGCCGACGGCATCGGCGCGCAGGTCGCGCTGCAGCATCCCGAGGAGGGTCGACGGCGGTTCTGCGTCGTCGTCGGCGCCCGGCTCGCCGGGGACGGGCTCGTCCCGCAGGTCGATCGCGGACAGGGTGCGCTGCAGCTCGCGCGTGTCGCGGCCGAGCGTGGCCAGGAGCCGGTGCCCGACGCGCTCGTGGGAGCGGTCCGCAGCCCGGTCGACGGGCCCGCCGAGATCCTTGAGCGCCGACCACAGCGGCGCCGAGGGATGCGGCAGCCACAGGTGCACGTCGCGGTGTGCCCCGAGCGCGCCCACCAGCTCTACCTCGCTCGCGGCCAGGCGGGTGTGCCCGAACAGGGACAGCCGCTCCGGCAGGTCGAATCCCCCGGGCTCGGCCCGCAGCCGCTCGACGACGGCGGCGTGCCGCACGTGCGGCGGGTCTCCGTCGACCCGCTCGGCCAGGGCCCGCCACAGCCGCGGCTGCCACGCGAGGTCGGCGGGGACCGCGCGTCCGCACCCGTCGGTGTCGCGGCCCGCCGCCCAATCGGCGACCAGCGCCGGGCGCTGGGCGGCGTAGCCCGCCATCAGCCGCGCGAGGCGGCGGGCGACGGAGAGCCGGCGACCGCGCCGCAGGTCCCCCTCCTCCCCCGGTATCCCGTGCCCGAGATGCTGGGCGAGCAGCGCGGCCCACGGTTCGTCGAGGCTCGCGTCGATCGCCGCCAGCAGCGGCCAGGTCAGCGCTTCGGGCGCCCACGGGTCGTCGTCGCGGGTGCCCGTGACCTCGGCGAACAGTGAGTGCGGCGAGCGCAGATCGACGCCGGCGCACACGCCGTCGTCCCGACCGCCCGCAGCGCCGAGGCGATGGCTGAGCCGCTGCGCGAGCCAGCGTTCGACGCCGCGGGCGGGTACCACGACGACCTCGGTCGCGAACGGGTCTTCCAGGGGCGTGGAGAGCAGGTCCCCCAGGCCCCGCGCGAGCAGGTCCGTGCGCGGAGCACGATGAAGGACGACTGCCATGGCGCCAACGTATCGCGCACCAGCGCTGACGGGTCGGCCACCGAAGGTGTGTCCCTCGGGGTGCGTCTACGTTCTGGGTGGCTGCACCCACGGGCAGAACACCCGAACGCCCAGGGGCGTGAAGTGGCGGAGGTTACGGGTGACCACGGTCATCCCGTGTGCCTCGGCGACGGCCGCGATCTGGGCGTCGTCGTAAGGGGCGTGCTCCGGGACGGGGTAGCGGGCAAGGATCCGTGCGGCGGGCAGGTCGAACGGGAGGACGCGGCCGGCGAAGCCGGGCAGGACGCGCTCCGCGAGCCATCGCCGCAGGATCGCCCCCTGGGCGGGGTCTGTCTGCTCCTTGCGGACGACGCCGCGCTCGATCTCCGCGACGGTCAACGCCGTTATGTACTGGTCGACCAGCGGGACGGTGCGCGCCCAGTCTGCGACCAGAGGTTCGCGGTCGGGCCGGCGCAGGGCGGAGATGACGTTGGTGTCCAGGACGTACATCAGAGCTCGGCGGTGCGGGCGGTCAGACCCAGACGCTCGGGCTCGAAGTCGATGTCGTCACTCTCCGGCATGGCGAGGTAGTCGACGATGCTCGTCGGTTCAGCGATGAGCGCTTCCTCCACGATCGCGCGAGCCTCGGCCTCCATCGACCGGTGGTGCCGGGCGGCACGCTCGCTCAGGACCGCCTTGGTTCCAGCGGGGAGATTGCGAATAAGGATCTGTTCCAAGATGACCACCTCCAGACGATATCGACTCAATGATATCGCGCCGGTCAAGGCTCACCGATCAGACCTCCGGGCCGGCCTAGCCGGCTGGTGCGCCGGGCGTTCCCTACCACGGACCCCATACCCCATAGGTCAGGTCGCTGCCGAGTCTCAGGCCTCCGCGTCGGTGGCGCCGTCCGGCACCTGGCGGATCAGATCACCCGGTTGGCAGTCGAGGACGGTACACAGGGCGTCGAGCGTGGTGAACCGGACAGCCTTGGCACGGCCGTTCTTCAGGACGGCGAGGTTGGCGGGCGTGATCCCTATCCGCTCGGCGAGCTCCCCCACCGACATCTTGCGGCGCGCGAGCATGACGTCGATCTCGATGATGATCGGCATCAGACCACTTCATCGAGCTCGGCTCGCAGGGTGGTCGCTTCGCCCTTCAGGCCGACGGCTTTCGCGAGGAGGGAGCGCAGGACACCGACGAGGAGTGCGATACCCGCAGCGAGCACCGCGCTTCCGAGCAGCAGGAGGGCGATGCCCGGCTGCAGGCCGGTCTGCGTGGTCTGCCAGGTCAGCCAGAGCAGGAGGCCGAGCGCCAGCACGCCGGCACCTCCGGCGGCACCGATGATCACGTCGACCCAGCGGAAGCCCTCCGGCGAGAAGACGGTGTCGCGGCGCACCAGGGTGAGCAGCCGCCACACGCAGACGAGGACCAGCTGAGCAGCCACCAGAGCAAGGCTCGCGGTCACCAGGGTCGGCGAACGAAGGTGCGCCGCCTCCGGGTACTGGACCGCGAGGGACCTCGAGATGTCGGGGAGCACCCACAGCTGGGCCATGAGGAGACCCAGGAACATGAAGACGAGGACCGCTCTCAGCAGGCCTGTCGCAAGAACGTTCACGACCACCACCCCTATCGATTGCCAGCGGAAAACTATCGTATAACGATAGATTCCTGTCGCGCTAGGGTGTGGGCCGTTCAGCCGAGATTCGCTGAGGAGCGCTCACCGAGGGCCTCGAGCACCGTCGCCACGACTGCCTCCGGCGCGTCCTCCGGGACGAGGTGCCCGGCGTACGCCACGGTGTGGAAGGCAGCGCCCGGGATGCGCCGCGCCAGCTCCCGCCCGCGGTCCAGCGGCACCCACCCGTCCTGCTCGCCCCACAGGATCGTGACGGGGCAGCGCATCTCGTCGTAGCGGTCCTGGATCTCGTCGGTGTACTCGTCCCGCATCTGGGCGATCTGACGGTAGAACGCCGCCTGACCGACCTCACCCGTCCACGGCGCGGTGTAGCGGAGCATCTCCTCCTCCGACAGCGAGCGGTGCACGGCCCCGGCGACGTAGGCGCGCAGGAGCGCGTCGTGGATGTAGGCCGGCAGCTCGACGAAGGCCTGCTCGTGCCGACGGGCGGTCTGCACGAACGGCGACCCGTGGGGGCTGAGCGCCACGGGATCGATCAGGGTGAGCGTCCGGTAGTCGCGCCCGTCCAGCAGGTGGGTGCGCAGCGCGGTCGCGCCGCCGAAGTCGTGTGCGACGACGTCGGGGCGCTCCAGCTCCCAGTGCGTCAGCAGACTGTCGAAGAGCCGGTTCTGCACACCGAGCGAGACGTCCTGGCCGTCCTCCTTGTGCGAGCGTCCGTAGCCGAGGAGGTCGTAGTAGTACACCCGACGCCGTCGCGCGAGGAGCGGGGCGATGCGCCGCCACACGACGGAGGAGAACGGGGTGCCGTGCAGCAGCACCAGCGGTTCGCCCGTGCCGATCGCGTGCCAGCGCACGGGCTGTCCCTCGTACTCGAATACCTCCGGCAGCTCCCAGGAGTCGTCACCGAGCCGGTCCATGTGCATTGATCCTTTCGCGTGGGCGTCGATTTCACCCTGACACAGCCCCTGGGCTCATTCAACGAAGAATCATCCGGCCAGGTCGGCGTCCTCGAGCTGCCGGACGGCCATCGCCGTCTCGACGCCGTCGTCGTGCAGCACCTGGCGCATCCGGGAGAAGTCGACGTAGGCGGCGTCGAGGGGATACGTCGTCAGGCGGGACATCGCGGTGGCGAACTTGGCCATCGAGCTCTTGCCCGGAAGGAAGATCGCCAGCTCCTCGCGGGCCTCGAAGGTGTGCACCACCACGTCGTCAGGCAGGGCTGCCAGCGCCACCGCGGTGGCCTCGACGGGCACGGTCACCAGCCAGGGCGGCCCGTCGGCACCCTGCCGCTGCTCCTCGGTCCCGCGCGTCCAGCCACGCCAGGGCGTTCCGGAGACGACGCCGCCGCCCGACTCGACGGTCGCGACCAGATCGTCGAGGGCGGCGGCGAGCGTGGCCTCGGCCGCCGCCCAGTCGTACCGGTCGGGCCCGGCCTCGACCGTCACCAGCCGCGACACCACGGTGGCCTCAGGGACCTGCCGCAGGCGCGCCTCCGGCCGCGAGCCGACGAGCTCTCGCGCGTCGCTGATCGCCTCGTCCTGGAGCTGCCGCTGGGCCGCCACCTCGGCGGCGTGCTCCCGCAGCAGCGCGGGTGCCTCGCCCGGCTCGTCGAGGGCCCGCCGCACGAGCTTGACGCTCATCCCCGTGCCGCGCAGGATCGTGACCAGCATCGCCTGTTCGACCTGGTCGAACGTGTACGAGCGGTAGCCGGTCTGCGGGTCGACGTCGGCCGGGACCAGCAGTCCCTCGGAGTGGTAGTAGCGCAGGGTCTGGGGCGACAGGTAGCACATCTCGCTGAAGTCGCTGATGGTGAGCATGACTCCAGGATCGAGGTTGCAGCAGCCACAAGGTCAAGCGGGGGGCTCGAACCCGCTCACGGAACCAGCTCAGGGGACGTTGAACGTCACCGTCCGCACCGGGTTGTCGAACTCCGTCGTGCGCAGGGACACCTGCACCTCCCACTCGCCCCCGGTCGGCAGCACCACCTCGCCGGCGTAGACGCCCGGCCCGAGCGAGGCGACCTGCACCTCTCCGAGGTCCACCTCGCCGGACTTCAGGCTGAGCCGCGGCGCCTCGTAGCCCTCGGCGGGCTCCCCGAGCGCGTCGGTCATCGTGATGGTGAGGGTGGCCGGCCCGACGGCCGGCGGGTCCAGGGCGATCCGCGCCGAGATCTGGCCCAGCACCACCGGTTCCCCGGCGCTCGCGGCGGACTCCTCGGCGGACGTGACAGCCGTGGCGCTCTCCGGGCTCCGGTCCACCAGGAAGCCGGTGACCAGCAGGACCACGACCAGCACCCCTGCCTCCGCGAGCGCCGTCCTGACCAGCGGGGTGGAACGCGTCCGGACGCGCGGCATCAAGGCGAACCTGTTCCACGCGGCGATGCCGACGGCGACCAGCGCGGCGAGGACCTTCACGAGGAGCAGGGCACCGTAACCGGAGTCGAGGAGCGCGTCCCAGGACCCGGCGATCCGCCAGGCCAGGACCGTCCCGGCGACCACGAGCACCGCGAGCAGCCCGGCGGCCCAGGCCGAGAACCTGCCGAGCACGACGGCGCCGGAGTCGCCGCGCGCGAGGTCCCCGAGCACGAGGGCGATCGCCACGAGGCCGCCGAGCCACAGGGTTCCCGCGGCCAGGTGCAGCACGTCCACGCCGATCACCAGGGCCTCTGGCGTGGCGGCACGCGTGTGCCCGGTGAACGCGGGCGCGGTGACCGCGAGGGCGCTGCCGGCCAGCACGAGGCCCGCCCGGGTCCTGCCGGGGGCGGCGGACGCCGGGAGCGCCCCGGCAGCCAGCGCGAGCCCCGCCACGACAACCGCGGGGACGACGTACTCGGCGGGCGCGAGCGCCGACCAGGTGGAGCCCTCGGTGATCGCCGAGGCCGGCACGCCCAGCTGGTACAGCGCGACCAGCGGCACGGCCAGCCCCCAGCCGAGCGCGGCGACGCCGGCCGCGACGCGGGCGACCGGACGAAGCCGGGAGCGCGAGCGGTCGGCTCCGCCGTCGCGCGGCAGGAACAGGACCGTGAAGGCCGCCACCCCGGCGGCCACGAGGAGGCCCACGTAGCCCAGGCCGCGGACCAGGCCGAGCGCGAAGGGCGCGTCGGTGACCGCGTCGGCGTCGGCCGACGGCACGTCCACGACGTCGCTGGGGGCACCGACGGAGAAGCTCAGGGAGCCGCCGATCGGGTGCCCGTCCTCCGACACGAGGCGCCAGACGACCACCAGCGTGCCGTCGCCGACCTTCTCGTCGAGGTCCACGAAGAGCTCCGACCCGTGCACCGAGGCGGTGGAGGCGACCTCCTCCCCGGTCGCGTCGAACACCTTGATCCCCGTCGGGACGCCGATCACGGACTCGTTGAAGCCGAACGTGATCCGCTCGGGCGCGGTCTCCAGCACCGCGCCGTGCGCCGGGTCGGTGCGCACCAGGGTCGCGTGGGCGGAGGCGCTGACCGCCGGGCCGAGCAGCAGCGCGCAGACGACGGCGAGCAGGAGCAGCCAGCCGCCGGTGCGCCGCCCCACGCCCGGGGACGTCATGGGCGTCGCCGACGGCGCAGCAGGACCGCCCCGCCCGCCAGGACGCCCGCGGCCAGGACGCCGGCCGCACCGTAGGTGATCACGGGACTCCGCACCTCGGCGTCGGCGCTCTCGGTCCCCGGTTCGCCGGGCGTCACGACGAGGACGGGCGCCGGTCTCTCGAGCCCGTCGTGGCCCTCCCCGTGCTCGGCGACCTCGGTCCAGGCCGCCTCGCCCTGCTCGCACTGCTGGATGACCGGGAAGACGAGCGTCGCGCCCTCGTCGTCGGGCAGGCGCACGGAGAACTCGACCTCTGCGTGCTCGGTGTCCGGGAGCGGCTCGTCGGTCGTCCAGGTCAGGGCGTCCGCTGCCTGCTCGACCGTCCAGCGGTCGGTACCGGAGGCGGTCACGTCCGAGACGCCGTCGGGCATCCGGATGGAGATCGCCGTCGTCGCCGACCCGACGCACCCGTGCGGGATCTCGACCCGGAGCTCGGCCGTCGCGCCCGCCGCGGTGGTGGACGGGGTGATGGTCACGTGCGCCATCGCCGACGTCGCCCCGAGGGCCACAAGGCCGACGGCGGCGAGCCCGGACAGGGTCACGCGGCGAACGACCGTCGTGCGATTCATGGTGACTCCCGAGAGGTGGAGGGGCCCCCACACCAAACCAGCGGGTCGAACCACTGTCAAGAGTGTGAACTGAGGGCCAGAAATCATGGACTGCACTGCATGGTGCGCGTACCTTGGTTCATGTCAATGAACCAAGGTCGCACCCGTGAACACGTTGTGGTGTGCGGGGCGACCACCTCCGGAGGGAAGACATGCCCAACATCACCGTCGAGCTGCTGGCCGGCCGCACCCTCGAGCAGCGCCGCGAGTTCGCCAAGGCAGTCGCCGAGAACGCCGTCGAGATCCTGGGCGCCCGCCGCCAGGACGTCCGCATGGTCTTCAGCGAGATCACCCCCGACATCGTCGCCAACGGCGGCGTGCTCGCCAGCGAGGACGAGAGCCGCGCGGGCGTGGTCGCCGCCCTCGCGGACGACTGACGTCCGACTCGAAGAGAAGTAGGACAGCGTGGGCCCGGAGGATTCGTCCTCCGGGCCCACGCTGCTTCTACTTCAGCCTGAGCGTCACCCTGGTCTCCGCCGCGAGCACGAGCTCGCTGCCGAGGTAGGTCGCCGTCAGTGTCAGGTCCTTGCCCTTGGGCTGGGGCGTCTCGAGACGGACCTTCCCGTTCTCGAGCGTCCCGAGGAGTGTCTGACCGCCCTGGATCGCCACCCGCACCTGCCCGGTCACCCGGACGTCGTGCGGCGCGGTGAGCGACACGTCGATGACCGCCTTCTTCTTCGAGCCCTTCTTCGCCGTGATCTCCATGGTGGGCATCACCTTCTCCACCACTACCCGGACCTTCGACGACGACGCGCGGTGGTCGGCGTCGCCCCCGTAGCTCAGCGTCAGGTCGTAGACCCCCGGCCGGAGCGAGGTGGCCGGCAGGACGAGGGTTGCCCGTCCGTCCCCGATCGTGGCCGTCGCGAGCTCGGTGTCGCCGTTGCGCAGCTCGACCGAGCCCGTGGCCGTGTCCGGTGAGACCGCCACCGAGACCGTGCCCGCCGTGCCGTAGGTGATGGGCAGGGCCACCCCGGCCACCGCCGTCACCGCGGGTGACTTCACCGTGATGGTCACCGTGGCCGCCGCGGAGAGGTCTTCCCCGTCGTCGGCCCGGTAGGTGAAGACGTCCTTGCCGGAGAACCCGGCGTCGGAGGTGTAGGTGAAGGACCCGTCCGCCTCCAGCGTGACCTCGCCGTTGGCGGGCTGGGTCACCCCGGTGGCGGTCAGCACGTTGCCGTCGGCATCGGTGTCGTTGGCCAGCACGCCCGGCGCCGGGAGCGTGAGCGGTTGCCCGCCCACCGCCGCGTAGGCGTCGTTCGCCGCCTCCGGTGCCGTGTTGACCGGCGGCTGCTCACCCTCTTCGACGGTGATGGTCACGGTCGTCGCCGCCGACGTCGCCGCGCCGTCGGACGCCTTGTAGGTGAACGTGTCCGTCCCGAAGTACCCGCTGTCGGGCGTATAGGTGAACGAGCCGTCGGCCTCCAGCGCGACCTCACCGTTGGCCGGCTGCGTGAGCCCGGTAGCGGTCAGGTCGTCGCCGTCGACGTCGGTGTCGTTCGCCAGGAGCCCCGGCGCCTCCACGGACAGCGGCTCGTCCTCGACGGTGCCGTAGGCGTCTGCGGCGCCCACCGGCGCCGTGTTCGACGCCGGGCCGGCGTGCAGGTCGCCCACCTGTTCGGCGGTCAGCTCGTACCCGAACATCCGGAAGTCGTCGACCAGGCCGTCCCAGCGGGCGTCCGGCCAGCTCGTGCCGCCGATGAGGTTCGTCGTCGTCTGCCCGCCAACGCCGATGTCACCGATGCTGACGGTGAAGTCGTCGCGCGTGGCCTGCAGCTCGCCGTCGAAGTAGATCTTCCCGACCGACCCGCTCTGGGTGAACACCACGTGCGTCCACTCGTTGAGCGGGAGGTCGTTGCCCTGGCCCAGCACCAGACGCTCCTGGGCGCTGCCCGGGGTGCCCGGCGCCTTGAACGTCGCGGCGAAGCCGGTGGCCCCGCTGGTCTGGGTGTTGGACTGCAGCAGGAAGAACGTGTCGGTGCTGCTGCCGATCTGCAGCAGCGGCACCCACGTGGGCAGGGCGTCCGGACGGGCCCAGATCGACACGCTGAACTGGTCGTCCATGCCCGCGTCGATGTTGTCCGGCAGCTCTACCTGGTTGCCCGTACCCGACGCGCCGCCGGGCAGGTTGATGCCCGTACCGAACCGCCCGTCCGGGGTCCAGCCGGCAGACCCGCCGAGCGTCGCCGCCCCCACGGAGCTGTCCAGGCCGGTGTTGGCCGCCGTCGTGCCCTGGCCCTCGTCGAAGGCGTAGTGGATCGGCGTCCCCTCACCGGGCGGCGGTCGCTCGACCGTGTGCTTGACGGTCTGCGCGGAGTCGCGCCACCCGTCGTCGGCGAGGAAGCGGACCTGCACGTCGTGCTCACCCGGGGAGAGCGCGACGTCGGCGAACGACACCGCCCCGGCGGCCACGTCGGCCTGACCGCCCACGCGGGCCCCGTCGACCCACAGCTCGGCGACGCCCGCCGGGGCTCCGCCGCTCGCGGCCGCGAAGGCTCCGGTGACGGTCACCGGCTCGGCGAACGGCGACGGGGAGACCGGCTCGACCGTGACCGTGGTGGTCGTGGCGAGCGCGGTGCCGTCGTCGTACAGGGCGGCGATCTCGGCGTCGCCGAGCGTCGAGGTGTAGACGCGGACGTCGTCCATGAGGCCGTCGTACGCCGGGTCCGGGAACCCGTTGCGGCCCAGCCAGTTGTTGGCCGTCGGCCCGACGTCGGACATGTCGATCGTCAGGTCGTCGCGCGACGCGATCGGGTCGCCGTTGAGGTAGAGCGTGCCGGTCGCACCCTGCCGGGTGAACGCGACGTGGTTCCACTCGCCGGCCACCACGTCACGGGTCGGCGTGGCGTAGACCCGTTCCTGCAGCGCGGCGCCCTTGGCCTTGAACGTCGCCGCGAGCCCGGTCGCCCCTGCGGCGTTGGTCTGCATCTGGATCTGGAAGAAGCTGCCCGCGTCCGCGAGCCCGTCCCCGAGGTGGAACAGACCGATCCAGCTCGCCTTGGTGTCGGGCCGCACCCAGAACGAGGTGGTGAAGTCCGTCTCGCCCTGGAGCAGGTTGTCCGGCAGGTCCGCCGCGTTGGCGTTGGTGCCGCCCGTCAGATCGAGCGCGTCGCCGAAGACGCCGTTCTCGCTCCAGCCGGTAGCGCCGGTCAGGGTGGCGGCGCCCACCGCCGTGTCGGTCCCGCTGTTGGCGGCCCGGGTCCCGGTGCCCTCCTCGAACTCGTAGTGGACCGGGACGTCGGAGGCACCCGGGTCGGAGCCCACGATCACCACGTCGTCGATCATGACCCCCGCGCCGGAGTCCCCGGCGGCGATGGTCAGGTCCTGCGACCGGGCCCCCGCGGTGAAGGTGCCGACGTACGTGCCGAACTTGCTCTGCGACGACAGGTCCGGCGCTGCCGACAGGGTCGTCGACAGGTCGCCGATAGTGAGGTCCGCCGTGCCGGGTGCGGTGCCGGCGGACCGGCTGTCGCGGGCGTAGCGCAGCGAGAGGCGGTACTCACGCCCCGGGTCGAGACCCTTGACCGTGCGCGTCAGGCTGCCCTCGCTGCCCACACCGAGGTGATAGCCCGTGGCGCCGAGGCCGCCCTGGCTGGAGGCCGCGGCGCGGACCAGCTGGACCTCGCTGTCGACCTCCCACGGGGACATCCGGCCGTTGCCGGGCTCGACGTCCACCACTGCCGGCGGGTTGGCGGAGCGCCACTCGGCCGGGATGCGCGGGTACTCGAGCTGGTCGACCAGGTGCGGGGCGCGGGCGTCCATCTCGACGGTCGGGTCGATCTGGACGATGTCGGCCACCGACGGCGTGCCGTCCTCGTCGAAGACGAACAGCATGTACGCGCCGGGCGGGGCGTAGGTGCCGTCGACCGGCGTCTCGATGGTGAGGTCGCCGCCCTCCTGGGCGAACGCCAGGTCCTGGAAGTTCTGGTCGTTGTTGAACCCGTGCGTCACCGAGCCGTTGCGGACCAGCGTGACGCGGGAGACCCCGGCGTCGGCCTGCACGTCGAAGGTGCCGTCGTAGCCCACCTTCTTCGGGACGCCCGAGACCTGAGGACGCTCCGCCGGCTGGTTGCCGTCGAAGAGGTAGGACGGCGAGTAGAACTCCACGTCCGTGTAGTTGCGCGGGCCCGGCGTGCCGCCGCCGCCCACCATCAGGCGGCCGTCGGGCAGGAGCAGAGCCGTCGAGTGGTAGAGCCGGGCGTGCTCGTAGGGCACGTCCACCACCGTCCACTCACCGGTGTCGGGGTCCCAGATCTCGGCGGTGGTGACGTAGCCGCCGTTGCCGTTGTTGTCCCGCGAGCCGCCCGTGACGATCACGTCGCCGTCGGGCAGCACCGTGGAGGTGGCCCAGTGCCGCTGGTGCTTCATCGGCTCGGTCGCCTCGACCACCGGGGCGTCGGTGCCGCCGGTGATGTCGACGGTGAGGCCGGCGCGAGCACCGGCCGGTCCCCCGCCGTTGGCCCACCAGCCGCCGCCCACCTGCAGGATCTTGCCCGGGCGGTACATGGTCGCCGTCGACGTGGCGCCCACCGGGTTGCCGAGCCCGCCCTGGTTGGCGACGTCCGCGGGCAGGGTGCCCCGGAGCGTGATCTCGCCGTCGCCCGAGGGGTCGAGCTCGTACATCTGGGTGCCGGTGATGTTGAAGACGTTGCCGCTGCCCGGCGCGACGAACGCGCGCGGGTACCACCAGCGGTTCTCGTCGGGTCCGTTGCCGTTGCCGCCGTCGCCGTACGCGGCGGCGCTGGTGGCGCCCTCCAGCAGCTTCCAGGAGCTGCCCTCGTCCGGGGTGTAGATCTCCGGGGTCAGCACGCCGGGGCCACCGGGGCCGCCCTTGAGGCTGCCGCCCTGGACGACGACGGAGCCGTCGGGCAGCGTGGTCCCCGTGGGGTACCAGCGCGGGAAGTTCATCGGGGCCTCGGTGCGCAGGCCCTGGTTCGTCGTGTAGCTGGTGACACCGAGCGACCCGTCGTTGGGCGCGTTGCCGCCCAGGCTGTCGTCGCCGCCGACGGTCATCGTGGCCCGCCGGTGCGGCATCTGCACCTGCATCGAGCAGAACAGGTCGGTGTAGGTCGAGTTCGTGACGACGTTGTCGCTCACGTTCGCGGTGGTGCGCGGCTCCGCCGGGTCCCAGACGTCGATCTCCATCTGGCCGCCCTGCGTGACGCACGAGTTGCCGCCGAAGTCGTAGGGCGTGCTGTCGGTGCAGCCCGACGAGACGCTGCCGAACGACTGGACCTTGCCGTCGGACGTCAGCGCCGCGTTGATCGGGACCAGCGGCCAGGGCGTGACGCCGCTCCAGGAGCCCTGCTCGGACTTGTCCGGGGGCGAGCAGTCGGCCGGCAGCAGGCCCGAGGAGTAGGCCAGGCCGTTCTTCATCTGCGTGCGGATCGGGGCCTCGGAGTACGCCGAGCCCTCGTGTCCCATCCCGGAGTACCAGGAGCGGCCCTCGTCGATCTCCTGACACCAGGTGATCGGGTGGTTGGTGCCGTTGTTGCCGCCGCCGTACGACGACTCGTCGGCGTTCAGCAGGGTGCGCACGTTGGGCGCGGGGTTGACCAGCCAGTCGTACCATTCGTCGCTGCGCGTGAAGTCGGCGGGCAGCCCCTGGGTCAGCGGGTGCGCGGCGTCCTTGACCACCACCCGGCCCGGGCGGACCGCGGGGTTCTCGGGGTGTCCCTCGGACATCGCGCCCACGAGCCGGGCGTAGAACGGGTTCACGTCGTGCTCGCTCTGCCCGACCGACCAGCCCGCGTAGTGCAGGCCCATGTACCCGCCGCCGCCGCGGATGTAGGCCTCGAGCGCCGCACGCTGGGCCACGTTGAACAGGACGCCTCCGGTCTGGGCGAAGGCGACCGTGTCCTTGGTCGCGAGGTTCTCCGTGGTGAAGGCGGCGGGGTCCTCGGTCTCCTGGATCTCGACCGGCTGGTCGTACTCGACGCCCAGGTCCGTGACGAGGTCGCGGATGGCCTGGCGGGCCTGGACGTGGGAGGCGTGGAAGTTGGGCTTGTAGAACAGCAGGACGCGCAGGACTCCATCGTCGACGGAGCCGACGGCGGCCTGCGCGGACGTGTCGGGGGCGGCCTGCGCCACGCCGCTCGCGAGGGGTAGGGCCACCGCGAGGGCGGCCAGCATGGCCGTCAGGCGCGCGGGCGCCCGGCGGGGGCGGCGCGCGGGGCGCCGCAGGTCAGGTCTGCGCAACAGGTTCATCGTTGAATCCCTTTTCGCACGTGGTTGTGTGGGGGTATGACGGCGACCCGGGCGGCCGGCCCGTGGAAGGCCGGCCGCCCGGACCGCGACGCACGGTCAGCGCAGCTCTGCGATGACCGTCTTCAGCTCCGTGTAGTCGTCCAGGCCGAACGACCCCAGCTCGCGGCCCCAGCCGGACTGCTTGAAGCCGCCCCGCGGGAGGGTGACGTCGTCCGCGTGCCAGGTGTTGAGCCAGACCGTGCCGGCCCGCAGCTTGCTCCCGACCCGGTGGGCGGTGCTGAGGTCGCGCGACCACACGCCTGCCGCCAGGCCGTAGACCGTGTTGTTGGCCGCCGCGACGACCTCGTCCTCGGTGTCGAACGGGATGGCGGTGATGACGGGTCCGAAGATCTCGTCGGTCTGGACGGCCATCTGCTCGGTGACACCGGTGATGAGGGTCGGCGCGAAGAAGTAGCCGTTCTCGGCGGCCGGGTCGGCGCTGCCCGCGGCGAGCGTGGCGCCGTCGGCCACCGCCCCGCGGACGTAGCCCATGACCTTCTCGTGCTGCTCCTGCGAGACGAGCGGCCCCATCGTGGTCGCCGGGTCGAACGCGTCTCCGACCTTGATGGCCCTGGCCGCCGCGGCGACACCCTCGATCACCTGGTCGAACACCTCACGCTGGACGTACAGGCGCGAGCCGTTGACGCAGCACTGGCCCTCGTTGAAGTAGCCGGCCAGCGCGGCGCCGGCGATCGCGGCGTCGAGGTCGGCGTCCGCGAAGATGATGTTGGGCGCCTTGCCGCCGAGCTCCAGCGACACCTTCTTGAGGTTCTTCGACGCGCCGGCGGCGATCTTCTTGCCCACCTCGGTGCTGCCCGTGAAGGCGACCTTGTCGACGCCGGGGTGGTCGACCAGCGCCGCGCCCGCGTCCCCGAACCCGGGCAGGATGTTGACGACACCGGCCGGGACGCCGGCCTCCAGCAGCAACTCGCCGAGCCGGAGCGCGGTGAGCGGGGTCTGCTCGGCCGGCTTGAGCACGATCGTGTTGCCCGCCGTGATGGACGGGACGATCTTGAACGCCGCCATGGTCAGCGGGAAGTTCCACGGCACGATGCCCGCGACGACGCCGATCGCCTCGCGGCGGGTGTAGGCGTGGAAGTCGCGGCCGGGCACCGACATCGGGATCGTCGTGCCCTCCATCTTGGTGGCCCAGCCCGCGAAGTACCGGAACAGCTCGGCGGCCACGCCGACGTCGCCCCGCGCGGACGCGAGGCTCTTGCCGTTGTCGAGCGACTCGAGCTGCGCGAACTCCTCGGTGCGCTCGTCGATCATGTCGCCGATACGCCACAGCAGGTGCGAGCGGTCGCGCGGGGTCATCGTCGACCAGGGGCCCGACTCGAACGCGTTGCGCGCGGCCACGACCGCCCGGTCGGCGTCGACCGCGGAGGCCTGGGCGACGTGGACGAGGACCTCCGCCGTCGCGGGGTTGACCGTCGCGAAGGTCTGGCCGTCCTTGGCGTCCACCCATTCGCCGTCGATCAGCAGCTGCCGGGGCGAGGAGAGGAAGGAGGAGACGGCGGGCAGGAGCTGGGGATTCTCGGACATGAGAGCCTTCCGTGGTTTTCTAGGGTTCGAGGTCGTTCGTGGGGCTGAGACATGGCGGCGCGGCTACTTGATGATCAGGACCTTCGATCGGTCGAGGGTGAGCGCGACGGCGGCGACGATGATCGCGCCGTAGAGGATCTGCTCCCAGGCCGACGGGACGCCGACGATCGGCAGCCCGACCCGGAGCAGCGTCACCACGAGCGCACCGGCGAGGCTGCGCCACAGCGAGCCGTGGCCGCCGGTGATGGCGGTCCCGCCCACCACGATGGCAGCGACCGCCGGCAGCAGCAGGTTGTCGGCCATCGACGGGCTGCCGCTGAAGTTCCGGGAGACCAGCATGACGGCGGCCAGGCCGGCGCACGCACCGGAGACGGTGAACGCGGCGACCTTGACCAGGTCGACCGGCGCACCGCCCAGCCGGGCCGCCGACTCGGAGTAGCCGGTGGCGCGGACCCAGGTCTCGAGCGGGGTGAGCCGGAGCACCAGCGAGATGACCGCGACGACCACCAGCGCGACCACGAACGCCATCGGCACCACGCCGCCCACGTAGAGGGTGAGCCAGTTGGTGGTGTCCCGGTCGACCACCCGGATCGGCCCGGCGTCGGAGATCACCAGGGCGATCGCGGAGAAGATGCTCATGCCGCCCAGGGTGACGATGAACGAGGGGATGCGGAGCAGCACGTGGGTGACGCCCTGCAGCGCCCCGATCGCGGCGGTGGCCGCGATGATCGCGACGGTGGTGAGCCCCCCGAGGTCGGGCAGCCACAGCGCGAAGAAGACTGTCGCGAGCGAGCAGAGCGCGGCGATCGACAGGTCGATGCCGCCGCACAGGACCACCAGGGTGGCACCGGCCGCGAGCACGACGAGCGGCGCCGAGGTGCGGACCGCCGCGGTGAGGCTGTTCAGCGTCAGGAAGCTGGGGTCGGCGATCGTCAGCGCTGTCAGCAGCACGACGAGCGCGATGACCGGCATGAACGACGTCAGGCGCTGGCCGAGGGTGGGGCGCGCCAGGACGACGGCGTCGGGGGCCGGCGTCGTGAGGACGGGTGCGGACACGGTCAGACCATCTCCTTGACGAGGTCGAGCGGGGTCGGCTTGCCCCCGGCGGGGGCGGCGACCTCGGTGGTGGCCCGGCCGTCGCTCATCACGATGATCCGGTCGGACATCCCTATCGCCTCCTCGAGGCTGTCGGCGAGCAGCACCGTGGCGACGCCGCCGGCCGCGAGCTCCCGCATCAGGCGGTACACCTCCGAGCGGGCCCCGATGTCGAGCCCGCGGGTCGGGTGGTCGAGCAGCAGCAGGCGGACGTCGCCGGCCACCAGCCAGCGGGCCAGCACCACCTTCTGCTGGTTGCCGCCCGACAGGCGCTGGATCGCGGTGCCCCGGTGCGGGGTGCGGATCGAGAGCCGCTCGATCCACCTGTCCACCAGCGTGGCCTGCTTGCGCGGCCGCACCACGGGGCCGGTGCAGCGCGCCTGCTGCTTGGTGAGGGTCATGTTGTCGGCCACCGACATCGGACCCACCATGCCCTCGGTCTTGCGCTCGGCCGGCACGTAGCCGACGCCGGCGGCGCAGGCCGCGCGGGTGCCGGACAGGTCGAGCCGCTCGCCGTCGAGCACCACCTCGCCCGCCGTGGTGGGCTCGGCGCCGAACAGCGCCCGGCACACGTCCTCGCGGCCCGAGCCGTGGACGCCGACGATGCCGACGATCTCGCCCGCGTGCACGTCGAGGTCGACGTCGCGGAAGGTCTTGCCGGTCAGGCCGCGGACCACGAGGCGGGGCCTGCGGGGTTCGTCCGAGCGCTCGTCGGCCCCCTCGTGCGACCCCTCGGCGGCCCCGCCGTGGTAGTGGTCGTCGGACCCGGTGGAGCCGATCATCATGCGGTGCAGCTCGGCCGGGGCGGCGTCCGCGGCGGGCAGCTCCCCCACCGACCGGCCGCCGCGCAGCACTGCCACGCGGTCGCAGACGTCGAGCACCTCGTCGAGCCGGTGCGAGACGAAGACGACCGACGCGAACTCGCGCAGCCTGCGCACCTGGGTGAACAGGGTCTCGATCTCCTTCGACTCCAGCACCGAGGTGGGCTCGTCGAGGATGATCACCGGCGGGTGGGACGTGCGCTCCTCGATGCGGAGCACCTTGGCGATCTCGACCATCTGCCGGTCGGCGAAGCTCAGGGTGTCGGTGCGGGCGAGGGGGTCGATGTGCGACCCGATCTTGTCGAGCTGTTCCTGCGCGAGCCTGCGCATCGTGCTCCAGCGGTAGACGCCGCGGCGCACGCCGGGCCCCTCGCTGCCGAGCACTATGTTCTCGGCGGCGGTGAGGTTGGGCACCAGCGACTGCTCCTGGAACACCATGCCGATGCCGTGGTCGGCGGCGTCCATGATGCTCCGCAGCCGCACCTTCTCGCCGCGCACCCAGATCTCGCCGCCGTCCGGCCGCACCAGGCCGACCAGGGCCTTGAGCAGCGTGGACTTGCCCGCGCCGTTCTCGCCGGCCAGGCCGAGCACCTCGTGCTGGCGCACGACCAGGTCGACGCCGTCGAGCGCCTTGACGCCCGGGTAGTGCTTGACCAGGCCGCGCACCTCGAGCGCGGGCACGGGTGCCGGTGTCCTCGGCTCGGGCTGGGCCTGCAGGTCGGTGGTCATTTGGTCACCTGGTTCCTACGACGCTGTGGGATGACGGCGGCCGCGACGGCCGCGACGACGATGAGGCCCTGGACCCCGCCCTGCCAGTAGGGGCTCACCCCTACCTGGACCAGGCCGTTGGTGAGGACGGTCACGAGCAGCACCCCGACGGTGGAGTGCAGGATGCCGCCGCGGCCGCCGATGAGCAGCGTGCCACCGACGACGGCGGCGGTGATGGCAGAGAAGTCGTAGCCCCGGCCTGCCTGGACGAGCCCCGCGCCGAGCTGGCTCGTGACCAGCACGCCGGCGAGGCCGTAGAACGCACCGGCCATCGTGAAGACCGCCACCTTGTACGGCGCGACCCGCACGCCGGACAGCGCCAGCACCTCTTCGGCGCCGCCGATCGCGAACGCGTACCGGCCCAGGCGCGTGTAGCGCTGCACGAGCCAGCCCACGAGCACGCAGGCCAGCGCGATCCACGTCAGGCGGGCCAGGCCCAGGAACCGCTCGACCGCCCAGCCCTCGAGCATCGGGTCGGAGACGTTGGGCTGCACCCCCGCGAACATGAGGGTGGCCAGGCCGAGACCCACCGCGGAGATGCCGAGGGTCGTCATGAACGACGGCACCTTCAGCACGACCAGAGCGAGCCCGCTGAGACAGCCGAGGGCGGCAGCCAGGAGGACGGCGACGGCGACCGCGAGCAGCCCCAGGTCGTTGTCGTTGCGGTTGTTGGCCGCCAGGAGGGCGACCGTGATCGCGGCCGCCCCCATGATGCCGGGTGCGGACAGGTCGATCGACCCCATCATCAGCACGAAGCTGATGCCGCAGGTCACGACCGCGAGCACCGCCGCGGCGTCCAGGACGTTCTGCACGTTCGAGACGGTCCGGAAGTCAGGGCTGAGGACTGCGAAGACGCCGAAGATCACGACCAGGGCGATCGGCGGACCGGCGTCCCGCAGTGACACCCCCCGCCGAGGCCGGGGGCGCTGCGCAGGGTCGGTGCCGACTTCTGTGCCGGCCCCTGCGCCGGCCCCTGTGCCTGTCTCGGTGGGGGGTGCCATGGTCACGAGATCGCGCCCTGCGACCGGCTGAAGAGGTTGTCGCAGGCGAAGTCGTCCGCGCTGACCTCCGGGGAGACGAAGTCGGCGACGTTGTCCTGCCCGATGAGGAACTGCTCGGCGAACCAGGCGCGGTCCTCGTCGGCGATGTCCTCGGCGGCGAGCTCGCCGGTGGCCACGCAGTAGCCGATGGCGAGGCCGATACCGCCCTGCCACGGGCCGTCGCTGGAGACGGTCGCCGTCATGGTGCCGTCCTGGATCGCGGTGAGCGCGTCCGGCACGGCGTCGATGCCGACCACCGCGACGTCGTCACGGCCGGCCTGCTGCAGCGCCTCGAGCGCGCCGAGCGCCATGTCGTCGTTCGCGGCCCAGATGCCCTTGACATCGTCGCCGTGCTTGGTGAGCAGCGTCTTGGTCACCTCCAGCGCCTCCGCGCGGGAGAAGTTGGCGGTCTGGTCGTCGAGCAGCTCGACGTCCGTGTTGGCCGCGAGAGACTCCTCGAGCCCGGCGAACCGGTCCTTGGCGGCGCCGGTGTCCAGGATGCCCTGCAGGGCCACGATGCCGCCCGAGCCGCCGATGGCCTCGGCCAGCGCGTCGCCGATCTGCTTGCCCGACTCCACGCCGTCGTAGGTGATGTGGGACAGCCACCGGTCGTAGTCGGTGACGTTCAGGTCGGCCGGCTTGTTCCACTGGGTGACGAGGTAGGCGCCCGCCTCCTCGGCCCCCTCCACGATGGGCGGGGTGTCGGAGTCGCCGTTGGGCAGGATGTTCATGACGAGGCACTCGGTGTCGCCCGCGAGCAGCTGGCTGATCTGCTCCTGCTGGCGCGTCGAGTCGCCGTCGTAGGTCAGGCGCTCCTGGGTGAGGCCGACCTGCTCGGCGAACGCGTCGCCGCCGTCCAGCCAGGCGGCCTCGTAGGGGTTGGACTCGTTGCGGACCTGGCCGACCAGGGTCACGTCCGCGGGGTCGCAGGCGGCGGCGCCGTCCCCGCCGGCGGCAGCGCCACCGCCGGCCTGTTCGGTGCAGCCCGTGAGGGTGGCGGCCGCCAGGGCGACGCCGATGACGGCGGCCGCGTGCCGGGCGGTGCTGTGTCGAGCGGTGGTGTGTCGAGAGGTGAACTTCATTGTCGTTCCTCTGTTTCGTTCTGTGCCGGTGACCGGCGGTGGGACTGATGGGAGAGGTGGGTCAGCGAGCCATCCAGCCGCCGTCCACGGCCAGGACGTGGCCGTTGACGTAGTCGGCGGCGGGCGAGCTGAGGAAGACGGCCGCTCCGGCGATGTCCTCGGCGGTGCCCCAGCGGCCGGCCGGGATGCGGTCGAGGATGGAGCGCGAGCGGTCCGCGTCCTCGCGGAGCGCCGTGGTGTTGTCGGTGACCATGTAGCCCGGCGCGATGGCGTTGACCTGGACGCCGTGGGGTCCCCACTCGTTGGCCAGCGCCTTGGTCACCCCGGCCACGCCGTGCTTGCTGGCGGCGTACGACACCACGCGCAGGCCGCCCTGGAAGGACAGCAGGCTCGCGATGCTGACGACCTTGCCGTGGCCCCGTTCGACCATCGGCCGGCCGAGCTGCTGGGTGAGGAAGAAGAGCCCGTTGAGGTTGACGTCGAGCACCCGCTGCCAGGACTCGCGGCCGACGGCGACGGAGTCTGCGCGGTCGATGATCCCGGCGTTGTTGATCACGATGTCGACCTGGCGCGAGTCGTTCAGCTCGGCGCTGACCCGCTCGACCGCGTCGAGGTCGCTCACGTCCAGGTCGACGACGTCGGCCTCCACGCCGAGGTCGGCGGCCAGATCGCGAGTGGTGTCCTGGTTGCCCGGCCGGCCGAGCAGGACGACGTCGGCGCCCGCCCGGGCGAGCCCGAGCGTGATCGCCCGGCCGAGGCCACGCCCGGCGCCGGTCACCACAGCGCGCCTGCCGTGCAGGTCGAAGGGCGAGCGCGCCTGGGTGGCCTGGGTGGCCGTCCCGGCAGCCGGGTCGGTGGTCACAGGTCCTCCAGCGGCACGGGGCTCAGGTCGGTGTAGGCGTTGTTCTCGCCGGCCATCGCCCAGATGAAGGCGTACGACCCGGTGCCGGCGCCGGAGTGGATCGACCACGGCGGGGAGATGACGGCCTCACGGTTGCGGAGCACGAGGTGGCGGGTGGCGCCGGGCTCGCCCATGAAATGGAAGACGCGGTCCTGCTCGTCGAGGTCGACGTAGCAGTAGATCTCGGTGCGGCGGCCGTGCAGGTGCGGCGGGAACGTGTTCCAGACCGAGCCGCCGGACACGACGGTGACGCCGAACTGGAGCACCGAGGACTCCACGTCCTGGCCCCAGACGTAGCGGAAGAGATTGCGCTCGTTGGCCGCCTCGGCCGAGCCGAGCGCGACGGGCTCCACCTCGCTGTGGACGAGCGCCCGGGTCGGGTAGGTCGCGTGGGCCGGGGCGGACACGAAGTAGAAGGCCGCGTCGGCACCGACGAAGGACACCTCGCTCCCCCTGCCGACGAAGAGGCCGTCGAGGTGGTCGAGCTCGAACTTCTCGTCGTCGACCACGACGTGGCCGGCAGCGCCCACGTTGACGACGCCGAGCTCGCGACGCTCGAGATGGGCCTCGGTGCCCAGTACGTCGGACCAGGCCGGGAGCCCGACCTGACCGGTCCCGGGAACCGCACCGCCGATCACCATCCGGTCGTCGTGGGTGTACGTGCCCCGGACCTCTCCGCTCACGAAGAGGTCTCCGACCAGGAAGTTCTCGCGCAGGTCCGCAGTAGTAGCAGTCTCCGCACTGGACGGAGATGTCGAATATCGAACCTGGATCACGCAGTCACCCCTCAATTTGTGAACTGTGTTCGTCTATGTGAACCTGCCCGACGATAGACGTGATCACGCTCACTGGTCAAGGGGTGGAAACCTGTCCATATATGCGAACTAGCGGTAGTGTTGTTTCACCCCGGGGACCGCCACGGTGGTGCGCCACGGTGGTGCGCAGAAGGACAGAGGAGAGCGTTCATGCAGCTTCAGAAGGAACTCCGCAAGGAGGTCGCCGGCTCCGCCGACGCCGGACCGGTCAAGTCCGCGGCCCGCGCCCTGGACCTGCTGGACGACATCGCAGCCAACGGCCCCGGAACCCAGCTGCAGCTCTCGACCCGCCTCAGCATCCCCAAGAGCAGCCTCCACGCCCTGCTGCGGACCATGGTCGACCGGGGCTGGCTGCAGACCGACCCCACCGGGAGCGTCTACCAGCTCGGCATCCACTCGCTCGTCGTGAGCTCGGCCTACCTCGACGGCGACCCGGTGCTGGCCCGCGCCACGTCCGTCCTCGACGAGGTGGCCGCCGCCACCCAGGAGACCGTGCACCTCGGCCGCCTCGACGGCGCCGACGTCATCTACACCGCCAAGCGCGAGTCGGTGCACCCGCTGCGCATGCACTCCGCCGTCGGACGCCGCCTGCCCGCGTACGCCACCTCGCTGGGGCGCGCCCTGCTCGCCGAGATGCCCGCCGAGTCCCGGGTCGACCTGGTGCCCGAGTCGATCGCCGCGATCACGCCGAACACGACCACCGACAAGGACGCCGTGCTCGAGATCATCGACCGCGCGGCCTACCAGGGCTACGCCACGGAGAGCGAGGAGTCGTGCATGGGCGTGCGCTGCTTCGGCGTCGCGCTCCCCTTCGGCCTCCACGCCGTCGACGCCATGAGCGTCGCCGTGCCGATCAGCCGCCTCGGCGACGGGCGCGAGGACCTCATCATCGAGACCCTGCTCAGCGTGAAGTCGCGCCTGGCGGCCGTGCACAACAACAGCCTGGTGCGCTGAGCGGGCGCCCGCCGAACCGCAAGTTAGCCGTCCGGCTGGCCGCCGAACCGAAGGTCACACGTCGATCGGACCGGTGATCAACTCGCAGGTTTCGGTTGGCCATCCGGATCAGCCCCTAACTTTCGGTTCGGCGCCCTCGGCAACCGAGCCTGATCGTCAGCCGCCGTTCCTCTCCGCGTCACCCCGGCGCCAGCATGCCCCGCCACGATGCGAGGCGTGGAAAACAAGCTCTCGCGCCGGTCCCTGCTCCAGGCTGCCGCGGCCGTCCCGATCCTGTCAGCAGCCGCAGCGACCGCAGCACCGACGACGGCCGTCGCCGCGACGGCACCCGCCGCGCCCACCACGTCGAGCGGGGGCCGCCCCGACACGGCGGACCCGCGGTTCACGATCGCCGTCCTGCCCGACACCCAGTACCTCCTGGACGACGGCGGCTCCGACGCCGAACCGGTCGCCGCGACGCTGCGCCACCTCGTGCGCGAGCAGGCGCGGGACAACATCGTCTTCATGGCGCACCTCGGCGACGTCACCGAGCACGGCACGGTGACCGAGATGCGGGCGGCGAGCCGCGCGTTCGACGCCGCCGGCCGCCTGCCCTACAGCGTGCTGGCCGGCAACCACGACGTCAGTGGCGACGACCAGCGGGGTGACACGCCCTACCTGCGCGCCTTCGGGCCGCAGCGGTTCTCCCGGATGAAGACCTACGGTGGCCCCTCCCCCGACGGTTACAACAGCTACCACGTCGTCCGTGGCGGTGCCCGGGAGTGGCTGGTCCTGGCGCTGGACTGGCGCGCCTCCGACGCCGGGCTCGCCTGGGCGCAGGGCGTGCTGGACGAGCACGCCGGGCTGCCCGCGATCCTGACCACGCACGACCTCGTCCGGGCCGAGGACGACGGCACCGCCCAGCTCTCCGACAACGGGCAGCGCCTCTGGGACCGCCTGATCCGGGGCAACGACCAGATCTTCCTCGCGCTCGGCGGGCACTACTGGCCGTCGGGCCGCACGACCATGACGAACGACGCCGGCCACCCCGTGCACCTGCACATCACCAACTACCAGGACCGCTACTACGGCGGCGCGGGCATGGTGCGGTACTACTCGTTCGACCTGGACCGCGGTGTGATCGACGTCGAGACGTTCTCGCCCTGGCTGGGAGCGAAGCGGGACCCCACGCCCCTGGAGTCGGAGCACGTAGAGCTCAGCGGCGACGTCGACCGGTTCACCGTCGAGATCGACTTCGACGAGCGCTTCGCCGCGTTCGCCCCGCCCGTGCTGCCCGTGCCGCTCCCGCCGTCGGCGGTCATGCCGCGCGGCACCGTCGCGTACTGGCGGTTCGACGAGGCCGGGCTTACCGCTCCGGGGGCCGACGGCGCCCCGGTCGCACCGGGCACCGTCGCACGCGACCTCACCGGGAACGGCAACGACCTCACCTCCTCGCTGCTGCACGCCAGCGGCCCGGAGACCCTGACCTGGTCGGCCGAGCACCACGACGCCCAGCCGGCCCACGCGAGCCTGCGCTTCGACGGCGGCAAGGGGCCCGACCGCGGCGCGGTGCTGCGGACCGGCCCGAACGCTCCGGTGAACAGCGCGAAGTTCGAGTCCGGCTACACGATCGAGACGTTCCTCAAGCTGCCCGAACCCTTCGAAGGGGATCACGCCTGGATGGGCATCCTCAGCTGGGAGGGCCGCGCGGGCGACGCCGGCAAGCACAGCGGCTGGTCCGACGACGAGCCGACGTGCAGCCTGAACCTCTCGGGCGAGCGGTTCCTGCAGTTCGTCGTCTACCCCGTTCCGGGCGACGCCGACCCGACCTCGTGGAGCCACGCGATCCCGGTCGGCCGCTGGATGCACGTCGCGCTCGTCAACGACGGCCGGCACACGGTGATGTACGTCGACGGGTCGAAGATCGTGCGCAACGCCGCCGAGGAGTCACGCGGCATCTCCACGCTCGGCAAGCCGTTCGCCATCGGCGGCACCCAGTACGACGAGAAGTACGAGCAGGGCTTCTACGGCTGGATCGGCGACACGCGGATCGTCTCGCGCGCGCTGCGGCCCGACCAGTTCCTCACGGCCAGGAGGCACTGAGGCGGGACCAGAGAATCACCCCCTCCGAACTCATTGCCTCCCGTGCGTCGAAGCGGTTACGCTCAGGCGCGCCATATCAATGCATAGCCATCATTGATCTCGCGCGTCGAAGCGGTTGCACTCGGGCGCGCACAGCCATCCTCTTGCCGAACGCTGACAGTGCTGTCAGCAACAGAAGGGTCGAACCGATGAAGCGTCGATCACTCCTCCTGGCCGCCCTCGCGGCTCCGCTCGCCGTCGCCGGCGTCACGCTCGCTCCGCCCGCCCCGGCCCAGGCCGCTACCTGGTCCTCCTCCGACCGGTGGGGCAGCTGGAACAACGGTGGGTACACGCTCTACAACAACATCTGGGGCGGCGGCCACGGAGCACAGACGATCTGGGCCAACTCCTACAACAACTGGGGCGTGTGGGCCAACCACCCGAACACCGGCGGCATCAAGTCCTACCCGAACGTGTCCTACAACCTCGGCCGGGACGTCTGGAACATGGGCAACGTCAACAGCCAAGCCAACGTCACCGTGCCCTCGGGCGGCTCCGGGCTGGCGTACAACACCGCCTACGACGTGTGGGGCAACGGGCACGACCACGAGATCATGATCTGGACGCAGTGGACGTCCAACGTCGGCCCGATCGGCAGCTACATCACCACCGTCACCCTCGGTGGACGCCGCTGGAGGTACTACCAGGGCCACAACGGCGGCAACCACGTCTACAGCTTCCTCGCGGAGTCCCAGAGCACCAACGCGTGGGTCGACATCACCGCCCACTGCCAGTGGCTGGTCAGCCAGGGCCGCATGCCGCGGGTGCGGATCGACCAGATCCAGTTCGGCTGGGAGATCACCTCGTCCTCGGGCGGCCGCGACTTCCGGTTGAACTCCTACTCGCTGAACCGATAGCTCACTGAACCGATAGGCCACGGCCGCACGGTGAAGCTGCCTCGGCCCGGCCGGGGCAGCTTCACCTCAAAGATCACCACGGGTTCCAGGGGTGATAAGTCCGAACCACCTGGACAAGAGCTCGGTGCGGGCTGAACATCAACAGATGAGCAACAGTGATGACGCTGTGGCAGAGGTAATCCCGCCCGTTCCTGGTTCCGGAGCCGGCATATCGGCTCGCGAGACATACCGCCATCTGCGGCTCATGCTCGTGACGCTACCGGCCCTGATGTTTCTCGCGATCCTGATCCTCGCCTTCACCGGGCACGTGGAGGGGTCCATCAGCGCGTACTACCTGGGTCCGATCCGCGACATATTCGTGGGCGCGATGGTGGGCACGGCCGTGTGCCTCGTCGTCTATCGAGGCTTCCCGGCATTCGAGGACTACACCCTCAACGTCGCCGGCTTCTATGCGATCTTCGTTGCCTTCGTGCCGACCGGCCTCGCCGAGAGTCTCGCTTCTCTCGGCGCCGAGGAGCGCCAGGAAGCGGTGAACGCACTTCGCATCACCATCGGTGCCGTCATCGCGGTCACCATGGTCTTTGTCGTTCTTGAACGACGGTTCGGCCACTGGTCGATCCCTGATCTGCTGGAACGACAGACAACACGATGGGTGTTCATCGTCACGAACGTGCTGGGCCTGGCGTTTCTCGCTCTCGTTCTTGTGAACGGATTTGCGAACGACAGTTTCCAGGGCATCCATCTTGCCGCGGCGGTTCTGTTGTTCCTGAGCCTGGCGGGCGCTGTGGCCAGCCACGCCTGGCCGGGCACTTTCGGCGGAACGGGGACCGGCGTCAAGGCGTATCGGACGATCTTCTTCCTGATGCTGACCGGGCTCCTGGTCGCCGTCGTGCTCTGGCGTCTGGGGTCGGAGTACACAGCGCTCGTCCTCGAGGCGTGGGAGATCGCATGCTTCTGCGCCTTCTGGGTCATGGAGGCCAGGCGCACGTGGCCGGCGACCGCCTGATCGAGTAGTCGGGCACTCCCTTCTCGTGTACCGGGCGCAGGGCGCGAGAGGATGAGCACATGCCCGCACCCGTCCGCCCCGGCCTGGCCGTCACCCCCGCGCTGACCATCCCCCGGGCAGAGCTCACAGAGCGGTTCTCGCGCGCCTCCGGCCCGGGCGGCCAGGGCGTGAACACGACCGACTCGCGCGTCGAGCTGTCCTGGGACGTCGGCCGGTCCGCCGTCCTGAGCGATACGCAGCGCGAGCGCGTCACGGACCGGCTCGCGGAGCGGCTGGTCGACGGCGTCCTCACCGTCGTCGCCTCGGAGAACCGGGAGCAGCGGCGCAACCGGGACGCCGCAGCCAAGCGCCTCGCGGCTCTCGTGGCCGACGCCCTCGCCCCTCCGCCGCGGACCCGCCGCCCCACGCGCGCGACGCGGGGCTCGCAGGAACGGCGGCTGACCGCCAAGAAGCAGCGGTCCACGACCAAGCAGCTGCGCTCGTCCAAGCCCCGGCGTGAGGACTGACGGTCGCAGTCCCCCAGTATTGGCCTTGCTTCCCTGTGCCAGTCTTCGACGGTGAACACGACCGACGTCGCACGTGCGATCGCAGCGGCAACCTCGATCGCCGCATCGCTCGACCTGCCGGCCGACGACGCAGTGGTTCTCCACAACTCGAACAAGCTGTCGCTGCGGCTGACGCCGTGCGACGTCTTCGCCCGGGTCGCCCCCGAGGGAGAAGAGGTCGCACAGTTCGAGGTCGAGCTGGCTCAGCGGCTCACCGCGGTCGGCAGCCCGGTGGGCTGGCTGGAGCCCCGGGCGGACCCGCGGGTGTACCGGCGCGACGGTTTCGCGGTGACGCTGTGGACCTACTACGAGCCGGCGTCACCGCCAGCCTCGCCGGCCGGGTACGCCGAGGCGCTGGAGCGGCTGCACACCGGCATGCGCGCGGTCGACCTGCCGAGCCCGAGGTTCACGGACCGGATCACCGAGGCGGAGGACGTCGTCGCCGACCCCGCCCGCTCGCCGGAGCTCGCCGACGCGGACCGGGCGCTGCTCGGCAGCAGGCTGGCGAGCCTGCGACAGGCGATAGTCGGCCGCGGCGCGGCAGAGCAGCTGCTCCACGGCGAGCCGCATCCGGGCAACGTGCTCAGCACGAAGGACGGCCCGTTGTTCATCGACCTCGAGACCTGCTGCCGTGGACCCGTCGAGTTCGACCTCGCGCACGCTCCCGTGGCGGTCGGCGAGCACTACCCCGGCGTCGACCATGGGCTGCTCGACGACTGCCGGCAGCTCGTCATCGCCATGATCGCGACGTGGCGCTGGGAGCTCGGTGACCAGTTCCCGAACGGGAGGCGGTTCGGCGAGGAGTGCCTGCGCCTGCTGCGTGCCGGTCCGCCCTGGCCGGCGCTCGGCACGCTCACCGAGGAGGTGGACGGTCCGTAGCCGGACCGTCCGTAGCGATCGCGTGTCAGGCTGGGGAGATGGCGAACCGTCTGGCGACCGCGACCAGCCCGTACCTCCTCCAGCACGCGAACAATCCCGTCGACTGGCGGGAGTGGGGCGAGGAGGCGTTCGCCGAGGCCCGGCGCCGCGACGTCCCGGTGCTGCTGTCCGTCGGGTACGCCGCGTGCCACTGGTGCCACGTCATGGCGCACGAGTCGTTCGAGGACGCGGGCGTGGCCGCGGCGGTCAACGACCGCTTCGTCGCGGTGAAGGTGGACCGTGAGGAGCGGCCCGACGTCGACGCCGTCTACATGAGCGCGACCACCGCGCTCACCGGACAGGGCGGCTGGCCCATGACCTGCTTCCTCACCCCGGACGGCGACCCCTTCTACTGCGGCACCTACTACCCCCGCGACCACTTCCTGGCGCTGCTCGACGGCGTCGCGGAGGCCTGGGCGGAGCGCCGGGACGCCGTCGAGCAGCAGGGCGCGGCGATCACCGAGGCGGTGACCCAGGCGTCCACGCGCCTGACCCCCGACAGGCTGGACGACGACGACCTCGCCACCGCGGTGCGCGTCCTGGCCCGTGAGGCCGACCCGGTGCACGGCGGGTTCGGCCGCGCGCCCAAGTTCCCGCCGTCCATGACGCTGGAGCACCTGCTGCGCCACCACGCCCGCACCGGCGACGCCGACGCGCTGCGGATCGTCGAGCGCGCGTGCGAGGCCATGGCCCGCGGCGGCATCTACGACCAGCTCGCGGGCGGGTTCGCGCGCTACGCGGTGGACGCGGCCTGGGTGGTGCCCCACTTCGAGAAGATGCTGTACGACAACGCACAGCTCCTGCGGGTCTACCTGCACCTCTATCGCACGACCGGTTCGCCGCTCGCCGCACGGGTCGCCCGCGAGACGGCCGACTTCCTCCTGACCGACCTGCGCACGCCCGAGGGCGGCTTCGCCTCGGCGCTCGACGCCGACACCGAAGGTGTGGAGGGCCTCACCTACGTCTGGACCCCGGCACAGCTCGTGGAGGTCCTCGGGCCCGACGACGGCGCCCGCGCCGCGGAGCTCCTGTCCGTCACGCCGGAGGGCACCTTCGAGGAGGGCGCCTCGACGCTCCAGCTGCCCGAGGACCCCGACCCCGGCTGGTGGGCCGCGGTGCGCGCCCGGCTCGCCGAGGCCCGGTCGGCGCGGCCCCAGCCCGCCCGCGACGACAAGGTGGTCACCGCGTGGAACGGCCTGGCGATCGCCGCCCTCGCGGAGTCGGGGGTGCTGCTCGGCGAACCGGACCACCTCGCCGCCGCCCGGCAGTGCGCTGAGCTCGTCCTCCGCCTCCACCTCGTCGACGGACGCCTGCGGCGGGCGTCGCGCGGCGGCGTCGTCGGCTCCGCCCCCGGCGTCGCCGCCGACCTCGGCGACCTCGCCGAAGGTCTCCTCGCCCTGCACCAGGCGACCGGCGAGACGCGCTGGCTCGACGCCGCGAGCGCCCTGCTCGACCTCGCGCAGAGCCGGTTCGGCGACGGCGCCGGCGGCTTCTTCGACGTGGCCGACGACGCCGAACGCCTCGTGAGCCGGCCGAAGGACGCCACCGACGCGGCCGAGCCGGCGGGCCAGTCGGCGCTCGCCGGCGCGCTGTGCGCCTACGCCGCGCTGACCGGCTCGCCCCGGCACCGTGCGGCGGCCGAGACCGCGGTGGCTGCGGCCGGCTCACTGGCCAGGCAGGCGCCACGGTTCGCCGGCTGGACCCTCGCCGTCGCGGAGGCGCTCGCCACCGGCCCGCTGCAGGTCGCCGTCGTCGGGCCCGACGACGAGGCGCGCGCCGCTCTCGAACGAGTGGCCAGGGGCGCGACGTCGGCGGGGCTCGTGGTCGCCGTCGGCGAGCCGGACGCCCCCGGCGTGCCCCTGCTCGCCGACCGGCCGCTCGTCGACGGGCGCCCGGCGGCCTACGTGTGCAGGGGGTTCGTGTGCGACCGGCCGGTGACGTCCGCCGAGGAGCTGGCGGCGGCGCTCAGGATCTGACGGGGCGGGCCAGGTCGCCGGGCACACCTGTTCAGGCCGCCCGCTCCCGGTGCCGCCGGACGCCCGCACGGTTGGCGCACCGCACGGAGCAGTACCGCTGGCGCCCGTTGCGGGTCACGTCGACCACCACGTTGGTGCAGGGCTCGGACGCGCAGCGCCCCAGCCGGTGCATCCCGCGCGTGACCAGGTGGAGCGAGGTTCCCACGCTGATGACGGCGCGCAGGACCGAGGACAGCACCTGGTCGTCGTCCCGGTAGTGGAGGTGCCACCCCTCACCGTCGTGGTCGGTGAGCCGCGGGTAGGCCGCGACCGCCGCCATCTGCGCGTTCAGCAGTGCGGCACGACCCGCGGGATCGGGCGTGTCCACGATGCGCAGCCAGTCGTCGATGACGAGGCGCGAGCGCGGGTGGTCCTCGGGCTCCTCCTGGAACTCCATCGTCATGCCGAACTCGCGGGTCCGCGCCTCGATCCCGGCACGGTCGTCGGGCCAGTCGTCGGCGAGGGATCCGGCGAGCAGGACCGCGTACTCGCCGTAAGGGTTGAGGTGCATAAGGCCATTACAGCATCGTGGGGGGCATGACGACGATCGACACCCGTCCCGCCCCCCGGACCAGTAGCCAGGGGAGCCGGCACGAGCACTCGTGGGCGACGGAGTCACGCCACGCGACCTCCGCGGGACACGTGGTCTACGTGCGCTGCACGGCGTGCGGCAGCCACCGGGTGGACCTGCAGGGACACCGGGAGATGCCGCCCGCGCCGCTGACCCGGGTGGTCGGCAGCGCGTCCTGAGCCAAGGGCTGACGGCGTTCGGGGCTCGTGTCAGTGGCCCGTGCAAGCATCGGGTATGGACAACATTCAGCTTCTTCACCCGGACGGGCTGGTCTCCAGCCCTGCCTTCAGCCACGTCGCCGTCGTGCCGCCGGGAGCGACCACGATCTACGTCGGCGGCCAGAACTCCGTCGATGCGGACGGCTCGCTCGTCGGCGGGGACGACGTCGCCGCGCAGTCCGTCCGCGCCGTGGAGAACGTCGGGACCGCGCTCGCCGCGGCCGGTGCCACCTTTGCCGACGTCATCCAGTGGACGGTGCTCTTCGTCGACGGCGTCGACCTCGCGGCAGCGTACGGGGCGATCGCTCCCCTGCTCGCGTCCGACGAACCGCCCCTCGTGCTCGGAGCTCGCGTCGCGGGTCTGGGCGTGCCGGGTGCGCTCATCGAGGTCAGCGCGATAGCCGCCGTGCTGCGCTGACTCCGGGCGCACGCTCGTAGCCGGCCGGCCGGATCATGAGCTCGGCGCGGCCGCCGGTCAGCGACGCGACCACACCGTCAGCGGCTGAGCTCGATCAGCGCGAGCAGCGCCCGTCCATACGCGTCGACAGGCTCCGGGGCAGCGAACACGCGCGGCCGGCCGAGGAGCTCGACGTCCACCTCGTAGCCGCCGTCGGCCCGGCGCAGCGCGCGGAAGCTCGACCGCAGGAGCGTGCGCAGCTGGTCCTCGCGCGGCAGCCAGAGAGCGTCCTCGATGGCCACCGAGTCGAGTGCCCACTCGGTGGTGCCGTTGAAGCCGAGGACCGTTCCGGTCGGGAACTCGTGCGCCTCGATGGTCATGGTGCTCACGGTGAAGACGTCGCCCGCGAGCTCGGGCGCGGCGATACGGAACTGGTCGCCGTCGACCGGCTTCCAGACCAGGCCGGCGCCACGCAGCTGAGCGGCAAGCTCGGTGGAGATCATCGACCCATTCTCCCCTCACGGGAGAACGGGTCGGACGAGAACGGGGTTATGTTCGCAATCGACGATCCAGTGAACACAACCCCGTTCTCGCCCGTCGACGGCTTGCCCGTCAGAACCGCTCCAGGGTTGGCGTGGTGGTGTCAGCACCTCGGCGGGGCCACAGCGCGATGGCAAGGCCGGCCAGGACGCTCGCGATGTGCAGCCCGTTGTCCGCCGCGTTGATGTTGAGGACGTTGATGTCCGGGTTGCTCACCGCGAACAGGCCGAAGACGAACGTCGCGCCGTAGCCGACGACGAGCAGCCAGCCGAACGTCCGTGCCCGGCCCGCCGCCGACCACAGGGCGAGGCCCAGGAGCCCGATCAGGATGTGCACGATGTTGTGCAGGGGATTGACGGCGAACCCGAGCAGCGTCTGGCTGTGGTCGTGCTCGGCGAACCCGCTGAACCCGGTCACGAGGAAGCCCGCTGCCCCCACCAGGAGGTAGACCGCGCCGATCGCGAGGGCGAGCCACTGGTGCGGTGCCCGGGTGCGCGTCAAGGACGTGGACTGAGTCATGGCACTTCTCCAATCTGTGTCGTGCGTTGGGTTCGGAGCCACGGCACGACCGGATGGGAGAGAACGCGACCGGACCAGGGAAGGAGCAGGTCGGTGCCGCCATCCCCCGGATGACGGCACCGACCGTGGCGCGGACCCGGCCTACTGCCCGGTGAACACGAACGGTGAGCCCGGCTCCTTCTCGATGTCCCCGTCACGGGAGTCGGTGACCGTCACGTTCGACAGGATGGCGTTGCCGCGAGCGCCGGCCATCGCGAGGATGCCGGAGCCGTTGTTGGACCCGTCGATCCGCACGTTCGTGATCCGGACGTCGGGCATGTTCCCGCCGCCGTTCTTGAACTGGATGCCGTCGTAGGTGGAGTCGTAGATGTCGGTGTCACGGATGGTGACGCCGGTGATGTCGTGCGTCTGCGGGAAGATCGTGATCGCCCCGAACTCCTGGTCCTCGTTCCAGAACGCGCCGCCGGTGCGGTGCAGGCCGTTGTTGGCGATGAGCGTCGTCCCCGAGAACGGCAGGGGGTCGTGGTCGGTCGCCAGCATGATGCCCGGGTAGTTCATGGTGTCGGAGATCAGGTTGTTCTCGATGGAGTTGTCGTAGCCGCCGTAGATCGCTATACCGTTGGCGCGCCACGGCAGCTGCACCGTGTTGTTGCGGAACGCGTTGTCGTGCCCGATGTCGACGTTGCGGTCCTTGACGTACGGGTTGGCCCAGACGGCGAGCGCGTCGTCGCCCGTGTTGCGGAACGACGAGTTGAACACGAGCGAGTTGCGCGTCCCGTTGCTGAAGTTGATGCCGTCCGCGTAGGTGTTGCGGATGCGGACGCCGGAGAACTCGACGCCGTCGCCGGGTCCCCACAGCTCGGGGATGTTGGTGTAGTCGCGTCCGACCCAGACGCCGACGTTCGCGTGCTCGATCCAGACGTTGGTGATCTTCGTGTCCTTGCCGAACCGGCCGTTCAGGCCGACGCCGCCCTCCTCCTGACCGTTGTTCCCGCGGATGTCGCCGGAGCCGAAGATCGCGATGTCGGAGATCTGGACGTTGTCGTCGATGTCGAACCCGAAGTTGCCCTCGTGCGGGTGGTTGATGACGCCCGGGGCGAGGTGCGGCTTGATCAGGCTGTAGAGCTGCGAGTGCCACATGCCCGCGCCGCGGATCGTGACGTCGCTGATGCCGACCTGGTTGTGCGTGCCGCGGTTGAGCGGGTCGTCGGTGAGGATCTTCTTCTCCTGGCGCCACTGCCCCGCCGGGATCCACACGCAGTCGATGTCACCGTTCTGGTCGGCGGTCACGGCGGCCTGGATGGCGGCCGTGTCCTCCAGGCCGTCGTTCGGCACCGCGCCGTACTCGGTGATCGAGGTGCAGCTGGCCGGCTTCGAGGCGGCCGGCGCGACCTGCTCGAGCTCGATCAGGTCGATGACGTAGAACGCGGCGTCGTCCCCGGCGTCGCGCTGGAGCTTGAACTCCGTGCCCGCCGGGAACGACCGGCCGAGCAGCGCGTGCGACTCGTCGAAGAGACGGCGGGCGTCACCGCCCGGGGTGTTGACCAGGCCTTCGGGCTGGTCGGTGGTCCCGTACAGCCACGAGTGCTTGGACGACAGCGTCAGCTTCTGCACGAACGTGCCGTTCGCATACAGGCTGATCGTCTTCTCCTGGCCACCGCCGCCCGCGGCGTCGGGGATCGAGTTCCGCACGACTATCGAGTTGGTCGGGGCCGTGGACGTGAACTCCACGTTCTGGCCGGTGCTGTTCAGCCGAACGGACTCGCGCCCCGACGACTCGGTGGCGAAGTTGGTGTGCCCGAACGTACGCAGCGGGTCGGCCTGCAGGAGCGTGCCCGTGTAGTCGCCGTCCTCCGCCTCGTAGGTGGTGTACGGCACGGCGGCGCCGCGGCCCACGGTGACGGCCAGCTGCCCTGCGTTGTTGTCCTCGTTCGTCTCGTCGACGACGTCGGTGGCGTCGGCCGTGGCGGTCACCGTCACCCCGCCGTTCGTCGCGGTCCACGAGCCCGACGGCGTGACCGAGACGGTCTGGCCGGCGGGGACCGCCGGCGTCGTGCCGTTCAGCGTGCTGGAGCCCGCGACGACGCGCGTCACGGACCCGGCCGCGGCCGGCTCGTTGCCACGGTTGCGCACCTGGACGGTGAAGGTCACCGCCGCGCCGACGGCGGGGTTGGCCGGGTTCGAGGACACGGAGACGACCTCGAGGTCGGGCCCGGGCGCCTCGCCCACGACGAGCTTCGCCGTCGCCGTGAAAGCGTTGTCGGTCTCGCTCTGCTCGACCACTGTGTTCGCCGGGTCGACGACCGCTCCGACCGTGTACTCCCCCGCCGGCCGGGTGCCCGCCGCGACCGGGACCTGGGCGGTAGCGCCCGGCTGCAGGGCGCCGACGTCCGCCGAGCCCACGGTGGTGCCGCCGAGCTTCGCGTCGACAGCGGTGCCCGCCGACGCCCGGTCACCGGTGTTCTGCACGGTCGCCGTGAGTGTCACGGGCGTGGTCGCCGTGGGCGACGCCGGGGACGCCGTCACAGCGGTGATCGTGAGGTTCGGGTTGGGCGCCGGGGCGCCGTAGACCTCGAGCTCGGCGACCTGGCCGTTGCCCGCGCCGGTGTTGCCCGTGAAGCGCAGTCGGACGTCGGTCACGGTGCCCGTCACCGGGACGTTCACGAGGTTGCCGCTCGCGGGCGCGAACGCATACCCGGCGGACGCCTTGAGCTCCTGCCACGCCGCGGTGCCGGAGCGGCCCCAGACCGAGAACGTCTGCGTGCGTGCGCCCCACGCCCCGTCGGGGTTCAGGCGCACCCGCACGCTGCTGACCTGCGTCGGCGCGGCGAGGGAGACGTCGAGCGTCGACGGGTACTGCCCGCCCGCACCCTCCCAGTACGTGCCGACCTGCCCGTCCACGGCGTTCGCCGCGACGTACGACCACTCGGTGGACGACGCCGCAGCGGGCCGGTCCTTCGCGTAGTTGGTGCCGGTCGGGTCCGGCGGGTCGGTGGGGTCCGGATCGGTCGGGTCGGTGGGGTCGCCCGTCGGCGTGCCCCAGACCTGCAGCTCGGCGACCTGGCCGTTGCCCGCGCCGGTGTTGGAGGTGAAGGCGAGGCGCACCTCGTCCACCTCTGTGTCCGTCCCCGAGCCGAGCGTGATCTCCACCTTGTTGCCGCTCGCCGGGTCGAAGCGATGGGCCGCCGACTCCTTGAGCGTACGGAACGACGACTCGCCGTCGGACCGCCCGAGCACGCTGAACGTCTGCGTGCGCGGCTCCCACACGGCGGCCGGCGGCACGCTGACGACCACGCGCTCGACGTCGGCCGCCGCGCCCAGGTCGACGGTGAGGTGCGCCGGGTACTGGCCGCCCGCGCCCTCCCAGTAGGAGCTCGCGTTCCCGTCGTTGGCGTTGCCCGCGACGTAGGCCTGCGTCACCGACGACGCGGCGATCGGCTTGCCGAGCGCAAGGTCGGTGGCCTCCGCCGCGGCATACGCGACGGCGCCGAGGCCGAGCGGCGCGACGAGCGCCAGCGCGACGCCCGCCACGACGGTGTTCTTTCGGGCGCGGTGGTTCCAGCCCGTGTTCCAGGCCAAGTTCCAGGGGATTCTCATGAACGTCCTCGTTCTCCCGCCGAGGCGGGCTCGTCCAGCCGCGGGGCAGCATTGCCCGGCGAGAGTAGAAAGTTGCAGCGTGCGCACTGCTTTGTGCTCATCGTCTGTCAATTTCTTGCGGCTTGCTGTACGGACGTTACGAGACCGCGCACCGGGCGTCAAGGGTGCGGCAGGGCTGACGCGAGCCTGACGCAGGCACGACGAGGGCGGGGGCGGTGGGCGGAGCGCTCGTCAGAGCACCCCTCCCACCGCCCCCGCCCGGATCGCTCGGTCGGACGCCGGTCGCCGGCTGCGGATCAGCGCATCCGGACCCGCACCTCCTTGCTCGACGTCTCGCCGTGCTGGTTGGTGGCCACGACGGCGATCCGGTGCGTGCCCCGCCCGACGCCGGTGACATCGAGCGTCGCCTCCTGCTTCCTGGGCGTGCGGTCCACCAGCTCCACCGTCCGCACCACCTCGCCGTCGAGCAGCAGCGCCATGCGCTGCGCGTTGGCGCCGTGGGCGATCCTGGCCACCACCTCGATCCGTCCGTCCTCGGCGTCCTTGACGCGGACCGAGACCTTGCCCGGCACCCCGCGCGCCGGACCCGGCACCCGCTCGGCGTCCGCCGCCGCGCTCGTGTACGCGAGGCGCGGCGCGGGCGGCGTCGTCATCCCCTCGCCGATGAAGTACGAGGTGTGCGGGGGCTGGTTGTAGCCGGTGTTCTGCCAGGTCACCGCCGTGCGGTACTGCGGGTCGGACATGAGCGTCCGCAGTCGGTGCTCGGTCGGGATGACCGTCGTGGCGATCCGCAGCGCCGTCGAGTCCGCGGTGCGGGTGACGAGCTCCTCGCGCCAGTCACCGAAGAGGTCCGCCTGGAGGGACGGCGTGCCCTTCGTGCTGTTGTTCGAGAGCGTGCCCTCGGCCCGGTAGAGCTCCACCTCGCGGCCGTTCTCGTAGTCCCACTTCGCGATGGTCGGCACCCCGGTGGAGGTTGCGACGTCCCAGTCGTGGTTGCCGATCTCCGCCAGCAGGTCCCCGTCCCAGAAGGTCAGGAAGTTCGCCGCCGGGATGCTCTCCGAGATGAGCTCACCCGAGGAGGACCTGAGCTGACCCACCGGCGAGTTCCACGCGGCGTCGCCGCCGACCGCCCAGCCCTCGGCGCCGTCGTGCCGTGGGTCGATGTCCCCCATGGCGGCGCGTCCCGTGTCGCGCACTGCGGGGATAGACCAGATGGTCTCCCCCGTCTCGGCGTCCCGGAAGGTCGCCCCGGCGTTGCCGGACTGCCCCATGCTCTCGTGGGCGGCGAACTGCTCGAGCCCCGGTCGCGCCGGGTCGAAGTCGGACACGTGCATGGCGTCGCCGTGCCCGAGCCCGGTGTTGTGCAGCACGGAACCGTCGTCGTCGATCGTCATCGACCCGAAGACGATCTCGTCCTTCTGGTCGCCGTCCGCATCGGCGGTCTGCATGTCGTGGTTGCCCTGGCCGCGGTACTCGTCGCCCGCGACGTCCGAGTCGAACACCCAGCGCTGGGTGAGCTCCTCGCCGTCGAAGTCGAACGCCGCGATCACCGTCCGCGTGTAGTAGCCGCGGCTGAACACCATCGACGGGCGCTCCCCGTCGAGGTAGGCGGTCGTCGCCAGGAACCGGTCCACGCGGTTGCCGTAGCCGTCACCCCACGAGCCGACGTCGCCGCGCGGCGGCACGTAGTCGATGGTGTCGAGCGCGACACCGGTAGCGCCGTCGAACACCGTAAGGAACTCCGGCCCGGACAGCACGTAGCCGGCCGACGTCCGGAAGTCCGCCCGGGCGTCCCCGATGACCGTCCCGTCGGCGTCGGTCGTGCCGTCGGCGGTCTTCATCGCCACCTCGGCCCGCCCGTCGCCGTCGTAGTCGAACACCTGGAACTGCGTGTAGTGGGCGCCCGAGCGGATGTTGTGGCCGAGGTCGATGCGCCACAGCCTGGAGCCGTCGAGCTCGTAGGCGTCCAGGTAGGTGTTGCCCGTGTAGCCCGCCTGCGAGTTGTCCTTCGCGTTGGACGGGTACCACTTGACGACGTACTCGTACTCGCCGTCACCGTCGAGGTCCGCCACCGAGGCGTCGTTCGCGGAGTAGGTGTACGGCTGGCCGTCCTTCGTGGTGCCGTCCGCCGGCTTGTCGAGCGGGATGTCCAGGGTCTGGCCGTCCCACGGCGTGAACTCCTCGGTGGCCCAGTGCTCGATCCCGTCCGCGACGGTCGCCACGCGGTAGGTGGCGTCCGCGGTGCCGTGGGCGTCGAGCAGGTTCGTCGTGCCGGTCAGCGGCCGGGCGGTGATCCGTCGGCCGTCGCGGTAGACGTGGAACGCGACGTCCTGCGGGTCGTCGCCCTGCATGCGCCAGCCGACGTGGACGCCGTCTGTGCCCGACCCTGTGCCCGACCCTGCTCCCGCCACAGCGACCGGCTGCCGCCCGATGCGCTCGGTCTGCCGGGACAGGTTCGTCACGGCGGCGGAGGCGACGGTGTCCGAGAGCTCGGAGACACCACCCGCGTTCACCGCCGCGACCGCGTAGGTGTACTCGACGGTGGTGAGCACGTCGGTGTCGGTGTACCCGGGTTGGGCGGTGCGGGCGAGCAGCACCTGGTCGCCCGACCTGTCGGTCCGGTAGACGTGGTAGAACAGCGCGCCCTCCACCGGCTCCCAGGCGAGCGAGACGGCGTGCTTCTCGACGTCGGCCACCGCGAGGCCCGACGGCGTCGGAGCGGTCGGCACGTCGGGGTCGACCGTCGTGAGCTCCACCTCGTTGGACGGGACGGACTCGTTGTCCGCGCCGTCGAGCGCCACGACCGTGTAGGTGTACCGGAGGCCGACGTCGGCCGACGTGTCGACGTACGAGGCGTCCGTGACGTCCGCGATCGCCGTCGGCTCGGCGGCGCCCTCGGCGTGGCGGTAGACGCGGTAGCCGACGACGTCGCGCGCCGGCTCCCACGACAGGGGCACGGAGACGTCCGTGCCGTCGATGCTGACGTCGCCGGCGACGAGTGCGGTCGGCGCGTAGAGCAGCGAGGTGATCTGCAGGCCGTTCAGCCAGCCGTCGGCGACCAGGTCGATGTGCCCGTCGGTGACGACCACGGGCTGGATCACCTTGTTCGACGTGCCGCCGCGCGGGGCGTTGGCGGAACCGTGGTCGACGCCCTCGACGGTGACGCCGAGGCGTGCGGTGCCGATCCGGTCGCCC
The DNA here is from genome assembly GCF_050936155.1 of Promicromonospora sp. CA-289599. NCBI lineage: Bacteria > Bacillati > Actinomycetota > Actinomycetes > Micrococcales > Promicromonosporaceae > Promicromonospora > Promicromonospora sp. CA-289599. The sequence continues at coordinate 551,663 of NZ_JBNJNI010000001.1, forward strand.
CAGATCACCTCGACGGCGTAGGTGCCGTTCGGGACGTCGAACCGCAGGGGCGTCGCGGCGCTCGGCAGCAGGAAGTCGCGCTGGAGGTCGTCGAGACCCTCTTCGCCGGCCCCGCGGTCCCGGCCGCCCGGGCCGGTGTCCGAGGTGAAGCCGTGGCCCAGCCGCTCGGTGTAGAGGGTGTTCTGGTCGAGGGCGGTGTAGCCGGCCTTCGTGGGATTCCCGGCGAGCTGGAGGTCGAACCGCAGCAGCGGCGCCTTGGTCGTGAACGTCACGACGTCCGACGGCGCGGACTCACCGCGCCCGTTGACCGCCACCACCCGCAGGTCGTAGGCGGTGCCCTCGCTGAGGCCGGTGATGTCCGCCAGGCCGAGCGTCGATGTGGTGACCAGGGCGAAGTCCGACTCGGGTGCGGCGGCGGTCTTGGCGTACACCCGGTAGATGTCGGCGCCGTCGACCTCCGTCCAGCTCAGCGTGGCACCGGAGGCGGTGATGCTGCCCGCGACCACGCCGGCCGGCTTCTCGGGCACGGAGGCCGGCGGCTCGGCGTCGACCACCTCACCGGCGAGCGGTACGTCCAGCTCCGCGGTGTCACGGGCGACGAGGCGGGCCATCTGGATGGCCCCGTAACCCTGGAAGTGGGTGTCGTCGGCTGTGCCGTCGGGCCGGTTCGGGTAGACGCCTGCCGGGACGTGCAGGAATACCGACTTCGCCTCCTCCGGGCCGATCTCGGTCAGGTACTGGCGGCTGGACGCCGACAGGTCGACCAGCGGCGTGTCGGTCTCCGCCGCGAGCGCTGCCGCCTGCTCGACGTACTGCGGGAACGAGACGTTCGCCTGTCCGGAGCTGTCGTAGCTGCGCCGTGAGACCGGGGTGACGACGATCGGCGTCGCCCCGCGCTGGCGGGCGCCCTCGATGTAGGTGCGGAGGTAGTCGCGGTAGTCGGCGGGCGCCGCGTAGCGGTCGTCGACGCCGTAGGAGTTGTCGTTGTGGCCGAACTGCACGTAGAGGTAGTCGCCCGGCCTGATCTGCGTCAGCACCGCGTCGAGGCGGCCCTGGCTGATGAAGTTCTTCGACGACCGGCCGCCGATGGAGTGGTTGGCGACGACCACGTCGTCGGACAGGAACCTGTCGATCATCTGCCCCCAGCCTGCCTGCGGCGCCCAGAACGGGTCGTACGTCTGCACCGTCGAGTCGCCGGTGAGGTAGACGGTGGGCTTCGGCCCCGCCGCGCGCGGCGACGTCCGCGTGAGGGTCAGGGCGGCGAGGTTCGCGGCGCCGCCGGAGAGCTCGAGGTTGAGCTGGCCGTCGACCAGCGCGAGGTCGAACTCCATCTCGAGGTACTCGCCGGCGGGCTTCTGGGTCGGCTGGACCTTGACCATCTGCTCGGCGGTGAGTGCGATGTCGGTGGCGCCCTGGGCGTCGCCCGCGACCAGGCGCACCCGGTAGTCGCCGTTCGGCAGGTCGGCGACGAGCTCGGTGTCACCGACGGTGACGAAGTCGGAGCGCAGGGCATCGGCGCCGCCACGGTCGGTGGCGGTGACCTGGCCGGGGTCGACGAACCCGATCCGCTGGTCGACACCGTACCTGGTGCCGGCGTCGATGCCGGTAGCACCCGCGGCGACGGCGCCGCTGCCCAGGTCGAGGGTGAGCACCCCGCTGTCGGGGAACTCCGGCTCGGGAACCCCGTCGCCGACCAGGGTCCCGACGGCGGCGGCGGACGGCGCGGACTCGCCGTCGGCGCCGATCGCACGCACGCGGTAGTAGCTGACCTCGGTGGTGTCGGCCTCCGCATCGGTGGCGAACACGGTCCGCGCGTCGGTGCGCGCGATCTCCGTGTACTCGCCGCCGAGCGTGTCGCTCCGGGTCAGGACGTAGCCCGTGGCGTCCGGCACCGCGTTCCAGCGGAGACCGAGCGCGCCGGGCGCGGCGTGCGCGACGCGCACCGACGTCGGCGGGACGGGGGCTGCCGCGGCCGCGATCGCCGGCGCGAGCGGCAGCACGAGCGCCGCGGCGGCCAGGCCCGCGACGATCGGTCGGACAGGGCGGGACTGCGGCAGTGCTCTTGTACCCGGAGCGCTCTGACCCGGGGCTCTCGAACCTCGGCGGTAAGCGCTTTCTAGCGTGGCGAGAGTGCGCCATCGAAGCTGCAGCATGGGATCACCTTGTCGTCTCGTCGTCGAGTCGGACCGGACCGGACAAGCCCCGGCGTTGGGGCCCATCAGCAGGGATTGTATGGATTCAATTCTGGCCAGGCAGTCATCTTGCCGCGCGCGCCCGACGTTGTAAAGAGTCGGTCAGCGGCGGTAGCGCAGCCAGATGACCGCGTCTCCGAAGACCTCGGCGCCTCAGAGGCGCAGCGTCCGGGCGGACGTCGAGCCCGAGCCGCACCAGCGCTGCCCGGCGCTCTCCTCGGGGCGCCGGGGCCTCGTCCGGACCTCTTCGCTAGCCATCCGGCACCGTGCCAGCCAGGCGGCCTGGCGTCAGCCAGGCGGCCTGGCGTCAGCCGGACATCTCGCAAAGTCGCAGCACGTTGCCGTACGGATCGACGAGCTCGATGGTCGGCCCGCCCGGGGCATCGCGGTCGATACCAGGCCGAAGCCGCGCATGCGGGCGGCGAGACAGCTCCGCGTGGAGCGCGTCGACGCTGGCGACAGGCACCCAGACCACCGTCCCCGGCGTCCCGTCGCCGTGGTGCTCGGACAGGTCCAGCACCGCCTGGCCACGGCGTATCCGCAGGTACAGAGGCAGCCCAGGCTCGAAGCGGTGCTCCCACTCGACGCCGAACCCGAGGTAGTCCACGTAGAACTCTCGTGCGCGCATCTCGTCCTGGATGCGGAGCACCGGGACGGCGCGCCCGAACTCTGTCGGCCCGGAGCCGGGCGGCGCCGACGGCCCCGCCTGCGACGCCGCTGAGTGCCCCGCCGGCAGCCGCGCGGACGCGGTGTTCCAGTCGACGAAGCCGAGCTGCGCGGCGACGATCTCCAGCGCACGGCCGTGGCTGATGGAGACGTCAGTAGCCGCGAGCGTCCGGCGCAACGCGCGGGCGGCCGTCTTCGCTTCGTCAAGTGTCAGGTTCACGAGTTCATCGCTATCCCGGTGCCGTGAGCGTGGTCGGTGCCCGCACTGCCGTCCGGGGCACCGTGGTAGGCACGAGAACCTCTGACATGGCGTCTTCGTCGATGCATTCACCAGACCGATCATCTCGGCGCGGGCGGCGGGCTCATCGAGTGCCCGGGTAGAGATTAGCAAGCCAGCGGCCGGCCCACCGGGCGGCGTGCACTGGCAGGGTCCCCGACTGGGTAGTTGGGGTCCGTCGCCACCCTCAAAGAGTTATCCACAGATTTGAAATCCATCGCGCGGATCGCACGAGTGTTCGAGATAATAGATACATCGAAGGAGTGAGAACTAGAGGCGAGCGGGGGTGGGCACGATGGAGCAGACGACGAACAGTGGAGCCGCTGGTGGCCTGCCTGCTGCGGTCTCGATCGAGGACGTGCTGGCTCTGATCGAGAACGCGGTCGACGAGCTGACCACCCAGAGCACCCCGGAGACTCTCACCGGGTGGGACGCGCCGAGCATCAACCGCCTGGTCGAAGCCCACACCCGCATCCGTCGGCTCACCGGCCGTCTGGACGGTGTCCGGTACACCCTGCTGCCCCGGATCGAGGACGAGGGCTCCTGGCGCTCGGGTGGCATGACTCGCACGTTCACGACCTGGCTGCGCCTGCGCGAAGGCATCTCCGCGCACACGGCAGGCAAGGACATGACGATCGCGCGCCGTCTCGCGACCGCGCTCCCCGTGACCCGGGAACGCCTGGTCGCCGGAACCCTCGGTGTCGACCACGCGAGAGTGATGACGGAAGTCGCGCCCACGAGCGAGACCCGCACCGATGCGCTGGCGTGGCTGATCGATACCCGTACCGGGTACACCACGACACCCGAACAGTTCGTGCAGACTGTCGCGGTCGACTTCCCCGACCCGGCCGAGGACCCGGACGGGGCGCGCACCCGGGAGCTGGTCACCCAGGTCCTGGAGACCGCGGTCACGGAGGGGACCCTGGTCACGGGTGAGGGCATAGTGCTGCGCGAGGCTGGTGTGTTGAACGCGGACCAGTTCCGCACGGTCGCGCGCCGGTTCGCGACCATCACCGACCCCGACACCGACGACCTCGATGACGACAAGGCAGCCCACGGTGAGTTCTTCGACCTGGCCAAGACGTTCGGTGGGTACCACGTGGCCGGGTTCCTCACCGACGAGCACGGCCTCCTGGTCAGCACCGCGATCAACGCGGTCCTGGGCGCCCCGTCCGCGGACGACGCCCGGACCACGACGCAGCGCCGCGCACAAGGCCTCGCGGATGTCGCCCGGGTGGTCCTGGACACGAACCAGGCCTCCCCGGGAGCGTTGATCGCACCCCACCTGAACGTCACGGTGTCGTGGAACGAGTTCGTCACCCAGGTCACCCGCACCCGCGACGGGCTGTGCCTGACCTGCGGACACGCCACACCCGGACGCGGCCACCGCCTCGGCGCGGGCCCGAGCCCAGCAAGCGGCGCACCACCTGCCGGAAGCCCGACCGGGAGCCTCACCGGTAGTCCGGATGGCGTCCCGGGTGGAGGCCTGGGTGGCTGGAGTGCTGTGGGAGCAACCGTGTCCGGGTTCTTGTCACCCGGCGGCCCCGTGTTCACCGAGACCGGCGAGCGCGCACCACGTGCCCTCGTGCGCCGCCTCGCGTGCCACAGCGCCATCACCCGGATCGTGTTCGGACCCGACGGCGCCGTCCTCGATGTCGGACGTGCGCAGCGGACGGTGTCTGGGCAGATGCGCCGCGCCGTCATCGCGAGGGACCAGCACTGCGTCTGGCCAGGATGCGACCAGCCGCCGTCACGCTGCGAGGTCCACCACGCGATCACCCACTGGGCCGACGGCGGAAACACGTCCGTGACCAACAGTGCGCTGTTGTGCTGGTACCACCACCAGCTCGTGGACGCCAAGGGCATCACCATGCACTGGACCGGCAAGACCACCACCGACACCACGGCCGGTGCCCTGCTGGAGACCGGGTGGGCCTTCACCGACGCTCGCGGACACCGCATCCGACTACCCGAACCCATCGAAGCCCCACCACCCGATGCCGAAGTCGCCTGACCAGTCAGGCACGACGGCCCACCAAGCCCACCGAAAGCCTTCCCGCACCGTCCGGCGCCCACTCACCCGACCCGCCGCCGACGTCCGCTGGGGCGGCCTGACCAAGGATCAGCCAGGCACACCCGAAGCCCGGTCCGATGTCAACGCTCCGTCCACCGGTTCGTCATGCATGCAGGGTCGGCCGGTAGACGAGCTCCTGGATGTCGCCGTCGAGCGTCAGGTGCTCGATCAGCTCGAGGTCGAAGTCGACAGCACCCTGAAAGATCGGGTCCAGGCCGGTCCGGCCGGTGATCACCGGGAAGAGCGTGACCCGGATCCGGTCGACCAGGCCCGCGGCCATCAGCGCCCGGTTCATCGACAAGCTCCCGTGCGAGCACAGCGGCACCTCTGACTCCTCCTTGAGCCGGGCGACGACGTCGACCGCGTCGCCGCCCGCCACCTGCGCGTCGGGCCAGTCGAGGGGGCCCTCCAACGTGCTGGACACCACCGTCGTCGGCAGGTTCCGCATCCGGGTAACCCACGGGTCGCGCACGTCGGAGTCCCCGGAGCTCTCGGCCAGCATCTGCGCGAACGCCCGGTATGTGTTGGCCCCGAGGACCAACCGCTGCTCCTGTGAGTAGAGGGCGAGCCGGTGCTCCAGGAGCTCCGGGCCCTGCTTGCCCCAGTAGCCTGTCCAGTCGCCGCCGGCGGCGCCGAAGCCGTCGAGGCTGGAGAACACGTCGAACGTGTAGGTAGTGGTCATGATGGTCTCCTGGAAATGGTTGATCAGGTACGTCGATACAGACCGGAGGTCGCGGCGGATCTCATCGCTGGCGGACGGCACGAGAGGACACAGCGTGACGAACGAGCTGACGACCGAATCAGGTGGCCTCGCCGGCCGCGGCCGGCTGCTGCGGCTGGGTGCTCCGCGCGACACGTCGGCGGTGCGGCACCTGGTGACGTTCCTCGTGGCAAGTGTCGTGACCGTGCTGGCCACGCGCGCGTACCTGGCCGCTGCAGGCTACCCGCAGATCGGCGGTGGCGATCTGCATGTCGCTCACGTCCTGTGGGGCGGGCTGCTCATGGCGCTGGCGATGATGCTGCTGCTGTCCTACGTCGGCCCCGTGCCACGGTCCCTCGGCGCGGCGCTCGGCGGCGTCGGCTTCGGGTTGTTCATCGACGAGGTCGGCAAGTTCGTGACCGCCGACAACGACTACTTCTACGCACCGACCGCAGCGATCATCTACTTCGTCACCGTGGTGCTCGTCCTCATCGTCGAAGGGCTGCACGGCCGTCGTGCCCACCATCCGGCCGAGTACCTCGCCGTGGCGGCCGACCGCCTCACCGCGGGGCTGGCCGGCGGGTTCACCCCGACGGCCCGCGCCGAGGCACAGGAGCTCGCCGCCAAGGGCGCCGGCGAGCCCGGCGCCCGCCTGGTCGCCGAGCTGGTCGACGCGGTGCCCGACGACGACACCGACCTGCCGGACCCCGTCCGCGGCGGCGTCGACCGCGTCGTGCGCTGGCTGGACGCGCTCGTGGACCGGGCCTGGGCGGCATGGCTGCTGATCTGCGTCCTGGTGCTGGTGGGCGCCGCCGAGGCGATGGTGGGGCTGAGCGTCGTCCGCGGTGAGGTGCCGGGGCTGCCCCAGTGGACCGGCTTCGCGATCCTCGCCGCCGTCGGCGCGTCAGTGGTGCTGCTGGTCGTGGGCATCGTCGTCGGCCGCAACAACCATCTGCACGGCGCCGTCTGGATGCGCCGCGCGGTACTCATCAGCCTGCTGTTCACGCAGCTCCTGGTGTTCCGCGCACTGCGGTGGACGGCGGCGTTCGGGCTGGTTCTGGACGTGCTGGCGTTCATGGCGCTGGAGGTGGCGCTCCGCGAGGAGCGGATGGTCAGGGCACGCAGGGCCTGACCATCCGCTCTGGCCATCCGCTCAGACCCGAGACCGGGCCAGGAGCCACACGAAGTACGGCGCACCGAGCAGCGCGACCGCCAGCCCCGCGGGGAGCTGGGCCGGTGCGATGACCGTTCGCCCGAGCGTGTCGGCCAGGCCGAGGAACACGGCGCCGAGCAGCATCGCCACGGGCAGGACCCGTGCATGCCTGCCGCCCACCAGGGCACGTGCCGCATGCGGAGCGACCAGGCCCACGAACCCCACGACGCCGACTGCCGTCACGCTCGTCGCAGCCAGCACCGCCGCCACCGCGAGCACGAGCAGCCTGCTGCGTTCCAGCCGGACGCCCACGAGGCGAGGGGTGTCGTCGTCGACCGCGAGCAGGTCCAGCTCACGTCGCACCATCACCGCGAGGGGCACGGCGAGCGCCAGCACGATGATGACGGGCAGGACCTGGGAGAAGTCACGCCCGTAGGTCGTGCCGGACAGCCAGGTGTAGATGCGCGGCGTGTTCCAGGGGTCGGAGTTCAGCAGCAGGAACGTCGTCAGCGCCGTGGTCAGGTATCCCAGGCCGATGCCGATGAGCACCAGCCGGTCGGCGTGCAGGCCCCCGCGCCAGGCCAGCAGGTAGACGACCCCGAAGGCCAGCAGACCTCCGACGACGGCGGCCACGAGCATGGCGCCGTTGCTCGCCGCTATCCCGTTGCCCCAGGTGGTGCCGGCCACGGCGGTCACGACGATCACCGCGCCGAGGCCCGCTCCCCCGGTGATGCCGAGGATGCCCGGCTCGGCCAGGGGGTTGCGGGCCGTCGCCTGCACCATCGTCCCGGCGAGCGCGAGCGCGGCCCCTGCGACGAGCGCCGCCAGCACGCGCGGCGCGCGCTCATCGAGCGCGAACCGCACCACGGCGGGGCCCTGGTCCTGCAGCCACAGAGCGATGTCGCCGGTGCGGAGCCAGGTGGATCCGGCGAGCATGCCCAGCAGCGCCACGCCTGCCGCGAGGGCGACGCACACGGTCAGCACCACGGCGAAGCGCCGGCTGCTGCGGGGTCCGGTCGCCGCGGCCGGAGGGGTCCGGGACGGTCCGGCGTCGCGCAGGCGGCGGGCCAGCAGCACCATGATCAGGGCACCGGCGAGCGTCGTCGCGACGCCGGTGGGTACGCTGAGCGCGTCCTCGGCGCCGAGCAGGGCGCGGACGACGGCGTCGGCGAGCACGACGACGAAGGCCCCGAGCAGGCCCGCGGCGGGCAGCAGTATCGCGTGCCTGTGCAGCGCCGGGACCACCCTGGCGAGCAGCCTGGCGACCACCGGCGCGGCGAGGCCGACGAACCCGATGGGCCCCGCGAGGGTCACCGCCGCGGCGGTGAGCAGGACCGCGAGGAGCACGCCGACGGCGCGGGTCGACCGCACCGGGACGCCCAGCGCCCCGGCGGTGTCGTCACCGAGGCCGAGCACGTCGAGCCGCCGGGAGATCAACAGGCCGCCGACGGTCGCCAGCACGACTATCGGCAGCGCGCGCCAGAACGCCGTCAGGTTGAGCTGGCTCAGGGAGCCGCTGCCCCAGGCGAACAGCCCGGTCGTCTCGGCCTGGAACAAGATGAGCAGGGCGGAGGCCGCCGCCTGGAGGGCCAGCGCGACGGCGGACCCGGCGAGCACCAGGCGGGTGGTGGCCGATCCGGCACCCCCGGAGAGCCCGAGCACGAGCGCCGCGGCGGCGATGCCCCCGGCGAACGCGACGGCGCCCGAGGCCCACAGCGGCACGGCCAGACCGAAGGCCGCCACGACTACCACCGCGAGGTAGGAGCCCGCGGTCACCGCAAGCGTGTCCGGCGAGGCCAGGGCGTTGCGAGCGATCGACTGGAAGAGCGCGCCGGCAACACCGAGGGCGAACCCGACGGCCACGCCTGCCGCGAGGCGCGGCAGACGGGAGCCGACGAGGATGTCCCGGACCGCCGCGGCGTCGCTCGCGCCCTGCCCACTGAGCTGCCCACTTAGCTGCCCGGTGAGCAGCCGCAGCAGGTCCCCCACTCCGACGCCGGACGTACCCTGCGTCAGGTGCCAGGCGCCGACGACGAGCACCGCCAGCGCGAGCGCCACCAGGATGGCAGCACCCGACGCCCAGGCGGCGGGGCGCGACGTCGGCGCCTGAGCGAGGGTTTCCGTCGCGGACGGCGACTGCGTGACGGTCATCGGATCACCGGTCATCGGATCACTTCGTGAAGATGTCGACGTAGGCGTTGACCACCTTCTCGGAGGAGCGCGGGCCGCCGAACGTCCAGATGTGCTCCGGGAACGCGTGCGAACGGTCCTCGGTGACGGCGGGCAGGTTCGCCCAGACGTCGTTCTTGGTCAGCTCGGCGGTCCAGTCGGTGTCGCCCTCCTTGGTGCCGGTGTACAGGAGAGTGGAGTCACCGACCGCCGTCATGCCCTCGATGTCGGACTGGCCCAGGCCGTAGGCGGGATCGACCTCTCCGGTCCAGGCGTTGGTCAGGCCGAGCTCCTCGCCGAGCTCGCCGATCAGTGAACCCTGGCCGAACGGGCGCAGGGTGACGTTGCCGCCGTCGACCCAGCCGTCGAAGTACACGAAGTCGGTGTGCTCCGGCGCCGCCTCGGCGATCTTCGCCTTGGCGTCGGCAAGGTGCTGCTCGAACTCCTCGGTGACCGCCGCCGCGCGCTCGGTGCGGCCGGTCGCCTGCGCGATGAGGTCGAAGGTGGTGAGCATGTTCTGGATCGGGTCGGCGGCGTCCGCGCCCTTGGTGGCCAGCACCGGCACGTCGTAGGCCTCGAGCTTGGCGATGATCTCGTCGTCGGGCGTGTAGGCCTCGATGATGACGAGGTCGGGGTCCGTGGCGTACAGGGCGTCGAGGTTCGGCTCGCCGCGCGTGCCGACGTCGGTAACACCCTCGGGCAGCTCCTCGGCGTTGTTCCAGGTGGTGTAGCCCTCGGTGTCGGCGACGGCCACCGGGTTCACGCAGAGGGTGAGCGCGTCCTCGACCTGCTGCCACTCGAGCACCGCCACGCGCTCGGCAGGCTTGTCGAGCTCGACCGTGCGGCCGAACGAGTCCGTCAGCGAGACCGGACCGGTCTCCGTCCTGACGTCGGCACAGTCGCCGGAGGTGGCCTCGCTCGGCGCCGGCGCGGCGGCGCCGGGGTCGGTGGTGCCGCAGCCCGCGAACGCCAGCGGCAGGATCAGAGCGGCGCCCGCCAGGGACACCTTGGTGCGCAGAGACATGGGACTCCTTGAGTTTCGTGACACGTCGTGTCGGTGCAGTCGCGCGGGAGCGCAGTTCGGTCGCGCAGGAGCGCGTGGTACGTGGTCCGGCGGCAGTCGGACGCTGTGGGCGTGGTCAGCGGGTCCGGCCGTGGTGGCGACCGCGCGGGTGCACGCGCACCCGTCCGGTGTCCGGGTCGGTGGTGACGTCGATCGGCAGGCCGTAGGCGAGCGACAGGTGTTCCGCCGTGAGCACCTGCGCGGGGGGTCCAGAGGCGAGCACGCGACCTTGGTGCAGCAGGACGACGGCGTCGGCCACCGACGCGGCGTGGTCCAGGTCGTGCAGCACTATGCCGACAGCGGTCCCGTGCTCCTCCGCCAGGTCCCGCACGAGATCGAGCGTCTCCACCTGATAGCGCAGATCGAGGTGGTTGGTGGGCTCGTCCAGCAGCACCACGCCGGTCTCCTGCGCCAGGCATGTGGCGAGCCAGACCCGCTGCACCTCACCGCCGGAGAGCTGGTCGACGCCCCGGCGGGCCATGGTGGTGACACCGGTGATGGCCATCGCGCGGTCGATGGCGGCGTGGTCGGCGGCGGTGAGCGGCGCGAACCGCCGACGGTGCGGGTGCCTGCCGAACGCCACGACGTCGCGCACCTCGAGCCCTGCCGGGTGCGGCCGGGACTGGGCGAGCAGCGTGACGCGCAGGGCGAACTCGCGCGCGGACAGCGGAGCGGCGTCGACTGCGTCGTCGGGCGTCGCACCGAGGTTGACGGATCCCTGCTGGACCGGGTGCAGCCGAGCGAGCGAGCGAAGCACCGTGGACTTGCCGGACCCGTTCGGGCCGACGAGCGCGGTCACGACGCCGGGCGTCAGCTGGACGGCGACGCCGTGCACGACGGTGGTGCGCTGGTAGCCCAGGACGAGGTCGTCGCCACGGAGAACGGTAGGGGCGGTCACGGAGGTAAGCCTAACCTTACAGAGACGGCACTCGGACAGCCGTCCAGTACCCGGTCAGCCGCCACCCCCGCGGACGCACAGCCGCCCCTGCGCACGGCTTTGTTGTGGGCGTGATCGTTGCGGCTAGAACGGGCACACAGCCGCAACGATCACGCCCACGACAAAGGCGTTACGCAGTGAGGACTCGCGCCCCCTGCTGGGCGAGGACGCTGAGCTCCGCGGCCTTGAACGCGTGCTCCTGCGTCATAGCGGTCTGGGTGCGCTCCAGGCAGTCGAGGACGAGCTGGCCGAAGTACGGGAACCCGACCTTCCCCTCCGCCACGATGTGGTGCTCGCCCTTGCCGTCGACGAGGAACACGTGGCCAGGGCCCTGATCCGTGGCGACGTTGGCGTACTTGCGCAACTCCAGGTAGCCCTCGGTGCCGAGCACGAACGTGCGCCCGTCGCCCCACGTGCTCAGGCCGTCCGGAGTGAACCAGTCCACGCGGACGTAGCCGCTGGCGCCGGTGTCCATGACGATGGACGCCTCACCGAAGTCGTCGAGTCCCGGGTGCTCGGGGTGGTTGTAGTTGGCGATCGCCGAGTAGCCGACCTCGGCGTCCTTGGCGCCCGCGAAGTGGAGCATCTGCTCGAAGTTGTGGCTGCCGATGTCGCACAGGATCCCGCCGTACTTCTCCTTCTCGTAGAACCAGTCCGGGCGGCCGGTGCCCAGGCGGTGCGGCCCGAGGCCCATGACCTGCAGCACCCGGCCGATCGCGCCCTGGTCGATGAGCTGGCCGGCCAGGACCGCCGCCTCGACGTGGATCCGCTCGGAGTAGTAGACGGCGTACTTGCGCCCGGTCCGCGCGGTCGCCTCCCGGGCCGCCGCGAGCTGGTCGAGGGTGGTCAGCGGAGCCTTGTCCACGAAGTAGTCCTTGCCCGCCTCGATGGCCCGCAGGCCGAGCGCGCAACGCTCGGACGTGACCGGTGCGCCGGCGACGAGGCGGACGTCGTCGTCGCCGAGGATCTCGTCCTCGGCGCGCGCGACCCGCACGTCAGGGAACTTGTCGCGGAACTCCGCCACCTTCGCCGGGTCCGGGTCGTACACCCACTTGAGCGTCGCGCCGGCGCTGATCAGGCCCTCGCACATGCCGTAGATGTGCCCGTGGTCCAGGCCCACCGCGGCGAAGGAGAAGTCTCCGGCACCCACCACGGGTGCGGGGATCGGTTCTGGCGCATAGGCGGCGCCGCTGGTCGTCGTCATGAGATCTCTGGTCCTGTTCGTTCAGGGCTTCGTTCAGGGCTTCGTTCGGGCCTTCGTGCAGGGCTTTCGTTCCTGGAGCAGGTCAGCCGTCGCCGGCTGTACCGCCGGCCGAGCTGCCGGCCGAGCTGCCGACGGTGATGTCACCGGGCAGGTCGGCCACCGTCGCCGTCTTCTCGAAGAAGTGCGGCGCGCGATGGACGAGCGTGCCCGCGCGGTAGTACGGGTCGTCCGGCGGGAGCGGCAGATCGACCGTCCGCCGCTCGATACCCGCCTCGTAGATCGCGGTCACGAGCTCGATCGCGCGGCGTCCGTCCGCGCCGTCCACCAGCGGACGACGGCGTTCGCGCACCGCACCGAGCACGTCGCCGATCTGCCCGGGGTGGCCCTCGTGCTCCAGCGGGCGGTGCGCCGCGGCGAGCGCCTCGATCTTGGCCACCAGGGCGGGGTCTCCGCCGGGGGCGGGGAACCCGTTGGGCTCGGCGACATCGGCGATCACCTTCCACGGCTGGGACACCCGCGCGTGCCGGCCCTGGAGGACTATCGCCTGCTCCTCGCCGTGGTGCACCACCGAGCTGGTCACCTCGGCCAGTGCCCGGTCGTACTGCAGCACGGCCACGGAGAGGTCCTCGACCTCCGAGTTCTCGTGCTGGGCGTTGGTCAGCACCGCGGTGACGGCACTGGGCGCGCCGAGCATCCAGGAGGTGAGGTCCAGGTGGTGGATCGCGTGGTTGAGGGTGCACCCGCCGCCCTCACGCTCCCACGTGCCCCGCCACCACAGGTCGTAGTAGGCGGTGCCGCGCCACCAGGACGAGGAGACCTGGGCGTGCGAGACAGGGCCGATCAGGCCCGAGTCCAGCACCTCCTTCAGGGTGGCCATGTCGTCGCGGAAGCGGTTCTGCGCCACGACGGACAGGATCCGGTCGTTCTCTGCGGCGGCCGCGATCATCGCGTCGCACTCCTCGAGCGACGGCGCCATCGGCTTCTCGACGAGCACGTCGACGCCGGCGCGCAGGGCGGCGATCGTCAGCTCGGCGTGGGTGGACGGCGGTGTCGCGATGCTGACGAGATCCAGATCCTCGGCCGCGAGCAGGTCCTCGACGCGCTCGTACGCCCGCGCGGAGGCGAGGCCGAGCTCCGCGCCCAGCGCGGCGGCCTTGCCCGGCGCGATGTCGCACAGGGCGACGATCTCGCACTCGGCAGCGAACCGCTGGTAGCCGTCGATGTGGGTGCGGGAGATCCCGCCGGTCCCGATGATCCCGATCTTGAGCACTTGTTCCCCCGGATGCGACTTATACGTGTCACTGGTGATACGTGTCACTATGGTTGTGGCCGGGTAGGCCACTGTCAAGAGAGCTGTCCAGAGAGTGGAGCGTCGTGAGCACTGCAGTTCCCCCGACGAGCCGCGACGTCGCGCGCCTCGCGGGCGTCTCCCAGGCCACGGTGTCCTACGTGCTGACCGGGAAGGGCTCGATCTCCCCGGCCACCCGGGAGCGCGTCCTGCGGGCGGCCGAGTCGATCGGTTACCGCCCCAACCTCGCCGCCCGGTCGATGCGCACCCGGCGCTCCGGCCGGCTCGCGGTGATCACCGGCGTCGCCGCCGTCGGGAACCAGATGCGCATGCTCACCGGCGCGAGCCGTGCGGCCGCCGAGGCCGGCTACGCCATCGAGACCAGCAGCGTCGACGGCAGCGTCGCGGACCGGACCGAGCGCGTGCTCGAGCTGGCGGCCGGCGGTCAGTACGAGGGCATCCTGACGTTCGTCCCGGTGCTCCCCGAGGCGCTCTCGGACGGCGGGGACTCCCCTCCCGTCCTGGCCGCGACGGCGTTCGACGAGCAGATGCGCAGCTCGGGCGAGCTCGCCGAGGCCGACCTCATGGAGGTCCTCGTCCAGGCGCTCGTCGCGGCCGGTCATCGCCGGTTCCTGCACGTCGCCGGTTCCCAGGAGTTCGCCTCCGCGCGGGCGCGCCGCGACACCTACGTCGCCTGCCTGGAGCGCCTCGGTGCCGAGACGCAGGGACCGCAGGGACCGCAGGAGCCGCCCGGGGGGCACGAGCCGCTCGGGTCGCTGGGCGTGGTCGGCGGCGAGTGGTCCGCGGAGTCCGCGCGGGAGGCGATACTCGCGCTGCCCGACGACGCGCCCCCGGTCGCCGTGCTGGCCGCCAACGACATGCTGGCGATCGGCGTCCTGCGCGCCGCCGCCGAGCGCGGCTGGACGGTACCCGGCGACGTGGTGGTGACCGGGTGGGACAACGCGGCGTTCGGCGCCTACACGATGCCGTCGCTCACCACCGTCGACGTCGACTTCCAGGCGGCCGGGCACCATGCCATGCGGCTGCTGATCGCGGCGCTGCGGGGCGAGGAGCCGCCGGCCCGCGGTTCCGCCCTCCAGCGCATCGTCTGGCGGGAGTCGACGGGCGCCGCGGGTCCGCCGGGCTGACCGAACTCGACGAGCTCCCCTCTTGACCGGGCGCGCCGGTCGGCGGAACGTGAGAAGGGACGGCGGCGCCGTCCGGACGCTGCTGACGAGCACAGGGAGTCCGCCATGTACATCCGCAGTACCGAGATCCAGGGTGAGCCCGCCGAGATCGACGTCGGGCTGAGCCTCGTTCGTGAGGAGATCTTCCCGGCGGTCTCCGCGATGGACGGCTGTGTCGGGATGTCGATGCTGGTCGACCGGCACAGCGGCCGGTGCATCACCACGACGGCGTGGTCGTCCGAGGACGCGATGCAGGAGAGCGCCGCGGCCGTGCGCCCGCTGCGCGACCGTGCCGAGCGGGCGCTGGGCAGCGGGTCCGGCCGGTACGTCCACGAGTGGGAGGTCGCCGTCGTCCACCGGGACCACGCCGCACCCGAGGGCGCCTGCGCCCGCCTCACCTGGCTGAGCGGCGGCGACCTGCACATGGTCGACAACGCCGTCGACATGTTCCGGATGGTCGTCGTGCCCAAGATCCAGGAGCTGAGGGGCTTCTGCAGCGCCAGCCTGATGGTCGACCGGGAGACCGGCCGGGTCGTCGGCACCGCGGCCTTCGACAGCCGCGAGGCACTGGAGGCCGGCCGCGAGGCCACCACCGACATCCGCGAACGAGTCGTCGCGGAGCTGGGCGCCACCGTCGACAAAGTCGAGGAGATGGAGATCGCGTTCGCACACCTCCACGTACCCGAGATGGCCAGACGGCGGCGGGCGACGGGCGGCGGCGGGCAGCACCGACGTCGGACCGCGACACAGCCGGGCAGCGACACAGCCGGGCAGCCGTTCACCGCACGGCAACCCGGCACCGTTAGCGTGCGCCCGTGCCGAAACCTGCCGCAGCACCCGCACCGGAGCTCGCCGCGCTGCTCGCGATGGATCGTGCAGTGTCCTGAGCGTCCTGACCATCCTGCGGACCAGGTAGTTGCCGCGGCTAACCATCTGACAGGATGCCGGTGTGACGAGCACGGGCGGCCCAGGAGACGATCCGGACTTCCGCTTCCGCGACATCGCCGCCGTGGCGTACCTGCCGTCGGTGGTCAGCTCGGTCGGCCACGGAGCCGTCATGCCGGTGCTGGTGATCCACGCGGGCAACCTCGGCGCGACCACCGCGGTCGCCGCGTTCGTGGTCGCCCTCCTGGGTATCGGGCAGCTCGCCAACTCCCTGCCGTCGGGCGCGCTGGTGGCCCGCCTCGGCGAGCGCCGCACGCTCGTGATCGCGGGGCTCGTCGATGCGGCGGCGATGCTTGTCGCGTTCCTGGTGCCCTCGGTCTGGCTGCTGTGCCTGTGCGTGTTCGTCAGCGGCATGAGCTGGACGGCGTTCCTGCAGGCCCGGCAGGGATTCCTGATCGACGCCGTACCGGTCAGCCACCGGGCGCGCGCGATGGCACTGCTGGGCGGTTCGATGCGTCTCGGGGCCCTGGTCGGCCCGCTGCTGGGCGCCCTGCTGATCCACCTGTTCGGGGTGCGTTCGGTGTTCGTGCTCGCGGTGTGCGCGGCCCTCGGCTCGGCGCTGATCGTCACCCGCATGCCGGACTTCGGCCGGGTGACGCGCAGCGTCGCCCCGCTGTCCGTGCGCTCGGTGCTGTGGGAGCACCGGCGCACGCTGCTCACCCTCGGCGTGGCGGTCATCATCATCGGCGCCTCGCGTTCGGTACGCACGGGCCTGCTGCCCCTCTGGGCCGATCACATCCACATCTCCGCCGCGGTGGTCTCCCTGCTCTTCGCGGTGGCGGCGACCATCGACATCGCGCTCACCCTGCCGGGCGGCTGGCTGCTCGACACGCGCGGGCGGCAGGTTGTCGCGATCCCGGTGGTCCTCGCCGTCGGCGTCGGCTGCCTGCTGCTGCCGCTCACCGAATCCGCGCTCGGCGTCGGCCTGGTGATGGCGATCATCGCGGTCGGTAACGGGCTCGGCTCGGGGATCGTGATGACCCTCGGCGCCGACGCCGCGCCGCAGGAGGGTCGCGCGCAGTTCCTCGGCGGCTGGCGGCTGTGCGGGGACATCGGTAACACCGGCGGCCCGCTGCTCGTGTCCGCGGTGGCCGCGATCGCACCCCTGGCGGCCGCGCCGGTGGTCATCGGCGCGCTGGCGCTGGTGGGCGCGATCTGGGTGGGCCACTGGACGGGCAAGGCCGACCGCAAGCGCCGCGGGTAGCGCCGGCCACCGCCGAGGCCGTACGTGACGTCGCGGGAACCCCGGCCGTCTGACAGTCTCGGAAGAGGTAGTTGGAACAGCATCGGAAGAGACGGCTCAACGAGCAGCGGCTGCCGGGGCGGATCCGGCTGGGGAACGGGGGCTTACGTGATCAAGCGAAGGACTGGCACTACGTGGAGGACCGTGTGGGGGGCCGCGGGGGTCGCGGCACTCCTCGCGACGGCGGGATGTTCGGCCGCCGCGCGCGACGGCGCGGACGGCGCGGGTTCTCCGTCGGCAACCACGTCATCCGGCCCGACGGCGGCCGGGTCGCCCTCCCCCACCGACGCGGCGCCGGACCCAGGTGCGACGTCGGACACCAGCACGCCGGACGCCAGCACGCCGGACCCGGCCGACGGGGCGGCGTCATCCCCGCGGTGCCTGACCCCGGACCTGGCGGGAAGCCTCGAAGCGGCGGAGGGTGGCGGGTCCGCCGGCCACTACGAGCTGGAGATCGTGCTGGAGAACGAGGCGTCCGAGCCGTGCGTCCTGCAGGGCTGGCCGGGTGTCTCGTTCGTCGGTGACGGGGACGGCGCCCAGATCGGCGCGGCGGCGACGCTCGACCGGTCGAGCCCGCACGGCTCGGTGACGCTCGCCCCCGGGGCCTCTGCGCACGCGAACCTCTTGGTGGCCAACGCCCAGAACTTCGACGAGGGCTGCGAGCAGACCACCGCGGACGGGCTCCGCGTCTACCCGCCCGGCGAGAAGCGGTCGCTGTTCGTGCAGAACGACGAGCTCACGCTCCTGGCGTGCGCGAACCCGGACGACGAGCTGCTCGACGTCCAGGCCTTCCAGCCGGAGAGCTGACCGGTCCCGGCACCGTGACTTCGGTCAGTTGCCACTGGACGCGTGTCTGCTGCGGGCCACCCGCGAGGTCGGCACCTGGTGCGGGACTGCCGGCGTCACGAGGCGAGCCGACCAGCCCGCGCATTGATCAAATCAATCACCGGAGCCATCTGACTCCGCCTTGACCCTTGGGCCCACCATCCGTAGATTGCTGGCATTTCATCTGATGTTTGGGAAAGGGCGGGCATGGCCACGATCACAGGGGTCCGGGTAGAGGACGTGCGGTTCCCGACGTCGGCCACCGCCGACGGTTCCGACGCGATGAACAAGGACGGCGACTACTCGGCCGCCTACGTCGTGCTGGAGACGGACGCGCCGGACCCGGACAACCCCGGCGCCACGCTCGGCGGATACGGGCTGACGTTCACCATCGGCCGGGGCAACGACATAGTCGCCGAGGCCGCGCGCCAGCAGGCGGCAGCGCTCGTGGGCCGGGACGTCGACGAGCTCGCCGCGGACATGGGCGCCGTCTACCGGGACCTGACGTCCGACAGCCAGATGCGCTGGCTCGGGCCCGAGAAGGGTGTGGTGCACCTGTCGCTGGCCGCGGTGCTCAACGCGGCCTGGGACCTGGTCGCGCGCCGCGCGGGCAAGCCGCTGTGGCGCGTGCTGGTCGACATGACGCCGGAGGAGCTGGTCGACGTCGCCGACCTGCGCTACCTCTCCGACGCGCTGACCCGCGACGACGCGCTCAAGATCCTCCGGGAGCGCGAGGGCAGCAAGCAGGAGCGGATCGACCACCTGGAGCGGACCGGCTACCCGGTGTACACGACGTCGGCCGGGTGGCTCGGCTACAGCGACGACAAGCTCCGGCGGCTCTGCCAGGAGGCCGTCGACGCCGGATACCAGCACGTGAAGCTCAAGGTCGGGGCGAGCCTCGAAGAGGACGTGCGCCGGCTGTCGATCGCGCGCGAGGTGCTGGGCCCGGACCGCGCCCTGATGATCGACGCCAACCAGGTCTGGGACGTGCCGCAGGCGATCGAGTGGATGCGCGAGCTGGCCCGGTTCGACCCGCTGTGGATCGAGGAGCCGACGTCGCCCGACGACATCCTGGGCCACGCGGCCGTCCGCCGCGCCGTCGCGCCGATCGGGGTGGCGACGGGCGAGCACTGCCACAACCGCGTGATGTTCAAGCAGCTCTTCCAGGCCGAGGCGATCGACTACTGCCAGCTCGACACCGGGCGGCTCGCGAGCATCAACGAGATCGTCGCCGTGCTGCTGCTCGCGGCGAAGTTCGGGGTGCCGGTGTGCCCGCACGCGGGCGGCGTCGGCCTGTGCGAGATGGTGCAGCACGTCTCCGTGCTCGACTACGTGGCGATCGGCGGGGACCTCGACGGCCGCGTCACCGAGTACGTCGACCACCTGCACGAGCACTTCACGGACCCGTGCATCGTCGCCGACAAGGGCGCGGGCACCGCCTACGTGCTGCCGTCCCGGCCGGGCTACTCCACGCAGATGTACGAGGACTCCCTCGACCGGTTCAGGTTCCCGCAGGGGACCTACTGGGTACGCGACAGTTCTGTGCGCGACAGTTCTGTGCGCGATACTTCCGAGCATGTCCCGCACTGACGAGGTAGTCGACGGCATCCGCAGGATGATCCTCGACGGACAGCTCCGGCCCGGCGACCGGCTGCCCGTCGAGAAGGACCTGGCCGACACGCTCCAGGTCTCCCGCGGCTCGCTCCGGGAGGGCGTCCGCGCCCTGTCGATCCTCGGCGTCGTGCATACCCGCCAGGGTGACGGCACGTACGTCACCAGCCTTGATCCCGCCCGTCTGCTCTCCCCCATGGCGATGGTCCTGGACCTGCAGGACGACGGCGCCATGCCCGCCTTCCACAGCGTGCGCCGCGTGCTGGAGACGGAGGCGGCGGGGCTGGCCGCCACCCGGATGACCGACGACGCGGTGGCCGAGGCGCGCGCGATCCTGGACCGGGTCCCGGAGACCATGCACGGCGGGTCGGTGGACCACGACCGGTTCATCGAGATCGACATCGCGTTCCACCGCGTCATCGCGGCGCACACCGGCAACCCGGTGCTGGAGGCGCTCATCGAGTCGTTCGCGGGCCGCACCGTCCGGGCGCGGCTGTGGCGCGGTCTGCACACCGAGGGCATCGAGGAGCGCACGCACGGCGAGCACGAGGCCATCTGGCGCGCGCTCGCCGCTCGGGACCCGGAGGCGGCCCGGATCCGCATGGCGAGCCACCTGCTGGGCGTAGAGGACTCGCTCCCCAAGCCAGAAAACCTGAACGAGCTCCCCTGACCTGCCCACCTGTCAGACCCGCGCGCACGTGTCAGACGTACAGGTCATTCGGGTGACCTGTACGTCTGACACGTGCGCGCGGGTCTGACAAGTCGAGGGCTACTCGTACAGGACCGCCGCTATCGCCTCGTCGTCGATGTTGGTCTTGTCGTACCAGTAGAAGCCCGAGTCGATGACCGGCTCCAGCTCCTCGTCGTTGATGGCCGCCACGGCGGCCTTGACCGTCTCGTAGCCCATCTTGATCGGGTCCTGCGTGATCGCGCCGGCCATCAGCCCGTCCCGGATCGCGTCGGTCTGCGCCTTGCCCGAGTCGAAGCCGATCACCGTGAGCTCGCCCGACTTGTCGGTCTCCTGCACCGCTTTGACGACGCCGACGGCGGAGCCCTCGTTGGTGCCGTAGATGCCCTCGAGGTCGGGGTGGGCCTGCATGATCGCCTTCGCGGCGTCGGCGGACTTGAGCTGGTCGCCGTTCGCGTACTGCGTGTCGACGATCTCGATGTCGGGGGCGTTCTCCTCGATGTACTGCGTGAACCCCTCGACGCGCTGCTGCCCGGTCTGCGACGTCTGGTCGTGCGCGATGATCGCGATCTTGCCGCTGCCGACCAGCTCGGCCATGTGCTTGGCCGCCTCGGCCGACGCCGCCAGGTTGTCGGTGGACACCGTGGTCACCGGCACGTCCGACTCGACGCCGGAGTCGAACGCGATGACGGGGATCCCGCGCGAGGAGGCGTCGGTCATCATCGGGATGGACGCCTCGGAGTCGAGGGCCGCGAAGCCCAGCGCGTCCGGGCTCTTGTCGAGGGCCGTCTGGAGCATGGTGAGCTGCTTCTCGACCTCGGTCTCGGTCTCGGGTCCCTCGAACGTGACCTCGACGTCCAGCTCGGCCGCGGCGTCGTCGGCCCCCTGCTTGACCGCCTGCCAGAACTGGTGCTGGAAACCCTTGGAGACCAGGGCCACGTAGGGCTTGTCGCCCGCCCCGGGCTCCCCGCCGCCGCCCGAGGCGCACGCCGCGAGCCCGAGCAGCACGACGACGGATGTGGTGGCCGCCGCGGCCGCGGCGAACCGCCTGCGCATGGTGGTGTTGGTGTTCATGCCGGTCCATCTCCTTCGGTGGTCAGGTCAGGCTTCCTTGCCGCGCCGCAGGATGTCGGCGTACACCGCGAGCACGATCACTATGCCGACGGCGACCTTCTGCCACTCCTGCGGGATCGACATGATCCGCAGGCCGTTGGTGAGCGTCGCC
Organism: Promicromonospora sp. CA-289599; assembly: GCF_050936155.1. NCBI lineage: Bacteria > Bacillati > Actinomycetota > Actinomycetes > Micrococcales > Promicromonosporaceae > Promicromonospora > Promicromonospora sp. CA-289599. The sequence continues at coordinate 573,110 of NZ_JBNJNI010000001.1, forward strand.
ATGATGAGCGCGCCGATCACGGTGCCGAGGATCGTGGCCTTGCCGCCCCGCAGCGAGGTTCCCCCGATGACGACGGCGGCGATCGCCTCGAGCTCGTACCCGAGGCCGAGTCCGGGCTGCGCGGAATTGAGCCGGGAGGCCATGACGACGCCGGCCAGACCCGTGAACAGCCCGGCGACCGTGTAGATGACCACCTTCCACCGCCGCACGTCGACGCCGGAGACCGCCGTCGCCTCCTCGTTGGAGCCGATGGAGAGCGCGTAGCGGCCGGTGAGCGTCTTGCTCAGCGTGACGCCGGCGATGACGGCGGCGACGAAGAAGATCAGGACGGCGTTGGGCAGCCCGGGGACCAGTTCCCCGGCGGCGAGCTGGTCGAACCCGCCCACCTCGCTGAAGTAGATCGGCTTCGTCCCGGAGATCACCAGCGAGAGCCCCTGCGCGACCATCATCATCGCCAGCGTCGCGATGAACGGCGGCAGCCGCAGGTACGAGACGTTCAGGCCGTTCAGCAGGCCGATCAGGGCACCGATCGCGAGACCGCCCAGCACGCCGACGACGAGCGGCAGGCCCAGGTTCGCCAGGAAGACGCCGGTCATCACCGAGCACAGGGTCATGCCGGTACCGACCGACAGGTCGATCCCGCCGGTCGCGATGACGAAGGTGGCGCCCAGCGCCATGATCCCGGTGACCGCCGTCGCGAGCAGGATGCCCTTCACGTTCGCCCAGTCGAGGAAGTACGGGCTGGCGAACGAGAAGAACGCGAAGATCGCCACCAGCCCCGCGAAGGCGAGGACCTGCTGCAGCTGCTGCCGGTTGCCGACCCTGTTGACTGCCCGAGTGGCACGCTTCGGAGCCGGGCCGGTCGTCGTGGTGCTCGGAGTAGTGCTGGGTGTCGTCATGCTGGGTCTCCGGTCTTGACGAGCGAGCGGTCGGCACCGAACCGCGTCGCGAGCTCCATGATGTCGTGCTGGGTCGCGTCGGCGTTGGCAAGGGTGCCGGTGACCCGGCCCTCGCACATGACGACTACCCGGTCGGCGAGCCGCAGCACCTCGGGCAGCTCGGACGAGATCACGATGATCGACTTGCCCTGCGCGGCCAGGCCCGTGAGCAGGCCGTAGATCTCGTCCTTGGCGCCGACGTCGATCCCGCGCGTCGGCTCGTCGACGATCAGCACGTCGCAGTCCCGCACGAGCCACTTGGCCAGGACCACCTTCTGCTGGTTGCCGCCCGAGAGGTTCCTGGCCGTCTGGAGGACCGACGGCGTCCGGATCGCCAGCCGGTCCACCATCTCGGTCGCCGCCCGGCGCCCGTCGGCGTCGCGCACGAAGCCCGCGCGGGTCATGCGGGGCAGCGAGGACAGCATCACGTTGCGCACCACGTCCTGGTCCAGGAGCAGGCCGTAGCGCTTGCGGTCCTCCGAGAGGTAGCCGATGCCGTGCCGGACCGCGTCCGCGGGGTTGCGCACCGTCACCGGCCTGCCCCGCACCTCGACGACGCCGGTCGACCGGTCCGCCCCGATGATCGCCCGCGCGACCTCGGTGCGGCCGGCGCCCATGAGGCCCGCGAAGCCGAGGATCTCGCCGCGGTGCAGCTCGAAGGACACGTCCTTCAGGAGCTTGCGGGTGCTCAGGCCCCGCACCGCGAGGACCACCTCGCGCTCGGTCGCCCCGGACACGCTGCCGGACGTCGCGGGGTCCGGCCGCACCCCGGTCTCGAGCTGCCGGCCCACCATCGCGGCGATGACCTCGCGGGTCTCGGTGGACGCGGTGGGCAGCGTGTCCACGTAGCGGCCGTCGCGCAGCACGGTGATGCGGTCGGAGATCTCCTTGATCTCGTCCATGCGGTGCGAGACGTAGATGACGCCGGTGCGCGGCGAGACGAAGTCACGGACGATCCGGAACAGCGTCGCCACCTCGGTCTCCGTGAGCGCCGCCGTCGGCTCGTCCATGATCAGCACCCGGGCGTCGAACGAGAGCGCCTTGGCGATCTCGACCATCTGCTGGCCGGCCACGCTCAGGTGCGACACCGGCTGCCGCGGGTCCAGCGGGATGCCGAGACGTTCGAAGAGTGCGACCGCCCGGCGCACGAGCTCGTCGTCCCGGATGACACCTGCCCGCCGGGGTTCCCGGCCGATGAAGATGTTCTGCGCGACCGTCAGGTCGGGCATGAGGTGGAACTCCTGGTGGATCACGCTGATGCCGAGCTCGTTCGCCTGGCGAGGGCCGGCGGGGCTCATCGGCGCTCCGTCGAGCTCCATGGTTCCGGCGTCCGGCCGGTAGATGCCGGAGAGCAGCTTCAGGAGGGTCGACTTGCCGGCGCCGTTCTCCCCGACGAGCGCCAGCACCTCACCGTGCCGCAGGTCGAGGTGGACGTCGTCGAGCGCGAGCACGCCGGGGAAGGACTTGCTGATCCCCGTGGCGCGGAGAAGTGCTGGGTCCGACACGCGATGCTCCTTTGCCTCCGTGTAGTCGCATTCATACCGCAGACATCCGATGCATCTCAAGATCCCCGGCCAGATCTCTCTCAAACGATGCCGCAGAATCGCCGACGGACCCTGATAGATCAGATGACCGACGAATGGTCGGCGAACGGAATGGTCGGCGAACGGAATGGTCAGCGAGCGGGGACCGCCACCTCCGGGAGCAGACCGACGTCGGCCAGCGCCCGCCACAGCTCTGCCGGAACCCGCACCGCGGCCCGCTCCTCGGCCTGCCGTGCCTGCTCGGGCGTCGCGAGCCCGACGACGGTGCTCACGACCGCCGGGTGCGTGCGCACGTAGGCGAGCGCCGCCTGCGGGAGTGTCACGCCGTGCTCGGCGCAGACGGCGGCGATCCGCCGGGCCCGGTCGAGCAGCCCTGCCGCCGCGGGCGCGTAGTCGAACGTGGCGTCCGCCGGCGGGGCGTCGTGCGCGAGGATGCCCGAGTTGTACGGAGCGGCGGCGACCACCGCAACACCCCGCTCGGCCGCCGCGGGCAGGAGGTCGGCCAGTGCGGCCTGCTCCAGGAGCGTGAACCGCCCGGCGCACATGACGACGTCGACGTCGGTCTCACGGACGAACCGCGTGAGCATCGCGGACTGGTTCATCCCGGCGCCGACCGCGCCGACCACACCCTGGTCACGGAGCTCGACGAGCGCGGGCAGTGCCTCGTGCGCCGCCTGCTCCCAGTGCCCGTCGGGGTCGTGCAGGTAGACGACGTCCACCCGGTCCAGGCCGGTGCGCTCCAGGCTGGCCTCGAGCGACCGCAGCACGCCGTCGCGCGAGAAGTCCCAGACGCGGCGGGTCGCGGCGGGCACCTCGAAGATGTCCGGGTCCTTGCGGTGCGCGGTCTCGGGTGACGGGACGAGCAGCCGGCCGACCTTGGTGGACACCACCAGTTCGGTCCGCGGCCGCGTGCGCAGGAAGGCCCCGAGCCGGCGCTCCGACAGGCCGAGCCCGTAGTGCGGCGCGGTGTCGAAGTACCGCATCCCGGCGGCCCAGGCGGCCTCGAAGGTCGCGTGCGCGTCCTCGTCGGTCATCGCCTGGTAGAGGTTGCCCGCCGGGGCGGCGCCGAGGCCGAGGCCGGTGAGCCGGATCCCGGTGTCACGCACCGTCGTCGTCTCCATGATGTCCCGTCGTCCGCTCAACTCAGGTCAGCCCTGCCCGGGCGCACGGGTGCGCAGCGCGTGCGATCCGCCGTCCACGGCGAGCAGCGCGCCCGTCGTCGACGCGGCGAGCGGGCTCGCGAGGTAGCAGACGGCGTGCGCCACCTCGTCGGCGCTGACGAGCCGGCCCGAGGGCTGACGGGCCTCCAGCGCCGCCCGCTCGGCGGCCGGGTCGGCGGCGACGTCGAGCAGCCGGCTCACCCACGGGGTGTCGGCGGTCCCAGGGTTGACGCAGTTGACCCGGATGCCCTCACTGACGTGGTCAGCGGCCATGGCGAGCGTGAGCGACTGGACCGCGCCCTTGGACGCCGAGTACAGCGCCCGGTTCGGCAGGCCGGTCCACGCGGCGATCGAGCAGGTGTTGACGACGGCGGCGTGCGGCGACTCGCGCAGGTACGGCAGCGCGGCGCGCGTCACCCGGACGATCCCGAGCACGTTCACGTCCAGGACCCGCAGCCACTCCGCGTCGTCGTTGTCCGCGACGGTGCCCTGCGCGCCGATCCCCGCGTTGTTCGCGACGACGTCGATGCCGCCCATCGCCTCGGCGGCGGCCACGACGGCGGCGCGTACCGCCGCGTCGTCGGTCACGTCGGCGATCTGCGCGCCGGCGCCCGCGGGGACGCCGTCGGCCACCCGGTCGATGGAGGTCACCGTCGCGCCGCGCGCGAGCATGGCGCGCACGATCGCCGCCCCGATACCCGACGCTCCCCCGGTGACGACGGCGCGGACGCCGGCGAGCTCGCCCGGCGCGACGCCGCCCTGCGCGACACTGCCCTGCGCGGCTCCTGCCGACGACTCTGCCGACGTACCTGCTGCTGCCCCTGCCGATGCCCCTGCTGCGCTCTCGAACGTCATGCGTGACCCTCCTCCGGCTCCGCTCCGGCGACCTCGCGCGGAAACATCAGATGTATAGCACGGCGGTGGTCGAGGCCAACAGCCCGGGTCAGGGGCGACACCCCGATCAGCGCGGCGGCTCCTGGTCGGCCCCAGGCTTCGGCCGGACCTCGAGCCGGATCTTGGTGGCCGTGAGCGAGCCCGCGTGGGCCTTCTCGTCCGGCATGCCGCGCGTCCGGATCAGGCTCGCGACGGTCACCACGGCGAGGACGCCGAGGACCACACCGAGGCTCAGCGGCGTCGGGATCTCCGGGATCGACTCGTCGATGTCGACGTGGCCCCAGTGCAGGATCAGCTTGACGCCGATGAACGCCAGGATGATCGCCAGGCCCGCCGAGAGGTAGACGAGCCGGTCGAGCAGCCCCTTGACGAGGAAGAACAGCGCCCGCAGGCCGAGCAGCGCGAAGGCGTTGGCGGTGAAGACGACGTACGCCTCCTCGGTGACACCGAAGACCGCCGGGATCGAGTCGAGCGCGAACAGCAGGTCGACGCTGCCGATGGCGATCAGCACGATGAACAGCGGGGTCACGACCCGGCGGCCGTCCACCTTGGCGACGAGCCTGCCGCCGATGTAGTCGTCGCTGACCGGCAGGAACCGGCGTGCGCCGCGCACCATCAGGTTGCTCTCGATGTCCGGGTCCTCGTTCCGGTGCCGGAACAGCTGTACCGCCGTGTAGATCAGCAGCAGCCCGAACAGCAGGAACGTGAACGAGAACAGGCTGATGAGCGACGCGCCGAGCGCGATGAAGAGGGCACGCATGATCAGCGCGAGCACTATGCCGAAGACGAGGATCTTGTGCTGGTGCTTGTCGGGCACCGCGAAGGTGCTCATGATGATGACGAAGACGAAGAGGTTGTCGACCGACAGGCTCTTCTCGATGATGTAGCCCGCGAAGTACTCGGTGCCCGCCGTGTTCCCGTACTGCAGGCCGAACCAGACGCCGAACCCGATGGCTACCGCGATGTAGAACACGGACCAGGCGGTAGCCTCCTTGAAGCCGACGTGGTGCGGGCGCGCCGCCGCCAGCACCAGGTCCACCGCCAGCAGCAGGACGATGAAGCCGATGGTCATGCCCCACGTGAGTGGACTGATCTCGAGCACAGGTCTCTCCGTCGGTTGGCGGCACTGACAGTATTGAGTTTCCCCGATACTGAATTTCCCCGATCGAGTATCCCCTTGTCGAGTGTCTTTGTGCCCGAGGAGAGTTCATGAGCAAGACCGAGAGCCCTGTCGACGTCAAGCCCCGTTCCCGCACGGTGACCGACGGCCTGGAGGCGACCGCTTCGCGCGGGATGCTCCGTGCCGTCGGCATGGGCGACGAGGACTGGGTCAAGCCCCAGGTCGGCGTCGCGAGCTCGTGGAACGAGATCACGCCGTGCAACCTCTCGCTCGACCGGCTCGCGAAGGCCACCAAGGAGGGTGTGCACGCCGCCGGTGGCTACCCGCTGGAGTTCGGCACCATCTCGGTCTCCGACGGCATCTCGATGGGCCACGAGGGCATGCACTTCTCGCTCGTGTCCCGTGACGTCATCGCCGACTCGGTGGAGACGGTCATGCAGGCCGAGCGGCTGGACGGCTCGGTGCTGCTGGCCGGCTGCGACAAGTCGCTGCCCGGCATGCTGATGGCCGCCGCGCGCCTCGACCTCTCCAGCGTGTTCCTCTACGCCGGCTCGATCATGCCCGGCTGGGTCAAGCTCGAGGACGGCACCGAGAAGCAGGTCACGATCATCGACGCCTTCGAGGCCGTCGGCGCGTGCTCGCGCGGGCTCATGAGCCAGGGCGACGTCGACCGGATCGAGCGGGCCATCTGCCCCGGCGAGGGCGCGTGCGGCGGCATGTACACCGCCAACACCATGGCGTCGGCGGCCGAGGCGCTCGGCATGTCGCTGCCCGGCTCGGCGGCGCCGCCGTCGGCCGACCGCCGTCGCGACACCTGGGCGCACCGCTCGGGCGAGGCGGTGGTGAACCTGCTGCGCAAGGGCATCACCGCGCGCGACATCATGACGAAGGAGGCGTTCGAGAACGCCATCGCCGTGGTCATGGCGTTCGGCGGGTCCACGAACGCGGTGCTGCACCTGCTCGCCATCGCCTACGAGGCGGAGGTCGAGCTGACCCTCGACGACTTCTCCCGCGTCGCCGACCGCGTGCCGCACCTGGGCGACCTCAAGCCCTTCGGGCAGTACGTGATGAACGACGTCGACCGCATCGGCGGCGTGCCCGTCGTGATGAAGGCACTGCTGGACGCCGGGCTGCTGCACGGCGACGTCATGACGGTCACCGGCCGGACCATGGCCGAGAACCTCGCCGAGATCGCCCCGCCGGACCCGGACGGCAAGATCCTGCGCGCCATGGACGACCCGATCCACAAGACCGGTGGCATCACCATCCTGAACGGCTCGCTCGCGCCGGAGGGTGCCGTCGTGAAGTCCGCCGGCTTCGACTCCGACGTCTTCGAGGGCACCGCGCGCGTGTTCGAGCGCGAGCGCAGCGCCCTTGACGCGCTGGAGGACGGGACCATCCAGGCGGGCGACGTCGTCGTCATCCGCTACGAGGGCCCCAAGGGCGGGCCCGGCATGCGCGAGATGCTCGCCATCACCGGCGCCATCAAGGGTGCGGGCCTGGGCAAGGACGTCCTGCTCATCACGGACGGCCGGTTCTCCGGCGGGACCACCGGCCTGTGCGTCGGCCACATCGCGCCCGAGGCGGTCGACGGCGGGCCCATCGCGTTCGTGCGCGACGGCGACCGCATCCGCCTGGACGTGGCGTCCAAGACGCTCGACCTCCTCGTGGAGCCGGCCGAGCTCGCGGCGCGCGAGGCCGCCGGCTGGGCGCCGCTCCCCCACAAGTACACGCGGGGCGTGCTCGCCAAGTACTCGAAGCTGGTCCAGTCGGCGTCGAAGGGCGCTGTGCTGGCGTAGCCAGGGCCGGCCGGTCACGCTTGTTGCAAACGAGACCTGCATACTGCATCGCACCGTCGGCGTGTCGCGTGCGGTGTGCAGGTCTCGTCGGTGTGCCAGACTGCCGGGCTGAAGATTCACCCGCCCGTTCCGCACCAAAGTTTCCGCACCAAGTTTCCGCAACGAGTTTCCGCAACGAGTTTCCGCAACGAGTACTGGAGCACCTCCATGACCCCCGAGGCCTGGAAGACGATAGCGATCGTCGCGTACCTGGCGCTGATGCTGGGTATCGGCTACGCCGCGTTCCGCCGCACCGACGACAACCTCGACGACTACATGCTCGGCGGCCGACGGCTCAGCCCGGGTGTCGCCGCGCTCAGCGCCGGCGCGTCGGACATGTCCGGCTGGCTCCTGATGGGTCTGCCCGGCGCCATCTACGTGAGCGGGCTCGTCGAGGCCTGGATCGCCATCGGCCTGACGATCGGCGCCTGGCTCAACTGGAAGTTCGTCGCTCCCCGTCTGCGGGCCTACACGGAGACGGCGAAGAACTCGATCACGATCCCGAGCTTCTTCGAGAACCGGCTGCACGACACGTCGCGCTCCCTGCGGGTCGCCTCCGGCGCCATCATCCTCGTGTTCTTCACCTTCTACGTCTCCTCCGGCATGGTGGCCGGCGGCACGTTCTTCGAGGGCTCGTTCGGGCTCGACTACACGACGGGCATCTGGGTGGTGGGCGGCGTGACGCTCGCCTACACGCTGTTCGGCGGCTTCCTGGGCGCGACCTGGACCGACGTCGCGCAGGGCATCCTGATGCTGCTCGCCCTGATCGCGGTGCCCGTCGTGGCCTTCATCGACCTCGGGGGCTGGGGCCCGATCCACGACGGCATCCTCGCCGCGGAGACCAGCGACGCGGCGAACCACCTCTCGCTCCTGGCCGGCGCGACCTTCACCGGCGTGATCTCGGCCGCCGCGTGGGGCCTCGGCTACTTCGGCCAGCCGCACATCATCGTGCGCTTCATGGCCATGCGCTCCCCGCAGGACGCAGTCGCCGGACGCCGCATCGGCATCACCTGGATGATCCTCACCGCCGCCGGCGCGATAGTCACCGGCCTGATCGGCGTCGCCTACGTCAACATCCGCGGCGAGACCCTGGAGAACCCGGAGACGGTGTTCCTGTTCCTGTCGCAGGTGCTGTTCCACCCGGTGATCGCCGGCCTGGTCCTGGCCGCGGTCCTCGCCGCGATCATGTCCACCATCTCGTCGCAGCTCATCGTCTCGTCGTCGGCCCTGGTCGAGGACCTGGTCAAGATCACGGGCCGCGCGATGACCCCGCGCACCGAGGTGATGCTGGGCCGTGCCGGCGTCCTGCTCGTCGCGGTCGTGGCCGGGATCATCGCGTTCGACCGCACCGACACGATCCTGGACCTCGTCGGGTTCGCGTGGGCCGGGTTCGGCGCCGCGTTCGGTCCGACGGTGCTCCTGAGCCTCTACTGGCGCCGCCTCACCAGCTGGGGCGCGCTGTCGGGCATGCTCGTCGGCGCCGTCGTCGCGTTCGTCTGGGGCCGGTCCCCGCTGGCCGACACGCTCTACGAGCTGGTCCCCGGCTTCGTGCTGGGCGGGCTCGTCGCGATAGTCGTGAGCCTGCTCACCCCCGCGCCGTCCGAGGCGGTCCGCGCGGAGTTCGCCGAGGCGACACGCCTCGCGTCGGCGAAGCGGGCCGTCACGTCCTGACCGGCCCCTGATCGACGCCCGACCCACGGCTGACCACGGCTGCCCCAGGTCTGGGCGGCCCACCCGGGCCGGCCGCACCCGTACGGCGAGTCCGCGCACGGGTGCGGCCGGCGGGCTCAGATCGCGGTGAGCCCCGCCCACTCGACGATCCTGAAGCCGTCCCCGGTCTTCTCGACCCGGAACCCGCCGTGTCCGGCGAAGTGAGCGGCGAACAGAAGCAGGCCCCGGGCCGCGGCCTCGGTGAACAGGCGGTCGCGGGTGCGGTCCGACTGCACGGGATCCTCGTCGAAGCAGCTGCTCGTGTGCGCGTCCACGACCTGCGCCGGGCTGTGCAGGGTGTCCCCCACGAAGAGCACCTCGTCGTCCCCCGACGCCAGCCGGAGGATCGAGGCGCCGGGCGTATGCCCCGGTGCGGCCTCCAGTGTCAGGGCGTCGTCGATCCGGTGGCTCCCGCTCCACGCGGTGGCCTGGCCCGCGGCGAGCACCGGCGCGATGCTGTCCGCCCACACGCCGTGCGCACCGGGGCCCATCACCGTCCGGTTGTCGTGCGCCGGGTCCCAGAACGCCAGGTCCTCGGCCGGCATCAGGTACTCGGCGTTCGGGAAGGTCGGGACCCAGGCGCCGTCGACGAGACGGGTGTTCCAGCCCACGTGGTCGGCGTGCAGGTGCGTGTTCACCACGACGTCGACACTCTCCGGGGCGACCCCCGCGGCGGCCAGGTGCTCCAGGTAGGCGGTCTGCAGACGGGACCAGCTCGGCACGTCGGGCCGGTCCTTGTCGTTGCCGACGCAAGCGTCCACCAGGATCGTCCGGCCGCCGCTCCGGAGTATCCAGGTCTGCATCGCCACGCGAGCCGTGCTCTCCATCGTCGTCGCACCGTCCTCCTCCAGGTGGAACGGGCGCAGCTCGCTCTCGTGCCCGTCCCACGCCGCCGGGTCCGTGCCGGGGAAGAACTGGTTCGGGACCATGCCGATGCTGCCGACGCTCTCGACGGCCCGGCTCACCGTGACCTCGCCGAAGGTGAGGTGCTCGCTCGTCGTCGTGGTCTCTGTCGTCGTGATCTCAGTCATCGTGCGCTCCGATCGGCTGCCGCCGACACCCTGCCGGCGTGCTCAACGATCGACGGCGGCTGCCCGCGTCGCCAGACCCGCGCATGCCTATCCCCAGGAGGGTCAGGTACGACATGACCGGGTGCGAGAGACTGACGACATGGCCGCTCCCGGACCCACCGACTCGCTCGGGGCCTTTCTGCGCGCCAGTCGTGCGCGAATCACCCCGGAGGACGCCGGCGTCCCGCGCTACGGGGAACGCCGTCGGGTCGCCGGGCTGCGCCGCGAGGAGCTGTCGCTGCTCGCGGGCGTCAGCTCGTCGTACTACACGCGACTCGAGCAGGGCCAGTCCCGCAACGCCTCACCGCAGGTGCTCGACGCCCTGGCCACAGCTCTCCAGCTCGACGACGCCGAGCGCGCTCACCTCCGGCGGCTCGCCGCCGGCAGAGCCGTACCGCGGACGGCGCCACGGAGCGCCCCGGAGAAGGCAGACCCGGCCCTTGTCGCGCTCCTGGACTCGCTCGGCGCCGTGCCGGCACTCGTGATGGGACGACGCAGCGACGTCCTGGCCTGGAACCCGCTCGGACACGCCCTGCTCGCGGGACACCTGAGCCCAGGCGCACCGTCCGCGCCCGCAACCCGGCCGAACATGGCCTCCCTGGTGTTCCTCGACCCTGATACCCGCGAGCTCTATGCCGACTGGCGCGCGAAGAGCAGAGCAGTGGTCGGCAACCTCCGCCTCACCGTCGGTCAGCATCCCGAGGACCCTGAGCTGGCCACACTGATCGGCACCCTCGCGATGTCCGGTACCGAGTTCGCCGGGTTGTGGGCCGATCATGAGGTCCGGGCCTGCGCGACCGCCGACTACACGCTGCGCCATCCCCTGCTCGGCACCCTCACCGTCACGCAGCAGACCCTGCGGTCGATCGACCAGCCCGACCAGACGCTCGTCACGCACACGACGGTGCCCGGCTCACCCTCGGCCGAGGCGATCACGCTGCTCGCCCAGCTCGTCGGCGACCGGCCGGGCTGACCGCTCGACGCCGTCGAGCCACCGGCCGAACGTGCGCCGCGACGGCCTCCCGCTCGGTCAGGAGGCAGTCGCGTCCGCTATCGCGGTCGCCACTTCCTCGAACCTGCGATCGTTGATCCGGCGGGCGTAGTCGGCGTCCCGGAGCGCCCGGTAGTGCGCGAACAGGTAGGCCCGCTCGGGATGCGCGCCGGTCGCGGCGATCAGGGACTCGAGGCGGTCCCGGATGCCCGGCAGCAGCTGCGGACCCGGCGGGAACTCGTCGAAGCGATTCCTGAGGAGCGGCAGGAGGTCCCACTCGCCCGGGCCGTGCGCCGGCTTGGGGTCGATCGCCTTCCAGGACGTTCCCGACCGGAGCACGTTCTCGTAGTGGAAGTCGCCGTGGAGCAGCACGTGGGGCGCGCTGCGGAAGGCTTGTTCGACGTCGGGCCGGAGCTCGCGGAGGCGCACGCGGTACGTCTCACCCGGCGCCGGGACGTACGACTCCAGCTCCAGCGCGTCGTCGAGGCCCGACCACTCCGAGCCCGACCATTGCGAGCCCGACCACTCCGAGACGTGCAGGAGGCTCAGGAGCTCGGCGGCGACCTCGATCGCGGTGTCCATCGGGGCGGAGGTCAGGCTCGTCCCCGCGTCGAGACGTTCGAGCAGCAGGGCGCCCGCCGCACCGGACGCCTCGATGAGCTTCGCCGCGCCCTGCCCGTCCCAGCGGCGCAGGGCCTCCGCCTCGTTCCTCGTCTCAGCGTCGCGCCGGCTCACCTTCAGCATGGCGCCGGTCCCGTCCGTGCGACGCACCTCCCACACCAGGCCGACGTTGCCGGCGACCGGCGGACCGGCGAGCGTCAGGCCCCATTCCCGCAGGAGCTGCTCGACCAGCTCCGGGAGCCGGTCGAGCCACTCGCGCCCGGCCCGCTGCTCGCGTTCGACGGTCTGGACGGCGAACGGTTCCGGAACGGTGAGGAAGTCCGATGTCACGCCAGCTCCTTGAGCACAGCGGGCCCTTTGCCCGCCCGGCAACCCTAAGCCCGCCACCTTGCCTTTCCGCCGAGAGGTGATGCTCACCACGGGTGCCGTTCGCGGGTGCACGACATGGCCGCAGGCCAGCGCCGCATCCGACGTCGACGGAACTGCGGCGCACGAAACCTTGACACAGCCGCCGGACGCACCTGACCATGGTCCGACTGGGAGCGCTTCCACAATCTTCCAGTCGCTTGTCCACCGCAGCGGAAGCTCACCCGTAGCGAACAGCAACGATGCGTTCGTTCGCAGAGACCCTGGGAGATCCCCCACATGACACGACCGACCTCGCGGCGCCGGCTACTGGCCGCCCTGACCGTATGCGCCCTCGGCGCGGCCCTCCTCGGCGCCGGCCCGGCCCAGGCGAGCAACGACGTCCTGTCCCCCGGGACGCAGATCTACAACGACCCCCACAGCTCCACCAGGGACGCGGCCCGCACCCTGCGCGGGCAGGCCAAGCGCGACGCGCTCCAGCTCAGCCGGGTGCCCAGCTCCACGTGGTTCACGGACGGCACGCCCGCCGAGGTGAAGGCCGAGGTCCGCAAGCTGGTCAAGCACACCGGCCGGAAGGTGCCAGTGCTGGTCGCGTACAACGTCCCGTTCCGCGACTGCGCGCTCTACTCGGCGGGTGGCGCCCTCGGCGTCGCCGAGTACAAGGCCTGGATCGACGGCTTCGCGGCCGGGATCGGACGCGAGGAGGTCGCCGTCATGCTGGAGCCCGACGGGCTCGGCGTCATCCCCTGGTACACCACGCTGGACGGGCAGCTCGAGCGGTGCCAGCCGCCGGAGTACGACCCCGAGACCACCGGCCGGGACGCCGCCGCCGAGCGTTTCGAGATGCTCAACTACGCGGTAGACCGCCTGAAGCAGCAGCCGAACGCCGTCGTGTACCTCGACGGGACGAACACGTCCTGGCTCAACGTTGGCGAGGCCTCCGACCGCCTCGTCAAGGCGGGTGTCCAGCGCGCGGACGGGTTCTTCCTGAACGTGTCCAACTACGAGTTCACCGAGAACAGCACCGCCTACGGCACCTGGATCTCCCAGTGCATCGCCTACGCCACGCAGATCACGCCCGGCGACTACGCCGGCTGCGGCAACCAGTACTGGAGCGGCGGCCCCGCGAACGACTGGACCGGCGTGACCCTGTCCAACCAGGGCATCTGGAGCCCGACGGCGGCCGATCCGGCGCTGAACACCGCGGGCATCGACTCGCGCTACGAGGCCGCGCTCGGCGACGTCGAACCCAGCACGCACTTCGTCATCGACACGTCCCGCAACGGCCGGGGCGCCTGGGCCGCACCTGCCGGCGTCTACCCCGACGCCGAGACGTGGTGCAACCCGCCGGACCGCGGCCTGGGCCTGCGTCCGACGACCGACACCGGCAACGAGCTCGTCGACGCCCTGCTGTGGATCAAGATTCCCGGCGAGTCCGACGGCCAGTGCTTCCGCGGCCTCGGCGGACCCGAGGACCCGGAGCGCGGCATGGTTGACCCGGCCGCGGGCCAGTGGTTCCCCGAGCAGGCACGCGAGCTGATCGAGCTCGCTCAGCCGCCGCTCGGCGGCGGGCCGAGGAGCTAGGCGCGCGTCACGACCGCGCACTACGACCACGCACCATCAACCAACCCATGGAGGCACTCGTGCGATCAATGACGACGCATCACCGCTCCGTACCATTCCGCTCCGGGCCACTCCGCTCCGCGCCAGGCCGCTGGATCGTGGCCATGACCTCGGCCCTGCTGCTCGGCCTCGCCATGTCCCCGGCGCTGGCGCCCCCCGCGCACGCCGTCGGCGGCAGCTTCACCGACAACTTCGACTCGCACAACGGCGGGCGCTGGAACAAGGCCGACGGGTGGAGCAACGGGGGCATGTTCAACGCTGGCTGGCGCGCCGACCACGTCTGGCACTCCGGCGGGGTCATGGGCCTGAACCTGAACAACACCCCGTGCCCGGGCGGCTGCTCGAACAAGCCCTACGCCTCCGGGGAGTACCGCACCAACGAGCTGTACTCCTACGGGCGCTTCGAGACCCGGATGAAGGCGGCCTCCGGCTCGGGGCTCGTCTCCTCGTTCTTCACCTACACCGGGCCGAGCGACGGCCAGCCGTGGGACGAGATCGACGTCGAGATCCTCGGCAAGAACACCTGGCAGATGCAGACGAACTACTTCACCAACGGGGTGGGCGGCCACGAGACGATCATCAACCTCGGCTTCGACGCCGCGGCCGGGTACCACAACTACGCCATCGAGTGGTGGCGCGGGGGCACGATCAACTGGTTCGTCGACGGCCGCCTCGTCCACCAGGAGAACGGCTCGCGCGGCCCGCTGCCCACGCGACCGCAGCGCATCATGATGAACCTGTGGCCGGGGACGGGGGTCGACGGCTGGCTCGGGCCGTTCAACTACACCGGGCAGAAGACCGCAAGCTACGACTGGGTCCGGTACACGCAGTACTGAGCTCGAGCAGGTACTGAGCTCGAGCGGGTACCGACCACGAGAACGCCCGGCGGGAGGGTGACGTCCCAACCCCTCCCGCCGGTGTCTCAGTCGTGACTCACTCCCTACCGGGCGCCCCACCGGGCGCCGAGCCACGCACCACCAGGCGCGTCGGCAGGATCACCGGGGTCGGCGACTCGCCGTCGATCAGGCGCACCAGCATCGTCGCCATCTCCTGGCCGAGACCACGGATCGGCTGGCTGACCGTGGTGAGCGCCGGCTCCGTGCGGCGCGCGATCTCCAGGTCGTCGAAACCGACGACCGCGACGTCCTCGGGGACGCGGCGTCCGGCCTCCTTGAGGGCGCGCAGGGCGCCTGCGGCCATGTTGTCCGACGCCGCGAAGACGCCGTCGAGGTCGGGGTGCGCGTCGAGGAGCCGCGCCATCGCCCTGGCGCCGTCCTCGAAGCTGAAGTCGGCGTGCTCCACCCGGTCGGCCGGCTGGCCTCCTACCGCCATGGCGTCCGCGAACCCCTGGTACCGGGCGACCGCCGCCTGCAGGTCCGTGGGACCGGCGATCGTGACGATGCGCCGGCATCCCGAGCCCAGCAGGTGCTCGGTGGCCGAGCGGGCCCCGCCACGGTTGTCGACGTCGACGTACCAGCGGGCCTCGCCGTGCAGCGGCCGGCCACCGATCACGACCGGCAGCTCGGTCGCCGCCGCGACCCGGTTCAGCGGGTCGTCGCCGCGCAGCGCCATGAGCATCACCCCGTCGGAACGACGGGACCGCAGCAGCCGCTCGAGCCGGGCCTGGCCACGCTCCGAGGACGCCAGCATGAGCGTGAGATCGAGCTCCGACCGGTCCAGCCCCGCGGCCACGCCGACGAGCACCTGCGAGAAGAACGGGTCCCCGAACAGCGCGGGGTCGTCGTTGGAGATCGCGAGGACCACCGACCCGCCGGTGCTCGTCGCCAGGGCACGCGCCGTCGCGTTGGGCACGTAGCCGAGCTCGCTCGCGGCACGGGCGACCGCCTCGCGCTTCGCCGGGCTCACGTTGCGGGCGTTGTTCATCGCACGGGACGCCACGGAACGCGAGACCCCTGCCCGCCGGGCGACCTCCTCGAGCGTGGGCACCTTGGGCGCTCGGCCCGGGCCGGTGGTCATGGGGTCTAGCATGCGTGCCAGCCTAGTGCCCGCCGCTCAGTCCCCCGCCGTGCGCACACCCTCCATCCGGTCGGCCAGGCGCACGTGCCGCGTGACCCACGGGCCGAGCAGCGCGAGCAGGCCGGCGAAGACGAGCGCGACCACACCGATGCCGCCGAAGTACACGGTGTCGGACGCCCCTGCCGTGGCCTGGACGAGCTGCGCGGTGATCGCCTGTCCGGCAGCGGGCGCGAGGAACCACAGGGCCATCGCCTGCCCCTGGTAGGCGCGTGGCGCGAGCAGCGTCGTCGCGGCCAGCCCCACGGGCGACAGGCACAGCTCGCCGAGCGTCTGGATCACGAACACGGACACGAGCACCCAGCCCGGCGTCAGGCCGTCCCCCGCGATCGCCGACGCCGCCGCGAGCACGAGGAACGACGTCGCCGCGAGCGCCAGGCCGATGGCGAACTTGTACGGCGTGGGCGGGCGGTCCTTGGTCCGGACCCAGAGCCAGGCGAACACGGGCGCGAGGATGATGATCGAGGCGGGGTTCACGGACTGGAAGAACTCGGGGCTGACGGTGAGGCCGAGCACCTCGCGCGACGTCCGGTCCGCGGCGAAGGTGGCGAGCGTGGTCGCCGCCTGCTCGAAGATCATGAAGAAGAGCATCGCGGCGACGAACAGCGGGATGTAGGCGAGCAGGCGGGGACGTTCGGCGTCGGTCACGCGGGGCGACCGGTACATGACGACGAAGAACGCGACGGGCGCGAGGAACGCGACGTAGCTGAGGGTGTCGATGAGGGCGTGCACGCCCCACTCCCCCGAGACGATCCGTGCCACGAGGTACACGAGGCCGACGGCGGCCAGGATGATGGCGAACATCCGCGCGACGGCGGGACGCTCCTCGGGCCGTACGGGGTTGGGTACGTCGTCGCCGGCTCCGTGCAGGTTCTTGCGGCCGAGCACGAAGAACACGAGCGCGAACGCCATGCCGAACGCGGCGACGGAGAATCCCGCGTGGTAGCCCCAGACGGCTCGGACGGCGCCGACGACGATCGGCGAGAAGAGCGAGCCGATGTTGATGCCCATGTAGAAGATCTGGAACGCGGCCTCGCGCTTGGGGTCGCCGCGGCGGTAGAGGGAGCCGACCATCGAGGACACGTTCGGCTTGAGCAGGCCGGTGCCGAGCGCGACCAGCACTATGCCGAGGTAGGAGAACCCGGCCGCGGGAATCGCCAGGAAGACGTGCCCCGCGGCGATGATGACGCCGCCGTAGAGCGTGGAGCGCCGCGCGCCGATCACGCGGTCCGCGAGCCAGCCCCCGACCACCGAGAGCAGGTAGACGCCTGTGCCGTAGATCGAGACCACCGCTTCGCCGAGCGTCCGGTCGAGCCCGAGACCGCCGTCGGCGATGGTGTCGGTCAGGTAGTAGACCAGGATCGCGCGCATGCCGTAGTAGCTGAACCGTTCCCACAGCTCGGTGGTGAACAGCGTCATCAGGCCGAGCGGGTGCCCGAAGAACCGGCGGTCGTCCGCGAGCGCGGTAGCGGGAGGTGGTTCGGTCGGGGATCCGGTGCTCATCCCCCGATCGTCATCGGGTTGCGGGCGGCGCGCACGTCAGAGCATGCGGCCGACGACCCGGCGCCGGACGACGACGCCGACGTGCATCGCCAGCGCGGCATAGAAGCACAGGTGCGCGGCGATGTGGAGCGGCACGAGGTCGCTGCTGCCGACCACCAGCGCGATGCCGGTGGCCGGGACCACGAAGAGCATCGCGAGCAGGGTCTGCTCTGCCCGGTGCAGCACCTTGCGGTCGGTCCGGGTGAGGCGTGGGTCCCAGGGCGGCAGCGACGTCGTGCGGCGCCAGACGACGCGCACGACGCCGATCGCGACGATCGCGAGGCCGAGCAGGACGTGCCAGCCGGGCAGCGTCAGGCCGCCGGCCGGGTCCCCGGCCCACAGGTCCCCGGTCCACAGGTCCGCCCAGGCAGTGCCGACGGCGTCCTCCGCACCCTCCTCGCGGACATCTTGTGCCTGCTCGCACCGGTCCTCGCGCTCGTCGAGGCGCTGCTCCTCGGCGTCGGAGGTGTCGCCGCCGCTGCGGTCCTCACCCGGCGGGTCGCAGTCGACGTCGGGCACGTCGGCCTTGTCGTCCATCACGTAACCGACGGCGAGCTGGGCCAGGAGCAGCGCGACGGTCGACCAGTGCAGGACCTTCGTGACGACCCCGTAGCCGTGCTCGCCGTTGCGCCACCTCATGGGCGTTACCTCACCCCAGATCGGCTCCGGCGTCCAGCCCCGCGCTCCAGGGCACCTCCACGTCGAGCACCCAGGTCACGCCGAACCGGTCCCTGACCATGCCGTACAGCGGAGCCCAGGCCGCCTCGGCGAGCGGGACGACGACGGTCGATCCCTCGACGAGCCGCTTCCAGTACCGGGAGATCTCCTCCGCGTCGGCGCTCCGGACCGAGACGAACAGCGGGATCACGCCCGGTTCGTACGCGATGTGGGCGGGGACGTCGTAGGCCATCACCCGGAAGCCCTCGTCGGACGCAACCTGGCCCCACATGATCTGGTCGGCCTCGGCGGGGTCCGTCACGTTGTGGCCGTCCGCGTACGTGACGACGGTCGTCGAACCACCGAAGACCGAGTGGTAGAACTCCAGCGCCGCCCGGGCGTCGCCACGGAAGTTGAGGTGCGGGGTGGTGTTGATGGACATGTCTGCTCCTTGCAGCTCGTACCTGACGCAGCTCGTACCTGACGCAGCTCGTACCTGACAGCTGTGCCTGCGCCGGGCTCTTCCCGGCACGTCTCACTCTGGCAACAGTCAAGGACAGCGAAGGTCCTCTACTCTCCGTAGCCTCGAACCATGACCCCGACGACCACCACCACCTCGCGGCTGCTCGCCCTGCTGTCCCTGCTGCAGACGCGCCGGGACTGGCCGGGTCAGCTCCTCGCCGACCGCCTGGGCATCAGCCACCGCACGGTCCGGCGCGACGTCGACCGGCTGCGGGAGCTGGGCTATCGGATCCAGGCGACGATGGGGCCCGACGGCGGCTACCGCCTCGACGCCGGTTCGGAGCTGCCCCGCTGCTGTTCGACGACGACCAGGCGATCGCCCTCGCCGTCGCGCTCCGGACGGCCGGTGTCGCGGGCGCGGGCATCGAGGAGGCAGCGGTGCGCGCCCTGACCACGGTGCGGCAGGTCATGCCGTCGCGCCTACGGCAGCGGGTCGACGCCGTCCGCTTCACCGCTATTCCCGGCAGCACACAGGACGCCACCGTGCGGATGTCGCCCGACGTGCTCCTGACGCTGTCCACGGCAACCCGGGCTCGCGAGGTCCTGCGATTCGACTACGCGAGCCCTCGGCGGCGCGACGGCGAGAACGACGGCGCCGGCGACACCGCCGCCGGACCACGGCCCCCGCGCCGTGTCGAACCGCACCATGTCGTCACGGCGCGCGGGCGCTGGTATCTCGTCGCCTGGGACCTGGACCGCGACGACTGGCGTATCTTCCGCGCCGATCGGATCAGCCCGCGCACCCCGAACGGCCCCCGCTTCACCCCGCGCGAGGTTCCGGGCGGCAGCGTGCGCGGCTTCGTGTCGGCCCGCTTCAAGGGTTCCGAGAACATCGGTTCAGAGAACATCGGCTCAGAGAACATGGGTTCCGCGAGCGTGGACGCCTGGCCCTGCACCGGAAAGGTGATCCTCGGTCTACCGGCCGCCGCCGTCCTCCCGTTCGCCGGGGACGGCACCGTCGAGGACCTGGGCCCGCAGCGGTGCGGGCTGGAGTCCGGCTCCTGGTCCTGGGTGGCGCTGGCCGCCTCGCTCGGCCGGTTCGACGCCGACATCGAGGTCGTCGGCCCGCCACAGCTCAAGGAGGCATTCGGAAGGCTTGCCGCCCGGTACGCGGCGACCAGCACCTGACAGAGAGCCGTGCCACCAGCCACGATGCGAGCAAACCGGACATGTGGCACGGTGCGAGAGGTCAGCGGTCCAGCACCGGCCGCCATGCGCTCACGAGACCCGTGACCCAACGAGCCCGAGGTGACCATGCGCTCCTCCTGGTACTCCGACGCGATCATCTACCAGCTCGATCCCCGCCTCTATGCCGACTCGAACGACGACGGCTGGGGCGACCTGCGCGGCATCACCGAACGCCTGCACTACCTGCGCGGGCTCGGCGCCACGTGCGTGTGGCTGCTGCCGTTCTACGCCTCGCCCTTCCGGGACGGCGGCTACGACGTCTGCGACCACCTCGCGATCGACCCACGGCTGGGCGACCTGGCCGACATGGCCCACCTGCTCGAGGCCGCCGAGGACCTCGGCCTGCACGTCCTCGTCGAGCTGATCGCCCAGCACACCTCCGACCAGCACCGCTGGTTCCAGGAGGCACGGCGGGACCGGAAGTCCCCGTACCGCGACTACTACATCTGGGCCGACGAGCCGAACGACGACATCAAACCGATGTTCCCCGACGTCGAGCCCAAGACATGGACCTGGGACGACGAAGCGCAGCAGTTTTACCGGCACGCCTTCTACGCGCACGAGCCGGACCTCGCGCTCGACAACCCGCGCGTCCGGGACGAGCTGTACCGCATCGTCGCGTTCTGGCTGCGCCTGGGCGTCTCGGGTTTCCGGGTGGACGCCATGCCGATGATGCTCGAACGGGCCCGCGCCGCCCGCCCGGACACCGACGGCCAGTGGCTCGTCCGCGACATGCGGGCCGCCGTGTCCGGGCAGCGCACGGGGGCCGTTCTGCTCGGCGAGGTGGACGAGGCACCGGCCGAGGCCGCCCAGTACTTCGGGTCCGACGGTCAGGGCATGACGATGCTGCTCGACTTCTGGACGAACAACCACCTCTTCCTCGCCCTGGCCCGCGGCCAGGCCGAGCCGCTGGAGCGGGCACTGCGTAACCAGCCCGCACCCCCGGACGGCGCCACGTACGCGCACTGGCTGCGCAACAACGACGAGCTGAACCTGGTCCGGCTCGCGGAGGACGAGCGCACGGAGGTGCTCGACACGTTCGCCCCCGAGGACTCGATGCGGGTCTACGGCCGCGGCATCCGGCGGCGCCTGGCCCCCATGCTCGACGGCGACCCACGCCGCATCGCCATGGCGCACGCCGTCACGCTCTCCCTGCCCGGGCCACCGGTGCTGCGGTACGGCGACGAGATCGGGATGGGCGACGACCTCGACCGGCCGGAACGCGAGGCCGTCCGTACGCCGATGCAGTGGTCGTCGACGCCGTCGGCCGGCTTCTCGAACGCCGCACCGGAGAAGTTCCAGGCGCCCGTTGTCACCGGCCCCTACGGCCCCGAGCACGTGAACGTGGACGAGCAGAATGTGCGCGACGGCTCCCTGCTGCACCGGGTCGGCGGGCTGGTGCGCGCCCGGCTGGGGCTGAGCGAGCTCGGCCAGGTCCGGCCCGAACCGTGGGACGTCGGCGTCTCGTCCGTACTGGCGCTGCGCTACCTGGTCGAGGAGTCCAGCGTGCTCCTGCTCGCCAACCTCGCGGACGAGGACGTGGTGGCCGAGCTGCCGGCTGACGAGGTCTCGGCCCTCGAAGCCGGCCTCGCGCGCTACGTCGACGTGCACGTGGACCAGGACTACCCGCCCATCGAGACCGACGGACGTATCCCCGTCGCCGGGTACGGCTACCGGTGGCTGCGGCGCACGGTCGACGGCGACGCGGTGGACGACCCGGCAGTCGAGCCGGCCGGCGGGGACCCGGAGCGCGTCGCTTCCAAGGGTGAGGAGAAGCGATGACCGTCATCGGCTTCCACGTCTCCCACGAGCAGCTCCACCCCGCCGAGGGGCTCCGTGTGGCCCGGCTCGCGCAGGACGCCGGCTTCGACGCCGGGATGTGCTCCGACCACGTGGCGCCATGGAGCGAGCGGCAGGGTGAGTCCGGGCTCTCGTGGTCCTGGCTCGGCGCCGCGCTCGCCAGCACCGAGCTGTCCTTCGGCACCGTGTGCGCGCCGGGCCAGCGCTACCACCCGGTGATCGTCGCGCAGGCGATCGCGACCCTCGGGGCGATGTACCCGGGGCGGCTCTGGGTGGCCCTCGGATCGGGCGAGTACCTCAACGAGCACGTGACCGGCGAGCCGTGGCCGCCCAAGGCCGAGCGCGACGCCCGGCTGGCGGAGTGCGTGCAGGTGATCCGGGCGCTCCTGCGCGGCGAGGAGGTGGACCACAAGGGTCTGGTCGTCGCGCGTCAGGCACGGCTCTGGACGCTTCCCGAGATCATGCCGCTCCTGATCCTCCCTGCC
Organism: Promicromonospora sp. CA-289599; assembly: GCF_050936155.1. Taxonomy (NCBI): domain Bacteria; kingdom Bacillati; phylum Actinomycetota; class Actinomycetes; order Micrococcales; family Promicromonosporaceae; genus Promicromonospora; species Promicromonospora sp. CA-289599. The sequence goes on from NZ_JBNJNI010000001.1 coordinate 595,213, forward strand.
CTGACCGTCGCCACCGCGCGCCGGCACGCCCCGTGGGCGGACGGACTGGTCACCGTGAACAAGCCGGTAGCGGAGCTGCGGCAGATGATCGAGACGTACCGGGAGGCCGGGGGCCAGGGCGAGGTCGCCGTCCAGGTGCACCTCTCGTGGGCGCCCACCGAGGCGGAGGCCGAGGCGACGGCGCTGAACCAGTGGCACACGCTCACCGGCCCGCCCGAGGTCGCCGCGGACACCGCCACGACCGCCGAGTTCGACGCCCTGGCCGCGGACGTCGGCATCGCGGACGTCCGGCGCGCGGTGCTGGTCTCGTCCGACCTCGGCGCGCTGACCGCCCACCTGGTCGCCCTGCGCGACGCCGGAGCCGACCGCCTCTACCTGCACCACGTGGGCAAGCACCAGGACACGTTCATCGGGGCGTTCGGCGAGCACGTGCTGCCGGCGCTGGGCTGAGCGGGCGAGTCAGGGGTGGGCGTGGGCGGCCGAGATCGTGCCCACCGACTCGTCCTCGGCGAGGACCACGAACTGGCCCATCATGCCGTCGTCCTCGTGCTGCAGCAGGTGACAGTGGTACATGTACGGCACGTTCGGGTCGGTGTGGTCGGTGAAGCGCATCGCCAGCCGGTAGCGCCTGCCCTGGACCAGCAGGACCGTGTCCTTCCAGCCACGCAGGTGCGGCTCCGGCTCCGCGCCGTCGACCGTGAGCACCTGGAACTGGACGTCGTGGACGTGGAAGTTGTGTAGGAACCCGTTGTCGTTGGTCACCTCCCACACCTCGACGGTGCCCTCGCGGACGCCGAAGTCGATGCGGTCCATGGCCATGGACCGGCCGTTGATCTGGTCCGACGCGAGCACGAAGGTGCGTTCGGCGGCGACCGTGGCGCCGGCCAGGTCGGGTGCGTCGGCGAGCCTCGCGGGGATCTCGGTGGGGAGCCCCGCGTCGTCGGACAGGGTGTCCGCGGCGCGGAACCGGCAGACGTCGAGGCGATCCTCGAAGCCATCGAGCCGGCCCGAGGCACCGCCGAGGCCCGGGGACGGGTAGGAGCGCAGGTCCACGGTCTCGCCGGGCTCGAAGGCCACGACGATCTCGGCGCGCTCACCCGGCGAGAGGTGCAGCCGGTCGGTCTCCCAGGGTTCGGCGAGCAGGCCGCCGTCGGTGGCGATCAGCGCGAACCGCCGGTCGTCGGAGAACCCGAAGTTGTACAGGCGGGCGTTGGAGGCGTTGAGCAGGCGCAGCCGCACGAGCCCCGTGGTGACGTCGAAGTACGGGCCGAGCGTGCCGTTGACGAGGATCTCGTCGCCGATCACCCCGAGCGAGCCCGCCAGCGGGATGCGGTCGACGAACTGGTTGTCCCGGTCGAATGCCCGGTCCTGGACGATCATCGGGACGTCGTCGACGCCGTACGTGGACGGCAGGTTCGGCTGGCCTGCTGAGTTGGCGGCTGAGTTGGCTGCTGAGGCGTCGGCTGAGCCGTCCTCGGCGTCGTCCTCGGCGTCGTCGATGATGAACAGGCCGGTCAGGCCCCGGTAGGTGTGGTCGGCGGTCGCCCCGTGCACGTGCGGGTGGTACCAGAGCGTCGCGGCCCGCTGGTCGACGGTCCACGCCGGCTCCCAGGTCGCGCCGGGCGCGACGGGCTGGTGCGGGCCGCCGTCCATCGCTGCGGGCAGGTGCATGCCGTGCCAGTGGAGCGAGGTCTCCTGGTCGAGGCCGTTGTGCACCGCGAGCTGAACGCTCTCGCCGCGGCGGGCGCGGATCGTCGGGCCGAGGTAGCTGCCGTTCACACCCCACGTGCGGGTCGCCGGCCCGTCCTTGAAGGCCGTCTCCCCTGCCTGGAGCCCGAGCGTGAACACCCGGGCCCCGGACGCAGCCACCGTGGACTCGGCGAGCGGCGGGATCACCAGCGGGGAGTCGAAGTCGATGGCGCCGACGGTGTCCCGCCTGGCGGTGGCGTAGTAGGTGCCGAGGCCGCCGGCCCCGAGGACCACCGCTCCCCCGATACCGATGCCGAAGATCTTCAAGACTGTGCGACGTTCCATGGCACGACGGTCCCCCGGACGGGGCTCGCGTCGCGTCGGCGAGAACTACGTAGACCCGTGAGCTAAGCAGACCTGAGGTCCGGCTGGTCCTTGAGCTGCCTGCGGGACGTGATGCCGAGCTTGCGGAAGATGTTGCGCAGGTGCGCGTCGACCGTGCGCGGGCTGATGAACAGCCGGGCGGCCACCTCGTTCGACGTCGCACCCGTGGCCACCAGGCGGGCGATGTGCAGCTCCTGCATGGTGAGCTGGTCCCGCGTGTGCCCCGACCGTGCGCGGGCGGTCTCGCCCGTGGCGCGCAGCTCGGCTGCGGCCCGCTGGGCGAACGCCTCCAGCCCGGCCCCGGACAGCAGCTCATGGGCGGTGCGCAGGTGGGGGCGGCAGTCCCGCCGTCGGCCCTCGCGGCGCAGCCACTCCCCGTACAGGAGGTGGGCCCGGGCCCGGTACGGCAGCAGCGGGCTCTGGGCGAGGTGGTCGAGCGCCTCCCGGTAGTCGTCCTCGCTCCCGGTCACCAGCGCACGGGCGCAGGCGGCGATACCCAGGCCCGACGCCGTCCCGCTCGCCTCGGTCCGTTCGGTAAGGGACTCCAGCGCGGCCCGGGCGGCGTCGAGCTCACCGCAGCGCACGGCGGCCTCGACCAGCTCGGGCAGGGCGATCGCGGCGATGTAGAGGTCGCCGTCGGCGGTGGCCCGCCGGGCGGCGTCGAGCGCCGCGGGATGGTCGGCGAGGCCGTTGTTCAGCACCGCCCGCGCCCAGTGCACGTTCGCGACGAACTGGCCGGCGCTGCGCGCGGAGGCCGTGGCGGTCTCGAACAGCGCGAGCGCCTCCTCGCGGCGTCCGCGCATCGCGGCCAGGTGCAGCCGGTGGTACATGACGGACGGGACGCCCGTCGCGTCGGTGATCGCCTCCTCCTCGGCGACGGCGGCCATCGCCCGGTCGAGGTCACCGGTCATCGCGGCGTGGGTGGCCGTCTGGGCGAGGCCCAGGCACAGGACGAGCGGCGAACCCGACTCGCGGCCGTGCTTCATGAGCCACTCGATGATCGTCGCGTGGGCCTGCGGGTCCCACAGCTCGGCCGCGAGCGTGATGGCGAGTGCCGGATGCCGGGTCCACATCGCGCCATCGACGCCGTCCAGGGCGGCCCGGAGCAGCGGCACCCCGGCCCGGTGCCCTTCCGTGGCCAGGACGGACAGCGCGTCCAGGATGTCGGGGGCGCGCCGGACAGGCTCCGCAGCAGACTGAGCCTCCGCCAGGACCCTGTCCATCACGCCGGTCCCCCGGCCGACGAGCAGGCTCATCTCGAGCGCCTCGAGGTAGATCTCGCGGGACCGCTCCGGAGCAGGCCCCGCGAGGCGGCCGGCCGCGCGCAGCATGAACGTCGGACCGCCGTCGTCCCCCTCCCGCACGAAGGCGATCTGGCCGCGCAGCAGGTCTGCCTCGGCAAGCTGTAGCTCGTCCAGACCCGAGCCCCGGCCCGAACCGTCGACGCCTGAACCGTCGAGGCCTGAACCGTCGACGGTGGTGAGCAGCTCGGCCGCGCGGTCGGCGGCGCCTGCCTCGAGCTGAGCACGCGCCGCCGTCAGCGTCCGTTCCACCCGTCTGCCGGCGTCCAGCGACAGCTCCGCGGCACGTTCCAGGAACGCCGCCGCGGCCACCACCCCGCCCCGCGCCCGGGCACGGGACGCCGAACGCTCCAGCTCGACCGCTACCTCGTCGTCCGGTCCGGCGCCGGCCTGCGCGCGGTGCCACGCACGCCGGTCCGGGTCCGCGACCGGGTCGGTCACCGCGCCGAGCGCCCGGTGCGCCCGCCTGCGCTCCTCCGTGCCCGCCGCCTGGTAGGCGGCCGCGCGGGCCAGCGGATGGAAGAAGCGGACGCGCGTGCCGAGCTCGACGAGCCCCGTAGCGGTGGCCGCCGCCCCTGCCCGCCCCACGTCGATGCCGAGCCGCTGCGCCGCGGGCCACAGCAGCCCGGGGTCCCCGGTCGGGTCGGCGCTGGCGATCGTCAGCAGCAGACGCGCGTCCGCGGGTAGACCGGCGAGCGTCGCCCGGAAGCCCTGCTCGACCCGGGTCGGCACCGGGGACGCGTCCGGTGGGGCGAACCCGCCGGCCCTGGGCAGGGCGAGCAGGGCCAGCGGGTTGCCGCGCGCCTCGGCGACTATGCGGTCGCGCACCTGCTCGTCGAGGGCCTCGTGGCTCTGCGCGGTGAGCAGGGCGCGGGCCTCCGCGTCGCTCAGCCCGCCGACGGTCAGGCTCGGCAGGCCGTCCAGCCCGTCCGGCTCACCCAGCCTGTCCAGGTCGTCCGACTTGTCCCGGTCGTCCGGCCTGTTCAGGTCGTCCGGCCTGTTCAGGTCGTCCGGCCTGTTCAGGTCGTCCAGCCCGCCCGGCTCGCCGGCCGGAGAAGGCAGCCGGACGGCGAACACCATGGCGACCGGCTCGGCGGCGATCCGCCGGGCGAGGAAGGTCAGCGCCTTCGACGAGGCGGCGTCCAGCCACTGGGCGTCGTCGACCAGGCACAGGAGCGGGCGTTCCCGGCCCGCGGCGGCGAGCAGGCCGAGGGCGGCGAGGCCCACGTGAAAGACGTCAGGTGTGCCCGTGGCCAGCCCGAACGCGACCAGGAGGGCGTCTCGGTGCTGCGGGGGCAGCTCGTCACGATGCTTCAGCACCGGTAGGCAGAGCTGGTGCAGGGCAGCGAACGGCAGCTCCGCCTCGTACTGGGATCCGGTGGCCCGGATGACCTGGAACGCGGGATCGCTCTGCTGGGCACTCTGCTGGGAGCCCTGCCGCGCACTCTCCAGCAGCGCGCTCTTGCCGATACCGGCCTCGCCGCGCAGGACGATGGCGCCGCCCCGGCCGATACGTGCGGCGTCGGTCAGCTCGCTGATGCGCCGGGCCTCGTTCCGTCTCCCGACGAGCGGCCCGCGCGGCCCGGCTGACGTTCGCATACGCGTACGTTAGCGAGAGCACCGACCGCGGCGAGAGCGTCGACCGCCCCGCGCCCGCCCGTTCGAGGCGGTCTACGCCGCGCTGTCGCGCACCACCCAGTCGGCCAGGGCTGACAGCGGGACCAGCAGCTCACGACCCCGCGTGGTGAGGCCGTACTCGACGCCCGGCGGGATCGTCGGGAACACGGTCCGGAAGACGAGCCCGTCGTCCTCCAGCGTCCGGAGGGTGCGCGTCAGCATCCGCTGGCTGATCCCGTCCACACGCCGGTGGAGCTCGTTGAACCGATGCGCACGCTCGGCGAGCAGCATGAGGACGAGCAGCGTCCACTTGTCGCCCAGCATCCGGACCGCGTGCGTGACCGGGCACGCTTCGTAGTCCGCCACCGGGACCTTTCCTGGCAGCCCGGCAGCGACGGCGGCGGCGACCATGTGGGGCACACCGGTGTTCCCATCTGACATGAAAGTGCCTTCTTCCGAGACGTCCGCGCGACGGTGAGGATCGATCCCGTCACCGTATCCAACGGGCGGCAAGTTGACGACGAGGAGACAAGAGTGAGCACCTCCCCCACGCTGCTGGTCCTGGGCGCCGGTCCCGGGCTCGGCATGTCGGTAGCCCGTCGCTTCGGCGCGGAGGGATACGACGTCGGTCTCGTCTCCCGCAGCGCCAATCGACACCAGGGCTACCTGGACGACCTGCGCTCGGCCGGCGCCCGCGCGGTCGCCGTCGCCGCGGACGTACGAGCTCCCGGCGAGCTGCGCCGCGCGATCGACGAGGTCCAGAGCAGGCTCGGGCAGATCGACGTCGTCTATCACGGGCCAGGCGCGGACAACCCCGCGGCTCCGCCCGTCGACATCCTGGAGACGGGTCCCGACGAGGTGCGCACTGCCGCCGCCCAGGTGGTGGAGCCCGCCGTCGAGCTGGCGGGGCTGGTCCTGCCCGGGATGCGCGAACGCGGCAGCGGCGCGATCGTCTACGTCGCGGGACTCAGCGCGCTGGTCCCACTGCCGTTCCTCGGGCCCTTCGCGCCGGCTTCGGCCGCCCTGCGCACCTACGCCCTGACTCTCGCCGAGGCCGCAGCGCCCGACGGCGTCCACGTCGGATCCCTGGTGGTCGGCGGACTCATCGAACGCGGCGACATCCACCGCATGCTGACCTCCCTGCCCGCGAACGCCGATGGCGCGCCCGGCCTGGACCTGCCCACGACGACCCTCGACCCAGACGACCTCGCCGACGCCGTCTGGCGCATCGCCGCGGGCTCCGAGCGCGAGATCGTGGCGGACGCCATCACGGTGTAGTCCGGGTTCGTCCCTCGGCTGCGGGGCATGTTCGCTGGAACCGGGCCGCCGAAGATCGGGCTGCTGCGGCCGCGGGTCCTGAGTGCGGAATCCGCTCGTCTAAGGCTCCGGTCCGGTCGGGTCCGGTCCGGTCCGGTTCAGCCGTGTGGCCAAGTTCGATCGGCTCGGTGGGCTCGGTGGGCTCGGTGGGCTCGGTGGGCTTGGCAGCGGGATCGGGCGGGTCGGGTCACGCCAGGTTCGGCCGGCCGGTCGGTCGGTTTCGATGGGTGGCGTCGGCTCGGTGGTCGGGTTGGTGTCGCGTGGTGGTGGGGCTTGGATGGGTTCGGGTAGGCGGATGCGGTGCCCGTAGGCGTCGGTGAAGGCCCATCCGGTCTCCAGCAGGGCACCGGTGGTCGCGTCGTTGTCGGTGGTGGTGGTCTTGCCGGTCCAGTGCATGGTGATGTTCTTGGTGTCGACGAGCTGGTGGTGGTACCAGCACAGCAGGGCACTGTTCGTCACCGACGTGTCTCCGCCATCAGCCCAGTGGGTGATCGCGTGGTGGACCTCGCAGCGTGAGGGTGGTTGGTCGCATCCTGGCCAGACGCAGTGCTGGTCCCTCGCGATGACGGCGCGTCGCATCTGTCCGGTCACGGTGCGTTGGGCGCGTCCGACGTCCAGGACGGCGCCGTCGGCTCCGAACACGATCCGGGTCACCGCACTGTGACACGCCAGGCGACGCACCAGGGCGCGTGGGGCACGCTCGCTGGTCTCGGTGAACACGGGACCACCAGACGTCAGCAATCCGGCCACTGCCGTCGGACTGGCTGTGTCGGTGCCTGCGGTACCCGCTGTGCCTGCGGCACCCGTTGCACTCGTTGCGTCTGGTCGGGTCGTGGAGCCGGGTCGGGTCTGTCCGCAGGTCAGGCACAGGCCGTCGCGGGTGCGGGTGACCTGGGTGACGAACTCGTTCCACGACACGGTCACGTTCAGGTGCGGTGCGATCGCTGCCCCTGGGGAGGCCTGGTTCGTGTCCAGCACCACCCGCGCGACGTCCGCGAGGCCTTGTGCGCGGCGCTGCGTCGTGGTCCGGGCGTCGTCCGCGGACGGGGCGCCCAGGACCGCGTTGATCGCGGTGCTGACCAGGAGGCCGTGCTCGTCGGTGAGGAACCCGGCCACGTGGTACCCGCCGAACGTCTTGGCCAGGTCGAAGAACTCACCGTGGGCTGCCTTGTCGTCATCGAGGTCGTCGGTGTCCGGGTCGGTCACGGTCGCGAACCGGCGCGCGACCGTGCGGAACTGGTCCGCGTTCAACACACCCGCTTCACGTAGGACGATGCCCTCACCCGTGACCAGGGTTCCCTCGGTGACCGCGGTCTCCAGGACCTGGGTGACCAGCTCCCGGGTACGGGTCCCGTCCGGGTCCTCGGCCGGGTCGGGGAAGTCGACCGGGACGCTCTGCACGAACTGTTCCGGGGTGGTGGTGTGCCCGGTACGGGTATCGATCAACCACGCCAACGCATCCGTACGCGTCTCGCTCGTGGGTGCGACCTCCGTCATCACGCGGGCGTGGTCGACACCCAGGGTTCCGGCGACCAGGCGCTCCCGGGTGGCGGGCAGCGCGGTCGCCAGACGCCGCGCGATCGTCATGTCCTTACCCGCCGTGCGCGCGGAGACCCCTTCACGCAGGCGCAACCAGGTCGTGAACGTACGCGTCATGCCACCCGAGCGCCAGGAACCCTCGTCCTCGATCCGGGGCAGCAGGGTGTAGCGGACACCGTCCAGGCGGCCGGTCAGCCGACGGATCCGGGTGTGGGCCTCGACCAGGCGGCCGATGCTCGGGGCGTCCCAGCCGGTCAGGGTCTCCGGGCTGGTCTGGGCGGTCAGCTCATCGACCGTCTTCTCGAGCAGGGCCAGCACGTCCTCGATCGAAGCCGCAGCGGGCAGGCCGCCGGTGGGCCCACTGTTCGTCGTCTGCTCCATCATGCCCACCCCCCGCTCGCCTCTAGTTTTCACTCCTTCGGTGCATCTATTATCTCGAACACTCGTGCGATCTGCTCGCCAGATTTCAAATCTGTGGATAACTTCTGACCGTCTCGACGCGGCCTCGGGTGCCACCGGATTCCTCGCACGCCACATGTCAGTGACGACTCGCACCCTCACCGTTCACCGCCCGAGCCCGACCAGCGGCTCACCCGCCAGCCGCCCAGCCCGCAGGACCTACCGCCCGCGGGCATCCCGGCGTCGGTGACGGGCTTCGGCGGCGCGCTCCACGGCGTCGTCCAGCTCGTCCTCGAGGGCCGCCAGGTCGGTGCGCGCCTCGTCCGCGGTCTCTTGAGCCTCGTCGACCGCCTCACTCACCGTGTTCCGCTCGGCGGAGAGCCGCTCCAGCTCCCGGTCGAGACGCTCGACCTCGCCTTCCCCGCGTTCGATCACCGCGTCCGCGGTGCGCAGCCGCTCGCGAATCTCGTCGCGGCGCGCCTCCAGCTCATCGACCCGCGCGGAAGTCTCCTCGACTGCCTGCTCCGCGGCGACCAGGCCCGCCTCCGCGGAATCGGTCTTGTCGGCGGCCGGTGTCTTCTTCGGCTTGGACTGGCCAGTCCCTTTCGACGCCCCAGCCGCTTTCGGCCGTCCAGTCCCATTCGACCGCCCCGCCGCCCTCGGCCGTCCCTCGCCCTCCGGCCCTCGGGCACCCTCCGGCCCCTGAGAATCCTCCGACCCTCCGGCCTCCGCCGTCGCCGGACGCAGCTCGACGAGCTCGGCCTCCTCGCCCTCCTCGTCCACGATCCCGAAGCCGACGTGCTGCAGCGCCCGGGAGAGGCGCCCCGCACGGACCACCGCCGCGGCGTCCGGATCCATCACGGCGGCGGTCAGTGTCTCGGTCATCCGGTCGAGCACGGCGGAAGACAGGGACCGTCCGCCCACCTCACCCGCCTCGCGGACGGAGCGGACCAGGGCGTCGGTGCGCTCACGCCGCAGGTGGTCCAGCGCCCGGATGCGGGCGCGGTCCCGGTCCTGCGTCGCGGCTCGCAGCTCGTCGCCGAGCGCCGCGAGCGCCCCGGTCTCGTCGGGGTGCTTCCGCGCGACCTGGTTGATCGCCCAGGCGGCGACCGACGGTTTCCGCAGTCGCTTGACCCGCGCGGCGCCCAGGCGGTCGCCGCTGTCCGTCGCCTGGCGGACGGCGGCGTCGCGCGCGGCGATGAACTCGTCGAGAGGCCGCGCGTAGAGCGCGTCGACGGCGGTGTCGAGATCGAACTGGTCGTCCGCTGGCACGCACCTACCGTGGCACGACGACGGGGACGCGCGCGACCGCCACGCCCGTCCCCGCGCCCACCCCACGCGAACCCCTACAGCGTCGGCACCAGCACCGTCATCAGCTCTCCCGACCCGAGGTGCACGAGCGCCTTGCCCGGCGTGACCTGGGTCGACACCGCGGAACGCGGCAGGCTCGCGCCCACCAGGTCTCCGTCGAACCGGTCCTGGGGGCTGAGCAGCGCGCCGCGACGGCTCTTCTTGACGTCGACCTGCCAGCCGGAGAACCCGCCTGCCACCTCGGAGGCGTCGCCGCCGAGGATCAGGCCGCGGCGGTTGTCGGCGGCCGTCCGCAGGTAGGCCCGGAGCCACGTCTTCGCCGGGGCGTCGGCCACGAGCTCGCCGTCGTCCACGACCAGCACCACCGGGGAACCGTCCGGGTCGAGGTGTGGCGCCAGATCCTCCTCCGTGACCTCCGCGCCGGTCAGCACGGCGCGCACGCCGTCCCGGCCCTCGAAGTCGCGCAGGACGCTCGGCCGGGGTGCGAGGATCACGACCTGCGTGCCGCCGCGCAGCAGCGACTCCGTCATGACCGCGAGCATCGTGGACCGTCCCGACTTGGACGGGCCGCCCACCAGGAACGCGGGCGCGTCCCCGGCGAGGTCCATGCCGAACGCCGTCAGGTCGTCGCCGCCGACGCCGAGCAGCGCCCACATCGGCCGGGCCGCCTCCGGGCCGACGTACTGGTACGCCGCGTCCACGGTGATCGTGGAGGGCAGGTCGTCCACGCGGAACGGACCCGTTCCGGGCGCCACCTGCGAGCGCTCCCGGATCTCGGCCGCCATCCGGCGGGCGGCGCCCGTCTGGGCACGGCCCGACGGGTCGTCGCCGAGGATCGCGACCTGCACCTCGAGCCCGCTGCCCGACCGGAAGGCCCGCCCGGGCAGGATCTCCTCGGGCAGCTTCTTGTGGTTGATGCCGACCATCCCGTAGTCGAACCGGTCGGTCAGCCGCAGCACGAGGGAGTCGTCGGTCAGCACGCTCATCCGGCTGGAGAGCAGGCTGCGGTCGCCGGCGACCAGGAGGTGGATGCCTGCGCTCGCGCCGTCGCGCAGCAGCTCCTGGACGATCTCGACGAGCTTGCCGCTGTCGATCTCGCCGTAGGTGCTCATGAAGCTCTCCCAGCGGTCGATCAGCACGAGCACGCGCGGCAGCCCGGTTCCCGGGTCGGCGAGCTCGCGCTGTTCCGTGACGCTGGCGAAGTTGCCGGCCGCGAGCACCTGCTGACGCCGCCCGAGCTCCGCCTGCAGGCGCGTGAGCAGCCGCTTGGCCCGCTCGGCCTGTCCGCGCTGCACGACGGCGCCCGTGTGCGGCAGCTCGTTCAGCACCGTCAGGGCGCCGTTGCCGCAGTCGAGCGCGTACAGGTGCAGGTCGGCCACGGACATGGTGCGTGCGGCGGAGAACGCCACGGTGCGCAGCGTCGTCGAACGGCCGCTGCCCGGGGCGCCGATCACGTACCGGTGCCCGAAGTCGTCGAGGTCGATCAGGGCGGGCCCCTGGCGCTGGTCGGCGGGTGAGTCCTCCAGCGCCCAGACGAACTGCGACCCGGCGGTCGGCTGCGCAGGGCCGGTCGGCTGCGCCAGGCCGTCGAGGGACAGCAGGTCCGGGAGCGCCGGCAGCCACGGCCGGCGCGGTGCGGGCCAGCCGCCCAGCCTGGCGGTCTCGCGCAGGGTCTCGACCAGCGCGGCGAGGTCGGTCTCGACGTTCTCCTGCCGCTTCACGCGGGGCCGGCTCGGCGGCGGGGCACCGAGGTCGGCCACCGACACGCGCGCGACGAACGGCGGGTCGACCTGGCCGAGATCGGTCAGCGAGAGCCGCCGTCCGCCCACGCGGGCGGACTGGAACGGGATCAGCGACGTGCTCCCGAGCCGGGCGTAGGCCCGGCCGGGCTGCGACTTGGTGATGTCCGCCGCCTCGTTCGCGTCGATGACGTCCTTGGACTCGCTCTTGTCCGTCATCCGCAGGGCGACGCGCAGGTTCGTGTTGGCGCGGATCTCCGGGGAGATGACGCCGGACGGGCGCTGGGTGGCGAGGATCAGGTGGATGCCGAGCGAGCGGCCCCGCTGGGCGATGTTGACCAGCCCGGCGACGAAGTCGGGCAGCTCGCGGGCCATCGAGGCGAACTCGTCGATGACGATCATCAGGCGCGGCAGCGTCGGTCCCACGTACCCCCGCCCCTGGGCGTCGAGGTAGTCCTCCAGGTCCTTGGCCCCGGCGGCGGCGAGGATGTGCTCACGGAAGGTGAGCTCGGCGCGGAGCGAGTCGAGTGCCCGTTCCACGAGGTGGGAGTCGAGGTCGGTGACCATGCCGACGGTGTGCGGCAGCTGCTCGCACTGGCTGAAGGCCGCGCCGCCCTTGTAGTCGACGAGCACGAAGTTCATGGTCTCGGGCGTGTTCACCACCGCGAGCGACGCGACGACGGTCTGCAGGAACTCCGACTTGCCCGAACCGGTGGTGCCGCCCACCAGGGCGTGCGGCCCGTCGCGCACCATGTCGAGCGTGAACGGCCCGTCCAGCGACACGCCCACGACGGCGCCGGTGCTCCCCTTGCCGCCGTTCGAGATCATGCGCCACCGGGCCACCATCTGCTCGGCGTCGACCTCCTCGATGCCGAGCACCTCGACGAGCCGCGCCGAGTCGGGGATGAGCCCCTCGCCCTCGGCGGCGGTCACGTCGTGCACCGCGGCGACGGCGCGGGCGACGGGCTCGTACCAGTCGTCCTGCACCTCGTCGACGAGCACGGACCGCAGGTCGTCGGCGTCCTGCCGGCGCAGCGTCATGCCGCCGTCCACGCGCGCGAGCGCCACGACGGTGCACTCCTCGGGCAGCAGCTGCTCGTCACCGTCCAGGCAGACGACGCTCACACCGACGCCGGGGCCGTCGCGCAGGATGGAGACGACACCGGGGAGCGCGCGCAGCCGGCGGGCGCCGTCGAGCACCACCACCACCTGCGGGCCGGACAGGACCTTGTTGCTCGACCCCTCCATGGCGGCGCGGCGTTGCGTGATCAGCGAGTTCACCTCGGCGACGCGGGCCGACAGGGTGTCCGTGGTGGTCCCGATCAGGGCCACGGCCTCCTGGCCGAACGACGGGCGCACGTGCGGCAGCCAGGCCGCCCACGCCCAGGACTGCACGTGCTCGGAGCTGGTCAGCACGTAGACCTGGACGTCGCGCGGGCTCTGCAGCACACCGAGCTGGCCCACCATCCAGCGTGCCCGACGGCGCGGCCAGTCCCCCGGGCCGGCCAGGCCGACCACGCCGGCCTCCTTGAGCGGCACCGTGACCGGCACGGACCGCACGGTCGCGCGGGTCTTGCGGCGGTGCTCGGGTTCGGCACTGTCCTCGACCTCGACCCGGCTGGTCGCGTCCGCGAGCCCGAGCCGCACCGTGAGGTGGTCGCCGTCGGTGCTGCGGCGCTCCCAGAGCCTGCGCGTCGGCGTGGTCGCGATGAGCCGCAGCTCGGCGGCTCCCGGGCTGGAGACCCTGCGCCGGTGCTGCTCGCGGCGCACGGCGTCCAGCACCTCCTCCTCCAGGGCTGCCCGCTCCTCGGCGTGCTGCTTGAGGCGCTCCTTGTGCGTGGTCACGCCGTTGCGCTTCTGCATCCACCAGTTGCCCCAGCCCATCAGCGGCGAGGCCAGCGCGAACATCAGGTAGAACGGCGACTGGAACACGATCGCCATCACGATGCCCAGCACCGCGGGCATGGCCATGCCGAGCCACGGCAGCGGGTTTCGCGCGGGCGGGGTCGGCTCAGCGGGCAGGCGGAAGTGCGTGGCGGGCATGGGCGGCAGCAGCCGCGGCGGCCGGTTGTAGTCCAGGTGGCCCGGCTCCTTGGCGGGGCGCAGGTCGGCGTCGGGCCGCGTGGCCGGCTGGACCGTCAGCACGCTCGGATCGATCCGCAGCTGCGTACCGACCGCCCACGGCGCCTCGTCCTCGCCCAGCGGGTCGTCCAGCCGGTCCAGGTGGAGCGCGTGGCCCGCGGAGCGCGGGTCCGGCAGGCGGCGCACCCGCACCCCGCCGTCCAGCGCGACGACGACCACGACCGCGGGCCGCCCGCCCTCGCGCGGCTCGTCCACCCGGACGCGGCCGTCGGGGCCCACCTGCAGCACCGACTCCCCGACGCCCAGCCGGACCACCGAGCCGGCGCCCGTACCACCCGTGACGCACAGGTCGACCGGACCACCCAGGACGCCGCTGTGCAGGTCCGGCTCGCCGAACGTGACGACGGCGCCGTCCCGGATGCCCGACGCCGCGACGAGCATGCCGGGCGCCGCGCGGCCGCCGTCCCGCGCCGAGAGATCTGACGCCGGACGATCTGACACCGGGCGGTCCTGCACACCGCCGTCCCACACGGGCCGGCCGTCGACGTACATCGTGCTGCCCCTCGGCGCACCGACCTCGGCGGCCAGGCGCTCGGCCAGGTCCGCCGTGCTGGTGCGTTCGTCCAGGTCGAGGGACAGGAGCGCCTCGCGCGCCCCGTGCCGCGTGGTGATCAGTGCATGCATGTCATTCGCCTCCCCGCCGCACGGCGGTCTGCTCGTCGAAGCGCACGTCGGGCAGGAACCCGCTACGCAGCCAGCCGTCGTCGCCGGCGGTGAACCGCCACCTCGCCGACGGGGACTGGCCCAGCACGATCACCACCCAGGTGAACTCCGGGCTCGCGAACCGGGCCGCGAGCATGTCCTGCTGCGCGGCGGACGGCGCCTGCGACAGCACCAGCACGCCGCCGTCACCGACCTCCAGCTCGGGCACCACCTGCTCGATCCCGGCCAGGTGCTCCACCTGCTCGGGCTGCGGCAGGCCGTTGCCGACCATCACGACGCGCGGTTCGTTCGACCACGGGTTGCCGGTCAGCTCGCCGAGCCACCGCCGCAGCACCTCGTGCCGCACCCTCGTGGGGCCGTCCAGGCTGATCACACCCCTGGCGACCGAGAAGTTCACGAGCACCCGGCCCGTCTCCCCCATCCCCAGGTTCACCAGCCGGGCGAACTGGGCGGTCGAGCCCTCCGACGCCGCGCCCGACTGCAGCTTCGCCAGCGGCGCGGACCAGCTCTGCCCGTCCTCGCTCACGGTCCACGGCTCAGGGGCGGGCGACGCCGGGTTGGTCAGCCGGAGCCGCAGCGAGCTGCCCTCGATGAACACGCCGGTCGTGCCGGGCACCTCCAGCCCGTCGCGCTCGCACGACGCCATCAGCACCCGCAGCGCCCGGTCGACGGTCCACGCCGCCGACGTGTCGGTGCGCAGCAGGCTGTCGTCGAACGGTTCGTGCCGCTTTCGCCGCCGGACGAGCCAGATCGCGAGGCCGACCAGCAGGCCGAGCACCAGCACCGCCGCCCCGGCCCCGCCGATCGTGGGCCACGGGACGGAGCTGCTCGCCGCCTCGGCGTCCGACACGTCGACGGGGCTCGGTGACGCCGACGGCGTGGCCGACGGCGACGGCGACGGCGGCTCGTAGCCGGGGAGCGGACCGAACCGCAGCCCCTTGCCCGTGGCGTCCTTGGGCATCTTGAGCACCCAGCCCGGCCTCGGCTTCCTCGGGTCGGTCATGTACTCGCCGTCGGGCTGCCGGTGGCCCTCGGTCAGCTCGGCGATCTCCGGCCACCGGTTGCGGTCACCGAGGAACCTCTCCGAGATGTCGTTGAGCTTCTCGACGGTTCCGTCCGGCTCCGTGCCGATGACGTAGTACAGGACCGAACCTGGCGGCCCGCTGCGGCTCGGCACGGGTGACGCCTCCGGCGACGGGCTCGGCGACGCCTCCGGCGTGGCGCTCGGCTCCGCACTCGCCTCGGCGCTCTGCTCCGGCTTCGGGCTCGCCGGCCGGGTCGGGGTCGCCGCCTTCTTCTCGGGCTCGCCGTAGACGCGCATCTCCCAGATCGAGTTGCCCGCCGTGCCGCTGCGCGCCCCCGAGTACATCCGCACGTACCGGCCGGTGCCCCGGATGTTGTGCACGTCGTTGCCGCCGTCGCCCGTCCCGAACCAGTGCGTCTCCCACGTCTCGCCGTCGAGCGACAGCTCGATGCGGTGGTCGGTCGCGTACGAGACCTCCCAGTCGATCTCGACCCGGTGCACGACGGTGGTCCGCCCCAGGTCGATACGCAGCCACTGCGGATCGCTGAACGCGCTGGACCACCGGGTCTGCGAGTCGCCGTCCACCGCGTTGCGCGCCGGGAACTCCGGCTTCTCCAGGGACGAGGCCACGGTAGGCCTGCCCTGCGAGAGCAGGACCACCTCCTCGGCCGCCTGGGCCGACTGAACCGGCAGGACGGACGGCACCGGCAGAGTCGCGAGGACGGACCCCGCGAGCGCCGTCAGGACGACGGCGGCCACGGCACGCACAGCTCTCATCGCTCGACGGTCACTCACCGGCCCGCCTCACAGCGGTCTGCTCGGTGTAGCGGACGTCAGGGAGGAACCCGCTGCGCAGCCAGCCGTCGTCGCCGGCCCGGATGCGCCACTTGGCCGAGCTCGACTCGCCGAGCACGATCACCACCCAGGTGAAACGCGGGTCGGCGAACCGGGCCGCCAGGAGGTCCTGCTGTGTCACGGACGGCGCCTGGGACAGCACCAGCACGCCGCCGTCGCCGACGCCGAGCTCGGGGATCACCTGCTCGATCGCCGACAGGTACTCCGCCTGCTCCGCCTGCGGCAGGCCGTTGCCGACCATCACCACGCGGGGATCGTTCGACCAGGGGTTGCCCGTCAGCTCGCCGAGCCAGCGGCGCAGCACCTCGTGCCGCGCCCGCGTGGGACCGTCCAGGCTGATCACGCCCCTGGCCCGGACGAAGTCGACGAGGACCCGGCCGGT
Source organism: Promicromonospora sp. CA-289599 (assembly GCF_050936155.1). Taxonomy (NCBI): domain Bacteria; kingdom Bacillati; phylum Actinomycetota; class Actinomycetes; order Micrococcales; family Promicromonosporaceae; genus Promicromonospora; species Promicromonospora sp. CA-289599. Next base: position 611,575 of record NZ_JBNJNI010000001.1, read on the forward strand.
CTCCGCCATGCCGAGGGTGACCAGCCGCGCGAACTGCGCCGTCGAGGCCTCGCTGGCGGGCGCCGACTGCAGCCTGGCGAGGGGTGCGGACCAGCTCTGACCGTCCTCGTTCGCCACCCACGGGTCCGGCGCCGGGGAGGCCGGGCTCGCCAGCCGCAGCCGCATCGCACCGCCCTCGATGAACACGCCGGTCACGCCGGGCACCTCGATGCCCTCGCGCTCGCACGAGGCGAGCAGCACGCGCAGCGCCCGGTCCACCATCCACGACGCCGACGTGTCGGTGCGCAGCAGGCTGTCGTCGAACGGTTCCTCGCGACCGCGCAGCCGCCGGGCCACGAGCACCACGGCGAACCCGACGACGCCCACCAGGGCCAGGACGCCGAGGCCCATCAGGACGAGCACCACCCACGGCGGGCTCACGACAGCGCCCTGCTCCCCCGCGGCCTCGCCCGACGCCGGAGCGCTCGGCTCGGTGGTCGGGCCCGGCAGCGGGCCGTGCCTCAGCCCCTTGCCCTTCGCGTCCTCGGGAAGCTGGAGCACCGAGCCCACCTTGATGTCCGCCTTGTCGATGAGCTTGCCGCCGTCCGGCTGCACGCGCCCCTTGTTCAGCTGGAAGATCTCCCAGGCCCGCTCGCCGTCGCCCAGGAACCGCTCGGCGATCAGGTACAGGTACTCGGTCTCGCCCTCCTTCGTCTTGCCGACCACGTAGTACGGCACCGACGGTCCGGCAGAGGCCGAGCCGTCCGGCGACGGGTCGGCTGACGAACCGCCACCCGCCGGTCCGGTCGGCAGCACGCCGACCTCGATGCCCTCGCCCTCGGCGTCCTCGGGCAGCTGCATCACCCAGCCCGGCAGCACGGCGGCCGGGTCGGTCAGGGTGCCGCCGTCGGGCTGGACGCGCCCCTTGTTCAGGTCGAAGATCTCCGTGTACCGCTGGCCGTCACCCAGGTATCGCTCGGCGATCTGGAAGAGGAACTCCGGCTCCCCGTCCGGGCTGGACTTCATCACGTAGTACTTGACCTTCTCCGCGTCCTTGTTCTCGTCCTTGTCGGCAGGCAGGACGGCGGGCAGGACAGCCGGCCCGGTGCGCGCGGAGGCGGCCGCCGCAAGGGCCGTACCTACCGGGACCGGGCCCGCTGCGGCCGGGGCGGCAGCGGCGAGAGGAACCGCGACGGCGGTCGTGAACAGGGCCGCTGCGGCGAGTGCCGCAACGGCGCGATGGGCGTGGTGCACGGTTGCTCCGTCTTCAGGTGTGTCGCGTCGATCGGGGGCGGTGGTGCGGCGCGCGGTGGTGCGGCAGTCGGTCGTGCGGCATTCGGTCGTGCGGCAGAGCCGGTGCCCGCGTTCAGGCCGATCCGGGAACGCTTCGCTCCGGCAGGTTCAAGATGCTGGTGCCGGGCCCGGCCCAGCGGAAGGTCGTCATCACGGCGTCGAAGAAGAAGACGAGCGCCTCCGCGAGCCGTTCGGTGTTGTGGTCGTTCCACACCGTGCTGAAGGACACGACCAGCCACTCGCCGTCGGTCTCGTCGCGGGACACGGCGTAGAGCACCTGCCTGGTAGACAGCTCCGGCCAGTCCTCGTCACGCTTCATCCGGTGCTCGGTGTGCATCACCCGGACGCCGGGCCGGCCGTCGAGCTCGACCAGCTCGCTGTCCTCGTACCCGTCGCCCAGGATGCTGGTCACGATCAGCATCGGGTCGGTACCCGCGTCGCTGACGACCTCGATCTCCGCGATGGAGGCCGGGATGTGCACGCCCTCCATCGGCTCGGTCGGCAGGTAGACGGCGCCGGTCCCGGCGTCGCGGGCGGCGCTGAGGTTCTTGTGCAGCTCGTCGCGCAGCATGTGCCGGTAGGGTTCGGCCCGGTCGCGGGGCAGGGAGTCCGGCAGCGCCCGGGCCACCACCTCCTCGACGGCGCGGTCCAGCTCCCGCTGCTGCCCCTCCCCCGTCGGGAACCGGGCCCAGCCGGGCGGGAGCAGCATCATCCACGCGTCGGTCGGTTTGCCGTCGCGCGCCGGCCGGGCGGCCGCGGGGTCCTGCTGGTTCATTGTCCGCTCCGGGTGATCCGCACGGCGGACAGCAGGGCGTCGAGCGCCGTGCCCACCGCCTCGGCGATGATGATGTCCTGGGTGCGCCACAGCAGCACGGTGTCCACCACGGCGTCCGCGTGCTCGGTGCGCCGGCCGAGGCCGATCGTCAGCCAGACCTCGCTGCTGTCCGGGTCGAGCTCCATCCGGGTGACGCGGATGCCGTCGCCGTCGGGCAGGTCGAGGTACTCGACGTTCGGCGGGTTGACCGGGTTGCCGCCCACGGCACCCAGCACCCGCATGAGCATGTCGTCCGGGGCGCCCGGCTCGCTCAGCGCGACGCTGATCACCACCGGGACGGGCCCCCGGTCCTGGAGGCCGACCAGCGCGGCGACCCGGGCGTCCGGCGCCACCTGGTCGGCGAACCGAACGAGGTTCGCCACCGACTCGGCGAGGTTCCGATGCAGCAGCTCGCGGTCGGCGTCGGACACGGGCAGGCCCAGCTCGACCGCCTGGTCCAGCGCCGGTCCGACCGAGGCGAGGAGCGCCTCGACCACCTCGCTCTCCCACGCACCGACCACACCGGCCGGGTCACGGCTGGTCGGCACCGCCGTCCAGCCGTCGACCGGGTCGATGGTCCACGACCAGGGCTGCCCGTCGGCGGCGGCCGTCACTGTGCCCTGCGGGCTGCTCGCACCCACTAGATCGGCTCCCCGGCTCCGGGCGTGAGGTGGTTGTACTCCCAGTCGGTGGTCCCCACCCAGTTCTCCCGGGCGTCGTCACCGAACGAGGACGCCGGCACGCCGGTGCTCCACGCACCCGAGACGAAGCCGACGAACCAGGAGCTCGAGCCCAGGACGTACACCCACGGCTTGACGAACCCTCCCGTGAGCCCGGTGATCTTGAGGCCGTCGAGGGCAAGGTTGAGCGCCTGCAGCTGCTTGATCCCGCCGATACCGATCGCGCCCGTGAACGAGGGGATCCGCCACGCCGCCGGGTTGATCCTCAGCAGCGACTGCAGCCTGGACAGGCTCGTCAGGTTCTCCGTGATCCTGAGCCCGCCGGACAGCACGCGGTTGAAGGCGAACGCGCCGAAGGGGCCGTCGATGTTGTTGCGGAAGACGGCCATCCGTTCGGCGAGCCGACCCAGGTCGTTCATCCGGATGGTCACGGCCGACTGGGACGCGGCCCTGGACGCCTTGACGGCGGCACCGATGACCTTGGCGACGGCGAGGCCGAAGACGGCCGTGACCACGCCGACGACTCCCCAGACCACGCCCATCCAGCTCTCCTCGCCGGTGGCGGCCAGCACTATGGAGCCGAGCAGCCCGACCACCGCTACACCGAGCGCGACCCAGGCAAGCGCTCCCAGACCCGGGATGATCATCGCCAGCACCGCGAGCGCCATGCCTATCCAGCCCAGGACCTCCACGAGCCCCTTGAGGAACTTCATGAAGTTGTGCCTGAGCTTCTCCTGCCAGGAGTGGTTGAGCCCGTCCTCGCCCCAGTTCTCCTTGATCTTGGTGGCGGCGGCCGCCGCGGCCGCGTCGAGGGCCGCCATGGCGTTACGAGCCGTGGTCTTCGCCTCCTCGAGCGCGCCCGCGGCCGCCCCGATCTTGTCGGACCGGTTCTGGGACTCGTTCCTCTGCTCGGTCGTCAGCGCCGGGGCGTCCTCCGGCCGGTCCTCGTTCACCGGGTCCGGCATGTTTTCCGCACCCTTCCGGGCGGCGTCCGCGTCCTCGGCCTGCGCCAGGGCCTTGCCCGTCTCCGAGCGCGCGGTCTCGAGCTCCGGGCGGTACGTCACGAGTGCGGCGTGCACGTCCTCGTAGCGGCCGGCCGCCGAGCCCAGTGCCTCGTGGCTCTCCCGCGCGCGCTTGCGCATCGCGTCGGCCGCTTCGCCCTTGAGCAGGGTCTCGTCGCCGTCGCCGATCTTCTTGAGGAGCGCCGCCTGCGTGGTCATCATCTCGGCGATCTCTTTGTAGTGCTTGATCACCGCGTCCAGACCGGACGCCTCGGCAGGCACGGGGTCGTCGTCGTAGTCCAGCAGATGCCACTCACCCACGCGGGCGGCGCTCATCCAGTCTCCTCAAGGTCGCGCTGACTCATTGCTGTCGGACGTCGCTGGGTCAGCCCTCCTTGGGCGTCAGCGACTTCTCCAGCTCGATCTCGGTGTCGTTCCAGGTCTCCGCGGCCGTCTCCATCTTGCCCTGGAGATCCTTGAGGTTGTCCTGGAGCTTCTCCCGCTTGACCCACCAGCTCTCGACGAAGTCGCCCATGGCGTCCTTCACCGTGCGGTGGCCCCAGATGTCGCCGCCGTCCCACAGCTCCTTCATGTTCTCGAGCTCGTCGAGGACAGACTTGAGCTGGGTGGCCGCGTCGTCGACCGCGATCGAGGTGACTACCAGGTCAGGCACGGGACTACTTGTTCAGCGCGTTGGCGAGCTCTTCATCGGTCTTGCGGAGCGCCTCGGCGGCCTGCTTCAGGTACTCGCCGATGCCCGTGAGGCCCTCCATGACCTGCTTGCCACCCTTGTCGAGCTCCTTGTAGGACTCGTCGAACCGCTTGGAGGACTTGTCCGTCACGTAACCGTCCTGCACCAGGTTGTCCACGAGCGACCGCAGCTGGTCGAGCTTGTGCTGCATGTCGTCCGACTCCTGCTTGATGCGCTGCGCCGCATCTTCCATCTGCTGGAAGGTCACATTGATGTTGGCCATGATCGGTCCTCTCGATTGCCTCGGGGGAAAACAGCGCGATCGTACACGAACCGGACATACTAGAACGTGAACACTGACAGCCGAGTCAGTAAACCGGGCCGACACCGCTCGTTCATGCCGAGCCCGGGATCGTCCGCTCCGGCAGGTCGGCCGGGTCGGCGCCCGGACCGGTCCACCGGAAGGTGGCCATCACCGCGTCGAAGAAGTCGACGAGGGTGTCGGCGAGCTGTTCGGAAGGCCCGCTGTCCGGGCCGGTGGCGAACGTGCTGCTGAAGGACAGCACCAGCCAGTCGCCCTCTACCTCGTCCCGCGAGACGACGTACGTGACCTGACGGGTTCCGGCCGCCGCCCGATCTGCCCCACCGGGCGTCTCCATCAGCGTGCTCGCCAGCCGCGCACCCGGACGTCCGTCGACGTCGACCACAGTGCTCTTCTGGACCTCGCTCTCCTGGACCTCGCCCAGGATGCCCGCCGCGACCTCGGTCGCGCTCGGGCCCACGACGCCGAAGAGCTCCGTCTCGATGATGGACGCCGGAACCGCGATCCCCGCCATCGGCTCGGTGGGGACGTACACCACGCCGGTGCCGGGGGTCGGGAACCGTGCCCAGCCCGGCGGGAGCAGGAAGGCCCACCTGTCGGTCGGCCTCCCGTTCGTCGCGCATGTCACGAGGCGCTCCCCTCCGGCACGTGCAGCGGGTTCGCACCGGGGCCGGCCCACCGGAAGGTGGTCATGACGGCGTCGAAGAAGAAGACGAGCGCCTCGGCGAGCCGCTCGCCCTCCTCGCTGTTCCAGACCGTGCTGAACGAGAGGAGCAGCCACTCGCCGTCGGCCTCGTCGCGGGACACGACGTACACGACCTGCCGGGTCGAGGCCTCGGGGAGATCTCCGTCCGGGTGCGCGTCGAGGGTGGTCTCGACGACGCGTACGCCGGGCCGGCCGTCGATCTCGACGAGCTCGCTCTCCTCGTAGCCGTCGACCAGCACCTCCGCGACCACCTCCAGCGGGTTGCTGCCGGGATCGCTGACCAGCTCCAGTTCGGTGAGCGAACCGGGGATCATCACGCCGTTCATCGGCTCCGTGGGCAGATACACCGCCTGGGCCCCGGCGGCGCGCGCGTCGGCGAACGAGGAGCGCAGGCCGTCGGCGAGCATGCGCCGGTGCGGCTCCACCGAGTCGCGCGGCAGGTCGGCGGGCAGGGCCTTCGTGACCACCTCCTCGATCGCCTCGTCCAGCTCGCGAAGGTGCTCCTCATCGGTCGGGAACCGGACCCAGCCGGCCGGGAGCAGGAGGGCCCAGGCGTCGGTCGGCCTGCCGTCGATGGGCTGCGTGGTTGCGGTCCGGTCGGTCACTGTGCACTCCTGAGGATGCTGACGGCCGGCAGCAGCTCGTCGAGCAGCTCGGTCATGGCGGGGCCCTGCAGCAGGTCCTGGGACCGCCACTGCAGCACGGTGTCGACGACGGCGTCCGCGTGCTCGGTGCGCCGGCCGAGGCACACGCTCACCCACGCGCCGCCGTTCTGCGGGTCCAGGTCGAGGCGCGTCACACGCATCCCGTCCCCGTCGGGCAGGTCCACGTGCTCGATCCTGGGCGGGGCGACGGGACTGCCGCCGGTGGCGCCCAGCGCGGTCATGAGGTCGTCGCCGGGGTCGCCGAGGGGCTCGATCCCGACCGTGGCGAGCACCGGCACGGGCGCCGAGTCCGGCACCCGGAAGGTGGCGACGACGAGGGCACCGCCGTCGATCACGCCGTCGGCGAAGGCGCGCAGGTTCGCCACCGACTCCGCGGCGATGCCGTCACGCACCGCGTCCAGGACGCCGTCCGGGTCCTCGTCGGCCGGATTCCTGTCGGCCGGATTCCTGTCGGCCGGATCCCTGTCGGCCGGATCCCCGTCGGACTCGCGCTCCGGTCCGTCGTCGAACAACGACGACCGGACCAGGCCGGCGACCTCCTGCTCCCAGGCGGCGAGCAGGTCGGGGGGCAGGGTCGCGGCCGTGGGGACGAGCAGCCAGCCCTCGGGCGGAGCGACCTGCCAGGTCCATCCTTCGCCCGCCATCAGACGGGGTTCTCGCTGGTCGGGCCGGAATAGACCGCGTCGTGCCAACCGCTGTTGGTGTTCCGCTGGTCGAACGGGTTCAGGAACGAGGGGTTCAGCATGCTGAACGGACGACCGAACCAGCCGATCCCGTAGGAGATGGGCCCGACGTACATCCACGGCTTGATCTGGAAGATCGGACCGAACAGGCCGATGTTGCCCGCGATCTTGCCCACGTCCCTGATGTCGCTCACGCCGATGAGCCGGTCCCACCGGTAGTCGCCCTTGGGCCACATCTTCGTGAGGCGGCTCCAGTCCTCCTTGAGGACCCACTTCGGGTTCGTGAAGGTGTGCCACCAGCCGGGGCTCACCTTGGTCTTGTCGAGGAAGGTCGCGATGTTCTTGATCTCGAGGCTCACCTTCGAGAGCCGCTCGCTGAAGATCGCGCTGGCGTCCAGCCGCATGTTCTTGTTGCTGATGTTCAGGAGGCGCAGGTTCTTCGCGAAGTCGATCTGCAGCCGGTCCAGCTTGGCGGGCCCGCCCTTCGCCAGGCCGAGCCCCTGGATGCCCTTGAGGTTGTTCGCCATCTTCGCCGCGATGCCGATCCCCACGAGGCTCAGCACACCGAAGATGACGCCGAGCCAGCTGCCCTCGCCCTGGGCGGCGAGGATGACGCTCGCCACCACCGACACGACGGCGACGCCGATGCCGATGAGCGCGATGACGTTCAGCCCGGGTATGAGGATCGCCAGCACCGCGAGCGCCATCCCGATGTACGTCAGGATCTCGACCAGCGCCTTGAGGAACTTGTTGAGCCGGTGCACGAAGGCGTCCCAGCCCGAGGTGTGCAGGCCGTCGACCTTCCAGTTCTCCCGGATCTTCGCGGAGGCGGCCTCGGCGGCGACCCTGAGCGCCTCGAGGGCACCGGTCACCTTCTGCTTGGCACCGGCGATGCCGGAGCTGGCGGTGCTGATCGCCGACTCGCGCTCCGACGACTGGGTCTTCTCCGCTTCGGTCAGCGGCTTGGCGTCGTCCGGCCTGGTCGCGCCCGCCGGGTCCGGCATGCCTTCCGCGCTCTGGAGCTCACGCGCGGCTTTCTCCGCCTCGAGCAGGCCGTTCCACGTGTCGGTCCGAGCCGTTGTCAGCGACGGCTCGTAGGCGTCGAGCGCCGAGTACACGTCGGAGTACCGGGCGGCCGCCTTGTCGAGGGCCCCGGCACTCTCCCGGGCACGCTTGCGCAGGGCGTCCGCGGACTGCCCCTTGAGGAGACGGACGTCGCCGTCACCGATCCTCTTGAGCAGGGCTGCCTGCTCCGTCATCGCCTCGGACATCGTCTTGTAGTGGGCGATGACCTTGTCCAACTCCGAGGGATCGGCCGGGACCGGGTCCGAGTCGTGACCGACCAGTGGCCAGTCCCCCGTGCGGGCGGCGCTCATCCGTCTCCTCTTCTGCTGCTGTCACATGTGCGGTGGCTGCTGTCCGGGCAGCGGGCGGCGGCCTACTTCGGGTCGAAGGTCGAGGCCAGCTGGTCCTCGGTGTCGGTCCAGGTCTTCGCGGCCTCGTCCATCTTCTTCGTGAGGTTGTCGAGCTGGACCTGGAGCTTCTCCCGCTTGACCCACCAGTCGTCGATGAAGTCGTCCATGGCGCTCTTCACGACGTCGTGGCCCCAGATGGTGCCGTTGTCCCACCGCTTGGACATGTTCTTGAACTCGTCGCTGATCGCCTTGAGATCCTTGGCGGAGTCCTCGAGGACCGCCTTGGTGACGACAAGATCTGCCATCGGGACTACTTGTTCAGGGCGTTGGCGAGCTCTTCATCGGTCTTGCGGAGCGCCTCGGCGGCCTGCTTCAGGTACTCACCGATGCCGGTCAGCCCCTCCATGACCTGCTTGCCACCCTTGTCGAGCTCCTTGTAGGACTCGTCGAACCGCTTGGAGGACTTGTCCGTCACATAGCCGTCCTGCACCAGGTTGTCGACCAGCGACCGCAGCTGGTCGAGCTTGGCCTGCATGTCGTCCGACTCCTGCTTGATGCGCTGCGCCGCATCTTCCATCTGCTGGAAGGTCACATTGATGTTGGCCATGACAGAACCTCTCGCTCACGGGTTGCGGACGGTCTCGTACGTGCGCCCCAATCGTCATCAATCGGACTAACCGGACGGCGACGCGTGTGTGAACGGATGACGAACGGCGCGCGACACGACGACGACGGGCCCGGAACAGTTCCCGGACCCGTCGGCGTTTCGCTCAAAAAGTGCCTCTCACCTGGTATTTCACCCTGGACCGGCGCCTCAGCAGTGGCCCAGGAACGGGCGTTCCCGGAAGCGCCGGTCGAGGAACGCGATCACGCCGGGAGCACCGGTCACGAACGTGGAGACGTGCTCCCCGAGGTGCCACTCCCACTGCACGTCCGCACCGGCCGCGCAGTACTCGTTCCGGAGCGCTCGCGCCTGGCCCGGGGCGACGATCTCGTCGAGCGACCCGTGGAAGAGCCGGATCGGCACGTCAGGAGGGTTGGCCCCTAGCCGGTTCTCGTCGAGGCGTGCCTGCCACTGAGGGGAGTGCAGCGGGTTCGTCGTCGTGAACATCCCGATGTTCTGGAACGCGTGCGTGAGCGTGGTGTCCACGCAGTCGTCCTGCTCCCGCTCGTAGATCTCCCGGCCGCGCTCGTTGAGGTACGTCTCGAGGTCGAGCTCGGGATAGGCGGCGTCCATCCCGTAGGCCGCCAGCAGCAGGAAGCCGAACCCGACCTTCCCGTCGAGACCCTCGGCCACCTCAGTGAGGTCCGCGGGTACGCCGCCTGCCGCGATGCCCACCAGGTCGAGCTCGGGTGCGTACTCCGGCTGCAGCTCACCCGCCCACATCGCTCCCCCGCCGCCCTGTGAGTAGCCGGAGAACGCGACCTTGCCGCCGGCCTCCAGGCCCGTGGCAGACAGGTTGGTCGCGGCGCGCACCATGTCGATGACGGCCCGCCCCTCCGACTGCCCGACGACGTAGGTGTGCATGCCCGGCGTGCCGAGCCCCTCGTAGTCGGTGACCACCACCGCCCAGCCCGCCAGCAGCATCGGCTCGATGAGGGGCCGCTCGTAGTCGAGCCAGCGCGACGGCGCGCACGTGTCGCCGACACCACGCGTACCGCTCGCGACCGAGACGATCGGCCGCGCTCCTTCGCCCCGCCACGGCGTGCTCGGTACGAGGACCCGGCCGGTCACCGGCATGTCCTGTCCCGTCGCGTTCGTCGAGTGGTACATGAGCAGGTAGCTGCGGGCGCTGAGCTGCCGCGGCTCCTCACGCCAGCGGACGATCTCGCCGTTCGCTCCGTCGGGCAGCGGGGTCGGCGGGGTGTAGAAGTCGTCGTCAGCGCGAGCCTGCAGGGGTACCTCGGGGAGGTTCTGCAGGTCAGGGGCGTCAGATGCGCTGGTGGCGGGCGCGGTGGATACGGGTAGGGCTGCGGCAGGCAGGGCTGCGGCAGGCAGGGCTGCCGCGGGTAGAGCTGCCGCGGGTAGAGCCAGCACGACCAGGGTCGCGACGATGAAGGCATGCGGGCGCGTGACGTTCGGCATCGGATCTCCTCGTTGAGGTCCTCGGACGCTCGGCACTGAGCGCCCGGGCCCACGAGCGGGCCGCTACTGACTCTAACCCCAATAGCGCCCGGGTGAAAGAGGCCCGGCCTGCTCCCGCGCCCGGCTCAGCCCCGCACCGCGCGCAGGCTGCCCGCGGCCTCTGCCCGGGCCTCCGCCCGCTCCACCATCGAGGCGATGACGGCGGCGAGCGGTACCAGGACGAGGTTGCCCAGCAGCATGGTGCGCAGGAACGGCAGGCCCGCGACGTAGCTCGCCAGGAGCCCGTCCAGGGTCGCCGGGTACATCCCGTCCATCAGCCAGACGCCGAAGTTGGTCCACGCGAAGAACCACAGCGAACCGCCCACACCCACGCCGAGCGCGGCGGCGTACCGGCCCGGGCCGCGCAGGTGTCGCGCGAGGATCGCGCCGAGCCCGATCACCGCCCATGCCGACCAGGTGAACCACATGATCTGCGTGTTGCCGAGCACCGCGTCGCTGACGGCCACCACGGCGAACGGCACGACCGCCGCCCAGCGGTTGCGCAGCAGCAGCACGGCGAGGAACGTCGCGGCGGTGGCGATCTCCAGGTTCGGCGGCGCGCCGAGCCCGGGCGCGACCAGGCGCCACACCACTGCGGCGGCCAGGACGAGCACCACCGTCGCTGGGCGCCACCAGCGGTGCGCCAGCTCGGCGACCGTCAGGTCGCGCCCCCGGCCGTCGGACTGGGGCGTCAGTACGTCTCGATCGTCCACGTGATCTCCTGACCGTCCTCGGTCTCCAGTGTGCCTGCCCCGACCTGCGCGGGCTCGCCGTCCACGGACAGCGACCAGAACTCCTTCTTCGAGTCGTCCGCGACGCGGCCGCCGATGCCGGTCACGAACGCGTTCTCGCCCTCACCGGTGACCTCGGCGGACGGGTCCGCCGCGAGCAGCAGCTCGAGCGCGGTGGCTCCGGTGCGGCCCGCGTAGCTGAGGGTCTCCGCGTCGGCCGACGGCGAGGCGGCGTCCGACTGCGCGCTCAGCGTCGCCGGGACCACCGGATCGCGCCCGGCCGCGTCGCCGCCGCAGGCCGCCAGCAGACCGGTCAGGAGAAGTGCGGCGGCCGCCGCACCGAGCGCCCGGAGCGGGCGGACAGAAGTCATGTTCACGCCCGCGATTCTAGGACGGCGCCCGCCGCCGGGCGCAGCCGTCCCAGCCCTCGGCGCCCCGGGGCGCGCGCCCCAGGTCAGATGTCGATGCGGGAGCGGTCCAGCTCGGCGGCACCGGCGATGAGGAACTCCTTGCGGGGCGCCACGTCGGTGCCCATGAGGAGCTCGAACGCCCGCTCGGCCGCCTCCGCGTGCTCGGCCGTGACGCGGCGCAGCGTGCGGTGGCGCGGGTCCATGGTGGTCTCCGCGAGCTGGTCGGCGTCCATCTCGCCCAGGCCCTTGTACCGCTGGATGTCGGGCTTGTAGCGGCGGCCGGCCCGGTCGAGCTTCTTGATCGTGGCGCCGAGCTCGGCCTCGGAGTACGTGTAGACGTACTCGTTCTTGCGCCGGCCGTTGCCGATCACCTCGACACGGTGCAGCGGCGGGACCGCCGCGAACACGCGGCCGGCCTCCACCATCGGCTTCATGTACCGGTAGAAGAGCGTCAGCAGGAGCGTGCGGATGTGGGCGCCGTCGACGTCGGCGTCGGTCATCATGATGATCTTGCCGTAGCGCGCCGCCTCCAGGTCGAACGACCGGCCGGAGCCCGCGCCGAGCACCTGGATGATCGCCGCGCACTCCGCGTTGCGGAGCATGTCGCTGATCGACGCCTTCTGGACGTTCAGGATCTTGCCGCGGATCGGCAGCAGCGCCTGGAAGTCGCTGGAGCGCGCGAGCTTCGCGGTGCCGAGCGCGCTGTCGCCCTCGACGATGAACAGCTCGGAGCGGTCCACGTCGTTCGAGCGGCAGTCGGCCAGCTTGGCGGGCAGCGAGGAGGTCTCCAGCGCGTTCTTGCGGCGCGAGATCTCCTTCTGCTTGCGGGCCGTGATGCGCGCGCGCATCTCGGCGACGACCTTGTCGAGCAGCAGGGAGGCCTGCGTCTTCTCGTCGCGCTTGGTGGAGTTCAGGCGGGCGTGGATCTCCTGCTCGACCACGCGGGAGACGATCTGGCGCACCGGGCCGGTGCCCAGCACCTCCTTGGTCTGCCCTTCGAACTGCGGCTCCGAGAGGCGCACGGTGACCACGGCGGTGAGGCCCGCGAGCACGTCGTCCTTCTCGATACGCTCCGCGCCGTCCTTGGCCGAGACCTTGAGCTTGCGCGCGTTGGTCTCCACACCCTTGCGGAGCACCTTGAGGAGACCCTGCTCGAAGCCCGTCAGGTGCGTGCCGCCCTTGGGCGTCGAGATGATGTTGACGAAGGAGCGCACCTCGGTGTCATAGCCGGTGCCCCAGCGCAGCGCGATGTCGACCTCGCAGTCGCGCAGCACCTCGCGCGGCGTCATGTGGCCGCGCTCGTCCAGCACCGGGACGGTCTCCTTGAAGGTGCCGGCGCCCTGGAGCACCCAGGTCGCGGTGACCGGCGAGTCGGGGGCCAGGAACTCGACGAAGTCGGCAGCGCCGCCGTCGTGCTTGAAGACCTCCTCGTGCGGCCCGTCCTCGCCCGGCGTGCCGGGCAGCCCGCGCTCGTCGCGCACCCGGATCTCGAGGCCCGGCACGAGGAACGTGGTCTGCCGCACGCGGGTGACCAGCTCGTCGTAGCTGAACACCGCGGACTTGGGGAAGATCTGCCGGTCGGCCCAGTAGCGCACGCGGCAGCCGGTGCGGCCGCGCGGCACCTTGCCCGCCACGACGAGCTCGGAGTGGTCGACGAACGGCTGGAACGCCGCGTCCGGGTCCGGCCCGGAGGCCGGGTCGGAGAACAGCCCGGGCTCGCCGCGCTGGAAGGTCATGCGGTGCGTCTTGCCGCCGCGGTCCACCTCGACGTCGAGGCGCGCGGACAGCGCGTTGACCACGGAGGCGCCGACGCCGTGCAGACCGCCGGACGCCTGGTAGGAACCGCCGCCGAACTTGCCGCCGGCGTGCAGCTTGGTGAAGACCACCTCGACGCCGCTCAGGCCGGTCTTGGGCTCGATGTCGACCGGGATGCCACGGCCGTCGTCGGACACCGTCACCGACGTGTCGGCGTGCAGCACTATGCCGATCTTCGTGGCGTACCCGCCCAGGGCCTCGTCGACGGAGTTGTCGATGATCTCCCAGAGGCAGTGCATCAGGCCCCGGGAGTCGGTGGTCCCGATGTACATACCGGGACGCTTGCGAACCGCCTCGAGACCCTCGAGGACGGACAGGTGGCGAGCGGTGTACGACTCGGACGTTGCGGTCACGGCGACAGCGTAGACGAGGAGTCCGACATCGCCGGTGATGAGGGCCGGTGAGGCGCCTCACGAGCGGTCGCCCACGAAGAAATTCACCCCATGACGGAAATTACCCTTTCAGCGCAATTGGGGGCGGATGGGGCCCAAGACTGTGAGCCACGCCGCTATGCTCGCAGCGAACCGGCCACCCGGGCTGGCATGAACCGCGCGAGCGAATGGTTGGATGGAGATGTGACGACCTTGACGACCGAACCGCTCACCGCCCTCGACCGCTGCGACCGCTGCGGCGCGCAGGCTTATGTGCGCGTCGTTCTGCCCGTGGGCGAGCTGCTCTTCTGCGGCCACCACGCCCGCGCACACGCGTCCGCCTATGCGGACGTCGCCACCCATGTCCAGGACGAGACCGACCGGCTCCACGCGGAGCACGGTCAGGCCTGAGATCCAGGCCGGACACCCACCGGACCCCTAGATCGAAGACGGCGGTGAGTCACCCAGCGAGGTGACTCACCGCCGTCGCCATGCCCGTTGCCCCCTGTGGCGCCAGAACAGCTATCTCGTCGCGGTCACCGTGTCCACCCAGGCACCCCGGAAGCCGAGCGCGGTCCGCCAGCCCTCGGCGGTGTCGGTCAGCGTCCGGGTGGCGCCGTTGGGCGCCACCGCCCGCATGTCCTGACCTGACCGCTCGAGTAGCGCTCGGTGACCTCTACCGACCTGACCCAGCCGAGCCCGAAGATGCTCTTCGCGGCCGCCTGCGTGAGCGTGCCCGTCCACGACGTGTTCGGGTTGCCCGGTGCCTGCGCCGAGTAGGGGTCCGGCACGTGCGCGAGGTGGGACTGCGGGGCGGTGCCGAACACGTCCTGGTTGCCGGCGGTCCCGGAGAAGGCTGGCGGGTGGCGTCGACCGCGGCGCGCCACGCCTCGCCCGCCTCACCGCCCTCACGCTTCCAGCCGGTGTAGTTCTGGCTGGTCGTGTCGTCATAGAGATGACAGTCGCACGCGGCCTTCAGCCCCTCGACCTTGTCCAGGATCGCGTAGTTGCGGGCGACGACCGCCTGCGCCTCGAGCGCGGCGGCGCCGCCGTAGGCGCTGGTCCCCCACAGAGCCGGCATCTCTTCGATCCCGTAGAGGTACTCGTCGTTGATGACCACCTGGTTGACCACGTTGGGCCGGGCGTTGAGGTCGGTGACACGCAGCCTGCCGTGGCGGTAGCTCCCCTGGGCCCCGGACACCGTCACCGTGCCGGTGGCCCCGGCCCAGTAGTCGGTGCCCGTCCACTCCAGGTAGAGGTCGTGGTCGGGTCGCTGGTCCTGCCGAGCACCTGGACGTCGATGGACGTCCACGGGTTGTTCGCGGTGCTCACCGTCGCGCCCGGGTAGTAGTAGCGCAGGATGTCCGACGCCGTGCTGCCGGTGCGCGCCATCTCGTAGGCGCCGTACTGCGACATGCCGACGCCGTCGCCTTGCCGGTCGAGCTACCGGTCGACCTCGTGGTCACGGTCCTGTCCCGGACCCACGTGCCGTTGCTGTACCTCTGCAGCGACACGGCGGCGTTCGCAACGGGAGCACCGTCCTGCTGGTAGAGCACCTTGACGCGAAGGGGCCCATCGCAAGGAACAGCGCAAGGAACAGCGCGAACACGGGCGCCACTGCCCAGGTCGGCTGTGCTCGGGACGTCGGATGGGCTCGGGCCGCGAGACTGGTCAATAGGGACACATCGGGCACATTTCCACACGACGACGCCGGGCGGGAAACCTTCCGAGGAAAGTTCACCCGCCCGGCGTGGAGGTCTTGCCAGTCGTTCTACCTAGTCGAGGTAGTCGCGCAGCACCTGGGACCGCGAGGGGTGGCGCAGCTTCGACATCGTCTTGGACTCGATCTGGCGGATACGCTCACGCGTCACGCCGTAGACCTTGCCGATCTCGTCGAGCGTCTTGGGCTGGCCGTCCTGCAGGCCGAACCGCATGGAGACCACGCCGGCCTCGCGCTCGGAGAGCGTGTCGAGCACCTGGTGGAGCTGCTCCTGGAGGAGCGTGAACGACACCGCGTCGGCCGGGACGACTGCCTCGGAGTCCTCGATGAGGTCACCGAACTCGCTGTCACCGTCCTCACCGAGCGGGGTGCTCAGCGAGATGGGCTCGCGGCCGTACTTCTGGACCTCGACCACCTTCTCGGGGGTCATGTCCAGCTCCTTGGCCAGCTCCTCCGGCGTGGGCTCGCGGCCCAGGTCCTGGAGCATCTGACGCTGCACACGGGCCAGCTTGTTGATGACCTCGACCATGTGCACCGGGATACGGATGGTGCGGGCCTGGTCGGCCATGGCACGCGTGATCGCCTGCCGGATCCACCAGGTGGCGTAGGTCGAGAACTTGTAGCCCTTGGTGTAGTCGAACTTCTCGACCGCACGGATCAGACCGAGGTTGCCCTCCTGGATCAGGTCCAGGAACAGCATGCCGCGGCCCGTGTAGCGCTTGGCCAGCGAGACCACGAGTCGGAGGTTGGCCTCCAGCAGGTGGTTCTTGGCGCGCTTGCCGTCGTGCGCGATCCACTTGAGGTCGCGCTCGAAGCGGCGCTGGTCCTTGTCGTCCCGGTTGAACTCCGTGGTGGCAAGGCGCTCCTCCGCGAACAGGCCGGCCTCGATGCGCTTCGCGAGCTCGACCTCCTGCTCCGCGTTCAGCAGCGCGACCTTACCGATCTGCTTCAGGTAGTCCTTGACCGGGTCGGCCGTGGCGCCGGCGGTGACGACCTGCTGCGCGGGCTGGTCGTCGTCGTCCTTGTCGGAGACGACGAAGCCTGCGCTCTCGTCGCCCTCCTTCGCCGCCTTGCCGCCGCGACCGCGGGTCGCCTTGGTGACGATCTCGGGACCGGCGTCGGACTCTTCCTCGGGGTCCTCGACGGCGACGCCGTCGGGCTCGATGTTGTCGTACTTCGACTTGCCCCGAGCAGCAGGCTTCTTGGCGGCGGTCTTCGCCGCCGGCTTCTTGCGCGCGGTCGTGGCGGTCTCGTCGTCGAGGTCGGCGTCGTCGATCAGCTCGATGTCGTCGACCTCGTCGACCTCGTCGGCATCCTTCGGCTTGGCGGTGGAGCGCGCCGGAGCCTTCTTGGCGGGGG
Source organism: Promicromonospora sp. CA-289599 (assembly GCF_050936155.1). Lineage (NCBI taxonomy): Bacteria > Bacillati > Actinomycetota > Actinomycetes > Micrococcales > Promicromonosporaceae > Promicromonospora > Promicromonospora sp. CA-289599. The sequence continues at coordinate 628,355 of NZ_JBNJNI010000001.1, forward strand.
CCTTGGCGGCCGTCGCACGGGTGCGTCGAGCGGGCTTCGCCTCGGCGTCACCGTCGGCGGGCGCCTTGGCGGCGACCGCGGTGGAGCGGGTAGCCGCGGCAGCGGCGACCTTGGTCACGGTAGGCAGTCCAACCTGCACGCCGGCGTTGGCCAGTGCGCGCAGCACCGCCTTGAGCCGCCTGGCGTCACCGACCTCCGCGGTCTCGCATGCGCGCCGGAAGCTCTCGGCGTCGACCGAGCCGTCGGCGGCACCTCGAGCAAGGAGCTCCTGCAGGGCAGGATGCTCGAACTCTCGGGGCAGGTTGTCGCGTGCAGGGACAGGAGCGGTATCCTGGGGGGCTTTCAGCGGAGTGGGCGCCACAAACCGACCTTTCGGCATTCGAGGGGGCGGTGTACCGCCGGCGGGGCCTTCACTGGACCTTCTTCTTCCGCCGGCGAACATATATATTGTACCGTCGGCCTCCATGTACGCCGCGACGAACGCGGTGATATGGGCAAAGTCAGTGCGAAGTCACGTCTGGCGGGGCAGCCCCGCGGGTGTATCTCATTTCGCGTGCCAAGAGTCAACGAACCAGTCGGCCCGACCATTCCCGTTTCCGGGTAACTGCTCGGGGCCAGGCTCCTGACCAGGGCAGGGACTCACCAGGACCCCGACCAGCGTCGGGCCCAGCGACCGGTCGGGACAGGGTCAGTCAGACCGTCCCGGCACAGACCTGCAGGCTCAGACCTTCACCGCGACCTGCACGGCTCAGACCTTCACGGCCAGGACCGGGCACGGCGCCTCGACGAGAATCCGCTGGGCACCCGCGCCCAGGATGAGCTTGCCGACGGGGCTCCGCTTGCGCAGGCCGATCACTATGAGAACGGCGCCGGTGCTCGTAGCGGTGCGGATCAGGTCCTCGGCGAGGTCGCCGGTCCCGTGCTCCACCCGCACGTCGACGTCGCCGGCGAGGCTGCTGACGAGCTCGTCGGCCTCGGCCCTGCACTCGTCCTCCGGGCGCTTGCCGTTGGTCACGACGACCAGCGGGACGTTGCGCCCCCTGGCCTCGGTGACAGCGGAGCTGAGAGCCTCTTGGCCCTCTGGCGTGGCGAGGTGGCCGACGACGATCGTCATGCTCCCGACGCTACCGCACGCCACGACCCTCGCAGTGCCTCACCCGCTGTGCGTCACACAGCCGCCACCTCCTCCGGTTCCGGCTCCCCACCGAGCGGTCCCCGCTGCGGCCCCTGCCGCGAACCCTGCTCGCGCCGCACCCAGCCCGGCGGCACTCCGCCGGCGATGGCCCCACGGAGCAGCAGCGCGAGCCGGTAGGCGGGGTCCACGCCGAGCGCGTCGGAGACCCGCTCGGCAGCCAGGCCGCCGTCACCTCGCCACCATGCGACGAGCGCCAGCAGCACGTAGGCGGGGGCACGTCGGTTCCGTGGGACGTGGGTGACCACGGCCTCCAGCACGTGGCGTGCCGCACGAGTGGTCGCCTCGTCCGGCGGGACACCCTGCTCCGGGTCGACGATCCGCGCCATCACCGCCCCCGTCGCCGTGTCCGTGTCGCCGTCCGTCTGCCGGCGCGCGGTCCGCAGCGCCGCCTCCTCGGTGCCCGACGCCAGGCTCAGCAGCACCGCGTCCCGCACGGGAATGTCCGCGAGCGCCGCGCCTATCTTCCCGAGGTCGACCGGAGACAGCGTCAGGGGTTGTCCGGGCCGCACGTCGACCGCGGCGCGCATCGCGGAGCGCCACAGGTCGAGGCTGTCGGCGCCCCAGTCGCCCAGCTCCTGCTCGGCACGCAGGGCGTGCGCCTCGACCGCCCGCGGGCCGAAGGCAGCCCCCTGCCGTTGCTCGGTGCGACGGACCGGGGTCGTGCGGTCGATCGGTCCGCCGCCGTCCGGGAACCTGGTCGCGTTCAGGAGCCGCCGGTGGGTGTCGGTCCAGCGGGCCGCCGCGCGCCGGGCCTGGGTCCTTGCCTGCTCGGGTGCGGCGCGCAGGGCGTACCGCTCCTCGCGGGTGCCGGCCACGGTGCGGCCCTCGAGCACCATGTGGGCGGCGACCCGGCTGCCCTTCAGCTCGGACAGCGGTCGGCCCTCCGCCGGGCAGCACATCGGGTCGGCGCAGTCGAGCGCCCGGAAGCCCGTCGGGGCGACGAGCCAGGCCTCGGTGCCGGGGAGCGTGCGTTCGAGCCGTGCTCGCAGCAGCTCGACGGCGCGGCGCGCGGCCCCCGAAGGCGTGGTCGGGTCGGTGGCCGTGTACAGCACCACCACTGCACGGTCCGCGCCGTCGGCCACGACGTGGTCGGTGAGCCAGCGGGCGGTGGCCGCGCCGTCGGGCCCGTTCGGTTCGTCCGGCCGCCGCAGGCGGAGGTCGGCGAGGTCGACCCGGGCCACCAGCCCTACCCGCCGGCGCGGCCCGGTGAGGCTCACCGCGACCACCGACTCAGCAGGCTCGAAGCCGAGGCGGTACGGGATGTAGGCGAGCAGGTCCTCCGGTCCGGCGACACGGACCACCGTGGCGTTCGGCGCCGCCGATCGCCGGCCGAGGTTCTTCGAGGTGATGTCCTTGGGGTTCATGCCTCGATCCCAGCCGCCCGCCGGGCCCGCGGCGCGCCCAGGAGGGCCGTGTGGACAACGGATCTCCTGTGGTCGAGCTCGGAGCCGCACACTGTCCTCGTGCGGGTCTCTCCCGCTACCGTGTGCAACGTGCCCCACCTCGCCCCCGCCCGCCGCACGGCAGCGCTCGCCGCCGCCCTCGGGCTGGCGCTCGCGACCGCGGGGTGCGGTAGCGGGAGCGCCGGGACGGAGCCGCGAGTGTCGGGCGCCACCGCGGAGAGCACGCCGGAGGCCCGGGCGGCGGCGTCGGGCGGACCTGCCGAGCTGCCGACCTTCGACCCCTCGTCGGCGGTCGCGACCTACGCCGAGGGATTCCCGAAGGACCTGTTCCCGATGCCGGAGGGCGCCACCCTGCTCGCCTCCTCGGCGAGTCCCGCACCTGCCCCGGCGAGCCCTGCTCCGAAGAGCACCGCGGGCTCGAAGGCCAAGCCGGTCCCGATGACGCAGGTGACGCTCAACCTGGCGTCGCGCCTGTCGACCGACAAGGTGGTCGCCCAGGCCGAGAAGATCCTGGTCGAGCAGGGTTTCAAGCAGATCGCGGCCCCGGAGTCGAGCGGCCTGACCGCTCAGACCGCCTTCCGGCGGGTCTCCAGCACGAAGGCGGGCGAGATCCAGGAGTCGCTGGTCGTGGGCGTGCTGGACGACGGGAATCGGCGCCTCGCCTCGATCAGCGGCACGGTCCGTACCCCATAGGCTGGTGCCGTGTCCGTATCACCCGCCCGTACCGGTGCCCTGAACCCCGCAGCCCTGCTCGACACGGAGAACCTCCGTGCCGACGTCGACGCCGCCGTGACCGCCCACCTCGGCCGGCTGGCTGCCGAGGTCAGCGCGATCAGCCCGAGCGCCGAGGCGATCGTCGAGGAAGCGGCGGGGCTGCTGATGGGCGGCAAGCGGCTGCGGGCGGCGTTCTGCTACTGGTCCTTCCGTGCCCATGGCGGCTCCGCCGATCCCGCCGACCTGGCCAGGGTCGCCACGGTCCGGGTGGGCGCCGCGCTCGAGCTCTTCCAGGCCGCGGCGCTGCTGCACGACGACGTGATGGACAACTCCGACACCCGCCGCGGCCGCCCGACCACGCACCGCGCGTTCGCCGCCAGGCATGCCTCCGCCGGCTGGTCCGGCGAGCCGGTGCGGTTCGGCGACGCCACGGCGATCCTGCTCGGGGACCTCGTGCTCCTCGCCGCGCAGCGCGAGCTCTCCGCGGCGCTCGCGCCGCTTCCGGCCGACGTCGCCGAGGCGGCCCGTGCCCGGTTCGACACCATGCAGAGCGAGGTGGTCGTGGGCCAGTACCTCGACGTGCTGGTCCAGGCGGAACCCTGGGGCGACGACCCCGCCTCGGACGAGGAGCGCGCCCGGAAGGTGCTGCGGGCCAAGTCCGCCAGCTACTCGGTGGCCGCGCCGCTCGCGCTGGGCGCGCTGCTGGCCGGCCGGGGAGCGCAGGCCGCGGCCGAGATCGAGGCGGCCGGCCTGCCCCTGGGCGAGGCCTTCCAGCTCCGTGACGACGTGCTCGGTGTCTTCGGCGACCCCGCGGTCACGGGCAAGCCCGCCGGTGACGACCTGCGCGAGGGCAAGCGCACGGTGATCGTGGCACGCACCCTCGCCCTGCTGCCCGACCCGGACGGGTCGGACGGGTCGGACGCCGCGACGCTGACCGCAGCGCTCGGCGACCCCGACCTCGCCGAGGGGGACGTCACCAGGGTCCGCGAGGTGATCGTCAGCTCGGGCGCGCTGGACGCCGTCGAGCACCTCATCGACGACCTCGCCGTCCGGGCACACGCCCTGCTGGGCCTCGCGGACCTGAGCGAGCCCGGCCGGAGCGTGCTGACCGACCTGGCCCACGCCGCCGTCGACCGGGCTGCGTGAACCGGGCTGGGCGAACCGATTGGGCGAACCGGCCTCCCCCGGGTCAGGTCACAGGGTCCAGATCGTGACCACGCCGCCCTGCTCCAGCTGCTCCCCCGCGGCCGGGTCGGACTCCAGGACGCCGCCGAACAGCTCGCCGAAGCCGCGCACCTCCACCTCGTAGCCGGCCTTCTCGAGCAGTCCCTCCGCCTCCTCGACCGTCATGCCGACGACGTCGGGGACGGTGCCCTCCGGGCCCATGCTGACGAACAGCGTGATGGTCGCGCCCTTCTCGGCGCCCTTGCCCTCGCCGGGGTCGGACCGGATCACCGTGCCGGCCGGCACCGTCTCGTCGAAGGCGTCCTCCCGTACGGCCTTGAACCCCTCGGCGCTCAGCGTGTCGGTGGCGTCGTCGATCTCCAGCCCCGCGACGTCGGGCACGGTGACCGGTGGTGGGCCGTCGGAGACGGTGAGCCGGACGCGCTCGTCCGTCGGCACCATGTCGCCGTCGCGGACCGAGGCCCAGATGACCTCGTTCCGCGGGCCGTCGTTCGTGTACTCGCGCGAGACCTCGACGTCGGTGAGGCCCACGCCCTTCAGGGCGGACCGCGCGTCGTCCTCCAGCATGCCGACGAGGCCCTCCGGCACCTCGGCGAGCTCCTGCCCGAGCGAGACCACCAGGCGTACCGGCTGGTCGCGGTGCCAGCGCTGCCCCTCGTCGGGCATCACCGAGATGACCTCACCCTCCGGCACGTCGGAGTCGTGCTGCTCGACGCTCGACGACTCCAGCCCGGCCGCGGTGAGTGCCTCCTCGGCAGCCTGCGCGCTGGCGCCCACCACGCCGTCGGGCACCACCGAATAGGCGCCCGGGCCGCTCTCCGTGTACCACCAGGCGCCCGCGAGGACGGCTACCAGCGCGAGGGCCAGCAGGATCTTGCCGCCTCGCCGGGGCTTCTCCACGGACGGCGGCGGAGGAGGCGGGGGCGACTGCTGGGCGACCCAGCGCCCGGCCGCCGGCCGCTCCACCACAGCGGTCCGCGCCGCCTTCACGGCGGCCGACGACGGCGGCGGCGCGGCGCTGGCGGGGATGTCCAGCACCTCGTTCGGGATCTGCTGGAACGTGTTCCGGAGGGCGTCGAGCGCGATCGCGGCGTCGCGCGGGCGGCGGTCCGGGTCGCGGGCGGTGAGCGCACGGACGAGCAGGTCCAGCGGGCGGCCCAGATGGCCCGCGAACGCGCTCACGGGCGGCACGTCGCTGTTGACGTGCGCGTACGCGACCTGGATGGGCCCCTCCCCCGCGTGCGGCAGCCGGCCGGTGAACATCTCGAAGGCGAGGATGCCCACGGCGTACACGTCGGCGCGCATGTCGACGTGCCCGGTCGAGATCGTCTCGGGAGCGAGGTAGGCGACGGTGCCCAGCACGGTGCCCGTCGTGGTGTTGGACACCTCGGAGATGGCGCGGGCCAGGCCGAAGTCCGCGACCTTCGGGCGGCCGGTGCCCGCCTCCAGCAGCACGTTCTCGGGCTTGATGTCCCGGTGCACTATCCCCTTGGTGTGCGCGGCGGCCAGCGCGGAGAGCACCACGTCGAGGACCGCGAACGAGCGGCGCAGCGTGAGCTCTCCGCTGCTGATCAGGTGGCGCAGGTTGGTACCCGGCACGTACTCCATGGTCAGGTAGCGCATGTCGCCGTCGGTGCCCTGGTCGTAGACCGCCACCACGCCGTGGTGCTGCAGGCCCGCCGCAGAGCGGGCCTCACGCTCGAAACGCTCCCGGAAGCTCGCGGCCTGCTCGCCGTCGGCCAGGTGGGGGTGCATCACCTTCAGAGCGATCTCACGGTTCAGGCGGCCGTCGTGCGCGCGGTACACCGTGGCCATGCCGCCACGCGCCACGCGCGCGACTATCTGGTACCGCCCGTCGACCAGGCGGCCGATGAGAGGGTCTGCCGTCACCTGAGCCACGGTGGGAGTGTACGGGTGACCACCCACGCCCGGACTGAAACTCTCATTGTGGACACCAGGCCGTTGCCGGATCGTTGCGGCGCCCCGGCCCGTGCCCCGTCGCATACCCTTCTACCGTGACAGATCTCGACGCCCTCGTTGGCGAATGGCTGAACCTTCCCGACCTCTCCGAGATCCTCGGCATCGAGGTCGGCAAGGCCCGCGGCCTGGTCCGTGACCGGCACGTCGTCGGTATCAAGCGTGGCGAGCGCACCATCTTCCAGGTGCCCGCCAAGTTCGTGCTGCCGGAGGTCGACGGCCGCCCCGGCGTCATCCCGACGCTGCGCGGCACCGTGATCGTGCTGGCCGACGCCGGGTTCACCGACGAGGAGATCCTCGAGTGGCTGTTCACACCGAACGACGAGCTCGGTGAGCAGCCGGTGGACGCCCTGATCAGCGGCAAGCGCGCAGCGGTGCGCCGGGTGGCACAGACCCTGCTCTGACCGTCTGGTCAGCCGCGCAGCATCTCCGCCACCTGGAACGCCAGCTCCAGCGACTGCTGGTGGTTCAGGCGCGGGTCCACGAGGGTCTCGTAGCGCAGCGCCAGGCCCGCGTCGGAGATCTCCTCGGCTCCGCCCAGCACCTCGGTGACGTCGTCGCCCGTGAGCTCCATGTGCAGCCCGCCCGGCACGGTGCCCAGCGTCTTGTGCACCTCGAAGAACCCGGCGACCTCGTCGAGCACGTCCGTCAGCCGGCGGGTCTTGTACCCACTGTCCGAGGTGATGGTGTTGCCGTGCATCGGGTCCGTCACCCACGTGACGTTCGCGCCGGACCAGGTCACAGCCTCGACGATGGTCGGCAGCACGTCGCGGACCCGCCCGGCGCCCATGCGCGTGATGAACGTGAGCCGTCCCGGCACGTTGTCCGGGTTCAGCCGTTCGGTGAGCGCCAGGGCGTCGTGCGGCGTCGTCCCCGGGCCGAGCTTCACGCCTATCGGGTTGGCGATGCGGGACATGAAGTCGACGTGGGCGCCGTCGAGCTGGCGGGTGCGTTCCCCGATCCAGAGGAAGTGCGCGCTGGTGTCGTAGGACCGTCCGGTGCGCTGGTCGGTGCGGGTCAGCGCGCGTTCGTAGTCGAGCACGAGGGCCTCGTGGCTCAGGAAGAACTCGACGGAGCGCAGAGCGTCGAAGTCAGCACCGCACGCGTGCATGAACCGGATGGCACGGTCGATCTCGTCCGCCGTCTTCTCGTACCGCGCGTAGGCGGGGTTGCGCATGAAGCCGCGGTTCCACTCGTGCACCTGGCGCAGGTCGGCGAAGCCACCCTGCGTGAAGGCCCGCACGACATTGGCCGTGGCGGCCGAGATCCGGTAGGCCTGCTCGAGCCGTTCCGGGTCGGGGATGCGGGCCTCCGGTGTGAACGGGAACCCGTTGATCATGTCGCCGCGGTAGGCGGGCAGGGTCACACCGTCGCGCGTCTCGGTGTCGCTGGAGCGCGGCTTGGCGTACTGCCCCGCCATGCGGCCCATCTTCACGACCGGCGTGCTCGCCCCGTGGGTGAGCACCACCGCCATCTGCAGGATGGTGCGGATCTTGTTGCGGATGCGGTCGGCGTTCGCCTCGGCGAACGTCTCCGCGCAGTCCCCACCCTGGAGCAGGAACGCCTCACCCCGACCGGCGGCGGCGAGCCGCTCGGTCAGGATGTCGGCCTGTGCGGGCACCACTATCGGCGCGGCCTGCGCCAGGCGGCCGGTGGCGGCCGCGAGCGCCGCCAGGTCCGGCCACGTGGGCTGCTGGAGCGCCGTGAGCGTGCGGTAGTGGTCGAGACCTGCCGGGTCTGCCGACCGTTCGGCCGGATCTGTGACAGTGCTCATCGGTTCGCCGGTCCGTTCGCTACCGAGTCCGCTACCAAGTCCGCTGCAAGGGGTGCCCGCACGGTGCTCAGTGCTCCGCCGGGGCGGCCGGCACGAGGGGCTGGCCGATGTCCGCGAGGAGCTCGCCGAACCACTCCTGCGAGACGTCGAACGCCTTGCCGCCGGCGATCCGCGGGAACGCGATCGCCTTGAGGCGGTCGCCGTCCTCCTCGTCGTGACCGATGACGCCGGACTCCCCGCGCAGCGCGCACTCCACCGCGTAGTCGGTCATCGACTTGATCAGGCGCAGGTCGTCGCTGTTCGCGGCCGCGGCGCGCGAGTAGTAGCCCGACTTCTGCACCATGGTCTTCTCGGCGCCCAGCTTCTCCGCGAACTGCTTCGCGAACCACTGGCCGGGGTTGATCGTGTCCAGCTTGACGTGGCCGAACGGGTCGCGCTCCACGGTCTCGCCCGCGGCCTCGAGCTGGGCCACGATCTCGTGCATGCCCGCACCCTCCGACAGGAAGATGTTGACGTTGCCGATCTCGTCCATGACGCCGCGCAGGCGCTTGGCCTCGCCCTCGAGGTCGATCTCCAGCTCGGGCAGGAACACGGCGTGCACGTCCCAGCGCTCGCGCGACAGGCCGAGGGCGGGCGCCCACTCCTGCTCGTCGAGCCACTCGCGGTACTTGCCGGCCGTCGCGGCCGTCAGCCAGCCGCAGTGGCGGCCCATGACCTCGTGCACGATCAGCATGCGCGGGCCCACACGGTTCTCACCGATGATGTTGGCCGCGAACTTCGCGCCCTCCTCGGCGGCGGTCCACGCGCCCAGCGACTGCTTGATCGGCACGACGTCGTTGTCGATCGTCTTCGGCAGGCCGACGACGGTGAGCTCGTAGCCGTTGTCGTGCAGGTAGGCGGCGAGGTCCGCGGCCGTCGTGTTGGTGTCGTCGCCACCGATGGTGTGCAGCACGTCCACGCCGTCGGCCTTGAGCTGCTCCGCGGCGACGTGCAGCGGGTCCTGCCCCTCCTTGACGAGGCCGCGCTTGACGGCGTCCTTGACGTTGGTGAGCTTGACGCGCGAGTTGCCGATCGGCGAACCGCCGAACCGGTGCAGGACGTGCGCCTGCTTGCGGGCCTCCTCGCCGATCTCGATCTTGTTGCCCGTCAGCAGGCCGTGGTAGCCGTGCAGGTAGGCGATGATCTCGATCTCGGGGTCGAGCTCGGTGTAACGCTCGATCAGGCCACCGACCGAGGACGACAGGCAGGGCGCGAAGCCGCCGGCGGTCAGCAGAGCCACACGACGAACAGCCATCTTCAGGAGCACCTCTCATCGGGAAAAGTTCACGGGCGCCGCTGCCGGCGATCGCCCGCGCGGCACCCTTCGTCGTCATCCTACTGACGGCTGCCGACAGTGCCCGGCACGTCCGGTGAATGAGCACGCCGCCCGAGGGACGGTCCCCCTGCCGCCGACCGACTTGCGTCTCGACTCGGGCCCGTAGTACATGAGAGAATTGTCCTGAGCCTCCCGGTTGCCTAATGGCCCGGGAGGCTTTCTGTTATGACGAACTCTCCTGAATCCGTGCCCGCACGGCTGACGATCCGGCCCGTGACTCCCGCCGATCGCCCGGTGCTGGAGCGGCTCTGGCTGCTGTTCCGGCACGACATGTCGGAGATCACCGGGGCGCTCCCCGACCCGACCGGCCAGTTCCGGCGCGAACGGCTTGACGTGACGTTCACCGACCCGGGTCGCAGCGGGATCCTCGCCCACCTGGAGTCCGACGACGCTCCACCGTCACCCGTCGGCTTCGCTCTGGTCCGGGGGCTGGACGGCCCGACCCGCGTGCTCAGCTCGTTCTTCGTGGTCCGCGGAGCACGAAGGAGCGGCGTCGGGCGGGAGCTCGCGGCGCACGCCCTGGCGAGCTTCCCGGGGCACTGGGAGATCGCGTTCCAGGACGCCAACCCGCCGGCGGTGCGGTTCTGGCGGGCGGTGGCCACCGACGCCGTCGGGCACGTGTGGACCGAGGAACACCGCGCGGTGCCCGGCCGGCCGGAGCTGCCGCCGGACACCTGGATCTCGTTCACCAGCGGCTGACGGAGAGGATGCGCCGAACCAGAGCGGGTGTCCGAGTGCACGCGGGATGACCACGCGCGCACTCGGACACCCGCTCTGGTTCGGCGCGACCGGCCGAGGAGCCTCAGCCGATGAGGTGCAGGCTCTCCTTGTTCTTGTCCGCGTACAGGCGCTCGACGTCCGCGTCGAAGTCCTTCAGGAACACCGACCGCTTCACGCTCTGCTTCGGCGTGAGGTACCCGTTCTCGATGGTCAGGTCGTCCGCCAGCACCGTGTACTTACGGATCGACTCGGCCTTCGAGACCGCCTTGTTGGCGCGCTGCACCGCCTCGTCCAGCGCGGCCAGGACGTCGGGGTCCTTGCGGGCCTCGTCCACGGACAGCGCGGGCTTGCCGTGCATCTTCAGCCAGCCCGGCAGTCCTTCCGCGTCGAGCGTCACGAGCGCACCGATGTACGGCTTGTTGTCTCCGACCACCACGCACTGGCTGACCAGGGCGTGCGACCGGATCCGGTCCTCGAGGTTCGAGGGCGCGACGTTCTTGCCGCCCGCGGTGACGATGATCTCCTTCTTGCGACCGGTGATCGTGAGGAAGCCGTCGTCGTCCAGCACCCCGAGGTCACCGGTGAGGAACCAGCCGTCCTCGGTGAACGACTCCGCGGTCGCGGCCTCGTTGTTGTGGTACCCGCGGAAGATGTGGTGGCCCTTGAGCAGGATCTCGCCGTCCGCCGCGATCTTGGCCCCGCAGCCCGGAAGCTGCTGGCCCACCGAGCCGATCTTCGTCGCCGTCGGACGGTTCACGCTGGTCGGTGCGGTGGACTCGGTGAGGCCGTAGCCCTCGAGCACCTTCAGGCCCAGGCCACGGTAGAAGTGGCCGAGGCGCTCGCCGAGCGGCCCGCCGCCCGAGACCGCGAACTTCGCCTGGCCGCCCAGCTTGGCCCGCAGCTTGGAGTACACCAGCGCGCTGGCGACCGAGTGCTGGAGCTTCAGGCCCAGGCTCGGGCCCGACGGCGTGTCGAGCGCCCGCGACCACGCGATACCCGTCGCGGTGGCCCAGTGGAAGATCTTCGCCTTGCCGCCGGCCGCGGCCGTCTGCTCGGCGGTGTTGTAGACCTTCTCGAAGACGCGCGGCACCGCGAGGATGAACGTCGGCCTGAACTCGCCGAGCCCGTCGACCAGCGTCGTCGTGTCACCCCAGTGCCCGGTGACCACGCCGCCCGCGACGGCGAGCACGTGGATGTAGCGCGCGAACACGTGCGCCATCGGGATGAACAGCAGGGTGCGTCCGCCCTGCGCAAACACCTCCGGCACCGACTCGACGGCGTTCACGGCGAGCGACGCGAAGTTGCGGTGCGTCAGCTCGGCGCCCTTGGGGCGGCCCGTGGTGCCCGACGTGTAGATGATCGTGGCGAGGTCGTCGAGGTCCGCGAGGGCCCGGCGACGGGCGATCTCGGTGTCGGGCACGTCTGCTCCGGCGGCCTCGAGTGCGTCCAGCGCGCCGTCGTCGATGACGAGCACGTCGGTCACGTGGGGGCAGTCGGCGCGCACCTCTTCGACGGTGGCCGCGTTGGCCGCGGTCTCCGTGAGGACGAGCTTCACGTCGGCGTCGGACAGGATCCACTCGACCTGTTCGGCCGACGAGGTCTCGTAGACCGGTACGGGCACCGCGCCGGCGGCCCAGGCCGCGAAGTCCAGCACGGCCCACTCGTACCGGGTGCGGGACATGATCCCGACCTTGTCACCGGGCTCGATACCGCGGGCCACGAGGCCCTTCGCCACCGCGACCACCTGGGCGTCGAACTGGCCGGCCGTGACGACGCGCCAGGGCTCGCCCTTGCCTGCGGGGACCTCCATCATCGGCTTGTCGGCACCGGCGCCGACACGATCCGCGAGTACATCGTTGAGGTTGGAGGTGGGGGGCAGCTCGATGAGAATCGGGCTGAAGATCTCGTCCATTCTGACTCCAGTGGCAGTACTGACCGTGCCTGCAAAGATACCGGGAAACGGACGCCGCGTGTTGCACTCCGGGCGGTCGCTACCCTGGTTCTGTGCACCTTTCGGTGCAGTCCCCTTCTCGACGGCCCGGGTGGCCGTCGTGCAAACGAGAGAACGTGAGGACGAATGCACGCCATCGGGGTCGACATCGGCGGCACGAAGATCGCTGTGGGAGTCGTCGACGAGGAGGGCAAGATCCTCGCCCAGGTACGCCGGGAGACCGACGCCGACGACGTCGCGCACATCGACAAGGCGATCGCCGACGCCTGCAACGAGCTCGTCCGCGAGCACGAGGTCGGCGCGATCGGGCTCGCCGCGGCGGGCTTCGTCAGCCCGGACCGGACGTCCGTGAACTTCGCCCCCAACATCGCGTGGCGGGAGTACCCGCTGGCCGCGAAGGTCGCCGAGCTGGTCGACGCCGACCTGCCCATCGTCGTGGAGAACGACGCGAACGCCGCGGGCTGGGCCGAGTTCCGGTTCGGCGCGGGCCGGGACGCCACCGACATGCTCATGCTCACGGTCGGCACCGGACTCGGCGGCGCCGTGATCTCCGAGCGGGAGCTCGTGCGCGGAAAATGGGGCATGGCCGCCGAGGTCGGGCACATGCGCGTGGTGCCGGAGGGGCACTACTGCGGCTGTGGACACGAGGGCTGCTGGGAGCAGTACGCATCGGGCAGCGCGCTGGAGCGCGACGCCCAGCACGCCGCGGTGGCGCGCGACGGACAGGCGAAGCGGCTGCTGGAGCTCGCGGGCGGCGACCCTGCGGGGATCCGCGGCAAGATGGTGACGCAGGCCGCCCAGGAGGGCGACGAGCTCGCGATCGAGCTGCTCGCCACGCTCGGGCGCTGGATCGGTGAGGGCTCGGCGTCGGTGGCGGCTCTGCTCGACCCGGAGCTCATCGTCATCGGCGGTGGCGTGGGCGCGGCCGGCGAGCTGCTGCTCGGTCCGGTCCGGCGGGGCTTCGAGGCCCAGCTGTCCGCGATGGGCCACCGGCCCGTGGCGAAGATCGAGCTGGCCGAGCACGGCAACGAGGCCGGCATCGTCGGCGCGGCGGACCTCGCCCGCCGCTGAGACCACCAGCCGACGTGTCAGAAGCTCAGTTCACCCGGGTGAACTGAGCTTCTGACACGTTCTACGGCGTGTTGCGCCGTCAGACGACGGCGCCCGGCCCGTCGTCGTCGGGGTCCCGCTGGTGAGGCATGCGCCAGATCAGCACGCCGAGCCCGGCCACGAACAGACCGAGGCCGATCTGCCCGGCCAGCGGCGGGATCGACACTGATGACATCGCCGCCGACACGATCATGCCGATCAGGGCCAGCACCGGAACACCCACGACGAAGCTCCAGGCCATCGTGAGCAGCGGGTCGCGCGACATCAGCGGCGGCGGCTCCGGCGGCGTGAAGTGGGACTCCGCCTCCTCGAGCGCCTCGATCTCCGGCGTCAGCGGCCAGTCGCGCGGGCCGGCGGGCAGGATCACGCGCGACCCGGTCGCCGGCTCGTCGGAGCGGTCGCCCGCACGATCGCCCGCACGATCCCCGGCGCCGTCGTCGGCGGTGCTCTCGTCATCCGGCCGCTCGCCAGCCGGCCGCTCGCTACCCGGCCGCTCGTCATCCGGCCGCGAAGTCTGAGAGGATTCGGCGGGCCTCGTAGGGTCGTCGGCCGCGCCGTCTGCCCGCGAGGCACCCAGGTCGCCGAGGGTTGCGACGATGTCGGCCCAGCGCGAGGCCACGTCGTCGTCGCCCAGCTCGCGTGGGGTCTCGCCGGGCACGTCGTCGTCTCGGTCGTCGGTGTTCGATGCGGCCATGCGCACACTCTATTGTCGTCGGGGGGCCCGCGGGGCCGGGTCTGGAGGAGGAAGATCTTGTTCTACTGGGTGATGCGGAACCTGCTGGTCGGCCCGTGGCTGCGCCTCGCGTACAAGCCGTGGGTCATCGGCGCCAAGAACGTGCCGCGAACAGGCCCGGCGATCATGGCGAGCAACCACCTCGCGGTGATCGACTCGTTCATCCTGCCGCTCCTGGTCCCGCGCCGGGTGACCTTCCTCGCCAAGTCCGACTACTTCACGGGCAAGGGCGTCAAGGGCAAGATCGTGGCCTGGTTCATGACGGGCATCGGCATGATCCCCGTGGACCGCTCCGGCGGCGCCGCGAGCGAGGCCGCACTGCGCACGGGGCTGCGCGTGCTGCGCGAGGGCAACCTGTTCGGCATCTACCCCGAGGGCACCCGCAGCCCCGACGGCCGCCTCTACAAGGCGAAGACCGGTGTCGCCCGGATGGCGCTGGAGTCGGGTGCCCCGGTCATCCCGGTCGCCATGGTCGACACCGACGTCGCCCAGCCGCCCGGCCGGGGCCTGCCCACGTTCATGCCGCTCGGCGCGGTGATCGGCGAGCCGCTCGACTTCAGCCGGTACAAGGGCATGGAGACCGACAAGTTCGTGCTGCGCGCGGTCGCCGACGAGATCGAGTACGCGATCCTGGCGCTGTCCGGCCAGGAGTACGTCGACGCGTACGCGGCCAGCGCCAAGGAGCGCATGGCCCGCGGCGAACCGCTGCCCCCCGCGTCCGAGGAGGGCCCCGGCGGCCTGCCCCTCCCGGAGGTCGAGAAGCCGCAGCGCCCCCAGCGCTGAACCTCTCTCTGTCGGGAGAGGGTCAGCGGGGTGGCGGAGCCGTCGACGAGCGCTCCACCAGGGTGGTGGCCAGCTCGGTGCGGAGCGTGTGGCCACTGGCCGTGCGGGCCCGGTGCACCAGGTCGACGGCAGTGGCGCCCATCTCCGCGAGCGGCTGGCGCACGGTGGTGAGCGCCGGGTCGATCCACGGCGCGATCGGCAGGTCGTCGAAGCCGACGAGCGAGACGTCGCGCGGCACCGAGAGCCCGGCCTCGCGCAGCGCGCGCAGCGCGCCGAGGGCCGTGTCGTCGCTGCTGGCGAAGATCGCCGTGGGCGGCTCGTCCAGGGCCATGAGCCGCTGGGCGCCCTCGTACCCCGACGTCACGCCGTAGGCACCGACGTACACGAGCTCGTCGTCCGTGGGGGCGCCGGCCCGGATCATCGCTGCGCGGTAGCCCGCGAGCCGCGCGATGGCGTTGTCCTGCTCGAGCGCGCCGGTGATCGTGGCGATGCGCCGGTGGCCGAGCCCCAGCAGGTGCGCCGTCGCCTCGAGCCCGCCCTGGAAGTTGGTGGCCCCGACACTGAGCATGCCCTCGGGCGGCCGCTGCCGCGGGTCGACGACGACGAGCGGCGTGCCCGTGTCCTCCAGCGCGCGGCGCGCGTCGGCGTCGGGCACCGCGACGATGCTGACCAGGCCGTCGGTGCCGCGCTCCAGCGCGTGCCGCACCCAGGCGCTGCAGTCGTCGGGGTCCGGCTCGACCGCCAGGACGACGTCGAGCCCGAACCGCCGGGCGCCCGCGACGGCGCCGCGGACCACCGCCTCGGACCACGTGCCCTCGAAGTCGACGATCCGCACGTCGATCATGCCCGTGGGCTTCGCCGACGGCGGGCGAACGACGTACCCGTGACGCTCCAGCACCTCCGTGACCCGCGCGCGGGTGGCGCCCGCGACGTCGGGCCGCGTGTTGAGGACCTTCGAGACCGTCGGGACCGACACGCCCGCCTCGGCCGCGACGACCGCGAGCGGGATGCGGGACTGGTCCTGTGCCATGGGTCCTCCGTCGGCCTGGGCGAGATCGAGTTTCCGAAATCAGGATCGTAGCCGACGTCGGGACATGCGCTGATATCCCGGCAGGCGCTGCCATTGACAGCGCAGCGACCCACGTCTAACCTCCCGTGGTCTTTCCGAGATTGAGCTTCGAAATTTCGGAACAGCGAGATCAACAAAGGAGTGATCGTGAACAGGACACCTCGCCTCGTCGCAGCGGCGACGGCGTCGACCCTCACGCTGGCCCTCGCCCTCACCGGGTGCGGCCGCAGCGACGAGGCCGGCACCACTGCAGACAGTGCCAGCAGCATCTCGGACGGTCCCGCCACCGGCACCGTCGAGGTCTGGGCGATGGGCACGGAGGGCGAGCTGCTGCCCGAGCTCGCCGAGCGGTTCGAGGCCGACAACCCCGACGTCACGGTGAACGTGACGCCCGTGCCGTGGGAGTCGTCGACCGAGAAGATCAACACCGCCATCGCGACCGGTGAGGTGCCCGACGTCATGCAGGTCGGCACCACCCTCGTGAGCGGCTTCGTGGAGCTCGGCGGGCTCGCGCCCACGCCGGACGACATCGACTCCGAGGCCTTCTTCCCGGGCGCGTGGGACACCACCGTCGTCGACGGGACGTCCTACGGCGTGCCCTGGTACGTCGAGTCGCGCGTCCTGTACTACCGCAAGGACCTCGCGGAGCAGGACGGCCTGGAGGCGCCGAAGACCTGGGCGGACCTCACGGACTTCGCCGCCGGGCTGCAGGACGCCGGTGCCGAGCACGGCATCGCGCTCCAGACGCGCGGCAACTCCACCGCCCTGATGTACCTGCCGTTCTACTGGCAGGCGGGCGGCGAGATCCTGGACGACGCGGGCGAGTTCACGCTCGACGACGACGCCCAGGTCAAGGCCCTGGAGTACTACTCCTCCTTCATGCGCGACGGGCTCGCCCCGCCGGTGCTCGTCGAGGAGGAGAAGGTGCAGAACTTCATCGACGGCGACCTCGGCTCGTTCGTCTCCGGGCCCTGGGAGCGCGCCAACCTGCTGACGACGGCGGGCGACGACTTCGCCGACTCGTTCGGCGTGGTGCCGCTGCCCGCGGACGAGGCGACCGGTTCGTTCATCGGTGGCTCCAACCTCGGCGTCCTGGCCGACGCCGCCAACCCCGACGCGGCCTGGAAGTTCGTCCAGTTCGCCACCGACCCCGCCACCCAGGTCGACTGGTTCGAGATCTCCAACGACCTGCCTGCCGTGCAGGAGTCGTGGGACGACCCGGCGCTGGCCGACGACGGGGCGGTCGCCGTCTACCAGGACGTGCTCGAGACCGCTCGCTCGACCCCGGCGATCCCGACCTGGGCCGAGATCGAGCACGAGCTCGACCTGATCATCGAGCAGGTCATCGCCGGCGACATCAGCCCCCAGGACGCGGCCACGCAGATGCAGGACGCCGCGACCACTATCGGGACGGGTCTGGACTGACCGTGGCCGTCTCCGCACGCCGCCGCCGCACGGGCCTCGCCGCCTGGGGCTTCGCGCTGCCGTTCACCGCGCTGTTCGCCGTGTTCATGCTGGTCCCGGTCGCATCGTCCCTGTACATGGCGTTCACCGACATGCAGGGCGCCGACCTCCGGACGCCGTGGGCCGTGAACTTCGTGGGGTTCGACAACTTCGCCGAGGCCCTCACGGACCCGAAGTTCCAGCAGGCTGCCGGCAACACGCTCTACTTCGTGGGCGTGGCCATGCCGCTGACCCTCGGGATCGCGCTGCTGCTGGCGGTCCTGCTCAACTCGGGCCTGGTGTGGTTCCGGTCGGTGTTCCGCGTCGGCTTCTACGCCCCCGTGGTGACCTCGATCGTCGCGGTGGCGGTCGTGTGGCGGTTCCTGCTGCAGCCCGACTTCGGGCTGGTGAACTCGGCGCTCGGCGTGGTCGGGATCGAGGGGCCGCGCTGGCTCACCGACGAGACCTGGGCCATGCCTGCCCTCATCGTGATGGCCACCTGGCGCAACGTCGGGTACTCGATGGTGATCCTGCTGGCCGGGCTGCAGGGCATCCCGCGTGACGTGTACGAGGCGTCGGCCATCGACGGCGCCGGCGCGGTGCGCCAGTTCCGGTCCATCACGGTCCCGCTGCTGCGCCCCACGCTGCTGTTCTGCGCGGTCATCACCGGCATCGGCTACCTGCAGTTCTTCGAGGAGCCGTTCGTGATGACGCAGGGCGGGCCGCTGGGCGCCACCAACTCGGTGGCCTACGAGGTCTTCAACCAGTTCGGGTTCGGCAACTACGGCCTGTCGGCCGCGATGAGCTACGTGCTGTTCGTGGCGATCGTCATCCTGTCGTACCTCCAGTTCCGCCTGCTCAGGACTGAGAAGTGATGAACGGAGAAGTGATGGCCGCAGCAGCGCTGGCACCCGATGCCCCGACCCGGCGCCGCCGTCCCACCCCGCGCGCCATGGTCCTCAACGTCGTGCTCCTGCTCGGCCTCGCCGCCTCGCTCGGGCCGCTGCTCTGGATGGTCGTGTCGTCGGTCAAGCCGGAGGGCGAGATCCGGCAGTTCCCGCCCACCCTGATCCCCGACCAGGTCACGTGGTCCAACTACACCGAGCTGTTCTCCTCGCTGAACTTCCCGCGGTACTTCCTCAACTCGGTGGTCGTCGCGCTGGTCGTGACGATCGGGTCCGTGTTGTTCAGCGCGATGGTGGGCTACGCCCTGGCCAAGCTCGACTTCCCCGGCAAGCGAACCCTGTTCGCGCTGGTGATGGGCACGCTGATGGTGCCGGGCATGGTCACGTTCGTGCCGCTGTTCGTACTCGTGGCCAACCTGGACCTCATCAACACGTACGCGGCGCTGATCCTGCCGTTCCTGGCGGCCCCGTTCGGGGTGTTCCTCATGCGGCAGTTCATGCTCGACGTCCCGGACGAGTTGCTCGACGCCGCGCGCGTCGACGGCGCGGGCGAGTTCCGCACCTTCTTCCGGATCGTGCTGCCGCAGGCCCGCCCGGCGCTGGCGACGCTCGGCATCCTCACGTTCCTCGGGTCCTGGAACAACTTCCTGTGGCCCCTGGTCGCCGTGCAGTCGGCCGACCGGTACACGCTGCCCGTCGCGCTGGCCCTCTACTCGACGGGCCAGAACACCGTGCAGTACGGCCTGCTGGTGGCCGGCGCGACCGTCATCGTGTTGCCCATCCTCATCGTCTTCCTGGTCCTGCAGCGGCACATCGTGCAGGGCATCTCCACCACCGGCCTCAAGTAGTCGTACCAGCAAGGAGTTTCTCCGTGACCGAAGAGAGCACGCTGCCCACCGCACCCGGCTTCCTGTGGGGCGCGTCGACCGCCGCGCACCAGATCGAGGGCGGCAACGTCAACAGCGACTGGTGGGCCAAGGAGCACGTCGCGGGGACCCTGTGCGCGGAGAGCTCCGGCGACGCCGTCGACAGCTACCACCGCTACCCCGAGGACGTCCGGCTGCTCGCGGACGCCGGTCTGAACGCGTACCGGTTCTCGATCGAGTGGGCGCGCATCGAGCCCGCCGAGGGCGAGATCTCGCGCGCCCAGCTCGCGCACTACCGGCGCATGATCGACACGTGCCTGGAGGCCGGCGTGACGCCGGTCGTGACGCTGCTGCACTTCACGCTGCCGCGCTGGTTCGCCGAGCGCGGCGGGTGGTTCGCGCCGGACGCCGTCGACACGTTCAGCCGCTACGTCGAGACGGCCACCTCGATCCTGGCCGACGTCGGGCACGTGGTCACGATCAACGAGCCCAACATCACCTCGATGATGCTCGGCGCCAGCCGCCGCACCAACCTCGACGCCGCGGGCCTGGCCGCCCCCGACGAGGCCGCCTCCGAGATCCAGGCCACCGCGCACCGGCGGGCCGTCGAGATCCTGCACGGCCTGGGGCACGTGCGGGCGGGCTGGACCATCGCCAACCAGGTGTTCCAGGCGGCGCCCGGCGCCGAGGCCGCGCGGGACGCCTACGCCTACCCGCGCGAGGACTTCTTCCTGGAGGTCGCGCGCGGCGACGACTTCGTGGGCGTGCAGAGCTACCTGCGCACCATCATCGGGGCCGACGGCGAGCCGGTGCCGTTCGGCGACGACGTCGAGAAGACGCTGACCGGCTGGGAGTACTACCCGCAGGCACTCGGCGAGGCGCTGGAGTACACGCACCGCATCACCGGCGGCGTGCCGATGATCATCACCGAGAACGGCATGGCCACCGCCGACGACGCCCGCCGCATCGACTACACCCGCGGCGCCCTGGAGGGCATGGCCCGCGCCATGGCCGACGGCAGCCGCGTCGAGGGCTACCTGCACTGGTCCCTGCTCGACAACTACGAGTGGATGAGCGGCTTCGCGCCGACGTTCGGCCTGATCGCCGTGGACCGCACGACGTTCGAGCGCACGCCCAAGCCGAGCCTCGCGTGGCTCGGCGACGTCGCGCGCACCGGAAAGCTGCCTGCCTGACCTGTCACGACTACGACGACGTAGAGGAGACACACCATGAAGCGATACCCCCGGAGACACAGCACCGTGATCGCGACGACCGCCGTCGCCGCACTGGCGTTCACCGCACTCCCGGCGAGCGCCACGGGCGTAGCGCCGGACCAGGGCTCGGACCGGCGCACGCTGCGCACCTGGGCCGCCGACACCTGGCGCTCGTTCGACGCGCTGGTGGTCGAGGAGACCGGTCTGCCCGACGACAACATCGACGGCGACCTCGACCCCGCCAGCCGCGGCGGGTACACCTCGCCCACGAACATCGGCGCCTACCTGTGGAGCACCGTGGTGGCGCGGGACCTCGGGCTCATCAGCCGCAGCGAGGCACGCGGCCGGATGGCGACCACGCTGGACACCGTCGCCGGGCTGGAGCAGCACGAGCCCAGCGGCATGTTCTACAACTGGTACGACCCGGCCACGGGCGCCAAGCTCACGACGTTCCCCACGAGCGGTGACCCGGTCAAGCCGTTCCTGTCCAGCGTGGACAACGGCTGGCTGGCCACCGGCCTGCTGCTGGCGAGCCGCGCCGAACCGTCGCTGGCCGAGAAGGCGGACGCCGTCCGCGAGCGCATGGACTTCGGCTGCTACTACGACCCGGCGCAGAACCAGATCCGTGGCGGGTTCTGGGACGCCGACCCGCAGGAGACGGCGCCGGTCACCGGTGACTACTGCGGGATGGGCGCCGACGTCTGGTACACGGGCCACCACTACGGCGCGTTCAACACCGAGCCGCGCATCGCGTCGTACCTCGGAATCGCCGAGGGGCAGATCCCGGCGAAGCACTACTTCGGCACGTACCGCACGTTCCCCGACAGCTGCGACTGGGACTGGACCGAGACGCGGCCGGTCGGCGAGTGGGCGCGGTACCTGGGGGTCGACGTCTTCGAGGGCGCGCTGCCCTACCGCGGCATGCGGGTGGTCCCGACCTGGGGCGGCAGCATGTTCGAGGCGCTGATGGTGCCGCTCTTCGTGCCCGAGGAGACGTGGGGGCCGCGCTCGTGGGGTCGCAACCACCCGCTGTACGTGCGCGGGCAGATCGAGCACGGGATGCGGGAGGCGGACTACGGGTACTGGGGCTTCTCGCCATCGAACGACCCGGCCGGCGGGTACCGCGAGTACGGCGTGGACCAGCTCGGACTCGACGGGCCGGGCTACACCTCCGACCAGGAGCGGACCGCCGTCGACCAGCCCTACGAGGGCTGCCGCGAGGGATCGCCCGCGCCCACGGGGTACGGCGACGGGGTCGTGACGCCGCACGCGTCGTTCCTCGCGCTGCGGTACGCGCCCCGGGAGGCGATGGCCAACCTGCGGGGCATCGCGCGGGACTTCGACGCCTACGGACCGGGCGGCTTCTACGACGCCGTCACGGTCCGCAGCGGCCAGGTCTCCCAGCGTTACCTGGCGCTGGACCAGGGCATGATCATGGCCGCGCTCGGCAACGAGCTGGCCGACGACGCGATGCGCCGCTACGTCGCGCCCGGCGAGCTGGAGCAGAAGGTCCGCCCGCTGATGCGGATGGAGAAGTTCTCCGTAGGGTGGGACCGGTGACCGCCGTGGACCTCGCCTCGCGCCTGGGGCGCACCGTGCTGTACCAGATCTATCCGCAGTCCTTCGCGGACGCGAACGGTGACGGGATCGGCGACCTCGCCGGCATCACCGAGCGGCTGGACTACCTCGCGTGGCTCGGGGTGGACGCGCTCTGGCTCAGCCCGTGCTTCGTCTCCCCCTTCGCCGACGCCGGGTACGACGTCGCGGACTTCTTCCAGGTGGCTCCGCGCTACGGCACGAACGAGGACATGGCCCGGCTGACCGAGGAGGCGGGCCGCCGCGGCATCTCCGTGCTGCTCGACCTCGTGGCGGGCCACACCTCCGACCAGCACCCGTGGTTCCGCGCGTCCGCCGACGACCCGGACGACCACCGCTTCGTCTGGAGCGACGTGCCGGTGGAGGGGTTCCAGCCCGGGCTGGGTGCCCGCGGCGGGTACTACCGGCCGAACTTCTTCCCCGTCCAGCCCGCGCTGAACTACGGCTACGCCCGCCCCGACCCGGCAGAGCCGTGGCGTCAGCCCGTCGACGCCCCGGGCCCGCTCGCCAACCGCGCCGCGCTGCGGCAGATCATGGCGCACTGGTTCGACCTCGGGGTCGCCGGGTTCCGCGTCGACATGGCGTCGTCGCTCGTCAAGGACGATCCGGGCCACGTGGAGACGGGCCGCCTGTGGCACGAGACGCGCGCCTGGCTGGACGACGCCTACCCCGGCCGCGTGCTGATCAGCGAGTGGGGCGACCCGCGGGTCGCCGTCCCGGCGGGCTTCCACGTGGACTTCTTCCTCCAGTTCGGAGGCGACGACGACGGGCTGCCGTTCCGCTCGCTGTGGAACAACGGCGCCGGGACCGTGAACCCGTCCTGGGGCGAGGTGCCCGCCTGGGCCGGCGCCGACGGCACGGGCGACGCCCGCACGTTCGCCGACGCCTGGCGAGCCGCGGCCGACGCCATCGCGGCGACCGGCCGCGGCGGTGTGGTCGGCCTGCCGACGTCGAACCACGACTTCACGCGGCTGGTGGCGGGCGCACGCGACGCCGAGCAGGCCCGGGTGGCCCACGTGCTGACGATGACATGGCCCGCCCTGCCGTCCGTCTACTACGGCGACGAGATCGGCATGCGGTACGTGCCGGGCACACCGACCCTGGAGGGCTCGCGCCTGAGCCCCACGTACGACCGCGCGGGGTCGCGCACCCCCATGCAGTGGGGCGACCTGCCCGCCGTCCCGTTCGGCCCGGGCAGCCCCGGGACCTCGACGTACCTGCCGCAGGACCCGGACCCGGACCGGCCCACCGTCGCCGGCCAGGTGGACGACCCCGACTCCCTGCTGCACCTGGTCCGCGACCTGATCGCCCTGCGGCACGACGACGACCGCCTCGACACCGCCTCGTCGATCGAGGTGCTCACCACCGCGTACCCCCTCGCCTACCTCCGGGGCGGCACGCTCGCGGTGGTGCTCAACCCGGGCCGGGCCGCGGTGAGCCTGCCGCTCGACGGCGCCGCGGGCGCGCGCCCGCTCGTCGCCCGGGGGCTCCGTGTCGAGGCGGGCGACGACGGATACGGCGTCGTGCACCTGGACGGGCACGGGTACGCCGTGCTCGACCTGGACACGCCTGAGCAGTCCCGGCTCGCGGGTTAACCTTGGCCGCGTGGAACTGATCCGTAAGGGCAAGGTTCGCGAGGTCTACGCGGACGGCGACGACGTAATCCTGGTGGCTTCCGACCGTGTGTCGGTGTACGACGTCGTCCTGCCGACGCCCGTACCCGACAAGGGCGCGATCCTCACGCAGATCTCGCTGTGGTGGTTCCGGCAGTTCGCCGACCTCGTGCCCAACCACGTGATCAACGAGGACGTCCCGGAGGAGTGGAAGGGCCGCGCCGTCCGCTGCAAGCGCCTGGAGATCGTCCCCGTCGAGTGCATCGTGCGCGGCTACCTCGCGGGCGGCGGGCTGGAGAGCTACCGCGAGTCGGGCAGCGTGTCCGGCGTCGCGTTCCCGCCTGGGCTGGTCGAGGCCGACCGGCTGCCGCAGCCCGTCTTCACGCCGTCGACCAAGGCCGACGAGGGCCACGACGAGTACATCTCCATCGAGGAGATCGCGAAGGACCTGGGCGAGGAGACGACGAACCTCCTGCGGGACCTGTCGCTGACGATCTACGAGCGCGGCGCCGAGATCGCACGCGAGCGCGGCGTACTCATCGCGGACACCAAGTTCGAGTTCGGCACCGACGCCGACGGCGTCCTGACCCTCGCCGACGAGGTGCTCACGCCGGACTCCTCGCGCTTCTGGAAGGCGAGCGAGTACGAGCCCGGCCGTGGGCAGTGGTCCTACGACAAGCAGTTCGTGCGCGACTGGTCCTCGACGCTCACGGACTGGGACCGCACCTACCCCGGCCCGGAGATCCCCGCCGACGTCGTCGCGGAGACCCGCGCCCGCTACATCGAGATCTACGAGCAGCTGACCGGCGAGACCTGGGTCTGACCACCGACCGGACCGTGCGGCCTTCCCGCACGACGGCGAGGCTCGAACAAGCGTGTCAGTGTCTCCCGCTAGCCTCTGCCCCGTGAGCATCAGCGCGTCGGCATACCAGGCAACCTTCGAGGAGCTCGGCACGCCGCTGCGGGACGTCACCTTCGTGGTGGTGGACCTCGAGACCACCGGTACGAACGCCACAGAGGGCGGCATCACCGAGATCGGCGCCGTGAAGGTACGTGGCGGCGAGGTGCTGGGCGAGTTCCAGTCGCTGGTGAACCCCGGCCAGCCGGTCCCCGCGTTCGTCGCGCGGCTGACAGGGATCACGAACGCCATGGTCGCCACCGCGCCGGACATCGCGCTGGTGCTGCCGAGCTTCCTGGAATGGGCGCGCGACACGGTGCTCGTGGCGCACAACGCGCCGTTCGACGTCGGCTTCCTCAAGGCCATGTGCGCGCGGCTCGACTACGAGTGGCCCGGATTCACCGTCGTCGACACGGTGCCGCTGGCCCGGCGCCTGGTCACCCGGGACGAGGCGCCCAACCACAAGCTGTCCACGCTCGCCAACCTGTTCCACGCCAGCGTCTCCCCCGACCACCGCGCGCTGGCCGACGCGCGGGCGACCGTCGACGTCCTGCACGCGCTGTTCGACCGCCTCGCGCCCATGGGCATCACGCACCTGGAGGACCTGGCCACGGCCGCCGACCCGGTGCCGCCCGAGGTCCGTCGCAAACGACACCTCGCCGACGAGCTGCCGGCGTCGCCCGGCGTGTACCTGTTCCGTGGGCCGGGCGACGAGGTCCTGTACGTCGGCACGTCCGTCAACATCCGCAAGCGGGTGCGCTCGTACTTCACCGCCGCCGAGAAGCGGAAGCGGATCACCGAGATGGTGCGCATCGCCGAACGGGTCACCCCGGTGGCGTGCGCGACGCCGCTGGAGGCACAGGTACGCGAGCTGCGGCTGATCACCGAGCACGCCCCGCGCTACAACCGGCGGTCGAAGTTCCCGGAGCGGCACTCCTGGGTACGGCTCACCGACGAGGCCTACCCGCGGCTCTCGGTGGTGGGCGGCGTGGTGGCCGGCGCCGTGCACATCGGCCCGTTCGCGTCCCGGCGCACCGCACAGGAAGCCGTCCATGCCCTGCACGACGCCCTGAACCTGCGGCAGTGCACCGCGCGCATCCCACTGGTCTCCAAGACTCCCGGGAGCCCGTGCGCCCTGGCGGGCATGGGCCGCTGCTCCGCCCCGTGCGTCGCGACGGAGGGCCCGGACACGGCCTACGAGCAGGTGGCCGACGCCGCCCGCCGCGCTCTCACCGGTGATCCGTCACCGGTGGTGCGCGCGCTCTCGGACCGGATCGCCGCGCTCGCGCACCAGGAGCGGTACGAGGAGGCGGGCGAGGTCACCCGGCGGCTGCGCGCGTTCGTCACCGGCGCACACCGGGCGCAGCGGCTGGATCCGCTGTCCCGCTGCGCCGAGCTCGTGGCGGCGCGCCCGTCCGGCATAGGCGACGCACCGGGCAAGCCAGGAGGCTGGGAGATCGTCGTGATCAAGCACGGCCGGCTCGCGGCCACCGACGTCTCGGGACCAGGGGTCAACCCCCTTCCGCTCGTCTCGGCGCTGCGCACCACCGCCGAGCACGTCGAACCCCCGATCTCTCCGGCGCCCGCGGCACACCCGGAGGAGACCGACCTCCTGATCGCCTGGCTCGACTCCCCCGGCGTGCGTCTCGTGCATCTCAGCGACACCTGGGCCTGTCCGGTGCGGGCGGCCGGGGCGCACGCCGAGCTGACATGGGCGTCGGACCGGGTGCGCACCGAGATCAGCGGCGTTCCGGAACCCGGGAACCCGCTGCACGTGGATACGATGACGGCATGCTGACCGCGATCGTCCTCATCGACGCCGAGACGTCCCGCATCCCCGAGGTCGCGCAGGAGGTCGCGAACATCGACGGAGTGAGCGAAGTCTTCTCCGTGACCGGCAAGACCGACCTGGTGGCCATCGTGCGCGTACCCGAGCACGAGCAGCTCGCCGGAGTCGTGTCCGACGCCGTGAACAAGGTGCCCGGCGTGCAGAACACCGAGACCCTCATCGCCTTCCGCGCCTTCTCGAAGGCGGACCTGGAGCAGGCATTCGCCCTGGGGCTCGACGACTGAACCGACGCCCGCTACTTCTTCGGCCGCCCGACGGCGCCCGCGCCGGTCGGCGCCTTCGCCTCGACCTCGCCGTGCTCAATCTTGTCGTGCTTGATCTCGTCGTGCTTGCCGTGCGAGTGCGCGGCCGCCAGCTCGGCGGGCGTGACCGGTGAGACGCGGTCCTCGTAGAAGAACCGGGACAGCCGCTGCCAACGACGGTCGGACCGGTAACCCTTGCGCCGCACGCCGCGTGCGTCCGTGAGCGGTGCGATCTCCAGCGGTGCGGGCGACTGGTAGTTGACGCGCAGCCAGCGCTCCTCCGCCTCGAGCGGGGTGTGCACCTCGACGTACTCGCCGTTGGCGAACCGCACTATGCGGCCCGACTCGTGCCCGTGCAGCACCAGCTCGCGATCCTTGCGCTGCAACCCGAGGCACACGCGTTTGGTCACCCAGAACGCGAACGCCGGGCCCACGAAGAGCAGCACGCGCAGTGCCCACGTGATCGCGAAGATATCGAGCGAGAAGTGCGTGGCGATGAGGTCGTTCGTCGCGGCCAGGGCACAGACCATGAACGCGACGAACAGCGCGACGCCCACACCTGTGCGCACCGGCCGGTTGCGCGGCCGGTCCAGCACATGGTGCTCGCGGTGGTCCCCGGTGACGCGGGCCTCGAGGAACGGCCAGGCGAACAGCAGCGTGAACAGGATGCCCGGCACGATCAGAGCCGGGATCAGCAGGTTCATGCTCAGCGTGTAGCCGCCGATCACCCACTCCCAGCCCGGACCCGGCATGAGCCGCAGGGCGCCGTCGACGAACAGGATGTACCAGTCCGGCTGCGTACCCGCCGAGACGGGCGACGGGTCGTAGGGGCCGTAGTTCCACACGTTGTTGATCGCCATCGTGGCGCCCATCAGGGTCAGCACACCGGCGATGATGAAGAAGTTGCCGGTCATCTTGGCGACGTAGACCGGCGCCGCCGGGTAGCCCACCACGTTCCTGTCCGTGCGGCCGGCACCGGGGTACTGGGTGTGCTTCTGCAGCACCATGAGGAACAGGTGCAAGCCGATCAGCGCGATCAGCAGACCCGGGATCACGAAGATATGGAGCGTGAACAGCCGCGGGACGATGTCGTCGCCCGGGAACTCGGCGCCGAAGACCAGGAACGACATGAAGGAGCCGATCACCGGGATCGACTTCACGACGCCGTCGATGATGCGCAGGCCGTTGCCGGACAGGACGTCGTCAGGCAGCGAGTAGCCGGTGAAACCGGCCGCCAGCGCCAGGATCAACATGATCAGGCCGACGATCCAGTTGATCTCGCGCGGCTTGCGGAACGCGCCGGTGAAGAAGATCCGGAACATGTGCAGCACGATCGAGCCCACGAAGATCAGGGCCGACCAGTGGTGGATCTGCCGCATGAGCAGACCGCCCCGCACCTCGAACGACATCTCCACGGTCGAGTGGAACGCCGCGGACATGAGCTGGCCGTGCATGTTCGCCGGGTGCTCACCCTCGTAGCGCACCAGGGCCATCGACGGCTCGAAGAACATCGTGAGGAAGAAGCCCGAGGCGATCAGCACGATGAACGAGAACAGGGCGATCTCGCCCAGCATGAAGGACCAGTGGTCCGGGAAGACCTTGCGCGCGAGCTCTTTCACCAGCACACCGATGGTGGTGCGCTGGTCCAGATAGTCGGCGGTCTTGCCGATCGCGGTGGTCGGACGTTGCGGCTCTGCCACGTCATCACCCCTGAGGTAGGAGATACGCGCCTATCGGTCCCTGCCTCACCAGTAGACACCGATCCGGGCGCAGCTTGCCACCTTGACGACGAAATAGCCGGGCGATCCGTGACACGACAGATCCGGCGCACCCACGGGGGTCTCCCCCCGGGGCGCGCCGGATCTGGTCGGGCGATCAGACGGTCGGACCGTCAGGCCGACGCGACGATGAGACCAGCGGTCTGCGTCTTGGCCCGGGCCAGGCGCTCGGAGACGTTGCTCCAGGACACCAGGTTCCACCAGGCCTTGATGTAGTCCGGGCGCACGTTCAGGTAGTCGATGTAGTAGGCGTGCTCCCAGCAGTCCAGCATGAGGACCGGGGTGAGCGCGAAGGGAATGTTGCCCTGCTGGTCGAACAGCTGGACGACGACCAGCTTCTGGCCGACGGAGTCCCAGGCCAGCACTGCCCAGCCGGAGCCCTGCACACCGGCAGCGACGGCGGTGAAGTGCGCCTTGAACTTCTCGAAGGAGCCGAAGTGCTCGTCGATCGCGCTCGCGATGTCGCCGGTCGGCTCGCCGCCGGCCTCGGGCGCCATGTTCGTCCAGAAGATCGAGTGGTTGATGTGACCACCGAGGTTGAACGCGAGGTCCTTCTCGATCTTGTTGACGTTTGCCAGGTTGCCCGTCTCGCGGGCCTCCTCGAGCTGCTCCAGGGCAGTGTTGGCGCCCTTGACGTACGTCGCGTGGTGCTTGGAGTGGTGCAGCTCCATGATCTTGCCCGAGATGTGCGGCTCGAGCGCGGCGTAGTCGTAGGTGAGGTCAGGGAGCGTGTAAACAGCCATTGCTGAGGTACCTCCAGGATCGGTCCGCACACCGGACGGTGCGCAGGGGAAGACGCCGTCCTGGTCGTGCGCCTGTGTGGTGCCCGCCGGGACGGCAATGGCCTGTGTCCCCGGCCGCATTCGCGGACCGGGAGACACAGGCCATCGCTTGGTGTCGCAGGTCGCTCAGTGCTCCCGCGAGGTGGTTCCTGCGCCGGCCTCGACGGCCTGGCGCTCGGATCCGTCGAGCTGGTCGTGCTCGCCGTGCGAGTGCGCGGCCTCGACCTCCGCCGGGCTGACAGGTGCGACGCGGTCCTCGTAGAAGAACCGGGACAGACCCTGCCAGCGCTTGTCGGAGCCGTAGCCCTTGCGCTTCACACCGCGCGCGTCGGTCTTCGGGGCGATCTCCAGCGGAGCCGGCGCCTCGTAGTTGACCCGCAGCCAGCGCTCCTGCTCGTCGAGCGGGGTGTGGACCTCGATGTACTCACCGTTCGCGAAGCGGACGATGCGGCCCGACTCGTGACCGTGCAGCACGAGCTCGCGGTCCTTGCGCTGCAGCCCCAGGCAGATGCGCTTCGTGACGAAGTAGGCGAACACCGGCCCCACGAAGAACAGGATGCGGAACACCCAGGTGATCGCGTTGATCGACAGCGCGAAGTGCGTGGCGATGAGGTCGTTCGACCCGGCCAGGGCCAGGATGATGAACGCCGCGAGGAACGCGACCCCGAGCCCGGTCCGCACCGGCTTGTTGCGCGGGCGGTCGAGCACGTGGTGCTCCTTGTCGTCACCGGTGGCGCGGGCCTCGAGGAACGGGTAGACGATCAGGAACGTGAACAGGATGCCCGGGATGACCACCGCGGGGACCAGGACGTTGAGCGGGAGCGTGTATCCGAAGATCACCCACTCCGTGCCCTGGCCGGGCATCAGTCGCAGCGAGCCCTCCAGGAACAGCATGTACCAGTCCGGCTGCGCGCCGGCGGACACCGGCGACGGGTCGAACGGACCGTAGTTCCAGACGTTGTTGATCGACATCGTGGCGCCCATGAGCACCAGCACGCCGGCGACGATGAAGAAGTTGCCCGTCATCTTCGCGACGTACACCGGCGCCGCCGGGTAACCCACCACGTTCTTGTCCGTGCGGCCGCCACCCGGGTACTGGGTGTGCTTCTGCAGCACCATCAGGAACAGGTGCAGTGCGATGAGGGCCAGCAGGATGCCGGGGACCACGAAGATGTGGAGCGTGAACAGGCGGGGCACGATGTGGTGGCCCGGGAACTCGCCGCCGAAGACGAAGTACGACAGGGGCGAGCCGATCAGCGGGATCGACTTGATCACGCCGTCGGTGATGCGCAGGCCGTTGCCGGACAGGACGTCGTCGGGCAGCGAGTAGCCGGTGAAGCCGGCCGCCAGGCCCAGGATCATCAGGACGATGCCGACGATCCAGTTGATCTCACGCGGCTTGCGGAACGCGCCGGTGAAGAACACGCGCATCATGTGCACCACGATCGAGGCCATGAAGATCAGGGCCGACCAGTGGTGGATCTGCCGCATGAGCAGACCGCCGCGCACCTCGAACGACATGTCGAGCGTCGAGGCGAACGCGACGGACATGAGCTGCCCGTGCATGTTGGCCGGGTGCTCGCCCTCGTAGGTCTCGAGCGCCATCGACGGCTCGAAGAACATCGTGAGGAAGAAGCCCGAGGCGATCAGGACGACGAACGAGAACAGGGCGATCTCGCCCAGCATGAAGGACCAGTGGTCCGGGAAGACCTTGCGCGCGAACTCCTTGACCATCACACCGATCGTGGTGCGCTGGTCGAGGTAGTCGGCCGCCTTGCCGACCGGCGTCGTCGGCTTGGCCGGTGCCTCGCGCTTGGTGTCGTGGGTCGCGGTGCTCACTTCAGACGCTCCCAGAAGCTCGGGCCGATGGGCTCGGCGAAGTCGTCCTGCGCGATGAGGTAGCCCTCGTCGTCGACGGTGATGGGCAGCTGCGGCAGCCGGCGGTTGGCCGGGCCGAAGACGACCTTGGCGCTGTCCGCGATGTCGAACGTCGACTGGTGGCACGGGCACAGGAGGTGGTGGGTCTGCTGCTCGTAGAGCGCCACCGGGCAGCCCACGTGCGTGCAGATCTTCGAGTAGGCGACGATGCCCTCGTGGGACCAGGTCGCGCCCTCGGGCGACTGGTCGGTCCGGAGGTCCTCCGGGTTGAGGCGCACCATCAGGACGACGGCCTTGGACTTCTCCGTGATCCACTCGTGCGTCTCGCGGAACTCCTCGGTGGTCTCCGGGACGACGTGGAACACGGAGCCCACGGTGACGTCGGAGGCCTTGATGGGACGACCCGACGGGTCGATCGCGAGGCGCATGCCCTGCTTCCACATCGTGTGCTTGAACTTCGAGATGTTCCAGTCGCCACCCACGGAGCCGATCAGCGGCACCGCAAGGGCAAGCGGGAAGAGCGCCAGTGCCCCGAAGAACGCGCCCTTGAGCACACCGCGGCGTCCGACGACGCCCGAGTCCTGGAGACCGTCGTTGAGGTCCTTGATCGCGTCCGCGCGGGTCTCCTCGGACGACGCGAGCGGGTGCCGCTCCTGGACCATCTCGCGGTCGCCCATGAGCGCCTTGGCCCAGTGGATGCCCGCGACGCCGATGCCGAGCAGCGACACCGCGAGGCCGAGGCCGATCAGCAGCGTCGACAGCCGGACGCCCGCCGTCGTGCCGTCCGGCGGGACCATCACGTAGGCGACGATCGAGCCGATGGTGCCGAGGATCGACAGCACGAACAGGAAGGTGACCGTCCGCTCCGCACGCTTCGCGGCGCTCGGGTCGGTGTCGGTGAGGCGGTGCTTGTGCTCCGGGACGCCCGGGTCGGCGAACCGGTCGGCGGGCCCGACCGCGGTGCCCGTCTCAGGGGCGACCGTCACGTCCTTGGACGTGTCGGCTGGGGGGTTCTGGTTGTCGCTCACGAGGACTTGGCTCCGATCCACACTGCGGCGCCGATGAGCAGACCCATACCGATCGCGAAGGCCCAGAGGCCTTCGGACACGGGCCCGAGGGCGCCGAGCGCGTTACCGCCCGCGGATCCCTCGCGCTGCTCGACGAGGAACGTGACGATGTCGCGCTTCTCCTCCGGCGTGATGTTCGCGTCGTTGAACACCGGCATCGACTGCGGGCCGGTGAGCATGGCCTGGTAGATGTTCCGCTCCGACGTCTCCCACAGCGCGGGGGCGAACTTGCCCTCCGAGAGTGCGCCGCCGGCGCCTACGGCGTTGTGGCACATGGCGCAGTTGGTGCGGAAGAGGGCCATGCCGTTGGAGGCGTCACCCTTTGCGGCGTCCACCTGCTCGTCCGTGGGAATCGCAGGACCGGCCCCCAGCGAAGCGACGTACCCGGCAAGGGCCGCGGTCTGCTCCTCGTCGAACTGCGGCGGCTTTGCCTCCGCCTGCGGGCCGTTCATCTGCATCGGCATGCGGCCGGTCGACACCTGGAAGTCGACGGAGGCCGCGCCGACGCCGACCAGGGAGGGCACGCCTTCGCTGCCCTCCGCGCTCGGGCCGTGGCACGTCGCGCAGTTGGCCTGGAACAGCTTCTTACCGGTCTCGATGTCCGCGGTGCTGACGGTCTCGGCGTTAGCCGTGCTCGGAGCCAGGGCGGCATAGATGCCACCCGTGGTCAGCAGCGCCAGCAGCAGGAGCACGACCGGAGCCAACCGGTGGTGCCTGCGGGCGGCGAGTGCCTTCACGAAAATGTCCTCGTCTCGCTTTGAGTGTTGAGCTTCTCTGTCTTGAACCTATGCCACCGCACGTGGCCTCGTCGCACTGGCGCCAGGGGCGCAGGCGCTACGAGGTCACCGCAGCAGGTAGATCACCGCGAACAGCGCGATCCACACCACGTCGACGAAGTGCCAGTAGTAGGACGTGACGATCGTGGTGGTGGCCTCGTGGTGACCGAAGCGCTTGGCGGCGAAGGAGCGGCCGAGCACGAAGAGGAAGGCGATCAGGCCGCCGGTCACGTGCAGGCCGTGGAAGCCGGTGGTCATGTAGAAGACCGACCCGTAGGCGCTGGACGAGATCGTCAGGCCCTGGTGCACCAGCTCGGTGTACTCGAAGATCTGACCGCCGATGAAGAAGGCGCCCATCACGTAGGTCATCGTGAGCCACTCGTGCATGCCCCACGTCCAGAACTGGTACAGCTTGCCGGAGCGCGAGGGCTTGAACTGCTCAGCCTTGAAGACCGCCCACTGGCAGGTGAAGGAGGACAGCACCAGGACGATCGTGTTGATCGTCGAGAAGGTGATGTTCAGCTTGTCCGCCTGCAGCGCCCACTCCTCGGCCGGCATGGTCTGCCGGACCGTGAAGTACATCGCGAAGAGCGCTGCGAAGAACATGAGCTCGCTCGCGAGCCAGACGATCGTTCCGACCGAGACCGGGTTCGGACGATTGACTGTCACGTGCTGGTGTGTGGGGGTGGCTGCAGCCGTTGCGGTCGACACGACAGCCATTATGGCCGACGTTCGACCGTCTCGAACGCCGAAGCACCTGCGACGCTCGCGTCGAATCTCACAAAGTCCTTCCAACGCGCTACCTGCGGCGTCTCTTGCTGACGCGATTCCACAGAGTGCCATGAAAAGAGCACGGACAAATCTGCCGCGGGAGCGGGGACTGTGCCACGATCGACGCATGACCGGCATGACGACGGATGTGACCAGCGCAGGTACGAGCGGTACCGAGTCAGGTATCGAGTCCGGCATCGAGCCCGGCGGAGCGACGTCCAGCCCGCGGGTCCTCCTGTACAGCGACGACCGCACCGTGCGTGAGCAGGTCCGGCTCGCCGTCGGACCGCGCCTGCACGCGGGCTCGCCCGATATCGAGTGGGTGGAGATCGCAACCCCCGCCGCGGTGGTGGACAAGGCTGACAACGAGACGTGGGACCTGCTCGTCCTCGACGGCGAGGCCGACCAGACCGGCGGCATGGGGCTGTGCCGCCAGCTCAAGAACGAGATCTACGAGTGCCCTCCGGTGCTCGTCCTCACGGGCCGGCCCGCGGACACCTGGCTGGCTTCGTGGTCCCTGGCCGACGGCGTGGTGTCCCGCCCGCTCGACGCCATCACGGTCCAGGAGGCAGTGGCGAAGCTCCTTGCCGTCCCCGGGGCGGGTACCGCGTGAACCTCGATGCACCCACCTGGTCCGGCCTGCTGTCCGAGCTCATCACCGGCACCGACCTGAGCCAGGCCGAAGCCGCGTGGGCGATGGACCAGGTGATGACCGGCGAGGTCTCCCCCGTCCAGCTCGGCGGCTTCCTCGTGGCGCTGCGCGCCAAGGGCGAGACCGTCGAGGAGCTCGCCGGCCTGACCGAGTCCATGGTCCGGCACGCGACCCGGATCGACGTGTCCGGCCCTTCGGTCGACATCGTCGGCACGGGTGGCGACCGCGCGCACACCGTGAACATCTCCACGATGGCGTCGGTGGTCATCGCGGGCACCGGCCTCCGCGTGGTGAAGCACGGCAACCGGGCGGCCTCGTCGTCGTCGGGCAGCGCGGACGTGCTCGAGGAGCTCGGCATCCGGCTGGACCACACCCCCGAGCGTGTGGCGCAGATCGCGCGCGAGGCAGGCATCACCTTCTGCTTCGCGATGGTGTTCCACCCGTCGATGCGCCACGCGGGAGTCACCCGCAGGGAGCTCGGCGTGCCGACGGCCTTCAACTTCCTGGGCCCGCTCACCAACCCGGCCCAGCCGCGTGCTGCCGCCGTCGGCTGTGCCGACGCACGGATGGCCCCGCTGATGGCCGGCGTGTTCGCGGAGCGTGGCAAGTCCGCGCTGGTGTTCCGCGGCGACGAAGGCCTGGACGAGCTCGCGGCCACCGCCGGCTCCACCGTGTGGGAGGTGGCAGGCGGCGCGGTCACGGAGCACCGGCTCGACCCCGCCGCCGACCTGGGGCTCACCCGCATCAAGGTCGAGGATCTGCGCGGCCAGGACGCCGCCTACAACGCGGCGGTCGCTCGCGCTGTCTTCGCCGGAGAGGACGGGCCGGTTCGCGAGACCGTGCTGCTCAACGCGGCGTCCGGCCTCGTCGCGGACGGCACCCTGCCGGGCACCGGGGCTGACTCAGGGACGCTCCTCGAGCGTCTCGCGGCCGGGATCGGCCTCGCGGCCCAGGCCGTGGACTCCGGAGCGGCGCAGGCCACGCTGGAGCGCTGGATAGCCGCCAGTCGCTGACAGCCGCACGTGCAGAGATAGAACCGAACTGGCGAGATAGAACTGGGGCCGTAGCGCTGATCAGCGCTACGGCCCCAGTTCTATCTCGCCAGTTCCATCTCGGCGAAGGCTCAGTGCGAGTGGATACCTCGGGAGTACTCGAAGACCCAGCCCACGAGCGCGATGATCGACAGGCAGAAGCCGATGTAGAGCACCCACCAGCCCACGGCCAGGCCGAGGAAGCAGATCGCGGCGGAACCGGCGATCGCCAGCGGCCACCAGCTCCAGGGCGCGTAGACGCCCTGGTCACCCGCGCCGTCCTCGATGTTGCCGTTCGGGTCGTCCTCGGGGCGAGCGTCGATGCGCCGGGCCGTCAGGGCCAGGTACGCGCCGATCATCGCCACGAGGCCGCCGACAAGCGGCATACCGAGGTAGCCGACGGGCTCGGTCCAGTCCGTCATGAAGCCGTAGACGATGCCGGCTCCGACGAACAAGGGCGTACCCCAGAGGAACAGCCTGCTCTCGATCTTCACTTGCTGGTCCCCTCGTCCGGCTGCTCGTCAACGATCGTGGTGCTGCTCTGGCCCGACTCGCCGCCGTCGCCGGCCGCGCGCTGCCTGGCCTGGGCGTCCTGACCGCGCCGGTCGGCCTCGCCGTAGACGTTGTCGAGCACGCCTCGGTTGTAGTCCGGGTGCTCCATGGCGACGACCTCAGGGTGGTGCAGGTCGAACGCCGGCGACTCCGAGCGGATGCGCGGGAGCGAGGCGAAGTTGTGCCGCGGCGGCGGGCAGGACGTGGCCCACTCCAGGGAGCGGCCGTAGCCCCACGGGTCGTCGACCGTGACCTTGGGCGCCTTGCGCCAGGTGACGTACACGTTCCAGAGGAACGGGAGGGTCGACGCCGCGAGGATGAACGCGCCGATCGTGGACACCTGGTTCTCCCAGGTGAAGCCCTCCTCGGGCATGTAGTCCGCGTACCGGCGCGGCATGCCCTCGACACCCAGCCAGTGCTGGATGAGGAACGTGGTGTGGAAGCCGACGAACAGCAGCCAGAAGTGCCACTTGCCCAGGCGCTCCGACAGCATGCGGCCGGTCATCTTCGGCCACCAGAAGTAGAAGCCGGCGAACATCGCGAACACCACGGTGCCGAACACCACGTAGTGGAAGTGCGCCACCACGAAGTACGAGTCGGACAGCGAGAAGTCCAGGGCAGGGCTCGACAGGATGATGCCCGTCAGGCCACCGAAGAGGAAGGTCACGAGGAAGCCGATGGACCAGAGCATCGGCGTCTCGAAGGTGAGCTTCCCTCGCCACATCGTGCCTATCCAGTTGAAGAACTTCACACCGGTCGGCACCGCGATGAGCATCGTCATGAAGGCGAAGAACGGCAGCATGACGGCGCCGGTCACGTACATGTGGTGGGCCCACACCGTCACCGACAGCGCGGCGATGGCGATGGTCGCGTACACGAGGCCGTTGTAGCCGAAGATCGGCTTGCGGCTGAACACCGGCAGGATCTCGGACACGATGCCGAAGAACGGCAGCGCGATGATGTACACCTCGGGGTGCCCGAAGAACCAGAACAGGTGTTGCCAGAGGATGGCGCCACCGTTCTCCGGGTTGAAGATCTGCGCGCCGAGGCGACGGTCCGCGCCGAGCGCGAACAGGGCGGCCGCCAGGGGCGGGAAGGCCATCAGCACGAGGAGGCTGGTGATCAGCGTGTTCCACGTGAAGATCGGCATCCGGAACATGGTCATGCCCGGCGCGCGCATCGTGATGATCGTGGTGATGAAGTTGACCGCACCGAGGATCGTGCCGAAACCGGCCAGCGCGAGGCCGAAGACCCAGAGGTCACCACCTAGCCCTGGACTGTAGGTCGTGGTCGACAACGGCGCGTAGGCGAACCAGCCGAACGACGCGGCACCCTGCGGGGTCAGGAACCCGGCCACCGTGATGAGGCCGCCGAACAGGTACAGCCAGTAGGCGAACATGTTCAGGCGGGGGAACGCGACGTCGGGCGCACCGATCTGGAGCGGCATGATCACGTTCGCGAAGCCCGCGAAGAGCGGGGTGGCGAACAGCAGCAGCATGACGGTGCCGTGCATCGTGAACAGCTGGTTGTACTGCTCCTTGCTCTGCACAAGCTGGATACCCGGCTCGAAGAGCTCCGCACGGATCAGCAGGGCCATCAGGCCGCCGATGCAGAAGAACAGGAACGACGAGATCAGGTAGAGGTACCCGATCGTCTTGTGGTCAGTGGAGGTGATCCACTTGATGACGGTCCGGCCGAGCGTCTGTCGTCCGGGCGCCAGGCCCGGGATCAGCTCGGTCGTGGTTGCTGCGGCCATCAGTGCTCAGCCTCCGGTTCCTCGGTGTTGACGGGACCCTGCGTACGGGCGAGGTCCATGCCCAGTGCGCCGGTCTGGCCCTTGGCCGCGAGCTCCGCCATGTGTGCGTCGTACTCCTCCGCCGAGACGACCTTCACGTTGAAGAGCATGCCGGAGTGGAACTCGCCGCAGAGCTCGGCGCACTTTCCGGCGTAGGTGCCCTCACGCGTCGGCGTGACCTGGAACGTGTTGGTCCGCTGCGGGATCATGTCCTGCTTGTACAGGAACGCGGGGATCCAGAACGAGTGGATGACGTCGCGCGAGTCGAGCGTGAACTCCACCGTCTCGTTGACCGGCAGGTAGAGCGTCGGGAACGACGTCGAGGTGCCGACGGCGCCGTCGAGCTCGTCCTCCGCGGTGACGCCGCCGGGGTCCGCCTCGTGCTCGCCGTAGTCGTAGACATCGGCGTCGAGGTAGTTGAAGTCCCAGCTCCACTGCTTGCCGATGACCTGGATGTGCTCGGTCGCGGTGCCGTCGACCCGCTGGATCTCCGACACGTCACGGTCGGTGTACCAGAACAGCACGAGCACCATGATCAGCGGCACGGCCGTGTACATGAGCTCGAGCGGCAGGTGGTAGCGCGTCTGTATCGGGAGCTGGTGGTCTTCCTTGCGCTTCCGGTACGCCGCGATGCACCACAGGATCAGGCCCCACGTCACGATGCCCACGAGCAGGGCAGCGATCCACGAGCCCACCCAAAGATCGGTGATGCGCGCAGTCTGGTTAGTCACCTCCCCGTCGCTGTAGCCGGGCAGGTATCCGCGCTGGACGGATTCGCTTGCGCAGCCGGTAGCCACAACTGCGACAGCGACGGCTAGAGCCGACGTACGCAGGATGGCCCGACGGGTGCGGGTAGGTGCCTTCGAGTGCAAGGGAGGCCTTTCACGTCTCGTCCGGCGCGTCGCACCGGTTTCCTCCCGAGCTCCACGCAGAACCTTCGTCCTCGATGGGATGCAGCCTAGCGCGCTCCGGGGCCTGATGATGCCCGGAGGAGGGCCCGGGCGACGTGACGCACTCCGCACCCGAGGCGCCCATCCGGGCTGTTCAGGACACGCGCGCAGGTCGTGTCAGAACAATGGTGGCGGCGGGCCGGTCCGCGCGGGTGCGAGGATCAGGTGGACGACTCAGGAGCAGGAGGACGTGTGAGCCACGCCACCCCCGGTACGCCCGACCGGGTGCATCTCGACAACGGCGGTCGTGCCCCGTGGCACCCGCTCGCCCGCCAGGCGTTCGAGCAGGCGCTCGGCGACGGGTGGGCCGATCCGCGCCGGCTGCACGCCGAGGGCCGCCGCGCCGCTCGCCTGCTCGACGGCGCCCGCGAGGCGATCGCAGCGGTGCTGGGCGCACGGACCCAGGAGGTCCACCTCACGCCGAGCCACACGGCCTCGCTGCACACGGCCGTCGCCTCTGCGGCCGCCGGTCGACGGCGTGCGGGCACCGCGATCGTGACCGGTGCCGTCGAACGGTCGGCGCTGCTGCAGGCGGCCGCGCACGCGGCGGGCGGCGCACACCCGGCAGGCCCGGTCCCGGTCGACCGGCTGGGGCGGGTGGACGCCGACGCGATGATCGCCGCCGTCCGGGCGCCAGGCGTCGCCCTGGCCGCGCTGCAGCACGCGAACGGTGAGGTCGGCACGCTGCAGCCGGTCGAGGCGGTGCACGACGCCGCCCACGCGTCCGGCGTCCCGCTCCTGGTCGACGCGGGTGCGAGCGTCGGGCACGTGGCGGTGCCCGCGACCTGGGACCTCCTGGCCGCCGATCCCGCCGACTGGGGCGGGCCCGCCGGGGTCGGGGTGCTCGCCGTCCGGCAGCGGGTCCGCACCGCGTCGGCCGGGCCGGAGGACGAGGACCCCTGGGCACCGGGCGGCGTGAGCGTGCCGCTCGCGTTCGCCGCCGCGGTGGCGCTGCAGGCGGTCGAGGCGGACCGCGTAGAACAGGAGGCGCGGCGTCGGCAGCTCGTCGAGCGGCTGCGGGCAGAGGTGTCCCGCATCCCCGACGTCGAGGTGGTGGGCGATCCGGACGGCCGGCTCCCCCACGTCGCGACCTTCTCGTTCCTCTACGTGGACGGCGAGGCGCTCGTGACGGAGCTGGACCGGCACGGGTTCGCCGTCGGCTCCGGTTCGGCATGTACCTCGAGCACGCTGGAGCCCTCGCACGTGCTGGCGGCGATGGGCGTGCTCACGCACGGGAACGTGCGGATCGCCCTGGACCGGACCACTACCGCCGACGAGGTGAACCGCTTCTGCGCGGTGCTGCCCGGCGCCGTGGCTAGCGTGCGGGAGATGCTCGGCGTGGGCGGCCTCTGATGACCGGCACGCTGGTGGACGCGAGGGGGCTGCGGTGCCCGATACCGGTGATCCGGCTGGCAGCAGCCGCGAAGGGACTGCCGGCGGGCACCGAGCTGACCGTCCTGTCGACCGATCCCGCCGCGAAGCTGGACGTGCCCGCATGGTGCCGCATGCGCGGGCACGAGCACGTCTCGACCGAGGAGCACACGGGCGACTGGACCGGCTGGTCCGTCACGGTCCGCCTGGGCTGACCAGAACGAGAGCGGGCCGCTCACCGTGAAGGTGACCGGCCCGCTCTCGTGCGACGTCTTGCCGACGCAGGGCTCAGATCAGGAGAACGACCCACCACAGGCGCACGCGCTGCCTGCGTTCGGGTTGTCGATCGTGAAGCCCTGCTGCTCGATGGTGTCCTTGAAGTCGATGGTGGCGCCCTCGAGGTACGGCACGCTCATCTTGTCCACGACGACCTCGACGCCGTCGTAGTCACGCAGCGCGTCCCCGTCGAGCACACGCTCGTCGAAGTAGAGCTGATAGATCAGCCCGGAACAGCCGCCAGGCTGCACCGCCACACGGAGGCGCAGGTCGTCGCGGCCCTCCTGCTCGAGCAGGCTACGGACCTTGCCCGCGGCGACGTCGGTGACGTTGACGCCGTGGGTCCCGATGTCCGTGGTCGTGTCGGTCATGTCATCTCCCGATCGTGTTCGACATACCGGTAGTCGATGTCTCAGCGGTGCCAACCCATCGGGCCGTCCGTCTGTTCCCGTCGCCGGTCTGTTCTGACGATCGTACGCCCACGGACCGGCAGCGCCCATCACCGTCCGGCGTTCAGCGCGCCCAGCCGGGCGTCCAGGTCCTGGCGACCCGGGTGACGTCTCCGTCGGCCGCCTCGTGCACCCCGCTGAGGCCCGCGGTCGACCATTCGCGCCTGCTCACCTCGCTCCGGTCGGTGATCACGACGACGGGAACGGCATGCGGGGCGGCCGCCGCCGCGGCCTCGACAACCACGCCGCGGTGCAGCCCCTCGCCGTCGAGCCGCGTGACGTACGCCACGACGACGTCGGCCCGCGCGGCCGCGTCCGCGAGCACCGCACCTTCGCCACGGGGCAGGGCGGACGGCGCGGGGCCGGGCGCGCTGGGGCCAGGATGGGCGGGCCCGACGTCCTGCGGCCCGACGGCGGCCGGCGGGCCCACCGGGATCGCCGCGCCGGCCAGCAGGACTCCCCCGTGGCCCTGTCCGGCAGCGCCCTCCCCGGCCTGTGCCGTGCCGAACGTCGGACCGTCGGCGGGCATTCGCGCAGCGCCCGGCACCCGCACCTCGCGGGCCGCGGCGGTCGTGTGGGGCGCGGCGGTGCGCCACGCGGAGGCGAGTCGCTCGGCGTCGGGCAGGTTCTCGGCAAGCAGCAGCACGTGCACCGACGCATCGTGACACCGTCCTGTCTGGCTGTCACCACCGCGTGTCATGATGGTGACCGTGAGCACCCTGCTGGCTGAACACCCCGGTTTCTCCGAGCCTGCCCCGTCCCCGCTGCTGCTGCTCGGCCAGGGCCGTGACCTGGCCTCCGAGCGCGGCGTGGAGTGCGTGGGCGAGCTGCCCGCACCGAGCGACCCGAACCTCGTCGAGCGGGCCCGTGCGGCGCGCGCCGCCCTGGGCAGCCGGGCGTTCGTGCTCGGGCACCATTACCAGCGCGACGAGGTGATCGACTTCGCCGACGTCACCGGCGACTCCTTCAAGCTCGCGCGCGAGGCCGCCGCCCGTCCCGAGGCGGAGTTCATCCTGTTCTGCGGGGTGCACTTCATGGCCGAGAGCGCGGACATCCTCACCTCGGACCAGCAGCAGGTCGTGCTGCCCGACCTCGCGGCCGGCTGCTCCATGGCGGACATGGCGGCGATCGGCCAGGTCGAGGAGGCGTGGGCGGTGCTGCAGGACGTCGGCATCGCGGACTCGACGATCCCCGTCACCTACATGAACTCGTCGGCGGCCATCAAGGCGTTCACCGGCCGCCACGACGGCACCGTGTGCACCTCGTCCAACGCCGAGGTCGCGCTGCGCTGGGCGTTCGACCAGGTGGGCGGGATCGACGGCACCGGGAAGGTGCTGTTCCTCCCCGACCAGCACCTGGGCCGCAACACCGCGGTCCTCGCGCTCGGGATGTCGCTGGACGAGTGCGTGGTGTTCGACCCGCGCAAGCCGAACGGCGGGCTCACGGACCAGGAGCTGCGCGACGCCCGGATGATCCTGTGGCGCGGCCACTGCTCGGTGCACGGCCGCTTCTCGGTGCAGAACGTCACCGACATCCGCGCGGCGGTCCCCGGCGTCAACGTGCTGGTGCACCCGGAGTGCAAGAACGAGGTCGTCACGGCCGCCGACCACGTGGGCTCCACCGAGTACATCATCAAGCAGCTCGAGGCCGCCGAGCCCGGCTCCTCGTGGGCCATCGGCACCGAGCTGAACCTGGTGCGCCGGGTCGCCAAGGCACATCCGGACAAGAACGTGCACTACCTCGACTCGACGGTGTGCTTCTGCTCCACCATGAACCGGATCGACCTGCCCCACCTCGTGTGGGCGATGGAGTCGCTCGTGGAGGGACGCATGGTGAACCGGATCGTCGTGGACGCCGACGACGCCCACTGGGCCCGCGTGGCGCTCGACCAGATGCTGGCCCTCCCGGGAATCTGACACGGAGCGAGCACATGACCGGTAACGGCGGGTTGCGCATCGGGATCTTCGTCTTCGACGGGGCGGAGGAGCTCGACGTCGTCGGGCCCTTCGAGGTGTTCGCGGAGTGGGGCTCCCACTCGCAGGAGCTCCGGCCGTCGGTGAGCACGTTCTCCTGGGACGGCTCCGGCGTGCGGCTCGCGAAGGGTCTGCGGATCCTGCCGGCGCACGGCGCGGACGACGTCGGGCCGCTGCACGTGCTGATCTACCCGGGCGGCCTGGGAACGCGACCGCTGATCGCCCAGGCGGGGCACCTCGAGTGGCTGCGGCAGATCCGCAAGCAGACCCCGGTCATGGCGAGCGTCTGCACGGGCGCCCTCTCGTTCGCCGCCGCGGGCCTGCTGGCGGGACGGCCGGCCACCACGCACCGCGACTACTACGACGAGCTCGCCGAGCTCGACCCGAGCATCCTCGTGGACACGGAGGCCCGGTTCGTGGACGACGGTGACGTGGTCACCTCCGCGGGTGTCGCGGCGGGGATCGACATGGCCCTGCACCTGGTCGAACGACTGGAGTCCGCGGACGTCGCCTGGGCGGTGCGGCGCGAGATCCAGTACCAGGCCGACTGACCGGACAAGTACCCGGCGGACGTACCGAGGCGTCCGGTTGCACAGGTATCTGATACTGACGGTTCCCGGTATAACCTTCGTCGCATGGCTCGCATGTTCCAGCTCACCTGGACCGGACTCTTCCCGCGCAAGGCCCGCCCCGGGCAGACCCTGCTCGACCCGTCGGTCACCCGGATGCGCGTCGGGCTGCTCGACCTCGACTCGAACCTCCACGTCAACAACGGCACGTACCTGCAGATGATGGACGTGGCCCGGAACAACCAGATCGCCGACCTCGGCATGTTCCCGGTCGCCCGCCAGAAGGGCTGGGCGCCGGTGGTCGCGGCGTCGACCATGAAGTACCGCCGGTCCCTGCGGCCGTTCGAGCGGTTCGAGATCACCACCCGGGTCCTGGGCTGGGACGAGCGCATGTTCTACCTGGAGCAGGTGTTCACGCGGGACGACAAGCTGTACGCCCGCGGGATCGTGGCCAGCCGGTTCCTGGACCGCAAGGGCAACCGGATCTCCGCGATCGACGTCGTGCGGGACGCCATGGGCGAGAAGCTGCCCTCTCCCGAGCTCCCCGAGGACGTCGCGGCCTGGGCTCGCGCGCTGGACATCGCACCGCGCGAGCCCTCGACCA
The DNA here is from genome assembly GCF_050936155.1 of Promicromonospora sp. CA-289599. Lineage (NCBI taxonomy): Bacteria > Bacillati > Actinomycetota > Actinomycetes > Micrococcales > Promicromonosporaceae > Promicromonospora > Promicromonospora sp. CA-289599. The sequence continues at coordinate 672,244 of NZ_JBNJNI010000001.1, forward strand.
CGAGCTAGAGCAAGGGCTGGAGCTAGAGCCCCTCGCCGACCTTCGTCAGCAGCAGGGCCTCCGCCAGGACCACCTTCCGCAGCTCGCCGAGGTGCACGGACTCGTTCGCGCCGTGCGCCCGCGAGTCCGGGTCCTCGACACCGGTCACCAGGATCGCGGCCTCCGGGAAGACCTCGAGCAGGTCCGCGATGAACGGGATCGACCCGCCCACGCCGACGTCGACCGGCGGTGTGCCCCACGCCTCGGCGAACGCGCCGCGCGCCGCGCGCATCGCCGCCGTGTCGCCGGCCGCGAGGAACGGCTTGCCCTGCTCGCCGGACCGCCACGTGACGTGCGCGCCGAACGGCGCGTGCTTCGCGACGTGCTCGGCGAGCGCCGCGTCGGCCGCCACCGGGTCCTGCCCGGGGGCGAGGCGTAGCGAGATCTTCGCCGTGCAGCTCGGGGCGATCGTGTTCGACGCCTCCGCCACCGACGTCACGTCCATCCCGATCACGGACAGCGCGGGCTTGGCCCACAGCCGCCCGGAGACGGTGCCGGTCCCGGCGAGCGAGACACCGTCGAGCAGCGACGAGTCCGCGCGGAACGCGGCCTCGGAGTAGTCGACCTCCGGCTCGGGCGCGGCGACCAGGCCGTCGATCGCCACGTCGCCCGCCTCGTCGTGGAACGTCGCCACGAGGCGGGACATCAGGGTGACGGCGTCCAGCACCGCACCACCGAACATGCCGGAGTGCACGGCGTGCTCGAGGACCTTCAGCTCGACCACGCCGTCGACCAGACCGCGCAGCGACGTCGTGAGCGCGGGGACGCCGACGCTCCAGTTCGTCGAGTCGGCCACGACGATGACGTCGGCCGCCAGCAGGTCGCGGTGCGTCTCCAGGAACGCACGGAACGACGGCGACCCCGACTCCTCCTCGCCCTCGAGGAAGACCGTGACGCCGACCGGCAGGTCTGCACCGTCGGGCAGGCCGAGCGCACGCAGCGCGCCCAGGTGGGCGATGATGCCCGCCTTGTCGTCGGCGGCACCCCTGCCGTAGAGCCGCTCGCCCACCTGGGTGGGCTCGAACGGCGCGGTGTCCCAGGTCGCGGGATCACCTGGCGGCTGCACGTCGTGGTGCGCGTACAGGAGCACGGTCGGCGCACCCTCGGGCGCCGGCCTGCGCGCGACGACGGCGGGTGCGCCCGGCGTGCCGTCGGGCCGCGGCGCGGACAGGATCTGGACGTCGGGCAGGCCCGCGTCCCGCAGGAGCTGCTCGGTGGCCGCGGCGCTCGCGGCGACGTGCGCCTGGTCGAACGCGGCGGCCGAGACGCTCGGGATGCGCACCAGCGCCTCGAGATCGGCCTGCAGGGCGGGGAACAGCTCGGCGACGCGGGCGCGGAGGGTCGCGGTTGTATCGGAAGTCACCGCCCCACGTTAACGGCTCGCAGCGGGGCACTGCCGCGACCGATTAGGCTGGGGCGGTGTTCTCCCGCAGCAAGACTCCGACACCCGACGGCGTGACCCCCGTGGGCGACTCCCCCGACAACGTGACGCCCGCGTCCGCGACGACGTCGGACAGCGCCTTGAAGAAGGGGCGCCCGACGCCCAAGCGCAACGTCGCGCAGGCCGCGAACAAGCGCCCCCTCGTCCCGAACGACCGCAAGGCCGCACGCAAGGCGCAGCGCGAGAAGTCGCGCGTCGACCGCGAGCGCGCCTACCAGGCGATGCAGACCGGCGACGAGAAGTACATGCCGGCCAAGGACAAGGGTCCCGTGCGCCGGTACGTGCGCGACTTCGTGGACGCACGCTGGAACCTCGGCGAGTTCTTCCTGCCGGTCGCGTTCATCTTCCTGTTCGCGACGTTCTTCACCTCGCAGTACCCGCAGCTCAGCATCATCGTGATGCTCGGTCTCTACGGGTTCCTGTTCCTGACGATCATCGACGCGTGGCTCCTGTGGCGGTCGCTGAAGAAGCGCCTGACCGCGAAGTTCGGCGACGTGCAGCGCGGTCTCCTGATGTACACGATCACGCGCGCCTACCAGCTGCGCCGTTCGCGCCTGCCGAAGCCGATGAGCAAGAAGCGCGGCAGCTACCCGGAGTAACTCGCTAGTCGGGCGCCGCACGTGTCAGACACACGGGTCACCAGGGTGACCTGTACGTCTGACACGTGCGGCGCCGTCTGACAACTCAGCGCGCTGAGTCAGGCCGGGCGCTTCTTCGGCATGCCCTCGAGGGTCTTCGTCGGGTCGCGCTCGATCACGCCGTCCAGCGCGTCGTCGATCTGCTTCATCAGCTCGGCGGGGATCGTCACACCCGACGCCTTGACGTTCTCGGCCACCTGCTCCGGACGCGACGCACCCACGAGCGCGGCGGCCACGTTGTCGTTCTGCAGCACCCACGCGACGGCGAGCTGCGCCATCGACAGGTCCAGCTCGGCGGCCACCGGCTTGAGGTTCTGCACGGCGGTCAGCGTCTCGTCGGTCATGAAGCGGCTGATCGTCTGCGCGCCGCCCTTCTCGTCGGTCGCACGCGAGCCGGCGGGAGCCGGCTGGCCCGGCAGGTACTTGCCCGAGAGCACGCCCTGCGCCATCGGCGACCAGACGATCTGCGAGACGCCGGCCTCCTTCGAGGCGGGAACCACCTCGTCCTCGATGACCCGCCACAGCATGGAGTACTGCGGCTGCGAGGAGATCAGCTGGAAGCCGAGCTCCTTGGCGAGCGCGGCGCCGTCGCGGATCTGATCGGCGGACCACTCCGAGACACCGATGTAGAGGGCCTTGCCCTGGCGCACGATGTCGGCGAACGCCTGCATCGTCTCCTCGAGCGGGGTCTCGACGTCGTACCGGTGCGCCTGGTACAGGTCGACGTAGTCGGTGCCGAGACGGGTCAGGGACCCGTTGATCGACTCCATGATGTGCTTGCGCGACAGGCCCACGTCGTTGGGGCCCTTGGGGCCGGTGGGCCAGTAGACCTTCGTGAAGATCTCCAGCGACTCGCGGCGCTCGCCCTTCAGCGCGTCGCCGAGCACCTGTTCCGCGGCCGTGTTGGCGTATGCGTCGGCGGTGTCGAAGGTGGTGATACCCGCGTCGAGGGCGGCGCGGACGCACGCCGTGGCGACGTCGTTCTCCACCTGCGAGGCGTGGGTGAGCCAGTTGCCGTAGGTGATCTCCGAGATCTTGAGACCACTGTTGCCGAGGTACCGATAGTTGACCATGCCGTCACCCTATGACAACCGTCGAATCGAATCGACCCCCTCTTTCATCACTCGATCCTGGCGCGGTGCAGAGTCGCCGTGCCGGCGTCCACGTCCTCCACCCGCCAGGCGACGAGGTCCCCCGCGATCCCGACCGAGGACACCTGGGCGCCCTGGTCCAGGACCTGGGGGCGTCCGTCGCCGAGCGCGTCGGCGACCAGGTACGCGGTGACCCCGTCACCACCCACCGTGCTCCACACCAGGTCGCCGGCAGACACGTCGATCGAGAGCACGGCGTCCCCAGCTGCTCCCGGTTCGAAGGCTCGCTCCCGCCCGGTCCTGCGGTCCAGCACGTGGACCGCAGGGCCGTCGTTCCACGCCACGAGCCGGTCGGACAACGCGAGCCGGGTTCCCCAGCCGGAAGTCCCCCCAGAGCCGGCCGGGGTGGCGGACCGGATGATCTCCGTGCGCCCGTCGTCCCGGAAGGAGGTGATGACGTGTTGCGTCACACCGTCCGCGTCTGTCGTCGCGGTCGTCGTGACCACCTCGTCGTCGTGGGTAGCGAACGTCCGCGCCCCCGTCGCGACGACCTGCTCGTCACCCTCGCCGTCCGCGTCCCTCGCCCAGATCTTGCTCACGGGCTCACCGTCCGGCCCCGCGCCGTTGGTCATCCAGACGACCCGGCCGGCGGTGAGCCCGACCCACGGGTCGCTGAGGAACTCGCCGTCCGCCGTGAGGTCCGACTCGAGGTGCTCCGCCACCGTGACCGGCGGCGACCCGGCTTCTCCGTCGTACACGCGAATCGCCCACACTCCCGGGTCGCCGTCGACCACGGGTGTCTCGACCCAGGCCAGCCGGTCGCCCTGGCGCACCACATCGAAGATCGGGGCGCCCAGACCGTCGACCGTTCCCGAACCCACGTACTCGCCGGCGTGCGCGATCCCGTCCTCCTGGATCTCCACGATCTCGACCACCGACGTGCCGGCGCCCTCGGGCGTTCCGGGCTCCCCCGAACCGGGGAAGGTCTTCACCATGAAGTACGAGCCGTCCTCGGCGAGCGTCGCCGTGGCGCTGTCGTCGCCCAGTACTGCGAACGTCTCGGGCAGCGGCTCCACCTCCGCGGCGGGAACGGTCGGGGCTGCGGTCAGGCCCGGCGCGGGCGCCGCGTCGTCGCGCCGTTCGAGCAGCCGATCGATACCCGTGACCTCCCGGAACCACTCGCTGCCCGGCAGGGCGACATCTCCCAGGCCCGGCACCCGCACCGGTCCCAGCAGGAACCACACCAGCAGCAGCGCGGCGACTCCCGACGTCGCGCCCTGTGCCACCCGACGGCGGCGCAGCGCCGCCCGGCTGCCACGAAGCACAGCGGCGGCGTCCACGGCCGGCGCGTCGACCATCTCCAGGTCGGCCCCCGCGACCATGCCGCGCAGACGTTCCAGCGCGCGGGCGTTGGTCGCCTTGACCGTGCCGACGCTCCGGCCGAGCTCCGCCGCGACGTCGGCCTCCGAGAGGTCCAGCAGGTGCCGGAGCACGACGACGCGCCGCTGCTGGGGTGCGAGCTGTGCGAGGGCCCGCACGAGCGCGTCCCGCAACGCCACCTCTCCGGACCCGTCCTGGGCGGCCCCTACCGGGATGTGGTCGTCGCCCGGTATCACCTCGCGCCGGACGCGCCGCCACGTGTCGATGCGCTGGTTCACCAGGATGCGCCGGGCGTACGCACGCGGTTCACGGTCTCGCACCCGGTCCCAGACGCGGTAGGTGCGCTCGAACGCGGTCTGCACCAGGTCCTCCGCGCGGTGGCTGTCGCCCGTCAGGAGGTAGGCGGTGCGGTAGAGGTACGGTCCGGCCGTCTCGACGAACGCGACGAAGTCGTCGTCACGCGATCGAGCCACGCGCACGGTGGCGCGCTCGGTGGCGCGCTCGGTGGCGCGCCCGGTCTCGTCTTCGGTGTCGATGCTCATACCCCCCACCACGTACCGCGAGGCTCGCAGGTTTATCGGCCGACCGCGACGGAGGCCGGCCTCCGTACCGTCAGAGCGGGAGGTCGGCGCCCGGTGTCGCGCCCCGGAGCCTGCGCAGCACACCCACGGCCAGCAGCGCCTGCCCGACGACGTAGGTCACGGCGACCGCCCGAAGGCTGACGGCGGCGCCGACCCCGCTCGCCATGGTCCCGACCAGCAACAGTCCCGCCGCCGCGACGTGGAGCAGTGCGCCGACGCCCGCGAGGCGGTCGGCCCGCCAGGCCACCACCGCCAGAAGGGACACCGCGGCAACCCAGGCCGAGCCCGCCACGACCGCGCCGACGACGTATTCGCCGAGGTCCACGTGCGCGACCCCGGCGACCAGGACCGCTGCTGCGGCCACGCCCGTGACCCAGCAGGTGACGTCCGCTGCCGAGCGCAGGGGTCCCGCACCCAGCCACCCGCGGAACGCGACGACCTGCACGACCAGAGCCAGCGCGAGGACCGCGCCGCTCACCATCGCCAGGTAGACGAGTCCCTCGAGCTCCATGCCGCTCGTCAACGCGTCCCACGCCCCGGGGAAGAGCGCGGTCGTGACGAACACGTCGCCTAGGTAGCCGAGCGCCAGCGCGACGAGCGTGAGGACGACGGGGCGCGGCCGCAGTGCCCCACCGGACGACGGCGCTGCCGCCCACAACGTCAGGGCCAGGAGCGGTAGCAGCAGCAGATGGGCCACGAGCGGCACCGTGAACCCGCCGTCGTCCCACGCGTCCACGTCACCCGTCACGCGGATCACGACCGCGACGAGCAGCAGGCCGCACGCGATCCGGGACACGGGCCCCGGCAGGACTGCGCGGACACCCGTGCGCTGGGCTTCGACGTCGTTGCTGGTCATGTCGGTGGTCATGTCGCTGGTCATGTCGCTGGTCATGTCGCAATGGTGGGTGCCCACCCGCGCGGGCGCCACCAAAGCAGAGGCCTTCGTCAGTGGTGCCCGGTCAGACCCGACGGCGCGAGCCACCGGGCGGAGACCTGCACCACCGGTCCGACGCCGAAGGCGAAGACGACCGTCGCCCAGCCGAACGTCCCGCCCAGCAGCACGCCGAGCAGCACGACGCCGACCTCGATGCCGGTCTTGACCAGCCAGACGGGCCAGCCGGTCTGCTGCACCAGCCCGGTCATCAGCCCGTCGCGCGGGCCGGGGCCGAACCTGGCCCCGACGTAGGCGGCCGTGCTCACCCCGAGCAGCACGATCCCGCCCAGGGCCAGAGCGATCCCGGCGGGCAGCCCCGGGGTGGGCAGCAGCCGCTCCAGCACCCACAGGGCCGGGTCGATCACCAGGCTGATCACGATGATGTTGGCGACCGTGCCGACACCCGGCCGCTGGCGCAGCGGGATCCAGGCGAGCATCACCAGCAGCCCGATCCCGAGCACCACCCATCCGTAGGCCAGACCCGTGCGGTCCACGATGCCCTGGTCCAGCACGGCCCACGGCATCGCTCCCTGGCCCGAGTGCAGCATCATCGCCGTGGCGACGCCGAAGCCCACGAGGCCCAGCAGCAGCTGGGCGACCCGGCGCGCGGGGTGCATCAGGACGACTGCGGGGCTCCGTTCCTCCGGTGCGGTCGCGGGGAGGACTCCGTGGTCGGCCGGGCGGCCGGTGGTCGTGGTCATGCACCCATGGTGCTTGTCATTGGCCTTGTGTTCCATGGCCAATCGGAGAAGAGTGGCCCCATGTCCGTCGCGAGTCCCACCGTGCTGCGTCAGCTCTCCCCCGCCACGACCGCCCGGCTGCTCGGCGCGTGGCATGCGGGCGGGCCCGCCTACCTGGCCCTCGCCGACGCGCTGCGGGCGGCGGTCCTGTCCGGGACGCTCGCCCCGCACACCCGCCTGCCGAGCGAGCGTGAGCTCGCGGCGGTCCTCGGCGTCTCGCGCACCACCACGTCCGGCGCCTACGCACGGCTTCGCGAGCTCGGGTTCGCGACGAGCCGTGTCGGGTCGGGCACCGTCACCACGCTGCCGCAGCGCGCCACCGGCCCCGTTCCGGGCCGACCGGCCGGCGGCGACGCCCCGGTGGCCGGCGAGACGCTGCGGGGCGCCGTGCGGGCGGTCGGCCTGTCCGGAACCGGACACCTGGACCTGTGGCAGGCGACGCCGCCCGCCCCGCCCGAGCTGCACGAGGCCTTCACCCGGGCGCTGGAGGGGCTACCTGCCTACCTGGACTCGGGCGGCTACGAGCCGTACGGCCTCGCGCCGCTGCGCGAGGCCGTCGCCGCGCGCTACCGCGAGCGCGGTGTGCCGACCACCGCCGACGAGATCCTGATCACCACCGGCGCGCAGCAGGCGATCGCCCTCCTCGCACACACCCACCTGCGCCCCGGTGACCGCGCGGTGGTGGAGTCCCCCACCTACTTCCACGCCATGGAGGCCATGCGCGACGCCGGAGGCCGGGTGGTGGGTGTGCCCGCGGGCCCCCTGGACGTCGACCTGCTCGCCTCGACGGTCCGTCGTGCCCGGCCACGGCTCGTGTACCTGGTGCCGGACTATCAGAACCCGACCGGTTCCGTGCTCTCCGCCGACGAACGTGCGGCCGTCCGGGAGATCGCGGACCGGTACGGAGTCACGGTCGTGGGCGACGAGACCCTCGTCGAGCTCGGGCTGTCGGACGCCGATACGCCGCCGCCGTTCGCCGGGGACGGCACGTCGCCGCACGTGGTGTCCGTGGGGTCGGCCTCGAAGGCGTTCTGGGGCGGGCTGCGCGTCGGCTGGGTCCGGGCGCATCCGCAGGTGATCGCCCAGCTCGCCCGTGCGCGGCAGTCCGCGGACATCGCGACGGCGGTGCTGGAGCAGCTGGCCGTGACGGAGCTGCTCGGGCGCCGTGCCGAGGTGATGGTCGGCCGGCGGCGCATGCTGCGCGAGCGTCGGGACCTGCTCGTCGGCCGTCTCCGGGAGTCGTTCCCCTGGGACGTGCCCACACCCCCGGGCGGGCTGTTCTGCTGGGTGGACCTCGGCCTGCCCGTCGCCCAGGCCTTCGCGGCAGCGGCGGCGGCCGAGGGCGCGCTCGTCGCCGCCGGACCGCTGTTCACGCCGGACAACGCGGGCGCCGCCTCGCACGTCCGGCTCACCTACACGCGGTCACCCGCCGAGCTGACCGAGGCCGTGCCGCGCCTGGTCCGCGCCTGGGGCCGCGTGGCGGGCCGTCGGCGTCGCGCTCACGGCACCACTCACGGCACCACTCACGGAACCACGTAGCTCGAGTTCCGGGCGTCGGTGATCGCCATGTGCCCGGGCGCGTGACCGATGGCGAACGACGGGCGCGACCGCATCACGGCGGCCTGTGGCGTCACCCCGCACGCCCAGAACACGGGGACCTCGCCGTCGCGGACCTCCACCGCGTCCCCGAAGTCCGGGGTCGCGAGGTCGGCGATGCCCAGCGCCGCCGGGTCGCCCACGTGCACCGGCGCGCCGTGCACGGCGGGGTACCGGGAGGTGATCCGGACGGCGTCCGCCACCTGGCTGGCCGGGACCGGCCGCATCGACACCACGAGCGGGCCCGACAGGGCTCCCGCCGGCCGGCACTCCCGGTTGGTGCGGTACATCGGCACGTTGGACCCGGCCTCGATGTGGCGCACGGGCACACCGCCGTCCAGCAGCGCGCTCTCGAAGGTGAAGCTGCAGCCCACCAGGAAGGTGACCAGGTCGTCGCGCCACAGGTGAGTGACGGAGGTGAGCTCCTCGACGAGCTCGCCGTCGCGGTACACGCGGTACGCGGGCAGGTCGGTCCGGAGGTCACCGGCGAAGATCGACGCCGCCGTCTCGCCCGGCTCGGTCACGTCCAGCACCGGGCACGGTTTCGGGTTGCGCTGGGCGAACAGCAGGAAGTCGTAGGCCTCGGCACGGGGCAGGGCGATCAGGTTGGCCTGGGTCCACCCGGCGGCCCAGCCCGACGTGGGGACGCGCAGCCCTGCGCGGAAAAGTGCCCTGGCCTGGCCCGGGGTGAGCTGTGCGGGGGTCTGCTCCATCGGCCCATCATGCCGTTCCCGCCCTCGTTCAGGACCCCCTGGAAGAGATCCGGATCCGTACCAGCAGGCTCATGGCGCCCGCAGCTCCACGCCCGGTGCGGCCTGGGTGCCGTCGTGCAGCAGGCGCACCTGCACCGCGCCGGCCTCGGCCAGCGCACGCCAGTGCTCGCCGAGCCACTGCTCGGCGTCGTACTGCGCCGTGAACACGGGGGTGACGGGTTCCTCCAGGCGACGCCCCTCGGCGTCGTCCAGGGCCCACTCCCACTGCGGACGGATCACTCCAGCCTCCCACTTGCGGTCGAGCCTGCCGAGCGGGTCAGCGCGCGGTTGATCCGCGACGCCCACAACGGTCCCTCGTAGACGAATGACGTGTAGCCCTGGGTCAGGTCGGCTCCTGCGCGCAGGTAGGCGCGGACGTCGTCGGCCCTGGTGATACCGCCGACGCCGATGATGACGGGGCCCGTGCCGAGCCGCTCGCGCAGCCGGGCGACCACCTCGATACCCCGGCCCAGCAGCGGCGGGCCGGACAGGCCGCCGGGGCCGCGGTCGTGGCCGATCGTCGTGTTGACGGCGACCACGCCGTCGAGCCCCAGCTCGAGCACGAGGTCGGCGACGGCGTCGATGTCGTCGTCCGCGAGGTCCGGGGCGATCTTCACCAGGAGCGGGATGCGCCGGCCCGCCGCGGCTGAACCGGTGGCGTTGGCCTCGTCGGCCGCTACGCGGACCGCCTGGAGGATGGGGCGCAGCGACTCCGTCGCCTGCAGGTCGCGCAGGCCGGGGGTGTTCGGTGAGGAGACGTTGACCACCAGGTAGTCCGCCCAGGGAGCCAGCAGGCGGGCCGACGTCGCGTAGTCCCCCGCGGCGTCCTCCGGCGGTGTCACCTTGGTCTTGCCGATGTTGGCGCCGACCACTATCGCGCGGCCCGCCGCGGTGCTCCGCAGCGCGCGCAGCCGGGCCGCCGCGGCCGCGGCACCCTCGTTGTTGAAGCCCATCCGGTTGCGCACACCGCGGACGTCGAGCTCGCGCCACATGCGCGGCTTCTCGTTGCCCGGCTGCGGCTGTGCGGTGACCGTGCCGATCTCGATGAACCCGAAGCCGAGCATCGTCAGGCCCCGGACCGCTCTCGCGTTCTTGTCGAAACCTCCCGCCAGGCCGAACGGCGCGGGCACCACGCGGCCGAACAGGCGCACGCTGCCCGGTCCGCCGGCGCGCTGGCCGAGGAAGGGGGCGACGGCGCCCTGCACGAGGTCACGCAGCACCGGCGTGCTGCCCGCGCGCTCGATCAGCGAGAACGCGAGCTCGTGCGCCTGTTCCGGGTCCATGCGACGGAAGGCGGCGTTGAACAACAACGAGTACGGCCAGCTCATGCAGTCCTCTCCTCGGATGCGCCGGGCGACGTCCGCCACAGCCACCACAACCCCACGAAAGGCAGGACAAGGGGCACGTAACCGTAGCCCTGGCCAAACCCGGACCAGACGGTCGACTCGCCGAACACGTGCTCGTCGGCGAGCGACAGCGCGCCGACGGTCAGGATGCCGACGGCCTCGATACCCACTGTGATCCACGCGACCGTCCGCCAGGCAGGCGTCCCGATCGCGAGGGCGAACGTCGCCACGACGTAGACGACGGCGGCGAGGGTCGACAGCGAGTACGCCACCGGTGCCTCACCGAACTTCACGACCAGCTCGTAGGACGAACGGCCGAGCGCCGCGAACGCCAGGATCCCGTAGACGGTCACCAGGACCCGGCCGAAGCCCTGCCCGGTCCGCCGTCGAGCCACCGCTCGCGCCATCATGCCCCCATCCAGATCTGCCACATGCGCCACTCCAGGAAGGCCACGGTCAGGGACGCCACCAGCAGGACCACCGAGCTCCACCTGGTGCGCTCGGCGAAGGCCCAGGCCGCGGCGACCGGGAGGATCACCAGGGTGGTGGCGTAGTAGCCCCAGAACAGCAGCGGGTCGTCCGCACCGGCGCCGGTGGCGCCCTGCACGATCGCCACGACGCCCTGGACCAGGACGACGCCCTCGATGACGGCACCGCCCCAGAGCTGGTTCAGGATGACCGCGCGGTCGCGCGCCACGAACCAGCCGGCCCACCCGGCCAGGACCACGCACAGCGCGACCACGAGGAGCAGGAGGGCAAGGATCACGTCCCGCAGACTACCGGGCGGCACCTACGAGGCGGCAATCGGATCGTGCGTGACCTGCGCCTCCATCCGTGCGCTGGGCTCACCCCCGAACCGGACGAACACCCCGGAAAGGCCCGGCGGACCAGGAGCAGGACAGGGGGTCAGAGGCGCGGGATACGATCGGGCTCGTGACCGACGTGACCCTCTCCAGCAAGAATCCCACCGCCGTGAAGGCCGAAGCGCTCGTGGTGGCGACCGCCCAGACGTCGGACGGCGTAGCCGTCGTGTCCGACCAGCTCCCCACGGATCTGCTGACCGAGCTCGAGTCGCTCGCGCCCCAGCTCGGCGTGACCGGTGCGCGCGACGAGGTCCGCAAGATCCCGGCCGGCCCGAAGCTCGCGGTCGACGTCCTGGTCCTGACGGGTCTGGGCGAGCGCGCCGAGGACGGCACCTTCGCCACCGAGACCCTGCGGCGCGCCGCGGGTGCGGCGACCCGCGAGCTGGCCGGCCTCAGGTCGGCGGCGATCGCGCTGCCGGCGTCCGACGACGACGAGATCACCGCCGTGACCGAAGGCGCCCTGCTGGGCGCCTACGCGTTCAACCGCTACCGCACCTCCGGCAGGTCCACCACCAAGGACACGGCCAAGGACAGCACCGGCAAGGACGGCGCGAAGCCGGCCAGGAACGGCAAGGACCCGGTCGCCGGCATCGAGATCCTGACGCCGCTGCACAAGAACGCGAAGGCCAAGGTCGCCGCCGAGCGCGCCGAGATCGTCGCCGCGGCGGTCCACGCCGCCCGCGACCTCGTCAACGCGGCGCCCAACGAGCTGTACCCGGCCACGTTCGCCGACGCTGCGAAGGCCGCCGCCAAGGACGTCCGCCACGTCAAGGTGACCGTCCTGGACGACAAGCAGCTCGCGTCCGGCGGCTACGGCGGGCTCACCGCCGTCGGCCAGGGTTCATCGCGCGGCCCGCGCCTCGTCAAGGTCGCCTACACGCCGGCCAAGCCGAACGGCAAGGTGGCGCTGGTCGGCAAGGGCATCACGTTCGACTCCGGCGGCATCTCGATCAAGCCGGCCGCCGGCATGGAGGCGATGAAGTCTGACATGGCGGGCGCCGCCGCCGTCCTGTCCACGGTGGTCGCCGCCGCGAAGCTGAACCTGCCGGTGGCCGTGACCGGCTACCTCTGCCTCGCCGAGAACATGCCGGGCGGCAACGCGCAGCGCCCGGCCGACGTCATCACCATCTACGGCGGCAAGACCGTCGAGGTGCTGAACACCGACGCCGAGGGCCGCATCGTCATGGCCGACGGCCTCGTGTCCGCGATCGAGGACGGCCACGACGTCGTGCTCGACATCGCCACCCTCACGGGCGCCCAGATGGTCGCGCTCGGCAACCGCACCTCCGCCGTCATGGGCACCGACGAGGTCCGCGACGAGGTCAAGGCCGCCGCCGACACCTCGGGCGAGCTGTTCTGGCCGATGCCGCTGCCGGAGGAGCTCAAGTCGAACATCAAGTCCAAGGTGGCCGACGTCGCCAACTCGGGCCCGCGCTGGGGCGGCATGCTCAACGCCGGCCTGTTCCTGCAGACGTTCGTGGGCGACCACCCGTGGGCCCACCTGGACATCGCGGGCCCGGCGTTCAACGAGGGCAGCGGGCACGGCTACACGCCGGGCGGCGGCACCGGCGTCGGCGTTCGGACGCTCCTGAGCTTCCTCGAGGGCCGCGCCGCGGCGACCCCGGCGAAGTAGCGTTTCGCGAAGAAGTAGAGCGCCTGTCCGAGCCCCCCGGCTTCACCCGGGGACGCTCGGACAGGCGCTCTACGTCACGAACCGCTACTTCGGCTTGCGCTGGGCGCTGTTCCAGTCGCGCATCCGCTGCGGGTAACCGGTGAACCGCACGTTGTACACCGGCACCCCGAGCTGGTTCGCGATCTCGAACGCGGCGCGCTCGTCCGGTACCCGGCGACGGGTCCACTCGCCCGTGGTCGCCACGAGCAGGATCGTGCTGGGGATGTCGGTGGTCGGGGGCTCCACATAGGCCTCGACGCCTACCCGCGACCCGATGAACTCACCGAGGTGCGCCAGGGTCTGACGGCGTGCGTCGTTGCCGCTCGGGCGTGATCCGCTACCGGAAGACGATGAGCGTCGCTGGAAGAAACGCGCGAGCGAGCTACGGGACTGGCGGGGCATGAACCGAGCCTACTAGCGAGACCCGCGCCGTCCTAGGCATCTCAGCACCATTCCAGGAAACCCACAGGTCCTGTTCACACGGCCGCCGTCAGGCCGGACATCCTCTTTTCACAGCCCGGGTTGCCCGTCAATGTCGCCACGGTCACACCCGCCGAGCCGGGTTCACGATTGGGGCCACGCCCGCTGAAGTGTCAAGATGGCATGCGGTGCTCACTATCCACCCGATGTGGGCGCCCACAGCGCCACCAGCGAAGTCAACGAGGAGCCAGCACGTGCCTACGCATGACAATCCGGCCACGTTCGACGTCGTCGTGCTCGGCGGGGGCAGCGGCGGCTACGCCACCGCGCTCCGTGCGGCACAGCTGGGCCTGAGCGTGGCCCTCGTCGAAGAGGGCAAGGTCGGCGGTACCTGCCTGCACGTGGGCTGCGTGCCCACCAAGGCGCTCCTGCACGCGGCCGAGGTGGCCGACACCGCCGCGCACGGAGCGCAGTTCGGTGTCCGCACGACGCTGGACGGCATCGACATGCCGGCCGTGCTCGCCTACAAGGACTCGGTGGTCGCCGGCCTGTACAAGGGCCTGCAGGGGCTCATCGCCTCCAGGAAGATCACCGTCGTCGAGGGGCACGGCACGCTCGCGGGCCCTGGCGTCGTCGAGGTCACCTCCGCGGACGGCGCCAAGAGCAGCTGGACCGGCACCCACGTGGTGCTCGCCACGGGCTCCTACGCCCGTAGCCTCCCTGGCCTCGAGCTCGGCGGCCGGGTCATCACCTCCGACGACGCGCTGAAGCTGGACACCGTGCCGAAGTCGGTGGTCGTGCTCGGCGGCGGCGTGATCGGCGTCGAGTTCGCGTCGGTCTGGAGGTCCTTCGGCGCCGACGTGCAGATCGTCGAGGCGCTCCCCCACCTCGTCCCCAACGAGGACGTCGCGCTCTCGAAGGCGCTGGAGCGCGCGTTCCGCAAGCGCGGCATCAAGTTCTCCCTGGGTGAGCGCTTCGCCCAGGTCAAGCAGTCGGAGGACGGCGTACAGGTCGAGCTCGAGTCGGGCACCGCGTTCGACGCCGACCTGCTGCTGGTCGCCGTCGGACGAGGTCCGCGCACCGCCGACCTCGGTTACGAGGCAGCCGGCGTCCGCCTCGACCGCGGCTTCGTCCTGACCGACGAGCTGCTCCGTACGGGCGTCACCACGCCGGCGGGTGGCCAGGTCTGGGCGGTCGGCGACATCGTGCCCGGCCTGCAGCTCGCCCACCGCGGGTTCGCCCAGGGCATCTTCGTGGCCGAGCAGATCGCGGGCCTGGCGCCCACGACCATCGACGAGGCAGCGATCCCGCGCGTCACCTACTGCGAGCCCGAGGTGGCGTCCGTCGGAGTCACCGAGGCGCGAGCCGCCGAGCTGTACGGGCCGGACCAGGTAGAGACCATCGAGTACAACCTCGCGGGCAACGGCAAGAGCAAGATCCTGGGCACCCAGGGCTTCGCGAAGCTCGTGCGCCGCAAGGACGGACCGGTGGTCGGGATGCACCTGATCGGCTCGCGTGTGGGCGAGCTGATCGGCGAGGGCCAGCTCATCGTCGGCTGGGAGGCGTTCCCTGAGGACGTCGCCTCGCTCGTCCACGCACATCCCACCCAGAACGAGGCACTCGGAGAGGCACACATGGCGCTGGCCGGCAAGCCTCTGCACGCCCACAACTGACCCCTTAACGACAAAGGAGACCTCACAGGTCATGTCTGAGAACGTGCAGCTGCCGGCCCTCGGCGAATCCGTTACCGAGGGCACTGTCACCCGCTGGCTCAAGGCTGTCGGCGACGAGGTCGCCGTCGACGAGCCGCTGCTCGAGGTGTCGACCGACAAGGTCGACACCGAGATCCCGTCGCCCGTCGCGGGCGTCCTCGAGCAGATTCTCGTCCAGGAGGACGACACGGTCGAGGTCGGCGCCACTCTCGCCGTCATCGGCGACGGCTCCGGTTCCGGCGCCGCACCGGCCGCTCCCGCGGCCGAGCCTGCCGCCGCCGAGGCTTCCGAGCCGACGCCGCAGGCAGCACCTGCTGAGGCCCCCGCTGCCGAGGCAGCGCCCGCCGAGGAACCCGCCGCCGAGGAGCCCGCCGCACCCGCTGAGGCTCCTGCCCCGGCGGCGGCTCCCGCCGGTGAGGGCACCGAGGTCCCGCTGCCCGCACTGGGCGAGTCGGTCACCGAGGGCACCGTGACCCGCTGGCTCAAGGCGGTCGGCGACGACGTAGCTGTCGACGAGCCGCTGCTCGAGGTGTCGACCGACAAGGTCGACACCGAGATCCCGTCGCCCGTGGCCGGCACCCTCCAGAAGATCCTGGTCCAGGAGGACGAGACCGTCGAGGTCGGCGCCGTCCTGGCGCTCGTCGGTTCGGGTGCCGCCGCACCCGCCGCCGAGGCCTCGGCTCCCGTCCCGGACCCGGCCGCCGACTCCCCGGAGCCGGCCAAGGCCGCTGCGCCCGCACCCGAGGCGCCGGCGCCCGCCCCGGCTCCGGCCGCCGAGGCACCCGCTGCCCCGGCACCCGCTCCGGCAGCTCCGGCTCCCGCCGCTCCGGCACCGGCCGCTCCGGCACCGGCGCCCGCCGCACCCGCCCCGGCGTCGGCCGGTCGCACCATCGGCTCGTACCTGACGCCGCTCGTGCGCAAGCTCGCCGCGGAGAAGGGCGTCGACGTCAACGAGGTGCAGGGCACCGGCGTCGGTGGCCGCATCCGCAAGGAGGACGTGCTCGCCGCCGCGGAGGCGAAGGCCGCTCCGGCTCCGGCAGCAGCAGCGCCCGCGTCGGCAAAGGCACCGTCCGCTCCGGCCAAGCTCGAGGTCTCCCCGCTGCGGGGCACCACCGAGAAGATGTCGCGTCTGCGCAAGATCGTCGCCGAGCGGATGCTCGAGGCGGTGCAGTCGCAGGCTCAGCTGACCACGGTCATGGAGGTCGACGTCACGCGCGTCGCGCAGCTCCGTGCCAAGGCGAAGGAGTCGTTCGCCACGCGCGAGGGCGCCAAGCTGACGTTCCTGCCGTTCTTCACGCAGGCCGCCATCGAGGCGCTCAAGGCCTACCCGAAGATCAACGCCACCATCGACACCGAGAAGGGCGAGATCACCTACCACGGCTCGGAGAACGTCGGCATCGCCGTCGACACCGAGCGTGGCCTCGTGGTCCCGGTCATCAAGAACGCCGGTGACCTGAACCTCGCCGGCATCGCACGGCAGATCCAGGACCTGGGTGCTCGCACCCGGGCGAACAAGGTGACGCCGGACGAGCTGTCGGGCGGCACGTTCAACATCACCAACACGGGTTCGGGCGGGTCGCTCATCGACACCCCGATCGTCCCGCTGGGCCACGCCGCGATCCTGGGCACCGGCACGATCACGAAGCGCCCTGTCGTCGTGACGGACCCGGACGGCAACGAGAGCATCGCGGTGCGCTCGATGGCGTACATCTTCCTCTCCTACGACCACCGCCTGGTCGACGGCGCGGACGCGGCCCGCTTCCTCACCGCCATCAAGAACCGGATCGAGGAGGGCGCGTTCGAGTCCGAGGTCGGTCTCTGACGCGAAAGCGCTCACCCTAGACGCGCAACGCGAAAGCTGACGCGTCGAGCAGGTGGCTGTGGCCGGTCCCGGGTTCGGGGCCGGCCACAGCCGTTCTGGCCGGTAGATTCGCCGCATGGATGTGGCGATCGCCGGCTCGCACGGACTCATCGGCTCCGCGCTGGTCACGGACCTTCTCGCGCGCGGCGACACGGTACGGCGGCTGGTCCGCCGCGGCGCGGCGCCGTCCGACGACGCCGGCCACGCCCCCGACGACCGCACCGGCGCGCCGGGCATCCGCGACGTGCTGTGGGACCCACGGACCGGCGAGCTCGACCCGGCCACGCTGGAGGGGGTCGACGCCGTCGTGAACCTGGCCGGTGCCGGGATCGGCGACCACCGCTGGACCGCCGCCTACAAGCAGACGCTGCTCGGTTCGCGCACCACGACGACGAGCCTGCTCGCGCGCACGGTCGCCCGCCTGGACGACCCGCCGGTGCTGGTCAACAGCTCGGCCGTCGGGGCGTACGGCAGCCGCAAGGACGAGGTGCTCACCGAGGCATCCACGCGCGGGGACGACTTCCTCGCCGGCCTCGTCAAGGCGTGGGAGAACGCGACCACGCCTGCGTCGGACGCCGGGGCGCGCGTCGTGTGGCTGCGGAGCGGCCTGGTGCTGGCCCCCTCGGGCGGCGCGCTCGGCAAGCTGCTGCCCCTCCTGCGCCTCGGCCTCGGCGGACCGCTCGGCAGCGGCCGCCAGTGGTGGAGCTGGATCACCCTCACCGACGAGATAGCGGCGATCCGGCACGTCATCGACACGGAGGTCGACGGTCCGGTCAACGCCGTAGCGCCCGAACCGACGACCAACCGCGAGCTGACCCGTGCGCTAGCGCACGCCCTGCACCGCCCCGCGGTGCTCGCCGTGCCCCGGTTCGCGCTACGGATCGCCGTCGGCCAGTTCGCCGACGACCTCGTCGCCTCCCAGCGGGTCGTGCCCGGCGTGCTGTCCAGGACCGGATTCACCTGGACGCACGCCGGTCCTCAGGACGCGGCCCGCTGGGTGGTTGCGGCGAACGAGGTCAGCGCACCTCGCTGACCCGCCAGCCCTGCGGGGTCCACACGAGGGTCAGGTCGGCCGACTCCTTCGATGCCGGAACCGCCGTCTCACCGCTGTCCGACACCTGCATGTGTGCGGTGATCGTGTACGCGATCCGGACGACTGCCTCGATGGGCGCGTCCTTGCTCGCCGCCTGCTCACCGGCCGTGCCGTCCGTCTCGGACGTCTCGGTGCGCGATGCGGTGGTCGCGTTGTGCAGGGCGGACGCGGCACCCGGGCCCACCGTCACGACCTCCATCGACTGCACCTCGGCGGACGCACCGACCACCTGCGCCCCGGCTCGCCTGAGCTGGTCGAGGATCTTCTTGTCGGCCCGGTAGGCCGGCGAACCCTCCAGGTTGACCGTCTTGATGTCGGACACGGCACCCGCCAGCAGCGCCAGGCGGCGCGACGTCAGCTCGGCGGCGGCACCCGCCGGGTCCTTGGCGTTGGCCACCGGGCTGATGCCGCCAAGCTTTGTCGCGGAGGCCTCGGGCGACGGCGCCGCCGCAGCGGGCCGGTCGCCGCCGAAGACCTGGGGCATGGCGGTGACTCCCGCCGTGATACCCGCGACGACGCCCGCCGCGATCATCATCGTGGCGAACACGGAGACGGTGGTGGTCCGTGGCTCGGCGTCCTCCGCGACCAGCTCCGTACGGGACCGCCCGTTGATCGGCGCCATCGCCCGGCGCCGCGCCTGGGCCGCCCAGGCCCTGCCGTCGACCGCCGCGATGGAACCGGTGAGCGTCTTGGCAGCCGTGCGCCAGGCCGACGGCGTGTGCGCGCCGAGCGGGACGTGACCCGCGAGCGGCACGGGGCCGCTGATGGCCGCCGAGATCAGCGCGGACCCCGCGGGGAGGCGGACCGGCTCCGGCTTCACGGCGTCGTGCGCGAGCGCCGCGAGGGTGCCCGGCTCGGGCCGGTCGCGCGGGTCCTCGGCGCGGGCGCTGGCCAGGACTGCACGCAGGGCCTCGTCGGCCGCGGAGTTCAGGCTCGGGCCGGGGAAGCCGAGCACCGACTCGACGAGCGTGGCCAGGGACGTGACGTCGACCGGGTCGTCGCTGTGGTCCGGGAGCGTCACGCGCGGTCGCAGCATCGCGCTGCCGTCGGAGCGCAGCAGCACGTCCGTGGGCCGGACCCCGCCGTGGACGAGGCCCACGCTGTGCAGGGCCGCGAGCGCCTGCGCGATCGCGACGGTGACGCCCGCGCCTTCCGCGGCGGTCAGGGGACCCCGCGATCCGACGGCTGTGGGCAGATCGACAGTTCCCGTCCGCGACAGCCGTACGTCCAGGTTGTCCGGACCGTTCGGGGAGATGGCGATGAGCGGCACCAGATTGGGGTGGTCCAGTGTCGCGAGAGTGTCTAGACGGCGCACCAGGAGGGCGCGAGCCGCGGCCTCCGTGGGGACGGCCACGCGGACCAGTTCCGCAGATTCGATGTAGTGCACGCATTCATGAGAACCCCGTGCTGCGAAGCCCGCTCTTTATCCACAGGATTTGCTGAATCCGGTGCCCTGTGGGTGGACCGCTCGAAGCCGGACCTTCCCGGCACGGGGGTCTGGACGGCTCAGACGTCGATGAGCCGGCCCTCCTTGGCGGACCGCCGGACGGCGTCCAGCACCTCCGCGGTCCGGACGGCGTCCGCCGGGTCGACCGGGACGTCGGCCTCGCCGGCGAGCCATTCGGCGACCGCCGTGTAGAAGTCTCCGTGCCCGCCGCGCGGCTGGGGTACCGCCGTCCGCTCCCTGCCGCGTACCAGCCAGCCGTGCGTTCCCTCGGGCTGTTCGCCGTCGAGCACGTCGAAGGGTGAGGCGTCGCCCTCGAACGAGTTCACGAGGTAGGCGCCGCCGTCGCCGAGCACGCGCGTGCGCGGCCCCGGCGCACCGACGAGGGAGCCCGCCCACAGGCGGGAGACCACGCCCTTGGCGGGCGGTTCGGCCCCGAAGAGGACGTCGGCGCCGGCGGCCCGTCCCGGGACGACGCCGGGGTCGCTCCCGGGCGCGGCGTGGTGCAGCACGAGGAACACGTCGTCCTCGGTGGGCGTGGAGAGCGCGCGCGTCTCCGCGTACACGGCGACGACGGGGCCGAACAGCTGGGTGGCCGAGTCCACGAGGTGCGGGCCGAGGTCCAGCAGGAGCCCGCCGCCCACCGTGTCGTTCTCCTTCCAGCGCTGCTGCGGCTTGGGGCGCCAGCGCTCCCAGTGCCGCTCGAAGGTGTGCACCTTGCCGAGGTCGCCGCGCTTCAGCAGGGCCGCGAGGGTGAGCTGCTCCGGGTCCCAGCGGCGGTTGTGGAACACGGTGAACGGCGTGCCGGACGACGACGCGGCGCCGAGCACCCGCCGGGCCTCCGCCGCTGTGGTCCCGATGGGCTTGTCCAGCACGAAGGGTTTGCCCGCGACGGAGACGGCGTTCGCGTGCTCGGCGTGCAGCGACGAGGGGCTCGCGATGACCACGAGGTCGTAGAGTCCGGGCTCGGAGAGCATCGACGGGAGGTCGTTGAACAGGCGTGCGCCGGGCCAGTCGCCGGCCGCCTGCACGCGCCGCCCCGAGTCGCGTGCGACGACTGCGGTCACCGTCATTCCCGCAGCTCGCGCCAGGCGAGCGTGGATTTGCCTGCCCGCACCTCCGTAGCCGACAATCCCGATCCGAAGAGCCATGGCCCCATCGTGCCCCGCGGGGCGCGGCAACGCGAGATCACTGGTCAGCGGGTTAACTGCCGTAACACAACTCTGGCAGACTGGGGCAAGAGGTACGTTTCGCACGTTCTTAGCGTGTCCGGCCAAGTGTGTCCGGACCACACCTGCCGAAAGAATGAGGGGCTCGTGTCCGCCACAGCCAAGAAGAAGTCCAGCCAGGCCCGCAAGACCCTGCAGCTCGTACTCGTCGCGGTGGCGGCACTCGTGCTGGCCGGAAACTTCATCATCAAGTCCCTTGGTGACGACGTGGCCCCCGCCGAGGGCGCCGAGGGCTCGGCCCTCGCGGCGCTCGACTCGCTCACGGTGCAGGAGGCCGCCACGAAGGACGGCTACGACCGCGAGGCCGACTTCGGCAGCGCGTGGCAGGACGCCGACGACAACGGCTGCGACACCCGCAACGACATGCTCCAGCGCGACCTCGAGGACATCGAGTTCTCCGACGGCGACGCGTGCGAGGTGGCGTCCGGGACGCTCGACGACCCGTACACCGGCGAGACCATCGCCTTCGAGCGCGGCGAGAACTCGGGCGACGTGCAGATCGACCACGTGGTGGCCCTGATGAACGCCTGGACGACCGGCGCCGCGGAGTGGGACAAGGAGAAGCGCGTCGCGATCGCGAACGACCCGCTCAACCTCGTGGCCTCCGACGGCCCCGCGAACATGGGCAAGGGTGCGAAGGACGCGTCCGAGTGGCTGCCCGACAACCAGGCCTACCGCTGCGAGTACGTCGCCCGGCAGATCGCGGTCAAGACCGTGTACGAGCTGTGGGTCACGCCCGCCGAGCACGACGCCATGGAGGACGTCCTGACCAGCTGCCCGGCGGAGCCGCTCCCGACCCCCTGATCCGGACGTAGGGTGGCGGGCATGGACATCCGTCACCTCACCGGGCACGTCGAGTACCACGAGGGCTGGGACCTGCAGCGCAGCACGCACGAGTCCGTCCGCGCCGAGGAACAGGCCGACACGGTCTTCCTCCTCGAGCACGCGTCCGTCTACACGGCGGGCGCCCGGACGAACAAGAACGAGTACCCGACCGACGGCACCGAGGTCATCAAGGTGGACCGCGGCGGCAAGATCACATGGCACGGGCCGGGCCAGATCGTGGCCTACCCGATCGTCAAGCTGGCCAAGCCGTTCGACGTCGTCGAGTACGTCCGCACCCTCGAGCAGGCGGTGATGGACGTCTGCGCCGCGTTCGGTCTCGAGACCATACGGGTCGAGGGCCGCTCGGGCGTCTGGGTCGCCGCGGACTCCCCCGACGCCGAGACGCCGCGGCTGGAGCGGAAGGTCTGCGCCATCGGCGCGCGCGTGGCCAAGGGCGTCACCATGCACGGCCTCGCCCTGAACTGCGACGCCGACCTCAGCGCGTTCGACCACATAGTGCCCTGCGGCATCCCCGCGGAGGACGCCGACGTCACCTCGCTGACCGCCGAGCTCGGCCGGCGCGTCAGCGTCGACGACGTCCGGCCGCTGCTGGAGGCGGCCCTGATCGAACGCCTCGCGCCGCTGCTGGCCCGCGCGGAGACGGCGGCCGCAGTGCCGGTTCCGGTGCCGACCACGGCCGCCGTCGCCGTCGCGTGACGAACGCCACTGCCGGGCCACCGGACGACCGCGCGAGCGCGGCCGACCGAGGCTTAGGCTGGGCGGACCCGCTGACCTGGGAGGGACCTGCGTGACCATCGCACCTGAAGGCCGACGCATGTTGCGCATCGAAGCGCGCAACTCGGCTACGCCCATCGAGAAGAAGCCCGAGTGGATCAAGACCCGGGCGGTGATGGGTCCCGAGTACCGCGACATGAAATCGCTCGTCAAGGGCGAGGGCCTGCACACGGTCTGCGAAGAAGCCGGCTGTCCCAACATCTTCGAGTGCTGGGAGGACCGCGAGGCCACCTTCCTCATCGGCGGTGACCAGTGCACGCGCCGCTGCGACTTCTGCCAGATCGACACCGGCAAGCCCGCCGACTTCGACAAGGACGAGCCGCGCCGGGTCGCGGAGTCCGTGCGCACCATGGGCCTGAAGTACTCGACCGTCACGGGCGTCGCCCGCGACGACCTGGCCGACGGCGGCGCCTGGCTCTACGCGGAGACCGTCCGCCAGATCCACGCGCTGAACCCCGGCACCGGCGTCGAGCTGCTGATCCCGGACTTCAACGCCATCCCCGAGCTGCTCGACGCCGTCAACGAGTCCCGCCCCGAGGTGCTCGCGCACAACGTCGAGACCGTGCCGCGCATCTTCAAGCAGATCCGCCCCGCGTTCACCTACGAGCGGTCGCTCTCGGTGATCACCCGGGCCCGCGACGCAGGCCTCGTCACCAAGTCGAACCTGATCCTCGGCATGGGCGAGACCATCGACGAGGTCAAGCAGGCGCTCCAGGACCTGCGCGACGCCGGTTGCGACATCATCACGATCACGCAGTACCTCCGGCCCTCGCTGCGCCACCACCCGGTGGACCGCTGGGTGCGGCCCGAGGAGTTCGTGGAGCTGTCCGAGACGGCCGAGAAGATCGGCTTCCTCGGTGTGATGGCAGGGCCGCTGGTGCGTTCGTCGTACCGCGCGGGCCGGCTGTGGGGACAGGCGATGACCAAGCACGGCCGCCCCATCCCCGAGGCGCTCGCGCACCTCGCACAGCCGACCACCTCCCGGCAGGAGGCGGCGAGCCTGCTGGCCCGCTGATCCGGCAACCCGACCACCCGCAGCGCATTAAGATTGACGACCATGGCCCGAAACTCGTCCGGGGACGACGCGCGCAACGACGTAGCAGCGTCTGCCTCCAAGCAGAAGAAGCCCAAGAAGCGCCGCTGGTATCACCAGCTGTGGGACGTCTACAAGATGACCCGCAAGCAGAACCCGCTGGTCACCTGGTGGATGCTCGCAGCGTTCGTCGGGGTCGTAGCGGTCGCGCTGCTCATCGGCGTCCTCACGGGTCCGTGGGTCTACGCACTGGTCATCGGTGTGCCGTTCGGCGTGCTCGCCGCGATGTTCGTGCTGTCGCGCAGCGCCGAGAAGGCGGCCTACACGCAGATCGCCGGCCAGCCCGGCGCCGCGCGCGCCGCGCTCGGCACCGTCCGCGGCGGCTGGACCTTCGAGGACGAGCCCGTCGCGGTCGACGCACGCAACCAGGACTTCGTGTTCCGGGGTGTCGGCAAGGCCGGAATCGTGCTCGTCTCCGAAGGGCCGCCGCACCGCGTGGGGCGTCTGCTCGAGCAGGAGCGCAAGCGCGTCAGCCGCATCCTCTCGAACGTTCCGGTCACGCTGATCCAGTGCGGCGACGGCGAGGGACAGGTGCCGCTCACCAAGGTCGCGCGCGCCGTCACGAAGCTCAAGTCGACCCTGACGAGGGCCGAGGTCGCCGAGGTCAGCAAGCGCCTCAAGGCCATCGGCGGCATGAAGCTGCCGATCCCGAAGGGCATCGACCCGACCCGTGCCCGCCCCGACCGCAAGGGCATGCGCGGCCGCTGACCGGCGCTCTCCGGCTGTCCGATGGACGGACGCGGCCGGGCTCGGTCATGTGACTTCTGGCACGCTGAGCAACGCTGCCGGACCCTCGACCAGCACGTCTTCCCGGGATCACGCGGCCGAGAGGCCCGAGAAACATCCCGGCAACAATCATTAACCCGAGAGAAACCACCTGCCCATAGGTTCATGGCGATCCGCGTGCGACCCTGCCCTGCTCGTCCGGCACGGTCCGACGGACTCCCCCTGAACTTATCGAGCGAGCAAGGAGCGCAGATGTTCAAGAACGCCGAGGAGGCGATCGCCTTCACCCGCAACGAGGGGGTGGAGTTCGTCGACGTCCGGTTTATCGACCTGCCGGGCATCACGCAGCACTTCAACATCCCGGTCGAGCAGTTCGACGAGGACGCCTTCAGCGAGGGCCTCATGTTCGACGGCTCGTCCATCCGCGGATTCCAGGCGATCCACGAGTCCGACATGAAGCTCGTGCCGGACATCACGACGGCGTTCATCGACCCGTTCCGCAAGGCCAAGACCCTGATCGTGAACTTCTCGATCGTGGACCCGTTCACGGGTGACGCCTACGCTCGCGACCCGCGCAACATCGCGGCCAAGGCCGAGGCGTACCTGAAGTCGACCGGCATCGCCGACACCGTCTTCTTCGGTGCCGAGGCCGAGTTCTACGTGTTCGACGACGTGCGTTTCAAGACGTCCGCGAACGAGAGCTTCTACTCCATCGACTCCGTCGAGGCCGCGTGGAACACCGGCCGCGAGGAGGAGGGTGGCAACCTCGGGTACAAGACCCGCTACAAGGGCGGCTACTTCCCCACGTCGCCGAGCGACCGTTTCGCCGACCTGCGCGACGACATGGTCAAGGTCCTCGGCCAGGTCGGTCTCTCCGTCGAGCGCGCGCACCACGAGGTGGGCACCGCCGGCCAGCAGGAGATCAACTACAAGTTCAACTCGCTGCTGCACGCCGCGGACGACCTGATGAAGTTCAAGTACGTCATCAAGAACGTCGCGTTCGAGGCCGGCAAGTCGGCCACGTTCATGCCGAAGCCGGTCTTCGGTGACAACGGCTCGGGCATGCACTCGCACCAGTCGCTCTGGAAGAACGGCGAGCCGCTGTTCTACGACGAGAAGGGCTACGGCGGCCTGTCCGACCTGGCTCGCTGGTACATCGGTGGCCTGCTCAAGCACGCGCCGTCGCTGCTCGCCTTCACGAACCCGTCGGTGAACTCGTACCACCGCCTCGTCCCGGGCTTCGAGGCTCCCGTGAACCTCGTCTACTCGGCTCGTAACCGTTCCGCCTCGATCCGTATCCCGATCACGGGTACCTCCCCGAAGGCGAAGCGCATCGAGTTCCGCGCGCCGGACCCGTCGTCGAACCCGTACCTCGCGTTCTCGGCGATGCTGATGGCCGGCCTGGACGGCATCAAGAACCGCATCGAGCCGCCGGCACCGGTCGACAAGGACCTGTACGAGCTGCCCCCGGAGGAGCACGCGCAGATCGCGCAGGTTCCGACGTCGCTCAACGGCGTGCTCGACGCGCTCGAGGCCGACCACGAGTACCTGACCGCCGGTGACGTGTTCACCGAGGACCTGATCGAGACCTGGATCGCGTACAAGCGCGAGAACGAGATCGACCCGATCCGCCTGCGGCCGCACCCGCACGAGTTCGAGCTCTACTACGACATCTGATCGCCGGTCCCTTGTGACCTGCTGAGATGCCCCGAAACGGCGGTTGACCTGCACTCTCGTCGCGCGACGTCGTGCAGTGTCGGCCGCCGTTTCTCGTCATCCCGTGTAACTCTCGTGCAGCTCTCCGGGCGTCGGGAGGTGGTTGCTCCTGCGCGGCGGGCTTGATTCCCGCGGTGACCGGCTCAGCTCGGCACGCCGCCCCAGGTGACGAACTGCTCAGCAAGGACGCTGAGGAGGAGCAGGCCACCGAGCAGCCACACGGCCACGAGGCCACTGCGTCGACCTCTGGTCAGCAAGAGGACGGTCACTGCGCTGTAGCTCAGCGAGATGACGATCGCGGAGATGAACGCAGGGGTAAAGCGGGCTTGTGGTGAACAACCAGGCGGTGGTGGGTAGACCAGCGCGCACACCGTTCCGGGCTCGGGTGGGTAGGCGAGGGTCCAGATGTTCACGAGTGCCCAGGTGGCGATCCCGGCAGCGGCGACGAGCTCGATCGCGAGCACGACTGCACGGAGCGTGCCTGCGGTGTCATGGTCGTGCGTGTCCGCGTCTCCCATGATCCGAGAGCCTATCGGGACATGACGTGGATCCTGTGGCTCCGCGCCACCTTGGTCATGTCGGGCTTGCGCTGAACGGATCGCGATGTGCAGAGCGATCAGAAAGATCAGAACCGCTCCGATGGCGCCCAGGACCTCGGCCCATCGCGCTGCCCAGCCGATCAACCCGCCAGTCCCTCGAACTGTATGAACTGATCCCCATCTCGGTGTCGGCTCGCAGGATCTGAAGAGCCGGCGCCCTGCCTGCCCGACTCACCTACACGCTGGCGGAGGGCCTCGCTCCGACAGGTAGCACCGGCGTCCGACGTCGGAAGTACGCGACGGTCAGGACCGCGAGCAGCGGACCCCACGCCAGCAGCGGCACGTAGCAGACCAGCAGGATCACCCGGGGCAGGCAGGAGAAGGGAGTCGGTTGGAATGCTCATGTCGTCGATCGTGGTCGGGAAGCGCACCGACCGGATCACCCGCCGAGGGGGTCCGCTCCCCCGATCGAGTGACGTCCACACCGGGCCGGATGTCGGATCCGGCCGCGCCACCGAGATGACCATGTACCTGCTGCCAGGACCGGCGTCATCCTGGCAGCAGGTACATGGTCATCCGCGGTCGACCACCGGCTCGAACCGGTCGTGCACCGTCTGGCACACTCCCTCGCCGTGCGTCAGCCCAGGCAGGTCCCGCTGCAGCGCCGCGACGCTGCCTGCCGGGATCTCGCCGCGCACCTCGGCGATCCCCGCACCGGCCGTGCCCGACTCCATCGGCACGCCGCCCAGCCGTCCGACCAGGGACGTGACCGACCCGACGACGTCGTCAGGCAGCTCGATGACGAACCGGTGGACCGGCTCGCACACCACCGTCCCGGCCCGCCGGATCGCGGCGACGAGCACGCGCGGCGTCAGCCCACGGAAGTCGGCCCCCGTGCTGGACATCGCCTTGTTGAACTTCTGGTGCATGTGGCTCTGCCGGGGTGCGTAGCCCGAGTGGGTCATGACCACCCGGGCATCCGGGACGGGCCACCGCAGGGATCCGCGGGCCAGCTCCCGGCGCACGGTGTCCTCGACGGCGTCGAAGAAGGCCGGCGGCATCGAACCACGTTCGCACTCCAGCTCGAACGTGACGCCCGACCCGGGCGGCACGGGCTCCACCCGCAGCCCGATCGTGGCCAGGAACTCGTTGCCGTCCTGCTTCTTCACCTCGAGCGCGTGCCCGGTGCCGACCATCCGTTCCTGGCGCGCCGTGCGCACCTCCCCGAACCGCGCGTCCACGGCGTACTCCCGCTGCAGGACGGCGGCCAGCACCTCCCGCTGGACCTCGCCGTACAGGGAAACGGTGATCTCCTCGCCGCGTCGCCGCACGCGGATCAGCGGGTCCTGCTCGGCAAGCTCGGTGAGCGCGGCGTACAGCCGGCCGCGATCGCCCGGGGCGACGCCGACCACCGTCTCGTACGACGGCGGCGGGAACTGGCTCGCCCGTTCGTCCCCGGGCAGCGCGTGCCCGACGACGTCGCCGACCCGCGCCGTCGAGAGCCCGTGCACGACGGCGATCTGGCCGGCCGCGGCCGTGCCTCGCGGTTCGAGCGACCCATGGTGAGCGACGCTCAGGCCCGTGACCCGCTCGGCCCGGCCGTGCCCCAGGTCGATCTTGTCCCGGACCCGCAGCACGCCGGACCGCATCCGGACGAACGCACGCTTCCGCCCGCCCTCCCGGTCGATGGCGAAGACCACGCCCGAACGCGCGTCGGCGTCCACGTCGGCGTCGACCGCGGGCAGGTAGCTCCCCAGGGCGGCGGTCAGCTCGGGCACACCGGCGCCCGTCACCGCCGACCCGAACAGCACCGGATGCGCGCTTCCCCGCCGCGACTCGCCGGCGAGCCAGGCGCGCAGGCCGTCGTCGGGCAGCGGCTCCACCCGGGCGGACGGCGTTCCCGCGGCCACCACCCGCTGCACCGGCAGCACGTCGGGGCTGAGGCGGCGCGCGACGGCGTCGGCCACCGCCTCCGGGCGGGCGCCGCGCCGGTCGATCTTGTTGACGAACACGATCACCGGCAACCGCAGCCGCTGCAGGGCACGCATCAGCACGAGGGTCTGCGCCTGCACACCCTCGACGGCGGACAGCACGAGCACCGCGCCGTCGAGCACTGCGAGGCTGCGGTCCACCTCCGCGATGAAGTCCGGGTGGCCGGGTGTGTCGAGCACGTTGACGGTGACGTCCCCGGCCGGGAAGGACGCCACGGAGGCGCGGATGGTGATGCCGCGCTCCCGCTCCAGCGCGAGCGTGTCGGTGGTGGTGTCGCCGCGGTCCACGCTGCCCGGGCGGTCGATCACGCCCGCGTGGTGCAGCAGGCGTTCGGTCAGGCTGGTCTTACCGGCATCGACATGGGCGACGATCCCGAGGTTGAGGTACGACAAGAGCTGTCACGTCCGTGAATCGGTGGGTCAGGGCACGGGGCGTGACAGCTGTCATCGGATTTCCTTTTCGCTCGGGTGGGACACCACGATGCTCCGGCCCGCGCGATCAGGGCAACGGTTTTTCAGACCTACCTCATCGTGCGACCTGCAGCTCCTGGATCCTGGCCGACGCCGGTGCGGGCGCCGACACAACCCGGCCCGCCCGCCGACCCCGAGGCGGCAGCTGCCCCGCCAGCACCGCCGCGAGCGCCAGCGCGAATCCGGCGATCTGGATCCCGGACAGGCTCTCGCCGAGCACCCCGACGCCGATCGCCGCCGCGACCATGGGCGAGAGCGGGGCGAGGAATGCGACGGAGGTGACCGGCAGCCGTCCGATGCCGCGGAACCAGAGCACGTAGGCGATGAGGCCGCCCACCAGGCCGAGCCAGAGGTAGCCGAGCGCCGCCCGGCCGTCGATGGCCGGTGGCAGGCCCTCGGCGATGAGGGTGACGGGGACGAGGAACAGGCCGCCCGCGGTCAGCTGCCAGCCCGCGGCCGAGACCGGGCCGACGCCTTCGGGGCGTCCCCAGCGCTTGGTCAGGGTGACGCCGAGCGCCATCGAGACGGCGCCGGCCAGTCCGGCGAGGACGCCTGCCGCGTCGAGGCGGGCGCCTGGGCCCAGTACGACGAGGCCGACGCCGACGACGCCCGCGACACCCCAGGCGACCCGGCGCAGGGACAGCCGTTCGCGGAGCACCGGCACTGCGAGGAGCGCGACGAACAGGGGTCCGACGGCGCCGAGCGTTGCCGCGACGCCGCCGGGCAGCCGTTCGGCGGAGATGAAGAGCATCGGGAAGAAGAGGCCGATGTTGAGCGTGCCGAGCACTGCGCTCTTCCACCACCAGGCGCCTCGGGGCAGCGCCCGGGCCGCCGAGCCGTTCCTCGCAGCGGTGGCCCGGCTGAGCACCGCGCCGATCGCGACGGCGACGAGTCCCGCGGGCAGCGCACGCGCGAGCCCGGCGAAGAGCGGGTGCCCGGACGGGAGCATCTCGGTGGTGACGAAGTACGTGGTGCCCCAGACCATCGGGGCGAGTGCCGTGACGGCGGTGAGGGCGGCGACGGCGGTGAGTGCCGCCGTCCGGCCCTGGCGGCGGCCCTGCCGGAGTGTCGTGGTGTCCATGTGCTCCAGTTTTCGCCCGCGACCACCGATGAGTCCAACACATCCTTTTCATGCGATCGATCGTGCTGCACGATTGATCGCATGGAGCTCCAGCAGATGCGCTACGTCGTCGCGGTCGCCGAGACGTCGAACTTCACGCGGGCCGCGGAACGCTGCCACGTCGTCCAGTCGGCGCTGAGCCACCAGATCAAGCGGCTCGAGCACGAGCTGGGCGCCGCGCTCTTCGCCCGCACCAGCCGCCAGGTGCGCCTGACGGCGGCGGGTGAGGCGTTCCTGCCCGCCGCCCGGCAGGCGCTCGAGGCCGCCGAACGCGCCGCGGCCGACGCCGCGGCCACGGTCGGTGAGGTGCGCGGGCGGCTGAGCGTGGGCGTCATCCCGACGGTCGCGGCCGTAGACGTACCGGCTGCCCTGCGTGAACTGCGCGGCAAGCACCCGCAGGTGCGGGTCTCCCTGCGCACCGGCCCGAGCGAGCTGCTGACGGCCGACGTCGCGGCCGGGCGGCTCGACGTGGCGTTCCTGGGGCTGCCCAGCTCCGCCCGGCCGAGCGGCGTGCACCGCCACGAGCTGGCGCGCGACCGCCTGGTCGCCGTCCTCGCCGCGGACCATCCGCTGGCCGGCGCGCAGGGCCTGGCCCTCGCGGACCTCGCCGCCGAACCGTTCGTCGACTTCCCGTACGGGTCGGCCGGCCGGGCGCAGACCGATCAGGCCTTCGCGCGCGCCGGCCTCGGCCGGGACGTCGCCTTCGAGGTCACCGACGCGCCGCTCATGGCCCAGATCATCCGGCACGGGCTGGCGATCGGCTTCCTGCCCTCGACGTATCTCCGACGAGCGCCCGAGCTCGGCGGGCTGGCCACGGCCACCGTCACCGATGCGCCGAGCCGCGTCGAGTACGTCGTCTGGCCCAAGCCCGGGCCTACCCCGGCGACCCGTGCGTTCCTGACGGCGATCGGGCTCCCGACGGCGCCAGACGGCGAACTCTAGCCTCTCCCGTCATCGGGTGGCTCGAACAGGTCTCGCTCAGACGTCGGCGAGCCGTGCCGGGTCGACCCGAGCCAGGCGCGCCGCGTCCTGGCCCGGCGGGAGGCCGAACAGCCGTCGGTACTCACGGCTGAACTGCGAAGCACTCTCGTAGCCGACGGCGAAGCCGATGGCGGCCACGTCGCCCGGCTCGGCCAGCAGCCGGGCGCGCGCCTCCTGCAGCCGGATCACCTTCTGGAACTGGATCGGCGTCATGGTCGTGACCGCCCGGAAGTGGCGGTGGAGCGACGTCACGCTCATGCCCGCGACCCGTGCCACGTCCTCGACCCGGAACAGGTCGGCGTGGTGCTCGCGGATCCAACGGATGGCCCGGCCGACCTGCACGACGTTGCCGTCGCCCAGCCCGATCTGCCGAACGGTCCCGCGCTGCGGACCGGTGAGCAGCCGCCAGACCAGCTCGCGCTCGGCCCCGCTCCACAGCACGCGCTGGTCGTCGGGCCGGCCGAGCAGCCGGAGCAGGCGGACGACGACGTCGAGCAGCTCGTCGTCGGCCGAGCTGACCGCCACCCCCGGGGACGGCGCGCCCGCCGCCGGGAGCGGCGCCTCCAGGACGAGCTCGGCGATCAGCGCGGGCCGGAGGGCGAGGCCCATCACCAGGTAGGGATCCACGGCGGAAGCCCGGCTGACATGGGCGATCACCGGCAGCTCCATCGACGCGACGAGGAACTCGCCGCTGCCGTAGGTGAAGACGCGCTCGCCCAGCACCGCGCGCTTGGCGCCTTGCACGACAAGCACGAAGACCGGTGTGGTCTGGCCGGGCATCGGCTCGGTCGGAGCGTCGGAACGGTGCAGGACCAGACCTGCCGGCGTCGGCCCTCCGGCGTGACGGAGCACCAGCTCACGGATCTCGGGTAGCGCGCTCACCGCCCCACGGTGTCAATCTTGGAAGGATCAGGCAAGCCGCTGGCAGCATCGCGCTACCTCGGCAAGGTCGTACCGGTGTGCAATCGACTCATGACACTCGACAGCTTTGTCACGCTGGGCCGCTCCGGCCTGCGGATCAGCCCCTACACCCTCGGCGCGATGACCTTCGGGGAGGACCATGGCTGGGGGTCCCCGGTCGCCGAGTCCGAGGCAATGATCACGGAGTACCTGGAACGTGGTGGCAACTCCATCGACACCGCGAACATCTACACCAACGGTCACTCCGAGAAGATCATCGGTGACTACCTCGCCGCCCGCCCGGGCCTGCGCGACCGGATCGTGCTGGGCTCGAAGTTCTTCGGGAACCTGTTCCCTGGCGACCCCAACGGCGGTGGCGCCGGGCGCAAGGCGGTCGTCGCGCAGGTCGAAGGCTCGCTGCGCCGGCTGGGCACCGACTACCTCGACCTCTACTGGCTCCACAACTGGGACCGCGGTGTCCCCGTGGAGGAGACGCTGCGGGCGCTGGACGATCTCGTCACGGCCGGCAAGATCCGCTACGTCGGCCTGTCCGACCTGCCCGCGTGGAAGGCAGCGGAGGCACAGGTCGTGGCCCACTTCCGGGGCTGGACGCCCGCCGTCGCGATGCAGCTGGAGTACTCGCTGCTCGAACGCACCGTCGAGGGCGAGCTCATCCCGATGGCAGCCGAGCACGGGCTCGGGGTGCTGCCCTGGAGCCCGCTGAAGAGCGGATGGCTGTCCGGCAAGTTCACGCGCGGAGGCGGGACCGTGGACACGATGCGTGCCGGCATCGTGGGCGGACCGTCGGAACGTGACTGGCCGGTCATCGAGACCCTGGTGGAGGTTGCTGCCGAGGCCGGGGTGACGCCCGCTGCGGCGGCCCTCGCGTAAGTCGGCGCCCGGCAGGGTGTCACGTCGGTGCTCATCGGGGCGCGGCGCCTCGACCAGCTGCGGGCGAACCTCGACGCCGTGGACGTCCGGCTCACGACGGCGCAGACGGCCCGGCTCGACGAGGTGTCGGAGCCGACACTGAGCTTTCCGGCGGCCAACAACCGGGACCTCGCGCCGAGCCTCGGCTTCGCGGGCGCGACGGTGGACGGCCGGCCCAGCGCCGCACTCCCCTGGCTCGAGCAGAGCTCGACGCGCTACTGAGCGGCAGGCGGGGCTGACCTCCGGAGAACTTCACTCCGCGCCGTAGAACACCCGCTCCATCACCCCGCGCGCGCGCCGCGCGAGTCGCAGGTACAGCTCCTCGAGCTCCGGTCCCGTGCCGACGTCCCCGAGCAGGCGCGCCAGCCCGGTCAGGGCGTGGCTGTCGTGCGGCAGCTGGTCGACGCCGGAACCCGTCGTCCGCCCGGACCAGAGCACTATCGCCGAACGCAGCCGCGACGCGAGCCGCCAGGCGTCCAGCAGCACCTCGGCGTCGTCGTCCGTCAGCAGGTCGGCGTCCCGCGCCGCCTTCAGCGCGGAGACGGTGCCGGTGGTGCGCAGGCCGGGCACCTCGAACGCGTGCTGGAGCTGCAGCAGCTGGACCGTCCACTCGACGTCGGAGACTCCGCCGCGGCCCAGCTTCAGGTGCCGCGCCGGGTCCGCGCCGCGGGGCAGCCGCTCCGACTCCACGCGCGCCTTGATGCGCCGCACCTCGCGCAGCACCGCGGCGTCCGGGCCACCCTCCGGGTAGCGCAGCGGGTCGATGAGCGCGGTGAACCGCGCGCCCAGCGAGACGCCGCCCTCGGCGCCGGGTCCCAGGTCGAGGTCGCCGGCGCCGGCCGTTCCGCCGTCCGGCAGCAGGGCCGCTACCGCTCCCTCGTCCGGGCCGCCCGCCGCGACCACGCTCAGCGTCCCGGACAGAGCCCGCGCCCGCAGGAGCGCCTGCGCCTCCCAGGGCGACGACCAGCGGCCGTAGTACTCCACGTAGGACTTGAAGGAACGCACCAGCGGCCCGTTGCGGCCCTCGGGCCGCAGGTCGGCGTCCACGGGCAGCCCGGGCTCGGGCCCGACGGCGGAGAGGATGCGCCGCAGGTTCTTCGCCACCGTCAGGGCGTAGTCGTTGGCCTGCTTGTCCGGTGCGCCGCCGACCGCCTCGTACACGAACATGACGTCGGCGTCCGAGCCGTAGCCGAGCTCCTGGCCACCGAGCCGGCCCATCGCGACGATGAGCAGGCGGGCGGGCTCGTCCCCGCGGGCGACCCCGCGCTCGGCCCGCGCGTCGTGCTCGGCGATGCGCAGCCCGCCCGCCAGGACCACGTCGGCGGCGTCTGAGATGGCCCTGGCCGCGGACACCGGGCCCAGTGCCCCCAGCACCTCCGCGACGCCGGTGCGGGCCAGCTCGCGCCGCCGCAGCGCGCGGAGCGCGACGGTGGCGGCGTCCACCTCCTGTGCGCGCCCCAGCAGCGCGTCCGCCTCCGCCGCCAGCCTGCGCACCCCGCGGGGCGCCAGCGAGTCGGACTCCGCGAGCCAGCGCACCGACTCCGGGGACCGCCCGATCGCGTCGGCGAGATACCGCGAGGAGGAGAGCACCTGCGCCAGCCGCGACGCCGCCTCGGCGGAGTCGCGCAGCAACCTCAGGTACCAGTGCGTCGATCCGAGGGTGTCGGACAGCTTGCGGAACGCGAGCAGCCCCTCGTCCGGGTCGGCACCCTCGGCGAACCAGCCCAGCAGCACCGGCAGCAGCTGGCGCTGGATCGAAGCCCGGCGCGAGACGCCGTCGGTCAGGGCCTGGACGTGCCGCATGGCGCCGGCCGGGTCCCGGTAGCCGATCGCGGCGAACCGCGCCATGGCGGCCCGCGGAGCGAGCGACGCCTCGCCGGTCGAGAGCAGCGCCGTCGCGGGCAGGAGCGGCCGGAAGTAGACGGCCTCGTGCAGGTCGCGGACCTCACGCCGCACCGAGCGCCACGTCTTGACGAGATCGTCGGCGCCGCCCTGGCCCAGCCCGCGCGCGATGCGGCGCAGCTCGGCCTCGGAGGTCGGCATGAGGTGCGTCCGGCGCAGCCGGAAGAGCTGGATCCGGTGCTCCAGTGCCCGCAGGAACCGGTAGCACTCCCCCATCCGGCGGGCGTGCTCGCGTCCGACGTAGCCGCCGCGCGACAACGCCGCCAGGGCCTCGAGCGTCGTCCGCGACCGGATGTCCTCGTCCGCGCGCCCGTGCACGAGCTGCAGCAGCTGGACGGTGAACTCGACGTCGCGCAGGCCGCCCTTGCCGAGCTTGACCTGCCGGTCCGCCTCGGCCACCGGCACGTTGTCCTCGACGCGCTTGCGCATCGCGCGGGCGTCCTCCACGAAGTTGGGCCGCTCCACCGCCTGCCACACCAGCGGCCCGACGGCGGCCACGTACTCCTCGCCCAGCGCCCGGTCCCCCGCGACCGGGCGAGCCTTCAGCAGCGCCTGGAACTCCCACGTCACCGCCCACCGCTCGTAGTACGCGACGTGGCTGGCCAGCGTGCGGACGAGCGGCCCCTGCTTGCCCTCGGGCCGCAGCGCCGCGTCGACCTGCCACAGCGCGGGTTCGGCGGACGGGCCGGCGCACACCTGCGCGAGCCGCCCCGCGAGCCGGGCCGCCACCCGCAGGGCGTGGTCCTCGTCGCACGCCGGTGCGCCGTCGGGGAGCTGTCCCGGTTCGGCGACGTAGATCACGTCGACGTCCGAGATGTAGTTCAGCTCCCGGCCGCCGGTCTTGCCCATGCCCAGCACGGCCAGGCGCACGCCGACGGCGTGGTCCTCCTCGTCGGCGCGCGCGATCGCGAGCGCACCCTCCAGCGCCGCCGCCGCCAGGTCCGCGAGCGCGGCGGCCACCGCGGGCAGCACCACCAGGGGGTCCGGCGCGGTGACGTCGGTGGCGGCGATCCGCAGCAGCCGCGCCCGGTAGGCCCGGCGCAGCCGGTCGGTGTACGACGGCGATCCGCCCTCGGCGGGTACCGCACGCTCGGCCGGCATGTGGGTCCCCGCGACCGGCTCGGCCGACTCGGGGTCCGCGTCGACGGCCCGCAGCAGCTCGGCGCGCACGAGCTCGGCCGCTACGCCGGTGCCCGGCGTGCGGTCGCCGATCAGGTCCAGCAGCGCGGAGTGCCGCACCAGCTCGTCGCCGAGCGCCGAGGAGGAACCCAGGACGCGCAGCAGCCGGTCGCGCGCGGACGGCTGGGGTGCGTCGTCGTCGTCCGCGTCGCGGGACTCCGCCGGCTCACCGTCAGAGACCGCGAGGACCGGGCGCAGCCGGTCCGGGGCGGCGGCCGCGAGCCGGACGAGCTGCAGCAGCGCGAGGTCGGGGTCGGCGACGCCCGCGAGCGCACGCAGCAGCGCGGCGTCCGCGGGCGCCAGCTCGACGGCGCCGCGGTCCGGTCCGGCCGCGTGGTCCGCGCCCCTGGCGCCCTTCGGCGTGCTGTCCAGGACCGACACCAGGTCGGGATCCCGCCACAGCGAGGCCGAGCGGGTGAGGTCGGCGAACCCGGCCCGGATCAGGTGGGTCGTCAGGGTCTCGGGTCGGCGGCTCTGCACCCCCTGACCCTACGACGCGAACTCGCCGAAGTAGAGCGGTCAGAGCTGCAGGAACCGCTTCAGCTCGAACGGGGTGACCTGGGCGCTGTACGCCTCCCACTCCTCGCGCTTGTTGCGCAGGAAGTAGTCGAAGACGTGCTCGCCGAGCGTCTCCGCGACGAGCTCGGACTTCTCCATGAACTGGATCGCCTCGTCCAGGTCGCGCGGCAGCGGCGCGATGCCCAGGGCGCGCCGCTCGGCGGCCGTGAGCTCCCAGACGTCGTCCTCCGTGTGGTCGAGGAGGTCGTAGCCCTCCTCGATGCCCTTGAGGCCGGCGGCGAGGATCACGGCGAACGCCAGGTACGGGTTCGCCGCCGAGTCCAGCGCGCGGTACTCGATGCGTGCCGAGTTGCCCTTGCCCGGCTTGTACATCGGCACCCGGACCAGAGCGGACCGGTTGTTGTGGCCCCAGCTCACGTAGCTCGGGGCCTCCTGCCCGCCCCAGAGCCGCTTGTAGCTGTTGACGTACTGGTTGGTGACCGCGGTGATCTCGCCCGCGTGCACCATGAGGCCGGCGATGAACTGGCGCGCCGTCTTGGACAGCTCGAACTGGGCGCCCGGCTCGTGGAAGGCGTTGCGGTCGTCCTCGAACAGCGACACGTGGGTGTGCATGCCGGAGCCCGGCTGGTCGGCCAGCGGCTTCGGCATGAACGACGCGAACACGCCCTGCTCCAGCGCCACCTCCTTGACGACCGTGCGGAACGTCATGAGGTTGTCGGCGGTGGTCAGCGCGTCGGCGTAGCGCAGGTCGATCTCGTTCTGCCCCGGGCCTGCCTCGTGGTGCGAGAACTCCACCGAGATACCCATGGACTCCAGCATCGTGATGGCCGCGCGGCGGAAGTCGTGCGTCGACCCCCGCGCCAGGTGGTCGAAGTACCCGCCCTGGTCGACCGGCTCGAGCGTCGGGTCGCCCTTGGTCATCTGGTTGAAGAGGTAGAACTCCACCTCGGGGTGCGTGTAGAACGTGAACCCGCGGTCGCTCGCCTTGGCGAGTGTGCGCTTGAGCACATTCCGGGAGTCCGCCAGCGACGGTTCCCCGTCCGGCGTCAGGATGTCGCAGAACATGCGCCCCGTGCCGTGCCGTTCACCCCGCCAGGGAAGTACCTGGAACGTGGTCGGGTCGGGCTTGGCGACCATGTCCGCCTCGAAGACCCGGGTGAGCCCCTCGATGGCGCTGCCGTCGAAGCCGATGCCCTCGCTGAACGCCGACTCCAGCTCTGCGGGCGCCACCGCGACAGACTTGAGCACACCGAGCACGTCGGTGAACCAGAGCCGGATGAAGCGGATGTCGCGCTCCTCGACCGTGCGGAGCACGAACTCCTGCTGCCTGTCCATGGGCCCATCTTGCACTAAACCTGTTACAGGCGCGTGTACCGGGCATGGACGACCGGCCGTAGGCTTTCCTGCGGCACCGAGGCCGCCCGAACCACAGGAGGACCATGTCCGCCCACACCTCACCCACTCAGGGTCCCAAGAGGGTCCGTGTGCACCACCTGGCGGAGGCCAAGGCCCGGGGCGAGAAGCTCGCGATGCTCACCGCGTACGACGCGGTGACCGCCGCCATCTTCGACGCCGCCGGCATGGACATCCTGCTCGTGGGTGACTCCATCGGGAACGTCATGCACGGCCACGCCACCACCATCCCGGTGACCGTCGACGACATGATCCCGGCCGCACGGGCCGTCGCCCGGGCCACGAAGCGCGCCTTCGTGGTGATCGACCTGCCGTTCGGCTCGTACGAGGCCGGGCCCCAGCAGGCGCTGGAGACGGCGGTGCGGGTCTTCAAGGAGACGGGTGCCGACGCGGTCAAGCTCGAGGGCGGCATCCGCTCGGCGGCGCAGATCCGTGCGCTGACCGACGCCGGCATTCCCGTCGTCGCGCACCTCGGGTACACGCCGCAGTCGGAGAACTTGCTCGGCGGGCCGCGCGTCCAGGGCCGCGGCGACGACGCCGTGGAGGCGCTGGCCGCGGACGCACAGGCCATAGAGGAGGCCGGCGCCGTCGCCGTCGTCCTGGAGATGGTGCCCTCGGGCGTCGCCGCGCGCATCACCGAGATCGTGCGCATCCCGACCATCGGCATCGGCGCCGGACCGCACTGCGACGGCCAGGTCCTGGTGTGGACGGACATGGCGGGCATGACCAGCTGGTCGCCGCGCTTCGCCCGGCGCTACGCCGAGCTCGGCGCAGCCCTGCAGCAGGCCGCGGAGGACTACGTCTCCGAGGTCAAGGACTCCTCGTTCCCGGACGCGGAGCACTCGTTCGAGAAGTGACCGCGGAGCTGTCAGACGTACGGATCACTCGGGTGACCTGTACGTCTGACAGGTGCTCGCGCGTCTGACGACTGCTACTTGTTGCGCCACTCCTCGTCGTCCTTCTCCCAGGACTCGTTGCGCGCCTTCGCGCTCTCCAGGGCCCGCTGCGCCTCGGCGCGGGTGCCGTACGGGCCCATCAGGTGCGTCCAGGAAGACCGGTGCCCCTCCTCGACCTCGCCCGTCTCGGTGTTGTACCAGTACTGCTCCCCAGTGCTCATGAGACGATCCTGACATGACTGACCTGGCGTTCGGCATCGACATCGGAGGTTCGGGGATCAAGGGTGCGCCCGTCGATCTCGTGGCCGGCGAGTACGCGGACAAGCGGACCCGCATCCCGACCCCCCAACCGTCCACCCCGCAGGCCGTGGCGGACGTGCTCGCCCAGCTCGT
This sequence comes from Promicromonospora sp. CA-289599, assembly GCF_050936155.1. Classification (NCBI taxonomy): domain Bacteria; kingdom Bacillati; phylum Actinomycetota; class Actinomycetes; order Micrococcales; family Promicromonosporaceae; genus Promicromonospora; species Promicromonospora sp. CA-289599. Next base: position 711,465 of record NZ_JBNJNI010000001.1, read on the forward strand.
CGACAGCTACCACCTGGCCGACGACGTGCCGATCGGCGTCGCGTTCCCCGCGCCGATGCAGCACGGTGTGGTGCGGTTCATGGCGAACCTGGACCAGTCCTGGACCGGTGTGGACCTGCCGGCGCTGGTGCAGCGCGCGACCGGCCGGAGCGTCACCGCGGTGAACGACGCCGACGCGGCGGGCATCGGCGAGGTCCGGTACGGAGCTGCGCGCAACACCGAGGGCGTCGTGCTGGTGGTCACCCTGGGCACGGGCATCGGTTCGGCGCTCGTGGTCGACGGCGTCCTGGTGCCGAACACCGAGCTGGGGCACCTCCAGATCGACGGGTACGACGCCGAGTCCCGCGCGGCGGACTCCGCGCGTGAGCGAGAGGACCTGTCCTGGGATCAGTGGACCGAGCGCCTGCAGCGCTACTTCGGCGTCGTCGAGGACCTGCTGTCGCCCGACCTCATCGTCGTGGGCGGCGGAGTGAGCAAGCATCACGAGAAGTATCTGCCGCACCTGCACCTGCGGGCGCCGATCGTTCCCGCACAGCTGCGGAACGCGGCGGGCATCGTAGGCGCCGCGGCGCTGGCCGCGGGGCGCTGACCAGCCGGGTCAGGCCTCCCGCGCCACTGCGGGCTGAGCCGGCTGGGCGAACAGCACGTCGACCCCGAGCATCTCGATGACGCTCCGGACCACCGGTGGCGGGTCCGGAAGGGAGACGGTGAGTCCGTCCTGCGTTCCGTAGGTGTACATCTGCATGAGAAATGCGACGCCCGTCGAGTCCATGAACGTCACCCGCGAGGTGTCGATCACCACCGACTTGGCCCGCTCCAGGGCATTGGCTATCGCAGCACTGGACTCACCGCGCAGGGAGACGTCGATCTCTCCCCACATACTCACGACACTCGTGCGGGACTGTTCTTCGAACATGATCCCGCCCGTGCGCCCCCTGTTATCGAATTCCGAGTTGCTCACTTGCATCGCCCCTGTTCATTGCTCCCCGACATGGCCGCCGGAACGGGTCGCCCGACCCCCCGGGCAACTCTGGGAGATTGCAACGCCTTCGTCGCGATCACGGGAAGCCTACATCCGTGAAGATCGCAAGTGGAACAGCCTGGGAGACTTACATTTCCCCCTCAGGACTGGTATAACCCACCTTTTCTCCCGCCAAACCGGAACATTCCCCCCGGGCAGACCGGACATATGGACGCTCAGTTGGACAATCGTCCAAGAAAAAGATTCACAAGATTCATTTCTCTGACGATCGATTTGGGCCATCCGGTCCCTCTGCCGCCCCGGGATTACGAACGGTCGGTGCGCTTTCCTTCTCCCATGCGTCGAGCTGCATAGTGAGTGCCTTGGCGAGCTCGAACACCTGCTGCGGAGGAATGCGCACTCGCGACACCACACGGCCCGGCACGGTTATCGAAGTGACTTCTCCCGACTCCGGGTCGGAGACCGGGCTCGGGGGCTGCTTCACGGCGATGAAGTCCAGGATGAACGACGTCGGCGTGTGCCATACCGAGGCGAAGTCGGCCGGTACGCCGGTCTCCATCTCGTCTGGCACGTCGATCTGGAACTCCTGGGGCAGCTCGTCGGACGACACTGGGGCTCCTCGATTGGCCGGGCGGTTCCCCGACCGTACCGTGGGGCCCGTTGGCGCGACAGTGGAAACGGACTCCGAGGACATATGTGTCGCGAGCCGCCCGCGCATCACCAAAAAGATGCCGCCTCGATCGCACCCCCGGCACTAGACTCTCGCGTTCGCTCCCGCGAACATCCCCCACCGACTCCTGGAGGGTCACCCATGCCTGCCGACGCGCCCGAGCTCGCCAAGGAACGAGAATTTCTCGCCGAGGCACGGACCCAGCTCGGCCGGATGCGCGATCGGGTGGCCGCGCTGGACGGCCGTTACGCCGGGGACCGGGTGAGCGCTGACGTGCTGGAGGCGACGCTCGCGCGACGGATGGAACAGCTCACCGACGACCCCGAGATCCCGCTCTTCTTCGGCCGGATCACGGTCGAGGGGAGCACGGTCGAGGAGAACACGGCCGAGGTCGGCACCGAGACCTTTCACATCGGCCGCCGCCACGTCTCGGACCCGGACGGCGAGCCGATGGTGGTGGACTGGCGTGCGCCGGTGAGCACCCCGTTCTACCGGGCCACGCCCAAGGAGCCGATGGGCATCATCGCCCGACGGCGGTACGGGTTCGCGCGCGGCCGGCTGACCGCCTTCGAGGACGAACCGCTGGCCCGGCCCGAGCCGGGCATCGACGGCGAGGGACCCACCGCCGCGCACTCGGACATCCTCGAGGCCGAGATCGAACGCCCGCGCACCGGCCCGATGCGCGACATCGTCGCGACCATCCAGCCCGAGCAGGACGTCATCGTCCGGATGCCGCTCGAGCGCACGCTCGTCGTGCAGGGTGCGCCCGGCACGGGGAAGACGGCGGTCGGCCTGCACCGCGCGGCCTACCTCTTGTACGCGCACCGCGACCAGCTCACCCGCCGGGGCGTGCTCGTCGTCGGGCCGAACAAGAGCTTCCTGCGGTACATCCGCGACGTGCTGCCCGCGCTCGGCGAGATCCACGCCAGGCAGGCCACCATCGAGGAGATCGTCGGCACGCACGCGCCGGTCCGCGCCACCGAGGCCGCCGACATCGCGACGCTCAAGGGCGACGGCCGGATGGCCGACATGCTGCGGAACGCCGTCTGGTCGCACGTCGGCACCCCGCAGGACACGCTGGTCCTGCCGCGCGGCTCGTTCCGCTGGCGCGTCCCCGCGTACGAGGCCCGTGAGGCGATCGAGCAGGTCAGGGCCAGGGACGTGCGCTACGCCCTCGGCGCCGCCCAGCTCCGCCACGCACTCGCCCACCGCGTCCTCGTCCAGATCGAGGAGACCGGTGACGCGCTCGACGACAAGGCGTGGGACGTGCTGGCCCGCACCAAGCCCGTCCGGGACTACGCGGCGGCGGTCTGGCCCGCGGTCGAGCCGCGCCGGCTGCTCTTCCGGCTGCTCTCCGACCCCGAGTTCCTCGCCGAGTGCGCGGAGGGAATTCTCTCCGAGGCCGAACAGCGCCTCCTGACGTGGACGCGCCCGCCCCGCACGCCCGGCTCGGCGCGCTGGACGACGGCGGACCTCGTCCTCCTCGACGAGATCGTCGACCTGCTGGACCGGACGGAGTCGGTGGCACACATCGTCGTCGACGAGGCGCAGGACCTGTCCGCGATGATGCTGCGCGCCCTCGGGCGCCGCGCCGCGACGGGCTCGCTCACCGTACTCGGCGACCTCGCCCAGGCCACCACGCCCTGGGCGTCTCGTGACTGGTCGGACGCGCTGGGCCACCTCGCGAAGCCCGACGGGCACGTGGAGCAGCTGACCGCGGGATTCCGCGTGCCCGGGGACGTGATCGAGCTCGCCGCCCGGCTCCTGCCGAGCATCGCGCCCGGCCTCGAACCGCCGACGGCGGTCCGGCGCGCCCGCGGCCGGCTCACGATCACCGACGCGCCGCTCGACGACGTCCTCGCCGGGGTCGCCGGACTCGAGGGTTCGGTAGGCCTCATCGTGCCCGACGACGCCGTGGCGCACCTCCGGGTGACGCTCACCGCAGCGGGCGTCGCCTTCGCCGTCGTCGGCGAGCAGGACGACGAACGACCGGCCCCGGACGAGACCGACGTCGATCAGGACGACGGCCCGGACGACGCCTCCGAGTTCGACGCGCACCTGGACCTGGTGCCCGCCTCGCTGGCGAAGGGCCTCGAGTTCGACCACGTGGTGCTGCACGACCCGGCAGCGATAGTGGCGGCCGAGCCGAACCACGCCACCGGTCTGCGGCGGCTCTACGTCTGCCTCACCCGGGCGGTCACGTCCCTCGTCATCCGGCACGACGGCGACCTGCCGCCGGAGCTGGGTGTCGAGCGCCTGGACGAGGGCCTCCGCCGTCGCCCATCGCTTGACCATGTGCCAGGGACATAGTTTCCACTGGGACGTGTCGGCGGCGGCGTACCGGCCGACGGGCGGATCGGACCAGAGGAGCGGAGCGAATCGTGGCGTGGAGCACCCGGCAGATCGCGGACCTCGCGGGCACGACGGTCAACACCGTGCGGCACTACCACGAGGCCGGCCTGCTCGAGCAGCCCGAGCGCAGGTCGAACGGCTACAAGCAGTACGGCGTGCCCCACCTGGTGCGGCTCCTGCAGATCCGGCGGCTCCGAGAGCTCGGCGTGCCCCTCGCGCAGATCGAGTCGATGGGCCGCGCGGACGAGAACCCCGTCGAGGCCTTCCGGGTGCTCGACGCCGAGCTCGAGGCGACCATCGAGCGGTTGCAGCGAGCGCGGGCCGAGCTCGCCCTGATCATGCGACACCACGCTCCTCTCGACCTGCCGCCGGGCTTCAGCTCGGTGGCGAAGACCCTCTCGGAGCCGAACCGCTCGCTGGTCATGATCTATTCGCAGGTCTACGACGAGTCGGCGATGAATGACATCCGGCGCATCCTGGAGGAGCACCCGCCCACGGAGGCGGACAAAGAGTTCGACAGCCTCCCGCCGGACGCCGACACGGCCACGCGCATCCGGCTGGCGGAGCACTTCGCCCCCGTCATCAAGCAGCAGCAGGCCGACTACCCGTGGCTCAACGACCCGGCCACTCGCGCCTCGAAGGACGCGGCCACGCTCGAGCACACCATGGTGGAGTCGCTGCGGGAGCTCTACAACCCTGCCCAGCTCGACGTGCTCTACCGCGCCAACCTGCTCATCTACGGGAAGACTGATGAACGGCCCGACGCCGACGACGAACGGACAGACCATGAGTGAACCGACGGTCATGGAGATCCCCGCAGCGCCCGCGCTCGCCGAGGACACCCTGCTCCTGCTGTTCGACCCACGATCGGGCACCATCGCCGGCGAGGGCAACAACCTCTTCCACACGCTCGCGGGCGCGGTGCTCGTGGAGCTCGCGTTCCAGGGGCGCATCGACATCGACGAACGAGCGACGTTCAAGGGTCGTCAGGTGCATGCCATCGCCGGGGAGGCGCCGTCCGACCCGATCCTGCGCGACGTGTGGGAACGGGTCGAGCGGAAGCCGACGGACGTCCATTCCCTGATCCTGGAGATCGGTCCGCACCTGCGCGCGCGGGTGCTCGACCGGGTCGTCGAGCGCGGACACATCGGTCGCGAGGACCGCAAGGTGCTCGGACTGTTCAACACCACCGCCCTGGTCGACGGCGGTACGTCCCGCCGGGCCGACCTGCTCGCCCCGGTCCGGGCCGCCCTGGTGGACGGCGACGAGCCGGATCCGCGCACGGCGGCGCTGGCAGCCCTGCTCGCGGCGAGCGGCGGCCTGCCCGCGCTGTACAAGGACATCCCCTGGTCCGGCGCGGTCTACACGCGGGGCCAGGAGCTACAGCGCGGCGACTGGGGCGCCGCCGCCGTCGGCGAGTCGGTGCAGCGGACCATGGCGGGACTCATCGCGTCCAACCTGTTCGTCACCGCGTTCGTCGCCAACCGCTGACGCAGTCGGGATCGCTCAGCCTCGACGCGCGAGAAGGCTGAACGCATTCGGGACCCGCCCGTCCCACGCGGCCGCCGTCACCCCGCCCGGGTACCAGAACGGGTCAGGGTGCTCGGCGAGGTGCTCGATCTCGAACCCCGCCTCCAGGCACGCCATGACGATCTCCGAGAGCGTGTGCTGGCGTTCGACCGCGCCGTTGCCCGGGTACGAGTCGTTGACATGCGAGGACGCGAAGTAGCCACGGTCAGGACGGACGCGGATCTCGTCCGGGTCCCAGTCCCACAGCGGCACCAGCGGGTGCGCCTCGTAGACGTAGAACCAGCCGTCCGCCCGGAGCAGACGGTGCGTCTCCGCGAAGAAGGCGGGCAGGTCAGCGACCCAGATGAGCGCGCCCTTGCCGGTATAGACGAGATCGGCGCACGCGTCGTCCAGCCCGCTCGTGGGCATGACCGCGCGGGTGTACCGGCAGGGCACACCGAGCTCGTCGGCTCGGCGCTGCGCGCTGGAGAGCGCCGCGTCGCTGTAGTCCAGTCCGTGTACGGAACGCGCGCCGAGACGCGCCAGCGCGACGTCGTCCAGACCGTGCCCGCTCATCGGGTGCACGACGTCGGCGCCGAGGACTATCTCGCTCAGCACCTCGACCTCGGTCGGCAGCAGCTCAGCGGTGCGGGCCCGCTCGAGATGTTCGGCGTACTCGTCCTCGTACTTGCGCGAAGCGATGGCCCAAGCGGCCCGTGTCTCGTCCCCCGTGACGTCCATCCCGCCAGCCTGCCAGCGCCGATGCCGGCGACCCAGCTGTTTTCCGGCGCCGTCCGGGGTCAGTCCTCGACCGGTTCCCCGGTCGGGTCGTCGGCCGCCGGAGCGTCGAGCCCACGGCCCCCGACGGGGTCCGCGCTCCAGCTGATCAGCCGCCAGCCACCGACGGGGTCGCCCTCGATCTCCACCAGGCCGGTGTTGGCCAGCGCCGACCGCTCCGCGTGGTCGACGTCCACGCCGGCCACCCGCGCCGACACCCACACCCGGATCGCCGCACCGTGCGACACCAGCACTGCGCTGTCGCCGCCTCGTGCGGCGACCTGCGCGACCGCCGCGTCGTAGCGGCCCAGGAATGCCGTGCCGTCCGCACCACCCGGCATGGCGCGGCCGACGTCGCCGCGCGCCCAGGCGAAGGCGGTACCGAGGTAGCGCTGGTGCGCCTGGTGGGTACCGGCCATCTCCAGCTCGCCCGCCTCGATCTCCTGGAGGCCGTCCACGACGAGCGGCTCCAGCTCTCGCGCCCGGGCCAGCGGGGCGGCGGTGAGCGACGTCCGGACCAGCGGGGAGACGGCTATCGCGTCGATCCGACGGTCGCGCAGCGCGCGGGGTACCGCGGCGGCCTGACGCTCGCCGAGCGCCGTCAGGCCAGGGCCGGGGTGCGCCGTGTCGAGGAGCCCGTGCACGTTCGAGGGCGTCTGTCCGTGCCGCAGGAGCAGAAGTCTCATGGGGAGCATTCTCGCCGAGACATCGGGCGGCCGGAGACGCCGTCCCGAACGCGGTTCGAAACACGGAGACAACGGCGGGGAAAGTTGGGGGGTGTCAACCTCGTATCCGTTCCGTTACTCTTGGGCTCGCTATGAGCCTGACATGTCGCCTTCGTCCCCTGCTTGCCGGTCCCCGGCGCGGTCTCACGCGGGTCGCGCACGGGTCCCCTTCCATCTGAAAGGCCCCCGCTTTCATGGATCCCCAGTCCAGCACGGCTACGTCCCAGCTCCGTCGTGGCCGTCACCGCGCCGCACACCGCCCCCTCCTGACCGCCGTGGCCCAGGCCGCCACCGGCCAGGCCGGTGTGATCACCGGTCGCGGAGCAGTCATCGCCGCGGCAGGTTCCGGCGTCCTGCTGTCCCTGATCGCGCCGCCTGCCCAGGCCGCGCCGTCTACCGAGATCAGCACGTCGCTGACCGGTACGGCGATGAAGGGCAAGCTCAACACGACCGACATCAACGCTCTCGCCTCCCAGGCGCGCCAGACCGTGGCTGCCGCGAACGTCGTCGCGGTCAATCCCACCGCTGAGCTGAAGGTCGAGAAGTCGGCGGTCAGCGTCATCTCGGCCGCCGAGAACGAGGCGTACCAGGCGGAGCGCGCCGCCGAGATCGCTGCGCAGGAAGCCGAGCAGCGCCGCGCGTCGATCGTGTCCATCGCGATGCGCTACATCGGTGTCCCGTATGTGTGGGGCGGGACCACCCCGTCGGGCTTCGACTGCTCCGGGTTCACGTCCTACGTCTTCGCGCAGGTCGGGATCGACCTGCCGCGCACGTCGGCCGCGCAGCGCTATGCCGGGACCACCGTGTCGTATGCCGAGGCGCTGCCCGGCGACCTGATCTGGTCCCCCGGCCACATCGCGATCTACGCGGGCGACGGGATGCAGATCGAGGCCCCGGTACCCGGCAAGAACGTCCGGTACACGAGCATCTGGCAGTCCGGACCCGTCTTCATCCGCGTGAGCTGACCCGGTAGACCGATCAGTTTTCGGCTCGTCCTTGCCTGGCTAGACTCCCCGGCATGACGACAGGGTCGAGGCCCAGCCCTCGGGAGCGGCTGCTGGAGACAGCGGCCGGCCTCTCGTACGAGCAGGGCGTCGGCGTCGGCATCGAGGCGCTGTGCAGGACGGCGGGCGTGTCGAAGCGCTCCATGTACCAGCTCTTCGACAGCAAGGACGAGCTGCTGGCGGCAAGCCTGGAACGGGGTGCCGCGGCTCATACGGCATCGCTCCTGCCCGCGGCCGACGACGCCCGTGGGCACCGTGAGCGGATCCTGCACGTCTTCGAGCGCATGGAGGCCCAGGCGGGGGCGCCTGAGTTCCGTGGCTGCCGGTATCTCGCCGTCCAGATCGAGCTCAAGAACCCGGACCACCCGGCCAGCCGGGTCGCCCGCCAGGTCAAGGAGAGGCTCACCGAGTTCTTCCGCGCCGAGGCCGCCGCGGGCGGGGCCCTTGACCCAGACCTGCTGGCGCGACAGCTCATCCTGGTCTTCGACGGTGCGAGCGCACGTGCGGGCATCGGAGCCGACCATCTGGCAGGACTCATGATGCCTACCGTCCGCACGCTGCTGGACGCGGCGGACGTGCGCTGACCGCCGCTGCCCCGCGCCTCGCGGTGCCGGTCACGACAGCCGAGTTCGCGGCATCCATGCTTGCACAAGTAAACCGATCGGTTTACCGTGTGCCCGGACGGCGCTCGGTGAACATCGCAAGACCTTGTACCGGCTGGTCGGCGGTGAGGGGTACCGTGGCGTCACAGACTTGCCGAAGACTCTGCCGGGGCGCCCGTTGAAGGCTCCGCAGCTCCAAGACCAACGTGGCAAGGATCGGACGCCGACCATCGAGCGCCCGACCCGGCAGCGAGAGCGCACGACAGACGCAGTAGGAGAGACAAGAGTGACCCTCAGTACCGAAGCAACGAATTTCGGGTGGCTGCTCGACAATTTCGTGCGCACCGTCCCTGGCAGCCGGCACACGCTCGTCGTGTCGGCGGACGGCCTGCTCATGGCGATGTCCGACCAGCTCGACCGCACCAGCGGTGACCAGCTCGCAGCGATCGTCTCGGGCATGTCGAGCCTGACGCGCGGAGCCTCCCGTCAGCTCAACGGCGGCAACGTCCGGCAGACGATCATCGAGATGGACAAGGGATTCCTGTTCCTGATGAGCGTCTCGAACGGGTCGGTGCTGGGCGTGGTGGCAGAGTCCACCTGCGACATCGGCCTCGTCGGCTACGAGATGGCGCTGCTCGTGTCCCGCACCGAGGCGACCCTGACGCCGCAGCTGATCTCGGAGATGCGTGGCAGCCTCCCGACGGACCGCCAGCCCCGCGGTATCTGACCGTCCGGTGCCGACCGGTCGCCGCTGACCGGTCTGGCGGCGCACCCCCTGGCCGACGGCGTCCAGGGGGTCGCCGGGGTCCACCCCGTCGCGTTACGCGGCCGGCTCGGGCTCAGCGGCAGGGTCGGCGTCGTAGGCCGGCAGGCCGTCGATGCTCGTGAGGTTCTTGCGCCGCCGGTACTCCTGCTGCCCGGCCTCCCCCTTGCGCTCGAAGTAGGGCCCCATCAGGTCCCGCTCGCCCTCGTACGCCATGAGGGGCACGCCCCAGCCGCAGCTGTCGGAGATCCGCTCGACGTCGACCACGATGACCGCTCGGGCACCGGGGATGTCGGTGAACCCACCGGCGAGGGCGGGGTACTCGTCGTCGTACCGGGTCACCACACGGCCGGTGCCGTGGAACCGGACGATGTTCGGCGCACCGTCGAACGCGCAGAACATCACGGTGATCCGGCCGTTCTCGCGGAGGTGCGCCACCGTCTCGCTGCCGCTCCCGGTGGCGTCGAGCCAGGCGAACGTGTGCTCGTCGAGCACCGCGAAGGTGCCGGGTACGCCGCGCGGCGAGACGTTGACGTGCCCGTCCGTGGCCAGCGGCGCCGTCGCGACGAAGAACATGTGCTGGCGCTCGACGAACTCGCGCAGCCGGCCGTCGATCCGCTCGTGGAGTTTCATGCTCGCATGCTGCCAGAGTGCCGTCGCGGGTCAGGGGCTGCCCAGCACATGGACGAGCCGGGCCTCGCCCCTACCGAATTTCTGGAGCGCTGGCCTAGGGTCGGCGGGGTGGCCTGCCAGCGGTTCTTCCCGGGAGACTGGAGCGACTCACCATGAAGTACACCGTCTCGATCGAGATCGCCCTGCCGCGAGAGCGGGTGGTCCAGCTGCTCGCCGATCCCGCGCACGTGCCGAGGTGGGTGCGCGGCGTCGTGCTGCACGAGCCGCTGAACGGGCTGCACGGGCAGGTCGGGACCAGGTCGCGCGTCGTCATGCGGACGGGGCAGCAGGAGATGGAGGCCGTCGAGACCATCACGCGCCGGGAACCGGCGGACCTGCACGGGATTCCGAGAGACAGCGTCGTTCACTACGAGCGCGAGATCGTCGCCAAGGGCATGTGGAACGGCGCACGCGAGCGGTTCACGGAGACCGGGCCGGAGACGACGCTCTGGGTGAGCGAGAACGAGTACCGGTTCAGCGGCTTGCTGCGGCTGCTCGCGCCGTTCATGCGCGCTGTCTTCCGCAAGCAGTCGCGACAGCACCTGCAGGACTTCAAGGCGTTCGCCGAGCAGGGAACGGACGTCCGCGAAGCGAAGGACTGAACCCCCGTCAGCCGACGGGAACGGGGTGACTACGAGATCTGGCAGCTGGTGAACGACACCGTTTCAGAACGCGGTTGAGTCGTCCGACTTCTGGCTGGCCCTCTGTCCGTCGAGCAGCGCCTTCGCCGCCCTGTCGATGTTGTCGGCGCACTGGTAGACCCCGACGATGAACTGGATGACGCGGATCACCCGGTCAGTCGGCGTGGGCGGCGTCGAAGGCCGTCTGGTTCTGGTGGATGTCCTGGTGGTGGGTGCCGGCCCAGTCGATGAGGGACAGCACGATGTCGAGCAGCGTGGTCCCGAGCGCGGTGAGCGCGTACTCGACTCGGGGCGGAACCTCGGCGTAGGCGGTTCGGGTGATGAGCCCGTCGCGCTGGAGCTGGCGCAGGGTCAGCGTCAGCATGCGCTGGGAGATGCCGGGGATGGCCCGCTGCAGGTCGGTGTATCGCGTCGGCCCGTCCTGCAAGGTCGCGACCACGAGGGTGCTCCACTTGTCGCCTGCCCTGGCCATGACCTGTCGGATGGTGCCGATGCTCTCGGCGGGCCAGCGCGAGCAAGGGCCCGGGAGCATCGTGCTGTCGTCCTGGACTGCGGCGGAATCCATCGGCACGGGCCTTTCTCTCCAGTTACGCACATGCATGTGCCTTTTGTAGGCCTCCCAATCCTCACGCATGATGTGGCTACGCACAAATAGTGAGTATTGGATTCACCGTGAGGTGGTCCGACACTCCCCACGCTGAGGAGAACCACCAATGCCTGTTTTCGCCATCATCGGAGCCGGCCCCGGCCTGGGCATCGAGATCGCCCGCGCCTTCGGCGCCAGGGGCTTCACCGTCGCGCTGATCGCCCGCAACGCCGCCAAGCTCGACACACTCGCACGCCAGCTGCAGGACGAAGGCATCGAAGCTGCCGGTTTCCCCGCCGACATCGCTCAGCCCGACACGATCACCCGCGCCTTCGCCGAGATCAAGGAGCGCCTCGGACGCGTCGACGTCCTGGAGTTCTCCCCCGCCGACCGCAGCCTCGGCATGACGAGCGTCCTGGACGTCGGCCCCGCCACTCTCGGACCCCAGCTCGACTTCTACCTGCACGGCGGGATCCACGCGATCAAGCAGGTCATCCCGGACATGATCGAAGCAGGGAGCGGCACGATCCTGGTGACCAACGGAGGCGGCGCCATCGACCCCGTGCCCTTCCTGGCCGACATCAACATCGCCGCCGCGGGCCTGCGCAACTGGACCCTGAACCTGCACAAGGAACTGGGCCGGCACGGCATCTACGTCGCCCACGTCGGCATCAGCGCCTGGATCGGAGGCGGCAACCCCGACGCCGAGGCCAGCGCGATCGCCGCCGTCTACCCCAAGCTCTACGAGACCCGCACCGAGCCGGAGCTGCACTACGTCGCCCTCGACGAATAGTCAGGGTGCGGAGCGTGGACGTTGCCCTGCGGGGAGGAGATCGGGCCCAGGGCGCAAGTCACGTCAAGCCGTAGGTCGCGCTGGCCGGTATCGCATGGCGACCGCCCCCGACCGGAACTCGTGGCGGTCCACGAGCTCGAGCTGGACCCGCTCGCGCAGACCGGCGAGCAGCGTAGGCCCGTGTCCGGCGATGACCGGCTGCACGACGAACTCGTACTCGTCGATCAGTCCCAGATCCGCCAGCGCGAGAGGAAGCGTCACGCCACCCACCCACAGGCCCTCGCCCGACTGCTCCTTGAGCCGCTGAACCGCCGGCCCCAGGTCGCCTCGCACCAGCTCGGCATTCCAGTCGACGTCGCTCAGCGTGCTCGACACGACATGCTTCTTCGCCTGGTCGATGGCCTCGGCGAACGGGATCTCCCACTCACCCATCCAGTCGGGCCAGGGGCCTTCGGCCGGCTTCCGCCATGCCGACTCCATCATCCCGTAGGTCACCCGGCCGAAGAGCAGGGCATCGGCCCGCTCCATCTCAGCGGTCCAGTAGCGCATCGACTCCTCGTCCGGCGGGAGTCCTGCCTCGTGGTGGCAGCAGCCGTCGAGTGTGACGTTGATCGAGTATCGGAGTGGTCTCATGCTTGTCGCCCTCCCAGGATGTGGGCCCCGCGTCTCACCGGACCGTACTCATCTCAGACGACTACCGGCGCCACTTCTCATCGATCCAGCCGTCCACCGATCAGCCGACGTCGCGGTACATCGCCGCGAAACGTGGCTGACCCTCCTGGCCGATGTCGGGGACACGGAGCACGCTCACCGCGCCGGCCACGCCGAGCACGGCCAGACAGCCGAACAGTGCCGCGAAACCGCCGACCGAGAGCAGTGCCGGTGCCACGAACGGCACGACCGCGACGGGCAGCGTGCTCGCGATGTTGAGCACCGCGAAGTCCTTGCCCGCCGATTCCGGGTCGGGCAGCATACGCAGGCAGAGAGCGAAGTCGGTGGCCAGGAACGTGCCGTAGCCCAGCGACATGATCGCGGATCCCACGTACACGACCCAGACATCGGGCGAGAGCGCCACCACGGCCAGCCCGGCGGCGAGCACCAGACCACCGGCGAGCACGAACGGCTTCTGCCGGCGAAGCTTGTCGGAGAGCCACCCCGTCAGCCACGCGGTGACGGCGACGCAGGCGACTCCGACCAGTGTCAGGAGGAAGATCATCCCCGGCACGGCGTCGGCCGAGACGGCGAACCGCTGGGTGAACACGAAGGCCAGGTAGCTGTTGGACGCCCACGCGGCGGTGATCAGGAAACGCACCACCCACGCCCAGCCGAACGCGGGATGCCTGCGCGGGCTGACCCAGTACGAGCGCAGGACGATCGCGAGGCTGAGCCGCGGCTCGTCGTCCGGCACCCAGTGCCGGGGATCACGCACGAGCAGGACGGTCACGAGCACGCCCGCCGCGCTCATGACGCCGACCACCACCCACTGCAGCCACGGGACGCCCGGTACGGCGCTCACCACCGCGAAACCCAGGACAGGGCCTGCGAGGGCAACGAAGGCGACGACTCCCGACGCCGTCCCCCGCCGTTCCGGAGCCACCTGGTCGGCGGCCAGCGCGGCGCTCGCGGCGAGCTGGAACATGACCAGCGCCGTGATGAGCGCCCAGCCGACGGCCACCTGCCACACCTGGGTGGTCAGGCCCATGGTCATCAGCAGGATCGCCGCGCCGAGGCCCCCGGTGAGAATCCAGGTGCGACGCCTGCCGAACCGTGCCGCCGTGCGGTCGCTGAGGCGCCCGCCGAGCGGGTTCGCGAGGAGCCCGGTGAGGCCACCGATCCCGGTCACCAGGCTGAACGCGGAGGTCGCTCCGGCGCCGGCGATCGTGGTGAGATGGGTGACCAGCAGCAGGTTCATCGGCACCGCGACGCTGATGTAGCCGGCCGCGTTCGTGCCGACCAGCGCACCGATGAGGCGCCCCTGGCCGGGAGGCGGGGGTGCTGTCCCGCTGGCCACCCCGGCGAGATCGGGTTCGGTCGGCGGGAGCACCTCTTCGGGGATCATCGCCGACCCGCCGCGGCGTCGACGATCTCGAGGATCGTGTCGCGCACGACCGCCGGATTCTCCTGCGGGACGAGGTGTCCGGTCTCCTCGACGACGACCACGCGCCCGCTCGGCACCGCGGCCATGAGCTCGGTCGCGACCTGGTTGAACGCGGGGCGCGCCTTGGCCATCCCGCGGTCGATCCGCCCGGCCTGCAGGCTGACGGTGGGGACGTTCGGAGTCCCCGCGGCCTGGAGACGGCGCATCGTCGGCAGCGCCGGGCCGATCTGCGCGGCCTCCTGGCGACCGGCGCGCATCGCGCGAGCGCAGGCGTAGTCGCGTCGGATGATGTCCACGTCGGACGCCGTGATCGCTCCGGAGACGTGCGGCAGGGTCAGCTTCATGACCAGGTTCCGCCGTCCGACGCGGGCGAGCCACGCCAGGAGGCCGAACGACCACGAGAGAATCCTGGCATCACGGCCGCTCATGATCTCGGCGACGGTCGCGTCGACCAGGACCAGCCCGGCGACCTGCTGCGGGCGGCGTTCGGCGAACAGCCGGATGACGGGCCCGCCCCAGCTGTGTCCGACCAGGACGACGGGTCGTGTCTCTCCGATGCTGTCGAGCAGGCCGGCGAGGTCGTCGGCGATCCGCTCGAGCGTCCGCTCCTGCGGGTCCAAGTCGCTGCCGCCGTATCCTGCCCGGTCGTAGGACAGCGTGCGGGTGTGCAGGCTGATCTCGCGCTGGGTGTGCACCCACGACGCGGCCGGTGCGCCCATACCTGCCTCGAACAGGACCAGCGGCCCATCCCCCTCGCCCGCGGTGACGACCCGCAGCCGTCGCCCGTCGGGCAGGGCGACCGACCTCTCGGTCAGCCCCTCACCCGGACCGAGACGCTCGGGAACTCCACCGGCGGCTCGCGAATGCGTTCTCATCCCAGGGTTGCCTCTCATTGGTCCCAGCAGTACGGGTGGACGTCGTCCCAGAGCGCTGAGCGTTCGAGCTGTGCGGCGAGGGCCAGCAGCGAAGCGTCCGCCCGCCGTCGTCCGACAAGCTGCACGCCGTACGGAAGCCCGTCGCGATCGAGGTGCGACGGCAGGGACACCGCCGGCTGGCCGGTCAGATTGGCCCACGGCGTGTAGGCCGACCAGGCCAGCATCACGTCGGCGATCGCCTCCACGCCGTCGGCCTGGAAGTGTCCGAGAGGAACCGGTGGCCCGCTCGTCACCGGGGTCAGCGCGACGTCGAAGGTTTCGAGAGCGTTCAGGAATGCGCTCGCGTATCGCGCCAGAACCCCTTGTGCAGCGAAGAGGTCGCTACCGGACAACGCCTGCCCTTCGGCGTACAGGTGCCGCGTGTAGGGCAGGAGCAGGCCCCTGCGATCCGGCGGGACCAGCGACCGCACTGCCGCGTCGACCGAGGAGGCGAACAGCGTGCGTAGCGCCGAGCGCACCGGCTCGTCGCTCTGGGCCGGGAGCTGCACCTCCCGCACGTCGTGCCCCAGCTCCTGCAGCAGCGCCGCCGTCCGTTCCACGGCACGGACCACCTCCGGATGCGGGTGAACGTCGCCAAGGCCGGGGTCGGTCCACACGGCGACACGCAGCGGCCTCGCCGGTGGCCGCTCGATCGCATCGGCGAACCGGCCGTCCGGCCGCCAGCCGTCCAGGTCGCCGTCCCAGGACCGCGCCATCACGTCCAGGAGCAGCGCGGCGTCCTCCAGCGTCCTGGCGATGGGCCCTTCGATGGTGGTCCCGGTCATCGAGGTCAACGGCACAGACGAGCTGACCAGCCCGCGACTGGGCTTCACGCCGACGAGGTGGCACGTCGCCGCGGGTGTGCGGGTCGACCCGGCTCCGTCGCCCGC
Organism: Promicromonospora sp. CA-289599; assembly: GCF_050936155.1. Lineage (NCBI taxonomy): Bacteria > Bacillati > Actinomycetota > Actinomycetes > Micrococcales > Promicromonosporaceae > Promicromonospora > Promicromonospora sp. CA-289599. Next base: position 727,443 of record NZ_JBNJNI010000001.1, read on the forward strand.
GTGCGCCAGCGGCAGCAGCCCGGCAGCCACCGCCGCGGCGGCGCCACCGCTGGAACCGCTCGCGTAGCGCGTGAGGTCGTACGGGGTGACGGTCGGACGCCCCGTCACCCCGTTCTCGGTGTAGCAGGTGGCCCCGAGCTCCGCGGTGTTGGTCTTGCCGAGGAGCACCGCGCCTGCCTGGCGGATCAGCCCCGCGGTCCAGGCGTCGGCCGGGGCGACGAGCTCAGCGACCGCGGCGGAGCCGAACGTGGTACGCACCCCCGCCGTCGGGTAGAGATCTTTGATGCCCAACGGAAGTCCCAGCAGCGGCGCCCGCTCGCCCAGCGCGATCCGCTCGTCGGCGCGAACGGCCTCCTCGACGGCGACGTCGGGCGTGACGGTGGCGAAGGCGCCGAGTGCGTCGTCGAACTTCTCGATGCGGCTCAGGTAGTACTCCGTCAGCTCACGCGAGCTCACCTCGCCGGCGCGCAGGGCGCTCAGCTGTGCCGCCGCGGAGAGCTCGTGCAGCCGGCCGCTCACGGAGCCACCCTGGCTCCGGTCAGCCACCGGTAGGCCAGGTCCGTGATGGTGTCGAGGTACTCCGGTGTCAGTGGCTGGCGGCCCAGCATCCGACGGTGCATCAGCGGGCCCTCGATCAGGTCTCCCACGAGGGAGAGGTCGGGAAGCGCGCCGATCTCTCCGCGCCGCGTCGCGCGGATGATGGCGTTGCGCAGCGGCTCGCCTCTGCCCTCGGCCATCCTCCGGAAGGCGAGCTCGGCATCCGGGTCGTGGTGCAGGTCGGCGACCAGCCCCATCAGCCCGTCGACCCAGGACGAGGACCAGGAGGCAGCGAAGTCCTCGACCATGGCCGCAAGGTCTGCGCGGAGCGTCCCGGCGTCGGGGTCCGACACCGGAGGCAGATGTTCGGCGAGCACGTCGACGACGAGCTGCGCCTTGCTCGACCAGCGCCGATAGACGTCCGTGCGGTGGGCGTGCGCCTGCACCGCGACCTCGGTCAGCTTCAGCGCGTCGTAGCCCCGGCTCTGCAGGAGTGACCACGCCGCGACCAGGAGCCGCTTCTCGAGATCGGGATCTCGGGGACGACCAGGCATACCGCCTCCATTACGCTACGGGTTGTAGTGTATGGAGGATAGGGCTCTCCGTTGCACATGCACAAGGGCCGAAGCGGATCGCCGCACTGCATGGCCGGGCCCCCGGCCGCTCAGCGGCTGCTGACCTTGCCGACGAGGGAGGCGATCGGCGCGATCACCAACGGCCGCGCCGCGAAGACCGCCGCGACCGCGAGGACGAGACCTCCCGCGAACCAGGCGAAGCCCACCCAGCTGACCGTGTCCTGGGCCGCGAACATGTGGTTCAGGTTGCGCAGCGCACCCGTGGCGAACACGAGGGTGACGTGCACGATCACGAACAGCACGAAGAAGAGCATCGTCGGGAAGTGGATCGCCCGGGCCACCGGCGCCGGGTAGAGCCTGTTCAGCCGGTCCGCGTCCTTGGGCCACCACTCGCTCATGCGCAGCCCGGTGATCGCGGCCAGCGGGGCAGCGACGAACACCACCGTGAAGTACATGAGCTGCTGCAGGCTGTTGTAGTTCACCCAGCCGTGCTCGGTGGGCCAGTTCAGCGTGAGGTACTGCAGCATCGCCGACGCCGCGTTCGGGAAGACCTCCCACGAGGTCGGCACGATCCGTATCCAGTGGCCGGTGGCGAACAGGAGCACCACGAACGCGGCCCCGTTGGCAAGCCACAGCAGGTCGATGCCGGTGTGCAGCCACAGGTTGATGCTGATCTTCTTGCCGCCCTTCGCGGGCGTCCAGTAGGCGGGCGGCGTCTTCTGGTACCGCACCTGCAGACCGGTGCGCACGATCAGCACCATGAAGAAGAAGTTGAGGTAGTGCATCCAGTTCACCCAGACGGGGAAGCCGACCGGTGCGGACTCGGGCAGCTCGTAGGACCCGGGGTAGCGCTCCAGGAACTCGGGCACGCCCGGCAGCGTGGTCACGCCGCGCGCGGCCAGGACGATGATCCCCGCAGCGGCGACGAGGCCGGCCAGGCCCCACCCGAGCAGCCGCGCCCAGCCGCCCAGGGTGCGCGAGCCGATCCTGCGCGGTTCGCGCGCGGGCTCGGCGGGTCGTGCGGGCTCGGTCGGGCGTACGGGCTCGGGCGGGCGTACCGGCTCGGTCGGGGCCTCCAGAACGGGTTCGACGGCGGCGGGCGGCTGGACGACCGGAGCGCTCTCGGTCTCGGCGGCAGGAGTGCTCGGCACCGGGACCGGCTGCGCGGGCTCGGGCGACCCGCCGTCGGCCACCTCGGTACGAGAGGGCTCGGCCGCCGTCGGCGCGGTAGCCACAACGGGGGCGACGGCGACTCGTCGCTGGACCGTGGCGGTCTCCGCCGGAGGCCAGGGCTCGCCGCCGGCGATCCGCGGCAGGCCGCGGCGCAGCGCCACCTGTTCGGTGACGGTGTCAGCGGTCGGACTGGTCGGGCCGGAGGCGGCCGGAACGTCCGCAGCGGCGGGCACACCTGCGGCCGCGGGGACCGTCTCCTCGCCCACGACGGCGGTCCCGCCCGCCACAGCAGGCAGGCCGGCGGCCAGGGTCACCGGCGGGGCCGGTGCACGGTCCACCCGGACGACGGCGGCCGGCGGCCAGGGCTCGCCACCGGCGACACGCGGCAGGCCGCGACGCACCGTGACCTCGACGGCGTCGGCCGGAGCGGCCGGAGCCGGGGCGTGCGCAGCACCGGCAGCGGGCTCGGCAGCCGCAGCGGGCGTCGGCTCGGCGGCAGGTGCTGCGAGCACAGGCTCGGCAACCGCCACGAGCGCGGGCTCGGTCGCCTCCTGCGCAGCGGCGCCGTCGGCCACTGCCGGAGCAAGCGCCGGCGCCGCGCCCGCCGGCGGCCAGGCCGGTCCGCCGGGATGACGCGGCAGCCCCTGACGAAGATCCTGGGTGAACGTCGCCACGGTGGTTACGCCTTCGCCTTCTCGATCTCGGCGATGAGCTGCGGCACGACGGTGAACACGTCGCCCACGATCCCGAAGTCGGCGATCTCGAAGATCGGGGCGTCCTCGTCCCTGTTGATCGCGACGATGGTCTTGGCGGTCTGCATGCCGGCCAGGTGCTGGATCGCCCCGGAGATCGCCAGGGCGATGTAGAGCTGCGGCGCGACCTGCACGCCGGTCTGGCCCACCTGGGCCGACGACGGCACGAACCCGGCGTCGACCGCGGCGCGTGACGCACCGACCGCGGCGCCGAGCGCATCGGCGAGCTGCTCGACGAGGGCGAAGTCCTCCTTCGAGCCCAGGCCCCAGCCGCCCGAGACGACCTTCGCGGCTCCGCGCAGATCGGGGCGCCCGGCGGTCTTCTCGGCGACCTCGACCGAACCGATCGTGGCGGCGGCGACACCGCTCGCGGCGACCTCCAGCACGACCTCGGCCAGGGGCCGCGCCTCGGCGCGCGCCTCGACCGCACCCTGACGGACGGTGATGACCGGCGCTCCGTGCGTCACCGTCGAGGTCACCGTGTAGGAACCGCCATAGGCCGAGCTGCGGGCGATGACGCCCTGGTCGTCGCGGGCGACCTCGATCGCGTCCATGACGAGGCCCGAGCGGGCGCGCACCGCGAACCGGGCGGCAGCCTCCCGGCCGTCGACCGAGTGGGACGCCAGGACGGCGTCGGGCCGGACAAGGGCCGCGGCGGCGGCCAGGGCGTCGACCACGCCCACCTGGCCGTCGGACGGCGCAGGGGCGCGCAGCACCGTGGCGGCCCCGAGCTCGGCGGCGGCCTTGGCGGCCGCGTCGTCGCCGAGGACGAGCGCGACCGGCGTCCCCACGGTCGAGGCCGCACCCAGCAGCGCGGCCGAGGACTTCGCGAGCGCGCCGTCAGGCGTCGTGTCGAGCAGCACCAGGATCGAGTCAGCAGCGATAGTCATCGTCGTCCCCCTTTTCAGATCAGGTGGTTCTCGGCCAGGAAGGCCGACAGTCGGACGGCGGCGTCGCCGTCGTCGTCGGTGATCTTCACGCCCCCACCTCGCGGAGGACGAGCGTCGATCGCGAGCATGATCGAGCGCGACGCGCTCAGGTCGTCCGCGTCGATGCCGAGGTCGGCGAGCGAGAGCACCTCGACCGGCTTCTTCTTGGCCGCCATGATCCCCTTGAAGCCCGGGAAGCGGGGGTCGGGGAGCGCCTCGGTCACCGACACGACTGCCGGCAGCGGTGCGCTCAGGCCCACCGCCGCGTCCTCCGACAGGCGCGTGCCGCTGATCTCGGCGTCCCCGATCGTCACCGTGGTGAGGTTCGTCAGGCTCGGCAGGCCCAGGTGCTCGGCCACCATCGCCGGCAGCACTCCGCCCACTCCGTCCGTGGACTGGTTGCCGGCGAGCACCAGGTCGTACCCGACCCGGCCGAGCGCCGCCGCGATGACCTCGGCCGTCAGCCCGAGGTCCGCGCCGACGAGCCCGCCGTCGACGATGTGCGTAGCACTCGCAGCGCCCATCGCGAGGCACTTGCGGATCGACGTCGTCGACTCCTCGGGACCGACGGACAGGACGTGCACGTCGGTGCCCTCGTGCGCGTCGGCGTAGGTGAGCGCGACCTCCAGGGCGCGCTCACCGATCTCGTCGGCGACGAGAGCCGCCGTGGCACGGTCGGCGAGACCCGTCTCCAGGCTGAGCGTGCGCTCAGCGTTGGTGTCGGGCACGACTTTCACCAGGACGACGATCCTCATGGGCGAACTCTGCTCTTTCCTCGAACGGCTGACGTGGAGAGACTACTTGCGGCCGGTGATGCTGCGAGCGACGATCTCGCGCATGACCTCGTTCGTGCCGCCGTAGATGCGGTGGACACGGGCATCGAGGAAGGCACGCGCGATCGGGTACTCCAGGATGTAGCCGTACCCGCCGTGCAGCTGGACACCCTGGTCGAGGATCTCCCACTCGCGCTCGGTGCACCAGAACTTGACCTTCGCGGCCTCGTCCGCGCTGAGCTTGCCCTGCCGGTAGAGGTTCATCGCACGGTCGACGTAGGCCCACATGACGTCCACGGTGGTGGCCATCTCGGCCAGCCGGAACCGGGTGTTCTGGAAGTCGATGACCGGCTTGCCGAACGCCTCGCGGCTCGTCGTGTAGTCGATCGTCCACTTCACGCCGGCCTCGGCCACCGCGGCGGCGACGGCACCGATCGAGAGGCGCTCCAGCGGCAGGTTCATCATGAGGTGCACGAAGCCGCGGCCCTCGACGCCGCCGATGAGGTTCTCGTCCGGCACGAAGACGTCGTTGAAGCTCAGCTCGGCCGTGTCGTGGCCGGGGAAGCCCATCTTGTGCAGCTTCTTGCCGTGCTCGAACCCGGCCATGCCGTCCTCGAGGATGATCAGGCTGAAGGCGTCCGGGCGGTTGCCCTCACCGGTCTTGACGAACGTGACGATGATGTCCGCCGTCTTGCCGCTGGAGATGAACGTCTTGGCACCGTTGACGACGTAGCCGCCGTCGACCTTCTTCGCGGTGGTCCGTGCGGCCCGCAGGTCGCTGCCCGCACCCGGCTCGGTCATCGCGAGGGCGCCGAGGATCTCGGCAGTGGCCATCTTCGGGAGCCACTTCGCCTTCTGGGCGTCGGTGCCGAAGTGGGCGATGTACGGCACCGCGAGGTCGTCGTGGATGCCCACGGCCCCGGCCAGCGCCGAGCCGTGGCCGCAGCCGATGAGCTCCTCGTTCACCACGCTGCGGAAGCGGTAGTCCATCAGCATCCCGGCGCCGCCGAACTCCTCCGGCACCGAGAGCCCGACGATGCCGTGCTCCGCCGCGGCCTTCATGGTCGCGCGGTCGACCTCACCGTCGGCGTCCCACTGCTGCGCCTTCTCCGGGGTGACGTAGCGCTTGACGAACTCCTTCACGACCTCGCGGAACGCCTCGTGGTCCTCGTCATAGATGTCACGCTGCATGGCTTCGCCTTTCGTTGGGCCGGGCGGCTGTGGTGCCCGGCGCATGGAGGGGAAATACCGTGTTCCGGCTGCTCGTCGTCGAGTGTCTCGTGCGTCGGCGTCGCGCCGCCACCGGGGCACTGGCGAGTATGCCTGAGACCCAGTATCAGATCAAGCGCCAGTGGCCGACGGCGGTTTCTGCGCGGAGGTCCGACCCGAGCCGACGCCTGAAACGGCGTCTCCCATCTGCGACGTCGACCGCGCCGACGAGGGCCCGAAACAGCGGGCCAGGCCCCGGCCACTGGCGATCCCGCGACTTGAAACGATTAAGTAGATGCCAAATCAAGGACATTCCGCCTTACGGTGACCGGCGAGTGAGACCTCGTCCATGTTTCCGCCGAGCTACCCGTGTCGGGGGTGAGTGCGTCCGAGGGCCCTGCGCGTCGAATCTCTGCCTGGTCTTGCCAACGAGGGCGTCGGGGTCGCTCTCGTTCGCGAGCACGTCCCGAAACGGAGTTGCCGCACATGACCAATCACATCGACCGGTCCGCCTTGACCGGTCTGACGCCATCTGACCAAGCACTGTTCCGGCGCTTCGGGACGGGGGCGCCGGCACAGCCGCCGTTCGTCCTGCTGCATCAGGCGTTCGAGGCCATGGCCCGGCGTCGACCGGAGGCAGTCGCCGTGACGCACGCCGGCGAGTCGTTGACCTACCGCGAGCTCGACCGACGGGCGAACCTGCTCGCTGAACGGCTCGTGCGGCTCGGCGTCAGCCCCGGTGATCGAGTCGGGCTGTTCGTGAGGCGCTCGATCCCGATGGTCGTCGGCATCCTCGGGGTGCTGAAGGCGGGGGCCGCGTACGTGCCTCAGGACGCCCGGATCACGTCGAGCGCACACCTGGCGCACATCGTCGCGACCGCTGACATCCGAGTCGTGCTGACGCTGTCCGACTGCGTCACCGCTCTGCCCGCGCTGCCCGGTCGGGTGGTGCTCGCAGTGGACGAGCTCTCCGGTGAGCGGGCGGAGCCGCCCGCGGTCGCGAGCACGCAGGGGCATCCGGCGGTGGTGATCTTCACCTCGGGCACCACGGGCACACCGAACGGAGTCGTGGTCACGCACGCGAATCTGTGCAACGTGGTCACACACGGGCCGGGAGCACTCGGCGTCGGGCCGGGCATGAAGGTGTCGCAGCTGCTCAACATCGCGTTCGACATGGCGGCGTGGGAGATCTTCGTGGCGCTCTGTCGTGGTGCGGAACTAGTGATCAGGGGCGGCTCGATCCTGCGGGCGGTGCGGTCGGTGGACGTGGTGATCGCGACACCGAGCGTTCTGGCGAGCCTCGATCCGGCCCAGTGCCGCAACGTCGCCGTCGTGGCGGTGGCCGGGGAGCGCTGCCCGCGCCCGCTCGCGGACGCCTGGTCGTCGTTCGCCCGGTTCCACAACGCCTGCGGACCCACCGAGGTCACCATCGTGAACACGATCGCCGCGCCGCACCGGCACGGCGAGCAGCCCACCATCGGCTCACCGCTGCCCAACACCACCGTCTACGTGCTCGACGAGCACCTTCGGCCGTGCCCGATCGGCGAGGTCGGCGAGCTGTGGGCGGGCGGGGCCTGCGTCAGCCAGGGCTACCTGGGCAAGGCTGAGCTGACCGCGCAGCGCTACCTTCCCGACCCGTTCCTCGGTGGCGAGAACCGCATGTTCCGCACCCGCGACCTCGGCCGCTGGACCTCCGACGGCCGGCTCGAGCACCACGGGCGCACCGACGATCAGGTGAAGGTCCGTGGCTTCCGGGTAGAGCTGGACGCGGTCACCTCAGCGCTCGAACGCACACCCGGCTGCGAGCGGGCGACGACCGTGCTGCACGACGGCGAGCTGGTCGGCTTCGTCACCCCGGCGGGAGTGGACGCCGTCGCGGCCCGCCATGTGGTCGCGGGCGTCCTGCCCTACTACTGCGTGCCGGCCACCGTCCACGCTGTCGCCGAGCTGCCGACCACGCACCGCGGCAAGGTCGACAAGCGAACCCTGGTCGCCGGACTGACCGCTGAGGAGGCGATGGCGTGACCGCGGCCGACACCGAGCTGGCCCAGTCGCTGCCACCGGTTCGCGGAAGGTGGCGCCGCGTGTGGCGACACAGGTGGCTGATGCACCACAACCGGCTCGCAGCGGGCGTGGTCGCGGTCAACATCGTGGTCCTCGCCGGCGGCGGCTGGCTGGGCGACCTGGGCACGATCTCGAGCATGATGCTGGCGAACGTCGCGGTCGCCACGCTGATCCGGCAGCAGTATGTGATCAACGCGATCTTCCTGTCCGCGACCAGCGCGCCGGTGACCTGGCCACTGCGGGTGCGCGCCCTGCTCGGCAAGGTCTACCACGTGTTCGGGGGCATCCACGTCGGCGGGATGGTGTCCGCGACCGGGTGGTTCCTGGTCTTCGCGGCCACCGCGACGGTGCGGCCGGTGGGCGCCGCGGTGCTTGTGGTGACCTACCTGATCGCCGCACTGCTGTTCGCCATGATCACGTTCGCGCTGCCGACGCTCCGGGCGCGCCACCACAACCGTTTCGAGCTGATGCACCGTTTCGGTGGCTGGAGCCTGCTCGCCCTGTTCTGGCTGCACTCCTTCCTGTTCTCCGAGGCCGGGCCGACGCCGTTCCTGGTGCTGCTCGTCGTGTCGGTCAGCGTCGCCCTACCCTGGCTCCGGCTGCGCCGGGTGCCGGTACGGATCACCTCGCCCTCCACGCATGTCGCGCTCGTACGCTTCGACTACGGCGTGACGCCGTTCGCCGGATCGTCCACCACGGTCAGCCGTAGCCCTTTGCGCGAATGGCACTCCTTCGCCAACGTGCCGTCGCCCGGTGCGCCCGGATTCCGGCTCACCATCTCGCGGGCGGGCGACTGGACCGGGGCGCTGATCGACGACCGCCCGACGCACCTGTGGGTCAAGGGCATCCCGACAGCCGGTGTCGGGAACGTCGACCGGCTGTTCCGCCGCGTCGTGTGGGTGGCCACCGGCAGCGGTATCGGTCCCTGCCTGCCACACCTGCTCTCGCGTGAGACACCCTCTCGCCTCGTCTGGTCCACTCGCGCCCCGCGGGCCACCTACGGGGACGACCTGGTCGACGAGATCCTCGCCGTGCAACCTGATCCGGTCATCTGGGACACCACTGCTTCCGGCAAGCCCGACCTGGTGGCGCTCGCCTACCAGACGTACCGCGAGTTCGACGCGGAAGCGGTGATCTGCATCTCCAACAAGAAGACCACCTGGAACATCGTCGAGCAGCTGGAGATGCGAGGCATCCCGGCCTATGGCGCCATATGGGACTCCTGAGAGGAACCACCATGAGCGACAAGACCTTGCTGCTGTCGGACGACGGCGGCGTCCTCACCATCACCGTGAACCGGCCGCACGCGCTGAACGCGCTGAACAGGACGGTGCTCACCGAGCTGTGCACCGTGCTGGAAGACCTGCTTCCACCGAACGGCGGCGACCTCCGCGGCGTCATCCTGACCGGAGCCGGTGAGCGCGCGTTCGTCGCGGGAGCCGACATCCGCGAGATGTCCATGATGACCCCCGACGAGGGCGAGGCCTTCGGCGCACTCGGCCAGCGTGTCACCCGGCTGCTCGAAGAGCTGCCTGTCCCGGTGATCGCCTGCGTGTCGGGCTATGCGCTCGGCGGGGGCTGCGAGCTGGCCATGGCCGCTGACTTCATCTACGCCACCAGTTCGGCGGTGTTCGGCCAGCCCGAGGTGTCGCTCGGCCTGATCCCGGGCTTCGGCGGCTGCGCGCGTCTGCACCACCGGGTCGGCCCCGGCTGGGCAAAGGAGCTGATCTACACGGGCCGGAAGATCGATGCCCTGGAGGCGCGGCGGATCGGACTGGTCAACCGGGTGTTCGACACCCGGGACGAGATGCTCGACTCCGCCGCCGCGACACTCGCTGAGATCGGCACTCGCTCACCGGTCGCGGTCGCGTTGTGCAAGTCAGCTATCGGCGACTCGGTCGGGAGAACCACTACCGACGCGCTCGACATCGAGAAGGCGGCCTTCCGGACGACGTTCACGACGGGCGACATGCGCGAAGGCACCACGGCGTTCCTGGCCAAGCGGCCGCCGTCGTTCCCAGGACACTGAACGACAGGACGGGCCGCCCGCTCCGAACCCGTGCCCTCACCCGCTCAAAGCGTCCCGGACCGACGGCCAGGACTTCAGCACCCCGAGGACCTCGGGGTGCTGCTCGGTCGCGAGCGCCGACTCGTAGGACCGTTCGAGCACGTCGTCGATCGCGACCCTGCGCCCCTGGGCCGCGCTCTGGATCGCGGCCTCGACCATGGCGAGGCTCATGACGTTGGCGTGCACCCGCCCCATCGGCTCGGTGCCGAGGCGGAGGGCGGCGACGAACTCGCGCAGCGATCCCGCGATCTCGTGCCCTGGGTCTTCGGCCTCGGCGACGGACGTCTCGGGGGCGCTGCCGGGTTCGCCGTCGCCGTCCCAGAGCACGGTGCCGCGCTCGGCGGAGATCCGCCAGGCGCCGTTCCAGGAGGTCTCGAAGCCAGGGCTGCACCACGAGCCGTTGAAGGTGAAGCGGGCTCCGCCCTCCATGGCGAAGACCGCGGTGGCGGCCGCGTCGCCGGCGTACCAGCTCCACGGCGGGTTGTACTCCTCGCAGGAGACCGAGACGGGGTCGGCGTCGAGCAGGAACCGTGCCATGTCGAACTGGTGGATCGCCATGTCCAGCAGCAGAGGACTGGCCATCTCGTCGCGGAAGCCGCCGAAGTGCGGGGCCTTGAAGAACTCGACCGCGACCAGGCCGACGACGCCGAGCGCCGCCGCCTGCCGCTTCACGTCGAAGAGCGACCGGTGATAGCGGCGGGACTGGCTGACCATGAACAGCTGCCCGGTGTACTCGGCCGCGGCCGCGAGCGAAAGCCCTTCGGCCACGCTCGCGGCGACCGGCTTCTCCCCCAGGACCGGGATCCCGGCCAGCAGCGCGGCGGTCGTGACCGGGTGATGCGCTTCGGGAATGGTGGCGTTGAGGATCGCGTCCGCACCGGTTCGGCGAGCAAGTTCGACGGCGTCGGCCCCGACCGCGAGGCCAGGGATGCCGGTCTCGGCGGCGGCCGATCCGGCCGCCGCCGAGGACAGGTCGGCGATGCCGACGAGCTCGGTGGCGGGGTCCGCCTGGATCGCGCGGGTCCAGGCCCTGCCCATGCCGCCCGCGCCGACCACGACGAGGCGCAGGGGCCCTTCGGTCTCGATGGTCCGGAAGGTCATCGCTCGAACGCCCCTCGGTAGCCCTGGCCGTTGAAGAAGTCGTCGGTCTCGTAGCGCAGGAGCGTCGGCGTCTCGCGCTCCCGGTCGGGCCGGGCCCATTCGATGCCGTTGGCGATCACGTGGTTCACGTCCCGGTGGTGGTAGACGGGAAAGTCCTGGTCGCCGGGGCTGAAGTAGAAGATGCGGCCGAAGCCGCGGCGGTAGGTCAGGCCGCTGCGGAAGACCTCGCCGCCGCTGAAGCCGCTGATGAAGACCAGCTCGTCGGGGGTCGGCACGTCGAAGTACTCGCCGTACATCTCCTGCTCGGGAATGATGATCGGGTTGGGGATACCGCGGGCGATGGGGTGCTGCGGGTTCACGGTCCACACCAGCTCGCGGTCGTGCTCGCTGCGCCAGCGCAGCGAGCAGGTGGTGCCCATGAGCTTCACGAAGATCTTGGACCAGTGTCCGGAGTGGAGCACGATGAGACCCATGCCGGCCAGGACATGGCGGTGGACCCGCTCGACCACGTCGTCGGCGACGTCGCCATGGGCGGCGTGTCCCCACCAGACGAGCACGTCGGTCTCGTCCAGCACGTCGGAGGTCAGCCCGTGCTCGGGCTCGTCGAGGGTGGTCGTGGCGATGCGGGCCTTGTCCCCGAGCCACTCGCCGACGCCCTTGGCGATCGCGCCGTGCATGCCGTCCGGGTAACGCTCGGCGACGGACGACTCGACCTGCTCGTGCCGGTTCTCGCCCCATATGAGGACCCGGATCGGTGCGTTTGGCATGTGTGCTTCCTCCAGTTTTCCGGACCCGGCCCACGGCACCACATAGAGCGTGCCTGGGCTGCCCGCCAGACGTGGCGGCGGGGCCAGCCAATCGAAGCATTACGGACAAGCCAAGACCAGCGGTATTTGCCGGTCACAGACCTGCGGAGGGCGGAGCCGAGTCGACACCGCGTCCGATCGATCTCGGAACGTGCGGTTTCTGCGTCTACCAGCGCCGATCGGTGTCGGCGACAGCACCACGAAGCACTGCCGCGAACTCGGCCGGACGCTCCATCCAGGGATGATGACCCGCTCCCGGAATGATCGTCACGTCGCAGCCCAGCTCGACTCCCAGCCGCCGCAGGCTTGCGGCAGGCCGGGGATCTTCCGCACCGCCGATGATCGTGGAACCGGCAGGTAGGACCGCACGCAGCCGGTCGATGTCGCTCTCCAGCGGCTCTGTCCTCTTGTCCGCGTTGAGCTGGGCGTTCATGGTCCAGTTGATCGGACGCAAGGCGTGCGCGGACTCCATGGCCCACTCCCACGCATGGTTCGGGTCACCATGATCGGTGAACCACGACAACGCCAGGTACTCGATCTCCTCCTCGTCAGTACGTGACGCGAGCACCTCGAGCTCTTCGAGCCGAGCCTGCTGCGAATCGGAGCGGCGTGCCCGCTCCGCGGTGCGCGTCGGATCGCGCCAGGGCCCGACGAACGGCCCGCACAGGTAGACAACTCTTGCGACCCGCTCAGGGTGCGCTCTCACGAAGCAGCTCGTCAGATCGGTTCCGTACGAATGTCCTACCAGGACCACCCGGTCATGACCCCAGGCATCGATCAGTTGCCCAAGGTCTTGGACATGGCGAGCCACGGTGTGCGGACCGTCCCATCGGGAACCGCCAGTGCCTCGCTGGTCGTAGCGATGCACCTGAGCCATGTCGTCGATCAAGGTCGCGACGGGCTCCAGGTAGTCAGGGAGGCCCGGCCCGCCGTGGACCAGGACGACCGGAAACTGATCCGCATCAGCAGCGCCCGACTGCCATGTCCTCAGCCGAACACCATCGTCCATCTCAAGCCAGCGCATCGTCATGGTGACAGCCCGGGTCCGAAGGTGGTCGTGTACCGCAGCACCGACAAGCCGGACAGAGCATGGGGAAATGGGCTGCCGGACACGGTCCACCCTCTGCTGTCGTACAGGCAGCGGGCAGCGGTGTTCGTCTCGAGTACGTGGAGCACTGCGGAGCTCATACCAGCGGCAGACAGCTCGGTCATGGCATCGAGAAGGGCCCCGCCGACGCCATGGCCCTGGGCTCTCGGGGCGACGGCCAGCAGAGCGACGTAGGCCGCGTCCGGCGGATCGTCCGCGTACCCACTGCCCGGCGAGAGCGTGAGTCCGAAGCCGACGGGCGTTCCGCCAGGCTCCCGCGCCAGAACCCACGACGGTGCGGCGGACTCCAGCTTGCCCCGGGCCCGGGCAAGGACCGTTTCCGGAACGTCGGCAGGCTCGATCCCGTCACGGGCGGCGGTCGCGGTGCGCCAAAGTTCGACGCAGGCGTCGACGTCGTTCGGCCCTCCAGCGGCTAATCGCATGTCGGGCATGCTAACGGGCGTCTTGAGGCATCCATCAGCCACAAGTGGGAGTTGGAGGGAAGGCGTGAACGAGTGGACAGCCGACATCTTGACGATCCGCGGCAGGGTAAGCGGGGAGTTGAGCGGTCAGATGGCGCGCAGCGCGCGGGGGCGGCGGCCGGCCGGCCCGTCGAGCGCTTCCGACGTCGCCTCGTCCGAGCACGACTAGGCTCATCGGCCGTGCTGGACCGTAAGGTGTTGAGCATATGCTGCGCTGCCGGCCGAGGTCCTGGGCGACGTGGCCGGTGTGGTCGGGGCAGAGGTCACTCTTCTCGATCGCCTCACCGGAGGCGTCAATGGGGGCGCCACGCGCGTTCAGCTGGCCGGAGGGGCAGATGCGGTGCTCAAAGCAGTGCAGTGGTGAGGCTGGCGTCAGACGGGGCTTTGACGGCGTTCATGTGTACCCAATGTGTCCCGCCCCGAGTTTGATGGAGACATCGACACCCGGAGGATTGGGCGCTAGGTCGGCACCACGGAAGCCGGTCCGTGACAAGGGGCCGTGGCGCGGTCTGGACGATCCCGAGATCGCGGCGGTGGAATACATCGACTGGTACAACGGCCGGCGTCTGCACGGCGAGCTCGGCCACGTCCCGCCGACCGCATACGAGGCGCTACACGCCGTGGCTGACCCGGTCACGCCGAGTCTGGAAACCAACTAACCAGCTCTCCATCAAACTCGGGGCTTGACACGGGGCCGCGCCCGCCCTCATACCCGCCACGGCCGACGCCCTGCCCGACGCACGCCACGCCGCACAAGCACTCCACCGGGTGATCAACTTTGCAACGACCCTGACCACTGCAGCAGGGGCCGGGCGGCCACCATTCGTTTGCCTGTATGACATGGTTCACATCTTGCTTTCGTTGCCGCAGCGGTCCCGCTCCCGGAGACTCCAGCTATGGCTCGCGCGCCGCGAACCAGGGCAATCTTCTGCAACCCCAAGAATTCATGTCCATGAGACTGCGGCAAGTCGCAGCCAGGGCCGGCGCCGTGTTCAGGGCTTCCGTATCAAGTCTCGTGGCCAAGGCGGCCAATGAGGATATCGCGGGCGCAGTGCGCCCAGATGGAGGAATGTCAAGATGGAATCCTTCTACCCCACGCACAAAAAGTGGCGGAGAAGTGCGGTGTTGATCGCAGCACTTGCTGGAGCCAGCCTGGCTTTCGGTGCGCCCCCGAGCGTCGCGACGGACGAGCCGACGGACGACGTGCCCGGCCACGAGCTACAGACGGGCCCCTCCGAAGACCAGCAGGCTATCGTCGACGCCGCCACGGACTACGTTGCGGGTGATGCTGCCACTGCTGTGTCCCTCGCCAGTTCCGCGTCCGCGCAGCGAGCAGTTCCGTTGACGGAGTCCGGGGACGGTGTCCTACGACTCTCATCGGCTCAGGGGGCTGTCGCGTTCGGCAAGGGAGGTGATATCTCGATCGCTGCAAACGTGGGGCTAGAGCTTCGGATCGATCTCAGCCTGAGCGCCGGCGCGACTGACACGGTGGACAGCTCGATGGTCGTCCCTGACGCGGCCCCTGCAACAGACATGGTTGCTCGAGCGACCGACGGCGGTGTACAGGTCTTGGCGATCCTCGCTGATGAAACTGCTTCGAACGAGATCGTCTTTCCGCTGGAAGTTCCGGACGGGACGGAACTGGCGGTTCAGAACGACGGCTCGATCGCGGTTCTGAGCAAGGTCGAGCGCGAGGTCGAGCTGCCAGGCGAGGCTGCACGGACTGCCGAGGCGGTCGAGGCAGTTGTCGGTGAGAAATTCACTTCAATCGATGACTTGGACAGTCTCTCGGACGAAGAGATCGGACTTCTCGCGGCCCTCCCGGACCCGGAGACCACGACAGTGACAGAGGTCGAGCAGATTGCTGAGATCGAGGCACCGTGGGCGGTGGACGCCGACGGAAGGGCGGTCCCGACTCGGTACATTCTGCACGGCAATGAACTGATCCAGATCGTCGAGACGAGTCCTGATACGGCATTCCCTGTCGTAGCGGATCCGAGCTGGAAGTGGTGGGTTGAGAAAGGGGCTAAGTGTGTCGGTGGGGCCATCTCGCTCGGAGCCCTAGGGTATGCAAAGACCGCCGTTGGCATCGCGAAGCTTGTAGTGAAGCTGAGGGCCGCTAAGGCGGGCACCTCGCTCGCCAAGGCATACTCTGCGTGGAAGAAGCTTGGCAGTTCCAATTCTGCGATATTCAAGGAGATTGTCAAGCAGATCAAGGCCCTCGGGAACAAAGTTGTCAAACACGGGTATTCTGGTATAGCGAAGCACAAAGCAACCAGTTCAAAGGCTGCTGCCAGTATCACCCTGTTGAAGGAAGGCGCCGCGGTGGTGGCTGGCGTCTTTGGCCTAGGCGCCTGCTACGATATGATTCGGGCTTGAAAGGGGTAATGACATGGACGGGTGGCCGCTGCTAGCTCAATGGGCACTGCTCCTTTCTCTTGCAGTGATATTCTTCGGATGTACCTGGTGGTTGGCGCAGAAGAAAGCGCGCGATGAGGGTCGCGAAGCGTCGACCCTGGCCGCGAAGGCGAAGATGTTCACGAGTTCGTTCGGCTTCTCTGAGTGGTCCGTGACGGTGCTCTTTGCGGCTTTTCTCGTGCCGCTTGCCATTCGGACATTGATGGCGTGACGCCTCAGCGGAGGCGCCCTACCCCGGGTGGAGGAGCCTCCGCTGAATCCCGAGGGCGGTTCGGAGTGACTGTTCAGGTCCCGGTCGGCGCCCAGGCGTGACCTTCGACGGCGTGGCGCTGGTCGGTCAGGGGCCGGGAACTGTGGCGTCCGGGACCACCTCAGGGCCAGGGTCGTTGCAAAGTTGATCACCCGGTTCACCAACACCGAGAACGGCGCACTGCGGCGCTCGGCGTTCTGGGACAGGTGGCAACGCGCTCTCACGGCGGCCGAGCTCTCCGGCTTCACCTTCCACGATCTGCGCCACTACTACGCGAGCCTGCTCATCCGCCACGGCGCATCCGTCAAGGCGGTCCAGGCTCGGCTGGGTCACAAGAACGCCAGCGAGACCCTGGACACCTACTCGCACCTGTGGCCCGACGAGGAGGAGCAGACGCGTACTGCGATCGACCTCGTCCTGAGTAGTCGACCGACCAAGTCCGTAGCGTCGAAAGCCGCGTGAGCGAGGCTGGGACCGTTGGAATTTCAACGGTCCCAGCCGACGGCGTGGTTGTGCCCGTCCGACCAGCCACCCGCGACTCAGCGGCTGCCGGTCAGACCCGGCTCCATCGCTGGTTCGCGTTGGAGTGGCACGACCACAGGATCACGGCCGTGCCGTTCGCTGTGGCCGCGCCGTTCACGTCGAGGCACAGCGACGGGGACCGAACACTGCTGATCGCGCTGCCGTTGGACGTCCACTGCTGGCTGTTGCCCCCGTTGCAGTCCCACAGCCGGACCGGGGTGCCGTTCGCGGCGTCCGCAGGGACGTCCAGGCACTTGCCCAGTATCCGCAGCGTCTGGCCGTTCTGGGTGATCTGCTGGTTGGAGTTGCTGTGGCAGTCCCAGATCTGCAGGCTCGTGCCGTTGGCGGTGGTGCCGTTCGGCACGTCGAGGCACCGGCCCGCGGACTCGCTCCGCAGCCGGAACGTGTTGCCCGAGGAGACGCCGTTGAGCGCGTCGAGGACGGCGTAGTAGGCGGGCTTCTTGTTGCCCGAGCGGTCGAACAGCAGGGGGTTGTCCGAGCGCCAGGAGGTGTCGTCGCGCACACCCCACACCGTGATGCCGGTGCACCGCGAGACCGCCAGGCACGCCCGGGTCACCGCCGCGTAGATGTTGGCCTGGTTGTTGCCCTGCTCCACGTCCAGCTCGGTGATCTGCACGTCGACACCCAGGTCCGCGAACCGCTGCAGGTTGGCCTGGTAGTCGCTGGAGAGCGAGGTCCCCAGGTGCGACTGGAACCCGACACAGTCGATCGGCACCCCACGGGCCTTGAAGTCCCTGACCATGTTGTAGATCCCGGTCGACTTCGCGTTGATCCCGTCGGTGTTGTAGTCGTTGTAGCAGAGCTTGGCGCCCGGGTCGGCCGCCCGCGCGGCCCTGAACGCCGCCTCGATCCAGTCGTTCCCCGTGCGCTGGAGGTTCGAGTCCCGCCGGCCACCCGAACCACCGTCGGCGAACGCCTCGTTGACGACGTCCCACGAGTGAATCTTGCCGCGGTAGTGGGTGGCGACCTGCGTGACATGGTTGAGCAGCGCGTTGCGCAGCGCACTGCCCTCCATGCTCTGCATCCAGCCCGGCTGCTGGGCGTGCCACGCGAGAGTGTGGCCGCGCACCTGCTTGCCGTTCTGGATCGCCCAGTTCGCGATCTGGTCGCCGCGTGAGAAGTTGAACTGGTTCTGCGACGGCTCGGTCGCGTCCATCTTCATCTCGTTCTCGGCCGTGATCATGTTGAACTCACGGTTCAAGATCGTGGTGTAGGCCGACTCGCTCAACCGCCCAGCCGGCACCGCCGCACCGAAGTACCGCCCGCTCTGCGCAGCCGCGGCGCCCAACGTGCTCTCCGCGGCCTGCGCCGGCGCGGCAGCCATCAAACCGGCAACCACTGATGCGACGCACAGCGCCGCACCCACCAAGGTGCGACGGCCAGGTCTTGACGTAGTCCTCATCGCGACTCCTCTTCTACGACACCTGGCGTCTTCGACAGGTGGGGGACCGAACAGAGACTCCGGTCGTGTGACATCACATAACTTCGCGGTCCGGCGCCCTGGCAAGGACTGAAACGATTAGGTGGGTCCGCAGGATGATCTGAGCCGGAGCGTCGCGCCGCGTTCCGACGCCGTCAACGGGATGCGTCCGGGACGCCGCAGCCGGGGTCCACCACAAAGGACTCGCCATGACTTCGATGACCACCGTGATCGACCGCCTCCCTCGAGGCGATCAACTCCCATGACCTCGACGCGATCGAGGCATGGTTCGCGCCCGGGTACTCGGTAACCACGCCTGCGCATCCCGTGCGGTCCTTCGCGGGTCGCCAGACCGTGCGGCGCACCTGGGAGGGGATCCTCGCTGCTCATCCCACCATGCAGGCAGGGGCGGAGCCGCAGGTCCACAGCTGCGACGAGATCTGGGCCGAGTGGGAGTACACGAGCGAGACCGGCGAGCACGGCCAGTTCTGGTTCCGCGGGGTGGCCGTCACGGTGAACAGCGAAGGCGTCATCGAGTCGGCGCGCTTCTACCCGGTCGACACCGAGGGCGGTTCCGGGCGCCAGTGAACCCCCGAGCACGTCGAGCCCCACGTGTTAGCCTCCACGGCGTCACTCTCCGTGGATGTCGCGCCCCTGCGGGCGTCCGCCCACTGGCAGTTCGCTGACGGCAGCCACCTCACCGCATGTGAAATCTGCTGATCTCCTGGAGAAGAACTGATCGATGACGGACCACACGCCGCGCTTCGATCTCGCGCACTGGAATGCCTACAACACCGTTCAGGGCACACGGCCCGTGCGCGCGCTGTGCCAACGGGTCCTGGCCCTGGCGGGACCAGGAACCCGCCGAATCGCTGTCGACCTCGGTGCCGGGGCCGGCATCGAGACCGCGGCGATGCTGACGGCAGGCTGGCGCGTCACGGCGATCGAGCCTGCCGCCGACACTGCCCTGACCGCCGTTCCCGACTCCGATCGGCCCGCTCTGGCGCACCGTCCCAGCTTCGTGCAGGACGCTCTCCCGCTCCCGCACGCGGACCTGGTCCATGCCTCGTACGCACTTCCGTTCGTGCCCGTAGCGGACTTCGACCGGGTCTGGAAGGCAGTCCGCGAGGCACTGCTCCCGGGCGGCTACCTCGCCGTCACATTGTTCGGCCCGAACGATGCGTGGGCACAAGACCCATCTATCGCCCCGGGACGCCTCACCTTCCACAGCCGAGCCGACGTCGAGCGCCTGCTGGACGGGCTCGACGTCGTCGACCTGGACGAGAAGGACCGCGAGGACCGGACGACCCGCGGCACCAAGCACTGGCACGTCTTCGAGGCGATTGCTCGTCGAGCGAAGTAAACCCTGACACGGGTGATTGTCAGCCCTTCGGTTGTGTGCCTCTTGAGGCCAGTGAAAGGGCTGGCGACGTAGCTTATGCGCGGTGCCGAGTTCGGCTCCTTGCGCGCGGACCCGCAGGACGCCGCCGGGTGAGCCAGCGCCGCCGCTTCGCCGCGCGAGCCGACACCCAGCTTGTCCAGGATGTTCGCCACGTGGAACTTCACCGTGGACTCGCTGATGTGCGGCTCGTGCGCGATCTCGCGATCGACAGCGGGATCCCCACCCGGATGATCAAGGAGATCCAGCCGTGCCTCGACAAGCCCCGCGCCATTACCGTCGAGGACCCCGAACCCGAACTGATCGAGTTCCTGACCCAGCAGCGCGACCGGATGAGCGCCAGGATCGACGTCCTGCCACAGCCTCCTGATTCCCGAGACAGCCCGTCAGGTCTACGACCACTTCGCCGACGTCCTCGACACATCAGACGGCCGACGTTCGCAGATCCTCGCTGTCGCACGCATCCTCGACCGGGCACGCCACGGCGAATACCACGCACTCGTAGAGCCCGTGCGCGACCACGCCACCGTGCTCCTCGAAGGCTGACCCAGCTGTACCGACCCACAACGCGCGGCGACGAGCACAACAGCCAGCGCATGGTGGGTCCGCAGCCCGCCCCGCACTGGGCTCGATCCTGTCTTTCCCGTGAGGAAAAAGACGACTAGATTCTCCGGTATGGAGACTGACGCAGCCGGAGCGCGTGCAGCGCTCGACGCAGTCGAGGCGACGAAGAAGCTCAATGCGGAGCGACTGCGACGCCCGAAGCGGTACTGGATCATGTTCGGATTGTTCCTCGCCGTGTTCGCGCTCCTGCCCTACACCACGAACTGGCCTGCACTGTTCCAGCTCGCCGTTCCCCCTGTCCTACTGATTCTCATCGCGGTTGTTGCGGCGTGGAAGCAGCCGACTGCGGTGCGGAAGATCAAGCTCTCAGGGCGGATGACGATCCAACTCGTCGGATTCGCGATCCTCGCGGGTGTCGTCGTCGGCCTCAGCCGAGCGGTCTACACCGAGCAAGGCTGGTGGTGGGTTCCTCTGATGGCCGCGGTGGTCGCATTCACCCTCGTCACCACCATGGGCCCGCTCATAGATCGCTCCTGGGCTCGCCAGGTCAGCCGAATCGAAAAGTGACAGTGCCTGCGCTCCCCGCTCTCGATCCGGTGATCCACCCGCTTCCACGGCTGCGAATCTGCGCTCTCCTCGACCCCGTCACAGAGGAAGAGTTCGCCACGCTCCGCGATCTGCTCCAAACAACCGATTCTGCGTTGAGCAAGCAGCTTTCCGCTCTCGCGGACGCGGGCTATGTCTCACAGCGCCGCGCGGCACGGAGCGGGAAGAGTCGAGTCCGGATACAACTCACCCCATCGGGACGGCGGGCATTCCACAACCACCTTGCCGCCCTCACAGCCCTCGCCAGCCGCACCGCCGATACTGCCTGACCCGCTACTGACTCGCCCACGTCCCGGCGAATGCCCCGACGCAGGTCAGAGCGTCAAGAGCGGACGAGTCGGTCTGTACGCCGGGTTCTCCCGGAGGGTGTGCCGGTATGTCTCGCGGTGTCCGCCGAGTTTGTTGGGCACCGCGAGAACGTTGGAATTTCGCGGTTCTGCCGAGGTCGCTGTGCGTTGGCGAGGGTGGCGTCAGATGGGCTCAGACGGCGGTCATGTGTACCCGATGTGTACCCGTCCACGACACATGCCCGGCAGCGCGCGATACGGAAACCATCGGACAGTCCCGCTCGCGCCTGGTGGTGAGAGAACGATGAACGCTCGCCATCTTAGCCAGTCCCATCCGCACGGAAGATGGCTTCCTCAGGGTTGGAGAGAGCGGCCTTGATATTGTCCGCGATCTTGTCAATCAGCTTTTGACCCCAGAAGGGGTCGTTCGTATCGTAAAAGATGGCTCGAATATGCCGCAGATCGAACGGGACGTCGTCCTGGTTGGACGATACTAGGATCACCGGCTTCTCCAGAGCATGCGCCAAGCCAAGCTCGTAGAACACATTCGGATTCTTAGACGTAAGCTCGGCGACAAGTACTTTCGCTTGCCGAATGCCACGCCAGACCTGATCCATGATCTTCCCAGTCGCGAAGATATCGTCATCCGCACGCACTGGCGTGAGCCCCGCCTGTTCGATTGCCGGCTTAAAGATGGCTTCGTAATAAGTGCCGAGCCGCCCACCAAAGGGTTGCATCACGAAACAGGATGTGCCGCTTGCCACGGCAACTTTCTTGGGCGTAGCGGCCATCGCCCCCGGGACGTGGTCATCTCGCCCAACATCGATCAAGCGCGGACGTTCACCACTGGCGTCGATGAGTTGTGCCGATCTCATCGACTCGTCGAAGATTTCTACAAACTCCTCGATCTTATCCGCGGGAATTTTGAACGTGTCTCGCAATGCATTGACAAAGAACTCTGAATCGGGCAGGTTCTCCCCTCGGTAGTGGGAATACACCTGCGCGAAGTCGGGCGCTTCGAGAACCGCTTCGCGCAACCCTGTTATCCGGTCCGTCTCGGACTGGGGGTAGAGAATGCTACGCGCTCTCTCCATCGGCACCAACGAGCCTTTGTCGCTTTTGTGGAAGCCGTACTTCTTGGATGACGAGACCTCCACCTGGAAAGCGCCATTCGCTGATCCGCCCGTAGCGAACTTTGCGGCGTCCGCAAGCGTCGTGGGCTTGCCTGCGTTCTGGTCGAAGATGGCCTGCGGAATACGAAGCGCCCGTTCGACGGCGTGCCTCGGGTACTTTGCTTGCTGTGCGGCAACTGCAGGCTTTCGTGGAGTTGTCTTCTTCGCCAGCGTCTTACGACCGCCGCTTTTCGATGACTTCCGGGCAGGTCTCTTGGAGGGACTCGCGGCCTTCGGACGTGCTGTCGTGGTGGAACTCGCAGGTTCAGGGGCGGGCAGGTCGCCGGATCGGGCTCCGTTATCGGAAGCTCCGTCGACGTCGACGGAGGCCGTCGCTTGTGCCGGACCCTGGACCTCGGTTGGTGTACCAGCCATGGGCTTGTCCTTTCGCGGGATTGCAGGCTACGGGGCACCTGGAAGCCCGGCGAGTTGCAACCTGACACGAACCAGGGCTGCAAGAGCTCCCGAATCGGCAATCGGGCCCTTGTGCACCGCGGCCATAGAACCCGTGTTCTTTCGGAAGGAGGCCGGAGATCCGATATCGGACCAATCGGCGTCGTCCCGGTCAGCGCGGGATTGCCGAAGTCTGGAACCCGCGTGTGTTTTGGAGTTCGAGCGGTTCACCCAAAAAGTCACCCGTTTTCGCCCACACACGGGTGCCTTGGCCACCGTCGCGGACTGCGTGAGGCGCGGCTGCAGGGTTCATCGGGACGGACATGTTCACCTACCGGGCGACCGGGCCGGACGGCGTCAAGCACGTAGCCACCGCGACCATCACCGTGACCAAGGACGACGAGCCCCCGGTCCCGATGGTCGCTCCCGGCATGGCGGCTGTCACGCTCCTGGGCGCCGGCCTGCTGACCGCCGTTCGACGTGGAATTCCAACGACCCGGCCGTTGGTCGTGTTGGCAGCGGATGGGGGGCTTGCGCGGACCTCTTGTGGACTATCTGCAGACTGCCACCATCGGATCGCACGGCGCAATGATCCCCAGCAAGCCGGTTCACCCGATACTTGCCTTGATCTGCCCCCGATCGCTCTGGACGATGGGGCCATGTCTCTCGTGCGTGCCGCACACCTTTCGGCCTGCGCCCTCGTTGCCGTCGCCGCTGTCACCCTCCCCGCCTGTTCGAGCGGCGAGGGCGAGTCGGAGTTGCGCAACGGCGCGCAGTACGCAGAGGCGGAGGGGTTCGACTGGCCGCTCACCGTCGAATGGGTCGCCTTTGAGTGCCCGGGCGCGAACCAGCTCGTGATCGTCACCGAAGACGGGACGGAGTACGCGGGCAACGGACTCGCGAAGGAGGCTGGGTGCGCCGACATCGATCCGATCTGGAGAGACGATCCCGACGTTGCCGGGCTGAAGGTCGACATCGGCGAGTTGATTGAGTGGGGCAACACATCCTGCGGGTATTAGCGGGCGCTTGCCCGCAAGCTCCCACAGACAGGCATGAGATGCGAGTCCGACATCCTGACGGAAAGGGCGTTGCGCCTCGGCAGAAAGTGCGCGCACGTTCCACGAGATATGTCACCGCATCCTCCACCGCCGATTATGGGCACAAATTCCAACGAGAGGGACGCCTTGAAGTCCGAGATTCGGGATAGCACCATTGCGAGCCTTTCCGAGAGAGTTCGCAAACGGGGATACACCAAGTACCTCACGGGCATGCGCCTCGTGAAACTCCGAGGTTTCAGTGATCGCGAGATTCGATTCGACTTTCCCGTGACAGCGTTGATCGGGCCAAACGGGGCAGGAAAGACTACGATCCTGGGCGCAGCGGGGCTCATCTACGACTCTGTGCCACCACGTCGGTTCTTCGCAAAGAGTGGTGCCTACGACGACAGCATGCGAGGGTGGCGCATCGAGTATGAGTTGATCGACCGCGATCGACCCGGTTCGCCCGCGTCTGTTGGTCGAACCGCGAGCTATCTGAAGGCCAAGTGGAACCGCGATGCCGTAAAGCGAGAGGTCGTAATATCTGGAATTGGACGAACCCTTCCAGCAAGTGAACGGAAGGACACCTACCGATTCATCGGAGGAGATTTTACAGGCGTTCGAGAAGTTGCCTTCTCGAAAGAGGTGGTCGACGCCGTCGAGAACATCCTTGGAAAGGCTGCCGCCAACTACCTTCAGGTCGACGCGGACAGCCAGGGGAAGTCGTCCATCTATGCCGTGCGTAGCGCCGACGACGAGGATCAGAACTATAGTGAGTTCCACTTTGGCGCGGGCGAGGCCAGTATTATTCGGATTGTCAGCCGCGTCGAAGAAGCCTCCAGTGGCTCCCTGCTTCTGATTGAGGAGATCGAGAATGGGTTACACCCGGTCGCCACTCGCCGCCTGGTTGAGTACTTGATCGATGTCGCCCGGCGGAAGTCTTGCCAGGTCATTTTCACCACCCATTCAAACGATGCACTTGCTCCGCTACCAACCGAGGCCGTGTGGTCGACGTATCGCGGAAGATTGACACAAGGAAAACTCGACGTCGCCGCACTGCGAACTCTCACAGGGCAGGTTGACGCTCAACTTGCCCTGTTTACCGAGGATGAGTTTGCCGCCTTGTTCGCAGAAGTCACCCTAAGAGCCTACTGCCAGGCAAAGAACTACGAGTTTGCTGGCATTGAGATCCACAGCTTGGGCGGTGCGGCGCCAGCGCGAGACCACACACGTTTTCACAATGCGAACCCACTGCGAAGATTCCGCGTTGCGGCACTTCTCGACGGCGACAAACGGAACGAAGATGGCTACGAGTCCCGCGAGATCACCGACCCATCGGACACGACCGACACTCCAGGCGAGGGGCGTGCCGATCTCGTCTACGGCCCGGGAGACGGCCACCCGGAGGCCACAGTCTTCGAGGACATTCAGGGCAGCCTAGATATCGTCGGAAACCTCCTCGGCAAATTGACCCTCGCACTGCAGTTGGATACTCCGATGCAATCTCGGGTCCGGGCGTCGATCGAAGAACGCAATCGAACCAACCGAGACATTCATCTGATATTCGGTCAGATAGGCGAAGATCTCGACTTCCTTGCAGAATCACTGGTGCAGCGGGCGTTCCTGAGCACTTGGGCCAACGCGTTCCCCGAAAAGGTCGCGGCCGTGTGGGACCCGTGTTCTTCGTTGTTCGTCCGAAAGTCGACGTCGTAGATCATCGCTACGCTGGACACCCTGGCAGACCTCACCGACTGTCGGAGTGTCCAGCGGGATGGGCCAATTCCCATGGCTCGCGAGCATTGGAGAATTTGCGACCAGCGGCGTTTCGCAAGGCCCATACCGACCCATCGGCGAACTGGACGTGGACTGTGCAGAGTTAAAACTGCGGCTGTTCGTTCACGGCCGGGGCGAAGTAGTCGCCAAGCATCTCCGAGACCCACGGTGGCTGGTGTGTCTCGCCGCGCGGTCCCATCTCGGCGAACCAGGGCTTGATGTCGAGGATCGGCGTTCCGTCGACCGCGTCGAGGTCTTCGACGTGCAGGTCCAGGCCGTCGATGGACAGGAGCCGGCAGCGTGAGACGCCGATCCAGTTCTGGCGGCGCATGTTCCGGTGCCCGAAGATCCCGACCTCGGGCCAGTCCGGGTTCTCGCGCGGGCGACGGGCACCGGGGTTGAGGTCGGTCTGGTCGGTCAGGTGGAAGAAGAACACGACCTCGAGGTGTGAGAACTCATCGAGCCCGGCAACCGCCGCCTGGGTGTAGGCGTCCGGGTCGATCCGGATGATCGAGTGTGTGCCGCCCCAGTAGTCGTCGGTCGGCTCGGTGCGCCCTCCGACGACACGAGCGACAGGGGTCATGACGATGGGGTCGGTCAACGTTCCTCCGGGAATCAGTTCGTAGCGGCCAGGTAGGCGCGAGCACGCTCGTCGAGAATAGCGACGTCCGAGTTGGTGGCCTTGTGGATCGCGAGCGCCGATCGCATCTCGACGATGGTCTGGCGAGCCCTTGCTGACTGCACGCCGTCCATCGCGTCGAGGGTCGTGCTCCAGGTGGCGCACGCGAGTTCAAGTTCGCCGCGTCTTGCCTGCACGTCTCCGAGGTAGCCCAGCGTGACGGCGTGAGTCCGCTTGAAGGCGGATGCCTTCCGGGTCACCACAGAGTGTTCGAGCTGCTGCTCGGCGCCGGCAAGATCTCCGATGTCTCGGAGTGTGTTGCCGGTCTCGTGCGCGAGGGACGCCTCGCCGAAGAAGAAGACTCGGGCGGGTTCGTCACCGCCCGGTGTTGCAGCCGCGAGGTCCCGTTCGGCCTGGACTAGCGCTGACGTTGCTGCGCTCTTCTGGCCTGTCGCGGCAAGCGCACGTGCGTGGACGACGCCGAGCAGTGCGCGCTCTCGTGGCGCGGCGGCTTCGTAGCGGTCGCCGTCCACGGAGGCTGCCGCGAGTTGATGGCCTTGGGTGAGGTGACCGAGGTCGATCGCTTGGTGTGCCATCGCCCGGAGTGTGTGCGCTGCCATCGCGGTGTCCTCGGCTTCCGCGGCTAGTTTGACCGAGGAGGTGAACAGGCCTTGGGCGATGCCGTGCTCCGCGTTGTCGAAGGCCATCCAGCCTGCGACGTAGGCCAGTTCGGAGGCAGCGGAGAACATCTCCCTCCGGAGCGTGTCGTCCACGAACGAGCCGTTCAGGAGTCGGTTCACGTCATCCGTGAGGTACTGCATGGCGGCGGCTCGCGCGTGCCCGCCGCCGTGCCGCTGGTCCATACGGGAGAAGAACGTCACGGACTCACGCACCGCTTCGATGTCACCGTGTCCGACGGTGCGAACGCCGTGTGCGGCGCGCTCGGCGGATCGGCGGGCCATCTCCGCCCACCAGGAATCGCTGGGTAGTGCGGTGGCGATGGCCGAGTAGGCTGCCACGCCGAGAAGGCCTCGACGGGTGAGATCCACGAACTTGCTCCCCAGGTCAGTCAGCCCGGTCAGCGTATCCATGTCCCACGTGGACAATCGACCAACGTCTCGTGCCGCGCTGCCGCGCTTCGTTCTGTAGAAGCCAATCTCGGCGTCCGTCTCGACGCCGAGAACGGCACGCAGGCTGTCGCGGTACTGCTTGCCGGGCCATCGTGATTGGCCTCGCTCGTACCGGGCTATCGCGTGGGCATCGAGGGTGGTGCGCTGGCCCGTTGTCGCCCAGACGTGCGCGTTGACGGCTTCCGCGAGTTCCGAGCGCGACATGGGCTCCCCGGCACGCATGCGGGACGGCAGTGCCACGCGCCGCGCACGGAGTAGGTCATTGCCCACTACTCAGTCCCCCTCGCGGGACGCGTAGGTGTCCAGAAGGACGCTCCCAGAATGCCCCGTTGATTGCCCTGCCCGGCCAGTCAGATCGCAACAAGACTAGCCACCACGCTCGCTCCCGGCGAGCACCCCAGATGGCTTTGCAACGTTCCGGAGAGTCCCGTGAAGAGCACAGCAGCAACGACGCGACGCCTCGATGAGCCGCACAAGCCGGTGCACAGCGTGATGCCTCCCAGCCAAGAAGGACGGTGCCCGATGGATATCGGCGACGGACTCACAGCAGCATCACGCATTCTGGCCCTCATCGGCGCCGACCGCATCGAGCTGGTAATCGTCACGCGCAACCGAGTCAGCCTCCAGCCGACCCACCTCAAAGAGGGCGAGCAGATCGCCCGCGAGCTCGGGTTGGACATGCCGCTGGATCACCGGATGTTCGTGCCCGGCAATACGCTCTGGACCGGGGAGTGCGATGGCCTGGAGGTCCAGGTCCGGTCGGTGCTGCGTCAGGCGGTGGACCGATGAGCGCCGTGACCATCACCTCCAGCCGCACCCTCGTGGCCCTCGACATCGATGGGACCCTGGTGGACGGCGAGAGCAAGATCCCGTCCGGAACAGTCCAGACGCTGGACCTGGCCCGCGCCGCCGGGCACGAGATCGTGCTCGCCTCAGGACGATCGCTGGCTGGTCTGCTGCCGATGGCGGTGCGGCTGGGTCTGACCGACGGGTGGGCAGTGGCCTCCAACGGCGCACTCACCGTCCGCCTGGACCGGGCGGCGCCGTCGGGATACGACGTCGTTGATTCCCGGACGTTCACCCCGGGGCCCGTGATCAGCCGTGCTGTGGCCCTGGTCCCGGCCGTGCAGGTCGCGGTGGAGGCGGTCGGGTGGGGGTGGCGCACGAACCGCCCGTTCGCGCCGGGGAAGCTGAACGGTCAGCAGAAGCCCGCAACACTCGACTATCTAACGACTGAGCCCGCCACCCGGGTCGTGCTCGCCGCACCAGGCATCCATCGGTTCACCGATGCTCTGCGCGCGACCGGGGTCACGGTCACGCCAATGGGGCCGGACTGGTGCGACATCACGGCGCTGGACGTGAACAAGGCGGTCGCGCTCGACGGCGTACGCCAGCACCTGCGCATCCCCACCGACCGCACCGTGGCTGTCGGAGACGGCGTCAACGACCGCGACATGTTTGGCTGGGCGGCACGCTCCGTAGCGATGGGACACGCATCCGCGATCGTGCGCAGTTCCGCCGACGAGACCACCGGCACCATCACCGAGGCCGGGGCTCTACCCGTGCTGCGCTCGCTCGTCCCAGCCGTAGACGGTTCGCTCTCGGGCCCTCACCCCGTTTGGTGGACACGCTGATACTGGATCGTGGATCCAGAGGAAGCGAGTTTGATCCGCATGGCTATGAAGAACTATCCGGAGGAGTTCAAGGCCGATGCTGTGGCCTTGTACGAGTCCACGCCCGGGGCGACGATCAAGGGCATCGCCCGGGACTTGGGCGTCTCGCGAGAGACGTTGCGGTTATGGGTGCGCCGCGCTGCCGAGCAGCGCGGGCAGGCCGCCGTGACGGCCGGTCCGGCAGCGGGCACGACGCCCGGCGAGCCCGCGGTGCGTTCCGGTGGCAGGGTCGGGCAGCTGGAGGCACGGGTCGCCGAGCTCGAGGCGGCCAACGCCCGCCTGGAGGCCGACAAGCGCAAGCTCGCCACCGAGCGGGAGATCCTGCGTAAGGCCGCGAAGTATTTCGCGGGAGAGACGACCTGGTGAGCCGCTTCCAGTTCGTCGCCGAGCACCATCCCACCTACTCGGTGAAGCGGCTGTGCCAGGTCCTTGAGATCAACCGGTCGAGCTACTACAAGTGGCGCGACGGCGCCGCTGGTCGTGCCGCCCGGGCTGCTGCTGATGCCGGGCTGGCGGCGCGGATCCGGGCTCTGCTGAAGGAGGATCCGGCTCTTGGCTCGCCGCGGGTGACGACCGAGCTGCGTAAGGCCGACCCGGTCGGGCCGCCGGTGAACCACAAACGGGTCGCTCGTGTGATGCGCGAGCACGGCATCGCGGGGATCCGGCTACGACGACGAGTACGCACCACAGTCCCGGACCCATCGGGGCAGAGGGTGGGCGACCTGATCAAGCGGGACTTCACCGCGCAGGCACCCAACCGCAGGTATGTCGGCGACATCACCTACCTGCCGGTCGGTGGCGGGCAGTTCTTGTATCTGGCGACGGTGATCGACCTGTACTCGCGCCGTCTGGTGGGCTGGTCGCTGGCTGATCACATGCGCACCGAGCTGGTCACCGACGCCCTCCAGGCCGCCGTAGCCGAGCGCGGCTCTCTGGCCGGCGCGATCTTCCACAGCGACCACGGAGCCCAGTACGGATCGAAGGACTACGCGCAGCTATGCGGCCGGCTGCAGGTGACTCAGTCCATGGGCGCGGTCGGCACCAGCGCCGACAACGCCCTGGCAGAGTCGTTCAACGCCACGCTGAAACGCGAGACCCTGGCCGGCGCACCCGCGTTCGACGGCGCCCGCGCCTGCCGCCTCGCGGTCTTCCGCTGGATCACGCGTTACAACCTGCGCCGCCCGCATTCCCGCCTCGGGAACCAGAGCCCTATCGACTACGAACACGAGACCGACCCGGCTACGCTACGGCTGGCCGCCTGACCACACGAAGACGTGTCCACTTCTCGGGGCGAAGGCCCCTCGGCACTGGCCGCCCAGATCGCCACCGCCGAGGCCAGTGCGCCCGGCCCAGCCGTCCTGCGGGTGTGGCACGGCACGGGACCAGACCTGTCCCGGTGCGAGGCATGGACTCTCCAGGACGGTCACTGGGTCCGGCACGCGCCGATCCCGTCCGGCGTCGGCACCACGATGCGCGCCATCGAGACCGCCGCACTGGAGGCGCACCTGCCGATCCCACGCGGAGACGAAGGCCGCCGCCGTGCCCAGTGGCGCAGCGTCACCGGTGATGGTCCGGCGGGGTTCGAGCTGCCCCTCAGCGACCTGTAATCAGTCCCCGCTTCCCAAACTTGCGGCCGCCATTGTCCCGAACTGGCCGCGAGCCGCCCCCAGACGGCGGACCCCAGGCTGAGGCTCCCGAGCACCGGGAGCCTCAGCCGCCCCCTGCGAGCACTCCGCACCAGCAGAAGAGGAGCCACCCAGGCGACTCCGCGAAGTCCCGACCAGAGGAGAAACGTGTGAGCGAGATCGCGAACATGACGGAGCACTCTCGGCAAGGCAGCAGCTGGGACGGCGCGGCGGCAACCGCTGTGATCGTTCGTCCAGGACCTCGTCTGGCAGGCACGGCCCGAGTAGACGGCTCGAAGAACGCGGCACTACCGCTACTCGCCTGCGCTGCCGTCGTCGAACGGCCGGTGCAGGTGTCGAACACTCCGTCGAGCGCGGATGTGCTCGTGATGCTCAGGCTCCTGGAACAAGCAGGCTTCCGCGTGGACCGCGTACCGGACGGTCAGCAGTCCGTGCGCGTGCGCCCGGGATCGGGGCACCGTCCGAGCGAACTGGAACTCGCTGGGACCATCCGGGCGTCGTACTACCTGATTCCCGCGCTTCTCGCCGCCCATGGCCGCGCCGACCTGCCCTGGCCTGGTGGCTGCCGGATTGGTGATCGCGGGATGGATCTGCACTTCGAGGTCTACACCGGATTCGGTGACTCGGTCGAGCTTGACACCAGCGGCTACCACGTAGCGGCGCGGGAGACCCCGGACCAGGTAACGATCGATCTCCCGTTCCGTTCTCGGGGCGCGAGTGTCGTGGCCGTGCTCCGCGCCGTCGTGGGACATGTGCGGCTGGAGCTGGGCAACCCGAATCTCTCCCCGGAGTTCACCGGCATCCTCGAAGCTCTGCGTTCCGCCGGCTGGCGCATCGATCTTCTCCCTTCCCGCCTCCGGATGGCCCCGCCACACGAGACCGATGACCTTCCGGTGTCGTGGCGGATCCCCGGAGACAAGATCGAGGCAGGCACCTTGGCGTGCGCGATCGCCGCCACGGGTGGCAGCGGGCGCGTCGAGGGAGTCACTGGTCGTGACGTCCAGTACGTGGCGCGGCTCCTCAACGGTGTCGGCGCCGGTGTCGACGTCGAGAACGACGCGCTCGTCGTTCTCGACGATGGTGAGTTGAGCGGCCAAGGTCTGCGAGTGAGCGCGTCCCTGGATCCGGAGGGCTTGGACGCCGACTTCGAACCGGCGCTGATGGCCCTGGCGCTGGGGTTGCCCGGCACGCATGAGTTCGGCGATGCGATCAATCCCGGGCGGCACGGAAACCTGTTGGCGCAGCTCGCTCGCCTAGGCGCGGACATCGAGCCGCTGACCGCGACCACAGCCCGCTTGACCGGACCGCAGCATCTGATGGGAGGGGCTGCGGAGGCCACGGACATCCGGACGGGTTCGGCCCTGCTGGTCGCGGCATTGGCCGCCCACGGCGAGACGACGGTGACCGGGCTGGCACAGCTTCGACGTGGCCACGCCGACCTGCCCGGCAAGCTCCGTGCGCTGGGCGCAGACCTCCAGGAGCGACCGTGACCGAGCGCATCCTGGAGCGGATCGTGGCGACGACCGATGTGCATTCGCAGCTCGGTGAGGTCGGGCCGTTGCTCGCCGGGCTGCACCGCACACGGCGCGACGCACTGGTCGTGGACTGTGGGGACTTCTTCGAGGGAACCGGCTACTACAGCCTCGGACAGGGCCGGATCGAGACGGAGATACTGGTCTCGCTCTTCGACGTTCTCGCCCCGGGAAACCACGGCTGGCGTCACCATCTGCAGCCCGGCCTGCGCGAGATGACCGTGTGCGCCAACGTCATCGAAGAGTCGAGCGACGAGGCACTGTTCCGCCACCTGCACCGGACGATCATCGGCGGACGGCGGGTGGCCGTGACCGCTGTCATTGGTGAGCAGGCGTTCGCGGCGATTCCTGTTCGCGAACGCGCCGGACACTACGTCATCGACCCTGCCAGCGCACTCACGGACGTGTGGAAGAAGCACCGCCGTGAGGTCGACGCGTGGGTGCTGCTGTCGCACTCCGGCTTCGACCACGACCTCCGTCTCGCCGAGGCGTGCCCGTTCCTCGACGTCATCTTCGCGGGCCACTGCCACAGCGAACGTCACGGACCCGAACGGGTCGGCTCGACCGTCGTCGTCAAGGGGGCTGAACTCGCGTCCGGATTTTCGACCGCTGCACCAGCCGGGAGAGGTTGGGACGCATGTACCGCTCGGTTCGAACCCACCGACACGGTTCCGGCAGCGCTGGAGTCTTTCGGCCGCCAGATCGAACTCCTCCGCGACCAGTTGACGACACGTATCGGCCCGCTTGATCACCGCTGGAGAGGCCGCACCCTTGACCGCATGGCCGTGCTCGAACAGGTCGCCAGCTGGCTTCCAAGGAGCGCGCCCTCTGCCGTGGTGATCCTCAACGAGTCCGCGCTGCGACAGGTTCATCTCGGGCAGGCACTGACCGCCGACAATCTCTTGGCCATCGAGCCATTCGGCAATCGCATCGTGCATGCCCGAGTCGAGCCCGAGGTAGGTCTCTCAGCGCTGCTCTCTGAGTTCGCGGAGAGGGCCGGTCCCTTGGTCGTCGAACCCGACCGAGCCCTCGGTCAGGTGAGCACCGTCCTGACCACGGACTACCTCGCCGAGACGCTTCCCCTTGAAGGTCCGCCCACGACAGTTCTCGAACTCAGCCAGGCCGTCCGTCATGTCCTCTGCTCGGAGGTAACACCATGATCCTCACCGGTCCCGAGATCACCGCATCAGTGCGCGACGGGCGGTTGCGGGTCACGCCGTTCGAGCCCGCGCAGGTCAACCCGAACAGCTACAACGTGCGCCTCGGCCCGACCCTGATGACGTACGTGGACCCGGTCATCGATGCGCATCGTCCGAACCCGACGTCCACCATCGAGATCGGTTCGAAGGGGTACGTCTTACAGCCGAACGAGCTGTATCTCGGGCACACGCTGGAGGAGGTTGGGTCGGATGTGTTCGTGCCTCTTTTGTTCGGACGGTCGTCGGTCGGGCGGCTCGGGCTGTTCGTGGAGATCACCGCTCCGATCGGCGATATCGGCTTCCATGGTCAGTGGACGCTCATGCTCGCCCCCACCCGCCCGCTGCGCGTCTACGCCGGGATGAAGATCGGCCAGATCATGTTCTTCGTCGCGGCCGGCCCGCTCGAGTTGTACGCAGGCAAGTACCAGGCCGCGCAGGGACCGCAGGCCTCGCGCTACTGGCACGACACCCAGCGCCCGGCGGCGGCCTCATGATCCTGACCGGCCCCGCCATCGCCGCCGCCGTCGAGGTCGGGGATATCACCATCGACCCGTTCGACACGGAACGGCTGTCCGCGAACGCGTACGACTGGCGTCTCGGGACAACACTCCGGGTTTGCACGACGGACCTGGACGCCGCCATGCCGATGCCGTTCACCGAGGTCACTATCCCCGAGTCGGGGTACGTCCTGGAACCCGGAGTCCTGTACCTGGGGGTCACCCTGGAGCGGACGGCTTCCGACAGGTACGCCCAGATGCTCAACGGCGACCGTGTCACCGGCCGCCTCGGCATCTGGGTCCACGTCTCCGCGCCACTGGGCCATGTCGGGCACGCGATCCGCTGGACCCTGGAGATTCGCGCCGTCAGACCCGTTCGCATCTACCCAGGGATGACGTTCGGCAAGCTCATCTTCCTGCGCACCTATGGGCCGGTGGCCAGCTACCAACAGCTCGGCCGCAAGTACACCTCCACCGACGGGATCGACATCTCCCGGCTCCATGAAGAGTTCCAGGAGAACATCCCATGACCGCTCGCGTGGCAACCTTTCTCGATCTACCGGCCGCAAGCCCCGGCGGCAGCGTGGAACTGTTCCGCGACCTGTACACCGGCGCCGAACCGCTCATCCCCGCACGAGCATTCATGCTCGACGCCAGCCACAACGGGCTCCAGGCCGTGCCGGGTCTGGATCTGCTCGCGGTCGACGGCAAGTGCCTCGACGAGCCCGGCTTCACGCAGTACGTCACGGCGCTGCACCGCGCCCTGGCCGATGTG
Organism: Promicromonospora sp. CA-289599; assembly: GCF_050936155.1. NCBI lineage: Bacteria > Bacillati > Actinomycetota > Actinomycetes > Micrococcales > Promicromonosporaceae > Promicromonospora > Promicromonospora sp. CA-289599. The sequence goes on from NZ_JBNJNI010000001.1 coordinate 761,932, forward strand.
CTCGACCCTGGAGAGGTCGATGTCGTCCACCTGCAACACCTCACCTTCGGTGCCACTCCGGCTCTCCTGCGAACGCTCCCGGACCACCCGACAGTCGCCTTGGTCCACGGGACCGACCTGCTGTTCGCCGAGACCTACCCCGACCAACTGCGAGTCCTGCGCGACACAGTCCGCAGCGCGGACGGGATCGTCGTACCCACCTCGGCCATGGCAGACCGACTCCACACGCTCGCCCCAACCACGGATCGGGTCGTGAAGATCCCCTGGGGCATCCCCGACCACCTCCTCGCCGGGCCGCCGCCACGACGCCCGCCCCCGGACGGCAGGCAACGGCTTCTGTACGCGGGCAGGCTCACCCCCGAGAAGGGCGGCGACCGCCTCACCCGAGCCCTCGGGACAGCCACCGACTACACCCTCAGCATCGCCGCGCCGCCCCACGAGTTCTATGCACTCCGGCCGGCCCTGCGGCAGGCCGGGCTCGATGTCGACTACCTCGGGTGGCTTCCTCGGCCCGAGCTGTGGAAGGCATTCGCGGACCACGACGCGCTGCTCATGCCATCCACCACGCTGGAAGCCATGGGCCTGGTCGCCCTCGAAGCGCAAGCCTGTGGACTGCCCGTGCTCTACCAGCCCGTACCAGGGCTCGACGAAACTCTCGGCGAGTCCGCGCTACCCACGGATTTCACCGACCCGGATCAATTGGCGGCGAACCTACGTCGCTTCGTCGTGCCCGGCCTGGCCGACGACCTCCGCGAGTCCGCCCGCACCAACGCCACTCGCTTCCCCTTGTCCGCTACCGCCTCCGCGCTGACCGCACTCAGCGACAGCCTTTCCTGACCACACCAGGTCCAGCCATGCCGCCCTGGACACCCCTACCCTGACCAGGACGGCCCATCCGAGAAGCAGAGGAACCGATGCCCTCCACCACCGAACAACTCCGTGACCTGGTAACCGCCGGAATGCGCGACCGCGTCTACCCCGGCGCGGTCTGGGCCATTGGCGATGCGACCGGCACCATCGACCGCGGCGCTACCGGCCTGCTGGACCCAACGCGTGCCGACGAGCCCATGGGACCGGACACCGTGTTCGATGTCGCGAGCCTCACCAAGATCCTCGCCGTCTGGACCACCATCGGGACCCTCTGGCAGGACGAGCACCTCGACCTCGATGAACCCCTTGGCGAGTTCTGGCCCGAAGTCGCGGGACACTCGCTCGGACGCGTCACCGCCCACCAGCTCCTGACCCACACGGCCGGACTGCCGCTGCGTGCCCAGCTCAAGAACCTCTACGGCACCAACCACGATGCCATCCGACGCGGCGTCCTGCAGGAAGCCCTGCACCGCGAGCCCGGCCGTGCGGTGGAGTACACAGACCGCGCCGCCCTCATCCTCGGCTACCTCGCCGAGTACCTCAGCGGTGAACGGCTCGACCAACTCGCCACCGACCGGGTCTGGGGCCCGCTCGGCATGCGAGAGACACGCTATGGACCTCTGCCCATGGAACTGATCGCACGCTGCGCCCCGACCGAACTCGACGACGACACCGGCACTCACCTCAAGGGCATCGCTCACGACTTCTCCGCCCGCCTGCTCGGCGGCGTGAGCGGCATCGCCGGAGCGTTCTCCACTCTCGACGACCTCACCGTACTGCTGCGCTACCTGCTCGACCCCGCCACCGCCGTGACCCCTGCGGGCTTCGGCCCCGAGTGGACGCGCGAGTCCCTCAACGTCCACACCGGCGGCCTCGAACCAACGCGGGGCTTGTTCTGGCATCCGGCGCCTGGCACCGATCCCGCCGACCAGTCCTGGACGCACTACGGCTTCACCGGCACAGCCATCTGGCTCAACCCGAAGCAGAACCGCTGGGCGGTACTGCTCACCAACAAGCTCTACTACACCCGCGACCGCGAACCCCTCGCACATGTCCGCGACCAGTTCCGCGAGATCGTTTTCGGCTGACTCCGCCATGCCTTGGGACGTACGTCGTCACCGCTCTTGCGGGGCACGTGTGTGCCAGGCACCCTGTGCGTCGATGCCGAGTTCATATCCGTCGAAGAACTGCCGGAGGGTCCAGAGTTCGTTGGAGTTGCTGCTGCGGTAGTCCTTGAGCAGGTCGTCACCCTTGCCGGTCAAGTGAAGGGCCAGGAGACGAACGATCCATCTGTTGATGTGGCTGACTAGGATGGAATGCCGCGCGTCGGGGAAGTCGCCTCGATCAGCGTGCTTGATGGTGTTGTAGTTGTTCGCTATTGCTCGTGCGAGGCCCTCGATGCCGTCGATGTGTTCCGGCCACGTGATGCCGAGCAAGTGGAGGCAGCGGTAGACATGGGTGGCTGTCGTCGGTCTGCCGTTGCGGCTGCATGTCGTCTCCTCGTCCTCACGAACGCCGATCAGTTGACCGGCTGCTTCGAGACTCGTGGAAGTCGACATTACGGTCTCCTCGACGATCACATCGCGACGCCCGAAAGCGTTGGCGGCCGGAAGGACGAATCGCTTCCACTGGTCGTAGTTTGCGGCCCACGTGGCCAAGCCATCTGGGCCAATACGCTTAAGAAATGCGATAGGCCGTTCCTTCGAGTCAGGCATCGGTAGCGTCCAGTCGCGGACGGTACGTCCACTGATCACATCCACGAAGGGCGTGTCGATGACCTCGCCGCTCAAAAATCTATCGACGAAACGCTGATCACGTAGCCGGTGGCGTCGGAAAGAAACCTGTGACGCGTACAGCAACACCAGAAGATTGGCGACCTTGCGCTGCTCGACGAGATGGTCCTCGAATGAACGCGGCTCAGGAAACGAACTTTCGAGGACCACGTCGTCGGCGATGACATGGCGACGGCCCAGGTGGTCGCTCTCCTCGGCAGAACGCCATGTGGTCTCAAGGGCAAGCGTGGCATCGTCCTGCTGCCAGGTCACAGCATCGACGCTCTCGACGGTGACGGTGTAGCGCCTGGCGCGGCTAATCCTGCCGTCAGGATCGCTTGTGACCTCCTTGCTCACCGTGGTCAGCCCAGTCCACTGGTTGAGCCTGTCGAGCCAACTTCTGAGCTGCTTCACCAAGAGGGGGTCAGTGAGCGAGCCATCGCGGCTGTTGAGGACCGCTTCGCCTACTCGGATCGTTCCAAGGCCGGCAGTAAGACCGCTCGGGTAAGAGTGCCCGCCCCAGCGCAGGCCAAACAGCGAAATCGGTCCGTCGGTAGATCGGAACAAGAGATTCTCGGGCGGTGTATGCGAGTCGAACCAGTTTCGCACGTGGGTGAACTGCCCAGTCTCGTCGTAGGCATCGAAGGGGATCTCGATCAGGAGCCCACGGGTTTCATGGAGCCTGAGATTCGCGCCCACGTACGAGGTGCCTTGGACCCCGTCAACGAGTAGCCCGGCAAGAGACTGTCCGACTCTAAGTTGTTCGACCGCCATGGTGTTCGCATGCCCTTCGTCTGGAATAGGACGTGCCCATGCTTGCCGCTTGAGGGCGGCTGGACCAGTGTCATTGCGGGTGATCTCGATCAGCCCGGTGCCGAGGTCGACCAGCCGGAGCGGACCACGGGAGAAGTTCGTCGGCGACGCCCCGCACACAGCCTTCACCAGTCGATCAACTTGACCCAAAGCTGGGACCAGCAGCGCGGCGAGACGGGCCGAGTCGAGCGTACGAGTGGCTGCTGCTGGTCAGGTCCCGCACCAGAACGCGGACACGCCGGGCGTGGTCGCGCTGGGCCAGCGTGGTCGGCGGGTCGCCAAGCAAACTGTCTCCTGCGACGCCGTAGAGCTCGCGGTAGGCGGCCACAGAGACAACGACGTCATACCATTCGCGTTCAGCTAGTCCGTGGGGGCGCGGTGCTAGGTGCCTGGTCCAGGTCTCGTGGTCGCGCAGGGCCTGGGTTGCGCGAGCGGAGGCACGCTGTTCGACGAGTTCAGCGCGCCGGTCGAGCGCTTCATGAACATCCGGAGGGAAGTGCCCCTGAGCTTGTGGAACCAGCCCGACGATCCGGTTGCGTCCGTGGGCTGTTCGGGTGGCGGCGTGGGTGACGCGGTCGTGCAGGACGGCCGCGACGTCGTCAGCGTCGTACAGGCTCCTGGTGGCGGCGATCCTTGGCAGGAGGCGGTAGACGTCGTGGCCGTCTGCTTCGGCTCGGCGTAGTTCGGCGCACAGTGGCCCGAACGCGTCGGACTCCACGACGTGGGCGATGTCGCGTCGGGTGAAGCCTTCGCCGGCGAGGGTGTGCGCGACGAGTTGGGTCCAGCGGGGTCGTTGGGCATGGTTCGCGATGGTGTCGTACTCGGCCGCGAGCTGCGCGATGGAACCCCACCGGTGCTCCTCGTCGTGGCGGGACTGGTGTGCGGAGGGTTCGGCGCCGACCCGTTGCAGGATGCCTGCCAGGACGGCGCGGGCCGCGTCGAGGTCGGGTAGGTCGGGGTCGATGTGCGCGCCGATGGCGTGTTCGTGGTTGTGGTTCCGGTCGGGCTGGTCGACGGGCACGAACACGGTGTTCGTCGCGCGGCCTCGGGTGAGGGCGACGTACAGGTTCTCGCGGCTCATGCTCGGGCTCGCGACCGTGTACGCGGTGTCCACGGTGAGGCCTTGGGCGCGGTGTGCGGTGATCGCGTAGCCGAGGTCGACGTGCTCGACCACGTAGGCGGCGGGCAGGCGGACCATCGGACCACTGAGTTGCTGGCGGTCGGCGTTCCGGGCATCGGTGTGCACGTCCGGGTCGATGCGCTGAGCGGTGACTGACCCGTCGGGGTGCACACGGGTGATCTGCCAGCGGTCGCCGTTGCGGACCCATCCGGCGTGTCCGTGGCGCAGGGCGCGGTCGTTGCGACGGGTGAGGATGAGGTCTCCGGCTGAGGCGCGGGTCTGCCCGGCCAGGCGCACGGTGTTGCCGTCGGAGACGAGTCCGGTCAGGACGCGTTCGGCGCGGGCTCGGCGGTTCAGGTCGTTCATCGTGGCGGTGTCCGGCACGACCAGCACCGACGACAGCCCCTTCTCGGTGTCGGCCTTCCAGGCGGCATACGCGGCGTCCGTCATGTCCTCGGTGGTGCCCGCCAGGATGCGCCCATGCTCCTGGTAGGTGGCAAGGATGGCGGGGTCACCGTCGCGCAGTCGGAGTGTGGCGCGCTTCTCCCAGTCGGCGTGGAAGCGGTGCACCTCGATCAACGTCGGGACATCACCCGTCGTCCGGGCACGCTCGTTGGTCAGCAGGGTTAGGGCGCCGCCGGTCTCCACAGCGGGGAGCTGGGCGGGGTCGCCGACCAGGAGCACCTTGGCGCCGGCCTCGACGGCCGCACGGGACAGGCGGTCCAGGGTGTGTGTCCCTGCGAGGGACGCTTCGTCCACGATCACGAGCTGTCCGGCCTGGAAGTGGGCGCGGTCGTGCTGGTGGCGGGTGAGCCACATCGCGGTGTTCTCGCACTCGATCCCGAGTTCGGTGCCCAGGACGTCAGCAGCGGCGGCGGAGGGCGCCAGACCAACGACGGTCCCGGGGCCGTGCTGCCCTTCCCACAGGGTGCGTAGCGCGCGCAGGGTGGTGGTCTTCCCGGTCCCGGCAGGGCCGATCAGCAGGTCCAGGCGACGCCCTGAACTGGCCACCGTGGCGATGGCGTCAGCCTGCGACGCGCCCAGCGCACCGTCGCGCACACCGTGGTCAAGGATGGCCCGCAGCCGCTCGGTGCCCAGGCGTGGTGCTGTGCGGTCGTCCATGAGCCCGAGGAGGCGCTTTTCGGCGTCCAGGACGGCCTGGGAGGTGAACACGACCGAGTGCTTGGGCCGGAGCGTGCTGGACCCGTCCGCGCGCTGCATGCCCAGGGGTGTCGGGGCCAGCTCGGGTGGGGTCACGGTGACCGAGCCGCCCTCGGCCTGGGCGACAATCCGGGCCACGACCTCGATGCGGTCTTGGTGGGTGGCCATGCGCCAGTGCATGGTCTGGCGTTCGGCTTCGGCCCACAGGTTCCAGTGCTTCCAGGTGGCCCGCTTGTCCCCCACCACGCTCAGCACGACCGAGGCTGCCATGTCCACCACGTCCTGGGGGACGTCACCGGCCGTGAAGACCTGGCCCGGTTCGGCCAGGGCAGCGGACAGCAGTCCCTGCGCCCACTCGGTCGGGTCCTGGCCCAGGATGCGCCCGGCCCGCTCACGCCACTGCTCCGAGAGGTCGGCCAAGGACTCGATGGTCTTGGGCGGACGGGTCTCCAAGGTGGCCTGTTCCCGCAGCCGGTTGATCGTGCCCGGCGACGGAGTGCGCCCGTGCTTCTCGCGGTACTCCTCGATGAGCTGGTCCGCGCAGTGCTCGATCTCGGCCGACCGGTTGGAGAACTCCTCGATCAGGTCGTCACTGACTCCGACGATCTCCATCCGCGGGCTACGGTCCTTGCCCCGGACACGTCGTTCCCACTTCACACCCAGCGCACCGGCGAGGCGGTCGGCCAGAACGGCGTTGTAGTGCTCGCTGAACGCGACGTTCGCGTTGAACAACGCCCTTGAGTCCAGGGTGCGCCACTTGCCGTCGACCAGGGCCCGGACCTTGTTCGCGACCACCAGGTGCGTATGCAGCTGCGGGTCGTGCGCACGAGAGTCCCAGTGGTCATACGCCGTGGCGACCACCCCAGTGACATCGGCCTGCATGATCGACCCGTCCCCCGCGTCGGTACCCATCCTCGTGGCGGCGATGTGCTCCTCGATGAACTTGATCGTCTCGGCCATCGCCGCACGGTGCGCGCCCAGGATCACCGCTTGCGTGCTGCGGTCCGAGAGGCCCCACAGGACCGAGACCGACTTCGTGGGCGAGAACGTCAGATCGAACCCGGCGACCGCTGTCCGCTTCCCGGCCAAAGTCTCGTCCCGCACGATGTCATCGACGGCGGCTTGCCGGTCCTCTGGGCTCAGGTTCGGGTCCAGCGCAGCGGCCCGGTTTTCGATCCGCTCACGCAGCGGCGCGATCTTCAGGTAGGCCCGCCCCAGGGGCTCGGTCGTGACCGGGTCCCGGCCTGCTTCCAGGAGGCGCTGGAGCTGGGTGGTGGTCACGCGGTCCCCCGGGACCAGGACACCGCCGCCGAGGTCCGCGACGCCGCTTCCGAGCCAGTACCCGGGTGGGGTGCCCACGGCCGTGTAGTACGCGGTGACTGGGTTCAGGCCGAGTCCGTCGCCGAGGTTCGGGGCGTCGCAGTCGGCGTTGGCCACGGAGCCGGTCAGGTACTCCGTGCCGTTGCCGACGCTCATCGGAACGATGCTCACCGCCACGACGGACCACCGTCCTTGGGGTGTGCGGGCGAGGTCTGCGCGCTGTTCGCCAACGGTGCCGAAACGCACCAACGCCAACGGTTCCGTCGTTCCTCAACTGCCTGAGGTGTGCTGGATTGTGGGGAGGTGAGGGGATGGGAGGAGGTGGTGGGAGTGGGGTTGGGGAGGTGGGGGAAGGGGTGGGAGGGGATGAGGAGGGTGGAGGTGGGCGGGGCGGAGAGGGGGATGGTTGGGAAGGTTGGGGAGGTGTGGGAGGGGAAGGGCGGGCGGGATGAGTCGCGGGGGTGGGACCCCCGCCCCAGCGGGGGTACGACCCGCCCCGTGGTCGCGGGGCGCAGCGGCGAGACCGGCCGACGCGAGCCAGTGGCGTTGCCGCCAACGACAACGGGGCTCGGACACCGAAGTGTCCGAGCCCCGTTCATCCGCCTACCCTGAGAGGAGTCAGGCCATCGTGTGCTTGGCACCAGCCGCCTCCTGCGCAGCGAGCCAGGCCATCACCTTCGAGTGCCGGTAGACCACCCGGCGCGGGCCGAGCCGGAACGAGTCCGGCCCTTTCCCGATGTACCGCCACCACCGCAGCGTGTTCTCCGGCACGCCCAGCAGGTCAGAGACCTCCCGGGTGCGCAGCATCGGATCGTCCTTCTGCGCAGCCGTGTCCGTTCCTGCGTCCGTCGTGACAGCCACAAGCACCACCCTCTTTCGACGATGTCGGCACGGGATGACCCGGTGTCACCACGGTTGCGCGCCGCCTCCGTAGCACACCAATTTATCACACACCAATATGACGTCCCGAGACAGTGCGCACCAGAGCGGTTACCCTGGAGGTATGGACGAAGACGAAGTCATTGGCGCCAACCTGCGCCGGTACCGAACAGACCGAGGCATCACCCAGGCGAAGTTCGCCATGTCGCTCATGAGCAACGGCGTCGACGGCATGTACCCGCAGACCATCCAGAAGATCGAACGCGGCCAGCGACCACTGCGCTTCTTCGAAGGGCTCGTCGCCGCACGCGTCCTCGACGTCAAGCCCGAAGCGCTCTACGACCTCGACCCCGAAGCCGACGTCGACCGCGACGCCGCCAAGCTCGCACGCAACATCACCTATGCAGCCGACGCCTACGAGGCCGCCTGGGAAGGCCTCAACGACATCTGCAACGAGGCCGAAGAGTTCCTCCGCGACGCATCCGACCTGAACGCCGCAAGCCGACGCTGGATCGAGAACGCCCTCAACGAGGCACGCCCCGGCCGCAACCCGGATAGCGCCGACGTCGGACCATCCGACCCTGGCCCCGAACCTCCCGCACCCAAGGAGAACTGACATGGCAACCGCATGGGTCGAAGATCGCTGGCTCGACAGCGACGGCGAGAAGACGAAGGACTACGGGCGCGGCAAGCGATGGCGCGTCCGCTACCGCGACCCGGGCAAGCGCCTGCGCGCCGAGTCGTTCAAGCGCAAGACCAACGCCGAGCGCCGCCGCGACGAGCTGTCAGCCGAGATTCTGATAGGCCGTTTCGTCGATCCGGACGCCGGCAAGATCACGTTCAAGGAGTACGCCGAACACTGGCGCAAGCTCCAGGTCCATCGTGGCAACACCGAGGACCAGATCGACGTGGTCCTTGAGATCCGGACGTACCCACGTCTCGGAGACCTGCCCCTCGCCTCGATCGACTCGGAGGACATCCAGTCATGGGTCAAGTGGCTCTCGACCGCCGCGATCACTCTGGGTGAGGGCAAGACCAAGGGGTATGCCCCGGCCACCGTCGGAGTGACCCATCGGATCGTGTCTGGCATCTTCAAGTCCGCCGTCGAGACCAACCGGATCACGTCGAACCCCTGCGGGGGCACGCGCCTACCGAAGAAGACACCGAAGCGCGTCAAGCCGATCCCGACCGAGTCTCTGTGGTCGCTCATCGACGCCTTCCCCGAGAGATTCCGGGGCCTCATCCTGTTCACCGCGTGCACCGGACTTCGGCAGGGTGAGGCGTTCGGTCTGACCATAGATCGGCTCGACTTCGACAACAAGGTCATGCACGTTGACCGGCAGATCACCGGATCGGTCGCGGGCAAGCCGACGTTCGGGCCGCTCAAGACCGAGGCGAGCTATCGAGAGGTGCCGCTGTCGACGGCCACGATCAAGGCCCTGAAGGAGTACATGCGCAAGTACCCACCGGGACCCGAGGGCCTGGTCTTCACCAACACCGAGAACGGCGCGCTGCGCCGCTCGGCGTTCTGGGACACCTGGCGACGCGCGCTCAAGGCGGCAAAGCTCTCAGGCTTCACATTCCACGATCTGCGCCATTACTACGCGAGCCTGCTCATCCGCCACGGCGCATCGGTCAAGGCGGTTCAGGCGCGACTGGGCCACAAGCACGCCAGCGAGACCCTGGACACCTACTCGCATCTGTGGCCCGACGAGGAGGAGCAGACGCGTACCGCGATCAATCTCGTCCTGAGCACCCGGCCGGCCAAGGCTGCAGCGCCGAAAGCCGCATGAGCAACGGCGCACTCGCCGTGGTTGGCCCTGCTTGACGTTCGCCTGAACAGATCGTCGTTCCCTGACGGGAGCGGTTCTCAACTTTCCCCACATCAGCAGGGTGACGTCGCCCGAAACTCAAGTCGCGTCGATCGACGTGATCCGCGTTCAGCCTGAATGATCGCCGATGTCCTACCCTGCCCACCAGCCCACACGCTCGAAACTGATCACAGCTTCGAGCCCCGCCTGTTAGTTGGGCGAGTGCTGCCGACCAAATGGAGACGGCCCAGGGATCTCAGGACGGCCAAGGTTCACGCCACGTCTTGGTAGCTGCGTCGACTATGGGGCGCATCCGGGCAATCGAGGCTGTTATGTTCTCGTGAGGTTGCTTCTCCATAAACATGCGATGCAGGACGAACGCGACCATGTCAGCCATCTGCACACCGGGGCTGTGTCGCGAGTCGACGAAATGCATCGAGTCTATGACCCGACTTGGCTCATTTAGTGCGGTCGATGGATGCGGTCGACGGCGGCTTGCAGGTCGTCGGGTAGCGGGTCGGCGGCGGTGATCGTCTGCCCGCCGGCGGCGATGGTGATCTGCCGGTAGCGGCGGGCGGTCTTGACGAACTTGCGGATGGACCAGCCGGTGGCGTTCTCGATCCACCGTGTGACGGCCAGGGCGGCGAACACGATCGTCAGATGCGCCTCGATGCTGTGGCGGACGTGGTGGAAGACGGGCCGGGCGGCCAGGTCGGACTTGGTCATCCGGAAGGACTTCTCGACGTTGAGCAGCGCGGAGTAGGTCGCGATGACGTGCTCGGCGCTCGGGTCGTCGAGGTTGGTGACGTAGGCCTTGATCCCGGCCAGTGCCCGGGCCTTGGTCTCCAGGTCACGGTTGACGGTCTTGGTCGCGCCGGCGAGCTTGACGAACCGGTTGCGTTTCACAGCGCTCTTCCCAGCGACGGCCTGCTCGGCCTTGCGGACCTGCTCGTCGATCCCGTGCAGGGTGCGCCGGGCGCGCGCGGCGGAGAACTTGTAGTAGTACGTGTGGTCACGCCGCTTGTCCGAGGGCGCGGCGGGCCACGGGCGGGTGAACACGTGCCCGTCGGGGATCTCCTGCCCGGGGTGGTCATCGCGCCACTTCTGGACCACGATCGGGACCTCGCCCATCCGCGCCCCCAGGACGAAGGACCAGCCCAGCTCCTCGATCGCGCGCCAGTTCGTCTCGGAGATCATGCCCGCGTCGGCCACGATCACGATGTCGGTCAGCCCGTGGGTGGCCATGAACGCCTGCAGCACCGGGACCATGGTCGTGGTCTCGGCGCGGTTGCCCTCGAACGCGTGGACCATCAACGGGAACCCGGCCGCGTCCGTGAGCAGCCCGACGGTGATCTGCGGCTCCAGCCTGCGTTCTTTCGAGAACCCGGGTTCGCGGAACCCGTCGCCCTCGTGGGCCTCGAAGTGCAGCGTCGTCACGTCATACAAGCAGTACGTCGCCGGCCCCAGCCCCACATGCTCGGCGCACGCGTTCGCAATCCTCGTCCGCCACGGACCACCGGTCGGATCCACGACCAGCGGTTCGCAGTCCTGCGGTTCGGAGTCCTGCGGCTCGCCGTCGGCGTCGTGGTCGAGTGGGGGCAGGCCCTTCGCAGGCAGGCCTGCGTAGACGCGCAGACGCCGCTTGAGCGTGGCATAGGACGGCGCGTCGATCCCGGCTTCGGCCAGCACCCGCAACGAGTCCAGCTTCGAGGTCGGCTCGATGATCCGCGCCAGGACGAGCTGCTTGAACACCTCGTCCTTGCGGGCTGCCCGGTCGAACCCGAGCGCCTGGTAGGCGCGCTCGAGCGCGTCGACGAGCACGCCCATCCGCGACCCCGTGATCGGCAACGGTCCACCACCAGCCGGAGGGCTGTCGGGCAGCCGCAGGTCCAGCTCGCCCTGCCCGGTCGCGATCTTCTGCCGCGCCGCAGCGACCAACAGCTCCCAGTCCGCGTCGGTGTGCGCCGACCCGAGGTGCTCGATGTCACGCGAACCACGCAGCTGGGAGTGCACGATCTGTACCGCCCGAGCCCCCGAAGCCGTCTTGACCGTCCGCACGTACGCCACGACGAGCACGATAGACACCACGATTAGTGCGCACCACCGCACACCTCAGCAAGCATCCCCGCAGGTCACCGGGCCGCTGTCACCACGACCTCAAAACCGTGAGCCAAGTCGGGACACCGGGGCTGTGTCGCGAGTCGACGAAATGCATCGAGTCTATGATCGAGGTCAACTGCCGACCTGGGACAACCCCGCTGAAGCCCCACCTTTGCATATCGGCTACCATCTCGATTGCTTTCAGCTGCTCTTGCTTCGCCTCATCGGCGATCAGAACTCGCAACACTTCAGGCGTCGGTCGCCAGATGTCCAGCTTCTCCAGCATGAATTGGAGCGCCAGCAGATATGCGTTGCGGTCGTATCTTCCTTCGTACTTATCGTGCAAGCGCCGCTTGTCAATGCTGGCAAAGGCGACGCCAATCCGAACAGTGGGCAGCAGGCCAATCACGTCTTCGAACGCCGCCAGCCGCGCTTCGTGCTCAAGCCTCTTCGACGCCCAGTGCCCGCGCCCAGACCAGAGTTCGGCGCCATGCCATTCGAAGTCGGCCGGAATCCACCCAAGGTGCTTCATTGCGAGAGCGGACAGGTGGTCAGTCAATGGCTTCACTGCCGTCTCGTCCACAATTGCTGCAACGAGCGTGAGATAGGGCTGCCGCTTGGCTGCATTGCCAACCGAACCCGTCTCGTCGATATACACGAGTTGCGCCACGCCCCCAGCATGCCACCGGCACGCGATTGCCGCCGCGCGTCGGAGGAACTTCACCCTGGAGGGTGACGCCGTTGAAAGAGCGCCAGCGGCTCAACGACTTCTCATGTCGTTGCTCTACTGCGACGTCGGGCAGGCGGCAACACGCACACTCCGCTCCAGGTCAACCTACGATCACTAAGAGGAAACTTCGCCCGATTGCGCGCCTCAATGCCGCGCCGCAGACCGGTACGCTCGCGAGATGGCCACGCCAAACGACGAAGTCAGGTGTGAACTCAGGGACGAGCTCGACAGGCTCGAGGAACGTGCGACGTGGAGCAGCCAGGGACAGTTTGAGCAGGCGAAGTCGTGGCGAGCTCTCAACGTTTGGCTCGGCGCGCCGGTCGCGGCCATGGCTGCGGTGTCTGGTGCGCTGGTCCTCGCGTCGAACGAACTCAACCTACTTGGTGGCGGCCTAGCCCTTGCTGCAGCCGCCGGCGGCGCAGTCCTCACAGCCGTGAACCCGTCAACGCGAGCCGACCGTGCGTCGGCCGCGGCAAACGCATACCTGGAGATCCAGACAGCGGCACGACAACTCCGCCTCATCGACCTGCCCACAAGGGATACGACCGATGCAAGACAGGACCTCAGCGAACTGACTGCTCGCATGGAGGAGCAGAATAAAGCGGCCGATCCAATTAGCCGACGCGCATATCGACGCGCGGGAAAGAACATCAAGGGCGGTGGGCAGAAATACACGGCCGACCGCAGGAACGAGGGGATAAAGAATGGCGGAGCGTAGCGTCAGGGAGGCCTTCGATGAACTTCTAGCGCGGAGCGTTCCGCTCTCATCAGAGCGCAACGCCGCCGCTTCCCACCGCGCGAGCGTTGAAGCAGCGTTGCGCGACAAGCTCAGCGTGAGGTCCATACGGGAGACCGGATCCTTCCACCACGGCACGGGAGTGCGCGGACACAGTGACGTCGACATACTCGTCAGCATTGCCAGGAAGCCCGAAAGTTCCGATACCGCGCTGCAATGGGTACGAGAGGCCCTTACATCGCGGTTCCGGTATACCCCAATTCGGATAAGCCGCCCTGCAGTCGTGGTGGATTTCGCCGATGGCCGTGAGCGTTGGGAGGTAATCCCTGGCTTCTACCGGGGAACGACGGATGGTTTCGACGTCTACGACATCCCAGCCCCAGCCGGAGGCTGGATCCAAACGGCTCCAAGCGCGCACCTCAGATTCGTGAACGACGCTAATCTGTCGCCAAAGGGCGGCGCGAAGGCGCTCGCCCGCCTGCTCAAGCGGTGGAAGTACGAAAATCTGTCGGGCTTCCCTGCTTCTTCTTTCTATCTTGAGATGCGGGCGGCTTCCTATATGAACGCCGAGACGTACTTCCTCGCTGATATGGACTTCGAGCGCATCATGCGGAGACTCGCTTCATCCGAGTTGGCTGCCATGAACGATCCCATGAACGTCACGGGCCGCATCGCGGCAACGTCCAGTCCTTCGAACCAAACGAGTGCAACAAGCCGGATCCGAGCCGACGCGGACAGGACTCAGAAGGCTCTCGAGGCCGAGAACGGTGGCGACCGAGCACGCGCGTTCACGCTGCTGGACGATGTCTTCCTTGGAAGTTTCCCATCCCGCTTCTACACGCCGTGACGGTCACCACCCTGGGCTGAATGCAGTGCGAGCAGTCCCAACTACAGGCCACCTGACCCCATGCGGTACACAGTCATGTGTACCCAATGTGTACCGGGCCCCAGTGGCCAGGGCTCCGACGCAGGTCAGAGCGTTAGATGCGGACGAGCCGGTCTGTACGCCGGGTTCTGTTCCCGCGCCGGGTTACCCCAGCGCGGGCGACGGCCATCCATCTAGGCCCTGCGTTGCCGCAGGGCTCGAGCGGTCTACCCAACTGTGTTTCTCCGAAGAGAATCGGGCGGGCAGCCCTCAAACACAGTCTGTCTGACCTTGCTCCAGGTGGGGTTTACCTAGCCGCTGCCGTCACCGGTAGCGCTGGTGGTCTCTTACACCACCGTTTCACCCTTACCCCCGGTCCTGAGACCGAGGGCGGTCTGTTTTCTGTGGCACTGTCCCGCGGGTCACCCCGGGTGGCTGTTAACCACCACCTTGCCCTGTGGAGCCCGGACGTTCCTCGGCGGGCGCCCGAAAGCACCCAACGCGACCGTCCGACCGACTCGTCCGCAGGTAGAAGAGTACCTGCCGCCACCTGCTCGCGGCGCGCCGTCACACGTCCACGCGGTAGCTCAGCGTCAGCTCGTCGCCCGACATCCCCCGGATCCCCCAGTTCTCCCGCGGGCTCTCCAGGATCACGATCTCCAGGTCGTTGACGTCCAGCCCGAGGCGCGGCACGACGTCGTCGTACAGCGCCACGATCAGCGCGCGCTTGGCCTCCCGGCTGCGGCCGGTGAAGCAGACGATCTCCACGACCAGGTAGGCGTCCGAGCGCGGGGCGACCAGGTCGCCGTCGTCCAGGAGGAGGAAGCGGTGGAACCGCTTGTCCGCAGGGAGCTGCCAGGTGCGCACGAGCGCCTCGTGCAGCGCGTCGGAGATCTCCGCGCGCCGCTCACCCCATACCGACCGGTTTCCGTACACCTTGACCTGGGCCATGCGCGCCAACCTACCGAGCCATCCCGCCCGGCAAATTAGGCTGAGCGGGTGATGTTGCTCCTCCCGCCCTCCGAGGGCAAGACGCCCGCGCCCGACGGCGCCGCTCCCCTCGACCTGACCGCCCTGGCCCACCCGGAGCTCACCGAACGGCGCCAGCAGGTCCTCGCCGATCTCGCGCGCGTCAGCGCCAGGCCCGACGCCACCACTGCCCTCGGCGTCAGCGACGGGCTCGCCGACGAGGTCGCGCGCAACACGGCGCTCCACGACGCGCCGTCAGGCCGCGCGGCAGAGGTGTACACCGGGGTCCTGTACGCGGCAGCCGGCCTGGCCACCCTGCCCGACGGCGCAGCGCGGCGCGCCCAGGTGAGCGTGCTGACCTTCTCGGGGCTCTGGGGAGTCGTCGCGCCGGGCGACCGCATCCCCGCCTACCGGCTGAGCATGGGCGTCGGCCTGCCCGACGTCGGGCGGCTCGCCACGTTCTGGAAGCCCGCCCTGGCCGAGGTGCTCGACGTCCGGGCGGCCGGCGACGTCGTCGTCGACTGCCGGTCCGCCACCTACGTCGCCGCCTGGAAGCCCCGGACGACCGGGGACGGGGCCGCCGAATGGGTGGAGGTGCGGGTGCTCCGCGAGACCGACGGCAAGCGGACCGTCGTCTCGCACAACGCGAAGCACACGCGCGGCGTGCTGGCCGGGCACCTGCTGCGCCGCGAGCACGAGGCCCGAACCAGTGAGGACGTGCTCAAGGCCGCGCAGGAGCTGGTGGGCTCGGTGATGCTGACCGAGATCGGCTCGGGCAAGGACCAGACGCTGATCGAGGCGAACCTGCTGGACGGCAAGCCGCGCGGCCCGCGAACGCTGGAGCTCGTGCTCGCCTGACCCAAACCCTGGCGCTGGAGCCCACCGACCGGTTGGATGACCCGTCATGGGGACAAGCAGCCTGACGGGCGCCCGAATCGCAGTGGCCGCGGCGTTCTTCGCCCAGGGCTTCGTCTTCATCAGCCTCACCACCCGGCTGCCCCGGTTCCTGGAGCGCTGGGGGCTCGACGAGGTGACCCTGTCCCTGCTGCTGCTCATGATGGTGCTGCTCGCCGGCGTCGGATCGCTGGTCGCCGAGCACGCGGCACGCCGCCTCGGCAGCGCCGCCACGCTTCGCCTCGGCCTCGCGCTGATGGCCGTCGCCGTCCCGGCGCTCACGTTGGCGCCCGTCATCGGCTTCTTCGTGGGCGGCGTGGCGGTGTACGGCGTCGCGCTCGGCCTGGTCGACGCCGCCTCCAACATGCAGGCGGTCGACCTGGAGCACCGGTACGGCCGGCCGATCCTGCCGTCGTCGCACGGCTACTGGACCACCGGCGGGATCATCGCCACGGTGCTCGTGCTCACGACCGGCCACCTCTCCCCCACCATCGGCGCGTTCGTCGCGCTGGTCCCCCTGGTGATCCTGTTCGCGCCGTACGTGCCGCACGTCGCGACGACGCCGCTTCTCGCCCCGGGCGTACCGGCCGGCGGCATCACAGAGGGCCCGACGACGTCGCCCTCCGGCGTGGCCGCACAGTCCTCGGCGCCGATCCCGTGGCGGCCGATCTGGCTGGTGGGCGCCGGGCTCGTCGTGTTCTACATGGTCGACACCACCGCCGCGACCTGGGGTCCCGTCTACCTGGCGCGCTCGTTCGACGCGCCGGGAAACCTGGTCGCGCTCGCGACGTTCCCCTACCTCGTCACCTCGATAGTCGTCCGCCTCGCGGGCGGCCACCTCGTCACCCGCTTCGGCGTGACGACGGTGCTCCGGGTCGGCGCCGTGGTGGCCTCCGGTGCGCTGGCACTGGTCGCGCTGGCCCCGACATGGCCGGTCGCGGTGGCCGGCTTCACCGTTCTCGGCGCGGCGGTCGCCCTGGTGGCGCCCCTCAGCTTCTCGGCGGCGGGCCGGATCGCCGCGGGCACGGCGGGGACCGCGAGCGATCCTCTCGCCGGGGCAGCGGCAGCCCCGGTAGAGCCCGATCGTGCCCGCACCGACGCGGTCATCGCCCGCTTCAACCAGTTCAACTACGTGGGCGCGCTGCTCGGCGCCGTGCTCACGGGGCTGGTGGGGGCGGACAACCTGCGGTTCGGCTTCGCCCTGCCCGCCGTCCTGGTGCTCGCGCTGGTGCCGCTCGCGCCGGCCTTCGCGCGGGGCGCGCTCAGGCGCCGGTAGGGCCGTTCAGCCGTCAGTAGGGGCGATCAGCCGTCAGTGGGGACGCCGACGGCGGTCACCTCGGTGGTGCCGTCCTCCCACAGGCGCACGACCGAGAGCGAGGCGGGCGGGACGCGCAGCCGCGCCCAGTGCGACGCGGGCGCACCCAGCGCCTGCCCGACGGCGGTGCGGATCTGCGCCGCGTGGCCCACCGCCACCACCGTGCGGTCCACGCCACCGGCCAGCAGGTCGGTGAGCCCGTCCCAGACCCGGGCGCCGAGCTGCGCGTAGGACTCCCCGCCGGGCGGCACGAACGTGCCCGTCGAGTGCCACTGGGCCAGCTCACCGGGCCAGCCCTGCTCGATCTGCGGCGCGGTGAGCCCGTCCCACTCCCCGAACCGGCACTCGGCGAAGCGCTCGTCGGTGGAGACGTGCAGCCCGAGCCGCCGGCCGACGGCGGCAGCCGTCTCCTGGGTGCGCGCCGTCGGCGAGGCGACGAGCGCCGTCGGGCGGGGCAGGTCCGGCCAGAGGCCGCCGCTGCGCATGCCACCCGTGGAACCCGCTCCGGTGCGGGCCGCGCGTCCGACGCGGAAGACGGCGTCCGCGGCCTGCGCCGCCTGCAGCCGGCCGCGAGCCGTCAGGGACGGGCCCGGGCCGTCCGACCCGGAGTACGCGCCGACTTCGGTCAGGGGCGTCACCCCGTGCCGGACGAGCACCACGGTGAGCGGGAGCGCGCCGTCGAACCGGGTGGCCGCCACCGGCGGACGCCGGTGCGTGTCGAACCCGGGCGCCTCGCTCATCCGGCGGCAGCGCCGGTCGTCGCGCCGGCGCCGCGCACCAGGATCCGGCCGCACTCCTCGCAGCGCACCACCGCGTCGGGGGCCGCGCTCCTGATGGTCGCCAGGTCGGCCGGCGGGAGATCCATCCGGCAGCCGTCGCAGCGGTTGCCGTTGAGCAGCGCGGCGCCGGTGCCGCCCTGCTGCACCCGGATCTTCTCGTACAGCGTGACGAGGGCCGCGTCGAGCCCGTCGACCGCCTTGGCCCGCTCGCCCGCTGTCGCCTGGATCTGTGCGTCGATCTCGGCCCAGCCGGCGTCGCGCTCCGCCTCGACCTTCGCCTTCTCGGCGACGAGCTCGCCGTTGGCGGCCTCGACGGTCGACAGCGCCTCCTCGTGCGCCTCGAGCCGCTCCATGACGTCGAGCTCGACCTCCTCCAGCGCTGCCTGGCGCACGGCGAGCGAACGGAGCTCGTCGGTGAGCGCGACGGCGTCCTTGGCGCCGACGCCACCTGAGTCGAGCCGCTTCTGGTCCCGGTCGGCGCGGTTGCGGACCTGCTCGACGTCGGACTCCGCCTTGGTCAGCTCTCGCCTCAGGTCGGCCACCCGGGTGCGCGACTCGACGAGCGAGGCACGCAGGTCCGCGATCCGGCCGTCGAGCTCGGTCAGCGTCGCGAGCGCGGGAAGGTTCTTGCGCTGGTGGGCGAGCTGCTGGACACGGGTGTCGAGCGCCTGGACGTCCAGCAGCCTGCGCTGGTCTTCGAGTGGTGCAGTAGCCACGAGGGCGTCCTCTCGGTCGGGTTCTGGGGGCTGTCCAACGCTACCTCGCGTGTGCCCGCGCGGAAGCCACTCCGGGGGCTGCTCCGTGGGTGGTCTCGGCTCGTGCTCGTCAGGCGGTTCAGCGGGACGAGACCTGGCCCGTCCAGGGGTCGGTCACGAGCTCGCTGACGCGCGCCTCGATCGCGAGCCCGTCCGCCGCGAGCGCCGCGGCGAGGTCCTCGACGGCGTAGCGCAGCCAGGGCCACTCGCTCGCGTAGTGGGCGGTGTCGACGAGGAACGGGGTGCCGGAGGGCCCGGCGGTCCCGGCCGCGCGGGCCTCGAACTCGGCGCGTTCGCGCAGCTCGGAGGCAGGGTGGTGGCGCAGGTCGGAGGTGACGTAGACGTCGGCGTCGGCCGCGCGGACGGCGTCGAAGTAGCCGTCGCCGGAGCCGCCGAGGACGGCGGCCGTGGTCACGACGGCGTCCGGGTCCCCGGAGAAGCGGATGCCCTGTGCGGTGGCGGGCAGCGCTGCCGCGACGCGGCGGGCGAAGTCGGCGAGGGTGGTGGGCTCGGCGAGACGCCCGACGCGGCCGATGCCGCGGTCCGTGCCGTAGCCCGTGCTGCCGTCCTTCTCGCCGGCGGCGCTCACCTCGAGGGGACGCCGGTCGGTGATGCCGACGAGGTCGGCGAGGGCGTCCGCGACGCCGCGCGGGGCGGCGTCGGCGTTCGTGTGCGCGACGTGCAGGGCGCACCCGCCGGTCAGCAGCCGGTGCACCACCGACCCCTTGAAGGTGGTGGCGGCCACGGAGCTCACGCCGCGGAGGAACAGCGGGTGGTGCGTGACGAGCAGATCGGCGCCCCAGTCGAGGGCCTGGTCGACGACGGCGGTGACCGGGTCGACCGCGAACAGCACCTTGCGCACGGGGGCGGCCGGGTCGCCGGCGACCAGCCCGACCGCGTCCCAGCCCTCCGCCGTCGACGGCGGGTAGAGGCCGTCCAGGGCGCGCACGACCTGGGCCAGCGTGGCGGGTGTGGTGCCGGTCGGTTCGGCTGACTGTTCGGGCGCGGGGGCGTCGCTGCTGCTCACGCATCGCAGCGTAGTACGGGGCCTCTCACCAGGCCGTTCACCAGGCGAAGGGGGCGTGCTCTTGCTACGGTCATTCACTTGTGGGGGACACCGTCAATCACCGCTCCGGCGGGCCTATGACCATGCGCGCCAGGATGCTTGCTTCCATCCGTGAGCGCGTCGACATACGAGACCTTGTGCCGTCCCGGGCCGACTACGACTTCCGGCCCCGGACCCTGCGCTCGGACCTCCTGGCAGGCATCACGGTGGGCGTCGTCGCCCTGCCGCTGGCACTCGCCTTCGGCGTCAGCTCCGGGGTCGGGCCGGCCGCCGGGCTCGTCACCGCGGTGGTGGCGGGCATCGTCGCCGCCGTGTTCGGCGGTTCCCACGTGCAGGTCAGCGGCCCCACGGGCGCCATGGCGGTGGTCCTGGCGCCGATCGTCGCGCAGCACGGCGTGGGTTCCGTGGCGCTCGTGACGCTGCTCGGCGGGGCCATCGTGCTGGTCTGCGGCCTGCTCCGGCTGGGCCGGGTGGTCACCTACATCCCGTGGCCGGTGGTCGAGGGCTTCACGCTCGGCATCGCGGCGATCATCTTCCTGCAGCAGGTGCCTGCCGCCGTCGGCATCACGGCCGAGACCGGGCACAACACGCTGATCACGGCGGTGCGCTCGGTCAGGGACGCGCTCTGGCCGTCGGGGGCGATCGTCGACGGCAGCGTGGTCGACGGCGTCGTGCACGGCGCCGGGACTCCCACCTGGATCTGGACCCTCGGTGTGGTGGCCGTCGTCGCGGCGGTGATGCTCGTGCTGCCGCGGGTGGCCAGCGCGCTGCCGGCGTCGCTCGTCGCCGTCGCGCTGGTGACCGTGCTGGCGGAGGTGCTGGACGCGCCGGTGCCGCGCATCGGTGAGCTGCCCAGCTCGCTCCCGTTCCCGGTGCTGCCCGACGCGACGCCGGACGCCGTCCGCGACCTCGTCGGCGCGGCCCTGGCGATCGCGGCGCTGGCCGCCATCGAGTCGCTGCTGTCCGCGCGGGTCGCCGCCGGGATGTCCGCGGGACGCCCGGACAAGCGCGCAGGTGGCGGCTCGGGCGACGCCGGGGAGCAGACCCGCGACCAGGGCACCGGGCCCTACCACCCCGACCGGGAGCTGGTGGGCCAGGGCCTGGCGTCGCTCGCGAGCGGCGTGTTCGGCGGCATCCCCGCGACCGGCGCCATCGCACGCACCGCGGTGAACGTGCGCTCCGGGGCCCGCACGCGCCTGGCCGCCGTCGTGCACGCGCTGGTGATTCTCGCCGTGATCTACCTGGCCACGGGGCCGGTGGGACGTATCCCGCTCGCCGCCCTGGCGGGGGTGCTCATGGTCACGTCGTTCCGGATGATCGGTGCGGCGACCATCCGCTCGGTGCTCACCTCCACGCGTCCGGACGCGCTCACGTTCGTGGTCACCGCCGTCATCACGGTGGCGTTCGACCTCATCGACGCCGTCCAGATCGGTCTGCTCATCGCCGCGTTCTTCGCCCTGCGGGCCGTGGCGGGAGCGACGTCGATACACCGCGAGCCGCTGCCCGGCGTCGCGCACGAGGGTGACGAACACATCGCCATGTTCCGGCTCGACGGCGCGATGTTCTTCGGGGCGTCCGACCGGATCCTCAGCGAGGTCACGGCGCAGACGGAGACGGTAGAGGTGGTGATCCTGCGCCTCTCCCACGTGCAGCTGGTCGACGCCACCGGGGCGCGCGCCCTCGCGGACCTGGTGCTGGAGCTCGAGCGGCGCGGCGTCATGGTGCTGGTCAAGGGCGTCCAGCCACAGCACCGCAGGCTGCTGGAAGCCGTGGGCCTGCACCGGATGCTGCGCCACGAGAGCCACCTGTTCGCCGACCTGCCCGCGGCGGTCGAGCACGCCCGTACGCACGTCCGGCAGGCACAGACGGCATAGGCTCGTCCCGTGACCGAGCCAGCACCCCGCATGAACGTCGAGTCGTTCAACCTGGACCACCGCGCCGTGGCCGCCCCGTACGTACGCCTCGCCGACCGCAAGGA
This sequence comes from Promicromonospora sp. CA-289599, assembly GCF_050936155.1. NCBI lineage: Bacteria > Bacillati > Actinomycetota > Actinomycetes > Micrococcales > Promicromonosporaceae > Promicromonospora > Promicromonospora sp. CA-289599. The sequence continues at coordinate 783,865 of NZ_JBNJNI010000001.1, forward strand.
GCTTGCGGCCGGAGGCGTGCTCGTCAAGTACGACGTGCGGTTCACCCAGCCCAACGTCGCGCACCTCGAGATGCCGACCGTGCACTCGCTGGAGCACCTCTTCGCGGAGCACTCGCGCAACCACTCCGACGCCGTCCTGGACTTCTCCCCCATGGGCTGCCAGACCGGCTTCTACCTGATGCTGCAGGGCGAGCCCGCCTACGAGGACGTGCTGCGCCTCATCGAGGCGACGATGCGCGACATCGTCGCCGCGACCGAGGTGCCCGCCGCCAACGAGGTGCAGTGCGGCTGGGGCGCGAACCACAGCCTGGCCGGTGCGCAGGAGGCCGCCTCCATGTTCCTGTCGGCGCGCGGTGTCTGGTCCCAGGTGTTCGCCGACGGCGCCCTGGGCGAGGCGTCAGCCAGTGACGCCGCCGCCCGCGACGCGGCCGCGCGCGAGGCTGCGGCCCGCGACGCGGCGGCCGGGACCCTGCGTCCCGGGGCGCCTCTGCCGCCGGTACAGACCAGTGGGGAGTGAGCTGCCCGTCGCCGTCGTGCTCGTCGCGATGGACGACGAGGCCGCGCCGTTCCTCGACCTCGCGTCCGAGGTGGGCGAGCCGGAGCGCGTGGGCTTTGCCGAGCGTCGGCAGATCACCCTGGCCGGCAGGCAGGTCGTCCTGATGCGCACCGGCATCGGCTTCGTCAACGCGACAGCCGCCGGCATGAGCGCGATCCTGCGCCACGGCGCGGACGTCCCCCTGATCAGCGCGGGTAGCGCGGGCGGACTCGCGAAGGGCGTCGCCGTGGGCGACGTCCTCCTGGGCGTACAGCTCGTGAACGCGGACGCCGACGCCCGTGCCTTCGGGTACGAGCTCGGCCAGGTGCCAGGCATGCCCAAGGTGTACGACGCCGCCCCCGGGCTCGCCGACACCGTCCGGCGTGCGGCGGCGAGCATCCAGGCCCAGGACCCGAACTTCCCGGGCTCGGCGGGTCTGGTCCCGACCAGCCGGGGCTCCGCCCAGGCCCCGGCCGGTCTGGTCCTGCGCGAGGGCACCATCGGGTCCGGCGAGATATTCGCGACCGCCGACCTGGCGCTCCGGCTCCGCGCCGACTTCCCGGACATGCTCGCCATCGACATGGAGTCGGCGGCCCTGGCCCAGCTCTGCCACAACTTCGACGTCGACTTCGTGTCGGTGCGGGCCGCCTCGGACCTGTGCGCGCCCGACGGCACGGAGTTCCTTACCCACATCGACGATGCTGCGCTGCGCTCCGCGCGGGTGGTCACCGCCATGATCGGGCTGCTCGCGGGCTGACCGGGACGGTCCGGACGAAGGGTGTCCGTGCCGGGACCGGCGGTGCGGTGGCTGTCAGCGCTGCTGGTGACTACGCGGCTGGTGACTACGCGGCTGGTGCCTGCGCTGCGCACGCGCGCAGCTGCTCGACCGCGCACGCGACGAGCGCTGCCCGGCGGCGGTCCTCGGCGGCGTGGACGACGATGCGCCGGGACACCGTAGGACGCACCAGGGGCCTGGCGACGAGCCCTTCGACAAGCTCCGGGACGGCGAGCCGCGGCAGGACGGTGACGCCCGCACCCGCCGCGACGAGCCGCAGCGCCGCGCGATGGTCGTCGAGCCGCGCGGCGTAGCGCGGCGTGAACCCGGCGGCGCTGCATGCGCCAAGGACGATGCGTCCGATCGGGCTGTCGTAGATGTCGTGGTCGACCCAGGGCTCGTCCCGGAGATCGCCGAGACCGACCTCGACGCCGTCGGCGAGCGGGTGGGTGGCCGGGAGCACGGCCACGAGGTCCTCGACGACGAGCTCGTGACGCCGGTAGCCGTCGAGCCGCACCTCTGTACCGCCCGCGGGCTCGGTGCGGATGTCGAGGTCAGGCCGGCGCCGTCCGCGGCCGTCGACCGGTTCGTTGAGGCTGATCTCGACGGTCAGGTTCGGCTGGAGCCGGCGGACGGCGAGCACGACGGCGGGCATCCACTGCTCGGCCGCCGAGGCGAAGCACGCGACGGCGAGGTGCTGTCCCTGACCGTCCCTGAGGTCTGCCACCGCCCGTTCGAGGCGGTCGAAGTCGGCCAGGAGCGCCTGCGCCTGATCGGCCAGGTCCCGCGCGGCGTCGGTCGCGACGATGCCGCGGCCCTGCTTCTCGAACAGGACCAGCCCGGTCTCCCGGGCCAGCGCGGTCATGTGCTGGCTGATCGTCGCGGGCGAGTAGCTGAGATTGCGGGCCGCCCGGTTGATCGATCCGGCGGCCAGCACCGCGCGCAGGATCTCGAGTCGCCGTGGGTTGAGCACGATGCCGACCGTATGCCGCCGATCGTTCGGCGGCAACGAACGGTCAGCCGCTTTTGTGTGCTTGTCCTGACTCTTCCGGTCGGTCGAGGATGGCCGTGATCCCGTCGCAGGCACGGTCCCGATCCTGCTCGGGCGTGCTGCGGCACCGGCGCCAGAGAGGACGACCATGGACACGACGTTCTGGGACGATGCCGACCGCCTGCTGATCCGGTACGGGCCGAGCTTCACGCCGCGGGTCATCGAACGCGCCGCCGGGTCCTACGTCGTCGACCGCGAGGGCAGGGCGATCCTCGACTTCACCTCGGGGCAGATGAGCTCGATCCTCGGCCACGCGCACCCGGACATCGTCTCGACGGTCTCGTCGCAGGTCGCGTCACTGGACCATCTCTTCAGCGGCATGCTCAGTGCCCCGGTGCTGGGGCTCGCCGACCGGCTCACCGCGACCCTGCCGGACCCGTTGAGCAAGGTCATGCTGCTGAGCACCGGCGCGGAGTCGAACGAGGCGGCGATCAAGCTGGCCAAGCTCTTCACCGGCCGCTACGAGATCGTCTCGTTCGACCGCTCCTGGCACGGCATGACCCAGGGTGCGGCGTCCGCCACGTTCTCCGCCGGGCGCCGCGGCTACGGTCCGCCGACCCCGGGGAATCTCGCCCTGCCCTCCCCCAACGCCTACCGGTCACCGTTCCGGGCCGCCGACGGGTCGTACGACTGGGAGGCCGAGCTGGCGTACGGGTTCGCGCTCGTCGACCAGCAGTCCGCGGGCAGCCTCGCGGCCTGCGTCGTCGAGCCGATCCTGTCCTCCGGCGGGATCATCGAGCTCCCGCCGGGGTACCTGCGACGCCTCAAGGAGATGTGCGAGGAACGCGGGATGCTGCTCGTCCTCGACGAGGCGCAGACCGGTCTGGGCCGCACCGGAGACATGTACGCGTTCGAGCGGGACGGTGTCGTCCCGGACATCCTGACGCTGTCGAAGACCCTGGGGGCCGGGCTGCCGGTGGCGGCGGTGATCACGACCGCCGAGATCGAGCAGGTCTGCTACGACCGCGGGTTCCTCTTCTACACGACGCACGTGTCCGACCCGCTCGCGGCAGCAGTCGGACTGACCGTCCTCGACGTGATCGAGCGGGAACGCCTCGTGGAGCGGGCGGCGCGGCTGGGTGAGCAGCTCACCGAGCGGCTGCTGGCACTCCACGAGCGGTACGACTTGGTCGGCGACGTGCGCGGGCGCGGCCTGCTCCAGGGGTTGGAGCTGGTGCGGGACAAGCAGAGCAAGACCCCGGCTGACGCGCTGGGCAACGCCGTCACCTCGGCCTGCCTGGACCGCGGCCTGCACATGAACATCGTCCAGCTGCCGGGGATGGGCGGCATCTTCCGCATCGCGCCGCCCCTCACCATTGCCGAGGACGACCTCCACAGCGGCGTGGACATCCTGGAGGCGTCGCTCAGGGCGGTGCTCGACCGGTCGGCACCCGCCTGAGATGAATACGCCTCGCCGACTCAGCCCTTCGCCTCGGCGTAGCTCTCCGTCACCGCGACGCTGAGCGGGAAGTCCACGGGGAAGTCGCCGAACAACAACCGCCCGGCTTCCTCGGCCGCGGCCCGCACCTCCTGCGCGACGACGCCGGCGATCGCCGCCGGCGCGTGCACCACGACTTCGTCGTGCAGGAAGAACACAAGGTGCGGACGGCGGTCGAACGGCGACGGCGCCAGGCCAGGTCTGGATGCGCCTGAGGCTGTGCCCGGCGGGGTGCTGCCTGTCGGGGTGCTGCCTGTCAGGGTGCTGACCTCGATCTCTCCCAGCGCCCAGAGCCGACGGCGGATGGACGCGATCCAGCACAGCGCCCACTCGGCGGCAGTGCCCTGGACCACGAAGTTCCGCGTGAACCGGCCCCAGGAGCGGGTCTGGCTGCGGGCGCGGGACTGGACGTCGGCCCCCGCGTCCTCGTCGAACGCCGAACCCTGCACGGCGGCCCAGGACTCCCCCGGCAGCGGCGAGCTCCGCCCGAGCCGGGTGGTCACCCTCTCACCGCGCTCGCCTGCCCGCGCCGCCCGCTCGACCAGGTCGATGGCCTGCGGGAACGCGCGGGCCAGCCGCGGCAGCACCTGTGCGCTGACGCCCGTGGTGCCCCCGTACATCGCGCCGAGCATGCCGACCTTCGCGTGCTCGCGGGAGTCGACGGCGCCCGTCGCGACGATCCCCGCGTACATGTCCGTGTTCGCGCCGTCCTTGCTGCGCCCCGCGGCGGCCATGCGCTCGTCACGGGCCAGGGCGGCCAGCACCCGGGGCTCGAGCTGAGCGGCGTCGGCGACGACGAACGTCCAGCCCGGATCGGCGGTCACCGCCCGCCGGACGTTGTGGGGCAGTGACAGCGCGCCGCCTCCCGTGCTGGCCCAGCGGCCCGTGACCACCCCGCCGACCACGTACTCCATCCGGAACCGGCCGTCCGGGGCCCAGGTGTCCAGCCAGTTCCAGCCGTTGGCGGTGTAGAGGCGGTAGAGGCCCTTGTACTCCAGCAGCGGAGCGATCACCGGATGGTCGAGCTTCTCCAGCTCCCACTTGCGCAGGCTGCGGGCGCCCACGCCCGCGTACTCCATGGCTCGCAGGAGGTCCGGGTGGGAGTCGGGGTTGAGCGTCGGCGGAGCGTCGATGGCCTCGCGGATCCGGTGGGCGAGCGCTTCGAGCTTTGCCGGGCGCGCACCCGGCCGCGGCCGCGGGCCGAGTGCCTCCGTGAGGATCTCGTCGTGGATGTCGCCGCGCCACGGCAGTCCGGCGTGGTGCATCTCGGCGGCCGCGAGCGCCCCCGCTGACTCGGCCGCGAGCAGGAGCCGGAGGCGGCCGGGTTCGGTGCTGTCCTTGAGCGCCGCGAGCTGCGCGGCCAGCTCGGCGGCGGGGTCGAGGGTCTCGCCGTTCCCCTGCTGGCTGATGTTCCCCTGCCGTCCGCCTTGCCGCTCCGGGCCGCTCGGCCGTTCGTCGCCCTCGCGGCGGCTGCTTCGGTCGGTCCCGGACCGGGTCGCGGGTGCGGTGATCTCGCCGAGGTCGAAGAGCGGTTCGGAGCCGGGGTGCCGGTCAGGACGGAGCAGTGCCGCCGCCGTCGGCCCGCCCGGCGGTGGGACGGGCGCGAGGCGGTCCCATGCCCCGGGCCCTGCCTCGGCGAGCGCGGTGCGAGCCGAGAGCACCGATGAGCGGAGGACCGCGTGGGCGAGGCGCAGGTCGTGCGCCCGGTCGACACGCACGCCCTCGGCGAGCAGGGCCGGGTACCAGTTGTTGGTGTCGTCCCAGGTCCAGCGGACCTGGGACGACTCGCCGGCGGCCACCTCGCGGGCCAGGCCGGCGGTGTCGATGATGCGCGACTCTCCGACAGGCGCACCGGAGTCGGAGACCGGCCGTAGGCCCGCGCCCGAGGGTTCCCGTGAGATCACCGTGTGCATGGGGTCAGTCTGCCGTGACCCTCTGACACTCGACCTGACGCTCGGCGAAGTCGGGCGGTCAGCCGGCGACGTCCGCGACCGCCCGGGCCCTGCCCACCACGAAGGCGGCGTGCAGCACGGTCGACGGGGTCAGCTCCCCGTCGAGCAGTCCGCCGGCCGTCCGCTCCAGCGTCGCGAGCCCGAGATCCCTGGCCAGGGCGTGCGCCTGCTCGACGTCGGACCGCTGCCGCGTCGTGAGCACCGGCCGTCCTGTTGCCGCCGCCGCGACGAGGACGTCGCCGAGCAGCAGCGTCACCCGGCGCACCGGGGTCGGCGGCGCGGCCACCGACCGGACGGTCTTCGCCGACGCCGCCTGCGCCCTCAGCTTGCGGATGCGCCGGCGCCAGAAGTCCCAGTGGCTGCTCTCGAACGTCCAGGCCGGCGTGATGGTGGGGCTGACCAGCCGGATCGCGCCCTTGTCGCGCACGAACAGGCCTACCGGCTCGTCCCGGTCCTCGCGACGCTCGATCGTGACCGCCACCAGCTGCGACCTGACGGACAGCAACGTCTGTACCGCCTGTTCGCTCGTCACGGGCAGGCGCAGCGCGCGCTCCTCGCCGTCGGACGTGACGATCGTGAGCGTCAGCTCCTGCCGCACCTCGTCGATCCCGATCTCACCGACGTCGCGGACCAGCACGAGCCGGACGTTCGCCGGGCGGCGTCCGAACCCGACGACGTCGCGCGGCGCCACCCCGGCGCCCGTCCGTCCCGCGATCTGCTGGAGCTCGGCCAGGTCGAACCCGTCGCCGTCCAGACGACGGACGACCGGGGTCCCGCCCGCGCCCAGGGCGCCGTCGGGCTTGGCCCGTACCGCGGTCACCTTGAAGGCGCCCTCGCACAGCGTGCTCAGGGACCGGCCCCACAGCAGCGGGCTGGTCCAGCTGCGCTGAAAGCCCGGGTCGGTGCCCGACCCACGGCCGGTCACGACCTGCCGGACCTGACCTGCCTCCGTTCCGGACGAGGTGTCGGCCTCGCTGTCCCAGCCGAGGTAGGCGAGCCCTCGCGAACCGCTCGGCGAGGTCCACCACCGGGCCCCGAGCGGCACCCACCGCACGACGTCCACCTCCTCTGCGTCGGTGCGGCTCCCGGCTCCCGTTCCCGTCGCGTGGTCCTCCCGGCCGGCTGCATCGTCCCCGCTACCCGTGTCCAGGGCGCGCTGCAGCACCTCGGCCATCGCCCAGACCTCGGCGAGGGAATCGAGCAGGTCGGACTCGGTGACGGCGTCGTCCCGCCCGGCCAGGCCGCTGACGAAGCCGGCCGTCACGCGCAGCAGGCCGACGAACCGCACGCCGCCGACCTGACCTGGCTCGATCTGCTCGAACCCGGCCAGGCGTACCCGGCCGGCCAGCGCGAGGACGGACTCGGCGTCGTCCGGACCGAGGTGGGACAGGCCGCCCGACATGAGCCGTCCGACGACGTCGCGCACCTCCGCGAGGGCCTCCCGGCGGCGTCGCAGCACCGCCTCGGAGGGGCCGCGCACGGCCGCGGTCCGCCGGGTCCCGGACGCCGGTGCGGCACCGGCCGCGCTCTCCGCCCCGGGGCCGGATGTCCTGGGTACCGACTGCGCGACGACGGGCGCCGCCCCCTGCGGCGGCGCCTCGGGCGCCACCTCGGCAGCCCAGAGGCAGGCGGTCAGGACGTGCTGGCACACCCCCGCCGTCGGGCAGTCGCAGGAGACTGCCGCCGGGCCGCGGCCGTCCACCCGGACCGACACCCCGGAGACGGCCAGCACCGCACCCTTCGGATCGTGGGACAGCTCGGTCACGCCGTCCTTGGCGGCGTAGTCCTTGCGGGCGCGGCGCAGCAGTCCGGCGTTGCCGAGCGTCTTGAGCGCGTCGTCGTCCAGGCCCGCGTACGGGGCGGCCCAGGCGAAAGTCCTCTGCGCGGTCATCGTGGGCTCGCTCATGAGAGCACCTCTCCCAACCACTCGGCGAACCGTTCAGGGGTGAGCGCGGCGACCTCCATGCCGCAGTCGGCGAGGTGCCTGGCGGTGCCCTGGTCGTAGACCGGCTCCGCTGCCTCGTCCAGCGCGGCGAGTCCCAGCATCGTCACGCCCGACGACGCCATCCGGCGCACCGTCGACAGGAGGCTGGACACGGAGCCACCCTCGTAGAAGTCGCTGACCAGCGCGACCACCGTGCGCGACGGGTTGCGCACCTGCTGCTCGGCATGGCGTACCGCCCGCGCGATGTCGGTGCCGCCGCCGAGCTGTGCGGTCATCAGCACGGTGACCGGGTCGTCGGCCACGTGCGACATGTCCACGACCGACGTGTCGAACAGGTAGAGCTGCACGTTGATGCCGGGCAGGCCCGAGAGGATCCCGGCGCAGACCGCGGAGTACAACAGGGACGGCGCCATCGAACCGGACTGGTCGACGAGCAGGATGACGTCCCAGGTCAGCGTGCGCCTGGCCCGGGACGAGAAGCGGACGTCCTGCACCGTCATGCGGCCGTCGGCGTCGACGCGGCCGAGGTTGGCGCGCAGCGTGCGCTTCCAGTCGAAGTTCCTTGCCACCCGGTGCATCGACCGGCGCGACCGGTCGATGCGGCCGTTGACGGCCGTGGTGAACCGGGTGCGAAGTCGCTTCACGATGTCCTCGACGACCCGCTGGACCACGCGGCGCAGGCCGGCCGCCGCTCGGTCGTCCAGGGCACCGCGCACCTGCAGCATCGCGACGGCGAGCTCGCGCGAGGGTTCGAGGGTCTCCAGCGCGGTGTCGTCCTGCAGCAGCTCGGTGAGGCCGTACCGGCTCACCGCGTCGACCTGCATGCGTTCGAAGGTCTCGCGCGGGAACAGGCTGCCCGCCTCGTTGAGCCAGCCGAGCGCGGTCACGTCGACGCCGTGCGGCTGGGACCCGCCGAGGCCGGCGCCCCTGCCGGGCCGCCCTGTGGCGTCCCCGCCCTGGCCGACGCGGTGGCCGCGCGCCGTGTACTCGCGGTCGTACAGGTACCGGAGGGACCGTTCGAGGCCCGCGTCCTGCTGCCCCACCGAGAGCTGGTCGGCCGCGTACCGGCCCAGCACCAGCCGCCAGCGACGGGCCGCCTCGTCGCCGGAGATCGACGTCGCGAGGTCGGCACTGGCAGGGTCGGCACTGGCAGGGTCGGTAGTGGCGGGTCCGGGCGTCCCGGAGCCGGTGGTGCTCATGCTTCTCCTCGTGTCGTATCGGCTCCGGGGCCGCCGACCCAGTGGGCCAGCCCGTCCCGCTCCAGCACCGCTGCCAGCTCATGGTCCAGGGCGAGGCCTGCCGCCAGGTCCTCCTCGGACAGTGCGACCCGCACGTCCACCTGGTCCACCGGGGCGCCGGTGCGCTCGGCTACCCGCTTCGCCAGCCGGTGCGTCTCGGTGGGCCGCAACCAGGTGAAGGCCCGCCGCAGGTCCGGCAGGACGGCCAGGAACGCGTCGCTCTGCAGCGCGCGCAGGGCGTCGTCGACGGCGTCGAACATCTCGGGCGTGTGCAGGATCAGGTCCGGCGCAGCGCGCATCACGCCGCCCAGGAACCGCACCGCCGTGCCCGGGTCCGCGCCGGCGGTCAGGGCGCCGCGCACCCGGGTGACAAGGTCGTCGTCGGGCACCTCGCCGTCGGTGAAGCCCAGGGCGAGCAGGGCGCCCGCCACGGCCGGCGCGGTGCTCCTGTCGTCCCGCAGGCGTGCGAGCTCGCGCAGGACGGCGGTGCGGCTCTCCGCGCCGGTTCCCCCTTGGTCGCCGTCACCCGCTGCCGCCGCGTCCCGGAGCAGGGAGCGGAGGTCGATCAGTGTGCCGATGGCGGCGTCCTCGTCCTCGGCGCGCGTCCTGCCCAGGTCGCTGACCAGGTAGGCGGCCGTCGCGAGCGCCTGGCTCACCAGGTCGAGCAGCTCGCGCGCGTGCTCCTCGGCGCCGAGCTCCACCCGGGCGTGCCACAGGCCGAGCAGGCGCCGCGCACCCGACACCACGGAGCCCAGGTCGCGGTCGGTGTCCAGGGTGGTACGCAGCAGCGAGACGATCCGGGGCAGGTGCGCACCCATCCCGATCACGAGTGTCTGCGCGACGAGCCGGGCGAGGGCATCGACAGTTGCGGCCCCGGCCCCGGTTCCGACACCCGCTCCGGCGGCGGCCCCGGTTCCGGTGCCCGCGAGCCGGGCCTCCGCCTCGTACAGCCGCGCGACCGCTACCGCGTCCAGCGTCGCGCCGAGGTGCACCAGCTCCACCAGACGCGCCTCGACGAGGGGCGTCCAGCAGTACTGCCACTCCTCGGTGATCAGGCCGAGCCCGCGGCCCGCCACGTGGTCCGGACCGGAGACGAGCTGCCCGAAGCCCGCTCCCACGAAGTCGAGCAGCGCCAGCACCTGGCGCTTCGCCCGATGGGACGCCGTCCGGCGCGCGTCGAGACGGGTCGTACGCGGCACGGAGTCGTCGATGACGAGCCGCACGGCTCGCACCCGGTCCCGGACGTCCCGCACGAGGGGCGGCGAGGCGCTGCCCGGCGGTACGTCGCCGAGCGACCGGCCGCCGAACACCTCGGCGATGGCGAGCCCCAGCGGCCGCTCGGGCTCGCCCGGCCCGCCGACGCCGCCGTCGTCCTGCACGTAGCACGACCGCACCACGTCCAGGAGGTCCGTGCGGCACGGGAAGCTGCGTTCGCGCAGCTCCGCGAGCCGGACGGCGGACTCCGCCGCCGCGCTGACCTGCGGCAGGCTCACCCCGTGACCGCGACCGGCGGCACTGCGCGCGACATCGACCAGGACCTCCGTGGCGAGGGCGCGGGCACCGATCGGACCGGTCGGTGCCGCGGCCGACTGCGACGTCGAGTGCGACACCGGCTCCGGCGCCAGGCCCAGCTCGCGGAGGTGTGCCGCGTACAGCCGCTCGTAGTAGCCGGGAGACGGCATGCCCGCGCCGTAGCCGCGCAGCCCGTCGAGCCGCTCGTGGTCGTAGCGGACCAGCCACGCCTCGCCCTGCGCCGGCGGGCCGAAGCCGCCCTCGGGCTGCCGGTCGCGGACCGGCGCACCCTCCGGCGCACCGGACAGCGCCTCGACCAGCGCGAGCGTGTGGAACGCACCGGTCACCACGAGGACCGGGCCGGCTGTGCTGCCGGTCATGCGGTCGGCGGACAGCCGCTCGACGGTCTCGGCGATCCTCGCCGCCATCCGCGCCTCGCGGTCCAGCGAACCCTCGCCGGCGAGCACGCCCTCCTCGTAGTCGAGACGCGCGAGCGCCGACCACGCGAAGACGTCGTCGAACACGGTCCGCCAGTCGGCCAGCTCAGCGCTCGCCCGTGCCTCGAACAGCTGGTCCCAGACCTCGTCGTGGTCCCGGCAGCCGAGGCGGCGCGCGAGCGCTGCGATGGCCTCCGAGTGCGCCAGGTACCGCTCGGACATGAGAGTCCGCGCGAAGGGGTCGGGTCGCTCGGTGCCGCTCCCGCCACCGTTCTCGATGCCGCCCTCGGCTGCCCCGCCCTGGCCCGGCGCGGCAGAACCGGAGAGCGCCCGCTCGGCAGCCGACCGCTCCCCGAAGGACCGGTCGATGAACGCGAGCTCCGCGCCGACGTCCTGCCCCGCGCGCAGCGCCACCCACTCCGGGGAGAACGACGCGAGCGGGTAGAAGCCGGCGCCGGAGCCCCCAAGGCTCAGCACCGCGATCGGCGGCCGCGTCTCCTCGTGCAGCAGGTCCGGGACGAGCCGCGTGAACTCCTCCGGCCCTTCGATGAGGACGGCCGCTGGGTGCAGCTCCTCGATCGCGGCGCGCACCGCCACCGCGCACGCGGGGCTGTGGTGCCGCACGGGCGCGAAGTGGATGCCGCGCTCGTCCCGCAGCCGGCCGACGGCGGCAGCGGCCGCGCGCAGGCGCTCGGGCGCAAGCTCCCGGAGGCCGCCGCTCATCGCCACTCCGCTCATCGCCACTCCGCTCATCGCCACAAGGGCTCCGCCGCGGTGAAGAACGCCTTCCAGCACTTGTCGTTCCGGGCGCGCTCGCGCACCACGTTGTCGACGTAGTGCCGCAGCCGACGCGCGTCCTCCTCCTCACCCTTGAGCGCCACCCCCGAGATCTGGCGCGCGACCTCCGCCGCGGTGACCGTGCCGTCGCCGAGGTACCGGGCCTCAAGCGACGCTGCGACCGCGACGTTGACGGCTTCGGCCGTGGACATGACCGTCTCGGGCCGCTTCACGGGCGCGCCCTCACGCGTGCTGCCGGTCCGCAGGTCCTGGAACACCGTGACGAGCACCTCCAGGACGTCCAGCGGCACGGCGGGCCTGCCGCTGTCCGGCCCGAGCTCCGCCTCCAGCTGGTGCTGCACCAGCTCGATCTCGAACGCGCGGTCACGCACCGGTGCCACGGTCTCGAAGCTGAACCGGCGCTTGAGCGCCGCGGACATCTCGTGGACGCCGCGGTCCTTGAGGTTCGCCGTGGCGATCACGGTGAAGCCGGGCCGGGCGGCCACGCGGGCGTCGGGCCCGAGCTCGGGGACCATGAGCTGCTTCTCCGACAGGATCGACACGAGCGTGTCCTGGATCTCCGGGGCGCAGCGCGTGATCTCCTCGAAGCGCACGACCCGGCCCTCCCGCATACCCGTGCAGACCGGGGACGGCACGAGCGACCGCTCGCTCGGCCCCTCGGACACCAGGAGCGCGTAGTTCCACGAGTAGCGCACGTGGTCCTCGGTGGTCCCGGCGGTGCCCTGGACCGTGAGGGTCGACGTGCCCGAGACGGCCGCGGACAGCAGCTCCGACAGCATCGACTTCGCCGTACCCGGCTCGCCCACCAGCATCAGGCCCTGCCGACCCATCAGCGACACGACCGCTCGGTCCACCAGCGGGTCGTCGCCGTAGAACTTGCGCCGCACCCCGAGCTCCTCGGAGCCGATGATGAACGCCCGCACGGCCCGCGGGCTCAGCCGCCAGCCAGGCGGCCGCTCGTGGCCGCGCTCGGTGTCCCAGGCGTCGAGCGCCGCGAGCTCGCCGGCGTAGCGGACCTCGGCGGGCGGGCGGATCTCGGCGCCGGTGTCGGGAGTGGTCTGGGGAGTGGTCATGACGTCCTTCGGTGCTCAGGGGTGGGGGGTGGCGCTACGGACGGCCGGGTCAGTACTGGCTCTTCTTCTCCCAGTCGGAGTCGAAGACGCCACCGTCGGCGACGGTGAGGTACTCCCGGTAGGAGACCGCCAGCAGAGTCTTCGGTACCTCCCGCACCGGGAGACGGCCCTGGTCACCCCAAGTTCCGGTGCGGCGGAACACGAGCTCCCTGACGGCGGCGGTGATGTTCTCCTCCGGCAGGTACGCACCGGTGAACACGATCTCGACGGTGAGTCCGAGCGTCGAGTACTCCTTGCAGTAGGCGCCGAACCAGCCGGCGTCCTCCGCCTGCGACCTGACGTACCCGAGCTTGGTCGCCCGGCCGCGGATCGTGAACGAGTCGCTGAGCCAACCCTCGCGGGTATGGATCGCTCGCGCGCCGTCCGGCACGTCGGGCAGCAGGTCGGCGGCCGACGACGCCTCTGCGCCAAGGCCCTGGTCGAACAACGGCGTGAGCTCGTAGTCGGCGAGGTGCGCCTGCCAGGCCGGCGTGCCCCGCTGCGCGTCGTCCCCGAGTGTCACAGCGTGCACCAGCGAGATCCGTGCGTCCTCCGGCAGGGCGACGTCCTCGTCATCGACGCCGATCAGCGCGCCACCGTCCCCGGGACGAAACGTCACCGCGCCGTCCGCACCGGGCGCCTCGGCCGCCCACACCAGCCGCGCGGCGAGGCGCCACATCAGAGGGTGTCCGAGCACGAACTCACGCCAGTCGGCGAAGCTCCACGTGCGGCCCGTGGCCATGGCCTCGGCGAAGCGCTGGGTCTGGAGCGCCACCACCGCCTTCAGCTCGGCCCGCGACTCCTTGAGCTGGCGCTTCGCCTCCGCGTAGGTCTCGCCGTCGTCCGACACGCGCTGGGCGGGCAATGCCTTGACGACCTTGCCGTCCGAGTTGCGCAGCTCCAGCGTGAAGGTCTCGGTGATCCGCCCGGTGACCACGCGTTCGCCGTCGGATCCCCCGAGGTCCAGGCGCAAGATGCCGTCGTCGTCGAACCCGGCGGTCTGCACCGTGCGGTCGGCGAGCTGCTCCGCGTCCCAGCCGTTGCGTTCCGCGATGTCCTGGGCGAGGGCGGTCGCGGTCTCCTGGACGGTGCGCTGCTTGAAGCGGCGCGAGACCGCGAGGAGCTGTTGCACCGCGGCCCGGTCCCCGTTCGCGGCCAGTGTCCGGACCAGGTACTCCGCCTGCGCACGCCGCCCCTTGTGGGCGGAGAAGTAGTACTGGGCCGTCTTGGCGAGCTCGGCGCCCGGCATACCGACCGTGAGCGCGAGCAGCCCCTTCTCCTGAGTGGCCGAACCCAGGTAGGTGGCCTGGTGCTGCTTGTAGAGCATCGCCCAGAAGTCCTCGACTGGACGGCCTGCCTGGTCGCCGTAGTACTCGGGGTACCGCTTGATCAGCGCCTGCACGGCGGCCCACCGCTGCTGGGCGTGCTGGTCGGCGTGCGCACGGGACTCCTCGACCGAGGGACCACGGGTGTCCCGAGCGATCCAGGCCCGCAGCACGAACGAGCCGAGCGCGGCCCGGGACGGCGCGTCCAGCAGCCCGACGTACCGAGCGATCAGCCCCTCGCCGCTGGGCACCTTGAGCTTGGTAGCGAGCACCAGCCACCAGCGGACGACGTCGCGCGGGACGACGTCGCCCCGGCCTTCTGTACCGTCCTGACCGGCGGTAGCGGCCGCCCAGTACACCTCGGGCAGCTGGTCGAACGGGAACCAGTCGAGGCTCGCCGGCATCTTGCCCGCCAGGCCCTCGGCGGCCTCGGCCCGAAGAATCTCCGGGGCGAGGTCGGCGGAGAGGTCGTCCCCAAGAGCCTCCAGCGCAGACAGCAGCGAGGCACGCGCTGCCTCGCGGCGCTCCTTCTTCAGCGCGGCACGCAACGTCGGCACCGCCGCAGGATCGCCGATACGAGCAAGCCACGTGGCGGCAGAGGAGCGGATCTCCGCCTTGGCGTCGCCGAGCGCCTGCTCGGCCAGAGAGCGAGCGCCGGGATGCGCCTCCAGCACCTCTTGCGCAGCGCGGCGGTGGGTCTTGCCTGCGCCGAGGGCGAGCGCCGTCACGCTCGGTAGCAGGAGCGGCGGGACGGCGGGAAACTCCCGGAGGACGGCCAGTGCCCTAGCGGTCCGGTCGGCCCCGCCCTCGCTACCCTGCAGGGCCCGTTCCAGCACCTGCGGCCGCTCCGCGAACCAGGGCCACGCGACCGTCGTCGAGATCTCCTGGCGCCCCCACCAGCGGTCGAGCACGAGATCGGCGACAAGGCCCTCCGGGGCCTCGACTCCTGCCCGCCGCAGTCCCTCGTCGAGCTGACGCAGATCGGTGAGCTCGTGCAGATGACCCTGGAGACTCCAGAGGAGCCCGGGGCCGTGACCACGGCCGAGGTGAGGCGGTACGTGCAGACGGATGCGCAGCATCAGGCCCAGGCCGGTGAACGGGTCGCGGCGGCGTTCCGTGAGCCAGCGGATCAGCGGCGAGGACTGGTACAGCTGCACGCTCTCGCGCGCCTTCCCCTTCCCGCCGGACGGCTTCTTCCCGGCAGACTCGTCGCCGGCCGGCTTCGCCCCGGACAGCAGTGCCGGGAGCAGCTCGTACTCCTTGTCGGTGATCTTTCGCAGTCGGGCGAGGTCGTCCCGGGCAGCCTTGAGCGCCCAGCTCTTCGAGTCCCCGTGCGAGTGTTTCTTCATCTCTTCGAGGTGGGCGCGCGCCTCGGTGGTCGCGGCCTCGACGGCTGCCCGCACCTGCTCGAGGACCGCGGCGTCCACCGCGACGTCCGGCAGCGGCTCCCACGCCGGAAGCTCGACCGCGCTGGCCTCGGCCGGCGTCTCCAGCGCGCGGGACCGTTCGATCGCATGGTCGAGCAGGGTGGCACGCGCGTTCTGGCCGCGGGCAACCTTTCCGTTCGCGTCACGCAAGGGTGCGAGCGCAGCCTCGCACGCCCCGATCCCGCCCTCCAGCGCGGCCAGCCGGACCGTGGCCTCGGTGAGCCTGCGTGACGGTGCGGTCGTCAGGTGCGGTGCGAGGAGCGCCACCTGGCGGGCGTCCGAAAGACCGGCGAGGTGCTCGAGCGCCGCGGTCCGGACGCCCTGGGCCGGGTCGACGGCGAGCCGGGCGACGATGCGTGCGAAGTCGTCCGACCCGATTTGCTTGCCGATCCCGGTGAGCGCCTCGCCCTTGCCCGCGGCGTTCAGGCTCTCGACGACGTCGGCGAGCACCGCGACATGCCGTGCGGCGTACTCGTCGAACCCGGGCGTACCCATGATCTCCAGCCGCACGTCCTTGTGCCAGGAAGGCCCCTTCCCGACCCGGTGCAGGATCGTCAGCAGGACGGTGCGCACGGCGTGGTCGGCGGGCACGCCGCCCCAGACGGCAGCTTTCTCGGACTCGTCCGGTGTCCAGCGCAGCGCAGCGCCTCCGAAGTCCGAGCGCTTGCTCGTCGGTGAGCCCAGGTACGCGGTGTCGTGCACGAGCAGCGAGAACCAGTCGGGCACTCCTGGCACGTCGACCGTCTCGCAGACCTGCGCCAGCAGGCGAGCCAGCCGCACGACCACCTCGACGGAGCCGTCAGCATAGACGCGCCGCCGTGCCGTGATGCCCTTCGCCTTCGTCCAGTGCTTGTGCGCGGCGGCCACCTGCTTCGCGAGGTCCGGCGAGACCCAGCTGGTGTACGGGTTGGCACGTCCGGGCTCGTAGAGCAGTCGGTCGATGTCCTCGGTGGCCGCTGCGGCCAGGCCGGTGAGCACCTCCGGCGTCGTGCCGTGCAGCACGTAGCCGACCGCATCGTCGTACACACCGGTGCTCAGCAACCTCAGGGGGGCCAGCGCATCCCACGTCGCTCGCACCATCTCGCTGCCGTTCTTGGCCCGGTCCGCCAATTCCTGGAGCATCTCTCGTCCCTCACCCAGCCGTCGGTCACGAGGGCAGAGCTCGCCCCTGTGACGCGCCGTCATCACAGCGCGCGCCAAAAGGTAGCGGTGACCACTGACAGTGAGGCCGCCGACCAGCACGGGCGCCGCGACCCGGGCGCCCGTGCTGGTCCACCCCCCTACGGCACCAACCGGTGCAGGTCCCTCGGGAACGGCGTCACCTCGCGGACGTTGGCCGCCCCGACGAGGCGTGCCACCCAGCGCTCCAGGCCGATCGCGAACCCGCCGTGCGGCGGCATCCCGTGCCGGAACGCCGCCAGGTACGACGCGTAGGCGGCCGGGTTCTCACCGCGGGCCTCGAGCGCGGCGACATAGTCGGCATACCGGTGCAGCCGCTGCCCGCCCGTGACGAGCTCGAGGCCACGGAACAGCAGGTCGAAGCTGTTGCTCCACCGCTCGCCGCCCAGCTCCGGATGCGTGTAGAACGGCCGCTTGACCATGGGATAGCCCTCGACCGCGACGAAGTCGGACCCGTGCTCGGCCAGGGCCCACTCCCCCAGCGCCCGCTCGTGCTCGGGCGCCAGGTCTGGCTCGTCCATCGGGGCCCCGACCAGCGCGAGCGCGTCCGCGAAGTGCAGCACCGGGATCTCCGCGGGGATCTCGGGCACCTCGATGCCCAGCCGTTCGGCAGCTCCCGAGCCGCGTACGGCGTCGGCCATCCCGGCGAGCACGTCACGCAGCACCGCCAGCACGTCGCGGTGGTCGCGCACGAACCCGAGCTCGACGTCGAGCGAGCGGTACTCCGCGAGGTGCCGCACCGTGTCGTGCGGTTCGGCACGGAAGACCGGGCCCACCTCGTAGACCCGCTCGAACACGCCCACCATCTGCTGCTTGTAGAACTGGGGCGACTGGGCCAGGTACGCGGGCCGCCCGAAGTAGTCCACGGGGAACACGTTCGCGCCCGACTCGGTGGCCGTCCCGACGAGCTTCGGCGTGCAGATCTCGGTGAACCCCGCCGCGTCCAGCGTCGCCCGGAAGCCGCGCAGGCTCGCCGCCGCGACCTCCCACCGCGCCTTCTGCGCGGGGTGCCGCCAGGTGACGGCCGCGTGGTCGAGCATCGTCGGCAGCGCGGCGGTGAGCGCCGGCCGCCACAGCTCGACGGGCGGGGTCTCCGCTGCGTCGGTGAGCGGTGCGATCACGGGCTCCGTGACCTCCACCCCACCCGGGGCCTGCGGGTTCGCGGTGACCGTTCCGGTCACCTCCACGGTGGTCTCCTCCGGCGGCACCTCCAGCTCCTGCCCGACGCCGGTCCGCACCACGACCTGGGCGAGGCCGGTGCGGTCCCGCAGCACGAGGAACGTCACGGTCGCGAGCTGACGGCGGCGGTGGACCCAGCCCTGCAACCGCACCGTCGAACCCGGCGGGGCGGCGGACAGGTCGCGGGCCAGCGTACGAGCCGGCGCGTCCGTGGACGGGGCTGCCGCGGACAGGGCTTGCGAAGGTGGTCTCATCAGTCCTCCAGAGAGCGAAGGCCCTGGAGGAGCGGGCGGGGGCTAGGTCGCGGTGCCACCACTCCTTCGCCGGGAGACCCCGGCCTCTCGTCGGTCCGCCGTACGCGCGGGCGGTGCGCCTGCCCGGAAACCCGGGCCGAGGTTCGTCACGCCTCACGCTCGCCACCCAGAGGGTATGCCCGACGCCGCCCGCATCGCCACACGTTTCAGACCGCCGTCCGTCCCACGATTCGACGAGAAGTTAGGTTCACCTAACCGGAGTTGCTATGCTCGCGATGTGATGACAGTTTGTCAGCACGTTTCCGTCCTGTCGGAGGAGATCCTGTGAGCCTGCCCGTCGAGGAAGAACTCCCCCTGTCCGCCCTGCTGCGTCAGAGCACGCGCGACGAGCACGACGCTGCCAACTCCGAGCAGTTCATCGAGCAGCTCATGTCCGGGGCGCTGACCCGGGCCGCCCACGCCGACCTCTCGGCCCAGCTCCTCGTGGTCTACGAGGCGCTGGAAGAGGCGAGCGTCGCCGTGCGCGACGACGAGCGCGGCGCCGGCCTCGTCTTCAACGAGCTCACGCGCGTCCCGGCCATCGAGCGCGACCTGGCCTACCTGTACGGGCCCGCGTGGCGCGAGGAGATCCGCGTCCTGCCGGCGACGCACCTGTACGCGGACCGCGTCCGCGAGATCGGCGGCAGCCTGCCGCACTACGCGGCGCACTCGTACACGCGCTACCTGGGTGACCTGTCGGGCGGCCAGATCGTGAAGCGCATGATGAAGCAGCACTACGGCCTGGACGAGGAAGGTCTGGCCTTCTACACGTTCCCGGACATCCCGAAGGTCAAGGTGTTCAAGGACGCCTACCGCAACGAGCTGGACCAGCTCGACCTGGACCAGGACGAGGTGGCCGCCACCGTCGCCGAGACGCACCACGCGTTCCACCTGAACCGTGCGGTGTTCACGGAGCTCGCCGAGATCCACTGCTGACCGAGTCCCCGACGAAGCTGTCAGATGCTCAGGTCATCCCGGTGACCTGGGCAGCTGACACGTTGTGATGACTCATGTCACCTGAGGAAATGCTCACACCAGGACCTGTCACGAATCGGCCGGCCAGGTGGTCGGATGAAGTATGAACACCACCGAACGTCGGATCTCAACGACAGTGCTGGTCATCGGAACGGGCGGGTCCGGCCTACGCGCCGCGATCGAGCTCGCAGAACAAGGTGTCGACGTGCTGGCCCTCGGCAAGCGGCCCCGCATGGACACCCACACCTCGCTCGCGGCGGGCGGGATCAACGCCGCACTCGGCACCATGGACGCAGAGGACTCCTGGCAGCAGCACGCCGCCGACACCATCAAGGAGAGCTACCTCCTGGCCAACCCGCACACGGCCGAGATCGTCGCGAAAGGCGCCGCACAAGGCATCGCGGACCTCGAGCGATACGGCATGGCCTTCGCCCGGGAGGACGACGGGCGCATCTCCCAGCGGTTCTTCGGCGCGCACACCTACCGCCGCACCGCGTTCGCCGGCGACTACACCGGCCTGGAGATCCAACGCTCGCTGGTCAACCGGGCGGCCCAGCTCGACATCCCGATCCTCGACTCGGTCTACGTCACCCGGATCCTGACCCGCGACGGCGCGGTGTTCGGCGCCTACGGGTTCGACCTGACCGACGGCACGCCGTACCTGATCCACGCGGACGCCGTGATCCTCGCGGCGGGCGGCCACAACCGCATCTGGCGGCGCACCTCGTCGCGTCGTGACGAGAACACCGGCGACTCGTTCCGGCTCGCCGTCGAGGCCGGCGCGCGCCTGCGCGACCCGGAGCTGGTCCAGTTCCACCCCTCGGGCATCCTCGAGCCCGAGAACGCGGCCGGCACTCTCATCTCCGAGGCGGCGCGCGGCGAGGGCGGCATCCTGACCAACGCCCTGGGCGAACGGTTCATGCAGAACTACGACCCCGAGCGGATGGAGCTCTCCACCCGCGACCGCGTCGCCCTGGCCGCGTACACGGAGATCAAGGAGGGGCGCGGCACCGAGAAGGGCGGCGTCTGGCTCGACGTCTCCCACCTGCCGCGCGAGACGATCATGACGCGCCTGCCGCGCGTCTACCAGACGATGCTCGAGCTGCAGATGCTCGACATCACCGCAGAACCCATCGAGATCGCCCCCACCGCGCACTACTCCATGGGCGGAGTGTGGGTACGACCCGAGGACCACAGCACCGAGGTCGACGGCCTCTACGCGATCGGCGAGGCGTCCAGCGGCCTGCACGGCGCCAACCGCCTCGGCGGCAACTCCCTGATCGAGCTGCTGGTGTTCGGCCGCATCGTCGGCCGTGCGGCCGCCGCCTACTCTGCCGGTCTGGAGGCACAGAACCGTTCGCACGACGCCGAGGCCGAGGCCCGCGCCGAGGTCGCCGACCTGCTGGCCGCCGACGGGCACGAGAACGTGCGTGCCCTGCAGCGCGCGGTGCGCAACACGATGACCGAGCACGCCGGCGTCGTCCGGGACGAGCAGGGGCTGGTCGCGGGCCTGCGCGAGCTGGACGAGATCGAGGTGCGCACCAAGAACGTGGGCATCCACCCGGACATCGCCGGGTTCCAGGACCTGGCGCACGCCTTCGACCTGAAGGCGTCGCTCATCGCCGCCCGAGCGACGCTGGAGGCCGCCCGCGAACGCCGCGAGACCCGCGGCTGCCACAACCGCAGCGACTACCCCGACCTGGACCCGGCGCTGCAGGTGAACCTGGTGTGGTCCCCGCGCACGGGCGTGGTCCGCGAGGATATCCCGCCCGTCCCGGACGAGATCGCCACCCTGATCCACACCGAGGAGGTCTCGACGGAAGGCAAGCTGGTCGAGTGACGACTCGTTGAGTGCTGGGTATTTGCGGCATTGTCGGGCTCAACCCCACAAATACCCAGCACTCAACGATGGCGGCGGAGCCGTGGCAGGATCGCTCGCGTGAGCGACGAGACGAAGCAGGCGACACCACCGGTGCACACGAGCGAGCGCCTCATCGCGTTCCTCGACGCCGCGATCGCCATCGCGCTGACCCTGCTCATCCTGCCGCTCATGGAGGGCGTGTCCGAGGCGTCCGCCGACGGTCAGAGCCTCGCCGAGTATGTCGAGGCGCACGCCTCGCAGCTCCTGGCCTTCGCGCTCAGCTTCGTGATGATCGCGCTGTTCTGGCGGCTGCACCACACGATGCTCCTGCCGGACACGCCGGCGAGCCGCAGCCGGACCACGCTCCAGTTCGCGTGGCTGTTCACGATCACGATCATGCCCGTGGTCACGGCGCTCACCGGCGGCCTGGAGACCGACCGGCCACTGGTCGCTTCCTACGTCGGCACCCTCGCGGCGAGCGCGTGGCTGCTGTTCGCCATCGCCGTCGTCGAACGGCGCGAGCGCGCGACGGTCGGGCTGCCGTTCACAGCCACCGTCGCGGCCGCGCCGTTGGCCCTGGCCCTGCTCTTCACACTGACCCTGCTGCTCGGCCTGATCGTGCCGTCGCACTTCTGGCTCTTCGTCATGTCGCTCACCGGTCTGCTGCGTTGGGTGCTGATCCGTCTCGGCGTCGTCGGCCGGGAGGCGGCGTCAGCGACGGACGGATCCTAGCCACCCCTCGCGCACGTCGCCGTCTGCGCCGTCCCACCAGTCGAGCACGCGCGTGCCGTAGAAGGTGAGCCACCTCGACGGCTCCCCCGGCGGGACGTCGGTCTCGAACCAGACCCGCCCCGGATGGCGTCCCTCCTGCAGCCAGGTGCCGTCCGGGCGGCGGGCGCCACGGACCACGCCGACGGCGTCGGCAAGCCTGGGATCAGGCCCGACGCCGTCGTGCAGCGCCGCCGCGCGAAAGTAGTCGAGGGCGTTGAGGACGCTGAAGCCCCACCGGAACGGGTACCCGAACCGGGTGGCCCACGGGCCGACGGGCTCGCCCGTCGAGAGCCGGTGGAGGAGCCGGCGCTCCAGGAGGTACTCCTCGCCGGCCCGGCGTGCGGCGCGCAGGTCGGCGCTGCCGCCGGCTCCTGCTCCGCTCGCGGTCTCGTAGTACAGGAGGCCCTTGAGGGAGTTGAGCGTGGAGTGGAACGACGAGCGCGTCGAGCCCTCCACCCACTCGCAGTTCCAGCCGCCGTCGGGGAGGCGGTGGTCCACGAACCACTGGGCGTTGCCGGAGACGTCGACACCCAGCCACGCCCCGTTGGCGAGCGTCCAGCTGTTGATGCAGCAGTCGACCTCGCCGTCCCAGTAGGGCAGGTCGTCGTACTCCCACCGGCTGTTCGCGGCGAGCTTCTCGGCGGTCCCGGCCAGCACCGCGGCGTCGAGACCCCAGTCGCGGAGGCTGCTGAGCGACCAGGTCGTCGCGGTCCAGGGCTGGCCCTCCTCGTCGCCCTGGTAGCCGGCCGGGAAGAAGGTGCCGCCCGCCCACTGCCCGTCGGTGTCCTGTTGCGCGAGGAGGCGGGCACCGAATCCCTCGGTGGCGACGCGTGCCCGGGTCGCCCGCCAGACGTCCTCGGGCGCGCCGGCGAGGTCGCGCTCGACCTGCCAGCGCAGCGCTGGGTCGGCGTCGAGCAACCAGGTGAGCAGCTCTGGTACGAGAGGCACGTCAGGAGGCTATCGCGAGCCGATCCGAGTCGTCAGGAAGGTCGGTCAGGAATCGAGAAGCACCCGACGGCACGCCGAACCTAACGTGGTCGGCATGGCAGACATCGACTCCGTCACCCTCGAGGTGACCGACCTCAGCTCCGCACGCTCCTTCTACGCCGCCCTCGACCTGGGCGACCGGCTCCAGCTCCGCGAGTCCGACGCACCCACCAGCGGGTTCCGCGGATTCCACCTGTCCCTCGTCTGCGCCCAGCCGGGTGACGTCAACGCCCTGTTCGACGCCGCCGTCGCCGGGGGAGCCACCGTGCTCAAGCCCGTGGTCAGGTCCATGTGGGGCCACGGCGG
This sequence comes from Promicromonospora sp. CA-289599, assembly GCF_050936155.1. NCBI lineage: Bacteria > Bacillati > Actinomycetota > Actinomycetes > Micrococcales > Promicromonosporaceae > Promicromonospora > Promicromonospora sp. CA-289599. The sequence goes on from NZ_JBNJNI010000001.1 coordinate 806,961, forward strand.
CGCGGTCCAGGCGCCCGACGGCACCATCTGGAAGATCGCGACGTCCGCCAAGAAGGACACCGCCCCCGTCTCCCGGAAGGCCGACCAGATAGTGCTCCTCGTCGGGGCGGACGACGTGTCGGCGAGCAAGAAGTTCTACGTCGCGCGCGGGCTGACCGTGGGCAAGAGCTTCGGCTCCTACGTCGACTTCAAGATGGGCTCCAGCCCCATCGGGTTCGGCCTGTACAAGCGGGCGGCACTGGCCAAGGACGGCGGGGTGGCGCCGGAGGGGTCCGGCTCGCACCGGATCGCGGTGAACAGCGACCTCGGCGCGTTCACCGACCCGGACGGGTTCGCGTGGGAGCCGGTGCGGGTGAGCCGGTAGCGCCGAGCGCTCCGGCCACCAGCGTGCGCAGCGCCGGGACCACCTCCTCCTCGAACCAGGGGTTCTTGGACTGCCAGCGGAAGTTGAGCGGCGACGGGTGCACCAGCGGGATGGTCGACGGCAGGTACTCGGCGTAGGCGCGCACGGTCTCGGTCAGCGTCGGCTTCGCCCGGGCGCCCAGGTAGTGCTTCTGGGCATAGCCGCCCACGAGGATGGTGAGCCGGAGTTCCGGCAGCTCGGTGAGGATCCGGCCGTGCCACAGCGCGGCGAAGTCCTTGCGCGGCGGCAGGTCGCCGGAGGCACCCTTGCCCGGGTAGTAGAAGTCCATCGGGACGAGGGCGAACCGGTCCGGGTCGTAGAACTGGGTGTCGTCGACGCCGAGCCACGAGCGCAGCCGGACGCCGCTGGCGTCGTTCCACGGCACGCCGCTCTCCTGGGCCTTGCGTCCGGGCGCCTGGCCGATGAGCGCGATCCGGGCGCCGGGCGCCGCGGAGTAGAGCGGCTCATAGCCGAGGTCCCGCGCCCAGGCGTTGGACTCGTGGGCTGCGATCTCCGCGCGGATCCGGTCGAGGTTGCTCGTCAAGGTGCGAGCCTCGGTCAGTGTCCGCCGGAGACCAGGAACGCCAGGCCGGTGGCGATGGCCCCGACGCACAGTGCCAGGCACAGGTAACCGCCAAGCCGGCGGACGGAGCCAGGAGCGACGCCGGCCCCGGCCGGCAGCGTGAGCAGCCGGAGCCCCAGCGCGAACAGTGCGGGGACGCCCGCCCCGACCAGCAGGCCGACGAGGACAACCTGCCCCAGCGCGCCCCACTCGATGATGCCGCTCATTGCGCTGCTCCCTTCCCGGAGGCGTCCGATGTCCCACCGGCCGCTGACGATCCGATCGCTCCCGCACCCACAGTGACGCTGTCGATCGCGGCGGCAGCCGCCGACGTCGTCGCGCCCGCCTCGACCGGTGCGACGTGCAGCGGGCCGGCTTCGCCGGTGGTCGCGGCGACCGCTTCGATCCCGGCCCCGCGCTCCTCGTCCCAGGCCTCGTTGACGTTGGTGTGGTCGACGGGCTTGCGGCGCGAGGCGATCCAGATGGCCGCGGCCGACGCGAGCAGGATGCCGAGCACCAACGCGCTGCCGAGCACGCCGCCGACCCCGTGCTGCACCCAGAAGCAGAGCGCGCCGATCAGGCCGGCCGCGGGCAGCGTGAGCATCCAGGCGCCGAGCATGCGGCCGGCGAGCCCCCAGCGCACCGTCGCGCCCGGCATGCCGACACCGGAGCCCAGGATCGAGCCGGTGGCGACGTGGGTGGTGGACAGCGAGAAGCCGAAGTAGCTGGACAGCATGATGACGGCCGCCGACGACGTCTCCGCCGCCATCCCCTGCCGGGTGTCGATCTCGACGAGGCCCTTGCCGAGGGCGCGGATGATGCGCCAGCCGCCGGTGTAGGTGCCGAGCGCCATGGCCAGGGCGCAGGACAGGATGACCCAGAACGGGACGCCCGAGTCCGCCGGTACGGCGCCGGCCGTGATGAGGGCGAGCAGGATGATGCCCATCGACTTCTGCGCGTCGTTGGTGCCGTGCGCCAGGGAGACCAGGGAGGCGGAGCCGACCTGGCCCCAACGGAACCCCCGCGAGGTGACGTCCTGCGGCAGCCCGCGGGTCAGCCGTGCGACGAGCCAGGTACCGGTCGCGGCGACCACGATGGCGACCACCGGGGCGATCAGTGCCGGGACCAGGACCTTCGCGAGGACGCCCTCCCACAGCACGCCGGAGCTGCCCGCGGCCGCCAGCACCGCGCCCACGACACCGCCGACCAGCGCGTGCGACGAGCTGGACGGCAGGCCGACCAGCCAGGTGAGCAGGTTCCAGACGATGCCCCCCACCAGGCCGGCGAACACGACCTCCAGGGTGATGACGTCGGCGTCGACGAGTCCCTTGGCGATGGTCGCGGCCACCGACAGCGAAAGGAACGCGCCGACCAGGTTCAGGGCCGCGGACAGCAGGACCGCCCGGCGGGGTGTCAGTGCTCGGGTGGCGATGGATGTCGCCATGGCATTGCCCGTGTCGTGGAAGCCGTTCGTGAAGTCGAAGGCGAGTGCGGTGAGCACGACCACGACGAGAAGAATCATCTCGGTCACCACACCATGGTGACGTGTGCGCAGATCACACTTGACCAGCCGGTGACGTTCAGGTGAACAGTTCGATTTTTGTTCACATGATGTTCATCTTCCGGGGTGGACGGATCGTGCTGTCCCCCGAGCGAGCTACCCGCGAATGTCCACCCTGCGGTGACTACCGCGCGCCGCCCGATCCATAGCGTTCTGGGTAGTCCGCGGCGACCGGTCCGCGGCTTCTCGAAGGAGTCATCGTGCGTCTGGTGTGGCAGCTCGTAGCCGTTCTGGCGGTCTCGTTCCTCGGCAGCCAGGGTCTGGCGCTGGTCGGGGACAACCCCTGGCTGGCGCTCGTCGTGGGGCTCGCCACGGCCGTGCTCGCCGTCCTCGTCTACGTCTGGGTGGTGCGGCGCACCGAGCACCGGGCCGTGGTGGAGGTGTCCCTGGAGGGCGCCGTACCCGGGCTCGGCTACGGCACGCTGCTCGGCATCGCGCTGTTCGCCCTGGTCATCGTCAACCTCGTCTTCCTGGGCAGCTACACGGTCCACGGCATGGGCACGACGACGGGCGCGGTGGGCCTGGTCGGCTTCATGGCGGCGGTCGCCGTGACGGAGGAGCTGATGTTCCGCGGCGTCCTGTTCCGGATCATCGAGGGGTGGACCGGCACGTGGGTCTCCCTGACGGTGACCAGTCTGCTGTTCGGCCTGGCCCACCTGGTCAACCCGAACGCCACCCTGTGGGGCGCGCTCGCCATCGCGATCGAGGCGGGCGGCATGCTCACCGCCGCGTACGTCGCCACCCGCAAGCTGTGGGTGCCGATCGGCCTGCACCTCGGCTGGAACATCGCCGGGAGCGCGATCTTCAGCACCGAGGTCTCGGGCAACAACACCCCGCAGGGTCTGCTGGACGCCTCGACGTCCGGCCCGATGCTGATCACGGGCGGCGAGTTCGGCCCGGAGGGCAGCGTCTACTCGATCGTGTTCTGCGTGCTGGCCGCCGCGGTGTTCATCCGGGTGGCGTACCGGCGCGGGCACATGGTTCCGCTGCGCCGCTCCGCCCGGGCGGACGCGGCCGTTACGCTCCCCCGGTGATCGAACTTCGGCGGGTCCCGGACCAGTGGCGTGACCGGTGGCACCGGCTCGACGTCACGGTCCGGGACCTGCCGCTCGCCCTGATGCTCGCCGGTGCGGCGTTCGTGCCGGTGCTGCGGGAGTACGGGACGCAGGTCGGCGAGGTGCCGGCCCGTCCGTTCGACGGCGTGACGATGCTGGTCATCGCGCTCCAGTGCCTCCCGCTCGCGGTGCGCCGTCGGTGGCCGGCCGTATGCGTCGCGCTGGTCTCTCTCGGCTTCGTGCTCGGACAGGTCCAGGGGTACCACTCGTTCGCGAGCAACGCGCTGGGCGTCGCGCTGGTGAGCACGGGGGCGCACCTGGCGCACCGTCGTCGGCTCACCGTCGCCGTTCTCTCCGTGGCTTACGTGGGGCTCGCGGTCACGCTCGACCGGCTGACCGGGGCCGAGCGGGTGGACGAGTACGTGACGTTCTACCTGGTGATGGCCTTCGCATGGGGTGTCGGCGCCTGGTTGCGCTCGACCCGGGCGGCCGAGGCCGAGCGTCGGCTCCGGGTCGCCGAGGAGACCCGGACCGCCGAACGCACCCGGATCGCCCGGGAGCTGCACGACGTCGTGACGCATCACGTGACCGCGATGGTCGTGCAGACCGAGGCCGCGCGGTACCTGACCGCCTCGCCCGACCGTCTCGACGAGACGCTGACCGCCGTCGGCGACACGGGCCGGCTCGCGATCAGCGACCTGCGGAACCTGCTCGACCTGCTGGACCCCGGCCACGAGGGCCCCGCCCGGAGGCAGCCGGACGGCGGGCTGGCCGCGCTCGTGGAGCAGACCCGGCGGGCCGGGCAGCCGGTGGAGCTCACCGAGCACGGCACGCCGGCGACGACGTCGGGCAGCGCAGACCGCGCCGCGCACCGCGTGGTGCAGGAGTCGCTGACGAACGCCCTCAAGCACGCCCACGGCCGCCCGACGTCGGTGACGGTGCACCACGACGACAGGGAGATCACGGTGGAGGTCAGCACCGACGGACCTGGCCCACGAGCAGGCGGACGGACCCGGAACATCTCGCCGGGCGGGAGCGGACGGGGCCTGGTCGGGTTGCACGAACGGGTCACCGCCCTGGGCGGCGAGCTCAGCGCCCAGCGGTCGGACGACGGCGGCTTCGTCGTGCTGGCCCGCATCCCGACCGGGGTCCGGCGGTGACCGCGCCGACCCGCGTGCTGGTCTGTGACGACCAGGTGCTGATCCGCACCGGGTTCGCGACGATCATCGACGCCCAGCCGGACCTCGAGGTGGTGGGCGAGTGCGGCGACGGCCGGGCCGCCGTCGACCTCGCCCGCCGACTGAGCCCCGACGTCGTCGTGATGGACGTCCGGATGCCGGTCCTCGACGGTATCGAGGCGACCCGCCTGCTGGCCGGCGCCGGGGTCGAGAATCCCGTCAAGGTGCTCGTGGTGACGACGTTCAACCTCGACGAGTACGTCTACGAGGCGCTGCGCGCCGGGGCCAGCGGGTTCCTGCTCAAGGACGCCCCGGCCGCGCAGCTGCTGAACGGCATCCGCACCGTCGCGTCGGGGGCCGCTCTGCTGGCGCCGGAGGTGACGCGGCAGCTGGTGGGCAGGTACGCGGCGCGGATCCGGCCCACCGAGAACCCTCCTGGCGACACCCCGCTGACCCCGCGCGAGCTGGAGGTGCTGCGCCTCATCGCCAACGGCCTGTCGAACGGTGAGATCGCCGCGACGCTGGTGATCAGCCAGGAGACGGTCAAGACGTACGTCTCCCGCCTCCTGGCCAAGCTCGGCCTGCGCGACCGCGTGCAGGCTGTCGTCCACGCCTACCGCAGCGGGCTGGTGACCTGATCGCCGGCGGCGTCGGGCACCGTGACTCAGCGCTCATACGGGTCGGAGACCTCGTCGTCGACCGTCGCTTCCTGATCGGCGCGGAACGCCTCCAGCGACGTGTGCGGGCCGGCCTGCGACATGGCAGCGAACTCCGCGCGCGGGACGAAGCGGCGCCGGCGGCGCAACGGGACCAGTTCAGCGATCTGATGCCCATCACGCGTGACGGTGAACGACCGCCCTGACTGGACGGCGTCCATGATCTCCTTCGACCGCGAGCGTAGATCGCGCTGGGTGATCTCTGGCTGCATGCTCATACCAACGACGGTAGTGCTGGGTGCCACACTGTGCCGCGGCGTGTGCCGTCCAACCGCCCGCTGGCCTGAATCCCAGCCCTCATCTGCCCCGGTGCCCGGCGCCGTGCTCCTGCGCCGCGCGGGCGATGTTGCGCTGCATGCCGCCGAACACGATGCCGTGGAACGGGCTGATGGCCCACCAGTACAGCTGCCCCGGAAGCCCCCGCGGCGAGAAGACGGCGCGCTGCCGGAACGTCGGCGGGTCGCCCGCCTCTCCCTCGACGGACAGCTCGAGCCAGGCGAGCCCCGGCAGGCGCATCTCGGCGCGCAGCCGCAGCAGCTCGCCCGGAACCACCTTCTCCACCCGCCACCAGTCGAGCGCGTCGCCGGGTGCGAGGTGCTGGGGGTGGCGGCGTCCGCGGCGCAGCCCCGGGCCGCCGAAGAGCCGGTCCAGCAGGCCGCGGGCCACCCAGCCCAGATGCCAGGAGTACCAGCCGTGCGCACCGCCGATGCCCTCGATCACCGTCCAGAGCGCCTCGCGCGTCGTGTCCACCTCGACGGACCGGTCGTCCACGAGCAGGCTTCCTCCTGCCCAGTCGGGGTCGTCGGGCAGCGGGTCGGACGGTGCGCCCGGGGTGGATGCCGATATCCAGCTCGTCCGCACGTCCAGGTCCCGGATGCGCGCCAGCGCGAGGCCGACGGCGCGGTCGAAGCCGGTAAGGCCCTCGGGCGGGTCGGGCACGTACTCCGCCATGTCGTGCTCGCGCGCCACGACCTCGTGCACCAGTGACCCCACGAGCGGGCGGGCGATCGCCGGCGGCACGGGCGTCACCAGACCGACCCACAGGCTGGCCAGGCGCGGGGTCAGGACCGGGACGGCGCGGATGATCCGGGGACGGAGTCCCGCGGCCGCCGCGTAGCGCTGCATCATCTCGCGGTAGGTCAGGACGTCCGGCCCGCCGACGTCGAACCCCCGGCTCACCTCGGGCGGGATGCTCGCCGCGCCCACGAGGTAGCGCAGCACGTCGCGCACCGCGATGGGCTGGATGCGGTTGTTGATCCAGCGCGGCGCGATCATCGCCGGCAGCCGCTCCGTGAGGTAGCGCATCATCTCGAAGGACGCGCTGCCCGACCCGAGGATCACCGCGGCCCGCAGCACGACCGTCGGCACACCGCTGTCGAGGAGGATCTCCTCGACCTCACGGCGGGACTCCAGGTGCGGCGAGAGCCGTTCGGCGTCGGGGTACAGGCCGCCGAGATAGACCACGCGCCGAACACCGGCCTCCCGGGCAGCTGCTGCGAAGCCGCGCGCGGTGCTGCGGTCACGCTCGGCGAACCCTGGCCCGGAGCCGAGCGCGTGGATCAGGTAGTAGGCCACGTCGACGCCCTCGAGGGCTCCGCGCAGGTCGGGCTGTTCCGTGGCGTCACCGGCGAACACCTCCACGTCGTCGGCCCAGTCACGGGACGAGATCCGTTCCGGATGCCGCGCCAGCACGCGCACGCGGTACCCGGCCGAGAGCAGCTCGGGCACCAGCCGCCCGCCGATGTAGCCGGTGGCACCCGTGACCAGGACCTGAGCGCCGTCGTCCATGGCACTACCGCCTTTCGCTCGACAACGTGAATCCTGGCAGATTACTAGATAGGCTAGCGATATTCAGGACGACCGACTCAAGGAGCGAGGACCGCATGCATCTCACCGACCGGATCCAGCAGATCGTCGTCACCGTCAGCTACGTGGCCTGCCTCGTCGGTTCCATGATCGGCGTCGGCGTCTTCGGGGGAACACAGATCGCCTCGGCGGCCGGTGGCGCGCTCGCCTCTGACGCCACCCTGCTCGCGCCCGCGTCCGCGGCCTTCTCGATCTGGACCGTCGTCTATGCGGGGCTTGCGGGGTACACGGTGCTGCAGTGGTTCCCCACGCAGGCGTCCGCGGACCGTCAGCGCCGCCTCCGCCTGCCGGTCGCAGGGACCATGCTGTTGAACGCGGCCTGGATCCTGGTGGTCCAGGCCGGCTGGATCTGGGTGAGTGTGGCCGTCATCGTGGTCCTGCTCGCGCTGCTCAGCCAAGTTCTCGTGATCCTGATGCGGTCCCGTGCGAGCGGGCCGCTGGAACGCCTGTTCGTCGACGGCGCACTCGGCATCTACCTCGGCTGGGTCTGCGTGGCCACTGCCGCCAACGTCGCAGCAGCCCTCACAAGCTCGGGATTCGACGGGGCGGGCATCGATCCGACCTGGTGGGCGGTCGCGGCCCTCGTGGCGGTCGGCGGTGTCGGGGTCGCCCTCGCCGTGCGCAGCAAGGGCCGCGTCGCCGTGGCAGCGGCCATCGCGTGGGGCCTCGCGTGGATCGCCGTGGCGCGGTGGGACGGCGCGCCACAGTCCGTGCCGACGGCCGTCGCGGCGGGCGCGGCCGCCGTCGTCGTCCTCGGGGTCGCGCTGAGCCTGCGCGTGCGCGCAGTGACCGGTGCGGCCTGATCTGAGCAGTCTGTTCGTACCGTCGACCTGCACCGACGGCACCGGCCGGCCAACGGCGGAACGCACCCCGACGCCGTCAGTCCCGCCGGTACATCACCATGCCGCCGTGATACAGCACACCGTCGCGGAAGTCGCCGTCCGCGCTGAACCCGGTGTCGTCCTTGTAGCGGATGTGGTCGCCCTCGATCCAGTACCGCCCCGTGTAGGCGCTCTCCCGCTCGCCGCGCGCCTCGTCGTACCGGCCGTCGGGCAACAGCCGCTGCCGCACGTGCCCGTCCGCTGTCACCCAGAGCCCGAGATAGTTCTCGTCGGTGGTCATACACGTCTCCGTTCCTGCCCTGCGGCGATCCGATGCCGGCGGTCTCGCCGGACGATCGCCAGGTTGCCCGGAGCGCTCGCAGGCAACCAGGCTGCGGTGTGCCGGGGTGTACGGCACCCAGGTTGTCCGGTCAGGGTTCGGTGAGGTGGACGGGCCCGGCGTCAGACACCGGTCCGCACCAGTCCAGAACCACTTCGTCAGTCGGCACCACTCCAGCGTGGCACGAGAAAACTGTGGACCGGTCACGTCGCCAGCGCCCAGCATTGCCGCCATGACATCCCCGACCACCAGCCGGGACCGGTTCCGAGCTCTCGCCGCCGAGACCATGGACGTCGTCCGAACCGGCAGCTACCGCGCGGGCGGGCGTCGCATCGAGATCGCGAAGCAGGTCGACGCTGCGACCGCTGGAACCCGGCTGATCCTGCCGGACGCACGGCTCCCGAGGGGTGCCACCCGGTCCGGTGCGACCACCGTCGAGGTGCGCGACGAGTCAAGCCTGGAAGCAGCGCGACGCCTCGGACCGGGCACCGCCTGCCTGGTCTTCGCGTCGGCGCGCAACCCAGGCGGCGGGTTCCTCAACGGAGCCCAGGCTCAGGAGGAGGCGATAGCGCGTAGCTCAGCGCTGTACGCGACCCAGACGGCCGCACCCGAGTTCTACGAGCATCACCGGCGAGAGTCGTCCCTGCTCTACAGCGACAGAATCATCGTCTCCCCGGGCGTTCCGGTGTTCCGGGACGACGACGGCGCCCTGCTCGCCGAGCCCCACCTGGTCACGTTCCTGACGGCGGCGGCCCCGAACCGCTCCGCGATCGAGCGCGGCCAGCCTGCCGCCGCGCGCGACGTGGCCGCCACGCTGGCTCATCGGGCGGCCCGGATACTCGACGTGGCTGCCGCCCAGGGCAGCCGGCGCCTCGTCCTCGGCGCGTGGGGCTGTGGAGTGTTCGGCAACGATCCGACCGAGGTCGCAACCGCGTTCGCCGAAGTTCTGTCCGGCCGTCCGAGGTTCGAGCACGTCACTTTCGCGATTCTCGACCCACGCCCCGGCCGCCCGGTGCTCACGGCTTTCGGGAGGCGCTTACGCCCGCTCACGACGGGCGTCTAGCGACTCAACGGCACAGGCCGTCGACCCAGGTACGCAGGTCAGGCAGCCCGCCACGCGCGAGGGTCATCGAGGGCTTACGAACGGTCGCTCGATCCGGCGCAGGCCCTGAAAGGAACGATGACGCGGGACACCGGTCAACGATGTCCCGCGTCATCACAGGTGGGCCCAGAGGGACCCGAACCCCCGACATCCACGGTGTAAGACCGTGGAAGTTGCCCTGACCTGCACTGACGCCTCCTGGAGATGCGCTCGTGGGCATCCCACGGGCATCGGAGATTCGTGTGCTGGCTCATGGGTTCAGGGTCCCAAGCACGTGCGGCACCTGCCAGCGTCGCATCCCGGTCAGCGACAGAACGGGCTGTTCACGGATCCGGGCCTGAGGCTAGCTCGCGCTCGTGGAAGCACGGGTGATTCGCGAGATAGTGCAGGTGCCGGTAGCTCAGCGAGCCACGGTTCTGGCGGAGGGGCTTGAGCTGCTGGTCGAGCATGTGGCCGAGCTGCAGCACGATAGTCAACTCTTGCGTGAATCTGGGAGTCATCTCGCACATGGTGGTGTCAGCGCCTGCGTCTGCCGCGGTCAATCGTCCCGTTGGCTCGCGCGAGCGCCACGCAGGGCCTGTCGAAAACCTTGGGTTCGCTCTACGGTGGAGGAGAGAGCCATGGAGCGGCTCCAGGTTCACGAAGTACCTGGAAGGTTCATGATGTCCGCCGACAGCCAGTTCAGGACCAGCGAAGGCAGTGCGAGCGACGAAGAGGCGCCTCGTCATCGTCGGTGTGAGCACCCGACCGAGCACGCCCTGGTCGGTGCGACGATGATCGAGCGCGCCAAGACCGTGATCGTCGTGGCCCGGCGCGTCGATGACGACCACGCCGCCCAGATGCTGTCCGATGCAGCGGTCGAGGCAGGCGTGCCCGTGCCGGTGGTAGCTGACCAGGTGATGACTGTGTTGCAGTCCGCAGCGGAGACCATCACACAGAGCACTCTGACGCGTGCGCTGGGCGTGGTCAGTCCGGTGGACCGACAGGAGGGCGACACCTGATCACCTCCCGTCAGCGCTGCAGCGGGAGCGATCGGTCTGTCCCTGCGAAACGCGACTCGTGGGTTCACTCGTCGTGACGCTGTTCACGTAGCAGGCGGTGCGCCTGCCCACCGTCGCTTTCCCGCTCGAGTGCTTGCAAAGCCTTCTGCACCTTCTCCTCGGGCTGACGTGGCGGCAGGAGCGGGGTGTCACGGTCGACCATTGCCTCGACGACGACCGGCCGGTCCGCGGCCCATGCCTCGCTCCATGCCTGGCGGATCTGCCCGGGTTCCTCGACACGTATCCCTCGCAGACCGAGCAGCTCCGCGTAGGCGGCGTACGGGAAGGCTGGCACCGCCTGCGAGGTGGGGAACCGTGGTTCGCCCTCCATTTCCCGCTGTTCCCAGCTCACCTCAGCCAGGTCACGGTTGTTCAGGACGAGGACGACGAAGCGGGGGTCGGCCCAGTCCCGCCAGCGATCGGCAAGCGTGATGAGCTCGGCGTTACCGTTCATCTGCATCGCACCGTCTCCTGCGAGAGCCACGACAGGACGGCCGGGATGCAGCAGCTTGGCAGCGATCCCGTAGGGCATGGCGGAACCCATCGAAGCCAGTGTGCTCGACAGGTGTGCCGGGGCGCCCGACGGCAACTGGAGGAACCGTGCGTACCAGTAGGTCACCGACCCCACGTCCACAGCGACCTGCACGTCTTGCGGAAGGTGCGCAGACAGCTCGTGCACGACGAGCTGCGGGTTGAGCTGCTCTGATCGCTGAGCGACCCGCTCCTCGACGGTCTCACGCCAGGTGGTGACAGCCCGCTCGACCTCCGGCCTCCACCCGGGGCGCGCAGGAAGCAGGTTGGCGAGCGCGCCGAGCGTCGAAGCGGCATCACCCACAAGGGCTGTCTCGACGGGATACTTGGTGCCGATGTTGCGGCCGGTGATGTCGATCTGCACTGCCCTGGCCTGCCCCGGCTCGGGGTAGAACTCCGTCCAGGGATCGTTGCTGCCCACGATGAGCAGAGTGTCGCAGCCGGCCATGAGATCAGCCGAGGCTGTGGTGCCCAGGTGCCCCATGACGCCGCAGTGGTACGGCAGCGACTCGTCCAGCAGTGGCTTGCCGAGCAGCGAGGTCGTCAGGCCGGCTCCCAGCCGCTCGACGACGTCGCGGATCTGCTGTTCGGCACCCGCCGCACCCTGGCCGACCAGCACGGCGACCCGCTCCCCCGCCCCGAGCAGATCGGCCGCTGCCTGCAGCTGTGCTTCGTCGGGCACCGTTCGGGCACTCGCGAATGCTGTCGACGACTGCACGATCCCGTGCGCGTGCTCGTCCTGCGAGGGCAGCTCGGCCTGCTGCACGTCGTGCGGAACGATGACGCACACGGGGCTCGACGTGGCCAGCGCGGTGCGGAACGCGTTGTCCAGCACGTGCGGCAGCTGCTGCGGAGACGAGGCCACCTGGACGTACTGCGCGCAGACGTCCTTCAAGAGCGTGTGCAGATCGACCTCCTGGAGGTAGCCGGAACCGAGCGCGCTGCTCACCACCTGCCCCACGATCGCTACCACTGGGCGACGGTCCAGCTTCGCGTCATAGAGCCCGTTGAGCAGGTGGACAGCCCCCGGTCCCTGGGTGGCAAGACACACTCCGACACCGCCCCCGTACTTGGCGTGCCCGGTCGCCATGAAGGCGGCCATCTCCTCGTGACGCGCCGTGACAAGCTCGATGCGGTCCTGCTGCCGGTGCAGTGCCGCCAGGAAGGGGTCGATGCCGTCTCCTGCGTACCCGAAGACGCGCTCGACGTCCCAGTCGATCAGCCTGCCGACGATACCGTCGGCCACCGTGGTGGTACTCATATGTCCTCCTCTGCATTGGCGTGACCTCGCGGTTGTTCGAGGCCGGAGCGGCTGCGGGGCAACGGCTCTCAGAGTGCTGGGTCGTAACGCGTGTAGCCCTCGCGGAGCACGACCACGGCCTGGAGTGCTGGGTCGGCATCTTCCTGCGGCATCGGCACCCGTGCGACGTCCGACCAGTGCACGAGGAACGTGCCCCGGTGCCAGCGCCGCAGCAGCGGAGCGACGGGCCACGGGTGCCGCACGCGGGAGCGCTCGAACCCGAGGAACGACGTCCTGGTGCGCGGGGACACCACGAGTCCGTGCAGACGCGGACGGGCCAGGGCGCCGTCCGGTGGCTGGTCGAGCACGAGCCGCAGATCGACTACCCAGCCCAGAGGCTTGCGGGTGCCGTCGAGCACCTGGACGTCCAGCAGGTCCGATGCGATCACCGTGGCCTCCTCATCCCGCACTCTCCGGGTCGTGGAGGCCGCCGGGAACGCGCGCGATGATGTGGTCACGCGTCCAGCGTTCGAGCCACGTCGCGTCGAGTCCTTCTCCGCGTACCGCAAGGTGCACGGCTGTGCCGATGTCCAGCACGTCCCGCCACGGCAGGCGGTGCCAGCGCGAGAAGGGTGGCCGTCCGCCGAACACCCGGGTGCCGAGCACGGGCCCGGTGAGCAGCGCGGTGACGACCACCCTGGAGCTCCCGTCCACGGCCGGGTCTGCGGCCGGGTCGGCGACGGCTTCGAGCTCGAGGTCGTCGAGCGTGCAGACCGGGACGTCGTCGAGATCGAGCACCTGCCGGTCCAGCAGATGCAGGCGTGCATCCAGGATCCGTCCCGGCTGCTGCGGCTCAGGGGCCAGCGGACTCATGTCGGGAGCGACTCGTCTGCGCCTCATCCTCCTGCCTCCGTAACGATCATCAGGGGTATCGCTGCCAGTGCGGCAACGACGAGGATCACCAGGTACACCCCGCCCAACAGGTTCATGACTCGTCCGTTCACGTGCTCACCCATGTACTCCGGGTCGTTCGCCACGACCAGGATCGGCAGGTACGTCAGGGGTAGCGCCAGAGCCGAGAAGACCACCGAGTACTCGGTGAGGGCGATCGGGTCGACGTTGGTCATCAGCACTCCGACGGCGACCACGAGCGCGAGGATCATCGTCAGGTGGAAACGGGCGGCTCGCGCCGGGCGCCGGAACTTGCCCCATGACCAGCCGAAGTACTGCGAGAGCGTGTAGCCCGTGGCCAGTGCCGTCTCCAGGGCGGCGCCGGACGTCGCCGCCACCAGGCCGACGATGACCACGGCGACCAGGAGTGTCCCGCCTGCCTCGGCCACCGGCAGGGTGAGCTGAGACATCGAGTCCACCTGGATGCCCGCGGGCAGCAGCACGATCGCGGCGCACGCCGCGATGGAGACCGACAACAGACCGCCCAGTGGAAACCCGATCAGCACGTTCAGACGGGAGGTGGCCAGGTCCTTCACGGTCCACCGGTCCTCGACACCGCCCGAGGAGAAGAAGAAGACCTCGTAGGGCGTCATCGCAGCGCCGAACAACGCCACGGCGAAGTACCAGTAGACAGCAGGGCCCTCTGCAGCCGGAGCACCACCGACCAGCTGGGCGGTCAGCTCGCCCCAGTCCGGGCCGAGCAGGAACACCGCCACCGCGAAGCCGACGAGCGTCAGACCCAGCAGGCCGGTGGCGTTCTCCATGACGCTGAACTTCACACGCCAGAGCACGAGCCAGAGCGCGAGCGCCGCCACCGGCACCCAGAGCCGGTGGTCGACGCTGCTCGCGAGCTGCAACGCGAGGGCGATCCCGCCGACCTCGGCCACCAGGGTCAGCACGGTGACGGCAAGGCTCGCGGCCAGGTTCAGGCCGGCGGTCCGCGGCCCGAGCCGCTCCCGGATGACCTCGAAGGTCGCCCGGCCCGAGACTGCGGCCACCTTTCCGGACATGTGCGCGAACACGCAGATGCCCAGCACGCCCACCGGCACCACCCACGCGAGCGACAGCCCGAACCGGGAGCCCACCACGGCGTTGGTCACCAGGTCGCCGGCGTCCAGGAAACCGCCGATCGCGGTGAGCACCCCGAGGGCGACGGCTAGCAGACGGCGGTTCATGGTGTCACCGCTGCCGACCGGGCGCGTTCGACCGCAGTTTTCGCCCTGTCGAGGGCGTTACCGGCATCGTCGAGCGCTCGGAGCACGTCCTGGGCCGCTGACGGGGGCCTGCCCAGCCAGGTGCGGGCCGCTGTCACCGGACCGACCGCTCCCGACGCCGCGTCGAGTGCCTCGTCGCGCACGCGGTCGGCGTCCGCGTCGGAAAGAACAAGGGTCCCGATGCCGTGCACCGCGCCTGTCGCCGTCTCCGCAGCGTCGGCGATCGACACGTCCGCGGTCACGCCCGGCAGCCGACCCGAGGCGCGGGCCTGGACGGCCAGCCGCGCCGTCGCTACGGCCGAGCTCGACTCGTCGAGGTGGTCGCAGACGCTGCCCAGCGCATTCACGTCGTCCGACCGGGCGGCTGCCGGCGCGCAGGCCACGAGGAGACTGGTCGCTACCAGGGCGAGTGCCACGGTGACCAGCCCCCGGGCTGGCCCGCGAAGCGCGCGGTCGGGCACCATGCTGCTCATGCGGCGAGCCGAGATCGTAGGCCCAGGTGGTCCATCGTGGCCGGGAGCGGGTCACGTGCCAGGTACCGACCGCGCGCGACCCGCAGGTCCTGCGTCGCAAGCCGACTGAGCAGCTGCGAGGCCACCAGCAGAACGAGGTAGCGCCCCGGGCAGGAGACCGGCCCGGCACTGACGGTTACCAGCCTCCAGTCGCTGGGTTCCGTGGAGTCACGGAGCACCGCGAAGGTCGTCGGCCGGTCGGTCTGGCGCTGCTCGGCCCACGCGGTGGCGCGCGGACGGCGGATGACGGCGCCCTGGATGACCAGCGGAGCGAGCACCGTGGAATCGACCCGCACGGTCTCGGCCGACGTCGGGTCGACAGGCGTCGATGCCGTGGACGTTCTCATCGTCGCCCCCGTTCAGCGCTTCGGTTCCACCCTGGAGGTCTCCGCGAGGGCCGTCTTCGGTGCGGGGGTCATCACGTCGTCTGCAGTGTGCTGAACCATGTCGTTCCCCTCTCCACAGGTCGGCGGCGGTCTGTATCGCCGACATCTTCACCGTCCCCTACGCACCCCGCACTCGCACACGGGGTGCACCACACAGTCAGGTGCCGTCCGCTCCCGGAGCGAAGACCTGCGTGTAAAGCGACGCGGCCTGGTCCACGACGGACGTGCCGATCGAGGCGACCGGCGTGATCGAGACCAGCAGCGGTTCGCAGTCCGGGCCACGGGCGGAGATCTCGCCGGTCAGCAGCCAAGGAAACCTGTCCCCTACCATCAGGTGGGCGTACTGGTTCAGCTGCCGAGACACCCAGTGCTCGACCGGACGGTCCCACCACGGCTCCGGCGTCATCGGGTTGGCACTCAGCCCCGGCATCAGGCATCCGCTCTCGTGGTCCCGGCTGACCACTGCGCGATCGGCCTCCGGACCTGCGCTGAAGCGCACGTACAGGGGTGCGAGGAGCTGGACGAGGTCAACGACCTCGGAGAGCGACTCGAGGCGAGGCATCGTAGGCGTCATGAGGGCCTCCACATGACGTACGGTCGCTGTGTCAGCGCGGCGGTGCCACGCCACAGCGCGACGACGACTGCGCCTGCGACGAAGTGGTCGTGCCCCGAGGAGCGAGCGTCCGCACGCACGGCATCGCCCAACTCGTCGACGGACCCCTCGCACCGCTCCGTCGCCTCGGCAAAGGCGTGGTCATCGGGGTCGGGCCGCAGCGCGTTGGCGTAGGCGCGCAACGCCGTGGCCAGCTCGGGCCGCAGACCTGGCCCGAGTGCCATGTTCTCGCGGTCCCGACGTTCCCATTCTGCGAGGATTCGTACGAGGTCGTTGACCACCTCGGCCGCTGCTGCGAGCGCCTGCGCGCGTTGCACCTGTGCAGTCGCCCACTTGCCGTAGCGCCGCGCTTTCCGGTTGATCCTCGTCGCCTCGCGCGTCGATGAGGCGACCTGCCGTGCATGATCGATCGTCGACGTCACCTGACGCCGCCGGTCCTCCCACTCCTCGGCATCGAGCGGTCCTTCCTTCTGCAGTCGTTCGGCCAGTACATCGACCTGGTCGACCAGCACATCGCGCAAGCGGTCCAGCGCCAGTCTCGACGGGGTGAGCGGTAGGGGTGGCAGCAGGATGTTGATCGTCACTGCGACCGTCGCCCCCACGACGACGAGCCCGGAGAACACACCCACATACTCGACACCGCCGAGGATGAGGACGAACAGCCCCGAGGTCGCGACCCAGTTGCCCATCGTCCCGAAGACACGCCACCCCGCACACAGCAGGGCGACCGCCACCACGAGTGCAACGGAGAGCACACTCGAGGCCAGCACGGCGTCCACCCCGCGGGCGATGGCAGCGCCCATCAGGACTGCACCAACGGCCTGTGCGGACACGCGCACGGAACTGACCGCTGTACTCGACATCGCGACCACCGCGCCAAGGGGGGCGTAGTACGGGTACTCGGAGAACGGCGCGGGGGCGAACAGCCCGATGACCCAGGCGATCGCCGCGGCTGACGCACCCTTTGCCGCGAGCGCCCAGCGGGGGTGGCGAACCCACTGTCCGTGCAACTGCTCGACGGCGCGCCGACCGGGCCACGTGCGATGTCTACTCTGCGCTGGACCATCTCGTCCGTCGCGCATGTTTGCCTCAGCTCCGGCCGGTGCGCCGCCGTCGCGTCAGGAGGGCGTCGTGGCTTCGGGGACGCGCCGTGGGCCGAACGGCGTCGAGCGCACGGGTGAGTGCTTCGTCCGTGATGCCGGCCTGCTGCTGGGCGCGCAGCGTGGCCATCACCTGCTCTGCCGTCGACTGCAACGAGACACCCGCGGTTGCCGCGACGTCGCTCAGTGCCTGTTGTGCGGCGTTCTCGTCGATGCCGCGCACCACGCCGATTATCCCCTTGGCCTGCTCGATCACGGCCTGGCTGACGAAGGCGCGACTGATCTGGGCGCTCGACCGGCGGTTCAGGGCTTCCTTCTGGGCCGGCGTCACGTCCAGCACGTAGCCGGCGACTTCCGGAGTCTCTCCACGGGAGTCTCGCCGACCCTGGCCTGTGACGATGATCGAACGGGCACGCCCCTTCTTGTCCACGATGCGGTGCGCGCAGGCGAACGGCCGGCCCGCCTGCAGCGCTTCGCCTGCGGTTCGTAGGATGCGGGCCCGGTCATCGGGGTGCTTGCGGGAGCGGAGCGCGTCCAGGCCCGGTTCTACCTCGTGCCGCTTCCACCCGTGCATGGTGTACACCTCGTCGGACCACCACCACTGGCCGGAGGCGAGATCGACGCGGTAGCGACCGACCAGGAGACTGGTACCGAGGCCGAGCGCCGACGCAAGCTCAGCAGCCGAGAACGGCAGTGGCGAGGCGGTTTCTCCTCCGGAGCCTTCGACGAGGGCGAGATTGGGCTTGGACATGCAGACCTCCCAGATCCAGAACCGGACCTGGAGCCGCTTCATGACTCCACGGCTCAAGCCTAGGGCGGAACCGCGGTCTCCGACAGTGGGCCGCCCGGTGGCCACTCGTGCGCTGCGAGCACCATCGACTCATGTCAGCCTCGACTGGGCTGCCCGCGGAACCAAGCACTGCTGGATCAACCACGGCACTGGAGGCGCACCATGAGCGAGATCTCCGACGACACCACGAAGAGCTCGGGCGGTATCGAAGTGCGGGGGGTCATCGCTTCTGGGCCGCTGCGCGCCGACGTGGTGGTGGTCGGCGCGGGGCTCACCGGGGTGGTGACCGCACAGTTGCTCGCTGACGGCGGTGCCCATGTCGTGGTGCTCGACACCGGCCCCGCCCGGGACACCACGACCGCGCGGTCAACAGGCAAGCTCTCTGTGCTGCAGGGCACTCAGCTCGCCCGCATCGCCCGACACGGCGACGAGGCCCTGGGGGCATACCTCGCAGCCAACTTCGCGGGAATCGGCTGGTTGCGCCGCGCCCTCGAGGAACTCAACGTGCCGGTGGACAACCGGGACGACCTGACTGTCGCGACCACTCCCGAGCAGACTGCGGACGTCGACGCCGTGCTCGAGGCAGCCGCACGACAAGGGCTCGCCGCCCAGCGGGACGAGAGTCCCCCGTTTCCGGCCCGCACCTTCGGCGCGGTGCGTCTGCCGGGTCAGGGGCAGGTCGACCCGCTGCGCATGCTCTCCGCGCTGCGTTCCCGTCTGCGCGCCAGCGGGGTCACGGTGTACGACGGCGTGCGGCTCCGGCAGGTGCGACGGCGCAGGTCCGGGGTGGCCCTGCGCACGACGGGCGGGACCGTGCTCGCCGAACGCGTGGTGCTGGCCACAGGCGTCCCACCCGGCCGGCTCGGTGGGCTCTTTCTCCGCCTCGAGGCAGGCCGTAGTCTGCTCACCACCTGGGACGCCCCTGGTCCCGGCATCCTGCCGACCGGCTTCGCTGAGACCATGTCGATCACGGCGGGTTCGCCAGTCCGCTCGCTGCGGATGGCCGGCGACCTGGTCATGGTGGGTGGAGAGGGCTACACCGTCGGTCGGGAACCTGATCCGGCCGGGCGGTTGGCGGCGCTCGAGGAGTGGAGCCGGACCTACCTGTCCGTCGGTACCGTGCGGCACGCCTGGGCGGCCCAGGACTACAGCAGCGACACCGGGGTGCCGTTCGTCGGGCCGGCCGTTCCCGGCGACGAGCGGGTGCTCGTCGCCACCGGCTATGGCAAGTGGGGACTCACCAACGGCGCGGCCGCGGGCCTGTCGCTCGCCGGCCGGATTCTCGGCGACACCCCGGAGTGGGGCGCAGCGCTCGAGCCGTGGGCTCGCCCGCCCGAGCCGTCCGGCCGTAGCGCGGCCACGTTCGGAGAACAGAGCAAAGGCTGGGCCTGCGCCGCCTTGCGCCCAACAGGCCAGCGCCCCGGGGTCAAGCGAGTCTCCCGGACCTGCCCCCACCTCGGAGGCGTCGTGCACTGGAACGAACAGGAGGAATCCTGGGACTGCCCGGTCCACGGTTCGCGCTTCGCGCCGGACGGCGCGCTGCTCGAAGGCCCCGCAACCGAAGATCTGTCTCCGCGCTGACCTGCACATGCGCGAGGGAGCATGCCGCAGCCCACAAGAGCTCTCGCACCTACTCGAGGACCGATCGACGGCACCTGCGTCATTCTCGGTGCGGTGGGACAGGACTGACGAGCAGTGCTGACGCGACCGCGTACAGGTTGTGCGCCATGAGCCGCCCGGTGCTGTGCGCCCACTCGTGCCCGTGCTCGGTCTGGGGATACTCGTCGCCGGGACCAGGCCCCTGGTTCCAGTACGTCCACGCCTGGCCTGGGATCGTGTACCCGATATCGCCGAGGGCTCCGCTGATCTCGGAGATCACGTGGTGCGCCCCGTCCTCGTTGCCGGTCACCACGACCCCCGCCACCCGGTTGTATGCGACCGGTGTGTCATCTGACGAGGTCTCCGAGAGCATCGCGTCCATGCGCTCGAGCATGCGCTGCGCGATCGATGAGGGCCGGCCGAGCCAGGTCGGGCTGGCCACGACCAGGATCTGAGCGTCCAGGAGTCGCTCGTGCACCGTCGGCCAGGCATCGTCCCCGCCTAGGTCGGTGACGACCCCCGGCGGGACGTCGAGGTCTGCGAGCCGAACGTGGTCCACGACCACGCCCCGCTCCTCGAGCGCCTCGGCGACGACGGCGGCCAGCGCCTCCGTATTCGACGACTCAGGCGACGGCTTGAGTGTGCAGTTGATGAACAGGGCCTTCATGGGGCACCTCGCAGGTCTGACGGGCGGCCGCTTCCTGACCGCAATCACCGTAACCTGGCCGTGCTGCACTCACGAGCGGTCCACCGAGCTGAACGGCTGCCCCGTCTCCGCCGCACGTCGCAGCACACCGTCCACACGCGCCCGGTCATCAGGATGCTTGTGCGACAACTTCAACGACGTCGTCGGCACCACGTCACCCGGCTCGAAGCCATACGCCACGTACGCATCGTCCGACCACGCCCGCTCACCCGTCGACAGATCGAGCAGGTACCGCCTGACCGGCCACCGTGCGCCCCCGGCGAGTGCCCCCGCCGATACGCAACGCCGCGATGTGGCACGAGCCAGGCACGACGTGCGGGGCGCCACCACGGTTGAGGTCAGAAAACCGATGAGTTAACGTCAAAATCCAGAGCGCAATCGATGATGGAGCGAGGTGGAACGACCAATGGTGGAAGCGAACGAGCCCGCAATGCTGGTGAAGCTCAGTGAAGTTGGCGAAACGGTGGCGAGCACGGATGAGGACATCAGGGGCTACCACGTCAAGGATCGGAACGGCGAAGACCTCGGCACGGTCGATGACCTGCTCATCGACCAGGACGCGAGGAAGGTCCGGTTCCTGGTGATCGCCTCGGGTGGGTTCCTCGGCATGGGGAAGGACAAATCGTTCCTCCCCGTCGATGCGATCACCGGAATCGACAACGACGAAGTGCGCACGGACCAGACCCGCGAACACGTGGCCGGTGCACCCACGTACGACCCTGACCTGGTCGACGACAACAGCTACTACAGCGACGTCTACGGGTACTACGGATTCGGACCCTTCTGGGCATACGGATACTCCTACCCTCCATACCCGTACTATCGCTGAGCCCGCTCCGGCTTGAGAACAGTCGCCCATGCAAGTAGGGCAATCATGGGCGCGATCGAACAGGCACGTGAAGGTGATCGGGCGGGTCGGATTCCTGCCCTGGGACGGCCTGCGAGTGATCGGCGCCGTCGAGGCCGTGCAGCGTGAGCTGAGCCAGGCCGCCCTCCTTCTGCGCTACCGCACGCATGCCGACGACCGGGTGGACGGCCTCCCCGGCAGCGAGGCGACGTTCCTGGTCCGGATTCACGGAACGGGACGTGGAGGCCGGCGTCGTCCAACGCGCCGCATCGCCGTCCACCACGCAAGAGGAGGTCACCTGATGCGCGCCCTGACCCTGATACCACAACAGCCCGGCTCTCTCGCCGTCACCGACATCGAAGAGCCGGTCCCCCGCGACGGCGAGCTCCTGGTGGACGGTCTCGCCGTCGGCGTGTGCGGCACGGACCGTGAGATCGTCGCCGGCGAGTACGGCTGGGCACCGCCCGGACGAGAGCGGCTGGTGCTCGGGCACGAGTCCCTCGGCCGGGTGCGCACGGCGCCCGACAGCTCCGGATTCGCGCCCGGCGACCTGGTGGTGGGCGTCGTCCGCCGCCCGGACCCGGAACCGTGCGGGGCGTGCGCCCACGGCCAGTTCGACATGTGCCGCAACGGTGAGTACACGGAGCGGGGCATCAAGGCGATCGACGGGTTCGCCTCGCAGCGGTGGACGATCGAGGCCGACTACGCCGTCCGCCTCGACCCTTCGCTCGAGAAGGTCGGCGTGCTGCTCGAGCCGACCTCGGTGGTCGCCAAGGCGTGGGAGCAGATCGACCTGGTCGGCGGCCGTGCCTGGTTCGAGCCGAAGGTCGTCCTGGTGACCGGCGCGGGCCCGATCGGCCTGCTGGCCGCGCTGATCGGCGTGCAGCGGGGCCTGGAGGTACACGTGCTGGACCGCGTAGCCGACGGCCCGAAGCCACAGCTGGTCCGGGATCTCGGGGCCGAGTACCACACCGAACCAGTCACGGACGTGGCCGCCGCCGTGCAGCCGGGCGTGGTGATCGAGGCGACCGGCGCGAGCCCGGTAGTGCTCGACGCCCTGTCCGCGACCAAGAGCTACGGCGTCACCTGCCTCACCGGTGTCACGACCGCGGGGCGGCACTTCACGATCGACGCCGGCGCGCTCAACCGGGAGATCGTGCTGGAGAACGACGCCGTGATCGGATCGGTGAACGCCAACCTGACGCACTACCGGTCCGCCGCGGAGGTCCTGGCCCGGGCCGACGCCGAGTGGCTCGACCGCATCGTGACCCGCCGGGTGCCGCTCGAGGACGCCGTGGAGGCGTTCTCGAGCGACCCCGGCGGCATCAAGACCGTACTGGAGCTATAAGCGTCAACCACACCGGCCCCGGGGGCACCCGGGGCAGCACAAGCCCGTTCCGGGCTGCGGCTTTCGCGCGGTATGTCCATCGGGTGGAAGGCAGCACACGACGCGGTGTCTACTGGGAAGGAACGTATCTCCTCCCTCACGGGTTTTGACGTGGCACAGCAGCAGCGTTCGACTGTCGTCGGCAAGACGGCTGACTACCTCGACCAGCGCACCTCCATCGGCGTCGCCGTCAAGGAGTTCGCACGCAAGGTCTTCCCGGACCACTGGTCCTTCATGCTCGGCGAGATCGCGCTGTTCTCGTTCGTCGGGCTCATCGCGTCGGGCTTCTTCCTGACGATGTTCTTCGAGCCATCCATGGCACTGGTGCGCTACGAGGGCGAGCACCCACCGACGCTGGAGCACCGGCTCATGTCGGTCGCGTTCGCATCGACGGTGGAGATGTCGTTCGAGGTGCGCGGCGGTCTGCTCATGCGGCAGATCCACCACTGGGCGGCCCTGATCTTCATGGCCTCGATCGTGGTGCACATGATGCGCGTGTTCTTCACCGGGGCGTTCCGCAAGCCGCGTGAGATCAACTGGATCGTCGGCATCGTCCTGATGATCCTGGGCCTGGCGGCCGGTTTCACCGGCTACTCGCTGCCTGACGACGTCCTGTCCGGCAACGGCCTGCGCATCACCGACGGCGTGGTCAAAGCGATCCCGGTGATCGGCGCGGAGCTGTCATACATGATCTTCGGCGGCGAGTTCCCCGGTGAGCACATCATCCCGCGGCTCTTCACCCTGCACATCTTCGTCATCCCCGGACTGCTGGTCGCACTGATCGGACTGCACCTGTTCCTCATGGTGCTGCAGAAACACACCCAATACCCCGGCGGCGGTCGTACCGACAAGAACGTCGTCGGTTACCCGGCCATGCCGGTGTACGTGGCCAAGATGACGGGCAACTTCTTCATCGTGGCGGGCGTGCTGACCCTGATGGGCGCCACGATGGCGATCAACAACGTGTGGAACTACGGCCCCTACGACCCAGGGGTGGTGTCCGCCGGCGCGCAACCGGACTGGTACATGCTGTTCCTGGAAGGCGCGTTGCGGCTGATGCCCGGCGAGGGCACGGAGTGGGTCATCGCCGGGTACACACTCTCGTGGAACGTGCTGATCCCGGCCGCCATCGTCCCGGGTATCCTGTTCACGTTCCTGTTCGTCTACCCGTTCCTCGAAGCGCGCGTGACAAAGGACGACCGCGAACACCATGTACTGGACCGACCACGCAACAGGCCGGTACGCACGGCGCTGGGGGTCTCGTTCCTGACGGCGTTCGTCATCCTGGCGCTGGCCGGGTCGAACGACCTGATCGCACTGCAGTTCAGGCTGTCCATCAACGCGATCACGTGGGTGTTCCGCATCTTGGTCCTGATCGGGCCGGTGCTCGCCTTCTTCATCGCCAGGCGCGTCTGCCTCGGCCTGCAGCGTAAGGATCGCGAAGTCGTGCTGCACGGACACGAGTCGGGTCGCATCGTCAAGCACGCCAACGGCGGGTTCATCGAGATTCATGTGCCGCCGTCCGCCCAGGAAGTCTGGTTGCGTACCAACTATGACTCCCCACGACCGCTGGACACCGAGCCTGCCGTCGACGCACGCGGCGTGCGGCGTACGGACTATCGGTCGGACAAGAGGTGGCAGAAGCTGTCCCGGTTCTTCTACGAGAACCGCGTCGAGCCTGTCACGCCCACCGAGGTCGAGGCCGCGCGCCCTCACACCCGGCACGACGCGTCCACCCGCGACGCGATCGGGGCGAGCGCACCGCCCCGCACCGCGAACCACGGCAAGGCCACCAGCGACCGCTCACGCGGTGCACAGCTCAACGCAAGGTAGCCAACTCAGCACCGTCGCCTGAGGGGCGGAGCCGCGGGCGAAGATTTCCCTCATCTGGTTGATCTCCTCCCGCTGGGTCCGCACGATCTGGTCACAGACCCGATGATCCCTGGGTCGGTGAGTGAGGCCTCCTGGCAGACCGGGATGGCGCGCGAGTAGTGCAGGATCATCGAGTAAGAGAACGCGTTGTCACCGACGAACATCACCGCCAGGCTGATCAGCAGCGCGAGCCCGAGCGCATGTACATCGGAATCATCGCTCGTCCCTCCCGGATCAGGTCGAGGGGACTGGCCTAGCCGTCAGGCGCCGCAACTTTGAACCCGTTTGGGACCCTAAGCGGTCCGCACACCACTGGCATCCGCGCGACCATGCCGAAAGACCTTGTCCGCTCCCGTGCCCCAGATGCGTGTGCCCGCACCCCGGTGCAGCCTCGAAGAGGACCCACCTCAGGCGCCGGCGACCATGCCGCTCAAATCTGCCGGGTCGGCCACGGGCGCGGCTGCCGGGTGCGGGCCGCACCGTGCTGACCGGGTGCCGCGATCACCGACCGGCCAACAAGCGGTCAGCGGAAGCCAGGGAGAACACACCAAGGAGACAAACATGAGCGCGTTCACGGGGCCCGAGGGCCCGATCCGCGATGTCGCCAACGGGATGACGGTGGTCGATGCCACCGGCGAAACAGTGGGGTTCGTCGACGAGATGCGCATGGCCGACGCCGGTGCGGTCACCGGCGCAGGCCAGACACCCCCAGGTGGGGGTAACCCGTTCGCATGGGTCGCCAAACTCTTCAGCACCGACAGCGGCCTGAGCGCGCAGGCGCAAGAACACCTCGCACGCGGCGGGTTCATCCGCGTCGACGCCAACGGCCCGTTCACCGGCCACCGCTACGTCGAAGCCGACCAGATCGCCGTGGTCGCAGGTGACGAGGTACTTCTGTCCGTCGCCGCCGACGAACTGCTCCGGTAAGCACATGCACCGGCACCCAAGCTCCGCCAAACCGACCACGACGAACCGACGCTTCCTCGTACCCGCGCTGCTAGCGGCCCTGATCTGTCTGCTCACGGCGTGCGGTGACGGCATCCCCGACCCTGACGAGAACGTGTCCGTGGCAGACGTCGCCGAGGCGGAGGTGCCCGAAGGCAAGCAGGACCGACAGGACCAGCCTGGCCTCGCCAACCGTGTCGTCACGGTCGAAGGCGAGATCCTGGAGATACTCGACGCCGGCGCGTTCCTCATCGGTGACCCGGGTGTGCTGGAACCGGCAGTCCTGGTGATGAGCCCGTCGGCCGACTTCGCCGATCAGGGCATGGACGCGGCACACGCCCTCGTCGAGGACGAGACGGTGGTCGAGGTCACCGGTACCGTGCGGCGACTCTCTCTCGGCGAGTTCCAGGAGGACTACGCCATCCCCTACGACGTCTACGAGGAATACGCCGGCGAAGCGGTCCTCGTCGCCGAAAGCGTCGAGATCCTCCAACTTCGGGAATGACACCGCTCCTCGCACTGCGGATCTGTGTCGTCTTCAGGATGTTCGCCGGGAATCGCCTCTGCGCTCATCGGCCCTTTCATCGCCGCCGTCATCGTCCTCGTCAGCGGCCTGGTCCGGGACGCTGCGCGGTCCCGGGTTGGCGCGCTCGGGTGAGGGCGCGTCGTCGGGTGTGGCCCCTGTGCTCGGTCCCGGGTTCGCCCGAGGAACTGGCACGGCGTCGTCGTGCTCGTTCTCGCTTTCGTTCTTCGTCATGCTCACTCCCTTCGGAGGGTGGTGTGGTGGCACGGAAGGCAAGGCGTCCGTGCCACCACCCTGCGACGCTACGTCGCTCGCAGTTCACTCGCACCCAGGTGCTGGGTTGGTTCCGTCTCCCGGGCCGAGGGTGCTGCGAGCGGATCCGCCACTCGGTTCTGAGGGCTTGCCATAGGGCATGACCCGGCACGAAGGCGGCGACGCCGACGTGAGCGGGGACATCGGCAAGCGCAGGAGCTAGCTTGCGTGCCGTCGACCGGGTGACGTGACGTTACGGCGATCGGGCCAGAGTGCGGCCGCCAGCCCCGCCACGATACTCAGAGCGTGCAGCCAATTGCTCGCTCGATTGACATTGATATCACTGATGCCCGAGCTATTGAGCAAGAAAATTCCGTACCCGAACATTGCGCCGTATCCGACCGTTGTTACCCAGCCGAAGGCCCGTGCTCCGCCTGGGCTGGACCACACGATGACGCCAAGGAACCCGGTGGACAGGTGAGCGATCTTGAACAACGGATTGACGGCTAACCCGAACAGGTCTTGGCTGGTGAAGCGGCTGGCAAAGCCGGCGGGGCTGGTCACGAAGAAGCCGGCAACTCCAATGGTCAGGTAGATCACACCGATCGCGAAAACAAGCCACTGGTACGACGCCAGGGCATGTCTGGATTCCGGCTCTTGCGCCATGATCACTCTCCGTTCCGCGCCCGCCAGTTGGGGAATCCTTGTCGGGACAGTTCCAGGTCGCCAGCCGGGACGCTTCTTGAAGCGCCTGCAATGTCGGTTGGCATGCGTCCCGTGCGGTGGGTCGAGACCACCGTACGACCTTCTATCGGAACAAGCCGTCGGTCTTCGCCGCACATTCTCACGGTTGGCGAAATCCGTGTTCCACAAGGGCTCGCGCCTTCCAATGCCGATCCCACAGACGTCTGGTCCTGTAAACATCTGGCCCTACGAAGGTGTTGTCCTACAAAGGTCTTGTTGCTCCGTGTAGCCTTCTGCGCCGGACCGGATCGCCAGCGCCACCCTGCACCATCGCTGCTCAACACAGGTTCATCGATTCGAGCACCGATCCCGTGAGCCCTTTGCGTCATGCTTAAGAACACAGCGGGTGGCTCAGTCGCCTGACGGTTGCGAATGGAACAGCTCTCGTTACGGTCGGAGAGGCGAACACGAGAGCCGCGACCTACGGAGTGATCCGATGACCGCTGACGAAACTGAATTGCACGGCCCCGCACCGGAGACTGGTGAAATTGCCGGGCCGGCCGTGTCGCGGCGAACTCTGCTCAAGTCTCTCTCGGTGCTCGGGGGCGCCGGCCTGGTAGGCGGGGCAAGCCTGGCAGGTTGCACCCAGACTCCGGGGCCTGCTGGGTCCGGGGCTGCGGTCGGCGTCGACGATGGTGTCTTCCAACCCGAGCGCACACCGTTGCCGCCGGGCGACGCACCGGACGAGCTGCGCTTCTTCACCGATCAGGAGGTCCGGCTCCTCGAGGCGATGCTCGCTCGGCTGGTACCCGGCGACGACCAGGACCCTGGTGCCGTCCAGATGGGCGTGCCGAGGTACATCGACAGCAAGCTCGCCGACTACGTCCCGTACGCCGAGCCGACCTACACACATGGACCGTTCGCGGCCGCGTACGAGGGCTCCGCGAACGAGGTGGAACGGGACGAGGTTCCCGTCGCGGAAGAGCAACTTTACCGGTATGGGTACCAGGGCAGTCGACCCCCGCAAGATGTCTACAGGCTCGGTCTAGCGGCCTTGGACCGTTACGCGCAGACCCGGTACGGCCGGTTCTTCGCCGACCTCGCCCCAGGTCGGCGGGACGAGATCCTCGTTGTTCTCGATGATCACGGGCAGCGCAGCGAGGGCGCCGACCAGGTCACCGGCAGCGCCGCAGGTGACACCCAGAGCACAGCAGGAATCTCGTCGAGCGACGATGTGCTGGACCAGGCCGAGGATGTGTTCGGCGCGGTCGATCCCGGCGGGTTCTTCTCGCGGGTGCGCACGGACACGATCGAGGGCATGTTCGCTGACCCCGTGTACGGCGGGAACCGGAACCTGGCCGGATGGCGGCTGGTCGGATGGCCGGCGGCCCAGCGCTCCTACTCGCCGCAGGAGATGCTCCGAGGCACGGACAAGCAACCCCGGGCGATGCACGGGCTGCCTGTCATGAACCCCGACCGGCCCGGGGGCGGCAGGCAGGCGCTTGAACAGCCCCACCACGGTGTGGGAAGGGGTTGAGGATGCGGCGACACGACCCGGTGGACATCGTGACGATCGGCGGTGGCATGTCCGCCTCGATTTTTGCCTCCCAGATCCTGCCGCCGA
Source organism: Promicromonospora sp. CA-289599 (assembly GCF_050936155.1). Lineage (NCBI taxonomy): Bacteria > Bacillati > Actinomycetota > Actinomycetes > Micrococcales > Promicromonosporaceae > Promicromonospora > Promicromonospora sp. CA-289599. The sequence continues at coordinate 835,381 of NZ_JBNJNI010000001.1, forward strand.
CGTCGCTCCAGATGGTCTCGCTGGAGCAGGGGCCGGCCCAATGGACCTACCCCGACTTCGCGCACAACCACGACTCGCTGCGCTTCCAGAACCGGTTCGCGATGATGCAGGACATCTCGCGGACCACCTGGACCTGGCGACCCGACGCCCGCTCGCCGTCGCTCCCCTACCGCCAGTTCGGCAGCTTCCATCCCGGCGAGGGACTCGGCGGCTCGATGGTGCACTGGACCGCGCTGACCTGGCGGTTCCTGCCCGACGACTTCCGCTACCGCAGCCTCAACGAAGAGAAGTACGGCAGCGACCGCATCCCCGACGAGATGACCACGCAGGACTGGCCGATCGGTTACGACGACCTGGAGCCGTACTACGACCAGCTCGAGTACGACATGGGTGTCTCGGGCAGGGCCGGGAACCTCGGTGGCCAGATTCTGCCCGGCGGAAACCCGTTCGAAGGCGCGCGGCAGCGCCCCTACCCGAACCCGCCGCTCGCCCGGAGCAAGTTCGGTCAGCTCTTCGCGGATACCGCCGAGCAGCTGGACCACCACCCCTTTCCCACCCCGGCGGGCATCCTGTCCCAGGGGTACACCGACCCGTACGGCAACACCCGCGCCGGATGCTTGTACTGCGGCTTCTGCACCCGCTACGGCTGCGAGGTCGGCGCGAAGACGAGCCCGCTGACCACCTGGCTCCCGCCTGCCCTGGACACGGGGCGCTACGAGGTGCGCACCGGCTGCCGGGTGCTGCGGATCGAGACCGCTGACGACGGGCGGGCCACCGGCGTGCGGTACGTCGACTCGCGCGGCGAGGAGCACGTACAGCCGGCCGAGGTGGTGGTCTGCTCGGCATTCACGTTCGAGAACGTGCGGATGCTGCTCCTGTCCCGGGGCGGCGCGCATCCGGACGGCATCGGCAACGACCGCGGACAAGTCGGGCGCAACTACACCTACCAGCTGGTCCAGTCACCGGCAAAGGGCTTGTGGGAGCACGAGAGCTTCAACTTCTTCATGGGCAACGGCTGTACCAGCTCGCAGATCTACGACTACAACGCCGACAACTTCGACCACTCCGATCTCGATTTCCTGGGCGGTGCGGCCATCTCGGCCGCAGCCGGGCAGCGTGAACCGATCAGCTCGTCCAGCACGCTCCTGGACGGCTTCGTGGACCGGCAGTGGGGTGCGCAGTGGAAGTCGATGCTCGGCCGGTACTGGGACCGGGTCGGCACGGTGAACATCGAAGGTGACAGTCCCGCCTACGCCGGCAACTTCCTGGACCTCGACCCCACCTACAAGGACGAGTGGGGGCTGCCGATGCTGCGCATCACCTTCGACTGGCGCGAGAACGAGCAGAACATGTATCGGTTCCTGGCCGCTCGCTGCGAGGAGATCCTGCGTGCCATGAACCCTGATCGGGTCAGCGTCACCTCGGAGCTGGGTCCCTACCGGATCGACCAGTACCAGAGCACGCACCCCACGGGTGGGGCGATCATGGGGCGCGATCCGGGCGACAGCGTGACGAACAGCTACGGGCAGGTGTGGGACACCCCGAACGTGTTCGTGACCGGCGCCGCCCTGTACCCGCAGAACCCGGGCGCCAATCCGAGCGGCACGGTGGGCGCGCTGGCGCTGCGCACCGCCGAGGCCATCCGGGACCGCTATTTCGCCAAGCCTGGTGAGCTGCTGTGACCCGCACCAGAGCATCTTCCCGAGTGTCGGTACGCGCCGTGGCCGGAATCGTTGCCGCCGCGGCGGCCACCCTGGTCGCGACCGCCACCATGGCCGGCTGTGCGGGAACCGACGCGCCGCCGGCGACCGCAGTGGTTCTCGACACCGACGGGTTCGACCCGGTTTCGCTGGAGACGGCTGCCGGCAGCGAGGTGCGGTTCGTCAACCGCTCGGAGCGGCCACAGGAGCTCACGTCGCTGGTGCTCGACGACGGTACGGCGGCCGTACCGCAGGGTGCCGTGGCCCTCGATTCAGGCCGCCTGGTGGCGGGCGCCACCTACGCGGCGCGGTTCGAGATCCCGGGCGAGTACGTAGTCGAAGCGGTCCTGGCTCCGACCGGCACCCCGGCGGTCGTCACGATCCGCGTGGAGGAGAGCCCATGATCGCTTCCCACGTCCCGTTGATGTTCCCACCCGCCAGCGACGACGCGAGCCGGGTCGACAGCCACTGGCAGCTGATGCTGATCATCGGGTCGATCGTCTGGGTGGTGGTCGTGACGGTCGCGCTCGTCGCCGTGCTGCGCCGCAGGCGCAGCACCGAGCCGACCGACGACGCTCCCGGACCGACGACCGGCAACGGGCACCTCGTCGTGGGGTTCCTGGGTGCGGTGGCGCCCGCGCTGATCATCATCGGGGTGATGGCCGACTCGGTGCTGGTGCTGCGCGACACCGGCAGCACCAGCAGCGCAACCGACGCGGCGACGGTCGTCGAGGTCGACGGCAAGCAGTACTGGTGGGAGGTCCGGTATCCGGAGCACGACGTGGAGACCGCCAACGAGATCCACATCCCCACCGGACAGGACGTTCGCGTCGAGCTCACGAGCTCGGATGTGATCCACAGCTTCTGGGTGCCGCAGCTCAGCGGCAAGGTGGACCTGGTCCCGGGACAGACCAACGTGTTGACGCTGAACGCTGACGAGCCTGGCACGTACTGGGGTCAGTGCGCCGAGTACTGCGGTCTCCAGCACGCGTGGATGCGCTTCGTGGTGGTCGCACACGACGAACCGGAGTACGCCGGCTGGCTCGAGGCGCAGGCCACGCCCGCCCAGGCTGCCGACCCCGCCGAGGGCGAAGGTGACGACTTCGAGAGCGGACCGGGGTCTGCCCCCGGACCGGTCTCGGACGTGGCCGCCGGCCGGGAGATCTTCATGTCGTCGTCCTGCGTCTACTGCCACACCGTGGCTGGCACGGAGGCGCGGGGCACGCTCGGGCCGGACCTGACGCACCTGGCGAGCCGGCAGATGATCGGCGCCGGAGTGCTGCCGAACGACCGCGAGAGCCTCGCACGATGGATCGAGCACCCCCAGGATGTCAAGCCGGGCAACGCGATGCCGGGCACCGAGCTGGAGGATGACGAGCTCGAAGATCTCATCACCTACCTGGAGAGCCTGGAGTAGCACGTGACCACGACAGACCACCAGCAGCCAGCGCCGACTGCCGAGGAGCGAGCACGTTTCGAGGAGGTCTGGGCCCGCCCACACGGCTGGCGCCGCGCCTTCACGTCGGTGCAGCACAAGTCCGTGGGCACGCGCTACATGGTCACCGCGTTCGTCTTCTTCTTCGTGGGCGGCCTGCAGGCGCTGCTCATGCGCGTGCAGCTCGCGCAGCCCGAGCAGCAGGTGCTCTCGGCCCAGACGTACAACGAGCTGTTCACCATGCACGGCACGACGATGATGTTCCTGTTCGCCGTGCCGTTCCTCGAGGGGCTGGCCGCATACCTGCTACCGCTGATGCTCGGTGCCCGGGACATGCCGTTCGCGCGCTACAACACCTTCAACTACTGGTGCTATCTCCTGGCCGGGATCATTCTGTACGGCAGCTTCCTGGTCGGCATGGTGCCGGACGCCGGCTGGTTCGCCTACGTCCCGCTGTCCGGTCCCGAGTTCGCTGACAAAGCCATGGACATCTGGCTGTTCGGCCTGGCGCTTGCCGAACTCGCTGCGATCGGGGCGGCCATCGAGATCATCGTCGTCGTGCTCGGCATGCGTGCCCCCGGGATGTCGCTGGACCGCATGCCGATCTTCGCGTGGACCATGCTGTGCGTCGCGGCCATGATCATCCTGGCCTTCGTGCCCCTGCTGGTCGGATCGCTGCTGCTGGAGCTCGACCGCAACATCGGCACCGCCTTCTTCGAGACGGATCGGGGCGGGGACCCCCTGTTGTGGCAGCACCTGTTCTGGATCTTCGGGCACCCCGAGGTCTACGTCATGTTCCTGCCGGGCGCCGCCATCATCAGCCATGTCATACCCGTGCACTCCCGCCACCGGCTGGTGGGCTACCCCTTCGTCGTGGCCGCGGTGGTCGTGACCGCGATCATGAGCCTGGGCCTGTGGGTGCACCACATGTACACGACCGGGCTACCGCCCGTGACGCTGTCGTTCTTCACCGCGGCGAGCATGTCGATCAGCGTCGCCTCCGGCGTGCAGGTGGTCGCCTGGCTGGTAACCCTCTGGTCGGGCCGACCGCGGCCGACCGTCCCGATGCTCTTCGCGCTCGGCTTCCTGTTCACGTTCGTCGCCGGCGGCATCACCGGCGTCATGGTTGCCTCCGCCCCCTTCGACGCGCAGGCGCACGACACCTACTTCGTCGTCGCGCACTTCCACTACGTGCTCATCGGCGGCATGCTGTTCCCCGTCCTCGCGGGTCTGTTCCACTGGTGGCCCAAGTTCACGGGCCGGATACCGTCGGCCCGGCTCGGCAAGGTCAGCTTCTGGCTGGCGTTCGTCGGCTTCCACCTCACTTTCTTCCCCATGCACCTGACCGGCCTGTGGGGCATGCCGCGCCGGGTGTTCACGTACGACGCCGGGCTCGGTGTCGGCCTGCTGAACCTGCTCTCCACGATCGGCGCGTTCGTGTTCGCCACCGGGCTCGTCCTCACGGCGATCACCTTGCTGGGCGCGCTGCGCCGCGGGGAGCGGTCGGGACCGAACCCGTGGGGCGCCGACACACTCGAGTGGGTGGCCGACTCGCCACCCTCGTCGTCCAACTTTCCCCAGATCCCGGTGGTGGGCAGCCGGGCGCCGCTGTGGGACCCACAGCCGGACGACCCCGAGCTCGACCGGATGGCGGCCGCGTTCGACCACGCCCCGCAGAACGTGCGCGCCACACCCTTCACGACTGCGCTGAACGCCCGCCCGAGCACCGCGGCGGTGCAAGCCAGCCCCAGCATCTGGCCGCTACTGACTGCTGGCGGGCTCGCGCTGGCAGCCGTCGGCCTGCTCCTGGAGAGCGGCTGGGTCGTGGGTGCAAGCGTGGTTCTGATCGTGGCCGGTCTCGTGGCGTGGGAGCTGCAGAACGAGTGCGAGCTCGGCGCCGCCGAGGCCAAGGAGCCGGTGGGCGGCGAGTACCCGGTCGAGGCCCCCGGGCCGCGGTCACCCGGATGGTGGGGAGCGACCATGGCGACCGTGGTGCTCGTGGTCGCCGTGACGACCGTCGCGTTCTGCATGCTCTTCCTCCAGGTCAATGCACCGGTATGGCCGGACGGCGCGACGCTGGGCACGCCGTGGCTGTCCGCGGGTACCGGGCTCGCCCTGCTGGTCGCGATCGCAGCGTCCTGGTGGGGATCACGGCAGGGCCAGCTCGAGCACGACGCGGAGCCAGTGGCGCGAACCACCCACCTCGCGGCCATCTGGGCCACGACCGTCGCAGGAACGGTGGCCCTGGCTCTCGCGGTCGCCCAATGGTCGACGGGGGGCCTGGACCACACGGCGCACGCCTACGACTCCGGCGTCCTCATGCTGGTCGGCACGCTGACGCTCGCGACCCTGCTCGGACTGGGAATCACCGTGTCCGCCCTCGTCGCACGCCTGACCCACACGCGCGACGTCCGCCCGCGCATCATGCTGCAGAACGCCGCAGTCCTGTGGACCGGAGTGCTCCTCGTCTGGGCGGTGGCATGGGCCGCCACCGACCTCCTACCCACGGCGGTGGTCTGACATGCCCACCGCCGGACCCAACAAGTCCCGTTCCACGCGGCTCGCCGTCGCAGGGGTCCTCGTCCCACCCGCCGCCTGGCTCGGCGCCCTCGGGCTGTCCTACCTGGTGCAGGACTTCGCCTGCACCGCGTACACCAGCGCCGGCCACAGCCCACCCACCACGGTCATCGGCGCAGTCGTCGTGGGCCTCGACGTAGTGCTCCTCGTGCTGGCCCTGGCCGCGGGAGGCGTCGCATGGCGTGTGCACCGACGAACCCCGGACACCGAACACTCCGCGCCACTGAACTTCCTCGGTCTCCTCGGGCTGCTCCTGTCGCTGGGCTTCGGGGCAGGGATCGTCTTAGTGGCCGTCAACCCACTCGTCCTGGAGGTCTGCGCATGAGACAGAACCACTACTCGTCGGCCGCAACGCGCGGTCGCCGGGTGCTGGCCCTCGTTGCTGTCACGGGCACGGTGCTCGCGCTCTTCCTCGCCCTGGTCGTCGCACCGCCCGACGCTGTGCAGGGTGAAGCCCAGCGCTGGATGTACCTGCACGTCCCGGCCGCGTGGACGGCGTACGTGTGCTTCGCCGTCGTGCTCGTCGCGAGCCTGCCCATGGCGCGGCGCGGCGCGGTCCGGCCGCTCGCCGTCGCGCGTGCCGCGGCCGAGGCCGGGGTGGCGCTCACGGCGCTGACCCTGGTCACCGGGAGCGTCTGGGGCGCGCAGACCTGGGGCACCTGGTGGGTATGGGACGCCCGGGTCACGACGACCGTCGCGATGGGCCTCGTCTACGTGGCCTTCCTCGCCGCCCTGGCACTCGCCACAGGCGCCGGCGGCCGGCGAGCCGCCGGGCTGGTCGGCGTGCTCGGATTCGTCCTCGTACCCGTGGTGCACCTGTCCGTGGTGTGGTGGCGCACGCTCCACCAGCCCCCCACACTGTTGGCGCCCGGTGCCGGGGCACCGATCGCTCCGGCCATGGCGTGGGCGCTCGCGGCGTCGGTAGCGGCGTGCATGCTGCTCACGGCGGTCGTGGTACTCGCCCGTGTCCGGCTGCTCACCTCTCCCGCCGACGTGGACGCCGGCGGCGCGGACGTCGCGGAGACGACCGTCCCACTCCGGGTGGCGTCATGAGACCTGCCGCTCCACGTGGTCGACGGCGCGCCTGGGTGGTGCTCGCCGCCGCGGTGCTCGGCCTCGCGGGTCTGCTGGCCTCCGCGACCCAGGACGGGCTCACTTACTGGGGCACGCCCAGCGAGCTGACCGCGCAAGGCCCCCTGGAGCAGGACGTGCGGCTCGGGGGCCTGGTGGTCCCGGGCAGCGTGGTGGAGGACCCCGTTGGCACCTCGTTCGTGCTGACCGACGGCGCCACGGACGTAACCGTGCGCTATGCGGGTGCCCTGCCCGCGACGGTCCGTGAGGGCGAGGGCGCGGTCGTCGAGGGTGTGCTCGACGGGCAGGTGCTGCACGCCCGGTCCGTGCTGCTGCGGCACTCGAACGAGTACCGGCCGCCCGAGGCCACGTCATGACGGCGGTCGTCATGATGAGCGGCACCGTCCTGCTGGTCCTGTCCCTGGCAGCGGCGGTGACCTCCGCGATTGCGTCCGGTGCTGCCGCCCGGATGCCCGTCGGCGGAACCCCGGACGGGGCCCTGCGACCTGACGCCCGCCGGCTCGCCCGGTTCGGCGCGGGTGCCCTGGTCGGGTGCGCCGCGACGGTCGGCGCCGCCGTCGTGCTCCTGGAGACCGCTCTGCTGCTGCAGAACACCGCGTGGCCCTACGTGGAGCGCGTGACGGACGCTGGTATGCCGACGTACTACCGCGCGACGGCGATGTGGTCGGCGCTGGAGGGATCGCTGCTGCTGTGGCTGTCCGCGCTCGCGGCCGTCGCCGCGGTCGCCACCGCGAGGACCCGCAGACTGGAACCGGCGGACCGTGCTGCGGTCCGGTGCGTTCTGGCCGTCACGGTCGTGCTGTTCTGCGTGGTATCGCTGGTGGCGTCGCCGTTCACGGCTGCCGCCGGAGGGGGCGGGTCGCCGAGCCCGCTGCTGCGCGACCACGTGGCCATGGGCATGCACCCGCCACTGCTCTACGGCGGGTTCGCCGCACTCGCCGTGCCGTACGCGCTGTCGGTCGTGGCGCTCGTGCGGCGCCGGCTCCCGCGGGGCTGGGCGGCGACCACCCGGGGGTGGAACATCGGGGCGTGGACGCTGCTGACCGCCGGCGTCGGGCTGGGCGCCTGGTGGTCCTACGCAGTGCTCGGGTGGGGCGGCTACTGGGCCTGGGACCCGGTGGAGAACGCTTCCCTGCTGCCCTGGCTCGCATCGACCGCCCTGCTGCACACGGTCGGTCCGCGCACCCGGAGCGGGCGGTGGCGCACGTGGGCGGTCGTGCTGGCCGGCCTGGGGCTCGTGCTCGTCGTGCTCGCTCAGCTCATCACGCGCTCCGGGCTCGTGGAGTCCGTCCACGCGTTCACGACGTCGGCGCTCGGCCCGGTCCTCGCGGCGGTGCTCGGTGCGGTCGCCGTGCCGTGGCTGGTCCTGCTCGGGCGCACCCACTCTCTCGCCGGCCCAGTGGTCCCAGGCGGTTCCGGGGACCGGGGCGGGATCCGGGGCACCGCGTTGGACGGCCAGCGCACGCTGCTGGCCGTCGTCCTCGTGGTGATCGCTGTCGGCACCTTGCTGCCCACCGCGCTCCTGCTGCTGACCGGAGAGCGGGTCTCGGTCGGCCCGCCCTGGTACCAGCGCACGCTGGCGCCGTTCGCGCTGCTGCTGCTCGTGCTGCTCGCCGCGGCCCCGTGGCTGGTGCGGACCAGGCGGACGCCGCACCCGCTCTTTGCGGGGGCCGCGGGTGCGGTGGTCTGCTTCGTCGTTGGCAGCACGCTCCGCGATCCTGCCCTCGCCGTCGTGTCCGGGCTGGCCGCGTTCACCGTCACCGCGGGCATGCCCGTGCGCCGCCGACGCGCCGGAAGAAGGCCGGACAGGCGCGCCGTCGGCTCCTGGCTCGCGCACACCGGCGTGGCACTGGGCGCGGTCGCCATCGTCGCGGGGGGCCACGGGACGGTGCAGGAGGCGGTACTGCCCGTCGGCGAGACGCTGGCAGCCGGGGACGTCACGGTGACGCTGGTCCGCGTCGACCGGCTCGACGAGGCCGGCCGACAGGTCGCCGAGGCCGAGCTGCTCGTCGGCCGAGACGGGCAGCACGTCGGCACCGCCCGGCCGCAGCTGCGCTGGTATGCCGACGACGCGGCGATGCTCGCCGGGCCGGACATCCGCAGCGGGTTCATAGACGACGTGTACGTCACCCTCCTTGACTCCGACCCGGCCTCCGGCTCCGCCACCGTCCGGCTCGCGGTGACACCGCTGGTCGGGTGGCTCTGGGCGGGCGTAGCGCTCGCCGTCGCGGGCGGAGTGGTGGCTGCCTTTCCTCGCCGCAGGCCGGTGACGGGCCCGAGGGCGTCCGCCCGCCGGCTGCTGCCCTCGCGCACGGCTGCCCGGCTGCGGACCGTGCTCGGAGTGCCCTTCCTCGTGGTCGGCCTGGCCGGGTGCGCCCCGGCCGAGGACGAACCGGCGCCGGCGCCGGCACTGGCGGGCGAAGGTCTCGACGGCCACGAGTACGACGTCGCGGAGCTGCGCGGGTCGGTGGTGCTGGTCACCGCATGGGCGTCGTGGTGCGCGCCGTGCCGCGACGAGATGCCCGTGCTCGTGGACGCGCAGGAGGAGCTCGCGGACGCCGGGCTGGAGGTGCTCGGCATCAACGTCCGCGACCTGCCCGGTCCCGCGCGCCGGTTCGCCACCGAGCACGAGCTGTCGTTCCCGAGCATCGTGGACCAGCAGGGCACCATGTCGGTCGCCTGGGGGCTGCGCGGTGTCCCGGTCACCTACCTCGTGGACCGGGAGGGCCGTCTCGTCGAGCAGCATCCCGGCCCGGTCACCGCGGAGTGGATCGACACCGTCGTGGAACCGGAGGTGCGCGGATGAACCGGAGCCGGCGTCCCTGGGCCGCGGTCGTGCTGGCTGTCGTCATCGCCCTCGTCGCGGCAGCCGGGACGGTCGTCGCCCTCACCGGCCGGGAACCGCCGACCCCGAGCGAGCAGACCCGCGCGGTCGCGAGCACGCTGCGCTGCCCGTCGTGCCTCGGCGAGCACGTCGCCGACTCGACCTCGCCCGTCGCCGAGTCGATGCGCCTGGTGGTGGCCGAACAGCTCGAGGCCGGCCGCTCCCCGGACCAGATACGTGCCTGGTTCGCGAAGGCTTACGGCGACGACGTGCTGCTCGAACCGCCACGACGTGGCCTGGGCTGGGCGCTCTGGGTTGTACCGCTGGTCGTGGTCGGCGTGGCGGCGCTCTGGTTCTCCCGACCGCGGCGTAGGCACGCCGTCGGCACCTCGGCGGCCGTCGTCGGTGTGGCCGTACTCGGTATCTGGTGGCTCGCGCCCGCCGCGCTGCCCTCGCCGAGCGACGCCGTGCGTGCCGAGGCGAACGGCGCACAGGAGCGCGCCGGGACCGCGGTGGCCGTGCTCGAGCAAGCCGCCGCCGAACAGCCGGGCCGCGTGGAGCTGAGGGCATCGCTCGCGCGCCAGCTCGAGAAGGCCGGACGCACCGACGAAGCGGTCGGCCATTGGGCCGCCGCCGTACGGCTCCGGCCGATGGACGCGCACCTGCGCTACCGCCGCGCCTTCGCGCTGGTGCGGGCAGGATCCCCCGGCGAGGCGATCCCGGTGCTGGAGGAGACTCTCGCCGCCGACCCCCGGCATGCACCGAGCCTGCTGCTGCTCGGCTCCGTGCTCCAGGAGTCCGACCCCGACCGTTCGGCAGAGCTCCTCGAGCGGTACCGGGCGGCAAAGGACGGACCCGACGAGGAGGACTCATGAAGCGACGGCCCGCCGGGGCGCGGACGGTGGCTGTTCTGGCCATCGCGCTTGCCACCGGCTGCACCGTGATTGACGACGGCGAGCCGACCCCCGGTGTGTCCGGGATCGTGACCTCCACCCTGCGTGTCGGCCTGACCGAGTGGAGCATCGAGACAAGCGGCGCCGTACCCGACGCCGGCGACCTCACAGTACTGGTCACCAACACGGGTGCCACCGGGCATGACCTCGTCGTGCACGGGGAGCACGGCACCTGGCAGACGCCGGTCCTCGCCGCCGGTGAGCGACATGAGCTCGCGATCACCACCGAGCCCGGCGAGACGCTCGAGCTGACCTGCAGCGTCTCCGGGCACCACGCCGCCGGCATGAGCGCACAGCTCGATGTCGCGGAGCTCGGTGCCGCGGAGCCCGGTGACGCGGTGGGCCGGTGAACCGCCGGTCACCGACAGCCGCACTGACGACGCTCACCGCCGTCGCGCTCGTCGTCGCGGTCCTGGCCGCCGCCGGTGGACTGGTGATCGGAGGGATCACCGACCCCCTGTTGCGCGACCCCGGGCCCTTCGTCCGGTGGGGCCTTCCGGTGGCCGAGGTGGTCGCCCGGCTGGCCGCGACGGTGACCATCGGCGCGCTGGCGCTGGCGGCCACGGTCCTGGCACCGGACGCGGCGGCCCTGACCGTTCGCGTTGCCACGGCAGCGGCCGTGGTCTGGGCCACGGCCCAGGCGGCCTGCCTGCCTCTCACCGCGCTCACGGTCGTCGGCTCCGCGACCGCCGACGACGGCACGCCCGCCTTGCCCGTACTCCTCGGCACGACCCTCGGTCCGTCTCTGGTCTGGGCCGCGGCGCTTGCGGCGGCGGTGTCGGTCGTGCTGCTGCTGATGCCGTACCGCGGCCGCACGCCCGCCGCCCTGGTGACCGCGCTCCTCGCGCTGGTTCCCGTGGCTGCGGCCGGCCACACCGGACACGGGCCGGGTCACGGCGCGGCCTCCGCCCTGTGGCTCCACCTCGGCGCCCTCATGATCTGGGCGGGCGGGCTGCTGGTGCTGGTGGCGCTCACGTACGGACCGGGAGCCGGCCACACGCGCGATGCCGCCTCCCTCGCCGCAGTACGCCGGTTCTCGGGGATCGCGGGGTGGTGCTACTTCGTCGTCGCCGCGTCCGGCATGGTCGCCGTCCTGGAGCTGTCCCCGTCCCTGGCCGCTCTCCTGACGACCGGCTGGGGCGCTCTGGTACTGGCCAAGACAGCCCTGTTCGCCGGGCTCGGCGCCGCCGGACTGGCCCACCGGCGGGACGTGCTGGCACGGGCCGCGCTGAACGGCGGGCATCCCCTCGCCCGGCTCGCGCTCGGTGAGGTGGTGGTCCTGGCCGCAGCCCTCGGGCTTGGTGTGGCGCTCGGCGCCTCCGCGACACCAGCTGCCCCTACGAACGCAGGCGCGCTGCCGCCGCTCACGGTATCGACGGCCCTGACCCGGTGGAGCCCCGAACCGGTGCTGGCTCTGGCCGCCATCGCAGGACTGGTCACCTATCTGCGCTGGGTCCTCTGCCTGGCCCGACGTGGAGACCACTGGCCGGCCGGACGGGTAGCCGCCTGGATCGCCGCGATGGTCCTCCTGTTCTGGGTCACCAGCGGCGGCCCGGCGGCATACGGCCACGTGCTGGTCAGCGCCCACATGGTGCAACACATGGTGTTGGTCACCGCGGTCCCCGTGCTCGCGGCCCTGGCGTCGCCGGTGACTCTCGCGCTGCGTGCCCTGCCGATCACGACGGACGGCCCGCAGGGACCCCGTGACTGGCTGCTCGCCGCCCTCGGCAGCAGGCTCGCCCGCGTGCTCCTGCATCCCGTGGTGGCCACGGCCAACGTCGTGGTCGGCATGGCCGTGTTCTACGCGACGTCCCTCTTCGAACGGAGCCTGACCAACGGCGTCGTCCACCTGACGGTGGCACTGCACTTCAGCCTGGCGGGTTATGCCTTCGCGACGATCCTCGTCGGTACGGACCCCCTGCCGCACCGGACGCCGTACCCGCTGCGACTGCTCATGCTCGCTCCGGCCATGGTGTTTCACACCGGGCTAGGACTCATGCTGGTTACCAGCTCGCAAGTGGTGCTAGCCGCCACCGTGCTGGCCGAGTCCCGGCCGGCCTGGCTCACCGATCCCGTGACGGACCAACAGGCCGCCGGGGCCCTCGTCTGGGCGCTCGGGGAGGTGCCGGCACTGGCACTCGCTCTCATGATCGCCGCCCGTTGGGCCGCGGCCGACGAACGCGCTCAGCGCAGAGCAGCGCGTCGAGCAGCGGCTTCCCTCACCCAACGCCGAACTCCCAGGTGACGCGGATCAACCTTGAAGGCGCACGTCAAGGCACTGGGCAGCCAGATGCGAGCTCTCACGCAACGGGGCAGCATCGAAGTGACCGAGCCACTCACGCGTTCAGGAGAAACAACCAGCACGACCCGCCCCATCTGTCCGAACCGACAAGAGGCTCGCGTGATGGACGACCGTCCAGCCGCACCGGGTCATCAAGAATGACGACGAGAGGAACGACCATGACCGAGTTCACAGGACCGACGGGACCGATCCGCGACGTCACCACCGGGATGACCGTCATCGACACCGGCGGTGAGACCGTCGGGACTGTCGACGAGGTGCACATGGCCGATGCAGGCGCGGCCACCGGCGCTGGCCAGTCGCCCGACCAGCCCGGAGGCACGGTCGCGTGGATCGCCGAGGCGTTTCGTGGCAACAGCGAGATGGGTCAGCAAGCGCAGGAGCGCCTCATCCGCCTCGGGTACGTCCGCATCGACGCCAGCGGACTCTTCTCCGGACACCGCTACGTCGAAGCAGACCAGATCGCCGCGGTCGCCGGGGACCAGGTACAGCTGTCAGTCACGGCGGACCAGCTGTTCAGATAGACCGGCGCCCTGAACCCCGGTGACCCGGGTCGTTCGCCGAACGCAGAGCATCAACGGGCATGCCGTGCGAGTCGGTCGCGTGCACGAAATGCTAGGACCGTTCAGTGAAGCAGCCCGCTGTCGACCGACGACGTGTTCGACGGCGCTGGTGGTGGCCCTACATGGCGGCGTCGAGCCTGGGACAGGCAGAAGCCTTCCGACGTGATCGCCTACAGACGGAGAACACCACATGACAACTGACTACGACGCCCCACGCAAGACAGCCGAGGACGAGGACGTAGAGCAGGATTCGATCCAGGAACTACAGGCACGCCACTCCGCGAAGGCCACAGGTGTCCTGGACCCGGACGAAACCGAGGTAGCCGAAGAGTTTGAGCTCCCAGGCGCTGACTTGTCCGGCGAGGAGCTCACGATCCGAGTGCTGCCCCGCCAGGAGGACGAGTTCACCTGCACCAGCTGCTTCCTCGTGCACCATCGAAGCCAGCTGGCCCACGAGCGTACCGACCAAGCGATCTGCACCGAATGCGCCGCCTGATCCCCCGGCTAACAAAACCCCGGACTGACGGGCACCACGTCCTCTGGTCGCGTTCCCTCGCGTGGTGCGGACGGCGCCCGCTCAGCGACACCACCCGCGCGTCCCGTGTTTCGGGTTGCCACTTTGCTCGAGAAGCGCGCGTCTGAGAGCTGCGAGTCAACCCTCTTCGGGTTCCAGGGCGCTCCGGTCGCCCAGCTTGCTCGTCGTGACGACGCTGAGCGTGCCGTCGGTTTCCAGCATCACCCGGGCGACCTGATCGAATCCGCCCACGCCGCTGGAACGTACCGCCTGCCGTACTTCCGCCGTGGTGAGGCGCTGCGCCGCGATCGCTGTCTCGTCCAGTACGCCATCGCACAAGTGTGTGACCGGGCGTGCGGTCACCACGGACCGGCTGGGACCCATGCGAGAGGTGGTCCAGGACACAGCGAGCTGGAGCAGGACGAGAACGACGAATGCCGTCGCACCCTCTGACCAGGCGACGTCCGCGCTGAGCAGGACCGTCGCCAACGTCGACCCCAAGGCAACAGTGACCACGAGATCGAACGCGTTGAGCTTGGCAAGCGTGCGCTTCCCGGACAGACGCAGCACCACCACCAGCACGACGTAGGCGGCAGCCCCTACCACGACCACACGCACCAAGTCGCCCCACGAGTCGAACCACACAGGTTTCTCCCTCGGCTCACGGTCGTCATCGCCAACAGCGGTGCCACCGTCGGGCTTGCGGAGGTGATGTCACCCGGAGCTCAATGATTTGACGCTCCCGCACGGCGATCATGGCACCAGCTCGTGCGATACAGGCCTGATGTACGCGTAGGTGGTTCGCTGCGGATGGTCTTGCGTCGTGTATCCGATTCCCGGACGGAGGCATTTTGAAGGGGGTAGTCAGGTCAGTCTGAGCAATCACGCTCTGCCGGCCGGGAGTAGTCCGGTACCGGTCTGGCCTGAGCGTCCTCTGGGGTCGCCGCGATGCCGTTGCGGGTGATGTCCTCGATGAGCCAGTCCATCTCGAGGATCTCGCGGCGCTGGGCCTCGCTGATCTCGACTGCGAGCTCACACACCCGCACGTCCTGGATCTGCGCGCGCTCGGAGCGGGTGATGGCCAGTGAGTGGTGCGGGATCATCGCGCGCATGAAGGCGGTGTCGTCCACCGTGACCTGGCTGCGGTCCAGAAACGTCCCGCCTCCCAGGAGCAGGACGCTGACCACGACCACCGCGACGTTGGCCTTGGTGCTCTTGTACATGTTGAGCATCCACGCGAGCATCACCAGACCCATCGCACCGCCCATGGTCACAGCCATGAAGACGCGGCTCTGACTGAAGCGCACATGACTCCACTCCCACGAGCCGACGAACATGGTCCAGTACATAACCACGATCGCGGTGAGGATCATCGCGGCGAACCGCAGATACATCCGCGAATCGTGAGACTGATGCTGCTCGGAGTGCTTCTCGGTTTCTTCCGTCGACACAGGTCGGACTCCTCACCGTTCTCACGGAAGCGTCGCTTCCTCGCTCGGCCTTGGCAGAAGCTCCTTGTCAGGCGATGGCGCTCAGCAGATCGGTGCAGGCTGCTTCGCACTCACGGCACGCCTCTGCGCACATGCGGCAGTGCCCGTGCATGTCGGCGTGCTGCTCGCATTCGTCTCCGCAAGCCCGGCAGGCGGCGATGCATACCTCAAGCTGAGCACGCGTGATGTTCGCGTCGTAGCCGGTGTGGCGGGACAGGATCCGGGCTGTCACGTCACAGATATCCGCACAATCCAGGTTCGATCGGATGCACTTACGCAGGTCGGCGACCATGTCCTCGCTCAGACACGCGTCAGCGCAGGCCGTGCACGTCTGGGAGCAGTCGACGAGGACGTCGATCGTGTGGGCGATCAGGTTTCGGTCAAGGTTGATGGTGGCCGGATAGGCGTCGAGCATGGCGGCAGTTCGCATGGTCTCTCCTCGGGACGAGTTCCGGACTCGCCAACCACGCTATGGACGGTCGCGAACGCTCGCACTCGGGGACATCCACGACCCCGGACATGCTCATCAACGACTGCTATGCCAATGCACCCTGCGCAGCGGTGTTGGGCAACATCGTGCCCGACCCGGTCGACCCCGAAACGACGACCGTCTCCCCGACGGGGGGACCAAGGCCGCCGAAACGGTAGGCGCCCTCCCAGCACAGCTGTCTCTAAGCCTGGAGAACCCGATCTCGCGACGAAGCGCGGTTTGGTCGGCTTGCGGCGCGTCTCGACGTTGCCGTACGCACAGTGGTTCGACCTACCAGCCATGGGAACCACCCTCCTCACACAGTGCGGTGAGGGACTGGCGCCCGCACTGAAGGGAGCGTCGACGCAGGTCACAAGGCATTTTTGCAGGTTGTGGGCCCAGAGGGACTCGAACCCCCGACATCCACGGTGTAAACGTGGCGCTCTAACCAACTGAGCTATGAGCCCTGGCAGCGGACCACAATACCCGCCCCCAGCCCCGAACCAGGTCAGATTTTACGAACTGGCCGGATCAGATCTCCACTACCGCTCGCCGGTAGTCCTCCAGGTCGCGTGCCTGACCCCGCGGGTTGACCACGCACCAGCGGACGATCCCGTCGGCGTCGATCAGGAAAGTCCCACGCAGCGCGATCCCCGAGCTCTCGTCGAACACCCCGTAGTCACGCGCCACCGCGCCGTGCGGCCAGAAGTCGGAGAGCAGGTCGAACTGGTAGCCCTCCGCCGCCTGCCACGCCTTGAGCGTGAAGACGGCGTCCGTCGAGATGACGAGGAGCCGGACGCCGGCGGTCTCGAAGTCCTCGATGTTGTCGCGCAGCTCGCACAGCTCGCTGGTGCACGTCCCGGAGAACGCGAACGGGACGAAGACGACGAGCACCGGTGTCCCCCGCAGGTCCGACAGCGTGGTCGGGGTGCCGTGCGTGTCAGGGAGCGTGAAGTCGGGTGCTGGGTCACCCGGCTTCAGCGACTCCGCGGGAGCGGTCGGCGCGGCGGCGGACTCGGTCATGGCTTCAGACCCGTCGGGCCATCACTTGCCGCGGCCCCGGTACGCGAGCCGGGTCGCCGACCAGTCCTCCGCGATGGCAAAGGTGCTGGTGGTCTGCAGGCCGGCGGTGGTGGCGGCCTCCTGGATGTCTCCGTGGCCCACCTCGCCGTCCCGACCGGGCTTGGGCGTGAGGATCCAGATGATGCCGCCGTCGTCCAGCACGGTCAGCACATCCACGAGTGCGTCGGTGAGGTCTCCGTCGTCCTCCCGCCACCAGAGGATGACGCCGTCGGTCACGTCGCCGAAGTCCTCGTCCTCCAGCTCGCTGCCGATGATCTTTTCGATGTCCGCCCGGAGTGCGTCGTCGACGTCGTCGCCCCAGCCGAACTCCTGCACCACCTGGCCGGCCTCGAAACCGAGGCGCCCGGCGCCCTGGGTGTCCGTGCTCACTTGGTTGATCGTCCCTCTCTCTGTCCGGCACTCGCAGCCGGGTCGTATGCGTGTTCTGTCCGGCCCTACGCGGGCCCTCCGTCGCCAAAGGTAGTGCACGCACCCCGGCCATGCCTCGCAACCAGGTCGCGTGGTGCCTTTTTGATGAATCGATGAGACCTCGGCAACGCACAAGTCATGCACTCAGTCTCATCATTGCGATACCCCGTATCAATATATGCGCGAACCGGCACAGACGTAACGCAGATCACGCACTCTTGACCGCCCTATGGTGTGAGCGCACGCTGTGAGGGGACAGAATGGCTAGGACCACCTGTGCGTGGGCGTGCACAGTCGCAACCCCAGCTGTGGCGACGCTACGCCGACGCGACGGGTCCTGACGAGGCGGCGAGGAGCGCGAACCGCGACCCCGCCGCGCGACACCGAGAGAGGTTGCTGGTGGCTTCGTTTGACGAGACCGGACCGCTGATCAACGGTCTGCTCAGCGCCGTACCTGACATCGACCCGGCCGAGACCGAGGAATGGGTCGAGTCCTTCGACGGGCTGATCGACGACAAGGGCGGACCCCGCGCCCGGTACGTCATGCTCAACCTGCTCCGGCGGGCGCGGGAACGGAATGTGAGCATTCCCGCGTCGATGGCGACGCCCTACGTGAACACCATCGGTGTCCACGAGGAGCCGTACTTCCCGGGCGACGAGGCCATGGAGCGGCGCTACCGCTCCTGGATCCGTTGGAACGCGGCAGTCATGGTGACCCGCGCACAGCGCGAGGGCCTCAGCGTCGGTGGGCACATCTCCTCGTACGCGTCCGTGGCGACGCTGTACGAGGTGGGCCTGAACCACTTCTTCCGGGGCAAGGACCATCCGGGCGGCGGCGACCAGATCTACTTCCAAGGCCACGCCTCCCCCGGCGTCTACGCCCGGGCGTACCTCGAGGGCCGCCTGACCGCGGACCAGCTCGACGGGTTCCGCCAGGAGAAGTCGCACCCGGGTGGCGGCCTGCCGTCCTACCCGCACCCGCGCCTCATGCAGGACTTCTGGGAGTTTCCGACCGTCAGCATGGGCCTCGGCCCGGCGTCGGCGATCTACCAGGCCTGGACCAACAAGTACCTGCACAACCGCGGCATCAAGGACACCAGCCAGCAGGACGTCTGGGCCTTCCTCGGCGACGGCGAGATGGACGAGCCCGAGAGCCGCGGCATGATCCAGCACGCCGCCCAGCAGCAGCTGGACAACCTGACGTTCGTCGTGAACTGCAACCTGCAGCGCCTCGACGGCCCGGTGCGCGGCAACGGCAAGATCGTCCAGGAGCTGGAGGCCCAGTTCAAGGGCGCCGGCTGGAACGTCATCAAGGTCGTCTGGGGCCGCGAGTGGGACACCCTGCTCAACGCCGACAAGGACCGTGCGCTGGTCAACCTGATGAACGTCACGCCCGACGGTGACTACCAGACCTACCGTGCGGAGTCCGGCGCGTTCATCCGTGAGCACTTCTTCGGGCGCGACCCGCGCACGAAGGCCCTCGTCGAGAACATGACCGACGACGACATCTGGAACATGAAGCGCGGCGGGCACGACTACCGCAAGCTCTACGCGGCCTACTCCGCGGCGCGCGCGCACACCGGCCAGCCGACGATCATCCTCGCGCACACCGTCAAGGGCTACGGCCTGGGCTCCGGCTTCGCCGGCCGCAACTCGACGCACCAGATGAAGAAGCTCAAGGGCGACGACCTCAAGACGCTGCGCGACTCGCTGCGTATCCCGATCTCGGACGCCGAGCTCGAGGCCGACCCGTACCTGCCGCCGTACTTCCACCCGGGCCCCGACGCGCCGGAGGTCCAGTACATGCTGGAGCGCCGCCGTCAGCTCGGCGGCTTCGTGCCGGAGCGCCGGACCGTCGCGAAGACGACCCTCAAGCTGCCCGAGGACAAGACCTACGAGCTGCTGAAGAAGGGTTCCGGCACGCAGCAGATCGCCACGACCATGGCGTTCGTGCGGCTGCTCAAGGACCTCTTCAAGGCCAAGGACTTCGGCAACCGCATCGTGCCGATCATCCCGGACGAGGCCCGTACCTTCGGCCTCGACTCGATCTTCCCGAGCGCCAAGATCTTCAACACGCTCGGCCAGAACTACCTCGCCGTGGACCGCGAGCTCATGCTGAGCTACAAGGAGTCCGAGTCCGGCCAGATCATGCACACCGGCATCAACGAGGCCGGTTCCGCCGCCGCGTTCCAGTCGGTGGGCACGTCGTACGCCACGCACGGCGAGCCGATGATCCCGGTCTACATCTTCTACTCGATGTTCGGGTTCCAGCGCACGGGCGACCAGTTCTGGGCGGCCGGCGACCAGATGACGCGCGGCTTCATCATCGGCGCGACCGCGGGCCGCACCACCCTGACGGGTGAGGGCCTGCAGCACGCCGACGGGCACAGCCCGCTCATCGCCGGCACGAACACCTCGATAGTGCAGTACGACCCTGCCTACGGGTACGAGATCCGGCACATCATGCGTGACGGCATCGAGCGCATGTACGGCGACGGCTCCGACGGCCGGGACCAGGACGTCATGTACTACCTCACGGTGTACAACGAGCCGATGGTCCAGCCGGTCGAGCCGGAGGACGTCGACGTCGAGGGCATCAAGCGCGGCATCCACCGCATCTCGGTCTCCGACGCCGAAGGCCCCAAGGCGCAGCTCCTCTCCTCCGGCGTGGGTGTGCCGTGGGCGCTCGAGGCGCAGCAGCTCCTCAAGGAGGACTGGGGCGTCTCGGCCGACGTGTGGTCGGTGACCAGCTGGAACGAGCTGCGTCGCGACGCCCTGGCGGCCGAGCACGACTCCCTGATCGACCCGGCCGCCCCCGTGCGCACGCCGTACGTCACGGAGAAGCTGTCCGGCGCCCAGGGGCCGTTCATCGCCACCAGCGACTACGACCACCTGGTCCCCGACCAGATCCGCGCCTGGGTCCCCGGTGACTACGCGGTGCTCGGCGCCGACGGGTTCGGCTTCTCCGACACCCGGGCCGCCGCGCGGCGGTTCTTCCTCATCGACGGCCCGTCGATGGTGGTCCGGACGCTGCAGGTGCTCGCCCGTCGTGGCGAGGTGCCGACCGACGTCGTCGCGAAGGCCGTGGAGAAGTACCGCCTGCTCGACGTCACCGCCGGCACGTCCGGCAACGCGGGCGGCGACAGCTGACCTCGCCCTTGCCGAGGTAGAACCCTGGCGAAGCAGAACTGCAGCGCACCGACGATCGGTGCGCTGCAGTTCTGCTTCGCCAGGGTTCTACCTCGGCAGAGTCCTAACGCGGCCGGGTCTGCTCGGCTGCGGCGATCGCCTTCTCCAGCTCGGCCCGCAGCGGCCTGACCGCCTTCGAGTCCGGGTGCATCTCAAGTGCCCGCAGGTGCTGCCGGGCCTCGAGCACCCGGTCGGCCTCGAGCGCGGCGAGCACCAGGTGCTTGCCGACCACCGGCGAGTGCTCCTTGACACGCCAGTGCCCGATACCCAGTCCCAGGGCCTCCACGGGCATCCCCGCGTCCCGCAGGATTGCCAGGCCCTCCACCAGCGCTCGACCGTCGGGATCACGTTCGGCAGCCGTGGTGAACCGCCGGACGGCGCCGTCCGGGTCGTCGGAAAGCGACAGCCGACCCAGCTCGATCAGCGGGTACCAGCCGCGCGGATGCCCGGCCAGCTCCTCGGCCAGCGCCCAGACCGCGAGGTCCGCCTCGCGCTGCTTGGACTCGGGGATCTCGTCGGAGTCCCGCAACGGGTCCTCCAGCGTCGGGTCCTCGGCGGCACGGCGGCGCACGATCTCTGCCAGAGCGCCGAAGGCCTCTTCGTTGTTCGGATCGTCGGTCAGCTGGGCGCGCAGCGCGTCCTCGTGTCCCGCGTCCCCTCGTCGGGGCGCCGACGGCGACGGGCGGCGAGCGCCGACCGTGGACGCAGACAGGGGCCGACGGATGAGGCGGCGGAGCCGATGCATCAGGGCCATACCTCGACCCTACAGTTTTCCTCCCCTCCGCACTGGGATCACCCTGCCTTGAAAGTCCGTTTGTGGACTCCCCACAACTCGGACTCGTATGCTGCCGGGGTGCCAGCAACTCGACGGGGCGCGCGAACCAGCGCTCAGAAGACCGACCGGGAGGCCGGGCCGGCAGCCGACCGCGGCGGCAGCCAGGCCCCTGGCCAGGACGCCCCGACGCCCGTGACCTCGACGCCCGAGCCGGAGCCCGCCCCGGAGACTGCCGCGACCGACCCCGCCGGGTTCCCGATGAACCTCCAGCGGGTCCGCGAGGCCAGCGGCCTTCTCACCGCCGCCGCGATGCAGCGCCTGGACCAGGACCTCAACTGGTACCGCGAGCTCCCCGCCGAGGACCGCTCGTACGTGGGCCTCGTCGCGCAGGCCGGCATCAACGCCTTCACCTCCTGGTTCACCGACCCCGACCGGCCACCGCACGGCGTCAGCGAGATCTTCGCCGCGGCACCCACCGAGCTGACCCGCTCCATCTCGCTCCAGCACACCCTGCAGCTCGTGCGCGTGGTGGTCGACGTCGTCGAGACGCACTCCGACCGGATCGCCGCGCCCGGCGGCGAGCGCGACCTGCGTGAGGCGGTACTGCGCTACTCCCGCGAGGTCGCGTTCTCCGCGGCCGAGGTCTACGCCCGTGCCGCCGAGTGGCGCGGCGCCTGGGACGCCCGCCTCGAGGCCCTCGTGGTCGACGCGCTCGTGCGTGGCGACGGCGACGACTCCCTCCGCTCGCGCATCTCGGCCCTCGGATGGAGCGGCCGCGGCAACGCGCTCGTCGTCGTGGGCCTCGCCACCGAGGAACTCGACGAGATCCGCACCGCCGAGATCCGCCGCGTCGCCCGGCGCGCCGCGGGCGACGCCCTCGTCGGGATCCACGGCGACCGGCTCGTGCTCGTCCTCGGCGGCGAGGGCGACCTCGTCGCGGCCGCCACGTCGCTCCTGAGCCGCTTCGGCATGGGCCCGGTGGTGATCGGCACCCAGGTGCCCAGCCTGACCGACGCCGCCCGGTCGGCCCGGTCCGCGCTCGCGGGCCTGACCGCCGCACCGGCGTGGCCCCAGGCACCCCGCCCGGTCATGGCCGACGACCTCCTGCCGGAGCGCGTCCTGACCGGCGACTACACCGCCCGCGCCACGCTGATCGCCCAGGCTTTCACCCCGCTGCAGGACGCCGGTGGCGCCGTGCTGGAGACCCTGTCGGCCTACCTGGGCACCGGGCGGTCGCTGGAGGCCGCGGCGCGTCATCTGTACGTTCACCCCAACACGGTGCGCTACCGGCTCCGCAAGGTGTCGGAGATCACAGGGTGGGACCCGCTCGACGCCCGCGAGTCGTTCGTGCTGCAGGTGGCCCTGGCGCTGGGCCAGCTCGGCCGCGGCTGACCGACTTGTCCGGACTCTTCGCCGAGGTCAACTCCTTGTAGGTTCCCCACAAGGGGCCTCTACCAGGTTGGTACGGGTCGCGACGTCCCGCGAGCGCTCCGGGTTGGCAGAGTGGACGCGTGCTCGCCGTCGTATGCCCTGGACAGGGCTCTCAGACCCCCGGGATGCTCAGCGACTGGCTCGAGCTGCCCGGAACCGAACAACGCCTCGCCGCAGCGTCCGAGGCCTCGAACCTGGACCTGGTGGCGCACGGAACGACGTCGGACGCCGACACCATCCGCGACACCGCCGTGGCCCAGCCCCTGATCGTCACCACCTCGCTGCTCGCGCTGCGCGCGCTGCTGGACGGCCGTGCCGCCGCCGAGGTCGTCGACATCACCGCTGGTCACTCCGTCGGCGAGCTGTCTGCGGCCGCGGTGGCCGGCGCCCTGTCGGACGACGGCGCGGCCGGCCTGGTCGCACGCCGCGCCCGGGCGATGGCCACGGCGGCAGCCGCCGCGCCGTCGGGCATGAGCGCCGTCGTGGGCGGCGACCCCTCCGAAGTACTCGCCGCGATCGAGGCCGCGGGGCTGTGGCCCGCCAACGTCAACGGCGCGGGCCAGACCGTGGCGGCCGGCGCCCTGGAGGACCTCGCCAAGCTGGCCGAGAACCCGCCGACCCGCGCCCGGGTGATCCCGCTGCAGGTCGCCGGCGCTTTCCACACCCCGTTCATGGACGCGGCGCGCGCCGAGTTCGAGCCGGTGGCCCTCGGCTGGGACGCCGCCGACCCGACGCTGCCGTTCCTCGCCGACCTCGACGGCACCGCCTACACGGGCGGCGCCCACGGCCACGGCACCGGCGCCGACGTGCTGCGCAATATCGCGGGCCAGGTCACGGCCCCGGTGCGCTGGGACCTGATCATGACGAGCCTCGCCGAGCGCGGCGTGACCGGCCTGCTCGAGCTCGCCCCCGGCGGCGTCCTGACGGGCCTCGCCAAGCGCGGCCTCAAGGGCGTGGAGACCGTCGCGGTGAAGTCGCCCGCCGACCTCGATGCGGCCCGTGCGCTCATCGCGGCACACAGCACTGTCCTTTCCAGCGGCACGAGCGCGACCGGAGCAGACCAGTGACCATCCTCCAGCAGTCCCAGCCCACGCAGTTCTCGCGGATCCTCGCGATCGGCGGGGAGCGCGGCGAGCTCGTCGTGACCAACGACGACATCGCAGGCCCCATCGACTCCTCGGACGAGTGGATCCGCCAGCGCACCGGCATCGTCACGCGCCGCCGCGCGGGCGCCGACAAGGACGTGCTCGACCTGGCCGAGGCCGCGGCGAACAAGGCGCTGGAGGCCGCCGGCCTGACCGGCGCCGACATCGACGCGATCATCCTGTCGACGATCACGCACATGCACATGACGCCGTCGGGCGCCGCGATCCTCGCCGAGCGCATCGGCGCGACGCCGGCCGCCGCGTACGACGTCTCGGCCGCGTGCGCCGGCTACGCCTACGGCATCGGCCAGGCGGACGCCCTCGTGCGCTCGGGCCTGGCCCGGCACGTGCTGGTGATCGGCGCCGAGAAGCTCAGCGAGATCATCGACCCGACCGACCGCTCCATCTCGTTCCTGCTGGGCGACGGCGCGGGCGCCGCGATCGTCGGCCCGTCGGACACCCCGGGCATCGGCCCGACCGTATGGGGCTCGGACGGCGCCAAGGCCACCGCGATCCGTCAGACGCACTCCTGGACCGAGCTGCGCGAGGACCCCTCGCTCGGCTGGCCCACGCTGCGCCAGGACGGGCCTACCGTGTTCAAGTGGGCGAGCTTCCAGATGGCGCCCGTCGCGGAGAAGGCGATGGCCGAGGCAGGCGTGACCGCCGAGGACATCCAGGTCTTCATCCCGCACCAGGCCAACATGCGGATCATCGACCAGATGAAGAAGCAGCTCGGCCTGCCGGATACCGTGGTCATAGCGCGCGACATCGCCGAGACCGGCAACACGTCGGCGGCGTCGATCCCGTTGGCCGCAGAGCGCCTCCTCGCGGAAGGTCAGGCCAAGTCGGGCGACCTCGCCCTCCAGATCGGGTTCGGCGCGGGCCTCGTCTACGCCGCGCAGGTCGTGGTGCTGCCGTAGCCGTGTGCGACGGGTCGTGAGGAAATGACCCGTTGTGCAATCCGGTCGCGAGATACGCCAAGATCTGACCAGCAAGACTCCGGTGCCCGACGGCGCCGGTGACCGTTACGAAAGATAAGGAAGTCCCATGGCCAACACGGACCAGGAGATCCTCGAGGGCCTCGCCGAGATCGTTGCCGAGGAGACGGGCCTCGACAAGGCCGACGTCCTGCTCGAGAAGTCCTTCCAGGACGACCTCGACATCGACTCCCTGTCGATGATGACCATCGTCACGCACGCCGAGGACAAGTTCGAGGTTCGCATCCCGGACGAAGAGGTCAAGAACCTCTCGACCGTCGGCGACGCAGTGAGCTTCATCAAGGGCGCTCAGGCCTGAGCCGCCCCCCGACGGCGGTAGCGCGGCCCCTGTTCCACCGGGCCGATGCCGCCGTCGGGCACTCGCTGCCCACGAGGTAGCACCTTTTCGCACCTGCCCCCTTCGTCCCACCACTCCCGGGAGCATCATCATGTCCTCCGCACGCGAAGTCGTCGTCACCGGCCTCGGCGCCACCACACCCCTCGGCGGGGACGTGGCATCCACGTGGGAGGCCGCACTCGCCGGTGTGTCGGGTGCGCGCACCCTCGAGAACGACTGGGCAGAGAAGTACGGGATCCCCGTGACCTTCGCCGCCACCATCAAGGTGGACCCGGCAGAGGTGCTCTCCCGCCCCGAGACCAAGCGCATGGACCCGTCCGCGCAGTACGCGATAGTCGCGACGCGCGAGGCCTGGGCCGACGCGGGCAGCCCCGAGATCGACGGCGACCGGCTCGGCGCCGTGGTGTCGTCCGGCATCGGCGGCATCCAGACCATCCTGGACGGCTGGGACACGCTCCGTGAGCGCGGCGCACGGCGCATGCTGCCCATGACCGTCCCCATGCTCATGCCGAACTCCCCGTCGGCCTACGTGTCCCTCGAGCTGGGCGCCCGGGCCGGCACTCACGCGCTGGTGTCCGCGTGTGCCTCGGGCGCCGAGGCCGTGGGCTACGCCGTCGACATGATCCGCTCCGGCCGCGCCGACGTCGTGGTCGCCGGCGGCACCGAGGCGTCGATCCACCCGATGCCGCTCGGCGCGTTCGCGGCGTCGCGCACGCTCTCGCTCCGCAACGACGACCCGCAGCGCGCCTCGCGCCCCTACGACGTCGACCGCGACGGCTTCGTGCTCGGCGAGGGCGCGGCGGTCCTGGTGCTGGAGAGCGCCGAGCACGCCGCCGCCCGGGGAGCCCGTGTCTACGCCAAGGTCAGCGGTGTGGGCCTGTCGTCCGACGCTTACCACATCACCTCCCCCGACCCCGAGGGCAGGGGTCAGGTCGCGGCCATGCGCTTCGCGATGCAGGACGCCGGGGTGACCGCCGCCGACATCGTGCACGTCAACGCGCACGCCACCTCCACCAAGGTGGGCGACCTCACCGAGACGGCCTCCATCCGGACGCTGCTGGGTTCCGAGGCCGACCATGTGCTGCTCTCGGCGACGAAGTCCATGACGGGCCACCTGCTGGGTGGCGCGGGCGCCATCGAGTCGCTGTTCGCGGTCAAGGCGATCTCCGAGCGGCTCGCCCCGCCGACGATCAACGTGGACAACCCGGACCCGGAGCTGCAGGTGCCGCTCGTGCGCGACGAGCCGGCGAAGCTGCCCGGTGGCGACATCGCCGCCATCAACAACTCCTTCGGCTTCGGCGGGCACAACGTCGCCCTCGTGATCCAGAACAACTGACCCCAGCCGCGGGTCAAGCACGTGTCAGGCGCTCAGGTCACCCAGGTGACCTGAGCGTCTGACACGCGTGCGGTCGGTCGGGCCTGCCTCCGGTGGTCGAGCCTGTCGAGACCGAACGCCACGCGAGTCCGCCTGCCCGCGCCCCCTCCGTCTGACATGGGAGAATGTCCGCATGGCAATGCGTGAGATCCGTGTGGTTCCCGACCCAGTACTGCGCACCCCGTGCGACACCGTGACGACCATCGACGACCGCGTCCGCAGCTTGGTCGCGGACCTCGTCGACACGGTGGACGACGAGGGGCGTGCCGGACTGGCCGCCAACCAGATCGGCGTCTCGCTGCGGGCTTTCTCGTGGAACATCGAGGGCGAGATCGGTTACGTGATCAATCCGCGCATCGTCGAGCTGGGCGAGGAGCAGCAGGACGGCGGCGAGGGCTGCCTGTCCGTCCCGGGCCTCTGGTACCCCACCGTGCGGGCCAACTACGCCAAGGTCGAGGGCATCAACCTGGACGGCGAGCCGATCACCGTGGAGGGCACCGGGATCATGGCTCGCTGCCTCCAGCACGAGTGCGACCACCTGGACGGCATGGTCTATCTGGACCGTCTCCAGAAGGAGACGCGCCGCGCGGCGATGCGGGAGCTTCGCGCACGCCTGTGAGGGTCTGACGGCCCTGTTTGATACACGCCACGCCCTGTGGGATCAATCTCAAGAAAGTCCTAAGGGGCACTAGTGTTGGCGCGCCTTTTTAGGCAAGAATGTGCCGCACGAACTCGTCGTACCTGGTGATTCTTTCGATACCTGCACACCGTTTCGCCTCGCATCTCGTCGGCGGATCGGGCAGGATGTGGTCCGAAGCACCGCTGTGCAGCCGACCACAGCGTCACCGCCCTGGTGAGGACGTAGGGGAAGACGTACCTCGACCCAGGGAGGAAGACATGGCCGGTGTCATCACGCGGGGTGTGCTTTTTGTGCACTCGGCGCCTCGTGCCCTGTGCCCCCACATCGAGTGGGCCGCGGGGAACGTACTTGGCGTGCGCGTATCCATGGACTGGACCGCGCAGCCCGCGGGACGCAGTCTGTACCGTGCCGAATACTCGTGGCAGGGCCTGCAGGGCACGGGCGCCAAGCTCGCGTCCGCCCTACGTGGCTGGTCCCACCTCAGGTATGAGGTCACCGAGGACGCGAGCAACGGGGCCGACGGCGCACGCTGGTCGCACACCCCCGACCTCGGCATCTTCCACGCCATGACGGACGTACACGGCAACGTGGTGGTCCAGGAGGACCGCGTTCGTGCGGCCCTGGAGCTCGCTGACCCGCGTGCCATGCGGGACGCCCTCGACCTAGCCCTGGGCGCCGCATGGGACGACGAGCTCGAGCCGTTCCGCCACGCGGGCCTGGGCGCCCCGGTCCGCTGGCTCCACCAGGTCGGCTGACTACCAATCGACGAGAACGGGGTTGTGTTCGCCAGGAGTCCCCTGACGAACACAACCCCGTTCTCGTCCGCAGGTTGACCAGTGGTCAGCCCTTGACGCAGAGCACCGTGCGGAGCCGGGCCACGACCTCCACGAGGTCGGACTGCGCCGCGATCACCGCGTCGAGGTCCTTGTAGGCGCCAGGGATCTCGTCGAGCACTCCCCGGTCCTTGCGGCACTCGACACCCTCGGTCTGGGCGGCGAGGTCGTCGAGCGTGAACTCCCGCTTGGCCCGGGTCCTGGACATCCGCCGGCCTGCGCCGTGCGACGCCGACCAGTACGACTCCGGGTTGCCCAGGCCGCGCACCACGTACGAGCCGGTGCCCATGGACCCGGGGATGAGCCCCAGGTCGCCCTTACCGGCCCGAATGGCGCCCTTGCGGGTGACGATCAGCTCCTCGCCGTCGACCCGCTCGCGCGCCACGTAGTTGTGGTGCACGTTCACGCCCTCGTCGAAGGTGAGCTCGCGACCGCCGTCGGACATCGCCGCGAACTCGTCGCGGACCGCCTGGACGGTCAGGGCCATCATGACCGCGCGCGACCGGGCCGCGTACTCCTGGGCCCACCAGAGGTCGTTGAGGTACGCGTCCATCTCGGGCGTGCCGCCGAGGAACACGGCCAGTTCACGGTCGACGAGGCCCACGTTGTGCTCGAGACGCTTCGCGATGCCGACGTGGTGCTCCGCGAGCTCCTTGCCGATGTTGCGGGAGCCGGAGTGGAGCTGGAGCCACACCTGATCGGACGAATCCAGACATAGTTCTACAAAGTGATTGCCCCCACCCAGTGACCCGAGCTGCTTCCGCGCGCGCGTCTCGAGCTGACGGACCTTCGGGTCCAGCGTCTCGAACCTGTCCCAGAACGCCTGCTCGCCCCGCAGCCGCTCCTGGCCGCCCGAACCCTTCACGGGCCGCAGGCGGCGCAGGTCCACCTGCTCACCGTGGGAGTGGAACCCGACGGGAATAGCGGCCTCGATGCGCGCCCGGAGGCGGGAGAGGTCGTCCGGCAGGTCGGCGGCGGTGAGCGAGGTGCGGACGCCGATCATGCCGCAGCCGATGTCGACGCCGACGGCGTTCGGCGAGACGGCGTCGCGCATCGCGATGACGGAGCCGACGGTCGCACCCTTGCCGAGGTGGACGTCGGGCATCACGCGCACGCCGGCCACCCACGGCAGCGCCGAGATGTTCCGCAGCTGGTTCAGCGCGGCGTGGTCGACGTCGTGCTCGTGCGCCCACATGAGGGTCTGTGCCCGGGCGCCCGACAGGGCGACCGGGAAGTTCGAGGACATGGCAGTGCTCCAGTTCTTTGGGGTTGGCTCGCAGAACCTAAGGGCGGACGCCGAGGGTGCGCCAGGACATTTCCGCCCGCTGGTGTCCACGGCCGCGTGCGTGGGCCTGCATTCCCTGCCCGAGGCAGTAAGATCCTCCCGCGGCTTCGTGCTGCGGACCGGCCCCGTTAGCTCAGTTGGTCAGAGCAGGAGACTCATAATCTCTCGGTCACAGGTTCAAGTCCTGTACGGGGCACAAGAGGCCCGGAATCCCGCCGATTCCGGGCCTCTCTCTATCTGTCGGCACTGAGTGCACAAGAGCATTACTGGGCTCGTAAAAACGCCGACGGCTGCGGGTGGCTTCCTGGGATGCGTCGTCGCATTCTTCGGAAACCACCCGCAGCCGTCGGCCGCCCGTCAGGTCACAGGTTGACGGCGGTGCCTCCGATCGTCACCACGAGGCGCCCGTCGGACGCGAAGGACCAGTTGAGGGAACCGGAGTACTGCGAGCACCGGGACCCGTTCGAGCCGGCGTACCACTGGTTGCCGCCCGCGTCGTTGCCGATGATCCGGTCGTTCGACCCACTGTTGCAGGACGTGTTGTTCCGGAACGTCGAGGAGCCGCCGTCGAAGTTGAAGTTGCGTTCCGTGCTGCCGATGCTCAGGTTGTTCTCGACGGTCAGCGAGCCGAGGTTCCGGTTGTAGCCGAACCCGTGCTTGCCGTTGTCGAAGGCGATGCTGCGCTTCACGGTGTGGTTCACCGCGATGTCCTCGCCGCCGAGCTTGTAGCCGTTGCGGTCGCCGTTGCCGGCCTGGCCGCCGTTGGACAGGGTCCCGTTCTCGTACGAGAGCGAGTCCTCGATGGTGACCGCACCGATCGCACCGGTGTCGGACTTCGTGTACAGGTCCCAGCCGTCGTCGATGTTGTTGTGGGCTACGGTGTACCGGAAGACATTGCCGGAGCCCACGGTGAGCTTCGGCGCGAACCCGTCGGCGTCCTCACCGTCGGAGTCGACGTTGTCGTGCGACTCCGAGGACACGATGAGGTTGTTCGCGGGCCACTCGGCCCGGGGCGCCCCCGCGGTGTAGCGGGAGAGCTGGAGCCCCGAGTCACGGTTGTGCCGGGTCACCACCCGCTCGATGATGTTGTTGTCGCCACCGAGCAGGATTCCGTTATCGCCCGCACGCTCGACGACGATGCCGCGCAGGTGCCACCAGTCGCCGCCGATCGCGAGGCCGCGGTTGGCCGAGTCCTCGCTCTGCGCCGAGAAGTTCAGCACCGGCCGCTCGCCGGCGTACGCGAAGATCTCGGTGCGGTTGCCCGACAGGCCGTTCTTCCCCGGCGGGATCGCGATGGTCTGCGAGTAGTTGTAGGTGCCGCCACGCAGGTAGATCGTGCCGCCGGCGGCGATCCGGTTGATCGCCGACGTCAGCGTCGTCGGGTTCGCCAGGGTCCCCGCGGCGCTGTCCGTGCCACCGGGCGCCACGTACAGCGCGTCGGCGGTGGGCTCCTCGCCCGGTTCCTCCTCGTCCGGCGGATCGGTGGGGTCGCCGCCGCCCGCCGTCGTACCGGCATAGGTCTCGAACTCAGCCACCCGGGGCGTGCCGCTCGAGCTGGTGATCTCGAAGTTGATCTTGGTCAGCGAGGTCGCCGCGAAGCTGATGACCCCGGCACCACTGCCGGTGGCGAGGACTGCGCCGTTGCTGTTGTTGACGACGCGCCACGAGCCGATGTTGCCGACGGCGCCGGAGGCCTCCCGGATGTTGACGCTCGAGACCGTCTGCGCGGAACCCCACTTGACCGAGACACGTCCCGTTGAGCCCGAGGGCGACCAGTAGGTGCTGGCGTTGCCGTCGATCACGTTGCCGTAGCTGGTGCCGCTGGCCTTGCTGGAGCCGTCGGCGCCCGCGCCCAGGCTCAGGTTGGTTCCCGTGGGCGGATCCGTCGGGTCCGTCGGGTCAGTCGGGTCCGTGGGGTCCGTGGGGTCCGTCGGAGTCGGGTCCGGGTCGGGGTTCGTCGGCGTGCAGCTGCCGTCCGAGACCCGGTTGCCCTTGTTCGCGCCCGCCGTCTGGCTCACGACCGACGGCACGCAGTTCGCGGCGTCCATCGGGTAGGAGTAAGGGATGCTGACCGAGGTGTTCGACGTCGGGTTCGGGCCGGCCGGGTTGTTGTCGCCGCTGCGGGCGGACCACGTCACGTTGTCGAAGATGTTGCCGGCGACCTGCCAGTAGCCGGCCTGGTCGGTGTAGAACGTGCCGAGAACGTCCTTGGAGTCCTCGAAGTAGTTGTTGTCGACCTTCGCCCTGCCCCCGGCCCGCGAGTTGATGCCGGACTCCACGATGCCCGTGTAGTGGTTGTTGTAGACGTGCGCGATACCGCCACGCAGCAGCGGAACCCGGGAGTTCAGGTTCTGGTACAGGTTGTGGTGGTACGTGATGAAGCTGTTGGAGACGTCGCTCTCGCTGGAGCCGACCAGCCCGCCGCGCTCGGAGTTGCGCATGATGCTGTAGGAGAGCGTCACGTACTTGGTGTCGTTCTTCATGTCGAAGAGGCCGTCGTAGCCCTCCGACTCACCGCCCGAGGCGATCAGGTTGACGTGGTCGACCCAGACGTTCCGGACCCCGCTCTCCATGCCGATGGCGTCGCCGCCGTTGGACGTGGGCGAGCCCGACTTCTTGACGTTCTGCACCGTCACGTTCTGGATGATGATGTTGCTGGCCTCGCGGATGTGGATGCCGATCTGGTCGAAGACCGCGCCGCTCCCCACACCGATGATCGAGACGTTGCTGATCTGCTTGAGCTCGATCACGCCGTCGGAGGTGTTGCAGCTGCCGCCGGACACCTTGCTCGTGTTGCCGTGGTTGATGGTGCCCGAGACCTCGATGACGATCGGGGTGCTGCTGCTGGCGCGGTTGCACAGCGCCGTGTGGATCGCGGTCCCGGTGCTCGCCCGTACCGTCTGCCCGCCGGCTCCGCCGGTGGTGCCGCCGTTCTGGGTGGCGAAGCCCGTTGCGCTACCGGTGGCGGCGGCCGCGTCCGGGACCGACTGCGCGGTCACCCCGATCGTGACCGCGAGGGTCATGGCTGCCACCGCCGACAGGAGCTGCACTGCTCTTGGTCTTCTCATCGTCGTTGCCTCACGTTCGTCGTTGAAAGCGGGACGTTGCTGTGGTTCTTCGTGTGACGTGGAGCCCGGGGGCGCTCTCACCCCGACTCTGGAGCGATACGCCGGGTGATACTGACCCCACATGGGTAACCGGTTTCCCGGAACCTAGCAACCGGTTTCTCAGATGGCAACCCCTTGGGGCGTGCGATCTGGGAATCACCTGGAACTCAGTGGTGGGGCGTCACGGCCCTGCACGTACGAGGACCGACTCCCAGTGCCACGGCTCCGGCATCCGCCCGTTGGGCCCGGCCCAGTCCGGGTGGGTCCAGCCGTAGGTTTCGGCGTGCTGCTGGAGCCAGTTGTGCTGCTGGGTGCCGAACGCCTGGACCCCACCGCCGATGTCCACCGCGAGCCCCAGGCCGTGGGTGGAGCAGCCCGGCGGCGCGGCGGTCGGCGATGCCGGGTCGTACAGGGAGTCCTGCGACTCGTACGTGCGGTAGGACGAGTTGATCGTCAGGTGCTCGCCGAACGCCTCGCTGTAGGCGGCGTCGAGGTCGACGAGATCCTGCAGCACGTCGGCGCGCACGAGGTGCTCGGGCGCCCACGGGATCGCCGCCAGCGCGGAGCTCGGCACCTTGCCGCTGTCCGGGTCCCACACCTGGTCCGGCCAGGGGCAGGTGATCGCGTCCTGCGCGTCGGTCAGCGACTGCGTGGCGAGGGTGAGGACCGAGCGGTTCGTGCTCAGGTCGGTGGCGGCCTTCTCGAGCTGCGTCAGGTCCGCACCGGCGAGGGCGTCGCTCGCGGCGGCGTCGACGGCAGCGAGCGTGTCGAGGGCGGCCTGCAGCTGCCCGCGGACGACGTCGTCGACGCCCAGGCCCTCCGTCGCCGCGTGAACCTTCTCCGCGCGGGCCTGAGCGCTCGTGATGCCCGTGCGGGCCGCCTCGACCTGGCCGCGGGCGAACTCGACCATGGACGCCTCGACGGCGTCCGAAGCGGCCCCGAGGGAGTCCCGGGCGTCACCGGTCCCGGTCCGGAGCCGGGTGAGGACCGGTTCGGCCAGGACTGTCTCGGCCTCGGCGATCTGCGCGGAGAGGTCGTCGCGCGTCGTCTCCTCGGCGACCTTGCCGTCGGAGGCGACCAGGAGCTGCTTCGCCGTCGTGTTCTGGGTGGCGAGGTCCGCGGTCACCTCCGCGGCGTACCAGGCGAGACCGCCCCCGCCCATCGCGAGCACGACCGCGAGCGTCACGATGATGACCGTCCGCAGGCTCTGGCGACGGCGGACCTTTGCCTCGCGCCGCTCTCTCGCGGTCCCGCCGGGCCTCACGTCAGGGGGATCGACATGAGGCATGGTGTTCGTCGAGGTCACGAGGCCAGAACTTACGTCACTGAACGGGTGCGGGCTGACCGAGCAGCGGGTGAAGTATGGGATAAGTCGGACCCGGCCGAGCTTCCCGCGACCTGCCTCGTTCGTCTGCCCGGTCTGCGGCACTACGGTGGAGGCATGGGGTTCCGATCGTGGTTCGGGCACGGCCCGCAGCAGGCCGTCCGCCGCGCCGTCCACTCGCACCGCACCGGGCCGGTCCTGGCCCAGGCGGCGCTGGTCACGTCCACCGGCGAGGCGTGGGCGTTCGCGACGCGCGCCGAGCTGCTGATGATCTCCGCCCCCGAGGCGGTGAGCGGTCAGGACGACGCCGAGTCGCGGGGCGCGCCGTCCGTCGTCGTGCAGCGCGAGTGGTCCGACGTCGACCGGGCGACCTACGACACGGAGTCCAACGTCATCCAGGTGCACTGGGTCGACGGCGACGAGCCGACGCCCCTCCCCCTCGACGGCCGGCGCTCCGTGCTGCCGCAGGTGCTGCGCGAGCGGGTGCAGTGGTCGGTGGTGCTCGCGGAGCCGGTCAAGCTCCCGGGCGGGCGTTCCGCCCGCGTGGCGGTCCGACGTCGGGCGGACGGCGAGCTGTTCTCCCAGGTGATCGGCGGAGGCGACGTCGACCTGGCCGATCCGGGCACGGCCGGCGCGATCGACGCGGCCGAGGCCCGGGTGCGCAGCGCGGCGGGGCTACCTGCCTGAACCCGCGCGCAGGGTGGCCGGGTCGCCCTCAGGCAGCTTCTTGCGCCGCCGGGGCGCCCTGGGGGCGGTCTCGAGCGGCTCGGCGGTGAGGTCGGGCGTCCCCATCCGGACCGACAGGAACGGCCGGTTCGACGGCACGCCCTCCGGGGTCTCGAGGAGTCTGCGGGCGAGCACCAGCGCACCGTCCAGGGGCTCCCCCGCGGCGTCGACCACCTCGACGTCGGGGCGGACCTCGGTCACGTGCGACATGACCAGGGCGCGCAGCTCCGGGACCTTGGCCATGAGCTTGCCCGTCGTCGCGACCCGGGGCTCGACGCCCGGGTGGCTCAGCGCCGCGCGCAGGGTGTCCGCCAGGCCTCTCGCGGCCGCCGCGCGGATGGCGACGCTCGTGGGGTCGCCGGCCCGTGCCGCGGCCAGCACGCTTCGCGCGAACCCGGCCAGCAGGCTGAGGGCGTCCGGAGTGCTGTCGAGGGTGATCCCGTGCCGCTGACGGCCGAAGTGCCGCTCGGAGGCCCGCAGCAGGACCTGCGAGGCGCCGTCCTCGCGTCCGTCGCGAGCCTTGTTCGCGGCAGCGAGCCCCTCGCGGCCGATCCATCCGCCGCTGCCCTGGTCCCCGACCAGGTATCCCAGCCCGTCCGCGAGGTACCAGCGAGCGTACTCGTCGACGGCGACGCCGACCGCACCCGTGCCCACCACGAGCACGGCACCGCCACGCCCGCCGAGGGCGCCCAGGTGCGCCGTCACGGCGTCGGTCGACACGGCGGTCCGTTCGGTGCCCAGGCTCTGGGCGAGGACGTCGTGGAGAGCGTACGGATCCAGGCGACCGGCCCGGTCCATGGCCATCATGCCGCGGAGGCCCACGGCGGCAGCCGCGATGCGGGGCACTCCGGCACCGGCGTGTGCGGCGTCGAGCTCACGCATCAGGTCCTGGCAGAGCCCGCGGACGACGTCGGGGGCGTCGGAGCGCCCGTCCACGACATGGAGCGGCGGGCCTTCGACGCGGATGTGCGGTCGGCCGGGCCCAGGGCTCGCCACGGCGCGCGAACCCGTTCCGCCGAGGTCCAGGCCGACTACCCAGGTGTCCTCAGGCGGAGGATCGGTCACCCTCTGGGTGTCTGCTGCCCGCACCCGAAGATGGTGGCACAACACGGCGTCGAACGACATGGGAGATCCCTCGATCTCGGCCAGGATCGGCGTGTTGTCCGGCATGTCGACGGGGTGGGTCCGTCCGCCGACGCCGACGGGTCGCCGACCTGTGACCGAGCCCTCCGAAAACACGACAGGACTACCAGCCAGAACCTGTTAGAGTTTTCACCGGTCGCCCTCCCGGTGCACGGGACTGGGGCAGACGTATTCCCGCGTAGCTCAGCTGGCAGAGCATCCGACTGTTAATCGGACGGTCGTTGGTTCAAGTCCAACCGCGGGAGCCGGAACGAGGCCCTGAACACCCAGTTGACCTGGGAGTTCAGGGCCTCGCTGTTTCATTACCAGCCCTGGTCAGAACGGCTACCCGGCGGTCGAGGTCTCCACCCCTGGGCGGTCCGGGGGTTCGCGCGTCGTCGAGACTGCGTGAGTGGCTGTTCAGGGCTGGTGCCTGGCTCAGACGGTCGGGACGGTGCCGCCGTCGATCACGTACTCGGCGCCCACGATCGCCGAGGCGCGGTCCGAGACAAGGAACCCGACCAGGTCCGCGATCTCCTCGGTGTTCGCGAATCGTCCAAGGGGTACGCCGCCGAGGGAGTCGTAGATCGTCTGCTTGGCTGCTTCACGTGTGAGCCCGTTGCCCTCGGCGATCCGGTCCACGAACCGTTCGTAGGCTTCGGTCTCGATCCCGCCGGGGCTGATCGCGTTGACCCGTACGCCGCGCGGCGCGAGCTCGTTGGCAAGCCCCTTGCTGTACGTGCGCAGCGCGGCTTTCGCTGCTGCATAGGCCAAGGACGCGTCGTACAGGGGCAGCTCACGCTGGATCGAGGTGAAGTGCAGCACCACGCCCGAGCCCGCCCCGATCATCGTCGGGAGAAGAGCTCGATCCAGCCGTACTGCGCCAAGGAAGTTGAGGTTCAGCTCGGTGAGCCACTGGTCATCGGTGATGACCGCGAATCCACCGGACGGCGTCGACGCCCCTCCGACGACGTGCACCAGGATGTCGAGCGCGCCGGCCTCTGCGATGCGAGCGGCCACGGCGTCGGTGCCTTCTGCTGTCAGGATGTCTGCTTCGATGAACCGGTCAGGGTGCTCGTACCCGTCGGGCATGGTGCGCGCCGTCACGTACACGTCGGCACCCATCTCTCGCAGTCTGTCGGCGACGGCCTTGCCCGAGCCCTTCGAGCCGCCCGTGACCAGTGCGCGGCGACCGTCGAGACGATCGCGATCCGAGATAGACATCTCTCTCCTTGAAGTTCGAGGTGGTGCGGGTTCGGTCAGGCTGGGTGGTTGGCGATGACGAGTTCGGCGACGAGGCCGTCGCGCAGCGCGAACCGGTAGTCGAGCTTGGCGACGCCACCGGGGAAGGTGCCCTCCAGCCGCAGGGTGACCACCCAGTGGGTGTCGTCGACGCGGTGGGCGCCGACCTGCTCGGTCGTGTACTCGAACTCGGACCCGGCGTCCCGCAGGAACGCGTGGACCACCTCTCGTCCGCGGAAGGTCTGGTCCTGGTCGACGATCACCGCGTCCTCGGTGAGGAACGACGAGGCGGTGTCGGCGTCGTAGGCGATGTGCGCGGTGAGGAAGTCGCGCACGGTGGTCGGGAGCGGGTAGGACGGGATCTCGGTGTGCTGTGTCATGAGCCCACCGTGTGGCCTCGCGGCGCGGGAGGGTCAAGCGGTGGACTCTCCCCCAGGGGGAGCGTTCACAATGAGGGGGTGCTGACCATCGGGGAGTTCTCGCGGTTGACCCACTTGAGTGTGCGGACGCTGCGTCGGTATCACGAGGCGGCCCTGCTGGATCCCGCTGTGGTGGACGAGACCACCGGTTACCGCTACTACAGCGTCGAGCAGATCCCGACCGCGCAGGTCATCCACCGGCTGCGCGAGCTCGACGTTCCCCTGGGCGATGTGCAGCGGATCCTGCGGACCCCTGACCCGGGTGTCCGCGCGGCCCTGATCACGGACCATCTGCAACGCCTCGAGCACGAGCTCGACCGCACGCGGGCCGCGGTCGTGTCGCTGCGCCGCCTGCTCAGGCCCGATCCCGCGCCGATCGACGTCGAGCTGCGTGCGGAGCCCGCCCGGACGGTCGCGGCGGTGGAGGCCGTCGTCGGGCATGGTGACGTCGAGGCCTGGTTCGCAGGTGCGATGGCCGAACTGGAGGCGGCTGTCGGTACCGCCGCGACCGGGCCACCAGGCGGAACCTACGACAACGCCCTGTTCGAGCAGGAGCGCGGTCACGTGCTCGTCTACCTGCCGACCCCTGTGCCACCTCTTACCGGACGCGTGCACCCCGTGACCCTGCCGGCCGCGGAACTGGCCGTCACCACGCACGTCGGTGAGCACGACGGCGTCGAGGTCGCGTACGGCGAGCTCGGGAGATGGGTGGTGGAGAACGCGATGTCGGTGGCCGGACCGGTACGGGAGGTCTACGCCGTCGGCCCCCGTGACACGAGCGATCCCGCTGCATGGCGCACGGAGATCGGCTGGCCGGTCTTTCGTGTCACCTGAGGGCAACGCGCGAAGCCGATGCGCTACCGTGCGTCCCTGATGTCCAGCTCAGGAAGATCCGTGACCTCGACCGCCGTGCGCGACGACCTCGGGCTGCGGCCCCACGTCGAAGCCCTGGCGCACCTCCTCACGGCGCGCACGGCACCGCCGTCGTACGCCGTGGCCGTCCTGGGCGAGTGGGGCGGCGGCAAGTCCGCGTTCCTGCGGCGCCTGCAGATGCAGATCGAGGCGCGGGCCGCCTCGGGCGACCCGGAGGCTGTGGCGTCCGTGCGGGTCGTCCGGTGGAACGCCTGGGCACACGGTGAGAGCTCCGTGCTGGTCGGGATCGTCGCGAAGGTCGTCGCCGCGCTGCCCGGTGAGGACGTGAGAGGACGCCGTCGCGGGCCTCTCGACGCCAAGCTCCGGGCCCGGCGACGCACCGCGACGACGAACCGGGCCGAGCGCATGCGTGCGCGCGCCGTCCGGCTCGGCCGCCAGATCGGGACCGCCAAGGACGCGAGCTCCCTGGTCACCGCCCTGCACCAGGCCCGGGTGCTCCTCCTGCTGCCGTGGGCGCTGCTGCGCAGCGGGTGGCGCCAGGCGCTGCCGCTCGTGGTCGTGCTCGTGGTCGCCGGACTGGTCGCCGCCGGGCTGGCGCTGCTGCCCGTCGTCGCGCCCGACGTCGCAGCCTGGCTCGCCGAGTCGGGAACCTGGGTCAGCGGGCTGCTCGCCTCGTCGGGCGTCGTGGCGGCGCTGACGGCTCTCGTCGCCGGCTACCGCAGCCGTGTGGCCGAGCTGGACCCGGCACGCACCGGCGTGGTCGGCACGTTGTCGCAGCTCGTCCTCATGACGTTCGACCAGGAGCGGGCCAAGGCGGAGACGCGCCTCGCCGAGCTCGACGCCGACGACGCCATCGACGGTCTGTCCGCCCTCCTGCACGACGACGACCACCAGGACCGCCTGGAGCGCGCCCACGGGTTCGTCGGGAACCTGCGGGACGACCTCGGGACCTTCGCCGACCAGCTCGCCCAGGCCGAGGAGTACCTGCGGCGCCCTGGCGACACCGACGCCGACGGCCGGGTCGAGCGGATCGTGCTCCACGTCGACGACCTCGACCGATGCCCGCCCGACCGGGTCGTCGACGTGCTGCAGGCCGTCACGCTGCTGCTGTCGACGAGCCTGTTCGTCATCGTGGTGGCCGCCGACCCCCGGACCCTGCGGCACGCCCTCGAGCAGGACGCCGCGGCGGCCACGCACCTGGAAGGCCGCGCGGCCCGCGCGCTCGACCACCTCGACACCCTCTTCCAGGTGCCCTACGCGCTCCCTCGGCTCGTGCCCCCGGTCAGCGGCCGCTACCTGCTGCGGACCGCCGCCGACCAGGGTCTCCTACCGCACGACCTGGCTCTTGACCCGGGTGAGGACGACGCCTTGGCCGTGCGTCCGGCGTCGGGCACCCTGAGCGCCCAGGAGGCGGGGCTCCTCGCGCTGGTCTGCGAGGCCGTGACCACGCCGCGGGCGGCGAAGAAGCTGCTGACGCTGTACCAGCTGGTCCGGTACGCGACGGGGCCCGACGACGACCTGCGTCCCGCCGCCCTCCTGCTGGCCCTGCTCGTGGGCGCGCCGGAGCAGACCTCACAGCTTCTTCGCGAGCTCGACGACCACGCCGACGCGGTGCACCTCGCCGCCGCGATCGAGACCCTGGGCGCCAGGCACGCGGCCGCGGACCACGACCGGTGCGCCGCGTGCGCGGCCTGGCGGCGGATGCGCGACGTCACGGAGCGCGCGGTCGCCGCGGGCGTCCCCGCCGAGGTGGGCAGCCACCGGGTGTGGGCGCGGGAGGTGGCTCGGTTCAGCTTCCACCTGACGGAGCGGCACTGACCTGGCGAAACCTCGTCGCGAGGCGGTCGAACGCCGCCGCGAGCTCGTCTCCCTCGATCACCTCGATGTCGACGTCGAGCTGTGCGATCCACAGTGCGAGCTGGTCCGGGTCGTCGGCACCCAGCACTACACGGCACGTGGACTCGTCGGCCGCCTCGATGTCGACCGGGATCTGTATCTTCGCGGCGACCTCGGCGGCGGGGGCGTGCACGAGGATCCGGGCGCGATACTTCCAGGACCCCTTGCTGACGCGTCGGACGACGTACTCGACAACCTTGTCCTCCGGGATCACACGCGGCGCGAACCGCGCACCCGTCGGCGCGTGGAGAGCCATGCGGTCGACGCGGAAGACCCGCCAGTCGTCGCGGTCGAGATCCCAGGCGAGCAGGTACCAGAGCGGTCCCCAGCTCACCAGTCGCTGCGGCTCGGTATGGCGCGCCGCTTGGCTGCCCCCGGGCTTCGTGTACCCGAACCTGAGCCGTTCATGGCCGCGAATCGCGGCAGCAACTCCGCCGAGCACCGGGAGGTCGAGCGGCGGTTCGGCTCCCGGGACGGCGCTCGTCGCCTCACGTACCGCCTCGACGCGACGGCGCAGACGCGAGGGCAACACCTGCTCCAGCTTCGCGAGCGCGGTGAGCGACGTCTCCTCGACGCCGATCCCCCGGGTCGCGACCGCGCCGAGCCCGACCGCGACGGCGACCGCCTCGTCGTCGTCGAGCAGCAGCGGGGGCATCGCCGTCCCGGCGACCAGCCGGTACCCGCCCGCGACGCCGGGGCGCGCATCCACGGGATAGCCGAGCGACCGCAACTTGCCGATGTCGGCGCGCACGGTCCTCGTGCTCACATCGAGCCGGGCGGCGAGCTCGGAGCTCGTCCAGTCGCGCTTGAGCTGGAGCAACGACAAGAGCTCGAGCAGGCGGGCCGAGGTCTCCAACATGTTGTCGATGATTCCAGCAATCGCGGAAGCTAACCTGCCGCATTGCCTTGGATCGTCAGAGTCATGAACGAGAACAACGCACTCACACCCTTCCGCGTCGACATCCCGCAGGCCGACGTCGACGACCTGCGCAGCCGGCTGGCACGCACTCGCTGGCCGCTCCCGGTGCCGGGCCGGGACGACCGCACGGACTTCAGCCGCGGCATTCCCCAGGCCTACCTCACCGAGCTCGCCGAGTACTGGCGCGACGGATTCGACTGGCGCGCGCAGGAAGCGGCACTCAACGAGCACGAGCAGTTCACCACCGTCATGGACGGCCAGACGTTCCACGTCGTCCACGCGCGTTCGGCGAACCCCGAGGCGACGCCGCTGATCCTGTGCCACGGCTGGCCGGGCTCGTTCGTCGAGTACCAGCGTCTGATCCCGCTGCTGACCGACGACTTCCACGTGGTCATCCCGTCGCTGCCCGGGTTCGGGTTCTCAACCCCGCTGTCCGGGACCGGCTGGGAGCTGGCACGCACCGCCGAGGCGTACGCCGAGATCATGACGCGGCTCGGCTACGAGCGGTTCGCGGCCCACGGCACCGACATCGGGTCAGGCATCATCGGCCGGCTCGCTGCCATCTACCCGGAGCGCGTCATCGGCACGCATGTCGGCGCGGACGGCCGGTTGCTCGGGTTCGTCGGCGACAAGTTCCCGTACCCCGAGGGCCTGTCCGACGACGAGATCGCCCAGGTCGAGGCCGCACGAACCGAGATAGCAGCCGACCGCGGGTACCTCGAGATGCAGAACCACCGTCCCGACACGATCGGGGCCGCGCTCACCGACTCGCCCGTCGGTCAGCTCGCGTGGATCGCCGAGAAGTTCAGGACCAGGACCAGCGGCGGGTACAGGACGCCGGGCGAGTCGGTCGACCGTGACCAGCTCCTCACGAACGTCAGCCTCTACTGGTTCACGCGTGCCGGAGCGTCGAGCGCGCAGTTCTACTACGAGGGCGAGCACGCGGGGCTCGGCTGGGCCATGGCCGCCGACGTGCCATCAGGGTGGGCTGTGTTCGACACCCACCCCCTCGTGCGCCGCGCGATCGACCCGTGGAACGCGATGAGCCACTGGAGCGACTTCACCGAGGGCGGTCACTTCCCCGCGATGGAGGAGCCGAAGCTGCTCGCTGACGACATCCGCGCGTTCTTCCGCGGTATTTCCTGACCCGCGTCGGGGTCGGCCGGACCTCGAAGACCAACTCCAGGCTCGCAAGGTTTCAAGCCTGCTTCACTCCTGCCTCTTGACGAAGGCGAGCACGGCACGGACTATGGCCAGGTTCAGAGTTTTCGAGCAAAGGGAGACCGACATGCGCGCACGCTTCCTCGGCAAGGACCCGGAGTCGGACAACGACGGGTCGCCTACCCTGTTCGCGACCGACCGAACGGACCGCAAGACCTATATCGCCCAGGGCTGGCGAGTGGCCGACGAGCAGACCCTTGCCGACGTCGGCGAGATCCCCGACCACGAGACGATCATCGAGATCCCCGAGGACGTCATCAAGATGTGGGTCCTGCGCTACCAGGAGGAGCAGGGGGACCAGTCCTGAGCGAGCTGCTTCCGATCGGGCCCGAGTGGCGTGATCTGTTCGCCACGTTCGAGCACACGGCATATCGGCTGGAGCTTCGGGACCGCTACAACTCCCCCGACAACCAGAAGCCGGTTCGCGACTACACCACGACGGGCACGGCAGAACTCGGTTGGCTCGATCCTTGGCTCGACAAGGTCCGCGCCGCCTCAGCCGCTGGTCGCTCGTACCGGAGGGTTCGTGTTGTGTCGGCTCCGCTGACCGAGTACGCCCGGTACAGCCTGTGGGTCTCACAATTCAACGTCGAAGCCGGGGAAGACATCCGATACCTGCCCCGAAGCGACATCCCCGATAACCTGGTCGACTTCGACTACTGGCTGTTCGACTCCCGGACCGCCGCTCGGATGCACTTCGACCCCGAAGATGTCCTGCTTGGCTTCGACCTCGTCACCGATCCGCAGACGATCGTCGAGCTCAACTACTGGCGCGACGCCGCTTGGCACCACGCCGTCACGAGAGACGAATTTGCCACGCAACACCTCGATCAACGCTGACATCCGCGACGCCCGCAACGAGCTGGGCGCCCGACTGCGGGAACTGCGGCGAGCTGCTGGTCTCAACGGCCAGCAGCTCGCTGACGCTCTGTCCTGGCAAGGGTCAAAGGTCTCCAAGATCGAGCACGGCAACCAGACCCCGACCGATGACGACGTGCGGGCATGGTGTCGCACAGCCGGCGCCGAGCAGGAGGTCGAGTCCCTGCTCGCAGACCTGCACACGCTGGAGACACGGCACGCAGAGTGGCAACGGCAGGTGCGCGGTGGCCTCGCTCGGGTCCAGGAGTCGGTCGCCCA
Organism: Promicromonospora sp. CA-289599; assembly: GCF_050936155.1. Taxonomy (NCBI): domain Bacteria; kingdom Bacillati; phylum Actinomycetota; class Actinomycetes; order Micrococcales; family Promicromonosporaceae; genus Promicromonospora; species Promicromonospora sp. CA-289599. Next base: position 878,785 of record NZ_JBNJNI010000001.1, read on the forward strand.
GCGTGAGTCGGCGACCCGGATCCTGCGCACCTTCCAGTCCACGTTCGTCCCTGGGCTGCTCCAGACACCTGGATACGCTCGGGCTCGCCTCGAGCAGAGCGCGAATGTCTGGGGCAGACGGGCCGACGTCAACGAGGCAGTCGCGGCCCGAATGGCCCGGCAGGCGGTCCTGTACGAACCAGGGCGAGGATTCCACTTCGTCATTGCCGAGTCGGTCCTGCTGTTCGCGCTCTGCCCGCCGGAGGCGATGCTGGCGCAGATCGATCGCCTCATGTCGCTGGCGATGCTCTCGAACGTGCGCCTCGGAGTCATCCCGTTCGATACGAGCTATGTCGTCGCGCCGACGCACGGGTTCTCGCTGCTGGACGATCGTCTCGTCACGGTCGAGACGTTCACAGCGGAACTCAACCTGGCACAGCCACAGGAGATCACGATGTATCGGAAGGTGTTCGACTCCATGGCCCTCGCGGCGGACTACGACCGCAAGGCGCGTACTCATCTCCACCGAGCCGCCGAACAGATCGAGCAACGGAACAACGCGCGCGAGCAACCTTGAGCAAAGACCTCGCCCCGGCCCGTCGGCGTCAATAATCTCCAACGCATGACCTCGACAGCGCCCCAGCCGATCGCCCAGACGATGGACGGCTTCGGCCCCCTCCTCATCGCGTGCGACATCGATGGGACCTTGCTTCGCACGGGGCGCCCGATCAGCGCCGAGGTGCACGACGCCGCCGTAGCAGTCACTGCCGCAGGCCACCACCTCGTCCTGGCGACCGGCCGGTCCCTGACCGGCGCCCTACCCGTTGCCGAACAGCTCGGCCTGGCGGACGCCTGGATCGTGAGCTCCAACGGAGCCGTGACCGCACGGGTCACGAACGGCACGGTCGAGATCGTCGAACGGCACGACCTCGACGCCGAGCCCGCCGTCCGCGTCGCCGTCGCAGCAGCGCCCGGTGTCCGGATCTCCGCCGAGATCGTCGGTGTCGGATACCGCATCAACATCCCGTTCCCCGACGGGGAGCTGAACGGCACCCAGTACGACGTGCTGGACCTCGAAGGACTCTGGGCCACCCCGACGCCCCGCCTGGCCCTGCACCAACCGGGGATCTACCGCATGGCACCCGCGCTACGTGCGCTCGGCCTCACCGCGATATCGACCCGGTCCGACTGGATCGACGTCACCGCCCGAGGCATCTCCAAGGCCACCGCGCTGGAGAAGGTGCGTACCGGGCTCGGCATCCAAGCCCACGCCACGATCGCGATCGGGGACGGCGAGAATGATCTCGAGATGCTGGCGTGGGCCACGGCGGGGTTCGCCATGGCCCACGCACCCGTGCCGGTGCTGGCCGCCGCCGACCACGTCACCGGCACCATCGACGACGACGGCGCCGCCACCGCACTCCGCTCACTGCTCACCTGACACCGCAGACGCGGCCCGAGGTGCCGACGGTCAGCAACCCGCCGCGAGCGCCCGCATGAGCCGCCCCGGATCCTCGGCGGCAGGTAAGTCGCTCACCTGTCCGTCACCGACCTCGATCACGCGCCACACCCCGTCGGACCGTAGTGCGAGGTCCGTGGTCACGAACGGGGCGCCCAGCGTACGTACGCTCGCGCCGACGGCATCGCACACCGCCGTCGGAACATCGACAGTGGTGCCGGCGGGCGCGTCAGGGTGCGGCGTGATCAGTACCGCCGATCCCGCGACCCACCAGATCCGCGCCTCCAGGCTGCGCCCGTCGCCGTCTTGCGTGAACTGCTCGAAGGCGCGCACGACGATCCCGCCGGCCAGGTCGTCCCCCTGCAGCTCGACCATCCTCCCGATCACGCGGGTGGCGGCCGTGACGTCGGCAAGGTCAGGGACGAAGCACGCCTCGTGCCATTCGTACTTGCGGGACTTCACGTAGTCCTTCACGACGCCCGGACCACCGCCCAGTGTTCTGGTCAGCGCTCCGACGTCCGCGATGGCCGGCATCCGGCCCGCCTCCCACGGCGACCAGACACTCGCGGGAGTCAGGTCCGCGAACGTGTTGTACCAGCCGGGCAGCTCGTGCGCAGACCGGTACGCCGCGGAGTCGGTAAGCAGTCGCACTCCGCGGGTGCCCAACCCGGCGTCGAGCAGTGAATATGCGGCGAACGGCATCATCCACCCTCGGTAGCAGGCGGCCTGTTCGCCGTCGGACGCCGGAATGCGACGTACTGCCGCCCGGACGTCGCCGCCGAGGAGCGCGTCGTGGTCCACCACCGCGACCTTCATGCCCGCCTGCCGCGCGGCGTCAGCCTCACGCATGAAGTGCTCATCCGGCACCCGCGGGGCGAGGGGGTCGGACGGGACCAGGAGCAGAGGCGAGGCCATGCGTGGACGGTACCGGCCTCCGCGCCCCTCGCACCGAACCAATATCCCCATGCAAATCGATTAGTTTCGCCCGGGGTCTTGACCTGGGCGGTGCGAGCGCTATCTTAAATCAGACATTGTATCGATTCAGGTCGATCCGATCTCCACTGGTCAGCAACGAGGCGACCAACTTTTCTGCAGGGCTCAAGGCCGGGGGCGACGCCGCTCCGATCCGGCGAGCGAGCCATCCCAACCGAAGGAGCATGCCGTGCCCTCTTCTTCCTACCGGCGAAGGAACCCTCTGCGATGGATCGCTGCCGCTCTCGGTGCGGTCCTCGTCCTGACGGTCCTTCCCGGACTAGCACCCACGGCCACCGCAGCCGTCATCCCAGGCAACTGGTACGCGATCTCCAACCAGCACTCCGGGCTCGCGGTCGGCATCACGGGCAGCTCGACGACGAACGGGGCCCTGGCACAGCTGCAGACCCGCACCGACGCGACCAACCAGCAGTTCCGCTTCATCGACGTCGGGAGCGGCTACTACCGCATCGAGACCCGGCACAGCGGTCAGGTGCTCGACGTCAGCGCGAAGAGCACCGCCAACGGCGCCGACGTCGTCCAGTGGCCGAACAACGGCGGCACCAACCAGCAGTGGCAGGTCAACGAGCAGTCCGACGGCTCCTACGAGATCGTCAACCGCAACTCCGGCAAGGCCCTCGACAACTGGGAAGGGGCCACCACTTCCGGCAGCCGCGTCTCGCAGTACACCCGTAGTGGCTCGGCCGTGCAGCGCTGGCGGCTGATCCCGATCGGCACCAGCCAGGCTGGTGACGGTTCGGTCACCGACTCGAACCTGCAGTACTACGGCCGCTGGGCGACCGACGGTTCATGGCGCACCATGGGCTGGGCCGGTGGCTACGTCGAGGCCGCCTTCACCGGCTCCTCGATCGGCGTCACCCTGCGGAACTCCATCGACATGTACTACTCGGTCGACGGCGCACCCGAGCAGTGGCGGCGGAACGTCTCTGGAAACGTCACGATCGCATCGGGTCTCGGCGGCGGCACGCACACCGTCCGCATCGGATTCCGCGAGCGGGCCGGGTCGTACAGAGGTGACCCGGCGTTCGGCGGCTTCCGCCTCGCCTCGGGTGGTGCGACGACGTCGATCGCGCGCCCGGCGAACTTCATCGAGTTCATCGGCGACTCGATCACCGTGGGCCAGCCCAACGGGAACCGGCCCTTCACCGCCTATCCGTACCTGGTGGGCGAGGACCTCAACGCGGGCCACACCCAGGTTGCCCAGGGCGGCGCCTGCCTGGTCAGCACCTCGGACGGCTGCTACGGAATGATGAACTGGTTCCGCCGCTCGTCGGCCTGGGTGAACAACGACGACTGGAACTTCTCGACCTACCAGGCCACCGCCGTAGTGATCAACCTGGGCACCAACGACATCGGGCACGGCGTCTCCACCGTCGACTTCAACCGGAACTACGTAGTGATGCTGGAACATGTCCGCCAGGCCTACCCGAACGCCCACATCTTCGCGATGGGCGTCTTCAGGAACCGGTACGTGACCGAGACGCGGAACGCGGTCCAGACGCGCGTCAACGCCGGGGACACCAGGGTCCACTTCGTCGACACGACCGGTTGGGTCGACCCGGCAACCGACACCAGCGACAACGTCCACCCGACCGATGCCGGCCACCGGAAGATCGCCAACCGGCTGATCCCGATCATCGACCAGTACATCTGACACGAGCGCGATTCCTCTGGTGGGCCTCGGCGACGGCGCCGAGGCCCACCACCCACCCACCTGGAGCACAGATGCGCAATCCCGAATCCTCCGGCCCGCTCGGTGCAGGACTCACCCGTCGGTCGCTGTTCGGTCTCGCGGCCGGAGCCGCCGCGGCTGCCGGCGGCCTCCTCACCGCCGCCCCTGCGTACGCGGCGTTCGTCCCCGGCACCTGGTACATCCTGCAGTCCCGCCACTCCGGCCTGGTCTTCCAGATCGAAGGCGGGTCGACGGCAACGGGCGCGAAACTGGTGCAGGGCACCCGCACCGACGCGACCCACCAGCAGTTCCGATTCGTCGACGCCGGTGGCGGCTACTACAAGATCCAGGCCCGCCACTCGAACATGCTGCTCGACGTCTCCGCCAGGAGCACCGCGAACGGTGCCGAAATCATCCAGTGGAGCGACACCGGCGGCACCAACCAGCAGTGGCAGATCCTCGACGACGGCACCTACCTGCGCTTCGTCAACCGTAACTCCGGCAAGGCCCTCGACGTGTGGGAGCGGTCCACCACCCCCGGCGCCCGCATCTCGCAGTACGACTCCAACGGCGGCGCCAACCAGCAGTGGCGAGCCCTCGCGGTGGGTGCGCCGCCGGCGGACGGGACGCCGACGATCTACATCGCCTCGGACTCGACCGCCCAGACCTACAACTCCGGGTACTACCCGCAGATGGGCTGGGGCCAGAAGCTCGCGAACTACTTCGACGCGAACACGACCGTGGCCAACCACGCCATCGGCGGGCGCTCGTCGCGCTCGTTCATCGAGCAGGGGCGCCTGAACACGATCCTCAACGCCATCCAGCCGGGCGACTACCTGTTCGTCCAGTTCGGGCACAACGACGCCAGCTCCGGCAACCCCGAGCGGTACACGTCGCCCACCGACTACAAGCGGTACCTGCGCGACAACTACATGGCCGGTGCGACCGCGCGCGGTGCCACACCCGTGCTGCTCACCCCGGTCTCACGGCGCGACTACGACTCGAACGGTCAGTTCCGGGTCTCGTTCCCCGACTACGTCAACAAGGTGTACGAGCTGGTCAACGAGACCGGCGTCGCGATGATCGACCTGTCGGCGCGCTCGCGGGCGTACCTCAACTCGATCGGTCCTGAGGCCGCCAAGGGCGTGTTCCTCCACACGAGCCGCGGCCAGTATCCGGCCTTCCCCAACGGGGTCGCCGACAACACGCACTTCCAGGAGCACGGCGCCGACCAGATGGCGCGCATCGTCTCCGAGGGTGCGGCAGCACTCCCCCTGCCGATCGCGGGCCACGTGCGATAGATATAGATAGAGCCGGGACGAGGCCCTGGATCCCCTTCCGCACCGGGGATCCAGGGCCTCGTCGTCTCCTGTCGGCAAGACTGGACCCATGCCGACGACGAGCGCGGGCCTCCTGCCCTACCGACGGCTGCCCGGCGGCGGGCTCGAGGTCCTGCTCGGCCATATGGGCGGACCGTTCTGGGCGCGCAAGGACGCGGGCGCCTGGACCCTGCTCAAGGGCGAGCTCGACCCCGACGAGGAACCCCACGCCGCGGCGCTGCGCGAGGCGAGCGAGGAGCTCGGGATGGCTCTGCCGCCGCCGTCAGCCCCCGATATCGAGCTCGGGGAGGTCCGGCAGCGCTCGGGCAAGAAGGTCCTCGCCTGGGCGCGCGCATGGCCCGAGGACGGGCCCGATCTCGCGCAGATCGCCGGCAACACCGTGGAGATCGAGTGGCCTCCGCGGTCGGGGCGGCGCATCGAGGTGCCCGAGATCGACCGCGTCGCCTGGCTCCCGCCCGACGACGCGCGACGTCTCGCGGTCAGCGCACAGGCCGCGTTCGTCGACCGGCTGGAGGAGGCGCTCGCCCCCCCCTGTGGATATCTGACGCTCCCCCTGGGGCGAGTGTCGGTGGTCCGAGGCAGCATCGGTACAGACAACCGATCTCCGAACGGTCGAGGTCGTCGGCCATCCAGGACCCGTTCGGCGCCGAACTCGTCCTGGCCCCGTTCGACCCGCCGGAGGGGTTCCTAGAGGCGGAGGAGCGGGCCGGGAAGGGCTGACCGGGCTCCCTCGATTATTGCTTCCTGTGCTTGAATGTAGCCTGGCTAGTTAAATCGACGAGGAGGGCACGTGCCGCCAGAGAGAGTCGTCCTGCTGGACGAGGACCGCGTGCCGGTCGGGACACAGCTCAAGCACCTCGTGCACACCGCGGAAACCCCGCTCCACCTGGCGTTCTCGTGCCACGTACTGAACGCTGAGGGCCAGGTGCTGGTCACCCGGCGGTCCCTCGGCAAGCGCGCCTGGCCAGGGGTGTGGACCAACTCCGTCTGCGGGCATCCGCAGCCGGACGAGCAGATGGAGGACGCCGTCGTCCGTCGCGCCCGGGACGAGCTCGGGCTGGCCGTTCGTGAGATCCGGTCCGCGCTGCCCGACTTCCGCTACCGAGCCACCGATGCCTCGGGAGTCGTGGAGAACGAGGTGTGTCCCGTCTACGTCGCGTTCGCCGACGAGGAGCCGGTGCCCAACCCGGACGAGGTGATGGACCTGCGCTGGGTGGACCCAGCCCGGCTGGGCAGCGCCCTGCGGGCGACGCCCTGGGCGTTCTCCCCGTGGTTCGTGGGCCAGGCACAAGACATGGAGCTCTACGCGCCGTCGGACACCGGGACGGCCCCCACCGAAGGAGCGCCGCGATGACCGAGACCCTCCCCCGTGAGGCGGTCGACACCGTCCTGGCCGAGTTCTTCGAGGACCGGATCAGGCGCGCCACCCCGCTCGCGGAGCACTACGCGCTGCTGTGGCGGCGGCTGGCGCGCTCCAGCGAGGGCGGCAAGCGTCTGCGGCCCCGCCTGCTGCTCGACACGCACCGGGCGCTGGGCGGCACGAACATCGAGGACGCGACGGTCGCCGCCGCCGCGTTCGAGCTGCTGCACACGGCCCTGCTGCTGCACGACGACGTCATCGACGGCGACCTCAGGCGGCGCGGCCGTCCCACCGTCACCGCCGAGTTCGCCGACGACGCGCTGACCAGCGGACTGCCGGAGCGGTCCGCGGCAGCCTGGGGGCAGGCGTCGGGAATCCTCGGCGGCGACCTGCTGCTCAGCGCCGCGCACTCCCTCGTCGCGCGGGTCCACGGGTCCGCACGCGAGGAGCTGACCGACATCGTCGAGGACTGCCTGTTCCACGCCGCCGCGGGCGAGCACGACGACGTCGCGTTCGGCCTGGGCACCGCCTCCGACTCCCCCGAGCAGCTGCTGCGGATGATGGAGAACAAGACCGGCGGCTACTCGTTCGCCGCACCGCTACGGGCCGGCGCCGCACTGGCGGGGGCGGACGACCGCACCAAGGCCGAGCTCGAACGGGTCGGGACGGCGCTCGGCGTGCTCTACCAGCTTCAGGACGACATGCTCGGCGTCTTCGGGGACGCCCACCGCACGGGCAAGAGCACCACCAGCGACCTGCGCGAACGCAAGCGGACCCTGCTCGTCGCGTTCGCCGAGGAGCACCCCGCCTGGAACGCGGTGCGGTACCTGTGGGGCGACCCGAACCTGGACGAGGCCGGCGCGGACCTGCTCCGCGACGCGCTGATCACCAGCGGCGCCCGCACGGGGATGTCGGAGCTCATCGAGACCAGGCGGGAAGAGGTCGCCGCCGCCATCGGCCGGACGGCGCTGCCCACCGGCCTCCAGCAGGACCTCACCGGCCTCGCCGACCAGCTCGCGGGGCGTGCGGCATGAACCCGTCCTCGTCCCTCGCGCTCTACACCGACACCGCCCACACCGCGGCGGCCCGCGTGCTCGGGGCCTACTCGACGTCGTTCAGCCTGGCCACCCGGCTGCTGCCGCCCGCCACCCGCGCGATGATCGAGGACATCTACGCGCTGGTGCGGGTGGCCGACGAGGTGGTGGACGGCCCGGCGCACGAGGCGGGCCTCGCACCCGCCGAGTGCCGCAGCACCCTCGACGGCCTCGAGACCGAGACGTACGCGGCGCTGCGGAGCGGGTTCAGCGCGAACATTGTGGTCCACGCCTTCGCCGACACGGCACGGACCGTCGGCATCGACGACTCGCTCGTGCGCCCCTTCTTCGCCTCCATGCGCCGCGACCTGGACCCGATGGCCGCGCTCAGCGTCGGCGAGTTCCACGCCTACGTGCACGGCTCCGCCGAGGTCGTCGGACTCATGTGCCTGCGCGCCTTCCTGCACGGCCACCCCGTCCTGCCCGCGACGCGCGCCGAGCTCGAGGAGGGCGCCCGCCGGCTCGGCGCGGCGTTCCAGAAGATCAACTTCCTGCGCGACCTCGGCGACGACGAGGACCGCCTGGGCCGCTCCTACTTTCCGGGCACGGGCCCGGACCACCTGGACGACGAGCACAAGGCAGTGATCATCAAGGACATCGACGCCGACCTGGCCGCCGCCCGCGCCGTCGTCCCGCTGCTTCCCGCGGGCCCGCGTCGGGCGACGGCGCTCGCCGCGGGCCTCTTCGCCGAGCTCAACGACCGGCTGCGGCACATCCCCGCCGCCGAGCTGCGCGGGCACCGGGTGTCCGTGCCGACGGCCGTCAAGCTGCGCATCGCCGCTACGGTCCTCGCCACCACGCATGGAGGACGGGCATGACCGGCGACCTTCGGGACCGGCGGGTCGTCGTCGTGGGCGGCGGTATCTCGGGCCTGGCGACCGCGGCCCTGCTCGCCCAGGACGGGGCGGAGGTCACGCTCCTGGAGGCCCGGTCGGAGCTCGGCGGCCGGGCCGGACGGTGGGAGCGCGACGGGTTCCGGTTCGACACCGGACCCTCCTGGTACCTGATGCCGGAGGTCTTCGACCACTTCTTCCGCATGCTCGGCACCAGCGCCCGCGAGGAGCTGGACCTGGTGCGGCTCGACCCGTCCTACCGGGTCTTCGTCGAGGGCGACCCCGAACCGTTCGACCTGCCCGCCGAGGGCGCCCGCGAGGCGCTGCTGGCGCTCGACCCGCCGTCCGCCCGGAAGCTGGACGCCTACCTCGACTCGGCGGGCGAGACCTACCGGATCGCCACCGAACGGTTCCTGTACGCGACGTACGCGTCGCTCGGGCCGCTGCTCGACCGGGACCTCGTGCGCCAGGCGCCACGCCTGGCGCGCCTGCTCGGGGAACCGCTGGACCACTTCATCGCGCGCCACACGACGGACGACCGGGTACGCCGCATCCTCGGTTATCCGGCGGTCTTCCTCGGCACGTCACCGAGCGCCGCGCCCAGCATGTACCACCTCATGAGCCACCTCGACGTGACCCAGGGCGTGCTGTACCCGCGCGGTGGCTTCGGCGCGGTGATCGACGCCGTCGCCCGTGTCGCCCAGCGCGCGGGCGCCAAGCTGCTCACCGGGCAGCGCGTGCAGCGGATCACGGTGGCGGACGGCGCGGTCAGCGGCGTCGAGGTCGACGACGGCACCGGCCGCACCCACCAGCTGGAGGCGGACGTCGTGGTGTCGACCGCCGACCTGCGCGTCACCGAGCACGAGCTGCTCGGCCCAGCGCACCGCAGCCACAGCGACCGCTGGTGGCAGCGGCGCGACCCCGGCCCGGGCGCCGTGCTGGCGCTCCTCGGGGTACGCGGCGAGCTCCCGGCGCTGGCCCACCACTCGCTGCTGTTCGCGCAGGACTGGCAGCGGGGGTTCGACGCGATCTTCGGCGACCACCGGTCCGTCCCGTCGCCGGCGTCGCTCTACGTCTGCCGCCCGAGCGCCACCGACGACGTCGCACCGCCCGGGCACGAGAACCTGTTCGTCCTGGTCCCGGTACCCGCCGACACCACGATGGGTGCGGGCGGCGTCGACGGCGCCGGGGACCCGGGCGTGGAGCAGGTGGCCGACCAGGCCATCGCCCAGATCGCGCAGTGGACCGGCACGCCCGACCTCGCCGAGCGCGTGGTGGTCCGGCGCACCATCGGCCCGGCCGACTTCGAGCGCGACCTCGGCGCCTGGCGCGGTGGCGCCCTCGGCCCCGGCCACACGCTGCGGCAGAGCGCGATGCTCCGCGGCAAGAACGTGTCCTCCCGCGTCGACAACCTTTTGTACGCCGGCGCGACGACCATCCCCGGGATCGGCCTGCCCATGTGCCTCATCAGCGCGGAGCTGGTGCTCAAACGGCTCCGCGGCGACACCAGCGCCGGCCCCCTGCGGGAGGACCGATGAGCTTCGCCTACCTCGCCGTGCTGCTGTTCTCGGCAGCCGGGGTGCTGCTTCTCGACGCCCGCCACCGGCTCTTCTGCTGGCGGTCGCCCCGGCGCGCGGCCGCCGTCCTCGCGGTCGGCACTGCGTTCTTCCTCGCGTGGGACCTCGCGGGCATCGGGCTCGGCGTGTTCTTCCACGGCACCGGCCAGTACATGACGGGGCTGATGCTGGCCCCCGAGCTACCGTTGGAGGAGCTCGTGTTCCTGCTGTTCCTGTGCGAACTCACGATGGTGCTCGTCCTGGGCGCGCAGCGCGTCCTGGAGCGCGCGGAGGCCCGGCCATGACCTACCTCCTGCTCGCGCTCGCCTTCCTCGCGCTCGCCACGATCGTCGCCCTCGTCGCGCGGCGGACGGCGCGGCGGTCCGGCAGGCCCACGGCCCGATGGCGCGCCCTCGCACTCGCCGCCGGCGCCCTCCTGCTCCTGACCGCCGTGTTCGACAACGTCATGATCGCGAGCGGGCTGTTCGCCTACGCGGACGCGCAGATCTCCGGGGCCCGGATCGGCCTGGCGCCCGTCGAGGACTTCTCCTACCCGCTGGCCGCCGTCATCCTGCTGCCGGCGCTGTGGTCCCTGTTCGGGGACAGGGTCGGGGACAAGGTCGGGAACAAGGTCGGAGGCCGCGATGATCGCTGACCTCGCACGCGCCTCACGGCCGCTGAGCTGGATCAACACCGCCTACCCGTTCGCGGCTGCCTACCTCCTGACCACGGGCGACGTCGACGCCTCGTTCGTCATCGGGACGCTGTTCTTCCTCGTGCCGTACAACCTCGCGCTCTACGGCATCAACGACGTGTTCGACTACGCGTCCGACCTGACCAACCCCCGCAAGGGCGGCGTGGAGGGCGCCCTGCTCCCGCCGGCACGGCACCGCGCCATCCTCGTCGCGTCCGTGGTCACCTGCGTCCCGTTCGTCGTGGCGCTCGTGCTGCTCGGCCCGCCGCTGTCCTGGGTGGCGCTCGCGGTGAGCCTGTTCGCGCTCGTCGCCTACTCCGCGCCGCCCTTCCGCTTCAAGGAGGTGCCGGTGCTCGACTCGCTGACCTCCAGCGTCCACTTCGTCAGCCCGGCGGTCTACGGGCTCACGCTGGCCCAGGCCTCCCCGACACCCGGGACGTACGCGGTGCTCGGCGCCTTCCTCCTGTGGGGCATGGCGAGCCACGCCTTCGGCGCGGTCCAGGACATCGTCCCCGACCGCGAGGGGCGCATCTCCTCGGTCGCCACCGCGCTCGGTGCCGCCCGCACGGTGCGCCTCGCCCTCGCCGCCTGGACCGCCGCCGGCCTCCTCATCGCGACGACGGGCTGGCCCGGCGCACTCGCCGGCCTTCTCGCGCTCCCCTACCTCGCCCTGGCGCTGCCCTACGCGCGGCTGCGTGACGAGGACTCCGCCCGGGCGAACGGCGGATGGCGGCACTTCCTCTGGGTCAACTACGCGGTGGGCACCGCAGTGACCATGATCCTCATCCTGTACGTCCTACGGAACGGAGGGCTGCCATGACGCTGGTCAAGCCGCTGACCTGGTCGAGCGTGGTCGCCTACCCGCGCGCCGAGGTCTTCGCCTGGCACGAGCGCCCCGGCGCGGTCCTGCGGCTCACGCCGCCGTGGGCACCGCTGCGGGTCGTCCGGGAGGCCACGTCCCTGGCCGACGGCGAAGCGGTGCTGGGCCTCCCCCTCGGGCTGCGCTGGGTGGCCCGGCACTCGGACTACGAGCCGCCGGAGCGGTTCGTCGACGAGCTGGTCTCCGCGCCGCTGCGCTGGGGCGTGCGGTGGCGGCACGTGCACGAGCTGCGCGACGAGGGCCTGCGCACCCGCATCACCGACACCGTGCACACCAACGTGCCGTCCGGAGCGCTGCGCGCCATGTTCGCCTACCGGCACCGGCAGCTCCGCATGGACCTGGCGGCCCAGGCCACCGCACGAAACAGCGGCGACCAGCCGATGGTCATCGCGATGACCGGCAGCAGCGGATTCGTCGGCAGCGCTCTGGCGCCGTTCCTGACCACCGCCGGCCACCGCGTGATCCGGCTGGTCCGCGGCCGACCGCACGGCCCCGACGAACGCCGCTGGGACCCGGCGGCCCCGGCCGACGACCTGCTCGCCGGCGTGGACGCGGTCATCCACCTCGCGGGCGCCTCGATCGCCGGCCGGTTCACGCCCGCGCACCGCGACGCGGTCCGCGACTCCCGGATCGGGCCCACCAGGGCGCTCGCCGAGCTGGCCGGACGCACCCCCGACGGACCGAAGGTGTTCGTCTCGGCCTCCGCGATCGGGTACTACGGCCCGGACCGCGGGGACGAGATGCTCGACGAGTCCGCCGCGCGAGGCGACGGCTTCCTCGCCGACCTGGTCGCCGACTGGGAGCAGGCGACCGTCGTCGCCGCCGACGCGGGGCTGCGGGTGGTCAACGTCCGCACCGGCCTGGTGCAGTCGCCGCGCGGCGGGACGCTGCGCCTGTTCTACCCGCTGTTCGCGGCCGGGCTGGGCGGCAGGCTCGGCGACGGCCAGATGTGGCAGTCGTGGATCGGCATCGACGACCTGGTGGACATCTACCACCGCGCGCTCTACGACGACGGGCTGTCGGGCCCGGTCAACGCCGTCGCACCCGAGCCGGTGCGGAACGCCGCCTACGCGAAGACCCTGGCCAGGGTGCTGCACCGGCCGGCGCTGCTGCCCGTGCCCGGCTTCGGTCCGCGGCTGCTGCTCGGTGCGGAGGGTGCGACCGAGCTCGCCGAGGCCAGCCAGCGGCTGTACCCGGCGGCCCTGCTCGGGCGCGGCCACCGGTTCCGGCACCCAACCCTCGAACCCGCCCTTCGTCACCTGCTCGGCAGGGACGGCCGCGGCTCGGGCTGATCAGGCCCCGGGTACCCAGTCCTGGTCGTCGCGCACCCACACCGCGCCGTCCGCACCTGGCCGGGCGTCGTCGGAGAGCCAGTAGGTCTCGTCGGGGTTCCATCCGGCGATGACGCTCGCGATGTCGTCCGCGACCGGGACGACGGTCCCGGCCGCGGTGAGGTACGCGGCGGCGGTGAGGTGGACGGCGTCATGGTCGACGGCGACCGCGGCCCAGTCGGGCAGCAGCCAGCGTCCGTAGCGCCCGGTGGTGCTGTACCAGTCGTGCCGCTTCTGCTCGGTCACCTCCAGCGGGTACGCGCGGCACAGCGCGGCCCACGCGTCGGAGCCGTCGATCTCGTAGACGCGAGCGTCGGCCGGCGCAGCTACCCGGTGCGTGACCGCGCGCTCCCAGCCCATGTCGTCCTCGACCAGCCAGACGCCGACGGGCCCGGACTCGCCGAGGCTCCTGGTGGTCCGGACGAGGTCCGACGGCGGGGACGACCACCACTCGCCGCTCCAGGACGCCTCCGGGTCGGCGAGCCGGTCCGCCCGGGCGCGCGCCTCCTGGACCGCGAGGTCGGCGCGCCACCGGGCCAGCCGGTCCGCCGCGAGCGGCCCCTGCTCCCCCTGGCCGCCCTCCCAGGTGACGGCGTGCTGGTCGGCGAGGTCGAGGGGCGCGCTCCACCAGTCGATGCCCGTCACCGAGCCGGCGACGTGCCGGGCGACGCGGCCCAGGGCGGCACGCACGACGGGCGTGCCGGCGAGGACGTCGCTGCCGTCGGGCTCCTGCCAGTAGCGGGCGTTGGCCACGGTGTCGGCGAACACACGCAACGTCGCACCCTGGTCGACGTCGGCGAGGCGGACCGTCTCCAGCAGGGACGCCACGGATTCGGCGGTCGCGGCCGGCGGCATCTCATGCGGGCCGGGACCGGAGGACGACACGAGCAGCTGGCCAGGGTCGGGGTCAAGGGCGTGGGCCGCCGACCACACCGCCAGCGCGAGCGGCGTATCGGTCGCGAAGCGGTCCGCGGGAAAGGCCTCGGCGGCCAGCGCGAGCTCCAGCAGGAACCGGCGCCCGCGCCATCCGTTCAGCAGCGCCTCTGGCGTGATCACCGGACACCGGCCGTTCTCCGGGACAGCTCCGGCACGCCGTCGCCGCTCAGGTCGTCGAGCACCGCGGGCCGGCCCGCCATCGCCAGGACGAGGGAGAGCAGCGGCCCGCCTACCTCGGGGCCGGAACCCGACCGGAAGTCGGCGTCTGTCGCGATGAGGCGCAGGCCCTTGACCAGCGACCGGCTGTTGACCGCGAAGTCCTTGGCGGCGAAGAACCGGGCGACCGCGAGGAGCCCGTCGGCGTCCGGCTCGTGCCGGAGCCCCAGCGGGCGGCGGATGTCCTCGGCGTGGACGACCAGCTCGCCCAGTCCCGCCGGGCTCTCCTTGCTGGGCAGGCCGATGGGGCCGGTCTCCGCGAAGCGTTCGAGCGTGGCCACCGGCGTCGCGCCGCGGAACTCCTCGAGGCGCCGCTGGTTGTGCACGTCGGTGTCGAACCGCGCGCCGACGATGCTGCGGATCCAGCCCCAGGTCGAGAGCATCGACGCGGCTCCGAGGTGCGCGACGACGTCCTCCACGTCCCACGTGCCGCACAGGGTCGGCGAGCGCCACTGCTCGGACGTCAACGTGCGCAGGTCGTCGAGGAGTGCCGAACGCTCACGGTCCTGGATCTCTGACAGGCTGGTCACGGTGCGACCTTACCGAGGTCGTGACCAGTTGCCGGGTCTGTCGCGCGATCGTCGGCCAGGTGACCGGCGGCAGGTCGTGGCCGATGCCGTCGAGGACCACCAGCTTCGCGCCGCGGATCTCGCGGGCGACGGCGCGGGCCGCCGACATCCGGATGAGCGGGTCGTCGGCGCCCTGCAGCACGAGGGTGGGTGCCTGGATCTGGCGCAGCCGTGCGCCCTGCCATCTCGCGTGCAGCTGGCGGCCGATCCCGGCCATGTCCCTGGGCCCGGTCTCCAGCCCGCGCACTATCCGTTCCAGGGCGGCGGTCTCGTCGCACGGGTTCGCGGGAGATGCCATCCGCTTGGCGATGGCCAGCGACGCTGCGACGTCGCCCGCGTGGCCCGCGGGGTGGCGTTTCGTCACGTTGCGTGCGACCAGCCCGAACCGCAGGTAGCGCAGGGCGCGGTACCCGACCGCGTCGCTCGGCGGGGCGTCGCACGAGACCAGCGCGCGCACCCGGTCCGGGTGGCGCAGCGCCACCCGTTGCGCGACGACGCCGCCCAGCGAGTGCCCGAACACCACCGCACGGTCCCAGCCGACGGCGTCGAGCACCGCGACGGCGTCGTCCGCCAGGTCCTCGGCCGTGTACGCGCCCGCCCCGGGGCGCAGCATGCGCCAGTGCCCGTGCCGCACGGTGTGGCTGAACCTGGTGGACGCGCCGGTGTCGCGCTGGTCGTAGCGGACGACGTCGAACCCCTGGTCCGCGAGGGCCTGGCAGAAGCCGTCCGGCCACCAGAAGCGGGAGATCGCGAGGCCCATCATGAGCAGGAGCGGGACGCCTCCGCGCTCCCCGAAGCGGTCGTAGGCGAGTTCGACGTCGCCGCTGCGCACGTACGTGGTCGGCGACCAGGTGTCTGTGTCGGTCACCCGAAACATTCTCGTCCGGGACCGTCCTGCTCGCCCGAGTTCGTGGCGCCGGCGGTGTGGTCAGTGCGTCAGCTTGAGCCCGATGACGCAGCCGATCAGGCCGAGGATCAGCAGGACGCGGACGACGGAGACGGGTTCGGCGCCGGTGGCCATGGCCCAGACGACGGTGGTCGCGGCCCCGATGCCCACCCAGACCGCGTAGGCGGTCCCGACGGGCAGGTCGCGCAGGGCGAACGCGAGGCCGCCCATGCTGGCGACGAGGGCCACCCCGAAGACGATGCTCGGCCCGACGTTGTGGAACCCGTCGGAACGGCTGAGGGCGGTGGCCCAGACGGCCTCGAGAAGGCCGGAGACGACAAGGACGATCCACGACATGATGTGCTCCTTGAGTTGCCGTCTTTTCGCACACCGGGTACGGCAACCCTCGTCCGGGGACCCGCTGGGTCCTGCTCCGATCTTCGCACAGGCTCGGTCCCCACGGCAGGTCGTCGCGCGGTGGTGTGGGCCACCCGCTGGTTGACTGTGCGCATGACGCGGATGCGGCGGGTGAGCCGGGTGCTGGACGGCCCGAACTGGGTGCGGTTCGGCACGGCCTTGCTGGTCGCCGCACTGGTGGGCCGGCTGCTCTCCCAGAACTCCGTGGCAGCCGCGCTGCTGGGCGGATGGGCGGGCGCCGGGCTGGTGTTCGTGACCTGGACCGCGCTGGTGATCGTCCCGATGGACCCGGAGGCGACCAGCAAGCACGCGGTGCGCGAGGAACCCGCGCGCACCGTCGCGCACCTGATAGTGCTGCTCGCGGCGGTGGCCAGCCTGGGCGGCGTCGCGGTGACGCTCGTGGGCGGTGTGCTGGGCAGCGGCGACGTCACGATGGCCACGGTGCTCGCCTCGGTGGTGGTCTCCTGGGCCTGCGTGCATACGGTGTTCGCGCTCCGCTACGCCCGTGCCTACTACACCGCCCCGGCCGGCGGGATCGACTTCCACCAGTCGGAGCCGCCCCGGTACACCGACTTCACCTACCTGGCGATCACCGTGGGCATGAGCTTCGCCGTCTCGGACACGGACCTCGCCTCCTCGGCGATGCGCCGGGTCGCCCAGGTCCACGCCCTGCTGGCCTACCTGTTCGGCACGGTGGTCGTCGCGCTGCTCATCAACCTGGTCGCGGGCCTGGCCGGCACCTGAGCCCGGAGGCGCCGCACCACCGCCGCTGCCGCCTCGCGGCCCGCGCGGTTGGCCCCGACCGTCGACTGCGACGGGCCGAAGCCGATGAGGTGCAGCCGCGGCTCGGTGGCCACCTGGGTGCCGGTCAGCGCGATGCCGCCCAGCTCGTTCCGCAGGCGCAGCGGGTCGAGGTGCGTCAGGTCGGCCTTGAACCCGGTGGCCCACAGGATGGTGTCCACCGGGGTGAAGGTGTTGTCCGCCTCGCGCACGCCCATGGGCTCGATGGCCTTGAACATCGGCCGGCGCTCCAGGACGCCGCGGGCCTTCGCCGCGAGCGCGTACGACGTCCAGCCCAGCCCCGTGTACGAGACGACGCTCCCCGTCGGCCGGCCCGCGGCGACGTCGGCCATGACCTTGGCGATGGTCTCGCGGCCCACCGTCTCGGGCTGGAACTCGCGGTCCAGGAAGACAGGCTCCCGGCGGGTGTACCAGCGGGTGGTGGCCACGCGGGAGATCTCCTCCAGGAGCTGGAGCGCGGAGATGCCGCCGCCGACCACCGCGACGCGCTGCCCGGCGAAGTCCTCGGCGCGGACGTAGTCGCGGGTGTGGAGCTGACGGCCCACGAACGTCTCCTGCCCCGGGTAGTGCGGCAGCACGGGGTTGGTCCACGTCCCTGTCGCGTTGACGACCGCCCGCGTGGTCCAGGAGCCCCGGTCGCTCGTCACGACGAGGTCGCCGTCCGGGTCGTCGTCGGCCAGGCGCACCGCCACCACGTGGACCGGCCGCAGGATCGGCAGCGCGAACTCCTGCTCGTAGCCGGCGAAGTACCGCGGGACGGCGGCGCGGCTCGCCTCCGTCGTGTCGACGGCGGGCTGGGTCAGGCCCGGCAGGTCGAAGATGCCGTTGACCGTGGCCATCCGCAGGGACTCCCAGCGGTGCTGCCAGGCGCCGCCCGGCGCGGGGCTGGCGTCCAGGACCACGTAGGTGCGTTCGGCGTCCGGCTGCTCGACGGCGCTCACGAAACCCCGGTGCCGCAGGTGGTACGCCGCCGAGAGACCGGCCTGCCCGCCGCCGATCACCACCACGGTCGCCCGGCGCAGTTCGTCGCTCACGCCCGGGACAACACCCATGACGGCCCAGATGTTTCCAGGGGTGATCGAATCGATTTTTCCGGTGGCCGCCGGCCTGCGTACGCTCGTGCCCATGTCGTTCCCCACGGGCTCCGGACCGCAACCCGCCGACCGGCGCGCCCGCGCCGCCGTCGCCGCGCTGTTCCTGACCAACGGCGCCCTGTTCGCGAACCTGGTCCCGCGCTACCCCGAGATCAAGGCCGCGCTCGGCCTGGACAACACCGTCTACGGTCTCGCCGTCGCGGCGTTCCCGGCCGGCGCGATTCTCGCCGGTCTCGGTGCGGGCTTCCTGGTCCGGAAGCTCGGCTCCGCGCAGGCGGCCGTGGCGGGGACCATCCTCACGGGTCTGGGCGTGCTGGCCGCGGGTGTCGCGCCGTCGTTCGGGCTGCTGGTGGCCGCCCTGCTCCTCGGCGGCGCCATGGACGCCGTCACCGACGTCGCGCAGAACGCCCACGGCCTGCGGGTGCAGCGCCGCTACGGGCGCTCGATCATCAACGGCTTCCACGCGGTGTGGTCCGTCGGCGCCGTGCTCGGCGGTTCCATGGGCGCCGCCGCGATCGCGCTCGGCCTGCCGCTCGGCGTGCACCTCGGCATCTCCACCGCCGTCTTCGTCACCGTCGCGCTCGTGGCGCTGCGGTTCCGGCTCCCCGGGCGCGACGACGAGGACGATGTCGCCGTGGCCACCGAGAGCCCCGCCGCCCTGAGGCGCCCCGGACTGAGCACGCGCACGCTGTTCGTCATCACCGCCCTGGTCCTGATCGCCGTCGGCGGCGCCCTCGTGGAGGACGCCGGCAGTTCCTGGGCCACGCTCTACCTCTCGGGCTCGCTCGGCGCCCCCGCCGCCCTGGCCGCCACGGGCTTCGTCGCGCTGGTCGGCGCCCAGTTCGTCGGGCGCATGCTCGGCGACCGCCTGGTGGACCGGTTCGGCCAGCGGACGGTCGCCCGGGCCGGAGGCGTCGTCATCGCGCTCGGCATGGGGCTGGCGCTCGCGTTCCCGACCGTGCCCGGCACCATCCTCGGCTTCGCCGCGGTCGGGCTCGGCAGCGCGACGCTGGTGCCCGCCGCCATGCACGAGGCCGACGAGCTACCGGGCCTGCGCGCCGGCACCGGCCTGACCGTCGTGTCCTGGCTGATGCGGCTCGGCTTCCTCGCCTCCCCGCCGCTGGTCGGGATGGTCGCCGACGCCGTCGGCCTGCGCTACGGCCTGCTGGTCGTGCCGATCGCCGGGCTGCTGGTCGTGCTGCTGGCGGGCGTCCTGCAGAACCAGCGGGGCACACCGGCCCGCTGAGCCCGCCCCGCGCTCAGCGGTGCCCCCGGGTGATCGCGTAGACCCGCACGTCCTCGGCCGGCACCGCCGCCCGCAGCCGAGCCGTGGCGTGGTCCCGCTGACCGGTCCACAGCTCGGTGACCTCGTACCGGCCGCCACCCAGGCCGAGGTCGCGCAGGGCGACGTCGGTGGTGCGGGCCGAGGCGCCGTAGTTGAACGCCGCGACGTAGGTGGTCCCGCCGTCGCGCAGCACGAACGTGTCGGCGGCGGTGAACCGGTCGGGGCCCGCCTGCACCGGGGCGAAGGACCGGCCGAGCTCGGCGATCCGGTTGATCCGCGGGTTCTGGAGCAGGTCGCGCGCCCGCTGCTTGATGACGGGGTGGCCGGTGGCGGTGAGGTCCTCGCTGACCTGGTAGACGCCCGTGATGACGGCGGACGTGACGCGCGCCCGGTTCTGCCCCTCGGGCCAGATGCTGGGGTACGGGTCCTGGAGCAGGTAGGCGTTCGCGTCGCCGTCGTACTCGTAGTTGCCGAACTGGACGTGGTCGCCGTCGTTGAAGGCGTAGACCTCGTCGAGCCACCAGCCGTACGTCAGGGAGTTGAGCAGGTACTCCGTGCTCTTCTGGTAGCGGTCGGGCTGGGTCGGGTGCCAGTTGTTCAGCGCGCCGTGCACGTCGCAGGAGATCCGGCGGGCGTGCGCGAACTCCGAGACGAACAGCGGCGAGATCGCCAGGTCGATGAACATGTCGTCGCCCACGTGGTCCACGACCTGCGCCATGCCCTGGCGGAACGCCTGCTGGCCGGTGTGCACCGACTCGTCGGACCAGCTGTCGGCCTCGACGTAGCCGTGGGTGAGGAAGTCGAGCTTGACGTAGCGCACGCCCAGCTCGCGGAACTTGCTCAGGGCGATCCGCGCGCGGTTCTGCACGCCGGGGTTGGTCGGGTCGAGCGCCCAGGCCCCGTCGATGTTCACCGGTACGCCGTTCACCTTCAGCGCCATCTCGCGGTACGTCTGGTTCTCGCACGTGTCGCAGAGCTTGGTGCCGCCGATGCGCTCGTCGAGCCCCTCCTTCCAGAAGTTGGCGAACGGCTGGAAGTAGAGGGCCGGCTCCTGGCCGCGGGCCTTGACGTCCGCGACGTACTGCTCGAGCTCCGCCCAGGAGGTGTCCGGGTCCTCGAACGAGTACTCGGGCGCCAGCATCTTGTCCCAGTACGAGTCCACGCCGACGTACGGGCCGTTGGCGGACCGCGTGTTCCGGAAGGCGGGCGTCTCCTCGGCGAGGAACTCGGAGACCTCGTCCATGACCGCGGCGTCGCCGCCGCGGGCGCCGAGGCCGCCCCAGCTGTTGAACCCGAACGGCGTGCCGTCCGACCACGTGCGCGACTGCGCCACCTGGGCCGCCGCGCGGCCGAACGTCTCCATGCCCTCGCGCCAGTCGGCGTAGTAGCCCACGAACATGCGCGGCGAGCTCACCGTTTCGCCGCTGACGTCGCCGTGCGGCTTGAGCTCGCGGTTGAACTGGTACCTGTTCAGGCCGTCTCCGTAGTCGTAGCTCCAGTCGGTCAGACCCGCGGCCGCCTGCAGCCGGTCTAGCCCGCCGTCGGCGTTCCCGTCGGCCACGACACCGGACTTCCAGGTGTCCCGGTCCAGCGAGCCGACCACGAGGCCGCGGCGCGAGACGTCGTCGATGAACGAGGTGACCTCGAAGCTGCGCTGCGCGGGGGTGACGTCCTGGATCGCGGGCGTCTCGTAACGGACCCAGTGGTCGTTGTCGAACGGCACCAGCACCATCCGGTTGTCGCCGTCGTGCCCGAGGTCCACCGATCCGGGCCGGTCGGTCATGACCGGCACCATCATCGACGTGGTGACCGGGCCGTCCGTGCCGGTGACGTCCAGCCGCACCGAGAACGAGCGGTCGCCGTCGAACACGAAGACCTGCCGCAGCGTGGGCAGCCCCGCCTTGGCACAGGTGACCGTGCGCGCGGCGGTGAGCCGGCAGGCGCCGTCGTACTGCTTGGTGGTGACGAACTCGTCGCCCAGGCGGACGCCGCTGTAGAAGCCGGTCACGGCCCGGTGGCGGCCCCACCGCGCGTCGGCGGTGCCGCTGGAGAGGGAGTAGTCGACGGTGACGTCGCCGCCGCGCAGCGTGACGTGCCTGCGGCCGGGGGCGGCGGGGGTCGGGTCGACGGGGACCGGGTCGGCCGCCGCCGGGTCGGTGAGCGCGTAGTCCTTCGCGGTCGCGCCGGCGACCACCACGCGGTCCAGGTCGGGGCCGAGCGAGCCGGCCGGCGCGGTCAGGGTGAGCCGGTTCTCGCCCGCGTGCAGGGGCAGGGTCACCGAGACGGTGCCCACGCGGTCCCAGCCGCCCGTGGACGCGACGGGCACGGCGACGGTGTCGCCGCCGTCGGGCGTCACGGTCAGGGCGCGGCTGTCGTCGCCGCTGAGGTAGTGCAGCGTGACGTCGTACGAGCCGGCCTCGGGTGCGAGGACGCCCGGCACCGACACGGTGGACGACGGGTCGATGCTGCCGACCTTGCCCTCGCCCGAGCAGGACGAGCAGCCGGAGCGGCTCGCGCCGTCCAGAACCACCTGCGTGGCCTCGGCCTCGATGGTTGCGGACCGGGTGTCGGACGGTCCGGCGGCGGCCGGCGGGGCATCGGACGCGGACAGGGTCGCGGCCGTCACGGGCGCTACACCGACGGTGCCGACGACGGCGAGGGCCAGGCCCACGGCGAGCCACGAACGGGCGGCTCTGCGGGTCCGGACGGGTTCGGACTTGACTGACATGGAGGCTCCTCCGGCGACGTTGCTGGGTGCCGCACACTCAACAGCCTTTTTTTGTTGCTGTCAATTAAGTCGCACGGCTAGAGTCGGCGCATGCCCGCCAGACCCCAGGCGCCGACGCTGAGCCCGGCCGGCACGCGTGTCCTGCAGCAGCTCGTCATGACCGGCGACGCGTCGCGCACCGCCCTGGCCACCGAAACGGGTCTCACGCCCGGCGCCATCACCCGGGCGGTGCGGCCGCTCCTGGAGGCCGGGCTGCTGGACGAGACCGGCGGCCGCGCGTCGACCGAGGGCGCGCTCGGCAGGCCCGCCACGGTGGTCACCGTGCGGACGGAGGCACACCTCGTGATCGGCATCAAGGTCACCGCCGACCGGATGTTCGGCGTGCTGTGCGACCTGCGGTGCCGCGTGCTGGACGAGCTCACCGTGCCCGTGGGCGACCACGGGCCCGAGGCCCTCGTCGCACAGGTCGCGGACCTCGTGGAGCGGCTGCGGGCCGGGCGCCCCGAGGTCGGCAGCGTCGGCCTGGCCGTGTCGGGCGACGTCGACGCCGCCTCGGGGCACGTTGCCTACTCACCGTTCCTGGGCTGGCACGACGTACCGCTCGGCCAGCAGGTCGCCCGGCGGACCGGCCTGGCGACCACCGTCGAGAACGACGTCCGCGCGCTGCTCACGGGCGAGCGCTGGTACGGCGTGGGGCGAGGGCTGTCCTCGCTCGCGCTCGTGACCGTCGGCACCGGCATCGGCTGCGCGCTGCTGGTCAACGGGCAGGTGGTGCACGGTAGCTTCGGCGTGGCCGGCGAGGTGGGGCACGTGCTCGTGGACCCCGAGGGCCCGCTGTGCCACTGCGGCAACCGGGGGTGCGTCGAGGCCATCGCGGGGTCCGCCTCGATCCTGGAGCGCATGGCGCAGGCCGGGTTCCCCGGTCTGGGCATCGGCGACGTCGCCGAGCTCGCCCGGTCCGGCCAGCCCGACGCCGTCCGGGTGCTCGCCGACGCCGGCAGCGCCGTCGGTACCGGGATCGCCACCATCGCCAACCTGCTCGGCGCCCAGCACATCGTCATCACGGGCGAGGCGATCGGCAGCACCCCGGAGCCCGCCGACGACGAGCGCGACTACGACGTCATGGACCCCCACGTGCGCGCCGCGTTCGAGCAGCGGGCCTTCGGGTCCGCGGCCCGCTCGGCCATCGAGCTGCGCCCCCTGCGGTTCGTCGACTGGGCGCGGGGCGCGGCGGCCTGCGCCGTCGAGGACTTCGTCACGCACTACGGCAGGTCGTGACGGGCACCGTCACCGCCCGTCCGCGCCAGGGTGGAACTCCCGCTCGTACGTCTCCGCGGCCTCGTCGACCACCGCCTGGTCGATGGTCGCGACAGGGGTCGTGCTGACCAGCAGCGGCTCGCAGTCCGGCCCCCGGCCCGCGACCTCGCCGGTCAGCACCCACGGGTACCGGTCGGGCGTCAGCAGATGGGCGTACTGGCACAGCTGCCGCGCCAGCCAGTGCTCGAGCTTCCGGTCCCACCACGGCTCGGGCGTCAGCGAGTTGACGCTGAGCCCGGGCAGCAGGCACCCACTCTCGTGGTCACGGCTCACGGTGGCTGCGTCGGCCACCGGTCCCCCGCTGAACCGGACGTAGAGCGGCGAAACCGCCTCGACCAGCTCCGCCACCTCGGCGAGCGAACGCACGTGCGGTACACCGGGCAGCCTCTCGGTCCCGTCCACTACGCAACACCTCCTCCTCCGGCGCTCCCCGCCATCCGGAAACGCAGGCCCAGGTGGTCCACGGTGGCGGGCAGCGGATCCCGGGCCAGGTACCGCCCGCGGGCCACACGCAGGTCCCGCGTCGCCAGCCGCGCCAGCAGGTGGCTCGCGACCAGGAGCACCACGTTCCGGCCGGGGCACGCGGCCGGACCGCCGCTGAACGGGACGAGCCCCCAGTCGCCGTCGTTGCGGCCGTCCAGCCACGCCTCCGGGACGAACGCGTCGGCGTGCGCCCGCCCGGCCGGGTCGCGGTGGAAGTACGAGCTGACGACGACGAACCCCGTGTGCGCGGGCAGGGTCCGCCGGCCCCAGGCCGTCGGGCCGGTGGACTCGCGCAGCACCACGAACGTCGTCGGCCACAGGCGTACCGACTCCAGCACGCAGGCCCGCGCGTAGGGCAGGAGCGCCGGTCCCCGCACCCCCTGCAACGACGCCGCCGGACCGCCCTGACCCGCCTCCACGAGCACGCGCTCGCGGACCTCGGGCCGGGCGGCGACCATCGCCAGCGCCCGCAGGGTCGCCGCGCCGGCGGCGTCAAACGCGAAGAGCCAGTGCGGCACCTGGCCGACCGCCGTCGCGGGGCCGCTCCGGTGGGCCGAGGCGGCGAGCGAGCCGGGCTCGGGCGCGCGCAGGTAGGACGCGATCCGGCGGTCCAGCTCCTCGCGGAGCCGCGTGCGTCTCGGGTGCAGCCACGACCAGTTGGCATCCCGCCGCAAGGCGTTGAGAATCGCCACGAGCTCACGGTCCCCGCGGGCCTTCGTGCCGAGCACCACCTCCAGCACGACGCCCCACCACGCCTCGTGGAAGGCGTAGGCGTCGAACCGCCCGGTGGTGTCGAGCTGCCGGTTCAGCTCCACCATGCCGCGGCGTACCGCGTCGACGAAGGCGGCACCGTCGTCGTGCACCGGCTGGTCCATCTGCAGCGCATGCTCGTTGAACGGCCGCCGGTGCCAGCGCTCGGTGGTGGACGAGATGAGCACACCCTCGGGCTGGAAGTGCGCGAGCGCACCGCGCTTCTCCTTCGTGGCCGGCGAGAAGGGCTCCGGCGAGTCCTCGAGCAGGCGGCGCACGTCCTCCCGCTCCGTGACCACGACGAACCGCCGCGGCCCGACGCCGAAGGCGAGCGGGGCGCGGTCGTGCCGTTCCCGCAGCCCGCCGAGGACGGCGCGCGCCGTACGGTCCGCCTGGTGCCGCTCCGCCCACGCGGTCGCACGCGGCCGACGGATGATCGCACCCTGGGCGACCAGCGGCGCGAGCACCTTGCCGACGACACGTGCGGCCTCTCCCGGGCTCAGGTCCACGGGCGTACGGTTGGCGGGCGTAGGGATGCCCGTACGGTGGGCGGGCATGCGGTCCGCGGGCGTCGGGCTCATGGCCGGCTCAGCGGTTCGGCGGTTCCTCGGAGATGTCTGCGAGCGCCGACGACGGGTCACGCTCGACGGCGAGGTCGCCGATCGAGACGATGCCGACCGCCATGTCGCCGTCGATCACCGGTACGCGCCGCACCGCGGCGTCGCGCATCACCTCGACGGCGGTGGCGACGGGGTCGCCGGGGCCGACGGTCACGAGCTGTTCGCTCGCGATCTCGCCGACCGTGGCGTCGAGGCCGCGCCCTTCGGCGAGGCCGCGGACCACGAGGTCCCGGTCGGTGATGATGCCGACGATCCTGGACCCGGACTCGACGATCAGTGCGCCGACGTCCCCCGAGGTCATCGCGCGGGCGGCTGCCTCGATCGTGTCTGTCGCGTCGACGCTGGTCGGCGCTGGGGTCATGACATCTGCGACTCTCTGAACCATGTCGCACTCCTCCCTCGGTAGGGCCGACGGCGGGCTGCTTCACCGACATGTCCACCATGCCCCGGTGGCCTGCCGCTCGCATGCCGGCTGTGCCGGCTGGGCTAGCTGGGCGGCGGCGGGACCGGCCGGGCCGCGAGCGCCGTCGCGACCGCGTGCAGGTTGTGCGCCATGAGGCGCCCGGTGCTGTGCGACCATTCGTGGCCGCGCTCGGTCTGGGGGTACTCGTCCCCGGGGCCGGGGCCCTGGTTCCAATAGGTCCAGGCCTGGCCGGGGATCGTGTACCCGATGTCGGCCAGCGCCCCGTTGATCTCGGAGATGACGTGGTGCGCGCCGTCCTCGTTGCCGGTGACGACCACTCCGGCCACCCGGTTGTAGGCGACGGGGGTGCCGTCGCCGGCCGTCTCGGAGAGCATCGCGTCCATGCGTTCGAGCATGCGCTGGGCCATGGACGACGGGTGTCCTACCCAGGTCGGCGTGACGACGACGAGGATCTGCGAGTCGAGGAGCCGCTCATGCACGCGGGGCCACTCGTCCCCCTCCCCCATGTCGGTCTGTACCCCGGGCAGGACGTCGAGGTCGACGAGCCGGACGTGCTCGACGGTGACGCCGCGCTCCTGGAGGGCGTCGGCGACGACCCCGGCGAGCGCCTCGGTGTTGGACGGTTCCGGAGACTTCTTGAGCGTGCAGCTGATGAACAGGGCTTTCATGGGATCTCCTGATCGGGTGGGTGGGTGGTGGTGGGTGGTCAGAGGCGCAGGGCGTCGGCGCCCCGGGCGAGGTCGACGATCAGGGCGCCGGCGACGAGGTAGGTCTGCTCGGACGAGCGCTGGGCCGTGCGGACGACGTCGCGGAGCCTTTCCACGGAGCGGTCGAGCCCGGCGACGGCGTCGGCCGCCTCGTCACGGGCGGCTCCGGCCGCTGCCTGGTCCGCGACGTCCCGGGTGACGGCGGCACGCAGGGCGGTGGCGAACGCCCGCAGGGTGGCGGCGAACTCGGGCCGGAGCCGCTGCCCGAGCGCCACCTCGCCGCGCCCGTCCCGTTCCCACTCGACAAGCAGGCGCACTATCTCGTCGACCACCTCGGCCGACGTGCCGAGGGCGCCGGCCCGGCGGGTCTGGGACGCGATCCAGTACTCGTTGCGCTTGTATCGCACGCGCAGGTTGGCCCGCGACGCCTCACGCGTCCGGGCGACGGCGGCACGGGCGCACTCGACGGTCGGCAGGAGCTGCTGACGGCGCTGCTCCCACTCGTCGGGATCGAGGGTCCCCCGGTCCTCGAGCCAGTTCGCCAGCAGCTCCACCTGCTCGGCCATCCCGTCCCGCAGCCGGCCGAGCGCCAGCTCCGACGGGGTGAGCGGCAGCGGTGGGAGCAGCAGGTTGACGGCGATCCCTATCGACGCGCCGACCAGGATCAGCCCGATGTACGAGCCGATGAACTCCATACCGTCGCCGTCCCCGCCGTTCCCGAGGATGAGCACGAAGATCGACGACATGACGGTCCAGCTGCCCATGTCGCCGAAGATCCGCCAGCCCACGCACAGCAGCGCCAGGCCCACCACCATCGCCAGCTCCACCAGCCCCGGCAGCGGCAGGAGGTGCACCGTCCGGGCGATGAGCGCGCCGACCAGCACCGCGGCGACCGACTGGAGGGACTCGCGCACGGAGCGCACCACCGTGCTGGTGGTGGCGAGCACGGCGCCGAGCGGCGCGTAGTACGGGTACTGAGAGAACGGCTCGGGGGCGAGGAGCCCGACGAACCAGGCGAGGCTGGCCGCGAAGGCACCCTTGACGGCCAGCGACCAGCGCGGGTGGCTCACCCAGGCGCGGTGCGCGGCCGAGAGCGCGCCGACCGGGCGGACCACCGCCAGCGGGAGCCGTTGGTCGGCCATCTCCCGGACCTGCGCGGCGCTCAATCGTTCGGCGCCGCGCCGGATATCTCGGCCAGCGCTGAGAACGGGTCGCGTTCGATCGCGAGGTCGCCGATCGAGATGATGCCCACCGCGTCGTCGCCGTCCATCACGGGGATGCGCCGGACGGCGGCGACCCGCATGAGCTCCACCGCCGTCTCCACGGGGACGCCGGGGCCTATCGAGAGCAGCTCCTCGCTCGCCACCTCGCCGACCATCGTCTCGAGGCCGAGCCCCTCGGCCAGGCCGCGGACCACGAGGTCTCGGTCGGTGACCATGCCGACGGTGGTCGGACCCGCCTGCACGACCAGCGCGCCCACGTCCTGGGCGGCCATCATGCGGGCGGCGGTCTCCAGCGTCTCGGACATGCCGATCGTGGTCGGTGCCGGGGTCATGACGTCTGCGACTGTCTGCTGAGCCATGTCTCGCTCCTTCCCTCGGGTCTGCTTGCCGGGCGTTCTTCACCGTGTCGTGCCGGTGCCCAGCTCGCATCCCGGGGCGGTCAGCCCAGCGGCTTCTCGAAGAACATCTCCGCATACGGGTTGTCCTGGCTGTACGGCGCGATCTCGCGGTAGCCGGCCCGGCTGTACATCGCGATCGCCTCGGTCAGCGCCCCGTTGGTGTCCAGCACGATGCGGGAGCAGCCCAGGCTCAGCGCCTCGCTCTCCAGCCGCCGGAGCAGTCGCGTGCCGAGGCCGGCGCCGCGCCAGCTCGACGCGACCCACATCCGCTTGATCTCGCCCGTCTCCGCGTCGAACCTCCGCACGCCGCCGCAGGCCACGGGGACGCCGTCGCTGGTCGCGACCACGAAGGCGCCGCCCGGCGCCCGCAGTGCGTCGGCGCCCTGCTGCGGCGGGTCGGGCACGAAGCCGCCCGAGAAGCGGCGGTCGAGCTCGGCGTAGTACTCCCCCAGCGCCGCGGTGGCCGCGTCGCTCACCGGGTCCACGACGCGCAGACGCACGGTCGCCGCGCGGATCAGCAGGTCGGCGGTGCCGAGCGCCTCGTCCAGCCGGGCGCGCTGTCGCTCGGTGAGCGGTTCGAGCAGCGTGCGCGCCTTCTGTTCGGAGCGCTCGTCCAGCTCCCGGTACGCCGTCCGCCCGACGGCGGTGAGCCGCACGATCCGCCGACGCCGGTCGGCCGGGTCGGGGCGCACCTCGACGAGCCCGTCGTCGGCCAGCCGGGACAGGAGCCGGGTCAGGTAGCCCGAGTCCAGATCGAGGCGCTCGCGCAGCTCCCGGACCGCCGCGCCGTCGGGCCCCACCTCGAAGAGGAGGCGGGATGCGCCGAGCGGCCGGCCCGTGCCGAGGAACGACTCCTCCAGAGCGCCGATGCGCTGGGTGTAGCTGCGGTTGAAACGACGGACGGTTTCGACGAGGGTCACATCTCTGACTTTAGTCAGAGATTGTGGGGACCGGAACCTGCCGGGTACCGCCCGCTACACCAGGCTGCCGGTGCAGATGCGCATGATCCGCCCACTGCTCAGCGGCTCGCCGTAGAGACGGACCTCGTCGATCGCACCGTTCCAGTGATCGGCCGGCGACCCTTCGACCTGAGAGCGACCTACCTGCACCGGGCCGCTCGCCAGCCAAGGCGATCCCGCGTACGCGGCAGTCCCGGACCCCGGGTCGACGACCGGGATGCCGGTGCCCTCCGGGTCGCGTCCGTCAGGGTCGACAGGCACAGGACACACGGACAGGCTCAGCTCGTTCGTCGACGTCTTGAACACCCCGGTGAGGTGCACCCACTCGCCGGCCGTCACCGGTCGGTCCGATGTGGCCAGCACCGAGCTGCCGCCGTCACCGGCGTACATCCGGAAGCCCCAGCAGGCCTGCAGCCCGTCGGGGCAGCCGTCCCCAGCCGAGAGCCGTTCCAACCGGAACCCCGAACCGACCTCGCCGTCCTGGCTGACCACGGTCTGCGAGTCCGGCGTGACGTCGTCGGCCCGCACGAACGCCGAGGCACTGAACCCCGAGCCGTCGAACATCCTCACCAGCGGCCCGTCCGTGGACGCCGCACCCGCAGGGGTTCCGTCGAACGTCAGCGCCTGGTCGTCCGGGCGGCTCTGGTTCAGCGCGAACGGCCCTGGGGTGCGACCCACCCCCTCCGACAGCCGCAAGGCGTTTCCTGACGCAGTCGCGTCAGGTGTGTAGACGTCGGTCGATCCCGGGATCGGTTCGAACTGGTCCATGTGCCAGCTCGCCGGTGACGCGGGGAAGTCCACCGTGACCGGGCTGAACCTGACGGCGCCGCCGTGGGCCTGCGCGGTGTCGGCCATCGCGGGCGCAGCCACGGGCGCTGCCAGGAGCAGAGCAAGCGCCGTACCGGCCACCCGCCGCGGCCGCAGAGCCGTTCCGAGGCCAAGCGATGTGCCACTCGACATGACTCTTCTGGCTACAGCTCGGACACTCATCACAGGGCCTCCCGACCGACGCGCGACCATTTGCCAGCGAACGACGGGGACCGCACCACTGCGGGCCATGCCATCGAGCTGATTGCCCGTGAGCCTTGTCTACGGCAATGCGTCGGTCAACGTGGACAAACGTCCAGGTCAGATGAATCGAACCGGCATAGCGGCCGTCGGTGATAGCTCAGCAGGGCAATTGATCTCGTTTTGCGCGGGCGAAATGAGACTCCTCGGTGAACATTCACCCGGATCGCAACTTCACCCGGTTCAACGCGAGGAGCCCTCTTGGCCGGGTGCGGCGCTCAAGTGGGGCAATGCGCGTCACCCCTCTCTCAGTTCGGCCAAGTGGACGCCCCCGTCCGTTAGCGTCGCCGGCGCAGGGACCACGAACAGAGCAACGGAGAACAACGATGCGAGCAGTGACTGTCGAGCGATTCGGCGACCCGAGCGGCATGACGGTGACGGACGCCCCCGCCCCGGTTCCCGGACCATGGCAGCTCGTGATCGAGACCCAGGCGATCGGGGTGGGCGGGGTCGACGCCGTCATCCGGCGCGGCACCCTCACCGGCTACGGCTTCACCGAAGGACTGATCCCCGGCGGCGAGGTCGCCGGCACGGTGACCTCGGTCGGGGCGGACGTCGACGGGTCCTGGCTGGGTCGCCGGGTATGGGCGTTCACGGGCGGCACCGGCGGCTACGTCGAGCATGCGGTCGTCCGGGCGGACGACGTCGTCGTGCTCCCCGAGGAGCTGTCGTCCATCGACGCGGTGACCTTCGGCAGCTCGGCGCCCGTGGCGCACTTCGCGCTCGCACACGCGCACTTCGTGTCCGGGGAGTCCGTCCTCGTGCGCGGCGCGGCGGGGAGCATCGGCATCGCGGTCGTGGAGCTCGCGGCACGGGGCGGCGCGAGCACGGTGGCGGTGACGACGTCGTCGGCCGAACGTGGCAGCCGGCTCCGCGACCTCGGGGCGACACACGTTCTCGACCGCACCGGCAGCGGGGACCCGGACGCCCCCGCGTTGTTCGACGTGGTCATCGACATCGTCGGCGGACCGGACACTCCCGAGTTCCTGGACCGGCTCGCGCCGAACGGGCGCCTGGTCGTGGTCGGCGCAGTCGCCGGGTTCCCGCCGCCCGACTTCGGCGCTCGACTCCTGAGCACGTTCCAGCAGTCCCGCTCGGTCGCGACGTTCAGCCTCGACACGGTGCCGACACCGGCGCTGGACGCCGCCCGGACCGAGCTGTTCGCCGCCGCCGTGCGGGGCGAGCTGCATGCCGTCGTGCACGACGTGCTGCCCCTGGCCCAGGCGGCCGAGGCGCACCGGCAGATGGATGCGGGCACGGTGTTCGGGCGGATCGTGCTGGTGCCCTGACGTCGGCCTGGTCGCGGCTCCTGCGGTTGACCGTGTGCCAAGGACACGGTTTCTACTGGGGGCATGGAAACCACTACTGACGCCGGCCCGCGGACCGCCCGGCCAGGCTGGCCCGAGATCCTGGTCGGGATCGCCGCGATGGCCCTGGTGGGATTCGGGCTGCCGTTCGCGACCCGCGGGCTGATCGACCTGACCAGCCCGGCGGGTGGCGCCGCTCTGGCGTGCCTCTCCGGCGTCGCGGGGCTCGCCGGGTTCGGCGCCGCGGCAGCCTTGCGACACCGCTCGTGGCAGGCGTTCGGCGTACGACGGACCAGCGCGCGCTGGCTGTGGATCGGCGTCGCGGGCGGTGTCGTGGCGCTGCTCGCCAAGGGTGTGCTCACCCCGCTCTTCGTCATGCTGACCGACGCCGAGACCGACACTCAGGCCGGCTACGCGGCTGGGGCGAGCAGCGGGGTGTGGCTCCTCGTGGTGACCGCGATCGGGCTGGTGGTGCTGACGCCGATCGGCGAGGAGTTCCTCTTCCGCGGCGTCGTGACCACCGGCCTGCTCCGGTACGGCCCGGTGCTCGCGACCGTCGGGAGCGCGACGATCTTCGCGCTGCTGCACGGGATCAACGTGGTGCTGCCCACCGCCTTCATCGTCGGGATCATCACCGCCGAGCTCCGACGGCGCAGCGACTCGGTCTGGCCGGGTGTGGTGGTGCACGCGCTCAACAACTCGATCACCGTGGTCGCCTATGCGCTCTTCCCGGGGATCGTGTGACCAGCTATCGCTCAGGTCCCGGATGCACCCAGGAGACGTCTGCCGGGCGGGCTCGCCGACGTGGCCGGCGGCCCGGGCCCGTGTTCCGGCCGGGCCGGTAGGCGATCGCGCCTCGGTCTGGACCGGGATGACAGCCGATCGAGTAGCGGCTTCGCGGGACGCGCCCGGGTGGGTCCACGCCGACGGCGGGGGTCCAGCCGGGTGCGCCGTCCGCGGCCTGGACCCTCACCGGGCGTGGCGGTTTGGGTGCGACGGCGACGTAGGTGTGCCCCGTCGGAGCAACCGTCTCGACCGCGTGCCGGCCCTCCACCTCGGTGGCCTCCTGCCGCCACCCCGGCGCCTGCTTGGCGTGATTGCAGCGCGCGCACAGGCCCTGACCGTTGCCCAGGCTGGTCTGACCGCCCTCGGCGAACGGCGTCACGTGGTCGATGTGCCGCACCGGGGCATCGCACCACGAGGTGGCGCAGATGCCCTGTTCACGGGCACGAAGCAGTGCGGAAAGTCCGGGCGGGTGGAACCGGGACACCGACGTGGTCGCCAGCAGGCGACCCCGCGGATCGACATAGATCGAGCGGAGCCAGGCCGCGTCGGCGTCGATCCCGTGCCCGGCGAGCTCGCGAGCGACCGGGGCCGGGACCGCGCCCACCCCCGCAGCAGCCCCCTCGACAACGACCGCCGGCTCCTGGCCGCCGGCGAGCAGCGTCTGGTCGGAGACCAGCAGGTTGATCGTGACGGGTACCTCGTCGGCCTTGCCCGGCTCACGGCCGGCGACCCGCTCGATCAGGACATCAGCCATGATCTGACCCGCGCCCCGCTCGTCACCGGCCGCCTTCGCCGCATCGGCGTGGGCCTTGAGCTGCGCGTACGCCTGAACACCCTGCGCCATCGGCACCAGCGCGGTCAGATAGACCATCAGATCCGGCGCCGGCCGCACCGAGACCCGCCGCTCCGAGACAGCCTTCGCGTTCCGCTTCACACAGGCATGCACGTCGAGCTCGCCCGCCAGCTCCTTGACCTGCGCGATCAGCCGCCGGGTACCCGTCCGGGCAAGTACGGCCAGGTTCGCAGGCCCGCAGATCCGCTCGTCGATCTGCGCCCGGTGCTCCACCGAGAGGTGCGCGGTCTCGCGCACCATGAGCGTCGCGCGCCACTGCGAGAGCACACCGGTGCGCAGCGCGTCGAAGGTGTACGGCATATCGGTGACCCACGCCCGAGCCGTGCCCAGGAACGCTCCTCCCGCATGCGGACTGAGCCGCATCGCCGGACCCACCTGGTTCGGCACACCACGACCCCGCCGCTCCGCCCGGATGCCCTGCCTCGCCTCGTCCGCCTTGGTGGCCTCCTCCAGCGCGACCGCCAGCCGACCTTGGGTCGCCGTCACCGTGTTCTTCACGGCCTCCAGCTCACCGAGCAGGTCCACCCACTCCGCCTGCGCCTCCTTCGAGACGGACGACGCCGTGTCGGTACCGCCTGGCAGGATCATGCCGGCCAGCACCTCACGCAGCGCCCGCACATCGGCCGCACGCAGCACCGCACCATCGCCAGAGGGCAGCACCGGCCCGCGGGGCTGGTCGCCCGCTCCAGATGCACCTCCGGCTGATGTCATGCCATCAACATATGGCACGCACGTTCGCATCGCGCGCTGAACGATGCCCGTACGCCGACGGCAGAACACGCACGCCCCAGGGCCACCCCCACGGGAGACCGCCCCCAGGCCACCATCGCCTAAGACCGCAACGCCGACTCCGGCACAACGGCCCGCCGAGCGGCCTCGGCAACGATGAGGTCCGCGGCCTCCTCCGCCGTCTGCTCCCCTGAGTCGAGCCACCACCCCAGGTCACCCAGCTCCCGCCGCTGGTTCCGCGCCAGCGGAGCGAAGTCGTAGTCCACCCGGGTCTCGACGGCGCGGGTCGCGTTCCGGTGCCGAGCCACCTCGAGAGGCGGGCACAGCACCACGAGCATCAACGGCCGCGACCGCAGGCGTCCGGCGATGAAGCGCAGTTCCTCCCGCGTCTCGACGACGGAGTCGGCGACCGGCGTGAACCCCGCCTCGGCGAAGTTGTCCGCCACCGAGCACAGGTTGATCATCCGGAGCCGCAGCTGATGCTGCCCGTCGGGCCCGGGGTTCCAGCACCCTTCCTCGTCGAGCATGTTCGCTCCGCCGCTGACGAGCATGATCCCGAACACGTCGCCGTCGACCCGCGCGGCCCGCGGCAGCCGCTCGGCCACCAGCTGCGACACGGTCGTCTTCCCAGCCCCGGGTGTGCCGGTGATCAGCAGGCAACCGGCCAGGGTCTCCGCAACGGTCATTCGGCCACCCTCGCAGCGCCGGCAAGGTTTTTAGCTCACGATGCCCGTGCGGCTTCTTCCGCGAGCAGGCGCCCGGCCAGCACGACGACGGCGGCGGCGGGCACCGCGGTCACGCGTGACCGGCCGCGGCCGGCGCGCTCGACGCCTCCCCGGCGCGGTGCCGCGAGCGGTAGGCCGAGACCTTGACCCGGTTACCGCACGTCCGCATGGCGCACCACTCGCGCCGATGACCGCGGGACCGGTCGAGGTAGACCTGCGTGCACTCGGGCCGCCCGCACTCGCGCAGCAGCGCCGCGTCCGGGCCACCCAGGATCTCGACGGCCTCACGCGCCACAGCCGCCATCCCCTGCGCGGCGGTACCCGAGCGCCGCGTACCGTCCGGACCCAGCTGCACCACCACGGGCGCCTGCGCGGCATGCCGGTTCAGGACGGTGACGGCGTCGCCGTCGGCGTCCAGGGGACACCCGGCGATCCGCGCCTCCACGAGCGAGTACACCGACTCGCGCAGCTCCAGCGCCGCGGCAAGGTCGGCGTCGTCAGCGCCGGGGGCGCCGTCGAACATCCCGGACTCCACGAACCAGTCGTCGAGCAGCTCGGGCGTGCCGAGCATCTCGGCGGGTACCGGATTGCGGCGGGCGCGCAGGGTGCCGAGGAAGTCCAGGGCGAGCGTCCCGCACGGGAAGGCGTGGTTCACGTAACCATTCTGACCGGTGACCGGCCGGGGAACAACCCCTTGTAACCATCTTGACAGGTTACTGAGTGCGTGCCACAGTCATTCCCACAGCAGTAACCGTTCAGACCGGTTACACCGTCGAAGGGAACATCATGGAGCTCAAGCTCGAGGTAGTCGTCCTGCCCGTCTCGGACGTGGACCGCGCCAAGGCCTTCTACGAGGGGCTCGGCTGGCGGCACGACGCCGACTTCTCGACCGAGCGCGGCCTGCGCGTCGTGCAGCTCACCCCGCCCGGATCTCCGACGTCGATCATCTTCGGCGAGCACCTGACCGACGCCGCCCCCGGCTCCGTCAGGGGCCTGCACCTGGTCGTCACGGACCTCGCCGCGGCCCGCGCGGAGCTCACCGAGCACGGCGCCGACGTCAGTGAGATCTGGCACGACGAGGACGGCGTCTTCCACTGGGCCGGCACCGTGCACCGGATCTCAGGCCCGCACCCCGAGCACGACAGCTACGCGTCCTTCGCCTCGTTCGCCGACCCCGACGGCAACGAGTGGGTGCTCCAGCAGGTCGTCAACCGCCTTCCGGGCCGCTGAGATGAACCCCGCACAGAACGAGATCCTGCTCGGCCTCCTCAAGCAGGCGGCCGCCGCGCACGGCGTCCACGAGCAGGAGGATCTGGGCGGCGTCTACGACGAGGCCTGGCCCGAGTGGTACGCCGAGCACATGACGCGCGCCCTCGCCGATCAGGGCCTCCGCATCGTCCCCGTCGACACCCGAGCAGGCGGCTGAGCGGGGACCAGAGCGAGCACAGCCACCACCACGCACAGCGCGGCGGTCGTCAGCAGCCCGGCGGAGAAGCTCGTCCCCGCCGCGACGAAACCGACCACCAGGGAGCCGAGCCCTGTCCCCGCGTCGAACCCGATGTTCCAGACGGCGGAGGCGACACTGCGGTCCCGGTCGGGCACGGCGGCGAAGGCGGCGACCAGGGTCAGGTTCTGCAGACTGCCGTAGGCGATGCCAACCACGGTCATACCTGCTACCAGGACGGCGGCGCCCGGGCCGCCGTCGGACAGGGACCAGGCGCACAGGGCGAGGCCACCGGCGCAGAGGACGAGCAGCGGCGGGACGAACCGGCGCGGCCCGAACCGGTCGGCCGGCCCGCCGACCAGCCAGCGCGACAGGGCCGCCGCGGCCGTGAAGCCCAGCAGCCCGAGCACGGCCACCGCCGCGCCGTGCCGGAACTGCGGGGCGAACGTGAGCAGCGCCCCGCCAGGAGTGGTGACGGCGAGCAGGACGAGCGAGGGCAGGACGAGCGCCAGGAGCACCCTCCCCCGTGCCTGCCGCGGTTCGGCGGCCGCGTCCCGGGCGGCGTCCTGCCGGGCGACGACGTCGAGCCGACGGCCCAGGGCCGCCGCGAACGGCACGGCGAGCGCGGGCAGGGCGCCGAGCACGAACACCACCCGGAAGTCGGCGGACTCGGCGATCCAGGCGGCGCTCGGCACGAGCATCAGCTGGGGGACGGCGACCGCGAGCCCGTAGACGCCGATCGCCCGCCCACGCCGGGAGGCGTCGACCAGCTCCGCGATGGCGCTCGCACCGCAGACCGTCACGATGGCGAACCCCGCGCCCCGGACGGCGGACACCGCCAGGATCCCGGCGAGCTGGTCGGTGAGCAGGAGCCCGAGCGAGGGCACGCCGAGCAGCAGCACCCCGGCGACGAGCGTGGTGCGCCAGCCCCACCGACGCAGCGCCCACGGCACCATCGTCTGGAAGGCGACGGTCGCGAGCATCAGGACGGCGTTGACCAGCCCGGCACCGCCCTCGTCGACGCCGCCACGGGTGGCCCACAGGGGCGCCGTCGGCAGCAGGAGGGCGTAGCCGGCGAAACCGAGCAGCGATACCCCGAGCAGCGCCCGCATGCCGGGGATCCGCAGGATGGGCTGCTGCTGCTCGGTCGGGGCGTGGCTCACGTGACCTCACCCTACGAGGTCGTCCGAGCCCCCGCGCACGCCCTCAGTCGCTCAGCCGCCGGTGGCGCTGGAGGCGGGCGAAGCCCTTGGCGTCGGACCGGGCGGACGGCGCCACCGCCCGCTCCAGGCGTTCCCGCACCTGTCCGACGTCGAGATGCATGCCGATGGCGACCAGCTCGCCGAAGCCGCCGTCGCCCGTGCCGGACGCCGCCCCGCCGACCCGCCTGCTGGTCACGTGCACCGACCGGCCCACGACGTTGACGACGTATCCGCGCAGGCTCCGGCCGGTGTCGACGACCACCCGACCCTTGATCCGGTACGCGCCGGGCGGCGGGTCCTCGAGCAGGTCGACCAGCGACCCGGGGCTGACCGGCCCGGACGCGGTGACCGTCACGGCGTCCGCGTGCTGGTGGTCGTGCTGGCGGCCGTCGCGCAGGAGCGCCGCGAGCGGAAGCTGGTCGGGCGGGTCCTCGGCGGACGCGGCGTCGTAGACCAGGGCGGGGTCCACGCGCCCGTGCGAGGTGCGCACCACCTGGGCCACGGGGTTGCGCTCGTGCACGCGGGCCTCGATGCGCGCGAGCGTCCGCTCGGCGTCCTCCGCGGACAGGCGGTCCGTCTTGTTCACGACGACGAGCGACGTCACCGAGTACCGCGCGGGCGCGCCGCCCCCGCGGTCGACGGTGCCGAAGTGCTCAACGGCGTCGACCACGTCGACCACTCCCCCGGGCCGCACCCGCTCGACGCCGCTGAACCGGATCATGCGGGACAGCGTCACGGGGTCGGCGATGCCGCTGGCCTCCACGATGACGACGTCCAGCCCGAGCCGCGGGCTGGTGAGCTTCTCAAGCGCGTCGTCGAGGCCGCCGGCGTCCTCCAGGCAGCACAGGCAGCCCCCCGCGATCGACTCCGGCTCGTCGATCTGGCCGGTGACCAGGCCCGCGTCGACGTTGACGTCGCCGAAGTCGTTGACCACTACACCGACCCGTGCCCCCGGTTGCTGCAGCAGGTGGTTGAGCAGCGTCGTCTTGCCCGCGCCGAGGTGGCCGGTCAGGGTCACCACGGGCACGCGCCAGGAGGCACCAGCCCTGCTCATCGCGCCTCCCTCCCGGTCCGACGGCGGTTCGGCGGCACCCGCGCGCCGCAGGTCAGATGATAACCGTTCTCATGACAGGGTTCGCCCCACGGAACCCTTGTCGCCCACAGCCGGAGCGTGTAGACCAGGCACCACATCGGCCCGATATGTCGGGTCCACCGGAGCGGAGTGCGGGATGCGGGCAGTCGTCTACGACGAGTACGGACCACCGGACGTGCTGCGGGTCGAGGAGATACCGAAGCCTGCTCCGGGGCCCGGCCAGGTGCTGGTCGAGGTAGCGGCGACGTCGGTCAACCTCTCCGACTGGGAGGGTCTGCACGGGACGCCGGCCTACGCGCGGTTCGGCGGGCTGCGCAGGCCGGGCCGGCGGGTCCTGGGCTCGGACATCGCCGGCTGGGTCGAGTCCGTCGGCTCCGACGTCACACGGTTCCGGCCGGGCGACGCGGTCTACGGCGACAACCTCACGCTCATGGGCGGCTTCGCCCGGTACGCGGTGGCGCCCGAGTCGGCCCTCGCACACAAGCCGGCGGCCCTGACGTTCGCCCAGGCGTCGACGCTGCCGCAGGCCGGCCCGATCGCAATCCAGGGCACCGCGGCGGCGGGCCCGGGCCGACGGGTGCTGATCAACGGCGCGGGCGGTGGCTCGGGCTCCTTCGCGATCCAGCTCGCCAGGAACGCCGGCGCGCACGTGACCGGTGTGGACAACGCCGGCAAGCTCGACCACATGCGGTCCCTCGGTGCCGACCGCGTCATCGACTACCGCAGCGAGGACTACACCCGGACCGGGCCCTACGACCTGGTGCTCGACCTCGTCGCCCACCGGTCCGTGCTCGCCTACCGCCGCGCGCTCGCGCCGGGCGGCCGGTACCTGTGCGTCGGCGGGCCCGTGCGGACGCTGCTGGAGATCCTGACCGCCGGCACCGTCACGGGCCTGCTGACCGGCCGCCGGATCCAGGTCCTGGCCGTGCGCCCGGGCCCCCAGCACTTCGAGCCGCTGGCCGATCAGTGCCTCGCCGGGCAGGTCGACATCCACATCGACCGCACCTACCCGCTCGACGAGGTCCCCCAGGCGCTGGCCTTCCACGGCGAGGGGCACGCCCTGGGCAAGGTGGTCATCGACATCGCGGGCCGCGCGCGGGAGTCGTGACCGGCCGGCCGTGCCCCCTGGCGGTCAGCGCTCGGGACGCCGCGCGACGGCCCAACGGAAGGCGTTCGTGAGCCGGTAGCCGCCGTCCGGCAGACGGAACGGTGCGGCGGCGTCGACGACGACGGGCGCGAGGTCCGCGATCGTCGACTCCTCCTCACCGAAGAGGATCCCGCGCACCAGATCCGTGTCGCCGCGCGCGGTCCACGCCACCGGCACGACGCCGGCGCCGAGCACGTCCCAGCCCGCGCCGCCCAGCACGCCGGCGAGTCCGCCCTCGACACGCAGTGGGCCGTCCTCGGGCGGTTCGTCGTCGTCGGCCGCGGCGAGCGCGACGTTGATCGCGTCCAGGTCGTTCCGCGCGCGCTCGGCCCACCCCGCCAGGCCGACGACGCCTCCCGGCGCCAGCACCCGGCGGGCCTCGGCGAGCGCCAGGTCCTGGTCCTCGGCGAACTGGAACGCGTTCACGGCGAGCACCACGTCGAAGGCGCCGTCGTCGAACGGGAGCCGCTCGAGGTCGCCGAGCCGCACGTCGACGCCGATCGCCCGCGCCCGGGCGAGCTCGGCCATCCGGGGCGCCGGGTCGACGCCGCTGGGCACCGCGCCCTGCTCCTGGAGGTGTTCCAGCAGCTCGCCGCTGCCGCAGCCGACGTCGAGCACTCGCGTGCCGTGCCCGATCCGGGCGGCGCGCAGCAGCGGCTCCCACGCGGGCCGCGCGAAGGTGCCCCAGTACCGGCCCCAGTCGTCGGCGACGGCGGACCAGGGGTCGTCCGGGCTGGTCGGCTGCATGCTCGGAGATTATCCGAACGCGACCGGTGTACCCGGTCCGGGTCAGATGGTGCGCGGCGCCTTGGCCAGGTTGGCGCGCAGCTCCTCGGCGTTCTGGCGGGACACGTAGGCGGGCCGGTCACGCTCGGCGCGCCAGGACTCGCTGAGCGGTCCGGCGCTCACGGTGTCGAAGCCTGCCTCGTCGTAGAACCGGGTCACGAGCTCGACGGCCTCCGGGTAGTCGCTCGCCGTCGCGAGGGCCCGGCGGTTCTCGGTCCCGGCCGGGGTGCCGTCCGTGGTGATGGTCGCGGCGGTGATCTGGTTGAACGCCTTGACGACCTTCGAGGTGGGCAGGTGCTCCTGCAGCAGGCCGGAGACCGTCGCCTCGCCGCGGTCGAGCACCTCGACACGGCCGTCGCGCTCCCAGTAGTAGTTGTTCGTGTCGAGCACGACCTTGCCCGCAAGGGGCTCGACCGGGATGTCGCGGTAGGACTTGAACGGCACGGAGACGACGGCGACGTCGGCCGCCTCGGCTGCCTCCTGGACCGTGGCCGCCCGGGCCTTGGGGCCCAGCTCCGCGACGAGGTCCGCGAGGGTCTCGGGACCGCGCGAGTTGGCGATCACCACCTCGTTGCCCTGCGCGATGGCGACGCGCGCCACCTGGCTGCCGATGTTTCCCGCTCCGATGATGCCGAAAGTAGTCATACAGTCGGCAACCCCAGGCATTCGTGGCGCATTCCGTCCACGCGCGGTCCCTACGTCACAAGCGTTCGTACGATGGCGTCCATGGCGAACGGCGATGCGGGATCCCACGGGCGGTCGTACCGGAAGGGTCCCGAGCGGCGCGCGCAGATCCTCCTCAGCGCGATGGGCCTGTTCGCCGAGCGCGGGGTGGGCGCCTCGCTGCGCGCCATCGGTGAGGCCATCGGCGTCTCGCACGCTGCCCTGCGGTACTACTTCGCCAACCGCGACGAGCTGCTCGTGGAGGTCTACCGGGCGCACGAGTCCCAGGTCCACGAGGCCGAGGCGCACGAACCGTCGGCACCCGAGGAGGTCTCGGCGGTCGCCATGATGGAGAAGAGCGCCGAGCGGAACCGTTCCATCCCCGGGCTGGTCGAGCTCTACGCGACGCTGACCACCGACGCCCTGCAGGGCGAGCAGCACCCGGCGACACGCGAGTTCGTCCAGGCGCGCTACCTGCGGGTCCGGGCGGATCTCGCCGAGCGGGTCCGGGCCGGTCAGCGGTCGGGCGCGATAGCCGCCGACGTCGACCCGGACGACGCCGCCGCGCTGGTCGTCGCAGCCTCCGACGGCCTGCAGCTGCAGTGGCTGCTGGCCCCCGGCGACGTCGACGTCCGCCGCTCGCTGGAGCTGCTGGAACGCCTCCTGCCGGGCCCTGGTGCGGGCGGGGCGGCCGAGGCCTGAGCGCTCGGCCGCCCTGGTGACCTACACCGGTGACGCGACTGTCGGGTCCCAGCCCTCCGGCAGCGGCGATACCGGCCCGACGGCGGAGTCGATCTCCACGGGCTTTCCGGCGTCCGCCGCATCCCGGACCGCGAGCAGGATGTCCAGCACGTGCGCGGCCACCGCCCCCGAGGCGCGTTCGGCGCCGCCGTCGCGGATCGAGCGCACCAGGTCGACCACCCCGGCGCCGCGGCCGAGCGCGGGGCCGACCGCCGGGAGCGCCGTCGGCTCGCCCGATCCGTAGCGCCACAGGGACGAGTCCCCGTCGAACCTGTTCGGGTCGGGCAGGACGATGGTGCCCTCGGTGCCGTTGATCTCGACGAGCCCGGCTCGGTCCAGGGCGTGCTGGAACGAGAACGTCGACTGTGCCGAACGACCGGGGCCGAACTCGATGAGCGCGGCGTGGTGCGTCGGCACCAGCACGTCGAACACCTCACCGGCCCGGGGTCCGCTGCCGATGGTGCGGGTCGGGCGGGACGTGGACGACACCGCCTGGACGCGGGTGGCGGACCCGAAGACGTGCACGAGGGTCGTCACGTAGTAGGGGCCCATGTCGAACAGCGGTCCCCCGCCGACCGCGAACAGGAAGTCGGGGCTCGGGTGCCAGGCCTCCGGGCCCGGCACGTGGAACATCGTGGTCGCGGTCAGTGGCTCCCCGATGTCACCGCGCGCGATCGCCCGCAGCGCCGTCTGGATGCCCGCGCCCAGCACGGTGTCGGGGGCGCACGCGACGCGCAGGCCGCGCGCCCCGGCGTCCGCCAGGAGGGCGGCCGCCGCGTCGTGGTCGAGGGCAAGCGGCTTCTCGCTCCACACGTGCTTGCCCGCGGCCAGGATGCGGTGCCCGACGTCGGCGTGCACCGCCGGGACGGTGAGGTTCACGACCACGTCGATGTCCTCGCGGGCCAGCAGCTCGTCCACGGTCCCCGAGGCCGGCACCCCGTACGCCTGGGCCTGCGCGGCGGCGCGCGCCTGGTCGAGGTCGGCGACGAACCGGACCTCGACGTCGGGGAACCGGGTCAGGTTCTCCAGGTACTGGGTCGAGATGTTGCCGGCGCCGATGATGCCGACGCCGGCCGCTCCGGGCCCGGTCACCGGTCGTTCTCCGCGAGCCAGGCGAACGACAGCGCGATGCCCGCGAACACGTCGCCGGCGTACGCGTCGAACTCGATCACGCGGGTCGCCCGGGGCGCGGCGGCCAGGATCGCCGGTACGTCCACCGCGCCGAAGCCCGCGGGCTGCTGGGCCTGGACGTCGCCGTCGAGCGTGCCGTCCTTGACGTGGATGAGGCGCACGCGGTCGCCGAACGCGCCCAGCAGCGCCGGGGTGTCGGCGCCGCCGACGCTCGCCCAGTAGGTGTCGACCTCGAGCACCACCGCCGGGTCCAGGTGCTCGACGAACAGCTCGAGAGCGTGCCTGCCCTCGATGCGGGTGCTCAGC
Organism: Promicromonospora sp. CA-289599; assembly: GCF_050936155.1. NCBI lineage: Bacteria > Bacillati > Actinomycetota > Actinomycetes > Micrococcales > Promicromonosporaceae > Promicromonospora > Promicromonospora sp. CA-289599. The sequence continues at coordinate 921,770 of NZ_JBNJNI010000001.1, forward strand.
TCCCAGGCGTGGTTGTGGTACCCGAACTCGAGGCCGCGCTCGGCGGCCAGCACCGCGAGCCCGTTGACGCGCTCGGCGAGCTCGGCCACCTGCTCCGCCGTCTGCCAGTGCTCCGCGGGGACGAACGGGTCGATCACCGTGGCCATGCCCAGCGTGGCCGCGGCGTCGAAGATCGCCTCGGGGGTGTCCGAGCCGAGCACGGGCGCGTGCCCCGACGGCGCGGTGATCCCCGCCTCAGCGAAGGCGCGGCCGTACTCCGCGGTGCGCTCGTGGAAGGCGTACGGCTCCACGTGCTCGAGCCCGATCTCGGCGAGGCGCGCCACGGCGCCGGCCAGGTCCTCGGCGACCGCGTCTTTGACCGAGTAGAGCTGTACTGAGGTGGTCGGCTTCGTCGTCGGCATGGAACTCCTTCGTTCGGCATGGTCAGCACGACGATCGTACCCAGAAATTCTTACAGTGGAAGATTTTTCTCGGAAGCCGCATGACTACCTGCTCGGCGTGGTCGCACCGCCATGGCTGCTCCAGATCGGGTTCTCCCGCACCAGTCCCGTCGCCGCGATGGCCATCATGTCCACGCTGCCCGTGACCAGCCATGTCACCGAGGTGCTCCAGGGCTCCGCGCAGGTCTCGTGGTCGCTGCTCCTGGCCGCCGCAGTGGTGGTGCTGGCGTTCTTCGCGAACCGGTCGGCGACCACCTTCGGGCACACCTGAGCACTCCGTTCAGGTACGGGCGGCAAAACACAAGGACAGGTCGGGTGTCATTCGGCAAGCAGGTGCCTCAGATAGGACCCGGGGTGGTTGAGGTACTGCCGCCAGTGGCCCACGATCTCCAGGTCGTCCCAGCTGGTGCGCTGGATACCGCCGTCGGACAGCTCCAGGATGTCCGCGCCGGGTGTGGAGGCCACGATCGGTGAGTGCGTGGCACAAATGACCTGCGCACCCGCGCCCAGCGACGAATGCAGAGCCGCGACGAGCTGCAGGCTCGCAGAGAACGACAGCGCAGCCTCGGGCTCGTCGAGCAGATACAGGCCCGGTTGGCTGAAGACCTCACGGAACACTGCGAGGTAGCCCTCGCCGTGGGACAGGGTCCGCAGGTCCTCCTGTGGATAACCAGGCACGATGATGTTGAACGAGGACACGAACTCCAGCAGGTCCAGGGCCGCCTCGGCCCGCAGGAAGTAGGACTGCTGGCGGTTACGACTGGAGTGAAACCGCTGGCCCTGAGCCGTGAGATCGAATGTGATCTTGCTGGCCAGGCTTCCAGGTTCGGGTCGGCGGTCCGGCTTGCCGCGTCCGCCGCGCGGGTTGATGCCCCACACCTCGGCAATAGCTTCGACCAGCGTGGACTTGCCCGACCCGTTCTCCCCGACCAGGAAGGTCAGCGGGCTCTTCAGCACCAGACCGTCGCTGGCTACCTGGCGGACGGCGGGGACGGTGAACGGCCATTCGTCCGCTTCGTCCGCGTCGGCGGTGATGTCGATGCGTTCGATCAGCACGAGCTCAGCGTCCCAGGACCTGATCGGCGAGGCGATGCAATGGTCCGACCATCTCGGTGTAGTCACCCTGCCGAGTCCGCGACAACATCCTGGCCACCGCCAGAAGCGTCGAACGACGGCCGTCCGGTGAGTCGAGGACTTCGCGGTGCTCGTTGTAGATCCGGTCTGCGACGTCGGGAACCAGGAGGCTGTGGCAGTACAGGGTCGCGACGTCGTACCCGAGTGGCGCCTGCCCCCACTGCTCCCAGTCCAGGATCACCAGATCTGGAGCGGTGAGGTTGGCCCAGTGCAGATCCGCGTGTGCTGTCTGCCAGTGGTCGACGACCGGGTCGATCCGCTCACCGAAGTACTCCCGCAGGCGTTGGGTCACGCGATCCTGCGTATACACAACCCGCTCGGTCGCCGTATGTGTCAGTGCCTGGAGAGACAGCGCCAGGTCACTGAACCACACAGCCTTGAACTCCGGTGCCGCGTGAAGCTCGGGCGTGGACGAGACCGAGAGCGGGTCGACCATCGACATGATCTCGACGCGGAACCACCGGTCGTCCTGATGTTCCTCGAAGGTGTCGAGGACCACCGGCTTCGGCACGCCAGTGATTACGTTCGCTGCGGCGTTTCCGGTCTAGAAGGCGCCGTCGACCCACTGCACCTGCTCGCTGACGACTCGGATCCAGCACCCAGAGCCGTCTGCGCGCGTGCCGGGCACGCCAAGAGTGCGGTCCAACCACCCGAATGACACCTGCCCCGCGGCCTTGCGCCCAAGGCGGTGCGCGGCCTGGCCGAGAAAGGCCAGCATCCGGTCGCGGTGTGCGGCGTCGGCCATGGTGTCGCCCATCGCTGTCACCCTACTCAGCCGTAATAGTTCGGCATGCATCCGCCACGCGGCTTGCAGGGACCGCCCTTGGGACCGCACAAGGGCTTGCACGCCGGGCTGTATGCCGGGCCGCACTCCGGGTCACAACGGTCCGGCATGCACTTGGGACTACAGCCGTCCGAAATGCCACGAGCCTCGAACGCTTCGCGGAGTGCGGTGGTTGTGTCGACGGCCACTCTGCCAGCAAGAACCTCGGCGAGCGCCGTGTCCTGCACGTTCCCGACCGGCATCCACCGGGTGAAGACGCATGGCCACACCTCCCCGGTGGCGCTGATGGCGATCACTCCGTCACCGCACCCGCCGCACAGCTCAGCCATCGACGCGTCGCGGTCACGGATACCGCGCCCGACCTGCCGCAGATGGTCGACACCAACCTCCGCCACCCCGAGAGCTTTCAGCTCTGCGGTAGCTGCCTGGACGTTCTGGTCGTCAAGCATCCCGATGATCCCGGCCCGCAACGGGATCCCGTGAGCCACAGCCTTCGTGATGTTCGCCCGGGTCCGGGCGTGCGTGTTCCGCTTCGTGATCAGCAGATGCTGTTTGGGGTCGTCGCTGTACCAGGAACATGCCAGCCGCACCCCCGGGCCGGGTGAACGTGTCCCACATCCGGGTCGAGACATGTACGAGGTTGGAGAACACCTCGACCTCCAAGCCGGACTCCAGGGCGTGTTCGACCAGGGTCGGGAGATCCGGGTGCAGGGTTGGCTCACCGCCGATGAACTGCACCATCCCCACCCCCAGAGCGGCGCACTGATCGATCACACGCCGCCAATCGGCGGTGGTCATGACTCCGTGAGTGCCGGCCGGCCCGGAATCGGCGTAGCAGTGCACGCACTCCAGCTGACACTTGCCCGTGACCTCCAGCCACACGAACTTGAGACCTGCGCCTTCGGACGGCGTGGCGGGAGTGGTCGTGATCGTCTCGGTCATCGTCATCTACCTCCAGATCGGGTGGTGCCTGCACGTGCGCCCGCAGAAGCAGGCTTGCGGCCGGGCGGCGGTGCTGGGCACCGCCCAGCCGCGAGTTCAGTGAGCCTGGACGGCGGTGGCGGGCGCTGCGCCCGCCCGGGTCCCGCCCGTGAGGTCCTCACGATCAGGCTGAGCGAGCGCATGCAGGATCAGTGCCGCACCGTCGTCCTCGACGTCCTTGGTCCCGTAGTTGGCGGAGAACCGGACCAGCGCAGATGCATTGCCCATCGCTATGCCCCGCTCAGCCCACGTCAGCATCGAGATGTCGTTCTCGCTGTCTCCGACGGCGACAGTCCGGCTCTTCGGGATGCCGAGCTCGCGGCGGATCGTCTCCAAAGCGGTCGCCTTGCTCACCCCGCCGGGTGTCACGTCGACCCAGTCCGGGCGAGTCCGCGTGGCGGTCATCCCGCCCGCGCGAATAGACGGGACAAGGTTCTGGGCGCCCGTACCGTAGATGGCCAGGCGCGGGGTTGCCTCGGCCCACAGGTCGTCGAGCCGGGCGACCTCGACCTGTGCGCCGCCGAGTTCCTGCGGCGGGAAGGGCTCCGAGACGTGGTAACCCACACCGACTATCTCGGCCGCTATCCGAAGGTCAGGACGGACGGCGGAAACGAGCTGCACGACGGCCTTGGCGTCAACCGTGTGTATCCCGACGACGTCGTATCCACCTCTGTTCAGTCGGACGACGACGCTGCCGTTCGAGGCAACGATCCAGCCGTCTGTGATTCCGAGGAGACGTGCTGCGTAGAGCGCTCCGGACAGGGAACGCCCCGTGGCGAGCACAAGCTCATGCCCGGCATGCAGGGCAGCCCGGATCCCAGCAAGAACGGCAGGGGTCGGGTCCTGGCCTGTCACGAGGAGAGTTCCGTCGATGTCGAGCGCCACCAGTCGCCGCGCGATCCGCGTGCCCGGCACGGACGCGGTCATCGGACTGATCCCACAGGCAGACACCTGGCGAACGCGAACCGGGTACCGCCGCGGTCCTGACGGTGATCAGTCGTCGCATCCCACTTCGCCACGGCTCCACTGTCATAGTGAACGTCCCTCGCGCTGGTCGTAGTCATCATGGCGGTTCCTTGGGTCGGTGGTGAGAAGTTCGACCAAGGTCGCATCCGATCGGGAGTGCAGACACCTGTTCAGCGGGCCACCGGCGAACGGATCTTTGGGTGTCTTGACCTGTGGTGATGGCCTCGCCCGCAGACATTGCCCATTGCGATGGGCAAAGAGGTTCCAGGATGGCTAAGGTTCGGATGTGGAAGGGCTACCTGCCGTGAGAACTCCGTCTGGACCGCCGCACGCACGCGCGAATCAACGCAAAGGAATCACTCCTCAAGCGCGAGGCAGAGAACTCGCCGCACAAGGAAAGAAGTTGTGGACCGAGTTGAGGTCCGTGAAGAACGCCGCAGTCGAGTTGATGGCCAGGTATCCAGATGTGCCCAGCTTGCAGGCGCACCGGTATGCGGCCGGATTGTCACAAGACCAGGCGGCTGGGCGCTACAACGACGTCACCGGAAACCAGACCAGCCTGGGCGGTACGACCATCAACGCCTGGGAGACGTGGGCCCGCGGCCGAGGACAGGGCTCACCGCCCTCGATGTCGAGCCTGCTCATCCTGTGCGCCGCCTACGGCAAAGGCCCCTTGGGCGTCGCCGAGGAGAGCATCAATCCGACAGAACTGATCGCCGAAGCCTACGAGCGGCTCACGGCCGAGGACCAACTCGCTCTGAAGCAGTTCGCCACCGACAAGCAAACGATCACAGGCGACGCATCAGCCCCGCTACCTGACACAGCACACAAGGATGTTCGCCCGGCGAGGGAACGGCAGGGCCAGATTGGCCAGGAGTTCATCTTGACGGTGCCCACCGTCGAGTACGGCAATCCTGATATCCAGGTGTTCAGCCTGCCCAATCCTCAGCCGGGGCGATTGCTCGACCTGACGTGGGAGACGTTTGGCCACGGCGTCCAGAGCCTGTCGCATCAGATCAAGAATCTCGGCAAGCGCCTCGACGCTGACATCTGCTTCGGGATCAACGAGGCCGGGCTGGTGATGGCGACATTCCTCGCCTCGTCCCGGTTCGCCCGATGCCCCATCGGCTACCTGCGCTGTAACAAGGTGAGCGACGGCGTGGTGCTCGATGGCGCCTCTTTCTTCCCCGATGTCAGAGACGCGCCGACCATCGTGATCTGCGACTTTGAGGTGAAGCACGCCGATGTGATCGGCTACATCGCACGACAGGTGCGCGCGAGGTACCCCCGAGCCGAGCTGTACTTCGCCGTGTTCGGGGCAATGACCAAGGACCGAGAGCTGGCGGTCGACAGCTTCGACGACCTGACCGGTGCGAAAATCATGCGCGCCGCAGACTTCGAGGCCGTGTTCATTGCCGCCACGATGAGCCCGCCGGGCATTGAGCCCCCACTTGAGTTGCGATAGCCGACTGGAGACGCCGTAGATGAGCAGCGAGATCCCGGTCCCGGAGTTGGCGGAGACCATTGCCGATCTGGTCAAGGCCACTATGGGCGAGATACGACCCCGCCTGGTCCAGGCCGCCCTGACCGGTCGTCGTGCGGAGAACAAGAACCTGCGCCACGAGGACAACTTCCTGTCCGACTACGACCTCTGGATGCACCAGCGCTATAAGGAGCTCCTCGCCGACGTCATCCCGTCGTTCATCTACGCCTCCGAGGAAGACGACCCCCAGGTCATCGGCGACGATCCCGACCCCGACCTATGCGTCCTGGTCGACCCCCTGGACACCAGCGAGCTGGCAGTGCGTGCCCTGCACGGTTACACCCACCTGATGGTCTACTCGCGGTCGTTGAGGCGGCCTGTCATCGCGATCGTCGGCGACATCTTCCACCACGTCCAGCTCTACCTCGCCATCCGCGACGACGACGGTTCGGACCGGGCGTTCCTGATCACGGCGGACGGCGATCGGCACGCCCTGGAGTCGCCGTCGAACGCTCGCCTCTCGCAGGCCTTGGTCACCAACTACCTGATGCGGCCGGCCGAGCGGTTCCAGCCCCTGGCACGACAGGAACGGTTTCTCGACCTCCTCAGCACCCCCGGCGAGGATGGGAGGGCGAAGGGACGGATCGGTGTCGACTTCGGCTCGATCAGCCTGTGCCACGTCGCTGCCGGGTTCACCGACGCGACCATGGAGATCGCCAAGGGCTTCGCCGTGTGGGACTTGTCGCCGGGGCACTACATCCTGCACGCGGCTGGAGGCTTCACCATCGACCTCGACGGAAACCCCATCGCACTCGACTACGGGCTAAACACCCTGGCCGAGATCAACAAAACCATGAGCCAACGGCGAAAGTTCATCGCCGCCGGCAACCACGCACTCGCCGAAGAGATCCGGAACGCGATCCGACTCTAGACCCCACGATGCCGAGGCCGTACCGACGAACAGAACCAGTTGCAGGCCCTCAAGTTGGCGCTCGCCTGGCGGATTCGGCACCACCGGTCGCTGACGACAGGTGGTCACCTGCCCTGCGGTCACCCGGGTGAAGTTGAGTCCTGTGCCAGATCGACCTCCCCGCGTCGTCCTAGGCTTCCCTTCATGGCTGACGCTGCGAAGCACGTCTTTATCTCGTATGTGCACGAAGACAGCCCTCGAGTGGACGAACTCTGCAAAGTCCTCACTGCGGCGCAGATTCCCTACTGGCGCGACCGGAAGGATCTCGGCCCTGGCGACGCTTGGAAGCAGAAGATTCGCAACGCCATCCAGAGCGGATCCCTCGTCTTCCTTGCCTGCTTCTCGGAACAATCGGTAGCAAAGGCGAAGTCGTACATGAACGAGGAACTCACGCTGGCGGCCGAAGAGCTGCGCCTACGTGCACCCGGCCGGCCGTGGCTCATCCCGCTTCGCCTCGACTCTGTCGAGATGCCGCAATGGGACTTGGGGGCTGGCCGAACTCTGGACGACTTTAACCGAGTCGACCTGTTTGGTGACGACTATGCCACGCAAGCCGTTCTATTGGCCACAGCAATCCATCGGTTGATGGGCGACGCCGCTCCAGACGAAGCAACAACGGCGGCTTCAGTACAAAGCGCTTCCGATCGTGAGCGGCCAGAGCGCCTCCGTCGAGCCACAAAGGAAATGCTTCCCGATCCATCGCGTCGGATCGCGCAGGACGACCTCATCAGTGGTGAAATGACGCGCGTTTTGAGCGCCATGCGTAACGAGACGTATTTTCCGACGCGGTTGACCGCAACGGAGGGTTCAGAGGCTATCACCGAGGTGGTAAGAACGGCCCAATCTTACTGGAGTTTGATCGCTCCCTTCTGCTGGTCGCTCCAGGTCGCCGCTCGGTGGGGCGAGCCTTCAGCTCTGGCACCCTGGAGTACTGCACTCCGCCGCCTCGGTACCGAGGCGGCGCAGGTGAAGAGTGGCCACACGATGCTGATTACTCTGCGCAATCTGCCGCTACTTGCGACTGTGTTCACAGCCGCACTGGCCGCAGCAAGCCAGGAACGCTGGCACAACCTGCGAACGCTGCTCGTGGACGTCACCGTGGCCACACCACGAGGTCCTCGAGCCGTCCCCCTCGTCAGGGCAACCGATCCCTACGAGCCATTCACGGATTTCGAGATGGTCCCGCACGCGCTCGCCCGAGCGGCAATCGAGCACGAGGATCCGGGAGAGGCCTTGGCAGCGTTCGGGGACGGACGTGCCACTAAATATCGCACGCCGGTCTCTGAATGGCTGCACCACATCCTTAAGCCAGTCTTCGCGGAACAACTCCCGGACGACCCCATATACGACACTCAGTTCGATCAGGCGGAAATACTCCTCGGATTGCTCGAACAAGACTTCGTGAACACGACCCGATCGGAAGATTCCCTGTGGGTTGGCGGTGCGCACTGGTTTGGGCGATCCACCTGGCGATCACGTTATAGTTCTGGCAACTCTCTTGAGACGCTCTCCGACCAACTCAAACACCAAGGCAACGCGTGGGGACCGCTCACCGCAGGTCTCTTTGGCGGTAGCCAAGACCGGGTACGGGTGGCCATCGAGGACTATCGCGGACTTTTCGAAAAGATCTCCGCAAGTCGCTGGTGACGAACTTCGAGCCACCAGCCGATCCGGCCGGTCTCGTCCAGGTGTGCCAACTGATGCGGCGCCGCACGGTCGAGGTTCGACTCGGCCCCGAGCAGCGGTTCGACGCCGATCGAGCGGTACGGCGCATCTTTGGGCCAGCCGCCGAGGTTGCGCCACACGACGAACGACACCGGCGCCGCGTATCCAGGCTCGACGCCCCAGGTGAGCGAGAGTCGGTCGGCGCCGTCCACTATGTCGACCCGGTCGGTCGCGACGACGGCGCAGCGGGCGGTCCCGTCGTCGGGGCCCAGGACGTCGAGCGGCACCCCGTCGCCGTCCGGCCAGGTGGACGGCACCGTCCGACCCCGCGCAGGCCACTCGACCACCAGCACGTCCGGTCGACCGGGCACCTCCAGCCGCGCGCCCGGACCGACGTCGAGCAGCATGTGCACCGCGTGCAGCACACTCGCGCCCGGCGGGCCATCGATCGCGTACCGCGCCCGCACGACGCCGTCGTCCGCGCTCAGCCGACGGCGCAGGGTGAGACCGCCGACCGAGACCGGCGCGACGTCGACACCCGGCTCGTCGTCGGCGGCGGACCACGGCCGCGACCACACCTCGCCGTGGTCGCTCGGGCCGTTGAGCGTCGGGAAGCACTCCTCGCCGCCGCCCGCGTCGACGAACGCGTCGCCCGGGGCGACGGCGGCGCGCTCGGCGTCGGGGATCCGCGGGTTGCGCCAGAGCCACTCGCGCTCGGGCGTGGCGAGCGACGTCCAGCGCCCGCCGAGCGCCAGGTCGGTTCGTACGGTCAGCGGCCGGGCCACGTCCGCGTCGGGCGCGGTCACACTCGGTTCAGTCACCCGCGCATCCTCACACCCGGTCCAGAATCACGACATCACAGTCCCGGTAGGCCCATCCGACGGCGAAGCCCTCGGTCCCGAGCTCCTTTCCGGTGAACGCTCTGGTCCCCACGTCGTCGCCGCGCAGCCGGTACCGGGCGTCCGGGTCCAGGTCACGGAGGTGCACGGTGAGATCGGCAGCGCCGGGCCGCCGCCATGCCAGCACGACGACGGAGTCCGCTCCCGTGTACTGCACCGCGCACGCCCCGTCCGCGGGAGAACCGTGCCGCCGCACCCGGCCGGTGTGCACCACGGACCGGACAGACCGGTACAGGGCCACCAGCGACGAGGCCCGGTCCCGCGTCGCCGCGTCCCACGCCAGGAGATCGGCGCCGATGCCGAGCACCCCCGCCATCGCGACGACGAACCGGAACTCCAGGCTCGCCGGCGCGCCGTCCCGGTCGCGGTCCAGCAGGTCCGGCAGGTCGGTGACCCACGAGCTCATCGTCCAGGCGGGCAGCACGCCCAGGAATCCGTGCTGGATCGCCAGCCGGTCGCGCGGCCCGGTCTCGTCGCTGGGCCAGACGACGTCGGTCCGCGCGAGCACCGCATGGTCGATCCGCCCGCCGCCCCCCGCGCACGCCTCGACCGTGACCCGCGGGAACTCGGCGCGCAGCGCGTCGAGGATCCGGTAGTAGGCCTGCGTGTGCCGCCAGGACCAGTCGTCGCCGCCGAGCACGCTCTGCCCGCCGTCGGCGATCGAGCGGTTCATGTCCCACTTGAGGTAGGTGATGTCGCCGTCGCCCAGCAGGCGGCGCAGCGTGCCCAGCACCCACTCCTCGACCTCGGGCCGGCCCAGGTTCAGCACGTACTGGTTGCGCAGCGTCTCCAAGGGCCGGCCGGCCACCTGGTGCGCCCACTCGGGGTGCGCGCGGTACAGGTCGCTGTCCGGGCTCACGGCCTCCGGCTCGACCCAGAGGCCGAACCGCATGCCGAGCGCGCGGACGCCGGCGGCGAGCGGGCCCAGGCCGTCCGGGTTCCGGTACAGGTCCACCTCCCAGTCGCCGAGCGCCGCGCGGTCGCTCGTGCGCCCGCGGAACCAACCGTCGTCGACCACGAAGACCTCGGCGCCGACCTCCCCGGCGGCCGCCGCGAGCTCGAGCTGGTGCTCCACGCGGACGTCGAACGTCGTGGCGAACCACGAGTTGTAGACGACCGGCCGGTGCTCGGGGCCGCGCGTGCGGGCCAGCGTCGCCTGGTAGGTGTGCCAGGCGTGCGCCAGGTCGTCGGCGTCACCCTCGACGCGTACCCCGGCGAGCGCCGGGGTGGTGAGCCGTTCCCCCGGGGCGAGGGTGAGGACGCCCGACTCGTCGTCCGGCCCGGCCGCGACCCGGACGTGGTCGGCGAAGGGGACGGCGTCGAGCGTCATCCGCCACGAGCCGCTCCACGCGAGCGCGACGCCGTACCGGACACCCGCGTCCGTTCCCGCGGGCACGACCGTCACCACCGGCGCATACGTGTGCGACGTGATGCCCTGCCGGCTGCCGATGCTCAGCGTCCCCGCGCCGAGTGTCGCCTCGAACGGCGTGAACTCCCGCGACCAGGCGCCACCCAGCAGGTTCACCGCCGCCCCTGCCACGGCCGGGATCGTGAACGCCCCGCCCCAGGCCCGGAGCAGCTCGATCGGCTGCTCCGAGGTGTTGTGCAGCTCCGCCCACTTCTCCACGACGTCGTGGGCGGGGTGGGTCCGCAGGTGCAGGCGCACGCCGAGGCCGAGCACCTCGTCGGCCAGCGGGCACACGAGGTGCGTGGCGCCGTCGTCGTCCCGTCCGAGCACTACCTCACCCGAGAGGACGAGCCGGGCGCCCCGCAGGCCGTCCGCCCGCCGGACCACGAGCTCGGCGCCGTGCACGTTGCGCGTGCCGAGCGCCGTCGCCTCCAGCGGGAGCAGGTCCAGGTCCGCCTCGAAGGACGACGTCGCCGCCACGGGCGCGGGTCCGTCGCCGCCGTCGGGCCCCCAGCCGACGGCGACCAGGCCTGCCCCGCGCGGTGCGAGCGCCACGGCGTACCGGCCCGACCGGGTCGGGAGCGTCCACGTCATTTGTTGGCCCCCACGAGAAGTCCGGACACGAACTGCTTCTGGAACATGAAGAAGACGATCGCCGTCGGGACGGCCGCCAGCAGCGATCCTGCCGCCACCACGTTCCACGCGCTCGCGTAGCCGCCCTGCAGGTTGAGCAGGGCCGCGGTGATCGGGAACTTCGACTCGGTGCGCAGCACCGTCATCGCCCAGATCAGGTCGTTGAAGATCCACGTCGTCGCCAGGGCCGCGAGCGCCGCCAGCGCCGGCCGGGACAGCGGCAGCACGATGCGCCAGAAGATGCCGCCGGGTCCGGCGCCGTCGAGCCGTGCGGCCTCGAAGACCTCGGTGGGCAGGCTGCGCATGAAGCCGTGCAGCACGAACGTGTAGAAGCCGATGCCGAACCCGACCTGCACGACGACGAGCGCGGTGCGCGTGTCGGCGATGCCGATGGCCTCGGTGATGGCCGCGACCGGGACGAGCAGGATCTGCGGCGGCAGGAGGTTTCCGGCGAGCATGGTGAGCAGGATGGTGCGGCGGCCGGGGATGTCGAACCGGCTGAGCGCGTAGGCGGCGACGGACGACAGCGCGAGGGAGGCGAAGACCGCCCACGCGGTGACGACGACGCTGTTGCCGAGCGCCTGGAGCACGCCGCCGTCGGTCAGTGCGGTGCCGAAGCCCTCGGTGCTGAACGACGCGGGGAGGGCGCCGAGGCCGCGGCTCGCGATGTCGTCGAAGGACCGGACGGCGACGAACAGGACGAACACGATGGGGCTCAGCCACAGGAGCGTCACCGGGATCATCGCGACGTGCAGCCACGGGGAGCGGGCAGGGCGTGCTGACATGTCAGTCCTCCGTCCGGGCCTGGCGGGCGAGGTAGGTGATGATGAAGCCGATCGCCAGGGCGAAGATGACCACGGCGATGGCCGAGGCGTAGCCGAGGTTCCCGGTGGTGAACGCCTGCTGGAACATGTAGGTGCTCAGCAGCTGGGTCTCGTTGTAGGGACCACCGCGCGTCATGGCCCAGACGATGTCGAAGGTGCGCAGCGAGTCGATGACGGTCACGGCGAAGACGACGGTGTTCACGCCGCGCAGCTGCGGCATGACGATGCGCCAGAACCGCTGCCACGCGTTGGCGCCGTCGACGGCGGCGGCCTCCTCGAGCGTCGGGTCGGTGCCCTTGAGACCGGCCAGGTACAGCACCATGATGTAGCCGACCTGGCGCCAGACGGCCGCGATCAGCACTGCCCACAGGGCGACGGCGGGGTCGGCGAGCCACTGGCGTTCCAGGTGCTCCAGCCCGATCAGGCCGAGCGTGCCGTTGATCGGCCCCTCCGGCGCGTACATGACGCGCCAGAACAGGCCGCTGACAGCGAGCGAGACGACCATGGGCAGGTAGATGGCGCTGCGGTACAGGCCGACCAGGGGTCCGGGCTTGTTCAGGGTGACGGCCAGGACGAGCCCGCCCACCACCGACAGGCCGCCGAAGCCGAGCACCCAGATCACGTTGTTCCGCAGGGCGGTCAGGAAGATCGGGTCGTCCGCCAGGTCGCGGAAGTTCTGCAGGCCGACGGGTTCCGCCAGGCCGATGCCGTCCCACCGGGTCAGGGCGAGCGAGAACGAGTTCGCGGCGGGCCAGAAGACCCAGAACAGCTCGAGCACGAACGGGACCAGCAGGAACACCCAGACCAGCAGCGGGACGCGCGCGAGCCGGGAGCGGCGGCGCGGCCTGCCGCTCCCGGCCCCGCCGCCCTGCCGCGTCGCGGCGACAGAGGTCTGGGCGCTCACGACGCGAAGACCCCCTCGGCCGCCGTCTGCCACTCGTCCAGGATGCTCTTCATCGAGTCGGGCTCGGCGAGGAACTTGGTCAGGGCGGTGTCGGCGGTGGCCTGGAGGGCGTCGGAGGAGTCACGGTTGAAGAACTGCGTGATCTCTTCGGTGCTGCTGAGCAGCTCGATGCCCTTCTGCACGAGCGGGCTGAAGGCGGACGTGTCGACGTCGGGCGACGTCGGCAGGTTGGCGGAGCCGGACTGCTCGATGAACTGCTGCTGCGACTCCGCCGAGGCGAGGTAGCTCAGCAGGTCGAGCGCGCCCTGGTGGTTGTCGCTCTTGGCGGCCGCGAAGAACCCGTCGGTCGGCGCCTCCTCCGCGGTGGGCACCGAGTCGTTGATGACCGGGACCGAGAAGAAGTCGAGGTCGTCCTGCTGGTCCTCGGGGAAGTAGGAGGTGACGAACGCCCCGACGAGGTACATCGCCGACTTGTCCTGGGCCATCGGCGTCGCGGCCTCCTGGGCCGAGTACGACACCATGTTCTTGTCGAAGTACGGGATGAGCCGCTTGTACTCCTCCATGACGGCGACGACCTCGGGGTCGTTGAACGCGTGCTCGCCGGCCAGCAGCTCCCGGTGGTACTGCGCGCCGTTGACCCGCAGGTTCAGGTAGTCGAACCAGCCCGACGCCATCCACGGCGTGGACGCCAGGCCGTTCGTCAGCGGGTTGATCCCCTGGCCCCGGAGGTTCTCGCACAGGGCGTGGAACTCGTCCCACGACGTCGGCGGCTCGACGCCCCACTTCTCGAACGACGACTTCTTGTAGAACACGCTCCACCAGTAGTAGTTGGTGGGCACGAAGATCTGCTTGCCGTCGGCACCCGACGAGAGGCCGCGCAGCGCGTCGGAGTACCCGGCGCACGCGCCGTCGCCCTCCCACAGCGGCGACACGTCGAGCAGCAGGCCCTCCTCGGCGTAGGACCGGGCGACCGACCCGGCGTACCAGCTCAGCACCTCGGGCGCGTCGCCGGAGCGCAGGTAGTTGGTCAGCTGCGCCCGGAACTGCTCGGTCGCCACCGAGTTCATGGTGACGTCGCCGCCCGGGTAGGCCTTGACGAGCGCCTCCAGCGCGGCCTTCGGGTCGGCGTCCTGGATCGAGTTCTGCAGGGTCACGACGCCGGTGCTCGCACCGCCACCGCCGCCACCACCGCTCGGCGTCGTACCCACGCACGCGGCCAGCAGGCTCGCGGCGCCCAGCGTCATGCCGCCCGCGAGCAGCTGGCGGCGGGTCAGTTCGAACATCCTGGTTCGCTCGGACATCTTGGTTCCTCCTTCGTGCGCCCTCGTTGGCGCACTGGTGAATTCGGTGCAGTGCATTCAGTGCACGGAAACGGGTAGGTCCGCATCCGTGGTCGGTCCGGCCGGTGTGGGTCCGTGCAGCAGCTCCGCGCCCCGGCGGGCGACGCCGTGCCGCAGATCGGCCGCATGCCGGGACGCCGCCAGCTCCGGCCGCCGCAGCAGGGTCTCGCCCGCCGCGGTGTCGTCGGCCAGGAGGGCGAGCTGCGCGTCCAGGAAGAGCACGCGCCGGTCGCGCACCCGTAGCGGGTCCTCCTCGAACAGCAGGAGGTCGGGCAGCGAGGTGGCGAAGTAGTCCACGCGGGGCACCTCGACGGCGTACCGGTCGCGGTAGGCGCGCAGCGACGCCGTCAGCTTGTCCCCCGCGTCGTGCTGCCCGGTGCGGCGCAGGGCGAGCACCGTCCAGAACGTCTGCTCACCGTGCTCCTGCGTGCTCATGTCGACGAAGTCGCCGCGCTGCGCCGCGGCGGTGCGCCACGCGTCGGCGGCGTCGCCGGTCTGCCCGGCGGCCGCGAGCGCGTCCCCGAGCAGCAGGTGCAGGTACGCGGTGCTGGCCAGCGGATGACGCGCCTCGCCGAGGTTGCGCGGCGGCGCGAGAGCCGCCCGCACGTGCTCGACGGCGGCGCGCGCCCGGGCGTCGGCGAGCGCGTCCAGCGCGAGCCGGGTGTGCGCCCGGTCCCAGGCCAGCAGGGCCTGGCCCTCGCCGCCCTCCCAGGGGTGGAGCCGGCGGCGGCCGAGGATCGTCACGGCCTGGTCGGCGCGCCCTTCGGTGATCATCAGGTGCAGCGTCTCGACGGCGAGGTCGTCGCGGTCGAGGGCGGCGGGGCCGCCGTCGTCGGATGACCATGCACTTGCTGCCAGATTCGATGCCTGGCTGGCAGCAGATGCATGGTCATCTGATGCCATCAGGGCGTCGAGCCGGGCCGCGGGGCTCGTGCCCGTGAGCGCCGCCAGCTGGTCGCTCTCGTACAGCAGCCGGGCGTCACCCGGCGCGGCGGCACGGGCCCGGACGTACGCGTCGCGGGCCGCGGTCAGGTCCCGCTCGTGGTTGACGGCGCCCAGGCCGATGTTCCGCCAGGCGACCGCGTCGTCCGGGTCCAGCGCCACCGCCGCCCGCCACAGGGCCAGGGCGTCCGCGCGGCGTCCGGCGGCGTAGGTCCAGTGGCCCAGCAGCGACCGGGCGACGGCGTCGCCGGGTTCGACGTCGGCCGCCTCCTGGAGCACCGCCGCGTCGGCGAGCCGACCGGGAAAGCACCAGGTCGCGTCGAGGGTGCGGGCCCGAGCCCGCTCCTCCGCGGCTTCGGCAGCACGGCCCGCGAGCCGCAGCACGTGCGCGCGGTGGTAGGCAAGCAGCGGCCGGACGGCGGTCTGGCCCGCCGGCCGGTGGTCCTCGCGGCGTTCGGCGTCGGCCAGGCAGGCCAGCGCGGCGTCGTGCTCCCCCACCCCGGCGAGCTCGATCGCGACGTCCAGGAGAGTCTGGGCGTCGCCGCTCGCGGGCAGCCCGTCCAGGTGCCGCAGCCAGGCGTCGAGCGGGTCGAGCGCGCGAGCCGCGGCCAGCGCGGAGGCCGCGGCCTCGGGCTGCCCCGCCCGGCGGTGGCACACCACCGCGAGCGCGAGCGCCTGCAGGTGGTCCGGCTCGGTGCGGCGCACGTCGGCCAGCCGGGCGAGGGCTTGCTCGTAGCGGCCCGCGCGCGCGTCGAGCCGGGCCATCCGGTAGCCGGCCGGGGCCCGCCAGGCCCGAGCCCAGGCGGCCTGCGCGTAGGCCTCGTAGGCGCCGGAGTCGTCGCCGAGCACCTCGCGCACCAGGCCCAGCAGGTAGACGGCGGTGGTGTCGCGGGGGCTGCGGTGCAGCCTGGTCAGGCGCCCGACGGCGCGTTCGAGGTGCTCGGCCGCCTCCGTGAAGCTGCCCGCGACGTAGGCGCGCCGCGCGAGACCGATCAGGCTGTCCGTCTGCCCGGGGTCCCGGCGCAGCGCCTCGTGCCAGTACGGCTCGGGGGCGCGGGTGGCGTGCCGGTACAGCTCGAGGTGCGCCGCGATCAGCGCCAGCTCCTCGACGCTGCCGACCTGCTCGGGCGCGGGCGGCTCCTCGGCGGGGGCGGGGGTCTCGACGGGCGCGTCGCTGGTCGAGCCCGTCGAGACCTCCTGCTCGTCCCAGGTGACCAGCACCCGCCCCTCGTGGGTCACCGTCACCGTGAGCGGCCCCGTCCCCGCGAGCAGGTCGTGCGTGAGCTGGACCGGGTGCGCCGGGTCGGCGTCCACGACGTCGGTCGCCAGGACGCGGTCGCCGTCCGACAGCGTCACCTCGATCCCCCGCAGGGGACGCGGCACGACGACGCCGGTCCGCGCCGTCGTGCCCGAGCGGGTCGTCAGCCGCTCCAGGCGGACGGCGGCGTCGAGGGTGGCCCGGTCCACCGGCCCGACCTCGCGGAACGGGTACCAGAACTGGGAGAACACCTTGGTCTCACCGGGGGCGAGGTGCGCGAAGTCAGGCTGGTTGTCCGTGAACACGCCGGCCATCAGCTCGACGTAGTGAGAGCCGTCGTCGGCCAGGTTCTCGTCCCAGGCGTGCCCGAACGGGGCGTTGCCCCAGGTCCACTGCTTCTTGCCGGGCGAGAGCGCGCGGTCCGCGACGTGCACGAAGCCGAGGCGGGTCGCGTGGTCGTACCCGCCGAAGAACTCCTCGTCACTGGCCAGGCACATGTACGACGTCGGCACCGGGATGTTGCGGTACCAGTCGAGCTGGTCGCCGGTGAGCCCGGCGCCGTCGGCGGCGGTGCGGACGTCCCCCGTCCGGGCGGGGTAGTCGACGCCGTAGTACGGCCGGTCGGCGTGCGGGAACGCCGTGATCGCGCGCCGCGCATGGTCGGCCACGTACGTGACATCGTGCGGGAAGAAGGACTGGTAGTCGTCGTCCACCTTGGCCGCGACGTTGGCCCACCACAGGAACGACTGCGGCAGCTCGGTGCGGTTGTAGAGCCGCACCGTCAGCTCCAGCACGGCGCTGTCGGGGCGCAGCCGCACGCCGTGCATGCCCTTCATCCGCGTGAACGGGTCGTGGTCGGAGCACCAGACGACGACGGCGCCGTCGGGCTCCTCCTCGATCTCGACGTCCACCGGGAGGTAGGTCGCCGGGCGGTGGTGCTGGGGCCAGTTGAGCTCGACGCCGCCCGCCACCCACGGGCCCGCCAGACCGACGAGCGCGGGCTTGATGACCGGGTTCGTCCAGAAGAAGTCCTGGCCGGTGCGGCGTTCCCGGGCCACGTGGATGCGCCCGCCGAGCTCCGGCAGCACCACCACGCGCAGCCACTCGTTCTCGAGGTGCACCGCGCGCCAGGCCCGCTGGTGGGGCTCGTCGGCGATCTGGTGGTGGAACGGGAGCGGGTACACCCGCCCCGACGAGCCCTGGTAGACCCGCCGGTCCAGGTACGCGGGAAACCTGTCGGGCGGCAGGGGTTCGTAGGTGGTCAGGGTGAGCGGCGCCTCCCAGGCGACCGCGGCCCGGCCGGCCAGGTCGTCGGGCCGGGCGGGAAGGTCGGGCAGGTCGGGCGCTGACTCCTCATCGAGCATGTGACCGACGGTACGAACCACCGGCCGACGCCGGAAGCGACGTATCGACTTAACTGCCTGGATGATCCGACGATCCGCGCCGGAATCCCCGGGCTGACGACGCCGGGCCGGTGGGGCTACGCTCCAGGAGTGCGAATCCGTGACGGCTTCCCCGGGCAGCGCCTCCGGGTGCTGCCGACCACCGTGGTCCGGGCCGCGGCGAAGGAAGGCCCCACGTCGCGCCTGCTGGTCACGGACGCGGGCTATTTTCCGCACGCTGCGAACCACGGCCGGGTGCGCAGGCACGGCGCGATCGGGACCATAGTCATCGTCGCCTCCGCCGGTCGCGGCTGGTGCCGCACCCCCGGTGGCCTGCACCGGATCTCGGCGACGGAGGCCCTGGTCATCCCGGCCGGGGTACCCCACGAGTACTGGGCCGACGACGACGATCCATGGACGATCTGGTGGATGCACGCCCGCGGCCCCGACGCGGGCGAGTTCGAGCGCGACCTCGCCGGGCGCGCCGGGCCCGACGACGTGGCGGTGGTCGAGGTGCACGACCTGGTCCGCGTCGTCGCCGACCTGGAACGCGTCGTCCAGGCGCTCGAGACGGACGAGACCTACCCCAGCCTGCTGCGCTGCGCGGGCGCCGCCTGGTCGGTGCTCGCCCAGATCACCGCGGACGCCGCCGCGGGCAGCCCGGTCCGGGGCGAGCCCGTCCGCGCCGCGCAGGAATACCTGCGCACGCACCTGGACACCGTGGTAGACGTGGCCGCGCTCGCCCGCCGGTTCGGCCTGAGCACCTCGCACTTCTCGGCCCGCTTCCGGGCCGCGACGGGCGGCGGCGTCGTCGAGTACGCCAAACGGCTGCGGATGGCGCGGGCGTGCGAGCTGCTGATCACGACCGAGCTGCCGGTCTCCGACATCGCGCGCTCCGTCGGCTACCCCGACCCGTTCTACTTCTCGCGCCAGTTCCGCAGCGTCCATTCCTGCAGCCCCACCGACTTCCGGCGCGGCATCCACGACCGCGAGCGCTGACGCCGGCGTCGGATCGTCCAGGTGGGTGCGTCGGCTTCTGCATTCCGTCCTGGCGGGGCGCGGGGTTTGCTGGGTGGGTTCCTCCTTCGGCGCACCGCCGAACCGACGACGACGTCAGGAGACCTGGATGTTCACCGTACGTACCTGGGCGGCGAGAGCGAGTGCCGCCCTGCTCACCACAGCGCTGGCCGCGACGGGGCTGGCTGCCACGTGGCCGGCGGCCGGCGCCGCAGCGGCCGCGCCCGGCCCCGCACCCGCCGTCGGCCAGCCGCCGTCGAGCCCGAGCCCCACGCCCTACCAGGGCTGGAACACCTACTACGGCCTGGGCGGGGACTTCGGCGCCGACGAGGTGCTGGACGTGGCCGACTTCCTGGTCTCGTCCGGTCTGGCGGAGGCGGGCTACGACATCGTGTGGCTCGACGGCGGCTGGCAGGCCGACGTCCCGCGCGGCGACGACGGCCGCCTCCAGGGCGACCCCGAGCGCTTCCCCGACGGCATGGCGGCGCTGGCCGACGCCATCCACGACCGCGGCCTGCGCGCCGGCATCTACACCGACGCCGGCCCGTACATCCCGGGGACCTGCGGCCTCGGGAGCGGCGGCCACTACCAGACCGACGCCGACACCTTCGCCGAGTGGGGGTACGACGCCGTCAAGGTCGACTTCCTGTGCGGCATCACCGCGGACCTGGACCCGCGAGAGGCGTTCACCGCCTTCGCGGAGGCGCTGCGGAACAACGGCTCCGGGCGGTCGATGATCTTCAACCTCTGCAACCCGGTGACCTCCCCCGACTGGGGCGACTACCCCGAGGAGCAGCAGTCGACCTGGTCCTGGACGTACGCGCCCGACATCGCGGAGTCCTGGCGCACCTACACGGACGTCGGGTTCGTGGGGCAGATCCAGTTCAAGGACGTGCTGCGCAACTTCGACGCCAACGCGCGGCACCCGGAGGTGGCGGGTCCGGGGCGGTTCAGCGACCCGGACTACCTGGGCCCGGAGCTCGGGATGACCACCGAAGAGTTCCGCACCCAGATGTCGCTCTGGACCATCGCGGCGGCGCCGCTGATCATCTCCAGCGACCCGCGCACGCTCGAGCAGGAGTCGATGGACATCCTGCTCGACGACGACGTGCTGGCCATCGACCAGGACCCGCTCGGCATCCAGGGCACCCGTGTCGGCGCGGCCGGCACCACCGAGACGTGGGCCAAGCCGCTGGCCGACGGCTCGGTCGCGATCGCGCTCCTGAACCGCGGCGACCGGCCCGCCGAGGTCTCGACCACCGCCCGCGACCTGGGTCTGCGCGGCCGGTCGTTCGCCGTCCTGGACACCTGGACGGACGCCCGCACGCAGTCGGCGGGGACGATCCGCGCCGCCGTCCCGGCACACGGCGCCGCCCTGCTGCGGGTCACGCCCACCCGGGCCGGCGGCGTCCCCCGTCTGGTCGCCGCCTCGCCGGCCTTCACGGCGGTCGGGTCCGACGACGTCGCGCCGACCACCGACCTGCTGGCCGCGGCCGGCGACCGGCTGACGACCGAGGTGACGCTGCACAACGACGGCAGCACCCCCGTGCGCCGTCCGGCCGTCTCGCTCACGGCGCCCGACGGCTGGACGGTCAGCCCCATGGGCCCGGCGCCGCGCCTGGTGCGCCCCGGGGGATCGGCGACCGTCACCTTCAGCGTCGACGTACCGGCGGGCACCAGCACCGGCGGCTACGACGTCACCGCGACGGTCGCGTACCGCGGCGCCCCCGCGGGCACGACGCCGCCGTCGCGCGTGACGGTCGCGCCCGCCACGCCCAGCGGGAGCGACGTAGTGCTGTCGCACCACCCGTGGGTGAGCGCGACCAGCGGGTGGATGGAGCCGGCCGTGGACAAGAGCGTGGGCGGCGGCTCGCCGCTCACGGTGGCGGGCACCGTGCACCCGACGGGGATCGGCGTCGCCAGCCCGTCCCAGATCCGGTACTACCTGGGCGGTTCGTGCACCCGGCTCACGGGCGGCGTCGGGATCGATGACGTGGTGAACAATGTCGGCCCGGAGGGCGGCACGGCGACGTTCGAGGTGGTCGGCGACGGCGAGACGCTCTGGTCGAGCGGCACCGTGACGCGGGGCGTGGAGACCTCGTTCGATATCGACGTCACCGGCATCCGAGACCTGACCCTCCGCGTGGGCGACGCGGCCGACGGCGGCTACAACGACCGAGCCGACTGGCTGTCGCCAACAACCACCTGCTGACCGATCGTTGAGTGCTGGATATTCGCCCTCTTTTGTGGCTCAGAAGGGCGAATATCCAGCACTCAACGTCAACGGCGCGTGTCAGTACGTTGCGCGGGGGGCGCGGGGCGGGGTGTAGCGGGTGAACGCCGCGTCCGTGTTGACGAAGATCGTCTCGAAGTTCTCGTCCCATGTCGCCACGACCTGGGTCTCCGCCGGCAGAGCGGCGGCAGACCTGCCCGTGGCGTGCGGGTTGAGCGGCGGCCAGACGCCGGTCCGTACGCGGTGCTCGAGGGCCTGAATCGCGACGATCTCCTCTGCCGCGGTCACCGTCGGGTGCCCGCCGCGCGCGACCCAGAGGTTGCGGACGTCCCCGCACTCGGCGCGGACGTGGTCGGTGTAGGAGCGGACGTCGGCCGCCGGAGCGCCGCCGTCGCCGGTGGCGTGCACCGTGAGGACCGGGACATCGAGATCGCCCGGGGACGTGTGCTCGGCCATCCGCGCCCGCGCGGCAGGATCGGCGTCGTACCGCGTCCCAGCGTCCAGGGCGTCGAGGTCCGCGCGGAGCTGGTCCTTGCCGAGCCCCGCGGCCTCGTACGCCGCCTCCACGGTCTGGCGTTCCGCGGACCGGCGGAACAGCTGGTGGTAGTCGACGTCGGCGTTCGTCGAGGGGTTCCCCCCGAACACCTCGGCGATGTGCGCCCGGTCCGCGGGCCCGTGCCCGTTGAGGTAGGCGTTCACCACCCACTCGCTCAGGGCCTGGGCGGCCTGCTGCGGGTCCTCCGGGCGCGGGCTCGCGAAGTCGAACCAGGCGGGGACCTGGACCAGCGATCCCGCGAGCGCCATGCGGGCGTTCGCCTCGGGGTCGCCCAGCGCCCCGTACGCGGCACCGGTCAGGGCGGCCTGCGAGGCCTCCGGGTCGGTCGGGTTCACGATCTCGACCGGGTTGCCGTTCTCGTCGACCAGATCGTCGAACAGGAGGGTCGTCGCCGCGTACTGCACGTCGAGGGCGGCGTCCCAGCCACCGAGCGGGTCAAATCCCGCGGACGTTCCGAGCACGCCGTCCACGCGCGGGTCCTGCTCCGCGTGCAGGGCCGCGATCGCGCCACCGAAGGACTGACCGTTCGTGAGCGTCGTGTCCGGCTCGCCGATCTCGTCGGCGAACCAGTCCAGGACCGCCTCCTGGTGGTCGACGGCGTCGGGCAGCGTGTAGCCGAATCCGTCGTCGCCGAACATCGAGCCGGCGAGCGCGTAGCCCTGACCGGTCAGCCACTCCTCAGCGCGTGGGTTGTTGGCGAGCTGGTCGGGGACCTCGAAGCCCAGCTCCGCGAACTGTGTGGGGAAGTAGCCGTGCGCGAACAGCACGAGGGTGCCGTTCCAGTCGTCGGGGACGACGGCCCGGTAGTCCGCGCCGTCGATCGTTCCGGTGTACTCGGCGACCTCGCCGGGCACCGCCTCCACGGCGACGGCCGGCAGGGCCGATGCCGTCACGATCAGGGCGAGGGCCGATGCCACGGCCGCCGGTCGTACATGCTTCATGGTGTCGCTCCTCGGTGAGCGGCACGCTCGCTGCGCGCCTCCTGCACAGTCCGACGATCGACCACCGGCGAACTCATCGCTGAGTGCTGGACTCAGGCAGCCGGCACCGGGGCTTCGTCGAGCAGCTCCAGCAGGTGCGGGGCGGGCGAGTCCTGCCGCTCCCCCGAGTTGGTGACGACGGAGACGACCCAGTCCGCCCCGCCGTCCGGCAGCAACGGGACGGCGACCAGCCGGGCCGCCTGCAGCTTGGCCGCGACGTGCCGCGGGACGAGCGCGACGCCGAGCCCGCGGTCGACCAGGTCGAGCAGCGTGTGCACGTCGTTGACGGTGCACCGCACCAGGCGGTGCACGCCGCGCGCGGCGAGGGCCTCGTCGTTCATCCGGCGGATCGCCCAGGAGGGGTGGAAGTCGATGAAGGTCTCGCCGCCGAGGTCGGCCCGGTCCACCGCCGGTCGGGACGCCAGCGGGTGCTCCGGCGGGCACAGGAGCACCACCGGCTCACGGCCCAGGACGGCGCGCGGCAGCACGCCCACATGGTCCGACGTCGCGACGA
The DNA here is from genome assembly GCF_050936155.1 of Promicromonospora sp. CA-289599. Lineage (NCBI taxonomy): Bacteria > Bacillati > Actinomycetota > Actinomycetes > Micrococcales > Promicromonosporaceae > Promicromonospora > Promicromonospora sp. CA-289599. The sequence continues at coordinate 945,083 of NZ_JBNJNI010000001.1, forward strand.
ACGCGGCGTCGAGGTCGCCGTCGCGCACCCCGGCCAGCAGCTCGTGCGAGCCCGCCTGGGTGAACGCGATCTCCACGCGTGGGTAGCGGCGGTGGAAGCGTTCGAGCAGGGAGCCGACGTCGACGAAGCCGAGGCACTGCTCCGCCCCGACCCGCAGCGTCCCCGCAAGCTCGCGCGAGACCTGCACCACCGCGTCGCGAGCTTCCGTCGCGGAGGAGAGCATGGAACGGGCGAAGGGCAGCAGTGCCAGGCCGGCCTCGGTCGGCTCGACCTTGCGCGTGGTCCGCGTGAACAGCCTGGTGCCCAGCTCCACCTCGAGGTTACGGATCGCGGCGGACAGCCCGGACTGGGAGACGCCGGTGACCTCGGCGGCGCGGGTGAACTGCCGCTCGTCCGCGAGGGCGACCAGGTATTCCATCTGACGCAGTTCCATTAAACAGTACCAGTTCTAGGAATGATGATGAGGAGTTGTTGGACTTCTAGGTTATCGCTTCCTAGTCTCAGGCTCGAACCCGTTGCGACACTGAGGAGCAGCTCATGCAGCACCGCACCATCGGCGGCCGCGCCGTCTCCGCGATCGGCCTCGGCGGTATGCCGATGTCCATCGAGGGGCGTCCCGACCGCGACCGCTCGATCGCCACGATCCACGCCGCCCTCGACGCGGGCGTCACCCTCATCGACACCGCTGACGCCTACCACCTGCACGCGGACGAGGTGGGTCACAACGAGGAGCTCATCGCCGAGGGCCTGCGCACGTACGGCGGCGACACCTCCGACGTCCTGGTCGCCACCAAGGGCGGGCACCTGCGTCCCGGCGACGGTTCCTGGACCAAGGACGGCCGGCCCGAGTACCTCAAGGAGGCCGTGAAGGCGTCCGCCAAGCGGCTCGGGGTCGAGGCCATCGGCCTGTACCAGTTCCACCGGCCCGACCCGAACGTGCCCTACGGCGACTCGGTGGGCGCGATCCGCGACCTGCTCGACGACGGCGTCATCGAGATGGCCGGCATCTCCAACGCGGACCCGGGCCAGATCCGGCAGGCGCAGGACATCCTCGGCGGCCGCCTGGTCTCGGTCCAGAACCAGTTCTCGCCGCGGTTCCGCTCGTCGGAGCCCGAGCTCGACCTGTGCACCGAGCTGGGCATCGCGTTCCTGCCGTGGAGCCCGCTGGGCGGCATCTCGAACGCCGGCGAGCTCGCCACCCGCCACGCCGCCTTCGCCGAGGTCGCCGCCGACCACGGCGTGAGCCCCTACCAGGTGGTCCTGGCCTGGGAGCTGGCGCTGTCGCACGTCGTCGTACCGATCCCCGGGGCGTCGCGGCCCGCCAGCATCACCGACTCCGCGGCGGCGGCCGAGCTCGAGCTCACCGCCGACGAGGTGGCGCGGCTCTCCGCCGCCTGAGCCTCCCCCGACTTCCCACCCACAGGAGAGAATCCCCGTGAAGACCTTCACCCTGCCCGGGACCGACCTCACGGTCCCGAACGTCGTCCTCGGCCTCATGCGCATCCAGGAGAAGACGGACGAGGAGGTGCGCGACCTGGTCAGGACCGCACGTGACGCCGGCATCTCGTTCTTCGACCACGCCGACGTCTACGGCTCGGCCCTGCACGGCTGCGAGAAGCGGTTCGCCGAGGCGATGCGGCTGACGTCGTCCGAGCGCGAGCAGATGGTGCTCCAGACGAAGGCCGGCATCGTGCGCGAGGGGCCGTACTTCGACTTCTCGTACGAGCACATCATCGAGTCCGTGAACGGTTCGCTGGCCGCACTCGGCACGGACTACATCGACATCCTGCTGCTGCACCGACCGGACGCCCTCGTGGAGCCCGACGAGGTGGCGCGCGCGTTCGACGAGCTGTCGGCGTCGGGCAAGGTGCGCTCGTTCGGCGTCTCCAACCACACGCCGGGCCAGATCGAGCTGCTGCGCAAGTCGGTGTCCCAGCCGCTCGTCGCCAACCAGCTCCAGCTCTCGGTGACGCACGCGCCGCTCGTGGCGCAGGGCGTGGCCGCGAACATGCAAGGGTTGGACCAGTCCATCAGCCGTGACTCCGGCACCCTCGACTACTGCCGCCTCAACGACATCACCGTGCAGGCCTGGTCGCCGTTCCAGGCCGGGTTCTTCAACGGTGTGTTCCTCGGGTCGCCGGACTACCCCGAGCTGAACGCCGTGATCGACCGGCTCGCCAAGAAGTACGACGTGCCGGCCATCGCCGTCGCCACCGCCTGGATCACGCGCCACCCCGCGCAGATGCAGGTAGTGCTCGGTACGACCAGCCCCGAGCGGGTGGCGGGCGCGGCCCTCGGGTCCGACCTGCCGCTCACGCGCGCCGAGTGGTACGAGATGTTCCGCACCGCGGGCTACACCGTGCCGTGACGCCGGGAGCTGCGGTGTGTCGCGCGGCGTAGACGGCGTCTACCCCGCGCGACACACCGCGGCCGCTGGTCGAGCCGGCCAAGACCCCCGACTTTCGTTCGCGACAGCGACCGCCTCTGTCAGGGTGTGCCCATGACCGCCGACGCACCGAGCCCGCGCACGAACACGGCCGCCCGCGCCGGTGCCCTTCTCCTGACCGCCGCGCTGCTGCTGGCCGCGTCCGGACTGTTCGCCCTGCCGGCCGGGCTCTTCTCCCAGGCGTACTACACCGATACCTGGCACGTGATGGCTGGGGCAGCCCCCGCATCCGTGCTGCCCACACTGGTGCTCATGGCCGTCGCGGTGGCTCGCGGCTCGCGGACGTTCCTGCTGGTGATGACCGCCGGGGCAACGCTGCACCTCGCCGCCCTGACCGCCCTGGCCCTGGTCGCAGACGCGGGCCTCGACGACGCGGGCCCTGTCTGGTTCGGCCTCTGGACAGGCCCCGTCCAGCTCGGCCTTGCCCTGGTCGCGCTGGCCCTCGCCTGGTGGAACAGGGTGCGGGCAGGAAGCAGCCAGTGGGTGCCGCTCCTCCTGCTCGCCCTCGCGCCGCCCTTCGGCCAGTACATCAGTGGGGTCAGGTCGTCCTCGGACACCTTCTATCTCGGGCCGTGGGGACCGGTCCTGGCCGCCGCGCTGGCCGTCTCCTTATCGCTCACGATCCTCGCGGCAGGCCTCGTCTGCCTGCCCGGCCGTGAACCGCAGGTCTCCGGGGCCGTGCTCATCGTCCTCACCGGCTTCAGCCTGTTCGTCACCGACCTCGTGCTGGGCCGACCACCGCACCCGTACCGGCTCGCCGTCGTAGGGCTGGCCCTCTGCTGCGCCGTCGCCGGGATCGTGGCGAGGCAGGCACTCGGGGTGGACGACGACGCCGCCCTCGCTGATACGGAGGACACGGCGGGCCCGGTCCGGTTCGACGCCGGAGCGCCCGCCGCACCGTCGGACGCCACCGATAGAGAGTTCGTCACGACGTCGGACACCGCCGTCGTCGTCGTTCCCTCGCCGCCCGCAGCCGACGAGGGAACGGAAGGCGGTCCGGCCGACCCGTCCGGCCGGACCGGAGCGCTGACGCTCGCCGCCCTCACAGTGCTCGTGCTGACCGTCGCCCTGTACGTGCCGGAGCTGTTCGCGCACGGCCCCGGGATCCGGCCGGCTGCCGGCGGGATCCTCCTCCTGATGGAGTCTCTGGTCGACGCGTCCTTGCCGGCGGTGCTGGTACTGGCCGCCGGCGCGGCGACCCTCAGGTCTCGGCGAGCGTTGCGCACGGCGATCGTCAGCTCGGGCCTCCTGGTGATCGTCCTCCTGGTGAGCCGGACAGCGCTCGGCGGAACGGTCACGTTCGGGGAGACGTTGCCGTTCGTCGCGCTCGGCCTGTCCGGCGCGATCGCATGGACCGGAATGCTCCGGCCAGGGGCCCACGGCCTCGCGTGGCGCTGGACGGCGGTGGTCCCCCTGGTGCTCGCATCGCCGCCGCTCCGGATGCTCTTCGAGCCGGGCGTCACGATGCACGCCTGGAATCCGGCGTTCGTGCCCCAGCTCGTGCTGCCGATCCTGGTGTCCGGGCTCGGACCCTTGCTGGCGGCCGCCCTGTTCTGCTTCCCCCACCACCGCGCCCGGGTTGCCGGGGCAGTGCTGCTGGGCCTGGTCGCGATCGCCGCCATGATCGGCACGCTGCAGGACGCCGTTTTCGGCCTGCGGGTCCTGACCGCGCTCAACCTGCTGCAGGTCGGTGGCTACGCCGCGTCCGCCGTCCTGGTCGTGAGCGCGACCCTTGCGCCTAGAGCGGGCAGGTAGTCGCAAGGATCGCGCCGACGACCAAGAGTGCTAGACCGGTGTGATGGGCGTTCGCGTGGTGGGGGTCGGCAGCCGGAAGTCCACGTCCGCGCAGTTGTAGAACGCCTCCGGGCTGTCCGACCGGGTCCAGATCGAGTAGATGATGTGGTACCCGCTCTTGTCCGGGAGCGTGACGTCCCAGTAGTACTCGTCGCCCTGCGGCCCACCGGGGCGCAGGGGCGGGTTCGTCACCTCGTCGAATGGCACGGGCTCGAGGTCGTCCCACGCGAGCGGCTGGGACGGGTCCCAGCCGTCCTTGGTGATGTACTGCGTCCACGTGCCGGGGTGCTTGGCCCAGGCGTTGTACGAGACCGTGATGGTCCGGCCGGGTTCGAGCGTCGTCGTCGGCCACTGGGTGCCCGGCTCGCGGAACGCGGAGAACGACTCCTGCGGACCGCACAGGTTGCCGTCCGGGATGACCTCCTGGTGGTTCCCGTCCGCGTTGCTGAGCAGGTTGCCGAACCAGTTGTAGAACGGGTAGTTCCCGTTCACGGCCAGCGCGTTCTGGCACATCGGGTTCTGCGGGTTCACGTCGCCGCCCTGCCCGTTCTGGATGCCGTCCACGTAGCACGCGTAGGTGCGGGTGGCCGGGTAGGTGAGTCCGCCGTGCGCATTGGCGGCGGGCGGGTTGGGTTGCGCGACGACGATCGCCGCCGCCGCGAGCAGGACCAGCACGGCGGCCAGTGCCGTCGCCCGGACCCGGCCGAGTGTGTTGTAGAGCGTCATGTCCGGCTCCTTCGTCGGTGCTCCGAGTGATCAGGTCGTTCGATCCTCGGAGCCCGACGACGGCAGGACAATGCTCCGTATCGTTTAAGCGATATCGTTTAAGCGACGTCGTTTAAGCGACACAGGTCCAAGCGATACGGGTCAGGGCCGCACGTTGTGGTTCGACGCGAACAGGTTGCCCGGGTCGTACGCCCGCTTCACGTCGCGCAGCCGCTCCAGCGTCGCCTCGGGGTAGGCGTTGCGCACGTCCTGCTCCGTGGCGGTCCCCATGAAGTTGACATAGCCCCGCCCGCTGACGCCGAGGGCCCTAGCGGCCGACGCCACCCACTCGCTCGCCGCGGGCAGCGCCTCGGCGGTCGGTGCGCCCTTGTAGACGGTGACCATGAAGGCCGGGTCCCGGTGCGCGAAGGCCGTCGCCGCCGGGTCGACCCGCCCGATCGCGCCGCCCATGGCACGGATGTTCAGGGCTGCAGGACCGCCCGCGGTGGACACCGCGTCGATGGCGGCCGCGGCCCAGGCCTCGTCCGGCGACCACGCCCCCGAACCGAGGAACCCGCTCCGGGCGTCGCCCACCGCGCCGGACGGCGGGCCGCCGGCGCCCTCGAACATCGCCGGGTACGGCATCTCCTGGACGCCGTCGAGCACCGGCCCGAGCGCGCGCAGCGGGGCGAGCACCTCCCCCGCCTCGCCGGCGGCGCCCGAGTGGACCAGCAGCGCCATGACGACGGGCTTGCCGTGCAGCTCGACCGGAACCATGGGCGCGGGCGGGGCGGTCATCACGTTCACCATGCCCGCGAACTCGTCCGGACCCTCGGCGAACGCCCGGAGGACGGTGGCGAGCGCGGCCGGCGTCGGCTCCCACATCATCATCCCGCCGGTGATCGTGCCGATCTCGCGCAGGCGCAGGTCCAGGCGGGTCACGACGCCGAAGTTGCCGCCCCCACCGCGCAGCGCCCAGTAGAGGTCGGGGTTCTCGTCGGCGTTCGCCTGCACCACGCGGCCGTCCGCGAGCACGACCTCGGCGCCCAGCAGGTTGTCGACGGTGAGGCCGTCGTGCCGGCTGAGGAAGCCGATACCGCCCCCGAGCGTGATGCCGCCGACGCCGACGGTGCCCGTGTCGCCGAACCCGGTGGCCAGCCCGTGCGCTCCGGCCGCCGCCGTGTACGCACCGGCGAGCACGCCGCCCTGCGCGCGCCCGACGCGGGCCTCCGCGTCGATCTCCACGCCGTCCATGAGGCGCAGGTCGAGCACGAGGCCGCCGTCGACCAAGCCGTGTCGTGCCTGGTGGTGTCCGCCGCCGCGCACCGCGAGCGGCAGGCCGGTCTCGCGCGCCACCGCGAGCGCCGCAACCACCTCTTCCGTGGTCCGGACACGCGCGATCGCGGCCGGGGTCCGTTCCGGGCCGCCGACGAACACGGTCGCGACCTCGACGAACTCCGCCGACGCCGGGGTGAGCAGGCGGTCGCCGAGCGCGTCCGCGAGGGGTGCCAGGGCGCTGGCGAGCGCGTCGGCAGAGAGCTGTGTGCTGGGTACTTGCGTGGCCATCGTCGAGCCTCCGGGTGGGGTGCTGAGGTACTTCCCGCCACTAACGTTAGACATCTAAGCATTAGCCGTCAATGCATTTTCCGGTCAGCCGAACTACCCTTCGACCATGCGACCAAGCGGGCTGCCCGACGACCAACCAGGCGGCACGGACAACGGGGCGGGGCCGAGCCGACCCGGGCCGCTCCCCGTCGTGCCCACGATGTGGCAGTCCGTGCAGCGGGTGATGCGGGCGTTCGACGCGCTGCTGTCCGAGCACGGCGGCAGCTGGCAGGTCTGGCACATCCTCCTCGCCCTGCACCAGGGCACACCGGCCACCCAGCGCGAGCTCGCCCACGCCGTCGGTATCCGGGAGGCCACCCTGACGCACCACCTGCGCGGCATGGAGGACCGCGGGCTCGTGATCCGCACCCGTGAGGAGTCGAACCGTCGGGTGCAGCGCATCGAGGTCACCGAGGCGGGCGAGACGCTCTACAAGGGGCTCAAGTCGGCGGCGATCACGTTCGACAGGACCCTGCGGCGCGCGATCGGCGCGGACGAGGCCGACGTCAGCGCCTTTCTGGACACGATCGGCCGTATCGCCGAGTCGGTGCCCGACCGCGGGAACGGACCGGTCCCGGAGGGCTGGCCGGGCAACCGCCCGAAGTAGCGCCGGGGCCGCGCGCACCGGGAATAGACGCTGCCTCAGGCAACTTTATATGTGTCGTGCTGCACACCCGGGAGCCCCAGACATGAGCGCACCATCCGCCGGAACCGCCGAGGTGCGGCTCGGCCTGCGCGGCGATCGCGGCCCGATCCTCGGGGCGCTGATGCTCTCCACGGCGCTGGTGGCCCTGGACGTCACGATCCTGGCGACGGCGTCGACGACGGTCGCGCGCGAGCTCGGCGCGTTCGAGCAGGTCCCCTGGCTGTTCTCGGCGTACACGCTGGCGCAGGCCGTGACCGTGCCCCTGTACGGACGCCTGGCCGACGTGTTCGGGCGCAAGCGCGTGATGATGGTCGGGATCGGCCTGTTCCTGCTCGGCTCGGTGCTGTGCGCCGTCGCCTGGAGCATGCCCGCGCTCATCTGGTTCCGCGTGCTGCAGGGCCTGGGCGCCGGCGCGATCATGCCGATGTCGATGACGATCGCGGGCGACATCTACACCCTCGCCGAACGCGCCAAGATCCAGGGCTACCTCGCGAGCGTGTGGGCCGCCTCGTCGGTGCTCGGCCCGACCCTCGGCGGCCTGTTCAGCCAGTTCGTGAGCTGGCGCTGGATCTTCTGGGTCAACGTGCCGATCGCCGCCGTGGCGGCGGTGGTGCTCTGGCGCAGGTTCCACGAGAAGGAGCGCGAGGGCGAGCGCGAACCCATCGACTACCTCGGCGCCGCGCTGCTGACCGGTGGTAGCACGGCGCTGGTGCTGGGCCTGCTCGAGGGCGGGCACGCCTGGGCCTGGGCCTCGCCGCAGTCGGTGGGGATGTTCGTCGCCTCGGCGGTGCTGCTCGCGGCGTTCGCCGTCGTCTCCCACAGGAACGCGCACCCGATCTTCGACCTGGGGCTGCTGCGCCGCCGGGTGGTCAGCGCGTCGACGGCGGCCGGGCTCACCATCGGCGTCATCACGCTGGGCCTGTCCACGTACGTGCCGATCTACGCGCAGGGCGTGCTCGGCGTCGGGCCGCTCGTGGCCGGGTTCTCGCTGGCGGCACTGCTGGTCGGCTGGCCCCTTGCGGCGACCCTGTCGGGCCGGATCTACCTGTCCATCGGGTTCCGCTGGACCGCCGTCATCGGCGCGGGGATCGTCCTGACGGGGTCCCTGCTCACGCTCGGCCTCGGCCCCGGGTCGGAGGTGTGGCACATCTCGGCGGCGGTGTTCGTGATCGGCCTGGGGATGGGCTTCGTGGCCGTGCCGACGCTGCTGGCCGCGCAGCACAGCGTGGGCTGGAACGAGCGCGGCGCGGTGACCGCCACCAACATGTTCGCCCGGTCGATCGGGCAGGCGGTCGGCGTGGCCGCGCTGGGCGCCGTGGTGAACGCGGTGACCACCGTCGGCGCGGACGGCATCCCCGAGGGCCCCGGCCTGGCGCACGCGATGCACCTGGTGTTCTGGTGCGTCGTCGGCTGTGCGGCGGTGATGGCAGTGACCGTGCTGCTGCTCCCCCGCGACAACCCGCGGGACGCCCAGCCGTCATCGTGACATGGCTTGACTTCATGTCGACATGAACTCCGATCCTGGGGCAGTACCGCACGACACCCCAGGAGACGGAGCCCATCCATGACCGCACCAGTACCGTCGAACCCCTATGACGCCGTCGTGGTCGGCGGCGGCCCCGCCGGGCTGCAGGCCGCGCTCACGCTCGGCCGCATGCACCGGCGGACCCTGCTGCTCGACTCCGGCGAGTACCGCAACGCGCCCGCCGAGCACCTGCACAACTTCGTGACGCGGGACGGCACGCCGCCCGCCGAGTTCCGGGCCGCGGCCCGCGCCGAGCTCGCCGCCTACGCGACGGTGACGGTCCGGGAGACCGCGGCGTCCGCCGTCGTGCAGGACGGCGCAGGCTTCCGGGTAGAGCTGGGCGCCGGGGGCGCCCACGGGCCGGAGACCCTGGCCGCCCGCGCGATGGTGCTCGCGACCGGCATGCGCGACACGCTCCCGGCGATCCCCGGGCTGGAGCCGCTGTTCGGCACCGTCGCCGCCGTCTGCCCGTACTGCCACGGGCACGAGCTGAGCGGCAAGCATGTAGCGGTGCTCGGTAGCGGGCCGCACGTCGCCCGGGTCGCGTTCCTGCTGGAGCGCATCGCGAGCCGCCTGACGGTCCTGACGGACGGCGCCGGCCTCGAGCCAGGCATCCGCGCGCAGCTCGACGGCGCGGAGGTCGCCGTCCGCCCCGAGCCCGTCAAGGAGCTGAGCCGCAGCGCCACCGGTGCCACAGTGTCGTTCGCCGAGGGTCCCGACGAGGAGGTGGGCGGCGTCTTCGTCGCGGCCGGGTTCGCCCAGCGTGCGCCGTTCGCGGAGCAGCTCGGTCTGCGGATGCTGGCGTCGGGCGCCGCCGAGATCGACGCGATGGGCCGCACGAGCGTGCCCGGCGTGTTCGCCGCGGGCGACATGGCGCACACCGCGGCCCTGCCGATGCCCATGGCGTCGGTGCTCACGGCGGCATCATCGGGCCTGGTAGCCGCCGCCGCGCTCGACGGCGACCTGCTGGCGAGCGACCACCCCAACTGACCCTCGTTGAGTGCTGGATATCTGCCCTCCTGAGGCCCCTGGAAGGGCAGATACCCAGCACTCAACGGGTGGGGGTCAGGCGTTCGTGGACTCGCGGAGGGTGCGGCGTTCGGCCTCGATCGCCAGGAGCTCGGCGAACGCGGCCTGGTAGGTCTCCGCGTCCGAGGGGTCCAGGCGCTGCAGGCGGCTCCGGGCGTCGGCGACGCGCCGCATCAGTCCCATGTCGAGCACGCGATTCACCACACCCCCGACGAACGCGGGGACGGCCGCCTCGCGGTCCTCCGGAAGTGACGCCACGGACAGCTGCGTGACGACGCCGGCCACCGTCTCCGAGGCCTGCTCCAGCACGGCCCCGACCCACTGCGCCGCGGAGACGTCGCGCCCAGCCGCCGCTCCCCCGGACGCCCGGATCGCCGCGTGCACGGCCCGCCAGGCAGGCACGGAGAACGCGTCCTCGCCCAGCGCGTCGAAGGACGCCGGCACGTGCTGCGGGTACTGCAGGACGGCGACCAGGGCGAGCCGCTCGTCGCGGGCCACGGGGTCCCGCGGGTCGGGGGCAGGCAGCTGCTGCACGCCGCCCGTCGCCGGACGCTCGTCCGGACCGGTCGGCCCACCGGGCCGCGTCCCGCCGGCACGTGCCCCGTCGGCTCCCGGCGCGCCGGAGGACCGGCGATCGCCGTCCTGCCCGCCGGGTGCGCGGCGCAGCGACGGGGTGGACGCGACGCGGGCGACCTCGCGCCGCATCTCCTCGATCTCGGTCCCGATCCACCCCGCGACCTCGCGCGTGTAGCCATCCTGCTGGCTGCGGTCGCGGATCCCGGCGATCTCCGGCGCCGCCGCTCGTACCGCGGAGACACGGCCCTCGACGGTGTTCAGGTCGAACTGCTTGATCTTGGCCTGGATCACGAACGCGAACAGGGGCTTGCGTCCGTCGACCAGCGCCCGCACCGCCTCCGGGCCGTTGGCCATGCGCAGGTCGCACGGGTCCATGCCGCCGTCCGCGACGGCGACGTACGTCTGCGCGAAGAACCGCTGGTCCTCGCCGTAGGCCCGCTCGGCGGCCTTCTGGCCCGCCGCGTCACCGTCGAACGTGAAGATGATCTCGCCGCCCACGGTCCCGCCGGACGCGAGCTGCATGCCGCCACCCGCCGTCGTGTCACCGAGCAGGCGCCGCACCACCTTGGCGTGGTCGCCCCCGAACGCGGTACCGCACGTGGCCACCGCCGTCGTCACGCCCGACAGGTGCGCGGCCATGACGTCCGTGTACCCCTCGACCACCACCACGCGCTTGCCCTTGGCGATCTCCCGCTTGGCGAGGTCGATCCCGTACAGCACGTGCGACTTCTTGTAGAGGCTCGTCTCGGGGGTGTTGAGGTACTTGGGGCCCTGGTCGTCCTCGAACAGGCGGCGCGCGCCGAAGCCGATCACCGCGCCCGTCACGTCCCGGATGGGCCACATGACCCGGCCGCGGAACCGGTCGTAGATGCCGCGCTGACCCTGCGACATCAGTCCGCTCGCGACGAGCTCGGCCTGCGTGAAGCCACGGCCCTGGAGGTGACGCTGCAGCGCGTCCCAGCCCTTGGGGGCGAACCCGACGCCGAACAGCTCGGCGTCCGACCGGTCGAAGCTGCGCTCGGCGAGGAAGGTACGCGCCGCGGCGGCGTCCGGCCCCATGAGCTGCTCGGCGTAGAACTCGGCGGCGACCCTGTTGGCCTCCAGCAGGCGCTGCCGCTTGCCGGGCTCCTCGCGCGGACGGGCGGAGCCGCCCTCCTCGTAGCGCAGCTGCACGCCGGTCTTGCCCGCGAGGTACTCGACGGCCTCGGTGAAGCTCAGGGCGTCCATCTTCATGACGAACTCGATGACGTCGCCGCCCTCACCACAGCCGAAGCAGTGGTACCGCCCGACGCTGGGCCGCACGTTGAAGCTGGGGCTGCGCTCGTCGTGGAAGGGGCACAGACCCACCAGTGCGCCGACCCCGGCGGGCTTGAGGGTCACGTGCGCCGAGACGATCTCGTCGATCCGCGCGCGTTCGCGGACCTGGTCCACATCCTCGCGTCTGATCAGCCCGGCCACGCTCCGAAGTCTATGCTGGCGCGCCGACATGGAAGGCCGCCGTCCACACCCCCCGAGTTGTCAGACCCACAGGTCAGTCGGGTGACCTGTGCGTCTGACAGGTCGGGAGCTCAGCCGGCCAGGGCTGTCGCGCAGGTTCGGGCGTACTCGCCCGGGGCCACGCCGACCGCGCGTACGAAGTCCCCCGTGAAGTGCGCCTGGTCGTAGTAGCCGACGGCGGACGCGAGCCCCGCCAGGTCCAGCGCCGGATCGCGGCCCAGCATCTCGGCGGCGAGATGCACCCGGTGCCGCTGCAGCACCCACTTGGGGCTCACCCCGACCCAGTCGGCGAACAGCCGCTGCAGCGAGCGCGGGGTCGTGCCGAGCCGTGCCGCGAGCGTGGCGACGGTCGTTCCGGGCACCGCGTCGGCGATGACCGCGAAGGCCCCGCGGAGTGCCGCGAGCGCGGCAGTGGAACGTGGCGTCCGTGTCCGCTCGGCGGCGACCTGGAGCAGCGGGGTGACGGTCCGGACGGCGTCGTCGGGACGGCCGGCCCTGGCCTGGCCGATCGCCTCGGCGCCGGCCAGGTCCGCCGTCGGGCCCAGAAAGTCCGCCGGCCCGACGGCGCCCCGCTCGCCCGGGTCCGTCAGCCCGAGCAGCGCGCGGTAGCCACCCGGGCGCAGCTTGGTGCCGACCACTCCGCCGGAGCCCGCCAGGGTGCGCCGGTCGACGGCGGCCGAGGGCATCGCATAGACGAGGAACCCGGTGTCCTCCGCGACGACATGGCCCACCGGGTGGGGCACCACTGCCTGCGTGAACGTGGCGCCGGGCGGCAGGTCCCAGGTGATCACCCAGTGCCAGTCGACGATGTCTGCGAGGTCCGGAGCCGGGTCGACGCGCGCGAGCGTGAACCCGTCCCGGGCGCGCGCGGGGTTCACGATGCCGAGCGTCGGCCCGGCCTCGAGCGCCTGCGTGACGGCGGGGTCGCCGTCGAACAGCTGTCGCATTCTTCCAAGACTGGCACAGGCGGGCCGCGGAAGCATCGGTCACATGAAGAACTCAGCCCTGCACCCCAACATCTCCGTGCGCGACGCCCGCGCGGCCATCGACTTCTACGAGGCCGCGCTCGGCGCCGAGACCCTCGACGTGATCACGGCGGGCGACGCCGTGATCCACTCCGACCTGGTCCTGCGGTCCGCCGCGGGCGAGTCGACGTTCACCGTCGCCGCCGCGTTCCCGCCGGACTCCGTGGCCCCGGAGGTCGGCGCACCCACGCACGCGAGCTTCACCATCCCGGTGGAGGACACCGACGCCGCCTACGCGCGGGCGATGGCGGCGGGCGCGAGCAGCCTGACCGAGCCGGCCGACTGGTTCGAGGGGTTCCGGCAGGCGGCGGTCCGCTGCCCGTTCGGCCACCGCTGGTACTTCGTCACGGTCGCCGATTCGGTGACCCCGGAAGACGTCCAGCAGGCGAGCGACGCCTGGGTAGCGGCCGGCGACTGACCATGCAGTTGCTGCCAGACGGAGCCCTCGTCTGGCAGCAACTGCATGGTCAAGTCTCGGGGCGTGTTCGGTTTGCCGGGGTAGCGAGGTTCGGTACGCTTTGCCCCGACCCGAGGAGGAAAGTCAGGAACATGGGAATCCGGTATCGCAAGCGGCTGTCGCTCGGCCCGCTCAAGTTCAACATCACGCAGCGGGGCCTGTCGTCCATGAGCTTCAAGATCGGTCCGTGGACCTGGAACTCGAGGACGAAGAAGCACTCCTTGAACCTCCCCGGTGGCCTGAGCTGGTACAGCAACAACAAGTAGCCGTCAGGTAGCACCGCCGCGGCGGAGGCCGGGCCGAGCGGCCCGCCTCCGCGGCAGCCGGCACAGCGCCTGGCACAAGCCCTCGCACAGCCGCCAGCAGGCCGCGATTCCGGGGATGTCGGCCAGCGTGGCTAGAGTGGCCAGCGTGGAGCAAGCCCTCGGGAAGAGCATCCCGCCGTCGTACAGCGCGCAGGACGTCGAGCGCTGGGTGACCGAACCGCCCAAGTCGCAGGCCCGGACCCCGTTCGAACGTGACCGCGGGCGCGTGGTCCACTCGTCCGCGCTGCGCCGCCTGGGCGCGAAGACCCAGGTGCTCGGCGCCGGGCACGACGACTTCGTGCGCACCCGGCTGACCCACTCCCTCGAGGTCGCACAGGTGGGCCGCGGCATGGGCCGGTCCCTGGGCTGCGACCCCGACGTCGTCGACACCGCCTGCCTCACCCACGACCTCGGGCACCCGCCGTTCGGGCACAACGGCGAGAACGCGCTCGCCGAGATCGCGCGGCCGGTCGGCGGCTTCGAGGGCAATGCCCAGACCCTGCGCCTCCTGACCCGGCTCGAGCCCAAGGTCCTGGCCGACGACGGCTCCCCCGCCGGCCTCAACCTGACCCGCGCGAGCCTCGACGCGAGCGTCAAGTACCCGTGGGCGTACGGGGCAGGGCCGGCCCGCCCCGACGGCACGGCAAGCCGGAAGTTCGGCGTCTACACCGACGACCTGCCGGTCTTCGAATGGCTCCGCAAGGACGCGCCGGACGGCGTGAAGTGCCTCGAGGCCCAGGTCATGGACCTCGCCGACGACATCAGCTACTCGGTGCACGACGTCGAGGACGGCGTGGTCGCCGGCCGCATCGACCTGGACCTCATGGCGCAGGCCGAGGAGCGGTCGCGCGTGGCCGGGTACGTGCGCGACTGGTACGGCGAGTGGTATACGGAGGACGCGATCGACGCGGCGATCGGGCGGCTGCAGGACTACCTGCGCGGCGAGGGTCACCTGGTGCGCGCCTACGACGGGTCGCGCCGCTCGCTGGCCTCCCTCAAGGACATGACGAGCCAGCTCATCGGCCGGTTCATCGGCGCGGCGATCACGGCCACGCGGGCCGTGTACGGCGAGGGACCGCTCACGCGGTACGCGGCGCGGCTCGTCGTGCCCGCCGAGACCGAGCACGAGATCCTCGCACTCAAGGGCATCGCGGTCACCTATGTCATGGCGCCGCGCGGCCAGGAGCCCCGCTACCTGCGGGAACGGGAGATCCTGGCCGACCTGGTCGGCGTGCTCGCCGACCGCGCCCCCGACGAGCTGGAGCCGCCGTTCGCCGCGGACTGGCGGGCAGCGTCCGACGACGCCGCCCGCCTGCGCGTGGTGGTCGACCAGGTCTCGTGCCTCACGGACCTGTCGGCCATCGCGCTGCACCGCCGCCTGGTGACGCCGGCCTCCTGAGACGAACCGGCTACCAGCGCACGCCCAGGCCGTCGACGAACGCCCTGAACCGACCCGCGACGACCTGGTGGTCGTTGGCGGAGAAGTGGTAGTGGCAGCCCTGGAAGTCCAGGCCGTTGCTGTCGAGGAACCAGTACCGGACCCGGCTGTCGCCCGCGCCGTTGCGCTCCTGGACCACGCGCTGCACGTCGTTCGCGAACGTGCCCGAGCCGACGGCCACGATGGTCGTGTCGCTGCCGTAGCGGTTCCGCAGCTTCTGCACGAACTGGCCGTACGCGGTGCGGTAGGCGGCGGCGAGCTGATCTTGCGTGGTCCACTGCTCGCCGGGGTTGAGGGCGGTCGAGAAGTCGTTGGTGCCGAGGTAGACCACGACGAGCCGCGGCCGCCAGGTGCCGGGGTTCCAGACGTCGCCGGGCACGTGCAGCAGCGCCCGGTCGTAGTAGGCGCGATAGTGGTTGCCCGGGTCACCGCCGTTGTAGTTGCGCACCATCCCCTTGCCGGAGAACGCGTTGACCTGGTAGTCGGCGCCCAGCCCGCGCGCCGTCAGCGCGCCGTAGCTGCGGTCGGTGTTGGTGGTGCGACTCACCTGGTCGCCGGTGCAGTCCCTGCTGCCCGACGTGTTGCCGTAGCCGACGGTCAGCGAGTCACCGATGAACTCGATCTGCCGGCCGCGGGCCGCCGGCCTGCTGAGGATCGCGCCGCCCGAGGCGGCGACGAACCCGCCGAACTCGCTGCCCACCCACTGGCTCTCGTTGCGCTTCACGAGCCGTACGGTGTGCTCTGCGTTGCGCAGGCCGTTCACCCACCGGGTGGTCCGCCCCGGCTTCACGAAGGTGGCGACCGTGGCGCCGTCGATCTGGACGTCGTAGTCGGCGGCCGAGTCGTTGAGCACGATCCCCACCCCGGTCCCGCGGAAGCGGCCCTCGAAGTAGACACCCGGCCAGCTGTACAGGAGGCTGTCGCCGCTGACCTTCACGCGGCCGGCGGTGTGCGCCTGCGTAGCTGCACTGTCCGACGTCGAGGTGGTGGCTGGGTCGGCCGTGGCGGCCCGGGCCGCGTCGGTGGGCGGGATCGCGGTGATCGCGACGGCGACGGCGAACACACCCGCGGCGAGGGCGCGCCAGCTCTGTGTGAGACGCCTCCTGCCACGTCGGTCGGCGGTAGCGGTTCTGGTTCCCCCTGCTGACAACGCTTCCATCCTGGCTCCTGATAGTCGGCGGGCGTCTTTGACCTGCGAGCCGGATCCTGCTCGATAGCCGGGCACCGGGTCAAGGACCGGGACAGGACTTAACTGTTTCGCGCGCCCGCCGACCAGCGCGTCATCCCTTGACCGACCCCGCCGTCAGGCCGCCGACGATGTACTTCTGCAGGAACAGGAACAGCGCCAGCACCGGTACCGCCGAGATCACGGCGCCCGCGGTGAACAGGCCCCAGTTGGCGTCCTGCAGCGACGACACCCAGCCGTAGAGGCCGACGGCGAGCGTCCAGTTCTCCTCCGACTGCAGCAGCACGCGCGCGATGATGAACTCGCCGAACGTGCTGATGAAGCTGAGCAGCCCGACCACCGCGAGGATCGGCGCCGTCAGGCGCAGCACGATGGTCCAGTAGATCTGCGCGTGCGAGGCGCCGTCGATCTTCGCGGCCTCGTCGATCTCCCGCGGCACCGTGTTGAAGAACCCGTACATGAGGAACGTGTTCACGCCCAGCGCGCCGCCGAGGTACACGCAGATCAGGGACAGCTTGGAGTCCAGGCCCAGCACCGGCACGACGTTGCCCAGCGAGATGAGCAGCAGGAAGATCGCCACGAACGCGAGCATCTGGGGAAACATCTGGATCACGAGCAGGGCGGTGAGCCCGACCCGGCGGCCGCTGAACCGGAAGCGCGAGAAGGCGTAGGCCGCCGCGGCGCCCATGAGCACCGTCCCGACGCCGGTCGCGACGGCCACCACGAGGGTGTTGCCCATCCAGGTCCAGAACTTCGTGCCGCCGAGCGCCACGTAGTTGGCGCCCGACACCGAGGCGAAGAGATCGTTCGAGCCGGTGAGCGTGCCGCCGTCGGCCAGGGAGGCCGAGACGACGTAGACCAGCGGGAAGCCCGCGTAGACGACCGCGAGCACGCCGACCAGGTGGCGCCAGCCGAGGTCGGAGAACCAGCGGCCAGGGGTGGTGCGGCGGGCCAGCGCGACCCGGCGGGGCGGGGCCGCAGGGCGGGCGGGGGGAATCGTCGTGCTCATCAGGCGATCTCCTCGAGCGAGCGGGTGCGCCGGAACGCGAGGGCGGAGATGGTGGCCACCACCACGAAGATGACGATCGACAGCGCGCTGGCCAGGCCGTAGTCCTTCGCCGCGGTCCCGTCGAGCCCGGAGACGGAGTAGACCATCGAGATCAGGATGTCGGTGTGCCCGAGCGGCACCGAGGCGTCGTCGAACCGCGGCCCGCCGCCGGTGAGCATGTAGATCAGCGTGAAGTTGTTGAAGTTGAACGCGAAGCTCGAGATGAGCAGGGGCGCCGTCGCGACCAGGAGCAGCGGCAGCGTGATGGACCGCCAGGTGCGCCACCGGCCCGCGCCGTCGATCTTCGCGGCCTCCAGCACGTCGCCCGGCAGCGACTGCAGCGCGCCCGTGCAGATGAGGAACATGTAGGGGAAGCCGAGCCACAGGTTCACGCCCAGCACCGCGAGCTTCGCTAGCACCGGGTCGGTGAGCCACGGGATCGTCGCCCCGCCGAGCAGCACCTCGTTGACGAACCCGTACGACCGGTTGAGCAGCCCCGACCACAGCAGGGCCGCGAGGAACCCGGGGATCGCGTACGGGAGGATCACGAGCGTGCGGTAGATCCGCCGTCCGCGCAGGCGCGCGTCGTTGAACGCGATCGCCAGGAACAGGCCGAGCAGGAACGTGGACGCGACCGAGATCACCGCGAAGGCGAACGTCCACAGCAGGATCTTGCCGAACGGCCCCGCGTACCGGTCGTCGCCGAACGCGGTGACGAAGTTGTCCAGCCCCACGAGCACGCGCCAGCCCACCGGCAGGGTGGTCCCGTCGGCGGCCTCGAACTGGCCGTCGTCGTTGGGCGTGTACGTCACGCCGCTCGTCGTGTCGGTCATGGTGTCGGACGCAGCGGAGTACGTCAGCGTGGAGGTGAAGACGTAGCCCGTGCGGGCGTCCTGCGTGCGGACCGAGCCGTCGTTCGGGTCCTCGGAGACGGGCACCCGCAGGTCGGTGACCTCCTGCTGGCGCTCCAGGACCGCCGCGTACTCCAGCACCTCGTACCCGGGCAGCGCGGTGACCCGGCCGGCCTCGACCGAGGCGCCGTCCACCACCGCGAGCGGCTCCTCGGCGGTGCCCGCCTCGACCACACCCTCTGGTGAGACGATCGCGAAGCCAAGCGTGCCGCCGTCGGCCACCACCGTCAGGGGCGACGACGGCGAGCCCTCCACGCGGCGCTCGTTCTGCACCAGCAGGGCCTCGATCGCCTGCTCCTTGGTGCTGTTGTGCCCGTCGCCGTAGTTGGTGAACGCGACGTAGCCGGTGTAGGCCACCACGTAGACCTGGTAGACGAGCAGGAAGGCGAGACCCGGCAGGATGTACTTCAGGGGCAGCGCGCGCTTGGAGAAGTAGGCCCAGTTCGCCACGAGCAGCAGCGCCACCATCGCGGCGAGCAGGCCCCACGAGTCGGCGCTCCACGCGGCCAGCACGGCGTAGACGCCCAGGGCGTCGACCAGCGCGATCAGGGCGAGCTTGACGAGAAACCCGGGGCTCCAGCCGGTCCGACCGGAGCCCCGGATCGCGGGCGACGACATCAGCCGATCTCACCCTGGATGTCGGCGACCATCTTGTCCCAGCCCTCGGCCGGGTCGGACTTGCCGGAGATGATCGCGGCCTCGGTGACGCCCCAGTACGCCCACACGGCGCCCATCTCGGGGAGCGACGGCATCGGGACGGCGTCGGCGCCCACCTCACGGAAGCCGGCGGTGATCGGGTCCTCGGAGGCGGTGTCGGCGGCCGCGATCAGGGCCGGCGGACGGTCGCCCGCCTCGTAGAGCGCGAGCTGCGCCTCGGGGGTCGCCATGTGGTTGACCAGGAAGTCGTTGGCGAGCAGCGCGTTCTCGCTCTGCGCGCTCACGTAGAAGCCGGCCACGCCCACGAACGGCTGCGCGGGCTCCCCACCCGCGCTTGGGATCGGGTCGATCGCCAGGTCGAGGTCGCCGAACGACTCCAGCATCCACGGGCCGCCCACGATGTACGGCGACTCGCCCTTGGCGAAGGCCGCCAGCGCGATGTCGTAGGTGACGTCGGTGCTCAGCACGCCGGCCTCACCCTGCTCGGCCAGCCACTCCGCGAACTTCGTGCCGCCCTCGCCGCCGAGCGCGAGCTCGGGCTGGTACGAGCCGTCAGCGTTCTGCTCGAAGACCGGGGCGCCGAACGACGTCTGCAGCGGGTAGAACGTGTAGGGGTCGCCCTCGGTCGAGGTCTGGATCAGCAGCGGGTACTTCGTGCCGGCGTCCTTGCCGGACGCGATCGCGTCGTCCCAGGTGGAGGGCGCCTCAGGAGCGAGCTCCGTGTTGCGGATGAGCGCGATGTTCTCCACGGCGTAGGGCAGGCCGTAGACCTGACCGTCCTGCGTGAAGGCCGAGACCGAGACCGGCTCGAACGCGTCGGCCGTGTCGCCGAGCTCGATCGGGGCCACGACGCCGTTGGTCGTGAGCTCACCCAGCCAGTCGTGCGCGCCGACGGTGACGTCCGGGCCCTTGCCCGTGGGCACCTGGGCCAGGAAGTCGGGGCGGATGTCCTCGAAGTTCTTCAGCACCACCTCCACCTCGGCGCCCGTGGACTCCTCGAAGCCGGCGGCCGCGTCCTCGACGGCGGCCTGGCGGGTCTCGTCGACCCAGACGGTCAGGGTGGCGCCTGTCCCGTCCGGTGCCGCGGACGACTCCTCGCCCGCTGGTTCCTCTGCGCCGCCCGAGCAGGCGGCCAACGCCAGCGTCGCGGTCAGCGCAGCGGCGGTCAGGATGCTCCGTCGCATCGTCACTCCCGGTGGTTCGCGGCCCGACGTCGGGCCTGGTTTGGATGCCACGAACCGTAAGGCCGGACTGTACGATCTTGCAAGGCGTTGCGATAAAGTTTCAGCAACGCTTGCAGTCCCGTTCCCGACACCGGCGCGATCACTCAGCACGAAGGAGGCGCATGTCACTTAGGCTGCCAGGCGTGCGCACCCGACTGACCGACCTCGCCGAGCAAGCAGGGGTCTCCACCGCGACCGTGTCGCGCGTGCTCAACGGCAAGCCCGGCGTGGCCGGCGAGACGCGTCAGGCGGTGCTCGCCGCCCTCGACGTGCTCGGCTACGAGCGGCCGTCCGCGCTGCGCGCCCGGCCCGCAGGCCTCATCGGCCTCGTGGTCCCTGAGCTCTCCAACCCGGTGTTCCCCGCGTTCGCGCAGGCCATCGAGTCGCAGCTCGCCTCGCGCGGCTACACGCCGCTGCTCTGCACGCAGTCGCCGGGCGGCACCACCGAGGACGAGTACGTCGAGACGCTGATCGACCACTCGGTGGACGGCATCGTCTTCGTGTCCGGCAAGCATGCCGACACCCGGGCATCCACCGAGCGCTACCAGCGGCTGCGCGGGCGCGGCCTGCCGATAGTGCTGATCAACGGGTACGCCGCGGGTATCGACGCCCCGTTCGTCTCGCCCGACGACGCCGCCAGCGTCGAGCTCTCGGTCCGCCATCTGGTCGCGCTGGGCCACCGCAGCATCGGCATGGCGATCGGCCCCGACCGGTTCGTACCGGCCAAGCGCAAGATCGAGGCGTTCGCCGCGCAGCTCGTGCGGCACGGCCTCGCGGCCTCCGAGCAGGAGGCGCGTGAGCACGTGGCGCTGACCCTCTACACGCTGGAGGGCGGCCAGGCGGCGGCCGGCGACCTGATCGACAGCGGGCACACCGCCGTCGTCTGCGGATCGGACCTGATGGCGCTCGGCGCCATCCGCGCCGCCCACTCTCGCGGCCTGTCCGTGCCCGACGACGTGAGCGTCGTGGGGTACGACGACTCCCCGCTCGTCGCGTTCACCGACCCGCCGCTGACGACGGTGCGCCAGCCGGTCGCCGACATGGCGCACGCCGCCGTCAGCGCCCTGCTCACCGAGATCCACGGGGAACGCGCGCCCCGCTCGGAGCTCCTCTTCACCCCAGAACTTGTGGTCCGCGGGTCGACGGGCGCAGCTCCCCGCCCCTGAAGTTCGCTGTGGGCGTGGCCGTTCGGGGTTGATTCTCCCGTACGCTTGCTGCAAGCGTTACATCCGACATACCCCCGAACTTCGAGGACGCGACACGTGACCCGCACCCCCCTGCTGACCATCGACGACCTCTCCGCCGGGCCCCTCGTCCACACACCCGCCGCAAGCGGCGAGTGGTGGCGCGACGCGGTGATCTACCAGGTGTACCCGCGCTCGTTCGCGGACGGCAACGGCGACGGGATCGGCGACCTGCCGGGCGTCACCGCCAAGTTGGACCACCTGAAGCAGCTGGGGGTCGACGCCGTCTGGCTGAGCCCCTTCTACCGCTCCCCCCAGAAGGACGCGGGCTACGACGTCGCCGACTACCGCGACATCGACCCGCTCTTCGGCACGCTCGCGGACTTCGACGAGATGCTCGCCGGAGCCCACGAGCGGGACTTGCGGATCATCGTGGACCTGGTGCCCAACCACTCCTCCGACCAGCACGTCTGGTTCCAGGAGGCGCTGGCCGCGGCTCCCGGCTCGGCGGCGCGCGAGCGCTACATGTTCCGCGACGGCCGCGGCCCGGCCGGGGACGAGCCGCCGAACAACTGGCAGTCGATCTTCGGCGGCCCGGCCTGGACCCGCCTGACCCCGCGCTCAGATGACGGCCCTCTCGGGCCCCAGTGGTTCCTGCACCTGTTCGACACCTCGCAGCCGGACCTGAACTGGGAGAACGCCGAGGTCCGAGCCGAGCTTGAGGACGTGCTGCGGTTCTGGCTCGACCGGGGCGTGGACGGGTTCCGCGTCGACGTCGCGCACGGCATGATCAAGGCGCCGGGCCTGCCGGACTGGGACGGCCGGGCGGCCATGGTCGAGGGCACCGTGGACGGGCCGGCGACCGACCCGGCCGCGCCGGAGGACGGCTCCACCGGGGCCGGCAACCAGGGCCCGATGTTCGACCAGGACGGCGTGCACGAGATCTACCGCGCCTGGCACGGCGTCCTCGCCGAGTACCCGGGTGACCGCTGCCTCGTGGCCGAGGCCTGGGTGGAGCCGCTGAGCCGTCTGGCCCGCTACGTGCGGCCCGACGAGATGCACCAGGCGTTCAACTTCTCGTTCCTCACCGCCCCGTGGGACGCGGCGAAGATGCGCACGGTCGTCGACGTGTCGCTCGGCACCATGGACGCCGTCGGCGCCCCGACCACGTGGGTGCTGTCCAACCACGACGTCGTGCGGCACGCCTCACGCTTCGGCCTGGCCGAGATCGGCGGCCGCCAGCTCAACGGCATCGCCGCGACCGACCCGCAGCCCGACGCCGCGCTCGGCCTGCGCCGGGCCCGCGCCGCGACGCTGCTGATGCTCGGCCTGCCGGGCTCCGCGTACCTGTACCAGGGCGAGGAGCTGGGCCTGCCGGACCACACCGCGCTGCCCGCCGAGGTACGTCAGGACCCGTCCTTCTTCCGGACCGGCGGCGCCGAGCCCGGCCGGGACGGCTGCCGCGTGCCCCTGCCGTGGGCCGGCGGCGCCCCGGGCAACGGGTTCGGCCCCACCGGGAGGACCTGGCTGCCGCAGCCCGACGTGTACGCCGACCTGGCCGCCGACCGGCAGTACGGCGTCGCGGGCTCGACCTACGAGATGTACCGGACGGCGCTCGAGCTGCGCCGGGCCGAGAAGATCGGCACGGCCGGGCTGGCCTGGGTCGACTCGCTGGCCGGCTCCCCTGACGTCGTCGCCTTCCAGGTGTCCGGCGTCGTGGTGGTCAGCAACCTGGGCGCGGCTGCCGTCACCCTGCCTGCCGAGGTGGAGGTGCTGGTGGCATCGGGCGACCTCACGACGTCGGACGGCGTACGGGCCGTGCCGTCGGACACGACGGTGTGGCTGCGCGCATGATCTCGGCGGTCGAGATCCCTGGCCGGTAGGAACCGCACGGTCACCCTCCGCGCGGCCCAGGGAGCAGCGCACCCCGGACGAGGGCCAGTACCGCCTCGTCGCTCAGCCCCTGCGCGCGCGCCCGGGCCACCAGCGCGCGGGCGTCGTCGACCAGCCCGCTCGTGCTCGACGACGGCCCGTCGGCCGGCCCCTGCGGCTCGCCGCCGGGCTCCGACCCGTCGCGCGGGCCGCCTGCCGGCGGCTCCGCGACCACCGTCCCGACCCGCCGCCGGCTGGTGACGACGCCGCTCGCCTCCAGCTCCCGGTAGGCCCGCTGGACCGTGCCGACGGCGATCCCCAGGTCCCGGGCCAGGTCCCGCGAGGCGGGGAGCCGGTCCCCCGGAGCCAGGCCGCCCACCGCGACCAGCGCGGCGACCTGGCTCCGGATCTGCTCGTAGACGGGGACCGGGGAGGTCAGGTCGACCCGCAGCGCACTCATGCCGCAGGCCCCTGCGCGGCGATGCGCTGCGCGTCCGCCGTGGCGGCGGCGCGCCGAGAGGGCAACGCCGTGGCCGCGATCACCACGGACCCGACGAAGACCACGAGTGCCAGGAGCAGGCAGACGAGTCCGCCCGCCAGTGCGTCGACCCTGAGCAGCGCGCCGGCCGCGAGGGCCAGATGCGCGGCTGCGCCAAGCCCGACCCAGAGCTGCGCGCCGGCGAGCACCCGGGCCGCGGACGTGCGCCGGATCGCGTCGTCCTGCGCCGGGGAGAGCAGCCCTATCGGCGGACGCCGGGTCACGGCGCGCAGCGCCACGAACGTAGCACCGACGGCGAGTGCGAGGACGAGCAGCGTGGGCAGGCCGATCGCCCAGCCGGGGTACGGCCCGGCGCCGTGGGTCTCCCGACCCGCGTCGAGCACCCGCTCGACGCTGCGCCCGTCGCCGGCCGCGGTCAGCCCGAACACCACGAGAGCGACGACGAGCCCCGCCACAGTGCCCGCGAGGAGCGGCAGCCGCCACCCGCCCTGGTCCCGCAGACCCCGCCGCACCAGCGGTGCGCTGCGGACGTCACCGGTGGGGCGCGGCCAGCGCGCCTCACCTACCGCTCGGGCCAGGCCGAACGTCAGGGCCGCGGCGAAGGGCGCCACACCGAGCAGCACACCGGGCTCACCCCAGGTCACCGCCGCGATCCAGAGGGCGACGACCACCACGATGCTCGCCGTGGCAGCTACGGCCGAGATGCGCGTCTCGTGTCCACGGGCCGCCACGACCGTGGCGTCGAGGTCGTGCGGCGGGCCTCCCCGGCGGGCGACCAGCAGCACAAGAAGGGCGACTGCCAGGACAGGCAGTCCCAGGGCGATCACGATGACCAGTGCGTGCACGGTTCCTCCACTAATGAATCAATGCGTTGATTCATTAGATCATGGTGTGGTGCCCCGGAGCAACGAGGCGTGAAGGTCGCCACACACGGCCATCCGCCGCGGCGCAGGTGGAACAATGGCATCGTGACCTCCGCCCTCGACACGCCCACCGCCCTGCTCAAGCCCCTGCAGATCGGGCCCATCACCGTCGCCACGCCGGTGGTGCTCGCACCCATGGCGGGGGTGACGAACCGCGCCTTCCGCACCCTGTGCCGTGAGGCGGGGCAGTCGACAGGGTTCGATCCGGGCCTGTACGTCGCCGAGATGGTGACGAGCCGCGCGCTGGTGGAGCGCAACGTCGAGGCGCTGCGGATCGTGACGTTCGGCGAGGACGAGCAGCCCCGCTCCGCCCAGGTGTACGGCGTGGACCCGGCCACGGTGGGCGCCGCGGTGAAGATCATCGCGGGCGAGGACCGCGCCGACCACGTCGACCTGAACTTCGGCTGCCCGGTGCCCAAGGTGACCCGCAAGGGCGGCGGAGCCGCGCTGCCCTGGAAGCGGCAGCTCTTCACCGACATCGTGAAGGCGGCCGTCGACGCCGCCGAGCCGTACGGCGTGCCCGTCACGATCAAGATGCGCAAGGGCATCGACGACGACCACCTGACCTACCTCGAGGCGGGTCAGATCGCGGAGTCGCTCGGCGTCGCCGCCGTCGCGCTGCATGCCCGTACCGCCGCGCAGCACTACTCCGGGCAGGCCGAGTGGGAGGCCGTCGCGCGCCTCAAGGAGGCCGTCCGCACGGTTCCCGTGCTCGGCAACGGCGACATCTGGTCCGCCGAGGACGCCCTGCGCATGGTCGAGGAGACGGGCGCCGACGGCGTCGTCGTCGGCAGGGGCTGCCAGGGCCGTCCCTGGCTCTTCGCCGACCTGGCCGCCGCCTTCAACGGCTCCGACCTACGGGTCCGGCCGGGCCTGCGCGAGGTCGCCGAGACGGTCTACCGGCACGGCGAGCTCATGATCGAGTACTTCGACGGCGACGAGGGCAAGGGCATGCGCGACCTGCGCAAGCACATGGCCTGGTACCTCAAGGGCTACGCGGTGGGCGGCGAGAAGCGTCACGAGCTCGCCCTGATCGACACCCTCGCCGAGCTGCGCGAGCGGCTCGACGCCCTGGACCTCGACGCCCCGTACCCCGGGGACGACGCCGAGGGGCCGCGCGGTCGCGCCGGTTCGCCGAAGACGCCGCACCTCCCGTACGGCTGGCTCGACTCCCGCGACCTGTCGGAGGAGTTCGAGGCAAAGCTGCGCGAGGCCGAGCTGAGCGTCAGCGGCGGCTGAGCGTCACGGCTCCCCTGGTGGCAGCACCCGCCCCATGATCGACGACGCCATGACCAGCCCCGGTTCGTCCCTGGCCGCGGCCGGCTCCCGGTCGGCCAGGAGTGCGGCGCCGTCCCGCGCCCAGACGAAGTCCTGCCGCTCCGTCGCGGCCCCGTAGAGCACGTCCAGGTGGTCCGGGTGCCGCTCCGCGAGCAGGTCCAGGACCCAGGAGGGGACGTCGGGGTCGGCGAGCACCTGCGCGAGCCGCTCCGGCTTCCACGACGCGAAGGGTGCGGTGTGCACCTCACGGAGCTGGGCGTACCAGTCGAGCAGCCGCAGCCCTTTGACGGGGTGGTGCACCAGGGCGAACGCCTCGTCGTCCGGGTCCGCGGCGTCGTCGGGCAGCCAGCGTTCGTCGCGGAGCGACGGGAACAGCGCGAACTCCTCCGCCGGGGCACCGATCCGGGCCTTGAACCGGAGGTAGCAGTCCATGACGTGCGACGCGGTGCCCTGCACCAGCACGTCCCCGAAGAGGTCGTGGAACGCGCGGTGGTGGTCGGCGACCAGCTCCCGGGCGCGGGCCAGGGTGCGCGGGTTGCGGTAGGCGGGACACGGCGTGGAGGTCAGCAGCCCGACGACGCCCCGCACCACGCCGACGACGGAGTCCGGCGAGAAGACCAGCGGGGTGTCCGCGAAGATCCACGCCGCCCCGACCGGGAGGAGGCGCACGGACAGGGGCAGGCCGGGCACGAGCGCCGTCGAACGGATCCCGGAGCACCCCGTGTACACCCGGTACTCCAGGTCGTCCTCGAGGTTGTGCAGCACCACGTGCTCGTCCACCAGGTCGGTCACCATGAAGTAGCCCAGCACGCCGCCGTCGCGCCACTGCTCGAGCAGCGCACGCTCGGCGTCGGTCACGGTGAGGCCCGCCGGCACGTCGCCGAGGAGCCTGCCGACCAGCGAGCCGCCCGTCTCGCGCGGCCCGGCGTGCACGAGCATGTCGACCGCGCAGTCGCGCGTCATCGCGTCGCGCAGCTCGGTGTCGACGTCGTCGGGCACCAGCGACTGAGACCGCACGTAGGCGGTCTGCCTCCGGACGGCCTCGGCGTTGCCGGGTCGCCGTACGTGCTCGACCAGACGCTGCTCAAGCCGGGTCGCGAGGTCGAGGCGTTCGTGCAGGCCGAGCAGGCTGAGCGGGCCGGCAGCGGGGCTCGTCGAGGATGGTGTCGAGGTCATGCCTCCATGCTCTGTCAGGAAGCGCTACGGAAGCTGTCCAAGAAGCCGCACCTGTGGATAACCAGAATCAGCACGAACCAGGGGGCGGTGGTGCGATCCGGCCCGGACCAGTTCGGTTACGCTCGTGCAGCCGTCCGGCGAGCGCGCCGATCAGTCGGCCGTCCCTGACCGAGCACCCACTACCCGAGGGAGTTCTCCGTGCTGTCCGACGTGGCGCGACGTGTCCGCGCACCCGAGATCGCGCCGCGCACCGCCGACGACCCGACCGAGCTCGGCGGCTACGCGATCCGCGGCCGGCTGGGCAAGGGCGGTATGGGCATGGTGTACCTCGGCGCCACCCGGAGCGGTCGGCTGCTCGCGATCAAGGTCATCCACCCGGAGAGCACCGGCGAGCACGAGTTCCGGGCCCGCTTCCGCCGCGAGGTGTCGGCCGCGACGAGGGTGCGCAGCCGCCGCACGGCGGTGGTCGTCGACTTCGACGTCGACGCGCCCCGGCCCTGGCTGGCCACCGAGTACGTGCCCGGACCCACCCTGGCGCAGGCCATCGCCGAGCTGGGGAGCCTGCCCGAGGCCGCGGTCCGCGAGCTCGTCGCAGGCCTCGCGGAGGCCCTCGACGCGATCCATCGCGAAGGTCTCGTCCACCGCGACGTGAAGCCCACCAACGTGCTGCTCGGCCCCGACGGGCCGGTGCTGATCGACATGGGCATCGTCTCCGACTCGGATGCCACGTCGTTGACCAGCACGGGCATCCAGCCCGGGACGCCCCAGTTCATGTCGCCCGAGCAGGCCCGCGGCGAAGCCGTCACCACCGCCTCCGACATGTGGTCGCTCGGCGCCGTCGCCCACCTGGCGGCGGCCGGGACCCCACCGTTCGGGACGGGCAGCCTCGCGACCGTCACCTACCGGATCGTGCACGAGAGGCCCGACCTCGGCACCCTGCCGCCCGGCCTGCGTCACGTGGTCGGCGCCTGCCTCGCCAAGGATCCCGCCGCGCGCCCGACGGCGTCGGCGGTGCTCACCTCGCCCGCCGACCCGCCGTACGTCGAGCCGGTCGACACCGGCCTGGCAGGTCCCGGCCTGGCCGACCTGGACACGGTGCTGGGCTCGGCGGCACCGCCCGCCGACCCGACCGCGGAGGACAGTGCGGAGGCACCGGCGCCGGCCGACCGGATACGCCGCAGGGTCCTGACCGGCCTGGTCGCGGTGGGTCTGGTGCTGGCCGGCGGGGGCGCTGCGGCAGCGGTCGCGCACTTCCTGGCCCCCGACGACTCGACGGCGGTCGCCGCACCCCGGGGCGGGGAGCCGACGTCGGCCGAGCCGTCCGGCGCACCCAGCCCCGGTGCGTCGAAGAAGACGGAGCCGTCGGCGTCGCCGTCGCCCGAGACATCTCCTGTCGCCACGCCCGTCGACGAGCCGGCCGGTACGCCCGAGCAGGACGCGGCCCCGGCCCGGTTCCGGCCGGGCACGGTGGTGATCCCGACGCGGGTCCAGGTGGGCCAGGAGATCGTCGCGGAAGCTACCGGCTGGACGCCGCGACCGGCCGGCACGACGTGCCTGTGGAGCATCGGCGGCGAGGAGCGGGACAACCTCGGGTCGTGCACCTACACCGTCGTGCTCGACGACGTGGGCAAACCCGTCCAGGTCAGGCTCACCGCGACCCGGTCCGGATATGCCGAGGCGGCGGTGCTCTCCAATGCCACCGGCACGGTGCCGCAGCCGACCGTGCCCCAGCCGAGCTGTTCGATCCTGCTGAGCCCGGGCAAGGTGAACTCCGGCTGGTTCGCCCACTGCGACGTCGACCAGGACCCGAACGTCACCTACACGTGGTCCTGGGTCGACGTCACCCAGGACGAGACCATCAGGTGGGCGAACTACACGCCCAGCCGGCGGATCTGGATCGGGGGCGGCCGGGCCGGTCACCAGGCGAGAGTGACGGTGACCGCGGAGCGGCCGGGCTACCGTTCCGCCGAGTTCGGCACCACGTTCACCCTGCCCGACGAGTGGGTCCCGAGTGGGTGAAACACCCGCCTCGGTAGCGCGTCACCGGGGCTACAGAGGCTAAATCTTGCTCGTAAAGAGCACAAAGGGCCCAACATGGTCCAAGATCAGCCTTGCACCATGTCTTCTTCAGTCGGGTTCCGAGCACGCGTCCCGGCAGTACCGCCTCACCGACCCGTACCGACCCGTACCGACGGAAAGGGATACACCCATCATGGCATCGGAGAAACGCCCCCGACGCGTTCCTGCGGTCATCGCCGACATACGCAGAAACCCAGGGTTCTTCCTGGGGGCCTTCGGCCTCTCGGCCTGGGCCTACATCGGCATGTCACACACCATCGCCGCCTATGAGGGGCCCGAGCTCGGCTACGCGCTTGGTGTCGCGTACGAGGCGCTGGTGATCGGCCTGGCCTGGGAGGGGCGGCGCCGAGCCGACAGGGCGCTCGAGAGCGGCCGTCCCCCTTCAGGTCACGGACGCTGGCTCGGCGGCGCGATCATCGTCGGCATCCTGTCCGGCGCGCTCGCCGCCTGGCACGGCTGGCTGCTCGGTGAGGGCATCTTCGCCGCCTCTCGCGCCGTCGCACCCGTCCTGGCGGCGGTAGCGGTGCACCTGTTCTTCCAGTCGGCGTCGAGTGCGCGCGACCTCGACCGGCTGGCGCAGATCGAGCTCGACCGTGAGACGGCCGTGCTGGACATGCTCGACGCGGTGCGGCTGGCGCAGATCGCCCCCGAGGACGAGCGTGACGCACGTATCGCGGACGTGAACACCGCGGTGGCCCGGGTCCACCGCCACGTGCCCGCCGGTGTCACCGCGGAGGTGACACGCCCGCACCTGGAGTCGGAGCGCACGATCCGCGACGTCGTCCAGGAGGCCGCGGCGCTGGCCGGCGAGTGGATGCCCGACCAGAGCGAGCTCGAGCGGGTGGCGTCCGACCGCGCACTGACCCGTGTGCACCTGCCGGAGCTGTCCCTTCCCGCCGGCGTCCAGCTCGGCCTGGCCGTGACCGACGGCGGCGAGCACGACCGGTCCGCGCACGACGAGCCTGCCCTGACCGGCCGTACCGACCCCGAGCCGGCCGCCGCGCCCGAGCGCATCCGGTCCGAGCCCGCGCTGACCGGTGAGACCGAGCGCGTGCAGCTGGAACGCAAGTACGCGCCCGTGACGCCGGCAACGGACTGGGAGACGCGCCCCAGCACCGGGACGGTGCCCACGGTCACCGGGTCGACGCCCGCGGTCACCAGCTCGGCGCCGTCGCTCAGCACGCACCAGATCAGCCAGATCCGCGTGCTCCGGTGGGAGCAGAACCTCAGCCTCGACGAGGTCGCGGAGCGGGTGGGAGTCTCCGTGAGCGCGGTGAACAAGTACGCCCCCAGCACCGACGTGCCGACCACCGAGACCGGCTCCATGGCCAAGGTCTCCGCGGGTCTTTCCTGACTTTCGCTGGTCGAGCCACCAACGGTGGCTCGACCAGCGATGGCCCGGTCAGCCGAAGTTGACGCCCTGCGCCAGCGGCAGCTCCGTCGAGTAGTTCACCGTGTTCGTGGCGCGGCGCATGTACTGCTTCCATGCGTCCGACCCGGACTCGCGCCCGCCGCCCGTCGACTTCTCGCCGCCGAACGCGCCACCGATCTCCGCGCCGGAGGTCCCGATGTTGACGTTCACGATGCCGCAGTCCGAGCCGGCCTCCGACATGAACGTCTCGGCCTCGCGCACGTCCATCGTGAAGATCGCCGACGACAGGCCCTGGGGCACGTCGTTGTGCAGCGCGATCGCCTCGGACAGCTCCGAGTAGGTCAGCACGTACAGGATCGGCGCGAACGTCTCCCGCTTGACGACGTCGGCCTGCGTCACCATCCGCACGATCGCGGGCTGCACGTACGCCGCGTCCTCGGCACCGGGCACGGTGACCGCTGTGCCGCCCACGACGAGCCTGCCGCCCGCGTCCACCGCCTCGTCGATCGCGGCGAGCATGCGCTCGCGCGCACCGGCGTCGACCAGCGGGCCGACCAGGGTGCCCTCGGCACGCGGGTCGCCGACCGGCAGGTCGGCGTAGACCTTGGCGAGCCGCGCGACGACCTCGTCCGCCACCGACTCGTGCACGATCAGGCGCCGCAGCGAGGTGCAGCGCTGGCCGGCCGTGCCGGCCGCCGAGAACACCGCGCCGCGTACGGCGAGATCGAGGTCGGCCGACGGCGCGACGATCGCCGCGTTGTTGCCGCCCAGCTCGAGGAGGTACCGGCCGCCGCGCGCCGCGACGACGGGGGCGACCTGCTGGCCCATCCGCTCGGAGCCGGTCGCGGAGACCAGCGCCACGCGGGAGTCGGCCACGAGGGCCTCGCCGGCCTCACGGTCGCCGAGGAGCAGCTGCGAGACGCCCGCCGGGAAACCTGCCTCGGCCAGCGCGCGGTCGAGCAGCGCCGAGGCGCCCACTGCCGAGAGCAGCGTCTTCTCGCTCGGCTTCCACACCACGGTGTCGCCGCAGACGAGCGCGACGGCGGTGTTCCAGGACCACACGGCCACCGGGAAGTTGAACGCGCTGATGACGCCGACGACGCCCATCGGGTGCCACGTCTCCATGAGGCGGTGCCCCGGGCGCTCCGAGGGCATCGTGCGTCCGCCGACCTGCCGCGACAGCCCGACGGCGAAGTCGCAGATGTCGATCATCTCCTGGACCTCGCCCAGGGCCTCGCTCGTGACCTTGCCCGCCTCGATGGTGACCAGCTCGGCGAGGTCGGTCTTGTGCTCGGTCAGCAGCTCGCCCAGGCGCTTGATCACCTGGCCGCGCACGGGGGCGGGTACGGAGCGCCACGTCGTGAAGGCCTCGGCGGCCCGGTCGACGGCGGCGGTGGCCTCTGCGGCGCCGTCACGACGCACGTGGAGCAGGGGCTGGCCGGACAGCGGCGACACGACGGCGAGGTCGCCGTCGGTCGAGCCTGTCGAGACCCCCGGAGCCGTGGCACCCAGCCGCTCCAGGGCGGCAAGTGCGGCCTCCCGCAGCTCGGTGGTCAGCGGGGTGTGGGTGGTGGTGCTGGTCATCGCGATGCTCCCGTTGTGCGGTTGGGCGTGGTGAGGGTGGCCGGGTCGACGCCGAGGGTCTCGGCGGCGGCGGCGAGCGACCTGTCCACCTGGTCGGCGTACAGGTCGAAGGGGTCGTTGAGCTCGCGGCCGAGCGCGCCGGACATCCAGTCGGCGTCCCGGTCCGTGCCCTGCTGGCTCGCGTCCTTGGCGCCGTCCGAGGTCAGGTTGGACTGGAAGATGCCGGCCGCGGAACGCGGCAGGAAGTCCTCGTAGACGACGGGCTCGCGGCGGACGCCCGTGCCGTCGCCGTCCACCTCGTAGGTGAACCAGCCGAGGCCCTGGGCGGCGAGCTCCGTCTCCGTCGTCGGGAAGGTCCGCTGCCAGACGGCGCGGGCGGTCTCCTGGCGCTGGGCCTCCGTGAAGCCGGGGTCCTCGGCGCGGGCCGCGGCGGCGGCCTCGTCGATCTGGACGACCGCGGCGTCGTACGCGGCGCGGCCCTCGCGGGTCAGCGCGATGCCGCGCGCCTCGACCTCGCCGAACCGGACGCGCAGGGAGTCGCTCACGATCTCGCCGTCGGCCGTGCGGAAGGTGCGCGGCTCGGCGAGCGCGCGGAACGACGTCTGGCGCAGGAGGACGTCCGGACCCGCCCAGCGCGGAGGGCCCTGGATCGCGTCGATCATCGTGATGCCGCGGGCCTCCATGCGCGCGTACAGGTCGTCGATGTCGAGCACGCGGGGCGTGAGGTGGTTGATGTGCGTCGAGGCGATGCCGCCGATGTCGGCGGCCACGGCGCTGACGGCCTCCAGCTCGCGGTACCAGGCCTGGTCCACGGGCTCCCGGGACAGCTCGAACGCCTCGGTCGCCAGGCGCAGGAACTCCGCCGCCTGGTCCTCCGGCAGGCCGCCCTCGGCCTCGGCACGGTCGGCCAGGGCCAGCAGCTCCGGGCCGAACAGCGTGCGGGCGCCGAGGAAGTTCTCCAGGCGCCGCTCCAGGTCCGCGGTGAAGAACCGACGGTCCGCCGTGACGAGCATCGACGTGAAGACCCGGAACGGGTTGCGCGCCAGCTCCGCGCGCTCGATCGGGCGGAACGCCGTCGAGATCACCGGGACCGAGCTCGACGACGCGTCGCGCAGGTCGTAGAACCCGACCGGCTGCATGCCCATGGCGCCGAAGATCCGGGCGACCTGCGACATCTCGGTGGGCGTGCCCACGCGGATCGCGCCGTGCCGCTCCGCGGTGACGCGCGCGATGGAGCCGAGCCGTTCGGCGTCCGCCCCGTGCTTCGCCACGAAGTCGGCGTTGACCTCGTGCGACACGTCGAGCAGCGTGGTGTAGGCCGGAACTTCCTTGCCGTACATGTCCGAGAGGCTGCGCGCGAACGCGGCCCTCAGCCGCCAGGGCTCGAGGAACGTCGGTGCCGACATCGGTGTCTCCTTCTCCGTCAGATGATGTTGGCCTCGGGGCCTCGTCGCCCCGGGCCGGTAGTGGTCGTGCCGGAGGCGTCCGTGGCGAACCGGTCGGCGCTGAACCCGGACACGTCGATCGGGGGCGTGCGGCCCGCGTACAGGTCGCGCACCGCCTCGCCGACCGCGGGTGCCTGCAGGAACCCGTGACCGGAGAAGCCGGCGGCGTAGAGCACGCGACCCGGCACGCCGGTCGCCTCGCCGATGAGGGCGTTGTGGTCCGGCGTCATCTCGTAGAGGCCCGCCCAGCCGCGCGCGACGGGCACGTCGGACAGCTCAGGAGCGCAGGCCCCCACCGCGCCGCGCAGCAGCGGCAGCCAGGCCGGGTCGTACGTGCGCTCGAAGGCGATGGGCGTCGCCGGGTCGGCGATCCCGAGGAGCAGGCCGTCGGGCGCCGCGTTGTGGAAGTAGAAGGTGGTGCCGTAGTCGATCGTGAACGGGATCCGCGACGGCGCCGGGTCCAGCGCGGGGGTGAAGCCGATCTGTCGCCGGTAGGGGTCGACGGGCAGGTCGAGCCCCGCCTTGGTGGCCACGTCGCGCGTCCACGCGCCCGCGCACAGCACGACGGCGCCGGTCCGCACCCGGCCCTGGTTCGTCCAGACCGCGACGACGTCGTCGCCCCTCGTCTCGACGTCGACGGCCGTCACGTGCGTGCGGACGGTCGCGCCGTGGCGCTCGGCCCCCGCGGCGTACCCCTCGACGACGGCCTTGGGGTGGGCGAACCCGTCCCGCGCGGCATAGGCGGCGCCCCGGTACCTGTCGACGTCGACGTACGGGTTGAGCCGGCGGACGGCGTCGGGGCTGAGCATGCGGCTCGCCACCCCGCGCTCGTTCTGCATGGCCACCGACTCCTCGAAGAGCGTGACGTCGGCGGCGTCCGGCAGGAGGAACAGGTAGCCCGGCTGCTGCAGCCCGATGTCCGCGCCCGGACGGTCGGCGAAGTCCTCGTACAGCTCGAGGCTGCGGTTGCCGAGGTCGACGTTCGCGGGGTCGGAGAACTGCGCCCGCACTCCCCCGATGGGCTTGCCCGAGCTGCCCGAGGCGAGCTCGTCGGCCTCCAGGAGCAGCACGTCGACGCCGTCCTCGGCGAGGT
Organism: Promicromonospora sp. CA-289599; assembly: GCF_050936155.1. NCBI lineage: Bacteria > Bacillati > Actinomycetota > Actinomycetes > Micrococcales > Promicromonosporaceae > Promicromonospora > Promicromonospora sp. CA-289599. The sequence goes on from NZ_JBNJNI010000001.1 coordinate 979,661, forward strand.
GGAACGCCACCGACGCGCCGATCGCACCGCCGCCGACGACCACGACCTCAGCGCGCGCGGGGAGCCTGCCCCGCCGGTCCGCGGGGTGCCGTGCTGAGGTCATGCACGCATCCTGCCACGTGCTCCTGCGAATGCGGACACCCGCCGGAAGTCTTCCTGCCGTGGCAGCCCTGATCCGGGAACACACCTGTCAGACGCATGCCCACGTGTCAGACGTACAGGTCACCCGAGTGACCTGTACGTCTGACAGGTCGGGGCGGGTCTGACAGGTCAGCTCGCGGCGGACGCGCGGCAGTCCGCGCAGGTGCCCCAGAGCTCGATGGTGTGCTCGATGTCGTCGAAGCCCTGGGCCGCGGCGACCTTCGAGGCCCAGGCCTCGACCGTGGGGCCGTCGATCTCGACCGTCCGGCCGCACATCCGGCACACCAGGTGGTGGTGGTGCTCGCGGCGCGCGCACCGGCGGTAGAGGCTCTCGCCGTCCTCGGCCCGCAGGACGTCCACCTCGCTCGCCTCCGCGAGCGCCTGCAACGCCCGGTACACCGTCGCGAGACCCACGGACTCGCCGCGGGCGCGCAGGGTCTCGTGCAGCTGCTGCGCCGAGCGGAAGTCCGCGATCTCGTCGAGCGCCTCGACAACGGCTGTCCGCTGGCGGGTCATACGTGCGGCCATCAGCGGCACTCCTTCGCGGCGGCCACCGCACGTTCCGTTGCGGCGGCAGGCAGGTCGACGTCGTCGGGCAGGTCTGGATGCGGGTCGTGCGCGGGGCGCCGCCGGGTCAGGAACGGCGCCACCACCGAGACCACCGCGTAGACCGCGATGGCAAGGACCACGATAGTCGCGCCCGGCGAGACGTTGTACCAGTAGGTGATGGTCAGGCCGGACACGCAGACCACGACCCCGACGACGCAGGCGGTGAGCATGGTGCGCCCGAAGGCGTGCGTGACCTGCTGCGCCACGGCCACGGGAACGATCATGAGCGCGCTGACGAGCAGCAGGCCGACGACGCGCATGGCGACCGTCACCGTGAGGGCGGAGACGACCGCGACGATGATGTTCAGCGCCCAGACGGGCAGGCCGGACGCGACGGCGAACTCCTCGTCGTGGCTCACCGAGAACAGCGCGTGCCGCAGGCCGACCCCGACGGCCAGCACCACGAGGGAGAGCACGACGGTGAGCCAGAGGTCGCTGTCGGTCACCGTGGAGATGGAGCCGAACAGGTACTGCATGAGGTTGCCGGAGGAGCCGCCGGCGATCCCGATGAGGAAGACGCCGCCGGCGATGCCGCCGTAGAACATGATGGCGAGCGCGAGGTCGCCGGAGGTGCGTCCGCGACGCCGGACCACCTCGATGAGGACCGCACCGATCACCGCGGCGACGACGGCGCCGGGGATCGCGAGGGCGTCGTTCGGCGTCAGCCCCATGCCCGCGCCGACGAGCCAGCCGAGGGCGACGCCCGTCAGGGCGACGTGCCCGATCCCGTCGCCGAGCAGGGACAGCTTGCGCTGCACCAGGTAGGTGCCGACGACGGGGGCGGTGATGCCGACGAGGAGCGCGGCGACGAGCGCCCGCTGCATGAACGGGTCGGTCAGCATGAGCATGATCACGGTCGCACCTCCAGGTCGAGAGCCCTGGCTTCGGCGTCCCGAGCTGTCCGGTTGTCGTTGTCGTCGGCGTGCGGGTGCTGGTGCCGGTGTCCGACGCGGTCGTGGTCGTGCCGGGCGCGCGGCGGGGCGCCGTCGTGCACCACCTTGCCGTGCCGCAGCACGACGGCGCGGGTGACGAGCGGCTCGAGCTCCCCGAGCTCGTGCAGGACGACGAGCACGGTGAGGCCGCCGTCGACCAGCCGCTGCATGGTGGCGGCGAACGCCTCCTGGCTGGCGACGTCCACGCCCGCGACGGGCTCGTCCAGTACAAGAACATCGGGTTCCCGGACCAGGGCGCGCGCGATGAGGATGCGCTGCTGCTGGCCGCCCGACAGGAGGTGCACGGGGTCGCGCACCCGGTCGGCGAGGCCCACCTGCCCGAGGGCGGTGTCAACCCGGTCGCGCCAGCCGCGCGGCGGCCACAGGCGGCGTCCGTGCAGCAGGCCGGAGGCGACGACCTCCTGCGCGGTGGACGGGATGCCGCCGCCCGCGGTCGCACGCTGGGGCACGTAGCCGATGCGGCTCCAGTCGACGGCGGCCCCGCGTGGGCCGGCCCCGAGAGACTTGCCGAGCAGGCGGACGGTGCCCTCCGACGGCGAGTTGATGCCGACGAGCGCGCGCACGAGGGTCGACTTGCCGGAGCCGTTCGCGCCCAGCAGCGCGACGACCTCGCCGCGGTCCACCGTCAGGTCGATGCCGCGCAGGATGTGGCTCGCGCCCGCACGGAAGTGCAGGCCGCGGGCCTCGATGACGGGTTCGCTCGTCTCGGTCACCTGCCTAGTGTCCGTCATTCGCAGACCAGGCCCTCCTCCAGTGCGGCGAGGTTGGCCCGCATGACCGAGACGTAGTCGTCGCCGGCGGCCGTGGACTCCTCGGACAGGCCCTCCAGCGGGTCCAGCACGGCGGTGTTCACACCCAGGTCGGCGGCCAGGGTCTCGGTGACCTTGGGGCTCACGAGCGTCTCCGAGTACAGGGTCTTGATGCCGCGCTCCTCGACGATGTCGCCGATCTCGCGCAGGCGGGCCGGGGACGGCTCCACCTCGGGGTCGAGCTCGGAGATGCCCACCTGCTCCAGCGCGTACCGGTCGGCGAGGTAGCCGAACGCGGCGTGGCTCGTCACGAGCGTGGCGCCCTGGCACGCGGCCAGCCCGTCCGCGAACTCCTGGTCCAGCTCGTCGAGCTGCTGGCCGAGGCGCTGGGCGCCGGCGGCGTACTCGTCGGCGTGCTCCGGGTCCACGGCTGCCAGCTCGTCGGCGACGACCTTCCCGACGGCGGCGAGCCGGCTCGGGTCCAGCCAGAAGTGCGGGTCGGTGGCGCCGTGGCCGTGCTCGTCGGCGTGCTCCGCGTGCTCTTCCTCGGTCTCGCCCGCGTGCTCCTCCTCGGCCTCCTCGGCATGCTCGACGAGGCCCGCGGCGTCGGCGGCGTCGACCACGTGCTGGGGTGCGCGGGCCTCGACGCCCTCGTCGACGGCGTTCTGGAAGCCGGACAGGTAGACCACCAGGTCGGCGGTACCGATCTCGCGGACCTGCGCCGGGGAGAGCTCGAGGTCGTGCGGCTCGGCGGCCGGGGGCGTCAGGTTGTCGACGGTGACCAGGTCGCCGCCGATCTGCTGCGCGATGTACTGGAGCGGGTAGAACGAGGCGAGTACGGTGACGCCGTCGGACTCGTCGGAGGAGCCGCCTGCGCCCTGCGTCGAACAGCCTGCGAGCGTCGCCGTGGCGACAAGAGCGAGGCCGGCGAGAGCAGCGCCGGTGGCGCGAGTCTTTATCATGAGAACGATTCTCACGCCTGTTGAGAACCGTTGTCAAAGATCGGTGCCGAGAGGTCCGTCACTGGGTTATTCGCGCAGGCTCCAACCTGCCCGGACGGTAGGCTGGGCGGACATTGTTTACCGCCTGTTCCCCTGGAGAGACCCTCGTGTCCGACAAGTCAGTGCGCTCTGCGCAGACCGCCAAGCTCGACGCCGTCGTCTCGCTCGCGAAGCGACGAGGTTTCGTCTTCCCGTCGGGTGAGATCTACGGCGGAACGCGCTCTGCGTGGGACTACGGCCCCCTCGGTGTGGAGCTCAAGGAGAACATCAAGCGCCAGTGGTGGCGGTCGACCGTCACGAGCCGTGACGACATCGTCGGCCTCGACTCGTCGGTCATCCTGCCCCGCCAGGTGTGGGTCGCCTCCGGCCACGTCGGCGTGTTCACCGACCCGCTCACCGAGTGCCTCTCGTGCCACAAGCGCTACCGCGTGGACCAGATGCAGGAGGCACACGCGGAGAAGAAGGGCATCGACGACCCGGACTCCGTGCCGCTGACGGACCTGGTGTGCGTGAACTGCGGTACCCGCGGCCAGTGGACCGAGCCGCGCGACTTCAACATGATGCTGAAGACGTACCTCGGCCCGGTCGAGGACGAGTCCGGCCTGCACTACCTGCGCCCCGAGACCGCGCAGGGCATCTTCGTGAACTTCGCCAACGTCGCCGCGGCGGCGCGCAAGAAGCCGCCGTTCGGCATCGGCCAGATCGGCAAGTCGTTCCGCAACGAGATCACGCCGGGCAACTTCATCTTCCGCACGCGCGAGTTCGAGCAGATGGAGATGGAGTTCTTCGTCAAGCCCGGCGAGGACGAGGAGTGGCACCAGTACTGGATCGACCAGCGCACCGCCTGGTACACCGACCTCGGCATCTCGGCCGACAACCTGCGCCACTTCGAGCACCCCAAGGACAAGCTGTCGCACTACTCGACCCGCACGGTGGACATCGAGTACCGCTTCGGCTTCCAGGGCAGCGAGTGGGGTGAGCTCGAGGGCATCGCGAACCGTACGGACTTCGACCTGAAGACCCACACGGAGAGCTCCGGCAAGGACCTCGCGTACCGCGACCCGGTGACGAACGAGAAGTACTACCCGTACGTCATCGAGCCGGCCGCGGGCCTCACCCGGTCCCTCATGGCGTTCCTCGTCGAGGCGTACGCGGAGGACGAGGCGCCCAACACCAAGGGCGGCGTCGACAAGCGCACGGTGCTGCGCCTTGACCCGCGCCTGGCGCCCGTCAAGGCGGCGGTGCTGCCGCTGTCCAAGACTGCGGACCTGCTCCCGGCGTCCGAGGCTCTGGCCGCCGAGCTGCGCAAGTACTGGAACGTCGACTACGACGTGACGCAGGCCATCGGCAAGCGCTACCGCCGTCAGGACGAGATCGGTACGCCGTTCTGCATCACGGTCGACTTCGACACGCTCGACGACCAGGCAGTGACCATCCGGCACCGTGACTCCATGCAGCAGGAGCGTGTGGCGCTGGACAAGGTCGTCGGCTACCTGGCCGGCCACCTCGTCGGCGCCTGAGGCTCTCGACAGCTCGACCAGCGGCGATGACCATGCGGTTGCTGCCAGACCACCACCCGGTCTGGCAGCAACCGCATGGTCGTTCCTGCCGCCCTCCCCCGACGACCTCACCCGGGTGAGGTCACCACGGATCCAGTCAGAATGTGCGGCCCCGGAGGTCTGGTAGTCGTAGCGGGCCCCGTCCAGGGTGCCCCAGGACCCAGAAGAGGTTGATCCCCATCATCCGCCGAATCATCGCCGCCACCGCGAGCGCTGTCGCGCTGGCCCTCGCGGCGTCAGTGCCCGCGCACGCGGCTCCCGCACCCGCACAGGCACTCCAGGCCGCCTACGCCACCGAGCTCGCGACCAACGCCAAGCCCGAACCGGTAGCCAGGCGGAAGCCGGTCACCGTGACGGGAACCCTCAAGGTGCAGCGGGGTGGGAAGTGGTACCCGCTGACCAACCAGGTCATGGCGATCTACTTCGACCCGGCCGGATCGGTCGGCATGAGCAAGGTCGGCACGGTCCGGACCACCAGCACCGGCAGCTACACGAACAGGTTCGCCGCGACCCGCACGGGCACGTGGATCGTGAAGTACGCGGGCAACAGCCGCTTCCGGCCCGCCCGGGCGACCGACTCCGTCTGCGTCTACGCCGAGGGCAGGTGGCAGTGCCCCGTCTCGCGCACCAACCCCGACCTCGACTGCGATGACGTCCGCAAGAAGGTCTGGGTGGGGACGGTCGACTACCACCGCCTCGACGCGGACGACGACGGCTGGGGCTGCGAGTCCTACTCCTGACCTTCGCAGGTATGCGCGTACCGACCATCCCAGGCATTGTGGAAGACTTAGGCAATGCTTACCTCACCTGCGGCAGCGCCCGCGGGACGCCGTGAGGGTGCGGAAGCCGTAGCTCACCGTGCCCGCCGCAGGACGCTCGCGCTGGCGACGGCGCTCGTGGCCCTGCTGCTCGTCGTCCTCGCGAGCCTCGCGCTCGGCGTCCGCGACATCAACCCGGCAGAGGTCTGGCGGGCACTGACGGCGCCGGTCGCCGGGTTCGTGGACCACGACGTGGTCCTGGACCAGCGACTGCCGCGCACCGTCGTGGGCCTGGCGGCCGGGATCGCGCTCGGCACCGCGGGCACCCTGATCCAGGGAGTCACGCGGAACCCGATCGCCGATCCCGGCCTGCTGGGCCTGAACTCGGGCGCTTCGCTCGCCGTGGTCTGCGCGGTCTGGCTCTTCGGCATCACCTCGCCGATCGGCTACGTCTGGTTCGCGTTCCTCGGCGCCGCCGCCGCCGCGGCGATCGTGTTCTCGGTGGGGCGCGGCCAGCCCGTGCGGCTCGTGCTCGTCGGCGCCGCCGTGACGGCGCTCATCACACCCCTCATCACGCTCGTGCTCCTGCGCGACCAGCAGGCGTTCAACCTGTACCGGTTCTGGTCCGTCGGCTCCCTGACGGGACGCGGCCTGGACACCGTGCTGTGGCTGTGGCCGTTCATCCTGGTCGGCGTGGTCCTCGCCGCCGTGCTCTCGCACCGGCTCAACATGCTGGCCCTCGGTGAGGACGTCGCGACCGCGCTCGGCCAGCGGGTGGGCACCACGCGTACCCTCTCCGCGATCGCCATCGTGCTGCTCGCCGGTACCGCGACGTCGCTCGCCGGGCCGATCGCGCTGGTCGGGCTCGTGGTCCCGCACGCGGCGCGCCGCCTCGTCGGCACCGACTACCGGTGGGTCATGGCGATCGGCGCGCTCCTGGGCCCCGTGATGCTGCTGTCCGCCGACGTCCTCGGACGGCTGATCCTGCCCCGGTCGGAGCTCGAGGCCGGCGTCGTCGCCGCGCTCCTGGGTGCGCCGGTGCTGATCGCCGTCGCCCGGAGCCGGAACGTGGTGGGAGCCTGATGACCGCCGGCACCGTCGACACGACTGCCGTCGCCGGCCTGCGCGCCGTCCGGCGCCGCCGTCAGATCCTCGTCGTCGCAGGGATGACCCTCCTCGTGCTCGTCGCCGGGACCGGCGCCCTGCTGGTCGGCGCCGCCGGGCTGACCCCGGGCCAGGCGATCGCCGGCGCCGTCGGGCTGGGCGACAAGGGTGACGTCTTCATCATCCAGAAGCTGCGCCTGCCCCGCATCGAGGCCGCCGTGGTGGTCGGTGCAGCCTTCGGGCTGGCGGGCGCCCTGTTCCAGTCGACCCTGCGCAACCCGCTGGCCTCGCCCGACATCCTCGGGATCTCCAGCGGGGCGAGCCTCGGGGCCGTGACCGGCCTGCTCGCGCTGGGCATGAGCGGGGTGGCCCTGTCCGGCCTGGCCTTCTCGGGCGCCGGCCTCGTCGCCCTCGCGATCTGGCTGCTGGCCTGGCGCAAGGGCCTGCACTCGATCCGGTTCGTGCTGGTCGGCGTCGGGTTCGCGTACCTGTGCTCGTCGATGGTCGCCTGGGCGATGGCCCGCGCCGAGGAGAACGAGGCAGCGGGTGTGCTCATCTGGACCGTCGGCTCCGTGTCCGACATCCGCGGCGAACAGCTCGCGCTCGTCGCCGCGGGCACGCTCGTGCTCGCCGTCGTGGTCGCGCTCGTCGCCCGGACCCAGGGGCCGCTCTCGCTCGGGGACGACAACGCGCGCGCCCTCGGCGTCCACGTCGACGCCGCCCGGGTCGGCACGCTGCTGATCGCGGTCGCGCTCGTCGCGCTCGCGACCAGCGCGGCCGGCCCGATCGCCTTCGTCGCCCTGGTCGCCCCCGCCATCGCCCGCCGTCTCGTGAACGACGGCGGCGCCGCGCTCGTCGCGTCCAGCGCCACCGGTGCGGCCCTGACCCTGGTGGCGGACGTCGTCGGGCAGCACGCGCTGCTCGGCGTGGCCGCCCCCGTGGGCATCGTCACGGGGCTCGTGGGCGCCCCCTACCTGCTGTGGCTGCTCGCCACGAACGAGAAGAGGAGCCGATGACCAACCTGCGCGCCGAAGGCGTCAGCCTGGGCTACGAGGGCCTACGCGTCATCGAGGGCCTCGACCTGACACTGCCCGACGGCAAGATCACCGCCGTCGTCGGGCCGAACGCCTGTGGCAAGTCCACGCTGCTGCGCGGCCTCGCGCGGCTGCACCCGCTCGACGGCGGCCGGATCACGCTCGACGGCACCGACATCACGGCGATGCCCCGCAAGGAGCTGGCCCGCAAGGTCGGCATGCTGCCACAGTCGTCCATCGCGCCCGACGGTGTCCGCGTCGCCGAGCTCGTCAGCCGCGGCCGCTACCCGCACCAGGGCTGGTTCGGCCGCCACTCGTCCGACGACGACGCCGTGGTCACCACAGCGCTCGAGTCCACCGGCGTCGCGGAGCTCGCGGACCGGCCCGTCGCCGAGCTGTCGGGCGGCCAGCGCCAGCGCGTGTGGATCGCCATGGTCCTGGCCCAGCAGACCGACATCGTGCTGCTCGACGAGCCGACGACGTTCCTCGACGTGCGCCACCAGCTCGACCTGCTGGACCTGCTCACGGAGCTGAACCGCGACCGCGGCACGACCGTCGCGATGGTGCTGCACGAGCTCAACCTCGCCGCACGCTACGCCGACCACCTGGTCGTGATGTCGGCCGGGCGGATCGTCGCCGAGGGGGCGCCGTCGGACGTGCTGACCCAGGAGGTCGTGAGCGAGGCGTTCGGGCTGCGCGCCCAGGTGGTGCTCGACCCGGTGGCGGGCTCGCCGCTCGTCGTTCCGGTCGGCCGTTACCACTCCGGCGCGTAACGCACCTCACTTCAGGCTCCCCAATTTCGCAACATCGTCGTTACCTAATGTGGTTAGGCTTACCTCATCTCGACCGGCATCCGCCGGTCGTTCGCCTGAACCCCCAGGAGTAACCGTGCGCCCTCGCCGTTCCCTCGCGGCGGCCGTCGGCATTGTCGCCGCGTCCGCCCTCGCCCTGTCGGGCTGCGCGTCCGAAGCCCCCGCCGCGGACGACGCGACGCCGTCGGCCGATGCTTCCGGTGCGACCGACGAGTTCCCCCTGACGATCGAGCACGCCCTCGGCGAGACCACCCTCGACGAGGCGCCCGTGCGTGTCGCCACGTGGGGCTGGGGTTCGACCGAGGCCGCGATCGCCGCGGGCGTCTACCCGGTCGCCGTCGCCGAGCAGACCTGGACCGTCGGCGAGGGCAACCTCCTGCCGTGGGTCGAGGAGGCCTACGACGAGGCAGGCATCGACAAGCCCACCGTGCTGACCGACGCCGAGTCCGGCGCGTCCGTGCCGTACGAGGAGTTCGCGGCCGCGGAGCCCGACGTCATCATCGCTACCTACTCGGGCATCACGCAGGAGCAGTACGACCTGCTCAGCGAGATCGCCCCGACCGTCGCCTACCCGGAGACGGCGTGGCAGACGCCGTGGGACCAGATCATCACCTCCACGGCCGACGCCCTGGGCCGCAGCGCGGCGGGCGAGACCAAGGTCGAGGAGATCAACACCTACCTGGCTGAGCAGGCAGATGCGCACCCCGAGTTCGCGGGCAAGACGGTCGCCGCGATCGTGGACTCCCCCGAGGAGGGCCTGGTCTACGTCTACCGTGCCGGTGACCCGCGCGCCGGGTTCCTGGAGGGCCTCGGCTTCGAGACCGCCCCGGCCGTAGAGGAGCTCGCGCCGGACGACGGCCAGTTCTTCTACACGCTGTCGTACGAGGAGCTCGACAAGCTCGACTCCGACCTCGTCGTCGCCTACACGTACACCGAGGAGCAGGCCGAAGCGCTCCCGACCAAGAAGGAGCTGCAGGCCCTGCCCGCCGTCAAGGACGGCATGGTGGTCCAGCAGGTCGGCACCGTCGCGGTCTCCGCGGTCTCGCCGCCCACGGCCCTCTCGGTCGAGTACCCCGAGGGCATGCCGAAGCTGATCGACTCCCTGGCCACGACCCTGGCCGAGTAACCCGTCCCGCCGAAGCAGAACTGTGGCGAGATAGACTGTGGCGAAGTAGAACCCAGCTCGGGTTCTACTTCGCCACAGTTCTATCTCGCTGCCGCCCTACTTCGGCGTGGGGGTGTCCAGGGCGCCGCCGTAGCGGCGGTCGCGCCTCGCGTACTCCTCGACGGCGCGCCAGAGGTGCCGGCGGTCGACGTCGGGCCACGGCTCGTCGAGGAACACCATCTCGGCGTACGCGGCCTGCCACAGCATGAAGTTGGACGTGCGCTGCTCGCCGGACGACCGCAGGAACAGGTCCACGTCGGGCAGGTCGGCCAGGTACAGGTACTTCTGCACCGTCTTCTCGTTGATCCGGTTCGGGTTCAGCCGGCCGGAGGCCGCGTCGCGCGCCATCGCCGCGGCGGCGTCGGCCAGCTCGGCCCGGCCCCCGTAGTTGACGCACATCGTCAGGGTGCAGAGGTCGTTGTCCTTGGTGCGCTCCTCGGCCTCCTGGAGCACGTTGATCACCGACTTCCACAGCTTCGGACGGCGTCCGGCCCAGCGGATCCGCACGCCCCACGACGCCATGACGTCGCACTGACGCCGCATCACGTCCTGCGTGAAGTTCATCAGGAAGCTCACCTCCTCGGGCGAGCGCTTCCAGTTCTCGGTGCTGAACGCGTACGCCGAGACGTACTCGACGCCGACGTCGACGGCCCCGGCGACGACGTCGAGCAGCGACATCTCACCCGCTCGGTGGCCCTCGATACGAGGCAGGCCACGGGCGTTCGCCCAGCGCCCGTTGCCGTCCATGACTATGGCGACGTGGCGCGGCACGAACTCCTTCGGGATCCGGGGGGCCTGCGCGCCGGACGGGTGCGGGAAGGGCGTGACCAGCTCGCGGCTCGTGGTCCGGGCCATCAGCGCTCCACCATCTTCAACGATCGCAACGTTCTCTCCAGGTAGTACTGGCCATAGGCGGCGACGAGGCCGCTCGCCTCCTTGCGGTGCCGCGCGTCGGACGCGTCGGCGGTCTCCCAGTCGCCCGCGAGCAGCGAGGACAGCAGAGCAAAGGTCTCGGACGCCGGCGCGGTCGAACCCGGCGGGCGGCAGCGCGGGCAGACGGCGCCGCCCTGCGCCACGTTGAACGAGTGGTGCGGCCCTGGCTCACCGCAGCGCGCACAGTCCTCGAACGACGGCGCCCAGCCGGCCACCGCGAGCGCCCGCAGCAGGTACGAGTCGAGCACCAGGCCGGCGTCGTGGTGCCGCTCCGCCAGCGCGCGCAGCCCGCCGGCGAGCAGCCAGTACTGCTGCACGGACGGCTCGTGCTCCTGCGCGACCAGCCGGTCGGCGGCCTCGAGCATCACGGTGCCCGTCGTGTACAGGTTGTAGTCCTGGCTGATGGCCCGGGCGTACGCCCCGATGGTCTCGACCTGCGTCACGGTGTCGAGCCCCATGCCGGGGCGCGGGCTGCGGCCGGTGTGGAACTGCACGTCGACCGCCATGAACGGCTCGAGCCGCGCGCCGAACTTGGACGACGTCCGCCGCACCCCCTTGCCCACACCGCGCACCTTGCCGTGCTCGCGCGTCAGGAACGTGACGATGCGGTCCGCCTCACCCAGCTTGTGGGTGCGCAGGACAATCGCGTCGTCTCGGTACAGGGGCACGAGAACATCATCCCAGGTGCGTCTGACACTCCGCGCCCCTGGCGGGGTCGAGCCTGTCGCGACCTACCGCTCGACGAATCGGGTGCCGTCCGACGTCAGCTCCGGCTCCCACACGAACCGGTGGATCACGTGCTTCTCGAGCACGCCGCGGACGATGAGCGCGACGGTCCCCCAGATCGCGAAGAGCAGGACGGTCTGCAGGAAGTTGTTGGCGATCTTGTCGAACCCGGTGAGGGCGAGCGTGGGGATCAGGAACATCAGGCCGAGGAACGCGGGCAGCAGCTGCACGCCTACCCACTGCACCACCGAGAGCAGCTCGACGCGGCGTTCGGCGAGGACGCCGTGGAAGTCCATGACGTTGACCACGTGGTCCGCGCGCCACTTGGCGACGTGCCGGGCGACCGTCCACTGCGCGTCCCTGGCGTCCAGGGAGGAGCTTCCGGTCGGCAGCCAGATCCCGAGGATCTGGTGGATCTCGGCGGGCGTCAGGTAGCCCTTGTCGAGGATCGTCAGGCCGTGCACCGGCGGCTGGCGCGTGTTCGTCGGCAGCACGAGCGCGGCCAGGAACAGCAGGACGCCGCCGGAACCGAGCAGCGCCACCAGCGCGTCCGGGAGCCATGGCAGGAGCAGGGTCGCGGTGGCGAACGCCAGCGCGCCGAGCAGCGCGCAGACGATGCGGTTCTTCATGGTCATGGTGAGCAGGACTTTACCGGCATCTCGCCCTGGCCTGTAGCAAAAGTCTGGCAGCTGACCAGAGGAACCGATCAGAAGAACAGGTTGTCCCGCCTGCCCAGCGGGCGCGCGATGAGCCACCACGCGAGGACCTGGAGCGCGAGGATCACCGGCAGCACCGCGATCGCCACGAACCCGAGCGACGCCATGGCCTCCGGGGAGATCCCGCCCTCGAGGAGGCGTTGCCACGCGGCGACGGCGGTCCCGACGACGGGCGCCGTGATCATCACCGAGGTGACGATCACCGGCAGCGGTCCGGTGCGACGCAGGCGCCACGCGACGACGGCGTCGCCGTGCAGGCGCGTCACCACCACCGCCACGATGCCGAGGGCCAGGGCCGCGAGACCGTTCCCCCACGCCACGCCGAGCAGCGCGCCCCAGCTCCCGGCGAGCGCGATGCTCGCGACCACGAGCACGACGTCCCACACGTCCCGCCAGATCTTGCCGGACCGCCTGCTGCGCAGCCAGATCCCGGCGTCGCGCAGCACCCATGACCCGATCAGCACGATCGCCACCGGAGACGCTGCGTCCAGCAGGTCCGCCGTCGCGTGCGGGAACACACCGATCAGCACCCCGAGCGCGGCGACCAACCACACCTCGCCGGGCACGAGCAGCGGCCCGACGGCACCCAGCACCACGCGCCGCGCCGCCGGTCCGCGCCGCCGGTTCCCGCCGTCGTGGCCGCGCTCCTGCAGCAGGGTCGCGCCGGCGCCCTGAACGGCGCCGTCGAGCAGCACCCACCCCGTCACCAGGACGGTCAGGAGGACTGCCCAGACCGCTGCGTTCATCGGACCACCTCCGGATCGGGCCTCGCGTCCGGTGTTCCGGCACGCTCCAGAGACTACGTAGCCGGACCGGCCACTGCGACAGGATTCGGGCAGAACTGGGGAAAGGTCAGGGATCACCCCGAGGAGGTGTTCGGGCTGGCCCTACCCACGGCCGGGCCGGCCCTCCCCACGGCCGGGAGAGCCCGCGGGACCGGCCCGGTCGACGTCGTCCCCGCCACCCAGGTCCGTGCAGTCGACGGCGGCGGCGGCATGGGCGCGCAGGTACGGACCGGCGCCGGTGTCGCCCTGTACCGCGTCGGCCAGCGGCCGCCAGTGCGCGCGGCCTACCAGCACGGGGTGCCCGGGCTCGCCGCCGTAGACGGCACGGGCCAGCGCGTGGCGCGCGGCGTCCGGCTCCCCGGACACGGCGAGCACCCGGCGGACGGCGTCGGCCCGCAGGCCGGGCAGGTCCACGAGGGAGACGACGGCGACGTCGGCTCCGCTCGCCCCGCCGGCCGATCGTCCGGACGCCGTCGCCCTGCCGGCCGGCAGGCTCTCAGCCGCTGCGAGGCCCGCCCGCAGCGACGCCGCTATCCCGGACGCCCAGTCGGTGGCGACCACTACCGTGGCTGTGGCGGGCACCAGGTCGCGCGCGTCGTCGGCCCGCGCCCCGAGCACCACGACGACGTCCACGCACCCGCCATCGAGCAGCGCCCGGCACGCGAGCTGGACCCACGGGACACCGTCATCGTCCCGGACCAACGCCTTGGGCATCCCGAACCGGCTCCCGGCCCCTCCTGCCAGCACGATCCCGACCCCTGCCACCTTCCCCGGTCGCCCAGGACCAGTGAGAACGGGGCTATGTTCCTCAGGGTCCATGACAGGAACATAACCCCGTTCTCACCGGTGGCCGGCTACCCGGCCTGCATCCGAACGACCTGAGCCGGCTCCGCTCGGCCTGGCTGGCGCTGCTCGCCTATCCAGGTTCCGCCGCCGTCGGGGCCTGCGCGCTCGCACTCCTGGGAGTTGCCGGGCTACCTCCGAACATCGTGCCCGAGGCCGCGTTCCCCGACGGGTCGGGCCACGAACCGCGCGACGGGATCGTGCTCCGGCAGTACCGGCGGTTCCCGCGCGTCGCGGCAGGCGGCCGGTTCGCGGCCGAGCCCGCCCACGCACTTGCTCAGGCCCTGCCCACGCTCGACCGCGAGCACGGGGTGGCGGTCATGGACTCGCTCCTGAACAAGCGGATCCTCACGCGGTCCGGCCTGCGCAAGGCGAGACGACTCATCGGGAAGCGCCGGGACTGCGCCAAGACCGAAGGATGGTGGGAGCTGGCCGACGGCAGGTCGCAGTCCCCCGTCGAGACAGCCGCACGACTGCGCTGTGTCGATGCGGGGATCCCGCCCGACGACCTGCAGCGCGACCTGGTCGACGCCGCGAACCAGTTCCTCGGTCGCGCCGACCTGGCCTGGTACCTCGGCTACGGACGCTGGCTCCTGGTCGAGCTCGACAGCGACGAGTTCCACACGTCGGCCGACCAGGTACGCCGGGACGCCATCCGGTCCGTCCTGACCCGCGAGGCCTGGGCCCCGAACCGCCCCATCCCACCCCGCCCGCCGGCCCGCCGCCGACGCGGCTGATCGAGAACCGGGTTGTGTTCGCCCAGAGGACGCCTGGGAACATAACCCCGCTCCCGACCGGCTTGCTTATCCGCGGCCGTAACGGGCCAGGACGATCGACTCCGCGATCTGGGCCACCAGGTACAGGACCAGGGAGGCCAACGTCACCACCAGGACGCACGTCCAGACCAGGTTGTTCTCGGACCGGCCGACGGCGTTGACCACCATGCTGCCGATCCCCCGGCCGGTGATCAGCCACTCCGCGAGCAGCGCGCCCGTGATGGCGCCCGGCACCGAGATCCGGATCGACGCGAACAGCGCGGGCAGCGCCGACGGGAACGCGACCTTGACCAGCAGGGCGAACGGTCCGCCGCCGTACACGTGCACGACGTCGGACATCTGCGTGGACACCGAGCGCAGCCCCTGGACGATGTTCACCAGGGCAGGGAACAGCACGACGATCCCGGACACCACCGCCACGCGGACCAGCTCGTCGGAGAAGAGCAGCCGGATGATCGGCGTCAGCGCGATGAGCGGCACCGCGCGCAGGATCAGCGCCACCGGCATGACGGCGGTCTCGACCGGCCGGAACAGCACGATCAGGGCCGCCACGACGATCGCCGCGAGCATGCCCGCCACGAACCCGATGGCGGCGTCGCCCAGCGTGATACCGAGGGCGGTGACGATCTCCGCGCGGGTCTGGGCGGCGTCGTCGTCGGCGAAGACGAACTCGTAGACCTCGGCGGGGCCCTTGGCGACGAAGGTGTTGTCCACCAGGGCCACCGACACGACCCACACCACGGTGAGGATCACGAGCATGAGCAGCGCGGTTCCCACTGCCCTGCCCAGACCGGTCGCGAGGGCGCGGCCGGTGCCTCCCTTGGTCAAGACCCTCGAGGCCCGGCTCGCCGCATCAAGCTGTGCCCGGACCAGCTCTGTCGAGAGCCCGCTCATCCTCGTCCCCCTCCGGTCGACCACGGCACCGCTACCCGGCCCAGCACGCCGAACACCGCGTACCCGAGCCCCGCGACGAGCGCGCAGGCGAACATGATTCCCCAGGCACGCTCGACCATGAGGCCCTGGCCTGCGGCGATGAGCGCCGGTCCGACGCCGCGGTCCACGCCGCCGATGTACTCCCCGAGGATCGCGCCGAGGAACGCAGCGGGCGCCGCGATCTTCAGCGCGCTGGTGATCTCCGGCAGCGCGGACACGAGCTGCACCGTGACGAGCTGCTTCCAGCGGCCCCCGCCATACACGCGGACGACGTCGAGCGCTGCTCGGTCCGCCGAACGGAACCCGAGCACCGCCCCGACGACCGTGGTGAAGAAGACGGAAAGCGCCGCCAGCACGACCGCGGTCGGCGAGGGGTCGCCCGAGTCCGGCGGGCCGAGCACGATGTACAGGATCGGCAGGACCGCGATGGTCGGCACGCAGTAGCTGATGACCGCGATCTGCGAGATCACGGGTTCGAGCCGCGGCGTGAGCAGCACGAGGGCCGCCAGCACGAGCGCCAGGCCGTTGCCCCACGCGAACCCGATCAGCGCCTCCACCACGGTGCCGCTGAAGTTGTTCGCGTAGAACGCCCAGCCGTCGGCGGCGTACTGGCGCAGGACGCCGGGCGGCGTCGGCATCGACGAACCGTCGAACACGGTGACCGCGAGCAGCCACCACAGCGCCACGAGGCCGACCAGCCCGGCACCGCCGCCCAGCCAGGCGCGGGCGCGGTCAGGCATCGTCGTCCGCCGTGAACAGCAGCTCCGACGCCTGGTCGTGCAAAGCGTGGAACTCCGGGCTGCGCATCATCTCGGGCAGGCGCGGGCGCGGCAGGTCGACCTCGATGATCTCCTTGATCCGACCGGGACGCGGGCTCATGACCGCTACCTGGTCGGACAGGAAGATGGCCTCCGAGATGCCGTGCGTCACCATGAGCGTGGTGGCCGGCTTCTCGGTCCAGATCCGCAGCAGCTCCAGGTTGAGGCGCTGGCGGGTCATGTCGTCCAGCGCCCCGAAGGGCTCGTCGAGCAGCAGCACCGACGGCTTGACCACCAGGGCGCGCGCGATCGACACGCGCTGCCGCATGCCGCCCGAGAGCTGACCCGGCTTGGCCTTCTCGAAGCCGGTCAGGCCGACGAGCCGGATGAGCTCGGCGATCAGCTCGCGGTCGACGGGCTCGCCCGAGACCTCGAACGGCAGCCGCAGGTTGGACTCGACGGACCGCCAGGGCAGCAGGGCGGAGTCCTGGAACGCGATCCCGAGCTCGTGGCCCGCGCGCAGCTGCTGCGCGTCCTTGCCGTCCACCTTGGCGGTGCCCGACGTCGGCGCCTCCAGCCCCGCGAGGATCCGCAGGATCGTGGACTTGCCACAGCCGCTCGGGCCCAGCAGGGACAGGAAGCTGCCCTGGTCGGTGTGCAGGGTGACGTCGTCGAGCGCGGTCACCGTCCTGCGGCCCGACCCGAACGACTTGGACAGGTTGGCGATGTGCAGGCCGGTGCCGGCCCCACCCTCCAGGGCGCGGCCGGCACCGGACGTGACAGCTGTGCCGGGCTGAGTGACGGACTGGTCTGTCACGATCAGCCCTTGAGCTCGGGCTTCTCTGCCAGCAGCTCGTCCAGGAGCGACAGGTCGAAGACGTCCTCCTGGGCGGCATCGATCCCGGCCGCCTCGAACGTCGCCATGTTCTGGGCCAGGAGCTCGTCGCTGATCGTGAAGAGGCCGTTCTCCGCCGTCTCGTCGGAGTTGATCAGCTCCTCGCACTGGATGGTGTTCTGCTCGATCTCCTTGTCCAGGTCGAGGTCCAGGTCGGCGCCGTACTCGTCGACGGCGAGCTTCGCGCCGCCCTCCAGGTCGGTGCAGGCGTCGGTCCAGCCCTTGATCTCGGCCTCGAGGAACGCCTTGACCACCTCCGGCCGCTCGGCGATGGTCTCGTCGGTCGCGATGACCGACTCGGCCACGAACGGCAGGCCGTTGTCGGCGAACAGGAGGTTGGTCACCTCCTCGCCCTGCGAGGAGACGATGATCGACTCGTTGGTCACGTACGCGAGGAACCCGTCGACCTCACCGTTGACCAGCGGCTGCGGGTCGTACTGCACGGGCACGATCTCGACGTCGTCCTCGGTGAGGCCGTTGGCCGCCAGGAGGGCGGAGAACAGCAGGCCGTTGCCGCCGTCCTGCACGCCGATCCTCTTGCCCTTGAGGTCCTCGATCGTCGCGATGTCCGCGCCGTCCTTGAGGGACAGGATCGTGAACGGGTTCTTCTGGAACGTGGTGCCCACGATCTTGATGGGTGCGTCCTCGTTGGCCACGACCTGGCCCACCGTGACGGCGTTCGTGAGGCCGAAGTCGGCCTTGCCGGAGGCCACGAGGTTCTCGGTGGCGCCCGGGCCGGCGTTGAACGTGACCTCGCCGAAGCCGGCGTCCGTGTAGTAGTCCTTGCTGTCGGCCATGAACTCGCCGGCGAACTCCGCGTTCTTGATCCAGGAGAGCTGGACCGTGAGGTCGCCGAGGCCCTCCCCCTCAGCAGGGGCGTCGTCGCCGGAGGCGCACGCCGCGAGGGCGAGCGAGGCAGCGGCCGCGACGGCCGTCAGGCGCGCAGCGCGCCCAGGACGGGAAAGCATCATGAGTGATTCTCCTGTTGTGCTAAGTGGGGTGAGCCGAAACCCGCGTTTCTTTTCGAGCCGGACGCTAGGGACCCGTGGTTTCGCGCCTGGCGTCCACGGGTTACGCCGCCGTAAAACGTGTGGCGCGCGACCGGATCGTTACCCGGGCGGTCAGTACGGGGTGCGCGCGGTGTACGCACGCCATGCCTCGAAGGGCTCTCCCGCGCGGGTGATCCTGTGCTCGACGACGGGGTTGGGCCAGGTCGAACGGTCCCGCGCCAGGAGCTCGTAGAACTCGCGGTCGTCGAAGCCTGCCCGCTCGGCGTCGTGCCGGTCCGCGGCGAAGACGACGCGGTCCGCGCGCGCCCACAGCGCCGCGGAGAGGCACAGCGGGCAGGGCTCGCACGACGCGTAGAGCGTCGCCCCGGCCAGCGAGAAGGTCTTGAGGGCCTGGCAGGCGGCCCGGATCGCCACCACCTCGGCGTGTGCGGTGGGGTCGAGGTCGCGGGTCACCCGGTTCCCGGCCGCCGCCACCTCGACGCCGTCGCGCACGACGACGGCCCCGAAGGGGCCACCGCCGTCGGCCACGTTCTGGGTGGCGACCTCGACGGCGCGGGCGAGCCAGGTCTCGTCGTCCGGGCCCACGGAGGCCGGGGACGATGTGCCGGACTTCTCGATATGGCTGATCACCCTCCGATGCTCGCACCGCGGCGTTTCAACCACATTCCCAGCAGGTCACCCCCACGAAACACCTGTTTCGCCCCCGTCTCGCACCCGCGGTCCGGTCGGTAGCGTGAGAGGTGTGGATACCGCCGCCGTCTACCGCCAGTTCGCCGGGAGCCAGGCGCGTAACGGCGGATCGCCCACCTACCAGGACTGGGCGCGCGGGGTCGCCGTCGACCCAGGGCTGTGCGCCCTGCTCGACACGCTGCCCGAGCCCAGGCGGCAGCCCAACCTGCTGTTCGCGGCGGCACGGCTGGCCGGGGCGCCGACCCGTGCCTGGGCCGAGGTGCGGCCCTGGCTGCACGCCGCGTGGCCCGATGTCGAGCGCGTGATGCGCACCCACACCACCCAGACCAACGAGTCGCGGCGCTGCGCCACGCTCCTGCCGGCCCTCGCGGCGATCGAGGGGCCGATCGCGCTGGTCGAGGTGGGCGCGTCGGCGGGACTGTGCCTCTACCCGGACCGGTACTCGTACCTGTACACCTCCCCCGACGGCGGCCGGACCCGCCTCGACCCGGCCGACGGCCCGAGCGCCGTGCTGCTGCCCTGCACCATCGAAGGTCCGGTGCCGACGCGGATGCCCGACGTCGTCTGGCGTGCCGGCATCGACCTCAACCCCCTGGACGTGCGCGACCCGGCCGACCTCGCCTGGCTGGAGGCACTGGTCTGGCCCGAGCACACCGACCGGGTCGCGACGCTCCGCGCGGCCGCACGCGTGGTGGCTCAGGACCCGCCACGCCTGGTCGCGGCCGACATGCTCGACGGCCTGCCGGACCTGGTGGCCTCGGCTCCCGCCGAGGCCACCGTCGTCGTGCAGAACTCCGCGGCGCTCTACTACCTCACGCCCGCCGAGCTGGTGAGGTTCGAAGCAATGATGGCCGGCCTGCAGCGGACGCGCGGCACCGTCTGGCTGAGCAACGAGGGCTGGACCGTCCTGCCCGACGTCGCGGCCAGGCTCCCCGAGGGCCTGTCGCCCCAGTTCATCCTGGCCCGCGACGGCGAGCCGGTAGCGCTCACCGACCCGCACGGCCGGTCGGTGCGGCTGCTGCAGACCGTGTGATCGGTGCGCGCAGCAGCTCCCACAGCCGGTCCCGCTGTATCGGCAGGTCACGCGGGCGGACTCCCGTGGCGTCCGCTATCGCGTTCGCCAGCGCCGGGGCCACCGGGTTGTACGGGGCCTCGCTCATCGACTTCGCACCGCGGGGTCCGAGTCGGTCGACCGTGTCGGCGAACAGCACCTCGGTGACCGGGACGTCGGACAGCTGCGGCACCCGGTAGTGCCGCAGGGCGCGCGTCACGACGACGCCGTCGCGCACCACCATCCGCTCCGTCGTCGCCGAGCCGAGCGCCTGCCCCACCCCACCGTCGATCTGCCCGCGCAGCTGCTCCGGGTTGATGACGACTCCGGCGTCGGCGGCGTGCACCGACTGCAGGACCCTTACCTCCCCGGTCCCCTGATGCACGGCCACCCGAAACCCATGAACGTTGAACGCAACCGACCGAGGCGACCCGTCATGCGTGGCCTCGGCCCACACCCCAACCAGCTGAGTGCTGGGTATTTGTCCTGCCGAACCGTTTCGATGGGGCAAATACCCAGCACTCAGCTGGTCCAGCTTGAGCTTGAGGGACGATGCCGCTTCTTGGACCGCCAGGCCCGCTACCACCGAGCCCGCCGAGCCGAAGGCGCCCGTGTCGTAGCCGGCCGTCGACGTGTCCGACGGGCGCACGCGCACCCGGTCGACCGGCACACCGAGCTCCGTGGCCGCGAGCTGCGCGTGCACCGTGGTGGTGCCGTTGCCGAACTCGGCGGTCCCGACGTCGACCACGAAGTCGCCGTCGGCGTCGACCGAGACCTTGGCGTGCGTGAAGTGGCCACGCGGCGGGATGGTCGCGATCATCGCGAGGGCGACGCCGCGGCCCTCGGTCCAGCCGTCCGGGACGGAGTCGCCCCGCCCCGAGGCGAGCGCGTCCTCGACCAGGTCGAGGCACTGGTCCAGGCCGTAGGACCCGTACTCCAGGTCCCCGTCCACCGGCCGCCCGACGACGAACGCGTCGCCCGGCCGGACCACGTTCCGGCGCCGCATCTCGACGGGATCGATGCCGAGCCGCGCGGCCAGCTCGTCGATCGCGCCCTCGATGGCGAACTGCACCTGTCCCAGCCCGTACCCGCGGAACGCCCCGGACGGCACGTTGTTCGTGTAGACCGACTCGGCGTCGACCCGCTTGTTCGGGGCCCGGTAGACAGCCATCGACTCGTGCACGCCGTGGAACATGACGCCGGGCGCGTGGTTGCCGTAGGCGCCGGTGTCGGCCAGGACGTCGATGGCGAGCGCCGTCAGCCGTCCGTCGGCGTCGGCGCCCGCGCGGACGCCGATCCGCATCGGGTGCCGGCACGGCACGATCGTGAACTGCTGCTCGCGCGTGAGCTCCCACTGCACGGGCCGGCCGGTGCGCAGGGTCGCGAGCGCCACGACGTCCTCGACGAGCAGCTCCTGCTTGCCGCCGAACCCGCCGCCGACGCGGCCCGCCACCACACGCACCCGCGCCTGGGGGAGGTCCAGGAGCCGGGCCAGCTCGTCGCGCACGAGGAACGGCACCTGCGTGGAGGTGCGCACGTGCAGGACGTCGCCGTCGGGGCCGGGCGCGAGCCACGACCGCGCGCCGTGCGTCTCCAGGGCGACGTGGTTCACGCGGTCGGTGGTCCAGGTGCCCTCCACGGTGGCGGCCGATGTCGTGAGTGCCGTGGCGACGCCGTCGTGCCCCGGCTCGGCGTACTCCTCGTGCAGCTGCGCGACGACGTTCCGGCTCGCCTCCGCGACGCGGTGCTCGCCAGGTGTCTTGTCGGGGTGGAGCTGGGGCGCACCGGGCTGTCTGGCGGCCTCCGGGTCGAGGACGGCGGGCAGCGCCTCGTAGTCGACGTGCACGAGGGCGAGCGCCGCGCGGGCCTGCCGGGGCGTCTCCGCGACCGCGACGGCGACGCGCTGGCCCACGAACCGGAGCACGGGGTCGAGGATGCGGGTGTCGTCGGGGTCGTCCAGTCGGTTCTCGTGACGGGCGGTCGAGTAGAGGGTGCCGGGGACGTCGTGATGCGTGAGCACGAGGTGCACACCGGGCGCTCCGCGGGCCGCCGTCGCGTCGATGCGGGTGATCCGGGCGTGCGGGTGCGGGCTGCCGAGGACCGCGACGTGCAGCAGTCCGGGTGGGGCAGGCTCGTCCAGGGTGTAGGCCTCGCGGCCGCTCACGATCCGGGCGGCGGCAGGTGCGACGACGGCGCGGCCGAACGCCTGGCCGGGCTCCGCCACCTCGGTGTTCACACGACCGGCGAGGGCGTCCCGGATCGACCGGTACCCGGTGCACCGACACAGGTTCCCCTTGAGCTCGTCCCCGGCCCCGCTGCCGGCGATCGTGCACACCATGCCCGCCGTGCAGAAACCGCACTGGAACCCTGCGGCCTCGACGAACGCCCGCTGTACGGGGTGCAGGTGGTCGGCGTCCGCGGCAGGGTCGCCACCCGGCCCGAACCGTCCCAGCCCTGCGGCCGTCACCACCTCGGCGTCGACCGCCCGGTGCGCGGGGACCAGGCACGACTGCACCGGGGCGCCGTCGAGCAGCACCGTGCACGCGCCGCAGTCGCCCGCGTCGCAGCCCTTCTTCACTGCCGTGGCGCCCTGCTCCCGCAGGTAGGTGCGCAGGCACTGGCCGGGACGCGGCTCTGCCGCCGCCTCGCTGCCGTCGATCCTCATGACCCACCGACCAGCTCGTCCAGCGCCTCGTGGGCGAGCCGTCGGGTCATCGCGGCGCGCCACTCGCGGCTGCCGTGCACGTCCTCGAACCACGCACCGGTGCTGTCCAGCAGGTCGATCCACCGGTCGACCGCTGCGTGGTCGTGGGCGTGCAGGCTGAGCGGTGACGGCACGGATGCGGTCACGATGATCGTCGGCCCCTGGCCGCCCGCCCGCCCCGTCACCATCGCTGCCGTACGACCGGTCGAGGTCAGCGACACCCGGAGGAACACCGTTCGCTGCGCGAGCACGGCAGAAGGCACCCGCACCTCACGCAACACCTCCCCCGGCGCCAGGTCCACGACCTCCGCGGCGGTGACGAGATCCGCCACGGCAACCTCCCGCGAGCCGCCCTCGACCGAGCCGCCCGTCCAGATCACCGCCACCGCGTCCAGCGCCGCGAACAGCCCGACCATGGACCCGGCCGGCAGCCCCAGTGCGAGATTCCCGCCGACGGTCGCCACCCGAGCCACCTTGGACGAGAGCGTCAGCGCCGAGACACACGGCGCCACGAGCCCGAGCGCACGATACGGCCCACTCGTGTCCGCGCCCAGAGCACCCGGCCCGGACACGAGCTCGGCGAGCGTGCACGTGCCCGCGACCCGCAGCCCCGCGCCGTCCACGGACCACGGCTCCCAGCCCAGCCCGGTCAGGTCCACCAGGCCGGTCACCCCCGCGGGAACCGGCTCGGAGTACAGGGACGTGCCCCCGCCCAGGAAGGCCTCGCCAGGCCGGAGCACGCAGTCCGCCCGGGTCCGCGCCACCCGCACGGTGTCGATGTCGAGGTCCATGAGGCTACTGATCACCCTTCGTCGATCTCGCGCAGCAGCGCGTACCTGGCGTCTATCGCCTCGACGCGGCCGGCCGCGCCGTCGAGCACCTCGTGCACCCGGTCCGACAGGACCGCCACCACGCTCACGGGCGCCACCATCGAGTCGAAGGCCCCCTCCGTGGTGATCGGGCACTCGATCCACCAGGTCACGGCGCTCGCGAGGTGCCGGAGACTGGAGTCCGCGAGCAGGAGCACCCGGACGCCGTCGGCCAGCAGGGCCTCGACCATCGCCGGCACCTTGAACGCGTGCCGGCGGATCGAGACCACGACCACCACGTCCTCTGGCCCGAGCCCGACGAGGTCGTCGGCGAGCGACTGGCCGGGTCCCGGCGCGAGGTGCACCCGGCCGCGCACCTGGATCAGGTTGCGCCGCAGCTGGGTGGCCGGCCCGAGCGAGCCACGGCGTCCGACGACCACCACGTCGCGCGCGGTGGCGAGCGCCCCGGCGACGTCGTCGAGCATCGTGTCGTCGAGCGTCGAGTAGACCTTCTCGAGGTTCTTCACCTCCTGCTCCAGCCGCTCGCGCAGACCCGGCGACGGGTCGACGGCGATCGGCAGCCCGCGCCCGCGCTGCACCCGGAGGTGCTCGCGCAGCCCTTCGAAGTCCTCGTACCCGAGCTTGCGGAACAGCCTGCTCATCGTCGCCTTCGAGACACCGGCGAGCGCGGCGAGCTCCGTGGCCCGGTACGTCCCGAGGTCGCCGAGGTGGTCCAGCAGGGCGTCGGCGGCCCGCCGCTCCTGCGGCGACAGGTCGCGGTAGCCGGCGGTTATCCGCGCCTCGAGCGGTGTCGACCCCGTCTTCATCGCGCCTCCTCCTGCTCGCGAGCCAGCGCGAGCACGGCCTCCGTGAACGCGTCGAGCGCGACGCCGACGTCGTCGGCCTCCACGTGCTCGTCCGGGTGGTGGCTGATCCCGTCGCGGCACCGCAGGAACAGCATGCCGACGTCGGTCACCGCGTCCATCGCCATGCCGTCGTGCCCGGCGGGGCTCCAGAGCCCGAGCACAGAGTTCGATGGCGCCGCCGCCCCTGCGGCGCTGGTGGCCGACGTCGTCCCCGTCGCCTCCCTGATCCCCGCCGCCACCGCGGCCTGCATCCGTTCGGCGCAGGCGGTCGACGGCGCCCGGTGGGTCTCCACCACCTCGAGCTTCACGCCCCGCTCCTGCGCGATGTCGTGGCCGGCCGCCGAGATCTGCTCCCACAGCGCATCGCGTCCGTCGTCGGTCCGGCCGCGCAGGTCGAGCGTGAGCTCCGCCAGGCCGGGGATCACGTTCACGGCGCCGGGCTCCACCCGGATGTCGCCGACGGTGGCGAGGCAGTCGGTCGCCCTGGCCAGCTCCTCGATCCGGGTGACGAGGTGCGCGGCGGCGACCAGTGCGTCCCGCCGTCGGCTGAACGGGGTGCCGCCCGCGTGCCGGGCCTCGCCGGTGAACGTGACCACGAACCGCCGCGCCCCCGCGATGGACGTGACGTAGCCGAGCGGCAGGTTCGCCGACTCCAGCACCGGCCCCTGCTCGATGTGCGCCTCGAGGTAGCCGACGAGGTCCGCAGGGTCCCGGGCGGCGTCGCCCACGCGGTCCGGGGCAAGGCCGAACTGCAGGAACGCCTCGCGCAGGGTCACGCCGTCGGCGTCCGCCTGGTCCCACCAGGCGGAGTCCCACTGGCCCGACGCCGCGCAGCTGCCCAGCAGCGCCTTGCCGAACCGGGTGCCCTCCTCGTCGGAGAACCCGACGACCTCCAGCGCGAACGGGAGCGGGACGTCCCGCAGCCGGTGCGCGACCGCGATGGCGAGGACGACGCCGAGCATGCCGTCGTACCGTCCGGCGTCAGGCACTGTGTCGAGGTGCGAGCCCAGCACGAGCGCCGGCTCGCCGGGGGTACCCGGCCGCTGAGGTGTGCCGTCGGCGGCGCGGCGGCCCCAGAGGTTGCCCGCGGCGTCGGTCTCGGTGTCGAGGCCCGCGTCGAGCATCCAGGCCCGGACCGCCATGTTCGCGGCGGAGTGCTCTGGCGACAGGTAGACCCGTTCGAGCGCGTCGGCCCGGGACGAATGGCGGGTGAGGTCGTCACACCGCTCCATCACCCACTCGGCGGTTCCGATCCCGGCCCCGTTCACGGCTGAACCTCCGAGGCGAGAGCGGGGTTGTGCTCGGTTCCGGTGCCCACGGGGACATAACCCCGTTCTCGCTCGGTCTCGTACTCCGTCAGGGCGGCCTGGACGCCGCCGCTCGGGGGGACCGTCAGGCCCGCGCGGCGGAGCTCCGTCTCCAGGGCCGCGAGGGTGGTGAGGACGGCGTCGCGGCGGGCGTTGAAGCCCATGGTCCCGATCCGCCAGACGACGCCGTGCAGCGGACCGAAGGACGTGCCGATCTCGATCCCGAAGTTGTCGAGGAGCCCGCCGCGGACGGCGTCCCCGTCCACGGCGTCGGGGATGCGCACGGCGACCACGTTGTGCATCTTGTGGCCGACGTCGCCGAAGACCTCCAGGCCCAGGCCCAGCACCCCGGCCAGCATCGCGCCGCCGTGCCGCGCGTGCCGGTCCACCGCCGTCGCCATGCCCTCGTCCTTGAGCAGCCGCGCGCACTCGCGGGCCGCGTACAGCATCGACGTGGCCTCGGTGTGGTGGTTGAGGCGACGCGGGCCCCAATACTCCATGATCTGGGCGAGGTCGAGGTAGTTGGACACGATCGGGGCGCCGCCCGGGGCGACGTCGCCCGACGTGCGGATGCCCGCCTCGACGTGCTTGCGCCGGTCGATCGCCGCGGCCGCAGCGGGCGACAGCGTCACCGGCGCGCTGCCCGACGGCCCGCCCAGGCACTTCTGCAGCCCGGCGGTCGCCGCGTCGATGCCCCACTCGTCGGTGTGGAACGGGTTGCCGCCGAGCGTGGCGGTGGCGTCGACGTACAGCAGCGCGTCGTGCTCGTGGGCGATCCGGCCCAGCTCGGCGAGCGGCTGGGCCATGGTCGTGGAGGTGTCCCCGTGCACGACGGCGACCACACGCGGCCTGACCCGGCGGACGGCGTCCTCGATCTGCCCCGGGTCGAAGACCGTTCCCCACTCGGTCTCGATGGTGTGCACCTCGGCCCCGGCGCGCGCGCAGATCTCCGCGAGGAGGTGCCCGAACCGGCCGAACACGGGGACCAGCACCCGGTCCCCCGGCTCCAGCAGGGACACCAGTGCCGCCTCGATGCCGGCGCGTGAGGTGCCGTCCACGAGGAAGGTCTGCTCGTTGGCGGTGTCCCAGACGGTGCGCCACAGCGCCATGGCCTCGGTCATCGTGTCGGTCATGAAGGGATCGAACTGCCCTACGAGCGGCGCGGCCATGGCGCGCAGCACGCGGGGATCGGCGTCGACGGGCCCGGGCCCCATCAACAGCCGAGCCGGTGGATGAATCTGCCTCATAGCGACCTCCTCAAAAGCGTCCCAGCCGTCGTTGAGTGCGGGATTTTCGCCCTGTCCAGGCCCCCTGACAGGGCGAAAATCCCGCACTCAACGACGGCGCCGGTGACGGTCAGGCCGTCGTAGGCGCTGATCTTGTTCTTGTGCGCCATCTCCGACGCGCGGAAGGTTGTCGTCGCGTCAGGGGTGTAGACGATCAGGTCGGCGGCGGCGCCCTCCGCGATCACGCCCTTCGGACGCGCGCCCCGGTCCAGGCCCACCAGAGCGGCGGTGTTCGCCGACGTCCAGCGGGAGACGTCGGCGAGGGAGACGCCGCGACGTCGGGCGGCGTCCGCCAGGGCGAGGAACCCGGCCTGCAGGCCGGAGATGCCGCCCCAGGCCTGCTGCAGGTCGACCTCGCCCGGGGCCGCGCCCCGGTACTTCTCCTCGGCGGTGGCCGGCGAGTGGTCGCTGACCACGCAGTCGAGGATGCCGGCGCGCAGGCCGTCCCAGAGCGCGTCCTGGTTGCCGCGGTCCCGGATGGGCGGGCAGCACTTGAACGCCGCGTCGCCGTCGGGGATGTGCTCGGCGTCGAAGACGAGGTAGTGGTGGCAGGTCTCGGCAGTGACCGGCAGGCCCTCGTCCTTGGCCTCAGCGATCAGGTCGAGGGCTCGCGCGGACGACAGGTGCAGCACGTGGGTCCGCGTACCCGTCTCGCGGACGGCGTCGAGCAGCCCGGCGATCGCCGTCGTCTCCGCCTCGTCCGGGCGCGAGAGCAGGAAGTCCGCGTACGCGCGGCTGCCGCCGTGCGGGGCGGCCGCGAGGGCCGCCGGGTCCTCGGCGTGCACGATGAGCAGGCCGCCGAACCGCGCGATCCGGTCCGCCGCGTCCAGGAGCTGGTCCGGCGCGAGCGGCGGGAACTCGGGCACTCCCGAGTCGGCGAGGAAGCACTTGAAGCCGAAGACCCCCGCGTCCCAGAGCGGCTCGAGGTCGTCGGCGTTGCCGGGGACGGCTCCGCCCCAGAAGCCGACGTCGCAGTGCAGCTCGCCGCGGGCGCGGACGGCCTCGGCCGCCGCGCGCTTCGTCTCCAGGGCCGCCGCGGTGGTGGTCGGCGGGAGCGAGTTGAGCGGCATGTCGACGATCGTCGTGATCCCGCCGAGCGCCGCGGCCCGGGTCGCCGAGGCGAACCCCTCCCATGCGGTGCGGCCGGGCTCGTTGACGTGCACGTGGGTGTCGACGACGCCGGGCAGCACCACCCTGTCGCCCAGCTCGACGACCTGCGGCGGGGGTGCGGGGACGGCGCCGAGCACCTCGCCGAACAGATCGTCGGCCGGCTTCAGGACGGCGGCCGGGTCGGACGTGCCCCACCAGACCTGGTCGATCCGGCCGCCCTCGATCCGCAGGACGGCGGGCCGGAGCTCGTCCTCCACCAGGACCCGCTCGGACGCGACGACCAGGCTCCTGCTGTCCTGCGGGGTGGCACTCATACGAATCCTCCGATGGTGGACCAGACGGGATGCTCGGCCGCCGGGGCGCCGGAGCCGTCCGGGACGGCGTCGTCCGCGGAGCGCTGGACTGCCGCCTCGATCAGCCCGTAGGGCCGGTCGGCGGCGAAGAACACCTCGCCGGGGTTGTCCAGGCCGAACGGGTCCAGGTCGACGAGGAAGTGGTGATTGTTGGGGCACGAGAGCCGGATCTCCGCGATGTCCGGAAACGCCTCCAGCACCGCCCTGCCCATCGCGTAGACGGTCTGCTGCAGGGCCAGCGAGTGCAGGTTCGCGAAGGTCGCCAGCAGGATCGAGCGGACGGCCGCGAACCGCTCGTCGTACTCCCGAGGGCCCGCGGTGTCGACGAACGACGGCGCGTACCGCCACCAGGCGCTGACGTCGGTCGCGAGGACCCGGTCCTCGGTCTCCGCCAACGTCGTGTACCGGTCACGCGGGAACCCCGCGAACTCCGAGCCCGTCGACTTCAGTACCGTGACGTCCCGCAGCCCCGCGAGCACGGTCAGGCCGGCGGAGTCGGCGTGGACCAGCGCCGTCCGCCGCTCGGCGCCGCCCCGCACGAACGAGTGGTCGTGGCCGACGCCGCCGCCCCGCCCCGGATCCGTCGCGATGCGCTCCCAGCCGTACTGCTCCGCGAGCCAGCGTCCGCCGCTGATCTGCGGCTCCTGGAGGAAGTGCCGGGCGAGCCGCAGCAGGAACGTCTCCGGCGACCCGACGCCGTCCCGTGCGAACGCGTACACGGTGTTCTTCTGCGTGTCCGTCGCGACGACGCCGGTGTTGTCCCCGGACTCGTGCGGGGCCCGGAAGTCGCCGCGGAGCTGCGAGGTGACGCTGAGGTCGGTGATGCGGTGCCGTGCCGTGTCACGGTCGACCCGCACGAGCCGCACCTCGGCCTTGCCGTACTGGTTGGGACCCAGGACTATCGACATTCAGCTCCCCCGGTAGGTGGTGTAGGCGAACGGGCTCAGCAGGAGGGCGACGTGCGTGTGGTCCGCCCCGAGGACGACGTCGAGCACCACCTGGCCGAAGAACGTCTCCCGGTCCTGCGCCGCGAACCAGTCGCCGGCTGCGAAGGTCAGGACGTGCCGCCCGGGCGTGACCTCGCCCCAGCTGATGCGGCCGTCGTCGTCGGTCACCGCGTGCCGCTCGGTGGTCGATCCAGTCGGGACCAGCGTGACCGCCAGCCCCGCTGCCGGGAGGCCACGGGCGGCGTCGAGCACGTGCGTCGAGGCGGTGCTCATGACGCCGCCTCAGCAGGGTCCGCCGCCGGTTCCTCGACGAGCGTCTCCAGGCGCAGCAGCGCGATCTGGCGGAGCTGCTCGGCGGTCACCAGGGCCTCGGTGGCTGGGTCGTTGCCGAGGCGTTCGGTCAGGTTGGCGAGGATGTCGTCCGCCGTGCGCCCGGCGGCCCGGACCAGGTAGATCCGGCCGAACCTCGCCTCGTACGCCGCGTTGCCGGCGGCGATCCGGGCGGCGGTCGCCTCGGCCGCCGTCGGCTGCTCGGTGCGGGACAGCCGCGCCTCGGTGCTGTCCCCCGCCGCACGCTCGCCGATGCGGGGGTGATGCGCGAGCGCCGCGTCGACGTCGGCGGCCGTCCACTCGGCGGCCGCCCGCATCGCGCGCAGCAGTAGCGAGTCCCGGCACAGGTAGGGACGGCCGGCCACCACGTCGTCGACCCAGGAGCCGATGTCGGCGCACGGGCGGACCGTCGTAGCGGCGTCGGCGGCGGGCAGGGCGTTGAAGGTCGTGAGGTCCACGAGGACAAACCTAGTTTCAAACTGTCCCCCACGGTGAGACGCGCGTTTCAGATGGGTAAATCTTCACCTGCTCCGGCGTCAGGCGAGCCGGCCCGTCCGGAGCATGTGGGCGAGGGCCGGCTGGCCCAGCTCGTCCGCCGACAAGGCGAGCACCCCTGCGACCGGCTCGACGGTGAGCGGGAGCGAGCCGAGCCACGCGCGGTCGGCGTCGGCCAGGACGCCCGAGGCGATGCGGTCGACCGTGCCCATCTCGTCGTACGGCAGCGTCAGCACCTGGCGTTCGTGGTTGCCGCGGACGGTCACGATGTCGGGCCGTGTGGCCAGCAGGTCCAGGGTCCCGCGCGGGTCGACGGCGCCGGAGATGATGTCGCCGAGATTCAGCACGAGGTCCACCGCCTCGGCGTCGACGGCGGCGAGGACCGCCGCGAGCGCCGGGGTGTTGCCGTGGACGTCGGAGAGGACGGCGATGCGGGTCATCCGCGCAGGCTAACGGCCCGCCAGCTCGAGCAGTGCCCGGTCCGACCCGGCCGGCCCCACGAGGCACGCGCCCGCCGGCAGTCCCGACACGGTAGTGACCGGCACCGAGACGGCGGGCAGCCCGCCGATTCCCGCGATGCAGGTGAGCAGCATCGTCGCCTCGCGCGCGGCCTCTGCCTCCTCCGGGCGGGGTGCCGCGGTCGCCGTCGACGGCAGCACGAGCACGCGCTCCCCCAGCCGCTCCCGGATCTGCGCCCTTGCCTGCCCGACGGCGGCCCGGGCCGCCTCGGTGTCCGCCGCGCCGATGGCGCGCGCCCGCTCGAACCGCCCGCGCACCGCCGGCCCGAGCGTGTCCATCCGGCCTTCGAGCCAGCCGCCGTGGACGGCCCAGGCCTCGGCCGCCTGGAGGGTCTGGAACGCGGCGAGCCAGGCAGGCTCGGGCGCCCAGTCGAGGGGCCGCGCCCCGGCAGCGCGTGCGAGCTGCCCGACGGCGTCGCGCACCTCGGGCGCCGCCAGGGCGAGCAGGGCGTCGCTCAGCACGAGGGGGGCCGGGTTCGGCAGCGTGACCATGTCAGCCGGGAGCAGCACGTCGCCCACCCGGGCCAGCGTGGCGGCGTCGCGCGTGAGCCAGCCGACCGTGTCGAACGACGGCGCGAGCGGCAGCAGCCCGTCGTCGGACACCGCGCCGTGCGTCGGGCGGATGCCCCACAGCCCCTCGTAGGCGGCGGGCACCCGCACGGAACCGCCGGTGTCGGTCCCGAGCGCGATGCTCGCCTCGCCGGCCGCGACCGCCGTCGTCGGGCCCGACGTCGAGCCGCCGCTGATGCGCCCTGGTGCCCGCGGGTTGGGCGGCGTGCCGTAGTGGGCGTTCGCGCCGGTCAGGGAGTAGGCGAACTCCTCGGTCTGCGCGATCCCGGCGAGTGCCGCCCCGGCATCCAGCAGCCGCGCGACGGTTTCCGCGTGCGTCCCCTCGACGGGCGCGTTCGCGAGCCAGGCCGGGTTCCCCGCGCCGACCCGCTGCCCGGCGACGGCGAACAGGTCCTTGACGGCCACGGTCTCACCGTCGAGCACGCCGGAGCCGGTCGGGGCGGTCAGCGGGCCGGGCTCAGGGCGCACACGCCACACGCTGGGGTCGGAGGCCATGCGCACATGCTGCCAGGGTCTCGGCGCTGCCGAAGCAGGACGACAGCCGGACCAGACCTCTGACTCGGCGCGCAAGGTACGCCGAGTCAGTTCGTCGGTCCGACCACTGTGCTGACTCGGCGCCGGTCGGACGCCGAGTCAGTCAGCCGGTCCGCCAGCCCGGCCGGCCTACCTCAGCAGGAAGTCCGCCTTGCGGATCTTCGCGTGCACGCCCTTGACGACGTCGACGACCTGCGAGATGTCGAAGTCCGTCGCGGCCGACAGGTACGCGTAGGCGTGCGCCGACGACATCCCGTACCGGACCTCCAGCAGCGCGATCGCGGCCCGGACGCAGTTCTGCACGGCGACGTCGAGGTCGCGGTCCAGGCCGGTGGGGACCAGGAACTCGGCGGTCTCGGCGAGCGGCCCGGCCAGCTTCCCGAACGTCGCGACGGCGTCCGACGCCGGGATCAGGTCGAAGCCCAGCCGTACCCGCAGCGATGCCTCGAAGGCGGTGAGCGCCACCTCGCCGTCCCCCTGCGCGAAGTGCGGGTCGCCCACGTAGGCGAGCGCCCCAGCCGCCTGGACCGGGAGATAGAGCGTGGACCCGGCGCCCAGGAGGTTGACGTCGATGTTGCCGCCGAACGGGCCGGGCGGCACCGAGTGCGGCCGTTCGTCCCCCGCGGCGGCGACGCCCATGATGCCGAGGAACGGGTGCAGGTCGAAGCCCACGGTCCGGTCGGACCCCTCGAAGAGCGGGAGGCTCCCGCGCCCGGCGCCGTCGGACCAGGAGTCCACCTCGGCGAAGACGCTGACGCTGTCCGCGCCTCCGGCCGGGTACTCGTCCGGCAGGGCCCCGCGGCCGTGCCGGTTGGAGATCACCCCGTACGGGACGCGGGGCTCGGTGGCCAGCACGCGGATCGCGAGCAGGTCGCCGGGCCGGGCGCCGCGGACCGCTATCGGCCCGGTCACGACATGGCCGCCGTGCGCGCCGGGCACCCCCGGCAGCCCGGGCACCCGGTCGCCCAGCAGGGAGCGACGGGCGCCCGCCAGCTCGACGGCGTCCGCCAGGACGGCGGCCTCGGCGACGCCACGCTCCGCGAAGTACGCGAGGGGGTCGCCGCCCTGGTCCTCGAGGATGCCCTCGTGGGACAGGGTGTCGACGATCACCTCCTGCCCGGGGTCCACGGACAGCACCGCGCGGTCCGCCGCGCAGGGCAGGCGGCCCCAGTAGGCGGTCTCGACAGTGGTGGGCAGGTAGGCGGCCCCGTCCGGGAGGTGGCTGCCGGGCTGGAGGATGGTCTGCTGGTGCACGGGCCGAGGGTAGCGGGCCGACGGGACTCAGACCCGGTCCGGGCGCAGCACCGCGACGCTCCGGGCCGCGGCCGCCACAGGGTCGGTGATCGGACGCCCGAGGAGCGTGCGCAGGTCAGGGCTGGTGCGGCTCAGCAGCCCGTGGCGGACGCCGGAGGCGATCGACGCGAGCATGGGTGCCTGGAAGGGCAGCAACCCGTCCGACGCGAGGAGGCGTGCCCGGTACTCGCCCAGCCCGATGCTGCCGTGGCGGACGCCCAGATGACGAGCGACGTCTGCCGCCGTGATGGGATCGCCGACAAGGTCGTAGGTCTTTCCCGCGTGGTCGGAGGGCGCGGCGGCGACGACAGCTGCGGCGACGGCGAGATCCTGCCGAGCCACCGCGGACAGTGCGCCCGTACCGTAGGCCGACTCGAGCCCGTCCGTCGTCCAGGTCATCAGTGCGCCGAAGAGCTCGGCGTACAGGCCGTTGCGCAGGATGGTGAAGCCGAGCCCGCTGTCCCTCAGGAGCTGCTCTGTCACGCGGTGCGCCAGGGCGAAGCCGAGATGGTCGCCGGCGGTGGTCAGGCTCGTGTAGACAACATGGGAGACGCCGTCGCGTCCTGCCGCGTCGACGACCCTCGCGTGGCGGGCGATCACCCGGTCGTCCTCCGCATATCCCGCGGACACCAGCACCAGGGTCGACACCCCCCGCAGGTCCAGGCTCGCCGGGTCGTCGAAGTCGAGGTACCTGACACCGTTCCCCGCTGTGCGGCTGCCCCCTACGGCCCGAGCTCCGCGCGCTCGCAGCTCGGCCAGCGCCGCGGACGCCAGCTGGCCAGTGGCCCCGGTTACCAAGATCATGTGCGTGAGTGCCCTTTCGCGGTCATCATCGATGACTACCGATGATCCGTGCGCACCCGGGGTCGTGCACCCGGAGAACGGCGGCGGGGCGGCAGCGCGGCCGGGGAGACGGTCCGCCAGCCTGGTGGTCCTGGTACCAGGTGCGGCAGTCCTGCTCTGACGCGGTCCTGGATAGGTCGGGCGCCCGCTCCCACGATGGGGCCATGGCCCAGACACAACCCGCGACGCTCGAGCGGCGAGGCACCATCGTCCTCGTCGTCCTGCTCGCTGCACAGTTCATGTTCGCCCTCGACTTCTCGATCGTCACCGTAGCCCTCCCCGTGATCGGTGCCGACCTCGGCATGGGACCGGGTCAGCTCTCGTGGATCGTCACGCTCTTCGCCCTGTCCGCGGCGGGGCTGATGCTCCTGATGGGGCGCATCGGCGACTACTACGGCCGCAAGAAGCTGTTCCTGATCGGCATGGCTCTGCTGACGATCGGCTCGTTCATCGGTGGTGTCGCCACCGAGCCGAACGTGGTCTACGCCGCACGAGTACTGCAGGGCATCGCCACCGCGATCACGACGCCGTCCGCGCTCGCCCTGCTGACGACGTCCTTCGCCGAAGGGCCGGCCCGCAACCGGGCGCTCGGGCTCAACGGGGCACTCCTGTCGCTCGGGTTCGCGGCCGGATCCGTGCTCGGCGGGGTGCTGACCGAGCTGCTCGGGTGGCGCTTCACGTTCTTCATCAACGTGCCGGTCGGGCTCGCCGTGCTCGCCATCGCCCCGTTCGTCATCCGGGAGTCGTCGGAACCGTCCCGCAAGAAGCTCGACGTGCCTGGAGCGATCACGCTGAGCCTCGCCCTGCTGGCCCTGGTCTACGGCCTCACCCAGGCAGGTGAGACAGGCTGGGCCGCACCGCTCGCCCTTGGACCGATCGCCGCGGCGATGCTGCTCCTGCTCGCGTTCTGGTTCATCGAGTCCCGGTCGCCGCACCCGCTCGCCGCCGTGACGATCCTGAAGCGTCCCTCCGTGGCGCTCGGCAACCTGGGTGGCCTCGCCACGTTCGCGATGGAGAGCGGCAAGGTCTTCCTGCTGACCATCTACCTCCAGCAGGTTCTCGGTGCGTCACCACTGCTGACGGGCATCGCGTTCACCGTGCTCGGCGCAGGAGCCTTCACCGGCGGCATGCTGGCCGCCCGGATCATCAACAAGCTCGGGGCACGCAACACCCTCGTCCTCGGGCTGCTGATCCAGGGCGGCACCGCACTGGCCTTCCTGGCGCTCGGGCAGAACTTCGCCGCCGGCTATGCGATCATCCTCGTCGCCACCGCCCTCGGCGGGTTCGGCCACGTCATGGTCATCGTCTCGTACACGGTGGCGGTGACCTCAGGCCTGCCCGACGAGGAGCAGGGGCTCGCGACCGGCCTCACCGCCATGACCCAGCAGGTGGCGTTCACGCTGGGCACGCCGGTGCTGGCCGCGGTGGCGATCGCGGCAGGGGTGTCGGCCACGGCATCGCCCGACCAGTATCTCGGCGGCGTGCACACCGGTCTCCTCGTCAACTCTCTCGTGCTCCTCGTGGTCGCCGGCCTGATCGCGGCGTTCTACCGGCAGCCACGGACCGCCACACCCGCGCCGACCGTCCCGGTCGGCGCCGAGCACGACGACGCCGAGCGCGACGAGCAGGTCACCGCCCGATGAGCACGCCGA
This sequence comes from Promicromonospora sp. CA-289599, assembly GCF_050936155.1. Taxonomy (NCBI): domain Bacteria; kingdom Bacillati; phylum Actinomycetota; class Actinomycetes; order Micrococcales; family Promicromonosporaceae; genus Promicromonospora; species Promicromonospora sp. CA-289599. The sequence goes on from NZ_JBNJNI010000001.1 coordinate 1,015,279, forward strand.
TGTCCGCCGTCGGCGGCGCCCGGGAGCACCAGGCGTGGCGTGACGTCGACGACTACCTGGGCCCGGCCCGCGACCGGTTCTTCGGATCCGGGTACCGCGGGACCAGCCCTCGCCTGCTGGACACGACGATCCAGCACCACTCCGACCGGTCCACGCTGCTGGCGACGGGCAGCCTCGCTGTCGCCGGCGCGTGGTCCGTGAAGGACGGGACGGTCCAGCGACCGCACCTGGCGACCACGGACGTGCTGGCCTTCGCGGCGCAGGCTGCCGGTGCGCTGCTCACCACCCGGTTCGACCGGACGAGGGCGGACGACGCCCTGGTGACGGCGGTGGACATCCGCGCCTCGACGGCTCCGCTCGAAGATCTCGACGCCTTCCCCGTCGAGGCGACGCTCGAACCCGCGAGTGCCGAGGAGACGAGCGACACGACGATGTCGCTCTCCGCGACGGTCGGGCCGCTGCGGGCCACGGGAACCATCACGTGCCCCGTCACCACGCCGGACGCGGCACCCGCTGGTGGCACCGCCGTGTCCGACATCCTGTCCGACACCGCGGGAAGCACCTACACCACACGCCTCGTGTCCCGGATCCTCCGGCTGCGTGACGTGCGGATGCACGACGGCGCCATCGCGGCGTCGCTCCAGGTCTCGGACGAGCCACCGGTCACGCAGCCGGTCGGGATCGAGGCCGGTCACCAGCCCGCGTACTCGCTCGTCGACGTGTTCGTCGCCGCGCTGCAGCTCGGCCAGGTGCTGCTCTACGAGCTCGACGGTCTCGATCGCGGTTCCAGCAGCACGCTGTGGATGCGCAGGACGACCATCCGGACCGACCGACCGCTACCTGTGGGCTCCCCCGTGCCCGCCCGGGTGGCCCTCGAGCGTGGCCGCCTCGTCGAACGCGACGGTGAGCCCTGGCGCCTCGCCGACATCGTCGCGGAGATCGGCCCGTACCGGGTCGTGTGCTCCGTGGCCCATCAGATCTGACCTCGACCGATCGAACCCCAGACCGAATCGACCGAAGGAAACACCTGTGCGCCTCGCCGTCTCCGGAACCTATTCCACGGGCAAGACTCTCACCACCATGGCCTTGTCCCACTACACCGGCATCACCCGCAGCGCCGCCATGACCATGCGCGAGCTGCTCCCCATCTCCGTGCCCGGCAAGACCCTCGAGCAGTGCACGGGGGCGGAGATCCTCATGCTCATCACCCGCCGCAACCAGGAGCGGGCGGTCAGCGAGTCCCACCTGGGCGACACGTTCATCTCGGACGGGTCCTCGCTCCACGAGTGGATCTACGGCACCGTGCGGGTGCTCGTCGGCATCAACCCGTCCGCGACGACCTCCCTGGCGAACGTGGAGCGGACCCCGGAGCTGGAGTTCTTCGAGGACGTCATCACTCAGCTCGGCGTCCCGGCGAAGCAGCACGCGAAGGCGGGCTACGACGCCTTCGTACGGCTGCCCATCGAGTTCCCCATGGTCGACGACGGGCACCGGCCGGTGAACGAGCGGTTCCGTGCGCTCGCCGACGAGATGATCCAGGACGAGGTCGATGCGCTCGGCATCCCGACGATCACCGCGGGAGGCAGCATCGAGAAGCGACTGGAGACCATCGCCGGGCACTTCGACCTCCCCCGCGTGATCAGCATCGACGAGGCCGTGCGCCGCGCCAGGGCGGACTACGACGCGATCGACACCCGAGGCGAGCTCGAACGGGTCCAGTCATGACGGACCGCGTAGCGGTGCTGGCCGGCTACGGGGCCGACGCCCCGGACCGGGTAGTGACGAACCTCGAGCTGGAGAGCACGCTGGACACCACCGACGCGTGGATCACCTCCCGCACCGGGATCCGCGAACGGCGGTGGGCCGACCCGGGGACCTCGACGGGTGACATGGCCGTCCGCGCGGGACGCATGGCGATGCGCCGTGCCGGAGTCACGCGCGTGGACCGGGTGGTGCTGGCGACCTCGACGCCGGACCACAGCTGTCCGGCGACCGCGCCGTGGGTGGCGCACCAGCTCGGGCTCGGCACCGTGCCCGCGTACGACGTCGCAGCGGTGTGCTCCGGGTTCCTCTACGCGTTGGCCGGGGCTCGCGAAGCGGTCCTCGCCGGGACGTCGGACACGGTGCTCGTCATCGGCGCGGACCGGTTCACGAGCATCGTCGACCCTGGGGACCGCGGCACCGCCGTCATCTTCGGGGACGGAGCCGGCGCCGTCGTCATCCGGGCGGGAGCGTCCGGCGAGGTCGGCACCCTCGGTGACGTCGTCCTCGGGTCCGACGGGTCGCAGTCGGACCACATCATGGTGCGCGCCGGCGGCGCACGACAGCCGCTCACGTCGTCGACCCCGCAGCGGGACCGTCATTTCGCGATGCGCGGTCCAGAGGTCTTCACCGCCGCGGTCTCCCGGATGACCGATGCGGCCGCCACCGCCCTGGACCGGTCCGGGTGGGCCACCGGTGACTGCGACTGGCTCGTGGCGCACCAGGCGAACTGGCGCATCCTCGCCGCGGTCGGCCGCGCGATCGGCATCCACGAGGACAGGGTGGTGTGCGACCTCGACCGGTTCGGCAACACCTCCGCCGCGTCGATCCCGATGGCTCTGGCGCACCACGCCGCCGGGTTCCGGACCGGCGACCGGCTGGTCCTCGCGGCCTTCGGCGGCGGGACCACCTGGGGCGCCACGACCCTGACCTGGCCGGGGCGGACCAGCAGGTCCGCCACCACCGGCCGTACCGAAGTCCTGTCCGAGCTCACGAGATGAGGCCACCCATGACCCACGAAATCACCGGACACCCCGCTCTTGACCTGACCGAGATCGTTCGCGCCATCACGGAGTCGGTACCCGACATCCCGGCGGACCTGGACCCGCACGCCCAGTTCGACGACGTCGACATCGACTCCCTCGTGCTCGCCGAGACCGCCGTCGTCGCCACGCGGATCTTCCGAGTGAACATCGAGGACTGGGAGCTGCGTGACGCGGGGACCCTCTCCGCCGCCGCGTCTCTCGTCCAGCACCGGGTCGCGGCGGCCCGCGCGACCGACGTCTAGGACCGAGGACAAAGAGTGCGGGTAGCCCTCGTCGGCGCTTACGGAGCCGGCAAGACGACCTTGGCCGACGCCGTCTCGGCGGCGACCGGATGGCCGATCCCTCAGGTCGGTCCGATGGCCGATCCGGTGCGTGGCACGCCCAGGACGCTCGGCCAGTGCTCACTGGACGAGGTGTTCCGGCTCAGCCTGCGCCGGCTCGACGAACGGGCACGGTCGGAGGCGGCGTTCGGGAGCTCGTTGATCTCCGACGGCTCCGTGCTGCACGAATGGGTCTACCTCAGGGTGCTGGCGGCCGGTGTCCACCGGCCGCCAGCACCCGGCACGCGGCGGGCACCGGACGCCGAGGTGCTGGAACGCCTTGCGGAACAGGCCCTCGCCGAGCACGCCCAGTCGCTGCCAGAACGGTACGACCTCGTGGTCCACGTCGCGCCCGAGCATCCCCTGCCGCCGACGGCGCCGATCGGGGCCGCGTTCCAGCACGCGCTCGACACCGAGACGAGGCGTGTCCTGGCCGGTTCCGCGGCACGCGTCGTCACGGCCGGCGGGACGGTGCACGAGCGGACGCTCGCAGTGCTCACCGCTGCCCGTCATGGCTATCCGGCCGACACCACGAACGGGACACAGTGATCGACGTGAAAGCCGTCTACACCGACATCGACGGCACAGTGACACAGGGCACCTCGATCTTTGACCTGCTGCGGTTCGACGCCGGCCGCCGCGACCAGGTCCGTGTGGGCGAGGCGTTCATCAACGCGCTGACCGAAGCCGCACGTGCCGGCACACCGCGTGCGGTGACCAACCGCCGCTACTTCAGGTGGTGGACCGGCCGGACCGTGGACGACGTCGACAGCACAGCCAGGGAGTGGCTCGACCGGCAGCGCTCCGACGGCGGTCCCTGGTTCGTGGACACCGTCGCCGACGAGATCGAGACGCACGTGGCACGCGGCGCGCGCCTCGTCGCCGTCTCCGCGTCCTTCCCACCGGCGCTGGTGGCGGTCCGCGCCCGATGGCCTGGAATGTGCCTGCTCACCACCGAGGCTCACGTGCGCGACGGCCGGTACACCGGGACGGTGGAGACACCGCTGGTGGGCCAGGCAAAGGCCGACGCGGTGCTCGAGCACGCCCAGCTCTACGGCGTCGACCTGTCCCAGACCGTCGGCTACGGCGACCATGCCTCGGACCTGCCGTTCCTCCGGGTCCTCGGGGCCGGCTACCTCGTCGGGCAGCACGGCCGCACGGTGCGGGTCGGCTGAGCCGGTGCGGGTCGGCCGAGCCGGGGCGCCGCCGCCCGACGAGCCCGGTCAGGCCACGGGCTCCCACCGGCCGGCCCGCACCCGGCCGAACGGCACGTCGGCGAAGTGGGTGGCGACCGCGACCGTTCCCGGGGTGTCGAGCTCACGCAGCATGCGGGCGCGCGAGTCACGCGAGCGGGCAGGGTCCACGTCGAAGCACGAGCTCAGCCGGGGGACCTCGACCTGCAGCGAGCTGTGGAACGTGTCGCCGAGCACGACCAGCCGCCGGTCCTCTCCTGCCACGACCAGCGACAAGTGCCCCGCGGTGTGTCCCGGCGTCGCGATCGCGGTGACACCGGGGACGATCTGCTGCCCGTCGTCCACGTGCTCCCAGCCCCGGGGCGCCGGCTCGTCCCGCCCCACGAGGTGCGGCGCTCTCGCGACTCCCGGCAGACCAGGCCAGCCACGCCGCGCCCATCCGACGTGGTCGTCGTGCGCGTGGGTGAGCACGACGGCGTCCACCTCGCCGATCACCTGGGCGAAGGACGCCAGGCCGCCACCGCGCATGACGCCGAGCGCCGGGTGCGTGGCGTCGGCAGGCACCGACGTCGGGCCGAGCCCCGCGTCTACGAGGATCCGCCAGCCGGGGCCCTCGAGCAGGAGCACACCGATCGAGGCGACAAGGTAGCCGGACGCGGCGACCAGCTCCGGCCGGTCGTCGTACAGATCTGTCGTCTCGTCGAGCGAGAACCACCGTGCGGGATGCAGCTCGACGTACCCGTCCGGAAGGTACGTGGCGGTGATCTCGCCGAGCGTGAGGCTCCGCCGTACCGCGGGCTGCGCCCAGCGCGCACCCGAGAGGGCGCTCGGCCTCATGCCACTCCGTCCAGCAGCGCCGCGGTAGGTGTGCCGTCAGCGGGGATATAGACGAAGACCCGCACGTCGTGCACGCCGAACGGCGTGAGCACGGCAGTGGAGAACGTGAGGTGGCCCAGGCTCGGGTGGTCGTAGACCAGGTCACCGTGCGGGTGCATGCCGACGATGTGCGCGTCCCACAGACAGCGGAACGCCGGCAGGTTCTCCTTGAGCTCGTCGATCAGGTCAGCGAACCGCTGGTCACCGGCGTACCGCGCGGCATGCTCGCGGAACTGCGCGACGAGCATGCGGCCCACCGCGGCGCGGTCCGGGAAGCGCTGCGCCACCGACTCCTCCATGAAGAAGTCGACGAGACAGTTGCGGCCAGGACGCACGCCGAAGACGTACTCGGCCATGCGGTTGGTCGCCATGACCGTCCAGTACCGGTCCACGCTGTAGGCCGGACGGCCCTGGACCGAGTCCAGGAGCTCCTGCTGTCCCTGTGGTGGGAGGTCCTCGCCGTCGGACGGTGAGAGAGGTACGCCGGCGACCTCCCTGAAGTAGGCGTTCTCCGCCGCGGTGAGCCGCAGCGCCCGTGCGATCCCCTCGAGCACCGGTACCGACATCGTGAGCTCGCGGCCCTGCTCGATCCACGTGTACCAGGAGACCCCCACGTGGGCGAGCACCGCGACCTCCTCGCGGCGCAGCCCAGGGGTGCGCCGCCGTTCGCCGGCGGGCAGGCCGACGTCCTCGGGCCGTGTCGCTTCTCGTTTGCGCCGCAGAAAGCTGGCCAGCTCGGCCCGCCGGAACGCGCCTGCCCGGTCATGGGCCTCGGTCTTCGCACTCAAGCGGCTTCCTCCACGGTGTCTTCCTGACCGAGTACGTTCCGCAGGACTGCACTCACGTCTCCGCCAGGTGCGATGTGGAACAGGTGGCCGGCATGACGCAACGTGTGCCAGCCCGACCCCATACTGCCCCGGACCGTCCAGGCCCGCGCGTCGCGCTCGTCCACGACGCCGTCGAGCTCGCCCCACAGCACGTGCACGGGGATTGGGAGGACAGCGCGCGACGGCACGTACTGCCGGACCCGTTCGAGGCCCTGGACCGTCCGGATGCTCAGTGCGTGGTCCGGCCCGAGGGCCGGAGCCGGTCCCGGCCCTCCGGGCGCCGGCGGTGATCCGAGCACGACCGCGCTGGGCACCTGGTGCGGGTCGCCGTCCGCGAACGCGGCCACGGCTGCCTCGAAGGCGACAAGAGCACCCATGCTGTGGCCGTAGTAGATGCCCGACCGGTCGCTGGTGCTCTGCCTCCAGTGCTCGGCCAGAGCACCGATGGTGGCGTGCTCGGCGCCACCCGTCGTCTCGAGGTCCGCCGGGATCACGCGCATTCCGGGAAGCTGTTCAGGCCACCGCCGAAACGCCTCAGGACCACCGCCCGCGTGATGGAAACAGTGGACGAGCCTGGTTGCACGAGTACTCATGTCACCCCCCACGGTCACATCCGCCGTCCCGTCCAGAACAATCGAGGCAGAAGCGGCCGAGAAAGCGGACAACACTGCGATTTTATCCCAGGCCGGACAGGGTGTCAGCGAAAGTCGATCCCACCTTTACCCAGGACGGGGTGATTTGCGGAGGCGGGACAGCGGCTCTCGTTGTCGCGGGATCATCCCCGCCTGCCCGTAGACGGAGCGCAGGTACTCCAGCAGCTCGTCGGCGTCGGGCGGCCCCGGGCGCAGCAGACGGTAGACGACGGCCCCGACCGTCATGTCGATGAGCGCCTCGATGTCCGTCTCCGGCGGCAGCACCCCCTCCTCGACGGCGCGCGACAGCGCGAGGTGCGCGGTATGGCGTCTGGGCAGGATGTGGTTCTGCCAGAAGGCGGCCATGAGTCCCGGGTGGGTGACGCTGGAGCCGAACACCTGGGCGAGCATCGCGCGATAGCCGGGCTCGGCGAGGGTCCGCGCGCTGACCGGCAGCGCGTCGACGATCACCTGGGAGATCTCGGCGTACGACATGCCGGCGAGATCGTCCGCGCCGGGGCTGGGTATCTCACCCCGGGCCGACTCCACGGCCGCCGCGATGAGCTCGTCCTTGCTCCCCCAGCGCCGGTACACGGTGAGCTTGCCGACGCCGGCCCGCCGCGCGATCGCCTCGATGCTGGTCCCCGCGTGGCCGTGCTCGGTGAACAGCTCCAGCGCCGCGCGCAGGATCGCCTTGTCGGTGCGGGGGTCGCGCGGTCGTCCGCGACCGCGCGCCGCGTCGTCGGCGCTCACCGGGTCCGCCCGGTGCGCAGCAGGTCGGCGAGCCATGGCGTGGCCGACGCCGGGTCGGTCCCGCGCCAGGCCAGGTGACCGTCCGGTCGCACGAGCCAGGCCTCGGCTACGCCGTCCGTCCGGGTGAGTCCTGTCGGCTGGACGGCCAGTTCGGCGCCGTGCTCGGGCTCGGGCTCGGCACCCGTGGTGTCCGACGGCGGCACGAGCAGCGCCCAGCCCCCACCCAGCACGGTGTAGAGCTGGGCAGGTGTCCCGTCACCCCGGGTGCAGTCGAGGTCCGCCACCCGGTCACCGACGCAGGTTCGCCGACCGATCCGGGCGTCCACCCGCTCGGCCCTGCCGACCCCCAGGGGTCCGGACCGGTAGCTCACCCAGAGCTGGGAGGTCGTGAACGTGACCCAGCGCTGGACCCACGGCTGGTTGAAGAGCCGGATGAGCACCTGGTCCCGCAGGAACCGCCCGACGGGGCTGCGCGCCACGTTGACGCGGGTCACGTTGGCGGTGCCGCGCAGCACGTCGGTGGCCAGCGGACGCCGTTCGGCCTCGTAGGTGTCGAGCAGCGCGTCGGCAGCCCGGTCGTGCGCGACGAGAGCGAGCTTCCAGGCCAGGTTCTCGGCGTCGCCGAGGCCGGTCAGCATGCCCTGCCCGCCGAACGGTGCGTGCGCGTGCGCGGCGTCGCCCGCGATGAGGACACGGCCGCGCCGGTACCGGTCGGCCAGCCGACGGTGGATGGTGAACTCGGACAGCCACTCGCTGTCCAGGATGCGTACGTCGCGGCCGGTGCGCTCGGGCAGGATCGCGCGGAACCGGTCCAGGATCTGCTCCTCGGTCAGGCGGCTGCGCCGGCCGTAGGCGTCGGCGGCTCGCGGCTCGCCCGCCGTCCCGGGCACCGACGCGTCCGCCGTCCGCTCCAGCTCCGCGCTCGCGGGGTCGTACGCGATCAACCGCCAGAGGTCGCCCCGGCCCTCGTCGTCGGGCATCGGCATGGCGCCGAGCATCCCCGTCGGGTGCACCCAGCCGGAGGTCCCGGTCCGGTCCGCGTCCCAGTCCAGGTGCAGGTCCGCGAGCAGGAACCGCTCGCTCAGGCGCACGCCCGGGGCGTTGATGCCGACGGCCTTCCGCACCGCGCTGGCCGTGCCGTCACAGCCGACGAGCCACCGCGCGCGCACGGTCCGCCCGTCGTCGAGCTCAGCGGTGACGCCGTCGTCGTCCTGCGTGAGGGACGCGAGGGACGCGCCCCACTCGGGAGTCACCCCGAGCTCCGCCAGACGCCGCCGCAGCTCGCCCTCCACCAGCGCCTGCGAGACGACCATCGGCGGCGCGGCCGTCCGCAGGCCGGGGTCACCGAACCGGATGCGCATCATCGGCCGGTCGCCGAGGTAGGTGGTGATCCGCATCGCCCGTACGGACCGCTGCGGCAGGTCGCCGAGCGCGCCCAGCCGGGCGAGCACCTCCGACCCGCGTACGTGCACGAAGTTGGCCCGCGACGTCGTCGCCGGAGCGGGCAGGCGGTCGACGACGCGCACGCCGACCCCCTGCAGCCTGAGCCCGCACGCCAGGGCGAGCCCGGTGGGTCCGGCTCCGACCACGAGCACGTCGGTGACGCCGTCGTCTGCCATCGCGGCTCCTTTTGTTAACGGATCGGTACCGTTAACAAAATAGCGCGGAAAGGACCCGACCGGAAGCCCCTGCCGGGTGACCGCTTCAGCCGGCGGGCGCGAGCAGCCCCCGCGCCGCCGCCCGGGCGGCGGCGAACGCGTTCGGCTGTGCTCGTGTCGTGTACGCGACCATCGCGCCCTCGTAGAGCAGGTGGACCTGCGCTCCGAGCTCCTCCGCGTCGGGCCGCCCGGCGTCGCGCAGCAGGCCCGTGAACACGCCGAGCATGTACAGCTTGTCCGTGAGGATCACCGCGTTGCCGGGGTGCTCGGACCCGCCGATCTCGCCGTGGGCGTTGACGAACGCGCAGCCCCGCTCGTTCTCCCGCGCCCACTCCTCCGCGAGCTCCAGTGCGGCCACCACCTGCTCGACACCCCGCGCGGCCCCGGCCCCGGCCGCGCCACGCGCCGCGAGCCGCTCGCCGAACCACGCCGCCCAGCGCTCGTGCCGGCGCGTCAGATAGGCCGCCACCAGCGCGTCCTTGGAGCCGAACCGGTCGTAGAGCGTCTTCTTGGTGACCCCTGCCTCGTCGGCGATCAGGTCGACGCCGACAGCGCGGATCCCCCGGTGGTAGAAGAGGTCGGCCGCCGTGGTGAGGATCTTCTCGCCGGCCGGCGTGTGCGGGTTGGGGCTGCGTCGCGGCATGCGGATCGCTCCGTCCGGGCTGGGGTCAGGGTGCACTGCGAGTATACCGACCTGTGTGGTTACCTGGCGATCATGCGAAAGAGCCATCTGGGACACCTCGCCCCCGCGCTGCTCGTCGTGCTGTGGAGCTCGGGCTTCGTCGGCGCCACCTTCGCGGCGCCCGTCGCCCCGGCCACGACCACGCTCCTGTGGCGCTACGTCGTCGCAGCACCCCTGATGCTCATCGTGGTGCTGGTGCTCCGCCGCCGCTACGGGGCCCGCTACCTGCGGCGCGAGGCCGTGCTCGGGGTGCTCGGCCAGGCCGGATACCTCTACGGCGTGTTCCGCGCGGTCGAGGCAGGGCTGCCGGCCGGGACGGCGGCCCTGCTCGCCTCGCTGCAGCCCGCCCTGGTCGCCGTCGTCCTGTCCGGCTTCGGCAAGAAGGGAGGACGCCGTCAGGCGGCGGGCCTCGCCGTCGGCTTCGCGGGAGTGGCCCTCGCCGTCGGGCCCGACACCGTCGCCGGGACGGGCACGGAAGGGGCCCTCTGGGCGCTGGCGGGCATGCTCTCGCTCTCGGCCGCCGCGGTGCTCGGCGACCTGTGGCCGGCACCCGACGAGAAGCACGACGTGCTGGACTCCCTTGCCGTGCAGGGAGCCGTGGCGCTCGCGCTCTTCGCCGTGGTGGCGTTCGCGACCAGGCAGGCGGCGCCGCCGTCCGATCCATCGTTCTGGCTGGCGATCGCCTGGCTGGTGGGCCTCGCGTTCCTCGGCGGCTACGGCATGTACCTGTACGTGCAGCGCACGCGCGGTCCGGTCGCGGTGAGCACGTGGCTCTACCTCACCCCGGCGGTCTCCGCGGCATGGGCCTGGGCCGTGTTCGGCGAGCGGCTGCCGCTGCTCACGGTGGTCGGGTTCGCGATCAGCCTCGCGGGCGTGCTCGTCGCCCGGCCGGCGCCGGACCGCGAGCAGGCCCACCGGGACCGCCCGCTAGCAGCAGCTCGCACTTGACAAATTGGTAACCCCAGGGTTACCAATATGACCATGGATGCCTTCGCCGCCCTCTCGGACCCGGTCCGTCGCGAGCTGCTGCGCCAGCTCGCGGCCGGGCCGGCGAGGGTGGTCGACATGGCGTCGGCCCATCCGATCAGCCGCCCGGCCATCAGCAAGCACCTCCGGGCCCTGGGCTCGGCGGGGCTCGTGACCGCCGACGACGTCGGCCGGGAGCGGCACTACCGGCTGGACCGGGCGGGACTCGCACCCGTGTCCGCGCTCCTCGCCGAGCTCGCACAGCCGGCTCCTGCCCCGCCGATCGCCGAGCAGGCGTTCGACGGCCTGGAGCTCGAGGTGCGGCGCGTCGGCCGGGACCGGCGGACGGCGCCGACAGCACACATCAGCACCGAGCACGTCACGACCGAGCACATCGACGAGGAGACAGCATGAGCACCGACATCACCGCCACCGGCCGTACGGAGCAGCGCCCGGACGGCGCCTACATAGTGCTCACCCGCACGTTCCGCGCCCCGATCGACGACGTGTGGGCGGCGGTCACCGAACCGGACCGCCTGGCCCGCTGGATCGGCCGCTGGACCGGCGATCCGGCGACGGGAAAGGTGGCTGTCGAGATGCTCTACGAGGGGGACGACGTCGAACCCGAGGAGTACACGATCGACACGTGCAAGGCCCCCCACCAGCTCGAGCTCACCTCACAGGGGACCTACGGCGAGGACGTACCCGCGACCTGGCACCTGAAGCTCGACCTGGCCGAGGCGGACGGCGTCACCACGCTCACCTTCGCGCAGTCGATGGACGACCCCGCGATGGCCGAGAACGTAGGGCCCGGATGGGAGTACTACCTGGACCGGCTCGTCGCCGCCGAGACGGGCGGCGACCCTGCCGCCATCGACTTCGTCGACTACTACCCGGCGATGTCCGAGCACTACCGCACCCTGTAGTCCCCCCAGCGGGCCACGTGGTGCCAGACCTTCTTGAGGTCCTGCGGGTCGTGCTCGCCGGCGAGCACCGCCTCCCCGGTCACCCGCGCGTCGAGCCAGCCGTCGCGCGTGTGCCCGACGGCGACCGCGCGCGCCACGTCCACGATCGCCGGTCCGCGGAACTCCGGCCGTTTCGCCAGCTCGTCCACGTGCAGGCGGAATCCGTGGTGCCACTCGACGTCGACGCCGAGCCCACGGGCGGCGTCTGCCACGGGGGTATCGCGGTAGCAGGGGTCCAGGACGAGCGCGGCGACGTCGTCGGGCAGGGCTATCGCGCCGTGCACCTGGGCCTCGACGTAGTCGTCGAGGAGGTCGTGAGCACCGGCCGCCGTGTCGGCGTCGGCCATCGCGACCAGCGGCTCCGGGTCCACGGCGGCGAAGTGCTCGGGCTCCAGGACGGAGTCGGGGTAGCAGAAGGTGGTGCGGGCCAGCACGTGCGGGCGGAGCCGCAGGTGGGCGGACCCGAACCGGACGGCGCCGCCCGCGGCCCGGCCCCGGTGGTTCAGGGCGCCGTAGCGCGGACGATCGTGCGGAGGGCCGTCGTCGTACCGGCCGTCGAACATGCGCCGCTCCCAGCGCCACCGGTCCCCGCCCGGGTGCGCCGTGAGACCGCCGTTGCTGGTGCCGGTCTCGAACTGGGAACGCCAGACGCGGTCGTGCGCGAGGCGCTCGATCAGGATCTCGCTCCCGTCAGCGACGAGCCGATCAGGGTGGAAGTTGATGGTGACCGGCCAGTCTTCGCTGAGTGCTGGGTATTTGCGCTTCATGGACAGTGAAAGCCGCAAATACCCAGCACTCAACGGGGGGTCAGGACGTGCGGTCCGCTCGGTTGACCGCCGAGACGATCGCCTTCAGCGACGAGAGCGTGATCGACGGGTCGATGCCGACGCCCCACAGGACGTCGTCGCCCACCGCGCACTCGACGTAGGCGGCGGCGCTGGCGTCGCCGCCCTCGGACAGCGCGTGCTCGACGTAGTCCAGCACCCGTACCTTGACGCCGACCTGCGCGATCGCGTCCACGAACGCGTCGATCGGCCCGTTGCCCGTGCCGGTCAGGGTCAGCTCCTGCCCGCGGTCCAGCACGTCGACCTCGAGCGTGTCCTGCTCGCCCTCCACCGACACGGCACGCGTACCGCGCAGCTCGAGCCGGCCCCAGTGCTCCAGGCCGGACGGGGCGTTCTCCTCGATCGGCAGGTACTCGTCCGTGAAGATGCGCCAGATGTCCGCGCCGGTCACCTCGGTGCCCTGGGCGTCGGTCACCTTCTGCACCGCGTGGGAGAACTCGATCTGCAGGCGCCGGGGCAGGTCCAGCTTGTGCTCGCTCTTGAGCAGGTAGGACACACCTCCCTTGCCCGACTGCGAGTTGACCCGGATCACTGCCTCGTACGAGCGGCCGACGTCGCGCGGGTCGATCGGCAGGTACGGCACGCCCCAGGTCAGCTCGTCGACGGTGACCCCTGCGGCCTCCGCGCGGCCGGCCATGTGCTCGAAGCCCTTCTTGATGGCGTCCTGGTGCGAGCCGGAGAACGCCGTGAACACCAGGTCGCCCACGTACGGGTGCCGCTCGTGGACGGGCATCTGGTTGCAGTGCTCCACGGTCCGACGGATCTCGTCGATGTCGTGGAAGTCGATCTGCGGGTCGATGCCCTGGGAGAACAGGTTGAGGCCCAGGGTCACCAGGTCGACGTTGCCGGTGCGCTCGCCGTTGCCGAACAGGCAGCCCTCGATGCGGTCGGCACCGGCCAGGTAGCCCAGCTCGGCGGCCGCGACGGCCGTACCGCGGTCGTTGTGCGGGTGCAGGGACAGGATGACGTTCTCGCGGTGCGCCAGGTGCCGGCTCATCCACTCGATCGAGTCGGCGTAGACGTTGGGCGTGGCCATCTCGACGGTCGCGGGCAGGTTGATGATGACCTTGCGCTCCGGCGTCGGCTCGAAGACCTCGATGACCTCGTTGCAGATGCGCACGGCGAACTCGAGCTCGGTGCCCGTGTACGACTCGGGCGAGTACTCGTAGTAGATCCGCGTGTCCGGGACGGTCTCCTCGAGCTTGCGGCACAGCTTGGCGCCGTCCAGCGCGATGCTCACGATGCCGTCCTGGTCGGACCGGAAGACGACCTCGCGCTGCAGCACGGACGTCGAGTTGTACAGGTGCACGATCGCCTGCTTCGCGCCGGTGATCGCCTCGTACGTGCGCTCGATCAGGTGGGCGCGCGCCTGTGTCAGGACCTGGATCACGACGTCGTCGGGGATCCGGTTCTCCTCGATCAGCTTGCGGACGAAGTCGTAGTCGGTCTGGCTCGCGGAGGGGAACCCGACCTCGATCTCCTTGTAGCCCATGGAGACCAGCAGCTCGAACATGCGGAGCTTGCGCTCCGGGTTCATCGGCTCGATGAGGGCCTGGTTGCCGTCACGCAGGTCGACCGCGCACCAGCGCGGAGCCTTCTCGATGCGCTTGGTGGGCCAGGTGCGGTCGGGGAGGTCCACGGTGATCTGCTCGTGGAACGGGAGGTACTTCCTCGTCGGCATGCCAGAGGTCTGCTGCGGGTTGTCTTCGATGATTCCGCCCGCTGCGCCATGCACTCCTGCGCCGTTCGGTCCAGTGTCGTGAACTCCGCCGGGGGTGGTGGCGGTGATGCTGTTCTCCATCATGTGTCCTTCGCTCGGTGAGGTTGGCCGGCACACCAAGCCTCCGCGACGAGGGACCGACCTGTCTAGGCCTCGTCGCGGCAGGGAAGGAGAAGGATCACCGTCATGCGCACGCCGTCACTGTACCCCCGGAGCTGACTTCGACCACCCAGCACGCCCACGATCCGGACGTCTCCGGCGAGGTAGAGCGCCTGTCCGGCTGCACGCTCTACCTCGCCGGAGCAACGGGTCAGCGGCGGTTGCGCAGCGCGGCGTCGACCTGCGGGTCGCCGAGGGCGCCCAGCCAGTCCAGCAGGGCGGGGTACGTGGACGGGTTGGCGGCGACCTGCGGACGCAGGTGCGGCGCCTCCTGCACGATCTTCGCCAGGTCCGCCAGCGGGGTGGCCGGGTCGAGCGCCACCGCCGGCGTCCACCTGCCGCCCACGGGGGGCAGCACTGCCGTGTGACCCGACTCCGACCCGTAGTCCGCGGACGCGGGACGCTGGCTCTGGTCCTGCCCCTGGCCGACGACGACGCGGCGCGTGACCTGCTCCTGGACCGCGTCACCGGCGGCCGCACCGGCGCCGGCCTGGGCCGCCTGCTGACCGGTCACGGGCCGGATACGCGCCGTCGGCTGGGCGGAGGCCGCCGGCTGGGCGGGTGCCACGGGCTGCGCGGCGGATACCGGCTGGGCGGACGCCACCGGCGTGGCACCGGACCGGACCGGCGGCATGGTCGCCGTCTCGCTCGTCGACGAACCGGCGGGCGCGCCCGCTGCCCGCATCTCCTCGACGGTGCGCATCGCGCTGATCGGGACCTCGCTCGACTCCGGCTTCGCGGACTGCACGGGAACCACCCCGTGCTGGACGGCGGCGGCACCCGCGACGGTGCGCACGGCGCCCGTCGAGGTGACCCGGCGCGGCTCGGCGGGACGGCGCAGCTCGGGCGCCGACCGCACGGGCTGCTCCGGGAGCGAGACGGGCGGCGCCTTGTCGCCCTTGGGGCGCGGCGGGGCCCACAGGTAGGCCTGGCTGCGGTCGACGTCGGTGTCCCCACCGATGCCGACGGTCTGGAAGTGGTCACGCACCGCCTTGGGGATCATCAGCGCGGACGCCGCGACGACCGGCAGGCCGAGGGCCATCAGGAGGTCGCCGAGGTTCACGCCGAGGCTCGCACCGGACGTCGCGATGACGACGACGAGCCCCAGCACGCCGGCCACGCACGCCGCACCGACGGCGGGCACGTGCCCCGTGCTGGGGTCGCGCTGCAGCGAGCGCCGCGCGAACCAGGCGATACCGCCGACGACGACGCCGAGCACGAGCCGCACCACCAGCGTCACGCCGGCGCCGGACCCGATGAAGCCGGGGTCGATGAGCTGCACGAGCGCGGCCAGCGCGCTGCACACGGCGAGCAGCACGATGACGTCGAACGCGCGCATGGCGACCCGCACCCACAGGCCGGCGGCCTGCTCGGTGCTGACGTCCTCCTCTGCCGCGGGGTCGCGGCGCACCGCGGGCGCACCGGCGACGGCGGCGGCCAGCGGCAGGAGCACCAGGCCGAACCGGCTCGGGTCCGTGACGCCGGGGCGCATGGACTCGAGGCCGGTCAGCGAGTCACCGGAGGTGAAGATGAAGAGCAGCGCCAGCACGATGCCCGCGGCGACCAGCACGAGGCGTGAGGGACGGTCGTGGCGGACGGTGCCGCCCACCAGCAGCCACGCCAGGCCGACGACCAGCGCGAGCCACACGGGCGCGAGCAGGCGGTCGCCGAGCGTCGCGTCCTCGGCGAGCTCCGCGAGCAGCGTGGCGGTGACGGCACCCACCGCGATCAGGATGCCGACGCCGGCGAGGCCGAGGCGCCAGCCGCGCACGACGGCGCCGTCCTCCTCGATGGGTCCGAGCTCGCTGTCGCGCGGGGTGGCGGCGAGCGCCGCACCCGCCAGCGCGAGGCCCAGGCCGGTGCCGACGCCCGCACCGCTGCGGACGTCGAAGACGAGGTGCAGCAGGGCGATCACGGCGAGCGGCAGCCCGGCGAGCAGGCGTGCGCGGCGCGTGGAGTGCACGGTCCACGTGGCCGGCAGCACGCCGAGGCGCGCGAGGTAGGGCAGGGTCAGCGAGGCGAGGGACAGTGCGACGGCCAGGACGACCTCTACGCGGTCCGCTCCCCGGTCGGCCAGGTTCCACGGCAGCGCGAGCGACACGAGCAGGGCGAGTGCGGCGATGGCGTCGCGCACGTAGTCGGCCACCGCGATGTTGGCGAAGGGTCTGGTGTCGTCGGGCATGTGCCCGGAGCCGGTCTCCGCGGAGATCGTTGCGACGTGCTCGTGGCCGAGACGTTCGGTCGGCGCGCCGTTCGCGTCCTGCGCGCCGTCTGCCGAATCTCTCTCGTCACGCTCGGAAGCGTGCTGGTCCATCATCCGTTCACTCCTCGATAACGCCGCTGGTCGAGACTGGGGAAGTGTGGCTGGTGGCGTTGGGTCCCCGACGTTACTACCCGCCGGGTACGGAGCCTGTCAGGCCGAACCACGGCGAGTCCGGTCACACCTGCATTTCTGCGCACGTCCATCACATTCGACGTGCGTGGAACACCGCCGTCGGCCGCAGCCGACAGCTCGCCGAGGTCACAGGAGAACGCAGTGGACTTGAGCGCCGCACCGGCACCCCGCACCTGCGACGTCTGGCTCGTTCCGGTCCGACGTCGGAACGCCTGGACACGCCTGCTGACCGTACCGGATCGCGAGCACCTCGTGGGCCTCGACGAGGTGGCCACCACGGTCCACCTGACGTCGCGTGCCGCCCAGCGGCTGATCCTGTCGCGCTACCTCGGCGTCCCGCCCGAGGACATAGCGGTGGACCGGTCGTGCGAGCGCTGCGGCGACCCGCAGCACGGGCGACCGCACGTGTCGGGTGCGGTCCTCGACTACTCGGTGTCGCACACGCGGGCCTGGGTGCTGGTCGCGGTGGTGGGTGACGGCAGGGTCGGTGCGGACCTCGACGCACGCCCGGCGGACGGCGACCTGGAGGACCTGGCGGCCGCCGCGCTCACGCCCGCCGAGCGGCGGGCCTGGCGGCGCCTGCCGGCCCGCGACCGGGCGGACGCGCTGCTCGCGTACTGGACCCGCAAGGAGGCGACCGCCAAGCTGACCGGACACGGGCTGACGATCCCGCTGCGCGATCTCGACGTCAGCGGCCCGCGGCCGACCCTGCTGGGGCGGGACCCGTCGGTCCGGCTCCCCTACCCCCGCCCGTACCTGACGCACATGCCCGCCCCGGCGGACCACAGCGCCGCGCTGGCCACGACGACGCACGTGGACCAGGTGCGGCACCTGCGCCTCCCGGACACGGTGCCCGACGACGTCGTACCGCGGCCGCTCGTGCGCCGGGCGCCGGAGCTGTTGCGGCTCGGCGGGTCCGGTCAGATGCCCAGCTGGTAGGCGCCCCAGTACGCCAGGGTGACGAGCAGCGCCGTCGCGCCGAGCACCGTCGCCCAGAAACCCGTCCGGACGACGACGCCCGCGGCGCCGGCCTGCTCCGCGACGGTGACCCGCTGCGCCGTATCCATCCCGGCCGGGCGCACGACCCTGCCCCGCAGGTCGCGGAGCCGGTTGAGCAGCAGTGCCGCCGCCACGACCGTCGCGATGCCGAGCAGCCGGACGCCGACCCAGCCGCCCTGCACCACCAGCGCGTTCTTCTCGTAGTCCAGGGCGAGGCGCGCGACCGCCGCCAGGTACACGGCGAGCCCGACGGTGGTCACCACCGCGCCGATCGCCAGACCCGCCAGGGGCGCGCGCAGGCCCTGGGCGAGGTGCGTGCCCGGGCGACCGGGACGACGTCGGGCGAGGCGGCCCGCCAGCGCCGTACCGCCGATCAGCAGCGGGCCCACCAGCAGCAGCCCGGCCGCGGTGATCACCACCCCCACCAACCAGTCGCCGTCGCCGTACCACTGCGGCTGCGGCACCGGTGCGGCGAGGTAGTCCTGCCGGGGCTGGGCACCGGCGAGCTGGGGCGGGGCCGACGCCGTCGCGGGCAGCCCGAGCACCCAGTCGGCGACGTCAGTCGCGAAGTCGGGGTGCAGCACCAGCCCGTCGGGCGTCTCGACGTTGATGCCGTGATTGGCGTGGTCGTAGAACCGGACGGTCACGTCGCGGGCGGTGTCCAGGAGCTCCTGCGTACCCTGCTCGAGCGGCATCGACGCGTCGTTCGTGCCGTACACGGCGAGGATCGGGTCCTCCTGCCGTTCGAGCCAGGGCCGCACCTCGAAGTCGGCGTACTCGAACCCGCCGCCGGGCAGCCTCATCCCCACCGCGCGCGGGATCGCGCGGAAGACCCCGGCCGGGACGTCGGTGTTCCGCAGGTAGTTGTCGACCGCGTAGGCGGCCTGCTGCCGGGGCGGGACCACCGGAGCGGAGACCAGGATCTGGAACGCGAGCCGTGGGTCGTCCACCATCATCACGGGCGACACCCACGCGCCCTCCGACTCCGCGTACAGCCCGATGTCGTCCGGGTCCACGCCCGGGACGTCGCGCAGGTAGCGCACCGAGTGGGCGTAGTCGCGCGCCATGGCCTCGTAGTCCCGGTGCCGCGTGGAGTAGTTGTCCAGCCGCTTGTCCGGCACGAGCGTGGTGATCCCCGCGCTCGCCAGCGCCGTCGCGGCAAGGGTGAACGCGTCGACGGCCTTGCCGGTACCCGCGCCGTGCACGAACACGATCCCTGGGTGGTCCTCGGAGCCGGCGTCGACCGGCTCGCGGAGCAGCCCGCCGACCTCCAGCCCGTCGGCGAGCGGGATCGTCACCTCGGTCTCGCGCACCTCGTGGTCACCGGGCTCCCCGCCACCGGACCCGCCGCCGGACAGGGCACCACCGATCGCCGTCGACGTGGAGCCGAGGCGCAGGTGCGAGGTCACGGGCGCGGGCTCCCAGACGGGACCTGCGACGGCGCCGGTCAGCGCCAGGGCGACAAGGACTGCGGCGGATGTGGCGACCGTCCGAAAGAACACCATCGGATGCTACGCCCGCGGGCCCCGGCCATCGCCGTGGCGGGCGCGGCGAGTCATTCGGGCGACCGCGAGCAGCACAACGTGCACGGCGAGACGCCGAACACTAGAAGCCCAGCTTGCGGAGCTGCTTCGGGTCGCGCTGCCAGTCCTTCGCGACCTTGACGTGCAGGTCGAGGTAGATCCGCTGGCCGAGCAGCTTCTCGATGCCCTGGCGTGCCTCGGTGCCCACGGCCCGCAGCCGGGACCCGCCGCGGCCGATGATGATCGCCTTCTGGGAGTCACGCTCCACGAAGAGGTTGACCCGCACGTCGAGGAGCGGCGGCCGGCCCTTGTCGGGGTCGCCCGTCCCCTCGCGCGGAACCATCTCGTCCACGACCACCGCGAGGGAGTGCGGCAGCTCGTCGCGCACGCCCTCCAGGGCCGCCTCACGCACGAGCTCGGCGACCATGACGGCCTCCGGCTCGTCCGTCAGCTCGCCGTCCGGGTAGAGGTCGGGGCCCTCGGGCAGGTGCGAGATGAGCACCGCCTCCAGCTCCTCGACCTGGTACCCGTCCTTCGCGGAGACGGGCACGATGTCGGCCCACTCGCGGTCCACGGCTCTGGCCAGCTGGTCCACGGAGAGGAGGTGCTGCATGAGCGTCTCGCGCGGGACGAGGTCGGCCTTCGTGACGACGGCGACGACGGGCACCCGCCGGCGCCCGGTCATCAGCTCGGCGAGCTGCGCGGCGATGTAGCGGTCGCCGGGGCCGACCTTCTGGTCGGCGGGCATGCAGAACGCGATGACGTCCACCTCGGACAGCGTGTCCCGCACCAGGTCGTTGAGCCGCTCCCCCAGCAGGGTCCGCGGCCGGTGCAGGCCCGGCGTGTCCACCAGCACGAGCTGGGCGTCCGGCCGGTGCACGACGCCACGGATCGTGTGCCGCGTGGTCTGCGGCCGAGCCGACATGATCGCGACCTTCTGCCCCACCAGCGCGTTCGTCAGGGTGGACTTGCCGGCGTTGGGGCGGCCCACCAGGCAGGCGAAGCCGCTCCGGTGCTCGGCGGTCTGTTGCACTGCGGGCTGGTCGCTCACGAGGTCACTTCCTTCTGGTCACGCTTCTGATCACGGTGGTCGTGCTGATCCAGGCCACCGTTGCTGTCGTCCGGCTCGGCGGCCGGCTCCGTACGATGTACGAGTATCGTCGAGATCTGCTTGCGGCGGCCCTCCACACGCTCCGCCTCCAGGTGCACGCCGCCCACCTCGACGGACGAGCCCGCGAGCGGCACCTTGCCCAGCACCTTGGCGAGCAGGCCTCCGGCGGTGTCCACGTCGTCGTCGTCCAGGCGCAGGTCGAACAGGTCGCCGAGTTCGTCGACGGGTAGTCGCGCGGGCACACGGAACACGCCGTCGCCGAGGTCCTCGACCTCCTGGACGGGCACCGTGTCGTGCTCGTCGGTGAGCTCGCCCACCACCTCCTCGAGGAGGTCCTCGATGGTCACCAGCCCCGCCACGCCGCCGTACTCGTCCACGACGAGCGCGATGTGGCTGGCCGAGGCCTGCATCTCGCGCAGCAGGTCGTCGATCGGCTTGGACTCGGGCACGAAGACGGCGTCGCGCGCGACGTCGGCGGCGGGACGCTGCGAGGGCCTGCGCGCGGAGCCGTCGTCCACGGGCCAGTGCACCGCGGCCACGACGTCCTTCAGGTAGGCGACGCCGACGACGTCGTCCACCGACTCGCCGACCACCGGCACGCGCGAGAAACCGGACCGCAGGAACAGCCGCAGCACCCGGTCCAGCGAGGTGTCGGCGGTGACGGTCACCATGTCGGTGCGGGGCACCATGACCTCGCGGGTGATGGTGCCGCCCAGCTCGATCACGGAGCGGATGAGCTCCCGGTCGGACTCCTCGAACGCGCTGCTCTCCGAGAGGCTCTCGCCCACCCGGTCGGCGATGTCGCGCAGCTCGGCCTCCGTGGGCGGGGACGGGTCGTAGCGCGGCACCGAGAACCTGGTGAGCCAGGCGACGGCACGCGACACCCCGGTCAGCGGACCCACGAGCGCGAGCAGCACGGCCACCGGGTTGCGGAAGCCGAGCGCGCGCGGCGAGACCCGCACGAAGATCACGCCGATGACGACCCCGACAACCAGCGCGACGAGCATCACGGGCAGCTCGTCGGGAACGCCCTCGCCGGGCATGGTCTGCTGCACCAGCAGCGTCCCGGCCGCGATCGCGACCACCTCGGACATCACGCGCACGAGCGCGAAGGAGGCGACGATCGCCGTCGGGTCGACGACGAGCGCCTGGGCCCGCCGGATGCGCGAGGCGCGGTCCGGATCGGGCGACCGCCCCAGCTCGGCCTCCGCCAGCGCCTCCGTGAGGGAGGCGCGGGTGACCCGCAGGAGCGCGGCCTCGCCGGCCGAGAGCATGCCCGCCAGCGAGAGGCCGACCAGCATGACAAGGGTGAGGAGCAGTGCGATCACGCCGGTCACCGAGTCGCGAGGAAGGTCAGGAGAAGTTTCCGCTGCAGCGTGAACATCTCCTTCTCCTCCTCCGGCTCGGCGTGGTCGTAGCCGAGCAGGTGCAGGATCCCGTGCGTCGTCAGGAGCAGGAGCTCCTCGGTGGTGGAGTGGCCGGCGGCCTTGGCCTGGGTGACCGCGACCTCCGGGCACAGGACGATGTCGCCGAGCGTCCCGGCCGGGGTGACGTCACCGTCGCGGCCGGGGCGCAGCTCGTCCATCGGGAAGGAGAGGACGTCGGTGGGACCCGGCTCGTCCATCCACTGCACGTGCAGGTCGGTCATGACGGTGGTGTCGACGAAGATGATCGACAGCTCCGACTGCGGGTGCACCCGCATGGCGTCCAGCACGAACCGGCCGAGCGCGGCGAACTCCGCCTCGTCGACCTCGAACCCCGACTCGTTGTTGACCTCGATGCTCACCGGCGCTGCCTCTTGCTCCCCTGGTTGCTGCCCTGACGATAGTCCTGCGGCTGGCGGCCCGGACGGCGGTCGTCGGTGAGGACGTCCCACCGCGCGTACGCGTCGATGATGTCGCTGACCAGCCTGTGCCGCACGACGTCGGACGACGTGAGGCGGCAGAACTCGACGTCGTCGACGCCCAGCAGGATGTCCTCGACCACGCGCAGGCCCGAGGTGGTGCCGCCGGGCAGGTCGATCTGCGTGGCGTCGCCCGTGATGACCATCTTGGAACCGAAGCCCAGACGCGTCAGGAACATCTTCATCTGCTCGGTAGAGGTGTTCTGCGCCTCGTCCAGGACGATGAAGGAATCGTTGAGAGAACGACCCCTCATATAAGCCAGAGGAGCTACCTCGATGGTGCCCGCCTCGATCAGCTTGGGCACCTGTTCCGGGTCGACCATGTCGTGCAGCGCGTCGTACAGCGGGCGCAGGTACGGGTCGATCTTCTCCGACAGCGTGCCGGGCAGGAACCCGAGGCGTTCCCCCGCCTCGACCGCGGGACGCGTCAGAATGATCCGGTTGACCTGCTTGGCCTGCAGCGCCTGGACGGCCTTGGCCATGGCGAGGTAGGTCTTGCCGGTACCGGCCGGGCCGATGCCGAACGTGATGGTGTTGGTGTCGATCGCGTCCACGTACGCCTTCTGCCCGACCGTCTTGGGCCGGATGGTGCGGCCACGGCTGGACAGGATGTTGAACGTGAGGACCTCGGCCGGGCGTGACGCCGACGCGGCGCTCAGCATGGCTACCGAACGCTTCACGACCTCGGGGGTGAGCTGGGTGCCCGCCTCGACGACCTCGATCAGCTCGTCGAGCAGCTGGGTGACCAGGGCGACGTCGCCCGCCGGTCCGTTCACGGCTATCTCGTTGCCACGGGCGTGGACATCGACGCCGGGGAAGCCCTCTTCGACGGCCCGCAGCACCGAGTCCCGGCTCCCGAGGAGCGCGACCGTCGGGATGTGGGCCGGAACGACGATCTTGTGCTCGATCCGGGTCTGCGACTGTGTGCTGGGCGTAGTTGTCATGAGCCGGCCCGCGGGGCCGATCCGCTCCTTTGTGCGGTAGGGATGACTATGTTCCACATCCTATCGACCAGAAGGGACGGCGCCACGGTCTTTCCGTCGCACATCAGGCGAAGCCGGGTAGCTCCCCGCCCGCGAGCAGGTGCGCGTGCACGTGGAAGACGGTCTGCCCGGCCTTGGGCCCGGTGTTGAAGACGAGGCGGTACTGACCGTCGGCCAGCTCGCTCGCGACGCCGTCGGCGAGCCCGATGACGCTCGCCAGGCCCGCGGCGTCCGTCGCGGCGAAGGCCGGCACGTCCGGGTAGTGCTCCTTCGGCACCACGAGGACGTGTACGGGCGCCTTGGGGGCGATGTCCCGGAACGCGATCGCCGTGTCCGACGACGCCACGACGTCCGCGGGGATCTCCCCCGCCACGATCTTGCAGAAGAGGCAGTCAGGGCTGTCGGTGCTCGTCATGCTCTGCAGGCTACCGGCGAGGGTCGGGACCGACCCCCGGAGCCGGCCCGGACGCCCGCCCGGACGCCCGCCCTGGCGGGGCTCGGGGCATATTTTTCCGTACCGTTACACAGTTCGTAATGCCCGGGTGAAAGGGATGTGGGAGAGTTTGCGGCATTCGATGGAGATTGGCGCGCTGCGACACCATTTCGTCGCCCTCCGTCCCGCGGGTCCCGTCGTCACCCTCACACCACACATCGCAGTAGTCACCTGGAGGTTCGCGTGGGTTGGTTCATCGCCCAATCGCTCGCATTCATCATCATCGCGGCCCTGATCGGCCTCGCGATAGGCATCTGGATCGGCTGGCTCGTCTGGGGCCGCCGGGCCAAGGGCAAGCACACGGCGGAGAAGGCGGAGGCAGCCGCGCGCACGGCCGCCGTCGCCGAACCGGTATCCGGCGCCGAGGCGGAGTCCGCCGAGCCCGCTCCCGCCCTTGCGGTCGCCGCCACGGGCACCGCGGCGGAGGCAGGCGCCGAGACGCCGGAGGCCGAGCCCGCGGCCGGCACGGTCCTGCCGGTCGCGGACAGCACGACGGGATCTGACGACACGTCCGACACCGATGGTGCGGGCACCGGCGAGGCAGGCGCCGGCGGCACGGGCGAGGCAGAGGTCGAGGCCGCCGGGTCCGACGTCGTCGCCGAGGCCGAGGCCGTCGCGCGCAAGGCCGCCGAGGCGGAGGCCGCGACCAAGGCCACCGCCGTCGCCCCCGCCGACGAGGCTGCCGACTCCCCCGCCGACGAGGCCGCCGCTGCCACCGAGCCCGACGACCTGCAGCGTATCGAGGGCATCGGCCCGAAGATCGCGTCCGCACTGGTCGCCGCGGGCTACCCGACGTACGCGTCGATCGCCGCGTCGAACGAGGAGGAGCTGCGCCAGGCCGTCGCGGGCCAGGGCATCAAGTTCGCGCCCGCTGCCGCCAGCTGGGCCGATCAGGCCCAGTACCTGGTGGACAGCGACACGAAGGGCCTCGACGAGTACCAGGACTACCTCATCGGTGGCCAGGAGCGGCGCGCGAAGTTCAGCGAGAAGGTCGACTACACGGACGTCGACGAGATCGCCGACGCCGACGCCAAGGCCGCGGCGATCGCCGCTGACGAGGCGGAGGCCGCCGCCGTCGTCGCCCCTGAGCCCGAGCCAGAGCCCGAGCCCGAGCCCGAGCCCGAGCCCCAGGATCTGCAGCGCATCGAGGGCATCGGCCCGAAGATCGAGGCCGCACTCAAGACGGCCGGATACACGACGTATGCCAAGGTCGCGGCCGCGTCCGAGGCGGAGCTGCGCGAGGCGCTGACCGCGGCGGGCATCAAGTTCGCCCCCGCCGCCACGAGCTGGGCCGACCAGGCCCAGTACCTGGTCGACGGTGACGAGGACGGCCTGCGCGAGTACCAGGACTACCTCGTCGGCGGGCAGGAGCGGCGCGCCAAGTTCAGCGAGAAGGTCGACTACACGGACGTCGACGAGATCGCCGACGCCGACGCGAAGGCCGCGGCAATCGCGCAGGACGAGGCGAAGACCGCCGCCGCCGTCGTCGCCGCTGAGCCGGAGCCGGAGCCCGAGCCCGAGCCCGAGCCGCAGGATCTGCAGCGCATCGAGGGCATCGGCCCGAAGATCGAGGCCGCACTCAAGGCCGCCGGATACACGACGTACGCCAAGGTCGCGGCCGCGTCCGAGGCGGAGCTGCGCGACGCGCTCGCCACGGGCGGCATCAAGTTCGCGCCCGCGGCCGCGAACTGGGCACACCAGGCGCAGTACCTCGCGGACGGCGACGAGGACGGCCTCCAGGAGTTCCAGGACTACCTGGTCGGCGGGCAGGACCGCGCGGCGAAGTTCAAGAAGAACGTCGACTACACCGACGTCGACGAGATCACTGACGCCGACGCCAGGGCCGAGGCGATCGCCGAGGACGAGGCCGAGGCGGCGGCAGTCGGCGACGGCACCGAGTCGGACACCAAGTCGGACACCAAGTCGGCGGACTCCGGGGCGAAGGCATGAACCTGAGGTCGGTACTGCCCCCGGTCATCGTCGCGGTCCTCGGGCTGGGCGCGCTCTCGGGTGTCCAGGACACGGGGTTCCGCGAGGGCATCGAGGCCGACCTGACCGAGCGTGCGGAGAGCGCGCTCGCCGCTGCCGACCTCCACGGTGTGGACGTCGAGGTCACCGGCCGGGACGCGGACGTGACCGCGGCGACCGACGTCGACGCGCTCCTGGCCGCAGACGTGGTGAGCGACGTGGAGGGTGTCCGGACAGCGGTGGCGTTCGGGCCGAACGGGCCGGTGTCCGGAGACCTCGGGCCGGCCCAGGCTTCCTTGACCGAGAGCGATCCACAGGCCACGGCGGTGCAGGACGCGACGGACGACGCCTCCGTCGAGGCGACGCCCTCGCCCGAGGCGAGCGACCCGCCGTCCGACGGCGCCTCGGCCGACCCGGTGAAGGACGAGGCCGAGGAGGACGAGCCGAAGCGTGAGCCGACCCGTCAGGAGCGCGAGGAGGCCCAGGAGGACCTGGTCGAGATCCCGAACATCACGTTCGTCACGGACAGCGCGAAGCTGACCAAGAACGGCCGCGCGGTGGTGCGGGAGGCCGCGGAGGTGCTCGAGGAGCACCCTGAGGTCGAGGTCCGCATCGAGGGGCACACGGACTCGCGCGGGACCTGGGAGGGCAACCAGGAGCTCAGCGAGCGCCGCGCCGACGAGGTGCTCGACCGGCTGGTGGACCTCGGCGTCGACGAGGACCGGCTGACCGCGAAGGGCTACGGCGAGTCGGACCCGCTGGTCGTGCCGAAGACCTTCGCCGACCTGGAGAAGAACCGCCGCGTGGAGTTCATCGTCCAGAACTGACCCCTCCCATCCGTTGAGTGCTGGGTATTTGTGGGATTGACGCGTCACCACTCACAAATACCCAGCACTCAACGGGCTACCAGCGGTCTAGGCGGGTACTTGTCAGGGCTATCGCCACCGGGCCCGCCGTCGACGTGCGCAGGACGTGCGGGCCCAGGCGGGCGAGCACCGCGCCCGCCTCGATCAGCACGGCGACCTCGGCCTCCGAGATCCCGCCCTCGGGGCCGACGACGAGGAGCACCTCGCCAGCGGAGGGCAGCGCAACCGTCGCCAGGCCCGCCTTCGCCTCCTCGTGCAGCACGGCG
The DNA here is from genome assembly GCF_050936155.1 of Promicromonospora sp. CA-289599. Taxonomy (NCBI): domain Bacteria; kingdom Bacillati; phylum Actinomycetota; class Actinomycetes; order Micrococcales; family Promicromonosporaceae; genus Promicromonospora; species Promicromonospora sp. CA-289599. The sequence continues at coordinate 1,042,189 of NZ_JBNJNI010000001.1, forward strand.
ACGGTCCCGCCCGCGGCGACGACGGAGCGGGTCCTGGCCGCGAGCTGCTTGGTGCTGAGCGGCGGCTCGACGTCGGGTATGCGGCAGCGGCGGGCCTGCTTGGTCGCGGCCCGCACGGTGCTCACCCAGCGTGCCCGCGACTTCGCGGCCCGGTCCCCGCGCCACACGACGACGGACCGCTCGGCCTGCCACGGGATGATCGCGTCCACGCCGACCTCGGTGGCGGCCTCGATGGCCATCTCGTCGCGGTCGCCCTTCGCGAGGGCCTGCACGAGCGTCACGACGACGGTGGGCGCGGGCTCGGTGTCCACCTCCTCGACCCGGAGGTGCACCTCGGCGCCGGCCACCGACTCGACGACGGTCCGCAGGCGCACGCCCGCGCCGTCGACGACGTCGATCCGCTCCCCCGGGCCGCGCCGCTGGACGACGCCGGCGTGCCGGCCTTCCGCGCCGTCGAGCACGTAGACCGAGCCCGCGGCGTACTCGGACAGCGGATGGGCGGTGGACGCCTCCGCGAGAAAGACTGGCGCGCTCATGGGTCGGCGGTCAGCGCCCGCTGAGCTTGTCGCGCAGCCGCGAGAACACGCCGCCGTGCACGGACGCGAGGCGGGACTCGGGCCGCTCCTCGCCGCGCAGGACCGCGAGCTGCTGCAGGAGCGCCGTCTGCTCCTCGTCCAGGGCCGTCGGCACCTGGACCTCGATGTGCACGTTGAGGTCGCCGCGCCCGGTCGAGTGCAGGTGCCCCACGCCGAGGCCCTTGAGGGTCATGACCTGGCCGGGCTGCGTGCCCGGGCGCAGGTCGATCTCCTGGAGCCCGTCCAGGGTGTCGAGCTCGAGGACGGTGCCGAGCGCGGCCGCCGTCATCGGGACCTGGAGGGTGCAGTGCAGCTCGTCACCACGCCGCACGAACGTGTCGTGCGCGCGCTCCCGGATCTCGACGTACAGGTCGCCGGCGGGGCCGCCACCGGGGCCTACCTCGCCCTGCGCGGAGAGCTTGATGCGCGTGCCGGTGTCGACGCCCGCCGGCACGTTCACGGAGACGGTGCGGCGCGAACGCACGCGGCCCTCGCCGGCGCAGTCGGTGCAGGGCTCGGGGATGACCGTGCCGAAGCCGCCGCAGGCGGAGCAGGGCTGGTTGGTCATGACCTGGCCGAGGAACGAGCGGGCCACCCGCTGCACGGAACCGCGGCCGTGGCAGACGTCGCAGGTGCGCGCCGAGGTGCCGGGCCGTGCGCCGTCTCCGGCACAGGTGTTGCACACCACTGCCGTGTCGACCTGGATCTCGCGCTTGGCACCGAACACCGCCTCGGCGAGCTCGAGGTCGAGCCGCACCAGCGCGTCGTTGCCGCGCCGGGCGCGCGGGACCGGCCCGGCGGGCTGCCCGCCGCCGAAGAAGGTCTCGAAGATGTCCTGGAAACCGAACCCGGCGCCGAACCCACCACCGGCGCCGCCACCCGGCGCGGTCGGGTCGACGCCCATGTCGTACTGCTGGCGCTTGTCCGGGTTGGACAGCACCTCGTAGGCGCGCGCGACATCCTTGAACCGGTCCTCGCCCACGTCGCCTGCCACGTCGGGGTGCAGCTCGCGGGCCAGCTTGCGGTATGCCTTCTTGATCTGCTCGGGCGAGGCGTCGCGCGGAACACCGAGGATCTCGTAGTAGTCGGTCACATTTCTCTCTTTGTGGGGAGGTTTGTGGAAGGTGGGGATGTCAGCTGGGCAGCACTCGCGACAGGTAGCGCGCGACGGCGCGCACCGAGGCGATGGTGCCCGGGTAGTCCATACGGGTGGGGCCGATCGAGCTCAGGATCGCGACGGTGTCGCCGTCGGACGAGCCGTAGCCGGACGTGACGACCGAGGTCTCGGACAGGCCCGCCAGCCGGTTCTCGTGGCCGATGCTCACGGCGACCCCCGCGTCGTCGGTCATGTCGGTGAGGAGGCCGAGCAGGACCACCTGCTCCTCGAGGGCCTCGAGCACGGGACGCAGGCCCTGCTCGAACCGCATGCTCGAACGCGCCAGGTTGGCCTGGCCCGCCAGCACTATGCGCTCCTCGCTCTCCTCCGCGAGCGCGGCGGTGACCACCTCGGCCACGGCCGTACCCAGCGCGCGGTGCTCGTCGGGCATCGCCTCGGTGACTCGCGCGAAGGCGGTGCCGATCTCGGTGAGCCGGTGGCCGGCGGCCGCGGCGTTGAAGCGCGCGCGCAGCTCGCCGAGCGTCGCGTCGTCCATCCCGAGGGGCACGTCGAGGTACCGCTGCTCCACCCGTCCCGTGTCCGTGATGACGACGACGAGGAGGCGCCCCTCGGCGGAGGGCACGAGCTCCAGGTGCCGCAGCCCGGAGCGGCGCAGCGACGGGTACTGCACGACGGCGACCTGGCCGGTCAGCTGCGCGATGAGGCGTCCGGCGCGGGCCACCACGTCGTCCAGGTCGACCGCCTCGGACAGGAACGTCTCGATGGCGCGCTTCTGGGGCACGGTCAGCGGCCGGACCTCGGCGAGCTGGTCCACGAACAGGCGGTAGCCCTTGTCCGTGGGGATGCGACCGGCCGAGGTGTGGGGCTGGGCGATGAGGCCGGCCTCTTCCAGGGCGGCCATGTCGTTGCGCACGGTCGCCGGGGACACACCGAGCTTGTGCCGCTCGGTGAGTATGCGGGAGCCCACGGGCTCCCGTGTCCGGACATAGTCCTCCACGATCGCTCGCAAGACATCGAGCCTGCGTTCCTCGCTCACCGCGCTCACCTCCGTCCCAGGTAGAACGTCCGGGACCTGCACCCGGGTTCCGGCCGGCGCTCCAGCACTCTCGCCAGCCGAGTGCCAATCCTACGCGGCACACGCCACAGGCCAAGTCCCCGACCCGCCACCCGTCCCCGCCGGCCGGACCCGAACGGACAGACCCGCAGGTCAGGGTGCCTCACCCTAGTCCGCCGCGTTCGCGAGGGGCCGCCTAAGGCATTTGCCCTAGGCGCCGCAGAACGCCTCGGCAGACCCGGCCCGAAAGATGCGGCGACCGCCCGATCCGCCGGCGGTACCTCACGGACGAACCTTGAGTCATCGCCGGCGACGGGCCGGCGACGACCAGGAGGCAACACCATGTTCGGTTTCACCGACTACGCCGAGTACCGCACGAACGAGCAGGACCTCGACCGCCGGGCCGAGCAGTCGCGGGTGGCCCGCGAGCGCAAGGAGATCGCCCGCCGGCAGGCGGCCGAGCACCGCACCGCCGAGCGTGCCGCAGAGCACGCCGGGCGGGCCAAGGCCGCGGGCACGGCCCGCCCCCGCGTCGCCTGACGCACGGCGCGAGCCCGTGCAGGACAGCCATGACCAGCGGACCGACAAAGAACCGGCATGGGACGATGAGCCCATGCCGGTTCCCCGCGCCCGTCTGGTGGGTCGAGCCCGAGAGCTCGGCGAGCTCACGGCCGCCCTCGACGCAGTCCGCTCGGGTGGCAACCGCACGATCGTGATCGCGGGCGAGGCAGGGATCGGCAAGACCCGCCTCCTCGACGAGCTCACCGCGCGCGCCGACGGCGTCGCCGTCCTCACCGGGCAGTGCGCCGACGAAGGGTCCGGGCCCCTCCCCTATGCCGCCCTCGCCGGGCTGCTGAGCGGGATCGTCCGGACCGTGGGGCCCGAGGCAGTGGTCGCCGCGGCCGGGCCCGCGGCAGGCGCCCTGTCCGTCGTCGCTCCGCAGCTCGTCGCCCCGGCGTCCGACGCCGGAGCGGACCGCCTTCCCGAGGTCCTCGCGAACCTGCTCACCGAGCTCGCCGCCCAGCACCCCGCCGTCGTGATCATCGAGGACCTGCACTGGTCCGACGACGTCACCCGCGCCGTCGCCCTCCGCCTCGCCCGCACCGCACCCGACGGCCTGCTCCTGCTGCTCACCTACCGCAGCGACGACGTCGGCCGGGCGCACCCCCTGCGCACCGTCATGGCCGAGCTCGACCGGGCCCGGCTTACGACCCGCCTCGACCTGGCCCGCCTGGGCGTCGCAGAGGTCCGGGAGATGGCGCACGACCTGCTCGGCGGCTCCCCCGACCCGCAGAACGGCCCGGCGCTGGACCGGGACACGGGCCTGGACGCCGGTCTCTCCGCCGAGCCGTTCGCCGACCTGGCCGACCTGGCCGACCTGGCCGACCGCAGCGAGGGTGTCCCCTTCTACGTCGAGGAGCTGGTCGGCTTCCTGGACACCGACCTGCCCGACTCCCTGCGCGACATCCTGCTGCTGCGTTACTGGAACCTGAGCCGCGAGGCCCAGGCCCTCTGCCGGATCGTCGCGGCCGCCGGCCCGCGCGTCTGGCACGACGTGCTCGACGACGTCCTGACCGATGTCACCACCGGCGTCGGGCCCGAACCGGAGGAAGGACTGCGCGAGGCGGTCGACGCGCAGGTGCTGGTCACCACCGACATCGGCTACGCGTTCCGGCACGCGCTGGCCCAGGAGGCCGTGTACGCCGAGCTGCTGCCCGGCGAGCGACGCCGTCTGCACGCCGCGTACGCGCGGGCGCTGGAAGGCGCCCTCGTCCGGCGCGCCCGGTCCGTCGCCAAGCTGTCGCGGATAGCGGACCACTGGTGGCGGGCCGGCGTCCTGGACCGGGCGCTCGCGGCGGCCGTCGTCGGGCACCGGGCGGCGGCGGACGGCGCCGCGTCGTCCACCGCGGTCGCGCTCGGAGAGCGCGCCCTGGAGCTCTGGGAACAGGTTCCCGACGCCGAGGCCGTGGCCGGCCTGCCGCACCACGCGCTGCTCCGCACCGTCGCCGAGTCGCTGCGCGGGTCCACCCGGACCACCCGCGCCCTGGCCGTGGCCCACGAGGCGATCGCCGAGTGGCCCGACGACGATCCCGCAGGCCTCGCCGGCATGCTCTCCGACACGGCGCTCATCGCGGGCCACGCCGGCTCGGGCGAGGGGCCCGCGCTCATCGAGCGGGCCCTCGCGCTCGTGGAACCCGGCCGGGACGACGCCGTCCGCGCCCACCTCCTGATGCTGCGGGCGCGCCACGCCATGCTCGACGGCCGGACCCAGGAGGGCATCGAGGCCGCGACCGCTGCCTACGAGGCCGGGCTCGCGATCGGCAGCCCCGAGGTCGTGTCGGTGGCCCTGAACCTGCGCGGCGTGAGCCGGGTCCAGCGCGGCGACTCCGGCGGCTTCGCCGAGATCGACGCCGCCCGCGATGCGGCCGGGGGCGTCTGGCAAGGCCTGAGCCGTTACTACACCAACGGGTCGGACTCCCGGATCCTCGTCGGCGAGTGGGACCGGGCGGTCGAGATCGCCCAGGAGGGCGTCACGGAGGCACGTCGGCACGGCGCCTCCGAGGGCTCGCGGATCATGATCGAGGGGAACGTCGTCGAGGCCTGGATCGGGCGTGGCGACTGGGCCGAGGCGGCCGCCTGGTACGAGCGCACGGTGCCCCTGATCCACGACAGCGTGTACACCGCCTACCTGACCGAGCGCCGCGCCTGGCTCCTGATGTGGCGCGGCGACGTCGAGCGGGCGCAGGCCGAGGCCCGCCACAGGGCCGCCACCTGGGAGCGGTTCGGCCGCCTGGAGGAGCAGATCCGGTCGCGCAGCAGGGGCACCCAGGCGGAGCTCGAGCTGCTGCGCGGCGAGCCGGCGGCGGCGCTGGAGCGCCTCTCGGTGGTCGTCGCGCCGGACCATCCGCGCAGCCCGGCCTACGACCTCACGTCTCTCGCCCTGTCGGCCCGGGCGATCGCCGAGCTCCGGGCGACCGGCCAGGACGTGGACGACGCCCCGTACCGCGCGGCGCTCGCCGAGTGCGCCCACTGGCCGACGTTCCCCGTGTGGTCCGCGGTGTTCGAGGCGGAGCTGGGCGGCGGCCCGTGGACGGCTGTCGCCGAGCAGCCCGGCCCCGGGCCCGCCCACCTGCGCCCGTACGCGCTGTACCGCGAGGGCGCGCGACTGCTGGAGGCCGGGGACCGGGCGGGCGCCCGGTCGATGCTGGGGTCGGCGATCACCGAGGCGGAGAAGATCGGCGCGGGGCTGATCGTCCAGCGGGCGCAGGGCATCGTCGACCGGGCCGGTCTGACGGGCCGTGGCGGGCCGGCCGAGTCGCCCGCGCCGTCGGCGGCGATGGCGTCGGCGTCGGCGTCGGCGTCGGCGGGCGGCGTGCCCGACACGCTCACCCCGCGGGAGCAGCAGGTGCTCGCTTTGGTCGCGGAGGGCCTGACCAACGGGCAGATCGCGGAGCGGCTGTACATCTCGACCAAGACCGCTTCGGTGCACGTCTCGGCGATCCTGCGCAAGCTGGGCGTGTCGACCCGCACGGAAGCGGCCCTCCGCGTCCCCCGTTGAGTGCTGGGTATTCGCCCCGGATGACACTCCGAAAGGGCGAATGTCCAGCACTCAGCGGGGCGGCGGAACTAGGGTCAGCTTGTGGTTGACGAACGGTATGGGCCCGATGTGCTGTCCCCCGCGTTCCCCGGCGCGCAGCGGGGGCGGAGCCGGCCGACGTCGCAGCCGATGCCCGCCGACACCGGGCTCGTGGTCGAAGAGGTCGAGACCGGCTGGGTGGGCGCCGTCGTACGCGTCGAGAAGTCGGGCGGGATGCACGTGGTGGTCCTCGAGGACCGTCGCGGCCGCACCCGCACCTTCCCGCTCGGCCCGGGCTTCTGGGTGGAGGGCAAGCCGGTGGTGCTCACCGCGCCCGTCCTGCGCCGCGCGCCCGCCCAGCCCACGCGCACCGCCTCCGGATCGGTGGCGGTGCACGGCGCGCGGGCCCGCGTGGCACGCGGCAGCCGCATCTGGGTGGAGGGCAAGCACGACGCCGAGCTCGTCGAGAAGGTCTGGGGCGACGACCTGCGCGTCGAGGGTGTGGTGGTCGAGATGCTCGACGGCGTGGACCACCTCGCCGAACGTCTTGCCGAGTTCGCGCCCGACGCCGACCGCCGCGTCGGCGTGCTGGTCGACCACCTGGTCCCCGGGTCGAAGGAGCAGCGGCTGACCTCCGATGCACTACGCCACGTCCCGCAGGGCACCGTGCTGGTGCTCGGCCACCCCTATGTCGACGTGTGGCAGGCGGTGCGCGCCGAGCGGCTCGGGCTGGACCGCTGGCCCGTCATCGACCGGGGTACCGAGTGGAAGCTCGGCACCCTGCGTTCCCTGGGCTGGCCTGCCGAGACGCAGGCCGACGTCGCCCGCGGCTGGCAGCGGATCCTCTCCGCCGTGCGCGACTTCCGGGACCTCGACCCGGCGCTGCTGGGACGAGTCGAAGAACTTATCGATTTCGTGACCACGTCGTGAGCCATCTCGTACGCCACAGCCTCTACGGTTATGGCCATGTCCGAGAACCCGCAGCAGCCGCAGTCGCCCCAGCCGCCTGACCAGCCGCAGCAGCCCGGCCCGCCGCAGCCGGAGCAGGCCCCCGCCTACGGCTCACCCCAGCCCGGCCAGCCTTATCCGAACCAGCCCGCGCCCGGTCAGCCGCAGCCGGGACCCGGGTACGGCCCGCCCCACAGCCCCGGCGCGCCCTACCAGCCACAGCCGCTCACCCCGTCGGACGAGCGCATGTGGGCGATCTTCGCCCAGCTCGGCCCGGTCCTGCTGTCGTTCATCGCACCGCTGGTGATCTGGCTGCTGTTCAGGGACCGCAGCCGGTTCGTGGACCAGGAGGCCAAGGAGTCGCTGAACTTCCAGATCACGCTGGTCTTCGTGCACATCGCCGCCCTGATCATCACGCTCGTCACGTTCGGGTTCGGCTCGATCGTGTACCTCGCGTTCATCGCCGCGCTGGTGTTCATGATCCTGGCCGCCGTGGAGAACAACAAGGGCGCGCCCTACCGCTACCCGGTGAACATCCGCCTCATCAAGTAGGCCCGCTCGGCGAGGCCGACCATGCACTTGCTGCCAGGATCCGAGCGATCCTGGCAGCAAGTGCATGGTCATCCTTGTCAGGCCGCGACGGGCCCGGCCGCGACCGGGCCGCCGGTGATCCGGCGGAACGCGAACGCCATCGCGACGATCGAGAGCGGAGCCGTGATGAACAGGCCCAGCCCGCAGGGGATCGAGCCCAGGATGTTGATACCGAGCAGCGCGAGCTCAAGCAGGAACACCGCGCCGAAGTTCTTCCCCACCAGGCGGAACGACGAGGCCAGGGCCGTCCAGGCGCCCAGGCCCTTGTCGACCACGTGGTGGTAGGTGAACGGCGCGAAGATCGCCAGGGCGATACTTCCGAGGCCGCACAGGCAGGCGCCGATCACGTTGGCGACCAGGAGCAGGAGCGCGGTGAGGATGATCTTCCCGTAGCTGCTGACCTTGAAGAGGTTGCCCCAGGTCGCCTTCTCCCCGGAGACCTCGCGCAGCCCCGCGTTGATCCCCAGGGCCGAGAGCACCGACAGGATCAGGAAGCCGATGAGCCCGAGCGACCCGCTGCCGAAGCCCACGCCCGTCCAGATCCCCATGCCCATCCCCACGCCGCTCGACGTCTGGGAATCAGCCGCATCGTTCACCCGGTCGCTGTACTCGGCGATCGTGCTCCCGTTGAAGATGCCGAACACGACGATCATGAGCAGCACGAACAGCACCCAGAACAGCCAGTTCCCCTTGAACCGGTCCCATGCGAAGCGCAGCGCCTCACCGACCTGGAACGGGCCCGACGGCTGCGTCCCGTACGGCACGGCCGGTCCGCCGTAGGCAGGGGGCTGGCTCGCCCCGCCGTAAGCCGGCGGCTGCACCGGGCCCGACGGCGGCGGTGTCGGCCCGTCCGACGGCGGCGGGGTGGCGCCACCCGCGTTCGGCTCGTACGGGTCCTGCGGCGTGTTCTCACTCATGTGTTCCCCTTGGCTGGTCATTGATCCAGCCCCACCTTCACCTCTTCTCCGCATTTGCGCATGTGCAACTGCCGAGTCGTTACCGGGTGGTCAGCCCTGGACGGTCTCCCCGGTCCAGCGCTGGACCAGATATGCCCCCACCAGCAGCATCGCGGGCACCACGACGACGAGGCCGATCCCGCACGTGGGGATGGAGGCGATCACCAGCCCGGCAAAGATGCCGAAGACGCCGAAGGCGGTCCCGAGGTGCGAGAGCACCAGGCCGATACCGCGGACGAACGCCCTGCCGAAGCCCACACCGCCCAGCAGCAGGAAGGGCACCGGGACCAGGACGAGCGTGACCACCACCTGCACCAGCACGCCGGCCGTGGGCACCGCCGTGCCGGCGAACCCGAGCGCTCCGGCGACCACCGCGAACCCCACGAGCCCGCCGAAGCCGCGGAGCACGAAGAAGTCGCGGATGCGGACCTTGCGGGTACGCGTCGCCGCGAGGGCGCCGGCGTACAGGAGCGCCTGCAGCAGGAAGCCCACCGCGGTGCCGGCCGCCGCCAGCCCCCTGGCCTCGAGCGTCCGCCCCGCGGCCAGTGCGGCGTCGACCGCTGCCGGGTCGGTCGAGTTCGCCAGGGCGGCCATCGTGGACGGGCTGAACGCGAGGAGGACGGCGACCTGCGCCAGGCCGAGCAGCAGGCTCATCAGCACCCAGACGCCCCAGCTCGCGCCGAACGCGCTCCAGGCCCAGCGCCACGCGTTGCCGATCGTCGTGGGCCCGTCCGCGTCTGGCCGACGTTCCGTGCCGGAGGCCGTCGGGTACTGCGGCGGACCGGGCTGGGCCGGGGGCTCCTGGTACCGCTGCGGAGGTGCGGGCTGCTGCGGCTGCGGTTCCTGCTGTTCCGGCCGCCGCAAGGGCTGGTAGTCGGGCCTGCCGTACGGGTTGGCGGGGCGGCCGTAGGGATCGCGCGGGCCGTAGGGGTCGAACGGCTGAGGCTGCGAAGGCTGAGCCGGTTGCGGCTGCCCCTGTTGCGAGGGCTGGGTCTGCTGCTGCGGGACCTGCGGGGGCTGCGCTCGCCAGGGCTCAGGGTCCTGCCCACGGTTCGGATCCTGTGGGTTCCAGCCGCCGTAGGTGCTGCTCATGCGGGTACCCCTCGTCAGGCGTGCTGGTGCCGCTTCGTAACGGTATGAATCGGCACAAGATATCGGCGATTTCGCCCACCATGCAAACAAACCCTGCGGCACTCCGACACCGTGCGCCGACAGCGGTCTCAGGCGGTGAGGTCGCGCACCACGGAGTCGGCGAGCAGGCGTCCGCGACGGGTCAGCACCGCACGTGCCGGGCCTCCTCCGGCGCCGACCGCCGCCCGCCCGTCGAGCAGCTCGCGCGCGACCAGACCCGCCACCGCGGTGCGGCCGGCGTCGGACAGCACCCCGAGGTCGAGACCCTCGCGCAGCCGCACGCCGAGCATCACCCGCTCCAGGTGCGCCTCCGCACGCGTGAGCAGCTCGCGCCCCGCGCCGGGACTCTGTCCGGCCTCGAGCCGGGTGGCGTAGGCACGGGGATGCTTGACGTTCCACCAGCGGACGCCGACGGGGGTGCTCGCGCCGTCGACCACCGGTGCCGACACATAGCTGTGCGCACCCGGGCCGATGCCCCACCAGTCGTCACCGCGCCAGTACCCGATGTTGTGCCGGCACTCGTGCCCGGCACGCGACCAGTTCGACACCTCGTACGAGCGCAGGCCCGCCTGCGTGAGCAGGTCGTCGACCAGCTCGTACTTGGCGGCCTGGTCGTCATCGGAGGGCAGCGCCACCTCCCCGCGGCGCACCTGGGCGGCCATCTTCGTGCCGGGCTCCACCACCAGCGCGTACGCGGACACGTGGTCGACGCCGGTCGCCAGCGCCGTCTCGACGCTCGTGCGCCAGTCGTCGAGGGACTCGCCGGGCGTGCCGTAGATCAGATCGAGGGACACGTCGAGCCCGGCGTCGCGCGCCCACCGGACGACGTCGGGGATGCGCAGCGGGTCATGGGTGCGCTCGAGCGTCGCGAGCACGTGCGGCACCGCCGACTGCATCCCGAAGGAGACCCGGGTGAACCCGGCGTCGGCCAGGACCCGCAGGGACTCGGGCGTGACGGAGTCCGGGTTGGCCTCGGTCGTGACCTCGGCCGCGACGGCCAGGCCCCAGGCGCCCCTGATCCCGTCGAGCACCCGGGCGAGGTCCTCCGCCGGGAGCATCGTGGGCGTACCGCCCCCGAAGAACACCGTGGAGACCGCGGCGGGCGCGCGGCCGGCGTCGGCCAGGACCTTCGCCGCGAGGTCCACCTCCAGCAGCGCCGTCGTGGCGTACTGCGCCTGGTTGGCGCCGCCGCCCAGCTCGGACGCCGTGTAGGTGTTGAAGTCGCAGTAGCCGCAGCGCACCGTGCAGAACGGGACGTGCACGTAGACACCGAACGGCTGCGTGTCAGACACCTGTGTCACCCGGGTGACCTGGGCGTCTGACACCTCGGCGAGGTTGGTCGACGGCCGCACCCAGGCGGGCAGCGCGCCGTCGTCGGGCACGGGGATGCCGGAGGGAAGAGCGGGCACCTACTTCTTCTTGTCCTTCGGGGCGTCCGAGTCGGAGGAGAGCGCGGCGATGAACGCCTCCTTCGGCACCTCGACCGAGCCGATGTTCTTCATGCGCTTCTTGCCCTCCTTCTGCTTCTCCAGCAGCTTGCGCTTACGGCTGATGTCGCCGCCGTAGCACTTGGCGAGCACGTCCTTGCGCATGGCGCGGATGGTCTCGCGGGCGATCACGCGCGCGCCGATGGCGGCCTGGATCGGCACCTCGAACTGCTGGCGCGGGATGAGCTCCTTGAGCTTGGCGGTCATCATGACGCCGTACGAGTACGCCTTGTCGCGGTGCGCGATCGAGCTGAACGCGTCGACGTGCTCACCCTGGAGCAGGATGTCGACCTTCACGAGGTCCGCGACCTGGTCACCGGACGTGTCGTAGTCGAGGGACGCGTACCCGCGGGTCTTGGACTTGAGCTGGTCGAAGAAGTCGAAGACGATCTCGCCGAGCGGCAGGTGGTAGCGCAGCTCCACGCGCTCCTCGGACAGGTAGTCCATGCCCTGCAGCTCGCCGCGCTTGGACTGCGAGAGCTCCATGACCGCGCCCACGAACTCGCTGGGGGTGAGGATCGTGGCCTTGACGACAGGCTCGCGGACCTCCTTGATCTTGCCCCCGGGGAACTCCGACGGGTTGGTCACCACGATCTTCGTGTTGTCCTCCATCGTCACCTCGTAGATGACGTTCGGGGCGGTGGAGATCAGCTCGAGGTTGAACTCGCGCTCGAGGCGCTCGCGCACGATCTCGAGGTGCAGCAGGCCGAGGAACCCCACGCGGAAGCCGAAGCCGAGCGCCACCGACGTCTCGGGCTCGTAGTTGAGCGCCGCGTCGCTGAGCTTGAGCTTGTCCAGGGCGTCGCGCAGGATCGGGTAGTCGGAGCCGTCGATCGGGTACAGGCCCGAGAAGACCATGGGCTTGGGGTCGCTGTAGCCGGCGAGCGCCGTGGTGGCGGGCTTGGCCGCGTTGGTGACGGTGTCGCCGACCTTGGACTGGCGCACGTCCTTCACGCCCGTGATCAGGTAGCCCACCTCGCCGACGCCGAGCCCCTTGGTCGCGTGCGGCTCGGGCGAGCTGACCCCGATCTCGAGGAGCTCGTGCGTGGCCTTCGTCGACATCATCGCGATCTTCTCGCGCGGGTTCAGGTCGCCGTCGATGACACGCACGTAGGTCACGACGCCGCGGTAGGTGTCGTAGACCGAGTCGAAGATCATGGCGCGGGCCGGGGCGTTCGGGTCGCCGGTCGGGGCCGGGACACGCTGGACGATGCGGTCGAGCAGCGGTTCGACGCCGACGCCGGTCTTGCCGCTGACCTGGAGGACGTCCTCGGGCTCGCAGCCCACCAGCTTCGCGAGCTCCTCGCCGTACTTCTCCGGCTGCGCCGCCGGGAGGTCGATCTTGTTCAGGACCGGGATGATCTCGAGCTCGTTCTCCATGGCCAGGTACAGGTTGGCCAGGGTCTGCGCCTCGATGCCCTGCGCGGCGTCGACCAGCAGCACGGCGCCCTCGCACGCGGCCAGCGAGCGGGAGACCTCGTACGTGAAGTCGACGTGTCCCGGGGTGTCGATCATGTTCAGCGCGTGCGGCGTGAGCGTGCCTGCCTCGTCGGCGACCGCCCACGGCATCCGCACGGCCTGCGACTTGATGGTGATGCCGCGCTCGCGCTCGATGTCCATGCGGTCGAGGTACTGGGCGCGCATGTCGCGCGACTGGACGACGCCGGTCAGCTGCAGCATGCGGTCGGCCAGCGTCGACTTGCCGTGGTCGATGTGCGCGATGATGCAGAAGTTGCGGATCAGCTCGGGCGCTGTGGCGTTCGGCTGGAGGCGCGCCGTGAGCGCAGGACCGGGGATGGGCAAAGCGTTCTCGCTCCGTAGTGAGGGTGGGCGGGGGCCAACCGCCATTCTCCCATGCCCCACCCACCTCCTCGCTGAGTGCGGGCCATTTGCGCTCGAGACCCGTGAACCGGCGCAAATACCCCGCACTCAGCGGTGGCGGATCAGGCGACTCGCGTCGCCGTCGTGCGTGGGAGGAGCTTGCGGAGGACGTCGGCGAGGGTGACCACGCCGTAGCCGGCCGCCGCGCCGTCCGGCCGGGCCACTATCGCGAGCAGGTTGCCGGTCTCCCGCATGCTCGTCAGAGCACTGTGCAGCGGCAGGTCGGCGGCCAGCTCGAAGACCGGCCGGGTGACGTCCGCGACGGACGCGTCGTCGGCCAGCAGGAGCGTGTCGCGCACGTGCACGACGCCGTCCGGCAGGCGGCCGGGTTCCTGCACCAGGATCCGCAGGTGGCCGGAGGCGCGGGACGCCTCCTGCACATCGGCGGCCGTCGCACCGGGCCCGACGGCGGCCGGGGTCGCGGGCGCCGCCAGCAGATCCTCGACCGTGAGCCGGCGCAGGTCCAGCGCTCCGGAGAGCTGGTCGGAGTAGGCGACGTCGAGGGCCCCGACGCTCACCGAGTGCTCCACGAGGTGCCGCAGGTCCTCCGGGCCCTGCCCGGATGCCACCTGGTCCGCCGGCTCGACGCCTATGCGGCGCAGGCACCAGTTCGCGGCGCCGTTGAGCGCCGCGAGCACCGGCCGGGTCACGACCATGAACGCCCGCATCGGGAGCGCGAGCATCGTGGCGCTGGCCTCGGGGTGGGCGATGGCCCACGACTTGGGCGCCATCTCCCCCACCACGAGGTGCAGGAACGTGACGATGATCAGGGCCAGCACGAAGCCCGCGACGTCGGCGGCCCAGAACGGCGCACCCCACGTCTCGAACACCGGCGTCAGCCAGTGGTGCACGGCGGGCTTGGTGATCGCGCCGAGGGCCAGGGTGCAGACGGTGATACCGAGCTGCGATCCCGCGAGCAGCAGCGTCAGCTCGCTCGCGCTGCGGAGTGCGGCACGTGCGGAGCGGCTGGTGGACGCGGCGTCCTCGAGCCGGTGCCGCTTGGCGGCGAGGAGCGCGAACTCCACCGCCACGAAGAACGCGCTCAGCGCGATGATGACGACGGTGGCCGCGACGACCACCCAGGGGTTGCTCATCGGGCCTCCTCGTTCGCGGTCACGGTGTTCTCGGCGTCCGCCGGTGCGTCCACGACGGTGACCCGGACGCGGGACGGCACGTGCCGCTCCACCTCGAGCACCTCGATCCGGAGCACCTCTGCCGCGTGCGGCTCCGCCGCGACCAGGTCGGCAGGGTCGGCGGGCAGCGCGACGTCGACCACGTCGCCCGCCGCGGGCAGCGAGCCGTGGACGGCGATCGCCAGCCCGGCGATGGTCTCGTGGTCGCCCTCGGGCAGGTCGCGCCCGACGGACCGCTCGACCTCGTCGAGGTGGACGTCGCCGGCCATGACCCACACCCCGTCCGACGCCGCGGTCACGGGGTCGATCTCGTCGTCGTGCTCGTCGGTGATCTCGCCGACCAGCTCCTCCGCGAGGTCCTCGACGGTGAGCACGCCGGCGAACCCGCCGTACTCGTCGACGACGCACGCCATCTGGTTCCGCGTGGCCGACAGCTCGCGGAGGGCGTCCGGCAGCGCCATGGCGGTCGGCAGGACGAGCGCCGGACGCTGCAGGTCGGCGACGGTCGCCGCCGCGGGCCCCGCGGACAGCAGGTCCGTCAGGTGCACGACGCCGACCACCTCGCCGTCGTCGTCGACCACCGGGTAGCGGGAGTGGCCGCGGGCCATCAGCTCGCGTACCTGCGCGAGGGTGTCCCCGGGGTGCACCACGCCGACCCGCGCCCGCGGGATCATGGCGTGCTCCACGTCCTGCCGGGGGAAGTCGAGGATGCGGTCCAGCAGCACCGACAGGTCGCCCGGGAGGTCACCGCTGGCGCGCGAGTCCGCGACGATGTGCTCGAGGTCGCGGACCGTCGCCGAGTGCTCGACGTCGTGCACCGGCTCGATGCGGAGCAGGCGCAGCAGCGCGTTCGACGCGGCGTCGAACACCCTGATCAGCCAGCCGAAGACCGCGAGGTAGACGGTGGTGGAGCGCGCGAGCCACAGCGCGACTGGCTCGGGCCGCGCGATCGCCAGGTTCTTGGGGACGAGCTCGCCGAACAGCATCTGCACGAGCGTCGAGAGCACGAGCGCCAGGACGGTGCCTATCGCGACACCGGTGCCGACCGGCACGCCGACACCACCGAGGGCCTCACCGAGGGCCTCACCGACCAGCGGCTCGGCGACGTAGCCGACCAGCAGGCCGGTGACCGTGATGCCGAGCTGCGCACCGGAGAGCATGAAGCTGGTGCGCCGGGTCACACCGAGCGCGCGCCGCGCCCCGGCGTCGCCGGCCTCAGCGCGGGCTGCCAGGCGCGCCCGGTCGACCGCCATGTACGCGAACTCCTGCGCGACGAAGTAGCCCGTCACGGCGGTGATCGCGAGGATCACCACGACGCCCAGCAGGAGTGAGATCACCCAGCTCAACGCCACCACCTCCGCCCTGCGGGGTTACGGCGTACGGCTGGGCAGGGACTATGACTGTCGGCGTCCATGATCCTTCACGAGATGTGGTGCGGTTCGGTGGCGGCCCGAAGGTCTCCGGCCGGATGCCGCTTGGGCATCGCGTGGAAGAACGACGGACGTGCCCTTACAGTTCCACGGCGCGCGGCAGCAGTCATCCTGAACGCCCATCCTGAACGCCCATCCTGCGTGCCCATCCTGCGTGCCCATCCCGCGTGTCAGGGTGTCGGAGGCGGGCGGTACCTTTCGGCACATGAGCCTCGACCACCTCACCCTGCTGGCCCGGTTCCAGGACGATTTCCTCGCCGCGGTGCCGGACGCCGACGCCGACGCACGGGTCCCCGCCTGCGGGGACTGGACCGTCCGCGGGCTCGTGGAGCACCTCGCGGAGGTCCACCATTGGGCTGCCGACAACGCCCGCGGGGTCAAGGGGCGGGGCCTGGGCGGCGGGCCGTTCGACCTGGCACCGCACTACGCGGCCCAGGCGGCGACCCTGCGTGAGGCCTTCGCCGAGATCGACCCCGACTCGACCGGCCGAGTACTCACCCATCCCGAGCCCATGGGGCCCGGGCCGGTGCGGTTCTGGCACCGGCGGCAGACCCACGAGACGCTCGTGCACCTGCACGACCTGCTCGCGGCGCGCGCCGGGGCGAGTTCCGTCGGCCTGGTCGGGGCCGAGCCCGCGGTCTGGGCGGACACGGTCGACGAGGTGGTCACCGTGCTCCAGCCACGCCAGGTGGGGCTGGGCCGCATGACGCCGCTGCGGCGCCCGGTCGCCCTCCTGGCGACCGATGTCGACGGCACGCGCACGTGGGTGCTCGGCGCTCCCGGCGAGCGCGCAGAGGAGGTCGCGCCCTTCACCGTCGTCTCCGGACCGGCCGAGGGTCTCGCGCTCATGCTGTGGCGCCGGCTCACGCCCGCCGAGGCAGGGCTGACCGTCGAGGGCGACCGCACAGGCCTGGACGCGGCACTGGCGGAGCCGATAGTGCCGTGACGGGCTACCCGAGCCGCGTGATGTCCACCGTCACCGCGAGCGTCGACGAGGCGGCGCCCGCGTAGACGCCCTTGAACGGTGGCACGTCGCCGTACTCCCGCCCGCGCCCGACCACCACGTGGTCGCCGCCGACGAAGATCCGGTTCGTGGGGTCGTAGCCGACCCACTCGCCCGTCCACCACTCGACCCAGGCGTGCGACTCGCCGCGCACCTGCTCGCCCATACCGGCATCGGGCTCGGGGTGCACGTAGCCCGACACGTACCGCGCGGGGATGCCCACCGAGCGCAGGGCGCCGAGGGCCAGGTGCGCCATGTCCTGGCACACGCCCTTCCGCGCCTCCCACGCCTCGACCGCGGGCGTGTGCACGGTGGTCACGCCGGGCACGTACTCGAGCCGGTCCCGCACGGCGAGGCAGATCGCCTCCGCCGCCCGGTCCGGGTCCAGCCCGCCCGCGGCCTCCAGGGCGAGCGTCGCGAGGCCCGACGGCGGCGTCGTGACCGGCGACTCCGCGAGGAAGGCCGACTGCGCGTCCAGCACGGCCTCGCTCGCCAGGTCCCCCCACCCGGGCACGTCGCCGGCGGGACGCCCGTCCGCGGAGTAGCCCGAGGCCTCGACCAGAGCCTCGGCGACGATCTTGAGCTGCGTGTGCGGCCGCAGGATCTCGAACGCCGTCACGCTCGTGCCCCAGTAGTCCGTGTGGTCCGAGGACCACGTGGTGGGCGATATCGCCAGGGTCGCCGAGCGCACCGTCTGGCGCCCGTCCTCGACGGGGCGCATGCGTGTCTGGTTGTACGAGTCGGTGACCGGCGACGCGTAGTCGAACAGGGTCGTGTGGACCACCTTCAGCAGCGTCACAGCGCCTCCTCCACCCAGGCCGTCGTGGCCACCGCCGGAAAGTACCGGTGCTTGATCGCGCTGCTCGCCCGCGTGCACGCCATCTGCACGCGCTGCATGGTGTCGGGGAGGTCGGCGAGCAGGTCGCCCAGGCGGGCGAACTCCAGCTCGGAACGCATGATGCCGAGCGCCCGGCGGGCGTCGTCGGACACCGCGTGCCGGCCCTCCACGGGCTCCAGCTCGCGCAGGGCGCTCTCGGCGGCGTGCAGCGCGTAGACGATCGAGCGCGGGAACAGCCGGTCGAGGATGAGGAAGCCCGCGGCATCGGCGTCGGACGCCCGGCCGCGGTACGTCCGCAGGTACGCCTCGTAGGCCCCGCAGGACCGCAGCATGGCGTTCCAGCCGGGGCCTCCCGTCCCGAGCCGGGCCTGGGTGGTGATCAGGCGGGCCGTCATGTCGGCCCGCTCGATGGCCTGGCCCAGGACCATGAAGTGCCAGGTCGAGTCGCGCGGCGTCGCCGACTCCATGAGCCCCGCCACGACGGCGGCGCGTTCCCGGACCCAGGAGAAGAACTCGTGCGGCCCTCTCCCCGCGTGGGACGGGAGCGTGTTGCGCGTCGTGTTGAGGCACTCCCACAGGTCGGTCGAGACGATCTCGCGGGCGCGGCGGGCGTTCTCCCGCGCCGCGAGCATCGATCCGGCGATCGACGACGGGTTCTCCCGGTCGTGGGCCAGCAGCCGGAGCACGGTGTCGCGGTTCACCTCGCCGTCGTCGGGCCGCGCCGGATGGTCCATGATCGCCAGCAGGGAGCGGCAGGCAGTCGCCTCGTCGGCCCACGGGTCCTCCGACAGCAGCTGGACGTGGACGTCGAGGATCCGGGCCGTGTCGTCGGCGCGCTCGACGTACCGGCCGATCCAGAACAGCGACTCCGCGATCCGGCTCAGCATGCGGCACCTCCGGTCGGGGTGGTCGAGGCCTGTTGCTGTTGTTGTTGCTGTTGTTGTTGCTGCTGGTTCGCGGCCGCGTCGTCGGGGTTGGTCGCGCGGGGCACGCCCGCCGTCGGCTCCGCGGGACGGGCGCTCGCCCGCGGCTCCTCGACCGGTGCCGGCGCCGCCTGCCGGGGTCCCGTACCGTCCTCCAGCACCCAGGTGTCCTTGGACCCGCCGCCCTGGGACGAGTTGACGACGAGCTGCCCCTCCGGGAGCGCGACCCGGGTGAGCCCGCCGGGCAGCACCCAGACGTCGGAGCCGTCGTTCACTGCGAAGGGGCGCAGGTCCAGGTGACGGGGCCGGAAGGCGCCGTCGACGAACGTCGGCCCGGTCGAGAGCTGCACCACAGGCTGCGCGATCCAGCCGCGCGGGTCCTCGACGATCCGGGACCGCACGGCGTCGATCTCGGCGCGCGTCGCCAGGGGGCCCACCACTATGCCCTTGCCGCCCGAGCCGTCGACGGGCTTGACGACGAGCTCGTCGATACGGTCGAGCACCTCGGCGCGCGCGTCGGGCTCCTCGAGCCGCCAGGTGTCCACGTTCGCCAGCACGGGCTCCTCCGCCAGGTAGTAGCGGATGAGGTCGGGCACGTAGGTGTAGACGAGCTTGTCGTCGGCCACCCCGTTGCCGAGCGCGTTCGCGAGCGTGACGTTCCCGAGCCGGGCGGCGTTCACCAGGCCGGGCACGCCCAGCATGGAGTCGCCGCGGAACTCGACGGGGTCGATCCACTCGTCGTCCACCCGGCGGTAGATGACGTCGACGCGGCGCGACCCCTCTGTGGTCCGCATGTAGACGCGGCCGCCCTTGGTGTACAGGTCACGCCCCTCGACCAGCTCCACCCCGAGCAGCCGGGCCAGGAGGCTGTGCTCGAAGTAGGCGGAGTTGTAGACACCCGGGGTGAGCACCACGACCGTCGGGTCCGGGACGCCGTCCGGGGCGCTCGCCACCAGGGCGGCGAGCAGCCGCTGCGGGTAGTCGACGACGGGCTGCACCCGCAGCCGGCTGAACAGCTCGGGGAACGTGCGGACCATGGCCCGGCGGTTGCTCACCACGTAGCTCACGCCCGAGGGGACGCGGACGTTGTCCTCCAGGACGCGGTACCGGCCGTCCTCGTCGCGGATCAGATCGATGCCGCTCACATGGCAGCGGACGCCGCCCGCCGGCCGGATGCTCGCGGCGACCCGCTGGAAGTCCGAGCTGGACTGGATGAGGCGCTGCGGCACGACGCCGTCCTTGACGGCCTGCTGCGCGCCGTAGACGTCGTCGAGGAACGCCTCCAGGGCCCGGACCCGTTGCTGGACGCCGAGCGCGATGTCCGTCCAGTCGTCCTGCTCGATGACGCGCGGGACCACGTCCAGCGGGAAGGGCCGCTCCTCCCCCGCGAAGTCGAAGGTGACGCCCTGGGCAAGGTAGGACCGGGCGAGCGCGTCGGCGCGGGACGCCACCTCGTCGGCGGTCAGGCGGGTGAGCCGGCCGTGCACCTGCTCGTAGCAGGACCGCAGCGCACCGTCGCGGTCCAGCATCTCGTCGAAGGCCTGCTGGAGAGGATATCCATCGAACAGGTCTGTCATGTCCGAACTTTAGGACGACGGGTAAGACGTACCGGTTCCGGGCGTGTTTCAGCTCGGTGTCGCCTTGGCCGCCCGTCACCGAAACCGACCAGGCCTACGTTCGGCGGCTGCTCACCGATGAGTTCGGAGGGGCAACGTCGTCGGACCGACCATGACCAACTACGCGACCACCAGCCAGGGCGACCGCGTCGCCTACGACCTGCGCGGCGGCACCGGACCGGCCGTCGTCTTCGTGACGGGCGCCGGACCGGACCGGGCCGACGACCCGATCACCGCCGAGACCGCCCAGCGCGTCGCCGACGCCGGACTCACCGCCATCACGTTCGACCGGCTCGGCCGCGGGGAGAGTCCCGCAGAGGGCCGTCTCGACCTCGACCGTGAGCTGGCCGCCATCGCCGCGATGGTCGAGGTCGCGGGCGGATCCGCGGTACTGGTCGGGCACTCGTCAGGTTGCGCGCTCAGCCTCCGGGCCGCCGCGGCCGGGCTGCCGGCCACCGGCCTGGCCCTCTGGGAGGCACCCCTGGGCGACCCCGCGGAGACGACGCAGGCGTGGGCCGACGAGATCGAGCGCCTGCTCGACGCCGACGACCACGAGAACGCGATGCGGCACTACATGAAGGACATGCCGCCGGAGTGGCTCGCCGAGATGGAGGCCTCCCCGGCCTGGTCGGCGATCGCCCGCACCGTCGCCGCCTACCGCGCCGACGCGCAGTCGCTCGCCTGGGCGCAGCGTGCGCTGGAGAACAGCACGCTCGACGTCGCGGTTCCTGTGCTCGCCATGTACGGGGTCGAGACCTTCCCCGAGATGCCGGTCGCGGCCGCCAGCATCGTGGCGGCGGTGCCGAAGGGCACGGAGAAGGAGCTGCCGGGTGCGATGCACAGCTGGGAGCCGGAGCCGATGGCGGCGGAGCTGGTCGAGTTCGGCCGGGCGTGCGCCGGCTAATTCCCTCCGGTAGGTCCCTGATGTGCGGTTAACCCGTTCCGGTACGGTTTCGGGCGTGACCTTCGCATCAGACAACACCTATCCCGGCGACTTCGAGGGTGAGGTCCACCCGATCTACAACCCCGAGCTGGACGGTGACCCGGACCCCGGTGAGGTCGTCTGGACCTGGGTGCCGTACGAGGAGGACCACAGCCAGGGCAAGGACCGTCCGGTGCTGCTCGTGGGCATGGACGGACCCTGGCTGCTCGGCCTCCAGCTGACCAGCCAGGACCGCGACCGGGACGACATGCTGCACGAGGCGCGCGCAGGCCGCATCTGGATGGACGTCGGCACCGGCCGCTGGGACAGCTCCGGCCGCGCCTCGGAGGTCCGGATCAACCGCGTCATCCGCGTCGACCCGGACGACGTGCGCCGCGAGGGCGACATCCTCGCGGAGGACGTCTTCAACGACGTCGTGAAGTACATGGAGCGGGCGCTCGACCTCACCTGAGCGGGACGACGCCGGCGGCCGGGCACGGTCACCGGCGTCGGCACGCCCTGCTCGCGGGCCGACGCCGGGCTACTCTGCCCTCCGTGAACCAGAACCCGTGGATCAAGCTGCTCGGCGACGTCGTCGAGGCCGTGGCAAGCACCTTCTTCGACCAGAGCGACCGCCGCACCGACGGCGACCGCCGCCCGGACGGCGATCGGCCGGCGTCACGGCCGACGCCCCGGGACCGCCGTCCGGCATCGAGCCGGAACCTGCCCGAGACCGATGGCTACCCCGGGGACTTCGAGGGCACGGTCAGGCCCGTCTACCGCCCCGAGCTCGACGGCGAGCCCGACCCGGGCGAGGTCGTCTGGTCGTGGGTTCCTTATGAAGAAGATCACAGCCAGGGCAAGGACCGCCCGGTGCTGATCGTGGGCAACGACGGCCCCTGGCTCCTCGCGCTGCAGCTCACCAGCCAGGACCACGACCGCGACGCCGAGCAGGAGGCCCGCGCCGGCCGCCGCTGGATGGACATCGGCACCGGCGCCTGGGACAACAGCGGTCGAGCCTCCGAGGTGCGGCTCAACCGCGTCATCCGCATCCACCCGGACGCCGTCCGCCGGGAGGGCGCGATCCTCGACAAGGCTGTCTTCGACGAGGTCGCCGCC
This sequence comes from Promicromonospora sp. CA-289599, assembly GCF_050936155.1. Taxonomy (NCBI): domain Bacteria; kingdom Bacillati; phylum Actinomycetota; class Actinomycetes; order Micrococcales; family Promicromonosporaceae; genus Promicromonospora; species Promicromonospora sp. CA-289599. The sequence continues at coordinate 1,064,490 of NZ_JBNJNI010000001.1, forward strand.
GCGCTGTAGCTCGTCCGGCGGAACGCGTCCGGCGGACCGGGTTACGGCTGGATCGACACCACGAGGAACGCGGCAAGAAGCACGAGGTGCACCACGCCCTGCAGCGTCTTGGCCCGGCCCGGCGCGATGCTCAGCATGGCCACGACCACCGATACCGCGAGCAGCACCATCTGGACCGGCTCGAGGCCGAGGGTCAGCGGCACGTCCATCCAGATCATCGCGACGGCGATGGTGGGGATGGTCAGGCCGATCGACGCCATGGCCGAGCCATAGGCGAGGTTGAGGCTGGTCTGGACGCGGTTGCGGAGCGCGTTGCGGACCGCGGCTATCGACTCGGGGGCGAGGACGAGGAGTGCGATCACCACACCGACCACCCCGTACGGCAGGCCCGCCGCGGCCACCCCGTACTCGATGGTGGGCGAGAGCATCTTGGCCAGGAACACCACCGAGACGAGCGCGAGGACCAGCAGCGCGAGGCTGATCCACGCCTCCTTCGCGGCCGGCGGGTCGGCGTGGTCGTCGCCGTCCTCGTCCTTGATGACGCCCGTGACGCGGCCATACTTGTCGCTCGTGACCGGCAGGAAGAAGTCGCGGTGCCGCACGGTCTGCGTGAAGACGAACGCCCCGTACAGCACCAGCGACGCCACCGCCGCGAAGGCGAGCTGGAAGGGTGTGTAGGCGCCCCCGTCCGCCGACGTCGTGAAGCGGGGCAGGACCAGCGTGACCCCGGCCAGCGCGATCACCGTGGCGAGCGCCGACCCGGTACCCGACGCGTTGAAGCTGACCAGGTGATGCTTGCTCGCGCCGACGAGCAGGGACAGTCCGACGATCCCGTTGAAGGTGATCATGACGGCGGCGAACACGGTGTCCCGGGCATAGGTGCTTGCCGCGTCGCCGCCGCTGCTCATCAGCATGATGATCAGGCCGACCTCGATCACGGTCACCGCCACCGCGAGGATGAGGGAGCCGAACGGCTCGCCGACCTTGTGCGCCACCACCTCGGCGTGGTGCACCGCCGCGAGCACCGACCCGACCAGAGCGGCGCCGATCGCGGCCAGTGTCACCGGGTGGTCATGACTGCTCCACGTCACCACGAGGAGGACCGCGGCAAGGACTGGAACCACCACGGTCCACTGGAAACGGCCTCTTAGCGTCGCGGTCGTCATGGTTCGGATTCTAAGGCGGCTCGTCAGGGCCCATTTTGACCAACGACGGGCGTAGCCGGTGTCACACCGGACGGGCCGCCCGGGGCGGCCGAGCCTCTGGTAACCTTGGAGGTCGCGTGTCCGCCCAGGTCGGCGGGCACAGTCTCAGTTCCTCTCCACGGGTCCCCACCCCAGTCCCGGAGCTGCGACCGCCCTCTACGACCTATCCGCTCGCCGTCAGGCGAACACACCAGGAAGTCCCATCGTGGCAAACATCAAGTCCCAGATGAAGCGCATCAAGACGAACGAGAAGGCTCGTCTGCGCAACAAGTCCGTCAAGTCGGAGCTGAAGACCCACGTGCGCAAGGTGCGCGAGGCCGTCGCAGCCGGCGACAAGGAGACCGCGACGGTCACCCTTGCCACCGCGTCGCGCAAGCTCGACAAGGCAGCTGCCAAGGGCGTCATCCACGCGAACCAGGCCGCGAACCGCAAGTCGGCCCTCGCGAAGTCGGTCGCCGCTCTCTGAGCAAGCTTCGAAAGACGCCGTCCACCCCACGGGGAGGACGGCGTCTTTCGCGTGCCCGCGCTCACTGTTGAGTGCGTGATATCTGCGCTCTCGCGGGCTCCAGAGGCGCAAAAGTCACGCACTCAACGGACGGGTTGCGTCAGCTGGTGGGGGTCTTCGGAGTCAGGGCGCCCGATGGTCAGGACCGGCGGGAGCGAGCGATGGTCAGGACCGCGCGCTCGACGGCGAACACCGGGTCCCTGGACTCGCCCTTGACGTCCGCGTCCGCCTGCGCGACGGCGGAGATCGCCGCAGCCAGGCCCTCCGGCGTCCAGCTCCGCAGGTCCTTGCGGGCGCGGTCCACCTGCCAGGGCGCCATGCCGATGTCGCGCGCGGCGAACCCGCCGCCGCGCATCGACGCGACCTTCGCGAGGTTGCGCAGCCGCAGCGCCAGGGCGGCGACGATGGGCACCGGGTCCAGCCCCGTGTCGAGCGCGTGCCGCAGGAGCGCGACGGCGCCCCCGGCGTCACCGGCCACCGCGGCGTCGGCGACGCGGAAGCCCGTCGCCTCGACGCGCCCGCCGTAGTACTTGTCCACGGTGGCCGCCGTGATGGTGCCGGTCGTGTCGGCGATCAGCTGCGAGCAGGCCGCCGCGAGCTCGCGCAGGTCGCTGCCGAGGGCATCCACCAGGGCACGCACCGCCTCGGCGTCGGCCCGACGGCGAGCGGCCTTGAACTCGCCCGCCACGAACGACGCCTTCTCGCCGTCCTTGGTCACCGGCTCGCACACCATGACCGGCGCACCCGACTTCGTGATGGTGTCGAGCATCTTCTTGCCGCGCTGACCCCCGCCGTGCACGACCACGAGGACGGTCTCCTCGTCCGGCGACCCGACGTACGAGATGAGGTCGGCCATCAGGTCCTCGGTGCCGGACTCCGCCGACCGAACCACGACGATCTTGGCCTCGCCGAACAGAGAGGGGCTCGCGGCGACCACCAGCTGGCCCGGACCGTACGTCGTACCCTCCAGCTCGACCTTCTCGATCTCGGGGTCACGCGCACGCGCCAGCCCGACGACGCCGTCCACCGCACGTTCGGCCAGGAGCGGCTCGGCTCCACGCACGAGCACCACCGGGGCGAGCGTCGGCTCGTCCCAGCTACGGCCGGTGGCGGGGGTGGCGGTACGGCGCTTGGTCGCTGGAGGCACTGACACAGCCTGCCACGCACCACCGACAATCACTCCCAGAGGAGGTCGGCCACCGCCATGCGTCCGCCGTCGGTCCAGGCGTTCGCGACCACGCACGCACCCGCCACCGCACAGTCGGCGACACCACCGCCGACCAGCTCGATCTCGCGCTCGACGGCCAGCCGGGTGAGCACCGAGCCCGTACGGTCGGCGACCACCCGCTTGCCGTCGTCGTACAGGCAGTTATCACCGTCAACACTGCCGTCAACACTGCCGTCGACGCCGCCGTCCGGCGTGGTGGCGCACTGCACCAGCCGCACCGTCGCGCCCTGCGCGTAGCCCTCGCCCGTCACCGTGACCTGGCCCTTGTCTGCGCCGAGCTCCAGCTCCGAGAGAACGAGCGTCGGCGCGTCGGGCGGCTCCGAGCCGTCGGGCAGCGGGGCGGCCGCCGCCGCGAGCACCACGTCGGACAGATCGGCTACGGCCAGAGCGCACGGGTCTCCCGTGCAGTCCACCTCGGACACCGAGCCGACGTTGACGAACGCCCGGGCAGGCCGCGTCGCCGAGATCCGGCCCTCGGCGTCCGCCACCACCTGCTCGCTGGTCGACATGTCGCACTCGTCGAGCGCCTTCGCCCCCGCCGTCGTGTCGCCGGTGCACTGGACCAGGTACTGGTTGCCGCCCGTGAAACCCGTGCCGCGCACCACCCAGGCGTCACCGGCGGCACGGACGGTGATGGCCGGCTCGTCGCCGGAGCCCTCCGGGTCGCCCGACGCCGACGGGCCGGCTCCGGGGCTGCTCGTGGCAGCGGGCTCCTGCGCCGGGCCCGGGTTCGGCGGGGCTGCTGTGCAGGCGGCGAGCGCGAGCACGACGGCGGTGACCGGGACCAGCAGACGCGCCCGCATCACGGGTAACCCAGGAAGACGTCGATGCTGCCGGCGATGCGCCAGCTCCAGGTGTTCCGGTCCCGCATCCAGCTCACTCCCTCGTCCCACACGTGGTACTCCTGCTCGAGATAGCAGGCGACGGCGTTGGTCTGGTTGAGCTCGCCCAGGTCGGTGCGGTACTGCCGGGCGTCGTTCGTCCCGGGGCTGGCCGAACCCACTATCGACGTCATGATCCGCGCGCACTTGCGGCCGGCCGCCGACACGTACATCACGTGCGTGCCGAACCGGTCGGCCGAGAGCTTGGTCTCGCACGACCGGTTGATCGCGTTGGAGTGGATCGGCACGTGCACGTCCGCTCCCACCCGGTTCGAGTTCGCGATGTTGGACGTGGTCAGACCGGTGCCGCGCACGACCTTGTAACCACGCTCCAGGAGGTTCAGCTGCTTGGTGCCCGTGTGGGTCGTCGCGGTCATCGCGACCAGCCGGGAGTTCGCGTTCTCGCTGAACCCGTCGCAGCCCGTGTTCGTGTGGCACACGGTGTCGCCCCGGTCGTGGCACGCCTGGGAGAGGTAGACCACCTTGCCGTTCCAGTTCTCCGGGACGTAGGTGACGTCGGCCGACGCCGCCGGGGCCACCGCGAGGAGCCCGGTGAGGACGAGCGCCAGGGCAGCGAGGAAGGTCGGGAGCCTGCGGGGTGTCGCGCGCATCGTGGCCTCCTCAGCCCAGGTCGATCGGCAGGTCGGTCGTGGCGCACATGTCGCCGCCCGTCGCGTAGGCGAAGGCGAGGCAGTCCCCGGCGAGCGTGAACCTCACCGAGTCGATGTTGCCGTTGCTGTGCGCGGTGAACAGGAGTGCCTGCCAGACGTCGCCCGGGTACACCCCGGCGTCGGACAGTGCCTGCTCGAACCCGGCCGCCACGTCGACCGTCGCCTCACCCTTGTGGACGCGGACCTTGGTGGGCGCCAGTCCGGCGCCCGGCAGGTAGGACGCGAGGACCTCGTCGACCGCCTTGGCCAGAGTGGTTCTCGCCGAGCCCTTCCCGACCGACCGGGCGGTGGCCTGGACATCTCCGTCCGGCTCGCAGCCCAGGTAGGGGGTGGTGGCGCCGTCGGCGGAGCGGGGAACCTCGGGAATCTCCGGGCACGGTTCGTCCGTCGACCGCGGGTCGCCCGCGACCGCCTCGGCGTCGAGCTTCGCGCGGTCCTCGCCTGACGTGGTGTCCATCCCTGCCACGACGACGGTCCAGCCGTCCAGCACCTCCGCCGACTCCTCGAGCCAGGCGTCAGCGGCCGCGGGATCCGCGGCGACGTCCACCCGGACCGTCTGATCGGCCTCCGAGACGTCGGTGACCACGGACTCCGCCAGGAGCTCCTGTCGCAGCTCGAGCTGTGCGGCGGCCTCGTCTCGCCCCGCGGCGCTGAACGCCATCGCCGGTACGAGCAGAGCCGCCGTCACGGTTACCGCGATGGTCCGGCGATACCGCCGGACGGTCAGCTTGAGATCAGCCACGAAGCCCCCCTTCGTAAGTGCTGACGAAACTCTCCGTCCTCACCCACGTTAGAGCGGCCCACAGGATCCGCAACGTTTCGCGAAGTGTGGCGAGCCTACGGCCAGACCTCGGTGTGACCTGGTACAAGAGGTGCGGCACGCCGGGCGGCGACCGCCCGGGAGAACTCGGTCAGCAGCCCGCCAGCGAAACCTCCTGCCCGCGCACCACGAGTGCCACGGTGCCGCACTCGTCGGTCCGGACGACGGCGGCGCCGACGCCCGCGTACAGGTCGAGCGCCTCGTCGGTCGGATGGCCGTAGTCGTTGTCCCGACCGGACGAGACCAGCGCTACCGCCGGGCGCAGGCGTTCCGCCAGGGCGCGGGACTGCACCGCCGAGCCGTGGTGGGCCACCTTGACGACGTCGGTCCGCCCGGCCAGGGGCACCAGCTCCATCTGACCCGCGTCCTCCAGGTCCCCGAGCGCGAGCACGTCGAGCCCACCGGTCCGTGCCGCGAGCGCGATGCTCGAGTCGTTCGCGCCCGCCCCCGCGCCCGCGAGCAGCACGTGCCAGGTCAGGTACCCCGCCGTCCCCCGGTCCCCGGTGTGCGCGACGCCGACCGGCACTCCCGCGGCCGCCAGTGCCGCCCTGGTCGCCGCCGCGTTCGCGGCGGGCTCCGGCACCGGGGACACGAGCGCTGCCGCCACCTTCCGTCCCGCCAGCACCGGCCCGAGGCCGCCCACGTGGTCCGCGTGGAAGTGGCTCAGCACGAGCAGGTCCACCCTGGCCACACCGAGCTCGTCGAGGCAGCGGCCCGCCGCGGGCCCGTCGGGACCGACGTCGACCACCACCGCCGACGTCGGTCCCGTGCGCAGCGCCAGCGCATCCCCCTGCCCGACGTCGCACGCCGCCACCAGCCAGTCCCGCGGTATGTCCGGGCGGACGGCGAGGCGCGGCACCGCCACCACGACCACGAGGACCGCCACCGAGCCGGCCGCAAGGAGCGCCACGACGCCGGCCCGTGTGAGCCGCCGGCGCCGCGTGGTGAGCGCCTCGCGCAGGCTCGACCGGGCCGCCGCGCGCCAGGACTCGGGCCAGCCCGGACGCGGGGCACGCCGCAGTACCACCCACAGCACGACGCCGGTGAGCACCGCCAGCAGGAGGGCGCCCGCAGGCCCGCCCAACCAAGGGACCACGGCGCCGGGGAGCGCGGCGCACCAGTGCGCGACCGCCGCGATCCACCACGTGGCGCCGCTCGCGGCCCAGGCCACGAGGCCCGCGAGCGTCGGCAGCCCCGGTGCGAGGACCGTCGCGACGAGCCCCAGCACCGTCGCGGGCACCAGTGCCGGGGCCGCCAGCAGGTTCGCAAGGACCGACACGGTGGACACGGACGGATCGAGCAGGACCAGCACCGGGCCGCACGCCGCCTGTGCGGCGAGCGGGACCGCCACGGCGAAGGCGGCCGCTTCCCCCGTCCAGGGTGCGAGCCGGGCGGCGAGCGGCGCCGCGAGCAGCACCAGCCCTCCGGTCGCCGCCGCGGACAGCACGAACCCGAACGAGCGGGCCAGCCACGGGTCCACCACCAGCAGCCCCACCACCGACGCCGCGAGCGCCGGTACCGACTGCGAGGGCCGCCCGATGGCGACTCCGGTCAGGGCGAAGGCTGCCATGACCGCGGCGCGGAGCACGGCGGGCTCCGGACGGACGAGCGCCACGAAGGCGAGGGAAGCGAGCGCGACGAGGGCCACCCTGACCGGCCTCGGTAGCCGGGCCAGCGAGCAGAGCAGGGTCAGGACGGCGACGACCACCGCGAAGTGGCCGCCCGAGACCGCGGTGATGTGAGCCAGGCCGGTGCTGCGCATCTCCTCGGCGAGGTCGTCAGGGAGGCGGGTGGTGTCGCCGATGGCGGCGCCCGGGACCAGCCCGCGGCCTTGTGCGGACAGCGGGTCCGTCACGTCGAGGAGTGCCGTGCGGTGGGTGTCGAGCACGCGCAGGCCCGCGGGTGGGGCACGGATCTCGCTCGTGCTGTCGGCGGTCAGGCGGGCGGCCTCCGCCGCACCGGGCTCGGCGGGCCGCAGCGCGCCCGAGACGGTCACGGTCGCCCCGTACCGGGGTGCGGTGCTCGACAGCACCTGGACGTGGGCCCGGGCCGCCGAGCCGACTCCGCGTGCTTCCAGGCCGCGGGCCGCGAGGACCCAGCGGTGCTGCCCTGACCCGGGCGGCCCGGGGGCGAAGGAGAACGGCTCCGGCTGGCAGACGACGAGGCCTGTGAGCGTCGCGGTCACCCGCTGTTCCGCGAGGTCGCCGAGCGGAGCGCGACCCGCGAGCTGGACGTGCGTGGAGACCGTGACTGCCAGGGCGCAGGCAGCGGCGAGGGCCGTGTGCGCGGCCGTGGGCCGGCCTGTGCCTCGCGTCAGGGCCGCCGTGAGCAGCAGGTGGAGGCAGGTGGCCGCGACGAGTGCCGCGGCCACCCACGCCGCCGGTCCGGTCCAGCCGGCCCCTGGCCCGGTCAGCATCCAGGCCGCTGTCCAGACCGCCAGGGCCGCCGGCGCCATCCGGAGGTCGGTCATGGCCCTACCCGTGCGCTGTCACGGATCTCGGCCAGCGTCGCCGGGCCGATGCCCGGCACGTCCTCGAGCTCGTCCACGCTCGCGAACTGCCCGTTGGACGTGCGCCACTCGACTATCGCCTGGGCGATCGCCGGCCCGATACCGGGGAGCGTCTCCAGAGCCGCCACGTCCGCGGTGTTGATGTCGACGGTGGCAGCCGTGGATCCGCCGCCGGTGCCCGGTCCGCCGGCTCCGGGCGCCGCTGGCCCGGGCACCTGCTCCCCCGGCTCGGGCACGTACAGCTGCTCACCGTCGACGACCGTGCGTGCCAGGTTCACGGCGGTCAGGTCGGCCTTGCGGGTGGTGCCGCCGGCCGCCTCCAGGGCATCGGCCACACGAGCGCCGTCGGGCACCGTGACGAGGCCCGGCTCGGCCACCTCGCCGACGACATGCACGAGCAGGCCGCCGTCCGCTGCGCCGGCGGGGCCCTGTACCGGGGCCGGCGGCAAGGGGCCGCTCGGTGCAGGCGGCGCGGACGACACTGCTGGTCCCCCGGCCAGCCTGCCCGCCGGTTCCCCATCGGCCGCCAGCTGGGTCAGCGGCTCGACGCCGTCGCCGCGGAGGGACAGCGCCGCCACGCCCACGCCGAGCAGGAGCACGGCCACCACCGCGACCACCGCCGTCGTGCCCTTCAGTGCCCACCTGCGGGCGCCCTGCTCGGGCCGAGGGTCGGTCGGGTGACCGTGCGCGGCCGCGTAGGCAGCGGCCACCCCGGAGGCCGACCGCCTGGAACGTAGCCGGGCCACCAGCTCGTCGGCGTCGGTGCGCGTCCCGTCCGGTCGAGCCTCGTCGGGACCGCCTTGCCCGGGGACCGGCTGGGTGCCAGGCGCGTGGCCGCCGGGCCCGTGCACCGGGCTGAACGGCCACGGGTCGGGAAGTCGCTGTTGCGCGGTCTCTGGCTGCATGGATCAAGACGCTAGGCGGGCGTCGCCGTCCTCCGGTGAGCTTCGCGACCCACCTGTGCACAGACACGGAAGAACGTGACCTGTGGTCGGGCTCGAAGCTGCACCGGGCCGTCGCGAGGGTCTGCACGCAGGACCGGCAAGATTTACGGACGGTGCCCGATGAGTTCTTCCGGGCACCGTCGTCTGACCTGGTAGAGAGCGCGAGAAGCGCCACCGAGCCAGGAGCGAACACGATGACGGACAAGAAGACCTTCACTCTCGAGGTGCCGAGCGGCGTCCTCACCTACGACGTGCGCGACGCCGCGACGCCGTCCGACGAGCCGCCGCTGGTGCTGATCGGCCTCCCGATGGGAGCGGAAGGGTTCACCACGCTCGCGGGCCACTTCACGGACCGGACCGTCGTCACCTACGACCCCCGTGGCGTCGAGCGCAGTACCCGTGACCTCGACACCGAGACCGAGCTGCCCGGCGTCGCCACCCATGCCGAGGACGTGCACCGCGTCATCGAGGCGGTCGGCGGTGGACCGGTCGACCTGTTCGCGTCCAGCGGCGGCGCGGTGGTGGCGCTCGAGCTGGCGGCGACTCATCCGGAGGACGTGCGCACGGTCGTCGCGCACGAGCCGCCCCTGGCCACCGCGCTCCCCGACCGGGAGGCGATGACCGCCGCCATGACGGACATGCACGGCACCTACCAGGCGAAGGGCTTCGGCGCCGCCATGGCGAAGTTCATCACCGTGCTCATGGCAGAGGGCGAGCTCACGGCGGACTACGCGAAGCAGCCCGACCCCGACCCTGCCGCGTTCGGCCTGCCGACCGAGGACGACGGCTCGCGCGACGACCTGATGTTCGGTGTGAACATGCTGGTGCTGCCACCGTACGAGCCGCGGTACGAGACGCTCAGGTCCGGCGGACCGCGTGTCCTGATCGCCGTCGGCGCGGACACCGGCGAGCAGATGACCGGCCGTGCCGCTCGCGGGGCGGCTACGCGACTCGGCTCCGAGCCGGTCGTCTTCCCGGGTGGGCACGGCGGGTTCGGCGGCGGCGAGTACGGCCAGCCCGCCGACAAGCCCGTGGAGTTCGCGGCGAAGCTGCGCGAGGTCCTGACCAGCTGAGCACTGGCCGGGCCGAGCTCTCGAGCCTCAGTGCGCGTGGTCGCCCAGGTCGGCGACGACCACCGCGAGCGTGCCCGGGCCGACGTGGACACCCAGCACCGCGCTCAGCGGTGTGACCTCCACGTCGACCCGGGTACGCGTGTGCAGGCGGCCCGCGAGGGCCAGCGCCCGGTCGTGCGCACCGAAGTGGTGCACGGCGACGACCGGCCGCGTGGCCTCGGCGACAAATCCCGCGGCCTGCTCCAGGAGGCGCTCGGCACCGACCGCTCGGGTCCGCACCCGCTGGGAGAGCTCCACGGCGCCGTCCGAGAGCTTGAGGATCGGCTTGACCCCGAGGACCGTGCCGAGCGCCGCCGCCGGGCCGGACAGCCGGCCGCCGCGCCGCATGTGCTCCAGGGTGTCGACGACGAACAGGGCGTGCGCGGCCCCGGCGACCTCGATGGCCCGGGCCGCCACGTGGGCGGCGTCGGCCCCGGCGGCGGCGCACTCGGCGGCGGCCCGGGCGGCGAAGCCGAGGCCTGCCGCGCTGGTCCGCGAGTCGACGGCGCGCACCTGCAGGGGCGAGCGCGCCGCGGCCGTACCGGCAGAGCCGACCGTGCCGGACAGCGCCCCGGACAGGTGCACCGACACGATGGACCGGGCGCCCTCGTCACCGAGGCTGCGGTAGACCGCCGCGAAGGCCTCCGGCGGCGGCTGGGACGTCGTCATCTGAGCGCCCCCGGCGACCAGCTCCGCCAGCCGCTCCGGCGTGACGTCCTCGCCCTCCGCGTAGACCTCGTCGCCCACGAGGACACGCAAGGGCACCACGACCGGGCCGCCCGACAGACCGGTGGGCAGGCAAGCGGTGGAGTCGGTGACGACCCGCACCTCCTGAGGTGCCGGGCGGGATGTACGACGTCGGGTGCGCATGACCGCGCCACTCTATCCGCGCGAGGATCCGGACGACGAAACCGCACGTTCTCCCCGCGCGCGGCGCGCAGGCCCGACTTAGCATCCGAGACATGTCCGATGCATCGAAGCCCGACCTCGCCGCGCTGCGGGAAGCTGCGGAGGCAGCCCAGAAGGCGCTCGAAGATGCGGAGCGCGCTGCCCCGCCCGCCGCCGCCCAGCCCGTCGCGGCCGCTGTCCAGGGCTACGCGGCCGAGGTGGCCGCTGGCTATGCGGCCGAGGCCACGCTGCCGCTGGGCGCCCTGCTCGAGGGTGAGCCGGGCGGGGACGCCGTCCCGAACCCGCAGGTCCAGGTCGGTTTCGCGCTCTCGATGCTGAACCGGCACGGCCTGGTCGCGGGCGCGACGGGCACCGGCAAGACCAAGACCCTTCAAGGCATGGCCGAGGGGCTCTCCCTGGCCGGCGTGCCCGTCTTCCTCGCGGACGTCAAGGGCGACCTGTCCGGGCTCGCACTCCCCGGCTCCGACAACCCGAAGGTCGCGGAGCGTGCCGCGAGCATCGGGCAGGACTGGACGCCGACCCAGTACCCGGTCGAGTTCTACTCGCTGGGCGGGATCGGCAAGGGCGTCCCGATCCGCACGACGGTCACGGACTTCGGGCCGCTGCTGATGTCGAAGGTGCTCGGCCTCAACGAGACGCAGGAGTCGAGCCTCACGCTGATCTTCCACTGGGCCGACAAGAAAGGCCTCGCGCTGCTGGACCTCAAGGACCTGCAGTCGGTGATCGCCCACCTGACCTCGGACGAGGGCAAGGGCGAGCTCAAGGGCATCGGCGGCGTCTCGGCGGCCACGGCCGGCGTCATCCTGCGTGAGATCGTGGGTCTGGAGGGCCAGGGCGCCGACGTCTTCTTCGGGGAGCCCGCCTTCTCGACGTCGGACCTGATCGCCACCAGGGGCGACCTCGGGGTGCTGAGCGTGCTGGAGCTGCCCGCCGTGCAGGACCGGCCACAGCTGTTCTCGACCTTCCTCATGTGGCTGCTCGCGGACCTCTTCCAGGAGCTGCCCGAGGTCGGCGACGTCGAGAAGCCGAAGCTCGTGTTCTTCTTCGACGAGGCGCACCTGCTGTTCACGGACGCCTCGAAGGACTTCCTGCAGCAGGTCGTCCAGACGGTCCGGCTGATCCGGTCCAAGGGTGTCGGCGTCTTCTTCGTGACGCAGTCGCCGAAGGACGTGCCGTCCGACGTCCTGGCCCAGCTCGGCAACCGGGTGCAGCACGCGCTGCGTGCCTTCACGCCCGACGACGCCACCGCGCTCCGGGCAGCCGCACGCACCTTCCCCACGTCGCCGTACGACCTGGAGCGTCTGCTGCAGGAGCTCGGCACCGGTGAGGCGGTGGTCACCGTGCTGACCGAGAAGGGTGCGCCCTCCCCGGTCGCGTGGACCCGGGTGCGGGCCCCGCAGGCCTCGATGGACCCCGCGGGCGACGCCGTGATCGACCGGGTGGTGTCCGCGTCACCCGGTCAGGCGAAGTACGGGACAGCGGTGGACGCCGAGTCTGCGTTCGAGCTGCTCCAGGCGAAGGCCCAGGAACAGGCCGCGGGACGCGCCGCCGCAGAAGGCGAGGCCTCGGCAGCCGACGACGAGCGCGAGATAGCCAAGGAGCGCGCCCGGATCGAGAAGGAGGCCGCTACGCGCGAACGGGCGGAAGCTCGGCACAAGGAGACGGCTGCCCGCGAGCGGAACCGGGTAGTCGGATCGCTGGCAAGAACGGCGGGCACGGTGATAGTCCGCGAGCTAACCCGCTCCCTCTTCGGCACCCGCCGCCGCTAACTCCCCCGCTCCACACGTGACTCTCCCTGAACAAGCGTTGGGGTGCACCCCCGGATGCTTCGGCTTCTCATGGCCACGTCGTTGGGTAGGCCTGCGCGCGACCGGAACCGAAATGGTGGCTCACTGCCGAGGCCGCGGCCCCAACGAGCGCCCGCCTGCAGGGCATGTGAAACTCGGTCGTGCTCTTTGCTTACATAGACGAGACATCCAACATCCGGTGCTACCGCACGGTGGGCCTCGTCGTGCGTGCTGCCAACGTGCGCCAGTTCGCTGAGCAACTCGACGCGGTGGTTTCCCGGGCAGCTGAGTCGTTCGAGGGAATCGACGCCGACGTCGAACTCCACGGCCACGACTTGTTCGGGGCGACACAGGAGTGGGCTCCACTCAAACCGGTCGTACGAGCTCGCATCTCGATCTATCGACAAGCGCTTGATGTGACTGCAGAGCATGCGGAGGGCATCTGGATCGAGGGACTGGACCGGAAAGGATTCCGGGACCGCTACGCCGACCAGCATGACGAACACATCGCAGTGCTCCTCCATCTCCTCGAGAAGCTGAACCGGTACGCAAATCGGCACGGCGAGGATCTCGTGGTCATAGCTGACGAACACCGGACCGCGAAGAGCGCTCAAGCCGCGTTGCGTAAGGCACGCCGTGAACGCATCTGGGGATATCGAGGCAAGCCGCAGCGCATTGCCGACACGGTCTATTTCGTCTCGTCAGCAGGTAGCCACCTCGTCCAGGCGGCCGACCTCGTGGCATTCCTCTATCAGCGACTAGCGGATGGGGTAGACCGGGACGAGCGCGCAGCCGCAGCGAACAGGGGCCTCTGGTCCGCCCTGGAAAACGTCCCGGTACACGACCGGCTCTGGGAGCCGTAGACGCACAACAGCCCCCGACTGTGCGGGGGCTGAAGGCAGGGCGCTCAGGATTTCTCCCTCTTGCGCTCTCTCACTATAGGCCTGGCGCCGATCACGGTCCAGAGGGCAAGACCGTGATCGGGACGACTGAACAGCTACGCGGGAACTATGTTGACCAGCTTCGGGGCGCGGACGATCACCTTGCGGACGCCTCGGCCGTCCAGGAACTTGACCACGTTCGGCTCGCTGAGCGCGGCCGCCTCCAGGTCCTCCGCGGAGATGTCCGGCGCGACCTCGAACCGCGCGCGCACCTTGCCCTGGACCTGGACCACGCAGGTCACGGTGTCCTGGACCAGGTACTGTGCCTCGGCCGTCGGGAACGGCGTGTGCGCCAGCGACTCCTCGTGCCCGAGCCGGGACCACAGCTCCTCCGCGATGTGCGGCGCGATGGGCGCCGTCATCAGGACGAGCGGCTCCACGGCGGAGCGCGGCACGGCCGGGAGCCCCGTGAGGTGGTTGTTCAGCGTGATGAGCTTGGCGATCGCCGTGTTGGGCCGCATGTGCTCCATCTCGACGCGGACGTCGGCGATGGCGCGGTGCACGGCGCGCAAGGTCGCGGTGTCGGGCTCGGCGTCGGTCACCGTGAGCTCGCCGGTCTCCTCGGAGACGACGTTGCGCCAGAGCCGCTGCAGGAACCGCTGCGAGCCGACGACGGCGCGGGTGTCCCACGGGCGCGAGAGGTCCAGCGGGCCCATCGACATCTCGTAGACGCGGAACGTGTCGGCGCCGTACTGCTCGTACATGTCGTCCGGCGTCACGACGTTCTTGAGCGACTTGCCCATCTTGCCGTACTCACGGTTGACGGCCTGGCCCTGCCAGGTGAAGCCGGACTGCTCGTCACCCTCGACCTCCTCGGCCGGCACGTACTGGCCGCGCGAGTCGGTGTAGGCGTACGCCTGGATGTAGCCCTGGTTGAACAGCTTGCCGAACGGCTCGATGCTCGTCACGTGGCCCAGGTCGAACAGGACCTTGTGCCAGAACCGCGCGTACAGCAGGTGCAGCACGGCGTGCTCGACGCCGCCCACGTACAGGTCGACGCCGCCGGCCGGCCCGGACGTCGGGTTGTGCTGCGGCCCGAGCCAGTACTGCTCGAGCTCCGGCAGCGCGGCGGCAGCGGTCTCGGTCGGGTCGAGGTAGCGCAGGTAGTACCAGCACGACCCGGCCCAGTTGGGCATGGTGTTGGTGTCGCGGCGGTACTTCTTGGGCCCGTCGCCCAGGTCGAGCGTGACGTAGACCCAGTCGTCGTTGCGGCCCAGCGGCGCCTCGGGCTCGGAGTTGGCGTCCTCCGGGTCGAAGGTGCGCGGAGCGTAGTCCGGCACGTCGGGCAGGTTCACCGGGAGCAGCTCGTCGGGGATCGCCACCGGGCGGTCGTTCTCGTCCCAGACCACGGGGAACGGCTCGCCCCAGTAGCGCTGGCGGCTGAACAGCCAGTCGTTGAGGCGGTAGGTCGTGGTGCCCTCGCCGATGTTCCTGCTCTCCAGCCAGGCGATGATCTTCGCCTTGGCCTCGACGACGCCCAGCCCGTCCAGCGAGATCTCGTCGTTCGAGGAGCGGACGGCGACGCCGTCACCCGCGTACGCGCCGACGTGGTCCGCGGGCAGGCCACCCTCCGGCTCGACCGTGTGGATGACCGGCAGGTCGTAGGCCTCGGCGAACGCGAAGTCGCGCTCGTCGCCACCGGGCACGGCCATGATGGCGCCGGTGCCGTAGCCCATGAGCACGTAGTCCGCGGTGAACACCGGGACCTGCAGGCCGCTGGTCGGGTTCACGGCCAGGTGCCCGGTGAACACGCCCGTCTTCTTGCCCGCGTCGGCCTGGCGTTCGACGGCGGTCTTCGCGGACGCCTCGCGGCGGTAGGCGGCGACGGCCGCGACCGGGGTGTCGTACCCGCCGGTCCAGCTGCTGCGCGTGCCGTCGGGCCAGGCCGAGGGCACCTCGTCGAGCAGCGGGTGCTCCGGGGCGACCACCATGAAGGTGGCGCCGAACAGCGTGTCGGGGCGGGTGGTGAAGACCTCGAGCGTCCCTGCCGCGCCGGCCGGGTCGCCCTCGGCGGTCCCGACGACGTCGAACCGCACGTTGGCGCCGATGGACCGGCCGATCCAGTTGCGCTGCATCGACTTGACCTTGTCCGGCCAGTCGATCAGCTCCAGGTCGTCGGCCAGGCGGTCCGCGTACGCGGTGATGCGCATCTTCCACTGGCGCAGGTTGCGCTGGAAGACCGGGAAGTTGCCGCGCTCGGACCTGCCGTCGGCGGTGACCTCCTCGTTGGCGAGCACCGTGCCCAGGCCCGGGCACCAGTTCACCGGGGAGGAGTCGACGTAGGCGAGACGCTGCGCGTCGATGACGTCGCGCTGCTCCTCCGCGCTGAGCGCCGACCAGACGGCGCCGCCGGTGTTGTCGCCGTCGTGCCCGGGGACGGGACGCGTGCCCGCGGCCAGCTCGTCGCGCAGCTCCGCGATGGGACGGGCGCGGCCGGCACCCGAAACCGTCGACGGGCCGGGGCGCTCGGCCTCGGCGTCGTACCAGGAGTCGAAGATCTGCAGGAAGATCCACTGCGTCCAGCGGATGTACTCGGGGTCGATCGTCGCGAAGGTGCGGCGCGAGTCGTGGCCCAGACCGAGGCGGCGCAGCTGGCGGCGCATGTTGAGGATGTTGGCCTCGGTGGTGGTGCGCGGGTGCTGGCCGGTCTGGACGGCGTACTGCTCGGCCGGCAGGCCGAACGCGTCGTAGCCCAGCGCGTGCAGCACGTTGTCGCCGCACATGCGGCGGAAGCGTCCGGTCACGTCCGTGGCGATGTAGCCCAGCGGGTGGCCGACGTGCAGCCCCGCACCCGAGGGGTACGGGAACATGTCCATGATGAAGTACGGGTCGCCCTCGGCCGGGCTCCCGCCCGGCCCCGTAAGTCGCCCGTTCGGGTTCGCCGCGTGGAAGGTTCCGCGCTCCTCCCAGACGTCCTGCCAGCGCAGCTCGATCTGCTGCGCGAGGGTCGGGGTGTAGCGGAAACGGGGCTCGTCCGGAGACGTGGTGCGCTCGGGTGCGTCGGGCATGGTCACCCGCCCGAGTCTACCGACCGACGGGGTCCCCGCCCTTCGCTCGTCCACAGGGTGAAGGTTCATCCGACATTCGCTCGCACCTCCCCCGAAGTTCCCTGCTCGAGTGCTCGAATTGCCCGCATGATGCCCTCGTTGCGAAAGATCCTCGCCGCCAGCATCGCCGCCACCGTCGTGTGGACGGCCCCGACCGCCATCGCCGCGCCGTCGCCCGCGGACGACGCCGGCTCCACCTCCTCGACCGCGGGCCACGGCAGGGCGGACCACGTCGTCTTCCTCGCCCTCGACGGGTTCGACGTCGAGTACCTCGACCTGGTCCGCTCCGGAGCAGCGCCGATGCCGAACCTGCAGGGCCTCCTGCGCCGGGGCAGCGTCACCACCTCGACCGGCGTGATGACGTCGATCACCAACCCGTCGTGGTCGTCGGTGGCGACCGGCGCCTGGCCGGAGACCCACCGCAACACCGCCTACTGGTTCGACCCGGCCGCCGGCACGGCCAGGGGCCAGCAGCGTGACCTCGCCGTGCAGACCATCGCCCAGTCGATCCGCGAGCAGGGCGGCACCGTGTTCTCCGCGCAGTGGTTCATCCTGCAGAACTACGGCGTCACCTACGGCGACCCGGACGGCCTCTACACCCAGCCGGGTGGCGACTGTGCCCGCCGCACCGACGACGCCGTCGCCGTGCTCCGCGGCGAGCCCGTCAGCTCGGGCGGGCAGCTGGTGACCA
Source organism: Promicromonospora sp. CA-289599 (assembly GCF_050936155.1). Lineage (NCBI taxonomy): Bacteria > Bacillati > Actinomycetota > Actinomycetes > Micrococcales > Promicromonosporaceae > Promicromonospora > Promicromonospora sp. CA-289599. The sequence goes on from NZ_JBNJNI010000001.1 coordinate 1,081,740, forward strand.
CCAACGGCATACCCGAGCTCATGACCGTCTACTGCGACACCCTCGACGCGATCGGGCACGAGGGCGGCGCCGCGGATCCGCGCATCCCCGGCGCCCTCACCGAGATCGACCGGCAGCTCGGACGCATCGTGCAGGCCACGAAGGACGCCGGGACCTACGGCCGCACCGCGTTCGTCATCACCGGCGACCACGGCATGACCACGTTCGACCAGGGCTTCGGCGCCGAGGCGCTGGCCGCGATCGAGGCGGCGGGCTTCGCTCCGCAGATCCTGACCAGCGGCCAGTCGCCGGCCCCGGGTACCGACGTCGCGATAGTCGTCGGCGGCGTCGCGGACGTGCGGATCATCGGCGAGCGTGCGGGTGACCCGGTCGCCGTCCGGCAGCTGCAGGCGTCGCTGGAGGCGCTGCCGCAGGTGCGGAACGTCTTCGACGAGGCCGACCAGCGCCGGATGCACATGAGCCCGAACTACGGCGACCTCGTCGTCGAGCCGGAGCCGGGCTGGTCGTTCGGCGCCACGCCCGCCGGGCCTGCCGGTCGGCACGGCGCCACCACGGAGCTGCACGTTCCGCTGGTGCTGGCGGGTGCCGGCGTCCGGCCGGGCGCGCACCCCTGGCGGCCGCGCCACATCGACATCGCGCCGACGATCTCGGCGCTGCTGGGCTACGCGCCGCCGTCGGGCAGCGAGGGCAGGACGCTGCGCGAGTCCCTGAGGCGCTGACACGACGCGAGCCCCGGGCCCTGTCGTCCGGCAGGATCTCCCGGGGCTCGCTTGCGCAGCCACCGCGATGGTGCGGCCTGCGTGTCAGCTCAGAACGAAGCGACCAGGTCGTCGCCCACAGCGAGCATCAGCCACGCCACGGCCGCGATGTAGCCGATGATCAGGATGATGACGTGGTTGCCCACGACCGCGTCCCGCAGACCGGCGCTCACGGGCAGGTCACCGGACCGCACGCCTCGCACGATCTGGTACCAGAGCAGCGGCCACATGATAGTCCACACGACCATGCAGTAGGGGCAGAGCGCGACGATCACGTAGAAGCTCGTGTACATCAGGAAGAAGACGAGCACCTGGCCCAGCACGGTCCCGACCAGCAGCGACAGCCAGTACCAGCGCGGCAGGCGCGTGCCGAGCAGCAGCATCACGCCTGTCGTGATGACGACGGGGAACGCCGCGACGCCGAGGTACGGGTTCGGGAAGCCGAGCAGCGCGCCCTGCCAGGAGTCCATGGCGGCGCTGCAGGTTACGAAGAGGTTGATGCTGCAGGACGCCGTCCGCTCCGGCTCGACGAACCCGAGGTACTTCTCCCAGGCGAGCGCGAACGAGGCGATGAACCCGATGCCTCCGAGCACCACCAGGAGCAGGCCCATGGTCCGCGCGCCGAGCGGCGGGCGGTCCTGTGCCGCAACGTCGTTCTGGTCGCTGATCGAGCTGTCCGACGACGTCGTGGTCGCCCCGTTATCGGTCACGCGCCCAACGCTACCGGCGAAGTCTGGGACATTGCTGAAATCGAGGTCACCGAACTGTCTCGGCCGGCTGGTGGGCGACCCGCTGCCGGCCGAACGCCAGGATCAGTGCGAGCCCGAGAACGGTGACCACCGCCCCGGCCCAGGCGGGGGCCAGGTAGCCCCAGCCCGCGTCGATCACGACGCCACCCAGGAACGCTCCTGCACCGTTGGCCACGTTGAGCCCGGCGTGGCACAGAGCCGCGCCGAGCGACGGCGCGCCGGGAGACAGGTCCATGAGCCGGGTCTGGAAGGCGAGGCCCAGGATCTGCGACGTCACACCGAGCAGGAACAGCGAGACCAGGGCGGGGACCACCCACCCGCCGGTCAGGGCGAACAGCACCAGAGAGGCGGCGGTCGACACGAAGCCGATCACGACGGCGCGCAGCACGCCGCGGTCGGCCAGCCGGCCGCCGATCTGCATGCCCACGGTCATCCCGACGCCGAACAGCGCGAGCACCCAGGGCACCGCCCCACCGGGCAGCCCGGTCACGCCGGTCATCGTGGGGGCCACGTAGGTGTAGACAGCGAACATGCCGCCGAACCCGATGGCGCCCGTCACGAACGCGAACCACAGGGGCACGTTCCGCAGCGTCGCCAGCTCGGTGCGCACCGAACGCCCCGGCCCGCCTGCGGCGTCCGGCACGAGCCGCCACAGCCCGAGCAGGGTCGCGATGCCGAGCGCACCGATCAGCAGGTAGGACGTGCGCCACCCGAACGTCTGGCCGACCCAGGTGGACAGCGGGACGCCGACGATGTTCGCGATGGTCAGGCCCGTCATCATGGTCGCGACGGCACGTCCGCGCTGGGCCGGACCCGCGACCGCGGCGCCCACCGCCGCACCGACGCCGAAGAACGCGCCGTGCGGCAGCCCCGCGAGGAACCGGCCGACGACGAGCCAGCCGATGTCCGGCGCGGCCGCGGACAGCACGTTCGCGAGCGTGTAGGCGCCCATCAGCACGAGCAGCAGGCGCTTGCGCGACATCCGCGCCGCGGCGACGGTCAGCAGCGGCGCTCCGACGACGACGCCGAGCGCGTACGCCGTGATGGTGTGCCCCACCTGCGGGTCGGTCGCGCCGAGGTCGGCACCGACGTCGGGCAGCAGGCCCATCGCGGCGAACTCGGTGGTGCCGATGGTGAAGCCGCCGACGGCCAGCGCGACGAGCGCGGGCGCCGCGCGGCGCATCGAGCTCACGCCGGGCGTCTCGTCGGGCGCAGGCTGGGAGGGGCTGGTCGCCATGGGGTCTCCAGGAGTGTCGTATCGATTCGGGGGACCGTCGGCGACACCGGCGACGAGCAAGAGGGGAACGGAGAGGAGACTACTCCTGCGTGACCCACACGCGGGAAGCCGCCAGCAGGCCGAGATCGGCCACCCGCTCGGAGTCGTCGGCCACCTGCCAGGACACCGCCACCGTGCCGGCGAACTCACGCCGCGTCGTGACCTCCACCCGCATGTCCAGGTCCAGACCGAGCTCGGCGAGATAGCGCAACGCCTCGGGGTCGGCGTCGGAGATGCGGACCACGATGCCGGCGTCACCGGTGTGCATCGACGACAGGGGCACGGCGGAGGGTCGCACCACCGTGCCGTCGGCGGCAGGGATCGGGTCACCGTGCGGATCACGCGACGGGTTGCCCAGCCGGGCGGCCATGCGTTCGACGAAGACGTCCGAGACCGCGTGCTCCAGCACCTCCGCCTCGTCGTGCACCTCGTCCCAGCCGTAACCGAGCTGGTCCACGAGGAAGGTCTCCAGGAGCCGGTGCCGGCGCACCATCACCAGCGCGAGACGGCGCCCGTCGTCGGTCAGGCGGATCGCGCCGTACCGCTCGTGCTCCAGCAGGCCCTGCCCGGACAGGCGGCGCACCGTCTCCGAGACCGTGGAGGCGCCCACACCCAGCCGGTCGGCGAGATGCTTGGTGGTCACCTTCTCGTCCGACCACTCCTGGGCAGACCACACCGCCTTCAGGTAGTCCTGGGCGACGGGCGTCAGCTCGGCCGGGTCGGTTGTGATCTCCACACGCCAAGCCTAGTTGTCCGGCGCGGACGGCGACGGGGACGACCCGATGCCGGACAGCACACCACCGAGGCCGTCCCCAGGAACCTCGTCGGGCAGCGGGACCGTGGGCGGCATCGGCTGCCGCTCGCCCACCACCGCCTCCCCCTCCGTGGTGACCTCGACCAGCTGCCAGTCCACGAACTGACGACGCTCGGGGTCGAACCGCAGCACGGTCATCTCCGACGAGTCCCGCAGCGGCCCCACCGACGTGTTGCCCTTCGTCGCCCCGCCCGTGCTCGCGTTCACGTACCGCACGCCGTACCCCACGACGTCCGGCCCGATCCGCTTGTGCATGTGCCCGGAGATCTGGAACGGCACGCAGCCCGACTCCAGCGCCGCGTCACCCACCGAGGGCTGGTGGACCAGCAGCAGGTCGACACGATCCTCCGCGGTGAACCCGCCGAGCCCCGGCTCCCCTGCCGCCTCGCACGCCACGTCGCGCAGCCGGTCGCCGGCCTCCTCCGGCGTCTCCTCCCGGGCCATCACCGTCCCGCCACCGATCCGCGTCTCCAGCGGGTCCCGGTCGCCGAGGATGCGCACACCCTCTACCTCGACCACGTCGCCGTCCAGCACGATCTGGCGGTTCGCGAGCTCCGTCGCGGTCGTCAGGCGGGAGTCGTGGTTGCCGTCAGCGACCACGAACGGGACCCCGTCGGGCACGGCGGACGCGAACGAGTCCACGCACACCGACTCCACGCTCGTACCGTTGATGGTCGTGTCCCCGGCATTCAGCATGACGTCCGGCCCCAGCCGGTCGGCCAGATCACGGATGAGCGGCGTCATGCCTGTGTTGCAGTGCAGGTCCGAGACCAGCAGGAACGTCACGTAGTCAGGGCCCTGCGGGCTGGCCGAAGCGGAACCCGTCGGTACCGGACCGGTTTCCTCCGCCTCCTCCTGCTGCGCGACCCGCGCGTCCCACGTCTCGTTCAACCGCTCACGCGCCCCCGCGTAGAACACCTCGTTCGCCTGATACGTCTCGACCAGCTGACCGCTGTACGTGTCGATGACGCTCGCCAGCCGGCCCGTGATACGCGCACCCTCCAGCGCCGTCCCGGCGAACACCGGCGAGGCGGGCAGCGCGGCCCTGTCCTCCGGCCCTGCGCTCGCCGTGACGGTCACGGCCACGAGCGCGGCGACGAGCACCCCGCCGGTGATCTTCCCGGTGCGCGGGGCGAGCGTCCGGCCGAGCTCTTGGCGTCGAGCGGGCCCGAGCAGGGCCCGCAGGCCGAACCCGGCCGCGACCAGCACGACTGCCGCCACGCCCGTGCCACGGACCGCGTCCCAGATCAGCGCCCACGCGACGGTCCGCACCGTCTGCTGCGGGCTGTCGAAGAACTGGAGGTACCCGTCGAGGTCGCCCACGAGCGCGTCGAAGCTGGCGGTGTCCACCGCCGAGAGATCGGCGGGGATCTCGTGCACGGTGATCCGCACCCCGAGCGTGAACGGCAGCGGGGAGTCGGTGACGACGGTGCCGAGCGGGCCGAGGTCGGCGACCAGTCCGTCGTCCGCGGTGACCGAGTACGTGGCCTCGTGCGGGCCGAGGCTCAGGTCTGCCTGCGCGGTGGTGATCCCGAACGTGAGGGCAACGAGGGCTGCGGCTACGCCGGTCAGGGTCCAGCGCAGCCAGAGGGGCGGTTTGGTACGACTCATCGGCTCTACCTTGTCATGGGGCGCGGTCATGGGGCGCGCCCGCCGGCGGCTTGCCTGGCACACGGCTGGCTGATGGTCCGGTGGGTCGATGGTCCGGTGGGTCGATGGTCCGGTGGGTCGATGGTCCGGTGGGTCGATGGCGGACGGCGTCGGGCAGCCAGCGGTAGGCAGCCGACGACGCCGAACCGAAACTTGATGTTGTTCCCCGGCGCCGAACCGATGCGGACGAGTCGCTGGGCACCCACATCGACTCGGAACTTGCGGCTCGGCATCCAGCCTGACGATCAGCTTGCGGTTCGGCGGCGTGTGGTGGCGGCATCGACGGGCAACTTGCGGTTCGGCGGGTCGGTGACTGGTCTGCCGGGGCGGACGGCACGATGGCCCGGTGTTCACGCTCCGATCCGTCTGGCGGCCGACCGCACCTGTGGCGCGCGTGTGGTCGGTGCTGGCCGACCCGCGGTTCACCTGGCCCGACTGGTGGCCGGGTCTCACCGCCGCGGCGACCCGCCCCGTCGTCGGGCCGGACGGGCTGGCTGCGGCCGGGACCTGGGCTGACCTGCGGGTTCGGAGCCCGCTCGGGTATTCGCTACAGTTCCGGCTCGATCTGAGGCAGACGACGGCGCCGTCGGACGGCGAGCCGGGTCGCGCGCTGCTCGACGTGTCCGGTGACCTGGCGGGGAGTGCCGAGGTGACCGTGCGGGCCGTAGGAGACGGTGGGGGTGGTTCCGGGGTCTCGACGGGCTCGACCAGCGGAGGGTCGACCAGCGGAGGTCCGACCAGCGAGGGGTCGACCGAGGTTGAGCTTCTCTGGCTGGTGTCCCCGGTCCCCGCCTGGTTCCGCGCCACGTCGCGGATCGCCCCAGGGCCGCTGTCCTGGGCCCACGCCCACGTGATGCGGGCCGGCGAACGGGGCCTGGCGGCACGGCTGCATGGCTGACCCGGTCAGCCGGCCTTCTGGGGCTTCGACCCGGATTTCGGCTTCGAGGCAGTCTTCGACGCCGAGGCCGGTCGCGAACCGGACTTCGACTTCGACTCCGCGACGCTGCGCTTGAGCGCCTCCATGAGGTCGACCACGTCCGCGCCCTCGCCGTCCTCCTCGGCTGCCTCGCCGAACGTCGCCGCCGTGTCGACGGACTCGCCCGACTCGAGCTTGGCCTCGACGAGCTTGCGCAGCTGCACCTGGTACTCGTCCTCGTAGTCCTCGGGCGTGAAGTCCGCCTCGAAGCTGCTGACGAGCTGCGCCGACATCGTGAGCTCCTTCTCGGAGACCTTCGCCGGCTCGTCGAGGGCCGGGAACGCGGCCTCGCGGATCTCGTCGGCCCACAGAAGGGTCTGCAGCACGAGCACCTCCTCGCGCACGCGCAGCGCGGCGAGCCTGGTGCGCTGACGGAGCGCGAACTTCACGACGGCGGTGCGGTCGGTCTCCTCGAGCGTGCGGCGCAGCAGCACGTACGCCTTCGTGGACTTGGAGTCGGGCTCGAGGTAGTACGTCCTGTCGAGCATGATCGGATCGATCTGCTCGCTGGGCACGAACTCCACCACCGAGATCTCGCGGTCCCGTTCGGCCGGGAGATCTGCGAGGTCCTTCTTGGTGAGCACCACCGTGCGCTCACCGTCGTCGTAAGCGCGGTCGATGTGCTCGTACGGCACCACCTCACCGTCGATCTCGCACACACGCTTGTACCGGATACGTCCGCCGTCGGCGTCGTGTACCTGATGCAGCGGGACGTCGTGGTCCTCGGTCGCGCTGTACAGCTTGACCGGAACGTTGACGAGGCCGAAGGTCACGGCACCCTTCCAGATCGCCCTCATCCTTCTATAGTGCGCCCCAAGCGCACCACATGCCCAGGTTTCGGTCTGGGCCGACGATCGCCGACCGTCGCCGACGGTCAGAGACCCGCGCGGTCCAGCTTCGCGCACAGCTCCGCGTTGGTGGGCTCCACGAGCTGCTCGCCGTCGGGGAACACCAGCACCGGGATGGTCTTTCGCCCGGTCAGGGCCTCGGCCTCGTCCGCGCGGGCGGGGTCGGCAGCGAGGTCCACGTAGACGTACTTCACGCGGCGGACGTCGAGCACCGCCTTGCTGCGACGGCAGTCGCGGCACCACTCGGCACCGTAGACGGTGAGCTGCTGCGGTCGGGCGATCGAAGAGGTGTCCCCTGCAGTCGCCATGGGCGCTGCCAACACGTCGATCACGAGGCTGTCCGAAATCACTCGCCGGAGCCTAGCGGAGTAACCGTCACCGTCACGACCCTCCGGTACGTGATCTCGCATACCCCTGGGCGCGAGTCCGTGGCCGGCTGCACGATGGTGTGATGGCGTCCACACAACAGACGGTCATGGTCGAGGGGCACCGCCTGCGGCTGAGCAACCTCGACAAGGTGATGTACCCGGCGTCGGGCACCACCAAGGGCGAGGTGCTGCACTACCTGACACAGGTCGCGCCGGTGCTGCTGCCGCACGCCGCCAACCGGCCGGCGACCCGCAAGCGGTGGCCCGACGGCACCGGCGGGCAGATGTTCTTCCAGAAGAACCTCGACGCCTCGACCCCCGACTGGGTCAAGCGCCGGTCGATCCAGCACAAGACCTCCGCCAACGACTACGTGCTGGTCAACGACCTCGCGACCCTCACATGGCTTGGCCAGACCGCGACCCTCGAGCTGCACACCCCGCAGTGGCAGTTCGGCCGCACGGGAGCCCGCCTGGACCCCGACCGCCTCGTGCTCGACCTCGACCCCGGCCCCGGAGCGGGCCTCGCCGAGTGCGCGGAGGTGGCCCGCTGGGCCCGCGAGATCCTGCAGGGCATGGGCCTGGAGCCCTACCCGGTGACGTCCGGCTCCAAGGGGATCCACCTGTACGCGGCCCTGGGCAAGGCGCAGGACACCCGCCTCGACTCCGACGCCGTCTCCGCCGTCGCGCACGAGCTCGCGCGCTATCTCGAGGCCGAGCACCCGGACCTCGTCGTCAGCGACATGAGCAGGAAGCTGCGGTCGGGCAAGGTGCTGGTCGACTGGTCGCAGAACAACGGCAGCAAGACCACCATCGCGCCCTACTCCCTGCGCGGACGCGAGCAGCCGTGGGTGGCCGCGCCCCGCACCTGGGAGGAGCTGGAGGACCCCGACCTGGCCCAGCTCACGCCCGAGGAGGTGGTGGCGCGCATCGAGGCCGACGGCGACCTCCTCGCGCCCCTTCTCGAAGGTCACCTCTCAGCGCTGGAGCCGACGACGGAGCGGCTGGCCACCTTCGAGAAGCTGGGGACCTACCGGGCCAAGCGGGACCCGGCGAAGACTCCTGAGCCGTTCGGGCCGGACGGACAGGTCTCGACAAGCTCGACCACCGGACGGACAAGCTCGACCACCGATGCGCCCACCTTCGTCATCCAGGAGCACCACGCCCGCCGTCTGCACTGGGACTTCCGCCTCGAGCACGACGGCGTGCTGGTCAGCTGGGCACTCCCCCGCGGCGAACCCACCGACCCGGCCAAGAACCACCTCGCCGTGCAGACCGAGGACCATCCGCTGGAGTACGGCTCCTTCGAGGGCACGATCCCGGCCGGCGAGTACGGGGCCGGAGAAGTCACCATCTGGGACTCCGGCACCTACGAGCTCGAGAAATGGCGCGACGACGAGGTGATCGTCACCCTCCGCTCCGCCGAGCGCGGCGCCCGGCGGCTGGCCCTGATCCGCACCGGCGGCCGCGACGGCGACGCCGAGAACAACTGGCTCATCCACCTGACGAAGTCCCAGCCAGGCTCCCCCGCACCGCTGGGTGCTGGATCTTCGCCCTCCCCCACGGGTCGAACGGGGCGAAGAGCCAGCACTCAACCGGGCAAGGACGGGAGGGTGCGGCGGCCCATGCTCGCCACCAACGCCGCGCCCGGCGAGCTCACCGAACCCGACGACTGGATGTTCGAGATGAAGTGGGACGGGTTCCGCACCCTCGCCCACGTCCAGGACCCCGAGACCGTGCGCCTCATGAGCCGCTCCGGCCAGGACCTCACGGTCACCTTCCCTGAGCTGGTGGCGCTCGCGGGCCAGGTCGACCCGTCCCGGCTCCCCGTCGTGCTCGACGGCGAGATCGTCGCCCTCGACCGGGACGGCCGCCCCGACTTCCGCCGCCTCCAGCAGCGCGCCAACCTCCGCAAGGAGCACGACGTGGCGCGCGCCAGGGCCCGCGTCCAGGTCGACCTCATGCTCTTCGACGTCCTTCAGGCTGACGGCGACGACGTCACCCGCGAGCCCTGGACCGCACGGCGCGAGCTGCTCGAGTCCCTCGTCACCCCCCACGCCCCCATCCACCTCCCACCCGTGTTCGACGGCGACCTCGACGCCGCCATGCGCACCTCCCGAACCCTGCGCCTGGAGGGCGTGGTCGCCAAGCGCCGCACCTCCACCTATGCGGAACGCCGCTCGCGGGAATGGCTCAAGCTCAAGCACAGCGCGATGCAGGAGGTGGTCATCGTGGGCTGGCGCCCGGGCCGGGCGAACGCCTCGGTGCTGGGCTCGCTGCTCATGGCGGTGCCCGAGCAGGGCGCGGACGGCGACGGCCTGCGCTACGTCGGCCGCGTCGGGACGGGCTTCACCGAGCGCGAGCGGCGGGAGATCACCGCCCGGCTGCGGGCGATGGAGCGCAAGACGCCGAGCGCGGCCGGAGTGCCGAAGGAGGACGCGTCGGACGCGCGCTGGGTGACACCCCGGCTGGTGGGCGAGGTGACGTACGCCGACTGGGTGGAGGGCAGCGACGGCGCATCGGGCGAGCGGCGGATGCGGCACTCCGTGTGGCGCGGCTGGCGGCCGGACAAGTCGCCGGACGAGGTGGTGGCGGAGCCGCCAGGGCAGGCGTGACGCGGCGCCGCTTGGCACACTTTTACTGACAATTCCTATTCTTCTGCGGGCCACCGACGTACCGTGTTGCGCGACGGACGGAGGACACGGATGTTCAGCTACCCCAAGCGTCTGGCCGCCCCTACGGCCATCCTTGCCGCGATCACGCTCGCGGCCGTCCCGGCGACAGCGGTCGCCGCACCCGGAGCCGCCCCCAGCGACTCCACCGCACGCCAGCTCGCGCCGCAGCCCGCCCACGGCCTGCGCGACCCCTTTCCCCAGATCGAGCTCCCGGACCGCATAGAGCTGCCCGACGGCTTCCGGCCCGAGGGGATCACGACGGCGGGCCCGGCCGCGTGGTTCGGCTCGCTCGCCGACGGCGACATCTACCGCGCCGATCTCCTGACCGGTGAGGGCGAGGTGATCAGCCAGGGACCCGGCTCGCCGTCGGTGGGGCTCACCGTGGACGCGCGCGGTCGCCTGTTCGTCGCGGGCGGCCCGGGCGGCGGCGCGCGCGTCGTCGACGGGCGCTCGGGCGAGGTCCTCGCGACGTACGACTTCGGCGGCGGCTTCGTGAACGACGTCGTCGTGACCCGCGACTACGCGTACTTCACCGACTCGCAGCGCGCCGTCGTGCACCGGCTGCACCTCGGACCGCGCGGCCGGCTCACGGACACGCACGACGAGCTGGCGCTGCACGGCGACTGGGAGCAGGTCGACGGGTTCAACGCCAACGGCATCACCACCGCGCCCGACGGCAAGAACCTGCTCGTCGTGAACTCGACGACAGGCGACCTGTTCCGGGTCGACCGGGACAACGGGCATGCGGACCGGGTGGACCTCGGTGACGCGCGGCTCACCAACGGTGACGGGATGCTCCGGACCGGTCGCACGCTCTACGTCGCGCAGAACACCAGCAACCAGGTGGCGACGGTGCGACTCGACCAGGCGGCATCGAAGGGGCGGGTGGTGCAGACCCGCACCAGCGACGACTTCGACACGCCCACCACGATCGCCCGCTTCGCGGGTGCGCTGTACCTGCCGAACGCCCGGTTCACCACGACCCCCGAGGACGACACCGAGTACTGGGTGACGCGGCTGCCGCTGCACTGAGTGACGGGCACTGAACGAACCGGGCCCTGTGCACGCGGGCCCTGTGCCCCGGCCCGCCCGGCGGTCGCGGAATAGCCGCGTCCGCCGGGCGGGTTGTCGCTGGCATGCGAGCCATCACGTATTCGAAGTTCGGCAGTGCCGACGTCCTCGAGCTCACCGACCAGCCCGACCCGCACATCGGCCCCGACACCCTGCTCGTCCGGGTGAAGGCGGCGTCGGTGAACCCGGTCGACTGGAAGATCCGCCAGGGCTACCTGGAAGGTCTGATCGACACGGTGTTCCCGGCGGTCCCGGGCTGGGACGTCGCGGGCGTCGTCGAGCAGGTGGGCCTGGACACCGCTGAGTTCCAGGTGGGCGACGAGGTGTACGGCTACGTACGCAAGGACACCGTGCAGGGCGGCACGTTCGCCGAGCTCGTCGCGGCGCCCGTGCGCACGCTGGCCCGCAAGCCAGCGGAGCTGAGCTTCGAGGAGGCGGCAGCGGTGCCGCTCGCGGGCCTCACCGCCTATCAGGCGATCCAGCGTGCGGGGGTCGCCGAGGGGCAGACGGTGCTGGTGCACGCCGCGGCCGGCGGCGTCGGCGCGTTCGCCGTGCAGATCGCCAAGGCGCTCGGCGCGCGCGTCATCGGCACCGCGAGCGAGGGCAACCACGAGTTCCTGCGCACGCTCGGCGCCGAGGCCGTCACCTACGGCGACGGCCTCGTCGACCGGGTCCGCGCCATCGCGCCCGACGGCATCGACGTCGCCCTCGACTTCGTCGGCGGCGGGGCGGTGGCCGCGAGCGCCGAGCTCCTGGCCGACGGCGGCACGATCGCGTCGATCGCCGACCCCACCGCCCGTACCGAGCACGGCGGGCACTACCTCTGGGTGCGCCCGTCCACGGCGGGTCTCGACGCCCTCACCGCGCTCTTCGACGCCGGCGAGCTGACCGTGGAGATCGCGCAGGTCTTCGACCTGGCCGACGCCGCGGACGCGCACCGGGCCAGCGAGACGGGCCACACGCGCGGCAAGGTGGTCGTCCGGGTCTGACGCCGGACGCCGGGGCTCATGCGTCGGCCGCTCCGGTCGGCGCCGGCTGTGCGGCGGCCTCGGCCTCCGAACGCAGGACGCAGAACTCGTTGCCCTCGGGGTCGGCAAGGGTCACCCAGCCGCTGCCGGGGCCGTACTGACCGCGGTGGTCGCCGAGCACCGTTGCGCCGTGCGCGACGAGTCGTTCGATCTCGGTGTCCCGGAGGTCTACCCGGGGGCGCAGGTCGAGGTGGAGCCGGTTCTTGGCCGACCTGCCCTCCGGCACCTCGATGAACAGGACTGACACACCCTTGCCGGCCGGGTCCACGATCATGCACTCGTCGTGGCCGGGCAGGTTCGGGTCACCGGGTACGTCCTCGTAGCCGAGCACCGGTTTCCACCACTGGGAGAGCGAGTAGGCGTCGGCGCAGTCCACGGTCACGTGCGAGATGAAGGAAGTCACGCCGGGACCCTGACACACCCGCCCGCCCGCACCAACCCTTTTCCCCCGCCCCCGGCCGGCCCTCCTCAGGACTCGAGTGGTCGGCAGAACGTCAGGTGGTCGGTACCTCGAAATGCCGACTACCTGACATTCTGCCGACCACCCTCGGCTCAGCCCGGGGAAGAGCGGCCGTGCCGCCAGTAGCCCACGAAGTCCACCTGTGCCTTGGGTACGCCGCGCTCGTTGACCAGGTGCCGCCGCGCGCCGGTCGCCAGCGACGACTCGCCGACGGTGAACGCGTACACGTCGGCGACCGGCCCGGCCGGCTCGAGCTCGTGCAGCTCCGCGAGCGCGGCCTGTCCCGGGACGGCGTGCGCGTCGGACCGCACCACCCACCGGACCTCGACGCCGGACGGCGCCCGGAACTCCTGCTTGTCCCCGGCTGTCGGCACCTCGATGAGGGCGGTGCCGCGGGCGTCGTCCGGAAGCGACTCGCAGATGCCGGCTACGGCGGGCAGCCCGGACTCGTCGGCCACCAGGAGCATCCAGCCGTGCGGGTGGTTCGCGTCGAAGGTGATGCCCTGATCGAGGATGCCGACGCGCATCCCCCGGTCGGCGGCCTGGGCGAAGCCGGCCCCCGGACCCGAGGCGTGCTCGGGGTCGCCCGGGGTCTCGTCCCCTGCTGCGTGCAGCACGAAGTCGACGTCTATCTCGTTCAGGTCGGGCCGCGCGGCGCGGACGGTGTAGTTGCGCACCCAGGGGCGCTGGGCCTTCGGGGTGGTGAGGTATTCCGCGTACCAGAGCCCCGAGGTCCGCTTGGGCAGGCGCAGCATGTCCTGTCCGGCGCGGGGCAGGAAGAGGCGGAACCACTGGTCGTAGCCCGCCGGCGTGAGGTGGGCGAGATCGTCACCACCGAGCGTCACGCGCATCATGTTCGGCGTGACCCGCTTGGTGTTGACGACCTCAGCCATCACGACATGCGGATCGACCGCTTTGCGCCCCTTGAATGCCATGCGCTGAGGTTAGGCACACCTAAGTCGGTTTGACCAGTGTCTGGTTCGGATCTACCCCACGTGCGTTCCGGATCCCCGCCAGGGACAGCAGCCCGCCGACCACGAGCAGGGCCGCGGCCACGAGGAGCGCGCGGTGGAACGAGGCGACGTCGAGCACGCCGCCGGTGATGATGCCCGCGAACGCCACGGTGAGCAGCCCGGCGACCCGCGAGACCGCGTTGTTCACCGCGGAGCCGATGCCGGCGTCGTGGGCCGGGACGGCGCCGAGGATGGCCGCCGTCAGGGGCGCCACCGTGATCGAGAGGCCGAGGCCGAACACGAGCTGACCGGGCAGCACCTGGGTCGGGTAGAACGCGGTCTCGTCCATCGAGAGCATCAGGAGGAACCCGGCCGCCGCGACGATCGGGCCCAGCGTCATGAACAGCCGCGGCCCGTACCGGCCGGCGAGCGTGCCGAACCAGGCCGACAGCAGGATCATCGCGAGCGTGGTCGGCAGCTGGGCCACCCCGGACCACGTCGCGGAGTACCCGGCGACCTGCTGCAGGAACAGCGTGAGCACGAAGCCGCCCAGCGAGAGCGCACCGTAGATCGCGAAGGTCGCGAGGTTCCCCCACGCGAAGTTGCGCGCCTCGAACAGGCGCAGCGGCAGCATCGGGTCGGCGGCCCGCCGCTGGTAGAGCACGAACGACACCAGCATCACCGCACCCGCGAGGACGGACACCAGGATCACCGGCGAGGTCCACCCGAGCCGCTCCCCCTCGATGAGCCCGAACACCACGCCCGCGAGGCCGAACGCGGCCAGCGCGGCTCCCGGGACGTCGACCCGCCGGCCGGGCTCGCCCTCCGCGGCGGGCACCCCGCGCAGCAGCCAGAGCGTCACGGCGATGACCGGAACGTTGATCCAGAACACCCAGCGCCAGGAGGCGAGATCGACGAGCATGCCGCCGACGAACGGGCCGACGATCATCGCCGCGGTCGTCCACGACGTCCACCGGCCGATCGCACGCGACTGCGCCTCGCCGCCGAACGTCGCGACGATCAGGGCCAGCGAGCTCGGGACCAGCAGGGCGCCCGCCACCCCCTGCAGCGCGCGGGCGATGACGAGGACGGGACCGGTGGGGGCTATCGCGCACAGCACCGAGGCGACAGCGAAGCCCACGAGCCCGGCCGCCAGCACCTGGCGCCGTCCGTAGACGTCGGACACCGAGCCGGCGACGAGCATCAGCGCGCCGAGCGTCACCAGGTACGCGTCGACGACCCACTGCTGCAGGGCCAGGGCCTCCACGCCCTCACCGCCGAGCTCTCCCGCGATGGCGGGCAGCGCGACGCTCACGACCGTGCCGTCGAGGAACGACACGAACGAACCGAGGATCGCGACGAGGAGCACCCGTCTCTGGAGCGTGGTCACGAGCCACACGCTATGCCCAGCCACCGACAGACAGACATCCGGACGCGGCTTCGCCTACGGCGCGCCGTACTCGCCGCGCGAGGCGTACCCGCTCGGCCCACGGTCGTCAAGCCCGCGCTGCGATCATCGCGTCCGGCCTGTTCAGGGCAGGATCCGTCCATGGACAGCATCGTCCGCGTCGCGACTCCAGACGACGCCGCAGCCTGCGCCGCCATCTACGCCCCGTTCGTCGCCGACTCGGCGGCGACCTTCGAGACCAGCCCGCCGGACTCCCGCGAGATGACGCGCCGGATCGAGCGGTTCTTCGGCCGCGAGACGTGGCTCGTGCTCGAGGCGGACGGCGTGTTGGCCGGCTTCGCGTACGCCAGACCGTTCGCGGACCGCCCGACGTTCCGGTGGACGCTGGAGACCAACGTGTACGTCGCCGCAGACCACCAGCGGCAGGGCGTCGGTCGCACCCTGTACAGCGCGCTCCTCGCGCGGCTCGCACGCCGCGGGTACCACCGCGCGATCGCGAGCATCGTGCTGCCGAACGACCCGGCCATCGCGCTGCACGAGGCGGCGGGCTTCCACCGCGCGGGCTCGTTCGAGAAGATCGGCTGGAAGCTCGGCCAGTGGCACGACGCGGTGCTCTTCCAGCGCGACCTGGTGCCCGACGACGGCTCCGCCCCCGGGGACCGCCGAGCCGACGCGGAGCTGCCGGGGCTGCTCACACCGGAGCCGCTCGAGGTGACGCGCACGCCGCTGTTCCGGCCCCACCCCGCGGAGGATCTGGTCACCTACTTCGGCGACTGACAACCTGGAGCCGGTCCGGAGCTCAGCCTCGAATTCGGATGGATGCGCAAGAGCCCAATGTCTAGGGTCGCCTCCATGAGCCTCACCGTGCGACCCGTCAAGTACGCCGACCAGCCGGACTACACCCGCCTCGGCGGAGAGGCGTTCGGCACGCCGGGCGACGGCCGTCCGGTCCCGACGCGCGAGGAGTGGGAGGCCGCAGGCTTCCGCGAGTGGGGTGCGTTCGACGACGACGGCCTGGCCGCACGCCTGCGCGTGTACGGGTTCACGTCGTGGTTCCACGGCGCACGGGTGCCGACAGCGGGCGTCGCCGGGGTCGCCGTCGAGCCCGAGCGCCGCGGATCCGGCCACCTCGGCCGGCTCTTCGACGCCGCGCTGGAGCAGGCGCGGGAGCACGGCGAGGTGATCTCCACGCTCTACCCCACGGCGCCGGGCATCTACCGCGGGCTCGGCTACGAGGTGGTCGGCTCGTACGACGACGTCGACGTCCCCCTGCTGAACCTGAACCGCGTCGCGGCACCCGAAGGGGTGGTCACGCGCCGGGCGGGCATCGCCGACTTCGATGCGATGGTCGCCGTCCACCACCGGTGGGCCGCCGCCCAGAACGGTCCGGTGTCGCGGGCGGAGAAGCCGTTCTGGACCCCGCCGGAGAAGTTCTTCGCCGACTACACGGGCGTCACCCTCGCGATCGACACGACGGAGGGCACGGCGGGCGAGGTGATCGGCTTCGCGAGCTGGATCCGCGGCGAGGGCTACACGCCCGCCACCGCCCTCATGGAGGTCGACGACCTCATCGCCCTGACGCCCGATGCCGCCCGCGCGCTGTGGCGCACGCTCGGCAGCTTCTCGACGGTGGTCGGCACGGCACGGGTGTCGACGTCGGGCCTCGATCCCGCCTGGCTGGTGCTGCCCGACCTGACCTCCACGGTGCACTCGGCCCACCCGTACATGCTGCGGATCCTGGACGTGGCCGGGGCATTGGGCGGCGTCCGCTCGCCGCTGGAGGGCGCCCGCGTCCCGTTCGCGGTCCGCGGCGCGCGGGATCTCGACGGAGCGTGGACGCTCACGGTGTCCGACGGCGTCACGCACCTCGAGCGCGACGCCCTCACGATCGAGGACGCGCACCACCAGCGACCTGTGCTCAGCCCGAACGGGCTGGCGCTGCTGTACGCGGGCGCGCAGTCCGCGGCGAACCTGCGGCTGGCGGGCCACCTGACCGGTGCCCCGACCCACGACACGGCCCTGACCGCCCTGTTCCCGCCACGCCAGCTCCACGTCCGCGACTACTTCTGACCCGGACGGCTGTTGACCATGCACTTGCTGCCAGGACCGGGGCATCCTTGGCAGCAGGTGCATGGTCGATCGCCGTCATACTGGGGCCGTGGATATCCCGGTTGTCTGGTCCGTCGTGCTCATTGCCACCGCCGCCTGGAACCTGCTCATCTGGCCGCGGTTCTGGCAGCGCATCGCCGCCGACCCCCGGTCGCGCGACGCCGACGGGCGGGCGACGAGGTTCCTCACCGTGCACAGCGTGCTGATCGCGGTCTCGCTCGCGCTCGCCCTGGCGGTCGGCGTGCTGGGCGTCATCACCCTGTTCTGAGCCACTACCCGTAGGACGCCCAGGTCACGCACCTGACCTGGGCGTTCAGGGCTCTCTTGGTTGCGCACCATACCTGGAGGTAGGTATGGTGCGGCGATGAGCACGCCGACCGCACGCGACCGCCTCATCGACGCCGCGCAGGACCTCTTCGCCGTCCAAGGGGTCGGGCCGACGAGCCCCCGCGCGGTGCTGGCGGCCTCCGGCGTCGGACAGGGCAGCCTCTACCACCACTTCCCCACCAAGCACGACCTCGCCGTGGCTGCCGTCGGCGCGACCGTCGACCAGCTCCTCGCCCGGGCGATGACGACGCTGGGCAGCGACTCCCCCGCGATCCAGCGGCTCGTCGCCTACCTCGAGCGGCCGCGCGACGCCCTGGCGGGCTGCCGGATCGGCCGCCTCACCGCCGAACAGGCAGTGCTGGACGACGACGGCCTGCGCGACGTGCTCGCCGCCTACTTCGTGCGCCTGCTCGGCGTCCTCACCACGATCTTCCGCGAGACCGGGCTGCCCGACGACGTCGCCCGCGACCGGGCGCACGCCGCCCTCGCGATCATCCAGGGCGGCTACGTCCTGGCCCGCGCCACGCAGGACCCGGAAGCCCTGACCGCCGCGGTGCGCGGCTTCGTCGGCCTGCTGACCGACGGCTGACCAACCGGCTGACCAACAAGGAGGACACGTGACCTTCCGCGAGCGCCTGCGCGCCCTGCCCACCTTCGCCCGGCCGGGACTCCCGGCCTTCGACCCGGACGCCGCGCCGCCCACGCCGCACGAGCTGTTCGTGACCTGGATGGACGAGGCGATCGAGGCGGACCTGCTCGCGGCGCACGCCATGACGCTCTCGACGGCCGAGCCGTCGGGGCGGGTGCATGCGCGGACCGTGGCGCTCAAGGACGTGACGGCGGACGGCTGGTGGTTCGCCTCGCAGTCCTCGGGTCCCAAGGGCCGCGACCTGGCGGCCAACCCGCATGCGGCGCTGACGTTCTTCTGGCCCGAGCTGGGCCGCCAGGTCAAGGTGACGGGCAGCGCGGCGTCGGCGGGCGAGGAGGCGAGCCGTGCGGACTTTCTCGCGCGACCCGACGCCTCGCGGGCCGCCGGGATCGTCAACCGCCAGAGCGAGCCGCTGGCGTCCCGGGAGGAGTACGTGCGGGCCTTCGCGGAGGCCCTCGCCGTGGTCACCGCCGACACCGAGCTGACCGCCCCGGAGTGGACCGCGTACGTGCTGGCCCCGACGGAGGTCGAGTTCTGGCAGGCGCCCGACGACGGCCCGCACACCCGTCTGCTGTACCGGGCCGAGGTCACCGGCTGGGCCCGCGGCCTCCTTTGGCCCTGACCCCACCCGGCCCACCAACTTGTCAGACGTACAGGTCACCCGGCTGACCTCCACGTCTGACAACCCGATCCGATCGTATGACTTCCTTGGAGGGACCAACACCGTGAGCACCACCAGCACCGTCTCGCACGCCCTCGCCGATTCCGACACGGGCCTCGGCACGCTGATCTCCGCCGTCGGGCACCTGACCGACGCTGACCTCGCCGCGCCGTCGACCCTGGAGGGCTGGACGCGCGGGCACGTGCTGTCCCACGTCGCGGCGTTGGGCAACGCGCTGCGCGGCCAGGCGCAGGCCGCCGAACGCGGCGAGGTGGTCCCCGTGTACGCGAGCCAGGAGGCCCGCGACGCCGGGATCGAGGCGGGCTCGGGCCGCACGGTGTCCGAGCACCTCGCGGTCCTCGGCGCCCTGCGCAACGACCTGGCGAGCGCCTGGCCCGAGCCCGGGTCGCCGCTCTGGGCCGCTCCCAGCGGGTACCGCGGCGGCCCCCTCTCGGGCTGCGTGCTCGCCTGGTGGCGCGAGGTGCGGATCCACTCGGTGGACGCCCTGGCCGGCACGTCCCAGGAGGTCGGGTACGAGACGTGGGACGACACCCTGTGCGCCCACCTGCGCGAGTTCCTGGCGGTGCGGCTGCCCGACGGCGTCGCCGTCGACAACATCGCCGGTGACCCGCGGGACGTCACGGCGTGGCTCGCCGGGCGTACGCCGGCGAACCCGCTGCCGGGCGAGCTGCCCGAGCTGGGGCCGTGGCCGTCCGCGGTCCCCGCTCGCTGAGCGGGAGGTGCGGCGGCGGGCGCTGTGAGCGTGAGGGAGGTCACGGATCGCATCACGTGATTCACGCCACAGCGCTCGTTCAACTTTTCACAAGCCCGCTAATGTACCTGTCGTGACTTCTTATCTCCAGACAGCCCCGCGTCCCTCCGAAGAGGTCGACGTCGCGCTGATCGGCGGGGGGATCATGAGCGCCACCCTCGGCGCGCTGCTCACGATCCTCGAGCCGACCTGGCGTATCGGAATCTACGAGCGCCTGGACGAGGTGGCACTCGAGTCGTCGAACCCGTGGAACAACGCGGGCACCGGCCACGCCGCACTCTGCGAGCTGAACTACACGCCCGAGCGCAAGGACGGCTCGGTCGACATCTCCAAGGCGGTGAAGATCAACGAGCAGTTCCACACCTCCCGCGAGTTCTGGAACCACCTCCTGACCGCCGGCCTGATGGAGGGCACCGACTTCATCAACGTCACGCCCCACATGACGTTCGTGCGCGGCGCCGAGAACGTCGACTTCCTCCGCCGCCGCTACGAGGCGCTCAGCGCGCACCCGCTGTTCAGCGACATGGAGTTCAGCTCGGACCCCGAGGTCATCGGGCAGTGGACGCCGCTGATGACCCAGGACCGCGACGCCGACGAGCCGATCGCGGCCACGCGCGCCGCCGCGGGCACCGACGTCGACTTCGGGTCGCTGACCAAGAAGCTCGTCGAGTTCGCTACGGCGCACAACACCGAGCTGCACCTGAACCACGAGGTCCGGGGCCTGAAGAAGCTGCGGGACGGGCGCTGGCGCCTGAACCTGCACGACCGGTCCTGGAACGCGGGCACCCGCCGTCGTACCGTCCGGGCGAAGTTCGTCTTCGTCGGCGCGGGCGGTGGCGCGCTGCCGCTGCTGCAGGCTTCCGGCATCAAGGAGGCGCGCGGGTACGGCGGCTTCCCGATCTCCGGCGAGTTCCTGCGCACGGACAACCCGGCCATCGTGTCCCAGCACCAGGCCAAGGTGTACGGCAAGGCCGACGTCGGCGCGCCGCCGATGTCCGTGCCGCACCTGGACACGCGCATCGTGGACGGCAAGAGCTACCTGATGTTCGGCCCGTACGCCGGGTTCAGCCCCAAGTACCTCAAGAAGGGCAAGTACCTGGGCCTGATCACGTCGCTGCGCGCGCACAACGTGTTCTCGATGCTGGGCGCCGGCGTGAAGAACCTCGACCTGACCAGCTACCTGGTGGGTCAGGTCGTGGCCGCGCCGGAGACCAAGTTCCACGAGCTGCAGCGGTTCATGCCGACCGCGCAGCCGGGCGACTGGGAGAAGATCACCGCGGGCCAGCGCGTCCAGGTCATCAAGTGGGTCAAGGGCAAGGGTGGCGTGCTGGAGTTCGGCACCGAGGTCGTCGCAGCCCAGGACGGCACCATCGCCGGCCTGCTGGGCGCGTCCCCGGGTGCGTCGACCGCCGTCGCCGCCATGACCGGGCTGCTCGAGCGCTGCTTCCCCGAGCGGTACGCCGAGTGGAAGCCGCAGCTCACCTCGATGATGCCGAGCCTCGACGGCGGCGCGGACTACGACGCCGCGGAGCTCACCGGCGGCATCGACCGGCGGGTCACCGCGGGAGCCTGACCGCCGCCGCCGAACGGGACGGCTGGCCGCCCAGCCGTCCCGTCGGCAGCTCCCGCATCCGCGCCAGGGGCGAGAGCAGCACGCCCCAGCACGCGAGGCAGTGCACGGCCGCCATCACGAGGATCGTCTCGCGGACGCCGATCTCCCCGCCGAGCCAGCCCGCGACGACGCCGGCCGCCGGCATGGTGCCGAAGTTCACCACCTGCATCACCGTCATCACCCGGCCGCGCAGGCCGGCCGGCACGTACCGGAGCCGCCACGCGTTCCGGATCACGTTGCCCGCCACCACGAACAGGCCGGTCAGGAAGCCGCCGGCCGCGGTGATCACCGCGCCCGAGCCCGGCAGGCCCGCGCCGACGAGCAGCGCGGCGGGGCCGCAGAGCACCAGCAGTGTCGTGGAGGCCCGGCCGCTCCCGAGGAACCTGCTCAGATACGGGGCGACGACGGCGCCCACCACCCCGCCTCCACCCGCCACCGCGAGGACAGCGCCGACCCCTGCCTCGGTCAGGTGCAGGTCGCGCACGAGGAACAGGACCAGGAGCGCCCCGTACCCCGTGAGCCCGAAGTTGGACAGTCCGCCGATGCCCACGAGCCACGGGATGTAGCGGTCGCGGCGCACCAGGTCCACCCCCTCGCGGATGCGCGCGAGCAGGGGTTCGGCCGGGCCGTCGGGCACCTTCGCCGGACGGGGCAGCCGGATCCGCCACAGGCACACGGCGGACCAGAGGAAGGTCGCGGCGTCGAGCGCGATCCCGGCCGCAGCCGTGAGCCACTGGGCGAGGAGGCCGCCCAGACCCGGCCCGGCCACCTGCGCGGCGGACTCCGTGCCGAACAGGCGCGAGCTCGCGGACTCGAGCTGTTCGGCGGGCACCACCTCGGGCAGGAACACCTGGTACGCGGTCCGGAAGAACACCGTGCAGACCCCACCCACCAGACCCACCACAGCTATGTGGGTCAGCGTGAGGACCTCGAGCGCGAAGGCCAGCGGCAGGCTCCCGAAGGCGGCGGCGGACACGAGGTTCGCGACGATCATCACCCGCCGGGCCGGGAGCCGGTCCACCCACGCGCCCGCCGGCAGGCCGATCACCAGCCACGGCAGCCACGTCGCGGCCGCGATGAGCCCCATCCAGGTAGGACCGGCGTCGAGCTGGGTCACCGCGAGCAACGGGAGCAGCGTCGAGCTCGTCGCGTTGCCGACGAGGCTCACGCCCTCGCCCAGCCAGAGCAGGCCGAAGGCTCGGTTGCGCCCGAGAGGCCGCGCGGCGGAGGCGGTATCGCGGGGAGGCGCTGTCGACGTCGTCATATCGACAGGCTAGACGTACAAGACTTCTTGTACAAGTGTCCTTGTTCAGTTGAGGACTGGGTCAGGGCTGCGAGGGGAACGCTCGCGCGAACAGGAAGACGTGCTCACGCCCCTCCATGCCGTCCGAGGCGTCGACCGCCCGGCTCCGCTCCTTCCAGCGTCCCACCACCGCGTTGATCTCGTCGCCGAGCTCGCTCAGCTCGTCCGGGGTGAGCCGCAGCCAGGAGTCCGTGGCGAGCTCGGCCCGGCCCCACTCCTCGTTCGTCTCGGAACGCTCCAGCCAGGCGCGGGCCCGCTCGACCTGACGCGCCAGCATGAACTCCTCCGCGGCCACCGCCTGCCGCTGGCTCTCGGCGTCCTGCGGCAGCGTCGACCGGCCCCAGGTGATGGACCGCGCCGCACGGCGCCACCAGCGCTCCCGCCCGTCGCGCGCCAGCTCCGGTGCCTCCTCGACGAGCCGGGCGGTCGCCAGCACCCGCATGTGATGGCTGATGCTCCCGACCGCCAGCCCGGTGCGCTCGGCCAGCGCCGACGCCGTGGCGGGCCCCTGCGCCGTCAGCGAGTCGAGCAGGCGGGAGCGCGCGGGGTTGGCCAGGGCGGAGACGGCCCTGGCCTCGGTGAGCGTACGGACGTCGTCGGAAGCCATGTAGGCAGGGTAGGACGGCGCCAACGGCGGCGTCGCCCCGCGGCGACCAGTCCCGGCCTAGTCGTCCAGCCGCGCAAGCAACAGCTCGATCACGGCCTCCGCTGCATCCGGGACCGAATAGCCGGCCGGGACGGTGACAAGCAGGCGGTCCAGGTCCGTGGCGAACGTTGGATCGCCGACCTTCCGACGAAGATTTGCGATCGCCTGTGCAGATGTGAGGCCGTCCGGGCGGTAGGGTCCAACGCTCGCGAGGATCTCGTCAGGCAGCAACGCCATCTCCGTCAGAGCCAGCCACAGGTCGAACAGGTCCCGGCCCTTCGACCTCTGGTACAGCGCACGAATCTTTGTCGCGACGAGCTCCGCCGGGTGGAACGTCAGGATCTTGGCGCTTCCGGTCCACCACTCCGAGTCGACTGAGTGTTCCAAGCGCTGCAGCGCTCGGGCCGGTGACCGCTCATGTGTGTTCACCTCGATCTTGAGCCGCAGTGGAACCCCGGAGTCCGATACGGCGCGCCAAAAGACCTTCGGGTGCTCCGAGACACGTGTCCGAACCTCGAAGCCCAGGCCCTGGCCCGCCTCGGTCAGCGCTGCCATCAGCGGCTTGATCCCGCCCTGCGTCCTGCGCACATAGTCCAGGTCTTCGCTGTACCGATAACCGGTGACCAGATGCAGCTTGTGCAACGCAGTGCCTCCGCGAAAGACCAGCTCCTCGCCGAGATACTCGTGCTCGGCGATCACGCACATGGCACGGGACAGCAGCAGGTCCTGTTCCACCTGATCGACTGTCGGCCAAGGGTGCGACACGGACCAGGCGGTAATGGCAGAACGAGGGATCACAGGTCGGGCTCCACAGTGGTGTTCAGGCGGACGTTCCAGCGGCCGTCGAGTGGACCGACCTTTCCTCGGGTCGGGTCCAGACGCGCCTGCCCCCCGGCTCGTTCACGCACGGCATCCGCGACCGGTCCGAGAGCCGTGTCTCCGAACCGTTCCAGCAACCAGCCGATGCGTTGCAGGGCGGCAGCCGGATACTCGCGCGCGACCTCCACTAGAGTGCCAGGGTCGAAGCTGTCCTGCTCGGCGAGTTCCGCAATAACGGTGGCGGCGTTGTCCATTCCGGCCGCCGCCTGCACATCGGCAGCGATGTCGAGCATCGTCGTGTGCACCGTGGAGATCTGCACGACACCAGTCCGCGTGACCCGACGCTCGATCGGGACCCGCATCACCGCAGACCTCGTGAGGAACTCGAACCGGGTCCGTCCGACCTGACGGCCTCTGAGGCCCTTCGAGGTCGCCACCTGGAAGACCTGCGGGGCCTGGTGTGCCGCCCCGTGCAGCTCCGCTGCAGCCAACCAGCCGACGTAGTACCGAGCGTCGGCGTAGTCCATCATCGCCGCCACGATCTCTATACCGGGCGGCGCACCCCAGGTGCGGAACTCCGGCGGTACAGGGACCCAGAGACCACGCATCGGCGATACCCATTCACCACGCTGTGCGGGCACGCGAAGGCGGACCCTTACCTGCTCCTCAGGCACAGCGAGGATGGTGGCGACTTCGGTCGCCGTCAGGTGTGTCACCCCCCGGGCCAATGCCCAGTCAGCAAGCTTGCTTGCCTTAGGCACCACGGACCGCGCTGCGCCCTCCATAACACAGAACGATACACTTTATGTATCTTTCCGCAGAATCACGGGCGCACCCGTCGTGTTGCTCAGCCCGTAGCCAGCTCCGTAAGTCGTGCCGCCCAGCGGTCGAGCAGAGCGTCGATCGTCTCCACCGCGACGTCGGTGCGCGGCATGCGCGCCCGGACCGCCACGCCGTCGTCGGTGCGGGACACCCAGATCTGCAGGTCGTCGGCCCGGGTCGCGGCCGAGACGTGGTGCGCCCGCCGTTCGGCGGCCGCCGCGTGGCCGGGGAGCCGGCGATAGTCCAGATAGGACATCTGGAAGATGTCTCGCCGCGGGAACCGTAGGGGCTGCGGCAGCGTCTCGACGAGCTGTTCCAGCGGGACCGCGGACAGCGCCCGCGCGGCCCGCAGCGCCTGGCCTGTGGCGGCGAGCGCCATGTCCGTGACGACGCCGGTCCCTGCTCCGGTCGAGGCCCAGGCTCCCGCCGGCACCGGGGCGTCCACCTCGATGCGCAGCGGCACCGTGGTCGTGTGCCAGCCGACGGCCCGACGCGCCGACTCGTCGGCTCGGGTATGCACCGGCAGGAGCGTCTCCAGCACGGTGGGGCCGCCGAGGTCGGCGACGGCCCGGGCGAACGTGGCCAGCACGGCGGCCGACGTCGATGCACCGGCCCCTGCGGCGCGTCCGGCGACGGCGTCCGCGGTTGTGGAGTCAGCCAGGGAGCGGACGACGGTGCGTTGGGGTGCCCGCTCGCCGTCGGGCACGCCGAGCGGGAGGGGGAACACGGGCAGCGCCCAGCCCTGGTCGCGGAGGAATCCGTGCCAGGTCGCGAGCCGCGGGTCGTCGGCGCCGACAAACACCGGGCCGACCGGGTCGTTCGCCGGCAGGGTCAACGCGTCCGGCAGGGTCAACACGTCCGGCAGGGTCAACACGTCCGGCAAGGCCGGCGCGTCCGCGGACGGCGCCGCAGCCACGGCCCCGGCGCCCGCCGCGACCGCTCCGGCCATGGCGAGGACAGGCGCCGCGTGCCGGGCATGCTCCGCGTAGAGCGTGGCAAGCTCCTCGACGACCACGGTCGTGGACCACGCGTCGGTGTGCAGGTGGTCCATGCCCAGCACGATCGTGGAGCGGTCCGGGCGGCTGATCCCCGCAGGCAGGAATGCCGGGTAGCCGAACGGCGCGCACCGCCGGCCGAGCTCGGCGACCAGGTGCGCGCGGGTGGCCTCGACAGTGCGGGTGGCGGGTCCGTCGTGGCGCTGCCAGACCAGGCTGCCGGGCTCGTGCTGCACGAGGCCGACGTCAGTGCCCAGCCGCCGAACCGCCTCGACTCGCAAGCCCGGGTGACCGACCACGAGGTCCCGGAAGGCTGCCTCCAGGGCATCGACGTCGACGGGCCCGTCGACGTCGAACGCGGCGGTGATCCATACGCTCGGCTCGCCGCGCTCCGCCCCGAGGAGGTGGTTGCGCTGGTTGAAGGTGATCGGCGCGGGCTCGGGCACCAGGCCTGCTCCCGGCGTGACGTCCCAGGTGAGGACCTGGCCCGGCGCGGGCTCCCAGAGGTCAGCCGAGAGAACCCGCACCGGTCGCCTCCAGGCGCTCGTCCCGGACGCCGCCGGCCGCCGAAGGCCCGCCGACCGCCGCCTCGAACGTGGCGGCCAGCTCGGCGATGTACCGGTCGACGGCGGCCTGCGCCGCCGGCGCGTCCGGACTCTGCGTGACGAGATACAGCCGCTCGTGGTCCCGGTTCACCCACAGCGACGCGTTGGCGGTGCAGCCCTCCCCCGTGAAGTGCAGGCCGTTGTCGTAGGCCGGTCGGCCCGCGCCCGGGAACCGGCGCAGGTCCAGGTAGCTGATCAGCTGCGGGCTGCCGAGCGCGTCGGGGTCGAGCACGCCGTCGGCCAGCATGACGCCGAGCGCGGCGTGCACCGGGACCTTCGCCACCTTCCTGGCCTGCCGGAACGCCGCGTCGGCGGCTTGCAGGACCGCGGTGAACGGTGCCGGCCCGCCGTCGTCGGCCACGGGGAACGTGACCGGGGCGAAGTTGCACAGCCAGCCCTGGGTGGTCTCGAAACCGGGCCCGCGCGTGCCGACCACGGTGACGCCGAACCAGTCGGTGGCGCCGGTGAGCCGGGCGTCGGTGAGCGCGATGCCCGCGAACACCGCACCGGTGAAGCGGGCGCCGTGGGCGGCGGTGAGCTCGTCCAGGCGGGCGAGGCCTGCGGCGTCCAGCAGGGTCGCCGATCGGATCCGCACCGGGGCGGTCTCGCCGGGTGGCAGGCCGAGGTCCAGCGCGAAGCCGGGTAGGCGGCCGCCGTGCGCGGCGACGGCGTCGGCCCACGCCCGGATCTCCGGGGCGTCCGCGGGAGTCGCTGCGGCGAGGGCGTGCTCCGCCTCGGCGTGGGCGAGGAAGGAGCCCGCGGTGTCGGGGTCCGGTCTCGACAGGCTCGACCCGCGCGGACCGCTCGACGAGCGGGACGGGTCCAGCTCCTCCGCGTACAGCTCCTCGAGCTCGCTGAGCACCATGAGCTGTGACGCCCCGTCCGTGAACGCGTGGTCGCACCCCCAGAACAGGCCGAACCCGTCGTCGGCGACCACGGCCCCGAGGGCGAACGGCGCCCAGGCGTCGGGGCGGCAGACGGCGACGAACGTCTCGGTGAGGTGCGTGGTCACCCAGTCGTCCCACGAGCCGCCCGGCCGCGGCGCGAACGCGGGCACCGCGACCGGCTCGAAGGCGACGGCGTCCGCCGGTACCAGGTGCCGCACGGGCGTACCGCCGGCGGCGCACGCGTCGACGTCGAACCAGGTGCGCAGGCCCTCGTGCCGCCGAACCAGCCGGGTGAGCGCGCGGGCCAGCGCCGCGCCGTCGAACACGCCGTCCAGGTAAGTGGCCGTGCCGGTCCAGGCGCGGTGCCGGCCGCCGGACGCCCGGCGCGCCGCATAGGCGCGCAGGTGGTCGCCCTGGAGGAACGACGGCGGTCCGGGGTCCACCGGAGCCGACGCCGCGGCGGCGCGCGCCTGCTCCGTCGGCCGCACGTGCAGCACCTGGCCGGGCCTCGTGGTCCACGTGCCCATCGTGCCGAGGATCATGCGACCGCCTCCCGCAGGCTCGCCGTGCCGAAGGCCCGGAAGCAGTCGCGGAGCTCCGCGACCAGCGCGTCCATCGCGGCGTGCGCCTCGGGGGTGTCCGGGTACCTCGTGGAGACGTTGAGCCCGTCGTGGGTGCGCAGGAACCACAGGTAGAGCTCGTCGGTGCCGTACGCGGGGCTGCGCAGGGTCCGTGCCTCCCAGGTGCTCCAGCGTTCGGCGCCCGGCACGAACCGGGTGTCGACGTACGACACGGCGAAGTGCGGGCCGTCGGTGATGCCGCCCAGCTCGGCGATGCGCGCGAACGAGTACCGCACCAGGGGTTTGCCCGCGGAGACCGCCGTGTGCACGCGCTCGATGGTCGCGGTCAGGGCGTCGCCGTCGATGACGGGGGTCTGCTCGCCCTGGCCGGCGGAGACCGTACGCAGCACCGGGTCCACGCCCCCGAGGTCGAGGTCCACGGGGCACAGGCCCACGTACCAGCCGACGGCGGCCGCGTGCTGCGGCGCGTACCGGGTGTGCATCGGCAGGACGAACCGCAGCCGGTCGGGCCCGTGCACCCGCCGCGCGGCCTGCGCGAACGCGGCGAGCACGCCGGACTGGGCGGAAGCGCCGCGGGCGCGGCTGCGGGCGCTCAGGTCGTCGGTCTGGTCCGCCGTGGCGAGCCGGTACGACCGGGACGCCTGCGGGCGGGCCGCCTCGGCGGCGTCGAGGGCCGGGCGGGTGACCCCGGTGCCGTAGCGCGGAAAGGTCACCTCGGGGCCGAGGAAGTCGAGCCAGCGGCGCACCGGCTCGCCGTCGGCGGCCAGCGTCATGGCGAGCTTGCGGTCCTCGGCGGAGAAGTCCACGTGGGAGCCGACCTCGAGGGCGCGCAGGTCGGCGTCGGGCACGCCCTGGCGGGCGGCGTCGTACAGGGAGACGATCTCCTCGAACCACAGGAGCTGGGAGTACGCGTCCATCACCGAGTGGTCGGCACCGAACGCGAGCACGAAGTGGTCGGCGCGCTCCGGCCCTGAGTCCGGGTCCGGGGCCGCCGGGACGACGCTCGCCAGGACGCAGTGCGGCCAGGCGGTCGGCGAGACGTCGGCGAGCAGGCTCGGCAGCAGCGCGGTCACCTGGTCGGTGGTCAGGTCGCCGACCACCAGGTCCCGGATCGCGACGGCCTCCGCGGGGGCGGTCACCCGGCGCCAGCCCTGACCGGCGTCGCGGGTGACGGTGGCCCGGAGCACCTCGTGGCGGCTCATCCACGCGTGGATCGCGCGGCGCAGCGGCTCGGCCTCGTACGGGCCGGGCACCCGCAGCACCGACCCGATCCACGAACCCGGCGCGGAGTCGCGCAGGTGCGCCTCGTGCCCCGGGGACAGCTCTCTGGGGTCCTGCAGCCAGCGGCCGGCGTCGGCGCGCGGCGTCCATGACGTCACGGTCCCGGCCGGCAGGTCGTAGGCCGAAAGCTCGGTGTATTCCATGCGTGCGGATCCCTAGATCGTTCTGTGGGCACGGCCAGCACGACGTCGGACGAGTTCCGCGGACCCCTTGCGGCGACAGTTATACCGGATATAGCGGGTGAAAGTCAGCCTCATGGGTATGGTTCACCCGAACTATGACGGTTACCCCAGAACGGGACCGGCCCGAGACGGAGGACGAGCGTGCCGAACCAGGCGTCCGCGCTACGGCTGCAGTTTGCCGACGACATGTTCCTGCGCAGGCACGACGGCGAAGCCAGTCCGGCCGTCAACCAGGTGCTGTGGCGCCTCGACGGTCCGTACGACGCGGGCCGTCTGCGCGAGCTGGCCGAGGGGCTCGCCGCCGGGTCCCTGCACCGGCGGGTCGTGCGCGCTCGGGTGCCCGGCGCCCGGCACCGGTGGGCACCCGCGGGCACGCTGCCCGCGCTCGACCTGCAGACGACGACCGTCGCCGAGAGCGCCGTCGGAACCTGGGCGCAGGCGCAGGCCGACCTCCCCCTCGACCCCGCCCACGGCCACTCCTGGCGGCTCGCGGCGGCGGACGTGGTGGCGGACGTGGTGACGGACGTGGTGGCGGACCCCGCAGCGGGTGCTGGTGGGGGCGGCTCCGTCGTCGGCGGCATCGTGTCCCTGACCTGCGCACATGCCGTCGCGGACGGCGCCGCGCTGATCGACGCCCTGGTGCGCGCGTCGACGCACGCCGCCCCGATAGTGGTCCCGGCGCCCGAGCGCGGGACGCGAGCGCTGCTCGCGGATGCCGCCGACGCCGCCGCACAGGCCGCGGCCGTCGCGCGCTGGGCGCAGGCGCGGACGCGCCAGGCCGCACGCGGGCGGCGGACGCCGCCCGCCACTCCGCAGGCCGGGCCTGGTACGCCGTTGGTCGAGCCTGTCGAGACCCCGGTTCCGACAGGCTCGACCAACGGGGGTTCAACCAGCGAAGGCGGGGACCGCTGGCGGGCCCCCGTGCTGCATCTCGAGCTCCCGGCCGACCAGGTGGCGCAGGTCGCCGCCGAGCACGGCGGGACGCCCAACACGTGGTTCGTCGCGTTCCTCGCCCGCCTCGTGCACGCCACGGGCCGGTTCCCGGGCGAGCCGGTACCCGTCGCGCTCCCGGTGTCCACGCGGGGCGAGGACGACCCGCGCGCCAACTCCACGAAGATCGCCCGGGTCACGATCCCGGCCGACGTGCTCGCCACGCGCGACCTCGGCTGGGTGCGGGCGGCGACCAAGGAGGCGTACACCGCCGTCGGCCGGGCGGAGCCTGGCGTGTCGCCCGTACCGCTCGAGCTGGTGCAGATGCTGCCCGACACCGTCGTGAGCAAGCTGCCGCAGCCGCCCGTCGCCGCCGCGCTGGCGTCCAACCTCGGCACTCCGCCCGACGGTTACACGCAGGCGCCCGGCGGCGCGGTCCGTGCGGTGGCCACGCTGTCGCACTACCAGGGGGCCGGCGCGGCCGAGCTGCGTGCCGCCGGTGGTGGGCTGGTCGCCTTCTGCACGACGGTGGGCCACACGACGGTGCTCAGCGTCGCCGGCCTGGACCCCGACCGCGTGGCCGATGCCGACGCGCTGCGCGACCTGGTGCTGGCCGAGGCGGACGTCTGGCAGATCCCGGCGGAGCCGTGGTGACGGTGCGCCACGGCACAGCCTCAGCCGGAGAGAGCGCCGGAGAACACGCCGGAGACAGCGTCGGCCGCCGCGGCGACCGCCCGGTCGGCGGGCACGAGCCGCGCGCCGAGCGCTACGGCCCGGGCAGCGGTCGCGTCGTCGAGCACCTCGGCGAGGGCCCCGGCGAGCACGCCGGGCTGTGTGAGCGTGCTCGCGCGGCGCGCGACCCCGACCCCGGCGCCCCGCAGCAGGTCACCCCACATGGGCTGGTCGGCCGAGTACCAGCCGACGACGGCGGGCAGCCCCGCCCGCAGCACCGCACCGGTGGTGCCCGCACCGCCGTGGTGCACCGCCGCGCGGCAGCGGGGCAGGACCGCCGCGTGGTCGACGGCGCCGACCACGCGCACCCGCCTCTCGTCCACGCCGGAACCGGGGACGCCGCCGTCGGCCGCCGAGAAGTCGTTCCAGCCGGCACTGACCAGCGCCCGCACCCCGAGCTCGGCGCACGCGGCGTCGACGGCGGCGAGCAGCGCGAGCAGGTCCGCGACGGGCATCGAGCCGAATCCGACGTAGACGGGCGGGTCGCCGTCGTCCAGCCAGGCCGCGAGGCCCTCCTCGAGATCGGCACCGGAGCCGGCCTCCCCGAGGCGGGCGCGGGCGTCGTCGTCCAGGGCGAGGAAGCCGGTCAGCGGACGGCGCGGACCCCACTCGTCCGCCAGGCCGGGGACGAGCGCCGGGTCATAGGCCTGGACCTCCACGACTCCGGCGTCGCGCAGCCTGGTGGGCAGGTGCACGCGGGCCCTGCCGAGGCCGAGCTCGCCGCGCTGGTCGTTCTCGGCGCGCCGGGTCAGGTCCCAGCGCACCCGCTCCCCCAGCGCCCAGGCGGCGCGCGTGGCGCCCGGCCCGCGCAGCCCGCTCACGGGCGACACGACCCGGTTGGCCCGGACCGGGCAGTAGTGCAGGGCGGCCATGCCGAGCCCGCGCCGCTCGGCGACGGCGGCGGCGACCTCCTGGCCGAGCAGGCCGGTCACCACCGTGTCGGCGCGGCCGACGTCGTCCAGCAGTGCCAGCAGGCCGGTGCGCAGCTCGTCCCAGCCCGCCGCCGCGACGGCGCGCAGCGCGCGCACCCGCCGCACGGGGTGAGGCGAGCGCATATCGCGCCGCACCAGGTCCGAGCCCAGCAGGGCCGCCGAGTCGATGCCGAGCGGCACCGGGTCCAGGCCCAGGCGTTCGGCGAGCGGCACGAGGTTGGGCGCGACACCGGTGACCACCTCGTGCCCGCGGCGGCGCAGCTCCAGACCTACCGCGAGCGCCGGCTGGACATCTCCTCGACTGCCCACCAGGGCCAGGACGTGACGCACGCGCGCACTCTACTCACCCGCCACCCACCGGAGGCCCCGTGACCAGCCCAGGGACCAGCCCAGCGACCACCACCGACGGGGCGGCCAGCAACCGCCTCACCTACGACGACGACCTCTTCCTCCGCACCCGCCGCGTGCTCGGGGTGGCGGTGGTGAACCAGACCGTCTGGCGTCTGCCCGCGCCGCTGGACGCCGCCGCCGTGCGCGTCCTGCACAGCGGCCTGGCCGACGGCCCGCTGCAGCGGGTGGTCCGGCCTGGCCGCCTCCCCGGCGCCCGGGCGCGCTGGTCGGCCTCCACGGTGTCGCTGGATCCGACGATCGAGTCCACCCCCGTGCCCGACGACGCCGTGCTCACCTGGGCGGACCGGCAGGCGCAGGCGAACCTGGACCCCGAGCACGGTCCCACCTGGGCCCTCGCGGCGGCGCCGACGGCGAGCGGCGGGAGCGTGCTCAGCTACATCACGTCACACGTGGTCGCCGACGGCGGGATGCACATCGGCGCGTTCCAGGCAGCGGTCGCGGCCGCCACGGTCGCAGCGGGCAAGGCCGCCATCGGCCGGACGGCCCCGGACGTGCGGCCCGCGGGCGCCGCGGGCGTGCCCGGGTCGCCGTCCGCCCGCAGGCTGCCCAAGGAGGGCGAGCGCATCCGGACCGGTCTCGTCGCCGACCTGCGCGACGCCACCGGGCAGGCGCGCGCGGCAGTGGACGGTCTGCGGCAGGCGGCCAGGCAGGGACCGGTGCCGCCGGTGCTCGCGCAGCAGTCGGCGGACCGGCCCCGCCCCGAGCCGCGCACCGACGACACGCAGCCCGCCAACCCGCCGGTGGTCGTCGTCGACACCGATGCCCCGACCTGGCACCGCACCGCGCACGCGGCCGGCGGGACGGCGAACAGCCTGCTCATCGCCGTCTGCACCGAGATCCTGCTCGCGGCCGGTGCCGCGACCGCGGGCATGCCGGTGCGCGTCTCCGTACCCGTCAGCCTGCGCGGCAAGGACGACCTGCGCTCCAACGCGACGTCCGGCGTCTCGATCGCCGTGGACACCACGGTGACCCCCGCGCCCGAGCGAGCCGGGGTCGTGACCGACATGGCGCAGATCCGCGCGAGCGCCGCGGCCGAGTTCCGGGCCCTGACGTCCGGCACCCGGGTGGACACCCTCGGTCCGCTGAAGCCGCTCATGCAGATGGTGCCCGACGCCGTCGCGAGGCGTGCCGCGCGAGACGCCACCGCGCCGCTGTGCCTGGCCTCGAACCTGGGCCGGCTGCCCGCGACGTTCGCCGCACCGCTGGGCACCTCGGCCTCGAGCGTGCTCATGCGCGGGGTCACGCAGGGCCTGACCCGCGGTCGCCTGCGTCAGATGCGCGGCGGCCTGGACTCCTGGTGGTCCGAGCACGACGGCGTGGCGACCCTGGTGGTCCTGGGCCTGGACGACGACAACCTGGGCGAACCGGCCCACATCCGGGCGGCGATAGAGAGCGTCTACGCCCGCCACGGCCTGCCGGCCCGCTTCTGGTAGCGGTCGGACGGCGGGGTCACGCCGTCATGTGGACCGGGGGGTGGCCGTTGGTTCGTGGTACCGGCTTGGGTGCGGGCTTCGGAGCCCGCCGGAGCGTCACCAGCACGCCGGCCGACGCCGCCGCGAACACGAGCACGCCGAAACCCGTGGCCCAGGCGTCGAGGTCGGCGGTCAGCGCGAAGGCGACGATCGCCGCCACGGGGACGACCAGGCCGATGAGCACCGAGTACCGGGCATGGAGGAGCACCCGCGCCGTCCGCGCGACGAACCAGCTCACGACCGCCCAGGTGAGCAGCGTGAGCGTGGTGCCGACGACCGACGCGAACACCTCGCCGGCGTTGTGGGCCCCGGCGGGCGGCCCGAAGTAGAAGAGCTCAGTGGTCGCGACAAGCACCAGGAACCCCACGATCGCGACCGTTCCGGTCACGAGAGAGCGTTTCAACACGCGGCCTCCGCACTGAGGATCTGCACCGGACTCTCCTGGCGCGCCCTTTATACCAAGTCGTTGCCGCGCGATGTCAGCGCGTCACCGTCAATTCACCCACAGAAGACCACAGGAAAGCAAAATGTGCGGCTCCGCCAACCCTGGTGTCGCACGTCGGATAATCGTACATTTGCGTCATGTCCGATCAGTCGGAACGTCTCCTCGGTCCTGCACCTTCCGCCGAACCCGCCGAACCCGCCGGAGCCGCCGGACTCTCCCGCCGTGGTGTCCTGCGCGCCGCGGCCGCCGGAGCGCTGAGCCTCCCGTTCGCGGCCGCCCTCGCGTCCCCGGCCACCGCCGTCACCATCCCGGCCGCCACCGCCGCCGGGGTCCCGAGCGCCGCGCCCGAGCTCCCCGCCGGGCTCATGCCCTACCGCTCCCCCTACATCAACTGGGCCGGCGAGATCACCCACGGCGGGCTCTGGGCCTGCGCGCCGCGCACCGGACAGGACCTCGCCCGCCTCGCCAACTGGGCGCGCGCCAACGGCTGGCGGCTCCGCGCCCGGGGCAAGTCGCACACCTGGTCGCCCCTGACCATCACCCAGGGCACCGAGCCGGACGCACCGATCCTGCTGCTGGACACCACCGTGCACCTGACGCACATGGAGCTCACGGCCCCGCCCGCCGGTGCTCCCGGCGCCGTCCGGGCACAGCCCGGCGTGACCATCGAGACGCTGATGGCGTTCCTCGCCGACCACGGGCTGGGGGTCACCAACACTCCCGCACCGGGTGAGCTGACCCTCGGCGGCACCCTCGCCATCGACGCCCACGGCACCAGCGTCCCGGCCGACGGCGAGACCGCCCGCCCTGGCCACACCTACGGCAGCCTCAGCAACCTCGTCCTGTCCCTCACCGCCGTCGTCTGGGATGCCGACGTAGACGCCTACGTGGTCAAGACGTTCCACCGAGGGACCGACGAGGAGTGCGAGGCGCTGGCCACCCACCTCGGGCGCGGCCTCGTCGCCGAGGTGGTGCTCCAGGCCGGCAAGGAGGTTCCGCTGCGGTGCCAGAGCCGCGTCGACCTCACCGCCGACGAGCTGTTCGCCGCCCCGGGCAGTGCGCTCGCCGCGCGCGGGAACACCTTCGCCGACTTCATGGCCGGGTCCGGGCGGGTGGAGACGATCTGGTTCGCGTTCACGGACAAGCCCTGGCTCAAGGTGTGGAGTCTCAGCCCCGAGCGCCCCCGCACGTCCAGGCGGGTGTACGCCCCGTACAACTACCCGTTCAGCGACGTCATCCCGACACCGGTGTCCCGCCTGGTCGGGCTGATCGTCGGTGGTTCATGGCATCTCGCACCCGTGCTCGGCGCCACGCAGTACACGGTGGCGGCGACCGGGCTGACCGCGACCCTCGCGACGGACCTCTGGGGTCCCGCGTACATGCTCCAGTTCTACCTACGTCCCACCACGCTGCGAGAGACCGCCAACGGGTACGGGATCCTCACCAGCCGCGCCGACGTCCAGCGTGTCGTCTCCGAGTTCGCCGCCTACTACGAGCAGCGGCTGGCGGCCTGGGCCGCCGAGGGCAGGTTCCCGGTCAACGGGCAGGTGGAGATCCGGGTCAGCGGCCTCGACCAGCCCGGCGACTCCGCGGCGCCGGGCGCACGTCCGCCGCTGCTGTCCGTCGTCCGCCCGCACCCCGACCACCCGGAGTTCGACTGCGCTGTATGGGTGGACGTGCTGACCCAGCCCACCTCGCCCGGAGCCCACGAGTTCTACCGGGAGCTCGAACAGTTCCTGATGAGCACCTTCGACGGCGGCTACGCGCTCGCGCGCGTCGAGTGGTCGAAGGGCTGGGCCTACACGGACGACGCGGCCTGGGCCGATGACGACGTCATCGAGTCGGCGATACCCGCCTCGTACGGCGCCGGGCAGTGGTCGGAAGCCGTCGCCGTCCTGGACCGGCTGGATCCGCACGGGGTGCTCGGCAACGAGTTCACGGACCGGCTGGTGCGCTGAGTCACAGCGCCGCCACTATCAGCTCCACCTGGTCCTTCGCGTCCCCGAAGAGCATCGCGGTGTTCTCCCGGAAGAACAGGGGGTTCTGCACGCCGGCGTACCCCGTCGCCATGGACCGCTTGAACACGACCACCTCGCGCGCCCGCCACACCTCGAGCACCGGCATGCCCGCGATGGGCGACGCCGGGTCGTCCTGCGCGGCCGGGTTCACCGTGTCGTTGGCGCCGATCACCAGCACCACGTCGGTCGCCGGGAAGTCGTCGTTGATCTCGTCCATGCCCAGCACCTGGTCGTAGGGCACCTTCGCCTCGGCCAGCAGCACGTTCATGTGGCCGGGCAGCCGGCCGGCCACCGGGTGGATGCCGAACCGCACGGTGATGCCACGCGCGGCGAGGCGGGCCACCAGATCGGCCACCGGGTACTGCGCCTTCGCCACCGCCATGCCGTAGCCCGGCACGACGATGACCGAGCGAGCGGAGGTCAGCCGGTCGGCGACCTCGGCCGCGGTCGTCTCCCGGTAGGAGCCCGGTTCGACGGCGCCGCCCTCGACGGCGGTGCCCGGCTCCGCGCCGAACCCGCCGAGGATCACGCTGACGAACGACCGGTTCATCGCCCGGCACATCAGGTAGCTGAGGATCGCACCCGACGAGCCGACGAGCGCACCCGTGATGATCAGCAGGTCGTTGCCCAGCATGAACCCGGCAGCGGCGGCGGCCCACCCGGAGTACGAGTTCAGCATCGAGACGACGACGGGCATGTCGCCCCCGCCGATCGCCGCCACCAGGTGCCAGCCCAGCGCGAGCGCCACCACGGTCATGAGCAGCAGCGGGACCAGGCCTGAGCTGCCCCCTGTGCTGCCCGCCGCGACGAACCACCAGAGCAGCGCCCCGCACGCGACGACGGCGGCCAGGTTGAGCCAGTTGCGGCCGGGCAGCATCAGCGGCGACGACCGCAGGCGCGCCGACAGCTTCCCGAACGCCACCACTGAACCCGTGAACGTCACCGCTCCGATCAGCACGCCGAGGAACACCTCGACGTGGTGCACGGTGGTGCCCGCGCCGGTCGTGCGGGGCTCGGTCAGGTAGGACCCGTAGCCGACGAGCACCGCCGCGGCGCCGACGAAGGAGTGCAGCAGCGCGATGAGCTCGGGCATCTGCGTCATCTCGACGGTCCGCGCCCGCCAGGTGCCGACGGCCGCGCCCACGAGGAGCACGAGGAGGATCAGTCCGGCGGTCACGCCGACGGGCCGTTCGGACCGGTCCAGCGCGAGCGCCACCGTCGCCGCCAGGGCGAGCCCCATGCCGGCCATGCCGAGCAGGACGCCGCGCCGCGCGGTCTCCTGCTTCGACAGGCCCGCCAACGACAGCACGAACAGCACCGCCGCCACGAGGTAGACCGCCTGGACCACCGACTCGACGGTCATCGCCTGCTCCCCTCGGTGGTGTCGCCCCTGCGGAACATCCCGAGCATGCGGTGGGTCACGAGGAACCCGCCGAAGATGTTGATGCTCGCGACCGCCGACGCGAGCACGGCCAGCGTCGTCACCACCGGGTTCGACGAGCCGATCTGCAGCATCCCGCCGACGAGGATGATCCCGGAGATGGCGTTGGTCTGGGACATGAGCGGGGTGTGCAGGGCGTGGCTGACGTGCGAGATCACGTAGAACCCGACGACCACGGCGAGCGCCAGCACCGTGAAGTGCGCCGCCTGGTCGGCGGGTGACGCCGCCACGGCGAGCGCGGCGAGCGTCGCGGCGAGGCCGATCAGCACCGCCCGCACGGCGGGGTGGGCCGGCTTCCCCGTCGGTCGGGCCCCGCCCCCCGTTGGCCGAGCGTGTCGAGACCGTCGCGAGGTCTCGACGGGCTCGCCCGACGAAGCGGGCTTTCCCTGGACAGGCGCCGACACCGCTACCGGCGGTGGCGGCCACAGCACCTCGCCGCCGGCGGCCACGGTCATGCCGCGCACGACGACGTCGTCCGGGTCGAGCGCGAGGCGGCCGTCCCGCCCGGGCGTGCCGAGCTGGACCAGGTTGGCGACCGCCGTGCCGAGCAGCTCGGAGGTGTGCCGGGGCATGCGGTCGGGCAGGTCGGTCCAGCCGAGGATCACCACGCCGTTGTCGCTGACCACCCGCCTGCCCGGGACCGTCAGCTCGCAGTTGCCGCCGCCCGGCGCCGCGAGGTCGACGATCACGCTGCCCGGCCGCATGTTCGCGACCATCTCGGCGGTGATGGTCGTGGGCGCGGCGCCGCGCACGAGCGCCGTCGTGATGACGATGTCCGCGGCGGCCGTCTCGACGGCGTATGCCCGCTGCGCCGCCGCCTCCTGGTCCGCGGTGAGCGCGGCGGCGTAACCGTCGGCGCTGACCTGCTGCGCGGCGTCGTCGGCCCGGACGACCGTCGCGCCCATGGACTCGATCTGTTCCGCGACCTCTGGTCGGACGTCGAAGGCGCGCACCTGCGCGCCGAGGCTGCCCGCCGCGCCGATGGCCGCGAGCCCGGCCACGCCCGCGCCGATCACGAAGACGTTGGCGGGCGGGGTGGTGCCCGCCGCGGTGACCTGGCCGGAGAACATGCCGCCGAACTCGGCAGCCGCCTCGACCACTGCCCGGTACCCCGCGACGTTCGACAGCGCGCTCAGCACGTCGAGCGACTGCGCCCGGGAGATGCGCGGCACGGCGTCCAGGGCGAGGGCCGTGACGCCGCGGTTCGCGAGCGCGCGCACGAGGTCGGGGCGTGCGGCGGGAGCGATCTGGGCGATCAGCACCGCGCCGATCCTGAGCCCGTCCGGGCCTCGGGCGCCCGGCCGCAGCCCGGCGGGGCCGGGTGTGGCCAGCGCGTCCGGCGCCCGCGTGATCGCCACGATGTCGGACGCCCATGCCTCGGCGTCGGACACGACCGCCGCACCCGCCGCCTCGTACGCCGCGTCGGGGAAGCCCGCGCCCGCTCCGGCGCCTGCCGAGACCGCCACGTCGTAACCGAGGCCGACCAGCCGGGCGGTCGTCGTCGGGGTGGCGGGCACGAGCGGCCCGCCGTCGTCCGGGATACCGATGCGCATGTGACCCTCCTCGCTCACGTGCGCAACCTACCGCCTACCGCCAGCACACCTGTTATGCCGAGTTCACCGGTGGCTGGAACGTGACCGGAAGACTCACCGGCTGGCGGATCCACAGGGTCTGGTCCCAGGCGACGTCGGCGGCGGGGATCCGCAGGACGATGTCGAGCCTGCGCAGGATCGTCTCGACGGCGATCCGTGCGACGACGCGCGCCGTGCGGGGCGCCGGGCAGGCGTGCGGGCCTGTCCCGAACGACACGTGAGCGCGGCTGCCCACGTGGTCCCAGGGGTCCCCGGTGTCCATCCGCGGGTCCGTGTTCGCGGCGTAGATCGCGAGGACGATCGGGTCGCCGGCCGCGACGAGCTTGCCGTCCAGCACCACGTCCTGCCTGGCGAACCGGGGCAGGGTGTTGATGGTCGGCGTGGAGCGCCACAGCACCTCGTCCATGGCGTTGTCCAGGTCGATGCGGCCACCGTGCAACCGGCCGGAGAACCGGGAGTCGGCGAGGGCCAGCAGCAGGGTCTGCGCCACCCACGCCGTCAGGGTCAGGTTGCCCGCGAAGGCGACGGTCAGCAGGGTGTGCGCCACCTCGACGTCTTCCCGCATGTTGGGGTGCGCCACCAGGGAGCTGGCGAGGTCCCGCTGGGGAAGCCTGCGACGGGCGGCGACGAGGTCGCCGAGCATCCGGTCGACCTCGGCCACCGCGGGTGCGGCATCGGCCCCGCCGCCGGCGACCCGGCGCGTCAGGTCGAACAGGCGCTGCCCGTCCTCCGGGTCGAACCCGATCATGTCGGCGACGACGAGGAACGGGATCACCGACGCGTACTCGAGCATCAGGTCCGCGCGGCCGCGGTCCTCGAAGCGGTCGATGAGCAGGTTGCACAGGGAGCGCGTCTTCGAGGCGGTGATGCCCTCCGAGAGCTGCTCGAACGCGTCGTCGAGGGGTTCGCGCAGGCGCTGCCGCAGCGCGCCGTCGGTGTGGTTCGCGGCGAAGCGCTGGTGCGACGTGAGGATCGGGCGCAGGCCCGACGTCACGGGGAGGCCACCTCGGGCGTGGCCGTTCCAGGTCTGCGGGTTGGTCGCGAAGACGTGCTCGTTGCGCATGATGTCGTAGACGAGCCGCTGTCCCATGACGAGCCAGGCGGCCACGCCGGGCTCCAGCTCGACGGGAGCGACCTCGCCCCACTCGCGCTCGAGCTCGTCGTAGAACACCCGCGGCTCCGGCATGCCCGAC
Organism: Promicromonospora sp. CA-289599; assembly: GCF_050936155.1. Classification (NCBI taxonomy): domain Bacteria; kingdom Bacillati; phylum Actinomycetota; class Actinomycetes; order Micrococcales; family Promicromonosporaceae; genus Promicromonospora; species Promicromonospora sp. CA-289599. The sequence continues at coordinate 1,122,188 of NZ_JBNJNI010000001.1, forward strand.
GCGTGGACCAGTGGCTTCAGGTTCGAGATCTCGCTGAGCCGGACGGGCTTGGCGCTTCGCCATGGATGGTCCTGCGTGCTGCGCATGTCATCGAGCAATGGGGCCGGCCCTCTCGTGGTGGGACTCAAGGTGGGAAGCTGACCCGAGCTGCCGGGCCGAAGACCCGAGGGTACTTGCCGGATATCATCCAATTCAGGTAAATTCATGGATTCGCCGTATCTGTGCAGTCGTCGTTGATCGCCCAGGGTGATCCCGCCCGTGTTCCCACCATGCATCGTGACCTCGGCCACGCCCGTGGCTACGATGTCTGCGAGGGCACACACACTGTCGCACCCTCGATCCACCCTGTCGAGACTCCATCCGGACGGGATCAGCAGTCGAACCGACCGTCGGCATCCCCACCGACGAGCAAGGGGGGCACGTGGCACTCGACGCCGACCGGGAACGCCCGGACGACCTGGTGCAGAGCGTGGCGCGCGCGTTCCGCGTCCTGGAGGTCGTCACCCGGACTCCGGGCCTGCCGGTCAAGGCGATCGCACGCCGCAGCGGGCTCAATCTCTCGACCACGTACCACCTGGTGCGCACGCTCGCGTACAAGGGCTACGTCACCCGCCTCAAGGACGGCACGTACGACGTCGGCGACCAGGTGAGCCAGCGGTTCTACGAGCAGCTCGGCTCGCTCGGCCGCGGACCCGGCACCCGTGAGGTGCTGCGCCACCTCGCCCAGACCACCGGCTACAGCGCGTACCTCGGGCGCATCAGCGCCGGCCGGGTGGTCGTCGTCGACTACTCGGAGGCCCCCGGTTCCCCGTACCTCGAGGACCTGGAGCGCGGGCTCGACGTGTCCGCGCACGCCACAGCGCTCGGGAAGGCCCTGCTGCTCGGCATCTCCCGCCGGGAGCGCTACGACCTGGTGCTCGAGGCCGGGATGCGCAAGTTCACCGCACGCACCGCCGGCGACATCACGGCGCTCGACGCACAGCTCGCGCGCATGCGGCCGGACAACGTCGTCGAAGAGCACGGCGAGTTCCGCGACGACATCACCTGCGCCGCGCACCTCGTCCCCCGCCGAGCAGGCGACGACGCCACCTGGGCCGTCGGGCTCAGCATCCCCGGCGAGGCGGTGCCGCAGCAGGCCCGCCGCGAGCTGAGCCTGGTCGCCGGAGACCTCGCGACGGTCTGACCTCCCAGTCCTCCGTTGAGTGCGTGATATCTGCCCTCTCGACGGCCGTCTGAGGGCAGATATCACGCACTCAACGGGGTGGGTGAGGGACGCACAGGGTGAGAGAGTCGCGGTTTGTTGACAGCGTGAGCGGGAGCTTGCCGGCCGGCTCGCCGTCCGCGTAGGCGACGAGGCCCGCCGGGGACTCCAGCCGGACCACCGGTGCGCGCAGCGTGGTGACGTCGGGCCGACCGACGTGCTTGCCCGCCTTGATGAGGGCATCGAACGCGAGCACCTTGAACCGGCCGACGGCGTGTACCAGGGTCACGTCCAGCAGCCCGTCCGCCGGGTCGGCGTCGGGACAGATCGGCACGCCCCCGCCGTAGTACCGGGTCAGGCCGATCGCGAGCATGTACCCGTCCTGCTCGAGCGCCGGTGCGCCCGTCCGGCGCAGCCGGTAGGCGAACCGGCGCAGCCGCAGCCACTCCAGGTAGACGGCGACCTTGTAGCGGGCCGGGCCCGTCGGCCAGGTCATGCGGTTCGTGCGCTCGTTCGTCAGCGAGTCCAGCCCCGCGCACAGCACCGTGACGAAGTGCCGCACCGTGCCGTCGTCGGCGGTGACGGTGCCCGTGTCGACACGACGACGGGCACCGTCGAGCGCGAGGTCGGCGGCGGCCGCGGCGTCGTCCAGCGGGATGCCGTGCTCGCGGGCGAGGTCGTTGCCCGTGCCGCCGGGGATCACCGCCAGCGGGACACCGGACTCCAGTACGGGCGCCAGCACCGACGAGACGGTGCCGTCCCCGCCGGCCACCACGAGCACGTCGGGGCCCTCCTCGACCGCTCGCCGGCCGAGCGTCGCCGTCTCCTCCTCGCTGGCACCCTGGTAGACCCGGACGTCGGCGCCCCGGGCCCGCAGCCGCTCGATCGCGACCTGGCCGCTGTCGGCGCCGACACCGTGCCCCGAGACGGGGTTCACGAGCACCGCGATGTGCCCGGCCCTGCCGACCTGCTCAGTCATGGCGGAAACCTACCGGAGCCGACGATCGACGAGGGCTCCCGGATTCATGATCCCGGCGGGGTCAAGCTCCGCCTGCACCGCGCGGAGCATGCGCAGACCCGCCGAGCTGATCTCGTGCTCCAGCCACGGCGCGTGGTCCGCGCCGACGCCGTGGTGGTGGCTGATGGTGCCGCCCGCCGCCATGATCGCGTTGTTCACCCGGGACTTCACCCGCTCCCACCCTTCGAGCGGCTCGGTGCCGAGCCCGGCGATCACCGTGAAGTAGAGCGAGGCGCCCGTCGGGTACACGTGCGAGATGTGGCAGAGGATGCGGTTCCGCGCCCGCTCCCCCGCGAACCCCTCGGCGAGCGCAGCGGTGACCGCCGTCTTGAGCGTGTGCAGGTTCGACCACGTGGTGGCCGTCTCCAGCGTCTCGCAGAACACGCCGTGGGCCAGCAGCGCGTCGCGGAGGTAGGGCGCCTTGAACCGGCCGTGGTCCCAGGACGCGGCGAGCCTGGGATCGGCGGGCTCGCCGCCGGCGGCCCGCAGCACCCGCGCGGTCGCCTCGCGCCGGTCCGCCGCCAGCTCGGCCGGCCCTTCGTGCAGGACGACGGCGGTGCAGCCCTTGGCCAGCGCCTTCCCGATGTTGCCGACCTGGGCCAGGGACACCGCCGTCTCGTCCTCGTCGGACAGCCGGATCACCGTGGGTCCGGTGCCGAGCTGCGCGACGCCGCGCAGCGCGTCCGCGCCGGCCGCGAAGCTGCCGAAGGTCCAGGCGTCGAACAGCCGCGCCTCGGGCGTCGGGTGGACGCGGAGCCGCACCTGGGTGATCACACCGAAGGTGCCCTCGGAGCCGAGGAACCAGCGCATCAGGTCCGGGCCGGCCGCCGAGCCCGGCGCCCTGCCGAGGTCGAGCGTGCCCGTCGGCGTGACCACCCGTAGCCCGGTGACCATCGTGTCGAACCGCCCGTAGCCCGCGGAGTTCTGCCCGGAGGAGCGCATGGCGGCGAACCCGCCGAGCGTCGCGAACTCGAAGCTCTGCGGGAAGTGGCCGAGCTCGAAGCCGCGTTCCGCCAGGAACGTCTCGGCGACGGGCGCCGTGGTGCCGGCCAGGAAGGTCGCCTCGTGGGCGAGCTCGTCGAGCGCCACCAGCCCCGAGAGCCGGTGCAGGTCGAGGCTGACCACGCCCCGGTGCGGCCCGGCGTCGGGCGCCAGACCGCCCGTCACCGCCGTACCGCCGCCGAACGGCACCACCGCGAGGCCCCGCTCACCCGCGACGGCCAGCACGGCTGCCACCTCGTCCTCGGTGCCGGGCAGCACGACGGCGCCCGGCGCCACCTGCACGGCCTGCCGGCGCCGGAGCAGGTCGGGCGTGGACTTGCCGCCCGCGTGCAGCAGCCGTACGTCGTGGCCTGCGTCGACGTGGTCGTCGCCGACCGCCTTGGCCAGCGCCGCCAGGTCGTCGTCGGCCAGGGGCGGGGTGCCGATCGTGACCTCGGCGAGGCGCGGCGCCGACGGCGCCTTCGGCAGGCGCCCGAGCACCGCGGCGAGCAGCAGCTTCACGCCGCTGGGGAGCGCGCGCGCACGAGCCGGGTCGCCCCAGCCGTCCCAGCGCATGTAGACGCGCTCGTGTTCCGGGCTCTCGTTGTCCGGCAGCGTGCTCACGCGTCCTCCGTGTGGTGTGGCGGTCTGGCCTACCATCCTGACGCGCGTTACAGTTTGACACAAGATGACAATTCGTAACGATGGTCAAGAGGGCGGCACCGACCGCACCGAGGAGCGCCTGCTGCACCACGCCGCCGAGCTGGTCGCGACCCGCGGTATGCGCGGCCTGTCGATCACGGAGCTAGCCCGCGCCGCCGGTGTCTCGCGCCCCACGGTCTACCGCCGCTGGGAGTCCGCCGACGAGGTCCTGCGCGCCCTCATCGCCCACCGCATGCAGCTCGTGATCAACGCCGTCGGGCCGCAGGCGGCCGATCGCGCGGCGATCGTCGGCAAGGTGGTCCGGTTCGGGGACCTGTTCCATGCGGACGCCCTGTTCGGGCGACTCCTGAGCAACGAGCCGGAGGTGTTCACCCGCTACGCGTTCCAGCGGATCGGCCGGTCGCAGCGGGTGGTCCTCGAATGGCTCGCCGCCGCCATCACGGCCGGTCAGCAGGGCGGCACCGTCCGGGCCGGGTCCGCGACCGACATGGCGGTGATGGTCCTGCTCATCTCCCAGTCCGTGGTGCTCTCGCACAAGACGGTCAGCACCGTCATCGACGACGACGCCCTGCGCACCGAGCTCGCGCGCGCCCTGGACGGGTACCTCCGCCCCTGACCCGGACGCCGGGCACGCGGCGTCTCCGACCGGAAGCAGGACCGATGCAGCGCACCGCCCTCACCGCCCGCCGCCGCCGGCGCGAGCTGGACGAGCTCTCCGCCGAGACCGTCGACCTGCTCGTCGTCGGAGGCGGTGTGACGGGCACCGGGGTGGCGCTGGACGCCGCGGCGCGCGGCCTGTCGGTAGCCCTCGTCGAGGCGCGCGACCTCGCCTGGGGCACCTCCCGGTGGAGCTCCAAGCTGGCGCACGGCGGGCTGCGGTACCTGGCCACCGGCGACGTCGGGGTGGCCCGCGAGAGCGCGCGCGAACGGCACGTGCTGATGACCCGCACCGCGCCGCACCTGGTGCGGGCGTTGCCGCAGGTGCTCCCGCTGACCCCCGGCACGGGGCGCCGACGCGGGCTCACCGTCGGCATCGGGTTCGGCCTCGGCGACCTGCTGCGCCGCGACGCCGGGACGTCGTCCCTCGTGCTGCCCGGACCGCACCTCGCCCGGCCGGGCGAGGTCGCCCGGCTGGTGCCCGCCGTCGCGCGCGAGCGCCTGCACGGCGCGTGGATCGCGCACGACGGTCAGCTGGTCGACGACGCCCGGCTCGTCGTCGCGCTCGCCCGCACCGCGGCGGGGCGCGGGGCGAAGATCCTGACGCGCGTGCGGGCCATCGACCTGCGCGCGGACGGCGCGACGCTCGAGGACACCCTCACCGGTGCGACCCTCACCGTGCGGGCCCGCGTGGTGGTGAACGCGACGGGTGTCTGGGCCGGCACCGTCGACCCGTCGGTGCGGCTCCGGCCCAGCCGCGGCACGCACGTCGTCGTCCCCGCCGCCCGGCTCGGCAGCCCGACGGGCGCCCTCATGGTGCCGGTACCCGGCTCCGGATCGCGGTACGTGTTCGCGCTGCCCGCCCAGCTCGGCCGGGTGGTCATCGGCATCACCGACGAGGAGGCGCCCGGCCCGGTCCCGGACGTCCCGGTGGCCACGCGGGCAGAGATCGACTTCCTGCTGGAGACCGTGTCCGGCGTCCTGTCCCGTCCCCTGCTGCCCGACGACGTCGTGGGCACCTTCGCGGGGCTACGGCCCCTTGTCGACACCGCCGGGTCGAGCGACGGCCCTTCCGCCGACGTCTCGCGCAAGCACCTCGTGGAGGTGTCCCCGTCGACCGGCGCGGTGAACGTGCTGGGTGGCAAGCTCACCACCTACCGCACGATGGCCGAGGACGCCGTGGACCTGGCGGTCAAGCACGCCGGGCTCACCGCGGGGCCGTGCTGGACGACCGCGCTGCCGCTGGTGGGTGCGCCGTCGTTGGTGGGGCCGGGGATCTCGACAGGCTCGACCAGCTCGTCGAACGGGACAGGCCCGACCCACGGGATGGGGTCCCTCGTCGCCCGGTACGGCACCGAGGCCGCGGACGTGCTGGCCGCCGCCGTGCTGCCGGGTTCGGCGTCCGCCGTCGGACAGGGCATCACCGGTGCGGGGCACCTGGACATCACCCGTGCCGAGATCGAGTGGGCGGTGACGCACGAGGGTGCGCTGGACGCCGACGACGTGCTGGACCGGCGCACGCGCGTCGGGCTGGTCCCCGCGGACCGCGCGGCGGTGCACGACATCGTCGAGCAGCTGGTCACGGACACACTGCGGCGACTCTAGCCCGGCGGCGCGGGTAGGTGTTCCCTGCGGCGGCGCGGGGAGCGGAGCACCGACAGCGACACCATGCAGGCGATGAACCCCAGCAGCCATCCGCCGGGGATGTCGCTCAGCCAGTGGTAGTCCAGCCACGACATGAGACCGCCGGCGACCGCGACGACGACGCCGATCACGGGGATCATCCTGCGCAGTCTGTGGACGCTCGGCCGGAGCCCGCCGTGGGCGTACAGCAGGCAGAGGATGAAGAAGCCGGTGAAGAACGTGTTCGACGCGTGCCCGGACGGGAACGCCTGACCGCCGGCGTGCAGCACGTCCATGTTGTGGTGCGGGCCGGTGCGGCCCAGGCCGAACTTGGTGCCGTAGCCGATCAGCGCGATGGTCACGAGGCCCGCCAGCACGGCGAGCACGGGGGGCCGGGTGGCGAGCTTCCAGAACGAGCCGGGGCCGCCCTGCTTCCAGGCGACGTAGAACGCGGTGCCGCCCACCATGGGGATGGTGAAGAGGCGGTCGCCGGTGATGTTCGCGACGACGTCGAGGAAGATCTTCACCCAGCCCGTGGGGTGGTGCCCGTCCACGTAGTAGTGGAACTGCCAGTCCCAGGCGATGAACGGGCCGCGCACGACCACCTGCCAGATGAGGAACGCGAAGACCACCGCCGCGATGGCTGCCGCGACCATCGAGCTGCGCCAGGTGGGAAGGGTCGACGGGTCGAGCGGAGCCTCGGTTGACGGTGACTCCACGCGCGTTCCACCCCTGCCTTCTGATTGCGCCATCGTGCCGATCCTACGGGTTTCAGGGTGAATGTTCGGTGCCAGGAAGGTGTCCAGCAGGCGCTGTGCGTAACGATCCCGGCACGTTCACGCCTGCCCCTGGATGACCGTATACCGCTCGCCCACGATGGCGTCCCAGGCCAGGCGCATCCGGTCGGACGGCGCAGGCCCGACGGGGAGCGTCGCGACAGGCGCCCCCGACGCGTCCCGGACCCCGACGGACGTGCCCAGCGTCACGTCGAGGATCACCCGGTGGCCGCCCGCCGTGACCGTCGCGCCGGTCAGCGCGCCGTCCCGCCAGGCGACGTCGACCACGTGCCCGCCGCGGCAGCGCAGCCCGCGCGCACGACCCGTGGACCAGGACGGCGGCAGCGTCGGGAGCAGGCTCACGGCGTCGTCGTGGCCCTGGACCAGGAGCTCGGCCATACCCGCCGTGCCGCCGAGGTTGCCGTCGATCTGGAACACCCAGCCCTCGGGCAGCCATTCGGCCGGGTGCAGGTCCAGCAGCGACGCCGAGCTGAGGTCCTCGATGAGGATCGCGAGCGACCGCTCCGCGAGCGCCGGGTCCCGCAACCGTGCGGCGAGGCACAGGATCCAGGCCTGGCTCCAGCCCGTGTAGCCCGAACCCTGGTCGAGCCGGAGCGTCAGGGCCGTGCGCGCGGCCTCGAAGTGCTCGGGCGTGCGGGTCTCGGTGATGCGAGTGCCCGGGTACAGGCCGTACAGGTGCGACAGGTGGCGGTGACCCGGCTCACCCGGTATCCGCTCCGTCATGTACTCGAGCAGGTCTCCGCCCGGACCCACCTGGACGGGGCGCAGCCGGTCCAGGGCGTCGCGCGCCCGGGCGGTGAGGTCGTCGTCCGACGGCCGGCCGGGCTCCGCGACGGTGGCGTGCTCGGTGAGGGCGAGGTACCGGCCGAGCACCTCGGCGGCGAGCTCCTGGTCCATGGCGCAGCCCGCGTCGACCGCGTACTCCTGTCCGTCGACGACGAACGTGTGCTCCGGGGACGACGACGGGCTCACGACGAGCGCACCGTCGCCGTCGGCGACCAGCATGTCGAGCGTGTGCTCGACGGCCGCACGGTGGACCGGGAGCGCCGCCGCGACGTCGGCCTGCGGGTGCGGCCCCGCACCGAAGTCCAGGTGGTCGCCCAGGTGTGCGGCGAGCCAGGGCAGCGCGGACGGCCAGCTCGACCACTTGGGCTCGCCGGCGACGGGTGCGGTGAACTGCCAGAGGTCGGTGTTGTGGTGCACCGCCGAGCCGCGGGTGCCGTAGAAGTCGCGCGCGGTGCGCCGTCCGGCGTCGGCGAGGTCCGTGACCAGGCCGAACAGGGGTTCCGCGAGGTCGGCCAGGCCGGTGGGCTCGGCCGGCCAGTAGGCCATGGGCAGATTGACGTTGGTGGTCCAGTCGCAGCTCCACGGCGGCGTCGGGTCGGCGTTCCAGATGCCCTGCAGGTTCAGGGGCTGCGTGCCGGGCCGGGAGCCCGCGATCATCAGGTACCGGCCCAGGTGGAAGTACCGCTCGGCGGCCGCGGCGGCCGGGTCGCCCGAGGCCGAGAGGTCGAGGTCCACCCGGTCGTAGTACGAGCGGTGGTCGAGCTCGTGCTCGACACGCAGGTCGGCGGTGGTGCGCCGGCGCGCCGCCTCGACGCGGGCACCGGCCACGGCGGCCAGCGAGCCGACGTCGGCGCTCGGCCGCTCCGCCGGCCCCCGGAAGCCGGACTCCGCGGCGACGATCAGGCGGGCGCCGTCGGCGGTCTGCTCGACGCAGGCCACGAGGGCGAACCCCATCCCCGCGGGCACCGTACCCGCGGCGTCCGGGCTGTCGTCGGGGTACCGCACCACCTCGTCGGGCCCCGGGGTGACGAGCACGGGCACCCGGCCGGTCACGACGGTCCACGCCGCGCCGTCCCGCACCTCCCGCTGGATGACAAACGGATGCGCCCCCTCCACCCCGACCGTTGAGTGCGGGCTATTCGCCCCCTCAAGGGCCTCTTCAGGGGCGAATACCCCGCACTCAACGGCGGTGGCGACCAGGACCGCGGCCGGGGCCGAGACGAAGACGTCCAGGCCCGGGTGCGCGCTGGCGTCAGGTGGCGCGTAGCGCACCGAGGCCACGGCGCGGCGCAGGTCCAGGGTGCGCCGGTAGCCGGTGACGTGCTCAGGGACCGGGCCGTACGCCCAGGTCAGGCGGGCGAGCGGCTGGTACGACTGGACCCAGCGGTCCGAGAGGTTCGCGCGCGCGAGCCGGTCGGCCTCCGCGTGGTCGCCCGCCGCGATCGCCTCCCGCAGCCGCACCACGGTCTCGGGATCGGGCGGGTCGACAACGGCCGTGGCCGGCCCACCGGACCACAGGGTGTCGAGGTTGAGGTCGAACACCTCGGAACCCACGCCGCCTCGCAGCGCGGCCCCGAGCGTGCCGTTGCCCACGAGGAAGCTGTCGATGAACGTGCCCGAGGGCTCGTCCAGCTCGACCAGGTGCCGCCCGACGGCGTCGTCGCTGCTCATGTCGGCAGATCATGCCAGGTCGCCCCTCCCCTCGGACGACAGTGCACGGACGACAGCGCAGGGACGACACCGCACGGCCTACGCCGGCGGGGGCGCCGTGCTCTGCCGGACCAGGAGCGACACGGGGACCACCTCGTGCAGGTCCTCGGCGTCGGCGTCGTCCTCGATCTCCCCGGACCGCACCTGCTGCAGCAGCCGGGCCACGAGCCGCGTGCCGATCTCGTCGAAGTCCTGCGCCACCGTCGTCAGGGGCGGCCACAGGTAACCGGCCAGCAGGACGTCGTCGAACCCGACCACCGAGACGTCGCCCGGTACGGCGCGCCCGGCCTCGTGCAGCGCCCGGAGCAGACCGGCGGCCATCTCGTCGTTCGCGCAGAACACCGCGGTGACCTCCGGGTCGGCGGCGAGCCGGCGTCCGGCGTCGTACCCGGAGGCTGCCGTCCAGTCCCCCTCGACGAGCTCGGGAACCGGGCTGCCCGCGGCCACCAGCGCGTCCCGCCAGGCCTCGGCGCGCAGCTGGGCGGGTATCGAGTCCGCGGGCCCCGCGACGTGGTGCACGGTGCGGTGCCCCAGGTCCAGCAGGTGCTGCGTCGCGCTGCGCGCGCCGTCGCCCTGGTCCGCGCCGACGGCGGGGTGGTGACCGACGAACCGCGAGTCCGACACGACCACGGGCAGCCGCGGCGGCAGCGCCAGGGTGTCCGGCGTCGCGGTCTCGGCGCGGATGATCACCAGGCCGTCGATGGCCTGGTGCGAGAGCCGGGTCGCCGCGGCGGAGACGACGTCGGACGACGGGCTCTCGACGTCGATCAGCGTCACCGTGTAGCCCTCCCTGCGCGCCGCCTCGACGACCGCCTCGACCGTCCGGGACTCGCCGGTCCGGGCGAGCCGGTGGGCGATCACGCCGATCGTCCGGAAGCTGCCGTACCGCAGCGCACGCGCTGCGGTGTTGGGCGCGTAGCCGAGCTGCGCCATCGCGGCCAGCACCTTGTCGCGCGTGACGGGGCGCACGTTGTCCAGACCCATCGACACGCGTGAAACGGTCTGCGTCGACACACCCGCCAGCGCGGCTACATCGGCCAGGGACGGACCTCTGCCCTCCACGGCATCCACCTCCTCGTGTTGCACCAGCGCACCGGCGCGCATTTGACACCTCGGTAACTCACGAGCACCCTAGTCCGGGTCACCATGTTTACGTCAACACGACGCCATGCTGACCCCACTCGTGAAGGAGCGACTACTCTTGACCACGCTCGCATCGCCTCCGGCCGTGCCCAAGAACGTGCCCAGGACCATGGGACGGATGCGACACCGCAACCGCTGGACCGGCTGGGGCTTCGTCGGACCGTTCATGATCGTGTTCGCCCTGGTGTTCCTGGCGCCGATCGTCTACTCCCTGTACCTGAGCCTGTTCCAGACCAAGCTCGTGGGTGGCACGTCGTTCGTCGGGCTCGACAACTACGCCCGGGCGCTCAGCGACCCGCAGTTCTGGGACGGCGTCGGCCGCGTCACGCTGTTCCTCGCGGTCCAGGTGCCCGTGATGCTCGGCATCTCGCTGCTCGTCGCCCTCGCGATCGACAGCGGCCGCCTCTACGGCCGCGACTTCTTCCGGCTCACGATCTTCCTGCCGTACGCGGTGCCCGGCGTCGTGGCCGCCCTCATGTGGGGCTTCATGTACGGCGACCGGTTCGGCCTGGTCGGCAACGTCAACGACCTGCTCGGCACCAGCATCCCGGACCCGCTCGCCTCCGTCCTGGTGCTCCCCGCGATCGGCAACATCGTGACCTGGGAGTTCGTCGGCTACAACATGCTGATCTTCTACTCGGCGCTGCGCGTCGTGCCGGCCTCCCTCTACGAGGCGGCGGAGATCGACGGCGCGGGCCCGTGGCGGGTGATCTCCGCGATCAAGCTCCCCGCGATCCGCGGCGCTCTCGTCGTGGCGACCATCTTCTCGATCATCGGCTCGTTCCAGCTCTTCAACGAGCCGAGCATCCTGCAGGCGCTGTCACCCAACTACATCTCGACGCACTACACCCCCAACCTGTACGCCTACTCGCTGTCCTTCTCCGGCCAGCAGTACAACTACTCGGCCACGGTGGCGATCATCATGGGCGTGCTCACGATGCTCGTGGCCTACGTGGTGCAGCTGCGCGGCATGCGCAAGGAGGCCTGAGCCATGAGCACCAACGCCCTGCTGACCGCGCCCACCGTGCGGAAGCCCCGACCGCGCATCAGGAACCGCCGCAGCTCGCACGCCCGGCCGACGCGCAGCATCCTGCTCACGGTCCTCACCGCGCTCGTCGGCATCTACGCCCTGATCCCGCTGGTCTGGCTGCTGATCAACGCGACCAAGACGCAGCCGGACCTGTTCAGCTCGTTCGGCCTGTGGTTCAGCGACGACTTCGCGCTCTGGGACAACCTGGTGGGCGTCGTCACCTACGACGACGGCGTGTTCGGCCGCTGGTTCCTCAACACCCTGATGTACGTGGTGCTGGGCGCGGGCGGCGCGACCCTGCTGGCCCTGCTCGGTGGCTACGGCCTCGCGAAGTTCAACTTCCCGGGCAAGCGCGCCGTGTTCGCCGTCGTCATCGGCGCGGTGGCCGTGCCCGGCACCGCCCTGGCGGTGCCCACGTTCCTCATGTTCGCGAACATGGGCCTGACCAACACGCCCTGGTCGGTGATCATCCCGTCGCTCATCTCGCCGTTCGGGCTCTACCTCATGTGGACGTTCGCCGCCGACGCGGTGCCGGACGAGATCATGGAGGCCGCCCGGATCGACGGCGCCAGCGAGGCCCGCACCTTCTTCCAGGTGGCCCTGCCGATGCTGGCCCCCGGCATCGTGACGGTGCTGCTGTTCACCGTCGTCGCGACCTGGAACAACTACTTCCTCCCGCTGATCATGCTGCGCGACCCGGACTGGTACCCCCTGACCCTGGGCCTGAACGCGTGGAACCAGCAGGCGACCACGGCGGGCGGCGAGGCCATCTTCAACCTCGTCATCGCCGGCTCGCTCCTCACGATCCTGCCGCTCATCGCGGTCTTCCTGCTCCTGCAGCGCTACTGGCAGTCGGGTCTCGCCGCCGGCAGCGTCAAGGAGTGAGCGTCCCCCGCACGGCCATCCCCGCACGGGCACCCCGCACGACCACAGAGACTCCGTTCGACTGACGATGATGTGAGAGGAACCACCATGACCATCCGCCACCACCGCGCAGTAGGTGCGCTCGCCGCCGCGAGCGCCCTGGCGCTCACCCTTACCGCGTGCGGGTCCGGGTCCGCCGGCGGCGACGCCCCCGCCGAGGAGGTGTCTGCCGAGGACATCTCCGCGGCGCTCGAGGAGGGCGGCGACCTGCTGGTCTGGGCGTGGGAGCCCACGCTGGACAAGGTCGTCGAGGACTTCGAGGCGAAGTACCCCAACGTGAACGTCGAGATGGCGAACGTCGGCACGGGCAACGACCACTACGTCGCACTGCAGAACGCGATCAGCGCGGGCTCGGGCGTACCCGACGTCACGCAGATGGAGTACTACGCGCTGCCGCAGTTCTCCATCGGCGAGTCGCTGGCCGACCTGGCGCCCTTCGGCGCGAGCGAGCTGGAGAGCTCCTACTCCCCCGGCCCGTGGGGTGCGGTGACCAGCGACGACGCCGTGTACGGCCTGCCGATGGACTCGGGCCCGATGGCGCTGTTCTACAACGCCAAGACGTTCGAGGCCGCCGGCGTCGAGGTGCCGGCCACGTGGGACGAGTTCGCCGACGCCGCGAAGAAGATCCACGACTACGACTCGAACACGTACATCACGTCGGACAGCGGCGACGCCGGGTTCGCGACGTCGATGATCTGGCAGGCCGGCGGCCACCCGTTCCAGGTGGACGGCACGAACGTCACGGTGGACCTCGCCGACGAGGGCTCGGCCAAGTGGGCCGACACGTGGCAGGGGCTCATCGACGACGGCCTCCTCTCCGACGTCCCCGGCTGGTCCGACGAGTGGTTCCAGGGCCTGGGCAACGGCGAGATCGCCGCGCTCGTGACGGGTGCCTGGATGCCCGCGAACCTCGAGTCCGCCGCTGCCCCGGCGTCGGGTGACTGGCGCGTGGCTCCCATGCCGCAGTGGACCGAGGGCGAGAACGCGACCGCCGAGAACGGCGGCTCCGCGCTGTCGATCACGGAGGCGAGCGAGAAGAAGGCGCTGGCCTACGGCTTCCTGGAGTACGCGAACGCGGGCGACGGTGTCGCCACGCGTCTCGAGGGCGGCAACTTCCCGGCCACGGTCGCGGACCTGAACGACCCGGAGTTCCTCGCCGTGGAGTCCGAGTACTTCGGCGGGCAGAAGATCAACGAGGTGCTCTCCGCCTCGGCCCAGGGCGTCGTGCCCGGCTGGCAGTACCTGCCGTACCAGGTCTACGCGAACAGCGTGTTCCCGGACACGGCCGGCCAGGCCTACACCGGCTCGACGTCGCTGGCCGACGGCCTGAACGCCTGGCAGAAGTCGATCGTCAGCTACGGCAACGAGCAGGGCTTCACCGTCAGCGAGTGATCCGCCCGGCCGAGTGATCCACCCGGCAAGCAACCGGTGACGACGGCGGGGGCCTCCCCCGCCGTCGTCACCGTTTTCCCCAGTCACGACAGCACCCGAGGAAACCACACATGCCCACGTTCGAGATCGGACCCGAGGACTTCCTGCTCGACGGCGAGCGGATGCAGGTCGTCAGTGGCGCACTGCACTACTTCCGCGTCCACCCCGACCAGTGGGCCGACCGCATCCACAAGGCCCGGCTGATGGGCCTGAACACCATCGAGACGTACGTCCCCTGGAACTTCCACGCTCCGGAGCCCGGGGTCTTCGACCTGGACGGACGGCGCGACCTGGGCCGGTTCCTCGACCTGGTGGCCGCTGAGGGCCTGCACGCGATCGTGCGGCCGGGCCCCTACATCTGCGCGGAGTGGGACGGCGGCGGCCTGCCGGCCTGGCTGCTGGCCGACGACACCGTGGGCGTGCGCCGGCACGAGGCGGGCTTCCTCGACGCGATAGGCAAGTACTACGCGAGCCTGCTGCCGCTCGTGGCGGAGCGTCAGGTGACGCGCGGCGGACCCGTCCTCATGGTGCAGGTCGAGAACGAGTACGGCGCCTACGGCGACGACCCGCTCCCGGAGCGGCAGAAGTACCTGCGCGCCCTGGTGGACCTGGTGCGCGGGCAGGGCATCGAGGTCCCGCTGTTCACCTGCGACCAGGCGAACGACGAGATGCTGGAGCGCGGCGGCCTGCCGGAGCTGCACAAGACCGCGACGTTCGGGTCGCGCACCACCGAGCGGTTCGAGGTGCTGCGCAGGCACCAGCCCACCGGCCCGCTGATGTGCATGGAGTTCTGGAACGGCTGGTTCGACTCCTGGGGGCTGGAGCACCACCTGGCGCCCGCCGAGGCGAACGCCGCCGACCTGGACGACCTGCTCACGGCCGGCGGCTCCGTCAACCTGTACATGTTCCACGGCGGCACGAACTTCGGGCTCACGAGCGGCGCCAACGACAAGGGCATCTACCGGCCCATCGCGACGTCGTACGACTACGACGCACCCCTCGCGGAGGACGGCACCCCCACGGCGAAGTACCGGGCGATGCGCGACGTGATCGCGCGGCACCTGCCCGTGCCTGACGAGGTCCCGCGGGACCGGCAGCCGGCGCCCGTCCTGGACGTGGCCCTGACGGCACACGTCCCGCTCGCCTCCGCCGTGCCGTCGCTGGTGCGCGGCGACCTTGCCGTGTTCGATCACGCGCCGACGATGGAGGAGCTGGGCCTCTGGTCGGGCTTCGCGGTGTACCGCACCACCATCAGGCCCGACGACGCCGTCCTGGCCGTCGACGAGGTGCGCGACCGCGCCGTGGTGCTGCTCGACGGCGAGCCGGCCGGTGTGCTCGACCGCGGGTCGCACACGTTCGCCGTCGCGCTGCCGGCCCGGGCGGGCGAGCTGACGCTGCTGGTCGAGAACCAGGGGCACGTCAACTACGGGCCGCGGATCGGTGAGCCCAAGGGACTGATCGGGGCCCTGCGCACCGCGGTACGCACGCTGGACGAGTGGACGGCGGGCCCGCTGCGGGTCGAGGACGCTCCGGAGCTGCTGCGGGTGGCGCTGGACACGGCCGATGACGGGAGCACGGCGGCGTCCGACGTCGGCCCCCTGACGGGGAACACGGCCGCGGCCGCGGCGGGCCTGCACCGGGGCACGTTCGACTCGGTCGCCGGGGCGGACCACTTCCTGCGCCTCGACGGCTGGACCAAGGGCCTGGCCTGGGTCAACGGCGAGCTGCTGGGCCGCTACTGGAGCCTCGGCCCCACGCACACGCTGTACGTGCCGGGCCCGCTGGTCCGCGAGTCGGGCAACGAGCTGGTCCTCCTGGAGCTGCACGGCGCGGCCGGCAGGCGCGCAAGCTTCGTCCCGGCCCCGGCCCTGGGCATCACGGAGCAGTAACCCGGTCCGGCCCGAACGTAGGCCTGGTCGCTCTACGGCGCCGAACGTAGGAACGGTCGCTCTCCCGGAACTGGGAGAGCGACCGTTCCTACGTTCGGCATCCTGGACGACCAGGCGTCCGTCCGGGGCTCAGCCCTTGACCGAGCCGAGCATCACCCCCGAGACGAAGTACCGCTGCACGAACGGGTAGACGCACAGGATCGGGATGATCGTCAGGATCATCGTCACGGACTGGATGTTCGCGCTGATGGCCGCCGTCGTCGTCCCCGCGGCCGCCGCCCCCTCCGACGCCGTGGTCGACGCGCCCGCGATGAGGTTGCGCAGGAAGAGCGTGACCGGGAAGAGCTCCTGCTTGTCGAGGTAGAGGAACGCCGCGAACCAGTCGTTCCAGTACGCGACCGAGTAGAACAGGACCATCGTCGCGATGACGGGCTTCGACAGCGGCAGGACGATCCGGCGGAAGATGCCGAACCAGCCCAGCCCGTCGATCTGCGCGGCCTCCTCGAGCTCCCGGGGCAGGCTCTCGAAGAAGGCCTTCATCACCAGCAGGTTGAACACCGAGATCGCCCCCGGCAGGATCACCGCCCACATGGTGTTCTTCATGCCGAGGGCCGAGATCAGCACGTAGTTCGGCACGATGCCGCCGTTGAAGAACATGGTGAAGACGGCGATCCCGATCAGCATCTTCCGGCCCCGCAGGTGCGGCTTGGAGATCGCGTACGCGAAGGTCGTCGTCAGGACCATCGCGATGGTGGTGCCGAGGAAGGTGTAGAGCACGGTGTTCCCGTACGCGTTCCAGAACGTGCCGTTCTGCGCCACGGCCCCGTAGGTGTCCAGGTTGAACCCGACGGGCCACAGGCTGACCAGGCCCGCCTTGATCGCGCCGGGGCTGGAGAACGACTGGGCGAGCACGGTGACGAACGGATAGAGCATCACCGCGCACACCAGCAGGAGGACAGCGGTGTTGATCGCCGTGAAGGCCCGGTACCCCCTGGTGTCACGCGGGCCGATCGAGACGCCCGAGCCCGCCGAGACGGACCGCACGGTCATGGCGTTCTGGGTCACCACAGGCTTGCTCCCGTCAGTCGTCGTGAGATGAGGTTCGCCGACAGCACCATGACCAGCCCGATGCAGGCCTGGAAGAGCCCGATCGCCGCGGCGTAGCTGAGGTTGTTGGACACCAGCCCGACGCGGTACAGGTACGTCGAGATGACGTCGCCCGTGGCATAGGTCAGCGGGCTGTAGAGCAGGAGGACCTTCTCGAACCCGACGTTGAGGAACGTCCCGATGTTGAGGATGAGCAGCGTGATCATGGTGGGCCGGATGCCGGGCAGGGTGACGTGCCACGTCTGCCGCCACCGGTTGGCGCCGTCGATCCGGGCGGCCTCGTAGAGCGAGGCGTCGACGGTCGTCAGCGCGGCGAGGTAGAGGATCGTCCCCCAGCCGAGGGTCTGCCACACCTCCGACCCGACGTAGATCACGCGGAACCACTCCGGCCGCTGCAGGAACGGGATCGCCTCCCCGCCCACGGCCTCGGTGATCTGGTTGACGGTGCCCTGCAGCGACAGGAGCTGCATGACCATGCCGGCGACGATCACCACCGAGAGGAAGTGCGGCAGGTAGGAGATCGACTGGACGACCCGCTTGAACGCCTTCTTGCGTACCTCGTTGAGCAGGAGGGCCAGGACGATGGGCAGCGGGAAGCCGACGATCAGCGTGAGCGCCCCGATGGTGACGGTGTTGCCGAAGACGTGCCAGAACATCGGGTCGTTGACGAACATCTCGATGTAGAGCAGCCCCACCCATTCCTCGCCGAAGATGCTGCCGCCCGGCCGGAACCGGCGGAACGCGATGACGTTCCCCAGCATCGGGCCGTAGCGGAAGATCAGGAGGAACACGATCGGCAGGACCGCCATGAGGTAGAGGACGCCGTCCCGCCGCCACACGACGCGCCACGGCACCTTCGACCCGCGGCCACCCTGTCGGCCGTCGGCCGGCGGTCGGGCGACCGCCGGCCGACGGCCGACCACTGGTTCGGCGACCACTATCCGTTGCTCTCGGTGAAGCGCTGGTGGGCACCGTTGACCAGGTCCAGGTACCCCTGCAGGTTCTGGCCCTCGAGCTCCGCGACGTACGCGTCCCACTCGCTCAGGTCACGCTCCCCGAGGATGAACTTCAGCGTGTTCGTGTTGACGGTGTCCGTGAGCGTCGTCGTCAGGAGCGAGGCCTGCTCGAGCTCGGCCTCGTTCAGCGGCGCGGGCGGGAACGGGTCGCGCGGCGTCCTCGTCGAGAGCACCGAGTCGATGTACTCGACGAACTGCGGCGAGTTGTACGACTCCTTGAGGGCCCGGGACTCGGTGGAGCCGGCGAGGACCTCGTTGGAGAAGCCCAGGTCGTTCGCGATGTCCGTGCCCGCTTCGAAGTTGATGTTGAACGCGTCGAGCGAGTAGCCGGGCTCGAGCGTGAACTTCCCGTCGTCGGACTTGGTGTAGGTCTCGCCCTCGACGCCCCAGCGCAGCATCTCGCGGGCGTCGGGGCTGTAGTACAGCCAGTCCAGGAACTGCAGCATGGCGATGAAGTGCGGGTCGTCCTTGGCCTCGGCGTTGACCATGAAGCCGTTCCAGAAGTTGCGCGGCTCGACGACCTGGCCGGCCGGTCCCCCCGGCGGAGCGATCTGCACGACCTCGTGGTTGCCCTTGCCCGCGGTCTCGTCGAGGGCCGTCGAGAACTCCTGCACCGTGCCGTTCGCACCGGAGGCGGCGAAGACCTCGCCGGCGGCGAACTTCTCGGTGACGGTCCCGGCGCCGTCGTTGGTGGCGGTGAACGACTCGGGGTCCAGCAGCCCGTCGTCCACCAAGCCGCGGAAGTACGTGACCATGTCCCGGTAGCCGTCCGACGTGCCGGCGTAGACGAACTCGCCGGACGCCTCGTCGAAGAACGTGCCGTCGCCGAAGCCCCAGCCGGCCCTGGTCCCGAAGGCGTGCGAGGCGTAGTTGAGCATCGACGCGCCCTCGAAGCCGTCGGCCAGCGGGTAGCTGTCGGGGTACTTGGCCTTGATCTTCTCCAGCCCCGTGCGGAGCTCGTCCCAGGTCTCCGGGATGGGCGCGCCGACCTCGTCGAACACGTCCTTGCGCACCAGGAGCGTGAAGACCGGGACGGAGACCTCCTGCAGGCCGGGCATCATGTAGTACTTGCCGTCCGCCTGGCGCAGGTTGTCGATCATGGGGCGCAGGTCCCACTCCTCCACGTACTTCTGGAAGTTGGGCATGTACTCCTCGTAGTCGCTGAGCGGCAGCACGGCGCCCGACGCCGCGAAGCTCCGCTCCTCGCCCGTGTAGACGAGCGGGATGATGTACGGCGCGTCACCTGCGCTGAGCAGGAGGCTGCGCTTCTCCACGGCGTCGCTGAACGGGATGTTGGTCAGGTCGAGGGAGACGTTCGTCCGCTCCTCGAGCTCGTCGAAGAACTGCCAGGAGTCCTTGACCGGGGACTCGGGCCAGTCCGTCCAGAGCATGGAGAAGTTCATCGGCTCGGTGGCCTTGAACTGCTGGTCGGCCTCGAAGGTCTCCATGGAGCCGGCGGTCTGCTCGAGGCCGTCGACCTCGCCGTCCCCGCCGCCGTCCGCGGTGCACGCCGCCAGGGCGACCAGCACGGTGGCCCCCAGGACGGCCGTCATGCGCCGGCCTGCGCGGCGCGCTCGTCGGGATCTCGTGTCACGAGTCATGTCTCTCCTCATTGAGAACTGAGCCCGAGCGTCATTACCCGGGCGTCACCTGCGACGGTCACCCTCGACCGAAACCGTTTTCTACCGGCGAATTTTAGCGTTAAACTAGGCCAGGCCGGGGCCCTCGTCAACCCCCTCGTCCAGCCCGGGAGGCGGCAGCAGATGGTCACGATGAGCGACGTCGCCCGCGAGGCCGGCGTCTCGATGATGACCGTGTCGAACGTGCTCAACGGCCACCGCCGCGTCGTCGCGCCCACGCGCGAACGGGTCATGACCGCGGTCGAGAAGCTCGGCTACGAGGTCAACCTCACGGCGCGGCACCTCCGGTCGGGCCGTACCGACACGATCGCCCTGATCGTGCCGAGCTTCCACGACTACTTCAGCGAGGTCGCGGACCGGATCGCGCCCATCGTGGAGGCGAGCGGCCGCCACCTCGTCCTCGAGCGCACCGGCGCGCGGCCCGAGAGCGAGATCGAGTCGTTGAGCGTCGCCCGCCTGCAGATGTACGACGGCGTGGTCCTCTCCGTGGCCGGGCTGGACCGCGAGCGACTGGAGAGCGTCAGGACCAGGGCGCCGATCGTCCTCCTCGGGGAACGGGAGGTTCCCGCGCGGTTCGATCACGTCCGGCTCGCGAACGAGGAGGGCGCCCGGCTCGCCACGGCGCACATGCTCGCCCGGGGCTCGCGCAGGATCCTCGTGCTCGGCGGCGCGCCGGGCGAGACCTCGGGCATGGCCTCGTTGCGACGGGCCGGGTGGGAGGCGGCGCACCGTGCGGCGGGAGTGCCTGCCGACGGCGCGCTCGTCGTCCCCGTGACGACGTACTCGGCACGCGAGTCGCGCGAGGTGCTCGGCGGCCTCCTCGAGGCGGGCCTGCGCGTCGACGGCATCTTCGCGGTGACCGACACCGTCGCGCTCGGGGCCATGGCCGCGCTGGCCGACCGCGGGATCCGCGTCCCCGACGACGTCCAGGTGGTGGGGTTCGACGACCTGGACGTCGGGAAGTACCTGTCCCCGAGCCTCACGACGATCGACGCGAACCACGACGAGGTCGCGCGGAGCGCGATCCGCCTGCTCGAACGGCGGATGGCGGGCGCCGACGACCCGCCCGAGCGTGTGGTGGTCCCCGTCCGTCTCGTGGCGCGGGGTTCGACGCGCGTCTAGCCTGCCCGGGCACCGTCCTTCCAGACCTCGGACACCAGCGGCACGCCCGGGCGGTAGGCCAGGTAGGTGTGGCCGGGCGCGTCGAGCACGGTGAGGTCGGCGCGGGCCCCGACGCCCAGGTGACCGACGTCGTCCCGCCGGAGCGCCGCCGCGCCGCCCGCCGTCGCCGACCAGAGGGCCTCGGCGGGGCTCATCCGCATCTCGCGCACCGCGAGCGCCACGACGAACGGCATGGACGAGCTGTAGCCCGAGCCCGGGTTGCAGTCCGTGGCCAGCGCCACGGGCACGCCCGCGGCGAGCAGCCGGCGTGCGTCCGGGTAGGGCGACCGGGTGGAGAACTCGACGGCGGGCAGCAGCGTCGCGACGGTGCCGTGCCCGTCGTCGGACCCCTGCGACCCGCCGGAGCCCGCGGACCAGGACCCGGCCAGCGCGTCGACGTCGGCGTCGGTCAGGTGGGTGCAGTGGTCGACGCTCGCCGCGCCGACCTCGACCGCGAGCCGGACGCCGGGACCTGCCGACAGCTGGTTGCCGTGCACCCGGGCGCCGAGCCCTGCCCGGATGCCGGCCAGCAGCACGGCGCGGGACTCGTCCTCGTCGAACGCGGTGGGCGCTGCGGGCTCGCAGAACACGTCGACCCAGCGGGCGTGGGGCGTGCAGGCGGCGAGCATCGGCCCGGTCACGAGGGCGAGGTAGCCGGGGCGGTCGTCGGCGTACTCGGCGGGGACGGTGTGGGCGCCGAGGTAGGTCGTCTCGGGTGTGAGCTCCCGGGCGATCCGCAGCGTCCGGGCCTCGGTGGCGATGTCCTGGCCGTAGCCGCTCTTGATCTCGACGGTGGTGGTGCCCTGCGCGAGCATCTCCCGGACCAGGGCCTGGCCGCGCGCCCGCAGGGCGTCATCGCCGGCCGCGCGCGTGGCGGCGACGGTGGTGGCGATGCCGCCGCCCGTGTACGGCTCGCCGGTCATCCGCGCGGCGAACTCCGCGGACCGGTCGCCCGCGAACACCGTGTGCGAGTGGGAGTCGACGAAGCCGGGGATGACGCACCGCCCGCCGAGGTCGACCGCGACGTCCGCCGCGGGCGCCGACGCGGCGGGGCCCGTCCAGGCGATCCGGCCGTCGTCCACGACGACGGCGGCACCCGGCACGATCCCGAGGCCGTCCGCTCCCCTGAATCCCGCCCCCGTTGGTCGAGCTTGTCGAGAGCCTCCGTGCTCCGGATCGTTCGTGACCAGCTCGCCGATGTTCGTCAGCAGCACGCTCATGCTTCGCTCCTCTGCGTCATCCTGAGGGTCAGGTCCCGGCCGGCGACCGCCCAGACCTCCTCGATCGCGTCCGCGAGCATGCGCCCGACGTCCCCGGCCCGGTGCTCGCCGCCGCGCACCACCACCTCGCCGCCCGCCACGACGTCGGACACGTCGCCCGCACCCGCGACCAGCGCGACCTGGGCCGGGTCGATCCCCGCCGTGCGCACGGTGTCCAGGCGGACCGCCACCAGGTCGGCGGGCGCCCCGACGGCGATCCGCCCGGCGTCCGGCCGGCCGAGTGCGACGTGCCCGGCGGCCGTCGCCAGCTCGATCAGCGTCGCGGGCGGGAACGAGCCCCGCCGTCCCGTCGCGAGGCGTTCGTGCTCCTCGACCCCGCGTGCCTCGGCGAGCACGTCGGCGCCGACGTGCTGGTCGGTGCCGACCGAGAGCGGGCTGCCCGCCCGCAGCAGCCGCTGCCCGGGGGCGATGCCGTCGGCGAGGTCGCGCTCCGTCGTCGGGCAGAGGCAGACGCCCGTGCCCGAGGCGCCGAGCAGGGTCACGTCGTCGTCGGTCAGGTGTACCGCGTGCACGGCGGTGGTGCCGGGGCCGAGCGCTCCGGCATCGTGCAGCAGGCGCGTGGGCGTGCCGCCGAAGGCCGCGAGCGCGGCCTCGTTCTCCCCGGGCTGCTCGGACAGGTGCACGTGCAGCGGCGCCCCGGCCTGCCGTGCCCAGCGAGCCAGCTCCGCGAGCTCCGGCGGCGCGACGGCGCGCACCGAGTGGGCCGCGGCGCCGACGAGCACGCGGTCGTCGCCTGCCCAGGCGGCGCGGAGCGCGTCGACGCGGCGCGCCCACGCCGCGACCGTGCCGTCGCCGAAGCGCAGCTGCTCGGGTGCGAGCGGCTCGTGGCCGGCGGGGCCGAGGCCGCCGTGCAGGTAGCAGGTATCGAGCAGGGTGAGGCGCACCCCGGCGTCCCGGGCCGCGGAGCGCAGGGCCTCGGCCATGGCGTTCGGGCCGCCCTCGGCTGCCGGGTGCGGCGTCCCGTCGGCGCGGTGGTGCACGTAGTGGAACTCGCCGACGGCGGTGGTCCCGCCCAGCGCCATCTCCGCGTACACGGCGCGTGCCAGCCGCTCGTACAGCTCCGGGGTCAGGGCCGTGGCCAGCGCGTACATGCCGGAGCGCCAGGTCCAGAACGACCCGCCGTCGGCGTGCGTCCGCCCGCGCAGGGCACGGTGGAACGCGTGCGAGTGCGCGTTGGCCAGCCCGGGCAGCACGACGCCGCCCAGCCGCACGTCGCCGTCCGACGCCGGCACCCCCGCCTCGACGCCGGCGAACCGGCCGCCGTCGACCTCCACCCGCACGGACTCGGCGACGCGCCCCGCCGCCCCGCCGTCGCCGGGTACCCACGCCCGCTCGCACCAGAACCTCATCGGGCGCCCCCGTCGGTGTCCCCGGGTGATCGGTAGGACGTCAGGTCATCGGCATTCCGGGGTGCCGACCAACTGACATCCTGCCGACCACTCGGGGCGGTGAGCAGGTCTGCCAGGACCGCCGTGAGCGCGGCCACGCCCGCGTCGCAGTCGGTCTCCTCCGCGCGCTCGGCCGGTGAGTGCGAGATGCCTGTCGGGTTGCGCACGAACAGCATCGCGGTCGGCACGCGGGCGGCGGCGAAGATCCCGGCGTCGTGCCCGGCACCGGTCCCGATCACGGGTGCGGGCAGGTCGGAACCAGGCCGCCCGACGACGTCGGCGAGCCGCGCCGCGAGCGCCGGATCGAACACGGTGGCGGGCGTCCACGACTCCTCAACAGGCCGCCACGGAGCAAGCCCTCCGCCGAGTGCAGAGTTGGTTGCGGTTCCGGGCCCTGAAACCGCAACCAGGTCTGCAGTCGGGTCCGGCGCTACCAGGTCTGCAGTCGGCGGGGTGCCCAGGACCGCTCGGACCGCGTCCTCCGTCTCCGCGCGGGCGTCGATCCAGGCGCGGACCCGGGACGGGATCGCGTTGACGCCGTTCGGCTCGACCTGGACCTTGGCCAGCGTCGCGAGCGCCCCGGCGTGCTCGGCGGCGGCGCGGACGTCGGTGATGAGCCGCGCGAGGTCGAGCATCGGGTCGTGGCGGTGGGCCAGCGGCGTCGTGCCGGCGTGGTTCGCCTCGCCCGCGAGGTCGACGCGCCAGCGGCCGTGCGGCCAGATGGCGGCGCCGACGGCGACCGGCGCGGCCTCGTCCACGGGCAGGTCAGCGAGGTAGCGCCCCTGTTCCACGTGGAGCTCGACGAAGACGCCGACCCGCGCGAGGGCTTCGTCGTCGCGCCCGTAGTGCTCCAGCGGCACGCCCCCTGCGCCGGTGGTCGAGCCCGTCGAGACCCGCCCCAGCACATCCGCGAGGCTGTCCCCCGCGCCGTCCCGCAGCGCGAGCAGCTTCTCGGCGGCGACCGTCCCGGTCACCGCACGCGAGCCGAGGCAGGCGAGCCCGAACCGGGCGCCCTCCTCGTCGGAGAAGTTCACGATCCCGAGCGGCCGCTCCGGGCGCACACCCGCGGCACGCAAGGCGTCGAGCGCCGCGAACGCGCTCGCCACCCCGAGCGGGCCGTCGAACGCGCCGCCGCCGGGCACCGAGTCGAGGTGGCTGCCGGTCACGACTCCGGGCCCGTCGGCGTCGGGGTCGCCCCACCACGCCCACTGGTTCCCGGCGCGGTCCGTGACCAGGTCCAGGCCGCGCGCGGACGCCTCGGCGGCGAACCACTCGCGCAGGGCCAGGTCGTGCGCGGTCCAGGCGAACCGCTCGTACCCGCCGGACGGCGCCCGCCCGACGTCGGCGATCGCGTCGAGCAGCCGCCCCACCGACGTCGTCCCGCCGAGCGTCGTCCCGCCGAGCGCCGCCTCACCGACCGCGCCAGGACCCGTCACGGCGTCTCCCGCATCGGCACGCGGAGCCCGCCGCGCTCGGCGGCCGCCACCGCGTCGTCGTACCCGGCGTCGACGTGCCGCAGCACGCCGGTCGCGGGGTCGTTCGCGAGCACGCGGGCGAGCTTCTCGGCGGCCAGCGGCGTGCCGTCGGCCACCGAGACCTGGCCGGAGTGCAGCGACCGGCCCATGCCCACACCGCCCCCGTGGTGGATCGAGACCCAGGTCGCACCCGAGGCTGTGTTCATCAGGGCGTTCAGCAGCGGCCAGTCGGCGATCGCGTCGGAGCCGTCCGCCATCGACTCGGTCTCGCGGTACGGGGAGGCGACGGACCCGGAGTCGAGGTGGTCGCGCCCGATGGCCAGCGGCGCGGAGATCTCGCCGGACGCGACGAGCTCGTTGAACCGCACCCCCGCGACGTCCCGCTCGCCGTGCCCGAGCCAGCAGATCCGGGCGGGCAGGCCCTGGTACGCGACCCGGTCCTGGGCCGCGCGGATCCAGCGGCCCAGGTGGTCGTTGTCGGGGAAGAGGTCGAGCACCGCCTTGTCGGTCACGGCGATGTCGCGCGGGTCCCCGGACAGCGCGGCCCAGCGGAACGGACCCTTGCCCTCCGCGAACAGCGGGCGGATGTAGGCAGGCACGAACCCCGGGAAGTCGAACGCGCGGTCGTACCCGCCCTGGCGGGCCTCGTCGCGGATCGAGTTGCCGTAGTCGAACACCTCGGCGCCCGCGTCCTGAAAGCCGACCATCGCCTCGACGTGCCGGGCCATCGACTCCCGCGCCCGGTCCGTGAACCCCGCCGGGTCCTTCTCGGCCTCAGCGGCCCAGTCCTCCAGCGCGACGCCGGACGGCAGGTACGACAGCGGGTCGTGCGCGGAGGTCTGGTCGGTGACGATGTCGATGTCGACACCCCGGCGCAGCAGCTCGGGGACGACGTCGGCGGAGTTGCCGACCACGCCCACCGACAGCGCGCGGCGCTCCTTCTTGGCCGCGAGCGCCAGCGCGACGCCCTCGTCCAGCGACGACGCGACCACGTCGAGGTAGCGGGACTCGACGCGCCGGTGCAGACGCGCCGGGTCGACGTCGACCACGAGGCAGACGCCACCGTTGAGCGTGACGGCCAGCGGCTGGGCACCGCCCATGCCGCCGCAGCCGCCGGTCAGGGTGAGCGTCCCGGCCAGCGTGCCGCCGAACTTCTTGGCGGCGACCGCCGCCAGCGTCTCGTACGTGCCCTGCAGGATCCCCTGCGAGCCGATGTAGATCCACGACCCCGCGGTCATCTGCCCGTACATGGTCAGGCCGAGCTGCTCCAGGCGCCGGAACTCGGGCCAGCTCGCCCAGTCCCCCACGAGGTTCGAGTTGGCGATGAGCACGCGCGGCGCCCACTCGTGCGTCCGCAGCACGCCCACGGGGCGGCCGGACTGCACCATCAGCGTCTCGTCCTCGCGCAGGTCCGTCAGCGAGCGCACGATCGCGTGGTAGCTCGGCCAGTCGCGCGCGGCGCGGCCGGTGCCGCCGTAGACGACCAGGTCGTCGGGCCGCTCGGCGACCTCGGGGTCGAGGTTGTTCATGAGCATGCGCAGCGGGGCCTCGGTCTGCCAGCTGCGGGCGGTCAGGGTGGTGCCGCGCGCGGCGCGGACAGCGACGGGGGTGCCCCGGTCGTACGGCTGGTTCATGTCTGCTCCAGTTCGGTGTCGGTCGGACTGCCGGTCGGGCTGTCGGTCGAGGCGTCAGTCGAGCTGTCCGACGGCGGACGCGGCTGCCGCCGTGATCTGGCCGGTCGCCACGAGCTGGACCACGTGCTCGATCTCCGGGGCCAGGTAGCGGTCCGGTCCGGGACCGGGCACGACGGCGCGGACGACGTCGTGCACCGCGCCCGTGCCCGCCGCGGGAGCCTCCGCACGGAAGTCGAGGGCGCGCGTGGCCGTCAGCACCTCGACGGCCAGCACGCGGGTGAGCCCGTCGACGGAGCGGCGGAGCTTGCGCGCACCCGACCAGCCCATGGACACGTGGTCCTCCTGCATCGCGGAGCTCGGGATCGAGTCCACGCTCGCCGGTGCGGCCAGGCGCTTCATCTCCGAGACGATCCCGGCGGCCGTGTACTGGGCGATCATGTGCCCGGAGTCGACGCCGGGATCGTGCGCGAGGAACGCGGGGAGCCCCTCGGAGCGGGACACGTCGAGGAACCGGTCCGTGCGCCGCTCGCTCATGCTCGCGAGGTCCGCGGCCGCGATGGCGAGGAAGTCCAGCACGTAGGCGACGGGCGCCCCGTGGAAGTTGCCGTTCGACTCGACGCGCCCGTCGGCCGTGACCACCGGGTTGTCGATCGCGGAGGCCAGCTCCCGGCCCGCGACCGTGGCGGCGTGCTCCAGGGTGTCGCGGGCGGCGCCGTGCACCTGGGGCGCGCAGCGCAGGGAATAGGCGTCCTGGACGCGGGTGCACGCGGGGTTTCCGGCGTCGTCCAGCTCGCGGTGGCTCGCCATGACCGGCGATCCCGCCAGGATCCGGCGCAGGTTCGACGCCGACGCCGCCTGGCCCGGGTGCGGGCGCATACCGACCAGGTCCTCGGCGAACGGTGCGTCCGACCCGAGGAGGGCCTCGACGCTGAGCCCGGCGGCGACGTCCGCCGTCGTGAGGAGACGCCGCAGGTCGTGGAGTGCGAGGCAGAGCATGCCGAGCATCCCGTCGGTGCCGTTGATGAGGGCGAGGCCCTCCTTCTCGGCAAGCGCGAGGGGCGCGATCCCGGCCGCGGCAAGCGCCTCGGCGGCTTCGACGGTCCCGTTGGTCGAGCCTGTCGGGACCACCCGCACCCGTCCCTCCCCCATCGCGGCAAGCGCGACGTGCGCGAGCGGCGCGAGGTCCCCCGAGCACCCGAGCGACCCGTACTCGTGCACCACCGGCGTGATCCCGGCGTTGAGCATCGCGGCGTAGGTCCGCGCCGTCACGGGCCGCGCCCCCGTATGACCGGTGACCAGCGTGGCGAGCCGCAGGAGCTGCAGCGCCCGCACCACCTCGGTCTCGACCTCGGGCCCTGACCCGGCCGCGTGCGACCGCACCAGGCTGAGCTGGAGCTGGGCGCGCATCTGAGTGGGGATGTGCCGGCGGGCCAGCGCCCCGAAGCCGGTGGAGACGCCGTAGTGCGGCACGGTGTCGTGCGCCAGGTCGTCGATGACAGCGCGACTGGTCGCCATCCGCGCCAGCGCTGTCTCGTGGATCTCGACGGACGCGCCGTGGCGGGCGACGGCGACCACCTGGTCGACGGTCAGCGGCGTGCCGTCGAGGACGACGTGCTCGGGCAGGTCGGGGGCAGCCGCCGCATGGGTGGTCGGCGTCGGCCCCTCGTGGTGCAGGGTGCTCATGCGCTCATAGAACCCCGCCGCGAGCCCCGTGGCGCGGGCTGGAGCGGCGATAGGGTCTGGGATACCAGACAGTTCACGGGGAGGAAACAGTGGCCGGCAGCAGCACGGTTCCCGCCGCCCGCACGACGGCCCGCCTGCTCAGCTTTCTCGCGGCGCAGACAGGGCCGGTGCCCGCGGGCGCCATCGCGCACGGCATCGGGGTGCCCCGCTCCAGCGTCTACCACCTGCTGTCCGTGCTGCGGGACGAGGGCTTCGTGCGGCATTTCCCCGACGAGCGCCGCTACGGCCTGGGCGTGGCCGCCCTCGGCCTGGGCAGCGCGTACAGCCGGCAGGCGCCGCTCACGCGCCTGGCCGCTCCCGTGGTGGCCCGCCTGGTGGAGGCCGCCGGCGAGAACGGGCACCTCGCGGTGCTCAACGGCCGGGAGGTCCTCTACCTGGTGGAGCAGCGGGCGGCAGGCCGCCCACCCCTGGTGACCGACGTCGACGTCCACCTCCCGAGCCACCTCACCGCCAGCGGACGGGCCGTGCTCGCGCTGCTGCCCCCGGCGCAGGTGCGGGCGCTGTACCCGACGCCGGGGTCGTTCACCGACCTGACCGGTGCCGGCCCGCGCACGCTGCGGGAGCTACGGACGGTGCTGCGGGAGGCCCGCGCCCGCGGCTTCGCCGTGGAGGACGGCGAGGTGTCCGTCGGTTTCGCGTCCGTCGCGGCCGCGGTGGTGGACCACACGGGACGGCCCGTGGCAGGGCTGGCGGTGACGTTCCGCTCGGAGGCCTACGACGACGCCGGGCGGGCCGGTCTCGCGGAGCGGGCAGCTCACGCGGCACAGGAGGTCAGCCGGAGACTGGGGGCGCGGTGAGGCTCATGGCACCGGCACCACCACGTTGGCTGAGTTGACGAACCAGTTTCCGTGCACGGCGGCCTTCCCTCCGAGCTGGATGTACGTCGATCCGCGAAGGCCCCACCCTCGGTTGTCCCCGACAACACCCGACCTGATCGGCGCGCCGACCTCGACCGCCACGCGGAAGTCGTGCCCGGAAGGATTCGAGAAGGTGCAACCCAGCACGACAAAACCTGCAGTAGGAACTTCCGTGCCACCCCACTTGATACCGAACGCCTCCTCTCCCGCCCGGCCACAGTCAGTGAGCCGGCAGTTCTCTACCCGCAGACCGTCGCTTCCGTATGTCCCACGGACCCCATGAGATGCCGGTGAGTCGATCGCGCTGTTGACGATGCGGGCGTTCTTGTGACCTTCACGCACGAGAATTCCGTACCGCCCGGCCCGTTCAACGGTGCACGAGTCGACCACACATTCGCGCCCCATCGTTCCACCGGACGAGATGTTGAAGCCCTCGAGCTTCGACATCACCGAGCGGCACCCGCGGAACACGGTGTAACGAGCGCGGGTGCTGAAGGAGTAGGACCAGTTGCGAAACGCCGAGCAGTCCGAGAACGTGATGTACTCGCCGGCGCCGTGGGTGTCGAACGACGCGTTCGTCGTGTCGTACGCGTGGCAGTCGCTGATCGTGATGAACCGAGGAATGCCGCCGATGTCGTGGCCGTTCGTGGTGACGGCGTGACGCACTCTTTCGAAATGGCAACCGCTGATGGTGCTGTTCTGGACGGCTCCCCCCAGATTCACGCCGTATCCGTAGCGGCCATTCTCTCCGTCGTCCGTGAGGTCGTGCATGAAGCAGTCGCGTACACGCACGTTGTGGCACGTGTTCAAGGACAGCCCGGCACCATCGAACCCGACGAACTCAACGTCACGCACCAGGCTGTTCGTCGCGCACACCATCGAGATGCCATGGTTCTTGCCCTCTGTGGGCCTGGCCCATCGCATGGTCAACGACTCGACCACGATGTCCTTCTGCATCGGCAGTCGTGTCACTCTTGCCGACGACGACGTCGCATACGCCTGCCAACCACCGGCGGGCGCCGGAACGCCGATCACTGGTTTCACCAGCTTTATCGTGCCGGCAGGCTCCACCGATGCGACCTGAACCATCTCGCCCGCGATACGCGACGCATAGTTGGTGTCGTAGACCGTGCTATCGGTCAGCAGCAGCCAGTCGCCGGCGGATATGTCCGCACTCGACGCGACGGCGAGCGTCTCTGACTCCGGCGCCGCGTCAGCGGACAACACCGTGGTGTGGGTCTTGGGTATGGGCTGTCCGGCGATCAGCAGCCCGCCGGTGGTGTTGGCCATCAACAGCGTGGTCTTGCCCTGGCCGTCGCCGCGCAGCGTGACCCCGGAGGTGATCACTAGCCCTCCGCACAGGTACTCGCCAGCAGGGACGTAGACGATCCCACCGCTGCCGACGGCGGCGATTGCTGCCCTTATTGCGCCGGTGTCGTTCGTGACGCCGTCGCCTACGGCACCGTGGTCGCGGACGTTGACGACATGCTCGCTCTGGGCGGCAGCTTCCGACCCGGCCACTGGTGCGTTGGTCAGCTCGGTCGCTGCGGCCGGCCGTTCGTGCATCAGCGGGACCGGCGTCAGCAGGGCCGCGGACAGCATGCCCCGTCGTGAGATCTCCACGTCTTGAACCTCTCTGACCTGGCCCTGGAGGGCCTGAGGACACGGGGATGCTATCGGATCAGCTCGGACGAATCGGATAGGGCTGCGAGTGAACCGTCAGCCCCGCTCGGCGACGAACCACTGACTGGGTGCTCAGCCGACGGCGTTGATGACGCCGCTGATGATGAGCGCCGTGAGCGTGGTCCAGGCGACGATCGCGAGCGCCTGCCAGATCAGGATGCGGGTCTTGCCGATGCCGGAGGCTGCGAGCATGGTGGCCGTGAAGTGGGTGGGCAGCAGGAGCGGGCCGAGGAGGCTCACGCCGGGGACGCCGTAGCGCTCGTAGGCGCGCTGGAACTTGGCCTTGCGCGTGGCGCTCCGCGAGCCGTCCTCGGCGGGCGCGGTCATCAGGATGGTCTCGCCATCGGCCGACGCTCCGGCACGTGCGGCGACCTTCGCCCGTTGCCGCGTCACGACGGCGTTGCGGGCACCGGAGCTGAGCAGCACGAGTGCGGCCACGCAGAGGAAGTTGCCGAGGGCCGCCGCAATGGCGGCGACGACGGGGTTGATGCCGCCGATGATGCCGATCGCGACGCCGCCCTCACCCTCGATGAAGGGGATCGCTCCGGCGGCCGCGACGATGACCGGCTGAAGCAGCTCGGGCACCTGTGCGACGAGGTCCTGGAGGGTTTCGATGAGGCTCATGGTGTGCTCCTGTCGGTGCGGGCTTCGGGGTGTCCCCCGGTACTGACCCCAGTCCACAGGTTGGGAGCGCAGCCCAGAAGTGCCTGGCTGTCACCGCTTCCCGGGTCCTTCGCACACGGCATCCATGACATGTGTCATGGCCGTAACCTGGCCGGATGAGCAGCCAGCCAGAGTCCGCGGCCGCCGTATCGGCGGCAGTGGAAGCCCGCAGCGCACTGCGGCTCACCCGGAGCATCAGCGTCACCTGGTGGTATGTCTCTTCCAGCGTCGTGTTCTTCGAGCTGGCGATCGTCGTGTTCGCGGTGGCCGCCGTCGTCGAAGCGGACGCGGGCAACGTCGCGCGCGCCACCGCCGGTGTCACCGCGTTGCTGTGGTGGCTCGCGACGTTGCTGCCGCTGTTCGAGTACCGCCGCCGCACGACCGCTCCAGCGCTCGTGATCTGGCGACACCACCTCGCGCCGTTCCTGGCCGCCACGGTCTTCGGGCTCGTGGCGGGGCTCATCACCGGGCAGTGGGTGGCAGGCGTCCTGCCGCTGATCCAGGTACTCATGCTGCTGAACTGGCCACCTGGGGTGCGCCTGCGCATGGTGCTGGCCGCGACCGCTCTGCTCGTCGCACTGGCGGTGATCGACTTCCGCCTTGCCTCCGGGGAGAGCATGAGCGCGAGCGGGTTCCAGCTGAGCGTCTTCGCCGTCATGCTCCCGGCCGTCACCGTCTCGTCGCTGTGGTGGTGGGACGTGCTGGTCGCGCTCGACCGGGCCCGCACCTCGGAGGCGAAGCTCGCCGCGACCCAGGAACGGCTCCGCCTGGCCACCGACGTGCACGACCTGCAGGGCCACCACCTCCAGGTCATCGCCCTGCAGCTCGAGCTCGCCGAACGGCTCATGCCCCGCGACCCGGACGCGGGCATGGAACAGCTGCGCGCCGCCCGCGCCAGCGTCGACGACGCCCGGCAGGGCACCCGCGACCTCGCCACCCGCTTCCGGTCCGTGCCCCTGAGCGACGAGCTGGCCAACGCCGTCGACCTGCTGCGGGCGGCGGGTACCAGGGTCGAGGCCACGGTGGCCCCTGACGCGTCGTTGGCACCGGCGTCCGCGCTCGGGCCGGTCATCCGCGAGACGACGACGAACGTGCTGCGCCACGGCGGCGGCAAGTGGGCGAGCCTGTCCCTGACCCGTACGGACGGGTCGTGGCGCTACGAGATCGCCAACGACATCACCACCGACGCCCCCGAGAACGGCGACGGTGCAGGGCTGGACGGGATAGCGCGCCGGGCGGCCGAGGCCGACGGAACCCTCGAGGTGCACCGCGAGGACCACACGTTCACCGTGGTCGTCACGGTTTCCGCCGAAGACCCTGCGGATGTCCGTGCGAATGCCCGTGCCGATACCCCCGCCGAAAGCACTGCCGAGAACGAGAAGAAGGTTGCCGGATGATCCGTGTGCTGCTCGCCGACGACGAGGGCATGATCCGCTCCGCGCTGGCCGCCCTGCTCCGCCTGGAACCGGACATCGAGGTCGTCGCGGAGTGCGCCGACGGCGCCGAGGCGGTCGCCACCGCGGAACGCGTGCGGCCGGACGTCTGCCTGCTCGACCTGGAGATGCCCCACCTGGACGGCGTGCAGGTCACCGAACGCCTCAACCGCACGCTGGCGACCCGGTGCGTCATCGTCACCCGCCACGCCCGGCCCGGCGTCCTGCGGCGGGCGCTGGCCTCGGGAGCCGCCGGATTCCTGCCGAAGTCCCGCTCCGCGGACGAGGTGGCGGCAGTGATCCGCCGCGTCGCGGCCGGTGGGCGCTACGTCGACCCGGAGATCGCCGCGGACGCGCTCAGCGACGAGCGCTCACCGCTGACCGACCGCGAGCTCGACGTCCTGCGCGCCGGCCGGCGCGGCGAGACGACCGGCCAGATCGCCCGCACCCTCTCCCTCGCGCCCGGCACCGTGCGGAACCACATCTCGGCCGTGCTGGGCAAGCTCGCGGTGGACTCCCGGCAGCAGGCGGTGCTCCTCGCGGAGGAACGCGGCTGGATCTGATCCCGCTGCGCTGAGCAGCGCTGAGCAGCGCTGCGCTGACCATCGCTGCTGAGAGCAGGGCTGCTCTCGGCAGATCCGCCCCCGCGGAGCCCGTCGCGGAGTGCACGGTGAGGGCATGACCGATGCACCGAAGCCGCCGATGTTCGGCGAGAGCTCACGACGCGAGCTGTACGAGCGACGCGTCCTCGTCCTGGACGGACCGTTGGACGACGACAACGGCACGCTCCTGATGACACAGCTGATAGCGCTGGCCACGGAGGACCCGGCCACCGACATCGACCTGTGG
Organism: Promicromonospora sp. CA-289599; assembly: GCF_050936155.1. NCBI lineage: Bacteria > Bacillati > Actinomycetota > Actinomycetes > Micrococcales > Promicromonosporaceae > Promicromonospora > Promicromonospora sp. CA-289599. The sequence continues at coordinate 1,155,970 of NZ_JBNJNI010000001.1, forward strand.
ATCCACTCCCCGGGCGGATCGGTACCGGCGATGCTGGCGATCCGCGACATCATGCGAACCATCCCCAACGACGTCTCCACGCTCGTGCTGGGCATCGCCTACAGCGCGGGACAGTTCCTGCTCTCGGCGGGCACCCAGGGAAAGCGCCGTGCGCTGCCGAACTCACGGGTGCTGATGCACCAGGGCTCCGCGGGCATCGCGGGCACCGCCGTCGACATCGAGCTGCAGGCGGACGACCTGCGGCACACCCGCGACACCGTGCTGCGGCTGATCTCCGAGGACACCGGCCAGCCGGTCGAGCGGATCTTCGACGACTCGCTCCACGACCACTGGTACACGGCCGAGGAGGCTCTCGACTTCGGCTTCATCGACACGATCGTGCAGGGCTTCGAGGGCATCAGGCCACGTGATCGTCAGCGAACCGGATTCACCGCGGCAGCCGAGGGAGACGCACGATGAGCAGCTACACCATCCCGAACGTCATCGCGTCGCACCCCCGGGGCGAGCGGATCATGGACGTCTACTCCCAGCTGCTCTCCGAGCGGATCATCTACCTCGGCACCGCCGTCGACGCCGGCGTCGCCAACGCCCTGATCGCCCAGCTCATCCACCTGGAGTCGAGCAACCCGGACAGCGAGATCCAGCTGTACGTCAACTGCGAGGGCGGCGACCCGAGCGCCGGGATGGCCATCTACGACACCATGCGCTACATCCGGCCCAAGGTGGCGACCACGTGCGTGGGCCAGGCGGTCGCCGTCGGCGCCGTCCTCCTCGCCGCCGGGGCGGAGGGACGGCGGGCGGCGCTCCCCCACGCCCGGGTCATCCTGCACCAGCCCGCGGCGCAGGGCCGCGGCGCGATACCGGACCTGATCCTGCAGGCCGACGAGGTGGTCCGTATCCGCGCGGACATGGAGGTCGCGCTCTCGAAGCACACGGGTCAGAGCGTCGAGACGCTCCGCGCCGACACCGACCGCGACCGCATCTTCACGGCCGCCGCCGCGCGCGAGTACGGCCTCCTGGACCAGGTGATCGACCAGCGATGATCCGCCGGCGGTGATGTAGCAGCGGTGCCCGGGCCCGGCGGGCCCGGGCATCACGCCGCGAGCGCGAACGCCGCCTGGCAGGTCGGCTGTCGCGTGCTGTCGCGGACGACGACCAGGCGGTCGGCGACGGCGGCGACCAGGTCGACGAGCGTGACGTCCAACGCACCCGTGATGGCGGCGATCATCTCGCTCGACGGCTCCTTGACCCCACGCTCGATCTCGGAGAGGTACTGCGGCGAGATCCCGGCGCGGCGGGCGGTCTGGTCCAGCGTCTCACCGCGCAGATGACGAAGATGTCGCAGGCGTTCACCGAGCATGTGCCGCAGCAGCGGCTCTCGTCTCGTCGGCGTCGACGGCGCACCTGGCCCTTCGGGCACCCCGTCGCGCCCGGGGCGCTGGGGCGGAGCGGTTTGGGTCATACCTGAGCGTAGGGCTGAGCCCTCGGCGGACGGCGGCGCTTCTGCTCAGAGCAGCGCACCCGCCTTCAGCCGATGCCGGGCGGACCACAGCAGCGAACGCTCGGACCGTCACAAATCGCCTACAGTTGACCCGCGCCCCCACCCACGCCGTCCTGGGAGAGTTACGTGAGTTCACACCCGCGCGAGTTCCGACTACTCGTCACCGGTGGAGGGACCGGCGGACACACCTATCCGGCGCTGACCACGCTCCGTGCCCTGCAGGCCAGGCTCGCGGAGTCGGACACGGCGGTCAGCGTCCTCTGGGCCGGCACCGCGGACGGCCTGGAAGCCAAGGTCACCGCGTCCGAGGGCATCCGCTTCACGACGGTCGCCACCGGCAAGATCCGCCGGGCGAGCAACCCGCTGGGCATGCTGACGGCGGCCAACATGAAGGACATGGCGCGCGTCCCGCTCGGCGTCGCGCAGGCCCGGTCCATCGTGGCCGAGTTCAAGCCGGACGTGATCCTGTCCACCGGCGGTTATGTCGCGGTCCCGATCGGGCTCGCGGCGGGCCTGCTCCGCCGTCCGCTCGTGGTGCACGAGCAGACCGTGCGGCTCGGACTCGCCAACCGGCTGCTGGCCAAGCGGGCCACCCGGGTGGCCGTGTCCTCGCCGTCCACCCTTGAGCTGCTGCCCGAGGGGGTGCGCGAGCGGGCCGTCGTGACCGGCAACCCGGTCCGCGCCGAGGTGCTGGCCGGGGAGCCGCTCAAGGCCGTCGACGCGCTGGGCCTGGACTCGTTCGACCCGGACCTACCGGTCCTGTACGTGACGGGCGGGGCGCAGGGAGCGGTCCAGATCAACACGGTCGTCACCGAGGCGCTGCCCTGGCTCCTCCAGCACGCGAACGTGATCCACCAGTGCGGACCGAACAACCTCCAGGACATGTTCGAGCGCACCGCCACCCTCCCCGCCGAGCAGGCCGCCCGCTACCGCGTCATGGGATTCGTCGGCGCCGAGCTGCCGGACGTGCTCGCCCTCGCCGACGTCGTCGTCTCCCGGAGCGGAGCCGGCACCATCGCGGAGCTGACCGCGCTCGGCAAGCCTTCGGTCCTGATCCCGTTCGCTTCGGCGGCCGGGAACGAGCAGTCGCACAACGCCCACCGGCTCCAGGACCTCGGTGCAGCCATCACCCTGGAGGGCGAGGTCCACGAGCGGGACCTCCGGGCGGCACTCAGGTCGCTGCTCTCCGACGCCGGACGGCGCGAGCGGATGGCCCACGCCGCCCGCGAGCACGGGCGCCCGGACGCTGCCGAGCGGTTGGTCGACGTGCTGCTGGAGGCGAGCAAGTTCTCGTGAGGCTGACTCCGTGCTGATCGAGCGAGTTCGCGTCAAACCCGCCGCCGTCGAGGAGGGCGCATGGCCGTGGAACGTACCCGCGATCGGTGACCTGGCGGCGCAGGGAGTCCGCCTGCACAGCAACATCGTGGTCCTCGTGGGTGCCAACGGCAGCGGCAAGTCCACCCTGCTGGAGGCGATCGCCGAGGGATACGGGCTCGACGTCCGGGGCGGGCACGGCGGCCGGAAGTACGCCAGCGCGATGGAGATGAGCCCGCTGGGCGAGGCGATCATGCTGGATCGCACCCGTGCGGGTTCGGGGATGACCCACCGCAACGCGAAGGGCTTCTACCTGCGGGCCGAGACCGCGTTCGGGATGCTCGAGTACATGACCGGCGCTGGGATGCCCGGGTACGGCGACAAGCCGTCCTGGGAGGTCAGCCACGGTGAGTCCTATCTCCAGGCGGTCCTCGGGCGGTTCGACGGGCCGGGCCTCTACCTCCTGGACGAGGCCGAGGGGCCGCTGTCGTTCGCCTCTACCCTCCAGCTGATGTATCGACTGCAGGACGTCGCGGACGAGCACGCGACGCAGGTCATCTACGCGACGCACTCGCCGATGATCGCGGCGCTGCCCGGAGCACAGATCCTCGAGATGACGGAGCACGGCATCGCCGAGCGCACATGGGGAGACCTGGAGTCGGTCGCCCTCTGGAAGAGGTTCCTCGGGAGACCGGAGACCTTTTTCGACGTCGACTAGAAGACGCCGCACTCCAAACTCCGTGCCACACGCATGCGAGGGAATGTCACAATTCCGGACATGGCTGCTCCTACAGGCTTCGACTACACGCTCCACCCGGACGGCTCTGTCCTCATCACGCACCGGGGCCGCGCCGCGACGACCGTGCGCGGCAGCCGGGCGGCGGCGTTCCTCGCCGAGGTCGAGCTGAGTGATCCGCAGGAAGTCATGGCCCGTTGGACCGGCAACTACCGGCGCGGCAACGAGCGCACCGCGAAGAACCACCCGCGTAACGCCCGCCGTTGAAACGCCGGGCGGATCATGGCGGAGCCGCCAGCCCTGACTTTCGATTCCCTACGAGTCAGGGCCGCAGGCCCCCGTCGCGAAATCCGCCTAGTGGACCCACCGCTCGTACTGCACGAAGAACTGCACTGACTTCGACTCCGCTTCGATAACCCCGGCACACACCCGCCGAAGGTCCAGCACGCCTTGGAAAGCGCACTCGTAGCCGTCGGGCAGCACCTCGGCCTTCAGCTGCTCGTCCGACATCCCGGGCGGAGCGTCGACCGTCAGCTCCCGCCAGCACCCTCCCGAGGCGCAGCCCATGTCCTCGCCGGTCACCCGCGCGCCCTCGGGCAGCGCAGGGAGAGATGACGCCGGGGGCATGGCGCTCTCGTCGAGAGCCAGCGACAACGGCGGAACCGCCAGAGCCACCACGGCGATCGCCGCGAGCGCCACCACTCCCCTGACGACTGATCGGGTTCGAAGCATGTTCGGACCTTATGGTCTCCCTCGGCCGGCGAACAGCGGCTACCGCCTACCTCCGCAGGGTGGGCAATAATGAGCGACATCTCGCCCGTTCACCAGGAGCGCCGTCCATGATCCTCGTAGGCCCGCTCGCGGCCGGGAAGTCCACGCTCGGCGCTCTTGTCGCAGAGCGGCTCGGGCACCCGTTCGTCGACATCGACGACATCGCCTGGTCCTATTGCGCGGAGGTCGGCTGGGACCTGGACCGGCTCCTCGAACGGGACGAGGCGGTCGGCTGGGTGGCCGCGGAACGCGAGTGGGAGCCTGCCCGCGCGCACGCGGTGGAACGCGCGGTGCCGGACCACCCGGGCGCGGTCCTCGCCTTCGGCGCCGGCTACACCAGCTTCACCAGGTCCGAGTACGCCGATCAGGTGCGCCGGGCGCTGGCGCCGGTCCCCGACGTCGTCCATCTGCTGCCCAGCCCCGACCCGATGCGTTCCGTGGCGGTGCTGCGCGAGCGTGCGATAGCGAGCCGCGGGAAGGACTGGATCATCGAGGGCCACGACTGGATCGCTGAGTGGGTGGCCGACCCCCTGGCCGCCGAGGTCGCTGCCGCCACGGTCTACACGGACGGGATCAGCCCGGAGGAGTCGGCCGAGCAGCTCGTCGAGCTCCGGGAACGGCTGTACGCGGAGCCGGCCGCGTAGGCCGGACCGTCAGGCGGCGCCGACGTCGGCCGCCGTCATGCCCTGAACAGCCCCGCGTTCAGGAACTGTGCCCCGAAGGTTCCCGGGACGTCGTCGCGCACCCGGCGCACCTCGACGGGGCGCAGCGGCGCGAAGATCCGCTCCAGGTCCTCGAGCAGGAACGACATCCCGCCGCCGAGGTCGCCGCTCGTCAGCACCTCGCGGTCGGGCGGGCTCGGCTGGCTCTCCTGGGCGAACGCCACCACCGCGTAGCGTCCACCAGGGGCGAGCAGCGGCAGGATCCGCTCGCGGTAGGTGATGCGCCGGTGCGGCGCCAGGTGGTGGAAGCATCCGGAGTCGTAGACGACGTCGAACGGCCCGGCCGGCAGCGGGTCGCGCAGCACGTCGAGGGCGGTCACGGTCATCGACGCCGGGAGGTCGGGCCGGACGGCGTCGAGCAGGGGTGCGGCCAGGTCCACCCCGACGACGACGGCGCCCCGCTCCGCGAGCCACGCACCGTTGCGCCCGTTGCCGCAGCCGACGTCGAGCACCCGGGCGCCTTCGAGATCGCCGAGCAGACCGCGGCCGTGCCAGTCGACGAGCGGTTCGTCCGGGAGGCGGGAGTTGAGCGGATGTCCCTCGCGGGTGAGCATGGCGGTCCAGTAGTCGGCGGCGTCCTTCGTCACGTCCCCTCGGCGGCTCTCGGCCACCAGCCGGTCCAGCTCGTCGAACAGGTCCTCAACGCTCCCGATCCGCATCCGACCATTTTATTCGGGTCGGCCTTTCCGCAGGTGGTTCGGCACACTTCGGGGAGCAGATGTTCGTGCACGGGCCAAACCGGCCCCTCCAGAAAGGCCCAGTACCTGTGACCACTGTCGTCCTCGTCATCGACCTGCAGGTCGACGTCGTCCGCGGCTGCTTCGACGCCGACGGCGTCGTCGCCCGTTCCCTGGCCCTCGTCGAGCGCGCCCGGGGCGCGGGTACGGCAGTCGTCTGGGTCCAGCACCACGAGACCGGCCTCGAACGAGGCACTCCGGGCTGGGCCCTCGCCGACGGCCTGACCCCGCAGCCTGGCGAGGCCCTCGTCCACAAGGCGTACCGCGACGCGTTCGCCGAGACCGAGCTGGCCGAAGTGCTGGAGTCGCTCGACGCCACCCGCCTGGTCGTCGTCGGCGCGCAGTCCGACTTCTGCGTGCGGACCACGACCCAGCGTGCCGCCGCGCTCGGCTACGACGTGACGCTCGTGAGCGACGGGCACACCACCAGGGACACCGACTGGGACGGCGTGAAGATCACCGGCGAGCAGATCGTCGCCCATACCAACATGTACTTCTCCGGTCTCCGGTACCCGCGCGGCACGTTCGGCATCGCCCGCCACGACGAGGTCTCGCTCTGACCGACGCACCCGACCGACCCCAGTTTCGAACCCGATTGAACCGATCCCGCCTTTCACCCGTAGTGAGGGGAAGAGGCCGGCAACGGGTCGGCCTGCGAACGAGAGGTGCGGACGTGCGCAGAGGGACAAAGGTTGCGGTCGGTGTCGGTGCGGCGGTAGTCGTCGTCGGAGGGGCGGCGGCGATCTTCGGGCCGGGCCTGTACGCGGACTGGGCGAACGAGGCCGCGGCGGACGCACCCGCCCTCGAGCAGTCGGCGGTCCCGCTGCCCGACGCCGAGTCGGCTGCCGGCACGTGGACCGTCAGCGACGGGTCGTTCGCCGGGTACCGTCTCGACGAGGTGCTGCAGGGTGAGGACGTGACCGTCACGGGGCGCACCGAGGACGTGACCGGCGCGGTGACGGTGGCCGACGGCTCCATCACCGAGGCGAACATCGAGGTGGACATGGCGACCGTGGCGACCGACGAAGCCAACCGCGACGGGTACTTCCGGGACAACGCGCTGGAGGTCGGCGAGTTCCCCACGGCCACCTTCGTGCTGACCGAGCCGGCGACCATCGAAGAGGGCGCCACCGCGGTCGAGCTCACGGGCGACCTCACGGTCCACGGCGTCACGCAGCCGGCCACGTTCGAGGCGGAGGTCGCGGGAGACGCGACCAGCGGCGACCCCGTGCAGGTCATCGGCAGCATCCCGATCACGTTCGCCGACTTCGACGTCGAGGCCCCGTCACTCGGGTTCGTGACGGTGGAGGATGAGGGCAGCATCGAGTTCTCGCTGCAGCTGCAGCCCGGACAGTAACCGACACCCGGAGGCGACGGGATCGTGACCACAGGTGACCCGCCCGCGGGTGCCGAGGACCAGCTCCTCGCCGCGGTGCACGACACGCACGCCGGTGCGCTGTACCGGTACGTCGTGCGCCGCACGGGCGACGAGGAAGAGGCCCGCGACGTCGTGCAGGAGACCCTGCTGCGCGCGTGGCGGCACCCCGAGGTGCTCGAACGGTCCGAGGAGTCGGTGCGCGCGTGGCTGTTCACGGTCGCGCGCAACCTCACCGTCGACCACCTCCGCAGCGCCCGGCGCACCCGCGAGCGGGCCACGGGTCACGTTCCGGACCGCGAGGAACGGGACACCACCCAGGCCGTGCTCGACTCGTGGCTCGTCGCCGACGCGCTCGTGTCACTCTCGCCGGCGCACCGAGCGGTCGTCGTGGGCGCCTACTACGGCGGCCGCTCGGTGGCCGAGCTCGCGACCGAGCTGGGCATCGCGCCCGGCACCGTGAAGTCGCGTCTGCACTACGGGCTCCGCGCGCTGCGCCTGGCCCTGCAGGAGAAAGGAGTTACCTCATGATCCCGGCAGAGGGAGGACACGGCGGCGACCAGTACGCCGAGTGGGACGCGGCGTACGTGCTCGGTGCCCTGAGCCCGAGCGACCGGCGCACCTACGAGCGGCACCTGGCAGAGTGCGCCGCGTGCCGCGCAGCCGTCGCCGAGCTCGCCGGCATGCCAGGCCTGCTCAGCACGCTGACGGCGGGGCACGCGGAGGCGCTCGTCGCCGAGGTACCCACGGCAGGTCTGTCCGACGGCGGCGGGCCGGCCCCGTACGACGTCGACCCCGCGCTCGCGCCAGTGGTCTCGCTCACGAGCCTCGCGGGCGCGGCCCGCAGGTCCCGCACCCGACGCCGGTCGCTGCTGGCGGTCGCGGCGGCGGCCCTGGTGGTCGCCGGGGCGGTCGGTGGTTCGACGCTCGCCGGGAACGGCCTGTTCGGATCGCCGGACGGTGTGTCCACGGCGCCGCCGTCGGCGACAGTGGTGGCCGGTGCACGCACCATCGAGCTGCGCCCGGTGGGCGACGCCAGGATGCGCGCCGAGCTGGTCGTCACACCCACCGACTGGGGTACGAGCCTCGAGTGGAGCTGCGACTACCCGCCTGAGCCCGGCCAGCAGGCGGACGGCGACTACACGCCGCCGGAGCCGATCAAGTACGAGCTGGTGCTGGTCGGCCAGGACGGAGCGCGCACCGTGGCGGGGACCTGGTCGTGGTCGGGCGGCACGGCGACGGACCTGGGTGCGTCGTCGTCGGTACCGCTGACCGAGGTGGACCGCATCGAGATCACTCTCGACGGGCAGGAGGATCCGGTCGCGACGGCGACCCTGTGAGGCGTTCGCGCTCGCTGCCCTGCGCGGCGTGCACCTGCAGGTTGAGCCACCAGGACGGTTCGCCGTCGGCCCACGTGGAGCGGGACCGACCTGTTGGTGACCGCCAGGATGACCATGCAGTTGCTGCCAGAATCAGATCGATCCTGGCAGCAGGTGCATGGTCATCCGGCCAGGACCGCCACCCCGGTACGGCCGCCGTCGACGTCGAGCACCGTGCCGTGCACGAACCGCGCGTCGTCCGAGGCCAGGTAGACCACCGCGGCACCGATGGCGGCAGGGTGGCCGGCTGCTCCGGCGGGTGTCCCGCGGGTCATCGCACCCGCGAAGTCGACGGCCGGGTCCAGCTCCGGCGGACGGATGACGCCCGGCGAGACCGCGTTGACGCGTACTCCCTGCGGGCCCAGGTCGGCGGCCCAGGCCCGGGTGAGCGTCTCGAGCGCGCCCTTGGTCGAGGCGTAGAGGCCGCCCACCGGAGTTCCGAGCCTGGCGACCCACGAACCGAGGTTGACGATCGCGCCGCCGCCGTCGGCCACCATGCGCGGGGCGACGGCCTGGACCAGGAAGTAGGGCGCCTTGACGTTGACCGCGTAGTAGCGGTCGAACGTCTCGGAATCGGTGTCGGCGAGCGGCACGACGGGCGAGTAGATGCCCGCGTTGTTCACCAGGATGTCGATCCGCCCGCCCAGCACCTCGGCCGCTGTGGCCGCGAGGGCGTGGCTTGCCTCGGGGCTGCCGTCCAGGTCAGCGGCGACGAAGTCCGCCTTGCCACCTCGTACGCGAATCCCGGCCACCACCTCCTGCCCACGCTCCGCGCTCCGCCCGGAGACGACGACGTGCACCCCCTCGGCCGCGAGCGCCTCCGCGATCGCTCGTCCGATGTTGCTGGTGGACCCGGTGACGAGGGCGGTCCGGTCCTGGAGCCTGTCTCCCGCGCGTGCTTTCTTGGTTGCCTGTGTCATGCCTGCGACGTTAGGAACCCATTTTTGGACTAGCAAGTCCAGAACTTTGGTCCTACCGTCGCTTCGTGAAGCTCACCCCGAAGGGTCAGGCGACCCGGCAGCGCATCATCGAGGGGGCCGCCGCGTACCTGCGTGGCAACGACGCGGGCGCGGTGACGCTGGACGACGTGCGCGCAGTGACCCGGACCAGCAAGGGCCAGCTCTTCCACTACTTCCCGGACGGCAAGGAGCAGCTCCTGCTCGCCGTCGCGCAGCACGAGGCGGACCGCGTGCTCACCGACCAGGAGCCCCACCTCAGTCGCCTCGACACGTGGGAGTCGTGGTCCGCCTGGCGCGACGCCGTCCTCGCCCGGTACCGCGCGCAGGGCCGGCTGTGCCCGCTCGGCGCGCTCATGGACCAGGTGTCGAGCACGCCGGGTGCGACAGAGGTCGTCACGGAGCTGCTGGGCCAGTGGCAGGAGCGGGTGCGGCGGGGCGTCGTCGTCATGCAGGAGAAGGGCGAGGTCAGGGCGGACCTGGACCCCGACCGGGCTGCCGCGGCCTTCGTGGCCGGGATCCAGGGTGGGGTCCAGGTGCTGCGGGCGACCGGGAGCACGGTGCACCTGGAGGCGGTCCTGGACGCGCTCATCGACCACCTCGGCCGCCCCCGACCTACTTGATCGCGCCCATCGACAGGCCGCGGACCAGCTGCTTCTGGGCGATCCAGCCCGCCAGGATCACGGGGAGCGACGCCAGGAGGGCCGCCGCGCTGAGCCGGGCGAGGAACAGGCCCTCGCTCGTCATGGTCGACACGATGAGCACCGGCACGGTGGCCGCCTGGGACGCCGTCAGGTTGAGGGCGAAGAAGAACTCGTTCCAGGCGAAGATCACGCAGATGAGCGCCGTCGCCGCGATGCCGGGCGCCACCATCGGCAGCAGCACGGACCGCATGGTGCGCATCAGCCCCGCGCCGTCTATCGACGCCGCCTCGAGCACCTCACCGGGCACCTCGATGAAGAACGACCGCATCATCCACACCGCGATCGGCAGGTTCATCGCGGTGTACAGCACCACGAGGGTCCAGATGTTGTCGAGCACCTTGAGCTGGCCGGCGATCACGTAGATGGGCACGATCACGGCCACCACCGGCAGCATCTTGGTGGAGATGAAGAAGAACAGCACGTCGCTGACCTTCTGCACCGGCCGGATCGAGAGCGCGTACGCCGCCGGCACGCCGAGCAACAGCACCAGGACCGTCGAGACGCCGGTGGCGATCACCGAGTTGCCCACGTAGACCATCGAGCCGCTCTCGAGCACTGCCCGGAACTGGTCGAGGGTCGGCGTGAAGAACCACGTCGGCGGGTCGGAGGCGGCCTGGTTCTCCTGCTTGAACGCCGTCATGGCCATCCAGGCGACCGGGAAGAAGAACCCGATGGCGAGCAGCCAGGTGAAGGTGGTCAGGAAGCCACCGGAGACGCGGCGGTTCGTGCCGCGCCGGGCGTCGGTCGTGCGCGAGGTGGCCACGGGAGTAGCGACAGACATGGTCACTCCTTCACTTCGAAGCTGCGGAAGATCAGGCGCAGCGCGGCGGAGGCCACGATGATCGTGGCGATCACGACGACGACGCCCATGGCGGCGGCCTGCCCGACGTCGAACCCGAGGAACGCACGCTGGTAGATGTAGAACGGCAGGTTGGCGCTGGCCGTACCGGGGCCGCCCGCCGTCATCAGGTAGATCTGGTCGAACGTGTTGACCACGTAGATGATCCCCAGCAGCACGCCCAGCTCGATGTACCGGCGCAGGTGCGGCAGCGTGATCAACCGGAACGTGAGCCATGTGCCGGCGCCGTCGACGGACGCCGCCTCGAGCACGTCCTTCGGCTGGGCCTGCAGGCCGGCGAGCACGAGCAGCATCATGAACGGCGTCCACTGCCACACCAGGGCCATCAGGATCGCGATCACGGGGTAGGTCGACGTCCAGTCGACCGCCTCGACGCCGAACAGGCCGAGGGTCCAGTTGAACAGGCCGTACGTCGGGTTGAGCAGCGCGATCGACCACAGCACCGAGGTCGCCACCGGCATCACCAGGAACGGCGTGATGAGCATGGTGCGGGCGACGCCGCGGCCGAGGAACGGACGGTCCAGCAGCAGGGCGAGCACGATCCCGAGGACCATTGCCACCAGCACGCAGCCGAGGGTGATGACCACGGAGTTCCAGGCGGTCTGGCGGAACGTCGAGTCGACGGCGATGTCGACGTAGTTGGACAGGCCCACGAACAGGTCGGACTCGGGCCGCAGCAGGTTCCGCGAGTGCAGCGAGTACCAGATGGTCAGCAGGAACGGCAGCTGCGTGACGATGACCGTGAAGATCAGCGCGGGCAGCAGCGGGCCACGACGGCGCCACGCCTCCGCGCGGCTGACCGGTCGCGACGACGCCGCGCTGCGCGCCGCCCGGCGCGATCCTTCGAGCCGGTCGATGGTCGAGGTGCTCATCGCCCCTCCTCTGCCTGGTAGGTCTCCGCCACCGTCTCGGCGTACCGCTGGGACTGCGCGATGGCCTCGTCCACGGTGATCTGCCCGGCGATCGCGGCGGACATCTGCTGGCCGACGCGCGTGCCGAGGTCCTGGAACTCGGGGATCCCGACGAACTGGATGCCGGGGTACGGCACCTCGTGGGTCATCGCGCCCTCCTGCGTCGCCCCGTTCATCGAGTCGAGCGTCGCCTCCGCGTAGGCCTCGGAGACCTCCGCGTACTGGGGGAGCTCGTAGGTGGACAGCCGGCTGCCCGGGGGCACCCGCTCCCAGCCGATCTCGTCGCCGACCAGCTTGATGTACTCCTTGTCCGTCATCCAGGACACGAAGTCCCAGGCGGCGTCCTTGTGCTCGCTCGTCGACGGGATCGCCAGCGACCAGCTGTAGAGCCAGCCCGCCGACTCGGTCTCGGCGACGGGTGCGGGGGCGTAGCCCACCTTGCCCGCCACCGTCGACGACGCGGGGTCCTCGACCGAGGAGACCATCGAGGTCGCGTCGTACCACATGGCCGACTGCCCCTGGGCGAAGCGGGTGAGGCAGTCGCCGAAGCCCGACGTCGCGGCGCCCGGCTGGCCGGAGGTGCGCAGCGTGTCGATGTAGGTCTCGATGGCCTCGCGGCTCTCGGGCGAGTCGATGGTGGCGTTCCAGCCCTCGTCGAACCAGCCCCCGCCGAACGTGTTGATCGCGGTGCTCATCGGGGCCATGACCTCGCCCCAGCCGGCCAGGCCGCGCAGGCAGATGCCCGAGAAGTCCTCCTCGGGAGCGTTCAGCTCCGCGGCCAGCTCGCGCACCTCGTCCCACGTCGGGTTCGCCGGCATCTCCAGCCCCGCCTGCTCGAACAGGTCGGTGCGGTAGGCCAGGAACGACGACTCCCCGTAGAACGGCACGGAGTACATGTCGCCCTCGTACGAGAGGGCCTCACGGACGCTCGGGACGAAGTCCTCGGCGTCGTACCCCTCGGTGGCATCGACGTACGGCTGCAGGTTCTCGATCCAGCCGTTCTCGGCCCACATGGGCGTCTCGTAGTTGGAGATCATGACGACGTCGAACTCGCCGCCGCCGGTGGCGACCGAGGCCGTGATCTTGGCGCGGGCCTCGTTCTCGGGCAGCGACACGAACCGCACGTCCACGCCCGGGTGGGCGGCACGGAACTCGTCCTGCAGCGAGATCGCGTCCTGCATCTGCGGGTTGGACACGATGGCCACGACGATCTGCTCGCCGTCACCGCCGCCTACGGCGCCCGCCCCGGCGCAGCCGGTCAGGGCCAGCGCGACGACGGCCGTGGCGGCCGTCAGCGTTGCTCTCACCGAAGTACCCCTCGGAGGTCGGAACATCCTCGTCCTCTCCTCGTCCATTGTTCGGCACGGTATCCATGCCGCGCTCATTTGAGAATATGATCTGCTCATCTGTATCCGCAGCGTAGTTCGGTATGCTCAGGTGAGCAAGACCTCCCCTCAACAGTCGCTCGAATGTTCCCGCTGACGCCTGCGGGAGTGAGGACGCAGGTGACCCAGCCCAATTCGAACCTCATCTCGAACCTCATGGTCGAGGTGAGCACCGACTACTACCTCGACGGCAAGTCGAAGGTGGAGATCGCGCGCCACCACGGCATCTCCCGCTTCCAGGTGGCGCGCCTGCTCGCGCAGGCCCGGAACGAAGGAGTGGTCCGCATAGAGATCACGCCACCCCGGGCCGACGGCGAACGCGGCGCCCGCCTCGCCGCCCGCCTCGGGCTCCGCGAGGTCCTCATCGCCGCCAGCGGCGCGGACACCGCCACCACTCGCGAGAACGTCGCGGTGGAGCTCGCCCGCACCGCGCGCGAGCACATCACCGAGGGCGCGACGGTCGGCGTCTCGTGGTCGCGCACGGTCGAGGCGGCGGTGCGGCACATCGGCCGGCTGCCGCAGTGCGACGTCGTCCAGCTGGTCGGGGCGCTGCCCGTCGAGGGCAGCGGCAACTCGCTGGCGCTCATCAGCGCGTTCGCCCAGATGCCCGGCGTGCGGACGTGGCCGGTCTGGTCACCGCTCCTCGTGGCCGACGCCGCCACCGCCGCGGGCATGCGCAGGCAGCCGGAGATCGCCGACGCGCTGGCGCGGGCCGATCACCTGGACGTCGCGGTCGTCGCGATCGGCCACTGGTCCGAGCGGACGTCCACGGTGTTCCCGCAGATCAGCACCGAGGAGCAGCAGGCGGCCACCGCGGCCGGCGCGATCGCCGAGTGCTCGGGCCGCCTGTTCGACGCCGCGGGCCGCCCCGTCCGCACCAGCCTCGACGAGCGCGTGGTGGGCGTGACGCTCGAACAGCTCGTCGCCACGCCGCAGGTGATCGCCATCGGCTACGGCGCCGCCGTCGCACCGGGCCTGGTGGCGGCGGTCAACGGCGGGGTAGCCAACACCCTGGTGATCGACGACGCGGCGGCGACGGCCCTGGAGTCCCTCACCCCTTGACCCCTGAGGTGTCAGACGTACAGGTCACCCGGGTGACCTGTACGTCTGACACCTCGGTCAGGTGCGAGACAGCAGGGTCTCCACCGTGGCCCTCGCGCCCCTCTCGTGCAGGGACGTGAGCGCCGCCGTGTACGCGGCGGTGAACCGCTCGTCGTCGACCAGGTCGCCGAACACCTCGCGGTCGCGCAGGAACGCGAGGGGGTCGGTCCGCTGCGTGAGCGCCGCCCGGTGCAGCCGGTCGGCGAGCCTGTCGACTATCTCGATGGGCTCGCCCGCCTCGTCCACACCCTCGTCATACCGGGCCCAGGAGGCGACCACGAGCGCCGCGTGCTCGATCGGCCCGCCCGTCGCCAGGTGGTGCCGGGCCACGGGCAGCAGCCACTTCGGGATGCGGTCCGACGACTCGGCGCACAGCCGCGCGAGGGTGTCGGCCACGTGCGGGTTGGCGAAGCGCTCGATCAGCGTGCGCTTGTAGAGGTCCAGGTCGATGCCGGGCACCGGCTCCAGCGTGGGCGTGCCCTCGTCGTCCATGTAGCCGCGCAGGAACCGGGCGAACACGTCCTCGCCCGCCACCTCGTGCGCGTACCGGTACCCGGACAGGTAGCCCACGTAGCACAGGGCCTGGTGGCTCGCGTTGAGCAGGCGCAGCTTCATCAGCTCGTACGGCTCGACGTCGGACACCACCTGCACGCCGGCGTCCTCGAACGGGGGCCGCCCCGTGGGAAAGCTGTCCTCGAGCGCCCACTGCTCGAACGGCTCGGCCACCACGGGCCAGGCGTCGTCGATGCCGAAGCGTTCGGCCACCAGGGCACGGTCGACGTCGGTGGTGACCGGCGTGATCCGGTCGACCATGGAGCTCGGGAACGCGACGTTCTCCTCGATCCAGGCAGCGAGGTCCGCGTCCTTGGCCCGGGCGAACGTCGTGAACGCGCGCCGCGCGACCTCGCCGTTGCCCTGGATGTTGTCGCAGCTCATCACCGTGAACGGCGGCACGCCCCGCTCCCGCCGACGGCGCAGGGCCTCGGTGACCAGCCCGAACGTCGTCGCGGGGACGGCGCCGTCGGCCAGGTCCGCGGCGACCGCCGGGTTGTCCAGGTCGAACTCGCCCGTCACGTGGTGGATGTTGTACCCGCCCTCGGTGACCGTGAGCGAGACGATGCGCACCTCGGGCGAGGCCATCTTCTCGAGCACGGCCTCGGGGTCGTCGGGCGCCAGCAGGTACTCCTTGATCGACCCGATCACGCGCGCCTCCAGGCGCCCGTCCGGGTGCTTGAGCACCATCGTGTAGAGACCGTCCTGTGCGGCGAGCGCGTCGCGCATCCGGGCGTCGCTCGGCAGCACCCCGACGCCGCAGACCGCCCAGTCCAGCGCCTTGCCCTCGGACATGAGCCGGTCCAGATACATCGCCTGGTGCGCCCGATGGAACCCACCCACCCCGAGATGAACGATGCCGGTGGTCAGCCGGGACCGGTCGTAGGTGGGGACCGCCAGCTCCGCGCCGCTCGGCGCGGACGCCACCAGGCCGCCCACGGTCTCCTCGTCGAGTGCCGTCATCGTGCTCCTCCGCCGCCCTTCCCACTCTGTCGAACGACTCTGTTGAACGTCCGGCCAGATTAACAGATGAGCACATCCGTGCTCACAGATGAGCGGAGCCTTGGCGCGGGGACCCGAGCGTCGTAGGATCTGACGTTGACGTCAGAGGTACAGGCATGCGACATGGGGGCACACGATGGTGCGGACCGGCGAGATGATGCGGATCGGCGAGCTCGCCGGACAGGCTGGCGTGAGCGTGCGCGCGCTGCGCTACTACGAGGAGCAGGGCCTGCTGACCTCGGAGCGCTCCCCCTCGGACCAGCGCTACTACACGGAGGACGCCGTCGACCGCGTCCGGCTGATCCAGCTGCTGTACAACGCCGGGCTCAACAGCAGGACGGTCCGCGACATCATGCCGTGCATGGACTCGGGCATGGCCTCGACGAGCATGCTCGAGCTGCTCGCCACCGAGCGCGACCGGATCGACGAGCGGATGCGCGAGCTGGCCGAGACCCGCGACCGGCTCACCACCGTCATCGAGCAGGGCCACGCCACACGCGGCTGAGCCCGTTCAGCCGACGGCCGCCGCGTAGCGCCGGGACAGCTCCGCCAGGTGCTCGACCAGCCGCTGCGGCTCCCGCACCGTGAAGTCGAGACCGAGCATGCCGATCCACACGGCCACCATCTCGATGCTGTCGCCGCCCGTGACCAGCACGCAGGTCCTGTCGTCCACGGGCTCGACGGTGCCCACGGCAGGGTTGATCCGGGCGAGCACCTCATCGGCGGGTGCGTGCACCAGGATGCGGGCGTGCACCGCCCAGCCCGTCCGGGCCACCTCGCGCACCACGAGCTCGGTCAGGTCGATGGGTGGGTCGGTGGGCACGAACCGCCGTCCGCCCGGCGTGCGCAGCTCCAGCCAGTCCACGCGGAACGGCTGCCACTGACCCGAGCCGATATCGCGCCCCACCAGGTACCACCGGCGCTGCCAGGCCACGAGCCGCGCCGGCTCGATCTCGCGCGGCGCCTCGCGGTACCAGCAGCGCAGACCCTGGTGGTCGCGGATCGCGGCGGCCAGCTCGGTGAGCATTCCGGGGTCGACGGCGGGGTCCTCGACGTTGCTGCTCGTGTTCACCGGTCCGGCGCTCGTGGCGTCGCGCAGCGCGGCCACCTGGCGGCGCAGGCGCTCGGGCAGGACGTGCTCGAGCTTGCCGAGCGCCCGGGCGCTGCTCTCCTCGATCCCCGCGACGGCGCTGGCGGAGCGCAGGCCGACCGCCATGGCGACCGCCTCGTCGTCGTCGAGCACCAGCGGGGGCAGCTTGCCGCCCACGCCCAGCCGGTACCGGCCACCCGGCCCGCGCACGCTGTCGACGGGGTAGCCCAGGTCGCGCAGGCGCGCGACGTCGTTGCGCACCGTGCGGTCGGTGACGTCGAGCCGGTCGGCGAGCTCGGTCCCCGACCACTCGGCGCGGGACTGCAGCATGCCGAGAAGGGCGAGCAGGCGCCCCGCCGTCGTACTCATCGCAGCTCCTTCTGTTTCCGAGCGATTTGTCCGAGAAATTACTCCACCCTTAAGAGAATAGAGGAACGAACTGTTCCTGAACTGCTCGTAATGTCTGAGACATGGAGACCACGCAGAACACCCAGGACACCACCGCCGCCGACATCCGCCCCTTCCGGATCGAGGTCCCGCAGGCCGACCTCGACGACCTCGCGGACCGCCTCGCCCGGACCCGGTTCGCCCCGGCCGCCCCCGGCGACTCGTGGGACCACGGGACGCCCGAGGCGTACCTCCGCGAGTCCGTCGAGCAGTGGCGCAACGAGTTCGACTGGCGCGCGGTCGAGGAGCGCGCCAACTCGTTCCCGCAGTTCATCACCGAGATCGACGGCCAGAACGTGCACTTCCTCCACGTCCGCTCGGCAGAGCCCGGGGCGCGGGCCCTGCTCCTCTCCCACACCTACCCGGGCTCGTTCCTCGACTTCCTCGACGTGATCGCGCCCCTCACCGACCCGGTGGCACACGGCGGCCGGGCAGAGGACGCCTTCCACGTGGTCGTACCGTCCATGCCCGGCTTCGGCTTCAGCACCCCGCTGAGCGAGCCGGCCGACGGCGGGGGCTGGACCACGGCCCGCGTCGCCCGCACCTTCGACACGCTGATGCGGCAGCTCGGCTACGACTCCTACGGCGCCCACGGCAGCGACATGGGCGCCATGATCGGGCGCGAGCTGGCGGTCCTCGACCCGGAGGGCTTCCTCGGCGCGCACGTGCTGCAGCTCTTCTCGTTCCCCTCCGGCGCGGAGGGCGAGATGGACGGGTTCGGCCCCAAGGAGTTCGCCGCCCTCGGACACATGCAGTGGTTCCAGAGCGTGGGCGGGTACAACACGATGAACGCCTCGCGGCCCCAGACGATCGCCGCCGGGCTCAGCGACTCGCCCGTGGCGCAGCTCGCGTACAGCGAGCTGTTCGAGAACTTCGGCAACGGCACGAGCCTGGTCTCCCGCGAGCAGGTGCTGGCCCAGGTCAGCCTCTACTGGCTCACCAACACGTCGGCCACGGCGGCGCGCTACTACTACGCCGAGCAGCGCTCCGGGGCGGAGCCCGTCGTGAGCACCGGCCGGATCGGCGTGGCCGTCTTCGCCGACGACTTCCAGACCATCCGGGCGTTCGCCGAGCGGGACAACGCGCGCATCGAGCACTGGGCCGAGTACCCGAAGGGCGGCCACTTCGCGGCCCTGGAGGTCCCGGAGCTGGTGGTGCAGGACCTGCGGACGTTCTACACCCAGGCCTGAGCACAGAAAACGGTGGTCGAGCTTGTCGAGACCTGGTCTCGGCAAGCTCGACCACCGTCGTACGTCAGTGCTCGTGCGCCTCCGTGCCCAGCACACCGCTCAGCTCGTTCGGCGTGACACCGAGGTCCGCCGACTTCCAGACCTCGCCGGTCTCGATGTCGATCGCGTGGATCGAGTCGGTCGCCGGGTCGGTGACGTACACGGAGCCGTCGAGGGCGAGGATCGCCGGACGCGGGTCCTGCCACTCGATGGGCTCCTCCCACTCGTCGATCACGGGGATCGACTTCGTCAGCTTCGCCGACTCGGGGTCGATCACGTGGACCTGGCCGTCGGTGCCGAGCACGAGGGCCTCACCGTCGTCGCCCCGCGCGAGCGAGCGGAAGGTGTAGGACGACGGCAGCTCGACCAGCTCGTGCTCCCCGTTGCGCGTGTCGATGAGCGACACCCGCGTCGGCCGCTCCAGCTCGGCGTCCTTGTCCGTCTTGTAGTCGCCCAGCACGAACGGCGACTCCTCGGTGCCCGCCTGGTTCCCGATGCGGCCGTAGCCGTCCGGGGAGTCGACCTTGGTGATCTTGCCGTCCTTGTAGACGACGGCGCCGTCCTCGCAGCCGATCACGACCGCCTCGTCCTCCGCCACGGACTCGCCGTGCACGCCCGGGCACTCGTCGGAGGTCGCGATCTCCTCGCCGTCACCGTCGAGGACCCGGATGCCGGTGCGCGCCTCCTCGGTGCCCTCGGAGACGACCAGTGTGTCGTCGGTCAGCTCGACCGCCACGCCGTGGTGCGGCGACGGCGTCGTGTACTCCCGGGCCGCGGCGCCGGCGTCGGCGATGTGCTCCGAGTCGATCACGCGGACCTCACCCGTGCCGTCGTCGAACAGCGCGGTGCGCCCCTCGTGGACCACTACGTGACCGGGCTCGACGGCGTCGTAGGCCACGTCGGTGAGCGCGGGCTCCGCCGTCCAGTAGTGGGAGTGGTCGCCGTGCGCCTCGGCCCAGGTACCCAGGTCGAGCGCCTGGAACCTGCCGCCCGTCGAGACGAGCAGGTGACGCTCGTCGCCCGCGGGGTTGAGGCGGTTGAAGCCCTCCAGCTCGAGGTCGCCGACCGGCTCGAGGCTCATCGCGTCGAGCACCAGCACACCGCCGTCGTACGTGACGGCGACGCGCGGCGTGCGCGACTGCACCTCGGTGGCGCCAGGCGCCTCGTGCTCGTCGGCCCCGGCCGAAGGGGACTCCGGGCCGGAACCCGAGGCTCCGCCGTCGGCCGCGCAGGCGCTCAGCAGGAGCAGGGACAGCGCGGCCCCCAGGCCGGCGGCTGCGCGAGTGGTGTTTCGTCTCATCGTGGTGGGGCGGTCCGGTCGGGACCACCCGCTCCTTCCTTCTAGAATGACAATCATTCTCGGTACTGAGGAAGAGTGAACCAGAGATGAGAACGATTCTCAAACAAGGTGTGCAGGAGCCCTACCCGACATCCGGGCGTCGGCCGCGCGCTGCCCATCAGCCGCCGGTTCGCACCACCTCGTCGTGCCGCGTCACGAAGTCCGCGATCCGGGTCGTGACCTGGTCCGGAATCTGGCCACGCAGACCGTGCCCGACGCCGGGGTAGATCTCGACCTCCGCGCTCGGGAGATGCGCGGCGAGCCGCCACCGCGCCGCGACCGGCTCCGCGATCACGGACTCGGCACCGTAGATCACCAGCACGGGCGGGGCTACCGACTCCAGCTCGGAGTCCTTGAGCGGTCGCGCCCAGCCACCTGCGGGCCGATAGGCCTGCGCGGCCTTCAGGCATGCCCATTCGACGTCGGTCAGGCCGGCCCCCGGCGTCAGCCAGTCGGTCATCTTGCGCCAGCCCGCGTCGGTCTGGTTCATCCCGAACCTGATCAGCTTCGCCAGGACCCGCAACGGAATCTTGGTGAACACCCCGTTGGGCTCGATCAGGGAGATGCTCGCCACCCGGTCCGCCGCATGCACCGCCGTCAGGGTCGCATGCCAGGCCCCCTGCGACTCCCCCAGCACGTGGACACGATCGAGGCCCAGCCCGTCCAGCACCTCGGTGAACCAGACGCCGTAGTCGGCGTCACCCGCCAGCGGGGCGGTCTGCACGCTGCGACCCGCCGTCCCGATGGTGTCCAGAGCGAGAACCACACGCCCCCGGGCCAAGCCCGCGACGATGTCGTGCCAGTGCAGGCCGTTGCCGCCGAACCCGTGCAGCAGCACGAGCGGCACCCCGTCGCCAGAACCGGACCGGCGCACGTGCGTCGGCCCGAAGCCGGTGGGGACGTCGACCTGGGTGGACGGCAGGGGCCAGAGCCCTTCCATCGCATCGTAGGTGCGCAGATACGCGTCCCGCGCCGAGTCGTTCTTGAACCTTCCGATCCTGGCCATGGCTCACCCTTCCTTGGTGATATGATCGTATCACTTATGATGGTTCAGGCGTACCATAAAGATGGCCCGGCGGGCCGTGATCACGAGCACGAGAGGGCGTACCCGAATGCCGCGACTGGCCGACCACGACGAACGGCGGGCGCAGATCACCAGCGCCGCGCGCCGCGTCATCGCCCGCGACGGCCTCGGGGCAGCCACCTTCCAGTCCGTCGCCACGGAGGCAGGCATCTCGGTGCGGCTCGTGCAGTACTACTTCGGCACCAAGCGGAAGTTCCTGCTCGCCACCCATCAGGCGGTGGTGGCCGACGCCGGCACGCGGTTCACCCGTCGGCTGAGCGCCCTGGGCACCGACCCCGGCCCGCACGACGTGATCCGCGCGATCCTCACCGAGCTGCTGCCGACGGACGCAGACCGGCGGCGGGACACGATGGTCCTGAACTCGTTCCACGCCGCGGCGCTGACCGACCCCGACGTCACCGCGGAGGACACGCTGGGCGCGCCGCGCTTCCTCGTCCGTGCGGTCGCTGAGCAACTGCACCGGGTTCGCGGGGATGCGGCGCCGTCGGCCGCGCGGGCCGCCGAGCTCGACGCCGAGCTCATGGTGACGGGAACGAGCGGACTGGCCCAGTCGCTCCTGGTGGACGACGGCGCCGAAGCGCGGGTCGCCGAGCTCCTCGACCGGCTCCTCGACCGGCTGGTCCCGGCCTAACCGAGGCTCGTGTAGGCGGCGTGGAACGCCACCGCGACGACAGCCGTGCCACCGACCGCGAGCGCGACCGGCAGAGCACCCCGGATGCGGCGCACGAGCAGGCCGGCCACGAGCACGAGCCCGGCCACGCCGATCACCGTCCAGTAGACGGGGCTCGTCGTGTCCCCGACGACGGTGAGCCCGTAGACGCACTCCCCCACTCCGATGCCCGCCAGCAGCGCCGCGCCGAGGGCTGCGCGGACGCCGGTGGCCCGCAGCCACGATGCCGCGACACCCACGAACGGGCCGGCCA
Source organism: Promicromonospora sp. CA-289599 (assembly GCF_050936155.1). Classification (NCBI taxonomy): domain Bacteria; kingdom Bacillati; phylum Actinomycetota; class Actinomycetes; order Micrococcales; family Promicromonosporaceae; genus Promicromonospora; species Promicromonospora sp. CA-289599. The sequence continues at coordinate 1,178,087 of NZ_JBNJNI010000001.1, forward strand.
CCACTCCCACGGCGGAGAAGAGCAGCGGGTCGTACACGAGTCCGCGCACCTGCGACGCGACCATGTACCCGAGGACGAGGAGCACGAAGCTCACGGCGCCCAGCACCGCCGCGGGTCCGGTGCGCGCCCGGGACCAGTACACGAGCGCGGCCGTGAGCACGGTCCAGCCGCTGGCCGAGTTCGCGAAGGAGGCGAACGCGTCCGGCAGAAACCCCTGCGCATAGGACGTCAGGCCGCCCAGCAGGAAGCTCAGGACCACGGCGATCCCGAGTCGCACGGCCGGGCGGGAGAGCGTCGCAGGTCGGGGCGGGGCGTGGTCCACGGTGGTCATGGCACGAACGTAACGACCGGCGCGGCCACCGGCATCGGCCCCAGGACGGATCGTCGTCGTACCCAGGGTGGACATGACGCCGGACGCCGCCGTGCCACGCCGTGCGGGCCGGTGCCGCGGGCCCGGCTCAGGCCGCGCAGTACCGGTCCGCGTAGTCGCCGAACGCAGCCCCGACGTCCGCCGCCGTCAGCCCGTAGCGGGACAGCTCGTACTCGTGCGAGCGCCCCGGACGGGTGCGTGCGAGGACGGCGTCCAGGTTTGCCGCGTCACGGTCCGTCCACGTCGCGCCGATCCGGTCGTAGAGCTCCGGCATGCGGGCGTGCGGCTCGTCGGCGAGCCAGGCGTAGGGAACATCGACGAACGACGTCGTCGCGGCCTCGGCGCGTGCCGCACGCGCCTGCTCGACGGCCGAGGCCTGGAGCTCCAGCCACGTCCGCCCGATGACGTGGGGATCGGGACGACGGACGTGCAGCGCCTGGGTGGTCTCCACCATCGAGCACACCGACCCGATCGCCGCTACCGGGTCCCGGTGCGTCCACACGATGGTCGCGCCCGGGAACACCGCGAGAAGCTCCGGCAGGTGGGCGAGGTGCGTGGGCGACTTGAGCACCCACCGGCGTCGCGGGCGGCCGTGCTGCAGCACCTGGACCGCCTGCTTGAGGTAGCCGTAGTCCGGCAGGTAGTGGCGGCTCCGCTGCCAGCGGTCGTAGTCGGGCATGTCCGCCCGGGCCAGGTGGGAGGTCCCGTGGGGCAGCACGTAGTTGCACTCGTCGGGCTTCTCGGCGTCGAGCGGGTGGATCACGCGGAACGCCGGGGCGAGCCGCATGAAGGCCCGCGCCATCTTCCGGGTGTCCTCGATGTGGGCACGCCGAGCCCCCTCGCCCCTGTCGATATCGGTGAACAGCAGCTCCCACAGGGCCGGACCGCGATGCCCTTCCGAACCGGCGAGGATGTTGTGCGCCAGCGTCGTCGCTGTCCTGGGCAGCCCGACGATGACCACCGGGTCCTCGATCGGCTCGTCCTCGATCTCGGGAAGCTGGTGGATCAGGCGGTCTATCCGGAGCCGGTTCTCCAGGCGGACGCCGACGTCGGAGACGACGCTCTGCCAGCCCATCGGGCTCAGGCCGGGGCACGCGGCGAAGGAGCGCAGGAGCAGGCGGAGATCGTCGACGAACTCCGGGACCGCCGCCGCATCCGCCCTCGTCCTCCGCTCCGCCTTGACCACCAGCGCGTCGAACGCGCGGTCGGGCGTCCGCATCCCGGCGGTCGCCGGGCGCAGCAGCACGTTCAGAGCGCTGGTGGCGAGCGAGGTACGTCGCACGGCGACTCCTCCGGAGGGGACGGCTGAGCGGGCCGGTCAAAGCTCTCGTCGACTCTAGTTCGGCACGGACCCCCGGTCGAGGAGTCGTCACACCGGTCCTGGGTCGGACGGCACGACCGGCTGCCGGAGGATCGTCCGCTGCTTCTCCGGTGCGACCCTGCGCAGGTCGCTGAGGTAGATCTCGTGGTGCCTGCCGACCATGCGGAGCCCGTTGTCCGGGATGAACTCGTCGTGCATCCGCGCGAGGACGTCCGCCTCGTCGTCGAAGGTGCCGACGTGCAGCGTCTGCACGCACCGCCCCTCGGACAGCGGCTCCAGGCGGAGATCCTCGAGCCGGGCCGGCGACTTCTTCGTCCCGGCCCGCGCGACGGCGGCGGCGAACATGTCCTCGTCGATCCAGTCGGGCTGCATGATCATCAGGGTCCAGTCCCAGCGCGCCTTGTCCCGTTCCGCGGTGAAGGAGCTCATGTCCTCGGCCCACCACTGACCCTCCAGCGGCATGACGACGAAGTCCTGCCCGAGGTCGCGCTTGGCCGCGAACTTGAGCGCGTACGCCACCGGGTAGAGCGCCTCCACCGCCTCGGCGAAGGCGGGCGAGGTGTTCGGGTCCCCGTGCCCGTCGATCATGAGGTACTGCAGGTCGGGGACGTCGAGCATCCGAAGCTGACCCAGCTTTGCCCGGTAGGCGTCGAGAGTCTTCTTGAGGTCGACCTTGTCTGCCATACGGTCCGTCATACGACACCTGGGCTCGCCGGCGAGCCACGCCCTTTCCGTCTCCGAGGGGCTTGCGGAGCACCAGTGAACCATCCGGCGGCGCCCGCTCACGTAGGCTGAGCCGGTGGATCCGAGAACACCCCTCAGCTCGAACGGCGGGTTCTCCCGCGTAGTGGTCCGGACACACGTCGGATGACCGCGATCAAGCAGGCCCCGACCCTGACCGGCGTCGACGGGACCGACGGAGCGCTCGCGGCCCGGGCTGACAGCCCCTCGTTCCGGGACACGCTCACGCGCTACTACTCCCTGACGAAGCCGGGCGTGCTCTACGGCAACGTGCTGACGGCGGCCGCGGGCTTCCTGCTCGCGAGCCGTGGGCAGGTGGACCTCTGGCTGTTCGCCGCTCTCGTCGTGGGCACGACGCTGGTGATCGCGTCGGCGTGCGTGCTCAACAACGTGCTCGACCGCGACATCGACGGCGTCATGGATCGCACCAGGAAGCGGGCGACGGTCACCGGCAGCATCGGGGCACGGCCCGCCGTCGCCTTCAGCGTGGTGCTCGGCGTCGCCGGCATGGCGATGCTCGTCGCCTGGACGAACTGGCTGGTGGTGGCCGTCGGGCTCGGCGGGTTCATCGTCTACGTCGTGCTCTACGGGATGCTCTCGAAGCGCCTCTCGATCCACGGCACGCTGGTCGGCAGCGTCTCGGGCGCCGCACCGATCCTCGCCGGGTACGTTGCGGTCTCCGGTGTGGTCGACGTCGGCGCGGTGCTCGTCTTCCTCGCCGTCTTCCTCTGGCAGATGCCCGAGTTCTACTCGATCGCGATCTACCGGCACGAGGAGTACGCCAGGGCAGGCGTCCCGGTCATCTCGGTGGTCCGGAGCATCCGGAACACGAAGATCCAGATCCTGGCGTACACGGTGGCGTTCGTCGCCTCGACCCTGCTCCTGCCCGTGTTCGGCTACGTCGGGATCGTCTACACCGTGGTGATGGGCGCGGTCGGCGCCTACTGGACCTGGCTCGGCGTCACCGGGCTCCGGGCTGACGACGACGACCGCTGGGCACGACAGATGTTCCGGTTCTCGCTCGTGGCCGTCCTGGCGCTCTGCCTGATGGTCTCGGTCGGGCCGCTGCTGCCCTGACGGCACGGCCTATCGGGCCCCTGCGATCGAACGCAGCACCTCCACCACGCCGTGCTCGGTGATGCTCCCGCACACCTCGCCGGCCGCGCACCGGACCTCGGCCGGCGCGTTCCCCATCGCGACCGCGCGCGCCGCCCACTCGAACATCGGCAGGTCGTTGTGCCCGTCACCGACCGCGATCGTGTGCTCCGGGGCAACCCGTAGATGACGGCGGACCCGTTCCAGGGCGCTTGCCTTCGACAGGCTCGGCGCCGTCAGGTCGAGCCAGTCACCGGGCTCGGTGGTCGAGCCCAGCGTGACGGTGACGTCGAGCCAGCCCAGCTCGCGCCCCAGCCGGGCGACGTCGGCCGCGTGCACGACGGCGCGGGTGGTGGGCGCGGCCCACAGGTCAGCCGTGCACCCCACGACGTGCTGCCGACCGTTGAGCAGCCCGTCCGGGAACGGGGCGTTGACCTGGTAGCCCTTGCCCAGGACCTCGGTCGCGAGCAGCGCGTCCGGGATCGCGTCGCGAGCCCGCTGCAGTACGCGGCCGGCGTCGAACCGCACCGCGTCCTCGACGATCAGCCGGTCCCCGCTGATCGACGCGGTCACGGCACCGTTGGAACAGATCACCCGGCCCCGACGCAGCCCGAGCCGCTTGACGATCGGCACCACCCCGACCAGGGACCGGCCCGTCGCGATCACCACGTGATGGCCCGACGTGACAGTCGCCTGGACCGCTCTCACCGTGGTGTCCGGGATGTGCCCGTCCAACGAGAGCGTGCCGTCGATGTCGAGCGCGACCAGGCGCGCGGCGGTGGCGAGGGGCGTCGTCGTCGACGCGATCAGGGCCTTCTCGGTCACGGTCTTCTCCCATGGGGGCGAGTCCTGGAACGCCCGACACCGAGGGGTCTGCGTCGGTATGACCAATCTCGCCCTCAAGAGGGGGACGCCGTAACCGCATTCGCGGGCCATCTTGGGGACATTTCAAATGTCCGGAACATGTCCGACAGGACGGGCTTCAATCCTGCCGGGTGAACTCATGGCGAGAGGCCATCCTTTCCTCCTTGTTACAGGATTCCGGAATGGCCTCTGCCAGGTTCTTCGGTGGAGCTGGGGAGACTCGAACTCCCGACCCCCTGCATGCCATGCAGGTGCGCTACCAGCTGCGCCACAGCCCCGAAAGGGTGTTCGCCCAGGTGGGCGAGCGTCGTCAGTCTAGACCGATTCGGCCGCTGGGACCAAAGCGAGCCATCGCCGCCCGACGCCGCCCACCTGAGCGACCCTTCACGTCGCGCACGGTCACGCCGCGGTGATGAGACTTCCCGTGGTGGCGCGCGCCCGGTCGAGCCGGCCCGCGACGTCGGACCAGTTCGCCAGGTTCCAGAACGCCTTGACGTACTCGGCCTTGACGTTGAGGTAGTCCAGGTAGAAGGCGTGCTCCCACATGTCGAGCATCAGCAGGGGCGTGACACCCAGCGGCACGTTCGCCTGCTGGTCGAACAGCTGGAAGATCAGCAGCCGCCCGCCGATGCTGTCCCAGCCGAGCACCGCCCAGCCGGAACCCTGGATGCCCGTCGCCACAGCCGCGAAGTGGGCCTTGAACGCCGCGAAGCTGCCGAACTGGTCGACGATCGCCGCCGCGAGCTCACCCTCCGGTTCGCCACCACCCTCGGGTGAGAGGTTGTGCCAGAACACCGTGTGGTTGGCGTGCCCGCCCAGGTTGAACGCCAGGTTCTTCTCGTGCAGGTTCACCGCGGCGAGGTCGCCGCTCTCCCGAGCCCCGGCCAGCGCGTCGAGCGCGGCGTTGGCGCCCGCCACGTACGCGGCGTGGTGCTTGTCGTGGTGCAGCTCCATGATCCGCCCGCTGATGTGCGGCTCGAGCGCCGCGTAGTCGTAAGGCAGCTCAGGCAGGGTGTAGACAGGCATTTCCTGGTCCTCTCATCGCAAGATGTCGATACGTCCGACGCTAGAACCTCAACCCCGGTTGAGGTCAATGACACCGACGCCGGCGGGACGGTGACCGTCGACACATCCGTCGCCACCGCTCACGCCCGGATCAGCTGGGTCACGGAGCCGGTCAGGGCGACCGGCTCGGCGGGGCCCGCCCGCCACACCTGGATCAGGTATTCCTCGGTGGGCTCGGCCACCACGAGATCGGGCGCGGCCGCCCTGCCCTTGGCGTGAACGCGCAGCCGGTACCAGCCCGGGCCTGCGCTGTCGATCCGCGACGCCGTCCGGTGATCCTGCGAGAAGCCGCCGACGTAGGCGGTCTTGTCCCGGACAAGAACGCTGAACTCGGCGGCGTCCTGCCAGTCGGATGCCTCGAACGCAGGTGGCAAGACGTGCCGAGACACCTCGACGACGACGGGCCCCATGGAGATCCCGGCCCTGATCAGGGGAGTTCGGTCCAGGGTGGGAAAACCTGCGATGGCCACGCGCCCCTCGGCCAGGTTCCGGCGCCCCGGCCCGATCAGCGCCAGCCCCGGCGGTCCGACCTGGGGCGGCGCGCCCATGTCCAGGACGAGCCGCTTGATGAGCCCGGTGTCACGAGGCGGCGACCAGGTGGCGCCGTGCACGTTGAGGCACGCCTCCTCCACCCGGGTCGTGTACCTCACCGCCGGCCCGTCCTGTCACAGCTCGACGGCCGGGGTGGCATCGCGCAGGTCGAGGTTGTCCAGCATGCGGTTGTACGACGCGAACCTGGCCTCGACCTCGGCACGGTCCATGTAGCGGGACAGGTCGTACCGGTGGGAGGGAGTGCCCTTCGGCTTGGCGACGACCTCGGCCAGGCGCTCCTGGTCGCGGGTGGTCCACGTTGCCCCGATCGCCGAGTACAGCCGGGGAACCTCCACGAACGGGTCGGCGCTGAGCTTGTGGTACGGCACGTCCACGATCGACGACGGCGGCAGGCTCATCCGCATCTCAAGGCCGCGCTCGACCTGGGTGACCAGGTGGTCCAGCGCGGCTCGTCCGATCGCCTCAGGGTCCACCTCGTGCTGGACCATCATGTGCAGGGTCTCCAGGAGACTGGCGAACGAACCGATGACCGTGACGGGGTCACGGTGGGTCCACACGAACGTGGCGTCGGGGAACACCTGCTTGATCGTGCCCATGTCGCCCAGGTGCCCCGGATACTTCAGGACCCACCGCTTGTGCTCGCGCCCGTGCTGGAGCACCTGCAGCCCCAGCTTCAGGTACTCGTACTCCGCCCTCACCTCGTAGCCGGCGAGCCATGCGCTGTAGGAGGGCATCGGCCCGCGCTGGAGCGGCCAGTGGGGACCGTGCGCGAAGAAGAGCACGGACTCCTCCGGCCGGTCGATGTAGGTCGGATGCTTCTCCTGAAGGCCGGGAGCAACCAGCTCGATCAGGGAAAGCGCCTGCTCGAGCTGCCTGATCACCTTTCGTGCCGTCCGCGGGTCGTGCAGGGCCGTGTGCTGCAGCTCCCACGTCCGCGGGCCACGATGGTCGGGCGACTCGGCGAGGACCCGGTGGGCCAGAGTCGTCGCGGTCCGCGGCAACCCGCACACGAACACGGGTGCGGTGATCGGTTCGTCGGCAATCTGCGGGTGCTCTGACAGCGCCCGGTTCACCCGCAGCCGATTGGTGTACTTCCCCTGGACCTCGTTGAAGATCAGGAACCAGCCCAGCGGCGACAGCCGCGGGATCTCAGCCGCTCCCTCGAGGATCCTGCCGAGGTCGTCGGCGAACGGGCGGTCCTGGATACCCGCCTTCTTCTCGACCTGCGCGACTGCCTTTGCCCAGGACCTGGCGGGGTCCCGGTAGCCCCTGGCAGAAAGGGCCAGCACAGCGTTCAGGACTCGGGTGGTGCGAGGCGTGCGGCTCACGACTCTCCTCTGCTCGTCGTCACTACACCTGCCGGTAGTCACCACAGTCTGGTACGTAACGGACTATCTGGTGCTCGTTTCACCCGCCGTCGCCTCGTCGTCGGGCACCACGCGGACGCCCAGGACCGCCGACGAAAGATCACGTCCGCCATCGACCACCAACATCCAGGTGGCTGAAGCTCCAGCAGAACCGGATGCGAACGAGACCACCGTGACACGGGGATCGCGTCGGAGAAACGGCTCAGGGGCCGTTCTACCGACCGCACTGGCGGTGTGCCCGGCCGATCTCCCACGTCGTCGCCCGCACGGCCGGCCTCAACCAGGGAGCAAGAGATGAGCGAGCAACAGCACAGCCAGCAGCGGAACGAAGACGCCCCTGGCCGGAGCATCACGGACAGATTCCGCGCATGGCTCACCGGCGGTCCGACGCTCTCACTCGTGACCTGCGGACACTGCGCAGCGGTGCAGGTCCTCTCGCGGCTCGTGGACTCTGGGGCCGGGGCGGACCTGCTCTGCGGACGCTGCGGCGCTCGCATCGGGACCGTAGCGGCCCGTCCGACCCGGATCGAGCTCGTCGGAGGAAACCTCTCGGCCTTTCCGACCAGCCCGTACCCGAGCGCGACAGCGACAGGCCCAGGCGCCTCCGCCTAGTTCTCCACCACTCGGAGGCTCGATCGTCGCAACCCTCCGCCGGATCACGGTGGCCACGGACCCAGGGCCACCGAGGTCAGGCGCGCCCTCTGATGACCGGCGTTCGTCGCCGTCCACGACTGCCGTCAGCACCTGGTCGTGCAGCGGACGACGGGGCCTGGCCTCCGTGACCGGAGAGTTGGCGCAAATTAGTTTGGGCCTCGCCCTCGATCTACTGCCGCAAGCCACCATGTACCATTGCCGAAAGCCATGCAAACTAGTTTAAGCAAAGAGGCTCACCAACGGAGGCAACATGGTGTCAAGCCACAGCCCACGGCGACCTTCGCCGAGCAGGCGAAGTGCCACGGTCACCATCGACGACGTCGCCCGGGCGGCCAAGGTCAGCAAGACCACAGTCTCGCATGTGCTGTCAGGTAAACGCCCGGTGGCCGTCGCCACGCGCAAGCACGTCGAGAAGGTCATGGGCGACCTGGGCTTTCAGCCGAACTTCTTCGCCCAGGCCCTCAACAAGAGCGGTGGCCGCACTGTCGCACTGCTGGCGCAGGACATCACCAACCCCTTCTATCCTGCTCTCGCCCGGGGCCTGCAGCGATCGGTGCAGCAGAGCGGCCATGTCGTGATGCTGTTCGATGGCGATGCCGGCCCGGCGACGACCAAGACCTCCATCCAGGCGGCCGTCCAGCGCCGCGTCGACGGCATGGTCGTGGCAGTCAGCGATATCGACGACGAGATCGCGGAGGTTCTGCGGGCGAACATCCCCGTCGTCGTGGTCGGCGCGTCCGCGTCGAGACTCGACCTCGACTGGGTCACCGCGGACGACACCCGCATCGCAGGCGACGTCGTGGACCGCTTCGTGGGCAAGGGGCACACTGCGATCGCCACGATCAGCGGGCCGCAGGACCACGCGCCCGGCGGTCCGCGTCAGCACGGCTTCTCGGCGGCACTCATCAGGCACGGGCTGCCCCTGCCTGGTGAGTACGTCGTCGAGGGTGACTGGACCCGCACGGGCGGGTTCGAAGCGATGCGCGCGCTCTTGGCGCTCGAGAAGCGCCCCACCGCCGTGTTCTGCGCGAACGACCTCATGGCCATCGGTGCGATCGACGCCGCACGACAGGCCGGCCTGTCCCTCCCGGGTGACATCGCCGTGGTCGGCGTGGACGACATCGAGGCCGCAAGCCTGGTGAGCCCCACGCTGACCACCGTGCGGATCCCTGCCGAGGAGATCGGACGGGCTGCCGGCGACCTGCTCGTGCACCGTATCGAGGACAACGGCGATCTCACGTCGCCGCCCAGGCACGTGCTGGTCCAGCATCAACTCATCGTCCGAGAGTCGATGTAGGGAGTCGGCGCACATGACAGCCAGCCCTCTTCCCGCCACGGCCCGTCGCCACGTGGCCGTGGTCGGTTCCGCCAACATCGACCTCGTCGTACATGCGGGGCGCGAACGCGGGCCTGACCGCTGCCGACACCACGGCCGCACTTGAGGCGCTACGCCCTCTGGTCGTGGTCACCCAGCTCGAGACCCCGCTCGGCTCGGCGATCGCCGCCGCACGGTGGGCGCAGGCGAACAAGGCACGCCGGGTGTTCAACCCCAGCCCGCTCGCCCGCATGATCGAGGCGGACGCCGCAGGTGCGCGTCATCGACACCACGGGTGCGGGCGACTCCTTCCTTCGCGGGCACGATGGCCGCCTTCCTGGCACAACGACAGAGGGGCACACGACGTCTCGTCGTGTGCCCCTCTCTTTCGGCCTTCTACTTGATCGCTCCGCGCATGACTCCACCGATGATCCACCGCTGGAAGACGAGGTAGATGAGCACCATCGGGGTCAGCGCCAGGATGTACGACGAGAACGCCAGGTTGTACTGCGACGTGAACCGCCCCTGGAACACGTTCTGCACGAGGGGCAGCGTGAACTGTGCCTGATCGCTGAGCAGCACGAGCGGGAGCAAGAAGTCGTTCCACACCCAGAGGCCGGTGAGGATCGCCACGGTGGCGTTGACCGGCGTCAGCAGAGGGAAGATGACGTGCCGGAAGGTCGCGAACGGGCCGGCCCCGTCAAGCATCGCCGCTTCCTCGAGCGAGACCGGAACGGTGCTCATGTACCCGACGTACAGCAGGACGTTGAACGACAGGTTGTACACGACGTACACGATGATCAGGCCGGCGATGTTGTCGAGCCGAAGGAAGGCCATTTCCTTGACCAGCGGCAGCATCACGATCGGGAACGGGATGAACAGCGCGGTCAAGAAGTAGGCGAACAGGCCCCGGTACAGCCGCTTGTGCAGGTTCCGTGCGATCGCGTAGCCGACGAGCGAGTTGGTGACGACGACGAGGGCGATCGACACCACTGTCACGAGCAGGCTGTTGCCCAGTGCTCGGAAGAAGCCCGTCATCTCGATCGCGTCCGCGAAGTTGCTCCACATCGGGTCCTGCGGGGGAGCCCACAGGTTGCCCCGGAGCTCGCTCGGCGACTTGAGCGCTGTGACAACGGTGAAGTAGAGCGGAACGACGATCGTCAGGGACCCGACAGCCAACAGGGCGGTCAGGAGCCACTTCGAGACGCTCTGCGCGCGTGAGTCGTTCATGCCGCGGTCTCCCTCCGGCGAAGGAATCGAATTTGAAGGGCGGAAAGGAGGGCGATGATGACGAAGTAGACGACAGCGTTGGCCGACTGGTACCCGAACTCGCCGCCGGCGAAACCCGCCCGGTAGATCAGGAACGAGATCGACTGGGTCGCGTTGCCCGGGCCGCCTTCGGTCAGGGCGACGATCTGGTCGAAGACCTGCACGAAGTCCTTGAAGCTCAGCAGGATGTTGATGGTGAAGAACGGCGCGATGAGCGGGAACGTGATGGACCAGAAGCGTCGCCACGCGGAGGCGCCGTCAAGGTGTGCGGCCTCGATCACGTCCTCGGGCACCGTCTGCAGGCCGGCGATGTAGATGACCGTGATGGTCGAGCAGTACCGCCACACGGTGACGATCACCACGCCGATCCAGGCGGTGTCGGGCGAGCCGAGAATGTTCGTCGACAGCCATTCGATGCCGAGCGACTCGCCGACCTGCGGGATGCCGGTCGAGAAGATCGTGTTGAAGATGTAGCTCACCACGATCACCGAGAGGATCGCCGGGAGAAAGTACACGCTGCGCATGAACGAGCGGAACTTGATGTTCGCGCTCAGGGCGAGCGCGAGGACGACGCTGATGACGTTCGCGGCGATCGTGGATACCACGGCAAAGCCGAGGGTGAACACGTAGCCGTCCAGCACGTCCTCGTCCTGGAACAGGCGGACATAGTTGTCGAGACCGACGAAGTCCCAGGATCCATAACCGCGGCTGTCGGTGAAGCTGTAGAAGAGGCCCTGCAGCGCGGGCACGGTATGGAAGACGAAGAACAGGGCCGCGGCAGGCAGGGCCATGATCAGAAATGCTCTGGAGCCGTTTCGCATTCGACGTACGCCTTTCCGGGGGCTCCGGACGGTCTCGCGACCGTCCGGGGCCGTGCCGTTCAATGGACTACTTCTTCAGGCCGTACGTCGCGAAGTCGTCGTCCAGCGCCGCGAGATAGGCGGACTGGTCTCCGGAGCTCAGGTAGTCCCAGGTGATGGCCTGGTAGTTCGTACCGCCGGTGAAGAACCCGTCCGAGTACGTCGCCGTCCGCCCCGCGTCGATCCAGTCGGTCTTGAGGCCTGCCATGAGCGGGTCAGCGGACTGCACGTCGTCACGCACGGAGAACAGGGCCTGCTGGTCGGCGAACAGCTTCTGAGCGGGAGCGCTCAGCAGGTAGTCCAGGAACTCCTGGGCCTCCTGCGTGTGCGGTCCGTCCTTGTACACCGACAGGTACGAGTCCGGGCCTGCCGGAACCTTGGTCTCGAAGGCCGGATCGGGACTCGGCATCACGAAGGCGCCTACCTCGAGGTCGGGGTTGGCCTTCTCGATGCTGGGCAAGGCCCACGTGCCGTCGACGTACATCGCCGCGTCCGCGTCGGAGAACGACGCCAGGGCGGTGTCGTAGTCGGCGCCCCACACGTCGGGCTGGGCGTAGTCCTTGAGCTCGAGCATCTTCTCGGTCGCCAGGGCCCACTCGTCCTGCTCCCCGAACGTGGTCTCCCCCTCCTGCAGCTGGGCCAGGAGGTCCGTGGGCTTCACCGAGGCGACGACGGAGTTCGCCAGCGCCATGGGCGGCCAGGTGTCCTTCCAGCCGAAGACGAACGGCGTGCCGCCTGCCGCCCTGACGGTCTCGGCGACGTCGAGGAACTCCTCCCACGTGGCCGGAGGGGTCACCCCGTACCGGGCGAACAGGTCTTTGTTGTAGAGGACCAGCTGGGCGTTCGTCGCCCACGGCACGGCGAGCGCCTGGTCCGTCTGGCCGGCCCCCTTGAGGTAGTCGAGGGCCTTGACGTCGTCGACTGCCTGGTAGGCCTCGGTGTCCGAGAGGTCGGCGAGCAGGCCGCTCTGCGCCATGTCGTAGTACGCACTGACATTGAGCGAGATGAGGTCGGGCACGTCTCCCTTGGCCAGTCGCGACTTCAGGACGGTGACGGAGTCCTGCACCGAGGTCTGCTCGACCTCGATGTCCGGGTGCGTCCTCTCGAACTCGGTAATCAGCTCGTCGACCGTGGCGATGGCCTCGGTCTTGCTCTGGAAGATCTCGAGCTGGACCTTCCCGTCCGATGCCTCGCCGCAACCGGCGAGCGGCACCGCGACGGACAAGGCGGCGGCGATCATGACGGCGGTCCTGCGCAGGTTCTTTCTCACGACGACTCCATGGCTCGGTGGTGGATGGCACCTGTGTGGCGGCTTGGTTCAGGTGCGACAGGGTGCGAACGGCATTCCGCCCCTGCGGGTGCGTCTCTGTGGGGCATCGTCGCCCTCCGTCTCTGGTCAGGACTACAGCGCGGCAATCCGATCGAGTATCAGGGTGTGAACCGCCGCGACGTCGGTGTCGACCGCTGCCGAGACCTTCGCGATCCCGTCCGTGGACTCACCGGTGACCTGGACCAGGCGCCCCTGCCCCAGGTCGACCGCTACCTCCACGTCGGCGAACTCACAGAGCTCCGGGCGAAGGATGGTCGCGATCACCAACGGGTCATGAAGAAGGCAGAACGGCTCGCGGTCGTGCGATGCTCCGTTCGACTCCCGCTCGATCCAGGCGTCGACGCGGTCGCCCAGCCAGGCGCTCACGCCGTCGCCGGAGCCTCGTGCCCTCAGCGATGCGACGTCCTGTGTCGTCAGCCGCACCCGGCAGGTCTGGTCGATGCCGATCGAGCGGATCTTCGCTCCCGAGCGCAGCACCAGGTCAGCGGCCTCAGGGTCGACGAAGATGTTGAAGTCGGGAAGGTCCGTCCCGGTGCCCGGAGCACCCGCAGGCCCGTTGCCCGCCATGACGACCACCTCTGCCACCTTCGACGCGAAGCCCGGATCGAGCCGGACCGCCTCGGCGACATTGGTGAGCGGACCGATCGCCGCCAGAGTGATCTCACCCGGCTGCGCCGACACCTGCTCGACGAGCCACTGCGCCGCGTCAGCGGTGACTCCGGCGGGCGGCGAGGTCGTCCCGGTCGGCTCCGCGGACCCGAAGACCTCTCGCACATGGGCCATGTCCTGCCGGAGCGGATCCGTGGCACCCAGCCGCAACGGGACGTCGGCGCGGCCGAGCCGCTCGAGGAGGTCGTGCGCGAGGGCGTAGCCGGTGAGAGCGCCGACGTTACCGTTCACCACCGTCAAGCCGAGCACGTCGAGCTCCGGCGACGCCAGCGCGAGGGCGATGGCGAGACCGTCGTCGATGACGCTCCCTGGTTCACCGAGCCCTGGGTCGGTGTCGATGATGATCGGAACGGTGGTCATCCGGCACTCCGGAACGTCTCGACGAGGTCGAGAGTGCGGTCGGTCAGCTCGTCGATGGTGATGCGGTCGAAACCGCGCACTGCGCTGCGCACGTGCACGTGGGTGGTACCGACGAGGCCGGACGGGATGGACTCGTCGCCGTGCAACGCGCCGTAGACGCTGCCAGTGGTCGCGGCGGTCGAGTCGGTGTCGGACCCGCCCGCGATCGTCTTGGCCACCGCGTCCGTGAAGGTGGCCCCCCACAGAAGGCCGGCGGTGATGATCGCCGCGTTGTTGACCGTGGCGACCCAGTTGTAGTGCCCGAGACGGGCGTCGATCCAGTCCAGCACGGCGTCGTGATCGATGCCTGTGGCATACAGGTCGAGGATCGCGCGGACTGCCTCGTAGAGGCGCGATCCGGTCGGCACCACGCCCAGGGAGATCTCGACGGCGACCCGGGCGTCGTCGGTCGCAAGAGCAGCGGCTACGAGCGCAGACGCCCACATCTCGCCGTAGATGCCGTTCCTCGTGTGGCTGAGCCTCGCGTCGACGAGGGCGGCGGTCGCCGCGGACGCCGGATCACCCGCGTGGACGTAGCCGAAGATGTCGGCGCGGATCAGCGCGCCGATCCACTCCCGGTACGGGTTGTCGAAGGATGCGGTCTCGGGGATCGGCTTACCGAGGACCAGGTTGCGATAGGCCGCGCGCTCGGCCGTGAAGGTCTGGGTGAAGGGCAGCCGGTCGAGCCACTCGCGCGCGACGTCCTCGGTGGTCAGGTCACGCCCGTAGCGTTCAAGCATGAACAGGCCGAGGATCGTCCAGTCGATGTCGTCGTCGCGTGGGACGTCCTCGAAGGTGCCGAGCGCGGAGACCGGCCCGTCGGGATGGATCCAGCGGATCCCCGCGGGCGCCGGGTCGACGAGGGGCACATACCCGGTCTGCGGCCAGGCCTCGCCCGCCGTCAGGTAGAGCCGTACCTCACGGCGGTTCATCCCCTCCAGGGGCTTGCCCATGGTGTTACCCACGGTGCGGCCGAGCCAGGCCCCTCTGAGCCTGGTGCGAAGCAGCTCCCCGTCGACGGCGAGCGGAGCGACCGACGCAGCGGTCCGACGCAGCTCTTCCTCGTCGTCCGGCTCCGTGTAGGGCCACTCGGGATCGAGTCGTGCGCTCTTCAGCGTCGCGGCGATCTCGGTGAGGCCTGGCAGGTCGTTGGCGGCTGCCGCGGTGCGCGCGCGCTCGACCAGCCCGTCGACGTCGTACCCGCTGTGCGCACGTTGCTCCGCCTCGTCCGGCACCAGGTCGCGAGGGTCAAGGACATCATGCATGTGATGAGCTCCTAGAGTCGGTTCAACATCCAAACCAGTTTGCGTTTCTGCTGCACCTGAACCTTTCAGACCAAACCGAAACGGCCCCATACCAGGATCACATCCGTGTGATCCGTATGCAAACTACTTTGCGTTCATCTCGAAGGTAGCACACAGTGCTTCCTGCGGGTCAACCCATCGTGGTCCCGGCCACCAGGCAGTGCCCGATCTCCGATGTCACTACCCGTGCGGACTACCCGACGGGGGATCCGGTCGACACCCTCTCCGCCAGAGACTGGACCCCCGGCCCGAAGGAAGTGCGCGATGACAACTCGCAGCCGGCCGTACCAGACCAGCGTCCAGGGAGCCCGGCCATGATCAAGACCTCCCCGACGCCGTCGACCGCCTCCCCAGCCGGGGAGGACGGCGGCGCTCCGATGCTGCTCTCCGTGAACGTCGGCCTGCCGCGCAGCGTCCGGTGGAACGGCACGACCGTCTACACCGGGATCCACAAGACGCCGGTCACCGGCCCGCGAACCGTGCGCCGGCTCAACGTCGACGGTGACGGTCAAGGCGACCCCGACGGTCACGGCGGTGAGCAGCGGGCAGTCCTCGTGTACCAGCAGGGTTCCTACGACCACTGGTCAGCGTTTCTCGGACGCGACGACCTGACGCCAGGCAGCTTCGGTGAGAACTTCACCGTCTCCGGACTGCCCGACGACGAGGTGTGCATCGGCGACCGGTACCGGATCGGGACCGCGGAGTTCGAGGTCACACAACCCCGGGTGACGTGCTTCCGCGTAGGGATGCGGCTCGGCGTACCAGAGCTGCCCGCCCTCCTGGTGAGCCACGGGCGCCCCGGTTTCTACCTCCGGGTCGTCACGGAAGGTGAGGTCAGCGCCGGCGACCTCGTCCTCAAGACCCGGACCGGCCACCACCAGCTGTCGGTCGCCGCCGTCGACGCGCTGCTCTACCTGCCAGGCAGGAACGCGGAGACCCTGCGCAAGGTTGTCGAGGTCACCGCTCTCAGCCCGGGCTGGCGCCGCTCGTTCCGTGACCTGCTCGACGGCGATCTGGCCACCGCAACCGTCGCCGGAACCACAGCCGTCGACACCGAACCTGCGTGGGCAGGATTCCGCCCGATGACAGTCACCAGGATCGTGCAGGAGACGCGCACCGTCTCCTCGTACCACCTGGAGGACCACGGCCGGGAACGTGCGAGACCCGCTCAACCGGGCCAGTACCTGACCCTGCGCCTGCTCGACGACCCGGACCAGGCGCCGCTGATCCGCAACTACTCCGTCTCTGCCCAGGAGGGCGCGGGCCGCTACCGCATCACCGTTCGACGCGACGACCACGGCCGCGCGGGCCGGTTCCTCCACGATCACGTGGAGGTGGGCGACACCGTTGACGTCGCCGCTCCACGTGGCGCCTTCGTTCTGCGTCCGGGCACCTCGCCCCTGCTCCTTGCCTCGGCCGGCGTCGGCGTCACACCGCTGATAGCGATGCTCCGTGAGCTCGTGGGCAGCGGACGCCCGAGACCGGTCTGGTGGGTCCATGTCGCACGCGGCCGCTCCGAGCACGTCTTCGCCACGGAGGCCGAGCGGCTCCTCGAACACCTGCCCGGCAGCCGCGCGGTGATCTTCTACACCCGGCCCGGGCCGGCCCGGCCCGGCCGCGGCGCGATGACGACCCACCAGGGCCGCCCGGACGTGGACCGGCTCGGCCGTCTCGGCATCCCAAGCTCTGCCAGCGCCTATCTCTGCGGACCACCGGCCTTCGTGGCCGACGTCGCCGGTGCCCTTCGTGCCCTCGGGATCGAACCCGGCCGGATCCGCTCCGAGCTGTTCAGCACGCTGCCGTCGCTCGCCCCTGGCACACCGGACGGTGCGCCCGTACCGCCACACCAGCCCGTCGAGACCGGCGCGGGGCCACTCGTCACGTTTGCCCGGAGCGGTCTCAGTGCGCGATGGCGCCAGCGGGACCAGTCGCTGCTCGAGCTGGCCGAGGCGTGTGCCGTACCCGCACGGTGGTCGTGTCGCACAGGCGTCTGTCATACCTGTGCGACCCCTGTCATCTCCGGCGCCGCCAGCTACCGGCCGACCCCGTTGGAACCACCGCCCACCGGCCAGACCCTGCTGTGCTGTGCCCGCCCCACGGAAGACATGGTCGTCGACCTCTGACGACCCAGAGACCAGGAGAGCTCCATGGACTATCGGCTCGAGGTCCTCACCCTGCCCGTCAAGGATGTCGAGACGGCGATCACCTTCTACCGCGATCAGCTCGGCTTCCACCTCGACGTGGACTGGGCGCCGACCAGCACCTTCCGCGTGGCTCAGCTCACCCCTCCAGGGTCGGCCACCTCGGTCCAGCTGGGCACAGGGATCACCGACGCCAGCCCGGGATCGGCGACCGAGAACTATCTCGTCGTGACCGACGCCCAAGCCGCACACCGCGAGCTCACCGAGCGTGGGGCCGCTCCCGGCCCGCTCGTCCACAAGACCGACCGGCAGCACTGGACCGGCCGCTACGCATCGGGTCCCGACCCGGACCACACCGACTACTCCAGCTCGTTCGTGGTGACCGACCCCGATGGGAACACCTGGCGGATCCAGGAACGCGGCCACCCGAGCCAGCAGACGACGACAAGTGCCGACGACGATGTGCTCGAACACTAGACGCCGCCGGACGCCGCCGGTGACACCGGCGCCGAGGTCTCACGCCCTCGTCGGCGACACTGCCCCGAGAGGGCGCCGACGGCTCCGCTCAACCCTGCTTGGCCGGTCGCTGCCGACGCTGGTGGCGAGCCACCCGGGCACGGTTGCCGCAGATGTTGGCCGTGCACCAGACGCGCCGCGAGTTCTCAGCCAGGAAGATCATCGAGCACCTGGGGTTGGCACAGTGCCGCAGCCGTGCGGCGCGGTCCGGGTCGGACAGCAGGAGCACCGCCTCGCATGCGATGGCGGCCAGCTTCGCGTTGCCGCCGTACTCCGGATGCCATCTCGTTGCGGCGCGAAGCCCCTCAGGCCCTACCTCGAGCCTCGGGCTGCTGGGTACCGATGCCGCGAACGAGTTGAGGTCCTCCACCGCGGACGCCGACGGCGCCCGCCCCTCGATACGGGCCTCGAACGCCGAGCGGATCGCCCCCCGCAGCCTGCGTACCGCGACCCCAGGCGGCGTCTCACCTCCGGGCAGCCTCGCTTCCTGAAGCTTCCACCAGGTCGCCGCGCGATCCTCGAGCAGGTCGACCGAAGGGTCCACCGCGAGCATCACCGTGTCGACGAGGTCGATGGCCACCGACGGTTCACCGCCCATCGGGAACCCTGCGTCCTGCATGGCGCCCAAACTGACACTAACGCTCACAAGCTCCTCCTAAACATTGCCGCGACTCACTGTAGCCGCGATCGCCGAGGCTCAGCAACGCCAGAGATCCGATCTTGCTAATGGTTGAGATCGCATGTTAGACATTAGTCACCGGCCAGATGGTCGGACGATGAAGGGAACTCGTCATGGGACTCAGCTGGCAGCAAGGCCCGCTCGCCTCACGGAGCGTCGGCACGTTTCTCACCGCCGCCCCGCTACCGGAGCGGCTGCTGTTCGCCGAACCGCTACGCCGGCGTATGCGGGTCCAGCTCGACGGCCAGTGGATCGCCGACAGCGAGGACGTGGTCCTGCTGCACGAGCCTGGCCACTACCCCGTCGCGTTTTTTCCTGTCTCCGACATCAGGGCCGACGTGCTGGAACCGTCTGGCCGCGTGACCCAGCACCGCGAGCTGGGTGCGACGACCTGGTTCACGGTCACCGCCACAGAGGAGCCGGCGGAGCGCTCCGCGTGGCAGTACACCGACCTGCCGGACCACGCCGCACTCCTCGCGAACCGGGTCGCGTTCGCCTGGCGGAAGATGGACGCGTTCTACGAGGAGGACGAGCGCATCCTGGGCCACGCCGCGGACGCCTACCACCGCATAGACATCCGGTCCACCACCCGCCACCTGGTCGTCAGGCAGGGTGACAAGGTCATCGCGGAGACGCACACCCCTACGGTCCTCTACGAGTCCGGTTTCGCACCGCGCTGGTACGTGGACCGCAAGGACGTCGCCCTCGACGCGCTGCGCCCGTTGGAGGGGCAGACGTTCTGCCCCTACAAGGGCCTGGCCAGCTACTACTCCGTCGGCGGCGTCGACAACGCCGCCTGGGCTTACGAGGAAGCGTTCACCGAGGTCCGGCGCATCGACACGATGATCTCGTTCGAGGCGGACCTGCTCGAGATCTACCTCGACGGCATCCGCCAGAGCCTGGCCCCGGGCCAGCTGGTCACGGCCCACGGGGTCGACCGCGCCTTGGACCCGGACGAGCTCAGGGCCCGGACCCGACCCGCCGGCTGACCACCTACCGCACGAGAGGCAGCAAATCATGACAGAAGTCCCCCCAGGCCTGCGTTACGTCGAGGAGCACCACTGGGTCGAGACGGTTGGGCCAAGCACCGTTCGCATGGGCGTGACCGACTTCGCCCAGGAGTCGCTCGGTGATGTCGTAGCCGTCGAGCTACCCACACCAGGCACCGCGACGACCGCGGGCGAGGCGATCGGCGAGATCGAGTCCACCAAGAGCGTCAGCGACCTCGTCGCACCGGTCACGGGGACCGTTTCCGCCGTCAACGAGTCGCTCCCCGATCAGCCTGAACTCGTGAACACCGACCCGTACGGGAGCGCGTGGCTTGCCGAGATCACGGTCGACCCGGTCACTCTGGCGGCGCAGCTCCAGGCCCTGCTGACGGCCGCGGACTACGAACGCCTCACCGGCCGGTAACGGTGCGGCACGGACACGGCAAGGAGCTCACCATGAACACAGCACCCACCGGTAAGCCGGCGGTAGCGACGCCAGCCCTGCCCCGGACAGCAGGCACCATGTCGGTCGGACGACACGGTGTGCTCCGCCGGGCCCTGAGCAGAGTGGTCGCCTTCGTCGTCCCGCCCGACGACAAGATCGCCCAGACGTGGCGGTGGATCCAGTGATCGAGTTCGTCGGGGTGACGAAGTCCTACGACGACGGGGCCCCCGCGGTCGAGAACTTCAGCCTGCGGCTCGCCCCTCGCCGGATCACGGTCCTCGTGGGCTCGAGCGGCAGCGGCAAGACCACGCTCCTGCGGATGATCAACCGGATGGTCGACCCGAGCGCCGGGCACGTCGAGATCGACGGTGAGGACGTTGCCGGTCGGTCGCCCGTCACGCTGCGACGTGGGATCGGGTACGTCCCCCAGGACGCCGGGCTCCTCCCGCACCGCCGTGTGATCGACAACATCGCGACAGTGCCTCTGTTGAAGGGTGAGCCCAGAGGCGCCGCCCAGCTGCGGGCGAGTGAGCTCATGAACGTGGTCGGGCTGAGCCCAGCACTCGCCCGCCGATATCCGGCACAGCTCTCCGGTGGGCAGCGACAGCGTGTCGCGGTGGCCCGAGCGCTGGCAGGAGACCCGAACATCCTGCTCATGGACGAGCCCTTCGGCGCCGTGGACCCGATCGTCCGTGCGGACCTGCAGCAGGAGACCTTGCGGCTCCAGCAGGAGCTGCGCAAGACCATCGTGTTCGTCACCCACGACATCGACGAGGCGTTCCTGCTCGGCGACGAGGTGGTCGTGCTCCGGCCCGGTGCGCAGGTGGCGCAGCACGGCACGCCGACGGACATCCTCGCCGAACCGGCGGACGACTTCGTCGCGGCGTTCATCGGTAGCGCCCGTGGCAAACGGCGCCTGACGATCAGCACCCGTCGCCCCAGGGACGGGGACGACCGGGTGGTCGTCGACGCAGGGGGCTATCCCGTCGGCGTGATCACTGCCCCCGGGGGCCGCCTCCCGGTCGCCGACCCGACGCCACGGTCGCGTGGGGGCACACAGGTGGTGGGCTGATGTCGTGGCTGCAGGACAATCTGCCCCTCGTCACAGACCTCGCGCTGCAGCACGCGCGCCTGAGCGCCGTGCCGATCGTCGTCGGGCTGCTGGCGTCGGTGTCTCTCGGGTGGCTGGCCCATCGCGTCCGAGCAGCACGAGTGGTCGTGCTGACGTCGTTCAACATCGTCTTCACGATGCCGTCCCTTGCGCTCTTCGTCCTTCTCCCCCTGGTGCTGGGCACTCGCATCCTCGACGAGCTCAACGTCATGGCAGCCATGACGCTCTATGCCGTCGCGACGATGCTTCGTGGCGCCGTAGATGGTTTCGACCATCTGCCACCGGCCGTCACGCGTTCGGCCACAGCGATGGGTTACTCCCCCGCCGGGCTGTTCTGGAAGGTGCAGCTGCCGCTCGCGGGGCCGGTCCTGCTCGCCCACCTCCGGGTGGCCTCGGTCAGCACGGTCAGTCTGGTGAGCGTCGGAGCACTGATCGGCAAAGGGGGTCTCGGCTACCTCTTCACCAACGGATTCCAGCGTGACCATCCGACAGAGATCGTGGTGGGGATCGCAGCGGTACTGCTCCTGGCACTCGTCTTCGACCTGCTCCTGGTGCTCGCCGGCCGTGCCGTGCTGCCGTGGACCCGCACGCTGAGCGGAACGGGCGTCGCATGAACTACGTCACGGACGCCCTCCTGCTCATCCTTGATCCTCGGAGCTGGCCGGGGCCTGACGGCATCGGCACCCGCCTCGTGCAACATGCACTCTACGTCGCAGCGGGAGTCGTCACCGCCACCGTCGCCGCCGTACCACTCGGCCTCTTCGTGGGGCACACCGGTCGTGGACGGAACCTGGTCGTGGCGGCCACCGGAGTCGCACGTTCCCTGCCCACCTTCGGCCTCCTCCTCTTCGCGGTGCTCCTGTTCGGGCTGCACCTCGCCCCCGTCATCGCCGTACTGGTCCTCCTGGCGATCCCGCCGATCCTCGCCGGGACGTACGCAGGCGTGGAGGCCGTGGGCCGCAGTGCGGTCGACGGCGCCCGCGGCAGCGGGTACAGCGAGTCACAGATCGTCCGACGAGTCGAGCTGCCCCTCGCGATGCCGCTGATCGTGGGCGGTGTCCGCTCGGCCACCCTCCAGGCGATCGCCACGGCGACGATCGCCGGGTATGTCGCCCAAGGGACACTCGGGCGCTATCTCATCGAAGGGCTCGCCCGACACGAGTACGCGACCGCGGTCGTCGGCGCCTTGCTCGTCGCTGGTCTCGCCCTCGTCGCCGACGCTGCTCTCACGATCGTCCAGTCACTTGCCACACCCCACGGCGGCAGCCGAACCGGGCGGCGCACGGCACCCGTCTCGCCGCGCGGCCCTGGCTGGGCCGCGCCCCTTCCGGAAGGACAAGACCCCCGATGAGACTCTTCACGCGGCTCACCGCGACGGGCTGCACCGCCCTTGGTATCGCGCTGCTCGCCGGATGTTCCG
This sequence comes from Promicromonospora sp. CA-289599, assembly GCF_050936155.1. Taxonomy (NCBI): domain Bacteria; kingdom Bacillati; phylum Actinomycetota; class Actinomycetes; order Micrococcales; family Promicromonosporaceae; genus Promicromonospora; species Promicromonospora sp. CA-289599. Next base: position 1,200,563 of record NZ_JBNJNI010000001.1, read on the forward strand.
CCGCCGATCCGCTCGCGGCCGATGGCGGGCCGGACGCCGCAGTCACGATCGGCTCGCAGGGCTTCGCCGAGAGCGACATCCTCGCGTACGTGTACGGCCTGGTACTGGCTGACCAGGGCTACGACGTCACCTACGAGCTCGGCATCGGCGCACGCGAGATCTTCATTCCCGCTCTGCAGGACGAGTCGATCGACCTCATCGCCGACTACTCGGGCAACCTGCTGCGCGCCGCCGACCCCGACGCCACCGCCTCGGCACCGGCAGACGTGAACGCCGCCCTGCCCGAGGCCCTGGAAGCGCTCGACCTGGCAACGCTCGAACCGGCGCCGGCCGAGGACGCCGATGCGCTGGTCGTCACGGCGGAGTTCGCCGAGGCGAACGACCTGGTCTCGATCGCCGATCTGGCTCCCATAGCCGGCACGATCACCATCGGGTCCAACACCGAGTACGAGACCAGGCACTACGGCCGGCCGGGGCTCGCCGACATCTACGGGGTCGAGGGCTGGCAGTTCCTGGCGATCGACGACTTCGGTGGGCCCGCGACACTCGATGCCCTTCTCACGGGAAAGATCCAGGTCGCCGACATCTTCACGACCAATCCGGCCCTCCAACGCGAGGACCTGGTGGTCCTCGAGGATCCCGAACGCCTCATCCCGGCGCAGAACGTCGTCCCGCTGCTCAACGGGACGCTTCCGGCCGACGAGCTCGGCGAGGTGCTCGACCCCGTCTCAGCCCAGCTGACGACAGCCGAGCTGACCTCGCTCAATGCTATCGCCGCCGGGCCCGACAAGCCGTCACCCGAGCAGATTGCGCACGACTGGCTGGTCCGGAAGGACCTGCTCGAGAACTGACCACGACAGCACACCGCACAAAGAGAAAGGCAGTTCCATGGTTACCATCCATCATCGCTACCGGACCGTCGACGGGCGGCGGCTCTTCTACCGCGAGGCCGGTTCTCCGGAAGCGCCCACGCTCGTGCTGCTGCACGGGTTCCCCACGAGCTCGCACATGTTCCGCAATCTCATCCCGCTCCTGGCCGACCGCTACCACGTCGTCGCGCCGGACCACCTCGGTTTCGGGCTCTCCGACGCCCCCGGCGCGGACGAGTTCGGCTACACGTTCGACGCGCTCACCGACCTGACCGACGGCCTGCTGGACGAGCTCGGCATCAACAGCTACGCCCTGTACGTGCAGGACTACGGTGCACCCATCGGGTGGCGCCTGGCCCTGCGGCACCCCTCCAAGGTCACCGCCGTCATCAGCCAGAACGGCAACGCCTACGACGCCGGCTTCGTCGACAGCTTCTGGAAGACGGTCTGGGCCTACCACGCCGAACAGAACGAGAGCACCGAGCAGGGCATGCGCTTCGCACTCACCCTCGAGGCGACACAGTGGCAGTACCTCACCGGAGTCCCGGACGCGACACTCGTCGACCCAGGGGCATGGGCCCACGACTACGCCTTGATCTCCCGTCCCGGGAACGACCTGGTCCAGCTCGCGCTCTTCCTCGACTACCGGACCAACCCTCCTCTCTACCCCGAGGTCCAGGCGTACTTCCGGCGTTCGCAGGTACCCCTGCTGGCGGTGTGGGGCAGGGGGGACGAGATCTTCGGACCCGACGGCGCCACCGCCTTCCGGGCGGACCTGCCCGACGCAGAGATCCACCTCGTCGAGGGCGGGCACTTCCTGCTCGAGAGCGCTCTGGACGAGACCGCCGACATCATCCGCGGATTCCTGCGAGACCACCTCGGCTGATCACGGTCGCGCGCACTGCGACAACCACCCCCTACCCGTTCGCCGCGGGTAAGGGCCGATGCCCGAACTGGCACCAAGCAGTGGTCAGACGGCCAGGTGGCACCACAGCCTGGCCGTCTGAGGACGATCCATCAGAGATGAACGAAGACCTGGAGACCGAGTCATGGAAAACCTGCCAACCTCCCTCAGCGCCGACGTCCTCGTCGTCGGTTTCGGCAAGGGCGGCAAGACCGCCGCACACGCGCTCACCGACGCAGGACAGCGCGTCATCCTCGTGGAGCAGTCCGAGAACATGTACGGCGGCACCTGCCCCAACGTCGGCTGCGTGCCCACCAAGATGCTGGTCCACTACGCCACCGCACGGCACCTCAAGGACGACGCGCAGGAGTACTTCGCCAGCTCCATCGACGGGGTACGCACCCTGACCAGCGCCTTCCGTGCCGGTAACTTCGACGCCCTCGACGGCAAGGACACCGCCACCGTCATCACCGGCGAGGCAACCTTCCTGGACGAGCACACCATCACGGTCGGTCAAGGGCAGGACCGCATCACCATCACCGCCCCGACCATCCTGATCAACACCGGCTCCGAACCCGTGATCCCCGAGATCCCGGGCCTGACCGACAGCCACCACCTCGTCAACAGCACCGAGCTCACCCAGACCACCAACCTCCCCGAACGGCTCGTCGTCATCGGCGGCGGCTACCTCGGCCTGGAGTTCGCCTCCATCTACCGCCACTTCGGCACCGACGTGACCGTGCTGGAAGCCAACGAGCGCCTCCTGCCCCGCGAGGACCAGGACGTCGCCCAAGCCGTCACCGAGATCCTCACCGGCGACGGCATCCACGTCATCACCGGTGCCCGGGTCACCCAGGTGCGCGATGACGGGGCCGTCTCGACCGTCATCTACGAGAAGGACGGACAGACCCACACGGTCGAGGCCAGCGCGTTGCTGCCAGCCACCGGACGACGTGCCGTCACCGCCGACCTGCGCCTGGACGCGGCCGGAGTGAAGACCGCACCGAACGGCTCCATCGAGGTCGACGAACGTCTGCGCACCACCCAGCCGCACATCTACGCCCTCGGCGACGTCAACGGCGGTGAGCAGTTCACCTACATCTCCCTGGACGACGCCCGCATCGTCCTCGACCAGCTCATCGGCGACGGCAAGCGCACCACGACCGACCGGATCGCCGTACCCCACACCCTGTTCATCACACCTCCGCTCGCCACCGTCGGCCTGACCGAGACCCAGGCACGCCAGGCCGGACTGAACATCAAGGTCGCCCGCGAGAACGTCGCCGACATCATCGCCATGCCCCGCGCCTACACCGTCGAGGAGACCCGCGGCCTGATGAAGTTCATCATCGACGCCGACACCGACCTCATCCTCGGGGCCGCACTGCTCAGCATCGACGCGCAGGAGATCATCAACACCGTCGCCCTCGCCATCCGCCACCACATCACCACCACCGAACTACGCAACACCATCTACACCCACCCCAGCACCACCGAGGCCCTCAACGAGATCTTCGACAAGATGCTGCCTCGGTAGGCCCCGGGAGGCGGTGCGGAGGAGCCCGCCTCGACGCGCCGTCGGATTCACAAGGCAGGCAACGACAGCTTCGTCAAGCTGGTCGTTGACGCGGACCGCGAGATCTTCGTCGGCGCCACCTCGGCCGGTCCGCAGGGTGGCGACGCCAGCCGTGCCGGTCGTCACGGCTCGGATTCCAGGAGCCACTTCTGCCGCCACCGGGTCCGCCACGAGGTCGTCGAGAGCAGGATGTGCTGACCGGACCCCCGGCCCTCTGGACCGTGCTCCTCTCGTCCGTTCAATGACCTCGCACCACGTGCGCGGTACCCGTCGTGGACGGACGGCCTGCCGCACGGGAACCGTCGGGACCCGCCTGCGGAAGATGGCCGGCGGCGACGAGGGCAGCCCGAAGCTTCTTGCGCGCGTCGAACAAGACCTTGTAGAGCGCGTTGCTCGTCGAGTCCAGCTCCTCGGCAAGGACGTCCACCGGCATCCCGTGCACCACCGTCGCGACGAAGACGATGCGCTGCCGCTCCGAGAGGCAGTTCCGGACAGCCGTGGCGACCGCCTCGACGAGGTCCCACGCCTGTACCTCATCGTCCGGAAGCACCTCGAACCTCGACACCAGGCGCGACCAGTCCTCCTGGTCGTACGGCACGTCGTGGCGCCGCCAGGCGTGCCGGTTCATCTTGGTGGCGACGTCGAAGATGACGAACTTGCTCGCCCACGTGGTGAATCTGGACTCGCCCCGGAACCGGTCGAGGCGGACGCTGATCGCCATCAGCGCATCGCCCGTCGCCTGGTGCGCGATGTCCTCGAGCTCGGGGCCGAACATCCGCAGACCCGGTGCGCGACGCACGACCTCCCTCCTGGCAACGCGCAGCAGGAGTGGGTAGAGCTCCTGGCAGGCGATCTCGCGGTCGTACCCGGTCGCCCCGAGGCTCTGGACCCATCTACGATTCTCGCCGTCGATCTGAAGATCGCGCACTGCGCCCACTTCCCCTCTCTTTCCGTCGGCTGCGGGAGAGCCGGCGTTCCTCACCGCCATCCGGCTTCCTGCTGTCAACCTGGCTGTCAACCTGGCTGTCAACCTGGCAGAACTGGACCTCTGGGTCCGCACAGTGCAGCTTCTACAGGTATCAGAGCGGTTCTTAAGGACTAGATCGTCCAGTTATGCGATAGGTTCTGAATCAGAGGACGATCGACGGACCGCAAGCCCCGCGAGGGCAGGTGCCGCACAGACAGAGGGGCCGGGAACATCGCGACATCTCAAGGCCGAGGCCGCCGCACGACACTCACCCCGGGACCTGCAGCCAGTCTGCGACGGCTCTCATGGCCGCCGGATCCCCTGCCGGGTAGTCCGTGCGGGTAGTGCCCGACGAGGCGAGCCCACGGTGACCCATCGCGAACTCGGTGTCGTGTGCTACCTTCGATCTGTGCAAAGTAGTTTGCACCCACGTCTCCGCGTCAAGATCTCACGACGCCATGTCGACGTGGCAGTAGCCGTTCGCCCTGGGTGCGCTCTTCGCAAACCGGTTTGCGCAGCCGAGTCGACTCCTCATCGGTCAACAGGTGCCCGTAGTGCGAGGCAGGAGCGCTGATATGGACCACTGGCGAAAGCTCGCGGACAGCCGGTGGCATACAGAGCGCCTGACCGGACGCCGGACCGAGTGCGAGGAACTGGACCGGCTGGTGAGCACGGTCAGGCAGTCGAGCGAGAGCCGCGTGCTGGTGGTCCACGGAGAAGCAGGCGTAGGGAAGTCCGCACTGCTGGACTACCTGGCTGACCATGCCCAGGGATGTCAGGTCGTGCGTGTGGTGGGAGCCCAGGCAGAGGTGGATCTGGCGTTCGCAGGTCTGCATCAGCTGTGCAGTTCGATGCTCAGCCATCTCGACCAGCTACCCCCACCACAGAGCGAGGCGTTGCGTACGGCCTTCGGGATCAGCACGGGCCCACCGCCCGACCGCTTCCTTGTCGGCCTCGCGGTGCTCGGACTTCTGTCCACCGCTGCGGAGTCGCGGCCACTCGTCTGCCTGGTCGACGACGCACACTGTCTCGACCGGGAGACCGCGCAGGTGATGGCTTTTGTCGCCCGGAGGCTCGGTGCTGAACCGATAGCCCTCGTGTTCTCCACCCGGATGCCCGGCAGCGACCTCGAGAGCCTGCCTGGTCTGCGGGTTCGTGGGCTGACCGAGGCGGACGCACGGAAGCTTCTCGGTCTGGTGCTTCCCGGTCCCATGGACGAGGCAGTGCGCGACCAGATCGTCTCCGAGACCCGCGGCAATCCCCTCGCACTGCTCGAGCTGCCCAGGGGGCTGAGCGCTGCCGAGCTTGCCGGTGGTTTCGGGATACTGGGAACCGCCCCGCTGGACGGCAGCATCGAGGAGTCCTTCCGGCGTCGCGTCAAGGCAGTTCCACGACAGTCGAGAACGCTCCTCCTGCTCGCGTCGGCCGACCTCACCGGTGACCCCGGCCTGGTCTGGCGAGCCGCGGAGCGGCTCGGCATCGGTCCGGAGGCAAGTGCCCCGGCGACCGAGACGGGGCTCGCCGAGTTCGGCACAAGGGTCCGCTTCCGCCACCCGCTCGCCCGCTCCGCGGTGTACTGGTCGATGGACCTGTACCACCGTCGGGAGGCACACCGAGCTCTGGCTGATGCCACGGACGAACGCACTGATCCGGACCGTCGGGCATGGCACAGGGCCCAGGCGGCTCCGGGGCCGGATGCTGCCCTGGCCGCCGAGCTGGAGCGCTTGGCGGGCAGGGCCCGGGCAAGAGGCGGACTCTCAGCGGCCGCCGCGTTCCTGCGCCAGGCGGCAGTCCTGACGGTCGCGCCAGAGGATCGGGCCAGGCGTGGGCTGGCGGCGGCCGAGGTAGCGATCCACACCGGCTCGTTCGACGAGGCACGGGAACTCATCGCCGCGGCGATCTCCAGCAACCTCGATGATGCCCAACGGGCCACCGTCGACACGATGAGAGCCGAGCTCGCCTTCATGACCAGCCGAGGCGGCGACGCTCCCAAGCTGCTCCTCGACGCGGCTCGGCGGTTCAAGCACGTCGACCCGGAACGGGCACGTACCACCTACGCGGACGCACTGGTCGCAGCGATCTTCGCGAACCGGCTGGCCGGCGCGGGTGGCACCGTGACGGACGTGGCTCGGGTCGTGAGATCCGTGCCTCGGAACCGGCGCCCTTCCGGCAGCTTCGATCTCCTTCTCCACGGCACGGCTTCGGGCCTGCACAAGGGTTACGCGGCAGGGGTTCCGATCCTGCGGTCGGCTCTCGAGAGGTTCGGCGGCGACCTCTCGTCCGACGAGCAGCTGCGCCTGATGTACCTGGCGTGCATCACGGCGATCCGCCTCTGGGACGACGAGTCGTGGGACCGGCTGTCCTCCCGGTACGTCCAGCTCGTGCGCGCGACGGGGGCGCTGAGCGAGCTTCCTCTGGCCCTGACCGCTCGTGCCCACGTGCTCCTGTTCGCCGGCGACCTGCCTGCGGCGGCCTCCCTGATCCAGGAACAGCGTGCCGTGACGGAGGCGACCGGCAGCGGCCTCACCGCCTACGGCGCGATGTGGCTGGCTGCACTCCGTGGTGACTCACACAGCGCGGCGCCCCTGATCCAGGCCACCATCGAGGACGCGGGCCGGCGTGGTGAGGGAATGGGCGTCATCTTCGCGGAGGGGGCCAGCGCGCTGCTGAACAACGGGCTCGGGCAGTTCGAGGAGGCGGTGGCGGCGGGTGTTCGTGCCACGGCGTACGACAAGGATCCCGCCGCGCTCAACTGGGTGCTGGTGGAGCTGGTCGAGGCCGCCGCACGCTGCGGGGAGACGACGATCGCAAGCGACGCCTCGCAGAGGATCGCCGAGATGGCGGACGCCACAGGGACCGACTGGGCCCTCGGCGCTCGGGCACGGGCCGGAGCGCTCGTGAGCACCGGCGAGGCGGCGGACCTTCTGTATCGTGAGTCGTTGACCCATCTCGGCAAGACCCGCCTACGCGTCGACCTGGCCCGCACCCAGCTGTTGTACGGAGAGTGGCTGCGCCGCGAACGTCGGCGGGGCGAAGCCCGCGAGCGACTGCACGAGGCGCACACCATGTTCGAGGACATGGGTGTCGCCGGATTCGCTGACCGAGCCAGGCGCGAGCTGCGAGCAACCGGTGGTCCCGCGCCGCACCGTGACAGGCCCGGCGTCACACAGCGTCTGACTGCCCAGGAGGCGCAGATCGCGACGCTCGCCCACGACGGACTCTCGAACCGGGAGATCGCCACCCGACTGTTCATCAGCGTGCACACCGTCCAGTACCACCTGCGCAAGGTCTTCCCCAAGCTCGGCATCACCTCACGAAGCCAGCTCGACCGCTTCACCCTCGACACCCGGGAGCTGTTGATAGGTTCCTCGTAGTCGAGGCTTCAAGGCTGATCGGCGAGCAAGGCGATGAGCCCGGCGAGGTCCTCACTGCACGCGACACATCCGCGAAGATGCACCGTGGCCTCGGGAAAGCGCAGCTCCGGCAGTAGCCTCCGGACGCACATCTCGGCATAGACGTCGAGCAGCTCTCTGGTCGCGCTGCACCCTGGGTCGTCAGGATCGGTGCGGAGGTACGACTCCAACCGTCTCCAGTGACCGCTGCGCCGTGCCCCCGCATCGCCTTTCACGTGTCCCCCGTACCAGCGTTCGTCTCGCCCATGTGTCGCACGACGGCTCGCCCCAGCGGCTGCACCAGCCGCCGGGCCTCGTCCAGGACACCATGCGTCGCAGCTTCCTCAGCAGAGACCGCCCCGATCACTCGGATCGTTGGTGTACCACGCCGTGGGACTCCTTACGTGCCGGTGGTCCTGTGCCGGATACGGATCGGCGTCGTGGCTCCGCAACCGGCCGCGTCGTCAGGTTCGCGTGGTCCGTGGAAGCGCCCACGGCCTGGGCGGGGCCGTGCGTTCGAGCACCAGGTGCAGCTCGGTTCGCGAGGTGATCGCAAGCTTTCCGAAGACGTTGCCGAGGTGGTACTCGACGGTCCTCGGACTGATGAAAAGCTCGGCACCGATCTCCGGATTGGTGAGCCCGTTGCGCGCCAGATGGGCAATGCGGTACTCCTGCGGCGTGAGTGTCCGCGCTGCCCCGGGTCGTCGTGGGCGGGCTCTCTCGCTCGTCGCGAGCAGCTCGCGGCGCGCGCGGTCGGCGAACGCGTCGGCACCGACGCCGTCGAAGAGACCCATCGCTTGACGGAGCATCTCACGGGCGTCGACCCGCCGGTTCCGGCGACGGAGCCACTCCCCGTAAACGAGCTGGGCGCGCCCCAGATGGACTCGCATGCCGGTCCGGGAGAGCCGGTCGACCGCTTCCTGGTAGAACACCTCGGCGTCGGCGAGGTCCTCGGTGAGCAGCGCTGCGGACGCCGCGTACACACCCGCACCCCAGTCCGTACCAGCCGCCTGTGTCCTGTCGGCAAGCAGCGCCAGCGCGGCGGCCCCCTGCTCGTGGCGTCCGCTGCGGGCCGCCGCCTCGACCAGCTCCGGCAGTGCCCAACCAGCCAGGACGATCTGGTCGGACTCGACCGCGTCGCGGACCGCGTCAGCGGCTCGCTCGTAGCGGCCGAGACCGTTGTACAGGATCGCCTCCGCGAGGCTCACCGCGGCCAGGCCACGTTCGTCGCCCCGAAGTCGTGCGCATCGGCGGACGATCTGCGCCTGGTCCTCGAGGAGGTCAGCTTTCCCTCGCCAGGCAGCCAGCAGCACGGAGGGAGTCAGCACGGGCGCCACCCCGACGTCTTCGGTATAGCCTTCGGCCCCGGCCAAGGTGGCCTGGGCGCGCTCGAAGTCACCACGGTAGACCTCGGCGAGCGCAGCCTGTGCCAGGACATGGTCAGGTCGCTGGAATTCCATCTCGGGCCGGTGCTGCTCAGCGGCCGCGTGCTCCTCGGACTCGCCGGCGACCCCGTCCCAGGCGCCCACGTCCCAGAGGTCCGCGGCGATGAAGCCGGCAAGCCATCGCCAGCCTTCCGCAGCAGGGCTGCCAGGCCCGGATCCGACGGCTCTGACGGCTTCCCGCAGCAACGGGACGGCGGGCACGTAGCCGTGGAGAACCCGGGTCGCGAGTGCTTGGAGCAGCAGGTCCACCGGATCGGTCGATCCCTTCCTCGCCTGAGCTCTGGCGAGACGTGCCACCTCGGCTCCCGCCGGCGCCGTCGCCAGACGTCCCGTAGCCATGGTCGCGACGAGCGCTTCAAGATGTGCCTGACGAGCCAGTACGGGCCGGTGCCGCCCCAGACGTTCCGCCGCGTCCAGGAGCAGACCGGGGGCAGCGTTGCCGCGCCGCGCGGTGAACGCGATCCGAGCGCGCTGCAATGCGATCAGAGCTTCGCGCGGCTCGTCGGGGGCGACGGTCTGCGCGATCGCCAGGAGCTGCAGAGCGGCGTCCGTACCACCGGCCAGGTGTTTCGCAGCGGCGGCGATCAACGCGCGACGCGCGCGTGCCTCTGGGTCCGTGCTCAGCATCGCCGCCTTTTCCAGGAACGCGGCGCGGGCAGCGAGCCCTCCACGTACCCGCGCCGCAGGTGCATACCGCTCGAGGTCCTCGGCGACCCGGTCGTCGAGGCCCGAGGTCGAGAGCGCCCGGTGCCACGTCCGTCGATCCACCTCCGTGGCACCCGTCGTCGCCTCCGCGAGCGCCCGGTGGACCGACTGCCGCTCGGCACGTGCCGCCAGGGAGTAGACCACCGCCCGCAGGTGTGGGTGCTTGAAGAGGACTCGCGGCCCGAACGTCAGGAGATCCTCGACCTCGATGATCTCCCCCGCCTCAGCCCCGACCCCGAGTACGGCCGCGGCACGCCACACGACTGTCGGATTGCCGGTCGGCTCGGACGCGGCCACCAGGAGCAGGCGGCGTGCAGCGTCCGGCAGCCGGAGGACACGCTGTGCGACCTGGTGCTCCTTGCCCCTGCCGTCCGGTCGTGGGGTGGGAACCGCGAACCCTCCGGCGAGCTCGGCAGCGGTGATCCCGGCAAAGGCATCGGTCAACGCCCTCACGTTGCCTCGTGCTTCAAGCAGGACCCGTTCGATGACGGCACGGTCGATTCCCCTCGGGGCGGCGGCCACCAGTGCGGTCCGTGCGTCGTCCGAGGTGATCGGTACGAGAGGCATCTCGGGCAGGCCTTCGAGCTCGGTCCGACGGCGCCGTTCGTCCTCGGAGAACACGATCAGTCGGGCGCCGCTCTCTGCACGTCGCGCGACGAAGGCCAGAACCAGCAACGATTCGCCGTCGAGGAGGTGCGCGTCGTCGACGACGCAGCACACGGGCTGTACCGCTGCGACCTGGGTGATCAGGTTCAGCACCGCCAGGCTCACGAGAAACCGATCGGCCGGTTGTTCGGCGCTCTCGCCGAACGCAGCGTTGAGAGCGGCTAGCTGGCGGGACTCCAGACGGTGCGGCTCGCGGAAGAGCGGGGCGCACAGCTGGTGCAGTCCCGCGTACGGCAGGTCTTGTTCGGTAGCGAGTCCCCGCACCCGCACGACGCGGAAGTCGCTTGCGCGGGCGGCGACATCATCCAGCAACGCGCTCCGTCCGGCGCCACGCTGGCCGTAGATGCACAGCGCCGAGGACCCCCCGTTGGCCACGTCCGTCAAGAGCTGGGCAAGACGGGCGCGTTCCGCCTCACGCCCCAGCAGACGGGAAGCGCCCTGGTCGGCTCCCACGCCACTTTCGAGTTGGTCCCGCACGGTGGTCATGCCACCCGGCTCTGCAGCGTCACGAGGTGTTCGTGCCCTGAGGACGCTTCTGCCTTACCTCCTCCGGCCCGGTGTGTTCGGCTCCGGTCCCAGGGGTCGGGCTGGGCAGGTGCCGGGGTCGAAAGGGCGACGACCCAGCAACTGTGGTCCTGCGAGCAAGCACGTGGCTCCATGTCCCAGCCGTAGATCGAGGGAATCGACGGGAGAGTGTCATGACGCAGAACTTTGACGGTCGCAAGCTTGTCGTCATCGGAGGTAGCAGCGGGATGGGCCGCCAGACGGCTATCGACGTGGTGCGAGGTGGCGGTACGGCGGTCATCGTCGGCCGAAGCCAGGAGAAAGTCGACCAGACGGTACGGACCCTCTCCAGCCAGGGCAGGGCGTGGGGCATCGTGGCGGACCTCACGGACCGTGACCAGGTCGCCAAGGCACAGCACCAGCTTGCCACCGAGCACTCCGACGCCAGCCTTCTGGTCAACGCGGCCGGCATCTTCGTTCCCAAGCCGTTCCTCGACCACGAGGGGACCGACTACGACGCATATCTCGAGCTGAACCGAGCCACCTTCTTCCTGACCCAGACGGTGGTACGTGGGATGTTGGCGGCCGGCAACGGCGGGGCGATCGTGAACATCGGGAGCATGTGGGCCCACCAGGCCGTCGGGGCGACCCCGTCCTCCGCCTACTCGATGGGCAAGGCCGGGCTGCACGCTCTGACGCACAATCTCGCCCTCGAGCTCGGGCCCCAGCAGATTCGGGTGAACGCCGTCGCGCCGGCTGTCGTCGCCACACCGATCTACCAGGCATTTGTTCCTCCGGACAAGATCGAGGCGACGATCGAGAGCTTCAGCGGTTTCCACCCGTTGGGCCGCGTGGGCTCCGCCCAGGACATCTCGTCCGCGATCACCTATCTGCTCTCCGAGGACGCCAGCTGGGTCACCGGAGCGGTCCTGAACGTCGACGGCGGTTTCATGGCCGGCCGCAACTGACTCGTCGGGGGCGGGGCCGTGCCTGCAGAGCCGACCCCGCCCTTTGACCGGTGCGGCCATCACACGAGGGAAGAGGGTCACGTCCCATGACGCACGCGATCGACTGGAACCGGGTGACACACGCAGACGTCGTTCGCGCGGTCGAGGAGTACGACCGCCGCGGACCACGAGAGTTCTTCGCAGCACACGGCTTCGCTCCGACCACGACGTACGAGCTGGTGTGGGAGGGCCGCTCCTACCCCCCGAAGGCACTGCTCGGGACGGCCTACGAGCTCGCCACCGGCCACCGGCTTGCCCCGGACGAGTTCGAGGGTGGGAGGGCTGGTGCGGTGCGGGTGCTCGACGGACTTGGCTTCGTCGTCCGACGCCTGCACCCGCCGGAGGGCCCGGCATGACCCTACCTGGGGGAATCGCAGGGCGACAGCTGAACCGCACACCTGGAAGAGAGCGACAACCATGCTCAATGACGAATCCGCGTCGATGACGCCTGTGGGAGCGACGGCGGGTGCGTCGGCACCTGGCGGCCACCTCTACGTGCAGACCAACGAGATCCGGAACGCTGTCATCCACTACACCCGCAGTGCCGACGGCACGCTCGAGGAGTCGGAGCGCATCCTGACCGGGGGTGCCGGATCAGGCGTGTTCAAGCCGATCAGCGGTCAGGCCAGCGCTCCCAACGCGTTCGAGGGTGCTGCGAGCGTGATCATCAGCCCGGACCGAGCGCTGCTGTTCGCGACCAACGGCGGGGACAACTCCGTGTCGAGCTTCCGGATCGGTCCCGGAGGGCAACTGCGGCTGCTCGACGTCAAGCGCACGGGCAACCTGGTCGACGGAGCGAGCGGCACCGCCAAGTCCCTGGCCTACGCACCCGCCCGCAGCACCCTGTACGTGCTGCACTCGTTCGGACCCGCCCACCTGCGTGCGATGACGGTCGACAAGCACGGCACGCTGACTCCACGACCCGAGCGCTACACGGTGAACACCGCCGAGAAGCTGGGACGCATCCCGACGACGGTGGTGCTCTCGCCGGACGGCACGTTCCTCGTCGTCGGCACCACCTTCGATCAGCTCCTCACCGCGAATCCCGACGGTTCGCCCGTCCTGTGGGTCGACGGCCCTGATGGCACGCCGAAACTGATCGCTTCCAACGCTCCGGACCCGGACGGGCTCGCTGTCTTCGCGGTGCGCGAGGACGGCACTCTTGACGGACCGTCGTTCGAGGACGCGGGGTGCGGATCCCCGTTCTACCCGGCGTTCCTGCACGACCGACCCGACCACCTCGTCATCGGCGCCGCAGTGGGTGACGGAGTCGTGCTGGCCCGGATCGACTCCGAGGGCCATATCACCACAGGGCCTCTGGTCCGTATCGACACGAGCGCAGGTACCCCGTCCGAGCTGTGCTGGTTGGCGGTGTCGCCGGACGACGGTTTCGTCTTCGCGACGAACTTCGGCTACAGCAGCATCAGTACCTTCAAGATCGAGGGCAACGTCGTGTCCGTCGTCCAGGACCCGGCGTGCGAGAAGGTCCCCGGCGACGGCACCTTTCGAGCGCTCAACGGAACGGTGAGCAGCGGACCCAGCGACAACTGGCTCGCCCCCGACGGAAACCACCTCTACCAGATCTACGGCAACGCCTCGAAGCTGGTCGGGTACGCGGTGCGACCCGACGGGGCCCTCGAGGAAGTCACGAGCGTGCGCATCCCGTACAACAGCCCCCAGGGCCTGGCGGGCTTCTGAGCGCCGTCACCCGGGTTCCCGCCGGCGAGGACCACGGCCTCAGCACCGGTCCAGCGTGTGATCCGTCCGGTGTCGTGCGTCGCGCTCGTCCTGACCCGCGACTCGCTCATGTACTCAACCCTTTCGCCCGCTGTCCGCTCGCCGTCCGAGGCACACCCCTCAACCCTCGTGCGTGAACCCTTTGTTCCCCGCAGCGGACCGCACCAGCCGGCTCAGCAGTCCGGTGACAGGCGCACCACCGAGAACCGCCGACGACCACCACGTAAGAAGCATGTGGTCCGACGTCGCCAACCGTCCTGACCGACATGTGCTCGACAGAGCAGATCACAAGGAGACAGCTATGCCGTTGCTCAGTCCCGGGGACTCGTTCCCCAGCCTGACCCTTACCCGGCCAGGTGGACAGACCCTTGCCCTGCCCGACGCCTTCTCCGGCAGCTTCGGCGTGGTGCTCTTCTATCGCGGGTCCTGGTGCCCGTACTGCAACGCACAGCTGCGTGCTTTCCAGAGGGCCGGCGAGCGTCTGGCCGAAGCAGGAATCAAGGTCGCGGCGCTGTCCGCCGACGACGAGGCGACGACCGTGGAACAGATTGCCCGGCACGGTCTCACCTTCCCTGTCGGGCACAGCGCCGACACCACGGCGATCTCGGCCGCGACCGGAGCCTTCGTCAACCCTGATCCTGCCTATCTCCAGTCGACCGGCTTCGTACTCGATCGGTCCGGGGACGTGATCGTCAGCGTCTATTCCAGCGGAGCAATCGGTCGGCTCGTACCTGAAGATGTCATCGGACTGGTCCACCATGTGAGCAACGGGGCCGGGTGACAGAGCCTCGATGTACCGACCGGGTGCTTCTCCCCCTTCCTGCGGTGAGAAGCACCCACCCCGCGGGTGGGGCCACGACGGATCGTCCGGCACGTACCTGCCGGTGGAGGGATGTACCAGTCATGGCTACGGTCACTTTCGATCATGCGACTCGCGTCTGCTCGCAGGCCTCGAGGACGTCGACGGCGGGCACATCTTCATCGGTGACCGCGACGTCACCGACGTGCGGCCCAAGGACCGCGACACCGCGACGGTCTTCCGGAACCACGCGCTGTCGCAGGTGTGGAGGCGTTCCATGACGGACGGCGACGTGTACTACACGACGCACGGGATCGGAGGGACACGGTGTCCTGACCATGACCCTGGCCGGCTCGGCACCGCTGCCGCCAGACAGCTCTACGAGAACCATGAGGACCTCAAGATCATCGATGCCGCTGATGCCGACCCTCATGGCATGCTCCGACCACGCTGGACGATCGAGCTGGCCAGCTCGGATGCTCTGGTCCGGCACTTCGATCGACACGGTGCTCTGTGGCGCAGGGTCGATCACACAGAGATTGACGGTCGTCTCTGGCGTCGGAGCACCTACGACTACACCTATCCCGATGACACGAGGCGGTGGGAGCAGACCGAGATCATGCTTGAAGTGCAGTCCGTGATCCATCCTGACGGCACAGGGTCCCTGACGATCCTGGACAGGACCGAGTGCCGGCCCGGAACCTGGCTCGTCAGCCGGTACGCCGGCAGGCCGGTCACCGACTACTGGACCGACCGGCCCGTGTTCGGCGACTGGGGAGCACTGAACGATCCCGGTTCGTCCGCGTACGAGGTCGCCGGGAACGAGGCGGTCGCACGGGCCTCGTAGGGCCAGTCGCACGGGCCTCGTAGGGCCAGTAGAGGCCGGTCGGTGCCGAGAGCTGACCCCGCCTCGAGGACCAAGGTCGACGCGTCGGATCCTTAGAATGCCTCTATGGCTTCCACCACGCGCCGACCCTCTGCAGCGGCCGACCGACGGGCCGCGCTCGAGAAGCGGATCGAGTCCGTGATCGACGAGCTGCTGCGCGACGGTACGACCTACACCGAGCTGAGCGTGGAGCAGATCGCGCTCGCCGCCGGGATCTCACGGTCCACCTTCTACCTGTACTTCCGTGACAAGGTAGACGTGCTTCAGCGGCTGAGCGGTTCACTCAAGATGGAGAGCTTCGCGCTCGCTTCGGCCTGGCGGCCGGACGGACCCGATGGCGGGCCTGAAGGCCTTGCCCGAACCTACGCACTCATCCTGCGCCACTACCGCGAACACGCGGCACTGCTCTCGGCAATCAACGAGGTAGCTGCGTACGACCCCGTCGTACGCGAGGCATGGACCGTCGACCAGGACCGATTCATCGACAAGCTCATCACCGTGCTCGAAGCGGAACGACGGGCCGGGCGCACGCCGACAGATCTCATCCCTCCGATCGCCGCCAGGGCGATCGTCCAGGGAGGCAGCCAGGTCATCGCGCAGCAGGTCGCCAACAGCGACGGCGACGACGACTCCCTCGTGGCCGATGAACTCGCGCGTAGCCACTGGTACGGGGTGTATCGCCGTCCCGCCGACAAGACCGTCCGCTGACAGCACCGTCATCCTGGTGCCCGAAGCCGCTGGCTCGAGGCCCTGACGAGGTGCGGGGGCTGGTCCCGGCGTGGCCGGCGGACCAGGCATCGCTTCGTGAGACACGACGTTGGACACCATGTCCAACATTCGTCTAATCTCCCGATGACGCGCTTGCGTCCCCCTCACGACGATCAGAACGGATTCTTGATGGCTCTTGCCATGAACTCCCGCCCCACCTTTCTGCTGGTCCATGGCGCGTGGCACGGCTCATGGACCTGGGGCAAGCTGAAGCCGATCCTGGAAGCGGACGGCTGGGCAACTCGGACGGTCGATCTGCCGAGCGCCGGCGACCCTGCAGCCGGCATTCACGATGACGCGCGGACGGTGCGTCAGGCGCTGGACCGTATCCAAGGCCCGGTGATCGTCGTCGGCCACTCCTACGGCGGCATCCCGGTCACACAGGCCGTCGCCGAGGCCACCAACGTCACGCACGTCGTCTACCTTTCGGCCTACCAGCTCGACGTCGGCGAGAGCCTCTGGGGCAGCCACGGAGCGCCGGTTCCTGAGGAGCCAGAAGGCCTCACACCGGTGGCGAACAGCCCGCTCAACGCGTTCTACGTGGGCATGTCCGATGACGAGGCCGAAGCAGCGGTTCAGCGGCTGGTGCCACAGAGCGTCCGGTCGTTCGCCGAGCCGCTCACACAAGCCGGGTGGCGCACGACGCCGTCCACCTACATCGTGTGTGAGCACGACCTGGCGCTGCCTGCGGAATATCAGGAGACGCTCGCGGTGCGGTCGGGCAGGGCGCACCGGATGGCGTGGGGCCACTCACCCTTCCTGACGGAACCCGCGGACCTGGCCGGCCTGCTCGCGAGGATCGCGCTCGAGGCGGTCGACGGGGCACCAGCCCGCTGATCACCGCTGCGTGCCCGTGCGGGTCACACCCGTCGTGACGACGCGCGGTCGGGCTTCCGGCCGAGGAAGGACTCCGGTGGTGGAGTGGAGTTGTCGAGGGACTGCTTCACTCCACTGAGGCACCTACCCGGTCAGTGCGCTCCGCGTTCACGACGACTGGACTCCCGGACAGCTTCGAGCCGGACCAGGGCCTCGGCCCGTTCGTGCTGGCGGTCAACGACAGGTGCGGGATATCCGGCGGGCGGGCCGCCGTCGATGGTGGGAAAGCCGGTGCGACCCTCTTTCCAGGCGGTGAACAGCCGGTCGGCGTCCGGCCCGCTGTCGGTTCTCAGCACGTCGTACGAGCGGTCGTAGTGACGACGTGCTGAGTCTGGGCGCTGGTCGAGGACGTCGGCGTACGTTGCGCCATGCGAGCTCGCGGACCGAGACTCGATCCTGAACCGGTGAGTTCATGGAGAGAGGCCATCCCTTCCTCCTTGTGACAGGATTCCGGAATGGCCTCTGACCAGGTGTTTCGGTGGAGCTGGGGGGACTCGAACCCCCGACCCCCTGCATGCCATGCAGGTGCGCTACCAGCTGCGCCACAGCCCCGAATTGGTCTCCCCCAGCCATCCGGCCGGGCGAGCGTGGTTAGTCTATGCAGACCGACGCCAGGGACCAAATCAAAAGCCGCGTGCGTTCCATCACGCCGACGATCCCGCAAGAAACTCGGACAGCTACTGCCGGGCCTCCGGCCCTGACTGCCAGGTGTCGAGCGGGTATCCGGCGCCCACGTTGTGCGCGACCAGCCGCCATGCCGGTGCCGCGCCCGGGGCGGAGGCGTGCAGGTGCGACCAGTGCACGTTGTGCAGACCGTGCAGCCCACGCCAGGTCGCCGGGTCGAGGCCCAGCAGCCGGGTGATCGCCTGGGTGATCGCCGAACCGTGCGAGACCACCACCAGCGTCTCCCCCGCGCTCAGTGCCTCAGCGTGCCGCAGCACCGCCTCCTCCATCCGGCGGGCGACCACGCCCTTCGACTCGACCCCCTCGACCGGAGGCTCCCCGCCGCTCCGCCAGACCGCGTGCTCCTCCGGCCAGCGCTCCGCGATCTCGGCGTCGGTCATGCCCTCCCAGATGCCGAACGACCGCTCACGCAGCCCGGCATCGGTCACGACCTCCAGGCCCACGTGCCGTGCGTAGGCGGCTGCCGTGTCCCTGGCACGTCCGAGGTCGCTGGCGACCACGAGCGACGCCTTGTGCGACGCCGCGAGGGCCGTGGCGCCCTGCTCCGCCTGCCACCGCCCGACCTCGTCGAGCGGGATGTCGATCTGACCCTGCAGCCGCAGTCCCGCGTTGTACGCGGTGCGCGCATGGCGCAGCAGCACTACCGTCCCAGCTGTCACCGGCGCGAGTCCCCCGCCAGGTAGATGGCGCCGTCGTCGGGGTCGCTGTACTCGCCGGTGTCGCCGCCGCCCTGGGCGTCCTCCGGCAGGTCGATCGCCGGGCAGTCCTTCCACAGCCGCTCGAGCGCGTAGTACGTGCGGTCCTCGGCGTGCTGCACGTGCACGACGACGTCACCGAAGTCGATGAGCACCCAGCGCGCCTGTGCCTTGCCCTCGCGGCGGATCGGCTTGACGCCCTCCTTGAAGAGCTGCTCCTCGACCGCGTCGACGATCGCGGAGACCTGACGCTCGCTGGCGCCGGACGCGATGAGGAACACGTCGGTGAGCACCAGCTGCTCGCTCACGTCGAGCGCGATGATCTCCTGCGCCTTGACACTGCTCGCGGCTCGCGCAGCGATGATCGCGAGCTCTGTGGCCCGCTCCGTAGCGGTCATGCCGCATCTCCTCCGTTGAAGCCGGGCAACGTGCCCGGCAGACTGCCCAGCAGGGCGGCGGCATCCGTGACGGCGCCGCTGTCCCCCTTGAGCACCAGGTTCCAGATCAGGAGGCCCAGTACGAACGCCACGACCACCAGGATGATGTAGTGCAGCCAGGTGTACTGCGGACCCTCGTCCTCCTCCTCGTCCCACTCCTCCTCCACCTCACGGCGGGAATTGCGGGACGGCGCAGCCGGTCCGGCAGCGAACTGGCCACCGGGTGCGCCCGGGAACTGCTGTCCAGGACCGCCGACCGGGCCGGAGCCGGGGCCACCAGGGCCGCCCGGACCGGGACGCCCGGGGAACGGGGAACCGGGGGCCGGGGGTGCGCCGCCCGGCGGCAGCGACTGCGGGGCCGCCGGGGCACCGGCTTCCCAGGGAAGCGCGGGCGCGGAGGCGCCGCCGGCCATCGGACCGCTGGACGGGCCTCCGGGCGGCGGGGCAAGGCTCCCGGGACGCTGCTGGCCGAGGCCCGCAGGCGCTCCGGGTCGCGCCCCGAACGGTGACGGCGGGCCCGACGGCGACTGGGTGGGGCCAGAAGGAGGGGGGCCCCACTGCGCCGTCTGGCCGGAGTCGCCGGGCCTACCGGCAGCCGGGGGCATGCCCGGACCGGGGCCCTGCGGGGCGCTCTGCCCGCCGAACCTGCCCGAGCGACCCTGTTGCGGGGCGGGCGGCACGGGCGCGGCGGACGGGCGAGCACCGAACGGGCTCGGCGGCCCGCCCTGCGGGCCTTGTCCGCCGGGGCCTTGCTGGCCGGGCGCACCAGGACCTTGCTGGCCGGGCGCGCCGGGGCCCGAGGGCTGCTGACCACGACCGGGAGCAAAGGCACCAGGACCGGGCGGCGGGCCGCCCTGACCGCCGGGACCGGACGGCGCGGCACCCGGCCGGCCCTGTCCGGGCGCACCGGGGGCGTACGGCGGCGGGTTGCCGCCAGGCTGCTGCACGGGCGTCAGGCGACCGGTCGCGTCCACGCCGCGCGAGCCACCCGTCGCCTGCGGGGGACGGGCGACCGGCGGGGTCTGCGGCGACCAGCCGCCACCCTCGGGCGCGGGCGCGGGCGCGGGCGCGCCACGGTGCGGAGGCTGCTGCTGCCCGCCCTGGGGCGGATAGGCGCTGCCACCGGTACCACCGGCGGCTGCGGCCGCAGCGGCAGCCTCGCGCTCGCGAATCTCGCGGCGCGTCATGGGACGACCATTGTTGTCACTCATCGTGAAGACCTCGATACAGTCCGTGCTTGGCGATGTACTGGACCACGCCGTCAGGCACCAGATACCAGACCGGCAACCCCTCCTCGGCCCGACGACGGCAGTCGGTCGAGGAGATAGCTAGTGCGGGCACCTCGAGCGTCGTCACGCCGTCCCGAGGAAGCCCGTCAACGGAGAGCTTGTGCCCTGGCCGTGTGACAGCGACGAAGTGTGCCATGTCCCACAGCTTCTCGGCATCCTTCCACCGAAGAATCTGCTGGATGGCGTCCGCACCAGAGATGAAATAGAGGTCCGCCTCCGGCCGCTGCTGGCGCAGGTCCCGGAGGGTGTCCACCGTGTAGGTGAGGCCCGCTCGGTCGATGTCGACGCGGCTCACCGTGAAGCGGGGGTTCGACGCCGTCGCGATCACCGTCATGAGATAGCGGTGCTCGGCCTGGGTGACCCGCTGCTGCTGCTTGAATCCTGGTCGGCCCGTAGGGACGAAGACGACTTCGTCCAGCCCCAGGTGGGCGACCGCCTCGCTGGCGGCCACGAGGTGGCCGTGGTGGATGGGATCGAACGTACCGCCCATCACTCCGATGCGCGGCCTGCTCCCAGTAGGGGCACTCATACCGTGGGTGCGCTCATCTGGTCGTCAGGCTCCCGTCAGGCGGATCAGTGTCGGTTGCCGACGTTGCGGAACGCGTACGTGACGACCAGCGCGGCCAAGAGGGCGCCGAAAGCGATCAGGCCGAGAACGATCGGTGCGATCGGCTCGCTGGCGTGCTCCGTAGCGGCCTCGGCGGCCAGGACAGCGTTGTGCAGCACGGGGGTTCCTCCCAGTCGGACGTGCTCAGGTGGGCTTTAGTCTCTCACGGACGTATTGCGGCCTGTACATCGTGGCACTGCGCCGCAAGGAGATCCCGGGGAAATCTCCGGACGCCGACGGGCCGTCACGGTTTGACGTGCCCGTCCCCCGTCACCACCCACTTGGTGGTGGTGAGCTCGGTCAGTCCCATGGGACCACGAGCATGCAGCTTCTGCGTGGAGATGCCGATCTCGGCACCCAGGCCGAGCTCGCCGCCGTCGGTGAACCGGGTGGACGCGTTCACCATCACCGCCGCGGAGTCGACCTCCGCGACGAACTTGTCGGCCGCCGCGATGTCGCGCGTCACGATCGCCTCGGTGTGCCCGGACGACCAGGTGCGGATGTGCTCGATCGCCTCGTCGAGCGACGGCACCACCCGGACGCCGAGCTCCAGTGCGAGGTACTCGGTCGCCCAGTCCTCGTCCGTCGCGGGGACCATGTCGGCACCGGCCGGGGCAAAGGCCATGGCTGCCGGGTCACCGTGCAGCACCACACCGGCGTCGGACAGCGCGGTGAGCGCCGCCGGGAGGAAGCCGGCCGCGGCGTCCTGGTGCACGAGCAGCGTCTCCGCGGCGTTGCAGACGCCTACCCGCTGGGTCTTGGCGTTCATCACGATCGCCACGGCCATGGCGACGTCGGCGGTGGCGTCCACGTAGACGTGCACGTTGCCGACGCCGGTCTCGATCACGGGCACGAGGGACTCGCGGACCACCGTCTGGATGAGGTCGGCGCCACCCCGCGGGATCAGCACGTCCACCAGGCCGCGGGCGCGCATGAGCGCCACGCCGCCGGTCCGGCCGTACGCGTCGATCGTCTGGACGAGGTCCGCGGGCAGGCCCAGCGCGGTCAGCGCGTCCCGCATCACCGTGACGATCACCTCGTTCGACGCCGCCGCGGCGCTCCCCCCGCGGAGGATCACCGCGTTGCCCGACTTCAGCGCCAGGCCCGCGGCGTCGACCGTGACGTTGGGCCGGGCCTCGTAGATCATGCCGACCACGCCCATGGGCACGCGGATCTGCCGCAGGCGCAGGCCGTTCGGCAGCGTCTGCCCGCGCACCACCTCGCCGACCGGGTCGGGCAGGCCCGAGACGTCGCGCAGCGCGTCGGCGATCTGCGCGATCCGCTCCGGGGTCAGCGCGAGGCGGTCCAGGAGCCCGTCGGACATCCCGTTCGCGCGCCCCCGCACCAGGTCCTCGGCGTTCGCGGCCACGATCCGGTCCGCTGCGCCGACCAGGGCACCCGCGATCGCACCGAGCGCGGCGTCCTTCGTCATGCGGTTCGCCGTGGCGAGGGTGCGCGACGCGACCTTCGCGCGCCGGGCGACGTCGCGCACCGCGGCGGTGACGTCCACCTCCGTGGTGCCCGACGGCGGCGTGGCCGCTCCGGCGCTCTCGCCTCCGGCAGGTATCGCGTCGTGGATCACTGTCGTCATGCTCCGAGGGTACGTCGGGCGAGGGCCGGAGCAGAGGGCGAATCCGTGGTGTGGACGGGTCAGCCGGTCGGCCGGTCGAGCACCAGGTCGTCCCGGTGCACGACCACGCGGTCGTAACCCTCCCCCAGCTCCTCGCGGAGCGTGTACGTCGAGCGCCCCAGGAGCGCCGGGAGGTCGCTCGCGTCGAAGGCGACGAGCCCGCGCGCGACCACCGTGCCGTCGGGCCCCACGAGCTCCACGGGGTCACCCGCGTCGAACTGGCCCTCCACCTTCGTGATCCCGGCGGGCAGGAGCGAGGCTCGGCCGCCGAGAACCGCGCGCGCGGCGCCGTCGTCCAGGTGGAGGCGGCCCTCCGTGCGCGCCGCGTGCGCGATCCACAGACGACGCGCCGACGTGCGGCGTCCCGTGGCGGAGAAGAAGGTGCCGACGTCGTCCCCGGCGAGGGCGGCCGCCGCGTTGCTCGTGAGCGTCAGCACGGTGGGGACGCCCGCGCCGGTGGCGATCCGGACCGACTCGAGCTTGGTGACCATGCCGCCCGTGCCGACGGAGCTGCCGCGCGCGGTCACCTCGACGCCCGCGATCTCGGCGAGGTCGTCGACCTGCGGGATACGCCGGGCGCCGGGGCGCGACGGCGGTGCGTCGTGCAGGCCGTCGACGTCGGTCAGCAGCAGCAGCGCGTCGGCCCGCACGAGGTGCGACACGAGCGCGGCCAGACGGTCGTTGTCACCGAACTTCAGCTCGTCGGTCGTGACCGCGTCGTTCTCGTTGATGACCGGCACGACACCGAGCGCGAGCAGGCGCTCCAGCGCCCGCTGCGCGTTGCGGTAGCGGGCGCGACGGACGGTGTCCTCGGCGGTGAGCAGGATCTGGCCGATCTGGATCCCGAACGCCGCGAACTCCTCCTGGTACCGGCCGGCGAGCTGGCCCTGGCCCACCGACGCCGCCGCCTGCATGGTCGCGAGGTCACGCGGCCGCGAGCCGAGTCCGAGCGGGCCGATGCCGGCCGAGACCGCACCGGAGGTGACCAGCACGACCTGGGCTCCGGCTGCCTGCCGCGCCGCGAGGACCTCGACGACCCCGCGCAGCGCCCCGACGTCGAGGTGTCCGTCCGGGCCCGTCAGGGACGACGAGCCGATCTTCACCACGACACGCCGGGCGCCGGCGATCACGGACCGGGCGCTCGGGGCGTCCTGGGGGCTGGCCGAAGGTTCGATGGAGCTCACGCCCCCCATCCTCGCCGGAGTACCGCCCGAGACGCGCGGCCATTTCACGCACCGGTCACGCCCACCCTGCCGCGATACCTCCCCGGCGGGCCGGCTACTCGGAGTCCGGGTCCGTCCAGTGGCCGGCCTCGCGTTCGGTCCACAGCTCGCGCCGGGCCTCGGACTTGGCGTCCATGCGCTCGTTGAACTCCCGGCGCTTGTCGCCACGCGTCGGCCGGTCGTTCTGCTCGAGGCGCAGGTCGGTGCCGCGGCCGCCGAGCAGCTCGGGACCGGTCTGCAGCGTGGGCTCCCAGTCGAAGACGACGGCGTTCTTCGGGTCGCCGATGCGCACCTCGTCGCCGGCGACGGCGCCCGCCTTGAACAGGCCGTCCTCGACGCCGATCTTCGCGAGCCGGTCCGCGAGGAAGCCGACTGCCTCGTCGTTGTTGAAGTCGGTCTGCTTGACCCAGCGCTCCGGCTTGGTCCCGCGCACCTCGAACCAGTAGCCGGTCTCGTCGCCACCGAGACGGCGCACGGTGAACCGCGCCTCGTCGACGGCGCGCGGGCGCAGCACGACCGGGGCGGGCGCGGGCGGCGGCGCCGCGGCGCGGGCCTTCTCGACGGTCTCGGCCAGCGCGAACTTCAGCTCGCGCAGGCCCTCGTGGCTGGCGGTCGAGATCTCGAAGACGCGCAGCCCGCGCTCCTCGAGGTCCGACTTCACGAACTCCGCGAGCTCGCGGGCCTCAGGCACATCGATCTTGTTGAGCACGATGAGCCGGGGGCGCTCGTTGAGCGGCACCCGACCACCCTCGATGCCGATGTCCCCGGCGTACTTGGCCAGCTCTTCCTCGATCACGTCGAGGTCGCTGATCGGGTCACGACCGGGCTCCAGGGTGGCGCAGTCGAGCACGTGCACGATCATCGCCGTGCGCTCGATGTGCCGCAGGAACTCCAGGCCGAGCCCCTTGCCCTCGCTCGCACCCGGGATCAGGCCCGGGACGTCCGCGACGGTGAACCGCGACTGGCCGGCCTGCACCACGCCGAGGTTCGGCACCAGGGTGGTGAACGGGTAGTCGGCGATCTTGGGCCGGGCGGCGGAGATCGCGGCGATCAGCGACGACTTGCCGGCGCTCGGGAAGCCCACGAGCGCGACGTCGGCGATCGTCTTGACCTCGAGCTCGATCTCGGCGGTGTCGCCCTCCTCGCCGAGCAGCGCGAAGCCGGGGGCCTTGCGCGTGTGCGACGACAGCGCCCGGTTGCCCAGGCCGCCCTTGCCACCCGGGGCGACGACGTACTCGGCGCCATCGCCCACGAGGTCGGCCAGGACGTTGCCGTCCAGGTCCTTCACGACGGTGCCGTCCGGCACCTTCAGGATCAGGTCGCCGCCCTTGCTACCGTCCTTGTCGCCGCCCATCCCCTGGGTGCCCGACGTCGCACGGCGGTGCGGCGAGTGGTGGTACTCGAGCAGGGTGGTGGTGTTCGCGTCGACGACGAGCTTGACGGAACCGCCGTCGCCGCCGTTACCGCCGTCGGGCCCTGCGAGGGGCTTGAACTTCTCGCGACGGATCGAGGCGCAGCCGTTCCCGCCGTTTCCCCCGGCGGCATGAAGCACCACCCGGTCTACGAAGCTGGCCATGTCTCGATCCTCTCAAAAACTGCTCAGGCAGAGCGGCCCGCTACGAGCCGCTCGAGAAAAAGGCGAAGGGGGCACACCGTCACCGGTGCGCCCCCTTACGCGGAAGCCGGTACTCAGGCCTCTACAGTCACGATGTCGATGACCTTGCGGCCACGACGCGCACCGAACTGAACGGCGCCGGGGGTGAGGGCGAACAGCGTGTCGTCCTTGCCGCGGCCCACGTTGATGCCGGGGTGGAAGTGGGTGCCACGCTGGCGGACGATGATCTCGCCGGCCTTCACGACCTGGCCACCGAAGCGCTTCACACCGAGGCGCTGGGCGTTGGAGTCACGACCGTTGCGCGAGGAGCTCGCGCCCTTCTTGTGTGCCATCTCAGGACCTGTCTTTCGCTACGAAGGAGAAGAAGAAGTATCTGGATCACGCGCGGGCCGCGAGGCCCGCAGCGGAAGTCACTTGATGCCGGTGACCTTGAGCCGGGTCAGCGACTGACGGTGACCCTGACGCTTGCGGTAGCCGGTCTTGTTCTTGTACTTGAGGATCGTGATCTTGGGACCCTTCTCGTCCCGAACGACCTCAGCGGTGACCTTGACCTTCGCCAGCTTCTTCGCGTCGGTGGTCACCTTCTCCCCGTCCACGAGCAGGAGGGCCTGGAGCTCGAGGGTCTCACCGGGGGTCGCCTGGACACGGTCCATGACGACGATGCTCCCGACGGACACCTTCTCCTGACGGCCACCAGCCTTGACGATCGCGTAAACCACGTTCAACTCATCTCTCTAGTCTTGGCGTGCGCGCACGACGGGATCCACCGGCTTTGCTGTGACTCGCTCCGCCGCGGCGGTCGAGTGCGGTGCGCCATGGGCACGCAGGACGGGTGCGCAGACAGCACACCGAAGCACTAGGTTACGCGACGCTCTCGAAGGGTTCAAACCGGCGGGAGCGTGGTCTTGCCCACCCTCGCCGCACGCCACCTCCTGCTCCGAGGCCCCGACACCCCCGAGTCACCACTTGGCATGCCCGGGACAAAGCTCTGATCCGCCGTCTGCTAGCGTCCATGACTGTTTTTTGACCGAGATTTCTTCGCCGCACGAGAGGAAGCTCTGATGGCGAGCCGTAAGAACGCCGGCAAAACTACTGATCATCCGGCTCTGCTGCCCGGACTGGGCGTCGAGCGCACCAACAGCAACTTCGGCACCAGCTGGGGCGTGTTCGCCTTCGCCGCCGTACTCGTGGTGGGCGTGATCGTCTGGGGTGCCGCCGGGCCCGAGAGCCTTGCCGCCGCCTCCAGCACCGGCCTGGCCTGGGTCTCCGGCTCGTTCGGCTGGCTGTTCGGCCTGCTCACGTGCACCGTGTTCATCTTCATGATGTGGCTCGGGTTCGGCCGCTACCGCAACATCCGGCTGGGACAGGACGACGAGAAGCCCGAGTTCTCCACTGGCTCCTGGCTCGCGATGCTGTTCTCCGCCGGGATCGGGATCGGGCTGCTCTTCTACGGACCGTACGAGCCCATGACCTACTTCGTCGATCTGCCGCCGGCCTACGAAGGCCTCGACCCGGGCACCAATCCGGCGATGCACGCGGCCCTCGTGCAGACCATCTTCCACTGGGGACCCATGGCGTGGGCCTACTACGCGCTGGTGGGCGGCGCCGTCGCCTACGCCGCCTACCGCAAGGGACGCACCCCGCTGATCTCTTCGCTGCTCGAGCCCATCTTCGGCGAGCGCACCAAGGGTCCGCTCGGCGCCGTCGTGGACTCCTTCGCGATCATCGTCACGCTGTTCGGTGTCGCCGTGTCGCTCGGTATCGGCGCACTGCAGATCGGCCGCGGCGTCGAGATCGTCGCGGGGACGGGACCGCTCGGGAACGGCGCGATCATCGGCATCATCGTCGTCCTCTCCGTCGCGTTCATCATCTCGGCCGTCTCGGGCGTGAAGCGCGGTATCCGCGCCCTGTCGAACATCAACATGGTCGTCGCGGGACTGCTTGGCGTCTTCGTGCTGGTGGTCGGACCGACGGCGTTCCTGCTGAACCTGTTCCAGGGCACCCTGATGCAGTTCGTCGGCGACTCGTTCCGGCTCATGGCGCAGACCGCCGCCACGTCTCCGGACGCGCAGGCGTTCATGGACAGCTGGACGACCTACTACTGGGCGTGGTGGGTGTCCTGGACACCGTTCGTCGGACTGTTCATCGCCCGGATCAGCCGTGGGCGCACCCTGCGCGAGTTCGTCACCACCGTCATCGTGACTCCCAGCGTCGTGTGCCTCGTGTGGTTCACCATCCTGGGCGGCACGTCCATGTGGATGGAGCAGACCAACGGGGCGCTGAGCTCCGCCGAGTCGCCGCAGGACATGCTGTTCGCCCTGCTGCACGAACTGCCGGCCGGGACGTTCACGTCGATCGTGGCGATGATCTCGATAGTCATCTTCTTCGTGACGAGTGCAGACTCCGGCTCCATCGTCATGGCGAGCCTGTCGCAGCGCGGCAACCCGAGCCCGAGCACCTGGGTCACGGTGGTCTGGGGCATCGCGCTGGCGGCCATCGCCGGCGTCCTGCTCGTGGGCGGCGGTTCCGTTGCGCTGAACGGCCTGCAGAGCCTTGTCATCATCACCGCGCTGCCGTTCGCGATAGTGGTCATCCTCGTGATGGCTGCCTGGGCCAAGGACCTGGCGCGGGACCCGCAGACCCTGCGGCGCCGCTATGCCCGCGAGGCGATAGTCCAGGGCGTGCGCACCGGGATCGAGAAGCACGGCGACGACTTCGTCGTCGGCGTGGTGCACACCGAGGGCGCCGACAAGGGCGCTGGAGCCTGGCTCGACACTGCCGACCCCGCTCTGACGGAGTGGTATCGGCCGGAGGACACCGAGGTACCCACCAACGGGTCCACGGGCACGACGACACCCGAGATCGAGCCGGAACCCGTCGGCTCCCGCTGAGCGCGGGCGCCGAGCCAGCTCGAACCGCCCGGGTAGGCACCTGGCGACCTGGATCGCCCTGTGCCTACCCTGGGACCGGGTGATCCCGATGGCCTCTGAACCGGTAGCAGTGCACGACGACATCGAACGCGCCATGCGCGCGGTCCCCCGCCGGGAGTTCCTGCCGCGCTCCCAGCGGCCGCTCGCGCACGAGGACCGGCCGCTGCCCATCGGGCGCGGGCAGACCTCCTCGCAGCCCGCGACGGTCGCCGCGATGCTCCGCCTGCTGCGCGTCCCGCTCGGCGCGCGCGTGCTCGACGTCGGCTCGGGCTCCGGCTGGACGACCGCGCTGCTTGCCTACCTCGCCGGGCCCCAGGGCTCGGTGCTCGGCGTGGAGCGCGACAGCAGGCTCGCCGAGTGGGGCGCGGCCAACCTCGGACGCACCGGTTTGAGCTGGGCGAGCATCGAGCAGGCCACGCCCGGCAGGCTCGGGCATCCCCGGCCGAACGGCTGGGACCGGATCCTCGTGTCCGCCTCGGCTCCGGCGCTGCCGCGGGCACTGGTGGACCAGATCGGGTACGGCGGCCGCATGGTCATCCCCATCCGGACCACGCTGCTGCTCATCGAGCGGCTGCCCGACGGACGCACCCGTGCGAGCGATCACGGTGGGTACCGGTTCGTGCCGCTCATCGAGGACCCTGAGTCGTGAGCCAGATTCGGGTCATAACGGATTCCCGGGGCTATTTCGGAATGAAATCGACAAGTTAAGGTCAATAGGTCGTCTAAAACCCTTCGCGAGGCGTCCACATCTGCCCCTCGCTACCGTAACCTACGGTCCCGTAGGCTCCGGGGTATCTGCGTGATGGACGAGATCGTCCGAATTCCACGACTGAGAAGTCGACACCGAGCATGTGAGGACCACATGGCCCAAGCTGCCCCCCTCGTCCGCGACGGTTTCCGCCCGACGAAACCCCGCGACCCCAATGCGCAGCCGGTGACCAGTACCTACACGTCGCTGGCACGCACCGTGCGCGACGCCGGACTGCTCAACCGGGCGCACCGCTACTACGCCTGGACCCTCGCCGCGCTCACCGTCGCGCTCGGCGGGATCATCACGGGCTTCGTCCTGCTGGGTGACTCCTGGTTCCAGCTCCTCATGGCAGGAGCGCTCGGCCTGGTGCTGACGCAGTTCGCCTTCGTCGCACACGAGGCGTCGCACCGCCAGGTCCTCGAGTCCGGGCGCCACAACGACCAGCTGGGCCGCTTCCTCGCCAACGCCGTGGTCGGCATCAGCTACTCGTGGTGGATGAACAAGCACACCCGGCACCACGCGAACCCGAACCGGGTCGGCAAGGACCCGGACATCGAGAACGACACGATCGCGTTCACCGAGGACGGCGTCCGCCAGCACCGCGGGCTCAAGCGGTGGATCAACCGCTACCAGGGCTGGCTGTTCTTCCCCCTCCTCACTCTCGAGGGCCTGAACCTGCACGTCATCTCGATCCAGTCGCTGTTCCAGGGCAAGCCGGAGACGCTCCGGTCGCGCGTGGGCGAGCTCGTCACCATCGCGGTACGTCTCAGCGTCTACGTCGCGATCCTGTTCCTGGTGCTGCCGCTCGGCATGGCCTTCGCGTTCCTCGGTGTCCAGCTGGCCGTCTTCGGCGTCTACATGGGCGCGTCGTTCGCCCCGAACCACAAGGGCATGGCGATCATCCCGGCCGACAGCAAGCTCGACTTCCTCTCGAAGCAGGTGCTCACCTCGCGCAACATCCGCGGTGGCCGGTTCATGAACATCCTCATGGGCGGGCTCAACTTCCAGACCGAGCACCACCTGTTCCCGAGCATGCCGCGGCCGCACCTGATCCGGACGGCCGTGATCGTCCGGGAGCACTGCGCCAACCTCGGCATCCCCTACACGGAGACGACCCTGGCGCACTCGTACCTGCTCGTCGTCAACTACCTGAACCGGGTGGGGCTCGCGGCACGCGACCCGTTCGACTGCCCGGAGTACCACTCGCTCCGCAAGGTCTGACCCTCGGGGCAGCAGCAGACCTCGCCGCGCCGAAGGGCGCGAGCGGTCGGCAGGGCCTCAGCCTCTACCGGTCACTCGCGCCCTTCCGCACGCCCGGCGTGCCGACGGCAGCGCGCCTCGTACGACTCCGAGCCGCCGACGTGCGCGGCGACCGGTACCAGCGCGTCACCCGCGGCGGCGTCGACGTCGGTCACCGGTGGCGCACCCGGCACGCGGACGTGGAAGGCCGCGTCCGCCCCGCACACCGAGCAGACGGCGGTGAGCTTCTCCACCGACTCGGCGAGCGCCATCAGCTCGGGCAGGGGCGAGAAGGGCTGGCCGTCGAACGTGACGGACAGCCCCGCGACCACGACCACGAACCCGCGGCGGGCAAGCTCCGAGGCCACGGGCACGAGGGCCGCGCCGAAGAACTGCGCCTCGTCGACGGCGACGAGCTCGATCTCGGTCCCGGTCTCGTCCCCGACGTCGGCGCCCGCGTCGAGCAGGGCGAGGATCTCCGCGGCGTCCGACACCGTGCGCGAGGGCACACCCTGACCCGAGTGCGAGGTCACCCTGCCGAGGCCCCTGCGGGCGTCGAGCGCGTGGCTCACCACCAGCACCCCGCGCCGCGCGATCCGGGCGCGCCGCACCCGGCGCAGAAGCTCCTCGGACTTGCCCGCGAACATGGGGCCGGCGATCACTTCGAGGCGCCCGGCGCCCAGCCCGTCTTTCATGGTCGCCAGTCAACCATTCGACTAGGTTGACGAGCATGGCGACCGACGTCGAGACCGTGTTGTTCCTGCCCGGGCTGGGCGCAGGCCTCGATCCGTGGGAGGCGCAGCTGCGCGCCCTGCCCGCCGGGTACACGGGCCTGGCCCCGGACATCCCCGGGCTCGACCGTGCCGCGACGCCCGGCGCCTTCACGTTCACGGGCGCGGCACGCGCGCTGCGGGACCTGCTCGACGAGCACGAGATCGACCGGGCGCACGTCTGCGGTCTGTCGCTCGGCGCGATGACGGCGACCCAGCTCGTGCTCGACTTCCCCGACCGGGTCGCGTCGCTCGTGCTCTCGGGCAGCCAGGTCCGCCCGCCTCCTGCGCTCATGGCTATCCAGCGGACGATCGTCCGGATGCTGCCGGAGAGCACCGCCGTGGGCATGTCCATGACCAAGGCGCAATGGCTCGGGGCCCTCCGGGTGGTCGCGGACGCGAACTTCCGCGAGGGACTGGCGGGCATCGCGGCACCGACCCTCGTCCTGTGCGGCAGCCGTGACATCGCCAACCTCGCGCCGGCGCGGGAACTCGCCGCGACGATCCCCGACGCCGAGCTGCGGATCGTCCCGCGGGTCGGCCACCCGTGGAACCAGCAGGAGCCGGAGCTCTTCTCCCGGACGATCGCCGAGTTCTACGCCCGGCTGCCGGCAACCGGCTGACGCCCCAGAAGCTCTCGCCACTCGCCGAACGGAAGTCCGTTTCCGGACTTCCGTTCGGGCGGGCCCGCCTACAGCACCCGCGAGACACCCGGGATCTTCCGCAGCAGGTGGGCGAAGCCCCAGCACAGCGGCACCGAGAGGGCGAGCAGGATCAGGAACTTCACGCCAGCCGGGGCGACGAGCGGCGCGAAGAGCATCGCGACACCGACCAGCACCAGCGGGTGGATGACGTACACCGCGAACGAGTTCTGCGCCGCCCAGCGCGCCCATGCCGGCTGGCCCGAGAAGCGCTCGCGGAACAGAACCAGCAGGGCCACTATCGTGCTCACCGCGAAGACGTTCTCCGCGAGGCTGGCACCCAGCTGCGCGAGCAGCCCGGCGCCGGGTGTCGTCGCGAGGGCGGCGCCGCCGAGCGCGAGCCCCAGGCTGACGAGCGCCACGACCAGCGCCACACGTCCCTGCCGCACGGTGAGGGCGGTGAGCCACCCGCGGCGCACCGCGAGCAGGCCGACCACGAAGAGGATCACGTACTGCGGCAGGTAAGCCGGGGAGGGCAGGCCCGCGACCTCCCAGTAGGTGCCGGCCGGCACCACGAGCCGCCAGAGGAACGTGGCAGCGGTCAGCACCGCGACGAGCCCGGCGATCGCCCGGAAGCGGGCCGGGCGCGGCTCGGCGTCGACCGTCGTCGGCGACCCGGTGTCCGCGATACCGGACCGTGCCGCCGAGCGGGCGCGAAGCGCGCGGAAAGCGGCGTACGCGAGCGACAGCACCAGGAGCACCTCCGCGAACCACAGCGGGCCGACGTCACCGGCGGTGAACCAGAACCGCAGGAACGACTCCCCCTCCGCTCGGCGCTCCGGCCAGCTCGGCAGGGACAGCAGCGGCCGGGCCACCAGCCAGAACGCCACCAGCGGGACACCGAGCCGGAGCAACCGGTCCCGGGCGAAGGCGCCGGGCCCCTTGCGGTCCACCGACCCGGGGGCGAACAGGCCGGAGAGCAGGAAGAAGAACCCCATGAAATAGAACTGGTTCACGATCACCAGCACCATCAGCGCGATGCCGGACGGGCTGGTGCTCGGCTCGGTCCAGTACCAGATCGGGAGCGCGCCGTAGGTCAGGGCGCTGTGGTGCGCCAGGACCAGCACGGTCAGCAGCACCCGCAGGTTGTCGACGTACCCCAGTCGGGTAGCGGTCGGCCGTACGGCGGTGGTCGTCATCGTGGGTCTCCGAGTCTCGTGCGGTTCACTGCCTCTGTGGTTCATTACTCGACTAATGAACCACAGAGGGTGATGGATCCGCAAGGGAGATCCGCACCGGGAATGTCCGGGCACGCAAAAGACGAGGGCCGCCACCTCACGGTGGCGACCCTCGTCCGGATCAGGTCAGAGGCCGAGCAGCCTCGCCCAGAAACCCTTCTTCTGCTCAGGCGACCTCGTCGCCAGCTCCTTTGGGCGGTTCCGACTGCCCAGTGTCGGAGCCCCCCTCCGGCGCATCGCTCGTCGACCGCGCGGCGTCCGCCGGCGATCCCACGGGGTCGGGTGAGGCTGCCGAGCCGGAGCTCGCGGACGCCGACGCCGTGCTGGACGCACCGGCACTCGGCAGCTGGATCTCGTCCAGGGTGGCAGGACCGTCGTCCGCGGGTTCCTTCGTCTCGTGCGCATGCTGCGCGGCGGCGGCGATGGTGGCGAGCGTGGCCTTGACGGCCTCGCGCGCCTCGGACCGCTCCTCGGGCAGGCTCGCGACAGGCGTGGCCTCCGGCACGGGAGCCACCTTGCCCTCCTTGCCGCGCTTGCGGCGTGCACGCGGGGAGCGCGGACCCTCGTCGGACGACGCGGGCGCGCCACCCGAACCCATGCCGTTGGCAGACTTCTCGATGGGCTCCTCGTGCACGATGAACCCACGGCCCTTGCAGTGCTCGCAGGTCTCGGAGAACGCCTCGACGAGGCCCTGGCCCACGCGCTTGCGCGTCATCTGGACCAGACCCAGCGAGGTCACCTCAGCCACCTGGTGCTTGGTGCGGTCCCGGCCGAGGCACTCGACCAGACGACGCAGCACCAGGTCCCGGTTGGACTCGAGCACCATGTCGATGAAGTCGATGACGATGATGCCGCCGATGTCGCGCAGGCGAAGCTGCCGCACGATCTCCTCGGCCGCCTCGAGGTTGTTCCGCGTCACGGTCTCCTCGAGCGTGCCGCCCGCACCGGTGAACTTGCCGGTGTTGACGTCCACGACCGTCATCGCCTCGGTGCGGTCGATGACCAGCGAGCCGCCCGAGGGCAGCCAGACCTTGCGGTCCATACCCTTGGCGAGCTGCTCGTCCACCCGGTGCACGTGGAACACGTCGGTGTTCTCGACCCACTTGGACACGCGCTCGCGCAGGTCCGGGGCCAGCTCCTCGACGTAGTGCGCGATCTCGTCCCACGCACCCTCGCCCTGCACCACCAGCGACGAGAAGTCGTCGTTGAAGATGTCGCGGACCACGCGGATCGCCATGTCCGGCTCACCCTGCAGCAGAGCCGGGGCGTTGGCCTTCTTCGACTTCTCCTGGATCGCGTCCCACTGGCCCTGCAGCCGCTCGACGTCGGCGCGCAGCTCGTCCTCGCTCGCCCCCTCGGCGGCGGTACGCACGATCACGCCTGCGCCCTCGGGGACGACCTCGCGGAGGATCTTCTTGAGGCGCGACCGCTCCGTGTCGGGCAGCTTGCGGCTGATGCCGGTCATGCCGCCGCCCGGCACGAACACCAGGTACCGGCCCGCCAGCGTGACCTGGCTCGTGAGCCGGGCACCCTTGTGGCCGATCGGGTCCTTGGTGACCTGCACCAGGACCGAGTCGCCCGACTTCAGCGCCTGCTCGATCCGGCGCGGCTGGCCCTCGAGGCCGGCGGCGTCCCAGTTGACCTCACCCGCGTACAGCACGGCGTTGCGGCCCTTGCCGACGTCGACGAACGCCGCCTCCATGGAGGGCAGCACGTTCTGGACCCGGCCCAGGTACACGTTGCCGGCCATCGAGGCCTGCGACTGCTGCGAGACGTAGTGCTCGACGAGCACGCCGTCCTCCAGCACCGCGATCTGCGTGCGGCCGTCCTTCTCGCGCACGATCATCGACCGCTGCACCGACTCGCGGCGGGCCAGGAACTCGGCCTCGGTGATGATCTGGCGACGACGACCGTGGTCCCGGCCCTCGCGGCGACGCTGGCGCTTCGCCTCGAGTCGTGTGGACCCCTTGAGCGCGGTGACCTCGTCGGTGCGGGTCGAGCGGACGGCGGCTGCCTCGGCGCGCTCGCCCCGCGTACCCCGGCGGCGTCGGCGACGACGGCGGCTGCCGCCCTCGCCGTCACCGTCGACCGCGTCCTGGGCGGAGTCCTGCTCGTCCTCGTCCTCGTCGGGCGCCTGCGCGTCCTCCTCGGAGTCGTCGTCCTGCTCCTCGTCCGCCGAGTCGTCCTCGTCGTCCAGACGGTTCGCGCGGCCGCCACGACGTCCGCGTCCGCCCCGACGCCGACGGCGGCGCGACGGGCGCACATCCTCGTCGTCGTACTCCTCGAAGTCCGCCGGGGCGAGCTCCTCGAGCTCGACGCCCTCGGCGGCCAGCTCCTCCTCGATCGCGCCGACCTCGTCCACGGCGGCGGCGTCGTCCTCGCTCAGCTCGGCCGCGACGAAGTGCGGCACCGCGGCGCTCGTCTCACGGACGGGCGCCGCTACGGACACGTCCGCGGCGGGCTCGACGACATCGGCCTGCGTGCTCGGGGCCGAGTCCTGCGGCTCCGGCTGCACGGCTGGCTCGACGCCGGGTCCACCTGTACGACGTACCGCCCGGCGCGAGCCGGACCGGCGCGCCCTGGGCTCGGCGGGTGCCTCGGACACCGCCTGGGGTTCCGCCCTGGGCTCCGTCCTGGCCTCGGCGGGCCGCTCGACGGCGGGCTCCGCCGCACGCGCGGGCGCCTCGGCGGCCGGCTCGACGGGGCGGGCGACCGGGCGGGCGAACGTAGGCGTCAGGTCCTGCGGACGCGGCGGCCCGGCAGGTGCCTGCGCGCGCCGCGAGCGGCGAGCGGCGGACTCGTCGGGCGCCTGGAAGAGCAGCGCCGTGGTGGCGAGCCGCGGAACGCGCGTGCCCGACGTCGTCGCGGCGGGCGAGACCGAGGGCTGCGCGGACGCCTCGGCGGCAGGCGTCTCGACCGCGGGGGCCACGGTGGGCTCCGCTGCCGGACGGCGGCTGCTGCGGCGGCCGCGGGTCCTCGGCGCCTCCGCGGCCTGCACCTCGGACGTCACCTCGGCCGTCAGCTCGGACGTCGGAGCCTCCGGCGTCACCTCGGCGGCCGGGATCTCCTCAGCCGGCGCCTCGGCGGCGGGGGCCACGGGAGCCTCCGCGACGGGCTCCGTGGCCGGCGGCTCCGCGGCGGCGGGCTCGGCGGTGACGGGCTTGCGCCGCGACCGGGCACGCTTGGGGGCGGCCTCGGCGGCCGGCTCGGCCGGAACCTCCGCTACGGGCTCCGCCTTCTTGCGGGTACGACGCTTCGGAGCGGTCTTCTCGGGCTCCGCCGTCGGGCTGCCGGGCAGGATGATGTCGTCCAGGCTCGCGACCCCGCGCGCCGGGGCGTCGACGGGCGACGCCGCGGGCTCGGGCAGCACGATGTCGACCGGTGCCGTCTCCTCGACGGGTGCCTCGACCGCAGCCTCCGGCTCGACCGTCCCGGGCTCGGCGACCGGCGCGGACTCGACAGTGACATCTGTCTCAGTCGGGACCGGATCACTCACCGCGGCGGGCTCGGCAACGACCTCGGCGGCCGGCTCGGCCGCCGTCGGCTCGGCTGCAGGAGCGGGCGTCGTCGGGGAAGAGACACCCCGCACGGCGCGGCGGCGCGGTCGCTTGGTGGTGGGCTCAGCGGTTGGGGAGGTCGCCACGACGGCGGTGCCGCCGGTGGTCACCGGCTGGGACCCGGCCGGGGTCTCCGCCGGGCCGGAGGAACCGACGACGATGGGCTCGACGTTCGCCGTCGAGACGACGGACCTGGTGACCCGGCGACGCGGGCGCTTGGCCGGCGTCGTGCCTGCCGGAGCCTCCCCACCAGTGGTGACCTGGGCGTTCGCCTCAGGTGCGTCGTGATCATCCTGTGACCCGATGGTCGAACCGGTGGTGCTGGAAGGCGTCACGTGAGGTGCTCCTGTAGCCGGCGTCCGCCCCACACCACGCGGGCCGCCAGGCGGTCGGTCGTCCGGCTGTGCATCGCGGCGAAGCGACCCACCCGGGCTGAAGTCTCGGTCTGCGGCCCTGTTCCTGCGATCTTCGCGGACGCCTGCGGCCACGTTCTGTCGTGACAGCGGCACCGCGTGCGGATCGCGGGCAGTGTTGGACTCTGCAGGCCGCGCAGGGATGTGGGCCTACGCGGGTTCGTCAAGTATCGCACAAGAGATAGCCCTCGCCCTGCGGTGGTCCAACTGCGTGTACAGTGGCTTGTGAAGACATTCACAAGCGACGGATCCGCCCCCACAGCGCCCCGACCTGCCACATCAGGCCAGCGTCCGAGGGACAGAGCCGTACGGAGACACCACAGGAGCCCGGAGTGGAAGCTCTCGACCTGGCACGCTGGCAGTTCGGCATCACCACCGTCTACCACTTCATCTTCGTGCCGCTCACGATCGGCCTCGCACCCCTGGTGGCCGTGATGCAGACGGCCTGGGTACGCACGGGGAACGAGCGCTGGCTGCGGCTGACGAAGTTCTTCGGCAAGCTGTTCCTGATCAACTTCGCGCTCGGCGTCGTCACCGGCATCGTGCAGGAGTTCCAGTTCGGGATGAACTGGAGCGAGTACTCCCGGTTCGTCGGCGACGTCTTCGGGGCTCCGCTCGCCATGGAGGCCCTCGCCGCGTTCTTCATCGAGTCCACGTTCCTCGGTCTGTGGATCTTCGGCTGGGACCGCCTGAACAAGCGCGTGCACCTCGCCTGCATCTGGGCGGTCGCCGTCGCGGTGAACCTGTCCGCCTTCTTCATCCTGGCCGCCAACTCGTGGATGCAGCACCCCGTAGGGGCGCGGTACAACCCCGAGACCGGTCGCGCCGAGATGGAGTCGATCTGGGCGATCCTCGGCAACAACACGCTCTGGGCGGCCTTCCCCCACGCGGTGGCCGCAGCCTTCCTGACGGCCGGGACGTTCGTGGCCGGGATCGCCGCCTGGTGGATGGTGCGCCTGGTCCGGACCAAGCGACCCGAGTCCATCGAGCTCGCCCGGAACGTCTACCGACCCGCGGTGATCCTCGGCACGGTCGTCATGCTGGCCGCGGGAGCCGGCGTCGCGCTGACGGGCGACGCCCAGGGCAAGCTGATGTTCGAGCAGCAGCCGGGCAAGATGGCGTCGGCCGAGGCGCTGTGCGAGGGCGAGGAGGCGGCTCCCTTCTCGATCCTCACCATCGGTGACCTGTCGAACTCGTGCGAGGGCGTGCGGCACGTCCTCGAGGTGCCTGGCCTGTCGAGCTACCTCGGCACCGGCAAGTTCTCGGGCGAGGACAGCTACCTGCCCGGCGTCAACGACGTGCAGGAGCAGTACGCCGAGCGGTACGGCGCGACGGACGAGGCCGGGAACCCCATCTCCTACACGCCCAACCTCGCCGCCACGTACTGGAGCTTTCGGCTCATGATCGGGTTCGCCGCCGGTTCCGCGCTGCTCGCGCTGGCCGCCCTGTGGTTCACCCGTGGCGGCCGCGTCAGCGACAACCCCTGGTTCGCCCGCATCGCCATAGCGGCGATCCCCACGCCGTTCCTCGCCTCGTCGTTCGGCTGGATCTTCACCGAGGTGGGGCGCCAGCCCTGGGTCGTGGCCCCCAACCCCACGGGGATCGACCAGATCCGGCTGCTCACGATGCAGGGCGTCTCCACGGTGGTCAGCCCCGGCATGATCATCACCTCGATGGTCGTGTTCACGGTGCTCTACGCCGTGCTGGGCGTGATCTGGTACCGGCTCATCCACCGGTACGCGATCGAGGGCGTGCCCCGGGCGGTGCGCGACGAGTCGCCGGAGGCCGCCGGCGACGAGACCGACCGTCCGCTCTCCTTCGCCTACTGATCCGCCTGCCAGCCTGACCTACCTGTCAGAAAGACGGCCAGAGAGATAAGGACGTGACCGTGGACCTCGCCATCGTGTGGTTCGTCATCATCGCGATTCTGTGGACCGGGTACTTCGTGCTCGAGGGCTTCGACTTCGGCGTCGGCATGCTGATGTCGCTGCTGCCTCGCGGCGACGCCGCGCACCGGGAGAAGGAGCGACGGGTGCTGGTGAACAGCATCGGCCCGGTGTGGGACGGCAACGAGGTGTGGCTGATCACCGCGGTGGGCGCCACCTTCGCTGCGTTCCCCGAGTGGTACGCCACCCTGTTCTCGGGCTTCTACCTGCCCACGCTCGCCATCCTCGTGGCGCTCATCGTGCGCGGCGTCGCCTTCGAGTACCGCGGCAAGATCTCCGACGCCGTCTGGGCGCGCCGCTGCGACATCGCGATCCAGGTGGGTTCCTGGACTCCGGCGATCCTGTGGGGCGTGCTGTTCGCGAACCTGGTCCGCGGCCTCCAGCTCGACGACGCGCACCAGTACGTGGGCGGGCTCGGGGCCCTGTTCAACCCGTTCGCGCTGCTCGGTGGCCTGACGACGCTCGTGCTGTTCCTGCTGCACGGCACGGTGTTCGTGGCGCTCAAGACCGACGGCGCGATCCGGGCGCGGGCCCGCCGGTTCGCCGGAGTGCTGGCGGTGGTCGCCCTGGCCGTCGCCGGGGTGTGGTCGAGCTGGACGCAGACGGCGTTCGCGCCCGCCTGGACGTGGGCGGTAGTGATCGTGGGCGGGCTGGCCCTGATCGGCGTCCTGGGGACCAACCGTGCGGGGCGCGAGGGCTACGCGTTCGGGCTCTCGGCCGTGACGATCATCGCCGCGGTGGTCCTGATCTTCGGGTCCATGTTCCCTGACGTGCTGCCGGGTCTGGACGGCGGCAGCGCGCTCAGCATCGCCGAGGCGGCGTCCACCCCGTACACGCTGACCATCCTCACGTGGGTGGCAGTGGTGCTGACACCGCTGGTGCTCCTGTACCAGGGATGGACGTACTGGGTGTTCAGGCGTCGGCTGACCGTGGACCACATCCCCGCGCCGGCCGGCCTGACGTGGAAGAAGATCAAGGACTCGGCGTTCTGAACACCTTCGGCGTTCTGGACGACTGGAGCACGGACGTATGAGACCGATCGACCCCCGGCTGCTGCGGCAGGTCCGTGCGGCCCGCTGGTACGTGGCACTCACGGTCGGGCTCGGTGTGGCGGCAGCCGGGCTGATCGTCGCGCAGGCCCTGCTCATCGCGGGCCTCCTCGCACCGGTGATACGCGGGGACAGCACTCCCGGATCGGTGCTCACCTGGTCCTTCGCGGGGCTGGCGCTCGTGGTCGCAGGGCGGGCGGCCGTCGCGTGGGCGCAGGAACGGTACGCGCTGCGCGCCGCCGCCCGGACCATCGCCGAGCTGCGGCACGCGGTGGTCGAGGCCTGGGCGCTGCGCGGCCCGCGGGCGGCCGGGGCGGCGGCCGGCGGAACTGCGATCGGCGGGACGACGGCGGTCGGCGGGGCCGGCGCTCCGGCGTCGGGCAGCGGGAACGGCGCCAGCCCCGAGGCGGAGGTCGCGACCCTGGCGACCCGCGGGCTCGACGCGCTCGAGCCGTACCTCGTGCGGTACGTGCCGCAGCTGGTGCTGACGGCGCTGCTCACGCCGGCCCTCGTCGCCGTCGTGCTGGGCCTGGACTGGGTGTCCGCGGTGATCCTCGTCGTCACGCTGCCGCTCGTGCCCGTGTTCATGGTGCTCGTCGGGCGGCTGACCGCGGGGACGTCGGAGCGGCGGCTCGCGACCGTCGAACGGCTCGGCACCCAGGTGCTCGACCTCGTCGCCGGGCTGCCGACGCTCCGCGCCTTCGGACGGTCCTTCGGGCCGGGTGCGCGGGTGCGGGCGCTCGGCGACGCGTCCCGCAGGGCGACCATGGGAACGCTGCGGATCGCGTTCCTCTCCTCGATGGTGCTGGAACTGCTCACGACGCTCTCGGTGGCGATCATCGCCGTCGGCGTGGGACTGCGGCTCGTCGAGGGCGCCATGGAGCTGCAGCCGGCACTCGCCGTGCTCGTGCTGGCGCCCGAGGTATACCTGCCGCTGCGGCGGGTCGGGGCGGAGTTCCATGCGTCGGTCGACGGGGTCGCGGCGGCTTCTCGGACGTTCGCGCTCCTTGGTCCGGTCCGGTCGGAGGGTGAGGACGGCGGAGCGGGTCTGGCCGGTGGGACGAGGCTGGCCGGGTGGGAGCTCGTGCTTGACGGGGTGTCCGTGCGGGCTGCCGGGCGCGGGATCGTTGCGCCTGCCGGACTGTCGGCTCGGGTGCCGCTCGGGTCCGGTGTGC
The DNA here is from genome assembly GCF_050936155.1 of Promicromonospora sp. CA-289599. Lineage (NCBI taxonomy): Bacteria > Bacillati > Actinomycetota > Actinomycetes > Micrococcales > Promicromonosporaceae > Promicromonospora > Promicromonospora sp. CA-289599. The sequence continues at coordinate 1,241,553 of NZ_JBNJNI010000001.1, forward strand.
CCGGAGACGGGCGGGTCGTCGCCTTGCGGGGGCCGAGCGGGGTGGGCAAGTCGACCGCCGTGCTCGTGGCGCTCGGGTTGCTGGCGCCGGATGCCGGGCGAGTGGGGCTGGTTCCTGCCGACGGCGCTTTCCGGGACCTGGCGGATCTCTCGGCGGGCGGGCTGGAGAGCTGGTGGAGCGCGCTGACCTGGGTTCCGCAGCGGCCCTCGCTACCGCCCGGGCGGTTGCGGGAGGTGGTGCTGGACGGCAAGCCGGCAGCGAGCGACGCGGCGCTTGGCGAGGCGGCGCGGCTGACCGGGCTCGACGTCGTCGTCGACTCGCTCCCGGACGGCTGGGACACACGGGTCGGGCTCGGCGGCGTGGGCCTGTCGGTGGGCCAGCATCAACGCGTGGCGCTCACGTCCGCCCTGCTCGACGACGCCGCCACCAAGCCGCTGGTGATCCTCGACGAACCGACCGCGCACCTCGACGCGCGCGGCGAGCAGGCGGTGCTGGAGACCGTACGCGCGTGGCGCGACGCGGGGCGAACCGTGCTCGTCGTCGCGCACCGGGCCTCGCTGCTCGGGCTCGCCGACCAGGTGATCGACGTCCGCTCGGCGGCAGACCCGGAGGCACCATGAACACCCAGACGCCGACCACTCCGGCCGCTCCGGCACCGCGCCCGACCCGGGGCACCGCCGACCCGCTGCGCCGGGTGCTGCCCCTGCTGGAGGTCCGGCCGGTCAAGGTCGCCGCGGCGATCGGCCTCGGCGTCCTGGCCCTGGCCTGCGCGATCGGGCTCGCGGCGGTCGCCGCCTGGCTCGTCGCCCGGGCCTCGCAGATGCCCCCGGTGCTCACCCTCTCGGTGGCGGTCGTCTCGGTGCGGGCGTTCGGGATCGGGCGCGGCGTCCTGCGCTACTGCGAGCGCCTCGCGTCCCACGACGTCGCGCTGCGTGGCATGGCGGCGCTCCGCGCGAACCTGTACGACAGGCTCGCCGCCGACGACCGTCCGGTGACGGTCCGGCGGGGCGAGCTCCTGGCGCGGATCGGTCAGGACGTGGACGACGTCGGCGACGTGGTGGTCCGCTCGATGGTGCCGGCGGGGGTCGCGGTGGTGACGTCGCTCGGCTCGGTGATCCTGCTGGGTGTGCTGCTGCCGGCGGCGGGGGTGGCGCTGGCGCTGTGCCTGGTGCTGGCCGGGGTGGTGACGCCGTGGCTCGCGGCCCGGGCCGCTGCCCGGACGGAGGCACGGGGTGCCGCTGCCCGGGGCGAGGTGACCGCGCTGTCCCTGGAGATCCTGGAGGAGTCGGCGCCGCTGCGCGTCTCCGGGCGGTTCGGTGCGCGGCTGGCCGATCTGGACGCCGCCGATGCCCGCCTGTCCGCCGTCGCGGACGACGGCGCCCGCACGTCCGGGCTGGCCGCAGCGTTGGGGGCGCTGGCGCAGGGTCTCGCGGTGCTCGCCTCGGTCGCGCTGGGGATCCCAGCGACACTGTCGGGTTCGCTGTCAGTGGAGGCGCTGGCGGTGGTCGTGCTGACGCCGCTCGCCGTGTTCGAGGCGACCGCCGGGCTCCCGGCGGCGGCGATCCAGCTGCACCGGTCGCGGGAGGCCGCGAGGCGGCTGCTGGAGCTGCTGCCGGACTCGGCTCCGGTGTCAGACCCACAGGTCACTCGAGTGACCTGTGGGTCTGACACGTCGGGGTCGGAGGACGACGCGCTGCTCGTGCTCGACGACGTCGCCGCTGGCTGGCCCGACGGCGGCGGCCGGCCGCGTGCCGTCGTCGAGGGGGTGTCTCTCACGCTGCGCCCGGGGTCGGTGGTGGCGCTGGCGGGACCGTCCGGCGTCGGGAAGACGACGCTGCTGATGACGACCGCGAGCCTGATCCCGCCCCTGACGGGCCACGTGGGCGGGTGGTCGGCAGAACGTCAGCGGGTCGGCAGTCCGGGTTACCGATCAACTGACGTTCTGCCGACCACGCCGATCGACCGGCTGTTCGTCGCCGAGGACGGGCACCTGTTCGACACCAGCGTGCTGGAGAACCTGCGGGTCGCGCGCGGCGACGTGACGGAGGCGGAGGCCCGGGCCGCGCTCGCCGCCGTCGGGCTGGGTGGCTGGCTCGCCGCGCTTCCCGAAGGGCTGGACACCCTGGTGGGCACGGACGCGGCGGCGGTCTCGGGTGGGGAGCGGCGTCGGCTCCTGGTCGCTCGTGCGCTCCTCGCCCCCGCCCGGGTGCTGCTCGTGGACGAGCCGGCCGAGCACCTCGACGGCGAGACCGCGGACGCCCTGGTCCGCGCCCTCGCCGACCACGCGCGGAAGACGGGGCGGGCGGTGCTGCTGGCGACCCACCGGCTGACGCCGCTCGCGGCCGCCGACGAGGTCCTGCTGCTCGGGAACGGCACGCTCGCGGGTGCGACCACGGGCACCACCCCGGCGACCGTCGTGGCCCGCGGCAGCCACGAGCACCTCCTCGCGACCGACGGCGCCTACGCCTGGTCAGCGGCCCAGGAGGGTTGACCATGCAGTTGCTGCCAGGCCGATGCCGTTCCTGGCAGCAACTGCATGGTCGTCACAAGCTCTTGTCGAACTTCTTCGAGAGCTGCTCGTAGCCCAGGCGCTCGTAGAAGGCGTGCGCGCCAGTCCGGCGAAAGGACGACGAGACGGTGGCCCGTGCGGCGCCCGCGGCCGTTGCCCATTCCTCGAAGGTCGCGACGAGGGCGCGCCCTGCCCCGGTGCCGCGGTTCGACTCGGCGACGACGAGTGCGGTGAGCTGGGCCACCGGCGCATCGAGCTCGTAGGCCCAGCGGACGTGGCCTGAGGCGAACCCGATGACTGCTTCCGCATCGGCTTCGTCCGGGTCTACCGCCAGCCAGGCCTCGTCGGTCTCGCTGCCCGCGACACGGGCGAACCTGGCGGCGACGTCCTCCACGGTGCTGGGGTAACCGAGCTGACCGAGGAGCGGGGCGATCGCTGGGGCGTCGACGGGGACGGCGCGTCGGATGTGCACCGCGTCATCCTAGGTCGTCAGCCGGCGTCGCCCCCGAGCACCGCCATGGCCGCGGCCCGGCCCGGGATGCCGCTCACACCACCGCCGCGGCGGGCTCCGGCGGCCGCCAGGAGAACTCGGGGATGCTCCGTCGCGACGCCCCAGGGGCCGGACTCGTCGCCGTCGTCCGGCTCGGCGAACGGCCAGCTCAGGTCACGGTGGAAGATGTGCCCGCCCGGCAGCCCGACGTCGCGCTCCAGGTCGACGGGGGTGCGCACCTCGAGGCAGGGGGCGCCGTCGGCGTCGAGCGCCAGCACGTCCTCGATCGGCTCGGCGAGCACGGAGTCGAGGGACGCGAGCGTGGCCCGGAGCGCCTGGTCGCGGGCGGCGTCGGGTTCGGCGCGGAAGAGCCGTGCCGGCATGTGCAGCCCGAACAGCGTGATCGTCTGCGCGTCCGTCCCGGCGAGCTCCGGCCCGAGGATCGTCCGGTCGGTGAGCGTGTGGCAGTAGATCTCGCTGGGCGGCAGGTCGGGGATGCGCCCGGCGGCGGCCTGCGCGTGCGCCGCCTGGAGCTGGGCCAGCGACTCGTTGACGTGCAGGGTCCCGCTGAACGCCGCGACGGGGTCGACGTCGTCGCGCAGCCTGGGCAGGCGGGTCAGCAGCATGTTCACCTTGAGCTGGGCGCCCTCGGGCTGGTCGGCAGACGTCAAGGGGTCACCGCCCAGCAGCCGGTCCAGCTCCGCCGGGGCGCACGCCGCGAGCACATGGCCGGCCGTGACGCCCCGGGTGCGCCCGTCGGCGTCGGTCCAGGCGACCTCCGCGCCGAGCGCGCCGGGTGCCCCGGGATCGACGGCGGTGACCGTCGCCGAGGTGACGATCGTCGCGCCGGCGACCACCGCGGCGTCGCGCAGGGCGCCCGAGACGGCACCCATGCCACCCACCGGCACGTCCCAGTCGCCGGTCCCGTTGCCGATGACGTGGTAGAGGAAGCAGCGGTTCTGCCGCAGGGACGGCTCGTCGACGTCGGCGAACGTGCCGATCAGGCCGTCGGTGGCCGCGACCCCGCGGACGACGTCGTCGGCGAAGGTGCGGCGCAGCACTTCGCCGAGTGGCTCCTCGAAGAGCGCGCGCCAGGCCTCCTCCCCCACGCCGTCGACCACGAGGTCCCGGACGGCCGACCGCGGGAGCAGGGGTTCGGTGAGCGTCGGCGCGAGCCGGCGGGCCACCTCGGCGGTCATGGCGTAGAAGCGGCCCCACGCCTCGAAGTCGGCGTCCGAACCGGTGAGGCGCCGGAACGAGGCGCGCGTGGCGGCGTCGTCCTGGCTGTCGATGAGGAGGCCGCCGTCCGCCACCGGTGTGTACGAGGACCAGCGGCGGCGCTTCAGGGCGATGGGCAGCCCGAGCTCGTCGATCACCCGGCGAGGCAGGAGCGAGACGAGGTAGGAGTAGCGCGAGAGCCGCGCGTCCACCCCGGCGAAGGGGCGGGCAGAGACGGCCGCGCCGCCCACGTGGTCCGCGCGTTCGAGGACGAGGACGGACCTGCCACCACGGGCCGCGTAGGCCGCCGCGGTGAGGCCGTTGTGCCCCCCGCCCACGACCACGACGTCGTACCGGGAACGCATCGAATCGGTCATGGGCGCCATAGTGGCATGGGGCACAGATTGCCAGGGAGGTTCCATCACAGGTCGGTATGTGACCTAATCGTGACATTTGCGCGAGGGGCGGGTACGGTCGATCTCGCCTCTCCAGCAACGGGGAGGTCCAGGTCCGGACGCCGAACCCTGTCACCGGATCTTGGCAGCCAGAACCGTGACAGGGGCGGGGGAACCAAGTAAGCGGGCACGTGAGTGTCCTTGGGGTGAAGCCTCCTTGTGAGGCCGGGTGAATCGCTCTCCCATCCGAACCCGACAGCTCACTTCGTAGGCGTCCGAGGAGATCACTGGTGACCGTACTCACCGACCGCACCCACGACCGGGCGGACGACCAGGCAAGCCGTCCGAGCAACCGGGGCAGGCACCGCGCCGACGGCCCCGCGCTCACCCCCTTCACCGCACTGACCCAGACCGCCGCCGAGAACGCTGCCCGGACCGGCGCCATCGCGGTCGTCACCTCCGGCATGCTGGCATCGGTATTCACCCAGACCGCCCACACCGCGCCCGCCGAGACGCACACGCAGGCCACGCTCGCCAACGCGACACCGGTCGGCAACACCATCAGCAACACGGTCGACTCCACCGTCCGCGCCAGCCTCGCCGAGAACCTGGTCACGAAGGTCAAGGTCACCCAGGACGCCGATTTCTACGCCGAGCGCGGCCGCGTCTCCGTGACGCCGTACGCCGAGACCGAGGAGGGCATCGCCGAGGCCAAGGCCAAGGCAGAGGCCGAGGCGCGTGCCAAGGCGGAAGCCGAGGCGAAGGCAAAGGCCGAGGCTGAGGCAGCCGAAGCCGCCGCTGAGGCCGAGGCAGCCGCCGAGGCGGAGGCAGCCGCCGCCGTCAAGACGGTCGCCGCCGCGTCCGGACTGGGCCAGCAGGCCGTCAACCTCGCACTCGAGTACGTCGGTGTGCCCTATGTGTGGGGCGGAGCCTCCCCCAGCGGCTTCGACTGCTCGGGGCTCATCCAGTACGTGTACGGCCAGCTCGGCATCTCGATCCCCCACAGCTCGAGCGCGATCTCTACCATCGGGACCCAGGTCTCCGCCGCCAACGCCCAGCCGGGCGACATCGTGTGGACGCCGGGCCACGTCGCCCTCTACGCGGGCGACGGCATGGTCGTCGAGGCCCAGCAGCAGGGCACCCCCGTGCAGTACGGCTCGATGTGGCAGAACAACCCGGTGTTCATCCGGGTGACGGGCTGACGCCTACCACCACGCCGGACCGCGAGGTGTGTCGCGCCAGCCCCCTGGCGCGACACACCTCGTTCTCGTCCGGGGCTCGTCGCGGAACATGTCGGGTAACGTCCCGGGCGTGAAGATCCTCGTACCGGACGTGCCCTTCGACCTCGACTTCCCGGCCCTGCTGCCCGACGGCGGAGCCTCCTTCGCGCCGGACGGCATCAACACCGTCGCCGTCTACGCGATGAACGAGCCCGTCCCCGAGGAGCACACCGACGCCGAGATGCTGGTCACCTGGTCCAGCCCGCCCAAGATCCTCGCCGACGCCGCCCGCCGGCTCCCCCGGCTGCGCTGGGTGCAGACCCTCTCCGCGGGACCTGACGTAGCGCTGCGCGCCGGGTTCGGGCCCGACGTCGTCATCTCCTCCGGCCAGTCCCTGCACGACGACACGGTCACCGAGCACGCCCTGGCGCTGGTCCTGGCGACGGTTCGCCGCATCGACGTCTCCCTCGCCGCACAGCGGGAGCACCGCTGGGCCAAGGAGATCGCGTTCGCGCAGAGCGACCCGGTCACCGGCCGCGAGTACACGCTCGACGGCGCACGCGTGACGATCTGGGGCTTCGGGTCGATCGCCCTGCGGCTGTCCCCGCTGCTGACCGCGCTCGGTGCGCGGGTCACCGGCGTCGCCTCGCGTGCGGGCGAACGCTCCGGGTACCCCGTGGTGGGGCCGGACGGACTGGACGCCCTGCTCGCCGAGACCGACCTGCTCATCTCGCTGCTGCCCGCGATCCCCGCGACGCGGCACATCCTCGACGCCCGCCTGCTGGGCCTGCTGCCGCAGTCTGCCCGGTTCGTGAACGTCGGCCGGGGCGCGACGGTGGACGAGGAAGCGCTCGCCGACGCGCTGCGGTCCGGGCGGCTCGCGGGCGCGGCGCTCGACGTCATGGAGACGGAGCCGCTGCCGGCGGACTCCCCGCTCTGGGACCTGCCGAACCTGATCCTCACGCCGCACGTGGCGGGTGGCAGGCCGCGCCGAGCGGCCGAGTTCCTGGCCGCCCAGCTGACGACCTGGCAGCAGAACCCGGACCTGATCCGCAACAAGGTCCCCCGCTGACTGGTCGTTGAGTGCTGGCTAGTCGTTGAGTGCTGGCTATTTGGGGGCTCTCGTGCTCTCAGCCCGCAAATAGCCAGCACTCAACGGAGGGTCTTCCGGGGGGCCGGCTGACAGATCGGGCAGCTGAACGACGAGCGGTTCATGAACGCGTCCCGGCGGATCAGCGCACCGCAGCGCCGGCACGCCTCGTTCTCCTGCCCGTACACCGCGAGCGAGCGGTCGAAGTATCCCGACTCCCCGTTCACGTTGACATATAGCTCGTCGAAGCTGGTGCCGCCCTGGGCCAGCGCCTCGCGCATCACCTCGGCGGCCGAGTCCAGCACCCGGCGCACGTCCGCGGCCCGGAGCTTGTCGGTCGGCCGGGCCCAGTGCACCTGCGCGCGCCACAACGCCTCGTCGGCGTAGATGTTGCCGACGCCGGACACGACCGTCTGGTCCAGCAGCGCGCGCTTCACCTGGGTCCGACGGCGCCGTACCCGGCGGACCAGGCCGTCCAGGTCCAGGTTCGGGTCGAGCAGGTCACGGGCGATGTGCGCGACCGGTTGCGGCAGGAGGGGCAGGTCCGAGCCGTGCCCGGCGGGGATGCCCGACGCCGGTTCGCCGGCGCCGAGCGCTTCCCCGTCGCCGGGCACCAGGTCCTGCACGCTCAGGTGCCCGAACGTGCGCTGGTCCACGAAGTCGAGGTAGCGCGCGCCGGAGGGGGCGCCGGTCAGGTGCAGGCGAACCCGGAGGTGAGGATGGCGCCAGTCGTCCGCTGCCGTGCCCACCGCCCGGCTCGGCCCGGGACCCGCCTCCGCGCCGGACTGCTCCAGGCCCAGCACCACGCTCGACGCGTGCCCTGGATCGTCGCCCGCCATGGCACCCCGGACCAGCAGCTGCCCTGACATGCCGAGATGGGCAAGCAGGGCCGCGGCGGGGTGGATCGCCGCGGGCGCGGGCGCGCCGAGCTCGACGGGCCCGGCCGGGTCTTCCAGCGGGAGCCAGAGGAACTTGCCGCGGCGGACGGCGGCGCTCAGCCGCCGTCCGACGAGCTGGTCGCGGAACGACTCCGGGCCGCCGTCGTGCCGACGGACGCTGTACTCGCGGAACACCTCGACGTCGCGCACCACCGCGCCGACGACAAGTCTGTCGACACCGTCGCGGACGGTCTCGACCTCGGGGAGCTCAGGCACCGGCGGCCGGCGCCTTGCTCCCGGAGGCCTGGCCGGCGGCCGCCTCACCGTTCTCCGGCTTGGGCAGCGGGAACTTCTCCAGCAGGGCCCGGTAGGTCTCCTCGGCCGCGCCCTGCTCGGCGTGCTTCTTCGCACTGCCAGAGCCGGAGCCGTAGGTGATGCCGTCGATCACCACCGTCGAGTGGAAGACCCGCGCGTGCTCCGGCCCCTCGAACGTGGCGATGTAGTCGGGCGAACCCAGCCCACGTTCCGCCGAGGCCTCCTGCAGCGAGGTCTTCCAGTCGAGCCCTGCGCCCAGGCCGGCCGCGACGTCGAGCGTCGAGTCCACGAGCCGGTGCACGAGCGACCGCGACGTCTCCAGGCCGTGCGACAGGTAGGTCGCACCGATCAGCGCCTCGACGGTGTCGGAGAGGATCGAGTCCTTCTCGAAACCGCGCGTGCGGATCTCGCCCTTGCCCAGCAGCACGTACTTGCCCAGGCCCAGGGTGCGCGCGATCGCGGCGAGCGCGCGCTGCGACACCGTCGCCGCGCGCATGCGCGCCAGGTCGCCCTCCGACAGGTCGGGGTGACGCCGGAACAGCGCCTCCGTGACCACGAGCCCCAGCACGGTGTCGCCGAGGAACTCCAGGCGCTCGTTCGTGGGGATGCCACCGGCCTCGTGCGCGAACGACCGATGCGTCAGTGCCAGCACAAGAAGCTCGGGGTCCAGATGGACCCCGAGCTTCTCGAGCAGCGCGGTAGGTTCCGGCCTCGCCGGCGACGTCCCGCCCTTGGCCACGTCAGCCCGCGTGAACGGTCTTCAGGGCGTCGCGGTACGTGCGGCCCTTGTAGGTGCCGCACGTCGGGCACGCCGTGTGCGGCAGCTTGTTGCCCTGGCACTGCGGGCAGGTCGTGAGGGTCGCTGCGGTGGTCTTCCACTGCGAGCGACGCGCACGGGTGTTGCTGCGCGACATCTTGCGCTTCGGAACAGCCACGGCTAGCTCTCTTTCGTCTCGTCCGACACGCTCGTAGGTTCGAGCATGCTCTGAAGCGCCGACCAACGGGGGTCGACTACGTCATGGTGATGACCGGGGTCGTCAGCCAGGCGCGCTCCGCACTCGGAGCACAGGCCCGGGCAGTCCTCCCGGCACAGCGGTTGAAATGGTAGTGCAGTCACCACCGAATCCCGAAGCGCAGGCTCCAGGTCGGCGTTGTCGTCGTCGTCGAGGACCGACTCCTCGTCCTCCACGTCGACGTCCCCCGCCTTGGCCGACGCCGCGGCCCGCTCGGGGTACGCGAACAGCTCGGTGACATCGACCGTGAGATCACGGGTGATGTCGTCGAGGCAGCGGCTGCACTCACCCTTTGCCGTGCCGCGGACCGTGCCGGAGACCAGCACGCCTTCCATCACGGACTCGAGTCGAAGATCCAGCTCGAGGTCGGAGCCTTCCGGGATACCGATCACAGCGGTACCGAGATCCGACGGCGCCTGCACGGTCGCGCTGTGCGTACGCATGGATCCGGCACGCCGAGACAGCTCGTGCGTGTCGAGCACGAGCGGTGAGTTCGGTTCGCGGGAAATAACAGGCTCCATGAAAGGCAGTGTCCGAGAGGACGGTGAAGGGGGGGGTGGACCCGGCGCAAGACATCACGCCACGGGCCAAAAAGCAATCCTACGACATGGAACGGGGCTCACGCGCGCCCGTGCGGGGTGACAGCCCTCACGGGCCAGGCCGCTGGATGCCCCGGCTACTGACCCAACGCGGACCGCAGCGCCTCGACGACCCCCGCCGGCACCAGGTCGTCGACCGGTCCCCCGTGCCGCACTATGTCCTTCACCAGCGACGACGCGACGTGCGCGTACCGCTGGTCGCCCGGCAGAAAGATCGTCTCGACGCCCGACAGGTGCCGGTTCATGAGCGCCATCGGCTGCTCGGCGTCGAAGTCGCCGCCCCCGCGCAGTCCCTTCACGACGGCGACCGCGCCGATCTCCCGGCAGAAGTCCACCAGCAGCCCCGGCACGACGTCGACCCGCACCCGCGACATCGCGGGCTCCGTCCGGGCGAGGCTCTGCACCGCCGCGCGCACGAGCTCGGCGCGCGTCTCCAGGTCCAGCAGGCCGGACTTGCCGGGGTTCTTCGCGATGCCGACCACGACGTCGTCGAACAGGGTGGCCGCGCGGCGCACGACGTCCAGGTGGCCGAGGGTGATGGGGTCGAACGACCCGGGGCAGACGGCAGTGGTCACGCGTCCACGCTATCCGACGGTCCTGTGTCCGAGTGCTCGTTGTCCGAGGGCTCCGCGTACGAGGGCTCCGCGTAGTAGACCGCCGTGTCGCCGTAGTCCTTGCGGGCGAACGCGGCGAGGCCGTCGGGCCAGGCGGGCTCGGGGGTGCGGATCGAGCGCTCGACGACGACCACCGCGCCGTCGGCCAGGACGCCCGGGGCCGCCAGATGCGTCAGCACGGTGACGAGCGCATCCTCGTCGAGGTCGTAGGGCGGGTCGAGGAAGACCAGGTCGAGGGCCGCCGTCGTGCCGGGAGCAGCAGGACGCGGACCAGCGCCGGCCAGTGACGCCGCGAACCGCTCGGCGGTCTCCGCGACGACGCGCACCCCGGTCAGGCCCAGCCCCGCGACGTTCCTGCGTGCGACGTCGGCGGCGGGCCGCGCGCTGTCCACCAGGGTGACGGACACGGCACCGCGGCTGGCCGCCTCGAGCCCGAGCGCACCCGAGCCGGCGTAGAGGTCGAGCACGCGGGCGCCGTCGAGCACACCGAGGTGCTCCAGGCGGGAGAAGATCGCCTCGCGGACGCGGTCGCTGGTAGGCCGGGTGCCCTTCCCTGGCACGGCGATGCTGCGTCCGCCGAGCTTCCCGGCCACGATCCTGGTCACCCGCCGACCCTAACCCGCCCCACGCCCCGTTGAGTGCTGGATATTCGCCCCCGAGCAGTCTACGAGAGGGCAGATATCCAACACTCAACGGGTTGTGGGGCGGTTACTGCCAGGGGGTGTCGATCCGGGCGACTATCGGGAGGTGGTCGCTGGGCGTCCGGGGCAGGGTGCGGACCTCGGTCACCGTGGCTCCGCGCGCGAGCACGTGGTCGATCTGGGCGACCGGGAAGGCCTCGGGAAAGGTGAACTGGAAGCCGGTGGCCGGGGCGGTGACCAGATTCGTCAGGGGCGCTACGGCGCTGTCCGCCAGCACGGCGTTCAGGTCCCCCGCGACGATCACCGTCTCGTTCTCCTCCGCGCTGACGGCGTCGGCCAGCGCGAGCGCACTCGCATCACGCAGCTCCGTCTCGAACCCGCCTCGCCCGAGCCGGACCGAGGGCAGGTGCGCGACGAACAGGGCGACCGCGCTCTCCTCCCGCTGGATCACCACGCGCACGCACCGGTCCCAGGAGGCGTCGATGCCCTCGGGCCGGATGTCGACGGCGGTGGCCCCCTCGAGCGGGAACCTGGACCAGACACCGACGGTGCCCTGCGTCTCGTGGTGCGGCAGCGTCTCGCCAAACGCCTCGGTGTACTGCTCCGCCACCGTGTCGGACACCTCGGTCAGCGTCACGACGTCCGGCTCGGCGGCCAGGAGCACCTCGGCGGTACCCGTGACGTCGGAGTTGGTGTCGCTGACGTTGTGCTGCACCACCGTCAGGTCGCCGGGTCCCGGATCCACCGGGCGCACCTGCGGCAGGAACACCCAGATCCAGGCGGCCAGCGGGAGCAGGACGGCGAGGATCGCGAGCGCCGACCGCCGCAGCAGTGCGGCGAGGATCCCGAGCGGGACCGCGAGCCCGAGCCAGGGCAGGAACGACTGGATGAGACTGCCGAGGTTTCCCCACCGGTTCGGCACGACATCGTGGGCGACGAGCAGCACCGCGGCCACCAGGGAGCCGAGCGCCAGCAGCCTCCCGCGCTGCCACGCACTCTTTCCCGGCGGGCCGGTATGGATCGCATGCTTTGCGTCCGTCATCGGCGGGGACTCTATCGGCTGTGTGTTTCGGGCGTAAGGAGTAGGTCATTCCTTTCACCCGACTTGTTTCACCCTGCCGAGACCTGGCCAGGCCTCACCTGGGGCCGTTCACGCCCGTTCGAGGAACTCCTCCTGGTCCTCGTCGAGCTGCGCGCGGATCGCCTTCGCGAGCTCGGGGAACTCCGTCAGATCGGGAGATGCCCGGACGACGTCGACGGCGGCAGCGCGCGCCTCCTCGATGATGCCGGCGTCCTTGACCACGCGCAGCAGGCGCAGGGAGCTGGTCCGGCCGGACTGCGCGGCGCCGAGCACGTCGCCCTCGCTGCGCAGCTCCAGGTCGAGGTTCGCGAGCTTGAAACCGTCGGTGGTCCGGGTCATCGCCTCCAGGCGGGCGAAGGCGGGCGTGCCGGGCTCCGCGTCGGACACCAGGAGGCACAGGCCGGGGTCGGTGCCGCGCCCCACGCGCCCACGCAGCTGGTGCAGCTGCGAGATGCCGAAGCGGTCGGCGTCGAAGATCACCATCGCCGTGGCCTCGGGGACGTCGACACCCACCTCGATCACGGTGGTCGCGACCAGGACGGGAGCCGCACCGGAGGCGAACCGGGCCATCGTCGCCTCCTTCTCGTCGGGCGGCAGCTGCCTGTGCAGGGTGCCGACCTCGATGCCGGCCAGCTCGGGCCGCGAGCGCAGCTCCTCGACGACCTCGAGCACGGCGCGCAACGGCGCCCGGTCGGCGCCGCCCCCGGCTCCGGGCCCGGACGGGTCGAGGAACTCCGGCACGTCGTCGAAGTCCTTGGCGGATGCTTTCTCCTCCTCGTCCGGGTGGATCCGCGCGCAGACGACATAGGCGCGGCGTCCGGCGTCGACCTCCTCGCGGACACGGGCCCAGGTGCGGTCCGTCCAGCGGGTGTTGCCGGCCGGGACGGCGACGGTGGTGATGCCGGCGCGTCCGGCGGGCACCTCGGTGAGGGACGACGTCTCCAGGTCGCCGAAGACCGTCATCGCCACGGTGCGCGGGATGGGTGTGGCTGTCATGACCAGCAGGTGCGGGGACACCCGCCCCTTGGCGCGCAGCGCGTCGCGCTGCTCGACGCCGAAGCGGTGCTGCTCGTCCACGACGACGAGCCCGAGGTCGGCGAACTGCACGTGCTCCGACAGGAGCGCGTGCGTGCCCACCACGATGCCGGCCTCGCCGCTCGCGGCCTGGAGCAGGGCCTCCTTGCGGGCCTTCGCGCCGAGCGAGCCGGTGAGCAGCGCCACCCGGGTGCTCGCGCCGGTGCGCTCCGCGCCGAAGAGGGTGCCGCCCTCGGCCATCGGGCCGAGCAGGGCGCGCAGGGTCCTGGCGTGCTGCGACGCGAGCACCTCCGTGGGTGCGAGCAGCGCGGCCTGGCCGCCCGCGTCGACCACCTGCAGCATGGCGCGCAGCGCGACCACCGTCTTGCCGCTGCCGACCTCGCCCTGGAGCAGCCGGTGCATCGGGCGCGGGCTGGCGAGCTCGCCGGCTATCTCGTCGCCCACCTCGCGCTGGCCGTCGGTGAGCACGAACGGCAGCGAGGCGTCGAACTCAGCGAGGAGACCGGACTTCCCCGCGGGTAGCGGTGGCCGGGCGGTGGCGTCCTCCGCGGCGGTCCGTGCCCGGCGCTGCGCGAGCGCTGTCTGGAGCACGAACGCCTCCTCGAACCGCATCCGGTGCTGGGCGCGGTAGGCCTCCTCGAGCGTCGCCGGCCGGTGCAGGCTGCGCAGCGCACCTGCGCGTGGCGGCAGACCCTGGCGTTCCCGCACCTCATCGGGCACCGGGTCTGGCACGTCGGCGTCGGTCAGCGTGTCGAGCACGACGCGCAGGGCGCCCTGGATCTTCCAGCTCGGGATGCCGGCGGCCGCCGGATAGATCGGGATGGGCTTGGTCGCGTGCTCCAGGAGCGCCTCGTCGCTGTCGAGGTCGGACTCCTCCCCCATCAGGGTGAAGTCCGGGTGGCTGAGCTGGCGCGAACCCCTGTACAGGCCGACGGTTCCGGTGAACAGGCCCTTGGCTCCCGGCACCAGCCGCTTCTCGTGGTTGAAGAGCGAGCCGCGGTGCTTGCCGAAGAAGGTGAGCGACAGCCGGCTCTTCCCGTCCGTCACCACGACCTCCATGAGTGCGCCCGTGCGGTTGCGCATGGGTCGCACGGTCGCCTGCTCGACGCGGGCCAGGATGGTCACGTGCTCGCCCACCTCGAGCGCCGCGATGTCCGAGAGCGCACCCGGGTCGGCGTACCGGCGCGGGTAGTGGCCCAGCAGGTCGCCGACGGTCTGCAGCCCGAGCTTGCCCAGGGCGGTCGCCGTCCGCTTGTCGAAGGCCCGTTCCAGGCGCTCGTCCGCCCGTTCGGTCATGCGTGCTCCTCCTCCATGCCCAGGCATACGCCGTCGCCCGGACGGCCCGTCGCCAGGACGACGAGCTCGGCCTCCGGCGCACGCTCCGTGAGCGCCGCCGCGAGCAGGTCCGGCAGGCCGTCGGGGACGTCAGCGGAGAGCAGCGCCGTCACCACGATGGTCTCCGGTCCCGCCGCGGCGCGCACGGCCTCGACGGCGGCGTCGCCGCGCACGGACGTCACGGTCAGCCCCGCGAGTGCCTCGTCCACCGTCGCGCGCACGTCGGCGTCGAGCTCGTCCGGCAGGCCTATCGGCAGGAGCGTCCCGAGCGCGGCCAGCGCCACGACGGCGTGCACGTCGGTGGGTGTCGGCACGGCGACGACCTCGTCGACGTCGAGATGCCGCGCCACGTCCGCGGGCCCGTCCGGCACCCCGAGGAGCAGCACGCGCCGGGCTCCGGTCGACGCGGCGACACGGCCGACGTCGTCGGCCGTCAGCGCCTCGATCGTGCTGCCGAGACCGCCCGTGAGCAGGACGACGGCGCCCGCGTGCGCGAGCGTCCCGGCGAGCCCCGGGGCCGACGTCGCAGCGACGACGCCCCACTCGTGCTGCGCCACGGCTTCGAGGTGCCGCACGTGCACCTGGGCCAAGGAGCCCGTGCGCGACGCCTCCGCGGCGATGGCGAGCGCCTGGTCGAGGTGGTCGGTGTGGACGTGCGCCTGCCAGACGCCGGTTCCGGTGCCCGCGTCACCCCCGACCACGACCACAGAGTCGCCCACCTCACCCAGCGCGGTGCGCAGCCCGGCCGCCACGGTGTCGGCCGTAGCCCCTGCCGGCCCGGTGAGCACGAACATGAGCTCGAGGGCCCCCGCGCCGGCCTCGGCGCCGTGCGGCAGGGCGCCGGCATCCGTCCCGCCGACCGCGGGCACGCCGCGCACGGGTGACGACGAGGCGGGTTCGAGCAGCTGGTCCAGGTTCACGGAGTCCATGCTGCCGTCCGCCTCTGACACTCCCGCGGCGGCTCCGCTCAAGGCTCCGCTCATGGCCCCGGCAGCGGCGACGACCAGCGCGTCGAGCACGAGGACCAGGCCGAGGGCTCCGGCGTCGAGCACACCCGCCGTCCGGAGGTGGTGGAGCTCGTCCCGGCTGGCGCGAGCAGCGGCGCGCGCGGCGGTCGCGGCGGCGGACACGACCGCCAGCGGCCCGGTGTCCCCCTCTGCAGAGCCCCCGACCGAGCCCTCGGCGGCGCGCGCGGCAGCCGCAGCGGCGTCGGCCGCCGTGAGGATCGTGCCCTCGGCGGGCTGCGCCACCGCCGACCTGGCGGACGTCGCCGCCCGGGTGAGCAGCTCCGCCGCGCCACCGCCGCGCCGCGCCGCGACCGCCAGGCCCCGCAGCCACTCGCTGAGGATCACGCCGGAGTTGCCGCGGGCCCCCAGCAGGGCTGCCCTGGCGAGCGTCGCCAGCAGCTCCGCACCGGTCGCCCCGGCGGATGCGGCCGCGACCGCCAGGTCCCCCTCGCGGAGGGTCAGGTAGAGGTTGGTGCCGGTGTCGGCGTCGGCGACGGGGAACACGTTCACCCGGTCGATCGCGGCGCGCTCCCGCCGCAAGGCCGCCGTCGCACCACGGGTCCAGACACGCACCAGTCCCGGGTCCTCGAGACGGACGCCGTCCGGGAACGACCCCGGACCAGAATCTGCCGGCCGACTGCTGCTGTCGACGTCGGTCACGCTCTGCCCTCCCGCACATGGTGAACACACAAGGCTGAACAATGTGGCTGAACAGCAGACCGGACGCCCGCCCGGACGGATCCCACCGTACCCAGCGGCCGGACCGCTCGCGTCCGGCCGTCCACAGGCCCGATCCCGGCTCGGGCCCGCCCCGACGGTGTGACGCACCCCGCGGCCGTTACGGTTTGAGGGCCCGGCCCGGGATCGGGTACTCTGTGAAAGTTGCCTGGTCCGCTACGAAGCGTTGATCGCTCTGAAGCGTCCGGGCTCCCCCTTTTTGACCATCCATCACGTCGTGCTGTCGTTTCTGCACAGGCGTGCACGACATTCAGGAGACACCGTGGCTGCCAACTGCGACGTCTGCGGCAAGGGCCCCGGCTTCGGGCACTCTGTTTCGCACTCTCACATCCGCACCAAGCGCCGCTGGAACCCGAACATCCAGCGCGTCCGCGCGATCGTGAGCGGGACTCCCAAGCGCGTCAACGTGTGCACCTCCTGCCTCAAGGCCGGCAAGGTCACGCGCAAGGTCTCGGCCTGACGCTGCCGCAGCCGGGTCGCTGACGCGACCCGTCATGCTTGGACGAAGACGTTAGACGAAGACGCCTGTCGGGTTTGTACCTGGCGGGCGTCTTCGGCGTTCCCGTAGCCTTCGATCGGACCCGAAGAAGTGGTTGCGCCTCGCACCCACAGGGTGAAAAGGTGATGCCATGATGGCACCGGAAGATGTGACCATCCGCCCAGCAACGACGACCGACGCCGAAGCCATCGCTCGTGTCGACATCGCCTCCTGGCGTGGTGCTTACTCAGAGATCCTGTCCGACTCGTACCTGTCCTCGCTCGACGTGAGCGAGCGCGCCGGGCGGTGGAACGCGGCAGTCGCCGCGCGCGACATCACCGTGCTCGTCGCGGAGGACGAGAGCGGCACCGTTGGTTTCACGAGCGTCGGCCCGTCCCGCGACGAGGACGCCGAACCGGGCGACCTCGAGATCTACGCCATCTACCTGCATCCCCGCGCGTGGGGTAGCGGCGTGGCCCGTGACCTGATGCGCACGGTGCTCGACGGGCTCGCCCCCGGCACCGTCGTGTCGCTCTGGATCCTCCAGGGCAACGAGCGCGCGCAGCACTTCTACCGGCGGCACGGGTTCCAGCACGACGGGACCGAGCGCATCGACGACATCGGCGGCCGGCCGCTCACGCAGCTCCGCTTCCGCAAGCGCTGACCGCGCCCGGGTAGTCGTCGGGGTCAGGACCGGAAGTGGTCCCAGCCCGGACCGACGTCGAGCGACTCGCCGCCGATCGTGACGGCCGGCCCGGCCTCGCTACCGTCCTGCGCCTCCCCACCGTCCGGCGCCTCTCCGGCGGCATGCACCTGGCCGACGGCGGTCCAGCCCGCCGGCAACCGGGTACCGACGGGGAACGTGGCGAGCAGCCCGTGGTCCTCTCCGCCCGCCCAGATCCATCTGCCGACGAGGCCGTCGATGTCGGCGTTCCCCGGCCCCCAGCCGGGGTCGCCGAGACCCGTCGCAGCGGCCACCGCACGCGCCGCGGAACGCAGCGCTTCCCGGTCCTTCGCGAACGCCCCGGCATCGAGGTCGATCCGCACCCCGCTCGCCCGCGCCACCCGACCGGCGTCACGCAGCAGGCCGTCGGACAGGTCGAGCATCGACGTGGCGCCCGCCTGACCGGCCAGGACACCCGCCGCCAGGGGCGGGTCCGGCCGGAGGTACGCGGCGACGAGCCGTTCCCACTCGTCCTCGAGGAGCACGCCGTCGGTGACCTCCAGCGGCGCGGCGGACAGCGGCACGCGCACCAGGCCCGCCTCCAGGAGCGCGAGCCCGGCGGCCGACCACCCGCGCACGCCGGCGTGCGCGACGACGTCGCCCGGCCGGGCGCCCGACCGCAGCACCGGCGGACGGCCCTCCAGGTCACCGTGCACGGTGATGCTCACGACCAGGCACGGGCCACCGGACAGGTCCCCGCCGACGGCGCCCGCACCCGTCGACGCGCAGCCGTCCGCCAGTCCCCTGGCGAAGCCCGTCACCCAGTCCACCTCGGTGTCCCCCGGCACGACGAGGGACGTGACCAGTCCGGTGGGTCGCGCACCCATCGCGGCGATGTCGGCGAGGTTCTGCGCGGCGGCCCGCCGTCCGACGTCGTATCCGGTGGACCAGCGCGCACGGAAGTGGCGGTCCTCGACCAGCACGTCGGTCGAGACGACGAACCGGCCGTCGGGTGCGGCGAGCACGGCGGCGTCGTCACCGGGGCCGAGCAGCGTGGCACTCCCCCGGGGCAGCAGGGGCACTATGCGTTCGAGGATCTGCTCCTCGGAGAGGTCACGGACGCGGGTCACCGGTAGACCATAGAGCCCAGCACGGGCCGGATGCCGCATACCCGCTGGTGCGCGAGCCGCACACCGGCAGCAAACGGGCATCGGGGACGGGCACTATCCGGTACGGGTAACGTATCTCCGTGCTTCCCGCCCGATTCGTGTTCGCAACGACCGCCGCCGTTCTCGCCGTCGTGGCGCTCGGCGGCTGTGCTCGGACGATCGGCGTGGAGGTCGCGCCGAACGCCGCCGACCCGAAGTGCGCCGAGGTCATGCTCGCCGTCCCGGACGAGCTCGGTCCGGACCTGCCGAAGCTGCAGACCAACGCCCAGGCCACCGCGGCATGGGGCGAACCGGGTGCCGCGGTCACCATGCGCTGCGGCGTGGAGCAGGTCGGGCCCGCCGCGGACTGCCAGCACGTCGACTCGGGCGACGGGACCGCCGTCGACTGGATAGTCACCACCGACGACGCCGGCACCTGGTCGTTCGTCACCTACGGCCGGGAGCCCGCGGCCGAGGTGATCGTGCCGCCCGCGGTCACCGAGAACCACTCGACGTCGTTCATCTCCGACCTCGCCGATGCCGTGACGCAGGTACCTGCCACGAAGGAGTGTCAGTGAGCCCGGTTGTATCAGTGCCAGCAGCACCGACGGACGACGGGCCGGTGCGGTCGCGCCGTGAGCGCCTGCGCGACGAGCTGCGGCGCGAGGTTCTCGCTGCCGCACGACATCAGCTCGCCGGACAGCACGGGCTGAGCAAGCTCACGATGGCCGCCGTCGCGAAGGAGGTCGGCGTCACGCCGCCGGCGCTGTACCGCCACTTCGAGAACCGGCAGGACGTCATCGCGCAGCTCTGCGTGCTGATCGTCGAGGAGGTGCTGGAGCTGCTCGCCGTCGCGGTGGCCCGGCAGGAGCCCGGTGACATCGGCGCCGCCCTGGTCGCCTCGACCCGGACATCGCTCGACTGGGCGGTGCGCAACCCGGCGGAGTTCGACCTCGTCATCGGCTCCGGCATCCGCGCGGAGCTCACCGACAGCCACGCCCTCCAGCGCCGCATGGCCGAGATGGTCGGCGGCCACTACGTGCCGCTCTTCCGCGAGCTGGCCGCCGCCGGCATCCCGCGCCCGGCCCACGACGAGCTCGACCCGGAGCTCGCCGAGCAGGTGCGCCGCTACCGCGATGCGGTGGGCGGCCACGACCTGCCGCTCGGCATCGCCCACCTCATGGTGACCAGCTGGCGCCAGGTCTACGGGCTGCAGTGCATGGCCGTCTACGGCCACCAGGAGTTCGCGTTCGGCGACCACGTGGCGCTCCACGAGGACCTCGTCTCCTCGCTGCTGGTCCGGATGGGCCTGGAGCCGCACCCGACCGTGCGCTGAGGCTCGTGGACCGCACCGGCGACCACGTCACTCCGACGGTCGCCGAGCTGCCCGGACCGCCGCGGTGAGCCCGACCACGAGGAACACCGCGCCGACGGACACGACGGCGATACCCATCGCGAGCCACGGCTGGAGAACCGCCGCGACGGCCGTCGTGATCCCGGCAAGGACCAGGACGATGCCTGCCCCGCGGTACAGCCGGCCCTGCGCAGCCCTGAACCGCTCGAGTCCGCCGGTGTAGCTGCCGCCAGGGGCGAGGAGTGGGGCGGCCACGCCCAGGCAGACGACGAGGAGCCCCACCGCGGCCGCGACGGCCTCCTCCAGCGGGTACCGAGCCCCGGTGTGCAGGGAGAGCAGGCCCAGGTGGAGCACCACCAGGACCACGGACAGGCCGACGAGCGTCCAGCTGAGCACGCGCCGGGCTCGTTCGGGAGAACGGTCCAGGCCCAGGGGCGTGCGCTTGAGCAGCTCATGATCCGCGCGCAGGATCACGGAGAACAGGACGGTGAGCACGAGCAGGATGCTCGGCATCGCGACAGCCGTGACCCCACGGCTCGCCACGCTCTCCCCGTGGCGCCCGTCGGCCTCACGCGTGACGATCTCGGCCGCCATGTCGGGCCACGCGATGACCGAGGTCACGATCATGACGGCCACGGCGGCCGAGGCGACCACGGCGCCCGGCCACGGGACGATGATCCACGGGGGCGGAGGCGTGCTCTCGTCCCGAGACAGTTCGGTGGAGCCGGTCGCGGTCATGGCGTGCCCTCCTGGTCGACGGTTCTGCGTGCTGGGGTGGTGCCGCTCTCGGTCGTCTCGGGCGCCACGTCGGCCTCGGCCGTCGAAGACCTGGGCCGACGCAGCTCCGCCAGCGCGACGATCGCCTCGTCCAGCAGGCTCATCTGGAGCCGGTACTGGACCTCGGTCCCGCGGCGCCTGGTCTCGACCAGGCCTGCCTGCCGCAGGACCTTGAGGTGGCCGGACAGGGTCGACGGGCCGATGCCCAGCGCGGCGCCGATGTCACCGGCGCGGACGTAGTCCTTGTCGCGCAGGTAGCGCAGTATCTCTCGCCGCGCCCCGTGGGCGAGGGCGGAGAAGAGCCCGTCCCCCGGTTCTTCGGTATTTCGCGACATACCGAAATAGTAGTCGCGCCACACCCAGTCCACAAGGGCGGACGCCGGTTCAGCGCGCCATCGAGTCCCGGCCGGTCTCCATCGTGTGCAGCGCGTCCGCGTTCGAGATCAGCTGGACGGTCCCGTGGTAGGAGATCGTCGGATCCTTCATGGCCGCGCCCACCAGCTCGGCGAGCGCCACGAGGTGCCGCATGTCGTGCGCGCAGACGCGGTGCACGTGCTGGGTGGCGGTGACTATCTGCAGGGCGAAGACCGGGTACTTCCAGAGCGGCTTCCAGAACTTGGTCTGCTGCCACATCCGCGCGACGGGCCAGGCGAGGCCCGCGCAGGCCATGGCGAGCGCGGCCTCCCAGGGGACGTCGGCTCCCACCAGGCGGAGCAGCAGGACGATCACCGCGACGATGCAGAAGGGGTAGGCCACCTGGTTCGCCCAGGCACCGATGGGCTTCGGGCTCGCCACGCCCACCACCTCCACCCGCATGACGTTGCTCAGGGCAAAGGTGGTGAGCCCGATGGTGAGCGTCCCGTTCGCGACCCGCACGTCACGCGCGGCGTACCTGTAGCGCGGCTCGCCCCACATCTTGCCTCCTCAGACACCCTTTCCGGCCCTGCCGACCGGGGGGTGACGACCAGTCGCGAGAGGCAGAGTACAGGCGTTCGGCGCAGGCCGGTGGGCCGCCTACGGGGTCGCCCGCAGATCCTTGCGGAGGATCTTCCCGGACGCCGACTTCGGGACCGCCTCGATGAACTCCACGGCCCGCACCTTCTTGTACGGGGCGACCTGCTCGGCGACGAACGCGATGACCTCGTCCTCGGTCAGGGTCGCCCCGGGCGCGGTCACGACGAACGCCTTGGGGATCTCGCCCGCTTCATCGGAGGGCACCCCGATCACCGCGGCGTCGGCGATGCCGGGGTGGGACAGCAGCAGCGCCTCCAGCTCGGCGGGCGGGACCTGGTAGCCCTTGTACTTGATGAGCTCCTTGAGCCGGTCGACCACCTGGAACACGCCGTCGGCGTCGACGGTGACGATGTCGCCGGTGTGCAGGAACCCGTCGGGCTCCAGCGTGTCCGCCGTCGCCTCGGGGTTGCCGAGGTAGCCGACCATGACGTTCGGCCCGCGGCACAGCAGCTCGCCCGGGGCCGAGACGCCCTCGGTCGGCTGCTCGATCTCGGCGCCCGTCGCCGGGTCGACGATCTTCGTCTCCATGTTGGCCACCAGCAGCCCCACCGACCCGGCCGAGATGTCGCGGCGGCCGAACGGGATGACGTGCGAGACCGGCGACATCTCCGTCATGCCGTAGCCCTGGAGCACCCGCACGTCGTCACCGAGCCGGGCCACCACCGCCGCCGCGAGCTTCTCGTCGAACGGAGCGGCGCCGGACAGCACCGCCCGCACGCTGGAGACGTCGTACGAGTCCACGAGCGGGTGCTTGGCCAGGGCGAGCGCGATCGGCGGCGCCACGAACAGGAAGCTCGCCCGGTGGTCCTGGATCACCCCGAGGTACTGCGCGAGGTCGAACCGGGGCAGCGTGACGAGCCGCGCGCGGGTGCGCAGCGCGACGTTGAGCAGCACGGTCATGCCGTAGATGTGGAAGAACGGCAGGACGCACGGCACGACGTCGTCGCGCTCCACGCCGATCGCGAAGCACTGCGCCACGTTCGCCACGAGGTTGGTGTGCGTCAGCATGACGCCCTTGGGGTGCCCCGTCGTGCCCGACGAGTACGGCAGCACCGCGAGGTGCGTCGCCGGGTCGAACGAGACGTCGGGGGCCGGGTGCGGATCGGCCAGCAGGTCGGCCAGGGAGGCGTACTCGGGAGCCACGGCGGAGTCGCCGTCGAGCACCACGAGCTGCTCGTGCGCGAGGCCCGCGCCCTTCGCGCCCGTCTCGGCCGCCAGGAGCAGCGCCGAGACCGTGATCACGAGCCGGGCGCCCGAGTCCAGGAGCTGCTTGGTGATGTCCGGGCTCGGCGACAGGGCGTTGATGGTGGTCACGGTCACGCCGGCCCGCAGCAGACCGTGGAACACCGGCACGTAGGCGGGGACGTTCGGCGCGTGCAGCGCGACGACGTCGCCCACGCCGAAGCCCCGTGCCGCGACGGCCCCCGCCACGGCGTCGATCTGCGCGAGCAGGGAGCGGAACGTCGTCCGGGCACCGCTGACGCCGTCGACCACCGCCACGCGGTCCAGCTCGTCCCCGGTGAGGTCACCGAACAGGTACTCGTGGACGCTGACGGGCGGGATCACCACGTCGGGCAGCATGCTCCGGACAACCATCGTCGGTCTCCTTCGTCTCTGGCACTTCTCTGGCACCGGACCGCCGTTGGCCCGGTGCATGTGCATTCTGCCGTCAGGAACGGAAGGCCGCGAGCAGCACCGGCACCAGCCGCCTCCACGACGGCGCCGCCGCATAGCGGGTGAGCGCCCGGCCCGTGTCCGTCACGCTCCGGGAGCTGCCGAACCACGGCGGCTTCGGGAAGAGCGAGAGCTCGCCGTGCAGCACGCTGCGCGGGAACGCGCGGAACGGCCCCGTCACGACGGTGCGCTCGGGCCCGGCGAGCAGGTGCCCGTTGTGCACGACGTCGATCCCGGAGCCGACGTCGGCCACCGTGTGCCCGGGGAACGCGCCCCACGTGCCGCCGGACAGGAGGAAGCCCATGCCGGTCCACGCGTTGATCGCGATGGTGCCGTAGCGCAGGTCGGCGATCGCGTCGTCGAACACGGCGCCTGCCGCCCTGCGGTCCTGGGGCCGCACCAGCACGTTGGCGCCCAGCGTCCCGTACAGGGAGTCGTTGGCGAAGCCGACGGCGGCCCGCAGGAACGCCGTGCCCTGCCCGGGAAGCTGCGTCCACGCGAGCACCGGAGCGAAGTACTCGTCGGCGCACGCCGGGTCGTCCGCGGCGATCTCCATCAGGAGGCTGCCGTCGACGTGCTCGGCGTCGGGGTGCGCCTCGGCGGCCCGCGCGACCTTGGCGTCCGAGCCGGGGTACCAGGTGCCGCGCGCCGGCGTCGTCGCCAGGGCGCGCCGCAGCTCGGCGAGGAACGCGTCCTTCTGCGCCCAGTCCGCCGACAGCACGACCACCTGGCCCGCCACGCAGTTGTGGCCGGCGTTGTGCAGGCGCATGGTCGCCACGTGCTCGGCCTGGAACCGCAGGTCGGCGGCGCTCCACCGGCCGGGGACCACGATGACGGGGGCGACGCCGCCCAGCTCGCTCGTGATCGGCACCGTGAGCCTCGGGTCGTCCGCCGCCCGACGCCGCTCGGCCTCCTCGCCGGTGCCCCACACGATCGCGTCGTGCGTGACGGCGGAGCCGGTGATGTGCACCTTGTCGATACCGCTGTGCCGCGTGAGGTACGCGCCCACGGCGGCGTCGCCGTTGACGATCCGGACCACGTCCGCCTCGATCAGGGGTGCGAGGGCCGTGCGGTACACGTCGAGCAGGCCCGCGAACGTCGGGTTGAGCTTCACGAGCGACGCGCGGCCGTGTGCGACGAGCTCGTAGAACGCGTCGAGCGGCGCGATCGACGAGACGTTGCCGGCGCCGAGCACCAGCCCGACGCCGCCGTACTCGCCCACCACGCCGGCCCGCAGGCCCGCCTCGGCGCGCACCTGCCTCTCCGGCACGCCCGGCGGCATCCACACCTCTGCCTGGAAGCCGTTGAACAGCACCCACTCCTTGGCGGTGCGCGGCAGCACCCGCACCGCCACGCGGCCACCCGGCGCGGCCCCGACACGGAGCCCGTCGAGCGGCGACCCGCCTGCCGCGAGCGCCTCGTAGGCCTGCGCGTAGGTGGCGGCGCTCTCCAGCGCGCCGTACGGGCCGGTCATCCATTCCTCGCCCGTGTACGGGGCGGACGGCGGGATGTGCTTGGCCTCGGCGGCGGCCGTCACCCACTCCTCGGCGACGGCCGCGATCGACGCGTGCACCCTCCGGAACAGTGCGCCCCGGTCCGCGACGGGTAGCCGCGCCCACCGTTCGGCACCGGCCTTGAGCTCCTCGACCGCCTTGTCGAGCTCGCGCTCCGTGGTGGCTCGCGTGTCCGTCACGCTCATCCGCTGTCTCCTTCGACCGCACTGCATCCGACCGTAGATCCGACCGTAGATCCGACCCTGTGGGGCCCGCACTCACTGACCCGCCCTGCAATAGCGTAGGGGTGCCGGCAACCCTGGGCGAGACCCTCCGACCTTTACATCTCGACCTTCAGTGCACAGTGCGGGCGCCGCGGCTAGGCTGCCTGGTATGTCGGACATCGCCGTCGGTGGGGCCGTCAGTGGGCGTCACGACCTGCGTGACGCGCTGGACCTGCTGAGCGAGCAGGTCGCCGACGAGATCCTGCACGCCGAGCCCGTCTACCCCGATACCCGCCTCCCGGCCGCCGTCGTCCAGCCCCTGGTCCGGGCCAACCTGGCGGAGATCCTCGCCGCGCTCGCCGGCGAGCCGTCGTCGCTCGAGCCGGCGCGGGAGACCGGCCGCGTCACCGCCGCCGAGGGCATGCCGCTGGACCTGCTGCAGCACGCGTACCGGCTGGCCGGCCTGCGCATCTGGGAGGAGCTCGCCCGTCGGCTGCGCTCCCGGACCGACACCACCGCGCTGCTCCGTGCCTCGTCGCGCGTCTGGTTCGCCATCGACCGCTCGTCCAACGTGGCGGTGCGGACCCACCTCGAGTCCAGCGCCGGCCTGAGCGACAACATGGCCCGCACCGAGCTCCTGCGCGGCGTCCTCACCGGCGCGGTGCACGACCTGGAGACCGCCCGGCGCGCGCTCGGCCTGCCCGCCGACGTGATGCTCGTGGTCGCCGTCACGGCACCCGGCGTGCCCGCGGTCCCCGCGGTCGGCCAGGCCCCCACGGCGAACCGCGCCGCGGAGGCGGCTCGGCCGACCGTCCGCTGGCTCACCCACGAGGGTGCCCGGCTGACGCTCGTGGCCGCGCCCACCTCCGAGGACACGTACAACGCCCTGACCGGCCTCGCCGCACACACCCGGACCGGCGCGAGCCGGCCGTTCACCCGCCTGGCCGACGCGCCCGCCGCGCTCGTCGAGGCTCGCACGGCAGTGCGGTCCGTGCCCCTGGGCCGGGTGGGACTCGCCCGCTACGGCGACCGTCCGCTGGACGCCCTGCTCGTGGCCGACGGCGAACGCGCCGCCGAGCTCGCGTCCGCGGTGCTGAGCGGGCTCAGGGGCCGTGACCCGCGGGACGAGGAGCAGCTGCTCGCGACCGTGGAGGCCTGGTTCGAGCACGGCGGGTCCGGCACCAGGGCCGCCGCGGCGCTGCACTGCCATCGGAACACGGTGCTGAACCGGCTCGCGCGGGTCGCCGACCTGACAGGCCGCGACATCAACGACCCCCGGGGTGCCGCCGAGCTGTACGCGGCGATGCGCGCCCTCCGCCTCCAGGGCGATCCGCCCTAGCCACGCCGACGGCACGCACCAGATTCTGGGCAGCGTCGAGCGGGTGATATTCGATCACTGCTACAGCCCCATGACCTGGCCCTGCGGCATTAACCTCGGGACGTGACCCCTCTCCTGTCCGACGACCTGCTCGCCACCCTGCGCGAGCGCGCCGCCGACTACGACCGAGACAACGCCTACTTCGCCGAGGACCTGGCCGACCTGCAGGCCGCCGGCTACCTCGGCGCGATGGTCCCCACCACGCTCGGCGGCGCCGGCCGCACGCTCCGCGAGATGGCTCGCGAACAGGCCAGGCTGTCCGCCCACGCGCCCGCGACGGCGCTGGCCGTGAACATGCATCACGTGTGGGTGGGCGTCGGCCGCTACCTGCACGAACGCGGCGACTCGTCGCTGGACTGGCTGCTGGCGGAGGCCGCGGAGGGTGAGGTCTTCGGCTTCGGCTACTCCGAGCCCGGCAACGACCTGGTGCTGCTCGGCTCACGCACGGAGGCGCGGCCCGACGGCGCGGGGGGCTACTCGTTCCACGGCCGCAAGATCTTCACGTCGAACTCCCCGGCCTGGACGCGGCTCGGCGTCCTCGGGCTCGAGTCGCCGAACGGCAGGCGCGGCGAGCCGCGGCTCGTGCACGCCTTCGTCACGCGTGACGGCGGCGGGTTCGAGATCCTCGACGACTGGGACACGATGGGGATGCGCGCCTCGCAGTCGCGGTCCACGCTGCTCGACGGTGCGCACGCGCCCGCGGAGAGGGTGCTGCGGCGGCTGCCGCCCGGGCCGTCGCTCGACCCGTACGTCCTGGGCATCTTCACGTCGTTCGAGGTGCTGCTCTCCTCGGTGTACGCGGGGATCGCGGACCGGGCGCTGGAGCTCGCCGTCGAGGCCGCGGGGCGGCGCACGTCGATGAAGACGGGCAAGAAGTACACGCAGGACCCCGACGTCCGCCGTCGTATCGCCGACATGGCACTGGCACAGGACAGCGTCTGGCTCCAGATCGACGGGATCACCCGCGACCTCGACGCCTCGGCGTCGGACAGCACGCTGGACCGGGGCGCGGGCTGGTTCCGGGCGACCGCCGGGCTGAAGGTGCGCGTCACCGAGACGGCACGCGAGGTCGTGGACCAGGCGGTCCGGGTGTCCGGCGGCTCCACCTACTTCAACGGGTCCGAGCTGGGCCGCCTCTACCGCGACGTGCTCGCGGGGATCTTCCACCCGTCCAGCGACGACGCGGCCCACGCGACGGTGGCCCAGTCCCTCCTGGGCCCCCTGGACTGACGACTCCGCGAGGTAGAGCGTGTGTCCGGACACACGCTCTACTTCGCGGGGCGGGCGGGTCAGGAGGTGCGGAGGGCCTGGTCCAGGTCTTGCCAGAGGTCCTCGACGTCCTCGATGCCTACCGACAGGCGCAGCAGGTCCTCCGGCACCGTCGCCGCCTCGGTGCCCCAGCGGCGGCGGCGCTCCAGCATCGACTCCACACCGCCGAGCGACGTCGCGGGGAGCCACAGGCGCACGGCGTCGACGACGGCGTCGGCCCGGCCGACCGGGTCCGCGGCCCCCGCCCGTGCCTTCGGCCGGACGCCGATGATCGCGCCGAACCCGTTCATCTGGGCCTTGGCCCGGTCGTGCCCCGGATCGCCGGGCAGCGAGGGGTGCCGCACCTCGGCGACCTCGGGGTGCTCCGCGAGACGCCGGGCCAGCTCGGCCGCGCTCGCCTGCGCGCGCTCGAAACGCAGCGCCAGCGTGCGCAGGCCGCGCAGCGCCAGCCACACCTCGAACGGTCCGGCGATCGCGCCGTGCAGCGTGCGGTGCTCCCGCAGGGTCGCGGCGAGCCCGGCGTCGCGCGTGACGAGCGCGCCCAGCACGACGTCGGAGTGGCCGGCGAGGTACTTCGTCACCGAGTGCAGGACCACGTCGGCGCCGTGCTCCAGCGGGCGCTGGCCCAGCGGCGTCGCGAAGGTGTTGTCGACCACCGAGCGCACGCCCGCGGCGCGCGCCGCGCCGAGCACGGCGGGCAGGTCCGCGACCTCCAGCATCGGGTTGGTGGGCGACTCGACGAGCAGCAGGTCGGCGCCGTCCAGGGC
This sequence comes from Promicromonospora sp. CA-289599, assembly GCF_050936155.1. NCBI lineage: Bacteria > Bacillati > Actinomycetota > Actinomycetes > Micrococcales > Promicromonosporaceae > Promicromonospora > Promicromonospora sp. CA-289599. The sequence continues at coordinate 1,269,971 of NZ_JBNJNI010000001.1, forward strand.
CGCTACCACGGCGTCGGTGTCGGCGATGTCGACGTACCGCAGGGTCACGCCGTGCCGCTCCGAGATCTGCCGCGCGAGCACCATGCCGGCCTGGTAGGCGTGCTGGGGCAGCACGAGAGTGCCGCCGTCGGGCACCAGGGCGAAGGCGGCGGCGATCGCCGCCATCCCGGACGAGAACACGAGCGCCTCGCCCGGCTCTCCCCCGCCGCACTCGAGGGCGGCCAGCGCCTCCTCGAACGGGTGCCAGGCGTCGTTGTCGCCGCGCGCGTACGACAGCTCGTCGGGCGTGACCACGCCGCGCGAGACGTACGTGGAGTTCATCGGGACGGACGGGTTGATGTGCCCGCCCTGGGCGCGGGCGGGACGCCCGGCGGAGACGACGATCGTGGCGGGCGCGAGCGCGGACGGCTCGGGATGCTCAGGGGTGGTGCTCATGACGGCGAGGATACGGCGGCGCCGTCACCCGCGGCCGAGGCGTCCGCTCGCCGCTTCCGGATCACCAGGGACATGAGCGCGGCGCCCGCGCACAGGACGCCCGCGCCGTACCAGACGGCGTCGTAGGTGCCGGTCAGGTCACGCACCAGGCCACCCGCGAACGCCACCACGCCGGCCCCGACCTGGTGCGACGCGAGCACCCAGCCGAACACGATCGGCGCGTCCTCGCCGTAGAACTCGCGGCACAGGGCGAGGGTGGGCGGCACGGTCGCCACCCAGTCCAGCCCGTAGAACACGATGAAGAACACCATCGGCAGCTCCACGGAGGGCGCCATGAGGGACGGCAGGAAGAGCAGCGCGACGCCGCGCAGCGTGTAGTAGACGCCCAGCAGGACGCGCGGCGAGTACCGGTCGGTCAGCCAGCCCGACCCGATGGTGCCGATCACGTCCACGACCCCGATGACCGCGAGCAGGCTCGCGGCGACCGTGATCGGCATGCCGTGGTCGTGCGCGCCGGGCACGAAGTGGGTGCGGACCAGCCCGTTCGTCGTCGCGCCGCAGATCGCGAACGCACCGGCGAGCAGCCAGAACGGGCCCGTGCGGGCGGCGTCGAACAGAGCCGTGACCGCGCGCTTGGCGGCGCCGCGGGCGGGCGCGGGCTTGGGCACGTACTCGCCGCCGTAGGGCGCGAGGCCCAGGTCCGCCGGGTGGTCGCGCAGCAGGAACAGCACGAGCGGGATCGCCACGAGCGCGGCGATGGCCACCGTGACCGACGCCGGGCGCCAGCCCTGGTTCTCGACGATCCACGCGAGCAGCGGCAGGAACACCAGCTGGCCCGACGCCGTCGCCGCCGTCAGCACGCCGCTGACCAGGCCGCGCCGGGCGACGAACCAGCGCCCGGTCACCGTCGCGGTGAAGGCCAGCGCCATGCTGCCGCTGCCCACCCCGACCAGGAGCCCCCAGCCGAGGACGAACTGCCACGGCTGGGACATCCACACGGTCGACAGCGCGCCCACGGTGATGACGACCAGCGCGGCCGTGACCACCGGGCGCATGCCGAACCGGTCCATGAGGGCCGCGGCGAACGGCGCCGTCAGCCCGTACAGGATGACCTGCAGGCCGACGCCGAAGCCGATGGTCGCGCGCGACCAGCCGAGCTCCGCGTTCAGCGGCTCCACGAACAGGCCGGGTGCGGCAGTGAACGCGGCGGCGCTCATGACGGTCACGAAGCTGACCGCGGCGACCCACCAGGCGGGGTGGATCCGGGGCGTCCGCGGGCGAGGGGCCGACGGCGGGGCCATGCCACCGGCGTCGGGCACGGGCGTGCTGGTCTGGGTCACGCGCCCCAGTCTGCTGGGCCGAGGCGACGGTCAACAGTGACCGAAAGGTCACTGTCCAATAGGATCGGGCCATGACCGCACCGCACCGTGTCGCCGTGCTGATCGTCGACGGGTTCATCCCGTTCGAGCTCGGGATCGCGCACCGGATCTTCGGCATCGCACGCGACGCCGAGCACAGGCCCCTGTACGAGGTGGTGACCTGCACGGTCGGCGCGCCCGGCCCGGTGCAGTCCGACTCGGACGTGGTGGTGCAGGTGGCGCACGGCCCCGAGGCGCTGGAGACGGCGGACACGGTGGTCGTCCCCGCGTCGCACGAGTTCGGGCCGGTGTACGACGAGGGCCGCCTCACGCCCGAGCTCGAGGACGCCTTCCGGCGCATCCGGCCGGGCACCCGGCTCCTGTCGATCTGCATCGGCGCGTTCGCGCTCGCCGCCGCCGGGCTCCTCGACGGCCGCCCCGCCACCACGCACTGGAGCTCCGCCGACCACTTCCAGACCCTGTTTCCCCAGGTCGAGCTGGACCCCGGCGTGCTGTACACGGACGACGGCGACGTGCTCACCGCGGCGGGGGTCGCCTCCGGGATCGACCTGTGCCTGCACGTCGTGCGCCGCGACCACGGCGCCGCCGTCGCGCTGGACGTCGCCCGGCGCACCGTGGTGCCGCCCCACCGGGACGGCGGCCAGGCGCAGTACATCGCCCGGCCCGTGCCCGACGCCGACGGACCCGGCACCGCCGCGACCCGCGCCTGGGTGGCCGACCGGCTGGCCGAGCCCGTGACGCTGGCCGCCATGGCCCGGCACGCCGCGATGTCGGTGCGGACGTTCACCCGCCGGTTCCGCGAGGAGACCGGCGAGAGCCCCGGCCAGTGGCTGCTCCGGCAGCGGGTCGAGCACGCGCGGACCCTCCTGGAGTCCTCCGACCTACCGGTCGAGCAGGTGGCACGACGGTGCGGCTTCGGCACGGCGCAGTCCTTGCGCGCACACGTGCTGGCGACCCTCGGCGTGACCCCCACCGCGTACCGCAGGACGTTCCGCGCGGCGGCCTGACCGCACAGGTTGCGGTTCGGCGCCGTCCGTGGCGTTTCCTGTCCGTGGAGCCCCGGATCGGCTTAACCTCGATCCATGGCGACACGACGGAGAGCCACCACGTTCATGCAGGCCGGGGCACTGCTCGCCGCGCTGCTCCTGGCCGGCTGCGAGGGTCGCACAGACGAAGACCTCGGGCCCCTCGAGAGCCCCGCGCCGATCGTCTCGGAGCCGGCCGAGCCGACGCCGTCGGACACCAAGGCCACCGAGGACCCGGGAACGGGCGACGGCACACCCGAGCCGGGCGTCACCGCAACCGAGACGGCCGCGGGCCCGCCCTTCGCCGCCGACACCGCACCGGACACCGCCGAGCCGACGGGCGAGGGCGAGACGTTCCTGTCCGTCACGAACGTCCGCGTCGCCGAGCACGACCGCTACGACCGCGTGGTGTTCGACCTCGACGGCACGGGCAGCGGCAAGCCGGGCTGGCGCGTCGAGTACGTGAACCAGGCGACCGACGACGGCTCCGGGCACGCCGTCCAGGTCGACGGCGACGCGATCCTGCGGGTATCGCTGTCGGGCACGGCGAACCCGATGGACAGCGGCGTCGAGGAGTTCCCGGGCGACCGCATCGAGCCCGACGACACGGAGTCGGTGAACGAGATCGTGTACCGCTACTGGTTCGAGGGGTACACGACGGCGTTCCTCGGGATCGACGAGGGCAAGCGGCCGTTCCGGACGTTCCTCCTGGAGAACCCGACCCGCGTGGTGGTCGACGTCCAGCACTGACCCTCTCGCCCTGCGACGTGTCAGAAGCTCAGATCACCGGAGTGACCTGAGCTTCTGACACGGACACCGGACGCCGTCAGCCGGCGACCTCCGACTTCTTGGGCCGCGCCAGCAGCGTGGCCGCCAGGTCGGCCAGCGGCAGCTTGCCGGCCAGCACCTCGACCACGCCTGTGGTGATCGGCATCTCGACGTCGTGCGCCCGGGCCAGCTCCAGCACCGACTCCGACGACTTCACACCCTCGGCCGTGCCGCCGGTCACCTTGATCGCCTCGGCGAGCGTGAGTCCCTCACCGATGTGCTTGCCGAGCCGGTGGTTACGCGACAGCGGTGAAGCGCAAGTCGCGGTCAGGTCGCCCATGCCGGCCAGCCCGGAGAACGTGGCGGGCTCGGCCCCGAGCGCGAGGCCGAGGCGCGTGATCTCCACGAGGCCGCGCGTGATGAGCGTCGCCAGCGTGTTCCAGCCGAGGCCCTGGCCCTGCGCCATGCCGGCCGCCAGGGCGATGATGTTCTTGACCGCGCCGCACAGCTCCACGCCGACCACGTCGGTGTTCGTGTAGGGGCGGAAGTACCCGGTCGAGCAGGCGTCCGCCACGAGCTGGGCGGTGGCCTCGCTGCGCGAGGCGACCACGGTCGCCGTCGGCTGCCGCTCGGCGATCTCGGGCGCCAGGTTGGGCCCGGAGACGACGGCGACCCGCTCGTCGGGCAGGTCCAGCACCTCGGCCATGACCTGGCTCATGCGCTTGTCCGTGCCGAGCTCGACGCCCTTCATCAGGGAGACGACGACGGCGTCCGGCTCGACCAGGTCCTTCATCGACGACAGGGTGGCGCGGGCGACCTGGGACGGCACCGAGACCACCACTATCGACGCGCCCTTGAGGGCGACCGCCGGGTCGGTCGTGCCGTGCATCGCGGGCAGCTGCACGCCCGGCAGGTACTTCTCGTTGCGGTGCGCCTGGTCCACGGCGTCGAGCACCACGGCGTCGCGACCCCACAGGGTGACGTCGCACCCGGCGTCGGCCAGGACCATGGCGAACGTGGTGCCCATCGAGCCGGCGCCGAGCACGGCGACCTTGGTCGGTTCGGGCAGGCTGACGGGCGGGGTGGCGCTCACGGGCGCTCCACCGGGGGGTAGGTAGTCATCTTGGCCTCGTAGTCGGGGTGCTTGCGCAGGTCGAACCTCGGCTTGGGCGCCACCTCGCCGCGGATCTGCTCCAGCTCGGCGGTGATGCCGTCCATGATGCGGCTGGTGGCCTCGCGCAGCGTAGCGGTGTCCTGCGGACGGTCGTACAGGTCGCTCAGGTCGACGGGCGGACCGGTCTGGATGGTCACCTTCTTGCGCGGCCACGGCCAGCGCAGCATGCCGTACCGCGGCATGATCTGCGTGACGCCCCACTGCGCCACCGGGAGCACCGGCAGGCGGGTCGTCAGGGCGATCCGGGCCACGCCGGTCTTGCCCTCCATGGGCCAGTACTCGGGGTCCCGCGTCAGCGTCCCCTCGGGCAGGATCGCCACGCAGGCGCCGTCGCCGAGCTGGTTCGCCGCGTCCTTGAGGGACTCGGTGGCCTTGGCCGACTCACGGTCCACCGGGATCATGTTGGTGCCCCGCAGGGCCCAGCCCGTCAGTGGCGAGTCGAACAGGCCGCGCTTGGCCAGGATGCGCGGCTCGCGGCCCATGTCGAAGAGGTAGTGCGCCAGCGTCAGCGCGTCGAGCTCGGTGACGTGGTTGGCCGCGGCGATGAACCCGCCCTTGGCCGGGAAGTTCTCCCCACCCTTCCACTCGTACTTGCACAACGAGAACATGAGGTTCCGCACGATGAACGCGATGAAGCGGTACATGCGTGACTCAGGGCGTGGGATGGACACGGTCCGAAAGGATACTCGGCCCCGTGCCCATCCCAACCCGTCAGCCGCGGGTTACGTCTGCGCCCAGGGCGAGCAGCTTCTCCTGGAAGTTCTCGTAGCCGCGGTCGATCAGGCCGATGCCGCGCACCGTGGACTGTCCCTTGGCGGCCAGGGCCGCGATGAGGTGGCTGAACCCGCCGCGCAGGTCCGGCACCTCGATGTCGGCCGCGGAGAGCGCCGTCGGGCCGGAGATGACCGCGGAGTGGTGGAAGTTGCGCTGGCCGAACCGGCAGTCGCGCCCGCCCAGGCACTCCTTGTAGACCTGGATGGTCGCGCCCATCTTGCGCAGCGCGTCCGTGAAGCCGAAGCGGTTCTCGTAGACGGTCTCGTGCACGATCGACAGGCCCTTGGCCTGCGTGAGCGCGACGACGAGCGGCTGCTGCCAGTCGGTCATGAAGCCGGGGTGCACGTCGGTCTCGAGCACGATGGACTTCAGGTCGCCGCCGGCGTGCCAGAAGCGGATGCCGTCGTCCTGCACCTCGAACCGGCCACCGACCTTCCGGAACGTGTTGAGGAACGTCATCATCTCGGGCTGGGTGGCGCCCTTGACGGTGATGTCGCCGCCCGTGGCGAGGGCCGCCGCGGCCCAGGACGCGGTCTCGATCCGGTCGTTCAGGGCCGTGTGGCTGTAGCCCTCGAGACGGTCGACGCCCTCGATGCGGATCACGCGGTCGGTGTCGACCGAGATGATGGCGCCCATCTTCTGCAGCACCGCGATGAGATCCATGATCTCCGGCTCGATCGCCGCGCCCGAGAGCTCGGTGATGCCGTCCGCGCGGACGGCCGTGAGCAGCGTCTGCTCGGTGGCGCCGACCGACGGGTACGGGAGGGAGATCTTGGCGCCCTGGAGGCGCCGCGGCGCCCGCAGGTGGATGCCGTTGGGTCGCTTGTCGACGACGGCGCCGAACTGGCGCAGGATGTCGAGGTGGTAGTCGATCGGCCGGTCGCCGATGCGGCAGCCGCCCAGGTCCGGGATGAAGGCCTCGCCGAGCCGGTGCAGCAGCGGCCCGCAGAACAGGATCGGGATACGGCTGGAACCCGCGTGGGCGTCGATGTCGGCCACGTGCGCCGACTCCACGTTGGACGGGTCGAGGTCGAGGATGCCCGCGTCGGTGTCGTACTTGACGTTCACACCGTGCAGGTCCAGGAGCCCCGAGACGACCTTGACGTCGCGGATCTGCGGTACGTTCCGCAGCACGCTGGGGGTCTCCCCCAGCAGGGAAGCCACCATGGACTTCGACACGAAGTTCTTTGCGCCTCGAACGGTGATGGTCCCGTTCAACGGGTTGCCGCCGTTCACATACAGCAGATCGTTCATATCCTCGTCGTCATCTCGTTGTACCGATGATGGATTTCCGGCTGTGGGGTCGGACTCTCAGTGGCTGAGGGTGCCCGGGTCGGTCCTGATCCTTGCCCCCCACCGCCGGTCGTGCCAACACGGGCACGGGCGGGAGTATTCACCGTTCACTACACCTTCACTCGCGACGCACGCTGCCGCATCACGACACGCCAGGTGCTCGCACGCGTGAGGTCGCGCTCGGCAGCCTACGTCAAGGGGCCATCCACAAAATGAGACGGCCTTTCCGGATCGCGGACCTCCTCCTAATGTCCCAGACATGAGCACCTCCGCATCGTCGACCGCCGGGACCGCGCCCGGCGGGCAGGGCGAGCCTCCGGCCGGCAACCCCAGGGGCCGCGTCGTCTTCGCGTCCCTGATCGGCACCTCCATCGAGTTCTACGACTTCTACATCTACGCGACCGCGGCGTCGCTGGTGTTCCCGGCGCTGTTCTTCCCGAACGCCCAGGACCCGACGACCCAGCTCCTGTCGTCCTTCGCCGTGTTCGGCGTGGCGTTCGTGGCGCGGCCCGTCGGCTCGGTGCTGTTCGGGCACTTCGGCGACCGGATCGGCCGCAAGACCACCCTCGTCGCCTCGCTGCTGACGATGGGTATCGCGACGGTCCTGATCGGCCTCATCCCCGCGGCGTCGACGCCCGGATGGGCCTTCGCCGCGCCGGCCGTGCTCGTGCTCTGCCGGTTCGCCCAGGGCCTCGGCCTCGGTGGCGAGTGGAGCGGTGCCGCACTGCTGGCCACGGAGAACGCCCCGCAGGGCAAGCGCGCCATCTACGGCACGTTCCCGCAGCTGGGCGCACCCATTGGTTTCATACTGGCCAACACGGTGTTCATCGCCCTCTCGGCCGCCCTCACGCCGGAGCAGTTCGCCGACTGGGGCTGGCGCATCCCGTTCCTCGCGTCCGCGATCCTGGTGATCGTCGGCCTGTGGGTGCGGCTCTCGCTGCTGGAGACGCCGGCGTTCCGCAGGGTGCTCGAGGCCGAGGCCGTCACCAAGGTGCCCGTGGCCCACGTGTTCCGCACGTCCTGGAAGCAGATCGTGTCCGGCACGTTCATCATGCTGGCCACCTACGTGCTGTTCTACCTGATGACGACGTTCACGCTGAACTACGGCGTCGCCCCGACCGTGCCCACCGACGGCGCACCGGCCGGCCTCGGCTACGAGAAGATCGACTTCCTCTGGATGCTGATCATCGGTGTCGTGTTCTTCGGCGTCTTCACGCTGGTGTCCGGTCCGCTGGCGGAGCGGTTCGGCCGCCGCAAGCACCTGATCTGGGTCACCGTGGCGATCATCCTGTTCGGCGGGTCGTTCGTGCCGCTGTTCGCGGCGGGCGACGTCGGCGTGCAGACGCTGCTGATCCTCGGCTTCACGCTCATGGGCCTCACGTTCGGCCCGATGGCCGCCGTCCTGCCGGAGCTGTTCCCGTCCAACGTCCGGTACACGGGCTCGGGCGTCGCGTACAACCTGTCGTCGGTGCTCGGCGCGGCAGTGGCGCCGTTCATCGCGGTGTGGCTCTGGGCCGAGGCCGGCTCCCCCGTCCTGGTCGGCGTCTACCTGTCCGCGATGGCGGTGATCACGCTGGTCGCCCTGCTCATGACGCGCGAGACGCGGGACGTCGAGTACGACACCAACGTCAGCGCCTGACGCAGCCACGCCGTCCCGCCGTCGAACGGCGGCGGGATAGCGTGGCCGGGTGGAGACGACGGCCCTGATCGCAGCCTGCGTCGCCGTCGTACTCGGGGCAGGCCTGCAGCGGGTCGCCGGGATGGGCCTCGGCATGGTGGCCGCCCCGGTGCTCACCGTGCTCCTCGGGGCGTCGGTGGGCGTCCTGGTCAGCAACGTCGCTGCCATCGTGACGGCGCTGCTCATCCTGCGGGCGCTGCGCGACCGGGTCGACTGGCGGCGCGTCGTGACGATCCTGCCGCTGATGCTCGTCGGCTCGGTGCTCGGCGCGCTCACCGTGCGCGAGGCCGACGCCGCGTGGCTGGACGTCATGGTCGGCGGGTCGGTGCTGCTCGCGCTGGCGGCGTCGGCGGTCCTGCGCCGACGGGTCCGGATCAAGGGCCGGTCCGTGGCCGTCGCGACCGGCCTGGCGGCGGGCTTCATGAACACGACGTCGGGCGTCGCCGCACCCGCGTGGACCGCCTACGCGCTGGCCACCCGCTGGGACCACCGGTCGTTCGCCGCGACCCTGCAGCCGCTGCTCGTCGTCATGAACACCATGTCGGTGGCCACCAAGCTGGCCTTCGGCGCGATCCCGCCCGGCCACCTCCCGGCGTGGTGGGTCTGGCCGGTCCTCCTCGCGGGTGTGCTCGCGGGCGTGGGCCTCGGGGCCCTCCTGGCCCGCCGGATCCCCACGGGCGTCGCGTCCGCGATCGCGCTGACGGTGGCCGTGGCGGGCGCCCTCACGGCGCTGACAAGAGGCCTGCTCACGATCTAACCTGTCAGACGCTCCCGCACGTGTCAGACGTACAGGTCACCCGGGTGACCTGTACGTCTGACACGTGCGGGAGCGTCTGACAGGTGTGGCGGGACCTACTCGTCCTCGGCGAACACCACGTCTCGCTTGCGGCGGATCATCGGCAGCACCGTGACCACCAGCACGACCGCCGCGAGCGCCAGCAGGACCCCCGAGATGGGCCGCGTGACGAAGACGGTGGGGTCGCCGCGCGAGAGGAGCAGCGCCCTGCGCAGGTTGTCCTCCAGCAGGGGTCCGAGCACGAACCCGAGCAGCAGCGGCGCGGGCTCGCACCCGGACCGGATCAGCACGAAGCCCAGCACGCCGAAGACGGCGACCGCGAGCACGTCGTACGGGTTCTGGCTCAGGGAGTAGGTACCGATGCAGGCGAACACCACGATGGCCGGGAACAGCACCGAGTACGGCACCGAGAGCATGCGCACCCACAGCCCGACGAGCGGCAGGTTGAGCAGCACCAGCAGCACGTTGCCGATCCACATCGAGGCGATCAGGCCCCAGACGAGGGCGGGCTGCTCGGTCATCACGTCGGGGCCCGGCGTGATTCCCTGGATGATGAACGCCCCGGCCATGAGTGCCATCACGGGGTTGGCGGGCAGGCCGAGCGTGAGCAGCGGGATGAACGACGTCTGCGCGGCCGCGTTGTTCGCCGACTCGGGCCCGGCCACGCCCGCGATCGCCCCGTGCCCGAACTCGCCCGGGTTCCGCGAGACGCGCTTCTCCACGGCGTAGGAGGCGTACGAGGCGAGGATGTGCCCGCCGCCCGGGAGCACACCGAGCAGGGAGCCGAGCCCGGTCGCGCGGAGCACCGGGCCGACGATCTGCCGCAGCTCCGTCCGGCTGGGCCACAGGTTGGCCACGCGGCTCACCACGCGGGTCCTGGTCCGCGGGTCGTGCAGGTTGCGCAGGATCTCCGCGATGCCGAACACGCCGACGGCGACCGCGACGAAGTTCAGGCCCTGGTACAGCTCGCGCAGGCCGAACGTGAACCGCGGCGTGCCGGTGTACATGTCCTGTCCCAGCGTGCCGAGCAGGATGCCGAACACGATCATCGCGAGCGCCTTGAGCGTGGACCCGCTCGCCAGCGCGATCGACGCGATGAGGCCCAGGACCACCAGCGAGAAGTACTCGGCGGAGCCGAACGACAGTGCGGCGCGGGCCAGTACCGGGGCGGCGACGGCGAGCACCACGGTCGCGACGGTCCCGGCGACGAACGACCCGATCGCCGCCACGGCGAGCGCGACGCCGGCCCGCCCGGCGCGCGCCATCTCGTGCCCGTCGATCGCCGTCACCGCTGCCGACGACTCCCCGGGCAGGTTGAGGAGGATCGCCGTCGTCGACCCGCCGTACTGGGCGCCGTAGTAGATGCCCGCGAGCATGATGAGGGCCGCGGTCGGGTCGTCGAACCCGAACGTGATCGGCAGCAGCAGTGCGATGGTCGCCGTCGGGCCGATGCCGGGCAGCACGCCGACGGCGGTGCCGAGCGCCACGCCGAGCAGGCAGAACAGGACGTTCTGCCACTGCAGTGCTTCGGAGAACCCGAGCGTGAGGTTGTCGAGCAGGTCCATCGGGGCCTCCTACCCGCCGAGCCAGTCGCCGAACAGCGCGAGCCGCAGCTGCAGGAGAACCACGAAGATGATCCAGCTCGCCACTGCCAGGCCGACGGCGATGACGAGGGCCCGCAGCCCTCTGGTGCCGGGTCGCGCCATGGCCGCGAGCAGGCCGGTGCCGAAGGTCGCGGGCAGCAGGCCCAGGCCGTCGACGGTGAGCGCGAAGAACACGACGGCGGCGAAGATCGCCGCCGTCGGGCGCCACTGGATCCCGGCGAGCGGCCGGGGGTCCAGGGCGTCCGGGTCGGGTGTCGCACGGTCGGACGGCGGGGCGTCTGACACCCCGGCGTCTGACACCTCGCCGTCCGGCGCCTCCCGGTCGGACACCCCGGCGTCTGACACAGCGCCCGTTGCCGGGTCCGGGGCGACGTACGCCTTGGCGACGATGACGGCGCCGAGCGCGGCGAGCACCAGGCCCAGGACGAACGGTACGTACCCCGGCCCCATCTCGAGGAGGGAGCCGAGGTCGTACCCGAGCGCCCCGATGGCGAAGGCCGCGCCGAGCCCGACGAAGATCAGGCCGGAGACGAGGTCGCTCGTCGAGCGGGGCCGGAGGACGCCGATGTCAGCCTCCTTGTCCGGCGCCGATGATGTCGCCCCAGGTCGCGAGCTGCTCGTCGAGCAGCGCGGCGTGCGCCTCCGGGGTGGCCTGGTCCTCGCTGACGGGCGCAGTGCCGAGGTCCGCCATCTGGTCGATCACCGTCTGGTCGGCCAGGGCCACCTGGAGCGACTCGGTGAGCTTGGTGACGATCTCGTCGGGCGTCTCGGCCGGGACGTACAGGCCGTGCCACACGCTGACCTCGATGTCGGCCTGGCCGCCCTCGGCGGTCGTGGGCAGGTCCGGGAGCGCGTCGATGCGCTCCGGCGTCGTCACCGCGTACGCCTTGACCTCGCCCGCCGTGATCTGGCCGGTCGTGTTCGTGGTCTGGTCGCACATGAAGTCGACCTGACCGCCGACGATCTCGGTCATCGCGGGACCCGTGCCGTCGTAGGGCACCGCCGTCACCTCGACGCCGAGGGCGTCCGTCAGGAGCAGGCCGCACAGGTTGGACGCCGAACCCTCGCCGGCGTGCGCCATCGTCACCGTGTCGGCGTTCTCCTGGACGAAGGTCACGAACTCCTCGAACGTCTCCGGCTCGAAGTCGGAGCGCGCGATGATCGTCATGGGTACCTCGGTGACGAGGCCCACCGGCTTGAAGTCGGCCACCGGGTCGTAGGCGAGGTCGTCGTAGAGTGCGGGCGCCGTGGACATGCCGATGTGGTGCATGAGCACCGTGTAGCCGTCCGGGTCGGCCGTGGCGGCCTGGCCCGCCCCGACGGTGCCGCCCGCGCCGTCGATGTTCTGCACCACGAGCTGGACGCCCAGGTCCTCGCCCATGGGATCGGCGACCATGCGCGTCACGGTGTCGGTGGGACCGCCGGCGGAGAACGGCACGATCACCTCGATGTCGTCCTCGGGGTAGTCGGCGGGGTCACCACCACCCGAGGAACAAGCGGCCAGGACGAGTCCGACGCAGGCCAGCGCACCGATGCGCGCGGCCACCTTGCGAGGTCCAGCGGGGGTCATGTCCGTCTCCGATCATCGATGATCCGGCAGAGGTTGATCCGTGTACTGATGCGCGACAGTACCGCCGGGCATGTGACGACCGCCACAAAGTGGACAGGGTTTTGACCGAACGGTGACCTCAGTGATCGGCGTCCTCAGCGACCGGCGTCCGCCGCCGTCCGCAGGGAACCGGCGGACCGGGCCGGCCCTGCTCGGCGCACCGCTCCCGGCGATGTGCCGTGGTGACGCCTGAAGGCTCTGCCGAATGCCGCCTCGGAGCCGTAGCCGACCTGGCGGGAGATCGCGGCGACCGAGTCGGTGGTCGTGGTCAGCGCCGTGTACGCCTGCTCGAGACGCCACCCGGCCAGGTAGCGCATGGGCGGCTCACCCAGCAGCGCCGTGAACCGCTCGGCGAACGCGGACCGCGACATGCCCGCCTGCCGCGCGAGCTCCACGAGGCTCCAGTCGTGTTCCGGCCGAGCGTGCAGCCCGGCGAGCGCGCGGCCGACGTGCGGGTCCCGCAGGGCGGCGAGCCAGCCGGTGCTCGCATCGGAGGAGGTGCGCAGCCACTGCCGCAGCACGTGGATGACCAGCACGTCCGCGAGCCTCGTCATCACCGCCTCACCTCCCGGCTCCAGGGTCTGCGCCTCGTCGGCCAGCAGGCGCAGCACGGTCCCGAACGCGCCGGACCGGCCGCCGTCCCAGGCGTCCACCCGGATCAGCTCGGGCAGCTCGGCGACCAGCCGGGCGGTGAGCGGCTCGTCGACCGTCATCGCGGCATAGGCGATCTGCGTGTGCTCCCCGCCGCCGCCGAACCGCATGCGCTCGTAGGTCTCCCCCACGCGCTCGACCGGTATGTCGAGGAGCCCGGTGCTCGGTGCGCCGGGCGCGCTCAGCAGCCGGTGCGGGACGCCGTGCGTGATCAGCACGGCGCTCCCCGCCTCCAGGGTGTGCTGCTCGCCGCCGATCTCCAGGACGCACCGGCCCGAGAGCACCACGGGCAGCATCATGCAGGGCTCGATCGCCGGGAACGCCACACCCCACGGCGCCGTGAGATCGGCCTGGCAGTACAGCGCCCCGGTGAAGCGCAGCAGATGGAGCCCGTCGCCGATCGGCGCCGCGTCGTCCTGCGGTCCGGTCAGGAGCATCTTCGGCACGGGCAGACCGGTGTCCGGGGCGGGGCGCGAGTTGACCATGCGTCCAGCCTGACATGCCGATCTACCGTACGTCCGGGATACGTCCGCGACCCCGGACGCACGGCACAGAACTCCGGACGTGAGGGGATGTTACGTCCGGCGTGCCGGACCCACGATGGACGCATGGTTACCAACACACACCCCACGCAGCAGCCCACCTTCGCCGTGATCGGCGCCACCGGCAAGACCGGACGGCGCGTCGCGGACCTCCTCGAGAGCCGCGGCCACGCCGTCCGTCGGCTCGCCCGCGGCACCAGCAGGCGGTTCGACTGGGAGCAGCCCGACGGCTGGGCCCGGGCCCTGGACGGCGTCGACCGCCTCTACGTCGCCTACGTCCCCGACCTCGCGGCGCCCGGCGCGGACGTCGTGATCACCCGCCTCACCGAGGTCGCCAGGGAGGCAGGCGTGCAGCGCATCGTGCTGCTGTCCGGGCGCGGTGAGCTCGGTGCCCGCCGCTGCGAGGAGATCGTGCTCGGCTCGGGCATCCCCTCGACGGTGGTGAGCGCCGGCTGGTTCATCCAGAACTTCACCGAGGGCATGCTGGCCGGAGCCCTGGAGACCGGGGTGCTCGCCCTGGCCGCCGGAGACGCACGGGAGCCGTTCGTCGACGTCGACGACATCGCCGCCGTGGCCATCGAGGCGCTCACGGGCGACGGGCACGCGGGCCGCCGGTACGAGGTGAGCGGTCCGGAGTCACTCACCTTCACGGAGGTCGCGGCCCTGCTCACCGAGCTGAGCGGGCGCGACGTCCAGTACGTACCGATGACGTTCGACGACTTCCACGCCGCCGTCGCCGCCGAGGCGGGTCCCGAGACCGCGACCCTGCTCACCGAGCTCTGCCGCGAGGTGTTCGACGGCCGCAACGAGACGCCGGCCGACGGTGTCCGTCAGGTCCTCGGGCGCGAGCCCCGCGACATGCGGGCGGTGCTCGCCGAGGCGCTGACGGCGGAGCAGCGCGCGTGACCTGACCTGGGCGTCCGGTGCACCTGTCAGAGGGGCACCGGACGCTCAGGCCGGGCCTTCAGCCGAGTCTTCGGTCAGTGCTGCGGACGGCGCCCCGTAGCGGGCGGCCACCGCGGCGGCCCGGTCCCGGAGGGCGGCGCGCAGCGACGGCGGCGCCAGCGCCTCCGCGTCCGTGCCGAGCTGCCAGAGCGCCCACACGGCATGGCGCAGGTCCTGGAACGTCACCTCGAGGCGCAGCCGGCCGTCGTCGTCCACCGCTTCCATGAGGACGGCGAGCGCCGTGCCCACGAGCTCCTCGCGCCGGGCGGAATCCATCCCGACGAGCACGGCGACCTGGTCCCCGCCCGCGCGGAACCGCGTGCTGCGTTCCTGCCAGATCCGGTCCAGGTCCACCTGGTCCGGTCGCTCGGCGGGTTCGGCGAGTTCCTCGGCCGCGATGATCCGCGAGAGCCGGTAGGTGCGGTCGGCGCCGGACGTCGTGGCCAGCAGGTAGCCCTTGTCGCGCACCGTGACCAGGCCGATCGGGTCCACGGTGCGCCAGGTCGCCGGCCGGTCCACCGGCGCGTAGTGGATGCGCAGCTTGTGTCCGGCCAGCACCGCCCGCCGGACCTCGACCATCGCGGTGCCTGGCACCTCGTCGGCGGGCGCCCTGCGGGAGAGCAGGTCCGTCTCCGGGTCGACGAGGAAGCGCCGGGCCGCGTCGCTCGTGGTGGCCCGGTGACCCTCGGGCAGCGCGTCGACGACCTTGCGCATGGCCGACGCGAGCGCCGAGCCGAGGCCGAACACCTGCTCGCCCCTGCCCGAGCCGGCGGTCAGCAGGGCGAGGGCCTCGTCGTGGTTCAGTCCGGTGAGCTCGGTCCGGAACCCGGGCAGCAGGGCGAACCCGCCGTGTCGGCCGCGTTCGGCGTAGACCGGGACGCCTGCCGCCGAGAGCGCCTCGATGTCCCGCTGCACGGTGCGGGTAGAGACCTCGAGCTCGCGGGCCAGCGCCTGGGCGGACAGTCGGCCGCGCTGACGCAGCAGCAGCACCAGGGAGACCAGGCGATCCGCGCGCATCCCAAGATCCTACGGAATACCTGACACAGGGTGTCGTGATTTGTGAAGAGGCTCGTGCTCGCAGGACTCGAACAGGACTCGAATGGAGCTGATGTGGCGATGGAACGAACCGCGGTCAACCCGGTCACGTGGTCGGTGGCGATGGGCTTCAACCAGGGCGAGCTGGTCTCCGGGCACACGCGGACCCTGTACTGCTCGGGGCAGACGGCGATGAGCGCCGACGGCAGGCCCGAGCACGAAGGCGACATGGCGGCTCAGCTGGCGCTGAGTCTCGCCAACCTGGAGGCGGTGCTCGGCGAGGCCGGGATGTCCCTGGCGAACCTCGTCCGGCTCAACGTCTACACCACCGACGTCGACGTGCTCTTCCAGCACTACGGGGTGCTGGCGGCGCGCCTGGGCGCTGCCCAGGTGTCGCCTTCGACCACGATGCTCGGGGTGACCCGGCTGGCGATCCCGGGGCAGCTGGTCGAGCTCGAAGGGACCGCCGTGGGGTGACGCGGCCGCGCTGAGAGCGCGATGCCGATGAGGCAGCGCCGATGAGTAAGGGCCCGGTCGGTCGTCGGTAGGTACGGGGCGCCACAGCGCGCCGCACCCGAGACGTTGGAGGACACCGTGACCGAGACATCCACGACGACCGACCGGCCCGCTCGCCCGCCCGTCGTCGACTGGGCGAGCTGGCAGTCGGCGCGGGACGAGCTCCTGGCCAAGGAGAAGGAGCACACGCGCGCCGGTGACGCCCTCGCCGCTGCCCGGCGCCGGCTGCCGATGGTCGAGATCGACGCGACGACGCAGGTCACGGGTCCCGACGGGGCCGTGCCACTGATCGACCTGTTCCAGGGCCGCGACGAGCTCGTCGTCTACCAGCACATGTGGCACGATGGCGAGCCGTTCGAGCGCCAGTGCCCGGGCTGCACCATCAATACGTGGCACGTCCAGCAGTCCGCCCCGTACCTCGCGGCGCGCGGGGTCTCGTTCGCGATGCTCACCGAGGGCCCCTGGGAGGAGGTCGCCCCCTACCTGGAGTTCATGGGCTACACCGAGCCCTGGTACTCGGTGCGGGGCCTCGACGCGCCGGTCGGCGTCGACATGGGCCACATCGTCTGCTTCCTGCGCGACGGCGACCGCGTGTTCCTCACCTACCGGACGACCGGCCGTGGCAACGAGCCGGCCTCCGGGATCTTCGGGCTGCTCGACATGACGCCCTACGGCCGCGGCGAGGCCTGGGAGGACACGCCGGAGGGCTGGCCCGAGGGCAAGGACTCCTGCTGGTACTGGGCGACGGACGCCGACGGGAACGCCACCTGGGGACGGACCCGCCGGGCGGTGCCGCAGTGGACACGGCCGGGGGCGACGCCGGTGGCCGCCCGTGCCGAGGCCGGGCACCAGCACTAGGAGCCGGGGGCCCCGGCGTCGGCGAGCAGCGCGTCGCGGTTGGTCCGGACGAAGGCCTTCAGCGCGGCGGGCACCAGATCGATGCCGGCCAGCGCCGCGTTGTCGCGCAGGTCGACGTGCTCGACGTCGTAGGTGCCGCGTACCGGTTCCTGGAACTCGGGACCGGTACGCAGCGCCAGGTCCATCGAGACGACCCGCGCGAGGAAGTAGTGCTGCACGCTGATCCCGGTGTCCTTGGGCTGGGACGTCAGGAACACCTGCCGGACGATGCGCGCCGTCGCGCCGAGCTCCTCGAACAGCTCGCGGTGCAGCGCGTCCTCCACCGAGGCGTCCTCGGGCTCGACACCGCCGCCAGGGGTGACCCAGTACGGGGCGCGCCCCCGGACCGTCCGCTTGATCACGACGAGATGGCCCTCGTCGTCCAGCAGGATCGCGCGCGCCGCCCGCCGCACCACCGCCGACGGCGGGGTGGAGGTCGCGGCGATCTCGTCGACGACGGGCGCCTGCCGCAGGTACCCCTCGAACAACGGCCCGCCCGCGGCGTCGAGCGTCGCCCGCGCCACGGCGACCATCGTCCGGTCGTCGTGCCGGGCGGCCACCCACCGGGCGGCGTACCCGAGGTCCCAGGCACGCAGCTCACGCAGCAGCCACTTGCCGCCGCCGTCCCACCTCCCGGCCGCCGCGAGCGCCAGGTGCCCGACCCGCTCCCACAGCACCGACCGCACCACGTCGGCCTCGCCACCGTCCCGTGCGTACGCGAGGTCGTCCAGCAGGTCGGTCACGCCGTACCTCGCGTCCTCCAGGGCGGTGTCCGACGCCGGTCCCGGGCCGGCCTCCAGCACCGCCTGGCACTCGGCCTTCAGCCCGGCGACGTGGTCCTCCCCCACGACCGGCACGCCGGTGGCGATCATCCGGGCGAGCGTCGGCTTCCGCCGCGCCGTCTCCTGTGCGACGAACCAGCGGTGCCCGGCCTCGGTGTTCACGAACAGCTCGGCCGGCCAGCCCCGCCACCGCGTGGCGTCGCGGTGCCCGACGGCGTCGTCGGGCACGCACACCACGATGTCGAGGTCCGAACCCGCCGTCCGGGACCCCGGGTCGAGCACGCTGCCGGCCAGGAGCGCCCAGCGGGCGTCCGGGTAGCGGTCGGCGACCAGGGCGGCGGCGTCAGCTCGTGGGTCCACGCCCGTCATCCTTGCGCACGCCAGGCGATGGACCCATCCGTTTTCGTGAAGGGCCCCTCCTGGTGGATCGTCGTGGACTAGCTGATCGACGCGCCGCCCGCCCTGGCCAGGTCGGTCACGGTCTCGTGATGGAACGACGGGACGACGAACCTCATGCTCCGGCCGCGCGAACTGATCACGAGCATGTTCGTCCGGACCTCCCGCTGATCCTGGCCGACGGTGGAGGTGACGGCCGACTGGTACAGCTCCAGATCCGGCCAGGCGTAGGGGTCCAGCAGCCCGTTGACGGCGAACACGATGCCGCCCCGGAACACGAAGAGCTGGGGATCTGGTGGTCGCGGTCGGCCCAGGGGCAGGGGCACGAAGCCGAAGAAGATGGCCGCGACCGCCACCACGTACAGCGCGATCCCGCCCACGCGGCTGGAGGTGCCCCCGTCGGACTGGAACAGGAGCATCGTGCCGAGAAGCGCGGGTACGACCACGAGAACCAGCGCAAGAAGGAACGTCCCGGACGAGGTGTCGAGCGTGATCGTCTGCACGAGCTTGCCGTACCCGTACCGCTCGGCGACCGTGGCCGCCTCGTCTCGGGTGCTCGCCGGAAAGATCTCCGCTGCGCCGCCCCGGTCGGCCAGTCGCTGCTCCGCCTCGGCGTAGAGCTCCAGGACCAGCTGACGCTCGACGTCGTCCCCGGTGCGCTCGACGTAGCCCGCGAGGAACGCGTCCACCATCTCCCGAGGCGGCAGGCCGGCGCCGTCCCTTGGTTCCCAGAGCCGCATCGCGGCCGCGTGGTCGACCTCGAACGCGCCTTCGGTCCTGTTCCAGCGTGCCCCAGGCGGGGGCTTCGTTCCCGAGGAGCGGGCACCGTTCGGCAGGAGGCGTAGCGCGGCCTGGTAGGCCGCTGCGCCGCGGATCCCGCCCGCGAGGAGGTCCAGGCGGTCCATGAGGGCGACGCGTGGCGAGTGCGCCCGCTGGGTGGCCAGCCGTTCGTCGTCGGACGGCGAGCGCGGGCTTCGGTCAGTGTTCGGGTCTCCGGTCATGGCGCTCTCCCCCGTCTGTCGAGAGGCAAACTCTACGGGCGGCCCCTGTCAGGGCAGCGTGGCGTGTTCTACCCGTCGCCGGATGCGCGTCACGATGCTCCAGGTCGCGAGCTTGTGGATGCGCGAGTCGATGACCAGCAGCCGGTAGAGCGCGCCGAGGGCGCCGGGGAAGGTCGCGTCGGTGTGCGCTTCCAGCCGCGTGCCCGCGTCGGTGCCGAGGACGCGGAAGGTGAGCGTGTAGACCGAGAACCGGTGGACGCCGTCGAGCACGAGCTCGGCGGGCGGATCCGCCGTCGTCACCCTGAATCCCGGGACCACCGAACCGGCCGCGAGCGGACGCGGGCCTGCGGCCCGCCTGTCGCGGCAGCCGATCAGGCGCACGTACCAGGACGGTTGCCCGAGCACCTCGACCTGGTCGAGGACGGCGCGCCACACGATCTCCGGCGAAGCCGTGAGCGTGGCTGTGCGGACGTCACGGTAGCGCCGGGGGCCGGTCATGCTGGGACCCTATCGGCGCTGAGGCCCGTGAAACAGCCAGAAAGGGCGTCCGACCTGCCCGTACGTCTCACGAATTTCAAGATGGGCACAACCATCCTGTCGGCCGATGCGTCTTAGGAGTCATGCGAAAAACACAGGCAAAGATAGGTTCGATGGTCCTGCTGGCCGGCCTCGTCGTGGGCCTCACGGCGGGCACGACGACGACCGCCACCGCCGGCACCACGTCGGTGGCCTGCATGGCCGCCGCCGACTGCCCACCCGTCGGGACCGAGGTCAAGCTCGGTGAGCCCACCCCGGGCGCGACCGACAAGTGGCAGAAGGCCAAGACCAACGGAGTCCGCTACAAGGTCCCGGCCAAGTGGACCGGCGAGAAGATCGTCGGCGACGGCGGCAAGGGCCACGAGTGGAACTCCCCCAATGTCATCATCTCCGACGAGTTCGGCGATCTGCACTGGCGGATTCTCGTCCAGTCGCCCTTCGTGGACCAGGAGATGCCGGACCCGGACGAGCTGGACAAGCTCGGCTACTACGCCTCGTACATCGAGGTCGAGGGCGCCACGGAGGCCGTGCTCGTGGCCGCGCAGACCGGGCACTGGGCCGACCCTTCGGTCAAGACGATCGACTTCCAGCTGTGGGTCGAGTCGGAGCGCACCGGTGTCGTCACTCGGTTCATGGGTGAGCTGCCGCCGGGGAAGAAGGGCAAGTTCCTGCTGAACAACTTCGTTCCTACGATCAAGCCCTGATCCTGGGGTAGGGCGGGTGGAGGCGGGTCCTGGCTGTGGTCGGGGCCCGCCTTCGTTTGTTCTTCGCGGGCCTACCGGTTTGCGAGGGCGGATGCTGCCGGTCCACGGGCGGATGGCGGTATCGAGCACCGGCCAGCTGCAGGGCGCGAGGAAGCGCTTTGTCGCTGGGTGCGTCGGATCGAGCACCCACGCCACGCCAAAGACAGGACTTCCTCGTACTCTCCGCGGCAGCGAAGAGGCTCGGCGCACATACTGGTCAGGCGCGAGTCCACCCACTCAACGGGTATCTACGAGAGAGAGGTTGTCCTACCGTTCTTCCATGGCCTTGCTGCAGGAGCTGACGAACCAGGGACGCGTCGTGGGCGGACACCTGGCGACCGGAGCCGTGATCGCCGACCAGTTCGGAAAAGGCGCGCTCAGCATCCAGCACCCGCTCAACCCATTCAAGCGCCACAAGATCAGCGACGAGACCGTCCTTGAGTGGGAGGAACTCATCGTGCGGGAAGGCGTCACAGGCGCCATCAGCCAAGCGGCAGCGAAAGCAGCTCTGCCGGGAGTGGTCGGCAAGGCCGTTGGCGCGGGACTCGGGGCGGTCGTGAGGACCGGACACACCATCCGCGTCGACTGGTCCGACGGCAAGCAGTCCGTCATCGAACTGCCGGAGAGACTGTTCACCATCTTCGCTGCGCTGCTGAGGAGCAAGCAGGTCGTCGAGGAGAACGCAGCACGGCCGGAGCCCATAGAACTCGCCGATGCACAGTCAGGCGTGACCGATACGATCGTCAACCTCGCATCGTCGCTCATCCAGCGACGCAAGCAGAGCACCGTGAGCGAAAGCACCCCTCAGCCGGATGTGGTCGAGCAGATCACCAAGCTCGCCTCGCTCCACAGCGCAGGCATTCTTACGGACGAGGAGTTCGCCCAGAAGAAGGCCGAACTGCTGCAGCGGCTCTGATCCTGCTGTTCGAGCGCGCTCACCCCGCTGGGTCTGCTGGCGTCAGATTCGCTGTCCCGCAGCCTTACGCTTCTCAGCGTTCACGCGCTCCTTCTCCAGCCGGATCTCCTCCCCCGCCGTGACACTCATACGCGCTCCACGACACCCCAGCACGCGACGAGGCTGACCGCCCAAAGGCGGCCGAGCGATCAACTAGAAGTTGATCATGTGGCTTTGGAGGGGTGAATCGTTGGAATTCTGCGGTTTCTAGGTTAGCCCAGGCGTGGCGTGCCTGCTGCGTGCCACTCCGGACCAGGTGCCGACGCCCACCTACGAATCGAGTCGGCTGCGAGTCGGCGCATGCCATCTCTCGCTCCGTTCTCGGCATACCGGCATGGCATCGACTTACCGGCCCATCGATATCACCTTGCCTTACGTCCCGCGTCCTCAGCGTGCGCGCCGTGCCGCCAAGTCGGACGTCAATCTACTTCTCCGCTCGGACCTCCGGGCTGTAGGGGTGCTCAGATCCTGCACGACCTCGACTTGCATGAAGTGCCCGAGCGTTTCCCGCAAGACAGTTCACCCCACTGCTCCTTGCGAGGATCGCAGCCCTCGGGAAGCATCACAGGCGAGCCGGGAGTCCGGGACGCACGGGAGCGGAGCACACGGTATGTCGAAGTCGATCGATGCCAGCGAAATCCAACTCGGAAGGCTCTTCTCGGAGGACTTCGAGTTCCATATCCCGGATTACCAGCGCCCGTATGCCTGGGGGCGCGAGCAGTCGCTGCAACTTCTCGACGACCTCACGGCTGCGTTGGAACGTGATACCGACGAGCCGTACTTCCTCGGGTCCGTCGTACTCATCCAGGCCGACGGCGGCCCCATTGCGGAGGTCGTGGACGGCCAGCAGCGCCTAACGACGCTCACCATCCTCCTGGCCGTGATGCGCGATCTGGTAACCGAGCCCGAGCTGAGCAGGGACATCCACAAGCTCGTGGAGGAGCCCGCAGTTGGGTGGGCGGACAAGCCAGCTCGACCGCGCCTGAGGCTGCGTGAGAAGGATGCTGCGTTCTTCCGCAAGTACATCCAGACCATTGACGCCACGACCACACTGGTCGATCTCAGTGACCAGTCAGTGACTACCGACGCGCAGCGCGCGATTAGGGACAACGCTCGCGCACTGAGCGAGGTGCTCGTCAAGTGGCCGTCGGATCGCGTTCAGGACCTGTTCAAGACCCTGGGCGCGCGCACGTTCCTGGTGACGGTCAGCACGCCCGACCTCAATAGCGCCTACCGGATCTTCAGTGTCATGAACGCCCGCGGGCTCCCCCTGACGCCGCCGGACATCTTCAAGGCGCGGGTAGTCGGTGCG
Organism: Promicromonospora sp. CA-289599; assembly: GCF_050936155.1. Lineage (NCBI taxonomy): Bacteria > Bacillati > Actinomycetota > Actinomycetes > Micrococcales > Promicromonosporaceae > Promicromonospora > Promicromonospora sp. CA-289599. Next base: position 1,292,818 of record NZ_JBNJNI010000001.1, read on the forward strand.
ATCCCGTCCGACGAGGAACGGGCCGAATACGCCAAGACCTGGGAGGACCTTGAGGAAGAGCTCGGACGCGACGAGTTCGGAGACTTGTTCCTGTACTTGCGGCTGATCGTCAGCAAGACGCGGGTCGAGCGCAGTCTGCTCATTGAGTTCCCCGAGCAGGTCCTGAAGCCGTACCTTCCGGCTAAGGGGAAGCAGTTCGTCGACGATGTTCTCGAGCCATTCGCGACCGCCGACCAGCGCCTGGTCAACAGAGACTTCGATGCCATTGGACCGTGGGCCAAAGTCAACACCTGGCTTGACCGGCTGTCCCAGATCGACAACGACGATTGGCGGCCCGTCGCACTCTGGGCTCTGAAGAGCCACAAAGACGATGGCGACTTCCTCGCCGCGTTCCTCAAGCGGCTTGAACGCCTCGCGGCCAGTTTCCTGTTGCGCCGCGTCTACACAACTCCGCGCCAGGCCCGCTACCTCGACCTCTTGCGCCAGCTTGACGATGGCGCGGGCCTTGCTGCTCCAGCCTTCGAGCTCACCGATGACGAGAAGGCAGAGACACGAGCTCGGCTCGATGGTGAGATCTATCTCGTCAAGCCGGTCCGGAAGTACGTCCTCCTCCGGCTGGACTCGATGATCGCCCAGGACCCTGGAGCCTCGTACTCCCACAAGATCATCACGGTGGAGCACGTTCTGCCGCAGAACCCGAAGCCCGAGAGCATCTGGGCGAGGGGGTTCTCCGACGACGACCGGGCACGATGGACACATCGGCTCGGGAACCTCGTCCTTCTCAACCGCACCAAGAACAGTGAGGCCCAGAACTTCGACTTCGTCCTGAAGAAGGAGAAGTACTTCAAGAGCGGGCGCGGCGCGGCGATCTTCGCCTTGACACTCCAGGTCCTCAACCACCCGACTTGGACGCCGACCGAGCTTGAAGAGCGCCAGAAGAAGCTCGTTGCGCTGCTCGTGGCGGAGTGGCAACTCTGACCGAATCTACACAGAGGTGAGCAGTGGCTTCAGGACGGCGAGCCGTGGTTTCCCGATTGATCGGGTTTGGCGGTCGTGCCCAGTTCATGGAACTCACACGAACCTTCCGCCAAGTCAAAGGAACCCTCCGCTAATCCCCCGGCGGTTCACGCACCTTCCACAAGCTCGCTCGAGTCTGGGAACAGACCCACCGCGAAGCCACGGCGATTCGATCGAGTCCGACCAACTGCCAGCCCGAACACCCGAGGTAGGGTCCATCCAGTTCTTTGGAGCCACAGGCTCCGGAAGGCGGTAGACGATGGGAAAGTCAGCGAGTGTACTGGGCTTCGAGTTCGGCCGAACGGCACGCGAAATGAACGAGCTCTTTAAGCAGCATGGCTACTTGGAAGGCGAACCTGGCGCCTACAGGCTCACCGACAAGGGTTCGCAGTACGCAGAAGAGCAGTACCACTCGCGAGGCACAGGCGGTTACGCCCACTACAACCGGAGCTGGGAAACTCGTACTTGGAATGACGCGACCATTGCCGCACTCCAAACCGACATGGGATCGGACCTGGGCGGTGCCACGGCACGAGATGCTCCCATAGAGAGCGTTTTCCAAGCCCCCACCTTGGATTACGAGCCGTTTCTGGATGACAGGAGCGACGGCGACGGCGCTCAGTTCGGCTGGAGAGAGTTGGCCATCGCGGGAACCCTCGTAGGAGCGATCCTCGTCGCTCCCCATGTCAAGGCCTTCTACCACACCAAGATGAGGCCGGCTACAGCAAAGTGGCGCGACAAACTGGCAAAGCGAGAGCCAGTTGAGCTTCGAACTCTCGATTCCGCAAAAAAGGTGGAAGAGCAGGCGAGCCCCGTTGCCCCCGAGCTTGGAATCGACGCCCCAGAACCTGGCAGCCCGCAAAGCGGTTCCAGCTCATCCGAAGACTCACCCGGGCCCCACTGACCTGCGGCCCACCGACAGCACGATCACGCGGTTCGCGCGTGAGCTGCGTCCCTGAGAGGCGAGCGATCCAGCCGTCATCGTGTGACAGCGATCGGCGCTACGAACAGGGGGACGTTGCGGCTCTCAATGTCCTGAGCCGCTCGCACCAAGTTAACTCGCGAGAACGTGAACAGTTCACGTGCCGTCACAGGCTTCTCGCGCGCCATAGCGAGCACGACACGAGGAGGGCGGTCTTTGACCCACGTCGGGTCGCCGCCGAGGCTCTCGACCTTCCTCCGGAGCGCCGACAACGCCTGCTCATCGCGAACGAGCGAGTCGGTGGAGACGTAGGCCTGAGCAAACAGGTGGCTCGCTGGCGCTGACGTGACGAACTTCTTAACGTGGACCAGGGTGCCGTCGTCCAGCAGTACGTCACATGCCTCGAAGCCTCTGGGGTGCGCGTCCGTCATTACGAGCTTTCGGTCCAGGCACAGGCCACCGAGCTGCGATGCAAGGTACTGGTTGTAGTCCTTCTCCTCCTTGAATTGCTGCGTCCACGGTGGCAACGGCGGATCGAGTTGCTTACGGAAGATGCTCTCCGCCAGCTCCAGAAGTCGCTCTGCGTACCGGGCGTCCATCTGGAACCACCGCCCGCCAAAGAAGCAATACCGCTTCCCGTTCAGACCTGTCTCGAACGCGAGCCACTTACGTGCCGCGATCTGCGCACTGATCGCGTCCTCGTCTCCGCTGAAGAGCTGGACAGACATCCCCTTGAGTTTCGCGACAGGGTCTCTGGTCTGCTTCAACGGCGTGATGAGGTCATCGAGGAGCGGCAGCCCTTCCCGGATGCCCTTCCGAGACCCACCACCGACAAGCTTGAAGTGCGTCGGCGGCTCGTTGTCGCCAATCTGCTCGAACGGCCACGCCAGACCAAGCTGCTTGCCCTCCGGACCGGCGAGCGCTGCGGCCAACAGATCCTCCAGCTCGCGCACCAAGGTCCTGGGCTTGCTAATCGGGACGAGTTGCTCCAGAACCCCCAGACCGATCGGCGGTTGCTGCGTCAGGATCATCTCGATGTGGTCCAAATCCGAGAGCAATTCGGCCGGCGTGCGTCCCAGCGGGATATTCAGCGCGTCGGCACCTCGGACTGCAATCACGTCCTTCTTCGCACTGAGTCCCGCCGAAGTTCCCCGGGCGACGAGCCTCGTCGCCATCTCGCCGAACGCCTCGAACCCGAAGCCGTTGAGACCGTCACCGTTGGGGACGGTCACGCGCGCGACTTGGGCCCGAGAATCGACAGCGCTGCGGGTCACGGAGGAGATCTTTCCAGGGTCCGCGACTCGGATCGCGACTCGCTGGCCAAAGCTCGCATCGACATATGACTGGTCAATCAGTTGGAAACCCATCCCGAACGTCAAGGCCCAGGCACCATCTTCACCGCGACGGATGAGCAGCGCCGCCGCGGCCGTGATGTTTCCGATCGGCGTCACGACCTGGGTCAGGCTGTGCACGTCCTGGGCCCATTTCGCCTCTGGTGTGGCCATCACGCCAAAGACAAGAAGGCCTTCACGGTCACCGACGGTGACCGTGGTCGTCTCGAACTCGAGATCGTCGGTGTAGCGGTCCCGGACCGCGGCATGCAAGTCCGGGAGGTCGACGAGACGGTAGAGCGTTCTGGGGGTCGTGTTCGACCTTTCGCGGGGCATCAGTCGATCGTGAACAAGCCGGGCAATCGGCGCAAACGCTAGCAATGAAGATCACCCCTTCGATACGTCCCCCGGGCGGATTGACCGCGCTCACGCCTCGCGGCCGGTCGAGGACTCGGTGCGCGTGCCGTCCCGCCGCCGGCGGATTCGCCCTGCGGCTGCTGCCCGTTCAGCTGGACCGTTGGCGTACTTGTAGAGACGGCCAGCCTCGCCGCGAAGACCTCGAAGTGCGGCAGCCTATCCAGGTCTCGCGATTGCAGACGACATAGAGCCTGTGCTTGGCGCGGAGATGGCGACGTTCATCAGGTTCGGTCGAGATGCGGCCCAGGACCGTGCGCCTTGGGCGCCAACGACCAGGGTGACGAGAGGGCTTTCTACCCTTCGGAGACGTGGCGGGTACCGACGGCGATGCCCTGCCCGAACATCCTGCGGGCCAGGGGCTTGAGCCGGTGCTCGTTGTCAGCCCCTTTCGTGCCGCAGCAGACGCCAGCGCACATGCAGCGGCGCGCCGACCACAGTGGCTCGTCGTCTCAGCGCGGGCTGGTGCCGAGCGGGTCGCACGGTCGGCGAGGGTCTGGATGGACTAGCCTCGATCCTTCGTGGGTGAGGTGAGTCAAGGCACGGGAAAGGTACTCTGACCCCGCACGATACGGCCGTTCCCGGGCCGCGAACGCCACCGGCCTGGGCCTACTGCCCCGGCGTCGCTGGTTCCGCTCGCGCAGGTGGTCCGGATGCGAATCCCGTCCGCGGAGGCCCTGGACGCCTAGATCGAAGACGACCTCGCGCAGGGCGCGATCTGGTACCTGGGCGAGGTCGCACGGATCCACCGCGCCGCGCGCTGGCGCTACACACCCGACCCGGACGGCACGAGCGAGAACCCTTCGGTGGGCAGACCGTGGGGCGCGCAGGACGACCAACGACGGCGGGGGGGTCCCGCGACACCCGCGCTGGAGCTCTGGGTCGCGGTCGAGGCGGACACCGACTACGTCCTCCTGGAGCGGTTCGCGGAGTTCGGCTGAGATGACGCTGATTGGTCTCGGTCAGCCGATCCCGAACTGGTCACGGAGCAGTCCTTCGTCGAGCCGTACGGTGGTTCCGCCGTCATCGAGGGCCAGGACTGCGTAGCCGTCGATGTTGAGGGTGCGTCCGACTGCCGTGATTGTGACACTGAGCTCCGATGCAGCGATACCTGCGGCAGCAGCAACCGTGTCGCGATGCGCCCTCCCGTTGCGAGTGGCCAGGCAGCCGAGCACGTCGCCGACGACGGCGTCCGTGACCTCAGTCTTCACCAGCGCCTTCCAGTCGGTGTATGCACGGGAGGCCAGTAATGCGTCGATCCACCCGGGGCTCTTACCGGGCAGCGCCCCTTGCCCGGTGCTCGGCACCGATTCATACCTCACCTCTGCCTCTTCGAACAAGGCACCCTGGCCGGTGCCGTCAACCTCAGACATAGCCCTACGCTTCGGCTTCGCCGGATCGCTCGGGCTCGCGTCTGAGGCGGGCATGGCGGCGCCGGGCTCGACCGGGTCGTGCCACCATCTGGGGACGGAGGGTGTCGCTGGTTCCCAGCCGTCGATCCCCTTGCGTTCCATTGCTGACTGGAAGACAAGGACGGGCACCGTCAGCTCGGCCAGGCTTGCCCCGCCGTGGTATCCAGCCCGGACGGGACCGTAACGGAGGTCTTCGCGCCACAGCAGGACGACCTCTCCCGACGGCGTCGCGACGCGTGGGCCGCGTACCTCGACTTCACCGGGTCGGGTAGGCCCAGTCTCTGCCGGCCGCCACCTCGGCTCGGCGTCCACGGCATTGAGCGGGGTGCTGTCGCGTTCGACGACATGCCCGTGGTCGGAGGTCAAGACAACCACCCGTCCAGCGTTCGTCGCAGCGTCGAGCAGGGCCCGCAGCGGCGTGAGCCGCTCCAACGTCCAGTCCTGGTCCGAGACGTCGTTCTTGTGCATCGTGTCGTCGATCGCGTTGATTACGGCGCCGACCACCGGAACCCGCGCGCTGGCGATCGCATCGACGACGTCGTTCGGCAGCGCTGCACCAGCCTGCCCCCGCAGGTCTCGTTTGACGAACGTGCGCGCGCTCCTGAAAGCCTGCGAGAGCGCTCGGCGCTCGTCGGCGGCGTCACCGGAGCAGATCTTGCCGGAGAACAGCGAGGTACGTGACACACCGGTGACCGTCGGTAGTGCGGCGACCACACCGAGGCGCCCGTGCGCGGAGACCGGGGTCCACTCGACCAGGCCGAGCCGTGAAATCTCGCCTGCCAGGCGGGTTGCGATCGCGGCGCTCATCCCATCCAGCACCACGATCAGTACCCGGGACCGTGCACGCCACGGCTTGACCACGCCCTCGAGCACACCCTCGATGCCAAGGGCGATCACGCCGAGCGTCTCGCGTCCCGACGTGGTCGACGTGACCTCACCGAGCCGGACGGCGGCGGCCGCATCGCGGGTGCTGCGTCGCTCCCGCACCCGGCCGATCAGCCGCCCGTACGCGGCAGCCACCTCAGGATCGTGGGAGCGGACAGCGCCCATCGCTGAGTCGACCCATGCACCGTCGGTCATCTGTCGTTGGACGTCTGCGGCGAGGTGCTCGGTCGGCTGCTCCTCGGTCGCGAGCCAGCGGGCAAGGCGGACTGCGTTGAGTGCGGACTCGTGCTCGCTGGTGTCGTGGTGCTCGATCACGTCGTGCAGGGCATCCTCGACCCCCGTGCCGGAGTCGAGAGCCTTGCCCAGGGCACGTAGTCGCATTCGCAGCCCGGCACGCAAGAATATGGAACGGCTCGCACCCTCGCCCCAGCCCACGTCGTCCAGCAGGGCCTCGGCCTGTCGGATCGCGACCCGGGACGTGTTGTTCGGGCCCGCGGCATCAAGCCGCATGATCGCCGCGCGGGCCACGTCCGCTCCCGCGCGGGCGACGGGCGCTGTCACCGACGTACGGTCGATGTACCTCTCCATGCGTACCCGGGCCGCGATCTGGTGCTCGACCGGCGCGACATCCTGCTCGTCCCAGAGCACGTCGAGCGCCAGCCCCACCGCCAACGGGGTGACATGCTCCTGCTGCTGGGCCACCTGCAGCGCGAGCACGGCCGCCTCACCGATGCCAGCCCTAGCCCAGGCGATCAGGCGCTTGCGCAGGGCCTCGTCCGTGGCGGCCCATGCCGCGCGGATGGGGGGTGCACCCAGGTCGGCTGCGAGCATCACCGGGTCGGGCTCGTAGGTGGCCCCGAGCCCGAGGACCTGCCCGAGCAGTGCTCCCATGGCATGCCGGGCGGTCACCGCGGTTTCTCGTGACCGAGGCCAGCCGCCGGACGGCTGGTGGTCCAGCAACGCGGTCGCCGCCCAGTCCAGGCGCCGCAGCTCGTTGCTCACCTCGCGCGCTCCGGGGAAGAGCCGCGGGACTGCAGCCCATTCGTCTGGCAGGTGCAGGCGCTGCTGCCAAGCACGGGACAAGACCGCATCGCCGAGGTCCCGCTCTGTCCTGTCGGTCAGGACGACGGCGTTCTCTCCGTCCTTCAATCCCGCGATGGCATCCAGAATCCCCAGCTGGGAGATACCAAGAATGACGCGCACTGTGGTCCCGCCGGCCTCGATATCAGGGTGCGGCCACTCGGGCCGGGCGCGCAGGAGCAGAACCTGCTCGTCAGCGTCGAGCAGGTCGGCAGCCTTCTGCCGCACCATCGCCGGGGAGGCCACGACGGCCCGCAGCGGGCTCACTCCCACCGCCAGATGACGGTGAGCTTCTTGCCGTGGACCGGGGACTTAATCGCGTCGACCAGGTCGCGTCCCAGCTGCTCGATGGCTCGTGCATTGGTCAGCACGACCCGAGCTTCCTGCCCGACCTGCTCCCGGACCTCCTCCTCGCGCCGGTCACGTTCAGCCGCGGCGGCCCGGAGCCGCTCTAGCTCGGTGCGCTCTTCGGCTGCCTGGCGGCGGTCCTGCTCAGCCCTGCGGCGTTCCTCGGCGAGCGCCCGCTGCGCCTCGCGTGCTGCCTGCTCGGCTCGCCGCTGCTCGTGCTGCTCCCGTGTGACGGTCGCGGTCCCTGCGGCCGAGGCTCGTGCCGCCGCTGCGGGCCGGCGAGCGACCAGGATGGCCGTGGCATCGCGTACCGTTGCGTCCAGCACAGGCTTGATGTCAACATGCAGCTGCTCGTTCGCTGCCGCTTCCCTCAGACGGGTGACCGCAACGGCTGCACTTTCGTCCTCCAGATCCGGAAGTTGCCCGATCAGCTCCCAGTTCGCATCATCGAGATCGTGCGCGACCTTCCTCGCCGAGCCGATCGAACGGGCCAGCGCACCGGGTTCGTCCGGCAGGTCGAATGCGGCCAGCACCGCGACGGCACCCGCTTCGTCCCGCACGTCCGTCAGCTCGGTCGTGAGATCGAAAGCCTCCCGTGCCGTGCGCAACCGGGCGGAGGTCTCCTCGAGACCGAGCGCCTCACGGTGCGCGGCGAGCGCGGCGACCAGCGCCGCCGCCTCGGGCTGGACCTGCCGTGCCCGCTCCCGGACCGCCCGACCAACCCGCTGCACTGCGGCCGACGACAGGTGGTGCTCATTCGCGCCGAGCCCGAACAGGGCCTTGCCCGTAGTCAGCGCCGCCGTCCAGTCCGCCTGGCTCGGAAGCAGCGGTTCGACCAGCGTGACGTCAGGCGCGAGGCCCCCGACGTCGGGAAGAGGCGACAGCACAGTGCCACCGCGAAGCATCTGGCGATCGGTCATCGCGGTCCAGGCCAGCACGAGCATGTCCTGCGCCTCCTGCGTCATGCCCAGGCTAACCAGCTCGTGCCGCAGCTTCCCGACCGTCACCGTCCCGGTCCGGCTAATCTTGGTGAACGTGTCGTTCCACCGGAAATGCGCCGGTGCGAGCACATAGGTAGTCTCGTTCAGAGCTCCGACGCCGTAGCCGGCCACTACGCGACGCACCTTGTTCGCACGCTGCCGGTCGAGGGCCTCGATGCGTCCCCCGGACTCCATCGCCTCGCGGGCAAGGTCCAGCACGGTCTGCAGCTCGGGGCGCCGGACCTCCTCGTGCCCGTCGGCCACGTCCGGGTGGTCGGGATGTGAAGCCGTCAGAGCGTCGCCGAGCACCCGTGCGGCCGCTTCCCGGAAAGTGGCCGCCGAGGGCTTGTTCGGCGTGAAGACCCGGGCGAGGGTATGGAAGACGTGGTGGGCCGGCGACATGTCGGCCACGTTGTCCTCGGTCGCCTTGTCTATGCCGTACGCCTGCCGCAGCGCGGTGCGAATCTGCTCACGCAGCGCGTCCCGCCGGTTTGTCAGCTGCCGCCTGGCCATCTCTCGCTCGCCGGACGGCAGCTCGGTCGCGTACTGGTCGAACCACTGCGGCCGCAACAGGTGCTCCAGCGACACGAGCTTGCCCACGTCCTCCATTCGCGCGTGGGTGAAGAACTGCGGTATCCACGTGATCGTCTCGCTCGCGCGCTCCTCCTGCCGCAGGGTCTCGACGCGCAGCAGGTCGTCAGCCGGTCCGCGCCCTTCCGGATCGAACGGAACGTCTATGACCAGCCGCCACAGGCCGTCCGCTGCGAGGATCGACTCGCGGGGCAGGCTCGTCTCGTCACGGATATTGCCGAAGAACACGTCGACCTCGCGCCGCTGCCCCCGCCACACGTGATGCAGCACGTGGTCGCGTCCCATCTGGCCCTCAGCCCGGACCGCGCCGATCTCTACGGCGAGCATGCTGCACAACAACCGGACTCGGCTCGCGTCCGTGTCCTCGTTCTGGACCGAGACGAGCAACGCGTCGAAGTCCACGCCGGACAGCTGGAGGCTGATGACCGGATCCTTCGTCTGCGGGCCGACCGTGACCTCGCTGAACTCGGCAGCCCATCCGCGGGCCATCGCCGCGACCGTCGCGCCCTCATTGGCGGCAAGCATCGAGCGGACCGACCCGAAGTTCAGTGCGGCCAGCTTCGAGGCGGTCAGGTTCCGCAGCGATCGCGCCTCGGGTACGAGCGCAGCGATCAGCAGGGTCTTTGCCAGGCGGTCCTCGCGACGGAACGCGCTGTCCCTGGGCGCCCGCTTCGCCTCGGCGTCGGTCAAGCCATGCTTGTCCAGCAAGTAGGGGCGCATCTTGTTGCCGTAGAAGGCCCGTGCGGCATCGAACTGCTGCTTCATCGCCGCGCTCTGCGGATTGGTTCCGTCCAGCACCGCAGCGTCGGCCAGGTCGCCCGCGCCGATCACGTCGCCCACCGTCAGTTCGTCCCGGCCGTCGGAGAGCAGCTGGCTCATGATCTTCAGCGCGGTACGCTCGCGCTGCATCACGGTCGACAGCCCGATCATCGCGTCCACGAGAGCGGGTGAGAACGGGTACACCAGCTCGAAGTCCACCGCGGTGGAGTTCGCCTCGTCGGTCAGGAGGTGGGCGAACGATCCCCGATTCGCCCGGACCTTCGCCAGTGCGCCCTGCAGCGCGGCGCGGGCCTCCTCGCTGACTGGCTGCAGGAGTCGCCTATGCACGATCTGTGGCAGGTCGGCGGCGGCCAGTGTGATCTTGTCGAACCGGTCCTCCCACCACTGGAAGCTGTCACCGATCGCGACCTGCTCGGCGCCGACGGACCCGCCGCCCACGAAGTCCTTTAGGTCACGCTGCCGCGCCACGAACGAGACCACCGGCACTGCCAGCAGCCCGGTACCCGTCTCGACCAGCTTGGCCACCTTCGACGTCTCGGACTGCAGGAACGTGCTGTCGCGCAGGTGCCCGGCCAGCCATAGCACCAGCTCGTCGAGGAACAGCACGATCCCCTCGTAGCCGAGTCCCTTCGCGTGCTCGGTCATGGCCCGCAGGCCGGAGGACATGTCCAGCCACGTCCCCGTCGACTCGTAGGACTGGAAATGCACCCGGATCAGTTCGGCGACAAGCCGCTGGCGGGCCGAGTCCGACTCTGACAGGTGACGAGCTGCGTCGTACTGGTCAGGCGTGATGGGCCCAGCGAAGGTTCCCCAGCCCCCGGCGGCACCAGACGCTCCCTCGCCGAAGGGCTCGAAGAACTTCTCGTCCCCCAGCCGGGCGCGCATCCGGTCGGCATCCTCCAGCAGCGCCTCGGACCGGTGCAGCACCGGCGACGCCTGGTCCGGGTGACGTTCCTTGACCGTGCTCAGGTACCCGCCGAACAGCGCCTCCTCGATCGATGTCGCCGTGAGCAGGTGGTAGTCGATCGCCAACAGGTTGCGGTCCAGCACGCCTAGGTGCTTCTGCACCGGACCCTGCAGATCTTTCAGCGCACGCGCCGTGGCGTTACCTGTCAGCAGGAGGTGCATCACCGCCATGTAGTGCGACTTACCGGCACCGAACGACCCGTGGATGAACGCACCCTTGGACGTCCCGCTGGACAGCGCCGCACCGACCAGGCTCAGCCCTTGGTCGAACGCCTCCGCGATCGACTCGGTCACCACATAGTCGGCCAGCGTACGCTCCGCGGCCGGTACACCCTGGTGCAGACGCATCACGAAGTCGTCGACAAACACCTCGGTCGGGATGTCGATGACCTCCCGCAGCGGCAGGGACACGTCACTCATCAGCTCGCAGCCTTCCTTCCACGCTTCCGCGCCGTCGGCACCCATGCGGACACCTGCTCCCGCGTCATTCCGAGCCCCGCGAGATGTCCGTCGATCTCCTGCCCAACGGCGTCCGCCGCACTGATACCGAACTCCGCCTCGATCTCGCCATGCCACTGCCGCAGCCAGGGCTCCAGCTCCACCAGGCCAGCGACCAGCGGTGTCAGAGCCTCGTCCGAGATGGCCCGATCCTGCTGGTGGTGAGCCTCGCGAGCCAGGGCCAACGCCTGGTCACGGTGGTTCCAGCCGGCCCAGCCGAGCACCACAGAGGCATCCCCGTCGTGGTCGGTCTCGGGGTACAGGATGAATCGCTCCTTCGGCACGTCCAGGGCGCCGCGTGCGCTCCAGTATGCATTCTTGCGGAAGTCGCCCGTCACGTAGCGTGGCGGCGTATCGATGACGACCTTCTCCCCCGCGTCCTCGCGCCGCTGCAGGTCCCACACCCGCTGCCACTCGCGGAACTTCTCCAGGCCCGCCGGCTTGTACCGATACGCCGCGAGGTACGGGATCGCCTCGTCCACTGCGAGCGGGCCTAGCACGCTCGCCAGGTCCGGGTCCGCAAGCCCGCTCAGGACCCGGCACATCTCCCGCAGCACCTGGTCGTTGCGCAGCAGGCCCGCGAGCTCAGCGACGCTTCGGGTAACTGGCCCCTGCTCATCCTGCCATAGGCCCGGCTCCTCCAGACGGTCCAGGATCGCCTCACGCAACCCGGCCGACTGCTGCTTCGCCCACGGCTCCGTGGCCCAGCGTCGCTTGTTCTCCGGGCGCTCCAGGAGGCGGATCGCCGGATCCTGCTTGATCAGGTCGAGGCGACGCTGCATCCGTGTGCGGTGGTCGGGCGCGAAGCGCTCGGGGATCTCCGTCATCGGCGTCGAGCTATGGCGCGCGAACCACACGGTCTCCTCGGTCCCTGCCGCCACCTCACGGGCCAAGACGATCTCGAACGCTCGCTCACCCAAGGCGAGCGAGCCCAGTTCGGTCGACGGCGCCGCTAGGTCCTCGTCGATCAGGCCGTAGAGTCGGTACACCTCCCAGTCAAGCTCTTCCTGCTGCCAGATCATCGCCGCACGGATGCCCAGCCACCGCTGCTCGGCGTCCCGCAGCGCTGCAGCCAACGACGGGCCCTCGCGGTCCGCGAGCCATCGTTTGACGACGGCGCGGGGCGCAGTCGAGGCGAGGTCCCGGGCGAGGGCGTCGAGCGACCGTGCCCGAGCAAGTGGGAGGACCGAGGGTAGAGGGAACTTGTTGAGCTTGGTGGCGGTGAACTCGTAGAACCTTTCCCAGTCATCCGATGTAAAGCCGCCGCCCTCGCCTCGAATGCCCTTGTCGTGGCTCACCTGCTTCAGCCACAGGCACGCCGTCGACGAGTTCAGCACCCCCAGCAGCTCCAGATGCTGCTCCTCACTCGCCCCTTCCGGCAGTTTAATCACGGGAGCTGAGTGGACTGCTACTACTTGATCTCGCAAAAATCCAAAGCTTGGATGTGTCGCTACAAGCGGCAATGCAATCAACCTGCCTGCACGGAATCGCCCACGATTCAGCTGCGAGTACTCCCACCACTCGAGACCCTGTTCTCTCTGATTGCCAGATAAGGCCCGACGAAGCCAGAGCAAAACCCTATAGGGCCATAGTGCGTCCCGCAGTTGGTGCGAGACGCTTGGCATTCCATCTCTATCGTACGGCGCAATCACCCAGTCCTGAGGATCCGCGAGCCAGTCACGCAACTCGACCCCGGTAATCAGTGGACGGCCGTATTCGTCCCCGACTCCCCGTCGACGCATCGTTGCCCTGCCTTGAAGGTACACCTCGTTCTCACGCGTCACCGCTAGCAAACCGATAGAGTCGGCTATGTCCAATAGCCGCGTTGGTGCCAACTCGACTGCTTCTTTGACAAACCGTCCCGCGGACAGCGACAGCGGATGCTCCGTGAGCACGTCTCGCTTCAGGCTCGTCACCGTGATGTACGTGCCCTCGTACTCGTCGTCGTCGATGTGCTCGCGGATCTCGGTCCAGACGCGCCCCTTGGCCGGGTCCTCCGGCTGGCCGGGTTCTCCGCGTGCGCCAAGGACGGCGCGGACGGTGTCGGAGACACGGCGCCGGGTGCGACCGATGATGATGACGGTGGGGGTCCCATGCCCGGGGATGAAGGCGCCGGAGGTGTCGATCACCTGGGTGAGGTCGACGGGGCGGCCGTCCTTGGCGTAGTGGCCGGCGAAGAAGTCCTCGACGAGCTTGGTGCCGAACTCACGCTTCATGAAGGAGTTGGCGGTGATCTGCCCGACATGGCCGGCAGGCCGCCCCTGCTCGCCGCGGATCGCGAGCCGGAAGAAGAGCTCCATGAACGGCACACTGAGCGCATACTGCCGGTGGGCGGTCTTGTAAGCGTCGCGATAGGCCGTTTTGAGTGCTTTGTCCTTCACTGTGATGTACGGCGGGTTGCCGACCACGACGTGGTATCGGCCCGGCTGGAGGATGCCGTGGTACTCGGCCAGGTCCTCGTTGCCGTAGGCGAACGCGATGCTTGGCTCCACCTTCCCGGCTGGATCTCCGTCGAGGGGTCCGGTGAGCGTGTCGCCAAGGTCGAGCTGTCCTTCGTGCCAATCGCCCGCCAACTCGTCGGTGGTGCCCTGCCGTCCCTGCTCGCCGAGCAAGGAGTCGCCGATCGCCAGGTGGTAGCCGAGTTCCGGCACACCGACGAGCGAGACCTCACCCATGGCGCGCAGCCCGGCGACGGTGAGCCGGAACCGGGCGATGGCCACGGCAAACGGGTTGATGTCGACACCGTGGATGGCGTCCATGGCGCGCCGGACCCGTTCCTTGACGTCCAGCCCTGGCGCCTCGGCCGCCCAGGCACTGATCAGCCGGTCCAGCGCGCCGAGAAGGAAGTGGCCAGACCCGCAGGCGGGATCGATGAGCCGCAGGTCCCCGAGGCTGGTCTCTCGAAGGGCCGGCGTCAGAGTGCGGTCGAGGATGAGCTCCTCGACGAACTCGGGTGTCTGCAGCAGCGCGTACGTGCTCTTCGCGTGGTCGGAGAGCTCCTGATAGAGGTCACCCAGGAAACGGGTGTTGAGCTCGGGGTCGTGGAAGTCGTGGACGAGCGTCCCGGCCCGGTCCGTGCGGCGCCAGAACTGCAGCAAAGCGTTGGCGGCCTCCGAACTGATCTCGGCAGTCCACACGGGATGGTGAGCGGGGTCGACCAAGGCCTTCCCGGTCGGCTGTTCGGCCAGGACACGCAGCCCGTGCTGGATCCAGTGGCGCCGGTTGTGCGTGGGGTTGGCCCGGAAGTAATTGGTGACGTGCTCCTCGGCGCGAGCCACCCGGGCATCACCCAGCCCGGCCGTGTCGTAGTCGGTCCTGACGCCGTCGTCGGTGACCATGCTGGCGGGTGCCACGATCCAGCCGACTGGCGCGGGCTCGCCGTCGGCCCGTGCCCCCGCGAGGAGGTCGTTGTCCTCGCAGAACCGAAGAAACGCGGTGGCGACCAGCCACCCGACGGCGGCCTGCTCGACCTCGTCCTCCCGCCAGACCGACCAGGTGCGCGCAGTACGACCGTGATCCCGTGCGTCGGCGTGCTCGGCGCGCAGACGCGCGCCCCACGGGTTGCCCCGATCCTCAGCACGTTCGGTCAGGTCTGCGCGCAACGCCTTGAGCTGGGTCTTGAGGTCGGTGAGAAGTGCGGACGAGTCGATCACGAGGAGGCTCCGGTGGACAAGGACGAGAGGTCTGACGGCAAGGTGATCCACCGGCTTGGGCCGAGCGGCACCGGATCGCCCTCCAGCATCGGCACGGCATGGTCGCCGTGCATCGCGACCAGGAGCCAACGGGCCGCGGGCCGCGCGGTGCCGACGTCGAGCAGCGTAGCCAGCAGGTCTGACATCCCGTACCGGACCAGTGGTCCCGGGTTGACGACCAGGAGCGGGCTCTCGGCGTTGAGCCGCTCCGCCCAGCGGGGGCGGACGGCGGACTGCACCAGGCTGGTCAGGTTCGTCCAGTCGGCGCTCGGCCGCTGCCCGGCGTCCACGCCGACCACGAATTGCCAGTCGATGCCGTGCGACGCAGCCACCTCGCGGGTGGCCGTGACCACGAGGTCGGCCACGTCGAGTCGCTCGACGTCGAATGCCTTCTCCAACGTGTCGGCGGCGCGCACGTAGCGGCGCGGCGGGACGCACAGGGTGAGGCCGGACCGGCCGCGCAGCGACTCCTTGAGCTGGACGGTGACCTCGGAGACAGGGGTCGCCGACATCAGGGTGCCGCTGCTGGCGCCGTGCGAGCGGGACCGTGTAGCCGTGGCAATCTCGTAGACCCCGTCGTTGTTCACCACCCCGGGCAGCACGTTCGCGACGAGCTCGTCCAGGCCGCGCGAAGAAGACGGCAGCTGCACCGTGCCAAAACGCGCCTCGGCGCTGCGCCGGAGGTGGGCTGCACTGATCCGACGGCCGGGCTTGCCCCGTACTGCGTACTCGACGGCTATCTGGGCGGGCAAGTCCTGCGGATAGAGCTCGTCGAACCCTGAGAGCGCTGCCTTCTCGCTCGCCGCCGCGGCCAGGTGTAGCAGCCGGGCGTCGTCGATCACGAGGCCGTACATCTCGCCGGGAGAATCGTCGACCACCTCGCGCAGCGCCTGCCGGGCAGACTCCAGCGGCACCACACCCTGCGCCACGAGGTCGTCCGCTCGCAGGCCCAGGTCGCCCGCTAGCTCGGTGAGCAAGTCGGCCGGCGGGAACTCGTCGCCTGTCCCGTCGATGTCCGTGCTGTCGGTCAGCGCGATCAGGTCAGCCCGGTCCGAGCGACGACGCCGCAGGTCCAGCGCCTTGTCGGGCATCCGCAGATCCAGCTCGTAGACCGCACGCAGCAGCGCGGACGCTTGCCGCAGACGGGCGTCACCAGTCAGCAGCGACCCGCGGGTACCGAGAAGTGCCGCGACCAGCTCGGGCACTGTCATGACGCGTCCCGACCTGGACAGGAGCGCGATCACCTCCTCGCGCACTGCATCCAGAGCCCGGGACGAGCTTTCGCCCCATGCCTTGACCGCGGTCTCGACCGCGCTCGTCGCCAGGCTGCGGTCGATAGCGAGCGCTTCGGTGATGTCGCTGGTCGACGGCCACCACAGGGCCGGCCGGCCGGGCTCGGCGAGACCCAGGACATGATCGACGACGGTCCTTTCCCTGCTGGGTAGGTCCGTCAGAAGGTCCCGTACCAACACCTCCACGCCCTTGGCATCAGTACCCTCAGGCTGTTGGTCCGTGCTCAGCCGCTCACGCCACTGCCGGAGGCGCTGGTGCAGTTCCTTGCGGTACTGCTGCCCCAGCCCGTGGATGGTGTTGACAACGACCGCGTGGACACCCAGCAGGTCACCGACCGTGCGGATCGGCTTGTCTGCATCGGCGCTCAGCCGCTCGGCGCCCGAGATCGCCCGAGCCGACAGACCGGACCGTTCCAGCGGCGTGTCCAGCACCGCCTGTGCGGCGAGGTCGTCGTTCGCGGCGGCGCCCTCCTTGCCTACGTCCAAGGTGGCGAAGATCTCGTTCCACGCCTGAGCGAGTTCCTCCACGCTCCCGAACCGCTTGCCCGTCTCGGGATGCAGGGCGCGGCGGAACAGCGCGGTGAACTGAGTCGCGACCGACGCCTCGAAATAGCGGGGGTCCACAGCGGGCTTGTCGCCCTTGGTCACAGGTCGGTGCAAGCCATCCGTCCACGACACCTGTTCGCCGGTCGCCATCTCGTACAGAGTGGCGGACACGCTCCACAGCTCGGCTGCGCGGTCGTAGCGCCGTCGCTTGCCCTTGCCGAGGTAGGGGTCCGCGTAGCCGGGTGTGCCCGACTCGGCTTTCTCCAGCGGCTCGTTCGACAGGGAGAAATCGAACAACACGAGCGACCTGCGCTTGCTGTGCGGGTCCTTGGAGACGCCGATGTTCGCCGGCTTGACGTCCCGGTGAAACCGGCCCTGGGAGTCGAGATAGGCCGCCGCATCCAGCAGGTCACCGCCGAGGCTCTCCAGCATACCGAGGCTGCACCGACCCTCAGTGGAGATGAGGTGCGCGAGGGTGGTGCTCCCGGCGTCGGACAGGAGCAGCGCTGTCCTGCCGTCGACGTCGAGCGGGCCCTCGACCAGGCGCACGATCCGGCGGTGGTCGAGCGACCGAAGGATCTCCGCCTCCGCCTGCAGAGATCGGACAGCGGTGTCCGACCGAGCGACCTTCAGGACACGTTCTGGGGTCGCGTCGTCAGCGTCGTGGTCGCGTACGCCGAGCGCTATGCCGCTGGACCCTTCGCCGCGCCTGCCGACCACGACGAAACGGTCGGCGACGATGTCACCCTTCTGCGCGTCCACCGGATCCGCGACCGGGGTGGGCTCGGCGTCCTCGCCATCAGGCCGGCGGACCTCATCCCACGCGTCCCGGAGCATCTGGAGCGTGTCATCGATCGTGGGCGGACGCTCGGACTCGATGGTCCTCGTCGCCCACGCCACGACATCAGCCACCGCGTCCGGCATGCCAGGCGCGGCCGTGCGCGGGTCAAGGCACCCGGCCGCCTGGTGCTGGTTCTCCAACTCCGCGGGGGACGTCGCCGGCGCCTTGCCGGTCAGGATCAAGTACGCCAGGGCGCCGAGCCCATAGACGTCCAGCGGGATCGCCGCCACGTCCTTCGCATCCTGTCGGGCCTCGGGCGCGAGATACACCTGACCGTCAAGCCCTGCCGACCCCAGGTCCGCGGCACCGGCGTTGACCGAAGTCCATCGGGTCGTCGCGTCCGTCGACCGCTCCTTGTGTGCGAAGTACCAGTCGCGCACGACCAGGTCGGGCAGCCCACGGCGCACCGGCGTGGCCCACACCCGCGCCGGCGCCAGCGCCCGGTGGATAAGGTGCCTTCGGTGCGCGTAGGACAGCGTCTCCCCGAGCTGGGTGACCAGGGCCATCCGCTCGTCGAAGCTCAGGTCCGCACCCTCGTCCTGCAGGTAGGAATCCAAGGGCTGGGCGGCGTCGTCATGGCCGAACTCCAGCGCCGGACCGTCGTCCGTTATATACACGTTGCTCGGGGCGGCGATCCGCTCGTGCACCACGCCCAGAGTGAGCTGGTACTCACGCCGGGCAAGCTGCTCGATGCGCTTCCGCTCGCTCTCGGCCGCACGCGGCGGGACGTCGTAGAGCCGCAGGCGGCGCGGGACGTCCGGCACGGCCGGGTGATTGACCCGGACGTCCTGCCAGTCCGGCCCCTCGGCGATCGGGTCGGAGTCGCTCGCGATGAAGTCGCCGACCATCCGCTGCTTGGGGCGCGGGCGGAAGTCGGCTGCTTCGCAAATGGTGCGGATCTGCTTGTAGCTGGTCCGGTCGACGACCGGGCGGCGGCCGCTGGTGAAGATATCGCTCACCTGCGGCAGAGCCGGACGTGCCTCGACCTGGTAGCCGTCCAGGGAGTAGACGTGTGCGCGAGCCAGCCCCTGCAGGTCGACCTGACTCCCCTCCCCGTGGAGCACCACCACCGCTTCGTGGAACGGGATCGCCTCGGCCTGAGCCGGGTTCTTCGCGTAGCGACGCAGCACCGATCGCAGCTTCTTGGCCTTGCGGTCGGTCACCAGGTATGGGTTTTCCTGCTTACGCTTGTTCTGCCGCCAAGTCTGCGTTGTACCCCTGATCGTGCCGTGCCAACCCTTGAGCTCCACCACGTAGAAGCCGAAGCGAGTCAGCAGCAGGACATCGATCTCAGCCGTGCGGCCGCTCTCGTCGATAAACGTGAGGTTCGCCCAGCCGGTGTTGATCCCGTCGTGCGGAACGATCTCCCGAAACCGCTCTAGTGCCGCTGCCTCCGCCGGCGACACGGGCTCGCCCATAACAAACCAGTGCGAGTCAGGAAGCATCGACGCGGAACCTCACAGGGATCAGGGGTGGTGGTCGGAGTGCCGTCCAGTCTCCCACTGCCGTCCACAACTTGCGGAAGAGACTCTTGGCCAGGAAAAACACTACCGCCGGCCACAGGATCTCGCGGCGATCTCGTGGGTGAGGTCTCGTAGAGGTTCACCACCGAGGACCGACGGGCCCGTCGACAGCGCAAGGGGCTCGAACCGTTGACCGTGTGCGGTTCGACAACTTCCACCGAGCGGGCGACAGCACTCCGCCTTGGTCCGGTCGTCCCACGCACTACTCCAGTTTTGGGTCTCACACCGCGGGACGCGATCCATGCGGGTGGCAGTGCGACGGAAGCGCCGGTTCGACTACCGCGACCGCATCCTGAAACAGTTCACCCTCGGCCAAGCCGTTACCCGCCGCTAGCCTGCAAGTGCGAGCGAGGGGGCATCCTGTGGATCCGTTGCGAGGAGAGTTGGCCCGGA
Source organism: Promicromonospora sp. CA-289599 (assembly GCF_050936155.1). Lineage (NCBI taxonomy): Bacteria > Bacillati > Actinomycetota > Actinomycetes > Micrococcales > Promicromonosporaceae > Promicromonospora > Promicromonospora sp. CA-289599. Next base: position 1,312,329 of record NZ_JBNJNI010000001.1, read on the forward strand.
CTGTCGTTCCGCCAGAGCCGAGGGCGGGATGGGAATCGATGGTTGTGCTGGCCACGGTCAAGGCCTATCCGGCGATGTCGAACAAGTACGGCGAGTCTGTGTGCGTCGCCGGCCTGCGGCTCGACAGCCCAGAACCGGAGTGGGTCCGGCTGTTCCCGGTGTCGTTCCGGTCGTTGCCGGCGGACAAGCAGTTCGACAAGTACCAAGTGCTTGCTCTGCGTGCTCAGCGCGGGTCGACCGATCGGCGGCCCGAGAGCTGGAGGCCGGATCTTGACTCGCTGCGGCTGGGAGCCGTGGTGGGTACGGGCAGCGGATGGCGACACCGCTGGCAGGTCATGGAGCCATTGGCCGACTCCACAACAACCTGCGAGCTGCTAAAGGAGGCGCGCGCCCACGGCCAGAACGCACCGTCGCTGGGATTGATTCGCCCAGCGGATGTCAGTGGGCTGGTCGTCGAGACGAACCCGGACTACAAGGCCGACAGTGGCGAACCTGTCGACGTGGACCTGTTTGGAACAGAGCGAGAGCTACTGGAAGCCACACCGTTCCTGGTGCATTACCGGTATCGGTGTGCCGCGCTCAGTTGTCCCGGTCACCGACAGTCCATCGTGGACTGGGAGTCTGGACAACTGGCCCGGCGCAACCTGCGCACCCACAGCGTTACCGAGGCGAAGGACCTACAGAGGAAGAGATTTCTCGACGAGATGTGCGCACCGGGCAGGGAGACCCTCTTCTACGTCGGCAACCAGCATCAGCACCCGATCTCGTTCCTCGTGCTCGGCCTGTTCTGGCCGCCGAAGGGCTCCCGACCCGCGCCGACGCTGTTCGACTAGACGCTGATGAGGGCCTTGGCCAGCGCCTCGATGATGAGCCGGCGATGACAGCACCGTCCGTCGGCCTCGAAGCAGACCAGGACTACCGGACCCATCTCGAGCAGGCTACCGATGCGGTCTATTGCCTCCGCTGCCTCCGGCGTTTGCATGACCTCTTGGTTGAACCTGTCGTATGCCGCGGCCGCTGCGTCGGACTGGGGGTCGGCGAACCCGGCGCGGTTGTCGACTGGGTTGCCCAGGGCGCGGAGGTGCAGGTAGCCGATGCCAGCGGATTCAACTTGCTCGGTCAGGGCCCGCTTGGAGAAGCCGCGCTTGCGCGAAACCGGGTTGAGCCGGACGTCCACGACCGTGTGGGCACTGGTCTCACGCACGTAGTCGAGAAGATCTTCGACCGTGCGGCCTTCGTAGCCCCAGCCATGCAGTCCTGACACCCGGTTATCGGCCATGCGCCCGATCCTCCCACGATGACGACGACACGGTAGACCTCCGGCTGCGGTCGCCTCAGGCAGATCGTGGCTGCGTTGTCCGCTGCCAGTTGACCACTCGGAGCAACCGCGAGTCCGGTCCTGATCTCACAAGGCCATCGGCGGCGAAGGTACAGACGTCGCCCGAGAAGGGGGGCGCAAACTGGGCGACTCTTCCGGCGTTGCTGATGGCATTGCGGGCGGCGGCGCGGTCGTGTCCATGGCGCCGGTTGTTTGGCACCGGACCGAGCGGATCGAAACCCTTGATGCCGTACCTGTCACGGTAGGCAGCCACCGTGACGAGCTCGGCTGATGGCGCCGTCGAGCCGCTCCCCGCAGTGAGGAGCCCGGTCCGCAGGACCCATGCGGCGCGGCTATGCACCGCTGCCCGGGCGAGCCCCGTAGCGCGCTCTTCGATGACGCGCCCGCTCGTCGAGGGCTCGACGAACGTCGTCAGGCACCCGTGACCTCTGAGGACGTCCAAGAACTGCTGGCCACGGTCAAGAAGAACGAGAACCGCCACCGCGCCTCAGACAACATCAGGAGCAAGGCTGACGGCCACGACAGCGACCGTTCTGGCGGCACGCGACGCAGCGTCCCGTCGGCCAGCCTGCGGCAGTGGGCCGCGATCTGGCCCGGCCTCAAGGGCTGGACCACCCAGTACGACGCCACGGTCATCGCCGAGGCCGCCTCTGATACGGACTGGGACACCTTTCGTGAGGTGCTCGCCGAGACCAACGCCTTCGCCCGCGCCGCCGAGGCCGCCCGAACCATGAAAAGACCGAACGCCCGGTGATCGTCAACCGGCCGCTTCCTGGAGACATCCGCTCACCTGGTCATTGAGTCCGAACCCCGAAGGTAGAGAGGCAGCATGATGACCAAGAACGAGGCCACCGCGATCGCGTACGACGAGCGATACAACTCGACCCGGACATTGCTTTGGAACCTGAGCGAGTCCGCACCGCCAGCGAGCCAGGATGCCTATTGGGACCTGTGCATGCAATTCGACTCTGCCCACACGCTGGACGCAGCCGACCTCGACGAGATCCAAATGATCGACACCCGAGACGGGCGGACCGTGTACGACGGCGTCGCAGAGGCGCTGGACTGGATGCTCACTGTCACGGCTGACTATGAGGCGCGTGCCGCCATTCTCGTCGTGGTCGGGATCGAGATCAACGTGTTCACACTGCAATGGGCCCGAGCGCGGCTCGACGAGCTCTGGCGGGCGAAGACGGGACTCGGCGAATGGCCCACCGACGTCCACGACGACTTCGAGGACGATGAGAGCGGGTGGTACACAGCATTGGATGGCTCGCGACAGGCAGAGTGACGGACGATCGATCGATCCGGGCGAGCACTCCCATCTCGGCGTTGGCAGCGTCAACGAAGAAGGTCGTCAACCGCTCAAGATGACCAGCAAGGTAATGCTGAGAGACCAGAATGTCCCAGAGACCTTGCGGATAGATGTCGGCTTCCACGACAGTCCGGTGGGACTTGAACCGACAGCCGCCTGTCGGTCCAGAAACTCAACGAAGGGTGTCAACGCCGGGTCTTGTAGTTCCGGAGGAGACGCCGGACGTACTCCCGAAGGCTGACCTCGCCGTTACGACGCGGTAGCACGCCGTCGTCGTACTCGACGCTTGACGTACCCGCCAAGAGCGCCATGGCCGATGCGCTGGCGATCGTGCACGCGAAAACGATCTGCTTGGGTGACAGGTCCTTGCTGAGACCAAGGAACTCTCTGGCGGTCGAGAGCGCAACCGGAATGGTGTAGTACTTCGCCTCGAGCGACAAAATGGCGGAACTGCTGGGGGGATCGACATCGAAGCGTCGGCATCGGTCCGCCTGCTCCCGCGGCAGAATCAGAAGATCAGCTTCATGGGCGACCTTCGACTTGCCTACAACCAAAATCCCGGTGTGGACCTCAAGATCCGGGCGGTTGGCGGAGGACAGAACCGCATGGGTAAACGGAGGGCCTCCAGGCCTCCCCGAGCTCGCAATACGGCCCGGGCTACGGCGTAGGTGCAGGACGGTCGCCGTCGTGCCGTCGCCGTTTACGAACTGGACGCTGTAGCCGACGCTCCGTGCTGCATCGATCACCAGCGCGAAGATGTACGCCTCGTAGAGATCGTCCGGGGCTGTCGGGTGAGGTCCGGTCGTGGTCAAGGTGGTGGGAAGCGCTTTGGGCAACGTCGTCCGCAACCGTGCGAGCAACTGGGCCGGCGTCGCCGCCGTAGGGACAGTCGTCATGCCCAGCCTCCCCAGTCGTTCTCTTGGTCCCTGATCGGCTCGAGCGTCGCTGATCGCTGGTGTCCCGTGGCAGATCGGATCGCCTCGATGGTCTGGAGCACGGCGCGCACGTCGGCCCGCCGTTCTTCGAGAGCGGCTCGCCCCCCGGTTTCCCACGGCTGAGCGTCCTCGACATTCGAAAACTCATGCCGGTCGGGGCTAAACGCGATCTGTTCTTGGACGTCGTTCCGAGCAGCAAAGCCTATGAGGGTGCCCTCGATGGCGAAGGTTCCACCAACAGCGGCTTCCAACAGGTCCAGCAGAACACCGATGCGGTCCTGAACGGTCAGTTCGACCACGCGGACGTCACCAGATCGTGCCTGCTTCGGTATAACCGCGTCAGTGGTGCGTCCTTCAGTCGCGGCCAGACGCTCGTGGTCGACGATCGAGTTGAGTCCAGCGCTGCGCAGCACTTCCTCGAGTTCGCGGAGGAATTCTCGCATCTCGGAGGGATCCATGGCGCGAGCGTAGAGCGTCACGGCTCATCGTGCTTCTGCCGCACCAGAACGACGTGTCGTCTCGCATCCTGCCTGTACAGCGGCAGCGCCGCACCGAAGGCGCGCGCGACGGTACAACCGCCGGCTTCGACGGAACCGAGTCAAATCCCAAGTCCAGTTTCCGACGGGCCCGGCGCGCAGGGATCGCCGCGAAATATCGGAGGTGCGCGGCGTTTTCGCCGGAGTTCGCTGCTCACCTGTGACATAGAGCCAGAGTTCCCGAAAGGAGCCCCAGCACCTCCCCACGCCGGAGCTGGCACTACGCAGCGAACAGCACGGCGATGCGCCAGGGCTGCGGCACCGCCTCGTAGAGCGCGTCGACCTGAGTCGGCGCGGCGACGTCGTCCTCGGGCGTATGCGCGCCGTCGTGCCGCACCGATTTCCGGCTCGGCGTCGGCACATCCGGCATCGCAGAAAGAAGCCCGTCGCGCACCGCCGCACGCAGGATCATCTTCAGCACGTCGACCGCGTCGCCAGCGATCCCATTGTGCTTGGCTTCCTTCTTGAGGACCGAGGGCATGGCGACGAGCGTCGCGGTCAGGGCGCGCACTCGTTCGGTGTCGATTTCGCGGACCTTCACGTCGCCGAGCGGCGTCATCAGGTAGTTGTGCACGCGCCCCCGGTAGGCGATCACGGTGCCAGGCCGACGGGGCTTGCCACCCTTGCCGGGCTCACTCGCGATCCGTCCCAGCCACCGCTCTGCGTACTCCCGGAACGTGATGTCCCGAGCGGCCTCCTCCTCAACCGCCGCTCGACGACGCGGGACGGCGTCAGCGGGCGGAACCCACTCCCCCCGACTGATGGTCCCGTGCATCCCGTTAAGCCACTCGCGAGCGTCACCCTTGGTGAGGAACGTCAGTGGCTTGTCGGCCTCGGTCCGCGCCGAATAGGTCTTGTCGTCCGGCCCCGGATAGCGGGCCTGCCACCGCTTCGAGGGGAGCTTGCGCAGCCTTCCCCCATGCCTCTCGCCTCTGCGGTCCTGGCGCCGTTGTCTTGCCCATGATCGATCCCTTCTGGTCGTGTCGGCGTGCCCCTGCGTGCCCCTCAGGGCGGCAATTCGGGGCTCCTCACGTCCATAGGTGTCCACGACACCCCGAGACGCGAAGAGGCCCGGATCCGCGGAATTCCGCGGATCCGGGCCTCTGACCAGGTTCGACGGCCGATGACGGCCGAGGGATCAACTAAAAGTTCGATTTCTAGTGCAGAGAGCCCCGCCTTCGCTTTCAGGCACGCTCGCGGCCCCGCCTCAGCAGACAGCCCTGACCAGCGCTTCCGACTGCCGGGATGCAATGCTGCGACACTCCACGTCTGCCAGATGTACCGAACGCCTCAGACCAGGCCTACATGAGCCAGCTACTTTCTGTCTGGGTCTTCGTACCGGCGAAGCGCATCTCGCAGTTGATTCAAGCTCGTGCGAGCCGCCTCGAGGTCGGACGCTGCTTCGTCAATCGCCTTCTTCAGCCGCGCGCCGGTACCGGGAGTCTGCCCGCCGCGCGTGATGGTGCTGCGCACGGTCGACAACTCGCGAACGTCCAAAGCGGCCAGCTCGAGAGCGGTCAGCGCCATCGTGCATCTGTCGTGGATGTCGGGCGAAACGATCTCGATCTCCCAGCAGATCACTCGCAGGCCATCGAGTAGGGACGGGATCTCTTCGTTCCCGGCAGCCGTCGCCGGAGAACTGCCTTGGAGGTTGTCGCGGTCGGCCTGGACGAGTCGCAGTAGAGAATTCGCCTGGTTCCAGAACCGCAGATGTACTTCCCGGCGTCGTTCCGCAAGGCCGTCCCGTCGGGCCCGCGCGCTCTGCCACCTGATAGACCCCGCCGAGACCACAGTAACCGCGACAAGACCACACACGGCGACCAAGTCTGATGGCGTGAACTGCATCAGCCACTCCAGGAAACCCGCCACGCGCACCAACGCTACTGGTCGAGTCCGTGCAAGACCTCCCACCGAAGATCACAGCATCGCATCGAGGGCTCCGGATGATCCACAGCGCCATCGCCGGTTTTCGGGTGATTTCGGCTGCTTGGCCTCCATACAGGTTGTTTAGCCACTAGCGTCCTAACGGGAGGGAGACCAAAGTGGCGTATCGCAAATTCGCACGTCCAGCCGCTGCTCAGCGCCCGCGCAGCGTGCAGACCTGGTTGGACTGGATGGAGGAGCAGGGCGACATTTTGGTCCCTGTCGCGCCACGCCAGCCGCTCAGTTGCACGCGCTGCTACGGCGCAGCTGGCTATCGAGATGCCGGCGAGACATGGTCAACGTGCTGGGCGTGCCGTGCCTACGGTGACACCGTAGACACCGTCGTGCCCGTCACATACAGCCTGGACGCTGGCCTGGAGTCCATGCTTCATCAGTACAAGGACGGCCCGGTGAGATGGCTGCGGAGGCCCTTGGCATCACTTCTGACGGTATTCGTTCGCGAGCATGCCGATTGCATCGAAGGAGACGCCAGCGGGATCGATGTGGCCATGCTCGTGCCGTCGGACAACCAGAGCCGAACCTTCGGCCATCTCGATGAGCTTCTGCACGGAGTCATTGCGAACGACCCTGTGACCCGCCGCTTCAACTGGAGCCCTGGTGCCATCGTGCGCGACAGGCTTACTAAGCGACCCGAGCGGGGTGAACTCAAGCCCCGGGCGTACAAAGTTGACCCGAGGGACGTCAGCGACGCTTCGGTACTCCTGCTCGATGACACGTGGACATCTGGCTCGTCGGCTGCCAGCGCCGCTGCGGCTCTCAAGGCGGCGGGTGCTCACAACGTCACGGTCCTTACGCTCGGGCGGCAGCTGAATCTCGGCAGTAACTTCGGGAGCACCGAGGCCATCTGCCACGACCGCCGTGGTGCATTGTGGAGCCGCGACAGATGCGTCCTCTGCGCCTGAAGACGTCGACTATGAGCAACGTCAGTGGTCGATGGGAGGCTGGCGGGTTGGACACACTAGGAGGTGGCGTGATGGAGGGCCAGTCGTCAGGTCTGACCTACGCTGGCCACATGACCATGGCCACGGAGGAGAATGTCGCACTGGTCGCGCTGCTCCGTACCCTCCGCAGGGGTGAGCGGTGGGCTTCGGTAACCGAACGCGTCCTGGAGCGAGGCAGCGCGGTCGCCGTCTGGGAAGACAGAATTGGCGAGGCGCTGCTACCTGACCCAGAGTTGCAGACCACCTACGACCAGGCCAGCACTGACGTGAAGAGATGGGCGGACACCGGCTATGCAATGGTCGGGATCCTCGACCCGAGCTATCCCACACGCCTGCGCGAGATCCACCAAGCGCCCCCCTTCCTCTTTGCTGCCGGTCAACTCCTCGCTAATGACCCTGCAATCGCCGTGGTCGGCTCTCGAAAAGCGTCCGAGCGTGGGATCGGCATCGCAACTGCCATTGCAGATGCGCTCGCCCGTCGGCACGTCACCGTTCTCTCTGGTCTCGCGGCTGGTATCGACGCGGCGGCACACACCGCCGCACTAGCAGCTGGCGGGCGTACGGTCGCGATCATCGGTACCGGGATTAACAAGCAGTACCCGGCGACGAACCGAGCCCTCCAGGAGCAGATCATGCAAAGAGGACTCGTCCTTTCCCAGTTCTGGCCTGATGCGCCCCCGCAACAGCACAACTTCCTCATGCGGAACGCCGTCATGTCCGGCTACGGTCGCGTCACGGTCGTGGTCGAGGCGAGTGAGAAGAGCGGTGCTCGTGCCCAGGCTCGTATGGCTGTCGAGCACGGCCGTCCCGTCATACTTACCGATCAAGTTGTAGCACTGAACGACTGGGCCAAGGTCCTCCTCGATCGTCCTGGAGTGCACGTGGCTCACGGAATCGGTGAGGCGCTGGAGCAGATCGATGCCGTTCTCAACAAGGAGAACGAGGTCAACCGCCTGCTGAATCACCTACTGGGCGCTGGTCTGTGATAGACCCGCGTATTGCTCAGGTCCAGCAGACACTGGCGGCAACGGCTGGCGGCTTCCTGCGCAACCCGCTGCTCGAGGAAACCTGTTCTCGCTGCTTCACCCCAACGGCGTCAAGACCGATCTGCAGTCGGTGTCGGATCCTCCTCTCTTATCCCGGAGGTCCCGACTTACTCGGGATGATGGCCTACGCCAGCTACCTTGCCCCGGTTACCCAGTCTGGTCATGTCATGCGCGGTTACAAGAATCTGCATATCTCGTCGCCCGTCCATCGCCAGACTGTCGCTCTGATGGCGGCGTTGGGCCTCCTGGGCCATGTTATTTGTGCCGGCACCCTGACCGGCACACCTGTCTCCGCCTGGGCAACGGTTCCGTCGCTGCCTCCGAAGCCAGACCTGACTACGCACGCCCTGAACGACATCGTTGGCAAGTTGGCGCGGCCTGCAGCGATCGAGGTCACGCTCACCGCCGCAGCGGACTCGACGAACCCACGCGATGCCAACCCTTCCCACTACGCCGCAAGCGCGAACGCAGCCGGACGCCACGTCCTTGTCATCGATGACACCTGGACTGGAGGCGGCCACGCCACCTCAGCAGCACTCGCCGTGCGAGCGGCCGGCGCCACACACGTCTCCGTCCTCGTGCTCGCACGCTGGCTCTCGGACGGTTGGGAGCAGACAACGCAGCAGTGGGCAAAGCAGCGACTTTCCGCACCCGACTTTAACCCCGACGTTTGCCCGTGGACGCAGGGTCTATGTCCCTGAACTGCGCTTACAGTCAAGATCTCCCGCGCGATCTTCGCCTCCGAAACGGGGCCCCTACGAGCACCGGCGGTGCGACCGCGAGCTGTCGTGCAGTCGAAGGCCTGTCCGCAGCAGCGGCAGATGCGATGCGTCAGCACCTCGTCCCAGCCGCAACCTGATCGACGTCCGACTCTGACACTCGGATCTAAGCTCGCGGTGTTCAAGCTGTACAAGCGGTGCATGCGTGCGGTGCATGCGCTCATACCGATAATCTCGCGGACGCCTGGCTTACCTCGGCCCCGGGACTCGGTGTGAAACGCGACGCCAAGAGCCTCGACCAGGAGCTGCTCGATGCAGGTGTTGTACCGCTCCGACGCCGCCACTTCAGCGCCAGCAACACCCGACCGTCCGGGGCACGCCAGATCCCGTCCACGCCAAGAACCTTGGTGAAGACCGCGACGTGAGTGTGCAGGTTCGGGTCCCCCGCCCGGGAGTCCAGATGGTCGAACGCCACGGCGGTCAGGCCGTGGGCATCGATCTGCAGCACCCCGCCCGCACCGCCACGAGTGAGCGACCCCTCGGCCTCGATCCACACCAGCGTGTCCCGCCACGCCTGGGTATGCGCCTTCGTGATCGCCTCCCGCGTGGCCGCGTCACCCAGACCCCACAACACGCTGATCGACTTCGACGGCGTGAACACCAGGTCATACCCCGCGACCGCCTTACGGGGCTGCTGCCCACGTTTGGCCAACCACGTGGCGACGTCCTGGTCCGAGAGCCCACCCGAGGCGCCCTTCTCGGTGCGCTCCTGCTGAGCGAGAGAGCGGGCGACGTTCCAGCGGATCAGGTCCCGCTCGATCCCCGCCTCCGGCGGACGATCGTTCTCGGCAGCGAACACAGCAAACGCGGCCTGCAACGCCTGCCTGTACCCGTCGTCGGCCCGCGCCTTGAACTCCGGGAACGCTCGTCCCAGGCGGCCGGTGCGCTCCGCGTCCTGCTTCGACAAGCCGCGGGCCAGGGCCTCGACCTCGAGCCGGTCCGCGTCCGGGTGCCGACCCTGCCCGAACAACGACTCCATCTGCTTCCCAAAGACCTGGCCCGAGACCCCCAAGCTGCTCCAGCCCCGACCTGACCCACTGCCCGGGTGGGTTGCCGTGCTGCATGTAGTAGTCCGTCAACGACACGCCCCGGCCGCGCGGTACGTCCCCCGAGGCGACTTGCTGAGTGAGGTACGTGTATCCGCTGCCGGCGCTGAGCACGTGGACCGTCATCATGTCCCCCACCCCCTTCCCCAGGCGCTTGTCGGGCTGTTCCGGGTCGCCTCGGCGACCTCCGCTACTGGCGTAGGCCCGTATTCGAGTTGGGCGAATGCCCTCGTTGAGGGCGCGCCCATGTCAGCGATGAGGTGTGCGGGAAGAGCCAGCCGGGTCAGCAGGCGAGGTTCCGGCCGAGCGCGTGCTGCGGCTTCGGATCGTGGTGCGGGTGGCTATATGTCGGCGACGACTCGCGAGAACACGGCCAGGTCGACGCGTCCGTCGTGGATGAACCCGGCGTCGCGCAGGACACCTTCGTGTGTGAAGCCGGCGCGCTGCGCGACGATCTGGGACGCGATGTTCTCGGTGGCTGCTCGCAGCTCGACTCTGCGCATGCCACCTGTGGTCAAGGACCAGTCGGTAAGAAGCCGCGTCGCCTCGGTGATCAGACCCCGGCCTCGGGCCCAGGGCGCTGCCCAGTAGCCGATCTCCGTTGTCGCTGCGCGCCAGTGGGTCTTCTTGAGTCCGACGGTGCCGGCAAGGGTGTTGTTGACCTCAACGACTCCCACGAGCCCAACCTGTCAACTTTAAGTGGAAAATGACCACTCAAAGTAGACCCGAGGTTGCCCGCCCGCACGCTGAAGCCGCTCACCACGCCCACGGGCCAGGTATTCGACCCACAGACCAGCCCGCGTGTGTCAACTTAAAGTTGATTCGCCACCCTTCACAGCGTTGTGCATTAGGTGCGCTGCCCTTACCAGGGCGGTCCGCGGGACCCGCTGTCCATCCGCTCGACTGCCCTAGCTGCACAGCCGCGACATCGTCTCGGTCTCGCGGTGTGCGTCGTCGCGTGCCTGTACGTGGCCGTCGCGGCTCGTCGGCTGTGTCGCCGCTGTCCTGCACTATCCGGGGGCGCGGGCACGGGCCCCACGCCACGGGCTGGCCCGAGTACCTCTCCCCAGGGCGTACGAGGAAGTCGCCATCCCGGTATCGAGCTGACGGCCTTGTGGCGCTGCTGCTACGCAGCGAGAATTACCAACCTCAGGCTGTACCGGTCTGCAGCTTCAGCGGTTGCCAACTCATTCGTTCTGGCTTGGCACCAAGCTGGCCACTGTTCTCAAGGCGCTCCGAGTTCGATCTACCTTAGCCTGCATCGCAATGCAAGAGTAATGGTTTCACAACCATGGCCTTGATAACCGTAATGACCAGCCCATACGGTCCATGCCATGGTGACGATGGTGCGGGATCTGGTGAGGTTGACGTGGCGCTACTGGGGGCTGGCAGCACTAGCCGTGGCTGCGGTGGGATGGTTGACCCGAGATCTCGGGTTCGGAGCGATCGCGGGCTTCTCGTTGCTCGGCCTTCTGTGGCTACTGCTCCAGGCACCAAACCCATGTGGTGCGCCAGTCCGCGCTGCGGGCAAGACCTGCCGGAATAATGCCCGAGGAGTCCTGCGCGGCTGCCACTTGCAGCAGCACAAGTGGCAACGCATGCGGACGTTCTTCGTACATCCTCGCCTGCGCGAGTGCTTCAAGCAACTATTCAGCAATCCGAAGACAGGTCTCGCAAGCCTCGTCGCGATCGTCACGCTGTTGTCCACGATCATCAGCACGATCCTGTCCTTGGTGCCCGCTAGCACATGACCGCTGTGCCAGACCGGCGACTGCCCGTGTTGTGCGACAAGAGCGACTGGGCCTTCGCCCCGAGAAGTGGACACGTCTTCGTGTGGTCAGGCGGCCAGCCGTAGCGTAGCCGGGTCGGTCTCGTGTTCGTAGTCGATAGGGCTCTGGTTCCCGAGGCGGGAATGCGGGCGGCGCAGGTTGTAACGCGTGATCCAGCGGAAGACCGCGAGGCGGCAGGCGCGGGCGCCGTCGAACGCGGGTGCGCCGGCCAGGGTCTCGCGTTTCAGCGTGGCGTTGAACGACTCTGCCAGGGCGTTGTCGGCGCTGGTGCCGACCGCGCCCATGGACTGAGTCACCTGCAGCCGGCCGCATAGCTGCGCGTAGTCCTTCGATCCGTACTGGGCTCCGTGGTCGCTGTGGAAGATCGCGCCGGCCAGAGAGCCGCGCTCGGCTACGGCGGCCTGGAGGGCGTCGGTGACCAGCTCGGTGCGCATGTGATCAGCCAGCGACCAGCCCACCAGACGGCGCGAGTACAGGTCGATCACCGTCGCCAGATACAAGAACTGCCCGCCACCGACCGGCAGGTAGGTGATGTCGCCGACATACCTGCGGTTGGGTGCCTGCGCGGTGAAGTCCCGCTTGATCAGGTCGCCCACCCTCTGCCCCGATGGGTCCGGGACTGTGGTGCGTACTCGTCGTCGTAGCCGGATCCCCGCGATGCCGTGCTCGCGCATCACACGAGCGACCCGTTTGTGGTTCACCGGCGGCCCGACCGGGTCGGCCTTACGCAGCTCGGTCGTCACCCGCGGCGAGCCAAGAGCCGGATCCTCCTTCAGCAGAGCCCGGATCCGCGCCGCCAGCCCGGCATCAGCAGCAGCCCGGGCGGCACGACCAGCGGCGCCGTCGCGCCACTTGTAGTAGCTCGACCGGTTGATCTCAAGGACCTGGCACAGCCGCTTCACCGAGTAGGTGGGATGGTGCTCGGCGACGAACTGGAAGCGGCTCACCAGGTCGTCTCTCCCGCGAAATACTTCGCGGCCTTACGCAGGATCTCCCGCTCGGTGGCGAGCTTGCGCTTGTCGGCCTCCAGGCGGGCGTTGGCCGCCTCGAGCTCGGCGACCCGTGCCTCCAGCTGCCCGACCCTGCCACCGGAACGCACCGCGGGCTCGCCGGGCGTCGTGCCCGCTGCCGGACCGGCCGTCACGGCGGCCTGCCCGCGCTGCTCGGCAGCGCGGCGCACCCATAACCGCAACGTCTCTCGCGAGACGCCCAAGTCCCGGGCGATGCCCTTGATCGTCGCCCCGGGCGTGGACTCGTACAAGGCCACAGCATCGGCCTTGAACTCCTCCGGATAGTTCTTCATAGCCATGCGGATCAAACTCGCTTCCTCTGGATCCACGATCCAGTATCAGCGTGTCCACCAAACGGGGTGAGGGCCCACTGTCCGACGACTCATGAGACCGACCCGGCCGGGGGCACAATCCGTGGTGCACGGTGCACCGTCTGACCACGGTTTGACGATCCGTCGCACCAGGCCCCGACGGCGACCCTCTTGGACCTGATCCGGAAGGCATTCGGTGACCAGCTTGGCGACTAAGACCTCGTTTCAGAATGACCGGCCTGGGAGTTTGCGCCAGCAGATGATCGCGCAGGCCAGGTGCATGAGTCCGGGGTGGAGGTCGGCGCGGACCTCGTAGCGGGTGCGTAGGCGTTTGAACTGGTGGAGCCAGGAGAAGCCGCGTTCGACGACCCATCGCTTCTTGCCGAGCCCGGAGCCGTGGGCGACGCCGCGGCGGGCGATGCGCGGGGTGATGCCCCGGTCGCGCAGCTCGCGGCGGTACTTGTCGTAGTCGTAGCCGCGGTCGGCGTACAGGATCCGGGGCTTGCGCCTGGGCCTGCCGACCGTGCCCCGGATCGCCGGCAGGGAGTCGACCAGGGGCAGCAGCTGGGTCACGTCGTGCCGGTTCCCGCCGGTCAGGGACACCTGCAGCGGGGTGCCGTTCGTGTCGACGATCAGGTGGTGCTTGGACCCGGGCCGGGCGCGGTCGACCGGTGACGGGCCGACATGGTCCCCCCTTTGAGCGCCCGCACGTGCGAGCCGTCGATGCTCATCTCGTCCAGCCCCAGCAGGCCTTCCCGGCGCATCTCTGCCAGCACCGCCTCGTGCAGCCGCGGCCAGAGCCCCGCCTCGGTCCACTCGCGCAGCCGCCGCCAGCAGGTCACGCCGGAGACGCCCAGCGCCTGCGAAGGGACCTGCCTCCAGCCGACCCCGTGCCGCAACACGAACACGATCCCGGCCAGCGCCGCCCGGTCATCGGCCCGCCGACGCCCATGATGACGATAGGGACGCGGCGCCGGCGCCGGCAGCAACGCAGCGACCTGCTCCCACAGCAGGTCAGGAACCAAATCCTCGATCACGAGCGAGCAGCCTGCCCCAAACGAGCAGGTCAGACACAGCGAACACGCCGCCCATTCTGAAACGAGGTCTTAGGATGCGCAGCACGACGAGTTTCGAACTACACGGCGCCGAGCAAGCACGGTAAGAGACAGCCTTCGCGGAGCGACGCCCCTCAGCCCAGACCGATCGCGGCAGCGATCGCGCTCGCTAACACACTCGCGCCGACTTCGGTTGCCGCGCCAATCGACCAACTGCCGAGCCCTGAAAGAGCCTTCTTCGTAGCGCCGGGGTCCCCCTGCTCCGCGGCCTCCAAGGCGACTCGGAGCTTTGACACCTCCACCGGCGACGCCTCGACGCTCCCCGCCTCACAGGCGTCCGCCACCAAACGCAGCTCGGCAACGATCTGGCTAGCGTCCGCGTCGCCGGGCCAGTTGATGTCCCGACCTGCTACGGGACCCGCGATATGGCCGTTGCCACCAACGGCTACCCCCCGATTCACTCGGAACGTGTCTCCCACATTCATCTCCCTAATGATCGTGATGACCGGGGCACGATCGCCGCCCGCGATCCGCCCCTCTAGCACACCATCCGCACTCGCCTTCGCCGTAGGACGCAAGACTGGAAGACTGACGCCGCTTAGCGGATACATGCTCTGAAGCGGCACATACGAGTCCATGAAGACAATGTCCTCCTGGAGACCCGTGAGGAGAGCTGGAAGTCGCGGAAAATAGAAGGCTGGATAGTTCCCGATCCAAGGAGGTCGCTCAGCCCAGACATGAAGCCACAAGAGCGGGTCCGATCGCTCATTTACGCTCAGCTCCCGGCCCAGTGCCTGAGCCATGGACTCCCAATAGACCTCCGCCGAGCCCTGGCAGAGGGCGATCAGCCCGCGAAGCCACCAGCTGGCCGAGTTCGCGACGAACCTCCCTGATTCAAATAAGAATGTAGCGCGCTCAACTTCCCCAGCCACCAAGGCGGAAAAAGCCCCCTGGCAAACGAGGGCAAAGTAATCCGTGTAGTCGAGCGCCTTCTCGGCAGCGCGTGCGAAACGCCTTTCTATCTGATCGGTCACCAGATCGCACAAGGCTATCGCGGAATCACTCATCTCGCCCTCAGTGGCTACTTGGCGGATCTTCACGATGCGCTCTCGGTCGCCTTGCTGGTGAGCCAGAAACAGCGCCTGCTCGACTAACCTCCAGCCGAGATGCGATGCCCTACCCACCTCCTGGATGGCATCAACTAGCACATCAATTGCCTTTTCGCGATCGCCACTCGCGCTAAGGACGAATGCTTCGAGGGAGAGTAGGTGCTGGCGAATCTCGGGATCCCGCACGTTTTCAAGGCCAAAGCGAACAACCTTCAGCGCTTCGGAAAGCTGCCGCCGACTGCCGTGTGCCTCGGTCGCCTTGCGGACCAGAATCCCGAAGTCCCTCTCGGGTAGTCTCCGCGCGCCCTGTTCGACCACTGCGGCGATCGCGAGTGGCGTGTCCAGTCGGCAGGCAAGTTCAACCCGAAGGAGCCAGGGGTCGAGATCACGCACCTCGAGCGTCGCGAGAGTCGCCTGACGATATGCCACCTCAAGATCGCGCGGGCGGCCGCGAGCAGCCAATAGGGCCGCCAGAACGCCCCTTAGCCTGCCGTAGCCCTCGGGTAGATCGAAGAGCGCGGCCCCGAGTGTCGCAATCAACTCGCGGACTGCAGCGGGGTCGCTGGGCGGACGAGAAAGATGTTGGTAACTGCCGAGGATAATTCGCCGATAATTTGCCGCCAGTTCCTGAAAATCGGCCTCCGCGCCGACAGCCAGCAGATGGTACCGAGCCTCGACAAACTCTGCGCCGACCCGGACGAGGTCACGCGGAGTCCCCCCACCGCCGATACCGCCAGCGGGACGCGGCTGCAGTCGTTTCCTGTAGTGCTGAGCGGCTTGCCTGTGCGCAACCAAACGGCGTCGCTCGTTTCGCCCCAATCTGGAGAGAGCCAACTGTCTCGCCACGGGTGATATTGAGTACCACCGTCGGTCCCTCCCCAGCAGAAACCTGCTGGCGAGCCCGTCCTTTAGCGCCTCAGCACTACTGCCGGCGGGGGTCATTTCGCGGATTGCATCGATGGTGAAGGAGCGCCGGAAGGCCGAAAGCGACTCCAGCAACATCCTCGAAGGTGCATCGAGCCTCTCGATCGTCTTGGTGAGAAATCGCTCCTCGAGACGTCGTACCACCATTGGAGATGCGGCGAGTTCGCGACTCTGCCATGCATCGGATCCGAGATCAATCAATCCGTCGAGCGGCTCGTCAACAAGGCAAGCGACGAAAGCTTCCATCGCACGCGGATTGTTGCCGAGCCATGCGACAACGTCGTCCAGCATGTCTGCGGGCACTTCGTCAAGAACCCCTCGATCGCTCATCAGGCGCGTTAGGATCGTGCGCGCGTCGTCTGCGGACGGCGGAAACATGGTCTTGGTCGCAGCGCCATGAAGCCAGGGGCCTTCCGCCGGAGACTCGCTCGTTACCAGGAGCACACGGCCCTGAAAATTGCTCTTGCACAAGTTCCTAACCAGATCGGCAAGACCTGCAGAGCGTGGCAGTCGGCTCTCTGGGTCTAGCGCCGCTTCGAAGTCGTCAATGACGACTAACGCTTGAGTCGCTAGGAGTTCGAGCAGGCCGGCTCGGAAGTCGCCGTCCGGATGGTCAGCAACTATGCTCACGCCGTCTGCCTCTAGCTTCGCGGCGATCAGAAGCAGCAGGGTCTCGATGTCGTCCGACTCAGAGGCCGAAACGAGGACGGCAGGACCATCCCAGGCGCGCCGGATCTTGTGCGCGACGATGGACTTTCCGATCCCGCTGAAGCCTTCCAGCACACAGACGCTCGGGCCAGTCTCGCGCCATTCACCGAGGAGCCAGTCCAACACTTCGGCTTCGCGCAGTAGGTTCGTCAATGCAGCCCCCAGCGTCCGGTTCAGCGCTTCCTGACACTACACCTGGCTTGCGCATGCTGGGAGTCCCCACGGGCCTGCACTCCGCGCGTGGCGCCGTCGGGCGCCCACCGCACTCTGAGGGCAACCCAGCACCCTCCAGCCAAGGACGAAGAAGAGGCAAGCATCGAAGCGAGGGTCCCGGATGAAACGGCGCCGCTGACTCGCCCTCGCACCGCGTGTCGCAAGGAGGGAGTTCTCCCAGCCGACGAGCCGCCTGACGCTGGGCGCGCGGCCATGTCGATGGCGAGTGGCACCCTCTCAGCTATGCGGGATCGGACACCATCGACATCGGGCTCGGCATCGCACCAAGTAAAATCGCACCAAGAAAACGGGTACGGGGGTTCATCGTCGCGCTCCCGGTCGAGATGGCTTTCACCGGCTGGTGCGAGCCGGTGCTTAGCCCTCGTTTCAGAATGACCGGCCCGGGAGTTTGCGCCAGCAAATGATGGCGCAGGCCAGGTGCATGAGTCCGAGGTGGAGGTCAGCACGGACCTCGTAGCGGGTGCGCAGGCGTTTGAACTGGTGGAGCCAGGAGAAGCCACGTTCTACGACCCAGCGTTTCGTGCCGAGCCCGGAGCCATGGGCGACCCCTCGGCGGGCGATCTTCGGCGCGATGCCCCGGTCGTGTAGCTCGCGGCGGTACTTGTCGTAGTCGTGGCCACGGTCGGCGTACAGGATCCGGGGTTTACGTCGTGGCCGGCCGACCGTGCCTCGGATCGCGGGCAGGGCGTCGAGCAGGGGCAGCAGCTGGGTCACGTCGTGCCGGTTCCCACCAGTCAGGGACACCTGCAGCGGGGTGCCGTTCGTGTCCACGATCAGGTGGTGCTTGGACCCGGGCCGTCCCCGGTCGACCGGTGAGGGGCCGACATGGGCCCCCCTTTGAGGGCCCTCAGGTGCGAGCCGTCGATGCTCATCTCGTCCAGCCCCAGCAGACCTTCGCGGCGCATCTGGGCCAACACTGCCTCGTGCAGCCGGGGCCACACACCGGCCTCGGTCCACTCGGCCAGTCTGCGCCAGCAGGTGACTCCCGAGACGCCCAACGAGTCCTGCGGGACCTGCCACCAGCCCACCCCGTGCCGCAGCACGAACACGATCCCGGCCAACGCCGCACGGTCATCGGCCCGCCGGCGGCCGTGATGCCAATACGGGCGCGGCGCCGGCGTGGGGAGGAACGGAGCGACCTGCTCCCACAGAAGGTCAGGAACCAAATCCTCGATCACGAGCCCGCAGCCTGCCCCGAACCCGCAGGTCAGACATAGCGGATACGCCGACCATTCTGAAACAAGGTCTAAGGCCCTCGGCGACCTGTTCGACCAGTTTCAACGCGAAGCCTTCCGGCTGGAGACTCTCGACGACTACAGCCGGTCCGGCAACGTCGACGCCTACCAGTTGTTCCTCGACGGCCAGGACAAGCCCGCGGACTACAACCTTGACTGGCTCGACGAGGTGCGCACCCACACCGACGTGGGACGGCGCATGTACCGCGTCCATGTTCTTCGACGGCCGCTGACGCCCTACCTGCGCTTCGAACTCGGCTGGGGCTACGCCACCAATGCCACGGCGGGCGAAGAGTTCTTCATCCTCGACGTCACTGACCAGCCCACGCCGCTCCCTGAACATGTCGGCGACTTCTGGCTCTTCGACTCGACCACACCGGCCCGGTTCAACTACAGCGACGGCAAGTTCATCGGGGCCGACGTCCTGCCGGACGACCACGGCCCGGAGTACGTCGCCTACCGAGAGACAGCCTTGGCGCACGCCGTGCCGTTCGCAGACTGGTGGGCAATGTACGGCGAGTGAACCGTTCCGAACCCGTCGAATCCAGCACGGTTACCCGGCCGCCCATCCATGTTCTTAAGGCACGTCCTCTCTGCTGACGTACCGCTCATCCGGCCGGTAGCCTCGTTGCACCACGTCGAGCAGGGGGACTCCCATGGGTCAGCACGTCGTTGTCGATCCCGGGTTCGGGGCGCTCCTGAATGAACTGCGCACGCAGCGCAACTGGTCATTGCGCGGCCTGGGCGAGCGCGTGCACTGCTCCCACGGGCACATCTGGGACCTGGAGCACGGACAGAAGCGCCCGAGCCCTGCGGTGGCGGCGCTTCTGGATGAGGCGCTTGACGCCGGCGGCCGCCTGAGCGCAATGGTCCGGGTAGCGGCTCAAGCGTCCATGTCACCGCACGACAGCGCGTCCGGTCCAACTGCGCCAGCCGAGCAAGGATTCGGCGACGCACTTGAGCTGTGGCGGTCCGATCTTGAGCGCCGTGACTTCCTGACCGCTGCGGCCTTCAACGCCGCGACCTTCCTCGTGCCCGCGCTGCGATGGCTCACCGCCCCCTCGACGCCCGGTCCCGGTAGCACCGGGGTCCGCTTTGTCGGCATGCCGGATGTCGAGATGATCCGGCAGATGCTGGGCGCGTTCCGCACGGTCGACAATCAATACGGCGGTGGGTACGTCCGCGAGAGAGTCGTCAGGTTCCTGCACCACGACGTGGCTGAGCTCCTCCAAGGCCAGTACGACACCCGCACCGGAGCCGCTCTGCTCTCTGCAGCAGCCGAAGCGACTCAGTTGGCTGGGTGGGCAACCTACGACGTCGGGCGACACGCCCTGGCGCAGCGGTACATGGTCCAGGCCCTCCACCTTGCTGGCGCTGCCGAGGACCGCCCGCTCGGAGCGGAGATCTTGGCTGCGATGAGCCATCAGGCCGCGTACCTCCGCTCCGGTGACGAAGCGATCGACCTGGCTCGGGCGGCAGGGCGTGCGGCAGCCGAGGCGGGCGTCGGGGCGATCGCAGCCGAGGCGGCGGTGCTGGAAGCTCAGGGCCATGCCGTGAACGGTTCAGCCTCTGCGACAGCGTCGTCGTTGGACCGTGCTGAGCGCTTGTTCGACCAGGCGGAGCGCGCCACCGACCCGCAGTGGCTGGGCTACTTCGACGAGGCGTATCTCGCGGCGAAGTTCGGGCAGACGTTCACCGCCCTGGGCCGTGGCGACCTTGCCGTGCGTTTCGCGGAGCGTTCCCTGGACATGGACGCGCGGTACGCCCGGGGACGGATGTTCAATCTCGCACTCGTTGCTCGGGCTCACGCCCAGGACGGGAACGTCGAGGAAGCCGCAGAAGCCGGCCACCAGGCTCTTGAAGCCGCTCAGGGAATCGACTCAGCACGATCGCGTGACTACCTAGCCGAGATTGCCCAACGCCTCGCACCACACGCAGGGATCGATGCCGTGGACACCTACCGGGCCAGAGCACGCGACCTCATCGCGAGCTAACTAGGAGCGGCTAGAGCCGACCTTCAGCGCGGTCCAGGAGCACCTTCATCAATCCGGCCACGGACGCCGCGCCGACGATCTGCCCGGACTCGATCAGCCCCAGGACCTCAGCGAGCGGGATCCACCGGATCTCCTCTGCCTCGTTGATGTCCGGAGCAGCGCCTGTGTCATGTCCGCCGCGTGCGAGGTAGATGATGTTGGGCTGGTCCACGGTGCCGACCATCGGCTGGAACCTCAGGTACTCGCGCACGTCGCGGGGTCGCCACCCGGTCTCCTCCTCAGCCTCACGGAAGGCAGCGGCCTGGGGTCCCTCGTTCGGGTCAAGGTAGCCGCCAGGCAGCTCCCAGACCCAGGAGTCGATGATGAACCGGTGCCGCCACATCATCAGGACCCGATCCTGGTCGTCCAGCATCAGGACCATGATCGCGGCCGGAACGCGCAGCACCCACTGCTCGAACTCGACGCCGTCGGGCAGACGCACGCTCGCGATGCTCACGTTGGCCCGGCGGGTGTCGTCCACCAAGCGCTCGTCCAGGATCTCCCATTGCGTCGACCTGCTCGGCGTCGCGGCGCTCTGTGGGGAAGTCTCAGGTGCCGGGGTGCTGGGCGTCGAGTTGCTCGGCTGAGTGCTCACGCTCGGCAGCGTACGGTCTGGTCGGGCGCGTTCGCCACGCACGCACGCGCTCATCGGCGCCCGCCGGCTGTACGCCGTCCGTGTACTCCGGAGCAGACAGTTGTCTGCTGACAGCGGCTGACGCGCCGCTCCTACCAGCGAACACCCGGTACCGGTCAGAGTTTCGGCAAGAGCACGACACCCCGACACCTGCCGAGGACGCACCGTGAGCACCGCACCCCTCAAGCCACAGACGTTTGCTCGCCCTTCAATGCTCGTCGCGTGCGATATCGATGGCACGCTCCTGGATCACGGCGGGAAGATCCCGTCCGAGACCGTGGCAGCGCTTGATCTGGTGCGGTCGGCCGGTCACGAGGTCGTGCTGGCAACTGGTCGGTCGCTGGTCGGGCTGCTCCCCGTCGCCACAAGGCTCGGCCTGACTGAGGGGTTCGCCGTCTGTTCCAACGGCGCGATGACTGTCCGTCTGGACCGGAGTCCGGCCTCGGGGTATGTAGTCCAGGACGCCCGGCACTTCGACACGCGCGCAGTGATCCACCAAGCTCTGGGGCTAGCGCCCGGTGCACATGTCGGGGTCGAGGAAGTCGGCTGGGGCTGGCGGGTAAACGCGTTGTTCGAAAGGGAGCTGCTCAACGGGGAGCAGAAGCGGGTACAAGTCGCTGACTTGTGCGCCGTGCCGGCGACCCGTGTCGCGCTGCATGCTCCTGGTATCGCTCTTCACGCGCAGGCATTAGCGGATTCTGGCGTGACAGTCACCCCGGCGGGGCGCAACTGGCTGGATGTCACCGCGCCGGCAACCCACAAGGCCTCAGCGCTGGAACGGCTTCGCGTCCACCTGGGTATCCGCCACGATGCCACGGTG
The DNA here is from genome assembly GCF_050936155.1 of Promicromonospora sp. CA-289599. Lineage (NCBI taxonomy): Bacteria > Bacillati > Actinomycetota > Actinomycetes > Micrococcales > Promicromonosporaceae > Promicromonospora > Promicromonospora sp. CA-289599. The sequence goes on from NZ_JBNJNI010000001.1 coordinate 1,334,073, forward strand.
GCTGTTGGGGACGGCCCCAACGACATCGACATGTTGGTCTGGGCCGACCGTGGTGTCGCGATGGGTCACGCTTCCGAGGTTGTCCGTGCCGCCGCGGGCGAGGTCACCGGCACGATCGTTCAGCACGGAGCGGTAACCGTTCTGCGCTCACTGCTGCCGCTCGACGTCAAGACCACTGCCCTCGCGCCGCTCGCGGGCCAGCTCGCCATGGCCGTACGTACTGCGCCGAGTCCGGTGGTCTTGCGGGTCTGGCACGAGGACCACTCAGAGATAGCGCGGTGCGACACCTGGGTCCTTCGTGACGGCGTATGGGTGAGACACGGGCCGATCCCGTCCGGTACGGGAGCGACCATGCGCGCGATCGAGGTTGCCGCGCGTGAGGCGGGTCTGGCTTACCCACGCGGGGAGATCGGCCGGCGCCGCGCGCATTGGCGCAGCACCCGCGACCGGAGCGGCCGGGCCGGGTTCGAACTGCCCTTGCACCACGGGCTCCCCGCCTCGACGTCTTCAGTCGTACCCGAGTTCTCGATGCGCTGACCGCCCTGAGTGCTCGACGCGACATCTGCCCAGCAAGGCCGCGTTGATCGACTGCGGCCCACCACAGGCGTCCGGGACCTACCCGGACTCGATAAGAGGAGAGATAGCGATGAAGAGCAACACGAACACGACAGAGGCAACAACGGCGGAGCCCACGACCGTGGAGCAGGAAATGATCGACCTCGGCGACGTCGTCACGCTGACGGAGGGCAGCAAGAAGAAGGCCGGTACCGAGGACAAGCGGTACGCCTATCGCTGACCCGAACGGTGGTGGCCCGGAGGTTCCGTTGGGCCACCACCGCCCGGCTCCTGACAGGTCTGGCACGACGAGCGCAGAGGGGAAGCAGATGCATTGGCTCGCAGGATCGTTCGGCGTGGGTAGTGCTCGGCGTCCGGCTGGCAGCGTGCCCGTCGGCGGCGCGTCGGACCTCTGGCTGGTCGGCGACCCACCTCAAGCATGGGTCCGCACCGCGAGCGCTCCGATGCGGCGTGTCGTTGTCGTGGGGACATGCGGCGCCGGCGATGACGAGCTGAACCGGCTTGCTTCATCCGGCGTTCCGGACGACGTCGTCCTACGGTGGCCGGGCGCGTACGCCGTCGTCGAGCAGACCGAGGTGGCCACCACCGTCTGGACGGACCTGGCGTCCTCAGTCCCGGTGTACAACACGGTGTTCGACGGGACCGCGTACTGGGCGACGACGGCGCGTGGCCTGGCCGGGTTGACCGGCGCTGCTGTGAACAGCGAGCGCCTCGCGGTGGAGCTGCTCGCGCCAAGCAGCCCTCTCCTGGCTGGCACCACCACGTACTTCGAAGCGGTCGACTTGGTGCCAGCCGGTCACCGTATGAAGATCGCCAGTAGCGGGACGACCGTGGCCCGGGTGTGGTGGCCTGGTAGGGAGCGGAGTCCTGGGATTTCGCTCCGTGCGGAGCTCGACGCTGCTGTCGGGATCCGGGTGGACGGCAGCGCGTCGCCGTCGTCGGACCTGTCCGGGGGCCTCGACTCGAGCTCGCTCGCGCTCCTGGCCGCACAACGACTCGGTCCCGACCGGTCAGTGGCTGCGTTCACGGTCCATGCACCGTTCGACCGCCCAGCGGGCGACCTCCGCTACGCCCTCGATGCGGCCGGTCGGCCCGGCGTCGCGCACCACCTCCTCCCGCTGGAAGCAGGACATCTCCCCTACGGCGGCTTGGACACCATCCCGGCTACCGACGAGCCGGCACCATCGACACGCGCTTACGCCCGCTTCGCCTATCAGATGACCGCCATGGCTGATCGGGTAGGCACCGACGCGCACCTGACGGGTGACGGCGGAGACTCGTTGCTGTGCACGCCGGATGTGTGGATCGCTGATCTCTTCGCCGCCGGGCGGTACCGCGAGGCATCCGGTGAGGTAGTCCGCCTGGCCCGTATCCACCGCTGCTCACCGGGTCGAGTCCTGAGCGACGTCCTGGACTCCCTACGCAGTGACCCGGCCAGTGTCCTCACTTCGTGGGCACGGCTGGCACGCGGGCAGGTTCCAACGTCTGCAGCGGCCCGGCGCGTGCGGCAAAGGCTGCCGCTACCTAACCAACAACCCTGGGCGACCCCCATGGCGCGGCACCACGCCGCAGTACGCGCAGACCAGGCGGCCGAATCGGCCTTGCCTGCACCCGCAGGGCAGCGGGCAGTCTGGGACGTAGTCGAGCAGATGGCCGAGGTCGGACGCACCGCCTACGCCGATGCTCAGCTCGCGGCCCAGTCCGGCGTCCACCTGCACAACCCGTTCGCGGACTCCCGCGTCATCGACTCCTACCTGTCCGGTGTCGCGGGACGGATGCCGAGCCCGGCCGCGTACAAGCCAGTGCTTCGGGCGGAGATGGGCGGCATCCTGCCGACCTCGCTGCTGGCACGAACCACGAAGGGCGTCTACACACCCGACTACCACCTTGGGCTGCGCACCCACCTGAGCGACCTCAGCGCCATCGCCGACGGCCACCTCGCCGCACTCGGGCTGATCGATCCAGCGGGCTTGGTCAACGGCTTGCGACAGGCTGCGGCCGGACTCACCGGCGGACTCTGGCTCTTGGACGCCGCAATCGTCTGCGAGGCCTGGCTACAGGCTCACTACTCCACCGTGCTGCCCGCCTGGGAAAGCACGAAGGACAACGTCAGATCGGAGGCGCTCACGCCATGATGCCCGCACCCGCCATCCCTGACGTGCGAGTTTGCGCGTTCGACAGCGTGACCATCCGGGTCGACTACACGACCGGTCGCATCACCGCTGCCACCGGCGCCACAGCCGAGGCGTGGGCACAGGCGCCCGGAGTCATACATAGAGCCCGCTGGGGGCTGTCGTTCGGCACCGACGAAGCCGACGTCGAACCTGGTCCTACCGCGCGGCCCACCGTCCGCGACAGTGTCGCTGCTGCGGCGGCGCTCGTCGTGACGCTCGCGGTCCGCTCGCTCGGCCAGAGCGCGCGAGCGATGTCACGACTGACAGTTCTCGCGGCGACGGCGGCCCGCCTCACTGCCACGCCGTCGCACGCCGACGAGGCGGAACGAGTCGTATCCGCCGTCCGCTGGGCGTCGCGCTGGTTACCGTTCCGGATCGCGTGCCTCGAGGAGTCCATTGCCGCGGTCCTGGTCCTCGCGGCACGCCGACGCAGCGTGACGTGGTGCCATGGCGTTGCGCCTGACCCGGTGCAGTTCCACGCTTGGATCCAAACTCATGGCTCCCCCGTCGCGGAGCCACCGACCACGAGCCGCTACACCGTTCTGCACACCATCCCCTGACCCACGTGGAGTTCGTCATCAACGACATCACCGCCCCCGACCTGTGGCTGACCCACGACGACGTTGGCCTCGGCCCTCTCCGCGCCGACCTGGCCGAAACCTACTGGCGCTGGGAAAACTCACTGCCGGTCATGGCCGGATACGCCCGACAGACCCCGGAGTCCCTCACCGAACGAGCTGCCGGGCTCGAAGCCCAACTCGAAGGCAGCGCCGACCAGACCCGCTTCACCATCTACCGCCACCACGACGACACCTGGACACCGGTCGGGATGACGTCCCTGCTCATCGACGACCGCTACCGCACCGGCGAGTTCTTCATCTACATCGGCGAACCCGACCAGCGCGGACACGGCACTGGCACCATCGCTACGACGATGGTGCTGGACTGGGCCTTCCACGTCACCGCACTGCGCAGCGTGTACCTCGAAGTCCTGGCCAACAACACCGCCGCCATCCACGCCTACGAGAAGGCCGGCTTCCGCACCGTCGGCACCCGACGCCGCACCGGCTCCTGGCTCGGCCAACCCGCCGACGAAGTCATCATGGACGCCATCCCCGAGGAGTACGCCGGGCCACGGCTCGTCGAAGCCGCCGTCCTCGGCATCGAGCGGTCATAGGCCGTCGGCACCCCCTCGTTCCTAGACTGGCGACCACCTCGCCCGCTCCGGGCCGGGGCCTCACACAACCCCGATTGGAAGGTTCACGCGTGTCTGACGTCGTGGCGATCAAGGACCAGGTGGAGGCAGCCGTGCAGGCCGCCCTGTCCCAGGTGCTCCCGGCCGAGCTGGCCGGCACCGACCCGGTGGTCCGACGATCCGACCGCGCCGACTTCCAGGCCAACGGCACGCTCGCCGTCGCCAAGAAGGCCGCACGCGCTCCACGGGACATCGGGGCCGACGTCGTCGGGCACCTGACCGGACTGACCGCCGAGGTCTCGGGCCCGGGATTCCTGAACATCACCGTGCCCGACGACCTGGTGTGGTCGACCGTCGCGGCGCGGCTCGCCGACGAACGGCTCGGCCTGACCACGCCCCGCTCGGGTGAGCGGGTAGTGGTCGACTACTCGGCGCCCAACGTGGCCAAGGAGATGCACGTCGGCCACCTGCGCTCGTCCGTGATCGGCGACGCGCTCGTGCGCGTGCTGGGCCACTTGGGCGCGGACGTGACCCGCCAGAACCACATCGGGGACTGGGGCACCCAGTTCGGCATGCTCATCCAGTACCTCGACGAGCACCCGCAGGTGTCGTGGAAGGGCCGAGGCGCCGAGACGATGTCCGCTCTGGATGGCCTGTACAAGGCTGCGCGGGCCGAGTTCGAGACCGATCCGGCATTCGCGGACCGCTCCAGGGCCCGCGTCGTGGCCCTGCAGTCGGGTGACGACGCGACCTTGGCCGTGTGGCGGGACCTGGTCGCCGAGTCGGAGAAGGCGTTCGAGGTCATCTACGCCCGGCTCGGGATCCTGCTGGACGGCGGAGACTTCGACGGCGAGTCCCGCTACAACGACTCCCTGGCCGGTGTGGTGGATGAGCTGCTCCGCACAGGGATCGCCACCGAGTCCGACGGCGCCGTGGTCACCTTCACCGACGGCGTCACCGGCCCCGAGGGCGAGCCCGTGCCGCTGATCGTGCGCAAGAAGGACGGCGGCTTCGGCTACGCGGCGACCGACCTGGCCACGCTCCGGCTGCGGGTGGACCACTACAAGGCCGACCGCATCCTCTACGTCGTCGACGCCCGGCAGGCTCTGCACTTCCGCATGGTCTTCGACACCGCCCGTCGCGCCGGCTGGCTGCCCGACACCGTCCAGGCAGAGCACGTCCCGTTCGGCACGGTGCTCGGCACCGACGGACGCCCGTTCAAGACCCGCTCCGGCAAGACCGTGCGGCTGGCCGACCTGCTGGACGACGCAGAGGCCGCCATCCGGACCGTCCTGGAGGCTAAGGAGCACGACTTCACCGACGCCGAGCTCGACGACATCGTGCACGCCGCCGGGATGGCCGCGATCAAGTACGCCGACCTGTCCAACACGCGCACCAAGGACTACGTGTTCGACGTCGACCAGATGGTCGCCACGAACGGCAACACCGGCGTCTACCTGCAGTACGCCCACGCCCGAGTCCGCTCCATCCTGCGCAAGGCATCCGCCGCCGCGCCAGCACAGCTTGAGCCGATGGCTGCCGGGTCGGCTGCGGCCAACGTCGTGCCCGTGGACATCACGCTGCCGGCGCACCCCACCGAGAAGGCTCTAGCGCTCACCCTCGACGCCTTCGATGCCACACTGCGCGACGTCGCACTAGCCCTCGAACCGCACCGGCTATGTGGGTACCTCTACGACGTGGCAACCGCGTTCACCAGGTTCTACGACGCGTGCCCCGTCCTGAAGGCCCCTGACGACGCCGTGCGGTCCAACCGCGTAGCTCTGTGCGACCTCACCGGCCAGACCCTCGCCACCGGTCTGGACCTTCTCGGCATCCGGGCACCCCAGAGGATGTGACGGTGGGCTCTCTCTCGATCGGGCAGGGCAGGGCCGCTCTGAGCGCCGTCATGCCGACGTTCGGGCTTCGGGTCCGTTGGGATGACCTGGAGCTTCGCCTACCCGACGATCCCGAACTGCTCGCACTCGCCGAACTCGCCGCCGATGGCGTGCACGATCCCGAGGTCACCCCGTTCTCCTGGCCGTGGACGCGCGGCGCCGACGAGGAGGTCAAGCGGAACGTGCTCGCTCACCAATGGAAGAACCGGGCCCGGACCGCAGCCGACGACTGGACGCTGTCGCTTGCTGTGTTCCGCGGCGGCGAGATCGTCGGAGAACAGCAGATCTCTGCGAAGAACTTCCAGGTCACCCGCTCGGGACTTACCGGGTCCTGGCTCGGGCTTCGACACCATGGCCAGGGCATCGGCACCCGGATGCGGCTCATGGCGCTGCACCTTGCCTTCGAAGGGCTCGACGCGGCAGAGATGGTCAGCGAGGCGCACGCCGACAATCCCGCCTCGAACGCTGTGTCCCGCCGTCTCGGGTACACGGCGAACGGGACGCGGGCCGCCGCCAGAGAAGGACGCTCGGTCATCGAGAACAGCTACCGCATGACCCGAGAACAATGGGACGCCCGCCCGGACGATCTGCGTACCGAGATCACGCTCGAAGGTGTCCCGCCGGTCCGTCGACTGTTCGGGATCGATGGGCCGAAGCAATCGACTCGCAGGGGGAACGCATGACACAGGCCGATACGACGACCGCCCGTCAGGCCGAAGCGGAGTCAAGCTCCGAAGCCTTACGCGAGCGGATGATTGCCGAACTCATCGAGTGCGGGGTTCTCACGGACCCAGGGATCGAGGCCGCGTTCCGTGCCGTGCCACGCGAGGTGTTCGCGCCAGCCGGCACTCCGGCCGAGCTGCCGTACGCGATCCACGACGCCCTGCGGACGCGGTTCGCTGACGATGGCAGGGCCCTGTCCTCGCTGTCCGCACCAGTGATGCACGCGGGTAACTTGGCTCAAGCCCAGGTCCGGTCAGGCCAGCGAGTGCTGGAGATCGGGTCCGGCGGCCCGAATGCGGCCATGCTTGCCCACCTCGTCGGCCCCACCGGAACGGTAGTCAGCGTCGACATCGACGAAGGAGTGACCGCCCGCACCCGCGCAGGTCTCGAACACATCGGCCTGGCCGACCGCGTCGAGGTGGTCACAGCCGATGCCGCCGAGCATCTTGGTCGTGGTGTGTTCGACCGGATCATGGTCACGGTCTCTCCCTGGTCCCTGCCCCCGGCCTGGGTCGAGCAGCTCGCACCCGGCGGGATTCTGGTTGTCCCGCTCCAAATCGCTCCAGGGCTGCAGCGCATCGTCGGGTTCCGCAAGCAGGACGAGCGACTGATCTCGGAGTCGACTGTGCCAGGCGGCTTTGTTCCACTGCAGGGCATGGGGTTGTTCGACCCGCCGTCGATCCTGCTGACGGGCCCATCTGGCAAGCCGGTCACGTTCAGGTTCACCGACGAGATCCCCAAGTCGTTCGGGGTATCGGACCGTGTCCTGGCCTCCGACCCGGTCGAGGCATGGTCCGGCGTGATCTACAAGAACCGCACCATCTGGCTCGACCTGCTCACCTACGTCCTGGTCCAGCCGGGCGCCTGTGCGATGGAAGCCGACGACCCTGCAGACCGCGGCTCGGACATGTCGTTCTATCCGGCCCTCGTCGATGGGGCATCGTTCACCGCCCTGCACCGCCGGCCCGCCACAGAGACCACGCTCGAGGTCGGCGCGATCGGGAAAGGTCCCGACGCGGCCCACCTCACACGGCGACTCGCGGACATGATCGCCCACTACGGAGCCCACCACCGCGGCGCCGAACCGCTCTTCCAGTGGTGGCCCGTCGGTACCGAGCCAGACCACGATGTCTCATCGTCGGTGGCGGTCCTGCCACGCGCACACGGCACGCTGACGATCAGCTGGCCCGTGGCAGGGCCCCGGTGACGCGCTGAGCCATCCCCAGGCGGATCCCCATCACGCGTGCCGTCGTCTTCGATCTTCAGAACTCTGGCAGCTGCCGCCGAACGACCTGGCGCACAATCCGCAAGAACGAACACTCGCGAGGTTCCGCCTGGCTCGGCAAAGACCCGGGTTGGGCACGACATCGCGCCGGTGGAGTTAGCCCCCGGAGACGACGGTGTCGGCCAGCCACCAGCGGGTGCCGCTGGCAGTGTCTTCGATGACGATTCCCTTGCTCGTCAGTGCGTCGGGTATCTGATCGGCACCAGCGAAGTCCTCGACGACTACCGTGGAGTCGCCTGGTGGCGGCCAGGATCATGTGGTCTCCTGGCCGCCACGGGGCTGGAAAGCGTCAGTTGAGCACGACGGAGACAGGCATCGTCTCCCAGACGTAGCTGAACGCCTGAGTTAGCACCTCGTCGCTGCAGATCCTGCCAGGGCTGGTGGTCCCCTGGCACGTGTTGAAGTCGCTGCCGCTGACCGCGGAGATGATGCCCGCCGCGTAGGCGACGACATTCTCGTTCCCGTCCAGGACGGCGATGAACGCGGGCCCGCCACTGTCACCTTGACCGACCGACCGACCGGTTGTGGGACGCGTGATGTGTCTCGAATCCGGGGCCGTAGTAGTGGTCCACCCCGCTGGGGCTCCACACCACGTAGTTCGACTCGACCACGTGGTCGCACGTCGCCCCTGGGCCGGGTGTGTCGGGATTGTCAAGGTCCCCTGACGAGAGCAGGCCGGAGTAGCAGATCGGTGTCCCCTCGGCAGGCATCCCGACGATGCCCGTCGTCGAGATCCCGGCGTTGCTGGTCAGGTCACCGATATAGATCGCGCCTTGTCCAGAGTCCGAGGTCCGCACGAACGACGCGTCTGCGCGGACGCCGTCAGGACTCAGTGGAGCCTCGATCGCCGCAGTCCCGAAGCTCCGGATCGAGTTGTGGTGGAATACGGTCCCTGAAGGTTGCGGCTCGGTGCAGTGGTGTGCCGTCAGTATCCCTGGCTGGGCGGGGACCCCTCCGACCGTCCCGAGCGCGGCGAACGCCGTCGTGCAGAGGGAGTTGCCAGCGTAGATGGACGTTCCGCCGGCCCACGGTCCTGCGTGCGCGGTCCGTGACGCCTGCGCTGGCGCTGACCTGAACTCGACGTGGACCGGGACGCCGTCGCTGACGTCTCGCTCGATGGCGTCGGCCACGCTGGCTGCGCCCATCCTGCGCAACGTCGAGTCCTGATCAATGACGACGTGCACCCCGTCCTTGGCGGTGTAGGCCTTGGTGATCTTGCCGTCGTACTGCGGTGCGGCGATCACTGCATCGACTCCGGCTTGTAGAGCCTTCGCCGTGTAGTCGGTGCGCTCGATCGACGCCCTGAGCCCGGCCGGCGCCGCCGCCGCCGTGGTGCGCACGTTCTCGGGAGCCTTGCCGACGAAGCCGAACGACACCGCGTGCGCCTCCCTGTCATACCGGACATGTCCGAACCCGGGAACCTTGGCCAGGCTCTCCTGGGCTGCGATGATGTAGTCCAGTTGCTCGGCCGTGAGCTTGGGCCGATGGCCGTCTACAGACTCGACCGAGGTGAGGGAGATGGGTCGTTCGTCAGCACGTGGGAGCTCTGAATCACCACCTGCACCGGCAGCGCTCGAGAGTCCAAGCGTTGCGAATGCGACCGTGAGTGCTGCTACGGCCGCGACTCGGCTCGTGATCGCGTCGCTGCTGACCGCTGTGGCCCTGACCGGCTGTGCTGCGGGCGAGGCCACCTCTGACTCAAGTTGCTCTCGCGGACCGCAAGTGGGTGCGGATGTGGTCAAGCTCGACGTAACCGAGGATCTGGTCCCGGTTCTCAACGGCACTGACGCGGACGTCTCCGCGGCCCATCAGGCGGATGACGGCACGATCCATATCGGGCTGCACCCCCCTGTCACGGAGGCCGATCTCTGCGTGGTCGCCGACCACGTCAGCGACCAGCTCGATCTACCTGTCGTCGTGGAAGTGAAGGCAGTCGAAGCGGTGACCGGCTGATACGTCCACGGACCGAGACGGTTGCCGTCTCAGCTCGTCGACCGCGCGGTCCTTCCCCGGCGCCTCGAAGTCACGCCGTCGTCTTCGATCTTTTCGGAACTCTGGTCGCAGCGCCGACCGCCCCCGACCGTTCCTCGGCGGCAGCCGTTCTCGCGGCTGCCGCCGAACGACGACAGACGAACATCCGCACGACACCCGGTGTCATCGGCTCAAGCGGCTCGACGCGCCTCGTCAGAGTGTTGTACAGAGCGATCGCCATGCGTTATCTCCAGATCCTGTGGTTCAGTACGGCGAGTGTTCGAGCCGGCGTCGACGTCACATGTCCAAGGCGCGCACGCCTCGCTGCTGGCAACCTTCCAGAACCGCGGCCGCTGGTCTTCATGGGACCGTGAACTCTGACTGCACCCGCCTCAATGCAGGAAAGCTGAACGTAGCGTTACCTGAGCCGGCGCTGTGGACCGTAGCTACGCTCGCCGCGTCGCGCCGTCGGGCCACACAGTCACAACTGCTCGATCCACGCTCTGTGCGTACGCAACCGCTTGTCCGGTTCCGCTGCCCCAACTACCGTCCCAGACCGCCAGCATGAAGTCGCTCCGGTCCACGACCTCTCGGCTCGCGGCGAGGTATGCGTCGCCATTCGCCGTCGCATAGGCCAGGGTATGGACGGCGGAAGCCCGCCTCAGGTAGGCGTCGCACCGCTCGCGGCTGGCCTTGTCGTCGATCCGGTCGAAGTAGTCGGCAGCAGGAACCACTACTTCGATGGCGCCTCCCAGGTCGAGCACGACATCGGCGAATACCTGATCGGAGCCTCGCGCCAAGCAGGTGATCCCGACCAAGCCAGCGCCGGAGAACTTGGCAAGTTCGGCGCGAATACCGTGGCGGATCAACGCTGTAGTGGTGTCCGTGAGGTTGGCGTGCCCTGTGATGCCGACAATCGTCATGACGCCTGCCCACGGCGGTCGACGGTATCGCTCTCTCGGTGCCTGGCCACGAGCAAGTGGGAGTAGGTCTGCACCCATCCAGTGTGGTGCAGACTGCGATCACCTCGGCAACTCCGAGGACTGCGGGTGCACGTGGTGCGGGTCAGTACCGCATCCGCATCAGCTGCCACCCCATCTATGTCAGAGGTGCCCACTACGGTTCGGGCCGTGACCCACGCTGACTTCCCAGCATTGCCCGACGCCCTTCCGCCCGGCCAGCTCCTCCGTGCAGCCGACAACGGCCAAAGCCACACCGCACTTCACGGCAGAGCCTTGCTGTGGATATCCGACGCGCCCGTCGACAAAGCCGGCGAGGCATGGACCCGCCTGCGGCAGGAACATGAGCAGTCGGGCCTGTACCCGATCCTGCTCGAGCACGACGACGACCGTGCCTGGAACGATCGGTGGTCCTTCCCCGAGACCATCGACGTGCTCGACGCCACGGACCCCGAGGAGGCCCTGCGCACGTTGTGGGACCAGCTCCAGGACGATCGCGAGCCTGAAGAAGATGACGACGACGAGATACCGGAAGACGAGTGGCCGTCCGGCCCATGGCCGGGACTGGCGCCACCCGGCACAGGCGACGGCACTCCCCTGGCCATGGCCGACCAGTACGCGGCGCATCTCCAGGACGACGAAGACTTCCATGGTCGACCACGTCGGTGGCGTATCGGCCTGTTCCCCGCTCGCGACGGTGCCAGTGCACTGACGCTCGCCGGCTGGGACGGCCCGTGCAACCACACCAACAATACGGAGCTGATCTCCGCCGCACTGACTTCCTGGGGCGAGCGCTTCGGGGCACGCGTGGTCGGACTTGGGACCGACACGCTCTGGCTGTCGGTCGCCCACCCGCCCCAGGACCTGGAGCACGCCCTGGCCGTGTCACGCGAGCACTTCGCCTTCTGTCCGGACAACCTGTGGCAAGGCGGTTACGACACCATCGCCCGGTACGCGACCGCCCTCATCGGGATCAACGCCTGGGTGTTCTGGTGGGACTGAACCCCTCGCGTGAACCGTCCACTGCGGAGCCAGGTGCCTGGTCCAGCCGTCGAATGACCTCGACCCCCACCACCGTGATCCGCTACGGTCGTCCCGCGACGGCGTGTAGTTCAGTGAAGAACGCCCGGCTGGGACCGGGAAGGCGCGGGCTCGTTACCCGCCACGCCGGCCATCGACGTGTAGCTCAGGGAAGAGCACCGGGCTCTTAACCCGGAGGGCGCAGGTTCGGAGCCTGCCATGTCGGCATGTCCTACGTGGAGCAGCAGCTGCTTGCCGCCGTCGACCACCCCGACCCCACCACGCGTGAGCGTGCTGAGAATCGCGCCCTGGCATGGGTGAGCCACCTGGCGGGCGTGCTCACCGGAGCAATCACCACCGGCACCCGCACGCCGGTACGCGACCTGCCCACCTGGGTCACCCTTGACGTCCTGCACGGCGGCTTCGCCTCGGGCGAGGCGGCGGCGGGTGGTCCGCTGTCCGACGACGAGCACGACCTCGCGCGCGACCTCGACCTACCTGCTTCCCGGGCCGCGCTCAATGCGTGGCACCTGAGCGACCAGGGCCGTGCGCGCCTGGGAACGATGCTGGACGAGGGCCGCTACGTCGTCGTGCACCCCGAGAACGCGGTGCTGCTGGTGGTCACCTGGTTGGTTCGTACGGGTGACACCGATGCAGCCGTGTCAGTGCTGGAACAGGTCGGGCCGTTCATGGACCAGCTTCGCTTCTATCCGGTCGCGACGAAGCACGCCGAGCCGCCGTCCGACCATGTCTTCCGACGCTCGGAGGCGGTCACGCGTGCGGCCCTCGCCTCGCGTGCGCCGAACCCTCGCGTCGAGGCTCAGCGAGAGGCTCTCACCGTCTGGGCACCGTTCGCGGACGAGCTCCTCGCGCTGTGGTGGCCAGTGACCGACGGCGACGCCCCAACCGTGCCCGACCACGTCGCACTCGTCGACGCCGCCGCCCGGTACCGTGCACTGGCCATCCGGCACACGCGGAGCACCGCGCACACCAGCCGCACGACCAACCTCGGCGTCCTCGTGGCGGCGACCGTCAGCGCTGCCGAGACGGGCGCACTGTCGCGCGGTGAGCGCAGCCAGGTCACGCACGCGGTACGGAGCATGGTCGCCAAGCGAGGCCTGCCTGGCTCTGCCGACCTCATCGAGGCACGCGAGCTGCAGCGAAAGTCGGTCGAAAAGCCGTCGCACGCGGCGGTAGCGCAGGTCGTCGCCGAACGGCTCGACACCAAGGCAACACACCGTGGCGTGCCGGACCCGAAAGCCCTGCTCGTTCCCATCACGACGCCTGAGGCGACGCCTGAGGTGCCGACGGGTGCAGTCGTTCCACCGTCCGTAGTGCGCACGTTGGCGCTGGCCGCGCAGGCCACGATCGAGGAACTGCACGAGCGGGGCGTCGTCCCATCAGCTGAGGTCCTGGCCGAGCTCGTCCCGCAGCTCGTCGGCGCACAGCATGCGGCGACCTATCCGGACCCGGCCCTCGGACTCCTCATGGCGCGCACCTACCGGGCGTTCCGCGACCGGCGGTCGCTGCTGCTGACCGACCTCAGCGCACAGGTGAGGCTCGGCGAGCTGCCGTGGGTCGCCGCAGCGGACCAGTACCGGGCCGTGGACGACGCCACCCGCGACGCCGCTGCGTCCGCTCTGCGCCGGATCGGTGCTCTGTACCTGCAGTGGTTCGGCGGCACGCCGCTGCCGAACCCACTCCTTGTCGAGCTTGAGGCCCTGGCCCGCCAGGCGGAACTCGACGTCCCCCTGGTGCCTGAGCTGGCCGCCGACATCTTCCAAGACACGTTCTCCCGCCGGTTCGGAGCCACCGCCGCGCTGGTGGCCGAGCACGCCGGACCCGCGTACGTCGCGTACTACGGGCTCGGCGACGACCTGCACGACCTCGCGCTCCACGGCTACGACCGCGAGACGTTCGCGCGCCTGTGCCGGCGCCGAGCGACCGAGGCCGGTAGTGGCCCCGCACGCTGGTCGGTCTCGCGCAACGGCATGGTCATCGAGCAGGCCCAGCTCCTGACCAGTCATAACCTCGCATCCCTTGCCGCCCTCGGTGTCCCCACGGACCCGGAGTCCACGGCAAGACTTGCGTTCGCCGAAGTACAGCGCCTGATCCGCTCCGCGCGGCGTCCGGGTGCCGCTCATCACCTTGCTATGAGCGACGCCCGTGCTGCAGGCCTGGCATGGCGGCATGTCGTGTGGTTCACGGCCCTGCTGCCCGAGGCCCGAGCCCTCGCGCTGATCGACGAGCTGACGACGTCAGCCAGCGACCTCTCACCGAGGCTCACCGCTGCGCTGGCGGACCTCGGGGCAGCCCACACCCGGACGACGCCGGATGCACCCCTGCTCGGCTGGTCGAACGGCCCGCACCCGCTCCTCACGCTCGCTGTCGACCCTGTGCGCCAGCCGACCGAATGACACGCGAGTCGCTACGACGGGTTCTCGGACCGGTCGACGAGCCCGGACCCTTGCGTCCGGTCGTCGAGGAAGAAGTCACGTGCGACGGCTACCTCCGACGCCGGGTGTCGTACGACGTCCCCGCCGGAAGAGCCTCTGCGTTCGTATGCATCCCCCACACACTGACGAGCGCCGCGCCGGTGGTGTTCTGCCATCACCAGCACGCCGGCCAGTTCGACCTTGGCAAGAGCGAGGTCTGCGGCCTGCGCGGAGATCCGGACCTTGCCTACGCGGCCGAGTTGGCCCAGCGCGGGTTCGTCACGATCGCACCCGACGCGATCGGCTTCGAGGACCGTAACTGGGGCGACGGGCGCAATGTCACCTGGTTCGAGCTGTCCAACCGCATCGTCGTGGGGCGCACGCTGCTGGCAACCTGCTTGCAGGAGATCAGCCTCGCGCTGGACTACGCGACGACCTTGCCCGAGGCGGACGCCGACCGCATCGGGTTCATCGGACACTCCTACGGCGGCCGGGCTGCGATCTGGGCACCTGCCTGGGACTCGCGCATCCGAGCCAGCGTCTCGAACTGCGGATGCGTCCCGTACCGGGAGTCGTTCGCCCGCGACGTCGGCTTCCAGGCCGAGTTCGTCGTCCCCGGCTTCGCCTCCGGGCACGATGTCGAGGACGTCATCGCCCTGGCAGACCAGTGCCAGTACCTCATTCTCGCCACCGACGACGACCGGTGGAGCCGCGGCGCCGTGAGCATCCGGGACCGGCTCAGCCAACGCGGAACTCGGCATGCCCGTGTCGAGATCCGGCCCGGCCGCCACGACTTCCCGCACACTGCCCGCACCACCGCCTACGAGTTCCTCACCAGCACACTGTGAAGGGCTGAATACGGGAGTCGATCCGTCGCCTGTGTCGCTCACACGAACCCCTCCTCCACCAGGTGACAACCGTTGCGGCTGATCACGTGCCGCTGACCAGAGCCGCCGACGACCCGGATCCAGCTCTCCGCCTCCACGCCTTCCGGAATCGCCTTGAACACGAACCCGCCGTACATCCCGGGGACCGGGTACCAGATCGTGCCCGCCTCATGAACGACGGCGGCCTGCGGGTACCGCAGCTTGATTCCGAGCGCCGGCCGCACGCGCGCCTCGATCAGACCCATGAGGTGCCCGTCCAGCACGGAGAACCGAAGGTCACTCGCGGGACCTGGTGACTGCAGTTCTGGTACGAGCTCCTCGTGCCCCCGATCACGCGCGATACCCGCTGCGTCCCGGCCGTCCGCGGCACGAAGCGTCCGCCACGCACCTCGCCGAACGAGCTCCCTGACGACCTCGACCGAAGCCCCGTGCCACGCGGCCTGGTGCAGCGGCGTGAATCCGGAGTCCCCACCGATCCGCCAGACGTTCGGATGGAACATGGCTCCGTCCGAGGGCTCCGTGTCCAACGCGGCGAACACGTCACGCCACCGCCCGGCGCGCGCAGCGTCGGCGATCGCGTCGACCCTCGCGAGAAATGGCTCGGCGTACGCCTCACGGTCCATCGACGCATGCCAGTGGAGAGAGTCCATCACACGAGTCTTTCACCGCTCACACGGCCGACGCCACGGCCGGCTGGCCGAGGCTGCCGTGCTTGGCTCCTAAATCACGTGGTGCGCCACCACCCCGCATGGCACGCTCGGCGACGCCACGAACGCCCGCACGAGGAGACGCCCATGCCCGCAGTCGACTTGCGCGAGCCTGTCCCAGCTGAACTGCGCACCGACGAGTTCGTCCTGCGCCCGATCACCGCCGACGACGCCGCGATGGACCACGCCGCTGTCATGGAGACGCGAGAGCACCTGCGTCTGTGGGAGCAGTCGTCGTGGCCGGAGGACGACTTCACCGTCGACGCGAACCGCTCAGACGTCGTCGACCTCGAGCAGCGCCACACGGCGGGTCGCGCCTACACGTACACGGTGCTGGACCCGCTCGGTACCGAGTGCCTGGGCTGCGTCTATGTCTTCGCCACGCACGCCACCTTCCTCACCAAGGCAAGCGTGACGCCGGTCGGCGACGTCGCGTGGGCAGACGTGCAGGCCGTCGTCTACTTCTGGGCACGACAGTCACGCATGGAGACCGGCATGGACGGACGCCTGCTCGCCGCGCTGCGCGCCTGGTTCACCGATGCCTGGAAGCTCGAGCGCACCGTCTTCGTCACCAACGAGCAGTTCACGCAGCAGGTCGACCTCATCGAGCGCACCGATCTGACGCGCAAGTTCGAGCTGGTCGAGCCCGACAAGGCCGGCACCTATCTCGTGTACGGGCCGTGTTCCTGAGAAAGCCGTGGCCTTCCGTCCGGGAACGCCGCTACCGTCTGGCCCGTGCTTGAAGTTCCGCAACGCCAGGTGCGTGCCAGTTTCGACGACGCCACGATCGTCGTCTACCAGGCGTACCCGCGCGCGATCGCTGATGCCGCTACGACGGCGGGGACCTTCGTCCCGCCGTTCAAGCGCGAGCGGATGACGTGGATCAAGCCGTCGTTCCTATGGATGATGTACCGCTCTGGCTGGGCGACGAAGCCCGGGCAGGAGCGCGTCCTGGCGGTCCGGATCACCCGAGCCGGGTTCGAGCGGGCACTGGTGGCCTCGTGCCTGTCGCACTTCGACCGCACCGTGTACGACGACGCCACGGCCTGGGCCGCGCGCATGCGCGAGAGCGAGGTGCGGGTGCAGTGGGACCCGGAGCGGACGCCGTCGGGCAGCCCGCTGCCGTATCGGTCGCTACAGGTCGGGCTCAGCGGCGGCGCTGTGGACGCCTACGTCGACGAGTGGATCGTCGGGATCGACGACATCACCGAGCGGGTCCACGAATTGCGCGGCCTGCTGCGCACCGACCCGGACACCTTGGCTACCGCGCTGCCGCCCGAGCGGCCGTACCCGCTGATCGACAACGTCGCGAGCGTCGTCGGGGCGACCCCCGCGACTCCCACGACCGGAGCGGTCCGATGAAGCTGGCCAGGACGACCTGGCGCACGCTCACGGCCGACGTTGCCGTGGACGGGCGCGAGTTCCGCGTGGTGCAACCGGCACGCCTGCCGAAGCACGCGCCCCTGTACGTGGGCTACCGATCCCATCAGATGCTGGTGGACAGGCCGTCGGCCGTCGATCTCGCGGCGGCCTGGTGGCTCGTTGCCCGGTCGCCGCGGACGATCGTGTGGCTGCCCCTGCGCCAGACGGCGGCGGCGTGCGGCGCCAACTGCTACGGGGAGCGGCTCGACCTGGTCCTGATGCACCACAGTCTCGGTCTGCCCGTCTCCGCGTGGAAGCAGGCCCGAGCGCGGATCCGCCAGGCCCGACCGCACACGGTCGTCCTGCCCGAGCATCCGTTCCCGGAGGTCACCCGAGCCGACCACGCGGAGGCGCACTGGCGCAAGAACCTCGACCACCTGCGGTTCGCGACCGCTACCGACACGCTCTTCCTGATAGGCAGCCGTGCGGCGTTCGAACTGCAGGCCAACCAGCTGCGCGGCCTGGTCGAGGACTGTCCCGCCCACATGGCAGCCAAGCCCGGGATCCATTGCTGCGCCGAGATCGGGCTCGGCGCCCCGCCCTTCGGGTCGTCGGAGAGAAACCGCCGCAACGCCTGGGGCGAGCTCCACGTCGAGTACTGCGCCGACCATCGATAGAACCTCGCGGTGCTGGCGCGTTGCTTCACCATACGGTCGGTACGGTGGCCAGGTGAGCGATCACCTCGACACCGTGCCGCCCTCTGAAGCGATGCCGCGTGACCTCCCGACCGTGCTCAGGATCCGAATCGATCTCGCTGACGCGCAACCACCGATCTGGCGTCGACTCGATCTGCGATCCGACCTCACGCTCGACGTCGTGCACCAGGTCATCCAGGACGCCTTCGGGTGGGAGGACGCCCACCTGCACCGGTTCGCGCTCGGCGGCAGCGTCTGGGACCGCGACGCCCAGCTCTTCCTGTGCCCGTACGACGTCGCAGAGGGCGAGGATCAAGGCACCCCGGAGGAACAGGTCCGCCTCGATCAGGTGCTGAACGAGCCCGGCGACGTGCTGGAGTACGTATACGACTACGGCGACGACTGGCAGCTCAGACTCCGCCTGGAGAAGATCCTGCCCTCCGAGCCGGGCACTCCCCCGGCGGTGTGCGTGGACGGAAGGCGGGCCGCTCCCCCGGAAGACTCACGATTCGAGTACATGAACGACGGCCTGGCCACGCTCGTCGAGGACCCGGACAGGTTCGAACCCGCCGAGGTGAACGAGCTGCTCGAACGGCCCTGGTACGTGCTCCGCGCACGTGGCATGCACCCACGCCTGCTAGAACTGGTGAACGTTCTCTCGATGACCAGCGACGGCGCCGAGCTCGGCGCCCGGCTCGCCGCCCTCCCTGACCCGCCGGCCAAGCCGTCCGACGACGAGCTCCGCACCGCGTTCAGCGCCCACCTGTGGTTCCTCGACCGGGCCGGCGACGGCGGCGTCCCGCTCACCGCGGCGGGCTACCTGCGCCCGGCGGTCGTGGAGGAAGCCGCCCGATTGGTCCCGACGATGGCGAACTGGATCGGCAAGGGAAACCGCGAAGACCTCACCGTCCCGGTGGCGAACTTCCGCGAGTCGCTGGTCAAGCAGCTCAAGCTGCTGCGCAAGTACAAGGGAGCACTGCACCTCACCCGGGCCGGCGCGGCGGCCCGCGACCGTCCGGCGGTGCTGTTCGACCATCTCGCCGCATCGATCACCCCGCCACAGGAGCGTGGGCGGTTCACCGTCGACGCCGATCTGCTCGTTCTCGCGTACGCGGCCGTCACCCCCGATGGCGAGCTACCCCTGGACCGGATCGCGGCCCACCTGACCGACCTCGGCTACCTGCACGACGACGGCCGGCCGGTCGCCGGACACGTCCTCCATCAGTACGAGGCCAACGTCCATGACATCCTCGTCAATGTCGACGCACCGCCCACCGGGCGTCGAGCGCGGAGTCAGATCAGCGCGATCGCGGCGGCGCTGGCCGGTGCCGCACTGCACCATTGACCGTTGTCGTTCTGTCCCCTGTCTATCGCTGCACCGGCCGCGTCCCGAACATCGTCGTGTTGTCCTCCACTGTGACCACGTCCGGCATGGTCAGGGCCTGCCACTTCGCCAAGTCCGGCTCCGTCCCGGTCAGGAAGGCAGCGAGCAGCGTCCATGCCGTGCCGTGCCCGACCAGGACGACGTCACGCCCAGCATGTTCCTCGAGAATCCTCCGTGCCGCAGCGACAACTCTCGACCGCGTCTGAGCGATCGGTTCCCATCCCGGGCGGATCTCGGAGTATGGGTTCGCGAATGCTTCGCCGACCGCCTCCACGAAGTCAGGCATCAGGCCCGCGGTCTCGCGTTCATGCTCTCTGAGGTCGTCGACGACGGGCACGTCCCGCCCCGCCAACAAGCGAGCGGTACGGGCCGCCTTGGGTTCCGGTGAAGTGAACCAGACGGCATCAGCCGGCCACGGCGCCCGCGCAGCCATCTCTGTCACGAGATGTTCGTGCCCTGGGTCCAGGAACCACCTCGACGCGGGGACGGACGGGTCGATGACCGGGCGACCGTGCCTGACCAGGTAGAGAACCACCGCGTCAGCGTAGTCCGGCCATCAGCGACCCCCTCGTGTCAGGACAGTGCTCCAGGCGACGCATGCCGCCCAGCCACGCGAATCTCGCCCCACGCGGTTGGCATCTCGACTCCCGTACAGCGCTGATCGATGGCGTTCTCTGGTGACTGGAAAAAGAAACCGATCCAGCCATTGCGTGGTCGTAGTAGATTCAACTACGTGTCGCGGCCGACAACAAGAACGACGTAAGCGAGAAGGAGGGGCTGTGATGAGTGAGACGACGCCGATCGAGGAGTTGCTGACCGAGGTGTCCGACGAGTCCGAGGCCCGTCGGCACGACCCGCTGCCCGAGACCGCCCTCGGCGTTCGACGGAGTGAGGGCACTGCCCCACGGGTGCTGTCCGTGCGCCTGACCGACGAGCAGTACCAGCGCCTGGTCGCCGCAGCAGCAGAGAAAGACCTACCCGTCTCGACAATGGCTCGCCTGGCCATCCTCGAACAACTGGACACCTCCACGCGCCCTGTATCGGGACCGATAGACCTGAACGCGGTCACCGAGGCACTGCGCAAGGTCATCCGCCCCGAGTTCCTCAAGGCCTCCTGAAGCGTGAGCGGCGGACCCTCGCTCCCTTGGACGAGTCTTGCCACTGTCTAGCCGGACCGGCCGAAAGCCAGCAGATCGGTACGCATCTGTTGAGTCTCACGTTGCTGCCCGTAGGTACGGTCTCGAATGTCCAGCGCTCGCAGCACCAGAGCACGGTCTGCCTCACCGATCTGGCCGGTCAGTCGCAGCAGCGTGAATCCCGCACCAATGACGATGTCGTTCAGGTCGACATTGTCCTCATTCAGGTCAGCAGGAACCAGCGGAGCGTCCTCGAACCATTCAGCCGCGATCTGCGCAAGCGTCGAACCGCTGTCCAGCTCGTCGGACCGCTTCGCCCACTCGGCCAAGAGGTCCCAGCCCTCGTCGTTGCCGAACGGCGCAAGGTCGTCGGCCTCATCGTCGTAGAGCGGGTCCCGGAAATGTGCGGCGAAGTCCGGGTGCTTCGGCCACGGGTCGAAGTCCTCATCCTCGGTCTTCGATCTCTTCAGAAAGCGGCTGAACAGGCTTGCCATGGTCCCCCTCGATTCTTCGTCTGAACTGGGCTCGCGATGGACCCCGACCCCAGCTCACGCTGAAGCTCACTGGCCGCTACCCATGACAACGGAACCTACGCGGGGACTCTGACAGTGACTCCAGGCCGCCGGCTGGAACAGCGCGTGCAGGCCTGCCGCACCCAACCGCTTCACGAAGGCTCGGCGGTGCGCTCTCGATCGGGACCCGGGCCTTCGTCAGCACCAGGGTTCTCGTCTTGAAGACGATCGTGCCCTGGCGCGGACAGCCGCGCCAGGGTGTCTGCCTCCGGGGCCCGGAGCGATCATCAGCGCCAGGGGCTCGTCAAGGTCGCGGCCGAGCAGCGCAGCCCGGCCCTCCGAATCCGTGAGGAGCAAGCGGCGCCGGTCTTGGTCCCGGTCTGGGCACGTCACCGCAAAAGACGTACGTGCCGCCGTCACCCGAGCGATCCAGGGCTGACCGTGCCGTCGGCGGTATCTTCGATTCCCTTGCCGGTAGGTACGCCAGGGATCTCGTCGCCGCCGGCGAAGTCGCCCACCCTTCGGAGTTCAGCGCGACGCGCGAGCGCAACCTCGGGGCATGTCAGCTACCTTGCCCCCAAGCCCGCACCCGCCGTACGGTTTGCCCGGATTATCTGGCGGGGGGCCAAGGATGACCACGACACCACTCGCGCGTGCGCCGATCACGAGCATCCGCCCCGCGCCCCGGGAATGGTGGCAGCACCTGGCCGTATGGCGTTCCCGCTGGCTCGGCTCACACCCGCGTGCCGCCCGAGCGTTGGCGGTGGCCCGGACAGTCGTGCTGGCCGGTTCGCTGCTCTGGTTGCTCGGGCTCTGGCTGTTCCTGCCCGAGCTGCGCCTGGGGATGCGCGCCTACCTCGGCTGCCTGTGGGTCGTGGTCGCGTGGTTCGCCCTCGCGCGGACCAAGACACTGACCTGGTCCGGGTTCTTGGGCTTCTTCGCGCTGTGCGTGCCGTGGTCGATCGGCATCGGCCTGGTCACCACGATCATGGCGGGCCAGGTCGCACAGATCGATCTGTTCGCCGTCACGGAGACGGGTGCCCAGGTCGCCATCGCCGGCATCGTCGAAGAGGCCGGCAAGCTCGTGCCCGTCGCGGTCCTGGTTCTCCTCGCACCACGGCGGGCCGCCCGGTTCGCGACCGTCGACTGGCTCCTGCTGGGCCTGGCGTCCGGGACGGCGTTCCTCGCCGTCGAGGAATCGGTCCGGCGCACCGCCGTGGCAACCGGCAACGTGGGCTTCGGTTCCCTGCTCGGCCTGACGCCCGACGGCGTCCTGCCTCTGGGTTACGTTCGGTTCGGTCTCGCGCCGCTCCCGACCCCGATGAGCGCGGATGGCGCCCTGCTCGCCCCGACCACGGTCGCCGAGTTCGGCGGACACGCGATCATGACCGCTCTGGTCACCGGAGTGGTCGGGCTCGCGGTCGCAGCCTGGCAGGCCCGACGTCGCCTGACCGGGCTTGCCCTGGCCGCACTGTCCCTGGTGGTGCTGTGGTCCACGATCGCCGACCACGCGATGTACAACGCCAGCCTGGACCTGTTCAGCGCACTGCCAGGCGACGGCGACACCCCCGCCTGGCTCGATCCGGACTCCACGACCATCCCATGGTGGCTGCGCGTCCCCTGGTCCCTCCTAGGCCACGGACACGGGCGCATCCCGGTCTTCCTGCTCCTGGTGCTGGTGTGTCTCCTGGCCGACGCCGTCCGGCTCGCGGCCCGCCCTGCCGCCAACCTCACGGGGCACCCCGCACCCACCTGGGTCACGCGCCCTGCCCTCGGCGCCCCTGCCGTGGTGAACACCGTCGCTGCTGCGATCACCAGCCTGGTCTGGGTCGTCGGACGCGACCTCGCGCAGGCTCTCGCCGGGCACGCACGACGCCCGCCGGACAGCGGCGAGCCCGCCGAGCCCCGACGGGTCGCCGCCGCACGTGGTGCGGCGCTGGTCTCCGGCCAGCGTGCCCTGCGCGAGCTGGCCTACGAGCACTCCTCAGCCCGTATCCACCCGTGGGTGCGGCGCCTCGCAGCCCTAGCCGTCCTGGCCGGGCTCGGCTGGCTGGTCTTCGCTGCCGCGCCGGCAACGGCGCGTGAGATCGGGACATCGACCAACGACCAGTACCAGCTGCCGGGGATGAACCCGGCCGACGTACCCACGGACCTGCCCACCGGATTCCCGTCCGGGTTGCCGACGACTCTGCCCGATCTGCCCACGCAGATGCCCACCGACCTCCCGACCGTTGCGCCGAGCGATCTACCGACAGCGCTGCCGAGCGACCCGCCCACGTTCGACCCGGACGACTTCCCGTCCCTGGACCCGGACTTCGAGTTCCCCAGCCTTCCGCCCGACGCCGGTCCGGACTCCGGGTCGAGCCCCGACCAGTGGCTGGCCGGAGTGCTCGACGCGCTCGCCGACTGGTGGCACGACCAGCCGCTGCTTGCCCAGCTCGCGATCGGCGCCGGCATCGCCGCGCTGATCGTGCTGTCGGGCGGGTCACTCGGACTGGCCCTGGGCATCTCCGGCGTCCTGACCTGGGGCCTGGACAAGTCAGCGGGCATCGCGACCTTCGTCCGCGACCCGCGGCAGGCCACCCGCGACTACTTCGCCACCGCGACCCCGGCCCAGCTCGCTGCCGACACTCTCGGCGTCGCCCTGACGTTCGCGCCCGGCAACTTCGCCGGCGCCGCGACCGGACGGATCCTGCGCAACACCGCGGACGACCTGGTCGCCGATCCCGCCGCATGGTGGGCGATACGCCGCGAGATGTTTACACGCGAGGGTCTCGCCGACGAGGCCGGGGTCATCGACCTTCAGCATCTCCTGGCCCGCAAACCCGTTCCACTTTCGGACGGCACGATGCAACCCGCGCTCTCAACCGCCGACGACGCTGCCGCCGCCGCACAATACAAGTCCAACCCCTGGACCCCCATCAAGGGTGCGCCCGGGCCCGCCAGGGACGGACAGATCGCCGTCTACGGCGACAATGAACGCGTTATCTCCATTCCGGACAAGGACATTGAGGTACACCCCGACGGGTTCACCTCGCAGTACGGAGCCGTCGGTGATTACAAGCACGTCACCGCGACCTCTACGTGGCACGATCCGCGCACATTGGACCCCCGTCTCTACGATATGGCCGTGACCAAGATCGATCGGACGCTCCAACGCCTGCAGCACGCCGCAGACCAGGTGATGGGAGGCAAGGGCGTCGTCGAGATCACCACGAACAACCGGTCTGCTGGCGAGTTCATCGAAGGACGGATGAAGTCCCTGGGTCTGCGCGGCTATGTTCGAATCACGGGCGAGGTGAAGTGACGATGGCTGACATCATGATCGCGGCGCTGGACGGCTCTACGCCGTTCGACGCGGAGAGCCTGGCACAAGCGGCCCGGACCACTTGGCCCGAGGCCTCATGGCCAGGCTCGTCAAACCGTGCCACCGGGGAGCTGGCCCGGTTGAAGATCGAATCGGGCGGTCGAACGCTCTTCGTCGACGTACTCCCGCCAGGCGGTGGGCTCGGAATTGAAGGTGATGACGAACTGGCCGCGGATTTCGTCGCCTGGATCACTAGGCAGGCGCCGATCGCCGACGGCCAGATCGTCATCACGGACTGGACCGATGACGTCGTTACGCTCAGGCCGAATATGACACGCGACGAGGTCTACGCGCTCCGCGCCTGATTCGAGACCGGACGGCTATCCAGGACTGGCGTTCCGCTTCGGGACAAGGAGCTGAACATGAGCGTAGATGGCTTGATCGAAGCCGCACGTCTGACGCCGACGCAACAGTCGCTCGACTGGGAGCAGGCCCAAGAGCAGCTCGATCTGCGGCTGCCGGCGGACTACCGCCAACTCGTTTCCGCGGGTGGAGCGGGTGTCTGGTTCAACGACCTACGGCTGTACTCACCCGGTGATTCCCTGCGGAGTCATGACCTACTGGACTCGAACGGCGTCTTCGAAGATCTCTTGTTCTTCTGGGAGGACGACCCCGAGCTCCGGCCAGCGGACCTACCCGAAGATGCCCGACTGATTGCCTGGGCCAGCACCAGCCACGGAGAAACGCTCTTCTGGCGCGTCGACGCCGGGAACTCGTCCGGTGTGTATCCGATATATGTCGAGGACGGCGACGGCGCACGGTGGGAGAGGTTCGACCTGTCCACCACTGATCTCCTGCTCGGCATCCTGCACGGAACAGTCAGCAGCCAACTGTTCTCGGACCTCTTCATGGATACAGAACAGGTCTTCCGCCCGTACACCCAGCAACCGTGACGGCCAAGCAGATCCTCGCGGTGCCTGCGTCGTTATTCGTTCGTTCGCGCTCATGGCGGCTGGCACCATGTGCGGCGTGCTAGCTACCGCCGAGATCGCCGACCGTCTCTCAGACGGCGCCGCTGCCGTGCTCTCACGTGCCCCGGGTCCGCTTGCGGAGATCGAGGACTGGCTGTTGCTCGCGTCGGCGCGTGAACTGCTCCGGATCGATCGAACGGCACGCTTCTGGCGGCACCGCGACGCACTCGGAATGGCCAGCTTCTGGGAGGGTGGAACACTCGGCACGTCCGGCCACCTTGGTGCTGCACTCGCGAGCATGCACGGCGACGGTCGAGTCCGGGAAGCCGCCGTCGGCATCCTCTCGCGGACCGATGCCCCGTTGGCCGACCGCATGCTCGCCGTCCGCCTCACCGATCACGTCTGGTCCGTCCGAGACGCAGCCACCAAGGCTGTGCTCCGCAGGACGTCACTGACCCAAGCGGACCAGATCGTGCCCGTCCTGCACCTCATCGAGGGACGCGCGCGAGGCGCCGAAGTCCTGCCCCTGTACCTGCACGCGCTCGCCGGGGCTCACGGAGAAGCCGCACTGTGGTCGCGCTTGCGCGGCTCGACGACACCCGCGGTCCGGCGCATGGCCTTCCGGCACAGCCTGACCAACGAGCTGCTGAGTGCCAGCGACGCCGTCGCCGCGATGCCGCGCGAGCACGACCGCATCGTCCAGAGCCTCCTGGCGCACGCCATCGCCGACCGAGCTGCCCCCGACGTCGTGGCCTCGGCCCTCCTGGGCGACAGGTCGGCCGAGAGTCGTGTGCTCGGCCTCGTCCGGCTGACCGCTGACCTGCTCGATCCCGCAGATGTCGAACGGCTGCTGGTCGATCCTGGCGTCCTGGTCCGGCTGTGGGCACGGCAGCGCTACGAAGAGCAGGGCCGCGACGCGCTCTCGGTGTATCAGGATGTCGCACGAGGCACGGGACCTGCGGCTATGCGTGCGCGGGCCTACCGTGGCCTGGTCGAGGCCGGCGGCGCCGTGGACCGTGAGGTAACGCTCGACCTGGTCCGCAGCACTGAGCCGCCGCTGAAGAAAGCCGGTCTGCGCCTGCTCGTCGGCCGCACGGTTCACGGTGACGTCCCGCTGCTGTTCGAGACGCTGCAGACCGGCACCAACCGTGTCGCACGGCTCGCGTCCGAGGTTCTCCTCGAGATGCCTGCCATGTGGTCGGACGCCGACCTGCTCCCGCTGACGTCGTCCCCGGACCCAGAACTTCGACGTCGGGCGTGGTGGCTCAAGCGCAACCGCAGCGGCTGGGACGAGACAATCGCGGACCTGGAGATCCTGCTCGACCACGACCCAACTCTCGCCGCGCTCGGCCGCAACATGACCATTCCGCAGTTCGCTCAGCCCACTGCCCTACAGCGAACTCAACTCATCGCCCTGCTTCCTCAGGTGTGGCCCGAGACGTGGCGTGAGAGTCACGTCGCGTTCGCCGCCGGGCTGCGGGGCGAGGCATGAAGCTCGCTGAACAGAAATGGCGCACCCTAGTCAGCACTGTCACGTTGGGCGGCCAGTCGTACCGCGTGCTTCGGCCGGCCTCTCCGAAGGCTCACGCCCCGCTGTACGACGGTGCCGGACGCGGAGCCGCACAGATCGTCGTAGACGAGGCAGCCGCGTTCGAGATCGCGTGCGCGTGGTGGCTCGCCGCTCGCTCCCCGAACAGCATGATCCACCTCCCATTGCGCCAAGCCACTGGCGAGTGCGGGTCCTGGGGCGAAGGGCAGCCCTCTGACCTTGTACTGATGCACCACAGCGTGCAGTTCCCAGTGAAGCAGTGGAAAGAACTTCGCGGCCGCGCAACCTCATGGACTCCGCACACGGTGCGGCTTCCTGTGCAGCCATTCCCGGAGGTCACCCAGTCAGATCATGACCGCCGATGGCACGACGGGTTCCGCGACCACCTGCTGTGGGAGACAGCCGCGGACACGCTGTTCGTGATCGGGAGCCGGCCCGCGTTCGCGCTGGCTTCCGAGCAGGTGCGGGAGCTTGCCGAGGACGGCCCCTCGCACATTGCCCGAACGCCCGACGCTCACTGCTGCGCTGAGATCGACATCGGACGAACACTGCGATACGACCGTCGCAATCCACCCGACAGGCTTCACATCACCTACTGCGAGACCCACCGATGAGTCCATCGTGGACGGCCTGGACTCCTGATGATGACGGGGCTGCTCGGATCGCTGACAGCCTTCGCCCGCTCACCGGTCGGCGGATCAGCAGAGTGCGATTCATCGATCTTGAGTACGAGTCGGACCGGCCGTACTGGCATGTCGGGGACCACGTCCTGCTCGACCACGGATTCGAGCTCGACCTCGACGACGGCTCGACATGGTCCTTGATCTGGGAACAGGCAGGAACGAGCGAGGGACTTGGTATCTACCCTGAGCCGCTACTGCCGAACCACCTCACGGCGGGCCGTACTTTCGAGGCGACCAGGTACTGGCGTCGACGTGGGCCTCGGGACATCACCTCGGTAGAACTGTGGTGGTCTGAGGGACGGCTGTACGAGGACGCGGGCGCCCAGGCTCCCGACCGCTGTCTTCGTGAGGTCGTGCTGGTCGGGCATGATCGCGAAGCTGTGATCGTCCTTGGCTTCGGTCTCGATGTCCTCGTATACTGGTCGCGCGCGGACGCGCGCCGCGCCGGTTACCTGACCGAACACGGACGACGCCGCTGCACCCCTATTCGTTGAGCCAGTCTGCTGGGTAACGATCCGGAATGCGTCGGCCGCTTCCTGGGTCCGTGCGCTGATCAGGAATGCCGTGTCGTCAGCGAGCACGATCACCTCGTCGGTCAGCGACCAACGCACCTCAATCTGAACGCTCAGGTGCCCCACCGGGAACGGAGCGATGGCGAGCGGCCTGCCGCTCCCGGTGACCACGGCGAGATCCGCAGATCGGTCGAATTTCGTGGCCAGATCACCGACGCCAGGACGCATGCACGATTCGTAGACCAACCATTGGACCACCGCAGCGGAGAACGTTTCGGTCCATGGCTCCCACTGCTCCTGGGACTTGTCCGCTAGGTCGGCCAGCACGACGACGGGCGGATCCTCTTGGTCCAAGTGCTCCAGCAGGATGCCCCACCGGCAGACGCCCTGGTTCTCATGGCGAACGATCAATGCGCCGTCGTCGATGTACATCTGCCTCTGCACGATGGACAGCAACACGTCCTGGTTGCTGAACAGATCGTGGCGCCGACCGACCAGCCCATAGAACTCACGCACCGCAGGTGGCAATTGAACGCCGAGATCGGCCTCACGCGTTTCGATCTGTTCGGCTGAGACCCCGGAGCTGGCAGTCAGCGGTTCGCCGAGCCAGTACTCGGCAAACCGTGTCACGAACCGCCAAGCTGACGAACGATCTACCGCAGCTTCGGCGACCTCGGCGGAGAGGTCGAAGCGATCAGAAGTCACCATTGCTCCCGCTGACGGTTTCCCGCGTCACCCCGTCCATCCTTCGTTCTCGCGCAACCTCCGTGCGGCCTCGGAACCCGTGCCCAGCATCACGAACGACGGGCAGTTCTCGTGGGGGTTCTGGCCTACAGATCCACGTGGGGTGCACGACTACGCGTGTGCCGTCGTCGAGGCGAACATTCGATCCGGTCGGCGGCATAGCGCGACCTGTCACGTCTCCAGACCTAGCAGCCATATCGCGATCTCGGCGACGCCATCGGCAGTCAGCCCCTCAGACGGTTCGACGTGGAACAGCAGCGCGGGCCCAGGATGCTCCACCTCGACGAACCAGCGGTCCATATCCGTGATGACGTCATCGACCCACACGAACGGTCGGCCCGCAGCAACCCGGACGAGGGCGCGCGTCTTCCAACCCAGAGTGTTCGGGTCGTGCTCGCCATAGGGCGGCAGGTCCGCGACCGGAAGCTCCGGAAGCCCGACCCGCGGCGCGATCACCTCGTTCGCGTCACCCATCCACGCCGTCGCCCACACCAGGTCGCAGCCCAGACCTAGCAGAAGCGGGCCGAGGGCCGGATCGATGAAGTCGAGCTCCGGGCGCGGTGTGTCCGGGTCCTCCGGCTTGCCATCCCGGGGTTGTGGCAGCATCCCGGGCCCACCGAACGGCAACAGGGTCCCGTCGACGTCGAGGAACAGCAGCGGGCGGGCAACAGTCACGCCCGCACGATAGCGGCCGGCGCACGCGGCCGGCACCCGGCGCGCGTCTGCAGTACCAGGTGAATCCCCGATCGCCGAACCCACCTCACGGTCACGACGTGTCCGCTCGTGCAAAGCTGTGCGCATGGACGCTCCTGGCCCCCGACGCGCCTGGTTGCTGATGACCACCGACGGCGGGTCGCTCTATGACGACCAGCTCGGCATCGAGTATCTGTACGACAGCAAGGTCCAGAACCACAAGCGTCTGCAGGTAGGCGACCCGATCGCGCTGTGGGACGGTGAAAGACTCCTCGGGATCTCTGTGATCGAGCAGATCAAGGAAGCTCCTGGCACCAAGACGATGCAGCGGTGCCCCAGGTGCGGAAAGACCCGCCCGAATCCGCTGTCGAAGGCCAAGCCACGGTTCCGGTGCTCGAACACCACATGCAGGTCGGAGTTCGACACGCCGCACCTTGAGAAGGTCGACGTGACGATGTACGCCGCTCGCTACGACGCCGCTTGGACGGCGCTGGACGGGCTCCTCGACGAGGGCGAGATCCGGCCTCTCATCCTCAAGAGCGGCAGCTTCAACTCCGTCCGGGAGATCGACTGGCCCGCCTTTCAGCAGGCTCTTGCGAACAAGAACGCCCACCGGGCCCTCGACCGAATAATCGCGCGCGTGCCAGACCTGTTCTGGCCGACGACGACCGAACCGCACATCGAACTCGTCCACGGCTTCGAGCACTCGATCGTTCGTGTCCGCCGGGGACAGCGGAAGTTCCGGGAACACATCCTCGCCAGCCAGGGCAGCAACTGCGCCTTTACCGGCGCCGCTCCCCCGCGCGTTCTTGAAGCAGGACACCTGTACAGCTACGCCCAGCTCGGGCAGCACTTCGAGCACGGTGGGCTGATGCTACGCAGGGACATCCATCGGCTCTTCGACGACGGCCTGCTCTCGGTAGACCCCACGAGGCTTCGGATCGACGTCGCTTCCGACCTGGCCGATATCCCCAGTACGCCGGACTTCACGACCAACCGCTGGCGACGCAGCTCCGAACCGAGCAGGTCGAGTGGCTCGACAGCCACTGGCGCGAACACCGCGAGCTGTCCCTGCTCGATCGCTCCTGACCTCATCAGCGCCGCTGCGAGAGACCTGGGCGCTCGTTGCCAGATCCTCTGTGCCCGGCGAGACCCTTTCGTCGGATACTTCGCGAGTGCCTACTGACGACAGCTGGACCCGCCTCCTGAAGGCACCGCGATCTCACGCCAGGCGACGGCCACGACATCCTCACGGAACTCTTTGGGGTGGGGTCTGGGCACGGTGAACATCCTTCCAGCGATGCCTGTCGGCACCACAAGTCAGTTGTCACCTATCCGTGGAACAGTCCCAAGTGCTGCCAGATCACAGCCACGCAACACATCGGACGAAACCGTTAGGCCGAGCTACACACTTCGTGAGTGACCGCGGCTAGGCAAGGCAGCCTGGTAGTTGGTGTAGGGAGCGCTCGACGTCACTCCGGCGACTCGCGGAGCACCCGGCGGGCCCTGATTGCGACCGCCAACGCAAACTCGGCGCCGTACACAAGGAGGTGAGCCACCAGCCCCGCCCCGGCCCCGAACTGGAGAGATAGTGCGATCGCTGCCAGAACCGCGACGACGACGGCGGCCACCATCAACGGCACGCTGCGTAACGCTCTGGGGATTCGCGCAAGCGAAGCGGCTGCTGGCTTCACTCGGTCAACGATCCACAGGAACCCGAGCGTGGCAGGGAGAGTCGATACCGTTACCAGCAGTGCCACAAGGTTAGGCAGATCCATCACTGCGGCCACAATTGTCATTACTACACATAATGCGAACATTCCGACCGTCTGGATAAAGCGATTCGCAGCGTTGGCTCGACTGATGAACAAGGCCTCACGCTCAGCATCCTTGCGGCGTTCCTTCGTCATCGGTCAGCACCATCCGAATTCACAGCAGAACCTCCGACCCATCCACCAACGCCGAGCAACAGATCGCTGATGTAAGGCGCCCTGTTTCGAGGAGGAAGATCCCGGAACCCCGCGATCACCACTGCCCATTTCTCGCGCCGCTCCGCGGCCCCCGCCGCGATCGAGCGGCCCACGTGGGACTCCACGTCGATTCGCACGACGGACGTCGTGCGAAACGCTCAGGATAACGGCGGAGGCGGGACGGCAACGAGCGGCCCGTTGCCCGAGCTCCGACTCATGTCGACAGCGTGGTGATCGCATCGAGGATTCTCCGACGCAGGGTGTCGTCCTCCCAGACGAGACTGTCCCAGCTGCCGGAGGTCACGATGCGGGCGTCCTGCTCCGCAAGCGCGCGCAGTCCGGGAACGGCGTCGGCGTCGCCCATCTCAGCGAGCAGGTCCACGCCGTCGAAGCTGCCCCACGGGCCCGCGATCTCCTCAAGGAGCAGCGGAACAAGACCTGCTGTAACAGCGCCGGCCCGCCAGAGCGCGCGGGCCGCCGGAACCCGCGCAGCGCCGTGGAACGGCTCAGTGCGTTCTACGAGATCGCGCAACACTGGGACAAACGCCCCGAGGAGTTCAGACGGAAGCTCCGCCAACAACTCAGCAGCCCGGGCCGCAGGCCTCTCCCCCGCTCGCAGCACCGCGTCCAGAGTCGGGGCCACGACGTCGATGCCCCCGACTGCGCGCCAGACCACGCGAGCAGCAGCGACCTGGAGCTCACGGTCCGGGTAGGTCTCGGCAGCACGTCCCGCCAGGTATGTGCGCAGGCGCGGGACCAGCGACGCCGCGTCGGGTCCGGCCTCGGCGACCAAGTTCAGATCCCAGTCGGTGAACCGATGGCCGCTGTCCAGGAGCCCTGCCGCCACCGCAACGAGCGGCGCCGGATCCTGACACAGCTGGCGCAAGGCGTCGGCAGCCCGCAGCGCGGGAAGCCCGTCGACATCGGCCGCCGCACGGAGCGGAGCCTCTGCGTCACGGGCAGCTGGGCCGATCGCAGCCAGCGCCATGGGAACGGCATACGGAGCCACGGGGAGCGCGTCGACGAGGACGTCGAGGGCGGGCGCCGCAGCCGGCCCCCAGCCCCCGAGGACCGCGATGAGCGAAGCAGGACCGTCCGGCCAGCCTGTGGGAGTTGCCCACTGGTCGCGCTCGCTCGCCGAGGCATCAAGTACGGTCGCCAGTCGGTCGCGGATAACGGTCAGAAAGTCGGGGTCGAAGGACGGGATGTTGTCGCCGAGCAGCCGCAGCGCGTCCGGCGACTGGCCGCGTTCCCATGCGGCGCTCAGCGCTGGAATGACGCGGTCGTCCCGGAGCCGAGTCAGGACAGCGATCGCCATATTCGCGGGGCCGCGGTGGTCAGCGACGTCGCCGAGTGCCAGGTGCGCCAGTTCCGGCGCCAGGCTCGACGCCGCGTGACCAGCGTCAGCAGCTGCAGCGACAGCAGACGCCACGACGCCGGCGTCGTCGTCGGCCAGAAGCTCGCGAAGAGTGCCAACAGACTCCCGCGCGGCCGACCGGCTGGCACGCGAGCGGAGGGCAAGGTTCTCCGCCTGACGGACACGACTCTGCGCGGAGCCAGTCCCCATCATCATGACAACAGTCCGCGCGGCAACGGCGTCGAGGCGTTCGATCACACCGTCGGACCATGTGAGGGACTCCGTCCAGGCGCCGTTCCACTCCGCTTCCCGCCCGATCGCGGCCGCGAGGTGTTCCAACCCCTCGCCAGGCACCGCGCGCCCGGCGTCGAGGAGCGCATGGGCCGCAGCAAGCGGAACCGGGAACGGATCGCGCAACGCAGCCTCAGCCACCGGGAAGCCGACAGCAGGAGCAACAACACACAGGCCTAGCACGATGCCCGCCTGGACCTGCGGGGCGTCCTCTACCTCCCGCCGCGCGACCAGAGCTGACGCAGCTTTGTCACCGCCACCCGAGTGGGCGACCGCGTAGGTGGCAGCCTCACGGACCGCCACTTCGGGGTCCTCCAGCAGCGGCAGGAGCGAGTCCGAGCAGGCGCGCAAGGCCGCCCGGACCGCGGGCAGGGCGCTGCCGTCGCTCATTTTTGGACCTCCGAACGCGCCCAATGCGAAGCACAGAGCATCCCGGTGGTGAACAGCACGACCCGCGGCCAGGTCCACGATGAACGGCACCGCGACCGCGGTCACGGGATAGACCGTCCCCTGGTGCCAGATCGAGGAGAAGAACTCATCGAGCGCCTCACCCGCAACCCCCTTGTCGGGCGAAGCAAGCCCTCGCAGAATCTCGGGCGCATCGCCCGCGGGCCCGTAGGCGCCGCCCAAGCCGTCCCAGTTGATCGCGTCCAGTTCCTCAAGCACCGCGCGAGCCTATCCGCCGACCCACCGGCCGAGGCCGATATCCGTGCAACGGCGAAACGTCGACCAACCAGCCAAGACGCCTGTGGGTCAGGCCACCGGGAGGGCCGCGCCTCAGCACCCGATGGAAAGCACACCCTGCTAGCGTCGCGCACGCGGAGCCGCAGGCCTGACTGCGATCTCGCGTGCTTCAGCACCCGATCAAGGAGAGGAACTCGTCGAGTCCCCCAGATGCCACGCATGGCGGCCATCGCGACCACCTCGTCACGAAACATTGTCACGCCCCATGTCCCAGAACGGCCGGCCCCAACTCGGAACGATGTGCTTGTTGCTCAGCCCCGACGCTGCGGCGGCCGCACGGCCATCGGCCAAGCCGCTCTGATAGTCGAAGAGCGTCGCCCGCTCAGTCCCTCGCTCTGCCTCCGCCGGAGCCAGCTGAGGCGCTGCCACTCGCGGCTCGAACCTCTGCACGAAGCGCTCCGCGAGACGCGGCAAGCGTGCGCGGGTCGCATCAGCGTCATGCAGAATCGACGGCTCGCTCGACGGCGGCCTCGCGAGTACGACCGAACGATGCTCGGACGTGCGGGTCGCCTCCCAGAACTCGTCCTCGTCCTTCGTACCCGTCACCCGCACCCATGCATCCGCAACGCTCGATGTGATCGACTCGAACGCGATCGGGACGCTACCCCCCAAGCCATCAGCTTTTCCTTTCACCGGAGCGGCCTGCAAGTGCTCGGCGAGTGAGTCCGGGTCAGCGATCGCAGCCTCGAACGGCTCACGGCCGAGCAAGATCAGACCGTCACGGAAATCCATGAAGCTGTCATCGCTGATGTACCCCTCGATCAGGAACATCGCGGCCTCCATGGCCGGGATGTCCGCGAGGTCTGCCAGGGCACCCGCCACGGCGTCGAATGCCAGGAGCTCGTCGGCCGTCAGCCGGTCCGCGATGACGTCCACCACGCAATTGGCCAGAGCTTCATCGTTGGCTACGTCTGTCGTCTCCGCACGATCGCGAATCTCGCCGACCAACCACCAGAACGTCTCCAGGTCCATGCACCGAACCGTAGCGTTGGACTACGACACATCAGGTCGCGGAATTCTCCCCCGCGTCGCCGAACTGTCCGGCCTACATCTCAAAGCGCTGGTTCGGATGATCCCACGAAGCGGGGCAGGCAAAGAGCTGGAGATGCGTCCACCGGCCGAAGACAAGCCCCGTCGGTTCGGAGCACTCCTCGCGAGGTTCATTCTCTGCGGGCCGGTGGTCTCGTGCATCTCCGTGCTCATGAGCGTGGAGGGGCGAAGTCGCCGGGTATGACGCGGAGTGGAGGGCGAATGACCAACACGCCCTCTGGGCCGACCGGCGGTGGCCGTACGGGCTAAGCACCTGCAGGAGTTGTCACGCGCCGAACCTAGTGGCGCCGTCCTACCCACCCTCGACAACATCCACCGCGGACGACCACGCATGAGAGACTCGGCGGTCAGCTTGCCGCGCCAGAAGGGTCGCTTGTCGTGTCGGACGCCCTACCACCGCCGATCCACCTCGACAAGGTGATGTCGGGACTCTCCGAGAATCCCGCGCTACCGCCCGCGCTCGTCCGCCGCTTCTTCGCCTACCGCAGAGGCTTTGGCAACGTTGCCAAGCGCCCGGACCTGACCGACGACATGGTCGCCGACATCATCGCCGTCGACGACCACTGGCTCATGCGCTCGCTCGCACTCAACCACAGCCTCCCCTATGCCTTCCGAATGACGCTCACCGGGCACCCGGATCCGGCGATACGCGCGGCCATCGTGGTCGGCGCGCACGACGCACCGCGAGAGTTGTTCGAACGGCTACTCGGCGACGCTGACCCGCGGGTGCGCCAATGCCTGGCTGAGAACGGTCATGTTCCGGCGGATCTGCGCGCCCAGCTGGCTGCCGACCCCGACCCGAAGGTCCGGGCGTCGCTTGCCCAATGGTGGATGCAGGCCCCGGAACCGATACGTCGGCTCCTGCTGACCGATCCCGATGACTCAGTGCGCGCAGGAGCCTGCGCGACCTACTATCGGCAGCTTCCCCAACCAGTCCCACCTACCGACCTGCTCCCGGCACTGCTGACCGACCCGGTCACCCGCGCCGGGGCGGTGCGCCACTGCACACTGGATGCCGACACGGCCCGTTGGCTTGCCGGCGACCCGGACGAGAATGTGCGCGAGGAACTCGCAAAGCACCCCGACCTGCCGCCCCCGCTGCGCGAAACTCTTGCCGAGGATCCCAGCCCGCTGGTCGCGCTCCACGTCTTCGCCCGTCAGGACACCCCCGAGTCAACCCGCGCAGCCATCCACTCCCGGATCTTGTCCGAGGTGCCCCCGAAGAACTGGCCTCTCGACCACAAGGTCCAGGACGACGACGCGCTTGAAGGGCAGTTCATGAACGAAATAGCGCGTCTGGAGCTTCGGACACTGCATCTGCCGTGGGTGACTGCTGACCCCTTGCCGTACGTCGACTCGCCCTACGTCTGCTTCCGCGCCTCCGCCGCGATGTCCGACTGCCTCCCGGCGCCGGCGGTGGCCCGACTACTCGACGATGAAGAGAGCAGCGTCCGCACGACGATGGCCCTGCACGTCCGTCACAGGATCGATCCCGTCACCGCCGAACGCATCGACCGCAGCTACCGCCCGGAAAAGAAGACCCGGTGGCGGCCAGCCGATGACCTCCCCCTCCCCGCGCACGTTCTTCAGCGTCTAGCCACCGATCCCGAACCAAGGATGCGTCAGCTCGCCCCACGCGACCCCGACCTGCCGGTCGAACTCGTCCGCCGCCTGGCCTCCGATCCCGATCACACAGTGCGCCGCGCGATAGCAACTCATCCCCAGCTTCCGACCCACGACCTAAAACAACTGTTAGCCGATCCGTCGGAAACAGTTGCGACAGCGGCAGCTAGTAACCCCAACCTGCCAACCGCACACATGCACTGGCTCCTTGCCCGGTCAGGCCTGTGAGACGCAGCCTGCCCCATGCCTCTCGCTTTTGCGGCCGTACCTAGGTCTTCGTGCCCGTCGTCGGTTCCCTCCTGGTCGTGTCGGCGTGCCTCCGGCGTGCCTCTCGGGGGGCAATTCGGGGCTCCTCACGTCCATAGGTGTCCACGACACCCCGGGACGCGAAGAGGCCCGGATCCGCGGAATTCCGCGGATCCGGGCCTCTGACCAGGTTCGACTCCCGAGAAACCGGGAGACCGGTCTCAGAAGTTGATCATGTGCCCAGCAATACCGTGCACGGTCTCCTGCACGGACTCCGACAGCGTCGGGTGCGTGTGCACGTTCCGCGCCACCTCGTCAGCGGTCAGGTCCCACTTCTGCGCGAGCGTCAGCTCCGGCAGCAGCTCGGAGACATCCGGGCCGATCATGTGCGCGCCGAGCAGCTCGTTGTACTTGGCGTCGGCGACGAGCTTGACGAAGCCCGTGGTGTCGCCGAGACCGTGCGCCTTGCCGTTGGCCATCGTCGGGAAGGACGACACCTTGACGTCGTAGCCCTCGTCGCGAGCCTGCTGCTCGGTGAGGCCGAAGGACGCGACCTGCGGGGAGCAGAACGTGGCGCGCGGCATCATGCGGTAGTCGCCAAGGGTCTGGGTCTCGGCCCCGGCGATGGTCTCCGACGCGACGACGCCCTGCGCCTCGGCGACGTGCGCCAGCATGAGCTTGGCGGTGACGTCACCGATGGCGTAGATGTGCGGCACGTTGGTGCGCATGTGGTCGTCGATGGCGATGGCGCCGCGCTCGGTGAGCTGCACACCCGTGTTCTCGAGGCCGAACCCGCTGACGTTGGGCGCGAAGCCGACCGCCATGAGGACCTTGTCGACGACGAGCTCACCGGGCTTGTCGTCCTTGACGCCCTTGTAGGAGACGGTGACCGACGAGCCGTCGTCCTTGACGGTCTGGACGGCGGTCGAGGTCAGCAGGTTGACGCCCAGCTTCTTGTACTGCTTGGCGATCTCCTTGGAGACGTCGGCGTCCTCGTTCGGCAGCGCACGGTCGAGGAACTCGATGATCGTGACGTCCACGCCGTAGTTCTTCAGGACATAGCCGAACTCCATGCCGATGGCGCCGGCGCCGACGATCGCGATCGACTTGGGCAGCTCGCGCGTGAGGATCTGCTCCTCGTAGGTCACGACGTTCGAGGACAGCTCGACGCCGGGCAGCAGGCGAACCTCGGAGCCGGTGGCGATGATCGCGTTGTCGAAGGTCACGGTCTCGGTGCCGCCCTTGTTGAGGGCCACCTCGATGGTGTTCGCGTCGCGGAACGTGCCGCGGCCGTCGAGCTCCGCGATCTTGTTCTTCTTCATCAGGAAGTGGACGCCCTTGACGCGGCCGCCGGCCACGTCCCGCGAGCGGTCGAAGGCCTTGCCGAAGTCGAAGGTGACGTCCCCGGTCATGCCGAAGAGGTCCTTCTGGTGGTTGAAGATGTGGGCCAGCTCGGCGTTGCGGAGCAGAGCCTTGGAAGGGATGCAGCCCACGTTGAGGCAGACACCACCCCAATACTTCTCCTCGATGATCGCAACGGACTTACCGAGCTGGGCAGCGCGGATCGCGGCGACGTAGCCGCCGGGGCCCGCACCGAGGAGTACGACGTCGTAGTGGGAAGCCATGGGACAAGGGTATTAGGGTGCGCGAATCGTGGTGACGTGACATCGGTCTCGTTACCGCTACGGCTTCCAGCAGGCCATCAGCGCAGGCCGTCAGCGCACGCTGTCGACGCCCTTGTTCGCCAGCGCGTCCGCCGCCTCGTTGCCCGGGTCGCCGGCGTGGCCCTTGACCCAGACCCAGCGCACCGTGTGCTTGGCGACCTCGGCATCGAGCTCCTGCCACAGGTCCACGTTCTTCACCGGCTGCTTGCTCGCGGTCTTCCACCCGTTGCGCTTCCAGCCCACGATCCAGGTCTTCATACCGTTCATCACGTACGACGAGTCGACGTGGATGGTGACCTCGCTCGGCTGCTTGAGCGCTCGCAGCGCCTCGACCACTGCCTTGAGCTCCATGCGGTTGTTCGTGGTGAGCTTCTCCCCGCCGAACAGCTCCTTGGAGTGCTCCCCCGCCTTCAGGAGCGCACCCCAGCCGCCCAGCCCCGGGTTGCCCTTGCAGGCGCCGTCGGTCCACATCTCCACCACGGGTTGCGTCTGTGTCACGGCGCAACCCTAACTTCGCCGGTGGTCAGCGGGGGTACGTAGCTCCGTTGAAGGACCGTCTGCCCGATCATTGTCAGAGGCTCGGCGTAGCGTGCTGGGTGACGTCGGACAAGCACCTGGGCCACGCGGAGGAACGGTATGAAGTTCGGATTCATCAGCAGCTTCGGCACGATCGACCAGCACGTCGCTCTGGCTCGCGAGAGCGAGGAGCATGGTTGGGACGGCTTCTTCACCTGGGACGCGATCAGCCTGGACGGTGAGTGGGCGATGCCGGTCTACGACCCGTTCGCCGTGCTCGCCGCCGCTGCCACGGTGACGGAGCGCATCATGCTCGGCGCGATGGTGTTCGCCGTACCGCGGCACCGCCCGTGGGAGCTCGCGCAGCGCGCACTCACCGTGGACCGTCTGTCCGGCGGTCGTCTGGTCCTGCCCGTGGGTGTCGGGGTGGCCGACGACCGTGGCTTCACCTCTGCTCCAGGTCAGGCGAAGGGCCTGAAGGAGCGGGCGGCGCTGCTGGACGAGACGCTGGCCTGGCTCGAGCAGTCCTGGTCCGGAGAGGGTTTCGAGTTTCACGGGGAACACATCGACACCGGCCCGTTCCGCTTCCCCGAGCAGCCGGTGAACGGCCGGATCCCGGTGTGGCCGGTGGGTGTCTGGGACGCCGAGCGACCGCCCGCCAAGAACCTGAGGCGCACGCTGCGCTGGGACGGGATCGTCCCGCAGCTGCGCGGCACGGCGGACGATCTGACGACGGAGGACATCACCGGACTGACCGACTGGCTCACGGCGCACCGGTCGGACGAGACCGAGGGGAACGGCGCGGAGGGCGCCCGGAACGACCGGCCGTTCGAGATCGTCCTGCAGGGCAAGCTCTCCCCCGACCCTGCCGAGGCCGCCGAGCAGGCCCGCGTCATGGCCGACGCGGGCGTCACCTGGTGGATCGACTCGTGGTGGGACCCGGCGACCGACACGCCGGAGCTGCTCCTGGAGAAGGTGCGCCAGGGCCCGCCGGCACTGTAGAAGCAGCCGGCGAGCCCTCGGACGGTCAGACCGG
Source organism: Promicromonospora sp. CA-289599 (assembly GCF_050936155.1). Lineage (NCBI taxonomy): Bacteria > Bacillati > Actinomycetota > Actinomycetes > Micrococcales > Promicromonosporaceae > Promicromonospora > Promicromonospora sp. CA-289599. The sequence continues at coordinate 1,373,945 of NZ_JBNJNI010000001.1, forward strand.
GCGGGCCGCCTCGATCTCGACCGACGGCAGGTGCCGCGCGGGCAGGGTCTTCGGACGCCACGACGCCCGGGTCGCCTCGAACGCGGTGATCTTGTCCTCCTGCTGCAGGGTGAGCCCGATGTCGTCGAGCCCCTCCATGAGCCGCCACCGCGTGTAGTCGTCGATCTGGAACGGCACGGTGACGTCGTCGGCCGTCGCGGTCTTGGCCTCGAGGTCCACGGTCACCTCGGTGCCCGGCTTGGTCTCGAGGATCTTCCAGAGGATCTCGATGTCCTCGGGCGAGACGACGCCGGCGACGAGGCCCTGCTTGCCCGAGTTGCCACGGAAGATGTCGGCGAACCGGGACGACAGCACTACTCGGAAGCCGTAGTCCTTGAGCGCCCAGACGGCGTGCTCACGCGAGGAGCCGGTGCCGAAGTCGGGCCCGGCCACGAGCACGGAGCCCGCCGAGTACGCCTCCTGGTTCAGCACGAACGAGGGGTCGCCCCGCCATGCGGCGAACAGCGCGTCCTCGAACCCTGTACGCGTGACCCGCTTGAGGTACACGGCGGGGATGATCTGGTCGGTGTCGACGTTGCTGCGCCGCAGCGGGACGCCGACGCCGGTGTGGGTGTGGATCTTCTCCATGGTCTGTGCTCCTCTCAGCGCAGCGCGGGCTGGCCGGCAGCGGACCCGCTCGGAGCGGATCCGATCGCCACGGGAATGGGCAGGTCGACGACGGACTCGCCCAGCGGGGACGCGCCCACGCCGTCGAGCGGCGTGCCGTCGAAAGTGGTGATGTCGATGTCGTACGGCAGGTCGAGGTCACCGACGCTCGACAGGGTGCCCCGGATCGCCGTCGCCGCGGCGACCAGCGGCGAGACCAGGTGGGTACGCCCGCCCTTGCCCTGCCGCCCCTCGAAGTTGCGGTTCGACGTGGACGCCGACCGCTCCCCCGGTGCCAGCTGGTCCGGGTTCATGCCCAGACACATCGAGCAGCCTGCGTTGCGCCACTCGGCGCCGAACTCCTTGAAGATCACGTCGAGGCCCTCGGCCTCGGCCTGCAGCCGCACGCGCGCCGAGGCCGGGACCACCAGGACACGCAGGGACTCGGCCTTGGCGCGGCCCTTGATGACCTTCGCGACGGACCGCAGGTCCTCGATACGTCCGTTGGTGCAGGAACCGATGAACACCGTGTCGACAGGGATGTCGCGCAGCGGCGTACCGCCGGTCAGGCCCATGTACTCCAGAGCCTTGGCGGCGGTCTCGCGCTCGCCCTCGTCGGCGATCTCCGCCGGGACGGGTACGGTCGCCGAGAGCGGCAGGCCCTGCCCCGGGTTGGTGCCCCAGGTGACGAACGGCTCGAGGTCGGCCGCTTCGAGCACGACCTCGACGTCGAACTCCGCGTCGTCGTCGGACCGCAGGGTCTTCCAGTACTCCACGGCGGCGTCCCAGTCCTCGCCCTCCGGCGCGTGGGGACGGCCCTTGAGGTACTCGAAGGTGGTCTCGTCCGGCGCGATCATGCCGGCGCGGGCGCCCGCCTCGATCGACATGTTGCAGACGGTCATGCGCGCTTCCATGGACAGCGCCCGGATGGCCTCGCCGCGGTACTCGAGCACGTAGCCCTGCCCGCCGCCGGTGCCGATCTTGGCGATGATCGCCAGGATGATGTCCTTGGACGTCGTGCCGGCGGGCAGCGTCCCGTCCACCGTGATCGCCATCGTCTTGAACGGCGCCAGCGGGAGCGTCTGGGTGGCGAGCACGTGCTCCACCTCGGACGTGCCGATGCCGAACGCGAGCGCGCCGAACGCACCGTGCGTCGAGGTGTGCGAGTCACCGCACACGACGGTGAGGCCCGGCATCGTCAGCCCGAGCTGCGGTCCGACCTGGTGCACGATGCCCTGGTCGGCGTCGCCGAGGCTGTGCAGCCGGACGCCGAACTCCTTGGCGTTGGCGCGCAGCGTGTCGATCTGCGTGCGGCTCGTCAGGTCGGCGATGGGCCGATCGATGTCGAGTGTCGGGGTGTTGTGGTCCTCGGTAGCGATGGTGAGGTCAGGGCGCCGCACCTGCCGTCCGGCGAGCCGCAGCCCCTCGAACGCCTGCGGGCTCGTGACCTCGTGCACCAGGTGCAGGTCGATGTAGAGAAGATCGGGTGAGCCGTCCTCGCCTCGACGCACCAGGTGCGCTTCCCAGACCTTCTCTGCCAGCGTGCCGGCCATTGCGGTTCGCCTCCCTGTAACTACCTCTGTCAGAAACAACTTTGGGCCTCGACTTGCAATCTCACGTTCCGAGACGGCAATATCGCGGTATGGACGATACTAGCGGAGTCGGCGTCTTGGACAAGGCGGCGTCCGTCCTCGGGGCACTCGAGGCCGGACCGGCCACCCTGGCGCAGCTCGTCTCCTCGACCGGCCTGGCCCGCCCGACGGCGCACCGCCTGGCCGTTGCACTCGAGCACCACCGCCTCGTGGCCCGCGACATGCAGGGCCGTTTCGTGCTGGGTCCGCGCCTCAACGAGCTGGCCACGGCCGCCGGCGAGGACCGCCTTCTGGCGGCTGCGAACCCCGTGCTCATCGCGCTGCGGGACCACACGGGCGAAAGCGCCCAACTCTACCGTAGGCAGGGCGACCACCGCGTGTGCGTCGCCGCCGCCGAACGCCCGGTCGGCCTGCGCGACTCCATTCCCGTGGGTGCGACGCTGAGCATGAGCGCCGGCTCCGCGGCGCACGTCCTGCTCGCGTGGGAGGAGCCGGACCGCCTCCACCGCGGCCTGCGTGACGCGACCTTCACGGCCACCATCCTCTCCGGCGTCCGACGCCGCGGGTGGGCACAGTCCGTCTCAGAACGTGAGCTGGGCGTGGCCTCGGTGTCGGCGCCGGTGCGTGGCCCCTCGGGCCGCGTGGTGGCCGCGGTCAGCGTCTCCGGACCCGTGGAGCGCCTCTCCCGGCAGCCCGGCCGGCTGCACTCCGCCGCGGTCGTCGCCGCGGCGAACAAGCTCACCGAGGTACTGCACCGGTCCGGCGAGTAGCCCCTCGTTCGCAGAGTCGTCCCCCGCGGAGCCCGGCACTCGCAGGGCTCCGCGGTGCACACTGCGTGTGCGGCAGGTGAGCGGTCGGTGAGTGTTGCGCCGCCACGCCGAGCCAGGTGATTCCCCAGGTCCCGGTCGTGTCAGTACCCTCTTGAGGGACGTGTGCACACCAGGGCACACACCCCTACTTCGTGAGGAATCTGATGCCACCTAAGGTGAGGCTCATCATCATCTGGGTCGTAGTGATCTTCTTGCTGTACTCGGTCGTGAACGATCCCGAGCGCTCCGCCGACGTCGTGCTTGCCCTCTGGGACGTCATCTGGGGTGCCATCGCGAACATCGGCAGGTTCTTCGAGGAGCTCTTCACCGGGTCGATCGGCCGCTGACCACGTAGGGTCAGCGGCGGGACCCGACCACCGGACCGGGCCGCCGGATCGAGCCAGTCGGATCGATCCACCGGCCGTCCTGGTCCGGCTCCCGCACCGCATCCGACCGCACCCCCGGGGAGACCCGCATGAGCGCAACAGCGGACTTCGTCGTCCCCAACCGCGCCCTGCAGCGGTACATCCTGGCGGACGAGAAGATCATCATCGCCACGCACCGGCACTGGTCGATGCTCTGGGAGCCGCTCCTCACGACTGCCGGTGCGTTCGTGCTGGCGCTGACCCTGCTCGTCGCCGTGGACCCGAACGTCCGGAACGACATGGGCTGGGTGTGGCTGCCGTTCGTCGTCCTCGGCGGGCGCCTGCTGTACAAGTGGCTGGAGTGGCGGGCCCGCTGGTTCGTCCTGACCGACCGCCGGCTGCTCGTTCTCGACGGGTTCCTCATCCACCGGGTGGCGATGATGCCGACCGAGAAGGTGACCGACCTCGGGTACGAGCGCACCCCGATGGGTCAGCTGCTCGGCTACGGCACCTTCGTCTTCGAGACCGCCGGGCAGGACCAGTCCCTCGACCGGGTCACCTGGATACCTCAGCCCGACTCCCGGTACCGGCTCATCATCGCGACACTCTTCCACCCGGACGCCGCCGACGCCGAGGCGGCCGCGCAGGCCAACCCGGACATCCGACCCCAGGCCACGCCGTCGGCCGAATCGCCGTCCGGCCCGCCGCCGCCCGCACTGATGCCCCGGATCGGACGGCGCATCAACCCGCCGACGCAGCGCATCGAGCTCCCGATCGCCCGGAGCGCCGCTGCCCAGGACGGCACCATCCCGGCAAGCGCCACGAACGAGAGCGCCATCCAGGACGCCACGGTCCCCGCGAGCGAGGAGCCGGCCCGCCCCAGCTGGTCGTCGACGGGCGGCGGGACGGCACCCGCGCCGTCGGGCAGCGGCGCCCACCATGGCGGCCACGTGCCCGGCGGGGCCACCGCCGACCCGGACTCCGAGGTGCGGCCGGAGCCGTTCATCGAGGGCGGCAAGGACCCGAAGATCCGCTGACGACCTTCTCCCCGTAGTCCGCAACGGCGACACTCCCCGCAGACGGCGAGAGGCCCGGTCCGCATGGACCGGGCCTCTCTGCTGTACCCCCAGTGGGATTTGAACCCGCGCTACCGCCGTGAGAGGGCGGCGTCCTAGGCCGCTAGACGATGGGGGCCAGAACGGATCCACCAGCCGAAGCCGACGGACCTGCGTACCCCCAGCGGGATTTGAACCCGCGTTACCGCCGTGAGAGGGCGGCGTCCTAGGCCGCTAGACGATGGGGGCCTGAACTACCGGTTACGGACCGGTTGCCGTGAGAACCGTAGCGCACCATGAGGCCGATTCGCATCGGCTACGTGTGCGCTGTGCTCTGCGCTGGGGTACCAGGACTCGAACCTAGACTAAGTGAACCAGAATCACTCGTGCTGCCAATTACACCATACCCCATGGGGGTAACGACCTTCTGGATACACCTGTTTCCGACAGGCTTTCCGTGTGGGCCCTACCGCTGGAGAACACTACCTGACCTCGGACGGTGGTCAAAACGGAAAGGGCGTGCTGTCCGTCACGCGTACCGCGCCGGGCCTGTGAGAGGCTCCGGAACATGCCGGATCCGCACTCGCACAACGATCGCGCAGCGTCCTTCGAGCAGGGCGCCGACACCTACGCCGCCACCCGTCCGCCCTATCCCGACGAGGCAGTCGACTGGCTGCTGCCGGACTCCGCCGGCACCGTGCTCGACCTGGCGGCGGGCACCGGAAAGCTCACCGGCGCCCTCGTGGCCCGCGGGCTGACCGTCCACGCCGTCGAACCGTCACAGGCGATGCTCGGCCACCTCCAGGCCGCCCTGCCGGGTGTCCACGCCCACGTGGGCACCGCCGAGCAGATCCCGCTCCCGGACGACGCGGTCGACGGCATAGTCGTGGGGCAGGCGTGGCACTGGTTCCAGCGTGGAGCCGTCGCGGAGATCGCCCGCGTCCTGCGGCCCGGTGGCCGGCTCGGCGTCGTCTGGAACACCCGTGACCACACCGTCGACTGGGTGCGCCGGTTCGGCGAGATCCTGCACCGGGGCGACGAGCTGAACCCCACGGAGAGCAACGCCGCACCGGTGCTCCAGGCAGCGCCGGCCGACGACCACGCGGGTGAGACGCCGTTCGGCGCGATCGAGTCGGCCACCTTCCGCTGGAGGCACCGCCTGCCGACGTCGGCCCTGCGTCCGCTCGCCGCATCGCGCAGCTACCTCATCGCGCTCCCGGCCGACCGGAGGGACGAGCTCCTGGCCGAGGTCGACGCGCTGGTCGCCACGCATCCCGACCTTGCCGGCCGCGACGAGACGGAGCTGCCGTACGTGGCCGAGTGCTACCGCGCGGACCTCGCCGGGTAGGCCGGCCCCCGGTCCGACCTATCGCGTGCCGTAGCCGAGCGCGGCCGGGAGCCCGGCGAGCGTCTCGATCACCAGCACTCCCGCCGCGCGCAGGGCGTCCGGGTCCTGCACGTCGCGGAACCCGCCGTCGGGCGCAGGAGAGCCGCCATAGCCCGGTCCCCGCCGGTGTCCCGCGCGGTCCAGCCAGACGCCCGTCAGGCCCGCCTGGTGGGCCGCCAGCGCGTCCACCGTGGGCTCGTCGCCCACGTACGCCGTCCGGGCCGGGTCGGTGCCCAGCAGCCGCGCTCCCTCGAGGAAGACGCGGGGGTCGGGCTTGCCGAAGCCAAGGGTGTCGACCCCGACCAGCACGGGCAGGTCGGCCAGCCCGGCCATCCGCAGCTTGTGCTCCTGCAGCTTGGTGGCCGCGTTCGTCACCACGCCCACCCGGATCCCCGCGGCGACCACCGCGTCGACGGCGGCCCGGGCGTCGTCGTGCGCCGTCCACGACTTCTCGAAGGTGCCCCAGAACAGCGAGTCCCAGGCGGCGAAGGACGTCTCCGTGACGGGCGCACCGCCGTACGTCTCGTGCAGCAGCGCCGCCCGGAGCCGACGCTGCGTCACGTGGTCCGTCTCGCCGCGCGTGTAGCTGCTGTAGTAGCCGCCGGGGTCGGTACGCCAGTGCGCCAGGATCTCCGGCTCCCGCTCGGGCGGGACGTGCGGCAGGTACTCGGCCCGCACGGCCGCGAGCGCCGTCGCGAAGGCTCCCTTGGTGTCGACGAGGGTGTCGTCGACGTCGAACAGGATGCCGTCCACGGTCATGCGGTCGCTCCGTTCGCCGGGCCGGCCCGCAGCGGCTCGGGCCGCATCGGCTCAGGCGGCACGGGGTCGGTCACCACCAGGTCCGGGCTGTGCCGCCGGGCCCACCACAGCACCACCATTCCGGTGAGGATCGTGATGGCGATGCTCACCGCTCCGTCGAGGGGTGGTATCTCGGTGATCAGGAGCGACTCCGCCAGCTGGTCGTAGGCGATGGCGAGGCCGAACGCCAGCAGGTTGTTCGCCGCGTGCATCGCGACGGCGATCTCCAGCCCGCCGGTACGCCAGACGAGCAGGCTGGCGAGCAGGCCGAACACCAGTCGGTCGGCGAACAGCCACGGGCTCTGCGCGCCGTGCGCCAGCGCGAACAGGAGTCCCGTCACGACGGCGGGGACGACCACGGCGAGCCACCGCCATCGCAGCCAGCTGCCGATCCACTGCGACAGCCAGCCGCGGAAGAAGTACTCCTCACCCGCGGACTGCAGCGGCGTGGTCAGCAGGATCACGATCGAGAGCGCGATCCAGCCGGCTGCCGGGGTGAGCGGCCACGGACCGGTCTCGTCGGCGCTCGGACCGGCGCCGGCGTCCTCGCCGCCGGCGGGAAAGCCGAGCTGTGTCAGGAGGATGTCAGCGCCCACGGTGAGCGGCACCAGGAGCAGCAGTGCGAGGCCCAGCCCGCCGAGCAGGAGGCGCCAGCGCACGCGCCCCAGTACCGACGACACGAGGCCCGCGCGGCCGGCCTGCGCCCAGGTCGCCACGAGCGCGAGCGGGATGCCGAGAGCGAGGCCGAGGTTGGTGACGAGCATGCCCGCCGGCGAGACGAGGAAGGCGTCCGACGCCGGGTCCGGGAGCTCCGCGCCCAACGACTCGGCGATGACGAAGGCGAGCACGCACAGCAGCAGCGCCCCGGTCACCACGGCGAGGCCGGCGACCATCACCCCCAGCCCGAGCAAGGGCCGCCACCACCGGTGCCTCGGCCCGCGCAGGGCCTGCGGGTACTCGCGTGGGGCTTCCGTTGTCGCGGCTGGGGGCGGCACGGCGTCAAGCATCATGGCGTCGGTCACGCCCGCCACCGTACAGAATTCGCTCGGCCCTCACTCACTCGCTCACTCGACGGCGGTGGTCACCTCTGCCGGCGCCTGTGCCGCGAGCTCGGTGAGACGGGCCTGCGCCGCGTCGATCCGGGCGAGCGTGCGCTCCCGGCCGAGCACCTCGAGCGACTCGAACAACGGCAGGCCGATCCGACGTCCCGTCACCGCCACGCGGACCGGGGCCTGCGCCTTGCCCAGCTTCATGCCGTGTGCCTCCCCGGCCGTCGTGACGGTGTCCTTGAGCGCCTCGGCCTCCCAGGCCACGTCCGCGAACGCGGCGCGGACGTCGGCGAGCAGCTCGGCGGCGCCCGCCTTCATCGCCTTGTTCCAGGAGTCCTCCTCGATGACGGGCTCGTCGAGGAACAGGAAGTCGACGTTGTTCGTGATCTAGGACAGCAGGGCTACTCAACTGAGCTGCGGGCTTGCACTCCCCGGGTCCGATCTCACTCCACCGAGAACGGCGGCGCGAGGTTCCCAAAATCGGTGCCGAAGACTTCGTCGCAGTACGCGAATATCGCTGGCGCGAGGTTCCCGATCTGGTCGGTCGCGGGGAGGCCGGTCACTGTGAGCTTTGCTGTGAGGAGCCACCCGCGCGCCGAGTGGGTAAGCCGCAGCGAAACGTCGGAGCTCCGTTCCGTGCTGCTGCGTAGCTTTCGCCCCTCCCACCGACCGTGGGCGCTCGTCGGTGCGTCTGGATGGGCGCGGTGTGCTGCCCCATAAAGGGTGTGGACGTTTCCCCTGTCGAAGACGGTCCGGGCAAGCAGTGCTGTCCGGTCATGGTCGAGCTCGCCGTCGTGCCTCGCGAGTAGATTCGCGGCATGCAGTCGGACACGCAGATCGCTCGGTGTCGACTCCATAGCCGAAGTCAGCCGCGTATTGAGATCAGTCGGCACGAAGCCTCTGGTAGTGAGGATGCCATCCACGGAGAAGGCGCCCCGATAGTCGAGCCGCTCACGCAACCCAGTGCCGATCATGCCCGTCAGCTCATGCAGCGTCGGGTCGAGCACGGAGGAAGTGACAGACCCAGTACACAGGAAAGTACCCCTATCGAGCCGCGGTAGCGTAACAATCTCCATGGGCGGGAAGCCGACGAACTGCTCGCGGGTCACCAATCCGTGCAGACGCACCGGAGCGCCAGGCAGCAATGGCATCACGCGAACGCGGCAGTCATGCACATTGAGACGAGGGGGCACATCGTCTCGCCACCACCAGATGCCGTCACCCCCTGCGGAAGGGCTGGCGCCGATGGGCTGAACTGAACACACCACACCGTGTCCCTGGTCGACACGCTTGCCGATATCGACGAGGTCGTGGACGCCGTCGATGACGACCGAGGAGGCGCGTGCAATGCCAATCGCGTCCCAGAGCGAATCGACTACTGTCTTGTCCTCGAATGCACTGACAGATCGCGGGCGCACCCCCAGCCTGCGTCGCCGGCCAGCCCGAACCGGATCGAGCGGATCGGGCAGCAGCAGGGGCGCAACCCCAGACGGGTCAAAGCTGGCTACCTGTTCGGCCAGCCATCCCGTCTCATCGATGGTGGCTAGGACGCTGTGCTGCCAGGCGAGCTGGTCCGAGGCGCCGAGGAGAGGCCGCACCACCTCTGCGGGTGCGGCATCCAGGGGAACGGCGAGGCAGCGGTCCTCACCGATGAGGTCGCTCCATGCAGCAGCATCGTCTTCTCGCCCCGTCACAACAATGATCTTTCGTTCGCGCGGGAAGCGGAAGGATTCTTGATCAAGGCTCGACATTGCGCCTCCGCCACATGCGATCCGCTCTCGCGAAGATAAGATTTGCAGGAGTCTCGAAGATTGGCGTGTAGGTGTCAGCTCCAAGAACATCCTGCAGCGTCTGGCGGTGACGATCTGGATGCCGGTCGTCGAACTCGATGATCACAACTGCAGGCCGATAAAGGTTCGCGTCGAATGACTGCCAGACGTCGACCTCTGTCCCTTCGACATCGATACTCAGGAGATCGATCTCGCCGATATCGGACTGCTGCAGCAAATTTCCGAGGAGCCGACAATTGACTGTGATCGGCGTGTAGTCCACGCCGGATCTCTCCAGGCCGGACCAGGATGACTTGTGCTTGTACATTCCAAACGTCGCTGGGCCTGGTCTAGCAGAAACCGCACAGGTCTCGACCTGACATTTGCGCTGCTTGAGCGGTGCCCAGTTTCTCGGGTCAGCATCGACGCAGAGCCCATTCCATCCCAATCTCTCGAAGTACAGACTGTTACTTCCACGAACACCATCACCCGCTCCAACGTCGACAAAAACCCCGGTCTCCGGAATCTCGAACGTTGCTGCGAGCCAGGCGTCCTCGCCCCACTGGGAGTGAAATGGGGCTGGCTGGGTATACGGCCTGAGCAGCGCGGGTGGCACCTCAGTGCCCCTGCTGAGGGGCATACCCGAGGACAAGAAGGCGACGCGGTTTGACCGAGACGTTGGGGTCACTTGCATGCACCAGGGCCGAGTCCCATGCGAGTACCGACCCGGACCGCGCGGTGAGGGTGACCGCCAGGTGGTCCGGTGCGACATCGTCGGGCACGATCGGGCCTTGGCGTTCTGTCTGCTGGAAGGCGATTTCACGGTCATGGGTGACCGGCCAGACCTTGAGCGCCCCGCTCGCCTGGGTGCAGTCGTCTAGACAGATGGCGACTGTCAAGACCTTCTGGAAGCCGCGGGCCCGAAAGTAGGCTGCGTCTGTGTGTTTGCGCACTTCTTCGCCCAGGACCGGCAACTGCGCCCATGCGGCGTCGGTGTCGAGTTCCTTCTTGTACATGAACTTGTCCTCCATGAGTTCGGCTTCGGCGCCAAGAAGGGCGGAAGCCAGCTCGCGCATCTTCGGCCCACTTGCCAATGCCCTCGCCGCGGGTGCCCGCTCGATTACTGGCTTGACCTTGAGTACGTAAGGTCGACCTGATGCGAGTCGCCACCACGTGATCCTCTTGTCGTTCGTCCGAGTCTCCGCCATAGATCGGATCGTGGATTCAAGGACCGTATCCGCATCTCGTGCGAGATCGGAGATGTCTGAGGCCGAGACGAAGTCTTCGAGAACGAAATATCCGTCCGCACCAAAGCGCTGCAACTGTTCGGCAGTGATCAACCTTTTTTCACTGTCGAATGTCATGGCTGCTCCTTGCATGCAATCGGGATGACGAAGTGTCGAGTTGGTTTAGTCCAGTGCTTCGGGGTATCCTTGGCCGACATCTCGTAGAAGGTAAACTCACAGGACGAGAAGTTCCTCTCCAGTACGGCGCGCCGATTACTATTCAGCTCATGGCCGCTGACGAAGAAACTGAATCGACCACCAGGCCGGAGCGCCGGTAGCGCAACACTTTCTACAAACTGCGCGAAATCTGCATCAGCGAACCCGTCCGGTGGCCACGTGTCATACATGATGGCGTCAAATGATTCGGGGGGATATGTTGCGAGCTGCCACGGATCAGTGATGATCCTGGTGCGCCCCGCGTGTTCGCGCAAGAGGTCGTGCTGGGCTATTGCCGCGACGCCAACATGTGGTTCTACCGCGGTGTACGAGCGGAATCCGTGGACGATGACTTGCTCAGCGAACACGCCGAGCCCCAAGCCGACCTCAAGCACGTCCAGACCAGTCCGTCCACGCAGAAGTCCTTGCACGTGCAGGCGCATGAGATCGGCTTCTGCGAAGAACATCACGTACTGGTCGCCGATCAGGAGACCTTCGTCATCGACCGTCACCGGCTGGCTTCGCAGATGTTCGATATGGGCCGCGTGGACCTCCGAGAGGCCGTGTCCGCTCATCTGGCGTCCAGTTCGCGGAAGCGTTCGACCGGGTCGGCGGCAAGGAACGTGTCCTGGAAATGCGTTGCGTCGCCCACCGCCTCGCCGACGATGCTCTTAACCCGGTCGATATCGGCTTGGCCAAGCTTCCGTTCCGTTGAGACAAGGACGTGGGCAGGATCATCGAGGCGTCCACCGTTACGCGCGGCGATCGTGACCTCGGCGTAGACCCCGGTGTCGACGAAGATCCGTTTGGCGATCTCGAAAGTGACGGCTGTGTAGATCTTTCCTACGTGGTGGACGGGGTTCTTGCCCGCTGCGGCTTCACAGCTGGACGGTCGCAGGGGTTCAATTGCTCCGTTGTAGCGATTCCCCCTGCCAACAGCTCCGCAGTCGCCTTTACCCAGGGACGTGCCGAACGGCGCGAGGTAGCCCCTGCCCGGCACATCCTTCGTGTTGAGACTGAGTGACATGTTGTCGATGCGGCGCAGTCGCTCGTCCTGCCCCTGGAGCATCCGCAAATGATCGGAGATGGCAGCTCGTACCTCGCCGAGCCGCTCACTGTATGCGGGCCAGGTATCCACCAGCTCCGGATGGAACGGAACCGCTGCAGTAATGTCCAGGCTGGCACCGATGCGCACAATCATCACTTTCACGTCCGTCCCGACGGCAGGGAATGCGCGCCGAAACTCCGAGCCGGTGATGTGACCTTCCAGGCGCGTTGCGAGGTCGGCACTAATTCCGCGGTGGCTCGTGCCGACGCAGATCACGGTATCGTTCGCGACGGACTCGGCAGCCAGGACTCCGGCAAGCTCATTGACTGCTTCGGGCACGTAGAACTGTGGATCATGGTCGATCCCGATGCCCCGAGTGTTGTTAACGTGCGTCCGGACATGATCAAGGATCGCGGAGTCGCCGAGTGCGGCGGGGAGCACACTGCCGACAACGTCGCTGAAGATTCGACCGATTGGAATCTCGGTGGCCCCGACTCGGTCGGTGATCTTTCCGAAAAGGTAGGCGTCCGCTGGCTTGAGAATTTCGTACTTGCCGAACTCGACCCGGGCCGCTGCACCAACCAGATTTACCTTGTCGACCCAGTGGTTTGGAACGAGTCCGAACTCATTGAGGCACCAGATCGAGTATTCGCGCGAGAAGGTGTCGGCAACCATGTCGGCCAAACTATCGGGGTGCCCGATGCCTTTCCGTTCCGCGACGTCGAATGGTAGTCGATCTGGATCGGTACAAGTATTAAATACCGTAATGTCCATTGATTCCGCTCCGAATCCTAGTCGTCATCGTCGTCGGCATCCGCCGGGACCTCCGGCGGCTCGACCAGGTATGACAGGCACTGCGACAACACCAGGACCCGCCTGGCTGGGCACAGATCATTGGCCGTTGACGGGACGAAGGTTCCGTCGTAGAAGTTCCCGTATGACGTTGCTACCGAAGCGCACCGACGCACCTCGCCCGTGACCATGATCTTGAAGGATTGGACACCAGCAGTACACGCCTGGCCCTTGAACGAAAGCATGCCGTCCATGTAGGGGCGATTGAATGTGTACTCACCGGAATTCGCCACGATGACTGCTTTTTGCTCGTCGGTGTATCCCTCGGGGTATCGGACGCCCTCGTAGACACCCTTGAATACCTTGGCACGCACGTGGTCGACGCCTAGCTCTTTCAACGTTGCGAGGTCATCCCCCAGCCGTCCGAGCAGCGGCGGGTAGAGAACATAGAGCGAAACGACGTCGAAACCGGCGTTGCGGAGAAAGGAGTAGTTACGAGCGTAGGTGTCGAGCTCAAGTCCTCGAAGTTCGCGCTCCGGCATGTGGACGGCCGCGACAATCTTTGCCACTCGATCCGGCGGAACCCTCCTTGAGAATTCTTCGACGTCGTCTGAGGTTAGGTTCGTGTTGATGCTTATATAGTGCTTTCTCGTCAGACCGACGCAAAGGTCCACGAACCCTGGGTACATGAATGGCTCGCCTCCCGACATGAGGACGAGGCACGTCTTTCCGATGTCGTCGAATCGCTGCACCACCAGTTCAGGGGCTGGCTCGGTAAGGTGCTTCTTGTTCAATACATGCCGGATTTGCGGGTGGCAGTACTCGCAGAGAAAGTTGCAGCGGTTGGTCAAGTGCCAGTCAAACTCGAGTTCCCAGGACGCGGGAGCTTGGGTGATGGCTGAGTTGAGCATCGGTGCTCCTATGAGTCGTCATGTCATGGCGCCTGTCGATCCTGCAGCGACCCCGCCAACGCGGCGTAGTGCGATTACTTGAATGGCTAGATCCGGACGTCGGAGGCGGAGCGTGCGGAGCCGGGAGCTTCCGAGTCCCGTCGTGGCGGTCCGCGGGCGCAGGGCGAACGCGATGCGGACGAACGCCCCCAGCCGCGGGGCGCAGTGCAATCAGGCTAAAGCGAGCGACGACGTGGCGAGGCCGGTCGAAGCAGGCTCGCCAAAGCTCAAGGATAAGTCATGCACCCCCCTAATTGCGGTCAAGTGACCACGACGCTGATGCTATCTTCGCTTCGGGTTCGTGGGTACCCTCTCGAGTGATGTGAGGCGCCTGCTCAGCGACTGCCGACCACATATCGATGCGGTGCCGTGATCCAGAGCTCACAGTCAATCAGTGCAGATCACAGCGGTGTACGAACTTGTCGGGACGTAACACCGAACTTGCACCGAACTTCGTCGAGGCTGCCTGCTGTCGCCGCCCGTGTCGGGCGCAGAATGAGGTCATGACGGCAGAACTCGACGGGCACCCAGTCACCCCTGAACAACTCGAAACGCTAGCGCTGACTGGCTACGGTCACTTCACATCAATGCGCGCAGACGACGGTCGAGTGCGCGGGTTGGATCTACACCTGCAGCGCCTGAACAGGGACGCCAAGACGCTGTTCGGCGCCGACCTGGACACTGACCGGGTGCGCTGGCTGGCTCGGCGGGTGGCACCGTCGGGCAGCTCGATCGTGATCCGCGTGACGGTCTTCGACCCGTCGCTCAGCCTCGGCGAGCCAGACAAGGCGACGGCACCCCGGATCTTGGTGACGACGCGACCCGCCGGCCCGCCGGAGCTGCCGCCGCTGCGGGTACAGACCCGCGTCTACGAGCGCGACCTGCCGGCAACGAAGTCAACTGGACTGTTCGCGACCGTCGCCCACCGCCGTGCGGCACGCCTCGACGGGTACGACGACGCCCTGTTCACGACCTCGGACGGGACGATCACCGAGGGTGCCACTTGGAACGTCGGCTTCATCGACGGGACCGACGTCGTCTGGCCGCAGGGCGACATCCTCAGCGGCGTGACGATGCAGCTCCTGGCACTCGACGGTCGTCACGGCACCCGCCGGATCAGCGTCGACGACCTCGCCGAGTTTCCGGGCACCTTCGCAACCAACGCCGCAGTCGGTGTCCGAGCGATCGCGGCCATCGACTCGCAGGACTACGGGGCTACTCATCAGATGATCGCCGAACTCCGGAAGCACTACCTGGCGATCGTGGCCGACCTCCTGTGAGTCGTGCTGCGGCGCAGGTAGACCCTCGATAGTCTCCTCGTTCGACGAAGCGAGGGGGATGCGTGGCGACGGTCGAGCGATGGACGGGCGTCGAGGTCAAGGCGCTGCGCCAGGCACAACGGATGAGCCTCGAGGACTTCGCCCAGCACCTTGGCGTGAGTGACCGGATGGTCTCCAAGTGGGAAGCCCGCGCCGAGACGATGCAGATCCGCTCCGCCAACCAGGCCGCCCTCGACACTTCACTGGCCAGCTCAGCTGTCGACATCCACGCCCGGTTCGCCAAACTCTTGGTCGAGGCGGGGTCGCTCCGTCTTGAGGAGGAACCCAGCCAAAGCATGCTCGCCGCGCCGCAGATCATCCGTCATCGCGGCGACGGCCGCGAAATGGCACTCGTGCCCGAGGGCATCTACCTCTCCAGCGAACGACAGGACCCCGTCTGGCTGCCGGCGTTCCACATCGATGTCTACCCCGTAACGAACGCCGACTACGAAAGGTTCGTCGCCGCGACCGGACACGAGCCACCCCAGCACTGGGAAAACGGACGCGCCCCCGAACACCTCCCGGACCACCCGGTCGTGTTCATCACGTGGACCGACGCTGACCACTACGCCCGCTGGGCAGGAAAGCGGCTCCCAACCGTCCAGGAATGGGAGAAGGCGGCGCGCGGCCCGTACGGCGACATCTACCCATGGGGCAGCAACCCCACACCGGCCAAATGCAACTCCCGCGAATCCGGAATCCGCAGCACTACCCCGGTCAGCCGCTACCACTCTGGAGTCAGCGCCTACGGTGTCTACGATCTGTGCGGCAACACCTGGGAGTGGACGTCAACCGAGACCACGCCGGGCCGGTACGAGCTCAAAGCCGGCGCCTGGACCAGCCCCTTCGCCCGGGCCACGCCCTCCACGTTTAACGATGCCGCCATCACGATGCTCGACGACGACACCGGGTTCCGCTGCGCGAGTGGCCCGAAGTGACCGGCGCTCCGAGGGCGGTACTGGGCAGCCCAAGCGCGCCCTAGGTGTTGCTGGTCATGACGTTGGTGACGCCGGTCGGTGTCCTCCGACGGTGTTCAGCACGCGTGAGGTGATCACACGGTGTGGCGCGGGCAGGCCCGTCACAGGGAGTCGCGGAAGCGAGCGAGCCTTGTCATTGTGGCTTCACGGCCGAGGATCTCCATCGACTCGAACAGCGGCGGCGAGATGCGGCGGCCGGTGAGTCCCACGCGCAGCGGCGTGAAGGCGTTCCTGGGCTTGAGGCCCATGCCGTCGACCAGGACCGTGTTCAATGCAGCCTGGATCTGATCTGCGGTAAAGCTCTCGACGTCCTCCAACGCCGTCATCGCTGCCTTGACGATGGCTTCGGCGTCCTCGCTCAACTTGCTGCGCGCGTCGTCGGCGACCACCACGGCGTCGTCGGCCGTGAAGAGGAAGCCAAGCATGTCGGGTGCCTCCCCCAGCAGAGACATGCGCTCCTGGACCAGTGGCGCCGCAGCGTCGAGGACCTCGCGGGTGGTGGCCTCCAGCTGCGTATAGCTGGTGGCAGGCAGGATGCCAGCGGTGTGAAGGTACGGGACGAGCCGCTCGCGGAAGTCCTCGGGAGAGAGCATGCGCAAGTGGGTGGCGTTGATTGCCGTTGCCTTCTTGAGGTCGAAGCGGGCCGGGTTGGGGTTCACATCCGCGATGTCGAACGCCTCGACCAGCTCCTCGACGGAGAAGATGTCGTTGTCCGGAGATATGGACCAGCCGAGCAGCGCGAGGTAGTTGAGCAGCCCCTCGCGGATCATGCCGTTCGCGCGGTGCAGAAACAGGTTCGACTGCGGATCGCGCTTTGACAGCTTCCTGTTGCCCTCACCCATGACATAGGGCATGTGGCCAAACTCCGGGACCCGCGCCGCGATGTCCAGCTCGATCAGAGCCCGGTACAGCGCAATCTGGCGCGGCGTCGACGACAGGAGATCCTCCCCGCGCAGGACGTGGGTGATGCCCATGAGCGCGTCGTCGACCGGGTTGACGAGCGTATACAGCGGCGCACCGCCAGCCCGCGCGATCACGTAGTCAGGCACCGACCCGGCGGGAAACGTGATGGTTCCCCGCACCAGATCGGTGAACGTGATGTCCTCGTCGGGCATCCGCAGCCGCAGCACGGGCTCACGCCCCTCGGCGCGGAAGGCAGTCTTCTGGGCGTCGGTCAGAGTGCGGTCGAAACCGTCGTACCCCATAGCCTCTGCGCGCCCCGCGGTCTTGTTCCTCGCGGCGGTCTCCTCCGTTGTGGAGAACGACTCGTAGGCGTACCCACCTTCGACGAGCTTGGCAATCACGTCGCGATAGATGTCCATGCGCTGTGACTGCCGGTATGGCCCATGCGGACCGCCGACCTCGACGCCTTCGTCCCAGTCCAGGCCCAGCCAGCGCATCGCGTCCAGCAACTGCTCGTAGCTCTCCTGCGAGTCCCGCGCCGCATCCGTGTCCTCAATACGGAACACGAACACTCCGCCCGTATGACGTGCGTACGCCCAGTTGAACAACGCAGTGCGGATAAGACCCACATGCGGAGTACCTGTAGGTGACGGGCAGAAGCGAACACGGACCGGTGAGGAACCGGGAGCAGAAGTCACGCGCACCAGGATATCGGCAAAGCCAGGGAACGAGGTCTACCAACCCATGGGCTGGGACGACAACGGCCTGCCCACCGAGCGCCGCGTCCAGAACTATTACGGCGTGCGCGTCGACCTCTCGCTGCCCTACGACCCGGACTTCACGCCCCCGTTCGAGGGCACCGGCAAGAGCGTCAAGGCCGCGGACCAGTTCCCGATCAGCCGCCGCAACTTCGTGGAGTTCATCCAACCTCTTCGAGGCGCGGAGTGGTGGCGGGCCGCGCTGGACGCTGAAAGAGAGCTCCAGAGGGGTAGTCGTCGCGGTCTGTCGTGCGCAGGTGCTCGAACCCTTGGCTTCTGTAGTAGTCGTGGAGCGCGCGGTTGGTTGTTCAGGCGTCCAGGCGTAGCCAGCGTGCGCCTTCTTCGTACGCGCGGTTGCCGCACCAATCCAGGAGCTCGCCGCCGAGTCCTTGTCCGGCGACCGCGCGCCGGACTGTCAGCCGGTGCACGTAGCGTGCCGGCTCTGCGGCCTCATTGGGGGTCCAGATCACGGGCTGGGCGGCAGAGTCCAGGGTCACGGTCGCTACGGTGACGTAGTCGTCGTCGATCAGCCAGGCGTGGCCGTTCCTTGCGTCCGCGGCGAAGCCGGCCAGCATCGTCTCTTCGTCGGGCAAGTCGGATGACCACTGGTCGGTGTTCCGCGTTGCTGTCCGGCGCGGGGACGGGAGGTCCGGAGGCTCCGGCACCTTTCGGTTGTGGCCGAAATTCATCCTCGGACGGCGGTGCTCATGCCGAGAATCATCCCGGCACCGGCCCACCGGCCGACTGCCGAGACGACCAGAAGGAGACAACTATGTCTGGATCGACGGCTTCACCGCGGGCATCCCGGCTCCGGCCGGTGGTGGCCGCGGCCGCTGCGCTGCTGATGACCCTCACCGGCGCGACTGCGGCCACGACGTCCGCCGCTGCCGCGTCGGAGGGAGCGACGGAGGCCGCCACGAAGACGGTGACCCACACGGCGCCCGCGGCGCCGGCTTCGGCGGCCGGCACCACGGGTGGCGGGGAGTTCGGCGTCACCGCGGTGCCCACGGTCTCGCCGTCCACGCGGGTCACGTACGTCCCGGCCGGAAGCGACTACCCGTGCAACACCGGCGAGCTCTGCGCCCTGGCCTGGGACTCCAGCCGCAGCATGTTCGCGGTGTTCCACATGTACAACTGTGCCCGGTACAGCCTGTCCGGCTGGACCGGGCAGGGCTACTACGCCAACCAGCAGACGAACGGCACCGTCGCCACGTTCTACAACCAGTCCGGCGGCACGCTCTGGACGTCCCGCGCTCCCTCGGGGCACCAGGGCGCCAACTGGGACCCGGTGTGGTCCATCCGTAACTGCTGACGTACCGCTGAGCTGACGTACTGCTGACCGGGACGTGCGGTGGCCGAGGATCCGGCCACCGCACGTCGCGGGTCAGCGGCTGGCACGGGGAACCTCCCGGGTCAGTACAGCTAGGTGGCGGGAACGGCGGCGCTCCCCCGCACTGTCCGGCTGCGCAGGTCGCCGACCAGGAGCCCGACGGCGAACGTCAGCCAGGTGGGGAGCTGCACGCCGGCGGCCGTCAGGAGCAGGCTCGTGTCGAACCCCGGGTTACCGGGCTGCATGGACGCGGCGATTCCCGCGTAGCTGATCCCCACGACGACGACGGCCAGGCCGAACGCCAGGCCGAGGGCGGCCCAGGTGCTACGAATCCCCGCGAGGCGGAGCAGGCCGGTCGCGACGAGGATCACGGCGAGCACCGTCGCGGTCGCCAGGAGCGCGATCAGGAGGCCGAGGCCGAGCTCCAGCAGGCCAAGCTGACCGCTGCCCGCGAAGACGTGGAGGGCCAGGAACACCACGGCGCCGACGACGACCGCCGCCGGGGCCAGCACCAGGAACCGCCGCATGATCGCCATGGCTCATGGTGACGGAAGCAGGCCCGAAGAGCCACGGTTTCCGCCACCTCGTTCCGAGGCTTCACCCCACCGCGCCCGCGACAGGACGACCAGCTCGGCCAGCTCAGGGTCGGGCAGCGCGTCGACGTCCCACCAGCGCACGTCCAGCGACTCGTCCGAGACGACGGGTTCCGCGCCCGGCTCCGCCACGGCGAGGAACCGCACGTCCAGGTGGTGGACCGGACGTGCGGCGTCCCCGGTGCCGGGCCGGCAGAACGGCACGACGTGCTCGTCCAGGTGCACCGGCACCGGGTCGACCGCCAGCGCCGCCAGCCCCGACTCCTCGCGCGCCTCCCGCTCGGCCGCACCGGCCAGCGTGCGGTCCGCGGCCTCCAGGTGCCCGCCGAACTGGAACCACCGCTTCGCCTTGCCGTGCAGGGTCAGCAGCACGCGTGCGCCGTCGTGCGAGAGCACGAGCGTCGACGCCGTGAGGTGGTCGGGCACGCAGCCACGGAACACGCCGGACTCCGCACCCGTCGAAGGATCGTGCGCCTCGAGGTGCCGCACGTACCGCGCCCTGAGCCGCTCCTGCTCCGCCGTCGGCCCGGTCCAGGCGCTCAGCACCCGGGCCGCGTCGTCGTGCAGCAGCGCAGCGCCCAGCATCCTCAGCGGCGCCGCATCACCGGGTTGGCCAGGACGCCCAGGCCCTCGACCTCGCACTCGACGCGGTCCCCGTGGTCGATCCGGCCGACGCCCGCGGGCGTCCCCGTGAGGATCACGTCGCCCGGCAGCAGAGTCATCGCCTCGGAGATGTACGACACGAGGAACGGCACGTCGAACACCATGTCCCGGGTGCGGCCGTCCTGGCGCGGCTCGCCGTTGACGCGCGAGCGCACGCCGACGTCCTCCGGGTTCAGGTCGGTGTCGATCCAGGGGCCCAGCGGGCACGAGGTGTCGAACCCCTTGGCGCGCGCCCACTGCCCGTCGGTGCGCTGGGCGTCCCGCGCGGTGACGTCGTTCGCGACCGTGTAGCCGAGGATGTACGACGACGCCCGCTCCGGCGTGACGTCCTTGCACACCTTGGAGATGACGACGGCCAGCTCGGCCTCGTACGAGACCTCCTGCGTGAAGTCCGGCAGGACGATCGGGTCGTCGGGGCCGACCACCGACGTGTTCGGCTTGAAGAACAGCAGCGGGCTGGGCGGGACCTCGCCGCCCATCTCCTTGGCGTGGTCGACGTAGTTCTTGCCCACGGCCACCACCTTGGAGCGCGGGATCACCGGGGCGAGCAGGCGGACGCCGTCGCCCAGCTCGACACGCTCGCCGGTCGGCATCGCCGGCATGTACAGGGGGTCGCCACCCAGGACGGCGAGGAAGGTCTTGTCGCCCTCCTGCTGCACGAGGGCGAAGCGGGGGTCGTCTCCGTTGGTGAATCTAGCTATACGCACGGGGCCAGCGTAAGCCTGCCTCGCGGGCCCGGGCGCTCGGGGTCCGTTCGGGGGTCGTTCCGGGTAGATCAGGGCTCCGACCCAGGTCATCCCCGATGCCGCCGGCCCCGGCCGGTCCATAGCGTGTCGGACGGACGGTCCGGCAGGTCGAGACACCGGGCCCTGACGAGGAGCGAGCATGAGGAACTACCTGGCCGGGGTGCGGCAGCGCACAGCTCTGCGGGCGGCCTTCGCGGTGGTGGCGATGACGGCGCTCGTGGCGACGGCGGCAGCCGCACCCGCCGCGAAGGCCGCCACGGCCGCCGACGTCGCGAACGAGGCCGCCGACGTCGCGGCCGAGGTCGACGGCTACCTGGCCGAGTACGTACGGGTCCACCGCGCGCCGGGCGTGGTCCTGGTGACGCTCGCCGACGGCGACGTGCGCGTACGGGTGCACGGCGTGACCGGTGACGGCGACCCGGTCGGCGAGGACACCCCGATGCGGATCGGGTCGATGAGCAAGGCGTTCACCGCGCTGGCCGTGCTGCAGCAGGTCGACGCCGGGCGGTTCGGCCTCGACGACCCGGTCGCCGAGGTGCTCCCGGAGCTGCGGATGGCCGACGACCGCTACCGGCAGATCACCGTGGAGGACCTCCTCGGCCACCGCTCCGGCCTGGCCGTGACGGCCCTGGAGTACTCGTCCGACCCCGCCTCCGCGCCCGCGACGACCGTCGCCCGCCTGGCGGACGAGGTGCTGGCCGCCGACCCGGGCACCACCACCCTGTACAGCAACGCGGGCTACACGGTGCTGGCCCGGCTCGTCGAGCACGCCTCGGGCGTCGGCTTCGGCGAATACCTGGAGCAGGAGGTCTTCGCGCCGCTCGGCATGGACGCCAGCACGGCGACCGAGCTGTGCGACGCCGCCTCGCCCGGCCTCGCCCGCGGGTTCTCGGGGATAGGCCCGTTTCTGGTAGCGGTTCCGGAGCTACCCCAGGCCTGCGCCGGGAACGGCGGCATCGTCTCGACGGCGCGGGACATGGCGTCCTGGCTGCGGTTCCAGGTAGGGGACGGCACGACGCCGTCGGGCGAACGGCTGCTGGACGCCGACACCTTCCGCGCGTTCCACGACGTGCCGGCCGACGCCGCGGAGTACGGCTACGGCTGGCACCGGACCACGACGCAGGACGAGACCGCGGAGCACGAGACCGAGCCACTGATCGGGCACGGCGGCACGCTCGCGACCTTCGCCTCCGGGATCGAGTTCTCCCCGGCCACGGGGACGGGCGCCGTCGTGCTCAGCAATGCCGCCGGCGAACCCATGGCGCTCACGCACAACGCCGTAGTGGCGGTGGACGGCGGAACGCCGCGGTCGACGTCCAACCCGTTCGACCCGTTCAACGCCGTCGTCCTCGGGATCGCGGCGCTGGTGCTGGTGGCCGGGGTGGTCGTCGTCGTGCGGTCGAGGACGTGGGCGGCGCGCCGCGCCGCCGGTGCACCGCACCGGCGCGTGCTGCGGCTGGTCCCGCTCGCGGTGTTCACCGTGCTCGGCGCCGCGCTGCCCTGGCTCGGCGCCCAGCTCATGGGCCTCTCCGAGCCCGTAGCGGCCTACCGGGTGGTGCTCTGGCTGTACCCGGCGGTGGTGCTGCTCGGCCTGGCGATGTTCCTGGCCGCCGGCGGTGGGCTCACCGCGCGGCTGGTCCGGCTCCGGGACACGACGGTCAGGCGCGCGCCAGCACCTCACCGTTGAGCACCGCGAACCAGCCGTCCGGGGCCGCGGCCCACTCCCGCCAGCCCTGGGCGAGCTGCTCCAGTGCGACGTCGTCCGCGAGCGCCGAGTCCTTGGCCTGCACCGCGAAGTTCGACTGGGTGCAGCGCTCGGCCCACAGGCCGCCCCACCAGGTGCGGTCGTCGGGGGTGGCGTAGCACCAGACGCTGGCGCCGGGTTCGATCGTGGCGGGGTCGAATCCGGCGTCGCGCACCCAGGAGGCGAGGCGGCGTCCGGCGTCGGGCTCGAAGCCGTAGGTGTGCGTGACCTCGTGGTAGAGCATGTTCCACTCGGTGAGCTCGGGGGACTCCGGGAACCAGGTCATGGCCTCGTAGTCGGCGTCGCGCACCGCGACGAACCCGCCGGGCTTCGCGACGCGCTTCATCTCGCGCAGCGCGGCCACCGGGTCGGACAGGTGCTGCAGGAGCTGGTGCGCGAAGACGACGTCGAACGAGCCGTCGTCGAACGGCAGCTCGTACGCGTTGGCGTGCTCGAAGCTGATGTTCTTGGTGCCGTGCGCGTCGGCGAGGCCGCGGGCGGACTCGAGCACGTCGTCGGAGGCGTCCACGCCGACGACGCTGCCCTGCGTCAGCCGCTCGGCCAGGTCGACCGTGACGGTGCCGGGGCCGCAGCCGACGTCGAGCAGGGTCATGTCGGAGAGCAGGTGCGGGAGCAGGAACGCGGCGGAGTTGGCCGCCGTCCGCCGCCGGTGGGAGCGCAGCACGGACTCGTGGTGCCCGTGCGTGTACGACTCGGACTCCTTGGTCAGGTCCGTGCCGGCGACGGGGCTGTCCTGGCCACCGGCCAGCCGCGACAGGCTGCTGGGGGCGTCGACCGCGTCGATGGGGTCGGTTCCCGCGGGCTGGGTCCGGTGTCGGGACGCGTCGCTGCGGGAGGTGTCGCTGCGAGCGATGTCGTGCTCGTTGGCGCTGCCGGTCATGGCCGCACTGTATGTGCGCCGGGTGGTGCGGCACATCTGCGTTCTCATCCCTCGGACGGCCCGTCCCGCGGACCGCACGGCTTTCCGGCGGTGTTCGGCCCGACGGCGTGGCCCGCGCGCGTCAGCGTCGGCGTCACGCGAGGATGCCCGCATGCCGACGCCTGACCAGCCCTCCGCCGCGCGGTCCGCGGTGTCCCGTGGACCGTTCCGGGGCGCCCTCGACCGGATGAGCCGCAACCTGCTCGGCGGTCCCGGCCGGGTGCCCGGGGCCGACATCGCCCGCGGGATCGCCGTGCTCGGGATGTTCACGGCGCACGTGGGTGTGACCTCCGACGACATCAGCACGCTGGAGGGCTGGCTGAGCCTGGCGCACGGCCGCTCGTCGATCCTGTTCGCCATCGTGGCCGGGGTGTCCCTCGCGCTGTTCACGGGCGGCGCCAAGCCGTTCACGGGCGAGCTGATGCGCACGGCGCGGGCCCGGATCCTGGTGCGGGCCGTGCTGCTGCTGGCGCTGGTCGCGGTGCTCGACCTGCTCGACGGGCGCGTGCTGCTCATCCTCGGGTTCTACGCCGCGTACTTCGTGCTGGCGCTGCCGTTCCTGCGGATGTCGCCGGCGCGGCTCGCCGCGCTGGCGGTGATCGTCGCGGTGGTCGGACCGTTCCTCGCGTACTACGGGCCGGAGGCCCTGGCACGGGCGGGCCTGCGCGCGCCGCGCGACGGTTCGGGCGCCGCCACCGACTTCCTCCTCACCGGCCACTACCCGGCGGTGGTCTGGATGGCGTACGTGTTCGCCGGGCTCGCGGTGGGGCGCTGCGACCTGCGGTCCCCGACGCTGCGCCTGGGCCTGGTGGCCGGCGGGTTCGGGCTCGCCGCCGTCAGCTCGCTCGTCTCGGCCACGCTGGTGGCCGGCGCAGGAGGTATCGAGGCCATCGACCGAGAGCTCGGCATGACCTCGTACGAGTACCTCAACTCGGCACCACCCACCTTGACCGACCCCTGGCCGCCCCTGGCGGGCCTGTACCTGGAAGGGCCGCACGACGACACGATGTTCGAGGCCCTGGGTTCCGGAGGCTTCGCCCTCGGCGTGCTCGGCCTGTGCCTGCTCGTCGGAGCGCGGGGCGGCACGGACGCCGACGGCGGTCGGGTGCAGCAGGTCGGGCGACGGGTGGCGCTCGTCGTGACCGCGCCGCTGGCCGCCGTCGGCGCGATGGCGCTGACGGTCTACTCCGCGCAGCTCGTCGTCATCTGGTGGTGGAGCCGCACCGGCGTGGACCTGCTCTCCTACCCGGACAACGGGCCGCTCGGCGTGATGGTGCTGATCGCCCTGGCCGCGGCGACGCTGTGGCGGGCGCTGTTCGGGCGCGGCCCGCTGGAGCGGGTGTTCACGGGGATCGCCGGGAAGTCGTTCCCGACGCCGGGACCGACGTCACCCCCTGCTCCGTCCGAGCCGACGCCGGCCCCTGCGTCCGCCCCTGCTCAGAACGCCACCTGACCGACGATCGTCGTGACGGTGTCGCCGCCGACCCACACCTCGCCGTCCGGCAGCTTCTCGACGTGGACCCGGCCCGCGCGGCCCAGGGCCGTCCCCTGCGACGCGACGTAGGACGACGGCAGCACGTCACCCGCGAGCCACTGCCCCAGGCCGGCGTTGAGGCTGCCGGTCACCGGGTCCTCCCCCACGCCGATCGACGGCACGAAGGCGCGCACCTCGATCGCGGGCTCGCCTGCGGGGTACTCGCCGACGACGCCCACGCCGTACTCACCGACCACGCCGAGCTTCAGGTCTCCCATCACCACGAGGTCGGGCTCGAGCGCCAGCACGGTGGCCGCGTCGCGGAGCTGGACCGCGACCCAGCCGGGTCCGTTGTCGACCCAGGCCGAGCGGACGACGTCGGACGCGTCGATCCGCAGCGACCGGGCGATCTGCGCGAGGTCGGCGTCGTCGACCGCGCCCGAGCGGATCAGGGGCGGCGCCGCGAACGCCAGGCGGTGCCCGTCGCCGACGGCGGTGCGGCGCAGGCGCACGAGGCCCACGCCGCACTCCTGGACCACGCCCTGACCGGCGGGCTCGCCGCCGGCCTCCAGCCACGCGTGCGCGGTGCCGAGGGTCGGGTGCCCGGCGAACGGCAGCTCGCCGCCCGGGGTCCAGATCCGCACGCGGTAGTCGGCGCCGCCGTCGCGCCCGGCGTCGGTCGGGGTGAGCAGGAACGTGGTCTCCGACAGGTTCGTCCAGCGGGCGAAGGCGGCCATCTGGTCGTCGGTGAGGCCGTCGGCGTCATGCACGGCCGCAACAGGATTGCCGCCGGTCAGCGTCAGCGAGAACACATCAACCTGCCGAAACGAAAGCCTCATCCCCCCACGCTACCCACCCGTTCGACGTGTCAGACGTACAGGTCACTCGGGTGACCTGTACGTCTGACACGTGGGGCGGGGTCTGACAGGTGTCAGGCCGGGAAGATGGCGTCCAGCTCCGTGAGGTCCTCTGGCGTCGGCTGCCAGGACCAGGCCTCGGCGTTGCGGCGGACCTGCTCCGGGCGTGTGGCGCCCGCGATCACCGACGTCACCTCGGGCCGGGACAGCAGCCACGAGAACGCGACGTCGATCTCGGCCACGCCCCGCTCGCGGCAGAACGCGCCGAACCGGTCCAGCGCCTCCCACGGAGCGGTCTCCAGCAGGTCCGGCTTCACGTCCACGAGACGCGAGCCGTCCGGCCGGGCCCCGCCCGAGTACTTGCCCGTGAGCAGACCGTTCGCCAGCGGGAAGTACGGCAGGACGCCGACGCCGTACGCCCGCGCGGCGGGCAGCACCTCGCGCTCCGCCTCGCGGGCGAGCAGCGAGTAGTGGTTCTGCGCGGACACGAACCGGGTGCCGCCGAGCGACCGCGCCACGTGCTCGGCGTCGGCCACCTGCCAGCCCTTGAAGTTCGAGTGGCCCACATAGCGCACCTTGCCCGAGCTGACCAGGTCGTCGAGCGCGGCCAGCGTCTCGTCGATCGGGGTCGCCGGGTCGGGCGTGTGCAGCTGGTACAGGTCGATCCAGTCGGTGCCGAGCCGGCGCAGCGACGCCTCGGCGGCGCGCACGATGTACCGGCGCGAGCCGCGAGCGCCGAAGTCGGTCCCGTTGACGCCCTGCATGTCGAGGCCGAACTTCGTGGCGACGAGGACGTCGTCGCGGCGGCCCTTCAGCGCGGCGCCGAGCAGCTCCTCGGACAGGCCGCGGCGGGCGCCGTACGCGTCGGCGGTGTCGAAGAAGGTCACGCCCACGTCGATCGCGGCGTCGATCAGGGCCGTCGCACCCTCCGCGGTCTCGGTGACGGTGCCGGTGCGGCCGAGGTTGTTGCACCCCAGGCCGACGACGGGAACGGACAGGCCGGAGCGCCCGAGGCGGCGCAGAGGAAGGTCGGACATGCTGGCACCTTACGACGGCGAGCGGTGCGAACGCGCCGGACCCCTACGTGGTCGTCGAGGCCGCCCGTCGCGCTTGCCACACGCGCGCTTCGGGATCCCACGTGCGGCTCTCAGAACCGCCATCAAGTGCTGGGCCTGTGAAGGTGACGATCTCGTCCAGCAACTCCTGGAATTGTTCTGGTGTGCTGACTTCAAGGCGTTGCTTGCGCCGCCACCTGGCCCATCGTGTCTGGGCGATGTCGGCCATGCCGTCAAGCACGACGTTCAAAGGCCGCAGTACGACACCGCGGTAGACGGCCACCTGATCGATCGCAGGAGCCAGGTCGGACTGGCGAATGTGCCGCGTCCGCGAGAGTGCTGCGATGTCGACGAAGTCTCGCCAGCGAGTGTTCGCAGTGCCCCGTTCGACGGCGGTGACGATCTTCTCGGCGAGAACCATGTGGTCCGGGTACCCCATCAATTCCACGACGCCTCCGAGCAGACGCGGCACTTCGGTACGGGCAGGTGCCGGCCAGATCGGGTCCCCGAAATTCACGTCCACGTGCAACGCGATGCGGGCTGTGGCGAGCAGTGCTGTGACTTTGACGCGCACACCCGTGTAGTCGGCCTCGTCGCGGATCTCCTCGCCGAAGACCGACCCCAGATCGAATTCCAACCCGTCGTCGAGATCGACAGCGACGATCTGGCGGACGCGCTCGGCGACGTCGTCGATGTCGTTCGGGAAGCCTGACGCTGCGAGATCGACGTCGCGCGTGGGACGGCGGGCGGCGAAGGCCGCCATCAGCACACCGCCCTTGAGAACGAAGTCTTCGATGTGCTTCGATGCGGCCAGGCGGGCCAGGAAGCCTTCGAGGGCGTAGAGCGTCAGGTATTCCGCTACGTCACGGCCGTCGCGGCGGGCCAGGTTCCGCAGGTCGTTGTAGGCGCGACCTGCTGATGTGCCGCGGGTCGGTTGAGTCACAGCAGAATCTCCAGGGCTTGTCGAATGCGAGGCAAGGACTGTGGGAAAGCGGCAGCCGTCGCGAGAAGGGCGGCAGGTGAGTTGCCTCGCTGACGTACCCAGCGGCGCAGCGCTGTATGGGCAGCATCAAGGCCCTCGTGATGGGCCAGGCGAAAGCTGTCGACGATGGTGCGCTCGGCGGAGTAGACCCACAGCTCCAGGTCGTCCGTGTCATCCAGCCTGATGCGGCCGACCTCGAACGTCGCGGGATCGAAGCTGTGCCAGGTCACATGACCAAATCCTGCTGGGCGACGAGTTCCCCTCGGCAAGGCGATGTCCGGACCGAACGGGATCGCATCGCTCAGCCCATGGTGGACCAGTGCACTGGTCAGACACATCGTCGCTCGAGATCGGAGCGCCGTAGCGGCCGCGAGAGGAACCAGTGTCGGATCGATCCGGTCAGGACGGACGAAGACGCCTCTGGCAACCCGTTCCAGCTGACCGCTCTCAACCATGCGATACACCTGGTCCTTGCGCAGCCCGGCCGCGCGGGCGTCGTCAAGCGTCAGCACAGCCGACGAGGACATCATGACTAGGACTCCTAACTGCTTACACCTTAAGAATACCTGTATACAGTTAGGAACGCAGCACGCGTAGCGGAGCACCGGCGCCACACGCACATCTGGCCTCGGCGGGTGTTTACCCTGGACCGGTGAGCACAGTCCTCCGCGAGTCGATCGCGCCCGGCGCGCCCGACGCCGTCGGGCACGAGCCTGGCGTGCGCGACGGCGGGGCGAGTCCGGCCCGGGTGCTGCGCCCCGAGGAGTGGCTGCCGCTCGCGGACGCGCATGCCGCGCGGGCGGACGCCCTCACCGCCGTCTGGCGCGCGGCCCGCGACGCCGGGCGCAAGCATGCGATCGAGGACTTCCTCTTCACGTACTACCCGACCCGCATCACGCACCTGCGTCGCTGGCACCCGGGCGCGGGGGTCGCGCTCCTGCTGCCCGACGGCGGGGCGGGTGCCCCCGAACCGGACGCCGGCGACGCCGCACCCGACCCCGAGGACCGCACGACGTGGCGGTGGCACGCGACCAGCCCGCGCGACGCCGCGGCGTCCGGCTCCCGCACGCCCCAGACCGTCACGCTCGACCGCGCCGCCTTCCTCGCCGACCGCGGCGACACCGTGCGGTACGTGCGCGAGCTGCTGTCCGCGACGGCGTCGCGCCCCGGAACGTTCGGGTGCTTCGGGCTGCACGAGTGGGCGATGGTCTACCGCGACCGGGAGGCGGGCCGCGACCAGCGGCACCCGCTGCCCCTGCGCCTCGGGCATGCGGGGACGGACGCCGTCGTCGAGGCGAGTCCCGTGCGCTGTTCGCACTTCGACGCGTTCCGGTTCTTCACGCCGGAGGCGACGGGACGCAACCAGCTGCAGCCGACCCGTGCGACGCAGGTCGGCCTGGAGCAGCCGGGCTGCCTGCACGCCAACATGGACCTGTACAAGTGGTGCCTCAAGCTGGGCCCGGCCGTGCCCGGCGACCTCCTGCTCGACGCGTTCGAGCTGGCCCGCGACATCCGCTGGACCGACATGGCCGCGTCCCCGTACGACGTGTCGGAGTACGGCGTGGCCGCCGTCGAGATCGAGACGCCGCACGGCAAGGCGGAGTACGTGCGGCGGCAGCGCGAGTACGCCGACCGGTCGAACGCCCTCCGCGTCCGGCTGATCGAGGTCTGCGACTCGTTCTGAGCTCGGCCCAGAACGGGGTTGTGTTCGGTCTGGCACCGGATCTGGCCATAACCCCGTTCTCGCCTGACGTCACACCTACGTAGTAGCCCTACTTGTTCCGGGGCCGTCCGCTTTCTAGCGTCGTGGTGTCGCACCCCAGCACACAGGAGTACTTCAGGAGATTCCCAACTTCACACCACGAGGTGAGCCCGATGAGAGTCACCGCACTGAGAACGCCCGCCGCCAGAGTCCTGCTCGGCGTCTTCGCCGTCCTGGCCCTGACCCTGGCGGCGCTGGTCGCCGCACCGAGCTCCATGACACCCCGGGCCGAGGCCCACGGCTGGGTCGTGTCGCCGCCCAGCCGCCAGGACCACTGCGCCAAGCGGACCGTGAGCTGGTCCTGCAACGGCGTCGAGTGGGAGCCGCAGAGCGTCGAGGCCCCGAAGGGTTCGATGCTCTGCTCGGGAGGCAGCCGCTTCACCACCCTCGACAACGCCTCGCTCGCCTGGCCGCGCACGGGCATCAGCAGCACCCACACGTTCCAGTGGACGCTGACGGCCTTCCACCGCACGGCCAGCTGGGAGTACTTCGTGGACGGCCGGCTCTTCAAGACGGTGAACGACGGCGGTGCCACCCCGCAGCCCACCGTCAGGCACACGCTGTCCGGCCTGCCGAGCGGTAACCACACGATCCTCGCCCGGTGGAACGTCTACGACACCGCCATGGCGTTCTACGCCTGCATGGACGTGAACGTCCGCAGCGGGAGCGCGCCGGCGGGCAGCAGCGAGCTCGTGAGCGGGAACGGACGCCTGGTGGCGACGCACCTGTAACACGCGCCCGTCATGGGCCGAACGGCTGGTGTCCAGCGTCGGACACCAGCCGTTCGCACGCTCCCGGCCAAGAAATACGGGGATCCGCGTAGGGATTCGCCCTCATGGTCCCGGAGCTCCTCCAGGACGGGGTCCCGACCCGGGCCGTGTTGCCCAGTGCCCGCGGCCGCTCCGAATCAGGAGCACTTTTTCACCCGCTTCATGGGACCATCGTGGTGTGTCGAACGCGCTCGTCGGCATCGGTCCGACGCCCGTCGAAGTGCCGTCCGTCGTACATGACCTGGCCGATCAGCTGCGGTCCGGGGCGACGGTCGTACCGGTGTGGCGCAACGAGTACGGCGGACTCACGGTCCGGCTCGAGACGGAGTGCGGCAGCCGGCGGTCGTACCTCAAGTGGGTGCCGGACGGCGCCCCGTGCCCCGACCCGCTCGCCGAGGCCGACCGCCTCCTCTGGGCGGCCTCGTTCACCCCGGTCCCCCGCGTGCTGGACGCCGGACGGGACGCCCAGGGCTCGTGGTTGCTGACGGCGGCCGTCGAGGTCCGCGGCGAGATCGCGGCGTCGGCCATCGAGCCCCGGTGGCACGACCGGGCCGAGCGCTCCGCGATAGCGATAGGCGTCGGCCTTCGTCGCTTCCACGACGCGCTCCCCACCGACACCTGCCCGTTCGTCCGCACCGCCGAGACCCGTGTCGCCGCGCTGACGGCCGCGCTGGGTACGGCGGAGCGCGCGCGGACCGCTGTCGCGCTCGGGACCCCGCCGCCGGTCGACCGGCCGGTCGTCTGCCACGGGGACGCCACGGTGCCGAACACGCTCCTCGACCAGGTCGGCCGGTTCGTGGCCCACGTGGACGTCGGCGACCTGGGCGTCGCGGACCGCTGGTCCGACATCGCGGTGACCACACGCAGCGTCACGCGCCGGTACGGACCCGGGCTCGAACCCCTGGTGCTCACCGCCTACGGCGTGGCACCCGACCGCGAGCGCACCGCCTACTACCGGGCTCTGTGGGACGCCGAGGAGAGCGTGCGCGTCCGGCAGGGGGTGTCCGAGGTAGGAGGGGCCCGGTCGGCGGCGCGGTCAGCGGGGCTCCGTCAGCGGCGCCGCGCATCGTAGACGCGGTGCATCAGGAGCTCGATGGGTCCGCGCGGCCACCGCCGCAGCCAGAGCGGCGCCAGGATCATCAGCGCGAGCGAGATACCCGCCCAGAGCGCCACGGCCTGCCACGGTCCGCCCCCGGCGAGCCCGAGTCCCCAGTCGTAGCAGAGCGCCGAGGCCAGCACGTTCTGCAGCACGTAGCAGGACAGCGCCGTCCGTCCGACGCCCTCGACACCGCGGCGGAGCAGGCCGGGACGGCTCTTCGCCCGGGCGACGAGCGTGGTGCCCAGCGCCAGGATGCCCACGGCCACCAGCGGCGGAACCAGGTACCGGTCGACGAGGAACCAGTCCGGCCCGGCCCAGGCAGTCAGCGCGTTGAGCGGGATGCCCGCGCCCAGACCCACCCATGCGAGCCGACGGCGCAGCCGTGCCCCGTCCTCGGTCGTGGTGAACAGGCCGGCGCGCACGAGCCGCGAGCCGACCAGGAACAGCACGGTCGCGGACGGCACGATCAGGATCAGCTCGATCCGGAACACCGCCATGTGCTCGAGACGCAGCAGGACCTGGTCGAACCAGCTCGCCGTCGACATGGTCGTCGCGTCTGCCGCCCGCGTCCCGCCGGCCGACGTCGCGCCCGACCCGCCCGTCGCGACCATCAGCGCCGTGGCACCCGCGATCGCCGCCACGAAGAGCCCGGCCAGCACGCCGCCCCAGGCCCGCACCACCCGGTCGCTCCGCCCGATGAGGTACGCGGCCACGAGGGACGCGATCGCGTAGCCCATCAGGACGTCGAACTCGAAGACGAGGACGTAGTGCACCAGGCCCTCGACGAACAGGATCCCGGCGCGCAGCGCGTACCGCCCCGGCCACGGCATGCCGCGGCGGACCATCGACCGGTACTGCAGCTCGAGACCCACCCCGAACAGCAGGGTGAGCAGCCCGAGGAACTTGCCGTTGGACAGTGCCTGCAGCGCCCGCTGCACCGGTTCGGCATCGGTCATGCCGCCGGAGATCCACTCGGCGGGACCGCCGGGCGCGGTGAAGATCCAGATGTTGCTGGCGAGCGTGCCGATGATCGCCAGCCCGCGCAGCACGTCGAGCGCGGCGATCCGGCCGCCGGTGCTCGGCGGGGCGCTCGCCGGCGCGGTTGCGGACGCCGGCGTCCGTTCCGGCGTCCGCGAGGGTGATGGGCTCGGTGGCGTGTTGGCAGGCATGCCCCGACCCTGTCGCGGTCGGACCGCCGCGTCGTCGGCCGGACGGACGATCTCCGTCCGCCCTCGTACATCGTTCGGAGGACGCCCGGCCGACCCGGCGCGACGTCCGGAAAACACGTCGTGGCGGCGCGGCGAGGTCTGGCACGCTGACCACATGACGATCCCCACCGGCGAGATCTCCGTGCCCGACGTCGTGCGGGAGCTGGCCGGCGAAGGGATCGTCACGCCGGCCTGGAGCAACGAGCTCGGCGGTCTCACGTTCCGCGTCGACCCGGTGCCGACGTCGGTGCAGCGGCCCGCCTACTTCGTGAAGTGGGCGCCCCGCTCGGAGCGGGCCACCATCGAGGGCGTCGACCTCACCGGCGAGGCGGCCCGGATGCGGTGGGCGGCTGACTACACGCCGGTGCCGCAGGTGCTCGAGGTCGGCGCCGACGAGCACGCCGAGTGGCTCGCGACGGTGGCGATCGACGCGCGCTCCGCCGTCGACCCCCGGTGGCTCGCCGAGCCCGAGACCGCCGCCCGGGCGATCGGCGCCGGGCTGCGTGCGCTCCACGACGCTCTTCCCATCGACGAGTGCCCGTGGACCTGGAGCATCGGCGACCGGATCGCCGTCGCCGAGGCACGGGCCGCCGGAGGCCATGCGTCCGAGGGGTGGTCGGCAGAGGCGCGCGCCCGCGTCCTCGACGCACCGGACCACGACCGGCTGGTCGTCTGCCACGGTGACGCCTGCGCCCCCAACACCCTGCTCGACGACGACGGCGGCTGGGCGGGCCACGTGGACCTCGGCGCGCTCGGGGTCGCCGACCGCTGGGCCGACCTGTCCGTCGCGACCTACAGCCTGGGCTGGAACTACGGGCCCGGCTACGAGCACCTCGTCTACGACGCGTACGGGATCGACGAGGACCCCGACCGGGTCGCCTACTACCGGCTCCTGTGGGACCTGGGCTGAGCACGCCCGGCAGCGTCCGGACCCGCTACGCGGTCACCGGCCGATCCGCCCGGCGCGCCCGGTGGGCCGCCTGGGCGTTGCGGTTGCTGCATGTCGTGGAGCAGTAGCGGCGTGAGCGGTTGCGGGAGAGGTCGAGGACGATCCCCGCGCAGTCGCTGTCCGCGCAGACCGCGAGACGGGACAGCTCGTCGTCCCGGATCACGTCGATCATCGCCATCGCCGTCTCGACGAGGATGCGAGTGGCGAGCGGGGCGTCGGCGGGCACCGCATGGATGTGCCAGTCGAGGGGCGGGTGGCGGACGAGCTGGGGCATCGCGCCAGCGTCCGCCAGCATCCTGTTGACCAGGTGCGCCGCCGAGTCCCGGTCTGCCGTGAGCAGCTCGCGCAGGGGGGCCTGGAGCGCCAGCACCTCGTCGAGCTCGGCCCGGGTGCTGTCGTGCCGCCCCGTGTAGCCGTGCCCGACGAAGAACGCGTCCAGCTCCGCGACGGTCCTGAGCGTGACCGGCGGCTCGGCAGCGTTCACCAGCGCGACGGTGGCCTGGAGCGCTTCCTCGGTGTCATGAGTGAAAACCACGTTGACACCTTATCCCGACGCCCCTACTGTCAGGACCCATGAGCGCTGTGACACCTGACATCGGCGGGGCGGGCCGTGTCCCCACCGGAGCCGACGCCGTGCGAACGCCGCCGACCCGCCGCCTGACCACCGGCCTTGTGTTCGCCGGCGTCTCGGCGGCGGCCTTCAGCCTGTCCGGGGTGTTCGCGAGCGGGCTGCTCGACACCGGCTGGAGCCCGGGCGCCATGGTCCTCGCCCGGGTCATGCTGGCGGCGGTCGTCGTGCTCCCGCTCGGCATCGTGTCGCTGCGCGGGGACTGGCGTCCCGTGCGCCGCAACCTGGGGCTCATCGCCGTCTACGGAGCGGTCTCGGTCGCGGGCTGTCAGTTCGCCTACTTCTCCGCGGTGCAGTACATGGCCGTCGGCCCGGCGCTCCTCATCGAGTACACGGCCCCTGCCGCCGTGGTGCTCTGGTTCTGGCTGCGCCACGGCCAGCGACCGACCAGGGCCACGATCATGGGCACGCTGCTCGCCGCCGTCGGGCTCGTGCTCGTCCTGGACCTGGTCTCCGGCGCTCCCGGCGCCACGGCCGTCGATCCCGCGGGCGTCGCCTGGGCCCTCGTCGCGATGCTCGGCGTCTCGACCTACTTCGTCATCAACGCGAACGTCGACACCGGCCTGCCGCCGCTCGCCCTGGCCGGCGGCGGCCTGACGGCCGCTTCCCTGGCGCTTGGCCTGCTCGGCGCGACGGGAATCATGCCCCTGACGTACAGCACCGCGTCGCCGGTCTACGCGGGAACCGAGGTGCCGTGGTGGCTGCCGGTGCTCGGCCTCGGCATCGTGACGGCAGGGCTCGCCTACGTGACGGGAATCGCCGCCGGCCGCCTCCTCGGCCCGCGGCTGTCCTCCTTCGTCGGGCTGTTCGAGGTCGTCGCGGCCATCGGGTTCGCCTGGCTGCTGCTCGGCGAGCTCCCGCGGCCGGTCCAGCTCGTGGGCGGCGTCCTGATCCTCGCCGGCGTCGTCGCGGTCCAGGCCGGCGAGAAGCGCGTCGGCGACGGCTAGGTCAGTACAGCTAGGCCGTGTTCGGAACTCGTCGGCGTTCGCGAGAAGGCCGGTTGTGGCTGGAAGATAACCGGATATCGAACTGAAGTCCGATCTGATTCAATTATCAAGCGCCTGTCGCAGGCCTTTGTCAGTGGCTGGTGGCAGGATGGCGGGCATGCGCAGGCACACGTCGTTCCGGTTTCGTCTCGACCCGTCGGTCGAGCAGGAACGTGTGCTGTCCCGGCATGTGGGTGCGGCGAGGTTTGCGTTCAACCAGGCCCTGCGCCTGCACAAGGACGCCCGATCCGCGGCCCGCCGTGGACAGGGCAAGAAGCCCGTTCCGGGAACTGCGCCGGACGGCGACCGCCACGGAGACGGCCACGTTCCGGTTGGGGTTCGGGTACCTCGGTCGGGGTTCGATCTGATCAACGCGTTCAACGCGTGGAAGAGGTCGGAGGCCGCCGGGCGCCGGTTCCTCGTCGACACGACCGGGCAGGCTCGGGTGGAGGTGACGGGTCTTACCTGGCGTGACCAGGTACTGGCGCAGGTGTTCGAGGAAGCCGCGGTCGACCTCGGGCGTGGTCTGAAAGCGTATATCGACTCCCGCACAGGTGCCCGGAAGGGACCGGAGGTCGGGTTCCCGCAGTTCAAGAAGAAGAGCCCGACCGGCGGGTCCTTCCGGATCCGACACAAGACCAGCAAGGGGCGTGGTGTCCGAGTCGGGGACGGGGAGCGCCCCCGGTCGGTGACGTTGCCGAAGATTGGCGTCCTGCGAGTGCGGGAGGACACCCGGCGGTTGCGCCGAATGATCGTCACCGGCCGGGCACGGATCCTGTTCGTGACCGTGTCCCGGGGCGCGAACCGGTGGTGGATCTCGATCACCCTCGAAGCCGCCGACCTGCACCCCGGGCACCAGCACCCCACAGCAGGGCACGCATCCCAACCGGTCGAGGCCGCGGTCGATAAGGATGACGCTCAGCCCACCGGGCACGGTGGGAACGGCTGGGTGGGCGTGGACCGGGGTCTGCATGCCTTAGCCGTCGCTGGCTCATCCAACGGCGTCGAGGTGCTCCGTCTGAACAACTCACGAGTCCTGCGGCGTGGGCTGCCGCGGCTACGTCGCCTGTCCAAGGCGGTGTCCCGGAAGAAGAAGGGATCGAAGAACCGAAAAAGGGCTGTCGTGCGTCTGGGACGGCAGCACGCCCGGATCCGTGACCGTCGTCGCCATGTGCTGCATCAGGTGTCCAACCAGCTGGTCAAGAACCACGCCCTACTGGTCCTGGAAGACCTGAACATCACCGGCATGCGATCCAACCGCAAGCTCTCCCGCGCCATCAACGATGCCGCGTGGGGTGAGCTCGCCCGACAGATCACCTACAAGCAGGCCTGGCGCGACGGCCAGGTCGTGGTCGCGGACCGGTGGTTCCCGTCGTCCAAGACCTGCTCCGCCTGCGGTGAGCTGCGCAAAGACCTGACGCTCAAGGACCGCACGTTCGAGTGCCGCGGGTGTGGGCTTGTGATGGATCGGGATCTGAATGCCGCAGTGAATCTCGCCGCCTGGGCCGAGAACCACACCTCACCCGTCGATGACGGTGCGGGGCGTGGTGTTGCCCGGGTCGGGGACCGTCAAGCAGCCGGCCCCGTCACCAACGCCCACCGACAGGACGCCCCCACCCGCGACGGCTCTCGTGGCCGTGGCGGGGAGGGACTGCATGACGTGGGAACCAACCCTCAGACCGCACCGGCGGCCTGAAATTTGGACGCCCGAGAAGGGCGGTGCTCTACAAGCCTCACGACTTGCACGCCGTAGGCCGCACGCTTTGCAAGAATGGGCAGCACCATGACGGCGCCCTCCTCGACAACCTCGACCTCCGCGACCTCCTTCTCCGCCACCAGCGATCCCAGACCGGCGTCGGCCACCCCGAAGCCCGCCGGGACCCTCATCCCGTACCTGCCCGCGCCCACGGGCAAGGATCCCGATCCGGACGTCCTGTTCGAGAGCTTCAGCGAGTGGGCCGCCGGGGGCGGACGCGCGCTCTACCCGCACCAGGAGGAAGCCCTCCTGGAGGTCATGACGGGTTCCCACGTCGTGCTCGCGACGCCAACAGGCTCGGGCAAGTCGATGGTGGCCATGGGCGCGCAGTTCGCCGCCCTGGCGGCCCACCGGTCAGGGCGCGGCGGGCGCACGTACTACACGGCCCCGCTGA
Source organism: Promicromonospora sp. CA-289599 (assembly GCF_050936155.1). Classification (NCBI taxonomy): domain Bacteria; kingdom Bacillati; phylum Actinomycetota; class Actinomycetes; order Micrococcales; family Promicromonosporaceae; genus Promicromonospora; species Promicromonospora sp. CA-289599. Next base: position 1,411,539 of record NZ_JBNJNI010000001.1, read on the forward strand.
AGGCGCTGGTCAGCGAGAAGTTCTTCGACCTGGTGGCGGCGTTCGGCTCGAAGAACGTCGGCATGATGACCGGCGACTCCGCCGTGAACCCGGACGCCCCGATCATCTGCTGCACGGCCGAGATCCTCGCGAACGTCGCGCTCCGCCGCGGTGACAGCGGTAGCGGCAGCGGCGTGGACGCCGACGAGGACGCCATCTCGCAGGTGGTCATGGACGAGTTCCACTACTACGGCGACCCCCAGCGCGGCTGGGCCTGGCAGGTCCCGCTGCTGGAGCTCACGGACACCCAGTTCATCCTCATGAGCGCCACCCTCGGCGACACGTCGCGCCTGCGCGAGGACATCGAGGAGCGCACCGGCCGGCCCGTCGCCGAGGTCGCGGGCGCCGAGCGCCCGGTGCCGCTCACGTTCTCCTACGTCGTCGAGCCGCTCACCGACGTCATCCAGGAGCTCGTCACCACCCACCGCGCCCCGGTGTACGTGGTCCACTTCACGCAGAAGGACGCCGTCGACCGGGCGCAGTCCATGCTGTCCATGAACGTCTCCACCAAGTCCGAGAAGGAGGCGATCATCGCGGAGATGGGCGCCTTCCGGTTCGGCACCGGGTTCGGCAAGACGCTCAGCAAGTTCCTGCGGCACGGCGTCGGTGTGCACCACGCGGGCATGCTGCCGAAGTACCGCCGCCTCGTCGAGCGCCTCACGCAGAAGGGCCTGCTCAAGGTCGTCTGCGGCACGGACACCCTGGGCGTCGGCATCAACGTGCCGATCCGCACGGTGCTGCTGACCAGCCTCGTGAAGTACGACGGCGAGCGCATGCGCCACCTGAGCGCCCGTGAGTTCCACCAGATCGCGGGCCGTGCGGGCCGCGCCGGGTTCGACACGGTGGGCGAGGTGCTCGTCATGGCGCCGGACCACGTCATCGAGAACCGCAAGGTCCTGGCCAAGGCCGGCGACGACCCGAAGAAGCTCAAGAAGATCGTGCGCAAGAAGGCGCCGTCGGGCAGCGTGAACTGGACCGACGCGACCTTCGAGCGCCTGCGCGACGCCGATCCGGAGCCGCTCGTCTCCCAGTTCCGCGTGAACCACGCGATGGTGCTGAACGTCCTGGCCCGCGCCTCGGCCCGGTCGGCCGGCCACGGGGCGGCGGGCACCGCCGGCGATCCCGTGGATGCCATGCGCCACCTCCTGACGGCCAACCACGACACGGAGACGCAGCAGGCCGAGCACGTGCGGCAGGCGTTCCGGATCTACCGCTCGCTGCGGATCGCGGGCGTCGTCGAGAAGGTGCGGGTGCCCGACGCCGAGGGCCGGCTCCGGCCGTCCGCCCGCCTCATGGTGGATCTCCCCCGCGACTTCGCGCTGAACCAGCCGCTCTCGCCGTTCGCCCTGGCGGCCATGGACCTGCTCGACGTCGAGAGCCCGACGCACGCGCTCGACGTCGTCTCCATCATCGAGGCCACCCTCGACGACCCGCGCCAGGTGCTCATGGGCCAGCAGAACCGGGCGCGCGGCGAGGCGGTCGCGGCGATGAAGGCCGAGGGGCTGGAGTACGAGGAGCGCATGGAGCTCCTGGAGGAGGTCACGTGGCCCAAGCCGCTCGCCGAGCTCCTCGAGCCCGCGTTCCACACCTATCGCCGCACCAACCCGTGGGTGGCGGACGCACAGCTGTCCCCCAAGTCGGTGGTGCGCGACATGGTCGAGAAGGCCATGACGTTCGCCGAGATCGTGAGCGTGTACGGCCTGGAGCGCACCGAGGGCGTGGTCCTGCGCTACCTCGCCGACGCCTTCCGTGCGGTACGCCAGGTGGTCCCCGACGAGCACCGCACCGAAGAGGTGCAGGAGATCATCGAGTGGCTCGGTGAGCTCGTGCGCGGCGTTGACTCCTCGTTGCTTGACGAGTGGGAACGCTTGGCCAACCCTGTGGACGACGATGCCGACCTCGTGACGGACGGCGAGCTGGCCAGCGCCGGGGCCGAGGCTCCCGTGCGACCCGTCACCGGCAACCCGCGCGCGTTCCGCCGACTGGTCCGCAACGCGATGTTCCGCCGCGTCGAGCTCATCGCACGCGAGTCCTACGGGGCGCTGGCCGCGCTGGGCGGCGGCTGGGACGCCGACGCCTGGGCGGACGCGCTGGACCCGCTGTTCGAGGAACAGGGCGACGACGCCGTCGGCTTCGGCCCGGAGGCACGGTCGGGCGCGCTGCTGACGATCCTCGAGCCCGGCGCCGAGCTGCCGGGAGGGGCGGGCGGCGACACCGTCCGCGTCGAGACCGGGACCTGGTGGGTCCGGCAGGTGCTCGACGACGCCGACAGCAACCGCGACTGGGCCTTCACCGCCCTGGTCGACCTGGCCGCGAGCGACGAGGCGGGCGAGGTAGTGCTGACAGTGCTGGGCGTCGGACAGATCTGACCAAAATGCGCACTTAGGTGAACATTTACCATTCAAGGTAAGTTTCGTACACTTCTGTTAATTGAGTCAGGGTCAGCAACGCCGCTGGCCCGGCCCGGACGACAGGAGTGTTTCCATGCGCTTCCGCCCCGCCGTACTCACCGCACTGTTCTCGCTCATCGTTCCAGCCGCACTCGCCGCCGCGACGTCACCCGCAGCCGCGGCACCCCTGGCCGCCGACGGCCCCGGCGTCGGCACACCGTGGGTCGTCACCCTCGGTGACTCCTACATCTCCGGGGAGGCCGGCCGCTGGGCCGGCGCCTCCAACACCGACTACCGGCGCGCCGACGCGCTGGGCCCGAACGCCTACCACGACAACGCCGGCGGCACCGGCGAGACCATCGCCCGCTGCCATCGGGCGTCGTCCGCCGAGGCCCACATCGGCGGCGGCGTCAACGGACTCAACCTCGCCTGCAGCGGGGCCCGGACCACCACCGCGACCGGCACGAACTTCAAGCCCGGCATCGACTTCTTCAACAGCTCGGCGGGCAAGGGCCAGGCGCTCATGCTCCAGGAGGCCGCCACCACCAGGAACGTGCGCATGGTCGTGGTCTCGATCGGCGGGAACGACTTCGAGTTCGCGAGCGCCGTCCAGACCTGCGTGGTCAACTTCCTCACGTCGCCGTCCTGGTGGAAGAACTACTGCCACGACGACGGCTCCGTCGCGGAGAACTTCACCGCCGCGAACGTGGCCGACATCCGGTCCCGCGTGGCGGGAGCCCTCGACAACGTCGCGACCGCGATGAGCAACGCCGGGTACAGCACCTCACAGTGGACCCTGGTGGTCCAGACCTACCCGTCGCCCATGCCGGACGGCTCCGGCTTCCGGTACTCCGAGTCGGGCTACACGCGTCAGTCCGTCGGCGGGTGCGGCGTCTGGAACCGGGACGCCGACTGGGCGAACGCCACGGCGCTGCCCACCATCAACGGTGCGCTGCTGGGTGCGGCGTCCGACGTCGGGCTGCCGAACGTCCGCACCCTCGACATGACGCACGCGTTCGACGGCAAGCGGCTGTGCGAGAGGGGCGTCGGGCTGTACGAGGAGATCGGCCTGCCGAACTGGCAGTCCCCCGGCGCCGCCGACCGGACCGAGTGGGTCAACCAGGTCCGCACGGTCACCACGATCGGCGACTCGCCGTACTACGTCCAGGAGTCGCTGCACCCCAGCTACTGGGGACAGCTCGCGATGCGCAACTGCCTGCGGCAGGTGTGGAACGACGGGACCCCGCGCAGCGGCAGCTGCACGGTCGGCAACCTCGGGACGGCCAGGCTCACCCCCTCAGGCGAACCATCGATGACCCTGGGCCCGCTGGACAAGGACTGACCACCCGCCGAGTGCAGACTTGGTCGCGGTCAGAGGGCCTCCATCCGCAACCAAGTCTGCACTCACCGAATCAAGGGGCGACCAGGTCCGCACTCTCGCTAGCCGGTCACTGGCGTTCGAGCGCCCACACCGTGTTGCCGGTGGTCGATCCGGTGTTCCATCTCGGCTGACTGCCCGACGCATACAGGTAGTCCCTGCCACTGGCCTGGTTGTTCAGCCGGAAGCCGCCGGAGGCTTCCTCGACGCTCCATCGCGAGTCGTCGTAGACGTCACCGGAGTTCCAGATGACCCGGTTGTTCGGCTCGGTGTCGAGGTTGCCGCGGCCGGACCTGACGTTGTCGAACACCCAGGCCCCGGTGGAGTCCTTCCTGGCGACCCACTTCTGGTCGTCGTAGGTGCTGGAGCCGGTCAGCACGAGTGCGCCGGCCGCGTCCGAGTCCAGGTACTGGCCGGTGCCCGTGTTCTTGATCTTGTAGGTGGCCCCGCTCACGAGCGGGTCGCTGCTGCTGCCGCCGTCGCTGGAGTAGGCGCGGAAGTAGTCGACGACGAACTCCTTCGGCCGCGGGTCGTCGGGATCGACGTCGCCGGTCCACTCGGCTCGCTCGTAGGCGCCGAGGAAGAACACGGCGGGATAGTCCAGAGACTGGTTGATGGTGTGCACGTGGACGTTGTCGATGAACAGCTTGAGCTGGGTCGGGGTCCACTCGACGGCGTAGACGTGCATCTCGGTCGTCATGTCGAACCCGACTCGGACGCGGTCCTGCACCAGGCGCAGGTTCGGGTCGGACCAGGGGTACAGGTTGTAGTTGAAGCTGCTGCGCCCGTGGATGCCGGCGTGCTCCATGATGTCGACCTCACCCCGCTGCGCCCAGGTGTCCTGGCGACCGATCATCCAGAACGCGGTGTGGAAGCCGCTGCGCGCGTTGCTCTTCGCACGGATCTCGAAGTACCCGTACTTGGGGGTGTACTTCATGTCCGTCGGGATCGAGTGGTCGAACTGGTCGTCCTTGTGCAGGTTGGTCTTTTGTCCCGTCTGGATGCTGGAGACCTTCATCGGGTTGCCGTTGCCGTAGTACTCCGGCTGATCGTCGTCGATCCGCAGGACGAGCGCGCCGTCGCGGAAGTTGTAGCGGGCCCTGGACCGCCATTCCGCGGTTCGCGATTCGAGGTAGTTCGTGACCCAGAGGCTTGGGTCGAGGCTGCCGTTGAACTCGTCGTTCCGGTCGAGTCGCCACCCCGGCTTCTCGATCGGGTTCGGTGGGAAGTCCGCCGCGGTCGATAGCTCACCCGCGACGGTGGATGCCTCGGCCTCGGTGGCCTGACCGGCGCCGGTGGCGGCGAGGGTCGAGGCAAGAAGCACGGCGAGTGCTCCCAACCCGGCCATACGTCTTGTACTCGGTCTCGTTCTCCTCATTGACAACGTCCCCTTCGACCGTGCGGATTGTAACGATACATTCCCGCATTCGCAGTGCTACGTCAAGACCTCCGGCCGTTCTGCTCTCGGTCAGACGAGCCCGAGGAGACCGCGGGTCAGGGTCGCCAGGCCGCCGACGTAGGCGAGCGTCACGAGCACCTTGCGCGTGGCGCTCGCCGAGATCCGTCCGACGAGCAGCTCGCCCAGCCCGACGGAGGCCAGGAGGGCGACCAGGACCACCGCCCACTCCCAGATGGCCAGGTCCGGGAACGTGGCATCCGCGACCAGGAGCTTGGCCGCCATCGCCGCGAGTGCGTTGGTCAGGAAGATCGGCTGGACCGTGGCCGCGAACACGCGCGGGTCCCAGCGGTCGAGCACGGAGTAGACGGCGATGGGCGGGCCGCTGATCCCTGCGGCGACGCTGCCGAACCCGGCCGCCGCACCCGTGATCAGCAGCGGCAGGCGGGCCTCCGGTGCGAACGCGCGCTCCGCCCCGCGCAGGCGCGAGGTGACCTGGGCGAGCGCCATCGCGCCCACCACGATGGCACCCATGCCGATCTCCAGCGCGGACGTGCTCGCGTCCCGGATGAGCAGGGCGGCCGGCACCGTGACGAGGACCGACGCCGTCACCAGCCAGCGGTAGCGGCGCCAGTCGACGCCGCGGATCGTGCGCCCGAGCACGAGCAGCGCCATCATCGCGCCGGCGAGGTTGACGAAGAGCACGCCCTCGACGGGACCGATGAGGAGCACGATGAACGGGCCGGCGACGAGCCCGAAGCCCATCCCCGCGACGCGTTGCAGGGAGCCCCCGACGAGGATGGCGACGACCAGGAGGGCCAAGAGCCCGCCCGTAGACTCCAGATCTAGTCCGTCGAGGTTGATGTCAGTGTCTCCATCTAACGTTCGGATATGCCTCGGCACACGACCTTCCGGTTCTGCCTCGACCCCACGGTCGAGCAGACGGTGGCGCTCGCCCGCCACGCGGGCGCGGCGAGGTTTGCGTACAACCAATGCCTGCGGCTGCACCTAGACGCCCGCGAACGCTACCGTGCCCGTGCTGGTCACGATGACGACGCCAATGAGGACGACGACGCCGACCGGGCTCTGGTCAAGGTGCCATGGTCGAGGTTTAGTCTGATCAACGCGTTCAACCAGTGGAAGGTGTCTCAGGACGCCGGACGCCGGTTCCTGGTCGCGGGTAGCGGTGTCGCGGAGATGGAGGTGACCGGGCTGGCCTGGCGGAGTGAGGTGTCCGCACAAGTTTCCGAGGAAGCAGCCGTCGACCTCAGCCGTGGCCTGGCCGCATGGACCAATTCCCGGTCCGGAAAGCGCAAGGGCCGCCCGGTCGGACATCCGAGATTCAAGAAGAAGAACCACACGACCGGATCGTTCCGGATGCGGAACAAGACTCAGGGCAACCGGTCCTCGATCCATATCGGGACCGGCAACCGGCCACGGTCGGTGACGCTGCCCAGGATCGGCAGCATCCGCGTGCAGGAAGACACCCGCCGCCTGCGCCGCATGATCGCTCATGGTCGTGCCCGGATCCTGCAAGCCACCATCACCCGCGGCGCCCGCCGATGGTGGATATCCGTGACTGTCGAGGCCGCCGACCTGCACCCCATAGCCCAGCACCCGCCCCGCTTGAACGACAACGAGAAGGGCTGGGTGGGTGTCGATCGTGGCCTGCACGCCCTGGTGGTTGCCGGCACCCGGGACGGAACCGAGACCCTGCGCGTCCAAGCACCCAAGATCCTGACCACCCGACTGCGACAGCAGCGGCGTATCACCCGTGCCGTCTCGCGCAAGAAGCGCGGGTCCGCCAACCAGCGCAAGGCGCGAACGCGCCTGGCGAGACATCATCTCCGGGTGCGGGACACCCGGCAGCACTTCCTTCACCAGGTCTCCAACCAGCTGGTCAAGACCCACGACAAGCTGGTCCTGGAAGACCTGAACATCACCGGCATCATGTCCAACCGGCGTCTCGCCCGAGCCGTCAGTGACGGCGCGTGGGGTGAGCTGGCCCGCCAGCTCACCTACAAACAACACTGGCGTAACGGGCAGGTCGTCGTCGCGGACCGATGGTTCCCGTCGTCCAAGACCTGCTCGTCCTGCGAGCACGTCAAGAAGGTCCTGACCCTCAGGGACCGTACCTATACCTGCGATCGCTGCGGGCTGGTTCGAGACCGGGACCTGAATGCCGCCGCCAACCTCGCCGCCTGGGCCGAGGACCACACTTCTACCGTCACAGACGGGACGGGACGTGGTGAAGTCCGGGACGGGGACCGTCAAGCAGCTGGCCCCGACATCAAGGTCTGCCGACGGGACGGCACTGGCCCACACAATCGTGTGGGTGAAACCAGCCCGGACGACGCAGGAACCCCGGCACTGGCCGCACCCGCGGCCTGAACCAGTGGACGCCCGAGAAGGGCGGTGCCCGTGAACACCACAGTTCACGGACACGCTGCAACACGTTACCCACGCTAACTAACTGATGCCGTCCGACCGAATCGCCCGGGAATGCCGGACGAGGCAGAATCGCGTCGTGGCCAAGAAGACAGCACGCGCGACCCACGGGACCCCCGCCGTCGTATCGCTCGAGAAGGCGGGTGTACCGCACACCCTGCATCCCTACGAGCACGACCCGTCGAGCGACCTGAGCTACGGCATGGAGGCCGCGGAGGCGATCGGCGTCGACGCCCCGCAGGTGTTCAAGACCCTGCTGGCCGACGTCGACGGGAGACTCGTCGTAGGCATCGTGCCGGTGGACCGCAAGCTGGACCTCAAGGCCCTCGCCCGGGCGGCCGGCGGCAAGAAGGCCGCGATGGCCGAGCCCGCGGCGGCGGAGCGGGCGACCGGGTACGTGGTCGGCGGCATCTCGCCGCTGGGCCAGAAGACGCGGCACGTCACGGTGCTCGACGAGTCCGCGGAGGCGTACGACGTCGTCTACGTCTCCGGCGGCAGACGCGGGCTCGACGTCGGCCTCGCACCTGCCGACCTGCTGACCCTGACGTCCGGCACGACGGCCCCCATCGCCCGCGACTGACTCATCCGGCGCCCGACGAGAACGGGGTTGTGTTCCTGGCGAAGCGCGACAGGAACACAACCCCGTTCTCGACTACCCGGTCGACCGGTCGACCGCTGATCAGGCGGCTACCTGCTTGCGGTAGGTCGGGAGGAGGGCGTCGCTGGAGACGATCTGCTTGCCGAGCGGCATGAGCGAGACCGGGATGAGCTTGAGGTTCGCCCAGGCCATCGGGATGCCGATGATCGAGATGGCGAGCGGGATCGCGGTGACGATGTGCCCCAGCGCGAGCCACCAGCCGGCCACGATCACCCAGATGACGTTCCCGATCAGGGCGAACGCTCCGGAACGCGGGCTCTCGACGACCTCACGGCCGAACGGCCACAGGGCGTACCCCGCGATGCGGAAGGACGCGATGCCGAACGGGATGGTGACGATGAGCAGGCAGCAGATGATCCCCGCGAGCATGTAGCCGAGCCACAGCCCGAACCCCGCGAAGATGACCCAGATGATGTTCAGCAGCGTCTTCATGGGTCCCATCCTTCCGTAGTGGAACAGGTCCTCGGAACCGGGAAACCCCCTGATCCCACCCTGAACCGCCCGCGGACGGGCGTGCAACCGTACAGCCCGGCCGAAATAGACTCGCCGCGTGCCCGACCAGTCCCAGCCCTCTGTCGCCGAGCGCCTGACGCTCGTCCGCGACCGCATCACCGCGGCCGCCGTCGCCGCCGGACGAGACCCTGCCGAGGTGCGCCTCCTCGTCGCGACCAAGACGCAGACGCCGGAGGCCGTGCTCGAGGCGCTGGCGGCGGGCGTCGACCTGATCGGCGAGAACCGGGTGCAGGAGCTGGTCGCGAAGGCGCCCGCCGTCGCGGACCGGGTAGCGGCCGGTGCGCTGCAGGTCCACATGATCGGCCACCTGCAGCGCAACAAGATCAACCAGGTGCTGGCCACTGCGACGGGCCTGGAGACGCTCGACTCGCTGGAGCTCGCCCAGGCCGTCTCGGACCGCTGCGTGCGCGACGGCCGCACCGGTGACCGCGCCCTGGACGTGATGGTCCAGGTCAACGTCACGGGCGAGGAGAGCAAGTACGGCGTCCGGCCCGACGACGCCGTCCCGCTCGCGATCGCGGTCGCCGCGCTGCCGGGTCTGCGGCTGACCGGTTTCATGACCATCGGCGCGCGTCTCCCCGAGCCGGCGGGCAGCAGCCCGGCGGACGACGGCTCCGCGGAGGACACGGTCCGTGCGGGGTTCGCGCGGCTGCGTGCCGTCCGGGACGAGGTCCGCGCGTCGGACGCCGCTGGGACGAGCGCGGCCATCAACCTCTCGATGGGCATGACCGGCGACCTGGAGCTGGCGATCGCCGAGGGCGCGACCATCGTGCGCGTTGGCACCGCGGTCTTCGGGCCACGAGTGACCGCCACCACTCTTTGACGCAGGTCACAGACCTGCGCGGGCGAAACGGCTAACGTCAGGGGCTCCCCCTCGACCTCCTTGGAGTGATCGCGCCATGCCCATGGCCACCCTGCTGCGCCCCGCCACTGACGCCGATGTCTCTCGCCTGGTCACGCTCAACAACGCGTCGATCCCCGCCGTCCCGGACACGCCTGCCGACGACATGGTCGAGCTGCTCGACGCCTCGTCGCTCGCCCTGGTCGCCATCGACCCCGAGACGCCCACTGACCCGCTCGGCTTCGTCGTCGCGCTCGAGGGCGGCGAGGACTGGGCCGGCGAGAACTACGCCTGGTTCGAGGAGCGCGGCCTGGACCACCTGTACGTGGACCGCATAGTGGTGGGCGAGGGCGCCCGGGGCCGAGGCATCGGCAAGCTCTTCTACGACGCCGTGTTCGACGCCGCCCGCACCGCCGGGCACGACGTCGTCACCTGCGAGGTCAACCTGGACCCGCCGAACCCCGGTTCGCTGCGCTTCCACGGTCGCCTCGGGTTCGAGGAGCGCGGGCAGCAGCTCACCAAGGGCGGCGACATCCTGGTCGCGAAGCTGGCCGCCGACGTCCGCAACGCCGCCGCCCGCCCAACCCCCACCCCCGCGATGGCAGGAGCCTGACCGCCCGCGAGGGGGTCCGCGAAGTAGCGCACACGCTCTACTTCACGGACCCCCTCGCGTTACGCCGGGTCTATGCCCAGCGTCGCCAGGGCCTCGCGGACCGACGGGCCACCGATCCGGCCCGGGGTGATCGCCAGAGCGCGCGTCGCCGCCGACCGGTCGACGCCCGCCACGAGCATCACGAGTGCGGCCCGCAGGTCGCCGTCGGTCGCGGCCAGCGCGTTCTCGCACACGCCATCCTCCAGGTCCGTCGCCTGGGTGAGCAGCCGCACCAGACGCAGGCGCAGCTTGGCGTTGGTCGCGAGCACCTCGACCATGAGGTTCGAGTAGGTCTTGCCGAGCCGCACCATGACCGCCGTCGAGAAGGTGTTCAGCACCAGCTTCTGGGCGGTGCCGGCCTTCATGCGGGTGGACCCCGTGATGGCCTCGGGGCCGGTGTTCACCAGGATCGGGATGTCCGCCTTGGACGCCAGCGACGCGAAGGGGTTCGACGCGAGCAGCACCGTCCGCGCCCCCCGCGCACGGGCCATGTCGAGCGCTCCCCCGACGTACGGGGTGCCGCCGCTGGCGGCGATGCCGAACACGATGTCGGCCGGCCCGACGTCGGCGACCAGCGCGCCACCCGCCGCGATGTCGTCCTCCGCGCCCTCGGCCGCCTTCTTGAAGGCGTTCAGCCCGCCCGCGAGGTGCGGCACGAACATCTCCTCGCCCACGCCGAAGGTCGGCAGGAGCTCCGCGGCGTCGAGCAGGCCCATGCGACCCGACGTCCCCGAGCCCACGTAGTGCACCCGCCCGCCCGCACGGATCCCGTCCACCGCGATGTCGATCGCCTCGACGATGCGCGGGTGCGCGGCGCGAACCGCGGCGATCACCGCGGCGTCCTCGTCGGTGATCATGCGCACCATCTCGGCCGTGGAGACCACGTCGATGTCACGGGTCCGCGGGTTGCGCTCCTCGGTCGGTGAGACCGGGCGCGGCAACGACTGTGCGTGCCGTTCGAATCCAGCCTCCGCGATCATCGGCGGGCCTCTCTCTCATTACCTGCACTGCGTTGAACGCCGCGCTGTTGGTCTCGGTGCTGCTGTCGGTCTCTGTCCTGCTGTAGGTCTTGGTCCCTCTTCTGGAACCCGTGCTGCTCTTCGCTCATGGCTGCTCTCACTGCTCGCTGCTGCGCTGTTCTTCGCTGTCCCGCCGGTCCACGAGGCCGCGGAGACGCTCGACGGCGGCCGCCGCGTTCGCTCGTCCGGTCCCGCACGCCACCACGACAGCCGGGCCACCACCACTCAGCGTCCCGAACCAGTCGTCCACCGGTCCGGGAAGCCCCGTGTGGACCACTACGAGATCCGGCCGGGCCGCCCAGAGCCGTTCCAGGCGGTCGCGTTCGGCCGAACCCGGGACGGGTTCACGGGTGATCACGACGAGTGGTTCGGAGCGGTGCGCACCCCGGGGCCCGCCCCCAGGAAATTCTGCGCCACGTTTGACACCAGTTCTGTCGAGATCCGCCGATACACCGTACCGGGAGATTCGGGCAATAAGCACCGCAAGTCCAGATTCGTCGAGAAGAAGTTCCGCAGCCCCCTCCCCGTCGGCTTCCTCACCAGGCGTTTCCCCCGACTCGCCCGGCGACGGACCGCGCGACAGCCTGGCGCCCGGCCATGCCGCCGCGACCGCGGACTGCACGTGCCGGGCCGTGCGTCCGGCGGCATGGTCCAGCCGGGTACGCAGGTCGACGACGTCGGGCTCGGCGTCCGGCGGGAGCGGCACGAGCCGACCGCCACGCACGTGCACGACGGCGTCCGCGATGCGCCCCCCGAGCGCCGACAGGTCCGCGAGCGCCTCCTGCGCGGCATGGTCGCCGGTGGCCGTGCCGGCCGCAGCTCGCCGGTCCCGGAGTGCCGCCACGAGCTCGCGCGTGCGCTCCCCCGACTCCTCGAGCCGATCGACGGTCAGGCGGCCGGAAGCGACGGCCCGGCTCAGCGCGTCGTACGACTCCGGGTACAGGGCCGGGTCGAGCCCCAGGCAGAGCAGGTCGGCGCCGGCCTCGACGGCGCGGACGGCGGCCTCCCCCACCGAGCCGCTGAGCTCGCGCAGGGCGCCCATGTCGAGGGCGTCGGTGATGATCGGGCCGGTGTGGCCGAGCTCGCGGAGCAGCCGCGTGGCGGCCGGCTCGATGGAGGCGGGCGCCGGGCCGAGCGCGGGGAAGAGCACGTGGGCGGTCATGACCGCGTCGAGGGCCGACTGGCCGGCGTCCCGGCCCTCGGGCCGCAGGGCGCGCGTGAACGGGAGGAGGTCGCGCGCCCGGACGACGTCGAGCGGCTCGTCCACGACCGGCAGTCCCACGTGGGAGTCGACGGTGGTGGCGCCGTGGCCGGGGAAGTGCTTGCCGCAGACGCCGACGCCTGCGCTGCGCACGCCGCGGGCGAACGCGATGCCGTGCCGGGCGACGGCGTCGGGCGTGGTCCCGAAGGCGCGGACGCCGATCACGGGGTTGTCCGGCTCGGAGACGACGTCGAGCACGGGGCCGAGGAGCAGGTCGATGCCGGTCGCGGCCAGCAGCCGGCCCAGTGCCCGGCCGGCGTCCAGGGAGACGGTGCCGCCTCCGGGGTAGGCGCCGAGCGCTGCCGCCCCGGGCAGGGACGACCCGGTGGCCACCTCGAGCCGCGAGACGTCGCCGCCCTCCTCGTCGACGGAGATCAGCAGGTCGGGCGAGATCGAGTGCAGGGCGGCGGACAGCGCGGCGGTGGTGGCGACGTCCGGCGTGTTCCGCGCGAAGTAGACGACGCCGGCCAGGCCGGCGCGGGCGGCGTCGGCCAGCCAGTCCGGGACGAGCACGCCCTCGAAGCCCGGCAGGAGCACGCCGTTGACCGCCCGCTCCGTGCGGGAGGCGGTGCGCGCAGGCCCGGCGGGCTCCGCCGTCATGCCTTGACGGCCCCCGCGGTCAGCCCCGAGGCGAGCCGGCGCTGGACCAGGATGAAGAAGATCATGACGGGCACCGTGATGATCGTGGAGGCCGCCATGATGGCGCCCCAGTCGTTGGAGTGGATGCCGAAGAACGAGCGCAGACCGATCGCCACCGTGTAGTTCTCCGTCGCGCCGCCGAGCATCGTCATCGCGAAGATGAACTCGTTCCACGCGGTGATGAAGCTGAAGATGCTCGTCGCGACCAGGCCCGGCGCCACGAGCGGCAGCAGGACCGACCAGAACATCCGGCCCCAGCTCGCGCCGTCGAGGTAGGCGGCCTCCTCCAGCTCGACCGGGACCGCCGCGACGAAGCCGCGCAGCATCCAGATCCCGAACGGCAGCGCGAGCGCCACGTACACGACGACCAGGCCGATCAGGGTCTCCAGCAGCTGCAGGTCCCGGACCTGGACGAACAGCGGGATGACCAGCGCCTCGAGCGGCACCATCTGCACGATCAGCACCAGCATGAGGATCTGGGTGCGCATCCTGAAGCGGAAGCGCGCGACGGCCACCGACGCGAGGAGAGCCAGCACCGAGGAGACGAGCACGGTGCCGAGCGCCACCAGCAGGGAGTTGCGCAGGAACGTGCCGAACCCGCCCTCGGTGAGCACGAACACGTAGTGGTCGAGGGTCGGCTCGGCCGGCCAGAAGCTGTTGGTGAGCCCTGCCTGCGCGTCGAGCGAGCTGTTCAGCATCCAGTAGACGGGGAACAGGGTGAACACGAGCAGGAGCGCGACGAGCACACCCTTGCCGACCTGCCGCAGCGGCGAGCGCCGTGAGCTCATCGTTCCTCCTCCGCCAGCACGGTACGCACGTAGACAGCGGTGATGGCGAGCAGCAGCAGGGTCAGCAGGACGGCGATCGCCGAGCCGAAGCCGTACCTGTTCTGCCCGAACGACTCGACGTACGACCACACGCCCAGGTTGAGCACTGATCGATTCGATCCGGCGCCGCCGGGCATGAGGTACACCTGCGCGAACACCTTGAAGTCCCAGATCGTCGACAGGATGATCACGACGGCGAACACCTGCCGTAGCTGCGGCACGATGATCGAGAAGAACCTGCGGAACGACCCTGCGCCGTCCATCTCGGCGGCCTCCAGCATCTCCTTGGGCACTCCGAGCAGCCCCGCGAGCACCGTGACGGCGACGAACGGGAAGCCGTGGTGGATCACGTTCAGGAGCACGATGGCGTAGAACGTCCACCGGTCGGTGAACCAGTTGGTGGGGTCGTCCAGCAGGCCGAGGCCCAGGAGGACGTCGTTGAAGACCCCGCGGTCGGCGTCGAAGATCCAGACCCAGACGTAGGTGCCGGTGACCGCGGGCATGGCCCAGGCCGCCATGATCGCGCTGGACGTGATCGTGCGCCAGAAGGTCCCGAGCGACGCGAGCAGCACCGCCACGCCGGTGCCGAACGCGACGGTCCCCGCCACGGACAGCGCGGCGAACCCGACGGTGTTGGGCAGCACCACGGTCCACAGCTCGGGGGACGTGAGGATCTCGGCGTAGTTCGCCGTGCCGATCCAGTTCGGCTCGCCGGTGGTGATCTCGCGCAGGCCGTAGTCCTGCAGGGAGAAGAGGAACACCCGCACCAGCGGCCACAGGAGCAGCACCGCGAGCACGATCAGCGCGGGGGCGAGCAGCAGCCAGGGCCGCACGACGGCGGCCCTGGCCCGGCTGAGCCGCGGCAGCTTCTCCGGCCGGCTCACCTGCTGGCTCGCTTGCCGGCTCGCCCGCTGAGGCGCGTGCTGGGTCACTCAGACCCGTTCAGCACGCTCGTCATCTCCTCGGCGGCGGCCTTGCTCGCTTCCGCTACGTCGGCGCCCCCGGAGAGGATCGACTGCATCATCGTGCTCGTGGTGAGCTTCGCCTGCACCGCGCCGTAGGTGGGCGCGACCGGCACGGAGGCACCGCCCTCGACGAACTGCTGCGCGAACGGCGCCACGAGCGGGTCGGTGCTCGCGAGGGTCTCGTCGAGCAGGGAGACCTGGCCGGGGAAGTACCCGGACTCCTCGCCCCACTGCTGCGCGAACTCACCGGTGGTCATCATCTCGATGAACGCGAAGGCCAGGTCCTTGTCCTCGGCCGTCTCGAACATGCTCAGGTGCGAACCGCCGAGGACCGAGGGGGCGATGCCGCCGTCCTTGCCCGGGATCGGCACGGCGGCGAACTTGCCCTCCATGTCGGGGTTCGCGTCGACGATCGCCCCCGGCGTCCACGAGCCCATGACCGCCATACCGACGTCGCCCGCTGCGAACGTGTCGAGCACGTCCGTCTCGCGCCAGGTGGTGGCGCCCTCCGACGAGTAGCCGCCCTCGGTGGCCAGACCGGTCCAGAACTCGATGCCCTCCTGCGACTCGGGGCTGTCCAGGCCAGAGGTCCAGGTGTCGCCCTCGAGCGTGGCGACCTCGCCGCCGGCGCCCCAGACCCACGGGTAGACCGTGAACTCGGCGTCGCCCGGGACGGCCACCGCGAGCTTGTCCGGGTACTCCTCCTTGAGCGCCGCCGCGGCGTCCTCGAGCTCGGCCCACGTGGTGGGCGGCTCGACGCCGGCCTGCTCGAACATCTCCGTGTTGTAGACCAGCGAGCGCACACCGGCGTACCAGGGCATGCCGTAGAGCTGCTCGTCGTAGGTCCCGGCCTCCACGAGACCCTCGACCAGGTCGTCGCCGATCCCGGCGCCGTCCACGTACTCGTCGAGCGGCGCGAGCGCGCCGGCGTCGGCGAACTCGGGCGTCCAGGTGGTGCCGGTCTCCGCGACGTCGGGGGTCGTGCCGCCGGCGATGGAGGTGACGAACCGGTCGTGCGCGTCGCCCCACTCGACGAACTCGACGTCGAGCGTCGCGCCGGTCTGCTCCTCGAACGCGGTGGAGACGTCTGCGAAGAAGTCCTCGGCATCCGGGTTCGTGCCCTGCATGATCCACACGCTGAGAGAGCCGTCTCCCTCGCCGTCGCCGTTCCCGCTACCGCCACCGCACGCCGCCGTCGTGGCCGCGAGAAGCAGTGCACCGGTGGCCGCCGCTATGGGCCGCCGCATCGCTCGAGTCATCGTTCGGCTTCCTTCCGCTGGTCCTGCGCTGAGCGCCGCGAGAGTAGCCAGGTGAAATTGCTGAGAAATGAAATTCCCAATACGCGGCATTGCGTGGAGATTACTGACGTGATGAATGATCTGCTAGGGGTGTTACCAAACTGTGATTGCTCATCATGGCACGGGGCCTATGGCACGCGTGCCGTCCATTTCCGCGTGCCGAACTTCGACTCGACCAGCCCTTCGGCGAGCGCCCACTCCTCGGTGGTGATCTCGCCGGTCACGGTCCGGTACCGCGCACGGAACGACGCCTCCAGGGCGTCGATCACCGCGGTCCGGCCGAGCCCGGTCTGGGAGCGCAGCGGGTCCACCCGCTTGTTCGCGCTGCGGGTGCCCTTGTCGCTGAGCTTCTCGCGCCCGATCCGCAGCACGTCCGTCATCTTGCCGGCGTCCATGTCGTAGGCCATCGTCGCGTGGTGCAGGACGGCGCCCCCGGCGAGCCGCTTCTGGGCGGCGCCGGCGATCTTGCCGGCCGGCGAGGCGATGTCGTTGAGCGGCACGTACGCGGCGTCGATGCCGAGCCCGTGCAGGGCACCGATCACCCAGTCGTCGAGGAACGCGTAGGACCGCTCGAAGCTCAGCCCGTCCACGAGCGAGCCCGGCACGTACAGGGAGTACGAGATGGTGTTGCCGGGCTCCATGAACATGGCGCCACCCCCGGAGATCCGCCGGATCACGCGGGCCCCGTGCCGCGCGGCACCCTCGACGTCGACCTCGTTGCGCAGCGACTGGAACGATCCGATGATCACCGCGGACTCGTCCCACTCCCAGAACCTGAGGGTCGGCCCGCGCCGTCCGGCACCCAGCTCCTCGGTCAGCACCTGGTCGAGCGCGACGTTGAGCAGGGGCGACACCGCGGGGGTGCGGATCACCTGGAACTCGTGGTCCTCCCAGGCGGTCGCGTGGCCCAGCGCCCGCCGGGCGGCGACGGCCACGGCGTCGGCGTCGAACCCTACGGCGGTGGCACCCTGCAGCGCCCCCCGCACCGCCTCGGCCAGCTGGGCCTTCGAGGCGTCGGCGGGCAGCCCGTCGAGGGCCTCGCCCATGGCCTCCAGGGCCTCGTCGGGTTCGAGGAAGAAGTCCCCGCTCACCCTCGTGTCCGCCAGCCGGCCGGCCGACCCCTCGGTGTCGACCACCTCGGTCTCGACACGAACCAGCTTTCCGTGTGGAACCTTGAACTCTCCGCGCACGTGTTCACAGTAGGCGACGGTGCCTGCGGAGTCCGGCGCCGGACTCGACCTTGGTACGGAAGGCACGAGTCCGGCGTCGGGCACACCGGTCGGACACAACCGACATTTGGCAAGATGGCGCTGCAGAACAGACCAGAATTTCCTCCTTTCTTTAGACATCCTTGCCCCGGTTCCGTGTCAGAATGATCGGGTGTCCGAACTCGCACTGGATATCGATGAAGTGGCGATCGACGCCTGGGTCGTTGCTCTCGACGTAGGCGGTAGTGGCTCGCGCCTGGTCGCAGAGTTCGGCAACTCCACGCACCCCGAGCGCATCAGCCTGACCGGCCGCGCCGTGAAGGTGAACCACCACGGCAGCGATGCCGCGGCGGTCGTCGCATCGCTGTGCCAGTCCTTCAACGCGTGGGCCGCCCGCATGGGCCACGACGGCATGAGCGACGGCAGCACCGCTCCCGTCTCGTCCGCCGCCGTCGGCATCACCGGGCTGACCTCGCTGGTCGAGAAGCCCCTGGAGATCCACGACATCCTGGCCCGCGAGCTGCGGACCAACCGGACCGCCGTCGCGGGTGACGCGCTCACCGCGCACATCGGAGCCCTCCGCGGGCGCGCCGGTGCCGTGCTCTCCGTCGGCACGGGTGCTGTCGCCTTCGGGTTCGACGGCGTGAACCGCTGGCGTCGTGCCGACGGCTGGGGCCACCTGCTCGGTGACCTCGGAGCCGGCGTCTGGGTCGGCGGCGAGGCACTGCGTGCCGCCGGTCGGTACCACGACGGCGCGAGCCGCGGCGCCTCGAAGCGCCTGCTGGAAGCAGCGGTCGCCAAGTTCGGTCTCATCGAGAGCTGGCCCAACCAGTTCTACAAGAACGCCGAGCGCGCCAAGCAGCTCGCCTCGATGGCCCCTGAGGTCATCATCGCTGCGGCCGAGGGCGACCCGACGTCGATCAAGATCCTCGAGGAGGCGGGCCGGCACCTCGCCGACACGCTGTCGAGCGCACTCGGCAAGGGCATCCCGCCGCTCGCGTCCACGACCGGCCGCCTGGTGCAGGAGGAGTCACCGCTCACGGTGTCGCTGACCAAGCACCTCTCCGAGGACCGGCCCGACGTCTCCCTCGTACCCAGCGGCGGCACGCCGCTGGACGGTGCGCTCACCCTGGCCCGGCGCCTGACCAACGCGCCGCAGTCGGTCGGTGGCTTCCGCCCGTGGCTGACCGTCCGCGTCGACGGCCACCACACCCTGCACGAGACTCCGGAAGACACCGGCGCCAAGGAGATCCTCGCCGCAGAGCTCTCGGCCACCGAACTGCCTGGTGACGAGTTTCAGTGACCGACGGTCCGTCACTGACGCGTTCCTTCACTACCCCGTCATGCCCGAATCCCCGGTACGGGTGTATGTTTCCGAGCCCCAGCCCCACCACCCCAACCCGGGAGATGCGACATGACAGGTGACGTCCTCGTCCGACTCAGGCGCGCACTACCGACGCTGCGACCAGCAGAAGCCAGAGTGGCTCAGACGGTCCTCGACGACCCCAACACCGTCGTCCAGTCGACCATCACCGAGCTCGCGGGTCACGCGGACACGTCACAGGCCACAGTGGTGCGGTTCTGCCGTGCCGTCGGCTATGCGGGTTACCCCGAGTTCCGGATCGACCTGGCCCAGGCGACCAGCCGGCGCGAGGTCGAGATGGAGCGGTCCGGCATCGCCGAAGGCGAGATCAACCAGACCGACGACATCGAGGCCGTCGTCTCGAAGATCGCGTTCCACGAGGCGCGGACCATCGAAGAGACCGCCCGCATGATCGACACCGACGCGATCGAGCGGGTGGCCACGGCCATCGCCGAGGCCAAGCGGGTCGACGTCTACGGTGTCGGCTCGTCCAACCTCGCCGCCGCCGACCTCGCGATGAAGCTGCAGCGCATCGGCGTCTTCGTGTTCACCTCCCCCGACCCGCACCAGCAGCTCGCCTCGTCGGCGCTGCTCGAGCCGGGCAACGTCGCGATCGCCGTCTCGCACTCGGGTCAGACGCGCGAGACCAACCAGGCGCTCGAGATCGCCCGCAAGCGCGGCGCCCTCACCGCGGCGATCACGAACTTCCCGGACGCGCCGATCGGCCTCGTGTCCGACGTCGTCCTGGCCACCACGGCCCGCGAGACCCAGTTCCGGGTCGGGGCCATGTCGAGCCGCATCGCGCAGCTCACGGTCGTCGACTACCTGTTCGTCCGCGTCGCGCAGCGCACGTACGACCGCTCGTCGATCGCCATCAAGGCGACGTACGAGGCGGTACGCGACCAGCGCCTCGACCAGGGCAGGCCCAAGACGGACCGCCCGGCGGCCCCGGTCGCCTGACCCACCCCTCTCGTTCGAGACAGGCCTCTGGCGAGGGGTCTCGACAAGCTCGACCACCGGTGGTCGGGCTTGTCGAGACCCCTCGCCAGAGGCCTGTCTCGGCAATATCTACAGGCGGGGCTCCACGCCCGACTTGAGAAGGCCGTACACGTACGCCTCGGTGACCGCTTCCCAGGCCGCCTCGACCACGTTGGGTCCGACGCCGACCGTGGCCCACGAGTGCTCACCGTCGGTGGTCTCGATCAGCACGCGCGTGATCGCGTCGGTGCCGAGCTCCTGGTCGAGGATCCGTACCTTGAAGTCGATGAGCTCGAACCTGCTGAGCTCCGGGTAGACCCGCGACAGCCCGGTCCGCAGCGCGTGGTCCAGCGCGTTGACCGGCCCGTTGCCCTCGCCCGTCGTCACGATCCGCTCGCCGCCGGCCCAGATCTTCACGGTCGCCTCGGCCACCGCGACGGCGTCCGGCGCGTGGACCGGCGGCGCCGCCGCCCCCGCGGGAACGGTCTCGATGATGGTCCGCCACGACTCGACCGTGTAGAACTCCGGGCGTTCGCCCAGCTCTGACCGCAGCAGCAGCTCGAACGACGCGTCGGCGGCCTCGTAGGTGTAGCCGGCCGCCTCGTCCTCCTTCACGCGGTTCGTCACCCGGGACAGCAGCTCGCCCTGGCCCGCTAGGTCGAAGCCGAGCTCGCGACCCTTGAGCTCGATCGAGGCCCGGCCGGCCATGTCGGAGACGAGCATGCGCATGTCGTTGCCGACCAGGGTGGGGTCGGTGTGCTGGTACATGTCCGGGTCCACGCGGATGGCGCTGGCGTGCAGCCCGCCCTTGTGCGCGAACGCGCTCGCCCCGACGTACGGCTGGCGCGCGAACGGCGAGATGTTCGTGATCTCGCTGATGGCGTGCGAGATCCGGGCGGCCTCCCGCAGGCCGCCGTCGGCCAGGAGCGACATGCCGGCCTTCAGCTCCAGGTTGGCGACGACGGTGACGAGGTCGGCGTTGCCCGTGCGCTCGCCGTAACCGTTGACGGTGCCCTGCACGTGCGTCGCGCCCGCCTCGACCGCGGCGAGCGAGTTCGCGACGGCGCACCCGCTGTCGTTGTGCGCGTGCACGCCGAACTTCTGCTCCGGGCCGACGCCGGTCCGGGCGCGCAGCTCGCCCACCACCTCGCCGACCCAGGTCGGCAGCATCCCGCCGTTGGTGTCGCAGAGCGTGACGACCTCCGCCCCCGCCTCGAACGCGGTGGTGACGGCGCTCGTCGCGTAGTCGGCGTCGTGCCGGTAGCCGTCGAAGAAGTGCTCGGCGTCGAGGACCACGCGGCGGCCCTCCGCGACGAGAAAGCTCACGGTGTCGGCGATCATCGCGAGGTTCTCGGCGCGGGTCGTCCTCAGCGCCCGCTCCACGTGCCGCACGTCCGACTTGGCCACGAGCGTCACGACGGGGGTCGCGGCGTCGAGCAGGGCACGCACCTGCGGGTCGTCGCCCGCCCGGACCCCGGCGCGGCGCGTCGCCCCGAACGCGGCGAGCACCGCGTTCTTCAGGGTGAGCTCGGTGGCGGCCCGCGCGAAGAAGTCGGTGTCCTTGGGAACCGCGCCCGGCCAGCCGCCCTCGATGTAGCCGACGCCCAGCTCGTCGAGGAGTACCGCGATAGCGAGCTTGTCGGAGACGGAGAGGCTCATCCCCTCCTGCTGCGCGCCGTCGCGCAACGTCGTGTCGTACACCTGGAACGAGGCGGTGGTCATCGATGCTCCCAACGATGTATCTGCCGGGCCCGCTGGAGCGGGGCGGCCTGACCAACAAAAAAAGACCCTCCGAGTGTGGAAGGTCTGCGCGTCCGGTGGGGTGTCTCCGGACGCGCTAAGAAATGATGATCACCTGTCGCAGGGTGGAGCGCGGGGTCGTCATGCGGGTCATCGTGCCACAGCAGGGCGGACGACGGAAGCGGTGCCCAGCAGGCGGACCAGCGGGCCGCCCGAGCTTCTCCGGACCATGCCCCCCGGCGGCGGAGAAGTTCCGGTCCATGTCGGGCATCTCGCTTCTTACGCGAATGTTTGAACTTTTGTTTGCTAATCGCCATAAGTGCGGGATAGGTTGCTCGGGACGACGACGTCGAACCGGGGAGCGATGATGCACGACGCCTCTGCACGCCACGATGCAGCAGAACGCACGGGAGTCTGGTTCGTCGGAGCCAGGGGCTCCGTGGCCAGTACCGCAACAGCCGGCCTCGCGGCCATCGCCGACGGGCAGTCCCCGCCGACGGGCTGCGTCACGGCACGCGAACCCTTCGCCTCCGCGGGGCTGCCCGGGTTCGCCGACCTCGTGGTGGGCGGGCACGACATCTCCTCCGTCACCATGACGAAGCGGGCGGAAGCCCTCGTAGAGACGGGCATGATCCCGCCGCGCCTGCTCGCCGCGACCCACGACGCGCTCGAGCGGGCCGACGCCGAGGTGCGCCCCGGGTACGACCCGCGCGCGGGCAAGGAGAACGCCTCCCAGCAGGCGGTCGCCGAACGCCTCGCGGCCGACATCACCTCCTTCCGCGAGCGGCACGACCTGGCCCGGGTAGTCATGGTGGACCTCTCCTCGACCGAGCCACCGGTCGTCCACGTGCCCGAGCACGACGACGCCGACGCCCTGCTCACCGCTCTGACCGACCCGACCCGGGCGGTGCTCCCGGCGTCCTCGGTGTCGGCGTACGCGGCGATCCTCGCCGGTGCGGCGTACGCCGCCTTCACGCCGTCGGCCGGCATGGGCGTACCCGCCCTGGCCCGGCTCGCGCGCGAGCGCGGCATCCCCGTCGCGGGACAGGACGGCAAGACCGGCCAGACCTGGCTGCGCACCGTCCTGGCCCCGGCGTTCGCCGCGCGCAACCTGAAGGTGCTGTCGTGGTCCGGCACCAACCTGCTGGGCGGCGGCGACGGCGCGACGCTCGCCGACCCGGACGCCGTCCGCAGCAAGCTCGCCACGAAGGCCCGCGGCCTGACAGCGCTGACAGGCAGCGAGACGACGCCCCTGCACATCGACAACGTGCCCGACCTCGGGGACATCAAGGTCGCCTGGGACCACGTGCACGTCGAGGGCTTCCTCGGCTCGCGGCTCACGCTCCAGACCACCTGGAGCGCCCACGACTCGATGCTCGCCGCGCCGCTCGTGCTGGACCTGGCCCGCCTGCTCGCGCTCGCGCACGCCGCCGGGATCAGCGGGACCATCGAGGAGCTGGGCTTCTTCTTCAAGGACCCGTGGGACTCCGACGTGCACGACGCCGCCGACCAGGCCCGCGCCCTCGAGGAATGGGTCCGTCGCACGTCGGCGCGGGTCCAACGATGAACCCGGTGCCACAACCCCGGTTCGCACCCCGCTTCGACCCCCCGCTCGGCGACTCGTCGGACGAGCCCGCCGGGTATCCGGCCCGACGCCCGCCCGGTGCTCGGCCGAGCCTCCGGGACATCGGTGAGCTGGTGCGGGCGCCCGCCGCGCTGAGCGTGGTCGGCGACTCCCTGGCCGGGCTCGCGGCCGCCCGCGCCGGGACGCCGACGGCGCTCCGGGGACGCCACGCCCTGCTGCCCGTCGCGTCGGCCTGCCTCTACCTGGGCGGTATGGCACTGAACGACTACGCCGACCGGCACCTGGACGCCGTCGAACGCCCCGAACGGCCCATCCCCTCCGGCCGGGTCACACCGCGCGGCGCGCTGACGGTGGGCACGGCGCTCACCGCGGCGGGCGTGGCGGCCGCGGGCCTCGCGGGCGGACGCCGCGCCCTGGCGGTCGCCGTACCGCTCGCCGCCTGCGTCTGGACCTACGACCTGGTCGCCAAGGACCACCCGACGGGGCCGTTCGTCATGGCCGCGTGCCGCGGGCTGGACGTGCTGCTCGGCGCGACGCCGGGGCACCTGCGGTCCGCGCTCCCGGCCGCCGCGGGCCTCGCCGCCCACACGCTCGGCGTCACGGTGCTCTCGCGCGGCGAGGTGCACGGCACGACCACGCGGGTCGCGGGCGGCGTCGTCGTCGGAACCCTCGCGGGGGCCGCCGCTGCCGCCGCCACCGCGCCCGCCGCGGGCTCGGCCGCCACCGGCCGCCGCACCGCCGTCCGCTGGACCACCGTCGCGGCCGCGAGCGCCTACGCGGCGGCCTGCCTGCCCGCGCAGGTCCGCGCGGCGGTCACGCCGACCGCCGGCAACGCCCGGACCGCCACCCGGTCCGGGATCCAGGCGATGGTGCCGCTCCAGGCGACCTGGGCGGCCCGCTCGGGAGGCCTCGGCACGACGGCGCTCCTGGCCGGCGTCGCCGCCGTCGGGTACGGACTGCGGCTCCTGGGCCGCGCTCGCGGCAAGGCGGGGGTGAGCATCACGTGAGGCCCCCGTTCCTGCTGGGCTACGGCACCAACGGCTTCGGCGACCACCCCCTGCACCAGGCGCTCGACGTGCTCGACGACGTCGGGTACGACGCGGTGGCGCTCACCCTGGGCTTTCCGCACCTCGACCCGTTCGCGCCGCTGGCCGGCGACGACGTCACCGCGGTCCGCGCCCACCTCGCGCGGATGCGCGGGGGCTCCGGGGCCGCGGTGGTCGTGGAGACCGGCACCCGGTACCTGCTCGACCCGCTGCACAAGCACCGGCCCACGCTCGTCGACCGGGACGCCACGCTGCGCGTGCGCTACCTCGAACGCGCCATCGAGATCGCCGCGGACCTCGACGCCCGCTGCGTCTCGTTCTTCTCAGGGATCCTGCCGGACGACGCCGCGCCCGCCGACGGCTGGGCACGGCTCCGCGACCGCGTCTCCGCCCTGGTGGAGTACGCCGGGGAGCGCGGGGTACGGCTCGCGGTCGAGCCCGAACCGGGCATGCTCGTGGAGACGGTGGACGACGCCCTGCGGCTCCTGGACGACGTCGGCATGCCGCCCGAGCTGGGGATCACCGTCGACGTCGGGCACTGCCTGGTCGTGGAGCCCGACGGCGTGGAGGGCGCGCTCCGCGCCGCCGCGCCGTACCTCAGCAACGTGCAGCTCGACGACATGCCGCGCACGCACCACGAGCACCGGCCGTTCGGCGAGGGCGTCGTCGACCTGCCGATGGTGCTCGCCACCCTGGCCGACGTCGGCTACACGGGGGTCGCCGCCGTCGAGCTGCCCCGGCACTCGCACGACGCCCCCCGGCTCGCCCTCGACAGCCGCGCGGCCCTGATGCGGGCGTGGGGCGCCGTCATCGGCACGCCTACCGGAGAGAGGACCGGGTCATGAACGCCGACATCCCCGTCGACCGGGCAGGTTCGGACTGGCTGACCTCGGCCCTTGCCGAGGTCGCCCGCGACCCTGACAGCATCACCCGCGCGTTCGCGTTCGCCGCCCGCCGGGTGGGCCGTGCGCCGCGGCGGCCCGACGCGGACCCGTCCGGCGTCGTGCACGGCACCCTCGACGACGCCGCCCGGGCGGCCCTGGTCGTCGCACTGGCGGACGCGGTGGGCACCGGTCCGGACTGCGCGGACCGCCTGGCCTCCCTCTACCGGCAGGGCGACGCCGCCGAGCGGCGCGGGGTGCTGCGCGGCCTCGACGTGCTGGCGGAACGGGACAGCCTCGGCGGCGATGACGCGACGGCGCTCGTCTCGGCCGGCCTCGACCTCGCCGCGGACGCCCTGCGCGCCAACGATCCGAGCCTCGTCGCGGCCGCCGTCGGCCCGTTCGGCGCCCGGTACCTGGACCAGCACACGTGGCGGCACGCGGTCCTCAAGCTCGTCTTCCAGGGCGTGAGCCTGGAGGCCGCCAGCGGCCTCGCGGCCCGGGCCGACGACGAACTGGACCGCATGGCTCGCGACTTCGCGGCCGAACGCCGGGCGGCCGGCCGCGAAGTACCCACCGATCTCGACCGGCTCACAGCTCGGCCGTCGACCACAAGGGAGTGACGTTGCGCATCCTCGACCCCCACATCCACATGACGAGCCGCACCACCGACGACTACGAGGCCATGTACGCCGCGGGCGTGCGCGCCGTCGTCGAGCCGGCGTTCTGGCTGGGCCAGCCGCGCACCAGCGTGGGCTCGTTCACCGACTACTTCGACTCCCTGGTCGGCTGGGAGCGGTTCCGGGCCGCACAGTTCGGCATCCGGCACCACGCGACGATCGCGCTCAACCCGAAGGAGGCGAACGACCCGCGCTGCCGCGAGGTGCTCGCCGAGGTGCCCCGCTACCTGCTCAAGGACGGTGTCGTGGCCGTGGGCGAGGTGGGTTACGACTCGATGACGCCCGAGGAGGACGAGGTGTTCGCCGCGCAGCTCCAGATGGCGCGCGACGCCGAGCTCCCCGTCCTGGTGCACACCCCGCACCGTGACAAGCTCGCCGGCACGCACCGCACCCTCGACGTGGTGCGGGAGTCGGGCCTGGCGCCCGAGCGGGTGCTCGTGGACCACCTGAACGAGACCAACGTGGCGCTGGTGCGCGACGCCGGAGCCTGGGCCGGGTTCTCCATCTACCCCGACACCAAGATGGACGAGGACCGCATGGTCGCCCTGCTCAAGGAGTACGGGACGGAGCGCATGATCGTGAACTCCGCCGCCGACTGGGGCCGCTCGGACCCGCTCAAGACCGCGAGGACCGGCCGGGCGATGCTCGCCGCGGGGTTCACCGACGACGACGTCGACCAGGTGCTCTGGCGCAACCCCGTCGCGTTCTACGGGCAGTCCGGCAACCTCGTGCTCGACGCCGTCCCCGGGTTCACCGAGGGCGCGCCGCCCACCCCCGGCGTCGAGTTCGAGGGCTCGTCCGTGCTCCGCGGCGCGCGGGCCTGAGGGGATCACGATGCTGCTCTCCTACTGCACCAACGTGCACCCGTCCGAGGACCTCGACGGGGTCATCGACCAGCTCGCCCGCTACTCGGGCCCGGTGCGTGCGGCCGCGGGCCTCGACACGCTCGGCGTCGGCCTGTGGCTGCCCGCCGAGCTGGCGCACCGCCTCGACGCGTCCGCCGAGGACCGGGAACGGCTGCGCACGGCGCTCGCCGAGCACCGGCTCCAGGTGCACACCCTCAACGCCTTCCCGTACGGCGGCTTCCACCGCGAGGTCGTCAAGCTCGCCGTCTACTCCCCCACCTGGGCCGAGCGCGCCCGCCTCGACTACGTCCTCGCGTGCGCGCGCGTGCTGGCCGACCTGCTGCCCGACGGCGCCTCCGGGTCGATCTCCACCCTGCCCCTGGCCTGGCGTGCACCCTGGACCCGCGCCGACGACGACGAGGCGACCAAGGCGTTCGCCACGGTGTCCGCCGAACTGCGCGAGCTGGAGCGGCGCACCGGCAGGACCGTGCGGATCGCCGTCGAGCCGGAGCCGGGCTGCGTGCTCGACACGGTGGAGGACGTCGTCGCGTGGCTCGCCGCGCGCACCGGCCCCGAGTGGCCCGAGGATCGCCGCATCGACCCCGAGTACGTCGGCGTCTGCCTGGACACGTGCCACCTGGCGGTGTCGTTCGCCGACCCGGCGGGTGCCGTCCGCCGGATCACGGACGCGGGCCTGCGCGTGGTCAAGGTGCAGGCGTCCGCGGCCCTGGAGGTCGCGGACCTGTCGGCGCCGGGCGCGCGGGACGCCGTCGGACGGTTCGTCGAGAAGCGCTACCTGCACCAGGTGCGCGAGCTCACGGGATCCGGTGACGTGCTGGCCTCCGACGACCTGCCCGTGGCGCTCGGCGACACCGATCGGCGACCCGGTCTGCCGGGCGAGGGCCCGTGGCGCGTGCACTTCCACGTGCCGCTGCACCACGAGCCCGCGCCGCCGCTCACCGCGACGACCCAGGTGCTGCGCGACGCCGTCGCCGCCGTCCGGGCCGCGCCGCACGGCTCCGAGGCGCACCTCGACGTCGAGACGTACACGTGGTCGGTCCTGCCGCCCGACGTGCTGCCCGGCGGCGCCGACGAGCTCGTCACCGGGATCGCCGCCGAGCTGCGCTGGGCCCGGGAGAACCTGCTGGTCCGCGCCGACGTCACCACCACCACCAGCTCGGAAGGAACCTACGCATGAGGCCTGTCCTGCTGCTCGACGTCGTCGGGCTCACCGCTCGCGCGCTGGCCCGGATGCCGCGCCTGCGCCGGCTCGCGGCGGCGGGCTGGCAGTCCGAGCTCGCCACCGTGCTGCCCGCGGTGACGTGCAGCGTGCAGTCGACGATGCTCACCGGGCTGATGCCCGCCGAGCACGGGATCGTCGGCAACGGCTGGTACTTCCGCGAGCTCGGCGACGTGTACCTCTGGCGCCAGCACAACAAGCTGGTCGCGGGCGAGAAGATCTGGGAGGCGGGCCGCGGGCACGACCCGATGTACACGGCCGACAACGTGTGCTGGTGGTACGCGATGGGCATGACCACCGACGTCACGATCACGCCCCGCCCGATCTACCACGCCGACGGGCGCAAGTCGCCCGACGCGTACGTCCGGCCCGTGGCACTGCACGACGACCTGATCGGCCGGTTCGGCGACTTCCCGCTGTTCACCTACTGGGGCCCGACGGCCTCCATCGCCTCGTCGCGGTGGATCGTCGACGTGACCAGGCACCTGCTGCGGACCCGGAGGTCCCAGCTCACCACCGCGTACGTGCCGCACCTCGACTACGACCTGCAGCGGTTCGGACCGGAGTCACCCGAGGCCGACCGGGCGGCGGCCGAGCTCGACGTCGTGCTGACGCCCCTGCTCGACGACGCCGAGGCCGCGGGCGTGACGGTCGTCGTGGTCTCGGAGTACGGCATCGGTCCCGCGAACCAGCCGGTCGACATCAACCGGGTCCTGCGGCGCGAGGGCTTCCTGGAGGTCTACACCCAGGACGGCCGCGAACAGCTCGACCCGTGGACGTCGCGCGCCTTCGCCGTCGCCGACCACCAGGTGGCGCACGTGTACGTCGACGACGCCTCGGACGTGACCCGGGTCGCGGACCTGCTGCGCGGCGTGCCCGGCGTCGACGAGGTCCTCGACCGTGAGGCGCAGGCGAAGTACGGGCTGGACCACGAGCGGGCGGGCGAGCTGGTCGTCGTGGCCGAGCCACGCGCCTGGTTCACGTACTACTACTGGCTCGACGACGACCGCGCGCCCGAGTTCGCGCGCGGCGTCGACATCCACCGCAAGCCCGGCTACGACCCCGCCGAGCTGTTCTTCAACCCCGCCGATCCCCTGGCCAAGGCGAAGGCGGGCCTGAACCTGGTGCGCAAGAAGCTCGGCCTGCGGTACGCCATGAGCACCACGCCGCTCGACGCGTCGTACGTGCGTGGCACGCACGGCCGTCTGCCGGACTCGTCGGCGGACACGCCGCTCGTGCTGTGCTCGGACGCGGACGTCCCGGGGTCGGTGGCCCGCTGGGTCGACGACGACGCCGGCCAGGTCCCGGCGTCCGCCGTCAAGAACCTGGTCCTGGACCTGCAGCACCTCCGCTAGGGCCGGTGGGGGACGTGGCGGACCAGGACGGCGCTCTTCTCCTTCGGGTCACGGCCGCCCTCGACGCCGACGAGCTCGAGCTCGCCCTCGTCGAACAGGCCCACCCGCTGGCCGACCTCGACGTCCGACTGAGCGTGGCGGCCGTCGTCGGCGCGCACGAGCAGGCGCGCCGTCGGCACGCCGTGGCGCGGGCCGGCGACCATCACGCCGATCCTCGCCGTCCCGATCCGCAGCTGAGCGCTCTGCCGCACGCGGAGCACGGAATCCGCGGGCACGGCGGGGCTTCCTCCGTCGGACATGGCCATTCCTTCCGCTCCGAGAGCAGCCGCTCCGGCATCAAGGTCCGTCATTTCGTCCGCTCACCGTAGGTCACCGAGTCAAAGTTCTTGTAGAACTCCTCGGCCGACATCGTGAGCGTGCCGGGCTTCGAGGCGCCGTCCGACCCGGTACCGCCGGTCGGCCCCCACGGGTTGACCAGGGTGATCGTCTTGCCGTCCGCCGAGACG
Source organism: Promicromonospora sp. CA-289599 (assembly GCF_050936155.1). Taxonomy (NCBI): domain Bacteria; kingdom Bacillati; phylum Actinomycetota; class Actinomycetes; order Micrococcales; family Promicromonosporaceae; genus Promicromonospora; species Promicromonospora sp. CA-289599. The sequence continues at coordinate 1,441,290 of NZ_JBNJNI010000001.1, forward strand.
CCCTGCACCGTGTACACGTGGTTGCCCACCACCTTGTTGTCCGGAGGCGGGTCGCCGAACCAGCCACCGCCGTCCGGGGATGCCGCGACGACGGGCTCACCGTTCTTCACGCGCTCGCCGATGGACTCGAGGCTGGGCGGGTCCTCCCACGGCAGGACCGGATCGAGCGACTCGCTCGAGGTGTCCTTGCCGGTGATCATCTCCAGCGCCGTCTCGGCACTGTCGTAGTTCATGTCCTCGTACTCACCGCCCATGTACACCGCTGCCGCCTTCTCGTAGACCGTGATCCACGACGCGTTGCCGTTCGGGTCGCCCGCAGCGTTCTCGTAGGCGGTGTCCTCGACGGTGATGTGTACCGGTTCGCCGTCCCGGTAGAACGTCACCGTGTAGGTGCCGTCCTGGGCGTTGTACTTGATGTGGTCCTGGATCCACTTCGGGTTGCTCTCGGCCACGGCGCCCGCGGACGCGAGGAACCAGCAGTCGGCGAGCCGCCCCTGGTCGATCATGCTCGCGTCGATCGCCGCGTCGTCGAGCGGCACCTGGCCGATGTCCTCGACCTTGCCCATGTCGCCGGCCGCACCCGCCGGCTCCTTCTCCTTGCTCCCCTGCCCCTCGGACGAGCTTCCGTCGGTCCCCTCCGAGATCCCCGAGGGCACCCCGCCCCCGTCGTAGGACTCGCTCGTCTGCTCCTGCGCGTCCGCGTTGGCGACCGCCTTCGCCCCCGCGGCCGCGATCGCCTGCGCCACGGCCAGGAGCGCCACGGCATGGCGCGCCTGCCACTCGTTGACGAACTCCTCGTGGTCCTGTCCGGACCACTGGACCGAGTTCACGGCATCGGTGAGCTGCCCGACCGCGAGCTCGAGGGTCTCGCCGTGCCGCTCCATCGCGGTGCCCAGCGCCCGCAGTGCCTCGACGTCTGCGCCGTACATCTCACTCATGCCAACACCTCCACGTGCAGAGAATAGGGCTTGCGGACTGCGCGGCACCACGAATACCGCGTGGGGTGAAATATGCCGTGCGACCTGCGCCGATATGTGCCGTGCGCGCCGAGGCGCACGGGTGCTAGCTCGAGGATCCGTAGGCCGCCAGCACCACGAACGGCTCGTCCTGCGCCACGTAGACGTCGGTGGCGTACCCGCCGCCCGACACCGCGCTGTCCAGGGCGTCGGAAGAGAGCAGCGTGCCCGCGGGGAGCTTGTCCTGGATACCGCTGACCACGTCGGGCGGCGTGCTGACCGCCTCGGGCGCGTAGGTGGTACGCAGCTCGTCGGCGACGGCCGGGTCGACCTCGATCACCGCGTCGATCCAGTAGGTGGTAGGCCCCGGGGCGTCGCCCAGCGTGCCGCCCATCCACTCGGCGCCGACCGGCGTACCGAGAGTCGAGAACCGCTTGGTCAGCGGCTCCAGGTCCGTCCGCAGCTCGCCGTCCCCGAACTTCTCGCCGATCGCCGACTCCTCAGACATGCCGCCTCCTCGTCCGCCTGTACCGCTCGTACCGTCCGTACCGTTCGACCCGCCGCACGCCGTGGTCAGCAGCAGCACTGCCACCAGCCCCGCGACGAGCGCCCCGCTGCGACGCCTGTTCATCAGCGACCACCTTCCGGTTCCGCGACCTTGACGCTGCCCGGGTCGCCGACCGTCCACGTGACGACTCGCGTCAGCTGACCGTGGCTCTCGAACGGCTTCGCCCACCCCAGCTCCGTGAACCGCCCGTTCTCATCGTCCGGGGCCCCGCTCGCGATGTCCGCGTCGCCGGAGTTGAAGTTGTAGTAGTCCTCGGCGTGCACCGTCACGGTCATGGTCGCCTGGTCTCCGACGACCTCGACGTCGCCGCTGCTCCACTGCTGGTACCCGCCGATGGTCTTCTGCCAGTTCTCCGTCTTCGGGTAGAGGTTGTCGTCCGACGTCGCGTGGGCGTCCCCGGTCACGGAGAACTCCCCGCTCGCCCCGGACGCGATGAGCTGGTCGACACCCTGCTGCGTCCGGGCGATCTCGTTGTCCACGAGCTGTCGCACCGACTCGTCGTCGCTGTACGCCTCCTCGTAGTCGAACTCCTTGGGCAGCCCGGTGTTGTCCCGGTAGTGGCTGTAGAAGTCGGCCGCGTCCTGCAGGCCCGGATGCAGGTGGGCCGCCTTCTCCTTGAGCCCCCAGGTGTTCCAGTCGACGTAGTCGCCGAAACCCGGATCCGCGGAGCCGTACTCGAAGTCGTCGTCCCACGTGATGTCGGGCTTGGTGGGCGGACCGATCACCACGCCGGGCCCGCCTGCCTCTCCGGGTGCGTACCCGGGCGCGAACGGCCCCATCGGCGGGGCCTGCTCGGGCGCCGGGGCCTCGCCCTCGCCGCCGTCCCGCCCGGGGAGGGTCTGATGGGCCGCGACCGGCACCATCGACGGCGCCGGCCCGGCCGTGGAACCCACGACGCCGGCGCTCCCACCGAGGTCGGCGCTCGTCTGCTCCTGCGCGTCGGCGTTCGCCCGGAGCTTCTCGGCCATGTCGGACAGGGCCACCATCGCCGCCACGGCGGCCGGGCGGTGGAGCTCGTGCCACAGGGAGCTGAACTCCTCGGAAGCCGGCCCGAACCACGGCACGCCGTCGACCTCTCGGGTCACGGCCTCGAACGCGTTGGTCAGCCGGTCGGCCTCACCGTCCAAGGACGTGGCCATCGACCGCAGCTGCTCGACATCAGCACCGACGAACCCACTCACAACCGCCTCCAGCATCCGACGAACGACTGGACAGACCATAGCGATCGCGGCACGCGAGCACCATGGGCACCACTACCCACCGCGGTGCCCGCCGGGTTCGTCGCCGTCGCCGTCGCCGTCCAGGATTGCGGCCTTCCTGCTGCGCCCGTGCGTGCGGCTCGGTTCCATGGTGGAGTGGGACATAGGGCTCACAACCGGGAGGTACACCATGAGTGACCCGAACCGCCCCTACGGGCAGGAGTATGGGGAGCAGCCGCCGGCGGTCCAACCGCCGCCCGCACAGGCCCCTGGAATGCCCACCCAGGCGGTGGGACAGACGCCCGACGAGGCACAACAGGTACAGCCGGTCACGTCCGGCACCGAGGACCCGCGTCTCGGCCTCGAGGTCGGCCGGTTCTGGGCAGGCGCGCTGGCGACGATGGTCGTAGCGGCCCTGATCGGGCTGGCCGCCGACTTCATCCTGGAGGAGGTCCTCAACCTCGAGGTCCAGGCGCAGGCCGACCTGTTCGCCACCGGGTCCGACATGCTGGCCTGGGTGGTGGCGGGTGCGCTGTTCGCCCTGGTGGCGGCGATAGTGCTCTACCTGCTCGTCATGAGCACACCGCGGCCCAGGTCGTTCTTCGGCTGGGTCGTCGCCCTGGCCACGGTGATCCTCGCCATGGTGCCCTTCGCGGGCCAGTTCGAGATAGTCCCGGCGATCCTCGCCGCGATCGTCTGGATAGTCATCGGCTGCGCGGTCTGGTCCTTGCTGACGGGAACGCTGAGCCGCACGGTGGTCCGCCGCACGACCGCCTGACCGCCTCACCCGTAGATACCTCAGACCCGCAGGCCGCCGCGAGCGACCTGCGGGTCTGACGTGTCTACGGGGCATTTCGTTGACACCCACGATAGTTACCGGGTAAGCATGCCTCCAACAGGTACTTACTCGATAACTATTGGAGGACACCGTGTCCGTCCGACAGGGCTTCCTCGCCCTGCTCAGCGAACAGCCGATGCACGGCTACCAGCTCCGTCAGGAGTTCGAACGCCGCACCGGTAGCTCCTGGCCGCTCAACATCGGCCAGGCGTACACCACCCTCAACCGGCTGTTCCGCGACGGCCTCGTCGAGGCGGGCGACGGCGAGGCGACCGACGTCGACCCGTCGGCAGCCACCACGACCGGACGGACCGCCGAGCGGTATCACCTCACCGAGACCGGCCGGAGAGCGGCAGTCAGCTGGTGGGAGACGCCCGTCCCCCGCGGCAAGGCCGAGCGCGACGAGCTCGCGATCAAGATCGCCCTGGCCGTCACCGTGCCCGGAGTCGACGTGGCCGCCGTCGTGCGGCACCAGCGGGCAGAAACCATGCGCGCGCTGCGCGCACTGACCCAGGCCAAGCGCCAGGTCGACCCCGCGACCGATCGGGCCCGCTCCCTGGTGCTGGACGCGCAGGTCTTCGCCATCGAGGCGGAGGCCCGTTGGCTGGACCACGTCGAGGCGACGGTAGCCGACGGACCCCAGACCGAACGATCAAAGAGGAGCACACGATGAGCGTCGTGCTGGAGCTGGCAGACGTATCCCGCATCCATGGACAAGGACCGACGCAGGTCCGTGCCCTTGACTGCGTCGACCTTGCGGTCCGCGAGGGCGAGCTCGTCGCCGTGATGGGCCCGTCGGGATCGGGCAAGTCGACCCTGCTGAACGTGGCAGGCGGCCTGGACTCGGTGACGTCGGGCACCGTGCTCGTCGGTGGGCGCGACGTCACCGCGATGGACGCACGGCGTCGCGCGGAGGTGAGACGGCGCGACGTCGGCTACGTGTTCCAGGACCTCAACCTGATCCCGGCGCTGACCGCGCTGGAGAACGTGGCGCTCCCGCTGGAGCTCGACGGCGTGGGCGTCAGCACGGCACGGGAGCAGGCCGCCGATGCGCTGGATGCCGTCGGGCTGGCGTCGGCGCGCCAACGATTCCCGGAGGACCTGTCCGGTGGGCAGCAGCAGCGGGTCGCGATCGCCCGCGCCCTGGTGGGACCACGTCGGCTGGTCCTTGCGGACGAACCCACCGGCGCGCTCGACTCGGTCACCGGCGAGGCAGTGATGCGTCTGCTCCGCGACCGGGTCGACGCCGGTGCAGCGGGGCTCCTGGTCACCCACGACGCGCGGTACGCGGCGTGGGCGGACCGCATGATCCACCTACGCGACGGCGAGATCATCGGCACGGATGCCGGCGGTCACCCCGCCGGCCCGATGGGCGAGCCTGCCGACCTGATGGAGGCCGACACATGAGCGGGACGCGCGGCACCCTCATCGCCCGCTGGCGGCTCGGGCTGCGGCTCGCCAGACGGGACGCGCGGCGGCACGTCGGCCGGACCGCACTGGTCGCCGTGATGGTGGCGTTGCCGGTGCTGGCAGGGACCACGGCGCTCACCGCGCTGGAGTCGAGCAAGGAGAGCCCGGAGCGCGTCCGCGTCGAGTCGCTCGGACCCGACCTGCAGGCCTCGCTCATCTACCGGGGCGGGCACGTGCGCCAGACGTTCGACGCGACGAACGCCACCTGGGGCGGAGGTGCGGAGTCCGGGGAGCCGCCGACTCGGGCCGAGCACGAGGCGGAGCTCGCCGACGTGCTGCCACCCGGTGACCGGCTCGTGCCGGTCGAGGCGGTCGAGGTGGTGCTGCACGGGCCGGAGCTGCACCTCACCAGCAGGATGGCGCGGACCGACCTGCGCGACGCGGACGTCGCGGCGGCCTTCAAGGTCCGCGACGGCGCCGCGCCCGGACCCGACGAGATCGCCCTCGCACGTGGCGTCGCCGAGCAGATAGGCGTCGAGATCGGCGACGTCGTCGAGGTCGAGGCCCGGGGCGGCGGGACCGAGACCCGCAAGATCTCTGGGCTGCTCGGCAGGCACCTCCCCAAGGAGGCGGGGGCGGTGGTGCACACCGATCCCGACGACGTGTCGCCGTCTCTCTTGGCCGTTCCCGGTCGGGGTGAGGTCGGGTGGTTCGTCTCCGGTCCCACCCCGGTGACGTGGGACGACGCGCTACGGCTCAACGAGCACGGCGTCGCCGTCATCAGCCAGGAGGTGCTGACGGACCTCCCACCACGGGAGGCTCAGACGCTCTCCAACTACGGCGGGGGGCTGCTCGCGGACGAGCTCGCGCTCGGTGGCGCGATCACGATTATCGCCCTGCTCGAGGGGATTCTCGTCGTCGGCCCGGCCTTCGCCGTCAGCGCCCGGAGGCAGGAGCGTTCGCTCGCGATCGCCGCCGCGCAGGGCGCCTCGCCGAGAGCCCTCCGCGCACTGGCCATGGCTCCCGCCGTCGTGATCGGCCTCGGTGCGTCGGTGCTGGCGGCCCTCGCCGGCATCGCCGTGGCCGCGATTCCTGTCGCGTACTACGAGCTGCCCGCCGTGGTCGTGCCGTGGCCCAGGGTCGGCGGCATGGTGCTCGTCGGGCTGGTCGTTGCAGTTGCCGCGGCGTGGATGCCGGCCCGGGCCGCAGCCCGGCTCGACGTCGTCGCCACGCTGACCGGGCGCCGCGGGAACCGCCGCGCCAGGGGATGGGCCACCGCGTTCGGCGTCCTCCTCGCGGGCGCCGGGCTGGCCGGCACCTTCGCGGCCACGGCCGCGAACGGCGACGCCAACGTGCTCGCATGGTGCATCGTCGTGGCCGAGATCGGGCTCGTCATGACGACCGGCGGCATCGTGGCCGGGCTCGCCAGGATCTCCGGACGGCTCCCGCTGCCCACCCGCTTCGCTCTGCGGGATGCCGCCAGGCACCGTTCACGGACGTCGCCCGCCATCGCCGCGGTGCTCGTCGCCGTCGCCGGCGCCACCGCGGGGCTCATCTACCTGACGTCCGACTCCCAGTTCCGGGAGCGTGTCTACACGCCGATCTCGGCTCCAGGCGCCACTGTCGTCTACTCCACCGACACGACGCTGCCTCTCAACGGGCTGCGTCCGGAGATAGAGGCCACGATCCGGGGCGTCCTCCCGGGGGTCACCACGATCACCCCGGTCCCCGTCCTCGCGGAGGCGACGGACGGCACCAGCGCGATGGTCATGACCGTCGACCTGTCCGGTGCCGGGCGCAGCAGTGGCCTCGGAACGCCGGTGGTCGACGACGGTGACCTGGTTCCGGTGCTCGGCCTGACCGGGAAGACGGCAGATGCCGCAGTCACGGCCCTCCGCGCGGGCCGAGCGGTCGTCCCGCACGGCACGGTCTCTTCTGACGGCACGGTCGAGCTGCAGATCCAGACCTACCCCGCCTCCGAGGATGCGCTGACGGGCGAGACGTTGAGGTTCCAAACCGTCCGGGTCCCCGCCACGGAGGTCGGCGACGGCGTGGAAGCGGTCCCGAACCTTCCGATCATCCCGCCCGCGCTGCTCGACGAGCTGGGTAGCGAGGAACGAGTCGAGCGCTTTGTCGTCGAGACCGATACGGTCCCGACGACGGCTCAGACGGAGACCCTCGCGGACCGGCTCGGTGACCTCGAGATGCGTTCGGGGCTCGACCCCAGCGAGACCGAACCGGCCTCGGCCGGGAGCAGCACAGGGTTCGTGACCGCCCGCACCGAGCGAGGTCCCGAACCGACTGGCGAGGCTTTCGGAGCCCTGCTCATCGCGTTGATCGCGGCAGCCGTGGCACTGGGGGTCACCTGGCTCGCGGCCGGGCTGGCCGCTGCGGAGTCCCGGCCGGACCTGGCGACGCTCGAAGCCGTCGGCGCCACGCCCCGGACACGGCGGACGGTCGTCGCCGCACAGGCGGGAGCGATCTCCGTGGTAGGAACCGTCCTGGGGCTCGGCACCGGCGGAGTCCTCGGCGCTGCCCTCGTCCGCCTCATGCGTTCCTGGGAGATGGCATCGAACGCCGGTGCGTGGACCGTCGAGGTCCCCTGGCTGTGGCTCGTGGGCCTGGCAGTGACGCTGCCGGTGCTTGCGGTCAGCGCGGCCTGGCTGGTGACCCGGCCGCGGCTGCTGCTGACCCGGCGGTTGGCGTAGGAGCTCTCCGCGCCCGTGTGCCGGGGCAGTGGCCTTCCACTACCCCGGCACACGAGCACGAGAAGAAACCGCTACGGCGCCCCCACCACTGTCGATCCGTTCTTCGTCAGGGTGTAGGTCACCGTGTCGCCGCTCCAGAAGTGGAAGGTCAGGTTGACCGTCCCGTCGTTGACCTCGGCGAAGAACTCCGGCGTGAGGGAGATGGTCCCGGCGTCGTAGTTCGGCGAGAACGTGTAGGCGAACTCCTTGTACGACGTCCAGTTCTGCGGTCCAGCGTTGGTCCCGTCGGCGTACGTCGCCTCCATCGTCGCGAGCTGGTCACCCGTGAACGACGTCGGGATCGCAAACGACTCGGTAGTCCCCGACGTGCCCTGGAGCACCGGCGTCTCCTGGTTGAGGATCCGCACCGTCCACGGCACGCCGCTCGAGTACCGGACCACCAGCTCGTCGGCCGGACCCGGCGTGCGGTCCCCCGCGAGCTGTTCCAGCAGCGCCGCGGACAGCGTGAGCTGATCGCCCGTGAGCGTGTAGTCGGTCCCCTCCGTCAGCTCCGCGCCGTCGTGCAGGAGTGCGTCGAAGGTGGTCCCGTTCGGGTTGAGCGTCAGGCTCTGCGCGGTGACGTCGCCCGAGGCGGGCACGAACACCAGGTCCGACGACGCCGTCCCGGACCGCTCCGTCCAGCTCGACGAGATCTGGTCGAACAGCGCCTGGTCCCGCCAGCCGTACGCCGTGCGGTCGAAGTGCTGGCCGTTGTCCCACAGCATGGTCGTGAAGCCGCGCTGCCGGGCCGCGTGACCGAAGAACTCGAAGAACTTCAGCTTCTCGCCCTGCTGGACGGTCCCGGTGTGCCGGTCGAACCCGAGCAGCCCGTACTCCCCGACGACCACGGGCACACCGCGGGCGGTGAACGCGGCGTGCACCAGGTCGAACTGGTCGGTCAGGTTCTGCTGCACCTCGGCGTTGAAGCGGGTGTACCCGGCGATGTTCACGCTGAACGGCCAGAACCCGTAGTTGTGCACGGTGGCGATGAGGTTCGGGTCGTCCAGTGCGGCGATCTCCGCGGCCAGCGCGTCGAGCAGGGCCGGGTCGGACCCCGTGTGCAGCGTCGGCAGCACCAGTGGCCGGACGGCGTTCCGGCCACCGGAGTCGCGCACGATCTCGTGGAACACGCTGTTGAGCTCGGCCAGCAGCTCGAGCTCGGCGGTCTGGCCCGAGCTGTTCGCGAACTGTGGTTCGTTGATGCTCTCGAACTGCAGGCGGGTGCTGGCGTTGCGGAACCGGTCGGCGACCTGGGTCCAGGTGTCGCTGTAGCGGTCGAGCACGGCGTCGTGGTTCGTGGGCATCGTGTTCACCCACTGCCAGGAGTCGTGATGGATGTTGATCATCACGTGGAAGCCGTCGTCGAGCGCCCAGTCCACCACCTCCTCGACGCGGTCGAGGTACGCCGGGTCGATCGTGTGGTCCGGAGCGCCGCCCTGATGCTGGCTCCAGGTGACGGGGATGCGGATGCTCTTGAAGCCCTGGGCACGGATCTCGTCCAGGAACTCCTCGGTGACGCGCGGGTTGCCCCACGACGTCTCGTCGCTGCCGGTCGAGTCGAAGGTGTTGCCCAGGTTCCAGCCCGGCTGCATGTCGGCGGCGATGTCGGCGATGGTGCACTTGGGCTTGTGCTTGTGCTTGGAGACGGGCTTGCACTTCTGCTTGTGCTTGTACTTGTGCTTGTCCGCGGCATGCGTCTGGCCGGCTGCGCTGCCGGGCTCGGGGGCGGTGGTCGTCGCGGCTCCAGCCGCCGGGGCGACCGAAGCGAAGGTCAGTGCGAGGCCGGCGACTATGCCGGCCAGGGTGCGCGCAGTTCTCTGCATAACGAGGCCTTTCTCGTATGTACCCCTGTGGGAACGCTCCCATGCTGTGGGCGCCCCAGAGTGAAGTCAATAGTTGGACGCAAGCGCTTCGATGATTTATGCGAGACCCGCGTCACGAGCTGCGATCGCCGCCTGGACCCGGGACGTGACGCCGAGCTTGGCGAGCACCCGCGACACATGGGTCTTCGCGGTGGCCTCGCTGATCACCAGCTCGGCGGCGAGCTCCGCGTTCGACAGGCCGCTCCCGAGACCGGCCAGCACGTCGCGTTCCCGCGGCGTCAGGTCCGCGGGCAGGGACCGGACGCGACCGCCGCGGCCGCCCGCGCCGCTCCCGTCCGGTTCCGCCAGCTTCGCGATGAGCCGGCGGGTCACCTCCGGTGCCACGACGCCGTCACCAGCCGCGACGTGCCGTACCGCGTCGACCAGCGCCGTCGCCTCCGCGGTCTTCAGGAGGAAGCCCGCTGCCCCGGCCCGCAGCGCGCCGAACACGTACTCGTCCAGGTCGAACGTCGTGAGCACGAGGACCTCGGCCAGGCCCTCCTCGACGATCTGGCGGGTCGCGGTCACGCCGTCGATCCCCGGCATCCGGACGTCCATGAGGACGACGTCGGGCCGCAGCGCCCGCGTGTTCGTCACGGCGACCGCACCGTCACCGGCCTCGCCGATCACCTCAATGTCGCCGGCGGTCGCGAGCAGCATGCGCAGGCCCGCGCGGATGGCCGCATGGTCGTCGGCGAGCAGGACGCGGATCATGCGTGGAGCCCTGGGATCGCCCGGTCGGACGGCGCAGGCTCGGCCGCCGGTCCGGCCGCAGCGTTGTTCGCGGCTCCGTCCGGCAGCGGCAGGACCGCTCGGACCCGCCAGCCTACGCCGTCGGGCCCGCCACCGGACGAGCCCTCCCCCGGCCCGGCGGCGAACGATCCGCCCAGCGACTCGACCCGTTCCCGCATCGACACCAGTCCCAGACCGGTCCCCTCGCTGACGTCGGCCGGGTCGCGGGTGGCGCCGCCGGGACGGACGCCGTCGTCACGCACCTCGAGCTCCAGCGTGTCAGCCGCGGCGACCCGCACCTCCACGCGGGCACCCCCGTGCTTGAGCACGTTCGTCAGCGACTCCCGCACGACGCGGTACACCGCGTGGTCCGCCGCCGCCGGCAGGATCGTGTCGCCGCTCAGCACACCGCCGGGATCGGCCACCGTGAGGCCCACTCCCGCGAGCCGCACCTGCTCCAGCACGGGCGGCAGCTGCGCGACGCGCGGCGCCGCCAGCAGGTCGGAACCGCCGCCCGTCGCCCCGGTGGAACCCGCGGACAGCACCCGGATCATGGCCTGCATGTCCTGCAGCGAGGCGAGGCTCTCGGCGCGGATGCTGCGCAGCGCCGCCCGGTCCCGTTCGGGCTCCGGCGCCCCCGCGAGCGCCGCGCCCGACGTGATCGTGATCGCGGAGAGGTGCGAGGCGACGACGTCGTGCAGGTCGCGGGCGACCGAGGTGCGCTCGGCGCGGACGGCGTCGTGCCGTGCGGCCTCCGAGAGGCTGAGGAGCGCGGTGCCGCGCTCCCGCTCGAGCCGCGCCAGCTCGTGCGCGGCCGCGGTGAGCTCCCGGCCCTGCCGGATGTTCGCGCCCCACCACATGGGCATGACCAGGAGGGTGACCGCCTGGAGCCCGGCGAGGATCGCGAACCTGGCCTCGCCGGTCGCCTCGCCGACCACGATCATCGAGGCGAGCGAGATGACGCCGACGCCGATCGCCGTGACCCGGCGCGCCGCCGGTCGGCCGTGGATGTGCACCGCGTACAGCGCCTCCCACAGCACCACGAGCAGGCCGACGCTGCCGCCGAGCGCCAGGTCCGCGCCGAACGCGACGGTGACGACACCGAGCGCCCCGAGCGGATGGAACCGACGCCACAGCAGCGCGGCGCAGCCGACGACGGTGGGGACGACGAACCACCACGACGACACCCCGGCCGGCCCGCTCCACGAGGTGCGGACCAGGCCGAGCGCGTCGAGCGCGAGCGCGATCGCCAGGAGCCCGACCGCCGTGATGGCGTCCCCGCGCCGGTCCTCGGCCATGACCACTCTGGTGATCGGCGCGAGCAGGTCGGCGGTGCGGGACATGCCACCATCTCAGCACGCGGCGGAGCGGCGTGTGTCATCCGAAGGATGTATCGCCTTCTCGGCGCTTCGGCCGATGCGCCCGCACAGTGGCTGCACCAGGCTGTGCCGCATGGACTTCTTCTCCGCCGAGCTCACGGGCGCCGCGCTGATCGGTGCCCTGGCCGTGCTCGCGCTCATCGACTCGACGAGCTTCGGGACCCTGCTCATCCCCGTCTGGCTCCTCATGTCGCCCGGGCGGGTGCGCGTGGGACGGATGCTCCTCTACCTCGGGTCGATCGCCGGGTTCTACGCACTGGTCGGGCTGGCGATCCTGCTCGGCGCCGGGGCCCTGAGCGACACGCTGAGCACCCTGTCCGACACCCGCCCGTTCCTCATCGCGCAGCTCGTGCTCGGCGTCGCACTCTTCGCGTGGAGCTTCAAGCTCGACCCGGTCGGCGGCAAGAAGCCGGCAGAGCCGGTGGCGCCGGTGGCGCCGGTGGTGGGCAGCACGGCAGACGGCGCTGCGACAGCCGGCGCGACGGACGGGCAGGTGGCCGCGCCGCCGGTCACAGAGCCGGGCCGGGCCGGGCGGCTGAGCCGCTGGCGCGAACGGGTGCTCAGCAGCGAGTCCGGCAGCGGACGGGCGCTCGCGGCCCTCGCGATCGGGGCCGGGCTCGTCGAGGTCGCGACGATGCTCCCCTACCTCGCGGCACTCGGCCTGATCGGGACGCAGGGGCCGGGCTGGCCGGTGTCGGGCCTGTGGATCCTGGGGTACTGCGTGGTCATGATCGCGCCGGCCCTCGTGCTGACGGCGGCGCGCGTGTTCGCGTCACGGCTCGTGGAGCGGCCGCTCGGACGGCTGGACGGCTGGCTGACGAAGAACGCGGCGAGCACCACCGCGTGGGTGGTGGGGATCGTGGGCTTCCTCGTTGCCCGCGACGCGATAGGCCGCCTCTGGAGCTGAGCCCCAGAGGCGGCCGGCGGGCGGATCAGGCCAGGCGACGCATCCAGCCGTGCCGGTCCTCGGCGCGGCCGTACTGGATGTCGGTGAGCTCCTGGCGGATCGCCATCGTCAGCTCGCCGGGCTCACCGCCGTTGATCTCGTGGTCGAACGAGCTCCCCGCGAGGCGCCCCACCGGCGTCACGACGGCGGCGGTGCCGCACGCGAAGAACTCCTTGACCTTCCCGGACCCGAGCCCGGCCACGACCTCCGCGAGCGGGATGCGCCGTTCCACCACCTGGTACCCGCGGTCGCGCGCCAGCTGCAGGACCGAGGCCCTGGTGATCCCCTCGAGGATCGAGCCGAGCTCGGGCGTGTGGACCGTCCCGTCGTCCATCACGAGGAACACGTTCATGCCGCCGAGCTCTTCGAGGTACGTGCTGCTCCCGGCGTCGAGGAAGCACACCTGGTCGAAGCCCTGCTTCTGTGCCTCGCGCTGCGGCAGCAGGCTCGCCGCGTAGTTGCCGCCGAACTTCGCGTCACCCGTGCCTCCGGGCGGCCCCGCCCGGTGGTACTGCTCGGACACGTAGATCGACACGGGCTTGACGCCGCCCGCGAAGTACGGGCCGACGGGCGACGCGATCACCAGGTACTCGGCCTCGAGCGAGGGCCGCACACCGAGGAACGCCTCCGACGCGAACATGAAGGGCCGCAGGTAGAGCGACGAGTCCTCGCCGCCGGGCACCCAGTCGATGTCCGTGCGGACCAGGGCCGCCAGGGAGCCGATGAAGTCGTCCACGCTGAGCGCGGGCAGCGCCAGCCGGTGCGCCGAGCGTGCGAACCGCGCGGCGTTCTGGTCCGGGCGGAACGTCCAGACCGAGCCGTCGGCGTGCTTGTAGGCCTTGAGACCCTCGAAGATCTCCTGCGCGTAGTGCAGCACCGCCGTCGCCGGGTCGAGCTGCAGCGGACCGTACTTCTCGATCCGCCGGTCCTTCCAGCCGTCGGCGCTGGTCCAGGAGACCCGCGCCATGTGGTCCGTGAACACTGTCCCGAACTTCGGCGCGCTGAGCGCCGCGGCGCGCTCGGCGTCCGGCGTCGGCACGTCGGTGGGCCGCACGTCGAAGAGTGCCACCAGGTCTTCGAGCCGCGTCGGGAGGATGGGATCCGTCGTTGTTGTCATGTCGATGCCTTTCACCGGAATGCTGTTGTCAGTCTTCCACGCCCGGCAAGGCAGGAGGAGCATTCCGAGCCGGGCGCCTGCCCGGACGGCCTTCGACGTACGAAAGCGGCGCCCGGTTCGGTCTGCGTGACCCGGGCGCCGCCGTCGTGCAGCGTGCTTACCCGGTCACGCGGGCCGCGATGTCGCGGCCTACCTGGTCGGTCGTGCGTACGGCGTCGCCGCGGGCCGCGAGGTCGGCCGCGACGGCGTCGTGCACCCGCGCGGACTCCGCGGCGAAGCCGAGGTGGTCCAGCAAGAGGGACACCGAGAGGATCGTCGCCGTGGGGTCGGCCTTGCCCTGGCCCGCGATGTCCGGGGCCGAGCCGTGCACCGGCTCGAACATGGACGGCGCGGTGCGGTCGGGGTTGATGTTGGCCGACGCCGCGAGCCCGATGCCGCCGCTGATCGCAGCGGCCTGGTCGGTGAGGATGTCGCCGAAGAGGTTGTCCGTGACGATCACGTCGAACCGGCTCGGGTTGGTCGTCAGGTAGATGGTGGCGGCGTCGACGTGCGCGTAGTCGGTGGTGACGTCGGGGAACTCCGCGTTCACGGCCTCGACCGTGCGGCGCCACAGGTGGCCGGCGTGCACCAGCACGTTGTGCTTGTGCACCAGCGTGAGGTGCTTGCGCGGGCGGGCGTTCGCCCGGGCGAACGCGTCCCGGACCACGCGCTCGACGCCGAACGCCGTGTTGACGCTGACCTCGGTGGCGATCTCGTGCGGGGTGCCGACGCGCAGCGCGCCGCCGTTGCCGACGTACGGGCCCTCGGTGCCCTCGCGGACCACCACGAAGTCGATCTCGCCCGGGTCGGCCAGCGGGCTGGTGACGCCCTGGTAGAGCTTGGTCGGGCGCAGGTTCACGTAGTGGTCGAGCGCGAAGCGCAGCTTGAGCAGCAGCCCGCGCTCGAGCACGCCGCTCGGGACCGACGGGTCGCCGATGGCGCCCAGCAGGATCGCGTCGTGGCTCTTGATCTTCTCGAGGTCCTCGTCGGTGAGGGTCTCGCCGGTCGTGTGCCAGCGGCGCGCGCCGAGGTCGAACTCGGTGGTGGAGAGCTTGGTGCCCGACGGCGCGAGCGCCGCCTCGAGCACCGCGAGGCCCTGTTCCACGACCTCTGTACCGATGCCGTCGCCTGCGACCACTGCGAGGTCGATGCCCTCTGTCCTACCCACCTGTGCCATGTCCGAAGCCTACGCGCGCCAGCGGGCGAATGAGACGCTGGTCTCACGGAATGGACGAACGGATGCCCCGGTCGGACACCCGCCGAGCAGGTTCTGCAGGCGCATCACTCGAACGTCCAGGACGTCGCGCCACCCGGGTCACGCACCAACAGGGCGTTGGCCTTCGTGGGGGTCACGCGGTAGACGTGCCACGGAGCCGGCCCCGCCGACGGGGCGCTGTACGGAGCGGTGAGCGCGGTCCCGGACTCGTCCACCTCCGCCGGCCAACCGCCCGCGGCCGCCACCTCGGCGATGTGCGCGACGGTGGCGCCGTCGGTCACCAGCTCGGCCACCCCCTCGACGACGACGTCGTAGTCGTCCGCCGCCACGGCGATGGTGCACCGCGGCTCGCGCTCCATGTTCCGCCCCTTGCGGGCGCCGCGGCCGGACACGACGTAGAACCGGCCGTCGTCCCAGAACGCCCCGACGCCGGTCGTGTGCGGACTGCCGTCGGCATTGACCGTCGTGAGCCAGTGCGAGTGGCGGTCCGGACCTCGGCCACCGGGTGCCTGGTCCCCGATGTCCGCGAGCGCCGCGGCGACGGGCGCCCACTGGAGCGGTGACAGCTCGTAGAGGTCGCCGAGGTTCTTGGCCTTGAGGTGTGTGCTCATGCTCTACCGACGACCGCGCGCAGCAGAACTCATCGACCGCCGCTACTGGTCTCGCGCCGAGAGCACGCAGAACTCGTTGCCGTCCGGGTCCGTCAGCACGGTCCAGGTGGCGTCGGCCGGCTGCCCGACGTCGGTCACCGTCGCGCCCAGCTCGACCAGCCGGGCGATCTCCGCGTCCCGGTCGTCGCTCGTGTGCGGCGCGAAGTCCCAGTGCAGCCGGTTCTTGCCTACCTTCTCGTGCTCCACGGGCACGAACACCATGCCCGGCGGCACCTGGTGGAAGTCCAGCCTCTCGGAGAACTCGAGCGCCCACGGCGGCACCAGCACGGACTCCTCGTCCGTCTCGAAGATGACCTGCCAGCCAAGGGCCTCGCCCCACCAGTGAGCCAGCTTCTTGTGGTCGGTCGACTCGACGACGGTCGAGTACCAGCGCAGCGTCATTGCCATCACCTCGCGTGAGAACGGCGGCCCGTCGGTCCGGGCCGGTGCTCACACGGTAGGACGAGTCACTGACACTGCCCCCGAGCCGCTGGTATCAGAGCCGCGGGTATCAGAGCCGCGGGTATCAGAGCCGCGGGTATCAGAGCCGCGGGTAGAGCAGCTCGAACCGCTCGCACACGACCGGCATGTCCAGCGAGAACTCCCGGCCCTCCGGGAGGTTCCGGCGGAAGTAGGCCTCGTGCCCCTTGCGCCACGACTCCAGCGTCCGGTCGCCCTCGCCCTCCGCCGCAGCGAAGTCCTCGTCGACCTCCTCGAACGTGGTGGTCTCGACGCTCGTCGTGCGGATGAGGGCACGCGGGTGGTTCTCGCCGTCCAGCAGGATCGACAGCTCACCGGCGACGGGCATCGGCGCGCCTTCGTCGTCGTAGTCCCACAGGGCCGACGACGTCGCCGTCTTCTCCCCCGCGAGCACCGCGTCGAGCAGCTGCTCGGCGAGCTCGGGCTCGTCGCCGAACGACCAGGCCTGCGGCGGCACGGTCTCGCCGACGGTCTGGCCCACCACGATGCTCGCCTTGGCCAGGCCCGCGTACTGACGCGTGGCGGCCCAGAAGTCGAGGACCTCCCCGGCGAGCGCGGAGTCCTCCGCGGAAACCGCCTCGGGGTCGAAGGTCGCGGGGTCGAACGCCTCGACCCCCGGCTCGGCGTCGGTCGGCTCGTTGTCGTCCGCTGCCTGGGGGTTCACGTCGTGAGTCACGGGGACATCTTGCCCTAACCGCTGCCTCCGGGACGAGGGCGCCGCTGGCATGACAAGAACTGAACGATCCGGTAACGAACACTTACTCAGTTTGCATGTGCGAGTCCGGCCATGATCTGGTAAACGGCGGCCCACGTCCCCAGCGACATGTTAACGATTGTTTCCCAGCCCACAATTTCCTGCCAAGAAGAGGGGGCTCCGTGCCAGCTATCGAGGCACACAACCTGTACAAGGTGTTCGGCCGCAAAGGACGCGAGGGCGTCAGACGCCTCGAGGCCGGTGCCGACACCGACGAGCTGAAGAGTGCGGGCCTGACGCCCGCGGTCATCGACGCGTCGTTCACCGTGGAAGAGGGCGAGATCTTCGTCGTCATGGGCCTCTCGGGGTCCGGCAAGTCGACGCTGATCCGCATGATCAACGGGCTCCACCCCCCGACAGCCGGCCACGTGGAGCTCTACGGCGAGAACATCACCGCCGCCACCGGCAAGCACCTGCGGCGCCTGCGCCGCGAGCGGATCAGCATGGTGTTCCAGCACTTCGCGCTGTTCCCGCACCGCTCGGTCATCGACAACGCCGCCTACGGGCTCGAGACCCAGGGCGTCGCCAAGGAAGAGCGGCGCAGACGCGCCCACGAGGCGCTGGAGCTGTGCGGCCTCACCGGGTGGGACGACCACCTCCCCAGCGAGCTGTCCGGCGGCATGCAGCAGCGTGTCGGGCTGGCCCGGGCACTCGCCGCCGACACCGACATCCTGCTGATGGACGAGGCGTTCAGCGCCCTCGACCCGCTGATCCGACGCGACATGCAGGACCAGCTCATCGAGCTGCAGCAGAAGCTCGGCAAGACGATCCTGTTCATCACCCACGACCTCAACGAGGCGATGCGCATCGGCGACCGGATCGCCATGATGCGCAACGGGCGGATAGTCCAGATCGGGACGGCCGAGGAGATCCTCACCGACCCGGCCAACGACTACGTCGCCCAGTTCGTCGCCGACGTCGACCGCACCCGCGTCCTCACCGCGGCGTCCGTCATGGAACCGCCGGCCGCGGTCCTGGGGTCCGAGCAGGGGCCGCGCGCCGCACACAAGCTGATGCGCGAGCATCAGCTGGCGGCGATGTTCGTCACCGGGCGCGACCGCACCCTGAAGGGGTACGTCACCGAGGACGAGGTAGGCAGGCACCTCGACCACAAGGACATCACGAGCCTCATGAAGCCCGTGCCGGACGTCGCCCGCGTCACCCCCGACACGTCGCTCGCCGACCTCTTCGGCCCGGCCGCCGAGACCCCCGCCATCGCGGTGGTCGACGACGCCGGCCGGCTCAGCGGAGTCGTCCCGCGCATCACGCTGCTGTCGGCGCTCGCCGCATACGCGGAGGCGGAGACCGTGCCGGAGACCGAAACCGTGGCGGAACCCGCGGCCGACCGGACGAAGGAGGCCGTCCATGGTTGAGCGCACCGCTCCCCTGACGATCGTGCCGCCGCTGCCGATCGGAGACGTGCTCGAGGCGGGGTTCGAGTGGTTCAAGGACACCTTCGACGCGTTCTTCGACGTCGTCGGTGACATCGTCACCGGCGCCATCGACGGGATCGCCGGACTGCTCCTGGTCCCGGACCCACTACTCACCGCGGTCGTGTTCGCGCTGCTCGCGTGGCTCCTGCGCAACTGGAAGCTCGCCGCGGGATCGCTGGTGGGCATGGTCGTGATCATCGGCGTGGACATGTGGGAGCCCGCCATGGAGACCCTGGCCCTCGTGGTCGTGGCCACCTTGGTCGCCCTGCTGGTCGGGATCCCGCTGGGCATCCTGGCGGCGCGCTCAGCGGTCGTCAGCCGCATCCTCAAGCCCGTCATGGACTTCATGCAGACCATGCCCGGCATGGTCTGGCTGCTACCGGTGCTCATGCTGTTCAGCATCGGGGTGGCCGGGGCTCTGTTCGCCACGGTGATCTTCGCGCTCCCTCCAGCGGTCCGGCTCACCGAGCTGGGCATCCGGCAGGTCGACGGTGAGGTGGTCGAGGCCGGGCAGGCGTTCGGCGCCAACCCGCGACAGATCCTCAAGGACATCCAGCTGCCCCTGGCACTGCCGACCGTGATGGCCGGCGTCAACCAGGTGATCATGCTCGCGCTGTCGATGGCCGTCATCGCCGGCCTGGTCGGTGGTGGCGGCCTGGGCAACGAGGTCGTCGGTGCCATCTCGACGCTCAACCTTGCGCTCGGGTTCGACGCCGGCATCTCCGTGGTGATCCTGGCGATCTTCCTGGACCGGCTCACGGCGTCGATCGGCTCCCGCCGGCCGGGCCACGGCAGGCTCCGCGAGCTGCGTGGCCGGTTCACCCGCACCCAGGCCGGCAGCCCGGCCTGACCAGATCCTCTCCCCGAACCAAGAATCTCCCTACCCAACTCATCACATACATGACGATGCATATATACGAAACGGAAGGCTTGAAGATGATCGGCACGACCAGCAAGCGGATCGGAGCCGCTACGGCGGCTCTCACCCTGACCCTCGGCCTCACAGCCTGCGGCTCTGGCGAACAGAGCGGCGACGGCGGGGACGGCGGGGACGGCGGCGACCAGACCATCACGATGGGCATCATCCCCTCGTGGACTGACGGCCTGAGCACCGCCTACCTGTGGAAGAACATCCTCGAGGCGGACGGCTACACGGTGGAGATCGAGGAGATCAACGATGCCGCGCCGCTGTACACAGGGCTCGCCGAGGGCGACATCGACGTGTACCCGTCCGCATGGCCCGAGGTCACGCACAAGTCCTACATGGACAAGTACGGCGACGACATCGAGGACCTCGGCGCCTACTACGACGACGCCAAGCTGACCATGGCGGTCCCGGAGGACTCGGACCTGACCTCGATCGAGGACCTCGTCGGCAAGTCTGCCGACTACGACGGCAAGATCGTCGGCATCGAGGCGGGCGCGGGCCTCACGAAGGCCGTCCAGGAGCAGGTCATCCCGCAGTACGGCCTGGAGGAGGACGGCTGGGAGCTCCAGACGTCCTCGACGCCGGCCATGCTGAACGCTCTGGAGGAGGCGGTCGACGCCGAGGAGGACATCGTCGTCACGCTGTGGCGTCCCTTCTGGGCGAACAACTCGTTCCCGGTCCGCGACCTCGAGGACCCGAAGGGCGCCCTCGGCGAGGCTGAGGGCCTCCACGAGCTCGCGACGACCGGGTTCAGCGAGGAGTTCCCCGAGGTCGCCGAGATGATGGCGAACGCGAAGCTGGACGACGAGCAGTACGGCACCCTGGAAGACCAGGTCGTCAACCAGAACCCGGACGACCCGGCAGCCGGCGTCGAGGCCTGGCTCGCGGAGAACCCGGACTGGGTCGACTCCCTGAAGTCCTGACGGACTACCGACCACCCCGGCCTCCGCCGAGCAGAGCAGCGCCCCCGGACTCCGCGAGGAGTCCGGGGGCGCTGTGCCGTCAGCGGCGGGATCAGCGGGCCGCGGAACCCTCGACGTAGTCGGAGTCGGACGGCTTGATCCACGAGAACATCTTGCGCAGCTCGCGGCCCGTCGCCTCGATCGGGTGCTGCTCGCCCTTGGCGCGCAGCTCCTTGAACTCGGGGGCGCCGGCGTCCTGGTCGGCGATGAACCGCTCCGCGAAGGCGCCGTTCTGGATGTCGGCCAGCACGGCCTTCATGTTCTCCTTGACGCTCGGGTCGATGACCCGCGGGCCGGAGACGTAGTCGCCGTACTCGGCCGTGTCGGAGACGGACCAGCGCTGCTTGGCGATGCCGCCCTCGACCATGAGGTCGACGATCAGCTTGAGCTCGTGCAGCACCTCGAAGTACGCGACCTCCGGCTGGTAGCCGGCCTCGGTCAGCGTCTCGAACCCGTACTGCACCAGCTGCGAGGCGCCGCCGCAGAGCACGGCCTGCTCACCGAACAGGTCGGTCTCGGTCTCCTCGGTGAACGTCGTCTTGATACCGCCGGCGCGCAGGCCGCCGATGCCCTTGGCGTACGAGAGCGCGAGCTCCCAGGCGGAGCCGGAGGCGTCCTGCTCCACCGCCACGATCACGGGCACGCCGCGACCGTCGGCGAACTCGCGGCGCACGATGTGGCCCGGGCCCTTGGGGGCGACCATGAGCACGTCGTGGTCGGCCTCGGGCTTGATGTAGCCGTAACGGATGTTGAAGCCGTGCCCGAAGACGAGCGCCGCGCCCTCCTTCAGGTTCGGCGCGATGTCCTCGGCGTACACGTGCCGCTGCACCTGGTCGGGCGCGAGGATGACGACGACGTCGGCATCCCGGACGGCGTCCGGCACCGTCGCGACAGCAAGGCCCTCGTTCTCGGCCTTCTCGCGGGACGCGGAGCCCTCGCGCAGGCCGACGGTCACCTGCGCACCGGAGTCGCGCAGGTTCAGGGCGTGCGCGTGGCCCTGGCTGCCGTAGCCGATCACGGCAACCTTCTTCTGCTGGATGATCGACAGGTCGGCGTCATCGTCGTAGAACAGCTCAGCCACGGTTCTTGCTCCTCAATGTGATTTCTGGGATGGAAAGTAAGTCGGTAGGTCAGGCAGACCGGACGGCGCGCTCGAACGCGCGGTCGGTGATGGAGCGGGCGCCCCGGCCGATGGCCAGGGTCCCGGACTTGACGATCTCACGGACGCCGTACGGTTCCAGCGCCGCGAGGAGGGAGTCGAGCTTCGCGGCGGGTCCCGTGGCCTCGATGACCACGGACTCCGGCACGACGTCGACGACGCGCGCCCGGAACATCTCGACGACCTCGAGCACCCCGGTACGGGTGGCGGCGTCGGCCCGCACCTTGACGAGCAGCAGCTCGCGGTGCACCGACGACTCGGGTTCGAGCTCGACGATCTTGATCACGTGGATCAGCTTGTTGAGCTGCTTCGTGACCTGTTCCAGGGGGTGCTCCTCGACGTCGACCACCACGGTGATGCGCGAGATCTCCTCGTGCTCCGTGGGGCCCACCGCCAGGGAGTGGATGTTGAACGCGCGCCGGGCGAACAGCCCGGCGACGCGCGTGAGCACGCCGGGCTTGTTCTCCACGAGCACGGACAGGGTGTGCCTCGACATGGGATTCAGTCCTCGCTCAGTCTTCTCGGTCCCACGCCGGCGAGATGCCGCGTGCGTACTGGATGTCGTCGTTGCTCACGCCGGCGGCGACCATGGGCCACACCATCGCGTCGCGCGAGACGGTGAAGTCCACGACGACGGGCCGGTCGTCGATCTCGTTGGCCCGCTTGATCGCGGCGTCGACGTCGGAGGCGTGCTCCACGCGGATGCCCTCGCAGCCGTACGCGTCGGCGAGCTTCACGAAGTCGGGCACACGCATGGTGCCGTGGCCGGTGTGCAGGTCGGTGTTCGAGTAGCGCGACTCGTAGAAGAGCGTCTGCCACTGCCGCACCATGCCCAGCGAGCTGTTGTTGATCACCGCGACCTTGATCGGGATGTCGTTGATCGTGCAGGTAGCGAGCTCCTGGTTGGTCATCTGGAAGCAGCCGTCGCCGTCGATCGCCCAGACCGTCCGGTCCGGCTGGCCGACCTTCGCGCCCATCGCCGCGGGGACGGAGTAGCCCATCGTGCCGAGCCCGCCGGAGTTGATCCAGGTGTTGGGCCGCTCGTAGCTGATGAACTGGGCCGCCCACATCTGGTGCTGCCCCACGCCCGCGACGTAGATCCCGTCGGGCCCGGTCAGCTCGCCGAGGCGCTGGATCACGTGCTGCGGGGACAGGTTGCCGTCCTCCGGCTGGGTGTAGCCGCGGGGGTAGGTGCGGCGCCACTCGTCGAGCTGGTGCCACCAGCCCTCGACGTCGGGCTTGCCGTGTGCCTCGTGCTCCCTGGCCAGCTCGGGCAGCAGGTCGCCGATGACCTCGCGGAGGTCACCGACGATCGGGACGTCCGCCTCGCGGTTCTTGCCGATCTCCGCGGGGTCGATGTCGGCGTGGATGATCGCGGCGAGCGGGGCGAAGCTCGAGAGCTTGCCCGTCACGCGGTCGTCGAACCGGGCGCCCAGCGCGAAGACCAGGTCGGCCTTCTGCAGCGCCGCCACCGCCGGCACCGTGCCGTGCATGCCGGGCATGCCGAGGTGCTGCGGGTGGCTGTCCGGCACCGCGCCGCGGGCCATCAGGGTCGTCACGACGGGCGCCCCGGACAGGTCCACGAGCTGGCGCAGCAGGTCCGCCGCCCCCGACCGGATCACGCCGCCACCCACGTACAGCACGGGGCGCTTGGCGCTGGTCAGCAGCTTCGCGGCCTCCCGGATCTGCTTCGAGTGCGGCTTCGTCACCGGGTGGTAGCCGGGCAGCTGCAGCTCCTGCGGCCACGAGAACGTGGTGCGCGACTGCATCGCCGACTTCGAGATGTCCACGAGCACCGGTCCCGGCCGCCCCGTCGAGGCGATGTGGAACGCCTCGGCGATCGTGCGCGGGATGTCGGCCGGGTCGGTGACCAGGAAGTTGTGCTTGGTGATCGGCAGCGTGATGCCGACGATGTCGGCCTCCTGGAACGCGTCCGTCCCGATCGCGGCGGAGGCGACCTGGCCGGTGATCGCGACGAGCGGGATCGAGTCCATGTGCGCGTCCGCGATCGGCGTCACCAGGTTGGTCGCGCCGGGGCCCGACGTCGCCATGGTCACCCCGACCCGGCCGGTCGCGTGGGCGTAGCCCGAGGCCGCGTGGCCGCCGCCCTGCTCGTGCCGCACGAGGATGTGGCGGAGCTTCGCGGAGTCCATCAGCGGGTCGTAGAGAGGCAGGATCGCGCCACCCGGGATGCCGAAGACGGTGTCGACACCGACCTCCTCGAGCGAGCGGACGATGGACTGCGCACCCGTGACTTCCTCCGGACCGACGCGAGGCGTAATGGCCTCGGGCTCGGCCTTGCCGCTAACCACGCGGGACCGAAGCTCGGTGCGCACCTGGTCACGCGCCTCGGCGCGCGCAGCGATCTGTGCGGGTGTCGGTGTGCCGGTCATACGGATCTCCTGCCGTCGCGCCCCGTCCTGGGGCGAAAGCGAGCGTTCGTGACAACAAAAAAACCCCGGGTCCTTGGGGAGCAAGGACTGCCAGGGTGAGCGCGCGGACGATGCCTGTGCTGGGCTTAGGCCGCGCGCTCAGGAAGTACTACAAGAATGATCGTCTGCACGTGACGCACGTTACGCCGAATCTGCGGCGATGTCACTCAGCGGGCCGATGGTCCCACGATCCGAGACGACAGGGGTATCCAGCCGCAGGATCCCGCGCCTCAGCGGCGCAGCGGCAAGGCGGTCAGGGTACGTCCCGATGCCGGAAGGCCACCCAGCCGAGAACGGTCAGCACCGCCGTGACCCCCAGCAGCAGGAGCGCACTGTGCACGAGCGGGACGGCGAGCAGCCCGTCCCCGGACAGGAGCTCCGGAGTGCCGCGGACCCATGCGTCCGCGTTCGCGACCGGGAACCACTCCCGCCCCCTGGTCGCCGTGCTCAGGACCGTCTCCTCGACCAGGAACCACGCCACGACGAGCGGGACGGCGACCCACCAGCGTCGCACCAGCACACCCAGCGCCGCACCGCCGGCCGCCGCACAGGCTGCGAGCGCGAGCACTCGCACGCCGCTCCACGTGAGTGCGAGCGCCAGGTCGGACGGCGGCCCGCCGAGCGCTCCGACGTGAGCCTGCACCACGTACGTACCCGCTGCGAGCAGCGCGTATGCCGCGGCCACGCCCGGCAGGACCGCCAGCGCCGCTGCCGCCACCTTGCTCCAGTACACACGCCCCCGACGCGGTTCGACGGTCAGCAGGGCACGCGTACCGCCCGACGCCGCGTCCCCCGTCACGAGCAGCACGCCCGCCACGTAGGCCAGGAACACCGACGTCATCGCGTAGAACGAGATCTCGCCCTGCTCCAGCATCCCGGCGAGGGTCGTCGCGTCCACCTCGAACGCCGTCAGCACCACCGCGAGCGCCACGTGCAGCAGCATCACGGCCGCGATCCACCGGATCGCCGGGCGGACGCCGAACCGGCGCAGCTCGGCCCACAACAGCCCCGTCATCGTTTCTCCTCGGCGCGCTTCCTGGGCTTGTCCTGAGCCGACCCCTGCTGTGCCGGGTCCTGGTCTTCTTTCTTGTCTTCTTGCTGGTCCGGTTCCTTGTCCTGCTCGGTGGCCGGCTCTGTCTGCCCGCCCGTGGTCTCCGAGGCGCGCCGGCCCAGGAGCGCCCGGGCGCCGTCCTTCCGCGCCGCCGAACGCGCGGCGCGCGCGTCCGCCGCCGCCTGCTTCCTGGCTGCCTTCTCGTCGGCGGCCGCCCGCTTCTGCGCCGCCCGGTCGTCAGTCTTGGCCTGCCTCGCGGCCTCCTTGGCCACCGCTTCAGCCTCTTTCGCAGCCGCCTTGGCGCCGGCCGCCTCCTGCCGCTCGGCGATCCGCGCCCCGGCAGCCGCCTGCTTCGCCGCGACCTTGTCGTCGAAGGCCGCGCGCCGCTGCACGCGCTTCGACGGCTGCGAAGCCGCGTCGTCGTCCGCCGAGACCTCGGTGTCGGTGACCTTGGCGGGGGCCGCCTTGGCTGTGCTGGCCTTGTCAGCCTTCGCCTCGCCCTTCGCGTCGATCGCCGCCTGTCTCGCTGCCGCCTCCTTGTCGGCCTTGCGCTGGTCGGCGGCCTTCTTGCGGTCCGCAGCCTGCTGCTCGGCCGCCTTCCGTGCGGCCCGTTCTTCGGCGCGGCTCAGGGGCTTCGGGATCGGCGGCGCGACCGGACTCAGCCGCCCGACGACGGCCGCTAGGTCCTCGCGCTGCGGCACCAGCTCGCTCGCGAACAGCTTCTGCTTGGCGAGCGCCCGGGAGATGTCGGCTGGTTCGGCAACGCCGTCGACCTGGAGCGCGTCGCCGTCGTCCCGGACCGCGAACCCGGCGGCACGTAGCGCGGTGGCCGCTTTCGCCAGCTCGTCGAGACGGACCCGCACGCTGACCTTGGCGTCGCCCAGGAGCTCGGCGACGCTGCCCTGCGCGAGCACGCGGCCGCCATCGAGCACCGTGACCGTGTCCGCGATCTGCTGCGCCTCCGTGAGGACACCCGTGGCCACGAGAACGGTCTTGCCCTGGTCCGCGAGGCGACGCAGCGCCTGGCGGATCTCGCGGGTGCCGACGGCTCCGAGCCCTGCGCTCGGGTCGTCAACGACGAGCAGGTCGGGATCGCGCAGCAGGGCGGCCGCGAGCGCGAGGCGGCGTTCCTCCTCGGCCGAGTAGGTGCCGTAGGCGGCCTTGGCGCGGTCCGCGAGGAGAACACCCGTGAGCACCTCGTCGACGCGGGCACGCGGCGCGCCGGCCGCACTTGCGAGCAGCGCCAGGTTTCGGCGGCCGCTCAGCCGGGGCTGGAACCCGGGTTCGCCGACGACGGCGCCGATGCGCCCGGCGAGGTCGGGCAGGCCGTCCGGGACGGGGACGCCGAAGATCTTGATGGCGCCCGCATCCGCGCGGGCCAGGCCGGTGAGCAGGCGGAGCGTGGTGGTCTTGCCCGACTCCGGGAGCCCGAGCAGCGCGTGCACGCCACCGGCCGGCACCCGCAGGTCGAGCCCCTCGATGCCCACGGCACGCCCGCGCACCGTCCGGTACGCCTTGCGCAGCCCGAGCGTCTCGATAGCGACGTCGCCCCGTGGAATCACCCGCCCAGGGTAGGGCATTCCGGACAACAGCTTGTCTCGAACGAGCGGCTACCAGCTCATCGCGCCGTGCAGCGACGTCGGCGCCGGGTCGACGCCGAGCCGCTCGCGCAGCACAGGTCATAGGTGCGCTCCATCGCGAGGTGGCTGATGGCGTACCGCGACAGGCGCGGCGCCTCACGACCGATTGGTCGAGGGACTGACGACGCTGATTCTGAGAAGTTGTGGCGCTGGTGGCCCTGCGACTCGGAACGCGAGCTCGACGTACCAGCCCTCGCCCAGGTCGTGCGAGCGCCGGAACCCTAGTTGCGCCTTCTCTACGCCGCCACGAGGTTCATCAGCGGTCCATCCGTCGTCTTCGAGGATCTCGATCATTCGGTCAGCGGCCTGATCTGACGTTAGTTCTGCGTCGGGCGCGAGGACGATTGCCGCGTCCCACTGCCAGTACCGCCAGCCGTCAGGGTCGTCGTCGTTGACCTCAGCGTCCTCCCACCTTTCACCACCGCCGGCAATGTCGTCCTGGTAGCGGTCCACGCCGTCGATCGTGGCCGTGAGCGACTGCCCGATCTCTTCGGAGCGTTCCTGTAGCTGCTGGACTGTCACGTCACTCCTTGCGGCTCCTGGGCTGCATGCCGTGGCCAGGGTCATGGTCAGTGCGATGAGTCCGGCAAGTGCCAGCGCTCTCCGCTTTTCTGTTCGGGCCGTCTGTCGCACGGTCTACTCCTCCTGAGCGTCAATGTGGGCAGCCAACGCCGATTCGGCTGCGGTGTCGAGCCGACGGGGCGTATAGCTATCGGCCTCGATACCGCTGACGGATTCCGCCCGGGGGCCAGGCAGCGTGACATTCGGCGCGTAGGTCTCGACCGTGGTGCCGGTGATTACGCCGACGATGTTGTTGAACGAGGTCGAGCCCTTCGTGTAGACGGACGAGTGCGACTCGAAGGGGTCGTCCGCAGTGGTGTTGGTGTCCTCGATGGTGCCCGACTCCGGTCGCCGGTCCTCGACGAACCCGGTCTCCAAGCGGATGACTCCTGGGTCGTCCAAGGGTGAGGCGCCGTGGCCGAGCTCGCCCGCGTCGGCGGCCAGCCACGGGCCGACGACGAGGTCGTTGCGGGCCATCAGGGCATAGTGCGGAACGTTCTTGGTGTGCGGGAAGTCCTGGATCGAGGTGGGGTCAGCGTCGGTGACCGCTACCGCGAAGGTCGACAAGGTCGTGTGGGACATGGGCGACAGCACCACCGTGACCTGCGTGGGCGCTGGCACTCCGTACGAGGACCGGTTCGATACCAAGGAATCGCCGGACTGCGGGCACCGCTACACGAGACAGGGCAAGTACGAGGTCACCGCGACTTCCTACTGGACGGTGCAGTGGGAGGGCATGGGCCAGTCCGGCAGCATCCCGCTGGACTTCGAGGCGACGGCGAACATCGTGATGGGCGAGGCTCAGGTCATCACCCAGTAACCGCCACTACCAGCTCATCGCGCCGTGCAGCGACGTCGGCGCCGGGTCGACGCCGAGCCGCTCGCGCAGCACCGTGAGGTCGTAGGTGCGCTCCATCGCGAGGTGGCTGATGGCGTACCGCGACAGGCGTGGCTCGCGGCCCGTCCAGCGGGACACCCGCTCGCCCGCCCAGGCCAGGGCGTTGGCGAGCCGGACCGGGATGCCCACCACCTGCACGGGCCGGAACCTGGCGAACATCAGCAGCTCGAGCGTCTCGTGAAGGTCGACGGGCCGGGCGTCCGCCACGTTGGCCACGAGCGGACGGCCGGCGGCTGCCTCGGGCTCGACGTCGGCGACCAGCGCCGCGCGGATCGCCAGCACCAGGGTGTCGACGTGCGTGAGGTGCTGACGCACCTTGCCGCCACCGGGGATCGGCAGCCAGGCGCCGACCGCCGCCGACTCGAGGCGCGGCAGCAGTGTCGTGTCACCGGGGCCGTAGACCGCATGCGGCCGCAGGACGATGACGGGACCCCGGTCCCCGCGTGCGGCGTCGGCGGTCAGGTACCGCTCAGCGGCCGCCTTGGTGGAACCGTAGGCGTTGACGTAGCCGTGTGCCGGCGCCTCCGTCTCGCTCACCGTGAGGCTCGGGGTGCGGGGGTCGTACACGCTGCCCGAGGACACGTGCACGAACCGCGCCTCCGGGAACGTCTCGCGCACCGCGCGGGTGCCCTCGACGTTGACCACCCAGGCGCGGGCGTGGCTGCCGCCGTCCCGCACCGCGGCACCGCAGTGGACGACGGCGTCGACGTGCTCCGGCCGGTCCTCCTTGGCCAGCGGCCCGTCCCGGAGGTCCCAGACCTGGTGCACGGCCTGATGCGGCGAGCCGACGGGCAGGCACGGAACCCGGCGCGAGAACGCGATCACCTCGTGTCCGCGCGCCGCCAGGTCGCGGACCACTGCACCACCAACAAAACCAGACGAACCGGTCACCGCCACCCTCATGCGCGCACTGTACCTGTCAGCGGTGAAACCAAGTTGACCAGTGCACGACGATCAGGCTTCCGGGACCGGCCGGCGACCGGCAGATACGTCGCCTCGACGACCAGGTCCGGCAGTGCACCGTGGTCCAGGACCTGTGCCACCTGGTCGGCGACCGCCCGGGCCAGCTCGGTACCCGTCCGGACCACCGGAGCGCCCGCCTCCCGGGTGCCGCCCTCAGCAGTGACGACGAGGACCACCCGCTCGTCGCCGTCGGGCACCGGAACACCGACCAGCACGGCGTCGGCAACGCCCGGCAGCGCCCGCAGCCGGGGCTCGAACAGGCCCGGGTAGATGTTCACCGTCCCGCGGATGATCATGTCCCGGTTCCGACCGACGAGCACGATCCACCCCTCGGCGTCCTGATAGGCGAGGTCGCCGGTGCGGTGCTCGACCGCTCGCGCCCCGCCCGCGTCGAGGTCGGCGAGATACCCGGCCATCAGGGACGGACCCGTCAGCACGAGCTCGCCCACCTCGCGAGCGTCGTCCGGATCGGCGGAGTCCTCCGGGTCCCCTGGGTCCGCCGGGTCCCGCGCCGCCTCCGTGTCGATCCGCACACCTATGCCGCCGAGCGGACGGCCGACGAGATCCCCGGCCGCGGCCGCCGCGATCTTCTCGTCCGCGTCGGTCACCGCCGCCGGCAGGATCTCGGTGGCGCCGTACACGGCGAGCCAGCGCGTGCCCGGCAGGACACGGCGGCCACGTTCGAGCAGCGCGACCGTGACGGGCGCCGCACCGACCGCGAGCACGGCCGGACCCGCTGCGCTCGCGGCAGGCCCCGCGTCGCTCCCGGCTTCCAGGACGTCGAGCAGCGCGGTCACGTCCGCGGGCACGAGGAACGAGGAGTCCGCCCCCGCGACCCCGCGCGCGAACGCCTCCGGCGCATCCTTCGGGGCCTTCGCGGGAATCTCCCACGTACCGCCCGCGATGATCGCCGGCAGCCCGAGGAACATCTGGTCCGTATGCGCCCGCTGCCCCGACTTCAGGTCCCCGACCTGCGCGAACAGGTCAAGCATGCCGCCGAGCGTGCGCGCGGTGTGCACCACCGCCTTCGGGTCCGAGGTCGTCCCGGACGTGAAGACGACCAGCGCCTCCCGGTCCGCCTCCGCCACCTCCTCCGGGGCCTGGACAGTCCCGGGAACCGCCCGCACCAGCCGAGCCACGCGGTGCGCGCCCCGCGGCACGCCGGGCAACCACCGGCCGGTGTACAGGTGCCGCACCGGCAGCTGCCCGTAGTCCGGGAGCAGCAGGCCGCGCGACCGCGCGATCCCCCGCAACGGCCCCGACGACGCCGCGTACAGCAGCGCCTCCGTCGCGGCCCAGCGCGGCCTCGCCGCCGCGATCCGCGCCGCGAACAGCTCCGGCGTCGACCCCGGGTCCACGAACACCACCGCGCCCCCCGCCCGCAGGACCGCGAGGCACAGGACCACGCCCTCCGGACGGGGCCGGATGCTGAACAGCACGCGGTCGCCGGGCTCCATGCCCAGCGCACGCAGAGCGGCCGCCGTCCGCTCCACCCGTTCGGCGAGGCCGCCGAACGTCACCTCCTCGCGCACACGCCCGCCGTCACGGCCGCCGAACCAGCGGAGCGCGACGACGTCGGGCGTGCTCCGCGCGACGTCCAGCAGCTCGTCGACGAGGTGCTTCACGACGCCTCCCCCGTCCAGGCCGGCGCCGGGACCAGGCTCGCTGCGCCGTCCGCGCCCCGCAGGCCGAGCTCCAGCGAGCTGTACGCGGGGACCAGCACGCCGCGTGCGGCGCGGCGTCGTCCCACGACCGGCACGCGCCCGTCCGACGCTGCCGCCGCGAGCGCGTCGAGGACCACGTCGACCTGCGCCATCGCGAGCGGCATGCCCAGGCAGAAGTGCGGGCCCGCCCCGAACCAGAGGTGCCGCACCGCGGGTTCGATCGGCCGATCGGGATCGAACCCGCCGCCCGCCCGGCAGCAGTTCACGGTGGCGATCACCACACGGTCCCCCGCGGTGACCGGCACGCCGCCCACCGACGTGTCGGCCCGCACCGAACGCAGCATCGCGGGGGTCGGCACGGTGACGCGCAGCCCCTCCTCGACGGCGCGCCTGCGCAGCTGCGCGTCGTCCGCCAGCAGGCGCGTGGTCCACCCGGTGTCGTGCGCGATGGCCACGAGCCGCGGCACGAACGACTGGATGGTCTCCGTCCCGGTGAGCACGAACGCCCCGACGGCCCCCATCGCCTCCCGCTCGGACAGCCCCAGGTCGCGCATCCGCCCAGGGACGGTCGCCGGGTCGCCGGCGCGGTAGGCCGCTCGCGCGGGCGCGGTGAGCTGCTCCAGCACGGTGCGCGCCTGCGCCACCTGGGACCGGGTGAGCCCGTGCCTGTGCAGCCGCACCATCCCGGTGATCGTCTGCGCGGCGGTCATCGACGAGCGCACCGCGTCGTCGGTCGGCGGCAGCCCCACCATCCCGCAGATCACCGCGCCGGCCTGGGCGCCGACCGCCGCCGCCAGGTCGACGGTCTCCCCCGCGGCGAGCCGCCGCGTCAGCTCCGGCAGCACGCCCGCACCGCGGTCGCCGTCCGCTGCCACGAGCTCACGGACCGCCCGGGGCGAGAACAGCGGCCCCAGCGCGCGCCGCAGCGCGGCGTGCTCGGCACCCTCCATGTTGAGCAGCACCGACGGCCCGAGCACCGGCGTCCACAGGTCCGACGGCGCTCCCGGGCCCACCTTCGAGAAGTGGTCCAGGTCGAGCAGCACCTCGCGGGCGAGCTCCGCGTCGCTCACGACCACCCCGATGCGCGGCACCCGCACCACCGGCCGGTCCCGTGCGGACCGCAGCGCCGGGTATGCGAGGGGGTGCGCGGCGCGCTGCACGCGTTCCTCCCAGAAGGCCTCGGGCGAGGCCCAGCCGAGGCCCTGTGCGGTGACCACGGGTGGTCGGCGATCGACCACGGCAGCCGCTGGCACGGCAGCCGCTGCCAAGGAAGCCGTCATCGGATGTCCACCACCTCGGGCCGGTAGCGGTGGTCGGCGTACCAGCCGAGCGTGCGCACGAGCCCCCAGGCGTGCACGCGGCGCGTCGACGCACGCACCCACACCGTGCGGTGCTCGGCGTACCGCGTCGTCAGCCGCCGTACCGCGTTGACCAGCGCGCGGTCCTCGTGCAGGTCCTCGATCCGGGTACGCGGGAACCCGCCCGCCCGCTCGTACAGGGACGCGGTGATCGCCATGTTGCAGCCGGGCGTCATGACGTACGGACCGAGATACCCCTCGTCCTGGTTCCCGGGCCGGATCTTGCCGAACGTGCTCGACGCCCACAGCGCGAA
This sequence comes from Promicromonospora sp. CA-289599, assembly GCF_050936155.1. NCBI lineage: Bacteria > Bacillati > Actinomycetota > Actinomycetes > Micrococcales > Promicromonosporaceae > Promicromonospora > Promicromonospora sp. CA-289599. The sequence goes on from NZ_JBNJNI010000001.1 coordinate 1,473,486, forward strand.
CGACAGCACGGCCTGCTGGAACCTTGATACGGGCAGGTCGTCGTCGCGCGGGACGAGCCGACCGGCGACGAGCTCGTCGCCCGACGCGAACGCCTCCCGCACCGCGCTCGTCCACCCCGGCGGCGGCAGGCAGTCGGCATCCGTCCGGGCCAGCAGCTCGGCGCCGAGCGCGATCGCCGCGCGCATGCCGGTGTCCGCGGCGGAGCCGGTCCCCTTCTGGTCCTCGGTGACGACCTGCCAGCGCAGCCGCCCCCGGTCGGCGATCGCCTTGCGCACGATGTCGGGCGTGCCGTCGGTGGACCCGTTGTCCACGACCACCAGGTCGAAGTCGTCGTCCTCCTGCGCGTGCAGCGCCTCGAGCGTGCGCAGGATCCCGTGCTCGTGGGCCTCGTTCAGCGCGGGCACGACGACGGCGAGCCGCGGGCGTCCCGCCACCGGGCCGAGCTGTCCGTCGCTCACCACCGGACCACCATCGCGCCCATGCTGATCCCGCCGGCCAGGCCGAGCAGCAGCACGACGTCGCCGCGCCGCAGACGGCCGGACTCCAGCGCCGTGGCGAGCTGCAGGGGCAGCGTCGCCGAGGCGATGTTGCCGTGGTCGGCCACCGTGAGGATCGTGCGGTCCGCCGGTACGCCGAGCGCCCGGTGCACGTCCGCGAGGTAGGCGACCGCCACCTGGTGCACGGCGATGAGCGCGACGTCGTCGATGGTCACGCCCGCGGCGGCCAGCGCCTGCTCCACGGGGCCCGGGCCGAAGGCGACGAAGGCCTCGCGCAGCCGCGAGCCGTCGATCTCGAAGTAGCTGCGCTCGGGGTCACGCGGGTTCACGGTGCCGCCGCCCGGGAGCATGCCGACGTCCCAGTGCTGCGACTCGGCGGTGAACACCGAGGCGAGGATCCCCGACGGCTTGTCCGCGGGCTCGACGAGCCCGGCGAGCTCGGCCGCCAGGTCGTCCTCGAAACCGTCCTCGGTCCGGGCGCCGGTCGCCTCGACGAGCACCGCGGCCCCGGCGTCGGACATCGTGTAGCCGGCCGCGGACATCGCGTACGTGCTGCGGTCGGGCACGTCCCAGCGCACCCCGCGCGTGGGCATCTCGCCGCACGCGACGAGCACACGGCGGTACCGGCCGGTGCCGATGAGCGCCTCGGCCACCTCTATGCCGTTGAGCACGGAGTTGCATGCGTTCTTGACGTCCATCACCGGTGCGCGGACGCCGAGCTTGGCGGCCACGATGTGGCTGGTCGCCGGCTCGATCATGTCCTGCGTGGCGGAGGCGAAGAGCAGGAGGTCGACGTCGGCCGACCGCAGGCCCGCACGGTCCAGGACCGTCCGGGAGGCGGCGACGGCGAGGTCCGAGGCCTGCTGGTCGTCGTCGGCCACGTGGATGCGGCGCACTCCCGTCAGGCGCGAGACCATCGGGATGCGAGGCGCGACCTTCGGGTTCCTGCGGTGCAGCTCGCGCTCGGCCTCGGCCACGTCGCGCGTGCGCTCGGGCAGGTGCACGGCGACGCCGGCGATGCGGGCGACGGGGCGCGGGGACGGCCGGGGCGACGCGGAGGGCTCAGCAGGTCGAGTAGGTGCCGGGTTCAGCACGGCGGCCGGTTCGGGAAGCACCCGCGACAGAGTAGGGCACGCCCATAACGCGCCGGTGACGGCTAGACGTTTTAACGTCTAGAGATGACTTCGCTACCGGACTGGATGCGTCCTCCACGCCCGGAGGGTTGGCTCGCCGAAGACCTGGATAACCTTCCGGAGGCACCCAACAACACGGAGCTGATCGACGGAACCCTCGTCTTCAGGATGTTTCCTCAATGCCATTGGCACAGCCGTGTGATCCACGCCCTCCACAGCACCTTGAGTTCACAGGTACCAGACGCGATCGACATCAACAGCAAGATGACCGTCCGCCTCGACGAGCGCAATCGGCCCGAGCCCGACGTGATCGCGTCGACCAAGTCGATCCCGCCAGATGCCACCTGGTACGACGCCAAGGACATCGTCCTTGCGGTCGAGGTGGTCTCCCCGGAGTCGGAGCATCGCGACAGGGCAGTGAAGCCGCACAAGTACGCCGAGGCAGGCATCCGCAGTTTCTGGCGGGTCGAGGACGTCGACGCGGTCACCACGATCCATGTCTACGAGCTTGACGACATGACAAGGACCTACGTGCCGACCGGCATCTTCCGGGACACCCTCAAGGTCGACCTGCCGTTCCCGATCGAGCTGGACGTCCAGAACCTCTACGGCTGATCGCCCGGCTCGGTACCGCGCCGGTTCCACCCGCCCGTAATGTGACGGCCGTGATCCAAACCCTCCCGACCACCCGGCACGAGCTGGGCCTCCTCTACCGCGCCCGGCCCGCGATGGCGGGGCTGCTCCTGGCCGGCACGGCCGCCCAGGGGTCACCTCTCGGCGGTTCACCGGTTCGGAAAGTGCCCGGCATCGGGTGGGTCTCGGCGGACCCGGTGGTGGCCCGCACGGTCCTCCGTGACCACCGTTCGTTCACGATCCTCGGCGAGGGTGGTGTCGGGAACCTGTGGGCCCAGATCCTCGGCGACTGGGTGCTCGACCTGTTCGACGGCGCCGGGCACCACGACCTGCGTACCCGCACGCGCGAGCTGTTCACGGAGGCCGTCTCGCGCGACCTCGTGAGCGCCGCCTGGGACGACCGGGTCGCCGTCGCGGGCGAGGTGCTGCGCTCGGGCGGCACGCTGGACGTCGCGCGCCTCTCCCGCGCCCTGGTGGGCCGCATGGTCATCAGCCTGCTGGGCATCCCTCGGCCCGCGGGACACGGCGGGTCCTGGCCCGACGACGAGGGCGCGCTGGGGATCTTCGAGACCGGCGAGCGGCTGGCCTCCGTGGCCCTCGGCACCGCTGGATCGACGATCCTGACGCCGGACCAGGTGGCTACCGCGCAGGGCATCGTCGCCGAGCTGAACGCCGGGATCCCCGACGGCTGGCGGAACGCGCCGCCGGACACCCTGCTCGGCCGGTGCCGGGAGCTCGGCCTCGGGCTCACCGAGACGTCCGGCCTGGCCTCGCTCCTCATGGTCGCGGGCACCGAGACCGCCGCGAGCGCCATGGGCCGGATCACCGCCCTGCTGATCGACACGGGTGAGCAGCACCGGATGCTCGCGGCGGTCCGTGCGGGTGCCGAGCCGGATGCGACGGCCCCGACGCCCGGGCGGGACGGGGACGACGAGCGTACGGCCGGGCTGCTGAACCCCGGGGAGGGTGACCCGGTCGAGAACGTGGTGCGCGAGGGGCTGCGGGTGACGAGCCCGGCGTCGGTGATCGGCAGAGGGGTCGCGGCCGACGTCGAGGTGGGCGGCGCACAGCTGCGTGCCGGCGACCGGATCATGCTGCTGGTCTGGTCGGCGAACGCCGCCGCGGGGCCGTTCCGCGCCGACCGCCCGTACGTGCGCGAGTCTCGCCAGCTGTGGTTCGGCGCCGGTCGGCACCTGTGCCTGGGCGCGGCGCTGGCCCGGGCCGAGATCGGCACCCTGCTGCGGATGCTGTGGTCGGAGGACCGGCCGCTGCGTGTCGTCCGCCGTCGGGCGGCCCGGGACGTACTGATCCCCGCCTGGTCGGAGCTGCTCGTCACCCGCACCTGACCACGCTCTGTCGTGGGCGCAGCAGGTGGTCAGCGGCGGGTGGCGCGGTAGATCTCGCGGACCACGTCCTCGATGTCGGGCTCGGCGATCGAGAGGTCCAGCACCTCCGCCCGCTCGGCGACCGCGGCGAGCACGCGGGCCGCCGTCGTGCGCTGCGGGTCGAAGGCGAGGCGCTGCCGCAGGCCGCCCGACTCGCTGCGGACGTGCTCCGCGCCGTCCAGGTCCACCAGGTCGCCCGTCGGGGTGGCGAGGTCGACGACGAGCTCGCGCCGGGCTCCGACGGTCCTGGCCAGTCCGCCGAGGGTGCCGTCGAACGCGAGCCTGCCGTGGTCCACGACGAGGATCCGGTCGCAGAGCCGCTCGACGTCGCCCATGTCGTGCGTGGTGAGCAGCAGTGTCGTGCCGTGCTCGCGCCGCTGCGCCACGAGGAACTCGCGCAGGCGCTGCTTGGACAGCACGTCCAGGCCGATGGTCGGCTCGTCGAGGATCAGCAGCTCGGGCCGGTGCAGCAGCGCGGCGGCGACCTCGGCCCGCATGCGCTGGCCCAGCGAGAGCTGGCGCACCGGGGTGCTCAGGAACTCGCCCATCTCGAGCATGTCGACCAGCTCGGCGGTCCTGGTGCGTTCGTCGGCCGCGGACAGGGAGTGGATGGCCGAGAGGATGGAGAACGACTCCCCCACCGGCAGGTCCCACCAGAGCTGGGACCGCTGCCCGAAGACCACGCCGATCCGGCGGGCCAGCGCGCGGCGCTGCTTCAGGGGGTGCAGCCCGACGGTGGTCACCGTGCCGCTCGTGGGCACCAGGATGCCGACGAGCATCTTGATCGTCGTCGACTTCCCGGCGCCGTTGGCCCCGATGTAGCCGACCGCCTCGCCCGCCTCGACGGTCAGGTCGAGGTCGTCGACGGCGACGTGCCTGCTGCGGCGGAACCCGTTCTTCCGGTCGGGCCGCCCCGTGAACACCCGGGTCAGGCCGTCGGTCTCGATGATGTTCATCCACCTGCTCCTCGGTAGTGACGAAGGCCCCAGCGCCAGCACAGCCCCGCGACGGCGGCCGCCCAGAGGGCGGCGACCGGCGCGAACCAACCGAGCCAGGTCGGCAGCCCGGCGGGGCCCGGCATGCCGAGCAGCGTGGCCACCGGCAGGTAGGCCGCGAAGGCGACAGGAAAGATGCCGCCGAAGACGACCAGCAGGGCGCGCGGCCACACACCGGCCGGCTGTGTGGCGGCGTACCGGCCGCCGTAGACGAACGCGTTGGTCATCTCGGAGCCGTTGATCAGGAAGAACTGCAGCCCGGCGGCGGTGACGAACTGCGCGGTGAAGATGACGAACCCGGAGACCAGGGCGAGCGCCAGCAGGCCGACGGTGCCGACGCTCCAGTCGATGTCGTTGAGCACCAGCCCCACGGTGAGCGCCGTCGCACCCACCAGGCACCGCCCGATCCGGCGCAGGCTGAGGTCGCTGGTCATCAGCTGCGCCAGCAGCGGCTGCGGCCGCAGGAAGAACACGTCGAGCGTGCCCGCGCGCACGTAGGTCGGAAGGTTGTCGCAGTGCCCCGCGACCAGGTCGGCCAGGGAGAACGCGAGGTCGGACAGGCCGAACACGAGCATGATCTGGGCGAGCGTGAACCCGCCGATCTGGTCCGTCGCCGAGTACAGCACCCAGATCTCGGTGAACTCGATGAGCCCGACGAGCATCGCCCCGACCAGGTCCATCCGGAAGCTGGTCCGGTGGCTCGCCTGCGAGCGCGCACGGCTCGCGAGGACCGCCCGGTAGGCGCGCAGCACCCGCGCCCGGCGCACGTCAGCCACCCTGCACCTCCAGCCGGCGGCGCCCGGCCCGCGTGGTCAGGTGCCCGACGACGAGCACCACCGCCAGCCACACCAGCTGTACTCCGAGGTGCTGCCACGCCGCGGAACCGGTGACCTGCCCGGAGAGCACGTCGATGGGGAACTGCATCATCGACGGGAAGGGCGTGAGCAGCGCGAAGGTCAGCAGCCAGTCCGGGAACAGGTAGATCGGCGTGAACAGGCCGGCGAAGAATCCGGAGACCGCCATGTAGAACACGCTGACGCCGCGGGTCTCCACCAGCCAGAACCCCGAGGTGGCTACCACGTAGACGGTGGCGTGCGAGACCGCGATGCCGATCAGCAGGCTGGTCAGCCCCAGCGCGTACGCGGCAGCATCGGGCGGCAGGGCCATGCTGGAGACGAGCACCCCGATGACGACGCTCGGCAGCCCGCGGGGCAGCAGGGCGAACAGCCCCTTGCCGATGTCCGTCAGCACGTTGGCCGCCTGCACGCTCACGGGCCGCAGGAAGTCGACGGCGACGTCGCCCGACTTGATCCGGGTCTGGAGGTCGCTGCCGCCCCAGAAGTTCACCGAGCCGAGCATGCCCTGGCCCAGCCAGACGAACGCCGCCATGGTCGCCGCGGAGTAGCCGGCGAGCTCACCGCCCGAGCTCTCGACGGCCGCGCCCATGATCCCGCCCTTGAGCAGGCCGAAGGTCGCGTTCGCCACCAGGCCGGCGAGCGTGGCCAGCGGGTAGGCGGACTGCCCGCGGAATCCCGCTACCAGGAACCGCCAGTAGGGGTTCCGGGCTGGGGAAGGGGGCGGGCGCACAAGCGAGAGACCTTACTCGCCCTGCGGCCGGATCTCACTATCTTTTAGAACTGGTCCTGCCACGTGGAGACGCATGCCTCGTTGCCCTCGACGTCGGCGAGCACCCACCAGGCCGGGGCGAACTCGTCGGTGACCAGCCGGCCACCCGCCGCGAGCGCCGCCGCGACCCGTCGCTCGGCGTGGTCGTACGGCACCCACACGTCCACGTGGATGCGGTTGCGCTGATCCCGCCGCTCGTCGGACTGCTGGAACCAGACCGCCGGCAGTCGCCGGTCCGGGTCGCTCAGCCGCGCCGCGGCCGCGTCGCCCGCGGGGTCCGGGCCTGCGTCGTGACCCAGCAGCGCCTGCCAGAACGCCTGCACCTGGGGGCCCGCCGTCGCATCGATGCAGAGGGCGACGTCGCTGACCCGTGCGGGGTCCGCCGCGACGTCCAGCTCGCGGGCGGCCATCGAGATCTCCCGGGCGAGCGCGACGTCCCGCGCGGACAGGGCGCCGACGTCGTGCGACCAGGTCCGCACCGTGACGGACCCGTAGCGCAGGTCGACGTCCGGATGATGGTTCGCGGCCTCCGCGAGGGCGCCGATGCGGGTCACCAGCCGCACTCCCCGGGTGAACGAGCCGGTGGCGAAGCGCGCGACGGCGGAACTTCTGAGCACACGCCAGTCACCCGTCCCCTCGCCCGCGGTGAACTCGGCGGCGGTGATCGCGTCGGTCATGGGTCACTCCTGGGGTGTGTGTCGTCAGGCCCCCACCATGGCACGAGTCACCGACACTCGAACATCGTCGTCCGCCGCGGACCACCCGGGCCCGGGTGCGGCACCCCGAGGCGCCGCACCCGGACCGGTCAGCGGCGCCGGAGCCGGGCCACGTCCCGCACGGCGCCCTTGTCGGCCGACGTCGCGAGGGCCGCGTAGGCCTGCAGCGCCGGGGACACGTACCGGTCGCGGTCCACGGGCTGCCACGGCCGCTCCGAGGACTCCATCTTGGCGCGGCGCTCGGCGAGCACATCGTCCGGCACGTTGACCCGGATCATGCGGGTGTCGACGTCGATCTCGATCTCGTCGCCGTCCTCGATCAGGCCGATGGTGCCGCCCGCGGCCGCCTCCGGGGAGACGTGCCCCACGGAGATGCCGCTGGAGCCGCCCGAGAACCGGCCGTCCGTGATGAGGGCGACGACCTTCCCCAGGCCGCGGCCCTTGATGTAGGACGTCGGGTAGAGCATCTCCTGCATGCCCGGTCCGCCGGCGGGGCCCTCGTAGCGCACGACCACGACGTGTCCCGGCTCGACCTGCTTGGTCAGGATCTTCTCGACGGCCTCGTCCTGCGACTCGCAGACCAGCGCCTTGCCGACGAAGTGGAACACGTCCGGGTCGACGCCCGCCGTCTTGAACACGGCGCCGTCCTCCGCGAGGTTGCCGCGCAGCACCGCGAGGCCGCCCTCGACGGTGTACGCGTGCTCGACCGAGCGGATGCAGCCGCCCGCGCCGTCGGTGTCGAGGGTCTCCCACTGGTTGTTCGTCGAGAACGCCTTGGTGGTGCGCACCCCGCCCGGCGCCGCGTGGAACAGGCCGAGCGCCCGCTCGGTGGCCTTGCCGCCGCGGATGTCCCAGTCGTCGAGCCACGCGCGGAGCGTGGGCGTGTGCACCGAGGTGACGTCGTGGTCGAGCAGGCCGCCCCGGTCGAGCTCGCCCAGCAGCGCGGGAATGCCCCCCGCCCGGTGGACGTCCTCCATGTGGTAGTCCGGGTGGTTCGGCGCGACCTTCGACAGGCACGGCACCCGGCGGCTGATGCCCTCGATGTCGGCGAGCGTGAAGTCGACCTCGGCCTCCTGGGCCGCGGCGAGGATGTGCAGCACGGTGTTGGTCGAGCCGCCCATCGCGACGTCGAGCGTCATCGCGTTCGCGAACGCCGCCTTGGTGGCGATCCCGCGCGGGGCGGCGGTGTCGTCCTCGTCCTCGTAGTACCGGCGGGCGAGGTCGACGATGGTGCGGCCGGCCTCGAGGAACAGCTCCTTGCGGGCCGCGTGCGTCGCGAGCGTCGAGCCGTTGCCCGGCAGCGACAGGCCCAGCGCCTCGGTGAGGCAGTTCATCGAGTTCGCGGTGAACATCCCGGAGCACGAGCCGCACGTGGGGCAGGCGTTCTCCTCGACCAGACCGAGCGCCGCATCGTCCACGTTCTCGTCGGCCGAGTAGTTGATCGCGTTGATCAGGTTCAGCGGAGTCTTCGCGACACCGTTCGCCACGACGGCCTTGCCGGCCTCCATGGGCCCGCCCGACACGAAGATCACCGGGATGTTCAGTCGCAGCGCGGCGTTGAGCATGCCCGGCGTGATCTTGTCGCAGTTCGAGATGCACACGATGGCGTCAGCGGTGTGCGCCTGCACCATGTACTCGACCGAGTCTGCGATGAGGTCGCGGCTGGGCAGGGAGTAGAGCATCCCTGCGTGTCCCATGGCGATGCCGTCGTCGACGGCGATCGTGTTGAACTCCTTGGCGACGCCGCCCGCCTCGCGGATCGCGGACGCCACGAGGTCACCCATGTCCTTGAGGTGTACGTGCCCCGGCACGAACTGCGTGTACGAGTTCGCGATCGCGATGATCGGCTTCCCGAAGTCCTCGGCACCCATGCCCGTGGCGCGCCACAGGGCGCGGGCTCCGGCCATGTTGCGGCCGTGGGTGGACGTCCGGGAGCGCAGGGGACGACTCATGACTGTTCAGCTCCTTCGATGCTGGATGGCCGCACGCCATGCGGGGTGGGCGGCTCCTGCACGCTACCTCCGGTCCGCGGCGTCCGACACGCAGCGTCCACAAGGTGGCCCGTGCTGTGGTATCGAGCGGCACGCCGTCGCAGCTGACCAACCGTCCAAACCATTGACCGCAAACCGATGTATCGATACATTGAGCCTCGCTCTGAACCCTCCGAAGGGCTGAGACATCCCCTGCGGCTGCCATGCAGAGCGTCCGATCGCAAAGGATCGCAAAGGAGCGACAGATGAGACGGATGATCGCGGTTGCCGTGGTGGCCGCTATGGGTTTTGCCACGTTCGCCACAGCCTCCCCCGCCCAGGCCGTCAGGAGCGACTTCTACATGGGCGTCGACGTCGGCACGCTTGCCGAGGTCGAGGCCGACGGCGAGCGCTTCTACGACGGCGGTGTGCAGGGCGACGCACTGCAGATCATGGCCGACAGCGGCGCCAACCTGGTGCGGCTGCGGCTGTGGAACAACCCGTACGACGCCTCGGGCCGGCCCTACGGTGGCGGCACGAACGACCTGGCGAAGACCATCGCGCTGGCCCAGCGCGCCAAGAGCCTCGGCATGGACGTCCTGCTCGACCTCCACTACTCCGACTTCTGGGCCGACCCTGGCAAGCAGATCAAGCCCAAGGCCTGGCAGAACATGTCCTACAGCCAGCTGACCACCGCGGTGCGCACCTACTCCCGCGACGTCGTCTCCCGGATGAGCGCCGCGGGCGCGAAGCCCGACATCGTCCAGGTGGGCAACGAGATCACCCACGGGATGCTGCAGCCGACCGGCAGCACCTCCAACTGGTCGCAGCTCGGCGGCCTGCTCAAGGCCGGCATCGCGGGCGTCCACGAGGGCGGCACCGGAATCGAGATCGCGCTGCACCTCGACCGCGGCGGCAACAACGCCGCCTACCGCACCTGGTTCGACAACGCCCGCAACCAGGGCGTCCCGTACGACATCATCGCCATGTCGTACTACCCGTACTGGCACGGCACCATGAACCAGCTGCGCACAAACATGAACGACGTGGCCGCGCGCTACGGCAAGGACGTCATGGTCGTCGAGACCGCGTACGCCTGGACCCTCGCCGACGGCGACGGTCGCGGCAACATCTTCACCAGCAGCCACGCGAACGAGTCCGGCTACCCCGCTACCGTGGCAGGCCAGACACGGTTCCTGCGCGACCTGCAGGACGCCATCGCCGACGTGCCGAATGACCGCGGACGCGGCCTGGTCTGGTGGGAGGCTGCGTGGACCGGAGACACCACCTGGGCCACGCAGGCCGGGATGACGTACATCAACGACCACGCCGGGCAGAGCAACTCCTGGGACAACCAGACCCTGTTCGACCACAACGGGAACAAGCTCTCGACACTGGACTTCTTCGGCGAGGTGACCGGTGGAGGTGGCGGCCCCGGACCTGGACCCGGCGAGAACGTGCTCGCCAACGGGAGCTTCGAGTCCGGCAGCGGCAGAACGGCGAGCGGCTGGGCCCAGAGCACGAACACCGACGCGGGCTTCAGAGAGACGCGCGGGAGCATCCACCAGGGCGCCGCCAAGTTCACGCACTGGAAGAGCTCCCCCTACATCACCTCGACCTACCAGTCGCGCAGCGTCCCGAACGGGACGTACACGCTCACCGCCTGGGTCATGAACGGCGGCGGCCAGAACGCCGCACGCATGTACGCAAAGGGGTACGGCGGCAGCGAACGCCAGGCCAACCTGCCGGTGACCGCGCAGTGGACGCAGGTGTCGATCACGAACATCCACGTCACCAACGGGCAGATCGAGATCGGGTTCCACTCGAACGCGAACGGCGGCAACTGGATCAACTTCGATTCCGCGGCCCTTACCCGCACCAGCTGAACGTAGGGGGGGCCGCCCGGCCCACGGGCGGCCCCCCTCACTCCGCGGTGGGACCCGGAGTCGGTGGATCGATACAGCAGTCTGCCTCGGAACGCCGCACCGGAACGAACAGCAGAACTTCCTTGAAGGAGCTCTCATGTCAATGCATCGACGAACTTTCCTCGGGCTGAGCGCGGCCGCGACGCTCGGCGTGAGCGGGTCCCTCTTCGGCTCCAGCTCCTCGCTCGCCGGCCCGGTATCCGCCAGCTCCTCGCTCGCCGGTCCCGCGCCGGCCACGCCGTTCAGGGTCGGTGTGCGTCGGTACAGCTGGACCCGTGGTAGCCGCCAGGTCACCACGTTCGTCTTCTACCCGGCCGCCGGCACACCGGGCGGCAGCCCCGTCGTGGACGCTCCGCCCGCCGACGGCGTCTTCCCGGTGTACAACTACACCCACGGCCTGGGCGGGAACCCGGAGAACTCCACGTTCGCGCCGGAGCTGGCCGCGGCAGGCTTCATCGTCCCGGCCCCGCACTTCAACCACAACCTGAACGACGTCAACAACGGCTACACCTCCCGCGACGTCTCCCAGGCCCTCACCAACACCCTGGCGCTCAACAACAGCGGTCCCCTGGCCGGGCACATCAACACCGACATCGGCGTCGGCGTCTGCGGCCACTCGATGGGTGGTATGACCACCCACGGCCTGCTGACCTCCTGGCCCGACAGCCGCATCATCTCCGCCAACCCGCAGTCCTGCCTCGACATGGGCACCCCGTCCAGCACGGTCAACGCCAAGGTCCTGTTCGTCCACGGCGACCAGGACCCGACCACGGCGTACTCCTCGGGACGACAGGCGTACAACGAGATCACGTGGCCGAAGGCATTCCTCACCTTCCTCGGCGGCGGCCACTCCAGCTTCTGGGACGATCGGCGATTCAGGAACACCGTCGTCGACTGGGCGCGCTGGACCATGTACGGGGACACCGCCGCGCGCGACCGCCTCCCGGCCGACGCGGCCGGAAGCGACACCAGGTGGGAGGCCCAGCTGGGTGGCGACACGCCCAGCGAACCCGGCACCTACACCCTGATGGCCCAGCACAGCGGCAAGCACGCCGACATCAACGGGGTCTCCACCGCCGCCGGCGCCCTGCTGCACCAGTGGTCCTCCACCGGCGGGACCAACCAGCAGTTCGAGTTCATCGACACCGACAACGGCCACGTCAAGATCAAGGCGCGGCACTCCGGCCTGGTCCTCCAGGTCGCGAACAACAGCAACGGGGCCGACATCACCCAGCAGGCCGACACCGGCGCCACCAGCCAGCAGTGGCGCCTCACGGAGCACGGCGGCGACGTCGTCAGCATCATCAACCGGCAGTCCGGCCTGGCCATGGACGTCTGGGAGAGGTCGTCCGCCGACGGCGCCCGCATCTCCCAGTACACCTACAACGGCAGCACGAACCAGCGTTTCGCCCGCCGAGCCATTTGATCCGAGCACCGTCCCGCTCACGTCATACGTCTGGGTGGCCGCTTCCGCACGCCGACTCCGGTGCGCGGGGGCGGGCACCCGACACCCTCAGGCCGACTCGCCACCCTTGACCCAGCCGTGCGCCGTGTGCACACTTGCTACCGGCAGGCAGTCGACGTCGAAGCCATCGACCCTGCCTGCAAGGATGCCGGTCACCTGGACGCCGCTGTTCGGGACCCGTGCGCGTCACGCATGTATCCGCTCACTGCCAAGTACAACGAGGTGCGACATGGCGAAAACGTTTACCACTGCGAAATCGTTTACCGAGCGATCAGGTCCGCCGCGCCGCGGCCGCCTGCTCAAGACGCTGGCAAGCATCGGCGCCACTCTGACCCTGCTCGCGGCCGGGATGGTGGCCACCGCCGGCCCCGCAGCCGCAGTGGACCGCAACGAGACCGGCAACCACGGCGGGTACTTCTACTCGTTCTGGACCGACGCGCCGGGAACCGTCTCGATGAACCTCGGGTCGGGCGGCAACTACTCCACCCAGTGGAGCAACACCGGCAACTTCGTGGCCGGTAAGGGCTGGGCCACCGGCGCCCGGCGCAACGTGAGCTACTCCGGCACGTTCAACCCCTCCGGCAACGCCTACCTCACGCTCTACGGGTGGACCCGCAACCCGCTCGTCGAGTACTACGTGGTCGACAACTGGGGCACCTACCGGCCCACCGGCGAGTACCAGGGCACCGTGACCACAGACGGCGGCACCTACGACATCTACCGGACGATGCGCTACAACCAGCCGTCGATCGAGGGCACCAGGACGTTCCCGCAGTACTGGAGCGTCCGCCAGGGGAAGCGCACGGGCGGCACCATCTCCGCCGGCGCGCACTTCGACGCCTGGGCAGCGCGCGGCATGAACCTCGGCAACCACGACTACCAGATCATGGCGACGGAGGGCTTCCAGAGCAGCGGCAACTCCAACATCACCGTCGGAACCGGCGGCGGCGGGGGCGGAGGCGGAGGCACGTCCTGCACCGTCAACGTGACCCGGGGCCAGGAGTGGGGCGACCGGTTCAACGTGAACCTCTCGGTCAGCGGCACCAACAGCTGGACCACCCGTATCAATCTCTCCGGCGGACAGTCCCTGCAGAACAGTTGGAACGCCAACGTCAGCGGCAGCACCGGCACGCTGACCGCGACGCCCAACGGCTCCGGCAACAACTTCGGCATCACCGTGTACAAGAACGGCAGCACCAACCTGCCTACGGCCACGTGCTCATGACGCACGTACCCCGCTAGCCGGGGCGGGATGCGTCAGCGGCGGCGCATCCCGTCCCTTGCGGCCACCACGCCGACCGGTCTCTCCCCTATCTGAACTTCGCCCGGTGCCGTACCGTCGTTGCGGGAGCCCGCAATGACGCGGCCTCCGGCGTGCAGCGATGGAGGTGCTCGGATGCGGGTAACAGAGGCACTGCGACGCAAGGACAGCACGGTGGTCACCATCTCCAGGGACCGGAGCGTGCGCGACCTGCTCGCCCTCCTCGCCCAGCACGGCATAGGCGCGGTAGTGGTGTCCGACGACGGCGCGAGAGTCGACGGGATCGTGAGCGAGCGCGACGTCGTCCGCCGCCTGCACTCGGACGGCGACGGCATCCTGGACGGCCCGGTGGAGGCGATCATGACCGCCGCGGTGCACACCTGCGGGCCCGAGGCGACACTCGACGAGCTGATGCCCCTGATGACGGAGCACCGGGTCCGGCACGTTCCCGTGCTCGTCGACACCAGGCTGACCGGGATCGTGAGCATCGGCGACGTCGTCAAGCACCGGATCGCCGAGGTGCAGGCCGAGCGCGACCAGCTGACGGCGTACATCACCGGCGGGCCGTAGGGCAGGCCGGTTCGCTCAGTCCTGCAGCGCTCGGTACTCGTCCTCGAGGATGCTCATCACCACGGCGTCGGCCCAGGTGTCGCCGTCGCGGTAGATGTCCCGCAGACGACCCTCCTCACGGAAGCCGAGCGACTCGTACAGCGCCTGCGCGCGCGGGTTGATGCTGAGCACGTCCAGGCTCACCCGGTGCAGGCCGAGCCCCGGTTCGCCCTCGACACCGTCGAAGGCGAACCGGAGCACCTCGAGGATGGCCTCCCTGCCGTAACCGCGGCCCCGGTAGTTCGGGAGCAGCTGGAGCCGGAGGTTCGCCGAACGGACGTCCTCGTCGAGGTCGTTGAGCACGATCTCGCCGATCATCTCGTCGCTGACCGGCTTGCCGTCCCGCATCGCGGCCGGGCAGATCGCCCAGTCGTAGCGGCCCGGCCGGTCGCTGACCGTGCTTGCCCACTCGTTGATCTGCTCGCGCGTGAACGTGGCGGTGGTCCCGGTCAGCCGGGTTCCCTCCGGATCCTGCACCGCCTCCCACAGGCGTTCCGCGTCGCGACCCTCGATGGGGCGCAGACGCATCATCTCGCCGCGCAGGAGCGGCCCGCGGGTCACCTGCGTGCCCTCGAACCGCGACTCACGAGCCGATCCGATCCAGCACCAGCTCGCGAACCCGCTTCGCGTCCGCCTGGCCCTTCGTCGCCTTCATGACGGCGCCGATGATCGCGCCGATCGGCCCCTGGTTGCCACCACGGACCTTCTCCACGATGTCGGGCTGGGCCGCGAGTGCGTCGTCGATGGCGGCGAGCAGCGGGCCGTCGTCCGACACGATCTCCAGGCCGCGGGACACGACGACCGCCTCCGGGTCGCCCTCTCCGGCGAGCACGCCGTCGAGCACCTGGCGGGCAAGCTTGTCGTTGAGCCGGCCGGAGTCGACGAGCCCCTGCAGCTGCGCGATCTGCGCCGGGGTCACCGCGAGGTCCTCGAGCGTGACCTCGTCCTGGTTGGCCCGCCGGGCCAGCTCGCCCATCCACCACTTGCGTGCGCCCGCGGCGCTCGTGCCCGCGGCGACGGTGGCCTCGATGAGATCCATGGCGCCCGCGTTGACGACGTCGCGCATCTCGGCGTCGGCGTAGCCCCACTCGGTCTGGAGCCGACGGCGGCGCGCCACCGGCATCTCCGGAAGCGTCGCCCGGATCTCCTCGACCCACTCACGGCTCGGGGCCACGGGCACCAGGTCCGGCTCGGGGAAGTAGCGGTAGTCCTCGGCGTCCGACTTCACGCGGCCCGACGACGTGGTGCCGTCCTCCTCGTGGAAGTGGCGCGTCTCCTGGATGACCGTCAGCCCGGCGTCGAGCACGCCCGCCTGGCGGGAGACCTCGTAGCGGACCGCGCGCTCGATCGAGCGGAACGAGTTGACGTTCTTGGTCTCGGTCCGGGTGCCCAGGGGCGACTCCGGCGTCGGGCGCAGCGACAGGTTCACGTCCGCGCGGACGTTGCCGCGCTCCATCCGCGCCTCGGAGACGTCGAGCGAACGGAAGATGTCACGCAGCGTCTGCACGTAGGCGCGCGCCACCTCGGGCGCACGCTCGCCGGCGCCCTCGATGGGCCGCGTCACGATCTCCACGAGCGGGATGCCCGCGCGGTTGTAGTCGACGAGCGAGTACTCGGCGCCCTGGATGCGGCCGGTCGCGCCACCCACGTGGGTGTTCTTGCCGGCGTCCTCCTCCATGTGCGCGCGCTCGATCTCGACGCGGAACACCTCGCCGTCGTCCAGCTCGATGTCGATCCAGCCGTCGAAGGCGATCGGCTCGTCGTACTGCGACGTCTGGAAGTTCTTCGGCACGTCCGGGTAGAAGTAGTTCTTCCGGGCGAAGCGGCAGTTCTCGGAGATGGTGCAGTTCAGCGCCAGACCGATCCGGATCGCGTACTCGACGGCCTTGCCGTTAACGACCGGCAGCGCGCCCGGCAGGCCGAGGCTCACCGGGGTGACCTGGGTGTTGGGCTCGCCACCGTAGGCGACCTCGGCCGCGCAGAACATCTTGGTGAGCGTGCCGAGCTCGACGTGGACCTCGATGCCCAGCACCGGGTCGTAGCGGCGGACGGCGTCCTCGTAGGCGACCAGTCCGGTCGTCGTTGCGGCGGTCATCGGGCGAGCTCCGTGGTCTTGAGTTCGGGTGCCTTGTTCAGCAGAGGTCCGCCCCACCGGGACTCGAGGGCCGCCTCGAGGGCCGCGCCCACGCGGTACAGCCGGTCGTCCGCCTTCGCGGGCGCCAGGATCTGGAACCCGACGGGCAGGCCGTCGTCGGACAGGCCGTTCGGCAGGGACATGCCGGGGACGCCGGCGAGGTTGGCGGGGATCGTCGCGATGTCGTTGAGGTACATCGCGAGCGGGTCGTCGAGCTTCTCGCCGAACTTGAACGCTGTGGTCGGCGCCGTCGGCGAGACCAGCACGTCGGCCTGCTCGAACGCCGCGGCGAAGTCGCGCTGGATCAGCGTGCGGACCTTCTGCGCGCTGCCGTAGTAGGCGTCGTAGTAGCCGGCGGAGAGGGCGTACGTGCCGAGGATGATGCGGCGCTTGACCTCGTCGCCGAAGCCGGCCCCGCGCGTCGCGCCCATGACGCGTTCCGCGGTGACCGGGCCCTCGGCCGGCTCGACGCGCAGGCCGAACCGCATGCCGTCGAACTTGGCGAGGTTGCTGGAGGCCTCGGCGGGCATGATCAGGTAGTAGGCGTCCAGCGCGTAGCCGAAGCTGGGGCAGGAGACCTCGACGATCTCGGCGCCCAGCGCGCGCAGCTGGTCGAGCGACTCGTCGAACCGCGCGGACACGCCGGCCTGGTAGCCCTCGCCCGACAGCTCCTTGACGACGCCGACCCGCAGGCCCTTCAGGTCACCCTTGGCACCCTGCTGAGCAGCGGCGACGACGCCGGGAACCGGCTCGTTGATCGACGTCGAGTCGTGCGGGTCGTGACCACCGATCAGCTCGTGCAGCAACGCCGCGTCGAGCACGGTGCGGGTGACGGGACCTGCCTGGTCCAGCGAGGAGGCCATGGCGATCAGGCCGTAGCGCGAGACACCACCGTAGGTGGGCTTCACGCCGACGGTGCCGGTGACGGCGCCGGGCTGACGGATCGAGCCGCCGGTGTCGGTCCCGATGGCGAGCGGCGCCTCGAAGCCGGCGACAGCCGCGGCCGAGCCACCACCGGACCCGCCAGGGATACGGTCGAGGTCCCAGGGGTTCTTGGTGTTGCCGTACGCCGAGTGCTCGGTCGAGGAGCCCATGGCGAACTCGTCCATGTTGGTCTTGCCGAGAATCGGCAGGCCTGCTGCCTTGATGCGCTCCACGAGCGTCGCGTCGTAGGGCGGGATCCAGTCCTCGAGGATCTTGGACCCAGCGGTCGTGGGCAGCCCCTTGGTGACCACGACGTCCTTGACGGCGATGGGCACACCGGCGAGCGGGTGCAGCTCCTCGCCGGCGGCACGCTTCGCGTCGATCTCCGCGGCAGTGGCCAGCGCCTTCTCGGAGGAGACGTGCAGGAACGCGTGCAGGTCCCCATCTACGGCGGCGATCCGGTCCAGGTGTGCCTGCGTCGCCTCGACGCTCGTGACGTCCTTGTTCCTCAGCGCGGACGCGAGGTCAGAGGCGCTGAGCCTGGTGATGTCCTGTGTCATGTCGTTGGTTCCCATCACTCTTCGCCGAGGATCTGCGGGACGGCGAACCGTCCGTTCTCCTGCCGCGGGGCGCCGGCCAGTACGTCCTGTATCGGCAGGGCAGGCTCCGGTACGTCGTCTCGGAACACGTTCGTCAGCGGGAGGGGGTGGCTCGTTGCCGGCACGTCTGCGGTAGCGACCTCGCTCACGCGAGCGATGGACTCGACGATCACGTCGAGCTCACCGGCCAGGCGCGAGACCTCGTCCGGTCGCAGGTCGATCCGTGCCAGCGCAGCCACGCGCGCAACCTCGTCACGGGAGATGGTGGACATGGCCCCGAGTCTAGTCGCCGGACGGCGTTCGATCTCCCGGATAGCGGTGCGTTCGCTGTGAGATCTCGGCTGAAACACTGCCTGGGAATGCAGGTAGGGGGTGGAGCCTGGCACCCCAGCCCTTACGGGCCGTGTGCTGGCTCCACCCCCTACCAGGAATGGTTGTCCGGCGGCGTCCTACTCTCCCACCCCGTCTCCAGGGCAGTACCATCGGCGCTGTAGGGCTAAGCTTCCGGGTTCGGAATGGGACCGGGCGTTTCCCCCACGCTAAGACCACCGTAACACTATCGAGACAGACAAAACCCTCACCCACCCACCAACCAAACCCCTCAAAGAGGATGGTGGTGAGACAAGGGGGTTTGGTGCCCGTGACTCGGGAACCGCATAGTGGACGCGAAACAAAACTTTGAGCATTATTAACAGTAAAGTTGTGTTGTGAAGTTATCGGCAGTTAGTACCGGTCAGCTCCGACAGTCTTTAGTCCTGTCTTCCACATCCGGCCTATCAACCCAGTGGTCTGCTGGGTGCCTCCCACACAAAGTGTATGGAAACCTCATCTCGAAGCAGGCTTCCCGCTTAGATGCTTTCAGCGGTTATCCCTTCCGAACGTAGCCAACCAGCCATGCTCCTGGCGGAACAACTGGCACACCAGAGGTTCGTCCGTCCCGGTCCTCTCGTACTAGGGACAGCCCTTCTCAAGTTTCCTGCGCGCGCAGCGGATAGGGACCGAACTGTCTCACGACGTTCTAAACCCAGCTCGCGTACCGCTTTAATGGGCGAACAGCCCAACCCTTGGGACCTACTCCAGCCCCAGGATGCGACGAGCCGACATCGAGGTGCCAAACCATGCCGTCGATATGGACTCTTGGGCAAGATCAGCCTGTTATCCCCGGGGTACCTTTTATCCGTTGAGCGACGGCGCTTCCACAAGCCACCGCCGGATCACTAGTTCCGACTTTCGTCCCTGCTCGACCTGTCGGTCTCACAGTCAAGCTCCCTTGTGCACTTGCACTCGATACCTGATTGCCAACCAGGCTGAGGGAACCTTTGAGCGCCTCCGTTACATTTTAGGAGGCAACCGCCCCAGTTAAACTACCCACCAGGCACTGTCCCTGATCCGGATCACGGACCGAGGTTAGACATCCGAAGCGATCAGAGTGGTATTTCAACAATGACTCCACCCGAGCTGGCGCCCTGGCTTCACAGTCTCCCACCTATCCTACACAAACCGCACCGAACACCAATACCAAGCTATAGTAAAGGTCCCGGGGTCTTTCCGTCCTGCTGCGCGTAACGAGCATCTTTACTCGTAGTGCAATTTCGCCGAGTTCGCGGTTGAGACAGCGGAGAAGTCGTTACGCCATTCGTGCAGGTCGGAACTTACCCGACAAGGAATTTCGCTACCTTAGGATGGTTATAGTTACCACCGCCGTTTACTGGGGCTTAAATTCTGAGCTTCGCCTTACGGCTGACTCGTCCTCTTAACCTTCCAGCACCGGGCAGGCGTCAGTCCGTATACATCGTCTTGCGACTTCGCACGGACCTGTGTTTTTAGTAAACAGTCGCTTCTCCCTGGTCTCTGCGGCCCTCCCCGCGTCCCCCAGCAAGTGGGTTAACGGTTCAGGCCCCCCTTCTCCCGAAGTTACGGGGGCATTTTGCCGAGTTCCTTAACCACGATTCTCTCGATCGCCTTAGTATTCTCTACCTGACCACCTGAGTCGGTTTAGGGTACGGGCGGCTAGTCCCTCGCGTCGAGGCTTTTCTAGGCAGCATAGGATCACCAGATTCCCGCATACACGGTCTCTATCAGCTCTCACCCTATACGCCCCACGGATTTGCCTATGGGACGGGCTACGACCTTGGACATGGACAACCATCGCCACGCCTGGCTACCTTCCTGCGTCACCCCTGTTAACACGCTTACCTACTACCGGATCAGGTCCCACGCCTCCCCAACGATGAGACCCGAAGGTCTCGGTGCTGGCTCGGGGTGGTTAGTATCACCGGGCTCGGTATGGGCGGTACTTCGCCGGTAGGAGAATATCAACTCCTTGTCCATCGACTACGCCTGTCGGCCTCGCCTTAGGTCCCGACTTACCCAGGGCGGATGAACCTGGCCCTGGAACCCTTGGTCATTCGGCGGACGGGATTCACACCCGTCATTCGCTACTCATGCCTGCATTCTCACTCGTGTAGGCTCCACCGCTGGATCACTCCGCGACTTCACTGCCCACACGACGCTCCCCTACCCACCCACACACCTGAACACACAGAACAAGTCTGGTGCTGGGCTAACGTATGAGTGCCACGGCTTCGGCGGTGTGCTTGAGCCCCGCTACATTGTCGGCGCGGAATCACTTGACCAGTGAGCTATTACGCACTCTTTCAAGGGTGGCTGCTTCTAAGCCAACCTCCTGGTTGTCTGTGCAACTCCACATCCTTTCCCACTGAGCACACGCTTTGGGGCCTTAGCCGGTGATCTGGGCTGTTTCCCTCTCGACCACGGAGCTTATCCCCCGCAGTCTCACTGCCGCGCTTACGACTTACCGGCATTCGGAGTTTGGCTGACGTCAGTAACCTGGTGAGGCCCATTAGCCATCCAGTAGCTCTACCTCCGGTAAGAAACACGCGACGCTGCACCTAAATGCATTTCGGGGAGAACCAGCTATCACGAAGTTTGATTGGCCTTTCACCCCTAACCACAGGTCATCCCCCAGGTTTTCAACCCTGGTGGGTTCGGTCCTCCACGCCGTCTTACCGGCGCTTCAACCTGCCCATGGCTAGATCACTTCGCTTCGGGTCTAGACCCGGCGACTCAATCGCCCTATTCGGACTCGCTTTCGCTACGGATACCCCACACGGGTTAACCTCGCCACCGAGCACTAACTCGCAGGCTCATTCTTCAAAAGGCACGCCGTCACCCCTGCAAACCCCTAAGGGCTGGAGGCTCCGACGGATTGTAGGCACACGGTTTCAGGTACTATTTCACTCCCCTCCCGGGGTACTTTTCACCTTTCCCTCACGGTACTTGTCCGCTATCGGTCACTAGGTAGTATTTAGGCTTAGCAAGTGGTCTTGCCAGATTCACACGAGATTTCACGGGCCCCGTGCTACTTGGGATCCCCTCAACCAGGCCGCACCATTTCGTCTACGGGACTCCCACCCACTACGGTCCGGTATTCAACCCGGTTCGACTATGACACGACTTTCTTACTGGCTGAAGAACTGTCAGATTCTTCCAGAAGGTCCCACAACCCCGCACACGCAACGCCTGACAGCTTGACACGCATACGGTTTGGCCTCATCCGCTTTCGCTCGCCACTACTCACGGAATATCTCTTCCTGTCGGTACTGAGATGTTTCACTTCCCGACGTTCCCTCCACACGCCCTATACATTCAGGCGCGGGTAACCGAACATGACTTCGGCTGGGTTCCCCCATTCGGAGACCCTCGGATCACAGCTCGTCTGCCAACTCCCCGAGGATTATCGCAGGCTACAACGTCCTTCTTCGGCTCCTAGTGCCAAGGCATCCACCAATGTGCCCTTAAAAACTTCAGGCAACACTACAATCACAGAAACCAAGATGACCACAAAACAACAACCACAAGCCAAAGACCCATGGTCGTACATTCTTGCGATCGCAATCTTGGAAAATTTCAAAGATGCTCGCGTCCACTATGCAGTTCTCAAGCAACGGACGAACCCACCAGGCAAACCCGTGACACCACACCCAACAACTAGGCCAGTCCTCAGACCAGTCAGCGTGAGCGGGTATGACACGAACCAAGTGACCCGTACTCGATCCAGAAACACACAACCTTGCCTACCCCCGAAGGGACAAGCCGGCCGGTTGTCTCAGGACCCAACAGTGTGCTTGGCGAACCCCCGACCACCCGGCAGACCGCGTTCCAACCCGTCACGACCCTCCGAGGAGGACACAACCGGCGTACTAGCAATCAGCCCAGGCAGGGCGACTCTTCGTCAATGTTCCACCCATGAGCAACCATCCCAGACGCGTACGGCCTGGGCCTGGCCTCTGCCACCAGCACCAACCATCGCCCCCACCCCGTGAAGGATGAACACGTGCTCCGTAGAGCGGCCGGCGTCCCCACTATGTGGGGCCTGATGGAGATGAGCTCCTTAGAAAGGAGGTGACCCAGCCGCACCTTCCGGTACGGCTACCTTGTTACGACTTAGTCCCAATCGCCAGTCCCACCTTCGACCACTCCCTCCCTTGCGGGTTGGGCCGTGAGCTTCGGGTGTTACCAACTTTCGTGACTTGACGGGCGGTGTGTACAAGGCCCGGGAACGTATTCACCGCAGCGTTGCTGATCTGCGATTACTAGCGACTCCGACTTCACGGGGTCGAGTTGCAGACCCCGATCCGAACTGAGACCGGCTTTTTGGGATTCGCTCCACCTCACGGTATCGCAGCCCTCTGTACCGGCCATTGTAGCATGCGTGAAGCCCAAGACATAAGGGGCATGATGATTTGACGTCATCCCCACCTTCCTCCGAGTTGACCCCGGCAGTCTCCCATGAGTCCCCGGCATGACCCGCTGGCAACATAGGATAAGGGTTGCGCTCGTTGCGGGACTTAACCCAACATCTCACGACACGAGCTGACGACAACCATGCACCACCTGTGTACGAGTGTCCAAAGAGTTCGTTATCTCTAACGCGTTCTCGTACATGTCAAGCCTTGGTAAGGTTCTTCGCGTTGCATCGAATTAATCCGCATGCTCCGCCGCTTGTGCGGGCCCCCGTCAATTCCTTTGAGTTTTAGCCTTGCGGCCGTACTCCCCAGGCGGGGCACTTAATGCGTTAGCTGCGGCACAGAACGAGTGGAACCCGCCCCACACCTAGTGCCCAACGTTTACGGCATGGACTACCAGGGTATCTAATCCTGTTCGCTCCCCATGCTTTCGCTCCTCAGCGTCAGTAACTGCCCAGAGACCTGCCTTCGCCATCGGTGTTCCTCCTGATATCTGCGCATTCCACCGCTACACCAGGAATTCCAGTCTCCCCTACAGCACTCTAGTCTGCCCGTACCCGATGCAAGCCCACAGTTGAGCCATGGGATTTCACACCAGACGCGACAGACCGCCTACGAGCTCTTTACGCCCAATAATTCCGGACAACGCTTGCGCCCTACGTATTACCGCGGCTGCTGGCACGTAGTTAGCC
Organism: Promicromonospora sp. CA-289599; assembly: GCF_050936155.1. Taxonomy (NCBI): domain Bacteria; kingdom Bacillati; phylum Actinomycetota; class Actinomycetes; order Micrococcales; family Promicromonosporaceae; genus Promicromonospora; species Promicromonospora sp. CA-289599. The sequence goes on from NZ_JBNJNI010000001.1 coordinate 1,496,820, forward strand.
GGCGCTTCTTCTGCAGGTACCGTCACTTTCGCTTCTTCCCTGCTGAAAGAGGTTTACAACCCGAAGGCCGTCATCCCTCACGTGGCGTCGCTGCATCAGGCTTTCGCCCATTGTGCAATATTCCCCACTGCTGCCTCCCGTAGGAGTCTGGGCCGTGTCTCAGTCCCAGTGTGGCCGGTCGCCCTCTCAGGCCGGCTACCCGTCGACGCCTTGGTAGGCCATTACCCCACCAACAAGCTGATAGGCCGCGAGCCCATCCCCCACCGAAAAACTTTCCAACACCCACCATGCGGCAGGTGCTCATATCCGGTATTAGACCTCGTTTCCAAGGCTTATCCCGAAGTAGGGGGCAGGTTGCTCACGTGTTACTCACCCGTTCGCCACTGATCCACCCAGCAAGCTGGGCTTCACCGTTCGACTTGCATGTGTTAAGCACGCCACCAGCGTTCGTCCTGAGCCAGGATCAAACTCTCCGTAAAAGAGAAACATCCACACCCACCGCAAGGGCAAGGTGTGAACAATGATACCGGCCAGACCAATCTGATGATTAAGATCTGTCCAAAACAACCCCCACAACGATGCGACCCGACTAACCGGACGGTCAGACAAGGCCACACCCGCAAGGGGTTAAAACATTGGCATTGACTATCAAGCACACTGTTGAGTTCTCAAACAACCGACGCACACCGTCAGGACCGCAATCTTTCCGATCGCTTCCCTGTCCGGGGCAGTGCCTGTAACTTACCAGGCTCTTTCGGACTTTTCCAAATCCTCGTCAGCCTCTCAGCCGGGAGAATTCTTCGACCATCCGAAGCATTTCCGATTTCCGTAACTTACCAGATTCTTTCAGCCGATCAAATTCGCTTCCGTTTCTCAGAAACGGAGGAATTGCGTCTGCCTGCCGAATGCGGCACCACATCCTGTTCCGGGGAACGTAAAGTTTCCCGGTCCTGCGATGTGGGTTCCAGCCCCGGCACGGCCACCCGTCCGTTTCCGGCTGGTGTCCGTCTGCCCGTCGGGCTGACCTGGAGAACATTACACACGATCCCCCGCGGACGCCACTTCGCTCGGAGTGGCCTGCGGCACACTACGTTTCCGCAGGTCAGGGCCTGTTTTGAACAAGTCATGACACCCCCTGGCGCGATGCTTGTGACGGGGGCCACGTCGGACAGCTTCCCGCGCCCATCCACGGCGCCGGACCGACCCACCGTTGCCCTGTCCAGCACCGGCATTTTCCTGTTCGGGCCTCCTGATCCCCGCTGACCGCCCTCGTACTACGTTCGGACAGTGACATCCGAGCCCCGGGCCGCATCCTCCGCCCCCACAGAGAAGCCCACCGAGCCCACTGGAGCACAGCTCGCCACCGCGTCCGGCATCGTACGCAGGGCTACCGGCGACGACGCGGCCGAGGTCGCCTGGCTTGCCGCCCTGACCTTCCCCCTGGCATGCCCGCCCGAGGCCTCGCGCACCGAGATGGCGACGCACATCGCGCAGAAGCTGACTCCCGCGCGATTCCGTGAGTGGGCCACCAGCGACCGGCACGCGCTGTTCGTGTACGACGACGGCGCGCGTCTGCTCGGCTACGCGCTCCTCGTCCTCGGCACCCCCGAGGGCGCGGCCGAGGCCGCGACCGTCCAGAGAGCGAGCGGGCGGCCGGCGCCCTACGTCGAGCTGTCCAAGATCTACGTGCAGCCCGACGTGCAGGGCGGCGTCGTCTCCGGGGCGCTCATGCGCGCGGCGACCGAGGTGGCGGACGAGCTCGGCCACGGCCTGCCCTACTGGCTGGCCACGAACGCGCAGAACCTGCGCGCCCAGGCCTTCTACCGGAAGCACGGCTTCGAGGTGGTCGGCAAGCGCACCTACGTGGTGGGCGGGCTGGAGCACGACGACGTGGTCCTCCTGCGAACGACCCGCTAGAAGACCGGTAGCCCGACGCCGGCGCCCAGCAGGAAGGGGTGTGGCCGACGCCGGACGGCGTCGGCCACACCCCTTCTCCTACCGGATCAGCAGCGCTTGGCGCGCAGCGACCGGATCTCGACGTACGACCGCTCGGCGTTGCCGAACGAGTCGACCGGGAAGCCCGGCGCGGCCACCGTGGCGGCGTTGTCCTGCTCCCAGATGCCGTGCCGGCGCCCGGAGCCCGCGAGCGCCGACAGGAACTCGGTGTACGGCAGGTCGCCGGCGCCGAACTCCACGATGTCGTAGCCCCCGGTGTTCGCGGGGTTCGCGTCGCCGTCCTTGAGGTGCAGGAGCGGGTAGCGGTGTGGGTTGCGCTTGACGTAGTCCACCGGCTCGAAGCCCGGGTAGCGGTGCTTGCCCACGAACGCCCAGTAGACGTCCATCTCGAGGAAGACCTTCCTCGGGTCGGTGTTGTCGTAGAAGACGTCGTAGAGGCGGACCTCCGGGTCGTCGGTGGCGAAGCTGAACTCGCCGTCGTGGTTGTGCTGGTAGAACTTCAGGCCGCGAGCGCGCGCCGCCGCCCCGAAGCCGTTGAACTGCTCGGCGGCGGCGAGGTAGCCCGCGACCGTGCGGTCGTTCGTGGGTGCCTGCGCGGTGCCGATGTGGTCCATACCGAGGATCTCGGCGATGTCGAGCTCGCGCTCCATGTTGTTCGCGAAGTCGGCGATACCGCGGTGCGAGCCGACGGCGCGCAGGCCGTTGTCGTCCAGCAGCTGCCGGATCTCCTCGGGGGTGATCGCGCCGACCTGCCCCTGCGTGTACCCGGCGAACTCGACCTCCGCGTAGCCCATGTCGGCGAGCCGCTCGAACACGGTGCGGAAGCCGAGCGAGGAGACCTTGTCCCTGATCGAGTACAGCTGGATGCCGATGTGCCCGGCGGGCACGAGCACCCGGCCACGACCCCGGCCGGCGGTCGCCGCTCCGGTCGCTGCGGCGGGCGCGAGGGTCGAGGCGGCTGCGCTGCCCGCGAGTCCGGCGCCGGCCAGCGAGGCCGCACCCACGGCTACGGTGCCGCCGGCCAGCCTCAGGAAGTTCCTGCGGTTGACGTCAGTGCGTGATTCCATCACTGCTCTCCTTCGGTCTGAGCGGCCCCGGTCGGGCCGGTCGAGCTCTGTGCGGCCGAAGCGGGCGCGCCGACGCCCTCACCGACCATCGTGATCGCGTCAACGTCGAGGCCGCCGGTGGCGGTGATGTAGAGCGTCCCCGTGGTGCTGCGGTCCCGGAACCGCAGGTCGATGTCCCGCCAGGTGCGGGCGTTGACCTTGGCGCTGGCGAACGGCTTCGCCTTGGGCGAGCCCCAGCGCAGCTCGACCTTGCCCTTGCCGCGGATCTTCGCGGTGGCGCTGTCGATGCCGGAGAGGTTCACCCGCTCCAGGGCGATCGAGTCACGCTTGGCCAGGCCGTCGACGTACGCGCCGGCCGAGGCTGCCTCGTCCTCGACCACCTCGACACCCTTGAGGGTCGCGTGCTCTGCCTCCTGCAGCTTCGGGTTCAGGCGCAGCGTGGCCTCACCCTTCGCGGGCGGCAGGCCGTTGGCCCCGTTGTCGGTGTAGGTGACGACGACGGCGCCGTACAGGAGCGAGCCGGCGCCGTGCTCCGGGGAGTTGGGGTCGGTCGGGAAGGCACCCGTGCAGCCCGTGCCGGAGACCTCGGGGTGGGCGTGCTCGTCGTGGCCGAGCCCGTAGGACCATGCGACCCGGCTGCAGACCGTCTCGCTGCCGTCCTCGGCGTCCTGCGTGGTCACCTGGAACGGCACCGCGTCGCCCCAGTCGAAGAACCCGCCGTCGGCCGGGAACTCGACGGTGACCTCGGGTGCCTGGTTGCCGACGCTGATCTCCTGCGAGGTCAGCGAGAACTTGGTTCGTGCGTCGGTGACCCGGAGGCGGGCCGTGTACACGTCGAGCTCGGTGTAGGTGTGGGTGGCCTGGGCGCCGTTGGCGTCGAACGTCCCGTCGCCGTCGAAGTCCCACTCGTACGTCAGCGCGTCACCGTCGGGGTCGGTCGAGGCGGATGCGTCGAACGAGACCTCCACAGGGGCGGACGACGACGATGACGGTGTGGCCGTGAACCGCGCCTGGGGCGCCTTGTTGCCCTCCGCGTAGTCGATCCGGTACAGCCCGGAGTCGGGGTTCTGCCGGAAGAAGCCGTCGCCGTACTCCAGCACGTACAGGGAGCCGTCCGTGCCGAACTCGAGGTCGATCGGGTTGTCGTTGCGGAACATCCCCGCCGCCTCCAGTGCGGTGTTGGGGAAGAAGTCCTCGATCTCGCCGACCTCGAACGTGGACCAGTCCACACTGAACGCCGCGAGGTAGTCCTGCGAGAACTCCCCGAAGAACGCCTTGCCGTCCCAGACCTCAGGGAACTTGCCCGGCGCTGTCTCGTCAGCGTCGTAGTGGTAGACCGGGCCGCCCATGGGTCCCTGTCCCGTTCCGGAGCCGAAGTTCACGAGCTCGTCGCGCGGCTGCTGCCCCGGCTGGTCGCCGTAGTACAGGGTCGCCGCCCGGGCCGAAGGCAGCTCGGTCAGGCCGGTGTTCCAGCGGGAGTTGTTGACGGGTGCCGCGCAGTCGAAGAACTCCCGCGGCGTCGCGGTCTCGAAGTTCCACTCGTTGTAGGCCGCGTTCGGCCCGTGGCAGTACGGCCACCCGGAGTTGTGCGGGTCGTCGAGCCCGACGGCGTTCCACTCCACGTAGCCCATCGGCCCGCGGTCCGGGTTCGCCGCGCCGGCGTCGGGGCCGTAGTCCGCCCAGGTGAGCGAGCTGGTCTCCGGGTCCACCTCGATACGGAACGGGTTACGCACACCCATCACGAAGATCTCGGGGCGGGTGCCCTCGGTGCCCGGGGCGAACAGGTTGCCCTCGGGGATGTCGTAGGTGCTGCCGGCTCCCGGCGGGGCTCCGGCCGGGATCTCGTCCTTCACGTCGATCCGCAGGATCTTGCCCCGCAGGTCGTTGGTGCTCCCCGCACCGCGACGGGCGTCGAAGCCCGGGTTCATGTTCGGGGCGTCGTTGTTCGGGGCGTACCCGTTGGCGCCGGGCGTGCCGGCCGGGGTGTTGTCACCTGTCGACAGGTAGAGGTTGCCCTCGCCGTCGAAGTCGATGTCCGCGCCGACGTGGCAGCACTGGCCGCGCTGCACCTCGATGTCGAGGATCGGCTGCTCCGAGGCCGGGTCCAGCGCGTCACCGGTGAACGTGAACTTGGACAGGCGGTTGACGCCCACCCACCGGTCCCAGTAGCTCTCGTCCTCGCCCGCGGGCAGCGAGCCCGGCGCGTTGCCCGTCGGCGTGTCCGCCGCGCCGTCGCCGTCGGCGTCCCGCGGTGCGTACACGAGGTAGACCTCGTTGCTCTCCGCGAAGTCCGGCGCCAGGGCGATGCCCTGCAGACCGTCCTCGGAGTTCGCGTACACGTCGAGGGTGTTGACCAGCTTGGTGACCCCGGTGGCCGGGTCGGTCAGGCGCACCTGCCCGTTGCGGGCCGTGTGCAGCACCCGCGAGTCAGGAAGGACCGCCATGTCGATGGGCTCACCGACGTCCTTGGTGAGCAGGATCTTCTCGTAGTTGCCCCAGTCGGTGTCGGCCGCTGCCTCGGCGTCCTGGGTGTCGTGGCTCGGGTGACCCGGGTGGGCGGACGCCGTCGGCACGGCCAGGAGGGCCGTGCCGACGAGCGCGGTCGCCGCGACCACCGCGAACGCCTTCTTTTGCCGCGCTCGCGCGCGCGCCTGGATAGTCTTCATACGTGATGCAGCTCCTCGTCGAGTTTCGTCACGCGGGCCGGGCCTCGTCCGCACTCCCATTCGTCCGGGGCCCGGTCCTTGTCAGTGCTCTTGCTGGATCAGCAGGTCCGCGTCAGCGCGTCGAGAAGGCCGCGTCGAACGCAGAGTCCGGCGCGTCGTACGCGTGGGAGCGCACGAACTCGAGTGCCTCCGGGGCGCCGACGAGACGGTCCATGCCGGCGTCCTCCCACTCCACGGAGATCGGGCCGTCGTAGCCGATCGTGTTGAGCATCCGGAACGCGTCCTCCCACGGGACGTCTCCATGCCCGGTCGACACGAAGTCCCAGCCGCGGCGCGGGTCGGCCCACGGCAGGTGCGAGCCCATGCGGCCGTTGCGGCCGTTCGTCATGCGCTTCTTCGTGTCCTTGCAGTCCACGTGGTAGATCCGGTCCTTGAAGTCCCAGAGGAAGCTGACCGGGTCCAGGTCCTGCCACACCATGTGGCTCGGGTCCCAGTTCAGGCCGAACGCCTCGCGGTGGCCTATCGCCTCCAGGGTCCGCACGGTGGTCCAGTAGTCGTAGGCGATCTCGCTCGGGTGCACCTCGTGCGCGAACTTCACGCCCACCTCGTCGAACACGTCGAGGATCGGGTTCCAGCGGTCGGCGAAGTCCTGGTAGCCGGCCTCGATCGTGGCGTCCGAGACGGGCGGGAACATCGCCACGTACTTCCAGATGGCGGAGCCCGTGAACCCGACGACGGTCTTGACCCCGAGCTTGGCGGCCAGCCGCGCGGTGTTCTTCATCTCCTCGGCGGCACGCTGCCGCACGCCCTCGGGGTCGCCGTCGCCCCACACCCGGTCGGAGACGATGTCACGGTGCCGCTGGTCGATGGGGTCGTCGCAGACGGCCTGGCCCTTGAGGTGGTTCGAGATCGCCCACACCTTCAGGCCGTGCCGCTCCAGCAGCTCAAGGCGCCCGGCGACGTACTCGTCGTCGTCCCAGCGCCAGGGGTCGAGGTGGTCGCCCCAGCAGGCCAGCTCCAGGCCCTCGTAACCCCACTTCGAGGCGAGGCTCGCGACCTCCTCGAGCGGTAGGTCGGCCCACTGGCCGGTGAACAGGGTGATCGGTCGTGCCATTTTTCTTTCCTCCTGTGCGTGACGATCCGGCATCGCCGGTCGTGCCCATCGGTCTTCGGTCACGTCCTGCGCCGGCGCAGGAGGACGACGGCCGCCACTCCTGCGGCGACGAGCGCCCCCAGCACCCAGCCGGACCAGCTCGGCAGGCCCCCGGACGACGGCGACCCGTCGCCGGCCGGTGCCGCGACGGCGCCGTCCCCCTCCGCGACGGCCTCCTCGGCCCCGGGGCCGGACGTCTCGGACGGCGCGGGTTCGGACGGCGGAGCGGCCGGCGGAGCGACGTCCACCTCGACCTCGACCTTCGCCTTCCCGGGTTCCTTCACCTGGGCGGTCAGCGTCCAGTGCCCCTCGTCGAGCAGCGCGGGCTCCGAGCGGTACCAGCCGACGCCTTCCGACGCGGAGACGAGCGTGACGGGGCCGACCTCGTCGCCGGCATCGGAGACGCCTCGCACGACCACGACGGCCGACTCCTCGACCGGGTGCCCGTCAGTCACCCAGGTCAGCGCCGCGGAGACGCCTCCGGCACCGTCGGTGCCGAGCTCGACGTCGATCTTGCCGCCGTGTGCCGCGGCGACGGCGGCGGGCCCGGCGACGAGCCCGAGCGCCAGCAGGAGCGCCGCGCCGAGGCGGGTGAACCGTTCCATGTTCGTTCCTCTCCGACTCACAGGGGCCCGGGGTCACCAGTCCTGCCGTTGACCCCGGGCCACGGGGCGACGGGGCGTGCACCGGTGACCGGTGCACGCCCCGCGTCTCTCAGCTGACGCACTCCTCCTCGACGGTCACGATGACGAACGCCTTGCCGGACGGGCTGAGCTGCCAGTCCCCGGCCGCCGTCAGCTCGGCGCCCTTGGCCGGTGTGGCGATCACCCGGTAGTCACCCGCAGGCAGGTCGCGCAGGTTGCGCGGCTTGCCGTCCGCCTCGCCGTCGACCCAGTTGTGCACGACGTAGCTGCGCACCCCGGGCAGGACGACCGGAACGATCGACCCGCCGTCGTCGCACGTCGCCGCCGTCACCACGACGTCCGGCGTGTTGGGGTCGGGGCACTCCGGCTGCTCGATCGTCACGAACAGGATGGCGAGCCCGTTGTCCCGGACCCTCCAGCCGTCCTCGCCGACCAGGACGTACCCTTCGGCAGGGCGGGCCGCGACCCGGTACCTCCCGGGAGCGACGTCGTCCAGGTCGTCGACGAGGTCACCGGCGGCGCCGTCGACCCACTCCCGCACGACGTAGGACCGCACGCCCTCCACCTCGGCCGTGACCAGCGCACCGCCGGTGACGACCTCGGCACCCGACTGGTTGTAGTGGCAGGTCGGCTGGACGATCTCGACCGCGGGCGTCGCCTCGGTGAACTGCGGTTCGAAGATGGTGAACTCGACGGGCTCGCCGACCACGGTCTCGCCGTCCGCCGAGGCCCGCACCTGGACGGTGTGGGCGCCGAACGTCGAGATCTCCACCGGCGCGGTGTACTCGGTCCAGCCGTCGTCGTCGACGTTGACCTCCCGGTACACCGTGGCGCCGTCCGGGCCGCCCGTGGTCTCCACCGTCACCGTGACCGGCCCGAGCCACTGCCCGTCCGGGCCGTCCGGCTCAGCAGGCGACAGCGTGCCGGTCACCTCGAGCGGCTCGGCCGCGTCGGCCACCCGGAAGTGGTCGAACGACGCCGTGGCGACCGACTGCTGCGGGCCGCCGAGTGCGAACAGACCCACCCGGCCGTCCTGCAGTCCCTCGTGCGTCACCGGCTCGGCGAGGGCGGTCCATTCCTCGCCGTCCGCGCTGTACTCACCGGTGAAGGTGGACCCGGCCTTCGACAGCCGCAGGTGCCACACGCGAGACGTGAGGTCGTTCGCGCCAGGCTGCGGGTCCTGCACCACGGCGTCGACCTCGCTACGCAGCTCGATGCGCTGTGTGACGGCGCTGCCCGGAGCGTTGTCGGTCACGAGGTCGAGCTTGACGTAGTTGTCGTCGTCCCCGTACACGATCAGACCGCCCTGCTGGTACTGCTGGTCGAAGGCCGACCCGTCCACGAGGGTCTCGACGGTCCAGTCGTCGTCCGGCAGGTCCTGCACGACGATGTTCGGCGTGCCGGTGTTGTCGCCGGTGTAGATGTCCGTCGCCGTCGTGTCGATCTCCAGCGCGCCACCGGTCACCCGGTAGCCCGTCGGGTCCTCGCGCACGATGTCCCAGCGGCAGGCGTCGAGGGCGTCCCCGTCGAACTCGTCCGCGGGCCCGGGGGCCGCGGACGTGTCGTCCGGGGTGATGTGGAACCAGTCGAACTGAGCGTCCACGACGTCGGCGGACGAGCCGGCGCCGGCGAGCGCGAACAGCCCGATCCGCGGTTCCTCGATACCGGCGAGCGCCTTGGTCTGCGGCATGGCCGTGAAGTCCACTCCGTCCGCCGAGTAGGACGCCGTCAGGTCCTCGCCGTCGCTGCTGGCCAGGCGTACGTAGACGGTGTCCGGGTACGCCGCCCCGAGAGCAGCGGTGTTGGAGTCACCGACCTCGTTCGGTGCGCCGGCCTCCTCGCGGACGTACTGGAAGATGCGCGTGGCCGGGTCGGCGGGTGCCGAGCGACCCTGGAGCACCATCTTCGCGTAGTTGTCCGCGTCGCCGTAGATCACCAGACCGGCCTGCTGGTATTGGGCATGGGCCGGGATGGTCACCTTGGCCGTCGCGGTGAACGGACCGTCCGGCAGGTCCTGCAGGACGATGTTCGGCACGGTGGTGTTGTTCGTCCCGTAGAAGTCCGCGGCGGTCGCCGGGATCGTGAGGAGACCGTCGGCGACCCGCAGGTCCTGGTTGCGGTCGAGCACCGTCCAGCGGTCCGGGTCGAGCTCCTCACCGAGGAAGTCGTCCGAGCGGCCCGACAGGCAGAGCTCCGGCTCCGGGACGATCCCGGTGACCTCGACCATGACGTACTCGACGGCGTACGCGCCGCCCTCGTCTGTGACGCGCACCTGGAGCCGGTAGCTGCCCGGCTCGTCGTAGGTGTGCTCGAAGGACGACGTGCCGTCGACGAACCCCTCACCGAGCCCGGCGTCCCAGGCGTAGGTCAGGTCGCCCGTACCGTCGGGGTCGGTGGCCTCGGCACTGGCGGTCACGGTCAGCGGGGCGTCGCCCGCGACCGGGTCGACCGTCAGCTCGACCTCCGGCCGTTCGTTGTCGGTGACCCCGCGGCCGTCGATCTCCATCCAGTTCGCGTTGACCCCGCCGGAGAGCAGCACGAAGTGCAGCGAACCCGAGCCGGACGGGACGTTGCTGAGCTCGGTCGAGGCATCGACGTACTGCTGCCAGCCACCCGTGCTCGGCACCGTGATCCGGCCGATCTCAGGACCGTCCGGCGCGTCCCACCGCAGCGAGATCTCCCCGCCGGCGGCACCAGAGGCGGCGCGCAGCGAGATGGCCTCGACGCCGGACAGGCCCACCGGCTCATGGGCCCAGTAGTCACCGGGCTCGATGAACCCGATGTTCTGGCCGCCACCCGCGGTGTCGCCCGTCTCCTCGATCAGGACGCCGGGGTCACCCGTACCCTCGCCGATGCCGTCGACCCGGCCCGTTCCGGTGAAGAACTCCGACTGGACCAGCTTGGGCTGCAGCACCTGCAGGTCGGTCGCCGTCAGCGGTGCGCCCGCCGCGCCGCCGTCGTCCGTGTAGAAGGCCTCGATCACCCAGAAGATGTTCGACTCGATGCCGTGGCCCTCGTCACGGGCCGTCTGGATGACACCCTCGCACCCGGTCAGCTCGTCGAACGGGTGGGCGTGGGAGTCGTGGCCCAGCGAGGTGAACAGCGAGACGTTCTCACAGCTCACGTCGCCGTCGGGGTCGTCGACCGCGATCTCGTAGCGGACCTGGTCACCCCACTCGAAGAAGCCGCCGTTGTCGGGGAAGGTGATAGTCACCTCGGGTGCGACGTTGCCGACCACGATCGTCACGTTCGCCACACCGGTCTGCCCGGCGGCGTCGGTCGCGACGAGCTGGGCGGTGTAGCGGCCGTTCTCGGTGTACGTGTGGGTCGGGTTCTCCTCGGCGCTCGGCGCCGAACCGTCGCCGAAGGTCCACTGCAGCGTCAGGGGTTCGCCGGCCGGGTGCCGGGTGCCCTCCGAGGAGAACTGCACGGTCAGCGGTGCCAGACCGTCGGTGACGTCGGCACTGGCCTGGGCGATCGGCGCCGGGTCGCCCTTGACGTAGTTGACCTTGTACACGCCCGAGCTGTCGTTGTTGCCGCCGAAGCCGGAACCCCAGTCGACGACGTACAGCGCGCCGTCCGGCCCGAAGTCGAAGTCCATCGGCCGGTCGAAACCGGCCTCCGGGTCGAAGATCTGCGGCAGGACCCGGTTGATGTCCACGAGGTCGTCGCGCTGCTCACCGGCGAGCTGGAACGAGTACATCCGCCCCTGGTTCCACTCGCCGAACAGCGCCTTGCCGTCCCAGTAGGCCGGCCACTTGACGTCGGACTCGAGCTCCGGGTCGTAGGAGTACACCGGGCCGCCCATCGGTGCGCCACCGCCGCCGATCTCGGGGAACAGCGGGTTGGTGCCGTACCCGTACCAGACCTCCGCCTCGACGGCGGCGGGCAGCTGCGTGATGCCGGTGTTGTTCGGCGAGTTGTTCGCCACCCCACCGGCGCAGTCGTACGCCGCCCCGGACTGTCCCGTGGCGAAGTCGTAGTCGAGGTACGCGTTGTTCGCGCCCGTGCAGTACGGCCAGCCGTAAAACCCGGGCTCGCTCACGACGTTCCACTCGACCGTGCCGGCGGGCCCGCGCGTCGCGCTGGCCGCACCCGCGTCCGGACCGTAGTCGGCCACGAGCACGTTGCCGTTCGCCGGGTCGACGCCGATCCGGAACGGGTTGCGGAAGCCCATCGCGTAGATCTCCGGCAGCGTGTCCGCCGTGTCCGGCGCGAACATGTTGCCGTCGGGGATCGTGTACGAGCCGTCGTCCTGCGGCGTGATCCGCAGCACCTTGCCGCGCAGGTCGTTGCTGTTGGCCGAGGTGCGCTGCGAGTCGTAGTTCGCCCGCCCGGACCGCTCGTCCAGCGGCGCGTAGCCCTGGGACTCGAACGGGTTCGTGTTGTCGCCGGTGGCCACGTACAGGTTGCCGTCGGAGTCGAAGACCATGTCACCGCCCGCGTGGCAGCACGTCTGGCGCTGCGTCGGGATGACCAGCACGGTCTCCTCGGTGGCCGGGTCGATCGTGCCGGCGGCCGTGTCGTACTCGAAGCGCGAGACCCGGTTGTGCGGGCCGTCGTCGCCCACGTCCTGCGGGGACCAGAACAGGTACACCCAGCTGTTGGACGCGAAGTCCGGGTCGAGCACGACGCCGGTCAGCCCGTCCTCGTTGGACTGGGTGACCTCCAGCGCCACCGCGGTGCTCGTGGTGTTCGACTCGGGGTCGATCGTCTGGACGCGGCCGTCACGCTCGACGTAGAAGACGGTCCCGTCGGGGGCGACGTCCAGCATCATCGGGTTCGCGGTGTCCTCGTCGAGCGGCACCATCTCGTAGCTGTCGCTCTGCGTCGCGGCGCAGTCGGAGTCGACGACGCCCGCCGCGGTCTGCAGACCGCCCAGCAGGTGCTCGACGAACTCCGGCTCGGTGTACGAGGCGTCGGTGTGCCCGCCGCCGGTGTACCAGGACCGGCCCCCGTCGTACTCCTGGCACCAGGCGATCGGGTGCTCCGCGCCCATGGCGCCCGCGCCGGCGTCGTAGGAGGACTCGTCCAGGGAGGCGAGGACGTGCACCTCGTCGCGCGGGTTCGTGCGGAAGTTGTACCACTCGTCGTGGCGGTCCCAGCGGTCCGGCAGGTGCGCCGTCGAGGTGTGCTCGTGGTCCTCGACCTTGACCGTGGCGTCCTGGTTCTGCGGGTGGGAGTTGAAGTAGGCCCCCACCAGCTCGCCGTACCAGGGCCACTCGTACTCCGTGTCCGAGGCCGCATGGATACCGGCGTAGCCGCCGCCACCCTGGATGTACCGCTCGAACGCGGCCTGCTGGTCCTCGTTCAGGACGTCGCCCGTGGTCGAGAGGAACACGACCACCTCGTAGTCGGCGAGGCCCTCGTCGGAGAACACGCTCGCGTCCTCGGTCGCGGTGACGGTGAAGTCGTTGGCAGCACCCAGCTGGGTGATCGCCTGGATGCCGGCGGGGATCGAACCGTGCCGGAAGCCCGCCGTCTTGGAGAAGACGAGGGTGTCGAAGGGCTCGGCCGCTACGTCGCCGGGGGCGGCGGCAACCTGGGCCTGCGCAGGCTGCGCCGACGTCGGTTGTGCGGTGGCCGTCACCGCCAAGGGAACAGCAAGAGCGGTAGTGGCTGCTGCCACGACCACCGACCGCAGAATGCGGCGGGTTCGTTGCACGTGTCTCACCTGGAGCTCCTCATCGAGTCGGGTCAGTACTAGTGCTGTGCAAGTGCTACTTCGGTGCTACTTCGGTGCTACTTCGGTGCTGCTGCCGTGCCACTGCGGTACTTGCTGTGGTGCGGACGCCGGCCCGGAGCGGTGCGGTGCACCGCTCCGGGCCGGGAGCTCAGACCAGCGACACCCATCCCCCGCCGCCGTCCGCGCTGCGCTCGACGGCGTCCAGCACCCGCTGGACCACCAGGCCGTCGCTGAACGACGGCGTCGGCTGCCGCCCTGCCGCCAGGTCGCCGACGAGGTCGACCACCTGGTGCGTGAACGCGTGCTCGTAGCCGAGCCCGTGCCCCGGCGGCCACCACGCGCCGCCGTACGGGTGCTCCGGCTCCGTGACGACGATCCGGCGGAAGCCGGCGGTCGCCGCGTCGTCGGACGCGTCGAAGAAGTGCAGGAGGTTCATGTCCTCGAAGTCGAACGCGAGCGAACCCTTCGACCCGTTGATCTCCAGCCGGATCGCGTTCTTGCGGCCCCACGCGAACCTGGTCGCCTCGAAGGTCGCCAGCCCGCCGCCGGACATCCGCCCGAGGAAGATCGCGGCGTCGTCCACCGTGACCTTGCCCATGCGGCTCGTGTCGGCCACGCCCGACAGGCTCCCCGACGCCGCCGACTCCGGCCGCTCGTGCACGAACGTCTCGAGCAGGCCGCTCACCCCGGTGAGCAGCTCGCCCGTGACGTACTGCGCGAGGTCGATCACGTGGGCGCCGATGTCGCCCAGCGCGCCGGAACCCGCCTTCTGCTTGTCGAGCCGCCACGACATCGGTGTCTGCGGGTCGGCAATCCAGTCCTGCAGGTACTGCGCGCGCACGTGCCGCACCTGGCCGATCCGCCCCTGCTCGACCAGCTGCCTGGCCAGGGCGATGGCGGGTACGCGGCGGTAGGTGAAGCCCACCATCGCGTGCACGCCACGCTCCGCGGCGGCCTCGGCCGCCGCGACCATGGTCTCCGCCTCGGCCACGCTGTTGGCGAGCGGCTTCTCGCACAGGACGTGCTTGCCCGCCTCGAGCGCCGCTATCGCGATCTCGGCGTGCGTGTCACCGGGCGTGCAGACGTCGATCAGGCCGATGTCGTCCCGCTTCAGCAGCTCGCGCCACCCGACGACCGCCTCGTCCCAGCCCAGCTTGCCGGCCGCCGCACGGACCGCGGCCTCGTCCCGCCCCGCCACCGCGCGCATGCGCGGTGCCAGGGCCAGGTCGAAGAACCGCGGCGCCGTGCGCCAGGCCTGCGAGTGTGCCGCCCCCATGAACGCGTAGCCGACCATGCCGACCCCGAGCTCGTTATCGACGGTGCTCATACCGCGCCTCCCCCCACTGTCGTCTCACTGCCGTTCCACATGCCCCTGCGGGCGTCGTCCTGATGCGTCACCGCGTCAGGAGTCGAAGCCGATGGGCAGGTACTCCTCGACGTTGTCCGCCGTGACGACGGGCGCGAAGAGCTGGACCGTGCGGGGCACGCCGATCGAGGCGAGGTCGCCCACCGTCTTGTTCTGTGCGATCAGGCGGGCGAGCTTGACGCCGTCGGCGGCCTGGGTGGACGGGTAGATGACCGTGGCCTGGACGACGCTGTCGCCGGACTGGATCTCTTCCATCATGTTGCGCGACCCTGCGCCGCCCACCAGGAAGAACTCGTCGCGACCGGCGTTGTCGATGGCCGCCATCACGCCGACGCCCTGGTCGTCGTCGTGGTTCCAGATGGCGTCGATCTCGGGCTCGGCGGACAGCAGGTTGGCGGTCGCCTCCTCGCCGCCCTCGACCGTGAAGTCGGCGGCGACGCGGGCGTCGACGTCGAGACCGCAGTCCCCGAGCGCGTCCTTGAAGCCGTCGCTCCGGTCCGTCGTCAGCGGCAGGGCGTCGATGCCGGCGATCTCGGCGACCACCGCGTCCTCGTTGTCACCCAGCTGCTCGCAGATGTAGGTGCCGGCGCTCACACCCATGCCGTAGTTGTCGCCCAGCACCGTGGTGCGCGCGGCGAACGGGCTGCTGAACTCGCGGTCCACGTTGATGACGGGGATGCCGGCCTCCATGGCGTCGAGCGCCACGTCGGTCAGAGCGGCACCGTCGAACGGCAGGAGCACGATGGCGTCGACGCCGTCGTTGATGAAGCCCTCGATCTGGCTGATCTGCACGTTCACTTCGTTGGTGCCCTCGGCGACGCGCAGCTCCACGTCCTCGTACTTCTCGGCCTCGGCCTGGGCCGCCGAGGTGATGGCGCCCATCCAGCCGTGGTCGGCGGCCGGGGCGGAGAAGCCGATGACTACCTCGTCGCCGGGCTCGTCGTTCTCGGTGGTCGTGACGGGGCCGGTAGCGGCCGTCTCCTCGTCGCGGGGCTCGTTGCTGACGCAACCGCTGACGACGAGCGCGGCACAGGCCGCTGCGATGAAGGCGCCGGAAACCCTGCGCGTGCGTACTGCGGTGGACGAGGTCATGGTGATCTCCCTTGATCTGGGGCGGAGCTTGTCTGGGTTGACTGGAACGACTTGGCCTGAAAAGGCGCTGGAGGGCGCGCCGCTGGATGGCGCCGGGCTCACGTGCTCGCCGCCTTCTCGCGCGAGGCGAACCACTGCTGCAGCAGCACGGCGCCCACGATGATCGCGCCCTTGGCGATCGCCTGGACCGAGCTGTCGAGGTTGTTGATGACGAACACGTTGGTGAGCGTCGAGAAGATGAGGACGCCCAGCACGGTGCCGGTGATGGTGCCGCGCCCGCCGGCCAGCAGGGTGCCGCCCACGACGACCGCCGCGATGGTGTCCAGCTCGAGGAGCGTCCCGTGGGTGGAGGAGCCGGAGGTGGTCCTGGCCAGCAGGATCACGGCGCCGATGCCTGCCGTCAGGCCGGATAGCCCGTACAGGTACAGCGTGTGCCGCTTGATCTTGATGCCCGCCAGGCGGGACGCCTCGGGATTGCCGCCGATGGCGACGGTGCGCCGCCCGAACGTCGTGCGGTTCAGCAGGAACCAGCCGGCGGCCGCGACCACGACGAAGATCCACACGATCACGGGCACGCCCAGCGGCCGGGCCTGGAACACGTCGAAGAACGGCTCCAGGTCGTCGAGGATCTGCGTACGCCGTCCGGCGATGAGCTCGGCGAGGCCCCGAGCGGCGGCCAGCATGGCGAGGGTCGCCATGAACGCCGGCACCTTGCCGTACGCGATGATCACGCCGTTGATGAGCCCCGCGACGAGCCCGACCGCAAGCGCGGTCACCACGATGACCCACCAGCCGTAGTCCTGCGCCAGGTACTGGGTGGACAGGGTAGAGGCCCAGATCGAGGCCAGGGCGACCACCGCGCCGACCGACAGGTCGATACCGCCGGACGTGATGACGAACGTCATGCCGATGCTCACCACGCCGGTGACCGCCGCGAGGCTCAGGATCGTGGTGACGTTGCCGAAGCTCACGAACCGCTCGCCTCCGGTCACCACACCGACGACGACGAGCAGGATGAGGGCGAACACGAGTCCACCCATCCGCAGGGCTGGGCCCATGAGGGCCGATCGTCCGCTCACGCGGCACTTCCTTCCATGACCAGGTCGAGCACGGCGTGCTCGTCGATGTCTTCGGCCGGGCCCTCATGGACCGTCCTGCCGTCGGAGATGACCAGTACGCGGTCCGCGAGGCCGAGCACCTCGGGGATCTCGCTGGAGACGACGACCACGGCGGCGCCCTCGTCGGCCAGGCGGCGGATCAGCGTGTAGATCTCGGCACGCGCCCCGACGTCGACGCCGCGCGTGGGCTCGTCGAGCAGCAGGACCCGGCAGCCGTGCACCAGCCAGCGCGCCAGCAGCGCCTTCTGCTGGTTGCCGCCGGACAGGGTGCGGGCGTCGCGGTCCGCGGAGGCGGGCCGCAGGTCGAGGGCCTCGATCTGCTCACGCGCCGCGGCGCGCTCGGCCCCCTCGTCGAGGAGTCCCCCACGCGCGAACCGCCCGAAGGTGGACAGCGTGATGTTCCGGTACACGGGCTCGTCCAGGAGCAGGCCCTGGCTCTTGCGCTCCTCGGGGCACAGCCCGATCCCCGCGGCGACCGCCGCGTGCACCCCGGACCCCAGGCGCTTGCCACCCAGGCGCACGGTGCCCGACGTCGAGCGCCGGGCCCCGTAGACGGTCTCCAGGATCTCGGAGCGGCCCGAGCCCACCAGGCCCGCCAGCCCGACGATCTCACCGGCCCGGACCGTGAGCGAGACGTCCTTGAAGACGTCGCCCAGCCCGAGACCCTCGACCTCCAGCACGGGTGCGGCGTCCTCCGGGACACCGGGACGCTCGGGGAAGGCGTACTCGACCGAGCGGCCCGTCATGAGACGGATCAGCTCGTCCGTCGGGGTGTCCGCGACCAGCAGGCTCGTCGCCACGGTCCGGCCGTCCTTGATCACGGTGATCCGGTCGCCGAGCTGGCGGATCTCCTCCAGCCGGTGCGAGATGTAGACGACGGCGACGCCGTCGGCGGTGAGCTCACGCACGATGCGGTGGAGGTTCTCGACCTCCTCGGAGTCCAGCACGGCGGACGGCTCGTCCATGATGACCACGCGCGCGTCCCGGGACAGCGCGCGGGCGAGCGAGACGATCTGCTTGCCCGCCGCAGGGAGGCTGCCCACCTCGCGGTGCGGCGAGATCTCGGAGTGGCCGAGCCGCTTCAGGATCTCCCGGGTGTTCCGGGCCGCGTCGGACCGGCGCGTGACGCCGCCCCGTGCGAGCTCGTGCCCGAGGTAGATGTTCTCGGCGACGGTGAGCCCGTCGACGACGTCCAGCTCCTGGTAGATGGTCGCGATGCCGAGGTTGAGCGCCGCGACAGGATCCGAGATCGTCACCGGTTCCTCGTCGAGCAGGATCTCGCCCTCGGTGGGCTGGTGCGCCCCGGCCAGGACCTTGATCAGGGTGGACTTGCCAGCCCCGTTCTGACCCAGCAGGCAGTGCACCTCGCCGGGGCGGACCTCGAGGTCCACGCCGTCGAGCGCCCGCGCGCCGGGAAATTGCTTCACGATGCCACGCATACGCAGCAGGGGCTGCTCATCCCGTTGCTCTGCCCGCTGGGGGTCCACGTCGACCATGTATCGAACGTAGAGGGACTTTTGCCGACCGTCAAGCAAAAGTCGTGACTTCGCCCGCCATGATTGACTAGAGGCATGGTGGAAGTGGCACGGGAAGTGATTCAGCAGGCGCCCAAGGTCTCTGGGGCAGGGGACATGTTCCAGCTCTTGCGCGACGGACGGCCTCGCACGCGAGCCGATCTTGCGGCGGTGACGGGCCAGGCCCGCTCGACCGTCGCGGCACGCATCGACCTGCTCATGACGGCGGGGCTCATCGCTCCCGCGGGTGAGGCGTCCTCCACCGGCGGCCGCCCGCCGGCGACCTTCGCGTTCGCGCCGTCCGCCCGGGTGGTGCTCGGGGTGGACCTCGGCGCGACGCACGCGCGGCTCGCCCTGACGGACCTCGCCTCCACGGTGCTCGCGCACCGCGACCTGCCCCTGCTGATCACCGACGGGCCTGAGCTGGTGCTCGACCAGGTCGCGCGGACGGGCGCCGAGCTGCTGCACGAGGCCGGCCGCTCCCCCGGCGAGCTCGCCGGGGTCGGCGTCGGCCTGCCCGGGCCCGTCGAGCACGCCACCGGCAAGCCGAACAACCCGCCGATCATGCCCGGCTGGGACAACGCCGACGTCCCCGGCATCCTCGGCGCGCGGTTCCACGCGCCGGTGCTCGTGGACAACGACGTCAACATCATGGCCCTGGGCGAGCATCGCGTCGCCTGGCCCGACGTCGCGGACCTGCTGTTCGTCAAGGTCGCCACCGGAATCGGCGCGGGCATCATCTCCGACGGTGCGCTCCGGCGCGGCGCCCAGGGTTCGGCCGGCGACATCGGGCACGTCGCGGTGCCGGGCGTGACCGACGTCGTCTGCCGGTGCGGCAACATCGGCTGCCTCGAGGCGATCGCGAGCGGGCTCGCCGTCGCGAACGCCCTCGAGGGTGCGGAGAAGCCCGCCGACGTCGTCGCCATGGTGCGGGCCGGGGACGTCGCCGCGAGCCAGGCGGTGCGCCAGGCCGGCCGGGACATCGGCGCGGTGCTCGCCACGAGCGTCAGCCTGCTCAACCCGTCGATGATCGTCATCGGCGGCATCCTGGCCGACGCCGGCGAGCACATAGTGGCCGGCATCCGTGAGGTCGTCTACCAGCGGTCCCTGCCCCTGGCGACGCAGCACCTGCGCATCGTCACCGCTCGGACGGGGCCGCAGGCCGGCGTCCTGGGCGCGAGCGCCATGGCGGTGGACCAGGCGCTGTCCTCGGAAGCGGTGGACCGCCTGGTCGCGTAGGACCGGTCTGGCTCGCGAAGTAGAGCGCCTGTCCGGGTCTCCCTGTAGTTGCCAGGGAGACCCGGACAGGCGCTCTACTTCGCGGACCCGGCAGGGTCAGCCCAGGTTCTTCACCCGGACGTCGCGGTAGTAGATCGTCTCCCCGCCGCCATGGTTCTGGAGACCCACGTACCCCTGAGCGAGGTCACGCGCGGGGTCGGTGCTGTCGAAGTCGTTCACCAGCACCCCGTTGAGCAGGACCTTGATGTTCTGCCCCACCACGCGGATCTCGTAGGAGTTCCACGAGCCCACGGGCTTCAGCGCCTGCTCCACGGCGTCCGGGTCCGCGCCCTGGAAGGTGTAGATCGACCCGGTGGTGCGGTCGGGCTCGTCGCTCGCGTCGACCTGGATCTCGTAGCCCTGGTCGACGGCGACCCACGGGTCGTTCCCCGGGTTCGGGAAGCCGACGAAGATGCCGCCGTTGTCGTCCTTCACGAGCTTCCAGTCCAGCTTGAGGCTGTACTCGCCCAGCTCCTGGCCGGTGTGCCAGAGCAGCCCCATGCCGCCCGTGCTCCGGATCGAGCAGTCGGCCTGGCGGCCGAATGACCCGGCTCCCGCGAGGCGCCACTCGTCGAGGGACGCCAGGGTGCCGTCGAACAGGGCCTGATAGCCCCGCTCGTACCGCTCCGGCCGGCAGATGTCCGGGCTGCCCGCGCCGACCTTGAGCACGTCGAGGTTGACGTTGCCGTCGTCGTCGGCGTCGTAGCGCAGCGTGATGGTGTTGACGCCCTTGCGGAGCGGCAGGTCGCGCGTCGCCGTCGCCCAGGTCTTCCAGTCACCCGTCGACTCCAGCGCCCACGGCTCGACCTCCTGCCCGTTGACGAGCACCGACACCTCCTTGGTGCCCTCGAACGGGTTGGGTCCGTTCGAGTACCGCAGGCTCACGGGCTGGTTACCCCGACGGCGGACGTCGGCGGTGAAGGTCGCCGAGGCGCCCACCTGGCCGAACCCGGCGGCGAACCCGGAGCCGGAGTAGCCGCTGTGCTCGGTGGCGACGTTCGCGCTGCCGCGCAGCGTGGCCTCCTCGGCCTCGAAGTACCCCTGCTCGGCCGGAGCCTTGTAGCCGGGGATCGCGTTGAGCGTGTACCAGGCCTCGGTGTTCCACAGCTCGCGGCCCTCGGCGTCCGCGAACGGGCGCGGGCTGCGCAGGTGCACCACGCGGCCCGGCTCGAGGCCGTCCACGGTGAGCGTCACCTTCGTGCGGTCGCGCGAGACCTTGGCGCCCGCGACGAACAGCGGCCGCTCGTCGATCTTCGGCCCGCCGTAGCTGCGGGTCGGCACGTAGCGCCAGTGGTCCATCCGGAACGCCGCGTTGGGGTCCTCGGCGATCTTCGCCACCGTCTCCGCGGAGAGCGGCTGCGTGTACTCGACCTCGAAGCCCTTCTTGGTGACCCGCATCTCGGTCATGTCGAAGGCGTCCTCGCCATTGGGCGCGAGCTTCTGCAGGCCGTAGCGCAGCTTGCCCGGCTCGCTCCAGTTGCCGCCCTCGCCGATGCCGCCGACGTACAGGGCGCCGTCGGGCCCGACGACGGTGCGGTTGACGCCTGCCTCCAGGCCGGCCGAGTGCCGGAAGACAGCACCCTGGTACTCGCCGTCGACCTTCTCGAGGAAGCCACGCTGGAGGCCGCCGTAGGTGACGTCGCCGAACACGAGCTGGTCCTCGAACGGACCCTCCTCGATCTGCACCGGGGCGCTCGGCGAGTTGCCGATCTCGTTCTGCGGCACCCACAGGGCAGGCGCCGAGACGGGCTGGTCGTCGTACGGGCCGGCCGGGTTGGTGAAGTGGTTGAAGAACTTGCCCTGCTCGACGTGCACGAGCTTCGAGCTGGGCAGCCAGGCGCCCTGGTTGTCCATCACGAACAGCTCGCCGTCCGGGCCCTTGACCATGCCGTTCGGCGTGCGCAGGCCGCCGGCGACGTAGCTGACCTTCCCGGTCCGGCGGTCCACCTTGATCGCGGTGCCGCGGTTCTCGGCGGGCTGCGGGTCCGTGGTGGCGCCGCCGTTGTTGATGGCCACCGACAGGTTCACGTAGAAGTACTTCTTGTCGTGCAGCAGGCCGAAGGCGAACTCGTGGAAGTTGCCGCCGAAGGGCCACTCGGCCACCGTGCGGTGGTCGTCGTAGAAGCCGTCGCCGTCGGGGTCCGTGAGCTCGGTGAGCTTGTCCCGCTCCGAGACGTAGATGGACTCGCCGATCACAGCGATACCCATCGGGTTGAACAGGTCAGTTGCGACCTTCTCGTAGGTCACCTGGTCCTTCGAGGTCTCGCCTGTCACGTTGTCGAGCAGGAACACCTCGCCCGGCTCGGGGTCCTCGACCCAGCCACCGGGGCTCACCGAGCCGGACGTGACCACGGCGAGGCGGTCGTCGTCGGTCCAGTCGAGCCCGGCGACCATGGGCTCGAAGCCCTCCGGACGCAGGTCGGTGAGCGTGTAGCCCGGGTGCACGGCGTCGAGGCGCATGCCGTCGCCCGCCGAGTCGTCCTGGCCCTCGCAGTACTTGGTGCCCGGGGCGGTCACGCGCACGACGCCGGCCTCGGTGCTCAGCACGCTCTCGGGGACGACGACGAAGTCCGCCGTGCCCGGCGGGCGCCACTCGAGCCGCAGGATGTTGTCGTTGGTGTTGTCGAAGTACTCCACCCGCAGGTCGTGGAACCCTGCCTCGAGAGCGACGGTGCCCTCCTTCGACTCCGCGCCGTGGAGGCCGTCGTTGTCGATGACCTCTGCGTCGTCGATCACCAGGCGCGAGCCGTCGTCGCTGGTGAGCCGGAACTCGTAGTTCCCGGCGGACGGCACCGACAGGTTCGCGAGCGCGTGCGCGATGAAGCGCTCGCCCATGCCGAAGTCGGCCTCCGTCGAGTAGTCGATGGTCGGCTTGAGCTGGTCCACGTTCGGCGTCTGGCCGGAGCGGAGCGTGCACAGCTCGCTCAGGTCACGTGCCAGGTCGTAGGTCCGCAGGGTGACGCCGGGTTCCTGCGGCGGCAGATCGTCCGCTGCCGACGCGAGGGGGACGGCTCCCGACAGCATCACCGCTGTCAGTGCTACGGCAGTCGCGCCTGCGCCTGCCTGTCTCGCGCGGATTCTGGTTCCACGTTGTCTCATCAGTTCTCCTCGGTCGGCGTTGACCCTGCGGGCAAGAACCTACGAGGGACTTCTGCCGGTAGTCAAGCAAAAGTCGTCAACTAGTCACCATTAATCGCCCCGCGTGTGCGAGGGCGTCGCGACTGCACGAGGCATGACCGCGCGAGGCATGACCGCGACACCGGACGCGCAGGCTGCCGGGCGCGACGGGCGCGGCCCTGCCCCGAACGCGTCGGCGCCCAGCTGTCCGAAGTGGCGCACCCCGGGGAGATCCAACGCCCAGCCCGCGAGCGCCCAGCCGAGATGCACGTGCGCCAGCGCGCGAGCGACGGCGGCGACACCCTGGGCACGCACGGCGGGCGCCTCGTAGGTGATGCGGTACAGGACCTCCGGGTGATCGGCGGCCGGCCGGATCTCGAGGTTGACCGGGCTGCGGTGCGCGAACCAGCGGGCGACGCCCGTGCACTCCACGCAGTCGGCGGCGACCCACAGCGTCGCGGCCGGGAGCACCGGCGCCGGGCGCCACCGCGGCAGCCACGGCCGTACAGCGGCGCGGTACGCCTGGTACGGCGGCCCGAACGCCTGTCGAAGCTGCTCCCCCTCGTGCCATTCGCCCAGCCCTGCCGAGTATCCGACGGCGATCAGGGTGCCGAGGAGGAGGGCTGGCTCGCCGAAGGTCAGCGCGAGCCCTGCGTACGAGACAGCGATGGTGGCCTGCATGGGGTTGCGCACGTACGCGTAGGGCCCGGAGGCGACCAGGCGCGACGGCGGGTCGTACGGGAGGGGCGTGCCGCGCCCGACGGCGGCGAGCTCCCGCATCGCGGCCACGCCCGGCAGGCAGGCGAGCAGCGTGAGCTGGACACCGATGGACGTGACCGGTGCGGGCCAGCGCTGCTCGGGCGCGAGGGCGAGCACCGGCAGGGCGAGCAGCAGTCCGCCGGCCCAGATCGCCTGCCCCCACGCCCGGAGCACCACGCGTGTCCGGCGCAGGGTCCAGCGGGCCAGGAGCAGGGCCGGCACCAGGGCCGTCGCGACCCCCAGCGCCTCGCCGACCAGCCAGGCGCCGCCGAGCACGACCACCGGCTCGCCGAGCGGCATGAGCGCCAGGTCCAGCCAGACCAGGGCGGCGGCCAGGAGCACGAGTGCTCCGGTCCCCCTGCCGTGCTCGGTACGGAGCTGACTCAGGACCAGGGCGGGTACCGCTCCCCAGAGCAGCGACCAGCCGAGCCAGAGGTCGACGGGCACGCCGAACCAGACCGCGCCCGTCGCGTGGAACGTCCACCAGCCGAACGAGGGCGCCGCGACGTTCAGTGGCAGGAGCAGCACCGCGGCCCACGCCGTCGCGGTGACGGTTGCGCCGATCACGCGCGGGCTCGGCGTCCGCCGGACGCAGAGGGCGACCACCAGGAGCAGCGGTCCGACCACCGCCGCTCCACGCACGACGACGGCAGCCGTGCCCGGGTCGAGCAGGCCCGTCACGCCTCCGCCCGCTCCGCCGTGGCCGCGAACGTGTCGATCAGGTACTCGGCGGCCAGGCCTGACGCGTAGTGCTGGATCGGGCCGAAGTACCAGGACGGGTCGAAGGTGCGCGTGTACTCCAGCGCCCAGGTGACCCGGGTCCGGCCGGCACCGGCCGCCTCCCACGTGACGTCTGCGGCGTGCAGGTCCATCCAGCGGGCCAGGGTGGTGTCGGAGGTGACGTCGAGCCGCAGGTGGCCCCCGCCGTCGGACACCTGGGACCGCACGACGCGCAGCGACATCGCCCGCGGCGTCGTCCCCGCGTCGATCCCCAGGCTGCGCCGCGGGGTGAAGGCCACGTGCCGCTCGTCGCCGACCCGGAGCCCGTGCCCTGTGGCGGACACCGGCTCGGGGAACGGGACGGCGCGCAGGAACGGGGCCTCGAACTCCCCGTACGCGGGCGGGGCAGCCAGGGCGGCGGCCACCTGATCGGGCGTCGCCTGCACGACGACGGTCGCGACGCCGACGTCCTCCCGCGGAATCAGGCTGAACCCGCCGATCCCCTCGGCCACCAGCACGAGGAGCAGCGGCGCCGCCGCGAGCGCACGCCCTCGATGGTTGCGGGACTTCTGGACGATCCCGCCGACGAGCGCCGCGACGCCGTAGAACAGCGGCGCCGCGATGACCAGGCACACGACGCCCTCGTCCAGGAGCGGGCCCGCGAGCGCCAGCCCCACCGTCGTCGTGGCCAGGGCGGTACCGACGGCGCTCCTGGGCCGGGCGGTGAGGATCACGGTGAGGGCGATGACCGCCGGGATGCCCACGTAGAAGAGCGCGGTCTGCTGTGCGCCCGCGGAGTCGAGGAGCTTGGCCACGAGCATGGCAGCGAACAGGGCGAGGGCGATCCCGGCCAGCAGGAGCCGTGCGCGGCGCGCCTCGGGCGCCAGCGGAGGGCGTGGCGCGCGGAGCGGCTCGGGATCTGCGACCCACTCCGCATCGGGGCGCAGGTCCCGGCGGCCCTGCCGTCCCGGGTCGGGATCGATCTCCCGGGGTGGGTGCGTGGGCTCGCCGGCTAGCTCGTTGGCTGGCTCGTTGGTGGTCTCGTGCACGGTGTCCTCCGGGATCGGTCGCCCGGCGGGTGGCACGGGCAGTCGTTGATCGATCGATTTGATCAGTCGCTTTAATCAGGTGATTAAAGCATATGATCAAGCAACGACGGAAGGAGCCGGCGATGGCCCAGACAGGGCGTGGGACGGCCGAGGACACACGGAAGCGGCTGCTGGACGCGGCGGACCAGGTGCTGCGCGAGCAGGGGTACGCCGGGACATCAGCCAGATCCATCGCGACGGCGGCCGAGGCCAACTCGGCGCTGGTCTTCTACCACTTCGGGGGTGTCGACCAGCTGCTCCTGGCAGCGCTCGACCGCGCCACCGAGGAACGCATGGCGTTGCACCGCGCCACGGCGGCGAAGGCCCGGACCGTGGAGGAGCTGGTCGAGGCAGCGACCACCATCTACCGCACCGACCTGGAGCGCGGGTACATCGCACAGTTCGGCGAGCTCGTCGCGGCCGCCGTCACCAAGCCGGCGCTGCGGGCGGAGATCAGCGTGCGCGCCGAGCCCTGGGTCAGCTTTGTCGCGGAGCAGTGGGAGCGCGTCGTCGGCGGGACCCCGCTGGGCAAGCTCCTGCCCGCACGCGACGTCGCCGACGCCGCGATCACGTTCTACCTGGGCGTGAACCTGTTCTCGGTGATCGACCCCGACCGGCAGCGCACCGACGGCGTCTTCGCCCTCGCCGCCCGGCTCGCGCCGCAGGCGAAGCTGCTCACCATGCGACTGCCGGGGCGGCGGTGAGTGGGCTCAAGGTCGCTCCACCAGCAAAGAATGCAGGACGCTTGCCGCCCCGTGCTCGTCGATCGTCCCGGTAACCTCATCGGCGACAGTCTTGAGGGCATCCGGTGCGTGCGCCATCGCGACAGCGTAGGCAGCCCACGCCAGCGCCTCGACATCGTTCATCCCGTCGCCGACTGCCACCGTGTCCTCGGGCGAGACGCCGAGGTCGGCACGGACCCCCTCCAAGGCAGTGGCCTTCGACAGGCCGGTCGGCGTGACGTCGAGCCACGTGTCGGTGACCGTATTGACTGTCACGCGGAGCGCCCGCAGCCGATCGACCATCGACAGGACGCCGTCGCCCTGGAGGATCACCCGCGCGGACGGCACCATTTTTAAGGCCTCCCGGTCGACGATGCGCTGAGCACCATTGACCTGCTCAGGTGAGAACAAGTGGTTCACCCAGTATCCGCTCCCGGTTTCCTCGACACCGACCCGCACCCCGGGGAGAGCTGCCAACGCGAGATCAACCACGGGGCCGACGTCGAACCGCAGCACCTGTTCCAGCACGTACCCGACCGGCGCCTCCGGGGTCAGCCGCGCCGTGACCGCGCCGTTCGAGGCGACCACCCATCCCCGGACCATCCCGAGCTGCCGGGCCACCGGCAACACCCCCACGAGCGAGCGACCAGAAGCAAGAACCACATGGTGACCCGCCGCCCGCACCCGTCGCACGGCCCGTACGGTGACCTCCGGCACCGGCTCACCGGTACGCAGCAGCGTGCCGTCGATATCGAGCGCGACCATGGCGGGCGCAAAGCTCTCACGACAGTCGGGCTGCGGCGCCTGGGTCGCAATCGCGTTCATGCGCACAGCCATTCGGCTGTCGAGGGACTGGCGGCGGGCACAACGGCGCAGACAGCGTCGATGCGCTTCAGTACGTCTGTCAATGATCGGTACCGGGCCGCCATCGGCGCACCCTCCGGCAGAAACATGCGGGCTGCACCGTAGGCGTCGGCGATCTCCAACAGCTCGCTGAGAGTGACCGAGTCGTGTGGGTCCTCCACGACGTGCGCCAGGCTCATGCCCGCGCTCGCGGCATGGGTTGCCAGTACCTGGTGCTGTTGCCGGTGGGCGTCGTCCGAGACGGCGCTGACGTAACCGACAGCGATCGGCCTGGTGACGGTCGTGGGATTGCCCTCGGTGCTAGAGGCGGGGAACCGCTGCTCCACCCCCGTGGCCCGTGTTTCGGTCTTGGTCGTCATGTGCATGAGCGTCCCATCGCAGGGCATCCGACGGTGCGCAATTGCTCCAGCAGAAGCAATTGCGCACGGCGCTCCCACGTGGCGTGCCACACTTCCCAGGCAAGGATTCTCACCGCCGAGCTGCCAACCCATGGAGGAACGATGGACATCGAGTTCATGTGGAAGGACGAGGATTCCAAGGTCGACAACTGCCCCGCCCTGTACCGCACCGACGGCGGGTATGTCGTCCAAGGCATCAAGCTCGACAACGAGACCCGCGCTCGTCTGCGTCAGCTCGACGACGACGACGGTGTGTTTGTCCCTGCGAACGTGCTCGACAGGCTGAGGGGTGCTGCGCTCTGAACGGCCGGGAGATCGGATGGGACGAGTTCCATGAGCTGACGCACAACTTTGCCGCAACGGCATTCCGGCTCGAACAGCAGCCCGTCTACGCCGTCGACCTCGACGACCACTACAAAGCGTTCCTGGCGGGTCGCGCGGGATACCCGGAGGAGCTGGATGGGTATGTCGCATGGCTGGATCAGATCCGTGATCTGACGGCAGCGGGGAAGCGGATGGAGCGTGTGCGGGTCCAGACGGAGCCACTCAGCGACTACCACCGCTACGCCCGATGGGTCGGGCAGTGGAACGTCGAGGCGGGCGAGATCATCCACTACATCACCCGCGAACAGGCCGAGGCGTCCGGGCTCCTTCCCGCCGCCGGGAACGACGACTGGTGGTTCCTGGACGACTCGCGGTTGCTCGTCATGGAGTTCGACGACGCCGGCAACATGGTCACCCGCAGGCTTGAGACTGACGATGTGGCGCTCACACGTGCCCGAACTCTGTGGGAGCTTGCCCTGCGCGCTGTACCGTCCTGACATGCCCGGACCGAACCACCTCGAGGACCTGGGCCGGCGCCTGCGTGCACTGCGCGTGGGCGCCGACCTGGCAGGTAAGGACCTCGCCGCAGCCCTCGGTTGGCCGGCGTCGAAGGTGTCCCGCATCGAGCTTGCCCGGCAGAACGCTTCCCCGGCCGATGTCGACGCCTGGCTCGCCGTGACCGGCGGCTCCGAGACCGAGCGCACGCGCCTGCTCGGGCTCCTGGACCAGTCCCGCGAGGACCAGCACAGCCACCGACGACGCGCCCGGCGCGGACAAGCGCCCGTGCAGGCCGGATACAACGCGCTCGTCCAGGGCTGCACCCACTTTCGCGAGTTCCACAACGTCGTCATCCCCGGCATGCTGCAGACGCCCGACTACGCCCACGCGATCCTGACCGCCGCGGCCCGGGCGCACGAGGTCTCCGTCGCCGATGTCGAAGAGGCCGTCGCGACGCGCATGGAGCGTCAGAGGTACCTGTACACGTCGCGCCGGTTCGAGTTCGTCCTCGCGGAACCCGTGCTGCGCTGGGGCCTGGTCCCCGCCGATGTGATGCGCGCCCAGATCGATCGCCTGCAGTCGGCGATCGGGCTGCCCAACGTACGTCTCGGCGTCCTCCCGTACGGTGCTGCTGACGATGTCCCGACGCACATGTTCGAGATGTTCGACGATCTCGTCTGTGTCGAGACGACCTCGCGCGAGCACCGCTATACCGGTGCCGAGACCGAGGCCTATATCAAGACCTTCACCGCCCTGCAGAAGGTCGCACTCACTGGCGAGGATGCCCGCCGCTTCCTGCTGCGCATCGCCAAAGAGCTCACCTGACGAGCCGACACACGAGGGCCACCGGCTCACAGCGCCTCCGGGCCGCCCTCCAGCAGCTTCTTGAAGCCTTCCTCGTCCAACGTCGGGATCTCCAGGGCCTCCGCCTTGGCCGCCTTGGTCCCGGCGTTCTCCCCCAGCACCACGTAGTCGGTCTTCTTGGAGACCGAGCCGGAGGCCTTGCCGCCCGCGGCGATGATGGCCTCCTTGGCGCCGTCGCGCGTGAAGTCCTCGAGCGATCCGGTCACCACCACGGTCAGGCCGGCGAGCGGGCCGGTGGGCCCGGTGTCGGTCTCCGCCATCGCGGCAGGTCCGGGATGGCCCGGAGTGGCGAGCTCGACGCCCGCGGCGCGCCACGCCGCGAGGATGTCCTGGTGCCACTCCACCGCGAGCCAGGCCTTGATCTCGGCAGCGATCACCGGGCCGACGCCGTCGACGGCGGCCAGCTCCTCCTCCGACGCCGCCTCGATGGCGTCCACGGAACCGAACCAGCCCGCGAGCGCCCGCGCCGCGACCGGCCCGACGTGCCGGATGTTCAGTGAGACGAGCTTGCGCCACAGCTCCTTCGTCTTGGCACGCTCCAGCTCTTCGAGGAGCTTCGTCGCGTTGGCCGACGGCGCCCACTCGTCCAGGGTCTCGCCGGTTTCCTCGGCCGCGGCGCGCTGCGCCTTGCTGTACGACACCTTGCGCCGGAACGGGGCCCGTCGGCGCACCACGCCGTCGTCGTCCATCTTGGGCAGGCCGGTCTCCGCGTCACGGACCACCGCCTCGATGGGGAGGAGCTGGTCGAGCGTGAGCGAGAACAGCTGGGCCTCGGTGACCAGGGGCGGGGTCTCCGGCACGTCGGGCTGCGTGAGCGCCGCGGCGGTGACCTCGCCGAGGACCTCGATGTCGAGGCCGCCGCGCGAGCCGATGTGCTCGACGCGCCCGCGTACCTGGGCCGGGCACGACTCCGCGTTCGGGCAGCGCAGGTCGACGTCGGCCTCCTTCATGGCGCGTAGCGGCGTACCGCACTCCGGGCACTCCGCGGGCATGACGAAGTCCTCGCGCGGGTAGCCGTCGTCGGCGAGGGCGGACACCGGCCCGACGATCTCCGGGATGACGTCACCTGCCTTGCGCAGCACCACGACGTCGCCGATGCGCACGCCCTTGGCCCGCACCACGTCCTGGTTGTGCAGCGTCGCCTGACGCACCGTGGAACCCGCGACCTTCACCGGCTCCATGACGGCGTACGGAGTGGCGCGGCCGGTCCGGCCCACACCGACCTGGATGGCGAGCAGGCGCGTGTTGACCTCCTCCGGCGGGTACTTGAACGCGATGGCCCAGCGCGGCGCGCGGCTCGTGGAGCCCAGCCTCCGCTGCCGTGCGAGGGCGTCGACCTTGAGGACGATCCCGTCGAGCTCGTGCTCGATGTCGTGCCGGTGCTCGCGGAAGTACTCGATCATCTCGAGCGCGCCGTCCAGGCCGTCGACCACCCGGTTGTGCGGGGAGACAGGGATGCCCCACTGCTCGAACAGGGTGTACGCGTCGGACTGCCGCTCCAGCTCCGTGTGCTCGCCCTCCTGCCACTGCAGCGCGCCCACGCCGTGCGCGTACATGCGCAGGCCCTCCACCCGGGCGAGACCCGCCTCCAGCTCGAGCCCGTCCTTGTTCTCCAGCAGCTGCCGCAGGCCACCCGCTGCGGCGTTGCGCGGGTTGGCGAACTGCGGGAACCGGCGGAGCGCTGCGACACGTGCTCGCTCGACGTCGAACTCCTTGCCGCCGACGTTCCGCTCGGACCGTTCGCGTGCGTCCTCGACCGCCCGCTCGCGCAGCTCGGCCTGCAGCTCGTTGAGCCGCGCGAAGGTGGCGACCGGGATGAACACCTCGCCGCGCACCTCGACGACGTCGGGGTGCCCCTCGCCGGTGAGGGTCTGGGGGATCTCGGCGATCCGCAGCACGTTGCGGGTCACGTCCTCGCCGACTCGCCCGTCGCCGCGCGTGACGCCACGCACCAGGCGCCCCTTCTCGTAGACCAGGGAGATCGCCAGGCCGTCGATCTTGACCTCGCACAGCAGCCCCGGACGGTCCGTACCGAGGTCACGGTTGACCTTCTCGGCCCACACCGCCAGTTCGTCGGTGCTGAACGCGTTGTCGAGCGAGAGCATGCGTTCGATGTGCTCCACCGTGACGAAACCCGCCGCCGCCGCGCCGCCGACGCTCTGCGTCGGCGACTCCGGCGTCACCAGGGCGGGGTGCGCCGCCTCGAGGGCCTGCAGCTCACGCATCCGCGCGTCGTACTCGGCGTCCGACGAGACGGGCGCGTCCGCCTCGAAGTAGGCGCGCCGATCCTCCTCGATCCGGGCCACGAGCTCGGCCCACCGCCGCTGTGCGGTGGCCTCGTCGCTCATGGCTTCTTCACGTTCCGGGATGCCTGTCGTCTCGCTCACAGACACAATCATGGACTGAACCACTGACATTCGAGTGGCGTGTCGCCGGACCCTGTTCCGAAGTGTCAGCCGACCTGGGCATTCGCCTCGATCGACCTCTGTCGCACAGGGTCCGACACCGCTACCATTCGTGAAAAATGCCGGAAATCTACAGAGAGCAGGGGCCCCTTGAAGATCGCCGTCGTCGGTGCCGGTTTCGCAGGACTGGCTACCGCGAAGATCCTCCGCGAGTTCGAGCATGACGTCACGGTCTTCGAGAAGGCGCCGGACGTCGGCGGGGTGTGGAGCGCGACCCGTCGGTACTCGGGCCTCCGGACGCAGAACAACAAGGACTCGTACGCCTTCTCGGACCTGCCGATGCCCCGGGAATACCCCGAGTGGCCCACCGGCGAGCAGGTCCAGGCCTACCTCGAGCGCTACGTCGCGAAGTTCGAGCTGCGCCCTCTCCTGCGGCTCGCCACCGAGGTCGTCCGCGCCGAGCTGACCGATGCCGAGGACGGCTGGATGATCACCGCGCGGCGCATCGGCGCGCCGGTCTCCGCGCCCGAGCGGTTCGACCACCTGGTGGTCGCGAACGGGATCTTCTCCGACCCGGTCTTCCCGCAGTACGAGGGGTACGCCGACCTCGTCCGCGCCGGCGGCAAGCTCGTCGCCTCCAGCCAGCTCAACACGCTGGACGACGCCCGCGACAAGCACGTGGTGGTCGTCGGGTACGGCAAGTCGGCGTGCGACGTCGCCTCCGAGATCGGCCAGGTGGCCAAGTCCACCACCGTCGTCGCCCGGCGCCTGCTGTGGAAGATGCCCAAGCGCATCGCCAGCGCCCTGAACATGAAGTACCTGCTGCTGTCGCGCCTCGGCGAGGCGCTGTTCCGCTACCAGGAGCTGCCCAACAGCATGGAGCGCTTCCTGCACGGCCCCGGGGACAAGGTGCGTGCGGGCATGCTCTCGAGCATCGGGTCCGTCGCGACCTGGCAGTTCAAGCTCAAGAAGCTCGGCCTGGTCCCGCACGGCGAGTTCGCCGACATCGCCAACAGCACGGTGTCGCTGTCCACCGACGGGTTCTACGAGCAGGTCGCCGACGGGACCATCAAGGTCCACCGCGACACGGAGATCGAGCGCTTCGAGGCCGAGGGCGACCACCCGGTGGCCGTACTGAGCGACGGCGCCCGGATCCCGGCCGAGCTCGTGGTCTGCGGTACCGGGTTCCACCAGCGCGTGCCGTTCCTCGACGACACCATCGCCGCCCGCCTGGTGGACGACCAGGGCAACTACCAGCTCTACCGCCAGATCCTGCCCGAGGGCGTACCGAACCTGACCTTCGCCGGCTACAACTCGTCGCTGTTCTCGCCGCTGTCCGCCGAGGCCGGCGCGATCTGGATCGCCGCGTACCTGGCCGGCGTCGTCGAGCTGCCGCCGATCGAGGAGCGGCGCAAGCACGTGGCCGAGCGCGTGGCGTGGATGGAGAAGCGCACGGGCGGCAAGCACGCCCGCGGCACCAACGTCATCCCGTTCTCGATGCACCAGATCGACGAGACGCTCGACGAGGCCGGCGTGAACATCAGCTCGACCGCCCAGACCATCCAGTGGCTCCTGCCGATCAACCCGGCGGTCTACAAGAACGTCGTGCCGCGGCTCAAGGAGAAGGTCAAGGAGCGGGCGGCCTCGGAGTCCTGAGGCCTACGTCGGTCGAGCCTGTCGAGGGGTCTCGGCAGGCTCGACCGACGGCGGGGCAGGCAGGTCAGCGCTCTGGGCGCGGGCCGCCCGAGGTCAGCGGTGTGGTGAACCGGACGGGCAGCTTGCGCGGGTAGCGCGACCACGGCGAGGCCGACATCTTGAGGGAGTCCGCCGAGACCGACAGCTCCATGTCGAGGATCCGGCGCAGCAGGGTGTCCACGGCGATACGGCCGATGAGCGGCCCGATCCGGTGGGCGGGGCACGCGTGCGCGCCGGCACCCCAGGTCAGGTGGAACCGGCTGCCCAGCTCCTCCCACGGGTCGTCCGTCCGGATCGCCCGGTCCGCGTTCGCGGCGGCTACGGCGGGCACGAGGGCGTCCCCGTACGCGATGCGGCGTCCGCCCAGCTCGCAGTCCTGCCGGGCGAACCGGGGCAGCACGTGCGGGGTGGGCGGGTTGCGCCGCGACACCTCGTCCAGCGCGTCGTCCAGGTCGAGGCGGCCGCGACGCACCCGGGCGGCGAACGCCGGGTCGGTCAGGATCATGTGCAGCGTGCTCGCGATCCACGCGATCTCGGCGTCGTGCCCCAGGCTGAACATCACGCCGATCGAGGCCATCACCTCGACGTCGTTCTCGTGGTTCGGATGGTTGACCAGAGCGGTGGTCAGGTCCTCGCCGGGCTCGGCCCGGTGCGTCGCCACGAGCACGGCCAGCAGGGACTCCTGCTCCATCGCGGCGGCGCGCGCCCGCTCCCGGCCCGCGTAGACCGCCTCGGTGAGCTCGTGCATCCGATTCCCGTCGGACAGGCTCATGCCGAACATCTCGGTCATGACCATGACGGGGACCGCCACGGCGTAGTCCTTCACCAGGTCTGCCTCGCCGCGGGGCATCAGCCGGTCGATGATCGCCTCGCACGTCACGGCCACCGTGCGGGCCAGGCGCTTCTCGTCGATGGAGCCCAGGGCGTCGTCGAGCGGGGCACGCAGCCTGCGCTGCTGCATGCCGTCCAGGTAGTACGCGCTCTCGCGCGGCGCCAGCGCGGCGAAGACCCCCGAGTCGGCGGGCAGGGAGCGCTCCTGGACGTAGCGCCAGTTGCGGGAGTTGCGGGAGAACAGCAGCTCGTTGCGCATCACGCTGCTCGCCTCGTCGTACCCCAGGACGAGCCAGGCGGGGACACCGGGCTCCAGGTCCATCGGTGCGACCGGACCCCACTCGTCACGGAGCTGCTCGTACAGCTTGTGCGGATCCCGGGCCGACGTGATCTCCGACAGCTGCATCCGGTCCGAGATGTCTTCCAGCCGGAGATGCAGTCTGTTGGCGAGTGTCACGCGTTGACCTTCTGGAACACCGGGAACGTCATCGCGTGCTCGACGAGGGTGATCAGGGTGAGTACGGCGGACTGCCGGTCGCGTGCGTCGCACTCGACGATCGGTGTCTCGGGCAACAGGTCCAGCGCGGCGCGGACCCGCTCCAGCGGATAGTTCGGCGAGTCGGGGAACTGGTTGACGACCACGGCGAACGGGATCTTGGTCCGCAGCTCGAGCTGGTCCAGTACCTCGAAGCTGTCCTCGAGGTGCCGGGTGTCGATCATGACCAGCGCACCGACGGCGCCGTCCGCCAGGCCCGCCCACAGGTCCCAGAAGCGGCGCTGGCCCGGGGTGCCGAACAGGTACAGGGCGATGTCGTCGGTCACGGTGATGCGACCGAAGTCCATCGCGACCGTCGTCGTCTCCTTGTTCGGCTGCCCCGGGTCGATGCCGACGCTCGCCGTGGTGATGCGCTCCTCGGTGCGCAGCGGGTCGATCTCGCTCACCGCACCGATCAGCGTCGTCTTGCCCACGCCGAAGGCGCCCACCACCAGCACCTTGACCGACCGCGCAACGGTCGGTGCCAGGTGCTGCCCGGGCGCCGGGCGGTCAGAGCTTGCGGAGTCCATCGAGAATCTTCTCCAGGATGTCCTTGCCGGGCAGGACGTGCGCTTGGTGGTTGGAACGAATCGTCAGGTTCCCCGTGTCGACCAGGTCCGAGACCATGACCGCCACGAGGCTCACGGGTAGCTGCAGGTAGGCAGCCACCTCGGCCAGCGCGAGCGTGCCGCGGCACAGCTCGACCAGCTCACGCTCCAGCCGGCTCGCCGTCGAGAGCACTGGCCGACTCTCCACCGCACGGACAAGTGTCTCCGGGCGCAGCGTGTTGCGCGACGGGTGCGCCCGCCCCGAGGTGAGCACGTACGAGCGCACCGGGTGATCGCGGTACTCCTCGGTGTCCATCCCCTCGCCCCCTGTTGGTCGGTCAGGTATCGGTCGAGCCGGTGGTGCCTGGTACGGCCGAGCCTCACGAGGCTCGGGTGGTGCTTTCCGGAACGGTGCCTGGGGCGGGGTCAGCTGGAGATCCGCTCCGTGCCCAGGGTGCGCTCCCCGATCATGAGGACCTGGGCCTGCATCTGCTGGGCAATCAGCGCCGGGTCGATCACCGTCTCCGTGACGACCGCGAGACGCGAGCCGTCACCGGCTCCCCGGACGAAGAGGAATCCGCCGTCGAACTCAACCATCACCTGGCGGATCGTCTCGCTGTTCCCGAACTCCCTGCTCATTCCCATCCCCAGCGCCACAAGTCCGGCACATGCCGCAGCAACCTTGTCGGCCACGTCCAGCGGGGTCTGGTCCGTCCGAACTTTCATCAGTCCGTCGGAGGTGAGCACGACAACATGCTTGACCCCCCGTACACCACTGATGAGCTCGAGCATCCAGCTATTACCGTCGGTGCTGGTCATGCCGTCGGCGTGCGTAGTCATCGGTCCTCCGAAGGTCCACCGGCTCCAGCCGGCGGTTCGCTGCTGTCTGGTGAGTCCCCGAACTGCGCCTCGGTCGAGCTGAAGAAGGCACCCATCCACTCACCGGCCTCCTCGGCCGTCTGAGCGGGACCAGGAACTTCGGTACGGGGCTCCGTGGCCTTGGTCCGGTCGTCGGTCGCTTCCGCCTCTCCACGGCGCGATCGCCGCTGCGGGAGCGCAGACGGCTCGGGGAACTCGTCGTCCTCCGGGCGGGCTCGCCCAGGACGCAGGGGCAGCTCGCCAGGGGCCTGCACCGGGGCACCGGCCACGGGCGTCTCCTCCTCTTCGTCGGCCACGACGCCGGGCGCGCTCAGCGGCTCGACGGGAACCACGGTAGCCGGGTCGGGCGCCGCGGGTGCGGGCCACTCGTCGTCGTCCGCGGGCTTTGCGCTGGGCAGCTCGGTCACGAGCGGTGCCTCGGCGACCGCGGTGGCGCTGCGGCGGGACCCGAGCGCGGAGGCCCCACTGGTGTGGGAGCCGGCGCTCGGCAGCGTCGCCGCCGGCGTGAGCATGCCCGACGGCACCACTGCCTCGGTGAGCTCTGCCGGGATCATGACGATGGCGCGCAGGCCGCCGTACACCGACTCGGTGACGTCCACGCGGAACCCGTGGCGCCGCGCGTACGTACCGACGACGGCCAGACCGGTCTGCGGGATCTCGCCCAGCTCGGTGATGCTGATCTCGCGCTTCCCGGAGGCGATGTCGCGTGCCTGCTCGAGCTGCTTGAGGTCGAGGCCCACACCGCAGTCGTCGATCTCGACGACCGCGCCGCGCTGCACCTGGCGCAGCGAGACGAGCACCTGCGTGGTGGGCGGGGAGGACTGCGTGGCGTTGGACAGCAGCTCGGCCACGAGATGGATGAGCGGCTCGACGATGCGCGCCGAGACGGCGACGCCGGGGTCACCCGACACCTCGACCCGGTGGAACGCCGTGATCCGGCTCGCGGCGCCCTTGACGACGTCGGGCAGCGGGAGCGGTTCGCTCCACTGCTGACCCGGCCACTCGCCGCACAGCGCCGCGAGGCTCTGCGCCTGACGAGCCTGCTGAGCGGCGGCGTGGTCGACACGCATCGACGTCTGCAGGATGTCCGGGTCGGTGGGGTGGCGCTGGACCATGCGCGCCGCCTCCTCCTGGATGCGGTGCGCGGCGGCCTGGACCTTGCGGCTCAAGGCGACCACGGCGACCTGGACGGCGTCGCGACGGGCGACACGCTCCTCCTGGACGCGGGCGAGCATGGCCGCTGCCTCGTCCAGACGAGCCTGGGCGCCCGCGTCACCCGGAAGGTGCGGGAGCGGCGGGGCGGGCTCGCTGTCGAGGAACGCGGGCAGCTGCTCGTTCGCCAGGGCGTCGAGCGCCCTGGACGCCGCGTCCGCACGCTCCTCGGCCCGGCGGTGTGCCAGGACGAGGTCCTCGTGCGCGGCGAGGTCGTCCCGTGAGGACCGCGCGGCGATCAGCGCGGCCGCCACCGCGAGCCCGACGGCGGCGATGCCGACGAGCCATGCGGGCCACGTGGACGAGGCCCCCGTGGCGGTGAACAGGACTGGTGCTACGAGTACATAGGCAAGCACGCCGGCGACACACACCCATGGTGCGACCTGGCGCAGCCTGCTCGGCGGAGGAGAAGAAGACATCGAGCTCACCGAGCCGATCCCCCTAATAGTTGTCTCGTCAGAGTTTGGGAAGGCCGGTCACGGCAGATACCGCGGCTTGCTCCACGAACTCGGCTGGAGGAGGCGAACAACCCCCTGGACTGCAGTTTCTACCACAGGGCGTCCCACGCGTGGAAGGGCACGACCGTGGTGCGACCAGCGAAAATATGTGCCACTGAGGAATAGGGCAGCCCCGTGGCGCAATAGCCGCACAATACTGTACAAACCGGGCATGTCTTCTCCGGCCCGAGGCATACGGTCCCAGGAGGGCCGGTGCCGTGACCGGCCGCGTAGGGTGCTCTCCATGAGCGTCGAGCACACCCAGACCGCCCCCCGAACCGCTCTCCCGGCCACGCCCCTCGACCCCGCAGCCACGGACCCGTTCGCATGGCTCGAGGACGTCGACGGAGAGACCGCCCTGAGCTGGGTCCGCGAGCGCAACGCGCACAGCGCCCAGGTCCTCGGCGGTCCCGCCTTCACCGAGACCGAGCGTGCGGTGCGCGAGGTCCTCGACTCGGACGACAAGATCCCGCACGTCTCGAAGGTCGGCGAGCACTACTACAACTTCTGGCAGGACGCCGAGCACGAGCGCGGCCTGTGGCGCCGCACGACGCTCGACTCCTACCGGACCGACGACCCCGAGTGGGAGACGGTCCTCGACCTCGACGCCCTCGCGGCCCAGGAGGGCGAGAGCTGGGTCTGGCACGGCGCGAGCGTCCTGCGCCCGACGGCGGAGCAGCTCGCGGCGGGCGAGCCGCGCAGGCACGCGCTGGTCGACCTGTCGCCCGGCGGGTCCGACTCCGACGTGACGCGCGAGTTCGACCTCGTCACCAAGCAGTTCGTGCCCGAGAGCGACGGCGGCTTCGTGCGCGCCCAGGCCAAGGGCGGGCTGTCCTGGATCGACGCGGACACGGTCTACGTGTTCACGGACTTCGGCGAGGGCACGATGACGCCGTCGGGCTACCCGCGGGTGGTGAAGCGGTGGCTGCGCGGCACTCCCCTGGCCGAGGCGACCGTCGTCTACGAGGGCACCGACCAGGACATGTACATCAGCGCGTCCCGCTCGCACACCCCGGGCTTCGAGCGGGACCTGGTGCACCGCGCCCTGCGGTTCTACGCCAACGAGACGTACCTGGCGACGAACGCGGGCACGCCCGAGCAGACCCTCACCAAGATCGACGTGCCGGACTCCGCGAACGTGGGCATGCACCGCGAGTGGATGCTGGTGCGCCTGCGCGACGACTGGACGGTCGGCCGCACGACCTACCTCGCCGGGTCGCTGCTCGCCGCCGGCTTCGACGACTTCATGGCCGGGTCGCGCGACCTGACGGTCCTCTTCGAGCCGACGCCGACGACGTCGCTCGCCGGGATCACCTGGACGCGGAACCACCTGGTGGTCAACGTGCTGGACGACGTGAAGAACCTGCTGCACGTGCTGACGCCGCCCACGGTGGCCACGCCGGACGGCGAGTGGGCACGCTCCGAGCTCCCCGTGGGCGGCGAGCTGCTCACGGTCGGGGTCGGCGCGGTGGACGTCGTCGACTCGGACGACGTCTGGGTGGTCACCACCGGCTACCTGACGCCGTCGACCCTCGGCCGCACCACCGTCGCCGGACCCGGCGAGACGGCGGCGGCGCCCGAGGCGCTCAAGTCCGCGCCGTCGTACTTCGAGGCGGCCGGCATGGAGGTCCGCCAGCAGTTCACGGAGTCGGACGACGGCACGCGCGTGCCGTACTTCGTCGTCGGCCGGGCGGACCTCGTCTCGGGCGAGGCCGGACCGGCGCCCACCCTGCTGTGGGGCTACGGCGGGTTCGAGCACGCGATCCTGCCCGGGTACTCGGGCACCGTCGGCCGCGCGTGGCTGGAGCGCGGCGGGGTGTACGCCGTGGCGAACATCCGCGGTGGCGGCGAGTACGGGCCGGCCTGGCACCAGGCCGCCCTGAAGGAGAACCGGCACCGCGCGTACGAGGACTTCGCGGCAGTGGCGCGTGACCTCGTCGCCCGAGGCGTGACCGTGCCGGAGCGGCTCGGGATGGAGGGTCGCTCGAACGGCGGGCTGCTCGCCGGCAACATGCTGACGCAGTACCCGGAGCTCTTCGGCGCGATCATCGTGGGCGTGCCGCTGCTGGACATGAAGCGGTACTCCCACCTGCTCGCGGGCGCGTCCTGGATGGCCGAGTACGGCGACCCGGACACCTCTGACTGGGAGTTCGTGCGGAGCTTCTCGCCGTACCACCTGTTCGACGCCGCGCGCGACTACCCGCCGGTGCTGTTCACGACGTCGACCAAGGACGACCGCGTGCACCCCGGCCACGCCCGCAAGATGGCAGCGCTCATGCTGGCCGCGGGCAAGGACGTGACGTACTACGAGAACATCGAGGGCGGTCACGGCGGCGCGGCCAACAACGCCCAGGCGGCGTACATGGCGGCGACGCACTGGACGTTCCTCTGGACCCGCTTGTCGGGCGCGACACCAGCGAGCTGACTCGATAGACCTGGGCAGCCGAGTCAGCTGCGTGGTCGGACCAGCCTGCTGACTCGGCGCACCTCGGACGCCGAGTCAGCAGGCTATGCAGTGTGCTGTCGACGGCGGTCCACCAGCGCTTGGCGCAGGATGAGGTCGAGCGCCTCCGGGTCGGTCACGTCTTTCCACGACAGATCGACGATCCACCATCCAGCTTCCATGAGCGCCTGTGTTCGCGCCGACTGATCCTGCCGCCGGCCGTCAGGATCGCCGAACTCGCCGCCCGAGAACTTCACGGCCCCGCTGAACTCGAAACCGATCTTGAGATCCGACCAGCCGGAGTCCACCCAGTAGACGCCGCGTCGCGTCGTCACGGGAATCTGTGTATCCGGCCGTTGGGGCCGAAGGCGCCGGGCCGCATGGTAGGTGAGCACCTCGCCAGGCGAGGCACATCCCGGCTCGACCGCTGCGACCACCTCACGCGCCTGGACGATGCCGCGGGCGCCGCACATCTCGACGAGGATCTCACCGACCAGCTTCGGGTCCGCTCCGAGCCGGAAGGCGGACGTCACCAGCACTATCCCGCTGTGGAACGGCAGCAGGCGAGCACAGTCCACGATCGTCCGCTCAAGCGTCGTGACCGGGATCCCGTCAATGGCCGTGCGATCGCGGTGGCTCAACGTCGCCCAGTGTTTGCGCACGCCATCTCCCGCCAAGCTTCGGGTGTGCGGCTTCGCGAGATAGGTGACATGAACCGCCCGGGGAACGCTGTAGAGCCAGCATCCGTGCAACAACGCCGCCGTCGTGTGGCTGAACAGGAAGCCCGAGCGCGACGCCTCGACCACCCCGCGCACTGTGCGTGCCGTCGTGGTCTCGCTGTCACGGCTCGCACGGCCCGACGGGACGAAGCGCCGCAGATAGACAGCGCGACGTAACCGCTCGATCCGACCCGCCCGAGCATCTTCGGCAAGCTTCCTCCGCTCGTCCCGCCGATAGGGCAACGCCTTGGGAACCGAGGGGCCCGCTGTCCGGTCGGCCGAGTACATCTTCACGGTCGGATCGGTTCCGTCTCGTCTGGCTCGTTGCCAGCGGGCGATGCGTTCCAGGTTGCTCTCGAAATCAGGTTTCCGCTTCATCCAGCCATATTGACGATCATTCGCATGCAATGGCAGAGAGGTTGGGCCATGGCTGTGGAAAACCAGTCGACACGCACCAGCCTCGATGGTCTTCCGACGTGCTGACTCGATGGACCTGGGCAGCCGAGTCAGCCACGTGGTCGGACCAGCCTGCTGACTCGGCGGACCTCGGACGCCGAGTCAGCAGGCTGGTACGGGAGTCAGGCTTCCGCCTTTTCCGACAGGGCCTCCGCTACCCGGCCCAGGTTGGCCAGCTCCGCGCGGTGGGCGTCCGTCGAGCCGAGCGACTTCCGGTGCGCGGCCAGGAGCGTCACGTCGGCGAGCTGCGCGGCGGGCAGGCCGATCCGCCGCCACGGGACGGCGACCAGGTCGGCGAGCGTGCCGAGCGCCGGTCCCGCGCACTGCGAGACCTGCGCGGGCGGCAGCCCCGCCCAGAGCCCGGTCCCGCGCTCCGTCGCGCGGGCAAGCAGCTCCCAGGCCCGCTCGTTCCAGCCGCCCGGTCCGACGTCGGCCAGGTCGAGGCCCAGCGCGTCGGCTCCGGCGAGGACCACTGCCGGCACACCGACCCAGGTGCTGCCCAGGTGGACGACGGAGCGCGCGCCGGCGTCCCGCACGGCCGCGAGCACCGGCTCCAGGCCCTCGACGATCTCGGGCCCCGCCACCGCCCGCAGCCGCGAGAACCCGGAGAACGTAGGCAGCACGCCCGCGTGCACCTGGCCGAGCAGCGGCTCCGCGAGCTGCACGGTCACCTCTGCGCCGGGGACCTGGGCGACCATGTCGGCGACGAGCGTGCGCAGGCTCCCGGCGAGCGCGAGGCCCAGCGCCGCGCGGGCTCCGGTGTCCGCCAGGACGCGGTCCCCGCGGGCCGACCAGAGCTGGGCCGCCAGTGTCCACGGCCCGAGCATCTCCACGGTCAGCGGACCCGTGTGGCCGTGCGCCGCGATGGCGAGGGCCTCGAGGTCCTCGCGCCAGAACGTATCGGCCCGCCGTGCGTCGATCCCCGGCCGGTCGGTGAGCTTCCAGCCGTGGGGCCCCAGCTCGACGGGCATCTCGGCGAGCCGCACCGCCGTCCGCCCGAGGGTGTCAGCGCCCGGACCACGCTGCGGCAGCTGCGTCAGGAACGGCAGCGCGTCGACGCCGGTCGGCAGTTCGGC
This sequence comes from Promicromonospora sp. CA-289599, assembly GCF_050936155.1. Classification (NCBI taxonomy): domain Bacteria; kingdom Bacillati; phylum Actinomycetota; class Actinomycetes; order Micrococcales; family Promicromonosporaceae; genus Promicromonospora; species Promicromonospora sp. CA-289599. The sequence continues at coordinate 1,539,010 of NZ_JBNJNI010000001.1, forward strand.
GAGCTCGCCGAGCGCCATCTGCTGTGCCTCGAGCACATCGCGCTCGCCTCCGGGCCACGGCCCGTGTCCGGTCACAGCGGTCATCAGCTCTCCTTGTTCAGATGTGCGGGCTCGCGGCGCTGCCTAACGCGCCGCGGGGGCCCGCCAGGCGCGGGAGACCGTCGCCTGGCCGAGCACACGCGTCCCGCGGTACACGACCACCGACTGGCCAGGCGCGACGCCACGCAGCGGAGCCCCGGTCAGCTCGATCTCCATCGCGTTCGCGAGCCGGTGGGATCCGTCCGCCGACGGCGTTCGCTCGCCTTCCGGGACGTCGTCACCATACGCGTCGCCGGGCGAGGCGACCGACCGCACCCGCGCCGGGACGGGCGCGCCGTGTGCGCGGACCTGGACCTCGGCGGTGAACCAGCCGTCCGCGTCCGGGACGACGTCGGCGGGGGTCTCGACGGGCTCGACCGGCGATCCCGAGAGCACGCCCTCGAACCACAGGGCCTTCTCCCCCGCGATCCGGTCCACACTCAGCAGCTCGGCCGGTCCCACCACCACGGTGTTCGTCGCGGGCTGCACGTCGACGACGTACCGCGCCTTGCCGTCGGCGGCGGGCCGCCCGAGCCCGAGGCCCTTGCGCTGCCCGACGGTGAACGAGTAGGCGCCGTCGTGCTCGCCCACGACCTCGCCGTCGGTGTCGACGACGGAGCCCGGGCGCGAGCCCAGGCGGGACTGCAGGAAGCCGCGGGTGTCGCCGTCTGCCACGAAGCAGATGTCGTAGGAGTCGGGCTTGGCGGAGACCGACAGGCCGCGCTTCGCGGCCTCGGCGCGCACCTCGTCCTTGGACGCGAACCCGCCCAGCGGGAACATCGCGCGCGCGAGCCGCTCAGGACCGGCGACCGCCAACACGTAGGACTGGTCCTTGGCGTCGTTCGGCGAGCGGTGCAGCTCGCGCACGGTCTGCCGGCCGCCGTCGGGCAGCGGGACCTCGGTGGTCACGATCTGTGCGTAGTGACCCGTCGCGACGGCGTCGAACCCGAGGGCCGTCGCCTTGTCGAGCAGCGCCTCGAACTTGATGTGCTCGTTGCAGCGCACGCACGGGTTGGGGGTGCGGCCGGCCTCGTACTCCGACAGGAAGTCGGCCACCACGGTGTCCTCGAACCGCTCGGACAGGTCCCACACGTAGTACGGGATGCCGAGCATGTCGGCCGCACGGCGGGCGTCGCCGGCGTCCTCGATGGAGCAGCAGCCGCGCGATCCGGTACGGAACTGGTCCCGGTTCCGGGACAGTGCCATGTGCACGCCGACGACGTCGTGCCCCGCCTCGACCGCGAGCGCCGCGGCGACCGCGGAGTCCACGCCGCCTGACATTGCCGCGAGCACCCTCATCACATGCCTCCGATCGAACGGCCGGACACCAGGCCCGCGGCCTGCGCGCGGGCAACCACGTGGGGCAGCGCGGCGGCGAGCCGGTCGACGTCGGACTCGGTGGACGTGGCGCCGAGCGTGAACCGCAGGGCGCCGCGGGCCTCCGCCTCGGGGACGCCCATGGCGAGCAGCACGTGCGACGGCTGCGGCACTCCCGCCTGGCAGGCCGAACCGGTGGACGCCTGCACCCCCGCCGAGTCCAGCAGGTACAGCAGGGAGTCGCCCTCGGCGCCGGGGAAGGTGAAGTGCGCGTTACCGGGCAGCCGGTCGCCCGACGTCGGCTCGGGGCCGCGCAGCACCGCGGAGGGTGCCGCGACCCGCACACGGGCGACGAGGTCGTCGCGCAGGGCGGACAGCCGGGCGGCACGCTCCGGCAGGCACTCGACGGCATGCCGTGCGGCGACGCCGAAGGCCGCTATCGAAGCGGTGTCGAGCGTCCCGGAGCGCACGCCGCGCTCCTGGCCGCCGCCGTGCAGCACCGCGTCGAGGGCCAGGTCACGCTTCGCGAGCAGCGCGCCGACGCCGACGGGGCCGCCCAGCTTGTGCCCGCTGACGGTCATGGCGTCCACGCCGGAGTCGGCGAAGGAGACCTCGGCCTGGCCGACGGCCTGTACGGCGTCGGTATGCACGGGGATGCCGTACGGGCGCGCGGCGCGCACGACGTCGCGGATCGGCTGGAGGGTGCCCACCTCGTTGTTCGCCCACATGACGCTGATCAGGGCCGTCTCGTCGGCGTGGGCGGCGAGCTCGGCGCGCAGGGCGTCGAGGTCGAGCCGGCCCTCGCCGTCGACGGGCAGGAGCACTATCTCGGCGCCCGCGTGGCCGGCCAGCCAGAACGCCGGGTCGAGGACCGCGTGGTGCTCGACTGCGGAGACGAGGATCCGGCAGCGGCGCGTGTCCTGCGCGCGACGCCCCCAGAAGATGCCCTTGATCGCCAGGTTGTCCGACTCGGTGCCGCCCGACGTGAAGATGACCTCGCTCGGCCGGGCGCCCAGGGACTTCGCGAGCGTCTCGCGCGCCTCCTCGACGGCACGCCGTGCCGTGCGCCCCGCGGAGTGCAGCGACGACGCGTTGCCGGTGCGCTGCGCCTCGGCCACGAACGCCGCGAGCGCCGCGGCCGACATGGGCGTGGTCGCGGCGTGGTCGAGGTATGCGCCGTCCGGCTCACGGGGCGGTTCGCCGTGCGCACCGCTCGCCGTGAGCGGCTTGCGTGCGGGAACGGGGGGCGGGGTGGTCACGGTCATCAAGTCTACGAACGCCTGGAGGCCCTGATCGCATCCCGCGGGTGTGACGTGCGCGAGAAAGCGCCGGGGCACCGCCGGCCGGGCCTGCCGGGACCGAAGTCCCGACGGGCCCGGCCGGCGGTGCCCCGGCGAACAGCGTCGCGCGACCTCAGACGTCAGTCGCGGTCACGGTCGCCGCCGCCCCAGGGCGAACGACGCTCGCGGTAGACCTGCACCACGGTCGGGCGCGGGCCACGGAAGTCGCCGGCCTCGGGGCGGACGCCTGCGGGCACGTAGTCCGGGAAGAACGACTGCGGCGCGGCGAACGTCCCGTCCTCGCCCGGGTGCTGCACGTTGACGTAGACCATGCCGTCCCGTGAGTCGACGAGCGGGCCGCAGGTCTCTGCGCCCGCGGGCACCGAGAGGAACTGCTGCACGTGCCCACGCTCGCGGCCCGTGACGGGCACCTTGAACAGGCCGTCGCACTTGGCGATGCCGCTGGAGCTCGGCTGGCCGTCGGTCGAGATCCAGAGGTTGCCCTCGGCGTCGAACGCGAGGTTGTCCGGGCAGGAGATCGGGGAGACGCGCTCCTTCGGGTAGCCCGCGAAGTAGGTGCCCTCGACGGCCGGGTCGCCCGCGACGATCAGGAGGTTCCACGTGAACCGGGTGGAGGTCTGGTCGCCCGAGGGGATGATCTCGACGACATGGCCGTCGCGGTTGCCGTTGATCGTGGCCCCGTTCACGACCTTGTGGGTGCGCGGGTTCGGCTCCGTGGCACCCTCGACCGTGCTCGTCGGGGTGCGGCCGGAGTTGTTGGTGCACGCCACGTAGATACGGCCCGTGACCGGGCTGATCTCGACGTCCTCCGGCCGGTCCATCTTGGTGGCGCCGACCTTGTCGGCGGCCAGGCGCGTGTAGACCAGCACCTCCTCGACGGACATGCCGGCGACCTTGCTGCGGCCGTCCTGCACCAGGGGCAGCCACTCGCCGGTGCCGTCGAAGGCGCCGTCGGACGGGAGCGCGCCCGAGCCGTCGATCTCGGCGGCCGGCGAGTCGCCGGTGAACTTGGCGACGAACAGGTCGCCCTCCGAGAGCAGCGTCTTGTTGTGCCTGCGGGCCCAGCGGGAGTCGCCCTTGGCGACGCGGTCCTTGGACACGAACTTGTAGACGTAGTCGAACGCCTGGTCGTCGCCCATGTACGCGACGGCGTGGCCCTTGCGGGACAGCGTGACGTTGGCGCCCTCGTGCTTGAACCGGCCCATCGCGGTGTGCTTCACGGGCTTCGAGTCCGGGTCGTACGGGTCGAGCTCGACGATCCAGCCGAACCGGTTGGCCTCGTTCTCGTAGCCCTCGGACTGGGCAAAGCGCGGCTCGTCGGCCTCCCAGCCGTAGCTGGTGGAGCTCCCGATGCCGTAGCGGGCATCGGCGGTCGGGTTGGCTCCGGCGGCCACGAAGTAGCCGTTGAAGTTCTCCTCGCCCGACAGCACGGTGCCCCACGGCGTGGTGCCGCCGGCGCAGTTGTTCATGGTGCCCAGCACGCGGCGGCCGGTGCTGTCCGCGGCGGTCTTGAGCAGGTCGGAGCCGGCCGCGGGGCCGTCGAGCACGAACTCGGTGTCCATGTGGATGCGGCGGTTGAGCACGCTGATGCGCTGGTAGTCCCACGGCTTGCCCGTGCCGCGTCGGCGTACCTCGACGACGGCCATGCCGTGCGCCGCCCGCTCGATCGCGCGGGAGTAGGCGTTCTTGGTGCGGCTGCCGTCAGCGGCGATGTCCCAGTACCGCTCGGTGGGCGGGAACATGGTCTCGGGGTTGGTGTACTCCAGGTTCGACACCAGGATCCCGCGGGTGCCACGGTGCTTCTCGCGGGGCCGGATCGGCAGGATGTCGAGGTAGTCGCAGTTGTAGCCGAACTGCTTGGCCTGCTGCTGGGGCGACTGGTTGTTCGGGTCGAACGTGCGCCCGCCCGGGAGGATCGGGTCACCCCAGCGGATGATCGGGTCCCAGGTGTAGCCCTCGGGGACGACCAGCGCGTCGACGTCGACGGGCTGCGGGTCGATCGCACCGAAGGCCAGGCCGCGGCCACCGTGGCCGGGGAAACGCCCCTCGGGCAGGGTCGCGGCGGCCGCGGACGGCGCACCGACACCCTGCGCACCGATCACCACGGCGCCCGCGGCGACCGCCAGTGTGCCGAGCATCGCGCGGCGCGACAGCACCGAGCTCACGACGTCCTTGAAGTATTCGTTGGCGCTCTCGTTGGGAGCGGGGTGAAGGCACGCGTCGTTGCACTTGAGACGGCACGTGACGGGGCTGCGCTTGCCGCGCGCGTGCGTGTGCACCGTCAGGAGCGAGCGGTGTTCGGGGGCGATCGTCATCGGAGGTTCTCCGGTCCGAGCTGGGGGGTAGGTCGTCGTCAACCTAGGAGCAGGCGGTGTCTCGCCCACCAAAGGTCCGGTACGTCCAGATGAACGGGACGTGTCCAGCAGGTGGGCTCACTCGATCCTTGTATCGGGTGAGCGCGGAGTCCCGCTACGGGCGCGTGCCTCGCAAGCTCGGCCCGCACCCTGCGCTGCACTCTGCGCTCACCCGATGATGGCGCGGCTCGTGACGTCGCGCCACCCCTCGGCGCGCAGCAGCTGCTCCGCACCGCGCGACCGCAGACCGCGCTCGCACACCACGACCACGGGCTCGTCGAGGGGATGGTCCAGCAGCTCCGGCGGCAGGTTGCCGGCCGCGAGGTCCTCCAGCCGGGCGAACACCGCACCGAGCACCGCACCCGGCAGCAGCCCGACGTCGAGCAGCAGCACCCCGGGCAGCTCAGGGCTGTCGGACGGCGGTCCGGCGGACGTGAGCTCCGGCGCCGCGAGCTCCGGCTCCGGCTCCGTGGGCGGTGTCGGCTCCGCGAGCGCGACACCGCTCGGGGACGACGGCGGCGCGGCCAGCGCGATCGTGTCCCACGCCGAGGTGCGCGCGTCGTAGGCCAGCAGCCGGCCCAGCGCCGGATCGCCGGTACCGGTCAGGACCTTGACGGCCTCGACCGCCATCGTCGAGCCCACTACACCGCACGCCGGGCTCAGCACGCCCACCGTCGCGCACGACTCCCCCTCGGGCGGCTGCGGGCCGAACACGTCGGGGTAGGTGATCGCCCTCCCGTCGGGCGCTGCCGACCAGAAGACGCTCACCTGGCCGTCCCAGCCCAGCACAGTGCCCCAGACGACGGGCAGGCCGAGGTTCGCGGCGGCGTCCGACACGGCGTAGCGCGTCTCGAACGTGTCCGAGCCGTCGACCACCAGGTGGTAGCCGCCGAGGATCGCCGCGGCGTTGTCGCGGGTCAGCCGCTCGCCGTGCGCTATCACCTCGACCTCGGGCGCGAGCCCGCGCAGTGCGTCGGTGGCGGACACCGTCTTGGCACGTCCGACGTCAGCCACCGAGTGCAGCACCTGCCGCTGCAGGTTGGAGGCCTCGACGACGTCGTCGTCGATGATGCCGAGGGTGCCCACCCCCGCCGCGGCGAGGTACTGCAGCACCGGGGAACCGAGCCCGCCCGCACCCACCACCACGACGCGCGACGCGGCGAGGCGTTCCTGTGCGGCCAGACCGAACCCGTCGAGCAGGAGGTGCCGTGCGACCCGGCGGCGTTCTGCGGGTGCGAGACGATCCCGGACGAGCGCTGGCTGCGGCTGAAGCTGCTCCATCACGTCATTCCACCACGCTGCCGGACCTGGTTGTGAGCGCGACCGTTGCGACTACGCGTCCGTATCAGGCGCAACGATCGCGCTCGCAACCATCCTGTCTGATGCGTGACCAGAGTCGGTCAAGCGGTTTGGGGCCGGCCAGGCCCCGGCGAGGGATGGTGGTGCGGAACGCCCTCGATCAGCACAGGAGGTCAGCGGATTCCTGCGAGCAGCATGAGATACGTGCACACGTACAGGACGATCGACGTGACGAGCCCGCCGGTCATGATGGCTGCTCCGCGCTTCCGGCGTATGACACGTGCGACCGACCAGATGCTGGACGCAAGCCAGCAGATCCACGGGCCGAAGATCATCACCAAGAAGCCCACGGTGAAGGCCAGGTCGGCGAAGGCCTGGTCGGGGCAGCTATCGGGGCAGTAGTACGGCCTCGGCGCACCGATGACTGCGAAGAAACTTGCGAAAAAACAGCCGAACGGGATGAGCACGATCGCTACGATCGTCTCGAACTTGTCGATGCCGGATTCGGGATACTGCCGCTGGGCGCCTTGAGGCCGCCCGGGGGAGCTATTCATCTCTCGGTGGTGACGTCGTGGTGGCGTCGAATGCGGCGATGACCGCCCACCGCAGCTCGGCAGCGACCGAGTCGGCCGCGCGCTCGACGAGCTTGATGGTCGCGCCCTCGCGACGCACGTCGAGCAGACGGCCGTCCGCCACGGACCATTGCCTGTCCCAGGCCACCGCTGGCACCTCGCCGCCGCGCCAGGCCTCGACGCGCACCCGCAGCGCGTAGTCCTCGCGGGAGAGCAGCTCCAGCGTCGCGTCACGCGATAGTTCCAGCGTCTGATCCCGGCTTCCGGCCGCGGCCGACGACGGAGCGCGCAGCGCGCCGGTATCCGGGAGGGTGCGCGCGACGGAACGCCACAGGTCTTCCGGTGTGGTGAACGTGACCTGCGCGCCGGGCTCGACGCGCCGCCGGCCGTCGACCCGCGCCAGGCGCCGCGTGACCAGCACGATCTGGTCGCCCGACATCGTCAACAGGGTCTCCGTGCCGCGATCCCGGTGCACGGCGACCAGCGAGCCGCGTACCGGGGCGTCACGGTGCTCCGCGAGGATCTCCGCGGCAGCGTCGCCGTCATGGATACCAGTACGGATCAGTTCTTGGAGCCGCGACCATTCGGGGCCGTCCACACGCAAGGTCCTCGACATGGTCATGCGGTGGCTCTCCTCCAGGGTGTTCGACGGCGGGCGTCGCGCCGACGCGCTCCTGTCGCGGTGGTCGGCCTCATGGCTCGATGCCGAGCATCTCGCGACTGACCCTCACCTCGCGGCCGCCGGTCCCGAACCAGGTGCCGTCTTCGAGGTAGATGACGGAAGGGCCGCGCCAGTCAGGTTCAATCTCGGGGTTGCGGGCCATGGCTTCCTCGATCCGCGCGATGATCTCGTCGGCTTCTGGCTTGGTCTTCGCGGTCAGGTGGACCGTCCCCGCGCCAGCGCTGGAGCTACCGAAGCTTTCGCGGCACCCGGCTTCGACGGATTCCACACCTTGGACCTGCGCAACCGTCTCGTTGATCAGTTGCTCGCACTTGGCCGTTGTAGCGCCGCAGGCCCCGAGAAGCGTCACGAGGCCCAGCACACCTGCCATGCTCAGCAGTCTGTGTGCGCGGCCTCTCCTTCTGGTGCCGGGTGTCATTGGTCGAACTTCCTTTCCACGGGGATGTACTCGACGCTCACCTGCGGCGCCCCGGTGTCGGACCACGACGTAGTGTCGGGCACCTCACCGAGTTTCCAGGGGCCGGTCCGGGCGGTCGGGGGTGGCAGGAGGAACCCCGCGTCACGGAGTTCTTGTTCGTAGGCGACCAGGCGGGGATCGTCAGCGTTGGCCCTCATGGACTCGGTGTAGTTCTCGTGGTTCTTCTTCCCCTCCCAGAACGCTTCGGGGCTCTCTAGGATGATCTTGGACTGATTGGGCCCTCGGTCCACCTCCGGGGCGCCGAACCCGGCCCGGTCATCACCGAAGTCGAGCCTGTGCACGACGTCGTACTCGTTCCCGAACTGGTTCACATGGATATCCGGATCGATCCGGAACGTGTCGATCGGGGAACCGAACGTCATGGCGTGGGTGACGTTGTACTCGCGGGCGAACTCCGGCTCCTCCAGCAGGTGCGCGACGGTGATCCCGCCCAGGGAGTGACCGACCATCATGACCTGCGCGCCGTCGGGGATGTTCGCCTTGTCCATCGCCAGCCGAACCGCCTCCGACATCGTGGACTGCCCCGACCCGTTCATCGTGGCCAGGTCCGAGGTCAGGTCCATCGGGTTGTCCCCTGCCACCGGACTCCACTCCATCGTTCCCGGCACGCTCACCACTGCTCGGGGGCCGTCCGGGGTCACCATCGTCGTCACCCGGACAAGCCCCTTTGTACCCTGCTCACGCCCGGACCAGTGCTTTGCATCGTAGTAGGCGAGATCCACGCCTCCGGTCAGGCCCGCGAGGCTGTATGGGAGCTCGTTGTCCGACGGGACCCGGCTGAAGGCCCAAGGTACGGGCTCGCCCGCATACGCCGTCCCGTCGTCGAACACGCGGCTGTGCCACCCGGGGATGGGCAGATCGTTGTACCACTGCCCCTCCCTCATGAACCAGTCGGCCCCCCACTCAGCGGTGCTGGGCCAGTTGTTCAGGTCGGTGAACTCCTCGTACCAGCCACTGACGTCGGTGCCGGTGTCGGTGTACCAGTCCGCCGTGTCGTCCCACACGTTCCCGCCGGCTTGAGTGAAGTCCTCCCACCCGTCGCTAACGGTGTCGACGGTGCCGTTCCAGGCGTTCCCGATGCCGGTGGCCGCGTCCTGGAACCAGTTGCCCGCCTTCTCCAGCATGGTGGCGGGCGACCCGATCGCCTTGATCTTGTTCGCGCACTCCAGCTCCGCGGTCTCGAACTCCTCACCCAACAATCGCGACTGCCCGATCAACCGCGTGTTCTCGAACGACAGCTCCCCCGTGAGCTGGACCCCCAGCAGAGGACTGCTCAACCCCAGACCCAGCACATCAGCCTCGCCCCGGGCACGGGACCTGAAGTCCCCGATCTGTGCGACCAAGGTCGATCTCTTGGCCTGCAGGGAGCGGACGTCGTCCGCGAACCGGTCCAGGACGCCGGCAACTTCGTCGAGGTCGTCGGCCAGCTTGTCCGTCGCTACCCGGACCGGGTCGAGCGCACGCAGCACCTGGTCGGTATCCGGTGTCTCGTAACAGGCGCCCAGCCCTTGCCACGCGCCCGAGACCGCGACTCCGGCGTCGCGCACGGCGGTCGCGTCACGGCGCAGGGACTTCGCGCCCATCTCGATGCTCTCGGCGTCCAGGTGCTCTCCGGGCACACGCAGGGCGTCGACGAGAATCACGAGCCTGCTCCGGTCGTGGATCCGGGCCGCGCGCCGAATCTGTTCGGGTCGAACGCCGGTGCTGGGTCCTCGGACCACACAAGTGACGTCTGCGCGGGACCGAACCGGCTCGGATCGAAGGTCTGCCCACCTTCAGGCGTCGCAGAGACCGGCGCCCCCAGAGTTCCGGACGGGTAGCCCAGTCGAGGCGGCTGGAAGGTATCGGTCTGCGACAACCCGAGCGAGTGCGTCCGGGCCATCTCCTCATCACCATCAAGGAACGCCGCGACCGCACGCACCATCCCGCCCGGCGCCGACTCCAACCGGTCCGCGACCGACTGCATGTCGTCCTGGGCGGCCTCGGCAAACCCCCGCAGCGCGTCGGCCACGATCTCGCTGCCACCGCCCACGCCCGGGACGTCAGTCCACACCTCTGCCAGGGCCCGACCCAGACCGTCCGCCTCAGCGCGCACCCGGGCCAACGTCTGATCCACACCCTGCGGCGAGACGCGATACCCCGTCACAGCTACCCCCTTCACCAGCTCCGCATGTCACGATCTCAGCCATTCACGCCACGCCCGCTCGGCGGTCTACTGCGTGATGACCTGCGCCTCGCCGACGACGACCTGGGTCTCCGCGGTGCGGTCCAGCCTGATCGTGCCGCCGATATCTCCCGGGCCCTGCCAGTCCGCGACCCAGTACGACGTCGCGGTCACCGTGTACGGGTCACCCTGCCTGTCGTACTGGTGGCCACAGTCGGGCGACTCGGCGATGCCGTACCGATCCTCGTACGGCGTCCCCGGGCCCGTGCAGGCGACCTTCGTCCCGTCACCCATGTCGTACACGATCCGGACCACCCGCGCGGACGCCGTCACCGTCACCGCCCCCGCGGTCGCCTCACCCTCGCCGGGACCATAGGTCGTCGGGCCAGGTTCCTGGACCCACATCCACACCGGCATCCCCACGATCCCGACCCGGCCCGGCTCGTCCTCGGGAACGATGCCGATCGTGACCGGCTCGATCCCGATGCTCTCCACCGCACGCTGGGCCAGAGCCTCGAAGTCGACCTCCGTGCCCGGCGGGACCGGAGCCCAGTAGGTGCTCTCCTCACCGGAGTAGCAGTGCGCCAGATCGTTCTGGTCCAGGCGCTCGACACAAGGCAGCGTCCTGCACAGCACGAGCACTCCGTCGTCATGCCCCTTCCAGGCGGGATCGTCCGGGTCGGGCTCCGTACTGACGACCTTCGCGAAACAGCGACCGGTCCACGTGCCTGCCCACTGGCACGCCACCTTGCCATTCACCTTGGGACAGTCGATCTCCTTCCCTGCCCCTTGCGAGCCAGAACTCGCCGGAGTGGTCTCGGTGCCGCCGCAGTCCTCGGCCACGATTCCTAGGTTGTTGCCCCTGCCCACTTTTACGCCGCTGCCCGAGCAGGGGTCCATAGAAACGGGTGCAGAACGAGCCGTCTCGACCGGAACCGCCGCAGCGGCCGGTGTGAAAGCCAGAGCAACCAGAATCAGGGCAGCCAGCGCTGCGAATGTACGCATGTCAGCACTTCTTATCTGTGGCCGTGAACTTGTTGGCGGTCCACCGGCCGTCGTCCTGCCCCTGCATGAACACCTTCACGATGGTTCGTCTGGGCTGACCCTTCCTGACAGCCGACGTGCCGTCCTCCCGGACGACGTCGACCTCGCTGTTGTCGAGGCACACGGCGAACTTCACGCGGTGGCCACCGATGCCATCGGCCAGCGGGTCACCGTCATAGCCGGTCACTTTGATGGACGCTATCCGGGTCTGCCCGACCTGCTTGAGGCCCTCGGTGGCGTAGAGGTCATCGTCCGCCTCCACACCGTCCCACGTCTCCGGCTCTCCGAGATAGGGAAACAGCTCCTGCGAGGCGCGGGTGCCCTCGATGCGGTGCCGGTCGGTGATCTCCAGGTACTCCCGGTACCGCTGCTCCGCCTCAGCCGCCCGCTCTGCGATCGCGGCCTGAGACGGCTCGACACTCGGGCTCGGAGACGCACTCGCGCTCGGCGATGCCTCTGGTACCCCTGGCTCGTCACCACCGGACTGGCAAGCCGCCAGCCCCAGACAAAGAACAGCGGCAGCGGCCACGCCACGCAGGCGCGTCGTCGTACGGGTCACAGGCACGGGCTCCTTGATTTCGGAACGGGGCTGTCAGGATGTCGACGACGCGCACACCGCACCTCAGCGATATGTCGGAAGTCACGATATCTGGTGAACTTCACCCCCTGCCACGAAAGCCCCGCGGCCCCTGCGACAGCACGGAAATACCCTGTCTACCCGCTCCCGACCGCCCGTCCCCATCAACCATCGAGGTTGGGCCGACCGTCGCAGCCTGCAACGATTGCCCCCATGGCGCAGCAAGCAGAACCACAGCGGGCCCCGGGCGACCCCGCCCCTCGTCCGGTCGTCCGGCCCTTGATCCGGCCGACGGCCAGGCGCAGCCACGTCCCGCCCCTCGGCGTCTACGTCACGCCCGGCGGCGGGATCGACGCGGCTGTCCTCGCGTCCCACGCCACCGCCGTCGACCTGTGCCTCATCGACGTGACCGACCCGGACCTGGACGAGCACGACCCCGACCGGTACACCGAGCGCCGGGTGGAGATGGTGGGCCCGGTGTACGGCGTCTGGCACACGCACGTGCCAGACATCGCCCCCGGCCAGCGCTACGGCTTCCGCGTGTACGGGCCGTGGGAGCCCGAGGCGGGGATGCGGCACAACCCGGCCAAGCTGCTCATCGACCCGTACGCCCGCGGGTTCGCCGGCCGCCTGCGCTACGGTCCCGAGGTGGTGGGCTCCGTGTCCACGGAGCGCGAGCCGGGCTGGTGGCTCGGCGACCGCTACGGCGCGGCGGACGACCGGGACTCGCTGGCGTACGTGCCGCACTCCGTCGTCGTCGCGCCGCTGCCGCCGCCCGCACCCCTGTCCCGGCCGCGCGTGCCCTGGGCCGACACGGTGATCTACGAGGCGCACGTGCGTGGCCTGACGATGCTCCGCGAGGACATCCCGGCGGAGCTGCGCGGCACCTACGCCGGGGCGGCGCACCCGGCCGTCGTCGAGCACCTGCTGAGCCTCGGCGTCACGACGCTGGAGCTGCTGCCCATCCACAAGAGCGCCGCCGAGTCGCGGCTGGCCGGCAACGGGCAGTCGAACTACTGGGGCTACAACACCCTCGGCTTCTTCGCGCCCAACGCCGCCTACGCCACGCAGGCGGCGCAGGACCAGGGCGCCGAAGCGGTGCTCGACGAGGTGCGCGGCATGGTGCACCTGCTGCACGAGGCGGGCATCGAGGTGCTGCTCGACGTCGTCTACAACCACACGTGCGAGGGCGGCGACGACGACCTGCACGTCGCCTGGCGCGGCCTGGACAACCCCCTCTACTACCTGCACGACGGCGCCTCGCCCGCCGCTCTCGCGGACGTCACGGGTACCGGCAACTCGCTGGACTTCCGGCGTCCGCGCGTGATCCAGATGGCCCTGGACTCGCTGCGGTACTGGGCCGAGACCGTCGGCGTGGACGGGTACCGGTTCGACCTCGCGGTGACGCTCGGCCGGGGAACCGTGGGTTTCGACCCGGACCACCCGTTCCTGGTCGCCCTGCAGACCGACCCCGTGCTGTCGGGCCTCAAGCTCGTCGCGGAGCCCTGGGACGTCGGCCCGGGCGGCTGGCAGACCGGCTCGTTCCCGCCGCCGATGGCGGAGTGGAACGACCGGTTCCGCGACGCCGCGCGCGGCTTCTGGCTGGACGCGCCCAAGCAGGGCGTGCGGGGGCAGGAGATGCTCGGCCTGCGCGACCTCGCGACGCGGCTGGCCGGGAGCGCCGACCTGTTCGGGCCGAGCGACCCGCCGCTGGTGCGCGGACCCGTGGCGTCCGTGAACTACGTGACGGCGCACGACGGCTTCACGCTCGCCGACCTGGTGGCCTACAACTACAAGCACAACGAGGCCAACGGCGAGGACAACCGGGACGGCACGGACAACAACCTGTCGTGGAACCACGGCATCGAGGGGCACACGTCCACCGGTGACGACGCCACCACCGAACCGTGGCAGGCCATCGTGCCGCCGCGTCGCAGGTCGCAGCGGAACCTGCTGGGCACGCTGCTGCTCTCCGCCGGTACCCCGATGCTCACGGCCGGTGACGAGTTCGGGCGCAGCCAGGGCGGCAACAACAACGCGTACGTGCAGGACAACGAGGTCTCGTGGCTCCGCTGGGCGATGGACTCCGCCGCGACCGACCTGCTCGAGACCACCCGGTACCTGCTACGGCTGCGGCGGGAGCACCCCGCGCTGCGTGCCGACTCGTTCTTCCTGGGCTCGCCGCGGCCGAACGAGTCCGACCCGGACCTGCTCTGGTTCGCCGGCGACGGCGCGCCGATGGAGCCCGCCACCTGGAACCAGACCGGCCGGCGCGTGCTGCAGATGCTGCGTCCGGGACCCGCGGCCGGTGACGCCGACGTGCTCCTGGTCATCAACGGCGACCTGGACGACGCCCACGTGACGCTGCCCCCGCGGACCGACACGAACAGCGCGCCCTGGCAGCTCGTCTGGGACTCCTCGTGGGACTTTCCCTTCGTCCCCGAGGACGAGGCGGGCCCGCGGACGTCGGTGACGCTGGACGCGCTCAGCCTCCAGGTGCTGCTCTCGCAGGGTGCGCCCGGCTAGGGTTCGCTCATGACTGACTCTGCCTACAACAACGACGTTGCCGCCACGGTCGAGACCGACGTCGTAGTCATCGGCGCGGGGTTGTCCGGGCTGGTCACGGCGACCGAGCTGACGGCGGCGGGCAAGCGGGTGGTCCTGCTCGACCAGGAGCCCGCCGCGTCGCTGGGCGGTCAGGCGTGGTGGTCGTTCGGCGGGTTGTTCCTCGTGGACTCCCCCGAGCAGCGCCGCCTCAAGGTGAAGGACTCGTTCGATCTCGCCTTCGCCGACTGGCTCGGCTCCGCCCGGTTCGCGCCGGGTGCCGAGCGCGGCGAGGGTCCGGACCGCTTCGGCTACCGGTGGGCCAAGGGGTTCGTGGAGTTCGCGGCCGGTGACATGCGGCCGTGGCTGCACGCCAAGGGGGTGCGCTGGTTCCCTGCCGTGCAGTGGGCGGAGCGGGGCGGGTACCCGGCGGGCGGCCACGGCAACTCGGTGCCGCGCTTCCACGTCACCTGGGGCACGGGCCCCGCCGTCGTCGCGCCGTTCGTCACCGCCGCGCGCGAGGCGAACCGGGCCGGGCTGCTGGACCTGCGCTTCCGGCACCGGGTCACGTCCCTGGTCACCACCGACGGCCGGGTCACGGGGGTGCGTGCCGAGATCCTTGCCGACGACGGCGTGGGCCGCGGCGAACCCTCCAGCCGCACGGTGACCGGCGAGGTGGAGCTGTCCGCGCAGGCCGTGGTCGTCGCGAGCGGCGGTATCGGTGCGAACCACGATCTGGCCCGCGCCCACTGGTCGGCGGACGCCGGCCGGCTGCCCGCCCGGATGCTGTCGGGCGTGCCGGACTCCACCGACGGGCTCATGCTCGGCGTCGCCGCCGCGTCCGGCGCCGCGCTGGTGCACGAGGACCGGATGTGGCACTACCCCGAGGGAATCGCGAACCACTCGCCGGTCTGGTCCGGGCACGGCATCCGGATCCTCCCCGGCCCGTCGTCCCTGTGGCTCGACGCCGACGGCGGTCGCCTGCCCAGCCCGCTGTTCCCCGGTTTCGACGCGCTCGGCGCGCTGCAGCACGTGACCACCCGCGGGGACGACCACTCCTGGTTCGTGCTGAACAAGACGATCATGGAGAAGGAGTTCGCGCTGTCGGGCTCCGAGCAGAACCCGGACCTGACCGGCAAGTCGGTACCGCTGCTGCTGGAGCGTGTACGCGGGAAGTCGGTGCCGGTGCGGACGTTCGCCGAGCGGTCGGAGGAGTTCCTCTGGGCGAGCACGCCCGCTGAGCTCGCCGCGAAGATGAACGCCCTCACCGAGGCCACCGAGGGCTCGTCCGGGCACGTCGACGCCGAGGAGCTGGCCGCCCTCATCACGGCCCGGGACGCGCAGGTGGCCACGGGTCTCGGCAAGGACCCGCAGGTCGTGGCGACGTCGGCCGCGCGGCACTTCATCGTGGACAAGGCCATCCGGGTGTCCCCGCCGCGCGCCCTCACCGACCCTCAGGACGGACCGCTGCTCGCCGTCCGCCTGACGGTACTGACCCGCAAGACGCTCGGCGGCCTCTGGTGCGACGAGACGGGCCGCGCGCTGACCCCGTCCGGCGACGTGCTGGAGGGCCTGTGGGCCGTCGGCGAGGCCGCGGGCTTCGGCGGCGGCGGATCGCACGGACACCGCGCGCTGGAGGGCACGTTCCTGGGCGGTTGCCTCTTCACGGGCCGGACGACGGGCCGGGCCCTGGCCGCGGCGCTGTAAACCGTCGGGGCATGACGAAGGCGGCTGGGCTGTGTACGAACACTGCCTGCCGCCTTCACCTGGATCTGCTGTCTCAACGCGCCGACCGGAGCTCCGCGCCTCGGTCGTCGAGCCGGATGACCACGGCGCCCTGAGCGCAGCGGCTCACCAGCTCCGCCGGCCAGTCGCCCGTCAGCGGCACCATCTCGGCGTCCGCGCCGACGCCGGTGCGGGCACTGTCGCCCGGACGCAGGCCGGTCGCCCGCGGCCCGCCCGGGCGGCCGATCAGCTCCCGCACCGGGTCGGGACGGTCGAAGAACCAGTGCGTCGGCGCGTTGGACTCGAGCTCGTCCGCGAGCCGTTCGAGGTCCCGGGCCGCGAGCCGCAGCACCGGAGCCACCCAGGCGGCGTTCTCGGTGACCATCGCCTCGGTGCGGCGTGGGTCGGTGAGCCCGACCCGGGTCCCGTCCCGGAACGAGCCGGCCGCGAGCCCCAGCGCCAGGTCCCGCACCGGCGCGCCTGACACCGCCCCCAGCAGCTGGTTGGCCAGCACGTGCGGGACGTGCGACACGAGGGCGGCCGCCTCGTCGTGCAGGTCGTCGGTGAGCACGGCGGCCGTCCCGCCGAGCGGGCCGGTGACCAGCCGCAGCACCCGTTCCAGCCGGACGGGGTCGGTCCCGGCCACGCCGGCCACGGCCGCCGCACAGGTCACCGCCCACGGGATGCCCTGCATGAGCTCAGCGGACGATGCACCGAACCCGCTCCGTTCGGTCCCCGACATCGGGTGCGCCCCCACGTAACGGCCGCCCAGACCGGCGTCCGCCACGGCCTCCCGCACCGGCGCCTTCACCGAGCCGACGTCGGTCACCGTCGGGTCCCAGCCCGGCTCGCCCGCCAGCGCCTCGGCGAGCTCCCCGGCGACCGCGTGCATGGCGCGCAGCGGCGCGGCGAGCACCACGATCTCGGGACGGTGCAGGGCGAGCCCCGCGACGTCGTCCACCACCGAGAGGCCCGCCGCGCGGGCCTCCTCGTTGGACGCCGGGTCGGTCGCGACGACCGGCACACCCGCCGCCTGCAGTGCCTTGGCCAGGGAGCCGCCGATCAGGCCCAGGCCAACTATCCCCACCGGGCCGCTGCCGCTCACCACAGCAGCCCGCGTTCACGTGCCTGGTCGGAGTCCTTGGCCGAGATCGAGCCGACCGGGACGTGGTCCGGGTCGAGCACGCCGTCGAGGGCCCGGAAGCCGGCGCCCGCGGGGAACAGGCCGAGCGTCTTGAGGGAGTCGCCGGCGGCGAGCAGGTCGCTCACCACCTCGCGGGCGCCCTGGTCCCACGGCGCCTCGTCGAACGTCACGACGAAGACGTACTTGCTCTCCTGCGCCTTGAGCGGCCGCGTGATCAGGCTCGACATGTTCACGCCCCGGTCCCCGAACGCTGCGGTGATCCGCGCGAGCACGCCCGGCCCGGTCACCGCCGGGGTGATGGCCAGCATCGTCTTCCAGGCCGTCGCGCCCGCCGCACGAGACCGCGCGAGGTGCGCGTCGGCCGCGCTCCGCCGGGTCAGGACCAGGAACCGGGTGCGTCCGCCGCGGAAGTCCTCCACCGCCTTCGCGTACGTCTCCAGCCCGTAGAGCTCGCCGCAGATCGTGGGCCCGAGCGCGATGGTGCCCGGTCCGGCATCGCGGCAGGCCGCCGCGTTGGACGACGCCGGCGCGGTCGCCAGGCCGGTGCTCGTGACGAAGCCGGCGCACTGCGCCAGGCCGTGCGGGTGCGCGGAGACCTCGGTCAGCTCACCGTGACCAGGTCGCACGAACGCGTCGAACGACACGTCGAGCGCCACCTCGTCCACCGCCACGACGTCCGGGCTGGACAGCAGCGCGTCCAGCGAGGGCACGACGTAGCCCTCGACCGACGACTCGATGGCGACGACGCCGACGTCGGCCGTCCCGTCGGCCACGGCATCGTGCACGTTCTTGACGGTGGCCAGCGGCTCGACGGTCATGTCGCCCGTGGAACCATCTGCCGCGGTGTGCTGGCCCGCCCACTCCAGCGCCGCCTGGTGCGTGAACGTCCCCTCCGGGCCCAGGTACGCGGCCCGGGTGCCGCCCTCTGTGCCCGCCTCCGTGATGCCCGCCTCCGTGATGCCCGCCACCGTCATGCCCATCGGGGCGTCAGGGCGTCCGGCCCGGGCACGAACGACTCGCCGGGCAGGACGGCCAGGGTGCGGTGCGCGACGCCCCGCTCGGTCAGCGCGGCGACCAGGTCGCTCAGCACGTCCGACGTCGGACAGGAGAACGACGTGAAGAACACGTGCGGCCCGGCCGACGACGGCTGGCTGCGGAGGTGGTCCAGGTCGAGGCCGGCGTCGGCGATGAGCGCGAGCGTCGGCTGCAGGGAGCCGAGGTGGTCGTCGGCCGGCCCGAACGCGAGCCACACCTGCGCGGGCTCGGCGAAGGGCGGCCAGTCGTCACGGGACTCCAGGAGCCCGTACCAGCCGGGTCCGCCCTCGGCGAGCGCGGCGCTGTCGGGCAGCTCGGCGAAGCCCGCCGGGACCCGGGACCGCTCGATCACCAGGGACCCGCCCTCACCCGCGAGGGCTATCCGCTCCTCGACCGTCGCACGCGTCGGCACGAGGCGCGGGCTGGCGCCGAGGCTCCGCAGGACGCTCGCGCAGTCGCGCATCCCTGCCTCGTCGACCACCACCTGGCCCACGGTCGAGCCCGCACCGACCCACACCCACTGACCGGGCACGGCTACCGCACACGTCACGATGAGCGACGACGCACCCTCCAGGAGGGCGCGCTCGAGGCCTGGGGCGGGGTGCTCCGGGTGTCCCAGGTGCACCACCGCCGCCAGCGCCTCGATGCCGGCCACCGTGGCGAGCGTGTCCGCCGTGGTGCCGAGGTCCAGCAGTTCGACCGGGTCGTTCCAGCCCGCCATCTGCGCGGCAAGCACCGCGTGCGCGGGAGACTCCCGCTCGCTACGTCCAAGCATGTGCGAAACCTACCGCCGGTGAGCCGTCTGAGCCTTACCGGAAAGCCCTACCGGCTGTCACAGGTGCTAGTCACAGACCACCGGGTTGTCCGGGTTGTACGTGTGGTTGAAGGAGTTCTCCTTGGCCAGCTCGTCGCCGAGGTAGACCTTGCGGGTGATGCCGATCGAGAAGCCGGCTTCGCCGCCCGGGTAGGGCTTGCAGTCGGCCGACGAGTCGTGGATCACCGACGGGGGAGTGACGTTCGTCTTGCCGGTGTTGCTCTCCTCGACCCGGTAGTGCTTCGTGCTCCAGATCTTGACCCAGAGCTCGCCGCCCGCCACGTAGGACTGGAGCACCGCACCGTAGGGCGTGTCGTTGGTGAACTTCATGTCCTTGGCGCCCACGTAGATCGTGGCCTCGCGACCTGGTGGGTAGCGCGTGAACCAGAAGGAGTGCGCGTGATGCTCCACGTCCTCGTAGCCGGCGAAGAACCCTGCGTTGAAGGTCGTCGTCGCCATCTGCGAGAGCCCGCCGCCCACTGCCTCGACGTGCCGGCCGTTCTCGATGACGCCCGCGTCGAAGTAGCCGTTCTCCAGCGTGATCGGCGCCAGGGCGTCGAGCAGGGAGAACGTCTCCCCCGGCTTCACGAGGTTGCCGGTGATCATCTCGGCGCCGCGCACCAGGTTCTGCGTGCGTACGGGTTCGTTCGTCAGCGGCGTGTGGAACTCCGAGACCACTTCCTTGACCCCGAGGGCCTTCAGGGAGTCGACGGTCTCCTTCGGGTCCTGCTCGACCAGCTCGACCGACGTCTCACGGTCGTCGCTCGTCGCGGCGGTCTGCACGGCCTTGCTCGCGTCGGCGGGATCCAGGGTGGTGCCCGTCTTGCCCCCGACGGCCGTCGGCTTGCCGCCGGCGAACTCGAAGTGGGCGTCGGACGGCACCTCCAGCAGGTCGTCGGTACCGTCGACGACTGCCTCGACGGTCGCTTCACCGTCGACGAAGGTGGCGAGCTTGCCGTCCCGCTGCTCGAACCGGAACAGCCCCGCCAGCACGTCCGGCGCCAGGACCGGCGACTGTCCACCGACCGACACCGTGACCGGCCCCGAGATGACCTTCTGCGCGATGGCGTAGCTCTCGTCGGTCTCCTGCTGCGTGATCGTCGGCTCGACCGGTTCGACCGGCAGGTCGTACGGACCCTGCTGGAGGATCCAGCGCTCCTGGATGATGCGCGAGGTCTCGCTCGCGACGATCCGCGAGCCCTCCTTCGGGTCGGTCTTGACCGCCTGTCCGTCGACGAACGAGACGGTGCCGTCCACGGGCTCGACGGCGAGCGACTCCTCGAGGCCGGCCACCGCGGCGTCGAACTTCTTCTGGTCGATGGCCAGGACGAGCGCCTCGGCCGGGCCGCCGAACATGTGCTCCCACATCCGCACCGGGCTCAGCGAGAACTCGGTGAGCTCTGCCGCCGTCGCCTCCGCGTCGACGGCGAGACCGCTCGGCTCCGGGGAGAGCTGGGCCTTGCCCTCACCCGCGGTGAGCTCGATCGGCTCCTTGACCCGCGAGGCGAGCTGCTCGTCGATCGCGGCGGCGGCCTGGGCCTGCGTCATACCGCCGACGTCGATGCCGGCCACCGTGGTCTCGCGCGGCGCCTTGTCGCTCAGACCCCACGCCACGAAGGCGTAGACCGCGAACAGCAGGACGACGACCAGCACGGAGATCAGCGCGATCTTCGGGCCGCGGCTCGGGGCGCCGTCTCCGGCGAGACCGAAGAACTCACCCTGGCCGGACGCGCCCGGACCGTTGGGCCCGACGGGGCCGAACGGTCCACCGGGACCGCCCGGTCCGGCGGGGCCCTGCGGCCCACCGGGTTCCTGGGCGGAGGCTGCCGACGGCGCCGCATCCGGACGCACCGGCGCCCAGCGGGTACCGGCCAGCGGACGGGACACCCGCTGGATGGCGCCGGTCAGCGGCTTCAGGAAGGGGTTCTGTTCGGGCGCCGCCTGCGGAACCGCACCGGGAGGCGGCGCGATCGCGCCCGACTGCGGGTCGGGCGAACGCGGCGGGACCGATGGCGGAGCCGCTGGCGAGGTCGGGACGGCGGCCGGGGGTGTGGTCGGGGCGGCGGCACTCGCCGCTGCGGCGCCGGCGCCGGCGGCAGCACCTGCTGCGGCTCCGGCGGACGTCGTGCTGGGCGTCGTGCTGGGCGTCGTGCTGGGCGTCGAGGTGCGCGGAGCCGACTCGACGGGCGCTGCCTTGCCGGGCGCATCCGTCTTGGGCGCCGGCGCCTCGGGTGCCACCGTCCTGGGGACGACCGCCGGGGCGGTGCCCGCAGGGGCGGGGTGTGCGGGCGCAGGAGCCGCAGGTGTTGCGGCGGCCGCGTCGGCGGAAGCGGGCCTGGCTGCTGCGGCGCCGGCCGCCGCGGTCGTCGCTGCCGCCGCACCGGCTGCGGCACCTGCTGCGGCACCGAATGCCGCCGCGGGGCGCGGGGCGTCGGCGGCCGGTGTACCGGGGACCGGCCCGGCCGAGGTTGCGGTCTTCGCCTCGTCGGACGTCCTGCCCCCGTCCGTCACGGCGGGAGCCTGTCCAACGGGCGCGGCGGGTTCGGCCGGCTGCGCAGGGGCCTGCGGCGGCGTGGCCGCACCTTCGGCATTGTTCGCCCCGGGGGCCGTCTTGGGCGGACGGTCGAACGCGAAGACCCGCGGCGTGTAGCCGCTCCGCGGCGCCGCGGCCGCCTTCGTCGGCGGCGTCTTCAGCTTCTCCACCACCGTCTGCAGCACCGCGACCGGTACGGGGTCGACGACGGCCGGCGCGACCGGTGCGCTCTCGCTCGTGGGCTTGTTCGAGGCGGATGCGCTCACGGGCGCGGGCTGGCTCGGAGCGTCGGCCTTGCTCGGAGCCTTGGGCTCGATCGGAGCCGAAGCGGCAGGCTCACTCGGGGCCTGGCGCTCGGCCGGGGCCGCGACCTCAGGCTTGCTCGGAGCCTTGGACTCGATCGGGCCTGCGGCCTCGGGCCTGGTGGGGGCCTTGGGCTCAGCAGAAGCGGCGACCTCTGGCTTGCCCGGAGCCTTGGACTCGATCGGGGCCACGACCTCGGGTCCGGTCGGGGCCTTGGATTCGCTCGGGGCGACCCCAGGCGTGGTCGGGGCCTCGGGGTCGCTCGAGACTGCGACCTCGGGCTTGCTCGAAGCCTCGGGCTCGCTCGGAGCCACGACCTGAGGCTTGGTCGGGGCAGCGGGCGTTCCCGGAGCCGCAGGCTCGTTCGCCGATCCGGACGCGGGCTCGCCAGGAGTCTCCGCCTTGTTCGAAGACACGGGCGGGTTCGAGGAAGCGGGCGGGACCGGCGCCTCGGACGTGCCAGGAACCTCCGGCTCGCTCGGCGTCGCAGGCGGAGCCGCCGACTCGGGTCCGCCCGGTGTGCCGGCCGGCACCTCGGCGTCCGCTCCGGGACCCCTGGGGGCGCTCTCGGGTGCCGCGGGCGGTGCCGCGGGCGGCACGACGGGCGGACGCGGGGTCTCAGGGGCCTCGGACTGCTCCGGAGGGGTCACGGGCTGGGCCTTCTCTGGGGATCTGGGGGCCGGGTTCGCGGTCGATTGACCGGCCGGTACTGAGGTCTGCGCTGCCCCGGGGTCGCTCGAGCGTATCGGGGGCTTCGCAACCTGCCTCGGCACGCCGCCAGGGCGCGTTCGGGACAAGGGGGGAGGCATCACCGGGGCGGGTTGTGTCCCAGTGCTCTCGTCTGACGTCGGCTCGAGCGGTTCGTCACGCTCGGTCGGCTGGCCCATCGGCACGCTCCGTGCAACTACCCGAGACGCGGGCTCTCCGCGTCCCCCAAGGGCGCACCTGGCCTGCGGCGAATCCGCTGGACGGGGCCGCCCTGCCGGGCATCCTATCCAGCGACAATCCCGCCCGAGGCCGCGTACTGGACGCCCCGAGGTGGAGGTTGTGTATCAATCCTGACCACCATCCTGAACCAGCCTGCGAAGGACCGCAGACGTCAGGCGGCAGGCCGATCTCGGCGTGCCGGAACCTCAGCGAACCACGACGACGGCAGGAACGCGACGACCGCCAGGACCGCCACCCCCGAGTACGACCAGACCATGCCGAGCACACCTGCCGGGACCACGACGTCGCCACCGGAACCCGGAAGCGACAGGGCCTGCACCATGGCGACCCAGCCCACGCCAAATCCAAGCAGTGTGCCGTAACCGGCCCAGGCGCGCGCGAGCACGCCCGCCGCGGCGGTCAGAGCCAGTGCGAGCGCCAGTCCGAGGTACCACGAGTCGTCACCGAACCGGTGCACCACGGTCCCGAGTCCGCCCATGACCACGCCGAGCAGCACGGCGAGCAGGGTGCGCACGATCGTTCGTCCGAGGTGACGTCCGGGTGAGTTCACCCAGCCATTGTCCAGCATTCACCTGGGAGGACACTGCGAATGTGCAACACTCCGGCGGGTGAATACGCTTCAGGAACAGACTCAGCTCATCGTTCGGCAGCGCGTCCGGCTGATGGTCAACCAGTACGAGGTGCACGGCGCGCGTCCGGACGGCTCCGAGGGCGAGCTCTACGCGTTCGCGCAGCAGAAGCGCATGGCCTTCCGCGAGCAGGTGACTCTCTACACCGACGACACCAAGCGGGAACCGGTACTCGGCTTCAAGGCGCGCCAGGTGATGGACCTCGGCGCCACCTACGACGTCGTCGACGGCGGCGGCAGCCCGGTCGGCTCGTTCCGCAAGGACTTCGCCAAGTCGCTGCTGCGCACCACCTGGCACGTCGAGCAGCCCGGACTGGGCACGGCCACGGGGTCCGAGCGCAGCATGATGGTCGCGATCATCCGCCGGTTCACCGAGATCGACTGGCTGCCCTACCACTTCGACTTCCTGATCGACGGCCGGCCCGCGTTCTCGGTGGAGAAGAAGTGGGGCCTGCGTGACCGCTACGTCGTCAACATCCAGGACCCGAACATCGACCGTCGGCTCGTGACCGCCATGGCGATCGGCCTGGACGCCCTCCAGGAGCGCTGACCAGATAGGTCTCCGTGGTCAGGATCGGCGCGAGCACGCCGTTGGACAGCGCGTACCACCCGGCGAAGGCCCCCTCGGACCGCGCCAGAACGGTCGCGTGCCGCACCTGCGTGGCATGGGCCTGCAACGCCGCAACAACGCTCTCGACCACGCCCCGGACCCCAACCCGCACCACCCTGGAACGGCCGATGGATGTGGTCGGCAGAAGGTCAGGTGATCGGTAGCTCGAGCTGCCGATCACCTGACGTTCTGCCGACCACACGTTCAGGTTCTCCCGGGCCAGCGGAGGGAGGGGGGCCTCCGGGGGCGGGAAGGTCAGCTTGTGGGCCGCGGCGAGCGTCATCGCCTCCGGCAGCGCCGCCAGCGTCGCGCGCGCCTCGCGCAGCTCGGCCGCGGCTACTACGGCCTGCCACAGCTCGGCGCCCGCCCAGGGCTCGTCCCGCGGTCCGACGCCGGGGGCTGGCGTACCCTCTCCCGCCGACGTGCCTCCGCCGTCGGGTCGCCAGCTCGGGTCCGCCGCGAGCTCGAGCGCACGGACCGTCACCTGGTGCGCGCGAACGTGGTCGGGATGCCCGTACCCGCCCCCGGACTCGTAGGTGGCGACGACGGCAGGGCGACGTGCGCGGACGAGGACCGCGAGCCGGCCGGCGGACTCGTCGAGCGGGACCCGCGCGAACGCCGTCGGCGGGGAGTCCGGTGCCGGCCCGGCGACGCCGGGCGCGACCCAGGTCATGCCGGAGTCCTCGTACCGCACCTCCGCCGAGGCTTCGGACGCGCTGGTATCCCCGGTCGTGGGTAGGCCGGCGGGCGGCAGGGTATCCAGGAAGGCGTGCTCGACGGCGCCGTCGACTCCCCCGCCCAGCTGCCGCAGGGCGGCAGCGAGCTCGCCCTCGCGGTAGGCGCCGAGCGCGGGTCCGTCGCCCTCGAGACCGGCCCGGCCCTCCGACGTCGTACCCGGGAGGGCGATGACCTCGCCGCGTTCCCCGCGCGTGCACGTCACCACGCAGACGGGCCGCCCGGCCGCCGCGAACGTAGCCAGCAGACCGCCGGTCGACAGCGTCTCGTCGTCGGGATGCGCATGAACGGCGAGCACCCCGCCGTCGTCTGCCCCACCGAAAGCACTGAGTGCTGGATATTTGCCCTCTGAACGAACGTTCATGGGCGAATATCCAGCACTCAGCGGGAGGGTTTGGTCAGGCTCGCTTGGCGCGGGCCGTCGCGCGGGCGCGGTCGGTCGCGTTGAGCAGGACCTTGCGGATGCGGACGACCTCAGGGGTCACCTCGACGCACTCGTCCTCCTGCGCGAACTCGAGGGACTCCTCGAGCGTGAGCTTGCGCGGCGGGATGAGGTTCTCGAAGTTGTCGGCGCTGGCGGAGCGCATGTTCGTCAGCTTCTTCTCCTTGGTGATGTTGACGTCCATGTCCTCGTTGCGCGAGTTCTCGCCGACGATCATGCCCTCGTACACCTCCTGCGTGGGCTCCACGAAGAAGGAGCCGCGCTCCTGCAGGTTGATCATGGCGAACGGCGTGACCTTGCCTGCGCGGTCGGAGACGAGCGAGCCGGTCATGCGCGACTCGATCGGGCCGTGCCAGGGCTCGTAGCCGTCACCGATCGAGGCCGCGATACCGGTACCGCGGGTGTCGGTGAGGAACTGGGTGCGGAAGCCGATGAGTCCACGCGCCGGGACCATGAACTCCATGCGGACCCAGCCGGTGCCGTGGTTCGTCATGGTCTCCATGCGGCCCTTGCGCTGCGCCAGGAGCTGCGTGACGGCGCCGAGGTACTCCTCGGGGACGTCGATGGTCATGCGCTCCATCGGCTCGTGCACCTTGCCGTCGATGATCTTGGTGACGACCTGCGGCTTGCCGACCGTGAGCTCGAAGCCCTCGCGGCGCATCTGCTCGACGAGGATGGCCAGGGCCAGCTCGCCACGGCCCTGCACCTCCCAGGCGTCGGGGCGCTCGGTCGGGAGGACCTTGAGCGAGACGTTACCGACGAGCTCGGCGTCGAGGCGGTCCTTCACCTGGCGGGCGGTGACCTTGTGGCCCTTGCCGCCCTTGCCCGCGAGCGGGCCGGTGTTGATACCGATGGTCATCGAGATCGCCGGGTCGTCGACCGTGATGAGCGGCAGCGGCCGCGGGTCGTCGACGTCCGTCAGGGTCTCGCCGATCATGATGTCCGAGATACCGGCGACGGCGACGATCTCGCCGGGGCCGGCCTTGTCGGTCGGCACGCGGTCGAGCGCCTTGGTCTCGAGCAGCTCGGTGATCTTCACGGTCTGCAGCGAGCCGTCGTGGCGGGCCCACGCGACGTTCTGGCCCTTGACCAGGGTGCCGTTGTGGATGCGCAGCAGCGCGAGGCGGCCGAGGAACGGCGACGCGTCGAGGTTGGTGACGTGCGCCTGCAGCGGCATGTCCTCCTCGTACGTCGGCGCCGGGGTCTTCTCGAGGATGGTCGCGAACAGCGGCTCGAGGTCCTCGCTGGCGGGCAGGCCGCCGTCGGCGGGCTGCTCGGTGGAGGCACGGCCGGCCTTGGCCGAC
The DNA here is from genome assembly GCF_050936155.1 of Promicromonospora sp. CA-289599. Taxonomy (NCBI): domain Bacteria; kingdom Bacillati; phylum Actinomycetota; class Actinomycetes; order Micrococcales; family Promicromonosporaceae; genus Promicromonospora; species Promicromonospora sp. CA-289599. Next base: position 1,565,641 of record NZ_JBNJNI010000001.1, read on the forward strand.
GCGTACACGACGGGGACGTCGAGGATGGCGTCCAGGTCGAGGTCCTCGACCTCGTCGGACAGGTCGCTGGCCAGGCCGAGCAGCAGGTCGGTGGTCTCGGCGACGACCTCGGTGATGCGTGCGTCCGGGCGGTCGACCTTGTTCACGACGACGATGACCGGCAGCTTCGCGGCCAGGGCCTTGCGCAGGACGAACCGCGTCTGGGGCAGCGGGCCCTCGGACGCGTCGACGAGCAGCACGACGCCGTCGACCATCGACAGGCCGCGCTCGACCTCACCGCCGAAGTCGGCGTGGCCAGGGGTGTCGATCACGTTGATGGTGATGCCCTCGGGCTCACCGTTCGCCGCGGCCGCCGGGCCGGAGTACCGGATGGCGGTGTTCTTGGCGAGGATCGTGATGCCCTTCTCACGCTCCAGGTCACCCGAGTCCATCACGCGGTCCTCGAGGTGCTGGCGGGCGCCAAAGGATCCGGACTGCCGCAGCATGGCGTCCACGAGCGTGGTCTTGCCGTGGTCGACGTGGGCCACGATCGCGACGTTTCGAAGGTCGGAACGGGTCGCACGGACCGAGGTCGGCGCGGTTGCAGGCACGGTCACGGAGCACTCATTTCCAGAAGGGAGGTCAGGGGCGCGGACTCTGATCCGAGGTGGACCGGTCTCGCAGCACCACCCATCCTACCCGCGAATCGAAATCACCAGGTGTCGACCGTGTCACTGTGCGGTGAACACCCCGAACGTGTCAGACGCTCAGGTCACTGGAGTGACCTGAGCGTCTGACACGTCGTGGGGCGGGAGCCCGAGGTCAGCCGCCGATCTCCAGGCTCGCGCCCGGGATCGCCGCCAGCAGGTCCCGCGTGTACTCCTGCTGCGGGTTGTCGAACACCTCGTCGGTGGTCGCGTGCTCCACGATGCTGCCGTCCTTCATCACGGCCACGAGGTCCGCGATCTGGCGCACCACAGCGAGGTCGTGCGTGATGAAGAGGTAGGACAGCCCCAGCTCGGCCTGCAGGTCGTTGAGCAGCGTCAGGATCTGCGCCTGGACCAGCACGTCGAGCGCCGAGACGGCCTCGTCGAGCACGAGCACCTCGGGCTTGAGCGCCAGCGCACGCGCGATGGCGATACGCTGCCGCTGACCGCCCGACAGCTCGTTCGGGAACCGGCGCATGGTCGCCTGCGGCAGCGAGACCATGTCCAGCAGCTCGCGGACGCGAGCCTCGCGGGACTTGCGGTCGCCCACCCGGTGCAGGGCGAGCGGCTCCTCGATCGAGCGAAAGACCGAGAACACCGGGTCCAGCGAGCCGTACGGGTTCTGGAACACCGGCTGCACCCGACGGCGCAGCGCGAACTGCTCCTTCGCGGACATCGTGGCGACGTCCTTGCCGTCGAACATGACGGCGCCCGACGTCGGTTCGAGCAGTCCCAGCACCATGTTGGCCGCCGTGGACTTGCCGGAGCCCGACTCGCCCACCAGCGCGAGGGTGTGCCCCTTGGGCAGCGCGAAGTCGATGTTGTCGACCGCCGTGAAGTCGGTGTGCGAACCCGGCCGGGAACCGCGAATGCGGAAGACCTTGGTCAGGTCCTTCGCCACGACGACATCGGGGACGGTGGTCTCCACCTCGTCCGCGTGCCCGGCGAGCAGGTCCTCTGCTTCCGCGCCGCGCTCGTGCGCGGACTGGATGCGGCGCGAGGCCAGCGACGGGGCCGAGGCAACGAGCCGCTTGGTGTACTCGTGCTGCGGATCCTGGAGGATCTGCACCGCCGGGCCGGACTCCACGATCTTGCCCTTGTACATCACGATGAGGTGCTCGGCGCGCTCCGCGGCCAGGCCCAGGTCGTGCGTGATGAACAGGACGGCGGTCCCGAGCTCGGCGGTCAGGCCCTCCAGGTGGTCCAGGATCTTCTTCTGGACCGTGACGTCGAGGGCGGACGTCGGTTCGTCCGCGATGAGCAGCTTCGGCCGTGAGGCGAGGCCGATCGCGATGAGCGCTCGCTGGCGCATACCGCCGGAGAACTCGTGCGGGTACTGCCGCGCACGGCGCGCGGCGTCAGGCAGGCCTGCCTCGCCGAGCAGCTCGACGACGCGCGCGGTCCGCTCCGCCTTGCTGCCCTGGAAACCGTTGGCGACCAGGGCCTCGTCGATCTGCGTGCCGATGCGCCACACCGGGTTCAGGTTCGACATCGGGTCCTGCGGCACCAGGCCGATCTCGCGGCCGCGCAGGTCCTCGACCTGCTTGCGCTTCAGCCCGACGAGCTCGCGCCCGCCGAACGAGATGGACCCGGCGGTCACCTTGCCGGTGCCGGGCAGCAGGTCGATGATCGCGTGCGCGGTGGTCGACTTGCCGGAGCCCGACTCGCCGACGATCGCCACGGACTGACCCGGGTAGATCGTGAGGTCCACGCCGCGTACGGCGTCGACCTTGCCGGTGGCCGTGGTGAAGGAGATCTGCAGGTCGCGGATCTCGAGCAGCGGGCTGTTCCGGTCGAGCCTGTCCTCGCCCGCCGGGGCGCCCTCGGTGCCTTCAGTGAGGCTGATCGTGGTCGTCATCGCTTCCTCGCCTTCGGGTCGAGCGCGTCACGCACCACGTCGCCCATCATGATGAAGCTGAGCACGGTCAGCGCGAGCGCGGTCGCCGGGTAGATCATGATTTGCGGGGCCACCCGGATCGATGTCTGAGCCTTCGAGAGGTCACCACCCCACGAGACGGTCGACGTGGGCAATCCGATACCGAGGAAGCTCAGGGTGGCCTCAGCCACGATGAATGTACCGAGCGCCACCGTCGCGTAGACGATGATCGGCGCGGCCGCGTTAGGCAGAACATGCTTGCCCAGGATCGCGAGGCGCCCCATGCCGAGCGCCTTGGCCGCGGTGACGAACTCGTTGTTCTTCACACCGAGCACCGCACCGCGGGTGATGCGCGCGATGGAGGTCCAGCCGAAGACCGAGAGCACCACGGCGACCACTATTTCGTTCCGGTTCTGCAGCAGGCTCATGATCACGATCGCCGCGAGCACGAACGGCACCGCGAAGAAGATGTCGGTGAACCGGGACAGGACCGTGTCGACCCAGCCGCCGAAATATCCGGCGATCGACCCGATGAGGGTACCGAGCACGACGACGAACGTCGTGGCCAGCACACCTACGGTCACCGACGCTCGTGCGCCGTGGATCGCCCGTGCGTAGATGTCGCAGCCCTGCCGGTCGAACCCGAAGATGTGGCCAGCCGCGGGGCCGCCGAGCGAGTCCTCGAGGTGGCACTCGGTCGGGCTCGTCGACGTGAACAGCCCTGGGACGGTCGCCATGAGGACGACGAACAGGATCAGCGCGGCGGAGACCCAGAACAACGGGCGGTGACGCATGTCGCGCCACGCATCACTCCACAGACTGGACGGTGTATCGGAGGCGTTGACAGCATCGACGACCCCAACCTGCACCGCTTCGGGGGGCGCCACGAAATGTTCCTGCCCCGGGCGTGGAGTCTTCTCGTAGCGGTTGTCAGGCATAACGAATCCTCGGGTCCAGGACGGCGTAGAACACGTCGACGATCAGGTTGGCGACGATATAGACGATGACAAGCACCGTCGCCAGTGACACCACCGTCACGTTCTCGCCACGGATGATCGCTTGGTAGAGCGTGCCTCCCACACCGTTCACGTTGAAGATGCCCTCTGTCACGATCGAGCCAGCCATGAGATTGCCCAAGTCGATACCGATAAAGGTGACCACCGGGATGAGGGAGTTGCGCAGTACGTGTCGCGTCATGACCTTGTTCCGCGGCAGGCCCTTGGCGCGGGCCGTGCGCACGAAGTCCGCCGTGATGTTCTCGACGACCGACGTCCGTGTCAGGCGCAAGATATAGGCGAACGACGTCGTGGCCAGGACGATCGCAGGCATCAACAAGCTGATGAAATCGGGATCCCGTCCAGCGGTGATCGGTAGCCAGCCGAGCTGCACGCCCACGATGGCCTGCAGCACGAATCCGATCACGAACGTCGGCACGGAGATGAGCACCAGGCTCCAGAGCAGCACCGTCGAGTCGAACAGCTTGCCCTTGCGCACCCCGGCATACAGACCGAAGCCAATGCCGAGCACTGTCTCGAACGCGATCGCCATGAGCGCGAGCTGGAACGTCACCGGGAAGGCCTGAGCAATCACCTCGACGACCGGTCGCCCGGTGAACGTCACACCCATGTCGAACGTGAAGACGCCCTTGAGGAAGTACAGGTACTGCATGAAGAACGGCTGGTCCAAGTGGTACGCCTCGCGAATGGCGAGCTCGGCAGCCGGCGACAGACCGCGTTCGCCGCCGAGAGCAGCCACAGGATCGCCCGGGCGCAAGAACACGAGCCCATACAGCAGAAGCGTGGCGCCGAGGAACACGGGGATCACCTGCAGTAGCCGGCGTCCGATGTACCAGAGCATTGGTTGGTCTCCTTGGTTGATATCTGCGGAACATTCTCCCGGACCACCTCCGGTGCCCAGCTTCCGCACAGCGGAAGGCGGGGCGCGCAGTCCACGCGCCCCGCCCCTCACCTGGGGTGACAGGTCACTCCGGCGAACCGGAAGTGATTACCCTCACTCCGTCTTGGTCACCTCGTAGAGCAGAGGCATGCTGTCCCAGCCGAACTCGACGTTGTCCACCTGGTCGGAGTGGCCGGCCGTCGTCGAGTAGTACCACTGCGGGATGGCCGGGAGGTCCTGGAAGAGGATCTCCTGAGCCTCGTTGTAGAGCTCGTTGGCCTCCTCGAGCGACGAGGCACCAGCGGCATCCTTGAGAGCGGCGTCGAACTCGTCGCTCTCGTACCGGCCGTCGTTCGAGCCCGCCAACGCCGCCTTGCTGTACAGCGGGCCGAGGTAGTTCTGCAGCGACGGGTAGTCAGCAGACCAGCCGGCACGGAAGATGCCGTCGATGGCACCGCTCGGGCCCTTGTCACGCTCGTTGAGGAACTCGTCGAACGTCGGGTAGCCGGTCATCTCGCAGCTGATGTCCAGGTCGTTCATGTAGCCGTTGCACGTGGCCTCGACCCAGTCCTGATGGGTGGAGTCCGTGTTGGTGTGAATCGTCAGGACGTAGTCGTCCGGCAGCGGGTCTTCCTCGTTCGCCTCGTCCCAGAGCTTCTTGGCCTCTTCGGGGTTGTACTCGGTGACCTCGTTGCCGGGGATCTCACCGGTCCAGCCGTCGATGACGGGAGAGGTGAAGTCCGTGGCGGGGATCCGCGTACCGGCGAAGATGGTCTCCGTGATCTGCTCACGGTTGATCGCCATGGACAGAGCCTGACGACGCTTCAGACCGGCGTCGCCCTGGAACTCGGGCAGCCACTCCGGCACGGTCATCGCCGCGAAGCTCGCGGACGGCTCGCTGACCGCGTTCTCGCCGAGCTCCTCCTCGAACGTGCTCATGGCCGAGGCCGGCACATTCTCAAGGATGTCGAGGTTGCCGCCCTGCAGGTCAGCGTAGGCGGTGTTCTCGTCGGTGTAGACGACGAAGTTGAGACCACCGTTCTGCGCCTCACGGGGACCCGCGTACGACTCGTTCGGCACCAGGCTGATCTGGGACTCGTTCTCCCAGGTCTCCAGCGTGTACGGCCCGTTGACGATCGTGGTGGTCGGCTCGGTGCCGAACGCGTCGGGGTCGTCGAAGAACGCTTCCGGCAGCGGGAAGTACGCCGAGTAGCCGAGGCGGATCGGGAAGTCGGACTCCGGCTGGCTGAGCGTCACCGTGAACTCGGTGTCACTCACGGCCTCAAGGCCGGACAGCGTCTCCGCCGTCGGCTCCTCCGCCATACCGGAGACGTTGCCCTCGTCGTCGAACTCGGGCACGCCCTGGGCCTCTTCGAAGCCCTCGATAGAGGAGAAGAAGCCGGCGCCCTTGGCACCGTTCGGACCGTAGCCCGCCCAGTTCCACGCGTCGACGAAGCTGTTCGCGGTGACGGGGGTACCGTCCGACCACTCCCAGCCGTCCTGGATGGTGATGTTCCAGACCATGTTGTCATCGGACTCGATCGACTCGGCGATCTCGTTGTGCACGACACCCTCGGCGTCGTAGTAGACGAGGCCCGAGTAGAGCTGCTGGACGACGAGTCCGCCCTCGGTCTCGTTGGTCATGGATCCGATCAGCGGGTTCTGGGGTTCACCGTTGCTGATCGTCACGATGCCGGTCGACTCGCCCTCGGCGGGGGTTTCTTCTCCACCGCCACCGCCACAAGCGGTCAGCACGAGCGACGAGGCGAGGGCGAATGCGCCGAGCCCCACAAGTCGCTTACGAGGTGTCACGTGTCCTCCTGGGTAGCAGTTCACCCCGGTCCGACGGGTTGCCGTCCGGAGCGATGCGGACGCTTCTTTGCGCCCAGTGATAACAGACCTAACGTAGCCGCTGCATCCAGATGCCGATGACCAACTCACAGGAAACGCCACCGAGTTGTGACCATCTCGGTACGCGCGGGTAACACTCGGTAACAGTTCTGACCAGGCGGTTCTCACACTCGTAACAAAGGTGCCACCAGGCCGCTCACCAGGAAATTCACCCGTTGCCTCAGGCCATCACCTGCCCCTTCGCGCAACTCGACCAGCACGAGACAGGCTCCGCCAACAGCAAGACGAAGCGATGCCCGGCCGCACAGCGCGGCCGGGCATCGCTTCGTAACAGGTCGGGCCGCCGCCCGGCCGGGTGCTGGCCCACCCGATCAGGGGGTCATGCGCCCGGCTGGTCACCTGCTTACGGAGTCACCTCGAGACTCCGACCCCGTGGTAGGTGACTCGCTGGCCACGAGGGCAGGCGGGCCCACGAACTTCCTTGGTTGCGTTGTCACCAGGTGCAGTAACCCAGCCGGTCAATAGCAAGGCACCACCATTGCACCTCGACTCTGACCTGAAGAGTTCCTCGTTGATGAAGGCAGTGCCCGTGCACTTTGCCCAGGCGTATTGCTGCGCGTTGCTGCTGTCGCTGGTCCAGCGAGTACCGCTCGAACACGACACCCCCAGGGTTGAGACGGGGGCGTCCCTGTCAGCCGAGGCCGACGGAGCGCCTGCACCGTCGGTCGATGCGGTCGCGCTTCCGGGAGCTGATTCGGCCAAGCTAACCGAGGCGCCGGCTGTGACAGGGAACGCAGCGATCATGATGGCGACGACCAGTACGGCAATGGCGGCATAGGCTCCTGCCAACCTTGCGTTAAGGCTTTTTGTCATGTTCCCGAGGTCCTTCCTTGTAGTCCTGCGCATGATGGGCGTGGCAAAGTCCAATACCGCAGACTCTCGCGATCCGGTGTGCACCGAGGCGCAAGTCGAGTCTTGTACGCGACGAGCGGGACCAGAAGGCGGCGAACCGGCAGAACAGCGGCAGGATGTGCGAGCGCCTGGTCAGATTGCCCGCACTCGAAGTAGTGGCGCTTCGGGCACGTCGCACTCCGCGTACGCGTGCACCGTACGATGCAGATACTCCTGTTCGGCACTTGCGTCGCCCCGAGCGCGGTAGGCGTCGGCGAGCCCATGATGGGTACGAGCATCGAGGCCAACCCACTCCGGCGGTCGAGGACCAGCCACGCCTGACAGCGCCTCCACCAGCGAGCCCGGCGCCACCCGCGCCTCCAAGATCTGGGCGATCTGCTCATCGCCCTCGCGCCAGCAGCGAATCGCAGCACTGATCAGACCCGACTTGGCTCATTTAGTGCGGTCGATGGATGCGGTCGACGGCGGCTTGCAGGTCGTCGGGTAGCGGGTCGGCGGCGGTGATCGTCTGCCCGCCGGCGGCGATGGTGATCTGCCGGTAGCGGCGGGCGGTCTTGACGAACTTGCGGATGGACCAGCCGGTGGCGTTCTCGATCCACCGTGTGACGGCCAGGGCGGCGAACACGATCGTCAGATGCGCCTCGATGCTGTGGCGGACGTGGTGGAAGACGGGCCGGGCGGCCAGGTCGGACTTGGTCATCCGGAAGGACTTCTCGACGTTGAGCAGCGCGGAGTAGGTCGCGATGACGTGCTCGGCGCTCGGGTCGTCGAGGTTGGTGACGTAGGCCTTGATCCCGGCCAGTGCCCGGGCCTTGGTCTCCAGGTCACGGTTGACGGTCTTGGTCGCGCCGGCGAGCTTGACGAACCGGTTGCGTTTCACAGCGCTCTTCCCAGCGACGGCCTGCTCGGCCTTGCGGACCTGCTCGTCGATCCCGTGCAGGGTGCGCCGGGCGCGCGCGGCGGAGAACTTGTAGTAGTACGTGTGGTCACGCCGCTTGTCCGAGGGCGCGGCGGGCCACGGGCGGGTGAACACGTGCCCGTCGGGGATCTCCTGCCCGGGGTGGTCATCGCGCCACTTCTGGACCACGATCGGGACCTCGCCCATCCGCGCCCCCAGGACGAAGGACCAGCCCAGCTCCTCGATCGCGCGCCAGTTCGTCTCGGAGATCATGCCCGCGTCGGCCACGATCACGATGTCGGTCAGCCCGTGGGTGGCCATGAACGCCTGCAGCACCGGGACCATGGTCGTGGTCTCGGCGCGGTTGCCCTCGAACGCGTGGACCATCAACGGGAACCCGGCCGCGTCCGTGAGCAGCCCGACGGTGATCTGCGGCTCCAGCCTGCGTTCTTTCGAGAACCCGGGTTCGCGGAACCCGTCGCCCTCGTGGGCCTCGAAGTGCAGCGTCGTCACGTCATACAAGCAGTACGTCGCCGGCCCCAGCCCCACATGCTCGGCGCACGCGTTCGCAATCCTCGTCCGCCACGGACCACCGGTCGGATCCACGACCAGCGGTTCGCAGTCCTGCGGTTCGGAGTCCTGCGGCTCGCCGTCGGCGTCGTGGTCGAGTGGGGGCAGGCCCTTCGCAGGCAGGCCTGCGTAGACGCGCAGACGCCGCTTGAGCGTGGCATAGGACGGCGCGTCGATCCCGGCTTCGGCCAGCACCCGCAACGAGTCCAGCTTCGAGGTCGGCTCGATGATCCGCGCCAGGACGAGCTGCTTGAACACCTCGTCCTTGCGGGCTGCCCGGTCGAACCCGAGCGCCTGGTAGGCGCGCTCGAGCGCGTCGACGAGCACGCCCATCCGCGACCCCGTGATCGGCAACGGTCCACCACCAGCCGGAGGGCTGTCGGGCAGCCGCAGGTCCAGCTCGCCCTGCCCGGTCGCGATCTTCTGCCGCGCCGCAGCGACCAACAGCTCCCAGTCCGCGTCGGTGTGCGCCGACCCGAGGTGCTCGATGTCACGCGAACCACGCAGCTGGGAGTGCACGATCTGTACCGCCCGAGCCCCCGAAGCCGTCTTGACCGTCCGCACGTACGCCACGACGAGCACGATAGACACCACGATTAGTGCGCACCACCGCACACCTCAGCAAGCATCCCCGCAGGTCACCGGGCCGCTGTCACCACGACCTCAAAACCGTGAGCCAAGTCGGGCCTGACAGCGCCTCCACCAGCGAGCCCGGCGCCACCCGCGCCTCCAAGATCTGGGCGATCTGCTCATCGCCCTCGCGCCAGCAGCGAATCGCAGCACTGATCAGAGACAGCCCGGACCCGCGGCTGCCGCCCGGTATCTCGAACGGCTGCCGATTCGCGTTCGATCAATGACGGGGTCAGCGAGATCCGTTGATCCCTCTTGACGACTGTGCCCTGAGTTCTCCCGCCGCACCGCGTCGTCGTAGCCAGGCAAAGCTCACCGGCCGTTCGCAGCCTCAACGACAATTCGCCGCAAAGAGGTTCATGCGATTCTTCTGCACAGGTTCCTGCCGTCTACCTGCCGATTTACTGCCTTGTGAACATTCCTGCTGCATAGAAGACTGGTTTCACGCCCGATACTCAGTTCATTGCAAAACCATTACCGCATCGTTGGTATTCAAGTTCCGAATCACTCCCTTACGATCACTGGAAGGATCGAAGAATAGGATGAGAAACCTCAGAGCAACGTCGGCAAGACACTCCGCGCGTATCACTGCACTTTTGATTGTCACCATGATCACGGCGTTCCCAATCGCCACTACCGCTTCGGCGAGCACGGCCGATTCTATGCATTCGATCGCCTCAGTTGTCCCGGTCGATCCAGTGACCGCTCTCGAATCGTCTGATCCAGTGAGCGTCCTGGACGCAGGCTGCAGTTCGGGCAGGGCGTGGGACGGCGATGGCAGCAACGCCCGGAATTATGCATGGGCAACGTGCAGGTACACCGGTTCGGGCCTCATCAGCTTCGACGAGTTCAGGCTCGCATGGAGCTGCACCAGTGAAGGCTACGTGAGATACACCGGCTGGAGGATCCTCCCGCCCAGCGAGGCCAAGCTCACGTCGACCGGCTACTGCCCACTTAGCAAGCGTGTCGATGCAAATGAGGCGCAGACGCGGTATGTCGGACCTTAGTCTCCTCTGTCAATGATCCCGCAACTTGCCTGAACGCTGCGGAACGCACGGTTCTCTGGTTGCCAATACTGCGACTTGCCTCCAGAGAACCGTGCGCCGTCAGTTCCGGTTGCTACCGGTGGGTCGCCCTCATCAGACAGCTCGACCTCGAACTACGGTCTCCTCAGGGACGCCGCATTCCGCGTACGCATGCATCGCACGACGTAGATGCACCTGTTCGGCGCTTGCGTCGCCCCGAGCGCGGTACGCGTCGGCGAGCCCGTGATGGGCGCGAGCCACCTCGTACATGTCCTCGTGGGACTGCGCGAGAACTGCGGCGCGCTCGAAGTGTCCGATGGCCTCCTCGAACTCTCCCGAGAGGACCAGCGCACGGCCGAGGTCAACAAGTGCCGTCCGTACGTGCGCCAGGTATCCAAGGTCCTCAGCGTCCTCGAGCGCCTGCCTGAGGTAGACGGTGGCCTCGGCCCCGCGTCCGAGCTGTACGAGGTCCATGCCGACCTCCACGAGCATCGGGCCGAGCCCAACGCGAAAGCCGAGCTGCCGACAACGCTCGAGACAAGCTCGGTGCACCTGTAGTGCGGCAGCGGCGTCTCCGGCTTCACGGGCGAGAGTCCCCCGGTAGCTGTCGATGCGAAGACGGTTGTATTCGTCGTCGTCCTCGAGCAACCGTGCCACCTCGTCGAGGCGGCGCTTCGCGTCCATGAGGCGGCCGAGGCGCAGCAGCGGTGCGATCATGTTCGCGCGAACCAGTACACGCGCCAGCGTGTCCGAGGCGTCCTCCGCCCGAGCGAGGGCATCGCCGTAGACGTCGAGCGCCGCCGCGAAACGGCCGGACTGGCGGTGCGCGATCCCGATGTTCCGGAGCGCAAGCGCCGCAGCTGCATCTTCACCGAGCTTGTTGTACAGGTCCACTGTTTGCTCGAGACAGGCGACTGCCTCCCGAGACCGACCTGCCACGATGAAATGCCGGCCTCGGTCTGCGAGCGTGATCGCCTCGTGTGCTTCGTCGCCGAGCTTCCGAGCGATGTCCAGGGCGGTCTGGTTGACAGTGAGGTATTCCTCGTAGTCCCGATCCGCCAGGCGGAACGTACTGAATGCCGTCGCCAGGTGCCAGGCTGCCTCAAGATTTCCTGACCGCTCCGCCGCGGTCACGGCGGCCGCAAGATTGGCGCGCTCGGCTCGGAACCAGGCGAGTGCCGCGTCCTTATCCACGATGTCGGGCAGACCGAGGTCGTACTTGGCGGCTCCCGCTGCCAGGACCCGAACCTTCGTCGGAGCGACTCGGTTCGCCGCCCGGTACGCGAAGTGCAGGTAGACGTCGACGAGCCGAACCAGGGCATTTTCCTGTTCCGCCCTGGATTCCTCGGTCTCGGCGAGCTGCCTTGTGTATATCCGCACCAGATCGTGCAGCCGATACCGACCAGCGGAACGGCTCTCTACCAGGTGCACGTCGACCAGGGCCTCCAGCGTCCAGCCGGCATGCCGTTCCGATAGTTCGCTCAATGCTGCGGCGGCATGAGCATCCACGTCATCGCCGGGGACAAGGCTGATCCGCCGGAACATGCGCCGGTGATCCGCGTCCAGCTCGGCGTACGAAGCACTCAGTGCCGCCGTGACACCTCCGTGTCGCGTGTCGAGCTCGGAGAGCAGCCAACCGTCCTCGGCGAGGCGCGCCAGCAGATCCTTCACCTGCCACTGCGGACGGCTGCGCAGCCGAGCCGCCGCGAGACTCATCGCCAACGGCAGGCGGCCGCACCGCTGCGCAATCTCAGCCGCTTCGTCCGTGGTGATCCGAACGTCGACCGCCGCGTCGAGCATCGCGACAGCTTCATTCATCTGCGGAAGGTCCAGTGGCACGGAGTGCACACCTGTGAGTTGTGACAGGTCTCGTCGGCTCGTGGCGAGAACCAGGCTGTTCGGTGTCCCCGGTAGCAGAGCCTCGACCTGGTCGGCGTCCGTCGCGTTGTCGAGCACCAGAAGTACGCGACGATCGGCGATGACACTGCGATATCGACCTCTCAGCTCGTCGATACTGCCAGGCAGGTCCTGGTCATCAGCACCAAGGCTACGCAGCAAGCGGGTAAGCGCCGATCGCTGTCCCGGCCGGGGTTCGTCGGTGTACGTCACGCCGTGGAGGTCCACGAACAACTGCCCATCCGGGAATCGCGGAGCCAGCTCGTGCGCTGCCCACACTGCCAAGGAAGTCTTGCCGACTCCGGCCATCCCGTGCACGGTGACAACGGTGGCGCCCTCGTCGATCGCGGCGACGATCCCATCCACCTGTCGTTCACGGCCGACGAACGCTGTCGGCCTTCGCGGCAGCTCGCGAGGAGCAGGTCGGGCTTCCGGAGGGGAGGTCAGCAGCGCTTGATCACTCCCGGCCAGGCCGAGAGCCTCCATGAGAAGCCGCGAGGTCTTCGGCTGAGGTCGCGCCTTCCCGGACTCGATGTCCCGAATCGTCCGAATCCCAATGCCCGCTTTGTGAGCAAGCTCCTCTTGCGTCAGCATTGCCTGTAGCCGAAGTCGCCGCAGGTCGACATGATCGCCGGATCTTCGTTCGGGCATCCCGCAAGGATAACGTGGTGAAAGCCGCCCGTTCAGCCGATCACACGGCCGTCGTGGAGCTCCACCACCCGGTCGGCACGAGCCATCAGCTCCGGGTCGTGCGTCGAGACGACGGCGGCGACGCCCCTCTCGTGCACCACCCGGGCGAGCAGGTCCATCACCACGGCAGCGGTCCCGGAGTCGAGCTGTCCGGTGGGCTCGTCCGCGAGCAGCAGCTCCGGATCGGCCACGAGCGCGCGGGCGATGCCCACCCGCTGCTGCTGGCCCCCCGACAGCTCGTACGGCCGCTGCTTCGCGTGCCCGTTCAGCCCGACGGCGTCCAGCGCAGCCGCCACCCGCTCCGCCCGCTCGGCCGGGACCGTGCGCCGCAGCCGCAGCGGCACCTCCACGTTCTCCGCCGCGGAGAGCACGGGCACCAGCCCGAACGACTGGAACACGTAGCCGATCCGCTCGCGCCGGGCGGTGAGTACCGCCTTCTCCCCCAGCGCCGTCAGCTCTGAGTCGCCCAGCCAGACGCTGCCGGACGTCGGACGGTCGAGACCGCCCAGCAGGTTCAGCAGCGTGGTCTTGCCCGAACCGGACGGACCACGCACCACGAGCAGCTCGCCCGCCGCGACCTCCAGCGACGCGCTGGTCAGCGCGTGCACCTCGCCCGCCCCGGTACCGAACACCCTGGTGAGGTCCTGGGCGCGCAGCACGGTGCGCGCCTCGGTCGTCGTCGTCATCGGTCCTCCTCGGTCGTTCGGTCCGACGCCGGCGCAGGGGCCGCCGGCCACACACCCACGTGGTCGGGCTCCAGGGCCAGCCGCACGCGGTCGCGCAGGTCGAGCGCGTGCACGAAGTCCTGCGGCAGCTGCAGGCGGCCCACCCGGTCGACCACGGCGAACTCCTCCGACACGTGCCGTGCCTGACCGTGCTCGTCGGTCTCCGTACGCCGCAGCGTCTCCGTGGAGGTACGGCCGTCGCGGATCTGGATGGTGCGCGCGACGTGCTCGGACACCGTCGGGTCGTGCGTCACGATCAGGGTGGTCACGCCCGTCTCCCGGTTCACGCCGCGCAGGGCCTCCAGCACCTCGACGGAGGTGGCCTCGTCGAGCTCGCCGGTGGGCTCGTCGGCCAGCAGCACGCGGGGGCTGTTGGCGACGGCGACCGCGATCGCCGTCCGCTGCTGCTCCCCGCCGGACATCTCGCCCGGCCGCCGCCCGGCCACATGACCGACCTCCAGCAGCTCGAGCAGCGCCTCGACGCGGCGCGCGCGGTCTCGTCTCGACAGGCCTGACCCCCGGGACGCCAGCTCCAGCGGGAGCCGGACGTTCTCGCTCGCCGTCAGGTACGGCAGGAGGTTGCGCGAGGTCTGCTGCCACACGAAGCCGACGGTCGAGCGCTGGTAGCGCACCCGTTCGGCGTGCCCCATGGTCAGCAGGTCGGTGCCCGCCACCACCGCCGACCCGCCGGTCGGTGTGTCCAGGCCGGAGAGGATCGTCAGCAGCGTGGACTTCCCGGACCCGGACGCGCCGACGACGGCGACGATCTCCCCCGGGTCGACGCTCAGCGTCAGCCCCTGCAGCGCCTGCACCTCGACGCCGTCCGTGGCGAAGATCCGGACCAGGTCGCCGCACCGGATCTCGCCGCCGCCCACCGGCGCGGTCGACACCGGAGCGCCGCCGTCCGTCAGCTCGATGGTCGTGCTCATCGGGTCTCCTCTCGAACGCCTGGGTCTCGGACGCCTGGGTACAGGGTCGTCGTGTCAGTCATTGCTGCCCATCCGCAGCTGAGCCGCCACCTCGCCGCGCCGGCTCAGGGCCGCCGCGACTCCCACCGCGGCCAGCACCACCACGACGAACCCCGCGGCGGCCGAGCCGAGGAGCAGGGGGTCGTACTGCGGGCCGGGTTGCGTGAGGCCGCCGGTCAGCGCCGTGACGTCGACCGCGGCCAGCACGAGCGACGGCACCGCGACGCCAAGCACCGCGCCCACCACGAGCGCGACCACCGCCCACGGCCCGATCTCCCAGCCGACGAGCCCGCGCCCCTGGCGTGACGACAGGCCGAGCGTCTGCAGCACGGCGAGGAGTCGAGCTCGCGCGGGTGCCGCGAGCATCAACGTCATCACCACCGCCGAAGCGCACAGCAGACCCGCGAGCAGCACGGCCAGCACGAACGCGATCACCAGTCCGCCGGAGACCGGCGCCGCCAGCAGCTCGTCGGCCTCCTGGTCGGGGTCCTCCACGACCGACGACGGCAGCAGGCGGGTGATGCCGGCGCTGACCGCCGAGCGGTCGGCGTCGTCGGTCAGGCCGACCAGCGCGAGCCGTGGGTAGGTGGTGTCGCCGGTGGCCGCGGCCAGCCGGTCCGTGTCGACGAGGACGAGGGCACGGCCGGCGGGGAGCCCGGGCAGCTCGTCGACCACGTCGACGACGCGCACGGCGACGCTGCCCTCCTGCGTCGCGAGCGTGATCCCCGTGCTTCCCGGGCTCACGCCGGGACCGGCGGCGGCCCGGGTGAGGATCACCGGCACGACGTCGTCCGCGCCGCCGGTGCCGGCCTGCCGGGACAGCTCGCCGAGCGTCTCCGGCGCTCCGGCCACGTCGGCCTGGGCGGTCGCGAGCGCTGCCGCGTCCGCGGTGTAGATCTCCGCGCGCGGGGAGGCACCGTCGCTCTGCAGCACGCCGTCCCCCACCTGGCCGACCGGGACCACCACCTCGACGCCGTCGAGCGCGGCGATCTGCTCGGCCACCGGCTCGTCGACCATCGGGCCGGAGATCCGGAGATCGGCGCCGGTCGCGCGCCAGGCCTCGCGGACCACGCCACCGGAGACCGTCGAGTACAGCACCGCGGACGTCGCGGCGACGGCCACGGCGAGCACCAGCGCGACGGCGGGCACGGGTCCACCCGCCGGGTCGCGCGTGGCGCGGGCGGCCCCGAGGAACGGCACCAGGTCGCGGCGCGGCGCGAGCGCACGCTCGACCGCCAGCGCGATCCAGGGGTAGGCACGCACGGCGAGCAGGGTGAGCGCGAGGGAGACCAGGAGCGGCGCGGCGGCCACCAGCGGGTCGACGCCGGAGCCCGCACCCGAGCCGGCCACCACCCCGCGGGAGAGCAGGAGCCAGGTCGCGAGCGCCGCACCCGCGACGACGAGCACCTCGAGCACCCAGCGCACGCGGCTGCGCGACCGGGGCGCGAGGTCCGCCCGGGTCGTCCGGAGCCCGGCGGGCGACGTGGCGAGCGCGAGAGCCGCCGCAGGGGCGAGCCCCGCCGCGACGGCGAGCCCTACCTGGCTCGCGGTCACCTGTGCGTCCATACCGAACCCGGTCGAGAGGGCGAGGCCCACCCCGAAGCCGACGGCCGCCGAGCCCAGCCCGACGACGAGTCCTTCGCCGCCCATGAGCAGGCGGAGCTGGGCCCCCGACGCTCCGCGGGCGCGCAGCAGGGCGAGGGCCGAACGGCGTCGGTCCACGACGAGCCGAGCGCCCAGGGCGAGCACGGCGACGGTCGCGCCGAGCGGTCCGACGGCGAGGACCGCGACGATCGCGTCGACACCGGTCCGCTGCGCGAGCAGGCGGTCCAGGATCTCGCTGAGCCGGCTGTCGGGCCGCAGCTGCATCGGCGTGGGGTCGCCAGGTCCGGCCGCGACGGGGATCACCTTGGCCGAGAGCCCGTTGACCTGGGACAGGAGTGTCGGCACTGCGGCCGCCGTCACGTCGTCGGTACTGACCGGGTACCAGACGCGGGTCTCGGCGTACCCCAGGGTCAGGGGCACGATCATCGCCGGGCTGACGTAGACGGAGGCCGTACCGAGCAGGCCGCGGTTGGGGTCGCTGATCACCGAGGCCCGTGCGCCGAGGCTGTTGTGCAACCAGTAGTCGGCGTCGGGATCGCCGGTCTCGAAGAGACCCGTCACGACCAGGCTCGGGTAGCGCTCCGCCAGGGCGACCACACCCGAGCCGCCGAGCGTGTCGTACTGCCCACCGAGCTCCCAGCCGTAGGCGTCGGCGACAGCGCGCGAGACCGCAACCTCGAACGGGTGGTCGCCGCCGGCCGGCGTCGCGGCGGGCCAGCTCCCCGCGACGAGCTCGGCCCGGTCCGCCAGGCCGGGTGCCGTGCGGAGCAGGATCTTGGCCTCGGCCAGCTCCGAGGCCGGCACCGGGTCCGTGTAGGCGAGCTCGGTAGCGCTCACGTGGAAGTCGGGCACGCCCATCGCCGAGCGCAGCGGCTCCGGTACCTCGGCGCGCACGGCGTCGAGGTTGGCGAGGAACGGCGACCAGTCGGGTTCGGCAGGGGTGTCTTCGGCGGGCTCCTCGCCCGGGACGTAGTACATCCCGCCCGGCGGCTCCCCGGGAACCGCCCCGACCACGGAGATCACGTCTCGGGAGGGGCCGGAGGCCGCCGCCGTCTCGTAGGCCACCTGATCCCCGTGCATGGTGGCGACGGCGCGCGGCGCGGTCGACAGCACCCCGGCCGCGAGGAACGCGACGACGCCGAGCGTCGCGGTGGCGCCCCAGGACGTGCGCAGCTGCCGCCGCGCGAGCAGACCCAGTCCGGACAGTGCGCCCATCAGCGGACCTCCTCACGATAGGTGGTGTCGCGGGCCTGCCCGGCGACACGCCCGCCCACCCCGGCGGCCACGAGGACGAGGCCGGCCACCGCGGCGGCCAGCACCAGGCCGGTTCCCGCGGCCTCCAGGACGAACCGGGCCGGCGGGGCCGCGTCGATGCCGGTCAGCGTCGCGGCCGCGAGGCCGCCGACGACGAACCGGGCCACCCACCAGCCTGCGACGGCGCCCACCGCGAGCGCCACCAGGCCGACGGAGACGAGCTCGGCGGACCGCGCCCGGGCCTGTGCTACCGGGCCGAGCCCGACGGCGCGCAGCACGATCACCTCACCGCGTCGCTGGCGCAGCGTCGCCACGGCGACAGCGAGCACTCCCGCGAGGGCGAGCAGTGTCGCTCCCGCGGCGGCGAGCCAGAACGAGACCCGCACGGGTACGGCCGTGGCAGTGGTGCCGTGGCCGGGTGTCGTGACGTCCGGCCGGTCGCGGACGGTCGCGCTGGTGGCCTCGGCCTCGGCGGTCACCTCCTGGGCCAGACGCGTCACGGCGTCGGCGGGTGCCGTGGCGCCGGGCGGCCCTGCTGCCAGCCAGACCTCGCTCGTCAGCGCCGGTTTCTTGACCTCACGGACCAGCGCGGCGGCGAGCGCACCCCGGTCCAGCAGGGCGGCGTACGGCTCGAGCGCGCCGGGCACCGTGCCCGACGACGCCACCGAGACGACCGTCAGACGCGTCCCGCCGAGGGTCAGCTCGAACGGGTCCTCCGGCTCGAGGCTCAGCGCCTCCGTCAGCGAGGACGAGACGAGCAGCGGGACGGGGGCCGGTTCGGGCGTGGTCAGGAGGCGCAGCCTGCTGGCCGCCGCCGCGCCGTCGCCGAGCGGCATGCTGAGCTCGACCTCGCCGGGACTCGCGTCAGGGCTCAGCTCCAGACCCGCGGAGCCGTCGAGCATCTCGGAGGGCGTCCACTCGGAGACCTTGAGGGGTTCCCCGCCTGCCGTGAGTCCGCCGACGGTGAGGCTCGCGTCGGCGAGCCACCAACCGGGCCGGGTGTCCATGTCGAGGGCCGCGACGCGCCATGCCTGACCCACCGGAGGCGGAGGCACCGCGGCGGACAGCTCGTGCGTGCTCAGGTCCGGGCCGAGGGTGCTGCCGGTCCCGTCGCCCTCGGCGAGCTGTCCGAGCTCGAGCGTGGCGAGCGTCCCGTCGGGCGCGGCGAGCACCATGGACATCTCCAGCTCGTGCGGGGGCCCGCCCGGCAGCGCTACCGTGCCCGCGACCGGACGGATCCAGCCGCTCACGGTGAGGCTGACGTCGCGGGCGTCGTCAGGCAGGGCGGGCGCCGTCGCGAACGCGTCGCCGGCCAGGGCGCCGGCTACCCGGTCGACGTCGAGCACCTCGGTGGGCGCGCGCATCACCGCGGGCAGCGCGGCCGCGGGCAGCGCGAGCAGCGTGACCGGGCGCCCGTCGGAATAGCCGGTGCTGGCCAGCGCGGGCGCCGCGGCGACGGCGTCCGGGCCGGTACCCGGCCCGCCCAGCAGGTACGGCGCCGGGTCGAGCGGCCCGTTCTCGGGTGCCGTGACCCGCACGTCGGCGCCGTTGGCGAGCACGTCGACGTCGGCCCGCAGCCGCTCGGCGGTACCGGTGTACCCGCCGGCCAGGGTCGCGGCACCGCCCGCGAGCACGAGCAGGACCACCGGCACGACGTAGACGACGAGCCGCCGGGCCACCTGACGGGCCGCCAGCGGCCCGACGACACCACGCGACCGGCCGGCGAGCGCCGCCCACAGCCGGGTGGCCGGGCCGAGCACGGCCATCGCCGCCACGGCGAGCGCGGCCAGTGCGAGGGCCGGCGCGGCGGCCGCCGTGAGGTCGGTGCGCGCACCGTCGGGGGTGGTCAGGAGCGGGGAGCCGTAGCGCAGCAGCTGGGTGGCGCTCACCGCTGCGGCGGCCACCGTCAGCACCACGGTGCCCAGCGCGGCCACCTGACGTACGCGTCCCGAGCGGTCGGTCACCTGTCGCCGCACCGCCGCCTGCGCCTGCAGCGCCGCGACCAGCGTGAGCGTCGCTGCCGCGACGACCGCCATCGCGAGCGCCACCGTCACCGGTGTCACCGCGGGGGCGGCAGCCCCGGCATACGACGCGGCGACGATCCCCAGCGCGGCCCACGCCGCGGTCCCGCCTGCCGCCGCGGCGGTCAGTGCCAGCAGCACACCCTCCACGGCGGCGGCGGCCGTCACCGTCCCGGGCGCGGCCCCGCGCGAGACGAGCAGCGCCACCTCTCCCTCTCGGGTAGCGGCGAGCAGCCGCGCCACCTGCACCAGCGCGACCAGGCCCACCAGTGCGAGCAGGCAGAGCGGCACCAGGGCGACGGCGTCCGCCGCGTCCAGCGCGGCCGCGAGGTCGGCGGTCGTCGTGTCGAGCGTTCCCACGACGGTCAGCCCGCGGGGAGCGACGGACGTGTCCTCGCCCAGACCGCGCTCGATCTCGGCCGCGAGCGCCGCGAGAGCGGGCAGGTGCTCGGGCGTGATGGTGGCACCGTCGGGCACCACCGTCCAGCGGGCGAACGGGTCGGTGTCCAGGTCGTCCAAGGTCTCCTGGCGCACCGCCACCGGGCCGGGGTAGGCGCCGTCCGAGCCGGTCAGCGTCGCGGGGTCGCCGAGCCAGACCGCGGCGTCGGGGTCGGTGACCCGCCAGGTCGCCGCGATGGTGACCGAAGCGCCGGTGGCGGTGGGGCTGTCGGGGTCGATGCCGAGGCGAACGGTGTCGCCGACGCTCAGGCCGGCGGCCTCCGCGGCGTCCGCCTGCACGGCCGCCTCGTCGGGGGCGGTAGGCCAGGTGCCGTCCGCCAGGGTGACACCCGAGGTGCCCTCGCCGGCAAGCGCCTCCGCGCGCGACGAGGCCGGGAGCAAGGCCACCGACCAGCGGCCCAGGTCCTGCCCCTCGCTGCCTCGTGCGTACAGCGGCTCGGTCCGCACGTCGTAGGCGACCTGGTGCGGTACGCCGTCGAGCAGGCCCGCGAGCACCTGCTGGACCGTGGCGTCCTGCGTGTCGGCAGCGGAGCCGTCCGCCATCCGGGTGGCGAGCTGCAGTGCGCGGCCGGACGGCTCTGCGGCCGCGATCCCTTCGCGGGCACCGGCGGTGGCGGCGGCCTGCGTCCAGCCGACGGTCACGCCGAGGGCACCCGTGAGCACCGCCACCAGCAGCCAGACGAGCGCGAGCAGCCCGCGGTGCGCCGTGGACCGGCGGGCAAGGAGGGTGGCTCGACTCACGGAGCCAAACTAGCCGCGGCCTGTGACACCGCCTACAAAATTACCGCCGCCCCGGGCAACGATCCGGTCACGCTGCTCGGTCGCAGCTCATCGGCGCGCCTCCCGGCGCACGTTGACCAGGGTGAAGACGCCGCCGAGCACCGGGACCAGCGCAAGCAACCGCGTACGCGGCAGAAGGTCCTGGCCGAGCAGGGCCGTGACGGCCACCGCCAGGTACAGCGCGCCGTGCGCCGGACCGAGCGCCGACGCGACGCCCTCCACGTGCACCGTGGCGAGGTTCACGAGCAGGGCGGCCACGCTCAGGAGCTCCAGGACCGAGAGCACCTCGAGCGCGCGCAGCAGCGGCCTCACACCGACCCCGGCCGCACGACCATGAGCACGACGACCGCGGCCCACAGCAGGTTGAAGACGCCGGTCAGCATGCTCAGCCCACGCAGCCGTGCGGCGTCGCCGGGGCTTTCCAGCACGGCCCGCTGGCCAGGCGTGATGCGCAGCGCGAGCAGACCGCCCGCGACGGCCGTGAGCACCATCGCCGTGACGATCCAGATCTCGCCCAGGCGCCCCTGGACCGCCGCCAGCACCAGGCCGATCACAGGAACCACGAGGGCCAGCACGCCGTAGACCCGGGTCACTCCGTGCAGCATCTGAGCCACCGACGCACTGCGCTCGGCCCGGGCGGTGGGGTCCGCCGTACCCGCCGCCAGTGGGGCGAAGCGTGGGAAGAGGCTGGTGGTCACCGCCACGGGGCCGACGAACAGGATGCCCGCGAGCACGTGCGCGGACAGCAGCAGGTTCTCCATACCTTCAGCCTAACTGAAGGATGGCCATGCTTCATACTCCCTGAAGGTCAGCGACTCCGGGACAAGTGCTCCTCGATCTGCCGTCGCATGGCCTCGACGAGCACGGGGTACTCCGCGGCGAACTGGGCGTCGAGCACGGCGACCCGCTCCGCCGCCTCCCCGAGCAACCGCTCGCCGGCCGGAGTGACCTGCAGCGACGCCGCCGCGCCGGCGCGCGCCGTGGCATCCTCGACCAGACCGTCCGCCGCGAACGCGGCCACGGCGGTGTGGGCGCTCTGCACGGTGATGCGCGAGCGGCGGGCCAGCTCGCTGAACGAGACGCCCGGCGTCGCCCGGATGTGCCCCAGCAGGCCGTACTTGCGGGTCGTCAGGCCGAGCGGCTTCAGGGTGTCGGCGAGCGCGGCGTCCCAGACCCGGCCGATCGTCAGCAGCGCGACCGTCGGGCTGAACGGCGGTTTCTCGGGCATGGAAGCAGGCTAACCGGCGCGACACCTGCGGCGCCGGTGACAGAGCCGCGCCCAGACAGAACTGTGGCGAGACAGAGCCGCAGGTCCGCTGCAGTCCTGTCTCGCCACAGTGCTATCTGGGCGCGGTTCCGTCCTGGCGGCTCAGCGCCGACCGGCCGGGACGTACGGGCGCTCCGTCGCGCCGGTGTACACCTGGCGCGGGCGGCCGATCTTCGTCTGCGGGTCCTTGATCATCTCGCGCCACTGGGCGATCCAGCCGGGCATGCGGCCCAGCGCGAACAGCGGCGTGAACATGGCGGGCTCGAAGCCCATCGCCTTGTAGATGAGGCCCGTGTAGAAGTCGACGTTCGGGTAGAGCTTGCGCTCCACGAAGTAGTCGTCCGAGAGGGCGATCTCCTCGAGGCCACGCGCGATGTCGAGCAGCTCGTCCTTGGCGCCGAGCTTGTCGAGCACCTCGTCGGCCGACTTCTTCACGATGGCGGCGCGCGGGTCGTACGACTTGTAGACCCGGTGGCCGAAGCCCATCAGGCGCACGCCGTCCTGCTTGTTCTTGACCTTGTCCATGAAGGTCTCGACGGTCTCGCCGCCCGAGCGGATCTTCTCCAGCATGGTCAGCACCGCCTCGTTGGCGCCGCCGTGCGCCGGACCGGACAGTGCGTTCACGCCCGCCGCCACAGATGCATAGAGCGTCGCGTTGGACGAGCCGACGACGCGCACCGTGGACGTCGAGCAGTTCTGCTCGTGGTCCGCGTGCAGCACGAGCAGCTTCTCCAGGGCGTCCACGACCATCGGGTCGGCCTCGTAGGCCTCGTACGGCGTCGCGAACGTCATGCGCAGGAAGTCCTCGACGTACCCGCGCGAGTAGTCCGGGTACAGCAGCGGCTCGCCCACCCGGCGACGGTGCAGGTAGGACGTGATGGTGCGCGTCTTGGCGAGCAGCAGCACCGTGGCCAGGTCGACCTGCTCGTCGTCTGCCGGGTCGAGCGACTCCGGGTAGAACGTGCCCAGCGCGTTCACCGCGGACGCGAGCACCGCCATCGGGTGCGCGTTCCGGGGGAACGTGCCCATGAACGTGCGGAAGTCCTCGTGCACGAGCGTGTGGCGGTTGACCCGCTCGGTGAACGCGTCCAGCTCCGTGGCGCTCGGCAGCTCGCCGTAGATGAGCAGGTAGGCCACCTCGAGAAAGCCCGAGCCCGCGGCCAGCTGGTCGATCGGGTACCCGCGGTAGCGCAGGATGCCCGCGTCACCGTCGATGTAGGTGATCGACGACTCGCACGACGCCGTGTTCATGAAGCCCGGATCGACCGTGACCAGGCCCGTGTCCTTGAGCAGCGACGACACGACTATGCCGTCGTTCCCCTCGCTCGCGGCGACGACAGGCAGGGTGTGAGAGGTTCCGTTGACGGCGAGCTCGACGCGGCTCGAGCCGTCCACCGGTGTGGAGGTCATGTCTTCCTTCCTGAATGGCGCACGAGGGACGCTGCTGTGAAACTGCGGTGAAGGAAATTCACGGGCAGCGTCGACCTGGGGCACGACAGTATCGCGCCCTGCTCTTGTTTTTCCAATCCGTCGGTCAAGCCTCTGTGAGGCGTGACACAGCGTCGGCAATCTGTGCGTCAGTGGAGGTCAGTGCCACTCGCGTGTGCTCGTTGTCGCCATAGAGGTGGCCGGGCGCGGTAAGGATGCCGCGATCCGCGAACCATTCGGCGACCTGCAGGCCGGAACGCCCGTCCGGCGCCGCCACCCAGAGGTACAGGCCGGCTCCCGATTCCTCCACGACGAGCCCTGCCGCGACGACCGCGGCGGTCAGCGCCCGGCGCCGGATGCCGTAGACCTCGCGCTGCGCGGCGACGTGCTCGTCGTCGGACAGCGCTGCCGTCATCGCGGCCTGCACGGGGGCGGGCACGATGAGCCCGAGATGCTTGCGGGTCTGCGTGAGGTCGGCGATCAGCGCGGCGTCGCCCGCGAGGAACGCCGCCCGGTAGCCCGCGATGCTGGACTGCTTGGACAGGGAGTACGCCGCGAGCAGCCCGTCGTGGGAACCGTCACACACGTGCGGGTCGAGGATCGACGGGACACCCTGGTCGACCCAGGGTCTCTCCCACGCCAGCTCCGCGTAGCACTCGTCGGAGACGACGACGGCGCCGATGGCACGCGCGGCCTCCACCACGGCACGCAGGGCCTCGACGTCCAGCACCCGGCCCGTCGGGTTTCCCGGCGAGTTGACCCACACCATGCGGACGTCGTCCCGGCCGGCCCAGTCGGCGACGTCGTCGGTCGCCAGCGGCGTGGCACCCGCCGCGCGGATGCCGGCGACGTACGTCGGATAGGCGACGGCCGGGTGCACGACGACGTCGCCCGGTCCGAGGCGGAGCAGCGAGGGCAGCAGGCCCACGAGCTCCTTGGAACCGATGGTCGGCACCACGGCGGCGGGATCGAGGCCGGGCACGCCCCGGCGTCTGGCGAACCAGTCGGCGACGGCCTGCCGCAGCGCGGGCGTACCCGCCGTCATCGGGTAGCCCGGCGCGTCGGACGCCGCCTCGAGCGCGTGCCGCACGACCTCGGGCGTCGGGTCCACGGGCGTACCCATGGAGAGGTCGACCAGACCGCCCGGGTGGGCCTTGGCGGTCGCCGTGATGCCGGCGATCGAGTCCCAGGGGTACGGCAGGTCGGAGAGGTCGTGCAGACCCATGTCGCGGGCCGTCAGGCCTGGGGTGGGAGGGCGGCGATCATCGGGTCGTCCTTCTCGATGACGCCCATCTTCGCGGCACCACCGGGCGAGCCGAGGTCGTCGAAGAACTCGACGTTCGCGCGGTAGTAGTCCTTCCACTCATCGGGGACGTCGTCCTCGTAGTAGATGGCCTCCACCGGGCAGACCGGCTCGCAGGCACCGCAGTCCACGCACTCGTCGGGGTGGATGTACAGGGAGCGGCTGCCCTCGTAGATGCAGTCCACGGGACACTCCTCGATGCATGCCCGGTCCTTGACGTCGACGCATGGCTGAGCGATCACGTAGGTCACTTCGAGGGTGTCCTTCCACTTCCGGACTGAGGATCATGCACGATGTGGACCGCGGGACGAGCCCGGCGGCGCGATCCTAGTATCTCCCGGGAGACGCACAGATCCCCACCGGTCTCACGCAGCGGAAAGGGAACCTGAGTGACATTCGCTACACCACCGGCTCCGACCGGGGGCTGGCGCGCACTCCGGCCGGGCACACGAGTGGTGGTCCGGCGCCGGCTGGCGCCGTCCGGCCCTGTCGTGTCCGACGGCGGCACGGCCCACCGCTGGACGGACCTGATCGGCTTCGTGGTCGAGGTGTCCGACGCCGGCCTGCGGCTGCGCACCGATCCGGTACCCGGCCGCGGGGAGCCGGAAGAGGTCTCCGTCGCGGCCGCCGACATCGAGACCGCCAAGCCGATCCCGCCGCGACCGGTGCGACGAGCGCGCCCCGAGAGGGACACCTAGACTCCACGCAGCCGCCTCCTGCTGGGAGTGACGGAAGTGAAGCCGGGACCCCCCGCCGGACGACGGGAGCCCGGCATCGCGCATTTCAGGACAAGTTCAGGTTGATGATCTCGATCTCGCCGAACCCATCCATCGCGTCGGTGTCGCCACCGGAAGTCGCCGCATTCACGGCCCCGGCAACAGCATCGGGTACCCACAGCATCGGCTCATCCTTGGGGCGAGAGAATCCCACGCGGATCCCCGAGCTGACAGACCTCTTGCCACGCAAGGCCTCAACCAGTCTTAGGTCGCGCTCGTTCAGTGCAAAATGGCGCGTCTCGAGCCAGACCTCCGAGACACCCAACTGGTCCAGCTCGTAGAGAAGCCGCTCCATGCACTGCGCGCGAGCTCGCTCCTGGCGTCGATGGTTGATTGGAGCCCCGACCACGACGAGGTGCGCAAGGTCATGCGATCCGATGAGCGCCGCAATCTTGCAGCGCCGCATCTCCGTCTCGTCACGCCAGTGCAATCTCAGGGCGCCTTTGAGAAGTAGAGAGGCGAGGCCATCTCGAACGACATCGCACTTGCCAGGATCGGCAACGACCGCGGCCAAGAGATATAGCCCGTTCTTGCCGTCCTTGGCTGCACGCATGGACTCGTCCACCCAGGCATGCAAGGCGAACTCTTTCTGGGGGAGACGGGTCGGGCTTCACCGCAGGATCATCGCGCAGAAAGCGCGATCATGCCCGCCCAAATAGCGTTGCTTATACGCAACGGCTATCTATGAAGGGGTGCCGGACCCATCCTCGGAGCCGTCAGGCGTTCTGGTCCACCCAGATGACGCCTGTCGGGCACATGCTCACTGCCTCCTGCACGGCGAAGTCGAGCTCCGGGCCCGGACGCTCGTCCAGCAGGATGACCCGGTCGTCCTCGTCCTGACCGAACACCTCGGGGGCGAGCAGCACGCACTGGCCGGCGCCGCAGCAGGCGTCCTGGTCCACGTTGATCTTCATGGGAACACTCTCCCTACCCGACACCCACTTCGCCTAATCGGCGGCCAGGGAACCCGGTCACATCCCGGCACAGGCGTCGAACGTAGGAGTGGTCGCCCTCTCGCTCCCGAGAGGGCGACCACTCCTACGTTCGACGGATCAAAAGACGCCGTCAGGCGTTGGCCACCAGGCCCAGTTCCGCGACGCTCGTCAGGTGCGAGTGCTTGGGCACTATCCGGACCGTGTAGCCGAACGGGCCGGACGTGTCCAGGTCGACCTCGCCGCCGAACGCGTGCCGGCCGGCCTCGTAGGACTCGCTGAGGGTGAGCGGCTCGGCCGAGAACTCGTCGATGACGTCGGCCTCGGTGACACGGCCGTGCACCACCTGGACGTCCACGTCGTCGGGCGACAGCGCGCCCAGCGAGACGTAGGCGCGCACGGTGAGCCGGTCACCGACCTGCACCGCCTCGCCGATCCCCGCGGACTCGACGTGGTCCACCCGCACCTGGGACCACGAGTTCCGCACGTGCTCCTTCCAGCCCGCCAGGTCCTTCGCGGCGGCGAAACCGTCGGCGGCGAGCAGCCGGCCGGCCTCGGCGGCCGGGGCGTACAGGCCGTGCACGTACTCGGAGACCATGCGCGTGGCCTGCACCTTCGGACCGAGCGTGGCCAGTGTGTGCCGCACCATCTCGAGCCAGCGGCCCGGCACGCCGTCGGTCCGGTCGTAGAACGCGGGCGCCACCTGGGACTCGACCAGGTCGTACAGCGCGGCGGCCTCCAGGTCGTCCCGGCGGTCGGCGTCCTCGACGCCGTCGGCCGTCGGGATGCCCCAGCCGTTCTCGCCGTCGTACCACTCGGCCCACCAGCCGTCCTCGATCGAGAGGTTCAGGCCGCCGTTGAGCGCGCTCTTCATGCCGGAAGTCCCGGAGGCCTCCAGCGGCCGCAGCGGGTTGTTCAGCCAGACGTCGCAGCCCGGGTACAGCGACTGCGCCATGCCGATGTCGTAGTTCGGCAGGAAGACGATCCGGTGCCGCACCTCGGGGTCGTCGGCGAACCGGACCAGCTGCTGGATGAGGCGCTTGCCCGAGTCGTCGGCCGGGTGCGACTTGCCCGCCACGACGAGCTGCACGGGCCGCTCGGGGTGCAGCAGGAGCGCCTTGAGGCGGTCCTGGTCGCGCAGCATGAGCGTGAGCCGCTTGTAGGTGGGCACGCGGCGGGCGAAGCCGATGGTGAGCACGTCGGGCGACAGGACCTCGTCGACCCAGCCGAGCTCGGCCGGGGACGCCCCGCGCTCGCGCCAGGACTTGCGCACCCGGCGCCGGGCCTCGGCCACGAGCTCGCCGCGCATCTCGCCGCGCAGGGCCCACAGCTCGGCGTCGGGCACCCTGCTGGGGTCGAGCCAGCCGGCCGACGCCTCGGGCGCCGTGATCTGGTCCAGCCCCATCCGCTCCGCCTCCACGGCGGCCAGCCGCGGCGCGACCCAGGTGGGCGAGTGCACACCGTTGGTGACCGACCGGATCGGCACCTCCCGCGCGTCGAACCCGGGCCACAGACCCTCGAACATCTCCCGCGAGACCTGGCCGTGCAGCAGCGAGACGCCGTTCGCCCGGCCGCCGAGCCGCAGGCCCATCACCGCCATGTTGAAGACCGTCGGGTCGCCGCCGTCGTAGTCCTCGGAGCCGAGCGCCAGCACGCTCTCCAGCGGCACGCCGTCCATCGCGTTGTCGCCGCCGAAGTAGGCGCTGACCAGGTCCTTCGGGAACCGGTCGATACCGGCGGGGACGGGCGTGTGCGTGGTGAACACCGTCGCGGCGCGTACCGCCTCGTGCGCCTCGCCGACGCTCAGGCCGGACCCGACGAGCTCCCGGATGCGCTCCACCCCGAGGAAGCCGGCGTGGCCCTCGTTGGTGTGGTAGACCTCCGGGTCCGGCGCCCCGGTGAGGCGCGACCAGGCCCGCAGCGCACGCACGCCACCCACGCCGAGCAGCAGCTCTTGCTGCAGGCGGTGCTCGCCGCCGCCGCCGTAGAGGCGGTCGGTGACCTTGCGGGACGCGTCGTCGTTCTCGGGCACGTTCGAGTCGAGCAGCAGCAGCGGCACCCGGCCGACGGCGGCGACCCAGACGTGCGCGTGCAGCTTGCGTCCGCCGGGCAGGTCGAGCGAGATGAGCGCGGGTGTGCCGTCCTCCTCGCGCAGGACCGCGAGCGGCAGGCCGTCCGGGTCGAGCAGCGGGTACGTCTCCACCTGCCACGCGTCACGGGTGAGCGACTGCCGGAAGTAGCCGGCCCCGTACAGCAGGCCCACGCCCACGATGGGCACGCCCATGTCGGACGCACTCTTGAGGTGGTCGCCCGCCAGGATGCCGAGGCCGCCCGAGTACTGCGGCAGCACCGAGGTGATGCCGAACTCCGGCGAGAAGTAGGCGATGGCGGCCGGCAGCTCGCCGCCCGACGTCGTCTGCCCCTGGTACCACTGCGGGTCCCGCAGGTAGTGGTGGAGGTCGTCCGACGCCGCGCGGACCCGGCCGGTGAACTCGTCGGAGGCTGCGAGCGCCGCCAGGCGTTCGGAGCCGAGCGCGGCGAGCAGCGCCACGGGATCGCCCCGGACGTCGGACCAGAGCTCTGGGTCGATGCTCGCGAACAGCTCGCGCGTCGGCGCGTGCCAGGACCAGCGAAGGTTCTGGGCCAGCTCGTCGAGCGCCGCGAGCTGCTCGGGGAGGACCGTGCGGACGGTGAATCTGCGGATCGCTCTCACTGGACGAAGACTACGCACATCACCGAGCGAGCACACCTCGCCTGGTGGGATATGGGATCCGGTCCGCACACCGTCATCATGTGCCGCCGGCGCGGCGTCGACGCGGCGCCGCCGCGTACCTCCGCTGCGTACCTCCACAGGACAGTTTCGAAACCCGGCGCGCCCGGAAGGCGAGTCCCCCGTATCGGTCGATAGCGTGTTCCGGTGAGCCAGTACTCGACTCCCGGCCGGATCGGCCGAATCCCCGTCCTCGAGGTCTCCCCCGTCGTCGAGGCCGGACGGTGGCCGGCGAAAGCCGTGGTCGGGGAGGTGGTCCCGATCGAGGCGACGGTCTTCCGTGAGGGGCACGACGCCGTCGCCGCGACCGCGGTGCTCGTCGCCCCGGACGGATCTGACCACTCGTGGGCCCCGATGGTCAACGTCTCCCCCGGCCTGGACCGCTTCCGCGGTTTCCTGCAGCCCGACGCCGAGGGCGACTGGTCGTTCCGGGTGGAGGGGTGGTCGGACCCGTACGCGACCTGGGTGCACTCCGCTGGAATCAAGATCGCGGCGGGCATCGACACCGAGCTGATGCTCGCGGAGGGCGTGCGGCTGTTCGACAGGATCTGCCGCCGGGTGCCGGACGACGCGCTGGTGGCCTCGGGCCGCACCACCCGTGCCGCGCGGGCCCTGACGGCCGCGCGACGTGCGCTGGGTGACGCCTCCCGGCCGGCGGAGGCCCGGTTCGCGGTGGCGACGTCGCCCGAGGTCACCGAGGCCCTGCGGCGC
Organism: Promicromonospora sp. CA-289599; assembly: GCF_050936155.1. NCBI lineage: Bacteria > Bacillati > Actinomycetota > Actinomycetes > Micrococcales > Promicromonosporaceae > Promicromonospora > Promicromonospora sp. CA-289599. Next base: position 1,595,570 of record NZ_JBNJNI010000001.1, read on the forward strand.
GCGCCCCTGCGCGAGCTGGTCTCGGCGTCGGACACCTACCCGTTGCGGGTATCCCGGCAGCTGGCGCTGGCCGGTGCCTGGTACGAGATGTTCCCCCGGTCGGAGGGAGCGTACCAGAAGAAGGACGGCACGTGGGTGTCCGGCACGTTCCGGACCGCTGCCAAGCGGCTGCCGGCGATCGCGGCGATGGGGTTCGACGTCGTCTACCTGACGCCCGTCTCCCCCATCGGCACCACGTTCCGCAAGGGCCGCAACAACTCGCTGGAGGCTCAGCCGGGCGACCCGGGCAGCCCGTACGCGATCGGGTCGGCGGACGGCGGGCACGACGCCATCCACCCGGACCTGGGCACGGAGAAGGACTTCAAGGCCTTCGTCTCCGCGGCCCGCGCCCAGGGCCTGGAGGTGGCGCTCGACATCGCCCTCAACGCGTCGCCCGAGCACCCCTGGATCACCGAGCACCCCGAGTGGTTCGTCATCCGCGCCGACGGGTCCATCGCCTACGCGGAGAACCCGCCCAAGAAGTACCAGGACATCTACCCGCTCAGCTTCGACACCGACCCCGACGGTCTGTACGCGGCGATGCTGGACGTCTTCCGCACATGGATCGACCGGGGCGTCACCCTGTTCCGGATCGACAACCCGCACACCAAGCCGGTCAACTTCTGGGAGTGGCTGCTCGCGGAGGTGCACGCGACGAACCCCGAGGTCATCTTCCTGTCGGAGGCGTTCACCAAGCCGGCGATGATGCAGACGCTGGCGCGGGTCGGCTTCCACCAGTCGTACTCCTACTTCACCTGGCGCAACACGAAGGAGGAGATCGAGGAGTACCTGGCTGAGGTCAGCGGGCCGCAGGGCTCGGTGCTGCGCCCGTCCTTCTGGCCCACCACCCACGACATCCTGCCGCCCTACCTGAGCGAGGGCGGTGTCGCGGCCTTCGCCGTGCGCGCGGCGCTGGCCGCGACGGGCTCGCCCACCTGGGGCATCTACTCGGGCTACGAGCTCGTGGAGAACACCCCGCGGCCCGGCGCCGAGGAACAGATAGACAACGAGAAGTACGAGTACCGGCCCAGGGACTGGGAGCGCGCCGACGAGTACGGGATCGCGCTGCTGCTGGGCAAGCTCAACGAGATCCGCCGGGCACACCCCGCACTCCAGCAGCTCCGAAACCTGACGATCCACCCCACGACGAACAGCAACGTGATCGCGTTCTCGCGCCGGATCCCGGTCGATCGCCTCCCGCGCGCGACAGCGAAGCCGCAGGGCCGCACCATGAGTGCAGGGGGCAACGATCGGCGTGCCCCGCGGCACGACGACGTGGTCGTGGTCGTGCTGAACCTGGACCCCCGGAACGCACAGGAGTCTGTAGTGCACCTGAACCTTTCCGCCCTCGGCCTCCGCGCTCCCGAGGGTGATGACCGCGCCCCGTTCTTCGTGGCGCACGACCTGTTGTCCGACGAGACCTACGGCTGGGGGGCTCATCCCTGGGTGCGGCTCGACCCGCAGGTCCGCGTGGCACACGTCCTCCAGGTGGGTCCGGCATGACGACATTCGGATCGGGTGGCCCCGCCGTCGGGCCGCCGGAGGACTATCCCCGGACCGAGGCCGCACAGCCCGAGCGGCCCAGCATGCCGAACCCGCCGGTGATGCCCGTACCCGTCCAGGCGCTGCCGCCGCGGCGGCAGCCACGCCTGGACGCCCGGCGCAAGGGCCTGGCGCACGACCCCGAGTGGTACAAGAAGGCCGTCTTCTACGAGGTGATGATCCGGTCGTTCTCCGACTCCGGCGACGGCGGCGCGGGCGACCTGCGCGGCCTGGTGGAGCGGCTCGACTACCTGGAGTGGCTGGGCATCGACTGCCTGTGGCTGCCGCCGTTCTTCCCGTCGCCGCTGCGCGACGGCGGGTACGACGTCGCGGACTTCACGGCGGTCTCGCCGCAGTTCGGCACCATCTCGGACTTCAGCGACCTGGTGGCCGCCGCGCACGAGCGGGGCATCCGCGTGGTGATCGACCTGGTCATGAACCACACCAGCGACGCGCACCCGTGGTTCCAGGCCTCACGCGCCGACCCGGAGGGCCCGTACGGCGACTTCTACGTCTGGAGCGACGACCCCACGCAGTACGAGGGCGCGCGCATCATCTTCGTGGACACCGAGACGTCGAACTGGACGTTCGACCCCGTGCGGCGGCAGTACTTCTGGCACCGGTTCTTCAGCCACCAGCCCGACCTGAACTTCGAGAACCCGCGCGTGGTCGAGGCGATGCTCGACGTCGCGCGGTTCTGGCTGCAGCTCGGCGTCGACGGCTTCCGCCTGGACGCCGTGCCGTACCTGTTCGAGGCAGAGGGCACCAACTGCGAGAACCTGCCCGAGACCCACGCGTTCCTGCGCAAGGTGCGGCGCATGCTCGACACGGAGTTCCCTGGTCGCATCATGCTGGCCGAGGCCAACCAGTGGCCGGCGGACGTCGTCGAGTACTTCGGCACGGACGACGAGCCCGAGTGCCACATGTGCTTCCACTTCCCCGTGATGCCGCGCATCTTCTACGCGATCCGTGACCAGCGGGCCCGCCAGCTGCTGGAGATCCTCGCGGACACGCCGGCCATCCCGGCGGGCGGGCAGTGGAGCACGTTCCTGCGCAACCACGACGAGCTCACCCTGGAGATGGTGTCCACGGAGGAGCGCGCCAGCATGTACGGCTGGTACGCCCCCGACCCGCGGATGCGGGCCAACGTGGGGATCCGGCGGCGGCTCGCACCGCTGCTGGACAACGCCCGCAAGGAGATCGAGCTGGCGAACGCGCTGCTGCTGTCGATGCCCGGCACCCCGTGCCTGTACTACGGCGACGAGATCGGCATGGGTGACAACATCTGGCTGCCCGACCGCGACGCGGTGCGCACCCCGATGCAGTGGACGCCGGACCGCAACGCCGGCTTCTCCACGGCGGACCCGGGCAAGCTCTACCTGCCGCTCGTCCAGTCGCTCGTGCACCACTACCAGCACACGAACGTCGAGGCGCAGCTCGCGCAGCCGACGTCGCTGCTGCACTGGATGCACAACATGCTGGCGTTCCGGCGCCTGCACCCCACGTTCGGTACCGGCGACTTCACGGCGCTCGACTGCAACGACGAGTCGGTCATCGCGTTCACCAGGTCCTCCGCCGAGGAGACCATCCTGGTGGCCGCGAACCTGTCCGCCACAGCACGCTCGTCCACCATCAAGCTGCCCGGATACGCCGGCTGGACGCTCACCGACGTGTTCGGCGGGGGTGAGTTCCCGAGCGTCGGCGAGGACGGGATCCTGACCATGACGTGGGGTGCGCGCGACTTCTACTGGCTGGTGCTGGCCCCGCCGGTGCGCGCTGGATCGGCGGAGTCGGCAGGGCAGGCGGGAGCGGTGTGACTGCGGCGCGCCTCGTCCACGTCTCCCCAGGAGCCGCGCACCTCCCCCCGGAGGTGCTGCGGCTCCTGGACACGTGGCTGCCCCAGCAGCGCTGGTACCCGGTGCCCGCCGAGGGGGTGACGCACGAACCCTGGCTCACCGTCACCTTCCCGGGGGTCGCCGACGTCGTCGTCGCGCTCCTGCGGCTGGCCGGCCCCGGCCTCGCCGCGGGCTCCGATTCGCTGGTGATCCAGGTCCCGCTGGTCCTGACCCCCACCGCGGAGCCGGAGGCCGACACCGCCGAGACCGAGGCGGCGGGCCTGATCGGCACGGTGACGACGGCGTCGGGCACCGCGACGGTGCACGACGGCGGGGTCCACCCCGCCGCCTGGCACGCCTACCTCACCGCCGCCCTGCCGGAGGCGTGCGAGCCGGAGGACTGCGCCGAGCTGGCCGGCGCGCGCCGCATCTCCGGCGAGCAGTCGAACACGTCGGTGATGTTGCCTGCCCTGACCGCGCACGGAGGCCAGGGCGGCATGCTCAAGATCCTGCGGACCGTGGCGCTGGGCCCGCACCCGGACGTCGTGATCCCGGAGGCCCTGACCCGGGCCGGGTGGGACGGTGTGCCCCGGTTCCTCGGCGCGGTCGCGCTGCCGGTGCCCGACGACCTCGACGCGTCGCCGCTCGCCCACCTCGCCGTGCTCTCCGAGCTGGTCACCGACGCCACCGACGGCTTCGAGCTCGCCTGCGCGTACGCATCGCGCGACGAGGACTTCGGGGAGCGGGCCGCGGAGCTCGGGGCCGTCGTCGCACAGCTGCACGCCGTGCTGCTCGAGGCGCTCGGCCCGGGCCCCGGACTCGAGCCCGCGAGCTTCATGGGGGTGCTGCGGCGCCGCGCCGCCGAGGCGTTCGCCGACGTCCCCGACCTGGCCCCGCACCGAGCGGGCGTCACCGCGCTGTTCGACACCGTGAGCGACCGCCTGTCCGCCGTCGTCGAGCGCACCGGCGGACTCGTACCCCTGCAGTCCATCCACGGCGACCTGCACCTCGGGCAGGCGCTCTACTCGCCGGGTGGCTGGAAGGTGCTCGACTTCGAGGGCGAGCCGCAGCGCCCCGTGTCCGAACGTGTGGCGCCCGACCTGCCGCTGCGCGACGTCGCCGGGCTGCTCCGGTCGCTCGACTACGCGGCCGCCGTCGGGCAGGCGACCGACCCGCACTGGGCGGGACACGCCCAGATCAGCTTTCTCGAGGGGTACCGCGAAGCACACGAGGGAACGGTGCACGCGACGTCAGGCAGCGAGCTCACCGTCGCCACCGCCGAGCTGCTGCTGCGCGCGCTCGTCCTGGACAAGGCGCTGTACGAGGTGGTCTACGAGTTCCGGCACCGGCCCGCGTGGATGCACATCCCGCTGACCGCTGTGGAACGCGTCCTCGCTTCGTGACATCTACCAGCCCGGACGTGTCGCACGTCACCTGCTCCGCATGGAAAGGTGAACCCATGGCAGACCTGCCCGACGTCGACCTCGAGGTCCTGACCGCTATCGCGTCCGGAACCCACCACGACCCGCACACCGTGCTCGGCCCCCATCTGCTCGATGGGCCCCGGGCGGTGGTACGCGCCTTACGGCCACTTGCCGACGAGGTGGTGGTGACCATCTCCGGCCCGGGCGGCGACACGGAGGTGACCGCGACGCACCAGGGTGCGGGAGTGTGGGCCGCCGTCGTGCCGACGACGGAGGGCCCGGAAGGGACCAGGCACGCTCCCGACTACCGCATCCGCACCCGGTCGGGCACGGACACCTGGACGTCGGACGACCCCTACCGGTTCCTGCCCACCCTCGGCGAGGTGGACCTGCACCTGATCGGCGAGGGCCGGCACGAGCAGCTGTGGCAGGTGCTCGGCGCCAACCTGCACCGGTACCCGAGCGCGGCCGGCGACATCGCCGGCGTCGCCTTCGCCGTGTGGGCGCCCAACGCCCGCGGCGTGCGGCTCGTCGGCGACCACAACGGCTGGGGCGGCACGCACCCGATGCGGTCGCTCGGTTCCACCGGTGTCTGGGAACTCTTCGTCCCCGACGTCGGCCCTGGTCTGCGGTACAAGTACGAGATCCTGGGGGCCGACGGCGTCTGGCGCGCCAAGGCGGACCCCCTCGCCAAGGCGACGGAGCAGCCACCCGCGACGGCGAGCGTCGTGACCGCCTCGAGCCACGAGTGGCACGACGACGCGTGGATCGCGGCGCGGACCGCGACCGACCCGCACTCCGCGCCGCTGAGCGCGTACGAGGTGCACCTGGGCTCGTGGCGACCCGGCCTCGGCTACCGCGAGCTCGCGGAGCAGCTGACCGCCTACGTCAGCGAGCAGGGGTTCACGCACGTCGAGCTGCTGCCCGTCGCGGAGCACCCGTACGGCGGGTCGTGGGGCTACCAGGTCACCAGCTACTACGCGCCGACCTCGCGCTTCGGCTCGCCCGATGACTTCCGCCACCTCGTGGACCGGCTCCACCAGGCGGGGATCGGCATCATCCTCGACTGGGTGCCCGCGCACTTCCCGCGCGACGAGTTCGCCCTCGCCCGCTTCGACGGCGGGCCCCTGTACGAGCACCCCGACCCCCGGCGCGGCGAGCAGCAGGACTGGGGCACGCTGATCTTCGACTTCGGCCGGCGGGAGGTACGCAACTTCCTGGTGGCGAACGCGACCTACTGGTTCGAGGAGTTCCACGTCGACGCGCTGCGCGTGGACGCCGTCGCCTCCATGCTCTACCTGGACTACTCCCGCAAGGAGGGCGAGTGGTCCCCCAACGTGCACGGCGGGCGGGAGAACCTGGAGGCCATAGCGTTCCTGCAGGAGACCAACGCGACGGCCTACCGGCGCACGCCCGGCGTCATGATGATCGCCGAGGAGTCGACGGCGTTCCCCCAGGTCACCGGCCCGACCTCCAGCGGAGGGCTGGGCTTCGGCCTGAAGTGGAACATGGGCTGGATGAACGACACCCTCCGCTACCTGGCCGAGGACCCGTACAACCGGCGCTACCACCACGGCGAGCTCACGTTCTCGCTCGTGTACGCGTTCACCGAGCAGTTCGTGCTCCCGATCAGCCACGACGAGGTCGTGCACGGCAAGGGGTCGCTGCTCGGGAAGATGCCGGGTGACCGGTGGCAGCAGCTCGCGGGCGTGCGGTCCTTCCTCGCCTACCAGTGGACCCATCCGGGCAAGCAGCTGCTGTTCATGGGCTGCGAGTTCGCGCAGGAGACCGAGTGGTCCGAGTCGGACGGGCTGCCGTGGCACCTGCTCGGCGACGCCGGGCACGCGGGCGTGCAGCACCTGGTCCGGGACCTGAACGCGCTCTACCGCGCGACGCCGGCGCTGTGGGAGCTGGACTTCGACCACACCGGGTTCGAGTGGCTCGAGGGTGACGACGCCGACCACAACGTGCTGGCCTACGTGCGCCGGTCCCGCTCGGGCGACCCGGTGGTGGTGGTCGTGAACTTCGCGGGCGTGCCCCACGAGGGCTACCGGCTGCCGCTGCCGACGCTGCCCCTGGCCTCGCGGGACGAGTCTGCCGAGGCCGCCAACGCCGTCGAGCCCTCGCAGGTCGAACCTGCCGAGAGCCGGGCCACTACCGCCGAGCCGACCGCGGCCTCCGTGTGGCGCGAGGCGCTGAACACCGACGCGACCGTCTACGGCGGCTCAGGTGTGGGGAACATGGGCCGCGTGCAGGCCGAACCGGTGCCCCACCACGGCCGCGCGTGGTCGGCAGTGGTCCGTGTCCCCCCGCTGGGCGCCCTGGTCCTGATCCCCGAACCCCATAGCTGAGTGCTGGATCTTCGCCCTCCCGACCGCTCGGCAGGGGCGAAGATCCAGCACTCAACGGCAGGGCAGGGTCAAGGGCAGGGTCAGTAGAGGCTGATTGCCAGGCGCTTGCGCGCCTTGCTTACCCGCGGGTCTCCCGTGCCGGCGAGCTCGAAGAGCTCCAGCAGTCGTACGCGGAGCTTCTCCTTGTCGTCGGCGTCGGCGCCGGGCAGCAGGTCGAGCAGGCGTGCGAACGCGTCGTCCACCTTGCCGCCCAGCATGTCCAGGTCGGCGACGGCGAGCGCGGCGTCGACGTCGGACGGCGCGTCCGCCGCGGCCTTGCGCGCCGCGGCGAGGTCGGCGTCCCGGGTGCGCTGCATGAGGTGCACCTGGGCGAGGCCGGCCGTGGCGTCCGAGTCCTTGGGGTCCTGCCGCAGGGCCTTCTCGTAGGCAGCGACGGCGGCGTCCAGGTCGTCGCGCTCGATCGCGTCGTACGCCTCCTGGTGGAGGGGCGGCAACGGCGGCAGTTCCTCGGCCTCGACCGCGTCCGCCGCAGGTGCGGCGCCCGGGACCCGGCCGTTGACGCCGTTCTGCTCGGCGGCCGCCAGGACCTGGTCCAGCACACCGCGGATCTGCTGCTCCTCCGCGGCGCCCTGGAACAGCGGCAGGGGCTGGCCCTGGAGCACGGCCACCACCGTGGGCACACCCTGCACCTGGAACGCGGCGGCGACCTGCGGGTAGGCCTGCGCGTCGACGCGGCCGAGCAGGAATCGCCCGCCGTACTCGTCGGCGAGGCGGCCCAGCGTGACGCCCAGCTCGGCGTTCGCCTGGTCGGTCGGGATCCAGATCAGCATCACCACCGGATAGGTGGACGAGTCACGAACCAGCTGCTCGAAGTTCGCCTCGCTGACGTCCACGACGAAGCCACCGGCTACGGGTGCGCCGCCGGGTTCACCGGGCGGTGGCGCCTGGGGTCGGTTGAGGGCGGACAGGTCGACGGCGCCGCGCACCGCGAACTCGGGCTGTGCGCTCCGGGCGGGCCCGGGCTGAGGGGACGGACTGCTCATGGGGACAATCCTAATGACCGTGGGGGCGCCCACCCGCCGACTCCGCTCTCAGCGAGATCGGCGGGCAGCCGCCCCGACCGGCCCTCGCGGTCAGTCGTTCGAGACGTCGTAGGGCACCCGGTGGTGGCCGACCGCACTGATCGCGGTGTCCGAAGCCTTGGGCGGCACGTACAGGGCCACGATGTCCCGGTAGGCGATCCGCACCACGTTGGTCCGCTCAGCGTTGCCCCACAGCGCCCTGGCCGACGGCGTGGGCGGGCCGAGCTGCCAGTTCTCCTCGGCCCGGACCGTCTCCTGGCTGGTCAGCGCCCCGAGGACCAGTGCGCCGCCGTCGACCGTACGGACCGCCTTGACCAGGTCGTCCGTGGGCTCGTACTCGATCTCGAAGGTGCCCCTGCCTTCCTCCGCCTCGATGGCGTCGACCTGGAGCTCGCCGTACGACCGGATCAGCCGGCGAACGTAGTCGTCGGCGAAGCCCTCGGCGTACCGAGAGCGCTCGTCGTGCGTCAGCACCGACGCGTACTGCGCGACGGCCGCCTCGGGCGTCACCTTGAGCGTCGTGTCGTCCACCGCTACCGCCGGGCTGCCGAGGGCAGCCTCCGCGAAGCGGGGCATGGTGATGTCCGGCAGCAGCTGGACGTAGCCCCAGAGCTTGTACTGCTCCCGTGCTGATGTCTGCTCGAAGGCCGCGAGGACCGGCGTGCCCTTGCCCTTCGGCGTGACCCCGATGCCGTAGCTGCTGCGCGGCCAACCCTGCTCGGACGGCAGCACCACCTGCTGCATCTCCAGCGACAGGTCGGTCAGCAGTTTGCCGTCCTCCCGGGCCGCGGCGAGCTGCAGCTCGGCCTCGCGCATGGTGAGCGCCGGCCCGGACAGCCGCGCGGCCAGCGACCCCGCCTCGTCGACCTGGTCCGCCTCCGCGACGACGGTCGAGACCCGGTCGAGGATCTTCAGCTCCTGGGTCTCGCTGATCACCGCCGCGACCACCGGCGCGTCGGCCTCGGGCGTGGGCGGCTCCGCCGTGCAGCCGGCGACCAGCACCGCGACGGCGCCGGCCACGGCCAGGCGGGCGCCGCCCCGCCGTCGGGCGACCTGCCGATGCGTCATGGAAGGAGCTTCGGAACGCAGCAAGGGTGGCCTCCGTAGGTTCACGGAGGCCACCCTAGCGGCGGCTGCTGGTCGGTTCGCCGGCCTGATCAGCCGTTCGAGACCGAGCTCGGCACGTGCTCGTAGCCGACCAGGCTGACCTGGTCGTCCGAGTCCTTCGGCGGCACGTACATCGCCACGATGTCCTTGTAGTTGACCTCGACCACGTTGCTCACGTCGGCGTCGCCCCAGAGCGCCTGGGTCGTCTCCGTCGGCGGGCCGATCTCGCAGCCCTCCTCCTTGGCGGTGATCGTCTCCTGGCTGATCATCGCCGCCATCACGAGAGCACCGCCGTCCGCCGTGCGGACCGCCTTCACGGGATCCTTCGTGGGCTCGTACTCCACCTTGAAGTCGCCGCCGCACTTCTCCTTGTTGATGGCGTCGACCTGGAGCTTGCCGTAGTCCCGGAAGAACTGGCGCAGGTCGTCGTCGGTGAAGGTGTCGGCGTACTTCGAGTCCTTGTCGACGGTGAGCACCGACGCGTACTGCTTGATCGCGTCGGCCGGTGTCACCTTGAGGCTCTCGTCGTCCGACGGGACGGCGGGACTGCCCAGCTGGGCCTCGGCGAACCGCGGCATGGTCACGCCCGGCAGCAGGCGCACCCAGCCCCACAGCTTGTACTGGTCGCGCGCGGTGGCCTGGTCGAAGGCCATCAGCACCGGCGTCGTGAGGTCCTTGGGCTGCACCGTGATGGCGAAGCTGCTGCGCGGCCATTCCTGGTCCGACGGCAGGATGACCTGCTGCATCTCCATGCTCAGGTCCGTCAGCGGCTCGCTGTCCTTGCGGGCGCCTGCGACCTTGAGCTGCGTCTCGCGGATGTCGAGCGCGGGACCGGTCAGCCGCGAGTCAAGAGACTTCGCCTCGCTGGACTTGGTCACCTTGCCGACGACGCTCGCCACCTCGTCCAGGATCTTGCGCTCCTGGGACTCCGTGACGACCGCCTGCGCGACAGGTGCTTCCGGCATCGGGGTCGGCAGCTCCTCGGCGCAGCCGGTGAGCAGCCCTGTGGCGAGCACGGTTGCTACCACGGCCGTGACGCGGGTCGTGGAGCGTCTCATGAGTTACCTCCGTCGTTCCCGGTGACGCCCCAGGTCTGGCGCCACGCGGCAGCCCGGCTGCTCGGTGTCTCCGGCTCGGGTTCGGGTTCAGGTTCGGACGCGGGCACGGTGGGCATGGCGCCCGTCGCGGCCCTGAGCTGCGCCTGCTCGCGCAGGCGCATCTCGCGTCGGGTCAATGGCTTGCCCGACGCCGCGGGAGCGGCCGGCTCGGCCCGTGCGGCGGCCGGCGCCTGGGGCGACGCCGGTGCCTGTTCGGGTGCGACGCCGCCGAACGGCGTCCGCTCTGCCGAGGGCTGTCCGGTAGGCACGGGCGCTCCGGGCGCCTGGCCCCGGCGACGCCGGATCCCGCGGACCGACGCCGCGGCAGGGGCGGCGACCGGTTCGGGAGCCTGCTCGGGAACCGGGGGCGGGGTGATGGGCGCCGCTCCGCCGAACGGGGCCGGCGCCCCCCAGGTGCGCGTGTGGTCCTGGTCAGGTTCGGGCAGACCCCGTTCCGGAGGCCGCACGGGTTCGGGCCCGGGCCTGCCGCGCTCCGGCCTGCTGCGCTCCGGCCTGCCGCGCTCGGGGGTGTCGCGGCCGGGCAGCTCTCGGGCGGCCGGCGGGTAGACCGCCGTCCCGCCGTCAGCAGGGTCGCCCAGGGCAGGCGGGAAGCCTGCGGCCGGCTCGTGGGCGGCCGGGCTCGACTGGTCACCGTCCACCTCGAAGACCGTGTCCCGACGCGACGGGTCGGAGCCCGTCTTCCGGGTACGGCCGGTGGACGACGAGCGTCCCTTGCCGGCGCCGCGGTTCTTTCGACGTGCGCCGATGGCGAGGAAGACGCCGAGGATCAGGAGGAAGCCACCGCCCAGCACACCGGGCCACAGGAACGGGGTGTTCACGGGGCGAGGCCACGTGAACTCCAGCGTGGGCGCCGCCGCACCTTCACCGACGCCCGCGGCCAGCAGGACCGTGCGGCCGGGCTGCTCGGTCCAGCGCATCTGGACGGTGGTCTCGCCGCTCACCTCGGAGATCCACATGTCGGATCCAGCGGGATCAGGACCGGTGCCCGCCTTCTCGCCCGACTCCTCTGCCTCTTCTCCCTCTGCCTCTTCCCCCTCAGGGGCGGCACCGGTACCCGGGACGACGCTCAGCGCCTCCCAGGAGGACAGCCCGGTCACCGAGTCGTAGGGGTCCTCGCCCACCCAGCCGAGAACGTCGACGTCGGACCCGAGCGCGAGCGTGACCTTCTGCCCCTCGGGGACAGTGGCTCGCACGGTCACCTGGTCGTCGACCAGGCCAAGTACGCCGGGCTCGGTCACGACCATGGTTCCGTCGCCGCTGGGGGTCGCGGTCGCGACAACTGTGTCGGACTCGCGCAGGACGGTTGCCGTCGCAACCCCGAAACCGATCCCGCCGAGTCCGGCAAGGATCAGGAGGATTGCCAGAAAGCGTTGCACCACCGATTCCCTTCGAATTTTGGGCGCGCGGCCCGTCGATCAGGTGGATGTTCCAGCATAGGGACCGAACAAGGAGCCCTGTCCAATGACGGGCGTGCTTGTGCGGTTCGGTCGGGATTCTCACCCTTCCTTCACGGAGGTGTGCCTGAACCGCCACCGGGTCGCGGGCCGGTTCGCGCGGGTCAGGTCGCGCGGGCCAGCGAGAGTATTCCATGCAATACGTACATTGCATCCGCTAGCGGGAGTATCCACATCTGCACAAGGCACGTATCCTGGGCGCCGGACGGCCGGTATAAGCGGCGTCCCAGGGGGGAGCCTGACCCGCGCCTCACCAAGTTCCGACACTGGAGGTCTGCACCGTGTCCGACGAGCGCTCGCTCTTTCCGACTGCCATGCGCGGATACGACCGCGATCAGGTGCACGCGCACCTGGACCGGTTGAATCACGCCCTCGAAGAGGCACGGCGCCAGGTCGAGGCATCTGACGGCCGCGCCATGCAGCTCACGCAGGACCTCACCGACGCCAAGCGCAATCTGCGCGAGACCGAGAAGCCCTCGTACGCCGGCCTCGGCTCCCGCATCGAGCTGCTGCTGCGCTCGGCCGAGGACCAGTCGACCGACATCATCAACCAGGCCAACCAGCAGGCCGCGGACATCATGGCGCGGGCGAAGCTGTCCGCGGGACAGGTGCGCTCGCGCGCCGAGTCCGAGGTCGCCGAGATGCTCGCCAGCGCCCGCCGCGAGGCCGAGGAGATCCGCACCACGATGGCGGCGGAGGCCGAGGGCCACCTGCTGGCCGCGCAGCGCCGCGCCGAGGAGCTCGTGGGTTCCGCCGAGCGCGAGTCCGCGCAGATCGCCAGCGCCATCAACGCCGAGGAGAGCGAGCGCCGGGCCAGCCTCGAGCGCGAGCTCGGCACCCTGCGTTCGACCGTCGAGCGCGAGACCACCGAGCTGCGCGTCAAGACCGAGGCGGACGCCGCCAAGCTCCGCTCCGAGGTCGCCGCCCAGACGAGCGAGCAGCGTGAGTCCGCCGAGCGTGACTCCTCCGCGATGCTGTCCAACGCCCGCGCCGAGTCCGAGCAGATCCTCTCGGAGGCACGCCGCCAGGCGGCCGAGGCGGCCAACGCCGTCACCACCGAGATGGAGGAGCTGCGCGAGCAGGCCCGTGCGGCGCTCGCCCAGGCCGAGCTCGACATCGCCAACCGCAAGGAGAGCGTCGAGAAGGAGCTCGCCGAGCGGCACGAGACGGCGAAGTCCGAGATGGCCAAGCTGGTCAGCACTGCCGAGGAGCACGCCGCAGAGGCCGAGAAGCGCGTGGCCGTGGCTCTCGAGCAGTCGGAGAAGATCCGCTCGGAGTCCGACGTCTACGTCAAGGACCTCGTGGCAGACGCCCGCAAGTCCGCGGACCGCATCGTGGCCGAGGCCAGGGAGTTCGCGGAGCAGACGATCGACGACGCTCGCGCCGAGGCGGAGTCGAGCCGGTCGGCCGCGCAGCACCAGCTCGAGGACCTGACCCGTCAGCACGACTCGATCAACTCGTACCTGGACGAGCTGCGGGGCATGCTCGGCACGCCGGCCGAAGCCGCTCCGGCCAAGCCCGCCCTGCCGGCGAAGCCGAAGGGCATGTCCGGGGCGACCCCGGCACAGCAGGCCCGCTTCGCCGTCGTCGGCGACGGCACCGAGGCCGAGCCCGACGTCCCCGAGTCCACCGACACGGGCTCGATGCCCGCGTCGATCCCGCCGAGCAACCCGACGCCCGTGCCCGTCGGCACGGCGACAGTGGTCATCCCGTCGGTCAAGGGCACCAAGGCGAGCACGAAGGCCGGCCAGCCCGCCGAGAGCGAGGACGCCGAGGAGTCGGTCGGCGAGAAGGCCGGCGCCTCGAAGTAGCTCGGCCCGCTGAGGTAGTTCCGCGAAGTAGAGCGCCTGTCCGGTCTCCCTGGTGTTGCCAGGGAGACCGGACAGGCGCTCTACTTCGCGGAACTCGGTATTCTCGTCAGCGGTGCGCCACTACATGGGTGTGCAGCAGGCCCAGGGCCGCGGCGACGGCCTGTGGGTCCTCGACGACGCTCATGTGGCCGACGCCGGGCACGAGAGTGAGCGATCCGTCGCCGGCGGAGAGCCGGGCAGAAGTGCCCGCCGCCCGGACCATGTGCTCCGCCTCGGCGAGCGGCGTGATGCTGTCCTCCGCTCCCACCACCACGGAGACCGGCGCGCCGAAGCGTTCGAGCACCGCCGTCCGGTCCGGGCGGGCGGCCATCGCGCGCTGTGCCCAGGCGACGCCTGCGGGCGACTGCGCGCGGATCCACGAGTCCAGCACCGGGAACAGGTGTCGACGGCGTTCGGTGGTCGTCGGACCCACGAGGGCGGCGGGCATGCTGAGGACGGCGTCCACCGTCTGGCTGGCTTCCACCGCGGCGGCCACCCGGAGGCGCTTGGCGCGCGCCTCCTCGGTGTCCGCCGTCGACCTGGTGCTGACGAGCCCGAGCCCCGCGACGAACCCTGGGTGCCGCTCGGCCAGGGCGAGCGCCACGTACCCGCCCATCGAGTGGCCGACGACCACCGCGTTTCCCTCACCGGCCTCGGTCACGGTCCGGTGGACCCAGTCGGCCGCGTGGTCGATGCTCGGCTGGAAGCCGTCGAGGTCGCTGTGCCCCGCGCCCGGCAGGTCGACGCCGATGGCGCGGGTACCCGGGGGAAGGAACGCCGCGCAGGCCGCCCACATGCGGTGGTCGAGCGGAAAGCCGTGCAGCAGGACGAGCGGCACTCCGCCGCCGTCGTGCAGCGTGAAGGTGGCCAGGGTCTGTGAGGTCATCGTCGTCCTCCTGTGGTGGGTGCTGTGGTGGTGAGGCCGCTCAAGAAGCTCCTACGGGTCCGTCCCAGTGCGTCGGCAGCGGTAGCGGATGGTCGGGCAGCACGTGGGCCACTATCTCGTTCAGCGCGCGGGCGACCGCCGGCTCCCCCACCCACAGGTGCTTGGCTCCGTCGACGCCGATCACCTCGGCCTGCGGCACGCGCGCGAAGCGGCGGCGGGCCTCCTCCGGCCGGAGGTAGTCGTCGAGCTCCGGCACGAGGACCACGAGGGGTTTCCCGAACGCGGCCCAGCGGTCCAGGTCCTCGTCGGTCGCGCGGTGCAGCGGCGGCGACAGCAGGATCGCGCCCTCGATGCTCGGATCGGTGCCGTGCTTGAGCACCAGCTCGGTGCCGAACGACCAGCCGACCAGCCACGGCCGTGGCAGCCCCCGGAACTCGGCGAGCTCGATCGCCGCCGCGACGTCGTACCGCTCGGCGTCGCCGCCGTCGAACGTGCCCTCGCTCGTACCGCGCGGGGACGAGGTGCCGCGCGTGTTGAACCGCAGGACGGCGAGGTTCGCCAGGGCGGGCAGGCGCCCGGCGGCCTTGCGGTACACGTGGGAGTCCATGAACCCGCCGTGCGTGGGCAGCGGGTGCAGCGTCAGCAGGCTGGCCGACGGCTCGCTGTCCGCGGGCAGCGCCAGCTCGCCCACGAGCGTCAGGCCGTCGGCGGTGTGCAGCTCGACGTCCTCCCGCTGCGCGGGCAGGACGGTGAGCGAGCGGATCTGGTGGGTCGTCTGGCCGGAAGCCTCGTCCGGCGTCGCTTCGGTGGTCATCGATCCCATTGTCGCCCCGCTACCCGCCCGCGGGCTCACCGCAGGTTCGCGCGGCGCTGCCAGCAGCTGTTGTGCCAGTGCCGGCGACCGTCCAGGCCGGCCTCGGGACCGCCGAGGACGTCCGTCTTCCACGCGACGACGTGCGCGGTCCCGGGCGTCACCTCCTGGCGGCAGGCAGGGCAGACGTACGTCTTGTCGGACGACCGGATCCGCTGCACCACCCACTCACCGTCCGCCGCCGACTCGCTGCGACGGCCACCCGTAGCCCGATCGACATCGAGGGGGACGTGGTCCGCGGCATACGGACGCTTGCTGGAGCGGCGGTTCGACGGCATGGCAACTATTGTTCCGCAGGGTGGAGCGGACCGCTCGAACCCCGCCCAAGAACTGCTCGCATCGCGCATCACACTGCCTGGGAGCCCCACCCATCTCCGCCCGCTAGAGTGTGGCGGTCCCCAGCAAGGCGCAAACCCGACCGAAGGACTACTTGTGAAGCACCGCACAACTGCCGGCCTGGCAGCCGTCGCGCTGGCATCTATCGCGCTCACCGGCTGCGCAGGCCAAGACGGATCCGCGGACGGCGGCGACGCTGCCGCCTCCAACGGAAACGTCTGCGAGGTGACGGCCGCGCCTGAGCCGTCGCCCGCCCCCAGCCCGTCCGAGGCCGACGTCAAGGCCGTCGACGCGATCAAGGTCGACGGCCCGGTCGGCGAGGAGCCGAAGGTCACGTTCAAGGCGCCGCTGGAGGTCGCTGGCCCGACGTCCCGAGTGGTCTCCGACGGCACCGGTGAGGAGCTCGTCGACGGCGCCCAGGTGACCATCAACTACGTCGTGATCGCGGGCAAGGACGGCAAGACGAGCGGCTCGACGTGGGAGACCAAGAAGCCTGAGTCGTTCACGCTCGGCGACCCCCAGTACGACCTGCTGAACGACCGCCTGATCGGCCAGAAGGTCGGCGCGCGGCTCGTGATGGCGAGCACCGCGATGGACCAGACGATCCAGGTCACGATGGTCGAGGTCGCCGAGGTCAAGGAGATCCCGACGCGTGCCGAGGGCACCGAGGTCGCCCCGAAGGAGGGTCTGCCCACCGTCGCGCTCGCCGACAACGGCCAGCCGACCGTCACCATCCCGAAGAACTACGAGGCACCCACCGAGCTGCTGGTCCAGCCTCTCGTCGAGGGTGACGGCGCCGAGGTCACCAAGGACCAGACGGTCACCGTGCAGTACGCGGGCTGCCTGCTCGACGGCACGTCGTTCGACTCCTCGTGGAGCCGCGGCACCCCGACCTCGTTCCCGCTGAACGGTGTGATCCCGGGCTGGACCAACGGCATCGCCGGCCAGAAGGTCGGCAGCCAGGTGCTGCTCGTCGTCCCGGCGGACCAGGGCTACGGCGACCAGGAGAACGGCGCCATCCCCGCCAACTCGACGCTCGTGTTCGTGGTAGACATCCTCGAGGCCAAGGCCGCCTGACCTCTCAGACCGTCCGCTCGCGGACCGTCTGAGACCTCGCGCACTCCACGTGCGCATCGCCGCTGGTCACGGCGTAGACGTGGCGGGTACCCAAGCCGGGTGCCCGCCACATCTCGTAGGGTCGTCCCATGACCTCGACAGACCTTCCCGCCACTGAGCCCGCTCCGATGCCGGAGCGCGAGGTGCTCACCTGGGAGACCTTCCCCGACGCGGTGCGCGACCTGGCCCACAAGGTCGTCGACAGCGGGTTCGTGCCCGACGTGGTGGTCGCCGTCGCGCGCGGCGGCCTGGTGCCCGGTGGCGCGATGGCGTACGCGCTCGGCACCAAGGGTGTCGGCACCCTGAACGTCGAGTTCTACACGGACATCGGTCAGACGCTGGACGACCCCCGTGTGCTGCCGCCCCTCATGGACACGTCCGAGCTCCCGGGCGCCAAGGTCCTGGTGGTGGACGACGTCGCCGACTCCGGCCGCACCCTGGCCCTCGTCATGGACCTCCTGGACAAGCAGGGCGCCGAGGCTCGCTCCGCCGTGCTGTTCACCAAGCCGCGCACGATCATCCAGCCCGACTACTCGTGGAAGGACACCGACCTGTGGATCACCTTCCCGTGGTCCGCCGAGCCGCCGGTGACCGGCGCGAGGTCGATCGACGCGTGAACCGCTGAGCGCCGGTTTGCACGGCCAGGGCCACCAGGCAGGTGATCGCTACGCCGAGAGCCAGCCCTGAGGCGATGTCGTGCACGTAGTGGACGCCCGCGGCGACGCGGGCGCCCGCCACGGCCAGTGCCAGCGGCACCACCACTGGCCAGAGCCGCGGCACGACGAGCAGGCAGGCGACGGCCAGGGCCCCGGCGATGGTCGAGTGGTTGCTGGGCCAGGACCAGTCTCCGGGCGCGGGGCACGCCAGCACCGTGGCGACATCGATGACGCGGCACGGACGTTCCTCGGTGACCAGCACCTTGACGGCCTCGCTCGTCGCGTACGCGGTGACCGTCCCGGCCCCCGCAGCGGCGAGCAGGCCGAACCCTGGACGGTCACGAAGCCACGTGAACAGCGCCAGGCAGGCCACGACGGCGACGAGGACCAGCAGTCCTTTTTCCGCGACCAGCCCGGCGAGTCCGGCGAGGGGTGAGCCCGTGGTCCCACCCGCGATGCTCTCGAAGAGGCCGGCCCGTGCAGGCCAGGCCGCGAGCGACAGGGCACTCAGCCCGAGGAACGCGGTCAGCACGGTGGGAAGGGTGGCACGCGGGGTCCTGCTCTGGACCGACCCGGCCGGCCGGTTCGCTGCTGGTGCGTGGCGTGTTGTGGTCATGCGGAACACGCTAGGAACCGGCGGCACCTCGCGGATCTGGCGTGGGTAAGGAACGGTCTATGACCCTGGTCCTACGTCACCCGTCCCAAGATCAGCCCTGGGCGGGAAGCCCGCACGGCTACCTTTCGGCGACGATGGTCCGGTGATACCGCCGACCCAGATCGACACCGAGCACGCAGCCGGGGCAGTCGCCGTGCGTCCCCTCCGGCTGCTGCTCGTCGCGGTGTTCGCCGCGCTCCTGGTCCTCGCCGGTGTGGACCCGTGGTGGATGCTCGCGCTGGCCGCCGTCGCGGCGCCCGTCGGGCTGACCGGCGGCGGTGCTCGGCTGGGTGTCGTCGCCATGGTCGTCGCAGCGGGGGTGGGAGCGTTCGCCGTGCTGATCGGCTGGGCCGACCTGCGAGACGCACTGGTCACCGCAGCCCGCGGGGTGGTCACCGGTGTGCTGCCGTGGTCGGTGGCCGTCGCATGGCGCGCCCGTCGCATCGGCGAGGCCGATGCGGCGCTGGCGATGCTCCGCGAGCAGGAGGCCCAGCGGATGCGCGCGGAGACCGATCTCGCGCGCCAGCGGCTGCAGCTCGCCGGGAGCCTGCACGACGACCTGGGCCACGCCTTGAGCCTGGTCGCCGTCAACCTCGGCCGACTGGAGCTCGAGCTCGAGCGGGACCTGGAGACCCGGGCGCAATCCGACTCTCCCGTGGCCGTGCGGGAGTCGGTAGGGCTCGCACGGAGCCAGGTCTCTGACGCCGTCGCCCGTCTGGGAGCCTCGGTCCAGACTCTTCGCACCGGCCTGGCCGAGAGCGCCCCGGACACGCCGTCGGAGGCCTTCCAGCCGGACCTCGAGACGCTCGTACGGGACGCGCGCAGGGCGGGCGCTGATATCGAGCTCACTGGTTCGCCCGGGCCTGCGCGACTGGCCGCCTTCGGGCCTACCGTCTCCCGAATGGTCCAGGAAGGACTGACGAACGCGCTCAAGCACGCACCTGGCCAACCGGTCCGGGTCGCACTGGACGCAGGGCCGGAGCGTCTGGTGGTGACCGTCCGCAATCCCCTGCCGGAGCCACCGACCGCGTCACCGTCTGCTGACACGACCGCGACCGCGTCTCGTCCCTCCGTCGGCGGCACGGGCGTCGTGTCGCTCACCGAGCACGTGCGCGCAGCCGGCGGTTCGGTCAAGGCCGGCCCGGCGAACGGCGAGTACGTGCTGCGGGCAGAGCTGTTGCCGCTGGACGGACCTGTGCGTGGCCCCTCCCTCGGCCATCGGGCAGATCACTCGATCACCGGGAACGTGCGCGCTCTGGATGCCCACGCGGTCACCCACGGTCTGGTCCGCGCCCGGCGCCGCGGCGGGGCGCTCTTGCTGGCCGCGGTTCTCGTACCGGCAGTGGCACTGGTCGCTGTCGCGGCGGCGATCCAGCTCTCCGACCATCTCGACGCGCGGCGCGCGCTGCTGGCTCCGGATAGTTTCGCCCGGATCTCGGTCGGCGACTCCCAGTTCGACGTCCGGCGGTTGTTGCCCGCCGCCACGCTGCAACCGCCACCCGGCGCCGATCCGTCGTGCGACTACTACGCGGTCACGGCCGACCCGCTCGCCGACGCGTCCGGCGACGCCTACCGGATCTGCTGGGCGGACGGTCGTGTCGCCTCGGCGGACGTCGTGGTGGGCGGTGCGCGATGAGCAGCCCGGCTCCCGGCACACCGCTGCGCGTGGTGATCGCCGACGACGAACCCCTCGTCCGCGCCGGCCTCGTGGGGATCCTGGAGACCGACGACGGCGTGTGCGTCGTCGGACAGGGATCCTCCGGCGAAGAGGCGCTGGCGGCGGTCCGGGCCCACCGGCCTGACGTCGTGCTGCTGGATGTGCGCATGGGAGCCTTGAGCGGTCTGGACGCTCTCGCGGAGATCCGACGCTCCGAGGAGCATCTGCCGTGCCTCATGGTCACCACGTTCGGCGAGGACGAGTACGTCGCGGAAGCGATCAGGCTGGGCGCCGACGGCTTCGTCCTGAAGTCGGGCGACCCCCGGGAGCTGCTGCTCGCGGTGCACGCGGCAGCGTCGGGTGGTGCCTACTTCTCGCCCGCCGTGTCGCGGCGCCTGCTGCAGACCGGGTTGGGCACGCGGCTCGTCGCTCAGCAGGACGCCAAGGAGCGGTTCGAACGGCTGACCCGGCGCGAGCGGGAGGTACTGACCCTCATGGGCGACGGGCTGGCGAACCCGGAGATCGCCGAGCGGCTCCACCTCGCGGAGGGAACGGTCAAGGTGCACGTCACCTCGATCCTGCGCAGGACTGGTGCGCGTAACCGGGTAGAGGCGGCCCTGATCGCGGCGCAGGCGGCTGCGTCCTACTCCTAGCACTCCGGCGCGCGGTCTCCCCCTCCCCGTCGCCGCCTGACGCGTAGCGGCCCGGAACTGCAGAAGTCTGCGGTTCCGGGCCTCTGATCAGCCACTATGGGCGACGGGCTCCCGACACGAGGTCAGGAGTCCCGATACGTGCTCCGGAGGGCAAGAGGAGCGGTAACTCGGGGATTCTGCGATGTTCGCGAGGCGACGTGCCTTCTACAAGCCACTCGTAGGTGATTCTGCGGTTGCGAGCTCGATCGTCCGTTCATGAATGCGTTCGACGAGTGTGCAGGGTGAGTGCACTCGATCCCAACTCGACGAAGTCCGTATGAACGAACACTGCTGCAATCGCGACATGATGAGAGGTGACTAGCGTGAGCAAGTCCCGGTTCTTGATGTTTCCGACGGTCACGAGCAGCAACCTGCGGGGGTGCCCGCCCGTCTCGTGCGTGTGCCGAAAGTCCGCGTCCTGGTGACGACAATCCTGCGATCCAGATCAGCGACTTTCGTGATCTCGGAGTCGCTGGTGTCGCCCCCGGCCGGAAGCTCCTTGACGTGGATTGCGTCGTACCCAAGCTCTGTCAGCCGGACTGCCAGAGACTTCGGAAGCTGCGCATCGACGATGAATCGCTCCGATTCGGCCGCCTCAGGCGACAAGGGCCTGAACCTGGAGACCACCAGCTACCGAGGCCGCGTACTCGAGGGCAGCCGCAATATCCTCCCGGGACAGCTCGTCGTACTCGTCAAGGATCTCTTCGAAGGTCTCGCCAGCCGCGAGCAGTTCCAGGATGACCTGCACCGTCACCCGGGTGCCACTGATCCGTGGCTTCCCGTGCACCACCGTAGGGTCCACAGAGATCCGTTCGAGACGAGTCGTTTCAGCAGCCATACCGCCAGTCTCCCACGCGTGCCACCTCCTAGCCAGGGACACTCCACCGTTCCTTCGACCTTCCGTGCCCATGGAGAGTCGGCACGCGAAGATGCCCGGAACCGCAGGAATCTGCGGTTTCGGGCCCCTCATCAGCCGCTATGGGCGACGACCTCCCGACATGAGGTCAGAAGCCCCAGTTATCGCCCCTCGGTGGGTCACGGCCGCGGTGCCCTGAGGGCGCCCGCGGTCGGGACCTGGGCGCCGGTCAGATCGAGTTCACGATCCGCTCGTGCTCCAGCTCCCCCTCACGAGTCTGGATCGGCGTCCGGGTCGGTGAGGTAGCCCATGTTCCCGTGCGCGCTGAAGAACTGAGGGTCGGTGCTCTCGAACACGATCACGCGGACGCTCTCGTCCCTCCTCACCCGGTTGATGAACCCGCGCAGCGACGGCAGCAGAACGCCGTCCATCAGGTTGAGGGAGGGCGGTACCTGGGCGCCGATCGCGCCCAGGTGCCGAAGATCCCCCAGCGTTGGATCAGCTGTCGTCGCTCACGTTGCCTTCGTTGGGCGGCGTCATGTTCGCGTACTCCTCGATCCGGTCGATGAGGCCGTCCTTGAAACCGAAGTACATCGCCACGGGCAGCTCGATACCGGACCCGCCGGGCATGCTGATGTGCAGCACGTGCTGCTGGAGCACCTCGTCGGGCTTCTGGAACTGCCGGACGATGTCGTACCGCAGCGCGGCGCCGCCGCCCGTCATCTGCTTGAGCTGCTCGAGGTTCTCCTCGATCGTCTGCTCGCCCTTGCCGTCGTTGTGCCAGACGGTAGCCGTGTCCGCGCACATCGCACGCATGCTCGCGAAGTCGAACTTCTCCAGGTGCCGCAGGTACTGGACCGCCTTCTCCGTCAGCTCGGGTTCCATGGTTCCGTCCTGTCCTTTGTTGTCGGGCTCTGTCACCGTGCTCCCACTCCTCTCGTCGAGGACGGGCGCACGTTCTCCGGCGTCGACGACGACCGGGAGATGGTTCGCTTCAAGCGGGATCGGGCAGGGAAACGCCGTGGAGAACACGTGGTGGGGCAGGATCACCTGGTTGAAGTCGACCCGGAGGGTGGTGCCCTCGTCCGGGGGGAGGATCAGCCATCGACCGATCTCGGGGGTGTCGGTGCCGCTGCTGGGATCAGTGAATACCGCCAGCCGCAGGCCGGGGACGGATTCCATCACCAGCAGGGTGTGCTCCTGGCCGCCGAGCTCGACGACCAGATCGCCCGGGGCGGAGACCATCTCCTTGCTCCGCGGGCTGGTCAGCCGCCCCATCTCGACGGTACGGCCCGGCGTTGGCAGGTACTCGGCGTCGACGACCCAGCTTGGATCGTAGGGATAGGTCGCGATCTCACGCAGCCCCGTGAGAACCGGTGCGGACGGGTCCCAGACGACCATGCCGTAGGTTCCGCCCCGGCCCTGGACGAAACATATCCGCCCGTCAGCAAGCTCCACCTGGGTGCCGGACTCCACGTCCACCGCACCGGTCACCGGCCGCCCGCCGATCGACACACCGTCCGCAGCGGTGACGGTGAAGGTCAGGACCCCCGATGCACTCACCTCCCATCGACCAGGCAGGCCCGGCACGCCCGGTTCGGGATGCGAGATCATGGCCAGCTGGACGGTGCCCGCCTTGCCGCCCGGGCCGGCGACCTCCTCCCAACGGTTCTTCCGCCAGGTCGCGTACTCCACCGGCACACCCGGGTGGCCAGAGTCCTCAGTAGACATAGATCCTCCTGTTCCTGTTGACGCCCGGAACGAGCGCCTTCAGGTGCCACCTTGCGAGGACGCAACAAAATCTTGCAAACATTGTTGCTGTTCTGGCAAACTCGCAGCCATGAGCGATGAGAAAGGCGGGGGCCTGGACGCCGTCGGGCCCCGGCTGCGCAACCTCCGCCATGAACGTGAGACGACGCTGGCCGAGCTGTCGACCGCTACCGGCATCTCCATCAGCACGCTGTCCCGACTGGAGTCCGGCTCCCGGCGGCCGACCCTGGAACAGCTCCTACCACTGGCGAGAGCCCACGGCGTCACGCTCGACGAGCTGGTCGACGCCCCCGCCACCGGTGATCCGCGTATCCACCTACGCGCCATCAGCTGCAAAGGGGGCATGACGGTCCTGCCGTTGACCCGGCGCCCCGGCGGCATCCAGGCCTACAAGTTCATCATTCCCGGCGGCCGCCCCTCGGATCAGCCCGCCCCCAAGACCCACGAGGGGTACGAATGGGCCTACGTCCTGAACGGACAGCTACGGCTCGTGCTCGGTGAACACGACCTGGTCCTCTCGCCCGGTGAAGCCGCCGAGTTCGACACCCGCACACCACACTGGTTCGGCGCCGCAACCAACCAGCCCGTGGAGTACCTCTGCCTCATCGGACGACAGGGCGAGCGCGCACACATCCGCGCCCGCACCACCACCAAGAAATGAACTAGGTCGCCAGCCGGGCAACCACGGCCGTCCCCCGTGACGTTTGCCAAAACGGCAAACAGCTTTGGTGTTCTCCCGCGCGCCGAGCCAGTCTCGTGCATCGACCCAGGCCGCGGTGGCTTCGGGTATCACCAGAGGCAGGAGAACGCAACGATGAAGGTTGTCATCGTGGGTGGCGTGGCAGGTGGCATGTCAGCGGCCACACGCTTGCGCAGGCTCGTACCGGACGCCGAGATCATCGTGCTCGAACGAGGCGAACACGTCTCGTTCGCCAACTGCGGCCTGCCCTACTACATCGGCGGAACCATCGAACACCGATCGGCGCTGCTGCTGCAGACCCCCGAGAGCTTGCGCGACAGATTCGCGCTCGATGTGCGGGTACGCCACGAAGTGCTGGCGATCGACCGTGCCGCGCAGACGGTGGAAGTCCGAGACCATCGTGCCGGTGTCGACTACACGCAGGAATGGGACCACCTCGTGCTCAGCACCGGTGCCGCTCCGGTGGTCCCCTCCGTCCCTGGAGTGGAGCGGGCGCTGACCTTACGAGATGTCGCCGACGCCGATGTCATCGCAGAGGCCGCGGCACGATCACGCACCGCCGTGGTGGCCGGCGCCGGCTTCATCGGGCTGGAGATGGCCGAGAACCTGCACACCCGGGGGCTGTCGGTCGCACTCGTCGAACTCTCCGGTCAGGTGCTACCGCCCTTGGACCCGGAGATGGCCCAGCCGGTGCTCGACCACCTGCGCGCTCAAGGCGTCTCGGTGCACCTGGGCTCACGAATCCAGCGCATCGACGCCACCACCGTCGTGCTGGACGACGGCTCGATCCTGCCTGCCGACCTGGTGATCATGGCCATCGGCGTTCGGCCGGACAGCCGCCTGGCCGCCGCGGCCGGTCTGTCGACCAGCCCGGGCGGCGGCGTCGTCGTGGACGCATCGCTGCGCACCAGCGATCCCCGGATCCACGCGGTCGGCGACCTGGTCCAGAAGACCGACGCCGTGTCCGGCAAGGCGGGCCTCATACCGCTGGCCGGTCCCGCCAACCGGCAGGGCAGGCTCGCCGCGGACGCGATCGCAGGCCGGGCGGGGCACGACGAGAGCAGCCAGGGGACAGCCGTGATCGGCGTACTCGGCCTGACCGCGGCGGTGACCGGCTGGAACGAGAAGAGGCTGCGCGCGGCGGGGCGCCCACACCGCATCGTCCACATTCATCCGCTCGCCCACGCCGGCTACTACCCCGGTGCCACTCCCCTCTCGATCAAGCTGCTCATCGATGCCCGGACCGACCAGATCCTGGGCGCGCAAGCCGTCGGCACCGAAGGCGTCGACAAACGCATAGATGTCCTCGCCACCGCCATGGCCGCCCGGATGCGCGCGTCGGACCTTCTGCGGCTGGAGCTGGCATACGCCCCGCAGTACGGCACGGCCAAAGATCCCGTCAACATGCTCGGTTACCTGGCCGAGAACCTGGCCAACGGGACCACCGCGAACATCCAGTGGCACGAGGTCGAGGCGGCGCGAGCAGCTGGAGCGACCGTCGTGGACGTCCGCACCGCAGCCGAGTTCGCCGCAGAAGCGATCCCCGGTGCGATCAACCTCCCCTTGGACGAGCTCAGGTACCGGCTCGGCGAGCTGCCTCCTGGACGGCTGATCGTGCACTGCCAGGTGGGCCAACGCGCACACAGCGCGGTATGCCTCCTGCGCGCGCGGGGACGGGACGCGGTCAACCTGGACGGCGGCCTGCTGACATGGCGGGCGGGCAACCTGGCGCGCGGGGAGCTGTGAACGCCAGATCCGGAAGGGGCCGCCGTGTCACGTGCGATATTTGCCGGACTGGCAAAGATATTTGACGATCTCGCCGGCGCGGAGCCAGCCTTGTTCGTCAGAAGCAGGTCGCGTGCAACGTCGCTCTCGATCTCGTCCCACGCGCTGTACGAGAGGGCAACCCCATGAGTGCCACGACCGACATATCCGACCACCTGAGCGATCCACCGACCACTGCGGCCACATCCGACGGCGCATCGAGTGACATCCCCGTGCTCTCTCGCACCGACAAGCTCGCGCCCGGCCATTTCCGTGCCATCGCGCTGCTCATGGCCAGCGCGTTCACCGTGATCCTCAACGAGACCACGATGTCCGTGGCACTGCCGCCGATCATGGTCGACCTCGGCGTGACCGCCACGACCGGCCAGTGGCTCACCACCGCGTTCATGCTGACCATGGCCGTGGTCATCCCCGCCACGGGCTTCCTCATCAACCAGCTCGGCACGCGCGGTGCTTACCTGCTGGCGATGTCCCTGTTCACCGTCGGTACCGCGCTGGCGATGATCGCGCCCGGCTTCGCGATCCTCGTCACCGGACGCGTGGTGCAGGCGACCGGCACGGCCATCATGACGCCGCTGCTCATGAC
This sequence comes from Promicromonospora sp. CA-289599, assembly GCF_050936155.1. Lineage (NCBI taxonomy): Bacteria > Bacillati > Actinomycetota > Actinomycetes > Micrococcales > Promicromonosporaceae > Promicromonospora > Promicromonospora sp. CA-289599. The sequence goes on from NZ_JBNJNI010000001.1 coordinate 1,621,938, forward strand.
GACCATCATGACGATCGTCCCGCCCCACCTGCGCGGCCGGATCATGGGCAACGTGACGCTGGTCATCGCGCTGGCACCGGCCCTCGGCCCGACCCTGTCCGGTGCGGTCCTCGAACCCCTCGGCTGGCGCGGGGTGTTCGGCGTCGTCCTGCCGATCTCGGTGCTCGCCCTGGTCGCAGGCATCCTGTGGATCCGCGACGTGTCCGACAAGGACGAGCACCACCTCGACCCGCTGTCCCTGCTGCTCGCGCTGGTCGCGTTCGGTGGTCTGGTGTGGGGTCTGTCGGGCCTGGGCGAGGCGTCGCAGCACGCCACCGCGATCAACCCGTGGATCCCGCTCGGTGTAGGCATCGCGGTGCTCGGCCTGTTCATCTGGCGGCAGATCGCCCGGCAGCGCACCGACTCCGCGCTGCTCGACCTGCGCACGTTCCTCGAGTCCAACTTCCGCGTCGCCGTCATCATCATGGCGGTCGCGATGATGGCGATGTTCGGCACCCTGATCGTGCTGCCGCTCGTCCTGCAGGAGGCCCTGGGGCTGGAGCCGCTGACCGTCGGCCTGCTCATGCTGCCGGGCGGTGTCGCGATGGGCGTGCTCGGCCCGGTCGTCGGCCGCTGGTACGACCAGGTCGGTCCCCGGCCGATCATGATCCCCGCCACCACACTCGTCACCGTGGCGATCGGCGCGTTCGCGTTCATCTCACCCACGACGTCGATCTTCTACATCCTCGGCGCGCACATTCTGCTCATGGTCGGGCTCGCCTCGGTGTTCACGCCACTGTTCAGCGCCGCGCTCGGGGTCCTCAAGCCGCACCAGTACTCGCACGGTTCGGCCACGATCAACACGGTGCAGCAGGTGGCCGGTGCCGCCGGTACCGCGCTCTTCATCGCGATCATGACCATCCGGGCGGCATGCCTCGAGGGTTCCGGTTCGTCCGGCGCCGCGGCGATGGCCGACGGTGCGGGCCTGGCCTTCGGCATCGGTGCCGGCGTAATGGCGGTGACCATCGGGCTCGCGACGATGATCAAGCGTCCGGAGAGCGACGGTGAGCTCCACGGTGGTCACTAGCCCGATTTAGGCGGTCAGCCCCAGACCTGAGCCGGTCTGCCCCGTCGAGAGCCCTGGGAACGTGCGGCGGACCTAGCGTTGACAGGCTGTCCATGGAGAGTCGGCACGCGAAGAGGCCCGGAACCGCACGAACCTGCGGTTCCGGGCCTCTGATCAGCCGCTATGCGCGACGGGCTCCCGACACGAGGTCAGAAGTCCCAGTCGTCGTCCTCGGTCTCCACGGCCTTGCCGATCACGTACGACGAGCCGGACCCCGAGAAGAAGTCGTGGTTCTCGTCCGCGTTCGGCGAGAGCGCCGCGAGGATGGCCGGGTTGACGTCGGTGTCCTCCTTGGGGAACAACGCCTCGTAGCCCAGGTTCATCAGGGCCTTGTTGCCGTTGTACCGCAGGAACTTCTTGACGTCCTCGGTCAGCCCCAGCTCGCCGTACAGCGAGTCGGTGTACTCCACCTCGTTCTCGTACAGCTCGAAGAGCAGGTCGAACGTGTACGCCTTGAGGTCGTCCTGCTCGGGCTGCGTCAGCTTCGCGAGGCCCTTCTGGTACTTGTAGCCGATGTAGTACCCGTGGACCGCCTCGTCACGGATGATGAGGCGGATCAGGTCGGCCGTGTTCGTGAGCTTCGCCCGCGAGGACCAGTACATCGGCGCGTAGAAGCCGGAGTAGAACAGGAACGACTCGAGCATCGTCGAGGCGACCTTCCGCTTCAGCGGGTCGTCGCCCCGGTAGTAGTCGAGGACGATCTCCGCCTTCTTCTGCAGGTTCTCGTTGTTCTCGGACCACTCGAACGCCGCGTCGATCTCCGGCGTCGACAGCAGGGTCGAGAAGATCGACGAGTAGCTCTTCGCGTGCACGCTCTCCATGAAGGCGATGTTGGTGTACACCGCCTCCTCGTGCGGGGTGAGCGAGTCCGGGATCAGCGACACCGCGCCCACCGTGCCCTGGATGGTGTCCAGGAGCGTCAGCCCGGTGAACACCCGCGAGGTCATGGTCTTCTCGTGCTCCGAGAGGGTGTTCCACGACTGGATGTCGTTGGAGACCGGGACCTTCTCCGGCAGCCAGAAGTTGCCGACCAGACGGTCCCAGACCTCGGCGTCCTTCTCGTCCTCGAGGCGGTTCCAGTTGATCGCTGTCACGCGATCGATGAGCTTGAGCTTGCCGGTTGGCGACATGGGAGTTCCTTCAGGAGCAGCGGTAGGACGAGACTGGCGGGCAGGACCGGTCAGAGCATGCAGGAGACGCAGCCCTCGATCTCGGTGCCCTCCAGTGCCAGCTGACGCAGGCGGATGTAGTACAGGGTCTTGATGCCCTTGCGCCACGCGTAGATCTGCGCCTTGTTGACGTCGCGCGTGGTGGCGGTGTCCGGGAAGAACAGCGTGAGGCTCAGGCCCTGGTCCACGTGCTGCGTCGCCGCGGCGTACGTGTCGATGATCTTCTCGTACCCGATCTCGTACGCGTCCTGGTAGTAGTCCAGGTTGTCGTTCGTCATGTACGGCGCGGGGTAGTAGACGCGGCCGAGCTTGCCTTCCTTGCGGATCTCGATCTTGGCCGGGACCGGGTGGATCGACGACGTCGAGTTGTTGATGTAGCTGATCGAACCCGTCGGCGGCACGGCCTGGAGGTTCTGGTTGTAGATGCCGTGCTCGATGACCGAGGCACGCAGCTCACGCCAGTCGTCCTGCGTCGGGATCGACACCCCGGCGTCGGAGAACAGCCGCGCGACGCGCTCCGTGGCCGGCTTCCAATCCTGCTCGACGTACTTGTCGAAGTACTCGCCCGTGGCGTACTTCGAGTCCTCGAACCCACCGAACTTCGTGTTGCGCTCGATCGACAGGCGGTTGGACGCCCTGATCGCGTGGTACGCGACGGTGTAGAAGTAGATGTTGGTGAAGTCGATGCCCTCTTCGGAGCCGTAGTGGATGCGCTCCCGTGCGAGGTAGCCGTGCAGGTTCATCTGGCCGAGGCCGATGGCGTGCCCCTGCGAGTTGGCCAGCTTGATCGACGGGACCGACTCGATCGACGTCTGGTCGCTCACCGCGGTCAGCGCGCGGATAGCGGTGTCGATCGTGCGGCCGAAGTCCGGCGAGTCCATCGCCTTGGCGATGTTCAGCGAGCCCAGGTTGCAGGAGATGTCCCGGCCGACCTCGCTGTACGAGAGGTCCTCGTTGAACGTCGACGGGGTCGACACCTGGAGGATCTCGGAGCACAGGTTGGAGTGCGTGATGCGGCCCTTGATCGGGTTCGCCGCGTTCACCGTGTCCTCGAACATGATGTACGGGTAGCCGGACTCGAACTGCAGCTCCGCGAGCGTCTGGAAGAAGTCGCGCGCGCTGATCGTCGTCTTGCGGATGCGGTCGTCGGCCACGAGCTCGTCGTACTTCTCCGAGATGGAGATGTCGGCGAACGGCACGCCGTAGATCCGCTCGACGTCGTACGGGCTGAACAGGTGCATGTCAGCGTTCTTCTTGGCCAGCTCGAACGTGATGTCCGGGATGACCACACCGAGCGAGAGCGTCTTGATGCGGATCTTCTCGTCCGCGTTCTCCCGCTTGGTGTCGAGGAACCGCATGATGTCGGGGTGGTGCGCGTGCAGGTACACGGCGCCGGCGCCCTGACGCGCGCCGAGCTGGTTCGCGTAGGAGAAGGAGTCCTCCAGGAGCTTCATCACGGGGATGACGCCCGAGGACTGGTTCTCGATGTGCTTGATCGGCGCACCGTGCTCGCGGATGTTGCTCAGGAGGAGTGCAACGCCGCCGCCGCGCTTGGAGAGCTGCAGCGCGGAGTTGATGCTGCGCGCGATGGACTCCATGTTGTCCTCGATGCGCAGCAGGAAGCAGGACACGGGCTCGCCGCGCTGCGCCTTGCCGACGTTGAGGAAGGTCGGCGTCGCCGGCTGGAACCGCCCGGCGACGACCTCCTCGACGATGTCGCGCGCCGTCTGCTCGACGCCGTCGGCCAGGCCGAGCGCGACCATGGCGACACGGTCCTCGAAGCGCTCCAGGTACTTCTTGCCGTCGAACGTCTTGAGCGTGTACGAGGTGTAGTACTTGAAGGCGCCCAGGAACGTCTCGAAGCGGAACTTCTTCGAGTACGCGAGCTGGAAGAGCTCCTTGACGAACGCACCGGAGTACTTCGCGAGCACCGTGGGGTCGTAGTACTTGGCCTCGACGAGGTGCTCGAGCTTGGCTTCGAGCGACTCGAACTCGACGGTGTTCGGGTTCACGTGCTGCAAGAAGTACTGGCGGGCCGCCTCACGGTCCTTCTCGAACTGGATCTTCCCGTCCGGCCCGTACAGGTTCAGCATCGCGTTGAGCGAGTGATAGTCCATCTGGATGCTCTCCAGTGGGATCTCGCTCAGGCCCTCAGTCAGGCTGAGAGACTCAGTGGTTGTTGCTGCCAAAATCGTCCCAATCCGTTGCGGACGCGCGCGACGTCCTGCGCGGTGCCAAGTAGTTCGAAGGCGTACAGATACGGGACATCGCACTTCGCAGCGATGATGTCCCCGGTGATGCAGTACGCAGCCCCGAAGTTGGTGTTCCCCGCAGCGATGACGCCGCGGATGAGCGACCGGTTGTGTTCGTCGTTGAGGAACTTCCTCACCTGCCGTGGGACGGCCCCGCCCTCGTTGCCGCCACCGTAGGTGGGGGCCAGGAGGACGTAGGGCTCGTCCACGTGCAGAAATCCGTCGGCGGGGCGCAGCGGGATCCGGTGCACCGACATCCCCAGCTCTTCGAGACCAAGCTTCTCGACGAACCGGTGCGTGTTCTCTGACACGCTGGAGAAGTAGACGAGTGAACCCACGTCACGCCTCCTTGCCGACGTTGCGGTAGTACAAGGTGTTGCGGTGGTGCTGGTGCAGGTCAGGCCGAAGCGGCCTGAAGCGCGGCGACCGCGCTGATCTGGTCGGGGCGGAAGCCCGACCAGTGGGTGTCGCCGGCGACGACGACCGGCGCCTGGAGGTACCCGAGGCCGCGGACCATCTCGAGCGCCTCGGCGTCCTGAGTGATGTCGACGACCGTGTACTCGACACCCTTGCGATCCAGTGCCCGGTACGTCGCGTCGCACTGGACGCATGCCGGCTTGCTGTAGACAGTGACGCTCATGTCCGCCTCCTCTGACCTCGAAGGACATCTGTGAACTTACACCGATGTGCTTTGTGAGCGGGTCTGCGTCTCCCGCTGAACCAAACACTACACCTAGGGTCTGACACTCGCTCGCCCACGACATGTAGTGGTTGAGGTCGAGTGGCGCACTACACCGGAACTGCTCGTTGCGCTCATGGACCATGCTGCCACGAGCCTCTGACACCGCTCGGTAGGCCGCACACGCGGCTTGCTGCCGCCGCTCCCGGCCCGGCTCCGTGGGCCCCGAGAACCGGCACCTCACGTGCCTGCGAAGGGTCTCGGAGCCCCAAAAAAGTGATCTCAGTTCGCGGCGTGTCGCGACCGTTCGGCGTGTCCCGCGAGCGCCGACCGGGACGGTGAGCCCGGTCACAACGGACCGCTCAGAGCGCGTGCCAGCCGACGTCGTCGTGCCCGCCCGGGATCTCCACCTCGGGGGCGTACGGGCTCCGGGTGAGGCAGAAGGTGCCGACGTCGAGCGCCACGAGCCGTCCGTCCCGCTCGACGGGCCGGAGTGTCTCGCCCTGCCAGTAGCCGGCGGACACCCCGACCCAGGTCCCCGGTGCCCCACCCGGGGCGAACTCGGTCCCCCGCACCCCCGGGGCGCCGACCAGCGCGAGCCGGCCGGCTGCGGCACGCAGCGTGAACTGCACAGGCCCCCAGTACCAGGTACCGGTCAGCTCAGGAACGCCCGCAGCGGCGTCTCCACCGGTTCCCGCCGCGCCGGGCGTCCGGAGCCCCGCGGAGAGGCCCGCAGAGTCGCTCTCAGGGCCACGCACGACGGCGGGGAGCCCGACGACGGGGCGCGCGCCCCGCAGAGCCGCGAGCAGCCCCGTCCCGTCCCCGAACCCACCGGTGCTCGAGCCGATGACCGCGACGGCGTCGCCCGTCTCGACGTCGACGCGAAGGTCCGCCGTGAAGCCAGGCACCGAGCCGGAGTGACCCACGGTGCGCACCGGCACGGTGTCCTGCTCCGGTACGAGCCCCGGCACGTCGATCAGGTCCTTGCGGACCTGGACGCCCAGGCCGTAGGCGCCGGTCCAGGCCGCACCGGGCTCGTCCACGACCATGCGAGGCGCGGTCATGAGCCTGCGGGCCGCGGCAGGCAGCACGGCATCGCCCGCTTCGCCGAACGTGTCGTGGCAGGCCAGCCACATCCCGAACCGCACGAGGTCCGACGGCGTGGACCACAGCTCGCCCGCCGGACCCATCGCCAGGTAGTCGGCGACCGGCTCGTCGTGCACGAGTTCGGCGTGCGGGTGCACGGCGTATCCCGGCACGTGCGGACCGGTGGGCACCCGCCCGGTCGCCGTCATGCCGAGCGGGGTCCACAGCTCGTCGCGCAGCACCGCGTCCCAGGCACGCCCGCGCGCCACCTCGACCAGCCGGCCCAGCACCGCGAAGCCCACGTTGGAGTAGTGGTACCGGGTGCCCGGCGCGACGAGCCGCGGCAGGCCGGAGGCGACGATCTGCTCCCAGGTCGACCCGCCCGCCCGTTCCCACCAGTCACCAGCCGGCTCCGCGGGCAGACCGCTGGTGTGGCTCAGGAGCTCGGCGATCGTGGCGTCTGCCGCCGGCGCCTCGGGCAGGTGGGCGCCGATCGGGTCGTGCAGCGCAAACTTGCCCTCCTCGACGAGCCGGAGGACGGCCACGGCGACCATGGGCTTGGTGATGGACCCGATGCGGAACGCGTGCTCCGGCGTCGGACCACCCGCCTGCAGGGCGGACGCGACACCGGTCCAGACCACCTCGCCCGCGCGTCCCGCGGCCGCGGACACCGCAGGCACCCGGGCGCCGTCGCGCGTGCGGGCGAGCACGCCGCTCAGCTCCGCGCCCGGAACCTCGTCCACTCGAGTCATGCCCAGAACGTATCTCGTGTTGTCAGACGCCGACGGAGTTGTCAGACGTACAGGTCACCTCGATGACCTGTACGTCTGACACGTCGGCGGGTGTCTGACAGCTAGGCCGGCGAGACCTCGTCCGTGCCCGGGAGGGTGTTGGTCGTGGCCAGGCGGCGGTACCAGTGCGCGGAGTCCTTCCAGGTGCGCTCCAGCGTGTCGTAGTCGACCCGGATGATGCCGAAGCGACGGTCGTACCCGTAGGCCCACTCGAAGTTGTCGAGCAGCGACCAGGCGAAGTAGCCGCGCACGTCCACGCCCTTGTCGCGGGCCTGACCGAGCGCCTCGACGTGGTCGTGCAGGTACGCGACCCGGTCGACGTCGTGCACGCGTGCCACGCCGTCCTCGGTCACCACCGTGTCCTCGAACGCCGCGCCGTTCTCCGTGACCATGAGCGGCTGGTCCGGGTAGGAGTCGCGCAGCGAGACCAGCAGGTCGGTGAGGCCCGCCGGCTCGATGTTCCAGCCCATGGCGGTGTACGGACCGGGCTGCGGCAGGAACTCGACGTCGTCGGCCGCGGGCCAGGGCGTGCCGGCAGAGTCCTTGTGCCCGTCGGCCTGCTGGCGCTCGCCCTCGCCGGCGAAGTGACGCACCCGCGCCGTCGAGTAGTAGTTGACGCCCAGCACGTCGAGCGGCTGCTTGGTGATCTCCAGGTCGCCGTCGAGCACGAACGACCAGTCGGTGACCGATGCGGTGTTCTCCAGCAGGTCCGCCGGGTAGACGCCCTCCAGCACCGGCGCCAGGAACGCCCGGTTGGCCAGCGCGTCGACCTTGCGGACGGCGCCCTGGTCGGCCTCGGACGACGGGTCGTCCGGCCGGAAGACGTGCAGGTTCAGCGTGATCGACGTCTTGGCGGAGTCGCCGAGCACCTCGCGGATCTGCTGGACCGCGAGGCCGTGCGCCAGGTTGAGGTGGTGCACGGCCTGCAGCGCGGCCAGAGCCTCGGTGCGACCCGGCGCGTGGACGCCCGAGCCGTAGCCCAGGTACGCCGTGCACCACGGCTCGTTGAGCGTGGTCCAGACGTCGATGCGGTCGCCGAGCTCCTCGGCCATCTTCCGGGCGTACCGCGCGAAGGCGTAGGCCGTCTCGCGGTTGGTCCAGCCGCCCGCGTCCTCGAGCTCCTGCGGGAGGTCCCAGTGGTAAAGCGTGACGACCGGCTTCACACCGGCGGCGATCAGCCCGTCCACGAGGTCCGAGTAGAACCGGATGCCCTCGGCGTTGAACTCGCCGGAGCCGCCCGGCTGCACCCGCGGCCACGCGATGGAGAACCGGTAGGCGCCGAGCCCCAGGTTCTTGATGTGCTCGACGTCCTCCCGCCACAGGTGGAAGTGGTCGTCCGCGACGTCGCCCGTGTCGCCGTTCAGTGTCTTGCCGGGCGTGTGCGAGAACGTGTCCCAGATGGACGGGCCGCGCCCGCCCTCGGTCGCGCCTCCCTCGATCTGGTACGACGCCGTCGCGGATCCCCAGAGAAACTCCGGGGGGAAACTCCGTGCACTCACAGTGCCACCTCTCCCGGGCCGGTGGCCCGTGCTGTCCGTCCTTCGTACTCGACGCCCCACTCACCGGGGGCGTCCTCACTGGTCACCTGCACGACGCCGGACGCGTACCGCACGCGGAACGTCGCGGGGGCGCCGGTGCCACCGGGTACCAGTACCTCTTCGTCGAACCCCTCGGGCAGACGGGTGCAGCGTAACGTCACGCCCTCGGCCCAGGCGTAGTCGGGCCGGTCGTCGCGATCACCGACGGGCACCACCGCGCCGGGCCGGACGAACAGCGGGAGGCTGTCGAAGCCGTGCTCCTCGGTGACCCAGCGCGGCCCGGTGACGGTGGGCGCCAGCCCGGGCACGGCGACGTCGGGCAGACGGGTCCACTCGCCCTCGGGCAGGTAGTACTCCGCGCGCGACTCGTGGAAGACGGGCGCGACCAGCAGCGACGGCCCCAGCATGTACTGGGTGTCGACGGAGGCCGCGGTCCGGTCCTCGGGGAACTGGAGCACCATGGGGCGCATGACGGGCAGGCCCTCCTCGGCGGCCACGTGACCGAGCCGGCCGAGGTACGGCATGAGCCGCAGCTTCAGCTTCGTGAACTTGCGGGTGACGTCGACCGCCTCGTCGTCGAAGGCCCACGGCACGCGGTAGGAGCTGGACCCGTGCAGCCGCGAGTGCGAGGACAGCAGGCCGAACGCGGCCCACCGCTTGAAGACCGCGGGATCGGGCGTGCCCTCGAAACCGCCGATGTCGTGGCTCCAGTAGCCGAACCCGGACAGCGACAGCGACAGGCCGCCACGCAGGGACTCCGCCATCGAGACGAAGGTGGACTCGCAGTCGCCGCCCCAGTGCACCGGGTAGGCCTGCGTGCCCGCGGTCGCGGACCGGGCGAACAGCACGGCCTCGCCGCGCCCGCGCTCCTCCTCGAGCAGGTCGAAGACCGTCTTGTTGAACAGGGCGGTGTAGTAGTTGTGCATGCGCTGCGGGTCCGAGCCGTCGTGCCAGACGACGTCGGTGGGGATGCGCTCGCCGAAGTCGGTCTTGAAGGCGTCGACACCCTGGCCCAGGAGCACGCGCAGCTTGTCCTGGTACCACGCGGCGGCGTCGGGGTTGGTGAAGTCGACGAGGCCCATGCCGGCCTGCCACTTGTCCCACTGCCAGACGTCACCCTCGGACGTGGTGACCAGGTAGCCCTTCTCCTGGCCCTCACGGAACAGGTGCGAACGCTGGGCGATGTACGGGTTGATCCACACGCAGACCTTCAGGCCCTTGTCGTGCAGCCGGGACAGCATGCCCTCGGGGTCCGGGAACGTCGCCGGGTCCCACACGAAGTCGCACCAGTGGAACTGCCGCATCCAGAAGCAGTCGAAGTGGAACACCGAGAGCGGGATGTCCCGCTCGGCCATGCCGTCGATGAAGCTGTTGACGGTGTCCTCGTCGTAGCTCGTGGTGAACGACGTCGACAGCCACAGCCCGTACGACCAGGCGGGAACGACCGCGGGCCGTCCGGTCAGGGCCGTGTACCGGCGCAGGATGTCGGCGGGCGTGGGGCCGTGGATGACGAAGTACTGGAGCGACTGCCCGGCCACCGAGAACTGGGTGCGGCTGACGACCTCGGACCCGACCTCGAACGAGACCCGCTCGGGGTGGGCCACGAAAACGCCGTACCCGCGGTCGGTCAGGTAGAACGGCACGTTCTTGTAGGCCTGCTCGCTCGCGGTGCCGCCGTCCTCGTTCCAGATGTCGACGCTCTGGCCGTTCTTCACGAACGCCCCGAACCGCTCACCCAGGCCGTAGACGTGCTCGCCCACGCCGAGCGCGAGCTGCTCGTGCACGAAGTCGCCGTCCGGCGTGCTCGCGATCCCGATGCTCCGGTCCGACGACGAGGTGAGCACCTCGCCGTCGGCGATGAAGTCGACGTGCCACGGACCGTCGGTGGCGACGCGCGCGGTGAGGCCGCCCGACGTGAGCTCGGCGGGGCCGCTCTCGGGCACCACGACCTTGACCGCACCGGGCTCCGCGTTGACGCCGAAGTGCGGGCCGGGGTCGCGGCGGCCCTGGTGGTGCTCGATGCGCACGCCGATGACGTCGTCCGCCGGAGCGTTGAACGTGACCGTCACGAGCGGACGGTTCAAGGTGTCGCCGCGCTTGGTGATCGGCACGGTGGGCGCGTACACCGTCATGGTCTCGTCGCCGACCTCGACCGAGTCGACGTCCTGGGGACGGAGCATCTCGACGCCGGGGCGCAGCTGCCAGTAGCCGTCGGTGAATCTCATGGCTGGGGCCTCACTCGTCTCTGTAGGGCGTAGGGGTTCGTGGTGTGGAGCGCGGTCACTTGACCGCCCCGGCGGTCACGCCCCGGGTCAGGGTGCGCTGGAAGATGAGGAAGAACACGACGGCGGGCACGAGGGAGACGAGCGAGCCCGCGTTGATCGTCGGCGCGTCCATCATGCGATCGCCCTGCAGCGACGCCAGGGCGATGGGGATGGTCTGGGTGTCGTTGCTGGTCAGCATGACCAGCGGGATGAAGAACTCGTTCCAGGTCCAGATGAAGAAGAAGATCATCAGGACCGAGAGCGTCGGTCGCACGATCGGGAAGACGACCTGCCAGAGGATGCGCCACCGGCTCGCGCCGTCGAGCGCCGCGGCCTCCAGCAGCGCGGGCGGGAAGGTGCCGAGCACCGAGGAGAGCAGGTAGGTGCCGAACGCCGACTGGATGACGGTGAAGATGATGATCACCGACCACTGCGAGTTCGACAGGCCCACCGACTGCGCCATGGTGAACAGCGGGTAGATCAGGGCCTCCTGCGGCAGCATGTTCGCCAGCAGGAACAGCGCGACGATCCACAGCCGCCCCTTCACCCTGCCGATGCCGATCGCGTACGCGTTGAGCAGCGACAGCAGCGCACCGAGCACGGCGACCATGCCTGCGATGAACACCGAGTTCCAGAGCTTCACCGGGAACTCGGTGCGCTCCCAGAACGCCACCACCCCGTCGAGGTAGAGCGAGGACGGCCACGACAGCGGCCCGTTCGCCGCGTAGTCCTGCGGCGACTTGAAGGCGTTCAGCACCATGATCCCGAACGGCGCGAGGACCGCGAGGCCCACCAGCACCGCGGCGGCCAGCACGAACCAGCGGCCCGCTCCACGGCGATAGCGGGAGTCGACGGCGGTGGTGCGCACCTGCGCCGGCCGGGTGGGCGGTCGTACGTCCGTGGCGACAGCCATCAGATCCCCTCCCTCTCACGTCGTTCGGCCCGGTTCTGCAGGCCGAGGATGAGCACGGCGACGACGACGATCACGAGGGTCAGCACCGTGGCGATCGCCGAGCCGTAGCCGACCTGGGACTTGTCGAAGAAGCTCAGGTACGAGTAGTAGCTGGGCACGAGGGTCGAGCTCTCGGGCCCACCCCGCGTCAGCACGTAGATGGGCCCGAACACCTTGAGCGCCGCGACCGTGCAGGTCAGCGTGACCACGAAGGTCTCGGGCCGGATCTGGGGCACCGTGATGGCCCGGAACCGGTCCCACCAGCCGGCACCGTCGAGCTCGGCCGCTTCGTAGAGCTCCGGGTCCACCCGCTGCAGCGCGGCCATGAAGATGACCACGGGGTAGCCCATCTGGACCCAGATCAGCACGAGCATCACCGACGGCAGCGCCGTGGTGGGGTCGCCGAGCCAGTTGGGCGGCGCGGCGATGCCCATCCCGCGCAGGATCTCGTTCAGCGCACCGGTCTGGGAGTTCAGGATCCAGTTCCAGAGCACACCCGCCACCGCGACGGGCAGGATCTGCGGCAGGTAGTAGGTGGCCCGCAGCACCGAGGAGACCTGCGCGCCGAACCGCCGTCCGAGGTAGTCGAACAGCACCGCCGCGAGCACCAGCCCCAGCAGCGTGGGCACCAGGACCATCGCGACGATCATCGCCAGCGAGTTGCCGAACGACGTCCAGAACTTGTCGTCGCCCATCAGGTCCGCGTAGTTGCCGAGCCCGTTCCAGCGCAGCGGCGCCATGCCACCGCGCCACTTGAACAGGCTGAAGTACACGTTCGTCACGAGCGGGTACCCGATCACCACGACGAAGGCGATCGCGCCCGGCAGGAGGTACGGCAGGTACGCCACCCACTCGGGCCGACGACGGCGGCGCGTCTCGCGCGGGGCTCGTGGGCGCCCGACCGACCGCGAGCGCCGTTCGGTCAGGGTGCTGTCAGCCATCGAGCAGGTCGGCCTTGCCGTCGTCGTACGAGCTCTGCAGCCCGTCCAGCACCTCGTCCGGCGTCTTGGACCGGTTGACCAGCGACTGCAGCTCGCTGACGATCACGTCGTAGTAGCCGGCCACGGGCCAGTCCGGGTAGTAGGCCAGGCCGTCCTCGTCCAGGATCGCCTGGAAGTTCTCGGTCAGCTCGCGCGTGCGCTCGTCCTCGATCACGGACGCGTCGCCGGCCACGGGCAGGCCACCCTCGGCCGCGAGGACGTTCTGCACCTCGGGGCGCAGCGTGATGTCGATGAACTCCTCGGCGAGGCTCGGGGAGTCGGCGTTGGCCGGGACCACCCAGAGGTTGCCCGACGAACCCGTGTGCAGCGTGTTGCCCGGGAAGTTGAACTGGCCCCAGTCGGCCTCGACCTCGGTCGCGAGACGGCCGAACCACCAGGACCCGCTGACCATGAGGGGGTAGGTACCGTCGATGAACGAGACGCCCATGTCCTCGGCGGTGAGGGCTGCCGAGTCGGAGGCGATGTAGCCCTTCTCGATCCACTCGTCGAGCTTCTCCGTGGCCTGGGTCATCGCGTCGTTGTGGAAGTCGACATCGTTTGCGAAGAGCTGGTAGTCGTCCACCAGGGCGCGGTCGCCGTAGGCGAGGACGAGCTCGTACCAGAGCTGGCCGAGCGGGTACTCGGCGCCGGCCTCGGCCAGCGGCGTGATGCCCTCCTCCTCGAAGGCGGCCAGGACGTCCTCGAGCTCGTCGAGGTTCGTCGGCACCTCCAGCCCGTGCTCGGCGAACATGTCCTTGTTGTAGTAGACGCCGACGAACTCGCCGTAGTTCGGCACCCCGTACCACTCGCCGGAGCCCATGCGGCCCTGCTCGTCGTACGTGGCGGTGGTGGCCAGCGACCCGGTGAGCTTCTCGTCCCAGCCACGTTCGGTGGCGGCGTCTGTCAGCGGTGTCAGCAGGCCCTGCGCCGCGAGCTGGCCCGCCGTCGCGTTGCCCTTGTTGAACTCCATGACGTCGGGCACGTCGTCGCCGGTGAGCACGATCTTGGCGTTCTTCTGGATCTGCTCGAACGTCTGCTTCTCGACGTCGACGGTGACGTCGGGGTTCTCCTCCTCGAAGATCTTGATGGCCTCGGCCCAGGCCTTGCCCATCGCCGAGTCCTCGTTCTCGTAGTGCCAGATCGTCAGCGTGCTGTCGTCGGTGTCGCCACCGCCACCGCTCTGACCGGTGCAACCGGTCAGAGCCAGCGCACCGGCCATCGCGGCCGCTACGGCGGTCATGGTCCGCTCGTGCTTCATCGCATCTCCTTGGTTTCGCTCAGCCGCTGGGGCAGTGGTCGGCGCGGGCCCGGTGCCCAGGTACCACGTGGTACCTCCGGCCGGACCGCCGGGCGGCGGAGCGTGATCGTCGAAGCACCCTCGGGGGACGGTCGTCCGGTGATCGCGACCAGCGCCCCACATCGATTGGTCCTCGGCATCCTCACCCTCCCGGCCGCGCCCAGACCCCTGCGTCTGGATCGTCGAAGCGTTTCAACACGCTAACCCTAGGCGCTGGCTCGTGTCCAGTATCCGCTCTCCGGCAAGTGAACTAGGCTTCCATCGAAGCGCTTACCTGGCATGCGGCACACTGGTGTGCCCGGTGCCGACGCGCACCGCCTGCCACCGCACAGGGCACACTGCGGCATCCATCCGAGAGGAGCACCGTGGCCACGATCGACGACGTCGCCAAGGCGGCGGGGGTCTCGACCTCAACCGTGTCCTACGTACTGTCGGGCAAGCGACCGATCTCCGCGCCGACACGGGCTCGTGTCGAGCGTGCCATCGACAAGCTCGGCTACCGGCCGCATGCCGGGGCGCGGGCGCTGGCCTCGTCCCGCACCAACGTCATAGCACTCATGGCACCCCTCCGGGTGGGCGTCAGCGTACCCGTGATCATGCAGTTCGTGGCAGGTGTCGTGACGCGCGCACGAGACTTCGACTACGACGTCCTCCTCCTCACCCAGGACGACGTGAGCGGCCTCGACCGGGTGACCGGCGGCTCCATGGTGGACGCCCTGGTGATGATGGACATCGAGGCGGACGACCCGCGCGTGCCCCTCGTCGCGGCCGCCAAGCAGCCGACGGTGCTCATCGGCCTGCCACAGGACCCGGAGGGCCTCAGCTGTGTCGACCTCGACTTCGAGGCCGCCGGCCGGCTCGCCGTGCGACACCTCGCGGGCGCGGGCCACACCGACGTCGCGCTCATCGGCTCCCCGCCCGAGGTGCTGCAGCGGCACACGTCCTACGCCGAACGGCTGATGCGCGGGCTGCGCAACCAGGCCGAGCTCTCCGGCGTGACGGTCGAGGTGGAGGCGTGCGACTCCTCGCCGTCCGGGGCCGCGATCGCCGTGGACACGCTGCTGACGACCGCGCCGGACACCACGGGGATCATCGTGCACAACGAGGGCGCACTCCCCCACGTACTGTCCCGCCTGGCGGAGCGCGGCATAGCGGTAGGCACCGACATGTCCGTGGTGGCGGTCTGCCCCACCGACGTGGCACTTTCCCAGCGGATCCCGATGACCAGCATCGACCTGCCCGCAGAGGGGATCGGCAAGGTCGCCGTCGACATGGTCATGGCCCGCCTCGAGGGTGAGCACCCGTCCGAGACGAGGCTGCTCGCCCCCGTGCTCACCGAGAGAGCGAGCTCGGTGAGCGGCTCGGCCGACCTGCTCGACTGAAGGCAAGCGCTTCGCTCCCTCCCACCTGCGGCACTGCTGCCGCGCGGGTCAGAGCGAAGCGCGACAACCGGCCTTTCGTGGCCGAACCGTGAACTATTGGTCATTGCACGGCAAGACATCCGTCTGGTATTAATGTCGAAGCGCTTCGACGAGCCGCCTTCGGTTCGTCGCCCGCAACCACACAACGAAGTGGCCGATCACGAGGGAGTGACAGGTGAGCCTCACCCAGGGAGCGCGGCCGGAAGTGCTCGGCGCGGGCATCTCGCCGGGCACCGGACCAGCCGGTGCAAGCAAGGGCCGCGGTCGCGGCAGACGTCGTGAACCGCCGTCCCACGGCAAGACATCGCCGACGATGTTTCTCGTCATCCTGCCGTTCCTCGTACTCGCGTTCGTGTTCTCCTACCTGCCGCTGCTCGGCTGGGTGACTGCGTTCTACGACTACAAGCCGGCCCTCGGCCTGGGCGGCAGCGAGTTCGTCGGGCTGCAGTGGTTCGAGATCCTGGTCTCGTCCGAGACGCAGCTGCGGCAGATCGGCCAGGTCATGGCGAACACCCTCGCCATGAGCTTCCTGGGCATCGCGACGTCGATACTGCCGCTCTTCTTCGCGATCCTGCTCAACGAGATCCGCTTCGCCTGGTTCCGGAACGCCGTGCAGACGCTCACGACGCTCCCGAACTTCATCTCGTGGGTTCTCGTGTACATGATCGCGTTCTCGCTTTTCTCGTCGTCCGGTCTGGTGAACACCACGCTGCACGACTGGGGCCTGATCACGGTCCCGATGAAGTTCCTGGACACCGACCAGCACGTCTGGCTGACCATGCTCGCCTGGAGCCTGTGGAAGGGCCTGGGCTGGGGCGCGATCCTGTATCTCGCGGCCATCGCGGGTATCGACCAGTCGCTGTACGAGTCGGCGCGCATCGATGGCGCCAGCCGGTTCCAGCTCATGCGCTACATCACGTTCCCGCAGCTCATGCCGACCTTCGTGGTGCTGCTGGTCCTCTCCATCGCCAACATCCTGAACAACGGCATGGAGCAGTTCTACGTCTTCCAGAACGCCTTCAACAGGGAGCACATCCAGGTGCTCGACCTGTACGTCTACAACATCGGCATGACGGGGAACAGCCTGTCGATGGCGACGGTCCTCAGCATGCTCAAGAGCCTGATCTCGCTCGCACTGCTGCTCGCCGCCAACGCGATCGCCAAGCGCGCCCGCGGGTCGTCGATCATCTAGGAAAGGAACGACGTCGTGACCAAGACGGACCTTGGGCCCAAATGGCGCCGTACCCGCGGGGACATCCCGTTCGCCATCGTCAACTACGCGGGCTTCCTGCTCTTCGCACTCGTGTGCGGCTACCCGTTCTACTACCTGATCATCAACTCGATCAGTGCGAACGACATCAGCGCGCTCGGCGACGTGCGCCTGCTGCCGACAGGGATCCACTTCGAGAACTACGCCCAGATGCTGGGCCTGCCAGGACTGACGAACGCGGCGATGGTCTCGATCGCACGCACCGTGATCGGCACGGGGGCCACCGTCCTCGCGTCGGCGTTCCTCGGCTTCATGTTCACCCAGGAGCGCCTGAAGCATCGCTCCCTCTGGTACCGGCTGATCATCTTCACGATGTACTTCAACGCCGGCCTCATCCCGGTGTACGTGACGATCCACACGCTCGGGCTGACCAACAACTTCTGGGTCTACGTCCTCCCGGCGATCGTGCAGCCCTTCAACATCATCCTCGTCAAGACGTACGTCGAGTCCCTGCCGCAGTCGCTGCAGGAGGCCGCCGAGATCGACGGCGCCGGGATCGTGACGGTCTTCTTCCGGATCATCCTGCCGAACATGACGCCGATCCTCGCGACCGTGGCGATCTTCTCGGCGGTGGCCCAGTGGAACTCGTTCCAGGACACGCTGCTGTACGTCACCGACCAGAAGCTCTACCCGCTGCAGTACACGCTCTACACCTACCTCAACCAGGCCAACAGCCTGGCTACCGCAGCGCAGAACGCTCAGGGCAACCTCGGCTCGATCGTCTCCGCCGCCACGACCCAGACGCCGACGTCGATCCGCATGACCGTCGCCGTGATCGTGGTGCTGCCGATCATCTTCGTCTACCCGCTGTTCCAGCGGTACTTCGTCAAGGGCATCATGCTCGGCGCGGTCAAGGGCTGACGTATTCCGCCACACGATTTCGGTGCCAACACAAGGGAGTGTTATGAGATCACGAAAGGCCAGAGCGATGCTGGTGGTTCCGCTGCTGGGGGCACTGTCCCTCGCGGCCTGCTCACCATCAGGAACGACGAACGACGACGAGGTCGCGTCGCTCGACCAGGACTGGTCGGCGGCCGAGCCGATCACGATCGACGTCTTCGACGTCCCGGCCAACTACCAGGGCATCCAGGGTGGCTGGTTCGGCAAGATCGTCAAGGACAAGTTCAACATGGAGCTGAACATCCTCGCCCCGAACGTCGCGGGCGGCGGCGACACGCTCTACAACACCCGTGTGGCCGGCGGTGAGCTCGGCGACCTCGTCATCGTCGGCAAGGGCAAACAGGTCGACGAGCTGGTACAGGGTGGCTTGCTGCTCGACGCAGCCCCCTACTACGAGGCCATGGAGAACGCACCCGCGTACGACCCGGCCGTCCAGAAGCTGAACGAGGGCAAGGACGGCATCTACGCCTTCCCGACCGGGGTCTCCACGCTCAAGCCGACCGAACCGTCCGAGGGCGTGGACCCGACGTACGGCGCGTACCTGCGCTGGGACTACTACGCCGAGGCCGGCTACCCCGAGATCGGCACCATGGAGGATCTGCTGCCGGTCCTCAAGGAGATGCAGGACGCCCACCCGAAGGCCGACAACGGCAAGCCGACGTACGGCATATCGCTGTTCAAGGACTGGGACGGCAGCATGATGGTCCTGGCGGCTCACCCGCCGGCCCTCTACGGGTACGCGCACACGGGCTTCGCCGAGGCCAAGGCGGACGGCTCGGACTACCGGAGCGTCCTCGACTCCGACTCGGGGTACGTGCGCGCCCTGCGGTTCTACTACGAGGCGAACCAGATGGGTCTCGTCGACCCGGAGTCGACCACGCAGAACTACGACACGCTGTTCACCAAGTACCAGAACGGGCAGGTCCTGTTGTCCTGGTGGCCGTGGCTGGGCCAGTCGGCGTACAACACCGAGCAGAACATGGCCGAGGGCAAGGGCTTCGAGCCCGTACCGCTGCAGGACCAGAAGATCCTCTCCGCCGGCGCAGAGGTCTACGGCAGCGGGTTGGTGTTCGGGATCGGCTCGAAGGCCGAGGACCCGGCTCGGATCGCGGCGTTCATCGACTGGCTCTACTCGCCGGAGGGTGTCGAAGCCAACTCCTCCGACAACGCAGGCGCCGGGCCCGAGGGCCTGACCTGGGAGAACGGGCCTGACGGGCCGGTGCTCACCGATTTCGGCCAGGAGGCCATCCTGGAGGGCGGCGGTGTGGACGTGCCAGCCAAGTGGGGCGGCGGCACGTACAAGGACGGCGGCTCGGCCCTGAACGTCAGCGGCGTCCTGCACAACGACGTGGACCCGCGAACAGGCCACCCGTACAACCACAAGTTCTGGCCGAGCTACCAGGAGACCGCGACCAACCCGCTCACCGAGGACTGGTCCGAGCACATGGGCGACGCTCCGACGACCATGGACTACCTGCAGTCCAACGACATGCTGCTCGTCGCCCCCGGCGCGAGCTTCACCACTCCGACGGACAGCTCCGAGATCGAGACGCTGCGCAACCAGGTCAAGGCCACGATCGTGGAGCACTCCTGGAAGATGGCCTTCGCCAAGGACGGGGCCGAGTTCGACGCCCTGCTCGCCGAGATGCAGGAGACGGCGAACGGCCTGGGCTACGAGAAGGTCCTCGAGGTCGACCTCGCCAACGCCAGGTTGCTGCACGACGCCCGCGTCGCGGTCACCAACGAGTTCGGCTGAGCGCGCTCCGCGTTCCGCCACAGCACGGAGCGCGGCCCGGTCCGAGGGCCCTCCCCGGACCGTGTCTCACGCTCAGTCATCGTCAGAAAACATAAGGGAGTAGCAATGAGATCACGAAAGTTCATCGCGATGCTGGTGGTTCCGCTGCTGGGTGCACTGTCCCTCGCGGCCTGCACGCCGTCAGGGCCGGACGACGCCGAGGTGGCGTCGCTCGACCAGGACTGGTCGGCGGCTGAGCCGATCACGATCGACGTCTTCTCCATCCCGGCCAACTACCAGGGCACCCAGAGCGGTTGGTTCGGCAAGATCGTCAAGGACAAGTTCAACATGGAGCTGAACATCCTCGCCCCGAACGTCGCGGGCGGCGGTGACACGCTCTACAACACCCGTGTCGCGGGCGGCGAGCTCGGTGACCTCGTCATCGTCGGCAAGGGCCAGCAGATCGACGAGCTGGTCGAGGGCGGCCTGGTGCTCGACGCGGCACCGTACTACGAGGCCATGCAGAACGTGCCGACGTATGACCCGGCCGTCCAGAAGATCAACGAGGGCAAGGACGGCATCTACGGGTTCCCCTCCACGGTCTCCACGCTCAAGCCGACCGAGCCGGCCGCGAACATCGACCCGACGTTCGGGCCCTTCCTGCGCTGGGACTACTACGCCGAGCTCGGCTACCCGGAGATCGACACCCTCGAGGACCTCCTGCCAGTGCTCAAGGACATGCAGGACGCCCACCCCGAGGCCGACAACGGCAAGCCCACCTACGGCCTCTCCCTGTTCAAGGACTGGGACGGCAACATGATGGTCATGGCCAAGCAGCCGACGACGCTCTACGGCTACGACGAGCTCGGTTTCGTGCTCGCCAAGGCCGACGGCTCGGACTACCAGAGCATCGTCGACTCCGACTCGGAGTACGTGCGCACGCTGAAGTTCTACAACGAGGCGAACCAGATGGGTCTCGTCGACCCCGAGTCGACCACCCAGAACTACGACACGATGTTCGCCAAGTACCAGGCTGGGCAGGTGCTGTCGTCCTGGTGGCCGTGGCTGGGCCAGTCGGCCTACAACACCGAGCAGAACATGGCCGACGGCAAGGGCTTCCAGCTCGTGCCGATGCAGGACCAGAAGATCTTCACGTACGGCGCCGAGGCGTACGGCGGCGGGCTGGTCTACGGGATTGGCTCGAAGGCTGAGGACCCCGCGCGCATCGCGGCGTTCATCGACTGGCTCTACTCGCCCGAGGGCGTCCAGGTCACCTCCTCCGACACCATGGGTGCTGCCGGCCCCGAGGGCCTGACCTGGGAAGACGGGCCCGATGGGCCGGTGCTGACCGACTTCGGCCGCCAGGCCATCCTCGAGGGCGACGGTGACGTGCCCGCCGAGTGGGGCGGCGGCAAGTACAAGGACGGCGGATCGGCGCTCAACGTGTCGGCGGTGTCGCCCGCCCAGGAGGACCCGAACACGGGCTTCCCGTACAACTACAAGTCCTGGCCCAGCTACCAGGAGACCGTCGCCAACCCGCTGACGGACGACTGGAGCGAGCACATGGGCGGCGCCAGGACGACCGTGGAGTACCTGGAGAAGAGCGGCCAGATGCTCGTCGCGCCGGGATCCGGCTACACCGCCCCGACCGACGCCTCCGAGATCGAGGCGGCCCGCAACCAGGTGAAGGCCAGCGTCGTCGAGTACTCCTGGAAGATGGCCTTCGCGAAGGACGACGCCGAGTTCGACTCCCTGCTCGCCGAGATGCAGGAGACGGTGAACGGCCTGGGCTACGAGAAGGTCCTCGAGGTCGACCTGGCCAACGCCAAGGCCCAGAACGACGCCCGCGTCGCGGTCGCCGACGAGCTCGGCTGACGACGGACATCCAAGGGAGCGTCATGAGATCACACAAGGCCATAGCGGCACTGGTGGCTCCACTGCTGGGGGTGCTGTCCCTCGCGGCCTGCACACCATCGGGACCGGACGAGGAGGCGGACGTCTCCATAGACCAGGACTGGTCGGCGGCCGAGCCGATCACGATCGACGTCTTCTCCGCCCCGGCCAACTACCAGGGCATCGAGAGCGGTTGGTTCGGCAAGATCGTCAAGGACAAGTTCAACATGGAGCTGAACATCCTCGCCCCGAACGTCGCGGGCGGCGGTGACACGCTCTACAACACCCGTGTCGCGGGCGGCGAGCTCGGTGACCTCGTCATCGTCGGCAAGGGCCAGCAGATCGACGAGCTGGTCGAGGGCGGCCTGGTGCTCGACGCGGCACCGTACTACGAGGCCATGCAGAACACGTCCGAGTACGACCCGGCCGTCCAGAAGATCAACGAGGGCAAGGACAGCATCTACAGCTTCCCGACCATGGTCTCCACGCTCAAGCCGACGGAGCCGGCCGAGGGGGTCGACCCGACGTTCGGGCCCTTCCTGCGCTGGGACTACTACGCCGAGCTCGGCTACCCGGAGATCGACACCCTCGAGGACCTCCTGCCGGTGCTCAAGGACATGCAGGACGCCCACCCCGAGGCCGACAACGGCAAGCCCACCTACGGCCTCTCCCTGTTCAAGGACTGGGACGGCAACATGATGGTCATGGCGGGGCAGCCGCCGGCCGTCTACGGGTACGAGCACCTCGGCTTCGCCGAGGCCAAGGGAGACGGCTCCGACTACCACGGCATCCTCGCCCCCGAGTCGGAGTACCTGCGCGCTCTGAAGTTCTACTACGAGGCGAACCAGATGGGCATCGTCGATCCCGAGTCGACCACCCAGAACTACGACACGATGTTCGCCAAGTACCAGAGCGGACAGGTGCTGCTGTCCTGGTGGCCGTGGCTGGGCCAGCAGGCGTACAACACCGAGCAGAACATGGCCGACGGCAAGGGCTTCCAGCTCGTGCCGATGCAGGACCAGACGGTCCTCTCCCACGGTGCCAACGTGTACGGCGGCGGACTCGTGTACGGCATCGGCTCGAAGGCCGAGGACCCGGCCCGGATCGCGGCGTTCATCGACTGGCTCTACTCGCCGGAAGGCATCGAGTCCAACTCCGCCGACAACGCCGGCGCCGGCCCCGAGGGCCTGGCCTGGGAGAACGGCCCTGACGGGCCGGTGCTGACCGAGTTCGGCCGGCAGGCCATCCTGGAGGGCGGCGAGGTGGAGGTCCCGGCCGAGTGGGGCAGCGGCGCGTACAAGGACGGTGGCTCGTCCCTGAACGCCAGCGCCGTCCTGCCGAACGACGTCGACCCGCGAACGGGCTACTCGTACAACTACAAGCTGTGGCCGAGCTACCAGGAGACGTCGGCCAACCCGCTCATCGAGGACTGGTCCAAGGAGATGGGTGGCTCCAAGACCACCATGGAGTACCTGCAGTCCAACGACCAGCTGCTGGTCGCACCGGGTGCGAGCTTCACCGCCCCGACGGACAGCTCCGAGATCGAGACCCTGCGCAACCAGGTCAAGGCCACGATCGTGGAGCACTCCTGGAAGATGGCCTTCGCCAAGGACGGGGCCGAGTTCGACGCCCTGCTCGCCGAGATGCAGGAGACGGCGAACGGCCTGGGCTACGAGAAGGTCCTCGAGGTCGACCTGGCCAATGCCGAGGCACAGAACGAGGCCCGCGAAGCGGTCGCCAACGAGTTCGGCTGAGCCCGAACCTGGAACAGCACGCGTAAGGCCCAGGCGATCGATCGCTTGGGCCTTACGTCCGCCTGGCCCCAGCCCCCTGTCCCCTGTCACCAGAACCAAGGAGAGCATCATGCAACGACGCACTTTCCTCGCGTCGATCGGCGCGGCCGCGGCCGTGGCCACGATCGGCCCCGCGCCGGCACAGGCCAAGGTGCAC
This sequence comes from Promicromonospora sp. CA-289599, assembly GCF_050936155.1. Lineage (NCBI taxonomy): Bacteria > Bacillati > Actinomycetota > Actinomycetes > Micrococcales > Promicromonosporaceae > Promicromonospora > Promicromonospora sp. CA-289599. The sequence continues at coordinate 1,645,220 of NZ_JBNJNI010000001.1, forward strand.
GCGCCTGGCGCGTGCACCTACACGTGGAAGAACGCCGTCATCAACGGCGGCGGCTTCGTGCCCGGCATCATCTTCAACGAGACCGAGCAGAACCTCATCTACGCCCGCACCGACATCGGCGGCTGCTACCGCTGGCAGGAGAACTCCAGGACCTGGAAGCCGCTCCTGGACTGGGTCGGCCGCGACAAGTGGGGCTACTCCGGCGTCGTCTCCATGGCCACCGACCCGGTCGACACCCACCGCGTCTACGCCGCGGTGGGCACGTACACCATCGACTGGGACCCGAACAACGGCGCCGTGCTCTACTCCGACGACAAGGGCGACACCTGGGGCATCGCCGAGCTCCCGTTCAAGCAGGGCGGCAACATGCCCGGCCGTGGCATGGGCGAGCGCCTCGTCGTCAACCCGGCCGACAACGCCGAGCTCTACCTCGGCACGCCGAACGGGAACGGGCTGTGGCGGTCCAAGGACCACGGCCGCACCTGGGCGCAGGTCGAGGAGTTCCCGAACCCCGGCAACTTCGTCGCCGACCCGTCGAACCCGCTCCTCGCCGACAACCAGGGCGTGCTCTGGATCGACTTCGACCAGGCCGGCGGCAAGGTCTATGTGGGCGTGGCCGACCCGGAAGACCCGCTGTACGTCTCCGAGGACGGCGGATCGACCTGGCAGGCGGTCCCCGGCGCGGCCGAAGCGCTCGGGTCCGCGGACGGCAACCGCACCATCCCCGGCCAGTCCGCGGTGGACAACGTGAACGGGTACCTGTACGTCGTCACCAGCCACGATCCTGGCCCCTACAACGGCGCGCCTGCCTCCGGCGACGGCGGAAAGATCGTGCGGCTCGCCACCCGGACCGGCGAGTGGACCGACGTCACTCCCGGGTACAACCCGCGCGGCGTGATCCCGGCCTTCGGGGGCATCACCGTCGACCGCCAGAACCCCGGCACGCTCATGGCGGCCACGCGCAACAACTGGTATCCCGACGAGATCCTCTACCGCTCCACCGACTCCGGCGCCACCTGGCAGCTCAGCTGGGACTACGCCGAAGGCCAGGACCGCCACGACCGGTTCGACATGGACAACACCGGCAGCCCGTGGCTGTCGTGGAACGGCGAGGACCAGGGGCCCCAGTACGCGGTCAAGCACGGGTGGATGATCGACGCCCTCGCGATCGACCCGCACAACTCCGACCGGATCATGTGGGGCACCGGCGCGACCATCTGGGGCACCGAGGAGCTGACCCGGTGGGACGCGCAGGGTGAGCTCATCGGCCAGAACGAGGCCGGTGAACGCGTCGCGCTGCCGGTCGAGAAGTTCACCGTCGCCGTCCGCGTCGAAGGCCTGGAGGAGTGCGCGATCCTCGACCTCGCCGCTCTCGGCGGGGCCCTCGTCTCGGCAGTCGGCGACGTCGGCGGCTTCGTCCACACCAATCTCGACCGGGCCGAGCCGATGATCGACACCGACTGGTCCACGGGCACCAGCGTCGACTTCGCCCAGTACGAGCGCGACATCATCGTCGGCACCGGCAACGTGCACGGCAACGAGAAGGGCCACGTCGGCGTCTCCACCGACCGCGGCAAGACCTGGAAGAACGCCGCGCGCGTCGAGGGCGTCCTCGGCGACGGCCACGGCGGCACCGTCGCGATCAGCGCCAACGGGTCCAGGATCTTCTGGACGCCCGGCAGCTCCGAGGTCACCCCGGTGTACAGCACCGACCTGGGCGAGACCTGGATCCCGGTCCGGGGCCTGCCTGCGGGCGCGAAGATCCGGTCCGACCGCGTCGACCCGTCCGTCCTGTACGCGTTCTCGAGCGGCACGTTCTACCGCAGCACCGACGGCGGCGCGACGTTCGCCGCCACCGGAGCGAGGGGTCTGCCGACCGCGGGCGTCGACGACTTCCGCGCCGTCCCCGGCCACAAGAAGCACCTGTGGCTGGCCGGGCGCGGCGACGAGAAGACGGGTGTCACCGGCGGCATGTGGCGCTCCAGGGACGGCGGCAGCACCTGGAAGCGCATCACCAGGTTCCAGACCGCGGAGTCGGTCGGCTTCGGCAAGGCGGCCAAGAGGTCCAGCTACCCGACGATCTACAGCTCCGCGCGGATCGGCGGCAAGGCCGCCATCTACCGCTCGACCGACGGCGGCAGCCGCTGGGTCCGCATCAACGACGACGACCACCAGTGGGCCTGGTCGGGGTCCGCGATCACCGGCGACCCGTGGATCTACGGCCGCGTCTACCTCACCACCAACGGCCGCGGCATCATCTACGGCGACATCGCCCGCTGAGACCACCACCGACAGAGGTGCCCCCGATCTGGGCTCGTATCGGCCCAGGTCGGGGGCACCTCTCGCACGTCACTCGCCGGAGTGCGGGTCCACCGGGTCGAGCGCCGTCGGATCGCCGCCGCGCCGCCGGAAGACGCTGTGCAGCACGAACGCGTCCACGTAAGCACCCACCGAGAACCCGATGGTCACCACGAGCGCCACGAACGGCGGGTACACGTACATCAGGCTCACCATGACAGCCGGCCGCAGCAGCAGGGCGAGCGTCCGCAGCGGCTCGCCGAGCGGCAGCAGCAGGGCGTTGCGCACTGTCCGGCCCAGCGGGTCGGCGTACCGCGCGACCAGCGCCAGGCCGTACAGCAGCGCGGCCACCAGATAGGCGATGAACAGCACCGTTATCGTGCCGACGGCGGTGCCGAGGGCGCTGTCGAGCGCCAGCCAGAAGACCGCGGCGAAGCCCAGCATCGCGATCGGCACGCCGAACAGCAGCCCGACGGCGCTGCCCCGCCACAGGTTGCGACGGAGGCCGACGAGAAAGCCCCGGATCAGGTATCCCCGTTCCTCGTCGGCGTACCGCAGCGCCACCTCGTAGAGCGCTGCGGTCGCCGCCCCTGCCGTCACCACCGGCACGCAGGCCACGATGTACAGCACGTTGAGCGCGACGAACTGCAGGAACGTCGTCAGTCCCTGCACGCTGCGGCTGTCGGGGTCGACCCTCATGGCTGCGTCCTCATGGCTGCGTCCTCATACAGTGGTCCTCATACAGTGGTCCTCACCCGGTCGGCCCGGTAACGGTCAGCTCGTCGCGGACCGGCAGGCTCACGCTAGACGCTCCGGCGGCCACGGAGTAAGCGCCGGCCGGGACCCGGAGGTCCCCGTCGAGCAGGCCCGGCGCGTCACCGGACGGCGTCATCGTCCCGTGCCACAGCGCGAGACGCGCGGTGTCGAAGGGCACGGCCACCGACGCCGTCTCGCCCGGCTCGAGCCGGACGCGACCGTAGCCGAGCAGCAGCCGCACCGGCGAGTCTGTCCCGGCCGCACCGAGCGAGTACACCTGCACCAGTTCGTCGGCAGGCCGCGCACCGGTGTTGCGCACCGTGACGGTGGCCGTCACGACGCCCTGGCCGGCCGGGTCGCGGGGTGTCAGCGGCGGGTGGTCGCGTGTCGGCGCGGGTGCTGCCACCTCGGCCGCGGAGAGCGACAAGCCTTCGTAGGACACCGACGAGTAGGTCAGTCCGTGGCCGAAGGCGAAGGCGGGTACACCCGCCTCGTCGGCCGGCAGGTGCCGGTAGGTGATCTGCTGGCGGCGGGTGTCGTAGTCGAAGAGGTCGCCCGCCTGCTCCGGACGTGCCGGCCAGGTCTGGGCCAGCCGACCGGACGGCTCGACGGCGCCGGTCAGCACGTCGGCCAGGCCGTGCCCGAGCTCCTGCCCGCCGTGGCTGCTCCACACCACGGTGGGGGCGTCGTCGACGCCGGGGCCGAGCACGTACGGGTAGCTCGACACGATGGTCAGCACAGCCCTGGGGTTGGCCTCGACAGCGGCACGCCACGTCTCCACCGCCGTTTCGGGCAGCCACAGGTCGGGCCGGTCCTGCGTCTCGCGACCGTTCAGGTGCGGGTCGTTCCCGACCGCGACGACGACGGCGTCGCACGAGACAGCCGCCTGGGCCACCAGGGCCGCACCGGACTCGAGCACGCGAGCCGTGAACCGCTCGGCGTCGGCGAGCGTGTGCCCTTCGGCGCACAGCAGGCCGGTGTCGCGCTGCACACGCACCCAGCGGCCGGAGCCGAGGTGCAGCAGTGACCACGAGCCGTCGTCGTGCACATGCTTGCGGAAGCTCTCCTGAACCTCCCAGCCCCCTACCCGCTCGGCGTCCGCGCGCATCGGGTAGGCGCCGCCGGTGAGCAGGCGGCCGGAGGCGGCCGATCGCAGCGTGAGCACGCCCCCGCCCCAGTCCGTGACGGAGAGGCGCGCACCCTTGCCGGCCGTGGCCGAGTCCGCGACGACCGCCGTGCCGTCCTCCGTGACGGAGACGTACCGTCCGTTCGCCGCACGCAGGGCGACGACGTCGGAGCCGTCGGCCACGACCACGCGGTCCGCGCCGAACGCGGCACGGAGACCGTCCGCCGGGGTGACCGCGTAGGGCGGTGTGCCCGAGTACCAGTCGGTGAGCACCGCCTCGGCGAGCGGTCCGACGACGGCGACCGAGCCCCCCGCCGGCAGCGGCAGCAGCCCGTCGGAGTTGCGCAGCACGACGACGGAGCGGGCTGCTGCCTCTCGTGCCAGCGCGCGGTGCTCGGGCAGGTCGATGTCGTCCGCCGTGATGCCCGAGTACGGGTCGGCGTCGCCGTCGAGCTCGCCGCTGCGCAGACGGAGCTCGAGCATGCGCAGCACGGAGCGGTCGACCTCCTCCATGGTGAGCAGGCCGCGGTCGAGAGCCTCCTGGAGGCGCTGGACGGTGGGCGCGGAGTCGGCGTCGTCGTCGGTGAACGAGTCGACGCCTGCCCGGACCAGCGCGGCGTTACCGGAGGCGCGGTCCGCCGCGGCGCGCTGCACCTTGACCACGAACATCGGGGCGGCAGCGTCGGAGACGAGTGCGACCGAGTCGTCGGTCCAGGACCGCAGCTCGGCGAAGAGCTCGGTCTGCAGGTGCGCCGGGGTGCCGTTGACCTGGTTGTACGCCGGCATGACGCCCGCGGCCACGCCCTGCTCGATCGGCTCGCGGAAGGCGGGGAGCTCCTCCTCGTGCAGCGTGACCGGAGTGAGGTTCGAGCTCGTCGAGGACCGGTCGGTCTCGTTGTTGTAGGCGAGGAAGTGCTTGAGGGTCGGCGTGGTCTTCCACACCCGCTCGTGGTCCCCGCGCAAGCCGCGGCAGTAGGCGGTGGCGAGATGTGCGGTGAGGTGCGGGTCCTCGGAGTACCCCTCCTCATTGCGGCCCCAGGCCGGGTGCCGGAGCGTGTTCACGACCGGCGCCCAGACGTTCAGGCTCACGGCCGGGTCCGCCACGTGCTTGGCACGAACCTCGGTGGAGACGATCTCGCCGACCCTGCGGACGAGCTCCGGGTCCCAGGTCGCGGCCAGGCCGACCGGCTGCGGGAACACCGTCGCGCGGCCCAGCCAGGCGACGCCGTGCAGAGCCTCGCACCCGGTGTGGAACGCACCGAGGCCCAGGCGGTCGATGACCGGCTGGTGCTGGTGCAGCATCGCCAGGCGCTCCTCCGGGGTGAGCGAGGCGAGCAGGTCGCGGGCGCGCTCGGACACGGGCAGCGCGGGATCGCGGAAGGGGGGCACGTCCATGGGTTCCTCCTTAGGGTGCCGCGGCGGTGCGGCCAGGTGTGCGGCTGAGGCACAGTGGGGCGTGCGCTGCCGACGAAATGTCGAAGCGCTTCGATGGACGGTACCCGGCCGACGGCGGCGAGCGCTACCCGCCTGGCGAAAATAAAGGACGTCGACAGTGCGCGTCGATGGGCTGCCGGTGGATCACGCGAGCGCCGCGTGCTCGCGATCGAGGAGCGCGTAGACCACCTCGTTGGACCAGACGCCGTCGCGCAGGTCGTTCTCCAGGAGGTGGGCCTCGAGGCGCATGCCGAGCCGCTCGGCCACGCGGACGGAGGCGGCGTTCTCCTCGTCGATCCGCGCGTACACGCGGTGGAAGCCGTACGTGGTGAAGGCCAGGTCCAGGGTGGCGCGGGCGGCCTCGGTCGCGAGACCCCGCCCGCTGACGTCGGGGTGCAGGGCGTAACCGAGCTCGGCCTGCCGCGCGCCGGCCGCCCACTTGAGCATCGCCTCGCCGACGACGTCGCCGTCGACCTCGATCGCCAGCACCAGCACGTCACCGACCTCCTCGAACGGCGCCGTCGACCAGGTGCTGAGCTTCGCCTGAGCCGTGGGCAGGTCCCACGGCGGCTGGTACATGAACCGCACCACCTCGGTACGCGAGCGCCAGCGGAGGAAGGCCTCGGCGTCGGCGGGAGCTACCGGGCGGAGCTGGAGGCGGTCGGTGACCAGCGGCCACTCGGGTGCGGCGGGACCGGGTACGGCAGGTCTGGGGACGGGCAGCGATGAGGGCACGGTCCGACCGTAGCGCGCGGCAACATCCGTGCCACCGGTATCACCCCGGCGATCTTCGGATCGGATCGGGCTCCGGCGAGTCGCGGTTCAGCGTGCCTCGAACGGCACCGTCGCCCAGCCCGCGGGCATGGCGCGGGGCTGCCACGACGGATCGGGCGTCCAGTCGGCCCAGGCCTTGTCCCACCAGAGCTCGCCGGCGTCGAGCAGGCCGGCGATCCGGTCGCCCTCGGCGCGGATCTGCTCCATGCGGCCGGGGTAGCGCGCCGGCCCGGTCTCCTCGAACTCGAGGACGTCCTTGAACTCGTAGGTCTCGGCGTCGGCGGCCCACCAGACGTCGAGCTCGTGGTCGAGCGTGTCGAAGCCGATGGGGGTGCGGCGGGGCGCGTCCTCGAGGTTGAAGTACCAGCCCTGGAAGGCGCGCTGGGGTCCGTCCCAGAACAGGAAGATGGAGTGCTCGACCCCTGTCCAGTGCAGCTCGAGCCGGCCGTGGCCGCGCCAGCTCGTGCTGCCCGCGAGCTTCCAGGGGTGCTCCCCCACCGGGAAGGCGCCGGCCTCGGGGTACACCATCGGGGTGCCGCCAGGGGTGTAGGTGACGAGCAGGTCGCCGTCGTCCTGGACGCACACCTGTGGCATCGCGATCCACGGTTCGCCCCGCATGATCTCGCGGCGCACCACTGTCTGGCCGGGCTGGAACACTGGCGTCATGCCCGGCACGTTAACAGCGGTCGGTTACGGCCCGGCGACATCGGCGTCAACTCCGTGGCGGTGCCGGCCGGCCGGCCGTTACGTCGACGCCCTGGCGCAGGACCCGGAGGGGGTGCAGGTCCGCGTCGGTGATCAGGACGTCGGCTCGGGCGCCGGGGTCCAGGCTGCCGACCTCGCCGGTCAGCCCCAGGACGCGCGCGGGCACAGCCGTCGCGGAGCGCACGGCGTCGACCAGGGGAAAGCCACCGGACACCGCGAGCCGCACGACGTCGATCAGGTGCGCGGTGCCGCCGGCGATCGGCCCCTCTCCTTCGGGCTCCGGGCTTCCCTCCTCCGGGACGACCCGCGCCACGCCGTCGAGCACCTCCACGGACATGGGGCCCAGCTCGTAGCGGCCGTCGGCGACGCCCGCCGCCGCCATCGCGTCGGTGACCAGCACCACCTGGTCGGCTCCCACCATGTCGAACACCGAGCGGACCGTCGCCGGGTCGAGGTGCACGCCGTCACCGATGAGCTCGACGACCATGTCGCCGCGAGCGGCAGCGGCCAGGCAGGCCGCGATGGGGCCCGGCCGGCGATGGTGCAGCGGGCGCATCCCGTTGAACAGGTGCGTCGCGGTCATGGGTCCGATGGGGCGGCCCGCGGCGGCGAGCGCGGCGGTCACCTGCGCGATCAGCGCCTCGGCCTGCTCGGTGCTGCCGTCCGTGTGGCCGAGCGAGGGCAGCACACCCGCCTCGACCAGCGCCTCCGCGACACCGCCGGGGCCGGTCACGCCCGGCACCTCGGGTGCGACGGTCATCGTGCGCAGGTAACCACGGGCGGCCTCGGCCAGGTCCTTGACCAGGTCGACGCTGCCTTCTTGCAGGTCAGCCGGGTTGTGTGCGCCCCTGCGGTGGTACGAGAGGAACGGTCCTTCCGCGTGCAGGCCCTCGATCTCACCCGCGACGGCGAGCTCGGCCAGCACCGACGCGCGCTCCAGCAGCACCTCGGGCCGGGCCGTCACGAGCGACGCGAGCAGGGTGGTGGTGCCGTGGCGACGGTGTTCGAGCACGCCCGTCAGCGCCTCGGAGGCAGTGGTCACGTCCGGGAACGAGACACCGCCCCCGCCGTGGTTGTGCAGGTCCACGAGACCGGGCAGCAGGTAGGTGCCGGGGGCCGGCAGCACGGTCTCGACGGCGGGGCCGTACCCGGTCGCCAGTGCGTCGGACACCGAGCCCGCGAAGGTGACACGACCGCCCGAGGCGACGACGACGCCGTCGTCCACCACGGCGGAGGGCTGGACCAGGCGACCGCGCACCACCAGTGCACCGGAATCAGTCATGCGGACATCCTGCCAGGGTTGACAGGCCGCTTTTCGCCTGGCGATGATGCCACCTGATCATCGAAGCGCTTCGCCAACCGCGCGAGCGCTCACCGCACGTCAAGGAAGATGTGAATGATGCGTAAGCCCGTCCTGGTTGTCGCCACCTTCTCGCACGTCCGGGCCGGCTGACGGATGACCGCCACACTTCCCCACCAGGTGCTCGGCAGGACCGGGCTGCTCGTGCCCTCCGTAGTGCTCGGGACGTCCGGTATCGGGCGCCGGCTCGACACCGCCGGGGCGACCGCCCTGCTGAGCGCCGCGGCGACCGCCGGATGGCGCACGTGGGACACGAGCAACGAGTACGGCGACGCCGAGGCGTACATCGGGTCGGCTCTCGACGGGATCGCCGGTCCGGTCCAGGTGTTCACCAAGGTGGACCCGCTGCCCGGATCCGGCGACTTCTCGGGCGACCGCGTGCGCGCGTCCGTCGCCGAGTCCTGCGAACGCCTGGGCCTCGACCGGCTGCCGCTGGTGCACTTCCACGACCCGGAGCGCATGCCGTTCGCCGACGCCGTCGCGCCCGACGGTCCGGTCCGCGCCCTGCTGGAGCTGCGCGAGGCGGGCGTGATCGCGCACCTCGGGGTGGCCGGCGGGCCGATCGGGCTGCTGCGGCAGTACGTGCGTACCGGTGAGTTCGAAGCGGTCGTGACGCACAACCGCCTCACGCTCCTGGACCGGTCGGCGGAGACGCTGCTGGACGACTGCGCCGAACGCGGCGTGGGTGTCCTCAACGCCGCCCCGTTCGGTGGCGGTGCTCTCGCCGACGACGACGGGCCGGTGCGGCACTACCACTACCGCGACGTCGACGACGCCCAGCGGGACGCCATCCTGCGGATCCGCGACATCGCGCGTGCGGCAGGCGTCCCCGTGGGCGCCCTCGCGCTCCGGACCGGCGACCGGGACCCGCGCGTCACGGGGACGATAGTCGGCGTGACGAGCACTGCCCAGCTCGCCCAGATCACCGCGTGGGCGGACGTCGAGGTGCCGGACGGCGTCTGGCCCGAGCTCGCCGCCGCACTGCCCGACCCGGCCCACTGGGCCGGCGAGCTCGGCCGTTGACCTGCCCTGCTGTCCTGCTACCTGCAGACCCGACGCTCCACCGACCCGAGGACGACCAATGACGGTTCCCTTCGTACCCGACCGCCTGCTCTTCGGCGGCGACTACAACCCCGAGCAGTGGCCGCGCGAGGTCTGGGCCGAGGACATGACGCTCATGCGTCGAGCAGGCGTGAACACGGTGACGATCGGGGTGTTCTCGTGGGCCGCGCTCGAACCCCGTGAGGGGCAGTTCGAGCCGGGCTGGCTGGACGACGTCGTCACGCTCCTCGACGAGAACGAGATCGGGTTCTTCCTCGCGACCCCCACCGCGTCCCCGCCGCCGTGGTTCACCAGGGCGCACCCGGACGCGCTGCCCGTCCGGGCCGACGGGACCTACGTGTCCCACGGCTCGCGGGACACGTACGCGATCAGCGCCCCCGCCTACCGCCAGGCCGCACGGCGCGTCGCGCGGTTCCTCGCCGAGCGCTACGGCGCGCACCCGCGCCTGCGCGGCTGGCACGTGCACAACGAGTACGGGACGGTCGACCACGGCCCCCACTCGGCGGCAGCCTTCCGCCGCTGGCTCCGGAAGCGTTACGTATCGCTCGATGCGCTGAACGACGCCTGGTACACGGCGTTCTGGTCCCAGCGGTACGACGACTGGGACGAGATCCTGCCGCCGCGCACGACGCAGTACCTGGCCAACCCGGCCCACGCGGTGGACTTCAAGCGGTTCTGCTCCGACGAGATGCTCGCGGCCTGCGTCGAGCAGCGGGACGAGATCCGCACGGCCGGCTCGACGGCTCCCGTCACGACGAACTTCATGCAGCCCACCTGGGACCACCTCAACCAATGGGACTGGAGCGAACAGCTGGACCTCGCCTCCGTCGACCACTACCTCGACACGACCGGCCCGGACGGAGAGGCCCACGTCGCGTACGGCGCCGACCTCACCCGTTCGTGGGGCGGCGGCCCCTGGCTGCTCATGGAGCAGAGCGCCTCCGGCATCCGGGACGGCGCCCGGCAGGCCTTCAAGGACCCCGACCGGATGCTGCGCAACTCCCTCGGCTACGTCGCGCGGGGTTCCCAGGGTGCGCTGTTCTTCCAGTGGCGCGCTTCGGCCGGCGGCTCCGAGACGTGGCACAGCGCGATGGTGCCGCACGTCGGCCCGGAGAGCCGGACGTTCGAGGGCGTCGTCGAGCTCGGGTCGCTCCTCGGCCGCCTCCAGGAGATCGCGGAACCGCCGCAGGACGGACCGGTGGTCGAGGCCGACGTCGCGATCCTGTGGGACGCGAACGGCCGGTGGTCGCTCCAGACACCGCACCTGCCGAACGACGACCTCGACTACACCGCGGAGGTCCGTGCGACGCACCGCGCCCTGTGGCGGGCAGGGGCCGCCGTCGACTTCGTGCGTCCGGGCGCCGACGCCGCTCGCTACCGGGTGCTGTTCGTCCCGACCCTCATGGCGATGGACTCCGGCACCGTCGAGTGGCTCACCCGGTACGTCGAGGCGGGCGGGCACCTCGTCGTCGGCCGGTTCACCGGGATCGCGGACGAGCACCAGCGAGTCGCCCCCGGTGGCTACCCGGGCCGGCTGCGGGACCTCCTGGGTGTCCGGGTCACCGAGCACCGTCCGCTCGACCCGGCGGAGACCCAGGAGCTCAGCGACGGGTCGACCGTCGACCAGTGGACCGAGCGGATGGACCCGCCCCGGGCGGAGGTCCTCGCCACCTACACGCAGGGCTCGCTCGCGGGCCTGCCCGCCGTGACCCGCCACGCCGTCGGCGACGGCAGCGCCACGTATGTCTCGGCGCGGATGGTCCAGGAGTCGTGGGACGGTTTCGTCGCGGCCCGGCTCGCGGAGCACGGCGTCGGCCCGGTGGTTCCCGAGGCGGTGGGTACGGGGCTCGAGGCGATCCGACGGCGCGGCGCGGCGGGCACGTACCTCTTCCTGCTGCACCACGGCGACCGGCCGGTCCGGATCACCGGGCAGGGGCACGACCTCGTCACCGACGCGCCCACCGATACCGGGATCGTGGTGCCCGCCGGCGGGTACGCGGTGATCCGGGAGACGCCCGACGCCAAGTGGTCGGTGACGGTCCGGTAGCCCGCCGACCGGTCAGAAGAGGCGGGTGGTCGGGTCGTCCGCGCCGCGCATGGTGTCGTAGTCCAGGAGGAGGGTGGTGATGCCTCTGTCGTGGGCCAGGACGCGGGCCTGCGGCTTGATCTCCTGGGCGGCGTAGACGCCGCGCACCGGGGCCAGCATCGGGTCGCGGTTCAGCAGGTCCAGGTACCGCGTGAGCTGCTCGACGCCGTCGATGTCGCCGCGGCGCTTGATCTCCACCGCGACCGACGCGCCGGCGGCGTCGCGCGCGAGGATGTCGACCGGGCCGATGGCCGTCGGGTACTCGCGGCGGACCAGGGTGTGCCCGGCGCCCAGCAGGACGATCTGCTCCGCGAGCAGCTCCTGCAGGTGCGCCTCGACGCCGTCCTTCACCAGACCGGGGTCGATGCCCAGGTCGTGCGCGGAGTCGTGGTGCACGGTGAACAGCTCGACCTCGAGCCGGTCGTCCGACTTGGCGTGCTGGACGGTCCACACCTCGGTGACACCGCGTGCGGCGGCCTCCTCGGAGGGCTCGCGCACCGCGAGGGTGCACGGGGGGCTCATCCAGTTCAGCGGCTTGTACGAGCCACCGTCGGAATGGATGAGCACGCTTCCGTCGGCCTTGACCACGAGCAGCCGGGTAGCCGGCGGGAGCATCGCGGTCAGGCGGCCCGTGTAGAGGGCGGAGCAGTCGGCGACGACCAGCCGCATCAGAGAACCAGATCCTGTCGTCCGGGAGGGGCGGCCTCGAGCCAGGAGGCGAGGCCGAAGTAGTCGCCGGCAGCGAGGTCGAGCTCGAAGTCGAGCCCGTCGTACCGGCACTGGACGAGGTAGTGGTCACCCTGACCACGCTCGTCCGGGTCGAGCGGGGTGCGACCGGTCACGGTGAGCCGCTCCCGGTACCACGTGCGGGCCGGACGGGGCGCCAGCGACCAGCACCGCCACCACTCGATCCGGCCCACCGCGTACTGCGCGATGCCCGGCGTCCAGGAACCCTCAGGGTTCCCGGTCGGCCGGGCATTGCAGTTGAACGAACCTACCCTGCGAGAGAGCGTCCGCAGCCGGGAGATCCCCAGTGCGAGCACCAGCGCGAGCGCGCCGAGCACCGCTATCGCGATCCATATGACGCCGGGCACTCGCGCTCTCCCTCAGACCAGGGAGATCTCGTCGACCACGAGGGTGACGAGGTTGTTGTCCACGGACACGAAACCACCGGTGACCTGCGCCTCAACGGCCGTCCCCGAAGCTGTGTCCACCTTGATCACGCCCGGGCGAAGCACAGCCAGCAGCGGCGTGTGGTTCGCCAGGATGCCGATCTGCCCGTCCGCGGACGGCGCGCTCACCTGCGTCGCCGCACCGCTCCAGACCTTGCGGTCCCTGGACACGAGGTCCACGCTCAGCTCTGCCACGAGAGCTCCTTCCGATGTAGCGGGCGCGATGCCGTCCCTGCCGGACTGCCTGATTCTGGCATGCCCGGCGGGACGGCATCACGCACGGAGGATGGACGAAGCCTCAGGCCCCGTACTCCTTCTGGATCCGTGCCCAGTTCTCCTCGAGCATCTCGAGGCCACCGATGTTGTAGAAGGCCTGCTCGGCGATGTGGTCGAACTCACCGTCAGCGATCTTCTTGAATGCCTCGATGGTCTCCGACAGAGGCACCGTCGAGCCCACCACACCGGTGAACTTCTCGGCCATGTACGTGTTCTGGGAGAGGAACTGCTCGATACGGCGGGCACGCCCGACGACCGTCTTGTCCTCTTCCGAGAGCTCGTCCACACCGAGGATGGCGATGATGTCCTGCAGCTCCTTGTTGCGCTGCAGGATCGACTTCACGCGCGTCGCGACGTCGTAGTGCTCCTGGCCCACGTAACGCGGGTCGAGGATGCGGGACGTCGAGGCCAGCGGGTCGATCGCCGGGTACAGACCCTTCGACGCGATCTCCCGGGAGAGCTCGGTCGTCGCGTCCAGGTGGGCGAACGTCGTGGCCGGGGCCGGGTCGGTGTAGTCGTCAGCAGGCACGTAGATGGCCTGCAGCGACGTGATGGAGTGACCACGCGTCGAGGTGATGCGCTCCTGGAGGAGGCCCATCTCGTCGGCCAGGTTCGGCTGGTAGCCCACGGCGGACGGCATACGGCCGAGCAGCGTGGAGACCTCGGAACCAGCCTGCGTGAAGCGGAAGATGTTGTCGATGAAGAGCAGCACGTCCTGCTGCTGCACGTCACGGAAGTACTCCGCCATCGTCAGGGCCGACAGGGCGACGCGCAGACGCGTGCCCGGCGGCTCGTCCATCTGGCCGAAGACGAGGGCGGTCTTGTCGAAGACGCCCGCCTCGTCCATCTCGGCGATCAGGTCGTTGCCCTCACGGGTGCGCTCACCGACACCGGCGAACACCGACACACCACCGTGGTCCTGGGCGACACGCTGGATCATCTCCTGGATGAGGACCGTCTTGCCGACGCCCGCACCACCGAAGAGACCGATCTTTCCACCCTGGACGTACGGGGTGAGCAGGTCGATGGACTTGATGCCCGTCTCGAACATCGTCGTCTTCGACTCGAGCTGGTCGAAGGCGGGGGCCTTGCGGTGGATCGGCCAGCGCTCGGTGACCTCGAACTTCTCGCCCTCGGCGAGGTTCAGGACCTCACCGGTCACGTTGAAGACCCGGCCCTTGGTGATGTCACCGACGGGCACGCTGATGGGCTCGCCCGTGTCGGTCACCACGGCGCCGCGGACCAGGCCGTCGGTCGGCTTCAGGGCGATGGCGCGCACGAGGGAGTCACCCAGGTGCTGCTCGACCTCGAGCGTCAGCACGGACTTGTTCTCGCCCTTGCCGGACAGGTCGATCTCGACGGTCAGCGCGTTGTAGATCTCAGGGATCGCGTCATCGGGGAACTCGATGTCCACGACGGGTCCGATCACCCGAGCGACCCGGCCGGTGCCGGGGCCGCTCGTGTGCTCGACCGTGGATTCCACGGTGGTGGCGGTCATACTTGCCTCGCTTCGGTGGGCCGGAGGGTCCTCCGGCGGGGAGTCTTTTCGGGTCTGTTCAGGACGCCAGGGCGTCGGCCCCGGAGACGATCTCGCTGATCTCCTGGGTGATGTCTGCCTGACGTGCCTGGTTGGCCAGTCGGGTGTACGTGCGGATCAGGTCCTCGGCGTTGTCCGTCGCCGTGTGCATGGCCCGCTGACGGGCAGCGAGCTCGGACGCGGCGGCGTCGAGCAGCATCGCGTAGATGCGCTGCTCGATGTAGCGCGGGAGCAGCTCGTCCAGCACGGCCTCGGGCGACGGCTCGAAGTCGTAGAGCGGCAGGGCCTCGTGCTCGTCGGCCTCGGTCACACCCTCGACCACCTCGAGCGGCAGCATGCGCACCACGCGGGCCCGCTGCGACACCATGTTGACGAACAGCGTGGAGACCACGTGCATCTCGCTGACACCGCCGTCGGGCTCCTCCGCGAGGAACACCTCGAGCAGCGTCTCGGCGATGTCCTGCGCCGCCTCGGGCGTCGGCTTCTCCGAACCGTACGACCAGCTCTTGGCGATCTCCCGCCCACGGAACGTGTAGTACGCGATCGCACGGCGGCCGGCCACGTACAGCACGACTTCCTTGCCCTCGGCCGTCAGCTGCCCGACGAGCTTCTCAGCCTCGCGGACGATCGCCATCGGGTAGGAACCGGCCATGCCCGCGTCGGAGGAGACGACGAGCACCGCTGCGCGGTTGCCGCCCTCCTCCTGCGTGAGCGGGTGGTCCACGTCCGTGTGCGACGCGACAGCCGACACCGCACGGGTGATCGCCTGCGCGTACGGCGCCGCCGCCGCTGCCGCCGCGCGAGCCTTGCCGATGCGGGACGCGGCGATCAGCTCACGCGCGCGGAAGATCTTCTTCAGCGACTGCGTCGACTTGATCCGCGCCTTGTAGACGCGCTGAGCTCCACCGGCCACGGGTCAGGCCTTCTTCTTGACGACGATCTGCGCCTGCTCGACGTCGACGGGGCCGTCCTCGGTGCTGCCACCGACGAGCGGCGTGCCGTCGCTCTTCTGGAAGCCCGCGCGGAAGTCGTCCACGGCGGCGCTCAGCGCCTCCTCCGTGTCGGACTCCAGCTTGCCGGACTTGAGGATCGTCTCCAGGACGTCGGTCTTGCGGCGCAGGTGGTCCAGCAGCTCGGACTCGAACCGCTTGACGTCCTCGACCGCGACGTCGTCGAGCTTGCCCTTCGTACCGGCCCACACCGAAGCGACCTGGTCCTCGACCGCGTACGGCGAGTACTGGGGCTGCTTGAGCAGCTCCGTCAGGACGGCGCCGCGCTGCAGCTGTGCGCGGGACGCCGCGTCGAGGTCGGACGCGAACATCGCGAACGCCTCGAGCGAGCGGAACTGCGCCAGCTCCAGCTTGAGCGTGCCGGAGACCTTCTTCATGGCCTTGATCTGCGCGTCACCACCGACTCGGGAGACCGAGATACCGACGTCCACGGCGGGACGCTGGTCGGCGTTGAACAGGTCGGACTGCAGGAAGATCTGCCCGTCCGTGATGGAGATGACGTTCGTCGGGATGTACGCCGAGACGTCGTTCGCCTTGGTCTCGATGATCGGCAGACCGGTCATGGAGCCCGCGCCCAGCTCGTCCGAGAGCTTCGCACAACGCTCGAGCAGACGGGAGTGCAGGTAGAAGACGTCACCCGGGTAGGCCTCGCGGCCCGGCGGGCGACGCAGCAGCAGCGACACGGCACGGTAGGCCTCGGCCTGCTTCGACAGGTCGTCGAAGATGATCAGGACGTGCTTGCCCTGGTACATCCAGTGCTGGCCGATGGCCGAGCCGGTGTACGGCGCGAGGTACTTGAAGCCTGCCGGGTCGGACGCCGGAGCCGCGACGATCGTCGTGTACTCCAGGGCGCCGGCCTCCTCGAGGGCGCCACGCACGGCGGCGATGGTCGAACCCTTCTGGCCGATGGCGACGTAGATGCAGCGGACCTGCTGCTTCGGGTCGCCGCTTTCCCAGTTCGCCTTCTGGTTGATGATCGTGTCGACCGCGATCGCCGTCTTGCCCGTCTGGCGGTCACCGATGATCAGCTGACGCTGACCACGGCCGATCGGGATCATCGAGTCGATCGCCTTGATGCCGGTCTGCAGCGGCTCGTGCACCGACTTACGCTGCATGACGCCGGGCGCCTGCAGCTCGAGGGCACGGACGGCGTCGGTCTCGATGGCACCGAGGCCGTCGATGGGGGTACCCAGCGGGTCGACCACGCGGCCGAGGTAGCCCTCGCCCACGGGGACCGAGAGCACCTCACCGGTACGACGGACCTCCTGGCCCTCCTCGATGCCGGTGAACTCGCCGAGGACGACCACACCGATCTCGCGGACATCCAGGTTCTGCGCGAGTCCGAGCGTGCCGTCCTCGAAGCGCAGCAGCTCGTTCGCCATCACGCCAGGGAGGCCCTCGACGCGGGCGATGCCGTCCGCTGCGTACGAGACGCGGCCCACCTCTTCGGCGACCGCTTCCTGGGGCTCGTAGGACTTCACGAAGCTGTCCAGCGCGGCCCGGACCTCGTCCGGCCGGATCGTCAGCTCAGCCATTGCTTATCTCCTGTCGTGGCCGCGAAAGCCGCGGCGGAAGGTTCTTGTTCACGTATTCAGCCGGCCAGACGACGCGAGGCGTCAGCAAGGCGCGACAGGACAGTGGAGTCGACGACGTCCGCGCCGACCTGGATGCGCATGCCCCCGACGACTGCCGGGTCCACGGTGACGTTCAGCTGCACGGGCCGCCCGTACGAGCGCTCGAGCAGCGCACCGAGGCGCTGCTCCTGCTCGCGGGTGAGCACCGTCGCGCTCGTCACGGAGGCGACGAGGCGCTTGCGACGCTCCGCCGCGACCTCGCCGAACCAACCGAGCGTCTGCACGAAGCGACGGCCACGCAGCGACGACGTCGCCCGCCTGGCCAGGCTCTGCGTCACGGTGTCGACCTTGCCGCCGACCAGCGCGTCCACGAGCGCCACCCGGCGCTCGGGAGCGGTGGTGGCGTCCGAGAGGACCTGCTTGGCCGCACGCTGGCCGCCGAGCGACCGGGTGAGCCGGAACAGCTCGTCCTCCACCGTCTCGAGCGCCCCGCGCGCCTCGGCGGAAGCCAGCACGGCGTCCACACCGAGACGCTCGATGGCGTCGGCCAGGTCCGCGTCGCTCGCCCAGCGTGACCGGACGAGTCCGGACACGAGGTCGACCACGCGCTCGTCGAAACCGCTCAGCAGGTCGGCCACCAGGCCGGCCTTGGCCTCGCCCTCGCGGGAGGGGTCGGCGAGCGAGCGGCGCAGCGCGGCGGAGTCGTCCAGCGCCGACACCATGGTGAGCAGCTGCTCACCGAGCGTCAGTGCGTCCGCACCCGCGGCACGCAGCACCGGCTCGAAGCGCTCCTGCGCCGCCGTCAGCGATGCCCCGCTCGATCCCCGCATCACGCCTCCTTGTTGCTTGCCACGGCCTGGCTTGCCTCGAGCTCGTCGAGGAAGCGGTCCACCACGCGCGACTGACGGGCCGAGTCCTCGAGGGACTCGCCCACGATCTTCGACGCCAGGTCGGTCGCGAGCGCGCCGACCTCGTTGCGCAGGGACACGGACGCGGCCTGTCGGTCGGCCTCGATCTGGCGACGGGCGGTATCGGCGATGCGCTCCGCCTCCTCGCTCGCCTTGGCCTTGAGCTCCTTGATGATGGCGGTGCCCTCGGCACGCGCCTCCTCACGGACCTGCGCGGCGTCGGCGCGGGCCTCGGCGAGCAGCTGCTGCTGCTGCGCCAGGGCCTCGTCGGCCTGCTTCTGGGCTGCCTCAGCCTTTTCGATGCCGCCCTCGATGAGGGCGGAGCGCTCGTCGAGCACCGCGTTCATCCGGGGCAGGATGAACTTGTAGAACACCACCGCGATGATGAGAAGCGTGACCGACGACCACAGCAGGTCGTATCCGGCAGGCAGGAACAGCTCGATGCCCTGCGGCCCTTCCGTCTGCGCCGCTACCACTGGGGCGGCGCTCGTGTGCGCCGCCATCACTCGAAGAGGAAGCCGGCGACGAGACCGAGGAGCGCGAGCACCTCGACGAACGCGACACCCAGGAACATGGTGGCGCGGAGCTGGCCGGCGACCTCGGGCTGGCGGGCCATGCCCTCGATCGTCTTGCCGATGAGGATACCGAGGCCGATACCGGGGCCCGTCGCAGCGAGGCCGTAGCCGATCGCGTTCAGGTTGCCGTTGACCTCAGCGAGAATGTTGGCGTCCACTTGCGTCTTCCTTCCGTTGGGCGCCGGACCGGTCGGTGCGGCGTCGCGTGGTGTGCGAAGGCGTTGCTGCGCCCGTCGCAGTTGTTACAGGGGTAGCTATGAAGCGTCGCCCGGAGGAGCGAGTCAGTGCTCGTCCTCCAGCGACATGCTGATGTAGACCGCGGCCAGCAGGGCGAAGATGTACGCCTGCAGGAAAGCGACCAGGACCTCGAACAGGGTCACGAAGATGCCCGCCGGGATCGTGAGCGCACCGAAGGCCATCAGGCCGGTGCCTGCCGAGTCCACGACGAAGAACTGCGTGGCGGCGAAGCAGAGCACGATCATGATGTGCCCGGCGACCATGTTGGCCACCAGTCGCACCATCAGCGAACCCGGCCGGATGATCAGGATCTGCAGCAGCTCGATCGGCGTCAGGATGAAGTAGATCGGCCACGGCACACCCGGGGGGAACAGGTTGGCCTTGAGGTAACCGCCCAGCCCGTGCTTGCGGATGCCCACGGCCCAGTAGGTGACGAACACCCAGAGAGCCAGGAGCAGCGGCACACCGATGCGCGAGGTGGCGGCGAGGTTCAGCCCCGGGATCACACCCGTGAGGTTGAACGCCAGGATGGTGAAGAAGATGGTCGTGAGCATGGGCACGAAACGCTTGGCGTTGTCCTTGCCCAGGATCTCTTCGCCGATCTGCACCCGGACGAAGCTCAGCAGATATTCGACGCCTGTCTGGAACCGACCCGGCACCACCTTCGCCCGGCGGGCCACGATCACGAAGATCGACAGCAGCACGATGGTGGCGATGATTCGGATGATCCAGAGTCGGTCGATCTGGAAGATGGTGCCTTCGAAGAGGATTGCCGACGGGAAGAAGTCGGTGATCGACGGCGTGTGGAAGCCGCCCTCACCCTCGTGGCCTTCAGTGGCGGCGAGGATTACGGACGTCGCATACGTGGACAGGAGGACTCCCAGGTGGTCATTAGGCCCAGCGCGCGTCACCGCAAAGGGGCGGAACGGGCGCGCCATCGGGCCTGGCCGTCATGGATTCAGTCGTAAGCCTAACCTATGTCCCACCCGGAATTGGCCGGATAACCGCATGGCACGGCGCCTTGTGACTTATTGCGCAACCGCGTGCGGCCCGCTGTCCGCGCCGGATGGCGCGTCAGGCCCCGGCTTCGGGCTCGACGTACGGGAGCCGACCGTTCTTGACCGCGCGATAGTCGAGCAGTGCCGACCCCACTGCCCCGAGCAGAAGCACCACGAACAGGACCACGCGGTCGTAGAAGTCGAACCGGGTCAGCACGGCGAGGACAACGACGAGGACCACCATCTTGGCGATCCAGCTGCCCATCACCACGGCGCCCATCGCGGTCGCGCCCTTGCCCACCGTGTAGAGCATCGACCACACGGTCGTCGCGCAGAAGAACGCGGCGAGCGCGGCGCCGATCAGCGCGCCCCACAGCCCTGGCTGTCCTGCGACCAGGAGGCCGACCAGCGAGCCCAGGACCGCGAGCCCTGCCACGAGGATCAGGCAGTCGCGCAGGGCCGTGCGCAGCACCGCCCGCTCGGCAGCGCCCCGGGGGGCGCTGGGTGCGTCAGGTACCTGCTCGGTCATTCGATGGTCTCCTTGGTCTTGGACACGGCACTCTGGTGAACGGCACCGTGCTGAGCGGTGCCCTGGGAAGCGGCGCCCGGGCGGGACCCGCTCTGCGAAGCGACGGCCTGTGAAGCGACGGCCTGTGAAGCGACGGCCTGTGAAGCGACGACCTGCGGTACGACGACCTGGACCGGCACCTTGGCCTCGAGCCCGACACCCGCGGTGGCGGCGGCCCCGACGGCTGCGGGAACCTTCGGCGTCTGGCCGGAGAGCGCGGCGACGTCGTCGTCCAGGAAGCGGCCGCGGTGACGCAGCGGGCCGAGGGTGGCCAGCAGCGCGAGCACCACGAACACACCGGTCCAGATCAGCACGATCTCCCAGTCCCACCGCACGAGCGCCGCGGCGCTGAACGCGAACACGGCAGTCCACACGTACAGGATCACCACGGCGCGGCGGTGGGAGTGGCCGAGGGCCAGCATCCGGTGGTGCAGGTGCATCCGGTCGGGCGCCATCGGCGACTTGCCCGCGGCGAGCCGCCGGATGACCGCCAGCCCCATGTCGAGCAGCGGCAGCATGAGCACCGCCACCGGCAGCAGCAGCGGGATGAAGGCGGGCAGCGCCTGGGCGCCGGTCATGACGCCCGGCGGGATGTTGCCCGTCACGCTGATCGCCGCGCCCGCCATCACCAGGCCGATCAGCATCGACCCGGCGTCGCCCATGAAGATGTGCGCCGGGTGGAAGTTGTGCGGCAGGAAGCCGATGCACACCCCCACCATCACGGCGAGGATGACCGAGGGCAGCGTCGCGTAGTCGTCCGCCGAGACCTGCTGGGTGAGCCCGTAGGTGTACAGGAAGAACGCGGTGCCGCCGATGGCGACTATGCCCGCGGCCAGCCCGTCGAGGCCGTCCACGAAGTTCACCGCGTTCATCGCGATGACGATGATCAGCACGGTCACCAGGAGCGACACGCGCGACGACGTGATGGTCACGCCCGCGATCGGCATCGTGATGAGCTGGACGCCCTGCAGCGCCATGAAGCCGGCGGCCAGGACCTGGCCCGCGAGCTTGGTGACCCAGTCGAGGTCCCACTTGTCGTCGGCCCAGCCGAGCGCGCACACGATGGCGGCGCCGCCGACGATGCCCCACACCTGGGGATCGTCGAACACCCCCGACAGGAACGGCATCTGCGAGGCCAGCAGCATCGGCACGACGATGCCGATCAGCATGGCGAGCCCGCCGAGGCGCGGCGTCGGCACGGAGTGCACGTCACGCGCCCGCACGGCGGAGATCGCCGAGGTACGCATGGCCACCCAGCGGGCAAAGGGCGTGGTCAGGAACGTGACCGCAGCGGCCACGAGCATCAGGAGCAGGTACACCCTCACTCGTCGTCCTCCGCGGCACCGGCCGGGAGATCGATCGGGTCGTCCTCGGGCGACACCTGTGCTCCTTCGACGTCGGTGACCGCACGCAGCGCTTCGAGCGACACGGCGCCCTCGCGCACGACGCGCAGCACCGGGCCGGTCGCGTCCACGATGGTGGAGGCGACGCCACCCGGCGCCTCGCCCCCGTCGAGGTAGACCGCCACCGAGCCGCCGAGCTGACGCTCGGCGTCCGCGACGTCCTGCGCGGCCGGGCTGCCCGACTTGTTCGCGCTGGAGACGGCGAGCGGGCCGGTGCGCTTGAGCAGGGCGAGGGCCGCGGGGTGGTCCGGCATCCGCAGGGCGACCGTGCCGCCCGTGTCGCCGAGGTCCCACTGCAGCGACGGCTGCGCGCGCAGGATGATCGTGAAACCGCCGGGCCAGAACGCCTCGACGAGCTTGCGGGCGTCGTCGGGCACGTCGATGGCCAGGCCGTCGAGGGTCGCCACCTCACCCACCAGGACCGGCGGCGGCATCTGCCGGCCGCGGCCCTTGGCCGCGAGGAGCGCGGCGACGGCTGCCTCGTCGAACGCGTCGGCAGCAATGCCGTACACGGTGTCGGTGGGGAGGACCACGAGGCCCCCACGGGAGATCGCATTCACCGCCTCGTCGATCGCCGGGCCCCAGGTCTGCGGGTCGGTGGCGTCGAGCACGGGCTGCACAGGCACACTCACGCGGAACAGTCTTTCACGATCCGGGGGCTCCCTGATGCTCCAGGCGATACCTTCATCGCCCGGGACCTGCGCTGCGCTCTGGTCCCAGGCGGCGCGCGACCACCATGCGGTGGCGGCCCGTCAGGTCCTTGCGGGTCTCGGGCTCGCCGAACACCGGTCGGCCGTCGGCGTCACGGGCCGCGGCGACCATGTCGCGCGCCGCCTCCGCCTGAACCTCCGCATGCTCCATGACGTACAGCCCGCCGGGTCGCAGCAGCCGTGCCGCGGCGTCCGTGATGCCCCGCGGCACCTCCAGCCCGTCCGGTCCCAGCCCGTACAGCGCGACGGCCGGATCGTGCTCGGCGACCTCGGGATCCACGGGCACGGCGTCCGACGGCACGTACGGCGGGTTCGAGACGACGACGTCGGCCAGCCCGTCGATGCCGTAGAGCGCCGTGCGGGCGTCGCCCTTGACGAGGCGGACTATCCGCTCCGGCGGCGTGCCGGGCGCTGAGCCGACCTCGGTGCCGGCCTTCCCGCCGGCCCTCGCGCCGGCGACCGCGGCGCTCAGGGCGTCGACGTTGCGCTCCGCCCAGGCGTGCGCGTCCTTGTCCAGCTCGACCGCGTGCACGCGCGTGCCGGGCACCTCGGTGGCCACCGCGAGCGCGATCGCCCCGGTGCCGGTGCACAGGTCGACGACGACGGCGCTCCCCCGCTCACCGACGACCTTGGCCGCCTCGTCGATGGCGACCTGCGCCACCTCCTCGGTCTCGGGACGCGGCACGAAGACCCCGGGGCCCACCGCGAGCTCGAGGTGCCGGAACGCGGCGACCCCGGTCAGGTGCTGCAGGGGCTCGCGCGTGGCCCGCCGGGAGACGAGCCCGGTGAAGACGCCTGCCGCGTCGTCGGGCACCTCACGGCCCAGCACCACCAGGCGCCGCAGCTCGCCTCGGTCCACGCCGAGCGCATGCGCCAGCAGCACCTCGGCGTCGGCCTGGGGCGACGCGACACCGGCGTCCGCCAGCTCCTCGTAGGCCCACTTCAACAGCTGTGTACTCACCGCACTCCTCCCCCTGCGCCCCAAGCCTGCCGCCCCGCCGTCCCAGCAGGCAATCCACCTGGCAATACTGCCCTGGCCGGAACCTCACGCACCGGACGCCACCGCGAGCCGCGCCGCTTCGTCGGCCTCGATCGCCGACCGCACCACCGCACCGAGGTCGCCGTCGAGCACCTGGTCGAGGTTGTACGCCTTGTACCCGGTGCGGTGGTCCACTATCCGGTTCTCCGGGTAGTTGTACGTGCGGATCCGCTCGGAACGGTCGACCGTGCGGACCTGCGATCGGCGCAGCTCCGCGGACTCCGCCGCCGCGGCCTCCGCCTGTGCCGCGAGCAGCCGGGCGCGGAGCACGCGCATGGCCTGCTCGCGGTTCTGCAGCTGCGACTTCTCGTTCTGCATCGAGACGACGATGCCCGTGGGAATGTGCGTGATGCGGACCGCGGAGTCCGTGGTGTTGACGGACTGCCCGCCGGGACCGGACGAGCGGTAGACGTCGATCCGCAGGTCGTTCTGGTCGATCTCGAGCTCCCCCGGGTCGTCGACCTCGGGGAACACGAGCACGCCGGCCGCCGACGTGTGGATGCGGCCCTGCGACTCGGTGACCGGCACGCGCTGCACACGGTGCACGCCGCCCTCGTACTTCAGGCTGTGCCAGACGCCGTCCTCGGGGCCCTGCACGTTCTTCGCCTTGATGGCGACCTGCACGTCCTTGTAGCCGCCCAGGTCGGACGCCGTGGCCTCCAGGAGCTGCGTCGACCAGCCCTGCTGCTCGGCGTAGCGCAGGTACATGCGCAGCAGGTCGCTCGCGAACAGCGCGGACTCCTCGCCGCCCTCGCCCGCCTTGATCTCGAGGATGACGTCGCGGCCGTCGTCGGGGTCGCGGGGCACCAGCACGCGGCGCAGCTTCTCCTCCGCGGCCGCCTCGGCGTCCCGGAGGCTCGGGAGCTCCTCGGCGAACGACGCGTCGTCGACGGCCAGCTCGGCGGCGGCCTCGGCGTCGTCGTGCGCCTGCTCCCACACGCGGTACGCGCCGACCACCTGGTTGAGCTCGGCGTACCGCCGGCCCAGGGTCCGCGCGCGACCCGCGTCCGCGTGCACGGCGGGGTCGGCGAGCGCGGACTCGATCTCGGCATGCTCGCTGATCAAGGGCCCGACCCCTGCGAACGCTGACTCGCTCACGATCTCTCCTAGGTAAACCGCTCGTTGAGTGCGGGATATTTGCGCTCTCGCACGCGTCGAGAGCGCAAATATCACGCACTCAACGGTTTGTGGGGAAACGACAGCGCCGGTGGTCCGGTACCCGACTGCCCCTGGAGAGGTTGTCGGGCCGGACCACCGGCGCTGAGAAGTCGCTAGCTGTCGGCGTCCTTCTTGCCGTAGCGCGCCTGGAACCGGGCCACGCGGCCACCGGTGTCCATGATCTTCTGCTTGCCCGTGTAGAACGGGTGGCAGGCGCTGCAGACGTCGGCGCTGATCTTGCCGGACGTCTCGGTGCTGCGCGTCGTGAAGGTGTTACCGCAGGTGCAGGTGACCTCGGTGACGACGTACTCGGGGTGGATTCCAGCCCTCATGTTGCTCCTTGGTGAGATGCCGCTGGGTCGCCCTGCGGAACAGCAGTGACGTGAACCAGCGAGCCAGCAAGTCATTCTGCCACTTCCTCGCCCGTGCGGGCGAGGAAGACTGGTGTGACGTCCGTCAGACGGTTTCGCCCACGTTGTCGTCCTCCGTGAGGCCGCCCGGCGTCGTCTTCTGCACGTGCAGGAGGAACTCGACGTTGGTCTTGGTCTTCCGGAGCTGTCCGAGCAGGAGCTCGGCGGCCTGCGTCTGGTCGAGCGCGCCCATGACCCGGCGCAGCTTGTAGACGATCGCGAGCTCGTCCTTCGACATGAGGATCTCCTCGCGCCGGGTGCTCGAGCCGTTGACGTCGATCGCCGGGAAGATGCGCTTCTCGGCAAGGGACCGCGAGAGCCGCAGCTCCATGTTGCCGGTGCCCTTGAACTCCTCGAAGATCACCTCGTCCATCTTCGACCCGGTCTCGACCAGGGCGGTCGCCAGGATGGTCAGCGAGCCGCCGTCCTCGATGTTGCGGGCGGCGCCGAAGAACTTCTTGGGCGGGTAGAGCGCCGCGGCGTCCACACCACCGGACAGGATGCGGCCCGACGCCGGGGCGGCCAGGTTGTAGGCGCGCGACAGGCGGGTGATGCCGTCGAGCAGCACCACGACGTCCTGGCCCAGCTCCACGAGGCGCTTGGCCCGCTCGATGGCGAGCTCGGCGACCAGCGTGTGGTCGGAGGCGTGCCGGTCGAACGTCGAGGAGATGACCTCGCCCTTGACCGAGCGCTCGAAGTCGGTGACCTCTTCCGGACGCTCGTCGACCAGCACGACCATGAGGTGGACCTCAGGGTTGTTGAGCGAGATCGCGTTGGCGATCTGCTGCATCATCAGCGTCTTGCCGGCCTTGGGCGGCGCGACGATGAGGCCACGCTGGCCCTTGCCGATCGGGGCGACGATGTCGATCACGCGGGGCGTGAGCTTGGTCGCCTCGGGGTTCTCCAGGCGCAGGCGCTCCTGCGGGTACAGCGGCGTCAGCTTGGTGAACTCGGGACGCTCGCGCGCCTCCTCCGGCGTCATGCCGTTCACGGAGTCGAGGCGCACCAGGGCGTTGACCTTGTTCACCTTGGCGTTGCGCCCGGTCGGCTGCTGCGTCGGCAGCTCGTCGCCCTCGCGCGGCTGGCGCACGGCGCCCACGACGGCGTCGCCGCGACGCAGGCCGGCCTTCTTGACCTGGTTCAGCGAGACGTAGACGTCGTTGTTGCCCGGCAGGTACCCGGAGGTCCGCACGAACGCGTAGTTGTCGAGGATGTCCAGGATGCCGGCGACGGGCAGCAGCACGTCGTCCTCGCGCACCTCGGGGACGTTCTCGAGCCCCGCGACGTCCGGGCCCGTACGGCCGCGGCCACGCTTGCGGTCCCGGCCCCGGTCCCGGCCCCGACGGCGACGCGAGTTGCGGTCCTCGTCGAGCTCGTTGGCACGGTCGTTGTTCCGCTCGGCGGCGCCGGCCGCGGCGGGGGCGGCGCCCGCGTTGCGCGCGTCGCTCCGCTCGTTGGCACGGTCGGTCGCGTTGGCACGGTCGCCGCCGCGGGCGTTCTGCCGACCGGCCCGGGCGTTGCGGCCCTCGCCGGACTTCTCGGCGGCCCCGTCCGGGGCGCTCTGCCCTCGGCTGGCCCGGCGCCCGCTGCTCTCACGCGGGGCGGCGACGGCGTCGGCCAGCTCGGCCAGGCGTGCGGCCTTGTCAGCCTCCGCGTTCGCGTCGGCGCGCACACCCGAGGTGGCGACCCCGGCGGCGGCGACCGGCGCCTCGGTGCGAGCAGGCTTGTCGTTGGTGGTGGGCTTCTCGGTAGCGGAGGCGGCACGGACCGGACGCTTCGTCGCGCCGCCCGTCTTCTCGCGGATGGTGTCCACGAGGTCGCTCTTGCGCATCCTGGAAGTGCCCTTCACGCCCAGGTCTCCGGCGAGTGCCTGGAGCTCGGCGAGACGCATGCTGCTCAGTGCTCCGGTCCCGGCCGCGCGGCCGGCGGCTGACTGAGCGTTTTCGGTGGTGTCTGTCACGAAGGACCCTTCCCCCTCGAACTGCGGCTTGTCGCGTGATCGCGGGCCGCGGGATGTGTGGGCGCCCGGCGCTGAATGGCCGGAACGCGGAAAACCTCGCATCCGTGGTACGACGACGACGGCTGACGGGGGCGTTGTCTGCCTTCTCGCGAGATGCGGTGGCCGCTGATCACGGCCTGCAACGGGCACGACCGACCGGTTGAGACTCTGTGAAGCAGCTCTGCCGGCTTAGGAGGTGAAGAACCGATGTTGAATCCGAATTCTCGCCACCATGGCTCAGGACGTGCAATCCCGAAGGTTCACTGCATACTACCACCCCGTATAGCTGGTGATCCCGGTAAGTCTTGACTCCCCGTTGCACCTGACGAGCCGGACGATAGCGCACTCGTGTTACCTGAAATCCTCCGGGCGCGCGCGCCGGTCATGTCGATTCCCGGGGTGAGCCGCCGCCACCCGGCCGTCTCGTCGACGAGGTCCGCGAGGACCGCGTCACGCCGCTCCCGATGGTCCGGCCCGGCCAGCACGAGGACCGTCGGCCCGGCACCCGAGACGGTGGCCGGCACACCCTCGTCCCGCAGCGCGCGCAACAGCTCGCTGGACGCTCCGAGCACCGCCGCACGGTAGGACTGGTGGAGACGGTCCTCGGTGGCGTCGAACAACAGCTCCGGACGCCTGGCCAGGGCCTCCACCAGGAGGGCGGCCCGGCCCGCGGTGAACGCCGCGTCGCCGTGCGACACGTGCTCCGGCAAGGCGGCCCGGGCCCGGGCCGTCGCGAGCCGCGCGTCCGGCACCAGCACGGTGGCCTCGATCGTCGGGTCTATGTCGAGGCCGACGGCGCGTGGGCCGTCGGCGGTGGTCCACGCGACGGTGGCACCGCCCTGGATGGCGGGCGCCGCGTTGTCCGGGTGCCCCTCGAACTCGGTGGCGAGTGCCAGCACCATGGCGGCGTCGATGGCCCGCGGCTCGGCGAGCAGGGCCCGCGCGGCGACTATCCCGGCCACGACCGCCGCGGACGACGACCCGAGCCCCCTGCCGTGCGGGATCACGTTGTGGCAGGTCATGTGGATCCCGGTGGGTACGGCACCGGCGAGGTCCATGGTGCGCCGCAGCGCGCGCACGACCAGGTGGTCCTCCCCGAGGGGCACCTGCCCCTCGCCCTCGCCGTGGACCTCCACCACTACCTCGTCACTCGCGACGAGGCGTACCTCCACCTCGTCGTACAGGGCGAGCGCCAGACCGAGGGCGTCGAACCCCGGTCCGAGGTTGGCACTCGTGGCGGGCACCCGGACCCGCACGTGGTCGGCGCCGAGCTGCATCAGAGGGAGAGGGCGTCGGCGATCGAGACGCCGTCGGCGGAGACCCGCACGGGTTCCACCTCGCCGCCGTCGGGTGTGCGCAGCGCCCAGTCCGGGTCCTTGAGCCCGTGGCCGGTCACGGTGATCGTGATACGCGCGCCGGCGGGCACCAGGCCGCGCTCGTGCCGCGCCAGGAGACCCGCGACGCCCGCCGCGGAGGCAGGCTCCACGAACACGCCCACCTCGGCGGAGAGGATGCGGTGCGCCGCGAGGATCTGCTCGTCGGTCACTGCCTCGATGACGCCGCCGGACGTGTCCCTGGCCTCCTCGGCGAGCTGCCAGGAGGCGGGGTTGCCGATGCGGATGGCGGTGGCGATGGTGTCCGGCTGGTCGATCGGGTGGCCCTTGACGATCGGGGCGGCGCCCGCGGCCTGGAAGCCCCACATCGCCGGAGTCCGGCTCGCCGCCCCGGACTCCGCGTACTCCCGGAAGCCCTTCCAGTACGCGGTGATGTTGCCCGCGTTGCCCACGGGCAGGAGGTGGATGTCGGGAGCGTCGCCCAGCGCGTCGACTATCTCGAACGCGGCGGTCTTCTGCCCCTCGATGCGGTCCGGGTTGACGGAGTTCACGAGCTCCACCGGGTGGGTGTCCGCGAGCTTGCGGGCCGCCACGAGGCAGTCGTCGAAGTTGCCGTCGACCTGCAGCAGGCGCGCGCCGTGCGCGACCGCCTGGCTCAGCTTGCCCATGGCGATCTTGCCGTCCGGGACGAGCACCGCGCAGATCATGCCCGCGCGCGTCGCGTACGCGGCGGCCGACGCCGACGTGTTGCCGGTCGACGCGCACACCACCACCCGGGCGCCGCGACCGGCCGCCGCGGAGATCGCGGCGGTCATGCCACGGTCCTTGAACGAGCCGGTCGGGTTCATGCCCTCGACCTTGACGTACACGTCCGCGCCCGTGCGCTCGGACAGCGCGGGCGCGGGCACCAGCGGCGTGCCGCCCTCGCCCAGCGTCACGATCTTCTGCTGCACGTGGGCGGGCATGCGGTCGGCGTACTCGGCGATCACCCCGCGCCAGAGGCGCGACGTGGGGGCCGCGCCGGAGGCGGACGGGAGGTTCGGTTCAGCAGGCAGCACAGGCACGGGTTCAGCCTTCGACTCTCAGGACGGACGTGATCTCGCGGACCGGTTCGAGCGTGCGCACCGCCGCGATGGTGGCAGCCAGCGACGCCTCACGGGCGGCGTGGGTGGTCAGGAGCAGCTCGGCGGTGCCCTCGGAGGGTCCAGTCTGGCGCATCGTGTCGATCGACACGCCGTGGTCGCCCACGACCCCCGCGACCTGGGCGAGCACGCCCGGCAGGTCGGCGACGAGGAGGCGGACCTGGTAGCGCGTGACCGCGGCGTCCGCCGGGAGCAGCGGGCGGGCCGCATAGGTGGACTCCTGCGGGCCCTTGCCGCCGAGCACGCGGTGGCGCGCCGCCGCGACGACGTCGCCCACGACCGCCGAGGCGGTGGGCCGACCGCCGGCACCCTGGCCGTAGAACATGAGCGGGCCGGCCGCGTCGGCCTCGACGAAGATCGCGTTGAACGCGCCCTTGACACCCGCCAGCGGGTGCTCCAGCGGCACGAGCGCCGGGTACACCCGCACGGAGACACCCTCACCGGTCTGCTCGGCGATGGCCAGCAGCTTCACGGCGTGCCCCGTCCGGGCGGCCCAGGCGACGTCGTCGGCGGTGACGTCCGTGATCCCCTCGCGGGCGACGTCGTCCGCCGAGACGCGGGTATGGAAGGCGAGGCTGGCCAGGATCGCGGCCTTCGCCGCGGCGTCGTACCCCTCGACGTCGGCCGTCGGGTCCGCCTCGGCGTAGCCGAGCTCCTGCGCCTGCTTGACCGCCTCCTCGAGGCCGAGGCCGCTCGTGGCCATCTGGTCGAGCACGTAGTTCGTGGTGCCGTTGACGATGCCGAGGACGCGGCGTACGTGGTCGCCCGCGAGGGACTCCCGCACCGGGCGGACGATCGGGATGGCGCCCGCCACGGCTGCCTCGTAGTAGATGTCGACGCCTGCGGAGTCGGCG
This sequence comes from Promicromonospora sp. CA-289599, assembly GCF_050936155.1. Classification (NCBI taxonomy): domain Bacteria; kingdom Bacillati; phylum Actinomycetota; class Actinomycetes; order Micrococcales; family Promicromonosporaceae; genus Promicromonospora; species Promicromonospora sp. CA-289599. The sequence continues at coordinate 1,675,725 of NZ_JBNJNI010000001.1, forward strand.
GCCTTGTAGAGCGTGGGCCCGTCCGCGGCCAGGAGCGCCTTGTTGGCCGTGACGACCGCCGCGCCGCTCTCGATGGCGCGCAGCAGCAGGCCGCGCGCGGGCTCGATACCGCCCATCACCTCGATGACGATGTCCGCGCCGTCCACCAGCGAGTCCACGTCCTCCGTCAGGAGCTCACGGGGGATGAAGGTCTCGCGGGGACGGTCCGCGTCGCGGACCGCGATCCCGACGAGCTCCAGCGGCGCGCCGGCACGGGCAGCGAGATCCGCACCCTGGTCGAGGAGCATCCGGGCCACCTCCGTGCCCACCACGCCACAGCCGAGCAGGGCAACACGCAGCCCGCGTGCGGGCTCGGGAACGTGCACAGGCACAGCGATCCTGCTTTCGTCTTCGGGGAAACGGTCGGGTCCGGTGCGCGGTCCACACGGGAGTTCCGGACGTTGCGATCAGGGTAACCGCAGCCACCCACACGGACTCACTTGTCTCACCCGGGGTCGGTCGAACAAGTCCGTCGAAGAAGCAGAGCGGGTGTCCGAGTCTCCCTGGCGATACCAGGGAGACTCGGACACCCGCTCTGCTTCGGCGGACCCTGGGGAGGGTCGCCGGGTGAGCTACGCCTCGTTGACCCCGTGGCAGACCTTGTACTTCTTGCCCGAGCCGCACGGGCACTGCGCGTTGCGCGGTGTGCCCGGGAAGGTCCGGCCGTCGCTCGTCGCGGCGGTCGCCTCGCCGTGCAGAGCCGCGCGACGGCGGGCGCCGTCGGCCGACTGCACGAACGCCGAGCCCGAGCCGTCCTCGTTCGGTGCCGAGTACGTCAGCGACTGCGGACGGCTCGGGGTGTCGAGACCCTTCGCGAGCAGGATCGGCTCCGTCGCGGCACCCGCCGCTCGGCGCTGCCGCGGCGGCGGGGCCTGCCCCGGCCGGTCCTGCGCAGGTGCGGCCGCGGGCGACACCGCGGGGATCTGCGCGGTCGGCGGGGCGTCGGGCTGCCCCGTGCCGAGCCTGCCGCGCGGCGGCACCGGGCCGGCGGCGGGCAGCTCCGAGCTGTCCTCCGTCGCCTGCTCGGCGTCCGGCTGCTGCACCGTGACCTCGAGGTTGAACAGGAAGCCGACCGACTCCTCCTTGATGGCGTCGGTCATCGCCTGGAAGAGCTGGAAGCCCTCGCGCTGGTACTCGACGAGCGGGTCGCGCTGCGCCATGGCACGCAGCCCGATGCCCTCCTTGAGGTAGTCCATCTCGTAGAGGTGCTCGCGCCACTTGCGGTCCAGCACCGACAGCACGACACGGCGCTCGAGCTGGCGCATCGCCGCGGAGCCCAGCTCGTCCTCGCGGGCCTGGTACGCCACGCGGGCGTCGGACAGGATCTCGTCCAGCAGCATCTCGCCGGTGAGCCGGTCGATACCGCCGGCCTCCTCGGCCACCTCGTCGGGCGTGAGCGACACCGGGTACACGGCCTTGAGGGCCGTCCACAGGGCGTCGAGGTCCCACTGCTCGGCGGTGGGGCCGTCGGCGGTCGCGTTGGTCACGTACTCCGTGATCGTGTCCGTGAGGAAGTGCTGCACCTGCTCGCGCAGGTCCTCGCCCTCGAGCACGCGCAGGCGCTCGGCGTAGATGACGCTGCGCTGACGCGAGAGGACGTCGTCGTACTTCAGGACGTTCTTGCGGATCTCGAAGTTGCGCGACTCGACCTGACCCTGCGCGGACATGATGCCGCGCGTGACCATCTTGGACTCGAGCGGCATGTCGTCCGGGAACCCTGCCCGGTTCATCATCGACTCGGCGAGGCCGGAGTTGAACAACCGCATCAGGTCGTCCTGCATCGACAGGTAGAACCGGGACTCCCCCGGGTCGCCCTGACGGCCGGAACGGCCACGCAGCTGGTTGTCGATGCGGCGGGACTCGTGGCGCTCGGTGCCGAGCACGTAGAGGCCACCGGCCTCCTTGACCTCGTCGTGCTCGGCGGCGACGAGCTCCTTCGCCTTCTCGAGCGCCTGCGGCCAGGCCGCCTCGTACTCGTCGGGCGTCTCGACCGGGTCGAGACCTCGCTCGGCGAGGTCGGTGACGGCGAGGTACTCGGCGTTGCCGCCGAGCATGATGTCCGTACCGCGGCCGGCCATGTTCGTGGCGACCGTGACGGCGCCCTTGCGCCCCGCCATCGCGACGACGGCGGCCTCGCGCTCGTGCTCCTTCGCGTTCAGCACGTTGTGCGGTACGCCGGCCTTCTTGAGCTTGGCGCTCAGGAGCTCCGACTTCTCGACGCTCGTGGTGCCCACGAGAACCGGCTGGCCGTAGGCGTGCCGCTCGACGATGTCCGCGACCACCGCGTTGAACTTGCCGTCCTCGTTCTTGTAGACGAGGTCTGCCTGGTCGATGCGCTGCGGGTTCTTGTTCGTCGGGATCGGGACGACGCCGAGCTTGTAGGTGCCCTGGAACTCGGCGGCCTCGGTCTCGGCGGTGCCGGTCATCCCGGAGAGCTTGCCGTACAGGCGGAAGTAGTTCTGGAGGGTGATCGTGGCGAGCGTCTGGTTCTCCGCCTTGATGTCCACCCCCTCCTTGGCCTCGATGGCCTGGTGCATGCCCTCGTTGTAGCGCCGGCCCGCGAGGATACGGCCCGTGTGCTCGTCGACGATCATGACCTCGCCGTTCAGCACGACGTAGTCCTTGTCGCGCTTGAACAGCTCCTTCGCCTTGATGGCGTTGTTCAGGAACCCGATCAGCGGCGTGTTGAGGGACTCGTAGAGGTTGTCGATGCCGAGGTAGTCCTCGACCTTCGCGATACCCGGCTCGAGCAGGCCGACGGTGCGTTTCTTCTCGTCGACCTCGTAGTGGGCGGACGTGTCGGCCTCGCCGGTCCTGGCCCGCAGGGTCCGCACCACCTTGGCGAACTCGTTGTACCAGCGGTTCGCGTCACCGGCCGCGGGGCCCGAGATGATCAGCGGCGTCCGCGCCTCGTCGATGAGGATCGAGTCGACCTCGTCGACGATCGCGAAGTTGTGGCCGCGCTGCACCAGGTCGTCGACCGACCACGCCATGTTGTCGCGCAGGTAGTCGAAGCCGAACTCGTTGTTCGTGCCGTAGGTGATGTCCGCGGCGTACATCTCACGCCGCTGCGCGGGCGTCTGACCCGACAGGATCACGCCCGTCGTCAGCCCCATGAACCGGAAGACCCGGCCCATCAGCTCACCCTGGTACTTGGCCAGGTAGTCGTTGGTGGTGATCACGTGGACGCCGTCGCCCGACAGCGCGTTGAGGTACGCGGCGGTCGTCGCCACCAGCGTCTTTCCCTCACCGGTGCGCATCTCGGCGATGTTGCCGAGATGCAGCGCCGCACCACCCATGATCTGGACGTCGAAGTGCCGCTGGCCGAGCGTGCGGTGAGCCGCCTCGCGGATCGCCGCGAACGCCTCCGGCATGAGCTCGTCCAGGGTGGCGCCGTGCTCCAGGCGTTCCCGGAAACGTGCGGTCTCCTCACGCAGCTCGGTGTCGCTCAGCTCGACGAAGCTGGGCTCCAAGCGGTTGACCTGCTCAGCCACGTTGTGCAGCTTCTTCAGGACACGTCCCTCGCCTATGCGTAGGACCTTGTCGAGGATGGACACGCGGGTTCTCCCAGGTCGTCGTCAAGTTTCGCCGTCGTCCATCGTAGGCCGTAAATCTGCGCCTGTGGCCCAAAGACGGAAGGCGGACCGGTGGGTTCGCTCCAGGGGTAACGACCGCGGCCGCCGAAGGGTTCCGGACAGCCGCTCTCCGACACCGTCCCGCACCAGCGGATAAAGTGGCGGGCATCGCCCACCCGCCCGCTGACAGGACGGCCCGGACGTGCTCCTGGTACTGCTTGCCCACGGGGTCCTGGCTCTCGCCGCCCCAGCCCTCGTCACGGCCCTGGGCAGGCGCGCCTTCTGGGTGCTCGCCCTCGGCCCGGCAGGGGCGACGGTGTACGCGCTCGCCCAGGCCACCGCGGTCCTGGGCGGCGACACACCCACCGAGCACCTGCGGTGGATCCCGGCGCTCGGGCTCGCGATCGACCTCCGGCTGGATCTCCTGGCCTGGGTGATGCTGCTGGTGGTCGGCGGCGTCGGCACCCTGGTCATGCTCTACTGCAGCGCCTACTTCTCGCGCGATGCCCACGGTCTCGGCCGGTTCGGCGGCTTCCTGGTGGCGTTCGCCGGCTCGATGGCCGGCCTGGTGGTCGCCGACGACCTGCTCCTGCTGTTCGTGTTCTGGGAGCTCACCACCGTGTTCTCCTACCTGCTGATCGGTCACTACGCGGACCGTACGTCGTCTCGCCGGGCCGCCATGCAGGCGCTGATCGTGACCACTGCCGGTGGCCTGGCGATGCTGGTCGGCGTCGTGATCCTCGGGGTCGGCGCCGGGACCTGGAGCGTCTCCGCGCTCGTCGCCGACCCGCCGTCGGGCCCGGCGGTCACCGTCGCGGTGGTCTGCCTGCTGGCCGGCGCGGCCACCAAGTCCGCGCTCGTGCCCACGCACTTCTGGCTGCCCGCCGCGATGGCCGCCCCCACGCCCGTCTCGGCATACCTCCACGCCGCCGCGATGGTGAAGGCCGGCATCTACCTGATCGCACGGTTCGCGCCCGCCTTCTCGGACCTCGCGGCCTGGCGGTCGGTGGTGCTCGTGCTCGGCGGCGCCACGCTCCTGCTCGGCGGATACCGCGCGCTGCGCCAGCACGACCTCAAGCTGGTCCTCGCGTTCGGCACCGTCTCCCAGCTCGGGCTGCTCACGCTGCTGCTCGGCTACGGGACCCGGGCGACGGCGCTCGCCGGACTGGCCCTGCTGGGCGCCCACGCCCTGTTCAAGGCCTCGCTGTTCCTGGTGGTCGGTGTCGTCGACGCGGCGACGGGCACACGCGACCTGCGCAAGCTCGCAGGGGTCGGACGCCGCCTGCCGGTGACCGCGCTCACCGCGACGCTCGCCACCGCGTCGATGATCGGTCTGCCACCGTTCGCCGGTTACGTCGCCAAGGAGGCGGCGCTCGCCGCGTGGGCGCACGACGGGGACCTGCTCGGCACGATCATGATCGCGGTGGTCGCAGTGGGCTCCGCCCTGACGGTGGCCTACGGGCTCCGGTTCCTGTGGGGCGCCTTCAAGCCGCGCCTGCCGGCCGGGGCCGCGCAGGGCGAGCCCGGGCGGGAGGGGATGCCGGACGCCGTCCACCCGCAGCCGTTCTGGATGGTCGCGCCGCCGCTGGTCCTCGCGGTCCTCGGCCTCGCGGTGGCGCTCGTGCCGCACGTCGGCCAGGACCTGCTCGGCCCGTACGCGAACACCTATCCGGTCGGCGAGCCCGGACACCTCACCCTCTGGGACGGCTTCACCCCGGTCCTGGCGGTCACCGGCGCGGTGCTCCTGGTGGGCGCATGGATGTTCTGGCAGCGCGAGCGGGTCGAGCGGCTGCAGGCGGCGCTGTGGTTCCCGGACGGCGCCGACGTCGTCTACCGGCGCCTCATGCGCGCGCTGGACCGGTTCGCGAGCGACGTCACCGCGGGCACCCAGCGTGGTTCCCTGCCGTTCTACCTCGGCGTCATCCTCCTGGTGCTCGCGGTCGGCCCCGGGGTCGCCCTCGCGGCGGGCCTCGTGGGCGAGGCCGGGACCGGGCCGCTGCCCGTGGTGGCGGACGCCGCGGGGCGCGACGACGTGCTCCGTCTCGGACCGTTCGCGGTGGTTCCGTGGGACCGGCCGGCACAGCTCGTCGTCGTCCTCGTGGTCGTGGTGGCCGCGATACTGGCCGCCCGCGCGCGCCGTCGGCTCAAGGCGGTGTTCCTCGCCGGCGTCGCGGGATACGGGAACGCCGCGCTGTTCCTGCTGCACGGCGCACCCGACCTCGCGCTGACCCAGATCCTGTGTGAGACCCTGACGCTCGTCGTCATGGTGCTCGTGCTGCGCCGTCTGCCCCCGCACTTCTCGGACCGGCCGCTGGCGGCGAGCCGCTGGGTCCGGCTCGCGATCGGCGTGCTCACGGGTCTGGTCGTGATGATGTTCGTCGCGGCCGCGCCGCTCGTCCGCGTGCACCTGCCGGTGTCCGTCGACTTCCCCGAGGAGGCCGAGACGTTCGGCGGCGGGCACAACATCGTCAACGTCACCCTCGTCGACATCCGCGCCTGGGACACCGTCGGCGAGATCTCGGTGCTCCTCGTCGCGGCCACCGGCGTCGCCTCGCTCGTCTTCCTGCGCCAGCGCAGCGGCGACGTGCTGCGCCTCGACCCCGCCGGGAATCCCGGCGAAGGCGAGCCGGGCGAACGGACCGCCCGCGCCGCCGCCCGGCAGGTACGGCCGGGCACCTGGCTGCTCGCGAGCCCCACGCTCGACCCGGGCAAGCGGTCGATGCTGTTCGAGGTGCTCACCCGCCTGCTGTTCCACCCGATGATCCTGTTCGCCCTGTTCCTGCTGTTCAGCGGGCACAACTCGCCGGGTGGCGGATTCGCGGCGGGCCTGGTCGCCGGGCTGGCGCTGACCGTCCGCTACCTCGCCGGCGGCCGGTACGAGCTCGGCGAGGCGGCCCCCGTGCACCCCGGTCTCGTGCTCGGCACCGGGCTGTTCCTGTCGGCGGGCGTCGGCCTGGTCGCGCTGATCGCCGGCCAGGCGGCGCTCGAGAGCACGATCCTCGACCTGTACCTGCCCGTGCTGGGCCACGTGCACCTGGTCACCAGCCTGTTCTTCGACGTCGGAGTATTCCTCGTGGTCATCGGACTGGTCGTCGACATCCTGCGCACCTTCGGCGCCGAGCTGGACCGGCAGGCCGAACCGCACTCCCGCACCATCGGCTCGCACGGGCGCGCCGGTCACCGGGCCGGGGGTGACCGCGCGTGATCGTGCTCGACAACGTTCCCTCCGGCGCGCTGCTCCTGGCCGTCGGCGTGCTGTTCGCGGCGGGGGTGTACCTGCTGCTCGAGCGGTCGCTGACGCGCGTCCTGCTCGGCTTCGTGCTGCTGGGGAACGGGACCAACCTCGCGATCCTGCTCGCCGGTGGCCGGGCGGGCGCGCCGCCGATCACCGGGTCCGGCACCGCCGAACCGATGAGCGACCCGCTGGCGCAGGCGATGATCCTGACGTCCATAGTCATCACGCTCGCACTGGTCGCCTTCGTGCTGGCCATGGCGTACCGGTCCTGGCAGCTGCACGGCCACGACGAGGTGCAGGACGACCTCGAGGACACCCGTATCGCGCGGCTCGCCGTCGACGACGCGCCGTCGTACGCCGACAGCGACGCGGTGGAGTCCGGAGTCAGCCTGGACGAGGAGGCGGTGGCCACGCGGGACGAGGTGGCGCTGCCCGACCCCGTCGTGGACCCACCGACCCGCGGGGGTGACGGCGCGTGAACCTGTGGACCGTGCAGACCCTCGTGCCGCTGCCGGTGCTGGTGCCCCTGTTCGCGGCGGGGCTGGCCCTGGCACTGCACCGTTACCAGCGGGCCCAGCGGATCATCTCCGTGGTAGCCCTGTCCGTGGTCGTGGCCGCCGCCGCAGGTCTGGTCGTCGCGGCGCACGACGGGCCGGTGGCGCTCGACCTCGGCGGCTGGGCGGCACCGGTCGGCGTCAACCTGGTGGCCGACCCCCTCGCCTCGCTGATGCTGCTCGTGAGCAGCATGATGCTGCTCTGCGTGCTCCTGTACTCGATGGCGCAGGGCATCGCGGACAGCAACGACCGGACCGCGCCGGTCTCGAAGGACGCGGAAGAGCTGCGCAAGGCCCTGGAGGCCCAGGACCCGGACGCCGACGAGGACGGACGTCGCGACGTCCTGCCCGTCGCGATCTTCCACCCGACGTTCCTGATCCTGGCCGCCGGGGTGGCGGACGCCTTCCTCGCCGGGGACCTGTTCAACCTCTACGTCGGCTTCGAGATCCTGCTCGCCGCCTCGTACGTGCTGCTCACGCTCGGTGGCACCAGCGAGCGCATCCGGGCGGGCAGCGTCTACGTGGTCGTCGCGCTGCTCAGCTCCATCGTGTTCCTCCTCGCCGTCGGCCTGGTCTACGCGGCGACCGGCACAGTCAACATGGCCCAGCTCGCGGAGCGCCTGCCCGAGATCGATCCCGGCGTACGGCTGGGCATCCAGGCCCTGCTGCTGCTCGCTTTCGGGATCAAGGCGGCCATCTTCCCGCTGTCCGCCTGGCTCCCCGACTCCTACCCGACGGCGCCCGCTCCGGTCACCGCGGTGTTCGCCGGCCTGCTCACCAAGGTCGGCGTCTACGCCATCCTGCGGACCCAGACCCTGCTCTTCCCGCCGGACGAGACACTGGAGGCGGTGCTGCTCGTCCTCGCCCTCGCCACGATGCTCGTCGGCATCCTGGGCGCGGTGGCGCAGGACGACGTGAAACGCCTGCTCTCGTTCACGCTGGTCAGCCATATCGGCTACATGATCTTCGGCGTCGCGCTGGCGACCCAGGCGAGCACCGCGGCGGCGATCTTCTACGTGGTCCACCACATCACCGTGCAGACGGCGCTGTTCCTGGTGGTCGGGCTCATCGAGCGGCGGACCGGCACGACGTCCCTGGACCGGCTGGGCGGCCTCGCCACCCTGGCCCCCGGGCTGGCGGTCCTGTTCTTCGTACCCGCGATGAACCTGGCGGGCATCCCGCCGCTGTCCGGGTTCCTGGGCAAGGTGGGTCTGCTCGAGGCCGGCGCGCTGAACGGCTCTGGGCTCGCCTGGGCCCTGGTGGCCGGTTCGGTGGTCACGTCGCTGCTGACCCTGTACGCGGTGGTCCGGGCCTGGAACAAGGCGTTCTGGCAGCCCTGTCCCGACGACCGGAAGCTGCCCGACCCGTCTCCCCTGCCCTGGGGCATGGTCGGCCCGACGGCGGCGCTCGTGGCAGTGAGCGTGAGCCTCACCTTCGCGGCAGGACCGTTGTACGACTACGCGGCGCGGGCGGCCCACATGACCCTGGACGCGCGCTCGTACGTCGAGGCGGTGTTCCCCGACGGGGCACCGCGCGGCACCGGCACGTCCGACGAGGTGACCGACGACGGGGAGGAGGGATCACCATGACGAGTACCGATACCGACGCCGAGCAACAGTCCGAGCCGCCGTGGCGCCGGCGGGCCCGGCGGTTCACCGCGCTGTGGCCGACGACGGTTGCGGGCGCCGTGCTCTGGGTGCTCTTCTGGGGTGACCTGTCCTGGGCGAACGTGCTGTCCGGCGGGGCGCTCGGCGCGCTGGTGGCGCTCGCGTTCCCGCTGCCGTCCGTCGGTACGGCCGGGACGCTGCGACCCGGCCCGCTGGCCCGCCTCGTCGGCCGGTTCGTCGGCGACCTCGTGCTCGCGTCGTTCCAGGTGGCGTGGACCGCCGTCCGGCCGGGTCCGCCGCCCCGGGGCGGGCTGGTGCCGGTCCCGCTGCGCTCGACGTCGGACCTGTTCATCGCGACCACCGCTGGACTGTCGTCGATGGTGCCGGGCACAGTCGTGGTGGACCTCGACCGGTCCGACGGGGTCCTGCGGCTGCACGTGCTCGACCTCGCCGGTTCGGGTGGTCCCGAAGGTGTCCGGGAGTCGGTGCGAGCCCTCGAGGAGCGCCTGCTGCGGGCCTTCGCGACGCGTACGGAGCTGGTCCGGCTCGGCCTCGCCGTCACCTCGCCGGGCCAGGAGGGACAGCCATGATGCTCGTCGTCGGGATCGTCGCCACGGCGCTGCTCGCCGCGAGCGCCCTGCTCGCCGTGGTCCGGATGGAGCGTGGTCCGTCGATGCTGGACCGCTCGGTGGCGTTCGACGTGCTGACCACGGCGCTCGTGGGCGCGATAGCTGTCGAGGCCGCGCTGTCCCGGCGCACCGAGTCGGTGCCGATCCTCGTGGTGCTGTCGATGGTGGGCTTCATCGGGTCCGTGACCGTCGCCCGCTTCGCCGCCGTCGAGCCGCCCAAGGGCCGGCAGCCGGACACAGAACCGGAGGCCGGACCGCCCGGCAGGGGCACGCCGGGCCAGGACACGCCGGACCAGGAGAAACCATGAGCGTGGTGACCGATGCCGCCGCCGCGATCTGTCTGCTGCTCGGCGCCTTCTTCTCGTTCTCGGCGGGCGTCGGCGTCGTGCGGTTCGACAACCTGCTCGCCCGGCTGCACGTGGTGGCCAAGCCGCAGGTGCTCGGCATGCTCCTGCTCCTGACCGGGGTCGCGCTCCGGCTGCAGGACCGCGGCTCGGTGACCATGCTCGTGCTGGTCGCGGTGTTCCAGCTGATGACCTCCCCGGTGGCCGCGCACATGGTCGGCAGCGCGGGTCTGCGCACCGGCAAGGTCGACCCGGAGCTCCTGAAGGCGGACGACGGCACCACGGGGCCGGACGCCGGCCGCTGAGACCCGCTGCTGAGGCGGCGACGGGCGACCGGTCAGGCGGTGCCCGCGCCGGCGGCCGGCTCGGTGACGGGTTCTGCTTCCACTCCGGTGGCCGGCCCGGTCGCTGCTCCCGCGGCAGGCGCGGGCACCGGTTCGGTGTCCCCGCGGCGTCCCGCCTGGAGGTCACGCATCCGCTCGGCCGCGACGTAGCCGAACGCGGCCTCTGCGGCCTCGTCGGCCAGCGCCAGCCCGGCGGTGCCGTACAGGTGGAACACCGCGTCGGCGCCGTGCCGCTCGAGCTCGGCGACGTCGTCGTCGTACCGCGCGACGGCGGCGACGGTGCCCTCGAAGCCGCTCGCGCGCAGCTGGGACAGGGCGATGAGGTTGGCAGCGTGGAACGGCATGGCGAGGATCGCCAGCCGGACGGCACCGGCGCTGCGCACCCGGCCCCAGAACTCGATGTCCGTGGCGTCAGCCTGCACCACGGTGAAGCCCTGGGTGCGCAGGGACGCGACGCGACCCGGATCGTGCTCCACGCCGACGACGTTCATGCCGTAGTCCTCGCGCAGCTGCCGGACGGCGCCGCGGCCGACGCGCCCCATCCCGAGCACCAGTGCTTCCGCACCCGACACGTCGATGAGCCGCTCCTCCCGGTGCAGCCACTCGTTGGGCTTGGACGGGAAGCGCTTGGCGAGCGCCATCGCGTACTCGTTGCCGCGGGTGTTGACCGCCGAGGAGAGCACGAAGCTGCCGGCGACGGCGACGGCGAGGACCACCAGCCAGTCGTCGTGCAGCAGCCCGGTCTGCGAGCCGACGGCGACGACGATCAGGCCGAACTCGGAGTAGTTGGCCAGCACCAGGCCCGACAGGATCGCCGTACGTTTGCGCAGCCGCATCAGGCGCAGCAGCACCGCCGTCACGATGCCCTGCAGCGGCAGCATGAGCAGCATGAGGAGCCCGATGGCGGCCGCCTGCCAGGTGAGCTGGCCGGAGAAACCGATGGACACGAAGAAGCCGACGAGCAGGAGCTCCTTGAGCGTGAACAGGTTGCGCGACAGCTCGGTGGCCGCAGGGTGGCCCGCCAGGAGCATGCCCATGACGAGTGCGCCGAGATCACCCTTGAGCCCGACGGCGTCGAACAGCGCGTAGCCGGGGCCGAGCGCCACGGCCACGCCGAACAGGGCCTGCAGCTCGCCGTGGCCCATCCTCGACCACACCTTGCGCAGCACCCACGCGCCCGGGATCAGCAGCACGAGGCCGAACGCCCACGGGCTGGGCGGGTGGTCCGAGGACACGGAGAGGAAGATGACGGCGATCAGGTCCTGCATGACGAGCACACCGATCGCGATCCGGCCGTAGAGGGCGGACTGGTCGGAGCGGCCGTCGAGCACCTTGACCACGAACACCGTGGAGGAGAACGAGAGGGCGAGCCCCAGGAGCGCGAGCACTCCCAGGCCCTCGCCGGCCAGCATCGAGAACCCGATGGCTCCCAGGAGGCCGAGGAACCCGACCGCGATCGCGACGCTCACCAGGAGGTGCGCCATCGTGGTGAACCACACGTCCTTGCGCAGCAGCGTCTTGACGTCGAGCTTGAGCCCGATACCGAAGAGCAGCAGCGTCACGCCCAGGTCGGCGACGGTCCCGAGGTAGCCCGGCTCGGCAAGGCCGATCGCGTGCAGCCCGAACCCGGCCACCAGAAACCCCACGAGCGGCGGCAGCCGGAGCAGGACCGCCCCGAGCCCGGCCGCGACCGTGACGAGCAGGAAGATCGCAGCGGTTCCCATGGGTCAAGTTTAGTTGGCGTATGTTTCAGGTAGCGGCCACCGCAGCCTGCAGAGCGGGTGAAAGAGTGCCCTTGGCCTGCACGGATACATTTTCCAGCCCCAGCCACCGAGCCATCTCGTGGAGCTCCGCCACCAGCCGCGTCGGGGTGTCCGCGGTCAGCGTCGGCTCGGCGTGCGCGGACTGTACCCGCAGCACCCCCGCGGCCCGATCCGCCTTGAGATCGACGCGGGCCGTGAGCTGCGAGTCCTCGAGGAAGGGCAGCACGTAGTACCCGTCGACGCGCTGCGCGGCGGGGGTGTAGATACCGATCCGGTACCGCATCCCGAAGAGGCGCTCCAGCCGCTTGCGCTCCCACACCAGCGGGTCGAACGGCGCGAGGAGTGCCTGCCCGGCGGCCTGCCGTGGCCGGGCGGCGTCGCGGTGCAGGAACCACCGCTCGGAGCCGCCCGCCACACGAGCGGGCAGCAGCACGCCCTCCTCCACGAGCTCGGCCAGGGCGCGGTCCGCCACGGGTCCCCTGAGCCGGTAGTAGTCCTTGATGCAGCGCGCCATCGCGATGCCGTGCGCCCGCGCCCCGAGCTCCAGCAGCGCCCGCTTCGCCTCCAGCTCCGGCGCCTCCCCGAGGGCGGTGGCCGGCAGCACGCGCTCCGGCAAGTCGTACAGCCGCTCGAACTGCGCGTTGCGCCCGGCCGAGACCACCTCCCCCGTGAAGAACAGGTGCTCCACCACACGCTTCTCGGTGCTCCAGTCCCACCACGTGCCGCGCTTGCGGCGCACCGACCGCCCCTCGGACACGAACCGGTCGTGGATCTGGGACGCGGAGAGCGGCCCCTCCGCCGCTACGAGGTTGCGGATCTCGGCGACCTGCGGGGCGTCCGGCAGGCGTACGCCGTCCAGCTCGCGCCAGTCGTACTCCTCGGCGAACCATCGACGACGGAAGGCCAGCAACGGCCACGTGCTCGGCGGCACGTAGGCGGCCACGTGCGCCCAGCTCTCCACGAGCCGACGGTCGGCGGTGGCCGCCCTGCCCGTCCGCCGGGCGTACCTCCCCGACGCGGTAGCCCGGTCCAGCAGGCCGGTGTCGTACGGGCCGAGCCGCGAGAACAGGGGCAGCAGGTGCGCCCGGGCGAGGACGTTCACCGAGTCGATCTGGAGCAGGCCCAGCCGGTCGATCACCCCCTGCACGTGCCGCATGGTGCGCGGTCCGGTGGCGCGCGGGCGGTTCAGGCCCTGCGCCGCGACGGCCACCCGGCGGGCCTGGTCGAGAGACAACGAGATCGGTTGCACAGGACCATCGTGCCCGCCCTCACTGACACTCCCCCTCCCGGCCCGTTGGTGGGTCGGGGGTGTGGACAGCCAGCGGGGGGCGGGGTCGTGGGGGAAGGTGGTCGGGTGCAAGCTGTCCGCGAGTTCGTCCGCCTGCTGCTGCCCGTCGCCTGCCCGTGCGGCGAGCCCGACGTGCGGTGGTGCGCCAGGTGCGCGGCGCTCCTCGCCGGCCCGCCCGTCCGCGCCGAGCGCGCCGCGCCCCGGCTGGACCGCCTCGACGGGGTCCCGCCGGTGCCCGTCTGGGCGCTCACGCCGTACACCGGACCGATGCGGGACGTCGTGGTGCACTGGAAGGACCGCGGCCGGGCCGACCTCGACCGGCTCCTCACGCCCGCGTTACGGCGCGCCGCCGCCCGCGTCGGCCCGGGGCTCGCCGCCGCGCTCGGCGGTGCGCCGGTCGCCGTCGTCCCCGTGCCCTCGACCGGAGCGGCGCGCAGGGCACGCGGCCGCGAACCCGTGGCGGTCCTGGCACGGGCGGTCACCCGCGGTCTGCAGGACGCCGGGCTCAGCGCCCGCCTGGTCCCCGCCCTCGCCCGCCGGGGTGCCGGGCGGGACCAGGTGGGTCTCGGCGCCCGGGCGCGCGGACGCAACCTGGCGGGCGCTGTCCGCATGACGAGACGCGGGGTGTACGCGCTCGGAGAAAGTTCCGTATGCATCCTTGTCGACGACGTCCTGACCACAGGGGCCACCCTCGCCGCCGTCGAGCGGGCGCTCGAACGCTCCGGACACGATGTCCTGGGCGCAACGGTGCTGGCTGCGACGCCGCCTCCGGCGCACGAGGCGAGCCCTGCGCGGCCCCAGCACCCGGATGCCTGCGGGGTAACTGAGCAGAACCTGAAAGTCTGACAGATCTCTGTCTACTTGTTCACTGACCGTTGGGGCTGTCGTTACCCAGGGGACGGAGTTAGCCTGAACGTTCCACGCTGGATCGGAGTCCCGCCGAGGTCGACGGGGCATACGCGACGGGAGGTGGTTCGCGCCCGGCACCGGTAGCAGGGGGTGCCATGACGAGTAGAGACGGGCGCGCGCCGCCGGCAAGGGACGGCGTGGCCCAGAATTCCCGGAGCGGAGATACGCACATGGAAATTGTCGTTGTCGGCAGGCACACGGACGTGGCGGACCGGTTCCGCCAGCACGTCGAGGAGAAGCTCGCGAAGGTCGAGCTGCTGTCCCCCTACGTGCGTCGGGTGGACGTGGAAGTCACGCACGAGAACAACCCGCGGCTCTCCGAGAACCGTGAGCGAGTGGAGCTCACACTGCGTGCGAAGGGTCCGGTGATCCGCGCGGAGGCCGCAGCGGACGACCGCTTCGGCGCCCTGGACCTCGCCATCGACAAGCTGAACGAGCGACTGCGCCGCGACCGCGACCGCCGCAAGGACCACCGGAACAACAAGGTGCTCGCACCCGTGGACGTCCGGCCCCTCGACGAGATCCTGACCGAGGAGAGCAACGCGTCCGCCGACGCACCCGAGCCGCAGATCTCCACCCCGGCAGCACTGTCCGCGCCCGGCGACTCGGTGGAGACCACGATCGGCGACTCGCCGGTCGTAATCCGGCAGAAGCTCCACCACGCGGACCCGATGACCCTCGACGACGCGGTCTACGAGATGGAGATGGTGGGTCACGACTTCTACCTGTTCATCGACAAGGAGACGTCGCGCCCCTCGGTGCTCTACAAGCGCAAGGGCTGGTCGTTCGGTGTGATCCAGCTCGACAACCCGTGCGGCGCCGCACCGGTCACCGACCTGGCGTGACCATTCGCTGAGAGCCGCTGGTCGAGGACACCGAACCCGTCAGCCTGGGTAGGCCACCAGGTCCACGTCCTCGATCAGCGGCTGCCACACGCCGGTCTCCTCGTGCTCGAGGTCCCCGTCCTTGGTGACGACCAGCATTCCCTGGTCCGTCACGCCGGCCGCCAGCTGCTGCACGTCCGTCAGGCCCGGCAGCTGTCGTGACTGGCCCCCGGAACCCGGCTGCCCGCCGACCCCGGCGGTCCACACGCCGGACACGCCGTCGCCGTCCCGCGTCAGGAGCGACAGCGTGGTGAGCCCTGACCACCGGGCCTCCACGACGCCGTCCACCGGCCCGGCGACCGAGAGCGGCGGCGCGAGGCCGACCGGCACGTCGTCGTCGTTCCGCACGATTCCCGCCACCTGCACCTGGGTGCCCGACGGCGCATGGCTCACGATCGCTATGCGGGAACCCTCGGGTGACACCGACACACTCAGCACCTTGCGACCGCCCAGCCAGTCGACCGGCACGGTGACCTCCGTGCCAGACGCCGGCAGCACCCGCAGGTCGTTCGCACCACCACTGGTCCAGGTGTTGCTGAACTTGTCGACCGAAGGTGCGGCGAGGTCCGGCCCCTCGATGGCAGGACGGTCCTCGCCGTCGACCGAGACGATCACAATCCGGTCGGTGCCGTCCCGCACCACTATCGGTACGGCCGCCGGGCTCACCGCCAGCGCCGTCGGATCGATCGTCGACAGGTCCACGGGCAGGTCGCGCTCCACGGGCCGGCCGTCCGCGTCAAGGCGGTACAGCTGGTCGTCCTTCAGGAACATCGCCTGGACGATCGTGGCGGGCAGGTTCACCTGGGCCGTGTCGACCGCGAGGCGGCTGGTGTCGCTGAACAGGTCGATCGGCACCGTGCGACCCGCACCCTCGGAAAAGGTCGCCGAGATCTGTGCCGCGATCAGCGCGCGCTGGGCGGCGGTGGCGGAGCTGATCTGCTCGCTGAGCCGGACGGCGACCGGCTCGTCGCTGTCCGCCTCCTGGATCGTCGGTGATACGAGCTGGGTGCCCTCGGGGAACAGGGATCGGGTGGCGCCCTGCAGCCACTCGGGCGGTCCGGCGAGGAGCTCCTGGACGGCGTCTCGCCGCCAGGAGTTCCTCGGGAACCAGCGCAGGTCCGGTACGAGGCTCTTGGTGTCTTCGCCCTCAGCGGCGAAGTACAGGCGGGTCGCCCGGAACGTGTTGTTGAACAGGTTGGCCGGGACGAGCACACCGTTGTCGAGTCCTGAGATGCGCCACTCCTCGCCGACCTTGGTGAGGGTGAACTTGTAGTTCACCTTCCGGGGGTCCGCCGCCTCGGTGTACGCGCCGGCGTTGTCGAGGGTCGCGATGGTGGTCGCACGCACGACGACCTCGAGGGTCTCGGCGCCCTCGATGTCGGTGCCGGCCTCGAACGGCTCCGGTATGGGCGGCTCGCGGACCACTCGCACCGACTCGTCGGGGTCCCAGGTGTCCGCGACTTCCTCGGTGAGGAACTCCCGCGCGGTCTGGAACTCCTTCGGCGACGTCGTTGCGGCGACGGCCGCGCGGAGGAAGCCATCCACCATCTCGTTCGGTGGGGCGCCGGGCGTCGGGCCCTGCGGGAGCAGCGCCAGGTCGGCCTGCGGGTCCTGGTCGGCGGTACTCACCCGGACCGGTCCGGACGTCGGGATCTGGGCGCAGGCCCCGAGCCCGAGGACACAGGCGAGCGCGGCGACGGCGGCCACCGCCACGCTGGTCGTCCTACGCATCAGTGCACCTCCACGTCGTTGCCCGCGGGCTGGTCCGAGGCGTCGAGCCGTTCGGCGGCGTCGCACCCGGGGTCGGACAGGTCCGGGATGGCCGTCGGTGTGGGGCCGGCCGACGGGTTGACCGCTGGGATCTGACCGGTCCGGAGCCCGGGCTCGTGCGAGGCGGGCGCCATGGTCACCGGCGGCTCGGCGATCTGCACACCGGCGCTGCGGGGCAGCGTCAGCCGGAAGCTCGCGCCCTGTCCCGGGCGGCCCCACGCGTCGAGGCGCCCCGCGTGCAGGTGCGCGTCCTCGAGCGCTATCGCCAGCCCGAGGCCGGAGCCGCCGGTGGTGCGGGCGCGCGCCGGGTCGGCCCGCCAGAAGCGGTCGAAGACGTGCTCGACCTCCTGCTTGGTCATGCCGACGCCGTAGTCGCGCACCACCACGGCGACCGCGCGGTCGTCCTCGGCGACGGTCACCTCGACGGGCCGCTCCTCGGCGTGCTCGATCGCGTTGACCACGAGGTTGCGCAGGATGCGCTCGATCCGGCGGGGGTCGAAGTCGGCTGCCGCGTCGGAGTCGGGAAGCCGTACCGAGACCTGCACGTCCTTGGTCCTCGCGAGCGGGGCGGCCTGCTCCACGACCGACATGACCACGTCGCGCAGGTCGCGGCGCTCGGCGTCGAGGACCGCGGCGCCGGCGTCGAACCGGCTGATCTCCAGCAGGTCGGCCAGCAGCGACTCGAACCGGTCGATCTGGCCGAGGAGCAGCTCGGCGGAGCGGGCTGCGTCCTCGTCCATCTGGTGCCTGGACTCGTGGATGATCTCGCTCGCCATCCGGATGGTCGTCAGCGGGGTGCGCAGCTCGTGCGACACGTCGGAGACGAACCTGCGTTGCATGGCGGAGAGCTCCTCCATGCGCCGGATCTGGTCCTGGAGGCTCTCGGCCATCTCGTTGAACGAGCGCGCGAGGCTCGCCATCTCGTCGGTACCCCGCGCGCCCGGCATCCGTTCGGAGAGGTGCCCCTCGGCGAGGCGCTCCGCCACGGTCGCGGCACGGGTCACCGGGGTGACCGTCTGCCGGGCCATCGTCCAGGTGACGACGCCGAGCAGCGCCAGCATCCCGAACCCGCCCGCGAGCAGCACGCGGTGCACGAACGACAGCGTCTCCTGCTCCGGCTGCAGCGAGTAGAGGTAGTAGATCTCGTACCTGGCGTCCGGAGTCGCCTGGACCGTGGAGCCCACGATGACGCCCGGGCTGGCCATGCCGTCGGCGTCCCGCGACGGGATGCCCACCGCCTGCAGCACCTGTTCGTCGTCGGAGGCGAGATTCGCCTTGCGCGCCTCGTCGGTGATGATCACGTCGGTCAGGTCGGGCCGCGTGACGATGTCGCTCACCCGGACGGTGGTGCCCAGCTCGTGGAGCAGGAAGTATGCCTCCGCCGTGGAGCCGCCCGTGGCGGCGAGCGTCGCGATGGAGTCCTTCAGGAGGATCTGCAGGTCGCCGTCCGACGTCGTCGCCGTGTCCGAGAAGGTCTTCGAGACCTGGTCGGTCAGTCGGACGGCCTCCCGGTCGATCGCGGCGAGCCGCTGCTCGTAGATGCCGTCCCGGACCGACGTCGACAGGTACAGCCCGAGCACGACGATCGCCGCGAGACCGATGGTCAGCGCGGTGGTGACCACGCGCAGCTGCATGGAGGAGCGCCACTGCGCGACCGCGCGCCGGGTGAACCGGACCGCGACCACCCGGGCCCGGTGCACCGCCCGGCGCAGCCGCGTGACCAGGCCGTGCGGCATCAGCGTGTCGCGCCCGCCTTGTAACCCACGCCGCGCACCGTCAGGACGATCTCCGGGTTCTCCGGGTCCCGTTCGATCTTGGAGCGCAGACGCTGGACGTGGACGTTGACCAGGCGCGTGTCGGCGCTGTGCCGGTAGCCCCAGACCCGCTCGAGGAGCACCTCACGCGTGAACACCTGCCACGGCTTGCGGGCCAGCGCCACGAGCAGGTCGAACTCCAGCGGCGTGAGCGCGATGCGCTCGCCGTCGCGCATCACCGTGTGGCCGGTGACGTCGATCTCCACGTCACCCACCGCCAGGCGCTCCGGACCGGGGTCCTCGCTGCGGCGCAGGCGGGCCTTGATCCGGGCGACGAGCTCCTTGGGCTTGAACGGCTTCGAGACGTAGTCGTCGGCGCCGGACTCCAGGCCCACCACCACGTCGAGCGTGTCGGACTTGGCCGTCAGCATGATGATCGGCACACCCGACTCCGCCCGGATCTCGCGGCAGACCTGCACACCGTCCTTGCCGGGCAGCATGAGATCGAGCAGCACGAGGTCCGGCTGATGGGTGCGGAACATCCCCAGCGCGGAGTCGCCGTCGGCACAGAACACGGCATCGATCCCCTCGCCCTTGAGGACGATGCCGATCATTTCCGCCAGTGCTGTGTCGTCGTCGACGACGAGAACTCGTACCTTCATGTCCTCCAGTGTGCCAGGCTGGTCCAGCAAACTCGGCCTTGCGCCTCGTACCCGGCGTCTTTCCCGCAGGTTCACCCGCCCGGAGCACCCCGCGGGGCGCCCGCCGGCACGGCCCTCCCAGGGGGACAGCCCCCGTCGAACCTGGCGGCGGGCACCATGTCGCGAGGCCCTGGCCAGGGGCGAACCTGGCACCATGACAACCATGACCGCCGACCGGCCGGCAGCCGGCTCCGTGACCGGGCGGGCCGCTCGTCCGGGCCCGAACTTCCTCACCGCTCCTCTCGCGGGCCGCACCTGGCGCGGGCAGGGCTACCTCGCACTGGTGCTCCTGCTCGCACCGTTCGCGTTCACCTACACGATCTTCGCCGTGAGCTTCACGGCGAGCATCGCCGTCACCGTGGTCGGGCTGTTCGTGGCCGGTGCCGTGGTCCTCGGCGCGCGCGGCTGGGGCGCCGCGTACCGCAGCCTGGCCCGCGAGCTGCTCGACGTCGACGTCGCGGCACCCACCTCGTACGTCCGGCCGCGCGGCTTCTGGCGGACCATCGGGTCCATGCTCGGCGACTCAGCCGGCTGGCGCGCCCTGCTCTTCATGTTCATCGCGTTCCCCCTCTCCATCCTGTCGTTCGTCGTGAGCAGCACGTTCCTCGCGACCGGCCTGGGCGGCCTGACCTACTGGTTCTGGTACCGGTTCCTCCCGCCGCAGCTCGGTGCCGACGGCGAGCTGCACCGTGGCGCGCAGTTCGGCGACTCGTACTTCCTGGACACGCCCCCGCGCCTCGCGCTGGCGGCGCTGGTCGGCCTCGTCCTCGTCCTGTGCTGGCCGTGGATCACCCGCACGTTCACGATGCTCTTCGGGGCCCTGACGCGGGGCCTGCTCAGCCCGACCCGCGCGAGCCTGCGCGTCGCCGAGCTCGAGCGGTCCCGCACCGGCACGGTCGACGACGCCGACGCCCGCCTGCGCAGCATCGAGCGGGACCTGCACGACGGCACACAGGCCAGGCTGGTCGCCGTCGCCATGCAGCTCGGCGAGGCACGCGAGCACCTGGCCGACGGCGGCGACGTCGAGCAGGCCGCCGAGCTGGTCGACACCGCGCACTCCTCCACCAAGGAGGCGCTCGTCGAGCTGCGCGAGCTGGCGCGGGGCATCCACCCGCCCGCGCTCGACAGCGGCCTCACCGTCGCGCTCGAGACACTCGCGGCGCGTTCGGCGCTGCCGGTCGACGTGGACGTCGACCCAGCCGTGGAGGCGAGCGGCCGCCTGGCCCCGGCCCTGGAGTCGATCGCCTACTTCAGCGTCGCCGAGCTCGTGACCAACGCCGCCAAGCACGCGCGCGCCACCGGCGTCTATGTGCTGGTCGAGCCGCTCGGCGACGCGGACGGTCCCGTGCGGATCCGTGTGCGCGACGACGGCCGCGGCGGCGCGGCCGTCGTGCCGCCCGACGGTTCCGGCCTGCGCTCCGGGCTGGCGGGCCTCGCCGAGCGGGTGCGCTCCGTCGACGGCACGTTCGACCTGTCCAGCCCGGCCGGTGGGCCTACCGTGGTCACCGTGATCCTGCCGACCACGAGCCCTTCGGACCGTGCATGACCGGGCCGGACCTGCGTGTGTCCAACCCGCCGGCGTCGAACATGCGCGTGCTCCTCGCGGAGGACTCCGCGATCCTCCGGGACGGGCTCGCCGCCCTCCTGACCCGGCGCGGCCACACCGTGACCGCCGTCGGGGACGGCGCGGCCCTGGAGCGTGCGGTCGCGCAGCTCGCACGCGAGGAGAAGCTGCCCGACGTCGTGGTCGCGGACATCCGCATGCCGCCGAGCTTCACCGACGAGGGCCTGCGTGCGGTGCTGGGTCTGCGGACCCGGCACCCCGGCCTGCCGGTGCTGCTGTTCTCGCAGTACGTCGAGACCCGGTACGCGAGCCGGCTGCTGGCCGGCGACGCGCGCGGGGTCGGCTACCTGCTCAAGGACCGGGTGGCCGACGTGCGTGACTTCGTCGACGCCCTCGGGCGCGTGGCCGGCGGCGCCACGGTGCTGGACCCCGAGGTCGTCTCGCAGCTCATGGGCTCCGCCCGGCAGGACGACGACCTGGAGCGCCTCTCGGCCCGCGAACGCGAGGTGCTGGGGCTCATGGCCCAGGGGCGGTCCAACGGCGCGATCGCAGAGCTGCTGCACCTGTCCTACGGCGCCGTCGAGAAGAACGTGGCGGCGATCTTCACCAAGCTGGAACTGCCCCAGGACGCCGCGGACCACCGCCGCGTCCTGGCGGTGCTCCGGCACCTCGGGGTATGACGACGATGGGGGTATACCCCCCGTCGGGGTCTGGCTATCTGGGGGTGTGCTCGGGGGTTCACCCGATATCGGGCCCGGCGAGGGTCAGCCATAGTTTTCCCATGACCGCGTTGAGCCCGGATCGACACCCCACGTTCACCAGTGCGAAGCCGGACGCCCGTATCGAGCCCCTAGGCTCATCGGCCATGAACCAGGAAACCCGCACCCGGAGCGGAGCGTGAACGACACCGTCACGCTCGTTACGTGCGTCGCCGTCGGCCTGGCCCTCATCGACGCCATGCTCTTCGCCGCCAGTGCCACGCTGCAGCACCACGCGGTGTCGGACAAGCAGGCGGACGGACACCTGACCGTGCGCGGCCTGCTCAGCGTCGTCAAGCAGCGACGCTGGCAGGCGGGCGTGGCGCTCGGCGGTCTCGCGGTGCTCCTGCACGCGATCGCCCTGCTGCTCGCGCCCCTCCGGGTCGTCCAGCCCGTCGGCGTCCTCGCCGTCCCCATCGCCGTGCTGCTCACCGCCGCCCGCGTGCGGCTCCGGCCGCCCCCCGGGGTGGTGCTCGGAGCCGCCCTCGCGGTGACCGGTGTCGTCTCGTTCGTGATCGTCTCCGCCGGCTCCGTGACGAGCCACCCGCCCGAGGCCTCGGCGGTCGTGGTGGCCTGCCTGGTGGTCGCCGCCCTGGTGGTGCTGCTGACCTTCGCCGGGCTGGCGGCCCGCGGCTGGCTGCGCTGCGTCGCCTACGCCACCGCCGCGGCCACCGCCTTCGGCCTCGTCTCGGCCCTGGTCCGCGCCGTCTCGCTGAGCATCACGTCCGGCGAGGCCGAGCTGCTCGACACCGGGACGCTCCTCGCCGGCGCAGTGATCCTCTGCGTGACCGTGGGTGGCGGCTGGCTCGTCCAGCAGGCCTACGCGGCGGGTGCCCCCGCGGTCGTCGTCGCCTCCCTGACCGTGGTCGACCCGATCGTCGCGGTGCTGCTCGGCGCGGTGCTCCTCGGGGAGGGCGCACACACCCCGCTCGGCCTCTGGCTCGTGATGGGCGTCGCGACCGCTGCGGCCGTCGCCGGTGTCATCACCCTCGCCAAGCACCACCCCGACGCGACCACCCGCGCCGCACCACCGGTCGAGGCCCTCCTCCTCGAGACGAGCCGGCGGTGACGGACGGCCTGCACATCTGCTTCTTCACCGACCAGCACCCCCGCACGCTCGGGGGCGCCCAGGCGTCGGTCCTCCTCCAGCGCACCTTCCTGGAACGCGCCGGGCACACCGTCACGATCGTCGCCCCGCAGGATCCGGCAGGCGGCAGCGCGGACCCGGACCCCGGCGTCGTCGCTCTGCCCGCCCTGACCGTCGCGCAGGGCCAGTACTCCGCCGTCCTGCCCTCGAGCAGGACGGACGCCAGGGTGGACCGCGCGCTCGCGGCCCGCGGACCGGTCGACCTCGTGCACCTGCAGGGCGACTTCTGGGGCGCCTGGCTCGGTAAGCGCTACGCGGCGCGACACCGGCTCCCGCTCGTGCTCACGACGCACACCAACGTCGACGCCTCGTTCCGGGCGGTCGCCGGACCGGTGGCGGGGCTCGGCCTGCGCGCCGTCGCCGCCTGGCAGCGCCAGGCGACCGGCGACCGCACCCGGCGGTCCGGCCACGGCGGCGGATACGACTACCTGCGCGCGCTCGCCTCCGGCACCGACGCCGTGATCGCGCCCAGCGGCCACTTCGCCGCCCGGCTCCGGCAGGCGGGCCTGCCCGTCACCACCGTGATCCCCACGGGGGTCCATGACGACGACGTCGCCGCAGCCCCCGGCCGTGGCCCCCGGCAGGACGACCTCCCACGACAGGGCAACCAGGTAGGCCTCGTGTGGCTCGGGCGGTTCAGCGCGGAGAAGCGCCCGCTGGAGCTCATCGAGGCGATCGCGGCCACTGACCAGCGCGTCGAGGCGGACCTGTACGGCACCGGCACGCTGTTCGACCGTGCACGACGTCAGGTGCAGGCGCTCGGGCTGACGGACCGGGTCCGGCTGCACGGCGCCGTCGACCACACGGAGGCGCTCCGCGCGATCGCGTCAGCGGACCTGCTGGTGCAGACCTCCCGCGGGTTCGAGACGCAAGGCATGACGGTCTACGAAGCCCTCGCCCTGGGCGTCCCGGTGGTGGTGTGCGACCGCGCGATCGCCGACGAGCTGGGCGGCGACGACGCGCCGTGGGTCTGGTGCGCCGAGGGCCCCGAGCCGAGCTCGCTGGCCCGCGTCCTCGGCTCCGCCGCGCGGGCCGTCCGTGCGCCGGACGGTCCGCGGGTCCCGCGCTCGTTCTCGACCGGGCTGCTCCAGTCGGCTCAGAGCGAGCGCCTGCTGGCGGTCTACACGGAGGCCCTGGCTACAGCCGGGCACCGGCCCTGGGTACAACCGCACACCGCCGTCAGAGCCGTCCCGCCGCCTTGAGCGCCAGGTACTCGTCCGCCAGGCGCGGGGCCAGGTCGTCCGGCAACGCCTCGACGACGTCGGCCCCGTAGCGGCGCAGCATCGTCGTCACCGCCGTGCGCTCCAGGTCTCCGCGCGCGGCGGCCGCGGCGTCGTACACCTCGGCGACCGTGTCGCGGCCGGCGCGCAGCCCGGCCACCTCCTCGTCCGCGACAGAGGCGACGACCACCGTGTGGTCGCGCGCGAGCTGGTCGACGACCGGCAGCAGGCCGTTCTCCACGGCCGCCGGGTCGAGGGTCGTCAGCAGCACCACCAGCGCGCGCTGCGTCATGCGCGTGCGGACCTGCGTCACCACGCCCGGCCAGTCGGTCTCCAGGAGCACGGGTTCGACGGTGGCCAGCGACTCCGCCATCGCGGGCATGAGCCGGGGACCGGCGGCGCCCACCACGCGGGAGCGCACCGTGCGGTCGAACGCGACGAGCTCCACGCGGTCGCCCGCGTGGCCGGCCAGCGCCGCGAGCAGCAGCGCCGCCTCGATGCTGGCGTCCAGCCGGGGTGCGCCGGTGGAGTCCGCGGCACCCACCCGGGCGGCGGACGTGCGCCCCGTGTCCAGCACGATCAGCACGCGCCGGTCGCGCTCGGGACGCCACGTGCGCACCACGACCTCGCGGCGCCGGGCGGTGGCGCGCCAGTCGATCGAGCGGACGTCGTCACCCACCACGTACTCCCGCAGCGAGTCGAACTCCGTACCCTCGCCGCGGATCTGCACCGCCGCGCGACCGTCCATCTCCCGCAGCCGCGCCAGGCGCGAGGGCAGGTGCTTGCGGCTCGCGAACTCCGGCAGCACGCGGAGGCGGCCCGGTACGGGCAGCGTCACCTGGCGGCCCGCCAGACCGAGCGGGCCGAGGCTGCGGATCGTCACCCCGCCGGCCGTGCGGTCGCCGCGGCGGGTCGGCACGAGAGTGGTGGGCAGGCGCGCGGCCTCGCCGTCAGGCAGGTCCACGTGGTGGCGACCCGATCCGCCCGACGCCGGACGTACCCGCTCGGCCCTTCCCCTGCCCTGACCCGCGCCGGCGGACGGTCCCCACGCGTCCCGGACCACCGCGCGCAGCCGCCGTCCGGAGGCGTTGCGGACCACCAGCTCGCTGGTGGCCTCGGAGCGCAGCCGGACCGAGCCCGGCACCCGCCGCTGCACCGCCACCCGTCGCGGCGAGGCGGCCAGCACGGCGTCGACGACGCAGGCCAGGACCACCACCGTCGCCCATACGAGCACCGTCCCGTTCGCCGGGAGGAGCAGCACCGGAATCACGCCGAGCCCCATCAGGGCGCCGGCCCGCCACGTCACGACCATGCGCGCGGCCTCAGCGCGGCACGGGCACGGAGGCCAGCACCGTGTCCAGCACGCCCTCGGCGGTGACACCCTCGAGCTCGGCCTCGGCGCGCAGCTGCACGCGGTGCCGCAGCGTCGGGTGGGCGAGCGCCTTGATGTCGTCGGGGGTCACGAAGGAGCGACCCGACAGCCAGGCCCACGCCCGTGCCGTGCGCAGCAGCGCGGTGGCGCCACGCGGCGAGACACCGAGCGAGAGCGAGGGCGAGAAGCGCGTGGCGCGGCAGACGTCGACGGCGTACCCGAGCACCTCGCGTGACACCTGGACCAGGGCCACCTCTGCGCGGGCGCGCGTCAGCACGTCGGCGTCAGCCACGGGGGTGACGCCGGCGGCGGCCAGGTTGCGCGGATCGAACCCGGCGGCGTGCCGAGCCAGGACCTCCACCTCCTGCTCACGTTCGGGCAGGGGCAGCACGAGCTTGAGCAGGAACCGGTCGAGCTGGGCCTCGGGCAGCGAGTAGGTGCCCTCGTACTCGACGGGGTTCTGGGTGGCGATCACCAGGAACGGGTCGGGCAGCGGGCGCGGCGTGCCGTCCACCGACACCTGGCGCTCCTCCATCGCCTCCAGCAGCGACGCCTGGGTCTTCGGGGGCGTCCGGTTGATCTCGTCCGCCAGCACCAGGTTGGTGAACACGGGGCCCTCGCGGAACGAGAACTCGGCCGTGCGCGCGTCGTAGACGAGCGAGCCCGTCACGTCGCCCGGCATCAGGTCGGGCGTGAACTGGATGCGCTTGGTGTCAAGCTTCAGGGCCGCCGCGAGGGTGCGGACCAGCAGCGTCTTCGCGACGCCCGGCACACCCTCCAGGAGCACGTGGCCCTGGCACAGCAGCGCGATGAGCAGGCTGGTGACGGCCGCGTCCTGCCCGACGACGGCCTTGCCCACCTCCGTACGGACCGCCGCCAGGGCGGAGCGCAGCTCCTGCGACGGAGCGGTGGGCGGGGCGGTCTGCGGGGCGGGTGCTGCCGGGGCGGGTGCTGCCGGGGCTTGCTGGGCGCTCGGCTGCGGAGCCGGCTCAGCAGGCGCGGGCGCGCTCTGGTGGGGGAAGGCTGGTTCGGTCACGGTCGGTGGACCTCGCTCTCCAGGATGTCGAGTCGGCGCGCGAGCTCGGCGAGCGCGGCGTCGTCAGCGGGGGGTGGGCCGTAGAGCAGGTCTGCCACCTGCTGCGACGGGCGGTTGGTAGCGGCCACCACGGCATCGACCACGGTGTTGGCATCGGACGAGCGGGCAAGGCCGAGACGTGTGGCGACCCGGTCGGCGGCCGAGGCGCGCAGGCCTGCGGCGGCGTGCCCGCGGGCGCGGGCCGCCCGGTACAGCCGGGCGCGGCCACGGGTGGCCTCGGCCGACCGCACGAGCACTGGCAGGTCCTCGACGACCAGCGGACCCATGCGCCGCACGCGCCACAGCGCGAGCAGCACCACCGCGAGCACGGCGACCAGGGCGACGGGCGCTGAGCCCGGCGGCATCAGCGCGTTGACCTGGCCGAGGTCGGCCTGCGTGGGCTCGTCGTCACCGGTGCTGACGTCCATCGGGTCCGGCACCAGCCACACCAGGTCCTCGTGCTCACCCAGCATCCGGAGGGCGAGCGCGGCGTTGCCCTCGTCCAGGACGGTGCCGTTACGGAGCACCGCGGGATCGGAGACCACTGTCACCGACCGGTCCGGGAACTCCAGGCGGGCGTAGGCGTAGCCGCCCATGCCGTCGGGCCAGCACAGGGTGGGGCGCGGACCGTCGGCACCGGCGGCCGTCTCGGCCAGTCCGGGCCGCAGCGCGAGCTCACCGGCCGCCCGTGCCGTCGGGTCGTCGCACTGCGGGGCGACCGGATCGCCCACCTCGCCATACGTGGACTCGAGCTTGTTCCGGGTCACCGCCCCGACCATGTCGAAGTCCGGTTCGAGCACCACGAGGTCGGCGCCCGTGCGGTTCAGCGCGGAGATCTGGTCGTCGGCGAAGAAGGACGGGTTCGGCGCGACCAGGAGGGTGCTGTCCGGGCCGGCGGCCGCGACCGCGTCGGCCACCGTCGTCACGTGGGTGACCCGCACGCCCTGGTCCTTCAGCACCTCGGCCACGGCCATGCCGCCGCCCGGCTCCGGGTTGTCCGGCGCGTACGGGGCGGCCGACGTCGCGGGGCGCACCACCGCGAGGAACGCGACGAGCAGGGCGATCACGAAGAGGACCGTCAGCGGCCAGCGCATCCGGCGCCATCTGCTCGCGGCGCGGGAGCGGCCGGTCGTGTCGTCGCCGATGATCACCGGAGCATCGTTCGCCAGGCCCGCGGGTGCGCCGGACACCGCCGTGGACGGGGTCGGCGGTGCGGGCGCGAGGTCGGGCGGCAGCGACGTCATGCGGCGACCTCCGGGCGAGCAGCGGTGACCGCGGCGTCGAGCGCGCGCAGGTCGGCGTCGTCCGCCGCCGTGGCGACCCGGTCGCCGTACTCGACACCGTCGAACAGGTCGGCGCCCGCGTGCAGGCCGGCGGCCTGGGCCGGCAGGCGCAAGCCAGCGTCGGCCGCGGCCTCCTGGGCCGTGCGGCCGGGGCGCGGCTCGATGATCACTCGTTCCTCCATGGAGCGGACAACTGCACGGAAGCGCTCGACGGACGCCGTCCGCCAGTCGCCCGACGCCGCCGCCGCGTCGGCCGCCGCACGCATCTGCGCGGCAGTGCGGGCGTCGTCGGTGTCGAGCACCTCGGCCGAACGCGCGCGGTTGCGACCGAGCTGCACCGGCCCGGCGATGAGCCAGGCGATCAGGAGCACCACCGCCGCGATGACCGCGACGACGATGCCCAGCTGTGGGCCGGACATCGCGGTGGCGGGCCACTCGATGCTCGTGAACCACTCCAGCACCGAGTTGATCAGGCGCTGCAGCAGCGACTCACGCTCCGCGTACTCGGGCCGCTGCAGCTCGCTGCTGAGCCATTCACGTGCGGTGTCCCGGTCCGGGACGACAGGCAGATCGGCCCTCATGTCACTTGTCCGCCGCGGCCGCAGCCGCGGCCTGCAGCTGCACGTCCAGTCCTTCGCGTCGCATCCGGGTGTCGATGTAGAGCAGGGCGACGACACCGCCGAGGAACAGCACCTGCATACCGCCCGTGATGAGGTACGTGATGCCATAGCTGACAGCCAGGCCGGCTCCGCTCTGCATCACCATGAACAGGCTCATGAGGAGGCTGACCGGCACCACGACCACCTGGCCGATGATGGCGAGGATGAGCGAGGTCAGCAGGTAGATGCCGAGCACCCGCCAGAACGAGCCCCGGGTCAGCTTCCACGCGCGCCGACACGTCTCCCAGAATCCGCCGCCCTCCACCGCGAGCGCCGGCGGGACCAGGACGACGCGGGTGAATGCCCACACAGCACCCACGAGGAGTGCCGCGAGCGCAAGGAAGATACCGATCACGCCGAGCGTCGGGTCGACGAGGAAGAGGAGGACGACGACGCCGGCGGCCAGGGCGTAGGCCAGGAGCACCGCAAGCAGGCTCAGGAGGGAGAACCCGATCAGGAACCACGCGCGCTTGACGATGCGGCCCCACGCGTCGGACACGGAGATCTTGCGCCCGATGACGGAGTCGCTGACGGAGATGGCCATGACACCCATGGCGAGCGGGGTGGCGAGGGCGACCAGCACCCCGGTGCCGAGCGCCGAACCGTAGGTCACGCCGAGGAGGTCCTGCGTGAAGCCGAGCTCCTCGAAGGCGGGGTCGGTCCCGACCTCGGCGAACAGGCCGCCGAACAGGTCGGTGAAGAGCGTGGTGAGCGGGATGCTGATCAGCGTGCCGACCACGACGGCCGCGACGATGATGACCGCCGTCAGGCCCAGCGTCACACCCGGGTTGTGCCGGACGGCGCCGAACGCGCCGTCGTACAGCTCGCCGAGGCTGAGCGGGCGCAGGGGCACGATGCCGGGCTTGTCCGCCGGCGGGGTGTATCCCGGGATCTGCGCGGAGTACGGGGAGTGCTGCCCGTACTGGCTCTGGCCGTACTGTGCCGCCGGCCCGCCCTGCGGCGTGCCGTACTGCGGCGTGCCGTACTGCGGTGTGCCGTACTGCGGTGTGCCGGACTGCGGCTGGGCCGGTGCGGGGGACGCTGCCGGGTCGTACCCGGGCGCGTACTGCCCGTACCGCGGCGGCTCGCCCCAGCCGGCGGGCTGGGAAGCTCCGGGCTGCGGGGGCATCGGCTGCGCCGGCTGGTCGGGTGCGCTCTCGGGCGTCGTCATGGGGGCGTGCTCCCGGGTGTCGTCTCAAGTCGTGCCTGCGCGGCAACCCTAGTACGCATCGCTGACAGCGAGCCCCGAATTCGGTCGGAACGGCGGGGCGCCGCGCAACTGTCACCCAGCCGTGACCAGCGTCAGCCGGCGGTGACGACGGTGGCGCCCGCGTCGTGCTCGGCGAGGTCGCCGGTGGCTCCGGCGCGGACGGCCCGGCGGCCCAGGACGTACACGTAGGTCCAGAACCCGGCGAGCACGATCGCACCGATCACGATCTTGAGCCACCAGTACATCGCCGATCCGGTGACGAAGCCCTCCACGAGTGCGGAGACAGCGAGCGCCGCCGCGAGCCCGATGACCATGGTGATCAGGGAGCGCCCCTCGGCGGCCATGGCGACGGACCGCCTGCGGTGACCGGGGTCCACGAGGGTCCAGAACAGCCGCAGGCCTGCGGCCCCCGCGACGAAGATGCAGGTCAGCTCCAGCAGGCCGTGCGGAGCGATGAGCGTGAGGAACAGGTCGAGCTCGCCGTGGGCGGCCATCATGCCGCCGATGGCGCCGATCTGGACCGCGTTCTGCCAGAGCACCAGCAGGGGGAAGAACCCGGTGATGCCGCCGCCGATGGCCTGCGCGGCGATCCACGCGTTGTTGGTCCCCACCACGGCGGCGAACCCGATGCCCGGCTCGTAGTAGGAGGCGAACGCGTTGTTCACGTAGTCGTCCTGCGCGGCGGGCGTCATCATCGTGTTCATCGCGTCGGCGTCGGAGGCGATGTAGACGCCTGCGACTGTCGCGACGAGCAGGCAGGCCGCCGTCACGGCGTGCGACCACCAGCGGATCCGGTAGAACGCGGCGGGCAGCGAGACCACGGCGAACCGCACCACCTCCCGCCAGGCCGGCTCGTGCGTCCCGGCGATGCGGGTGCGCGCCCGGTTCAGCACGTCCGACAGTCGGGTGACCAGCGCCGGGTCGGGCGCGGCCGACCGGACCCTCGAGAGGTGCGTGGCCACTGACTGGTACAGGCGCACCAGTTCGTCGGACTCTGCGCCGTCCAGGCGGCGGCGGGACGAGAGCTCCTTGAGGCGGTCCCACTCTGCGGCGTGCACGGCGGTGAAGGCGTCGATGTCCACGGCGGTAGTCTGCCGCACAGGAGTTACTGCGTGACCCCGAAGGCCCTGCAACCCGACCGGAGGAACCGTGCAGGACGGCATAGTCATCGGCGAGGGCGTGGTGCTGGACGCACGCCCCGCGTCCTTCATCACGCGCGCGATGGGCGCAATGCTCGACTTCCTGGTGATCGGCGCGGTCATCGTGGCCGCACTGGTCGTCGGCGGCATCTGGTTCCTCGAGAACGCCGTGCTGGGCGAGGACATCGCGACGGTGGTCTACATCCTCGCGAC
Organism: Promicromonospora sp. CA-289599; assembly: GCF_050936155.1. Classification (NCBI taxonomy): domain Bacteria; kingdom Bacillati; phylum Actinomycetota; class Actinomycetes; order Micrococcales; family Promicromonosporaceae; genus Promicromonospora; species Promicromonospora sp. CA-289599. The sequence goes on from NZ_JBNJNI010000001.1 coordinate 1,706,761, forward strand.
GGTCACGGTCATGGTGGGCATCCCCGTCACCGTCGAGACGCTGTCGCGCGGCAGGTCGCTCGGCAAGCTCGCGTGCGGCATCCGCGTGGTGCGCGACGACGGCGGTCCCGTCCGGTTCCGGCACGCGCTGGTGCGCGCCCTGGTCGGGGTGATCGAGCTGTGGCTGACGTTCGGCGGTATCGCCGCCATCGCGTCGCTGGCCAACGCGAAGGGCAAGCGCCTCGGCGACATCGCCGCAGGCACGTACGCGGTGCGGGTGCGCGGCGGCAAGCAGCTGTCGGCCCCGATAGTCATGCCCCAGTCCCTGGCCGCGTGGGCGCACACCGCCGACATGCGCCGTCTGCCCGACGGTCTCGCCCTGGCCGCACGCCAGCTCCTGGGCCGTGCCGCCCGCCTCGCACCCGAGTCCCGGGCCCGGCTCGGCGACGACCTCGCCGGGCAGATCGAGCGCTACGTGGCGCCCGGACCGCCGCCCGGCACGCACCCGGAGGCGTTCCTGCACGCCGTCCTCGCCGAACGCCGTGAGCGCGAGCTCGTCGCCGGGCAGCGCGAGCGCAAGCGGGCAGAGGAGCAGTCGGGGCTGCTGCACCGCCTGCCGTTCGCCGTGCCGGACCCGCCGCGCTGAGCCGCTGATCCCTCGCCGGACACCTCAGCCGGACACCTCAGCCGGACACCTCAGCCGGACACCTCAGCCGGACGGAGCCGGGTCAGGTGAGCCGGTTGGCCTGAGCGTCCGAAAGCCTCGAGAACGTCGAGCGCACCGCGTCTCCGGCGCGGAGCAGCCCCGCCTGCACCGCCCGGCGCAGCCGGGCCGACGTCGGCCGCTCGACGCCGTAGTGGATCGCGACCGCCAGGCCGAGGCTCAGCGCGCCGGCGGCGACGAGCGCGACGGTGCGGGTGGTCTCGTGGGCCAGCACGTCGATCACCGCGTACCCGAACTGCGTGTGCACCAGATAGACGGGGTAGGTCAGGCCGCCGACGGTTCCGAGCACCGCCGCCAGCCGCCGGGGCGGGACCGTGCGCCCCCGGAGCGTCGTCGCCCAGACCGCCACGACGCACACCAGCATGAGCAGCACGCTGATCAGCGGGTTCACCGGCACCCCCTGCAGGTCGGACGCCCGGCCGGCGGCCTCGAGGACGCGCATCACGCACAGGGCGACTCCCCCGGCGAGCAGCACGCTGCTGACCAGGTCGAAGCCGTCGCGGTACACGAGGAACAGCAGCATGCCGACGGCGAAGTACGGGGCGTAGTCCGGCACCAGCAGGTCGGCGAGCCAGTGCGCGCCGAGATCCTGCGCGGCCCAGCCCACCAGCGGCCAGAGCGTGGCGAACACGAGCACCCGGTTGCGGGTGAGCGGACCGAACGCCAGCACCACGAACACGAGCAGGTAGAACTTGAGCTCCACCAGCAGGGTCCAGAACACGACCTGGACGCCCGTCACCTCGAACAGGTCCTGCACCATCGTGAGGTTGACCAGCGTCTCGGTCAGCGAGGTCCGGCGTCCGCCCGACCAGAACTGCTGCAGGCCCGCCGTCAGCACGATGCACGCCCAGTAGGCCGGGAAGAGCCTGCCCACGCGAGAGGCGACGAAGCCCGCGATGCCGCGGCCGTCGGCGCTGAGCAGGATCACGAACCCGGAGATCATGAAGAACAGCTCGACCGCGAGCCAGCCGTACCGCGTGACCTCGTTGAGCAGCGGGAACGCGTCAGCCGGGTCGACGCCCCAGTACGAGGTCACCGTCGACGTCGCCGTGAAGTGGTAGAGCAGCACCGCGGCCGCCGCCCCGAAGCGCAGCCCGTCCATCCCCACGAGTCGGCCGGACGGTCTCCGGCGCTCGTCACTCGTGGTCGCGGGGGTTGCCTCCGACACGCTGGCTGGCTGGCTGCTCGTCGTCATCGCCGCAGACCCTAGGTCACAGAAAGATAACGGTCAATGTCACCGTATCAAACTGTCGCTCAGCTCTCACCCCTGCCCGAGCACGGTCAGCGCGGCGCGGCCTCCAGCGTGGCGAGGAACTCGGCGGTCCGGTCCGCGACGACGTCGGGCGCCTCGTAGTGGGCCAGGTGCCCCACGTACGGGACGACGGCGAGCCGGGCACGCGGGAACGTCAGCTCCAGCACGCGCTGCGAGGCCAGCGGGGCGACGTCGTCGTTCTCGGACGCGACCAGGAGCGTCGGCACGTCGATGGCGGAGGCGTAACCGGCGACGTCGGTCCCCACCGAGGCGTGGAAGGCCTCGAGCAGCGTGCGCCGGTCGGCGAACCCCGAGAAGTACCTGTCGTGCTCGGCGTGGATCCAGCGCCGCAGCACCCGGTCGTCCGTAGTGACCATCGCCACACTCGCTACGCGGGTGAACATCGGGTGACGCAGCAGGCCGGTTCCGACGGCCTCCGGCAGCGCGGCGGCCAGCCGGTGCACACCGACCGTCACGGCGCTCAGCGCGCGGCGCGGTCCCTCGAGCGCCGCCGTGGCGATCGGGTTGACCAGCACGAGCCCGCGCACCCGGGGTGCGTCGTCGCCGGCGACCGTGGCGGCCGCGACGATCGACCCGAAGGAGTGCCCCGCGAGCACCGCATCGCCCTCCGGCGCGACGGCGGCCAGCAGCTCGGCGGTCCAGGCCGCATAGCCCGCCACGTCGTGCCGCCCCTCCCCGAGCGGAGCCGAAGCACCGAATCCGGGCAGGTCAGGCACCACAACCTGCAGGTCACGGCGCTGCCGCAGGAGGTGCGCCACTATCAGTTCCAGGCCGTGATGATCACCCCGGAACCCGTGCAGGAAGACCAGCCGCTGCGGTGCCGCAGGGTCGCCGTACACCCGGACGTGCGCCCGAACCCCGCCGATCTCGCGATCCGCGTCCCGCACGGGCGTACCTGCGACGAGGGCCGCGTAGGGCGCCTCGTCCGCGGGCCTCCCCTGGCTCGTGTGCGGTAGCGGCGCCGGGCGCTGCACCGGGCTCGGCGAAGGCATGTCGTTGTTCATCGCGCTGACCTTAAGCATGGCGACGACATCCGGGGTACACGTTCACGAAAGATGGGGGTAAACCCCCATGTCGTTTCCGGGGGGAAACCCGGTGGCGGTGAATACCCTTCTTGCGCCACGGTTGAGCCATGCAAGCCACAGCGGTCGCCCTCGACGGACCCGGCACCGTACCGCTCGCCGGTACCGCCGTCCTGAGGGAGCGTGTGGGCACGGACGTCCACCGCCCGTCGCCCCCCGGCGACCGCGTCCTGTTCCTGCGCCACCGAGCTCGGCGGATCCCCAGCTCCGACACGGGCCACGCGGCGCGCACGACCACTTCGAGACTTACCGGACCATCGAGAGGTACAGCTCAGTGAACCTGCCCGACACCCGCCGCACGATCCTGATCGGCGCGGAGACCTACCCACCGGACATCAACGGCGCCGCGCGGTTCGCCCACCGGCTCGCGCACGGCCTGAGCGGTCGCGGGCACGAGGTGCACGTGGTCGCACCGTCGCCCGTGGGCCGCCCCGTGGTCGAGACGTTCGACGGGGTCACCGTGCACGGCCTGCGCTCTTTCCGGTACCCGGCGCACGAGTCGCTCCGCGTGGTGACCCCGTGGCATGCGGCCGCGGCGGTCGGCCGGCTGCTGGACGAGATCCAGCCCGACGTCGTGCACACCCAGGGGCACTTCCTCGTGGGTCGCGGCATGGTCTCCGCCACGGCCCGGCGCGGTTACCCGCTGGTGGCCACCAACCACCTCATGCCGGAGAACGTCCTCGCCTACCTGCCGATCCCCGGGTCGCTCACCGAGACGTTCGCCGCCTGGGCCGGGCGCGACGCCGGCCGCGTGTATCGCAAGGCGCAGATCGTGACCGCGCCCACCCCCCGCGCGGTGGACCTGCTGGTCGCACGCGCCGGCCTGACCGAAGCGATCGCCGTGTCCAACGGCATCGACTCCGCGCACTTCGCCGCACCTCCGCGGGGCGCGACGACGGAGCCCAAGATCCTCTTCGTCGGGCGGCTCGACGCCGAGAAGCGGGTCGACGAGCTGATCCGCGCCGTCGCGATGCTGCCCGAGGGCACGCCCGGCCGGGTCGAGATCGTCGGCAAGGGAGGGCAGTCGGCCGCGCTGGCAGCGCTCGCCGACGACCTCGGGGTCTCGCACCGGGTGACCTTCCGCGGTTTCGTGCCCGACGACGAGCTGGTGGCCACGTACGCGGAGGCCGACATCTTCTGCATCCCGAGCATCGCCGAGCTGCAGAGCCTGGTCACGCTGGAGGCGATGTCGTCGGGGCTGCCCGTGGTGGCCGCCGACGCGATGGCGCTGCCGCACCTGGTGCGCCCGGGCGTCAACGGCTGGCTCTACACGCCGGGCGACGTGCGCGAGCTGGCGAACCGGCTGGGCGACCTGCTGACCGACGCCGACCTGCGGCACCGCATGGGCGCGGCCAGCCGGGAGCTGGTCGTGGCGCACGCCGAGGACGGGACCCTCGACGCGTTCGAGATGATCTACGAGAAGGTCCAGAGCATGCGGGCGGTGGCGGTCTGACGCCGTCACCGGGCGAACGTGTCAGACCCTCAGGTCACCTGGATGACCCGAGGGTCTGACACGTTCGGCCGGCGCGGGATCAGCCGCCGAAGACCGGCGCGATCACCTTGATGAGCTCGTTGCCGCCGAGGACCAGGAACATCACGGCCACCAGGACGAGGATCACGTTGACCCACCAGCGGTTGCGCCACTGCTGCGGAACGGCCTTCGAGTTCAGGAGGATCAGCAGCGTCAGCGCGAGGAACGGCATGAAGAGCGAGCCCAGCGCGCCGTAGAGCACGACGAGCAGGATCGGCCGGTCGAGGAACAGCAGTGCCATCGGCGGGAACGTCAGCCACAGGATGTAGCTCCGGTAGTAGGTGCCGCCGGCGCCGCGACGGCGGTCGTCGCTGGGCAGGTTGCGCATGGTGGCGACGAAGTCGGCGAACATGAGCGACACGCCGTGCCAGACCCCGAGGATCGACGAGAACGTCGCGGCGAAGAACCCGACGAGGAACAGCGGTGCCATGAACGACCCGTACCGCTGGGCGAGCACGTCGGCGAGGTCGATGAGCCCCTCCTCGCCGTCGGCCACGGCCATGCCGGCGGAGTACAGCAGCTCCGAGCCCACGATGAGCATGGACACCACGAAGATGCCCGACATGACGTAGGCCCACGCGTTGTCGAGCCGCATCACGCGCATCCAGCGGGGCGTGTCCCAGCCCTTCTCGGTGAGCCAGTAGCCGTAAGCGGCAAGGGTGATGGTGCCGCCGACGCCGCCCGCGAGGCCCAGCGTGTTCAGGACCGCACCCTCGGGAATGATCGGCACGAGGCCCGCCGCGATCTCGCCGAGGTTGGGCGTCGTCAGTGCCGCCGAGCCCACGACCGTCACGAACATGACGCCGATGAGGACCGCCATCACGTTCTCGAACGGCTTGTACTTGCCGAACCAGACGAGCAGGAGCCCGGCGACGCCGGAGAGCATCGCCCAGTAGCGCACGTCGACGCCCGGGAACAGGCCGTTCAGCGCGAGGCCGACGCCGGACATCGCGGCGGCGCCGTAGCTGAAGCCCCAGATCACCACGTAGACGCCAAAGTAGACGACGGCCCAGAGGCCGAGCCCCTTCCAGCCGTCGAAGATGGTGCGGCCGGTCGCGAGCGTCCAGCGCCCGGCGCCCTCCACCAGGGCGATCTTCACGACGACGCCGAGGATGACCGCCCACAGCAGCGCATAGCCGTAGTTGCTGCCCGCGACCATCGTGGCGACGAGGTCGCCGGCGCCGATGCCGGTGGCCGCGACGACGAGGCCCGGGCCGATGATCTTCCAGCGCGGCCGTTCGAGGGTCCCGTCGTACCCGGCCCCGGTTCGCTCGCCCGACGGCGGCGGGTCCTCGGTCATCCCCTGTGAAGTGACCTCATTGTCCTTTTCCATGGCGAGACTGTACCCAGGGTTTCACCCGCCGGAAAGGGACGCGCGCACGGCACGAGGTTTAACAGGACCGCAACACATTGCATACAGACATGTTTGCTCGACACTGATTGTATGCAATAGTCCCTGTCAGACCCGGATTGGATTCTCCAGTGCGCACTCTCACGCCGCCGCGGCTGCGCGGCCCACTCGCCCCCGCCGCCGGCCTCCTCGCCGCGGTCCTCGTGCTGTCCGGCTGCCAGGAGGTGCAGACGAGCGCGGGCCCCGCCGACGACGCGGCCGACGTCACCAGCGTGGACCTCGACGGCCGGACGATCTCCGAGGGCGGCGACCTCGTCATGGCCCTGTCGGCCGAGCCGGACGTGCTCGACCCGACCACGTCGTCGTCGCTCTACACGCGCTACGTCATGGAGACGATGTGCGAGAAGCTCTACGACATCGACGCCGCGGGCGAGATCGTCCCGATGCTGGCCACCGAGCTTCCCGAGGTCTCGGACGACGGCCGCACCGTCACGTTCCCGCTCAAGGAGGGCGTGCGGTTCGCCGACGGGACGCCGTTCGACGCCGACGCCGTGAAGACGTCGATCGAGCGCCACCTCACCAAGGAGGACTCGTCCAGGCGCAGCGAGCTCGGCCCGATCTCCGGGGTGACGGCCGTGAGCGAGACAGAGGTCGAGATCGCCTACGAGACGCCCTTCGCGCCGATCGCCGCGGTCCTCGCCGACCGCGCGGGCATGATCATGTCGCCGACGGCGCTGGAGGAGTCGGGCGACGAGTTCGGCGAGCACCCCGTCTGCGTCGGCGCTTTTCGGTTCGTGGAGCGGGTGCCGCAGACGTCCATCACGGTCGAGCGCGACCCCCTGTACTACGACGCCGACAACGTGCACCTGGACTCGATCACCTACCGGATCATCACGGACGCCAGCATCCGGGCCGCCAACCTGCGCTCGGGCGACGTCCAGGTCGCCGACACGATCTCGACCCAGGACCTCTCGGCGCTGGAGGCCGACGGCGGCGTGGGTGTGCTCGAGGTCGGCTCGCTGGGCTACCAGGCGATGACGGTCAACGTCGGCAACACCGACGGCGTCGGCGCGCCGCCCGGGGAGATCGACACCCCGATCGCGACCGATCCCCGGGTCCGCCAGGCGCTGTCGATGGCGGTGGACCGCGAGCAGCTCGTGAAGTCCGTGTTCAACGACCGGTTCGACCCCGCCTGCTCGCCGATCTCCCCGGCGTCCCCGTTCAGCACGGACGCGAGCGAGGCCTGCCCGGAGCACGACCCGGAGGGCGCCAAGGCACTGCTGGAGGAGGCAGGCGCCGACGTGCCGTACGAGATCGAGATGAAGGTGACCAACACGCCCGACACCCTGCGCCTCGCGCAGGCGGTCCAGGCCTCGGTGGCCGACGGCGGATTCGACGTCGAGATCGTACCCGTGGAGTACTCCTCGCTGCTGGAGGTCCAGGAGCAGGGCGACTTCGACCTGCTGCAGCTCGGGTGGTCGGGCCGCGTCGACCCGCACGGCAACATGTTCAACTTCCTCAGCACCGGGGCCGGCAACAACTACTCGGGGTACAGCGACCCCGACGTCGACGACCTGCTCACCGAGGCCGCGACCGTCGTCGACCCGGAGGAGCGCGCAGAGCTCTACGGCCAGGTCGTCACGCAGGTGCAGCAGGACAACCCGGTCATCTACCTGTACCGGACCCGCAACCTGACCGGCTACGTCGACGAGGTCGCGGGCATCTCCACCTACGCCGACGGCGTGGTGCGGCTGAGCCACTCGGCGTTCGTCGAGCCGGCCGAAGGCTGAGCATGCGTCGCTACCTCCTCGTCCGCCTCGGGCAGTCGGCCGTCACCCTCCTGCTGGCGTCCGTGGTGATCTTCCTGGGCGTCCGCATGCTGCCCGGCGACCCCGCGCTCGCGATGGCGGGCGAGGAGGCCACACCGGAACGGCTCGCCATGATCCGCGCCGACCTGGGCCTGGACCAGCCGGTCTGGGTGCAGTACGGACGGTTCCTCGCCGAGGTCGCCTCGGGTGACCTCGGCGAGTCCACCCGCACCGGTGCCTCGGTCGTGAGCATGATCGCGGCCACGCTGCCCGTGACGCTGTGGCTCTCGCTGTACGCGATAGTCGTCGCCGTCGTGTCCGGGGTGGTGCTCGGCCTGCTCGCGGAGCGCTACCGCGGGCGCTGGCCCGAGTGGATGGCGAACGCGGCGGCGCTGACCAGCCTGTCCGTGCCGAACTTCTGGCTCGGCATGCTCGCGATCCTCTACCTGTGCGTCGGGCTCGGGCTGTTCCCGGCCTCGGGCTACGTGCCGCTCACGGAGGATCCCGTGGGCTGGGTGGTGCACCTGACCCTGCCCGCACTCATCCTGGGCACCGGCCTGGCCGCCGTCATCATGCGGCAGACCCGGGCTTCCATGATCGAGACGATGCGGACCGACTACGTCCGCACCGCCCGCGCCAAGGGCCTCGGCCGCACCCGGGTGCTGCTGCGCTACGGACTGCGCAACTCCCTCATCGTCGTGGTCACGATCGCCGGGCTGCAGCTCGGCGGCCTGATCTCCGGGGCGGTGGTCACCGAGCAGATCTTCGCGCTGCCCGGGTTCGGCAAGCTCACGCTCGACGCCGTCTTCCAGCGCGACTACCCCGTCATCCAGGCCATCGTGGTGCTGACCACCGTGGGCTACGTGCTGGTCAACCTCGCCGTGGACGTCCTGTACTCCGTCATCGACCCGCGTATCCGAGTGGGAGGCCGCTCATGACCGTCATCGAGCACGGCGACGTCGCGGCCGGTGCGCCCGGCTTCGCGCCGCCGCGGCGTCTGCTCTCCCGGCTGCGGACCCCCCAGGCGATCACCGGCGCCGTCATGCTCGCGGTAGTCGTGCTGGCCGGGCTGCTCGCGCCGCTGCTCGCGCCGCACGGACCCGCCGAGGTCCACTTCGACGCGCCGTTCCAGCTCCCGGGCACGATCGGCTACGCGCTCGGCACCGACGACCTGGGCCGCGACGTCCTGTCCCGGATGATGTACGGGATCCGGGCCTCGCTCATGGTGGGGGTCGTCGCCGTCGGCCTCGCCGTCGTCGTCGGGACGCCGCTCGGGCTGGCAGCCGGCTACTGGCGGTGGCTCGACGCGCCCGTCTCCCGCCTGACCGACGTGACGCTCGCGTTCCCGTTCCTGATCCTCGCGGTGGGGCTGGCCGCCATCAACGGGCCCAGCCTCTCGGGTGCCGCCGTCTCGCTCGGCATCGCGCAGGTGCCGACCATGGTGCGGGTGGTGCGCGCCGAGACGATGCGGCTCAAGGAGAGCCCGTTCGTGCTGGCGGCCACAGCGATGGACGCGTCCGGGCCGCGGATTCTCGCGCAGCACATCCTGCCGAACTGCCTCTCGGCGATCATCGTGCAGGCCACGGTCATCATGCCGGCGGCGGTGCTGGGCGAGGCGGTGCTCTCGTTCCTGGGGCTCGGCATCCAGCCGCCCACGCCGAGCCTGGGCATCATGCTCTCGGACGCGCAGCAGTACCTGGGCCGCGCGCCCACCGCCGCGCTGTTCCCCGGCCTGGCCATCGTGGGGATCTGTCTCGGTTTCAACCTCCTCGGGGACGCCCTGCGCGACGCCCTCGACCCGTCCACCGACCGTAAGTGAGTGTCATGACGTCGTTCACCCCGCCCACCGCCCCTGCCACGCGCCCCGACCTGACGGGCACGTTCGGGATGGTGGGCTCCACCCACTGGATCGCCACCGCGAGCGCCCAGGCCGTGCTCGAACGGGGCGGCAACGCGTTCGACGCCGCGGTCGCCGGCGCGTTCGTGCTGCACGTCGTGGAGCCGCACCTCAACGGGCCGGGCGGCGACATGACGGGTGTCTTCGTCACCGCGGACGCGCCGTCGGCCCCGCGCGTGCTGATGGGCCAGGGCCCTGCGCCGGCGGGCGCCACGATCGAGCACTTCCGGGCCGAGGGGCTCGACCTCGTGCCGGGTTCGGGGGCGCTGGCGGCGGCGGTGCCGGGCGCCGTCGACGCCTGGCTGCTGCTCCTGCGCGACCACGGCACCTGGGACCTGGGCGACGTGCTGGCGTACGCGGTCGGGTACGCCCGCGACGGGCACCCGGTGCTCGGCCGGGTCAGCTCCACCATCTCCTTGGTCAGCGACCTGTTCCGGGACCACTGGCCCACCTCGGCCGCCCGCTGGCTGCCGGACGGCGCGGCCCCCGCCCCCGGCACGCTCGTGACCAACCCGGAGTACGCCGACCTGCTGGAAGCGGTCGTCTCGGCGGGCTCCGGGGCAGCGAGCCGCGCGAAGGCCATCGACCTCGCCAGGGTGGCCTGGCGCGAGCGCGTGGGCGCGGCCGTCGAGGCGTTCGTCGGCACCCCGCACCGGCATGCCGACGGCGGCGACCACGCGGGCGTCATGACCGCCGCCGACGTCGCCGGCTTCGAGGCCTCCTACGAGGACGCCTGCACCGCGACGTTCCGCGGGTACACCGTCGCCAAGACCGGTGCCTGGGGACAGGGCCCGGCCATGCTCGCGGCGCTCAAGATCCTCGAGGGGTTCGACGACGCCGCGCTCGACCCGTCCACCGAGCTCGGCGCCCACACGGTCCTCGAGGCCCAGAAGCTCGCGATGGCGGACCGCGACGTCTGGTACGGCGACCCCGCCGCCGACTCCGACGACGTGCCGCTGACGTACCTGCTCAGCGAGGAGTACGCGGCCGCGCGGCGGGCCCTGATCGGGGACGCCGCGAGCCACGAGGTGCGCCCCGGCGACGTCCCCGGCCGGACGACGCCGCCCGTGCCCACCCTGCGCACCGAGTACGTGACCAGCGCCCCGGCCGGTTCGCTGCCGGGCGCGCCGACGGGCGGCGCGGCGGCGGGCGTCGGCGAGCCGACGGTCCCGGAGCCCGACTCCCCCGAGCACACCGGCGCCACCCGCGGGGACACGTGCCACATCGACGTCGTGGACCGCTGGGGCAACATGGTCTCGGCCACGCCCTCGGGCGGCTGGCTGCAGTCCTCCCCCACGGTGCCCGGTCTCGGCTTCTGCCTGGGCACGCGGCTGCAGATGACGTGGCTCGACGAGGCGTCGCCGTCGGCCCTGGTCCCCGGACGGCGGCCGCGGACCACGCTCACGCCCACGCTCGTGCTGCGCGACGGCGAGCCGCTGATCGCGCTCGGCTCCCCGGGCGGCGACCAGCAGGACCAGTGGCAGCTGCTGTTCCTGCTCCGGGTGCTCGTCGGTGGGTACACGCCGCAGCAGGCGATCGACGCACCGGCCCTGCACACGACGTCGTTCCCCGGCTCGTTCTGGCCGCGCACCTGGACGCCGGGCGGCGCCGTGGTGGAGGACCGGCTCGGTGCCGACGTCATCGCCGCCCTGGTGCGCCGCGGGCACGTCGTGACCCGGGCCGGCGACTGGGCGCTGGGGCGCCTGTCGGCCGTGACCCGTGACCCTGCGACCGGGCTGCTCGGAGCCGCCGCCAACCCGAGAGGGGCGCAGGGTTATGCCGCAGGACGCTGACACCACGCCGCTCCTGTCCGTCCGGGGGCTGAGCGTCGCCTACGGCGACATCCCCGTCGTGCGCGACGTCGACCTCGACGTCGCACGCGGCGAGCGGGTCGCGATCGTGGGCCAGTCCGGCTCGGGCAAGTCGACGGTCGTCGCCGCACTCCTGCGGCTGCTGCCCGGCGCCGGCCGCCTCACCGGGGGCACCATCAGCCTCGACGGCGAGGACCTCGCCTCCGCCGGCGAGGCCCGCATGCGCGCCGTCCGGGGCGGCCGGATCGCCCTGGTGCCGCAGGACCCGGGCACCAACCTCAACCCGGCCATGCGGCTCGGCGACCAGGTGGCCGACGCACTGCGTGCCGACGGTATGCGCGGTGACGCCGTCCGGCAGCGCGTCGTCGAGCTGCTGGCCGAGGCCGGCGTGCCCGAGCCGGAGCGGCGCGCCAAGCAGTTCCCGCACGAGTTCTCGGGCGGCATGCGCCAGCGCGTGCTCATCGCGATGGCGCTGGCCCGGCAGCCCGAGCTGCTGCTCGCCGACGAGCCGACGTCGGCCCTGGACGTCACGGTGCAGCGGCGCATCCTCGACCACCTGGTGGCGCTGGCCGAGGCCCACGGGACCGCCATGATCCTGGTCACGCACGACCTGGGGCTCGCCGCCGACCGGGCCGACCGGGTGATCGTCATGCTCGACGGCCGGGTCGTCGAGCAGGGCACCCCCGAGCAGGTCCTGCGTTCGCCGCAGCACGAGTACACGCGGCGGCTGGTCGCGGCGGCGCCGGCCGCCGTCGTCACGCAGGGCGGGGAGACCCGGGGGCCGGTGGCTCCGGTGGCTCCGGTGGAGCGCGCCGCGGGCGCCGACGTCGTCACCGTGCGGGACCTGGTCAAGGAGTACCGGGTGCGTGGGCGGGGCGGGCTGCTGCGGGCCGTGGACCACGTGTCGTTCACGGTCCCGCGCGGCGGGACGACCGCGCTGGTCGGCGAGTCCGGATCGGGCAAGACCACCGTCTCCCGCATCCTCCTCGGACTGGAGACACCGACCAGCGGGGCGGCCCTGGTGGACGGAAGGAGCATCGCCGGGGCCGCGCGCACCGAGCGGCACGCCCTGCGGCGACGCGTGCAACCCGTGTTCCAGGACCCGTACGCCTCGCTCGACCCCACGCACACCGTCGAGCGGATCGTCGACGAGCCCTTGCGGATCTTCGGCGTCGGCGACCGCGACTCGCGGCGCACGCGGGTCGCCGACCTGCTGGACCAGGTGGCGCTCCCGCGGGACGTGGCGCACCGGCACCCGGGCGAGCTGTCCGGCGGGCAGCGTCAGCGCGTCGCCATCGCGCGGGCGCTGGCGCCCGAGCCGGAGCTGCTCGTGCTCGACGAGGCGGTCTCCGCCCTCGACGTCCTGGTCCAGGAGCAGATCCTGGAGCTGCTGGGTGACCTGCAGGAACGGCTGGGGGTGTCGTACCTGTTCATCAGCCACGACCTCGCAGTGGTCCGCGGCATAGCGGATAATGTGGTGGTGCTGCGGCAAGGCCGCGTCGAGGAGCAAGGGGCGGTCGACGACGTGTTCCACTCCCCGAGCGCCGAGTACACCCGCGACCTGCTAGGAGCTATCCCCGGTGCCGCTTTCGTCCGATGAGCCCGTGCTCGCCGACCCCATGCCGACCGGCGGCGTGCCGACCGGCGGTCGGCCGGTGTCGGTCCAGGACGCGATCCGGCGGGACATCATCGCCGGCGTCCTGACCCCCGGTGCTCGTATCACCGAGGCGTCGCTGGCCCAGCGCTACGTCGTCTCGCGGGTCCCTGTCCGGGAGGCGCTGCGCGGCCTGGAGAGCGAGGGTTTCATCGATTCCCGGCCGCACGTGGGCTCGCGGGTGGCACCCATCCCGGTGCACGACGCCGACGACCTCTTCGCGGTGCGCGAGGCCCTCGAGGTGGCGACGGCCCGCAGCGCCGCCCGCCGGGCGGCCGCGCTCTACTCGGGCGACGAGAGCCCCGAGAGCTGGTGGCACATCCGCCGCGAGATCGCCGCCCTGCTCGACGCCGGTGACGCGCACGTGGCGGCCGACGACCTGGATCCCCTGGTCGCCATCAACGACCAGATCCACATCGCCATCGCCGAGCTCAGCGGCAGCGCGACGATGACCCGGCTGCTGCGCCAGCTCTCGTGGAAGATCGAGTGGCTCTACGCCGCCGCGGTGCAGCCGCGGGGCAAGCGGCTCTGGCCCGAGCACCGCGTGATCGTGAGCGCCATCGACGCGGGCGACGGCGAGCGCGCCGCGGCGCTGATGGCCGCGCACGTGCGCGAGTCCCGCATCGGCTACCTGCTGCGGTACGGCGTCACGACCCCGAGCTCCGACCCGGTGGTCGCGGCAGCGGTGGAGGAACGCCGGACGGCCGGCACGGGGGTCGCACGACCGTGAGCGCGAAGCGATTCCCCCAGCGCGTCTACCGGGACGGCGAAGAGCCGGACCCCCGGTTCAGCCTCGCCAACGAGCGCACGTTCCTGGCCTGGCTGCGCACGGCGCTCGGGTTGTACGCGGGCGCGTTCGCGCTCGAGGCGCTCTCGCTGCCCGCCGCGACCGGCTGGCGCGTGGCCGCCGCCGGTGTCTTCCTCGTGCTGGGCACCGTCGCCGCGGTGCAGGCCTGGCTCGGCTGGGCCGCCACCGAGACGGCGCTGCGCCTGGGCCGGCCGCTCCCCGGCCTCGCCGTCGGCGCGCTGCTCGTCGTGGGCATCGTCGTCGCGGTCGCGCTGGTGGCCATCGGGCTGTTCGTATGAGCCGGGAGGCCGGCGAGGACGGCGTCTACGACTCCGGCCTGCAGACCGAGCGCACCCTGCTCGCCTGGCGCCGCACATGCCTCGCCTTCGGGGTGGCCAGCGTCGTCGCCATGCGCTTCACGGTGGAGTCCGCCGGTGTCCTCGCGGTCTTCGCGGGCGTGATCGGTACCGGCCTGGCGGTCGCCGCCTATGTCGCGGCCGCGATCGGCTACCGCCGGGCCAACGCCGCGCTGCACACCACCGGTTCCCTCGACCACGGCGCCGCCCCCATCGCCCTCGCCACGGCCGCTGCCCTGGTCCTCGGTGCGGCCTGTGCGGGATACCTGATCCTGGGCGCGCTGAGCGACTGACCCCTCGGGGGACGGCCGCTGGTCAGCAGCGACCCCTACACACTGCCCGCCATCACCGGCGTGTCGCGTGCAGTGTGTAGGGGTGGACGGTCCGGGTTCGCCTGCCTCACATGGACGCGCGCCCGTCACGAATCAGTTCCGCAGCCCTCGGGGCCTCAACCGTCAAGCTCTTGAGCACGATCTCGGGATCGGCGTTCTTCCACGTCCGCGCAATCGCATCGACGATGGTGGTGACGACGGTCGAGTGCTCCTGAACGAGGCCGACCAGGAAGTCGTCGGGGTGCTCAGCAATCAGTCCGTACGGCGCCAACGCTGATGCAGGGAAGTCCCGTAGGTTCTTGGTCACGATCACCTTCGCCCCACCGGTGATCGCGGCGGCCAGAACGTGCCGGTCGTCACGGTCCGGCAGGTCCAACGTGCCGATGAGGCCCTGATGGCCGGTGACAAGTACGTCGCGCAGGGCACGATTCATCAGATCCCGAGTTCGCCCGAGCTGTTCAGCACCGAGATCAGGACGATTGGCCCGCAGGTTCCGGAACGTCTCGTCCAGGATCTGGTCGCTCCACTTCGGACGGACCAGCTGCGCGACGCCGACGCGGATCAAGACGTCACGCAACGTGGACGGGTACAGCACGTTCGCGTCGTACAGCGCCACTACCGACATCAGGTCAGACCGAGGTCATAGGTCTCTGCCGAGAGTGCATCAGCTGCGGCCAGGCGTTCGGCGTCGTCAGCGCGCATGTACTCGACCAACGAGGAAGCCTTGACTCGGCGATGCGTGCCCACGGTGCGGTACGCGATCTTGCCCTGCTCCAGCAACCCGATCAGGAACGGGCGCGACACGTTCAGGGCGTCAGCAGCCTGCTGCGTGGTCAGTTCCGCCTGCGCCGGGAGCACGGTCACACCCTCGCCGTGCGCAAAAGCGGAGAGCACCTGCGCCAACGCACTGAGCGCTGACCTTGGTACGACGATGTCGGCGCCCTCTTCGACCCGAAGATGGACAGGGCCGTCCGTAGCAGGCGCGGCACCGAGCGCGCGCAGCGCAGACCGAGCCAGCTCCGCATCAGCGGGCCCCGGGATGAGGGGTGTTGCCTCGCTCATCACAAACCTCCAGTCGCAACAGTCGAATCAGACGCAACAAACGAAGCGTAGATGACCGGCAACCGCACATCAACGACAATGGAACCCGCGCGACCACGGCGACCCCTACACACTGCCCGCCATCACCGGCGTGTCGTGTGCAGTGTGTGGGGGTGGACGGTCCGGACTCAGAACGTCCGGTAGGTCCAGCGGCCCGCCAGCAGGGTGCCCGCTACCGGCATCTTCCGCAGCGCGTCCGCCGCGCCCGCAGCCCCGGCCCCGTCCCCATCGGCGTCGGCGGCGTCGGCCTCCAGCGGGTCGCCATCCAGGACCACCAGGTCCGCCGGGCCGCCCGCCGCCGGATACAGCCCGCGCCCGTCCGTCGAGGCCTCCAGCGCGGTCCGCGGCCCGATCCGCTGCTCGGGGTGCCACGGTTCGCGCCCGTCCCGGGCACGGCTGACGGCCGCCGCGATCGCGGCCCAGGGGTCGAGGGGCGCGACCGGGGCGTCCGAGCCCAGCGCGAGCACCGCCCCGGCGTCGGCCAGGGAGCCGTACGGGAAGGCACGCCCGGTGCGGCCGGCCCAGTGCCGGTCGGCGACGTCGCGGTCGTCCATGGCGTGCTCGGGCTGGACGGATGCGATCACCCCGAGCTCGGCGAACCGGGCGAGGTCGGCGGCGTCGAGCAGCTGGGCGTGCTCGACCGAGCCGCGCGCGCCCGTCGCGGCGAACGCGTCCAGCGCGAGGGCGTTGGCGTGGTCGCCGATCGCGTGGATCGCGCACCGCAGCCCGCCGTCGTGGGCGCGCTTCATGAGCGGGACCAGGCCCTCGGGCGGCACCGACAGGATCCCGTGCGCCTCTGGCCCCGTCAGGCCGGGATAAGCATCCCGGCAGTAGGCGGTGCGGGTGTTGAGCGAGCCGTCCGTGACCACCTTGTACGGCCCCTGCTCCAGCAGGCCGCCCGTGCCCGGCAGCACGTCGCCGGTGTGCAGGCCCTCAGCGAGGACGTCGTCGAGCCAGGACGTCCAGACGCCGGCCCGGACGCGCAGCGCGTCGAAACCCCCGGCGAACCGGCGACGCCAGGAGGTCAGGTTGTCGGTGATCTCCAGGTCGACGACGCCGACCACGCCCCGGGCCGCGGCGGCAGCGGCGGCGTCGGCCACCCAGGTGTCGGCGAGGTCCTCGGGCGCCCGGTCGACGGCGACGGCCAGCGGCAGCCACTCGCTCTCCCGCAGCACACCGGTGGGGTGTGCGTCGACGCCGACGAACCCCAGGCCAGCGGTGCTGA
Source organism: Promicromonospora sp. CA-289599 (assembly GCF_050936155.1). Classification (NCBI taxonomy): domain Bacteria; kingdom Bacillati; phylum Actinomycetota; class Actinomycetes; order Micrococcales; family Promicromonosporaceae; genus Promicromonospora; species Promicromonospora sp. CA-289599. The sequence goes on from NZ_JBNJNI010000001.1 coordinate 1,723,672, forward strand.
GCCAGGCGCAGTGCAGATCCCCGGACATGAGCACCACCGGAACGGAGCCCGCCACGGCGTCGAGCAGCGCGGCGGTAGGGACGTCCGGCCACAGGCCGTCCCGGAACCCGTAGCCGACCAGCGCGGTCCCCGGCTCGGGCAGACCGTCGGCGAGGCGGTCGCGCACGAGCGCCACCACCTCGGCCGCGGAGCCGGCGCCGGACAGGTCGAGCCGGCGCCGCACCAGCGCCCACTGCGTGAGATGGACGTGCTTGTCCCAGAGACCGGGCAGGACGGTACGCCCGTCGAGGTCGACGCGTTCCACCGTCCGGGCGCCCGCCCCGGCAAGAGTGCCGGACGGCGCCACCGCCCGCACCACGCCGTCGGACACCAGCAGGTCAAAAAGCTCGGCACGCCCGCCGTCGATCAGGCGGGCGCCCGTGAGCAGCATCGGCTCCGCGAGGCTCACGACTGGTCCGGTCTACGGTCGAGCTCGGCCCGCAGCTCCGCCGCGAGCGCGGGCTGCGCGTAGTGCGGGTCGGACTCCAGCGCCGCCACGACACGTTCCGCGACGGCGCGCGGCTTGTCCTGGCTGAGCTTGGCCTTGCCCTGCCATCCGGTGACCCGCAGGCGGAACCCCGCGGCGCCCTTGGCGATGCGCCGCGCGTACTCCTCGACGCGGGGCAACCGGACCGGGTCGGGGAGCACAGACTCGTACCTGTCGACGGTGTCGGACAGGATCGCGTACGACTCGTCGGGCCCGAGCAGCTCGACGGTGCAGCGCAGGTGGACCGCCACGTAGTTCCACGTCGGCACGGCGGGCGTCATGTCGTACCAGCCGGGCGACACGTAGCCGTGCGGTCCCTGGACGACGAGCAGCGACTCGCGTCCGCTGTGGAACCCGTGCAGCACCTCGTCCGGCCGGCCGACGTGGCTGAGCAGGCTCATCGGCTCCCCCGGCGGTGTGTCCTCCAGCAGGACCGGCAGGTGGGAGGCGACGGGCGCGCCGTCGTCGGCGACCGAGACCAGGGTGGCCCAGCCGTGGGTGCGGACGAGCTCGCGCACGCGGGCCTCGTCCTCGATCCGGTAGTCGCGGTTGTCGATCACAGGGTCATCGAACCATCACGTGCTCCCGGCCGGGACGCACCGGTGCGACGAAAGCACCGCGGGGCGAAAAAGTAGGTTTCGCGCTCGTATCTTCTGCCCAGATCCGATGGCAATTCTCGCCAGGACGCGTAAGTTGCCCTAGGGCCCCGCACGGGGGCTCATACGTCACCACAGGAGAGTGAACATGCGCATCTCCCACTCCCGCAGAGCACTCGCGGTCGCCACAGCGACGGCGCTCGCGCTCAGCGTGTTCGGCAGCGCAGCCGGAAACGCGGCCGACGAGCCGGAGTCGACGCCCGTCCCGATCGTCACGCCGGACGGAGCACTGTTCTCGTACGTCGTGAACACGGAGCGCGCCGGCGCCCGGGACACCATCCTCGCGGTCAAGGCGATCAAGCGGGCCGACGGCGTCGTCGTCCAGGCCTGGCCGCAGATCGGCGTGCTCGTCGTCCACTCCGCGAACGGCTCGTTCCGCGAGGACGTGCTCACCGCCGACCGCGTCGGCGTCGTCGAGTCGGTCGGCGCCACCCGCACCGTCTCGCCGACCGAGGGCACGCCGGGCGCCGAGACCGCCGCTGGAGCCAAGAAGAGCAAGACCGTCGTGGGCCAGGCGAAGAAGGACACCACCGGCTGGACCGTCGACGAGCCGGCCGGCACCACCGCCGTCCCCGACCCGGGCGAGGCGACGCAGTGGGACATGACGATGATCAAGGCTGACCAGGCCATCGAGGTCAACCCCGGCTCGTCCCGCGTCACCGTCGGCGTGCTGGACTCCGGGATCGACGCGTCGCACCCCGACCTGGCCACCCAGGTCGACGCCGACCAGTCGGTGAACTGCACGGACGGCGGCAAGCCGGACACCTCGGCGACCGGCTGGCTGCCGACCACGTCGGACCACGGCACGCACGTCGCCGGCACCATCGCCGCGGCGCAGAACGGCGTCGGCATCGTGGGCGTGGCCCCGGGCGTCAAGATGGCCTCGGTCAAGGTGGTGAACGACGACGGGTACATCTACCCCGAGTACGCGGTCTGCGGCTTCATCTGGGCGGGCCTGCACCGCATGGACGTCACGAACAACTCGTACTACATCGACCCGTTCATGTACTGGTGCGAGGACCAGCCCGACCAGGCTGCCGCGAAGGAGGCCGTGCGCCGCGCGGTGGACTTCTCGACGAAGCGGGGCGTGGTGCACGCCGCCGCGGCGGGCAACGCGGCCACCGACCTGGCCAACAACACCACCGACGCGTCGAGCCCCAACGACTCGGCTGCCGTGAACCGGGTGATCAACTCCGGCTGCGAGGACATCCCCGCTGAGCTGGACGGCGTCGTGACGGTCTCGTCCCTGACCCAGGCCACGAACCTCAGCTCGTTCTCGAACCGCGGCCTCGGCAAGATCGACGTCTCCGCCCCGGGCAGCGCGATCCTGTCCACGGAGCTCGACGGCACCTGGGACCTCAAGAGCGGCACGTCGATGGCGTCCCCGCACGTCGCGGGCGTGCTCGCGCTCATGAAGTCGGCGCACCCGCGCTGGAGCCCGGCCAAGCTGGAGGCGGCCGTCCGCAACCAGGCCGACGACCACGAGTGCACCACCACGACGGCCGGGCCGGCCTGCGTGGGCACGCTGGACGAGAACAGCTTCTACGGTGACGGCATCACCGACGCCCTGGACGCCGTGACGGTCAAGTAGGTCCTCGAGCAGTTCGGACCAGCAGAGCAGAAGGGCCGCCGACGCAGGTCGGCGGCCCTTCTGTCGCGCTCCCGTGGAACGGGTCGCGGTCGCTCAGTACTGGTGAGCGGGCCCGCCGATCATGCCGGCGGCGACCGTCTTGTTGGTCGCCTCGTCCACGAGGATGAACGCGCCCGTCTGCCGGTTGGTCTGGTAGGCGTCCACGAAGAGCGGCTGGGTCACCCGCAGCCGGATCCGCGCCATCTCGTTCAGCTTGATCTCGGTCGCGTCCTCGTCACGGTGCAGGGTGTTGACGTCGACGCGGTAGTTGATGTTCTTGACCAGCGCTCGCGCCCACCGGGTGGTGTGCTTGATCGCGTACTTCTTGCCCTGCACCAGCGACGCCGACTCGTCCATCCAGCAGATCTGGGCGTCGATGTCCTGCGTGACCGTCGGTGCGTTGTTCGGGCGGCAGATCATGTCGCCGCGCGAGATGTCGATCTCGTCCGCCAGGCGCACGGTCACCGACATGGGCGGGTACGCCTCCTCGACCGGGCCGTCCGCCGTGTCGATGGACGCGATGGTCGTCTCCAGGCCGGCCGGGAGGGCCAGCACGCGGTCGCCGGGCTTCATGACGCCGGACGCGACTGTGCCCGCGTAACCGCGGTAGTCGCGCGTGTCGTTCTGCTGCGGCCGGATCACGTACTGCACCGGGAACCGCACGTCGACCAGGTTGCGGTCGGAGGCGACGTGCAGCCGCTCGAGGTGGCTGAGCAGCGGCGAGCCGTCGAACCACTGCATGTTCTCGGACCGGGTCACCACGTTGTCGCCCGCCAGGGCGGACACCGGGATGAACGTCAGGTCCGGTACCCGCAGGCGGGAGGCGAACTCGGTGAACTCGGCCCGGATCCGCTCGAAGACCTGCTCGTCGTAGTCGACCAGGTCCATCTTGTTCACGCAGACCACGATGTGCGGCACGCCCAGCAGCGTGGCGAGGAACGTGTGCCGGCGCGACTGCTCGACGACGCCCTTGCGTGCGTCGATGAGAATGAGCGCCACGTCCGCCGTCGAGGCGCCGGTGACCATGTTCCGCGTGTACTGGATGTGACCAGGCGTGTCCGCGATGATGAACTTGCGCTTGGGCGTCGCGAAGTAGCGGTACGCCACGTCGATGGTGATGCCCTGCTCGCGCTCGGCACGCAGGCCGTCCGTCAGGAGCGACAGGTCCGCGTAGTCGTCGCCGCGGTCCTTGCTGACCTGCTCCACCGACTCGAGCTGGTCGGCGAAGATCGACTTGCTGTCGAACAGCAGCCGGCCGATCAGCGTGGACTTGCCGTCGTCGACCGAGCCGGCCGTCGCGAACCGCAGGAGGTCGCCGCTGACGACGTCGTGCGCCTCAGGAGCTGAACCCTTCTCCGGGAGAGTCGTCGTCATCAGAAGTAGCCTTCCTTCTTGCGGTCTTCCATCGCGGCCTCGCTCACCTTGTCGTCGCCGCGCGTGGCGCCGCGCTCGGTGAGGCGCACCGCCGCGACCTCCTCGACGACGTCGCGCAGCGTGGTCGCGGTGGACTCGACGCACGCCGTGAGGTTCGCGTCACCGACCGTGCGGTAGCGCGTGGACAGGACCTTCGGGGTCTCGCCGTCCCTGAGCGGAGTGAAGTCGTTGACCTCGTAGAGCATGCCGGCCCGCTCGACGACCTCGCGCTCCTTGGCGAGGTACAGGTCGGGCAGGTCGATGTTCTCGGCCTCGATGTAGGCCCAGATGTCCAGCTCGGTCCAGTTGGACAGCGGGAACACCCGGATGGACTCGCCCTGGTGGACGCGGCCGTTGTACAGGTTCCAGATCTCGGGACGCTGGTTCTTCGGGTCCCACTGGCCGAAGTCGTCGCGGAAGGAGAACACGCGCTCCTTGGCGCGGGCCTTCTCCTCGTCGCGCCGGCCGCCGCCGAACAGGGCGTCGAAGCCGTGCTTCTCCGCGGCCTCCAGCAGCACCGGCGTCTGGATCCGGTTGCGGGAACCGTTCGGCTCCTCCTGCACGAGGCCGCGGTCGATCGCCTCCTGGACCGAGGCGACGACGAGCTGCACGCCCGTCCGCTCGACCCACCGGTCCCGGCAGTCGAGCACGGTCTGGAAGTTCAGCCCGGTGTCGACGTGCATGATCGGGAACGGGACCCGGGCCGGCGCGAACGCCTTGACGGCCAGGTGCAGCATGACGATGGAGTCCTTGCCGCCGGAGAACAGCAGACACGGCCGTCCCATCTCGGCCACCACCTCGCGCATGATGTGGATGCTCTCGGCTTCCAGGCTGCGCAGCTGGCTCAGGACGTGACTCTTCACTCCTCAGGCACCTTCCTTGCGATCTGCCCCGACCACGGACGCGACACCGACGGTGTCGAGCAGCTCACGCAGGTGCGGAGCCAGGGCCGGGGGGCATACGAACAGGTCAGGGAGCCAGGGGCTCTCCCGGTTGTACTCGAGCTCGGATCCGTCGAGCCGGGTGCAGACGAGCCCTCGCGACCGTGCCACGGCCACGGGTGCCGCGGAGTCCCACTCGTACTGCCCACCACCGTGGACATAGGCATCAACTGTACCGTCGGCGACGGCCATCATCTTGACGCCGGCCGAGCCCATCGGCACGAGCTCGACGTCGTCGCGCTCGGCCAGGGCGGCCACGAATGCGGGCGGTCGGCTGCGGCTCGCGGCGATCCGGAGCGGACGGGCGCCTGCCAGGACGGCGTCGCCGTCGTCCGCCGGACCGACGACGTCCGCGGTGGTCATGACCTGCTCGCGGGCGGGCAGGGCCACGGCTCCGACGGTGAGGCCGGCCCCGCGCTCCCAGAGCGCGACGTGGACGGCGAAGTCGTCGCGCCACTGTCCGGCCCGGGGCCCGTCGGTGTGCCGTTCGGCGAACTCTCTGGTCCCGTCGAGCGGGTCGATGATCCACACCCGGTCCGCGGCGGTGCGGGACGCGTCGTCCTTCGCCTCCTCCGAGAGGACGGCGTCGGCGGGACGGGCGGCGGTCAGCGCTGCGGCGAGCCATGCCTGAGCCGCGGCGTCACCGGCGTCCTTGAATTCCTTGGCCACGAACGAGCCGTCGGCGGCGTCGACCTCGGCACGGAGCGCGAGGAGCACCTCCGCCGCTCCCGCGGCGAGTGCGTCGGCAAGGGCGTCGTCATCGAGCGACGCCTGAGGGAGCGTAGGGAACGGCGCGTTCATCGATCTCCAGGGTGGACGTCTTCTCCGGGGATCCGGCCGTCCTGCGCGGCCCGGCCCTCGACAGGGGCCAAGGAGCGGTAGGTGGAGGTCCGGCGGACGCGCCGAGGCTACCATTCCGCCATGTCGTCCAGTGCTAGCGCACATTTTCTCACCCCTCACCACCCCAGGAGATATTAATGCCTACTATCCCGATGGGGTCGATCGGAATAGCGGGGTTGTCCGCCCCGCCTGAGGCGCGCCCCCGATGAGCATCGATCTTCCCCTGGTCCTCGGCGGACTCGCGGTCGGTTTCGTCGTGGGTCTGACCGGGATGGGCGGCGGCGCGCTCATGACGCCCATGCTCATCTTCGTGTTCCGCGTCGACCCCCTGGTGGCGGTGTCGAGCGACGTGGTCGCCAGCCTCTTCATGAAGCCGGCGGGAGCGATAGTGCACATGCGACGCGGGACGGTGAACCTCAAGCTCGTCCTGTGGCTGTGCGTGGGCTCGGTGCCCGCGGCCTTCTCGGGAGCCCTCCTGATCCAGGCGCTGCCGTTCGGCGACTCCCTGGACAGCACGCTCAAGACGGTGCTCGGGGTGGCGCTGCTGATCGCGTCCTGCGGCCTCGTGGTCCGTGCGGTGCTGCAGATGGTCCGGAACCGGTCGGCGCTCGGCGAGGGGCCTACCCGCCTGTCCGCGCCGCGCGAGCTCGTCGTGCGCCCCGTCCCCACCGCGATCCTCGGCGCCGTGGCCGGGCTCCTGGTCGGCATGACGTCGGTCGGCGCCGGCTCGATAGTCATCGTCGTGCTCCTGCTGCTCTACCCGGCGCTCAAGGCGTCCCAGCTGGTCGGCACCGACCTGGTCCAGGCGGTGCCGCTCGTCGCGGCGGCGTCGCTCGGCCACCTCCTGTACGGCGACTTCTCGCTCGGCCTGACGACGTCCCTGCTCATCGGCGCGATCCCCGGCGCGTGGTTCGGCGCCCACGTGTCCGCGCGTGCGCCAGGCGGCATCATCCGCCGTGCGCTGGCGATCCTGCTGCTGGCGTCCGGGCTCAAGCTGCTCGGCGCGAGCCTCCCCGCGGTGCTGGGCGCTACCGCGGCCGCGCTGGTCCTGGGCAACCTGCTGTGGTTCTGGGTCAAGCGTCGCTTCGGTGCGGCACCAGCCGGTTCCGAGGCAGACTCCACCCCGGAGGAGCTCGCCGACGGGCCCTCGACCGACCCGATCGACGACCCGGCCGACGACCCGGCAGAAACGAGTCCCCGCAGATGACCGACACCCCCACCCGCGTCCTGTCCGACGACGAGCTGGACCTCGTCGAGCTGGCCCTCGGCGGCGCACTCTCGGCGTCCGCGCTCGCCACGGCCCTGCCGGGCGTCCCGGCCGACGTGGTCCTGACCGACGCCGAGAACACCCCGCTGGCCCGTCTCACGGTGCGGCCCGGCGAGCAGCCCGGCGAACGGCCCGGCGTGCTGGAGCCGCTCAAGCCCGTGCCGGCGGCGATCGGCCCCCAGTGGGACGACGCCGTCCGCCGTCCGGCGCGCGCGGTGCGTGCGGCCCTCGCGGAACGCTCCGGGGACGACGCCGGGAACGGCCTCGCACTGCTCGTCACCGAGGTTCCGACCCGCGAGGAGCTCTCCGCTGCGGTGACCCTCGTGTCCGGCGCGGGCGCGGTCGCGGGCCCCACCACGAGCGGCAGCGCCGGCACGGTGCTGCTACTGGTCCCCGTCGCCCGCCGCGCTCCGGCTCCCGGTACCGTCGGCGCCCCGGGCCTCGTACGCGCGGCGCTGGGGCTCGCCGACTCGCTGACCGAGCAGACCGGGGCGCGGGTGACCACCGTTGCCGTGCCGTGGTCCGGCCTGGGCGAGGCGACGTTCGAGGAGGTGGCCGCCTCCTACGGTGCCGCACGCGTCGAGCCGCTCGCCGCGCACCGCTCATCCGCCACGGCCGAGCTGGTGGCGGCGCTGCCGGGCGTCCTGGACGAGGCGGTGCGGACGCTGTACCCGCCCGCCTCGGCCGCCGAGGTGGCCCGCGCCGCCGACGGCACCCACCGCCGGGGCGTCGTCGTGTTCTTCACCGGCCTGTCGGGCTCGGGCAAGTCCACGGTGGCCCGCGCCCTGGCCGCCGAGCTGGAGGACGACGGCCTGGGAACCACCCTGCTCGACGGCGACGAGGTGCGGCACCACCTGTCGAAGGGGCTCGGGTTCGATCGTGAGTCCCGGGAGACCAACGTGGAACGCATCGGGTACGTCGCGGCCCTCGTCGCCAAGCACGGCGGTGTCGCGGTCGCCGCGCCGATCGCGCCGTTCGCGGCCGGGCGGGCCAGGGTGCGGACGTTGGCCGAGGAGGCGGGGGCGCACTTCGTCCTGGTGCACATCAGCACGCCGCTGGCGGTGTGCGAGGCCCGCGACCGCAAGGGTTTCTACGCCAAGGCGCGGGCCGGTGAGATCGCGGAGTTCACGGGCATCTCCTCGCCCTACGAGGAGCCCGACGACGCCGAGCTGGTCATCGACACCACCGACGTCCCGGTCCCGGACGCCGTGAAGACGGTCCGCCGTCACCTGGCAGCCCTGCTCCCCTGACCTGACCGCACCGCCGAGGTAGACAGGTGGCGAGGTAGACGTCTGGCGAGGTAGTCGCTGAATGACTACCTCGCCAGAGGTCTACCTCGGCGGTTACGCCCGGGTCTCGGCTGCCTTCTTCGCCTCGGACTCGGCGTCGGCCTTCTTCTTCGCCTCGGCGTCGGCCTTCTGCTGCGCTTTGGCAGCGGCCTTCTGCTCCGCCTCTTCCCGCGCCTTCTTGCGCAGGTGCGCCCTGCGGCGCGCCGGGCTCATGCCCGGACTACCCGGCCGCTGTGCCCGCACGAAGTTCTTGTACGCCTCGGCGACCTCGCGCACGGGACCGTCCATGACCAGCTGGCCCTGGTGCATCCACAGCACGCGCGTGCACATCGCCTCGATCGTCGAGATCGAGTGGCTGACGAGGAACACGGTGCCCGCGTTCTCGCGGACCTGCTCGATGCGCGCCTTGCTGCGCTCCTTGAACGCGGCGTCACCGGTGGCGAGCGCCTCGTCGATCATCAGGATGTCCGGCGAGGCGGACGACGAGATGGCGAAGCGCAGGCGCGCGCCCATGCCGGACGAGTACGTCTTCATCGGCAGGTAGACGAAGTCACCGATACCGGCGAACTCCACCACCTCGTCGAAGCGCTCGTCGACCTGCTTGGGCGTGAGCCCGAGCGCGAGGCCGCCGATCATGATGTTGCGCTCGCCGGTGAGCTGCGGCATGAGCGCCGCGTTGACGCCGAGCAGCGACGGCTCGCCCGAGACGTGCACGCTGCCCGACCGGGGCGGCATGAGCCCGGCGATCGCCCGGAGCATGGTGCTCTTCCCGGAGCCGTTCACACCGACGATGCCTACCGACTCGCCGTGCCGCACGGTGAACGAGACACCGCGCACGGCGTGGATCTCGCTCACGGCACCGACGTGTCCGCGTCCCGCCTGGAGCAGCCGCTTGAAGAAGGGGACCTTGACCTTGACCTCGCGGACCTCCGCGCCCTGCTTCTCGGCCTCCTTCTTGGCCCGGCCGCCGATGACGCGGTAGACGACGTTCAGGTCGTCCACCACGAGGCAGGGTTCGCCCAGATCGGTCTCGAGCGCCTCCTCCCCCTCGTCCTCCGGCTCGACCTCGAGGTCGAAGTCCATGTGGTCGTCGGCCTCAGTCACGTCCGTACCTCTCCTCGCCGCGCCAGAAGACGATGAAACCGATCACGAAGAACAGCACTGCCCACGCACCGCCGAGCGCCCACATCAGGCCGCTGGGCGGGAACAGCTCCTCCTGCATCAGGATGGAGCGCACCAGGTAGAGATAGACGGCCACCGGCTGGTAGTCGAGGACGCCGGTGACGATGGTCTTCGCCGGCTCGGCCATCTGCAGCTCGTTCAGCTTGGCGGTCACCGGGAAGATCACGCCCGACGCGTACATCACGACGCGCATGACGAAGGGCAGGACGTTCTCGACGTCCGGAGTGGTGGCCACGGCCCGGGCCATGATGAAGGCGATCCCCATGTTGAAGACCCACATCAGCGCGATCGCGGCGGGCAGCAGCAGCCACCACCACGTCACGTGGATCATCTCGTAGCTCGGCAGGAACCCGCTCAGCAGCGTGATGGCGCACATCACGACGATCGCGGGGATGAGCGTGGTCAGCAGCGACAGCACCGTCGACATCGGCAGCACCGCGCGTGGGAAGTGGAGCGAACGCAGGAGCTGCGTCTTGCCGCTGATGGACTTGGCGCCGCCCGTCACCGAGGCCTCGATGAAGCGGTACATGAAGACACCGATCACGATGAACGCGATCGAGTTGTCCATGTCGCGACTGAGCTGCAGGATCACCCCGAAGATCAGCACGTACACGCCGGCGTTGAGGATCGGGTTGAGCACGGACCAGAGCTGGCCCAGGTAGTTGTTCTGGTTCTTCGCGTAGGCCGTCGACGTGGCCAGGACGCGGATGAACGCCCAGCGCTTCGTCAGGTCACGGATGTACTCGCCCAGCGGGGGGCGAACGTTCAGGGGGCGTAGCCCGTACTGCTTCGCGAGGGCGAGCCGTTCGGCCGACGTCGTGCTCGGCACGATCGGCGGCGGTGGCTGCTTCGCATCACCGCTGGCGGAGGGCGCCCCGGGCGCCACCGCGTCGGTAGTAGGTGTGCTCACGGTAGGGGAAATACCTGTCTGGTCGGGGGCACTGCCGGCGACATTCCGGCCGTTCGATCCTAGCCGGTCCCGAACCCTAGCAGGGTGACCGAGGCCTGTTCGGGGCACCTGGGACCACACCTCTGGACCTCGGCGGAGCTCTCCCGTGAGAGACTGCACCGCGTGCATCACCCCCGTCCCGCTCCTCGGGCCACGGACCCGCGATCCGCGTCACCGCGTGTCGCCGGCGCCCTGGTCGAGTCGCCGTTGCAGCTGCTCTGCACGGTCGAAGCGCACGCCGCCGGATACGGCGGCACCGATACCCACGTCCACGTACGCGACGACGTCCCCGCCCTGGGCGACGCCCTGTCCGCCGTACGTGGCCTCGCCCTCCCCGAGGGCCTGGACTTCGACCTGGCGGGCCGGCGCAGCGCGCTGACCGCCCGGGAACCCGTCTGGCTCGTCGGCGACGCCTTCTCCGGCCTCTTCCAGGCCACGGTCCCCCTGCGGCGGCCCGAACGCATGGTGCTGGTCGACGACGGTCTGGCGACCCTCGAGCTGTGCCGCCTCCTGGTGCGCAGGGACCCGCTGGTCCGCATCGGCAAGCCCGCGCGGGCTCCCCGCCGTCGGCTCGGTGCCGTGGCCGCCGGCCGCCTGCGGTCCCTGGCCGCCGACGGCCGCGTCACGATCTTCACCGCACTTCCACTCGCGCCCGACCTGGCCACCGGTCTGCGGGCCCAGGGCTTCGACGTACGACCCAACCGGTTCGGCTGGCTCACCGCGCAGCCCGCGGACGAGTCGATGCCCGAGCCCACTGTCGTCGTCGGCTCGGGCATGCCCGCCGACGGGCTGATCGACCCGGACCGGTACCTCGACTGGATCCGGTCGCTGGCCAAGGAGGGAGCGCTGCGCTACCTCCCCCATCGCCGCCAGACGCCGGAGCTGCTCGCAGCGCTGGCCTCGATCGACGGCGTCACCGTCGACGTGCCAGGCGCCCCCGTGGAGATCCGGCTGCGCGGCCTGCGGTCCGGCCAGCGCGTGATCAGCCTGCCGTCGACGTCGACCATCCTGTTGACCACTATCATTTCACCACTCGGTGTCCCCGTCACCGCGCTCGACGTGCCCACCGACTGGTGGACCCAGCGCGCCTCGGCCGACCACCGAGCACACCTGACCAGCGTCGTCGAGCTCGCCCGGCAAGCCCGTGCCGCCGCCGAGGACGTGAGAGAGATCGACTCCCCGGAGGAGAACGAATGACCATCCGCGTGCTCGCGGTCGCGGACAGCGACTCGTACCTGAAGTGGGCATGCGCGACGCTGGACAGGCTCGGCCCGGCCGACGAGGAGGGTCTGGACCGCTCGGCGGTGATCGTCAAGACGCCGATCGCGCCGACCACCAGCCAGATCGCCGCCGCCGTCGCGGGATCCTCAGTGGTCCGCCCCGCCGTGCTGCCCGTCCGGGACCTCGCCGCCCAGATCCGTGAGAACACGCCCGACGTGGTGCTCATCGCCGCCACCGGGCCCGTCGCCGAGGTCGTGGCGCGGGCGATCGTCGCCGCCACGGGCAAGCGCCGCCCCGCGCTCGTCACGGGCCTGCCCGGCATGGCGCTGCCCGCCACGCCGAAGGGCACCGGCTGGCGCCGCTGGTGCGACGCCTTCGTGGTGCACAGCAGGCTGGAGATCGACGCCTACCGGGAGTCGTTCGCCGCGCACGGCGTCGCCCCCGACGTACCTCTGGCGCACCTGCCGTTCCTCGAGCACATGTCGGCCAGCCTCGGTACCGAGCCGGTCAAGCGAATCATCTTCGCCGCGCAGGCCAAGGTGCCGGAGAGCCGGTCCGAGCGCGTCGCCCTGCTGGACCGTCTCGCCCACCTCGCCGACGACGAGTTCGAGGTCATCGTCAAGCTCCGCGCCCGCAAGGGCGAACGGCAGACGCACAACGAGTCGTTCCCCTACGACGAGCTGTGGGACACCGAGCACGCCCAGCTCGGGCACCGCAGCGACACCCTCCGGTTCGTCGACGGTCCGATGGCCGAGTGGCTCCAGCCGGGGTCCGCGCTGATGACGGTGAGCTCGACCGCCGCCATGGAGTCGCTGGCCCTCGGCCTGTCGACCGTCATCATCGACGACTTCGGGGTCAGCGCCGAGCTGCTCAACGCGCCGTTCGTCGGCAGCGGCTGCGTGATGCACGTCGCCGACGCCGCGGAGGCGTTCCGCACCGGTGGCCCGCAGCCGGATCCCGCCTGGCTCGAGGACAACTACCTGCACACCTCCGAGTCGGAGCTGCCGGCGGCCGTCCGGGACCTCGCGGCGCGCCGCGAGACGGGGACGCTGACGCCGCTGGCCGAGGTCAAGCCGTGGCTCCTGGCCCGCTACCTGCGGATGACGCTGCAGATGTACATGCCCAAGTTCGTCTACGACGTGGCCCGGCGGTCGAACCGCTCGGTCCGGCTCCTCATGGACAAGGACAAGCAGGCCTGACCCGCGAGGTCCGGGTCAGACGCCGTCGTCGACCCGGACCCGCTCCGTGAGGCCGCGGAGGAATCCCGCGCCCCAGGCCATGTGCATCGTCACGAGGGTCGGTGGCAGGGCCAGCGCGGAGCGCAGGTCGAGCCGCGGCCGGCGGGTCGCGGCATGCGCCGCGGCGCCGAGCACGCCCAGCAGGTAGACGGCGGGCGGCGTGAGCCCGAGCAGCGTCAGCGGCAGCGCACCCGTGACCGCGCCGACGACGGCGAGCAGCACGGACACCCCGAGCACGATGACGGCGGTCGGCGGGGCGAGGTAACGAAGGTTGGCGGTGCCAGGATTGCGGCGCACCACCTCGCGGCGCCACATGCCGGTCCGCCAGAACTGGGTGGCGATGGCACCCAGCGTCCGGCGCGGCTTGTACTCGACCACGAGGGACGGGTCGAACCACAGGAGGCTGCCGCTGTTCCGCAGCCGGAGGCACAGCTCCCAGTCCTGCGCCCGCACGTACACCGGCGAGTACCCGCCCACCCGCTCCAGCGCCTCGCGGCGGAACGTGCCCAGGTAGACGGTCTCGGCCGGGCCGGCACTGCCGCCCGTGTGGAACGAGGCGGCACCGAGGCCGGCCGGGTGGCTCATCGCCCGCGCCACGGCCTTCTGCACGGGGGTGTCACCGACGGGCATCATGCGGCCGCCCACGCCGTCCGCCCCGGCGGCCTGCAGGGCTTCCACCGCGCGGCGCACGTAGGTGGGCTCCGCGACGGTGTGGCCGTCCACCCGGACGAAGATCGAGTGGCCCTCCGGCATCCGCGCCAGGCCCGCGTTGAGGCCGAGCGGCTTGGAGCCCGTCGGGTTGTCCACGACGGTGACCCGGCCGGTCTCGGCCGCGAGCTTCTCAGCGATCTCGTGCGTGCGGTCCTGCGACGGGCCCACCGACAGCACCATGTGCAGCGGATGCGGATAGTCCTGTTCCAGGATGGACCGCACCATGGCCTCGAGGTATGGCTCCTCGTCACGTACGACGGCGACCACCGTCACCAACGGCATGCTCGCCGCCTCAACCCGCTCGGGCACGTGGCCCCCTCTCGCGATGGCCGGGCCAGGTTCGGCCACGGTCTTGGGTTCTTGTCGATCCAGGAACATCAGAGGCGGGCACCGCGAGTGCGGCGCCCGCCTCCGACCATGTACCTACGGCTCAGGCGTCGACGCGACGGAGCCGCGACATCGGCGAGAACTCGCCGGGCATGACGCGCTTCTGGCCGTCGCCGAGAGCCTTCTCGAGGATGCGGATGTCGCGCACCAGGTTCTCGAGGCCCTTGGGCTCGAGCGAGGAGGCGTGGTCCGAGCCCCACATGGCGCGGTCGAGCGTGATGTGCCGCTCGACGGCGACGGCACCCAGTGCGACGGCCGCGATCGAGATCTGCAGACCGGTCTCGTGGCCCGAGTAACCGACCGGCACGCCGTAGCGCTCCTGCAGCGTCGTGATGGTGCGCAGGTTCGCCTCCTCGGGGGGAAGCGGGTAGGTCGAGGTGGAGTGCAGGATCACGAGCTTGCTCGTGCCCAGGATCTCCACGGCCTCGTCGATCTGCTCCAGCGTCGACATCCCGGTCGACAGGATGATCGGCTTGCCGGTCGCGGCCAGCGCGCGAAGCATCTCGTGGTCGGTGACCGACGCCGAGGCGACCTTGTGGGTCGGCACGCCCATCTTCTCCAGGAAGTCCACCGACGGCGCGTCCCACGGAGAGGCGAACCACTGCACGCCCTTGTCCTTGGCGTACGCGTCGATCTCCGTGTACTCCGGCTCCTCGAACTCGACCTTGTACTTGTACTCGAGGTACGTCATCTCGCCCCAGGGCGTCTGACGGATCTTGTCCCGCTGGTCCTTCGGAGTGCTGATCTCCGGAGTGCGCTTCTGGAACTTCACGGCCTGGCACCCGGCGTCGACCGCGACGTCGATGAGCTTCTTGGCGATCTCGACGTCACCGTTGTGGTTGATGCCGATCTCGCCGATCACGTAGACCGGCTGGTCAGCGCCCACCTGGTGCTCGCCGATGGCGACCGGTGTGGGCTGCGCGGTGGTCGCGCTCATATCGAGGTCCTTCCGAAGATGTCATGCACAGGGTAGTGCTCGTGCGGGGTAGTGCTCGTGCGGGCCGAAAGATGGCTATCCGGCGACGACGGGGGTCTGGGCGGTGCCAGCGCTGAGAGCGACTTCACCCGGACGCGAAGCGAGTATACGGTCACAGACCTCACGAACCGCACCGTTCCCGCCGTCACGGGACAGCACGATCCTGGCCTGTGCCTTCACCTCGGGACGCGCGTCAGCGACCGCGATCGGCCAGCCGACGACCTCCATGGCGGCCAGGTCGTTCACGTCGTTGCCGACGTACGCGACCCGCGCCGGGTCGAGACCGTGCTCGGCGAGCCAGCCGCGCAGCGCGGTGGCCTTGTCCTCGACGCCGTGCAGCACCTCCACGCGCAGCTTGCCCGCGCGGGAGGCGACGACCCTGTTGGTCTCGGTGGACAGGATCAGGATCGGGATGCCCGTGCGCCGCAGGCGGGAGATACCCATCCCGTCGCCACGACTCACCCTGACCTGCTCGGTCCCGTCCTGGTCGACGTAGGCGTGGTCGTCGGTGTGCACGCCGTCGAAGTCCGTCACCAGGGCGTCGACGTCCAGCGGCTCGGGTGCGGCGTCGACGCTCTGGTCCACGAGCTGACGCGCGAGCCAGAGGTCGCGCGGCTCGTCGATCTCGATCGCCCACTCCGCGGCGACCGGCTGGATGCCCACGTCACCGAAGAATCGCGTCCGGCTCTCCCGGAACCCGTCCGTGCGCATCACGTAGAAGGCGCCGGTCTCCCGGTAGTGCGGGGCCCGCTCCTGACGCCGTTCGCGGTACTCGGTGGTGTGGCCCACAGGGCTGGCCACGCCGTCGTCGATCCGCCACTGGAAGTCGTGCGTCTCCGAGACGGCGACGACCACGTCCTTCTCCCCCTCGGCGACGGTCCGGACGGCGGCGTCCAGGTCCGCGGGATCGATGAACGGTGAGGTGCACTGCACCAGCACGGTGACCGGCGGTATCTCCTGCGGGGGCAGACCACCGTCACCGGCCTCGACGCGCTCCAGGACGTGCAGCAGCGCGGACTCCGACGACGCGGTCCCCCCGGCGATCTCCGCGGGGCGGACCACCACACGAGCTCCGTGCAGCCGCGCCTCGGCCGCGATCTCGTCGTGGTCCGTCGAGACGATGACGGTCCCTACCGACGGGGCCGCGGACGCGGCCTGGACCGCCCGGCCGACGAGCGTGATGCCGTCGACCCGGGCCAGGTTCTTCAGCGGGACCCCCTGCGAACCACCGCGGGCAGGGATGATCACGATGGCCGACGGGCCGGCTGCTTCTGGCATGCTTTCCTCTGACGGGCTGGCTCGGGCAGGGTCCTGGTCGGCCAGGTCCCGCGCCACCTGCGTCTCGCACGCAAGGGCGGCTGTCAACTGTAGCGCTCCCGGCCACACCTCTGGTCTGAGACAATTCATCCATGAAGATCGCTGTTGTCGGAACAGGCTATGTCGGCCTGTCGAACGCCGTCCTGCTCGCCCAGCACCACGAGGTCTGGGCGGTGGACGTGGACGCTTCGAAGGTCGCCCTGGTGAACGAGCGCAAGAGCCCGATCGTGGACGTGGAGCTGGAGGAGTACCTGGCCACGAAGGAGCTCGACCTCACCGCGACGCTGGACGCCTCGGCAGCCTTCACCGGTGCGCGGGTCGTGGTGATCGCGACCCCGACGAACTACGACGAGGTCACGAACTTCTTCGACACCTCCTCGGTCGAGTCCGTGATCACCCAGGTCCTGCAGACCACCCCCGACGCGACGATCGTGGTCAAGTCCACGATCCCCGTCGGATTCACCGAACGCCTCCGCACAGAACACCCCGGCGCGGGCATCGTGTTCTCCCCCGAGTTCCTGCGCGAGGGCCGCGCCCTGTACGACAACCTGCACCCCTCCCGCATCGTGGTCGG
The DNA here is from genome assembly GCF_050936155.1 of Promicromonospora sp. CA-289599. NCBI lineage: Bacteria > Bacillati > Actinomycetota > Actinomycetes > Micrococcales > Promicromonosporaceae > Promicromonospora > Promicromonospora sp. CA-289599. The sequence continues at coordinate 1,740,789 of NZ_JBNJNI010000001.1, forward strand.
CGACCGCGGCCCACGCGGCAAGCAGTTCGCCGACCTGCTCCTGGAAGGCGCGCTCACCAAAGACGTCCCCATCCTGCTGACCGACCCCACCGAGGCCGAGGCGATCAAGCTGTTCGCCAACACCTACCTCGCCCTGCGGGTCGCGTACTTCAACGAGCTGGACACCTACGCCGCGACCCACGGCCTGGACACCGCACAGATCATCGAGGGCGTCGGCCTGGACCCCCGCATCGGATCGCACTACAACAACCCGTCCTTCGGCTACGGCGGCTACTGCCTGCCCAAGGACACCAAACAGCTCCTCGCGAACTACGCCGACGTCCCCCAGAACCTGATCAACGCCGTCGTGGACGCCAACACCACCCGCAAGGACTTCGTCGCCGCGGACATCCTGCGCCGCGAACCCAAGACCGTCGGTGTCTACCGCCTGGTGATGAAGTCCGGATCGGACAACTTCCGCGCCTCCAGCATCCAGGGCATCATGAAGCGCATCAAGGCCAAGGGCATCGAGGTCATCGTCTACGAACCCAGCCTCCAGGACGAGGAGTTCTACAGCTCCGAGGTCGTCCGCGACCTCGACACCTTCAAGTCCCGCGCCGACGTCATCATCGCCAACCGCCGCACCGAAGCCCTCGACGACGTCGCCGACAAGGTCTACACCCGCGACATCTACGGACGCGACTGATCTTCGAAGCGCCGTTGGTCGAGCTTGTAGTGACCTGGTGAGGTCTCGACAAGCTCGACCAACGGGGGCCGGAGCTCAGTGCGGGCGGAACATGACCGCCTTCGCGACCGCGCTCGCCGTGCGGACCGCCCCCTTCGACCGTCGGGACGCCTTGCGCACGACTCGTCCCGCGTCGCGCCGGAGCCGGGTCCGCACCTTCCTGGCCAGTGCGCGAGAGTCTGCGAGTCGCTGGTCGTCGTCGCTACCTGAGCGGCGCACCGGCTGCATCGCGTGCGCGATCTCGTCCACCAGCAGCTGCACGTCGGTCTCGGCGGGATCCCGCTCGACCAGGGTGCCGTCCGCCGCGACGTCCACGCGCTTCATGCGGACGTCGGTGATCGCCAGCTGGATGCGGTTGCTGTCCTGGAGCTCCGGCAGCCGCTCGAGGACCTCGTCGACCCCGACGGCGTACCCGTCCATCCCGTAGACCTCGACCGCCGTCGACAACCCGGTCGAGAAGCACCCGATCGCGGCGGCCGGCCGCAGCCGGTCGTACAGGACCTCCACGGGTACGGAGCCGTCCAGAACCTGCAGCCGCACCCCCAGTTCGTCGGCCAGGTCCGGGAGGCGGTGCGCGAACGCCGGGGGCGTGCTCGGGTACGGCTTGAACACGATGTGCCGGTACCCGAGTCCGGCGGCCACCCGGAGGAACTTCTCGTGCAGCTCCTGTTCCTCGTCCTGGGACAGCAGCCCGAGCGCGCTCAGTTGCTGCCCGAGCAGGATCGCGTCGACCCGCTCCTCGCCCGTCGACGCGGATACCGTCACCTTTCCGTACCCGGCCACCACGTCCCGGAACCCCGCCGAGGACAGGACCACGTTCTCCACCCCGTGCTCGCGCAGGAGCACCGGGTCCAGCCCGCCGGCCAGGTCCAGGTAGAGCAGCCGGCGCAGGCGTGGCGCCACCCGCCGCATCGCGGGTATCCGCGTCGGGCCGTAGGTCATCAGCCCGTCGGAGACGACGTCGACCGGGCCCTCCTGGAAGACACGCAGGATCGACGTCGACGGCTCTGCAGGGAACGACTGGAGCGTGATCCCGAACGGCTCGCGCAGGCCCACTGCCGCTGCGACGATCCCGTGCCACCGCTCGGTGTCCTCCGCGGCGCTCCACGACAGCGGGTGCTGCGGGTAGATGATCTCGTTGAGGGACACCACCCGGTCGAACCGCCGGGCGAGCTCGTCGAAACCGGGCTGCTCCGCCAGGCCGAGCCCGAGCTCCGGGATCGGTGAGCTGCTGGTCGTCATCAGCACCTTCGTACCGGCGTCGGCGTACAGGCCGGCGTCGACGGCGGTCGCCATGCTGGCGGCCGCCGTGAAGGTGGGTGCGACGAAGAGCTGGTCCATGTCAGTCCGCCTCGATTCGCAGGATCTTCCCGAGCACGATCCGCTTGGGCAGGTTGAAGTGCCGCAACGCGGTCCGGACGGACTCCGGTGGGAACGAGTTCAGGAACGCTGACGACCGGTGGTACAGCTCGTGCTGCAGCTCGTGGGACAGCCTGGCGCGCCGGGACACGTGGAACTCGACGATCCGCAACGCCCCGTACGCGGCCTTGTCCACGTACCCGGCGTTGCCCGAACCGACCGCCAGGTCGCGGATGCCGGCGTAGGCATCCAGGAAGTGCAGCGTGTTCGCGTTGCCCGCCTGGGTGAGCGCCGTGGGGTTGGCGTCCTTGCGGTAGAAGTACCCGTTCAGGTCCACCACTGCCGTGGACTCCGTGTTCAGGTGCAGACGCCAGAACCACGGCCGGTCCGCCGCCGTCCGCAAGGACTCGTCGAAGGCGAACAGCGCGGCGTCGATCCGTTCCCTGTCGTACATCCCCGCCCACAGGAACGGGTAGTCCACCGTGGTCCGGTAGCCCGGCTCGCCGATCTGCGACCTCGGGTCGAGCACGACGTCCCGACGGTCCTCCGGCGCTCGCTCGATCACGCGCTCCATCCGGTCCACCCGCACGTGATCGGTCCGGACGAAGTCGACGCCCAGCCTCTGCAGCGCGGCCAGGGTCCGGTCCAGATGTCCCACCTGGTACCAGTCGTCGGCGTCAAGATAGGCGAGGTACCGGCCCTCGGCGTGCGTCAGTGCGATGTTCCTGGACCGTGCCACCCCGTAGTTCTCCGGGTTGCGCAGGGTCGTCAGCCAGGGCATCTCCTGCGCCGCACGCTCGATGATCTCGGGCGTCTCGTCGGTGGAGTGGTCGTCGATCAGGATGAACTGATAGTCATCACGTCGGTTCGCCCTGATCGTCGCGAGGCAGTTGGGCAGGAACGCGGCCGCGTTGTAGACCGGGACGATGATGCTCAGCGTGGTCAAGGTTTCCGTCCTGGCTCATGGTTTCCGGGCAGACGACCGGAGCACACCGAACCGCGTCTCACCGGCGACCGGCAGCCGCCGCCTCCCGGAAGACCTTGGCGTACATCTTCGCCGTCCCCTCCAGGTCGGGCCCGTCGAGCCGCGGGCTGCCCGACGGCGGAGTCGCGCGCAGGTTCGTCACCGCGGAGTCGATCACCTCGGCGGTGAGAGCATCCTCGTAGAGGGTGATCCACCCGGCACCGACCTTGTCGGCGAGGCGTCGCGTGAGGTCGGTGGCGGGCACGAGGACGGGGCGGTCGAGAGACAGCGCCAGGTACAGCACCTGCATGTCCTCGATCTCGACCACCTTGGGGATCAGCACCAGCTCGGCTGCGGTGACCTCCTGCACGGTCGAACCGTCCGAGATGGTCTCGAGGAGCAGCGACACCCTCTCCGGGTCGCGCTCGGCCATCTCCTTGAGCCCGACGTACGAACCTGACAGCGGCTTGCCGACGACGCGCAGCGACAACCCCGGCGTCTCGGTGAGGAAGAAGTTCGCGAGAGCCGGCGTGACGCCCTTGGGGAGGGTGGGCGCGATCCGGAGCAGCCGGCCGGGCACCTGCGCGGAGCGGGGGTAGCCCAGGAACCGCTCCCGGTAGTGCGCGTGGGGGATGACCGTGACGGGGCGCCCCTTCGGGGTTCGCGTCACCTCGTCCAGCACGATGTACGACGTCGTCACCTGGTCGAGCAACCGGTTCGCGGCCCGGCGCAGCCTGCCACCCTTGCCGCTGGCGTCGGCACCGGTGAGGGTCCGCACCACGGCGATCTTGTGACGCTTGGCCTGCAGCACGAAGTCAGCCAGCTTCGCGAGCCGCTTCCACCGGCTTCCCTTGCCGAAGAGCACGGTCGACCGGTGGAGGTGGATCACGTCCATGTCGGCGTGCGGAAGCTTGCCCTCGAAGAAGCGAAACTCGACGTCCGGCGTCGCCTCGTTCCCGACGATCTGGTCGATGTAGGAAAGAATGTGGTACGGCTGCCGCTGAGAGGCGTAGACAAGAATCTGGTCGCGCTCGACAGCGGGATCGGCGGCGGGATGAGTCAGGTTCGGCACCAGGCTACGATACCAACGTGGACCGTGGCTTTGCTCCGGTCCACTGCCACTTTGGCGGGTCTCAGCGGTCCACACGGCCCCTGTGCGCGTCAGCCTGATCATCCGCCGATATCGCGACTCGCATAATAGGATCCCCCACCGTGAACTCGAACCGTGTCCAAGATGTCTTCGTCAACCTCGGTGGGCAGGACGACAACCTCGGCGACTCAGCGCTGCGGGCAGGCTTTCTCGTCGCCGCCCGGGGCGAGGGCCGCCGCATCCACGTGCTCCTGGAGGGCAAGACCTCGGACTACGTCTCCGGACTTCCCCTGGAGCCCGAGGACCTCGTATACACGAAGGCATCGAAGTGGAGCGCTGCCTCCAGGGCCGCTGTTCGCCCCGTCCACCTCTTCGAGGCCGGCGAGATCAACCCGCGCGCCGGCACGTACCCGAAGCGCGGCCGTGTCCTCGGCCTGCAGCAGGCGGTCGAGGCCGGGGGCGCCGTCATCGTCGCCGGGATCGGGATCCGTTCCCCCAAGGTCGCGGCGGAGTCGGTCACGTTCCACCAGGTGCTGAAGGACGCGGCCATCGTGTCGTGGCGGGACCAGCCGTCGCGTGACGCCGCCGGGTTCGGCGACGTCGCCCCGGACTGGGCCTACTCGATGGGCACGCCGACGTCGAAGTGGGCCCCGGAGTCCGAGCGCCCGCTGCTGCCGATCACGCTGCGTTACGACCGGCCGTGGCCGGAGGCCTCGTGGTTCGACGCGGTCCGCGCCCTCGCCGCCCTGACGTCGACCGAGGTCGTCACGCTCGCCCAGGTGGCCCGCGACGCTCCCCGCGCCGTGCGCGTCGCCGAGGAGCTCGGCGGCAAGTACCTCGTGCCGGCCAGCATGAGCCACCGCGATCTTGACGTCCACGCCCGCGACATCTACAGCAAGTCGTTCGCCGTGATCAGCGACCGCGCCCACGGGCTGATCATCGGTGCGACCGAGGGTGCCTACCCGCTCGGTTCGGCCGCTGACCCGGAGAAGATCAAGCGTCTGCTCGACTCCGCGGGTCTCGGCGAGCTCACCGGCCGGTACGACGAGTTCGGCAGGCTCGGCCCGCAGGTCGTGGACCGCCGCGCGAGCCTGGTGTCCGGCATCGACACCGCCCGGGCCACGCTCACGGATCTGCAGGAGCGGATCCACAAGGCCATGGACTCCGTCCTCTGACCCCCTGACGGGCCTGCCTACAGCGCCTTATGCACTCGCTGCACTCGCCGAAGAACTGGTTCGAGCGCGGGGAAGGTCCGGATGCTCCGCCTCGCGACCCGACGCGCCAAGGAGACCTTCCTGGCCTGCGCGGTCCTGCGCGGCTTCGCCGCGCTGTCCGCGAAGCCGGTCTCCGCGTAGAAGACCGCCCAGTCGAGGATCTGCCGGGCGTCGTCGAGCGTCGGCTCCGGCGAGAACTCGGCAGGCAACGCGCCCTGCAGCAGCTGCTGGTACAGGCTCGACATGTCGTAGGAGGTCATCCGTTCGGCAGCCTTGACCGACGCGCGTGAATAGCTGAGGTAACGCTCGCTGTCCTCAGCGAAGGCCGCGATCTCCCGGGCGAGCCCCACCGCGTCACCCTGACGCACGGCGACGATGCCCTTGTTGTCCTGGACGGGCACCAGCCACGGCAGCTCGTACATGACCACGGGCAGACCACGAACCTGCGCCTCGGCGAGCGTGAGCTGGTAGCCCTCGATGATGCTCGTCGTCACGAAGAGGTGCGCCGCGTCGATCGACCGGATCAGCTCCTCACCACGGCGCGGCCCGACGACCTTCACGTGCTCGGCCAGCCCCCTCTTCTCCACCTCCGCGGCGAGGTCCCCCACCGTGTAGTCCTGCCAGCCCGGCCCGATGACCGTGAGCTGGAAGTCGACCGACAGCCGGCGCAGCTCCTGCGCCGCGAAGAGCAGCTCGACCGGCTTCTTCATGCGCTCGTCCAGGCGGCCCCACCAGACGAGCTCGATCCGACCGGCGGGCGCCTCCTTCGACACCTCCATGGCAGCCGACTCGATCAGCAGGGGTGACGGCGGGTTCGGCAGGAACACCGTGTGCTCGATGCCACGAAGCTTCCAGTACGCCACGTCGAGCGGGGACAGCGTCACGGTGGTCGCGAGCGCGCCCAGATGGTCCGTGAGAAATGTGCTCAAATCGTTCTGGTCGTAGATCGGCCGCAGCCCGAAGGTGTGGATCCACCCGATCGTCGGCACGCCCAGAGCGCGCGCCATCAGTGCGTACGCCGGCCACTGCCGGCTGTAGAGGATCTGCTGATCGATGATGACGTCGATCTCCTCGTCCCGGCAGATGTCTGCCCACTCCTGCACCCGAGCGGGCAGGCCCTTGCCCTTCATCTCGATGAACTTCGCACCCTCGGGCACACCGTCGGGCGAGCTGTCCTTACGGTGCGCGACGATCGTGACCTTGTACCCCGCCTCCAGCAGGAAGTGCGCCTGCGAGAGAAGCACGCCGGACACGCCACCGGTCGTGAGCGTCTTGGTGGTCAGCAGCACGCTCCGCACCGGGCGCTCACCCGCCTCGATCCGCCTACCGCTCGTCGCAAGTACCGGGAGGACCTCCGGGCAGTGGGTCACCGCCGCGAGCACGACGTCCGGCTGCGGGACCCGGGTGTGCAGCAGGTCGAGGCAGGCCCCGTGCAGGTCGCTGCTCAGGTTCTTGTGCAGGTAGCCGATCACGTTGGCGATCATCGACAGCCTCGCCGACTCATAGCTCCTGATCAGCTCGGTCGGGTCCTTCCGGCTCAACGTCAAGGACTCGAGCGCCGGACGAATGCACTCGGCAGCATCGATGGCACCCATGTAGTACGCGAACTGGGCGACGTCCGCGACCGCGTGCCCGCTGTCCCCACGACGGAAGAAGTACCGGTAGAGCCGGTCGGGGATCGACACGTACTTCCGGGCGCGCGCCGCCGCGAGGAAAATGATCGGGAGGTCGTTGACCCGCGGGAGCACCAGGTCCGCCGGGAGCATCTCGTGGACCTCACGCAGCAGCGAGGTCCGGAAGAGGTATCGCCACAGCTGCCCCTGTGCCGCCGTGCCGACCGGGAAGAGGCCGCTGAACACATCCTCACCACTGAGCGAGCGATGGATCGGTGCCAGACGCTTCTGGTATCCGCGGACCGTCTGACCGTCCGGGTTGGTGACCTCGACCCCGAAGCCGACCAGGTCCGCGTCCGTCGCGCGTGCTTTCGCATACGACTTGGCGACCGCGTCCGGGGCGAGCTCGTCGTCGCCGTCCACGAAGAGGACGTACTCGCCCTTCGCCGCCATGATGCCGGCCCGCCGGCCCTGGAAGGCCGACCCGTTCTGCTCCAGCCGGATCAGCCGGATGCGCTCGTCCTTGGCCTGAAAGCCCCTGATGACCTCGTTCGTGCCGTCGGTCGAGGCGTCGTCCACACAGATGACCTCGAACCGCCCGTTCGACTGGCGCAGGCAGCTCTCGAGCGCGTTCGCAATCCACGCCTCGTCGTTGTGCACCGGAAGGACGATCGAGACGAGAGGTGGCGTATGCAATGAGGTCTCCGAGGTGAGGGCTGGCGCGCAAGTAGCCGCCGTCATCCTGGGCGCCAGCGACCTACCGCCATCGTAGGTCCCGGCCGCTGCACGAGCCATGAAAGTCGCCCCGCCGACCCGCGCGATCCGCCGACGGTGCCGCTGTCCTGATCGCCCAGCGCAACGACGGCGGAGACTCCACGACCTACTTCTCGGACGCCGCTACAGCGCTTTCTGCACCCGCCGCAGGACCGGTTCGAGTCCGGGGAAGGTCCGGATGCTCCGCCGCGCCACCCTGTGCGCCAGCGAGGCCTTCCGGGCCGGCGTGGCCTGCTTGGCCGCCGCGGTCCTGCGCGCCCTCCGTGAGGCCAGACCGCGCGGCTTCTCCGCGTTCTCCGCGAAGCTTGTCTCCGCGTAGAAGACGGTCCAGTCGAGGATCTGCCGGGCGTCGTCGAGCGTCGGCTCCGGCGAGAACTCGGCAGGCAGTGCGCCCTGCACCAGCTGCTGGTACAGGCTCGACATGTCGTAGGACGTCATCCGCTCGGCGGCCTTGATCGACGCCTGCGAGTATCGGAGGTACCGGTCGCGGTCCTCGGCGAACGCCGCGATCTCGCGGGCGAGCCCCACGGCATCGCCCTGGTGGACGGCGACGATGCCCTCGTTGTCCTGGACGGGCACCAGCCACGGCAGCTCGTACATGACCACGGGCAGGCCGCGCGCCTGGGCCTCGGCGAGCGTGAGCTGGTATCCCTCGATGATGCTCGTCGTCACGAAGAGGTGCGCCGCGTCGATCGACCGGATCAGCTCCTCACCACGGCGCGGCCCGACGACCTTCACATGGTCGGCCAGGCCCCTCTTCTCGACCTCGGCGGCGAGGTCCTTCACGGTGTAGTCCTTCCAGTCCGGCCCGATGACCGTGAGCTGGAAGTCGACCGACAGCCGACGCAGCTCCTGCGCCACCGCGAGCAGCTCGACCGGCTTCTTGGTGCGCGCGTCCAGGCGGCCCCACCAGACGAGCTCGATCCGTCCGTCGGGCGCGCTCTTCGTCACGTCCATGGCGGCCGACTCGATCAGCAGGGGTGACGGCGGGTTCGGCAGGAACACCGTGTGCTCGATGCCACGGAGCTTCCAGTACGCCACGTCGAGCGGGGACAGCGTGACGGTGGTCGCCAGCGCGTTGAGGTGGTCCGTGAGGAAGGACGTCAGGTCGTTCTGGTCGTAGATCGGCCGCAGTCCGAAGTTGTGGATCCACCCGATCGTCGGCACCCCCAGAGCGCGCGCCATCAGTGCGTACGCCGGCCACTGCCGGCTGTAGAGGATCTGCTGATCGATGATGAGGTCGATCTCCTCGTCCCGGCAGATCTGCGCCCACTCCTGCACGCGGGCGGGCAGGCCCTTGGCCTTCATCTCGATGAACTTGGCGCCCTCGGGGACGCCGTCGAGGGAGCTGTCCTTGCGGTGGGCGACGATCGTGACCCTGTACCCCGCCTCCAGCAGGTAGTGCGCCTGGGAGAGGAGCACGCCGGAGACACCACCGGTCGTGAGCGTCTTGGTGGTCAGCAGCACGCTCCGCACCGGACGCTCGCCCGCCTCGATCCGGGTGCCGCTCGTCGCAAGTACCGGGAGGATCTCCGGGCTGTGGGTCACCGCCGCGAGCACGACGTCGTGCTGCGGGACGCGGGTGTGCAGCAGGTCGAGGCAAGCCCCGTGCAGCTCGCTGCTCATGTTCTTGTGCAGGAAGCCGATCACGTTGGCGATGATCGACAACCGTGCCGACTCATAGCTCTTGACGAGCTCGGCAGGATCCTTCCGGGTCTCCGCCAGGGAGTCGAGCGCCGGACGGATGCTCTCGACGGAGTCGATCGCACCCATGTAGAAGGCGAACCGCGTGACGTCCGCGACCGCGTGCCCGCTCCCGCCACGACGGAAGAAGTACTGGTAGAGCCGGTCAGGGATCGACACGTACTTCCGGGCGCGCGCCGCCACGAGGAACATGATGGGGAGGTCGTTGACCCGCGGGAGCACCAGGTCCGCCGGGAGCATCTCGTAGACCTCACGCAGCAGCGAGGTCCGGAAGAGGTACCGCCACAACTGCCCCTGCGCCGCCCGTCCGACGGGGAAGAGCCCGGTGAACACCTCGTCACCGCTCAGCGACTCGTGGATGGGAGCCAGGCGCTTCTGGTACCCGCCGACCTTCTGGCCGTCCGGGTTGATGACCTCGACGCCGAAGCCGACCAGGTCGGCGTTGGTCGCGTGCGCCTTCGCATACGACTTGGCGACCGCGTCCGGGGCGAACTCGTCGTCACCGTCCACGAAGAGGAGATACTCACCCTTCGCCGCCATGATGCCGGCCCGCCGACCCTGGAACGCCGACCCGTTCTGCTCCAGCCGGATCAGCCGGATGCGCTCGTCCCGCGACTGAAAGTCCTTGATGACCTCGCTCGTGCCGTCGGTCGAGGCATCGTCCACACAGATGACCTCGACCCGCCCCTCCGTCTGGCGCAGGCAGCTCTCGAGCGCCTTCGCGATCCACGCCTCGTCGTTGTGCACCGGAAGGACGATCGAGACGAGTGGTGGCGTGTGCAATGAGGTCTCCGAGGTGGGTGGCGAACGCGCAAATCGCGACAATCCTAGTCGCACGCGAGCCTGCCCCAGGAATCGGCAGGTGCCGCCGGTCACGACGAGCGCGACGCGCCGACGCTCGCAGAGGCGCGGTGGGCGAGCACGCCCTCGAGCAGGACCTGGGCCCGCGCACCGAAGCTGTGCTCCTTGCGGACGTGATCGGACAGCGCGCGCAGCGACGTGTCGTCGTACCAGGCTCCGCTCCCCCCGGCGAACGCCGCGTCCAGGTCCTCGACGGTCCTGAAGCGAGCCAGGCCACGCTCCGGGAGCACGGTCCGGGTGATCTCGTCGAGTCCGTCGATGTCGTCGGTCAGCAGCCGGCCACCCGATGCGAGGACGTCGAACACCCGGTTGGAGACGAAGCCGAGATCTCGCATGTCTGCCCAGTGGTCGTTGAGCGCCCAGGCCGCCGACCGGTAGTACCGGCGGAGGATCTCGTTGGGTACGTACGTCCCGGCGATCGCCTCGGGTGGCAGGAACTCCTCCCAGTGCTCACCGTAGACAGCGATCGGTGTGCCGGAGGCGACGGTGTGCATGACCACGGGCCGAGCCTCGCCCCGCGAGTTGCCCACGAACAGCGCCTTGCCGACGACCTCGGGGACGGGCTCGTCGTCGATGTAGAAGCGGCTCGGGTCGGTGCACTGCAACAACGGCCGCACCGGCTGGCCCCACGTCGACGAGACGTCCCGGGCCCAGCTGGGACTCGCCGCGTACCGGAGGTCGTAGTTCTCGAGCTCTCGTGCCGTCACCGCGTCGGGGTGGCTGATGACCCACGCGACGCTGGTCACGTTCGTAGGAAGTGTCACGGCGAACAGCCCGCGCAGCGTCAGGACGACGTCGTCCGCGTACGAGCTGTACCGGGCGTCGTTGAGCCTGTGGTCGACGACGGCGCGCTGGCCGAGCGCACGCAGCGCGTCCGCCAGCGAGTTGGCGAAGTGGAAGTCGCCCCACTGCCGCGCGCGATCGGCCGACGGGGCCGCGATCTTGATCGCCCAGCGCAGGGAAGGCGGGGACTCCACGACCGTGGCGCCGTGGCCCGCTCCGGCGGGGAGCCAGAGCGCCCGCGTCCAGGATCGCTCGTTCTCGGGGGCGCTCAGCGCCGAGACGCCCAGGAATACCGGGGAGACGCCGAAGGTCCGGAAGAGGTCGGCCGATCCGGACGGTACCTGCCGCCAGGCCGTGCGGAACGCCAGGAGATCTTCTTCCGGCTGGGGCGAGCTGTCGAACGTCCCAGCCGCTGCTGCCCGAGTCCCGACCAGGTCAGGTACGACGACGACGGGCCGCCGCTCCTGGACAGCGAGGCGCTGCGACAGGCTGATGTCGGCCCACAGGTCGCCGGCCTCGTCGTCGCCCAGTGCGGCGCGAACCGACTCCGTCCGGGCCAGCAGCGGAACCGGGGCTCCCGGCACGGAGAACCGCGGCGCGGGCCAGACGACGCTGTCCGGGTGCATGCCTCCCAGGAAGGGGACCGGGTCCTTTCCATAGGGCGGGTAGACCACGCCGGCGTCGCTGACCAGGTGCCGGCTGGTGAGCACGAGGGGATGCACCGCGGCGGCGCCCGACTCCGAGAAGGCGGTGCGCCAGTCGGCGAGCGTCCCTCTCCTGAATCCGTTCCGCGCGGACATCAGGAGCGTGTGCTCGCCGCGGGCGCCGTGCGCCGCCGACGTGATCGCAGCGACCGTCCCCGCGGGCCCGGACACCGAGACGACCCGCACCTCCCAACGGGCAAGACTGGCCAGTGCGAGGCCGACAGAGACCCGGCGGTCCTCGTCGGGCACGAGGAGGACGACCTCGACGGACTGCGCGGGCCGGCCGGCCGTGGCCCGCGTCACCGGGTCGATCGCGCCGAGGGCGGCAAGCACCTCAGGGGTCGAGGCGCAGTCCGCGACCACGACGCTCATCAGCCCCGGCACGGTGTCCGCGGCCGGACCGCTCCGCCAGGAGGCCGCCTCTTCGTCGGCTGACTCGCCTGCGTGCGCCCGCATCGCCTCGCGCACGTCCAGGAGGGTGATCCCGTCACGCAGCCAGCCGGCGTCAGGGGCCAACGGTAGGACCTGTGGATCGCCGTCCTCCAGCAACGACGCCAGCGGGGCTCGGTCAGGACGTCGCGAACCGTGGGCACGCGCCGGGTCGAAGAGCGGCGACGTCGACTTCTCCCAGGCCCCGTCAGCGCCCTCGAGGTACGCGACCAGCGGGTCGGTCTCGTCGCTGTCCCACCGCCTCGGATCGAAGCGTGCCGGGAGGAACAGCGGGTGCGGCGACCATCCCGCTCGCCTGCCCTCCTCGACGTAGTGGCTGACCGCCTCTGCCCGGTCGGCGAAGGTCCGACCCGCCTGGCACTGGTACCACTCCACGTCGAACACGCCTGAGGCGAGAATCCGATCGGCGGCAGAACCGGGCTGCGGGCCTGCCGCGCTCACAGCGCCCGGGCGTCCGACTCCAGCAGCACCGGGATCCCGTTCCGCACCGGGTAGGCCAACGGCCGGTCCGGATCGGTCGAGTGCAGCTCCGGAGCGCCGTCCGGCCCGGTCCCGTCCACCAGCTCCGCGCCCGTCACGGGGCAGCGCAGGATCTCTCGCACCCACGGGTCCAGCTGGATGGTCGGGTCGGTGCTCATGCTGCTCCTCCTGCGTCGTCGGCCTCGGCACGCACGAGCGACAGGACGTCGTCGCGCACCTTGACCATGATGTCCTCGTCGGCGGCCTCGACGTTGAGCCGCAGCAGCGGCTCGGTGTTCGAGGCACGAAGGTTGAACCACCACTGCGGCTGGTCGTCCCAGTGGGACACTGTAACTCCGTCGAGCCGGTCGACCACGACCCCCGGATACGCGGCCAGGTAGGCGTCCAGCACCCGCTGGGTCGCCTCGGCGGCGTCGGGCACGGTCGAGTTGATCTCGCCGGAGGCGGCGTACGGCTCGTACATCTCCGCGAGCGCCGACAACGGGTGCGACTGGCCACCCAGGGCTGCCAGCACGTGCATCGCGGCGAGCATGCCGGTGTCGGCGAAGAAGAAGTCCCGGAAGTAGTAGTGGGCCGAGTGCTCCCCACCGAACACCGCGTCCCGCTCGGCCATCTCCGCCTTGATGAACGAGTGGCCCACGCGGGTACGCAGGGTCTCGGCCCCGGCCGCCGACAGGAGGTCGGGCACGGCCCGGGAGGTGATCAGGTTGTAGATCACCGTGGGTGTGCGGCCGGCCGCCTTCTCCTTCTCCACCTCGCGGAGCCCCACCAGGGCGGTCACGGCCGACGGCGAGACGGGCACCCCTCGCTCGTCCACCACGAAGCACCGGTCGGCGTCCCCGTCGAAGGCGAGCCCCAGGTCGGCCTCGTTCGCCACGACGGCGGTCTGCAGGTCCACCAGGTTCGCGGGCTCCAGCGGGTTCGCCTCGTGGTTGGGGAAGGTCCCGTCCAGCTCGAAGTACAGCGGCACGATCTCCAGGGGCAGCGCCGGCAGGCCCACCGCGTCGCCGAGCACCGCGGGGACGGTATGCCCGCCCATGCCGTTCCCGGCGTCGACCACGACCTTGAGCGGGCGCAGCCCGGACAGGTCGACCAGGCCGCGCAGGAAGGAGGCGTAGTCGGCGAGGGTCTCGCGGTCGGTCACGGTGCCGTCGCCGGCGCCCGCGGACGACGCGGCCGGCACCTGGCCGGCTTCGGCGGGCCGTGCGTCGTCGTCCAGGATCGCCTGGGCGACCTCGCGGACGTCCGCGAGGCCGGTGGCCTGGCCGACGGGACGCGCGCCCGCGCGACAGAGCTTGATCCCGTTGTAGGCGGCGGGGTTGTGGCTGGCGGTGAACATCGCGCCCGGCAGGCCGAGCACACCCGAGGCGTGGTACAGCCCGTCGGTGGAGCACAGCCCGATGCGCGTCACGTCCACGCCCTCGGCGGTCAGCCCCGCGGCGAACGCCTCCACGAGCTCGGGGCCGGAGTCACGCATGTCGTGACCCACCACGACGCCGGGTGCGGCGTCAGCGTCGGGCAGCACGACGACGCGCGCGAATGCCCGGCCGATCGCACGCGCGACCTGCGGTGAGAGCTGGTCCGGGACCGTGCCGCGGACGTCGTACGCCTTGATGATCTGGGAGAGGTCGATTGCCACCCGGTCAGCCTACGCGGCGCCGGGGCCCCGACGGGGCACCGTCCGGATCGGAGCCGAAGCGTTCGCCGAGCTGCTCCCGACGCCCGTCCGTCGGCTCCGTCAGCCGTTCACCCGGAACTCGCGCTCTGCCGCTTCCAGACGTGCTGCGTCAGTAGCCGCGACCAGGCGCCGCTGCGCCCTGTCGAGGCGGGCATCCAGCCGGTCCAGCCGTTCCGTGAACTCAGCCAGTTCCTGACGTGAGGCAACCTCGGCCAGGTCATGTCGAACGCCCTCGAAGCCTCGCTCGAGCCGCAGCTCGAGCGACCGCCGGCCCGCCCGGGAGCGCCTGTCCATCAGGTACGCGGCTGCGGCGAGGAGGGCGAGGCCCACGCCGGTCAGCACCAGCGCGACGGAGCCTTCGACAGCTGCTGCGACCGCCGCGGCGACACCTACCAGTACAAGCGCGGCAACCACCAGAGCGAATACGGACGGACGACGCATGGACTATCCCCTTCTGAGGTTCTGCTGGATGGACACGGTCCCGGTCGTCACAAGCGGTGCACCTTGTCGCCCGTAGCCGCGCCGCGCGTGTCGAAGAATCGCTTCGACGCCTGCGCCAGGGCATCGACGTCGTACGCGCGATGGTTCTGCACGAGCACCACCAGGTCGGCTTCGGCCACCGCTCGGTCCAGGTCGGCGACCCGGGTCAGCGACGTCGACTCGAGGTGCCACTCCTCGACCGCGGGGTCGTGGAAGGACAGGTGCGCGCCCTGGGCGAGGAGGGCCGCTCCGAGCGGGCGCGCCGGAGACTCACGCTGGTCGGCGATGTCCGGCTTGTAGGTGACACCGAGCAGCAGGACGTTGGATCCGCGCAACGACTTGCTGTCCTCGTTCAGCAGGTCCTGGATCCGACGGGCGACGTAGGTAGGCATCGTCGCGTTGATCTCCTGAGCAAGCTCCACGAAGCGGAACGGGTAGCCGAGGCGGGACCGGACGTTGTGGCTCAGGTAGTTCGGGTCGATCGGGATGCAGTGCCCCCCGACGCCCGGACCGGGGTAGAACGCCTGGAAACCGAACGGCTTGGTCTTCGCGAGCCCGATCACGTCCCACAGGTCGATCCCCAGCTCGTGGCAGAACCGGGCCATCTCGTTCACCAGCGCGATGTTGATGTGCCGGTAGGTGTTCTCCAGGAGCTTG
Organism: Promicromonospora sp. CA-289599; assembly: GCF_050936155.1. NCBI lineage: Bacteria > Bacillati > Actinomycetota > Actinomycetes > Micrococcales > Promicromonosporaceae > Promicromonospora > Promicromonospora sp. CA-289599. The sequence continues at coordinate 1,756,324 of NZ_JBNJNI010000001.1, forward strand.
GCGGCCTCGGCCTCCCGCGTGCCCTTGGCCACGACCACCGTCTCCACGAACTTGCCGTAGAAGTCCGCCGCGAGCGTCGTGGCCTCCGGGGTCGAGCCGCCCACCACCTTGGGGGTGTTGTGCATCCCGTAGACCGGGTTGCCCGGGTCGATGCGCTCGGGAGAGAACGCCAGGTGGAAGTCGGCGCCCGCCCGGAGCCCGCTGATCGACTCAAGGATGGGCTGCACCACCTCTTCGGTGGTACCCGGGTACGTGGTCGACTCGAGGACCACGAGCGTCCCCGGCCGGAGGTTGCGCGCGATGGCCTGCGTCGCGCCCTTGACGGCACCGAGATCAGGCCCGCCGTCCGCGGACAGCGGCGTCGGCACGCACACGACCACGACGTCAGCCGTCTTGATCACCGACTCGTCGGCCGATGCCTTGAACCCCTCCGCGAGCAGCGCGCCGATCGCTTCGTCGGACAGGTCGTCCACGTGGGACCGTCCGGCATTGAGGTCGGCGACGACCCGCTCGTTCACGTCCAGGCCCACCACGCCGTACCCAGCGCGAACGGCCGCCTGCACCAAGGGGAGACCGACGTACCCGAGCCCCACGACGACCAAGTTCGACATACCTGTACCTCTCGCGTTCCGAATGTGTTGCCTGGCCACTCGCCGCCAGCGTTGGGGGCGAGTGGATCCCGGCCTGAACACCCTAGACGTACCGAGCCACTTGCTGGCGCCGATTACCGCCCAGGCATGGCCGAAATTCATCCACATCTCGGGAATTTCACCCAGAAATTCCGTCCGGTGGAGGCAGCTCTTACGGGGAAGTTGTCAGGCTCGGTTCTGTACCGTGAAGATGGGGCCGCCCGAGGCGCTGGTCCCTCGGGTATCTCCGGAGGGAACCCCTTGACGACCGCAGCATCTTCAACCACCGATTCCACGAGCGCCGGTGTCCGACCCGTCGAAGCCGACGTCGCGCGCGGGCTGGCCAGACAAATCGCCGGTCGCCGCGACCACCTTCGCGCGATGGCGTACACCGCGGGGCGGACGCATGCCGACTCGTTTCGACGGGTCATAGCCGCGGGTATCGCGCCCGACCTGGCCTACGAGGATCTCCTGGACGCCGCGCGCACCTCCCCGAGCGAAGCCGCCGGTCTCGGGCGCGGACGCCCCAGCTGGTGGCGTGCGCTCGCAATGTCCGTCGGCTACCAGAACCTGACCCCCGAGGACCTGCCCGACGCGGCGCACCTGTACCGGGTCTCCAGGCACCTCGCGCCGCGCGCGAAGTGGCGTCCCGACGAGGCGCGCCTGTATCTGCAGATTCTCCAGCTCACCGGTGCGATCGACGAGCTGGAGTCGGAGCTCACCGCGGTCCACGAGGTCCAGGAGGACGACCGCCTGACGCTCGAGATCGACCTGGCCGCCGCCCGGCACGGCGTGGGCAGCGAGCAGTGGAACCGAAAGCTTGACAACGTCACGGGGCGCTGGGGCGTGCGCCCGGTCCGCCTGACCCGCGACGGCGCGACGCCGTTCGACAGCCTCGCCGCCCCGGGACCCAGCGGGACCGAGGACGGACCTCTGGTCACGGTGGTGATGTCCGCGTTCCGTCCCGGCCCGGAGATCTTCTCGGCCGTGCAGTCCATTCTCGACCAGACGTGGGGCAACCTCGAGCTGCTCGTGCTGGACGACGCCTCAGGCCCGGACTTCGACGGCATCCTGAACGACGTGGCCGGCCTCGACCAACGGATCCGGGTCCTCGTCCAGCCGCACAACCGCGGGACCTACGCCGCGCGGAACCGTGCGGTGCGCGAGGCACGCGGCCAGTTCGTCACGTTCCAGGACTCCGATGACTGGTCGCACCCCGAGCGAATCTCGCGCCAGGTGCGGCCGCTGCTGGAGAGCAGTGCGGTGCACTCGACGATGAGCCGGTCGATCCGTTGCACGGAGGATCTGGGGTTCCAGCACCTGGGGATGGCGACGAGCCGCAAGAACGCCTCATCTCTGATGTTCCCACGGGCCATCATCGAACGTCTCGGCGGGTTCGATCCCATCCGCAAGAGCGCCGACTCGGAATTCCTCGAACGGCTCGTGGCGGCGCTCCCTGGCAAACAGATCCTGCTCAAGGACCAGCTCGCCTTCGTCCGGCTGACGGCTGGATCGCTCTCCCGCGGTGACTTCCGCGCGCACTGGGTGCACCCGTCACGCCGGGAGTACACCGAGTCCTACAGGGCGTGGCACCAGCAGATCAGGGCTGGTTCGGCCCCCTCCATCTCGATCGATCCGGCGCAGCGGTCGTTCCAGACGCCGCGGAGGTTCGCCACGAACACGGGAATCCCCGTCGAGACACCAGACCTGGAAGTGGTCCTGGCCGGCGACTTCCGCGGCGACTCGTACACCGCGGTGCCGCTGTACGACGAGCTGGTCGCGTTGGCCGAGCGTGGCGTGCGGGTCGGAATGATGCAGATGGAGCTCGTCGGCCGACCGGTCGCCAAACCGCAGCCGCTGGCGCCCGAGATCCGCCGACTCGTCGAGGACGGCACCGTGGTCCACGTCCTGCCGACCGAAGAGGCGCACACGGATCTGCTGCTGATCCACGACCCCGCGGTGCTCCAGTTCCCGACCGCCGAACCCCAGTCCCTCGACGCCGACAGGGTGGCGATCCTCGCCCACCGCGGCGGCACCGAGTCGACGGGGGGCGCGCTCTGGTCCGCGCAGGACGTCACGGCGGCGACCCTTGACCTGTTCGGCTCGACGCCCACCTGGATCCCGGCAGGCCACGGTGTCCGGAAAGAGCTCGCGGACGTGCCCGGGCTGGTGGTGCACGACGTCGATGCCGTCGACCCCGTCGTGCCGGACCTGTGGACGGGTCGACGGCGGCGCTCGCCGTCCGAGCCGCCGACCGTCGGCTTCGGATCGTTCGAGGGTGGCGGCCTCTGGCCGCCGTCGGACGACGACTTCCTTGGCGCCTATCCCACAGCGGACGACGTGGACGTCCGCCTGCTCGGGGCGGTCGACCACGCGCCCAGAGTCGCCGGACGGCCGCCCACCGAGTGGCTGATCTTCCGGAACGGAGACATCTCGCAGCGTCGGTTGCTCCAACAGCTCGACTACGTTCCCTGCTTCCCCGCCGACGTGGTCGGGCAGCCCCCGGCGTACCTGGCCCGCGCCATGGCGGCTGGCAGCGTGGTGATCGTTCCCGAACGCTTCCGCCCCTTCTACGGCGAGGCTGCCGCCTATGCGGAGCCCGGCGACGTCCTGGAGCTGATCCGGCACCTGGAGACCCACCCCGCGGAGCGCTCGGAGCTGGCGGGTGCGGCCGCGCGTCACCTCGATGCCCATCACCACGCGGACCGGTTCGTCAAACTTGTGACCGGCTTGGCCCCGAGCGAGACCCGAGCACACCGGGAAGTGCCCGCAGCGACCACTACCCTCCGGACGCATCGGCCCACGTCGTGAGCTGACGACGGAGTCCCGCCGGGTGAGCGGCAAGCGCCGCTCACCCGCTGGTCCGTGCAGCACCACCGGGTCTCAGGGACCGAAGACCGCCCCGGCCCGGTGTGCGAGCACGTCCTCGACCAGCACCGCAGCGCGCGCGTCGAATCCGTGCTCGGTCCGGACGTAGTCGGACAGCGAACGCAGCGTCGCGTCGTCATACCAGGCCTCGCTGCCTTCGGCGAGCACAGCGTGCAGCTGCTCGGGCGTCGTGAACCGGGCCAGACCCCGCTTCGGCCACACCGGGCGGAAGAGCTCGTCGAGACCGTGGACGTCGTCGGTCAGCAGCCGACCACCCGACGCAAGGACGTCGAAGACGCGGTTCGAGACAAAACCGAGGTCACGCATGTCGGGCCAGTGGTCGTTCAGCGCCCAGGCCGCCGAGCGGTAGTAGCGGCGGACGATCTCGTTCGGGACATGCGTGCCGGCGATCACCTCAGCAGGCAGGAACTTCTCCCAGCGCGACCCGTAGACCGCGACCGGCGTGCCCGAGCCTACGGCGTGCACGGCCACCGGGCGGGCCTTGCCCCTCGAGTTGCCCACCAGCACTGCCTTGCCGACAACTTCCTCGACCGGCTCGTCGTCGATGTAGAAACGGCTGGAGTCGGTGCACTGCAGCAGCGGCCGCACTGGGAGGCCCCATCGGGCCGAGGTGTCGCGCGACCAGGTCAGGCTTGCGGCGTACCGGAGGTCGTAGGCCGCGAGCTCGTGCGCCGTGACCTGGTCCGGGTGACTGATGACCCACAAGAGGGTCGTCACGTCGGCGGGGAGCTGCGCAGCGCGCAGCCCGCGGAGCATGAGGACCACGTCGTCGCGGTAGGACGTCTCGCGGCCATCGTTCGGCCCGTAGTCGACGACCACCTGCTGGCCGAGCCTCCGCAGGGCCGCTGCCAGCGAGCCGGCGAAGTGGAAGTCGCCCCACTGGCGGGCGCGCTCGTCGGCCGGCATCGCCGTCTTGATCGCCCAGCGCAGCGCAGGGGGCGCTTCACGTACCTCGACGTTCGCCGACAGCCACAGCGCACGCGTCCAGGACTCGGGCCGGTCCGGCACGGTCAGCGCAGCCAGCCCGGTGAACACCGGTGCGAGGCCGAAGGTCACGAACAGGTCCGCGGAGCCCGACGGCACCCGACGCCACGCCTCACGGAACGCGGACAGGTCTGCTTCCGGCTCCACGATGTCGTCGAACCCGCCGCCCCCAGAGCGTCCGGCAACCAGATCGCTGACCACCACGACGGGACGCTCCTCGTACGCGGCGAGCCGCTGCGACAGGTCGATGTAGGCCCACAGAGCGCGTGGTCGGCCCGGCCCTCGCACGGCTCGTACGGAGGCCGTGCGAGCGAGCAGCGGCGCCGGGGCGCCGGGCACCGGGAACCACGCAGGCCACGGCACGCTGTCAGGGTGCACACCCCCGAGGAACGGCACGGGATCCTTCCCCTGCGGCGGATAGACCACCCCCGCGTCGCCGACCAGCAGGTCACCGCCAAGCACCACGGGATGCACGGCGGCGGCGCCTGACTCCGTGAGCGCGGTCAGCCAGTCACGCAGCGTCCCCTCCCGGAAGGTATGTCGCGCCGACATCAGCAGCACGTGCTCGCCCCGGGCACCGTGGGCGGCCTCGTCAACCATGGCGGAGATGCTCTGGTCGGCGGGTACCGGCACGACCCGGACCTCGTTCCGGGCGAGACGAGCCAGCGCCAGCCCGACCACGGCCGGACGGTGCTCAGCGGGAGCGAGCAGCAGCACCTCGACGGGCTGTGCGGGCTGGTCGCCCTCCGCTCGGGCAGCCTGCGCGATCGCGTCGAGCACGGAGGTGACGTCGGCCGTGGTGCCGCAGTCCACGACGACGACGCTCACGAGACCGCTCACGGTGCCGGCTGCCGGACGGTCCCCCCACGTCTTGTCGTCACCCGGCTCGCGCAGCTCTGACCGGAGCGCCTCGCGGACGTCTGCCAGCGTCACACCGTCGCGCAACCAGCCGGCGTCGGACGCCAACGGCAGCGCAGCACCAGGGCCGTCGTCCTCCAGAAAGGCCACCAGCGGGCTGCGGTCGGCGCTCCGCAGGTCGCCGGGCGGCGCCGGCTGAAAGAGCGGCGAAGTCGCGACACCCCAGGCGTTGTCCGCCCCTTTGAGGTAGGTGATGAGCGGGTCGGCCCGGTCGCGGTCCCACCGCTGGGGCCGGAAGCGCTGAGGGACGAAGAGCGGGTGGGGCGACCACCCCGCCAACCTGCCGTGCTCGAGGTAGTGCCGCACAGCTTCCGCGCTGTCCGCGAACGTGGCGCCCGCCTGGGCCTCGTACCACTCGGCGTCGAACACCCCCGAACTGAGGACCATCCGGACGGCCGAGTCAGTTGCGGCGGCGCTCATCCGTCCACCCCTCGGCGGTGAGTCGGCCGGCCAAAGCCGCCTGTGAGCGCCTTGCTGAACCTGCTGAGGTCGAGAGACACGGCGCAAGGGTACGGAACACGGGGGGTCCACCGCGACCAGGGGTAGCTGTATACCTTGCCAGCTGCCGCCACCCGGCTGGCCGACGTACAGATGCGTGCACACCGCCGACCTCGCACGCAACTGCCGACGGACGTCGGGATACCCTGGCGCGGTGCTAGCCGTCGCCCAGTTTCACGAGCCCCTGCCGCTGACCAACACGATCCAGCGGTACGACTGGGGGTCCGTCGATGCGATCCCGCACCTGCTCGGCGCCGAGCCTGACGGCGGTCCGCAGGCCGAGCTGTGGCTCGGCGCCCACACCAGCGCGCCGTCGGTCAGCGTGATCGGGGACGAGGACGTCGCACTCGACCGCCTGGTCCGCGAGGCGCCGGTGCAGACGCTCGGCCACCGGGTCGCGGAGCAGTTCGGCCCGCGCCTCCCCTATCTGCTGAAGATCCTGGCGGCGGGCAAGGCGCTCTCGCTCCAGGTGCACCCGTCGCCGCGGCAGGCCCGGGAGGGCTTCGCGCGCGAGAACAAGGCGGGCCTGCCGCTGACGTCGTCGAAGCGGTCCTTCAAGGACGACCAGCACAAGCCCGAGATGATCGTCGCGCTCTCGCAGTTCGAGGGGCTGGCGGGCTTCCGCACACCGCGCACCATCCTCGACGTGCTGGAGGGCCTGGCGGGCGACATGGTCGACGGCGTCCGCACCGCGCTGCTGAGCGACCGCAGCCACGACGGCATGCGCGAGGCGTTCAACCGTCTGCTCTCCGCACGCGCCGACGACGCCTGCGCCGCCGACATCCAGGTCACCCTCGACTCGGTCCGGGCCCGGCTCGCGGCCGGCTCCCCGTTCGAGCGCGCCGACCGCACGGTGGTCGACCTCGCCGAGCAGCACCCCGGCGATCCGGGCGCCATCGCGTCCCTCATGCTCAACCGGTTCTCGCTCGAACCGGGCGAGGCCGCGTTCACCCCGGCCGGCGTCGTGCACGCCTACCTGTCGGGGCTGGGTATCGAGATCATGGCCAGCTCCGACAACGTGCTGCGCGCCGGGCTCACCACGAAGCTCGTCGACGAGGAGAACCTCGTGGCCTGCACCGTGTTCGCCCCGCAGCAGCCGTCCACCCCCCAGATGACGACGGCGGGCAGTCGCGGGCAGGTGCACACCTATCGCGTGCCGGTCACGGAGTTCGCGCTCACGACCGCCGACGTCGACCCGGCCGAGCCGGTCACCCTGCCCGCGACGGGCCCGCGGATCCTGCTGTGCCTGGCCGGCGAGCTGAAGCTCGACGCGGACCGCTCGAAGCAGGGACCGCAGCGCCTGGTCCAGGGCGAGTCGGTCTTCGTCCCGCACGACGCGGGCAACCTGCAGCTGACGGGCGCAGGCCACGCGGTCTGCGCCTGGGTCCCGTAACTCGTTGAGTGCTGGGTATTTGTCGACTCGAACCGTTTCGAGAGGGCAAATACCCAGCACTCAACGAGTCAGGCAGAGGTGTCGTCGTCTGCGCGGAGGACGCGCAGGTGGCCTCGGCGGGCCGTCTCCGTGACCGTCGGCGGCTCCGCCGGACGGCGCACCTTGCCGGCCTCACGGACGGCGTCGGCGAGCGCGGACAGGTCGTCCGGGCTGGGCCCGGCGTCCTCGAACTCCGGCATCAGGCGGAGCACCTCCCACCCGCGCGGTGCCGTCAGCCGCTCGGCGTGCTCGGCACACAGGTCGTAGCTGTGGGGCTCGGCAAGGTGCGCAAGCGGACCAAGTACCGCTGTCGAGTCCGCGTACACGTATGTGAGCGTCGCTACGGCCGCGTTTGTACAGGCCGAGCGCGAACACTGTCTCACCGATCTCACGCGCCGAGACTACGCCCTGACCGGGCACAACGTGCCGAACACGCCGGACGATCACGGGCGTATCGACCTGGGTCGAGCTCGGGTGGGCAGGGGCCGGCGGAATGACCATGCGGTTGCTGCCAGGATCACGCCCGGCGTGGCAGCAGGTGCATGGTCATTGTCGCTGCCTCGAGAGCAGGAACCCCACGCCCGCGAAGGCCAGGTCGACGAGCGTCAGGACGACCCGGCTGACGAGCACCGCGAGGGCTGCGGCAGGGGCCGGTAGCGCACCCGCGAGGACCGCGGCCAGCACCAGCTCGCGCACGCCCGCGCCGGCCGGCGCGACCACGAACAGGAATCCGGCGGTCCACGCGAGCGCCCAGCCGCCGGCCGCCAGGGCGAAGGTCCGGACGGTGAGGGGTAGACCGAGCCCCGTGCAGAGCACCCAGAGCTGCAGTCCCGCGACGAGCCACCCCGCCACCGACCAGGCCGCGGCGCGCGCCAGGCCACCCCACGTCATCGGCTGCTCCGGTGCAGCGCGCCCCGTGAGCCGGACGGCCGACCCGATCAGGCCGTTGAGCACCGGCGGCGCGAGCACCAGCACGACGACGGGCGCCGCCCACACCACCCAGGACCAGGCCCCCAGCGCTCCGGCGGACACGAACGGCAGCGCCACCGCGCCCACCGCCGCGCCCGAAGCCACCGACACCGCGACGGCGACCAGCATCGACGTGGCTGACCTGCTGCGGGGCACGCCGTGCCCGGCCCCGACCTCGGCGGCGGCCACGACGTTCCACACGCCGCCGGGCACGTACTTGCCGAGCTGGCTGACGCCGAACACGGCGACGGCGCTCCGCAACGACAGGGGCGAGCCGAGGTCCGCCAGGACCGCACGCCAGGCGAGCAGCGTGCACCACACGTACCCGGTACCGAGGACGACGACCAGCACCACCTCGGTCCCGGACAGGTCCGCCGCGGCGCGCGCCAGGGCCGCCCGGTTGCCCAGCACGTACCAGCCGGCCAGCCCGAGTGCGACGGCCAGGAAGCCCCACCGCACCCACCGCGACCGCAGGACGGCCAGCACCCCACCGACGACCGAGCGGCGGGCGACCGGCTCCGTGATCCCGAGCTCCGTCGTCCCCGCACCGGTCCTCGTCACAGCACTCCTCTGCGCCGCAGCTCGGCGACCAGCGGTTCGGTGACGACCTGCGGGCGGATCCGGTCCCGGCCGCGCGCCGCGCGTTCCCGGGCGACGGCCAGCACCGCGGGGTCGCGGAGGTTGACGAGCTGGGCCGCGAGCGCCCGGGGGTCGGCCGCAGGGACCAGCTCGACGTGCTCCCCCACCGCTCTGCGCTGCGGCGGGGTGTCCGAGGTGACCACCACGCAGCCCGCCGCGAGCCCTTGGTACACCTTGTTCGGCACCACTCGCAGGCCCTTCGGGGTGTCGCTGAAGATGCCCAGGCAGACCTGGTGCCCGGCGACGAGTCCGGGCAGTTCGTCGGCCTCCACCCAGTCGTGCCAGGTCACGCCCGGTGTGTCGGCCAGGATCTCGCGTGCGAGGGGTAGGTCCTGGCCCGCACCGACCATCGTGACGCGCAGCGCGGCACCTGCTGCGACGGCGTCGCGCACCGCCTCGGCGATGACGGGTGCGCCCTGCAGCGGTGTGTACAGCCCGAAGAAGACGACGGACAGCTCTTCGTCGGTCGAGCTTGTCGGGACCAACGGTGGGGCGGCCGGCGCGGACGCCGCCGTCCGCCAGGCGTCTGGTGCACCGACCAGTACGACGACGCCCTTGGCCGGGTCCGGGAGCATCTGCCGGTGCTCCTCGGTGTCCGTGACGACGAGGTCGGCGCACGCGACGGCCAGCCGGTCCAGCCCGGTCAGCAGCCGCACCCGCAGGCCGGCGGCCCCGCGGTCGGCGGCGGTGTCCCCGGCGAAGACCAGGTGGTCGAGCACGATCACCGAGCGCGGGTGGAGCAGCCGCGCGAGGACGACGTCGAAGTGCCCGAGGTAGCCGACGAGCACGGCACCGGGCCGGCCCTCCGCCCGTCGCTGCCGCACGGTGTCGCGCACCAGGCCCGCCCAGCACAGCAGCAGGCGAACGAGCAGGGCGGGCAGCCGCCACGGCTGCTGGAGCATGCGCACCCGCTCGGCGGTGGAGAAGCCGAGCGGCCGGTTCAGCTCGGTGACCTTGCTGCCGTGGGCGCGCAGCCCCGCGATCAGGACGGCGGTGCGGGGATGGCGCGCGGCGTCGTACGTGCCGAAAGCGATCACTGCACGGCTGCCGAGAGGTCGGCGGGCCCCGTCGGCTGGGGCCGGTCCAGCGGACCGGTCCGGTCGACCGGACCCCGTTCGATGGTGCCGGACTGCCTCCGGTGCTCCGCGGCCGCTGATCCGGCCGGAGCCGTCGTCGTGCCGAACTGCACCTCCTTGAGGCGCTCCAGCGTGTCCTCGAGCAGCACCCGGTTGGTGCGCTGCAGGTCGGCGAGCACGAGCAGGGCGAAGCTGAGCAGCACCCCCACCATGGAGGTCGCCCCGAGCACTATCGACTGGAGGTGCTGCCCGGGGGTGCCGGTCGCGAGGAGCACCGCGTACCGGCCGAACGGCACCGCCGCGCCGACCGCGAAGACGAGTCCGAGCGTGAGGAACACCGCGTGCGGCTTGTACATCACGTAGGACCGGCTGATCGCCTGCCCCGACTTGGCGATGTGCTGCCACATGCTCGAGAAGAGCCGCGACTCGCGCGTCTTCGCATTGGTGGTGATCGGCAGGCTCTGGATCCGCAGCCGCTTGTTCCCGGCCTGGATGATCGTCTCCATGCAATAGCTGAACTGCGTGACGACGTTGAGCCTCAGGAGTGCCCCGCGCGAATAGGCGCGGAAACCGCTCGCGGCGTCGGGCAGGTCCGTTCCCGCGGCGAAGTTCACCACCTCGCTGCCCACCTTCTGCAGCGCCTTCTTCAGCGGGGAGAAATGCTCGATGGTGCCGGTCTGCCGGTCGGCGATCACTATGTCGGCGTCGCCCAGCACCACGGGCATCACCAGGTCGCCGATCCGTTCCTGCGGGTACTGGTTGTCGCCGTCGGTGTTCACCACGATGTCGGCACCGTGCCGCAGCGCGTAGTCGACGCCGTCCCGGAAGGACCTGGCCAGCCCCATGTTGCGGGCGTGGTGCACGAAGTGCCGCACGCCGAGGCGGCGCGCCACCTCGACCGTGTCGTCGGTGGACCCGTCGTCGACGACGAGGATCTCGATCTCGTCGACTCCCGGGATGTCCCGCGGAATCGTGGCAAGCACCAGAGGAAGGGTTTCCTCCTCGTTCAAACAGGGAATCTGCACGAACAGCTTCATGGCCCTGTGCTTTCGGTAGCAGGCTCTCGGCACGTCTCTCGGCAAAGCAGATGCGTGGCTGCACAAACGGTAAGCACGCCATATGACCAGGACGTGAACACTGCGTGCCATTCAGTTTCTGTTACCCGGCCGTAACCACAGCGCCAGGACCGGTCAAGAAGGCGCGGATACCCTGCACGCGTGACCCGCTCCCCGGCGCGATCCCACGGCAGCGAGCGCCTGGCCGTTCTGGCCTGTGCCCTCACCGCAGTCCTGCTGGCACTGACCGTCGCTCTGGCGGACGCCCCGTACGCCACGGGCGACGAGCCACCGCACGTCGACTACGCCTACCAGCTCTGGCACGGCGACCTCCCGGTCTTCGAGGACGGCCTGCGGCTGCGGCCCGACGGCGCCTGGCTGGCCCCGGTCCAGTGGACGGCGCAGCACCCGCCGCTGTACTACCTGTTGATCGCCCCGCTGGTCGGCCCGCTGGCCGACGCCGGGCACCCCGTCGCCGCCGTCTACGCGGCGCGGGGCGTCAACGTGCTCCTGTCGGGGATCTTCGTGGTCGCCGCGTGGTGGAGCGCACGAAGGCTGACCCGACCGGGCAGCACGCTGCCGGTCCTCGTCGCGTTCCTGACGAGCCTCATGGCGGCGGTCGCCCACGTCGGCGGCACCGCGTACAACGACCTGCTGGCCGCCCTGTGGGTGACGGTCCTGCTCGGGCTGGTGGGCACCGTGATCCGGCGGGGGCTCGACGCGCGCCTGGTCGCGCTGATCTCCGTGGTGGCCGCTGCCGCGTCGCTCACCCGGCTGTCGGCGGGTGCCATCGCCGTCGCCGTGGCGGCTGTCGCGGTGGTCGCCGGGGCGGTCCGCGCCCGGCAGGGCAGGGGGCGCTGGGGGCCGGTGGTCGCGCTGTCCGTGGCCGGGCCGCTGACCGTGCTCGCGGCCAGCGGGTGGTTCTACCTCCGCAACCTGGCCCTGACCGGGACCGTCACCGGCTCGCACTTCGACTGGGCGCTGGCGAACCAGAACCGCACGGAGCGCCCCGTCTGGCTGGTCCTGGTGGACCCGGTGACCTGGGCCCGGCTGCCCGACGTCTTCTGGTGGGCGGGCCGCCTGCCCCCGAGCAACCCGTACGTCATCACGACGCTCGTGGTCACGGCGCTGCTGCTCGTCTGGGTCCCCCTGGTCATCGCGGGCAGGGCCGCGCTGCGGCGAGCCCGCCGGCTCCCGCACGAGTCGACGACCGGCGGCGCCGATGCCCCCGGCACCCAGCACATCGACAAGCTGCTGCTCCTCGCGCTGCCGGCCGGAGCGGTCGCCGTGGCCGTCACCATGCAGGTGCTGTACGCGGCGAACAGCGGCGGCGTCTACCCGCGCTACCTGCTCGTGGTCTCGCTACCGCTGTGCCTTGCCGTGGCGGCAGGCCTGTCGACGCGCCTGCGCCGGTACCTCCCCGCCTGGACCGCGATCTCCTTGGCCGACCTCGTGGTCTGGCTGGCGGTGGAGCTGTCCTCGGCTCCGCCCGCGGGCTACTACGCGGAGCTGCCGGTACCGGCCGCGGTTGTCGCCGCGCTCGCCTGCGGCACCGCCGTCGTCTCCGCGAGGGTGGTGCTGCGGGCGAACAGGCCGCAGGCCAGCACCGCTGCCACGGCCGCCAGCGCGAGCAGCACGACCAGCGCCGCGAGCTGAGACCCGGTCAGCGGGCTCCAGCCGGCCCAGCGGACCGCGGCGTCGGCCACCGTCGACGTCGGGCCCTGGTAGAAGCCCCAGAACCCGAAGACGAGGCCGCTCGCGGCGGCCGCGCAGGCCGCGCCCACGATCCAGGGCACGGCCCGGTCGATCCGCGGACCGAGCAGGGCGGCCGCGCCGAGCGCCGTCGTCACCGACAGCGCCGTGAGCCCGGCGAACAGGTACCTGCCCTGCACCGCGACGATCAGGCCGGTCTCCTGGTAGCCGGGCCAGGCGTTGGCCAGGACCGCGAGCCATAGCGCGGCGGGCAGCAGCAGGAGCACGGCCACCGCGCGCCGGGCAGCGGACAGGCGCACCAGCGCGATCACGGCCAGCGCACCGATGGTGACCGCGGCGGTCCAGAAGACCGCGTCCGGTATCCGCAGCTCGAGCCAGCCGAAGTTGCCGAAGAACGACCTGGTCACCTGCGTCACCCCGGTCCGCAGGAAGTACCAGAGGCCGGCCGGCTCGCCGCCGGCGAAGCGGTCCGGGATACCGACCGGCTGCACGGTCCCCAGGACCAGGAGGTTGCGCAGCCACCACCAGCCCCCGACGACCAGCGCGACGGCGCCCGCGAGGAGCGTGCCGCGCAGCCGGCGGCTGCGGGAGCCGGGCGCGACCAGGTAGGCCGCGGCCACCATCGGCAGCGCGAACACGACCATCACCTTGGTCAGCAGGCCCACCCCGAGCGCGACACCCAGCCAGACGGCGGTCCGGACCCGCAGGTCGCCGCCGAGGACGACGACGCACAGGTAGGTGATCGCGGCCCCGCTCAGCGTCACGAGCGCATCGTTGGTCACGCTGCCCATGATGTGCCCGGCCTGTGGCACGAACAGCGTGAACGACGCCGCCACGAGCGCCACCGGACGCGACCCCGACAGCCGCCGCGCCGCCGCCGCGGCCAGCAGCGGCACCGGCACCAGCAGCGCGACGTCGAACAGGCGCAGGGCGAGCAGCTGGTGGTCCCAGCGCGCCTCGGCCAGCCCGGTCCCCCGCAGGACCAGCGCGGCGACCGCGTAGTACAGCGGCGGGTGCTGCGTCATCTGGTCGACGGCGTCCTCGGGCAGGTGCCGCGTGCTGGTGCCGGCAGGCACCGGGTCGGCCGGGGCGTTGCCGGCGTCGACCACGAACCGGTCGCCGTCCGGAAGGGGCGGGGCCGCGATGAACGGCGGGACGTCCTCCCGGTCGAAGTGCCTGCCGGGCAGATCGGTCTCCAGCTTCGCCTGGTCCCGGGCGGCGGTGACGGCGGGACCCACCAGGGCCTCGCCGGCGGCCGGCCACCCGCCGCCGTAGGCCAGCCGGAGCACGCTGTTGACGTGCTGCGGCTCGTCCGGCGCCCGGAACGGCGGGGCCAGCACCGTCCACAGCACACCCGTGAGCATGATCAGGGCGGTGATGAGAGCGAGGCCCCGGCGGTACGCCACCTCGGCAGGATCATCGCGCACGCTCACAGGATAGGGGGCACGTTCGCCGCCGTCCGGACGACGGCGGGACACCCTCGCGTCGTCGGCACGTCGACCGGGGCCCCTACTGTGGGCCCCGTGCGCCTCCTCGTACCCGTCGCCGTGCTGGCCGCGATCCTCACCTCGCTCGTCCAGGCGCTGCTGAGCCCTCCGCTGCACACGGGCGACGAGACGGCGCACCTCGACTACGCCTACCAGGTGTGGACCGGGCACCTGCCGGTCTTCGAGGACGGCCTGGTGCTCGCGCCCGAGGACGGCTCCGTGCCGCCCGTGCAGTGGGCAGCCCAGCATCCGCCGCTGTACTACCTGGTGCTGGCGCCCGTGGTCGGCCCCCTCGTGGACGGCGGGCACGTCTTCGCGGCCGTCTACGCCGCGCGGGGTCTGAACGTGCTGGGCGCGGGTCTGCTCGTGCTGGTGGCGGCCTGGGCGGCCCGGCGGGCCTTCCCGGCGTCGCCGCTCCTCGCCCCCGTGACCGCGCTGGTCGTCGGCACGACGGCGTGGGTCGCCCGGGTCGGCGGCTCGGGCTACAACGACATCTTCGCCGCCCTGCTCACCACCTGGCTGCTGGGGCTCGCGGCGGGTGCCGTCCGGTCCGGCCTGACCTGGCCGCGCGCCGCCGGGCTGGTCGTGGTCTCGGCGCTGTGCCTCGGCACGCGCCTGCACACGATGGTCATGGTGGGCGTCCTGGTCGCCGCCGTGCTGGCCGGGGTGCTCCTGCGGACCGCGGGCCCGATCGCCATTCACGGCGAGGCCGGACGCGGCGCGACCGTCCGGGGCGAGGCCGTGCGCGCAGCGGTCGTCGCGTTCGGCGTCCCGGCCGCCGTGGCGGCGACGTCCGGCTGGTTCTACCTGCGCAACGTCGCCCTGACCGGGTCCGTCACGGGCGGGCACCCGGACTGGGCGGCCGAGAACCTGGACCGGGTGGTCCGTCCCGTCCCCGAGGTGCTCGCCGACGCCGGGTTCTGGACCCAGCTCCTCGCGGTGTTCGGGCACGACAGGCTGCCCGACGCCGCGGTGGTGCTGCTCCTGCTGGTCGTGCCCGCCGCGCTGGCGGCCGTCGCGGGCGTCCGCACCGTGCGGGACGTCCGGCTGCCCGCGGCCGGCCGGGCCGACGTGCTGCTCCTCGTGACCGGCGCGACGGCGGTCGCGGCGACCCTGGCGATGCAGCTCGTCTACACAGCGGGCGGCGGCTCACCGCATCCGCGCTACCTCCTCCCGGTGATCGGGATCCTCGCGATGCTCGTGGCCCAGGGCCTGGTGTCGACGCGCCACCGGCTGCCCTGGGCGGTCGGGGTCTGGTGCGCGGTGCCCCTGGTGGACCAGGCCATCTGGATCGCGGTCTCCGCCCCGCGCTACGCCGGGCCGTGGCCCGACGGCTCGCTCTCTGCGCCCGGCGCGTGGGTGGCCTGGGGGTTCGCGTGCCTCGCGGTTGCCGTGGCGGTGGCGAACCGGGACCCCGATCGGACGTATCGTCGGTAGGTGCCTCCGTTCTCTCCACGCGGCCGGAACCGGCGGCCGGACCGCGGTCCCGGCCCGGCCGGCAGCTCATCCGGCAGCTCCAGCAGTGCCGGCAGCTCATCCAGCAGCTCGGCCGCCGGCCCGGCCGGTATCCCCAAGGCCTCCCAGGCAGACCTGCTCCGGCTCGCGGCGATCCGCTCCGGCGACACCTCCGGCGAGGCGGTACGTCCCCGCCGCAGGGACCGGCGAGGGCGCGGTCTACGGGGCCTGATGTTCCCGCCCGGCACTCCCGCGCACCGCACGCGGGCGCAGCGGTTCGACGACTTCGTGCTCGACGTCGTCGAGGACCTCGACCGGACCTGGGCCGCGCAGCTGCGGGGCACCGAGTTCGCCGTCGAGGACGTGCCGCCGTCGGACCCGGCGCCGTGGGAGGACGGCGGTGTGCTGCTCGGCCGGTTCTTCCCGGCGGAGGCCGGCCGGCCCGGGCGCGTGGTGGTCTACCGCCGGCCCGTCGAGGTGCGCGCGCTCGACCGCGAGGACCTCGCCGACCTGGTGCGCGACGTCGTGGTGGAGCAGGTGGCGCACATGCTGGCCCGGACCCCCGAGGAGATCGACCCGAACTTCGGCGACCGCTCCTGACCCTCAGCCGGCCGCGTCGACCCGGCGCACGCGCACGTCCCCGCCCGCGGCGAGCGGCGCCGTCGGCGAGAGCACCGAGAACAGGGACGTGTCGCTGTCCTCGGCGATGCGCACCGACCAGATGACGCCCGGCTGCCCGGCGGGCTGCTCCGCGACCACCGCGACGGTGGCGCCGAGCTCCTTCAGCTCCGCCCACCCCAGCTCGACGGTCTCGCCGGTCGGCACCTCCACCGTGCGGTTCCAGGCCTCCTCGCCGTCCGGTCCGACCCCGCGCAGCGTCACCGCCGTGCTGTCGTCCACGTCGTCGATCCGGTCCGGGTCACGCTCGTCGGGCACGCCGCTCAGCGTCACCACGTACGCGGCATGGTCGGGGACGGCGACCGCGCCGTCGGCCGCCGGGCCTGTCGCGCGTACCGCCTGCCCGGCCAGCCAGGCCCGGTCGTACGGGTCGCCGTCGACCACGGCGTCGTCGGCGGCGGAGCCCTTCTTGTCCAGGACACCGCCGGCGACGACCGGCACGTCGGCATCCACGACCACGGTGTAGGCACCGGCGGGCAGCCCGCCCAGGGGCAGGGTGGTGACCCTGCCCGGTTCGAGAGGCAGCTCCTCGCCACCACGCAGCCGGACCGGTCCGTCGGGCCCGAGCACCGCGACGTTCGCCGTGCCGGCCGCGGTGCCGGGAGTCAGCAGGTCGAGGCGCGGCGCGTGCGGGTCGTCCACCGGCTCGCCGGTGCTGACCACTCCGGAGACGGCGGTCGTGCGGGACGGCGCGGCGCCTCCCACGACGAGGTCGGCACCAGCGGGCACCAGGCCCTCGATGCGGTGGTGCTGCACGTAGGCGCCTACACGTCCGCCCTCGGCGGTGACGTGCAGCGCGAGCCGGGTCTGATCGGGTGCGACGGCCTCGAGCATCGTGACGACCTGCTCGCCAGGCGGCACGACGACGAGCGACTGGCTCCCCAGCACCACGGGACCGGACGCCCCCCAGGCCTCGAGCGACACCGTGGCCGGCGTCCGGCCGGGGTTCTGCAGCACCAGGCGGCCGCTCGAACCCACCGAGGTGCTGCCGCCGACCAGCCAGTGCTCGACGGACGGTACCGCGCACGGCCCCGCGACCATGCCACGCAGGTCGCCGTCGGTGGTCACCGACGCGACGGTCGCCGTCGCGTAGGTGGCACCGCTCGGCGTCACGCGCACCGCGCGCGCCCCGGTGACCGCACCCTCGCGCACCGCGGCGAGACCGCCGGTCACGAGCGGACCGGGGAGGTCCGGCGCCGCGGACCCGTCCAGGGTCGTGACAGAAGGTTCCGCACCCTCCGCGGCGTCCAGCACCGCGGCGGTGAGCGACGTGGTGGTCTCGCCACGGACCGCGCTGAACTCGTCGTCGCCGACGTCCGGCTGCTGCAGCTCGGCGGGCATGGGGCAGACCAGCCCGGTCTCGGCGGCGGCCACGGGGACGGCACGTACGGCGTCCGCCGGTGGCGCGACCCGCTCGCCGCCGCCCGTGGTGGCGAGGGCGGCGACCGCCATCGCGCAGAGCAGGCCACCCACTGCTGCGGCCGCCCGCCGGGCGACCGGCGGAACCACCAGCTTCTTGCGCTTCATCGAACCCTCCTGCGTCCCACCGGCAGGGCCAGCAGAGTGAAGACCACCAGCGTGAACGCCGTGAGCACCAGCCATGCCGTGCGGTGGGGCGCCTCGTAGCGCACCACGAGCTGCCCGGCGTCGGGCCCGAGCGCGAACGCCTGCAGGCCCGCCGACTCGTCGACGGCCACCGGATCCAGCCGGCGCCCGTCGAGGGTCGCGTGCCAGCCCGGTCCCGCGGCCTCCGCCAGCACGACGACGCGGTCCGTACCGCCCGCGGTCACGTCCGCGCGGAGGGCGGTGCCCCCGGACGGCAGCACCCGCTGCGTGGCGCCCGCCGCCTCGATCCGTGCCCAGCCCGGCGCGGGTTCGCCCGCCGGGGCGACCCGCCACACGGAGATCGCCTGGCCCTCGGTGACCCGGCTCATGCCAGGCACCATGTCGAGCGTCGCCACGAGATCGCCGACGGCGCGCGCGGAGTCCGTCCCGGGCGT
Organism: Promicromonospora sp. CA-289599; assembly: GCF_050936155.1. NCBI lineage: Bacteria > Bacillati > Actinomycetota > Actinomycetes > Micrococcales > Promicromonosporaceae > Promicromonospora > Promicromonospora sp. CA-289599. Next base: position 1,774,746 of record NZ_JBNJNI010000001.1, read on the forward strand.
CGCGCCCAGGCCGCCGTCCGATCGGACCTGGACCGCACCGATCCCGAGGTCGGCCAGCTGTTCGGGCACCCCTTCGGTGGCGCCGGAGACCAGCGCCGCGACCGCGGTGTCCAGCGTGCCCACCGGTTCGTCGCCCGCCCCGGCGCGATCGTCCGCCGTCGCCCGTGCCGTCGCCGAGATGTCGGCGAGCTGCGAGCCGTCGGCCCGCAGGAGGGCGTACTGCACCGTGTCTTCCGCACCGCCGCCACCCGCGCCGCCGGCTTCCACGTCACCGGCGAACCCGACCTCCAGCACGCGTGCCTGCCGTGGCGGCGCCTGCATCTGCTGCCCGACGGCGGGCACCACCGGGTCGGTGGTCACGTGCAGCATGCCGCTCCGCCCGGAGCCCGCGATGCTGCCCGAGCCGGTCAGCCACGCAGCAGCCTGCGCGGCGGGAAGCAGCAGCGCGGCCACGACCAGCCCGACCGCCGCGACCTTGCGCGCCGAACCGAGAAAGCCCTGGAACGACGCCCCGCTGTCGGCGAGCGCACGAACACCCGCGAGGGCGGCGGCGCTCAGGCCGAGCAGAACGAGTGACAGCCCGGGGCCGGACCACCTGCCGTCGCCCTGGGCCAGGACCGCGACGGCGAGACCCGCCGCCGCGGCCAGCCAGCCCACGAGCGACGTCGCGGCGACGAGCTGCGCCGACTCCGCGACCCGCTTGCGACCGATGCCGAGCAGCGCCGCGCCGAGGCCGACCGTCGCCAGCACGAGCACCAGCGCACCGAGCGCCCACGGGCCCGCCGTCACGATCGCGCGGACGGCGGACGGGACGAGACCGGCACCGGGCACGTCGAACCAGGGGGCGGGGACCGCGGGCAGGCCGAGGAGCAGCTCGAGGCCCGAGGCGGCACCCGGTGCCGGGACGCCGGACCCGGCCAGCGGTTCTGTTGTGAGCAGCCTGCTGTTGCCGTGGCGCAGCGCCGACCACCAGAGCGGGGCGCCGACCACCAGCGCCGGCACGACCGCGAGCGCGAGGTAGACGCGGCGGCGCGGGGCGGCGAGCAGCGCTCCGAGCAGCACCGCCACGGCCGCCGGGAGCAGCGCGGGCGCTCCGGCCACCACGCAGGCGAGCAGCAGACCGCTCGCGCCCGCCGCACCCAGCGAGCCGGAGCTCGTCCGGGACGCGCGTGCGGTAACGCCTGCGGTCTCCTCGGCGGCGCCGTCGGGCGGCCCGAGCCGGTCGACCGCCTGGACGCCCACCGCACGGACCAGCGCGACGGCCGTCCAGGGCAGCAGCGCATGTGCCAGCACTCCGCCGAGCAGGCCGCCGTCCAGTGCGCCGAGGAATGCCGGGGCGACGGTCCAGGCGAGCGCGGCGAGGACACGCGGCCACATCGACCGCGTCACGGCGCCGGCCGCGGCCCACGCTCCGACGGCGGCGACGGGCAGCGCGAGCAGGAGCACGGCGTTCACGGCATGCTGCAGCGATCCCCCGACCAGCGCGGAGAGGCCGGTCAGCACGAACAGCAGCGGGTCCGCCGGGGCGGCGGTGCCGAGCCCGTCGCGCACCCAGCCGGACGTCGCCGCCGACCAGGCGGTCGCCGTCGTGCCGCCCGCCGGGAGCAGCGCCCCGCCGACCAGGCGTCCGCCGGCCGCGAGGGCGCCGAGGGCGGGCCCGAACAGCGCCGCCGCCAGGCCGACGGCAGAGAGCACAACGGCGGCCAGCGCGGCCCGGCGCCGGACGGCGAGCGCCTGCAGCTCTGCCTGCTCCAGCTCGGACGGGGCGGCGTCCACCCGGTGCGCCTCGCCGCGGGCGAGCCGCTTGTCGCGTCGCTCGGCGGCCACCTCGCGCCAGGTGCCCAGCAGCGGCCGCAGCACGCTGCGGGGCACTGTCGAGGTGCGTGCGATCCGGCGTCGGGCGCGCAGCAGCGGCCCGAGCCGGAACACCGCCCACAGCGGTGCGAACAGCTCGTCACGCGCCTGGTCGGGCTGCTTCATCGCGAGCCGGTAGCTCGCGGCGAACGGCGCCCACAGCACCATCGCGAACATCGCGAACGGCAGGATCCACGGCGCCACCGAGGTCAGCCGCAGGTAGAGCTGGCTGCGGCGCCGGGCCCCCGAGGAGCCGGGAGCGTGCAGCGCGACCTGGGCGTGCCGCACCACGGCGTCGGGCACGACGACCACCCGGTGACCGGCGAGCCGTACCCGCAGGCAGAAGTCCGTCGAGTCACCGAGCTGGCCGTAGGCCGGGTCGGTGCCGCCGACCTCGCGCCAGACCGACGCCCGCACCAGCGCCCCGGCGAGACCGACGGCGAGCACGTCCTCGCGCGCGTCGTGCTGGCCCTGGTCGATCTCCGTGTCGTCGATGCCGGTCATGCGCCTGCCGAGCGGTGAGACGGTGTGCCCCACCTCGACGAGCACCCCCCGGTCGGACAGGTCGGGGTCGAGGGGCGTGCCGTCCGGGCCCGTCTCCCAGCGCCGCTGCTTGCAGCCCGCGACGGCCACCGTGTTCGAGTGCTCCACCGAACGGGTGAGGGCCGCCAGAGCGCCCGGGGCGGGGGCCGAGTCGTCGTGCAGGAACCAGAGCCAGCCCTGCTCCGGGGTGCCGACGGCGGCGAGCGCCGCCTCCACCGCGTCACCGAAGGTGCGGGCGCCGGCACCGGCCACGAAGCGCGCGCCACCGAGCTGCAGGTCCTGGTGGCCGGACGTCGCGGGTGCGGTGTCGACGTCGACGACCACGACGGAGTCAGGGGTGCGGGACTGCGTCCGTAGCGCCGCGAGCGTCGCGGCGAGGTAGGGACTGCTGCCGCGCGTCACGACGACGGCCGTGACCGTGACGGCCACCGGCGCAGCGGTGGCCGTCTGGGCCGGGACCTTGGCCCACACGGGACCGACCGTGTCCTCGTGGGGACCACGGTCCGGGCTGGGAGCCGACAGGCTGTCGGTACGTGGAGCGCTCATCTCGCTTCACATGATGCGGCGCGTCTGCGCCGACACGCCGCCGACGCGCCGGTCGAACGGTCAGACTCCGACGTTCGCTCTGACGTTCGGGGACAAGTCTCTCAAACGGCGCGGCGCTTCAGCTTGCGCCGCTCACGCTCCGAGAGACCGCCCCAGATACCGAACCGCTCGTCGTTCTCCAGCGCGTAGTCCAGGCACTCGGCCCTGACCTCGCAGCCGGAGCAGACCTTCTTGGCCTCGCGGGTGGACCCACCCTTCTCCGGGAAGAAGGCCTCGGGGTCGGTCTGCGCGCACAGGGCACGCTCCTGCCAGCCGAGCAAGGAGTCGTCCGCTTCGGTCAGCTCGTACAGCTCACCGAAGAGCGGCAGGACCCGTGCGACCGGTGCCGCCGTGTTCTCGGCGTCAGTCGGGAACTCCACGTCCGATTCCAGAATGTTCCACATGACGTGCCCCTCCATGCCGTGTCCGTGCTCCGGGCCTTGCCGGCCGACCATGCCGATCCATCTGCCGATCTGTTCCTGCCGATCCATCGTGCCTGGCCAGACCTGCAGCTTCGAGGCCCCGTTGCATATGCGCTACGAAAACTGCATACATGGAATTACACGCGTGTCGCCTGGAGTCGTCAAGCGGAAATGTGCTATCGCCCACGGATTCCACGGGTAATTCACCAGTCCTTCCGCAGGTCGTGGCGTACGTCTCACCTACTGCCCCGCTTTTCATATGCCGGGACACCCGGCGAGTCGCCACGCCGAAGGTCCGAGATGTGCCTGCCGGAGACCGAGCGAGCGCTGCCCGACGTCCTAGGCTGGCGGCATGCAGATCGCGCCCCGCACCGGCGGCCCCGTGCCCGACGTCGCCACCCTCCTCGCCCGTCTCGCCGCCGACGGCGGCCGGCCCCGCCTCACCTGGTACGGGGACGACGGCGAGCGCGTGGAACTCTCCGGCGCGGTCCTCGCCAACTGGGCGAGCAAGACCGTCAACCTGCTCGTCGAGGAGTTCGACGCCGCCCCCGGCACGCGGATCGTCGTCGACCTGCCCGTGCACTGGCGCACCGCGGTGTGGACACTGGCGGCGTGGCGCGCGGGCGTGACGGTCGTGCTCCCCGGCACCGAGGGGGCGTACCCGGACGTTGTGGTCACCGACGGCCCGGACCGCTGGGCCGACGACGGGGCGGACCTCGTCGTCGTCTCGCTGCCCGCGCTCGCCCGCCGGTACGACGGCGAGCTGCCGTCCGGCGCCATCGACGCGGCCTCCGCGGTGATGACCTACGGCGACGCCATCGGCTGGGTGCCGGAGGTGGACCCCGACCAGGAGGCCCTGGTGACCGCTGCGGGCGCCGTCGGGCACAAGGGCCTGGTCCCGGAGCCCGGCGAGGGTGCGCGCGTCCTGGTGGACGGGCGCGGGCCCGTGGCGGAGGTGCTGCGCGGACTGCTGGGTATCTGGGCAGGCGGCGGCTCGGTGGTCCTCACCTCGCCGGCGACCGCCGCGGAGCTCGAGCAGGACGAGGCCCGGCTGACGCGTCTGCTGAGTACGGAGCAGGCGCGGCTGCCGCAGGGGTAGGCGCCCGGTTGAGGGCGTCGAAATGCCCGGTCGCAGGCCGTTTCGGACGTAGCCGCACAACGTCTTCGGTCTTCTCCACGAACCCTCTACGGTCCGACCCCGGGGGGCGCGCCGCCGTCCGACAGGCAGCCCCTAGGATCTGAGGCCGTGACGTTCCCTGACTTCAGCGCCGCAGACGCGACGAGCCCAGACTCCGGGCCGTCCCATGCCCGCACGCTGAACGGGATGAGCGGCGCGGCCCGGACGGTGGCGCTGGTGCTCGTCGCGGCGGTCTCGCTCGCGACGGCGGGCGGGGTGGCGGCGGTGACCCAGCTGACCGGGAACATCGAGACCGCCCAGATGACCGTCCTCGGACCTGACCGGCCCAAGGTGGTGCTGCCGAAGGACCCGAATGCGGGCACCCCGCTGAACATCGTGATCATGGGCAGCGACTCGCGCGACGGGGACAACGGCGGTCTGGCCGGCGGCGGCGAGATGGGCGCCCGGTCGGACACGACCGTCGTCATGCACATCTCGGGCGACCGGTCGCGGATCGAGATGATCTCGATCCCCCGCGACTCGACCGTGGACGTCCCGAGCTGCACCACCGAGGACGGCGCGACGACCGCCGAGCTGTACAGCACCAAGTTCAACGCCGCGTTCTCCCAGGGGGTGCTGGCCGGCGGGAACGTCGCCGACGGCGCCCTGTGCACGGTCAAGACCGTCGAGAAGCTGACCGGCGTCTTCATGGACGGCTTCATCGTGGTCGACTTCGCCGGGTTCTCCTCGATGGTCGACGCCGTGGGTGGCGTGGAGGTCTGCGTCGAGGAGCCGATCTACTCCGAGGACGCGAACCACCTGTCGCTCGACGCGGGTGCGCACACGCTCAAGGGCGTCAAGGCTCTCGACTACGCCCGGGCCCGCAAGGGCGACGGACTGGGCGACGGCTCCGACCTGGGCCGGATCGGCAGGCAGCAGGAGGTCATGGCCTCGCTCGCCCGCAAGGTGCTGAGCCAGGAGGTCCTGACGAACCCCGCCAAGTCGCTCAACTTCCTCAAGGCGGTGACCCAGTCCCTCACCATGAACGAGGAGCTTGCCAGCATCGACGGACTCGCCGGGTTGGCTTACTCCATGCGGAACGTACGGCCTGACACGATCACCTTCATGACTGTCCCCAACGTGTACGACCCGGTACAGACGGCGAACGTGATCTGGACCGACGAGGCCGTACAGCTGTGGGACAACGTCAAGCACGACCGGCCCCTCGACTTCGACCCGGACGCGCCGTCGGCCGAGGCGTCGCCGTCCGCCTCGAGCGACGACGCGAGCCCGTCCGCTCCGAGCGACGACAAGAGCGCGGAAGGTACTTCCGAGCCCGGATCGCCCTCTCCCAGTTCGACAGAGATCAAGCAAGCCGGTGAAGAGGCCTTCACCGGCGCCGACACCACCAAGGTCTGCGGCTAGCCATGTCAGATCCCAGAACGTCGAACCGATCGGCCCCAGGTGCCGACGACGACGTGACGCGCGTCCGGATCCCACCCAGCTTCACGCCGCAGGGCGTGAGCGGGCGGCCGGGCGCCGACGATGCCATCCCGGTGGGTGACACCGGCGAGAGACCACGTACTCTGCCGGGCGTGGCGTCGAGCCCTGAGCAGGGCGGGCTCGCCAACGCGGAGACGCCGGGCGTCGGGGTTCCCGGCGTCGGCGGCGCGCACCGCATCGGACGGCCGGAAGGCTCCTCCGACGGTGCCCGCAGCGAACCACGCATACGCAGACAGTCTTCTCGGGAGGTACCGGTGTCCGGCCAGAGCAACAATCCCCCGCCCGTCCCACGGAGGTCGGGGATGCCGGCGCGCAACGAGTCCGGCGGGGCACCACGCTCCATCCCGCCGCGTTCCGCGCCGCGCGCCGGTGGCCAGCCACCGCAGGCGATCCCGCCGGGCCGCCCGGTCCGGGCGAGCGCGGGCCCCGTGCGTCCGACGCCGGTGCGCAGCGCGCCGCGTCCCCCGGCCGGCGGCGGTCGTGGTGGTGGCTACCCCGCTGGTGCTCTCGCCTCCGGCGGGCGTGGCGGACGCGGCGGCGGCGACATCCGCATCCGCAAGGGCCGCGTGGTCGGCGTCATCGCGGTGCTGGTGCTGCTCGCGGTCATCGCCTGGCCGGTCGGGCTCCTGATCTGGGCCAACGGCAAGATCCAGCACGTCGAGGCACTGTCCGGGGCGGAGAACACGCCGGGTACGACATATCTGCTCGCGGGCTCCGACGCGCGCGGCAGCGGCGGCATCAACGACTCCACCTCGGGTGCGCGCACCGACACGATCATGCTGCTGCACAAGCCGTCGTCGGGGCCGGTCGCGCTCATCTCGATCCCCCGGGACACCTGGGCGGTGATGCCCGACGGCTCGGGGAGCAACAAGATCAACGCCGCGTACTCCTACGGCGGCGCGCCGATGCTGGTCCAGACGGTCGAGACGCTCAGCGGGCTCACCGTGGACCACTACGTCGAGGTCGGCTTCGGCGGCGTCGAGGGGGTCGTGGACGCCGTCGGCGGCGTGCGGCTCTGCCTGGACTACGACGTGCACGACGTGAAGTCGAAGCTCAAGTGGCAGAAGGGCTGCCACGTCGCGGACGGCAAGACGGCACTCGCGTTCTCCCGGATGCGGTACGCCGACCCGACGGGCGACATCGGCCGCGCGCAGCGCCAGCAGCAGGTCATCGCCCAGATCGGCAAGAAGGTCGCGGACCCGGCAGTCCTGCTCAACCCGGCCACACAGGTCGGGCTGGCCGACGCCGGGCTCTCGGCCCTCGTGACCGACACCGACTCGGGCATCATCGACGTGGCCATGATGGGCCTCGCGTTCCGGACCGCGAACGGCGACGACGGTGTGACCGGCACCCCGCCGATCGCGTCGATCGGCTTCCGCACCCCCTCCGGTGCCTCGGCGGTGCTGCTCGACGAGAACCAGACCCCCGAGTTCTGGGCGAAGATCCGCGACGGCGGCTACGAGGCGGGCCAAGAGGTCGGCGGTATGCCGAAGTGATCTGGCCGTAGGGCCAGACCTGTCCGGTGGTCGGGCTTGTCGAGACCGCGCCTGGTCTCGACAAGCCCGACCACCGGGGGGCGACTCAGGTCAGAGCTGGGCGCGGAGCTTCGCGCCCTTGGCGTGCGCCACCGCGCTCAGCTCCGCCTGGAACGCCTCCATGCGCTCCCGCAGGGCCGCCGCCTCCTCGCCCGCGCCGGAGGCCAGGATGCGCGCCGCCAGGAGACCCGCGTTGCGCGCCCCGCCGATCGACACCGTCGCGACGGGCACGCCGGCGGGCATCTGCACTATCGACAGCAGCGAGTCCATGCCGTCCAGGTACTTGAGGGGCACCGGCACCCCGATCACGGGCAGCGGCGTCACCGAAGCGAGCATGCCCGGCAGGTGTGCGGCGCCGCCGGCGCCCGCGATGATCACGCGCAGCCCGCGCCCCGCGGCCTGCCGCCCGTAGTCGATCATCTCGGTGGGCATGCGGTGCGCGGAGACGACGTCGACCTCTACCGGCACGTCGAACTCGCGCAGCGCCTCGGCGGCCGCCTCCATGACCGGCCAGTCGGAGTCCGACCCCATCACGATGCCGACCTGTATGCCGGTCTGCGGAGTGGTGCTCATGCGTTCGCCTCTTCCTCGGTGTTGTCGCCGCGCAGCAGTGCCGCAGCCGCGATCGCCCGACGCCGGACCTCGTCCAGGTCGTCGCCGCTCACGTTCACGTGGCCGAGCTTCCGGCCGGGCCGGATGCCCTTGCCGTACAGGTTCACGCGTGCCTCCGGGAAGGCCGCGAGCAGCTCGGGCAGCGCGCCGGTGAGCTCGTCCAGCGTGGAGCCGAGCACGTTCGCCATGACGGTCCAGGCAGCTACCGGCTCGGTGGCGCCGAGCGGCAGGTCCAGGACGGCGCGCAGGTGCTGCTCGAACTGGCTGGTCACGGCGCCGTCGATGGTCCAGTGGCCGCTGTTGTGCGGGCGCATGGCGAGCTCGTTGACCAGGACCGTCGGCGTTCCGTCAGGCCCACCCGTGACCTCGAACATCTCGACCGCCAGCACGCCGGTCACGTCGAGCCCTTCGGCAACCGTCGTCGCGATCTCTCGCGCACGGACGTCGAGCTCCGCGGTCAGGCCGGGCGCCGGGGCGATCACCTCGGAGCACACGCCGTCGCGCTGCACCGACTCCACGACGGGCCATGCCCGCACCTCGCCGGACGGCCGCCGGGCCACCAGCGCGGCCAGCTCGCGCACGAACGGCACCTTCTCCTCGACCAGCAGGGGCGGGCCGCCGTCGGCCACCCCGGCGAACCAGTCGGCGACGTCGTCCGCGGACGAGACCACGCGGACGCCCTTGCCGTCGTAACCGCCGCGGGAGGTCTTGACGACTGCCTCGCCGCCCACCTCCGTCAGGAAGGCGGCCAGGGCGGCCCGCCCCTCCTCGGGGGACGACGACGGCAGCGGAGCCCACCGCGGGCACGGCACGCCGAGCTCCGTGAGCCGCTGCCGCATCACGATCTTGTCCTGCGCCTGCACCAGCGCGTGCGGGCCGGGGCGTACCGGCGTCCCGTGCTCGATGAGGTCCGTGAGCAGGGCGTTCGGCACGTGCTCGTGCTCGAACGTCAGCACCGACGCGGCAGCGCCGTCGGTGGGCGCGATGAGCGAACGGATCGCGGCCTCGTCCGAGGCCGCACCTACCGGCGTGTCCGTCACGACCTGCGCCGCGGACGAGCCCGGCTCCTCCACCAGGACCCGCAGGTGGATGCCCAGCTCGCCGGCGGCGGGGGCCATCATCCGGGCCAGCTGCCCGCCTCCCACGACTGCTACGACGGGCGGCCCGGACTGAAGAGTTTCTCTTGCGCTCACGTAGGTGAAGCCTACCGTCGGCCGCGGCTCTTCTTCTGGCCGAAGCTGGAGATCTTCGACCCCACCGGCAGCACCTGGTGCGGGTCGAGCGTCTTGGGCACGCCCGACAGGAACACCGAGAACACCGGCGGGGTGCGCTGGGTGAGCTGGAGGTTTCCGCCGTCCGCCGCGACCAGGTCCTTGGCCAGCGCGAGCCCGAGGCCCGTCCCGGCACCCAGCGTGACACCGCGCTCGAAGATCTTGCCCTGCATGTCCTCGGGCACGCCTGCGCCCTCGTCCGTGACCTCGATGGCCATGGCGCCCCGCTGGCCCTCACGGATCCGCAGGGTGGTGGTGCCGTCGCCGTGCTTGAGCGAGTTCTCCAGCAGCGTGGACAGCACCTGGGCGAGCGCACCGGGGGTGGCCAGGACGCGGGCTCCGCCGGAGTCCTCGACGTTCAGGTGCCGGCCCGCCCGTTCGAAGGACTCGCGCCACTCCTCCTCCTGCTGGAGGAAGACGACGGCGACGTCCACGGACTCCGTGGTGCCGCCCTGGGCACGCCGCGAGCGGGAGAGGAGATCGTCGACCACCCCGACCAGCCGCTCCACCTGCTCGAGCGAGATCCGGGCCTCCTCCTGCACGTCCGGCTCGGTGGAGGTGAACGTGATCTCCTCCAGGCGCATGGTGAGCGCCGTGAGCGGCGTGCGCAGCTGGTGGGAGGCGTCCGACGTGAACTGTCTCTCCACGGCGAGCCGCGCCGCGAGTCGGTCGGAGCTCCGCGCCAGCTCGGCCGCGACCAGGTCGATCTCCTCCACGCCGGACGGGTCCAGCCGTGGCCGCACCTGTCCCGCGCCGAGCTGTTCGGCCGAGGCCGCCAGGTACACGAAGGGTTGTGCGAGCCGGTTCGCCTGCCAGGCCGCCGTGACGGCACCCGCGGCGAAGGCGCCCACGCTGCCGAACACGACGAGCACGACGACGTTGATCGCCTTGATGTACGCCGGCCAGGCCGAGACGGAGACCAGCACACCCATCACCGGTTGCGCCTCGGAGATGAGGCCCAGCTCGATGGTGGCACCGGAGACGGGCTCGCCGGCGACGAGCTGCTTCCCGTCGGGCTGGTTCACCGTCACGTAGGCGACGATGTCCGTGTCCTGGGGCTGCACGGCCCGGTCGAGGACCGACTGGTCGACGAAGCCGGCCTCCGCGGCCGAACGGTTGCGTTCGTAGGAGTTGACGGAAGAGGACAGGAGGTCCTGCACCCGGGTCTCGACCCGCTGAACTTCCTGGCCGTAGATGTACCGGGCACCGAAGATCGCGAGCGGGATGCCCAGGAGCAGGACGGCGACCGCAACCGCGGCGATCGTCGCCTGCAGCACGCGGGCGCGCATCTGGCTAGCTCGCCCCGATCTCGAAGCGGAAACCGAGACCGCGCACGGTCGAGACGTAGCGCGGTGCGTTGGCGTCGTCGCCGAGCTTGCGGCGCAGCCAGGAGACGTGCATGTCCAGCGTCTTGGTCGAGCCGACCGGGTCCGAGCCCCAGACGTCGCGCATGAGCGTGTCCCGGACGACCACGGAGCCGGCGTTCTGCACGAGGACGCGCAGCAGGTCGAACTCCTTGGTGGTCAGGTGCAGCTCGCGGTCCCCCTGGAAGGCACGGTGCGCGGAGACGTCGACGCGGACGTCCTGCGCGTGCAGCTCCTCCTCCTCGCCGGTCTCGCCGTGCGAGCGGCGCAGGAGAGCCCGCACCCGCGCCAGCAGCTCGGCAAGTCGGAAGGGCTTGGTGACGTAGTCGTCGGCACCGGCGTCCAGGCCCACGACGAGGTCTACCTCGTCGGCACGGGCAGTCAGCACCAGCACGGGCACGGTGAGGCCGTTGGCCCTGATCTCGCGCGCGACATCGAGCCCGTCCATGTCCGGAAGGCCCAGGTCCAGAACTACGATGTCCGCACCGGTCGAGCTCTCGATCGCACCTTTGCCGGTTCCTTGCACGACGACGTCGTATCCCTCACGGGAGAGCGCTCGTGCCAACGGCTCGGCAATGGCCGGGTCGTCCTCGGCTAGGAGTACGTGAGTCATTTCGCCATCGTAGGGCATAACCGACGCTCTGGCGCTACCCGGGCACACACGGGACGGCCGTACTACCGAATCCTTTCGGCAGAGCGAGCCATGGCGCAAGTGCTACCACGGTATGACGCGCCACCGCAACGGTTCGACCTACTCTGACCTGCATGGGTTGGTACGAGCGGTGGGCGCAGTGGTCGGAGCGGTACCGGTTCCTCATGGACCTCGCTCTGACGGCGCTGGTTTGCCTGTTCGTGGTGGTGACCGCCGGCAACACGGGCCCCTACTACCTCACCTCCGTCGAGGCCGCCCTGATCTCCGCCGCGGTGGTCGCGCCGCTCGCCTGGTGCCGCACCCGCCCGGTCGCGTCGTGCATCGCCGTGTTCGTGGTGTGCATGGTGCAGATCATCGCCTTCAACGTCTCCCTGCTCCTGCCGGCCAACCTGGCCGTGCTGGTATCGATGTACTGCGTCACGGTCTACGGGCCCCGCTGGGCCTATCTGATGGCGTGCGGGATGGCCGTGGTCGGCCCGCTCACCTTGGGTGCCATGATGTGGCTTCAGGTCCAGGACGCGCCCTTCGCGGCCGATCCTGCCCCGACCGTCGGCACGGTCGTGGTGATCATGACCTTCTTGGCCTGCTCGTTCGCGTTCGGCCTCGTACGCCGGTCCCGACGCACGATGCTCGTGGCCATGCGAGACCGCGCCGAGCGCCTCGAGATCGAGCGGGACCAGCAGGCCCAGATCGCCACGGCGGCCGAGCGGTCGCGCATCGCCCGCGAGATGCACGACATCGTCGCCCACTCCCTGTCGGTGATCATCGCGCAGGCCGACGGAGGGCGCTACGCCGCGGCCGCGGACCCCGCCGCCGCGGCGCGCTCCCTCGGCACCATCGCCGAGACGGGCCGGGCCGCCCTCGCCGACATGCGGCGGCTGCTCGGGGTGCTGCGGCAGGACCAGCCCAGCGTCGCCACTCCGCTCGGCCTGATGGCGCCGGACGCGATAGCGCCCGGGCGCGCGCCGGGCTCCGGGACTCCGTCCGGCACGGCCCCTCAGGGCGCGGGCGGCTCCCCGCCCGCGGCGTCACCGTCGTCGGGCGGCGCTGCCCCCTTGCAGCCCCAGCCCGACACCAACGACATCGCGGGCCTGGTCGACCAGGCCCGCGACGACGGCCTGCGGGTCTCGTTCGCCCGGGTGGGCGCGGAGCGTCGCCTGCCGCCCGGTGTGGGGCTCACGCTGTTCCGGGTCTGCCAGGAGTCGCTCACCAACGTGCGCAAGCACGCGGGCCCGCGGCCCGCCGTCACGGTCCTGCTGCGCTGGGGCGAGGACGAGGTGGAGCTGCGGGTGGACGACGACGGACGCGGCCTGGCCGCCGACGGCTCCCCCGGCCCCGACGAACCACCGCCCACCGCCGGGTACGGCCTGCTCGGGATGCGCGAGCGTGCCGAGATGTTCGGCGGCACGCTCACCGCCGGCCCGCGCCGCGGCGGCGGGTTCTCGGTGCGGTTCGTCATCCCCATCCCGCGTGCCGAGCACGCGGGCCAGCACGACACCCAGAACGACACACAGGCCGACACACGAGGAGCACGATGACCTACGCCCCCGACGAACCCGCCCGGCCCGTGCGGGTCGCGCTCGTCGACGACCAGCCACTGGTCCGCGCAGGCCTGCGCATGGTCATCGACTCCCAGCCCGACCTGCAGGTGGTGGTCGAGGCCGACGACGGGCGCGACGCGCTGCACCGCCTGGCGACCACGGCGACCGACGTCGTGCTGATGGACGTGCGCATGCCCGGGATGGACGGTCTCTCCGCCACCCGGGCCCTCCTGGCCGACGGCGCCGCCGCCGCGGCGGGCGACCCCCGCGTCGTGGTGCTCACGACGTTCGACCTTGACGAGTACGTGCTCGACGCCATCCGGGCCGGGGCCAGCGGCTTCCTGCTCAAGGACGCACAGCCGGAGGAGCTGCTGACGGCGATCCGGACGGTGTACCAGGGCGACGCGGTGATCGCGCCGTCGTCCACCCGGCGGCTCATGGAGCGCCTGGTCACGGCGCTGCCGCCGGACGAGGCGGCAGGCCCGCAGGAGGCCCTGGCCGCCCTGACGAGCCGCGAGCGCGAGGTGCTCGTGCTCATGGCCCGGGGGCGTTCCAACACGGAGATCGCCACCGACCTGTTCGTCGCCGAGGCGACGGTCAAGACGCACGTCGGGCGCATCCTGTCGAAGCTCGACGCCCGTGACCGCGTGCAGGCCGTGGTCACCGCCTACGAGACCGGCCTGGTCCGTCCCGGCTCCTGATCCGCCGCACCCCTCACGCCGCCGCGAGCGCCGCCAGCGGATGGGTGCGGACGGCGGCCCGCGCGGGCCCCACCGAGGCGACCAGGCCTGCGACCAGCGCGACGCCGAGGACCACCGCGATCTCGGTCCACGGCACCACGAGCGGCACGCTGCCGAGGGCGGACAGCGCGGTCGTGGCGCCGGCCCAGCCGTACAGGAGGCCGAGCGCCACGCCGAGCACGGCGCCCACCGCGGCGATGACCATGCCCTCGACGGCGAGCGTGGCCCGTAGCTGTGCCTTCGAGAGCCCGATGGCCCGGAGCACGGCGTTCTCCCTGGTGCGGTCCATGACGGACAGCGAGAGGGTGTTGGCCACCCCGACGAGGGCGATGACCACGGCCACGGACAGCAGCCCGACCACGATGCCGAGGATCACGTCGACGATTCTCTGGTAGGCGGCCTGCTCGACGAACATCCCGGCGACCCGCACGGTCTCCCCGGTGGTCGAGACGGCCTCCTGCACGGCCGAGACGACGGCGGTGGCGTCCTGGCCCTCGTCGACCTTCGCCCAGACCTCGCCAGCGGCGGCGCCCGCGTCGAAGGCGACGAGGTCCTGCGGCGTCAGATAGGCACGGTCGGCCTGGGAGTCCGTGTGCACCACGTCGAGGATCGCGGCCCCGTCCGGCCCGGTGAGCTCTATCGCGTCGAGGCCCGCCAGGCCGTACAGCTCGGCCGCCCGCTCAGGGACCACGAGGGTGCCCGGCCGCAGCGCGTCCGCGTCGACCGGGGTGTTCGCGACCGACCGCAACGCCTCCGGGTCGACGACGGCGAGCTGGACCGGCCTCCCCCCGTCCGCCCGCTCGGCGGACACACCCGTCACCTCGATCACGGTGCGCAGCCCGTCGGCGCCGCGCAGGGCGTCGAGCACCGCTGCGGGAACGGCCGCGGCGGAGCCGTCCCGGTCGTACGTGGTGCTCGTGGCCTGGAGGTCGACGGGGAAGCGCTCGTCCAGCTTCTCGTCCATCGCGACCCGGGCGCTCGCGGCGCCGGCCGTCATCATCGAGACCAGGGTGACGCCGATGAGCAGCGCGGTGGACGTCGCCGCCGTCCGGTGCGGGTTGCGCAGGGTGTTGGCCGACGCGAGTCGTGCCGCCGGTCCTCCGACGCCCACGACGCGCCCGAACGCGGCGGCGACGCGGGGCAGCCAGAAGACGGATCCGACGATGACACCGACCAGCGACAGGGAACCACCGAGGACCGTGGCGAACAGTCCGACGTCGATGCTGCCGGACGTCCCGAGGGCCACGCCCCCGGCCAGGAGCGCGAGCCCGCCGACGGTGGCGAGCACGGCGAGCACCGCCCTGCCGCGAGCAGGCCCGCGCGGGCCGGGTGCGGCGGCGGCGCGCATGGCGGCGAGCGGGGCGACGAGGGACGCGGCCTTGGCCGGGGCGAGCGCGGCGGCGAGGGTCACCAGGAGACCGACCGCGAGGGGGATCAGGAGGGCGGGGGCGCTCGGGGTGATGGTCGCCGGCAGGGCGACGCCGAGGTCGAACCCTGGCGCGACCATGAGGCCGACCTGCACGAGCAGGGATCCGACGACGACGCCCACGGCCGAGGCGAGCGTGCCGAGGACCGCGGCCTCGAGCAGGACGCCGCGGTAGACCTGTCCGGTGCTCGCGCCCACGCAGCGCAGGAGCGCGAGGTCGCGCGACCGTCGCGCGACGAGGACCTGGAGCGTGTTCGTGATGACGAGTGCCGCGACCACCAGGGAGACGGCGGCGAGGGCGAGGGCGAAGACGAGGTAGACGATGTTCTGGCCGCCGGAGATCGCCGAGACGACGTCCTCCGCGCGTTCCTCGGGCGTGGTGATCTCGGTGGCGGACGGGACGGCCGCGGCGAGGGCGCTCTTCGCCGCCTCGAGGGCGGCCTCGTCGCCGGGCCGGTCCAGGGCGACGACGAGCGTCCTCATGCCTGGCGGCTCGGCCGCGCCCGCCTCGTCGGCGATCCGCTGCTCCAGCGCCCCGGCGGTGATGACCGCGACGCCGCCGCCCGCCGCGTAGGTGCCCTGCGGATCGTCGACGATGCCCGACACCGTCAGCTGCTCGGTGGTCTCCTGGCCGCCGTAGCACTCGGCGCCGTCCTTGTCGGCGGCGGGGTCGCCGCCCCGCAGACAGCGGGTCGACGCGATGGTGTCGCCCACGGAGACGCCGAAGAGCTTCGCGGCGTCCACGGGGAGCACTATCTGGTCGGGGCGGTCGAGGCGGTCGGCCCGGACGGGGCGGTCGGCCCAGGCGCCGTCGACCAGGACCAGGGGCGACAGCCGCGGGTCGGAGGGGTTGGCGACCAGCGACTGGTGGACCGTCCGGCCGCCGTGGCTGAGCTCCGCGTAGGCGCCGCGGAACCCGTCGGCCGCCGCCACACCCTCGACGGCGCGTACCGCCTCAGTGTCGGCGGAGGTCATGGTGCCGTCGCGTTCGAAGACCACGAGGTCGGCGGCGGCGTACTGCGCTGACACCTGGGCGTACGTGGTGCGGGTGACGATGTCTCCGGCCTGCAGCGTCGCGGCCACGAACGCGGTGCTGATGACCACGGCGACGCCTGCCGCGGCGAGCCGGCGGACGCTGTGCCGCAGCTGGCGCAGGGCAAGACGGGTGACGGGGGCGGTGGTCACGGGCTACTCCGCCGCGAGCGCCGCCACCGGGTGGGTGCGGACGGCGGCCCGCGCCGGCACGACGGAGGCGAGCAGCCCGGCCACGAGGGCAACGCCGAGCACCATCGCGATGTCGGCCCACGGGATCACGAGCGGCACGTCGCCCATCGAGGAGAGCGCGGTGGTGGCGCCGGCCCAGCCGTACAGGACACCGAGCAGCACCCCCAGCGCCGCCCCCACGCCGGCGATGAGCATCCCCTCGATGGCGAGCATGCTTCGCAGCTGCGCCTTCGAGAGCCCGATGGCCCGGAGCATGGCGTTCTCCCGGGTGCGCTCGATGACGGACAGCGACAGCGTGTTGGCGACGCCGATCAGGGCGATCACCACTGCCACTGCCAGCAGGCCCACCACGATGCCGAGGATCACGTCGATCACCTGCTGGTAGCTCTGGCGCTGGACCACCGCGCCGGTCACCTCCACCACCTCGTCGGTGGTGGACACCGCGTCCTGCACGGAGGCGACCGTGGCGGCGACGTCCTCTCCCTCGGCGACGCTCGCCCATACGCGGTTGGGTTCGAGATCCGGATGGATGGTCGCGAGGTCCTGCGGCACGAGGAACGCGTACGCGTACTGGGCGTCGACCCCGACGACGTCGAGGGTCGTCGTCCCGCCGGGGCCGGTGAGCTCGATCTGGTCCCGGCCCTCGAGCCGGTAGGTCTTGGCCACCCCGTCCGGGACGACGAGCGTCCCGGGCTGCAGCGCACCGAAGTCCTCCGGCGTGTTGACGACGTCGCGCAGCTGGTCGGGTGCCGCCGCGAGCGTGGGGATCCACTGCTCGTCGCCCGCCGTGGAGACCGATGCGTCGGTGACGGCCGCGGTGGACCGCAGCCCGTCGACGCCGTCGACCACGTCGGCGACCGCACCGGGCATGGCGGCCATCTGCTCGCCGTCGTAGGTGGTGGTCGCGACGTCGACGTCGACGGGGAACTGGGCGTCGAGCTCGTTGTCCAGGGTGGTGCGTGCGCTGGCGGCGCCCGTCGTCATCATGCCGACGAGGGTCACGCCGATGAGCAGCGCGGTGGACGTCGCCGCCGTCCGGCGCGGGTTGCGGAGCGTGTTGGCCGCCGCGAGGCGGGCCGACGGCCCTGCCGCGCCCACGAGCCTGCCGATGCCCGCGGCGACCTTCGGCAGCCAGAACACCGAGCCGATGATCACGCCGATCAGGGAGACGGACCCACCGCCGACGGCGGCCAGCAGGCCGACGTCGATGCGTCCCTGCAGGCCCAGCACGATCCCCAGGGCCAGCGACGCGAAGCCGCCGACGGACATGATCGTCGCGAGGACCGCGCGGGCCCGCCCGGCGCCCTTGCCCAGGGTCGGGGCGTCGGCCGGCCGGAGCGCGGCCAGGGGCGCCACCCGCGAGGCCGCACGCGCCGGGGCGAGGGCGGCGGTGAGCGTGACGAGGATGCCGACCGCGAGGGGGGCGATGAACACGGGTGCGCTGAGCTCGACGGTCTCGGGGAGCGGCACACCGAGGTCGAAGGCCGGCGCGACCATGAGACCGCCCTGGACCAGCGCGGTACCCACGACGATGCCCGCGAGGGATGCGAGCGTGCCGAGGATCGCCGCTTCGAGGAGGACGCTGCGGTAGAGCTGACCGGTGCCGGCCCCGACACAGCGCAGCAGCGCGAGGGTGCGGGACCGCTGCGCGACGAGCACCTGGAAGGTGTTCGCGATGACGAGGCCCGCCACGACGAGCGCGACGGCGGCGAACGTCAGGACGAAGATCAGGAAGACCAGGTCCTGACCGCCGGACATGCCGGCCACCATCTGCTCGGCGTGCTCGTCGGTGGTGGTGACGTCCGTAGCGGAGGGGACTGCGTCCGCCAGCGCGGCGCGCACCGACTCGACGGCGGCGGGGTCGTCGAGCGCGACGACTATCGTGCCGGTCGTCGACGACATGTCCGGCGATGACTCGTCGGACATCCACTGCGCGAGCGTGGGTGCGCTCAGGACGGCGACGCCGCCCATGGCGCTGTAGGCGTCGTACGGGTCCTGGACGAGGCCGACCACCGTCAGCTTGTCGACGACCTCGTGACCCTCGTAGGTCTCCGAACCGTCCTCGAGCCTCGTCGGCTCGGTGTCCGTCACCCAGCGGGAGGAGGAGACGGCGTCGCCGAGGCCGACGCCGAGCCGTTCGGCGACGTCCTCGGGCAGCGCGATCTCGTCGCCGGCCGCCGGCCACTCGCCGTCGGACACCTGGAGCGGCGTGAGTCGCGGGTCGGACGCTGCACCGACCACGCCCTGGAAGATCGACCTCCCGCCGTGGTTGAGCTCCGTGTAGAACGTCTCCTGCGCGTCGGCGGCGGCGACGCCCTCGACACCCCGGGCGGCCTCGACGTCGGCCTCGGTCAGGGACTGGGCGTCGTCGAAGACCACCAGGTCGGAGTCGGCGAGGGTCGCCGAGACCTGGGCGTACGTGGTGCTGGTGATGATGTTGCCGGCCAGCAGCGTGGCGGCGACGAAGGCGGTGCCGATGGCGATGGCGACACCTGCCGACGCCAGCCGGCCCGCGCTACGACGCATCTGCCCCAGGGTGAGGCGGGTTGCGGGCATGGAGCCGGCCATCAGGCACCTGCCGCACTGGTCGTGCTGCCCGGACCACTGGCGACGGCGGGTTCGAGGGTACGCAGCGCGTCCAGGCCGGCCATCGCGGAATCAGGCGTGGGATCACTGATGTCCCCCGCGATCCGGCCGTCAGCGATCAACACCGCACGATCCGCGTACGCAGCCGCCGACGGGTCGTGCGTGACCATGATGATCGTGCGACCCAGCTCCCGCACCGAACGCCGCAGGAACGACAGCACCTCGGCCCCCGAACGCGAGTCCAGGTTCCCCGTGGGCTCGTCCGCGAACACCACGTCCGGCTGCGCGATCAACGCGCGCGCGATCGCGACACGCTGCTGCTGCCCACCGGAGAGCTCACCCGGCCGGTGCGTGAGGCGCCCCTTCAACCCCAGGGTCTCCACCAGGGTGTCGAACCAGGCCCGGTCCACGCTCCCGCCCGCCAGCTCCACCGGCAGCGTGATGTTCTGCTCCGCCGTGAACATCGGCAGCAGGTTGAACTGCTGGAACACGAACCCGACCCGATCCCGACGCAACCGCGTCAACGCCTTGTCGTTCAGACCCGTGATCTGCGTGTCACCCAGGAACGCCTGCCCGCTCGTCGCCGAGTCCAGACCCGCCAGCAGGTGCATCAGGGTCGACTTGCCCGAGCCCGACGGGCCCATGATCGCCGTGAACCGGCCCTGCTCGAAGTCGACGTCCACCCCGTCCAGGGCCCGCACGGTCGCCTCACCCTTCCCATAGGTCTTGGTCAGGTTCCGGGCCCGTACGGCGCGGGCGGAGCTGCCCGGCATGGGGGCCGGCTGGTCCGCCGGGACGTACACGGTGGTGTCCACGAGTTTTCTCCTCGAGTCGTCGATCGCTGCTGGTACCGCGGGCGGGCGCTGCGGGCCGTGCCGCAGGCCTCTGCGGCACGGCCGCCGGTAGCGGCTCGCGCCGGGCGGTGCGTGCGGGGAGGTCCCCTGCTCGCCGCCCGGAAGTGGTCCGGCCTTCCCGGGTCTGACCCCGGTACGGCCGGCGGATACGAACCTACGGAGCCGGGACCGGTCTGGGCATCGGGCGTCGGCCTGATCCTTCCCGGACCGTGTCATCCCCTGGTCGTACATCCGGCCGACCCCGAGTAGGGGCAGTCACCCAGGGGTTGTGCCGTAGCGAACACGACGGCGAGCCTGTGGAAACCGGCATCGTGCACAGGAATCCCCGCAACGGTCCCGATCTGGGCACCTGAACGACAAGGCTGAGGTCCATGACCCGACCCCCGTCGTCCGACGGCGCCGTGCGCGTGACCCTGCACCCTGGTGAGGACCTCCTCCTGCGCCCCGGCACCCGCCTGGCCGACCTCCGTGCGCCCCTCGCCTCGCTCGTCCGACGTCCGGAGCTGCGGTACGCCACGTTCGCCGTCGACGGCGAACCGCTGACCGACGACCAGATGGTCGGCGAGCGCCCCCTGCTGCCCGGCGCGGTCCTCGGGGTGCTGCGACCGGGCCCGTGCGGGGCCGGACCTGCGCCGGGTCCTGATCTACGGTCCGCCGCGGCCCAGCCCTGGCTCGTCACCCGCGTGACCGGGCCCGACGCCGGGATCGTGGTCGGAGTCAGCGGACCGCTGGCCGTCCTCCGTGCCTGGGTCCGCATGCGGCGGGACGGGCGCGTCGAGGTCCGCAGGACGGGCGGCCCAGCAGCGTGGCTCGCGCCCCGCACCATGCCCCCGCACAGCGGTGTGCACTGGACGCTCACGCTGCTCCCTGCCGCCGCGTCGCTGAGCCTCGCCGCAGCGCTACGCCAGCCGCTCCTGGCGGTGTTTGCGCTGGTAGGCCTGGTTGTGGCGCTTCCGCAGCTCCGTGCCGCCCGGCAGCGGGCCAGGACCGACGGCGCGCCGCGGGACCGGTCGCGGGAGCTGCCGGGGCCGGGCGGTCTCCTGGCCTTCGCGCACGCCGCGCACCACGTGTCGCCAGGCGCCTGGGCCGCCGCGCTGGCCGCCCACGCCACGGCACACGCCTCCGGCACGCCCGGCGGCCCGGGCACTCCCCCTGGGACACCCTCACGCCTCATACCCCCGCCGTCCGACAGCCCCTGGGAACGGCTGCTGCACGACGGCGTCGTCGCCGTGCTCGGACCCCGGGAGCTGGCCCGCTCCGTCGCCCGCGCGCTCGTCGCCGACCGTGCCGCACGGGGAGCCGAGGTACGGGTCGGCCCCGGCACCCGTGGCTGGTCCTGGGCCCGCTGGCTCCCCCAGGGCGGACCGCTCGTCCTCGTCCTGGACGACGGCGACTCTGCCGCAACGCCCCCCGGTCCCCTTGCCCGTCCCCTTGCCGGCCCCGACGACCACCTCGTGGTGTCCGTCGGAGCCGTACCGCCCGGGTGCCGCGCCGTGGCCGACGTGCTCGACGCCCGCCGCGTCCGGATCACCGGACCCGACGGAACGGCCCGCACCGTGCCGCTCGTCGGCGTCACCACCGAATGGGCCGAGCACCTGGCTCGCCTCCTCGCCGGTGCCGCCCGGCTCGGCCGCACCGGACCCGAGCCGGGCGGCCGAGCCGGACGCCCGGAAGACGTCCTCCTACCCGCCGTCGTACCCCTGACCAGGGCCCACGGCCTTGCCCAGGTGCCCGGACCGCGGGCGCTCGCGACGGTCTGGGGCAGTACGGACAGCTGGGCGGTGCCGCTGGGCACCGGCACCGACGGCGCACCCGTACGCCTCGACCTGGTGCGTGACGGGCCGCACCTGCTCGTCGCCGGCACTACCGGTTCGGGCAAGTCGGAGCTGCTCCAGACCCTCGTGCTCGGGCTCGCCCTGACCCGCTCGCCCGCCGACCTGGCCCTCGTGCTGGTCGACTTCAAGGGCGGCGCCAGCCTCGGCGCGTGCCCGGGACTGCCGCACGTCGTCGGCCAGGTCACCGACCTCGAGCCGGGGCTCGCGGCACGGGCGCTCTCCGGGCTGCGAGCGGAGCTGCGCCGCCGTGAACGGGTCCTCGCAGCGCACGGTGTGGCGGACGTCGCCGCCCTGCCGCCCGGCGTGCTGCCCCGGCTCGTCGTGGTGATCGACGAGTTTCGCGCGCTGGCCGACGACCTGCCCGAGTTCCTGCCGGCCCTGCTGCGCGTCGCGGCACAGGGGCGGTCGCTCGGTGTGCACCTGGTGCTCGCGACGCAGCGGCCGGGCGGGGCCGTCGGGCCTGACCTGCGGGCCAACGTCAGTGCACGGATCGCGCTCCGCGTCACCAACCCCCTGGAGTCGCGTGACGTGCTCGACGATCCCGCCGCGGCGCGCATCCCGGTCGCGGCACCGGGCCGGGCGGTCCTGCGCCTGGGATCCGCACCGCCCGTGACCCTGCAGTGCGCGCACGTCACCGCACCGCCCGATGCCGAGCTCCCCCTGGTGCACCGTGCCCCGGCCTGGCCCGCGGCTCCCCGCAGCACACCGGACCAGCCACCCGTCGGCCGGCCGGATCCCGCACACCCGGATACCGCACACCCGGATACCACAGGGCCAGATACCACACGGCCGGACGCCGCAGCGCTCGTCGTCGACGCGGCCCGCCGTGCCGCGGCCAACTTGGGCCATGTCCCGGGCGCCCCGCCGTGGCTGCCGCAGCTCCCCCACCGGGCGACAGTCTCCGTCCTGCCACCGGCGACCCGGCGCGACCGCACAGGACTCGTCCTCGCCCTCGGCGACGACCCGGACCGGCAGCGTCGCACGACGGTCACGTGGAAACCTGGCGACGGCCATCTAGCGGTCGTCGGACGGGCACGCTCAGGACGAACCACGGCACTGGTCACCCTCGCGATCGACGCCCTGCGGCAGGGCTGGACAGTACGAGGGATCACCCGCGATCCGCGCTCGCTCGCGCCCCTCGAGCAGTTTCCCGGCTACGGCGGGACCGCCCGCCCGGACGACGCGGGGGCCGTCGCCGACGTGCTC
Organism: Promicromonospora sp. CA-289599; assembly: GCF_050936155.1. Taxonomy (NCBI): domain Bacteria; kingdom Bacillati; phylum Actinomycetota; class Actinomycetes; order Micrococcales; family Promicromonosporaceae; genus Promicromonospora; species Promicromonospora sp. CA-289599. The sequence goes on from NZ_JBNJNI010000001.1 coordinate 1,797,616, forward strand.
ACCGCCGCAGCCGTCGGCACGGCCACCGACGCAGACACCGACACCGGCCCGACCCGCACGCTGGTGCTCGTCGACGCGGCAGAGGACGTGCGCGGCACCCTGCCACCAGCAGCGTTGCAGTCAGCGGTAGCGTTCGCGCTCGCAGCAGACAGCCCCTCGGTGGGCGGTCTGTCGGCACGGGTAGGGCCGCGGCTGGTGCTGCTCGGCACCGACCGCGCGGCCGACGTGGTGCTCGGGGCGCCGGTGGCGCTCGCCGGTTCGGGTGGCCCACCGGGCCGTGCGGCATGGTGCGGCCGAGGCGAACCGGTGCTCTGCCAGGTGCTGGAGCCCCAGATCAGTCCTCGGATCAGTCCTCGGATCAGTCCTCGGATCAGTCCTCGGAGCCGGTCTCCGACGTCGCCGCCACGACGGATGGCGTCATGAGCAGACCGCCCACTACCACGGCGATCGTGAGAGCCACCCATCCACCCGGGACGGAGACCCCGGTGCCGCTGCCGGTCGCCGCGACCGAACCGACGATCTGAAAGAGCTGCCAGGTCACGACGGGTCCGCGGCCTGAACGACGTCCCGCGAGAAGAGCCCGGCAGGACACAACGAGAACCCAGGCGACACCCAGGAGGAAGAAAAACAGAAAGAGGCTCACCCCGAGTGAGGAGGAACCGCCAGTAAGGAGTTCACCAAGTAATGCCACGGCGAAAGCAACGAGGCCGATCACCTCGATCAGGACGCCGATCACGAGGGCACGAAGAAACACCGGGACACCGCGCGCGAAAAAGGCTTTCAGTACTGGCATGACGGACTAGGATACTGGTGAGCGGCTTATTCACAATAGTGTGACGGATACCTCAGGGTTCACGATGAAGAAACTTCGCCGTAACCCCTTGTGCGAGCGTTCACGAGCGTGTGAACCTAGACGCAGCAAGCCACCACACCCCGAACAAACCCCCGTCGGTTGTCGCCTGGCGCACAGGGATCGTAAATCCGATCCACAACCAGACCTGTGCGCCCCAGACGCACGACGACGATGCTCCCACTTGGCGAGCCGGACGGCGGGTAGTTCCTTCCAAGGAGTACGTGACCATGGACTGGCGCCACCGCGCAGCATGCCTCGAAGAGGACCCCGAACTGTTTTTCCCGATCGGTAACACGGGCCCCGCCCTGCTGCAGATCGAGGAGGCCAAGGCCGTGTGCCGTCGCTGCGACGTCGTCGATACCTGCCTCAAGTGGGCTATCGAGTCCGGCCAGGACGCCGGCGTCTGGGGCGGTATGAGCGAGGACGAGCGCCGCGCGCTCAAGCGTCGCACCGCACGCGCTCGTCGCGCGGGCTGACCTCCGCACCACAGCTTCTCCGCGAGCCGCGCCTGAGCACTCCCCCCTTCGCTCGGGCGCGGCTCGCGTCATTCCATTTCGGCTGTACCTGGGTGCGCGTGAACTGCGCGCCCAGTTCTTGGCGCCCAGTTCTTGTGTGCCCAGTTCTTGTGTGCCCGAATGCCGGTCCCGATGCCGCGACGCGGTGCTCAGGACGCCCGGCTCAGAGGCCGCCCGGCTCAGAACCGCGAGGAATCGGCCACGCGCAGCACCAGCTGCAGTTCCACCTGCGTGCCGCCGCCCTCGCGGGTCGACCATTCGATGGTGCCCCCGAGCTCGTTGGTGACCAGCGTGCGCACGATCTGGGTGCCCAGCCCGCTGCCGGGGCCCACCGCGCCATCGCCGTTCTGCGACAGCCCGACGCCGTCGTCGGCCACGACCACCCGCAGGGCCGAGTTCTCCCGCTCCACGCCGATGTTGATGGTGCCCACCGTGCGGCCCACGAACCCGTGCTCCACCGCGTTGGTGACCAGCTCCGTGAGCACGAGCGCGAGCGGCGTCGCGTCCTGCGCGGGCACCATGCCGAACGAACCGGTGCGCACCGTACGGACCGAGGTCCCGGCCGAGGCGACGTCGGCGGTGAGGCGCAGCGCCCGGCCCACCATGTCGTCGAGCTCGACCTGCTCGTCCAGCGTCTGCGAGAGGCTCTCGTGCACCAGCGCGATGGTCGAGACGCGCCGCATGGCCTCCTCGAGCGCCTCCTTCGCGGCCGGCACGTCCATCCGCCGGGCCTGGAGCCGCAGCAGCGCCGACACCGTCTGCAGGTTGTTCTTGACCCGGTGGTGGATCTCGCGGATCGTCGCGTCCTTGGTGATGAGCTCCCGCTCGCGCCGCCGCAGCTCGGAGACGTCACGGCACAGCAGCACGGCGCCGATGCGCTGGCCGCGGTCCGTCAACGGCATCGCACGCAGGGACAGCGACACCCCGTGCGCCTCGATGTCCGTGCGCCACGGCGCGCGGCCCATCACGACGAGCGGCAGCGACTCGTCGACGGGCTTCAGCTGCTCGACCATGTCGGCGGTGACCTCGACGAGCGACTGCCCCACGAGCGGGCCGATGACGCCGAGCCGGTGGAAGCACGACAGGGCGTTCGGGCTCGCGTACAGCACCTCGCCCTCGGAGTTGAGGCGGATCAGGCCGTCGCCGACGCGGGGCGCGCCGCGCCGCGACCCGGTCGCCGCGTTCGGCAGCGGGAACTCGCCGCGCGGGATCATCGCCACGAGGTCGTCGGCTGCCTCGACGTAGTTCAGCTCCAGGCGCGACGGCGTGCGGCCCGAGCCCAGGTTGGTCTGCCGCGCGATCACCGCGATCGCCGTGTCCTTGTGGACGACGGGGACCGCCTCCTCGCGCACCGCGTACGCGCCGAACCAGCGCGGCTCCCTGGCCCGCTGCGCCTTGGCCTCGGCCATCGCCTTCGCGAGCTGCGGGCGCTGCCCCTCGGGCGCGAAGGAGCCGACGATGTCGTCGTAGTGCACGGTCGCGCCCGTCGAGGGACGGCACTGCGCGATCGCGATGAACCGCCCGTCGTCGGTGGGCAGCCACAGCACCAGGTCCGCGAACGCCAGGTCCGAGACCACCTGCCAGTCGCCGACCAGCAGATGCAGCCACTCGACGTCGGCGGGCTCGAGATCGGCGTGCTCAAGGATCAGGTCACTCATCGCGGACACGCGCCCAGCCTATGCCGGAACCGTCCATCGCCCGGTGCGGGCCCGGTGCGCAGCCCGTTGCGGACGCTGTGCACGGCCCGTTGCTGGCCCCCGTCCGCGGTGTCACCGGTGCCTATCGGACGCACGCAACGTGTCGGGTTAGAGTTCCACCACCGGCATGCCCCGTCGTCGCGAGGAGGAAGAGCCCGTGCACCTGACAGTGGACCTGACGTTCCCCGCGGACATCGCCGACGTCTCCACGATGCTCGCCGACGAGTCGTTCGTGCGGTGGCGTGCCCAGCGTTCCACCGGATCCGTGAACGGTGTGGTCGAGCAGGCCGACGTCACAGGCACCGCGGAGACCGGCTTCACCGTGGTGGTACGCCGCACCCTGCCCACCGACATCATCCCCGTGCAGGCACGCCCGTTCGTCGGCGCCCACCTCGAGATCCGCCAGGCCGAGGCCTGGGAGGCGGCTTCCGAGGGCCGGCGCACCGGAACGGTGGCCGTCGAGATCATGGGCGCGCCGGTCCGGGTCACCGCGACGGCGGCCCTCACCACGCTGCCCGACGGCGGGACGCGTCTCGTCTATGCGGGCGACGTGCGGGCGACGGTGCCGCTCTTCGGCTCGGTGATCGAGGAGGCCGCGGTCACCGCGGTGCGGACGACTCTCGAGACCGAGGCGGAGGCCGGCCGTGACTGGCTCGCCGGCAAGCGCACCGGGACGGCCTGAGCCGCACCGCTCCGGACGCCCCGCCGTGGGCGCCCGCCGCACGGTCGCCGCGAGCACCGCTACCGTGGCGACACCCTTGCCAACCCGTGCTCGGTCCTGGCGCAACCTCGCCATCTCGGGCACCCCAATGCACCAGTATGGCTTCAACCCCTGCCCTTTTCGGGCGGCAGATGCTAGAACCTGAGCGAACATTCGTGTCGGATGTGGGCAACTTTGTGCTCTGATATCGCTTTCAAGCCCCGACACACACGAGTCCCGATCACGAGGAGTCCCAGTGCCCAGCAAAAACGGACCGGTCCGAAGCCGGACCGTCGCCCCCCGACGCGCGGTCCTCGCCGCGCTCACGGCCGCCGTCCTGCCCCTCACCGCCTGCGGCTCGCTCCTGGGGCAGAGCCCGACGGGCGACGGCGGCGACGAGGACGGCCCGATCACGCTGACCGTGTCGACGTTCAACAACTTCGGCTACACCGACGAGCTGCTCGCGGAGTACACGAAGGAGCACCCGAACGTCACGGTCGAGCACATCGTGGCCCCCACGTCGGACGAGGCCCGCCTGCAGATGCTCAAGGCCTTCACGACGGGTGACGGCGCCGAGCTCGCGGACGTCGTGGCCGCCGAGGTCGACTGGATGCCGGAGCTGATGCAGCACTCCGAGCTGTTCGAGGACCTGACGGACCCCGACGTCAGCAAGCGCTGGGTGGACTGGAAGGTGGCACAGGCCACCACGCCGGACGGCAAGCTGCTCGGCTACGGCACCGACATCGGCCCCGAGGCCATCTGCTACCGCGCAGACCTGTTCGAGGAGGCCGGTCTGCCGTCCGACCGCGAAGAGGTCGCCGAGCTCCTCGGCGGCAAGGACGCGACCTGGGAGCGCTACTTCGATGTGGGCCGCCAGTTCGCCCAGCAGTCCGACGTCGCCTGGTTCGACGGCGCGACCGGCACGTTCCAGGGCATGGTCAACCAGCTTCCCGCCGCGTTCGAGGACCCGGCGACGCAGCTGCCCCTCGACCTCTCGACCAACAACGAGGTCCGCTCGGTCTACGACCAGATCACCTCGGCGATCGACGACGGGCTCTCGGCCGGCCTCGTGCAGTGGTCACCCGAGTGGGCGGCAGGCTTCCAGGAGAACGCCTTCGCGACCATGCTGTGCCCTGGCTGGATGATGGGCCCGATCGAGTCCTACTCCACGGGTGTGCAGGGCTGGGACGTCGCCAACGTCTTCCCCGGCGGCGGCGGCAACTGGGGCGGCTCGTTCCTGGCGGTTCCGTCCGCCGGCGCGTACACCGAGGAGGCGAAGGAGCTCGCCGCCTGGCTCACCGCTCCCGAGCAGCAGACGCAGGCCTTCACGACCGCCGGTGCGTTCCCGTCGCAGATCGACGCGCAGGGTTCCGAGACCGTCCAGGGCTACAACAACAAGTTCTTCAACAACGCCCCGGTGGGCAAGATCTTCACGGCCCGGGCGCAGTCCATCGACGGCGCCCCCTACAAGGGCCCGTACTACTTCGCGTTCCGCGACGAGGTGGGCAACGCTCTGACCGCAGTCGATACCGGTAGCAGCGGTCCGGAGATCGCCTGGAACCGGGCAGTGCAGACCGTCGGCGACTTCCGGGTCAAGGAGTAAGGCGCGCAGTCTTCGCCCGCTACCCGTCTTGACACGACCCGGTCGACGGCGCAACGATCAGTGCCCGTGGGAGCGCTACCACACCTAGTTTTGGGAGCGCTTCCAGCGCCGGTACGCAGGCGTGCCCGCACGTGACGCGACCGCACCGAGCTTTACCGCTAGCCCCAGACCGCACGACAAGGGAGTCCCCAGTGCTGAGCAGTACCCGACCCACACGGCGCGCCGCCGCGCGCACCCTTCAGGCGACCGCCGGTGCCGCCGTCGTCGCCCTCGCCCTCACCGCCTGTGGTGGGTCCAACGAAGGCTCCGACGGAGAGAACACCGCGGACGACGGCCCCATCACGCTGAAGGTCGCCACGTTCAACAACTTCGGCTACACGGACGAGGTGCTCGCCGAGTACACCGAGGAGCACCCGAACGTCAAGGTCGAGCACGTCACCGCTGCGACCAGCGACGACGCTCGCACCAACCTGACCACCAAGCTCGCCGCCGGTGGCGAGGGCCTGGCTGACATCGAGGCCATCGAGGTCGACTGGCTGCCGGAGCTCACGCAGTACCCGGACCTGTTCACCGACCTGGCCGACCCCGAGCTCGAGGGCCGCTGGGTGGACTGGAAGGTCCAGCAGGCGACGACGCCCGAGGGCAAGGTCATCGGCTACGGCACCGACATCGGCCCCGAGGCCATCTGCTACCGCTCCGACCTGTTCGAGGAGGCCGGCCTGCCGACCGACCGCGAAGAGGTCGCCGAGCTCCTCGGCGGCGAGGACGCCACGTGGGAGGACTACTTCGCCGCGGGCCGCGAGTTCGTGAAGGAGTCCGACGCCGCCTGGTACGACAGCGTCGGTGGCACCTTCCAGGGCATGGTCAACCAGCTCCCCGAGGCGTTCGAGGACGCTGCGACCGGTGAGCCCAAGCCCCTCGCGGACAACACCGAGGTCAAGGACCTCTACGACGAGATCACCGCCTCGGTCGAGGACGGCCTGTCGGCCGGCCTGGTGCAGTGGGAGGGTGACTGGGACGCCGGTTTCCAGAACGACGCGTTCGCCACGATGATCTGCCCGGCCTGGATGACCGGTCCGGTCGAGGAGCGCGCCGGTGGCGTCGAGGGCTGGGACGTCGCCAACGTCTTCCCCGGTGGCGGCGGCAACTGGGGCGGTTCGTTCCTGACCGTCCCCGCCTCGGGCGAGAACGCCGAGGCGGCGAAGGAGCTCGCCGCGTGGCTCACCGCGCCCGAGCAGCAGACCCGGTTCTTCGAGTCGGCGGGCACGTTCCCGTCGCAGGTCGAGGCGCAGGGGTCCGAGGCCGTCCAGAGCTTCACGAACCCGTTCTTCAACGACGCGCCGGTGGGCGAGATCTTCGCTGCCCGCGCCCAGAGCATCGACAGCGCCCCCTTCAAGGGCGCGAACTACTTCGCCATCCGTGACGAGGTCACCAACGCGCTCAACCGTGTCGACGTCACGAAGTCGCAGGACGCCGACGAGGCCTGGGACGAGGCCGTCGAGAAGGCTTCGGCCCTCGGCTGAACCCAGCCGTAAAACCTGACGTGTCAGACACACAGGTCACCCCGGTGACCTGTGTGTCTGACACGTCAGCACGTAAGTGACCAACCGACGATGACGCGGCGGAAGATGAGATGGCTGTTCTGACACCCCAACGACCGGCACCGGGCTCCGGTGCGCCACAGCGCGAGTCGCGCAGAATCGGCTTCTCCCAGCGGCTCGGCCGCTGGGACGTGAAGCTCTCCCCCTACCTGTACATCTCGCCGTTCTTCATCCTGTTCGCGGTGACCGGCCTCTTCCCGCTCGGGTACACCGCATTCGTCTCGGTGCACGAGTGGAGCCTGCTCGGCGGGCAGGGCGACTTCGTCGGCCTGGAGAACTTCACGTGGGTGCTGGCCCAGCCCACGTTCTGGAAAGCCCTGGTCAACACGCTCTCGATCTTCGTGTTCTCCTCGGTGCCGCAGGTGATCATCGCGATCATCATCGCGGCCCTGCTGGACCAGAACCTGCGGGCGGCGACGTTCTGGCGCATGGGTGTGCTGATCCCCTACGTGGTCGCGCCCGTCGCGGTCTCGATGATCTTCGGCCGTCTGTTCGCCGACCAGTACGGCCTGATCAACGCCATGATCTCCGCGGTCGGGCTCGATCCGATCGCCTGGCACGGCGACCGGATCGCCAGCCACGTCGCCATCGCCACGATGGTCAACTACCGCTGGATGGGCTACAACGCCCTGATCTTCCTCGCCGCGATGCAGGCGGTGCCGCGCGACCTCTACGAGGCAGCGGTGATCGACGGTGCCGGCCGCGTGCGCCAGTTCTTCTCCATCACGGTGCCGCAGATCCGCGCCACCATCATCTTCGTCGTCATCACGTCGACCATCGGCGGCCTGCAGATCTTCGACGAGGTCCGCCTCTTCGACTCCGCCGGGCTCGGTGGTCCGGACCAGAACTGGATGACCACCGTCGTGTACCTGTACGACCTCGCCTGGGGCGACCAGCGCAGCATGGGCAGGGCGTCCGCCGTCGCGTGGATGCTGTTCCTCCTGATCGTCCTGATCGGTCTCGTGAACTTCCTGGTCACGCGGCGGATCTCGTCGTCGGGCACAGCTGTCAAGAAGTCCAGGCGCAAGAGCACTACCGGGGGTAAGTCATGAGCTCCGTCGCTGTCACCGCCCAGACCGCTGGTGAGGGTGCCGCCAAGGCCGCCCTCCGCCGTCGGGCGCGAACGTCCATCGGCAGCACCAACCGCCGCGCCGGCTGGATCGTCTACGCGCTGCTCGGCATCACGCTGCTGATCTCGGCCTTCCCGCTGTACTTCACGCTGCTCCTCGGCTCGTCGGAGCCGATCGCGATCTCGCAGAACCCCGTGCCGCAGTGGCTGCCGGACTCCTCGCTGTTCACCCAGTTCCGGACGGTCATCGAGGCCACCCAGATCAACTTCTGGCTCGCGCTGACGAACTCGGTGATCATCGCGGTGGTCGTCTCTGCCGCCGTCGTGCTGTTCTCGACCCTCGCCGGGTTCTCGTTCGCGAAGCTGCGCTTCCGCGGCCGCGGGCCTCTGCTCGTGTTCGTCATCGCGACGATGGCGGTCCCGACCCAGCTCGGCGTGATCCCGATGTACATCCTCATGTCGGACCTGGACTGGATCGGCAAGCTGCAGGCGGTCATCGTTCCGTCGCTGGTCGCCGCGTTCGGCGTCTTCTGGATGACGCAGTACCTGTCCGAGGCGCTGCCGTACGAGCTGATCGAGGCGGCGCGCGTGGACGGCGCGTCGATGATCCGCACGTTCTGGAGCATCGCGCTGCCCGCCGCCCGCCCGGCCGCGGCGATGCTCGCGCTGTTCACGTTCGTCCAGCAGTGGACGAACTTCTTCTGGCCCTCGATCGTGCTCAGCTCGTCGAATCCGACGCTACCGCTCGTCGTGAAGTCCTTGCAGGCAAACTACTTCGTGGACTACTCGCTCGTCATGGGCGGAGTGTTCCTCGTGACGCTCCCCCTGCTGGTGATCTTCGCCTTCGTCGGCAAGCAGCTCGTCGCGGGCATCATGCAGGGAGCTGTGAAGGGATGACCCAGGGGATGACACTCAACGTCAAGACGACCGCGGAGGCACGGCGCGAGCCGGCCCCGGGGATCGCGCTGCCGTACACGCCCACCGCACCCCGGACGGCGCCGACCGCCAACACCACGGGCACTGTCGGCTTCCCGGACGGGTTCCTCTGGGGTGCGGCCACCGCCGCCTACCAGGTGGAGGGCGCCGCCCACGAGGACGGCCGCGAGGACTCCATCTGGGACGTCTTCGCCAAGGTCCCGGGCGCCGTGCTCGGTCAGGAGGACGGCGAGGTCGCCTGCGACCAGTACCACCGCTACCCCGCCGACGTCGCGCTCATGAAGGACCTCGGCATCAAGGCGTACCGGTTCTCGACCTCGTGGTCCCGCGTGGTCCCGGGCGGCCGTGCGGTCAACCCGGCGGGCCTGGCGTACTACGACCGGCTCGTCGACGAGCTGCTCGGCGCGGACATCCTGCCGTGGCTCACGCTGTACCACTGGGACCTGCCGCAGGCGATCGAGGCCGAGTCGAACGGCTGGGCGGGCCGCGACACCGCGTACCGGTTCCGCGACTACGCCGTCACCATGCACGAGGCGATCGGCGACCGCGTCGACGTGTGGACCACGCTCAACGAGCCGTGGTGCGCCGCGTTCCTCGGCTACACGGGCGGCCAGCACGCGCCGGGCCGCCAGTCCCGCGAGGACGGCCTCGCGGCCGCGCACCACCTCTCGCTGGCCCACGGCCTGGCCGTGGAGGCGCTGCGGGAGCGGGCGCCCGAGGCGAACCTCGGCATCACGCTCAACTTCGAGGTCGAGGACCCGGTGAACCCGGACGACCCCGCCGACGTCGACGCCGCACGCCGGCTCGACGGCGGGTTCACCCGCATCTTCGCGGACCCGATCCTGCGCGGCGCGTACCCCGAGGACGTCCTGGAGGACGTGCGCGCGTACGGCCTCGAGCGGCACATCCACGACGGCGACCTCGAGATCATCTCGACGCCCATCGACTCGCTCGGCGTGAACTACTACCACGGCAACGCCGTCTCGGCGACGCCCGCCGAGCGGCCGCTGGAGGGTGGCGCCCCGGTCACCCGCCCGTCGTCGTCCCCGTTCCCGGGTGGCGACGGCGCGTACACGCACCCGCGCGGCCTGCCCGTCACGGACCAGAACTGGGAGGTCCAGCCCGAGGGCCTGACCAGGCTCCTCCTGCGCCTGCAGCGGGACTACACGGGGCCGCGCGGTATCGCGCTGTACGTGACGGAGAACGGCAGCGCGTACGAGGACGTCGTCGGACCGGACGGGTTCGTGGACGACCAGGACCGGCTCGAGTTCATCGACGTGCACCTGCGTGCCATCAAGGACGCCATCGACGAGGGTGCCGACGTGCGCGGCTACTTCGGCTGGTCGCTGCTCGACAACTACGAGTGGGCGTGGGGCTACGGAAAGCGCTTCGGGCTCGTGCGCGTCGACTACGAGACGCAGGAGCGGACGGTGAAGGCGTCGGGCCGCTGGTACGGTCAGGTCGCGCGGACCAATGCCGTTCCGGAGCGTTCTGCATCGGTCCTGACGCGCCCCGGCCACTCTGGCGACGGCGACACCACCGGCGAGGACAAGGCGGTTCCCCAGGCGTGACGACCTCAGGCCCACCCACCCTGGATGACGTGGCACAGGCGGCCGGGGTCTCCCGGTCGACCGCGTCGCGCGCCATCAACGGTGGCCTGCGAGTCTCCCCCGAGGCGCAGGCGGCTGTCGACGACGCCGTCGCGCGCCTCGGGTACGCACCGAACCGCGCCGCCAGGTCGCTGGTGACCCGGCGGACCGACTCGATAGCCCTCGTGGTGCCCGAGCCGGACCAGCGCATCCTCACCGACCCGTTCCTCAGCGGCACCCTCGCGGGTGTCAGCGAGGGGCTGGCCGGGACCGATCTCCAGCTCGTGCTGCTGCTCGCCCGGCCGGGCGAGCAGCGCGGGCGGGTCGGCCGCTACCTGCGCAGCGGTCACGTGGACGGCGTCATCGTGGCGTCGCACCACCGTGGCGACCACCTCGAGACCGAGCTCGGGCCGACCATGCTGCCCGCCGTCTTCGTCGGTCGCCTCTTCGAGCCCGACCCGATGTTCTCGCGCGGCCTGCGTTACGTCGACGTCGACAACGTCACGGGCGGGCGCATCGCCACGCAGCGGATGATCGATCGCGGCCGCCGCCGCATCGGCACCATCACCGGACCGCTCGACATGCCGGCCGGGGTGGACCGGATGGTCGGGTGGCGGGACGCGCTGCGCGACGCCGGCCTGCCCGACGACGCAGTGGTCGAGGGCGACTTCACGGTCGCCGGGGCGGCCGTCGCGGCCGCCCGGCTCCTCGACGCGCACCCCGACCTGGACGGCATCTTCGCCGCGTCCGACCTGATGGCGGAGGCGACGCTGCGCGTGCTCGCCGACCGCGGCCGGTCGGTGCCCGGCGACGTCTCGGTCGTCGGGTTCGACGACCTCGGCATCGCCGAGACGACGTCGCCCCGCCTGACGACCGTGCACAACCCGGTGGTGCAGATGGTCGGCGCGGCGACGAGCATGCTGGTCGACCTGGTAGCGGGCCGCCCGGTCCGCGACGAGCGCCGCATCTTCGCCCCCCGCCTGATAGAGGGCGACTCCGCGTAACCGTTGAGTGCTGGGTTTTCGCCCTTCTGAGGTACGAGGAAGGGCGAAAACCCAGCACTCAACGAGGGTCAGGTGGTGCGCTGGTGGCCGTAGCGGTGCATCGTGCGGCTCAGCGCCTGCTCGCGGAGCATCGTGAGGAGCTCGCGGCGGCCGCTCGCCAGGACCGGGGCGTCCAGCACGGTCACCGTGCCCAGGCGGCTCGCCGCCGCGTCGCGCAGGCCGGGGGCCTCGCCCACCACACGGATCCGGCCGGTCACCACCCCGTCGGCGACGGCGTCCGCGAACGCCTCGTCCGTCATCTCCCGCTGCCCGACGACGGTCGTCCGCACGTCCGCCCTCGCGGCGGCGGCCAGCACGCGCTGCACCTCGACGTCCTGGGCGTCGGCGCCGATCCGCACGGTGATGCCGGGGACCGGCCGGTAACGGAACACGTTCGACTCGACGCCGAGCCCCGAGGGGTCGTGCGCGGGGGCAAACTCGGTCACCCAGGCACGGTCGTCGTCGGCGCGTGCCCAGGCGAGCCAGCCGGACGGGTCGGCAGTGCGCGAGGGCACGTCCGCCGCGTCCTCCCACCGGCCGAGCTGCGCGACGTAGTTGGGCCCACCGGCCTTGGCGCCCGGTCCCACGGAGGACGCCTTCCAGCCACCGAACGACTGGCGCTGCACCACCGCGCCGGTGATGTGCCGGTTCACGTACGCGTTGCCGACCTCCACCCGGTCGAGCCAGTGCGCCACCTCGGTGTCGTCGAGGGAGTGGATGCCTCCGGTGAGGCCGAACGATACGGCGTTCTGCAGCGCGATCGCCTCGTCGAGCGTGCGGGCGGTCATGATGCCCAGCACCGGGCCGAAGCACTCGGTGAGGTGGAAGAACGAGCCGGGGCGGACGCCGTCCCGCACGCCCGGGGTCCAGAGCCTGCCGCGGCCCAGGCCCGCCTCGCGGGCCACCGCGTCCAGCCGGCGCGGCCGGACGAGCCAGGTCTCGCCGGTCTCCAGCGTGGTCAGGGCGTGCAGGAGCTTGCCCTGCGCCGGTTCGGTGAGCGGCCCCATCACGGTCGCCAGGTCGGTCGCGGGGCCGACGGCGAGCGAGGACACGGCGTCGACGAGCTGCCGCCGGAACCGCTCGCCGGTCGCGCTGCGCGGGTCGCCCACCGAGCCGACGAGGATCACCAGCGACGCGGCGGAGCACTTCTGCCCCGCGTGCCCGAAGGCCGAGCGCACGACGTCCGCGACGGCCAGGTCCAGGTCCGCCGACGGCGTCACGACCAGCGCGTTCTTGCCGGACGTCTCGGCGAGCACCGGCAGCTCGGGCCGCCAGGACGCGAACATCTCGGCGGTCTCGATGGCGCCCGTCAGGATCACGCGGGACACGCCGTCGTGCGTCACGAGCCTGCGGCCGAGGTCGCCGTCGGGCACGCGGACGAACTGCGCGACCGAACGCGCCAGTGCCGAGTCCAGCCCGATCGCCGGGGCGACCTCGTCGAGCGCGGCGTGCACCGCCTCGACGGCGATCTCCAGGCAGCGCGGCGTCGGCGGCGCGGGCTTCGCGATCACCGCGGTCCCGGCCGCGAGGCCCGCGAGCACGCCGCCGATCGGGATCGCGACGGGGAAGTTCCACGGCGGGGTGACCAGGGTGACGCCGTCCGGGGTGAAGCGGGCACCCGGCCAGGCCTCCGACGTCGGGTCGAGCGCCTCGGCCGCCTGCGCGTAGTACGCGGCGAAGTCCACGGCCTCGCTGACCTCGGGGTCTGCCTCGGCGACGGTCTTGCCGGCCTCGTGCACCATGGCGGCGACGAGGTCGGCACGGGCGGCCTCGATGTGCTTGGCCGCCGCGCGGAGCACGCGGCCCCGGTCGGTGGCGGACACCTTGGACCATGCGGCGCCGGCGCGGCGGGCGAGCGCCACGACGTCGTCCACCTGGGCGGACGTCGCCAGCGGCTCCGCGAGCGCCGGGACGTATCCGGAGAGCGGGCCCGTGACCTGCTGGGCCCACGCGCGGTGCTCGGCGACGGCGGGGTCGGTGTCGGCGGCGTTGCGGAACGGTCCCGTCAACGGCTGCGGCGCGGGGCGCGGACGGCGGCGCGGGGTGACGTCCTCGGGCGAGTAGTGCACGCCCAGCTCGACGGACGCGCGGAAGGCGGCCTCCTGCCGGCCCATGGGGGCCTCGGTGGACGAGGCCGTCGAAGCCGGGGCGAACGCCGCGTGCAGGAAGTTCTGCTCCGCCGCGTTCTCCTCCAGGCGCCGCACCAGGTACGAGATGGCGACGTCGAAGTCCTCGTCGCGCACCACGGGGGTGTAGAGCACCACGCGGCCGGCGTCCTTGGCGACCTCGTCGCGCACGGCCGCGGCCTCCGTCGGGGCCATGCCCTGCAGCATCTCGATGTCGAGCGCCTCGGAGACGCCGCGCGCCCGGCCGAGCAGGATCGCGAGCGCCACGTGGAACAGGTTGTGCGACGCCGCGCCGATGCGGACCGCGTGCGCGCGCTCAGGGCGCAGCGCGTGGTCGAGCATGCGGACGTAGTTGGCGTCGACGCCGGGCTTGGACGTGTAGGGCGCCTGGGGCCAGTCGTGCAGGGTGGCCTCGACGTGCTCCATCGCCAGGTTGGCGCCCTTGACGATGCGCACCTTGATGCGCGCGCCGCCGTCGGCGACCCGCTGGGTGGCGAACTCGGTGAGGCCGTCCAGGGCGCCCAGCCCGTCCGGGAGGTAGGCCTGGAGCACGATGCCGGCCTCCAGGTCGCGGAACTCGTCGCGGCCCAGGATCTCGGTGAACACCGCGGTGGTCAGGGCGAGGTCGCGGTACTCCTCCATGTCCAGGTTGAGGAACACACCGTGGTCGCGCGCGGCGCGGTACAGCGGCAGCAGCTGCTCGACGACGCGGTCGCGGGAACCCTCGAGGTCCCACGTGACGAGCTGCGCGGCGACGCTGGAGACCTTGACCGACACGTAGTCGACGTCCGGACGCTCCACGAGCGCGATGGTGCGGGCGAGCCGGCCTGCGGCCTCCTCGGCGCCGAGCACCGCCTCGCCGAGCAGGTTCACGTTGAGGGTGTAGCCCTCGGCCCGGGTGCGGGCGAGGTGGGCGGTGAGCCCGGCACCGGCGTCCGCCACGAGGTGACCCACGAGCTGGCGGAGGCGGGCGCGGGCCGCAGGGACCACGATGCCCGGGAACGCCGGGGCGGCCAGGGCGCCTGCCCGGAACAGGGCGCGGTCGGCGGGGCTGAGGAAGGTGGCGCTGCCGGCCTGCTTGCCGAGCCTGGCCAGAGCCTTCGCGGCGACGTGGGTGTCCTGCGGGCGGGCGACGTCGTCGACGAAGCCGACGGCGAGCTCGAGGCCGGCGGGGTCGGACACGAGTGCGCCGAGGGCGGCGGACGCGCGGGCCACGGCTCGGTCGGTCTTGGAGCCGGTTGCCTTGGAGCCGGTCTTGGAGCCGACAGTCTCCGAACCGGCGTCCGTGCCGGTGGCGGTGCCGATCCAGGTCCTGGCGAGGGCTACGGCGTCCTCGACGAGGGTGTCGGCGGCGGGCTGCACGGTCGGCTCGGTCGGAGCCTGAGGCGTGGCGCTGTCCGGTGCGCCCGCGCCCCCGGTCGGGACTGTGGCGGAAGCGGCGCGGTCGCGCCGGGCGGAGGTCTTCATTCCTCCAGAGTGCACCCGAAACTGCTCACATGTATTGGCGAGATCACTCGCTGTCCGCACTGGTTTTCGCCAACCGCGCGGCCCTGTGCCGCGTAGCATCGGAACCCCATGCGCAACCCGTCGAACAGCACGGCTCGGCCTGAGACGAGTGCCCTGCTGGCAGCACTGAACCCCGCGATGGTCTCGCTCATGGACGAGCTGTCCGGGGTCATGTTCTGCGCCAAGGACGCCGACGGGCGCTACGTGCTCGTGAACCAGGTCTTCGTGGGTCGCACGCGCGAGCGGTCCCGCCGGGATGTGATCGGCAAGCGCGCGGCCGACCTGTTCGTGCCCGAGCTCGCCGAACGCTACGAGAACCAGGACGCCCACGTCCGCACCACCGACAAGCCGCTGCGGGGTGAGCTCGAGCTGATCCGGCACGTCGGCGGGGCGCCGGGCTGGTTCCTCACCTCGAAGCTGCCCCTGCACGACGAGTCCGGTGCGTACGTGGGGCTGGTCTCCGTGTCGCAGGACCTGCGCTCCGGGGACGCCGACGACGCGACCATCCAGGCCATGGCCCGGCTGCGCGCCGACATCGAGAACCTGCTCGAGCACGGCGAGGTGCCCTCGGTGACCGATCTCGCCGTGCTCGCCGGGTGCAGCTCCGCGTCCCTGGACCGCCGGGTCCGGCGGGTCTTCGGGCTCTCCCCGCGCCAGCTCGTGCTGCGGCTGCGGGTCGACCGCGCGGCCCACCTGCTCACCACGAGCACCGTGCCGCTGGCCGACGTCGCGACCGCCGCGGGCTTCTACGACCAGCCGTCGTTCACGCGCACGTTCGCGCGCCTGACCGGCGAGACGCCGTCGTCGTTCCGGAGCCGGTCGAAGCGCGGCTAGGTAGTCCGCTGAATTTCCGGGTTACACAGTCGTTGCCGGAAAATTACCGGATGCATCCACCACCGTCGCGCACCGCGGCCCATCGAAGCGATACGGTGATGCCGAGGCGCAAACCCCGCGCCGCGCAACCCGCGCCCCGCTCCCAAGGCGGTAGGCGCCGTTCTCCCCGGAGGACCCACGTGACGACGACAACGACGTCCACACCCGCATCACCACCCAGCTTCGCGCCGTCAGGATCGCCCGCCGAGGGTTCCGCGCTCGCCACCGCGCACGCGCAGCTCGCCACGGCGGCCGAGATCCTCGGTTACGACGAGGGCCTGCACCGGATGCTCGCGACGCCGCGCCGTGAGATCCACGTCGCGGTGCCGCTCCGTCGTGACACGGGCGAGACCGTCCTCTTCCACGGCTTCCGCGTGCAGCACAACGTGAGCCTCGGCCCGGGCAAGGGCGGCCTGCGCTACCACCCCTCCGTCGACGTCGACGAGGTGCGTGCGCTGGCCATGTGGATGACCTGGAAGTGTGCGGTGGTCAACCTGCCGTACGGCGGCGCCAAGGGCGGCGTCGCCATCGACCCCCGCGGCTACTCGCAGGCCGAGCTCGAGCGCGTGACCCGGCGGTACACGTCGGAGATCATGCCGATGATCGGCCCGGACACCGACATCATGGCCCCGGACATGGGCACCGACGCCCAGACCATGGCCTGGGTGATGGACACCTACTCGGTCAACCGCGGGTACACCATCCCCGCGGTCGTGACCGGCAAGCCCCTCGCGGTCGGCGGTTCGCTGGGCCGCGGCACCGCTACGTCGGCCGGCATCGTGCACGTCACGTCAGCAGCGCTCGCCGAGGCCGGCATGGCCCTGAGCGACGTGTCCGTCGCCATCCAGGGCTTCGGCAAGGTCGGCTCGCACGCCGCGGAGATCTTCGCGGCGCGCGGCGCGCGCGTCGTCGCGGTCAGCGACCAGTACGGCGGCATCCGGGCCGACGGCGGGCTCGACGTGCCCCGGCTCATGGAGCACGTGCAGCGCACGGGCTCGGTGGTGGACTTCGCCGACGCGGACCGGGTCTCCAACACGGAGCTCCTCGCGCTCGACGTCGACGTCCTGGTCCCGGCCGCGATCGAGGGCGTGCTCGACGAGAGCACGGCAGGCAGCGTCAAGGCCCGCTGGGTCGTCGAGGGCGCCAACGGCCCCACGACGGCGGCCGGCGACGCGCTGCTCGCCAAGAACGACGTGACGGTGGTCCCGGACGTCCTGGCCAACGCCGGCGGTGTGGTCGTGTCGTACTTCGAGTGGGTCCAGGCGAACCAGACGTACTGGTGGACCGAGCAGGAGATCGCGGACAAGCTGGAGCACCGCATGGTGACCGCGTACGCGGAGGTCTCGGCGCTGGCTCAGCGTGAGCGCCTGTCGCTGCGGGACGCGGCGCTCATCATCGGCGTCAAGCGGGTCGCGGAGGCCCACCAGATCCGGGGTCTCTACCCCTGATCACGGCTTTGTCGGATCCCCAGGACGCTCCGGTGCCCTGGGGATCTGGCCTGTTCGCGGCTGGTTGCCTGCGCCGCTCCGGTGAGTTACCTGGAACTCCGCTCGCCTACCCTCAGGCCATGGACGAACTCGTAGCGCGCCTGCGCGCAGCCGGCTGTGTCTTCGCCGAGGACGAGGCCCGGATCATCACCGAGGCCGCCGACGGCGACGCCGCCCGCCTCGAGGAGCTCGCCGCCGCGCGCGTCGACGGGCTCCCGTTGGAGCACCTGGTGGGCTGGGCCGAGCTCGACGGCCGCCGCTGGCTCGTAGTGCCCGGCGTGTTCGTGCCGCGGCAGCGCTCCGAGCTGCTGGTCCGGGAGGCGGCCGTACGCGCCGCCGACGCCGGTTCCGGCCCGGTGCTGCTGGTCGACCTGTGCTGCGGCTGCGGGGCACTCGGCGGCGCCGTCGCGGCCCGCCTGCTCACGGCGGGACACGACGTCGAGATCCACGCCGCCGACGTCGACCCCGCTGCCGTGACCTGCGCCCACGAGAATCTCAAGGCGCTGTGCGACGACGACGCCGCCGCTCGCGGCGCCGGCGCACTCACCACGCACACCTACGCGGGCGATCTCGCCGACCCGCTCCCGATCGAGGTGTGGGGCCACGTCGACGTCCTCGTCGCGAACGCGCCGTACGTGCCGACCACGGCGATCAGCATGATGCCGCCGGAGGCCCGTGAGCACGAGCCGCACGCCGCGCTCGACGGCGGCGACGACGGCCTGGTCATCCTCCGCCGTGTGATCGACCTGGCCCCGAGGCTCCTGCGCCCGGGCGGGCACCTGCTGATCGAGACGAGCGAGGGTCAGGTGAGCTCCGCCGTCGAACACCTGGAGGCCGCCGGGCTGACCGCGACGGTCCTGTCCGACGACGACCTGGGCGCCACGGCCCTTGCCGCCACCCTGCCGCGCGCCGAGCCCGTCGAGACCTCGTAACAGGTCTCGACAGGCTCGACCAGCGTCCAGCTCAGCTCAGGGGCTGGCGCGCGGCCCAGTCCTCCAGCGACGTGCGCGGGCCCGTGAAGAACGGGATCTCCTCGCGCACGTGACGGCGGGCCTCGGTCGCCCGCAGGTCGCGCATCAGGTCGACTATGCGGTGCAGCGCGTCGGCCTCGAAGGCGAGGATCCACTCGTAGTCACCGAGCGCGAACGCGGACACCGTGTTGGCCCGGACGTCCTTGTAGCCGGCGGCCGCCATGCCGTGGTCGCGCAGCATGGTGCGGCGCTCGGCCTCGGGCAGGAGGTACCAGTCGTAGGAGCGCACGAACGGGTAGACGCAGATGTAGTCGCGAGGCGCCTCGCCCGCGAGGAACGCCGGCACGTGCCCGCGGTTGAACTCGGCCGGGCGGTGCAGCGCGGCGACCGACCACACGGGCTCCAGCGAACGGCCCAGCTCGGACGCGCGCAGCCGCTGGTAGGCGCCCTGCACGGACTCGATCGACGGGCCGTGGGTCCAGAGCAGGAGGTCGGCGTCGGACCGCAGGCCGCCGATGTCGTACCAGCCACGGGTCACGAGGTCGCCGGTGGTCGCGGCCGGGTCGCTGCCCCCGCCGACGGCGGCCTCGGCGTCGGCCACCACCGCCTTGCGCTCGGCCTCGTCCGCCGGAAGCGTCTCCGTCACGGAGAAGACCGAGAACATCGTGTACCGGATGCCCTCGTTGATGGCCGCCGTGTCGATCTCGTGACCGGTGTCCCCGTGCACGTGTGCGTCGTTCATGTGTTGCCTCTCGCTCGTGGCCGTCCCGCGGGACTCAGGAGTACAGGTCGGTGCTGCACAGCGCCGGGACGCCGCTCTGCTCGTCGTCGCGCCGCAGGCAGCAGCCCGGGGCGCAGACCGAGCGGAGGGCCGGGAGCGAGCCTACGGTCGCCTCGGTGATGTCGTCACCGCGGGCCAGGGCGGCCCGTTCGAGCAGCAGGTCGACGAGACCGCTGACGAACGGCCGGCGCGTGCCCACCGTGCCGGCGCGGACCGCCGTCATGCCGAGGTCCTTCGCGGTGGCCAGCGCCTCGGTGTCGAGGTCGTAGGCCACCTCCATGTGGTCGGAGATGAACCCGATCGGGGACAGGACGACGTTGCGCAGCCCCTCTCCCGCCAGGGCCTCCAGGTGGTCGTTGACGTCCGGCTCGAGCCACGGCTGGCTCGGCGGGCCGGAGCGCGAGCAGTACGCCAGGTCCCACGGCACGTCGTGCCCGAGCCGCTCGGCAACCTGCGCGGCGACGACCCCGGCGAGGTCGAGGTGCTGCTCGGAGTACGTGGCGCGCGCGATCCGCGACGCCGCCTCCATGGTGTCCGGGATCGAGTGCGTGACGAACACCAGCTTGGCGTCGGCGCCGGATCCGCCCTGTGCCGCCAGCTCGGTGTACGCCTCGACGACGGCGTCGACGTTGGCCTGGGCGAAGCCCGGGTGGTTGAAGTAGGAACGGACCTTGTCGAACTGGACGCCCGTCGACCCGTCAGGGCCGAGCTGTCCGCGCTTGTCCAGCGTGACCGCGAGGTCCTCGCGGTACTGGCGGCAGCCCGAGTACGACGAGAAGGCGCTGGTCACGAGCGCGACGGCGCGCTCGGCCCCCAGCTTCTCCAGCTCGTCGACCGCGTCGCTCGTGTACGGGGCCCAGTTCCGGTTGCCCCACACGACCGGCAGGTCGAGGCCGCGGTCGGCGAGCTCGGCCTCGAGCGCCGCCTTCAGCGCGAGGTTCTGCTCGTTGATGGGGCTCTTGCCACCAAAACCGTAGTAGTGCTCGCCCACCTCCTCGAGCCGCTCGTCCGGGATGCCCTTGCCCGCGGTGACGTTGCGCAGGAACGGCACCACGTCCTCCGGCTTGTTCGGGCCACCGAAGGAGTAGAGCAGGAGGGCGTCGTACGGCGCGGCGTCGTGCGCCGCAGGCTGGGGGGAGTTCGCGGGCATGCTCATATCTTTCCACCGTCCGCGCCGCAGGCCCGCCCGGAGAGCGGCGAACGGGACGTGACATCGAAGCGACGTCCTGTCAGAACCCACCCAGGCCGTGCCGAACGGGACGACCACGCCGACACTCGCGGTTCAGGACGCCTTGCGCCGGGCGTGCGTGTTGCCGCGGTCCAGGCGCTCGCGCAGTCCGGGGAGCACGTCGACCAGGCCCGACGGCGCCGGGCTCCGGGTGACCAGTGACAGCCGGACTCGGAACCGGACCGGCGCGGGCTCTATCCGGTCGCCGGGCGCCGCGTACCAGCGCGCCACCATGTCGGGCACGACGACGGCGCAGCGCCGCTCCCGCGCGGTCCGGACCGCCGACTCCGCGGTGGCGGAGTGCCGAACCTGCGCGCCGAGATCGGTCAGCCGCTGCAGCAGGATGTCGCGCGACAGGTCGAGCGCGCAGCAGACCACCGTCTGCCCGGCGTACGGCCGCCGCCCGGACCCGCGCTCCGGAGCGCCGTCGGGCAGCAGCGTGACCAGGTCGTGCTGGCCCACCTCCGTGACCACGAGGCCCCTGGCGATCGGTACCTGCTTCGCGATGGTCACGAACGCCGCGTCGAGCGTCCCCCGCTCGACCCATTCCAGCAGCCGCGGACCGTGCTCCACCTCCGGCTGGAGGACCACGTCGTCGAGCAGCACGTCCAGCACCGCGAACAGCGTGCCCGCGAGGCTCGGGATGGTGCCGACGGACACCGTCCGCGACTGGGCGGCCGCGAGCGCGCGGCCGACTATCGCGCCCAGGTGGTCGAGGACGTGCGCGGCCTGCTCGTAGAACTCCCGCCCGGCCGCCGTCGGACGCGCACCGGTGGTGTCCCGCTCGAACAGGGTGACGCCCACGCGCCGCTCCAGCGCGGCCAGCCGCTGGCTCGCCGACGGCTGGCTCACCAGCAGCTCGCGTGCGGCGGCGCCGAGCGAACCGTGGCGGGCGACCGCGTCGACCAGCCGGAGGTCCTCGACCGTCGGGTATGAGCTCATAGCCCCAGCCTATGTCCGGCCATGCCCAGTGGGCGTCTACCGGCCCCCGCGGCGCCCGCACAGGATGAGGCCGTGCGCCACCCCCACCTCACCACCCTGACCGCCACGACCTTCGTCACGTGGTCCGGCCAGCGCATCACCGCCGTCGCGCTGCCGCTGGTCGCGCTCGACCAGACCGGCGACGCCTGGACCACGGGTCTGGTCGGGGGCTTCGCCGGCCTGCCGCTGCTCACCTCCGCATGGTGGGGCCGGCACCTGCGGGCGCGGCTGACGTCGGGGCGCTCGCTCGCGATCCTGCTCGCGGTGCAGGTGCTCGGGCTGGTCATGGTGCCGGTGGCCGCGGCGACCGTGGGTGTGGGCGCGGTGGTGCTGTGCGCGACGGGTCTGGTCACCGGCACGACGTCGGCGATGCTCGCGCCCGCGCAGCGCGCCCTGACCGCCGACCTGGCCGAGCTGCCCGGCAACGGACCGGACGTCGGCCCGCGAGCGCTGGCCTGGCAGGACCTCGCGCACCGGTCGTCGATGATCTTCGCGCCGCCGCTCGGGGCGTGGCTGCTGGTCGTGTGGGGCGCGGAGCCGTTGCTGTGGTGCGAGGCGGCGGCCGTCGCGCTGAGCGCGGTGGCGATGCTGACGGTGCCGGGGGCGGCGCCCCACACTTCCCGTCGGACCGACGAGGGGCGCCCGACCAGCGAGGCGGACGAGCCCGCGCCGTCCGTCCGTGCGGTGCTGCGTCAGCATCCGGACCTGGCGGTGGGCATCTGGCTGGCCGGCATCGGCGGTATCACCTGGTTCGCGTTCACCCTGGGCCTCACCCTGCTCGGCGCGGAGCTCGACCGGCCCGGCGAGCTAGTCGCGGCGGGCATGGCGGGCTACGGGGCCACGACGGTCGGGATGTCGTTCGTCGTGCCGCTGGTGGTGCACCGGGTGCCGCGCATCCCCGCGATAGTGGTCTCGTGGGTCGTGTTCGGGCTGGCGTACCTCGCGCTGCCGCTGGCCGCGCCGAACCTGCTCGCGGTCGCCCTGGTGTCCGCCGTCGGGGGCGTGACCATGCCGTTCGGGATAGCCGCGCTCAACGCACTGATCGTAGAGCGGACGACCGGTGCGGAACGCCGGGCGGCGTTCACCGCGGAGACCGTGCTGCACAGCGGCGGCGCCTCGGCGGGACTGCTCGTCGGCGGCGCGCTGATCGGTGCGTTCGGCGCGGGTCCGGTCCTGGTGGTCACCGGGCTGGTACAGGTGGTCGCGGCCGTCGTGGCGGCGCTGTGGCTCCGCACGCGACGGGTGCTAGCGGCGGGCGGCGCCGACCAGGTTCGTGACGGCCGCCGCGAGCTCGCGCAGCCGCGGTCCGGTGCGGGCGATCAGGTCGTCCAGCTCGACCGGTCCGGGGGCGATCGAGAACGCGGCGGTGATACCTGAGGCGCGGGCCAGCGCCTCGGGAAGCAGCACCTGACCCGCCACGACCACCACCGGCGGCCGGGTGGGCGACGCCGCCGCGAGCCGCGCGACGCCGTCGGCCACCTTGCCGTTCACGGACTGGGAGTCGAAGGATCCCTCCCCCGTGATCACCAGGTCGGCGGAGGCGAGCGCGGCGGGCAGGCCCACCGCCTCGGCGACGAGGACGGCGCCAGGGGTGTTCTCGGCACCCAGCACGGCGATGAGCCCGGCGGGCACGCCACCGGCGGCTCCCGTGCCAGGGAGCTCGGCGACGGCGACGCCGGTCTCGCGCTCCAGGACCGCCGACCAGTGCCGTAGCGCATCGTCGAGGAACTCCGCCACCCCGTCGCGCGCGCCCTTCTGCGGACCGAACACCCGCGCCGCGCCGTGCTCGCCCACCAGCGGGTTCGTGACGTCGACGGCGAGGCGCCAGCGCACCGCGCGCGCCCGCGGGTGCAGTCCGGACAGGTCGAGGGACGCGACAGAGGCCAGCCCCTCCCCGCCGTCGGGCACCTGCTTGCCGTCCGCGTCCAGGAGGCGGGCACCCAGCCCGGTCAGGATGCCGGAGCCACCGTCCGTGGAGGCCGAGCCACCCAGGCAGAGGAGGATCTCCACGACGCCGGCGTCGAGCGCGGCCCGCGCGACGTCGCCGGTGCCCCGGGTGCTCGCGTGCAGCGGCTGGAGCGGCGCGTCGGAGACACCCGGCAGACCGCTGGCCTCGGCGAGCTCGACGACGGCGGTCCGCCCGTCCGGCGACACCGCCCACCGGGCGGTCGACGGACGGCCTATCGCGTCCACCGTCGCGACCGTCAGGGGTTCACCACCCCAGGCGGCGAGCAGCGCGTCGAGCGTGCCCTCGCCGCCGTCAGCCATGGGCAGGCAGGTCACGACGGCGTCCGGGGCGGCGTCCAGCACCCCGTCTGCGACGGCGGACGCGACCTCGGCAGCGGACAGGCTGCCCTTGAACGAGTCGGGACAGACAACGACGTGCAGCGGCTCCACGCGCCGATCGTAGGCGGTCGGGAGGCTCAGTCGGACAGGATTTCGGCCACTGGTACGGCGTGGGCGCCGAACGCCTCCGCGACGCCGGCGTTGGTGATCTGCCCGGCGTGCGTACTGAGCCCGTGGGCGAGCGCCGCGTCGGCGCGCATCGCATCCCGCCAGCCCTTGTCCGCGAGCGCCGCGACGTACGGCAGCGTCGCGTTCGTCAGGGCCCGGGTCGCCGTGACGGGCACGGCGCCCGGCATGTTCGCCACGCAGTAGTAGAGGGTGTCGTGCACGGCGAAGGTCGGGGCGTCGTGCGTGGTGGGGTGCGAGTGCTCGAAGCAGCCGCCCTGGTCGATGGCGATGTCGACGAGCACGGCACCAGGCCTCATCGCCTTGACCATGGCGTCCGTGACGAGCTTCGGCGCGGCGGCGCCGGGGATCAGGACCGAACCGATGACCAGGTCGGCGGTCTCCACCTGCTCGGCCACCTCGTACGCGGTCGACGCGCGGGTGGCCAGCGCCCCGCCGAACTGCACCTCGAGCTCGCGCAGCCGCGGGATGGAGACGTCCAGCACCGTGACGTCGGCGCCCATGCCCAGCGCGTTGGCCGCTGCGTGCTCGCCCGCCACGCCGCCGCCGATGACGACGACCTTGGCCTTCGGCGTACCGGCCACGCCGCCCATCAGCACCCCGGTGCCGCCCTGGGGCCGCATCAGGTGGTAGGCCCCGACCTGTGCGGACAGCCGTCCGGCGACCTCGCTCATGGGGCTCAGCAGCGGGAGGGAGCGGTCGGAGAGCTGGACGGTCTCGTAGGCGACGGACGTGGTGCCCGCTGCGAGCAGTGCGTCGGTGCACGGCGCTGACGCCGCGAGGTGGAGGTAGGTGAAGAGGGTCAGGTCGGGCCGCATGAGCGCGTACTCGGGCTCGATCGGCTCCTTGACCTTGACCAGGAGGTCGGCGCTGCCCCACACCTCCTCCGCGGTGTCGACGATCCGGGCACCGGCGAGCCGGTACGCGTCGTCGTCGAAGCCGGAACCCAGCCCGGCACCGGCCTGCACGAGCACGTCATGGCCGCGCCGGACCAGCTCGTGGGTGCCGGCGGGCGTGAGCGCCACCCGGCTCTCGTTGTTCTTGATCTCTGTGGGGACGCCGACGTTCATAAGGTGACGGTAATCACCGTGGGGTGTGCGGGTCCAGGACACGTTGCCGAATAGAATGTTCGGCGTTTGTGCACAACAATGGGCGGATGCTCAACCCCTGGCGACTGCGCCTCCTGCATCAGCTGCACCTGCTCGGCACCGTGCGCGCCGTCGCCGAGGCGGCCCGGATGAGCCCGTCGAGCGTCTCCCAACAGCTCGCGACGCTGGAGACCGAGGCGAAGGCTCAGCTCTTCGAGCGCGTCGGCCGCCGTATCCGGCTCACGCCCGCGGGCGTCACGCTCTCGGGCCACGCGTCGGACATCCTCGACCGGATCGCCGCCGCTGAGGCGGACATCGCCGGCCTGCGGTCCGAGCCCACCGGCGTGGTGCGGCTGGCCGCCTTCACGAGCGCCTTCCACGGCATAGTGGTGCCGGCGGTCGCCGCCCTCGCCGAGGAGCACCCCCGCATCACCGTGCAGCTCACCGAGGCGGAACCCCTGGTCAGCCGGCCCGCGCTGCAGCGCGGCGAGGTGGACGTCGCCGTCTGCGCGGACTTCCCGGACGCTCCCGTCCCGCCCGACACCGACCTCACGCGCATGCCTCTGACGGGCGACCGCGTGGTACTCGTGACGGCGCGGGACACAGTGACCGGCCCACGCTCCGGGCGGGTCGACCTGGCCACCCTCGCGAACGAGCCCTGGGCGTTCGAACACCCCGGCGCCCACCTCGCCGACCTGGCCGAACGCCTCTGCCGCCGGGCGGGATTCACACCGCGGACCGTTGCCAGGTTCGAGAGCCACGGCACGCTGCTCAGCCATGTCGAGGCGGGGCTGTCCGTCACGCTGCTGCCCCTGCTCGCCGTCCACGACCGGTACGCGGTGCACACGCTGGACCTCACGGACCCGCCCCGCCGGGACATCCATCTGGTGGTCCGGCACACCACCATGGACCGGGCGGCCGTGCGGGTGGTGGTGGAAGCGCTCCGGCACCAGGCTCGATCGGCCTGAGAGCTGGCCTGCGAGCCGGCCCGCGGTCCGGTCAGAAGTCGTCGATGTCCGCCTGGGCCGACCGCAGCATCTCCGTCAGCTCGCGCAGCCGCATCAGGTCCTCGACGTCCATCGCGGGAGTCACGTAGTGCGCTATCGACCGGACGTGGCTCCGGCCGAGCTCCTTCTGGGTGGCCGCACCTTCCGGGGTCAGGCTCACCAGGACGCCTCGGCCGTCGTCCGGCGACGGGTGCCTGCGGACCAGCCCGCGCTTCTCGAGCCGCTCCACCATGCGCGACAGCGACGACTGCGCCATGAGGATGTTCTCGTTGAGCTCGCGCAGCCGCAGCGTCTCCCCGGGGGCGAGGGCGAGAGTGAACAGCACGTCGTACTCGCGCATGCTGAGATCGCCCCAGATGTCGTCCGCCAGGAGCCGGCGCATCACTGTCACCTGCGCGCGGAACAGCGACTCCCACGCCTCAGCCGCCTCGCGAGCCGACGGCACACGTCGCTCGGTCATCAGCGAGCCCTCCTCGTCATCCAGGGCACGCTACCCGACTGAACTTTCAGTTACATACCTCAGTTAGTGGTGGCGAATTTCACCATACGGAGAACTGTCCAGAGGACCTGCAAGACCCCTCCCGACGAGCGTCCGGAGGGGCCCCGGTCAGCGTCCGAGACGACGTTCCCGCAGCGAGAAGTCGCGCAGCGCACGCAGAAAGTCCACCCGCCGGAACGCGGGCCAGTACGCCTCGCAGAAGTAGAACTCGGTGTGCTGGCTCTGCCACATCAGGAACCCGCCGATGCGCTGCTCGCCGGAGGTCCGGATGACCAGCTCCGGGTCCGGCTGCCCCTTGGTGTACAGGTGCTCGGCGATGTGCTCGACGTCTATCGACTCGGCGAGGTCCGCGAGCGTCGCCCCGTCCTTCGCGCGCTCGGTGAGGTAGCTGCGGACGGCGTCCGCGATCTCCGTGCGGCCGCCGTAGCCGATCGCGACGTTGACCTGGAGGCCCTTCACGCCGGCGGTCCGGTCGGCGGCCGCGCGGAGCGCGGAGGCCAGGCGCGCGGGCAGCAGGTCGAGCCGGCCGATGACGCGCAGGCGCCAGCGGCCCGACTCGGCGAGGTCCGACACCGCGTCCTCGATGATGTCGAGGAGGTTGCTCAGCTCGTCGGCCGACCGGCTCAGGTTGTCCGTGGACAGCATCCACAGCGTGACGACCTCGATGCCCAGCGACTCGGCCCAGCCCAGGAACTCGGTGATCTTGTCGGCGCCGCGACGGTGTCCCGTCGCGGCCGTCTCCCCGAAGGAGCGTGCCCAACGGCGGTTGCCGTCGAGCATCACGCCGATGTGCCGGGGCAGCGTCGCGCCGTGCAGGGCGAACGCCAGGCGTCGCTCGTAGAGGCGGTACAACGGGCTGGGCAGGCGCACGAATACCTCAGTGGATCGGGCCGTGGGAGCCGCGGGACGCGGCGGCACACGGAAGCTCTGACGCTGGGTCGAACCCGGCAGGACGTGGACAAAGGTACCTCTCGAACGCGCGCGTTCCTGCGCACGGAGACCCTTCTGGGACGCCGGACGGGCGACTCCCGCCAACCCAGCGCAGTATCTTCACAAGGCCCTTGTCAAGCAGGCGATCGCCTAACCTACGCTAGAGTAAGTTACGCAACCGTAGGTAGCGCCCCAGCACCCCGAGGACGCCGGTTGCCGAACGCAGAGGAGAGCAGCGTGCGAGCACCTACGGGCGAGCCGGACCACTCGGCGGGCCGCTCGGACGATGTAGCGGGAACGTTCAACGGCAAGTTGGACGACGTACGCGACAAGGCCTCCGACGTCATGCACGACATCTCCGACTCGGTCTCGGCCACCGTCGAGACGGTCGAGCGGAAGATCAAGCCGCGGCTGCGGGGCTGGATCCACGCGGGCACGTTCCCGCTCGCCCTGGCGGCGAGCATCGTGCTGATCGCGCTCGCCCCGACGGTGCCGGGCAAGATCTCCGCATCGGTGTTCGGCCTGAGCGCCTGCCTGCTGTTCGGGGTGTCCGCGGTCTACCACCGCGGCAACTGGTCCCCCCGGACCGACGCCGTGCTCCGCCGCCTCGACCACACCAACATCTTCCTGATCATCGCGGGCACCTACACACCGCTCGCGGTCCTGCTCCTGCCTCGCGACCAGGGCACCGTCCTGCTCTGGCTGGTGTGGAGCGGCGCCCTGCTCGGGCTGCTGGCCCGGGTGTTCTGGCTCAACGCGCCGCGCTGGGTCTACGTACCGGTCTACGTCGCGCTCGGCTGGGTGGCAGTCGCCTACATGGGTCAGTTCTGGGCCACCGGCGGACCCGCCGTCGTCTGGCTCATCCTGGCGGGCGGCCTCGCGTACACGGTCGGCGCGATCGTCTACGGCACCAAGAAGCCCGACCCCAGCCCCGCCTGGTTCGGCTTCCACGAGATCTTCCACGTGCTCACCGTCGTCGGCTTCGCCTGCCACCTGGTCGCGATCTACCTGGCCAACCTCGCGGTCTGACCGCGGCCCTATGCGCCGGTGGGCACCACCGTGTAGCGACGGTTCACCAGGGACGGGTTGGTCCTGCGGACCGCGGCGAGCGGGGCGGGGTCGAGATCGACCGTGCGATACGCCTGCTCCTCCCCCATCTCCAGTCCCACGACGCCGTCCGGCCCCACCAGGAGCGTGCGTCCCGTGACGCCCTTGCCGGTCATGCCGACGCCGATCGTCACCGCGGTGTTCTCGATCGCTCGCGCCTGCAGCAGCGTGCGCCAGTGGTCCGCCTTGAGCGGTCCCGCGACCCAGGCGGCCGGGTACACCAGCACGTCCGCCCCCGCGTCCACGAGCCGGCGGGCCGACTCCGGGAACCGCAGGTCGTAGCAGGTCAGCACACCGAAGGTGAACCCGCCCAGGCGCAGGGTGACCGGCTCGGCGTCGGCGGGACCGGGCTCGAGCAGCTCCGACTCCTGGTACCCGAACGCGTCGTACAGGTGCACCTTGCGGTAGACACCGGCGATCTCGCCGCCATCGTCGACCACGACCAGCGCGTTCACCGCGCGGACGCCGTCGGATCCCGGCAGGGTGACGCCTGCGATCACGGCAACCCCGTGCTTGCGCGCACGAGCACGCAGGAGTGTGACGAACGGTCCGTCGAGCTGCTCGGCGTGCTCCGGCCCGACGCCGTGCGGGTCGTAGGCGGACGCGTACTCCGGCAGCACCAGGAGGTTGGACCCGGCGCGTGCCGCCACCTTGAACGCGTCGAGCACGATCTGGCGGTTGGCGCCGTGGTCGTCGGAGACGGCCACCTGCGCGACGGTCACGCGGACCACGCCGGCCGGGGCGCCCGGCTCAGCGGCGTCCGCCGTGCCGGCCGTGTCAGTCACCTGACCCGCCATCGCTGCTGCCGCCTGAGGAGCCGCCGTCGGACGCCGAGCCGGAGGAGCCGGGCGACGAGCTGGACCCGTCGGGCGTGCTGGGCGCCGTGGAACCGTCGGCGCCCTGCTCGGCCTTGGTGTCATCGGTACGGGTGTCGTCCTCCGACCGGCGGAAGCTGACGACCTGCGGGACCGGGACCGGCAGGCCCTGCTCGCGCGCGTTGTGGCCCGCGCGGCGCAGGTGCTTGCTCATGTTCAGGAACAGCAGCACGCACGCGACCGCGAGCGCGAAGGTGACGACGAAGCCGATGAGCCCCGGCGAGACCTGCCACTCCTCCAGGCCCGGGCGGAGCCTGCCCTCGGTGGGGTTCGGCGACGGTTCGGTCGCGAATGCCATCGCTCCGGCGATCAGCGGGCTCATGCGGGGACCTCCGACCGGACGCCCTCGAACAGGTCCTGCTCGTACTCACCATCGGCATGCTCGGGCAGCGGCACGCGGGACTCCGCGAGCTCGTACTCGTCCCAGGGCCACACGTCGACCTCGAGGTCGCGCGGCACCGCGAAGAAGAAGCCCTTGGGGTCGATCTGCGAGGCGTGCGCCGTCAGGGCGGCGTCCCGCTGCGGGAAGAAGTCGGCGACGGGGACCAGCGTGGTGACCTGACGCTCCGGGATCTCCCGGGCGTCGCGCGACTCGACCCAGTCGCCGAAGGGCGACTCCAGCCCGGCACCTTCCATCGCCTCGTGCACCGCGCGGATGCGCTTCATCGAGAAGCCGTGGTTGTAGTAAAGCTTGAGCGGCTCCCACGGCTCACCCGTGCCCGGGTAGCGCTCCGGGTCCCCCGCCGCGTGGAACGCCTCGAACGACACCTCGTGGCACTTGATGTGGTCAGGGTGCGGGTAGCCGCCCGACGGGTCGTAGGTCGTGATGACGTGCGGGCGGAACTCCCGGACCGCCTGCACCAGCGGCGCGGCGGCCTCCTCCAGGGGGACGAGCGCGAAGCAGCCCTCGGGCAGCGGGGGCAGCGGGTCACCCTCGGGCAGGCCCGAGTCCACGAAGCCCAGCCACTGCTGACGCACGCCCATCGCCTCGGCCGCCCCGGCCATCTCCAGCCGGCGGACCGCGCGGCGGCCCTCTGTCGACTCGAACTCGTGGCCCTCAGGAACCTCGAAGGACGGGTTCAGGATGTCGCCCCGTTCGCCCCCCGTGCACGTCACGACGAGGACCTCGACCCCCTCTGCGGCGTAGCGGGCCGTCGTCGCGGCGCCCTTGCTCGACTCGTCGTCCGGGTGCGCGTGCACCGCCATCAGACGGAGCGGCTCGCGCTCGGGTACGGACACTGGGTCCTCCTGTGTGGGATGCGTACTGGGACAATCGCTCACATGGACCATGATGGTCCAGGGACAATCTTGCTACGAACCACTGACACCTCGAACCGAGCGAGCCGTGATGACCGACCCTGACCCTGCCGCCCCTACCGGCACCGCGCACCCGCAGGCACCGAGCCTCGCCGAGCGCTACGGCCGTGCAAGGCCCGGAGCGCAGCGGATACCCGCGCAGCACGGCGAGGACGACCCGTGGGACGAGGACGACGACGTCCGGCCCCGCCCGAAGCTCTCGGTGGGCGCCCGGATCGCGGTGGTCCTGGCCCTCGCCGCCGGTGTCGCGATCGCCGCGTGGTTCACGATCGTCGACACCCAGCGCGATCCCGTGACCTTCGCAGACGTCGGGTTCTCGGTGACGAGCGCCGAAGCGGTGGACGTCACGTTCGAGGTCAGCATGCCTCCCGGCACCGAGGCCGTGTGCACGGTGACCGCACTGAGCAAGAACTACGCGGAGGTCGGCGCGGTCGATGTCGAGGTGGGCCCGGACGAGGCGCGCACGACGCGACACACGGTGACCATAGCCACGACGGAGCTCGCGACCACTGGCATCGTCGACCACTGTGACCTGCGCTGAGGCCAAGCGGTTCGAAATAGATACCCCGTCCGCTCAGAGCGGAAACAGGGATTGTCTTGGCAAGTCTTTCCCGGGAATTGGTATTCTCGTCGTTTCACACGCTGTGTTGACCGGCTGACGCGCGTGCCCGATCCGCTCCGTCGGCCGGGCCCCGGCGCGCTGCCGTAACTGTGGCTCGATCGAGCAACGACGAAAGGAGAGCCCCCGTGGCCGACGCTTCTGTCACCTGGCTCACCCAGGAGGCGCACGACAAGCTCAAGGCTGAGCTGGAGCATCTCTCCGGCCCCTACCGGGCGGAGATCACCGAGCGCATCGCCGCTGCTCGCGACGAGGGCGACCTCAAGGAGAACGGCGGGTACCACGCCGCACGCGAGGAGCAGGGAAAGAACGAGCTGCGCATTCTCGAGCTCACCGAAAAGCTCCGTAACGTCCAGGTCGGCACTCCCGCGGACGACGGCAAGGTCGAGCCGGGCATGGTCGTGACGGCGATCGTCGCGGGCGACGAGATGAACTTCCTCTTCGGCTCGCGCGAGATGGCTGGGTCCACGGACCTCGACGTCTACTCGCCGACGTCGCCGCTGGGCGCCGCGATCGACGGAAAGTCGATCGGCGCGAAGACGAGCTACCACGCCCCGAACGGGCGCGACATCCCCGTGGAGATCACGGGTGCTAAGCCCTTTCAGGGCTGACAGTCAGGGCTGACAGTCAGGGCTGAAAGCCGAGCGAGACCGGGCCTGTCAGACGGCCGGATCACCCTGGTGACCTGGACGTCCGGCAGGCCCGTCGGCGTGTGCGAGGTCCGCGAGCCGACGCTCGAGGAGCTTCCGGTCGCCCTCCCGGTCGACCTGGTCGAGCGCCCGCCGGTACTCCGCCGCCGCCTCCGCCGGCCGGCCCGCACGCCGCAACAGGTCCGCCCGCATCGCCGGGAGCAGGTGATACGCCGTCAGCTCGGGCGCTGACGCGACGTCGTCGAGCGCGGCCAGACCAGCCTCGGGCCCTCGCGATATCCCCACGGCGACCGCCCGGTTGAGCTCGACGACCGGCGAGCGCGTCATATCCACCAGGACGTCGTAGAGGGCCTCGATCTCTGCCCAGTCCGTCGTGTCAGCGGCGGTCGCCCGGGCGTGCAGCGCGGCGATCGCGGCCTGCACCTGGTACGGACCGGCACGACGTGCCGCGAGCGCGTCGTCGAGCACGGCCAGCCCCTCAGCGATCTCGTCGTGCCGCCAGAGCGAACGGTCCTGCTCCTCGAGCGTGCGGGGCAGCGCTTCCGCCCCCGCACTCACCCGTGCCCATCGACGCGCGTGCTGGAGCAGCAGCAGGGCTAGCAGCCCGCGGGCCTCCGGCTCCTCGGGCAGCAGGCGCGCGACGAGCCGGGCGACACGGACCGCGTCGTCGGCCAGGGCGCGGCGGGCCGTGGCGCCCGCGTCGTCCTCGGCAGGTTCGGCCCACGCGTCGTAGCCCTCGGTGAACAGCACGTACAGCACGGCGAGGACCGCCGAGACCCGCTCGTGCAGCAGCTCGGGCGGTGGCACCCGGAACGCGATACCGGTGCTCCGGATCTTGCGCTTGGCGCGGGTCAGGCGCTGGGCCATCGTCGCCTCCGGGACCAGGAAGGCGCGTGCGACCTGAGCCGTCGTCATGCCGGTGAGGGACCGCAGGGTGAGCGCCACGCGGCCCTCCAGCGGCAGCGCGGGGTGACAGCAGGTGAAGACGAGGCGCAGCAGGTCGCCGTCGGGGTCCTCCGGTTCGACACCGGCCCAGCCGTCGCCGTCGTCCAGCGCGTCCGCCGCCTCGACGGCCGGGTCGGTGGCCCCTGGGCCGAGCCGCTCGGTCAGCCGCGCCGACGCCGCCACCTTCTCTGCCTCGACCTTGCGCCGCCGCAGCCGGTCCAGCGCGCGGTTGCGCGCCGTGGTGGTGAGCCACGCGCCCGGCAGGTCGGGCACGCCGTCGCGCTGCCAGGTGCGCAGCGCGACGGCGAACGCCTCCTGCGCGCAGTCCTCGGCGAGGTCGAGGTCACCGGTGCTGCGCGCCACGGCCGCGAGCACGCGGCCCCACTCGTCGCGGAAGGCCGCGGTGACGGCCCTCCCGACGTCGGTCATTCCTAGGCCTCGGCGTCGCTGTCGAGCTCCAGCGGCCAGAAGGGACGCAGCTCGACCGCGCCGACGTGTGCCATCGGATGGGCGGCGGCGATCCTGATCGCCTCGTCGAGGTCGGGCGCCTCCAGGACGTCGAAGCCCGCGATCACCTCTTTGGTCTCCGAGAACGGGCCGTCGGTGACGACCACCTCGCCGGTACGGACCTGCACACCGACTGCGTCGGCGGGCGGGCGCAGCCGGTCGCCGAGGACCGCGCGGCCGGTGCCGTAGGTGTCCCGCACCCAGTCCTCGATCTCGGGCACGTTCCCCGGGTCGGCCGGGGCGTCGGGGGTGGACAGGACGAGCATGAGATAGCGCATGGCGTGCTCCCTTCCGGGGCGGTCCCCGGTGTCATGGTCCCGCGGCCGACCGGCCGCGTCACCCCGACGACGAACGGGAGCGTGCCCGCACGACACCCGCGCGACGATCAGTTCGCGATGGCCTCGTAGCCCTCGGACTCCAGGCGTTCGACGACGGCGGTGCGGTGGTCGGCGCCCTTGGTCTCGAGCTGCAGATTGACCCGCACCTCGGACACCGCCAGCGAGACGTCGGTCCGCGTGTGGTCGACGGCGACGATGTTGGCGCCCGCCGCGGCGATCGTCTCGACGAGCCGGGCGAGAGCGCCTGGCTTGTCCATCAGCCGTACCTGCAGCTTCAGGTACCGACCGGCGGCCACGAGGCCGTGCTGCACCACGCGCAGGAGCACCAGCGGGTCGATGTTGCCGCCGGACAGCACCGCGACGATCGGGCCCTTGAACGCTCCAGGTCCGGCGGCCATGATGCCGGCGACCGCTGCCGCGCCGGCGGGCTCGACCATCAGCTTCGAGCGCTCGAGCACCGCGAGGAGACCGCGCGAGAGCTGGTCCTCGGTGACCGTCCGGACCTCGACGCCCTCCTTCTGCACGATCCCGAACGGCACGTCGCCGGGCAGCCCCACGGCGATGCCGTCGGCCATCGTGGAGCCGAGCTTCCCCGCCAGCGGCTTGCCGGCCTCCAGCGAGGCCGGGTACGCGGCGGCCGACGCCGCCTGCACACCCACCACCTTCACGTGCGGTGCGGCCTCGGCCAGCACCGCGGCGATGCCGGCCACCAGACCGCCACCGCCCAGCGGCACGACGACGGTGGCGACGTCCGGCACCTGTTCCAGGATCTCCAGGGCGACGGTGCCCTGGCCCGCCACGACGTCCACGTGGTCGAACGGGTGAATGAGCACCCGCCCGGACCGGGCGGCCTCGACGCGTGCGGCGGCGAGCGCCTCGTCCACCGACGAGCCCACCATCCGCACCTCCGCCCCGTAGCCACGGGTCGCGGCGACCTTGGGCAGGGCCGCGTCGACCGGCATGTAGACGACAGTGTCGATCCCGAGCATCCCCGCGGCTACCGCCACGCCCTGCGCGTGGTTCCCCGCGGAGGCGGCGACGACCCCGCGCTCCCGCTCAGCGGCCGACAGACGCGCGAGGCGCACGTACGCGCCACGCACCTTGAACGAGCCGGCACGCTGCAAGTTCTCGCACTTGAGCAGCACCTTCGTGCCGGCGATGGTGGAGAGCGCGCGGCTCTCGGTGATGGGGGTACGGGTGATGACGCCGTCGAGCATCGCTGCGGCGGCACGGGCGTCGTCGGCGGACACCGTGAGGTGGCCGCCGTACGACTCCAGGTCGAACGGATCCAGGGGCACAGCGGGCATGTTGCCCGACTCAGCCGCCGGATGCACGTTCAGCGCTTCTGATCGCCCTCTGAAGCGCCTCGGCCCGAGGGGTCCAGATCCTCGTGGGCGCTGACGTCCTCGGCGGCCGCCTCGGTCACCACACCGGTGCCGCGCCGCAGCCGGAGCGGGATCGGCGGGGCGTCGGCCGCTCGCCAGCGGATGGGCAAGGCGTCCTCGTCACCGAGCTCGGGGAACTTGTCGTGCCCGTTGAGGTAGAGGATCACGGTGTTCAGCACGGCTGCGAGCGGGACCGCGAACAGGGCACCGACGATGCCGGCGGCGTACGACCCGGCGGCCACGGCGAGGATCACGGCGACCGGGTGCAGCGAGACGGCCTGGCCCATGAGGAACGGCTGCAGCGCGTGCGACTCGATCTGCTGCACCAGCAGCACCACGCCGAGCATGATGAGCGCGGCGACCCAGCCGTTCGACACGAGGACCACGACGACGGCGATGGCACCCGTCACGATGGCACCGACCACCGGCACGAACGAACCGACGAACACCAGGATGCTGATCGGCAGGGCGAGCGACGGGACGAAGAACACCGCGCCGATCCCGATACCGACGGCGTCCACCGCGGCGACGAGGATCTGCGTGCGGGTGTAGGCGGCGAGCGTGACGGCCCCGCGCCGGCCGGCCTGGTTGACCCGCTCCCGGGAGGACCGCGGCAGCAGACCGACGAGCCAGCCCCAGATGCCCCGCGGGTCGTGCAGGAAGAAGAACGTGCAGAACAGCGCGATCAACGCCCCGACCAGCACGCTGCCCGCGGTGGCGGCGGCTCCGAGGGCACCGCTCACGATCGCGCCCTGCTGGGCCTCGAGCTGATCGAGGATGTCCTGGCTGTAGCTCTGCAGCTCGTTCTCGAGCCCGAACGTCGCCGAGACCTGCGTCCACAGCTCGTTGAAGCCGCTGATGGCCTGGGTCCGCAGATCGGCGAACCCGTTGGCGATCGACTGCCCGGCCAGCGTGATCAGGCCGGCGACCACGACGATCAGGCCGATCAGCGACAAGCCCGCGGCCAGCCCACGCGGCACGCGCAGCCGCTCGTTCAGCAGGCGACGTACGGGCGTCAGCATGATCGTGAGGAGCAGGGCCACCGCGACCGGGATCACTATCGTCTTCAGGAGCGTGAGGAGCCAGAACGCGGCGGCCACGAACGCACCGATGAGGAGCATGCGCCACGACCATGAGGCGGCCGCCCGAATGGCTGGTGGAACAGCGCCCGAATCGTCGATGGGCGGCGCGGTGGTCTGGCTGGACGTCACGCTTGTCTCCTCGGTCTGCGACACAGATACGACCCTAGGGGAGCACACCGACACACCGCTGACGTGCTCACGCGCCGCACGAAAGGTCCACCGCCCGTACACCGGTCCGACATGTCTCGAAAGTCGTCCGGGTGCCGCTCCCCACCGTCAGGCTTCCAGCTTCCGCTTCTGCGGATGCGGCGTCTCGCCGCGCTCCAGCATCTCGACGAACTTGGTGATGTTGCGGGCGCGGGTCTCTGCCTTCTTGACCCCCGTGATCCGGAACAGGATCGCGAACCGGTTCTGGGCCGTGAGGATCTCGAACATCGCCGCCGCCCGCGGCTCGGCCGCGAGCGCCTCGGCAAGGTCGGGCGGCACCTCGAAGTTGCTGTTGACCTCGTAGGCGGCTTCCCAGCGTCCGTCGGCCCTGGCCTTGTCGATCTCCTCCTGGCCGCGCGGACGCATCCGCCCCTCCGCGACCAGGCGGTCCGCGATGCGCACGTTGCGCGCCGACCAGCGGCTGCGGGACCGGCGGGGGCAGTACCGCTGCAGCGTGGTGATGTCGTCCCGGCTGAGCGCCTGGGCGTCGATCCAGCCGCTGCACAGCGCCTCCTCGAGCGCCTGGTCGCGGGTCAGGCTCGTCGCGGAGTCCTTGCCCTTCCTCGCGAGGACCAGCCAGACGCCGTCCGACGACCCCTCGTGCTCGTCGAGCCAAGCGCGCCACGCTGCGGCGTCGGTGATGAGTAGCTCGGGATCGGTGTCGGCCATGGGACGCACGCTACGCCGGGACACCGACATCGTCGGCTCGGTCCTGGTCCGCGTCTTACCCCTTCACCCGGCCGTCCCGGGGCGCGAACGCCCGCAGCGCGTCCGCGTCGCTGTTGGCCGAGGTCAGGTACTCCCGCGCCCACTCCTCGGCGCCGGGGTACGTGCTGGCCGTCGCGATCGCGGCCACCGCTGCCTCGACGTCGACCGGTGTGTGCCGCAGCTCGACCTGCCCGTCCCGCAGGAGCGCCCAGGATCCGCCCGAGCGACCGTAGGGCATGCCGACGCTGCCGGGGTTGACGCACAGCCGCCGGTCGACGAGGCGCACGAACGGCATGTGTGTGTGGCCCATGACGACGGTGCCAACGGAGGCGTCGAGCTCGCCGAGCACCTCTGCCCAGCGCTCCAGGGAGGAGTCGACGAGCACGACCTCGTCGTCGTCCCGCGGGGTGCCGTGGCAGAACACGACGCGGCCGAACCCGCGCACCGTCAGCTCAGCCGGGTGCGGCAGGCCGGCGAGCAGGGCGACGTCGTCGGGCCGCAGCTGGGCCGCCGCCCAGGGCGCGACCGGATCAGGGATGGCCGTGTCGCCGCCCCGCGCGAGCGTGACCAGCTCGCGGTCCGCGTTCCCACGCACCAGGAGCGCCCGCTCCCCCAGGGATCGCAGGCGGTCCAGCACCGCGACGGGCTGCGGCCCGGCGGCGTGGTCGCCGGTGACGACCACGCGGTCGGCAGCGATCACGTCCGGCTCGGCGAGCACTGCGTCCAGGACGGGGAGCACCCCATGGATGTCCGACAGGACCGCTACGGCACCGACCTCGCTGCTCATGTGCCGACGATCCCGCGCAGAGCCCAGCGGCGCCACCAGCGTCTGCCGACGGCAGAAGTGGACATAAGCATTGAGCAGGAATCCTGGGTGATGCTTATGCCCCGGGCCGCGCCGGAACACTGTCGGCCCCGCCGGCGTTGCCATAGGCAAACGTGCTGTCGCACGAAGCAGACCTTAAGGATGTGTGTCGGATGACGTTCCTCAACTCCCTCTTCGGCCCCGGCTCCGGTTCCGCGAAGACCACGATGGTCGCGCCCGAGAACGCCCTGCCCGGCCGTTCGGCGCCGGTGCTGCAGAGCCCGCGGCCGCACACGGTGCTCGGCTCGTCGATCACGGGCCCGTGGGAGCCCGGTACGCGCGTGCTGTACCTGGCGATGGGCTGTTTCTGGGGCGCCGAGGAGATCTACTGGCAGGTCCCCGGCGTGGTGAGCACCGCCGTCGGCTACATGGGCGGGACCTCGCCCAACCCGACGTACGACGAGGTCTGCACCGCGCGGACCGGCCACACTGAGACGGCGCTCGTCGCGTACGACCCGACCAAGGTGACCGAGGAGGAGCTGCTCAAGATCTTCTGGGAGCGGCACGACCCGACGCAGGGCTTCCGCCAGGGCAACGACGTCGGTACGCAGTACCGCTCGGCGATCTACTGGACGTCGCCGGAGCAGGCAGAGGCGGCGCAGGCGACGGCGAAGCGGTACGCCGAGGTGCTCAGCGCCAAGGGTTACGACGCGATCACGACGGAGATCGCCCCGGCCGCCGAGGCCGGACCGTTCTACTACGCCGAGGACTACCACCAGCAGTACTTGTCCCACGCGAAGAACCCGAACGGCTACCGGTGCCACGCCACCACGGGCGTCCCGTATCCGGCGCCTGCCGCGTAGCACCAAAGAACTGCGCCCGGTGATCCGTCGAACGGATCACCGGGCTCAGCCCTGTGTGGGGGCCTGCGGCAGGCCGGTCCCGCGGCTCAGGTCAGCGACCCATCACGCGGCGTCGCGCGATGATCAGCGAGACACCTGCCGCGACGGTGAGCAGGGCGGCCCCGCCCAGAACCGCCGCGTCCGACGGACCGGTGGCAGCCAGTTCGTCCGGCTGCTCCGGCTGTTCAGCTCCGGGCTCGCACGACACGTCGTCGAACTTCACCATGTAGTCCGCGATGCCCGGCTCCGTCAATTCCCAGCCCTCTGGAAACTTCCAGTGTGCGAACCTGTAGCCGTCCGTCGTCACCGCTCTCACGATGTACCACCAGTCGGGGTCGTTGCCCTCGATCTCCCGCATCGTGTAAGTGATCGCACCATCCGCCGGCAACGTAATTGTCGCTTCTTTCAGTTCACCGTCCACGCACTCCGGTGCCGTCACCACCGGCACCTTCGGCACGACCAGCTCCTCGTACGCGCACGGCACGTCCTCGAACTTCACCTTGAGCAGCGCCGCATCACCGGAAATCTGCACGAGCCAGCCGTCCGGCATCTCCGCCGTCCAGGTGTAGCCCTCGCTGAGTGTTGCGAGCACGCCCACGGTCAGAGGCACGCTGTCGAACGGGGGCCCGATCTCGGGGTCGTTCCACTCGTAGTCAATGGCGTCGGTGTCCGCCGGGAGCGTCATCGTCGGAGCGATGAACTCGTCGCCCTCGCATCTCGGCAAGGTGTACGCGGGCGTCTCGGGTGTGACTGCGACCGGCGCATCGTCCGTGGCGGACGGCTCCGGGGTGGCTTCCGGAGTCACTTCCGCGGTCTGGATCGGGGCCCCGGCGTCGGCCGCGATCGCCGGCATCGCGCTCAGTGCGCTGACGAGGCCGGTGAGGCCAAGAGCGATGACGACGCCAGTCGGCTTCGCACCGCTCAGCCTTCTTTTCTTGTTCTCGAACACGTCTCCTCCTCGAATGTCTGGGAATTGGTCCCACTCACCATGACGCACCACGAGAGGGTTTCGTTGGTCAACTGCGAAATACCCGAACGACAATCGTCGCCACGCGATCACGGGGGCCCCATATCCGACGCTTGCGGCGTAAAATCACATAGATGCACCCGGTGATCCATTGAACAGATCACCGGGCGCATCTATGTGTGCAGGGGCTAGCGGTCGGGCCGGTCCTGCGGTTCGGGTCAGCGACCCATCACGCGGCGTCGCGCGACGATCAGCGAGACACCTGCGGCGACGGTGAGCAGGGCAGCCCCGCCCAGAACCGCCGCGTCCCCCGGACCAGTGGCGGCCAGCTGCCCCGGCTGCGTGGGCTGTTCCGCTACCGGCTCGCACGACACCTCGTCGAACGTCACCGTGTACGTGGCGAGGCGCCTGCCGTGATCGACCCAACCGTCAGGGAACTCCCAGGACGCCCACCTATAGCCGTCGGTTACTCGCGCCTTCACCACGTACGACCGGCCGGGCTCGAGCCGGTGCAGCTCGTACGTCGCCGCACCGTCAGCCGGCAACGTGATCGTCGGCTTCGTCAGCCCACCGTCCACGCACTCCGCCGACTTCACGACAGGCGTTTCCGGCACGATCGGCTCGGGGCCCGCCGCGCACGGCACATCCTTGAACTTCACCGTGAAGACCGCCGGGCTCCCGGGTTCCACACGCCAACCGTCCGGCGGATCGTTCGCCCACTCCTCCGTCCAGACCCACTCCTCCTCCTGGTTCACCGTCCCTGGATACACCTCCACGGTGAGAGGCACGCTCGTGAACGGGGGCTTCTGGGCGCCCCACCTGTAGTTGAGGATCTCGGTGTTTGCCGGGAGCGTCACCGTCGGAGCGATGAACTCGTCGCCCTCGCACCTCGGCAAGGTGAACGTGGGCGTCTCGGGCGTGATCTCGGGCTTGTGATCGTACGTTGTGGGCGGTTCCGGAGTCACTTCCGGATCCGCTTCCGGAGTCACTTCGGGAGTCACTTCCGGAATCGCCTCCGGAGTCACTTCCGCGGTTTGGATCGGACCCTCGGTATCAGCCGCGACCGCCGGCATCGTGCCCAGCGCGCCGACGACACCGGCGAGGCCAAGAGCGATGACGACGCCAGTCGACTTCGCACCGCTCAGCCTTCCTTTCGTGTGTCCGAACACGTCTCCTCCTCAAATCTTT
This sequence comes from Promicromonospora sp. CA-289599, assembly GCF_050936155.1. Taxonomy (NCBI): domain Bacteria; kingdom Bacillati; phylum Actinomycetota; class Actinomycetes; order Micrococcales; family Promicromonosporaceae; genus Promicromonospora; species Promicromonospora sp. CA-289599. The sequence goes on from NZ_JBNJNI010000001.1 coordinate 1,838,773, forward strand.
GGGAATTGCCCCCACCTACCATGACGCGCCGCGAGAAGGTTTCGTTGGTCAACTGCGAAATACCCGAACGGCTCCCGCTGCCGCGCCACCACGGGCGCCCCGTATCCGACGCCTGCCGCGTAGCACCACATAGCTGCGCCCGGTGATCCATTGAACAGATCACCGGGCGCACCTATGTGTGCAGAACGCGCCGTCAGGCCGTTCCCACGGTTCGGGTCAACGACCTATCACGCGACGTCGCACGACGATCAGCGAGACACCAGCCGCGACGGTGAGCAGAGCGGCCCCGCCCAGGACCACCACGTCTGACGGACCGGTGGCAGCCAGCTGCTCCGGCTGCTCCGCCCCCGGCTGTGCGGGCTGTTCCGCTCCCGGCTCGCACGACACCTCGTCGAACTCCACGTCATACCACGCGACGTCCACATCCGACCAGTGCCAACCCTCAGGGAACTTCTCTTCCTTCGCCCAGAAGTAGCTCCAGGAAAGCTTCGCGGACACGTCAAGGGTGGACTCGGGGTCGGACGCGCGGTCCATCAGCGTGTAGGTGATCCCATCACCATCCTCCGGCAACGTGACCGTCGGCTCCGTCAGCTCACCGTCCACGCACTCCGCCTGCGTCACCACGGGCAGTTCCGGCACGACCGGATCATTGTGCGGCGCACACGGCACATCCTCGAACTTCACCTCGTAGACCGCCGCATCTCCGGACTTCGAAGCGCGCCACCCGGCCGGCATCTCTGCCGCCCAGGTGTAACCCTCTTTCAGGAGTGCGAGCACTTCCAGGTCAATAGGCACGAGGAACGGATTCGTGTACCAGTAGCCCTCGAACACGTACTCGATGCCGTCGCTGTTCCCCGGGGCGCTGAGCGTCGGAGGGATGTACTTGTCGCCCTCACACCTCGGCCAGGTGATCGCGGGCATCGCGGGCACGACCTCGATCAGTGCATCGTCCGTGGCGGACGGTTCCGGGGTGGGCTCCGGGGTCGCTTCCGGAGTGACTTCCGGAGTGACTTCCGGCGTCGTCTCCGGAGTCGCCTCCGGGGTCACTTCCGCAGTCTGGATCGGACCCTCGGTATCGGCCGCGATCGCCGGCGTCGCGCCCAGTGCTCCGATGGCGCCGATGAGGCCAAGAGCGATGACGACGCCAGTCGACTTCGCACCGCTCAGCCTTCTCTTCCTGTGCTCGAACACGTCTCCTCCTCAGATCCCTGGGAACCGTTCCCACCCACCGTGACGCGCCACGAGAGGGTTTCGTTGGTCAACTGCGAAATACCCGAACGGCTACCGCTGCCCGGGGCGTGTCAGTGGGGCGCCGTAGGGTCGCTCCATGATCCGAATGCCCGCCACCGAGCTCACCGTCGCCCGCGAGGACTGGTACGGCCGTGACCTCACCGGCGAGGACCACATGGCCACGCTGTTCGCCGACGTGGACATGACCGAGACCACGGGGACGGGCGCGACGTTCGACTCGTGCGTCTTCCGGGGCGTTCGCTTCAACAGTGCCCACTTCACGGAGTTCGCGTTCACGTCGTGCGTGTTCGACGCGTGCGTGTTCTTCGACGCGCAGCTGGAGCGCTGCAAGCTCGTCGGCTCCCAGTTCGCCGACTGCCGGTTCGACATCCTCAAGGTCACCGGCGGCAACTGGTCCTTCACGGACCTGCACCGGGCCGCCCTGGCCGGCGCTGAGTTCGACGGCGTACGTTTCCGCGAGGCCGACCTGGCCGGCGTCAAGGCATCCGGTGCGGTGCTGATCGGCTGCGACCTGTCGGGCGCCGACCTCGAACAGGCCGACCTGAGCAACGCCGACCTGCGGGGCAGCGACCTGTCGTCACTGGACCCGCTCTCGGCCAGTATGACCGGGGCGATCGTCAGCGAGGCGCAGGCGATCGCGCTGGCCGAGACGCTCGGCCTGGTTGTCCGGCCGGACTGATCCACCAGCGAAACCACCCGGTGATATCGGTTCGATCGGGGCCACACGCGCCCTCTATGCTCGGGTCGGCTCGCACACGCACTGAGCACATTGCTCTGGGAGGACGAGGATCGATGAAGATCAGCCGCGACCTGACCGACTGGACCCTGACGGCCACGGGAGGCCCCGTCCCGGCGGACCTCGCCGGGGTTCCTGTCCCCGCGACGGTCCCGGGAACCAGCCACACCGCCCTGCTGGAGCAAGGGCTCATCCCCGACCCGTATCTCGGCACGAACGAGACCTCGCTCGCCTGGATGAAGCGCGCCACCTGGCGGTACGCGACGGTCCTCGACGAGCCGCCCGCGGAACCGGACGAGCGCGTCGACCTGCTCTTCGAGGGCATCGACACGGTGTCCACCGTCGTCGTCGACACGGACGTGGAGCGGACCGGCGCCGGCCAGGGTCGCATCAACCTGGGCCGTACCGCGAACATGCACCGCTCGTACCGGTACGACGTGCGCGAGCTCGTCGGGACTCCCGCCAACCTCGTGGTCGACCTGGACTCCGCGCTCGAGACGGCAGAGGCCGAGGCGCAGCGGCTCGGTACGCGCCCCATGGCCTACGACCAGCCCTTCAACATGGTCCGCAAGATGGCCTGCTCCTTCGGCTGGGACTGGGGTCCCGATCTGCAGACGGCCGGCCTGTGGAAGCCCGTCCGAGTGCAGCGCTGGCGCGTGGCACGCCTCGCGCAGGTCACGCCACTGGTGACGGTGGCCGACGACGGCACAGGACTGGTCGACGTCCGCGTCGAGGTCGAGACGTCCGGCCTGTCCGACGCCGGGCCGCTCACCGTCGATGTCTCCGTCGGGGGCCGGGGCCTGACCATCGGGTCGCGGGGCGGCGACGGCTCTGCCCACATCAAGGAGTTCACCGGCCGGCTCGAGGTGCCCGACGTCGACCTGTGGTGGCCGGCCGGGTACGGCGAGCAGCCGCTCTACCCCATCGAGGTGACCCTCTACGAGGGCAACGGGGAGGACCGCTCCGACCCGCTGGACGCCTGGTCCGGCAGGGTCGCCTTCCGCACCGTCGAGGTGGACCGCACACCCGACGAGCACGGCACACGGTTCGCGTTCCTCATCAACGGCAAGCCCGTGTTCGTGCGGGGCGCCAACTGGATCCCCGACGACCACCTGCTGACCTGCATCACGCGCGAGCGCCTGGAACAGCGTATCGACCAGGCGCTCGGCGCGAACCTGAACCTGCTGCGGGTGTGGGGCGGCGGCATCTACGAGTCCGACGACTTCTACGACGTCTGCGACGAGAGGGGCGTCATGGTCTGGCAGGACATCCTGCTGGCCTGCGCCGCCTACCCGGAGGAGTCACCGCACCGGGCCGAGTTCGAGGCGGAGCTGCGGCAGAACGCCGCCCGCCTGGCACCGCACCCCTCGCTCGTGCTGTGGAACGGGGGCAACGAGAACATCTGGGGCCACGAGGACTGGGACTGGAAGGAGCCGCTGGGCGACCTCACGTGGGGCGCCGGCTACTACTACGAGCTCTTCCCCAAGGTCCTGGCCGAGGTCGACCCGACCCGTCCCTACTCGGACGGTTCGCCCTACTCCCCCGGCTTCACGCCCGAGGAGATGCACCCCAACGACCCGGACCACGGCACGCACCACCAGTGGGACGTCTGGAACCGCGTCGACTACACGCACTACCGCGACGACGTGCCGCGGTTCGCGTCGGAGTTCGGCTTCCAGGGTCCGGCGACCTGGGCGACGATGCGCCGTGCCATCCTGCCCAACGGCGATACCGTGCCGCCGGGGTTCAAGGAGTCCGAGGTCTTCCTGCTCCACCAGAAGGCGGACTACGGCAACCTCAAGCTCGACGGCGGCATGGCCGCACACCTGGACGTCCCGGAGGACTTCACCGACTGGCACTGGGCCACGCAGCTCAACCAGGCGCGCGCCATCCAGTACGCCCTCGAGCACTACCGGTCCTGGTGGCCGCGTACGGCCGGGGCGATCGTGTGGCAGCTCAACGACTGCTGGCCCGTGACGTCCTGGGCAGCGGTCGACGGCGACGCCCGGCGCAAGCCGCTCTGGTACGCGCTGAAGCACGCGTTCGCCGACCGCATGGTGACGGTGCAGCCGCGCGGCACGGATCTGGTGGCGGCGCTCGTGAACGACTCCGACGAGCCGTGGACCGGGCAGGTGAGGGCGGCCCGGACCACCCTCGGCGGTGAGGTGCTGGCTACGTCGGGCGTGGCGGCAGAGACAGTGACCGTCGGTCCGCGGTCGGTGACCCTGGTGCCGCTCGACGGTGACCTGGTCGCCGTCGAGGACCCGGCGAACGAGGTACTGGTCGTCACGCTCGGCGAGGCCCTTGGGCTGCACCGGTGGGCGGAGAGCAAGGACCTCGCCCTCGACTCCGCGCCCGTGCGAGCCACCGTGACGGCGGAGGACGGCGGCTACCGCGTGGACGTGACGGCGACGTCGCTGGCTCTCGGTGTGACGCTGCTGGCCGACCACCTCGACCCGAACGCGCAGGTGGACGACCAGGTGGTCGACCTTCCGGCAGGGACGACTGCCGTGTTCCACGTGACGAGCCGTGGCCTGGACCAGGACGCGCTGGTCACCCGGCCGGTGCTGCGCACGGAGAACGACCTCGTGACGAGACCAGCAGGCTAGAACCCATTTCGAACGTGATGTCGGTGACCACTCGTACTGTGTGGTCCTGGGGCGGAGGGCAGCACTATGACGGATTTTGACGAGGTCACCAGCTGGTCGGTGCTGCGACGCGACGGCGTAGCCGTCGTCGTGGCACATCCGAAGGCGGGGCTGCCACTGGTGCTCCACTGGGGCGCGGACCTGGGCGAGCTCTCGTCCGCAGATCTGCAGGCGCTCGACCTGGCGACCAGCCGCCAGACCGCGCCCGGCACGCTCGACGCGGCCTGGCGTCCGTCGCTGCTGCCGCAGGAGTCGGACGGGTGGGCGGGCCGGCCCGGCCTCCTCGTCGTGTCGGACGGCGTCCCGCTCTACCCGCGGTGGACCGTCACGGAGACCGAGCGAGCTGCGGCCGAGCTGGTGGTCACGGCCTGGGACAGCGGGCTGGGCCTTACGCTCCGGTCGTACCTGGAGATCGGCCCGGGTGGGCTGGTACTCCTCCGGCACGAGCTCACCAACGATGGTTCCGTCGTGGTCGACGTGCACTGGCTCGAGGCGATGCTGCCCGTACCCCGCTCAGCGGATCAGCTCACGCAGTTCACCGGTCGCTGGTCCCGCGAGAAGGTGCCGGTCACGACCGCGATGCCGGCCGGCAGCACTGTCCGCCAGACCCGGCGCGGACGTTCGGGGCACGACGCGCCCTGGGTGACCCTGGCGTCGTCGGGCACACCGCGCAACCGGACCGGCGAGGTGTGGGCGACCCACCTGGGGTGGAGCGCCGACGTCACGCACCGGGTGGACCACCTCACCGAGCACGCCACGATGCTCGGAGCCGGCGAGCTGGTGCGACCAGGCGAGATCCACCTGACTCCGGGCGAGTCCTACCGGACCCCGGTGGCGTACTTCGCGTGGTCCCCGACGGGGCTGGACGGTGTCTCGGACCGGTTCCACACATGGATGCGGGCGCGCCCGCAGCACGTGACGAGCCCCCGGCCGCTGGTGCTGAACACATGGGAGGCCGTGTACTTCGACCACTCGCCGGACAAGCTGGAGCGGCTCGCCAGGCGCGCCGCGGCGGTCGGCGTGGAGCGCTTCGTGCTCGACGACGGTTGGTTCCACTCCCGTCGCGACGACACCACGGGCCTGGGCGACTGGGTCGTCGACCGCGACGTCTGGCCGGAGGGCCTGGACCCGCTCGCCGGCCTGGTGCACGAGCTGGGGATGCAGTTCGGGCTGTGGTTCGAGCCCGAGATGGTCAACCTCGACTCGGACCTGGCGCGCGCCCATCCAGACTGGATCCTGTCGAACACGGCAGCGGTCCCGTCGCCGGACGGTCTCTCGTTCCGCACGCAGTACGTGCTCAACCTCGCGAACCCCGAGGCGTGGGAGCACGTGCGCGCGCAGATCTCGGCCCTCGTGACGCAGCTGGGGATCGACTTCATCAAGTGGGACCACAACCGCGACCTCGCCGAGCCCGTCAACATGGGCTCCGATGGTGTCTCCCGGCCGGGCACGCACGTGCAGACCCTTGCCGCGTATGCGCTGATCGCGCGGCTCAAGGCGGACCACCCAGGGCTGGAGATCGAGTCGTGCTCCTCGGGCGGCGGTCGAACCGACCTGGGGATCCTGGAGGTCACCGACCGGGTGTGGGCGTCGGACTCCAACGACCCCCTGGAACGCCAGGACATCCAGCGGTGGACGTCGCTGGTCCTGCCGCCCGAGCTGATCGGGGCGCACGTCGGGCCGTCGCCGACGCACTCGTCGGGGCGGACCACCGATCTCTCGTACCGGGTGGCCACCGCGCTGCAGGGGCACGCGGGATTCGAGTGGGACCTGCTGACCTGCACCGAGGACGAGCTGGTCGCGGTCACGGCGTACGCAGCGGTCTACAAGGAGCTCCGGTCCCTCGTCCACACCGGCACGGTGGTGCACGCCGACACGGTGGACCCGGCACTGCGGGTCACCGGATTCGTGTCACCCGACCGCACGGCGGGCATGTGGACCGTCGCGACCGTGGCGTCGCCGCAGGACGCGCTCACCGAACGCGTGCGGCTCGACGGGCTCGACCCCGCCTTGCGGTACAGCGTGCAGGTGCGCGACGAGGTCGGGACGGCGAAGTGGCTCGGCGGGGTCACGCCAGGCTGGCTCGGCAAGGAAGCGATCGACATACCCGGCTCGGTGCTGGCCGGCGTCGGCCTGCAGCTGCCGACGCTGTGGCCGATGCAGGCGCTGATCATCCAGGTGACGGCCACTACCCCGGCCGAGTAGAGACCGCCGGCAGCAGGACCGACGCCACAGAACTGGGGCGACGTAGAACCGAGTCATCGGTTCTACGTCGCCCCAGTTCTATCTTGGAAGGGTCGGATCTGCGCGGATCGCTCAAGCGACCCGACTTGGCTCATTTAGTGCGGTCGATGGATGCGGTCGACGGCGGCTTGCAGGTCGTCGGGTAGCGGGTCGGCGGCGGTGATCGTCTGCCCGCCGGCGGCGATGGTGATCTGCCGGTAGCGGCGGGCGGTCTTGACGAACTTGCGGATGGACCAGCCGGTGGCGTTCTCGATCCACCGTGTGACGGCCAGGGCGGCGAACACGATCGTCAGATGCGCCTCGATGCTGTGGCGGACGTGGTGGAAGACGGGCCGGGCGGCCAGGTCGGACTTGGTCATCCGGAAGGACTTCTCGACGTTGAGCAGCGCGGAGTAGGTCGCGATGACGTGCTCGGCGCTCGGGTCGTCGAGGTTGGTGACGTAGGCCTTGATCCCGGCCAGTGCCCGGGCCTTGGTCTCCAGGTCACGGTTGACGGTCTTGGTCGCGCCGGCGAGCTTGACGAACCGGTTGCGTTTCACAGCGCTCTTCCCAGCGACGGCCTGCTCGGCCTTGCGGACCTGCTCGTCGATCCCGTGCAGGGTGCGCCGGGCGCGCGCGGCGGAGAACTTGTAGTAGTACGTGTGGTCACGCCGCTTGTCCGAGGGCGCGGCGGGCCACGGGCGGGTGAACACGTGCCCGTCGGGGATCTCCTGCCCGGGGTGGTCATCGCGCCACTTCTGGACCACGATCGGGACCTCGCCCATCCGCGCCCCCAGGACGAAGGACCAGCCCAGCTCCTCGATCGCGCGCCAGTTCGTCTCGGAGATCATGCCCGCGTCGGCCACGATCACGATGTCGGTCAGCCCGTGGGTGGCCATGAACGCCTGCAGCACCGGGACCATGGTCGTGGTCTCGGCGCGGTTGCCCTCGAACGCGTGGACCATCAACGGGAACCCGGCCGCGTCCGTGAGCAGCCCGACGGTGATCTGCGGCTCCAGCCTGCGTTCTTTCGAGAACCCGGGTTCGCGGAACCCGTCGCCCTCGTGGGCCTCGAAGTGCAGCGTCGTCACGTCATACAAGCAGTACGTCGCCGGCCCCAGCCCCACATGCTCGGCGCACGCGTTCGCAATCCTCGTCCGCCACGGACCACCGGTCGGATCCACGACCAGCGGTTCGCAGTCCTGCGGTTCGGAGTCCTGCGGCTCGCCGTCGGCGTCGTGGTCGAGTGGGGGCAGGCCCTTCGCAGGCAGGCCTGCGTAGACGCGCAGACGCCGCTTGAGCGTGGCATAGGACGGCGCGTCGATCCCGGCTTCGGCCAGCACCCGCAACGAGTCCAGCTTCGAGGTCGGCTCGATGATCCGCGCCAGGACGAGCTGCTTGAACACCTCGTCCTTGCGGGCTGCCCGGTCGAACCCGAGCGCCTGGTAGGCGCGCTCGAGCGCGTCGACGAGCACGCCCATCCGCGACCCCGTGATCGGCAACGGTCCACCACCAGCCGGAGGGCTGTCGGGCAGCCGCAGGTCCAGCTCGCCCTGCCCGGTCGCGATCTTCTGCCGCGCCGCAGCGACCAACAGCTCCCAGTCCGCGTCGGTGTGCGCCGACCCGAGGTGCTCGATGTCACGCGAACCACGCAGCTGGGAGTGCACGATCTGTACCGCCCGAGCCCCCGAAGCCGTCTTGACCGTCCGCACGTACGCCACGACGAGCACGATAGACACCACGATTAGTGCGCACCACCGCACACCTCAGCAAGCATCCCCGCAGGTCACCGGGCCGCTGTCACCACGACCTCAAAACCGTGAGCCAAGTCGGGTTCTATCTTGGAAGGGTCGGATCTGCGCGGATCGCTCAAGCGAGCCGTCGCCGAGCGAGCACGATGAATGCGATGCCTCCGCCGAGCAGGGCGAGGGCCAGCATCGAATAGCCGATCGTCTCGGCGGGGCCCGTCGAAGCAAGCTCAGACGGGGGCGCCTGGGCCGCCGGCTTGACGGGCGTCGGCTTCTCCGTCGGCGTGGGCTTGTCGGTCGGCTCCGTCGGGGTCGGCGTGGGTGTCGGCTCCGTCGGGGTCGGAGTCGGGGTCGGAGTCGGCGTGGGCTCCGTCGGCGTGGGAGTCGGCGTCGGCTCCGTCGGGGTCGGAGTGGGGGTCGGCTCCGTCGGCGTGGGAGTCGGCGTCGGCTCCGTCGGGGTGGGAGTCGGGGTCGGCGCGTAGGTCACGGAGTAGTGGCTGACGTCCTTGCCCGTCGAGTGCTCGATCGTCACCTCGGTGGCCGGTGGGACGACGTCCACGAACTCGGGGCCGTCACCCTGCTGTGCGGAGCCTGCCTTCACGCAGTACCCGATGATGACCATGCCTTCGGGTGCGGTGACGATGACGGACGAGTGGTTCCCGACGACGTCGATCTTGTCGCCAGGGCAGACCTGCTCCTCACCTGCGGCTACAACCGGGGCGCCGTTCGCCACGGCCGAAGCCGAGCCATAGAGTCCCAGCGCCAGAAGCGCAGCGGCTCCTAGCGCGGATATGGTCTTCATTTCGATGTTCCTTTTCTCGGCGCGGGACGCCGCAGAGAAGGTTCGCGGCGCATCTGTTGATTTCGACGCTAGATCCGCGGCCGACCCCATGCAAGAGCATCAAAACGGACATTGCTGTCGGCTCGTGAAGTGGCCCAGCACAGCGATTAACAGCTCGCCACCAGCCCTTTCTGAAGGGAGCGGGAAGATAGGGTGAAATTCTGCGGCGTTCAGTCACCGCGCCTCGCGTAGAGCCCTGGTGAACAGGAGCTTCATCCGAAACGCTGAGACCAGGGCATATACGCACGCGTTCACGCTCACCCGGACGTCAAGTGCGCCACGTTGCATGGATTCAACACTGAACACCCGCGAACAAGGCCGCTTCCAGATCTACACGTTGCCGCCGCGAGAAGGATTCGATCGCAACCAGATGCGCAATAGCCATTTACCACAAAACGCCCAGGTTCCCGGTAGTTGAATTCACCCGGCCCTCGGAGGAATTCACCCGCTCACGACAAGGAACGGGCGCCCGGCCGACCCTCCGCCCAGAGCCGGAGCTCATGGAACGAAGAACCTGCCGAACGCCCGCTCTACCAGCGGCCGCTCGGTGCGACTGGATCAGCTACCGAGAACGCCCTTGCGGCGAAGCACGATCAGCGTCACGCCGCCGCCCACGAGGGCCAGCGCGATCAGCGTGAAGCCGATGGCGGTGCTGGCGCCGGTGGCGGCGAGCTCGCCGGGCTCCTCGGAGGGCGCGGATGTCGCCTCGCCCTCGCCGGCCGGGACCGTGGACTCGTCGTCCGGGGTGCCCGTGGTCGGCTCGACGGCGGGCTCCGACGGGGTGCCAGACGAACCCTCGGAGGGCTCGCCGCTCGGCACGACGCTCGGCTCCTGGCTCGACTCCGTCGGGGTGGGCTCCGGCGTCGGCTCCGCCTTGACCGTCACGAGCGTGTAGTGGCTGATCGCCTTGCCGGACTCGTGTGCGATCACCACTTTGGTTTCCGGCGGATCCACCACCACCTCCTGAAGTCCAGCGCCACTCGCGTCTGCGCCGGCCTTCACGCAGTAGCCGACGATCACGTAGCCCGGCTCAGCAGTCACCTCGATCTCGGTCAGCTCCTCCCCCTCGGGAACCTCGACCTTGCCCTCCTTTGGGCAGGTCTCCTGTCCACCACCGGGAGTAGCCGCGACGGGAGCGCCTGCGATCGGTGCGGCGAACGCGGCGACAGGCGAGCCCATGAGGCCGGCGACGAGGAGCGCGGAAGCTCCCAAGACGGTCATCTTGCGCACTGAGCGCTCCTTCGAGACGGGGATCTGACGCGTGCCAATACTTTCAGGCACGACCCCGGAGCGTAGCGACAATGGCACAGTTCGCCAATATCCGTTATTTCATTGAAATGAATTACAGAAGCTTGGGATCTCCCCTACTTGCCCTTGCCCTTTTTCTTCCCCTTGGATGTCGGGCGCGCGCCCTTGCCCCGCTGGAGACCGCCACCAGCCCGCTGAACACCCCCGCGACCGCCTGCCTTCGCCCCGCTGCGCCCCGCACCGGAGCGTCCAGCGGCCCCACCCGAACCACTCTTCACCTGTTTCTTCACCCTGGCCATCGCCGACTTTCCGGCGGCGCCCGCGGCGGCATCCTCAGCCTGCTGAGCGGTCGGGCGGCCTCGGCCGCGCGAGCTGTTCACCGTGCGCCCGCGGACGATCCCGACGAGCTCCTCGACCAGGTCGGTGGTGCGGTCGTAGGGCCAGATCAGCCCTACCGGCGCCGTCGGCCCGTCCACGAGGGGGCGATAGACCACGTCCTTACGGCGGTGCAGGCGCGCGAGCGACATGGGCAGCACCGCCACCCCTACGTTCGCGGCGACCGTCGCCACGGCGTCGGCAGTCGTCGGGACCCTGTCCAGCGGGTTCCCGTCCGGATCCACGGGCACGACGCCGGGAACCGGATGTGCGGCGAAGAGGACGTCGTCCGCGGGGACCCAGACCGGATCACCCGCGATGTCGGCGGTGGACACCGTCTCCTCCTCGTCGAGGGCGGCGAGGAGGTGGTCCCGCGAGAAGCACACCACCGACGTTTCCTCGTAGAGCGGGATCGCGGAGAACACCTCCTTGTCCACGGGGAGCCTGCCGATCGCGGCATCGGCCTTCCCCGTCCCCAGTGCGGGGAGGACGGCGTCCGACTCGAGCTGCACCAGGTCTAGCCGCACGTCAGGCAGCCGTTCGCGCCACACGGACGCCCACTTCCCGGGTGTCGCACCCGGCACGTACGCCAGGCGGAAACGGGGCAGGCTCGGGTCGACGTGGACGTCGACGTCCTCCACCAGCTCCGTGCCGTCCTCGACCTCCGGCCCGGCGGTCGAGGGATCAGCGGGGTCGCCGCCCGGAACAGGCGGTCCGACGTCGGGCAGGGGCTGGCTCACGTCCCAAGGCTACGGGCTGGGCCCCGTCCCCGTTCCGCTGGATCCCCGCGGACCGGGATGAGCGGCGAGGATCACGTCCGCCATGGAGAGCGAGAAGGGCAGGCGCCGATACCCTGGGAACATGAGTTCCTCCTTCGCCTCGCAGCGGTTCAAGCCGTCCAATGCCGCCAAGCGACTCGGCGTCTACCTGCCTGCCACCCCGCAGGAGTTCCAGGACAACCCGATAACGCGCGCAGAGCTCGAGGAGCTGGAGACCAACCCGCCCGAGTGGCTCGCCGAGCTGCGCCGCAACGGACCGCACCCCCGGCCCGTCGTGGCCGGGCGCCTCGGCATCTCGATCGCCGGCCTGGCCCGCGGTGGCGTCACCGAACCGCTGACCACCGAGCAGATCAACGAGATGCGCGACGACCCGCCCGCCTGGCTGGCCCAGGAGCGCGAGATCGCCGCCCAGGTGCGCGCCGAGGAGGAACGCGTCGAGGAGGCCCGCAAGGCTGCGGAGAAGAAGGCCCGCTCCGCCCGGTGAGCCCAGAGGCCGAAGCCGTCCTGGCCGGGCTCCTGCCCTTTCCCGAGGATGGTTCGCGCGCCGACGGCCCGGTCGCCGTCGACGCGACCGACCGGCTCCTGCTCGACGAGGCCGCGCCGCTGATCGCGCAGGACCCTGACGGCGTGGTGGTGATCGGCGACCGGTTCGGGGCGCTGAGCCTGGGCGCGCTGGCGCTCGGCGCCCGCGACATCCGGGTGCACCAGGACTTGATCACGGCGGAGGCGGCGCTCAGCGCCAACTCCGCCCGCGTCTCCGAGGTCCTGTGGGATGGGCACGCGCGGGCCGCCGCGAACGCGCCGGTCCCGCACGAGCCGGCCCCGATCGGCCTGACCGTGCGCGACACGTTCGACTCCCACCTGCTCGAGGGCGCACGGCTCGTACTGCTCCAGCTGCCCACGTCGCTGGCGGAGCTGACGGAGATCGCCGAGCACGTGGCCCGGTACGCCGACCCGGCGGTCACGCTGCTCGCCGGCGGCCGGGTCAAGCACATGACGCACGCGATGAACGACGTGCTCGGCGCCTCGTTCGCGCAGGTCAGCGCTTCGCTCGCCCGGCAGAAGTCGCGCCTGCTGATCGCGCGGGAGCCACGGTCCGACGTCGGGCCGCTCACCTACCCCGTCACCGCCCGGCTCACCGACCGCGAGATCCTGGCCGCCACCGGCGCCCCGGAAGAATCGCCGGACGCCGGGCTGACCGTCGTCGCGCACGGGGCCGCCTTTGCCGGTGCCACGCTCGACCTGGGCACACGCTTCCTGCTGGCGCAGGCCGGACGCTGGCCCGAGCTGACGGATGCGCCAGGCACTCAGGGCACCCCGGCGGACTCCCCCTTCGGCCCGGACTACCTAGACGGGCGCCCCGTCGCGGTCGATCTCGGCTGCGGCACCGGCATCCTCGCGACCGTCCTGGCGCTGCGCTATCCCCGCGCCCACGTGATCGCGACGGACCGGAGCGCTGCCGCCTGCGCCTCGACGGCGGCGACGCTCGCCGCGAACGGTGTCAGGGCCGCCGTCGTGCGGGGCGACGCCGGGGACCTGCTCCCCGTCCCCGACGGTTCGGCGGACCTCGTGCTCCTCAACCCGCCGTTCCACGACCGCGCCGCGCTGAGCACCGACGCCGCGCACCGCATGTTCGCAGCGGCGGGCAGCGTCCTGCGCGAAGGCGGCGAGCTGTGGACCGTCTTCAACACGGGGCTGCACTACCGCGGCGCACTGCAGCGCGCCGTCGGGCCGACGGAGCACGTGGCCCAGAACCCGAAGTTCACGGTGACCCGCAGCCTGCGGAAAGCACTTACAGACTAGTCAGTGGCGTACCGCTAGCCTTGCGGGGCGCTCGCCCCGGGCGCACCCGCACCGGCAGCATGCCCGGTCACCACCGGCCTGCCCCGAGCTCGAAGGATCTGTCGATGAGGACACTCCGCACCACACTGCGCGGCGCCGCCGTCGCGGCGGTCGCAGCATCGCTCGCCGCCGGAGCCGCGGTCGCAGCACTGCCGGCCACCGCCGCGCCGTCCGCCGCCGACGCGGGCAAGGCCATGGCGAAGACCTCCGTGGCCAAGTCTGGCGCGGCGTCCGAGGCCAAGGATCAGAGGGTGAAGAAGCCAAAGGTGAAGAAGCCGAAGAAGGCGGCGGCCGACCCGGACTTCGGGCCCAATGTCACGTTCATCGACCCGACCTGGACGACCGAGCGGATCAACACGTTCCTCGACTCGGTGAACGACGAGGCCGAGATGAGCCTGGGCCGGCACCAGGTCTTCTTCGAGCCCGGCACGTACGGCAGCGCCGCCGGCCAGGACGACCCGGCCACGGCCACCGACATCGTCAACCAGACCGTCGGGTACTACGAGTCGATCTCGGGCCTCGGCGCGCAGCCGAACGACGTCCAGATCAACGGCGCGCTGCATGTGGAACCGGTGGTCGGCTGCCCGGACCGGCCGTGGGAGTGCGCCGCCCCCGGCTCGCTGAACCACTTCTGGCGGTCGATGTCGAACATGGCGATCAACCCGATCCAGCGCCCGGTCGGTGAGGACGCCGCTCGCCCGTTCCCGGCAGGTGTGACCGAACCGCACCAGATGCGCTGGGCGGTGTCGCAGGCCGCGCCGATGCGCCGCATGGACATCCAGGGCAGCCTCACGGTCTTCGGCCGGTACGGCGAGTTCGCGTCCGGCGGCTACCTCGCGAACTCCCGCGTGGCCGGCACCATCGCCACCGGCTCGCAGCAGCAGTGGTTCACGCGCAACAGCGAGGTCGGCACCTGGGACGGCGGCGTCTGGAACATGGTGTTCTCGGGCGTCGACGGCGCGCCGGACACCGACTTCGGGCAGGACCTCGGCGACGGGGTCAAGGGCGTCAAGACCACCGTCGACAACACCCCGATCAGCCGGGAAGCTCCGTTCGTGTACCGGGCCGGCAACGGCGAGCTCGCCGTCTTCGTGCCGAACGCGCGCACCGACAGCAGCGGCACCGACTGGTCGACGTCGGCCGGGTCGGGCACCTCGATCGGTATGAACGACTTCTACGTGGCCCGCGAGGACGTCGACACCGCCGCGTCGATCAACGCCGCGCTGGCCGACGGCAAGAACCTCATCCTCACGCCGGGCGTCTACGAGCTCGACGCCGCGCTGCGCGTCGACCGTGCCGACACGGTGGTGCTCGGCCTCGGCTACGCCTCGCTCACCCCGACGGCGGGCAACGGCGTGCTGGAGATCGGCGACGTCGCGGGCGTGAAGGTCGCGGGCATCACCGCCGACGCGAACGTGCCGGAGTCGGCGACACTGATCAAGGTGGGTCCCGAGGGCGCGAGCGTCTCGGACCCGGCCAACCCGACCACGCTCACCGACGTCTTCGTCCGCGTGGGCGGTCCCTGGGAGGGCAAGGCCGTCACGTCGATCGAGGTGAACAGCGACCACACTCTGCTCGACCACATCTGGGCGTGGCGCGCGGACCACGGCCAGGGCGTCTCCTGGGGCGGCAACACGGGCGCGCACGGCGTCATCGTCAACGGTGACGACGTGACGGCGACCGGCCTGTTCGTCGAGCACTACCAGGAGGAGCAGACGATCTGGAACGGCGAGAACGGCCGCACGATCTTCTACCAGAGCGAGATCCCGTACGACCCGCCGTCGCAGGCGGCGTTCATGGACGGTGACCGCCTCGGTTACGCCTCCTACCGCGTGGCGGACGACGTGACGACCCACGACGCGTCAGGCCTCGGCGTCTACTCGTTCTTCAACCAGGGCCAGGACATCCGCGTGGAGTCGGGCATCCAGGCCCCCACCACCCCGAACGTGAAGTTCCGCTCCATGACGAGCGTCTTCCTCAACGGCTCGGGCGGCATCAACCACATCATCAACAACACGGGCGCCCCGGCAGTAGGCAGCTTCGCCTCCCCCCAGCTGATCGCCTACCCCCCAACCAGCTGACCAACAGCAACCGACCAACCACCCGGCCGGCCAAGCCCAACCAACCCACCGGGAAGTGACGCCCACAGAAGAGCGGGCGGAGAACAAGAACGCCTGCGCGGACGTAAAAGGACGAAACAGGTGAGCCGCCTCTGGAGGCGCCTCGTCGGCCCAGTCCGCGCAGGCGTTCTTGTTCTCCGCCTGCGGGCCCTACAAGAGCAGCCCTAAAGAAGCGTCACTTCACGTCGACGACGTCCACGACGAAGACCAGCGTGTCCCCGCCACCGATCCCGGCCTGCGGCACCCCACGCGCACCGTAACCGTGCTCCGGCGGGATCGACAGCAGCAGGCGCGAGCCGACGTTCTGGCCCACCATGCCCTTGTCCCAACCGCCGATGACGGCACCGACGCCGATCGGGAAGTCGATGGTGGTGCCGCGGTCGTACGAGTTGTCGAAGACGTGGCCGCCCCAGGTCTGGCCCAGGTAGTTCACCACGATGGTGCGCCCGGACTCGACGACCGGGCCGTTGCCCTCGGAGAGGACCTGCACCTGCAGGCCGGCGGGTGCGCCACCCTCGGGGAACGTCAGCTCCGGCTTGTCACCGAAGGTGCCGGAGGCGGTAGGAAGCGTGGTCACGAGGATTACCTCTCGATCGGGAGGGCGCCGAGCAGTCCCAGCGCCGTTACCCGCCCACCCTATGCGGCCTCCACGGCTGCCCGCGAAGCGACGGCGGCCTGCCGCAGCGCGTCCAGGGCGGCGATCGCCGGCGGGGTGTGCGCGACGGCGTCCTGCAGCACCGCGTAGATCGAGCGCACGGGCGCGGGCCGCACCACGGGCACCGAGACGGTCGCCCGCGGCAGGTTGACGGCCCCGAGCTCGGGCAGCACCGTCATGCCGATCCCCGCCTCCACGAACGCGACCGCCGTCGGGTAGTCGTGCGCCTCGACGCGGAACGTGGGGCTGAAGCCCGCCGCCGTGCACGCCTGAAGGAGGTTGCGCCGGCACCAGCCGCGGGCGAAGTCATTGTCGATCCAGGACTCGTCCTCGAGCTCGGCGAGCTCGATCTCGTCCCGGTCGGCGAACCGGTGGTCCTGCGGCAGGACGGCGACGTAAGGGTCGTCGAGGAGGTGGTGGGCCGTGAAGCCGCTGCCCGCCGCGAACTCGGCGTTCGCGACGACGATCTGCAGGTCCGCGCGGTCCTCGGTCTTGTCCGGGATGTGCTCGGCCAGCTCCAGGTCGAGGCGGACGCCGGGGAACTGCGTGGTCACGGTGCGTACGACGTCGGGCAGCCAGGCGGAGCCGACCGAGGCGAAGTAGGCCACCGAGAGCGACCCGGTGCGGCCCGCGCGCAGGTCGGCGACCATGGCCTCGGCCTCGCCGAGCCGTTCGAGCACGCCGTCGGCCTGTGCGGCCAGCGCATGTCCGGCCGCGGTGGGCCGGATGCCGCGGCCGTGCCGGGCCAGGAGCTTGAGGCCCGTCTCGCGCTGGAGCGCCGAGACGTGCTGGCTGACGGCGGACGGCGTGTAGCCGAGGTTCGCCGCGGCCGCACCGATGGATCCGGAGGCGACGACGGAACGGAAGATGCGGAGACGGTGGACGTCGAGCATGGAGCCACTGTACAGCGCGACTGAATTCGGATGAAGAAAGAATCGCTGGTGCTTCACAGTGGTTCGGGGCGACCATCGCACCATGACCAACACCATGGCCGATAGCCGCCAGACCCTGGCTCCGACCTCGGGCAGGGTTCCAGACATGTCCCTGACTGCCGTGGCTGCCCCGCCGGCCACGAACCGCTTCCTCGTCCCCGCGGCCGCTGCGGTGACCGTGGTGCTGTGGGCCTCCGCGTTCATCGGGATCCGGGCCGCCGGTCACGACTTCTCCCCCGGCCCGCTCGCCCTGGGCAGGATGTTCGTCGGCGCCCTCGCGCTCACCGTCATCGCCGGCCTGGCCGGCAAGGTCCGGCTGCCGCGCGGCCGGACGCTGGTCGGCGTCATCGTCTGGGGCGTCCTCTGGTTCGGGCTGTACAACCTGGCCCTCAACACCGCGGAGCGCACCCTCGACGCCGGGACGGCATCCCTCCTGGTCGGGCTCGCCCCCATCCTGATCGCGGTGTTCGCCGGGATATCGCTCGGTGAGGGGTTCCCGGCACGGCTCCTCGCCGGTATCGGCATCGCCTTCGCCGGCGTCGCGGGGATCGCGCTCGCCACGTCGAGCGGTGCGTCCGACACGGTGAGCGTCGCCCTCGGCCTGGCCGCCGCCGTCATCTACGCCGGGAGCACGATCCTGCAGAAGCGCCTGCTGCCGAAGGTCGACTCCCTGACCATGACCTGGCTGGGCTGCCTGGTCGGGGCGGTCGCGTGCCTCCCGTTCGCGCCGGTGCTCCTGCGCGAGCTCGCCGCGGCCCCGACGTCGGCCACGCTGAGCGTCGTCTACCTCGGCGTCTTTCCCACCGCCATCGCCTTCATCACCTGGGGCTACGCCCTGACCCGCACGACGGCGGGCCGACTCGGCGCCGCGACCTACGCCGCCGCGCCGCTCGCGGTGCTCATGTCGTGGGCCCTGCTGGGCGAGGTCCCCACGCTGCCTGCCCTGATCGGCGGCACCCTGTGCCTGACGGGCGTCCTGGTAGCCACCCTCCGCCTCCGCTGAGACCGTTGAGTCCCGGACGGTCACGGGAGAGCCGAGGCCTTGCGCTCCAGGAGGCCTCGCTCCGCCGTGTTGCCGCACAGCTCGGCCGCGCGCAGGTACTCGCCCCGGGCCTCGGCGGTGCGGCCCAGCCGCGCGAGCAGCTCGCCACGCACGCCCGGCAGCAGGTGCGATCCCGCCAGCACACCCCGCTCCACCAGGCCGTCCACCACCCGCAGCCCGACGCCGGGGCCGTGCGCCATCGCGACCGCCACCGCCCGGTTCAGGTCCACCACCGGCGACGGCGCCACGCGGCCGAGCGCCTCGTAGAGCACGACTATCCGTTCCCAGTCCGTCTCGGCCACCGAGCGCGCCACCGCGTGACACTCCGCGATCGCCGCCTGCAGGGCGTAGACCCCCATACCCGCCGGGCCGACGGCGCGGCGCAGCGCCGCCCTGCCCCGGACGATCGCCGCCCGGTCCCAGCGCCGCCGGTCCTGCTCCTCCAGCAGGATCGGCTCGCCCGACGGGCCCGTCCGGGCCGGGAACCGGGCCGCGGTCAGCTCGAGCAACGCGAGCAGGCCGAACGTCTCCGGCTCGGGTGCGAGGCGGCTGAGCACGCGGGCGAGACGCACCGCCTCGCGCGCCAGGTCGTGCCGGATCCAGTCGTCGCCCGACGTCGCCGACGACCCTGAAGTGAAGATCACGTACAGCACGCCGCGCACCGAGGCGAGCCGGGCGGTCCGGTCCGCACCGTCGGGCACCTCGAACGGGACCTGTGCCGCAGCGATGGTCTTCTTGGCGCGCGTGATGCGCGCCTGCACCGTCGCGACCGGCACCAGGAACGCCCGGGCGACCTCGTCACTCGTCAGGCCGCCCACCACGCGCAGCGTGAGCGCGACCTGTGCCTCCCGCGAGAGCACGGGATGGCAGGACACGAACATGAGCGCGAGCACGTCGTCGTCGATCCGGTCGGGATCGACCTCGGCCGGGTCAGAACCTGGCTGAGCTGCGACGATGCTCGTCCCAGGCCCAGCGGGCCCCGTTCCGATGCCCGACGTCGCCTCCCCCTCGGCGAGACCGTGCGCGAGCGCGACGTACCGCTCGTCCCGCCCGGCGCGGCGCCGGTAGGCGTCGATCGCCCGGCGTCGCGCCGTCGCGATGAGCCATGCGGCGGGATCGCGCGGCGCGCCGTCGCGCGGCCAGGAGACGAGCGCCTCGGCGAGCGCCTCCTGGGCCACGTCCTCGGCGAGCTCGAAGTCACGCGTGTAGCGGGTGAGTGCGCCCACTATGCGCGCGGACTCGATCCGCCAGACCGCCTCGACGGCCCGTCGGGCGGCGTCCTCGCCGGTCAGAGCTGACCGGTCGACTCGCGCCACGCGCGCTCCTTCTGGATCCACTCGTTGTCCTGCGGGAAGTCGTCGATGTGCGTGACCTTGCGGATCTCGGCCTTGCTGCCCGGGCCGGCGAGCGGGGCCCGCTTGGCCCACTCGACGGCCGCCTCCTTGGAGGCGACGTCGAGGATCCAGAAGCCGCCGAACAGCTCCTTGGTCTCTCCGTACGGTCCGTCCGTCACGACAGGCGGCTCGGACGAGTAGTCGACGACCACCGTGTCGGCGGCGTCCTCGAGGCCTTCGGCCGCCACGAGCACGCCGGCCTGGACCATCTCGTCGTTGAACTTGCCCATCTCGTTCATGACCTGCTCGAAGTCGACGTCGGCGAAGGCAGCCCAGGTCTCGTCGGTCGAACGCATGATCAGCATGTACTTCGGCATGGTTTCTTCTCCTGTGTGTGCGGGCCCCCTGATGGGACCTTCTCACCCACAGGTCGAACGGGAAACCGCTCGATCGACACAACCCGGATATTCCCTGCCTGCGTCGATCAAGAGTTCATGACAGTGCATGGAGCGGGGATTCCGCGCGTCACACACGCCCGGCTTGCCACCTGCGCGGAACGTGCGGAACCCTTGAGTCTCATGACGCTCGAATCGATTGAGCCCGTGGGGGCCGATGCCGAAGTTCCCACGGCATCCGGCAGATCCCCACGGCGCCGCCAGACCCCGAAGCCCACGAACTCGGGTCCGGTGAAGGGACATACGACGAGCGACGGCGCCTCCCCGCGCGTCTGGGACGGACGCAGCAAGTTCCCGCACATCGGCGAGTACGGGTTCCTCTCCGACTGCGAGACCAACGCGCTGATCGCGCCCTCGGGCAGTGTCGAGTGGATGTGTGTCCCTCGACCCGACTCACCCAGCATCTTCGCCAAGATCCTCGACCGGGGAGCCGGCTACTTCCGCGTGGGACCGCACGGCGTGCGGGTGCCTGTCGCGCGCCGCTACCTGCCCGGCACGCTCATCCTCGAGACCACCTGGCAGACGCCGACCGGCTGGCTCGTGGTCCGTGACGCGATGCTGATGGGCCCGTGGCACGACCTCGAGTCGCGTTCCGGCACGCACCGCCGCACCCCCACGGACGACGACGCCGAGCACATCCTGATGCGCACCATCAAGTGCGTCTCGGGCACGGTGGACCTCGAGGTCGTGTGCGAGCCGCGTCCGGACTACGCCCGGTCCGAGGTCGACTGGGAGTACGAGAACAGCGGGTACTCGTCGGTGGTGGCCCACGTCGGCGACTCCAACCCTGACCTGCACCTGCAGTCCAGCCTGCGGTTCGGGCTGGAGGGCAAGCGCGCCACCGCGCGCACGCGGATGACGGAGGGCGCCACGCACTTCGTCGCCATGTCGTGGGGCTCGCAGAGCGCGCCGACGACGTACGCGGGTGCCCTCGACGCGATGTGGCGCACCGAGCGGTTCTGGCGCGACTGGATCACGCAGGGCGAGTTCCCGGACCACCCGTGGCGGGCCTACCTCCAGCGGTCGGCGCTCACCCTGAAGGGCCTCACCTACTCCCCCACGGGCGCGCTGATCGCCGCAGCCACGACGTCCCTGCCCGAGACCCCGGGCGGCGAGCGGAACTGGGACTACCGGTACGCGTGGATCCGTGACTCCACGTTCGCGCTGTGGGGGCTGTACACCCTCGGCCTGGAGCGCGAGGCGAACGACTTCTTCGCGTTCATCCAGGACGTCTGCCGCGACAACCGGCAGCTCCAGATCATGTACGGCGTCGGTGGTGAGGAGACCCTCGAGGAGTTCGAGCTACCGCACCTGTCGGGCTACGAGGGCGCGCAGCCGGTCCGCATCGGCAACGCCGCGTACGACCAGCGGCAGCACGACGTGTGGGGCGCGGTGCTGGACTCCGTGTGGCTGCACGCCAAGTCGCGCGACCAGCTGCCCGAGTCGCTGTGGCCCATCCTGAAGCGGCAGGTCGAGGAGGCCGCGAAGCACTGGCACGAGCCCGACCGGGGCATCTGGGAGGTGCGCGGTGAGCCGCAGCACTTCACCAGCTCCAAGCTCATGTGCTGGGTCGCGATGGACCGGGGCGCCAAGCTCGCCCGGCTGTACGACGAGCTCGACTACGCGCAGTCGTGGCAGAAGATCGCCGACGAGATCTTCGACGACATCTGCACCAAGGGTGTCGACGAGCGCGGCGTCTTCACGCAGCGCTACGGCGACCCGGCGCTCGACGCGTCGCTGCTGCTCGTCCCGCTGCTGCGCTTCCTGCCGCCGGACGACCACCGGGTCAGGGCGACGGTGCTGGCGATCGCGGACGAGCTCACCGAGGACGGTCTGGTGCTGCGCTACCGCACCGACGAGACCGACGACGGCCTGCAGGGCGAGGAGGGCACCTTCACGATCTGCTCGTTCTGGCTCGTGTCGGCGTTGGTCGAGATCGGTGAGGTGGAGCGGGCCAAGTCGCTGTGCGAGCGGCTGCTCGGTTACGCGTCGTCGCTCAACCTCTACGCCGAGGAGATCGAGCCGGGCACCGGACGCCACCTCGGGAACTTCCCGCAGGCGTTCACGCACCTGGCGCTGATCAACGCCGTCATGCACGTGATCAAGGCGGAGAACGGCGAGGCGGAGAAGGGCTACTTCGGGGTCCCCCGCCCCGCCTGACCCCACCGGAGCCGCACGCAAGAGCCCGCGCACCTGTCAGAACTTCGCGCACGTGTCAGACGCTCAGGTCACCCGGGTGACCTGAGCGTCTGACACGTGCGCGAAGTTCTGACAGGTCTTGCAACCTTTGGCTAATGAGAGTAGCTTTCTGGCTATGACAACCAGCCAGAGTGGCGCGGTCATCCACCTCACGCGGCCCGAGGGTCGAATCGCGTACAGCGACACGGGCGCCGGGCCGCTCGTCGTCGCCGTTCCCGGCATGGGTGACCTCCGGTCCACCTACGACGACGTCGCCCCCACCCTCGTCGATGCCGGCTACCGCGTCGTCGTCGCCGACCTGCGCGGCCACGGCGACTCGGACACCACGTTCCGCACGCACGGCGACGAGGCGACGGGCGCCGACCTGATCGCGCTCGTCGAGCACCTCGGCGCAGGCCCGGCGGTCCTGATCGGCAACTCGATGGGCGCCTCGGCCGCCGTCTGGGCCGCCGCGGAGCGCCCGGACCTGGTGCGCGGCATGGTCCTGCTCAGCCCGTACCTGCGCCAGCCCGGCTCCCCGGGCATGCAGAAAGTCATGGGGGTGGCCTACCGGGCGCTCTTCGCCCGGCCGTGGGGCGCCGCCTTCTGGGGGTTCTTCTACTCCTCGATCAGCAAGGGACGCCGTTCCTCCCGGCATGCCGAGCACGTCGCCGCGATCCGGCGGAACATGAGCGAGCCCGCCCGGCTGCGCTCCCTCCGCGACCTTGCGCTGTCGCTCGACCACTCGGTCGTCGAGGCCCGCCTGGCGGCCGTCAAGGCGCCTTCCGTGACCGTGGTCGGCGCGCTCGACCCCGACTTCTCCGACCCCGCGGCCGAGCTCGACTGGATCACCGGGGCGATCGACACCCGCGGCATCCTGGTCCCGGAGGTCGGCCACTACCCGCAGCACCAGGCGGCCGACGTCGTCGTACCCGCCGTGCTCGAGCTCCTCGCCGGTCTCCCGCCCCTGCCCGCACCCACCACGGCCACCACGGCCGACACGGCCGACATCGCCGACATCGCCGCAGAGACCCGGGACGGGGGCGCACGTGCCTAGGGCGGGCCTGTCCTCCGACGCCGTGGTGCGGCTGGCGGTCGAAGTCGTCGACGCCGGCGGGACGAGCGGGTTCGCCGACCTGACGCTGGCGAAGGTCGCCGCGAAGGCGGGCGTCGCGGCCCCCAGCCTCTACAAGCACGTCGGCTCGCTGGCCGACCTGCGCCGCGAGGTCACACTGATCGCCGTGGGAGAGGTCACGGCAGCCGCCACCTCGGCGACCGTGGGCCGAGCCGGGGCGGACGCCCTCCGCGCGCTGGCGACAGCCTGGCGCAGCTACGCCCTCGACCACCCGGGGCGGTACGCGGCCACCCAGATCGGCCCGGACCCTGACGCCCCCGCCGACGCCGCGCTCCGCGACGCCGCAGCCGAGAGCGTTCAGGTGGTGGTCGCCGTCCTGCGCGGCTTCGGCCTCCCGGACGCCCGCCTGATCGACGCCGTCCGCGCCGTCCGCGCCGGCGTGCACGGCTTCGTCACCCTTGAGCTCGGCGGCGGCTTCCGGATGCGGGAGGACGTCGGCCAGAGCTTCGCGGTGCTGCTCGACATGCTCGTCGCGGGAGTCGCCGCACTCGCGCCGTCCGATACACCTCCGAGCGACACCACCACCGGGAGCCACTCATGACCACCGCCCGCTGGACCCACGTCGCCTTCGTCGCCGCAGGCTTCACCTTCCTCCTCTTCCCCCTGTCGCGGCCCTGGCCGGACGAGACGGTGGCCACCATCAACCTCGCCACGGCTTTCGCGTCCGACCGCTGGGTGGTGGCGCACCTGTTCGGCATCCTCGGCCTCACCCTCCTCGCGCCCGCGCTCCTGGGGCTGCGGACGATCCTCGCCCAGGCCGGTCCCGCCGGCGTCGGCGCCGCGACCTGGGCGCTCGTCACCGCGTGGACCGGCGCCGGTCTGGCGGCGCTCTACTTCGGCGCCGAGATCTTCGGCATCCGCACCATCGCGGAAGCCGCGCTGCGGGACGGCGACCTCGGGCTGCTCGCCGACATCGAGGTGCTGCGCATGCAGCCGTGGGCAGTCACCCTGTTCGCCGCGGGCCTGCTCCTGCTCGCGGTGTCCGGAGTGCTGGTGGCGGTCGCCCTGTGGCGGGCCGGTACCCGCCTCAGGTGGGCCGGCATCCCGCTGGCGATCGGTCTGGTGCTCGTACTCCCCCAGTTCTTCGGTGGGCCGGAGCTGCGGATCACGCACGGGTTCCTCGTCGCCGCGGGATGCGTGCTGGTCGCCGCTGTCACGCGGTCCCGAACAGCTCGGGCATAGTCCCCCGCGCACGACGACGGCCCGGTCGCCTTCTGCTGGAAGGTGACCGGGCCGTCGCTGGTACAGCAGGTGGGTCAGTCGCTGCCGAAGCTGCTGATGATCGTCACGAGACGAAGCAGCTCGAGGTACAGCCAGATCAGCGTCACCAGCAGGCCGAAGGCCGCCGACCAGGCCATCTTGGCGGGCACGCCGGCCTCGACACCACGCTTGATGGAGTCGAAGTCGACGATCAGGGACGCAGCGGCAAGGCCTACCGCGACGAGGCCGATGATCACGCCGAGCGGACCGCTACGCATGCCGAAGCCCTCCAGCACGCCGGTCATCGTCAGCACGAAGTTGATCAGGCTGAAGAGGGCGTAACCCAGCAGGGCGAACATCAGCCAGCGCGTGAACTTGGGCGTCACCCGGACCTTGCCGCTCCTGAACAGGAACAGGCTCACGGCGAAGACCGACGCGGTACCGAGGACCGCCTGCCACACGGCGCCGTCGGCGATCTGGTTGTACATCAGCGAGATCGCGCCGAGGAACGCGCCCTCGAACACCGTGTACGCCACGATCAGCGCGGGGCTCGGGTTGCGCTTGAACGCGTTGACCAGGCCGAGGACCAGGCCACCGATCAGGCCGACCCACAGGACGACGCCCAGCATCGGCGTGGGCACCAGCGTCCACGTCGCCGCGGCCACCACGACCAGGAGGGCGAGCAGCCCACCGGTCTTGATGATCACGTCGTCGTAGGTCATGCGCTTGGTGTCCGCGGTGGTTGCGGACGGCGACTGATACATCGCGTCAAGATCTGACGCGTCCATGGGCTGCTGACCCGCGCCGTACTGGCCGTACTGGCCGGCCTGCGGCGGGGTGCCATATGCGGGAGTCTGGTTGGGGTAGGTGGCGGTGCCGCCGCGGCGGGCGCCAGCTGCACCGGTGCGACGGGGCTCACCGAAGACGTCGCTTCTCGAAAAGACGGGGTTGCTCATCTGCTCCTCCTGGTCTGTCTGACCATCCTAGGGAACGCTGGGCAGGTCTCAGTAGTTCCCAGGTCATACCTTCGGATGAACTCGGTCCGCCCGAGGGATGATCCGGGCGTGTAAAGGGTGCGGCGGACGCCGTCGGCTCCCTAGTCTCTTCATAACCAATCTTGTCGTGACCGACCAGTGGCCGCAGAGGCCACCCCGGCGTGCCAGATGGAAGGGCAAGTGATGATCGAGGCCACAGGCCTGACGAAGAGGTACGGCACGAAGACCGCCGTGGACGGAGTCACGTTCACCGTGCAGCCGGGCCAGGTGACGGGCTTCCTGGGCCCGAACGGCGCCGGAAAGTCGACCACCATGCGCATGATCGTGGGCCTGGACAAGCCCACCGCAGGCACGGTCACCGTGAACGGCAAGCCCTACGCCGCGCACCGCAGTCCGCTCGCCGAGGTGGGTGCGCTGCTCGACGCGAAGGCCGTGCACACCGGGCGGACCGCCCGCAACCACCTGCTCGCCATGGCAGCCACTCATGGCATCCCGACAAAGCGGGTCGACGAGGTGATCGAACTCACAGGCCTGCAGCCCGTCGCGAGCAAGCGCGTGGGCGGCTTCTCGCTCGGCATGGGCCAGCGGCTCGGTATCGCGGCGGCCCTGCTCGGCGACCCGCGCACGCTCATCCTCGACGAGCCCGTCAACGGTCTCGACCCCGAGGGTGTGCTCTGGGTCCGCAACATCGCGAAGTACCTGGCGTCCGAGGGCCGCACGGTCTTCCTGTCCAGCCACCTGATGAGCGAGGTCGCCCTCACCGCCGACCACGTGCTCGTCATCGGCAAGGGCCGCATCCTCGCGGACGCACCGGTCTCCGAGATCGTCGACGGCGCCGCGCGCAAGATCGTGCGGGTCCGGTCGCCGCAGGCCACGGTGCTCGCCGAGCTCCTGAAGGGCACGGCCGCCGAGGTGACCGACGTCGAGCCCGGCCTCCTGGAGGTCCGCGGCACGGACGCCGCCGCCGTCGGCGAGCTGGCCGCCTCCGCGCGGGTCGTGCTGCACGAGCTCACGCCCGTCGCGTCCACGCTCGAAGAGGCCTACATGTCGCTGACCGCCGATTCGGTGGAGTACCAGTCCGAGGCCATCGCGGGCCACGCGGGCACCCGGTCCGACCTCGAGGGGAGCAAGGCATGAGCACGACGGTCACGGCTCCGGCGGGCGGATCCGCGTCGGGCATGACGACGGGAGGGACCTCGGTCCACAACGTCACCTTCTGGCGGGTGCTGCGCTCCGAGTGGATCAAGCTGTGGAGCCTGCGCTCGACGTGGTGGACGCTCGGTTCGACGGTCGTGGTGATCGTCGGCTTCGCGCTGATGATGGCCCTCATCGTCCAGCTCGTCGGGAACGAGATGGAGGGCGCCGCACCTGAGGACCAGGCCGCCATGGGCGGGATGCTCGGCGGGACCATGGTCGTCAGCGCGGGCTTCGAGATGGCGGCCCTCGTGGTCGCGGTGCTCGGCGCCCTGATGATCACCGGTGAGTACTCGACGGGGATGATCCGTTCGACGTTCGCGGCGGTGCCCAGCCGGCTTCCGGCCTTCTTCGGCAAGGCAGTCGTGCTGGCGCTCGTCACGATCGTGCTCATCACCGTGTCGCTCGCCCTCAGCTGGCTCGTCACCTACCCGATGCTGAGCTCGAACGACGCGACGGTCGACTTCGGCGACGGCGGCCAGGTCCGGTCGCTGCTCGGCACCGTGCTGTACGTGACGCTCGTGGCGCTCTTCGCACTGGGGCTCGGCGCCCTGCTGCGGCATACGGCGGGCGCGATCTTCACGGTGGTCGCGATCTTCCTCGTGATTCCGACCATCGTCCAGATCGCCACCTTCGCGGCCTCCCAGCTGGAGTGGGTAGGCACGGTGAACAAGCTGCTGCCCAGCGTGGCCGGGGCGCAGATCACCCCGAACGCCGGCGCGTTCCCCGACGTGCTCGACCCGTGGGTCGGCATCAGTGTGCTCGCCGGCTACACGGCGCTGGTGCTGGCCGGCGCTGCGATGCGCCTGAGGCTTCAGGACGCGTAGCGCATCTCGTCCCGGCCCCGTGGCCCGCACCGCCGTCTCTCCGGACGGACGGCGCGGGCCACGGGGCCAAGGTCTTTTCCCGGGCGGCTATTGATCAGTCCGGCGGATCCAGCGGGTGAGGCCAGGCCAGAGGGGGCGTGGGCCGTTCGTAGGCAGGCTCGGCGACCGGCCCGGGCTGCGGCGGCCACGGTGACGGCGGGCGCCGCTGGGGCGTCTGGTTCTGCGGCTGGAACTGGGGTGGCTGGTGCGGCGCGGGCTGGAACTGCGGCTGCTGCACCGGCGGCCAGCTCGGCTGGACCGGTCCGCCCTGCGTGCGGCGCTGCGCCGCCGCCTCCCGTCCGACGGTCCGGAAGGCACCGGTCGCCACTCTGGGGAAGGCACCGGTCAGCGGCCGGCGCGTGGTGCGCCCGGCCGCCTGGTCCGCCGCTCGTCGCCGCTCGGACCGGCGTTCGAAGATGGTGTAGATCACCGGCACCACGTAGAGCGTCAGCAGGGTCGAGGACACGAGCCCACCGATCACCACCAGCGCCAGCGGCTGCGAGATGAACGCCCCGCCGCCGGTCAGCCCGAACGCCATCGGCAGCAGCGCGAAGACCGTCGCGAGGGCGGTCATGACGATGGGCCGCAACCGTTTCCGGGCACCCTCGCGCACGGCTTGGTCGAGCCCCATACCGTCCTGCCGGTACTGGTTGATCAGGTCGATCAGGACGATCGCGTTCGACACGACGATGCCCACCAGCAGGAGGGTGCCGATCAGCGCGGGCACGCCCAACGGCGTGTTCGTGGCGACCAGCGCGACCAGGGCCCCGACCGCCGCGAACGGGATCGACACCAGCAGGATGAACGGCTGCGCCATGCTGCGGAACGCCGCCACCATGACGATGAACACGAGAGCGATGGCGGCCAGGAGCGCCATCCCCAGGTTCTCGAAGGCCTCTGCCTGGTCGGCCGCCGCGCCACCCACCGACACCGTCGCCCCGGCCGGCAGGTCCGTCGTCCCGATCTCGGCCTGCACCGTGTCGGTGACCGCGCCGAGGTCGTCACCGGCGGGCGTCACCGACACGGTCGCGGACCGGTCGCCGTCGATCCGGCTGATCGACGTCGGTGTCGTCGCGACCTCGACGTTCGCGAGGTCGCCCAGCGGTATGGCGCCGACCGCCGTCGGTACCGGGATCTTCCTGATCTCGCCCATCGTGCTCGGCACCGCACCCGCGGCGAGCGTGACCCCGACCGGACCCTCGGCGGTGTGCAGCTCGCCGATCTCCCGTGCACCGGCCATCGCGGCAGACGCGACGGTGGTCACCTGGGTCTCGGTGAGCCCGTACCCGGCGGCGGCCTCGCGGTCGACGGTCACCTCGACGATCTCCTGCGCCGCCGCCAGGTCGTTGCTGACCTCGGCCACCCCGTCCAGGCCACTCGTCGCTTCCTGCAGCTGATCGGTGGCCTCGGTCAGGATCGCGTCGTCGCGCGCACGGACCACGAGGTCGATCGACGACGTGCCGACGGAGTCACCGGCGGACACGGAGACCTCGGTAGCGGGTTCCTCGGTCAGCCCTCCGACGGCGGCGCGGATGTCGGCTGCGGCGTCCGCGCCGTCGGCGCCCTCGGCGAGGGTGACCGCGAAGGATGCCTTGAGGCCCGCGCTGGCCCCGCCGAAGGCCGCCATAGACATGTCGTCGCTGCTGCCGACGGTGGCCTGCACGCTCTCGACCGCGTCGACGTCGGCCAGCGCGGCCTCCACCCGCTGCGCCGCCTCGTCCTGCCCGGCGAGCGACGTGCCGGGCGCGTAGTGCTGCATGACGGTCACCGTGTCCTGGCCGCTGTCCCCGAGAAAGCTCGTCTCCATGTTCGGGACGAGGGCGGCCGTGCCGCCGAGGATCGCTACGGCGACGGCGATCGTCGCGACCGGCCGGCCCAGCGCGCCGTTCAGCGTCGGCACGTAGATCCGCTGCCAGACGCCGCGGCTCTCCTTCTCCTCCGCCGCCGCCCTGGCGAGCGCCGCGCCGCGGCCCGCCTTCTTCGGCGGGCTGATGAACCAGTACGCCAGCACCGGCACGATCGTCAGTGCCACGACGAGCGAGGCCAGCATCGCTATCGACACGGTCAGGGCGAAGGGCCGGAACAGCTCGCCGACCATGCCGCCCACGAACGCGATGGGCAGGAACACGGCGACGGTGCAGATCGTGGAGGCGGCGATGGCCCCGCCGACCTCACGCACGGCCGCGAGGACGGCAGCGGTCTTCTCCTCGCCGTACGACAGGTGCCGCTTGATGTTCTCGATCACGACGATCGCGTCGTCGACCACGCGGCCGATCGAGATCGTGAGCGCACCCAGCGTCAGGATGTTGAGGGTGTAGCCGCTCGCGCTCATGGCGATGAACGTCACCGCGAGCGACAGCGGGATCGAGATCGCGGACACGAGCGTGGAGCGCAGCGACATCAGGAAGACCAGGATGACGAGGACGGCGAACAGCAGGCCGAGCCCGCCCTCCGTGGCCAGCCCGTGGATCGAGTCCTCGACGAAGGGCGCCTGGTCGAACACGACGGCGGTGTCGACGCCGCGCTCGGTCAGCGTGTCCGCCACCTCGGCCTCCGCGAGCGCCCGCTCGATCGCGTGCGACACCTCGACGGTGTTCGCCTCCGGCGTCTTCGTGACGGCCAGCCCGAGGGAGGGCTCTCCGTCGAGGCGTGAGTAGGACGTCGCCTCCACGGGCGCGAGCTGCACGGATGCGACCTGCCCCAGCAGCGGTGGGCTGTCCGGTACGGCGGGCGCACTCGGGTCGGTGGCGTCGCCCGGGACGACGGGGAGCTGTGCGATCTGGTCGACCATGTCGACGGGCTTGCCGAGCTGGACGGACCAGGCGCGCCCGCCCTCGGTGATCTCGCCCGCCGGCAGGACCACGCCGTTGTCCTGCAGCACGGTGGTCAGGTCCTCGGCGGTGAGGCCAGCGGCGGAAAGCTTCTCCTGGTCGGGCAGGATGCGGACCTCTGTCTCACGCTCGCCGGTGACCGCGACCCCGCGGACGCCGTCGACGTCTTCCAGTGCGGGTACGACCACGTCCTCGACCGTGCCGGCGAGGGCGTCGGGGCTCTTGTCGCCCGCCACGGCCAGCTGGACCACCGGGACGTCGTCGACGGAGCCGGTGGTGACCTGTGGGCGCACGCCCTCGGGCAGGGCAGGCTGGATGCCCGCCACCGCGGTCTGGAGACGCTGGGAGGCGGCCTCCATGTCGGTGCCGTAGGTGAGCTCGACGGTGGTGAGCGAGACCCCGGTGGACGCGGTGGACCGGACTGCGGCGATCCCGTCGATCGAGGCGACGGCGTCCTCGATCACGTCGGTGACCTGCTCCTCCACGACCTCGGGCGACGAACCCTGGTACTGCGCGCTCACGATGCCGGTCGGGAGCTGCAGGGACGGGATCAGCTCCTGCTTCAGCGAGGTCATGCTCAGCACCCCGAACACGGCTGTCGCGATGGTCACCAGCGCCACGACGGCTCGGTTCGCGAGAGACAGCCGGGCGAGATGGAACACGAGGACTCCACGGTGCGGACGAGATTTCGGGCATACGGCGCGACGCCGCCGTCGCGGCCAGGTCGGACCAAGGGGGTGAAAAACGACGGAAGTCACAGAGTAGGGCAGCGCCCTGCGGCGCCTGCAAGCCCGACTGGGGCAGCTTTGCGTCGGAGCCAGTTCCAAAGACTTAGTTGCAAAGGATGTCTTGCAAAGAGATGTTGGCATGCGTAGGGCGATGCACACCTGCTACTCCCCTCACGAGCCCCGAAGCCAGGAGATCGCGATGAGCGTCTACGCCCCCGCCGTCCGCACCACCGTTCCGCAGCGCCTCGGGATGCTCCGCGCTGCCGCGCCCGCCAGGGTCCGGCAGCCCGCTGCGCCGAGGCAGACCGACTCCGAGGCACAGCGCCGCGAGATCGAGCGCGCCGAGCGACAGCGCGCCCACGCCGAGCGGGTGCGCGACAACATGGCGGCTCGCCACCCGCTCGCCCTGCGCTGATCGCCGTGCGCCCTGTGCCCGCTCCTCGGCCCCGGCCACGTCGAGTGGGTAACGTCCTGCCTATGGCGACAGCACGTAAGAACCTCCCGGGCGGGCAGGCGGGACGAGACTCTCGCTCCTCGGCGCCATCACCTCGTATGGTGCCGGACGGCGCCGCGCCCCCCGTCGCAGGCCCGCCGGCCGAGCTCGGCCCCGCAGCACTGCGCGCGCTCGCCCACCCGCTGCGCATCCGCATCCTCGACCTGCTGCCGATCCGCGGACCCCTCACCGCCAGCAAGCTCGGCGAGATCGTCGGCGAGTCCAGCGGTTCCACGAGCTATCACCTCCGCCAGCTGGCCAAGCACGGACTGGTCCGCGAGGTCGAGGGCAAGGGCACCGCGCGGGAGCGCTGGTGGGAACGCACCCCCGGTGGGTTCAGCATCTCCAGCGCGGGCAAGGAGTCCCCCGCGAGCCGGCAGACCGCCGAGGCCGTCAACATCGAGTTCCTCCGCCTCCGCAACGAACGGGTGATGGCCTTCATTCGTTCGGGCCAGGAGGCCGACGAAGAGACCCTGGCGTCGTGGATGGGCTCCACCACGTTCGTCACGGTCAACAAGTGGGCCACGCGGGAACAGGCGGAGGCGGTCGTCGAGGCCTGGGATCGGTTCGCCGCGGAACATCTCGACCCGCTGAGCAGGCAGGAGGGTCTGCCGGGAGCGATGCCGTTCGAGATCCACTTCGACGTGTTCCCCACGATCGACCCCGAGGGCAGACCGCTCTGACGCTCCCGCTCCGCCGCACGGTCCGACGCGCGGTCTGCCATGAGCAGATCTGCGGCGGGCAGAGATCGCTACCCGGCCGGTCCGCACGGGCTGATCGTGGGGACATGACCGAGACAGCGCACACCCAGCCCTTCGACGACCACCTCGGCTCGCGCCTGCTGCACCAGCGCATGGTGCTCATCGGCACCGAGATCGACGACGCCGTCGCCAACCGCGTCACCTCGCAGCTCCTGCTGCTCTCCGCCGAGGACTCCAGCGCGGAGATCAGCCTCTACATCAACTCCCCCGGCGGCTCCATCAGCGCTGGGCTGGCCGTACACGACACGATGAGGCTCCTGCCGAACGCCGTCTCGACGGTCGCCGTCGGGTTCGCGGGCGGCATCGGGCAGTTCCTGCTCGCCGCGGGTACCAAGGGCAAGCGCTACGCGCTGCCGCACGCCCGGATCATGATGCACCAGCCTGCGGGTGAGGCCAGCGGTACGACGGGCGACGTCGTCGTCCAGGCGGAGAACGTCCGGTACCTCGAGGACGTCATGACCCGGCTGCAGTCCGAGCACACCGGACAGCCCGTCGAGACGGTCGCCGCGGACGCGGACCGCGATCGCTGGTTCACCGCCGAGCAGGCGCTGGCCTACGGCATGATCGACAGGATCGTGGACCAGGTCGACGACGTCCGGCCCGGCGGAAGGCGGCGCGCCGGCCTCTGAGGCCTCACGCCGCGAGCAGCGCCGCCTCGCCTCGCCGGCCGGCGCCGGAGGTGCCGGCCGGTGCCGCCTGCTCCGCCTGCAGCGGGTGGCGGGACGACGAGAAGCCTGCCGCACGACGAGCAGCGGACGACAGGACCCGAACCCTGCGGCTCTCCTCCTGCGCCGCCAGCGCGAGGGCGAGCTCGGCCCACGCCCGCTCGACCAGGTCGACGAGCCGCATGCCGAGCGCCTCGCACACGGCGGCGAGCACCTCGGAGGATGCCTCCTTGCGCCCGCGCTCGACCT
This sequence comes from Promicromonospora sp. CA-289599, assembly GCF_050936155.1. Taxonomy (NCBI): domain Bacteria; kingdom Bacillati; phylum Actinomycetota; class Actinomycetes; order Micrococcales; family Promicromonosporaceae; genus Promicromonospora; species Promicromonospora sp. CA-289599. The sequence continues at coordinate 1,872,297 of NZ_JBNJNI010000001.1, forward strand.
CGGACAGGTAGGCGGTGGAGACCCGGGCGTCGGTCGCGACGTCGGCGAGCGTGCGCCGTTGCTCACGTCGCGTGCGCCGCAGGATCCCGCCGACCAGGTCGCGCAACAGCGGTTCGCGGGTGTGTTCGAGCGTGCCGGGTCTCGCTCCGGGCCTGCCCTCGTTCGTGGTGCCGGGCCCAGCAGTACGTGCGGTACCTGTTGAGATCATTGCCATCTGCCCACTCCCGCCGTTGGTACCCGTCACGGTACCCAACCCCACTGACACCGAAGGTCGTTCCGGCGTCTGCTCCTGGCGTAACGCCCGACAACGCAGTCAAGGTGCGTGTCAGTGCCTGCTGGCACCATGGGACCACCGACCAGGAAAGGACAGTGGTGTTCGGATCTATCGAGGTGCGCGGAGCTCGCGAGAACAACCTGCGGGGAGTCTCCGTCGACATCCCCAAGCGGAAGCTCACCGTCTTCACGGGAGTGTCCGGCTCGGGTAAGAGCTCGCTCGTGTTCGGCACTGTCGCCGCCGAGTCGCGGCGTCTGATCGACGAGACGTACTCGGCATTCCTCCAGGGCTTCATGCCGTCCCGGCCGCGGCCCGACGTCGACACCCTGTCCAACCTCTCCGCGGCGATCGTCGTGGACCAGGAGCCCATGGGCGCCAACGCGCGCTCGACGGTCGGCACGGCCACCGACGCCTACACGATGCTGCGCGTCATCTGGTCGCGGCTGGGCCAGCCGTACATCGGCGGGTCCAACCTCTTCTCCTTCAACGACCCACAGGGCATGTGCGCCGACTGCGAGGGCCTGGGCCGCGTCTCGGCCATCGACACCGAGGCCCTGGTGGACCGCAGCAAGTCGCTGAACGAGGGCGCCATCACGTTCCCGAACTTCGGGGTGGGCAGCTGGTACTGGAAGGTCTACGCCGACTCGGGCCTCTTCGACGTCGACAAGCCGCTGGCGGAGTACAGCGAGACCGAGTGGCACGACCTGATGCACGGCGCCGAGCGGAAGATCGTCGCGGGCGGCATCAACGTCACGTACGAGTCGCTGGTCCCCAAGATCACGCGCCTCTACCTCGTCAAGGACGTCGAGTCGATGAAGGGTGCGATGCGCGCCGCCGTCGACCGGCTCGCCACGTTCACGGCCTGCCCGGCGTGCGGCGGCACCCGGCTCAACGACCGGGCCCGGTCGTCGCTGGTCAAGGGCAAGCACATCGGCGAGGCGGCGGCCATGCAGCTCACCGACCTCGCCGAGCTCGTGCGCGACCTCACCGACCCGCAGGTCCAGCCCATCCTCGACGGGCTGAGCGACCTGCTCGCCGCGTTCGAGCAGATCGGGCTGGGGTACCTGTCGCTGGACCGCGAGTCGTCGTCGCTGTCCGGCGGGGAGGCCCAGCGCACCAAGATGGTGCGGCACATGGGTTCGGCCCTCACCGACATGACCTACGTGTTCGACGAGCCGACGATCGGCCTCCACCCGCACGACGTGCGGCAGATGAACGCGCTGCTCCAGCGTCTGCGGGACAAGGGCAACACGGTGCTCGTCGTCGAGCACAAGCCGGAGGTCATGGCCGCGGCCGACCACCTCGTCGACATGGGGCCCGGCGCCGGCACGCACGGCGGCACCGTCGTCTACGAGGGCGACATCGCGGGGCTGCGCAACTCCGGGACCGCGACGGGCAAGCACCTGGACCAGGCCGTCACGGTCAAGCAGACCCCGCGCACCCCCTCCGGCTTCCTCCGGATCGAGCACGCGACCCTGCACAACCTGCAGGACGTATCGGTCGACGTCCCGCTCGGTGTGCTCGTCGCGGTGACCGGAGTCGCGGGGTCGGGCAAGAGCTCCCTCATCCACGGCTGCCTGCCGCGCGACGGCGTGACGTTCGTGGACCAGTCGGTGATCCGGGGGTCGCGGCGGTCGAACCCGGCCACCTACACCGGGATCCTCGAGCCCATCCGCAAGCAGTACGCCCGCGCGAACGGCGTCAAGCCCGCTCTGTTCAGCGCGAACTCGGCCGGCGCGTGCCCGGCATGCAAGGGGGTCGGCCTGATCTACACCGACCTCGCCTTCATGGCGGGTGTCGCGAGCCCGTGCGAGGCGTGCGGCGGCAAGCGGTTCACCGACGAGGTCCTCGGCTACACCCTGCGTGGCAAGAACATCGCCGACGTGCTCGCCATGTCCGTAGAGGAGGCGCTGGGCTTCTTCACGGAGAAGGCGATCGTGCCGATGCTCTCCCGGCTGTCCGACGTCGGGCTGCACTACATCTCGCTCGGCCAGCACCTCAACACCCTGTCCGGCGGCGAACGGCAGCGGCTCAAGCTCGCGATCGAGATGGGCGGCGACACCCCGGCGTTCGTCCTCGACGAGCCCACCGCCGGCCTGCACATGCAGGACGTCGACAACCTGGCCGGCCTGCTCGACCGCCTGGTGGACTCCGGCCGGTCGGTCATCGTCGTGGAGCACAACCTGTCGGTCGTCGCGCGTGCCGACTGGGTGATCGACATGGGCCCCGGCGGCGGGCACGACGGCGGCCGGGTCGTCTTCGCGGGCACCCCGGCCGACCTGGCACGGGAGGAGGCGTCGCTGACCGGCCGTCATCTCGCCGAGCTGGTCTCCTGACGCCGGAGCACCGGGTGCCCCCACCCGGGTTCGAACCGGGACTGTGCCGGGTTTAAGCCGGCTGCCTCTGCCAGTTGGGCTATGGGGGCGCACCCCAGAGACTACCGAGCGGTGCCGCGGACGTGTCAGACGCTGGGGTCACCAGAGTGACCTGTACGTCTGACACGTCCGCGCCGGTCTGACAACTCCAGGCAGAGTGCTCGCGTCAGGACCTGGCGCCCGACTCGGCGCGCTCGGCAGACGACTCCGCCTTCTGCTCGACCTTCTCGCCCGCCGGCTTCGGCGGCACCGACGCGTTGCGGAACTCCTGACGCGGGTCGTGCAGCGAGCCCAGCGAGACCAGCTCGCGCCCCATGAGGAACTGGCCGATCCAGCCGATCAGGATCCGGACCTTGCGGTTCCCGGTCGGCATCGCCATCACGTGGTAGCCACGGTGCGCCACCCAGGCCAGAAAACCGCGCAGCTTGATGAAGCCGAACAGCTCGGCGACACCCTTGTACAGGCCCAGGGACGCGACGACGCCCACGTTCTTGTGGTCGTAGTCGACCGCGGGCTTCTCCTTGTAGAGCGCCACGATGTTGTCGGCCAGGCGCACGGCCTCGCGGATCGCGTGCTGCGCGTTCGGCGGGCAGAACTTGCCCGGGTTGTTCACGTCCGGCACGGCGGCGCAGTCGCCCGCGGCCCAGGCACCCTCGACGATCTCGCCGTCCTCGGTCGCGACCTGCAGCGTGGGCAGCACGGTGACGCGGCCCATCTTGTCGAACGGGAGGTCGGACGCCTCCTTGATGACCGGGTTCGCCTTGACGCCCGCGGTCCACACGATGGTCTCGGTGTCGAACTCGACTCCCGTCGACGTGACCACGTGCCCGTCCACGCAGGACGACAGGAAGGTGTTGAGGTGGAACTCGATGCCGCGCTTCTTCAGCTCGGCGAGCGCGTACTCGCCCATCGGCTCCGTGACCTCGGGCAGGATGCGCCCGGCGCCCTCGATCATGACGAACCGCAGGTCGGACGCCTCGATCGTCTGGTACTGCCGCGTCGCGTAACGCGCCATGTCCTCGATCTCGGCGAGGGCCTCGATGCCGGCGAACCCGCCGCCGACGAAGGTGAACGTGAGCATGCGCTTACGCAGGTCGGCGTCCCACGTGGAGGAAGCGACGTCCATCCGGTTGATCACGTGGTTGCGGACCGCGATGGCCTCTTCGACGTTCTTGAAGCCGATGGCCGACTCCGCAAGGCCGGGGATGGGCAGCGTGCGGGACACCGAGCCGAGACCGACGACCAGCTGGTCGTACGACACCTCGTACTCGTCGCCCGACTCGGGCTGGATCTTCACGTGCTTGCGGCCGTGCTCGATCGTGGTGACCTTGCCCTGCAGCACGTCGATGCCCTTGAGGGCCTTGCGGTGCGGTGCCACGACGTCGCGGGCGTCGATCGACCCGGCGGCCGCCTCGGGCAGGAAGGGGGCGTACGTCATGTACGGCCGCGGGTCGACGACGACGATCGCCGCCTCCCGCTTCTTCAGCTTCTTTCGCAGGCGGCGCGCCACGTAGAGGCCGACGGACCCGCCGCCGAGCACCACGATGCGCGGCACCTTCCGCGGGCGCGGCGTGCTCGCCGCATCGGAAGCATGGCTGACCGAGGTCAGGTCGTTCTGAGGCATGATTCCCAGGATACCGCGCGCCACGCATCAGCATTGACATGCCAAAGGGCGGCGTGTGCGTGATGCACCCCACGCCGTCGTCGCCGCTGCAGGAACGTCTTCGATCCTCTGGCACCCACAACGGGCCGTCACCGCCGGAAGTTCCCGGCGGACGGAAGTCACGCCCTGCGGGCATGGCGTGAGCCTGCGGTTCCGCTTCGGGCGCGTGCCTCGTTCCTCGGGCCGCACCCTGCGCTTCACCTCCGGCTCACGCCATGGACAACGCGATCCCGTCGAGGATGTCGTGCTCGCTCGTCACCACGCTCGTCAAGGAGCCGCCGGCCGCCGCGACGTCGGCGGCCACGCGGATGATCACCTCGGACCAGACGAGCGCCCCGGCCGCGATGACGTCGACCCGGCCCGGGTGCAGGAAGCCCATCGCCGCTCGCTCGGCGCGCGGCGCCTCGACCAGCGCCGCGCAGGAGTCCAGCACCGCCCGCACCGGCAGCTCCGCCTGGTTCACCCGCTCGCGCCGGTACTCCGGCAGTCCCAGCGCGTGCGCGGTCACCGTGGTGATCGAACCGGCCAGCCCGACCAGGGTGGCCGTCTTCGCGAGCGGGACCGCGCGGGCGGCGTCGTCCAGGTGAGCCCGTACGTCCGCGCGGGCCGCCGCGATCTGAGCCGCCGACGGCGGATCGCTGTGCAGGTGCCGCTCCGTCATCCGCACCGAACCGACGTCCATCGAGACGCTCGCGTCGACCGAGCCGGTACCGAGCACCAGCTCGGTGGATCCCCCGCCGAGGTCGACCACGAGGAAGGGACCGGCGTGCGCCTCGGCCACCGCGCCGGTGGCGCCGCGGAACGAGAGCTGCGCCTCCTCGGCGCCGGTGATGACCTCGACGTCGACGCCGAGCGCGGCCCGGACGCCGTCGAAGAACTCGTCGCGGTTCCGCGCGTCCCGCGTGGCCGACGTCGCGACGAACCGCACGCGCTGTGCCCCCGCGGCCTCGATCGCCGCCGCGTACTGCCGGGTCGCCGCCAGCGTGCGCTCCAGCGCCTCGGGCGCCAGCTCGCCGGTGCGGTCCACGCCCTGGCCGAGCCGCACCACCTCCATGCGGCGGTCGAGCTCGGTGAGGTTGCCGGCGGCGTCGACGTCCGCGACGAGCAGGCGGATCGAGTTGGTGCCGCAGTCGATCGCGGCCACACGAGAGGGAGTCACACGAAGATTCTTCCAGCCGCGCCACCCTGAGGGCGTCGGACGTGCCGTTCCGCGAGAAACCTCACGTGGTCGTGAGCCAGGTTCAGCAGGTGCAGCGGTCCGGGCGCCAGGTGTCCCTCGCCAGCTCCAGTGCCTCGTCGCCCAGCGGGTTCACGCCGGGCCCGGCGGCCAGGGCGTGCGCGAAGAGGACGTGCAGGCACTTGACGCGCGTCGGCATGCCGCCGGCCGAGATGCCGGCGATCTCCTCGACGTGCCCGATCGCCTCACGCTGGGCGAGGTAGTGCTCGTGCGCCTTGCGGTAGGCGGCGGCGAGCTCCTCGTCCTGCTCGAGGCGCGCCGTCATCTCCCGCATCACGCCGTTCGCCTCGAGGGTCGAGGCGGCCGCGGTCGCGCCCGGGTGGGTCAGGTAGAAGACCGTCGGGAACGGGGTGCCGTCGGGCAGGCGCGGCGCGGTGCGCACCACCGTCGGACGGCCGCACACACAGCGCGCCGCGATCCCCAGGACGCCGCGCGGCTCGCGGCCGAGCTGCTCGGCCAGGACGCGCAGATCGTCGTCGGACACGGTCTCGGTCACGGAGTTCACCGCTCCATTGTCCCCCAGGAGATCGTCCCCTGGAGCGCCGTGGCACGTGATCTGGCGAACGCTCGCGGCTACCCCTCGCCGCCCGCGATCCGCACCGAGTCCCACACGCTCGTGAACCAGGGGGTGTCCGCATCCTCCGACGCGCCGGGCGACGGCTCGACGACGCCGGGCGGCGGCTCCTCCTGCTGCACGGAGTCGGTGTCCAGGGGGCGCCACACCTTGTCCCCCGGCATGACGAAGTGCAGCCGCGACCGTGCCTGCTCGATCACGTACGACGGGTCGTCCCAGCGGGCGAGCTCGGTATCGAGCTCCTCCTTCTGCACCAGCTGCTGGTTCAGCTCGGCCCGCAGCTCGCGCAGCTCGGCCTGCTGTGTCACGACGGCGCGCACGGTCGGCAGCAGCAGCACCACCGCGAGGAGCACCACCACGGACAGCACCATGGCGCGGACCGTCAGCACCTCGGGCAGCACGAGCCCGAAGCTGCCGCGCTTCCGGTCGGCGCGCGGCGGCGGGACGCTGCCGTTGACAGCGCTGCGGCGCCGCGGCTGCGTGGGTCGCTTCACCCCGCCGCCCGACGCCGGGCGCGCAGCCCTCGGGGCGGCCGCGGCCGGGCGCGCGGCGGACCGAGCCGGCGCGCTCCGCGGCGCGGCGGTGCGTCGGCTCGCCGACGACGGCGCGGCGGGCTGACGAGCGGCCGACCCGCCGGACGGCGCGCTGGGCTTCCGGTCCGCGCCCTTCGCCGTCGCGCCCTGGCCCGTGGCACCCCGGGGCGTGGAACCCTTCGCCGTCGAACGGGACGGCTTCTTCGGGGAGGCCTTGCCCGTGGGCTTCGGCGTCGACCCCCTGGCCTTCTTCGCCCCCGACGCGCCGGAACCCGCAGCCGAACCCGCACGCGGGGTCGACGACGGTCGCGCACCCGAGTCGCGCGCCGAACCCGAGGGCCGCGCCGGACGACGTGAGGAAGGCATGGGTCGATTGTGCCGATTCGCGAGGCCTTTGTACCGGCATTACCTCCGGCGCGCCGTGTGCCAACCCTGTGAAACACAAAAGCTGTCAGACACCCCAAGACGTGTCAGACACTCAGGTCACCCACGTGACCTGAGTGTCTGACACGTCGGGGGGTGTCTGACAACTCCGCGCAGCGGGCCGCCGCGCGCCGCTCAGTGTGCGGAGCGCGCTACCGGCATCAGCCCTGGAAGCGCGGGAACGCCGACCGGCCGGCGTAGGTGCCGGCCTCGTCGAGCGCCTCTTCGATGCGCAGGAGCTGGTTGTACTTGGCGATGCGCTCGCCACGTGCCGGGGCACCGGTCTTGATCTGGCCGGCGTTGGTCGCCACGGACAGGTCGGCGATGGTGGTGTCCTCGGTCTCGCCGGAGCGGTGCGAGGTCATCGTGGTGAAGCCGTTGCGCTGGGCCAGCGTCACCGCGTCGAGCGTCTCGGTGAGCGAGCCGATCTGGTTGAGCTTGACCAGCAGCGAGTTGGCCGACTTCTCGGCGATGCCGCGGGCGAGGCGCTCGGGGTTGGTGACGAAGAGGTCGTCACCGACGATCTGCACCTTGTCGCCGACCTTGCTCATGAGCCCGGCCCAGGCGTCCCACTCGTCCTCGGACAGCGGGTCCTCGATCGAGACCAGCGGGTAGTCGGCCACCAGCTGCTCGTAGTACGCGATCATCTCGTCCGACGTCTTCTTGCCGCCCTCGAACGCGTACACGCCGTCGGAGAAGAACTCCGTGGCGGCGACGTCGAGCGCGAGCGCCACGTCCTTGCCCGGCGTGAGGCCCGCCCGCTCGATGGCGACGAGGATCAGGTCGAGCGCCTCACGGTTGCTGCCGAGGTTCGGCGCGAAGCCGCCCTCGTCGCCCAGCCCGGTGGCCAGGCCCTTCTCCTTCAGCACGGACTTGAGGGAGTGGTACACCTCGGTGCCGGTGCGCAGCGCCTCGCGGAACGTCGGGGCGCCGATCGGGGCGACCATGAACTCCTGGACGTCCACGTTCGAGTCGGCGTGCGACCCGCCGTTGAGGATGTTCATCATCGGCACGGGCAGGACGTGCGCGTTCGGGCCGCCCACGTAGCGGAACAGGTCCAGGCCCGAGCTCTTGGCCGCGGCCTTCGCGACGGCGAGCGACACACCGAGGATGGCGTTCGCGCCCAGCTTGCCCTTGTTCGGCGTGCCGTCCAGGTCGAGAAGAGCCTGGTCGATGATGCGCTGCTCGTCGGCGTCGTACCCGATGAGCTCGGGGGCGATCTCGTCGTTGACGGCCGCGACGGCCTTCTCGACGCCCTTGCCCAGGTAACGGCCCTTGTCGCCGTCACGCAGCTCGACGGCCTCGAACGCGCCGGTCGATGCGCCGGACGGGACCGCCGCACGGGCGAAGGTGCCGTCGTCCAGGACGAGCTCCACCTCCACGGTGGGGTTGCCGCGCGAGTCGAGGATCTCGCGTGCTCCAACGGCTTCGATGCTAGCCACGGAATCTCCTTCTAAGGATGTTGCTCGATGGTTACGACCTCAGCGTAGGACGTCCGACGGCGCTGCGCGGAACCGTCCACGGCTCGCTCGCACCTGAACGGCGAGGCCGGTCGCCGCGCCGTGCGCCCGCGGTTCACAGGGTCACCACAGGTCCGCGACAGGGCCACCACAGCGAGCCCACCTAGCGTTCCGGACGTCCGGCGCAGACCGTCCGAGGCGCGAACCGCTTCGTCCGCTCGTCCCTTGACGGAGCGCGGAGCCACGGCCCGCGAGGCGGTCCGCGCGGACACCAACTTTCCGCACGTCCCCTCCCGACCCCAGGCAGGAGCCCATGTTCTTCACCTATCTGCGCAGAGAGCTGCGCAACCGACGCAAGCAGACCGTCGTGGTAGCGATCGGTCTCGCGGTGGCGATCGCGCTCGTCATCGTCGTCAACGCGGTATCGACGGGCGTCAGGAACGCCCAGTCCGAGGTGCTCGAGTCCGTCTACGGCGTCGGGACGGACATCACCGTCGACCAGCCCAGCGACGGACCTGTGGCGGCCGGCGCCCGCCCGGGCCGCTTCGACTTCGAGGAGGGAGAGGGCGAGGCGAACGAGGACGGCACGCGCGACCTCTCGGAGGACCGCCTCAGCACCGCCATGGGTTCGACGTCGTTCGACGCCTCCGCCCTGGAGACCGTCGCGGGCCTGGACCACGTGTCCGGCGTCGCCGCGACGCTCGACCTGCAGAACATGTCCTTCTCCGGCGAGATGCCGGACATGGAGGCCATGCAGGAGGGCGAGGGCGGCGCCACCCTGCGGATGGGCCCGGACGGTGCCGGCCAGGGTTCGGCGGGCGGCTCGTCCTTCGAGATCGACCAGTTCACGGTCACCGGCGTGGACCCCGACGCCACCGCCGTCGGCCCGCTGACCACCGCCGAGGTGGCCGACGGCCGGACGCTGGAGGCGGACGACGAGAACGTGGCCGTCCTGGACGCCACCTACGCGGAGCAGCAGGAGCTCGCCGTCGGCGACACGATCACGGTGGGCGGCAAGGACCTGGAGATCGTGGGCACGGTCACGTCCACGACGGGCGACGGCGTCGCGACGGCGTCCGACGCCTACCTCCCGCTCGCCACGGCGCAGACCCTCGCGGACCTCGCCGACCAGGTCACGGACGTCTACGTGCAGGTCGACTCGGCCGAGAACGTGGACGCCGTCGCCGCCGCCATCGAGAGCGAGCTGCCCGACGCGTCGGTGAGCACCCAGTCCGATCTCGCGGAGGGCGTGACCGGATCCCTCTCGACGGCGTCCAACCTGATCGGCACGCTCGGCACCTGGCTGAGCGTCATCGTGCTCGCGGCGGCGTTCGGCCTCGCCATCCTGTTCACCGTCTCGGGCGTGAACCGCCGGACGCGTGAGCTGGGCACCCTCAAGGCGATCGGCTGGAGCCGGAACCGCGTGGTGGGACAGGTGGCGGGCGAGTCCGTCGTGCAGGGCCTGATCGGCGGCGCGGTAGGTCTGGCGCTCGGCGCGCTGGCCGTGTGGGCGGTGAACCTGGCCGGCATCACGCTCAGCGGGGCGTCGGGCGGCCTCACCATGGGCGGACCCGGCGGGCTGATGCCGGCCGGCGGCGCCGTCCAGGGCGGCAACAGCGCGCCCGACGGCGGTGGGGGCGGCGCGTTCGGTGAACGCTCCGACGCCTTCGCCGGGGCCGGGGGCAACGCCGTCGACGTCGTGCTCCAGGCGCCCGTGAGCCTGTGGATAGTCCTGGCGGCGGTCGGTCTCGCGGTGCTGGGCGGGCTGCTCGCGGGCGTCGTGGGCGGTCAGCGCGCGGCGAGGCTGCGTCCCGCCGAGGCCCTCCGGTCCCTCGCCTAGCTCACTCCGACTCCAGAAGGGCAAGTCCATGTATCAGATCGACGACCTGACCAAGACGTACCGCCAGGGCAAGCGCCAGGTGCGCGCGCTCAGGGGGGTGTCGGTGACCATCGGCGACGGCGAGCTCGTGGCCGTCCAGGGACCGACGGGCGGCGGCAAGTCCACCCTGCTGCAGATGCTGGGCGGGCTGGACCGGCCGACGTCCGGCACGGTCAAGCTGGACGGCAAGGACCTCGCGGGCATGAGCGACGCACAGCTCACGGCCGCGCGGGCCGAGACCATCGGCTTCGTGTTCCAGAACTTCAACCTCATCCCCACGCTCACCGCGCTGGAGAACGTGGAGACGGCGCTCGTACCGGCCAAGGTCGCGCGGCAGAGCCGGACGGCGCGCGCGCTGGCCGCGCTGGAGGCGGTGGGCCTCGGCGACCGCGGCGACCACCTGCCGGGCGAGCTCTCGGGCGGGCAGCAGCAGCGCGTCGCGATCGCGCGGGCGCTGGTGAAGAACCCGAAGGTGCTGCTGGCCGACGAGCCCACCGGCAACCTCGACGAGGAGACGCGCGACGAGATCGTGGACCTCATCGAGGGGCTGTGGAAGGACCAGGGGCTCACGATCGTGCTGGTCACGCACGACTCGGTGGTCGCGCGCCGCACCCCTCGCCGCCTCCGCATAGCAAAGGGAACCCTGAAGGAGCTGCCGGCGGCGTGATGGGAGGCTGAGCGATCGGGCCCATGACTCACGTGAGTCATGGGCCCGATCGCTCACCGAAAGCGCTGCTCGACGGGGCTCGACGGCAGCGCGTGGCCTGGCTACGCTGCCCCTACGTTCGCCATGGCACCGTCGCCCGGCGTTCGCCCACCGGAGACACGCGCAAGGGAGCGCAACATGCCTCGTCGAAATCGTTTCACCACCGTTCTTCCGAGATCGCGAAATCGTTTCACAGCCGCTGGCGTCGCGATGCTCGTCGCCGCGGGAACGCTGGCGGCGACACCCGCGTCCGCGATCAGCACGGCCGCCGGCACAGCGACCGGCACCACCGCCGCCACCGCCGCGGCCGACACCGTCGTCACCGCCGTCGACTTCGAGGACGGCACCACCGGCACCTGGACCGCCAGCGGCGGCGCGGGCCTCGAGGTGCTGCCCGACCCCGACGGCGCGGGCAGCGTGCTCGCCATCACCCGGGCCGCGGACTACGAGGGCATCCAGTCCCCCACCGGCGTCTTCCAGGCAGGCGTGACCTACACGTTCAGCATGCGCGCCCGCGTGGCCGAACCCGCCGAGCCCACCGGCCCCACCAGCGCCGACGTCCGGTTCGTCATGAAGCCGTCCTACACCTGGATCGGCAACACCACGATCGGCACCGACTGGACCACCGTCACCGGCACGTACACGGCCGACGGTGACCCGGCCGAGCTGCAGGCCTACCTCGGCAGCACCGACCAGGCCGCTCCCTACACGATCCTCGTGGACGACATCATGGTGACCACCTCCGACACCGTCCCGCCGGGCGACACCGTCCCCGGCGGCGCGATCAACCCCGTTCCCACCCCCGCGTACGCGGCGGAGGGCACCGGCGACGTGTCCGCCCTGACCTTCGACGACGGCCCGAACCCCGGCACCACGCCGGCCCTGCTCGACTTCCTCGCGGAGCACGAGATCAAGGCCGTGTTCTGCGTGATCGGCCAGAACATCCAGGCCGACGGCGGGGCCGCGATCCTGCGCCGGATCGTCGCCGACGGCCACGTGCTGTGCAACCACTCGACGGGCTACGCCGACATGGGCTCCTGGACCGAGGAGCAGGTGCGCGCGGACCTCGTCGAGAACCTGGGCATCATCCGCGACGCGCTCGGCGACCCGAACCAGAAGATCCCGTTCTGGCGCGCGCCGAACGGCTCGTGGGGCGTGACGCCCGGCATCGCCGTCGAGCTCGGCATGCAGCCGCTCGCCGTGCGCAACACCATCGCCGACTGGGAGACCCAGGACGTCGAGACCCTCACCGCCAACCTCCGTACCGCGATGGTGCCCGGCGAGCTGGTCCTCGCGCACGACGGTGGCGGCGACCGGGCGGGCACGCTCGCAGCGGTCCGGACCGTCGTCACCGAACGGCTGGCCGACGGCTGGACCTTCACGTTCCCGCAGGGCACTCCCCCGGCGTCGGGCCAGGTGATCAGCACCGACTTCGAGGACGGCACGCTCGGCGGCTGGGTGCCGCGCGAGGGCACCGAGACCTCGGACTTCACGCTCGCGGTCACCGACTCGGACGCCCACGACTCCACCCGGTCCGCCGCGCTGACCAGCCGGGACGCCACGGGCGACGGGATCGCCCGGGACGTCACCGGCGTGCTCCGGGCGGGCGTCACCTACGAGGCCTCGGCCTGGGTCCGCTTCGCCGAGGGCCAGACCCCCGGCGACGTCTGGCTGAGCCTGGCGACCACCACGGACGGCGCCCAGACCTTCTCGACGCTCGGCCAGTTCAGCGGCATCACGAGCACCGGCTGGACCCAGGTGACGGCCACCTTCACGGTGCCGGACCACGACGACGCCCTGCTCTACTTCGAGACCGCCTACAACGGAGGCAACACCAGCGACTGGTTGATCGACGACATTGTGGTGTCCGTGCCGGAGCCGCCGCTGATCGAGGACCTGACCGGTATCAAGGAGACCGTCGACTTCCCGGTGGGAGTCGCCATCGACAGCCGTGAGACGTCGGGCGCGGCCGCCCAGCTGCTGAACCGCCACTTCGGGCAGATCACTCCCGAGAACCACATGAAGCCCGAGGCCTGGTACGACGACGAGCGCACGTTCCGCCGTCATCCCGAGGCGACGGCGCTCATGGACTTCGCCCAGGCCAACGACGTGCGGGTCTACAGCCACGTGCTGGTCTGGCACGGCCAGACCCCTGAGTGGTTCTTCCAGGACGACGCCGGTGAGCCGCTCCCGGCCACCGCGGAAGGCCAGGCCGTCCTCCGCGAGCGCCTGCGCACCCACATCTTCGACGTCGCGGAGGACCTCAGCACCGAGTACGGGTTGTTCGGCTCGGACACCAACCCGCTGGTCGCGTGGGACGTGGTCAACGAGGTCGTGTCCGACGGCGCGGAGAACCCGGACGGGCTGCGGCGCAGCGAGTGGTTCCGGGTGCTGGGCGAGGAGTTCATCGACCTCTCGTTCCGGTACGCGGACGAGGCGTTCAACGAGACGTACGCCGCGCCGCCGTCCGACACGGTCACGGAGCGGCCGGTGACCCTCTTCATCAACGACTACAACACGGAGCAGGGCGGCAAGCAGGACCGGTATCTCGCCCTGGTGGAGCGGCTGCTGGCGCGCGGCGTGCCGGTGGACGGCGTGGGGCACCAGTTCCACGTGTCGCTCGCCATGCCGGTCAGCGCGCTGGAGACGGCGCTCGCACGGTTCGCGGACCTGCCGGTCACGCAGGCGGTGACCGAGCTCGACGTCACGACGGGCACGCCGGTGAGCCAGGCCCGGCTGATCGACCAGGGGTACTACTTCCGGGACGCGTTCGAGGCGTTCCGCGCGCACGCGGACGACCTGTTCTGCGTGACGGCGTGGGGCCTGACCGACGGCCGGTCGTGGCGGGCGGACAGCGGCGCGCCGCTGCTCTTCGACGACCGGTACCAGGCCAAGCCCGCGTACTACGGCGCGGTGGACGCCGAGCTGCCGGCTCGGCTGCGCACGGCGAACGTGTTCGCGGGTGATGTTCCGCTGGACGGCTCGGCGAGCGCGTCCCCGGTGTGGGACCGGCTGCCGCTGCACACGTTCGACGCCCCGGACGGCGGCGAGGCCGCCTTCCAGCTGCGCTGGGCGGCCGACCACCTGACGGCGTTCGTCTCGGTGGACGACGCCGGGGCCGCCGCCGGCGACGCGGTCACGCTGGCGCTCGGCGACGCGGAGTACGTCATCGCCCGGGACGGGTCCGTGACCGGCGGGGCCGAGGGCGCGGACGCGGTGGTGACCGAGCGGGAGGGCGGCTACGACGTCGTCGTGCACCTGCCCGCCGCCTTCGAGGAAGGCACCACCGCGGCGTTCGACGCTCGCGTGACCAGCGGCGACGAGACCACGACGTGGAACACGCCGGGTGCGCTGGGCACCTTGACGCTGCTCGAGGAGCTGTCGTACCTGGAGGTCGCGGAGGCGGCGTCGGCCCCGGAGATCGACGGCGAGCTGGACGACGTGTGGGCCACGGCAGGCACGGTGACCACCACCAAGGAGGTCGAGGGTTCGGGCGGCGCGGTCGCCACCGTCCGCACGCTGTGGCACGACAACCGGCTGTACGTCCTGGCCGACGTGGCCGACCCGGTGGTCGACGTCTCCGGCTCCGACCCGTGGATCCAGGACTCCGTGGAGATCTACGTGGACGGCGGCAACGCGAAGAACGGCGGGTACCGGGCCGACGACACGCAGATCCGTGTCTCGGCGCAGAACGCGGTGTCGTTCGGGACGGGTGACGAGGCGGCGCAGCGCGCCCGCCTGACGAGTGCCACCACGCTGACCGACGGCGGGTACCGGGTGGAGGCGGCGATCGACCTGCTGTCCTATGGCGGTCCCGGCACGTTCCACGGCCTGGACTTCCAGGTCAACGACGCGGCGGACGGCGCGCGGACCGCCGTCCGCAACTGGGCCGACCCGACCGGGGCCGGCTATCAGTCCACCGCTCGCTGGGGCGTGGGTCAGCTCGTGGCCGATCCCGGGCTGGTCAGCCTCACGCCGCCTGTGGTCAAGGGCAAGCCGGCGAAGGGAAAGACCCTCACCGCCGACCCCGGTACGTGGTCGCAGGAGGCGACGTTCACCTACCGCTGGCTCCGTGACGGCGAGCCGATCCGGGGCGGCGGCAAGTCGTCCGGCAGCGGCCCGAGGTACAAGGTCAAGCCCTGGGACGCCGGGCACGAGCTGTCCGTGGAGGTGACGGCCCGGGCCGGGGACGGCACGACTGCCTCGGCGACGAGTGCGGCGGTGCGAGTGCGGCGCTGACGGTCCTGACCTGAGAGACCGGGCCGGAGTTGTTTCCGCTGTGCATACGCGCGGCGGAACAACTCCGGCCCGGCCACTTCCCGCACTCCGTTCATCCCGTGAAGCATGAGGAAACGGTCCTGACGCATCGTTACAGACGGTTTACGCGAATTTCCAAGCGACCGGCCTCCCGTGGCGATATGGTCCAAACCTCCCCGACCTCCGACCGGGGAGTCGAACAGGGGAGGCAAGCAGTGAGGCAAGCACGGAAAGCACCACTCGCCACAGTTGCCGCGTGTGCCGCCGTGGCTCTGACCGTCGCCGGGTGCACCCCGGACGACACCGAGCCGGACAGCACCGGGCCGCTCACGCTCGAGACCTGGCTCAGCCAGGACATGGAGACCCTCTTCCCGGGCGACGCGGGCTCCTACGACAACATCAGCGTTCTCGACACCGTCTACGACGGTCTGGTCCGGTACGACCCGGAGACCACCGAGCCCTACAACTACGTGGCCGAGTCGATCGAGCCGAACGACGACAACACGGTCTGGACCATCACGATCAAGCCGGACCTGACCTTCCAGAACGGCGAGCCCGTCGACGCCGAGGCGTTCGCCCGGGCCTGGAACTACACGGCCGACGGCGACAACGGCCTGTACTCCAACTACTTCTTCGGCATCGTCGAGGGCTACGACGAGATGCAGCCCGAGACCAACGACGCGGGCGAGATCACCGCGGAGGGCGCGGCGGACGAGCTGTCCGGGGTCGAGGTCGTCGACGACCTGACGCTCGAGGTCACGCTCGACTCCCCCTTCGCGGGTTTCGCGACGATGCTCGGCTACACCGGATTCTTCCCGATCGCCCAGGAGTGCCTGGACGACGTCGAGACGTGCGCCACGCAGCCCATCGGCAACGGCCCGTTCCAGGTCACCGAGTGGCAGCAGGGCCAGGAGCTGAGCGCCGAGCGGTGGGCCGACTACCCGCTGGACGAGGCCCCGAGCTACGACGCGATCCAGTGGACCGAGTACTCGGAGGGCGAGACCGCGAGCTGGGCGGACTTCCGGACCGGCGACGTCGACCTGTCCTTCCCGCCCACGGCGGAGGTCGAGGCCGCGCGGAGCGACCCGGAGCTCTCCGAGCGCTACGTCGAGCAGCCCGGCTCGGCCCTGACGTTCCTCGGCTTCTCCGGCTACACCGAGGGCCCGTGGAACGACAAGGAGTTCCGCAAGGCGATCTCGATGGCGATCGACCGCGAGGGCATCATCTCCTCGCTGGGCAGCGGCCAGGCCACCCCCGCCGACTCGTGGGTGGTCCCCGGCGGTGTGCCCGGCGGCGAGGCGGGCACGTGCGAGTGGTGCGTCTTCGACCCGGAGGCCGCCGAGGCGGCGCTGGAGGCGGCCGGTGGCTGGCCCGAGGGCGAGAAGCTCCAGATCAGCCTGGGCGACGACGACGCGGAGGTGGAGTACTTCACCGCGATCGGCAACTCGATCGAGGAGGTGCTGGGCATCCCCTACGAGCTCGACATCGTCTCGAGCGACGACTACTTCACTCTGCGCGCCGAGCAGGGCTTCGACGGCATGTTCCGGAACAACTGGTTCCCGGACTACCCGCTGAACGAGAACTACCTCAGCTTCTACGCCTCGGGTGAGCCCGGCGCGGGGCGCTGGGGCTGGTACAGCGAGGAGTTCGAGGACAAGCTCGACGAGGCCGCTGCGGCGCCGTCGCTGGACGAGTCCGTGGCGCTCTACCAGGAGGCCGAGGCGGTCCTCGCCGAGGAGTTCCCGACCATCCCGTTCCGGTGGAGCTTCAGCGCCACCTACTACAGCGAGCGGCTCGGCAACGTGATCCTCAACCCGTTCTCGGGTGCGCCGATCCTGCGCGACATAGAGATCACCGCGTAAGCCCTTGTCGTGGGCGTGACCGTTGCGGCCAAGCGTCCGTCCCAGGCGCACCGGTCGCGCCCACGACACAGAAGTCAGCAAGGGGGATCTGCTGGAAGCCATGGGTCGCTACATCCTCAGGCGCGTGCTCCAGGCGCTCGGCACGCTGCTGCTCGTGATGTTCGTGCTGCACCTGCTCACGACCGTCGCCATCCAGCTCAACGGCACCCCGGCGCAGGCCTTCTTCGGCGACCGGGTCGCGTCGCCGGCGCAGATCGCCTCCGTCGAGCGGCGGTTCAACCTCGACGACCCGTGCTTCGACCAGGTCGGCAACCCCTGCCTCGGCCCGTTCGTCGAACGCCTCGGCCAGTACGCGCGCGGCGACCTCGGCACCAACCTGCGGGGCCGCGAGGTCACCGACATCGTCGCGGCCGCGGCGCCCAACACGCTGCGGCTCTTCAGCGTCGTGCTGGTCACGTGGCTCGCCCTCGGCATGCTGCTCGGGTCGGCCGCCGCACGGTGGCGCGGCTCCGTGGGTGACCACGGGATCCGGCTCAGCTCGGTCCTCATCGACGCGTTCCCGGTCTTCGTGCTGCTCGTCGTCTACCGGTACGTCGTCGCCGTGCCGCTGAACCGCTGGTCCGAGCAGACGTTCGGCGAGAACTCGTGGCCGCCGTACTGGTTCAAGCCGTCCTTCGACCCCAGCCACCCGTGGGCCACGATCGTCGTCCCCGGCATCCTGCTCGGCCTGGCGGGCTCGGCCGCGTTCATCCGGCTGGTCCGTGCCAGCCAGCTCGAGTCCTACCAGGGCGACCACGTGCGCACGGCACGCTCGAAGGGACTGGGTGAGCGGCGCGTCGTCCTGCACCACGTGGTGCGCAACTCGTCGGTGCCGGTGGTCACCGCGATCGGCCTGGCCTTCGTCGAAGGGCTCGGCGGCGCCGTCATCACCGAGGGGATCATGAACATCTACGGCATCGGCGGTGTGCTGTGGCAGGCGGTGCGGGACGACGACGTCGCGCTCGTCATCGCCGTCGTGACCCTGCTGACCGTCGTGACCGTCCTCGTGATGATCGTCGTCGACATCGTCTACGCCCTGCTCGACCCGAGGATCCGTTATGAATGACGCCGGTCTCCTCTCCGCCGCATGGCGCACGCTCCGCCGTCGGCCCGACGTGATCGTCGCGGCCCTCATCGTCCTGCTCTTCGCGGTCATGGCCGCGTTCCCGCGGCTGTTCACCGCGACGAGCCCGCGGTCCTGCGCCATCCGCGAGGCGCGGCTCGACCCGCAGGGCTGGGGCGCGGCACATCCGCTCGGCACCGACGCGCTCGGCTGCGACGTGCTGGCCACCGTGGTGGCCGGGGTGCGGCCGTCCCTGCTGCTCGCGTTCGTCGTGGTGGGCGTCTCGCTGCTCATCGGCGTCACGCTCGGCCTGCTCGCCGGCTACTACCTGGGCTGGGCGGACTACCTCGTCTCGCGCACCATCGAGGTGTTCCTCGTGGTCCCGCTGCTGCTGGCGGCGCTGCTCCTGCTCTCCCTGTTCAAGAACGTGGACCTGGGTGCGGGCACGTTCGACGTGATCCTGCTGCCCGCCGTCGTGCTGATCCTGTTCAACTGGATGGGCTATGCCCGGTACGTCCGCGCCAGCGTCCTGGAGGCGAAGAACCTGGACTACGTGACGGCCGCCCGATCGCTGGGCGCCTCGGACCTGCGCATCATGTTCCGGCACGTCCTGCCCAACGCGGTCGGGCCGGTCACGGCCCTCGTACCGACGTCGATCGCGGCGGTCATCGGCACGGAGGCCGTGCTGTCCTTCCTGGGTATCGGGGTGCGGCCGCCCGCGACGAGCTGGGGCATCCAGATCTCGCAGGGCTCCGAGTGGGTGCTCGGCGGAGCGCCGCACATCCTGATCGCCCCGCTGGTCTGCCTGATCGCCGCCGTCCTGTCCCTGGTGGTGCTCGGTGACGCCCTGCGCGACGCCCTCGACCCGAGGCTCACGGCATGAGCGCCCTCCTGGAGGTCACCGACCTCGCCGTCGAGTTCCGTACCTCCGACGGCGTCGTGCGCGCCGTCGACGGCCTGTCCTACCGGGTGGAGGCCGGCCGCACCCTCGCCATCGTCGGCGAGTCCGGCTCGGGCAAGTCGGTGTCGTCGCTGGCCGTGCTGGGTCTGCTCCCGGAGACGGCGCGGGTGGCGGGCGGCAGAGTCCGCCTCGCGGGCACCGACCTGCTCACCCTGAGCCGCAGGGAGCACCGCGCGCGCTGCGGCGACCAGGTGGCGATGGTGTTCCAGGACGCGCTGGCCGCGCTCAACCCCGTGCACACCGTGGGCTACCAGCTCACCGAGGCCCTGCGGGCGCGGCGCGGGATGTCCCGGGGCGACGCCCGCAAGCGGGCAGTCGAGCTGCTCGACCTGGTCAAGGTGCCGAACGCGAAGGCACGGGTCAAGGAGTACCCCCACCAGTTCTCCGGCGGGATGCGGCAGCGCGTCATGATCGCGTCCGCGCTGGCCCTGGACCCCGACGTGCTCATCGCCGACGAGCCCACCACTGCCCTCGACGTCACCGTCCAGGCGCAGGTGCTGCGGCTGCTCGCGGAGATCCAGGCGGAGCGGCAGATGGGCCTCGTGCTGATCACGCACGACCTCGGCGTCGTAGCCGGCGTGGCCGACGACGTCACGGTCATGTATGCGGGCCGCGCCGTCGAGCAGGCGCCCGTGGTCCCCACGTACAAGGCGCCTGCCCACCCGTACACGCGGGCGCTGCTGCGCTCGATCCCGTCCGCGTCCGGCACCGGACGTCTCCCCGTGATCCCCGGACGCCCGCCGAGCCCCGCGGCCAGGCCTGCGGGCTGCCCGTTCCACCCCCGGTGCGACGCGGCGCGGGACATCTGCCGCACAGAGGTGCCGCCGCTGGCCGTCCCCGCCCCGGGCCGGGCCTCCGCGTGCCACTTCGCCTCGGACATCATGACGGGCCGGGACCCGCGGCCCGACGACGCCCCGAAGGCCCCGGACAGCGGAGGTAGCCATGACTGAGCCCGTGCTCGAGGTGCGCGACCTCGTCAAGCACTACCCGGTGCGCAACGGGCTGCTGCGCCGTTCGGTCAGCGCCGTGAAGGCCGTCGACGGTGTCTCGCTCGCCCTCGGCCGTGGGCAGACCCTCGGCCTGGTGGGCGAGTCCGGTTCGGGCAAGTCGACGCTCGCGCGCGTGCTGGTCGGTATCGAGAAGCCGACGTCGGGCGCGGTGCTCGTGGACGGCGAGGACGTGACACGGCTGTCCCGGGCGGGCCGCAAGCGGCTCCGCCGCGACGTGCAGATGGTGTTCCAGGACCCCTACACGTCGCTGAACCCGCGGATGTCGGTGGGCGAGATCGTGGGCGAGCCGTTCGCGATCCACGGCATCGACCCGGCGGGCGGACGACGGGCCGCGGTGAGCGAGCTGCTGGAGCTCGTCGGCCTGGACCCCGACCACGCGAGCCGGTACCCCCACCAGTTCTCCGGTGGCCAGCGGCAGCGGGTCGGGATCGCCCGCGCACTCGCGCTGCGGCCCAAGATCCTGGTGTGCGACGAGCCGGTCTCGGCCCTCGACGTGTCGGTGCAGGGCCAGGTCATCAACCTGCTCGAGGACCTCCAGGCGGAGCTCGGCCTGTCGTACCTGTTCGTGGCGCACGACCTGGGCGTGGTGCGGCACATCGCCCACGACGTCGCGGTGATGTACCTGGGGCGCATCGTCGAGCAGGGGCCCGAGGCCGAGGTGTACGACCGCGCGCAGCACCCGTACACCCAGGCCCTGCTGTCGGCGGTGCCCGTGCCGGACCCGTCGATCCGGCTGGTCGCGCCTTCGCCGGCCGAGGTCGGCGGCGGCGCCATAGTCCTCGAGGGCGACCCGCCCTCCCCCGTGGACCCGCCGTCCGGCTGCCCGTTCCACACGCGGTGCTGGCTCGCGCCCACGCTACCCGAGGCGCGTACGGCGCCGTCGGCGCGCACGGCGCCGTCGTCAGACCGCCCCCAGACCGGCCTGCGGCTGATCCCGGCGGTGTGCGAGACGGAACAGCCCGCCCTCGTCGAACGCGCCGGCTCGGGCTCTGGCGGTTCGCAGGCCGGCGGTTCCCACCTGGCGGCCTGTCACTTCGCGCGAGAACTGGTGGCGCCTAAGGTCGAGGCATGACGCGCGTCCTGGTCGTCCTGAACTCGCCCACCAGCCTGATGGGCCGGCTCGAACAGTGGCTTCCCGAAGCCGGCCTCGAACCCGTCCTGACACCTGGCGCCGAGCTTCCTGAGGATCTCGACGGTTTCGCGGGCATGGTCCTGCTGGGCGGCGGCTTCATGCCGGACGACGACCTGCACCACCCGTTCCTGGCGCGCGAGCGACGGCTGACCACGGAGGCGCTCGACCAGGGGATGCCGCTGCTCGGCCTGTGCCTCGGTGGCCAGCTGCTGGCGCACGTCACGGGAGGCGGCGTGACCGCGCGGTCCGGTGAGACGGAGCGCGGGATGTGCCCGCTGACGGTCCTGCCCGCCGCCGTCGACGACCCCCTCTTCGGCAGCCTGCCGGGCACCCCCGACGAACCGTTGTGGATGATCGAGAACCACGAGGACTCGGTGACCGCCCTGCCGCCGTCGGCGACGCTCCTGGTCTCCAGCGGGGAGTGTCCGATCCAGGCCTTCCGGGTGGGGGACCGTGCCTGGGGGCTGCAGTTCCACCCCGAGGCGCGGCCGGAGCGGGTGGCGACCTGGGACGAGGCCGCACTCTCGGAGCAGGGCATCGACCGGGCGGCCCTGGCCGCGGCGGCCATGGTCCACGCGGCGGAGAACGAGGCGCAGTCGCGAGCGCTGATCCGGGCGTGGACCGACGTCGTCCATCGGACCGCCAGGTAGAACCCGTCAGAGCGGGCAGGCGAGGACCGACGAGAGGACTGAGCTGGATGGTGTCGACAGGGACGCACGGCGACGGGGTGCCGGTGGTGGCCTACCGGATCGCCCGCGCGTCGGGCGAGGTGCTGGCCGCGCGCCAGGACCGGCTGGACTTCTACGCCGCCTCGACGGTGAAGCTCGCGGTGCTGGTCGCGGCGGCCCGCGAGCTCGACGCGGGGACGGCGAGCCTGGCCGAGACCTGCACCGCCACCCGCACGTTCACCTCGCAGGTGCCCGGCGCGGGCGAGTACACGATCGAGCCGGACGACGTCGACAGCGGCCTGCCGCCGGACGGCACCCCGATGCCGCTGGGCGACGTCGTCGAACGCATGATCGTGGTCTCGTCCAACGAGGCGACCAACATCGTGACCGAGCGGGTGGGCCTGACCGCCGTGAACAAGGTCCTCGCCGACGCCGGTGCCGCCGACTCGGTCTTCGGCCGCAAGTACTCCGACCTGGCCGCGGAACAGGCGGGCGCTTCGCACCGCACGACGGCGGCCGACCTGTGCCTCCTCATGTCCGCCCTGGTCACGGGCAGGCTGGCCGGCCCGGAACGGACCGCGTGGATGTGCGAGACGCTCGGCCGCCAGACCGACCGCCAGCTCACCGCCGCCGTCCCGCAGGGCATCCCGTTCGGCTCGAAGTCCGGCTGGGTGGACGGCATCCGGCACGACGTCGCGTTCGTGGGCGAGCCGGGTCCGGACGCCGTGGTGATCGCGGTATGCACCCGCGGCTACGACGAACAACAGGCGGAAGAAACCCTCAAGTCCCTGGGCGCCCTGTCCCTATCCCTGACCACCCCTTCGCCGAAGTAGAGCGTGTGTCCCGTACACACGCTCTACTTCGGCGGAAGGGTGAGGAGGTCGCGGATCAGCCAGAGGCCGTTCGCCACCTCACCGAAGCTCGTGCTCAGCGGGGAGAGGCCCACGCGCAGGCCCTGCGGCGGGCGGAAGTCCGGCACGACACCGCGCGCCCAGGCCTGGGCGACGACGCGCTTGAAGTCCGGGTGGTCGAGCATGATGTGGCTCCCCCGGCGTTCCGGGTCGCGCGGCGATGCCACCCGCACACCGGCCAGGTACTCGTCGGCGATCTCCATCGCGAACCCGGTCAGCGCCAGCGACTTCTCGCGCACCGCCGGCATGCCGACCTCCTCGACGAGCGCCAGCATGTCGCGCATCGGCAGCATCCCGATCACCGGCGGCGTGCCGCTGATGAGCTGACGGATCCCGCTCGCGGGCTCGTAGTCCGGCCCCATCGCGAAGGGGTCGGCGGCGCCCATCCAGCCCTGGACCGGCTGCCGCACCTCGTCCTGCAGACCCGCCGCGAGGTAGGCGAAGGCGGGTGAGCCCGGCCCGCCGTTGAGGTACTTGTAGGTGCAGCCGACGGCGATGTCCACGCCGTCGGCGTCCAGGTCCAGCGGGACCGAGCCCGCGGAGTGGCACAGGTCCCACAGGACGAGTGCCCCGGCGTCGTGCACGATCCGCGTGATCGCCGGGAGGTCGGCGACATAGCCGGACTTGTAGGCGACATGGCTGAGCAGGACCAGGGCGGTGTCCGGCCCGACGGCGGCCGCCACGTCCTGCGGCGTCACGCCCGCCTCGGCGTCCGGCGTGATCCAGCGGAGCTCCAGGCCGCGTTCGGCGGCGATGCCCTGCAGCACGAAGCGGTCGGTGGGGAAGTTCTCGGTGTCGGCGACGATCACGCGGCGCCCGGGTCGGGCGTCGACCGCGGCGCGCGCGAGCTTGTAGAGCAGCACGGTCGTGGAGTCGGCGACGACGGTCTGCCCCGGCGCCGCGCCCAGCACCACGCGGCCGAGGGTGTCGCCGAGCTCGGTCGGCGCGTCCATCCAGCCCTCGTCCCAGGACCGGATCAGGCGCGCAGCCCACGGCCCGTCGACGAAGGAGGCGAGCCGCTCGCGCGTGGCGGTCAGGGGCCGGCCCAGCGAGTTGCCGTCCAGGTAGGCGACAAGGCCCTCGCTCGGGGCGAAGAGGTCGCGACAGCGGGCGAGCGGGTCGCCGGCGTCGAGCGCGGCGGCGCGTTCGCGCAGCGCGGCGGGCAGGTTCACGGGGTGGGTCACGAGTGCTCCAGGTCGTTCGGTTCCGGCTTGAGCGTACGACCTGTGCCAGGCCGCCCTGCCGCAACCCTTGACGCCCCAGTCCCCCGATCAGTAATGTCCATACCGCTGTAACGCAAGAACTTGACAAGAGTTTGCATGTTGTTCACAGGTCCACAGCAACTACCGAATCCTGGTGATGACACCCGTCAATGAGGACGGGAGATCGGGGACGTCGATGTTCCGCTCCGCCGCACCACGCCACGCGCTCAGACCGGGACTCGCTCCCGCTCTGCTGTCCGTGCTCACCGCCGCCGCCCTCACCGCGGCGGTACTCGTTCCGGCTCCGGCTGCTGCCGCGCCCGTAGTTCTCTCCGCGGGCGCGCCCGCGGCCGCAAGCAGCAACAACGCGCCCTACCTGGCCGGCAACCTGACCGACGGCAACCAGGCGACCTACTGGGAGTCCACCAACAACAGCTTCCCGCAGTGGGCCCAGGTCGACCTGGGCGCAGGGGCCACCGTCGAGGAGGTCGTCCTCAAGCTCCCCGCCGCCTGGGAGGCCCGGACGCAGACCTTGTCGGTGCAGGCCGGCGCCGACGGTGCGTCCTTCACCACGATCGCCGCGAGCGCCCAGCGCCGGTTCGACCCGGCGTCAGGCAACACGGTGACGATCGACGTGCCGAACACCGCGGCGCGGTACCTGCGCGTCGCCATCACGGCGAACACCGGCTGGTCCGCGGGCCAGCTCTCCGAGCTCGAGGTGCGCGGCACGCGCGACGCTCCCGACCCGGAGGAGCCGGTCGAAGGGACCGATCTCGCCCCGGACCGCCCCATCACGGCCTCGTCGACGGAGTGGAGCTACGTGGCGAGCAACGCCAACGACGGCAACACCTCGACCTACTGGGAGGGCGCGGGCGGCCAGTACCCGAGCACGCTCGCGGTGACGCTGGAGTCGTCGGCCACGCTGAGCGACGTCGTCGTGAAGCTGCCCCCGGCCACCGCCTGGGGACCACGGACCCAGACCTTCGAGGTGCAGGGGCGCACGGGGAGCGGCGACGCGTGGGCCACGCTCGCGCCGTCCGCCGCACGAGCCTTCTCCCCCGCCACGGGCAACACCGTGACCGTCCCGGTCACGGGTGCCGCGCGCGAGGTGCGTCTCCGGTTCACGGGCAACACCGGTTCGGGGAACGGTCAGGTGGCCGAGCTCCAGGTGTTCGGGGTGCCGGCAGCGAACCCCAACCTCACGGTCACGGGGGTCTCTGCGACCCCGGCGTCACCGACCGAGTCCGACGACGTCACGCTGTCCGCCACCGTGCGGAACATCGGGACGCTGGGGTCGCCGGCGACGAACGTCGCGCTCACCGTCGACGGTGAGACCGAGGCGACCGTCCCGCTCGGCGCGCTCGGCGCCGGCGCGACGGCTACCGTCAGCGCGAACGTCGGGGCGCTGCCCGCCGGATCCTACGAGATCGGGGCCGTGGCGGACCCGTCGAACACCGTTCCCGAGCAGTCCGAGGGCGACAACGAGTACGTCGGACCAGATCCGCTGGTGGTCGCCCAGGTCGCCAGCTCCGACCTGGTCCCGACGGTGTCGTGGACGCCGAGCACCCCGGCGGCGGGCGAGACCGTCACCTTCTCGGCGACGATCGCGAACCGGGGCACGGTCGCCACCTCGTCCGGGGCGCACGGCCTCACCGTCGTCGTGAAGAACTCGTCGGGGACGACGGTGCGCACCCTCACGGGTTCGGTCTCCGGCACCATCGCTGCGGGCGCCACCAGCCAGAGCGTGAACCTGGGCACCTGGCCGGCCGCCAACGGCTCCTACGACGTCACGATCACCGCCGCCCCCGACCCGACGGAGGTCGAGGCGCGGCGTGCGAACAACGAGGTGACGCAGTCGCTGTTCATCGGCCGCGGCGCCAACATGCCGTTCGACACCTACGAGGCGGAGGACGGCGTGACCGGCGGCGGGGCGACTGCCATCGGGCCGAACCGGGTGGTCGGCGACCTTGCGGGCGAGGCGTCCGGGCGCCGAGCGGTCACGCTCGACGCGACGGGCGAGTATGTCCAGTGGACGACGCGCGCGCCCACCAACTCCCTGGTGGTGCGGTTCTCCATGCCCGACGCCGCGGGCGGCGGTGGCACCAACTCCACGCTCGCCGTGTACGTGGACGGTCAGTTCCTCAAGAACATCGACCTGACCTCGCGGTACGCGTGGCTGTACGGCCCGGAGGCGAACCCCGGCAACCAGCCGGGCCAGGGTGCTCCGCGGCACGTCTACGACGAGGCGAACGCCCTGCTCGGCACCACCGTCCAGGCCGGGCACACCATCCGCCTGCAGAAGACGGCGAGCAACACCAGCACGTACACCGTGGACTTCGTCGACCTGGAGCAGGTGACGGCGCAGGCCAACCCGGACCCGGCCCGCTACGTCCAGCCCACGGGTTTCACGCACCAGGACGTGCAGAACGCGCTGGACCGGTTCCGGATGGACACGACCGGCAACCTGGCCGGCGTCTACCTCCCCGCCGGTGACTACCAGACCGCCAGCAAGTTCCAGGTCTACGGCAAGGCGGTCGACATCGTGGGGGCCGGGCCGTGGTTCACGCGCTTCCACGCGCCGGCCACGCAGGAGAACACGGACATCGGCTTCCGGGCCGAGGGCACGGCGAACGGGTCGACGTTCCGCGACTTCGCCTACTTCGGCAACTACACCTCACGGATCGACGGCCCGGGCAAGGTGTTCGACTTCGCCAACGTGTCCGACATGACCATCGACAACATCTGGGTCGAGCACATGATCTGCATGTTCTGGGCCGCCAACATGGACGGCTCGGAGATCAAGGACTCCCGGATCCGGAACACGTTCGCCGACGCCCTGAACATGACCAACGGCAGCGCGAACAACCACGTGCACAACAACCAGGCACGCGGCACCGGGGACGACTCGTTCGCGCTGTTCGCGGCAACCGACGCCGGGGGCAGCGGCCAGCGGGGCAACGTGTTCGAGAACCTGACGTCCACGAACACCTGGCGTGCCGCGGGCCTCGCGGTCTACGGCGGGCAGGACAACACGTTCCGCAACATCTACATCGCCGACACGCTCGTGTACTCGGGCGTGACGATCAGCTCGCTGGACTTCGGGTACCCGATGGAGGGGTTCGGCCCCGCGCCGACCGTCTTCGAGGGCATCTCCGTGGTCCGCTCCGGCGGGCACTTCTGGGGTGACCAGGTGTTCCCGGCGGTGTGGATGTTCTCGGCGTCGAAGGCGTTCACCGCTATCCGGGTGAACGACCTCGACATCGTGGACCCGACGTACTCCGGGATCATGTTCCAGACCCAGTACATCGGCGGCCAGCCGGTCAACCCGATCCAGGACACCGTGCTCACCGACGTGTCGATCACCGGGGCCCAGCGCAGCGGCGACCAGTACGACGCGAGGTCGGGCTACGGCATCTGGGCCAACCCGCTGCCGGAACAGGGGCAGGGTCCGGCCGTCGGCTCGGCGACGTTCAACGGCCTGACGCTGCAGAACAACTACCGCGACATCGAGAACCCGACGTCGACGTTCACGATCAACCGCAACTAACCCCTTCGCCGAGGTAGAGCGGGTGTCCGCGACACACGCTCTACCTCGAGGGTCGCCGGTCGCCGAGGTAGAGCGTGTGTCGCGGACGCACGCTCTACCTCGGCAATCGGGGGAGACGGCGGGAGGCTCGGAGCCAGGTGATCAGGTCCGTCGCCGTCTCCGGCGGGGGGAACGGAGCGGTGAGGGCGGGGGCCGACGGCGGTCCCAGGACCGCCCGCCGCAGGGCCTCACCCTCGAGAACCCGCCCGAGCAGCTCGATCTCGCGCTCGTTGACCCCGACCGGCGTCGGACCGTTGCCCATGTCCGTGCCGTAGACGAGCGTCCCGCCCTCGGCGACGAAGCGCCGCGCGTTGTCGAGCGCCAGCTCCAGACCGGCCGGCCGGCCGGGGCCGTCGTGGATCGCGAAGGTCGAGATCCAGGTCATGTGCGCGGCCCGGGCGATCAGGGCGTCAGGCAGCGCCTCGGTCCACGGCACGTGCACGAGCGCGTCCGCGCCGACGTCGATCGCCCGCCGGGCCTGACCGTCGCCCTCCGCGTGCACCAGCACCGCCAGCCCTGCCGCGTGCGCCTGCGTGACGAGAGCACGCAGCACGTCGTCGGGCAGCAGCGGCATACCCGCGTGCAGGGCCACCTTGACCGCGAACCCGCCCACGGCGACGACGTCGGCCACCGCGGCGGCGGCCTCGCGCGGCGTCGCGACGTGCCGCACCGCGGCGTCCGGCGCCCACGACCGCCCGGTGGGATACCCGCCGGGCGCGGCATGGAAGGGCCCGGCGTACCGCACCCGGATGCCCGACGGCGGGTCGGCCGCCCAGGTGGCCGCCTCGCGCGGGTCCCAGCCCAGATCGTGCACCTCGGTGACCGGGCCGTCCGCGAGGAGCGCGCGATCGACCAGACCCAGGTGCACATGGCGGTCGACGACGCCGGGAAGCGTCACCTCCGGCACGCCGTCGGGCCCCCGCACGGGCGCGTCGTCACGCACCGAGCGGGCCGTCGATCTCGGTGCGCACCGAGATGAGCTCGGGGAAGAACGTCAGGTCCAAGGCCCGCTTGAGGAAGCCGACGCCGCTCGACCCTCCGGTGCCGGTCTTGAAGCCGATGGTCCGCTGCACGGTGCGCAGATGGCGGAACCGCCACAGCTGGAACGCGTCCTCGATGTCGACCAGGTCCTCGCAGGCCTCGTACAGCTCCCAGTTGTCGTGCGGGTCCTCGTAGATCGTCTTGAAGACCTTGATCAGCTCCGGGTGCTCGACCCATGCCTGCGTGACGTCCCGGTCCAGGATCTCTGCCGGCACCGGATGTCCGCGCCGGGCCAGCAGCCGCAGGAACGCGTCGTACACGGTGGGCTCGGCCAGGAGGTGCGCCAGCAGCGCGTGCACCTCGGGCTTGTCGCGGAACACCTGCAGCATCCCGGCGTTCTTGTTGCCCAGCAGGAACTCCACGGCGCGGTACTGGTGCGACTGGAAGCCCGACGACTGCCCCAGCGACCCCCGGAACTCCGCGTACTCGCTGGGCGTGAGGGTGGCCAGCACCGACCACTGCTCCGTGATGGTGCGCTGGATGTGCTTCACGCGGGCCAGGCCCTTGAGCGCCCGCGACAGGTCGTCGCTGTCGAGAAATCCGCGGACGGCGCGCAGCTCGTGCACCACGAGCTTGAGCCACAGCTCGGTGGTCTGGTGCTGGATGATGAACAGCAGCTCGTCGTGGTGCGGAGGGTCGCTCATCGGGTGCTGTGCCGAGAGGAGCGCGTCGAGCCCCAGATAGGAGCCGTAGTCCATCTCGTCGCGGAAGTCCGTGCGGATGGAGGCCTCGATGGGCCGAGTATTACCGGTCACCTCTGGAGCGTAACGCCGCGCTGCCCCGCCCTGGCATGCCCGCAGGTCAGGCTGCCAGCGCCTCGTCCCGGTTCGGGTTCTCGAACGCCTCCGCCATCAGGGCGATCTCCTCGGACGGCAGCGACATGTCGCGCGCTACCCGCGACCAGCCGGACGTCGCACCCGCCACCTCGGCCAGCACCCGCCGGGCGTCCTCCTGCCGCAGGCCGTACGAGTCCGCGGTGGCCAGCAGCACCCGCACGTCCCGGTCGATACGCGTGTCGCCGGGCCGCAGCGGCGTCGACTCCGCGACGGCGAAGGGGTTGGGGTTCACGTCGAAGAGCGGGGAGAGCGACCAGCCGTCGGAGCGGCGCAGGAAGCCATGGTTCTTCATGTGGTCGTCCACGTTGCGCACGAGCAGCGTGAAGGCCACCCGGCGGAACAGGTCGTGACCGTCGGTGGCCGGCCTGCCCGAGTGGTCCGCGAGCGTCTCCGCGAGCGTCCGATAGTCGATGACCTCGAAGAACGCCTTCTGCGTGAGGCTGTCGGCGGACAGGAAACCGATACGTCCGCCGTCCGGCCGCCGGTCGAACCGGCGGGTCAGCAGGATCGATCGCGCGGGACCGATGCGGTGCAGCCGTGCCACCGGGACCTCGATGCCCGCGTCCGAGGCCAGCCGCAGCGTCAGGTACTCCCAGGCCTGCATGTCCCACCGGTCGCCGCTCTCCGGCAGCTTCGCCATCCACAGGTCGCCGGCGCTGTCCTTCACCGTCACCTTGGGTCGCGCCCCGCCCATCGAGGTGCCGGCCGCGACCAGGAGCCGCACGTCGTGGTCGGTCTCCCGGTGCTGCGCGACGGCGTCCGCGGCGGCCGTCAGCGACGGCAGGTCGACCAGGTCGGGGACCTCCGCCCGCGGCGGGCCCATGAAGGTCCTGCCGTCGTCCAGCGAGAAGCGCAGCGCCCCCAGGCGGGTCTCGTCCTGCACGCCGAGCAGGAAGTCCACCTCGGTGAGGGTCATGAACCCGCGACCCTCCGCGCGCGCGGCGCGCCGCTCCGCGTTGAACAGCAGGGTGCGGCCCCACTGGTCGGGCTGGCAGTCCGCGAGGACGCCGAACAGGGGCCGGTCGCTGCCGGACGGGATGTTCCCCGGCGTCAGCGGCAGCTCCGGGCACAGGGCGTACGCCCGCGCGTCACGCAGGTAGGCGTCGTCGTAACGGAACGTGCAGCCGACCAGGGCGCCGCCCCGGTTGAGGTGCATGTCGAGGTCACCGGCACGGGTCTGTCCGCCGCCTGGCAGCTCGACCTCGACATGTATCGACATCGCGGTTCACCTTCTCAGCTTGGAACTCTTACCCGCTGCGGCAGGGCCCGTTCCGCGTGGAACCTGCCCATCTCGGTGGTCAGCGGGTCGGTCGCGCCGACGACGGCGTCGGCCACCCCGAGCACACGGAGCACCGCGAACGTGTTCTCCAGGCTCACCGTTCCGGTACCCGTCTCGAGCGCGCGGAGCGTGGTGCGCGTGATGCCCGCACGATCGGCGACGAGCTGGGCCGTGAGGCCGTGGATCTTGCGCCAGGCCCGGACGTGGTCGCCGAGTGAGGCGAGGTCGCGCCGGGTCCGGAGGGAAGTTCTGGCCATGACTGCTCCTTTCGGTTACCAGGCTAACCGACGAGCGACGTAATGGTCACTAGGGTGACCACTAATTCCTGGGACGACTTGGTGGACGCCACAGCGGCCGCCGCGGAGCCGCGTCTGGCGGTTCCCGACAAAGCAGGACGGGCCGCCCCACGGTGTGGGACGGCCCGTCGCGCGCGACGTTCAGCGATGCGGCACTACGACGCCGGCTGGTTGTTGACGGTGGCGGTCTCCAGCGCACCGACCGAGAGGTCGTGCTTCTCGAGGATCTTGGCGTACGTACCGTCGTCGATGATGCTCTGCATCGCCGCCTGGTAGGCCCGCACCAGCTCGACGTCGCCCTTCAGGAACCGGAAGCCCAGGGGCGTCGGGTTGATGATCTCGCTGTTCGCCACCTCGAAGACATCACCGGAGCCGATCTGCTTCGCGTTGTACACACCGGTGGACCACTGCGTCAGCTCGGCGTCAGCGGTGCCCGCCTCGACCTGGGCGAGTGCGTCGGCGTCCGTGCCGAACGGCATGATCGTGACCGGCTCGGCCTGGCACTCGTTCTCGTTGAGGGCGACCAGCGCGGTCTGCTGCGACGAGTAGTCCTCCACCGCGGTACCACCGAGAACGGCGACCTTACGGCCGCACAGGTCCGCGAGCGTCTTGATCTTGCCGGGGTTCCCGGCCGGGACCATGATCGCGTCGCTGTCGTTGTAGTAGTCGACGAAGTCGGACTCGATCTGGCGTTCCGGGGTGTCCGACATGGCGGCGGCCACCACGTCGACGTTGCTCGCGTACAGCTCGTTGATCAGCGAGTCCCACGGCATGTCGTGGAACGTGTACTTCAGGCCCAGCCGGTCCGAGGCGGCGTCGAACAGGTCGATCTCGAACCCGACGATGCGGCCTGCCTCGTTCGTGTACTGGAAGGGCGGGTAGCCCGACTCGGTACCGACCGTGATGCGGGTGGACTGGGCCATCAGCTCACCGGGCAGCAGCGCGCGCAGCTCCGGATCCACCTCGACCTGCTCCGCGGCTGCTGCCGTCTCGTCCGAGCTGGCCGCGCAGCCGGTCAGCAGCACTCCGAACGCGGCTGCTGCCGTGATCGAGCCGATGACCGCACGCGTACGGTGTCCGAGAGCCATGCGGGGTCCTCCACAAAAGACATGATGAGCGAGTTACGCGGGTGGAGCCTATACGTTCCAGGCCAGTTGCCGTGAATCCGAGTTTCACCTACGCCCACATGCCGCGACACCAGGGCTCAAGCGCTGGTGCCGACCTTAGCCGCCGCCCCCACGTCCGCCAGAATCACCGCATCGATAAGGCCCCTGGCCCATTCCAGGACCTCGGTACCACGCAGCGGCCGGCCGCCGATCCGCGCGGTGGTCGGGAACGGTACGAGGATCGCCCGGATGGCGGGCTTGAGCACGGTCCCGGGGTAGAGCCGCTTGAGGCGCAGCTGCGCCGACTCGGGCAGGCTCACCGGCGCGAACCGGACGAACTTGCCCTGTGCGGTGATGTCCGTGAGCCCCGCCTGACGTGCGTGGTTCCGGAAGCCCGCGACGTCGAACAGCGCGTCCGCGACGTCGGGCAGCGCGCCGTAGCGGTCGGTGAGCTCGGCGCGCACCTCGTCGAGGGCCGCGGCGTCGTGCGCGGTCGCGATCTTCTTGTACGCCTCCAGCCGCAGCCGCTCCGTGGCGATGTAGGACTCGGGCAGGTGCGCGTCCACGGGCAGCTCGATGGTGACCTCGGGGGCCTCCTCCTCGGCGTCGCCGCGGAACGCGGAGACCGCCTCGCCCACCATGCGCACGTAGAGGTCGAAGCCGACGCCGGCGATGTGCCCGGACTGCTCGCCGCCCAGCAGGTTGCCGGCCCCGCGGATCTCGAGGTCCTTCATGGCGATCTGCATGCCCGCGCCGAGGTCGGTGTGGGCGGCCATGGTGGCGAGCCGGTCGTGCGCCGTCTCGGTGAGCGGCTTCTCCGGCGGGTAGAGGAAGTACGCGTAGGCGCGCTCGCGCCCACGGCCCACCCGGCCCCTGAGCTGGTGCAGCTGGGACAGGCCCAGCATGTCGGACCGCTCGAGGATCAGGGTGTTGGCGTTGGAGATGTCCAGGCCGGTCTCGATGATCGTGGTGCAGACCAGGACGTCGAGCTCCTTCTCCCAGAAGGCGCGGATGACCCGGTCGAGCTCGTGCTCGCCCATCTTGCCGTGGGCCACGCCGATGCGGGCCTCGGGCACCAGCTCGTTGAGCCGGGAGGCGGTGCGCTGGATGGTCTCCACCTTGTTGTGCACGTAGAAGACCTGGCCCTCGCGCAGCAGCTCGCGCCGCAGCGCGGCGGCGATCTGCTTCTCCTCGAAGGCGCCCACGTAGGTGAGCACGGGGTGGCGCTCCTCCGGGGGCGTGGCCAGCGTCGACATCTCGCGGATGCCGGTCACCGCCATCTCGAGCGTGCGGGGGATCGGGGTCGCCGACATGGCCAGCACGTCCACGTTGGTGCGCAGCTGCTTGAGCGTCTCCTTGTGCTCGACGCCGAAGCGCTGCTCCTCGTCGATGACCACCAGACCCAGGTCCTTGAACTGGACGGACCCGGTGATGAGCCGGTGCGTGCCGATGACGACGTCGACGCTGCCTTCCTTCAGGCCCGCGAGCGTCTCCTCGGACTCCTTGGCGGTCTGGAAGCGGCTCAGCGCCCGCACGTTGACGGGGAACCCGGTGTACCGCTCGGAGAACGTCTCGAAGTGCTGCTGCACCAGGAGCGTCGTGGGGACCAGGATGGCGACCTGCTTGCCGTCCTGCACCGCCTTGAACGCTGCCCGGATGGCGATCTCCGTCTTGCCGTACCCGACGTCGCCGCACACCAGGCGGTCCATCGGCACGGACTTCTCCATGTCGGCCTTGACCTCGTCGATCGTCGCGAGCTGGTCCGGGGTCTCGACGTAGGCGAAGGCGTCCTCGAGCTCACGCTGCCACGGGGTGTCGGGACCGTACGCGTGACCCTGCGTGGCCATGCGCGCGCTGTAGAGCCGGATGAGCTCGCTCGCGATCTCCTTGACGTGCTTGCGCGCCTTGGCCTTGGTGTTCTTCCAGTCGGCGCCGCCCATCTTGGACAGCGACGGCGACTCCCCGCCGGTGTACTTGGTGACCTGGTCGAGCTGGTCGGTGGGCACGAACAGCCGGTCGCCCGGCTGTCCGCGCTTGCTGCTCGCGTACTCGATCACGAGGTACTCGCGCGTGGCACGGTTGCCGCCGGTGCCCATGGTGCGCTGCGCCATCTCGACGAACCGGCCGACACCGTGCTGCTCGTGCACCACGAAGTCGTCGGCCTTGAGCTGGAGCGGGTCCACCACGTTGCGCCGTCGGCTGGGCATCTTGCGCATGTCGCGCGTGCCGGAGCCCGCCCGCCCGGTCAGGTCCTGCTCGGAGAAGACGGCGAGCTTCAGGTCGGGCGCCACGAAGCCCTTGCCGACGCCGCCCGCGACCACGTGCACGACGCCCGGCTCGGGCTCGTCCTCGAGCGAGATCGCCAGCCGGGCCGCGGTACCCGCCGCCGACAGCTGTTCGGTCATGCGCTTCGCGGGGCCGTGTCCCTCGGTGGTCAGCACGAGCCGCCAGCTCGCGACCTGCAGGCCGTGCACGTCGTCGAGGGCGCGGGCGAGGTCTCCGCGGTACGACTCGACGTCCCGAGCGCTCACCACGAACGTGTCAGACGCTGAGGTCACTCCGGTGACCTGTGTGTCTGACAGGTCGGCGAGCTCCGTGTCCTGCGTGAACGACGACAGCGTCCACCAGCCCAGGCCGCGCCGAGCCGCTACCTCGCGGACCTCGGCGAACGTCGCGAAGGACGCGGCGGACAGGTTGATGGGCGCCGCGCCGCCGGCCACGGCCCCGGTCCAGGCCGCGGCGAGGAACTCCTCGGTGGTCGCCACGAGGTCGTGGGCTCGACGACGTACGCGCTCGGGCTCGTCGACCACGAGCAGCGCGTCGTCGGGCACGAGCTCCAGGACGGAGATCATGCGGTCCACCAGCACGGGCGCCAGCGACTCCATGCCCTCGACGGCGACACCGGCGGCCAGCTTGTCGAGCATCTCGACCGCGCCGGGCAGGGTCTCGACGAGCTCGGCGGCACGCGCCCGGACGGCGTCGTCCAGCAGGATCTCGCGGCACGGCGGCGCCCAGAGCCCGCGCTCCGCGATCTCCAGGCTGCGCTGGTCGGCCACGGCGAACCAGCGGATCTCCGTGACCTCGTCGCCCCAGAACTCGCACCGCAGCGGGTGGTCCTCCGTGGGCGGGAAGATGTCGAGGATGCCACCGCGCACCGCGTACTCGCCGCGCCGCTCCACCATGTCCACGCGTGTGTAGGCGGCGGCGGTGAGCCGCTCGGCGACGTCGGTCAGGTCAGCGGTGGCGCCGATGTCCAGCTGGACCGGCTCGAGCTCTCCGAGGCCCTCGACGACGGGCTGCAGCAGGGCGCGGACCGGCATCACGAGGATCCGGATCGCGCCGGCCTGCCCGTGCCCCTCGGCCGGGTGCGCCAGGCGGCGGAACACGGCGAGGCGCTTGGCCACGGTGTCCGCGCGCGGGCTGAGCCGCTCGTGCGGCAGCGTCTCCCAGGCGGGGAGCACCGCGACGTCGTCGGCCTGGTCCTCCGGGAGATAGCTCCGCAGGCTCGCGGCCAGGTCGTCGGCCTCGCGGCCCGTCGCGGTGACCACCACGAGCGGGCGCCGCGCGGACGCGGCGACGAGCAGCGGCGGGCGCACGCCCGCCGGACCCACCACGTCCGCGAAGCCGCGGGCGCGTACGTGCTCCACCGCGGCGGCGGCGCCGGGATCGCGCAGAAGAGTGGGAAGCAGGCCGGTGAGGTTCATGGGTTCTGTCCTTCGAGGGCGCACGACGACGGGCCCATCACGAGCACGACCGGGTGCGGTCGACGGCGTGAGGGGCTGATCCCAGGCTACTCCCGGACACTGACAGTGCCTCCCACGGTGCGCGCGGCGCCACCGCCCTCTGGCGCCACCACCCTTGAACAGAGCACTGCACGTACGATGACCCGCGATGTTCACCCCTCCCGGATCCCCGCGGCACGCAGGCGTGCCGGGGCACGACCCCGCCGTCGGGCCGCGCACCCCCGTCCGTCTCGCCTGGCCCGACGCCGCCCGCGGCCTCGCCATCGGTCTCGTGGTGCTCTACCACGCGACCAACTGGACGTGGTCGACGGGGTACGAGGTGAGCGTGCTGCGCGAGGTGAACGAGACGCTGCGCAGCCTGCGCATGCCGTTGTTCTTCGCGGTGGCCGGCATGTTCGCCGCGAAGTGGACGACGGTGCCGTGGTCCCGCCTGGCGCGCGGCAAGCTCCTGTTCTTCGCCTGGGTGTTCGTGCTGTGGGAGCCGATCTCCCTCGTGGTCCGCCTGCTCACCGGCTACTACCAGGTGGCCGACGCCGACTGGGGCACCCTGTGGGGCCACCTGGCCTGGTCGCTCCTGGTCCCCCGCTCCGAGCTCTGGTTCGTCTGGACGCTCGCCGCCTTCTTCGTGATCGCACGAGCGCTGCGCCGGGTGCCCGCCCCCGTGCAGCTCGTGCTCGCCGCATGCGTGAGCGGGTGGGCCCTGGCGGGCTGGGAACCGGAGAGCATCGCATGGCGGGGCACCGCACAGTTCCTGCTCTTCTTCCTGGGCGGCCTGCACCTGCGGTCGCTGCTGGAACGGTTCGCCCGGCGGGTCACCTGGCTGTGGGCGGTGGGCGCCGTCGTCGTCTGGCTCGGGATCCAGGTGGCCGTGCGGGAGCTGGGCGTCGCCGACGCGCCAGGCCTCTACCTACTGGCGAACATCGCGGGCGTCCCTGCGGGGGTGGCCGTGAGCGTGCTGGCCTCCCGTGTGCCCGGTACCCGGTATCTGCCCAGCTCACTCGGGTTGCAGTGGATCGGAGCGCGGACGCTGCCGGTGTTCGTCACGCATACGTCGGTGGTGCTCGGGCTGCTGTGCCTGCTCTACCGCAACGCCATCTGGATCCCCGCGCCGCAGTCGCAGTGGCTGCCGGTGGCGCTCTGGGTCGCGGCGATCGCCGTCGGGCTGGGGCTCGGTGCCCTGGCGCCCCGCATCGGCGCGCGCTGGCTCTTCGCGCCGCCGCGGCGGCTGACCGGCGCCAGCCGCTGAACCTTGGCAAAAAGTGGCTTGTTACTTTTTGCCGACATCTACCCTGAACGTGACAAGTCCTGTTATTGTGTCGAACTCAGCAACGGCAACGGCGCCGTCGCGACCCGGCGGAGCCCTGGCCTCGCCCCGGCCAGCGGGAGGTCTTGTGCGACGCATCAGACGAACGGCGGTTCTCGCGGCCGCGGTCACCGCCGCCTGCCTCAGTGCGACGGCGCTGCTGGCACCGGCTCAGGCCGCACCCGAACAGGCCACGCGGGAACAGGCCACGGCAGCGCTCGCCGAGCCCACGCTGCCCAGCCCGGAGTCAGAGATCAACGCCACGGGCACGCCGTTCACCGGCACCCGGCCGGACGGCACGGTGTACGGCCTGATCGATGCGCACAGCCACATGTTCATGCAGGACGGCATGGGCGGCGCGGCCCTGTGCGGCAAGGTCTTCTCGGAGGACGGGATCGAGACCGCGCTGCGGGACTGCCTGTCCCACGAGCCGCACGGGCTCGGCGCGCTGCTGGAGAACCTGACCCGCGACGGCTCCCCCATCGGCACGCACGACACCACCGGCTGGCCCACGTTCGCCGACTGGCCCGCCCACGACTCGCTGACCCACCAGCAGATGTACTACCGCTGGGTCGAGCGGGCCTGGCGCGGCGGCCAGCGCGTGCTCGTGAACGACCTGGTCACCAACGGCCTGCTGTGCTCCATCAACCCGGGCACCTACCAGAGCTGCGACGAGATGACGGCGATCCGCCGCCAGGCGCAGGACACCTACGACCTGCAGGCCTACGTCGACGCCCAGTACGGCGGGGCGGGCAAGGGCTGGTTCCGGATAGTGACCACCAGCGAGCAGGCCCGCCAGGTGATCGAGGAGGGCAAGCTCGCCGTCGTGCTCGGCGTCGAGACGTCGGAGCCGTTCGGGTGCAAGCAGACCCTGCGCATCCCGAACTGCTCGCGGGCCGACATCGACGCCGGCCTCGACGAGCTGTACGACCTGGGTGTGCGCTCGATGTACCTCTGCCACAAGTTCGACAACGCGCTGTGCGGCGTGCGGTTCGACGAGGGATCCATGGGCACGATCATCAACGCCGGCCAGTTCCTCTCGACCGGCACCTGGTGGGACGCTCGCTCCTGCCCCGCCGACCAGCCGCACGACCACAACCCGGGCAACGGTGAGCTCCCGCCCGCGCTGGAGGACGACCTCCCGCCCGTCCTGCCCCTCTACCCGCCGGGGACCGTCTGCAACACGAAGGGTCTGAGCGGGCTGGGCGCATACGCCGTCCGCGGCATGGTCGAACGCAACATGATGGTCGAGATCGACCACATGAGCGCGAAGGCCGCCGACCAGACGCTCGACATCCTGGAGGCCGAGGACTACCCGGGCGTCCTGTCGACGCACTCCTGGATGGACGAGCGGTACCTCGACCGGCTCTACGCCCTCGGTGGGTTCGCGACCATCTACGGGCACGCCGCCCACGAGTTCGTCGAGGAGTACGAGCGCACCGCACCGGTACGCGACCGGTACGGCGCGGGCATCGGCTTCGGGTTCGACATGAACGGTTTCGGCGGCACGCCGCCCCCCAGGGGCGAAGCGGCCAACCCCGTCACCTACCCGTTCCGGTCGTTCGACGGCGGCACGCTGCTCGACCGGCAGACCACCGGTGAGCGCACGTGGGACATCAACGTCGACGGCGTAGCGCACTACGGGCTGGTGCCCGACTACGTCGAGGACCTGCGGCTCGTCGGCGGGCAGGAGATCATCGACGACCTGGTACGCGGCCCGGAGAGCTACCTGACGACCTGGGCGGGGGCGGAGGCGCACTGACGCGCGCCGCCGATTGAGCAGCTCCGGTGGCCGGGCGGTCGAGAACTGGGTCTCGACCGGCCTGGCCACCGCGAGCATCACGCCTTCGCGGTGTGGAACTTCCCCTGGGCGGCGAGCAGACCCTCGATGACCAGCAGCTCGACGGCGTCGGCGGCGTCGTCCACCAGGATCGGCAGGTCCTTCTTCTCCGTGGCGGAGAAGTCCTTGAGCACGTGGTCCGCGGTGTCCATCCGGCCCGGCGGCCGGCCGACGCCCACCCGCACGCGGTGGTAGTCCTTGGTCCCAAGAGCCTTGGTGGTGTCGCGCAGGCCGTTGTGGCCGCCCTCGCCGCCGCCGAGCTTGAGCTTGATGGTGTCGAAGGGGATGTCCACCTCGTCGTGCACCATGACCACCTGCTCGGGGTCGACGTCGTAGTACTTGGCGAGGGCGCTGACCGGGCCCCCCGACGTGTTCATGTAGGTGGTCGGCTTCGCGAGGATCACGCGGGGCCCGGGGGCTCCGCCGGGGAGCACGCCGAGCCGCGCCTCGGCGACGACCGCCTGCGCCCGCGCGTGCTTCGAGAAGCGTGCGCCTGTGCGCTCCGCGAGCAGGTCCAGCACCATCTGGCCCACGTTGTGCCGGTTGCCGGCGTACTTGGGGCCAGGATTGCCGAGCCCGACGACGAGCCAGGGCCGGTCGCTCATGTCACGTTCCCTTACGTCAGAGCGAAATGGTCGGCAGATTGTCAGGTGATCGGCAGTTGGAGCTACCGATCACCTGACGATCTACCGACCACTCGGAAGTACCGAGAGGGGTCAGCTCTCCGAGGACGCCTCGGCGGGCGACTCGGCGGAGTCGGCGTCGTCGTCGCCGGCCTCGCCGCGCGGCTCGGTGACGAGCACGACGACGGCCTTCGGGTCGGTGAGCAGTGTCGAGCCCGCGGGCAGGGCGACGTCCTCGGCGTGGATCTGCGCGCCGGCCTCGAGGCCCTCGATGGAGACCTCGACGAACTCGGGCAGGTGCGTGGCCTCGGCCTCGACCGAGAGCGTCTGCTCCTCGACGAGGTGGATGGTGCCCGGGGCCGACTCGCCGACGATGTTGACGGAGATGTCGACGGTGATCTTCTCGCCGGCGCGCACGACCTGCAGGTCGATGTGCTCGATGGTGTTGCGGACCGGGTCGCGCTGGACGTCCTTGGCGACGGCCAGCTGGCCCTTGCCGTCCACGTCGATGTTGAGCAGCACGTTGGTCTGGCGCAGCGCCAGCATGGACTCGTGGCCCGGCAGGGTCACGTGCACCGGGTCGCCACCGTGCCCGTAGAGGACGGCGGGGATCTTGTTGTCGCGGCGGATGCGGCGGGCGGCGCCCTTGCCGAACTCGGTACGGGCCTCA
Source organism: Promicromonospora sp. CA-289599 (assembly GCF_050936155.1). Classification (NCBI taxonomy): domain Bacteria; kingdom Bacillati; phylum Actinomycetota; class Actinomycetes; order Micrococcales; family Promicromonosporaceae; genus Promicromonospora; species Promicromonospora sp. CA-289599. Next base: position 1,912,849 of record NZ_JBNJNI010000001.1, read on the forward strand.
GCGGCGAGCTTGATCTCGGCCATGGGAATTCACTCCTGAAAGGTCTGTGTGTGCAACTCGGTCGGCGGCTGCGTCGGCGCGGGACACGTGACGGGCGCGGAGCGGGCACGTGGGACGGAGTGCTGGAGGAACTCCACCCAGGGGCCGCCGACGGCCGCCCAGTCGATCACGGACGCCGGCCTGGTGCTAGCGGGATCGAGTCCCGCCGCGGCCGTCAAGCGTCCCTCGCCGAGGCAACCTGACTACTGTACCCGCTCGTCGGCGCGATCCGCACCGAGAGGCGGTGTGACGCCGATCGACGGCTGCGTGCGACGCGGCTTGTAGACGACCTGGACATGGAACACGAAGCGCAGCAGGAACGCCACGACGAGGGTCACCGCCTGCACGAGCACCGGCCACATGCCCGTGAACTCGACGAGCCACCACAGCACGGGCAGGCGGATCGCCGCCTCGGTGCCGTTGAACGCGAACGAGTGCGCGAACCGCGACCAGACGCCCCGGCCCTCGTTCCGCAGGTCGCGGAACACGAACCGCTCCTGCAGCAGGAAGTTGGTCAGGATCGTGACGACGGCGGAGATCACCGCACCCGCCACGTAGTGCATGCCCAGCCCGGTGAGGAGCCACAGGATAAGGATGTTCAGCACGGCTCCGAAGCCGCCGATGATCGCGAACCGCGACATCCGCCCGAACCGCAGGGCGGCGAGCTGCTCCAGGTAGCGCAGGCCGGTCTTGAAGGTGGCCTTCGAGTGCCCGGCGTACCGCTCGCCGAACACGAACGGCTCCTCCCCCACGGCCAGTCTGTTGCGCGTGAGGAGCTCGAGCAGGATCTTGAAGCCGCGCGGGTGCAGCGCGTCGAGGTCCAGCCGGTCCACCCGTGTCGCGAAGAACCCGGTGAGCGGGTCGGTCACGTTGCGCAGCCGCACCGGGAACATCGAGCGCGCCAGGAGCGCCGAGGCGATCGACACACCGTGGCGCCACCAGCCGTCCAGGCCCCCTGCGTCGCCGTCGCCGGTGTAGCGGGAGGCGACGACGATGTCGAGCCCCGCCTCCTGCCCCCGCGTGACGAGCGCGGGTACGAGCTCCGGCGGGTGCTGCAGGTCGCCGTCCATCACGACCGCCCACTCGGTGGTGACGGTCCGCAGCCCGGCCACGACGGCGCCGCTGAGCCCGCCCTCGGCCCGCTCCCGGTGCAGCAGGCGGACCGGGACCGGTGCGGTGGCCGCGACCTCACGGATCAGCTCGGGGGTGTTGTCGGTGGAGTCGTCGACGAAGAGGATCTCCGCCAGGTCCGGCGCCCCGATCGGCGCCGGGCCGCCCTCGGGCCCGTGGGCGGCGCCCGAGGGCCGACCGTCGTCGGGCAGCACACCGAAGGCGGCGCACAGCCGCTCGGTGAGCACCCGGACGTTGGGCCCCTCGTTGAACGTGGGCACCACGACGGTGACGGTCACTGACCCTCCCAGATCGATGTCAAGACACGGTCCTCCGTTGACCGTGTCCGAGTCAAGAGTCAGACCGTATACCCAGACGGGCACCCTGAAGGACACCCGGGTTGACCTCGAAGGATCAGGAATTACCGTCGAAGAGCGATGTCACCGAGCCGTCGGAGTGGACCTCGTTGATCGCCGACGCGAGCAGCGGCGCGATCGAGAGCACCTTGAGGTTGGGGAACCGGCGGTCGTCCTCGATGGGCAGGGTGTCGGTCACGACGACCTCGCGTGCACCGCACTCCGTGAGCCGCTGCGCGGCCGGGCCGGAGAGCACGCCGTGCGTCGCCGCGACGGTCACGGACTTGGCGCCCGCGGCCATGATGACCTTGACCGCCTCGGCGATCGTGCCGCCGGTGTCGATGAGGTCGTCGACCAGCACGCAGTCGCGGCCCTGCACGTCACCGACGACGCGGTTGGCGACGGACTGGTTGGGGCGCGTGACGTCGCGCGTCTTGTGCACGAACGCCAGCGGGCCACCGCCCAGCTTGGAGGCCCAGATCTCGGCGACGCGGATGCGCCCGGCGTCCGGCGAGACGACCGTGACGTTCTCGACGTCCACGCGGGAGCGCACGTAGTCGACGAGGATCGGCATGGCCCACAGGTGGTCCACCGGGCCGTCGAAGAAGCCCTGGATCTGCGCCGTGTGCAGGTCCACGCTCATCAGGCGGTCGGCGCCGGCCGTCTTGAACAGGTCCGCGATGAGGCGGGCCGAGATCGGCTCGCGGCCACGGCTCTTCTTGTCCTGGCGGGCATAGCCGAAGAACGGCGCCACGACCGTGACGGAGTGCGCCGAGGCGCGCTTGGCGGCGTCGACCATGAGCAGCTGCTCCATGATCCACTGGTTCACCGGCATCGTGTGCGACTGGAGCAGGAACAGGTCCATGCCACGCACCGACTCGCTGAACCGCACATAGGTCTCGCTGTTCGCGAAGTCGTACGCGGAGACACCGAGCAGATCGATGCCCAGCTCCTTCGCGACGTTCTTCGCCAGCTCAGGGTGTGCCCGTCCCGCTGCGAGGACGAGCGGGTGGCGGTTCGGACCGGGAGCGATGGTGCTGGACATCAGTGGGACTTTCCTTCCTTGTCGGCCCCGGGGACAGGGGCCAGGTCGGCCTCGGCCTGGGCGGCCGCGGCCTGCGGGGCAGTGGGCGCCCCGGCGGCATTCTGCTGGGCAAGCTGTCGCTGCGCCTGATCACCGAGTCCGGACGCCCCACCGTGGGCGTTCGCCGCGGCGTCCGCGGCAGCCGTCCCCGGCCGACGGCGGGCGACCCAGCCGTCGATGTTCCGCTGCTGCCCGGCGGTGACGCCGAGCGCGCCGGCGGGCACGTCCCGGCGGATCACGGAGCCGGCGGCGGTATAGGCGCCGTCGCCCACCGTGACGGGCGCGACGAACATGTTGTCCGCGCCCGTGCGGGCGTGCGAGCCGATCACCGTGCGGTGCTTGTGCACACCGTCGTAGTTCACGGTCACCGACGCCGCACCGATGTTGGAGTGCTCGCCGATCGTCGCGTCGCCCACGTAGGAGAGGTGCGGCACCTTGCTGCCCTCGCCGATCACCGCGTTCTTGGTCTCGACGAACGTGCCGATCTTGCCCTTGCGGCCCAGGCTGGTGCCCGGACGCAGGTAGGCGAACGGGCCGACGGACGCGCCCTCGCCGATCACGGCGAGCGACCCGTGGGTGCGGATCACCGTCGCGCCGACCCCCACCTCGACGTCGGTCAGCGTGGTGTCGGGACCGATCGTGGCGCCGGTCGCGACCACCGTCGCGCCCTTGAGCTGCGTGTTCGGCAGGAGCGTGACGTCGGGGGACAGCTCCACGTCGACGTCGATCCACGTGGTGGCCGGGTCCTGAACGGTGACGCCCGCGCGCTGCCACTCCTCGACGATGCGGCGGTTCATCTCGCGGGCCAGGACCGAGAGGGCCACCCGGTCGTTGACGCCCTCGACCAGCATCGGGTCGTCGGCGAGCAGCGCCCGCACGTGCAGGCCCTCGGTACGGGCGAACGCGATGACGTCGGTCAGGTAGACCTCGCCCTGCGCGTTCCGGCTGTCGAGACCACCGAGACCCTTGCGCAGCGTCGCGGCGTCGAACACGTAGACCGACGAGTTGATCTCGCGGATCTCGAGCTGGTCGGCGGTCGCGTCCTTGTGCTCGACGATCTCGAGCACGTCGCCGGTGTCCGGCTCGCGGACGATCCGGCCGTAGCCGGTGGCGTCGGCGACCTCCGTGGTGAGGACGGTCACCGCGTTGCCGTCGGCACGGTGCGCCGAGAGGAGCTGGCCGAGGGTGGCGCCGTCGAGCAGGGGTACGTCGCCCGCCACGACCACGACGGCGCCCTCGACGCCGTCGCCCACGATCTCGCCGTCGGCGATACCCGCGACCGCCGCGGCGGCCTGTGCCTTGGCGTCGAGCGCCGCGAGGGCGCACTGCACCGCTCGGCCGGTACCGGGGATGTCGTCCTGGTCCACGAGGATCGCCTCGGGGTCGAGCTGCCCGATCGCCTCCGCGACCAGCTCGCGCTCGTGCCGGACCACCACGGCGACCTGCAGGGGCTCGAGCTCACGAGCGGCAGTCAGCGCGTGCCCGACCATCGGCTTGCCGCCGAGCGGATGCAGGATCTTCGGCAACGCTGACTTCATGCGGGTGCCCTGGCCGGCGGCAAGAACGATGACTGCTGCCGGCTGAGGTGTCTCGGTCACGAGTGCTCCGATCGGTGGGTTCGTCAGATCCGGATGGCTCCGCCCCCAGGATTCGAACCTGGACTAAAGGCACCAAAAACCTCTGTGCTGCCGATTACACCAAGGCGGACCGGGCGCGCGCGGCTCCGTCGTGACCCGAAGCGGGCGTGTGCCACCGTCGCACGTCCGTGAACAGTCTGCCAGGTCCTGAGCGATGCCCCCGCCCGTACCGGGCGAGTCGTCAGCCACATCCTGGTTCGACCGCGTTCGCTCGTCCGGCACGTTCCGGACACGTCCGGAACTGTCGCTCGGGCACAATGAGCACCATGGCCGCCGACAACCGACGTACCCACCGACCTCGTATGACGGCCAGTCAGCGCCGCGAGCAGCTGCTCACGGTCAGCCGCGGACTGTTCGCCGGAAAGGGCTTCGAAGGCACGAGCGTGGAGGAGATCGCGGCTCGCGCCGAGGTCTCCAAGCCCGTCGTGTACGAGCACTTCGGCGGCAAGGAGGGCATCTACGCGGTAGTGGTGGACCGCGAGGTCCAGGCGCTCACCACCGCGCTGACGGGTGCGCTCGGCTCGGGTGGTCACCCCAAAGTCCTGCTGGAGCGGACGGCGCTCGCCCTGCTGGACTACATCGAGTCGTCCGAGGACGGTTTCCGCATCCTCGTGCGCGACTCCCCCGTCGCGCAGGCGACCGGGACTTTCTCGAGCCTGATCGGCGACGTCGCCACCCAGGTCGAGTCGATCCTCGAACCGCAGTTCAGGGCTGCGGGGCTCGAGCCGAGGACCGCCCCGCTCTACGCGCAGATGCTCGTCGGCATGATCGCGCTCACCGGCCAGTACTGGCTGGACGCCCGCAGCCCCAAGAAGACCGAGGTAGCGGCCCACCTCGTGAACCTCGCCTGGAACGGCCTGCACAACATGGAGAAGAAGCCGGAGCTGACCCGGCACTCGCGCTGATGCGCCGAGTCCCCGAGCAATGCGCCCGAACTGCCATCATCCGGGCGCGGAGTTGCGTTGGCGCACCCGCTTTTTCCCTGAGGCAAAAAATGTGCGCGGCGCATTTATATAACGAACACCCCTCGCGGTGAACCGCGAGGGGTGTTCGTTCAGCTGGGGATGCTACTCATGCCGCCGCAGCACGCGGCTGACAACGTACCTGCAGGTCAGAGACCGATCAGGCAGAGGATCTGCTCGACGGTGTAGCCGAGGTTGTGCAGGAGCTCCGACAGGATGTCAACAACGGTCATGGGGCTATTCCTTCCAAAAAACGGGAAATCACAGGATGATCACCTGTGAGCGGAACAGTGTTCGCGTTCCATACATTAAGCACACGACACGGACTCTGCAACGGGAAAGGGATATTCACCCCCAATAGGCGCCTGGTTTCACCCTGTGATATTGGGTCAGGAATCGGACCACGGTTCGCCGCAAAGTGGACATATTCTTGAGCACGAGTCACCGATTGTCGGCCGACGGTGAGCTCGCGGACGGGAACCTCCGCCCAGCGGCCCACCCCGCCACTTCGCCGAACCGCAAGTTCCGCGCCCACCACAACGCATGACGGTGCCGAACCGAAGGCTGCGCGTCGGCACATCCCTCGAACCGAACGTTGTGGGTCCATCGAGCTCCAAGTAGGCCCGCTACCTTCGGTTCGGCAGCCGCTACCCCATCAACCTTCGGTTCGGTCGCCGCTGGGCTCACAACCCTCGAGTCGGCTCCGACGCCGCCCGTCCTCCCGCCCGGACATACCGTCTACGCTGCCGGCGTGACGTCTTCCGAGCATCTCGCGACCGTTCGAGACGACTACGACGGCATGGCGGATGCCTATACGGCGTTCATCGGTGAGGCGTTCGCCGGCCGGCCGCTGAACCACGTCATGGTGCGAGCGTTCGCGGACCTGGTCCGGCAGGGCGGCGGGGGCCCGGTGGCCGACGTCGGCTGCGGGCCCGGGCACGTGACCGCATACCTGCGTGACCGGGGCGTCGACGCGTTCGGCGTCGACCTCTCGCCGCAGCTCGTGGCGACCGCCCGCGCGGCCAACCCCGGCGTCCGCTTCGACGTCGGCGACATGGGCTCGCTCGATATCGCCTCCGGGACGCTCGCCGGGGTGCTGGCGAACTACTCGATCATCCACACGCCGCCCGACGCTCTCCCGGCGACGCTCGCCGAGCTCAGCCGGGTCGTGGCGCCCGGCGGTCATCTCCTGGTCGCGTTCCAGTCGCTCGGCGACGCCGGTCGCACTGCCGAGCACTTCGACCACAAGGTGTCGCCCGCGTGGCGGTACTCGCCCGACCACGTGGTCGGGCTGCTGGCACAGACCGGCGCGGACGAGGTGGCCCGCCTGGTGATCGCGCCCGCCGAGGATCCGACGCGCGGCTTCCCGCAGGCGCATCTCCTCCTGCGCAAGCCACCCGCCTAGCGCTCAGCTCGCCATGGACCTCACCAGGCGGCGAGCAGCAGCTCCTCCACGGCATCGGCGGTCACGGGCCGAGGGTTGGGGTACGGGTCGGCCGCCACCCGTTCGGCCACCTCGCGCAGAGCGGTGCGCGGCACACCGAGCGCGCCGAGCGACGTCGGCCCGTCGTGCTCGCCTGCCAGGACGGAGACCGCGAGCACCGGGTCGCCGTCCGCGACGCGTGCCAGGCGTGCGGCGGCGTCGGGCGCGGCGGGCAGGTTGAACCGCATGACGTGCGCGAGGAGCAGGGCGTGCAGCTCCGCGTGGGGCAGGCCGAAGGTCCCGCCGAGCGCGTGCGCGAGCTGGTGGTGCAGGCCCATCCGGGCCTGTGCCAGGCAGGCGCCCGCCAGCCAGGCGGCTTCCTGGAGCCGGCCGCGGGCGACGACGTCGGACGGGTGGTCCAGGACCACGGGGAGCGCCGTGAGGATGCCGTCGGCGGCCTCGACGCCGTACGCGCGGGTCGCCGCGCTCGCAGCGGTGTCCCACAGCGCCTCGACGGCGTGCGCGAGCGCGTTGAGGGCCGAGGTCAGCGTGAGCTCGCGGGGCAGGGACAGCGTCAGCTCGGGGTCGTACACGACGGTGCCCGGCGCGAAGGCGGGGTCCCGTCGCGTCGTCTTGACGCCGTTCTCCGTCTCGCCGAGCACCGGTGTGGCCTCCGATCCCGCGTACGTGGTCGGTACCGCCACCTGGGGCATGCCCGTCCGGATGGCCAGCGCCTTCGACAGCCCGATGGCCGAACCACCGCCGATGGCGACGATCGCGTCGGCCCGCGCCTCTCCGGCCAGGACGAGCGCCTCGGCGGTCACCTCGACGGGCGTGTGCTGGACCGGGCGCGCGAAGGTCGCGACATGCCGCTCCCCGAGGGCGACGGCCAGGTCCTGGCCCACCTCGGCCGACGACGGCGTCGTCACCAGCAGCACCCGCTCCGACCCGAGCCGCTCCAGCTCGTCCGGCACGAGGGACCGCGCGCCCGGACCCTGCAGCACTCGGCCGGCGTAGACCTGGTGCACCCTGATGTCTGTACCCACGAGACCTGAGCCTACGGTCGCCGGACACCCCCTGACCAAGAGCGACACCGCACGGACATCCTGTCGAGATTCTTGATGTCGAGATATCCGGTAGCCTCTCGCCATGGAGCACACAGGTCCCGCCGACGAGGTCGACCGCATCGTCGCCGCGTGGCGCCATGTGCGCCCGGACCTGGAGCTCGAACCCCTCACGGTGTTCAGCCGCGTGTCCCGCCTCGCGCGGCACCTCGATCTCGCCCGCCGCACCGCCTTCGCCCGGCACAGCCTGGAGACGTGGGAGTTCGACGTGCTCTCCGCGCTGCGCCGCGCCGGTGAGCCGTTCCGGCTGTCGCCCGGCACACTCGTCACCCAGACCCTGGTCACCAGCGGCACCATGACGAACCGGATAGACCGTCTGGAGTCGCGCGGGTTCGTGCAGCGGCACCGCTCCCCCGACGACCGCCGCGGGGTGCTGGTCGAGCTCACCGACGAAGGGCTGGCGCGCGTCGACGCGGCGATGAGCGACCTCCTGGACATCGAGGCCAAGGTGCTGACCGCCCTGTCGCCCGCGGAGCGCCCGCAGCTCGCGGACCTGCTGCGCACGGTGACCGCTCAGTTCGACGACTGAGCTCGGGCGGTCCCGGCTCAGCGGTCCCGGCTGACCACTATCTTCTCGCGCCCGAGCTGGTCGGGCAGGAAGAACAGGTCGTCGGCGTCCGCGACGTACAGCGGCAGCTCGCCCAGCTCCGCAGGCACGCCGTCGGCGTCGGTGACCGTCAGCTCCACGTGGTCGGCCGAGCTCTTCGAGTCGTACTTCCAGGTGCCCTCGATCTCGGCGGGGACCTCGTCGACCTTGCCGCCCGCAGCGGCGGCCAGCACCTCGTCCGGGACCCCGACGGCGGTGAAGGTGCGGTCCTCACCGAGCGCGACGACGGTCGTGGCGCCGTCGGCCACGTACGAGCCGACGAACTCCGGCTCGGTGTAGTCGAGCTTCCCCAGGTCGAACGCGCACCCCGAGAGCATGAGTACGCCGACGAGTGCTCCCACACCTCGGAAGACCTGTCGCTGCTTCATCTCGACACCCCTGTTGTCCCGGACCCGTTGACCGGTCGCCCAATCTAACGGGAAAGCCGCAGTCCCTCCTGGGAAGCCGTTATGACGATCCGCACACCATGTGCGGATGTGTTGGACGCCCGACGCAACCAACAGACCCCGTCGCGCACAATGACAGCATCATGAGCAACATCCGCACAGCGGCAGGCGGCTCCGCGCTGCTCGTCGCGGTCCTCGTCTTCGCCCTGAACCTGCGCACCCCCATCACATCCCTCCCGCCGGTCATGGCCGACGTCGCGACGGGTCTGGGTCTGGACCAGACCCTCGCCGGGCTGCTCGTGGGGATCCCCGCGCTGTGCTTCAGCGTGGTGGCGCCGGCGGCGTCGACCCTGATCGCCCGGGCCGGGCCGTACTCGGCGGTCACGGTGGCCCTGGTGGGCGTGATCGCCGGGACCCTGATCCGGTCGGCGGGCACGGGCACACCGGGTGTGGTCGCGGCCTTCGCCGGCACGGTGCTGCTCGGCTGCGCGATCACGGTGGGCAACGTCGTCGTTCCGGTCATCATCGCGCGGGACTTCCCGGCCAGGACGGCGCTGGCGACCGGCCTGTACTCGTCGACGATGAACCTCGGCAGCGTCTTCGCGACGTCGCTCACCGCCCCGTTCGCGGCCCTCGTCGGCTGGCGGGGCGCCGTCGCCTCCTGGTCGCTCGTCGCGGCGGCGGCACTGGTCGTCTGGCTCGTCACCACCCGCCGCACGACGGACCCGCACGTCACCCGCGCGCCCCGGGCGCCAGGCACATCGGGGGACGACGAGACCTGGAGCGGCGTGGTGCGTCGTCCGATCACCTGGGCGCTGGCCGTCGCGTTCGCCGCGCAGTCGTTCTCGTACTTCGCGGTCACCGGCTGGCTCCCCGAGCTGCTGCGCGACCTGCTGGACCTGTCCGTGACCACGGCGGGCAACGCGGCCGCGCCCTTCCAGGGCCTCGCCATAGCAGGCAGCGTGCTGGTCCCGCTCGCCCTGGCTGCCCGGGTACCGATGCGGGGTGCGGCGGCGGCGATGGGCCTGCTGTGGCTCTCGCTCCCGGCGGGCCTGCTGCTGGCGCCGCAGTGGTGGCTGCTGTGGGTGAGCCTCGCCGGGATCGCCCAGGGCGGGAACTTCGTCGTGATCTTCACCATCGTCGCGCAGCGGTGCCGCACGGTGGCGCAGACCCGGCGGACGGTGGCCACCGTGCAGGCGTTCGGCTACGCCGTGGCCGCTACCGCTCCCGCGGTGATCGGCGCCGTGCACGCGGTGTCGGGCGGCTGGACCGCAGCACTCCTGGTGCTGCTCGGGTCCACGCTCACGCTCGGGACCGCTGAGCTGCTGGCGACACGACGCCCCAGACCCAAGCGTGCCTAACAGGAACATTTCCATAGGCATTGAAACTTGGCAGGATCATTGCCTACCTTTCCAGCATGACGACACATCTTGAGCCCACCGCAGTGCTCCCCACCCTTCGCGAGCACCTCCTGGTCGACGGGTTCGACCTCGTCCTCGACCTCACCCGGTCGCACGGCTCCACGCTTGTCGACGCGCGCGACGGTCGCGAGTGGCTCGACCTGTTCACCTTCTTCGCCTCCTCACCCCTCGGCATGAACCACCCCGCGCTTGCCGACGACGCGGCGTTCCGCGAGGAGCTCGCCACGGCGGCGATCAACAAGCCGTCCAACTCCGATATCTACACGGTCGAGATGGCGCGCTTCGCCGACACGTTCGCGCGTGTACTCGGCGACCCCGCGCTGCCGCACCTGTTCTTCATCGACGGCGGCGCGCTCGCCGTCGAGAATGCCCTCAAGGTCGCGTTCGACTGGAAGTCCCGCTTCAACGAGGCGAACGGACGCTCCCCCGAGCTCGGCACCCGGATCATGCACCTGGAGCACGCGTTCCACGGCCGTTCGGGGTACACGATGTCCCTGACGAACACGGAGCCGGGCAAGGTCGCCCGGTTCCCCAAGTTCGACTGGCCGCGCATCCCCTCGCCGTACATCGCCGAGGGCAAGGACATGGACGCGGCAGAGGCCGCGGCGCTCGGGGCCGCTCGCGCGGCGTTCGAGGCGAACCCGCACGACATCGCGGCGTTCATCATGGAGCCCATCCAGGGCGAGGGCGGCGACCACCACTTCCGCACCTCGTTCCTGGCGGGCATGCAGGAGCTGTGCCGGGAGTTCGACGCGCTGTTCATCGTGGACGAGGTCCAGACCGGCGCCGGGATCACCGGCACGACCTGGGCGTACCAGCAGCTCGGCATCACCCCCGACGTCGTCGCCTTCGGCAAGAAGACCCAGGTCTGCGGCGTCATGGCCGGTGGCCGCGTCGACGAGGTCCCGGACAACGCGTTCGCCGTCTCGTCGCGCATCAACTCCACCTGGGGCGGCAACCTCACCGACATGGTGCGCTCGCGCCGGATCCTGGAGACCTACGAGGCCGAGGGCCTGGTCGACCGGGCGCGCACGATGGGCAAGCGCCTGCACGACGCGCTCACCGAGCTGGCCACCCGGCACGACGGCGTGACCGACGTCCGCGGCAAGGGCCTGATGTGCGCGCTGACGCTGCCCTCCCGCGAGGTCCGCGACCGGGTGCTGGGCGCGCTCACCGAGCGGAGCGTCCTGCTGCTGGGCTGCGGTGAGCGATCGGTCCGGTTCCGGCCGGCACTGACGGTCACCACCGAGGCGCTGGAGGCCGGCGTCAAGGCCCTGGACGAGGTCCTGACCGAAGCCCTCTGACCCTGCAGCGGGACCGCGAGGTAGAGCGTTTGTCCGCAGTCTCTCTGGCGGCACCCAGGAGACCGCGGACAAGCGCTCTACCTCGCGGTCGCGTTACTCGTCTTCTGCTGCGACGCTGTCCGCGATCCTGATCAGCTCGGCCACGGTCGGCCCCGAGCCGCCCTCCGGCGTGCGGCCCATCGTGCCGAGCAGCAGGTAGGAGCCCGCGTCGTCGGTCCACTCGACCCGCACCGGCCCGAACCCGTTGTTGTCCACACGGGTCACCCGCGCCTCCCGGCCCGAGTCGGCGAGATCCGACCACTCGACGGACACGTTGTCGCCGGACAGCTCGCCGGACAGCTCGGCGGAACCCGGGTACGCCACGTAGATGATGGCCGACGCCGGGTGGTACGCGCCCGAGCGGACCTCGTCCTCGGGCCAGGACAGACCGGGCCCGCCACGGAACGTCTGACCGTTGTCCTCGCCCTCCAGCGGGTAGGTGATCCACGTGCCGAGGTGATCCTCGGCGGTCGTGCGGCCGATCGCTGCCGAGATGTCCGCGGGGCACTCGACCTCCGCCCGCTGGACGGACTCCGGCACCCAGTGCGGTTGGCGCAGGTCCTCGGCGCAGGTCCCTTCGGTGAGCTCCGTGGCGTCCACCGGCGTCACGACGGGCTCGTCCTCCCGCGCCCCGAGGATCAACGTCACCACGATGATGATGATCGCGCCGAGCAACGTCACCGCGCCGCCGAGCAGCCACTCCGGCCGGATCCTCGGCTCCTCGATGGTGGTGACCACGTCAGCCCTCGCACTCGATCTCGACTACCGCGTCCCGCGAGAGTGCGGTGATCTTGTTCGACGTGACAGGGCTGGCGGCGACGCCCGGCAGCACGTACGAGCCCCAGTCGCACTCGTTGTCGGCGAAGAAGGCCTCCCGCGCTCCGTCCGGCGCGGTGTACCGCACGCGGTGGTCGGGCCCCCGGCAGTCGAACTCCGGGTCGCACAGGGAGATCAGGTACGCGCGCATGGTGAGCCACGTGCTGGTGTCGACGCAGCCGTTCACCGGCAGGCCGTTGTAGGCCTGGAACGCCTTGGCCGCGACCTCCGACTCGGTGTCCCACGCCCCGTCGACCGGCTCCAGGCCGGTGCCCGCCCACAGCACGTTCTGCGCCGCGACCACCGCGCCGCCGGACGTCTGGCCGCACTCGCCGACGGGGTCGTTGGACACCCACATCGCGCTCGAGTTCATCGCCTGCACCACGGCGGCGATGATCAGGGCGGCTGCGACGGTGCCACCGCCCGCCTGCAGCCAGGTTCGGGTGGTGGGCATTCCCTCGGCGCTCCTTCGTCGGCCCGACACCGGGGCCGGGCGATCTACTGGCGACCGCGAGCGTAACAATCCGCCCGTAAAAGACGGAAGCGACGCACCGGGAGAAACCAGGGCTGATGGCCGGGGGACCCGACCGATTCGCGTTCCCCGCCTGCCGAACCTCAGCGCGTCGTGTGGGCGCCGCCGTTGACGTGCAGGGTCTGGCCGGTGATGTGGCGCGCGTCCGGCGAGGCGAGGAAGGAGACCAGCGCGGCGACGTCGTCGGGCAGGCCCGGGCGGCCGTCGTGCGTGGCCGCGACGAGCCGGTCGCGCCGCTGCTCGGTGAGGCGGTCCTTGAAGTAGCCGGTCTCGGCGATGTAGCCGGGCGCCACGCAGTTCGCGGTGATCCCGCGCGGGCCGACCGACGCGGACAGCCCCGCGGTCCACGCCTGGACCGCCGCCTTCGCGACCCCGTACGACGTGCCCGCGTACTCGGCGCCGATCGAGCCGACGGTGACCACCGCTCCGCCGTCCGGCATGGTCTCCAGGGCCGCGGACGCCACCAGCACGGTGCTGATCAGGTTCGCCTCGAGGTTGGCCCGCCAGCCGTCGGCCACCTGCGCGAGGCCTTCCGGCTTCGGCCGGTCGAAGTCGGTGTTGCCGCCCGCCATGGCCACCAGGACGTCGACGGGGGCGTCGAGCTGCGCCATCAGCGCGGCGACGCCGTCCGGCTGCCCGACGTCGCAGCGCACCCCGCGCGCACCGGTCGCCTCCACCGCCCGGTCGAGCCGCGCCGCATCGCGGCCGGTGATGACCACGCTGTCCCCCTGCTCGACGAACCGGTGCGCCACCGCGCGCCCGATGCCGCCGGACCCACCTGTGACGAGAACGAGTCTGGGCATGATGCTGCCTCCTGCTCCTGCATGAATGGTATGTTTAGACCTAAACATACAGGAGGAGCCGGTGACCGAGTACCCCTTCGACTCCACGGCGGCCATGCCGCCCGAGGCGATCGCCGCCGCATGGGAGCGCGAGCTACCGGGCGTCCCGGTGTCGTCGATCGGCGTGATCACACCACTGTGGCGCGCGGCGAAGACACTTGCGGACGATCGCCGCAGGACCCTGCACCGGATAGGGATCGATCCGGCGACCCTCGACCTGCTCAGCACCCTGCGGCGCGCGGGCGAGCCGTGGGCCCTGACGACCAAGGAGCTGGCCGCGCAGACCCTCGTGACGGCCGGTGCGATCTCGCAGCGCGTGGCCCGGGCCGAGCGCGAGGGCCTGGTGACGCGGTCGCCGTCCGACGCCGGGCGGCGCGCGGTGGCCGTGACACTGACCGTCGCCGGGCACCAGCTCGTGGAGCGCGCGGTCCGCGACCTGCTCACGCACGAGGAAGAGCTGGTCGGCGGCCTGACGACGGAGGACCGCCGGACGCTCGCCGGACTCCTCGCCCGGCTCGACCCGGGCGCCGGCCGTCAGGCCGGTTCGGTCGTCTGACCCTCGAAGTACGTCTGCAGCACCACGGTGGTGCGGGTCGAGACCTTGGCCGTGCGGCGGATCCGCCCGAGCAGCTCCTCCAACGACCTCGGGGAGGCCACCCGCACAGTGAGCAGGTAGTTCGCGTTGCCCGCCACCGAGTAGCAGGACTCGATGCCCGGCATGCCCCGCAGGCGTTCGGGCGCGTCGTCCTCCTGCGCCTGGTCCAGGGGCGTGATCTCCACGAACGCGGAGAGCGGCAGCCCTACCGCCTCCGGGTTCACCACCGCTCGATAGCCCGTGATGACGCCGCGCGCCTCGAGCTTCCGCACCCGCACCTGCACCGCCGACAGGGACAGCCCCGAGATCTCGGACAGCACCGCGAGCGTCGTGCGCCCGTCCTTGCGCAGTGCGTCCACGAGCGCTCGGTCCACCCCGTCGAGCGGTGCCAGATCGTTGTCGGTCATCCCGCCACCTCCGCCGCTTCCAGCCAGGCCGCCTCGAGCTCGTCGCGCTCGCTCACCAGGTCGCGGAGCTCCGCGTCCAGCCGAGCGACAGCCTGGTAGTCCGTGGCCTGCTGTGCGATTGTTTCGTGCAGCTCGGCCTCCTTCTGGGCAATCTTCGCAAGACGACGCTCGATTCGGGAGACCTCTTTCTTGGCGGCACGGATGTCGCGCTGGTTGACGGCCTCTCCCCCGGGGTCGCCGCCCGACGCCGGAGCCGTGCCCGACGTCGTCCTCCCCGTGGCCGAGCCGCCCGGCGTACCGGCGCCGCCCCCTGCCGGGGTGCCCGAGGCGGAGGCGCCGGCGGCCTTGGCCGCTGCCCGGAGCCGCAGGTACTCCTCCACCCCGCCGGGCAGGTCCCGGATCGTCCCGTCGCCGAGCAGCGCGACCTGCCGGTCCGCCACCCGTTCCAGCAGGTACCGGTCGTGCGAGACCACGATCAGCGTGCCGAGCCAGCCGTCCAGCAGGTCCTCGACCGCGGCGAGCGTATCGGTGTCGAGGTCGTTGGTGGGCTCGTCGAGCAGCAGCACGTTGGGCTCGGCCACCAGCAGGCGCAACAGCTGCAGCCGACGCCGCTCGCCGCCGGACAGGTCCTTCACCGGCGTGTAGGCCCGCTCCCGGGTGAAGCCGAGCTTCTCCGTGAGCTGCGACGCCGTGAGCTCCTTGCCGTCGACGACGACCCGGCCCTTCTCCGACTCGATCACCTCGACCGCCGTGAGTCTCCCGAGCTCGTCCAGCTCGGAGACGTCCTGCGTCAGCTCCTTGACGTGGATCGTCTTCCCGCGCTTGACCCGGCCCGAGCCGGGCTCACGGCGACCGGCGAGCAGCGCGAGCAGCGTCGTCTTGCCCGCACCGTTGACGCCGACCACGCCGTACCGGTCCCCGGGACCGAGGCGCCACGTCACGTCGTCGAACAGGACCTTGCCGCCGAGCTCGAGCGAGACCGACTCCAGGTCCAGCACGTCCTTGCCCAGGCGACGCGTCGCCATCCGGGTGAGCTCCATCGAGTCGCGCGGCGGCGGCTCGTCGTCGATCAGCGCGGACGCGGCGTCGAGCCGGAACTTCGGCTTGGACGTACGGGCCGGGGCCCCGCGGCGCAGCCACGCGAGCTCCTTGCGCAGCAGGTTGTCCCGCTTCTCCGCGGCTGTCGCGGCCTGCCGCGCCCGCTCGGCGCGCGCCAGGATGTAGGCGGCGTAACCACCCTCGTACCCGTCGATCGCGCCGGTGCCGTCGCCGCGCACCTCCCACATGCGCGTGCAGACCTCGTCGAGGAACCAGCGGTCGTGCGTCACGACGACCAGTGCACCGGTCGCGCCGGGGCGGCCGTAGCGCTCGCGGAGATGGGCGGCGAGCCAGGCCACGCCCTCGACGTCGAGGTGGTTGGTGGGCTCGTCGAGCAGCAGCACGTCCGGGTCCTGCACGAGCAGGGCCGCGAGCGCCACGCGCCGGCGCTGACCGCCGGAGAGCTTGACGACCGGGGCGTCCCAGGCGAGGTCGGCGAGCAGGCCTTCCTGCACCTGGCGGACCCGGGCGTCGGACGCCCAGACGTGCGTCTCCGCGTCGCCGTGGACGACGTCGAGGATCGTCGCGTCCTCGTCGAGCTCGTCCCGCTGGTCGAGCATGCCGAGGACCGTGCCGCCAACCTTGGTGACCCGTCCGGCGTCGGGCTGCGAGGTGCCGGTGAGGATGCGGAGGAGGGTCGACTTGCCGGCGCCGTTGGGGCCGACCACGCCGACGCGGTCGCCGTCGTCGAGGCCGAGGGAGACCTCGGACAGGAGGGTGCGAGTGCCGATGGTCAGCGCGATGCCGTCCGCGCCGAGTAGATGTGCCACCTCAGCAGCCTAGTTCGCCGCGGGCCGAGGGTCGGACACGAGCCGTTGTTCTGTCTCGCCCGGGAGGCGCTGACAGGTGTCTGTTCGATGTCGGACGCCGCGGTTACGCTGTCCACCGTCGACGGCGATCGTGCCCGTCGACTCCGCCGTCGGCCCCGCTGACGACTACGCCGAGGAGCATTCACGTGGCCCAGTTCGACATGCCGCTGTCCGATCTCGAGAGGTATCTTCCCGAGATCGACGAGCCCGCCGACTTCGACGAGTTCTGGTCGACGACCCTGGCCGAGGCGCGCACGTTCGACGAGGCGCCGGAGGTGGAGCGCATCGACGTCGGGCTCACCGAGGTGGTGGTCGACGACGTGACGTTCCCCGGCTTCGGCGGGCATCCCGTCAAGGCGTGGCTCACCCGGCCCGCGCACGCGGACGGCGACCTGCCCGTGGTGGTCGAGTACGAGGGCTACGGCGGCGGGCGGGGCCTGCCCCACGAGAAGATCCACTGGGCGGCGGCCGGTTACGCGCACCTGCGGATGGATACGCGCGGGCAGGGTTCGGGCTGGGGCGCAGGCGGGGACACCCCGGACCCGGTGGGGTCCGGGCCGTCGACCCCCGGGTTCATGACCCGCGGCGTGCTCGACCCGTACGACCACTACTACCGCCGGGTCTTCACCGACGGCGTCCGGGCCGTCGACGCCGTACGCACCGTTCCCGGTCTGGACCCGCTGCGCGTGGCGGTGAACGGCGGGAGCCAGGGCGGGGGCATCAGTATCGCGGTGGCCGGGCTGGTGCCCGACGTCGTCGCCGCGATGCCCGACGTGCCGTTCCTGAGCCACTACCGCCGCGCGGTGTCGACCACCGACTCCTTCCCGTACGGCGAGATCACGAAGTACCTCTCCGTCTACCGTGACCCGGCGGTCGAGGCGCAGGTCTGGCGTACCTTCTCGTACCTGGACGGGGTGTCGTTCTCCCGGCGGGCGCGCGCGGCCGGGCTGTTCTCGGTGGCGCTCATGGATGCCACCTGCCCGCCGTCCACCGTGTACGCGGCGTTCAACAACTGGGCGCCCGACCAGGCCGAACCGGTGGTCAAGGAGATGGACGTCTACCCGTACAACAACCACGAGGGCGGCGGGGACTACCGGTTCCCCCGCAAGCTCGCCTGGCTGGGCAAGATCATCTGACGGGAGGCCAGGGCACAGGCGGGAAATTTACCTGTCTCGCCCGGGCGGTAGGCTCCGCAGCGCACGTTCATCCCCGGAGGTTTCCCGTGCCCCAGTACGACCTTCCGCTCGTCGCGGTGGCGCCGGCAGCGCCACCGGCCACCGACGAGCCCGCGAACTTCGACGCGTTCTGGTCGCAGACGTTCGCCGCGCACCGCGACGTCGAGGTCGCGCCGGTGCTGTCGGCTGCTTCCGCCCGGGCACGGGACCTCACGGTCGAGGCAGTGACGTTCGCCGGGTTCGAGGGATACCCCGTGCCGGGCCGGCTCATCACCCCCACCGGCGCCGGCAGCACGCTGCCCGGCCTGGTCGAGCTACGGCCCGCCGGCCGTACGGCGGACCGGGACCTCGAGTGGCTCGCGTCGGGCGGGTTCGCGCACCTCGTGGTCGAGCTGCCACCGGACGACCTCGACGACCCCTACAACCGCGTCGTCTTCACCGACGCCGTCCGGGCGGTCCAGGCGCTGCGGACCCTCGCGAGCGTGGACCCGTCGCGGGTCGCGGTGCTCGGCAGCGGTCCGGTGGCGGCGGCGGTGGTCGCGGCGGCAGGGCTGCTCCCCGACCTGGCCTGCGCGATGGTCGAGGGCGACATCCCCGCAGCGCACAAGGACTCGCTCGTCGCGTTCGCCCGGCGGGCGAGCACACCGCTCCAGCTCACGCAGGGCGCCGGAGCGCAGGTGCTGCTGGAGGAGTGGGGCGGCAACGCCGCGCAGGCGCTGGCCGCGATGACGGGCTCCGTCGAGCGGGTGGTCGAGTGCGTGCTGACCACCGAGAGCAGCACGGTGACGCGCCGCACGCGCTGGATCGCGGCGCACACGCAGCTGACGAACGTCTTCGTCCCCCAGATCGCCTACTGACCCTCCCGCGAAGCAGGGCTGCGGTCAGCGGGTGATCGAGGTGATGACCTGCGTGCCCGGGGCGGGGCCGCTCGCGCACCAGACGGCGTCCACGACGTCGGCCGCCGTCCACGCGGCGCCCAGTGCCAGCGCGTGCTGCCGGGAGCGCCCCAGTGCGGCGACCGTCGGACCGGACCCGGACACGATCACGCCCAGTGCCCCCGACTCGGTGGCGACGTCCAGCACCTCGGCGAGCTCGGGTCGCAGATCGAGCGCCGGCGCCTGCAGGTCGTTGTGCAGCGCCTTGCCGAGCGCCACGGGGTTCCCGGCCCGGAGCGCGTGCATCAGCTCGGTGTCGTCGGCGGGTGCGACGGCGGGAGTCGACGGGCCGGCCAGCTCGTCGAACCGCTTGAAGACGCTGGGCGTCGACAGGCCGACGCGCTGTGTGCCGAAGCACCAGTGGAACTCCCCGCGCGTCATCGCCGGTGTCAGCAGGTCGCCCCGCCCCGTGCCGACGGCGGTGTGTCCCAGGAGCGAGAACGGCACGTCCGCGCCGAGCTCGGCGGCGATCTCCACCAGCTCGGACCGCGGCACCCCGGCCTCCCAGAGCGTGTCGCAGGCCAGGAGCGCGGCAGCGGCGTCGGCGGATCCGCCGGCCATGCCCCCCGCGACCGGCACGCCCTTGGTGATGTGCAGCGCGACGTCGGGCGCGAGCCCCGTGCGGTCGGCGAGCAGCGCGGCCGCACGCCAGGCGAGGTTCGTCTCGTCGGTGGGGACGTCGTCCGCCTGCGGGCCGGAGACGGTCAGCGAGATTCCGGCTCCCGGCGCGGCCAGCGTGGCCGTGACCTCCTCGAACAGGGTCACCGCCTGGAAGATGGTCGCCAGCGGGTGGTAGCCGTCGCTCCCGACCGGTCCGACGCGCAAGGCGAGGTTGACCTTCCCGGGCGCACGGACCCGGACCGACGGCAGTGGCGCCGCGCTCAGCCGCCCGCTCACTCGTCCCCCTCCACGTTGTCAGACGTACGGGTCACCGGAGTGACCTGTGGGTCTGACACGTTGGGGAGCTGCTCCGCTATGCGCGCGAACTGCTCGACCACCAGCGTCTCCCCGCGCGCGCCCGGGTCGACACCCGCGGCACGGAGCGCCGCCTCCGCGGCGACCCCCGAGCCGAACAGCCCGGACAGCGCGGCCCGCAGGGTCTTGCGGCGCTGTGCGAACGCGGCGTCGACGACCTTGAAGACCCGTTCGCGCGGCGCGGTGGTCGACGGCGGCTCCCGGCGCTCCAGGTACACGAGCGCGGAGTCGACGTTCGGGGCGGGCCAGAAGACGTTGCGCCCGATGGTCCCCGCGCGGCGGGCCGACGCGTACCAGGCGGCCTTCACCGACGGGATGCCGTAGATCTTGGAACCCGGCACGGCGGCGATCCGGTCGGCGACCTCTGCCTGGACCATGACGAGCACGCGCTCCAGCGAGCCGAACCGCTCCAGCATGGTGAGCAGCACGGGGACCGCCACGTTGTACGGGAGATTCGCCACGAGCGCCGTCGGCGGGGCACCGGGCAGGGTGGTGACGTCGAGCGCGTCGGAGAGCACCACCTCGAAGTCGGCGTCCGGGAACCGGGCCCGCACGGTCTCGGCGATCTGCCCGGCCAGGAGCCGGTCGATCTCGATGGCCACCAGCGAGGCTCCGGCCTCGACCAGGCCGAGGGTCAGGGAGCCCAGCCCGGGCCCGACCTCGACCACGCGCTCACCGGGCTTCAGCCCGGCGATCCGCACGATCTTGCGGACGGTGCCGCCGTCGTGCAAGAAGTTCTGGCCCAGCGTCTTCGTGGGCCGAACGCCCAAACGCCCTGCCAGGTCGCGGATCTCCGCGGGACCGAGCAGGGCGTTCGAGGTTTCGTTCATGTAGGGGAGCCTAACCGGATCAGTACCAACCCACCGACTCCGAGTGGCCCCACGCGCCGCACGGCGTGCCGTAGCGGTCCGCGATGTAGCCGAGACCCCACTTGATCTGCGTGGCCGGGTTGGTCGCCCAGTCCGCACCCGCGGAGGCCATCTTGTCGCCCGGCAGCGCCTGCGGGACGCCGTAGGCGCCCGACGACGGGTTGGCCGCCAGGTGGTTCCAGCCGGACTCGCGCTCCCACAGGAGCTCGAGGCAGGTCCACTCCTGGCCGGTCCAGCCACGCGCGGCGGCCATCTTCTGGCCGATCTCCTTGACGGAGCCCGCCGGCACCGGGGTGCTCGACTCGCTGGGCGGGTCGACCTCGACGGAGGCCTCCTCGACGGGACGCTCCTTGGTGCCCTCGACGACGACACGGTCGACCGGCTTCTTGGTGACCTCGTTGGAGAGCTCCTTGCGGGACACGACCTCGCCGTCGACCATACGCACGAGGAGGACCCGGGTGCGTACACCCTGCTCGCCCTCGCGCCGAACCAGGTTGCCCTCGTCCTCGTAGCGGTCGTCGTCCTGGACGGTCCTGGTGTCGAAGCCCAGGCCGGCCTTCCTGGTGATCTTCTTGCTCTCGACACGCTGCACCTGGATGGCGACGTCGGCGCCCGACTTCTCGGCGGCCCGCGCGTCCTTGGCTGCGATCGCCTTGTCCTGCACCAGGGAGGCCACGGGGGCGATGCTCACGCGGTCGTCCTCGTCGAGCTCGACCTCGAGGCCGTCGAGCACCTCGTCGACGCTCGCCGAGTGGTCCTCGACAACACGGGTGGTGCCGTCGGCGACAACCGCGACGGGGCCGTCGTCGTTCAGGCGGAGCGGGAGGGAGGCGCGGTCGCCGGAGCGGGACGCCACCAGTGCGACGTCGCCGCCGCGCTCGGCGAGGGTGGTCAGCGCCTCTCCCGCGTCGGTGACGGTGACCCATACGTCACGCTCCGCGTCGCCGTTGGTCATGGTGACCTGGCGGGCGTAGCGGACGACTACCTGGTCGCCGTCGGAAAGCTTGGCATCGGCCCCGGGGGCGACGACGTCGCGCTCGCCCAGGCGGACACCCTGCGACTCGAGCATGCCCGCAACGGAACCGGCGTAGGTGGTGATGGTCTTGGTGGTGCCGTCGACGTCCAACGTGACGGTCTTGTGTACCTCGGCGAATGCGACCGAACCGGACGCGACGACCGCGACGGCCGAGAGGCCGGCGACGAGCGGCCAGCGACGGCGGTGCTTCGAGGGGGTGTCCTGAGGTGCTACAGCCTCGGACTCTGAGTTGATGCTGGGGATGGAGCCAGAACTCTGCTGCTCAAAACGGGGGTTCACGCGTGTCCAGTCGTCGGACGTCCCGGGCACGGGCGGCGAGGCGGGTATCCCGTTTGGGGCGAGATTCCCTACCACGAAGCGGCCGAACAGGCCCTGCCGCTCTTGCGAGCCGTCGTGGTCTCGACCGGCCGATCCGGCGGTCTCACACTGCCCGCGAGGCTCCGCGTCCAGTGCCGCCCTGCCACCGCTGGAGTGCCGTGGCGTACACCACGTGGCACCCCCGCGCCAGCGAGGACAACCGAAAGTAACTGATTTGTTACCGCTCGGCCAACCATCCTGGTGGGTTGCAACTGTGTTGTCGGTCACTCGTCCAGGACAAGCGTCCAACTCTTGGGAGGCCCCGAACAGGGCCCACGGGACGGGGTATGACCGAACGGATGGAGGATCTCCGCAGGCCAGGACGGGCGTGGAGGCTGCGGGGCCGCATCGATCGTTAGTCGGAATCAGGCTTCGAATCAGACTTCGGTTCGGGTTCCGGTTCCGGTTCGGGTTCCGGCTTCGGCTTCGGCTTCGGATCGGACTTCGGCTCCGAGTCGGACCTCGAGTCAGCCTTCGAGTCGGACTTCGACGTGGGCTTCGGTTCCGGCTTGGGCTTGGGGCGCTCCTTGGTGCCGTACACGATCACCTTGTCGACGGGCGTCCGCGCGACCCAGCTGTTCACCTTCTCCTTGCTCACCACCTTGCCGTCGATCCGGGTGACGTCCCAGGCCGTCACGCGCTTGCCGTCGGCACCTTCGGACGCCAGGTACGGCCCCAGGTCCGCGTAATGGCCCGGATCGGTAGTCGTCACCGTCTTGTGCGGAATCCTGCTGGCGACCTCCTCGATCGTGGCCTTGACCTCCTTGACGACGACGGTCAGCACCGGCTCGCTCTGTCCGCGCACGTCCCGGTGCAGGACCGATACCCGGTCGTCGCTGTCGACAGCAGCCTCCTGGGCCGCGAGCAGCTCGTCGAGCCGCACGGCGCCGTCGGCCACCCGCCGCACCTCTCCGCCGATCGCCAGGTGCACGGGACCGTCGACGTCGAGCTGCATCGGGAGCGTCACCCGGCCCTCGACCCGCGCTGGAACCAGGACCGCCTTGCCGTCCCCTCGCGAGATCTGGGTCAGCGCCTCGTCGGCGTCGAGTGCCGTCACCCAGGCGTTCCGCTGCTCGCCGTCGGCCCACACGGCGACCTCGTGGCCGTAGCGCACGACCACCGTGCCACCGTCGCGCAGTGCACCGTCGAGACCGGGTGTCACGGCGTCCCGCCCGGTGACCTCGACACCCTGGTCGGTCAGCAGGTCGGCGACATCACCCTGGAAGGTCTCGACGGAGGTGACCTTGCCGCCGACGTCGAGCAGGACGGTCTTGTGAGCCGCCCCGTAGACCGCGACACCACCGGCGCCGACCAGGGCGACGGTGACGAGGCTCACGAGGACCGCTACCCCGCGGCGACGCCGGGGCGGTCCGGGCACAGGCGGTGGCGGCGGAGGCGGTGGAGCCGTCGCGACCCCTGCGCCGTCGGTCGCCAGTACCGGCATCGGGCCGGACGGGTGGCCGGGCGGAAGGGTATCCATCACCTCGGAACGGGTGTTGGCAATGTCCGCGACGGTCATTCCTGCGGGAAATACCTCGTCCGCCGGCGGCGCCGGTCCGAACTGCGCCGAACCAAAGAAAGGCGAGTCGGAGAAAGGCGCGTCGAAAAGGTCGGTGAAGCCGGCGTCGCCGTCGGCCTCAGAGTCGGGGAATTGTCCGGGGCTGCCCTGAGCCGGATGCGGAGATGTCACGCGAGTCCAGTCCTCGAGCGGTCCGGGCACGGAAGACAAGACGGCGCGCCTCCCACGCAGCTCCCGCGCGAGGCACGAGCCCGGCCGACCGATCCGGCGGTCCCTGAGACGGTAACTCCGCCGTTACCGAATGCAAGCCGAAAGCGGCAATACGTTCAGCAAAGGGTCCGGAACGCCGGACAATATCCCAAATGTCGTCCAGGAAGAACGTGGATCAGTACCAACCGATCTCGACCGAGTGCGCCCACGCGCTGCACGGTGTTCCGTAACGCCCGGATATGTAACCGAGGCCCCACTCGATCTGGGTGGCCGGGTTCGTCAGCCAGTCGCTGCCGACCGTGGCCATCTTGGATCCCGGGTTCGCCTGCGGGATGCCGTACGCGCTGCTGCTCGGGTTGTCGGCGTTCCAGCGCCAGCCGCTCTCCTTCTCCCAGAGCTGGTCCAGGCACGAGAACTCGTCGGCGCCCCAGCCACGCTCGGCCGCCATCGCCTGGCCCAGCGCCCGGGCGGAGCCGGGATCCACGGGGGCGGTGGCGACGTCCATCGTCCCCACCACCACCTCCTCGTTCACCGGCTTCCGGACGACCTTGCGCTCCACCTCGGTGCGTTCGACGACGGCCCCGCCCACGGTCTTCATCGCATACGTCACCCTGACCTCGCCTGCCACGCCCGCGGTGCGGATCGACTCGTAGCCTTCCGGAAGGCTCGGGTCCTCGATCGTCTCGGTCTCGAACGGGAGCACCTCGGTCACCGTGCGCGACGACGAGGCGTCGCGGCTGACCATAACGACCATCCCGTCCACCGCCGCGGCGTCGGGCGGTACGGAGGTGACGTCGCCGTCGGCCAGCGTGACGCCCGCCTCGCGGAACACTCCGCGCACCGTCGACTGGGTGGTGTGGAACTCGAGCACCGAGCCGTCCACTGCGATGTTGACCTGCTTGACCGTCGAGAACCGGACCGGGTCGCGGTCCAGCCGCGCGGTGCGGGAGGCGGTGGCGAGCGCCCCGTCGCCGCGCGGCCCCAGCGCCGCCAGCAGCTCGCCGACGGTGCCTGCGGTGGTGCGCAGCGTCATGACCTGGCCGTCGAGCTCGACGGTGACCTCACGGCTGGTCCGGACCACCACTGTGGCGCCCTGCCCGACGCCGGAGGTCGCGGCAGGCTGCACGACGTCGTCCCGCCCGAGCTCGATGTGCTGCGACGCGAGGGCCTCACCGACGGTGTCCCCGTAGACGCCCACGGTGTGGATCTCGCCGTTGTAGTCGATGTTCAGGACGTTCGCGTTGGCGACGTAGACGCCGGTCACAGCAAGGAGCGTGCCGACGACGGCGCCACGGACCACCCAACGGGCCGCTCTGCTCGCGAGCCACGGCCGTGCGTACCTCACCACGAGCACCAGACCGTAACGGAACAATCTCTCCGGGAAAAGCCATGCGGGTATGAAATGAAATACCGCACTCTTCGTTTCAACGCGCCATTCTCACCAATTGCCGTAGACCCGCTCCGAGTTCGCGGTTATGGCAGCGCACAACGTGCCGAGGTCCTCTTCGAGATGAGCCGCCATCGCCCGGACCGTGTGGGCCGCCGCGAAGGGGGCGTTCGGCTGCCCGCGGAACGGGTGCGGTGTGAGGTAGGGAGCGTCGGTCTCCAGCAGGATCAGCTCCCGCGGCGCCGCCGTCAGGGCGTCCCGCAGATGGTCGTTCGCCTTGAACGTGACCGGTCCGGCGAACGAGAGGTACCAGCCGTTCTCGGCGCAGACGCGGGCCATCTCGGCGTCGCCGCTGAAGCAGTGGAAGACGGTGCGCTCAGGGGCGCCGTCGGCCAGCAGGACCTCGATGACCTCGGCGTGCGCGTCCCGGTCATGGATCTGCAGGGCGAGACCCAGCTCCTTGGCCAGGGCGATGTGCGCGCGGAAGCTCGCCCGCTGCGCCTGTTCGCCGCGCGGGCCCGTGCGGAACAGGTCCATACCCGTCTCGCCGATCGCCCGGATGCGCTGGTTGCCCTTGGCCAGGTCGGCGATCTCCGCGACGGCGTCGTCGAGGCTCACGGCGTGGTGCGGCTCGGCCTCAGGCGTGAGCCCGTCCGGCCCCACCTCGAGCACCCCGGCATGCAGGGTCGCCTCGTTCGGATGAATGGCCACCGCCCCCACCACCCTGGCCTGTTGAGTGCTGGATTTTCGCCCTGTTTCAGGCCCTGAAAGGGGCGAAGATCCAGCACTCAACGGAGCTAGGAGGGCGGCGGTCCAACGGGCCGACGGGAGGTCGCAGCCCACCTGGACCACCCGGTCCACGCCCGCACGCGCCGCACGGGCCAGGTGGTCGGCCACGGTCGGCGGCCAGGCCTGGCCCGCCGGCTCGCCGTCGGGCGCCGCCTCGGCGAGGACAGCACCGATGTGGTCGAGGTGGGTGTGGTTGTCCACGACGGGTACGGGCAGCGGCTCCGGATCTACCGGAAATCCGCGCTCGCGCGTGCGCTTCGCCATCCTCGGGTCAGTCCACCGATCCCGCGCCGAACCGCTCGCGGTACCCCTCCAGGTCCTCGTCGCTGATCTTGGCGAACAGCACGGGGGGCACGGTGAAGCTCGCCCCGGCGGGCACCGCGTCGAGCGCAGCCGCAGCCTCCGGGGTCACCCAGGTCGCGGTGTCGTCGTCGAGCGCGAACACCCCGCGCAGCGTCGCCGCGCTCGCCGGGATGAACGGCTCGGACACCACCGCGTACAGGTGGATCAGGTTCATCGCGGTACGCAGCGTCACGGCGGCCGCGGCCTCGTCCGTCTTGACCTGCTTCCACGGCTCCTTCTCGACCAGGTACGCGTTGCCGGCCGACCAGAGCGCCCGCAGGGCGTTGGCGGCCTTGCGGTACTGCAGGGCCTCCATGTGCTCCTCGAGCTCGGCCAGGAGGCGCGTGACCTCTGCCCCGAGCTTCGCCTCGGCCTCACCGGGCTCACCGCCGGCGGGGACGGTGTTCCCGAACCGCTTGGCGGAGAACGTCAGCACCCGGTTCACGAAGTTGCCGAGCGTGTCGGCCAGGTCCTTGTTCACGGTCCCCGCGAAGTGCTCCCACGTGAACGAGGAGTCGTCGGACTCCGGCGCGTTCGCGATCAGGAAGTACCGCCAGTAGTCGGCCGGCAGGATCTCCAGGGCGGCGTCGGTGAAGACACCGCGCTGCTGCGAGGTGGAGAACTTGCCGCCGTAGTACGTGAGCCAGCTGAAGCCCTTGACGTAGTCGACCATCTTCCACGGCTCGCGGACGCCGAGCTGCGTAGCCGGGAACATCACCGTGTGGAACGGGACGTTGTCCTTGGCCATGAACTGCGTGTAGCGGACGTCGGCGGCCTCGTACCACCAGGACTTCCAGTCCCGGGTCTCACCGTCGGCGGCGTCCGCCCACTCCTTGGTGGCGCCGATGTACTCGATCGGGGCGTCGAACCAGACGTAGAAGACCTTGCCGTCGGCGGCGAGCTCCGGCCAGGTGTCAGCCGGGACCGGCACGCCCCACTCGAGGTCACGCGTGATCGCGCGGTCGTGCAGCCCCTCGGCGAGCCACTTGCGCGCGATCGACGTCGACAGCAGCGGCCACTCCTTGCTGTTCTCGTCGATCCACGCCTCGACCTCGCCCTGCAGCTTGGACTGGAGCAGGAACAGGTGGGTCGTCTCGCGCACCTCGAGATCGGTGGAGCCGCTGATCGCCGAGCGGGGGTTGATCAGATCGGTCGGGTCCAGCACGCGGGTGCAGTTCTCGCACTGGTCGCCGCGCGCCTTGTCGTAGCCGCAGTGGGGGCACGTGCCCTCGACGTAACGGTCGGGCAGGAACCGGCCGTCGACCGGCGAGTACACCTGCCGGATGGCGCGCTCCTCGATGAACCCGTTCTCGTGCAGGCGCCGTGCGAAGTGCTGCGTGATCTCGGCGTTCTGCGGCGACGAGCTGCGGCCGAAGTAGTCGAACGTCAGGCCGAAGCCGTCGTAGATCGCCTTCTGCGTCTCGTGCGCCCCGGCGCAGAACTCGGCGACGGGCTGGCCGGCCTTCGCGGCGGCGAGCTCCGCGGGCGTGCCGTGCTCGTCGGTGGCGCAGATGTACAGCACGTCGTGGCCGCGCTGGCGCAGGTAACGCGCGTACACGTCGGCCGGGAGCATCGACCCGACCATGTTCCCCAGGTGCTTGATGCCGTTGATGTACGGAAGCGCACTGGTGACAAGGTGGCGAGCCATCGCTGGATGCTCCAATTCGTAAGGACGGGAAAACTGCTCTCCAATCCTAGGGCCACGGGCCCAGCGGAATACGCCGGTGGTTGTGGTCCCTGGATCACTCCGCCGAAGCGGCGGCAGTCAGCGGACGACGGCGGGGTCGATCTCGTCGGCCCAGTCGAGGAAGTGCTCGACGATCGATAGCCGCCAGACGTCACCCACCTCGTACGCCTTGAAAGATTTCGGGGTCTTGGCCCGCACGGAACGAAAACGGTCCGCCAGGATCGCCCGGTCGAACGGCAGCGCCTCCTGCTTGTCCCCGATGTCGAGCACTGCGACGCGCGAGAATCGCCCCGAGCGCACCACCGCGTCGATGTCGATGAAGTCGCGGGTCTCGCCTCGCGACCAGAGCGCGCTCATCTTCCCCGCCACTGCGTCCCGGACGTCCAGCACAGGGCCGACTTCAAACGTCGCGGGTGCGAACTCCCGGTAGTTCACACCGAGCTGGATCGAGCTCGTCTCCTGAGTCGTCTCGTCGGTCACGCTGAAGTCCGCGAAGGTCTGACCGATCCGGTTGTCGTGCACGGAAAGACCGGAGGCCAGGAACGCCGCCCGCAGTCTGGCGACAGAGATCTCGAACAAGCCCGGCGCGTAGACATTGGTGAACAGGTCGACGTCAGCGGACGGCCGGTCACCGATTCCGTGGGCGGAGATCGCGTAGCCGCCGGCGAGGACGAAGCCATGGCTTTCCAGCGCCTCGAGCCCGATCCGGGCGAGGCGCTCGTGGAACGGCAGCATCAGGCGGTCCGCATCTTCCGGCTTCGGGCCGCGAGCTCCGGGAATCTCTGCTCCCAGAGCGCTCGACACTGGCTCGGAAGGGTCAGCCTCGGCCAGAACCGGAGCAGGAGACCGCGGTCCAGGATCCGCACATGGTCGGAGGCGGTTCCGTCGCGGACGGTCGCGCTGTACAGCTCACGCACCCGCTGTGGGTTGGCGACGTCGTACGTGGGGTCGGTGCTCGTGTCGATGTGCGGCCCAACCGTCACCACACCCGACGTCGGCCCCCGCAGGTCGTCGAGCGAGTCCGGGGTGACGTAGGGGATGTGGTCGGCGTAGACGTAGCCGCGCGGCACCGTCCGGTACGCACCGGGTTCTGCGGACATCCTGTTCACCCCTTCCGGGCTCGACTCGACAACGCTCCGAGCCTACGACGCGGCCCGCTCTCGGCTTCTAGGCTATCCACACACCTAGTCGTCTGCAACTGTGCACGACGGCCCACGGCAGGGCTACTCCGACGGCGTCAGCGTGACCCGCAGCAGCCGGTCGTCGACCACCCGGCCGTCCTCCGTCGTCGGCTCGCCCCTGCCGTCGGTGTTGTTCGTCAGTACGTGGAGCACGCCGTCAGGCCCCGCGTGCACCGCCCTGAGCCGGCCGAACTCCCCCTCCAGCAGCGCCCGCGGCTCCCCGAACCCGTGGCTCTCGCCGTCCGCCACCGCCGACGCCTCCCCGAGCAGCGGCACGCGCCACAGGCGCTCGCCCCGCAGGGACGCCAGGTACACGGCCTCCTCGGTGACGGCGATGCCCGACGGCGATGCCTCCGACGTCGGCCACCAGGCCACCGGGTCGACGAACCCGGCCTGGTCGCCCGGGCCCTCGACCTCGGGCCAGCCGTAGTTGCCGCCTGGCTCTATGACGTTCAGCTCGTCGAGCTGGTCCTGGCCGAACTCAGCGGCGAACATCCGCCCGCCGGGGTCCCAGCCGAGGCCCTGCACGTTGCGGTGGCCCATCGACCACACCGGTGAGCCGGCCTCCGGGTTGCCGGGCGCCGGCTCGCCGTCGGGCGTGACACGCAGGATCTTGCCCGCCAGCGACTCCGGGTCCTGCGCGTTGGCGGGGTCCCCGGCGTCGCCCGTCGCGACGTACAGGTAGCCGTCCGGCCCGAACGCTATCCGGCCGCCGTTGTGGTTCGAGGCCTTGGGGATGCCGTCGAGGACGGTCGTGAGGTCGCGCAGGACTCCGCTGTCGAGGTCCAGCTCGGCCCGTAGGACGGCGTTGTCCGTCTCCCCCGTGCGGTACAGGAAGACGGTGAACAACGGGCCGGCGTCGTCCGGGCCGACCGCCACGCCGAGGAGCCCGCCCTCGCCGTCGGCCACGGTCTGGTCGGCGAGCTCCTGCGCTCCGCTCGACCAGGCGAGGTACTCGACACCACCGTTCGGGTCGACACCACCGCTCGGGTGGACCACGGCAAGCATGGCGTCGTCCCGCATCGTGACGAGGAACCTGTCGCCCGGTAGCGGGGCCAAGCCCCACGGGACCGGGAGCTCCTGCATGACCACCTCGACGTCGGCAGTCACCTGCCCGTCCCAGGGGTCGTCGCCCGACGCCGAGCCCGACGCCGCGGAGGACGCCGAGACCGTCGGGCTCGGCGACACGACGCCCGGTTCGGGCGAGCCGGTGCAGCCGAGGAGCAGCAGGGCCACACCGGTCGACCCAGCAATGGCAGAACCCGAGCGCCGCAGCCTGGAGGTGATGGAATCCACGGCCCCATCCAAGCACCCTGCGGCTGCGGTCGGTCAGAATTTTGCGACCCCTACACACGGCATCCCGTCGTCGGCGTGTCGCGTGCAGTGTGTTGGGGTGGACGGTCACAGGCCACCGGCCGCGGTGGCAGAGTAGAAGCATGAGCCTCACTGAGTCCGAGCCTGTACGGCGGGCCCTCGTCGTCGTCGACGTACAGCCCACGTTCTGCGAGGGTGGCGAGCTCGCCACCGAGGGCGCGAACGAGATAGCGCACCGCGTCGCGGCCTATGTCGCGGCCCACCGCGACCGGTACACCACCGTGGTGACCACGCAGGACTGGCACATCGACCCGGGCGAGCACTTCAGCGACACCCCCGACTTCGTCGACTCCTGGCCGCCCCACGGCATCGCCGGCACGCCCAACGCCGAGCTGCATCCGGCGCTGGCCGACCTCGACCCGGACGTCCGGCTCAAGAAGGGCCAGTACTCGCACGGGTACTCGGGCTTCGAGGGCGCGGACGAGCACGGCCGCACCCTCGCGACGGTCCTGGAGGACGCCGGTGTCTCCGCCGTCGACGTCGTCGGCCTCGTGGAGTCGCACTGCGTGAAGCACACCGCGCTCGACGCACGGCGCGCGGGCCTGGCGGCCCGGGTGCTGACCGACCTGACGATTCCCGTGTCGGAGGCGCAGGGCGAGGTCGCGGAGAAGGAGCTGACGGCCGCGGGCGTGGACCTGCGCGACTCGTCCGCCGTCTGACCGACGAAAGCGTCAGATCCAGCTGGGTAGCACCATCAGCCGCTGCCAGTAGTCGTAGGGCACGGGCATCGCCGTCCAGATCGGGTAGTAGAGCACGCTCACGCCCACGATCAGTACCACCACCACGGCCGCGAGCCAGCACACGATGCGCCGGTCACCGCTCCTGCGCGAGGTCCGTTCGATCCCCATGGCCAGCAGGTACACGAGGGTCAGGATCACGAACGGCGTGAACACGATCGTGTAGAACGTGAAGATGGTCCGGTCGGCCAGCGGCCACGAGTACTGGAACCAGGGCAGCCAGCCCGCGGCGATTCCCGTCAGGGCGGCGGCGCCGCGCCAGTCGCGGAACCGGATGGCGAGCACCAGCACGATGGGGATCGCCACCGCGCCCAGCCACCACAGCAACGGGTTGCCGAGCGACGTCACGGCGGTCGCGCAGTCGCCCACGGCATCGGCGGGGCAGGGGCCCTGGCCCGGCGCGTACTTGTCCCAGTAGAACGACGTCGGACGCCACTGCACTATCCAGCCCAGCGGGTGCGACGCGTAGTTGTGGTCCGAGTCCAGGCCCGTGTGGAAGTCCCACATCATGTGGTGGTACTCCCACAGCGACCGCCCGGCCTCCCACGCGCCCTGCGCCCAGCTCCAGTCGGGCCACCACGTCGGCGGCGCGACGCCGTTCACCTCGGCCCAGTTGCGCAGGTACGACTTCGGGTGCGCGAACCACGCGGACCAGGACGCGATGTAGACCGCGAGCACGGTGGGCAGCATGATCAGGGCGGCCGGGACGGCGTCGACCACCAGCGCGTCCTCCCACCAGCGCTCGACGCCTGCGGTGCGCCGCGCCGTCATGTCCCAGACGACGGTGAGCACGCAGAACGCCGCCACGAAGTACAGGCCCGACCACTTGACGCCGCACGCGAGGCCCAGAGACACCGCGGCCGCGAACCGCCAGCCGCGGAACCCGAGCCGCGGACCGTACTTGCCGATCGCCCCGCCGGCGTCGACGATCTGCGCCACGCGGTCGGCGAGCCGCCGTCGGGCCCATTCCCTGTCCAGCACCAGGCAACCGAACGCGACGAGTACCCAGAACATGAGGAACTGGTCCAGCAGGCCCGTGCGCGAGTGGACTATCGCCTCGCCGTCGACCGCGAGCAGCAGGCCCGCGACCAGACCCAGCATCGTGGACGAGAACATGCGCCGGGCGATCCGCACCATCAGCAGCACGGCCAGGATGCCGATCACGGCGCTGGCGATCCGCCAGTGCATCGGGTCCTGCGCCCCGCCCATGAGGCGCATCCCGATGGCGATCATCCACTTGCCGACCGGCGGATGGACCACGTACTCGGCCTCGTCGGTCTTGTACGAGCTGACGTCGCCCGCCTCGAACGCCGGGTTCGGTTTGTCGGGCCACGCGGCCTCGAAGCCGAGGCTGGCCAGCGACCAGCCCTCCTTGACGTAGTAGGTCTCGTCGAAGACCAGCTTGCCGGGGCGCCCGAGCTCCCACAGTCGCGCTCCGGCAGCGATCGCCGTCACGACGAGCGCGCCGAGCACGCCCCAGAACCGGTCGGAGACGGTCCGCCCGAGCGCGAGGCGGCGCTCGCCCAGGAGATCGCGCAGGAGCCGGTCGCGCACCGGTGGTTCAGGCTCCGCGGCCCGCTGTCCGACGGCGGGGAACGACCCGGTGCGCGTCATGTGGCCGGCGACGGCTTCACGGCGCATGTGCGCGCCGTACGTTCCGGGCAGAGCCTGCTCCGTTGCGGCGAAATGCGCTCCTGTGGCGTCAGGCTGCTGAGACACCGGGCCAGCATAGAGCGTGGGACCCTGTGGTTCATGACCGAACCGTCCCTGGTTCCCGGGCCCGCGCCCGAGGCCGGCTCCCTCGTCCTGGCCGCCACGCCGATCGGTAACACGGAGGACGCCTCACCTCGGCTGATCCGCCTGCTGGCCCAGGCCGACGTCGTGGCCGCGGAGGACACCCGCCGTCTGCACGGTCTGGTCGGCCGGCTCGGGGTCGAGGTGCGCGGCCGGGTGACCAGCTATCACGAGCACAACGAGACGGCGCGGGCCGACGCGCTGCTCGACGTGGTCGCCGGGGGCGGCACGGTGGTGGTCGTGACCGACGCCGGGATGCCCTCCGTCTCAGACCCGGGGTACCGGATCGTGGAGCGCGCCATCGAGCGCGACCTGCGGATCACCGTCGCCCCCGGGCCGAGCGCGGTGCTGACCGCGCTCGCGCTGTCCGGCCTGCCGACCGACCGTTTCACCTTCGAGGGCTTCCTGCCCCGCAAGGCCGGTGACCGCGCCCGGACGCTCGGCGCCCTGGCCGCCGAGCCGCGCACCATGGTGTTCTTCGAGGCGCCGCACCGGATAGCGGAGACGCTGGCCGCCATGGCCGTCGCGTTCGGGGAGACCCGGCCCGCCGCCGTCGCGCGTGAGCTCACCAAGACCTACGAGGAGGTGCTGCGCGGCCCGCTGGCGGACCTCGCCGAACGGGCCGCGGCGGAGCAGCTCCGCGGCGAGATCTGCGTGGTGGTCAGCGGCGCACCCGAGGTGCACACGAGCGTGGACGACGTGGTGGGCGAGGTCCTGGAACGGGTGGCGGCCGGTGAACGCCTCAAGGCGGCGGTGGCCGAGGTGGCGGAGACGGCGGGCGTCCCGAAGCGGGACCTCTACGCGGCCGCCCTGGCCGCCCGCCCCCCGAAGTAGTCAGAAGCTCGCGCACGTGTCAGACGTACAGGTCACCCGGGTGACCTGTACGTCTGACACGTGCGCGAGCTTCTGACAGGTCACCAGTCGATCTGGGGGGTTGGGTGGTAGGCCGCGTTCTCGCGGCGCCAGGTGGCCGCCTCGATCGCTACCCGGGTCCGGAACGACTCCCAGTCCTTCGCCTCCGGCTGCGACCACGCGGTCTCGGCCACCGCGGCGAGCCGGGGCAGCAGCATCGAGAACAGGTCGTCGCGGCTCTGCAGCGTCTCGGTCCAGACGGCGGCCGAGACACCCTCGATCGCCGACTCGGGCAGGCCGTCGATCAGGGCCGCCGGGTCCCAGTCGTAGGAGTCGTGCAGCTCGACGAACGCCGCCCAGTGCTGGCCCAGCGGATGCTCGGGCGTGTACTTCATGTCGAGGTACGCGCGGTCCGCCGGGGACATCACGAACTTCGCACCGGCCCGCGCCGCGCGCACGAACGGCGCGGGGTCCGGCCGGGTGTCCCAGTACTGCAGCACCGTGCCGGGCCGGACGAGCGCGGGCTCCTCGGCGGCGTCCGTCGCTTCCGACGCCGCGGTGCCGGACGCCGCGGGCGTGCCCGCCAGCGCCGCGACCGCCGCCTGGTCGCCGTGCGCGGAGCCCGCTGCCTCCTGCCATGCGACGGGCGTCTTGCCCGCGCCCGCGATGATCTCCTGGCACAGCACCACGAACCGGCCGAACTCCTCGGCCTGCATCACCAGCACCTCGTCGCCGCCGAAGTGCACCCACGGCCCCAGCGTCATGCGCGCGACGTCGGTGAACACGTCCCGCAGGAACGGCTCCGTGGCCGGCAGGTCGATGTGCAGCTTCGAGAAGCCGACCTCGATCCCGTCATAGGTCTCGGTCGGCTCGCCCGAGGGCATCAGCTCGCCGTAGGCGTGGGTCGCCGCGTTGACGTGCCCGGGGACGTCGATCTCCGGCACGACGACGATCTCCCGCTCGGCCGCGTACTCCTGCAGCTCGCGGTAGTCCTGCGCGGTGAGGAACCCGCCCGGCGCGCCCGACACCGCACCCTGCGACGATCGCTCCGTCAGCGCGGGCCGGGACGGGATCTCCAGCCGCCAGCCCTGGTCGTCGGTCAGGTGCAGGTGCAGCCGGTTCATCTTGTACGAGCCCACGAGGTCCACGACGGCCCGTAGGTCCGCCGGCCCGAACCAGTGCCGCACCACGTCCAGCGACAGTCCGCGCCACGCGTACCGCGGCTCGTCCCGCACGACGACGGCGCCCACCTCGAGCGGTTCGCCGGCCTCCCGGCGGCCGGCGGCGACGAGCTGCCGCAGGGTGCGGACGCCGTGCAGCAGGCCGCTCCGCTCGGGCGCCGCGACGGTCACGCCGTCCGCGGTCACGGTCAGCGTGTAGCGCTCGGGGTTGCTGGAGCCGGAGGGTCCCGCTGCGGGATCCGGCGTGAGGGTCACCGGCACCCCGCCGTCCGGCACCACCAGGGCGCCGGCCGCGAGGAGGAGCTCGCCCGCGAGGCCCGCGACCGCGTCGTCAGCCGCGCGGACGGTGACCGTCGTGAGGTCCAGCACCCCCTCGGCCGGCTCGAGCTCGACAGGTGCTGGGATGACGGCGTCGGCGACGATGCCCGCGCCGCTGCTCACGGTGGTCACGATTGTTAGGGCCCCTTCGCTCCGATGGTTGCCCGCAGTTTCGCAGGTTCAGCTGGCGGAGACCAGACCCAGGAGCGGTTCGGTGGGCATGATGCTGGTGGGATCGGCCGGAACCGCGCCCGGTGCGGACCAGCCCAGGACGGCGCCCCGGGGGAGATCGGCGGCGACGTCGGCCCACACGCCGTTCGCCGTGGCCTGCCCCTCGGCCGGACCCGCGGCGGTGAAGACGACCGCCACCTGCGGCGGGACCCGCAGAGCCGCCCGGTCCACCACCGACGCCGCCGTGGACTGGTGCACCTCCAGCATGATCTGCGGCAGGCCGCGCGAGGTCGCCATCGCGGCAAGCCGGTCGACCACTGCCTGCAGCTCCGCGAGGGGCACCGCGCCCGCCTCCGCGCCGTCGCCGGCCACCCGGAACTCCGGGTGCACCGACAGGCCGACGCCCGGCTTGGCCAGCAGCGGCTCGATCTCCTTGAGCTTCGCGGCCAGCGGCTTGTTGCCGGGCGCGACGTCGAGCAGCACGGGCTGGCCCGCCTCGCGGATCGCGTCGACCGCCGGTGCCAGCAGCTCCAGCGGCTGCTCGTCGACGTAGTCGCCGTCCTCCCCCGCCACCCCGGACCGCACGCTCGCGGTGACGGTGACCAGGGGCGTGCCGCCCAGCAGCTCGCCGTTGGCAGCGGCCGTGGCCACGGCGCCGGCTGCGGCGGCGGCCGGGTCGGTGGAACCGGCGGGCACGGTGTACGACGTCGACACGTACCGGCCCGGGAACAGCTGCAGCGTGCCGTCGGGCCGCGTCGTGCCCGACGTCGCCACGGCCACCTGCCAGCCCAGGTCGTCGGCCGAGCCGAACTCCCTGCCGATCCCGACCACGCCGAGCGGCTGGAGCGTACGGATGGTCTCGACGGTCTCCGGTCCGGCGACGATGCTGCCGCGCGGGACCGTCACCGGGACGGCGCCGGCGGCGAGTGCCGTGCCGATCGCCGCCTCCTGCCCGAGCTTCGGGTCCACCGCGACGAGGATCTCCTGCAACAGCTCAGGGTCCGCGACGTCGGGGATCTTCGCGCGCAGCCCGTCCACCTTGTTCGCGTCGAGGCGGTCAGCGGTGGGCATCTCGACCTTGGTCTCGTTCTGCTTCTTGTCGTCACCGCCGCCACGACCCGCGGCGGCAGCGGCCTCGGCGGCCGCGCTCAGCGCACCCGGGTCGAACCGGACCACGTCCGCCTTGCCGGTGGCCTCCCCGGCGGCGGCGACCGCCGCCTCGTCACCGATGACCACGACGGTGCTCACGCCGAGCCGTTCGAGCTCCGTGACGAGGTTGTCGTCCGAGACGCCGCCGTCGGTGAGGAGCACGGGGGCGGTGACGGCGGCTCCGGTGGCCGCGGCGGTCGAGCGCGCGTCGTCGTCGTCGGCCGATGCGAGCACGGCCACGGGAGACGCGTGGAAGAAGGCCTGGCTCGCGGTGAGCGCGAGCTCTGCGGGGTCCGTCGAGTCGAGCACGAGTGCCGGCCCGGACGGTTCACGGACCTGAAAGTTCTCCCCCGTCCTGCCGTCGACGCCCTCGGCCGTCGGCACCGTACAGCCGGTGAGGACGAGGGCGGCTGCCGCGAGCAGAGCCGCAGCGGTCGCAGATCGGTGGTGCGGGACAAATCGGGCGTTCCGGATGACCACGGATCACATTCTCCCCCACGACGCCGAGATGTGGAAACCCCGGGGTGGCGGCGGACCCAACGT
This sequence comes from Promicromonospora sp. CA-289599, assembly GCF_050936155.1. Taxonomy (NCBI): domain Bacteria; kingdom Bacillati; phylum Actinomycetota; class Actinomycetes; order Micrococcales; family Promicromonosporaceae; genus Promicromonospora; species Promicromonospora sp. CA-289599. The sequence continues at coordinate 1,950,021 of NZ_JBNJNI010000001.1, forward strand.
CGGCCGACCTCCGGGTGAACAGGTCGCATGCGGACGAAGCGAGGTAGACGAACCCGTCAGTACACGTCCGCGTAGACTGTTCGTTCCGATCACCCGGACCGAACACGGAAGCAGATGGCGCGATGAGCACCACCACATCGAGCGGCCCGACCACCCGGGACCGCATCCTCGACGCGGCGACCGAGCTGTTCTACTCGCAGGGGATCCGCGCGGTGAGCGCGGACAAGATCATCGAGCGTGCCGGGATCACGAAGGTCACGTTCTACCGGCACTTCCGCACCAAGGACACGCTGGTCGTGGCCTATCTCGAACGGCAGGCAGCCTGGGAGCGCCAGGCGCTCGACGGCGTGCGCGCGGCCACCGGCGACGACGCCGAGGCCCTCCGCCGGTTCGCCCGCGCCGTCGGTACCGAGTCGTGCCGCCCGGGCTTCCGCGGCTGCTCGTTCATCAACGCGGCCGCCGAGTACGCCGACCCGGACAGCCTGGTCCGGAAGACCGTCGCGGAGCACCGCGCCTGGTACCGGCAGACGTTCGCCGCGATGGCCGGGCAGCTGGGCGTGGCCGACCCCGAGCAGGCGGCCGACGAGCTGATGATGCTGCGCGACGGTGCCATGCTGACCGGCTACCTCGACGACCCGTCCCGGGTGGGCGCCGCTCTGGAACGCGCGATCTTCGCGGTGGTCGACGCCGCCCGGGCCGGCTCACCCGCGTAGCCCGCACCCCGCACCGACCTGCGCGAGCCTGCCGCCACCTCATGTGGCGGCAGGCTCGCGCCGCTCGCCCCACAGCCCCCGTTCGGAGCGCTACTTGTGCCGTGCACATTCACCCCTTACGGTAGACGTACTAGTTCGTCTACATGGTCGGGGCTGCACGCGCACCGGCCTCGAGAAGGAGCACAACATGGCTGACAGCATCTACACAGCGGTCGCGACGTCCACCGGCGACGGCCGCCGCGGAGGCCAGGTCGTGTCCGACGACGGCGTGCTGGACCTCAACCTGGCCGTCCCGACCGCGATGGGCGGCCCGGGCGGGGGCACCAACCCGGAGCAGATGTTCGCCGCCGGCTGGGCGGCGTGCTTCCACAGCGCGCTGAAGTCCGTGGCCGCCGCGCACAAGGTGCAGATCAACGACTCCGCGGTGGTCGCCGAGGTCGGCATCGCACCGCTGGACGGCGGCGGCTACGGCCTGAGCGCCGCGCTGCACGTCGAGGTCGCCGGGGTGGACCAGGAGACCGCCGACAAGCTGGTCGAGGGCGCGCACGCGATGTGCCCGTACTCGAACGCGACGCGCGGCAACATCCCGGTGACGGTCGACGTCACGATCGCCTGAGCCGGAGCGCCAGTGTCAGAGGCTCAGGTCACCATGGTGACCTGAGCCTCTGACACGTCCGCCCTCGTCGAGAAGGAATCGCATGCCGTTCGCCGACCAGCTCATCAGTGACCGCACGGCCACCACCCTCACCGAGGCCGTGGCCGCGGCGGCACCGGGCGTCGCCCTGCACGCGCTGCCCGCGACGGTCGGCCGGCTCGACGAGCTCTCGCTCCGCGAGCGGGCGGACCTCCTGCGCGACGCGCTGCTGGCCGACCTCCCGGGCGGGTACGCGGACCTCGCCCGCGTGGTCCGCGCGGCGCGCGACGGCGCGAAGCCGTTCACCGGCTGGCTGATCTGGCCCGTCACGAGCGCCGTGGCGGCCAGGGCCGTCGAGGAGAAGACGGACGCCGCCTTCGACGACGCGATGGCTCTCCTGGCCGAGCTCACCGGGCGCCTCACCGCGGAGTTCGCGGTGCGCACCCTGCTGCGCCACGACCTGGACCGAGCCCTCGGCATCGCCGCGGACTGGGCCCGGTCGGACGACGTCGACGTGCGCAGGCTGGCCAGCGAGGGCACGCGCCCGTACCTGCCCTGGGCGGTGCGTGTGCCGGAGCTGCTCGCGCGCCCCGGGATGACCGTCCCCCTCCTCGACGCCCTGTACCGGGACGAGAGCGACTACGTGCGCCGCTCCGTCGCCAACCACCTCAACGACCTCAGCCGTGACCATCCCGAGCTGGTGGTCACCACGGCCGGGCGCTGGCTCGCCGAACCTGTCGCGACGACCCAGGGCCTCGTCCGGCATGCGCTCCGCACGCTGGTCAAGCGCGGGCACCCGGGCGCCCTCGGGCTGCTCGGGTTCGGCCCCGCCGCGCTCGAGATCGACGGTCCGGTGCTCGACGGCGACCGCGTACCGTTCGGCGGCACGCTCCGGTTCACGGCGGAGGTCCGCAACGTCGGCGCCGAGGAGGCGCGACTGTCCATCGACTACGTCGTCCACCATCGCAAGGCCAACGGCTCCCGGACCGCCAAGACGTTCAAGCTGACCACCCGCACCCTCGCCCCCGGCGAGCAGGTGCGGCTCAGCCGCGAGCACTCGTTCCGGCCGATCACGACCCGCCGCTACTACCCCGGGCCGCACGCCGTCGCGCTCCAGGTCAACGGTGTCGCCACGGATCTGGCCTCGTTCGAGCTGGACCAGCCGGCCGGCGTCTGACCGGCGGCGCAGGTCCGACGCCGTCAACCCAGCGAGGTCCGGACGATCCGGGTGACCACGTCGGCGAGATCCTGCGGGATCGGCCTACCACCGCTCAGGTACCGCCGCACGGCGGCATAGGGCAGGTCGACGACGACGAGCAGGAGCTCGGTGGTCGTCACCGACGTCGTGGCGCGGACCCGGCGCGTCAGGCCTCGGATCGCCTCGTTCCAGCGTGCGCTCTCCGCAGCCTCGGTCTCACGAGCCGCCTCGGGCCAGGCTTCGGCGTCGAACCGCGAGCGCCCCGCGAGCAGCACGTGCGCATGCGCCGGCTCCGCCTGGCACCACCGCACGGTGTAGGCGGCGAGCGCGGCGGACGCCTCGACCGGGTCCCCGTCGAACAGCGGGTACGCGTCGCTGTGGTAGCTCGCTGTCGCACGGTTCCAGAGGGCGGCGAGGAGCGCCGGCCGGTCGGGGAACCGGTAGTAGAGAGAGCCGCTCGGCACGCCGGCCTCGCGGATGACCGCCGCCATCGTGACCTTCGCCGGCCCGTCCGCACCGAGGATCCGGCCTGCCGCGTCGAGGATCGCCGAGGTGTCGTGGGTCGCGCGAGGCATGCGTTGACCGTACTCCAGCACCTCGTTAGAGTCCTGTCTCTAGAGAGTGCTCTCTACAATGATCTGGAGGAGACCATGCCACTGACCGCTGACGAGGTCTATGCGGCGGCGCCGTTCGTCAAGACGCTCGGTGTCGAGCTCGACCAGATCACGCCGGAGGCCGTCGTCGGGCGGCTGCCGTTCACGCACGACCTGTCGACGGTAGGGGGCGGGCTGCACGGCGGGGCGCTGATGGGGCTGGCCGACGGCACCGCCGCCGTCTGCGCCGCTGCGAACGGAGAGCCCGGAGCGCTGCCCGCGACCGTGGACTCCACCACCCACTTCCTGCGCCCCGTCGTGGGCCAGGCGGTCGCCACGGCCTCCCCGATCAGGTCGAGCGGCCGTCAGGTGCTCGTCGAGGTGCGGGTGACCGACGAGTCCGGCGAGCTGTGCGTGCACGTGCTCCAGACCGTGCGCCTGGTCCACACGGGAACGTAGCCGGGTGCCGTCGGACACCCTGCCGAGGACCGCGAAGGACCGCCGGAAAAACTCGTGCACATCCAGTCCCATCCGGTTGGCGATCGGCTCCGAACCACGGGCAAGACGCTCCGTGAGAACGCGGAGCGACGCCACACCGAGGAGAGACCGATGAACGTTCGTACCCGTAAGTCCTACGCAGCAGTCGGCATCACGGCCATCGCCCTGCTGGGCCTCACGGCCTGCTCGGGTTCGGAGGACGGCGCATCCGGCGGGAGCGAGACGACGGCGAGCGAGGAGACCGCGGCTCCCGAGGAGGAGCCCACGGACGAGATGACCGACGACATGGTCGACCCGGCCGCCAACCTCGTGGGCCCCGGCTGCGCGGGCTACGCCGAGCAGGTGCCGGACGGCCCCGGCTCGGTCACCGGCATGGCCACGGACCCGGTCGCCGTGGCCGCCTCCAACAACCCGCTGCTGAAGACCCTGGTCGCGGCGGTGAGCGGCGAGGTGAACCCCGACGTGAACCTCGTCGACACCCTGAACGGCGACGAGTTCACCGTGTTCGCTCCGGTCGACGACGCGTTCGCCGCGATCGACGCCGCGACGATGGACACCCTGTCCACGGACAGCGACCTGCTGACCCAGATCCTGACGTACCACGTGGTGCCCGGCCAGCTCACCCCTGACGAGGTCGTGGGCGAGCAGACCACCGTCCAGGGCGAGACCGTCGAGGTCACCGGCAGCGGTGACGAGCTCAAGGTGAACGACGCGAACGTGATCTGTGGTGGCGTGATGACCCAGAACGCGACCGTCTACCTCGTCGACTCGGTGCTCATGCCGAAGATGTGACAGTGCCCTGAGCGCTGAGCGGGCCCTCCGGGTCTCGACAGGCTCGACCACCGGTGGTCGAGCCTGTCGAGACCCGGAGGGCCCGCTTTTCTGTGCGCGCAGGAAGGAACGGGCGCGCACGAAGGAGCGGGCAACCCGTCGTGCGGGTTGCCCGCGGCCGGCGATCAGGCGCCGAGGACCACTACCGGGTCGGTCGTCGGCTGCTCGGAGCCGGCCTCCGGCTCGACGGTCACGGCCATCCCGATGCCCTCGACACCCTGGACCAGCGACGCCGTCTCGCCGTCCCGCACGGAGAGGACACCCGCCGAGGAGACGCTGCCGTCCTCCGCGACCACCCAGAGCTGGTAGGCGCGCCCGGCGCCCGGCTCGGGCAGATCATCGGCACGGAAGAACATGTCGTCGTCGGCGACCAGCACCGACGCCTGTCCGCCGCCCTCGACGGTGCCGCGGAGGATCGAGGAGTCAGGGTCGACCAGCATCTCCGACACGATCTCGCTCTGCTCCCGGAGCCGGTCGCGGTCCGCCGTCACCTGCACGGCGATGGTCGTCGGCACGGCGATGGCCGCCGCGGCGGCCACGGCGGTGAGCCCGACACCCCAGCGACGGACCCGTCGGCGCGCGGCGAGGTCGACGACGTCACCGCCACCACCCGCCGTCGGTCCCTGACCCGTCGGTACGGCCGCAGCCGGCGACGGCGTGACCGTGCCGGACGACTCATCAGTGCCCGACGGCTCAGTCGGAGCGCTCGTGCCGAAGACCTGCGGTGTGTTGCGCACGCGGTCGAGCACGCTCGCACGCAGCGCGGCCGGGGGTTCGGTGTCGACGGCGAACGACGCCAGGACCTCGTGGTACTCGTCCAGGGCGCGGCGCGCGGCGGCGTCCGACTCGAGGAGCCGCTCCACGGACCTGCGTTCCAGGTCGTCGAGGGCGTCCAGTGCGTACCCGGGCAGGAGGTCACGGATGTCGCCGCGCGCGTCGCCCCTGGTCCCGCCGTCGTTTCGGTCAGACACGGTGCGCCACCCCCAGGCAGTCCCGCAGCCGGATGAGCCCGTCGCGGATCCGGCTCTTCACCGTCGGGAGCGCCGCGTCGAGCTGCTCCGCGACCTCGCGATAGGTGAGGCCGCCGTAGTACGCGACCACCACCGCCTCGCGCTGGGTCGGCGTGAGCCCCTCGATGCAGCGGCGCACGGCAGAGCCTTCGAGGCTGCGTTCGACGTCCTCGACGACGACGTCACGCGCCGACTCACCGGTGCGCAGGTCGGTATCGCGCTGGTCCCGGTCACGGCGGGCCTGCTCCGAGCGGACGCGGTCCACCGCGCGCCGTCGGGCGAGTGTCGCGACCCAGGTGCGTGCGGAGCCGCGCGCCGCGTCGAACCGTGCCGCTGTCTGCCACACCTCCACCATTACCTCCTGGGTCACTTCGGCCGCGTGGTCGGGGTCCCGGAGGACGCCGAGCGACGCGCCGTACGCTACCGGGGCCAGCGCGTCGTACACAGGAGTGAACGACGCCGGGTCACCGCCGGCGCACGCCGTGAGGAGCGCGTCGACGGAATCGCGCGAGGAAGTCCGGACTGGTGGTGATGCCACCGGCCCAGTCTGCCTCACGCAGACCCGTTCATCTCTACACACCAGGTTCGGTGCCGAGACGTTATCGGATGGGCGTGCATCAGCCGCACATCTGTGATCCGGCGCACGCTCGCCTCACCAGTCGTGGACGGATCCGTCCTGGAGGCGGTTGACCGGGAGGTAACCGGGCTCGTACGGGTGGGCGGCGGCCAGCTCCTCGTCCAGCTCGACGCCGATACCCGGGGCCGCGCCCGGGTGGAGGTAGCCGTCGTCGAACGTGTACGCGTGGCGGAAGACCTCGTTGGTGAGGTCCGTGTGCCCCGAGTACTCCTGGATGCCGAAGTTGTGGATCGCGAGGTCGAGGTGCAGCGCGGCGGCCATCCCCACCGGCGAGATGTCCTCCGGCCCGTGGATCGCGCTCTTGATCCCACGCTGGCCGGCGTAGTCGAACAGCTTCTTCAGGGGGCTCACGCCGCCGAAGTGCGTGACGGCGGAGCGCACGTAGTCGATGAGCCGGTCGTCGACGAGCGTCTGGTAGTCGAAGACGGTGTTGAACACCTCGCCGATCGCCAGCGGCGTCGTCGTGTGCTGCCGCACCAGGCGCAGCGCCTCCTGGTCCTCGGCAGGCGTGCAGTCCTCGAGCCAGAACAGGTCGTACGGCTCCAGGTCCTTGCCGAGCCGGGCCGCCTCGATCGGGGACAGCCGGTGGTGCGCGTCGTGCAGCAGCGGCAGGTCCGGGCCGAACTCGTTGCGCACGGCCTCGAACACGCGCGGGATGTACCGCAGGTACGCGGCGGTGTCCCAGTCCTCGACCACTGGCCGGGCGAGCACGTCCGGCGCCGACCCGTCTGCCGACGTCGTCGCGTGGACCCCGTAGACCGACTTCAGACCCGGCACGCCGCTCTGCACGCGGATACTGCGGTAACCGCGCTCCTGCATCGCCCGCACGGAGTCGAAGATCTCGGGCAGGCTCGCGCCGCTCGCGTGCCCGTAGGCCATGATCCGGTCCCGGCTGGCGCCGCCGAGGAGCTGGTACAGCGGCAGGCCGGCGACCTTCGCCTTGATGTCCCACAGCGCGACGTCGACGGCGGCGATGGCCGCCATCGTGACGGGACCCCGGCGCCAGTACGCGCCGCGGTAGAGGTACTGCCAGGCGTCCTCGATCCGGTGCGGGTCCCGGCCGATCAGCAGCGGCGCGACGTGGTCGCGCAGGTAGCTGACGACGGCCAGCTCCCGCCCGTTGAGGGTCGCGTCGCCGAGCCCCGTCACACCGTCGTCGGTGGTGATCTGGAGCGTGACGAAGTTACGGCCGGGCGAGGTGACGACGACCTTCGCGTCGACGATCTTCATGCGGAGACCTTCTGCTGGCAGTTGAGGATTTCGGGACTGGCAGTCCGAACCGTGGGGCCTCGACTCAGATGATCGAGGCAGCCCTGTCGACGGAGGTGGGTGGATCTGCGTCGACCGCGATCAGCACACCGTCGTCGTACTCCATCAACGTGACAGTATCCAGCGTGCTGCCACCGCTTCGGATGATGCGCACCAGATCGCGGGCACAGCGACGGGACGAACTGACCACATCGCCACTACCGAAGCCCGCGTCGATGGCCTCGGGAGACACCAGACGCCCACCAAGCTCGTGGTCGTCGAGACGCCCTGCCCACCACCGCGCACGCGCGCGTTCGTGTGCAGTCGCCCTGTCTGTCTCGACCGACACGATGATCAGCTGCCGACAGGCAGCCTTCGAGAGCGACAGGAGCAGCCGCTCTCCGAAGGCAGGTGTGGACATGGTGCTCTCGACCACGATGTCGAGCCCGCTCTCGAGCGCGGGCCGCCGCACCGCGTTGCACACCTCGGTCGACACCGTCTGCAGCAACGGGGAAAGGTCCAAGGGCATGACATTCCGCCCATCGGGCAGAACCCGCGAGAGGACGGCGCTGTAGGTCCCAGCATCCACACACCAGCGCGCGAGGAATTCCTTGGCGACGTCGGCATCGATCACAAGACGTGAGCGGACGTCCTGCACGGCTGTCGACAAGGTCGAGCTCTTGCCCGCGCCAGGCGGTGACCACCACGCACGTCCCGCCTCGCGTCACGCTCTCAGCGTGCGTCTCCAGGTACCAGTCACGAGCGACCCGCACGAGTCGGCGCCGCTCCGCGCGCGTAAGGATCACATCCAGCGGGCGCTCTTCCGAGATCACGGCCAGCGCCGCTGCGTGAACCTCGTCGTGCAGCTCACTCACGCGCATCAAGGATCAGGTCAACCTCGGACTCGGTGAGAAACCCACCTTCGAGCAGTACCTCGACGTCTTCCTCAGACGAACCGGGTAGAACACCATCGACAGGGTCAACAATGCGGGGCAGCCAAGCCCTCATCTCCCGCAGACGTCGGAGCATCTGGTCGGTCGTGCACTTGCCCACGTGCCTCTCGAGGACGATTTCTTCGACAGACTCACCGACGCCCAACACCTTGGCCCTTGCGATCAGCCGATGCACGGCGGACTGAGACATATGCACGGCACGCGCGATGTCGCGCTGTGGCATTCCACCTTCAGCCGCGAGGTACACGCGCCGGGTCCGCTCGATCTCCGCCAGACGCGCGCGGACATAGGCCATCTTCAGGTCCGACTCATCAACACGGGCAATGTTGTTCGACATGGCGACCTCCTGCCACGAGGCTACGCGGTGATTCATTTTGAATCAACCGCCGACAGCAGCTCCGCCACCTCGCCGGGGATCGGTACTGAACGCGCGACCGGATGCCACCTCGATGAGGTCGGTGGCCTCCAGGCGGCGCAGCACCTCCCGGACCACCTTCCGGCTGGACGCGGAGCCGCGCAACGAACAGCTCAGCACTGGTCGTACGTGTACCCCTGGTCGCCCGGGCCCACCAGCATGGTGTCGCGCAGGATCGTCAGCGGCGCGCGGTCAGGGTCGTCGCAGACCGCGTCGAACCCACCCTCGAGCTCCTCGATGTACTCGATCTGGAGCACGTGCTCCTTGTAGACGTCGGTGTAGGCGGCGCACTCGTTCCAGACGGAGCACTCCTCGGTGACCGCGAAGTCGAACCCGAGCGCCTCCCCGTCCACCGTGACCTCCGCGGCGTTCTTCTGCCCGATTGCGAGGCCTGCGTCGTGGGCCAGCTCGATGTACGAGGAGGCGAGCGCGAAGGCGTCCTCCTGCTCGATCAGCCCCGTGCCCGGGTCGGGGAATCGCGTCCACGTGTCGAAGTTGTCGATCTCGACACCGTCGAAGCCGTCGGCCGAGCACCCGGTGATCACGGAGCCGAGCACATCGAGGATGCCGTCGCGCTTCGCCTCCGTCGAGGGGTCGAGGATGTACTCGTCAGGCCACTCCGGATCGATGACGAGGTCTCCGGAGGCGTCGTGGAGCAGCAGGTCCTCGTGCTCGTCGAGCCAGAAGTCCGCGTCGCCCGGCTGGGTCTGGAACCCGTTGACGTAGCAGATGTTGTAGGCACCGGCGGCGGGCTCGGCCGTGGCGTCGCGGACCACGACGTCGAGCCCGCCGTCGAGCTCGTAGGCGGCACCGAGCTGGTAGTCGAACACCCCGCTCGTGGGCGGGAGGGTGACGGCGGCGGTGTCAGCCACGTCCGCGCTCGGATCCACCTCCTGCCCCGTGGCGGAGCCGGCCTGACAGGCCGTGAGCGTGAGGACGACAAGCGCTGCGGTGATGAGCTGAGGCATCTGGCGATCGTAGGGGGAACCTCGCGGCGACAACCCTGACGGCGGGCAACTGATCAATCGGGGTGATCGGTTCCGCCCGGCACAGGGCCTACGGCACCGTGGCGAGCGCCTGCGCGATCGGCGTCTCACCGTTGCCGAACGGGATGGTGCGTCCGACGGTGCTGTCGTCGGCCAGGACGGCCGCGGCCACGGCCGCGACGTCGGCACGGGAGACCCTGCCGTCGCCCGGGTCGGCCACCTCGACGAGTCCCGTGGGCTCGTCGAGCGTCAGCGGGCCGGGCTGCAGGATCGTGTAGTCGAGGTCGGAGGCACGCAGGTGCTCGTCGGCCGCCGTCTTCGACTCGGCGTAGGCGAAGAACGAGTTGTCCTCCGGCACCCCGTGACCAGGCCCGGCACCGAGGTACGACACCATCACATAGCGCGATACGCCCGCCGCCTGCGCGGCGTCCATCGAGCGGACGGCGGCATCGCGGTCGACGGCGTAGGTGCGCTCCGGGTTCCCGCCGCCCGCGCCGGCCGACCAGACCACCGCGTCCTGCCCGTCCAGGAGCGCGGTCAGCCCGTCGGTGTCGAGGTGCTCGACGTCGGCGATCACCGGGATCGCTCCGGTGGCCGCTACCTCGTCCCCGTGGTCGGGATTGCGGATCACGCTCGTGACGACGTCGCCTCGCTCCACGAGGAGAGGGGCGAGCCGGAGCGCGATCTTGCCGTGGCCACCGATGATCAGAACGCGGGACATGGTGCTTCCTTCCGTCGGGTTCGGCTCCAGGCTATGCCGGAAGTCGCTGATTCCAGGTCAGCGACTGCTGTGGCGGGAGGGTCAGGCCGAGTGTTCCCGGGTATCACCTTGGTTGGCCTCAGCGGCGTCGACGGTCTGGGCCAGGAGGACGGCGATGGTCGTGGGTCCGACACCGCCGGGCACTGGAGTGATGAGGCGAGCTCGGCTTGCTGCTGACGTGTATTCGACGTCGCCGATGTTGCCGGGGTTGTAGCCGGCGTCGATGACGACCGCGCCGGGCTTGATCCAATCGCCCCTGATGAGTTCGGGTCGTCCGACGGCAGCGACGACGATGTCGGCCTCACCGACGACATCGGGCAGGTTCGCGGTCTTGGAGTGGCAGTAGGTGACGGTCGCGTCGCGGGCGAGCAGCAGCATTCCTACCGGCTTGCCCAAGATGGGGCTGCGACCGACCACGACGGCCCGCTGCCCGGCGGGGTCGACGTCGTAGGCGTCGAGAATGCGCATGATCCCGCCGGGCGTGCACGAGGCGAACCCAGGCTCGGCCAGGGCCATGGCGGCGAAGGACGCTGCTGTCACGCCGTCGACGTCCTTGGTTGAGGCGATCGCCTCGAACACGGCCCGCTCGTCGATCTGGGCGGGCATCGGGTGCTGGACCAGGATCCCGTCGACACTCTCGTCAGCAGACAGGTCGCGCACGAGCTGAACGGCGTCCTCGGTGGTGGCGTCGTTGCCGAGATGGTATCGACGCGAGTCCAGACCGGCCGATCGGCACCGGTTGGTCTTCATTCGTACGTAGGTCTGCGAGGCCGGGTCGTCACCGACAAGGAGTGTCGCTAAGCATGGCTTGCGACCGCTGGCACGCTCGAACCGCGCAGCCCGGCGCGTGGTGTCCTGATGTATGGCGTCGGCGACTGCGGTGCCATCCATGATGATCGCGCTCATGGCAACTCCTCAAGAGTGAGGAGCACCCAGGCGGTCGATGCGTCCGAACGTCGCTCCCTGGTGGTGACCCACCCGCGCCAGTCGCGATGTCGTAAGACTACCGGTCGGTGAGACTGCCGGCGGTTACGGCTGGAGCGAAACCGTTGGCCCTGCGCCGTGAGATCGAAAGCGATCTTACTGGCCAAGCTTCCGGGTTCGGGTCTGCGGTCGGGCTCTTCAGCACCAGATCACCGCTGGCTACCCGGCGGACAGTTGTACGGCCCGTGGGGCCGGCGCGGCTCGTGCGGCCGCCTCTGACCCTGGGACGGAGCCGCCGCCGGAATCTCGACATGCGCCACGAGAGCCGGCCGCGAGATCCCGTCACATCAAGAATGAAATGCGCATTTTTCGCCCAGTCGTGGTCGGATGTGGTACGTCCGAAAATTCCACAGCACCGTTGCCGTGAGGAAACCGATGACCGAGCGTGTCCTGCCCGACGCCGACACGATCGAGGCCGCGCTGGCCTCGCACGACGGCCCCTGGGGAGCGGGCGCGCGAGTTCTCTCGGTGGTGGACCAGTCGACCGCCTTCGGTCAGGCAGCGGTCCTGCGGGCGAGCATCGCGGCGCCGAACACCTGCCCTTCCCTGTGGGCGGTCAAGATCCTGGGCTGGGGCCGCCATACCCTGCTCGACTCGCGCGACAGCCTCCTGGACCGCCGCGAGGCGCACTTCTACGGCAGCGGCATCTCCGACCTGCTGCCCAACGGGCTGACGACGCCACCGGCCGCGACGGTGTTCAGCCACCACGGCTTCACCTGGGTGGTGATGCGTGACATCGGCGCCGTCCTGCAGCAGAGCTGGACCCCCGACACCGCGACGATCGCCGCCAGGCGTGCCGCACTCCTGTACATCCCGGGCGTGCTGCGCCCCGGCCTGCTGGACGCCCCCTGGCTGGAGCTGGAGGGCTACGCCGCCTACACCCATCACATCCAGGCGGGCCACGAGAACCTCGAGGCACTGGCCGACGACCCGCTGCTCCGGGCGCTGTTCACCCCCGATCAGATCCGCGACCTGCACACCTGCCTGGACGCGTCGGAGAGCCTGGGCGCACGCGCCGCGGAACTGCCCAAGACCCTGGTCCACGGCGATCTCACGCCCCGCAACGCCGGGCTGGACCCGCGCGGCACCCTCGCCCTCATCGACTGGGAGCACGTAGGCGTCGGCCCCGTGGGGTTCGACCTCGGCACCTTCGTCTCCCTCTACCGCGGGTTCGGCGGCTCCGGCGAGCTGGACGAGCCGGCAGTCCTCGAGACGTACGGCCGAGCCCTCAGCGATCTCGCCGGGATCGACCTGCGCCATGCCGCGGCCCTCGGCTTCGCGATCGCGCACCTGACCTGGGGGCTGCACCTCCGCCTCGGCCCCGGTCTGACGCTGGTGCGCCAGGGTTTCCAGCACGACAACCCGGCGAAGCTCGCCGCGCACCTCGACGACATCCGGTCCGGATGCCTGCGCGCCCTGTCCTGGGCGGCCGCGGCCAGAGTCGTGACGGCGGTCCGCTGATCCCGTCCTCAGCCGCCGGCCCGAGCGCCGGCCGGCTCAGCCCACAGTGGTCAGGGCGCGGCGCTCGCCCAGCACCTCGGCCGGTGCCGGCACCAGCCGCCACCCGAGGCCGTCCCACACGGTCCGGACGGCGACAGCCGCCCACGCCACCACCAGCCCGGCGAAGAGCAGCACGGAGAGCACCGCGAGCGCCGTCAGCCCGGTGTGCGCGGCGAGCCCGGCGGTCGCCGTCACGCAGGTGCCGACCGGGAACGTGAACGACCACCAGGTGAGCGAGAACGGCAGCCCGTGGACCGCGGCGCGCACCGTGACGGCGGCGGCGATCGCCGCCCACATCAGGGCGAAGCCCAGCACCGAGACCCCGAAGACGACGGCGAAGTACACGAGCCCACGCTCGAACGTGGCCCCGAACGTGCCGGCGGCGTTGGCCGCCAGCAGGCTGGCCGCGGTGACCGACTGGCCGAGCGGGCCGAGCGCTATCCACAGGGTGGGGACCATCCTGGCCGCGCCCACCTGGTGGTGCATCAGCCGGCTCCAGAGCTGGGGCAGGATCACGAGCGACGCGACGAGGCTCAGCCCGAACATCGCGTAGCAGGCCAGGAGCATCGTCTCGCGGGCCTCCCCCGGCGCGATGTGCGGCAGCAGGAGCGCGCCGGTCGCGGCCGAGACCATGGGCGGGACCACGGGCATGAGCCATCCGGCGAACGCCGCGTCGGGCGCGTTCCGGTGCCGGGTGAAGGCGAGGTAGGGCACGGCCACGGCGCTGACCAGGCCTGCGAGCGTCCCTACGGTCCACAGCACCGCGTCGATGGCGACCGCGGCCTGCAGGCCCACCACGTCCCGGCCGATCAGGAGCGTCCCGGCGCCCACGGTGAGCAGCGCCATCGGCGGGGCGCCGTAGAAGTGCGCCATCACCGGGTCGGCGTGGTGCGCACGCGCGGCCGCGGGGTGCCGCAGCCAGTGCAGCACGGTGGCGGTCAGGAAGAAGACGAGCATCGCGGACGCGAGCAGCCAGAGGCCGACCGCGGCCTGGCGCAGGCCCGGGATGTGGACGGGCAGCGTCACCGCGGCGTTGGCGACTATCCCGGTGCCCATCACCGAGGCGAACCAGTTGGGTGTCACGTTCGCGATGCTGAAGCGGGCCATACGCCTCAGTCTCCCTACCGGTGGACCTGGCCGGTATCCTCGATCTCATTGTGGAACCACAACCTCACGTTGTAGCTGGGAGCGGTGTGGATCTCCCGTCGCTCCGGCTCCTCTCGGCGATCGCGGAGGTCGGCTCGATCACCGCCGCGAGCAGGACGCTGGGTATCACCCAGCAGGCGGCGTCGACCCGGATGCGCCGGCTGGAACGCATGCTCGGGGTGGCGCTCCTGGTCCGCGGGCCGCGCGGCAGCACGCTCACCCTCGACGGCACGATGGCGGCGCAGTGGGCAGCCGAGACGGTCGAGGCGGCCGACCGGTTCGACGCCGGTGTCGCCGCGCTGCGCACCGCCGGTCACGCACGACCCCTGGCGATCGCCGCGAGCCTCACGGTCGCGGAGTACCTGCTCCCTCGCTGGCTCATGACGCTCCGGGGCCAGGACGCCACCGAGCACGCCGTCTCGGTGACCGCGACGAACAGCGCGCACGCCATCGAGCTGGTCACCGACCGCAGCCACCAGCTCGGGTTCGTGGAGACGCCCACCGAGATCCCGGGCCTGGTCACCACCATCGTCGCGAAGGACGAGCTCGTCGCCGTCGTCGCACCGCAGCATCCCTGGGCCCGACGGCGGGGCGTGACCGCCGCCGAGCTCGCGCGCACACCGCTCGTCACCCGCGAGAAGGGCTCCGGCACCCGGCTCAGCGCCGAACGGCTCCTGACCGACGCCGGGCACGAGATCGCCACCCCGCTGGCCGAGCTCCCGACCACAGCGGCGGTGCGGACGGCCGTCGCGTCGGGTGCGGCGCCGGCGGTGCTCAGCATCCTGGCCGTCCGGGACGACCTCACCGCCGGCCGGCTGGTCCGCGTCCCCGTCAAGGGCCTGCGCTTCGTCCGTGAGCTGCGCGCCATCCGGTCCCCCGGGGCGTCGCCCCTCCCGCTGCTGGAGAAGCTGCTGACAGTCGCGGCGCGAAACGGCTGAGCCGACGGCGCCCTCGCCGGCCACCTCACGCTCCGGGATCAGCCCTCGGCGTCGAACCGCACCCGCGCCCGCTCGACGTCGGGCATGTTCTCGGCACTCCAGTGGAACAGCGCGTCGATGAGGTCCTGGATGGATCGCCCGAGTGCCGAGATGCGGTACTCGACGGCGATCGGGCGCGAGCTCACGACGACCCGGTCGACCATCCCGTTGCGCTCGAGGCGCCGCAGCGTCGCCGTCAGCGACTTCTGGGTGACGACCGGGATGGCGCGGCGCAGCTCGTTGAACCGCAGCGGCTGCTCGCACAGCTCGTCCAGCACCTGCAGCGACCACTTGTCGAGCACCTGGTCGAGCAGCTCACGGTGGTGCGCGGAGATCAGTATGCGCTCTGCGTGTTCGGTGGTATCCGGCATGAAACCTAGTCTCGTTGAAGTTCCCTTCGGACACCAGGTAGACATGCGATACCGCTCCACCGACAACCTAGACCCCGCGACGAAGGGACCTCCCATGACCGTCCAGCTGCTCACCCCCGAGGGCATGTTCCAGCCAGTCCCCTATCACCACGTCTCGATCGGCACGGGCAGCCGCCAGGTGCACGTGGCCGGCCAGATCGCGCGCGACGCCGAGGCGAACCACATAGCGCCCGACGACCTCACCGGCCAGGTGGCGCAGGCGCTGCGCAACACGGCCCGCGGCCTCGCCGGTGCCGGCGCGACCTTCGCGGACGTCGTGCGCCTCCGGTTCTTCGTCACGCACTGGAGCCCCGACAAGATGGGCGACTTCATGGCGGGCCTCGAGAGCGTGTCCGACGAGCTCGGCATCCCGCGGCCCCTGCCGCCCGTCTCGCTCATCGGCGTCGACTACCTGTTCGAGCCCGACGTGCTCGTCGAGGTGGAGGCGTTCGCCGTCCTCGACTGAGCAGCGGACCGCGATCTTGACGCACGGTTCAAGTTCTGCCTAGGGTTCTTGACCATGACGTCAAGTAATGTGATCGCGGATCCGGCCCCGGTGGTCGGCTCCCCCGCGGAGAAGACCACCGAGGCCGTCGACGCCACCGCGTCGCCCCCGCCCGCGTCGCCGTTCGAGCTCCTGCCCACGGGCGAGGCGTTCGGCGTCTGCGACCTGGACGGGGTGTGCTCCTGATGGCCGGCGAGGCATTCGGCCAGGCCACGGACCGCCTGGTGGTCGACGTGTGGAGCGACGTGATGTGCCCGTTCTGCTACATGGGCGACACGCTCCTGGCACAGGCCCTGGAGAAGTTCCCGCACGCCTCGGGCGTCGACATCCGCTACCACAGCTTCCTCCTGATGCCCCACCTGACCGACGACGACGCCCCGGTCACCCCGACCGAGCTGCTGTCGGCCAAGCACGGCCTCCCGCGCGAACAGGCCCAGGCGATGAACGACCAGGTCACCGAGCGCGCCCGCCAGATCGGCCTGGACTACCGCCTGGACCAGGCCCAGGCGGTGGCCACCCGCACCGCGCACCAGCTCAGCCACTTCGCGGCCGCGCACGGCAAGCAGCACGAGCTGGTCCAGCAGCTGTTCAAGGCGTACTTCACCGACGGGCTCAACGTCGCCGACCACCAGGTCCTGGCAGACCTGGCCGCCGAGGTCGGCCTGGACCGAGACGCCGCTCTCGCCGCGCTGGAGAGCGGGGAGTTCGCGGACGCCGTCGAAGCCGACATCCAGCAGGCCCACCAGTACGGCATACAGGGTGTGCCGTTCTTCGTGTTCGGCGGCAAGTACGCCGTCTCGGGCGCGCAGCCGGTCGACGCGTTCCTGCAGGCCCTGGACACGAGCTGGGCCGAGACGGTCGGTACGCCCGCCGATGCCACCCCGGCCGGGGCCGGTCGGTGACGTCCAAGAACCCGCGCCTGCGCGCCGACGCGCAGCGCAACGTCGAGGGCATCCGCCTGGCTGCCCTCGACGTGTTCCGCGCCCACGGGCTGAGCACCCCGCTCGAAGCGGTGGCGCGCGCGGCGGGCGTCAGCAAGGGCACCATCTACCACCGCTTCGGGGGCCGGCAGGGCCTGATCGACGCGGTGGTCGAGGAGCTCGTCGCCGAGCGCATCACGGGCATCATCACGGCGGTCGGTGCGATCGACGACCCGGTCGAACGGTTCGAGAGCTATCTCCGGCAGATCTGGCTGCTCCAGTACGACGAGCCCGCCGCGAACGACGTCCTGCTGCGGTCCATGCCCGCCTCCGGGGCGGTCAACGCCCTGTGCGAGCACGCCAACGAGAACGCCGGAAGGCTCCTTGCCGACGCCCAGGCCACCGGCAAGGTCCGGGCGGACCTCACCGCCGAGGACGTCTGGCTCCTCATCTGGGAACGCGGCATCATCGCCCGGGCCTGCGCCGAACAACCGCGCGACGGCTACCGCCGGCGCTCGGAATACACCCTCCGGGGCCTGCGCGGCGACTAGTCATCTACGGTGAACGTATGGAACCTGCGACGAAAGGGACCACCCGTCCGACCCTCGTCTTCGACGTCCTGGGCACCCTGGTCGACCAGACCGGGAGCATGGAACGGCGCGTGACGGCGGTGGCCGGGATCGACAGCGGTGCAGCGGCGGAGGTGGCCCGCCGGTGGCTGGGACACGTCGCCGAGCAGGAACGCTCGATCGTCGAGGGACGGCGCGCGTTCGTACCCAGTCACGAGCTGGACGGCGAGGCGCTGGGCGCGCTGGTTCGCGAGGACCTGCTGCGGCCCGACGCCGCCGCACGGCTCGCCGACGCGTCCGAGTGGCTGCAGCCCTGGCCGGACAGCGTCGCCGGCCTGGACCTGCTCGCCGCCGACTTCTCGGTGCTCGGCGTGTCCAACGCCAGCCGCCGGGTGCTGGCCGGCATCAGCACGAAAGCCGGAATGCGGTGGCACCAGGTGCTGTCGAGCCAGGACGCACGCACGTACAAGCCGGACCCGGCGATCTACGCGCTGGCGATCGACAGCGCACCCACCGGGTCCGGCACCCCGGTCATGGTGGCCGCGCACGCCTGGGACCTGCGGGCCGCCGCGAAGGCCGGCATGCGGACGGCGTACGTGCCGCGGCCCGACGGCGACCCTCCCGGCCCGGACGACACGTTCGACCTGCGGGCGACGAACCTGCTGGACCTGCACGGACAGCTGCTCGACCTGGCTGAGCACGGCTGACGGGAACGGCGTCGGAACTGCTCGGACGCACTCTCGCCGGTGACCACTACAAAGGGCATATCACACCCAAATTTCGATGAATCCACATCCACAGTAAAACTAGGTCCCAGCCGGTCAAAACCGGACGCCGTGCGCACAGGGGGCTGGAACGCGTGACGATCGCCATTGACCTGGGTATCGACGACCTGCGCGCGGTCCTCGACACCGAAGGTGAGGCCAACGGTTCCATGGCGGACTTCCCGCTGCCCGACGAGGTCCGGGCAGGCGCGGCACCCCGTGTCGCCCACGTCCGCGCCGTCACCGGACCGGAGTGCCGCTCCACCCGCGCCGCCATGCACGACTACCTCGGCCGGCACCTTCCGCCTCACCGCGTGCGGCGCCTGGAGCTCCACCTGGACGGCTGCGCCGAGTGCATCCGTGCGTTCATCGACATCCGGGAAGCGTCCTGGGCGCGCCGCACCGTGGCCGAGTCGGAGACGCTGACCGTCAGCCGCGCGGACGTCTCCGAGCGGCTCGGTCCGCGCCGCCGTCGATAGCCCGGAAGCCTTCGGTGAAGGCCGCTCGCTGAACCGCCCGGCCGGTCACAGCCGCTTGGCCAGGAACAGCGAGTCCCCGTGCGCCTCGTCGCATTCCACGCGGCCGGTCTCGACGAACCCGAGCTTCGCCAGCACACCGAGCGAGGCGGCGTTCCAGGCACGGACCGTCGCCCAGAGACGTCGGTAGCCCGACTCGTGCGCCCAGCCGAGGACCGCCCGCGCGGCCTCCGTCGCGTACCCCTGGCCCCAGGCCCGGCGCAGCAGCTCGAAGGCCAGCTCCGGCTCGTCGTCCTGCCCGTGGGCGCTGGCGATCAGCCCGCAGTAGCCGACGACGTCGCCGGACCCCTTGCGCTCCGCCGCAAGCAGGGCGAGAGAGCCGGATCGCGACTGCCCGCGGATCCAGCCCTTGATGTCCTCGAGGCTGGGGCGGCCCTCGGCGTCGATCCGACGGTGCGGAGGGACCCGCGGGTCGCGCTCGGTCCACATCTCGCGCTGTACCGCGGCCTCAGACACCCGCCAGGGCCGGAGGAGGAGGCGATCGGTCTCGAGCACTACCTCCCGCGAGGTGGGATCTTCCATGGCCGCGACGGTAACAGGCGCCCCGACGCCGGATCCGCAGCGGGTGAACCTCGGGACCACCCACGAAGTCGGGGCTTTCGTCCCTCGCGCAAGGGCGCGAACAGGCGCACACTTTCGACAGGACGACTGGTCCGTGAGCAGGAGGTGCGCCATGGCCGCCACACACACGATCCTCCGCGCTGCGGCCGTTCTCGGCAGCAGCCTGGCGATCCTCCTCGCAGGGCTGACCGCCCCCGCGGCCGCCGAGCCCGAGACCCCTGTCCTGTATCCGTCCGGCTCGACGGTGACGCGCGCCGTCGGCCTCGGGTTCGACGCCTGTACCGCGCCGTCGCTCGCCGCGCTGCAGGCCTGGAGAGGCACTTCGCCGTACACCACCGTGAACATCTACTTCGGTGGCAACAACCGCGCCTGCGCACAGCCGAACCTCACCTCGAGCTGGGTCCGCGACGCTGTCGCGGGCGGCTGGAAGCTGCTGCCCACCTACCTCGGCTACCAGCCGTACTGCATGTTCGGCGACAAGCCGAACCACTTCACCGCCGACAACGCCACGAGCCGGGGGACCTCGGACGCGAGTGACGCGGTCACCAGGGCCAAGGCGCTCGGCCTGCTGCCGGGAAGTGCCCTGTACGCGGACATCGAGCACTACGACCGCGCGGTCTCGTCGTGCCGCACCGCGGTGCTCAGATATGTCTCGGCGTGGACGAAGAAGCTGCACGCCTCGGGGTACCTGGCCGGCGTGTACGTCCACCAGGACTCCGGGCTGCGCGACCTCTCCGACTCGTACGGCTCGACCACGTACGCCCGTCCGGACGCGGTGTGGATGGCCCGCTGGGACGGCAACTCCGCGCTGACCGGCTGGCCGACCGCGCCGAACTCGCACTGGGCCGACTTCCAGCGGGCGAAGCAGTACCGCGGCGACCACGACGAGACCTGGGGCGGAGTGACCATCAACATCGACTCCGACTCCCTGCGGGCACCCGTCGCCACCGTCGCACGCGCCTACAGGGTGACGAGCAGTACGCCGCTGAACGCCCGCACCGGCCCGTCGTCGACCTACCCCGTCGTCCGCTCCTACTCGCCCGGCGCCACGCTGTCCGTGATGTGCCAGACGACCGGGCAGAAGGTCGGCACGACCGCCGTGTGGAACCGGCTGACCAGCGGTGCGTGGGTCAGCGACTACTACGTCTCGACGCCGTCGAGCACCGGGTTCACCCGGGTGCTCCCGCGGTGCATCTACCCGGGACAGGTGACCGTCACCTCGCTCAACGCCCGCACCGGGCCCGGGACCTCGTACGCGGTCACCGGAAGCCCACTGCCTCGTGGCGCCCTGGCCCACGTGGTGTGCCAGAAGTCGGGCACCAGGATCGGGACCTCAGCGGTGTGGAACAAGCTGCGCGACGATCGCTGGGTCAGTGACTACTACGTCTCGAACCGTTCGAGCCACACCTGGAGCGCACCGGTCCCGCGCTGCCCGTGACGCTTCGACAACCTCGACGTGGCGACCTGGCACCGCGTGGCTCCCCGGCTCGTCGACGCGGGCTTCTCCGTGGGGTGTCCCGACCATCGCGGATACGCACCGCACCGCGTCCTGTGGTCGCTCCGTAACCTGGGCCGGAGCCAGGACCTCCCCTGCCAGCGCCGCCGGGTTCGAGGTGAACGACCTACTCGTCGTACGAGAACGTCACGCGGCGTTCGAGCACGTCCCGGGCTGCGGACAGCAGGCTCGTCGACCTCGAGAAGGCATGCGCCCGGATCATCGCGGACGCGTCGTCGGGGCCGATCCCCAGCTGGGCGACGACCATGCCGGTGGCCAGGTGGAACGGGTTCCTCTCGGACCAGTCGAGCAGCTCGGTGCTGCCCAGCAGGACCGCGCCGACGGCGTCGGCCACGAACTGGAGGCCCTCCGCGCTACGGGCACGCGGGTCAGCGGTCACGTACAGGCTGAACGCCCCGACGACCAGGCCTTCATCGCGTACCGGCACGGCGTACAGCAGCGCCCCACCACCGACCGACCTGGTCAGCTGCGAGAACACGGGGTACTCGTCCACCAACGTGCCGATGCGCACGACCACCAACCGGTCCTCGGCCATGGCCTGGTGCACCGGGCCCTCACCCAGCACCTCCTGGAGCGGCTCGAGCTCCTCGAACACACCTGGCGTGCTGACGGCGGTTTGTTCTCCCGGGCCGGCCGAGACGGTCAGCGCCCCGCCCTGTGCCTGGAAGGTATCGACCCATGCCTCACACAGCCGCATCAGCAACGGCCGATCGTCGCCGGTCTCGGCGAGATTCCGTACGAGCACGCTCAAGAGTTCCGGTGGGTCCATCAGTCCACACCTCCTTGCCCCCACGCTCACTCTTGCATCACGGCATTCCAGTCGCACTGCCTGATTTGTCACCGTGCTGAGCGGTCAGGCACGTCGACCAGCAGCCGGACGGGCTCAGGTCTGGACCGACGCGGCGACCAGCCAGGCCGTGAGCAGGACGATCACGACCATCAGGGTGGTCTCGCGTCCTGCGCTGCGCAGCAGCATGCTGCCGGCCACGCGGGAGCGTCCGGCATGGCGCACCACCCCGCGGCGTCGGGCCGTGAGCCTCGGCACGACGCGGAAGTGGTTGTACGCACCGATCGCGCCGACCACCAGGACGACGCCGACCTTGGCCAGCAGCAGGAGTCCCCAGGTGCTCTGCCAGAGCTGCTCCGGGCGGTCGATGATGCCGACCGCCAGCACCACGCCGGCCACGCCGACCACTGTGACGGAGAGGGCGGCTACGACGGAGAAGCGGGCGGCCATCAGCGCCGCGTCGAGGTCGTAGCCGTCCCGGTGCCGGGCGCGCAGCAGGAGGCCCATCGAGACGACGCCGCCCACCCACGTGGCGGCTGCGGCGAGGTGCGCGACGTCGGCGGACACGACGAGCCATCGTGGCTCGACGGTGTTGCTGTGACCGCCGAGGACGTGCCCGGCACCCACCAGCACGGCACCGATCACGGCGAGCCACGAACCGCGCAAGGTCCGCCGGGCGCCCACCGCGAGCGCGACAGCACCGGCGGCCTGGAGGCCGACCTCCCGCAGGGTGGTGCCGGTGAGCGAGTCGGCGATCGCCGCTGGTGAGACGGCCGCGGCGAGGTCGCCGTGAGCGACGAACACCGATCCGGCCAGCACCCGGACGGCGAGCCCGCCGAGGATCAGCACGCCCGCCCATCGGGCGAGCCGCAGCACTACGGGCGCGTCCGCCTCGTCGCGCCCCCGGAGCACGAAGGCCGCGAACGCCAGGGCACCGGCCGCGACCAGCCCGCTCCAGAGCGTGACCGCGCTGCCGAGCCGGGCGACCGTCGCCGCGGCATCGGTCACCGGGCTGTCCATCGCTGAGGGTTCGTGGCCCATGTCGTGGTCCATGCCGCTCATGTCGTGACCCGCACCGGGGCTCGCACCCGCAGACGGCGTTCCTGTGTCTCCGGGCGCCGGCTCGCTCGGGCCCGCGCCCGCGCCCGCGACGATGAAGCCGAAGGTGCCCTCCAGCGGGTGGCCGTCCTGGGCGGCGGCCGTCCAGGTGACCGTGTAGTCGCCGGCGGTCAGCGCCTCGGACGGCGTCGCCACCACGACCAGGCCGTCCTCTGCGGCGGCGACGTCGGCCACGACGGCGCCCTCCGGTCCGTCGATCACCATCCCCTCGCCGAGCAGGCTCACCGGCAGCGTGAACCGCAGCGTGACCTCGGCGACGGGAGCGTCCGACGTCGACCCCGCGGCAGGAGCGGAGGATTCCAGCCGGGTGTGTGCCGTGGCAGACGGTGCGCACCACAGCGCGAGCACGAGCGCCGCGAGCACCCCGACGGCCGCCCGGATCACGACCGTGCCGGAGCGCGAGGTTCGGCGCATGTGCGGACTCCTTCACAGCAGGGGTGGTGCGCCGGCGTGTGCCGGCGCACCACCGGAGGGTCACATCGAGGCGAGGAGGTCCTCCATCGTCGCGATCTCGGCCTGCTGCGTGTCGACTATCGTCTGCGCCATCTCTACCGCGCCCGCGTCCTGGCCGGACTCGATCTCGGTCTGCGCCATCTCTACCGCGCCCTGGTGGTGCGCGATCATCTGCTCCAGGAACAGCCGGTTCGCCTCGGGGCCCGCGGCGTCGGTGAGCGCCTGCATGTCCTCCTCGGACATCATGCCGCTCATCCCGGCGTGGCCCGAGTGCTCAGCGGTGCGCTCGGCGCCCCAGGTGTCCAGCCACTGGCCGAGCTCCTCGATCTCGGGCGCCTGGGCGGCCTTGATCTGCTCGGCGAGCTCGGTGATCTGAGGGTCGACGTCGGGCTTGGCCAGGACGACGTCGGCCATCTCGATCGCCTGCTCGTGGTGCGGGATCATCATCTGCGCGAACATGGCGTCCGCGTCGTTGTGCTCTGCCTGCTCGCCGGCCACGGTCGTGGTGTCCTGCGCGGGCTCCTCGCCTGAGCAGCCCGCGAGGGCAAGTGCTCCGGCCAGGACGATGACAGACATAACGGTGCGCTTCATGGGTATTCCTCTAGCTCGTCTCGGGGTAGCAGTCACTGACCCGGCCGCGCTGGGCACGGCAGGGCTGTCGGTTCGGCGCGGGTAGCGGCGCTGAACCCGGGTCTACGTCCGAGAACTTCTACGTCCGCGAGATACAGAGCTCGTGCAAGGAAGGAGCGGCGACGGCGCGGACGCCGACCACCGCCGTCGTGAGGGACATCGCCAGCTCGAGCGGGGCTCGCCACAGCAGCCGGCGTGCGGGCACGACGAGGGACAGGAGCGCGACGAGGATCATGAGGCACATCGCCGTCGCGAGACTGTCGCCGCAGCATCCCTCGCAGGCGCCCGAGCCCCGTTCGCCGTGGCCGTCCGGCGCCTCCGCCACCGGCCTGACGACGGCGGTGGCGGTGGCAGCGGTGGCGGCTGAGGTGACCTGCTCCGCGACGACCACGGGGGCCTCGTGCGGCACGGCATGCGAGTGCATGGTCGGTGACCCACTCATCGAGTGCATGATGACCACGCCGACGATCACCGTCAGGATCGCCAGCACGCCGACCGGGCGCCGGCGAGGCCCGGCGACGGTCGAACGAAGAAGCGAGATCACACGCACGGCACGGAGGCTATCCCACCGCCGATGGCGATGAAACCGCGACCGTGGACCGCGCTGCCCGTTGCCGGCGCGAGGGGCGGCGCGACGTCCGCCCCTCGCGCCGGGTAGGTCAGCCAACGCGCAGGACCACCGGGTTGGACTGCCAGACCTGGGTGTACCGGACGGACTTGCCCGGCACCGGTGCCTCGATCTGCATGCCGTCACCGGCGTAGATCGCGATGTGGCCGGGCGACCAGAGCAGGTCACCGGGCTGCGCCTGGGACCAGGGCACCTCGGTCCCCGCGTACCGCTGCTCGGACGACGTCCGGGGCAGGTTGATCCCGACCTGCGCGAAGACGTAGGACGTGAACCCGGAGCAGTCCATCCCGGCCGGGGTCGCGCCGCCCCACAGGTACGGCACCCCGAGGTACCGCATCCCGATGGACACGATGGCCGATCCATTGGCCGACGCCGGGATCTCGACGGCAGCGGCGGCTTCTGCGGCTGCGGCTGCCTCGGCCTCCGCCTCTGCTTCGGCCTCAGCGGCCAGCTCCGCCTGGTACTCCTCGTTCTCCTCGGCGGAGATCACGGAGACGGCGGTGGCCTCGACGTTCAGCTTGGCGTCGGTGGCGACGGTCACCACGGGTGCGGCGGCGACGGACTCCTTGGCCTGGGTGGTCAGGGCGTTGAGGTCGACCGTATCGAGCGTGCCGCTGACGGCCTTGCCGGCCAGCGACGAGCTGACCTCTGTGGCGGGTGCCGCCTGGGCAGACGGGGCCACCAGGGACAGCAGGACGCCGGAACCGGCCGCCGCCGCCACGGCGGTGCGGCCGGCGAACGCGGCGGCCTGCTCGGTGGCGGTTCGGGCGACGTCGGCCAGGACGGGGCGGTGCGCCGCCCGGTGACGACCACGGCCGCGCACGGCCGGGTTCAGGTTGAAGCTGGGCTCCATGAAAGCTGGGACCTTTCGGATCGGAGTAGAACCACACGCGCGGCCCGGGTTCGGGGCGCGCTGAACCGGTCGACACCCGGATGGGTGGTGTCGACGGGACGTGGTGGTCTACGTCCGGGAGATCCCGAGGGCGTGCAGCGACGGCGCTGCGGCTACGGCCAGGCCCGACGGCTCCTGCGGGCAGTGGTGCGCGAGCTCGGGCACCAGCCACTGCATGGCGAGGGTCGGGGCCCGTGCCAGGTCGATGGAGGGCGACACCGACCGATCGGACCGTGCGGTCACCGGGCGATCTTCGGCGCAGTGGTTCGGACCCTCGCCGTGGTGACCGTCGCCGTGCTGCCCGGGAGCCACGCCGGTGACCTGGTCCGGGGCGGTCGCCGTGGCCTGCGCCGCGTGATGCCCCGCCGCGCCGTACGCGGATGGGCCACCGTGACCGGCGTCGTCCAGGTGGACACCGCAGACAGCCTGCACGCCCAGGACCACGAGCGTGAGGAACATGGCCGTCAGGACGCTCGCGAGCCCACGCCGAGGAGCGGCGAGCGGCGAACGGGCGGCACGTGTCAGGTTCATGGCGAGCCCCAGAGTAACGGAATGGACACGCTGGGACGCAACCATGCGCTGTGATCGGGCTCGCTGGGAGGGATGATGCGCGTACGACGCGCCGCACCGAGCAGCACGCCACCGCACCCAGGGGAAAGAAGAACCATGAACGACACAGCGATAGTCACCGGCGGCGCCGGCGGCATGGGCCTCGCGACAGCGCGAATCCTCGGCCGCGACCACCGCGTCGTCATCGCCGATGTGAACCAGGAACGCCTCGACGACGCGGTGGCGCAGCTGACCAAGGACGGGGTCGACGCCGTCTCCGCCCGCTGCGACATCACCAGTCGGCAGTCGGTCGAGGACCTGTTCGGCGAGGCCGACGCCGACGGCACCCTGCGCGCGGTCGTGCACAGCGCCGGCGTCAGCCCGCAGATGGGTGATGCCGGGAAGATGATCGCCATCAACGCCCTGGGGACCATCCATGTCACCGAGGCTGCCCTCGCCCTCGCGGACGAGGGTTTCGCCATGGTCAACGTGGCCTCCTCCGCCGCCCACATGGCGCCCCGGGCCCTGATATCCCACCGTGCCTACCGGCTGGCGTTCACAGACCCCGCCCGCTTCGCGTCCCGGCTCACGGCCCGCGCGAACCTGCTGCCGCGCAACCTGCGCTCCGGGCTGGCCTACGCCCTGAGCAAGAACTTCGTCATGTGGTACTCCCAGGAGATGGCCGCGCGGTTCGGCGCCAAGGGTGCACGCATCCTTTCCGTCTCCCCCGGCAGCTTCGACACCACCATGGGTCGGCTGGAGGAGAAGAGCGGATCGCACAAACTCGTCGAGTACGCGGCCCTGCACCGCTACGGGAAGCCCGAGGAGATCGCAGAGGTCCTCGCCTTCTGCGCCAGCGACCGGCCCGGCTACCTCACCGGCGTCGACATCCTGTGCGACGGCGGGACCAAGGCCGGGCTCGACCTCAGGGGCACCCTCGCCATGGCCAGAGGCAACTGAGCTCGACCCGGGCACGGAGCGGGGAATTCCCGTGCGGGCCGCGTCGTGGGTCTGCGAGCATGCGCCGCTGTGCAGACCAACGACTTCGCCGTCCGCCGTGCGGTCGACTCCGATGCCGCCGCGGTAGCCGAGGTATGGCTGCGTGCCTTCACGGCGGCGCTGCCGAGCGTGCGCCGAGCTCATACGGACGACCAGGTCCGATCCTGGTTCCGCGAGGTGGTCGTGCCCGACCAGGAGACGTGGGTGGCGACGGTCGAGGGTTCGGTGGTCGGGATGATGGTGGTGGACGGCGAAGCCCTGGACCAGCTCTACCTCGACCCGGCCTGGCAGGGTCGAGGCATCGGCGGCCAGCTCGTGCACCTGGCGAAGCGGCTTCGCCCGGCCGGGTTGACGCTCTGGACGTTCCAGGTCAACGAGTCGGCGCGTCGCTTCTACGAGCGGCACGACTTCGTGGCTGCTGAGTACACCGACGGTCAGGGCAACGAGGAGCACGAGCCGGACGTGCGGTACGTATGGCGCCCCGGTCGGGCATCAGAAGGCCATGCCTGTCAGCCAGGGCAGCCAGCGAGGAGGTTGACGGACTAAAGATCGGATGATTACGCTTCGGATGCGGGCCGATGGCGGTCCGGTGCTCCCATGGGGAACGCATTTGTCTGATCAGCTTGCGCCTTGGTCACCGATGACCACCTCCACGTCCCCTTGGGAGAGAGCAGCCATGCCACTTGATCTCAACACCCTGCCGGACCCGGTCGATGTCTCCGACAACCGTGATGCGCTGCGTCGTGTGGACGAGGTCGTCGCACGCGGGCCCTATTCCGCCGACTGGGAATCGCTCAAGGGCTATCGGCCGCCCCGCTGGTACCAGGACGCCAAGTTCGGGATCTTCCTCCACTGGGGCGTCTACTCGGTGCCGGCCTACGGCTCCGAGTGGTATCCGCGCACCGCGTACACGGAGGGGTCCCGCGAGTTCGAGCACCACGTCGCGACATACGGACCGCACCGTGAGTTCGGGTACAAGGACTTCATCCCCGACTTCCACATGTCGGGCTTCGACCCGGACGCGTGGGCCGAGCTCTTCCGCGTCGCGGGCGCTCAATTCGTCATGCCGGTAGCGGAACACCACGACGGTTTCGCGATGTACGACAGCGCGCGCAGCCGGTGGACGGCGGCCCGCCTGGGACCGCAGCGCGACGTGTACGGCGATCTCGCCGCCGCGACCCGGCGCGCGGGCATGGTCGTCGGTGCCTCGTCGCACCGCGCGGAGCACTGGTTCTTCCTCAACCCGGGCACGCGGTTCGACTCCGACGTGCTGGACCCGCGCGTCCACGACTTCTACGGGCCGGCTCAGCGCGAGGAGACCGCGCCGAACGAGGCGTTCCTGCAGGACTGGCTGCTGCGCACGATCGAGATCATCGACCTCTACCGGCCGCAGGTGCTGTGGTTCGACTGGTGGATCGAGCAGCCCGCCTTCGAGCCGTATCTGCGCCGTCTCGCCGCGTACTACTACAACCGCGCCGCCGAATGGGGTGTCGAGGTCGTGATCCAGTACAAGTGGGGGGCGTTCGCGCCGGGCAGCGCGGTGCGCGACATCGAGCGCGGGGCGAAGCCCCGGATCCAGTCCGAGGTCTGGCAGAACGACACGTCGGTCTCGCGCAACTCGTGGAGCTGGCATCCCGACCAGGACTACAAGGAGCTGCCCGAGCTGGTCGCCGAGCTCGCCGACGTCGTCTCGAAGAACGGTGCGCTGCTGCTGAACTTCTGCCCGAAGGCCGACGGCACGTTCGACGAGCGTGAGGTCGAGCTCGCCCGGGGCCTGGGCCGCTGGCTCGGCGCCTACGGCCAGGCCATCTACGGCACCCGGCCCTGGATCGTCGCGGAGGAGGGCCCGACGCGCGTCGCGGAGGGCTCGTTCGTCGACGGCACCCCGATCGCCTTCACCGAGCACGACATCCGCTTCACCCGCCGCGTCGACCACATGGGCGAGCAGGTCTACGCGATCCTGCTGCGCCGGCCCGAGTCAGGGGTGGCACGCGTGCGGTCGTGGGGCACCCACCTGGGGCTGCTGACCGACGAGATCGCCGGAGTCGAGGTGCTCGGCCACCCCGAACCTCCCCGCTGGCGGCGCACGGCCGACGCGCTCGAGGTCGAGATCGGCCCTGCCCACGCCGACCTGCCCGGCGTCGCCCTGCGCATCCAGCTGGCGCCTCGCACAGAGCCGCGACGTCACGACTACATCCATGAGGGAACGGTGGCGCCGGCGCCGGCGTGATCCCACGCCGAACGACCAGATCGGTGCCCTGCGAGGAACGTCGAAGGCCGCTGACCTGCTCTTTCGAGCGGATCAGCGGCCTTCACCGGGTGGAGCTAGGGGGATTCGAACCCCCGACCTCTTCATTGCGAACGAAGCGCGCTACCAACTGCGCCATAGCCCCTCGGACTGCAGAAGAGTAGCACTTCACCTCAGGTGATCCGCAACTTCTCCCGGTGTCGCGCGGGTCACGAGCACGTGACCCGCGCGGCCTCGACCGGCGACGTCACCCGGCCGCCCGGCGTCGCGCCAGGATCTCCTCCAGCGGCTTGCCCAGCGTCTCGGACTTCGTGCGCGGCGCCTCGCCCCGGATGAGCTCGTCCTCGGCAACCGGGTCGGCCCCGACCCGGGCGGAGCCGGACACGGGGATCGATGGCGGCAGCACCGCACCGGACCCCGGCTGCCGGCCCGGAGCACCCGCCGTCGGCCCCGAAGAGGTTGCCGAGCCCCTGGACGCCGTCGACGAGCCCGGAAGTGCCGCGGGCTGACGCTGCGGCGCCGCCGGCTTGGTCACGTAGGTGGGCAGCGGAACCGGGACCGGGTCCCAGGCGCGCCCGCTCGGCGGCTGGTCCCGCTTCGTCGGCTCCTTGGCCTCCGCCGGGGGCTCCGCCTGCACGTCGTCCTCGACGGGTACCTCGACGACCTTCGGCTTCGCCGGGCCGTCGAGGATCTCGTCGAGCACGTCCTTGCGAACGACCCGTGGGATCGCCTGCGTCTGCGTGCTCGAGCCGTGGGTCGCCAAACCGGTGACCTGCGCCCGGTTTCGCGGCGCGTAGGGCCCGCCGTTCGCCAGGACGCGAGCCTGCGTGGCGCGCTGCCGCGCCGCCCGCACGGTCGCCTGCCACCGGGCGTCCGCCCGCCGTGCCGCCCGGGCCGCACGGCGGCCCAGGAACAGCACGAACAGCAGCATCGCCGACGGCGCGACGGCCATGCCCCAGTGCAGCCGGTCGAGACCGACGAACACCCAGGCAGCGATGCTGCACACCATCAGGAACGCGGACACGATGAGACGACGCCGGGCACGCGCGGCCCGCCGCGCACGCCGCTCGACCCGGCGGATGCGCTCCGCCGTCAGCGGGCGGCCACGGACCATGATCTGGAGCGGGTGCCCCTTCGGGGTCGGGCGGGCGACGCGCGGCACACCCTGCCCGGTCCCCCGCGGCTTGCCGTCAGTAACCATCGCCCCTCCTTTCCGTCCGGAGCCACTCATCGCGACGATGCGCAGCCCTGCCGAGAACCGGTCGGTCACTCGCGCGTCGGCGAGCTCTGACCGGTAACGCACCAGGCTTGGCAGCCAGTAGCCCAGCCACAGGACGAACAGCGCTACCGCTGTCAGTCCTGCAGTCGATTCCACGACACGACGTTAGGCGAGCATTGCCGCGCCCAGCGGCACCACGCGCGGCGTGTCCTGCCGTCAGAGCGCCTCCCGCAGGCGCTGCCAGCGCGTCAGCAGCCCCTCCGGGACCTCCTCGCGGGTGACCGCGAAGGTTCGGTGGTCCCGCCACTGACCCTGGATGTGCAGGAACCGCTCGCGCACGCCCTCGTCCCGCAGCCCCAGCTTCTCGACCACACGAAGGCTCGGCTTGTTCTCGGGCCGGATGTTGATCTCGATGCGGTGCAGCCCCAGGAAGAACGCGTAGTCGGTGGCCATCGCCACGGCTGTGGGGATGACGCCCCGACCGGCCACGCTCTCGCTCACCCAGTACCCGATGCTCGCCGAGCACATCGATCCCCACGTGATGGAGGAGACCGTCAGCTGTCCCACGAGCGCGCCGTCGAGCTCCACACCGAAGGGAAGCGACGTCCCTGCGCGGGCCTGCGCGGAGAGCGAGCGCACGTACTCACCGAACGTCGAGGCGATGTACCGGTTCGCACCGGGCGCCGTCGCCTCCCAACGCTCCAGCCAGGCTGCGTTCTCGGCCCGGAGCCGGGACCAGTCGGTCGCGTCCCGACGCCGAAGAGGGCGCAGCACGACCGCACCCGCCGACGTGTCCTCGCGCAGCGTCACCGGCCATGGCTTGGCCACCGTCCACCCCTTAACAAACTTTCCCGTCGTGCCTTCTGGCACGTCCGACTTGCTCGACGGCATCATCGTTCGCCCCTTGCCACGTTCCAAGACGAATCCCGGCGTTGGAGCGGGTCTACCACGCTCGGTGGTGTCGGACCCGTCGAGCAGCCGCTCGGTCATGTTCTCGCCTTCTTCGTACGCTGTTCGTAACAATCTTGTCTCGGAGTCTTGGCACAATAGCGGTCATGAGCGGCATCTCTGTTCCGACGCCACAGCCTTACCCCGTCACGCCCGGGATGGAGACAGGTGACGCCAAGGAAGAGCTCCGCCGCGCGATCCGCGCACAGCGCGGCCATCGGTCGGCCCGGCAACGGGCCCAGGCTGCTGAATCGCTAGCGGACATCATCGAGTCAATTCCCGACGTTCGCGACGCGGGCTGTGTTGCGGCCTACGCGGCACGGAGCGCCGAACCCGGCATGCTGCCGCTCCTGGACCGCCTGATGGACCGCGGGATCCGGGTGCTGCTTCCCGTGCTCGGGGCCGGCCTGGCCCGCGACTGGGCCGACTACACCGGCCCGCACGACCTCCTCGAACGCGCGCCCGGCCGGCCGCCCGAGCCCGGCGGCGCCACGCTGGGCACCGACGCCATCAAGCTGGCCGACGTCGTCCTGGCGCCGGCTATCGCGGTCGACACCCGTGGGGTGCGGCTCGGGCAGGGCGGCGGCTGGTACGACCGGGTGCTCACGCACCTGCGGCCGGGGGCGAAGGTGATCGCCGTCGTCTTCCCGGAAGAGGTGTACGACGCCGCGGACCACCCGCTCCCGCTCGAGGAGCACGACGTCCGCGTGGACGCCGTCGCGACGACCACCGACTGGCGCCTGCTCGGCGGGAGCTAGGGCTCCGCGTCCCGCCGAGCAAGCGGCCTACCTCACGGGGTGAGGGTCAGCTCGTCCACCTGCGCGGCAGTCACTGCCTCGGGGCTGGACGGCCACGGGAAGGTCTCCCCCGCCGCCCATGTCTCGAGCTGGTCGTCGTAGTGCGCGGATGCCGGGTGCGCGGACGTTCCGGTCACCACCACCCAGGTGGAGGCGTCGAGGTCCGCGAGGTCGACGACCATGCGCATCGACGGGCCGCTCGTCACGTCGAAGCTGCCGCTGGCGGCGTCCCACGCGGTGGCGTTCACTACCGAGGTCCCGCCACCGACCTTGACCGGCGCCGGGTTCATGTACGCGGCCAGCGGCGCCGGGATGCTCGGCCCGCCGAGCACCAGGTGCTCCAGCTTGAGCTGGTGGAGCGTGCCCCACTCCCAGTCGCTGGTGTCCTTGCCCAGCTCGACCGTGAGGTCCTGGCGCGCGCTGACCAACGCCTCCGTGAGCACCTGGTCGCGGCTCTCCACGACGGCCACCGTGGTCTGGTCGTCCCAGAACGGGTCGTCCTCCTCGCCGAGCATGTTCTGGATCACGGCGAGCCAGCGGCTGCCGCCGTCGGGCCACATGGCCTGCGGCAGCTCGTCGTTGAACGTGATCTCCAGGAGGTTGCGCCACACTGCCGCGAAGTAGGCGGCGGCCGCGGAGTCCGGGTCCATGGAGTAGTCGGCCCAGTCGTCCAGGAGCTTCTGACCGTCCGAGTCGTAGCCGGCTGGGAGCTCGACCTCGCGCAGCACCGGCACCAGGGTCTGGGCGAACACGCTCCACTGGTCCATCTGGAACTCCGACATGTCCGCGGCCGTGAGCTTGCGGCCCTCCGCGATCCGCTGGCTGATGAGCGTGCGGATGCGTTCCGACCGGTACCCGTAGTCCCAGTCGCGGGTGATGAACGGCCCGGACCCGCTGGGCAGGACCGCCTGGTTGGCCGCGACGATGAACCCTTCCTTCGGGTCCACGACGCCGGGCATCTGTTCCGGAGCCACGTAGCCGGTCCAGTCGTACCGAGCGTCCCAGCCGGGGCGCGGCCAGGAGCCGTCGGACTCCACGGCGCCGGGGATGCTGGCGCGTACCGGGATCTTGCCCGGCGCCTGGTAGCCGATGTGGCCGTCCGTGGTGGCGAAGACGATGTTCTGCGACGGGACCTCGAACTTCGCGGCCGCAGCCTTCATGTCCGCAGGGGTCTTCGCAAGATTCATCTCGAACACGGCGTCAGCGGTGCGGCCCGGCTCGAGCGCCGTCCACTGCAGCGAGATCTCGTACTGACCACCCTGATCCTCGGTGGGTGAGTTGCGCACGGCGTCCATGGTGGCCTCGTCCATGACGGACGAGATGATCGGGCCGTGCACGGTCCGCCGGACCTCCAGGTCGACCGGGCTTCCGCCGTCCACCCGGATCACCTCGGTCTCCTTCTCCATCTCGACCCACTTGTCCACGCCGCGCCGGTACGTGTCGTTGCGTACCCGCTCGATGAAGAAGTCGGTGACGTCGGCGCCCATGTTCGTCAGGCCCCAGGAGATGTCCGCGTTGTGCCCGATGATCACGCCGGGGAAGCCGGAGAAGGAGAACCCGGAGACGTCGAAGGGGCACTCCGGGCCCACCTGGTTGCAGTGCAGACCCACCTGCGCCCAGATACCGGGGGCCGCGAGGTCGAGGTGCGGGTCGTTCGCCAGGAGCGGCTTGCCCGACTCCGTGTACTGCCCTGACACCACCCACGAGTTCGAGCCGGTGCCCTCGCCGCGCGCGATCTGCACCGGAACAGCGTCCAGGGCCCGCTGCGCGGACTCCAGGGCCTCGGTGAGGTGCGGGCTCTCGTAGGCGAGCCCGGTGCTCGACAGCGTCTGGGTCGCCTGGGTGTCCTGGGTGTCCTGGGTCTGCTGCGTCGCCTGCGTGGCACCCGCCTCGGCGGGGTCCAGGATCGGCGTGTTGCCGGTGCCCGAGAATGCCGGGAACAGCTCGTTGACTCGCGAGGCGTCCTTGTCGAGCGTGCTGTAGGCCAGAGCCCGGTCCAGCTCGTCGTCGTAGTTGCTGCGCAGGTCCCAGGCCATGGCCTTGAGCCAGGCCAGCGAATCGATCGGGGTCCACGTCTCCGGCTCGTTCACCTCGACGCTGACATCGAGCACCGTGTACTCGAACGCCGTCTCGGCGGGGCTGCGGTTCTTGAGGTAGGCGTTGACGCCGTCCGCGTACGCCTGCAGGTACTGGCGCGTCGTGTCGTCGAGGATGTTGAACTCCTCCTCCGCGACGTGCCGCCAGCCGAACGTGCGGGTGACCATGTCCGCCTGGATCGCGTCGGGGTTGTTGCCCACGAGCTCGGCCAGCCGGCCCGCCGTCACGTGCCGGCGGTAGTCCATCTCGAAGAAGCGGTCCTGCGCGTGCACGTAGCCCTGCGCGCGGAACAGATCCTCTGCCGAGTCGGCGTAGATCTGCGGCACGCCCTGGGCGTCGCGGCTGACGCGCACGTCAGAGCTCAGTCCCTCGACCTGGATCTCCCCGGAGTACGCCGGGAGCGGCCGGCGTGCGGTCAGCCAGCCGAAAGTCGTCAGGGCGACGAGGACGAGCACCAGGATGACGGCGGTACCGACGATGAACTGGCGGACACGAGTGGTACGAGTCCGACGGGGCTTGGTCGGTCCCGCACCGTCGGAGGTTGCTGTTTCGGCGGGCTCTACGGGCTCGGCGGCAGTGGTCGCGGACACGCACTGGAGACTACCGCCCGCCCCTGTGCTTGATGAACGCACCGGCGTGAACGCGCCGGAGTGAACACACGCGGGAGGTCCTGGGACTATCCCCCGCCACCGGGCCGTTACTATTGGCACTCGGAAACCCCGAGTGCCAGAGCCGGTTCCAGTGAGCGCGCGCCGCTCCGCCCGGCCTGATGTCCAAGAGGAGTGCACGTGCCCACCTACGCGTACCGGTGTGCCGACTGCGGCCACGCGTTCGACATCCACCAGGAGTTCAGCGACTCTTCGCTGACCGTCTGCCCCGAGTGCCAGGGCAAGCTGCGAAAGGTGTTCAGCTCTGTGGGCGTCACCTTCAAGGGCTCCGGCTTCTACCGCACGGACTCGCGCAGCACGTCGACGACCAGCACCGTGAAGCCGGGCAAGTCTGAGTCCTCCTCGGGGTCGTCGAGCTCCTCGTCCTCGGACAGCTCCGGGTCGTCGTCCTCGTCCTCCTCGTCGGGGTCGTCGAGCTCTTCCGGGTCCTCTGGCTCGTCCGGGTCCTCCGGTTCGTCGTCGAGCGGGTCGAGCACGTCGAAGGCCGCCTCCGCCTGACCAGCGGCCCTTGCTCGGTCCGTTGCCGGCCCTTGCGTGGCGGGTGAGGCAATGGGCCGAGGTCGGCACCTTGCTGACGCTCGTCGCTGAGGTCGGCACTTGGCATCGAGGTCGGTCCAGCGCTGGACCGACCTCGATGCCAAGTGCCGACCTCGCTCCCACTGTGCCGACTTCGAGACCAGCCGCCGATCTGCGAGGCACGCGGCCCAACCTCGTCGCCGACGGAACTGATCCCAGATCGTTTCGGCGGGGCAACCGACCCGCTCGACGAGCTTCCAACGGTACGAGCGCGACCACAGGCAGCGTTTTCCGCTCCTCGTGCACAGGCTGCCCGACGGCGGCGGCGCGCTCCCTCTGCCGCTGCATAACGTCGCAGCCATGGGACTTCTCGACACGATCGCCGAACCGGCCGCGCGCCGCGGTTCGCCGCCCGGCTCCGACGCGCGCACGCCGTGGGACATTGCGGCCGGGACCGCTCCGCCCACCGACCAGCCGACAGGCCTCGGTGGTCTGCTGACCTTGCCGAGCAGGCCCCGGACAGGCCCGTCACGTGCGGGCCGGTCGAGTCCGGGCGGCTCCCGTTCGGCCGCCCTCCGGCGTGCCCGACGGATCCTGTGGCGCTGGCGCTTCGCGCTGGCGGCCGCCCTGTTCGGTCTCGCGGCCTCGGTGACCGTGCACCTCCTGCGCCCCCCGCCCCCACCGACGATCGACGTGGCAGTCACCGCACGGCCTGTCGCGGCGGGCACCGAGCTCACCCGGGACGACGTCGTCGTGCACTCCGTCGCCGCCGACCTCGCCCCGCCCGGCGCGCTGCACACCGTGCGCGGCCTGCTGGGCCGCGCGGCGGTCGTCGGGCTGCCCGCGGGTGCGCCGCTGCACGCCACCCTCGTGTCCGACGACGGCGTCTCCGCCGCCGCCCCGCACGGCACCGTCGTCGTCCCGGTCCGCCTGTCCGACGACGCCGTCGCCACCCTCTTGCGCCCGGGCGACCGGATCGACCTGCTGGCCGGGACGACGTCGGGCAGCGAACCGGACGGAGCGCCCCAGTACCTCGCGCGCGGCGCGCTGGTGCTGCCTGTCCCCGCCGGGCGCGAGCCGGAGGCCGCGGGCGGGCTGCTGGGCGCGGCGTCGGACGGCGACCGTCCGGTCACGCTCGTCGCGGTGCTCCCGGACGACGCGCCGGAGCTGTCGGCGATCTCGGGCTGGGGCGCGGTGACGGCGGTACTGGTGCCGTAGGGCGGTCCGGTCGCTGCCCCCCGGGCATAGCGGGGCAAACGGCGCCGCAATTCGGCAGAATGTCCGTTCGAGGTGCGGAATGTTCGAAGTAACCGCAGAATCCTTGACCGGGCCGGTCCCGGCGGCCCGCGACCACAGACGAGCAACAGCGAACAACAGCAGGGGACACCGAATGTTTCAGGGTTTCAAGGAATTCATCACGCGCGGCAACGTGCTCGACCTCGCGGTCGCCGTTGTCATCGGCGCCGCCTTCTCCGGGGTCATCAGCGGCCTCGTGGAGGGCTTCATCATGCCGCTCGTCGGGTGGCTCGTCGGCGCGCCGGACTTCTCGGGTATCGCCTTCCACGTCCCGAACTGGCGCGGCGAGACCACAGAGTTCCCGATCGGGCTGTTCATCCAGGGCCTGATCATGTTCGTGCTGATCGCCTCCGCGATCTACCTCTTCGTGATCCTCCCGATCAACAAGCTGAAGTCCCTGCGCAAGACCACGGAAGAGGTTGTCGAGGAGGCCGCAGCGGAGGAGGTCGTGCTGCTCACCGAGATCCGCGACCTGCTGCGTGCGCAGTCGGGCACGCGGTCCCCGTCGCAGCCCAGCTGAGCCCCCGCCGGTTACTTGCGGGATGTGAGAACGGGGTTATGTTCCGGAACGAGCGCGCCGCGAACACAACCCCGTTCTCGACTTGTCAGCAGCGTCGTCCGTGGGCACCGGTGACGGGTTCAGGCCCAGTGTGGCGGGACGTCCCGGCGGAGCTGCTCGTCGTTCGAGTCGTGGCCGACGCCGGCCGCACCGCCGCCGTCGGCTCCTTCGCTCCAGCCGGCCGGCCGCTCGTCGGCACTCACCCCGAGCACTGCCTCACGTTCGTTCCCGCGCCGCACGGCCCGCCGAGGCCCGCGCCGCCGCAGGGTGGCACCCCCGGGTGTCGCATCGACGTTGCCCTCGGCCGAGTTGGCGGACGCTGTCGAGTCAGCCGAGGACATCGGCTCGAACGGCTGGTTGACGGACTCGCTCACGGCACCATTGTCACCCCGTGCGGGTCCGACCGACCGAGCGCACGCAAGCCCGAGGCCCAGAAACCGCCCAGGGATCAGTCGTCCAGCACCTGCGGGACCACCAGCTCCGCCGCCGGCGACACGCCGCCCGAGACACCCACGCGAGCGTCCCGCACGGCCAGCACCACGCGGCGCACCCGCTCCGCCTCGGCGTCCGGGTCGAGGAACGCGGCGGCCGACCACACCTGCGCGACCACCCAGCCGAGCCGTTCGAGCTGTTCGGCGAGCTGCCTGTCGCGCACGCGGATGGAGGGTTCCGCCACGTAAGCGGCGTCGTCGGTCAGGACCGCGACCAGGAGCTCGCCCGGCAGGTCCGGGTGCCCCACCGCGAGCGGGATCCGGTCGCCGCCGGGCAGGCCGTAGTCGGTCTCGACCACGAGGCCCGAGCGCCACAGCCGCTCCCCCAGGTCCACGACCAGGCGGTCGAGGGACCGCGCCACGTCCACGCCGTTGCCGATCTCCACCTGGTCGGCGAGCCCTGAGCGCTCCTCGGCGAAGGCCAGCACCTCCGCCAGCAGCTGCGGCCCGGGGCCGCGCAGTCGTTCGGGATCGAGGTCGGCGGCGGGGAAGCACGACACGACGTGCAGCCGCTTGCGGGCGGCGCCCAGCGAGCCGAGGAGCATCGCGTCGCCGCCGCCGTCACCCAGTACGCCGAACCGGTGCAGCACGCGGCCGTGCGGCGTCCGCCCGAAGCCGAGCGTCAGCACGATCGTGTCGCGGGCGAGCCCGGCGACACCCGTGACGTCGGCGACCACCACCGGCTCGGGCCGCGACCCGGCGAAGAACGGCGCCAGCGCGGGGTTCGCGCGGACCTCGGCGAGCAGCCGCTCGCGGATGCGGTCGGCGTGCGCGGCGGTGACGGTGACGATGCCGAAGGTCTCCTCCGGCCGGGTCATCGCATGCTCGATCGCGAGGTCGACCACCTGCTCCACCTCGGCCTGCGTCGACTCGACGGTGCCGGAGACCGGATCGGGCATTCCCGTGCCGTCCACGAGCGAGAAGTGCACGAGCGCCTCGGTTCGCGGCATGGGCGCCGGCCGCATGATGCCCTCGTACCCGTGGGCGGCCAGCAGGCCGGTGAGCTGCGGGTCCCGTCGCGCGGGCTCCGGCTGCAGCGTGACGCGCGGCAGCAGCCGCGCGAGGTCACGCACCGCGGTGCCCGACGCCGACCGCGGGTCACCGACCACGACGATCTGCCGGCCGCGGGCCAGCGCCGGCACGACCACCTCGACCGGCACGTGCTGCACCGCGTCGAGGATCACCAGGTCCGCGCTCCGCTCGGCGGGCAGCAGGTGCGGCACCATGGTCGGCGTCGACACCCAGGTGGGCCGCAGGCGCCGCACGGTGGAGCCGTGCCCGGCCACGAGGTCGCGCATCGAGCTGAGCCCGCCCTCGACCAGCGTCGCGTAGAGGGTCTCGGCGTCCTCCCGCTCGTCACGCATCGCCGCACCCAGGTGCGCACGCACCGCCGCCCGCACGGGCGCGGACAGGGACTCGATGTGCAGGCGGTCGAGCTCGCGGAACCGGCCGGCGAGCGCGTCCAGCCCGGCGCCGTCCTGTCCGGCGAGGTCGGGCTCGGTCGAGAGGATCTGCTCGAACACCGACGACCACCACGACAGCTCCAGCTCCGGCCCCACGAGGTCGGTCTCCACACGGCGGTCGCCGAGATCGTCGACCAGCTCACCCAGCCCGGCCGTGCGCAGCCGGCGCAGCACCGCGGTCCGCTCGGGCAGCGGGGTCAGCGCGTCCGCGGTCTCCGCGAGGGACGCGAGCCGCTGGACCAGCGCGAACAGGTCGAGGTCGAGCAGCCCCCCGCCCGCCTGCGAGGAGCGCAGCACCGGCTCGAGCGCCTCGAGGTCGATGCGGACGGCCTCGTAGGTCTCCTCCACCGCGGCCAGGCCCTCCGGCAGGGTCGGCCAGCCGCCCCGGGGACACTGTGCCTGCCACACCTCGCGCTGCCGCTGCACCTCGACGAGGGCGGCGTGCATGTCGGGCACGCGGACCCCGGGACGGACCATCTCGCGGGCGCGCCGCTTCAGCCGGCGCCGGGCGAGCCAGCCCATCTCGACACCCTGCTCGGCCCGCGCCCGGCTCGGGGCCGTGGCCTGCACCATGTCCGCGGCGGTGCGCTCGAAGACCATCGGCTGGAACACGTCGAGCGTGCCGCGCATGCCGCCCAGCATCGCGAGCTGCTCGCCCCACTGGTTGGCCGTCGTGGCCTCGACCAGGCCGGTCACCTGGGCGACGTACTCGATCTGCTTACGCAGCTCCGGCAGCGTGTGGTCGGCGAGGCGCATGACCCGGGCCAGCGCCGAGCGAGCGTCCTCGTCGGTGAGGATGTGCGCGCCGAACCACGGGCTCGACGCCGACCGCAGCGAGAACGCGCCCAGCTCGGCCGCCCGCTCGAGGTCCGCGGCGAGCTCTGCACGGCGCTCCGCGCCCAGGACGAGCACCGTCTCCGAGGCCAGCCGCACCCGGGTCGCCGGGGCGGGGCGCTCGGAGGTGAGCCGGGCCAGGGCCTGCAGGGCGTCGTACGCGGAGACCCGCCACGGGTCGCGCACCCGGTGCAGCGCCCCGATGTAGCCGGCGAGCTGCGCCCGCGAGCCGATCAGCGCGTCCCGTACGCGAGCCACCCCGTCGGCGTCGATCCGCTCCTGCGCGGGCGCCATCGCCTCCAGCAGACGGCGCGCCGTCGACGTGCGCCAGGTCGGGACCGGCGCGATGTCGAGCAGCAGCCCGCCCAGGCCGAGCGAGTCGAGGCGCGCGGCCAGCGCGTCGGTGGCCCGGCGGTGCCCCGGGACGTACAGCACGGACCGGCCGCTGGCGTTCGCCTCCGCGACGACGGCGGCGAGCGTGCCCGCGACGTCCGACCCGACGGGCGCGTCGACGAACAGGTGGCTGCCCGTGGCCAGGGCGTCCACGACGTGTCGCTGGTGCGGGTCCAGGTCGCCGACGCCGCGCTCGTGCGCCGGGTCGGCGTCGCCCACGCGCCGCTCCGGGAGCTCGACCTTGCCCAGCCGGGTCACCGAGCTGTCCACCCCGCCGAGCGCCGAGACCACCTCGTGCTGCCCGAGGGTGGGGGCCAGCTCGTCGAGGTCGTCGACCAGCACCTGCCCGGGGTGGACGAACGTGCCGACCAGGACGCGCCGGTCGAGCTGGAACTCGCCGAGCACCGCCGAACCGAGGCTCGCCACGCGATCCAGCACGTCCGACGGGTTGAAGCCCGCGAGCGTGAACGTCGCCTTGGCCAGCGCCGTCGGGTCGAGCAGCGCGCCGTGGGCGCGCAGCGTACGCGCCACCACCGGGTTGATCTCGACCGTGGAGTCGAGCGTGATGTCGTAGTCACCCTCGCCGTCGCTCCGCGGTGTGAGCATGACGGGCCGGAGCAGCACGGGTGCGCGCACGACGCGCGGCTCGTCCTCCTCGCCGTCCGACGGCGGCACGGGCCGGCCGGAGGGCATGGCCAGCGTCACGACGGGGACGGAACCGGTGAGCGCCGGCGCGTCGGCCGGGCTGTCTGCGGACTCGTACTCAGGAGCGGTCACCGTGCTCGCCGGGCCGAGCACCCGGGTGATGGCCTCCATGTCGCTCTGGTCGCCACCGGTCGTCGGCCGCTCGATCCACGTGGCCACACCGATCGCCAGGTACGTGGGCGACACCCCGTAGCGCTGCGCGTGCTCGGCGGAACGTGCGGCGACCGCCCGTGCCCGACGACGAGCCGCCGGCAGCGAGCCGGACTCCCGCACCAGGTTGGACAGGCGGGTCGGCCGGCCCGCGAAGAGCTGGGCCACACCCGAGGGATGGGCGGTCGACAGGTCGATGACCGCCTCGCCCAGGAGCCCGACGTCGGCCAGGGAGGATCCCCCGGCGAGCCGGACCAGCCCGGCGCGCCAGCGCGCGACCGACTCGGTCATGGTGTCCCGGACACCGTCCGGCGTGGACCCCGGGGCCTCCGACACTGCCAGCTCGGTGGCCGGGTCCGTTGTCTCGTCCTTCAGCGCGGCCGAGAGCTCCTCGGACAAGTCGGCCGAGATCTCGGAGGCGGCTGCGGTCTGGCGGCGTGCAGCGTTCACACCAGCACGCTAACCGCGTCGCGTCCGCAAGGGTCGGACGCCACGCCGCGCGACACGCCGGGTACTCGGAAGTCCCTGGCGTGTCCCGCGTGCAGGTCACCCGGGGCACGCCGGGCGGACGGCGTGGAGCGCCGACCCGGGGCACGCGCGGTCGCGGTGACCGTCGTCGGGGAATGCAAGAGCCCCTTCGGCAGGGGGTCCGAAGGGGCTTCGCAGACGGGCCGAAGCCCGACGGGGTATGACAGTGCGCACCGCGCAGGGGGCGGGCGATGCGCACCGTCTTGTGAGAGTCTGCACCTGTTCCCGGCGGACGTCAACACCGAGTCGGACGATCGTCCAACTGTTGAGTCGTGGGATCCTAAAACGTTATCGAAGCGTCCGTTATATCAGATATGCGGCCGGGCCAACCGCAGGATCTCGCCGATCCCGCGTGTAGCCACCGCCGCACCGCCGACACCGGCCGAAGGGCCCTCTCGACGCCCGGAAAGCCCTGTCCGGCGCCGGCGATATCACCCCCCTCGACGGGCCCGGCCCGGCCGGAAGAAAAAAGCCTGGACGCCGTACCTAGACTCGAAGGTTTGTGAGAGCACTCCTCGAGGCAGTCTTCCCCAGTCGGATGGGCCGGTCGTTCCGCTGGCTCGTGAGCTCGTCCTGGACCAGCAACATCGGCGACGGCATAGCGCTCGCCGCGGGTCCCCTCCTCGTCGCCTCACAGACCGACAGCCCGTTCCTCGTCGCGCTCGCCGCGATGCTCCAGAGCCTGCCGTGGCTCCTGTTCGGCCTCTGGGCCGGCGCCCTGGCCGACCGCCTGGACCGCCGCCGCATGGTGATGATCGCCAACGGTCTGCGCGTCGCGGTGATCGTCGCGCTGTGCGCCTTCATCGTCACGGACGTCGTGAACGTCGTCCTCGTGCTGGCGGTCATGCTCGCGCTCGGGGTGGCCGAGGTGTTCGCCGACTCCGCGAGCCAGACGCTCCTGCCGATGGTGACCCCCAAGGAAGACCTGGCGATCGGGCAGGCCCGGCTCATGGCCGGCTTCGTGACGGCGAACCAGCTCGCCGGGCCGCCCATCGGCGCGTTCCTGTTCGCCGCGGGGATGGCCTGGCCGTTCGCCGTCCAGGCGGTCACGGCGACGCTGGCGATCGTGCTGATCTCGCGGATCTCGGTGACCCAGGCTGCTGTCCGCGAGACCCGTACCCACATCCGCCAGGACATCACCGAGGGCCTCCGCTGGGTGTGGCACACCCCCGCCGTCCGCACGCTGATGCTCACCATCCTCACGTTCAACATCACCTTTGCCGCGCCCATGGGCGTGCTCGTGCTCTACGCGACGGAACACCTGGGGATGAGCACGCTCCAGTTCGGCATGCTGACCACGGCGACGGCAGTGGGCGGCCTGCTCAGCACCGCCTTCTTCGACCGGCTGCAGAAACGGGTCCCGTTCGCGACGCTGATGCGCGTGGTCCTGACCTGCGAGGTGATCTGGCACCTGGCGCTGGCGCTCAACACGACGGTGTGGGGCGCCTTCGTCGCGATGTTCGGGTTCGGCGTCTACGCGTTCGTGTGGGGCTCCGTCTCCAGCGCCGTGCGCCAGCGCGCCACCCCTCTCGACCTCCAGGGGCGCGTGGGGTCGCTCAACATGGTGAGCGTGTACGGCGGGATGCTCCTGGGCACCGCGTTGGGCGGTTTCATCGCCGAGCAGTGGGGGCTGGCCGCGCCGTTCTGGTTCGGGTTCGTGGGCGCCGGGATCACC
Organism: Promicromonospora sp. CA-289599; assembly: GCF_050936155.1. Lineage (NCBI taxonomy): Bacteria > Bacillati > Actinomycetota > Actinomycetes > Micrococcales > Promicromonosporaceae > Promicromonospora > Promicromonospora sp. CA-289599. Next base: position 1,993,529 of record NZ_JBNJNI010000001.1, read on the forward strand.
CTGATCCTGATCTGGAAGCCCCTCGGAAGCATCGCGCACGCCGACTCGGGAGAGTAGACCGCCCCGCCCCGCCCCGACCGGGGCCGGGCCGGGGCGAACACATTCCGCTCAGTGCGCCCTGACGATCGGGATCGAACCCGTCTCCGTGAACTCGCGCATGCGCTTGCCCACCGTCGACCGGCTGACGCCTACCTCCTCGGCGATCTCCCGGTACGTACGACCCTTGGTGCGCAGCTGGATCATGCGCTCGGCGTCCTCGGTCCCGAGCCCCGTGTTGCGCCGCGGACGGCGACGCGGGGGCAGCGCCTCCCGGACGTTCGCCGTGGCCCGGTCCGCCGCCTCCGCGGGCTCCGCGGCCGGTGCCTCCGCACCCTCACCCGCCAGATCGGGCGCGGGTGCGCGCCCGCTCACGCCCTGACGCGGTGTGTCCAGGGCGGCGCTGACGCGCGCGGACCGGCGATCGGTCTCGCCGTCGAACACCTCGCCGTCGTACACCCCGTCGTCGTACACGTCCCGGTCGAGGAAGTCCTCGCCGTACGTGTCCCCGTCCCGGCCCCGCGCGGCGGGGCGGGGGTCGGCGAACTCCGCGGCGACGGCGTCGGCGGCACGGCGCTCGTAGTCGGGCGCACCCACCCCGACGTCGGCACGCGCGCCGTCCCGCGTGTCCGACACGCGGCCGTCCATAAGCTCGTCGTCCACGAGGATGCCGGTCAGCCGCTGCCGGTCGGCGAGGTGCAGCCGGGCGACGTCGGCGGTGCCGTCCCCCACCGCGGCGAGCGCCTCGCACCAGGCGGCGACCTGCGCCCGCATCTCCATGGGCGGGACGGTACGCAGGGCTACGGAGCGCGCCCGGCGGCGTCCGGCCTCGGCGCGGGCGAGCCGACGGCGGGCGGCACGTGACCCGTCGTGCAGGCTCTGTGCCCGGAACAGGTCCTCGGTGCTCAGGAAGAGCGCGTGCATGCGCGCGGACTGCCGCATCGCCGACCAGGACGTGCCGGTGGCGAGATGCCGGTCGCCGATCAGCGCCAGGTGCCACATGAGCGCGGCGAGCAGCGGCACGATGAACCTGAACAGGATCGCGCCGACGGGGTGGCCGATGTAGGCCTCGTGCCACGCGGCGAACACACCGGACGCGGACGACAACGCCCAGGTCAGGGCAAGCAGGGTGCCGCCGGGCCGGTTGTCCCGGGCGGCCTCGCGGGCGAGGAGGGCGACGGTGACGAGGGACAGCTCGAAGACGCCGGCGGTCGCGTACGCGGTGCCCTGGTTCATGGCGAGGACGTCGATGCCAAACTGGACCATCGCCAGGTACGCGGACCCGGTCGAGATGAGGGCGACGGATATCGCGCCGGTGAGGACCAGTCTGCGGGAACGGCGCGTCGGGACGGTCGTGACGGGGAACGTCCGGTCGGCGGGTGCCACGGTGATCTCTCCTTGGTCGAGGGGTGCCGGGTGAGAATATCGAACAAGAGTTCGGATTCCCAGGGGTTGGGCGAAACCGAAGATATCGGACATAGATGTCGGGCCGGTATCGTGCGGTGCATGTCGCGGAAGCTCTGGGCCTGGATCGCGGGCGGTTTGGCGGTCGCGCTGCTCGGCGCCGCGGCGTGGGTCGGCCTGTCACCCCGCGACGAGCCCGCTCCGGCGGCAGCCACCCCGTCGGCGAGCCCGTCGCCGTCGCCGAGCCCCACACCGTCGCCGACGCCGACGCCGACCCCCGCCGTCTACTCCCTGAAGTCCCTGCCCAGGCCCGACATCGCCGAGCTCCTGCCGCGCGCGCTGCCGCAGGCCGAGGTCGGGTCCCTGGAGGACCTGCCCGGTTCGGTGGCCCGGCCGAACGACCCCCGCATCCCGGTCTGGGCGAGCCCTGACGTGGCCGAGGCGCCGGTTCTCGCCCTCGAGTCCCGCTACTACGACGCCGAGGCGCGCTGGCTCGTGCTGGACAGCAGGCCGGGGTGGGTGCAGGTGCTCGTCCCGTACGGGCGCGGCGCCCTGCCGTCGCGCGATCCCGAGAAGGTCAACGGAACCGCGGGCTGGCTCCGCGGGAGCGACGTCCTGCTGATCCGGGAGAAGCGGTCGGTGCTGGTCGACCTGTCCGACCGCACGGTGACGGTGACGCATGCCGACGGCTCCAGCGACCAGCTCCCGGCGGCGGTCGGTGCGTCCGCCACGCCGACGCCGCTGGGGATCACCCAGGTGTTCACCGTCACGGAGGCGGTGAACACCGGGATGTCGGTGTTCCTGTCGATGCAGAGCGAGACCCTCGACGGGTTCTACGGCACCGACTACGCCGCGACCGCCATCCACGTGGGCGAGGGCCAGGGCCAGGCGGTGAGCAACGGCTGCGTCCGGCTCACAGCCGAGGACTTCGCCGGACTCACCGACCTGACCCCGGGCGTCCCGGTTCTGATCAGGTCCTGACCAGCGGGTGCGTCATGGCCCGGCCGGGCACGGGTCCCCGGCCGCCTTGCGGAAGCACCCCACGAAGTGTCCGGGCGTGTACTCGACCAGGCCGACGCCGTCCGGCGTGCCGTCGGCAGCCTCCGCCTCCTCGCCCAGGGACCGGCCCTGTGCAGTGACCGCCTCGTGGTAGAGGCAGCGGCCCGCCAGACGCCTGGTGCGCTCTGCCTCCTCGGCCTCGACCTCATCCCACGTCCGGTCCAGGTGCGGCACCGAGGCCAGGAGGTCGCGGGTGTAGGGGTGCAGGGGGTCGTCGAAGACGGCGTTCGTCACGCCCCGCTCGACCACGCGCCCCTTGTAGAGGATGACCACGCGGTCGGAGACGTAGTTGCCGAGCGAGAGGTCGTGCGTGACGAACAGGATGCCGAGGCCACGCGCCTTGAGCTCACCCAGCAGGTTGAGCACGTCGATGCGGGTCGAGGCGTCGAGCATCGAGATGATCTCGTCCGCGACCAGCAGCTCGATGTCGAGGAGCAGGGCCCGCGCGATGAGCAGGCGCTGCAGCTGCCCGCCGGAGAGCTGGTGCGGGAACTTGCCGAGGATGTCGTCCGGCTCGAGCGTCACGGCGGCGAGCGCGTCCTCGAGCCGCTTGCGCCACTCCCCCGACGAGACCCGGGGGAAGTAGGAGCGGCGCAGCGTCTCGAACGTGCGGTCCACCTTGTAGATGGGGTTGAACGACGAGAACGGGTCCTGGAAGACGCCCTGGACCTTGCGGTAGTAGTCACGGCGGGCACGGAACGAGAGCTTGGTGACGTCCTTCCCGTCGAACGTGATGGTGCCGCCCGAGGAGTCGAGCAGGTGGAGCACCAGCTTGCCGATCGTCGACTTGCCGCTGCCGGACTCGCCGATGAGCGACACCACCTCGCCACGCTGCACGTCGAGGCTCACCTGCCGCACCGCATGCAGGTCGGAGGTGCCGAAGGTGCCGGTCCGGTAGACCTTGTCGAGGTGGTCGAGGGTAAGCATCAGCTCACCGCCCAGCAGGCGACGTGGTGCCCCGGGGCCACTTCCCGGAAGGGTGGCGCCTCCGCGCACCGGTCGTGCGCCAGGGGGCAGCGGGCACGGAACCGGCAGCCGGCGGGCGGTTCGAGGAGCGACGGCGGCCGACCCTCGATGCCTTCGAGCTGTTGCTCCTCGTACCGGTCGCCGACCTTGGGCAGCGCCCCGATGAGCATCTTCGTGTAGGGGTGCAGGGGGTCGCTGATGATCGTCCTGGCCGGCGCCTTCTCGGCGAGGTGCCCCGCGTACATGACGAGGATGGTGTCGGCGACCTGGAACAGCACGGAGATGTCATGCGTGATGACGATCATCGACTTCACGAACCCGTGGTCGCGGAACTCGACGAGCGCCCGGGCCACCGCCTTCTGCGAGGAGACGTCGAGCGCCGACGTCACCTCGTCGCCGATCAGGAGCGACGGGTTCAGCAGCGTGGAGAGCACGAGCACCACGCGCTGCTTCATGCCGCCGGACAGCTCGATCGGGTAGCGCTTCAGCACGTCCGGCTCCAGCCCGACGAGCTTGAGACGCCGCTCGAGCTCGGGCAGCACGTCGGCGTACCGGACGTTGTGCGCCCCGAGGAGGTCCTTGATCATCCGGCCGATCTTGCGGGTCGGGTTCATCGCGGACATCGCGTACTGCGGGATGAGGGACACCTCGCGGTAGCGGTGGCGGCGCATGGCGGCGTCGTCGGCCAGCGGCAGCTCGTCGTCGTCCAGGACCACCGTGCCGCCCACGTGCCGCATGCGGGTGTCGAGGCGGATCAAGGCCTTGCCGAGCGTCGTCTTGCCGCATCCGGACTCGCCGGCCACGCCCATGATCTCGCCGTCCGCCACCTCGAAGGTGACGCCGTCGAGGGCCTTGACGTCGCCGCGGCGGGTCCGGTACCAGACCTTGAGGTCGTTCACAGCCAGGGCCATGTCACATCTCCCGCAGCTTGGGGTTGAAGACCTCGTCGAGGCCGACGTTCATGATGTAGAGGGACCCCACGATGAGCGTGATCCCCAGCCCCGGTGGGATGAACCACCACCACAACCCCAGATGGAGCGCGCTCCACTGCACGGCCTGGTTCATCATCAGGCCGAGCGACATCGCGTTGGTGGGCCCGAGCCCGATGAAGTCGAGCGACGCCGCCGTGAGGATGGACCCGCCGAACAGCAGCACGAACGTCATGAAGAGGTAGGAGTACATGTTGGGCGCGACCTCGCGCCGCAGGATCGTGCCCACCCCCACACCGGACAGCCGCGCCAGGTCGATGAAGTCCCGCGTGCGCAACGACAGGGTCTGCGAGCGGACGGCGCGCGCCACCCACGGCCAGCTGAAGACGCCGATGTACAACGCCTGCATCGGGACGCTCCGCACGCCCAGGTAGGCGTTGATGATGATGAGCACCACGAAGCCGGGGATCACGAGCACCACGTTGGTGAGCATGTTCAGCAGCTCGTCGATCAGGCCGCCGCGGTAACCCGCGACGAACCCGATGGTCATGCCGATGACGGCGGAGACCGCGCCGCCCAGCACGCCCACGAGGAACGTGGACCGCAGGCCGGCGACGAACTGCGCGAAGACGTCCTGGCCGAACGTCGTGGTGCCGAACGGGAACTCCGCGGACGGCGGCGCCATGGGCGGCCCCGCGTAGTCCATGGGCGCGTACTTCAGGAACATGGGCCCGATCAGCCCGAGCAGCAGGAAGCCGAGCACGACCACCATGCCGATGATGACCTTGGGGTTGCGCAGCGCGAAGTACAGCGTCTCGCGTGCGTCTCCCCCGGGTTTGCGGGCCGCCACCGGGCCGGCCGCACCGGGTTCGGCCGCCTCGGAACCGGGCCCCGCGACGGGCTGTGTCGCCGTCATGCCGTTCCCCCTGTCAGTCCGGTCCTGGTGCGGGGATCGACCAGCACGTAGACGATGTCGATCACGAAGTTGGCGACCAGCACGCCGATCACCACGAACAGCAGGGTGCCCTGCAGCAGGAAGAAGTCCTGGTTCTGGATGGCGGACAGCACGAGCTTGCCGAGCCCCGGGTAGGCGAACACGATCTCGGTCACCAGGGCACCGCCCAGGATGGTGCCCAGCTGCAGCGCCAGGCCGGTGATCTGCGGCAGCTGAGCGTTGCGGAACGCGTACTGCCGGATGAGCCGCTTCGGCGCACCGAGCGCGGCGAGGTAGTTCGCGTAGTCCGACTCGAGCTCGTAGATGATCAGGTTCCGCATGCCGATCGCCCAGCCGCCGAGCGAGACGAGGAACAGCGACAGGAACGGCAGCACCCAGTGCTGCAGCAGGTCGAGCGCGAACGGCCACGACCACTGCGGCACGAGGCCGAAGTCGTAGCCGCCGGCCACGGGGAACCAGCCGAGCGCCACGCCGAAGCCCCACGCGAGCAGGATCGCCAGCCACATGTACGGCATCGCCGTGACCAGGTAGCCCACCGGCAGGGCCACGTTGTCGAGCCAGCGGCTGCGCGCCGCCATCGCGCCGACGGTGTTGCCGACCACGAAGCTCAGCAGGATCGCCGGGATCATGATGCCGAGCGTGTACGGGACGGCCGCGAGCACCACCTCGCTGACCGGCGTGGGGAACAGCCACACGCTCGTGCCCAGGTCACCGCGGAACAGCGAGCCCCAGTAGTTCAGGTACTGCTGCCAGATCGGTAGGTCCAGACCGAACATGCGCTCGTAGTAGTCGGTCATGGCCGCTATCGTCTCGGGGTGCTGGACGGCGGTGCGCGCCACCATCCGCTGAACCGGATCCCCCGGCATGAGCCGGGGGATCAACCAGTTCAGCGTCACCGCCACGACGAAGGTCAGGCCGTAGACCAGCGTCTTGCGAGCGAGATAGCCGCCCATACGTCAGGAGGCCGGCTCGAGGGCGAGCAGCGCGTTCAGGCCACCCATCTGCACGTACCCGTTCCACATCACCGGGAAGTACGCGTCCTCGCGCCCCTCCTTGGGCCAGTTGGTCCACTGCGACTCGTTGTACTGCGCCCACGCGCCGTTGTACCAGAGCGGGATCGCCGGCAGGTCGGTCATGAACTTCTCCTGGACCTGGGACAGCGTCTCGGAGAACTCCGGTGTGCCGCTCTCGGTCCGGGACAGGTCCTGCACGAGCTCCCAGGCTTCCTCGTCCTCGTACCGGCCGAAGTTGCCCGCCAGCATCTGCTCCTGGACCGGCTGGTAGAACGCGTAGTTGTAGTAGGTCCACGGCGTGTTGCTGATGCCCGCGTTGCCGTTGATCAGGAGGTCGAAGTCGCCGGTGGCCCGGGCGTCGTCGACGGCGCCCGCGTCGGGGAAGTCGGCGGTGACCTTGATACCTGCGGCGGAGGCGTCCTCCGCGATCACGCGCGCCGCCTCCATCCAGTCGGTCCAGCCGGCGGGGACGATGAGCTTGAGGTCGATCGTGTCGCCGTCGGGCGTCTCGACGAAGCCGTCGCCGTCTCCGTCCTCGTAGCCGGCGTCGGCCAGGATCGACCTGGCCTCGTCCGCGTCGAAGGTGTAGCCGTGCTCGCTCGCGACGCCCTCGTCGTAGTACTCCTCGAACGCGGGCACAAGGCCTGACGGGTGCGCCTTGGACACGAGGCCGCCGTAGGCGTTCGTGACGATCTTGTCGACGTCGATCGAGCGCGCGAGCGCCTGCCGGAAGTCGACGTCGTCCATCGGGGCGCGCGTCTGGTTCGGGATCAGGTTCGCCGATGCGGCCGCGAGCATGTACGGCTGGCCGTCGTAGTAGGTGCTGACCTGGCCGGAGTCCGCGAGCGTGTTGACACCCGGCAGGAAGTTGTTGCTCAGGTCCAGGCTGCCGGACAGCATCAGGCCGAGCGCCACCTCGTTGGAGGTGTTCACGACGTCGACGATGTACTTCATCGGCATCTCGAGGCCGAGCTCGCTCTTGGCCCACCAGTCGTCGTTGCGCTCCCAGACCATGCGGTCCTGCCCGACGGCGGAGAACTTGAACGCACCCGAGCCGATGGGGTCCTCGTTCGGGTTGGACAGCAGCTCGTCGTCCGACCACTCACCCATGACGTGCTCCGGCACGATCATGGTCGTGTAGAGCCAGTTGTCCCACTCCTGGAAGCGGGGGTCGGAGAAGGTGAACTCGACGGTGGTGGGGCTCGTTGCCTCCGCCGTGTCCAGCCAGGTCCACAGGTTGCTCCACGGCACGGCGTCGACCTTGCCGAGCTCCGCGGTGAAGACGACGTCCTCGGCGTCGAGCGCCTCGCCGTCCTGCCAGGTGAGGCCCTCGCGGAGCGTGAGCTCGTAGGTGTCGTCGCCGGTCCACTCGCCGCCCTCGGCGAGCCAGGGCTTCAGCTCGAGGGTGATGGGGTCGAACTGGAACAGCGGCTCGTAGAGCAGGCCGCCCAGGCCGGTGGCGCCACCCGCACCAGGGATCGGGTTCCAGGACGCAGGCGGCCCCCACTGGGTGCCGCTCGTGAAGAGCGTCTCCTCGCGCGGGTACTCGCCGATGAGCTCGGTCGCCGACTCCATCCCCTCGGCGGTCGCGTACGGGTTCGGCGCGGCAGTGGGTGCGCTTCCACCGCCGCCGGAGCAGCCTGCCAGCAGCAGGCCCGCGGCTGCGGCCGTCGCCAGGGCCAATGCGCCCCGGGACCTGTTCTGTCGAAGGAACATCATCGATCCTCTCGTCCGGCCCCCGCACGGTCGTCGTGCGGACCGGCGCATCGTTACACCGGGTTGGTGAGCATCGTTCTGCCCCACGAGAGATTGGTCAAGGTTTGTGACCGATGTTGCTAAATTGACACCTGCGCCTGAACGCGGCGCTTCGCGTATCGGGCCGGGCTGACGCTAGGCTGTGTGCGCCGGTCCGGGCATCGCCCGACGCCGGACGCGCTCCTCCGCACGGAGAGGCGCGAGCGCCTGTAGCTCAGTGGATAGAGCACCGCTCTCCTAAAGCGGGTGTCGGCAGTTCGAGTCTGCCCAGGCGCACAGCTCGCGGTGTCACCGATCGCCAAGCTCGACCGACGGTGTCAGACCCAGGCGGCCGGGTCGGCGAGCACCGCCTGCAGCACCTCGCGCGCCCCGCCCGTGAGCGCCGCCTGCGGTCCGGCCTGCGCGGCGCGGACGTCCAGGTCGACGAACGGCGCGGCGAGCACCCGATCGGCGAGCACCTCCTCGACGTCGGCCCGGAGCCAGGGCAGCAGCTCGGTGTAGGCGCCGCCCAGCACGATGGTGGAGACGTCGAGCAGGTTGACGAAGTCGGCGAGGGCGGAGCCGAGCGCCCGGCCGGCCGGCAGCGTGGACATCGCGCTGCCCGACCCGGCGGGGCCCGCGCCGTCCCGGGTCAGCCGCGCGATGAGCGCGTCCAGCGGGGAGTCCGGCGGCAGGCCCGCCGCACGCATCATCGCCTCCTTGCCCGCGTACTGCTCCAGGCAGCCGAACGCGCCGCACGAGCAGCGCGGCCCGGCCGGGTCGACGACGACGTGCCCGATCTCGCCGTTCCACCCGCGCTCCCCCAGGAACAGGGCGCGGTCGACGACGATGGCCGCGCCGATGCCGATGTCGCCCGAGACGAAGATGAAGGAGTCGGGTGCCGCGACGTCGGAGCCGCCGGCCAGCTCGGCGAGCGCCGCGAGCTTGGCCTCGTTGGCGATCCGGACCTCGACGTCGCCGAGCCCCAGCAGCGGGACCGGGTCGAGCGTCGACCAGCCGAGGTTGGGTGCCACCTCGAGGAGTCCGGTGCGCGGGTCGACCAGGCCAGGGAGCGCCAGTCGGGCGCCCGCGACGGTCATGCCCGATGCCGCGACGCCGTCGGACACCTCGCGGGCGAGGCTGCCGAGCCGGCGCAGCACCACCGTCGGGTCACTGTCGTGGAGGGCGCCGGGAATCACCTGCTCCGCCACGACGTCCCCGGTGAGATCGAGCACACGCGCGCCGAGGTAGTCCACGTTCACCTCGAGGCCGAGGCCGACGACGGAGCGGGGTGCCGGGACGAGCGGCACCGCGGGCCGGCCGGCGCGCCCGCCGGTCACCGCGGGCAGCTCGCGCACGAGCCCGGCGGCCACCAGCTGGTCGACCAGGGTCGACACGGTGGCCCGGGCCAGGCCGGTCGCGGCGGCGACACCGGCGCGTGAGAGCGGTTCGGAGACCTCGAACACGGCGCGCGCGACCAGCTCGAGGTTGCGTTCGCGCAGGGTGTGCTGCCGGGCCGCACCAGGGGCTGTCCACGTGGTGCTCTCGCGTGCGGTCCCGGCGGTGGTCACGCCTTGACTGTAGCCGAACGCCGCGCAATAGTTCATCCGTACAACAAATGCGGCGCCGCATACCGGGGCCGCCTCGATGAGGAGACCTCCGTGAGCGACATCAAGTACTCGTTCGGCCTGTGGACCGTCGGCTGGCCCGCCGCCGACCCGTTCGGCACCGCCACCCGGCCCGAGCTCGACCCCGCCGAGTCCGTCCGCAAGCTCGCGGACCTCGGCGCCTGGGGCTTCACGTTCCACGACAACGACGTCTACCCCTTCGGTTCGGACGACGCCGCCCGCCAGAAGCACATCGACTCCGTCAAGCAGGCCGCCTCGGACACGGGCATGGTCTGCGAGATGGTCACGACCAACACGTTCACGCACCCCGTCTTCAAGGACGGCGCGTTCACCTCCAACAACCGCGACGTGCGCCGCTTCGGCCTGCGCAAGGTGCTGCGCAACGTCGACCTGGCCGCCGACATGGGCGCGTCCACGTTCGTCATGTGGGGTGGCCGCGAGGGCACCGAGTACGACAACTCGAAGGACCTCAACGCCGCGCACGCGCGCTACGCCGAGGGCATCGACACCGTCGCCTCCTACATCAAGGAGAAGGGCTACGGGCTCAAGATCGCCCTGGAGCCCAAGCCCAACGAGCCCCGCGGCGACATCTTCCTGCCGACGATCGGTCACGCCATCGCGCTGATCGACTCGCTCGACAACGGCGACATCGTGGGCCTCAACCCGGAGACCGGCCACGAGCAGATGGCGGGCCTCAACTACACGCACGGCATCGCCCTGGCGCTGCACCTGGGCAAGCTGTTCCACATCGACCTGAACGGCCAGCACGGGCCGCGCTACGACCAGGACCTCGTGTTCGGTCACGGCGACCTGCTGTCCGCGTTCTTCACGGTCGACCTGCTGGAGAACGGGTTCCCCAACGGCGGCCCGCGCTACGAGGGCCCGCGTCACTTCGACTACAAGCCGTCGCGCACCGAGTACCTCGACGGTGTGTGGGAGTCGGCCAAGGCGAACATGGAGACCTACGACATGCTCGCGGCCAAGGCCGCCGCATACCGTGCCGACTCCGAGGTGCAGGCCGCGTTCGAGCACGCCGGGATCTTCGAGCTGGGCCAGTCGACCCTCGCCGAGGGCGAGACGTTCGACTCGTTCCTCGCCGAGGCCGACCCGGACGTAGACGCCCTGGCGGAAAAGGACTACGGCCTGGTCCGCCTCCACCAGCTCGCCCTGAAGCACCTGATCGGCTGACGCTCAGCGCCTTCCCGATGTGTCAGAAGGTCGCACATGTGTCAGACGTACAGGTCACTCGGGTGACCTGTACGTCTGACACGTGCGCGAGGTTCTGACAATTGCCACCGGCGACGTTCAGCCAGCGAATTTCGACGCGGTAGCGTTTCAGTCGCCTCCTCACCCCACCCTCCCCTGGAGCATCGATGCCCCTCGTCGCCGGCGTGGACACGTCCACGCAGTCCTGCAAGATCGTCGTGCGCGACGCCGAGACCGGAACGCTGGTCCGCACCGGTTCCGCCAAGCACCCGGACGGCACGGAGGTGGACCCGCGACACTGGTGGGACGCCTTCCAGGAGGCGGCCGCCGCGGCAGGCGGTCTGGCCGACGTCGCAGCGCTCTCCGTGGGCGGCCAGCAGCACGGCATGGTCGTGCTCGACGCCGACGGCAACGTCATCCGGCCCGCGCTGCTGTGGAACGACAACCGTTCCGCGCCGTCGGCCGAGGCCCTGATCACCGAGCTGGGCGAGGGCGACCGCGAGGCGGGCGCCCAGGCGTGGGCCGACGCCGTCGGCTCGGTGCTCGTCGCCTCCCTCACCGTCACCAAGCTGCGCTGGCTGCACGACAACGAGCCGGAGAACGCGGCGCGCGTCGCCGCGGTGGCGCTCCCCCACGACTGGCTGTCCTGGCGCATCGCGGGCTACGGGCCCGCCGGCGACCCCACGGCCCCGCTGGGCCCGCGGCTGGACACGCTGTTCACCGACCGGTCGGACGCGTCGGGCACCGGGTACTACGACGCCTCCACCGTCCAGTACCGGCCTGACCTGCTGGAACGCGCTCTCGGGCGGACCGACGTCGTGCTGCCGCGCGTGGTCGGCGTGGCCGAGGCGGGCGCCGTCGCGCACCCGTCCGTCGCGGGCTCGGACGTCGAGGGCGGGGCCCTGGTCGGGCCCGGCGCCGGCGACAACGCGGGCGCGTCCATCGGGCTCGGCATGACGCCGGGCGACATCGCCATCTCGATCGGCACCTCAGGCGTGGTCTCCGCCGTCGCGCCGACGCGCACCGCCGACGGGTCGGGCGCGATCAACGGCTTCGCCGACGCGACCGGCAACGCCCTCATGCTCGCCGTCACCCTGAACGCGGCGCGCGTCCTGGACGCCGCCCGCGAGGTGCTCGACGTCGACTTCGACGGCCTCGCCGAGCTAGCGCTGCAGGCCCCGCCCGGTTCGGACGGCCTGGTGCTCGTGCCGTACCTGGAAGGCGAGCGCACGCCCAACCGGCCCGACGCGACGGGCACGCTGCACGGCATCCGCCTCGCGACGTCGACCCGCGCGCACCTCGCCCGGGCCTACATCGAGGGCATGCTGTGCGGGCTCGCGGACGGCCTCGACGCGCTGCGCGCGCAGGGCGTCTCGGTGGACCGCGTGATGCTGATCGGCGGTGCGGCGCAGTCGCCGGCCGTGCAGCGGATCGCCCCGCAGGTCTTCGGCCTGCCGATCGGCATCCCCGAGCCCGGCGAGTACGTGGCCGACGGCGCCGCACGTCAGGCCGCCTGGGTCCTGGCCACCGCGAACGACCCGGACGCCGCCGCGCCCGAGTGGTCCACGACCATCGCCACGACGCTCGACGCCGACCCGAGGCCCGCGATCCGCGATCAGTACGCCGCGGTCCGCGACCTGACCTGACCCTGTGCCCGTCCATCTCGACAGAGAGTCCGTGGAAGGCCTGATCGGCACGCTCGCTCACCGGTCCGCCGCGCTCGACATCGCCCTGCACACCGTCCAGGTGAGCGTCCGCGGCGAGTCCGTCGCGCACGCCGTCAGCGAGCCGGCCGGCCTGGACACGCCCCAGCGGATGTACTCGGTGTCCAAGACGGTCACGGGCCTGGCGATCGGGCTGCTCGCGGACGAGAAGCTGCTGAGCCTCGACGACCCCGTCACTGAGCACTTCCCTGAGATGGGCCCGGTGCATCCGTGGCTCGGGGCCACGACGCTCCGGCACATGCTCGCCATGCGTGGGCCGCACTCGTCCACGACGTACAAGCGGACGGACGGTGACTGGCTGGAGTCGTACTTCCGCGTGCCGCCGACGCACCCGCCGGGCACGGTCTTCACCTACGACACCAGCGCCTCGTACACGCTGGCCGCGCTCGTGGAGCGACTGTCCGGCACGTCCCTCCCGGACTATCTGCGGCCGCGCCTGTTCGACCCGCTGGGCATCAGCCCTGACCTGCGGTTCCTCACCGGACCGGAGGGTATCGCGCACGGCGGCTCGGGGCTGGTCTGCACGGCGCGCGACCTGTTGCGCCTGGCGCACCTCCTGCTCGACGAAGGCGTGCACGACGGCGTCCGGCTCCTGCCCACCGACTACCTCCGCGCCGCCACGAGCCCGCAGGCGGACACCGCCCTGCAGAACTCCGCCGCCGCGCTGCGTGGCGGCTACGGCTACCAGCTCTGGCTCCCCCGTCCCGGATGGTGGCTCATGTTCGGGCTCGGCGGCCAGCTCGTCTACGGCAACCCCGCCCGAGGACTCGCGGTGGTGATCACCGCGGACTTCCAGGCCTGCCCGAGCGGCGACCGGTTCATCGACGACGTGCTCGACCTGCTGATCGATCCGCTGGTCGAGGCGCTCGACGGTGGCCGTGCCCTGGGCGGCGCGCACGACACCGCCGTCGAGCTGGCCTGGCCCGCGCCTCGTCATGTCGCCGCGCACGCACGGCCCGTCGCCGGGCGCTACACGAACGTCGTCGACGGCCCCGGCCCCGCCGAGCTCGTGCTCTCGCTGGACGACGACGGCGGCCGGCTGACCAGCGCCGTCGACCCGGCCGGTCCCGATGGTCGCACCGCGGCAGGCTGGGACGTCGAGCTGCGGTTCGACCGCCCGGTACGGACCGTCGTCGACGACCAGCCCGCCGTCGTCACCGCCGGCTGGACCAGCCCCGACACCTTGGACGTGCGCTGCTCGCTGCTCGGCGACAACCTGACGACCTGGCGCACCCACCTCGCCTGGGCACCGGACGGCACGCTGACCGTGCAGTCCCAGGTGTTCGGTGAGACCGCCGACCACGCCTGGAACTTCCACGCGGCCTACCGCGTGGCGCCCTGATCCGTCAGGTGCGGGTGTAGGTCAGGTGCCGGAAGCGGAGGCCGGACGCCGACGTCGTCCACTCCGTCGACGCGGTGACCGCCCACTCGGGGCCGATCTCGGGGGCGAACACGTCGCCCTCGACCTCCTTGTTGATCTCGGACACCTCCAGCACGTCGGCGACAGGCAGCACCTCGCTGTAGACCTGTGCGCCGCCCATGATCCAGATCTCGTCCCCGCCGGGCGCGTTCGCCGCGATCTCGAGCGCCTCGCCGATGGTCGCGGCCGGCACTGCCTCCGCGTCCGCCACGCTGTCCGGGCCACGCGACGAGACGACGACGTTGGTGCGGCCGGGCAGCGGACGCTTCGGCAGCGACTCCCACGTGAGCCGCCCCATCACTACCGGATGACCCGCGGTGATGCGCTTGAAGTGGGCGAAGTCCTCGGGCACGCGCCACGGGATGTCGCCGCCGGCGCCGATCACCGGTCGCCCGCCGCCGTCGCGTGCCTGTCCCCAGATGAGTCCGATCATCAGACTGCGATCGGTGCCTTGATGGTGGGATGCGAGACGTAGCCGAGCACCTCGATGTCCTCGAACTCGTAGTCGAAGATCGACTCCCGCGGTGCCAGCCGCAACGACGGGTACGGGTACGGGTCCCGTTCGAGCTGGGTGCGCACCTGCTCCACGTGGTTGTCGTAGATGTGGCAGTCGCCGCCGGTCCACACGAACTCGCCGACCTCGAGGCCGGCCTGCGCTGCGACCATCTGCGTGAGCAGCGCGTACGAGGCGATGTTGAACGGCACGCCGAGGAAGAGGTCCGCCGAGCGCTGGTACAGCTGGCAGCTGAGCTTGCCGTCCGCGACGTAGAACTGGAACAGGGCGTGACACGGTGGCAGTGCCATGTCGTCCACCTCGGCGGGGTTCCACGCCGTCACGACGTGCCGCCGCGAGTCCGGGTTGGTGCGGATCTGCTCGACCACCTTCGCGATCTGGTCCACCTGCCCGCCGTCGGGCGTGGGCCAGGAGCGCCACTGGACACCGTAGACGGGGCCCAGCTCGCCCGACTCGTCGGCCCAGTCGTCCCAGATCTTGACCCCGCGCTCCTGCAACCAGCGCACGTTGGAGTCGCCGCGGAGGAACCACAGCAGCTCGTACACGACCGACTTCAGGTGCACCTTCTTGGTGGTGATCAACGGGAAGCCCTTGGCCAGGTCGTACCGGATCTGCCGCCCGAACACGCTGCGCGTCCCCGTGCCGGTCCGGTCGCCCTTGTGGGTCCCGTTCTCGAGCACGTCGCGCAGCAGGTCCTCGTACGGGGTGTCGATCGCGGTCATACGGCAAGCCTACGTCGAGCGCTCCGGACGCCCGCGACACGCACCGCCGTCAGTTCTGCTTCGCCCGCAGCTGCTTGAGCTGGGTGCCGCGGCGCCGGTACAGCACGCTCATCGTCACCATCGTCAGCGCGACGAGGCCACCGATGACCGCGCCCCATGCGGTCCCGCCACGGAAGGCCGGCCCGTCGACGTCGAGGATGCGCTCGCCGGCGTGCGCCGCGGCCGAGGTGCCGAGGACGATGCCCAGCGTGAGGAGGTTCGGCACCGCGAGCAGGACCGCGAGCATGAGGTACCCGCTGCGCACCTGCCAGGACTTCCTGGTGAGGACCGCCTGCGCCAGGAGCAGCACCGGCGCCAGCGTGAACACGGCGCCGGTCAGGAGCCCCCACCAGGCACCCGCGGTGAACGACCCGTCCACCGCGTTGCCGATCACCTGGGCCCACCATCGCGGCAGGAACGCGTCGAGGAACAGGTAGATCAGCCATACGGCCACGATCACGGCGACGACGCCGATGAGCCGCTTCAGGAGGTCGCGCCAGTCGGGGCGCCACCGCGCCGAGGCCGGCGTCGGCTGCGCTGCTGCGGGGCCGGTCGACGTCGGGCCGGTCGCCTCGGGGCTGTCGCTCGGGTTCTGCGCCATGAGCACGATCGTCGCAGCGTCGGATGCACTCTGCGCGGTGAACGGGAACGTCGCGGGCCCCGTTCGCGTTGTGCACTAGTCCGACCGAGCGGGACGCGCAGGGCCTCACTCCGTGACCGTGTCGGTGACCAGTGGAAGGATGATCCTCATGACGGAGCAGATCACCACCTCGAGCGCCACGAGCGCCGCAGACGCCGTGACCCCCTCGCCCACGGACCCGCTCTGGGTGGAGCGCAACGGCATCCGCACCTACACGGGCTTCTCGGCCCGCGGTGCGCGCGTCGAGGTCGGCCCGGCCGAGGCGGGCGCCGTGTTCACGCCGGGTGAGCTGATGAAGGTCGCCCTCGCGGCGTGCGCCGGGATGAGCAGCGACAGGGCGTTCGCGCGCCGGCTCGGCGACGACTACAAGACCACCATCCGGGTCGAGGACCCGAAGGACATGGCGGAGGACCGGTACCCGGTGCTCACGGAGAAGTTCGAGATCGACCTGTCCATGCTCGACGACGAGGACCGCGCGAAGCTCCTCACCATCGCGCAGCGGTCGATCGACAAGGCATGCACGGTGGGCCGCACGCTCAAGGCGGGCGCCCAGATCCCGAACGCGCAGTTCGAGCAGCCGACGGAGGACTGACATGGTCGACGACAAGCAGAAGCTGACGGCACCGGAGTCCGACAACCGGTCGACGCCCGGCGACGCGGTACTGAAGCCGGACAACTCCGTCGAGGTCACACCCGCGGACTGGGTCCACTACAAGCCCGACAGCCCGCTCGACCACCTGGTCGACAAGGCGGTGACCATCCCGTCCGCGAGCATCCACAAGCATGTGGACAAGGTGCGGGCACGCAACCCCGACGCCAGCCCGGCAGAGATCATCAAGCTCCTGGAGAAGGAGTACCTACGGGTGATCCAGACGACGGGCACCGCGGTCGGCGCAGCCGCGGCGATCCCGGCCGTGGGTACCGCGGCGAGCGTGGCGCTGTCCACGAGCGACGTCGCGACGTTCTTCGCCTCGTCGGCCGCGTTCTCCCTCGCGGTGGCGGACGTGCATGGCATCGAGGTCCAGGACGTCCCGCGCCGCCGGGCTCTGCTCCTGGCCACGGTGCTCGGTGACCAGGGCGCACAGGACGTCGAGAACGCCATCGGCGGTTCGGGCGTCGCCTGGGGCAAGGTGCTGCTCACGAGCATGCCGCGCACCACGCTGCACAAGGTGAACAAGGCGCTCACGCACCGGTTCATCCAGAAGCAGATCGCCAAGCAGGGCAGCCTGCTGCTGGGGCGCATCCTGCCGTTCGGCGTGGGTGCGATCGTCGGCTGGGTCGGCGCACGTGCCCTCGGCCATACGGTGATCGCCCAGTCCCGCCTCGCGTTCGGCGCTCCTCCGGAGCGCTTCCCCCGGGTCATCGAGCAGAAGTAGCCACGGCGGGGCACCCTATATACGCATCTGCTCGGCGGGATGTCATCACCCGCTCTAGGCTGCGGGTCATGGCGGACACGACCCACGGCGCACTCGCCCCGACGTACGACCCACTGCCGATCACTGTCGCGCGGGCGCACGGTACGCACGTATGGGACACGGACGGCAACGAGTTCCTCGACTTCTTGTCGGGGTACTCGGCCCTGAACTTCGGGCACCTGCACCAAGGACTCGTGGCTGCGGCGATGACGCAGCTGCGCCAGGTCACGCTCACGTCCCGTGCGTTCGACCACGACCGGCTGGAGGAGTTCGCCCAGCGGCTCGTCGAGGTGGTGGGGGTACTGACGACCGGCGGCGAGGACAGCCTCGTGGTGCCGATGAACACCGGCGCGGAAGCCGTCGAGACCGCGGTCAAGGCGGTCCGCAAGTGGGGTCATGACGTGCGCGGCGTGCCGGAGGACGAGGCGACGGTAGTCGTCGCGTCCGGCAACTTCCACGGCCGCACCACCACGCTCGTCGGCCTCTCCGACAGCACGACCGCACGCGACGGGTTCGGCCCCTTCGCGCCGGGGTTCCGGCGGGTTCCGTTCGGCGACCTGGACGCTGTGGCCGCCGCCGTCGACGACACCACGGTGGCCGTGCTGATGGAGCCGGTGCAGGGCGAGGCCGGTGTCGTGGTGCCGCCGGACGACTTCTGGCCCGGCCTGCGGGAGCTCACCGCCAAGCAGGACATCGCCCTGGTGGCCGACGAGGTCCAGTCGGGACTCGGCCGCACCGGGACCACCCTGGCCTGTGAGCTCTGGGACGTACAGCCCGACCTGGTCTGCCTGGGCAAGGCGCTGGGCGGCGGGATCATCCCGGTCTCGGCAGTGGTCGGCAAGCCGGAGATCCTCGGCGTCCTGACCCCTGGCACGCACGGATCGACGTTCGGCGGCAACCCGCTCGCGTGCGCCGTCGGTATCGCGGCGCTCGATCTGCTCTCGACGGGTCAGTACCAGGCCCGTGCGGTGGCATCGGGCAAGGTGCTCACGGAACGACTCGAGGCACTCGTCGAACGAGGTCTGCTGGCCGAGGCCCGCACCATCGGGCTGTGGGCGGGCATCGACCTGGACCCCGCGCTGGGTACCGGTCGCGAGCTCTGTGAGGCGCTGCTGGAACGCGGCGTCCTCGCCAAGGACGCGCGTACCGAGACGGTCCGCCTGTCACCGCCGCTGTCGATAGTCCAGCCCGAGCTGGAGATGGCACTGGACATCCTGGAGGAGTCCCTGGTCGCGCTCCGCGGCGAGCACTCCGCGGCCGCCGCCAACGAGATGGCGAACGCGGCGACCGGAGAGGCCGCGGGCACGGCGACGGACGAGGCAGTGGACGAGGCGACGGACACCGCAGCGGACGACGCGACGGACGACACCTCCGACGAGAAGCCGGGCGAGGACCTGGGCGAAGAACCGGGCGAGGCAGCCGGTGCCGACGCCGTCGCCGAACCCGTCCCGGACACCGCTGACGCGGAAGCTGCTGCGGCGGAGACCGAGGCGGCCGACGAGCCGGCCGACGTCGTCGAGGACAAGACCGGCCCGGAAGGCAGGGAGGAACGCTCCGAACTGTCACCGACCGCCGGCTGAGCGTAGGCTCCGGGAGGTGACCACTACGACGTCGTCCCCCACCGTCATGCTCCCGGCGCTCCCCGAGCTTCAGCAGGCCTACGCCGAACTTCAGGCCAAGGGCCTGAAGCTGGATCTCACGCGTGGCAAGCCGTCGGCCGAGCAGCTCGACCTCGCCGAGCCGATGCTGGCCCTGCCCGGCGTCGGCGTGCACGCCGACGACACGGGCACCGATGCCCGCAACTACGGCGGGCTCGACGGCGGGCTCCCGATCCGGCGCATCTTCGCCGAGCTGCTGGACGTGCCGGTCGAGCAGCTTCTCGCCGGCGGTAACGCCTCGCTCACGACCATGCACGACGTCGTCGCGTACGCCGAGCTGTTCGGGTTCCCCGAGTCCCCGAAGCCGTGGGCGCGCGAGGAGAAGGTGCGCTGGATCTGCTCGGTGCCGGGCTACGACCGCCACTTCACGATCTGCGAGGCCCTCGGCATCGAGATGATCCCCGTGCCGATGACGCCGGACGGCCCGGACGCCGAGGCCGTGGCCGCGCTCATCGCCGCGGACCCGACCATCAAGGGCATGTGGGTGGTCCCCACCTACTCGAACCCGGACGGCGCCGTCATCACCGAGGACGTCGCCCGTGCGCTGGTCTCGATGCCCGCCGCCGCGCCGGACTTCCGCATCCTGTGGGACAACGCGTACGCGGTGCACCACCTGACCGACGACGAGGTGACCAGCCCGAACGCCATCGCGCTGGCCGCGGAGGCCGGCCACCCGGACCGCGTGATCATGTTCGCCTCGACGTCCAAGGTCACGTTCGCCGGCTCGGGTGTCTCCTTCCTCGCCAGCTCGCCGGCCAACATCGCCTGGTACAAGAAGCACCTGTCGGCGGCCTCCATCGGCCCGGACAAGATCAACCACCTGCGGCACGCGCTGTTCTTCGGCTCGGCCGACGGTGTGCGCGAGCACATGCGCAAGCACCGCGAGATCCTGGCGCCCAAGTTCGAGGCAGTGGCGCAGATCCTGAACGAGCGGCTGGGCGGGTACGGCATCGCGTCGTGGACGGAGCCCAAGGGCGGCTACTTCGTGTCGCTCGACGTCGCTCCGGGTACCGCGTCCCGCGTGGTGCAGCTGGCCAAGGAGGCGGGGATCGCGCTGACGCCGGCGGGCGCCACCCACCCGTACGGCAAGGACCCGGAGAACAAGAACGTGCGCCTCGCGCCGTCGATGCCCCCGCTGGACGAGGTGCGTACGGCGATGGACGGCGTGGCGACCTGCGTCCTCCTGGCCGCCGCCGAGGCCACGTCCGCGAAGTAGAGCGCTTGTCCCGCTTCCACGCGGCTCGAGCCGTGCGGAAGCGGGACAAGCGCTCTACTTCGCGGGCCTGGGTTCAGTCCGTGCAGTGCTTGTTGACCACGAGCACCGGGCACGCCGCGTGGTGCAGCACCGCCTGGCTCGTGGAGCCCAGCAGCAGCCCGCGGAACCCGCCCCGGCCACGCGAACCCAGAACGACCAGGTCCGACGCCGTCGAGAACTCCGTCAGCAGCTCCGCGCCGGTGCCGTCCAGCACGATCCGCCGGATCCGCAGGCCGGGGTTCTGCGCCTCGTACTTGTCGACCAGGACGTCCATGCCGGCTCCGATGTCGGCGAGCACCTGCTCACGGTCGATGTTGGACGGCAGCCACGCCAGCATCCCGCTGTTCCCCACGGGCACGCCGGTGACGGCGGTCAGCTCCGCGCCCCACGCGTTCGCCTGCAGGATCGCGTGCTGCAGCGCCCGCTCGGCCTGCGGCGACCCGTCCACGCCGACGACGATGCGGCGCACCTCCCGGATCTCGCCCGCCCCTGACGCCGTCGTGCTCGTCTCGGCGTCAGTGCCAGACCCGGTGCCCGGCACGTTCCAGGAGACGCCCCTGTTCACCTCGGCACGCAGCGGGACCACGACGACGGGGCACCGCGCGTGCGCGGGCAGCGCGGACGACACCGTGCCCAGCAGCCGCTCCGTGAACCCGCCCCGGCCCCGCGTTCCGACGACGGCCAGTCCGTAGTCGCCGGACAGCTCCACGAGCACGCCCGCCGCGTCGCCGGTCGCGACCTCGGTCGTGGCGCGCACGCCGGCGTCGGCCACCCGTGCCTCCGCCTCGGCGAGCACCGATTTGGCGCCCTCCTGGATGGTCGTGTCGTCGAGGGCGGCGTATCCGCCGTCGAGCGACGCGGCCGTGAAGGACGGCAGCGAATAGCTGCAGACGATGTGCAGCGCCCAGCCCACGCGGTGCGCGTAAGCGGTGGCCCAGTCCAGCGCGTGCAGGCTCGCGGCAGATCCGTCCACCCCGACCAGTACGACCTCGGATCGCGTCATCGCAAGACCTCTCTTCGCCCAAGCACCATTGCACTCCAACGCTACCGGCGGGGCGCGCGTTATGGGTAACCAGCGGCAAAAAGACTGCAGAACGATGGCAAAGCAGAGCGCCCACCCGGTCACCGGGCAGGCGCTGTGCTGTGCTGTGCGGTACTACGCGGCTGGGATCAGCCCAGGCGGATGAACGTGGGGTTCGACTGCCAGATGGTGCGGAAGTCGACGACGGTGCCCGGCTTGGACGCGTCGATCATGGTGTTGCCACCGGCGTAGATCGAGACGTGCCCGGGGGTCCACATCAGGTCGCCCGGCTGAGCCTCGGACGCCGGCACCTGGGTGCCGTAGCCGGCCTGCGCCGACGACGAGTGCGGCAGGTTGATGCCGAGCTGCGCGAAGACGTACTTGGTGAAGCCGGAGCAGTCCATGCCGCTCGGGGAGGAGCCACCGGAGACGTACGGCACGCCGATGTAGCGGCTCGCGATCGAGATCACGGAGTTGCCGATCGCCGACGCGGGAACGTCGACGGAGCTGGCGGTGGAAACGGTGCTGGCGGCTGCCTCGGCGGCCTCAGCAGCCTCGGCGGCGGCAGCCTCGGCCGCCTCCTCGGCCTCTGCCTCGGCGAGCTCCGCCTGGTAGTCCTCGTTCTCGGCGGCGGAGACCACGGAGACCGCGGACTTCTCGACGTTGAGCTCTGCGTCGGGTGCGACCGACACGACGGGTGCGTTGGACAGCGCCTCACGGGCCTGCGTCGCCAGCGCGTTGAGGTCGACCGAGTTCATCTTCGCGTGGCCGGTCTCCACCGGAGCGGCCTGGGCGACAAGAGCGCCACCGAAGGTCGAGACGAGGAGTGCGCCACCAGCGGCTGCGACCGCGGTGCGGCGGCCTACTGCGGCGTTCTGAGCAAGTTCGGTGAACGGAGTCACTGGTCGTCGCGCAGCCCGATGGCGAGCGCGAGTCGTACGTGCAGTCACGTAGTACCTCTCCTTGAACGCCTTCGAGGTCAGCTGTCGGGTTCGGGTGGGAGAAATCACCCGGCCGAGCAATCCCGAAGGAATACCCGGCTTCACCCCGAGGACGCGCCCTGGCGCCCGTTGGTGGGTCCCCCGCCTCTGTCATGCGGTCGTCTTGGGGCCCCGGCCGGTGACAGAGTTCGGCGTCCGTCCGAGGACCCCCACGAATAACTCCGTGGGAGCGGTCCGAACGTACCGGACCTCACCCTCGATGTCACGTTCCGGCAACGAGTGCCAGACCGTGTCGCGGGAGGGGTGCTACCTTTCCGACAAATCGGACGACGAACTGGGCGGTGAACCGGACGTCCGAGGGCCTGTGAGGGACCGGTTCAGGCCGTCGCGACGAAGAGGTGGCGGGCCACGTCCTCGCCCAGCTCGAGCGCCGTATCCGCACCGTCGACGGACACCGTGTACGTGCCGCCGCTGTGCTCCGCCGTGATGCGGGAGCCGGGCACCAGGCCGGCCTCGGACAGGCGAGCGAGCAGCTCGATGTCCGTCTGCAGCGGCTCGGCGATACGGGTGAGCGACGCCGCGAGCGGCTCGCCCTTGATGCCCTTCTTCGCCGCCGCCTCGAACGCGGAGGGCAGCGAGATGACGCCGGTCAGGAACGGCACGTCGGTGTACTCCTCGCCGAGCTCGAAGAGGCCGGGGATCGGGTTCCCGTACGGGTCGTGGTGCGGGTGGTCGAGGAGCCCCACGAGGCGCTTCTCGACCAGGTCGCTCATCACGTGCTCCCAGCGGCACGCCTCGACGTGCACGTGCTCCCAGTCGAGCTTGATGACGTCGGTCAGCAGCCGCTCCGCGAGGCGGTGCTTGCGCATCACGCGCATCGCCTTGTCGTGGCCCAGCTCGGTGAGCTCGAGGTGCCGGTCGCCCGTCACGATCACGAGGCCGTCGCGCTCCATCCGTGCGACGGTCTGCGACACCGTCGGACCGGAGTGCCCCAGCCGTTCCGCGATGCGCGCGCGCAGGGGCGTGATGCCCTCCTCGTCGAGCTCGTAGATCGTCTTGAGATACATCTCGGTGGTGTCGATCAGATCCGTCACGTCAGCTCCCGTCATGCGCACAGCCGCCCAGTCCGCCCTGGACACGTGCGGCCCGGGCGTCGGCCCAGGTTCTAGTCTAGTTCTGTGCCACTGACAATCCCGCCACACCTGCTGCCCGCCGACGGCCGATTCGGCTCCGGCCCCTCCAAGGTGCGCCCGGGACAGGTGGATCATCTCGTGGCGAACGCTCACGTTCTCGGCACGTCACACCGGCGGGCACCCGTGAAGAACCTGGTGCACCGTATCCGTGAGGGTGTCACGGAGCTGCTCGGCGCGCCCGACGGATACGAGGTGGTGCTCGGCAACGGCGGCGCCACCGCGTTCTGGGACGTCGCCACGCTGTGCCTCGTCGAGCGCAAGGTGCAGCACGCGGCGTTCGGCGAGTTCGGCGGCAAGTTCGCCGCCGCGACGGAGCGCGCGCCGTTCCTCGAGGCCTCGCAGGTGATCTCGGCGGAGCCCGGCGCCGTCGCCTACCTCGAGCCCGCCGCCGACGTCGACACCTATGCCACCCCGCACAACGAGACCTCCACGGGCGCGATGGCGCCGGTGCTGCGACCGTCGGGGCCGGACGGCGCCGTCGTGCTCACCGACGCGACGTCCGGGGCCGGGGCACTGCCCGTCGACCTGAGCCAGACCGACGCCTACTACTTCGCGCCGCAGAAGGCCTTCGCCGCGGACGGCGGCCTGTGGCTCGCCGTCCTGTCCCCCGCCGCCGTCGAGCGGGCCGCACGCGTCGAGGGCTCGGGCCGCTGGGTGCCGGAGTTCCTGTCGCTCACGACCGCGATCGAGAACTCGCGCCAGGACCAGACGCTCAACACGCCCGCCGTCGCGACGCTGCTGCTCCTGGCCGACCAGGTCGAATGGCTGATCGACCAGGGCGGGCTCGAGTGGTCCGCGAAGCGCTGCGCGGCCTCTGCCGAGATCCTCTACTCCTGGGCCGAGTCCCGGGAGTGGGCGACGCCGTTCGTCGCGCGCCCCGAGGAGCGGTCCGCGGTGGTCGGCACCATCGATCTCGCCGAGGAGATCGACGCGGGACGGGTGATCTCCGAGCTGGCCGCCAACGGCGTGCAGGACGTGTTCGCGTACCGCAAGCTGGGACGCAACCAGCTCCGGGTCGGCATGTTTCCCGCGGTGGACCCGGACGACGTCGCGGCGCTCACCGCCTGCGTCGACTACGTCGTCGAAACGGCCTGACCAGCGCGATCACGTCCGCAATATCCCTTGGACGGGGAGTTCGGCCTATTGTCCGAGCCGTGGGGACTCTGTAACGTTTCGGCATCCTAGGGAACCATTCGAGGGGCTGTTCAACACCATGCCTGTGATCGACCACTTCACCTTCGGGATCGTGACGCCACTGCTGGCGTACGCGATCTCG
Organism: Promicromonospora sp. CA-289599; assembly: GCF_050936155.1. Lineage (NCBI taxonomy): Bacteria > Bacillati > Actinomycetota > Actinomycetes > Micrococcales > Promicromonosporaceae > Promicromonospora > Promicromonospora sp. CA-289599. Next base: position 2,018,277 of record NZ_JBNJNI010000001.1, read on the forward strand.
TGTACCGGCGCGGCGACGGGCCTTGCGTGCACGTCTCGCGCCCGAGCAGCATCGGGCGGCACGCGCGCGACGTGGCTCGTGTTCGGCGCCATCGCCCTGGGCGGTACCGGCATCTGGGTGATGCACTTCGTCGCCATGCTGGGTTTTTCCGCATCCGGCGTGACCATCAGATACAACATTCCTGAGACCCTCCTGAGTGCGGCGATCGCCATCGTCGTCGTGGGTGCGGGCCTCTTCATCACGGAGCTGGGCAAGCGCAAGCTGCCGGCGATGCTCGTCGGCGGTGCCCTCGCGGGCGCCGGCGTCGCAGCCATGCACTACATGGGCATGGAGGCGATGGAGATGTCGGCGGAGGTCGTCTACAACCCCGTCTATGTCACCGCCTCGATCGTCATCGCCGTCGTCGCGGCCACAGCGGCGCTGTGGTGCACGGTGCACATCCGCGGCACGCTCGCCACGATCGTGGCCACGCTGGTGATGGGGCTTGCCGTGACCGGCATGCACTACACCGGGATGGCCGGGGTCTCCGTGATCAACCCGATCAACAACGTCCCCGCCGGCGCCTCGACGATGCAGCTGCTCGTGCCGCTCGTCATGGCGGTGAGCGTCGTGACGTTCCTGCTCATCCTCGGCATCGGTCTCTGGCCCACCGAGGACGAGCTGCGCACCCAGGCCGAGTTCGAGAGCCGGCTCAAGGCGCACAGCGAGCAGGGCCAGCGGTTCGCGACCGTCCAGCAGGACGTGCAGCCGGGTCCCGCCCAGTTCGCGCAGACGCACCGCGCGCTCTGACCCCGGCAGGTCCGCGAGGTAGAGCGCCTGTCCGAGTCTCCCCGGTTGTCGCCGGGAGACTCGGACAGGCGCTCTACTTCGCGGACCTGTCGCGCTGTGACCACACCCACGTACCGTTAGCAAGGCTAATGATCTAGACTGGTGCGGTGTCGAGCTCCCGCAGATCCAGCCGAAGCCCGGCCACAGTCGGGGGCGACCTCCGCGTCGCCCTGACCCGCGTCTCCCGCCGCCTGCGTGCGGAGCGCGGTGAGGCCGACCTCCCCGAGGGCCAGTTCGGCATCCTCACGGTGCTGCACAAGCACGGCGAGATGTCCCCTGGTTCCCTCGCCGAGCACGAGCGTGTCCGGCCGCCGTCGATGACCCGAGCCGTGAACACCCTCGCGGAGCTCGGTCTCGTCGAGAAGGTGGAGCATGCGACGGACCGCCGGCAGGTGGTCGTCCGGCTCACCGCCGCGGGCTCGCGCGAGGTCGCCGAGACCCGGCGTCGCCGTGACGCCTGGCTCACCAAACAGCTGTCCACCCTGACCGGAGAGGAGAGAGAGATCCTTGCAGGAGCCAGCGAGCTCCTGATCCGGATCGCCGCTCGATGAGCGCAACTTTCGCCAGCCTGAAGTACCGCAACTATCGCCTTTGGTTCGCCAGCGCTCTCGTCGCCAACATCGGCACCTGGATGCAGCGCGTGGCGCAGGACTGGGTAGTACTGACCGTCCTCACCAACAACTCCGGTGTCGCCGTCGGCATCGTCACCGCACTGCAGTTCATCCCCCATATCTTCCTGTCCGCGTGGGCCGGCCTGCTCGCCGACCGCGTCGACCGCCGCAAGCTCCTGATGCTCACGCAGGGGGGCATGGGCGTACTGGGCCTCGGGCTCGGTGCGCTGGTGCTGTCCGGCGCGGCCGAGCTGTGGCACGTCTACGTGTTCGCGACCCTGCTGGGCGTCGTGAGCGCGATCGACGGACCCGTACGGCAGACCTTCGTCGCCCAGCTCGTGCCGACCAAGCGGCTGGCGAACGCCGTCGGCCTCAACTCGACGAACTTCAACGCCGCGCGCCTCATCGGGCCGGGCGTGGCGGGTCTGCTCATCGCCGCCGTCGGCACGGGATGGGTGTTCATCATCAACGGCATCGCGTTCGGTGCCGTGATCATCTCGCTGACCCGGATGCGCGACCTGCACGCCCTGCCGGTCGCGTCGCGCGCCAAGGGCCAGATCCGCGAGGGTCTCGCCTACATCCGCGGCCGGAGCGACATCGTCGTGATCATGGTCGTCATGGGTGTGGTCTCGACGTTCGGCCTGAACTTCCAGCTGACGTCGGCCATGATGGCGCGCGTCGAGTTCGGCCGGGGCGCGAGCGAGTACGGCATCCTCGGCTCGGTCCTCGCGATCGGCTCGCTCGCGGGGGCGCTCCTGGCCGCCCGGCGGGAACGGCCGCGTGTGCGGCTCGTGCTGGGCGCCGCGTTCGCGTTCGCGACAGCCATGGGGATCCAGGCGTTCATGCCGACCTACCTCGGCTACCTGCTGATGTGCATCCCGGTCGGCTTCGCGTCCCTGACGATGCTGACCTCGGCGAACGCCGCGATCCAGCTCTCCGTGGCCCCGGAGCTGCGCGGGCGGGTCATGTCGATCTACGTGCTGGTCGTGCTCGGCACCACACCCCTCGGTTCCCCGGTGGTGGGCTGGGTCGGCGAGACGTTCGGGCCGCGGTACGCCGTGCTCATCGGCGCCGTTGCGACCCTGCTGGTGGCCCTGGCCGCGACCGTGTGGGCGTACCGGACGTGGCACGTGCGCGTGCGCGCCCGGCTCTCCCGCAAGCACCGCGTCCCGCGCCCATACCTCCAGGTGACCTACCCGGACGTAGAGCCGGAGCCGACCCGCCAGGCCCTGGCGGCCTGACTCCGGCCGTCGCCCGGGCGGGTACCCAGTGATTCGATGACCCCGGGCAGCGCACCGAGGTCGACCACAGGGGGCGTCGGCCGACGGTTGTGCACAGGCAGGCCGTGGCTGCGCGGCGCGGCCGGTCCAGCGCTGCTGAAGTGGGTCCTGTGCCAAAGACCTTCGAGATCCCCCGGACGGCGGAGCCGCTGCTCCGGCGGCAGGCCGGACTCCTGTCCACGCTCCAGTGCGAGGAGCTCGGCATCGGCCGCGAGACGCGACGCCGCCTGGTCCGGCACCTTCGCTGGACCAGTCCCGCGCGAACCGTCTACGACACCGACCCCGTACCGCTCGAGCACCGGGTCAGGGGCGACCTGTTCGATCACGCCGCGAAGTGGCGCACCTGGTTCGCCCTGCTGGTGCACGGTCCGGACACCATAGCTACGGGAGCCTGCGCCCTCGTGCTCCACGGTGTGTCCGGGCTGCCCCGCGGGTTCCCCCTGGAGGTGGCGCGCGAGGACCGTTCGCCGCGGCTCCGCCGGCACGGCGTCGCCGTCGTCGACTACCCACCTTTTCCCACGGTGTCGATAGCTGGCCGCCAGGTCGCGCGTATCGACCACGCGGCCGCGCAGGCGATAGTCAAGCTTCCGCGCCAGAACGTCCTCGCCGTGCTCGACGACCTCGCACGACGTCACCGGTTCGGCCCGGTCGAGCTCGCGGCCCTCCACGACCTGGCCCGACGTCGGCACGGTGCCGCTCTGCTCCACAAGCTGTTCGGCCTCGTCGTCACGCGCTCGGAATCGCCCGCCGAGTCCTTCGTCCGGCTGTCGTGTCACGACAACGGGGTGCCGCCGGACGACATCCAGGCCCTGATCGTGATCGACGGCGAGGTCGTGGCACGCGTCGACTTCATCTGGCGGCTGCCCGACGGGCGCTGGCTCGTGGTCGAGATCGACGGCGTCGGGCCACACAGCACGCCGCAGGCGCTGGTCCGTGACGCCCCTCGGCAGAACCGCCTGCTGGCGTCCGGGCAGGTGATCATGCTGCGCTTCAAGCCGACCGACAACGACAAGCCGGGTGGCGTCGGCGCACAGATCGCCAAGGTCCTGACGGCCCACGGCTGGACCCCTGGCCGCTACCCGGACGCAGGATCCCACATCGAGCTGGGCCCCCCGGCCCCTACCCGGTGACCCGCGTACCGCGAGTTCGCGCCTACCCAGTGATTGGGCCCGAACTCACGCCGAGTTCGGGCCCAATCACTGGGTAGAAGCGTGCATTCGACGCCCCCACGCCCGCACCCGAGCGTCAGATGCCTACCGCCGCGCGGATCGGGCCCAGCAGGAAGTAGACGACGAACAGCACCGCCGCGACCCACAGCAGCGGGTGCACCTTGCGCACCTTGCCGACGGCGAGTTTGAGCAGCACGTACGAGATCACGCCCGCCCCGATGCCCACCGTGATCGAGTACGCGAACGGCATCAGCACCATCGTGAGGAACGCGGGGATCGCTACCTCGAGGTTCTTCCAGTCGATGCCCGTCACCTGTACGACCATGAGGAACCCGACGATCACCAGCGCCGGCGTGGCGGCCTCGTGCGGCACCACGGTGACGAGCGGCGCCAGGAAGGTCGTCAGCAGGAACGCCACACCCGTCGTCACGGCGGCGAGGCCGGTGCGGGCGCCGTCGCCCACACCGGACGCCGACTCCACGTACGCCGTGTTGGACGACACCGAACCCATGCCGCCCGCCGACGCCGCGATCGAGTCGACGATCAGGATCTGCGTGGTGCGCGGCGGGTTGCCCTTCTCGTCGAGCAGCCCGGCCTCGCCGCCGATGGCGACCATGGTGCCCATCGTGTCGAAGAAGTCGGCGATGAGGAGAGTGAACACCAGCAGGACGACGGCGATCGGGCCGATCTTCTCGAACGAGCCGAACAGCGAGAACTGCCCGATGAGCGAGAAGTCGGGCAGGGCCACCACCGAGTCCGGCAGTGCGGGGACGTTGAGCGACCAGCCACCCGGGTTGTCGGCGGTGCGCTTGCCGATCTGCGCCACGGCCTCGATGACCACGGCGAGCACGGTCGAGGCGACGATCGCGATGAGGATGCCGCCGCGCACCTTGCGCACCATGAGGACGGCGGCCAGCAGCACTCCGAACGCGAACACGAACAGCGGCCAGGCGCCGAGCGAGCCGCCCATACCGAGCTCCGTGGGCGTCGACGGCGCGGCGGGGCTGCGCACGAAGCCGGCGTCGTACACACCGATGAACGTGATGAACAGGCCGATGCCCACGCTGATCGCGATCTTGAGCTCGCGCGGCACGGCCCGGAACACGGCCTCCCGGAAGCCCGTGACCACCAGGATCAGGATGACGAGGCCCTCCAGCACCACGATGCCCATGGCGTCGGCCCAGGTCATGCCCGGCAGCGCCGCCACGGAGAAGGCGACGACGGCGTTCAGGCCGAGCCCCGCCGCGAGCGCCAGCGGGAAGTTCGCGACCACGCCCATGAGGATGGACATGACGCCGGCGACGAGTGCGGTCGCCGCGGCGATCGCGGCAAGGTCGCCGCCCGAGGTGCCACCGCCGAGGAACTGGCCGGTCCCGTCGGGCACGTTGCCGAGGATGAGCGGGTTCAGCACGACGATGTAGCTCATCGTGAAGAAGGTGACGAGCCCGCCGCGCACCTCCGTCCACACCGTGGACCCGCGTTCGCTGATCCTGAAGAACCGGTCGACGGCGCCCCGCGCCTGGGCCTGGTCGTGAGCCATGGTCCGATGTTGCCCTTCGTTACCCGATTTTGTTACCCGATGGTGCTCGACGACGTGCCGCGGACCGCGGCCTTGAGCATCCGCTCCACCGACCGCACCTGGGTCAGCACGTAGTCGTTGCTGAGATGGTGATAGTCCCGGTAGACGGGGTGATCGATGTCGCCGACGCCGCAGCTGTTCGCGTCGCACGTCTCCGACCAGACGCCGTCCCAGGTGGGAACACCGTACTTCCTCCAGATCCCGGCGCTGATGCGGGGGAGGTCGCCGTTCGAGCTCTCGGCATCGGCGCGCGGCATGTCGCAGTCGCCGAGCCCGGGCAGCGGGCGGGTGAGGCAGTCGAGCGGGTCGACGTCGAGCTGGGGGTTGTCCTTGACGGCTACCACGTTCGGCGTGACGGCCGTGAGGTCCGCGAACAGCTTGTCGTTGGCGGCCGCCCAGGTGGCGTTCGCCTCGTCGGCTGTCATGTCGGTGCCGTCGGTGTGCTCCATGCGGCCGGCGTAGATCTGCGCCTGGCTGACGACGACGGCGTCGGGCTGCAGGTCCTCGACGACGCCGACGGACTCGGCCTGGAAGGGGGCGCACGGCCCGCGCTCGGCGGGCTGGTACACGTTGACCTCGGCGGCGGGGCAGCCGTGCCGCCAGCGGACGACGAGGCGCAGGCCGGCGTCGGTCGCCGCGGCGTCGAACGCGGAGACCCACTGCATGGCGTGGGAGTCGCCCAGCAGGAGCACGGTGGTCCGCGCGTCGACATCGCCGAGCACGCAGACGTCGACGCCCGACGTCGTCTCGATGCGCTCGGTGCACCCGTACGGTTCGGGTTCGGCGCCGACCGCTACGGCGGTGGCGTACGGCTCCTGCTGCAGCACGGCTCCGGTAGCGGCCCGGGTGCCGACGGTGAGGGTGCCCACCGCGAGGCCGATGGCAAGGGTCACCGCGGCGGTACGGCGCCACGACTTCAGGGCGCCGCTGAAGCGGATCGGGTTCTCGACCCAGCGGTAGGTGGCGACGGCGGCGCCGAGCGCGGCGAGCGTCGCGAGCACCTTGATCCAGATCGCGTCGTCCTGCACCGCCGCGGTGGTGAGCACCACGAACGGCCAGTGCCAGAGGTACCAGGAGTAGGAGACGTCGCCTATCCGCTGCAGCACCGGCAGGCCGAGCACCCGGTCCACCCAGGTCCCGTCCGCTGGGATGCTGCCGGCGGCGAGCACCAGCAGCGCACCGCACACGGGCAGCAGGGCGATGGTGCCGGGGAACGGGTCGCTCTCGTGCACGAACGCGAACGAGAGCGCCAGCAGCAGGACCCCCGCGGTGCCGAGCAGGGCCCGGAGCAGCCGCGGCCGCAGCCGGGAGAGCTCGGCGACCCGACCCCAGGGCAGGGTCGCGACGAGTGCGGCGCCCGCGAACTCCCAGGCCCGGGTCGGCAGCACGTAGAACGCCCAGTCGGGGGCGGTCGTCGTCAGCCAGACGGAGGCGGCGAGCGATACGACGAACGTCCCGGCGAACAGGAGCCGCAGCATGCGGCGGGCCGGCACGCGGGTGCGGCGGGCCACGGCGACCGCCAGCAGGATGAGCAGCGGCCAGAAGATGTAGAACTGCTCCTCGATGCCGAGCGACCAGGTGTGCAGGTAGGGGCTCGGGGTCACGGAGTCGGTGAAGTAGTTCTGCCCCTGGTAGGGGAAGACCAGGTTGGACACGAACAGCATCGCCGACGCGGCGTGCCCGGCGAGCCGCCCCCAGACCAGCGGCGACAGGACCAGGACGCTCGCGAGCAGTGTGACGGCCACGACCAGCGCGAGCGCGGGCACGAGGCGTCGCATGCGGCGGGTCCAGAACTCGACGAGGTCGACGCTCCCGGCCCGGTCCACCTCGCGCAGCAGCAGCGAGCTGATCAGGTAGCCGGAGATCACGTAGAAGATGTCGACGCCCGTGAAGCCGCCGGGGATCGCGATCCCCGCGTGGAAGACGACGACGGCGAGCACGGCGATCGCCCGCAGCCCGTTGATGTCCGTGCGGAACGGGTGGCCGGCACCCGGGGCGGCGGGAGCCGGTTCGTCGGGTCGCTCGACGGCGGTGGTCGTCGCCTGCGCCATTTTTCTCCTGCGGTCGTTCCGGACGGGTGCGCCGCTCACCATAACTGGCGGTTCAACCGAGGAACACGTGAGAGCACGTCAGCAGGGGCATCGCGGTCGTGCCGCCGACCGTGACGCACCCGATCGCGCCGCGCAGCAGCTCGGGGTCCACGAGGTTCTCCCGGTGCGACGGCGAGTCGATCCAGGCCTGCACGACGTCCTGCGGCGGTTGGTCGGTGCGGCTGAGGTTCTCGGCGGCGAACGCACCGCCGGGGCAGCTCTCCTGCACGGGCTCCAACGGAGCATGGACCAGCTTCGGCGCACCGATCAGCGCCGCGGCCCGCTCGACGGCCACGGCGGCGAGGCACTCGTCGTGCTCCACCGGCGGTACGTCCCGCTGGGCACGGGCCGCGTTCACGCCTTCCTCCAGGGCTGCCGCGTACTGCTCCGGGTCGGCCAGGTTCACGCTGCCGGACGGCGTCCAGGTCGGCGAGGGACCGGGCGTCGCCTCGGCACCCCCGGGGTCGCCGGACGGACCCGTCGTACAGGCGGACAGCAGTGCGGTGGCGAGCAGGAACGGGATCGCGAGGCGGGTCAGGGCGCGGAGCACGGGGTCGATTCGACACCGCGCGGTCCGAGCACACAAGCGGAGGCTCCGCGCCGCTCAGCCGCCGAGGTCCCGCCGTCACCTCAAGGGTCAGCCCAGGAACACGTGGGCGCAGATCATGACGGGCGCGGCGGGGTCCCCACCGTCGGGCACGCAGGCGATGGCGCCCCTGGTCAGGTCGCCGTTCAGGATGTTGGCGCGGTGCCCCTCGGAGTCCATCCAGCCCTGTGCCGCCTCGGGTGGGGACCACCCACCCTTGGCCAGGTTCTCCGCGACCGCAGAGGTGGGGCAGGTCTCGAAGATCGGCTCCAGCGGCGCGTGCGCCAGCTCCTTGCCGATCAGCGCCTGTGCCCGCTCGAGCGCGACGTCGTAGGCACAGGTGTCGTGCGCCAGGGCGGCCAGGCCGTTGGCGGTGCGATGGCCGTTGACCGCGTCCTCCAGGGCTGCCGCGTACTGCACGGCGTCGGTCAGGTCGGGTTCGGCGCCGCCGGCGCCCCCGCCACCGCCGGTCCCGCCCGTTCCGCCATCGGACCCACCGGAACCGCCGCCTCCGGTGCCACCCGATCCTGCGTCGTCGTCCGACCCGGGAGCCGGCGTACGGTCCGCGCCGCGCGACGCCGAGCCGCTCGGCGCCGGCTGCACGTCCACCGCCGCGGCCTCCTGGGTGTGCTTCCCTCTGATCGGGCCCACCGAGGAGGGCCCAGGAGCAGGCGCCAGCCGGACGGGCACCGCCTCGGCGACCACCCCGGGTGCGATGCCCGGTGCGGGCATCGGCTCGGCGCCGGGGTCGACGAGCCCCGCGCACGCCGTCAGGCAGGCGGCCACCACCACGCCGAGGACCGCACGGGTGACTGCCCCGCGCAGGGCAGGCCCTGGCCGGGACACGGACGACGTCGTACGGCGTGCTGGGGACACAAGTTCGGACAATAGCGGCGATCGCGACGGTACGGAATGCCCGAGAGCTACCGAGATCGGGCGGGAGGAGCCGGCAGGAGGAGGGGTTCACGCCCACAGGTCGAGCGGGAAGGCGGCCAGCAGGGCGTCGCCGTCCCAGACGGGCGGGCGGACGCCGCCCAGCTCCACCGCCTCGTCGACGGACGCCGCGACGCGGAACTCCTCGCGCCCGGTCCCGGCGTAGTAGTCGTGGTACTTGTGCATGGGCTCGGCCGACGGCGGGACCAGCCGGGCGGGGATGCCGAACGACTCGGCGAGCACTATGCCGTGCAGCGACGTCGCGACCACGAGGTCGCACCGGGCGATCTGTCCGGCGATCGTGTGCGGGTCGCCCTGCGGCGCGATGGTCCGCGGGTCGTCGCGGTGCCGCGCCCAGTCGTGCAGGTTGGGCACGAACCCGACGGCCCGCCGCTCGCCGTCGGCGTAGCTCTCCCGCGGCCAGAACCGGCTCCAGAGCAGCGCCGGGTCACCGAAGACACGCGGGGCCGCTGTCCCCGCCTCGCGCAGGAGCCGGTGCGTGATGGGCCCCCGGACGGCGCGCACGTCCAGCCGCAGGCCGGGCGGCAGGTACGCCTCCTTGCCGTTGATCCCGGAGCCCCAGACGACGTCGCCGGGCGCGGCCAGGTGCAGGATCGAGCCGACCGTGAGCAGTCTGCGGGCGCCGCCGCCCACAGGATCGATGCCGCGGGCGGCGAGGATGTGCTCGACGAGCGCAGGGCCGATCAGGTCGCCGAAGTTGTTGACCCGGCGCCGGACGGGGACGAGCCTGCCGAGCTTCCCCGGCACCACCGGTCGCCTGGGGTTCCAGTGCACCACCTCGACGGTCACGCACGTCCCCCCGCCGTCAGCGCTCGGCGGACCACCGGTCCCAGCATCCGGCGGCCCACCGTCAGCGCCGTCTCGGCCGCCGCCCGGGGACCGACGGCGGACCACAGCGCCGCCGTCGTCCGGCGGACCGGCGGGAGGCCGAACCGTGCGGCGAACTCCGGGTCGAGCGGCCTGGCGAGACCGCGCAGCCGCTTGCCGGAATGGTTCTCCCCCGTGTCCACGTGGTAGACAGCGCCGCGGAACGGCAGCGGTTCGAGCGCCCTTCCCTGGTGGTGGGCGTACCACTCGAGCGCGTGCCGGTGCGCGCCCATGACGTTCTCGACCCGGTCGCCGAACCCCGCGAGGACCTCCTCCTGCGTAGCGGTCACCTCGAGGTCGTTGGGCACCCCGTACGCCTCGAACGGGACGACGAAGCTGCTGCCGCACGTCCGGTGGAAGTCGGACTGACGGCGGTAGACCGACCGGGCCCGCGAGTACACCCAGCCCTGATCGACCACCCAGCCGGGATGGTCGCGGTGCTGCGCGGTGAACTCCGCGAGGTCGCGGTGCACGAAGTCGTCGGCGTCGACGATCATCACGTGGTCCGGCGCGTACGGCCGCGCGGCCAGCAGTCCGACGCCGATCTTGCTGCCCTTGTCCCGGACGAACTGCGACCGGCCCGCGTGCGGGCCGTCCGCCGCCTCCGGGGCCGCGAAGTCGACAGGTACGAACCGCACGCGCTCGGCCGGCCCGGGCTCGATCTCCGGCGCGCGGTTGCCGACCACGAACACCAGGTAGTCGTCGCTGGTCTGCGCCGTCAGCGACCTGAGCGTGAGCCGCAGCAGCTCCTCCACCCGGCCGTAGTCCGCGGAGTTGTGCGGGTGGCGCAGCGACGTCACGAACGCGAGCATCAGGTCCCCCAGAGCCGGGCGGCGAGCTCGCGCGCCTCGTCGAGGCCGGACACCTGGTGGGCGGTGCTGAACTTGCCCGTGTAGTCGTCGTAGATCGCGCGCAGCTTGCCGTAGCTGTTGTCCAGCAGGATGTGCTCGATGCCCAGCAGCGTGGCCATGACGTGCGCGTGCAGGCGGTCGACGACGGCGCCGCGGGCGGGCGCGAAGAGCAGCACGCCGCTGTCGATGTTCACCGTGTTGATCGCCGCGAGCGCCGCGGCGACCGGCTTGTTCGCGGCGCCGAGCGCCGGCAGCGGCATCCGGCGGCCCACCCGGGCGCGCTGGTGGCTGAGGGTCGCGACCAGCCGTGCCGCCCGGTGGCGCCAGTCGGCGGCGGCGTCGGGCCGCCAGTCGGTCCGGTCGGCGACCAGGGCGGGCACCCAGTCCGGCGTGACGTCCTGGAGCCCCGAGGCGTTCTCCTTGTCGGCTCGGGCGAGCACGAGCATGCGCCGCGTGCTGTCGGCGAGCTGGTCGAAGAACGGCGGCTCCCAGCCCAGGGCCATGTCGTGGCAGTACGCCGCACGGACGCTGGGCAGCTGTTCGGCGGCCCGCGCCTGCGACGGGGTGTCCCGGACCAGGAGCGTGAAGTCGCGGTGGGCGCCGATGATGCGGTCGGCCTCGGCCGCGCGGCGCTCGGACCGGAACCAGACCGACTGGGGCAGCTGGACGATCTTGTGGCCGGGAAAGTCCTGCACTATGCGTTCGCGGTGCTCCTGGTGCCCGAGCCACAGGTCGCCGAAGTTGCCGCCGCCGTGGATCAGGATCGTGCCGGTCGGCATGGCCGCGCGGACGTCCGCCGCGAGGTAGCCCCGCAGATCGCTCACGTGCCGGATCTCGATGCCCAGGCGCCTCAGGTACGCCAGCTCGCCGGCCCAGATGAGGGAGTCGCCGACGTTGCGCTGGTTGGGTGCGTCGAGGAGCGCTACCGGACCCGGGCCGATGGTGTCGGCCAGCACGGTGGTGGTCGCGTCGCGCAGCCGTGCGAGGTACGCGCCGTCTTCCGGACGCATCATCGGGTGCCCCCCTGGCTCGCGGTCGAGACCCATCATGGGGGCAGCGCTCCGATAGCGCAGGCCGAGCTGATCGAGCAGGCAGAACCGTCCTCTCTGCCCTTTCTTTTTCCCCCGTGATATGCCCGTGTGGCGGTGCGGCATCATCCTGGGGTGACAGCCGCCGTCCTGTAGTTCGAAATGACCTGGCGACCGGACGATTCGGGTCGCACGCGGCACATTCCTCGCATATTTTTGCGGGGCACCAGAGATCCCGTTCCAGCCGACCAGCTGAGGTTTTCCGATGTCCGGTACGCGCACGAGCAGTACGCCCTGGTACGACCGTCGCATCACCTTTGTCGGTGGCCTTCATCGCAGCGGAACCGACCTTATCGCCCGAATAGTCAGCGCGAGCCCGGGCGCTTCCGGGCTGACCGGAACGGGCGCTGTGATGGACGAAGGTCAGCATATCCAGGACACATTTGTCGGCGGTCTGGGCAATACGTCCGAATGGTCGTTTCACCCGCAGGCGCACCTCACCGAAGAGGACGCACGCCGCGTGCCCGACGCCGGAGCGCGGCTCTGGGCGAGCTGGTCGCCCTACTGGGACCTCGACGCCGCTGTGCTCGTCGAGAAGTCGCCGCCCAACCTGACGAAGATGCGCTACTTCCAGGAGATCTTCCCGAGGTCGCGCTTCGTCGTCGTGACGCGGCACCCGATCGTGCAGGCGCTGGCCGTGCGCAAGTGGGCCACGAGCACCCGTGGACGGTTCACCTACGGCTTCCCCCGGCTCGTCGAGCACTGGGTGCACGCGCACGACGTGTTCGCGGAGGACGCGCTGCACATCCAGAACCTGCTCGTGCTGCGGTACGAGCACCTGATGCGCGAACCCGAGCGCGAGCTCGGTCGGGTGGCCACGTTCCTGGGCATCGAGGTCGACACCGCCGCGATCGGCGCCCTCGACGCCGGACGCAGCAAGCGCTACGCCGAGCTGTGGCGGACCGGCGGGCGGGGAGAGCTGGCCGGACGTGTCCGGAGCCATGTCGGGAACCTCGGGTCGCGGCGCGGGACGCCCCGCGCCGACCTGCTCCGCGACGTCACCGATGCCGCCCTCCTCCCCCGTTACCGCAACGTCGTCAACGAGCACCTCGGGGATCGGATCCGCGCGCACGGGTACGACCTGAACGCGCTGGACGAGGCGGCCGAGTGGGCCCCCGCGGTGCACGGCAAGCCGGTGATCCTGGCGGCTGACCGCCGGTGAGCGCTCCTGTCCGTGTCGTCTACGTCACCGGCTCCGGTCGCAGCGGCACGAGCATGCTCACCGGGGTGCTGCGCGAGTTCGGGCTGCACGTCCCGGGGCCGGAGGTCGCGTCGGACACCTCCGACCCGCGCGGCTTCTCCGAGCCGCAGTGGGTGGTGGACTTCCACAGCGGCATGCTGCGCTCGGCGGGCGTCCGGACGTCGGACGCGCGGCCCATCGCGTGGCACCTCGTCGACCGGGCGAGCGTCGAGGGGGACGCGCGCGGCCAGATCCAGGAGTGGCTCACCGCCCAGGTCCGGCAGCACGGGAACCTCGTCATCAAGGATCCGCGGCTGCTCTGGTTCTTCGAGCTCTGGCAGGAGGCTGCCGTGTCGGCGGGGGCCGCGACGTCGTGCATCACGATGCTGCGCCCGCCCGCGGAGGTGGCGGGCAGCAGGGCGGCCTTCTACAAGGGCGGAGGACTGGTCGACAGGGTGTCGGGGTGGATCAACCTGATGCTTGGTACCGAGCTCACCACCCGGGCGACCCCCCGGGCCTTCGTGCGCTACGGCGACCTGGTCCGCCGCTGGGACGAGCCGGTGTTCGCCGCGGCAGCGGCGCTCGGCCTGCCGATGATCGGGCCGGACGACGCGGCAGCGGTGGCCCGGGCGGACGCCTTCATCGACCCGACGGCGCACCACGTCGCCGCCACGTGGCAGGACGTGCCCGTCCCCGCGCCGTTGCGCGCGCTGGCCGACGACACGTGGGCCGCGCTCGACGCCCTCCCCGGGCACGACGACGCCGGGACCCGCGCCGAGTTCGACCGGCTCCGTGCCCTCTACCCGTACGTCCACCGCAAGGTCGCGGCGTCGCCGGCGCGTCGGATCGCACGCATGATGCCGGCCGACGTGGTGCCGCCCGGCGTGCGGCAGAGCGTCGCGGGGATGCTCTGGGGCACGTCGGACGGCGCGGGCCGACGCCACTGAGGTAGTCCTCTAGCGAGGCAGTCACCCGGCGACGTGGTCACGCTGCCGGCGTGGTCACGCCGTCGGCACCTCCGCCAGCGTGGCGCGCATCTCCTCGGCCTCGGGCATGCCGAGGTCGGTGTAGATGGCGTGGGCGTGCTCGTAGTGGGTCCGGGCCAGGTCCGGGTTCCCCAGGGCACGGTGTGCGTGGCCGATCCCTGCGTGCGCGCGGGCCTGCTGGTGCCGGGTGCCGTCCGCGGCCGCGAGAGCGAGCGCCTCGGTATGCCGCGCCACGGCGCCTGCGGCGTCGCCGGTGAACAGAGCGACCTCACCGAGCCCGTTGGTCGACCATGCCTGGGAGGCTCGCTCGCCGCTCAGTACGAAGTGCGCCAGCGACTGCTGGAAGCACTCGTGAGCCCGGTCGGGCTCGCCCATCCGGAGATGGAGAGAGCCGAGCTTGTCGAGAGCGTTGGCCCGGCTGCGATCGCTGCCCATCTCCTCCGCGATCGAGATCGACCGCTGCAGCAGGTCGGCCGCCTCCGGGAGCCGCTCCCGGCGCATCTCGACGCCGGCGATGTTGCTGAGCATGACCGCCTCGCTGAACCGGGAGCCGAGCCCCTGGAAGATGGCGAGGGCCTGATGCTGCACCTCGACGGACTCGGCGAGATTACCCAGTCGCGCCTCGCTCACTCCGAGGTTGTTCAGCACCAGCGCCTGACTGTGCCGGTCCTCGGTCCGACGGAACACCGCCAGCGCCGCACGGTGATAGCTGCGCGCGTCCCTGTAGTGGCCACGAATGTTCTCGGTGGAACCGAGGTTGGTCAGCGTGAGCGCCTCGCCGTCGAGGTCTCCTACCTGGCGGAACTTCACCAGTGCTCGCCGCGCGTGGTCGATCGATGCCTCGAACGCGCCGAGTCGCGTGTACCCCGCGGCGAGCTGGCGGAGTGCCTGGGCCTGCCCGGCCAGCTCTCCAGCCCGTTCGGCGGCGCGCAGGGCATGGCCGTTGATCGTCAGCACGTCCGCGAGGTGGGCTTCGCCTGAGTACCCGTTCACGGTCTGGGCAAATCCGTGGATGAAGTCGGACGCCCCCAGGTCGGCAGCGTGCTCGGCGATGGCCAGTACGCACAGCCACTCCGTCTCCAGCCAGCCACGCGCAGCGTCCGGTCCTGTCAGATCCCGGATCTCGACTCCTACGCTGCCTGCCACCCGCCGGTGGTCCCCTTCGTTCGGGTAGAGGACGTCCACGGCGGCGATCGCCGCTGCCTGGTAGTAGGCAAGCAGCCGCTGCTCCGCCTCGGCCCGTTCGCCGGCGATGTCCTCGGTGGTGGCCAGGCGGGTGGCGTAGGCGCGCAGGAGGTCATGCATGCCATAGCGGCCCGGGCCGGTCCGGTGCAGCAGGTGGGCGCTGACGAGCGTCTCCAGGACCCGGCGGGCCGCACTCGCAGCCAGGCCGGTCAGAGCGGCGGCCACGTACTGGTCCAGGTCGGGCCCGGGGTGCAGGCCCAGCAGCCGGAAGGTCCGTGCCGCCTGCTCGGACAGGTGCTGGACCGACCAGGAGAAGACCGCGTGCACCGCCGCGTACGGGTCTCCGCCGGCATCGAGCAGCTCCAGCCGCTCCTGTCGGTCGGCCAGCTCGGCCGCGACGTCGGCCAGGGGCTTATCCGGTTGGGAGGTCGCCAGCACCGCCGCGACCCGCAGCGCCAGGGGAAGGCGGGCACACTGCTCGGCGAGCAGCTCAGCGGCAACCAGATCGGCGTCGACCCGCTCGCCGATCAGACGCCGTAGCAGGTCAGCAGCGTCAGCGGCTGGGAGCAGGTCGAGGTCGATCCGGTGGGCACCGTGCACCGCGACCAGACCGGCCAGGCTGTCCCGGCTGGTGATTACCACCGACGAGGCGCCGCTCCCGGGCAGCAGCGGCCGCACCTGGGCCACGCTGCCCGCGTTGTCCAGCACGATCAGCATGCGGCGGTCGGCGAGCTCACTGCGGTACCGGGCGGCCCGCTCGTCGCTGTCCAGTGGGATGTCTGGCTCCGCAACGCCCAGCACGGCGAGGAACCGGGCGAGCACGTCGGTCGGCCGGACCGGCTGGTCCGGGTCGTACCCACGCAGGTTCACGTAGAGCTGCCCGTCGGGGAAATCGTGGGCGACCCGGTGCGCCCAGTGCACCGCGAGCGCGGTCTTGCCGACGCCCGCGGTCCCCCGGATCGCGGTGATCACCACCGTCTGCCCCGCGCGGCCGCCGTCAGCGCCGGGCAGCAGCAGCTCGTCCAGGCACCGCAGATCGCCGGAGCGCCCGGTGAACCCAGACACGTCGAGGGGTAGTTGTGCGGGGCGGGGCTGCCTGTCGGCCGCGGCGTCGGACGTCGGCGCGTTCCGGTCCGCATCCGATGTGCCATCCGGCGCGGCCTGCTCTGCGTCGTGCCGGAGGATGCGCTGGTGCAGCTCGCGCAGCTCAGGACCGGGATCGCTGCCGAGCTCGTCGGCCAGGTGCTCCTGGAGCAGCTGGAAGTGCGCCAGGGCATCGGACTGCCGACCGCACCGGTACAGAGCGAGCATCAGCTGCCCGGCGAGGCGTTCGTCGAGCGGGTGTTTCTCCGCGGCGGCAGTCACGTCGGGCAGCAGGCGCGCGTGCTCTCTGGAGCGCAGCAGCAGGTCGTTGCGGTCGAGGACGGCCGCCAGGCGCTCTGCCTCGAGCCTGACCGCCGTCGACCGCAGCCAGTCGCTGTCCAGGTCGGCGAACGGCCGGCCTTGCCACAGACTCATCGCTTCCTGCCAGAGAGCGCCGGCGTGGTCGTCGTCGGCCCCCCTGGCCTGCGCGACGAGCGCACGGAAACGCTGCAGATCTACAGCGGACTCGTCCGCTTCCAGCACGTACCCGCCGGAGCGGCGCTCCAGGAGCGGCCCGTCGTGGTCGTCGAGCACGCTCCGCAGCCGCGACACGTAGCTGTGCAGGGTCTGCCGGGCGCTGCGCGGCGGCGTCGTGCCCCACACCCGGTCGACGAGCTGATCCAGCGACACGTGGGTGCCAGGCTCGACCAGCAGCGCCGCCAGGACAGCCCGTTGACGGGCCGAACCGAGCGGAATCTCGCCGCCCTCGCTCCGGGCCGAGACGTGACCGAGCAGTTGAAACCAGACCATGTCCGCCCATACCTCCGCGTCGAGCCGCCAGAAGCAAGAGAGTAGGCGGTACGCCGGGTGATACATGGGTTTTATTCGGTCTGCGGGACGTCGGGCGGTGGATCCTAGAGGCGGCTCAGCTCGGCACTCGGTAGAAGGCGAGCGCCAAGAGACCGCTCGCCACGATTCCCACGATCCCCGGCAGGTACCAGAGCTCGCCGAAGGAGACATCCAGCGCGCGGCCGCCGACCGAGACCGTCAGGAAGACTAGCCCCAGTGCGAGAGCCACGGAGAGGACCGGCACCAGGGACCAGCACAGTGCCAGCACCGCCCTGCGAGCGGGCGAGAAGCCCACGTCGACCAGGGTTCTGCGGGTGAGCCGCTGCGCGAGGACGGCCAGCCCTCCCCCGAGAAGGAGCACGGTCCCGGCGGCGACGGCCCCGACCGCGCTCACGACGTCGGCCTGCGTGCGCATCCGGTCGTACTCCGACCGGCTCGTCCCGTCGGCCAGCTCCGCGCCCGGCGCGAGGCGGAGCACCCCGGCGCGGACCGCGTACTGGTCCTCAGGAGAGAGCCGGTGGAAGTCAGTGAGCATCACCTCGCTCATCCCGCTGGGTTCCAGGTCGTACTCCTGGGCGACCGAGCCGTCGGCGGGCACCACGAGCCCGGGCAGGTTGCCACCGAGCCCCGCCCCCGGCCGGGCGTCGGTCGTCGCGGTACGGGTTATCGACCCGGTATCGCGCGAGAACCAGATGAGCCCGACGGCGTCGTCCGCCACCAGCCCACCCTCCGCCTGCGGATCAGATCCCGGCGGCCCCAGGAGAACCGTGTTGATCGGCGCCACGACCGGCGAGTCATAGCACTCCGGAGGAACCTCGGTGATCGTCGATACGCCCGAGTCGATCACGCATCGAAGCGTGCCGGGCGATGAGACACGGAGGTTCCCTTCCGTGGAGTCCGGGATCTCGTAGGCCTCGACGTCCTGCCCACCGAGGTCACCGTAGAGCCCACGCAGTGCAGGGATCGCCGAGTTGGGCATCGAGCTGATCACGAAGGATCCGGCGGGCACCGGCAGGGGTGACATGGACTCGGCCAGGTTCGCGTCGCGGGTCGTCTGCGCCGACCAGATGCCGGTGGCAAGGACGACGGTCGCCGCGACTGTCGCGGTCACCCACATCGATCGTGCGGAGCCGGAGAACAGCGACCGGGTAGCGCCCGGAAACGCAAGTCCGAGCAGCACCCCCACCAGGACCGGCGCGGCGAGCATCACGACGGCGGCACCGATCGGCACGAGCCGCGCCGTGGGATCGTCGGCCGCCGCAAAGCTCGCGCGCAGGGCGATCAACCACACGATCGCGCCGGTGACGGCGATAGCTCCGGCGACCGGGACGAGCCACCGGCGTCGGGCTCTGGTGGGTCGGGGGCGCCAGGACCACAGCCTGGGTAGGTAGCGCGCGACGGGGACGCTCAAGGCCGCGGCCAGCATCACCGCTCCGACGACGACGGCGACCTGCGACCACGGAATGACCACGTGGCCCCAGCTCTGGCCGAGCCACCCGGAAACCTCTGCCCTGGCCAGCCGGATTCCCGCCAGCACCGCCCAGGAACCCGCGATCACGCCGAGGAGAACCGACCCGAGACTGGTCCACAGGATGTGTCGCCACGCGCTGTGGGGCGCGAGCCCGGCGGCGACCAGCGTCCCGGCGTCCGACGTCCAGGTGCGCGCCAGCGCGGCGACCAGGGAGAGGAAGAGAACTCCACCGAGGATCCCAGCGCCCGCCGGAACGTATGCCAGCGCCCCGAGGAGCTGCGGGGAGTTGGCCTCCGCGCCGAACAGGAGCCGTTCGACGGGCTGATACGTCGCGGCGCCGCGGTCGAGAGCCGGCTGCAGCTCCGGATAGGCGTAGAAGTCCACGTTGCTCAGCCAACGGGTCGGGCTGAACGACGGCGAGTCGTCAACGAGCCTGATGACCGTGCTGTCCGCGGCGTGGGCCGGGTCGTGGACGTACCCCACGACCAGTCCGGCCGTCTCGTCGTCGCCCGACCGGACCGACACGGTGTCACCGATGGACACGCCGAGTGCCTCGGCCACGGGCGCGGAGATCGACAGCTCGCCTGGCTCGTCCGGGTACTCTCCCCCGCTCAGCACTCCGAGGCGCAACTGTGGCTCCGTCGTCGTGCGAACTGCCACAGGAGCCGATGCATCCCCAGAGGCGACCTCGCCCACGCCGTCCTGGACCGGGCCGACCTCGGGCAGTCCGCCGAGGTGGTCGATCACTTCCGGATCGCTCGTCTGGAGCGCGAACGTTCGCTGGCCGAGCTCCGCACGGAGCGACTCGGCGGCGGCTGCCGCTGCGCTGGCGCGAACCGCGGCCGGGCCGTCCACCGCAGCCGCGAGCAGAAAGCCCAGCAGTGCGAAGACCAGAACCTGTGCCGCGCGATGCCGCGCGTAGGCGACGACCAACCGCGTCCCTGAGACCCGCCCGTTCATGCGGCGGCCACGAGGAGACCCGCACCCAGGTCGATTCGCTGATCCATCCGCTCGGCGACGCTCAGGTCATGGGTGGCGACGATCACCGTCAGGTCACCACTCTGCCCCAGTTCCAGCAGCACATCGGTGACCCGCGCGGTGTTCTCGGCGTCCAGGGCGCCCGTCGGCTCGTCGGCCACGAGCACCGGGCTTCCCACGGCCAGCGCTCGGGCGATGGCCACTCGCTGCTGCTCGCCCCTGGACATCGAGCCGGACAACCGGTCGCCCATCGACGACGGCAGCCCGACGCGAGTCAGCGCCGCTTCGACCTGGTCCGGGGTGCTCTGCGCTCCGCGAGACTCGACGGCCAGGCTCAGGTTCTGCGCGACCGTCAGGAACGGCACGAGTCGGTAGTCCTGGTAGATCACTGACACCCGTGGGTCTCCGGCCGAGAACCACGACGCCCGGCCGACTGGCTCTCCGTCGATCTCCACGGTCCCGGCCGTCGGGTTCTGCAGGCCGGCGATCAGCCGGAGCAGGGTGCTCTTTCCGCTGCCGCTAGGCCCCGTCACCGCCGTCGTGCCGGTACGAAAGGTATGTGACACGTCGTCGAGAGGCTTCACTCCGTCTCTGTACTCGACGGATACGCGGCTGAGCGTGATCATCGGACTCCAATACGTTGTCGTCAGGGGCAGCTCTGGCAGCTGCTGAGATCCCTCGTGGACCGGTTTCGTTCGGCTCTCTTGCGGAAGAGGCGATCCCGTGGAGGGCCTTGGCGACAAGGCCCTCCACGGTTGGTACGCGAGGTCAGACGGTCGCGACCTGGTAGCCGTGGGTGCAGCCCGAGAGGCAGGTGGTCCAGCTCGTGTAGTAGGACTTGTTCTCGGTCGTGAAGTAGGAGCTGTACTTGTCCGGTGCATTGTTCATGTTCAGCTGAGCACGCACCTTGCGGTCGCCGGCGATCTCCGTGCAGGAAGCTCCGGCACGGAACTTGTCGGGCGCGAAGTTGATCACCTCCTGGCTCCGCCAGCTCTTGCAGTCGGTAGCGGCAGACGCTGGTGCCGCCGCCATCGCGACGCCCGCCGTGAGCACCATGAGACCGGCGACCATCACCGATCCGAGCTTCTGCGCGATTGCCTTGTTCTTGAGCACTGTGAGTCCTCTCTTCTCTTTCCTGGACAAACATTGGAAGTGCGACGCCATCAGCGCCGATACACAACGTAGATGGGCACGATTGCAGGAAACTTGTGCGCGACTTGCAGGAAACTTGATTCGAAGAGGAGCGGGGAGCAGCGGAGATTCAGCGAGCCAGTCGACGCACTCCTACGTGGCGACCCGCGGCTGACAAGGCCCTCCACGGTTGACGCCTGAGGTCAGCTGGTCCTGACCTGGAGAAAGGCGCCGCAGCCCGAGGAGCAGGTCAACCAGCCCGTGGAGTAGGTCGTGTCCTCGACCAGCCGGGGGCTGTAGTGGTTCGGGAATGGTCCACGAACCACTACAAGGCGCACCCTGGCGTTGCTGTCTATGTCCGTGCAGAGAACTTCGGCACGGAACTGGGTCTGCCCGGCGACCATCACCGATCCGAACTTCTGCGCAATTGCCCTTTTCTTTAGCACTGAGAGTCCTTTCCATCGTTCCTGATCGGACATTGGTAGCGCGACGCCATCAGCGCCGATGCCCAACGCAGACAGGCACGATTGCAAGGAACTTGTGCGCGGCTCGCAGAACCATTGATTCAAAAAAGAACAGGCAGCGAAAATCCTCCGCGCGGCTACCTCGCCGGACGGCCGCCCGTCACCCGACGGACCGGTCACCCGACCGGCACGTCCCCCATCAGCTCAAGCATCTCCACGGCGTCAGGCATACCGAGCTCGGTGTAGACGAGGTGGGCCTGCTCGTAGTGGGCACGGGCCCGGCCCACGCCGCCCAGGGCCCTGTGCGCGTGGCCGATACCGGCGTGGGCACGAGCCTGCTGGTGCCGCGATCCGCCCACTGTGGCCATGGCGAGCGCTTCGGTGTGGAAGCCCAGGGCGGCGGCCGAGTCCCCGGTGACCTGGGCGACCTCGCCGAGGCCGTTCACCGGCCAGGCCAGCTCGCCCTGGTCTCCAACCTGCCGGTAGTGGGCGAGCGCCTGCTCGAAGCACTCACGGGCCGGCCCTGGTTCACCCATGCGCAGGTGCAGGACACCGAGCGTGTCGAGGGTGTGGGCCCTGTTCATCGGGCTGCCCAGCTCCTCGATGATCGCCAGGGACTGTTGCACGTGGTCGATGGCCTGCGGGTACCGCTTCAGTTCCAGCTCGGCGTTGGCGAGGTTGTTCAGGACGATCGCCTCGGAGTTCCGGGCGCCGATATCTCGAAGGATCGCGTGAGCCTGCTGCTCGATCTCTGCGGCTCTGGCGTAGTTGCCCATCCGTTCCTCGACCAGGCCGAGGTTAGTCATCGCGGAAGCCTCACTGAAGCGGCTGCCGGCCTGTCGGGCCAGAGCGATCGCCTCGCGGTGATCGTCGAGCGCATCGTCGTACCTGCCGAGCCGGGACTTGATGATTCCCCGTCCGCTCAGTGCAAGAGCTTCGCCGACCAGGTCGCCGGTCTGGCGGAACAGAGCCAGTGCCCGCTCGAGGTGATCGGTGGCTGTCTCGTACCTGCTCACCCGGGTGTAGCCGATGCCGAGCCCACGGAGCGCGTAGGCCTGGTCGAGCCGGTCGCCCCGGCGTTCGGCGGCACGCAGGGCGTGCCCGTTGATGGTGATCAGGTGCGTGAGGTCGTTGTCGCCCAGGTAGCGGTGCAGGATCCGGGCGAGTCCGGCCACGTAGCCGGACCGCTGGTGGTCAGCGGCGTGCTCCGCGATCGCGACCACGCAGAACCGTTGGGCCTCGAGCCAGCCGTGAGCACTGTCCGGCCTGGTCAGATCAGGGATCAGGACGCCGGGCGCAGTGACGTCGGATCGATGGAGCGCCTCTCCCGGGTACAGGGTGTTCATCGCGGCGACCACTGCGGCCAGGTAGTAGCCGAGGAGCCGTTCCTCTGCTTCCTGCCGCTCGTCGTCAGTGTCTTCGACAGCTGCCAGATGGGTGGCGTAAGCACGCAGCAGGTCGTGCATGCCGTACCAGCCCGGACCGGTCCGGTGCAGCAGGTGTGCGCTGACGAGCGTCTCCAGGACCCGGCGGGCAGCGTTCGGCGCCAGACCGGTCAGAGCGGCAGCCGCGTACTGGTCCAGGTCGGGGCCGGGGTGCAGGCCCAGCCGCCGGAACGTGCGTGCGCCCTGCTCGGGCAGGTGCTGGATCGACCACGAGAGCACGGCACGCACGGCCGCGTACGGGTCGCCACCGGCGTCGAGCAGCTCGAGCCGATCCTGCCGATCAGCCAGCTCGGCCACGACCTTGGCCAGAGGCAGGTCCAGCTGCGACGTCGCCCGCATGGCGGCGACCCGTAGCGCCAGCGGGAGCCGGGCGCACTGCTCGGCGAGCGTCGCGGCGGCCTCGGGTTCCGCCACGACGCGGGGCCCGATCAACCTGCGCAGCAGGTCCACTGCCTCGGCCGCAGGGAGCAGGTCGAGATCGACCTGGTGTGCACCGTGCACCGCGACCAGGCCGGACAGGCTGTCCCGGCTGGTCACCACGACGGTCGACGAGCCACTCCCGGGCAGCAACGGCCGAACCTGGGCCACGGTGGCGGCGTTGTCCAGCACGATGAGCATCCGGCGCCCGGCCAGCTCGCTCCGGTACCGGGCGGCCCGCTCGTCACCGTCCAGCGGGATGTCCCGTTCCCCGACGCCCAGTGCGACCAGGAACCGGGCGAGCGCGTCAGTGGGCCGCATCGGCTGCTCCGGGTCGTAACCACGGAGGTTGACGTAGAGCTGCCCGTCGGGGAACCGGTCCGCGACCTGATGGGCCCAGTGCACCGCGAGCGCCGTCTTGCCGACCCCGGCCGTGCCCCGGATCGCGGTGATCACCACGGCCCGGGTCGCCGGGTCGTCCGCGACGTCGGGCAGCAGCTCGTCCAGGCGCCGCAGGTCGCCGTCGCGTCCGGCGAACTCGGCGACGTCGAGGGGCAGCTGCGCCGGCCTGTGCGCCGGCCTGGCAGCGCTGGGAGGCGTATCTGCCGAGGTACTGCCCGCCGCGCTGTCGGCGTTCGATCCGGTGTCAGGAGCAGCCACCGAGACGCTCACCGGCACGGCCAGCTCGGGATCGTGCCGCAGGATTCGCTGGTGCACGTCGCAGAGCGCCGACCCCGGATCGCTGCCGAGCTCGTCGGCCAGCCGCTCCTGGACCAGCCGGAAGTGCGCCAGCGCGTCGGACTGCCGCCCGCACCGGTACAGGGCGACCATGAGCTGCCCGGCCAGCCGTTCGTCGAGCGGGTGCGCCTCCGCGGCAGCGGCGACCTCGGGCAGGAGCCGCGTGTGTTCCCCGCGCCGCAGCAGCAGGTCGTGGTGGTCGAGGCGGGCCGCCTGCCGTTCGGCGGCGAGCGTCACGGCGAGGGAGTGCAGCCAGTCGCTGTCGAGGTCGGCGAACGGCGTACCCCGCCAGAGGGCCATGGCGTCCTGCCACAGGGGTTCGGCGGTGTCGTCGCCGGCGCACCGGGCCTGCGTGACCAGGGCGCGGAACTGGTGCAGGTCGACCGCGTCAGGGTCGACGTCGAGCACGTAACCACCGGACCTGCGGGTCGGCACCGGGCCGCCCAGGTCGTCGAGCACCGACCGTAGCCGTGAGATGTAGCTGTGCAGGGTCGGCCGCGCGCTGCGCGGCGCCGTCGTGCCCCAGACCCGCTCGACAAGCTGGTCTGCCGAGACCGGTACACCCGGCTCGATCAGCAGCGCCGCCAGGACGGCCCGTTGACGCGCCGTACCGAGCGGGACCGGCCCGTGCTCGCTCCGGGCGGACACGTGACCTAGAAGCTGGAATCGCACCATCGTCTCCCTGCCTCGGCGTAGGACATCCGAAGGCAGAGATTAGTCAGTGGTGAATGAGGCGTAACGGCATTTGCGGCGTCGTGCACAGGCTTGCCGTGGCCCGAGCGCGGGTGGTAGCACCTGGACGTTCGCCCCCGGGGGCCGGGGGCGAACGCCGGTGCTCACCGCCCGGGGGACGGGCGCGAGCTCGGCGCCATCGACGCCGTCACCCAACGTAGGGAGGGTTTCTTGCAGGAACCTTGTAGACGCCTTGCGGCGTCGGAGCCTCCGGCCCGCCGAACGCGCGCGGCCGCCACAGGATGACCGCCAGCATCACCGGCAGCATCGGCGTCAGGTGCCGCACGTACGACCCGTAGTCGGGCTCGAACACGCTCTGCACGACGGTCAGGCTCAGGACCAGCGCCACCAGCCGCGCCCAGCGCGGGTCGGTCCGCGACTCGGCGGACGACAGGTGCACCGCCCGGGCGAACATGAACCACAGCACCAGCAGGAACACGGCGACCACCAGGTAGTACGGCGAGAGCCGCAGGAACAGCGGCAGCGGCACCGCGAACGTGACGAGCACCGTCGCCGAGTTGAGGAGGCTCCCGACCGGGCCCTCCAGGTCGAAGAACGGCTCGATGAGGGTGCGCGTGTCCACGTCGCCGATCCGGACCTCGTTGACCTTCGTCCGGTAGAAGTCGAGCTCGACCCCCAGGTAGTTCTGGAACACGACGGCCAGGACGACGAGCGCGGCCAGCGCGGCGCCGATCATCCTGGGCACCGAGAAACCCCGCGCCATGACCAGCCGGAACCCGATGTAGCCGCCGATGACGAGATACCAGTAGTCGCGGAACTCGTGGGCGTAGTACGCCATGGCGCCGACGAGGACGAGCTCGGGCCAGAGCCCGCGGCGTCGCCAGAGCGCGATCAGCGCGATCGGGAGCACGAACACGTCCTTGGAGTACGTGCTCACGTAGACGACGGCGAGCACTGTCGCGCCCGCGATCAGCGCGAGCGACATGAGGCCCGCGTTGCCGATCCGCCCGCGCAGGGAGAGGAGCAGCACGGCCACGAAGAGCACGTAGCCCAGCATCGCCGCCCACGTCGGCTGGTCGGCGAGGCCCAGCTCGCGGTAGATCGCGCCGACCGTGCTGAAGGACTTGTCGGAGTCGTAGCCCTGGTAACCGCCCGCGATCGTCGCGATCTTCTTGCTGTCGTACAGGAACCGGGCAGGGATGAACGGGCTGCCCAGCAGCACGTAGCAGGCGCTGCCGACCAGGAGCAGCGCCACGAGGAGCTGCTTGACGGTGCGGTCGGGATCGACCTCGCGCACTCCCACGGCCTCGCCGGCCGTCACCGCACCAGCGCCCCGCCGGTGGCCTTCGCATACGCCTCGACGACGCCGTCGTGCAGGGCCGACTCGTCCATCTCGCCGATGAGCCGGTCACCGGCCGCGATCATGCGGAGCCGCTGTTCCGGGTCCGCGACGGCGGCCTGGGCGGCGAAAGCGGCCTCGGCCGGGGTCCGGGCAGTGGTGAGGTGGGTCCCCTCGAACGCCGGGATCCGGCGGACGACGGTCGGCAGCCCCACCCGGGCGGCGTCGAGCACGCTGATCGGGAACCCCTCGTACGCGGCGCAGTGCAGGTAGGCGTCGGACGCCACCATCTCGCGCATGACGTCGTCGGCGGTGAGCCAGCCGGTGACCTCGACGCCCGCGTCCCGCAGCTCGCGCACGAGCGCCTTGTCACCGTCGCCCAGCCAGCGGAAGGACAGCCCGAGGCCGGACCGGTAGGCGTACCGCGCCGTCTCCGCGAAGAAGCGCGGATCCTTCTGGGCGACCACGCGGCCGACCATCGTCACCGTCCCGCGGTCCCCCGTCGGCACGCCGGAGCGGGCCCTGGCCTCCCGGACCGCCGCCGACGACGGCGCGTTGGGGATGCGGACGACGTCTCGCACGCCCATCGACAGGGCGAGGTTCTCCTCGCGGCGGCTCACGGCGGCGACCACCGAACCGTTCGCCGCCAGGGCACGCTCCAGGACCCGGACGGCGCCGCGCACCGGCGCCGAGAGGTCTGCCCGCTCGAAGTAGTAGCAGTGCGGCTGGTAGACGACGGGCACCCGCAGCCTCCGCAGCCGCGTGTACAGCCCGGCCCAGCTCGAGTGCGCGTGCACGACGTCGGGCGCTACGTCGTCGACGACCTGGCGGACCGCCCGAACCCGGGCCGGCATCCCGTCCGGAAGCTGAGCGGCAGTGCGGTAGACACCGCGGCCGTCAACACTCTCGATACCGGTCGACAACAGATGATGCTCGGCCTCGGGAACCAGCTCCGTAATGCGGTCGATCGCACGACCGACGCCGCCGGAATACCGGTCCGTGACATGCAGAATTCGCAACTGCGCCCCTCCGCTGCGTGCCATAATCCACCCCGAAAAGGACATATATCCCTGCGGGCGCGGTTCATCCGAACGTCAGTTAGATTACCAACGGAAGCGCAGGTGGGCACGGGAACGAAACCCGATATGCAACTCTGCCTGACCCTGTAGGACGCAAATCGGCAGGACGCAAATCGGCGCGCTTCTCGGCCGACCGAAACCGAACGATCGTGCATCATCAGGGGAACGCGTTGAACGTTACCGAATACCTCCGGATAACCCGTGAGCACTGGGCTCCTGTGGCCGCCGTAGCGCTCGCCGGAATCATGCTCGCCAGCCTGTTCGCGTTCACCAGGACGCCGGCGTACACGACTTCCTCGCAGGTATTCGTGTCGTTCCACGGGGCGGAGTCGACGTCCGAGCTGGCCACGGGCACCAGCTATGTCCAGCGCCGCGTGGTGTCGTACTCCAACCTGGTGCGGAGCCCACAGGTGCTCGACCCGGTGATCGTGGAGCTGGGCCTCGACACGACGGCCGGCGAGCTCGGCACGCGGGTCCAGGCCGCACCGGTGACCGACACCGTGCTGATCGACATCACCGCCACGGACGCCGACCCGACGGTCGCCGCACGGATCGCGAACACCGTCGCCGAGAGCCTCGCGGAGCGCGTCGACGAGCTGGAGACCCCGCAGCAGACCGTCGACTCCCCGGTCCAGCTGCAGATGGTCCGCGAGGCCGCCCCGCCCGGCTCCGCGAGCTACCCGAACATCCCTGTGATGATCTTCGTGGGCTTCCTCCTCGGCGCGGCCCTCGGGATCGCTCTCGCCGTCCTGCGGGAGCTCGCCGACACCCGGGTGCGGTCGGAGCAGGACGTGGGCGCCGTCACCGGCTCGGCGGTCATCGGTGCCATCACCATGGACGACGAGGCGGAGAAGAACCCGCTGGTCGTCCAGACGAGCCCCTACCACACGCGGTCCGAGGCGTTCCGGCGGCTGCGGACGAACCTGCAGTTCCTCGATCTGGACGGCGGCCCGCAGGCCTTCGTCGTCACGTCGTCGGTACCGGACGAGGGCAAGACGACGTCCGCGATCAACCTCGCCATCACGCTCGCCGACGCGGACTCGAGGGTCCTCCTGATCGATGCCGACCTCCGTCGTCCCTCGGTCGCCGGATACCTCGGCATCGAGGGGTCGGTGGGGCTCACGACCCTCCTGATCCAGCGGGCCACGATCGACGACGTCATCCAGCCCTGGGGCTCCGCGGGCCTGTTCGTCATGCCGTCGGGCGTCGTGCCGCCGAACCCCGCCGAGCTCGTCGGTTCGAAGGCCATGGCCCGGCTGGTCCACGAGATGAGCGAGCGGTTCGACTACGTCATCATCGACACCCCGCCGCTGCTGCCCGTCACCGACGCCGCGCTGATCGCCCGGATGACCAGCGGCGTGCTCATGGTGGCCGGCGCCGGCCAGATCCGCCGCGAACAGCTGCGGCAGTCGCTGGCGAACCTGTCGACCGTCAGCGCCCGGGTGCTCGGGATAGTCCTGAACAAGGTCGGCCGCAGCGCGGACACCTACGGCACGAGCTACGGCTACGAGTACCAGCCGCGTACCGAGGACAAGGGCGGTAAGTCCGGCAAGAAGGGCCGAGGCGCCGGCAAGAAGAGGTCGGCGCGGGTGGCGTCGGCCCCGACGCAGGTGCCGCAGCCGACGCCGGTGGCTCGGGCGGCGCAGCCGGCACCGGTCCAGGAACAGGCAGCGCCCGCCAGGGCGAGGGACTCCGCGCCGGCCGAGCGCACGACGGAGCCGGTCTCGGTCGCCGCTCCCGCAACCGACGGCGGCCCGACGAACGGCCTTCCCGCACGCCGGTCCACGGGGTTGCGGGCCCCGCGGATCGCGCCGGTCTGGTCACCGGTACGGACGGACGACGCCGGCTCCGACCTCGCCCCGACGAGCCGGTTGCGGTCGGTCCAGGTCTCGGACAGCTCCCTGAGCGGCCAGAACGCTCCGGGAAGCCGCTAGTCCTCAGTACGGCGAGTACGGCGGCGGGCGCCGGCGGTGGTCCTCACGACGTCCCACATGACCGGCAGCCCACGACCAGTCTCTCGTCAGGAGATGACCCGAGCCGGGACGCCTACGGCGGACGCGTCGTCGGGGACGTCGGTGAGCACCACCGCGTTGGCGCCGATCCGGGCCCGGTCGCCGACGCGTACCGGCCCGAGGACGCGAGCGCCTGCGCCGACGTAGACGCCGTCGCCGAGCACGGGGTCGCCGTCCTTACCGGTCCGTGACCGAGCGGCGCCCAGCGTGATGCCCTGCTGCACGCGGGCGTCGCGGCCGACGACCACACGGGGACCGATGACGACGCCGGTGGGGTGCCACAGCACCAGCCCTGGTCCGATCCGCGCGGACCAGGCGATGTCCGCGCCGGTGATCGCGTGGTTGATCTGCTTGAGCACCGAACCGAGCACCGGGGCGGAGCTGCCGGCCCGTGCGGACGCGCGGTACAGGAACGCCGCGAGGAAGCGCAGCGTGAGGACGGTCGGCAGCACACCGGCGGTACCCGGGCGGCGCGGGTCGTCGCTCGTCCGGTTTGCCGCGAGGTCGGCGAGCAGGCCGAGGGGCCGTACGGCGGCGGCGGCGCACGCTCTGCCCTGCGCCGTCTCGTCCGTCGTGTCCTTCGCCGTGTCGTGACTCGTGTCGTGACTCGTGTCGTGCGTCATCGCGTCTTGACCAGGCCTTCCGTCATCGAGTCGGCGGGGTGTCCCAGGCCCCGGCGTGCGCGTCCGACGGCGCGGGTGGCGGCGCCGATCGCCGCGCCGAGCAGGTCGCTCCCCGCCGTCCAGTCGTATGCCGCGACGCGCTCGACGGCGGACTGCCGCAGCCGGTCGCGGTAGCCGCCGTCCGCCATGATCCGCGCCGCCGCCGCGGCGAGGGCTGCCGGGTCGCCGGGCGGCACCACCACGCCGTTGCCGAGATCGCGCACCACCTCAGCCTGACCGGGCACGTCGGTCGCCACCACCGGGAGGCCCGCAGCCGCTGCCTCGATCACCTTGAACGGTGAGGTGCCCCGCGCGCTCGCCGTGACGGCGCCACGGGTGGCGAAGGCGAATGTCGCCCCGCCCAGCACACGTGCGACGTCGGCCCGGTCGAGCGTGCCTCGCCACTCGACGCCGTCGGCCCGGGCGGCCAGGACCCGCTCGCGTTCGACGCCGTCGCCGACCACGACGAGCCGCAGCCCGTCCGGCCAGGCCGGCTGCCGGACGGCGGCCACGAGGTCGCCGATCCCCTGCCACGGCGCGAGGTTTCCCACGAAGACGCAGTAGGGCGGCTGTTCCGGGGCACGCCGCGCGGCGGCGAACAGGCCGACGTCGGCGCCGTTCTCCAGGACCGTCACCTCGTGGGCGGGCCGCCCGGTCACCTCGACGACCCAGCGCGCGATGCCCGCGGACGGCGCGATCACCCGGTCCGCCACGACGAGCGGGCGCAGCGCCACCCACCGCATGAGGCGGGAGCGGCCGATCCACGGGTGGACCGCCTCGACCTCGGCCAGGACCCCCTGGGCGCAGACGACACAGGCTCCGCCGCGCAGCCGTGCCGCGACCAGCGCCGGCAGCGCGAACGGGTGCCAGCGCACCACGACGAGCCCGTGCCGCAGCTGTCGCACGGAGTCGAGCAGCAGCCGGACGAGGCGGGTGAGCCGTCCGCCCGACCGACCGCGCTGGGCGACCACACGGTAGGGCTCGATGCCGAGCGCGGCGAGGCGCTGCAGCGTCCCGCCCAGGTGCACGCCGGCCGCCGCCGACTCCGCCGCGCCCTCGAGCCACACCAGGGTCGTCCTGGGTACTGCGTCCATGTGCTGCCTCCTGGAGGTCTCAGGTGCGGGAGGATTCACGGGCCGCCCCCTTCCGCGAGAGCAGGCGTGCGCCGCGCAGCAGCACGCCCAGGTCCGTCCGGAGCCTGCGCCACAGCAGGGCCTGCAGCGCGACGGCGCCGGCCCAGACGAACAGGCCCACCGCGAGGGTGGGCCACGAGCCCAGGTCGGCCAGGCGGCTCGCGACCAGCCCCGCGGCCGCGGCGCCGACGCCGTGGCTCACGAACGCCCGGACGCCGTTCCAGAACAGCGCCCGCGCAGGCGCCTCGGTGACCCGGCCGACCCACCACAGGCCCAGCGGCCACACCACCGCCGTCGACGCCGCGTAGCCGAGCGCGGCACCTGTCATGCCGAAGAAGCTGCCGCCACCGATCGCGAGCACCACGACCGGCCTGGTCACCAACGTGAACCGCAGCAGTGCACCGGTCCGTCCCGCCGACTGGAACACCCAGCCCGGGGCGAAGCCCGCGGCCTCGAACACGCCGCCGACCGCGAGGATCGCGAAGGCCGGGGCGGCCGACGACCACCGCTCGCCGAGCACCACGTCGACGACCGGTCCGGCCAGCGCCGCCGCCAGCATCAGTGCGGGGACGATCGTGTGCAGCAGGATCGTCTGACCGAACAGGAGGAACTCGCGGTAGCGCACAGGATCGTCATGGACACGGGAGAGCACGGGGAGCGCCACGCGGTTGGCGGGCCAGGTGGCCTGCCGGATGGGCAGCGCCATGAGCTGGTACACGCGGCTGTAGAGGCCCGCGACCCCCGCTCCGAACCGGACGCCGAGGATCGCGGTGTCGATGTTCCGGGTGGCATAACCGAGGAGCTGCGCGCCCAGCAGGTTCGAGCCGTACCGCACGAACGGGCGCACGGAGACGTCCCGCCGGGGCAGGCCGGGGACCCACCTGCCGGCGGCGATCACCCCTACCGACATCACGAACGCGCCGACGAGCTGCTGCGCCACCAGTGCCCAGTAGCCGCCGCCCGCGACGGCGACCAGGATCGCCACGCACAGCCCCGCGACCGGCCCGGCCACGTCCGCGACGGCGGCGGCACCCAGGCGCATCCCGCGCACGAGGCTCGCCCGGTGCTGCGTCGCCACGGCGTTCAGCAGGAAGCTGAGCGACACCCAGCGGGTGACGTCCGCGAGCTCCGGCTGCCCGTAGAAGGCCGCGACCAGCGGCGCACAGGCGATGCCCGCTCCCGTGAGCACCGCCCCGATCAGGGTGTTCAGCCAGAAGAGGTTGTCGCGCTCGGCGTCGGAGAGGGTCTTCGCCTGGACGGCCGCGTTGGCCAGCCCGAAGTCCCGTACCGTCTCGGCGACGCCGACCAGAGCGAGCACCATCGCCAGGTAGCCGAAGGCCTCGGGCGCCAGCAGCCGCGCCAGGACGACTATCGAGACCGCCTGGACGCCGACCTTGAGCAGCTGTCCGCCCATGGTCGCGGCGCCGCCCCGAGCCGCCTGCCTGCCGAGCGGGGCGGGGTCCGTGCCCACGGACGTCCCGCTCACCGGGCCCGGCCGACGAGATGTGGCACTACCTTGCGGTACGCCTCCGCATGACGCCTGCCGACCAGCTCCCAGTCGCGCTCGTCCAGGTAGGGCCGGGTCCCTCGCTCGCGGGTCATCCGCGCGACGGCCATCGCCCGCAGCAGGTCGGCCGGCTGCAGCACGCCGTCGTACATGATCACCCAGCCCTCGCCGACCTCGCGGGCGAGCTCGTCGGTCGCGGCGCCGCGTGGCACGAGCACCGGCCGGTCGAGGGACAGCGCGAGCAGTGCGGCGCCCGAGTTGTGCATCTCCTGATAGGGCAGCACCACGAGCTCCGCGCGACGCACCTCGCGCGCCAGCAGGTCGTCGGGCACGAACTCCAGCCTGGCCGCTATCCGGTGGTCCGCGGCGGCGACCGCCCTGATGTGGTCCGCGAGCGCGGTATCCTCGGGCCTGCCGGCGATCGTCAGGCGCATCGCCGGGTCGTTGACCGCACGGAACACGTCGAGCAGCCGTTCGATGCCCTTGTACCGGCGGATCAGGCCGAACTGGAACAGCCGCCCCGGTTCGGGCCGCGCACCGGGGTCGGGCGGGAAGACGGACCGGTAGTGGCCGTGCGGGATGGTCGCGTTCCGCACCCGGGGCGGCAGCGGCGTCGTCGGGTTGAGCCTGATCCACAGGACCGTCCTGCGGTCGAGCGCCTCCAGGAACGACCGCTCCGGACGGCCGCCCGACTCGTGCGGCGCGATGTTGTGCGCGGTCCGCACCACCGGCGTCTCCGTCAGGTCGAGCCGCAGCAGGAGCAGGTAGGCGAGCAGCGTCTTGACGAACCGGCCGACCGGCGTCCGCTGTCGCACGAGGAACTCCGGCCAGTGCACGTGCAGCACGTCGTACGCGCCGAGTATCGCGCGCGGCCACGAGAACGTGAGGATCTGGATGTCGGGCGGCGCGCCGCCGATCATGTGGTCGACGTACTGCGTGGTGCCGTT
This sequence comes from Promicromonospora sp. CA-289599, assembly GCF_050936155.1. Classification (NCBI taxonomy): domain Bacteria; kingdom Bacillati; phylum Actinomycetota; class Actinomycetes; order Micrococcales; family Promicromonosporaceae; genus Promicromonospora; species Promicromonospora sp. CA-289599. The sequence goes on from NZ_JBNJNI010000001.1 coordinate 2,051,479, forward strand.
CGGGGCAGGCAGCACGTGGAGCACCCTGATCGGTACGCCGACGGCGGTCTCGACGTCCGAGGGGTCCGCAGGGTCGTCGGCCCGCCTCCTGCCGCTCGTTGAACGCACCCATTCCCCTCTCACACCCAAAACAAATGCACTCTTATCGCCCCGTGGAATTCGCCGAACCGACCGACCGGCAATAGTTTTGAATACTATTGCCGTGGTTAATACCGCGCATCCGGACGTCAGTAGGCGCCGCTCGGCGCGAACACTTCGCGAGCGGTCCGCAGCATGATTCCGATGTCGCCCAGCAGGCTCCAGTTCTCCACGTAGTAGAGGTCCAGCCGGGTGCCCTGGTCGATGGTCAGGTCGTTGCGGCCGCTCACCTGCCACAGGCCGGTCAGCCCCGGCTTGACGAACAGACGACGCCGCAGCGCGTCGTCGTACTGGGCCACCTCCAGCGCGACCTGAGGCCGGGGACCGACCAGGCTCATGTCGCCCTTGATGACGTTCAGCAGCTGCGGGAACTCGTCGAGGGAGTACTTGCGCAGGAACCGGCCGAGCGAGGTGACGCGCGGGTCGTCCTTGCGCTTGTAGTAGATGCCCACCTCGCCGTCGAGGACGTCGGTGAGGCTCTCCTCGGCGTCCAGCCGCATCGACCGGAGCTTGTAGAGCGTGAACGGCTTGCCGTTCAGGCCGATCCGCTGCTGCTGGAACATGGCCGGCCCGGGGCTGGTGCACCGCACGCAGAGCGCGAGGAGGAGCATCGGGACGGCGACCACCGCCGCGATCAGCGTCGCGACGACCAGGTCGAACACGCGCTTCATCGCATGCTGGAGGCCTGTGTAGCCGGGCGGTGAGACCTGCACCACCGGTACGCCGTCCACCGGTGTGATCAGCATCCGCGGGCCCGCGACGTCGGCCAGCGCGGGGACGACCACGAGTTCCGCGCCCGTGACCTCGAGGTCCCACGCGAGCTGCTTGAGCGCCGCGGGGGTCGCACTGTCGGACGCCGTCACGGCGACGACGTCCACCTCGATCGTGCGGGCGGCCTCGGCGGCGTCCTCGACGCGGCCGAGCACCGGGACACCGTCGACGGGCGACGGGACACCGGCCCCGCCCGGTATGCAGATGCCCACCACCAGGAAGCCCGCCTCGGGCGCGCGGTCCACGCGGCGGCAGAGGTCGAGCACCGCGTCCCGCCCGCCCACGATCAGCGTGCGGCGCTGGAACCGTCCGTGCGCGCGCTCGGCGTGCAGCCGCGCCGCGAGCACCCGGCGCCCGACGACGAGGAACACCAGGCCGACGGGCAGGGTCACCGCCACGTACGAGCGGGCGAGGTCGAACTTGACGAGGTAGCAGACGATCGCCGCGAGGCCGAAGAGCGCGAGGGAGCCTCGCGCGACCCGTACGTACTCCTCGCGGCCCGAGCCCAGGATGCGAGGGCTGCGCGCGCCGGCGAGGCCTATCGCGATGACCCAGGCCTCGGCGAGCGCCACCGAGATCAGGACGTACTGGCCGCCGCGCGGCTCGAAGAGATCGACCTGGACCTGCCGGTCGAAGCGGAGCACGTAGCCGAGGGTCACGGCCGCCACCACGGCCACGATGTCCACGAACAGCGCGCGATCGGTGACGATCTCCTGCCACGGAGCGGCCGGGCCCTTGCGTGGCGCCGGTGCGGTCATCGACGCGGCGAGCCGTGCCGCCTCGTCGTCCAGCTCCTTGAGCGCGGCGGCTTCACGATCGACGTCGGCGGCGTTCGGACGGTTCTCGACGGTCAAGGCACACTCCCCCCTGGACAGGTACATCGAGGCTGGTGCGGTGAGTCTGGAGGACCAGCTCTGCTGAATCAGCTCAGTCGGGTCCGGACCCGACTGACGACGATCGCGGCCACGCCGGCGACCACCAGCCCGCCGGCGATCGCGAGGTACGGGAAGCTCGTCGGTCCGGTGGCGACGATGCTCATCCGGCCCTCCGCACCGCCCGTGGCCCCGCCGGTGCCCGGCCCGTCCGCACACTCGGTGGTGACACACGGGTGCTTGTCGTGGTCGGCGCCGGCCTGGCCCGCGTACGCGGCTCCAGCGGGCGCTAGCACGACCACCATGGCGACCACCAAAGCACTGATGAAGCGTCGAAGCATTGCCCTGTCCCCTGGATAGTGACTTTTTATCAGCCGGTCGGCGTCACTTTCCGACGGACACTTCAGCAGGTCGTGTACCCGGTGTCGTACGAAGAATGACATCGCCGTCCTGGTGCTTCCCAGTGATAATTGCATAGGTCACAGAAACTGTCTCGCCAGGGTGAATTTCTATGTCGTCGAATGCCCTGGACAGCCCCTCGTGCTGCGGCGAGATCCCGGTCTTCTCCGAGTTCTCGGCCGCGTCGAGAACGGCGCCCCCGGCGGGCGCATAGACGATCGACCGGAGCCGGATCAGGCCCGGCTCGCTCGCGTCCTGACCGGCCAGGTGGTCCGGCGGTGAGCCCGCGCCGGGCTCGCCGACGCGCGACGTGTAGGCGACGGTCACCTCGAGCTCCCGCGCCCCGCCGGGCCTCGCGTCCCGCTCGACGACGTCGACCGCGGTGTCGAGGTAGTAGCCGACCTTGGCCGTCTGCAGGCCCTGGGTGAAGACACCGACCACGGGTCGGGAGCCGTTCACCCCGCGCAGCCCGCCGTCGAGGACCGTGCCCTCGAGCAGGTGCGCCTCCCCCTGGTGCGCCGACCACAGGAGCAGCCGGCCCTCCCGCGCTGCCGCCGCCAGGGCGTCGACCATCCCGCCGGGCGCACCGGAGCCCTCGGACAACGACGCGAACGCCGACTCCGCGAAGTCGGCGAAGATCAGGTCGGCGTCGCCCGGGGTCTCCGTGAGGTAGATGCCGTTGACGAGGTAGCTCACCAGCTCCTCGCCCAGCAGCCCCGTGCCCGCACCGGCCGGGGCGGACCCGTCGACCTCCAGGAGCCCGGCCAGCGCGGTGGGGTCGACGGACAGCACACCGTCCACGAGCTGCCCCGTCTCGCGCTCCCACATCGCGCGGGCCATCTCGGCGGCCCGCGGGAAGTCCGGCGTCGACGTCACGTTCTGCATCCAGCCACCGACCGCGTCGCCGAACATCGCCTCCTCGCCCTCCGTCAGCGTGCCGGGCGGCGGCCTGTAGGACCCCACCTGGCTGGCGTGCATCTGGTCGGTGAGCTGGATCCTGCCGCGGTCGGCGTGCAGCACCAGCACGGTCCCGACCACCCCGCCCAGCGCCCGCGGTTCCGCGTTGTTCTGCACCAGGACGAGGTAGTCCCTCGGCTCGTCGGCGCCCAGCATCGGCGGGATGAGCTGCGCAGCGCGGGCCGCCGTCGCCGTCGACCTGCGCAGGTCGGCGAGCTGCCCCTCCAGGCCGGAGACGGCGGCGGACACCTGCGGCAGCATCGGCGACCGGTCGATGCCCTCGACGCGCTGCTGCGCGTACCCGACCAGCTGGTCGGCGCGCCGCACGTCCGGCGCCACCCCCTCCAGGGGTGTGAGGTCCACGCTGCCACCGTGCGGCGCGAAGGTCTCCGGGTCGGCGACCTCGACGACCGACGCGAGCTGCGGGAGCGGACCCTGCGCGAGGCGGTCCACCACCGCGGCCATGGTCGCCACCGCTTCCACCGTCGGCCCGGCGCCGGGCAGCCGGCTCGCCAGCGTCCAGTGCGGGCCCACCGTCGCCGCCTGGGCGGCGGAGGCATGGTTCTGCAGGTCGGCCACGGTGGTGTCCAGGTCCTTGATCCGGCCGGCGACGGCATCGGCCTGCAGCGTGGAGACGCCGCGGGCGGCCTGGGCCAGCGAGTCGCGGGCCCGCACGGCGTCGAGCGCCACCCAGACCATGAGGACCGTGAGGACGACCAGCAGCCCCGTGACGCTCAGCACGACGATCTTCAGACTTCGGCGCCTGTGCCGTGTCCAGTACGCCCGCCTGGGCAGCGGCGGCTTCTTCCACGGCGCCGGTGCGGGAGGCGCGGGACGTGCACTTCCTGCCCGCGCACTTCCCGCCCGCGTACGTCGAGCAGGGCTGCTCAGGGGCGAGAACACCGGTGCGTCCGCCCACTTGTCGCCCCATCCAGGATGTGTCACCAGACCCCCCTGACGGCTATGTCCGCACGGTCCGCGTCACGTTACCTGCGACCCGTCAAGAGGGCACGACAGAATTCACCCTCACCCTTTCCGGGGGTGCATTAAGGGGTGATTTAACTTGTAAAGCACCGAAAAACCGGTCAAGACAAAGTAATGCATGCTTAGAATGGCGCCGGACTTAACAGACTTTTCGAGAGGGGTATCCCGTATGTCGCTTACCGTGCTCGCCGTCTGCACGGGCAACATCTGCCGCTCTCCCGCCGTCGAGACCCTGCTGCGCAGCGTCCTCGACTCGTCCGTCACCGTCGGCAGCGCCGGGACCCACGCACTGGTCGGCCAGCCGATCGCCGAGCCCATGGCTGAGCTCCTGACCGCCGGCGGTTTCCCGCCCGCGGGGTTCGCAGCACGGCAGCTGACCCGCGATCTCGTCGAGCAGGCGGACCTGGTCCTCGCCCTGACCCCGGAACACCGCACCCGAGTGGTCGAGTGGATACCGTCCGCCGTGCACCGCACCGTCACCGTCGCCGAGCTGGGGCGGCTGTCCAGCACACTGCCTCCGGGCAGCGTCTTCGGGCAGGACGACGCCGCCCGGCTCGCCACTCTCGTACCCGCCGCGCTCCTCGAACGCCCCCATCACGTCGGCCGGCACCACGACGACGAGGTGATCGATCCGTACCGACGCTCCGCCGACACCTATCGGCGCAGCTACGACCAGATCCTCGACGCGCTGACCCCGATGATGGCGGCGCTCCGCGCCTGAGCGGCACAGTTCACCCGCGGTCACACGGGCGGAGTCGACAGGCTTGACGAGCCGTTGTCCGTAGACTGGCGGGGTGCCAACGATCCGCTCCCTGCTGGCTCACCCCGAGGACCGCCGGCCCAGCCCGCCGGCTCCGCGTGCCGATCTCTTCCGGATCTTCGGCGCGGGCATCGTGCTGTTCGCGGTCGGGCTGGTCGTGACGCTGGTCCTCCACCTCACCGGGCGGGGCGGCCTTGAACCCGTGTGGATCTGCGGCACGGGCACAGCGCTCGGCGGGCTGGGCCTGCTCTGGGCCCGCCGCCACCGCTGATCACTCCCAGACGCGCTCCGCGCTCAGCTCCTCCGCACGCGCAGGGTCGCGCAGCGCGGCCTCCAGGAGGAGCGGGTCCACGCTCGTGAGCTCGGCCAGTGCTCGGGCGAGCCCTTCGGGAGAGATGGCGTGCGCAACGCCCTCGTCCGAGCGACCTGCGCTCTCCGTCACCCACCACGCGACGTGCTTTCCCTCGACGGTCAGCACGTCGTGGCGCCGCCAGGTCGACGGCGCATCGGGCGCGAGCGCTCGGACCCGCGGATCGAGCTCGACCGCCTCGCCCGGCTCGTCGGGGACGACGTCGGTATCGCCCTCGAACGGGAGGTCCAGCAGCTCGGCGAGCGCCTCGGCGACGTCGACCGGGGCGGGGACGACGGGGCCGAGCTGGGCCCAGCGCGCCGAGGCGGCGACCGCGAGGTCGTCAGCGCTCTCCACGGTGACGCCCGCCGGGCCGAGCGCAGGGAGCCGGGGCGGTGCGACCGGCCGCGGATCGTCCGCGCGGGCGAGCGCGGCCAGGCCGGCCCAGACGGCGCGCGCGACGTCGGCGGACACCGTCCGGCGTCCGCCCGCCTGCGAATCGGGTAACCGCTCCAGGACGGCCGGCCAGTCATGTCCGGGCAGGTCAGCCAGGTTGTGCAGCCCACCGAGCGCGGCCAGGACGTCGTCGTCGAGCCCGGTGGTCGCGGGCGGGGCGAGCGGCAGCAGGGGCGTGTCGCCGAGCGCGAACGGCGCACCGACCCGGCGGCGCAGGAACCACGCCGTGTACGACACAGCCTGCCGACCGGGGGCGTCCGGGGAACGCACGGGGGTCAGGAGCGCGCGGCGCAGGCCGGGATCGCCCGACACCCGGCCGAGCGCCGCGGCGAGCGGACCAGGTCCGGCGTCCGTCGGGTCACGCAGCGCGTCGAGGTCCGAGACCGCCTCGACGTCCCCGATCCACGCGCCCGGACCGAGCTCGTCCGCGAGGTGCTGGAGGTACTCGTCCCAGTCGGAGAGCCATCCGGCGGGGTCGTCCGGCCCGTAGTCGGTGTCGTCACCGTCGGCGGTCACGACGTCGGCGACCCGGTACACGACCAGCTCGGCGCGCGCGCCGGCGGCGGCGAGGGCGGCCCTCCCCCAGCGTTCGACGACGTCGTCCCGCACCAGCGCGAGGTCCATGTGCTCGGCCGCCCACGTACCGGGCAGAGCCGTCTCCCGCAGCGGCACCACGTCGCCGTCCGCCACGACCGGGAGCTCGCCCAGCCAGAACGGGAGGTCGGCCGAGCCTGTCTCGGCCGCCAGCCGGACCAGCTCGAGCACCGCCACGACCACCTCGGCGGACGTCGGGTCGTCGAGCGCGCTGGGGTCCCACCCGCCCGGATCCGAACCTGTGTCGGACGCACCCGCCGGGGAAGCCGCCGCCAGAACCGCCCCGAGGTGCTCGGCGTCGCCGTCGTCCAGCACGTCCTCCGCGGCCGCGAGCGCCGTCGACCGGACCGCCGGGTCCGCGAGGAGCCCCTGCGGGGTGGTGGAGGCGGCGCCGGCCCGTTCGAGCAGCGGATGCGCCACGTCCGGATGCACCACACGGACGCCGAGGGCACGGGCGATCCCGGCGAGGTGCGGCGCGTCGAGCAGCACGGTGCCACGGGCGCCGCGGGTCACGCGGCCGTCGGCGAGCGGGAGCGGCGCCCCGGCGACCGCTTCGAGCACCGGGGGCTCGCCGGCGTGCGGGGCGATGGCGTCAAGGGCCGCGCGGATCACACCGGGTTCGGGCGGCAGGGTCTCGACCAGGTCCGCGAGGCCGACGGACTCGGCACCCAGCGAGCGAGCGAGCGTCTGGTAGCGCACCGGCACCGTGACCAGGGCCGCGGAGGTACCGGCGGCGAGCGCGGAGGCAAGCGCGGGGTCCTCACCGAGCGGTCCGGCGAGGAAGGCCGCACCCCTCGGCGCGACGCGCAGCGGGGTATCGGGCGTGCCGTCGGCGCCCGCCGCCTCGGTGCGTCCCTGAGCGGGCGCGCTCAGCCGGAGGAGCGGGGTGTCGCGCAGGGCCACGTCGGCCGAGGCGCGGATCGCGGCGTCGACGTCGCCCGCGGGCAGCCCGGTCGGCACGAGGCCGAGGACCTCGCGCTCGGCGCCGAGCTCGCCCAGGAACGCGGCGTAGGCGCGGCCGGCCTCGGCGGCCACCCGGTCCGACGTCGGGCCCGGGAGCACACCTCGCCGTCCCGGGTCGACAGGGAACGACGCGATGAGCAGGGCCGGGAACGTGAGCCGGACGTCGGTGGGGGTCGGCGCGTGCAGCGCCGCGCTCTCTGCCGCGCGCCCGCCACCGGCGGGCAGCGCCCAGAGCACCGACCAGTCAGGGCGACGTGCCTCGGACGGCAGGCTGTCGTCGGGTCCGAGTGCACCGGACGCGCGGTGCACGCGCCACCGCGAACCGACGTCGCGCAGCACGCGCCGGCTTGGCAACGGTGTCGCACTGTGCGGTTCAGAACCCGGCTGACCTGCGAAGTCGTCCTCGATGACCACTTCGTCGAGCGCGGGAAGGGCGAGCAGGAGCGCGTCGTCGAGCGCCGCGAGCTGAGCGCGGACGGCGGCCACGGCGTCGGCGTCGCGCAGCACGAGCTCGACCACGGTGTCCGGCTCGTCCGGCGTCGTCCCGGGTGCGGGGAACGGGAGCCGCAGCGCGGGCAGCGCGGCGCCGCGGGACCGAGCCTCGTCCCGGATCGCGGCCATGCGGGCAACCTTGGGAGCGAGATCGGCACCTTGCTCGACGTCCGGCGCGAGGTCGGCAGTCTGTATCGAGATCGGTCCAGCGCTGGACCGATCTCGATGCGAACTGCCGACCTCGTCATGGGTGTCCAGCGATGGGCCGACCTCGAGCCCCAGCTCCGCGCGCGTACCCGCGAGCGAGAAGCGCACGCCTCCGGTGCGCGACCGGACGACCACTTCGTCCGACACGGACCGGACCGCGGCGAACCCGACGCCGAACCGCCCCACCGCGCGCATCGCCTGGCCGGAGCCCTCACCGGCGTCGGCCGGGACCTTGGCGGAGGCGCGGAGGGACGCGAGCGACGCGACGCCGGCGGCGTCGAGCGGGGTGCCGGTGTTGGCCGCGACGAGCCGCCAGCCAGCGCCGCCGTCACCCGGCCCACCTGCGCCGGACACGTCCGCCTCCAGCCGGAACGTCAGCCGGCCGGGGACCCCGGCGCGCGCGGCGGCGTCGGCGGCGTTCTGCGCGAGCTCGACCACCACCCGGTCGCGGTAGTAGCCGCGGGCGTGGTCCTCCTCCGAGTTCGCGTCCTCGCGGAAGCGCGTGGGCGACGCACGCCACGCCTCGGTCACCGCGCGCCGCAGCGCACCGGTGCCGAAGGGGTCGCGGGTCACGCGGAGGGTTGGTCCTCGGCGGGGGTGGTCTCGACAGGCTCGACCCGCGAGACGGCCTCGACCTCGTGCTCGTCGATCAACGGCGCGGGCGCGGGCCAGTCGGTCGGGTGCTCCTCGACGTCGGTCTCCGAGTGCGCGCCGCAGCCGTGGTCGAGGGAGACGACCTTGCCGTCGTCGGGCGACCACTCGTTGGCGCACACCCCGAAGAGCTGCCCCATCGAACCGGACAGGGGGATGAGGAACGCGCAGGTCATGCACTCGGCGGCGGCCGCGACGGCGCCCGCGGTGGTGGGGCCGCGCGTGCCGCGGTACCAGCGCTCGGCGGCCTCGGCCCGGCCCTGCGGGGACAGCACGCGGGTGCGGGCGAGCGCCAGCTCGTCGATCGCCACCTCGTCCACCTCGGGATCACCCGTCGGGGTGTACCCGGGCTCGAGCCGCGGGTCGTCGGCGCGGAACGGCAGCACGTCACCCGGGCCGACGTCGCCCGGGCGCAGCCGCTCGGACCACGGTAGCCAGGCCGGGGCGAGGATGGCCTCGTCGCCGGGCAGCAGCTCGACCTCGCTGATCGTGGCGGCCCGGCCGCGCGGCACGCGCGTCACGGTGACCGTCCAGTGCCAGCCGCGGTACCCCCGCATGGTCGCGTTGAAGCGGTGGGAGACCACCCGCTCGTCCTCGAAGAAGGTGCCGAGGTGCTCCCCGACGTCCTCCGGTCGCTCGGCGACCTCCTGTGCGGCGGCGCGTGCGAGCTCCGCGGCACCGTTCAGCACGGCGTCTCGGCTAGAGCGTGCGGCGATCCGCCTGGTGAATGTTCGTATGGCGGGCGCGATGGTCGTGACCATGTTCCTCGGGACCTCGTGTGGGTTCAGGCGTCGAAGTCGTCTGCGACCTTGCGCAGCATCTTGGCGAGCAGCTCCGGGTTCTTCGGATAACGCCCCTTGCGCAGATCATTCGCCACGCGGTCCAGCATCTGCGTGAGATCGCCGACGAGCACAGCCATGTCGTCGGCGGGCTTCCGCTTCGCCTTTGCGACCGACGGCGCGGAGTCCAGCACCTTGACTGCGAGCGCCTGGGGACCGCGGCGGCCGTCGGCCACCCCGAAGTCCACCCGTGCGCCCGGCTTGGGGACGACGCCGTCGGGCAGCGCGGAGGCGTGCAGAAATACCTCGCCTCCGTCCTCGTTGGCGATGAAACCGAAGCCTTTGTCGGTGTCGAACCACTTGACCTTGCCGGTGGGCACTGCGACCTTCTTCTGTGCTTGTCGGTACTGCTCGATGAAACTGCTCGGACCGGCCCTGGCTGCTGCGAGCTGAGCGCGCCACCTGGACCGGAAGTACCAGGTTACCGGGCGGAACCGTGCCGCGTCGCATGCATTGCGCACTCTTCGCCCGCGCGACCCGCCCGGGGCCCGGTCCAGGAAGGCCGTTTGCCGGGTTTCAGGCCTGGATGCCCAGGTCGGCGGCGAGGCGTAGCGCCACCTCGTCCAGCCAGGCCTCGGGGTCCGCGATCGAGCCCACCTGGTGCCCGAACAGCTCGAACGAGATCACCCCGAACAGCTCGGTCCATGCCATGACGGCGCGGCGGACGGTCTCCGGCAGCTCACCGTCCGCCGGGCCGGCACTCTCGACGAGACCGTGCCGCACGACGAAGGCGAGCGCCGGCGCGACGGTCCCCGGCTCCGCCGCGGCGCCCGGGCCGGTGGCGGGCACCACCGGCGGGCGCGCCCCGGCCGTGTAGGCGTCCCCCACTATGCGGATGAGCACGCGGACCACCCGTGTCGCCGGGTCGACGGTGTCCCGCGGTGCGGCGTAGCCGGGCACCGGTGTGCCGTAGAGCAGCCCGAACTCTCCCGGGTGCGTGACGCACCAGGTCCGGACGGCGCGGAAGGTGGCGAGCCAGCGCGCGGTGACGTCCGACCGGTCGGCGACGGAGGCGTCCGCGGCCTCGGCGGCGGTGCCGAGCTCGTCGTACGCCTCGATGAGAAGTGCGGTGAGCAGCGCGTCGCGGCTCGGGAAGTACCGGTAGACGGCCGAGGAGACCATCTCGACGTCGCGGGCGACGGCGCGCAACGACAACCCGGCGGCACCGTCGGTGGTCAGCCGTGTGCGGGCCGAGTCGAGGATCTCGCGGGTGATGGTCTCGCGGGCGAGGGCACGTGCGGTTCGGGCCGGGCTCATGCGCTCCAGGGTGCCACTGATGGATCACCGCACACAAACGCGAGCACTGCTCTTGCCAAGGCGCACCCGCTCGTGCCACGCTTACGGCACGGAACGAGAGCACCGCTCTCAGAATGGAGCAATGATCATGGTTGACCGCCACCTCATCGTCGGAGCAGGCCCCATCGGCACCCACGTCGCGGCCCTGCTGGCCGAGCGCGGCTCCCGCGTCGCCGTCGCGAGCCGTTCGGGCCGCAGCACCGGGATCGACGGCGTCGAGCACCTCGCCCTCGACGCCTCGGACGCCGACGCTCTCTCCCGCGCCGCCGACGGCACCGACTACCTCTACAACTGCGCCAACCCCGCCGACTACACCCAGTGGGAGCGCGTCTGGCCCCCGCTCGCCACCTCGCTCCTGTCGGCCGCCGAACGTTCCGGCGCCGTCTACGCGATCACGGGCACGCTCTACCCGTACGGCCCCGTCGACGTCCCGCTCTCCGAGGACCTGCCCGACGCCGCGACCGACCACAAGGGCCGCCTCCGCGCGCAGATGTGGGCGGACGCCAAGGCCGCGCACGACGCCGGGCGGCTGCGCGCCGTCGAGATCCGCGGCTCCGACTACATGGGGCGCGGCGTCAGCGGCAACGGCCACATCTCGCGCCTGGTCCCCACCGCGCTGCAGGGCAAGCGCGCCGTGATGATGGGCCGCACCGACCTGCCCCACACCTTCACCGACGTCGCGGACGCGGCCCGCACCCTGGTCGCCGCCGCCGAGGACCCGGGCGCCCACGGCAGGGTCTGGCACGTCCCGAGCAACGCGCCGCGGACCCAGGCACAGGCCCTCACCGACGTCCTGGCGAGCGTCGGCAAGCCGCCGGTGAAGATCTCCTCCCTGCGCGGTGCCGCTCTCGGCGCCGCCGCCCTGGTCTCCCCGTTCATGCGGGAGATGCGCGAGATCATCTACCAGTGGGAGCGCCCGTACGTCCTGGACGACACCGCCGCCCGCGCGCGCTTCGACCTCACTCCGACGCCGTGGGAGGAGGTCTGCCGCCGCACGGCGCAGGTCTGAAGCGGCCCCGGGCGTGGACCGGCCGAACTTCGGCCCCGGAAACCCGCGTAGCATCGTCAGGATGGCCTCCTCGCTCCCCGCAGCGCCGGCGGCGGCCACGCGGCACTTCGCCGACGACCTCCGGCAGCGCTCGGACACCGCGCTCGCCGCGCTCCTGCGCGCCCGTCCTGATCTAGCCGTGCCCTCTCCCTCCACGCTGCGTTCGCTCGCGGCCCGTGCCTCCAGCCGTAGCTCTCTCGAACGCGCTCTCGCCCGCTCCGACGCCCTGACCCTGCAGGTGCTGGAGGCGGTGCTCGCGCTCGAGCCCGTCTTCCGTCCGCCGTCCGGGCTCCCGGAGGAGAGCTCCGGCGGGTCGCCCCTGGCCGGGCCGCTCAGCGCCGAGGTCGTCACCTGGGCGCTCGGCGGGTCCGCGGAGGACGGACCCCGTGTCGACGACGCCGTCCGCCGCGCCGTCGAGCACGCACTGCTCTGGGACGCGGGCGGCGAGTACGGCACCACGCTCGACCTGCGCACGGTGCCGGGCCTCGACGAGCTGCTCGGCCCGAACCCCGCGGGGCTGGGGCCGCACCTCGACCCCGTCCCCGCCGGGCTGACCGAGGCGGTGGGCCACGCGCTCGGGTCGGCCACCGGCCGGACCGAGACCGCTGCGGCGCTGGGCGCGCTCCTCACCGAAGCACCGCCCGGCGCCCGCGCGATCCTCGACGCGCTCGCCTGGGGTCCCCCGGTCGGCGTCGTGCCACCCGCCGGCACCCGACCGCGGGACGCCGTGAACTGGCTGGTCACCGAGCATCTGCTGGTGCGGTCGGACGCCAGGCACGTCGTGCTGCCGCGCCTGGTCGGGCTGGCGCTCCGCGACGGGCACACCCATCGTGAGCCGCGCACCCTGCCGCCCGAGCCGCAGGGCCGGGCGGTACCGACCGCCACCGCCGACGCCGAGGCGGCGAGCGCGGCGCTCGAGCTCGTCCGGCGCGTGCGGCTGCTCAGGCAGTCGTGGGACGAGAGCCCGCCGTCGGTCCTCCGCGCAGGCGGCCTGGGCGTGCGCGACCTGCGCAGGGTCGCCGCCCAGCTGGAGACGGACGAGCGGGCGACGGCGTTCGTGGTCGAGGTCGCCGCGCTGGCCGGCCTCGTCCGGGACGACGGCGAGGCGCCGCCGTCGTACGTGCCGACCGTCACCGACTGGGACGACCTGGACGACGCCGCCCGCTGGGCGCGGCTCGTCGAGGCCTGGCTGGCCTCCCGGCGGGCGCCGTGGCTCGTGGGCTCCCGCGACGACAAGGGTGCGCTCCGGGCGCCGCTGTCGCCCGACCTGCAGCGGCCGTGGGTGCCCCGGCTGCGCAACGGAGTGCTGGGCGTGCTCGCGGCCGAGCCGGCCGGTGGCACCGTCCTCGCGCCCGCGCCCGCGGACGTGGTCGAGGTGCTGACCTGGCACACGCCGCGCTCCGTGCCGCCCGCGACCGCCGTCGAGGGTCTGCTGATCGAGGCCGAGTGGCTGGGCGTGACGGGGGCCGGCGCGCTCTCGACGCCGGGCCGGGCACTGCTCCCCAACGTGTCAGAAACACAGGTCACTCGGGTGACCCATACGTCTGACAGGTCGCCGGGTGATCTCGCTGCGGAGGCGCTGCGCGCCGTCCTGCCCGTTGAGGTGGACGAGATCCTGCTCCAGGGCGACCTGACGGGGATAGTCCCCGGCCGCCCGTCGCGCGGGCTCGCGCGGCTGCTGGAGCGCTCGACGGACATCGAGTCGCGGGGCGCCGCGACCACCGTGCGGTTCAGCCCGGCGTCCGTCACGCGGGCGCTCGACCAGGGCGAGACCGCTGACGGCATGCTCGACGAGCTCGCCCACCGCTCCCCCGTGCCGGTCCCGCAGCCCCTGGAGTACCTGGTCCGGGACACCGCGCGACGGCACGGGGCGGTGCGGGTGGGTACCGCGTCGTCCTACCTGCGGGCCGCGGACGCGACGGTGCTCGCCGGCCTCGAGCACGACCCGACGCTCGTGGGCCTCGGCCTGGTGCGGCTCGCGCCGACCGTGCTCGCGGCGTCCGTCCCCGCGGCGGCCCTGCACGAGGCGCTGCGCAAGCGCGGTCTGGTCTCGGCGCTCGAAGGACCGGACGGGCGCGTGCTCGTCGCCCGCCGGGGCGTGACGGGCCGGGCGATGCCCGCTCCCCGCTCGGCCGCCGCCATCCGGATGGGCGCAGGCGCCGCCTCCGAGGTCGTCGACCGCAGCCCAGACCCGGAGGCGCTGGTCGCCGACCTGCGCGCCGTGGAGGACGCGGCCCGCGCGGGCGCCCGGGCCCGGGCCGACGCCGCGGAGGTCGCGCGGTCGGTCTCGACGTCCGGCGGCGGGATCCCGCTGCGCGGCTACCGCGTCGTCAGCCCCGTGCCATCTCCGCCGGAGCCGGCGACGACGGCGGCGGACCGGCCGCGGCCGGGTGCCCTGGAGCCGCTCGCGGCTGCCGACGCACCCTCCCTCGACCGCCCCGTGACGCCCACCGCGGCCATCGGCGCGGGTGCGCTGGAGGACGACCCGGGAACACAGCACCCCGCTGACGGGTTGGCACTGCTGCGCGACGCGCTCCGCGACGGCACCACGGTGATCGTCGAGGTCGCCGGCCACACCGGCCGGCTGGAGCGCCGCGAGCTGAAGCCCCTGAACCTCGACGGCGGGCGGCTCCGTGCTCTCGACCCGGATCGAGAGGCCGAGCTGACGATCGCCGTCCACCGCATCGCGTCGGTCCTGCCGACGTCATCCACGCCGTAGGCGCAGTAGCAGGACCAGAGCAGAACTGAGGGAGACCCCCATGCCCGACGGCCCGTTGATCGTGCAGAGCGACAAGACGCTCCTGCTGGAGGTCGACCACCCGGACGCCGAGAGGGCGCGGCGCTCGATCGCGCCGTTCGCCGAGCTGGAGCGCGCGCCCGAGCACGTGCACACCTACCGTCTGACGGCGCTGGGCCTGTGGAACGCGCGCGCGGCCGGCCACGACGCGGAGCAGGTCGTGAGCACGCTCCTCGAGTTCAGCCGCTACCCGGTGCCGCACGCGCTGCTGGTCGACGTCGCCGAGACGATGGCCCGCTACGGGCGCCTCGTGCTGGCACAGGACCCGGCGCACGGCCTGGTGCTGCGCACCACCGACCGCGCGGTCCTCGCGGAGGTGCTGAAGTCACGGCGCACCGCTGGCCTGGTCGGCGAGCGGCTGGACGACTCGACGGTCCTCGTGCACCCCTCCGAGCGCGGCCACCTCAAGCAGGTGCTGCTCAAGCTGGGCTGGCCGGCCGAGGACCTCGCGGGCTACGTCGACGGCGAGAAGCACCCGATCCAGCTCAGCCCGGTCACCAAGCCGCGGACCGAGCACGAGAAGGCCGCCCCCTGGGAGATGCGCCCGTACCAGGCGCAGGCCGTGGACGGCTTCTGGCACGGCGGCTCGGGCGTGGTGGTGCTGCCCTGCGGTGCGGGCAAGACGATCGTCGGCGCCGGCGCGATGGCGAAGTCGGGCACGACGACGCTCATCCTGGTGACCAACACCGTGAGCGCGCGCCAGTGGCGCGACGAGCTGGTGCGGCGCACGAGCCTCACCGAGGACGAGATCGGCGAGTACTCGGGCGCCCGCAAGGAGATCAAGCCGGTCACCATCGCGACCTACCAGGTGCTGACCACCAAGCGGAAGGGCGTCTACACGCACCTCGAGCTGCTCGACGCCCGCGACTGGGGCCTGGTCCTGTACGACGAGGTCCACTTGCTGCCCGCCCCGGTCTTCCGCATGACGGCGGACCTCCAGGCCCGGCGTCGGCTCGGCCTCACCGCAACCCTGGTGCGCGAGGACGGCCGCGAGGACGAGGTGTTCAGCCTGATCGGGCCCAAGCGGTTCGACGCGCCGTGGAAGGACATCGAGGCGCAGGGCTACATCGCGCCCGCCGACTGCGTGGAGGTGCGGCTCACGCTCCCGGAGAGCGAGCGCATGACGTACGCGACCGCCGAGATGGAGGACAAGTACCGGCTCGCCGCGTCGGCGTCGGGCAAGAAGAAGGTGGTGGAGCAGATCGTGGCGCGCCACCCCGACGACCAGGTGCTCGTCATCGGGCAGTACATCGACCAGCTCGAGGAGCTGGCCGAGCACCTCGACGCGCCGATCATCACCGGGGCGACCACCAACAAGGAGCGGCAGCGGCTCTTCGGGGCGTTCCGCGAGGGTGAGATCTCACGCCTCGTGGTGAGCAAGGTCGCCAACTACTCGGTGGACCTGCCGGAGGCCTCGGTGGCGATCCAGGTGTCGGGTTCCTTCGGCTCGCGGCAGGAGGAGGCGCAGCGTCTCGGGCGCATCATGCGGCCCAAGGCGGACGGCCGCACGGCGCACTTCTACGCGGTGGTCGCGCGGGACACCGTCGACCAGGACTTCGCGGCGCACCGGCAGCGGTTCCTGGCCGAGCAGGGTTACGCCTACCGCATAGTCGACGCCGAGGACCTGGACGGGTCACCGGCGGACTCTGCAGCCTCCTGACCGTCGGGGCGTGGGCCCGAACCGCTGCTGAGCAGGGCCCCGACCGGGCTGTGAAAAAGCGCTTCACGCTGGGCCTTTACCTGGGGATTCGTTGCAGATCTGCAACGTCACGCTCTCCGATTGCGTGGTCTTGAACCCGGGGTGACTATCAGGACGTGATCGAGTCCCCAGCCAGGCACGAGCAGCAGCACGAACCCAGCTCCCGGGTGTCCGGGGGCTGGGCGGTCGTGGCCTTCGCCGGTCTTGTCGGTGTCGCGCTGGCGGCCACCGCCCAGGCAGCCAACGCCACGGTCACCATGCCGTCCGAGCCGGCACCCTCCGTGTCGCCACGGCTCTCCGCGGCGACCCAGGCGGAGCTGATGTCGGACGTACTCCCGGCGTCGCCGCCGATCACCCTCACCAACCAGGTGACGGACGACGCCGGCGTGCTCAGCGACGCCGAGCGCCAGGACGTCGACGCCGCCCTCGACCGGCTCGCCGACGAGTCGGACCTGCGCATGTTCGTCGTGTACATCGAGAGCTTCGACGGCACGGAGCCCGTGGACTGGGCCAACGCGAGCGCCAACCAGTCGGGCCTGGGCCCGGACGACCTGCTGCTGGCCGTCGCCACCGTCGACCACGAGTTCGGGCTGTCCGCCGACACGAACGTACCCCTCACCCCGACGCAGCTCCGGTCCATCGACAACGCGGTGGCATCAGCGGTCGAGGACGAGCGCTGGGCGCCCGCCGCGACGGACGCCGCCGACGTCGTCCGGCGGGCCGGCGCTGACGCGACCAGCCCGCTCCTCGTCGCCGGTGTCGCGGTGGGCGCGGCACTCGTGCTCGCCGTCCTCGGTTACGTCCTGTGGCGCTTCGCCCTCCCCCGGGCCCTGCCGCGCCTGGCCCGGCTCACGGACCGCTCCGTGGCGGCCGGCGGCCCGGCGCCGGACGAGCTCGCCGACCTGCCCGTCCCCGAGCTCGACGAACGTGCGTCAGGCTCCCTGGTCCGCATCGACGACGCGCTCAAGACCTGCGAGCAGGAGCTCGGCTTCGCTCGCGCGGAGCTGGGTGCCGACGCGACGAGGGACTTCGAGCTGATCCTGGCGCGCGCCGCCGCCGACGTCCGGCAGGCCTTCACGATCCGGCACGAGCTGGACGTCGCCGCGCAGGCGGAGGACGCGCAGGCCGAGGACGCGCAGGCCGACGGCGCCCCGCAGGCCGAGCACCGCCCGGTGCTCGGGGACGCCGAGCGGCGCGCGCGGCTGACCCAGGTCATCGCGCTGTGCGAGAGCGCCGCCGACACGCTCGACGCCCGCACCCGTGCGTTCGACGACCTGCGCCGCCTGCAGCACCGCACGCCCGAGCTGCTGGCCGACGTCGTCGCCAGGGAGCCGGAGGTCACCGACCGCGTGGCAGAGACGCGCACGACCCTCGAGCAGCTCGCCGGGCGGTATCCGGCGGACACGCTGGCGATGGTCTCGGGCAACCCGGAACAGGCCGAGCTGCTGCTGGTCAATGCCAAGGCGGCGGTCTCCGCCGGGCGCTCCGCCCTGGAGGCCGGGCAGAAGGCGGTAGCCGTCGCGCACGCGAGGGGCGCGCAGAACGCGCTGGGTCAGGCGGTCATGCTGCTCGACGCCGTCGACGCCACCGCCGCGCATCTCGACCGGGCGACAGGGCGGCTCGACAGGTCGATAGCGTCGCTGACCCAGGGCGTGGTCGCGGCCCGGTCCGTCGAGGGTGACTTCCGGGTGACCCTCGCGCGCACCGCCGCGCAGGCCTCGCTCAAGCACGTCGAGGTCACGCGAGAGGGCGGTGACCCGCTCGCCGGGCTGCAGCGCATCGCGGCCGCGGAGGCCGCGCTCGACGCCGCGCTCGCCGGGACCCGGGACTTCACGGAGGTCGCGGCCCGGGCGTCCGCACTGCTGCGGGACACCCTCGGCCGGGTCGACGAGCAGCTCCGGCAGACCTCCGACTTCGTCGCCACGCGCCGGGGCGCCGTCGGCTCGCCCGCGCGGACGCGGCTCGCAGAGGCGGCAAGGCTGGCCGACGCCGCCCGCTCGCTCCATCCGACCGACCCCGCCACGGCGCTCGGGGAGGCCCAGCGCGCGAGCAAGCTCGTGCAGGAGGCCGCGCGGCTCGCCCGCGCGGACGCGGACGCCGTGATGATCTCGGCCGCCGCCAAGGCAGAGCCCGAAGCGGACGGTTCGGACGAGAACGGCCCCATCACCGGCGGCATGATGCTCGGCGGCATCCTGCTCGACCCGAAGGTGGTGCGCTCCCGCAGGCACGCCGCCACGGCACGGATCGGTGGCGGTTTCGGCGGCGGCGGTTTCGGCGGCGGACGCCCCGGAACCCTCCGGAGGCTCGGCACGGTCCGCGCCTGGTGGCCGACGCCGGTGAGGTGAAGCGGCACACGTCACATTTCGGGTGGGCGTCCAGGCCGGGGTTCAGGAGTACTTTTTCACCTGCCGGTCTCCTGGCCCCCGGGTGATCGGACGATCCCCACGAGAGGTACTCCATGAAGAAGCTCGCCCTGCCCGCACTCCTGCTCCTCGCCCCGCTGCTCGCGTCCTGCGCGGCGGGCGGCTCGCCCGGTGAGGCCGCGTCGTCCGCCCCGCCGCCGGCCGAGCACGCCGCCGGTGAGGTGCACTGGTCGTACGACGGCGAGGAGGGCCCGGACGAGTGGGGCCACCTGGCCAAGGACTTCGCGGAGTGCGAGGCCGGCGACGCGCAGTCGCCCATCGACCTGCCGGACCACGCCGAGGCGAAGCTGACGGCGCACCCGAAGATCTCGTCGTCGCCCACCGTCGGGGAGTCGGTCGACACCGGCCACACGATCCAGCTCGTGCCCGACGGCGACGCGTCCGAGGTCGAGTGGAAGGACAACGAGTTCGACCTGGCACAGGTGCACTTCCACATGCCGTCGGAGCACACGGTCGAGGGCAAGGCGCTGGACGCCGAGTTCCACTTCGTCCACACGACCGAGGACGGGCAGGTGCTCGTCCTCGGTGTCCTCGCCCAGGAGGGCGACGCGGAGAACGACGCCTGGCAGCCGTTCATCGACGGCGCGGCCGAGCCGGGCTCCGACGAGCTGCCGATCGACGTCGCCGCGATGCTGCCGTCCGACCCGACGTTCGAGGAGTACGCGGGCAGCCTGACGACGCCGCCGTGCACCGAGGGCGTCGACTGGGTCGTCTACCACGAACCCATCGAGCTGTCGGCGGAGCAGATAGCGACCCTCAAGCAGGCCTACGACAACAACGCCCGCCCGATCCAGCCGCAGGGCGACCGCGAGGCATACGAGGGCACGATCACGCTAAGCCAGGACTGACACCGCTGAGTGCTGGGTATTTGCGCCTCCAACCGTCTGGAGAGCGCAAATACCCAGCACTCAACGAGCAACCTGCTACAGGTAGCGGAGCGGGTCGAACTCCTCGATCGGGATGATCCGGACGCGCGGCAGCATCGTCGTGAAGGCGTCGGCGTCGGCCTCGAGGTCGTACATGACCAGGCCGCGCTGCTCCAGCTCCGTGAAGCGGGCGTTCACGAACTCCCGGAAGCCGAGCAGGCCCACCCGGCGGTCGTCGTCGTCGAGCAGCGCCTCGATCTGCGGCAGGAAGTCGCCGTCGTGGCTCGCGAGGAGCACATCGCCGGGACGGTCCATCAGCGCGTCGAGCGTGCGCTGGATACCGACGTCGACCACCTTCTCCGAACCCTGCGCCGCAAGCGGGATGGGCTTGTAGCCCATCGCGAGCAGCGCCTGCACGAACGGCATGGGCATCTGGCCGGACGTCGCGTTCAGGAAGAAGAGCGGCACGACCTCCTGCGACCACACCTTCTCCGCGAAGGCGGAGATGCGGTCCCAGCGGGGACGCTCCTCGGGTGCGGGACGGCGGTTCAGCACGTTCATGCCGAGCGTGGCGTCGATGTTCTCACCGTCGACGATGAGATACGTGCGCCGGGGCGTCTGCCCTGGAACCTGCGGGAACGGTGCTGACATGCCCCCCAGCCTAGCGGCGTGCCGGGTGGCGGACCCTACATGTCGCCCCTCCGGGGCCCGGGCGATTTCCCGGGCGAATCTCAGGCATCGTCCAGGAACCAGCCGCACACTGGAAGCATGGCTACTCCTGAGGCGCGTCTCGTCGTGGTCGACGACGAACCGAACATTCGCGAGCTCCTGTCCACCTCCCTGCGCTTCGCGGGCTTCGAGGTGCATGCGGCAGCGGACGGCAACGGCGCACTTCAGCTCGTCCGCGACGTCGAGCCCGACCTCGTGGTGCTCGACGTGATGCTCCCCGACATGGACGGCTTCACCGTGACCCGCCGGATGCGGGCGACCGGCAGGCACACCCCCGTCGTCTTCCTGACCGCGAAGGACGACACGCAGGACAAGGTGCAGGGCCTGACCGTCGGCGGCGACGACTACGTGACCAAGCCCTTCAGCCTCGAGGAGGTGGTAGCCCGGATCCGCGCGGTGCTGCGCCGCACCGGCGTGCCCGCCCCGGAGGAGGAGGCGGTGCTGCACGTCGGCGACCTCGAGATGGACGAGGACTCGCACGAGGTGCGCCGCGCCGGCGTAGAGGTGGACCTGTCCCCCACCGAGTTCAAGCTGCTGCGCTACCTCATGCTCAACTCCGGCCGTGTCCTGTCCAAGGCGCAGATCCTGGACCACGTGTGGCAGTACGACTGGGGCGGCGACGCGAACATCGTCGAGTCCTACATCTCCTACCTGCGGCGCAAGATCGACACCCTGGAGATCGACGGCGAGACGCTGCCGCCCCTGATCCACACGAAGCGCGGAGTGGGGTACCTGCTCCGCGCTCCGCAGCCCGCCCGTGCTTGAGCGGGCCAAGGAGCGCCTGTCCGGCATCCCGCTGCGCGCCCGGCTGGTCGCGATCATCTCCCTGCTGCTCGCGGCGGGGCTGGGCATAGCTGGGATCGCGACGACGGCGGTGGCGTCGAGCTTCCTGGTCGGGCAGGTCGATGAGGAGCTGGACACGGCTTCGCCCGCCCTGCGCTCGACGCTGACCTACCTACAGAACGACGCCACACAGTGGCTACCCAGCGACTACTACGTCGTGATCGACGGCGAGGACAGCGCGCCCACTGCACGCGGCGCCTCGGTGGAGGAGCGGTTCGGCAGGCCAGACCTGCCCGAGGTGACGTACGACGAGGCAGTGGAGAGCAAGGGCGAGCAGTTCACCGTTCCCGCGACGAGCAACGCCGCGGGAAGCGAGAGCTGGCGCGTCATCACCCTGGGCGCGACGTACCCGTCCGGCGAGCGAGCGGTCGTCTACGTGGCGCTACCGCTGGTCGGCATGGACAAGACGATCTCGATCCTGACCCGCACCCTGATCCTGTCCGGCCTGGGCATCGTGCTGCTCGGCGGGCTCACGGCATGGGTGCTGGTCGAGCGCTCGCTCCGGTCGCTCCGGTCGGTGGAGCACACCGCAGCCCAGATCGCGGCGGGCGACCTCTCCCAACGCGTCCCCGAGGCCCCCGCCGGCACGGAGATGGGCTCCCTCGCGGCGTCGCTCAACGCGATGCTGACACAGATCGAGCGAGCCTTCGCCGCCCAGGAGGCCTCCGAGGTACGGATGCGCCAGTTCGTCTCGGACGCGTCCCACGAGCTGCGCACTCCGGTCGCGACGATCCGCGGCTACGGCGAGCTGTACCGGATGGGCGCCCTGGACAGCACGGAGAAGGTCGACGACACGATGCTCCGCATCGAGGACGCCGCCCGCCGCATGGGCACGCTGGTGAACGACCTGCTGGTGCTCGCCCGGCTCGACGAGGGTCGCCCGATCGCCCGGGCCGACGTCGACCTGGTCGCTCTCGCCCGCGACTCCGTCCAGGACCTGCACGCCCTCGACCCGACGCGAGAGGTGGCCCTGGTACCGCTCGACGCGGCCGCCGCCCCGGACGACCCGGCAGGTCAGGTACCCGACACACTGGTCGTGGAGGGCGACGGCGACCGCCTGCGACAGGTGGTCACCAACCTCATCGGCAACGTCGCGCGGCACACCCCGGCGGGCACGCCCGCGGAGATCGCGCTCGGCGTACGAAAGGACGACGGCGTGGCGGTGCTCGAGGTGCGCGACCACGGCCCCGGCGTCAGCGAGGAGCAGGGCCGCAGGATCTTCGAGCGGTTCTACCGAGCGGACTCGTCCCGCACCCGCGAGTCCGGCGGCTCGGGGCTCGGCATGGCGATCGTCGCGGCGATCGTGGGCACGCACGGTGGGCATGTAGTGGTCATCCCGACCGACGGCGGAGGCCTCACCGTCCAGGTCACCCTGCCGCTCTGAGTCACGACACAACGTGTCGGAGTCGTGACCAGCATCCAAGACGGTAGTAGTCGCCGCTGACCCATTCGGTAATAGGCTGGCGGTGCAGTGACCGACATCGACCGTTAGGCAGAATTCACATGGGCGTGCTCACGTCTGACGCGCCGCAGTGGTTGCTCACGTCCTTCGTCCGCAGTGCGCTGGGCGCGGGAGCCACGGCGGGGACCGAGGCGATCGAGGAGGTCGGTCAGGCCCTTCTGGGCCGCTGGGCCGACGAGCACCGGGCTTTTCACAACCTGCGCCACCTCGCCGCCGTCCTGCACCGGGTGGACCAGCTGGCCGAGGAGACGCACGAACCTGACCTGGTGCGCCTCGCCGCCTGGTACCACGGTGCGGTGTTCAGCTCCGAGAAGAAGGTGGCGGAGGCCTCGCAGGGTGGCGAGCAGTCGACCGCCTCCGCGCTCCTCGCCCACGACGAGCTGACCGGGCTCGGGGTGCCCGCACGCGCCGCCGACCGGGTGGCCGCCCTGGTCAACGCCATAGTCCGGCACGCGCCGAGCCCCACCGACTTCGACGCCGCGGTGCTGAACGACGCCGACCTCGCGATGCTCGCCGCCGAGCCCCAGCGCTACAAGGAGTACAAGGCGGCGGTGCGCGCGGAGTACGCGCACATCCCGATCGAGGACTACCTCAGGGCACGGATCCGGGTCATCGAGCGGCTGCTCGCCCGCAAGTCGCTGTTCCTGAGCCCGATGGGCGCCGCGTGGGAGGAGCCCGCGCGGCAGAACCTCGACATGGAGCTGCACCGGCTGCGCAAGGAGCAGTCGAAGCTCGACGCCGTCTGAGCGCGCCCCTCCCCACGGCCGGGCAGCGGTCCGAGTACGACCACACCTCCGGCTGGAGCACGCCTGTGCACAGCCGCCCCCGGACCCGCCCCGCCGTCGGGCCGCACGTACCTACCGTCGGACGGACGACGCCGGACAGGCCGGCGCGCGGGAGGGATGACCATGCGGTTCGAGGTCGACAGCGATCAGGTGGAGCAGGCGGGCGCGGCAGTGGCGGGCTCGGTGGCGACGGTGCGGACGGAGGTGGGGGCGCTGATGCGCAATCTCGACGCTCTCCAGGCGACCTGGCAGGGTCCGGCGGCCGCCGCGTTCGGCGGCACCGTCGCGCAGTGGCGTGGCGCGCAGGCGCAGGTGGAGGGCGCCCTGGACGCGATCCAGGCGGCTCTGGCGGCCGCTGCCCGCACCTATGCGGACGCGGAGGCGGCAGCCGTCCGCATGTTCTCCTGACGCCTTCTGCCACAAACGGCCGACGCCGGCCGGTCGCCCTCCGTGGGGAGGGTGACCGACCGGCGTCGGACCGGGTTGCCCGGGCCGGGGCCCGGGCGGGGTCAGGCAGGACTCAGAAGTCCATGCCGCCCATGCCACCGGTCGGGTCGCCACCGCCCTGAGCCCCAGCGGGCTCCGGCTTGTCGGCGACGACTGCCTCGGTGGTGAGGAACAGCGCGGCGATCGAGGCCGCGTTCTGCAGAGCAGAACGGGTGACCTTGACCGGGTCGTTCACGCCCGCGGCGAGCAGGTCCTCGTACACACCGGTCGCGGCGTTCAGGCCCTGGCCGGCGGGGAGGTTGCGCACCTTCTCCGCGACGACGCCACCCTCGAGGCCGGCGTTGATGGCGATCTGCTTGAGCGGCGCGTCGATGGCGGCACGCACGATCGAGGCACCGATCGCCTCGTCGCCCTCGAGCTCCAGCTTGGCGAACGCGACGGCACCGGCCTGGATGAGGGCCACGCCACCACCGGCGACGATGCCCTCCTCGACGGCAGCCTTCGCGTTGCGAACGGCGTCCTCGATGCGGTGCTTGCGCTCCTTGAGCTCGACCTCGGTGGCCGCGCCGGCCTTGATGACGGCGACGCCGCCGGCCAGCTTGGCGAGGCGCTCCTGCAGCTTCTCGCGGTCGTAGTCCGAGTCGGACTTGTCGATCTCGCTGCGGATCTGGTTCACGCGACCGGCGATGAGGTCGGCCTCGCCGGCACCCTCGACGATCGTGGTCTCGTCCTTGGTGACGACGACCTTGCGCGCCTGGCCGAGCTCCTCGAGCGTCGCGTTCTCCAGCTTGAGGCCCACCGTCTCGGTGATGACCTGGCCGCCGGTGAGGATCGAGATGTCCTGCAGCATGGCCTTGCGGCGGTCGCCGAAGCCCGGAGCCTTGACGGCGACGGACTTGAAGGTGCCACGGATCTTGTTCAGCACCAGGGTCGCCAGGGCCTCGCCCTCGACGTCCTCGGCGATGATGAGGAGCGACTTGCCCGACTTCATGACCTGGTCGAGCAGCGGCAGCATGTCCTTGACGTTCGAGATCTTCGACTCGACGATCAGGACGTACGGGTCCTCGAGCACGGCCTCCTGGCGCTCGGGGTCCGTCTCGAAGTAGCGGGCGAGGAAGCCCTTGTCGAAGCGCATACCCTCGGTGAGCTCGAGCTCGAGGCCGAAGGTGTTCGACTCCTCGACGGTGATGACGCCTTCCTTGCCCACCTTGTCGAGGGCCTCGGCGATGAGCTCGCCGATCGCCGGGTCACCGGCCGAGATCGCGGCCGTGGCGGCGATCTCTTCCTTGGTCTCGATGTCCTTGGCGGCGTTCAGCAGCTGCTCGGTGACGGCCTCGACGGCCTTCTCGATGCCACGCTTGATGGCGATCGGGTTGGCACCGGCGGCAACGACGCGCAGGCCCTCCTTCACGAGCGCCTGGGCGAGCACGGTGGCGGTGGTGGTGCCGTCACCCGCGACGTCGTCAGTCTTCTTGGCGACCTCCTTGACGAGCTCGGCGCCGATCCGCTCGAACGGCTCCTCGAGCTCGATCTCCTTGGCGATGGAGACACCGTCGTTCGTGATCGTGGGGGCGCCCCACTTCTTGTCGAGAACGACGTTGCGGCCCTTCGGGCCGAGCGTGACCTTCACCGTGTCGGCGAGCTGGTTGAGCCCGCGCTCCATGCTTCGACGAGCGACCTCGTCGAAAGCGATGATCTTGGCCATGGGGATGAATCCTCCGCTGGTGGCTTGTCCAGGCCGGCCGGTGCCCGCGACGGACGGCCTGCCGTCCCGACGATCATGTCTCGCCGTGACCGGAGGCCTCACCATTCGACCCTTGCTGTCACTCTCGAACGGAGAGTGCTAAGACATTATTGGCACTCGGACCATGAGAGTGCAAGGCGCGTCCGGGTCAGGTGGGTCACGGGCGGAGGTCCGGCAGCGAGCGGACGTCGAACTCCCGCAGCAGCGCCCGGCGGGCGGCGTGCCAGCCGCCCATCCCGTGCACACCCGGCCCGGGCGGGGTCGAGGCGGAGCACAGGTACAGCCCCTCGGCGACCTGGTAGGGATCGGGTGCGAGCGTGGGGCGCGCGACCATCTGCCACATCGTGGCCGCCCCCGCGGAGATGTCACCACCGGGATAGTTCTGGTTGTGGTGCTCCATCTCCGCGGCGGGTATGCACCGCGAGCCGACGACGACGTCGCGGAAGCCGGGCGCGAACCGCTCGATCTGCCTGGTCACCGCCTCCGTGACGTCCTGCGTCGACCCCGCGGGCACGTGCGCGTACGTCCACAGCGGCCGCAGGGGACCGCGCGGCCGGCTCGGATCGGCGACGCTCGGGTCACTGACCAGCACCACGGGATGGTCGGCATGCAGCCCGAGCGCCACGCTGTCCTCCGCGGCCACCAGCTCGGCCCGCGTCCCGCCGACGTGCACGGTGGAGGCACGCCCGACGTCGGGCACACGCCAGGGGACCGGACCGTCGAGGACGAAGTCGACCTTGGCCGCCGCGTTCCCGTACCGGAACCGCCGCAGGGCCGCACGGCGCCCCGGCCGGACCCGGTCCCCGGCGATCCGCAGCAGGGTACTGGGCGTGGTGTCGAAGAGGACGGCGCGCGCGGGCGGCAGATCGGACCAGCTCTCGACCCGGTGGTCGGCCTCGACGGTTCCTCCGTGTGCCTCCAGGTCACGGACCATCGCGTTCACTATCGCCTGGGAGCCGCCGACCGGGATCGCCCAGCCGCCGTCGGCGTGCGCGAGCGCCGCGAGGAGCAGTGCCGTCCCCGCGCCCGCGAGCGACGGGAGCGGCGTGATGTTGTGCGCCGCGACGCCGGTGAGCAGGGCCTTGGCCTCGTCCGTGAGGAACCTGCGGTCCCAGCGGGGCCCGCCCTGCTCGAGGAGCGCGGTGCCGAAGCGCAGGCCGGGCCGGACCATCGAGGCGAGGGCACGCACCGGCAGCGTGTGCCCGCCGGAACCGGGCACGCCCTCCGCCGTGCCGTGCACCGTCCGCTTGTCGCCCAGGGCGAGCGCCGTGACCTGCCGCCAGTGGGCGGTGAGCGGGCCCAGGAGGTCGCTCCAGGCATCGCCGTCGGGCCCGAGCCGGTCGGCAGTTCGAGCCAGGTCGCGGAAGGCGATGCCCGCACGGCCGCCGTCGAGCGGATGGGCGTAGGCGATCTCGGGCGCGACGAGCTCGACACCACGTGCGGAGAGATCGAACGACCGGAAGAACGGCGACGCCCAGGCCATGGGGTGCACGGCGGAGCAGAGGTCGAACAGCATGCCGTCCGCGAGCTCGGGGATCGCGACGGTGCGGGCGCCGCCGCCGATCGTCGGCTGGGCCTCGAGGACCCTGACTCCTAGCCCGGCGCGGGCGAGCGTCACCGCGGCCGCCAGGCCGTTGGGTCCTGAACCCACTACAACCGCGTCGAGCAGGGTCACTCCCCCATCGAATCACGGTATCGGGCCGGACGGCCGATGGCGGGGCAGTCCTACCGGTCGAGGCTCGCCTGGCGGGGGACCAGGTGCCAGAACGAGCAGCCGCGGTACGGGCGGCTGCTCGGAGGCGTCGGGCATCATCGTCCGGCTACGCAGCAACGACGGTCGTCGTCGACCGTCCAGATCGGACGCCGGGGTCTGGGTCCCGGCGGTCCTGGGGGTGCGGCGGGCGACGGGCGGGCCCTTCCCGCCCGTCGTCCCATCGAATCAGAGTGGACGAACCTGCTCTGCCTGCGGGCCCTTCTGTCCCTGCCCCACCTCGAATTCCACTTCCTGCCCCTCGTCGAGGGACCGGTAGCCATCGGACTGGATCGCGCTGTAGTGAACAAAAAGGTCCTGGCCGCCGGCAGTCGGGGTAATAAAGCCATACCCCTTCTCGGCGTTGAACCACTTGACGGTGCCCTGGGCCATGCGTAGTTCTCCTTGTACCTCTGCACGGGACACTCGGTCGACCCGTGGTGGTTCGAGCCTAGTGGTCCGGCTCACACCAGGGAACCCTCTATGTCCCGTATGAGGTATTAAGCGGATGGCGAACGGGCAGGTCAGAGGCCTGAGGCACGATCCGCGCAGGCGGATATCAATCTGGTGGTACCAGCCGGACGGAGAATCGGCCACAC
Organism: Promicromonospora sp. CA-289599; assembly: GCF_050936155.1. Lineage (NCBI taxonomy): Bacteria > Bacillati > Actinomycetota > Actinomycetes > Micrococcales > Promicromonosporaceae > Promicromonospora > Promicromonospora sp. CA-289599. The sequence continues at coordinate 2,079,399 of NZ_JBNJNI010000001.1, forward strand.
TCCGGCCCAGTCCGGGAGTCGACCAGTGGTTGACCGAAAGCCGACGACAACGCTGCCATCGGCACGCTCACCTGACCGGCGCCGTCAGCCCGTCGGTGCCGTCAGCCCGTCGGTGCCGTCAGCCCGTCGGTGCCGTGAACAAGAAGACCCAGACGGCCTGGGGAGAGCTCGTCACGGCGGCGTTCTCGACGACGTTGGCCTCCGGAATGCCCAGGATCGCGGCGGCCGCCTTGGCCTCCTTGTCCCGCCCCTGGCCGTACCAGACGACGTTGGCCCCGGCCGCGGTGACGGCCGAGAGGTCGGCCTCCGGGGGCGTCGCGGTGAACTCCGACCCACCGAGGCCGCCGGAGACGAGACTCTCGCTGGAATCACCCGCGAGGCCCTGGACGGTCCCCAGGTTGTACACCATGTACTTCGCAGCTGGGTCGGCCGCCGCGACCAGATCTGCCACGCTCTGCTCAGGCGTCTCCGCCGACGGCGACGCGCTCGGCGAGGGGCTCGTCTCCGAGGCGGAGCCGGATGCCGAGGACGAGGCCGACGCCGAAGGCGACGAGCTGGGCTGCGCCTCTGCAGGGTCGTCGCCACCTCCCGACAGCAGCGTGATGCCGCCCCACGCCACGGCGGCGCAGACTACGGCGACCAGCAGGAACGGCCAGGCCGAGCTCCAACCGCTGCGCGGCGCACGGTGCACACCCACCGGTGCGCCCCCGGGGACAGCGACGTCGAACTCGTCGGGCGGGTAGGGGTAGCCACTCTTCGTCACGGCAGAGAGAGTAGCGGGTCGTTGTGACGGATCGGTGCCCGCTCAGTGGTTCTCATCGGCCAACCGTCGTGCAGAGCGTCCCCGCTGGCGGGTCGATCGGACCCTGCGCAGGCGCTTGACCAGCATCGGGTCGTGCTCGAGGGCGGCAGGAGTGTCGATCAGCGCGTTCAAAACCTGGTAATAGCGCGTGGCCGTCAGATCGAAGAGTTCCCGTGCCGCTTCCTCTTTCGCGCCCGCGTACTTCCACCAGCGACGCTCGAACGCGAGAATCTCCCGGTCTCGGTCCGAGAGCTTGTTCCCGGCACCGTTGACCCGCTCGACATCGGGACTGTCGACCCCGGGAGCCAGCACCTCGCTCACGGACTCACCGCGTACCCGAAGGACGTGACTGTTCTTCACCCTTCCCCTTTCACAGTGTCAACACGCCGACCCGCCCCTCGACGCCGATACCGGACCTCCGTGGCCGCCCCTACGGGAGGCGCCAGTCGACCGGCTGCGCCCCCTGCTGCTCGAGCAGCGCGTTGGCCCGCGAGAACGGCTTCGAGCCGAAGAACCCGTTGCGCGCCGACAGCGGCGAGGGGTGCGCGCTCTCGACGATCGGCACGTCCCCGAGCCACGGCTTCAGGTTGCGCGCCTTCGCGCCCCACAGGATCGCCACGAGCGGGCCGCCCCGCGCCACGAGCGCACGGATCGCGGCCTCCGTGATCTCCTCCCAGCCCTTGCCCGCATGGGAGTCGGAGGCGCCGGGCCTGCAGGTGAGGGTCCTGTTCAGCAGCATGACCCCCTGGTCGGCCCACGGCCGCAGGTCGCCGTTCGACGGGAGCGGGCTGCCGAGGTCGTCCTGCATCTCCTTGTAGATGTTCACCAGCGACCGCGGCACGGGCCGCACCTCCGGCTGCACCGAGAACGACAGCCCCATGGCGTGGCCCGGCGTCGGATACGGGTCCTGGCCCACGATGAGGACACGCACGTCCGCGAACGGCCGCTTGAATGCCGCGAGGACGTTCTCTCCCGCGGGTACGTAGGTGCGCCCCTGGGCGACCTCGGCACGCAGGAAGTCACCCATCGCGTGGATCCGCGGTTCGACGTCTGCCAGTGCCTCCGCCCAGTCCGGTGCGACCACCTGCGACAACGGGGGCGGGCCCGAGGCAGCGGCGGTGTCGACAGGGGGCGTCGGGTTCACGATGGTCTCCACGTCCAGGAGGTTACCGGCACCCTCTGACACTGCCAGTTTGTGCTGCCCGTCACACCCCCGACCCAGCAAGCTCCCCGCGCCAAGCGGGAGAATGGGCACCGTGAGCGCCACGACGATCCCAGAACCGGAAGGCCAGTCCCCCGACCTCCCCACCGCCGCCCCCGTCCGCTGGGCACGGTACGTCGCCATGGGCGACTCCTTCTCGGAGGGCCTGTGGGACCCGTACCCCGACGCCCCGGACATCCAGCGCGGCTGGGCCGACGACCTCGCCGCCGTCCTCTCGACACGCCGGATCGCCGCGGGCGAGGCACCGCTCGAGTACGCGAACCTCGCGATCCGTGGCCGCAAGCTGCGCCCGGTCATCGCCGAACAGCTCGACGTCACCCTCGACGCCAAGCCGGACCTCGTCTCGCTCGTCGCGGGCGGCAACGACATCCTCCGCGCCTCCGCGGACATCGAGGCGCTCTCGGCAGCGCTGGAGGACGCCGTCGTCGCCCTCCGGGAGACCGGGGCCGACGTCCTGATGGGAACCGGGTTCAAGGCGGGCGCCGCTCTCAGCTGGACCAACGGCCGCACGGCGATCTTCAACTCGAACGTCTGGTCCATCGCCCGCCGGACCGGCGCGCACGTCCTTGACCTGTGGGGCATGCGGGCGCTGGGCGACCTGCGCCTCTGGTCCGACGACCGCATCCACCTCACCCCGGAGGGACACCAGCGGGTGGCGAACGCGGCGCTGGTCGCGCTCGGTCTCGAGCCGGACGACGCCGCCTACGACACCCCGCTCGACGCCGCCCCGCCGGCAGCCTTCCGCGAGACGGCGAGCGCCAACGCGGCGTGGATGCGTCAGCACGTGGGTCCGTGGGTCAGGCGCCGCCTGACGGGCACCTCCAGCGGCGACGGCCGCACCGCGAAATGGCCGACGCCGCAGCAGTGGCCGCGGGCGTGATCGCGCGTCCGGCCGTAGGATCGGCGGGTGAATCTCTGGGGCTCTCCGGTGTTCGCGCCGGGGAGCCTCCGCCGTTCCGGACAGCCCCGGTTCACCGAGTAACTTAACCTTCTAGATGGTATAGTTACTGTCATGACGATGAGCCCTCCGGTCGATGCTCCCGTGTCGCTGCTCGGCCCCCGACGGCGCTGGACGCTCCTGGTGACGGTAGGCGCAGGCCTGCTCCTGATCACCCTGGACAACTCGATCCTGTACACGGCGCTGCCGACCCTCACCCGGGAGCTCGACGCCAGCTGGACCGAGAGCCTCTGGATCATCAACGCGTACCCGCTGGTGATGACCGGCCTGCTGCTGGGCACGGGAACCCTCGGCGACCGGTTCGGCCACCGGCTCATGTTCCTGGCCGGTCTCGTCGTGTTCGGGTTCGCATCCTTCCTGGCGGCCACGGCACCCACCCCGGAGGTCCTGATCGCCGCACGCGGCCTGCTGGCCGTCGGCGCGGCGGCGATGATGCCGGCCACGCTCGCCCTGATCCGGGTGGCCTTCGTCAACGAGCGCGAGCGCAACATCGCGATCAGCGTGTGGGGCAGCCTCTCGGTGGTGGGCGGCGCGCTCGGACCGATCGTCGGCGGCGCGCTGCTCGAGCACTTCGCCTGGGGCTCGATCTTCCTGATCAACGTGCCGGTCGTCCTTGTCGCCCTGGTCCTCGGGGTCGCCGTCGCCCCGCAGAACGAACCCCACCCCGGCACGAAGTGGGACTTCATCTCCTCCCTGCAGGCCCTGGTCACGCTGATCGGCCTCGTGGTGCTGATCAAGGAGGTGGTCAAGATCGACCGCTCGGACACGGTGCTGCTCAGCGCGGCGCTGGCGACGGTCGTCGGATGGTGGCTCTTCGTCCGCCGGCAGCGGCGCCTGCCGTTCCCGCTGCTGGACCTGTCGATCTTCCGCAACGCCGCCTTCGCCTCCGGCGTGCTGGCCGCTGCGTTCGCCATGTTCGCGATGGGCGGCCTGCAGCTGGCCACCACCCAGCGGTTCCAGCTCGTGGCGGGCTTCTCGCCCCTGGAGTCGGGACTGCTGGTGGCCGCCGTCGCGATCGGCTCCCTGCCGTCGTCGATCCTCGGTGGTGCCTTCCTGCACGTCGTCGGCCTGCGGTTCCTGATCGGCGGCGGCCTCGGTGTCGGCGCGGTCGGTGTGGGCTGGACCCTGGTCGCCGTCCCGCACGGCATGGGGTGGCTGCTCGGTGGCCTGCTCGTCACCGGCGTCGGGCTGGGCGCGGCGATGTCCGTGGCCTCGACGGCGATCATCGGCAACGTGCCCGCCCGGCGGGCAGGCATGGCCTCCTCCGTGGAGGAGGTCTCCTACGAGTTCGGCAGCCTCGCCGCGGTGGCGCTGCTCGGCTCGCTGCTGACCACCATCTACACCCTGACCGTTCGCCTGCCCGTCGGCGCTCCGACCGAGGCCCGCCGGTCCTTGACCGACGCCCTGGCCGCGCCCGGCAGCGGCCCCGAGGTCCTTGACGCCGCGTTCCGCGCGTTCGGCAACAGCTACTCGACGGTCATGGTGGTCTGCGCGGGAGTCCTCACGGTCGGCGCGATCATCACGACCGCGCTGCTCCGCGCCTACGGGCCCGGATCGGCGTCCTCCGCCTACGGCTCCGGCCACTGACGCCCCGAGCACCCCGGAGACCCCCGTGCGACCGAGCAACCGCGACCGCATCCTCGAAGCCGCCGTCCGCGTCATCCAGCGTGAGGGCGTCACCGCCGTCACCTTCGACTCCGTGGCGGCCGAGGCCGAGCTGACCCGCGGCGGGATCATGTACCACTTCCCGTCCCGCGAGGACCTGCTCGTCGCCATCCACCAGCACCTCGCCGACCGCTGGGAGGATTCTCTGCTGGTCGAAGCGGGCCGGCCCCTCGACGAGCTCACCGCCGACGAGCGCCTGTCCGCCTACATCCGCGTGAACGCCCGGTCCGCGACCCGCGCCGAGCTGCAGCTCATGCTGGAGTCCGCCACGCACCCCGAGTGGGCAGCGCCGTGGAACGGCGTCCTGGAGCGCTGGGCGCCCGTTCCAAGCGACGTCGGGACCGACGCCGCCTCTATGGCCCGGCTTGTCACCAGGCTCGCCGCGGACGGGCTGTGGATGTTCGAGGCACTCGCCTACCGCGATCTGCCGGAGGCACAGCGCCGTGCGGTGGCGGAGCACCTGGTGCGGGCGGTCGCCACTCCGGAGCGCTGAGCCAAGGCTCGTGCGATTGGTTCAGTAGAGGTCATGCGATCGGTCCAGTAGAGCCCGCCCGCGCTGGTCAGCGCACCGACCCCTCGCGCGCGGCGCGGCAGAGCACCAACCAGATGTCGGATTCCGCTCCCGACTGCAGACCTGATAGCGGCCCGCACCCGCCAGTGCAGAGTTCGTCGCGGATACAGCCCTTCAAACGGCGACAAAGTCTGCACTTGCAGCGATGGGCGTGTCGAAGATCCAGGGACGACAGCAGGCCAGCACCGGAACGGCACTGGCCTGCTGGAACGTCTGGAGCCGCCTGTCGGGTTCGAACGGACGACCTTCAGCTTAGAAGGCGTCCACGGCTCGCCCTACGGGCTCTGCTCGAAGCTGGAATCAGCGAGAAACGTCGTCGGACCTCGACGCCTGTCGCTCCTGGTCGCTGGCTATTGTCAGGCAGATTGTCAGGCAGACGCGCTTCGGTCCCCTGCGGGCTTGTGGCTCAGTTCCTGCTAGGTGGGCTTCGTGGGGTCCTTGTCCCTCTGGTGTGCGGTTGGTGCCCGCCGGAGGCATCAGGCGTCAGGCAAGCGCTCCAGCGATCTGGGCCCCTCCCATCACGATGCCGAGCAGGACGAAGAGCCAACCGATGCCGCGTGTGAATGGGTACACCCACTGCGGATGCGGCGCGTCTGGGTTCTGGCGCTGCCACTTGAGCGCGGACCGGACCGTCGACTTGGTGAACACGATCAAGGACGTGCCCATTACGACCGCCAGTACGGCCCAGATGAGCGTGAACGTCCTGTCCGTCATGCGCTGACCGTAGCGGCGGTGCCCATGTCAGGGGAACCGGGGTCGCCCCTGGGTCTCCAGCAACGAGAGACGGTCCTGACCATTTGCGTCGGGACCGTCTCTTGTCATGTGTCGGGCCGGTAGGCCGTCGGGGTGCGGTGGGGTACGCGCAGGGCGCGAAGCGCCCGGAGCGTGGGGCCCTGGGCGACATGGAACCGCTGTTCAGCGGCGCAGAAGCGCGAGGCAGCCGGGATGCGTGACCAGGCGGTTTGTCAGGCAGGTTGTCAGGCCAAGCCCGGTTCGCTGATCCGGGAACGACAGCAGGCCAGCACCGGAATGGCACTGACCTGCTGGAACGTCTGGAGCCGCCTGTCGGGTTCGAACCGACGACCTTCCGCTTACAAGGCGGGAGCTCTACCAGCTGAGCTAAGGCGGCGGGCGGGGACCAGCCTAACGGGTCCGGCCACCAGAATCCGAGTCGAGGACACAGACCGGCCGCAAACAGGCGGCGGGGCCCCGGGCCGCAGCCCGGGACCCCGCCACCCACAGCCTGTGGATTACTCGGACGGCTCCGCAGAAGGCTCCGCGGACGGCTCCGCAGAAGGCTCCTCCGAGGCAGGTGCCTCACCGGTGATGGCCTGGGTCAGCCCACCGGGGACCTGCCAGTTCTCGAACCGCTCGCCGTCGATCACCACGGTCGGCGTGCCGAAGCCGCCCTCGGCGTTCAGGAGGGACTCGGTGCTGCCCGCGACCTCCGACGAAGCGGTGACCCACTCCGCGTAGGTGTCGTGCGCCTCACCGCTGGCGATCCCGGCAGCGACATCGGCAGGGACGTCGACCTGCTCCGCGACCTGGGCGAGCTGCTCGTCGGACAGGCCGGGGCTGTTCTCCTCCGGCTGGCTCGCGAACAGCGCCTCGTGGAACGCGTTGAACTGCTCCGGCGCCTGGTCTGCGACCCACCCGGCGGCCGATGCCGCACGCGTCGAGTACTCGGTGCCCTGCGACACGCGGTTCAGGATCGAGACCGGGTGCACGACCAGCGTGAGGTCACCGGCCTCGCGCATCTCGGTGATGCTCGCGTTGTTCAGCGACTCGAACTGACCGCAGATCGGGCACATGTAGTCCACGTACACGTCGAGCGTCTTGGCGCCCTCGTTCTCGGTGCCCGCAACGCCGTCGGCCCCGACCGGGATACCGGTCTGCTCGACCACGCCGGCCGGGAAGCTGTCGACCTTCTCCATGGGCGTCTTCTGGCCCTCGAGGAAGATCAGCACCACGGCCACGACCAGGACGGCGAGTCCGAGTCCGAGCGCGCTCAGCACGATCAGGCGGCTGCGCTTCTCGCGTGCCTGCTGCTTCTTCTGGAGTGCAAGGGCCTCGGCACGGGCGGCGTCTCGACGCTGTGCCTTGGTCTGATTCGTCGACATCGGGGTCCTTCGAGATGCGGGCCAATGGGGCGAGGCGCCGCAGGCGCCCAGCGCAAGACTACAAGTCCTCGCTGGGAGACGGCTGGACGTTTCGTTACGATCCCGACACCCAACCTGTGGATCACCAGACGACGTCGGGCCGGTCCGCCAAGGGCCACCACAGCACGTCCACCGAGCCGTCGAACAACGGCTGCGCGGCGAGCACCGCGAGCGCCAGCACAACCAGGACGAGGATGAGCTTGGGTCCCTGGCTGGGTGCGATCCGGCGCAGCATCGGCCCGGCCCCGACGCGCGTCCCGTACGACGCCGGTCCGAACCACGCGACGACCACGGTCACCAGCATCGCGACGCCGAGCACGAGGCTGTCGACGACGGGCTCGTTCATGCCGCCCACCGAACGCGCCTCGACGGTAGGGATGGGGGCGATGATCACGTTGCCGGGCGCGAACACGATGAGCCCGAGCAGCACGACGCTGACGCCGGCACAGAGGGCGACCGCGGCGGCGGGCAGCACGCCGAGCACCGCGCGTACGAGGTGCCAGGGCGACAGGAGGGTCGCCACCAGGGCGTCGGCGCGGCTCGGGCCGCGGCGCGCACGGCGGTTGCGGAACTCGTCGACGGCGATCCCGGCGAGGCGGGAGCTGATCATCAGCGCGACGAGCAGGACGACGGCGATCCCGGGCCGGGTGGTGGCGAGCGCAACCAGCGCGAGCCCCACGACGGCGAACAGTCCTCGGTAGCCGGTGACGTGCGTGGGATTCGTCTGCTTCGGGGCGAGGGCGGGCTCGACGGACGGCGGAGCAGGGCGCGGGGCGCCGGCCGCCCGTCCCGTGACCGACCGTCCTCTGGCAGCGCCCGCGACGGCGGCCGCACCCGCCGCGGCGCCGACCCCCACGCCCCCGGCCGCCTCGGACACCGGGTGCGACAGGAGGCCCTGCGGCATGACCCGCGTCGAGCCGAGGTCGGCGGGCGTCGAGGCGGTGCGAGGGTCGTCGGAGCCGAGCACCACCGTCGGTTCGGCCGAACCGTCGGAGCCCGTCGTCGCGGCGACGAACGCCTCCGACTCGGCCTTGAGCGCCCTGGCCACCTCGTCGGGCCCCCAGCGCTCGACGGGCACGGCCCGGAGCGCCGCACCCAGTGCCCGGGTCGTGCGCGGGGGCAGACCGTCGAGGTCTGCCTGGCCCTGCCGCGAGCGCCGCAGCACGAGCTCGGTGGGCCGCACGCCGAACGGTGCGCGGCCGGTGCCGGAGAACGCGAGCACGGCGGCCCAGGACCACCAGTCGGTGTCGGGGCCGGGCTCCGACCCGTCGAGCAGCTCCGGGGCGAGGTAGCCGGGGGTGCCCATGACGAACCCGGTCCGGGTGGCCCGGACGTCGCCGGGTCCCTGGGCGAGCCCGAAGTCGATGAGGACCGGCCCGCTGCGCGCGATGAGCACGTTCGACGGCGTGAGGTCCCGGTGCACGACGCCGGTGCCGTGCACGGCCTCGAGCGCGTCGGCGAGCTGGTCGGCGAGCTCGAAGAGGTCGCGGGGGTCCAGCGGACCGCGCTCGTCGATCTCCTCCTCGAGCGTGGGCCCCTCGACGAGCTCGGTGACGATGAAGGCCTCTGGCCCCTCGAGCTCGGCGTCCAGCACGCGCGCGACGGCGGGGTGCCGCAGGCCCTGGAGCGCGGCGGCCTCCCGGCGCAGGCGTTCGCGAGCGGCGGGGTCGTCGAGGTGGCGGTGCAGCACCTTGAGCGCGACGGGGTGGCCGCCGTCGTCCTCGGCGCGATAGACGGCGCCCATGGCGCCCGACCCGATCTCGCGCACGACCGTGTAACCACCGAGCTTGGAGCCGGCCGCAGGGCCGGCACCGTTCGGGATCGAGATCGAGGCCTCCACCTCCTTCATGAGGCACACCGTAGTCGTCACGGGCAACAGACGCCCGGCATTCCCGCGGACGCGAGCGGCGAGTGAACAGGCCGCTCGTTACCCTGAGCAGGCAAGAGGCGCCGCTACTCTTGGCACTGGACAGCGAGACTCTTCTACAACTAAGGAGCAGTACATTGCCGGGTAAAGACGGGTACGATCTGGTCGTCGTCGCGAACCGACTTCCAGTTGACTTCTCGGTCGGCCCAGATGGCGATCTGACCTGGCAGAGGTCTCCTGGTGGCCTCGTCACCGCGCTGGAACCCGTGATGCAGGACGCGGACGGCGCCTGGGTCGGCTGGTCGGGCGCTCCTGACCTCGCCCACGAGCCGTTCGAGGCGGACGGCATGCTGCTGGTCCCGGTGACGCTGACCGCCGTCGAGATCGAGCGCTACTACGAGGGCTTCTCCAACGGCACCCTCTGGCCGCTGTACCACGACGTCATCGAGCGCCCCGACTACCACCGCCAGTGGTGGGACGCGTACCGCCGGGTCAACCAGCGCTTCGCCGACGCCGCAGCCGAGCAGGCGGCCGAGGGCGGCGTCGTCTGGGTGCACGACTACCAGCTCCAGCTCGTCCCCCGCATGCTGCGCGACCTGCGCCCCGACCTCCGCATCGGGTTCTTCGACCACATCCCGTTCCCGCCGGTCGAGCTGTTCGCGCAGCTCCCCTGGCGCAGGCAGATCATCGACGGCCTGCTGGGAGCCGACCTGGTCGGGTTCCAGCGCACCGGGGACGCCGCGAACTTCGTGCGGTCCGCACGCCGCCTCACCGGTTACACCACGCGCGGCCCGGTCATCACGATCCCGGACGCCGACGGACGCCCCGGCCGGCACGTGCGAGCGTCGTCGTTCCCCATCTCGATCGACTCCCACCGGTTCGACACCCTGGCCCGCACGCCCGAGGTCCAGGCGCGCGCCAAGGAGATCAAGGCCGACCTCGGCAACCCCGAGACGCTCATGCTCGGCGTCGACCGCCTCGACTACACCAAGGGCATCCGGCACCGCATCAAGGCGTACGGCGAGCTGCTCGACGACGGCCGCCTCGACGTCGAGCACGCGACCCTCGTGCAGGTGGCGAGCCCGAGCCGCGAGAACGTGGGTGCCTACCAGGAGCTCCGCGAGCACGTCGAGATCCTCGTGGGCCGGATCAACGGCGAGTACGGCGAGCTGGGGCACTCCGCCATCCACTACCTGCACCACTCCTACCCGCCGGAAGAGATGGCGGCGCTCTACCTGGCCGCCGACGTGCTCCTGGTGACCTCGCTGCGCGACGGCATGAACCTGGTCGCCAAGGAGTACATCGCCGCCCGCTCCGACGAGCGCGGAGCCCTCGTGCTGAGCGAGTTCACCGGCGCGGCCGACGAGCTCTCGCCCGGCCCGCTGCTGGTCAACCCGCACGACATCGACGGTATGAAGGACATCATCGTGGCCGCCGCGACCATGGACCCGAAGGAGCAGCGACGGCGCATGCGCCGCCTGCGCCGCAAGGTCCTGTCCGACGACGTCGCGAAGTGGTCGGAGACCTTCCTCGGCGTGCTCACCGCTGTGCCGCCCCGGCCGCTCACGGTGGACCCGCGCTCCGCGGAGCCGCGCCACCACAACCTCCGCGACGCGCTGACGGCGTTCACCGCCGTGCCCGACGGCGTCCCCACGCGCGGCAGGCTCGCCCGCATGGGCAACGGGAACGGACGGCGCAGGAAGCCGACCACCGGCTGGCTGCTCGCGTGCGACTTCGACGGGACCCTCGCGCCGCTGGTCGACGACCCCAAGGCGTCCACCATGACGCACGCCGCACGCGCCGCCATCGAGCAGCTGCACGCGCTCGCCCAGGACGCCCCGGTGCGCCTGGCGTTCATCTCCGGCCGGGACCTGTCCGACCTCGCGGAGCGCACGGTCGCCCCCGACGGCACGTTCCTGGTCGGCAGCCACGGCGCGGAGGCCGGCCGGGCCACCGCCACCGGCGTCGAGCAGGTGCCGTTCCACCTGACCACCGTCCAGTCCGGGCAGCTCGACGCGCTGGTCGCCGGGTTCGAGTCGGCGGTCTCGGGCCGGGAGGGGGCGTGGGTGCAGGTCAAGCCGGCCGCCGCCGTCGTGCACACGCGCCTGGCGAGCGTGGACGACGCCGCAGCCATCACCGTGGCCGCCGACGAGGTGGCCGCCAACCTGGGCCTGCCCCCGATCCACGGCAAGGACGTGGTGGAGGTGTCGGTCGTGCCGACGAGCAAGGGCGAGGCCCTGCGCCGGCTGCGGGGCACCGTGGCGGCCGAGCTGGGTGTCGAGAAGGTGCGCGTCCTGTACGCGGGCGACGACACCACCGACGAGCACGCCTTCGGTGCGCTCGAGTCCGGCGACCTGTCGATCAAGGTCGGTACCGGCGACACGCTCGCCTCGCACCGCGTCCCGGACCCCGATGCCCTGGCCGCCGTCCTCGCCGACCTCTCGCGCACGCTGCGCACCGAGGGGTGACCCGGAGATCTGACCCGATCGTGACCCGGTCGATACCGCGGCCTTGACGAACCGGGGTACGATCGCGCTGCAAGTGTCACAGCCGACACGTGAGTGGAAGCAACGACACCCGACCACAACGGATCGTCCGGCACGTACCTGCCGGTGGAGGGATGTACTAGTCATGGCTACGGTCACTTTCGATCACGCGACTCGCGTCTACCCGGGCACTGAGCGCCCGGCTGTGGACCAGCTGAACCTGGAGATCGAGGACGGCGAGTTCCTCGTCCTCGTCGGCCCGTCCGGCTGCGGTAAGTCCACCTCGCTGCGCATGCTCGCAGGCCTCGAGGACGTCAACGGCGGGCACATCTTCATCGGTGACCGCGACGTCACCGACGTGCAGCCCAAGGACCGCGACATCGCGATGGTCTTCCAGAACTACGCGCTGTACCCCCACATGTCGGTGGCGGACAACATGGGCTTCGCCCTGAAGATCGCGGGCACCCCCAAGGCGGAGATCCGCCAGCGTGTCGAGGAAGCCGCGAAGATCCTCGACCTCACCGAGTACCTGGACCGCAAGCCGAAGGCCCTCTCGGGTGGTCAGCGTCAGCGTGTCGCCATGGGCCGCGCCATCGTGCGTCAGCCGCAGGTGTTCCTCATGGACGAGCCGCTGTCGAACCTCGACGCCAAGCTCCGTGTCCAGACCCGTACGCAGATCGCGTCGCTGCAGCGTCGCCTGGGCGTCACCACGGTCTACGTGACCCACGACCAGACCGAGGCGCTCACCATGGGTGACCGCATCGCCGTCCTGAACCACGGTGTCCTCCAGCAGGTCGGTACGCCGCGCGAGATGTACGACCGCCCGAACAACGTGTTCGTCGCCGGCTTCATCGGCTCGCCCGCCATGAACATCGGCACGTTCGACGTCAAGGACGGCGTCGTCAAGGTCGGCTCCGCCGACGTCCCGCTCGAGCGTTCCATCGCGAGCGCCATGACCGACGCCGACGGCGGCAAGGTGACCCTGGGCTTCCGCCCCGAGGCGCTCGACGTCGTCCCGGTCGGCACCCCCGGCTCCTTCGACGTCGAGGTCAACCTCGTCGAGGAGCTCGGCTCGGACGCGTTCGTCTACGGCACCCTCAAGGGCGACACGGAGCTGAACCTCACCGCCGGTGAGTCCAACCAGCTCATCGTGCGCATCGACCCGCGCAGCGTCCCGGACAAGGGCGACGTCATCGCCGTCGCGATCGAGGCCGGCCACTCGCACATCTTCTCCGCGAACACGGGTGAGCGTCTCGGCTGATCGTCCGACTGATCCCTCGGCTCGCTGAGGGAACGGTTACCTCCTCGGGGTGTGTTGCTGTGCGTGGACATCGTCCACGCACAGCAACACACCCCGCAGGCCTTTCATCACTCCGCCCCGCGGAGATCCACGGCTCAGAATGGTGTCCATGCCCCAGCAGAACCTCCAGATCACCGCGGTCGCACCCGACCCCGCTCTGCTGGATCTCCCGTGGGACGTGCCCCTGGTCGACTGGCCGGAGGACGTCCTCGCCGCCCTGCCCCAGGGCATCTCGCGGCACATCGTCCGCTTCGTCAACCACGAGGGCCGGGTGCTCGCGATCAAGGAGATCGGCGAGACCGTCGCCTACCGCGAGTACGAGCTGCTACGCCAGCTGCACCGCATAGAGGTGCCGTCGGTGGTCCCGGTCGGTGTCATCACCGGCCGCAGGGCGCCCGACGGCGAGCGGCTCGAGGCGGTGCTCGTCACCGAGCACCTGCAGTTCTCCCTGCCGTACCGCGCGCTGTTCAGCCAGGACCTGCGCCCCGACACCGCCACGCGCCTCATCGACGCCCTCGCGGTGCTCCTGGTGCGGCTCCACCTCGTGGGCTTCTACTGGGGCGACGTCTCGCTGTCGAACACCCTGTTCCGGCGTGACGCCGAGACGTTCGCGGCCTACCTCGTCGACGCCGAGACGGGCGACATCCACCGCACGCTGACCAACGGCCAGCGCAACTACGACGTCGACCTGGCGCGCACCAACATCATCGGCGAGCTCATGGACCTCTCGGCGGGCGAGCTGCTCGACGAGGACGTCGACGAGGTAGCCATCGGCGACGCCCTCGTGGAGCGCTACAACGAGCTGTGGGACGCCCTCACCGGCTCCGAGGCGTTCGACTCCGGCGACCGCTGGCGCGTCGCCGCGCGCATCGAGCGCCTCAACGACCTCGGCTTCGACGTCGGCGAGCTTGAGATCACGACCGACATCGACGGCACCAAGGTCCGCATCCAGCCCAAGGTGGTCGACGCAGGGCACCACTCCCGCCGTCTGCTCCGCCTCACCGGGCTGGACGTGCAGGAGAACCAGGCCCGGCGCATGCTCAACGACCTCGACAGCTACCGCGCGGCGACGGACCGGCAGAACGACCAGGAGCAGATCGTGGCGCACGCCTGGGTCCGCCAGGTCTTCCGCCCGACCATCGACGCCATCCCGCGCGAGCTGCGCCGCAAGCTGGAGCCGGCGCAGCTCTTCCACGAGATCCTCGACCACCGCTGGTTCATCTCGCAGCAGGCGCAGCGGGACATCCCACTGCCTGAGGCCGCGGAGTCGTACGTGGAGAACGTGCTCCGGCACCGCCCGGACGAGGACGCCCTGCTCGGCCTCCCGCCGGGCGAGGCCGAGCCGGAGTGACCGAGCCGGAGTTGACCGAGCCGGAAACTAGCCGGCGGGCGTCGAACGCTGCTTCGCGACCTCGTACAGGGTGATCCCCGCCGCGACCGCCGCGTTCAGCGACTCGGTGGTGGTGGCGATCGGGATGGACACGATCGCGTCGCACGCCTCGCGCACCAGGCGGGACAGGCCCTTGCCCTCCGAGCCGATGACCAGCACCAGCGGGTCGGTGGCGTAGGCGAGCTCGCCCACCTGCATCTCGCCCCCGGCGTCGAGCCCGACCACGAAGCAGCCGGACTTCTTCAGCTCGGCGAGCTCGCGGGCGAGGTTCGTCGCACGTGCGACAGGGACACGGGCCGCTGCGCCCGCCGAGACCTTCCAGGCCGACGCCGTCACGCCTGCCGCGCGCCGCTCCGGCACCAGCACGCCGTGCGCGCCGAACGCGCCGGCGGACCGGAGCACCGCACCGAGGTTGCGCGGGTCCGTGATGTTGTCCAGCGCCACGATCAGCGGCGGCTCACCGGCCTCCGCCGCGGCGTCGAGCAGGTCCTCGGCGTCCTTGTAGTCGTACGGCGGAACCTTCATGGCCACGCCCTGGTGCACCGCGCCCTCGGTGATCTTGTCGAGGTCGAGCCGCGAGGCCTCGAACATCGGGAGGCTGCGCGCGTGCGCGATCTCCAGGATCTCCTGGGTACGGTCGTCGGCGTCCAGGTGGGTGGCCAGGTAGATGCCCTCGACGGGCATCTCGGCGCGCAGCGCCTCCAGCACCGCGTTGCGCCCGGTGACGACCTCGGTCGCCCCCGCGGCCTTGCGACCCGACCCGCGGCCGCCCGGGCGCCGGCCGGCCGCTGCCGCGCGCCTCTCCGCCGCCAGCTTGCGCTCGTGCGCCGGGTGGTAGGTACGGTCCTCCGCCTTCGGCGTCGGCCCCTTGCCCTGCAGTGCCTTGCGGCTGTGTCCGCCGGTGCCTACCTGGGCGCCCTTCTTGGAGCCTGCCTTGCGTACCGCACCGGCGCGCTTCGAGTTTCCTGCCATGGTGTGTCTCGTCTCTCAGCCGGTGGTCGAGCTTGTCGCGACCACCGCGGGTTCGGTCGAGGCGGTCGCGACAAGCTCGACCACCAGGGAAAAGATCAGGACAGCGTCCAGCGGGCGCCGTCGGCGGAGTCCTGGACCTCGATGCCGGCGGCCGCGAGGCGGTCCCGGATCGCGTCGGAAGTGGCCCAGTCCTTGGCCGCGCGCGCCTCGGCGCGGGCCTTGAGCTCCGCCGTGACGAGCTCGTCGAGCGCCGTGGCGTACCGGTCGTCGGTGGACGTCGCCGCCCACTGCGGGTCCGCCGGGTCGAGCCCCAGTACATCGAGCATCGCACGCAATGTCACCAGCTCGGTACGCACCGCCGCATCGGCGCCGGACGCGAGAGCCGTGTTCCCGGCCCGCAGGTGCTCGTGCACGACGGCGAGCGCCTGTGGCACGTTCAGGTCGTCGTCCATCGCGGTGGCGAACGCCTCGGGGACCTCGGCCTTGGCGACCTCCTCCGCCGGGACGTCGCCCACCCGCTCCGAGGCGCGCGCCACGAAGCCCGACAGACGCTCCCACGTGGTGCGGGCCTCGTCGAGGGTGTCGGGCGCCCACTCGAGCATCGAGCGGTACTGCACGGCGGCCAGCGCATAGCGCACGACGGGCGCGGGTGCCTCGTTCAGCAGCTCGCTGACGAGGAGGCCGTTGCCCAGGGACTTGGACATCTTCACGCCGGACTGCGTGACCCACGCGACGTGCATCCAGCGGTTCGCGAAGCCGTAGCCCGCCGCCCGGGACTGCGCCTGCTCGTTCTCGTGGTGGGGGAACCGCAGGTCGAGGCCGCCGCCGTGGATGTCGAACGTGTCGCCCAGATAGCGGCGGGCCATCGCCGAGCACTCCAGGTGCCAGCCGGGGCGACCGCGCCCGTACGGGGTGTCCCACGACGCCGACTCGGGCTCGTCCGGCTTGGGAGCCTTCCACAGCGCGAAGTCGTGCGGGTTCTTCTTGGCGTCGCTCACCGTGCCCGTCGTGGGCTCGCCGCCCTCCTCGGGGCTGAGGTCCTCGACCTTCTGGCGGGTGAGCTCCCCGTAGGCGGGCCAGGAGTGGACGTCGAACCAGACGTTGCCCTCGCCGGTGCCGTAGGCGTGGCCCTTCTCGACGAGGCGTTCCATGAGCGCGACCATCTCCGGCACGCTGCCGGTGGCACGCGGCTCGTAGGTGGGCGGCAGGACGCCGAGCGCGTCGTAGGCCTGCGTGAACACCCGCTCGTACAGCGCGGCGTGCGCCCACCACTCGCGGCCGGCGGCGGCCGACTTGGCCAGCACCTTGTCGTCGATGTCGGTGACGTTCCGGATCAGGGTGACCGTCAGGCCCCGCCGCGTGAGCCAGCGCCGGAGCACGTCGAACGCGACGGCCGGGCGCAGGTGGCCGACGTGCGGGGGTGCCTGCACCGTGGCGCCACACAGGTAGATGCCGACCTCGCCCGGGGTGATGGGGTTGAAGTCGCGCACCTCGCGCGTGGCGGTGTCAAACAGGCGAATGGTCACCTGTCAAGGGTACCGGCGCTTCCGCTCCCCGCCTCGACAACCGCCCTGGCCCGTTCCAGGGTCTGGCGCATCCCGCGCACGTTGACCCGACGGCGGTGCCAGCCGGCCAGCGCCCAGTACACGCGGGCCACGCCGCGCTGCTCCAGGGCGAACGACTCGGTGACGTCGGTGCCGCCGTCCGCGGGCACGAGCTGGTAGCGCCAGTTGTTCAGGCGCTTGCCGCCCATGTACACGGTGAAGCCGAAGTCGCGGCCCGGTTCGCAGTGCGTCACCTTGCACTGCGACCAGTACACCGGCCCCACCCCGTTGCGCCGTACGTGGCCGCGGAAGAACGCGCCCACGGCGGGACCGGTCGCACCGTCGGTCCACTCGGCCTCGAACGTCTCGGGGCTCAGCTCACCCACCCGGGTGACATCGCTGAGCAGGTTCCAGACCGTGGTCGGGTCCGCCTTCATGTGCACCGTCACTGCAGCTCGCATACCCGCAGGCTACTGCCCCGGCGTCAGTAGCTCGTCTCCCGGCCCGGGCTGGCTCTCGAGCAGACGGGCGACGTGCCGGTGCCCGCGTGTCTCGTAGCCGACCACCGACACCACCGGTGCGAGCATCACCAGGAGGAGCGCCCAGGACATGGGCGCCCCGGCCGCCGCCGCGGCGACGGCAGCGGCGAGCACCGCCACCGTGCCGATGATGATGAACAGGTGCAGCCGGTCGAACGACCGGGTCAGGAACCCGAACAGCGTGTAGTCGGCAAGGACGAACACGAGGACCGGCACGGCCACGGCCAGCACCGTCCCGACGGCGCCGACGTGGGAGTGCCCTTCCAGGTAGTACGCCGCCACGTGCAGGCCGGCGCCCACCCCGGCGAGGGCCGCGAAGACCACTATGTTCCCGTAGCCCCACACGAACGACCGCTCGCGGTGCCTGTGCAGCATCTCGGCGTCGGGCGTGAGGTAGTACGTCCACCAGAGGCCGAACGTGAGGGCGGTGCCCGCGAACGCCACGAGGGCGGCATCGAGCGTCCAGCCCGAGTCATGGACGACGGCGGACAGCGTCGCGACGGTACCGATCACGCCCTCACCGAGCGTGATGATGGCCAGCAGCCCATAACGCTCGGCCATGTGGTGGGCGTGCCAGGGCGTGCTCCGCCGGCCAGGGCCCTCGGTGCGGAGCCGCTCGGCCAGCCAGGGGCCGGCCATCTCGGCGGTGCCCAGCAGCGCACCCGCGACGAAGAAGACCGGCACGCTCACCGGTGCGACCGCGAGGACGACCCAGCCGACCTGGGTGATGACGAGCGTCCGCACGTACGCCATGCAGGTCGCGCGGTACTCGGGCGCCTGCCTGGCTGCCCGGAGCCACTGCACGAGCATGGCCAGGCGCATCACGATGTACCCGGCGACCATCACCTCGTTGTGGACCCGGTCGCCCTCCACCAGGGACTCGAACATCTCGGGCAGGCCGAGCGCGAGCACCACCACGCCGATCATCTGGACCATGGTGGTGACGCGGTAGAACCAGTCGTCGGTGTCGAACGCCGACGCGAACCAGGAGAAGTTGATCCACGCCCAGCAGATCGCGAACATCGAGAACGCGAAGCCGATCACGCCGGCGGCCGCGTGCCCCTCGGCCAACAGGTGGGCGCCCTGCTCCCCCGCCACGCCGAACCCGACGACGAACGCGAGGTCGAACAGCAGCTCCAGCGGAGTCGCGCTGCGCGTCGGCTCGTGCGGGTCGCGGCCTGTCATCGGGCGGTTGCGGTGATGTGTCACGGGCATGGCCCTGTTCTACCCGATTTCTCCCCGGCAGGCTGCCGCACGCCCTACCCGAAGTTCTTCTGCTCGCCCCGGTAGGTCGGCACCGTCTCCACGATCTTGTCGCCCCGGACGAGGTGCACCTGGTCGAACCGCTCCATCATCTCGCCCGCCTTGGCGTGCCGGAGCCAGACGCGGTCGCCGATGCGCAGCCCTGCGCCGGACGCCCCACGGGTCACCCGCAGCGGCGTCTGCACCTCGCCGACGCCCTCCGGACCGTTCAGGGCGTAGCCGGGCGTGAACAGGCGGGGCACCCGCGCCGCTCCCGCCTTGCCGGACGCCACGTACCCGCCCCCGAACGCGGTCACCCAGCCGGGCGCGGGCTCACGTACGACGTCGAGCCCGAAGAACGCCGCCGGACGAGGCCGGAACGAGCGGTAGCCGTCGAACAGGCCCGGCATGTACAGGCCGGAGCCCGCGGTGACCTCGGTGACGCCGGGCGCGCCACCGCTCACCTCTATCGACCCGGTCCCGCCCGCGTTGACGAGCTCGACCTCCTGCCCGACGGCGTCGCGCACCGCCGCGAGGATCCGCACCCGGCGATCGTTCACCTCGCGCATCGACAGCCGCTTGACCAGCCGGACGGCGGGGCTCGTGTCGGGCAGTCCGGCCACCTGGGCCTCGTAGAACATGAGGCCGCGCACGGACAGCCCTCTCGCCTGGGCCACCGTCGCGAGGGCGGCGACGTCGCCGGGCTCGCGCAGCGGAGACCGCCGCACGCCGAGATGGGCGGTCAGCGCACCGACGCCGACCCGGAGCGAGCAGTCGACGTCCAGGCACACCTGGACGGGGTGGGCGCTCGCGCCGGCGGCCTGGTCGGCGTCCGCGATCAGGCCGAGGTGGACGACGTCGTCGACCATCAGGGTGATCTCCGCGCGGGCCGTGGCATCTGCCGCGAGGGCGGCCAGAGCTTCCTCGTCCACCGTCGGGTAGCCGACCAGCACATCGCGCACACCCTCGCTGACCAGCCACAACGCCTCACGTACCGAGTACGCCATGACGCCCGCGAAACTGTGCCCGGCGGCACGCGCTACCAGCGAGCGCACGCGCACGGACTTCGACGCGACGCGGACCGGCACCCCGTCGGCACGCTTGAGGAGGTCGAGCGCGTTGGCGTCGAACGCGTCCAGGTCGACGACGGCGAGGGGGGCGGGCAGGCCGGACGTGGCGGCGGTCAGCCGTGCGACGGTGTCTGCTGCGGAGCTCATGTCCGAACGCTACTCCCCGGCACCAGCCCGGAACAGAGGTCTAGTTAACGGGCACGGGGCCGTGGGATAGTGCATCCGTGATCTGGACGAACTGGGCGCGCAACGTCAGCGTGACGCCCGTGCGGCAAGAACAGCCGGCCTCGGCGGACGAGCTGTCCGACGCGGTACGTCGTGCGGTCAAGGACGGCCACACCGTCCGTGTGGTCGGCGGTGGGCACTCCTTCACCCCGGCCGCGGCCACCGAGGGCGTGCAGCTCAGCCTGGATCGTCTCAACGCCCTGCACCGCGTGGAGCGTGACCCGGACACCGGGCACGCCCTCGTGACGGTGGGCGCGGGCATGCGCCTGCACCAGCTCAACCAGGTCTTGGCCGAGCGTGGCCTCGCGATGCAGAACCTCGGCGACATCGACAGGCAGTCGATCGCCGGCGCGATCTCCACGGGTACGCACGGCACCGGCGCCAGGTTCGGCGGCCTCGCCACGCGCGTCCGCGCCCTGACGGTGGTGGGACCCGACGGCGAGGTCACGCACACCTCGCCCACCGAGCAGCACGACCTGTTCGAGGCCTCGCGGCTCGGCCTCGGCGCCACGGGGGTGCTGAGCACCGTGACGATCGAGGCGGTCCCCGCCTTCGACCTGCACGCCGTCGAGGAGCCCTGGCACCTGGACCGCGTCCTGGAGAGCGTGCACGACCTGGTCGCCGACCACGACCACTTCGAGTTCTACTGGTTCCCCACCACGCGCCGGGCGCTCACCCTGCGCAACACCCGCGTCGACGCGGGGACGAGCGCCGGCTCGGGCGTCGCCCACCGCGCACGCAAGGCCGCGGGGGCGGCCCGCTCCTTCCTCGACGAGGAGGTGCTGTCCAACGGGCTCTTCGAGGCGGTGAACCGGGTCGCGACGGCGTTGCCCGCGTCGACGCCCACCCTGAACGCCGTCGCGGCCCGCGCGCTGAGCGCCCGCCGGTACACGGCGCCGTCGCACGAGGTCTTCTGCACCAACCGCCGGGTACGGTTCCGCGAGATGGAGTACGCCGTCCCGCGCGACGCCGTCGTCGGGGTACTGGGCGAGATCGACGCCTGGCAGCGGTCCACCGGGGAGAACGTCCCGTTCCCGATCGAGGTGCGTTTCGCACCCGCCGACGACGTGTGGCTCTCCACCGCGTACGGCCGCGAGACCGCGTACGTGGCCGTCCACCAGTACTGGCGCCTGCCGTACGCGCGGTACTTCGACGCCGCCGAGCAGATCCTCACCGCCGTTGGCGGGCGGCCCCACTGGGGCAAGCTGCACACCCGCGACGCCGAGTACCTCGAGGGTCAGTACCGGCGGCTCCCGGACTTCCGCCGGGTCCGCGATGCCGCGGACCCCGAGGGCGTGTTCGCGAACCCGTACACCCAGCGGGTCTTCGGCTAGGAGTCACAGCTCCTGTGCGAGCTCCAGCTCGTCCGCGGGCTCCATGTCGCCGAAGACGGCGGCCGCGAGGTCCGCGAACCCCGCGCGTGCCGCCTCGTCGTCCTGGTCCACCATCCACGCGAGCTCGATGCCGTCGATGCGGAGCGCCGTCATCCGCGCCAGCGCGCCGATATCGGTGCGGAACCTGACGTGCGCGACGTCGGCGAGCCGCTGCAGGTACTCCCGCGTCATCGCGATGCTCTGCTTGAGGTGGGCCTGCGCCACCTCGCGCAGCACCGGGGTGCGCGCGCCCGAAACCGCGAACTCGAAGGTCAGCAGCCGCATGTCCTGGTGCTGCTTGAGGCCGCCCAGCATCGCGTCGACAGTGGCCTCGGCCAGGTCCGTCCGGTCGGGCCCGGCGTCGAGCGCCGCCAGCACCTGCTCCGACGCACGCATCGCGATGGCGCGGCCCATGGCGCGCAGCATCGCGTCCTTGTCGTCGAAGCAGTAGTGCACGGTGCCCAGCGAGATCCCGGCCTCCTGCGCCACGCGGCGCACGGTCACCGACTCGACGCCCTCGCGCATCGCCACGCTCAGGCCCGCCTCGACGATCTCGGCGCGCCGCTCGTCGAGCGGCTTCCGCTTGTTCATGCCGCGCTCCCGGCCTCGGGCACGACGAGCGCCGTCGCGATCGCCGCGACGCCCTCACCGCGGCCGGTCAGGCCGAGCGCATCGGTGGTGGTCGCGGTGAGGGATACGGGCGCGCCGGCGGCGGCGGACAGCGCCGCCTGTGCCTCGTCGCGCCGGGTACCGACCCGCGGATGGTTTCCGATCACCTGAACTGCCACGTTACCGATCATGTACCCAGCAGCCCGAACGCGCCTCGCGGCTTCCGCGAGCAGCGTCGTCCCGGACGCGCCCGCCCACTCGGGACGGCCGGTCCCGAAGTGCGAGCCGAGGTCTCCCAGGGCCGCCGCGGAGAACAGCGCGTCCGCTGCCGCGTGCGCTGCGACGTCGGCATCGGAGTGGCCCGCCAGGCCGCGCTCACCCGGCCAGTGCAGGCCCCCGAGCCACATCTCACGGTCCGAGCCGTCCGGCGCGAACGCGTGCACGTCGACCCCGATGCCCGTGCGCGGCAGGGGGTACGGGACCGGAGCCGGTCGTGCGGGCTCCGGCGTGCTGGACGGGTCGGTCATGCGGTGGTCTCCTGCAGCACGAGGGACGCGAGCCACAAGTCGCGTTCGGTGGTGATCTTGAAGGCTGCCGCATCACCGGGGACGATGTGGACCGGCTCGCCGAGAGCCTCGACGAGGCCCGCGTCGTCGGTGGCAGCGAGGTGTTCGGCGGCGGCACGCTCCGCACCCGTGTCGTGCGCGCGCACGAGCAGGTCGCGGGCGAACCCCTGGGGGGTCTGCACGGCCCGCAGCATCGAGCGGTCGGGCGTGCCCGTGACCAGCTCGGCGTCGCCGTCGGGCCGCACCTGCTTCACCGTGTCGGTGACCGGCAGGCCGGGGACGACGGCGCCGTGACCGCTGCGTACAGCGCTCACGACCCGCTGGACGAGCTCTGGCGGGACGAGCGGCCGCGCGGCGTCGTGCACCAGCACCACGTCGTCCTCAGGACGCGCGAGAGCGAGGCCTGCGGCGACGGAAGCCTGCCGGGTGGGTCCGCCGTCGGTCACCCGGACGGGGATCCCCACGTGCGGGTCGCCTGCCATGAGATCGGCCATGACGCCGACCAGGCCGTCAGGCGCGGTCACCACTATCGAGTCCACGACGCCCGACGCCGCGAGGCGTCGCGCGGCGTGCAGCACCAGCGGAAAGCCGTCCAGCTCCACCAGAGCCTTCGGCAGGTCGCGCCCTAGACGGGATCCCGAACCAGCGGCCGTCAGGATTGCAAGGGTCGTCATCTGGTCGGGGTCCCCACAGGATCATGATTGAAGCGAAGGATCCCGTGGGGCGCGAGCACCGGGCCCTGACAGTGACGTCAGACGGATCCTGTGGGTAAGTCAGGAAGCGAGAACCTCGTCGAGGATCGCTTCCGCCTTCTCCTCTTCGGTGTGCTCGGCCAGAGCGAGCTCGGACACGAGGATCTGGCGAGCCTTGGCGAGCATTCGCTTCTCGCCTGCGGAAAGACCGCGGTCGGCGTCACGGCGGGACAGGTCACGAACGACCTCGGCCACCTTGATGACATCGCCGGACGCGAGCTTCTCGAGGTTCGCCTTGTACCGGCGCGACCAGTTGGTGGGCTCTTCGGTGTACGGCGCACGCAGCACCTCGAACACGCGGTCGAGGCCCTCCTGGCCGACGACGTCGCGCACGCCAACCAGGTCGACGTTCTCCGCCGGAACCTCGATGGTGAGGTCGCCCTGAGCGACCTTGAGCTTGAGGTACATCTTCTCTTCGCCGCGAATCTTGCGGACCTTGATCTCTTCGATCAGCGCCGCGCCATGGTGCGGGTAGACAACCGTCTCGCCTACTGTGAACGTCATCTGCAGATGTCCCCTTTCCCTGAAACCAGGTTACCACGGCGTAATCAGGAGAACTTGCGCCCTTGGGGTTGTCCTTGAGTCATTCCAAAAGGCGTTTCCGCAGGTCAGAGCGCCGTTGCGGGTGAATGTTCGGACGGTTACCACCCGGTCCGGCACCATCGGATCGTTCCGGGGACGTGACCGTCGCCACGCCCTGACCGGGCATTTCGCCTCTGGTCGCGATGCGCGGGCATGCCCCGAGGCCCACTAGGATATGGCGGGGATCCGCCCCCGCCCGAACCAGACGAACATCAGGGAGTTCACCGTGTCCCGTCGCGCCACCGCCGCTCGAGGCGCCCGCACCATCGCCCTCGCAGCGGTCTCCGCAACGGGAGCCCTGCTCCTCGCGGCCTGCGCCCCGACCACCACGGACCTGAACTACGACCCGTCCGACGGCGCCGGCGTCTCCGTGCTCGGCGAGGAGAACAGGGACCTGCGCGGCATCAACCTCATGGTCGTGTCGGCCGCCGAGGGCGAGGCAGGCAACGTCCTCGGCGCGCTCGCCAACGAGACGGCGGACGACGCGTCGTTCACGCTCGGGGCTCCTGGCGCCTCCCCCGTCACCGTTGACGTGCCGGCCGGTGGCACCGTCTACCTGGGCACGGAGACCGGCGAGGCGGTCCAGCTCGACACCGTGGGCGCGGCGCCCGGCGACTACCTCGACGCCACGCTCACCGTCGGCGGCGACTCCAAGGGGTTCCAGCTCCCGGTGTTCGACGGCACGCTGCCGGAGTACGCCGACTACCTGCCGGTCGCGGTCCTGCCGTCGCCGTCGGGTTCGCCGGTCGTGTCGCCGTCGCCGTCCGCCACGGACTGACCCGATCGGCCAGGTAGAGCCTGGCCACGAAAACGACCCCAACACTCTGCACGCGACACGCCGAAGGCGCCGTGCAGGGTGTTGGGGTCGTCTTGCGGCCCGGGTCTAGCTCACCCGAAGCGGCCCGAGACGTAGTCCTCGGTGGCCTTCTCTGCGGGCGACGAGAAGATCGTCGCGGTGTCGTTCATCTCGATGAGCTTGCCCGGCTTGCCGGTACCCGCGATGTTGAAGAACGCCGTCCGGTCGCTCACGCGCGCGGCCTGCTGCATGTTGTGCGTGACGATGACGATCGTGTAGTCCTTCTTGAGCTCCTGGATGAGGTCCTCGATCGCCAGGGTGGAGATCGGGTCCAGGGCCGAGCACGGCTCGTCCATCAGCACCACCTGCGGCTTCACCGCGATGGCCCGGGCGATGCAGAGGCGCTGCTGCTGACCGCCGGACAGGCCGGAGCCCGGCCGGTCGAGGCGGTCCTTGACCTCGTTCCAGAGGTTGGCGCCGCGCAGCGACGACTCCACCAGCTCCTCGGCGTCGGACTTGGAGATCTTGCGGTTGTTCAGCTTCACGCCCGCCAGCACGTTGTCCTTGATGGACATCGTGGGGAACGGGTTGGGCCGCTGGAACACCATGCCGACAGTACGGCGCACGGCCACCGGGTCGACGTCTTCGCCGTAGAGGTCGACGCCCTCCAGCTCCACGGAACCCTCGACGTAGGCTCCCGGGATCACTTCGTGCATACGGTTGAGGGTGCGCAGGAAGGTCGACTTACCGCAGCCCGACGGGCCGATGAAGGCCGTCACGGACTTGGGGTCGATCGTCATGGACACGCCCTCGACGGCACGGAAGTCGCCGTAGTAGATGTTGACGTCCTTGACGTCGATGCGCTGGGCCATCGTTGAGTTCCTTCGGGGCTGTATGGCTTCGGGTGAGCTGAGGTGCGGTTCAGCGGGTCTTCGGTGCGAACCAGCGGTTCACGAGGCGGCCGGCGATGTTGAGCAGCATCACTATCGCGATCAGCGTCAGGGCGGCGCCCCACGCGTTCTGCGTGGCGATGTCGGCCACGCAGTCCGCCTGGCCCTCACGGCACGTCGCGAGGCCCTGGCTGTACTGCCGGTAGATGAACACCGGCAGTGTCATCATGCGCCCCTCGAACGCGTTGAAGTTGATCGAGTCGGTCACGCCCACGGCGACCAGCAGAGGCGCGGTCTCGCCGATCACGCGCGCCACGGAGAGCAGGACACCGGTGGTCAGGCCGGCCACGGAGGTACGCAGCACCACCCGGACGATGGTGAGCCACTTGGGCACGCCGAGCGCGTACGACGCCTCACGCAGCTCGTTGGGCACGAGCTTGAGCATCTCCTCGCAGGACCGCACCACCACGGGAATCATGAGCACGGACAGTGCCACCGCGCCCATGAGCCCGAACCGGGCACCCGGTCCGAAGAAGATGGTGAACAGCGAGACGGCGAACAGGCCGGCCACGATCGACGGGATACCCGTCATGACGTCGACGAAGAAGGTCACCGACCGGGCCAAGGCTCCCCGGCCGTACTCGACCAGGTAGATGGCGACCAGGATGCCGATGGGCACCGAGATGAGCGCTGCCCAGCCGGTGATGATCAGCGTGCCCATCATGGCGTGGTAGATGCCGCCGCTGGGGTCGCCACCGAAGATGCCGCGCATCGAGTAGGTGAGGAACTCGATGCTGATCCGGCCCGCGCCGTTGAACAGCACGGTCCAGAGCAGCGAGACCAGCGGCAGCATGGCCAGCGCGAAGGCGCCCCAGATGAGCACGGCCATGATGCGGTCGGTGCGCCTGCGGCGCGGCTCGGCGGTGGTCAGGAGCGCGCGGGTGCGCGCGGTGGAGTCCATGGTGGAGGTGTCGGCGCTCATCAGTTGGCCCCCGAGAATTCCTTGCGGCGGGCGACGATGGCCCGGGCAGCCATGTTCACCGCCAGCGTGATGACGAACAGGGCGAGGCCGGTGGCGATCAGCGCGTTGACCGCCAGGCCGCTCGCCTCCGGGAAGTCCAGGGCGATGTAGGCAGCGATGGTCTGCTGCTGCGACGCCGAGAGGATGTGGAACGAGTACAGGAAGCCGGGCGAGAGGATCATCAGCACGGCCATGGTCTCGCCGAGCGCGCGGCCGAGCCCCAGCATCGCGGCGGAGATGACACCGGACTGCCCGAAGGGCAGCACCGCGGTGCGGATCATCTCCCAGCGCGTGGCCCCGAGGGCGAGAGCCGCCTCCTCGTGCAGCGTCGGCGTCTGCAGGAAGACCTCGCGGGAGACCGCAGTGATGATCGGCAGGATCATCACGGCCAGCACGACGGAGACGGTGGCCAGCACTCGCCCGGTCGTCGACGCCTCGCCGGCGAACAGCGGGAACCAGCCGACGTATTCGCCCAGCCAGGTCCACACGGGCACGAGTGCCGGTGTGAGGACGAGGAATCCCCAGAGGCCGTAGACCACCGACGGGATCGCCGCGAGCAGGTCCACGAGGTAACCCATGAGCTGGGCGAGCCGGCGCGGCGCGTAGTGCGAGATGAAGAGTGCGATACCCATGGCAACGGGCGTGGCCATCAGCAAGGCCAGCAGGGCGGCGAGCAGCGTGCCGAACACGAGCGGGCCCACGTAGGCGATGAAGGACGTGTCGTCGGGGTAACGCGGCACGGTGTCGGCGAGCTCAGCCGGGCTGGCCGTCATGGCGGGCCATGCCCGCACGATGAGGAACAGGGCGACCGCAGCCAGAGTCGTGAGGATCAGCGCGCCGGACCCGGTAGCGATCCAGCGGAATGTCCGGCTGAAGCCTCGCTCGGTGTCGCCGCTCGACCCGCGGCGCCGCGCGGGCGTCACGGAAGCGGGCGGGCTGTCGGTGGTCGTCACAGATTTTCCTCGCCTTGTCAGGTCTGTGTGAGTCTGTTCAATGCTTACGTCAAGCCTGGCACAGCCGACCGGTGTCCCCGGGCCGGACGAACGTCTGCGGTGCTCGTCCGGCCCGGCCACCGGCCGGCTGTCATGCGCTCAGGTACTGCTTCAGCTGGATCAGCCGGCCGTGATCGCCTCGACCGACGGCAGGAACTGGTCGCGCAGCGTCGCCGAGAGCGGGGCGGAGCCCGCCGAGTCGGCGGCCAGCTTCTGCCCTTCCTCGCTCAGGATGTAGGTGAAGAAGCCCTTGACCAGGTCGGCCTGAGCGGCGTCCTCGTACGTGGCGCACGCCAGGTGGTAGGAGACCAGGACGATCGGGTAGGTGCCCGCGATGTCGCGCTTGAGGTCGTAGGTGAAGACGTGCTCGGAGGTGCCCTCGACGCGCGGCGAGCCCTCGACGACGGCAGCGGCAGCCTCAGGGCTGTACGGCACGAAATCGTCGCCCACACCGACGGCAGCCGTGCTCAGGCTGGCGATCTGCGAGGCGTCGGCGTAGGTGATGGTGCCCTCGCCGGCCTCCGCGGCGCCGACGACGCCGGAGGTGCCCTGCGCGGACTCCTGGCCCTCGATGGGCCAGATGCCCTCGGGCTCGTAGGTCCACACGTCCGGGACGACCGTGTGCAGGTACTCCTGGAAGTTCTCGGTGGTGCCAGAGTCGTCCGAGCGGTGCACGACGGTGATGTCGGTGCTGGGCAGCTCGGCGTCCGGGTTGTCGTCGGCGATCGCCGCGTCGTCCCAGGTGGTGATCTCGCCCGCGAAGATGTTCGCGATCGTCTCGGGGGACAGGTTCAGCGTGTCGACGCCCTCGAGCTTGAAGGCGACGGCGACCGGCGAGATGTAGGCCGGGTACTCGATGACGCCGCCCGCACCGCACTGCGCCTCGGCGTCGGCCAGCTCGTCCTCGTCCAGCGCGGCGTCCGAGCCGGCGAACGCGAAGGCGCCGGAGATGAAGTTCTCACGGCCGCCGCCGGAGCCGGTCGGGTCGTAGTTGACGGTGACGTCGGGGTTCGCGCTCTGGAAGCCGGAGCGCCAGGCCTCCATGGCGGACTCCTGGGCGCTCGAACCGCCGCCGTTGAGCTCACCGGAGAGGCCCGTACCGGCCTCCGAACCTTCGCCGCTCGGGTCGGCTGCGCCCGGGTCGGATCCGCAGGCTGCGAGGCTCAGCGCGAGCGCGCCCACCATGACAGCGGAGCCAACGCGGGGGAATCGGCTGATCTTCACGTGTCGTTCCATCCTGTTCAAGTCGTACGCGCGGCGATCGCCGGCGCGTCAGTTGGGACGCTAGGCAGGTGGAGTGACCTGCTCACCAGGTATAGGTAAACGGAGGGTGAACAAGGTCGCGTGGAGCGGGTGATCCGCAACACGCCCACCATGGCACGGCCGGGCATTCCTCACCCGTCGGTCCGCTGCTGGGTCAGATAGATGGCGTCCGCCGCCTCGGCGATCCACACCTGGAGGTCGCTCGAGATGACCGCGCTGCCCGCCGCCGCGGCGGCCCGTTCCTGCCCCTCGGCGGACGCCACGTACTCGACGAACTCCTTGACGAAGGTCCCCTTGGCCCGGTCCTCGTACCGCGAGCAGACGACGAGGTACGACACGAGCACCATCGGGTAGGCGAAGGGCTTGTCGATCTTCCGGTCGAGCGCGAACGAGAGGTCGTGCTCGTAGCGGTTCTCGATCCGCGGCGAGACGTCGACGACGGCAGCCGCGGCGTCCGCGCTGTAGGGCACGTACTCCTTGCCCACCTTGATGGCGACGCGCCCGAGGTCGGTGGTCGCCGAGGCGTCCGCGTAGGTGATGCCGCCCGGCGTGGACCGGACGGTCTCGGTGACGCCGCTCGTCCCCTCCGCAGCGAATCCTCCGGGCAGCGGCCACAGGCCGTCCGGCTCGTGCGGCCACGCCCGCGGCGCGGTCTCGTGGAGGTAGTCGGTGAAGTTCTCGGTGGTGCCCGAGTCGTCGGACCGGTGCACGGGCGTTATCCCCAGCGCGGGCAGCTCTGCCTCGGGGTTGGCCTCCGCGATCGCCGGGTCGTCCCAGCGCGTGATCTGGCCCGTGAAGATCCGTCCGATCACGTCGGACGACAGGTTCAGCCGGTCGATACCGTCCAGGTTGAAGGCCACGGCGATGGGGCTGATGTAGACCGGCAGGTCGATGGCGTTCCCGCCGTCGCAGGCCGGGCCGGAGGCCGCCATCTCCTCGTCGCTGAGCGCGACGTCGGAGGCACCGAACGACGTGTCACCCGTGAGGAAGGCCGCGCGGCCGTCACCGGAGCCGGCCGGGTCGTAGGTGACCGCCGCGTCGGGGTGCTGCTCCCGGAAACCGGCGATCCAGGCCTCCATCGCCGATTCCTGGGACGAGGCACCCACCCCGTGGAACTCGCCGACGACCACCGGCCCGGGCTCGGTGCTCGGCTCGCCCTCCGCCCCGGCGCCCGGCAGCCCGACGGCGGCGCAGCCCGCCAGCGGCACGAGAAGTGCGCCTGCGGTGGCGGCAGCGACGAGTCGGGTGTATCGGGAGGTGCTCACGGACCGCGAAACTACTCACGGACGCGGTCTCGCGAGGAAACGCCGGGTGAACGGAAGGTGACCAGACCTGCGATCACCTGGTGACGTGCGACACCGACGGCCGCACGCCCGCGCGGCTCACCCCTCGTCGTCGGCCAGCTTGTAGCCCAGGCCACGCACCGTGAGGAGGTGCTTGGGCGTACCCGGGTCGGGCTCGATCTTCGACCGGATCCGCTTCACGTGGACGTCGAGCGTCTTGGTGTCGCCCACGTAGTCGGCGCCCCAGACCCGGTCGATGAGCTGGCCACGGGTCAGCACCCGGCCCGCGTTCCGCATCAGGAGCTCGAGCAGGTCGAACTCCTTGAGCGGCAGGGCCACCGGCTCCCCGGACACGGTGACGGTGTGCCGCTCCACGTCCATCCGGACCGGCCCGACCTCGAGGACGCCGTCCTCGTCGTGGTCCGCCGAGTCGTTGGGCTGCCGACGGCGCAGGACCGCCCGCACCCGGGCCAGGAGCTCGCGGTAGGAGTACGGCTTGGTCACGTAGTCGTCGGCGCCGAGCTCCAGGCCGACCACCTTGTCGATCTCCGAGTCCTTGGCCGTCAGCATGATCACCGGCACGTCACCGCGGGCCCGCAGCTCCCGGCACACCTCGGTGCCGGACAACCCGGGCAGCATCAGGTCGAGCAGCACCAGGTCCGCCCCCTCCGCGTCGTACGCGGCGAGCGCCGAGTTGCCGTCGGCGGCTTCGATCACCTCGAAGCCTTCGCGGGTCAGCTGGTACGTCAGCGGATCCCGGTACGACTCCTCGTCCTCGACCACCAGGATGCGCGTCACGCGCCTACCTCCTCGTTCTTGGCGGCCACGTCGTCCGTGGCCTGGTGCTGACCCTGCCGGCTGTGCTGGTCCTGCTGTTCCGCGTCATCGCGCGGGGCGCCGCGGTTCCCGGCGTCGGGCCGGTCCGCGGACGGGATGCGCAGGGTGAAGGTGGAGCCCCGACCGGGCTCGGACCACATCGTGACGTCGCCCCCGTGGTCGGCGGCGACGTGCTTCACGATACTCAGTCCGAGCCCAGTGCCACCGGTGTCGCGTGAGCGCGCTGGATCCACGCGGTAGAAGCGCTCGAAGACACGGTCCTGCGCGTCCTCGGCGATGCCGACGCCCTGGTCCACCACGGCGATCTCGACCAGGCCGGCCCGCTCGTTGACCCCCACGCCCACGCGGCTGGCGGGCCCGGAGTAGGCGACGGCGTTGTCCACCAGGTTGCGGACCGCGGTGACCAGGAGGTTGTGGTCGCCGTAGACCTCGGTGTCCAGGTCGCCGCCCATGGTGATGGCGATGTTCTTGGAGTGCGCGGTGGTGCGGGCGCGGTCGACCGCCTCCTCCACCACCTCACGGATCGGTACGGGGGTCAGCTTCGGCATCGCGCCGGCGCCCTGCAGGCGCGACAGCTCGATGATCTCCTGCACCAGGGCGGACAGCCGGACCGCCTCGCGCTGCATGCGTTCGGTGAACCGGCGGACGGCGACGGGGTCGTCCGCGGCGTCGGCCACGGTCTCGGCCAGGAGGGCGAGCGCGCCCACCGGCGTCTTAAGCTCGTGGGACACGTTGACGACGAAGTCGCGGCGGATCGCCTCCACGCGGCGCGCCTCCGTGCGGTCCTCGGCGAGCACCAGCACGCGTTCGAGGCCCAGCGGAGCCACGCGCACCTGCAGGAGCACCGTGCCCTGGCCCACCGGGCCGCGGGGCAGCTCCAGCTCCTGCTCGCGGATCACGCCGTCGCGCCGCACCAGGGCCACGAGATCGGTGATCGCCGGGTGCACGAGGGCGTCGTTGCGCACCACGCCCAGCGCGTAGGCGGGCGGCGACGCCCGGATGACCTCGTCCTCACCGTCGAGCACGACGGCGGCGGAGCGCAGCACGGAGAGCACACGGACGAGACCCGCGTCGAGCTCGTCGGGTTCGGTCTGGGCAAGGGCATGCTGCTGCCGCTCGGAGACGCGGAACGCCACTGTGGCAACCACGCCGACGATCACGCCGATGATTCCGGCGGCCAGCACCGGTACCCCGGAGATGATTCCGTCCACGCCTCCAGGGTAGGTCGACGTTTCAACCGCAGGACGACGTCGGTGGGTGCTCGGACGATCGTGTCGCCTAGTGTTCATGTCAGGGGGGAAGAGCGTTAACCTCCCGGTACATCGCGGCGCCGAACCTTGGCGGGTGCGGGCGGTAGCTGTGCCGTGCGCCGTTCCCGGGACTTGTCCGGGGCGGTCGGCCCGGCCGTGCGTCGGCCCTGCCCGCCTCCTGGCGGCGCGACAGCGGACGCGAACCGTCCGCGCGCCCCGAGTGCGAGAGGAAACCGATGCGACAGATCTTCGAAGCTGAGCTCCAGCAGGTCGGAGACGACCTGACCGAGATGAGCAGGCTCGTGGAGGCCGCCATCACCCGTGCCGGCACGGCGCTGCTGGAGGCCGACCTACAGCTGGCACAGGAGGTGATCGCCTCCGACAAGACCATCGACGCCATCGAGGACTCCCTCGACGAGCGGTGCATCCACCTGCTGGCGCAGCAGGCGCCGGTGGCCACCGACCTGCGGATCGTGGTGAGCGCCCTGCGGATGAGCGCCTCCCTGGAGCGGATGGGCGACCTCGCCCGGCACGTGGCCCAGGTGGCGCGTGGGCGCTACCCGGCACAGGCGATCGTGCCGGAGGCGCGGGACACCTTCGAGAAGATGCACGAGGCCGCCGTCCGCGTGGCCCAGCGCACCACCAAGCTGCTCGCGACCCGCGATCTCACGGTGGCCGAGGCACTCGAGCGGGACGACGACATCATCGACGCGCTGCACCAGGAGACGTTCAACCTGCTCCTGGCGCCCGAGTGGCCTGGCACCGTCCAGGAGTCCGTCGACGTGACCCTGGTCGGCCGCTACTACGAGCGGTTCGGCGACCACGGTGTGTCGGTCGCCCGCCGCGTGACGTTCCTCGTCACGGGCGACTTCCCGGAGTCGTAGGGCTCGCGCCCGCTCCGCCGTCGGACAGGTCGTTGCCGCTTCCAAGGCTTGGAGGCGGCAACGACTGTCTCCGCGCCGATGGCAGGATGGGAGCCATGACCTACACCCTCGTGCTGCTCCGCCACGGCGAGAGCGAGTGGAACGCCAAGAACCTGTTCACCGGCTGGGTGGACGTCGCCCTCTCCGAGAAGGGCGTGGAGGAGGCGAAGCGCGGCGGCGCGCTCCTCAAGGAGGCCGGCGTGCACCCGGACATCCTGCACACCTCCCTGCTGCGCCGCGCGATCATGACCGCGAACCTGGCGCTCGACGTCGCCGACCGGCACTGGATCCCGGTCAAGCGCAGCTGGCGCCTCAACGAGCGCCACTACGGCGCCCTGCAGGGCAAGGACAAGAAGCAGACGCTCGCCGAGTTCGGCGAGGAGCAGTTCATGCTGTGGCGCCGCTCGTACGACGTGCCGCCGCCGGAGATCGAGCTGGGCTCCGAGTTCAGCCAGGACGCGGACCCGCGCTACGCCGACGCCCCCGTCATCCGCACGGAGGCGCTCAACCTCGTGCTCGAGCGCGCCCTGCCGTACTGGGAGAGCGAGATCGTGCCCGACCTGAAGGCCGGCAAGACGGTGCTCGTCGCCGCGCACGGCAACTCGCTGCGGGCGCTGGTGAAGCACCTCGACGGCGTCTCGGACGAGGCGATCGCCGGGCTGAACATCCCGACGGGTATCCCGCTGGTGTACGAGCTGGACGAGGAGACCCTCGCCCCGGTGAAGCCAGGCGGCACCTACCTGGACCCGGAGGCCGCGAAGGACGCGATCGCCGCGGTGGCCAACCAGGGCCGCTGACCCTCGGCACGCGATAGGGCGACCCCCTGAGGGGGTCGCCCTATCTTGTCGCGTGGTGCTTACGTGCCTGCTCGTAGACGTCCAGGATCTCGTCGGCGGCGCGGTCCCAGCCGAACCTGGTCGAGGAGGCGCGAGCGCCCACGGCCAGGCGCGCGCGCAGCACGTCGTCGTCCAGGAGGCTCTTGAGGACCAGTGCCCAGCTCTCGGGCTCGTGGTCGGGCACGAGCACCCCCGAGACGCCGTCCTCGACCACCGTGCGCAGCCCGCCCACCGCGGCCGCGACGACCGGGGTGCCCGTCGCCTGCGCCTCCGCCGCGACGAGGCCGAACGACTCGCTGTGCGACGGCACGGCCACCAGGTCGGCGGCCCGGAAGTAGTCGGCGAGCACCTGCTGCGGCACCGGGGGCCGCACGAGCACGTGGGCGGCCACCCCTTCCTGGTAGGCGAGCGCCTCGAGCTCGCGGACGGCTGTGGGCCGGCCCGACGCCCCGCCCAGCACCACAAGCAGGGGCGGCTGCCCGGCGCCCTCCTCCCATACCCGCTCCCCCAGCGCCCGGACCAGCACGTCAGGGCCCTTGAGCAGCTGCACACGCCCCGCGAACAGCACGATCTTCCGGTCCACCGGCAGCGCGAGGCGTTCCCGCAGCCCGGCCCGTTGCGCGGCCCGACGGCGGTCCCGCTCCGCCGGGCCTCCGCCCGCGACGTCGGGCAGCGGGGAGAACACGTCGAGGTCCACGCCGGGCTGCACCACGCGCACCCGATCGGGGACGGCACGGTAGTCGCGCACCAGGTCGGTCGCCTCCTGCTCGGTGTTCGCGACGAGGACGTCGGACTCCGCGACCACCTGCTCCTCCCCGATGATCCGGCCGTGCGGTTCGGGGGCGTCCCCCGGCGCGAGGGAGGCGTTCTTCACGCGCGCCATGGTGTGCATGGTGTGCACCAGCGGAACGTCCCAGCGCTCCGCCGCGAGCCAGCCGACCTGGCCCGAGAGCCAG
The DNA here is from genome assembly GCF_050936155.1 of Promicromonospora sp. CA-289599. Classification (NCBI taxonomy): domain Bacteria; kingdom Bacillati; phylum Actinomycetota; class Actinomycetes; order Micrococcales; family Promicromonosporaceae; genus Promicromonospora; species Promicromonospora sp. CA-289599. Next base: position 2,114,340 of record NZ_JBNJNI010000001.1, read on the forward strand.
TAGTGCGTGTGCAGCACGTCGTACCAGCCCTCGGGCCGGTGCGCCTCGGCGCGCAGCACGCCCGCCGCGAACGCGCACAGCTGGCCGGGCAGGTCGTTCTTGTCCAGCCCCTCGTACGGCCCGGCCGAGACGTGGATGACGCGGATCCCCGGCTCGGCGTCGGTCACCTTGGGCTGGGCCGACGTCGTCGCGCGCGTGTAGATCTCCACCTGCGCCCCGCGCCGGGCGAGCGCCCGGGACAGCTCCAGCACGTACACGTTCATGCCGCCTGCGTCGCCCGTCCCGGGCTGCTCCAGCGGTGACGTGTGCACGGAGACCATCGCGACCCGCAGCGGGCGGTTCGCGCCGGGCTCGCCGAGGCCGGGAGGCAGGCTGTCGCGCATCATGCCTCCAGGACGCACGCGGGCACGGGCAGCTCCAGTCGGTCCGTGATCTCGCCCTTGCCCGACGCGCGGTCGAGCCGGACGGCGATCAGCTCGTCGGTGAGCTGCGCGGCCACCACCACGATGCCGCCGTCGGCCAGGACCACGTGGTGGCGCGGCCAGGCGCCCGCACCGAGGTCGACGTCGGCGACGTTCTCGACCACCAGGTGCCCGACGGCGCCCGGCACGGCGTCGTCGAAGCCCTCCGTCGTCGCGGCAGCGTCGTGGATCCGGAGCACCGACAGGACGTCCGGGCCGCGCACGCCCACGTGCACCAGGTCGCCTGCGACGGTGATGTGCGAGGGGTAGCCCGCTGCGCCATCGGAGGTGGTGCGCGCGGTGATGGCCACCGAGCCGACGTGCTCCAGGCGACCGGGACCGGCCGGGACCAGGACGTGCAGCCTGCAGTCCAGCTCGCCCGCGACGAGGATCGTGCCGTCGGCGAGCTCCACGAGGTGGCGCGGGCCCGTACCCGGCGGCAGGACGGCGGCGACGGTGCCGCTCGAGGGCTCGGCGTCGGAACCATCGCCGGAACCATCGAGGGGGTAGGTGCGCAGCTCGTCGGTGCCGAGGTCGGACACGAGGACCCGGTCCCCCCACACGTGCACGAAGTGGGCGTGCGAGCCCTCCTGCCGGTCCGCGACCGGGCCGGTTCCCTCGTGCGGGAACGTGTGCGGCTCGCCGAGCACGCCGTCGTCGGCAAGCGGCACCACGGCGGCGACGCCGTCGCCGTAGTTGGCGACCCAGGCGGCGGAGTCGGTGGCCACCACGTGGCACGGGCCCGAACCGCCCGAGGTGGTGGTGGCCGCGTGGGTGAGCGTGCCGGCGTCGGACACGTGGAAGGAGGTGAGCCTGCCGGGCCCTGCCTCGCCCACCGCCAGGAGGGTGCGCCCCGACGGGTGGAGCGCGAGGAACGACGGCGAGGGGACCTGCGCGACGAGCTCGCCACCGGCGAACTTTCCGTCCGCGCCGATACCGACGCGCCAGATGCCCTCACCTGTCCCCGGCTCGGTCTCAGCCTTCGGGTAGGTGCCGATCCACAGGGCAGCAGCGGTAGGGGTGCTCATGCAGCCAGCCTAATGACGTTTCGCCCGTGCTCCGGCCGGAGACGCACGACGCCCCGGCCGCCCCGTGAGAGGGGCGCCGGGGCGCGATGTGCCGTCGTGCAGGCGACGCGTCAGCCGTTGGCCTTCGCGTATGCCTCCTGGACCTCTGCCGAGATACGACCACGGTCGCTCACGGTGTAGCCATTGCCCTTGGCCCATTCGCGGACCGCTGCCGTGTCGCTGCCCGAACGCGACCGGCGCGTGGTGGCAGTGCGCGCGACAGGCGACTTCACCTTGCGTGCGTGGCCGACCCACGAAGCGAGTGCGTCACGCAGCTGGGTCGCGTGCTCGGCATTGAGGTCGATCTCGTAGGAGACGCCGTCGAGGCCGAAGTTCACGGTCTCGTCGGCGGCACCGCCATCGATGTCATCTTCGAGAACAAGCTGAACCTTCTGAACCATGCGGGTACTTCCCTTCGAGCCACAATTTCCGGGGTTAGTTCGTGAGCATGCCGCACTCAATATTGACATGTCAATAATGGTCGTGTGACACCGATCACCAAAACTTCACCCGGCGCAGTTGAACTGCGTGGATTTTGATCCGGAAGGCCACCAGGGATAACCTCGGCCGCGCGGATCAGCGCGAAGGGGAATTCTCCGTGTTTTCCGCTGCCGCCACCATGCCCTCGCGATCCATTCGCTCGAGGGCCTCTCGTTCGTGACGGTCCGCGCGAAGGATCTTGCGCATGGCAAACCAGAACAACAGGCCGACGCCCACCGAGGGCGTGAGCCCGGCGAGCACCGCAAGCGTCGTATCCATCACAAGATCCTCACAAACTCATCGAGTGGTTCGAATTCCTCAGGCCTGCGGCTTCACGAGCGGGAAAAGGATGGTCTCGCGGATGCCCTGACCGGTCAGTGCCATGAGCAGACGGTCGATGCCCATGCCCATTCCGCCCGAAGGGGGCATCGCGAATTCCATCGCGGTCAGGAAGTCCTCGTCGAGCAGCATGGCGTCGTCGTCGCCCGCCGCGGCCATCCTGGCCTGCGCCTCGAAGCGCTGCCGCTGGACCACCGGGTCGACCAGCTCGGAATAACCCGTGCCCAGCTCGAAGCCGCGGATGTACAGGTCCCACTTCTCGACCTGACCCTTTTCGGTGCGGTGGTCCCGGGTGAGCGGCGACGTCTCCACGGGAAAGTCCCGCACGAAGGTCGGCGCCCACAGGTGGTCACCCACACGATGCTCCCAGAGCGTCTCGACGAGCTTTCCGTGATTCAGGATCTTCTTGTTGCCGACCTCGACATCAAGACGGCCCGCGATCTTCTCGAGCTCCTCCACCGACGTGTCGGCCGTGATCTCCTCGCCCAGGCTTTCGGAGAGCGAGTCGTACATACGCAGGTTTGCCCATTCTCCGCCGAGCTCGTACTCGGAGCCGTCAGGAAGGGTCACGAGCGTGGTGCCGAGAACGTCCTGTGCGGCCGTCTGCACCAGATCCTTGGTGAGTGCGCCGATGGTGTTGTAATCGCCGTAGGCCTCGTACGCCTCGAGCATCGCGAACTCCGGCGAGTGCGACGAGTCGGCGCCCTCGTTCCGGAAGTTCCGGTTGATCTCGAAGACCTTCTCGACGCCGCCGACGACTGCCTTCTTGAGGAAGATCTCCGGCGCGATACGCAGGAAGAGGTCCAGGTCGTACGCATTCATGTGCGTCGAGAAAGGCCGCGCGGACGCGCCGGACGCAATGGTCTGCAGCATCGGCGTCTCGACCTCGAGAAAGCTGCGGCGGTGGAAGTTCTCGCGCAGGGACCGCACCACGCCGGCGCGCAGGCGCACCATGTCGCGCGCCGCGGGACGCGCGATGAGGTCCACGTAGCGCTGCCGGACGCGCGCCTCCTCGGACAGGTCCTTGTGCAGCACCGGGAGCGGACGCAGCGACTTGGCCGCCATCTGCCACTCGTCGGCGAAGACGCTCAGCTCGCCCCGGCGCGACGCGCCGACACGGCCGTGCAGGAAGAGGTGGTCGCCCAGGTCGACGTCGGTCTTGAAGGCAGCGAGCGCCTCCTCGCCGAGCACGGCGAGGCTCAGCATGCCCTGGAGGCGGTTTCCCTCGCCGTCCTGCAGCGTGACGAAGCAGAGCTTGCCGCCGATGCGGACGAAGACCACCCGGCCGGCGATGCCCACGACGTCGTCGGTCTCCTGGCCGGCCTCGAGGTGGCCGTACTTCGTCCGGACCTCGGCGATGGTGTGCGTGACCGGGACGCTGACGGGGTACGCCTCCGTGCCCTGTGCCAGGAGGCGCTCCCGCTTCTCGCGCCGGATCCGCAGCTGCTCGGGCAGGTCGTCGGTCGGCGGGGTCGCGGCGTTCTCGGCAGCGGAGTTCTCGGTCACGGACTCGATTCTATCGGGGCCACCAGCTGATTTTTCCCGCGCCCCGGCCATCGGTCGCGGGTCTCAGGCGTGGCGGAGGTCCAGGGCCAGGTCCAGGATGGGGGCGCTGTGCGTGAGGGCTCCCACCGAGAGGAAGTCCACACCCGTGGCCGCGACCTTCCGCGCCTTCTCGAGCGTCAGGTTGCCGGTCGCCTCGAGCTCGACGTGCGCGGGGACGCCGTCGTGCCCCTCCCGCGCGCGGACGGCGGCCACGGTCTCGGCGAGCAGCGCCGGCTCCATGTTGTCCAGCAGCAGGAAGTCCGCGCCCGAGGTCAGGGCCTCCAGGGCCTGGTCGGTCGTGTCGGCCTCGACCTGGATCTGCACGTCCGGGAACCTCTCACGGACGGCCTTGATCGCGGCGGCTACCGACCCGGCGGCGACCACGTGGTTGTCCTTGACCATGGCGACGTCGTACAGGCCCATGCGCTTGTTCGTGCCGCCGCCGGCGCGTACCGCGTACTTCTCCAGGGCGCGCAGGCCCGGCGTCGTCTTGCGGGTGTCGAGCACCTGCGCGCCGGTGCCCGCCAGCTCGCGGGCGAATGCGTGGGTCGCCGTCGCGACGCCGGACGCTCGGCTCGCCAGGTTGAGCACGGTCCGCTCGGCGACCAGCAGCGCCTGGGTGGGGCCTTCCAGCATCGCCAGGACCTGGCCGGCGGTGACGGCGTCGCCGTCCTGCGCGTGGAACGTGACGCTCGGGCTCGCCAGGCCCAGGCGGGACGCCACCTGGTCGAGGACCTCCCGAACCACCACGAGACCCGCGACCACGCCGTCCTCGCGCGCCACCAGCTCGGCAACCCCCGTGGCCGACGGCGGGACGGTCGCCTGCGAGGTCACGTCACGGCCCGGAGCGGGCCCGAGATCCTCGTCGAGGGCGATGCGCACGGTCCGGGCGACCCAGGCGGCGTCGAGCCCCGGGGTGACCGTGCTGGGGGTGTCGGAGCTGTGGCTGTCGAAGAGGGGAGGCGTGCTCACGGACTCACCGTATCCGCAGCGCCGGGCACCCCCGCGCCGTCGACGATGTCCTGGAGCATGCGCTCCGAGTCCGTGAGGTACCGGTTGAGGTCGGCGGCCGCGCCGTCGGCGTCGCCCGACAGGAACCGGCGCAGGAGGCTGGCGTTTCGGTCGACGAAACCGTCGAAGAACGCGCCGTTCTCGCCGAGCAGGCCGAACGACAGGCGGAGCTCGGCGGACAGGTTCGCGTGGACGCGGTCGAGGCGCGGGCTGCTCGCGAGCGCGACGATCCCCGAGTGGAACCGCATGTTCGCGGCGGCGATGTCCCGCCAGTCACCGCCGAGCCGGGCCGCGAGGGCCGCGTCGACGGCGTCCCGCATGGTGCGGGCGCCGGGATGTGCGGGATCGCCCGCCGCGAGCGCCGGGACCTCGATGAGCCGCCGCACCCGGTAGATGTCGACGACGTCGGCGAGGGTGGGGCGAGCCACGGCGACGCCCGCGTTGGGGCGGCGGACCAGGAGGCCTTCGTGGACCAGTATCCGGAAGGCCTCGCGCAGGGTGTTGCGGGAGACGTCGAGCGTCTCGCTGACCGCCTGCTCCGAGAGCCGCTGCCCGGGCATCAGCCGCCCCGTGACGATCAACTCACGGATGGCGTCCGCACTCCGCTCTGCCCGATCGGTTGTCACTTCCTCATCCTACGGAAGCAATGCGCCCCGAGTTGTCAGACGCTGGCGAGGTTGTCAGACGTACAGGTCACACGGGTGACCTGTACGTCTGACACGTCCGCGGCGGTCTGACACGTCGACGGCTTGGGTCAGTCGGTCGTGTCCAGGATCGCGTGGATCAGGTTGCGGGACTGGGCCGCGATCGAGGTGCGCCAGGCGTCGAACGTGCCGTCGCTCACGCCGAAGCTGGTCTCGAAGTGCTGCATGTCCGGGGTGTGGATGTGACCGGCGGGGATGTCGAGCCCGGCACGGTCACGCAGCAGCGTGTTGCGGTAGGCGCTCTCGTTCGAGAGGTAGTTGCCGCCGCCCCCGCTGTACGAGCAGGAGCCGTCGGCCGGCGGCACCGGCGGCGTCGCGGGCGGGTAGGTGACGGACGGCGGGCTGTTGAACGTCTGCCGCACCGGTGACGCGCAGTCGGGGAACTGGGTGTAGCTGGTGTTCCAGACCACGCCGAAGGCCACCGACGGGTCGGGCCAGGTGTCGCCCGGCGGGCGCGGGACGTCGGCCCCGGTGTCGGCGGCGATCATCTCCGCGATCGGCAGGCTCGCCGACGTCCACTGCGGCGGGTCGGTGAGCCCGTCGCCGCCGCCCCAGCGGTCGACGACCTGGATGTTGCAGCCCGGGTTGTCGATCGCGAGCTGCGGCACGCCGCCCACGGCGGGGCACGGCAGGCCCCGGTCGTTGCCCGCGAAGGTGCCGTGGTACCGGGCGTTCCACTGCTCCAGGTTGAACTGCGACCCGCCGGCCTGGCTCACCGTGATCGACGCGTCGACCTGGCGCGGCCCGGGCTCCATGAACGGGCCGACCGTGTCCTCGAGGTAGCCGCGCTCGAACTCCGGGTAGCTCACGGGCAGGGTGTACGCCTCGACGTGGGCGAGCGTGCCGTCGTCGGTGCGGTAGGTGGTGCCGTCCAGGGAGAGCGCCGTCGCACCGGACGGGTTGCCGTGCCGGATGTTGTTGCCCACGGTGCCCGGCGCCGAGGAGGTGGTGCCGCCGTCGAGCGTGTAGACGTCGAACCCGCTGACGATCACGCGCAGGACGTCGTCGCCGGGCGGCAGGTCGATGTCGAACATGCCGCGCGCCGCCTTGTCGAACGTCTCCATCAGGTCGGCCCGCTCGGCGTCGGTGAGGCCGCCGCGCGGCGCCCACTGGCGCAGCACCGACATCGCCTCGACTCGCGTCCAGTACAGCGGCCGGTCGTCGCTCGCGGGTAGGTCGCCGCGTACGTGGCCGTCGCTCTGGGCCCGGCGGACGGCGGCGTCCCACAGGGCCTCACCCTTCCGCTCGACCAGGGCCGTCGCGGCGTCCGGCGTGCGGGTGCGGCACAGGGCCGCCGTGAGGGCTGCCGTGTACCCGCCGAACCCGCCGCCCTCGATGACGGTGCGGGCGTAGGTCTTCTCGGCGGGGACCGTCGGGTCGGCGGCGTCGGGCAGGCGGGCCGCGAGGCGGCTCTCCTCGACCGAGAGCTGCAGGCTCGGGTCGAGGCAGCCCGCTCCGGACCCGGCCCCTGGCACGGGTGCGGCCTGGGCAGCGACCGGAGCGGCCAGTGCGGTGGAAGCGCAGAGTGCGAGTGCGACGGCGCCTGCTCGCACCCTGACGGCGGTACGTGGTCTGAACGTTCTCGACATGATGATGTCACTTCTCCCCTCGGAGGTGGTCGTCACGACCGTAGAGGTTCGTTGAACAATCCGACAGGGCCCGCCGCGTAAATATCTGATGTCCCGGGCTGTTCCCGAGCGCCGGAGCCGTGTCATGATCGACAATGTTCCGCAATGCGGCGGAAACATCCGACGAGGAACATCCTGAATGTTGAACAATCCGGCTCAACACATCGACCAGGAGGACGCCATGTCCGACACGAGCCACGAGCCCGCGACCCCGCCGGCAGAGACGCCGACGAGCCCCCCGGCCGCCAGGGTCAGACGATTCGCCTCAGCACGCAGCCGCTCCCTGCTGGGCGCCCTCTTCCTGATGGCGACCTCCGCCATCGGCCCCGGCTTCATCACGCAGACCGCCACCTTCACCCAGCAACTGGGCGCCGCCTTCGCGTTCGGCATCCTGGTCTCGATCCTGCTGGACCTCGCCGTCCAGATGAACGTCTGGCGCATGATCACGCTGACCGGCAAGCGTGCGAGCGTGCTGGCCAACGACGCCCTGCCGGGCAGCGGCTACCTGCTGGCCGTGCTCATCGTGCTCGGCGGGCTCGTCTTCAACATCGGCAACACCGCGGGCGCGGGCCTGGGCCTGAACGCCCTGTTCGGCCTCGACCCCCGGGTGGGCGGGGCGGTCAGCGCGGTCATCGCCATCGCGATCTTCCTCGCCAAGCGCGCCGGGGCCGTCGTGGACCGCGTGGTCATCGTGGCCGGTCTGGTGATGATCGTGCTCACCGTGGTCGTCGCGATCCTGTCGGACCCGCCCGTCGGCGAGGCGCTCAAGCAGACGGTGCTGCCCGACACCATCAACTTCGCCACCATCACCACCATCGTGGGCGGCACCGTCGGCGGGTACATCACGTACGCCGGCGCGCACAAGCTGCTCGACTCCGGCACCGCGGGTCCCGAGCACATCCGCGAGGTAAACAAGGCCGCCGTCAGCGGCATCATCGTCACCGGCATCATGCGGTACGTGCTGTTCCTGGCGGTCCTCGGCGTCGTCGCCTCCGGCGTCGTGCTCGACGTCGCCGGCAACCCCGGTGCCGACGCGTTCTCCGCCGCCGCCGGCGAGGCCGGTCTGCGCATCTTCGGCGCGGTGTTCTGGATCGCCGCGATCACCAGCGTCATCGGCGCCGCCTACACGTCCGTCTCGTTCCTGCCCGTGTTCTCCGCGAAGATCGTCGGCCGCACCGCAGACCTGTGGACGGTCGGCTTCATCATCGTCTCGCTGGCGGTCTTCCTGGCCCTCGGCACCGCGCCCGCCACGCTGCTCGTGTTCGTCGGCGGCGTGAACGGCCTCATCCTGCCCATCGGACTGACCCTGTTCATGTACATCGGCTGGTTCCGCGGATCGCTGCTGGGCAGCGTCCGCTATCCGCGGTGGCTCCTGGTGGTCGGCACCCTGGCCGCCGTGGTCACCTGGTACATGGCGGTCAACGCGGTGGGTCCGATCTTCGACCTGCTGTCCGCCTGAGCACTGTCTGCCCGAGCCCCCGGGCTCGGGCACCTCGCACCACCGAAAGGACACCCGCACCATGAGCGCCGTCGACCTGAACAGCGACCTCGGGGAGGGCTTCGGCCGCTGGACCCTCGGCGACGACGAGCAGATGCTCGCCATCGTCTCCAGCGCCAACGTCGCCTGCGGCTTCCACGCCGGGGACCCGGCGTCCATCCGCCGCACCGTGCGGTCCGCCGTGGCGCGGGGCGTCACGATCGGGGCGCACGTCGGCTACCGCGACCTGGCCGGGTTCGGCCGCCGCAACATGGACGTGCCGGACGACGAGCTCGAGGCCGACGTCGCGTACCAGATCGGTGCGCTCCGCGGCCTGGCCGACGCCGAGGGCGGCGGCGTCACCTACGTGAAGCCGCACGGCGCGCTGTACAACACGGCGCAGGTGGACGAGCGGGTGGCCCGGGCGGTCGCGGCGGCGGTCGCCGCGGTCGACCCGGGCCTCGTCCTGCTCGGCCTGCCCGGCAGCGCGGCCCTCGCGGCGGCGTCCGCGGCGGGGCTCACGACCGCCACCGAGGCGTTCGCGGACCGTGCGTACACGCCGGAGGGCCGCCTGGTCTCCCGCCGCGAGCCCGGTGCGGTGCTGCACGACGCCGACGACGTCGCCCGCCGCATGCTGCGCCTGGTCACCGAGGGCGTCGTGACGGCGGTGGACGGGTCCGACGTCGCCGTGCGGGCCGACTCGGTGTGCGTGCACGGCGACTCCCCCGGCGCCGTCGCCATGGCCCGGCGGATCCGCGAGGTGTTCGACGCCGAGGGCATAGAGCTCACGGCCTTCGCCCCGGCGGGCGGCGGCTCCGCAGCGTGATGCGGGTACTGACCGGCCGCGACGACGCTCTCCTGGTCGAGCTCGACGACCTGGACCAGGCGGTCGCGCTGTACGAGTCCCTCCTGAGCGATCCCGTGCGGGGCGTCGGCGTGCCTGTGCCCGGCGCACGGACGCTGCTGGTGCCGTTCCGCCCCTCGGCCGTGACGGCGTCGGCCTTGGCCGCGGAGCTCCGTGCGCGACCGCTGGAACGCCGCGCCGCCTCCGCCGCGCACACCGTCGAGATCGACGTCCTGTACGACGGCGCCGACCTCACCGAGGCGGCCGAGCTGCTCGGCTGGAGCCCGGAGGAGCTGGTCCGGCGGCACACGAGCGCCGCGTGGACCGTCGGGTTCGTCGGGTTCGCGCCCGGCTTCGCCTACCTGACCAGCGACGACCCCGAGCTCGTGGTCCCGCGGCGGGCGAGCCCGCGCACCCGCGTCCCGGCCGGGTCGGTCGCGCTCGCCGGGCCGTACAGCGGCGTCTACCCGCGAGAGAGCCCTGGCGGCTGGCAGCTCCTCGGGCGCACCGACGCCCCCGTCTGGGACGTGACCCGCGAGCGCCCGGCCCTCCTGCTCCCGGGCGACGAGGTCCGCTTCACGGCGGTCCGCGAGCTGGCGATGGCTGTGTCAGGCCTGGGCGTTTCTGGCCCGGAATTCGACCACAGCAGTTCCTGCCAGGATCACGGGCTGCCTGGCAGCAACTGCTGTGGTCAACCTCGGCCCGACGGCGGGGACGCCGGCGCGCTCGAGGTGGTCGGGGCCGGGGTGCAGGCGCTGGTCCAGGACCTCGGGCGGCCCGGGTCCGAGGGGGCGGGCGTCTCGGCGTCCGGTGCGTTGGACCGGCCGAGCCTGCGGACGGCCAACCGCGCCGTGGGCAACCCGTCGGGCGCGGCGGTCATCGAGTCCGTCGGCGGGCTGCGGCTGCGCGCCCACGGTCCGCAGGTGCTCGCGGTGACAGGGGCGGTCGGCGAGGTCGTGGTGCGGCCGGGGGACGACGGACCGGCACGCCCCGACCGCCGTCCGCTGCCGGGTGAACCCTTCGCGCTGGACGACAGCGACGAGCTCCGCCTCGCACCGCCCGCCCGGGGCGTGCGCGCCTACGTGGCGGTACGCGGCGGGATCGACGTGCCGCCCGTGCTGGGCAGCCGGGCCACCGACGTGCTGGCCGGGCTGGGGCCCGAACCGCTCGGGTCCGGCGACCTGCTGCCCGTCGGAGCTCCGGAACGCGGCCTGCCCGCGGGAAACCCGGTGCACCCGGCCGAGGCGCCGACGTCCGACAGGCACGACACGCTGCCCGCACCCGGCGACGTGGCGGTGCTGCGGATAGTCCTGGGGCCGCGCGACGACTGGTTCGACGCCGCGACCATCGCGCGGCTGACCGGCCAGGACTGGCTGGTCACCCCGCGCTCCAACCGGATCGGGCTGCGGCTGGACGGCGATCCGCTCGTCCGCATCCCCGAACGCGAGGGCGCCGAGCTGCCGAGCGAGGGCTGCGTCACCGGCGCGATCCAGGTTCCGCCGGACGGTCAGCCGGTCCTCTTCCTCGCCGACCACCCGCTGACCGGCGGGTACCCGGTGGTCGGGGCGGTCGTCGCCGACCACGTGCCGCTCGCCGGACAGCTTCCCGCGGGCGCACGCGTCCGCTTCACCACCCAGTACCACCCAGGCCAGAACCACCCAGGAGGCACCCCATGATCCGCACCGTCCTCGTCGCGAACCGGGGCGAGATAGCGGTCCGTGTCGTCCGTGCGTGCGCCGACCTGGGTATCCGTTCCGTCGCCGTGTACGCGGACGGCGACGCCGACGCGCCGCACGTCCGCCTCGCGGACGAGGCCTGGGCCCTGGACGGCCGCACCGCCGCCGAGACGTACCTGTCGGTGGAGAAGCTGATCGACGTCGCCCGCCGGTCGGGCGCGTATGCCGTCCACCCCGGCTACGGCTTCCTGTCGGAGCGCGCCGCCGCCGCGCGGGCCGTCGAGGAGGCGGGGCTCGTGTGGGTGGGGCCGACGTCGGCCACCATCGAGCTGCTCGGCGACAAGATCGCCGCCCGCGACCTGGCCCGGAACGTCGGTGCGCCCCTGGTGCCCGGTTCGGACGGTCCGGTGCCCGACGCCGCCGCCGCGCTCGCCTTCGCCGAGGAGCACGGCCTGCCGCTCGCCATCAAGGCGGCGCACGGCGGCGGCGGGCGGGGCATGCGCGTGGCCAGGACCCTGGAGGAGGTGCCCGAGCTCTTCGAGGCCGCGCGCCGCGAGGCGGAGGCCGCCTTCGGGCGTGGCGAGTGCTTCGTCGAGCGATTCCTGGAGCGGCCCCGGCACGTGGAGGCGCAGGTCATCGCCGACGGCTACGGGCACGTGGTCGTGGCGGGCACCCGGGACTGCTCCCTGCAGCGGCGCAACCAGAAGCTGGTCGAGGAGGCGCCCGCGCCGTTCCTCGACCCGGCGGTGCGCAAGCGGATCCACGAGTCGGCACGCGACCTCTGCGCCGCCGCCGGGTACCGCGGCGCGGGAACCGTGGAGTTCCTGCTCGGCGCGGACGGCACCCTGTCCTTCCTGGAGGTCAACACGCGCCTCCAGGTCGAGCACCCCGTCACGGAGGAGACCACGGGGCTGGACCTCGTGGTCGAGCAGCTCCGCGTCGCGAGCGGCCTGCCGCTGTCCGTGACCGAGGACCCGGCCCCGCACGGCCACGCCGTCGAGCTGCGGCTCAACGCCGAGGACCCGGCGCGCGGGTTCCTGCCCGGCCCCGGGCGCATCGAGCGGTTCGTGCCCCCGTCCGGCCCGGGCGTGCGGGTGGACTCCGGGGTGGAGTCCGGGTCGGTGATCCCCGGCGAGTTCGACTCGCTGTTCGCCAAGATCGTCGTGTGGGGCCCCACCCGGGAGGCCGCCCTGGCCCGGGCCCGGCGGGCCGCGGCCGAGGCGGTGGTCGAGGGCGTGCCGACCGTGCTGCCGTTCCACCGCGCGGTCCTGGCCGACCCGGCGTTCACGGGGTCGGGCGGCGGTTCGGCGGACGGGTCCGGCTTCGCCGTCCACACCCAGTGGATAGAGACCGAGCTGCTGGCGTCGATCGATCCACAGGTCCTCGCCGCTCCGGTCGCCGAGCCCGGGGTCGTGGAGACGTGGGTCGAGATCGACGGGCAGCGGCACCGGGTGCGCACGCCGGGTGGACTTGGACTTGGACTTGGCCTCGCCGGCCCGGGGGCTGGGCCGGGCGACGGTGGCCCGACGGCGGGTGGCACACCTCCGCCGTCGGCCGCCGGAGCGGACGCCGGGCGTGTCCCGCTGCTCCCAGCGATGCCCGGCACCCTGGTGCACTGGCTCGTGGCCGACGGCGAGACGGTGGCCGACGGCCAGCCCGTCGCCGTCGTCGAGGCGATGAAGATGGAGACGCAGCTCGTGGCGGACGCCGCTGGAACGCTGGAGCGCGCGGCAGCAGAGGGCGCGCCTGTCACGGCGGGCGACCCGATCGGCTACGTGCTCCGGTAGGCCGGGGTCACTCCGCCTGGAGGACCCCGGCGTCGTCCAGCCAGATCTGGACCCGGCGCCTCCACGCGTCGTCCGGCTCCGGGAAGTCCGTGCGGTAGTGGCCGCCACGGGTCTCCTCCCGCAGCGCGGCCGCCCGGGTCAGTGCGCGGGCCACCTGGTAGACGTTGGTGGTCTCCCACTCGGCGGCCTGGGGTTCGGCCACCACGTCGGCCGCCAGGTGCGCGTCGGATCGGACGGCGGCGAGCCGCTCGTCGACCTCGGCGAGCGAGCGAGCGGACCGGATCACGCCGGACCCGGCGGACGTCACCTTCTGGACGCGTGACCGGGCGGCGGCCGCGACCAGCCCGGACCCACCGGAACGCTCGGCGGGCTCTCCCGGCTTGAGCTCACCGGCGGCGAACCGGGCGGCGACGTCGCGCGCCGCGCGGGAGGCGAACACCAGGCCCTCCAGCAGCGAGTTCGACGCGAGCCGGTTCGCCCCGTGCACGCCCGTGCACGCCACCTCGCCGACGGCGTACAACCCGTCCACCGAGGACCGCCCGTCGAGGTCGGTCACCACGCCGCCCGAGTGGTAGTGCTGGGCGGGCGCCACGGGCACCGGCTCCTCGGACCAGTCGATGCCGGCCTCCAGCAGCCGCGCGTTGATCGTCGGGAACCGCGTCCGCAGGAACTCAGCTCCCAGGTGGCGGGCGTCGAGCAGCACGTTGTCGGCCCCGGTCGCGGCCATCTGCCGCACTATCGCGTGCGCGACGACGTCCCGCGGCGCCAGCTCCGCCATCTCGTGCACCGCGGGCATGAACCGGTGCCCGTCGACGTCGAGCAGGAGGGCGCCCTCGCCGCGCACGGCCTCCGAGATGAGCGGCACCTGCCCCTTCGCGCCGGTGCCCAGCCACAGGACCGTCGGGTGGAACTGGACGAACTCCAGGTCGCCGAGCACCGCGCCGGCCCGGAGCGCCGCGGCGATACCGTCGCCCGTCGCGCCCGCCGGGTTGGTGGAGGACCGGAACACCTGCCCGATCCCGCCGGTCGCCAGCACGACGGCGGGAGCCAGCACCGCACCGACGCCGTCCCGCGAGCCCGTGCCCCGCACGTGCAGGGTCACCCCGCAGGCGCGCCCGCCCGCCGTGGTCAGCACGTCCAGCACCAGGGCGTTCTCCACGACCTCGATGCCCGGGTCGTGCCGGACCGCCTCGATCTGCGCCACGAGCGCCCGGGAGATCTCGGCGCCGGTGGCGTCCCCGCCGGCGTGCGCGATCCGGTCGGCGTGGTGGCCGCCCTCGCGGGTGAGCGCGATGTCGCCGTCGGCCGCCTTGTCGAAGACAGCGCCGCGGGCCACGAGCTCGCGCACGCGCTCCGGGCCCTCGGTGACCAGCACCTGCACGGCGTCCGGGTCCGACAGGCCGCCGCCTGCCGCGAGCGTGTCCGCGAGGTGCGCCTCGGGCGAGTCCGACGGGTCGAGCGCGGCGGCGATCCCGCCCTGCGCCCACACCGTCGACCCCGACAGGAGCCTGCCCTTCGTCACGAGCAGCACCCGCGGTACGTGCGTGCGCAGCTCGAGCGCCGCCGTCAGCCCGGCGATGCCGGAGCCGACGACTATCGCGTCGGCCTCCGCGGTCCAGCCGGGCGCCGGGGCGGCGAGGGAGCGGAAGAGGCGCGGTCCAGGTCCGGCAGCGCCGCTCACGCGCGGCCAGAGGCGGTGCGCACCAGGCCGGCCTGCTGGAACGGCTCGATCGCGAGGCCGCTCTCCTCCAGGCCGTACCCGTCGGGTACCTGTCCGGGCTCGTCGCTGATCTCGACCATGCGGTTCTGCCCGTCGACGAACACGACGTTCGGCAGGAAGGTCCGCGCGTCGTGGTCCGACAGCATGCCGTACGCGATCAGGATGACGACGTCGCCCGGGCTGACCAGGTGGGCGGCGGCGCCGTTGATGCAGATCTGGCCCGAGCCCGGCTCGCCGGGGATCACGTAGGTGGTCAGCCGCGCGCCGTTGGTCACGTCAACGACGTCGACCTGCTGGCCGGGGATCAGGTCGGCCGCGTCGAGCAGGTCGGCGTCGACGGTGATGGACCCGACGTAGTGCAGGTCCGCCTGCGTCACGGTGGCGCGGTGGATCTTCGCGATCATCATCGGCCGCTGCAACGATGCGGGGCGACCGACGGGCGGGCGGTGCTCGGTGGAGCTCATGGCGTTACCTCTGGTCTGGCGAGACCTCGACGGCCTGGTTGTCGATCAGGCGGGTGGTACCCACCCGTGCGGCCACGAGCAGCAGCGCATGGCCGGAGAAGTCGTCGGTCACCGCGCGGACGGTCACCGGATCGACGAGCGCCAGGTAGTCGATCACGACGCCGTCGGCCTCGTCCAGCACCTGCCGGGCGGCGTTGATCACACCCGCCGCTCCGCTGCCGGCGGCCGCCGCGCCCGCACGCAGCGCGCGCGACAGACCCAGGGCCCGCTCGCGCTCGTCGGCGGACAGGTAGGCGTTCCGCGAGGACATCGCGAGGCCGTCGCCCTCGCGCACCGTCGGCACGCCCACCACCTCGACCGACACCTCCAGGTCACGCACCATGCGGCGCACCGCCAGGAGCTGCTGGGCGTCCTTCTCGCCGAACAGCGCGACGTCGGGCCGCACCAGGTGCATCAGCTTGAGCACCACGGTCAGCACCCCGTCCAGGTGCCCGGGACGGTGCTCGCCCTCCAGCACGTCGCCGATGCGCCCGGCGGAGACCCGCACCACCGGGTCGCCGTCCGGGTAGACGACGTCCGGCGTCGGCGCGAAGACGACGTCGGCCCCGGCGCTGGCGAGCTTGGCGACGTCGCCGTCCAGGTCACGCGGGTACGTCGCCAGGTCCTCGCCTGCGCCGAACTGCAGCGGGTTCACGAAGATGGTGACTATCACCTGGCCGTTCGGGCCGGCCTCCGCGCGTGCCCGGCGCACGAGCTCCAGGTGCCCGTCGTGCAGCGCGCCCATGGTCATGACCACCGCTCGCCTGCCGGGTTCCGCGTCGAGCCCGGAGGGCTCCGGCGGACCTGCGATCGCCCAGCGCATCTGCGCGTCCCGCAGCTCGGAGCGGGTGCGGACCACGAGCGGCGTGCGCTGCGCGGACCCCGTCCCGGTCCGGGTGCCGAGCGGGGTATCGGTCGGGGTGATGGCCTCGGTGCTCACTGCGTGTTCCTTTCTGCGCGCGACTCTCCCGTCGCACTGTCCAGCGCGTCCAGCAGGTTCTGTGCGGTGGAGTCGTTGATGCGGTGGCTCGCGAGCGCACGGCGGGTGGCCCCGCGGGCGAGCTCTGTGTAGCTGTCCGGCACGTCGGTGGCGCCGCTCGCGGCGGCGAGCGCGCTGAGCTCGGCCAGGTGGCGGCGCACGGTACCGACGTCGCCCCGCGAGACCGGCCCGGTGAGTGCGGCGATAGCCCCCGGACCCATGCCGTCACGCGCGTCGGCCGACCGTGTGGCCGACTCGAGCGCCGCCGTGAGCAGCGGTGCCAGCACCCTGCCGGGCGCCTCGATCCCTGCGGCCTCCAGCGCCTGTGCGGCCTGCGCGACGAGCACCACCAGGTGGTTCGCGCCGTGCGAGAGGCCCGCGTGGTACAGCCCGCGGAGCTGCTCGTCGACGATCACGGGCTCGCCGCCGATCTCGACCACCAGCGCCTGCCCGATCGGCAGCACGGGTGCCGGACCGGTCACCGCGAACGTGCAGCCCTCCAGGCGGGCCAGGTCGAGCGAGGTGCCCGAGAACGTCATGGCGGGATGCACGGCGAGCGGGATCGCCCCGCCCAGGCGAGCCGGCTCCAGGACGGCGGTCCCGTAGCGGCCCGACGTGTGGATCGCGAGCTGGCCGGGCTGCCAGGCCCCGGTCTCGGCGAGGCCGGCGACCAGGGGTCCCAGGGCGTCGTCGGGCACCGCGAGGAGCACGAGCTCGGCGCGCTCGACGACGTCGGGCACCTCGAGGTTGGGGACGCCGGGCAGGAGCATCTCGATGCGCTCCCGGGAGTCCTCGGAGATCCCGCTCGCGCCGACGACGGCGTGGCCCGCGGCGCGCAGGGCGCTGCCGAGCACCGCACCGACGCGTCCTGCGCCGACCACGCCGACGCCGAGCCGGCCCGGCCGCCGGCCCGGATCTGCGGATTCAGTCACGGGACATCACCGGTCACCCACCCTGTCTCTCCATCCATCGTTCCGGACCGGCGGCAGCGCGTGCCGTGCGGGCCCGCATGGCCTGCTCCGCCATGAGCTGCGCGGCGTCGGCGGCGTCGAGGTGCGGCACCTCCGGCTGCACCGGACCCTGCGTGGAGTGCACCTGGAACGACGCGACGCCCAGCCTGCGCTGCCACGGGCCCTGGCTCAGGCCCAGCGACTGCGTCCGCTCGTGCGGCACCACGTCAAGGATCTTCACCATGCGGCCCCGGCGCATCAGGAGGGCGCGACCGGTCACGGCGAACCCGTTGCGACGCCATGCCACCGGATCCAGTATGCGGGTCCGCCGGGAGGCCGTGACGTACGAGCTCTCGGTCCGGGAGTCGCCGTCCAGCCCCGCGTCGAGGATCCGGCGCGGCTCGTCGACGCCCAGGTCGGGCAGCACAAGGGACAGCACCGTCAGCGCCTCCTCACGGGTGCCGACCGGCAGGAGCACGCTGTTCTTCTCCTCGCTCTCGCCGCCGTAGCCCGCGACGTTCACCTGCACGCGCCACCAGTCGCGCCCGCGCCACAGCACGCTCTGCACGAGGCGTACCGCCTGCACGCGGCCGGGCGGGATGGTCTGGGAGCGCGTCTCCAGCATCCCGTGCCGCAGCCGGACGCCGTCGGGCGAGATGGCAACGCGGAAGTCGAACTCGCCCGTGAGACGGCCGAACAGGTATCCGCCGGCGCCCAGGACCGCGGGCAGCGACGCGGACATGACGGCGAACTCGCCGGTGACGATCACGACGACCAGCACGGCCAGGGCCCACACCACCAGCGTGATCATGGCCCCGGACCGAACGACCGAGGCGATCAGCCGGCCCAGGGGCACGCTGAGCACGGGCACCTGGGGCGCCTCGAGGCTCACCGGTGCGACCAGGCCGTCCAGCGGCGCCTGCGGCCCGTCTGCGGGCTCTGCGGCGTCCTGGATCGCGTCCCGCGGCACGGTGTCGTGGACCTGGTCCTGCGGCGTGGTCCCGGCCGGAGCGGTCACCGGGCCCGGCACCGCGCCCGGCACCGGCTGGGTGCGAGCGGCGACGGCCGGGTCGGTCCTGGCCACCTTGAGGCCCGCCGCGCGGGCGAGGAGCTCGGCGCGGAGCTCGTCGGCGTCGGACCCCTTCAGGAAGCCGATGGCGATGCCGGAGTCGGTGCCGCCGGCGGTCTCCAGGGTCAGCTCGCACAGGCCGAAGAAGCGCGCCACGAGCGGCTGCCGGATGTCCACCGACTGGAGCCGGTCCAGGCGGGCGTGCCGCTGCTGGCGGAACAGGATGCCACGCCGCAGGTGCACGGTGTCCTCGCCGATGGCGTACGTGGTCATGCGCCAGGCCAGCACCGAGTAGCCCCACCCGACCAGCGCGATGGCGGCGAGCGCGACGAAGAGGGTCCACCAGTACTCGCTGGAGATGAGCGCGATGAGGCCGCCACGCGGGCCGCCGTCGAGGCTCTGCTGGCCGAGGATCACGATGGCCGCACCCACCACCGCCCAGCCCCGGACCAGTGGCGTGACCGGGTGCACGCGCCGCCAGTCCAGGTTCTCGGCCTCGGGCTGGCCGGGGTCGTCCTGCCTGCCGGCGTCCGCGCCGTGCTGGTCGATCTTGTCGAGGCCGCCCTCGGGCGTGCTCACAGCCCCGCCAGACGGGCCTCACCACGGGACGCAAGACGGTCGCGCAGGCGCGCCGCCTCGTCCGGCGGCAGACCAGGGATCTGGGCGTCCGTGCCGACGGACGCCGTGTGGAGCTGGACCTTGGCCAGACCCAGCTTGCGGTCCAGGGGCCCCGCCTCGACGTCCACGTACTGCATCCGGCCGTACGGCACCACGACCATCGACCGGAACATGACCCCCTTGCGGATCAGGAGATCGTTGTCGCGCTCGGCGTAACCGATGGCCCTGACCTGGCGCGGGACCAGGAGGACCGACCACACCAGGAACAGGGCCGGGAAGCCTGCGAGGAGCCAGAACCATGGACTGACGGTCACGGCGAGCACTACGCCGACGATCGCGGGTATGCCGAGGGTGATGGTGGCCGGTACCAACATGGCCGTCACGAGACGCGGGGACACGCGGCTCCAGGTCACGTCGTGCGGTTCGAAGGGGCTGGTCATGATGGCCATTGTTCCGCAGAGGGCAAGCCCTCGACACCGAAACCTCACGCCGGGGCCGGAGACTCGCCCTCGTCGGAGCTCGCGCGGTCCTTGTCGGACGGCGGCAGCTCGCAGAACTTCTCCACGACCAGACCCACGACGGCGAGCCCCACCGAGCACAGCACGGCGATACCGGCGGCCACGGCACGGTCCCGCCGAGGCTCGATGGCAAGGTCCCCCAGCACCACCAGGACCTGGGCGAGGTACCAGCCGCCGAGCAGCGCACCGGTCAGTGCGGCGGCCTTGGCGAGGACGAGCGTCCGGGCGGCCCGGAGCCCGTCGAGCGACGGTCGCTTGCCCTTCTGGTACGACCGCACGGTCCAGCCCGACGAGAAGACGGCCCCGGCCAGCGCGAGGATCGCGACGTCGACCAGCCACGGCACGACCGGCAGGTACACGCTGCGCGCCTCGAGGGCGCGCAGCACGAGCCAGCCGACGATCCCGACGGCGACGAGAACTGCGATCAGGGACCCGATCGGGGTTCTGCGCATCTCAGGCGTCGCGCCCCCGCTCGTCCCTTACCGGAACCCACGAGGGGACCGAGTCGATCGGGCCGTCCGACGCAGCGGCCCGCTGTTCCGCCACGAACCCCGGCACCCGGATCACCGTGTGGTCGTTGTCGTAGGCGTCCTGCTGCCCGTTCGGCTGGCCGTTGGCGTGCCCGTTCGGCACCTGGTCGTGCCCGCCGTTCGGCGGCGCGCCGACCGGGGCGAAGAGCGGGTTGGCCGGCTCCTGCGGCGCGCCGTTCGAGGGCGGGAACACGCCGCTCTGCTGGCGCGACGGGTTCACCGGCGCGAACACCGGCTTGGTCTGCGACGACGCCGGCGGCAGCGGCTCGTGCGCCGGGGTCTCGTGGGCGGTGTCCCGCACCGCGCGAGGTGCGATGGGTCCCTGCGGCGCGGGGACGAGCGCCTCCTCCGGCGGTGGGACCACCGAACCGTTGACCGGCATGCCGGCGGGGGGCGGGCCGAACGGGCCGGCGGACGCCGCCTGCGGGATCGGCACCGAGCCGCCCCCGCCGGGCACCGGTCCGCTGGAGTAGCTCTGCGGATGCGGCGCGGCCGGGTACGCCTCCTGCTGGGGAGCGGCAGGCTGCGGCTGGCGATCGAGCTCGACCTGACCGCTGTGGTGCCCCTGCGGGTGCCCACCACCCGGGACCTCGACCACGGGGCCGGCCGGCAGGACCGGCGGCCGGCCGCTCGGCGGGACCGAGGGCGGCAGGGCCGGCGGCATCTCGGCGGGGTGGGAGTCCTGGCCGGTGCCGCCACCGTCGTCGGACACCGCCGGATGGTTCGGTCCGGTGGTTCCGCCGGCCTGCTCCGGCTCGGGGTCGGTCAGCCAGTCGAGCGCGAGCCAGCGGATGCCCGCCCGGTCGGGCGCCGTGGCCGCGAGCTGGGCCACCGGGCCACCGCCCAGGCCGGGCAGCACCGCGTCGGGCGCGATCTGCGACCACGGCTCGAGGACGAACGCCCGCTCGTGCGCGCGAGGGTGAGGCACCTCGAGGTCCTCGGCGGCGTCCGTCAGGTTGCCGTACGTGATCACGTCGACGTCCAGCGTGCGCGGGGCCCAGCGCTCCTCACGGGTACGGCCGTGCACGTTCTCGACCTCCTGGCAGAGGTGCAGCAGCCCACGCGCCGAGAGCGTCGTGCGGGCCAGCAGCACGGCGTTGAGGTAGTCGGGCTGTTCCTCGGGTCCGCCGACGGCGGCCGTGCGGGCAAGCGGCGACACGTCGGTGATCTGCAGGCCGGACATGCGGTCCAGCTCGGCGACCGCGGACCGCATGGTCGCCTGCGGGTCACCCAGGTTGGCGCCGATAGCGATGACCACGTCCACGTACCCGGCGGGGACCTCGTCGAACCGGTCGCGCGGCTCCGCCTGGTACTGCTCGGACGGGTACTGCTCGGACGCGTACTGCTCCGGCTGCCCGACGGCGGAGTCGGGGACCGCCGCCGACACGCGGGTGGTCTCCGTCCCGCCCTGGTCGTACTGCTGCTGCTCGAAGAGCTGGTCGTACTGGTTCTGCTGCGGTTCGAGCCGCTGCGGCTGCTCGAACTGCGGCGCCGGCTGCTCGTAGCCCTGCGGCTCGTAGCCGACCTGCTCGAACGGCTGGGGCTGCGGCTCGGGCTGGGCAGGCTCCGGCGTGAGCTGGTCGTACTGCTGCGACTCGAAGCCGATCGGCTGGTCGCGCCTCTGGTCGAGGCCCTGGACCGACTCGTACTGCTGGACCGGCTCGAAGGCCTGCTCCGGCACGAACTGCTCGTCCGGCCGGAACGTCGGCTCCTGGCCGAGCTGGTCCCGCTGCTCGGCCTGCGCCGGGGCATCGGGCTGCAGCTCCCACGCGGCGGGGATCACCTGGAGCAGCTCAGGGGCGATGAGCTCCGGGACGGGAAGCGGCTCGGGGGCCTCGCCGACCGGTGCGGCGGGCGCTATCGAGGACGGAACCCGTGACACGAGCGGCTCCGGCTCGAACGCCTCGGCCCGCAGCGGCGCCGCCTCGGCGGGCTCGGGCTGGTAGGGCTCGTACGGCTCGCGCTCGAACGGCGTGGGCTCGTCGCGTGACGCACGGCTGACGGGCTCGAGGTCCTGCGGCTCGGGCTCACCGACGTACGGCGCGCTGTCCAAGTCGCCGTGTGCAGAGTCGCTGTGTGCGGTGTCGCTGCGTGCCTGCTCGGCTGCGTCGTTCCACGAGTCGACGGGCGAGCTCACAGGGAGCGTGTCCCGCGGCTCGACCTCGTAGCCGAGGAGGTCGGCGGACACGGCGACCGATCCCGGACCGGTCATGAGCGACGTGTCGGCGGAGTCGGCCGACGTCGCGGGCGCGGCCACGACGGGCAGACGAACCCGGTCACGCCGGATCGCCACCTCGACGTCGGCGAACGGCACGGGGATGGGTGCCTGGGGCTTGTGGACGCGAACGTCCACCGCCTCGACCTGCGGCCGGGCCAGCACCACGGCGGCGATGCGCTCGGCGACCGTCTCGACGAGGTCTACGGGCTCACCCGCCAGGACGTCGTGGACGTCCTGCGCCACGTCCGCATAGCTCACCGTCTGCGCGAGGTCGTCGCCGGCGGCAGCCGGGCGAGTGTCGAGGTAGAGCACGACGTCGGCCCGGAACTCCTGGCCGGTCTGTCGTTCCGACGGCAGCACACCGTGGTACCCCCGCGCGCTCACGCCTGTCAGCTGGACCTGGTCCAGCGACCGGCCGTCCGGGCCTGTGACGCCCGTTCCGAACGCTGTGGTCACCGTGGTCTCCTCCCGTCGTCTTCGTGTGCACCGGAATCCTGCCAGGCCGGTATGCCCTGTTCCCCGACCGTGCACGATTCTGTGGTCAAGGCCACGGTGGAAGTCAATGCTTCCGGTGCGGATCGGGGAGAGGTACCCGGTGACCCTACCCGGGGCACGTCGCTCGCTGCCGTCCAAGCAGCCGCGACCTTGACGGCATCGGCACTCGCCCGGACGGTGTGCACCCGGACGCACCAGGCGCCCGCGGCGGCCGACAGGGCGGAGATCGCGGCGGTCGCGTCGTCCCGTGCACGCGGCGGCGCCATGTGCCCGGCCGAGTCGGCGAGCAGGTGGCCCAGGAACCGTTTGCGGGACGCGCCCACGAGCACCGGGCGGCCCAGCTCGTACAGGGCGTCGAGGTGAGCCAGCAGCGGCCAGTTCAGCACCCCTGCCTTGGCGAAGCCGAGCCCTGGGTCGAGGATCAGCTGCTCGGGCCGCACGCCGTCGTCGCGCAGGGCGGCCATGCGGGCGGCGAGCTCGTCCCGGACGTCGGCGACGACGTCGTCGTACTCCTGCCGGTCGTCCATGACGTCGGCGTGCCCTCGCCAGTGCATCGCCACGTACGCGGCGCCGGTCTCGGCGACCGCGCGGCCCATCTCCGGATCGGCAAGGCCGCCGGAGACGTCGTTCACCACGCGGGCTCCCGCCGCCACCGCTCGTTCGGCGACGGCCGCCCGCGTGGTGTCCACGCTGACGACCGCGCCGCGCGCGGCCAGCTGTTCGATCACGGGGAGCACGCGGGCCAGCTCCTGCTCCTGCGGGACCCGCATCGCGCCCGGCCGCGTGGACTCCCCGCCCACGTCCAGGATGTCCGCACCCTCGCCCAGCAGCTCCAGCCCGTGGGCGACGGCGGCCGACGGCTCGAACCACTCCCCACCGTCCGAGAACGAGTCCGGGGTGACATTCACAACACCCATCACCAGGGTCCGGCCCACGCCGGAGAGCTCCGGCAGGCCGAGCACCTGGGCATCCCGGGTCGGATGACGCACGGTGGGAACCGTCACTTCCCGAGGATGAGGCTCATCGCCTCGGCCCGGGTCGCGCCGTCCCGCATGACTCCGCGCACCGCGGAGGTGATGGTTCGCGAGCCGGGCTTGCGCACGCCACGCATCGACATGCACAGGTGCTCGCACTGGACCACGACGAGCACGCCCCGCGGCTCGAGGATCTCGACCAGTGAGTCCGCGATCTGCGTGGTCATCCGCTCCTGCACCTGCGGGCGGCGCGCGAAGACCTCGACCAGGCGGGCAAGCTTGCTCAGGCCCGTGATGCGGCCGTCCACGTTGGGGATGTACCCGACGTGCGCCACCCCATGGAACGGCACCAGGTGGTGCTCGCAGGTCGAGTACACCTCGATGTCCTTGACCAGCACCATCTCCTCGTGCCCGAGGTCGAAGGTGGTGGTCAGGACGTCCTCGGGCTCCTGCCGCAGGCCGGCGAAGATCTCCTTGTACGCCCGCGCGACGCGGGCCGGCGTCTCCCGCAGGCCCTCGCGCTCGGGGTCCTCGCCCACGGCGAGGAGCAGCTCCCGCACGGCCGCCTCGGCCCGTGCGGCGTCGTACGGCGGAATGTCCGCCGCACGCCGCACGGGCGTAACCACAGGGGTCATCGACCTGTCGGTCATGGTGGTGCTCCGGTCTCGGTCACTTGCTAGTTCGGCGGATCCATGGGCGCCGGCGGCGCCGGGTCCAGTACCGCCTCGTCCTGCGGCACGACGGGGTGCCCGTTCTGGGCCGCCAGCTCCTTCGGCGTCAGCACCGGACCGCGCGTGTGCACCGAACGCTGCTCGCTGGACAGCCAGACGTCGCGTGCGGGGCGCTTCTCGACGGCGCGGAAGACCTCCGCGAGCTCCTTCTGGTTCAGCGTCTCCTTCTCGAGCAGACCCAGCACCAGCTCGTCGAGCACGTCGCGGTACTGGCTCAGTACCTCCCACGCCTCGTCGTGCGCGGCGTCGACGAGCTTGCGGACCTCGTCGTCGATGGTGCCCGCCACGGACTCGGAGTAGTCACGCTGGTGGCCGTAGTCCCGGCCCATGAAAGGCTCTCCGGCGCTCGTGCCGAGCTTGATGGCGCCGACCCGCTCGCTCATGCCGTACTCCGTGACCATCTTGCGCGCGATCGCCGAGGCCTTCTCGATGTCGTTCGAGGCACCGGTGGTGGGGTCGTGGAAGACGATCTCCTCGGCCACTCGGCCACCCATGGCGTACGCGAGCTGGTCGAGCAGCTCGTTGCGGGTGGTCGAGTACTTGTCCTCGAGCGGCATGACCATGGTGTAGCCCAGCGCACGACCGCGCGGCAGGATCGTCACCTTGGTCACGGGGTCCGTGTAGCGCATCGCCGCGGCGACCAGGGCGTGTCCGCCCTCGTGGTACGCCGTGATCTTCTGCTCCTTGACGTTCATGACGCGCGTGCGCTTCTGCGGGCCGGCCACCACGCGGTCGATGGCCTCGTCCAGGGCACGGTCGTCGATGAGCTGTGCACCGCTGCGGGCGGTGAGCAGCGCGGCCTCGTTGAGCACGTTCGCCAGGTCCGCACCCGTGAAACCGGGCGTACGGCGCGCGACGGCCTCGAGGTCGACCTCGGGGACCATCGGCTTGCCCTGTGCGTGCACCCTGAGGATCGCCGCGCGGCCCTTGAGGTCCGGTGCCTCGACGGCGATCTGGCGGTCGAAGCGGCCCGGGCGCAGCAGCGCCGGGTCGAGGATGTCGGGACGGTTGGTCGCCGCGATGAGGATGACGTTCGTCTTGACGTCGAAGCCGTCCATCTCGACGAGCATCTGGTTCAGCGTCTGCTCGCGCTCGTCGTGCCCGCCGCCCATGCCCGCACCGCGGTGCCGGCCTACCGCGTCGATCTCGTCGACGAAGATGATGGCCGGCGAGTTCTGCTTGGCCTGCTCGAACAGGTCGCGGACACGGCTGGCGCCCACGCCGACGAACATCTCGACGAAGTCCGAGCCGGAGATCGAGTAGAACGGCACGCCGGCCTCACCGGCGACGGCTCGCGCGAGGAGGGTCTTGCCCGTACCGGGCGGACCGTACAGCAGCACGCCCTTGGGGATCTTGGCGCCCACTGCCTGGAACTTGGCCGGCTCGGCGAGGAACTCCTTGATCTCGTGGAGCTCTTCCACCGCTTCCTCGGCACCGGCGACGTCCGCGAAGGTCACCTGCGGGGTGTCCTTGCTGGCCAGCTTGGCCTTGGACTTGCCGAAGCCCATCACCCGGTTGCCGCCGCCCTGGGCCCGCGAGAGCAGGAACCAGAACACGACACCGATGAGGAGGAACGGGATCAGCACCGACAGCATGGAGGACCAGAAGCTGGGCTGCGGCACCTCCGAGTCGAACCCGTCGGCGGGGTCGGACTTCACGATGGCGTCCTCTACCCGGTCGCCCTGGGGCAGCGTGTAGAAGAACTCGACGGTCTTGCCGTGGTCGACCTCCTCGGCGGCGTCGCCCTCACCCTCGGTCGACTTGTACGCCTTGGAGAGCTTGAGCTCGACCCGCTGCTCGCCGTCGACCATGAGGGCGTGCTCGACCGTGCTGCCGCTCAGCAGATCGATGCCCTGTGATGTCTCGATTCGCGAGACATTGGGCTGGTTCAGTGCCGAGATGGCCAGTGTCACCACGACCAGTGCGACCAGGATCCAGATGACAGGCCCGCTCAGAAGCTTCTTGATGTTCTTCATCGGCGACGGGGACCGAGCCCCGTTTCCCTCCGCTCGCGCAGTATGTTTCCGTCGAAACTACATGGTCTCCCTGACAGGAGCCCGGAGTGTTCGCCCAGAGCATGTGATGCCTGGGCCACACCTCGCCCAGACGTGACGAACCGCCCGGGATGGGCATCCGCGGAGTCGAGCGGCGCTGAGTATCAGCCTCCGTAGACGTGCGGTGCCAGGGTGGCAACGAACGGCAGGTTGCGATAGTTCTCCGCGTAGTCGAGGCCGTAGCCGACGACGAACTCGTTCGGGATGTCGTAGCCCAGGTACTTCACGTCGACGTCGGCCTGTGCGGCGTCCGGCTTGCGCAGCATGGCGGCGATCTCGACGGACTCCGGGCCCCGTGACCGCAGGTTCGACACGAGCCAGGACAGGGTCAGGCCCGAGTCGATGATGTCCTCGACGATGATCACGTTGCGGCCCGTCAGGTCCGCGTCGAGGTCCTTGAGGATGCGGACGACGCCGGAGGACTTGGTGCCCGAGCCGTACGACGACACCGCCATCCAGTCCATCTGGACCTTGTGGTGCAGGCGGCGCGACAGGTCCGCCATCACCATCACCGCGCCCTTGAGCACGCCGACGAGGAGCAGGTCCTTGCCCGCGTAGTCCGCGTCGATCTGGGCTGCCAGCTCGTCGAGCTTCTTGGTGAGCTGCTCCTCGGAGAGCAGGATCTCTGCGAGGTCGGGTCCGACGTCGGACTGGTCCACGAGTTACTCCTGAGTTGTGCTGGGGGGCCGGGCGCCGGTCCCACCGTCCGAGATACCGGTCGGCGCGGCGCGCAGGAAAAGACTGCCACACGCACGACGGGCCCGTGCGCCGCCCGGGAGGTGGACGGAGCCTTGACCGCTCCATGACACGACGAGTGCGTCCAGCGCGTCGACGTGCCGCGCGGTGGTGTCGGTCGGCTTGCAGCCGATCGCGAGGGCGGCGAGCCGGAGGACCCTGCGCCGGAGCGCCGGATGGGCCCGCTCCAGGACGCCGACGTCGAGGACGAGCCCGGCGTCGACCTCCCCCGCCGTCGGCCCGCCGGGGATGCCCACACCCTGTGCCACCTGGGCTGCCGGGTCCGTGCGGGCCTCGGCGAGAAGTTCCGCGGCGAGGGTGTCCAGCAGGTCCGCGTCGTCGCGCAGCTGGTCCGCGCTGCGCCCGAGGGCCTCGACGACGCCGGGGCCCAGGGTGTCCTCGAGGACCGGCAGCACGCGCCCGCGCACCTGCGAGCGCAGCGGCGTGAACGGCCCGGGAGACCGGTCCGTTGCCCCGTGCTGAACCCGGGTTGGCGAGGTGCGGTCGTCGGGTGGCAGCAGGTTGGTCGGGTCGGTCCAGAACTCCAGGCCCGACGCCGCGCACACCGCCTCGGTCTGTGCGCGCCGGAGCCCGAGGAACGGCCGGTGAAAGATCCCCCGCTCGCGCGGCATCCCGGCGAGCGACCGGGCACCGGCGCCTCGGGCGAGCCCGAGCAGAACCTGTTCCGCCTGGTCGTCGAGGGTGTGCCCCAGCAGCACCCGGGCCGCGCCGGTCTCGGCGGCGTACGCCGCCAGCGCGGTGTACCGGGCGTCCCGGGCGGCGGCCTCGGGCCCGCCCGCACCGCTCGACCAGTCGGCGTCCCGGACCACCACGGGGTCGAGACCCAGGGCGCGGCACTGCTCGGCCGCTCGCGCCGCCACCTGGGCGGACCCGGCCTGGAGCCCGTGGTCGACCACCACGGCCCCGGCGCGCACGGCGTACCCGCGGGAGCGCACGGAGCGCCCGACCCGGCGGGCCTCGGCTGCCAGGGACGCGGCGAGCGCGAGGCTGTCGGCGCCACCCGAGCAGGCGACGAGCACGAGGTCGTCCGATCCGAGCGGCGCCAGCACCGCGCGGACCGCGTTGCGCGCCGCGGCGACGGCGGGATCGACGCGAGCCACGCTCAGCGGCCCCCGGCGTCCGCGGGCGCGAGCCGCGCGCCGTCCGCCGTCCTCATCCGTGCACCCGGCGCACCCACGCGCGCGCGTCGGCGATCTCCCGGGCGCTGGGCAGGTTCTCCGGGGCGGCCCACACCGCGTTGAGCCCGTCGCGTCCCACCGACCGCTCGACGGCGCGCACGAACGCCGCACCGTCGCGGTACTGGGCGAGCTTGGCGTCCATGCCCAGCAGCTTCTGCACCACCACGTCAAAGGTGCCCAGCCCCTCGCCGTCGCGCCGCCGCTCGAACCGCGCGCGGATGCGGCGCACCGACGGCACGACCCGCGGCCCGACGGCGTCCATCATCACGTCCGCGTGCCCCTCCAGGAGCGCCATGACCGCGGTGATGTCGGCCAGCTCGTCCTTCTGCTCGTGCGTGAGCATGCCGTCGATGATGGTGCTGTTCTCGCCGCGCAGCGTCGCGAGCACGTTCCGGCCGACGGCGACGACCTTCTTGTCGAACCGGGCCCTGGCCAGCTCGGCCGAGGTCCGCGCCATGCCGGTGATCAGATGCTGCGTGCGCCCGCTGAGGTGCCCGGCGAGCCACGGCGCCGCGGCGAACTGCAGGGCGTGGGTCTGCTCGTGCAGGCAGACCCACAGGCGGAAGTCGCGCACCGGGACGCGCAGCGCCGCCTCGGCCTGCAGCACGTTGGGTGCCACCAGGAGGAGCCGGCCCGGAGCGGAGTACGGGTCGAACTGGCCCAGCACCCGACCGCTGAGGAGGGCGAGGATCGCACCGATCTCGGCGGCGCCGGCGAGCTGCGCGCCGGGTGACGTGGCGCCCTTGGAGATCTCGGCGACGACCGCCCCGATCCCCTCGGTCATGGCGGCCATGGACTGCGTGTTGGCGCGCGCCCAGGTCGCGCGGTCCACGACCAGCACGGGGCTCAGCGTCGACCCGCCACCGTGCGGCACCATGCGCGTGGTCTCCAGCACGTGCCCGACGGCGTCTCCTGCCGCGGCGCGCAGACCGCTCACCAGGGAGTCGAGCTCGTCCCGGGGCGCCTGTGGCCCGGGCGCGGCGAGCCGCCCGGCGATCTGTGCTGCGGCCGACCAGTCGACGACCTGCGGGGCGGTGGATGCCTGGGTCACCGGACCACGGTAACGGTCCTGGCGGACGGGGCGTCAGCCCTGGACCGAGTACGCGGCGAGGTCACCGACGAAGCTGTCGTAGATCCACGTGGCGCCGACCGTCTCGTTCGCGGGGATCGAGTCGGCGAGGACCGTGAAGACGAGCAGCCGGTCGTCGGCGGTGACCACCATGCCGGAGAGCGCCCGCACCTTGGGCAGGCTGCCGGTCTTGGCACGTGCCACGCCACGGGCCGAGTTGGTCCCGGTGAACCGGCCGTGGCTGCTGTCGAGCGTGCCCGTCAGGCCCGCGATCGGCATGCCTACCGCCTCGCTGCGCAGCTTCGGGTGCGCGGGATCGACCATCACACCGAGCAGGTCCACGAGCTGCTGCGAGCTCAGGTACGAACCGTCGCCGAGCCCGGAGCAGTCGCGCAGGCGAGCGCCGGTCATGTCGACGCCGAGCTCCTTCGCGCTCGCGATCACCGCCTGCGTGGCGCCGTCGTTCGAGCCGGGCAGGCCCGCGTCGACCGCGACGAGACGTCCGAGCACCTCGGTGATCGTGTTGTCGGAGTACTGCATGGCGAACCCGACGACCTCCGCCAGCGGCGCGGAGCTGACCTGGCCGAGCACGCGGGCGTCGTCGGGGGCTCTCGCGTCGATCACGGCGCCGGAGGTCTTGAGGCCCTCTTTCTCCAGCGCCGCGGCGAAGGCCTCCGCCGCGTACTTGCCGGGGTCGGACGCGCGGGGCCCGTTGTCGCCGTACCCGTCGGACAGCAGGCCGACGTTGATACCGACCGACGAGACGGGCGCCACGTAGCCGGCAGCGATGTCCGGGCTGGCCACGGTCGGGGCGATGTCGTCGCCGGCGAAGAGCGTGTCGTCGAGCGCGACCCGGACCTCGGTGGTGCCGTCGACCTTCACCTTGGCGGCGACCTGCTGCGCGAGATCGGCGATGCCTGCACGCCCGTTCACCACGTCCGGATCGCCCTTGCCCGCCGAGAGCATCATGTCGCCGGCACCGACCAGGACGACCGTGTTGTCGTCGACGAGGACCGCCTTGGTGTCGAGCGTGGAGCTCGCGATGCCCGACGAGAGCGCGGCGACGCCCGTGAAGAGCTTCTGGGTGGAAGCGGGAGTCATGAGCTTGTCCGGGCTCGACGAGCCGAGCACGACGCCCGACAGTCCGTCCGCGACCACCACGCCGACCCGGGACCCGAGCCGCTTGTCCTTGGCCAGGCCGGTCACGAGCCGCTGCATCTCGACGCTGTCCGGGACGGGTGCGTCCGCGGGGAGGCCCTCGAGGAGCGCGGCGGGAGCAGGCCCCTCGACGGCGCCGGGCGCGGACGGGAAGGGGTTCGGCTCGGGCCAGGGCTCGGCCATGGTGAGCATGCCGGGAACGACGTCGTACGCGTCGGCGACCAGGTACCCACCGAACAGTGCGACGACCGCGGCGACGGCAGCGCCGGAGCGCAACCCCCACTCCATGGGCATCCTCTCGATCGTCATGTAAAAGCCATAGCCAACTCTAGTGGCGGCAAACCATGCGGCGAGTACGGCAACGGCGATCCATGGGAAATTTCACCCGCTCGCGTGGCCGGTTCGCGCGCGCTGTGCGCACGCTGCGAATTATGCCGAACACGGAGAGTGGTGCTGACCACAGGTAACGGTCGCGACACGGGACACATGGCACACTGGGCAGGCGCAAGGCCGCCGCCGCGGTAAGACACTTCGGCGACCATCTTCGAGAACTGGAGCACATCGGCGTGGAGTTCGACGTCACGATCGAGATCCCCAAGGGTCAGCGGAACAAGTACGAGGTGGATCACGAGACCGGACGCATCCGCCTCGACCGCATGCTCTTCACCTCGACGCGCTACCCGGACGACTACGGCTTCATCGAGGGCACCCTCGGCGAAGACGGTGACCCCCTGGACGCACTGGTGCTCCTGGAGGAGCCCACGTTCCCCGGCTGCCTGATCAAGTGCCGTGCACTCGGCATGTTCCGCATGCGCGACGAGGCCGGCGGCGACGACAAGGTGCTCTGCGTGCCGACGGGTGACCAGCGCGCCGCGTGGCGCCAGGACATCGACGACGTCTCGGACTTCCACCGCCTGGAGATCCAGCACTTCTTCGAGGTCTACAAGGACCTGGAGCCCGGCAAGTCCGTCGAGGGCGCCCACTGGGTGGGTCGCTCCGACGCCGAGGCCGAGATCGTTCGCTCGATCCAGCGCGCCAAGGACACGGGCTACTACGACAAGCACTGAACGAACGGCCTGACCTGTGCGGGCCGCCTACGGGCGGCCCGCGTAGGGCATCGCGTTCGCCAGCCGGAGCGGGTTCTCCGACAGCGGGTGCCCGGGCAGCGTCGCCTCGATCATCATGCCGCCACCCGTGTACATCGCCACGTGGTAGATCGACGCCGGGTCGCTCGGGTCCGAACCGTAGAAGACGAGGTCGCCCGGCCGGAGCGAGCCGT
Source organism: Promicromonospora sp. CA-289599 (assembly GCF_050936155.1). Lineage (NCBI taxonomy): Bacteria > Bacillati > Actinomycetota > Actinomycetes > Micrococcales > Promicromonosporaceae > Promicromonospora > Promicromonospora sp. CA-289599. The sequence goes on from NZ_JBNJNI010000001.1 coordinate 2,146,158, forward strand.
AGTCCACCTTGCCGACGGCGAGGTACTGCGACCGCGACGTACGGGTGATGTGCACGCCCTGGCTCGCCCACGACATCATCGTCAGCCCCGAGCAGTCGTAGGCGGACGGGCCGGCGGCGCCGAGCAGGTACGGCGCGCCGAGCCTGGTCCGCGCCCAGGCCACCGCGCCGGTCCCCAGACCCCCCGAACCCTCCGCCACGCCCGACGGGGGCGGGCCGGCGGGCTCCGGCCGCGGGGCGGGCGCGGGAGCCGGCGCCGGCTCGACCTCCGGACCCGCGCCGCCAGCGTTCACCGACCCACCACCGGGCCGCTCCGTGCGCACCGTGGCCACGGCGTCCGCCTCGGCCCTGGCCTCCTGCCGCCGTTCGAGCTCCGCCTTCGCCGCGGCCTCGCGGGCGGCCTCCGCCGCCGCGGCCCGCGCCGACTCCCGCTCGTTCTCGATCTCGACGCTGGTCTGCCGCAGCTGCGCGAGGCGCTCGACCAGCGCCTGGCGCCGGACCTCGGCCGCCTGGGTGCGCGCCGCGAGGTCGGCCGCGGCGGCCTGGGCGGCGTCGAACGCCGTCCGCGCCTGCTCGGCAGCCGCGTCGCGCTGCTTCTTCGCCGCGCTCCACCGGGCGTCGGCGGACTCCGACGTGGCGCGCGCCTCCTGGTACGCGGCCATGGCCCCGCCGAGCTTGCGCTGGACCGCACGCTCCACGGCGCTGCGACCCACCATGTCCGGAACCGAGTCAGCCTCGAAGGCGATGTCCAGCGAGCCCAGATCGGCGTCCCGTGCCGACGCCCGGTACACCTCCGCGAGGCCTGACCGTGCCGCCAGCTCACCCTGGTGCGCCTTCTTGGCGGCGGTGCGGGCGGTGGCCACCTCCTGCTCGGCCCGCTCGACGGCCTGCTGCGCCTCCGCGTAGTCGGCAGCCGCAACCTGGACGCGGACCTGGGCCGCCTCGAGCTCCGTACGGAGCGTGCCGAGCGCTGCCTCCGCCTGACTGACGTCCAGTGCGCCTGCCGCTACCGCGTCACGGGCCGCCCGAGCCGCACCGGCGGACGGCGGATCGGCAGGCGGGTCCGCCTCCGCGACGGGCCCCCACGGGATGACCAGACCGAGCGCGAGCACAGCGGCCCCCAGCGCACGGAGCACGAGCACTCCGCCATGTCCGTGCCTCGCCTCGTCCAGACCTCGGATCCGCCCCATGATCACCTTCCCGATCAGCGCTGTTCCGGCGTGTCGCCTTGCGCAGACCTCGTGAATCACTTCCGTGCCACGCTCCAATGTGGCTCATGGCACAGATTCGCGCTACCGGAGGGCATTCGACCCCCGTCTCATTTTTGAATCTCACTATCTAAGACATGACTATCGGGGCGGTCCGGCGCCGTCTACGGTCACAACATGACTCGTCGAATGTGTTGTTGCTGAACCAGCGCACGTTCGCCTGCCCTCGGCCGCTTCCGGCCGACTCCCGCGTGCGCGCCTCCCCGCCGCGGACCACCCCTTGATGCGCAGGCCCCTCGGGGCATGCCGCGGCACCTCTCGGTCAGATCCGCCAGATGTTCGCCACCAGCACCAGGAAGCAGGAGAGCCATGACTCAGCCCCAGTGGTCGTTCGAGACCCGCCAGATCCACGCCGGCCAGGAGCCGGACCCCACCACGGGCGCCCGCGCCCTGCCGATCTACCAGACGACGTCGTTCGTGTTCCCCGACGCCGGGGTGGCCGCCGACCGGTTCGCGCTCAAGGACCTCGGCCCCATCTACACGCGCATCGGCAACCCGACGCAGCAGGTGGTGGAGGACCGGCTCGCGAGCCTCGAGGGCGGCGTCGGCGCCCTCCTCGTCGCCTCCGGCCAGGCCGCGGAGTCGCTCGCGATCCTCAACCTCGCCGAGGCGGGCGACCACATCGTCGCCTCCGCCAGCCTCTACGGCGGCACGTACAACCTGCTCCACCACACGCTGCCGAAGTTCGGCATCGAGACCACGTTCGTGGACGACCCGCACGACCTCGACGCGTGGCGCGCCGCCGTCCGCCCGAACACCAAGGCGTTCTTCGGCGAGACCATCCCGAACCCGCGTGCCGACGTGCTCGACATCGAGGGTGTCGCGGCGGCCGCGCACGAGGCGGGCGTCCCGCTGATCGTCGACAACACCGTCGCGACGCCGTACCTGATCCGCCCGTTCGAGCACGGCGCCGACATAGTGGTGCACTCCGCGACCAAGTACCTGGGCGGCCACGGCAGCGCCATCGGCGGCGTGATCATCGACGGCGGCCGGTTCGACTTCGCCGCCGAGCCGGAGCGCTTCCCCGGTTTCAACACGCCGGACCCGAGCTACAACGGTCTGGTCTTCGCGCGCGACCTCGGCGTCGGCTCCGCGCTCGGGGCGAACCTCGCGTTCGTCCTCAAGGCCCGGGTCCAGCTCCTGCGCGACCTCGGTGCGGCGGTCTCGCCGTTCAACGCGTTCCTCCTCGCCCAGGGCATCGAGACGCTGTCGCTCCGGGTCGAGCGACACGTCGCCAACGCGCAGCACGTCGCCGAGTGGCTGGAGGCCCGGGACGACGTCCGCGCGGTCCACTACGCGGGCCTGCCGAGCTCGCCGTGGCACGCGAACGCCCAGAAGTACGCGCCCAAGGGTGCCGGGGCGGTGCTCGCCTTCGAGCTCGACGGCGGCGCCGAGGCCGGCCAGGCGTTCGTGTCCGCCCTGGAGCTGCACTCCAACGTGGCGAACATCGGCGACGTCCGCTCGCTCGTGATCCACCCGGCCTCCACCACGCACTCGCAGCTCACGCCGGAGGAGCAGGCGCTGTCGGGGGTCACCCCCGGCCTCGTCAGGCTGGCCGTCGGCCTGGAGAACGTGGAGGACGTCCTGGCCGACCTCGAGCTGGGCTTCACCGCGGCCAAGAGCCAGCTCGGCCAGGAGACGAAGTAGCAGCGAAGACGAAGTAGCAGCGATGTGACGACGCCGTCCGCGCCGGGGCCCACCACCCCGAGCTCAGCACCCAGAGCCGCAGGAGAGAACATGGCCATCACCACCCCGAAGGCCGCGCACGACGCCCCGGACCAACAGGTCCGCTCGACGCTCGTGCCCTTCCCGGCGCCGGACGGCGCACTCGGCAGGGACTCGCGTTCCCGCAGCAAGCCCCCCGTGCCCGCGAGCGGTGCATGGCACGAGGGCGACGACCCCGGGCACCGGCTGTTCGCCGACGTCGGCGCGTTCGACCTGGAGGCCGGCGGCCGGCTGCCCACCGTCCGCGTGGCGTACGAGACCTGGGGCACCCTGAACGCCGACGGCTCCAACGCCGTGCTGGTGCTGCACGCCCTCACCGGTGACTCGCACGTCGCGGGTGAGGCCGGGCCTGGACACGTGACCGACGGCTGGTGGGGCGACATGGTGGGCCCCGGCAAGCCCATCGACACCGACCGGTACTTTGTGGTGGCGCCCAACGCGCTCGGCGGCTGTCAGGGCACCACCGGCCCGTCGTCCATCGCGCACGACGGGCGCCCGTGGGGCGGACGGTTCCCGTACATCACCACGCGCGACCAGGTCGCCGTCGAGATCGCCCTGACCCGCGACCTCGGGATCCGGTGCTGGGACCTCGTGGTCGGTGCGTCGATGGGCGGCCTGCGTGTGCTGGAGTGGGCACTGCTGGGGCCGGAGGCGGGTATCGAGGTGCGGAACGTCGCCGCTATCGCCACGACCGCCCAGACCGGCGGTGACCAGATCGCGTGGTCCCACCCGCAGCTCGCCGCGATCCGGATGGACCCCCGCTTCCGCGACGGCGACTACTACTCCGCCGCTGACGACGACGGCCCGCACACCGGCCTCGGCATCGCTCGCCAGATCGCGCACACGACGTACCGGACGGGCTACGAGCTGGACCGGCGGTTCGGCCGGCTGCCGCAGGGCGGGGAGGACCCGTTCGCGGGCGGCCGGTTCGCCGTGCAGTCGTACCTGGCGCACCAGGGCGACAAGCTCGCGCGCCGGTTCGACGCCAACTCCTATGTGGTGCTCACCGAGTCGATGCTGTCGCACGACCTGGGCCGCGACCGGGGCGGTGTCGAGGCCGCGCTCAGCCAGGTCACCGCCCGGACCCTGGTGGTGGCCGTGGACAGCGATCGCCTGTTCCCGCCCGCGCAGTCCGCACGGCTCGCCCGGTGGATCCCGAACGCGGAGCCGCTGCGGATCGTCACGAGCGACGTGGGCCACGACGGGTTCCTGGTCGAGGCCGACCAGATCGGCCCGATGGTCAGCGAGTTCCTCGGGTAACCATCGGGCAGGCCACCGGTCCCAGGTCTAGCGTGGCCGTATGGCAAAGCTCAACCCGTACCTCAGCTTCCGGTCCGAGGCGAAGGCTGCCCTGGACTTCTACCAGTCAGTGCTCGGCGGCGAGCTCGACGTCAGCACCTTCGGTGGGACCCCGATGGAGGGGATGCCCACTCCCGACGAGGACAAGGACCTCGTCATGCACGGGCAGCTCGACACCCCGGGCGGCCTCACGATCATGGCGTCGGACACGCCGTCGTTCATGGAGTACGTGGCGCCCTCCGCGGGTGTCACCGTCGCCCTGACCGGCGGGCCCGAGGACCACGACTACATCAGGGGCGCCTACGAGAAGCTGTCCGACGGCGCCACGCCGGGCGAGCCGTTCGAGCTGGCACCGTGGGGCGACTACTACGGCCAGCTCACCGACAGGTTCGGCATCTCCTGGATGTTCGACGTCGCCGCCAGCTGATCGCCGGGTGATCTTTCCTTACTGAACCCGCCTCCAGTAACCTTCGTCGAGCTGATCACCGTAGATCAGCTCGACGAAGAGGAGCAGCAGTGACACGACGTGGTGTTCTCTCGATCCTGGCTTCGCTCGGTCTCCTGGCGTCCGGAGCGGCTACCGCCGCCCCCGCGCAGGCCGACTCCGCCCCGCAAGAGGTCCTGTTCGTCGCCAACAACTGGGACGGCACCGCGTCCGTGCTGTCCTCGGACGCCGGCCTCGCGCCGGTCGGTGAGATCGACGTGATCCCCGACCGCGAGCAGCGGATGCGCGAGATCTACCGCGACCCGATCCGGCTCGCGGCCTTCCTGGTCATCCGCCAGACCGTCGGCGAGGGCCACGACCAGTTCGCCGACGACATGTACACCACGCCCGACGGTTCGTCGCTGGTGGTGTCCCGGCCGAGCTTCGCCGACGTCGTCTCGCTCAGCCTCGCCACCGGCGAGGTCGAGTGGCGGTTCCAGGTCGCGGGCGTGCGGGCCGACCACATGGCGGTGTCGCCCGACGGCACGCAGGTCGCCGTGTCGGCGTCGACCGGCAACCGCGTGCACGTGCTGGACATCGAGACCGGCGTGGAGGCCGGGTCGTTCCCGACCGGCGACAAGCCGCACGAGAACGTCTACACGTCCGACGGCCTGCTCTGGAACATGTCGATCGGCGAGGTCAACAACGGCCTCGACGACCCGGTGCTCGACTTCCTCAAGGGCGACCGGGTGATCACGGTCGCCGACGCCGAGACGTTCGAGGTGGTGCGCGAGATCGACATGCGCGACCGGCTCGACAACGCCGGCCTGAGCCACCTCTCCGACGCCGTACGTCCCGCGACGTTCAGCCCGGACGAGTCGAAGCTCTACTTCCAGGTGTCCTACTTCGGCGGGTTCCTGGAGTACGACGTGGCGACCGACCGGATCACGCGGACCAAGACGCTGCCCGGCGTGTTCGACGGGCCACGCACCGAGATGGTCAACGACTCGCGGCACCACGGCCTGACCATGCAGCCGTCGGGCGAGCACCTGTGCGTGGCCGGAACCATGGACGACTACGCGGTGGTCGTGGACCGGGCGACGCTCGAGGCAGGGCCGCTGGTCGACGTCGACAAGCCGTACTGGTCGACGGTGACCGGTGACGGCGCGGCCTGCGTCGTGTCCGAGTCCGGAGCCGACCAGGTGACGTCCATCGACTTCGAGACCGGGCAGAAGGTCGCGTCGGTGCCGGTGGGCGACCACCCGCAGCGCGTGCGGCTGGGCACCGTCCCGGCCGGCTGGTCGGGCGTCGGCTAGGGTCGCCGCATGCTTGCCGCCTACGTGACCAGCTTCTCGCCCGACAGCCCGCTCGACGGCCTGGAGGTGGGTGACCGTCCCGAACCGGAGACCGCTGAGCACTGGACCACCGTGGAGGTCCGGGCCGCGAGCCTGAACCACCACGACCTGTGGTCGCTGCGCGGTGTGGGCCTGCGGGAACAGCAGCTGCCGATGATCCTCGGCACCGACGCCGCGGGTGTGACGCCGGACGGCGCGGAGGTGCTCGTGCACGGCGTCATCGGCGCCGACGGGCACGGCGTCGGGCCGAAGGAGCCGCGGTCGCTCCTCTCCGAGCGCTACCCCGGGACCCTCGCCGAGCGCGTCTCGGTGCCGACGGCGAACCTCGTGCCCAAGCCAGCCGAGCTGTCGTTCGAGGAGGCCGCGTGCCTGCCGACGGCGTGGCTCACCGCGTACAACATGCTCTTCACGGCGGGCGGGCTCAGGCCCGGTGCCAGCGTGCTCGTACAGGGCGCAGGCGGCGGCCTCGCGACCGCGGCGATCACCCTCGGGGCGGCGGCCGGCCTGGAGGTCTGGGTGACCTCACGCTCCGCGGAGAAGCGCGAGCGGGCCGTCGCTCTGGGCGCCGCGGGTGCGGTGGAGACGGGCGCCCGCCTGCCCGCCCGCGTCGACGCCGTGCTCGAGTCCGTGGGTCAGGCGACGTGGGCCCACTCGATCCGCTCGGTGCGTCCCGGCGGCTCGGTGCTGGTCTGCGGGGCGACGTCCGGTGACGCTCCCCCGGCCGAGCTGACCCGCGTCTTCTTCCAGGAGATCCGGGTGCAGGGCGTCACCATGGGCTCACGCGAGGACCTGGGCGCGCTCGCCCGGTTCTGCGCCCGCACCGGCGTGCGCCCGGTGATCGACGCCGAGGTGCCGCTCGCCCGGGCCGCCGACGGCCTGGCCCGGCTGCACGAGGGCAGCCAGTTCGGCAAGGTCGTCGTCCGCCCGTAACCCGCCCGCCTGTCAGATGTAGCCGAACGTGTCAGACGTACAGGTCATTCCTGTGACCTGTACGTCTGACACGTTCGGCTACGTCTGACAGGTCGCCGCTTACAGAGCTGTCAGCGAGTTGTCGCGAAACCCTTGACCGCAGGTCGCCGTGTCCGCGACAGTGTCCGAGAGAGCGCTCTCTTGCGCTCGACCCATGCACGTCCGACGTTCGAAGGAGCACGTCAAATGCGCAGACAACTACGCCTGCTCGCGGCCGCGGCATCCGCCACGGCGCTGCTGGCCCTGGGTGCGCTCACCCAGGTACCCGTCGCGGCAGCCGCCGACGAGCCGCTCTCCCAGGGCCGGCCCGTGACCACGTCCAGCACCGAGTTCGCCTGGAGCACCGGGGCGAACGCCGTCGACGGCGATCCGGGCACCCGCTGGTCCAGCGCCGCCGCCGACAACCAGTGGATCCGCGTCGACCTGGGCTCGGTCCAGGCGATCGACCGGGTGGTCCTCGACTGGGAGGGCGCGTACGCGTCCGGCTTCCGCGTCGAGGTCTCGAACGACGCCAGCACCTGGTCCACCATCTACTCGACCACCACCGGCACCGGCGGGGACCAGGACCTCGACGTCGACGGCAGCGGCCGCTACCTGCGTCTGTGGGTCACCCAGCGCGCCACGCAGTGGGGCGTCTCCCTGTGGGAGCTGCAGGTGCTCGGCGCCGGCGGTGTCGTGCAGCCCGGTGACACGACGCTCCTCTCCTACGACAAGGCCGGCAGCGCCTCCAGCTCGCAGAACGACGGCACGTGCTGGCTCTGCGGCCCCGACAAGGCGTTCGACCTCGACCCGGCCAGCCGCTGGGCCGTCAACCCCGACACGGGCTGGGTCGACGACGGCTGGATCGCCGTGGACCTCGGCGCCACCGCGCACATCAGCAGCGTGGTGCTGCAGTGGGACCCCGCGTTCGCCACCGTCTTCGACATCGAGGTGTCCGACAACGGGAGCACCTGGCGCACCGTGCACACCACCACCGGCGGCACGGGCTTCAAGCAGGCGATCCCCCTGGACGCCGACGGCCGGCACGTGCGCGTGCACATGCGCGACCGCAGCGGCCCGTACGGCTACTCGCTGTGGGAGTTCCAGGTCTACGGCACCGGCGGCGCGCCCGCCGCTCCCCCGGCCGAGCCCGCCGACCCGAACTTCGACGACCTCGACCTGGTGTGGAGCGACGAGTTCGACGGCGCCGCCGGCACCCCCGCGAACGCGTCCCGCTGGACCATCGACCCCGGGCTGCCCGCGAACAACGAGCTCGAGGTCTACACCCCGAGCGGCAACGGGTTCCACGACGGCCAGGGCAACTTCGTGCTCGAGGCGCGCCGCGAGGACCGCGACGGGCGGCAGTACACGTCGCACCGCATGAACACGTCAGGCACGTTCAACACCCAGTACGGCCGGTTCGAGGCCCGCGTGAAGGTGCCGGAGGGCCGGGGCCTGTGGCCGGCGTTCTGGATGATGGGCTCCGACTTCCTGGAGGGCCGTCCGTGGCCGTACAACGGCGAGATCGACATCATGGAGTTCATCGGCCAGGACCCGACCCGCGCCCACTCGACGCTGCACGCCCCCGCGTACAACGGTGGCGGTGGCTACGGCGGCGGGTACACCCTGCCGGACGGCTCGAAGATCTCGGCGGGCTTCCACACCTGGGCCGCCGAGTGGGACAGCGAGGGCATCCAGTTCTCCCTGGACGGCCGCGACGTCTTCTACGCCGACCGGGACACCGTGGAGTCCACGCGCGGGCCGTGGGTCTACGACCACGACTTCTACATGATCCTCAACCTCGCCGTCGGCGGTGACTGGCCCGGCCCGCCGGACGCGAGCACCCCGTTCCCGTCCAGGATGCTGGTCGACTACGTCCGCGTCTACCAGTAATCCGTCGTTGAGTGCTGGATCTTCGCCCTTCTGGCACACGAAGGAGGGCGAGAATCCAGCACTCAACGCCGGCGGGGTATAAAGGGCGCGTGGCGTCTCGTCCTACGTTGGAGGTTGTGGCCTCCGTTGCCGGGGTCTCCCGCGCGACCGTGTCGCGGGTGATCAACGAGGTGCCCACCGTCGACCCGGAGATCGTCGAGACCGTGCGCCGGGCGATCGAGGAGACCGGCTACGTGCCCAACCTCGCCGCCCGGTCGCTCGTGACGCGGCGCACCGGATCGGTGGCGCTCGTGGTGTCGGAACCACCGGAGCAGCGCTCCCCGCTCCCGTTCCTGGAACGCCTCTTCACCGACCCCTACGTGGGACGGGTGACCGCGGGCGCGCAGACGGTGCTGCGCCCGCGCGACATCCACCTCGCGATCATCCCCGCCGACCCACCCGCGCACGACCAGGTGGTGCGGTACGTACGGCAGGGGCACGTGGACGGCGTGCTGCTCATCACGTCCAGCTCCGCCGACCCGCTGCCCGCCCGGCTGGCGGCGCTCGCCGTGCCCCTGGTGCTGTCGACCCGCACCACCCTGCCGGGCGTCGCCTGGGTCGACCTGGACCAGGCCGCGGGGGGCCGGCTCGCGGCCGAGCACCTCGTCCGATCCGGGCGCACCCGGCTCGCCGTGGTCGCGGGGCCGTCCGACGCGCCGTTCGGGCACGCGCGGCTCCAGGGGTTCCTGGGCGGGGTGCGGGCCGCCGGGCTGCCCGAGCCCGAGGTGGTCACCGCCGACTTCACCCGCCCGGGTGGTGAGGCGGCGGTCCGTGCGCTGCTGGCCGCCAGGCCGGAGGTCGACGGCGTCTTCGCGGCGAACGACCTCATGGCGGACGGCGTGTCGACGGCGCTCCGCACCGCCGGCCGGGACGTACCGCGTGACGTCGCGGTCGTCGGGTTCGACGACTCGAGCGTCGCCGCGCAGGCGCATCCGCCGCTGACGACGGTGCGTCAGCCCGTCGAGGACATGGCGGAGGCCATGGCGCGCCTGCTGCTGGCTGCTCTCCGGCAGGCCCAGGAGCCGGACGACGGCGCGGCGGCGGGCGGCTCCGAGACGTTCGTGCCCGAGCTCGTCGTGCGCGCGTCGGCCTGAGGTCTCGGCAAGCTCGCCCAGCGGGAACGGCTCAGGCGAACCGGCGGGAGAACTCCTCCACGAGCGTGGGGCCGGTGTCGCCGAGACGCCACACGCTCCACCCGTCGGCGGTGTACGAGCCCGACGCCGCCGTGGCGGCCGAGTCCGGGTGGCGGTAACGAGCGCCGTTGGCCAGCTCGATGGCGCCGTCCGGCAGGAGCAGCGCCTCGAAGTGCTGGTTGCGGCGCGGGCGCGACCACACGATGCGCGTGGGCGTGCCGATGCTGCGGGCGAGCGCCTCGAGGTCGGGGTCGTCCTCCTCCTCGAACAGCATCGGGGTGCTGGCCCGGATGCTCTCACCCGGCGGCACCGGCCGGGCCGGTGCCTCGGGGGCGCTCGACGGGTAGGGGTCCGCCGCGAACGCCGTCTGCCCGTAGCCGTCGTCGGGGCCGGCCATGTAGCCGCCGGACTCCCACGGGTTCTGCTCGGTGACGACCGGGGCCGTGCTGTCGACGTAGGGCGCCTCGTACCCGGGCTGCTCACCGTACGCGTAGCCGCCCTGGTCGCCGTAGCCGACGGCCGGCTCGGGCGTGTAGTCGTACGCGGGCGCGAAGCTCGACTCCGCGCCGTAGCCGGGCTCCTGGGGGTAGCGGGGCTGGGTGATGTCGAAGTCGGCAGGCTCGTTCGAGCCCGTGGCGGGGTAGGCGGGAGCGTTGTCGTACGACGCCGGCTGCCACAGGTTCTCGTCGGCCGCCGGCGGCTGCGGCACGGGCGGCGGCGGGTAGGTCGGTCCGGCGGCCGGCGTGGGGTCCGACGGCGGATAGACCGTCGTCGACTCGTCGGGCTGGGCGGACGCCGTGAACCGGTCGGTGCGCGAGCGGCGGCGCACGGACGGCGTCGGCTCGGCGACCGGCTCGGCCTGTGGTGGGGCGGCGACCTCGCCGAGCGAGGAACGGCTGGCCGCCAGCCGCGGCGGGGCGCTCGGCGTCGGGCGCGACTCGGTGCCTGGCCGTACGGAGGAGACCGGCGCGCTCGGCGCGCTGCCTGCGCCGGTGGCCGGCGGCGTGGTCTCGGGCGAGGTGGCGGCGGCCTGGGCGCGGCGCCCGGCACGGGTGCCCGCCACGCGCTCGGACTTGCCGCCGGCCGCGGCGCGTTCGGACGTGCTGCCCCGCGTGGCACCTCCGCGGAGGCTCGACCGGAGCCCGGTCGCCGCGTTGGTCGGGCCGGAGGCCGGGTTGTCGGCGAGCGGCGTCGGGTTGTTCGCGCGGACGGGTGTCTGCCGCGTGGCACGCTCGGCACGGGACTGCGGTGCCTGCTGCGAGCGAGCCTGTGGCGCCTGGGCGACGACCGGCATCTTGCCCGTGAGGGCGTAGCCGACCTTGACACCCTCCTCGAACGCGTCCTTGGGCGCGGCCGAGCCGCCGGCGACCCCGCCGGTGACACCCGTGTCCATGGAGCTGCTGACCGAGCTGTCCATGGAGCTCGTGATGGCCCCGCCGATCGGCGCGGACTTGGGCGCGGGCAGGCCCGGCGGAAGGTGCACCACGAGCGGCGAGACGTCGAGGAACTTGCGGCCGTCGTTCGAGTTCACGACGCCCATCTTCAGCACCTCGACGGGCATCGTGGGCTGGCGCAGGAAGTCGACGGCGTTCAGGATCTCGTCGGGCGCGTTCTGGCAGATGATGATGAGCCGCGCGCCGTTGCCGCTGTTCTTGCCCGCCTGCGTGCGGGTGATCGGCACGCTGTCGTAGAACGCTGCGACGTCGTGCTGGAAGGAGCTCGCGCCGCCGCTGTAGCGCGCCGCGAGGTCCGACCGCGTCAGCCGGCCTGCCGCTCCGGCGTGGTCGAGGGCCTTGGCGAGGTTCTCGCGGTCGAGGTCTGCGACCAGCTCCACGACGACCGGCGAGCCCGACGCGTCGAGCGCGAGCAGGTGCGGCTCGTCCGGGCCGGAGCCCTGCGCGATCGGGAACACCTCTTCACCGAGGAGCCCGTCGATGTGCGAGTCGACCACCTGGTTGGCTGTGGTCTTGAGTCCTGGTTCCGCACCGTTCACGCCGTTCGCGGACGTCACGAGGAGGGGCCGCTGGGTATCGACCTCGAACAGTGGCATCTCGTGATCTCCCGGGGTCCTGCGGCATTGGTCCGCCTTAGCCTAAAGGCCGGGGGCAAGAGACCGGAAACACGCCGGTGAAGGTGTCGTGACAGTTGTCACGAGCGCGGTGCGGTCCCCGGCGCCGGCCGCGCCGTCCTGGAGCGGGTCCGGGACGGCGCCGCCGGGTCGGCGTCAGAGCCGGACGACGATGCTGCCGCCCAGGTAGGACGCGCGTGCCGGACGGCCGTCGACCAGCACCCGGTCGAACCTGCCGGCCACCCGGAACGCGCGCAGGACGGTGTGGCGGCCGCCCTGCCGGCTTCCGTCGCCGGTCAGCTCGAGAGTCGTGCCGGGGGCGATCTCGACGGTGCCCCGCACCTCGACGGTCGTCGCGAGGCTCGAGCGCAGCGTCGTGCCCTGCTCGAGGGCCACCGCTCCACGGCCCAGGCTGTCGGCCGAGCCCGCCACGAGGGTGCCGCCCCGGACCACCGTGCCGCCGCGGTAGGTGTTGCGGCCGGCGAGAGCGAGGACGCCCGTGCCGGTCTTGACCAGGCCGCCCCGGCCGTCGATGTCGTTGCGCCAGGTGTCCTGCGCGCCCAGGCCGCCCTGGGCCGTGTCGAGCCCGACGGTGACCGTCCGGTCGAACCTGGCGAACCCGTCGGCGGCGGCGAACAGGTCGAGGCGCCCCCACTGCTCGGGCCCGTCCAGGATCGGGTAGCCGGAGGGCAGCGCGGTGGTGCGCAGCACATCGCGCACCTGGGCCGGGGACAGGTACGGGAAGCGCGTCTCGAGCAGGACCTCCGCGCCCTTCGGCACCTCGAGGTCGGTGGAGTACCCGCCCTGCCGGCGCAGCACGTAGGTCAGCGACGAACGGATCTGCTTCTGGTTCGCCGCCCGGTCGCCGTACTCGTCCGGGCCGGTGTGGGCGGCGGTGTACAGGTCGCTGGTACCGGTGACGGCCGTGAAGTAGTCGACGGCCCGCGCGCGGGCGGCGGCCTTCAGCTCGGCGTTGACGGGATCGGCGAGGATCGCGGCGGCCAGCGCGGTGGCCATGACCCGGCCGCCGATGACGTCCACCGGCGAGTGCATGCCCGCGGTGATCCGGCTGTCGCCGAGCACCGAGGCCATGACCATCAGCTCGGAGAACCGCTCGGGGACCGCGTACGCGAAGGCGAGCGCGGCCAGCCAGGCGGCGTTGGTGTGGCCGCTGGGGAAGCCGCCGTCCGTCGTCGGATCGGTGCTGCGCTGCCGGAGGAGCTGCGGTGCGACCACCACGCGGGACTCGTAGACCGGGTAGCCGAGGTCGTCGACCCGCCCCGTGTCCACGACGGTGCTCCGGTCCGTCATCCGCCACGGGCGCGGGTACTGGAAGGCCGCCTTGGCGGGGTTGCCGGACGAGTAGTTGCCACGCACCGTGTTCACGAGCCGGACGATCTCGCCGAGCTCGGAGGCGTCCGAACCCGCACCGAGCGCAGACCCCGCCGGCGCGCCGGCGGGCACCGCGTCGCTGATGGTGGTGGGCGGGGTCCCGTCCGGGGCGCTGGTGATCGAGGTGACGGCGAGCGCGCCCGCCCGGTACGCCTCGGCGAGCGGGCCGAGACCGGCGATGACCGAGTAGCTCTGGTGCCTGCGGTCGTAGACGAAGGACTGCTTGGCCTCCTCGTCGGTGCGGCGCCGGGTCACGTCGGCGACGTACCGGACGTTGTCCCGCAGCACCCTCGGGGACAGTGCGAACCCGGTGTTCCACTCCCCACCGGTCCGCCACAGGTCAGACATCCCGGACAGTGCCTGGACGACGGCGTTGGTGTCGGCGGTGCCGTTGGCCGGGACGTTCGAGGTGTACCAGTCGATGAACGGCGTCCAGGCAGCGCTGCCTGTCGTCGGGGCGGTAGCCGCCTGCGCCGAGGGCAGGCCGACGGCGGCCGGCCCGACGACGAGCGCGCCGGCACCGAAGGCCGCGCCGCGCAGAAAGCTCCGTCTGTTGACGTTAACGTCTGTCAGAGTCATAGGCACAAGGGTCCCGGAAAGTCGGGGCTTGTCAATAACTCCTGACAAATGTTCACGCGGGGTTGGCGAACCGGACCCCAGGGATCAGGAGTGCCCGGTCTCCGACTGGTCGGCTGCGAGCCGCTCCTCGACCCGGGCGATCTTGCTGTTGATCTGCCCGTCGGCCGCGCCGGGGCGGATGTCGGCCTTGATCACGAGCGACACCCGGTGCCCGCCGCGGGCCACCGCGTCGGTGGCGCGCTGGATCACCGGCATCACCTCGTCCCAGGAGCCTTCTATCTCGGTGAACATCGAGGTGGTCCGGTTCGGGAGGCCGGACTCCCTGACGATGCGCACGGCTTCGGCGACCTGGTCGGCGACGGACTCGCCTGCGGTCATGGGGGCGACGGAGAACGCGAAGACAGCCATGTACCCAGTCTGCCCCCACACGTAGGCTCGACGTGTGAACGTCACCCTTCTCGCGGGCGGGGTCGGCGGTGCGCGGCTCGCGCACGGCCTCGATCTCGCGCTCGGCGCGGCCCCCGTCAGCACCTCAGCCCGGACCGGCGCCTCGCCGCACGCCCTCACCGTCGTCGTGAACGTCGGCGACGACACCGAGCTCCACGGACTCGCCATCTCCCCCGACATCGACACGGTCGTCTACACCCTCGCCGGGCTGAACGACGAGGACCGCGGCTGGGGGCTGCGCGGCGAGTCGTACGCGACCCTGTCAGCGCTCAAGGACCTCGGTGAGGACACCTGGTTCACTCTCGGCGACCGCGACCTGGCCACCCACATCGTCCGCACCCAGCGCCTGCGCCGCGGCGAGCCGCTGTCGGCGGTCACCACGCACCTCGCCGCCTCGATGGGTGTCGGGCCGCGGATCGTGCCCGTCACCGACGACCACCTCGCCACCCTCGTCGACACCCCGTCGGGCCGGCTCGGGTTCCAGGAGTACTTCGTGGGCAGGCAGCACGCCGACGCGGTCCTCGGCCTGCACTTCGAGGGGGCCGACGCCGCCCGCCCGGCCCCCGGCGTGCTCGACGCGCTGGCGGCGGAGCTGGTGGTGCTGGCGCCGTCGAACCCGTTCCTGTCGATCGAGCCGCTGCTCGCGGTGCAGGGGGTCCGCGAGGCGCTGGCCACCGCGTCCGGCCGCCGCGTGGCGGTGAGCCCCATCGTGGGCGGACAGGCGATCAAGGGCCCGGCCGCCCAGATCCTGGAGACGCTCGGCCACGAGGTGTCGGCGCTCGGCGTGGCCCGGATCTACGCGGACCTCGTCGACGTCATGGTCATCGACGAGCGGGACGCGGGCCTCGCCGGCCCCGTCGCCGACCTCGGCCTGGCCGTGCACGTCACCGACACCGTCATGGGTGGCCCGCCCGGCCGCGAGCGCCTGGCCCGCGAGCTGCTGGCCCTGGTGTGACCGGCGTCCGGCGGTCCGGTCGGGGTACGACGGCGGTGGTGCCGCTCCGCGACGGCGTCTCCGGCAAGTCGCGGCTGGCCGCGGTGCTCGACGACGACTCGCGGCGGCGGCTCGTCCGGGTGCTCGCCCGGCACGTGGTGACGACGCTGCTCGCGTCCGACGGGATCGAGCGGGTGGTGGTGGTGACCGCCGACCCGGTCTTCACACGCGAGACGCTGGCGGGACTCGAGGTGGAGGTGCTGGAGCAGCCCGCCGACCGGCCGGGGCTGAACGGGGCGCTCGAGCACGCGCGCGAGGTGCTCACGGCGCGTGGTTCCGGGCCGCTCCTCGTGGCGCACGCCGACCTGCCCGCCCTCACCCCGGAGGATGTCGCGGCCCTCCTGGCCGAGGACGCGCCGGTGGTGATCGCGACGGACCGCTACCGGTCCGGTACCAACCTCCTGTTCCTCGCGTCCGAGGCGGGCGGCTTCCGGTTCCGGTTCGGGGTCGGTTCGCTCGCCGCGCACGTCGCGGAGGCGGCGGCGCACAGGCTGGAGATGATGGTGGTGCACCGGTCCGGCACCGCCGTCGACCTGGACACCGCCGACGACTGGTCGCAGCTCCCGGACGAGGTGCGCGCCGCCGTCGGTCAAGAGGTTCCCGGCCTGCTGTGACCTGGCCTGCGGTGGTCCGGCGCGGGCCGTCCGGTCAGCGCGCGGCGGCCTCGACCGCCGCGCGCAGGCTCCGGACCGCCTCCTCCAGGCGCGCGTCGGCCAGGTTGCCGTAGCCGAGCACGAGCACGGTCGACCTGGGCGACGGCGCTGCCTGGTACCGGCGGAGGTCGACCAGCGCGACGTCCCGGGCGGCGCCCTCGCGGGCGACGGCGGCGGCGTCGATGCCTCGCGGGTCCACCCCCGGCAGGTCGAGGCCCGCGAGGTCCACGGTGACGTGCATCCCGGCGGCGATCCCGCCGACCCGCGCCCCGGGCAGCTGGTCGTCGAGGGCGGTCAGCAGCGCGGACCGGCGTCGGGCATAGCGGGCGCGGGCCGCGCGCAGGTGCCGCGCGTACGCGCCGTCCGCGACGAACCGCGCGAGCGTGAGCTGGTCCAGCGTTGCGGGCCCGGGCGTGGGCCCACGGCGCACGGACACACCCAGCACCGCGGCGCGCCAGCGTTCCGGAACCACCATCCAGCCGATCCCGAACGCCGGTGCGAGCGTCTTGCTCGTCGCGCCGAGCAGCACCACGCGCTCCGCGTCCAGCCCTTGCAGCGCGGGCACCGGCCGGCGGTCGTAGCGGAACTCGGCGTCGTAGTCGTCCTCGATCACGAGCCCGTCCACGTCGCGCACCCAGGCGAGGACCGCGGCGCGGCGGTCGTCCGACAGCGCCGCACCCAGCGGGAACTGGTGCGCGGGGGTGAGCAGCACCGCCCGGGCACCCGTGCGGGCGGCCTCCGTGCGCAGCCGGTTGATGGAGACGCCGTCGTCGTCGACCGGGACGGGGACCGGCACGAGACCGGCTGCCGCGGCGACGTCGCGCAGCGGGGCCCAGCTCGGGTCCTCGACGAGCAGGTGGGTGTGGCCGGCGTCGGCCAGCGCGGCGGCGATCCGCGACATCCCGTCGGTGGCGCTCCGGGTGAGCAGGACGGCGCGGTCCGGCCCCGCGGTCATCCGCGCTCGCCGCAGGTGGGCCGCCACCGCCTCGCGCGCTGCCGGGTGCCCGTCGGCCGGCTGCCCGCCCAGGTCCTCGTTGGTCGCCGCGGCCAGCGCGTCGCGCGCGGCCCGCAGCCAGGCTTCGCGGGGGACGTGCCGCAGGTCGGGCACCCCGGGTGCGAGGTCGTGCGTCGCGCGGCGCGGGGCACGTTCCAGCCCGAGGCGGCCGGCCGTCGGTCGAGCTTGTCGAAACCGGGTCTCGACAAGCTCGACCAACGGTGCCTCGACACCCCCCGCCGACGCCGCGACCCGCGTGGCCGAACCCGTCCGCGCGTCGAGGACCCCCTTGTTCACCAGGTGCCCGTACGTCTCGGTGACCACCCAGCGAGAGATGCCGAGGGTGTCGGCGAGCACCCGGCTGGGCGGCAGCGCGGTGCCCGGCGTGAGCCGGCCGGACGCGATGCTCTCGAGGATCGCCTGCTCCAGCCGGTGCCGCAGCGCGCCGGGGCCGGGCGGGAGCGCGATCAGTACGTCGGAGACGGAATTGGTCTGGCCTGCTGCCATGGCATTGGACCGTAGCACCAGACCGATTGCTGCCTAGCGTGGTGAGCACCGGGCGGGAGCGCCCGGGACGAAGCAGCCTGAGGGAGCACACCATGCAGTACCGCACGCTGGACAACGGGCACACCTCGTTCGAGGTGTCGACGCTGTGCCTGGGCACGATGTTCATGGGGACGCGGACCGACGAAGAGACGTCGTTCGCGATCCTGGACCGGTTCGTCGAGGCCGGGGGCACGTTCCTCGACACGGCGAACAACTACAACGCGTGGGTCGGCGGGCACGGCCGCGACTCCGAGGACGTCCTCGGCCGCTGGCTCGCCTCGCGGGGCAACCGCGACGACCTGCGGATCGCGACCAAGCTGGGGGCGGCGAAGAAGGACCCGGACCTGCCGCTGTCGACCACGCCGCCCACCAACTACCAGGGGCTCAGCGCCTCGATCGTCGACCGGGAGGCGCGCGAGAGCCTGCGTCACCTCGGCGTCGACCACATCGACGTGCTGTACGGGCACGTCGACGACCTCGAGACGCCGCTCGAGGAGACCGTCGGCGCGTTCGGCAAGCTCGTCGATGAGGGGATCGTCGGTATCCCGGGCATCTCGAACGTTGCGCTGTGGCGCGTCGTCGAGGCGCGCGAGACCGCCGCACGGCTCGGCGTCGCGCCCTACGGCGCCGTCCAGCAGTGCTACAGCTACGTGTACCCGCGGCCGCAGCCGATCCGGACCAACTGGGCGTCGCCCGAGCTGCTGGACTACGCGCGGTCCACGGCCGCGACCGACCGTCCTGGGCTCACCGTCATGGCGTACTCCCCGCTGCACCAGGGCGTGTTCACGCGGGACGACAAGTCGCTCTTCAACGGAGCGGACCACGCGGGGTCGCAGGCCCGGATCACCGTGCTGCGCGCCGTAGCCGCCGAGATCGGCGCGACGCCGAACCAGGTGGCGCTCGCCTGGCTGCTGGGCGGCGAGGTGCCGGTGATCCCGGTGTTCGGCGCGAGCAGCGTGGCGCAGCTCGACGAGGCCCTCGGCGCGGCGGACCTGGTCCTCGACGAGGAGACGCGCGCCCGCCTCGACAACGCCTGAAACACGCTGACCTGTCATACCCACAGGTCACTCCGGTGACCTGTGGGTCTGACAGGTCGCGGGTGGTGGTCACCAGCCGCCGCGGTGGATCACCTCCGACTCGGGCCTACGCCGACGGCGGGTGGGCGAGCCCTTCGCCCCGCCGTCCGCCGGATGCCCGATCGCGACGACGCCGGTGATCTCGAACTCGTCAGGGATGCCGAGCTCGCCCCGGACCGCCGCCACGTGCTCCGGCGGGACGCCGAAGAAGCAGGCGCCCAGCCCCTCGTCGACGGCGGTCTGCAGCATGAGCAGCGAGGCCATACCGACGTCGACGTGCCAGAACGGGACGGGCCAGCGGGCCTCGTCGAGGTCCTCCCAGCCCTTGTCCTTCTCCGCGTACCGCCGCAGGTAGGCGGCCTTGGACGCGAGCGCGAGGATGACCACCGGCGCGGTCCGCATCCCGGCGAGCCAGGCCGACATGTCACGCTCCGACCGCTCGGAGCTGTCCGGCGTCGACGCCGCCCAGAACCGGTCGCGGTCCTCCGGCGTCTCCAGCACCACGAACGCCCACCCCTGGCTGAACCCCGCGCTGGGGGCGCGGACGGCGTTGCGGGTGATCCGGTCGACGGCCGCCGCCGGCACGGGTTCGGCGGTGAACTTGCGATGCATCCGGCGCTTCCGCACAACATCCTGAAACTCCATGCGGGCATTCTCCTCCGCTCGAACGTAGGAATGGTCGCTCCATCAGCGTTCATGAAGCGACCAGCCCTACGTTCGGCGACCAGCGAATCCTGTTGCCGCGTGATGGCGCGCCCGCCAGCCTGGACGCATGACTCTCCAGGCGATCGAGCAGGCAACGCTGCCGCACGACAACTTCGAGGGATACCTCCATGGTTCGGAGGTGTCCGTGATCTTCGAGCGCGTGACCCAGGACGGCTTCGGGCCACGCCTGCACCGGCACCCCTACTCCGAGACGTTCGTGATCCGGTCCGGCCGGGTGCTCTTCACCGTGGCGGGCGAGGAGATCCAGGCCGTCGGCGGCCAGATCCTCGTCGTCGAGGCGATGGTGCCGCACAAGTTCAAGACCCTGGGCGCGGACCTCTACGAGGCGGTGCACATCCACGCGAACGACCGGTTCGAGACCGAGTGGCTGGAGTGAGCCGTCAGCAGGTGGCCTGCATCATCCCCACCAGGAGCTCGCTCGGGTCGTACAGCGGCTCGTCCGTCAGCACGGGGTAGACGAGGTCCCGCCCGGTGATGCCGACGGACACCTGCCGCTCGCCGTCGGGCGACGTGAGATTGATCGAGATGGTGCCGAACGAGGCGCCGTCGTGCCCGTAGAGCCAGCCGCCCGGGACGCACGGGTCCGGGACCCTGTAGACGCCGAGGCCATACTCGGGGGCGTCCGCCTGGCCGACGGTGCGCGGCTCCAGCATGTCGGCGGTGGTCTCCGCGTCGACCAACCGGCCCGTGACCAGGGCCTCGGTGAAGTCGGCGAGATCCTCGGTGGTGCTGGTGACGGCACCCGCGGCGTCGAACAGGCTCGGGTCGAAGTGGTCGAGGTCGTACCAGCCGGCCTCCGCCGGGCCCGTGTACGCCGACTCGTGCAGGAACGGCCCGCGAGCCCCCGGTTCGTCCGGGTAGGCGCTCTGCCACATCCGTGCCGGGGCGAATACCCGGCGCTCCAGCAGGTGCTCGACGCTGCGCCCGGTGACCTCCTCCAGCATCATGCCGAGCACCACGTAGCCGGCGTTCGAGTAGGAGTACCCGGCCCCCGGTTCGTTCACCCACGCCGCGGACTGCAGCGCCTCGATGTGGTCGGCGTCCGTGACCTCCTGGCCCATCACCGCGAAGACCGAGTCGAACGACGACGGGTCGGCCGCGCGCGAGGCGAGGATCCAGTCGGTGGCGGTGGGGGCGCCCGAGCGGTGGCTCAGCAGTTGCTCGATGGTCACGCCGGCGGGCATGACGCCAGGCAGCACCTCCTCGACGGGCGTGTCGAGGGTCCAGGTGCCCTTCTCGACCTCCTGCATGACGAGCGTCGCGATCATCGGCTTGGTGTTGCTCGCCACCCGGAACCGGTCGTACGACCTGGCCTTCGCCCGGCCCTCGCGCTCCCGGGTGCCCGCGGCGCCGCTCCAGGCCTGCCGCCCCTTCTCGACGCGCGCCGTTACAGCGATCGCCCCGTCCGCCACGAGGTCGTCGAGGGCGGCGTCGAGCTGCGTACCGGTCGGCGCCTTCGGACCGTGCGCCAGGGTCCGGTTCGTGGCGACGTCGGACCGGGCCTCGCGGGCGGCGTCGGCCACCATCGCGGACACGGTGTCAGGGACGTCGACGGCAGGGGTCGGCCGGTCGGTGCTCACCGCGTGCGCGGAGCCTGCGACGGCCAGGGGTGCCGCGAGCGCGAGCGCCGCGCTCAGGGCCAACGCCGCCCGGCGAGTTGTGCGATCCATGGGAGTCTCCTTCGTCTGGGCTGTGCTCCCATCCTGTCGGCGGACCCCTTCCCGCGGATCACCCGCCGGGTGGATATGGCTCCCACCTGCGGTGGAGCACCGAAGCTGGGCTGTGCCGAACGTTGACATAATCGCTCCACCGCAGTCGGACGTAGGGGTAGTCGCTCCAAGAAGGCTCAGAGAGCGACTACCCCTACGCCCGAAACACGCCCGTCAGTGGCGCAGGGGCTCACGACACCCCGGTCACATCACGTGCAATGTTCGGTCTGCTCGTCTCCAGGAGCGCAGAGCGCGATGGCGTAGGGAATCCGCAGAGTTCGCTCCGATCCGCCATCTGTAGCCGAGTAGTGGACGATCAGTTCATCAGCCGATGCGGTCTCGTTCGTCGAGCGCGAGGCCTCCACGATGAGTCGACCAGACTCCTTGTCGCTGCAAGGCCGGGTCAGAGTCCGTTCGTCCGGGTCGAATCCAGCATCGATCAGCGTGATGCGATCATTGCCCAATCCGACCCCCTGATCGGCGACCGAGAACGCCGTTATCTCCAGCGTCGACCCCTCTGGCACTTCCACGGAGTCGATTTGAGCCGCCTCCGACCCGGATCCATCGATACACAACGTGATGTCACCGAACGTCATCGACTCGTGCAGCCCCATATCAGGGATCACCGAACCCACGACGGTGCCCGGGTACTCCACCCGCACCGAGGAGAACGACTGGCAGCCAACCAGAAGAAACGCAGCAGTGACTGCAGCGGCAGCAGCGGTCACCCGTCGGTTCATCTGGGCCTCGCCACGACCTGCGGTGCGTCCACCCACGGCTCCCCGTTACTCCCGCAGATGCGCGCCGGTCCAGTGAACTTGAAGTCCAAGGTTGCCTTCGTGCTCCAGCCCGCCTGTGCAGTGAGCTCGGTCCCGTGCAGGTCGATCGCACCCGAGATCGTGGCGTTGCGCTCGGTTTCCTTCGTGTACGTTCCGCTGGACTTTGACTCGCACGTGGACCAGTTCTTTCGCGTCGCGGTCCGCTTGGTGCTGAATATGTCCGTCAACGCCTCCGGCCTGGAACTGTTCGTGTTACCGGTGCAGGAATTCTTGTAGTCCCGGTAGCGAACCTTGTTCGTGAGGTAGTAGGCACCCTTGTACGGCCCGTCGACGCCACCCGCCGTGGTCTTCTTCGAGAGCGTTCCGCTCATCTTCCATCCTGACGAACCCTTCACGGCGACGCCCATGGTGTGTGTCAAGGTAGTCGACTGCTTGCCTGTCACTTCAACATTTGTCGTACCTTGAGACAATGCCCATGACTCGAGCTTGACGTGCGTCGTTCCGCTGCGCACCGTGTCGCAGATCGGATCAAGCACAGTTGCAGGACGCAGCCCGTGGGCCGCGGCCTCCCGATCGAACGATGCGGTGCGGTCCTCGACGGACGCCGTCGTCTGAGCCACCGCGGCATCAGCGGAGACGGGTTCGAATTCCGCGTCGACCATCGTGTCTGCGTCCAGTGAGCTGTCCTTGACGTGACCCGAATCGAGGTCGACCGAGATGCTCGGTACCGCCCCGGGGTCGTCCGCGGCCGCCGCCCAGCTACCGACCGCGCTCTCCTTGAGGAGCGAAATGGACCACTGGATCTCGGACGTGGCGTCGGCCACCCGCAGGTCGACGTCAACCTGACCGGAGTCGTCGATGTAGTCAGCTGGGACACTGTCGAAGTCGAGCGGGATCGAGTAGTCACCATTGGGCGCCGTCTGCCCCACCGCAAGCGTGGTCATGGGGACGACCTCACCAGCGGCGAGCTTGTCGAGCACGGCAGCCTTTGGCCATGCGACGAGCAGGATCTCCGCGTCCACAGGGTCCCCTGAACGCGTGATGGTGCCAGCGACAGCCACCTGGGCTGAGCCGCCATCAGGGCTGAAGGCGGCCGCAGGCCGCTCGTCGGACGCTGCCGAGGCCGGCAGTGCACTTACTGTCGCCGTCAGCAGGACGGCCGTTCCGCCTGCCAAGAGACGACTCGTTCGTGTACCTAGCACTACAACTCCTTCGTGGGAGGGCGCTGAACCACCGCAGGGCTGAAAGTTTCTTCCTTACCCCGGATGAAATTTAGCGATTCACCACCGCGGTGTCCCCGAAAGTTGCGTCCTCAAAAGGAGACCCGCATCACATCACTCCTACAGCCGGTCAGCGATGACCTCCAGCAAGGACTTGCCCTCCACACCCATCAGGTCCAGGGCCTGGGTGCGGCAGGAGAAGCCGTCGGCCAGGTAGGTGGTGCCGGGGGCGGCGTCGCGCAGCGCGGGCAGCAGCGCGTTCTCCGCGACCGCCACCGACGTCTCGTAGTGCCCCTTCTGCATGCCGAAGTTGCCGGCCAGGCCGCAGCAGCCCGCGAGGACCTCGACCTTTGCCCCGCCCTTCTCCAGCAGGTTCCGGTCCGCCTCGAACCCCATCACCGAGTGCTGGTGGCAGTGCGGCTGCACGACGGCGGACACATCCGCCAGAGAGGGCATCTCCCACTGGTCCGGCACGTCGTCAGAGGTCAGCAGCTCCGCCGCCGTCCGCGTCATGCGGGCGACGGCCTGCGCGCGCGGGTCGTCCGGGAACAGGTCGAGCAGGTCGGAGCGCAGCACCGCCGTGCAGGACGGCTCCAGCCCCATGATCGGGATGCCGTTGACCGCGTAGGGCCCGAGCACCTCCAGCAGCTTGAGCAGCCGGCGCCGCGCGCCGTCGAGCTGGCCTGTCGAGATCCAGGTGAGGCCACAGCAGACCTGCTCGTCCGGGACGATCACCGAGTACCCGGCCTTGGTCAGCACCTTCACCGCGGCCTGCGGGACCGACGGGGAGAGCGTGTCGCTGAACGAGTCCGTCCAGAGCACCACCTTGGGCTTGGTCGCGAGCCGGGCCGCCGTCTCGCCCTCGCGCCCGGGCACCCCCAGCCCCTCGTCCGCCACCACGGGCAGCCCCGGGACGCCGTGCGTCGCACCCCCGCGTGCCCACCACTGCCGGAACGGGACCTCGGCGAACTTCGGCATCGACCGCCGCGTGTCCATGCCGCCGGCCCGCAGCACGGCCTTGCCGATCCACCTCACGCCCAGCAGGCCGTTGACCAGCTCGGGGACGGCCCCGGCCAGGCGGGCCCAGCGCGGCAGCCAGCCCAGTGCGTAGTGGTCCACGGGCCGCAGCTTGCCGCGGTAGGTCCGGTACAGGACCTCGGACTTGTACTGCGCCATGTCGACGCCGGCCGGGCAGTCGCTCGAGCACGCCTTGCACGACAGGCACAGGTCCAGCGACTCCCGGACCTCGGGCGCCGCGAGGCCCCCGACGAGGGTCCCGTTCACCGCCTCCTGCAGCACGCGGGCACGCCCGCGCGTCACGTCCTTCTCGTCCTTCGTGGCCTGGTAGCTCGGGCACATGAAGCCGCCCGACGCCGAGGTGTCCGCCCGGCACTTGCCCACGCCCACGCAGCGGTGGACGGCGGTGGACAGGTCGTTGTGGTCGTGCGCGAACGAGAACCCCTCGTACCCGGACTTGCGCCGGACGCCGTGCCCTGAACCCTTGCCCGCCAGCGGCAGCTTGGTCCGCACCGGCGCGGCCTGGGGGCGGCGCAGATCGTCGTCCACGGCCCGCGGCCGCACGACGACGCCCGGGTTCAGCAGGTCCTTCGGGTCGAACAGGGCCTTGAACCGCTCCATGAGCGCGATCGCCTCGGGCGAGTAGATGAGCGGCAGCAGCTCGGAGCGGGCGCGGCCGTCGCCGTGCTCGCCGGACAGGGACCCGCCGTAACCGGCGACGAGCTCCGCCGCCTCGATCATGAAGGTCCGCAGCACCGATCCCGACGTCTCCAGCGGGATGTCGATCCGCAGGTGCACGCAGCCGTCGCCGAAGTGCCCGTACGGCAGGCCGTCGACGCCGTACCGGTCCATCAGCTCCTGCAGGTCGCGCAGGTACGGGCCCAGCTTCTCGGGCGGCACCGCGGAGTCCTCCCAGCCGGGCCACGCCTGCTCCCCCGCGGGCGTGCGGCCGGCGAGCCCGGCGCCGTCGGCCCGGATCTGCCACATCTTGGTGGCGTCCGAGCCCGCGGGCAGCACCACGGAGTCCAGCGCCGTCGACGCCGCGACGATCGCGTCCGCGCGGCCCATGGCCTCGGCCTGTGACGATCCGCCGACCTCGATCATGAGCCAGCCCGCGCCGTCGGGCAGCGCCGGGACGGACTCCGCGCCCTTGGCGCGCCGGACGACGTCGACCAGACGCGCGTCCAGTCCTTCGATCGCGAGCGGCTTGTGCCTGAGGAGCCGCGGGACGTCGTCCGCGGCGGTGGGCATGTCGGGATAACCGAGGACGACGAGGGTGGGCGCGCCCGGCGTCTCCACCAGGTTGAGCTCCGCCTCCAGGACGGTGACGAGCGTGCCCTCCGTACCCACCAGGGCGCGGGCGAGGTTCGAGCCGTTCTCGGGTAGGAGGTGCTCCAGCGAATAGCCCGACACCTGCCGGCCGAACCGGCCGAACTCCGTGCGGATCAGCGCGAGGTTGTCCCTGACGAGCTCCTTGAGGCCGGGGACGTCGGCGAACTCCGGGTCGCCGGAGCCCGCGGTGAACCGGCGCCCGGCGCCGTCGATCACGTCGAGCGCGACCACGTTGTCGGCGGTGCGCCCGTAGGCGACGGCGTGCGGGCCGCACGCGTTGTTGCCGATCATGCCGCCGAGCGTCGCGCGGTTCTGGGTGCTCGGGTCCGGGCCGAAGCGCAGGCCGTGGGGCTTGGCCTCCGCCTGGAGGGTCGACATGATCGTGCCCGGCTGGACCCGGGCCGTGCGCTGCTCCGGGTCGATGCTCAGCACCTGGTTGAGGTTGCGACCCAGGTCGAGCACGACGCCGGGCCCCACCGAGTTGCCCGCGACGGACGTGCCCGCGCCGCGTGCCGTGATCGGGACCTTGAGCTCGCGCAGCACCTCGAGCGCCGCGACGACGTCGTCGACCGTCTCCGGGAAGACCACACCCTCGGGAACCACCCGGTAGTTCGACGCGTCGGTGGAGTACTCGGCGCGCCGGCGTGTGCTGATGTCGACGGCGCCGTCCATGGCCGTGCGCAGCGCGTCGGCGACCGCCTCACGCGCGGCCTCGGCGGCGTGGTCCGCCTCGCGACGAGCGGCCTTGCGTCGCTCCTCGCTCTCGGCCTGACGGCGTTCCGCCTCCTCGGCGGCACGGGCCTCGGCCTTCTCGCGGGCCGCGCGGGCGGCCTCGGCGTCGTCAGCGGTGTGGCCGGTGTCGTTCATGCCGTTGCGGAAGGAGGCGTCGTGGGTCTGCGAGGGCACCCCGCGATTCTCGCACCCGAGTACGGCGGCCCGCACACCCGTCCAACTCACTCGTTGAGTGCTGGATATTCGCCCTCCCGCAGCCGCCGACAGGGCGAATATCCAGCACTCAACGGAGAGAGGGTCAGCCCTCGAAAGTTACGTCCAGGGTGATCTGGCCTACGCCCGTGAGCGCCTTCGAGATCGGGCAGCCAACCTTGGCGGCCTCGGCAGCAGCCTTGAAGCCTGCCTCGTCGATGCCGGTGGCGAACCCACGCACGGTCAGTTCGCTCTTGCTGATGTAGAGGCCACCGGCCGGGTCCGGGCCGAGGGTCACCACGGCAGTGACCTCGATCTGCTCCGGCGTGGCACCGGCCCCGCCCAGCTCGTTCGTGAACGCCATCGTGAAGCACGACGAGTGGGAGGCGGCGAGGAGCTCCTCGGGGCTGGTCACCCCGTTCGCCTCCTCGGCGGCACGCGCCGGGAAGGACACGTCGTACGTGCCTACGCCCGACGACGAGAGCTCGACCTGACCCGAGCCCTCCTGGAAGGTGCCGTTCCAGGCGGTGCGAGCGGTACGTGCTGGCATGGTGCACTCCTTGAATATCGCGATGTGATCTCGGACGAGTTCCTGCTTGCCCGACCCTACGACGCCGGAGGGCGGTCGCGTCACGGTGCGAGGTCGAGCAACTCCTCGTCCACCGCCATGACGGTCCAGCCGTTGCCCTCGGCGTCGGTGAGGTCGTAGGCGGGCACGAGCAGCACCGTGCCGTCGGGCAGCGTGTAACGCACCTCGATGAGGGCCGCGGAGCTGATGGTCACGTCCTCGACCGGCCAGGCGAGCGGCCCGCCGGGCACCGGTGCGGTCGACGGGCCGGCCTCCTCCTGCGCCGGCGGATCCTCTTGGGTCATCCCCAGCACCGCGCCGGCGAACCTCGGGTCGCCCAGCCGCCCGACGGCCTCCACCTCGCTGATCACGGGGTAGGAACCGAGGCTCTCGCCGGACGTCCCGGCCACGCGCACCTCGGCCGTCGTCGGCGCGTCCGACAGCCCGGCGCCGGCGTGGAACACGAGCCCGGTCGCCGTCGGCAGGTCACCGCCGGCGACCAGTGGCTCCGACCCCCTGGACTCCAGGTGGGACTCGGCCTCACCTGTGCCCTTGTCGCCCCTGTCCGGCTCGACCACGACCGACGGCCCGTCGGCGGCCTCGCCCGCGCCCTGGTCCGCCGCCATCTCCGACGCCGCCGTGGGACCGGCCCCCGACTCCCCTGCCAGGTAGCCGCCACCGCCCGCCGCGACGATGCCGGCCACCGCGGCCGCGACCAGCCACGGTGTCCGACGCCGGTAGCGCCGCAGCGCGAGCTCGTCCCCCTGCTCGTGCCCTGCGGGCGTTGTGGTCCTTGTGGGCACGCCCCCGGGCGGGGTACCACCCGGATCCTCGGCGATCAGCGCGTCCACCTTGGCCCGGAGCACGCCCTGGACCGGAACTGGCGCATGCCTCGCGGGGTCCGCCGCCATCAGGCGGTCGAACGCCGGGTCCGCCTGCCGTTCGTGCTCGTTCATCGCCGTCCCTCCGTGCAGTGCTCGGCTGCGCACCGCGCACACCCTCTACATGTGCTCATGCGTCCGCCGCTTGCTCGTGGGCGTCCCACGCGTCGCGGAGCCGCGCCCTCGCGCGGGACAACGCCGCATCGGCGCCGCCGCGGGAGACCCCGAGCACCCCGGCGAGATCGTCCCCGGACAGCCCGTCCCAGGCGACGAGGAGGAGGATGCGCCGGTCGCGCGGGGAGAGCCTGGACAGGACCTGCCGGACGGCGTCGTCGGTGGCGGCGAAGGTCGCGGGGTCCACGTCGTCCGGCTCGTCAGGGACGATCGCGACGGGCAGCGCCCGCATCTTGCGCCGGTGGTTCGCCAGCACGTAGCCGGCCGTCCGGTACATCCACGGCAGCTCGGCCCCGTCCGGCACGTCGTCGCGACGGCGCCACGCGGTGGCGAGCACCTCGGCGGCGAGGTCCTCGGCGTCGGAGGCGCGTCCGCCGTCGGGCAGCCGACGGACGAAGTAGGAGTAGAGGGCGCGCGAGTGCGCGTCGAAGAGTGCGCTGAACCAGGCCTCGTCGTGCGGAGGCCGTTCGTGCGGCACATCGTCCTGCGGGGCGCCGGGGCTGTCGTCCACCCCCACACTCTGTCGTGGCCGCCGGGGTCCTTGCACCCGCGCCGCACAACAAAACGGTCTCGACAGGCTCGACCCGCGCACGTGTCAGACGCGTGCACACGTGTCAGACCCCCAGGTCACCCGAGTGACCTGGGGGTCTGACAACTGCGGGAGCGTCTGACAGCTCAGCTCAGCAGGCGCCCAGGTCCTGCCACACACCCCACTCGGACGGTGCGGGTGCCTCGCCCTGTGTCCACCACTTGGCGCGCCACTCGTGGCCGTTGTGCGAGACGGTGTTCCCGCCCACGTAGACGGCCGACGCGCTCCAGGCCGCCGCCGTGCACTCCTCGACCGGCGGGTCGGTCGGGTCCGGCGGGTCCGTCGGGTCCGGGGGATCGGTCGGGTCCGTCGGACCGCCGCCCTCCACCGGTCCCGGCGTACCGGTGCCGAGCACACCCTGCAGCGCGCCGGTCAGGGTGCCTGACCGGTCACCCGACAGGTCCCACCACATGGCCCCGCCCAGGCCCTCGGCCCGGATGTAGTCGGCCTTGGCCCTGACGGACTGCTCGTTGTCGTACGACCACCAGTTGTTGCCGTCGTGCCGCCAGGCGGCTCCGAGGTCGGCGTCGTAGTACCCGGTACCGACGTTCTTGATCACGTCGTAGTCGTTGATGCCGGCCTCCCACTGCCCGGAGGCCGCACCGGTCGCGGTACCCCACGCGTCGGACGACGGGGCACCGGTCCAGCCGCGCCCGTACATCGCGAGGCCGAGGCCGAGCTGTGCGGGGTCGATCCCCGCGTCCGTGTACGACCGCACCGCGAGGTCGACGCTGAACTGCCGTGCGGACTCCCGCGGGTCCTCCGGGTCGTGGTACAGGTTGCCCTGGTGTCCGGTCAGGCCCGCGTCCCACGCACCGTGCAGGTCGTAGCCCTGGACGTTGCCGAAGTCGAGGTAGTTGAAGATCTCGGGGTCGTTCCAGCCGCCGGCCGTGATGTCCGCGGGGTTGGCGGGCAGGAACGCGGAGAGCTCGTAGTCCTTGCCCGTCTGAGCGCTGAGCGCGTCGAGCTGCTCGCGGAACTCGGCGAGCAGAAGCTTGAAGTTGCGCTTGTCGTTCACCGGATCGACGTGGTTGCCCTCGGCGCCGTTCGGCGAGCCCGGCCACTCCCAGTCGATGTCGAACCCGTCGAAGACTCCGGCGGCGGCACCAGCACCGCCGCGGCCGTCGATGACCGGCAGGTTGCCCTTGATGAACATGTCGATGCAGCTCGACACGAGCTTCTCGCGCGAGGCGTCCGTCTTGGCCGCGAGCGAGAAGTTCTTGGACCAGGTCCACCCGCCCATCGACATCATGACCTTGAGGTCGGGGTGCTTGGCCTTGAGCTGCTTGAGCTGGTTGAACGAACCCGCGAGCGGCTGGTCCCAGGAGTCCGCGGCACCCGACACCGAGTTGGCCGCCGTGTAGCTCATGCCGTAGTCGGCATAGGCGTCGCCCGCGCCGTCGGAACCGTTGGGCCCGGGGGCCTGTGCCTTGTTCGCCTCGAAGCACTCGAGGTTCTGGTGGTGGATGTTCGCGAAGGCGTAGTTGATGTGGGTCAGCTCGTCGGCCACGCCTGACGTGTCGATCTGCTTGACCTGGTAGCCACGCCCGTACACACCCCACTGGGCGAAGTAGCCGACGCTGCGGAAGCCGTTGATGGCGGAGGTTCCGGCGGCGGAGGCGGCCTCGTTCTCCGCCGCGTTGGCGTCGCGGAGGCCGATGCCGGCCACGGCGGCGGAGGCTGCCACGGCGAGCGCGGCCACCCCCGCAAGAATTCGTCGGCCCGTCTTGCTGATGCCTGACGGCGGTTCGTACGTCGAGTCCATCGTCTTCCCTCTCTGGTCCGGTCGTCTTCGATCCGGTGACGGCGGGTCACGCTAAGTCGCGCTTCGTTAAAAGTAAGGAAACCTGCGTTAATGGGAAATAAGGGAATTCCACACGATGGGACTACGTAGTGGAACCGCACGATCCGCGCGAGGTTGTTACGGGGTGAAACCTTCGCCTCCGAAACAACCTCGTGCGGTATCAGGTACCTCGCCCTCGGAGCCGGACAGGATCGCACGTCAGGCGGCGGTTCGCAGCAAAAGTCGTGACCTCAGGTTGATGCGGGTGAAACGTTCGGAGGCCATACTTGCGAGCACCTTGAACGAATCCGGGAGGGTGTCGACGATGACCGCGCTGCCGCAGCAAGTCGTATTTCCGCTCCCCCTTGGCGACCGCACAGTGGCACCTCACGTCGCGTGCGAGCTCAGCCGAGTGGTGGGTGACGAACCTGGATGTGTGGACCAGACAGCCCGGATGCTCGACGACGAGCATCTCCTCGGGACGGCGCTCATGCCGGACCCGCTACCTGCCGCGCGCGCTGTCCGCGAGGCGGTCGGCCCGCTCGGCCTCGACGAGGACGCACGCCGCGTGCTGCTCGTCGCCGCCGTCGCCGTGGTGGACCGCACCGAGGTGCTGCTCGCCGCGTCGGGCACCGACATCGACACGCTCATGGCCGGACCGGCCGGCCGGCACCTGCACCTCGTGGGTGGCCGGTTCCGGTTCCACCACCCTCGTATCCGCTCGATAGTGCACGAGGACGCCGACCTCGCCACCCGCACGGCCGCCCACGGGGCCCTCGCGGAGGTGCACCGCAGGGCCGACGAACCGCTGATCGCCATGTGGCACACGGCGCTCAGCACCCTCGCCGGCGATCCCCTGCTCGCGGACGGGCTGGTCGAGCTCGCCGAGCAGCACCTCGCGCGTGGTGACGTCCACCGCGCGCACGAGGTGGCTCGCGAGGCCGCCAGCCACGGCACCGACGAGGTGCGTGCACGCGCCTTCGCGGTCGCCGGCCGCGCAGCGCTGTGGGCGGGGCACGTGCACGACGCCGTCATGCACCTTCGCCGCGCCGCCCATGCCGCCGGCACCGGCTCCACCACCGAAGGTGCGCCCGACGCCGCACGCCCGCTCGGCATCGCGCTGGCCCTCCTGGACGGCCGGCCCGACGCGGTGGTCCCTGGCGACGCCTGCGGCGCCGACCGTGCGGCGATCGCCGCCGCGCGCAAGACGATGCGCATGCTCGACGGCGCCCCCGGTGAGGCCGCGACCATCCTCGGCGAGGTCGCGGAACTGGCTCCCGCACGCCCGCCCAGCTGGTGGTTCGACGGCCCCTCCGACGCCATGACGCCGCTCGCGGAGGCGCACCTGCGCGTCGCGCAGTCGTACCTCGCGCTGCGCCTCGGCGACATCACCGGCGCGGCGTCGGTGCTCGACGACGCCGTCGAGCGCCTGCCCGTCGCCCTCGCCTTCGGCGGGCTCGGCATAGCGCTCGCCCGGCGCCTCGACCTGGTCCGGGAGGGACACCTGAGCCGGCCGACCGCCGCGCTGGAGGCCTCTGTGTCCGGGCAGGTGGCGCCCGTCGTGCGAGCCGCGACGCTGGGCGACCGCGCCCAGACCGCGGTGTTCGACGGCCGCTGGGTCGAGGCGGCCACGCTGCTCGGGCTCGCTGCCGAACGCGGCGGGGACGAGCTGCGCCGGCTCTGGCTGCCCACTCCCGACCCGGTGGAGCTGCTCGTGCTCGCGGGCCAGGACCGGGCCGCCCGGCACTCGCACGAACGCCTGCGGCTCCACGTCCTGCCGACAGCGGGTCCGGAGTCGGCGGGCAGCTTCTCCGGCGGGCCGACGCGACGGCGTCGGCTCGACCTGGCGCGGGCCGAGCTCGCCCTCGCGGACGCCTCCGGCGTCAACCGGGCCCGCGAACGGGCCGTCGAGGCGTCGCTGCGCGTGGGCTCGACGTTCGAGCGCGGCCTCACCGAGCTGGTCGCGGCCCGCGCGTACGCGCGTCTCGGACTGCCCGGGGATGCCGCGGCGCACCTGCTGGGGGCCCACGAGCTGTTCGAGGAGTCCGGGGCGAAGGCCTGGGAGCACATCGCCGAACAGGCGCTCAAGACGCCGGGCTTCGTGCCCGCCGGTGCGGGCGAGACGGCGCGCCGGGCACCGGACGAGCCCGGGGACGAGCCCGCCGCCGGCGTCGGGCAGGCCGGCCTCGGGCAAGAGGATCTCTGCGGGCAGTGGGACGGCCTGCTCACCGAACGCGAGCTCGACGTCGCGCGGCTGGTGGTCCAGGGCCGGACGAACCGGCAGGTCGCCGCGAACCTCTACGTGTCGGTCCGCACCGTCGAGGTGCACCTGGGGCGGGTCTTCCGCAAGCTCGGGGTGCGCTCCCGGACGGAGCTGGCGGTGCTGGCGCTCCGCGGCTAGCCGGTACGCGCCCGGTCAGGCCTCGACGAGGATCGTGACCGGGCCGTCGCCCACCAGCTCCACCTGCATGTCGGCGCCGAAGCGTCCGGTCTCGACGGTCAGGCCGCGCTCGCGCAGCGCGGCGACGACGGCGTCCACCAGGGGCTCCGCGACCGGCCCGGGCGCGGCCTGGACCCAGGTCGGGCGGCGCCCCTTGCGGGCGTCGCCGTAGAGCGTGAACTGGCTGACGACGAGCACGGGCGCGCCGACGTCGGCCACGGACTTCTCGTCGTGCAGGATCCGGAGCTCGGCGATCTTGCGGGCGATCGTCTCGACCTGGGCGGGACCGTCGTCGTGCGTGACGCCGACCAGCGCCAGGATGCCCGGCTTGTCGATCGCGCCGACCACCTCGCCGTCGACAGTCACCGAGGCGCGCGTGACGCGCTGCAGGACCGCCCTCATCGACGGCCCTCGTACGCGTCGGCGAAGACCGCTCGGACCTCGCCGACCGACCGTCCACCGCCGAGCACCGGCACGCGGCCCAGCCCGTCGAGACCGCCCGGGTACACACCCGGCAGACCTGCCACACCCGCGGCGCGCAGGGCGGCGGCGAGGATCGCCGGACGTGCCCGTGCGGAGCCGTCGAGCACCTTGAACGCGATGGCGGAGCCGTCGGGCAGCCCGGCGGCGTAGACGCCCTCGGCGCCGTCCTTCGCGACGAGGCCCGGCACCGCCTCCATCGCGAGCGTGGCGTCGCGACCGGTGCCGCCCACCATGTCGGGGTGCGCGGACAGCGCACGGCCGACGCGCGCCTCGTGGGAGATGACGTCGACGGTGGGCGCGGCGCCCAGGGTCGAGAACGCGCGCGCCAGGCCGAGCAGCGTCGTCGAGAACAGGGGTGCGCCGCAGCCGTCGACGGTGGTGTGCATGACCACCTCGGCGTCGCCGGTCAGCTCGAGGATGGTCGCGCGGATGGCGCGCTGCAGCGGATGCTCGGGCGACAGGTAGGTCTCGATGTCCCAGCCCTGCGCGAGGCAGGTGACGAGCATCGCGGCGTGCTTGCCCGAACAGTTCTGCGCGAGCGACGCCGGACCAGGGCCGCCGCCCAGCGGCGCCAGGTGCCACTCGAGCGCGGCCGGCGGGTAGAGCGGCAGGTCAGGCGTGTTCTGCAGCGCGCCGGTGCCGAGCCCCCTGGAGGCGAGGATCTGCAGCACGCCCTCCAGATGGAACTGCTCGCCGTTGTGGCTGGCCGCGGCCAGCGCCAGCAGTCGGTCAGGCAGCTCCAGCCCGGCGCGCAGCATCGCCACGAGCTGCAACGGCTTGAGCGACGACCGCGCCCAGATCGGCTTGGTCGGGTTGCCCACCTGGACCACCGGCCGGCCCGCCGGGTCGAGCACCACGAGGTGCCCCAGGTGCACGGACTCCACCAGATCGCCGCGGATCACCTCGGCCAGCGGCGCCGCGTCGTCGAGCACGCTGCCCGACGTCGTCCGGCCGGTCCTGGCCATCGGTGACGCCACCCGCCCGGTCTCCATGGGGGCCGTCACCATCCGCCCTGCGGGCCACGGGGCCGGTTGCGCGTGCTGTACGGCAGCAGACGGGGACGCAGGCTCACCCAGTAGATGATCGCCGGCGCCACCGCGATGATGTTGAGGAAGGAGCCGAACATGAACCCGCCCTGGAGCCAGCCCTGCGGCAGCCCGAGGAAACCGAGTGCGGCGGCGACGCCGAGGATCGCCAGCCAGCCGACCTTGGGCAACCGCCCTTCGGCCCGGAAGCCCTTGTCCGGTCGGCGTGCGGCGTCGATCAGTGCGACGACCTGCACGACAAAGACCACCAGCGCGAGTGCGGCCATGACGAACCACTGCAAGAATCCCACGCCGAGAGCCTACGGCACGGACCGGTCGTTCCCCTGAGCGGAACCGAACAGCATCCGAGCGAGCATCAGCATGAACCCGGCGACGCCGAGCAGAGCCGGCAGCAGCGCCCACTGCCAGCCCACCGTGAACCCGACAGCGAGGAACGCCGCAGCGATCAGCGCCCACAGGATGATCGTGTAGATGCCGAACCGCGCGGCCGCGGCGGGGTCCTCCTCGAAGCGGTTGCCGACCTGTGCGTGCTGCCGCTCCAGCTCCAGGACCCACGGCTTGTGCCGGTTGGTCTGGGTGGCCACCAAGTAGGCGAGCCACGCCCCACCTGCGACGAGCAGGGGCACCCCCGTCTGCAGCGCGACGTAGACGCGACCGAACATCAGGACGCTCTCGACCCCTGCAACCAGACCAATCACGAGAAGCGCCGACGCCACCCCGTACGCGGTCGCGCGCCGCCGGGGCATCCCGAACTTCGAGGCCGTCTCCCGCACGAGGGACGCCGCGACGATCCAGCCGACGGCAGGGCCGGCCAGGACCAGCCCTGCGATCATGGGGAGCAGGTACGCGTAGCCGTCGGGCGTGATCCTATCTGCGCTGCCCACCACCAACGCGATGATCGCGACGAGCGGCGCGAGGGCGAGCAGTGCGACCGCCGATGCCACGACGACTCCGGCGACGTACCGGCGTGCCACGGGCATGGCGCCCAGCGCGGCCGCTGCGGCGGCGGCACTCGAGATGGTCGGGCTCGGCGCCGGGGGCGTGAGCGTCCCACCTTCTGCTGCCGGGCCAGAGGTCTCCTCGACGAGTGCTCGCACGTCGCCGAGCTCGTCGACAGCTCGCCGGGCGGCCTCGTCGGGAGCGACACCACCCGCCGTCAGCTCAGCGACGCGGTCCAGGAGGTTCGCGCGGATCTCTTCCTTGAGGTCCTGCACGTCGGGGGTTCCGGGGATGCCTGCGAAGGCTTCGTCCAGCAGGCGATGCACCGACGTGTTCATCATCGGGAACCTTTCAGGTCGAGGAGGGAGTCGATCGTGCGTCGCGTGACCACCCACGCGTCCACGTTGCGCCGGTACACGGCCCGGCCCGCGTCGGTGATGCGGTAGTACTTGCGCCGCCCGCCCTGGGACTCGTCGCCCCAGTAGGCCTCGACCAGGCCGTCCTTCACGAGCCGCCGGTAGGCCGCGTAGAGCGTGGCCTCCTTGATCTCGTAGTCGCCGCCGGTCGCGTCGCGGATCGCCTTGTAGATCTCGAAGCCGTAGCGCTCCCGGCCACGCAGCACGCCGAGCACGATCGTGTCCGTGTGGCCGCGCAGGAGGTCGGCGGCGAAGGCATCAGCCCCGCCGTCCGGCGTCGCACCGCTCGATTTCTGCATCACAGCAATTACTATATCTGATCAACTACCTGACTACAACGATATCCCCGGCAGCAGACTTGGTAGCGGCCCCGTCGGCTGACTGCAGAGGATGTAGCGGATAGGGAGCCTGTATCCGCAATCAACTCTGCAGTCAGCGTCTCGGGGGCGCTACCTAGTCTGCAGTCGGCCCGGGTCTACAGCTCCGGCAGCGCGTCCCGAGCCTCGCCCGGGGAGGCTCCCGCGGCCTCCAGGGTGTCGACGACGGGCGAGCGCAGCAGCATCACCAGCGACTGCACCTGCCAGTCGCCCTCGCCGACGGTCCGCGGGTCCACCCCCGCCGCAACAGCGGTCAGGGCGTCGCGGCCGCGCTTGCCGTCACCACCGGAGCCGACGTCGGACGCGAGCTGGCGCACGCCGGTCGCGAAGCCCTCGACGAGCTCGGCCACGGGCTCGACGTCGTGGTCGGCCTGGATGACGGGGAGCACGCGGCGGGCCAGCACCCGCACCGAGCGCATGGTCCGGTCCACGAGCACCGCCTGCTCCTCCAGCCGGGCGAGCTCCGCGCGATACATCCGCCCCACGGAGATCCGCGCCAGCTCCCGCGCCCCGCGCGCGGCCTCCTGCCACTCGGCGAGCACGGGCTCGGAGGCCCGGCCGCGGACGAGGGCGGCCTGGACGTCGTCGACGTCACGCGAGCGCAGGCCACGAGCGAGGGTCTCCAGGGTCTCGGCGAGCTCGGTCACCGCCTGCTCGGCGAGGGCCCGCGGGCGGCGCCGGGTGTCACCAGGCGTGAGCAGCGCGACGAGGAGGGCGATGGCGCCTCCGACCAGGGCGTCGGTCCAGCGCCCGAGCGGCCCGCCGGAGACCGAGGGCAGGCCCACCACGATGATCGCCTGCACCCCGGCCTGCGTGACGAGGAGGGCGCCGCGGTCGATGAACCGGGCGGCGATCGCGGAGATGAAGAGCACCAGGGAGAGCTGCCACCAGCCGGATCCGATGAGGTGCACGATCAGGTCGCCCATGGCGACGCCGACCGCCACGCCCACGGCCATCTCCGACACCCGGCGGACGTCTCGCTGCGCGGAGAAGCCGAGGAGGACCCACGCCGCGACGGGCGCGAAGAACGGCTGCTCGTGCCCCAGCAGGTACCGCGCGACCAGGTAGGCGGCGCCGGCGGCGAGCGAGGCCTGGGCGATCGGGATCAGGCCCGCCCGCGCGCGCGTCCAGCCCTGACGCAGCCGGGTGCGCAGCATGAGCGTGCGCATGGCCTTGCGCCACATCTCGTCGGCCGAGCCGGGCAGTGAGCTCACGGGTGCATCCTCGCATCCGCCCGCCCGGCGACCTGTCAGACCCGCATGGACGTGTCAGACGTACAGGTCAGCGGAGTGACCTGTACGTCTGACACGTGCGCTCGCGTCTGACAGGTTCGCGGTCAGATCAGGCTGGCTGGGCCGCGCAGGCCGCGGGTCAGCGGGCCGTGCGAGTCCGGGCGGTCGACCGAGACGCCGTCGCCCGGGACCACTATCTCCTGGGCCGCGGACACCTCGAGGACCTGGCCGGAGACCTCTCCCGACACCATGAGCTCGGCCTCCTCGGGCACGTTGCGCTTGAGCACCGCGAGGCCGATGGGTCCCAGCTCGTGGTGCCGGGCCATCGAGGTGAGCGTGCCCACCACCTTGCCGGCCCCGCCGTCCGACGCAGGGAGGCGCACCTCCGCGCCAGGCTCGGGGAGCAGGTGCTGCGAGCCGTCGAGGTGCAGCATGACCAGCCGGCGCGGCGGCCGGCCGAGGTTGTGCACGCGGGCGACGGTCTCCTGGCCGCGGTAGCAGCCCTTGTTGATGTGGACGGCGGTCCGCAGCCAGTCCAGCTCGTGCGGGATGGCGCGGGCGTCGACGTCGCGCGCGTACCGCGGGCGCCACGCCTCGACCCGGAGGGCCTCGGTGGCCCAGGTGCCGGCGAGCGGCCAGCCGGCCGCCTCACGTGCCGAGACCTCGGCGTCCAGGTCAGCACGCGGCACCAGCACGAGCCGCCACGGGCGGGTCGCACCGGGATGCTCGGACTCGGGCGGGCCGTAGCGCGTGCCGCCGGGCAGGACGTTCGGCCAGGCGTCGTGCCAGGTCACCGGCTCGCCCTCG
This sequence comes from Promicromonospora sp. CA-289599, assembly GCF_050936155.1. Classification (NCBI taxonomy): domain Bacteria; kingdom Bacillati; phylum Actinomycetota; class Actinomycetes; order Micrococcales; family Promicromonosporaceae; genus Promicromonospora; species Promicromonospora sp. CA-289599. Next base: position 2,184,432 of record NZ_JBNJNI010000001.1, read on the forward strand.
GCACCCTCCGCGGCGACGGGCTCACCGATCGCCGCCCACTCGCCGGTGACGTCGGCGACCTCGACACGGAGCGTGAACCGCATCCGGTCGAGCCAGCCGGCCAGGCCGGGCGCCGACTCGCGCTCGGTGATCAGCCACGTGGCCTCGCCGTCGTCCACGACGCCCGCCGCGTGCTCGATGTGGCCCTGCGGCGAGAGGACCAGCAGCTCCGTGCTGGTCCGGGGCGCCAGGCCCTCCAGCTGCTGCGAGGTGATCGAGTGCAGCCACTTCAGCCGGTCGGGGCCGGCGACCCGGACGATCCCGAGGTGCGACTGGTCGACCACCGCTCCGCCGCGCGACAGCGCGCGCTGCTCGGCCGTCGGGTCGCCGTAGTGCCAGGCGATCCCGGCGTCGGGACCGGATGCGGCGACCGCGCCGTGGCGGCTCAACAGGGGGCTCTCGTAATCCATGCTCACCTCAGGTGCAGCGTTGTGGGCGGGCGAGGCATTCCCCGCCTGCGTTGTCACTGCCGGTTGTTACTGCCGGTTGTCACTGCCGGTCCAGCTCCGCCGACGCGTACGAGCGCATGGGCTCGCCGAACGCGGCGAGCTCCTCCACCCACAGCAGGCGACCCTGCACCAGTCCGTACAGCCGCTTCGACGCCCGGACCTCGGACGCCGTCGACGTCCGCGCGATGGCGTCCGAAGCCAGGTCGATCCGCCCGTTGCCCGCGGCGCCGACGTAGACCGTGATGCGTCCGGAGGCGTCGGCGACGAGCACCTCGAGCGCGTGCTTGTCCTCCTCGAGGCCGTCGGGGCGGTCGGTGGACACGCGCCAGTAGCCGGTCTCGGTGGACCAGACGGTGCCGACCGGGTCCGGCGCGGGGGCCGGCCACTCGCCGTCGTCGGGCAGCTTGTCCGGGACCGTCTCGTCCAGGACCCGCAACGTGGACTCGAAGCGCACGTACGGGCCGCCGTCGTGGTCGAAGACCAGGTCCTGCACGAACGTCTTCTTGCCGATGCCCGGGTACTCGATCACGCCCTCGCCGCGCCACCGGCCGACCAGCCAGGCCAGCGGGTACACGTCGGGCGAGAGGCCGTCAGGGAAGGTGAACGTCATCAGCGCTGACCGGTGTACAGCTTGTAGACGACGTAGCCGGCGAACCAGGTGACCGCGACGGCGACGGCGACGATGAGGCCGGTGAAGATGAGCTCAAGGGCATGGATCGACATGCTGTCGATCCTAACGGTCGACCGCTTACAGTCAGCGGCATGCGACAGCTCGTGATCAAGACCACTGCGGGCCTGGACCGGCCCGAGGCCACGAACCAGGCGTTCACCGTCGCCGCCGCGGCGGTGGCGTCCGGGGCCGAGGTCAGCCTCTGGCTCACCGGCGAGTCCGCGTGGTTCGCGCTGCCCGGCCGCGCGGCCGAGCTCGCACTCGAGCACGCGACGCCGCTGCCCGACCTGCTGGAGGTCGTCCTGGCCGCGGGAACGGTCACGCTCTGCACCCAGTGCGCCGCACGCCGGGACATCACGGAGGCGGACGTGCTGCCCGGCGTCCGGATCGCGGGCGCGGCCCTCTTCACGGAGGAGATCCTGCGCGACGGAGCCCAGGCGCTCGTCTACTGAGCGGCCTGGGCTTCGTCAAGGGTTCGAACTGGCGCTTCGGTCAGGCGCGAACCAGACCCGTCCGGCGCAGCAGCAGGTACATCTCGCACCCGAGGCACAGGCCTACGACGGCGTTGAGTGCCGCCGCGACGAACGCCACCGCTGCCGCGATCGGCACGGCCGGAAGCACGCCGAAGAACCCGAGGATCACACCGACGGCGGTGACGAAGAGGCCGACTCCCTGCGCGAAGCGCGGCGGACGCCGGTCCTCCATCTCCGCCGGCGGACCCAGCCGGGGCCGGACGAACCTCTTGAACAGCATGCCCTGCCACGAGCCCTCGGCTCCGCGCAGCGTGCCGAGCACAAAGCTCAGCATGATGAACGTCAGCAGCCACAGCCCGGCGGTGCTCGCGCCGAGCAGCACGACGGCTGCCAGCAGCACCGCAGTGATGCTTGCCCCTACGCGCGGTCCGCGCGGGTCGATCCCCTTGTTCACGCTCATGACTGCCCTTCCCCGTCCGCTTCGGCCGCCGCAGTGGGGACCCGGTTGAGTGCCTGACGTGCCTGCGTGTCGGAGACGACGCCGCTCATGCGGGCCACCTCGCGGCCGCCGCCGTCGACCACGAGCACGGTGGGCGTGCGGAGCACACCCAGGCTGCGCACGAGGTCGAGGTGGTCGTCCACGAGCAGCTCGCGGTGCCCGACGCCGGAGCTCGAGCCGGTGAGCCCTCCGAGCACCCGCGAGGTGGACCGGCACGCGGCACACACCTCGGCGGAGAACTGCACGAACGTCACCCGGTCCGCGAGCGCGATCCCGGCCGATGCCCAGTCGATGCCCGCCGGCGCCTGCCGGGGCGCGCGCACGGCACCTTGACGTGCTGACCACCACACTCCGAGAGCTGCGGTACCCAGCACGAGCACGACCAGCGCGACCACTTGACCCAACAACATTTAACCCACGATGCCGTGTGTTGCTCGTCCAGACAAGTCCTCACCTGCAATGACGCCTGTCACATTGCGGGCCGCTTCGCTTCTCGCAGGTTCGCTCGCGTGATTTCCTTGGCACCGCCCCCGCCCGAAGCAGTATTTCTCGTGCCGAAATGCGTACCAAGTCCCTGTCGTCCCGGTGGTAACGTGCATGCATCCGCATATATGGGAGAATTTGCTAAGATGGAAGTTTTGCCAACACGCACCTGGAACGGAATCACGATTCCGGCGGCCGGGGCGTATGAGCTCGACCAGAATCACAAGCGGCTCGGCTTCCTCGCCATGCACATGATGGTCAGCCCCGTCCGCGGCGAGTTCGCCGAGGGCAAGGCGACGGTGGTCGTCGCCGACGACCCCCTGGTGTCCCAGGTCAGCTGCACGATCCAGACGGCGTCCATCGACACCCACGTGCCCGACCGCGACGCGCACCTGTCGAGCCCCGACTTCCTGGACGTCGAGAACCATCCCACCATCGAGTTCCGCAGCACCGGCTTCCGGATGCGGACACAGGTGGACCCGATCTTCTCGTGGGCGCGACTCAAGGCAGGTACGGCGGGACGCCGTCCGCACGACCCGGACCAGCCCGACGGCTCCTTCACGAAGTTCGTCATGGACGGGCTGCTCACGGTCCGTGGTGTCACGCGCCCGGTCTCGCTCGAGTGCGAGTTCGGCGGTGTGGGGCACGACCCCTACGGCCAGGACATCTTCGGGTTCCACGGCAGCTGCGACATCGACCGCGAGGAGTGGGGTCTGCTCTGGAACGTCGCGCTCGAGGCCGGCGGCGTCCTGGTCGCCAAGAAGGTCCGCATCGAGATCGCCGGCGAGATGATCCGTCAGTCCTAGAGGATCACCATCCGGCCCACGACGAACACGAAGATGCCGCAGACCGCCACGGGCAGCGCGCTCGCCGTGAGCCCGGCCAGCCGCGCACCGCGGGCGGGCAGTCGTTCCAGCAGCAGGTGCAGCGCGCCGACCACGACACCGGCGACGAGCCCGCACCACAGGCCGCTCACGGTGTCGATGCCCGGCAGCAGCGTCGCCGCGGCCCCGCCCACCAGCACGGCGGCGACCGTGGAGACCCCCAGCGCCACCCAGCCGCGGACCGGCAGTGCCGCCACGGCAGCCGCGACCGCCAGGGCGACCGCACTCGTCACCACCAGCGTGGCGCCGGCGTCGGACCGCGCGGCGGCGATCCAGCCGGAGGTCGCGATGGCGGCGACGACACCCGCGACCGTGCCCGAGACTGACTCCGTCAGCTGCGGACGGCCGTCGCGGCGCAGCATCTGTGCGATGAACGAGAGCACCACCGCGCCGGCCAGGACCGTCGGCAGATGTCGCAGCACCGGCTCGCCCTGGGTGAAGTACGTGGCGGCAGCCCCGCCGATACCGCAGAGCGCCACGACCAACCGGGTGCTTCCCGCCGCGGGCAGGCGCAGCAGGGACGGCCAGCCCAGCGCGACGAGAACCACCAGGACCACCACCGCCGCCACGAGGGGCAGCGGTTGGGGCTGGACGTAGGACGCAGCGGCGACGAGGGCTGCGAGCACAGCGGTCGTCACGGCGCGGGTGGAGACGGACACGAGACCGAGTTTTCCAGAGTCTGTCCGAGTTCCTTCAATCTGGCCCTGAAAGAGTCTCCGGACGGGCCTCCGAACCGCCTGATCAGAGGCCTGTGCGAGTCGAGCAACGCTCGTGTCATGTGAGTGTCACGGGTCCTGAGCAGCATGGTGGTGTCCAGGAAAAGGGCGTGTAACATGCACGCAACAAGCAACAGGGCAGACTTCCGCAGAGCCAGTTGGACGCGACGGGACGTCTCGCTACAGCGAGACCCGAGCCAGGGACGGTTGCAAGACGCCGGTTCCGAGAGGAGGTGCGTCAATGGCAGAGCTGTTGATCCTCACACCCGCCACCGGTGGGTCTGCCGAGGTACTGCCCGCACTAGGACTGCTTTCGCATCGGGTCCGAGTGCTTCCGATGGAGCCTTCGGCACTCGTCGATGCCCCGGATGCGGACGTCGTCCTGCTGGATGCCCGCCGTGACCTGGTCGCCGCCCGCACCACCTGCCGGCTGCTGCACGCGACCGGCCTGACCGTGCCGCTCGTGCTGATCCTCACCGAGGGCGGCCTGACGGTGGTGACCCACGAGTGGGGCGCCAACGACCTGCTGCTGGAGACCGCCTCGCCCGCCGAGGTCGAGGCCCGTCTGCGCCTGGTGATCGAGCGTTCGGCGCGCGGCCCCGCGGAGGAGTCGCAGCAGGAGATCTCCGCGGGCGAGCTGGCCATCGATGCCGGCGGGTACACCGCAAGACTGCGCGGTCGCCCGATCGACCTGACCTACAAGGAGTTCGAGCTCCTCAAGTACCTCGTGCAGCATCCGGGCCGCGTGTTCACGCGCGCCCAGCTGCTGCAGGAGGTCTGGGGCTACGACTACTACGGGGGCACGCGCACGGTCGACGTCCACGTGCGGCGGCTCCGGGCAAAGCTCGGGCCGGAGCACGAGCAGCTCATCGGCACCGTGCGCAACGTCGGCTACCGGTTCGACCCGCCGAAGGAACGACCGACCGAGGAGCTTCCTGCTCCGCCGCCCGCCGCGGCGCTCCCGCCGGCGCCGACGGACGCCGCGGCGGCCGGCACGGACGACCCCAACGCCGGGCCGAGCGGGCGACAGGTCGCGCAGACCGGCCACTGAACCGGTGGCCGATAGCCGGGCGCGTAAGGCACCGACCGCGTAGGTTCGTACCTGTGACCGCACTCTCGGCCCGACCGGCCGTCCGCACGGCAGCCACCAGCGACTACACGTGCGCCCTGGTCGAGGGTCCCTGGCAGCACGAGTTCGTCTCGTCGGGCGGCTCGCGCTTCCACGTGGCGGTCGCCGGGCCCGAGAGCCGTTCGGCGCCGCTGGTCGTCCTCCTGCACGGTTACCCCGAGTTCTGGTGGGCGTGGCGCGCACAGATCCCCGCCCTGGCCGACGCCGGCTACCGGGTGGCCGCGATGGACGTGCGCGGTGTGGGCGGGTCGGACAAGCCGCCGTCGGGCTACGGGGTGCCCGCGCGGGCGGCGGACGTCGCAGGCGTCGTCCGCTCCCTCGGGCGCGAGCGCGCTGTGGTGGTGGGGCACGGAACGGGCGGCACGCTCGCCTGGGCGATGGCGTCCCTGCACCCCGGCACGACGACGGCGGTCGCCGTGCTGGCCAGCCCGCATCCGGCACGGATGCGCCTGCGCAGCCGGGCCGCTCTCACGTCCGCGGCCCTGCGTGAGATCGCGTATCTGCAGGTCCCGACCCTGCCTGAGCGGGCGCTGGCGCAGGGCGACCTCGTGGAGCGCACCCTCGCGCTGGGCGCGGCCACCCCGCTGCCCGACGACGTGGTCGACCTGTACAAGGCGGTCATGCGGATCCCGTTCGCCGCGCACTCGGCCGCGGAGGCGCTGCGCTGGGCCGTGCGGTCCACGCCCCGGATGGACGGCCGCCGGTTCGGTACCGCGCTGCGCCGTCCGCTCGGTGTCCCCACCCTGCAGCTGCAGGGCGGCCGGGACGGCATCGTGCGGCCCGAGCGCGCCGACCTCGATGCCATGGCCCTCGCGCCGGACCTCCACTACGAGCTGATCCCGGGCGCCGGCCACTTCCTGCCCGAGGAAGCCCCGGACGAGGTCAATCAGATCCTGCTGGGCTGGCTGGCCCGGGTCGGTCCCGCGCCGAGCAGCACTTCTCGAGATAGAACTACTTGAGGGGCAGGCCCGCCGACTCCGAGCGGTCCGGCGCCGGGCGCACCAGCTTCGCCGCCTTGTCTGGGTCCGTCTCGCCCGCTCCGTAGGAGGGGCACAGGTCGGCGATGCTGCACGCCCCGCACGCCGGGTTGCGCGCGATGCATACCCGTCGCCCGTGCCAGACGAGGTGGTGGCTGAGCTTGGTCCAGTCCTTCCTGGGGAACAGCTCCCCCACCTCGGTCTCGACCTTCACCGGATCCTCCTCGGTAGTGAGGCCGAGCCGCCTCGCTACCCGCCCGAAGTGCGTGTCGACGGTGATCCCCGGGACGCCGAAGGCGTTGCCGAGCACCACGTTCGCCGTCTTGCGCCCGACGCCCGGGAGCGTGACCAGGTCCTTCAACCGGCCCGGGACCTCGCCGTCGTACCGCTCGACCAGCGCCTGGCCCAGGCCGATCACCGCCCGCGCCTTGGCCCGGAAGAAGCCGAGGGGCCGCAGGATGTCCTCGAGCTCGTCGGGATCCGCCTCGGCGTAGGCCTGGGCGTCCGGATACATCACGAAGAGCTCCGGCGTGGTCTGGTTGACCCGGACGTCGGTGGTCTGGGCGCTGAGCACGGTCGCGATCAGCAGCTCCAGCGGCGTCGTGAAGTCCAGCTCCGCCCTGGCATCGGGATAGGTCTCCGCGAGCAGGCGATTGACACGCCGCGCTCTGCGCACGAGCGCCAGCCGGCTCTCCGCCGTGCCCGTCGCCGCGTTATCGGGTTCGCGTTCCCTGACTGTGGTCACATCAGCCAGACTAACGATCCCCACTGACATCGGACCCCTGAGCTCGGCCGCCCGGTTTGGCGCCATGTACCTAGGACGCCGAGTATGAGAAGGTCGAGCACGCATATCTGAGACCCCACGAGGGTCCACGTGAATCGAGGAAGAGTCACCATGCCGTACACGCACCACCTGCGCGTCTACCCGTCCGCCGAGCCGCTCAAGCGCACCGACCAGCTCGCGTGGAAGCTCGCGGAGCTCGCCACGGACACCGTCGAGCCCACCGCCGAGGTCACCGACATGGTGATCAACCGGGTGATCGACAACGCCGCCGTGGCGGCGGCCAGCCTCACCCGCGGCCCGGCGGTCGCCGCCCGCTCGCAGGCCCAGGCGCACCCCTACCGCCCCGGGTCCACCGTGTTCGGCCTCGCACCCGAGGCGACCAGCAGCCCCGAGTGGGCCGCGTGGGCCAACGGTGTCGCGGTGCGCGAGCTCGACTTCCACGACACGTTCCTCGCCGCCGAGTACTCCCACCCGGGTGACAACATCCCGCCGATCCTCGCCGTCGCCCAGCACGCGGGCTGCACCGGCAAGGACCTGGTCCGGGGCATCGTGACCGGCTACGAGATCCAGGTGGACCTGGTCCGCACGATCAGTCTGCACAAGCACAAGATCGACCACGTGGCGCACCTCGGCCCGTCGGCTGCGGCCGGCATCGGCACCCTGCTCGGCCTGGACACCGAGACCGTGTTCCAGGCGATCGGCCAGGCCCTGCACACCACCACGGCCACGCGGCAGAGCCGCAAGGGCCAGATCTCCACGTGGAAGGCGCACGCACCGGCCTTCGCCGGCAAGCTCGCCGTCGAGGCAGTGGACCGCGCACTGCGCGGCCAGACCTCCCCCGAGCCCATCTACGAGGGTGAGGACGGCGTCGTCGCCTGGCTCCTCGACGGGCCCGACGCCGCCTACGACGTCGTGCTGCCCGAGGCAGGTGAGCCGCGTACCGGCATCCTCGACACGTACACCAAGGAGCACTCCGCGGAGTACCAGGCGCAGGCCATCATCGACATGGCCCGCGCGCTCGGCAACGAGCGGCCGGAGCTGCGGGACCCCAGCAACGTCCAGGGCATCGTGCTGCACACCAGCCACCACACGCACTACGTGATCGGCTCGGGCGCCAACGACCCGCAGAAGTACGACCCGACGGCGTCCCGCGAGACGCTCGACCACTCGGTCCCGTACATCTTCGCCGTCGCGCTGCAGGACGGCGGCTGGCACCACGTCGACTCCTACGCCCCCGAGCGGGCGCAGCGGCCCGACACCGTGGAGCTGTGGCGCAAGGTGACCACCGCCGAGGACGCCGAGTGGACGCGCCGCTACCACTCGACCGACCCCGCCGAGAAGGCATTCGGCGGCCGGGTCGAGATCACGCTCACCTCGGGCGAGGTGGTCACGCGCGAGATCGCCGTCGCCGATGCTCACCCGCTGGGCGCTCGCCCGTTCGCCCGCGCGAACTACGTCGGCAAGTTCCGCACGCTCGCCGCCGGGATCCTGACGGACAGGGAGATCGAGCGCTTCCTCGGCCTCGCCGAGCGGCTGCCCGAGCTGACGCCGGCCGAGGTCCGCGAGCTCACGATCGTCGCGGCACCGGGCGTGCTGGACGCGGTCAAGTCCCCGACGGGCCTCTTCGAGCTGGGGCGCGCCTGATGCTCTACTCGCACCTCACGCCCGCGGCCAAGCGACGCGCCTTCCGCGAGGCCCTCGCCGGGCCGGACATCCTGCGCCTGCCCGGCGCGTTCAACCCGCTGAGCGCCAAGCTGATCCAGGACAAGGGGTTCGACGGCGTCTACGTCTCCGGCGCCGTCCTCTCCGCCGACCTCGGCCTGCCCGACATCGGCCTCACCACCCTGACGGAGGTGGCCGGCCGGTCCGCGCAGATCGCCCGGGTCACCGACCTGCCGGTGCTGGCCGACGCCGACACCGGGTTCGGCGAGCCCATGAACGTGGCCCGCACGGTCCAGACCATGGAGGACGCCGGCGTGGCCGGCATCCACATCGAGGATCAGGTCAACCCCAAGCGCTGCGGACACCTGGACGGCAAGGAGGTCGTCGGGCTCGACGACGCCGTCCGGCGCATCCGGGCCGCCGTCGACGGCCGCCGCGACCCCGACTTCCTCATCATGGCGCGCACCGACGTGCGCGGCACCGAGCCGGGCGAACGTGGGCTCAGGCTCGCGATCGACCGCGCCAAGGCCCTGGTCGACGCCGGTGCCGACGCGATCTTCCCCGAGGCGATGAAGGACCTCGCGGAGTTCGAGGCCGTCGCCTCGGCCCTCGATGTTCCGGTGCTCGCCAACATGACCGAGTTCGGCAAGTCCGAGCTCTTCACCGCCAAGCAGCTGCACGACGCCGGGGCGCAGCTCGTGATCTACCCCGTCACCCTGCTGCGCATCGCGATGGGCGCCGCCGAGCGCGCGCTCGAGGAGATCTCGGCGTCGGGCACCCAGGACGGCCTGGTGCCCCAGATGCAGACCCGCGCGCGGCTGTACGAGCTCACGGACTACGCGGCCTACAACCACTTCGACAGCAACGTCTTCACCTACAAGCCCTGATTTCGAAACAAGCCCTGACTTAGTCTCGACACGAAGGAGTGCTCATGACCGAGACCACGGAGATCCGTAAGGGTCTGGCCGGCGTCGTCGCCGACACGTCGGCCATCTCGAAGGTCAACCCGGAGACCAACTCGCTCCTGTACCGGGGCTATCCGGTGCAGGAGCTGGCCGCGAAGAAGAGCTTCGAGGAGGTCGCCTACCTGCTGTGGCACGGCGAGCTCCCGACGTCGGCCCAGCTGGCCGAGCAGACCGCTACCGAACGCGTGCACCGCGAGCTGCCGGACAACGTCCGCGACGCCATCCTCGAGCTGCCCACCGACTGCCACCCCATGGACGTGTGCCGCACGGCGGTCTCGATCCTGGGCGCCCACGACCCGGCGGCCGAGGACTCGTCCGTCGGGGCCGAGCTCGCCAAGTCCGTCCGCCTGTGGGCGGTCCTGCCCGCCGTCGTCGCGCTGGACCAGCGCCGTCGGCACGGCCAGGAGCTCGTGCACCCGCGCGAGGACCTCGGCTACTCCGCGAACTTCCTGTGGATGACGTTCGGCAAGGAGGCGGAGCCCGCCGTCGTGCAGGCTTTCGAGGCCTCGATGGTGCTGTACGCGGAGCACTCGTTCAACGCCTCGACGTTCACCGCGCGCGTCATCACCTCGACGCTCGCCGACCTGCACTCCGCCGTCACCGGCGCCATCGGGGCCCTCAAGGGCCCGCTGCACGGCGGGGCCAACGAGGCGGTGCAGGCGACGTTCGAGGAGATCGGCACCGCTGACCGGGCCGAGGCCTGGCTCGAGGACGCGCTGGCGAACAAGAAGAAGATCATGGGGTTCGGCCACCGGGTCTACAAGAACGGCGACTCGCGCGTGCCGACCATGCGCGCCGTGCTCGGCGACCTGGCCGAGCACTACGGCGACACCGCGGTGCTCGACCTGTACGACACCCTCGAGAACGCCATGGGCAGCCGGAAGAGCATCAAGCCCAACCTGGACTACCCGGCGGGCCCGGCCTACCACCTGATGGGCTTCGACACGAACATCTTCACGCCGCTGTTCGTGGCCTCGCGCATCACCGGCTGGACCGCGCACATCATGGAGCAGCGCGCCGCGAACGCGCTGATCCGACCGGTGTGCGAGTACGTGGGCCCGGAACAGCGCGACGTTCCCTGAGAGGTACCTGGGACGCCCGTTCCAAACTCCCAGGTGACACCCCCTAGGATTTATGGACGGGCGTCCTACTTCGCGCCGAGCAAAGCCGACATCCCGCACCTGGCGGACGATCACGTCGGGCTGCACGCCACGCGGACGCCGCGAGAAACCCGATGACCCGGCAATCTCGTGACATTGAGGCAGACTGAGAGGTGGAAAAGACTGATGGACGAAAGTCCCCGACACGTGAGGACACCACTGGTGGACGACGAAGTCGTACTCTCTGCCCCCCTCTTCGCGGACATGGAAGGCGAGGAGACCCGCGCGCTCTTCGAGTCCATGGTGCCCGTGGAGCTGGTCCGGGGTGACGTGCTCTTCCGCGAGGGCGAACCGGGCGACCGGCTCTATGTCATCGCGCAGGGCAAGATCAAGCTGGGTCGCCGGTCGAGTGACGGCCGCGAGAACCTGCTGTCGATCCTCGGCCCTGGCGAGATGTTCGGGGAGCTCTCCCTGTTCGACCCGGGCCCCCGCACCGCCTCCGCCTCCTCCGTGTCGGACTCTGTGGTCTACGAGCTGCGCCACGAGTCGCTCGTGCGCTGGATCGCCGACCATCCAGGCGTCGCCACCCAGCTGCTCGGCGCGCTCGCGCGCCGGCTGCGCCGCACCAACGAGACCCTCGCGGACCTCGTCTTCTCCGATGTGCCCGGCCGCGTGGCCAAGGCGCTGCTGGACCTCTCGACCCGCTTCGGCGAGCCGAACGACGACGGTATCCGCGTCGCGCACGACCTCACCCAGGAGGAGCTGGCGCAGCTCGTCGGCGCCTCCCGCGAGACCGTGAACAAGGCCCTTGCCGACTTCGCGACCCGCGGCTGGGTTCGCCGCGAGGGCCGGGCAGTGGTCCTGCTGGACCTCGACAGGCTGGAGCGCAGGGCGCGCTGAGGCGCCCGGGCCGCAGTCGGTAAAAGGTCAGGTGTTCGGCAGCTACGACTGCCGAACACCTGACCTTTTACCGATCGGGGAGCGCAACTCCCGCTACGCGGCTCGCGCCGTCAGCGTCATCAGCGTCGCCTCCGGGCGGCACGCGAACCGGACCTGCGCGTAGGGCGAGGTGCCGGCGCCCGCCGAGACGTGCAGCCAGGTCGAGCCCTCGCCACCCTCGCGGTCGGGCCGGGCACCGGGCCAGCCGTGCAGACCGGACGCCCGCGTACGGTCCAGGTCGCAGTTCGTCACGAGCGCGCCGTAGAACGGCAGGCAGAGCTGCCCGCCGTGCGTGTGCCCGGCGATGATCGCGTCGACGCCGTCGGCCTTCAGCTGGTTCAGCACGCGCTTGTACGGCGCGTGCACGACGCCGAGGCGCAGCACCGCGTCTTCCTCACCGGGCACGCGGCCCGGCTCCGGCATGACGTCGCGGTCGAGGTGCGGGTCGTCCATGCCGACCAGCCCGACGGTGCGACCGTCGCGCAGCTCCACCAGACCTCGACTGTTGTTCAGGTCCACCCAGCCGGCTTCGGTGAACGCCTTGGTGAGCGACTCCGTGGGCAGCGCCACCTTGTCGCCGCCCTGGACTCGAGCATCGGGCAGCAGGTACCGCGCCGGGTTCTTGAACGACGGCGCGTGATAGTCGTTCGAACCCATCACGAACGCACCGGGCACATCCATGAGCTGGTCGAAGACGTCGAGCAGCGGGGTCAGCGCCTCGGTGTGCCCGAAGTTGTCGCCGGTGTTGATCACCAGGTCGGGCTCGAGGGCGGCCAGCGAGCGGACCCAGGCCTGCTTGGTCCGCTGGCTCGGCGTCAGGTGCAGGTCGGAGACGTGGAGCACCCGGATCGGCCGCTGCCCCGGGGGCAGCAGTGGCACGGTCACCCGTCGCACACGGAAGAGCTTCGTCTCCAAGTGCGCGTACGCGATTCCGGCGACTGCTACGCCCCCGACGATCCCGAGCGTCTTGCCGACGTTACGCAGCGTTCCCATAGAGATCAGTCGTCCCCGTTGTCGCCGCCGCCGTTGCCGTTCCCGTTGCCGGGACCGCCTCCGTTACCGGCACCACCACCGCCGCCGGTGTCTCCGGAGCCGCCGCCCTCTTCGCCGGAGCCACCGCCGTTCGAGCCGCCCTCTTCGTTGTCGTTGTTCTTCGGCTTGGGCGGCGGGGCCGGCTGCCCGACGAGCCTCGGGTCGGGTGCCGGGAAGTTCTTGACAGGAAGGCCGACGACCGCCTTGTCCATGTACGTCTTCCAGGTCGGCGCAGCGATCTCACCACCGTAGAGGGCCTTGTAGAACTGGCCCTTCACGTAGAAGTCTTTGTGCTCGAAGTTGCCGTTGGACTCCCCGACCCAGACAGATGTCGAGAGGTTGGGCGTGTACCCCGTGAACCAGCTCTGGAACGCGTCCTGCGTCGTGCCGGTCTTACCAGCCACCGGGCGGCCGTCGCTCAGGCCGCCGTGAAGCTTCCAGGCCGTTCCCGTGGAGCCGAAGACCTTGGTCATTGCGAAGGCGACGGTGTTCGCCACTGCGGGCTCGAGCGTCTGCTTGCAGGCTCTGCCGGGCACCTTCATCTTTGCGCCGTCTCGCTCCCGCACCTCCAGGATCGCGATCGGCGCGCAGTAGGTACCGCCGCTGGCGAAGGTCGCGTACGACGCCGCCTGGTAGACCGGCGTCGTCGACTGGGTGCCCAGCACCATCGGGGCGAAGACGTCGATGTCCGACTCCTTGGGAACGTCGATGGTCCGAGACGTTGGGTCGGACGACGTGGTCGGCCGGAAGCCGGCGTCCCAGGCCGTGCCGGCAATGTCGCACAGGTTGAGCTCGTGGGACATGCGGGCGTAGACGGTGTTGAGCGACTGGAACGTGCCGGTGAGCACGTTCGTCATACCGCTGGTCGAGCCCTCGACGTTCCCGACGTTCCAGGCATCTCCGCCGAGGCTCTGCTTGCAGGGCTGAACCTGAAAGGACGAGACCTGCGTCGAGTACGCGCTCGCGCTGATGGGGTCATACAGCTGTCGGCCGGAGCGCAGCCACTCCGCAAGGATGTACGGCTTGAAGTTCGAGCCTGCCTGGAAACCGCGCGACCCACCGTGCGCATAGTCCGCCGAGTAGTTCAGCGAGGTGTGCCGGGGTGCGGGCTCTGCGCCCGCGTCGTAGGGAATGTTCTGGGCCATGGCCAGGATCTTCCCGGTGCCGGGCTCGACCGAGGTGATCGCAGCCTCGAGCTGGCTCGGGTCGTTGGCCGGGACGGCGTCGTTGATCGTCACCTCGGCCGCACGCTGCTTCTTGATGTCCAGCGTGGTGATGATCTTGAGGCCACCGCGGTACAGAAGGTCAAAGCGGTCGTCCCTGGTCTCCCCGAACTCCGGGCTGGACATGACTTCCTTGATGACGTAGTCGCAGAAGAACGCCGCACCCTTGGCGGACTCGCAACCGACGTCGAGCGGCTGGACATCGAGGCTCTCCTCAAGCGTCGTCCCCAGCGCCTTGTCCCGCTCCTCGGTGGTGATGTAGCCGAGCTGCCACATCTTGCCGACGACGAGATCGCGCCGCTCCTCAGCCTTCTTGGGATTCTGCAGCGGGTCGAACTGGCTCGGCGCCTTGGTGATGCCGGCGATCGTCGCCGCCTCGACCACGGACAGCTTGCTCGACGACTTGCTGAAGTAGTGCCGCGAGGCCGTCTCGACGCCGTAGACGCTTGTGCCGAACTGCGCGATGTTCAGATAGCCCTGCAGGATCTCGTCCTTGGACATCTCCTTCTCGAGCGCGATAGCCAGCTTCGCCTCGCGAAGCTTTCGCGTCAGCGAGTCCTCGCGAGCCTCCAGGATGCCGAAGGTGTCGCCCGACCGGTCGGCCTCCTCGATCAGGACGTTCTTCACGTACTGCTGGGTGAGCGTCGAGGCGCCCTGCATGTCGCCGCCGCCGAAGTTCTTGAGCGCAGCGCGCGAGATGCCCTCGGGATCCACGCCGCCGTGGTTGTAGAAACGCTCGTCCTCGATGGAGATCACGGCGTTCTTCATGTGATCCGACACCTTGTCGAGCGGCACGACGATGCGGTTCTGCACGTAGAACGTCGCCAGCTTTGTCTTGCCGTCGCTCGCGTAGATCTGGGACTGCTCCGACAGCGGCCCCGGAACCAGCTCGTCAGGCACCTCCTCGAACACTTCGACGCCGGTGTCGACGGCGGTGTTCACGCCGGACGCCAGCGGGATCACGAGCCCGGCCGCGATCACGCCACCAGCGCCTGCGGTGAGCACGAATGCGAGAAGGAGTCCGATGAGCTGCGCGGCGGGGATGGTTCGGGTGATCCGGCGCGGCTCGCGAGGGTTCGCCATGGCCATGGGCCCAGGTTACGGGGTGTCCCTGACAGAGCGCGCCCAAACCGGACTCGCCCGTGTGCAGGTCTCGTAGGGAATCGCCGCTGCCATTCGCGGGCTAGCATCATCGGCATGGCAACGAAGTGGGAGTACGCGACGATCCCCCTCCTCATTCACAACACCAAGGCGATCCTCGACCAGTGGGGCTCGGACGGCTGGGAGCTCGTGCAGGTGGTCCCCGGACCCGACGGCACCGGTCTCGTCGCCTACCTGAAGCGGCCCGGTGGTGACGCATGAGCTTTGAGAAGCGCCTCGCCGAGCTGGGCATCACCCTCCCCGAGGTAGCCGCTCCGGTGGCGGCGTACGTCCCAGCGGTGCAGACCGGCAACTACATCTACACGTCCGGCCAGCTGCCCTTCGTCGAGGGCAAGCTGCCCGCGACGGGCAAGGTCGGCGAGGGCGAGGGCCTGGTCTCCGCCGACGACGCCGCGGCCTACGCGCGCACCTGTGCGCTCAACGCGCTCGCCGCGGTCCGGTCGGTCACGGGCTCGCTCGACTCGATCTCACGGATCGTGAAGGTCGTCGGATTCGTCGCGAGCGACCCGTCGTTCACGGGTCAGCCCGCGGTCATCAACGGCGCCAGCTCGGTGCTCGGAGAGATCTTCGGCGACGCCGGTGTGCACGCCCGCTCCGCCGTGGGCGTGGCAGTGCTTCCGCTGGACTCGCCGGTCGAGGTAGAACTCGTCGTCGAGCTGGTTTAGCGCCTCCGCAGCGGCCTGGAACGGGCGTGATCGGACCCACTCCGGATTCGGTTTCCGTTCCGGGCCCTGCGTCGGCTATTCTGAGCAGGCTCCCGCGGAAAGGCTTCGTGCCTGTCGTGCGGTGGACTCAATCGGGGTGTGGCGCAGCTTGGTAGCGCGCTTCGTTCGGGACGAAGAGGTCGCAGGTTCAAATCCTGTCACCCCGACCATGTGAAAGACCCTCTGACCAGCAGAAATGCTCGGTCAGAGGGTCTTTTTCGTTGTCCGGCAAGAGGGGATGCCGGAACCCGGTCCCCGGTTCTGCCGTCAGCAGATGACACGTGTTCGACGCGCGCATCGAACACGTGTCCGATAATTTGATGCCATGAAGCGCACCGATGGTCCAACATCCCGAACCTCCGACGGCCGACCTCCGTCGGCGTCGTTCGGCGTGGACGGCGCCGCGCTCCGGCCGCCGGACGTGCGGGCGATGCGTGAGCGACTGGCGGGCATGATCCTTCCAGGCGCATCCGACACGGCGGGTTGGGTCGACCTGCTCGGCGAGCTCGAAGCCCTCAAGAACACCGCGACCGCCGCTCAGGCGCAGCTCGCCGTGGCGCTGGAGGTCTCGACGAAGGCAGCCGAGGCCGAGCAAGGTCTTCGTGCCGACCGGCGAGGCCGTGCCGTGCCGAACCAGGTAGGGGCGGCGATACAGCAGAGCCCACACGCCGGATCGGCGTTCCTGAGCACCGCCCGGGTGTGGCTGACCGGCATGCCGCACACGTTCCGCGCCCTCCGCACCGGCATCCTGTCGCAGTGGCGGGCGACGCTCCTGGTCCGGGAGACCTCGCACCTGACGGCGGAGCACCGCGCCCAGATCGACGAGCAGATCTGCGGACCGGCAAACCTGCCGACGCTGGCGCGAACGGGCACCCGGCGGCTGATGGCGCGGGTGAAGGAGCTCGCCGCAGAGCTGGACGTGCATGCGTGCGTGAAGCGCAGGGCGAAGGCCGTCGCTCAGCGGTGCGTCTCGGTGCGGCCGGCGCCGGACCTGATGGTGTACCTGACCGCGCTGGTGCCGATGCAGCAGGGGGTGCAGGCCTACGCCCAGCTCAAGAAGCACGCGGAGGCAGCCAAGGCCGCGGGTGACGAGCGCGGCACCGGACAGCTCATGGCTGACACGTTCATCGAGCGCGTCACCGGCCGCGAGCCGGGCCATGCCGACGATGTCCCGGTCACGATCAACCTCCTCGTCTCCGACCAGACCCTGCTCGCCGACGGCGACCGCCCAGGTGTTGTCGTCGAGGGCGTGTCTGCGGGTGTAGGTGTCGTCCCAGGGCCGGTGGCGCGGAACCTGGTCGCGCACGGCATCGACGCCGATGCAGCGTGGCTGCGCACGATCTACGTCGCTCCGGGCGGGCGGCTCCTGGCCTCGACGTCGAAGGCGAGGTTCCACCCGCAGGGTATGGCCGATCTGCTGCGCTCTCGGGAGCAGGGCGTCTGCGCCACACCGTGGTGCGACGCCCAGGCTCGGCACATCGACCACGTGACCCCGCATGCCGAAGGTGGACCGACCAGCCTCGACAACGGGCAGGGGCTGTGCGTGCGTTGCAACCACGCCAAGCAGTCGCCGGGCTGGACGCAGTCCGCTACCGAGAGGGACGGTCGCCAGGCCGTCGAGACCGTCACGCCCACTGGGCACAGCTACGACTTCGTCGCGCCCGAACCACCCGAACCCATCCGGGAGACGCCCCCGGCCTGGACTCCAGCAGCAGGCATGACGGGCCCGAGCGACAGGCACGTTCCACGCAGCCGATACGGCATCGGACGCTCTGCGCCACGGCGCAGCGGGACCATCGCCTACCGGCCACGGAGACGGCGGAGAGCCTCGAGTCGAAGATCTCGGGCCGACCTCGCCTGGACGCATGTCCGCTGAACCGGCCGCCGTCGGGCGCTCGTGCCTGCCCAGCGCACCGGTGCAAGACTTGGGATCAACCCAGCACGGGAGGCATTCGATGGATCCGTACGTCCTCGTCGGTGGCGGGCTGACCACAGCCCGCGCCGCGGAAGCGCTCCGCACCGGTGGTTACGACGGCGACCTGGTGGTCGTCACGGCCGAACCCCACCATCCGTACGAGCGCCCACCGCTGAGCAAGGACTACCTGCGCGGCGAGTCGGAGCGAGACGCCGTCTTCCCGCTGAACGAGGCCTGGTACACCGAGCACGACGTCACCGTCCAGGTCAACGAGACGGTGGTCGGGCTGGACGCGGTCGGACACACCCTGACCCTCTCCGACGGCGGCACGCTCGCCTTCGCGAAGGCGCTCCTCGCCCCCGGGTCCACGCCGCGGGCACTCGGCCTGCCCGGCGCGGATCTCGCCGGAGTGCACTACCTCCGCACCATCGACGACTCGGATCGCATCTCCAGCACGCTGCTCGAAGCTTCCCTGGAGGGTGTGGGCCGCCTCGTCGTGATCGGCGACGGGTGGATCGGGCTCGAGGTGGCCGCATCGGCACGGTCCCTGGGCCTGGACGTCACCGTGATCGGCCGGGGGTCCCGCCCCCTCGGACGGGTGCTCGGACCTGAGATGAGCGATCTCTACGTGGGCGTGCACGCCGAGCACGAGGTCCACTTTCTCCGCACCGCCTCCGTCACTCGGATCCAGGGCGCCGACGGCCGTGTCACCGGCGTCGACCTGTCCGACGGAAGGCAGGTGGGAGCCGACGTCGTCGTGATCGGCGTGGGCGCCACGCCGAACGTCGGGCTCGCGGAGGTTGCGGGCCTCGACCTCCGGTCCGCTGCGCAGGGCGGAGGTGTCGTCGTGGACGGCACACTGGCGACGTCGCATCCCGACGTGTTCGCCGGAGGTGACGTCGCAAGCATTCCGTCGCCCCTCTACGGGCGTCCGCTCCGGGTCGAGCACTGGGCCACCGCCCAGAGGACCGGCGCGCATGCGGGCCGGGCCATGCTCGGGGCCACCGACCAGTACGACAGGCTCCCCTACTTCTACAGCGACCAGTACGACGTCGGCATGGAGTACACCGGCTGGGTGGACGTCGAGGCCGGCTACGACGACGTAGTGGTCTCCGGAGACATCGGCTCACGAGAGTTCGTGGCGTTCTGGCGCGTCGATGGGCAGGTGGCGGCCGGCATGGCGGTGAACGTGTGGGAACAGATGGGGCGTGTGGAGGAACTGATCAGGTCCCGGAAGAAGGTGTCGACGGCGGAGCTGGAGGGCTTCGTGAGCTGATCACGGGTGGGACCATTCCCGGGTGTCGCCACTCCACCGGGCCCTCGCGCTCGCCGCCGTCTCCGCTCTCGTGCTCGCCGGCTGCACCCGGGGCGCGGGGCAGCCCCCGGCCGAGATCCGGACGGCCGCCGACTCGGTGCGCGGCCTGGACGGCGTGATCGCCGTCGAGGTCACCAGGAGCAGCCCGATCGAGCTCGCCAGGGGCAACTTCGGGCAGCGGGAGCAGGCCGCGCCGAGCACGGTGAGCGTGCGGGTCATGCTGGACGAGACGCTCGGGGCGGGCGACGCCGGGGCGGTCACCGCGGAGGCGCAGTCGCTCCTGGTGGCTGACGCCGACCTGCTGGAGAGCCGTGACCAGGTCTCGCTGTCCGTCGAGTACTACACGGAGACCGAGGAGTCAGGCCCCACGCAGAGCGGGTACGGGCAGAGCGGGTACGGCGAAGCCCCGTCGCTGCACGTCACCACGGGTGCCGGCCCCACGACGGAGGTGGTGGGCGACGCCGCAACGGACGCGTACCACCTGCGAGAAGCGGGTGCCGTCTTGGTGACGATCAGCCTCGGCGACGGCCCCGGCACCTGGGAGGACGACCCGATCGCAGCGACGGCCCAGGTACGGGCCCCGTCCATCGACGCCCTGCCGGGCCTGGCCCGGACCGCCGTCGAGCTCGACCGCTCCGCCGATCTCTCCGCGTCCGGCGCCGACTTCCGGTCGGCGGCCCGGGTGCCCGACGTCGGC
The DNA here is from genome assembly GCF_050936155.1 of Promicromonospora sp. CA-289599. NCBI lineage: Bacteria > Bacillati > Actinomycetota > Actinomycetes > Micrococcales > Promicromonosporaceae > Promicromonospora > Promicromonospora sp. CA-289599. The sequence continues at coordinate 2,204,248 of NZ_JBNJNI010000001.1, forward strand.
GCCGTGGCGCTGCTGGTCGCCGCGGTCGAGCGTCCGGACGTCAGTAGCGCGACGTACCTCGCCCAGGAACGGCGGCTGACCGTACGGGCCGACACGACGTCACCCGCGCAGGACCTCACCGCGCTCCGCCGGTGGCTCGACCGGCAGGAGTACGCACGAGCGAGCGGGTACCACGTGGCCTACACGATCGTCGACGCCGAACAGACCGAGGCGACCGGCTGGGTCTCTGGTTTCGAACCGCCCGCCCAGGACACCGACACCCTCCCACTGCCCGAAGGCACCACGCCGTGGCCGGTCGACCCCGCTGCCCCCGACTGCACCGGCGACGACCTGGAGGTCACCTTCGGCGTCGTCGACTCCTCGCTCGGCACGCGTGCGGCGAACGTGCGCGCCCGCAACCTGTCGGGCGCGCCGTGCGCCATCGAGAACGTCCCGGAGTTGATCTTCCGCAACGAGGCCGGTCAGGCGCAGGAGAACGTCACCATCACCCCGGGCGACGTCGGGCCCGCCCGCGTGGTGGTGCCCGACGGCGAGTACGTCCTGTCCGCCTTCCTGTGGCGCGCGATGTCCACGGTCAACGACCCGGACACGACCACGACGGTCGAGGTCACCGCCGTCGCCGGCGCCGATCCGGTCCGGCTCGACGCCACCATGGACGGCACGCGGGCGTCGGGCCTCGACATCCTCGACGGTGCCGAGGTGCGCCAGAGCCCGTGGACCCAGGCCGGCCCGCCGCCCGAGGACCCGCTGACGTCCGGCTGACCTCTGCCGCCTCAGACCGCGAACAACAGCCCGGCGCTCACGAGCACGACGACGGCTGTGGCGAAGTGGATCCCGAACGCGACGGCCTTGCTCCCGCCGTGGCGGCGGCCTACGCCGACTTCGCCCAGCAGCGGCCCGCGCTGTACGACGCGATGTTCACGCACGCCGTCGATCTGACGTTCGAGACCTTCTGGGCCGGCCTGCACGGCCTGGCCATGCTCGAACGCAGCGGCCGCCTGCCCCTCGAGGCGCGCGACCACCGGCTGGAGCTGCTGGTCGGCCGCTTCGCGCCGGTCACCGGCTGATCCGGAGGATCAGCCCGAGCACGCCTCCGCCAGAGCAGCGCTGAGCTCTTCGCTGCTCCGGGAACCTCCGCCCACGTAGAGTGTTCCCTGGTACGGCACGTAGACCTCGCGCTCGACACCGAGCGAGCGGACCTTCAGGCGAACGCCGTCGAAGCTGTAGCGGACGCTGGAACCACTGACGATGTTGCCCTGTGGGTTGTGGATCCACATCACTACCGAACGATCCGGAGGAACGACGACGGAACTCTGAGTTCCTTCAGGAGGGCTACCTGCGTCGCCGGCCGCGAAGGTGTCGTCCCCCGAAGGATCCTCGCTGAGCGGCTCGAACCGGTACACCTCGGGGTCCGTGCTGATGACCGTCACGGACCACGGGGACGGGTTGCGCAGCGTGTGCGCGACGACGACCTCCTCGTCCGTGCCGAACGACGTCCAGTAGTCGTCCTGCGGAATGCAGTCAGGGAGATCGAGGCCACCGGAGATCGCCGCCGGGCCGGTGTCGATCCGCCCGATCCGGGCGGCACCCTGCCAGGCGGCGACACCGACGAGCAAGGCCACAACCAGCGTGAGGGGAATCCAGCGCCCACGGCGCCGACCCGGCACCTGCGTGGCTTCGGCCGGATCCACCACGTCGTCGCTGTTCACAGGCTGAGGCTAGGTGCTGCGTGAGAACGAGTCCACAGAACCGCCGAGACCCCGCTGGCCGAGCTTTCCGAGACGGGTCTCGGCAAGCTCGGCCAGCGGAAAGAAACCGGGTTCAGCCGCGACGCTCGCGGACGGCCTTCGCCAGCTCACGGAGGAGGTCCTCCGTGGTGTCCCAGTCCATGCACTTGTCCGTGACCGACTGGCCGTAGACGAGCTCCGACAGCGGGGCGGGCTTCTGCGCGCCGGCCTCGATGAAGCTCTCCATCATGAGGCCGGTGATGCCCCGCTCGCCGTCCGCGATGCGGTTGGCGATCTCGTGCACGACGCCAGCCTGGCGGACGTGGTCCTTGCCCGAGTTGCCGTGGCTCGCGTCCACGATCACGCCGTTCTCGACGGGGCCGCCCAGCCCGGAGGTGCGTGCCACGCGCAGCGCGGCGGCGACGTCCTCGGCTCCGTAGTTGGGGCCGGAGCGCCCGCCACGCAGGATCACGTGGCAGTCCGGGTTTCCCGTGGTCTCGACGGCGGCGGCGCGGCCCTGGCCGTCGGCCCCGAAGAAGGTGTGCTCGCTCGCGGCGGTGATGCAGCCGTCCACGGCGATCTGCACGTCGCCGTCAGTCGCGTTCTTGAACCCGACGGGCATCGAGAGGCCAGAGGCGAGCTGCCGGTGCACCTGCGACTCGACGTTGCGGGCACCGATGGCGCCCCAGGTCACGGCGTCGGCGATGTACTGGGGGCTGGTCGGCTCGAGGAACTCGGCCCCGGCCGGGACGCCGGCGTCGAGCACGCCGAGCAGTACCTCGCGGGCGAGGCTCAGGCCGTGCCGCACGTCGTGCGAACCGTCCAGGTGCGGGTCGTTGATGAGGCCCTTCCACCCGACCGTGGTGCGCGGCTTCTCGAAGTACACCCGCATGACGACGACCAGGTCGTCGGACAGCTCGCGCCGGAGCGTGGCGAGCCGGGCCGCGTAGTCGAGCGCGGCGACCGGGTCGTGCACGGAGCACGGGCCGACGATCGTCAGCAGCCGGTCGTCGTCGCCGGTCAGGACGTCACGCACCTCGCGGCGGGACGTCGTGACGAGGTCGCTGCGGGCGGTGCCGAGCGGCATCGACTCCAGCAGGCTGTTCGGCGCGGGAAGCGGGTCGAGAGCGCGAATGCGCAGGTCGGAGGTGCGGGTACCGAGTTCGGATAGCTCGGTGCTGGGTTCCGCAGGCGTGATGCTCATCGGGATCGGGGCTCCTGGTAGGCGGGTCTGGTTCGAAGGAACCGGACGGCCCGCCACCGACTCCTGGTCCGGAGCGGTCCGTCTGGCAAAGACGAAGGGCCTGGACGCGATCGGCGTCCCAGGCCCTGGCTCCGGGTGGAAAGTTGGTCAGGCGTGCGCCCGCCGAGCCCCACCAGGAGCCGACGTAAAGCGCCAATACCAACGGATGTCCACAGCGAAAACGGTAGCCGCACCGTTGGTGGCTGTCCACCGGGTCCCAGGATGCGGTCGGTCACAGTCGCGCACCGCTCTACGACCCGTCCCCGGATCGCAACCGGAGGTGCGCGTCGACCAGCTCGCGCAAGCGGTCGCCGTCGAACGGGTCGCCATGCCCGGGATAGACGATCTTGACCGGCATCGAGCGCAGCCTGAGCATGCTGTCGAGGTAGGCAGCGGTGTCGGACTCCGGAAGCTCGTCGAGCAGGACACCGTCATAGATCACGTCACCGCTGAACAGAGCACCGCTCTGTTCCTCGAACAAGCAGATACAACCGGGAGTGTGGCCCGGCAGGTGCACGACGCGGAGCTGGCGATCACCGAGATCGATGACGTCACCGTCAGCGAGCACATCAGTGGCCGGAGCCGGAAGGATCGCATAGCTGTCGACCTCGAAGAGCTCCGAAGGCGCTCGGTCGATCAGGAGAGGCGGCGCGTCGAGCCAGGCCAGGCCCAGCAACGACGCGAGCTCCGGCCCGCGCAGGCTTGCCGGGGTCCGCCCGTCCACCTCGGTCGCCGCGTGCATCCGACGGTCGCTGAACTCGTGCGCGGATCCGACGTGGTCGAGGTGCCGATGGGTGAGCACCAGGACCGGGCTGTTCTCGAAGAGGCCCGGCAGGTGCTCCCGCAGGGAGGCCACGCCGAGGCCCGCGTCGACCACGAGGTCGTGATCACGTCCGCGCAGGTGCCAGATGTTCGCGCGGAGCAGCTCGTGCACGTTCGGTTCGTCGATCCGGGCAAGGGTCTCGGTGACTCGCTGCACCTGGAACCAGGGCGAGCCGGCCGTCGCATCCAACAAGGGAACTCCTCAGGACAGGCGCTGACGCGCGTAACGCTCCACGAAGGCTCGCAGGATGCGCATCGGCTCGGTGACGGTCACGGCGACCGCCCGCGCGCGAACGAGCTCAGCCTCGTCCCGCGGGAAGTAGCCGTAGTCGCGGTAGACGGCGATCCGCTGGGCCATGCCCGTGCCGTCCAGCTCCGGGTGGAACTGCGTCGCGTAGAGGTTCTGCTTGATCCGGAACATCTGCACCGGACAGCCCGCCGAGGAGGCGAGCAGCACCGCATGGTCCGGCAGCTTGCGCACCGCCTCCTTGTGGCCGACGTAGGCGGAGAAGCTCTGCGGCATGCCCGCCAGCAGCGGGTCCGACGCCGCGTCCGGCGTCAGCTCCACGACCACCGGACCCACGGGCTCCGAGTACGTCCCGTCGATCACGGCGCCCTGGTGCGCGCCGAGCGTGCCGACGCCGTAGCAGGCGCCGAGAAAGGGGAAGTCGCGGGCGACCAGCTCGTCGAGCAGCGCCGCGAGCTGCGCCTCGACGCGGCGCTGCACCGGCCCTTTCTTCTCTGCCGGGTCCGAGGAGTTGAACGGCCCGCCGCCGACGAGCACGCCCGAGTAGTCGTCGAGGTCCACGGGCGGCAGCGGGTCGCGCTCCAGGCGCACCCTGTGCAGCTGCTCCGGCGCGAGGCCGCCGTAGCGGCAGAACGCCTCGTACTCACCGTCGGCGGCCACGTCTTCTCCGCGGGTCGCCAGCAGCAGAAACGGCTTCATGACAAGAGGGTAGGTGAGATCAGCGCGTCTCGGGACGGCGCGCCCACCACGTCGCCAGAGCTGCTCCCGAGAGGTTGTGCCACACCGAGAAGAGCGCGGCGGGCAGCGCCGCGGCGGGCGAGAAGTGGGTGGCCGCGAGGCTCGCGGCGAGGCCCGAGTTCTGCATGCCGACCTCGATGCTGACCGCGCGGCGCGCCGGCCGGTCCAGGCGCGCCAGCCTCGCCGCCCCGTACCCGAGCAGCAGCCCGAGGACGTTGTGCGTGACGACCGCGAGCGCCAGGAGCAGCCCGGTGGCGAGCACCGTCTGGGCGTTGGCTGCGACCACGCCGAGCACGACGAGGACTATGCCGCCCACGGAGACGAGGGGCAGGTAGGGCAGGAGCTTCTCGACGAGCCTCCCGGCGATCGCGCGCACGACGATGCCCGCGAGCACCGGGATGAGCACGACCTGGAGGATCGAGCCGAACAGGTCCATGAACCTGATGTCCAGGGTCTCGTCGGCGAGCCACAGGATGAGCAGGGGCGTGAGGAACGGTGCGAGCAGCGTGGAGATGGCGGTCATCGTCACGGACAGGGCGGTGTCGCCCTTGCCGAGGTACACGATCACGTTGGACGCGGTGCCGCCCGGGGCTGCGCCGACCAGGATCATGCCGAGCATCGCCATGCCGGTGAGGCCGTAGACCCCGCCCACCGCCCACGCGAGGAGCGGCATGACGACGAACTGGGCGACGACGCCGATCAGCACTGCCCACGGCCGCTTGGCCACGAGGGCGAAGTCCCCGCCCCGCAGGGTCAGCCCCATGCCGAACATGATGATTCCGAGGAACAGCGGGATGTGCCCCGCGAGGGGTGCCAGCTGGGTCGGGGCGAGCAGCCCAGCGACTCCGCCCAGCAGCACCAGGACGGCGAACCAGCGCCCGACCAGCTCTGCGATCTTCCGCAACGTTCCCACGTGTTCCTCCCGGCTGTCTTTCGGCCGAGTCACCCTAACGCGGGTCCCGACAGGCTCGACCACCGGTGGTCGAGCCTGTCGAGACGTCTCTCACGCCCAGCGAAACAGCTTCACGCCGAGCGGGAAGAGCACGAGCGTCCACGCGGTCAGCACCATGACCTGCGCCAACGGGAAGCCTTCGTTGCCGAACCAGCCGACCGTGAGCCCTTGGGCCGCGGCGCCGAGCGGCAGGTAGAGGCCGATGTTCTGCATCCACTCGGGCATGACCGACAGCGGCACCCACACCCCGGAGAACATCAGGGACGGGAAGTAGATGAGCATCCCCAGGCCGGACGCCGTCGTGCCCTTCTCGGCGCGCGCGGCCACCAGGAGTCCGAGCGAGAACATGGCGGTCGTCGAGAGCACGAGGACGAGGAGCACGACCAGCGGGTCGGCCGCGAACGGGACGCCCAGCACCACCAGGGCGCTCACCACCGCGACGCCGGCCGACACGATCAGCGCGAGCACGTTGATCACCATGTGGGCGCCGACCAGGTTCTGCGGCGGCATCGGTGTGGTCGACAGCCGCTTCAGGATGCCCTTCTCCCGGAGGGTGGCGAACTGCACCGGCATGGTGGTCAGCGCGATGGTCCCGATGGCCAGCGCCACGACGGTGGGCAGGTAGCTGGTGATGCCGGGCGCCTCGTTCCAGGGCGGTGGGGCGTCGGTCATCGGCTCCTGGAAGGAGGGGATGGCGAGCCCGAGGCCGAGCAGCAGCATGGTCGGGAAGACCAGCGCGAAGAACACGGTGGCCGGGTCCCGCAGCCACACCTTGAGCTCGGTGACGAGCAGCTTCCCGAAGCCGCGCGTGCCCCCGCCGTGTCGGCGCGCGGGTGCGGGCACAGCCTGTCCGACGGCGGTCATGCCGCCACCTCCTCGTTCTCGTTCGCCCGGTACTCCCGGCCGGTGACCTGGACGAACACGTCCTCGAGGGTGCGTTCGAGCGTGCGCACGTCGTCGGGGACGACGTCGGCGGCGGCGAGCGTCTGCACGACGGCGAACAGCACCTTGTGGGTGCCGGTCACCTCGATCTCGTCCCCGACGGGTACGGCGGCGGTGACGTCGTCGTCCCGCTCGGCGAGGGTGGTGAGGAGCTGGGTGGCGCGAGCACGGGCGCCGTCGTCGGCGAAGCGGAGCCGGACTCCCCTGTCGCCCTCGAGTCCTTCGATCAGGGCCGACGGCGTTCCCTCGGCGACCACGCGGCCGTCGTCGATCACGACGAGCCTGTCACAGAGCCGTTCGGCCTCCTCCATGAAGTGGGTGACCAGCAGGACGGTGACCCCGGAGTCCCGGACCCGCTCCACGAGCTGCCAGGTAGCGCGGCGCGCGGCTGGGTCGAGACCCGTGGTGAGCTCGTCGAGTATGGCCACCTGCGGCTTGCCGACCAGCGCGAGAGCGATGGACAGCCGCTGCTTCTGGCCGCCGGACAGCTTGCCGAACTGCTGGTTGCGGTGCGCGGTCAGGTCGAGCAGGTCGAGGAGCTCTGCCGAGTCCGCGTGCTGGGCGTAGAACGAGCCGAAGACCTCGAGCGCCTCGGCGACGGTGATCTTGTCGTGCAGCGCGGCCTCCTGGAGCTGCACGCCGACGTGCTCGCGGATCAGCCCTGGATCGGCCTGGGGGTCGTTGCCCAGGACGCGGACCGTGCCGCCGTCGGCGTGCCGGATCCCGGCGACGCATTCGACGGTGGTGGTCTTGCCGGCCCCGTTGGGGCCGAGGATCCCGAAGATCTCACCTCGGGCGACCTGGAAGGACACGTCGACGACGGCGGTCTTGGGGGTGCCGCCGCGCTTGGCCGCGGGATAGGTCTTGCGGAGTTGACTGACTTCGACGACTGGGGACGTCATGGCTGCTCCTTGGTGAGATCAGGTTTCGTCAGATCTAGCGGGGACGCACGGGTGCCGTGCGCAGCAGGGTATAGAGCAGGACTGCGGCCAGGACGACGGCGAGCGCCGCCCCGCCGAGGCCGAGCAGCATGGTGAGCAGGCCCTCGGAGGCGGGCACCTCGGCGTGGTCGAGGTCGGGCCGGAGCTCGACGTTGGCGATCGTGCCGACCACACCCGTCCGGGTCGCGAGGTCGACGAGGACGGCGGGTACGGCGAGCGGGAGCATCAGGAGCGTGCCCCAGACCTTGGAGTGCGTGAAGCCGATCCCGATGCACGAACCGACGAGGACGTAGGTGATGAGCACGAGGGACTCGGCGACGGCGGTGCCGAGCACCGCGGCGGGTGAGTCGAAGGGCAGGGCACCGAGCCTGCGCCAGGTCATCCCGAGCGAGGTGCTCAGGAGGCGTTCACCCAGCAGGGCGAGCGTGGTGACGACGCCGAGGAGCACGCCGACCACGACCGCGCCGCGGAGCACGCCCTCGAAGAGGGACCGGCGGCTGCCGCCCGCGGCCACGTGCAGCGTCAGGATCGCGGACGACGCGAGGACGCCGAGCGTGATCATGGGCCAGCGTGCCGCGCCGAGCGTGGCGTCGAGCGCGCTGATCTCCAGGTCGTTGCCGGCCACGGCGTTGCCGACGGTGATCCCGACGGCGTACAGCGCGTAGATGGCCCAGAACCAGATCCCGATGGTGAGGCCGGAGCGACGGAGCCGCCGGCTAGCGGCCGTGACGCCGCGCAGGTGCGCGGCCCGGTCGAGGCCCGTCATGGCGTCGGCCGTAGCGGGACGGAGCGCAGCGGGACGCTGAACAGCCAGGCGGCGAGCGCGATCGCGACCGCGCCGCCCACCAGCCCCAGCAGCACACCGGGTCCGCCGTCCGGCAGGGTGTCGAGGCCTACGATCAGGGCCGTGACGCCGGTGTGCGAGGCCAGGTCGACGAGCGCCGCCGGGACGAGTGCGGCGAGGACGTAGACCGTGCCCCGCACCATGCCGAGGCGGTAGTAGCCGGCGGAGATCGCGGCACCCACCAGGTAGTACGTGGCGGCGACCAGCGCCTCGGTGAGGAGCGTCAGCGCGATGCCCGCCCAGCCGTCCACCGGCAGCCCGTACTCACGCGACCAGGTCAGGTCCAGCGCCCCGAACAGCGCGCGCTCGCCGACCATGTACACCGCGGTGACCAGGCCGATCAGCGCACCGCCGACGATGCCGCCCCGGACGGTGCCGGTCACGAGCGACCGGCGGGTGCCGCCCGCCGCGACGTGCAGCCGGAGGTACGCGGCGGGGACGATGGTGCCGAGCACCATCATGAACCACCGTGACGAGCCGCCTATCTGGGCATCGACGACGCCCTGGTCCAGGCCCGAGCCGAACTGCACGCTGCCCACGATGACCGACACTGCGACGACCGTGAAGATCGCCCAGTACCACCCGCCGATGACGCTGACGACCCGCACGCTGACCGCGGCGGCCTGACGAGCGCCGCGCCGGTCGGCCGCGCGGACCAGCGCCTCCCTGCTCGGGTCGGCGATGACGGGGTGGGTCGTCCCGGCGCTCATGACGGCACGCTCCCCTGACCGGTCAGCCGGACGAAGAGGTCCTGGACGGGCACGGCGCCCACCTCGACGCCCGCACCGCGGGCCGCCGTCAGTTCGTCGGCCTCGAGGGCTCCCTCCAGCGTGACCTGGACGGTCGTGCCGAGCTGCTGGCGGTGCAGCACCCGGCGTCCGCCCGCGATCCGCTCGACGGCGTCCTTGGTACCGGTGAGGCTGAACCCGCGCGCCCGCATCTCGTCGGCGGACTCGGCCAGGAGCACGCGCCCACGGTCGATGACCACGACGTCCTCGAACAGCCGCTCGACCTCCTCGACCAGGTGGCTGGAGAGGAGGATCGTGCGCGGGTGCTCCGCGTAGTCGGCGAGGAGCTCGTCGTAGAACGCGTACCGCGTGGGCGCGTCCATGCCGAGGTACACCTCGTCGAAGATCGTCAGCGGTGCGCGCGCGGCCAGGCCGAGGGTGGCGCCGACCGCCGAGCGTTTGCCGCGCGACAGCGCGGACGGGTTCTTGCGGACGTCGACCTCGAACAGGTCCAGCAGGCGCTCGGCCGTCTCGGAGCTCCACTCGGGTCGCATGTCGGCGTAGTACTTGAGCGACGTGGCGACCTTCTCCTCGGTCATCAGGTCACCGCTCTCGCGGACGAGCTGCGTGCCCGAGGTGATCCACGGGTTCTCCCACGGGTCCTCCTGAGCGCCCTCCGGCCCGACGACGACGGTGCCGCTCGTCGGGCGGGTGAACGCCGCCAGCAGCGAGAGCATCGTCGTCTTGCCCGCGCCGTTGCGGCCGAGCACCCCGGTGATGACCCCGGGCCGGATGGTCAGCGTGGCGCCGTCGAGCGCGGTGCTCGCGTCATCCCTGATCGGGATGCCGTTCTGCTGCATCCTGTAGCTCGTGCCGAAGTGGACGACGACGTCGTCCAGGCGGGCACCGAATGGTGCGGTGGTCATGACTCCTCCGTGGTTGGCTTGCCGCTGGTTCGCTTGCCGCTGGTACCGACGACGTAGGCGACTACCTCGTCGGTCGGGATCCCGAGAATGTCCGCCTGCTGCAGGGCGGGGGCCAGGACGTCCTCGAAGTAGCGCTTGCGGTACTCGTCGAGCAGACGCTCCCTGGCGCCCGCCGCGACGAACATGCCGAGGCCGCGGCGCTTGTAGAGGACGCCCTCCTCGACCAGCCCGGAGAAGGCCTTGGCGGCCGTCGCGGGGTTGATCCGGAAGGTGGTCGCGAACTGCGTGGTGGACATGACCTGCTCCTCCTCGCCGAGCTCGCCGGAGAGCACCTGGGCGCGGATCCACGTCGCGATCTGCACATAGATGGGCTCGGGTCCGTCGAACATGTCTCGTCCTGACGTTCAGTGGTTCGTTACTTGACTAATGAACCATGGATGCGGGTCGGGCGCAAGCCCCTGGACATGACAAAGGCGGGTCGGGCAGGCGCGCACGCCTACCCGACCCGCCCCTTGCAAGGGTCCTGCTACGTGTCGGACGCCTCCGCGGCGTCCAGGGTCTGGAGCTCGGCCAGGTCGGCCGCGATGAGCTCGGCGATCTGGATCGTGTTCAGGGCTGCGCCCTTGCGGAGGTTGTCGTTGCTGACGAACAGGACCAGGCCGCGGCCGTCCGGGACGGACTGGTCCTGCCGGATGCGGCCCACCAGGGACGGGTCGACGCCGGCCGCCGCGAGCGGCGTCGGGACGTCGGCCAGCTGGACGCCGGGGGCGCCGGCCAGCAGCTCACGGGCCGCGTCCGGGGTGATCGGACGCGCGAACTCCGCGTGGATCGACAGCGAGTGACCGGTGAACACCGGGACGCGCACGCAGGTACCCGCGACGGCCAGGTCGGGCAGGCCCAGGATCTTGCGGGACTCGTTGCGGAGCTTCTGCTCCTCGTCGGTCTCGCCCGAGCCGTCGTCGACCAGGTTGCCCGCCAGCGGGAGCACGTTGAACGCGATCGGCGCCACGTACTGCTTGGGGGCGGGCAGGTCCACGGACCCGCCGTCGTGCACCAGGCCCTTGAGATCCTGCCCGACGGCGGACCGCACCTGCCCCGCCAGCTCCTCCACCCCGGCGAGCCCGGAACCGGACACCGCCTGGTAGGTCGCCACGCGGAGCCGCTCCAGCCCGGCCGCCTGCGCCAGGGGCGAGAGCACCGGCATCGCGGCCATGGTGGTGCAGTTCGGGTTGGCCACTATGCCCTTGGCCGCCTCGCCGATCGCCTCCGGGTTCACCTCGGAGACGACGAGCGGCACCTCGGGGTCGAGCCGCCAGGCCGACGAGTTGTCGACGACGAGAGCGCCGGCCTCCGCGAACCGCGGCGCGTGCTCGCGCGACGTGCCACCACCCGCGGAGAAGAGGGCGATGTCGATGTCGGCGAGGTCGTCCGTCGCGGTCGCGGCGAGGTCCTCCACCGGGACGTCGAACCCGGCGAACGGGAGGGTGCTGCCCGCGGAACGCGCGGACGCGAAGAACCGGATCGAGGCAACGGGGAACTCCCGCTCCTCCAGCAGCCGGCGCATCACGGCGCCCACCTGGCCGGTGGCCCCGACGACTGCGACGTGCACGCCGTGCTCGTTGATCTCGGCCATGTCAGCGCCCCGTTCCCGCGTAGACGACCGCTTCGCCGTCGACGCCGTCGAGCTCGAACGCGGTGTGGACGGCGCGCACGGCGTCGTCCAGCGAGTCCTCGCGGGTGACCACCGAGATGCGGATCTCCGAGGTGGAGATCATCTCGATGTTGATGCCGGCGTCACGCAGCGCGCCGAACAGCCGCGCCGAGACACCGGGGTGCGACTTCATGCCGGCGCCCACGAGCGAGAGCTTGCCGATCTGGTCGTCGAACTGCAGGGAGTCGAAGCCCACCTCGGCCTGCACCGCGGTGAGGGCCGCCATGGTGGCCGGGCCGTCGCCGTCGGGCAGCGTGAACGAGATGTCGGTGAGGCCCGTCGAGGCGGCGGACACGTTCTGCACGATCATGTCGATGTTCGCGCCCGCTCCGGCCACCACCTCGAAGATCCGGGCGGCCATGCCCGGGACGTCCGGCACGCCGATGACGGTGATCTTGGACTCGGAGCGGTCGTGCGCCACGCCGGAGATGATCGGGGCTTCCATGGGGTTCTCCTTCGACTTCTTCTCTGCCGCGACCACGAGCGTTCCGTCGTGGGCGCTGAACGAGCTGCGGACGTGCACCGGCACGCCGTACCGGCGCGCGTACTCGACGCTGCGCAGCGCGAGCACCTTCGCGCCGCAGGCCGCGAGCTCCAGCATCTCCTCGTAGCTGACCTGGTCGATCTTGCGGGCGGCGGGCACGATGCGCGGGTCGGCGGTGAATATGCCGTCGACGTCGGTGTAGATCTCGCAGACGTCGGCGTTCAGCCCGGCCGCGAGCGCCACGGCGGTCGTGTCGGAGCCGCCCCGGCCGAGGGTGGTGACGTCGTTCGTGGACTCGGTGACGCCCTGGAAGCCGGCCACGATGGCGACCTGCCCCTTGTCCAGCGTCTCGCGGATGCGGTGGGGCACGACGTCGACGATCCGCGCCCGGCCGTGCACGGCGTCGGTGATGACGCCGGCCTGCTGGCCCGTGTAGGACTTGGCCTTCACACCCAGGTTGGTGATCGCCATCGCCAGGAGCGACATCGAGATGCGCTCGCCGGCGGTGAGGAGGATGTCGAGCTCCCGTTTGGGCGGGAGCGGGGTGATCTGCTGGGCGAGGTCGAGGAGCTCGTCGGTGGTGTCGCCCATGGCGCTCACCACGACCACTACGTCGTTGCCCGCTCGTTTTGCCTCGGCGATCCGCTTCGCGACGCGCTTCACGCTGCGCGCGTCCCCGACCGAGGATCCACCGTACTTCTGCACGACAAGAGCCATGCGCCTGCCTTCCGTTGCCGGCCTCCGTCTCTTTCAACGGCCCGCCGGGTGGTTGGGTTTGCGAATCGATGGTACGACGGCGGGCATCCCGGGCGGCTGTGATGTTCACCGTGCGGGACAGACGGGACTATCCGGCGAAGACGTCCCAGGCCAGGCGCGCGATCAGGGCGCCCACCACGATGACGAACACCACGCGGACGAACTTCGAGCCCTTGGCCACGGCCATCCGCGCGCCGATGTAGGCGCCGATGAGGTTGGCCACGCCCAGCCCGAGGCCGAGGCTCCAGATGACGGCTCCGCTCGGCACGAAGAAGATCAGGGCGCCCGCGTTGGTCGCGAAGTTGACGATCTTCGCGATGGCCGACGCCGGGAGGAACGAGTAGCCGAGGGCGCTCACAAGGCTGATGACCAGGAAGGTGCCCGTCCCGGGGCCGAGCAGCCCGTCGTACGCACCGATCAGCAGGCCGATCACGGCGGCGATCCGCTTGTGCCCGTTGCCGACCCACCGCAGGTTGTCGTGCTGGCCGACGTTCGGCTTGAGCAGGGTCCACGTCAGCACCCCGACGAGCACGATCAGGATCATCGGCTTGAAGAGCTGCTCCGGGATGTACGAGGCGCCGATCGCGCCGCCGAACGCTCCGGCCAGTGCCGCGAGCGCCATCGGGCCGGCGGTCCGCAGGTCCGGCTGGACCCGCCGGTAGTAGGTGATGGCGCTCGTGGACGTGCCCATGATGCTGCCGAGCTTGTTCGTCGCCAGGGCCTGCACCGGGCTGATACCCGGGACGAGCAGCAGCGCGGGCAGCTGGATCAGCCCGCCTCCGCCCACTACGGCGTCGACCCACCCGGCGGCGAGGCCGGCGAGCAGGAGGAGGACGATGGTGAGGAGATCAAGTTCGGGCACGGATGCATTGTGCGCGAACGGCGGCTCGTCCTACATCGTCGTACCACGGCGGACGACGACGGGAGAGCCGTCGGCGATGAAGGCCGAGACCGGTTCGGCGGTGAGGCTCTCGACGAACGCGCGGCCGTAGACCTGCTCGACGTCGCAGTCGAGGCCCGGGTCGGCGGCCTGCCAGACGTGCCAGCTCGGGTGCTCGACGCGGTACTCGACGGTGCCGCCGCCCCGCTGCGCGGCGTAGCCCCAGTAGTGCTCGGTGATGAACTGCTCCTGGGAGCCCTCGACGAGCGGCTCCGCGCTGCCCCGGGTGGTGGCCCGGACGTGGTGCCAGGCTCCGGCGTCGCGCCACGAGTACTCCACGACGCCGTCCGGCGTGTCGCGGTCGGCGGCGAGGTCGATCCGGTGCCGCATGGGCCGCGCCACGTATCTCTCGCCGTAGACGGCGCGGGCCACGGCGGCCAGCGCCGGGCGCGGGACGATCTCCTTGACGAAGACGACGCCGCGCCGCCAGCCGTCGTCGGCCCGGCGGCGCACGTAGAACCGCAGGTTGATCTCGTCGAAGTCCCGGTGGAACGGCACCGGGACGCCGAGCAGGCGGGTGTCGAGGAACTGGAACCCGACCACGCTGACGAAGTGCGTGCCGCCCCACGTGTCGAGCTCGACGCCACGCGGCAGGAGCGGCCGCAGGACGGCGGGGTCGGCCTCGTAGTTGAGCATCACCAGCCGGCGCCACTGCGCCGCGAGGAACTTCCCGGTCCGCGCCTCGGGGTCTGTCACGCGGGGAACGTACCAGCCTCGCGGCCCGCATGTCGGTGCCGACCCGTAGGGTGACCTCTTGTGTACGAAGGCGCGGTCCAAGACCTGATCGACGAGCTCGGCCGGCTTCCCGGCGTCGGGCCCAAGAGCGCGCAACGCATCGCGTTCCACCTGCTCGCGGCCGACAACGACGAGGTCAAACGTCTCGTCGACGCGCTCACCGAGGTGAAGCTGCGCGTCCGGTTCTGCGAGCTCTGCGGCAACGTCGCGGAGTCGGAACGCTGCCGCATCTGCCTCGACCCGCGACGCAGCGACGAAGTGATCTGCGTCGTGGAGGAGCCCAAGGACGTGGTCGCCATCGAGCGCACCCGTGAGTTCCGCGGCCGCTACCACGTGCTCGGCGGGGCCATCA
The DNA here is from genome assembly GCF_050936155.1 of Promicromonospora sp. CA-289599. Classification (NCBI taxonomy): domain Bacteria; kingdom Bacillati; phylum Actinomycetota; class Actinomycetes; order Micrococcales; family Promicromonosporaceae; genus Promicromonospora; species Promicromonospora sp. CA-289599. The sequence continues at coordinate 2,219,336 of NZ_JBNJNI010000001.1, forward strand.
ATCCCATCGAGAACGTCGGCCCGGACGACCTGCGCATCAGCGAGCTCCTGACCCGGCTCGCGGACGGGAGGGTGCAGGAGGTCATCCTCGCGACCGACCCCAACGTCGAAGGAGAGGCCACGGCGACCTATCTTTCCCGACTGATGGGTCACATGGAAATTACTGTATCGCGGCTGGCCTCGGGTCTCCCCGTTGGTGGAGACTTGGAGTACGCGGACGAGGTGACGCTCGGTCGCGCGTTCGAAGGCCGCCGCGTCATCGCCAAAAACTAGAGCATCGGCAACGACAAGTAGGTGGGATCACGATGAGTGAGATAACCCCTGGATCAGACCTCAGCGAGGTCGCGGACCAGGTGTCCGCACAGGCACGGACGTTCCTCTCGACGGTGACCCAGGTGGCGTCCGGAGGGATGCCGGGGGCGGAGCTCTCGCTGCTCGTGCTCGCGTCGTCCGACCTGCTGGCCGCGGGGGCGCGGCTCGCCGCGATCGTGGACGTGGTGCCCAAGGAACGCTACGAGCCCGACGCCGGACCGGACACCGACCTCGACCCGCTGCGTGAGGCCCTGTCCAAGATGTTCGACGGGTTCGACGACTACACCGAGGTCGTGGACCCGGTACTCAGCGAGGACACCGGTTCGGCATCGCTGTCCGGCGACCTGGCGTGCGTCGCCGAGGCGCTGGCCAAGGGCCTGCAGCACTTCGACAGCGGCCACGAGCTCGAGGCCCTCTGGTGGTGGCAGTTCTCCTACTTCTCGCTGTGGGGCGAGCGCGCGGCGTCCGCCCTGCGCGTGCTGCAGGGGCTGCTGGCGCACGTGCGCCTCGATGTGGAGGACGACGTCGCCGCCGAGGCGGAGTACGACGCCCTCCACTCCTGACGCTCAGGCGACGCGGGTGCCCTGCGGCAGCTCGGCCGTAGGGATCCGCAGGCGGTTGACCGCCACGACGACGCCCGCCGCGCCGAGCAGCAGGTCGAACCCGAGGCCCCAGGGCCACACGAGCTGGTCGGTGACCTGGACCGGCTCCACCGGGGAGTCCGGCCGGACCTCTCGGCCGTTCTCGTAGACGAAGTCGCTGCACCAGTCCTGCGGGCCCGTGTTACCGGTCCGCGCGTACCGGACGCCGTACTGGAGAGCCGCGAGCATGTTCCCCTCGTTCGACAGCGTCTCGACGTCACCCTGGAGGGGCTGCGCATCGGCGACCACGACGAACGGGTTCGGCGCCAGCAGCCACCAGGTGCGCTCGCTGTGCCACACGGACATCTCGTGCGTCTGCCACTCGCACTCGGGCGCGGTGGTCTCCTCCCAGTCGTAGCCGGCCTCGATGTCCCAGACCTCGACCTCCTCGGTGGTGCTGGTGACGGGTACCAGCAGGCCGAACAGGATCGGCAGCGCCACGGTGATCGCGCCGATGGTCAGGTACGTCAGCACTGCCGACCCCGACGTCTTGCTCACCAGGGCCGAGAAGCCCAGCCCGATGGCGCAGACGACACCCAGCACCAGCGCCAGCATGAGCACCGTGGTCAGCAGCGCGAACCAGTGCACGCCGCCCCCGAGCAGCGCCCAGACGAGGAACGGGATGCTCGCGACGAGGAAGGCGAGCGCCGCGATCCAGGCGGCGGCGAGCTTGCCGAGCACTATCTCGGCGGGCGACAGCAGGGTGACCTGCAGCGTCGCGAGGGTGCCCGCGTTCCGGTCGCCGTTGATCGCGCCCGACGACAGGGTCGGCGCCACCAGCAGGCCCAGGAACAGCACGAACCCGACGACGATGCTGTAGACCGTCCCGCCGTACGAGACGCCCCCGGTCGTAGCCGTGTCGCCCGAGAGCATCCGGAACGCGCCGGTGGTCAGGAGCGTGATCAGGCCGACCACCAGGAACCAGACGATCAGCGCGGTCTTCCACCGTGTCGAGCGCACGCGCTGGCGCAGCTCCAGCACCGTCACGGTGCGCAGGCCGTGCCAGGACAGCGACCAGGTGCCGCGTCCGCGGGGTGCTCCGCCGTCCGCCGGTGCGGATCCGACGACCTCTACGTCAACGCTCATCGTCGCTCCTCCTCGAGGGCCAGGTAGGCCTGTTCCAGCACGCCGCCGGCCGGGGCGAGGCTCGACACCGCGACGCCGTCCTCGACCGCGGACCGCAGGAGCGCAGCGGCAGCGGCGTCCCCGGCCAGGTCGACGAGCACGCCGGGCCCGTCGGCCTCCTTGCGATAGGCGGGACCGTTCTCGTCCAGCCAGGCCGTGAGGGCCACGGGGTCCAGGCCGGTCAGACGCCACGCCCGCGGCCGGTCGCCGTCGGCGACGGACCGGGTGTCGACGGTGCGGCCGCGCGAGATGAACACCGCGTCGTCGGCCATCTCGTCGAGCTCGGTGAGCACGTGCGAGGAGACCAGGATCGTCTTGCCCTCGGCGGCGAGCTGCCGGAGGAGCACGCGCAGGTCCACCCGGGAGCGCGGGTCCAGGCCCGAGGCGGGTTCGTCGAGGAGCAGGACGTCGGGGTCGTGCACCAGCGCGCGGGCGAGGCCGAGCCGCTGCTTCTGGCCGCGGGACAGGACGTGCGCGGGCTGGTCGGCCAGCTCGGAGAGGTGCACCAGCGCGAGCAGCTCGCTCGCGCGGTCCCGGCCGGCGGCGGCGTCGAGCCGGTACGCCGCCGCGACGGTCGTCAGCACCTCACGCGCCGTGAGGGAGTCCCACGTGCCGAACACGTCGGGCATCCAGCCGGTCCGCGAGCGGGCCGCGTAGTTCTCGGCGACCGGGTCGGCACCAGCGATGCGGATGCTGCCCGCATCGGGCGCCAGAAGGCCGGCGAGCATGAGCAGAAGGGTCGTCTTGCCCGACCCGTTGGGTCCGATGAGCGCGGTGACCCGACCCGGTGCGGCGACCAGGTCGACGTCGGCCACCGCGTGCACCGGACCGAACGAACGCCGCACGCCGTGCGCGCGGATACCACCGTCTGGGGTCATGCCGGGACACTACAGCGGCCGAGGTCCCACCGCCGTCAACCCTCGGTATGACTCCGGTGTCAGGTCCGACGCGCCTCGCCGGACACGTCCAGCAGGCCTCGTTGACCGAAGGCGACGTTCTGGTCGACCAGCACGGCCACGTCCTCGCCCGAGAACCGCAGCTCCAGGCGTAGCTCGAACGGTGTACCGAGGAAGATCATCCGGCCGCGCAACGTCAGCTCGTCGGTCCAGGCCGCCGCGGTCGCCACGTCGGCCGGCGCACCCAGGAGCGCGCTGGTTCCCGGGCTCCACTCCTCATGGCCGAACGACACCACGTGGTCCACGCCTTCGACCGTGAAGACCACCTCGGTCCGGCCGTCCGCGTCACGACCGAGAGTGAGAGCGCTGAAGCCTCGCGGGTTCGGCTCGAGGTCGTAGGTCACGCCCAGGAGCGAGTCCTCGACCGGAGTCGACTCCGCCCCCGCCGGCGTGGGCAGCGCGAGCTCCAGCGGGGCGGCTTCGTCCGGCTGTGGCGTCGCGGCCCCGATGTCCGCCGGCGTGGCCCAGGCGTCGTCGCGCAGGAACGCGTCCCATACCGCCTCCGGTACCGACGCCAGGTCCGACAGGCCCGACGTCGTCGTGATCACCATGTCCTTCTCCGGCCAGACCAGGATGTACTGGCCGAATGCGCCGTCCGCCCGGTAGGCACCGTGCCGGCACTGCCAGAACTGGTAGCCGTAGCCCTGGCTCCAGTCGGGCGAGTCGCCCGGGCCGTTCTCGACCTGCTTCACCGTCGCTGCCGCCACCCACTCGGCCGGGACGAGCTGCTTGCCCTCCCAGACACCGCCCTGCAGGTAGAGCTGGCCGAACGCGGCCATCTCCTCGATGGTGATCGTGAGGCCGAACCCACCCGTGTCGATGCCGTCCGGGTCCTGCTCCCACGTGGCGTGCGTGATGCCCAGCGGCGCCAGCAGGCGCGGCGTCAGGTAGTCGAGCAGGCGCTCACCCGTGAGCCGGTGCAGGATCGCCGACAGCAGGTAGGTCGCCCCGGTGTTGTAGACGAAGCGCGTGCCCGGCTGGTGCTCCACCGGCTGCGCCAGGATCGCCCGGGCCCAGCCGTCGCCGGGCAGGGAGATCGTGCGGTCGATGCCCTCCATGGTCGAGGCGCTGTGGCCCGTCGTCATGGTCAGCAGGTCGCGGACGCGCATGGCGCGGAGGTGCTCGCCCGGGTCGGCGGGAGCGTCGTCCGGCAGGAGGTCGAGCACGCTGTCGTCCACCGTCAGGAGCCCCTCGTGGACCGCGATCCCGACTGCCGTCGACGTGAAGCTCTTGCTCACCGAGAACATGACGTGCGGCCGGTCGGCGGTGTGCGGATGCCACCCGCCCTCCGCGATGACGCGGCCGTGCCGCAGCACCAGCACGCTGTGCACGTCCTCGATACGGTCGAGGCTGTCGATCAGGCGCCGCACCGCTGCGGGCTCGACGCCCTCGGCCAGCGGGGTGGACCGGGGCAGGATCCGAGACATGCTGGGCACGATACCTGGGCCAGGTCTCAGTCCAGAAGCCAGGTCGGGTCGCGGAGGTAGGACTCGGCCACGGAGAGCGTGCCGGGCACCTGCGCGGACCAGAGGTCCGGCGGCAGTGCGTCGGCACGGTGGGTGGTGGTCCAGCCGAGCATCTGCAGGCGGCGCACCATGGACAGCGCATGCCAGACTCCCTGGCATGCCCCGCGACCTGCGCGCGCTGCCCAAGGCGAACCTGCACCTGCACCTGACGGGGTCGATGCGGCCGTCGACCGCCGCTGAGCTGGCTGCCGGCTACGGCCTCCCGGCGCTCCCCGCGGCGCCGATCGAACCAGGCGTCGTGCATGGCTGGGACGCGTTCCAGGCCCGGTACGACACGGCCCGCGCAGCGGTCCGCTCCGCCGAGGACATCGCGCGCGTGGTCCGCGAGGCCGTGGAGCAGGATGCCGCCGACGGCGTCGGCTGGACCGAGGTGCAGGTCGACCCGACGTCGTACGCGGGACGGCTCGGGTCGCTGGAGGCGGTGGTCGAGGCACTGCTCGACGCCGCTCGCGGCCTGCCGGTCGGCGTGATCCTCGCAGCGAGCTGGGGCGCGGACCCCACGCACGCGGAACGGGTCGCCGGGCTTGCGGTGAAGTACGCGCCGCACGGCGTGCTGGGCTTCGGGCTCTCGAACGACGAGCGGCGCGGACGCGTCAGCGACTTCGTCGAGGCGTACCGGCTGGTGGCCGACGCCGGGCTGGCTCGCGTACCGCACGCCGGGTTCTACGAGGGCGCGTGGCACGTGCGTGACTGCGTCGAGCTGCTGGGCGCCACCCGCATCGGGCACGGGCTGACGACGCTCGAGGACCCCTCGGTGGTCGCGCTCCTCGCCGAGCGCCAGGTGACGCTCGAGGTCTGCCCGACGTCGTACCCGCCGTTCGGCGTCACGCCCGCCCTGACCGCGGTGCCGGCGCTGCTGGCCGGCGGCGTCCCCGTCGCCCTAGCGAGCGACGACCCGCTGCTGTTCGGGGTCGGGGTACACGGCCAGTACGAGATCGTGCGGGAGGTCTGCTCCGACTCAGAGCTCGCGACCATCGCTGCCGCCTCGATCCGGGCGTCGCGCGCGCCGGCCGGTCTGCGGCGGCAGCTGCTCGACGGGGTCCAGGACTGGCTGGCTGGGTAGCTTCGCAGGACCGAGGAAGGCGCCCTGCCTTCTCAGCACCTGGAGTGCCGACACCGCGAAGGTGCGCGTCGCCGTCAGCCAGAACGCTGCCGGACGCAGCCCGCAGGCGCGGAGCGCTCCCGCGTGGTCGACCACCAGAACCGTTGCGGCGCCGGCCGCAACGACGCCCCACGCAAGGCCCACGGCCACCCGGACCACCGCGGGAGTGGATGCGAAGCCCTGCCGGAGGCGGTCGATCTGGAAGCGCAGGTGGTTCAGCTCGTCAGACTCGACGCGACGGCCGATGCCGCGGATCACCGGGTCGGGCCCGGACGACCGCAGCGCCGTGAAGTAGCCCATCGCCACCGACTCGGCGACGAGGAAGAGCGCGAGCTCGGTGCGCAGTCCAAGCAGTCGACGCAAGCGGGTGAAGGCGGCATCGGACCAGTGCGCAGACAAGGTAGATGCGCCGAGATGACCCAGCCCGCGACGGAAGAGCTCGGAGTGCCGCTGCTCCTCGACCACGAGCCTGCGGAGCGCGTCGAGGTACACCGTGTCGCCTGCTTGCTCGGCCTTGGCGAGCAGCCGGGCTCCGTCACCGTTCTCACCCAGCTCGAACCGCTGGAACGACTTCACCAAGGCCACCTTGACGGACTCCGGCAGCTCGCACGGAGTGTCCCAGTCGATCTCCCGCTCCATCGCGACCTGCACGACCCGGTTGTTCTCGAAGTGCTCCACCCAGGCGGCGAAGTTGGTTCCCGTGGCGTCTGCGCTCGTCATGAGCCCGAACGTAGTGACGCGGCCGGCAGGCGTCTGTCTTCCAGCCGGTTCATGACCGGACCTCCACGTGATGCGCGCAGACGGCACGAGACGGACACTCACCCCGCGGCCTTAGAGCAGCAGCTCTCCCACCACCTCGTCGAACAGCATGTTCCCCGTCTTGCGGAAGCCGCAGCGCAGGTAGAACTCCTCGGGCCCGTCGGAACCGGGGACCCACAGGACGGTGATGCGGTCGAGCCCCCGACGCCTGGCCTCCTCGGCCACCTGCTCCACGGCGAACCGACCCACCCCGCGCCTGCGCGCCTCGCGTGCCACGTTGAGTCGCCAGATCCCGGCCCGGAACTCCGGGATCTCCTCCTCCGGGTTCCAGTTCGCCATCACGAAGCCGACCACCTCGTCGCCGTCGAGAACCACCCTCGGCCATGCCGTGGGATTGACGTACGCCTCGGCGACCGACCAGGCGACCGGTGCCACGGGCTCCTTGTCGGGTGGCTGAGGTGGCAGCTGGACAGCCGCGAAGAGATTGTCCGTCGTGAGCTCGGCGATCTGGAGGTTGGCCATGAACTGACTGTGCCACGAGCCACCGACAACGACCCGTCCGATGCCGGCCGTCCATCCGTCCAGCGACTCAACGTCGAAGCCGGTCCCTGGCCTCCATCAGAGCGAAGCCGAGCAGGTTGAGACCACGCCAGGCGGCCGGGTTCTCTGCGTTCTCGTTCTTGGCGCCCATCCCGATACCCCAGATACGGTCTCGCGGGCTCGCCTCGACGAGGACACGCGAGCCGGTACGCAGCAGGTACTCACGCATCTCGGGGTGCGCTGCGAACTTGTGCACGTTGCCGCGCACGACGATCTCGAATCGCTCGCGCTCCCACACGGCGTCGTCGAAGTCGCGGACCGTGCGCCCCGCTGCCTTGGCCAGCGCGGGGTTGGCGGCGTCGATCGCCGCGGCCTCCGCGTCCGCGTCGCCGAACAAGCGCGCCTTCTCCGCCATCATCCAGTGCTCGGCGGTGCGATAGCGGTGGCCGTCCACGACGAACGGTGCCTCGAACCACTGGCTCAGGCTGCCCTTGCCGGGGCTCCCGTCAGGCTCGGGCGCGTGACCCCAGAAATGTAGGTACTTGACGGCGGCTCCGGACTCGGCCAGCGCCCGTAGCTCCCTCACGGAACGGGCGGACGCGGGCGCGTAGGTGACGTCGTCAGGCATGACCAGAAGTGTGCCAGGAGCCTCTGACACGCCAGCCCATCGATGGTCAGCCCGCGACGACCTCGACCTCGTAGCCGTCGCCGTTCTCCAGGTAGGCGGCGTAGTGGTCCGGTCCGCCGGCGTGCGGATGCCGGTCCGGGAAGAGGAGAGACCAGCCGTGCTCCGGCGCCGCCTCGACCAGCAGATCCACCTCGGCGCGCGTGCCGCCGTGGAACGCGAGGTGGTTGAGGCCTGGAGCGAGCCGATCATGGGTATCGGCGGCGAGGGCAGGGCTCTGCTCGACGACGACATAGGTGCCATCGAGGATCCAGCTCAGGCCGGCGTCCCACCGCTGGTGCTCCGTGTAGCCGAGCGTCGTGAGGAGCCATCCCCAGGACAGCTCCGCGCGACCGAGGGACGGGACCCACAGCTCGACGTGGTGCAGGCGTCCGCGACTCACGGGGCAGCCGCCGCGATGACCCGGGTGAGGCTGGTGTGCAGCGCCTGGAGCTCCTCAGCGGACATGCCCAGCCGCGCCATGATCGCCGGTGGCACGAGCAGCGCCTGCTCGCGCAGCGCGCGGCCCTTCTCCGTGAGCTCGACGGCGAGCGCCCGCTCGTCGCGGGGATCGCGGCGGCGCGTCACGTAACCGATCGCCTCGAGCCGCTTGAGCAGGGGTGACAGGGTGCCGGGGTCGAGCTGCAGCAGCCCGCTGAGCTGCTTCACGGACAGCGGCGACCGCTCCCACAGGGCGAGCATCACCAGGTACTGCGGGTGCGTGATACCCATCGGTTCGAGCAGCGGCCGGTACAGCGCGATGACGCTGCGCGAGGCGACGGCGAGCGCGAAGCAGACCTGGCGGTCGAGAGCCAGGAGATCGTCGGCAGCTGCGGCGTCGGGCCGTGATGTGGCGGTCATGTCGCTCCTCTCGGATCTCTTCTTGGATATTGACCAGGCTAACAGTTTGTGTGCAAACTATTGGTACACCAAGCAAATGGAGAACGAGATGCGCAACCGCGACGGTCTGACCCTCGGATACCGCTTCAAGTGGCGGCTCAACTGGCTGCTCCTGACCGTGGCCGGACCCGCCCAGCAGGCGGACGACACCGACCCCCGACGCCGCATGGAGCGTGAACGCGCCGCACTGGTGGCGCAGCTCCGGGCCGAGCGGGCCCAGGGCTGAGCTCAGTGCCCTGCGGCGACCAGCAGGTCCCGCGTGAGCGGCGCAAGAGGATAGCTCGCGACCGGGTCGGCAGGATCGATCCACACCAGCTCCTCGATCTCTGCCCGGACGGCGACCTCGGTACCTGGTCGCAGACGGACCTGGTAGACGTGCGCGTCGACGATGTGGTCGGGCTCGTTCGCGGCCGGCGCCCCGAACCTGCCGAGGCTCTCGATGTCCGCCGGCTCGAGCCGCAGGCCGACCTCTTCCTCGACCTCCCGGACGAGAGCGGCCAGGGGCTCTTCGCCCGGCTCGATCTTGCCGCCCACCTGCATGAACGTCTGTGTGCCTCGCTTGCGGACGAGCAGGTGCCGCCCGTCGGAGCGCTCGACGACGACCGCGACGATGCGCAGCGTCGTGATCGGACCGACCGCGCCGTCCTCGCTCATGACTGCTCCACTATCTCTTCGATCACCGTTCCGCCCAGCACCTGCACGACGAGCGGTACGCCGACCATGCCGGCCGACGCGATGTCCGGGTCGTCGTCGGACGGCTCGTCGTAGAAGTCAGGTTCGCCGACCGGGGCCACCGCCGTTCGAGGTGTGCTCGCGCCCGCGTCCGCGGCGGCCACACGACGCGGCTCGGGGGCGGCACCGCTTGCTGCTCGCGCCCGGCGCTCGTTCGCCTGCCGCAGGGCCTCGCGCGCACTGCCCGCCCCGGACATGGGGGCTTGCGCGGGTGCTGCGGCCTGTGCTGGAGGCTGTGCCGGGGCCTGGTCCTCGTAGACCGGCTCGGGCTCCGGCATGTCGTAGTCCGCAGGAGGCTCGGTAGCGCTGGCCCCCGAGAGCCAGGCCTCGTCGGCCGCGCTCGCCGCCGCTCGCGGGCGGGCGGCAGGCCGGGAAGGCTCTGGTCGACCAGCCTCGGGCCCGGTTGGCTGGGGCCGAGAAGGCTCGGGACGCTCGGCGACCGCGACGCTACCCTGGGCCGACGCCGGGGCCACCACGACCGACCCACCGGAGGAACCGCCGCCCACCGCACTCATCGTGGCGACACCTACGACGGCCACCGCGTCGGCCGAGGCCGGCGGCGCGGATACCGTGGCCGACGCCCCGCCGGGCGGCGGCACGTCGGGCCAGTCGGACGCCGGAGCAGTATCGGGCGCCGGCGCCTCGCTGCTGGGTTCGTCCGACACAGGCCCGCCGCCCTGCGGCGTACCGCCACCCGACGACGCACTGGCAGCCGGGCCTCCGCCGGAGGTTCCGCCGCCGGACGACGCACCGCCGCCGGACGGCCCCTCGTCGAGAGTCGCCTCGACACGGACCCGGATGCCGAGCGTCTGGTAGACCGCCTCTTCCACCGCGCTGGTGTGCCGCGCGTTCGAGAACGTGCGGGCCAGGCCGGGGGCCGCGAAGCCGAGCTTCAGCGTGTTGCCCTCCAGCGAGGAGACCTGCGCGTTAGGACCGACGAGCGACCACGTCACGCGCGCAGCGGCGAGCGAGCCGAGCACCTCTGGCCAGCGCCGTCGGACCGTCTCCGTCGTGACAGCCGGCTCTGCGTGGGACTCGGCTGGTGCCGAGGCTGTGGCAGGTTCCGCCGGTGCCTGCTGGACCGGTGCCCGCTGTGCCGGCACCTCTTCAACCGGCTTCGGCGCCGGGGCAACCGGCTCGGGTTCTGCGGGCGTCTCCGGCGGGGGTGCGACCTCGGCCGGCGGCGCGGGCTCGGGTGCAGGGGCAGGAGCGACCGGCGCAGCCTCGGGTGCGGGGCGAACGGGCGCCGACGTCGCGGACTGGCCTGGTTCACCCCGCTTCTTGCGCGCGTCGAGCACTGCGCGCGCGGCAGCCGCCCCGGCAAGCCCGCCCGCCGTCGGCTCCTGCGGAGGCGTGCCACCCGCTGCTGTGCCGCTCGGTGCCGTGCCTTGTCCCGGTCCGGGTGCGGCCGGGGCTCCGGAGGCGACGATGCCGCCACGCTCGAGCCGGTCGATGCGCGCGGCGAAGCCCGCGGCACCGTCATCGGCTCCGGGCAGGAGCAAGCGGGCGCACAGCAGTTCCAGGTGCAGGCGCGGTGACGTAGCGCCGGTCATCTCGGTGAGGGCCGCGTTCACGAGGTCGGCGGCCCGAGAGAGCTCCGCGACCCCGAGGCGTCCCGCCTGGGTCCGCATGCGGTCGAGCTGGTCGGCCGGGATGCCCCGCAGGACGGCACTGGCGGCGTCACCCGAGACACCGATGACGATGAGGTCGCGCAGTCGCTCCAGCACGTCCTCGACGAACCGGCGCGGTTCGTGCCCCGTCACGATGATCTGGTCGACCACCCGGAAGATCGAACCGCCGTCGCGTGCCGCGAGCGCGTCCACCACGTCGTCCAGCAGGGTCGCGTGCGTGAAGCCGAGCAGGCCGACCGCGAGGTCGTAGTCGACGACCGCATCGGGGGCGCCGGCGATGAGCTGGTCCATCACGGACAGGGAGTCGCGTACCGAACCGCCGCCCGCGCGCGTGACCAGCGGGAGCACTCCGCTGGTGACCTCGACCTCTTCGGCGGCGCAGAGCTGCTCGAGGTACGGGGACAGCACGTCCGGCGGCACGAGCCGGAACGGGTAGTGGTGCGTGCGCGACCGGATGGTGCCGATCACCTTGTCCGGCTCCGTGGTCGCGAAGATGAACTTGATGTGCGGCGGCGGCTCCTCGACGATCTTCAGCAGCGCGTTGAAGCCCTGCGGCGTCACCATGTGCGCCTCGTCGAGGATGAAGATCTTGTACCGGTCCCGAGCCGGCGCGAACGTGGCACGTTCCCGCAGGTCACGCGCGTCGTCCACACCGTTGTGCGACGCCGCGTCGATCTCCACCACGTCGAGCGAGCCGGAGCCGCCGCGCGCCAGCTCGACGCACGAGGGGCACTCGCCGCACGGGGTGTCGATCGGCGACTCGGGCGTGTTCTTCGCGCAGTTGAGCGTGCGGGCGAGGATGCGTGCCGAGGTCGTCTTTCCACAGCCTCGTGGACCGCTGAAGAGATAGGCGTGGTTCACCCGCCCGCTGCGCAGGGCCTGCATGAGGGGGCCCGTGACGTGGTCCTGGCCGATCACCTCGGCGAACGTCTCGGGCCTGTAGCGGCGGTATAGGGCGGTGCTCACCCCCGCAACGATAGACGGCCTCACTGACACGCGGAGGACAGCCCTCCACAGGTTTGACAGCGATGTGACCGGGTGGGCCTGCGGTGGCGCACTACCACCCGTGGACCAGCCACTGCCTCATCGCCTGAGCGCCCGCCGCGCCAGCCCGTTCCCCAGCCACTGCACGGCCTGGACGATCACCACGATGATCACCACGACGACAGCAGTCACCGCCCAGTCGTACTGCCGGTAACCCTGGACGATCGCGAAGTCGCCGAGCCCACCGGCACCCAGGTACCCGCCGATCGCCGACATGTCGAGCACGCCCACGAACAGGAACGTGTAGCCGAGGATCAGGGGCGCGAGCGCCTCGGGCACCAGGACGGTCCGAACGATCCGGAACGGTGAGGCCCCCATGGCCCGGGCCGCCTCGACCACTCCCGGATCGATCGAGACGAGGTTCTGCTCCACGAGCCGCGCGAAGACGAACGTCGCCATGAAGCACATGGCGAAGGTGAACGCCTCGATGCCGATCGTCGAACCGATGACGGCGCGCGTCAGCGGCCCGAGCGCCACGAGGAAGATGATGAACGGTATGGGCCGCACCACGTTGACGGCGAGGTTCAGCACCGCGAACACGAACCGGTTGCCGAGCAGGTTCCCCGGTCGGGTCAGGTACAGCCCGAGCCCGAGGGCTAACCCGAGGAAACCGCCCACGAGCAGCGTGATCAGCACCATGTACGCGGTCTGGCCGGCTGCCTCCCAGAGCAGCGGCGCCAGCTGGTCCCAGCTCACAGATCGTTCCCTTCCGTGAATCCGGTCGGCCCGCCGTACGGCCCACCACCGAGCCGGAGATGCCCGGGCACGCGCGGAACTGGTGCGTCACGCCGGTCGGTATCCGGTACTTCTTCCTGTCGGACGACGACGCCCGTGGTCACCTCGCGCGGGCTCGTGGCGGTCCCGTGGTCGTCCACCCAGGTGACGTCGCGCAGCGCCGAAACAGCCGCCTCGACGGCGTCCGTGTCACCGACGAGCTCGACGGTCAGCGACCCGTACGGCCGCTCCGCGACCTCGGTGATGCCACCGAAGACGACGGTCCCGTCGACGCCGTGCTCACGGAGCGTGCGCGTGAGCACCGCCGACGAGCCCGCTACCTCGTCCACGCCCACCGTCACGATGTGCCCGGCGTGCCGCGTACGCAGGCGCGCCAGCACCTCCGGCGACGGCCGGTCACGCAGCGCGGTGGCGACGAACCGCCGGGTCACGTCGTGCGCGGGCGCGCTGAACACCTGGTACGCCTCCCCCACCTCGACGACCCGCCCGCGATCCATCACGGCCACGCGGTGACAGATCGAGCGCACGACATCCATCTCGTGCGTGATCACGACCACGGTGACGCCGAGCTCCCGGTTGACGCGCTGGAGCAGGTCGAGCACGTCGCGCGTGGTCTCGGGGTCGAGGGCCGATGTCGCCTCGTCCGCCAGCAGGATGCGCGGGTTCGTGGCGAGGGCCCGGGCGATGCCGACGCGCTGCTTCTGCCCGCCCGAGAGCGCGGACGGGTGCACGCCGGCCTTCTCCGCCAGACCGACGAAGTCGAGCAGCTCGGCCACCCGGGCCGCCCGCCGCGAGCGCGGCCAGCCGGCCACCTCGAGCGGGTACGCGACGTTCCCCGCGACGGTCCGGGAGGCGAGCAGGTTGAACTGCTGGAACACCATCCCGATCCCGGCGCGCACCGGGCGCAGCCGGGCCTCGTTGAGGGCGCCGAGCGCGACGCCGTCGACCACGACGTCGCCCCCGGTGGTGCGCTCCAGCGCGTTGATCAGCCGGACCAGGGTGGACTTGCCGGCCCCCGACTGACCGATGACGCCGAAGATCTCGCCCTCGCGGATATCGAGGGTGACGTCCGAGACGGCGCGCACCTCCGCGCCTCGCCCGCGGGCCGGGAACACCTTGGAGGCGCCCTCGAACCGCACGATGCTGCTGGTCGGAGCGTCGGTCACGGCAGACATCAGGAGGCGTCCGCCTCGATGCCGGCCAGGATCTCCTGCAGCTCGGAGGCCGGGTTGTCCTTGATGACACCGGTGCCGCCCGAGGCCTCGAGGACACCTTCCTCGACCTCCGGGGAGTGGTAGATCTCGATGAGCTGCTGGAACACCTCGTTGTCGGCGTCGGCCGCCCGTGCCACCCACACGTTGATGTACGGCTCGGCCGCCGACGAGTCCGGGTCGTCCGAGAAGATCGCGTCCTCGGCGGTCAGGTCGGCGTCGCCGACGAAGTCGTTGTTGATGATCGAGGCGTCGACGTCCTGCAGCGCGAGCGCCGTCTGGGCGGCGTCGACCGGGGTGACCGTCACGCGCGACTCGTCCTCGAGGATGTCGGCCGGCGTGGAGAACGCGCTGCCGCCGTCACGCAGGGCGACGAGCCCGGCCTCCTGGAGCACGAGCAGCGCCCGGGCCTGGTTGGTGTCGTCGTTGGGGATGGCGATCTCGCCGCCGTCGGGGATCGCCTCGACGCTGTCGTGCTTCTGGGAGTACAGGCCCAGCGGGTAGACGGCGGTCGCACCGATCGGGGCGAGGTCCTGCCCCGACGCCGTGTTGTAGCCCGCGAGGAACTGCAGGTGCTGGAACTGGTTGAGGTCCAGGTCACCGTCGGTCAGGCCCTGGTTGGGCAGCTGGTAGTCGCTGAAGTTCACGATCTCGACCGTGATGCCCTCCGCCTCGGCCAGGTCGGTGAAGGTGTTCCAGTAGTCGTCGCCGGAGTTGACGACGCCGATGCGTACCGGGTCCTCGGCGGTGCCGGCGGCGGCCGTGGCGTCGTCCCCTGCGCCGCAGGCACTCAGGGCGAGAGCGGTGGCGGCAGCGAGGCCGGTGGCCAGGACAGAGGTGAAGCGAGACATGGGTGGTCCTCTCAAGGGCGCACTGGCGCGGGTATGCCTGTGCTCAGGATGCGTGGAGCCTGCGTCTGACGCAGGCCGAGGTGAGACGGCGGGCCACGGCCATCAGCAACGTGGCGAGCTCGGAAGAGTTCGAACGGCCCTCAGCGGGCCGCGGGGCAGAGCGGCGCTCTCAGCGCTCGCACATTCGCTCGCCGCGCACATGAGCGCGACACACGGCGTCGCGACAGGTGCGCGACGTCGTTGCTGCGGTCCAGGTGCGGGTCATACGGACATCGTGCGGCACTGCACGACGTCGAAGCGAATCGCCTCGGGGTAAATCCCACGATGCGGAACGAAAACCATCCACATGGGGTTAGCGGCATGGATGTGTGTCCGCTGACCGGGTCTTGCGGCTGGTCAGATGCCGTAAATCGGGGTTCGTTATGCCCTTGGGGGCATGGCTGCACAGGGTGCTGGACCTCGACGTGGTTGTCGGGTATGCGGCGGACGAGTCAAGCGCAACGGCACCACGAGCGCGGGAAAGACCCGGTGGCGGTGCACGGACTGCGGGTCCTCGTCGACCCGGTCGCGGCCCGACGTGGCCCGCCGTGCGCAGGCCGAGGCGTTCGTGGCCTGGCTGACCGGCACTGCCTCGCAGCGGGTGCTGGGCGGCGGGACCGGCCGCACGTTCCGTGACCAGCACGCGTGGTGCTGGAACATCGAGCCCAGGATCCCGGTCACGGGGCAGGTCTACGACGAGGTCCAGGTCGACGGGATCTACCTGCGCTCTGGCTGGTGCGCGCTGATCGCGATCACGGGCGGGCAGGTGATCGGGTGGCAGTGGTGCGACCGGGAGAAACAAGCCGCTTGGGCCGCACTCCTGGCACGGCTCCCCGCCCCGAGGGTCGTGGTCACCGACGGGCAGGCCGGGATCCTGGCCGCCGTGGCCCAGTGCTGGCCCACCACCCGGGTCCAGCGCTGCCTGGTCCACGTCCAGCGCAACGTGCGCACCTACCTCACCCTGAAGCCCCGCACCGATGCCGGACGGACGCTACGCGCGTTGTCGTTGTCCCTGACCAAGATCACCACCCGCGACGCCGCGACCACGTGGCTGACCCGGCTCAACGATTGGCACCAGGTGCACGGGCACCTGACCCGGCAACGCACCTACCGGCACGCCGTGCACGCCGCCGCGGTCCCGTCCTGGACTCGGCCCGGACAGACCTGGTGGTACACCCACGACCGGCTCCGC
Organism: Promicromonospora sp. CA-289599; assembly: GCF_050936155.1. Classification (NCBI taxonomy): domain Bacteria; kingdom Bacillati; phylum Actinomycetota; class Actinomycetes; order Micrococcales; family Promicromonosporaceae; genus Promicromonospora; species Promicromonospora sp. CA-289599. The sequence goes on from NZ_JBNJNI010000001.1 coordinate 2,235,295, forward strand.
AAGGCCTACCGCCTGCTGGCAAAGCTCGCCCGCAAGAACGTGCTGTTCACCTACCTCGACCCCGCGTTCGACGGACTGGGCATCTCGAGCACGACGAACAAGATCGAAGGCGGCATCAACGCCCAGCTCCGCCTGGTCCTGCGTCATCACCGCGGGATGAGCCCTCACCACGCCCGCCGCGCGATCGAGTGGTGGTGCTACCAGCACTCCGAGAACCCACGCCCACCCGCCAGCCTCATCCAGCCCGCCCACTGGCAGCCACCCACGCCCACCACCGTCATCGACGAACCCGACGGGCCTACCGGCTACGACACCCACACCAGCGCCGACGAAGGACTCTGGGCCCGCAAAGGCTGGGCCGGCCACTCATGACACGCCCGGGGACAGACACACATTTCTGCCGCTAACCCTCCACATGGTGGATGAGCCGCTGCATCCCGGGCACTAAAGGACCCCCCGCACACCCACCAGAGCTCACTTACCCTTGCTGCCTTCCGGCCCTGGGGGAGTTCGGCGAGGTGATGCCGTACGAGGGGTCTGCCCCCAGCCTAACCGATCCGGACACCCCGGCCCAACCAGGCGGAACCCGCTGTACGCCACCTCACAGCCGCGCCGCGCGCTCCGATTCGTTGTCCGAGCATGGCGTCCGGTATCCTCGACAGGCCGCGCCAGACTTCGGTCCTGTGGCCGCGCGCCGCCTCGGCGAGCGCGAGGAGGATTCGCCTAGTGGCCTATGGCGCACGCTTGGAAAGCGTGTTGGGTTAACGCCCTCGGGGGTTCGAATCCCCCATCCTCCGCAGTGCGCAAGGGCCCGGAACCGTTGGAATTCCACGGTTCCGGGCCCTTCGTCATGTCATGAGCGAGGCCCGTGGGCGCAGAATGGGCACACCTTCACGAAACCGCGGCTGATCGAGCAGCATCCAGCGACGCCGCTACCGCGTCGAGGTCGTCGTCGAACAGGTCGGCGTACACGTCGAGCGTCATGGCCGCCGACGCGTGCCCGAGCATGCGCTGCACCGCCTTCACGTTCGCGCCGGCCGACACGGCGAGCGACGCCGCGGTGTGCCGCAGGTCGTGGGGCGTCACGCGCGGGATGCCGGCCCGCTTCACCGACAGCGCGAACCAGCTCTTCGCCGTCGCCGACGACGACCGCTTGAGGTGCTGGCCCGGCTCGGTCGGCGACTGGAACACGATGTCGTCGCGCCCCTTGCCCTGGCACCGCTTCGCCAGTTGCAGCGTGACGAATCCCGGGAACGGCACCGACCGCCGCTTGTGCGTCTTGGGGGAACCGACCTTGACGACACTGCCGACCTGGACCGCGTTCTCCTCGACCGCCAGCCGCCGCAGCATGTCCAGGTTCCGCACCCGCAGGCCGGTCGCCTCGCCTCGCCGCAGCCCGCAGTAGGCCAGCACGTACACCAGGGTCTCGCACTGATCCCCAACCTTGCCCGCTTGCTCTGCGAGCTGCTGGACCTGCTCGTGCGTGAGGTACGTGCGGCCCTTCGGCGGCTTGCGGGGCAGCGTCACGCCGCGAGCCGGGTTCGCTTGCACACGCCGGTCGGTCACCGCGCCATCGAGGATGCTCGCCAGGATGCCGTAGGCCCGCTTGACGACTGTCGCCGACTTCGGGCGTTCGATCCATCGCCGGCCGTCGTCGTCCGGCTCGACGTCCTTCGCGGCCGCGCCGGTTGCCTCACGCCCAACAGACATGCCTGTGCCCCACCCCTGTACCGCCGTCGTGGGAACGTCGCCCACGGCCACGCATCCCACCTCGGTTCAACGTGCACGCGCCAGGCCATCTCCAGGCTGCGGTAGGTCGAGGGCTTGCGATGCCGCTTCCGCTCGAGCCATGCCGGGCCGAGCTCGCCGATCGTTACCCGGGCGGCCGACTCCGCGACATAGGTACCGGCACGCTTGGAGACCTCGACCTCCTTGCCGTACGCCTTGGCGTCCTCCCTGCGCGTGAAGCCGCGCTTCTTCGTCGACTTCCGGGTGACCGGGTCACGGAACCGCGCCATGTAGCGCGACTCGCACTTCGGCCGGCCGTCCCGCGTCTTGCCGGTCTTGACCTCGTACGCCTCGGTGGTGGCCATGGCTAGACGTCTCCGCCGAGCACTTCCAGCGGTGCCGCAAGGACATCGGGCAGCGGGGAGGGCGGAGCCGTCGCCCGGAGCCCAGAGCGCGCCTGACCCATAGCGGTCAGCGCATGGTAGAGGTCGCGCTCGTACTTCTTGATGTTCAGCTCAGTCTGCTCCGCGAGGAATTCGGCGTCGGTGGGGCCGGTGACATCGAGATGGTCCAGCCTCTCAGCATCCGGAAACCCCGGGGGGAGGATGCCAGCCTTCGCCTCCGCCAACCTGGCACGAAGCCTTTCGAGCATGTCGACCAGGTAGACAGCCTTGAGGCGGTTCGTGCGTTCCGTTCGAGCTGCGCCCACTCCGCCATTCGAGCCATCGTTCGTGGTGACTGACCCGTCACCGAGAATCCACGCCTGTCCCGCGAACCATTCCATCGCCTCGACGGGCAGCAACTCGACCCCAGGCAGCACCTCGACCGGCGGGTCACCCGCTGCCGAGAGCATCGGGTCGATGCCGTCAGAACGGCAGTTGATACACCGCCTTGCTCACTGGCTGCTCCATCGACTCGCGCTACGCTCGCTCGCCGAAGGTAGCGAGCCGCGCCAGCCCGCCAAATAGAGGGCATCTCCACAAACTGCGCACCCGCTTCACTGAAGCAGGTGTCTACTCTGTGGGCGACTGGGGGCGCGATTTGATCGCGTTCACGATGACGCCCCCGATGATCAGCATGACCCCGATCAGCAGGGGTAGCGCCCGGACCTCGCCGCCACCAAAGGCAGGCAGGAACGCGATGAGTACGGCGATCCCTCCGACGGCGATCAGACCGTTGATCTGGTGCAGCCAGCTCGTGTTCTCCTGCTCATCGCTCATGCCGTGCATCCTTGCGCGCCGACGAGCGTCGAGCCAGGCACACCGGGGGTGAATGAACGCATCACGCCGTCGCCATCACCGTTTGTGCCGCGCCCGCCCCCACGCGCGTCCGAGGCAATGCGCTGCTGGGTGTCGCCGAGGCTGGACTCATCCGCCGGAGAAACCGCGAACAGCCCAACCTCGGCAACGTGGGGTAGATCAGAAGGCGTGAACCCGCGCCGGCACAGGCACCTTGTACGGCACCTCCTCGTAGTAGGACCAGTCGCGGTATGACCGCAGCCCGACCCCGTCGATCGCCGACGTGCTGATGACCAGCACGCCGTCCTTGAGGAACCGAGCGCCCTCGAGGGAGCCGAAGTTGATCAGGTGCTCGTCGCCGTTGGCCATCACGATCCGGAGGACCTTCGTGCCGTTGGAGGCGAATTCGGCCCCCTTCACGCTCGCGAGGTGGCGGTCGTCGCCCTCGCCCTCGACGACGTAGTGCTTCTTAGCCATCGGCTTGCCTTTCTCCTGCCCGCGCATCTGGAGTGCGTAGGTCCTTGGGTGAAACGCTACGCGCGACCACTGACGTTGACGCGCAGGAGACGTCCACACGTCCGCCGGCGGACCTCAGCCCAGCAGCGACAGCAGAGCCTCCGCGGCGCCGAGGTCACGATCGGCGCGGCCATCCCGCAGAGCAAGGCGGGCGTGCCGTCGTACACCGTCGGCCACCAGTCCGGGCGGCAGGGCACGGTTCGCCAGACGGACATCCTCCGGCTTGTCAGTCGCGCGGAGTAGCCTGGCCGCGACAACTGCCAAGTGGTCGAAGAAGCCCCCCACCTCGACAAGGTGGGGGGCTTTCGTCATACCTCAGGCCGAGACCAGGGTCTGGTCCGGCGACGTCGTCGTATCGGGGGCCGAGGTGATCGTTGCCACCCAGCCTCCAACGCTAGGACGGATGGTCTTGAGAAGGTCAATGACCTCGGAATGGACGTGAAACCGCGTTGTCAGCACGTCGTAGTCGATCGGGGCGCCGAGGTCGAGAAACTCAATCCCAACCGCCACGCCCATGTCGTCCAGGTCGACGACGACTCCACCCTTGAGTTGAGCCGACTCGGCGACCGGCTTGTCGGACAAGGTGACGTATGCGGCATCCGCCTCGGAGTCGATATCAACCCTGATGCTGGTCTGCATCGCGCTCTCCCTTCCATGCCGTGGACTTGACGATCATTGCCTTCGGGTTACGTGGTGGCCACACAACCCATACTTTCAAGGTTCGATCTCCGAACGCCTTCAAGAAGAGCATGCTCCCTTCCCCAGGGTCCGGCACCTTCCGATCAGGGCCGTCCAACGTAGCACGGATCGACTCCTCGTCGACACCCCTCTGAGCCATGCGATCGCGGCAGTGCTTCGTCAACCGGGCACCCATCACTACAAGACCGACACATCGAACTTGAGTGTGCGCACGTGCTTGCCATCGAGCGAGAGATCGACCGTGTACAGGCCGGGGACCGGAAGCCCGACCTGCATCTGGAACGCAAAGAGAACGCCCTTTCTTCCCTCGTACGGGATACCCCCGTCCGCGTCGAGCGTTCCGGAGATGTCCATGACCACCATGTCCCGGGGTGCGCTGAATCTCGCACCCAGGTCAACAGTGTGCACGTCCTCGCTGACCCTGATGCGCCCGGCCACGCACACCAGGTGAGCTGCTGGCAGGCCGGGGGTCTTGGTGTGCGTGTAACTCGCACCAACCGCCGTGAGCTTGCCACCTTCCACCCGGGCATAGTCCGCAAGGAAGGCGTAGTCGAGTTCGATCATGGCCGGAGCGTATCCGGCAGCGATACGGGCTGCGTGAGCATCCCCATGACCTCCAGGGTGTTTGGTTCAGATAGACGTTACCGACCAACCTCATCGCGCGCCATGGAAGTAGCGGGCCCCTGTCTGGCATCCACCGGCTGTAGTCAGCCCAGCAGTGACAGCAAGGCCGCCGCGGCGCCGTCGTCGTCGATCGTGCCGGTGACGGTGTCCGCCGCGGCGAGGACGCGCTCCGACGCGTGGCCCATGGCGACGGACCGAGACGCCCACCGCAGCATCTCCAGATCGTTCTCGCCGTCGCCGATCGCGACCGTCGCGTGGAACTCGACGCCGAGCTGGCGGCGCACCTTGTCCAGCGCGGTCGCCTTTGACAGGGCAGGCGGGGTGACGTCCACCCAGTCGGGCCGAGTGGCGATCGCCGTCAGGCTCATGGCGCGCAGCACTGGCACGAGCCCGAAGGCGGCCGGCCCATAGATCGCGAGCCGCGGCGTCGGTCCCGCCCACAGCTCTTCGAGCACGCGGACGCTGCGCTGCTCCCCAGGGAGCTCGCCGTCGGGGAACGGGGTGTTCACGCGGTACCCGACGCCCACCACCTCGGCCGCGACTCTGATGCCGGGCATGGACTCCACAGCCACGCGTATGACCGGCTCGGGCTCGATGGTGTGCAGGTCGGTGATCTCGTACTCGCCGCCCACCAGGTGGGCGGTGACGGCGCCGTTGCTGGCCACGATCCACGCGTCGTCGAGCCCAAGCTCGGCGGCGGCGTCCAATGCGCCGACCAGGGAGCGGCCCGTCGCCAGGACGACGTGGTGCCCGGCCGCGCGGACCCGCTCGACCGCCGCGCGCGCGGCGGCCGTGGGTAGTTCCCCCGTGTTGAGCAGAGTGCCATCGATGTCGCAGGCTACGAGAGCCGGTGCGGTGAGGTGCAGAGCGCTTGCGGTCTGCTGGGGGGTGGCTGAGGTCATGCGGTGGAGATTATTGCCGCAGATCTGAGGTGGCGAGAAGATTGCTCAAGATTGCTCGGCCTCAACTTCGAGCCGGTCGGAGATTGTCTCGGCGGTCCGGGTCAGAAGCGTGCGCGCCTTCCGGTCATAGTCGGCGTCGAGGGCGAGCGTTTCGAACACCTTGGTGTAGAGCTCGACCTCGCCAGGCTGCGCCAGGTTGAGGCCGGCTGAGAAGGTCTCGACCTGGACGAGGTCGGCGTCGTGAATCCAGAACCCGTGAGCCGGTGCAATCGTGTAGCGCGTCTCGAACGGGATGATCCCGAGCCGGACGCTCGGTAGCATGGACAGGGAGATCATCCGGTCGACCTGGCCCAGCATCACCTCGAGCGGGCACAGGGCATAGTGCAGCACCGCCTCGGTCACCACCATGTGGAACCGCTTGCCCGGCCGGTACAAGACCTCCTGCCGGCGCATGCGCTCGGCCACCGCGGCGTCGGCGTCCTGGCGATGGCCGAACTTGTGCGTGACCTCGGCGAAGCGGTGCCGGGCGTACTCCGGTGTCTGCAGCAGGCCGGGCACGAACGTCGGCTCGAAGATGCGCAGCAGGTCCGTCGACTCCTCACGCCGAGCCGTCTGCGTCTGGACCGTCGCGACGCCCGCGCGGAACTGCCGCTGCCACTCCGCGTACCGGGTTTCGAGCGTGTGCAGCGCAACGAGCAGACCTTCGGTTTCCTGCTCGGCGCCGGCTGCCCGGCACCATGCCCGGATGTCGGCATCCGACGGCGTCTGCTTGGAGTGCTCGATCTTGGAGACCTTGGACGGCTGCCAGGACAGCGACGTGGCGAGCTGCAGGCCAGTCAGGCCCGCAGCTCGCCGTAGCTCGCGCAGACGCCCCGCGAGGGCGTCGCGAGCGTCGTTGAGATCAGAGCTTGTCGATGTGCTTCGCGGCAAAGTCATCTCTCGTGATCGCGCGGTGCCAGGCAGCATCGCGCTGGTAGTTCAACTCGACCACGGTGGTCGGGTCGTCGATCAGCTCGACGCCGAGGAACTCGTCCTCGTCATCGAAGTGCATCTTGCCGACGGTCCGCGAGTCGAACAGCCAGTAGTCGAACTCGGGTAGCCCAGCGGCGTCCTGCCGTGCAACGTACCGGATGTCCTCGCCCGCCTCGTTGGCCAGCTCGGCGACATTCACGGAGAACCGGACGTAGTCGCTCAGCGGCACCGTCACGACCCGCACGCGCCGGAAGGTACGCCCGTTGCCGGTCGTCGTCCGGATCGACGCGAGCCAGTTCTGGAACCAGCCCATGTCAGGCTCCTCGCCGGCGAGGAACTGCGCGAACGCGGCCGCCTCGCTCGGCGCGGCGTAACTGTCGCGGGTCTCCAGCCGGAACGCCGAGTGCTCAAACTCCTTGAGCATCCTGGCGAATTCAGGCCCGGGCGGGATCAGCTGCACGCTCAGAGCGTTCCCTCCTGGTACCGGCGGGCCCACATCTTGATGACGTCCTCGGGGATCTCGATGATCGCCTCGTGGTCGGGGACGTCGCCGACGTCGGCCAGCACCTGCGGGTCGGTCACCTTCCAGCCCTGGGCGATGTACGTCGCCCGGTCGGTGCGGTCGGTGGCGAAGAGGGTCGGGCTGTTGCCCTCGTTCGACTCAGGGTCCTTGCCGAGGAATCGTGCGCGCATCTTCGTACCTCATCCTTGCTCGGAATCGGGGGAACATTGCCCCACTATGGTCTGCGGCGCCCCGGATCCCCGTCAATGGCTGGGTGTGAACCAGGCCATCGGAAGGCGGCCGGTCGCGGATCGGCATGGGTTCGCCGAAATGACCCCGCTGCCCGCCTCCGTCGGCACCCTTGCCCGGTACGTGACCGTCGCCGATGACGCCGAGTCCCTCGGCTGCTCCGACGACCACGTGTACAGCCTCACCTCGGACGGCCTCCTGCCGACCCTCGACATCCGCCGCAAAGGTGCCAAGCGGCCCAAGCTGCGCGTGCCTGTGGCCGCCGTCGAGCGATACATCGAGAAGCAGTTGCGCCGCGTACCCGCAAAGCCACGCGTACCCGCAAAGCCGATAGCGGCGCCATACGTGACCCGCACCGCGATCGACGACGTCGGCTTCATGGTCCTGGAGGCCCGCCGCGTCCGTGACTCCCTCCCGTCGAGGAGGCCGCCCGTCAGGCGTACACCCCGACCGGGCTGTCCATTCCCGAGCTGGAGCGCATGATCCGCGCCAGTCGCGCCGAGCGCGGCCTCGACGATGATCGTGGGCACGAGATGGGCACACCTCGACCCAATCACGGCTGATTCAGCGTGATCTAGGGTGACCAGAAACGGCAAGATTCTGCGGCGCAAACCTCTGACCTGCACCCCGAAGGGGGTTCGAATCCCCCATCCTCCGCAGTGCGCAAGGGCCCGGAACCGTTGGAATTCCACGGTTCCGGGCCCTTCTTCATGTCCGGCGGAGGTCGCTTCCCAGACGGTCGACTACGTCACGACCGCCATTCCGCGCGGTAGTCCGGGTGGTCGGCGAACACCATGGCGTGGGCCAGGACTGCGACCTGGAGTCCGGCGAACAGGTTCCTGGTAACCGCGACTTCGTCCGCGCTTCCGCTGTCCAACGCCTTGGCCAGGACCCGACCGAGCTCCTCGTACGTCTCCACGATGGTCCGCTTGGCCGCGATGTCGACGAGGATCTGAGTCGGACTCCAGCGGTCGATGTGCCGCCGCTGCTCCGGAAGGGACGGGGCGGCCGCCGCAGGCTCGTCATGAGCCTCGCCGGGGTGCGAAGAGGCGCTGTCGGCCGCTCGTGCGATCGACTCGTCCTCATCCAGTCGTGCAGTCAGGAACTCGGTGATGGTCATGCCGCCGATCCTTCCACGCGGACCCGACCCCGGAGCCGTCATCGTCTCCTCAGGACGATTCCTCACCGGGCTCGTCGTAGCGCCGGTAGCTCTCCGCCATCGGCCCGACCGGAGCGACGCTCCCCAGGATCGCGTCGCTGATCGCCGTGAGCTGCGTGACCTGCTCCGGCGTGAGCACGTCGATCACGTGCCGCCGGACGGCGGCCACGTGGCCCGGCGCGGCGGCCCGCATCTTCTCCCGGCCACCCTCGGTGAGCCGCGCATTGGTGGCCCGGGCGTTGTCGGGACACGGCGAGCGCTCGACGTACCCCCGGCCCTCCAGGCGCGCCACCACGTGCGAGAGCCGCGACGGCGTCGCGCTCGTCGCGCCGGCCAGCTCGGTCATCCGCATGGTCCCGCCGGGCGTCTCCGACAGCACGGCCATGACGAAGTACTCGAAGTGCGTGACGCCGGAGTCGTGGCGCAGCTGGCTGTCGAGCACCCCGGGGACCAGCTCGAGCACCGCTACGAACCGGACCCACGCCGCCATCTGACCGCGGTCGAGCCATCGGGTGTCGTCCACGCCGTCAGGTTCCCACGGGACGGTTGAAGCTTCAACTCAGCGCATGCTAGCGTGCCACGAAAGTTGAAGCGTCAACTTGATTCACCCCCAGCCCCGTTGCTCATCAGCCAGCAAGCCAGCACAAGCACAGGGAGATGCCCATGAACTTTCAGTGGACCAAGGACCTCGCAGTACTCGTCGCCCGCGTAGCGATCGGGGTGGTGCTCGTCGCGCACGGTGCCCAGAAGTTCTTCACGTACGGGATCGCCGGGACCAGCGAATCCTTCGCCGGCATGGGTATCCCCGTGCCCCAGGCCGCCGCCCTGTTCGCGGCAGTGGTCGAGCTCCTCGGCGGCGCCGCGCTGATCCTCGGCGCCGCGACCTCGATCGCCGGGATCCTGGTGGTCCTGAACATGCTCGGAGCACTCGTGCTCGTCCACCTCGGCAACGGCGTGTTCGTCGATCAGGGCGGCTTCGAGCTGGTGGCCGCGCTCGGCGCCGGCGCGCTCCTCCTGGCGGCTACGGGACCCGGCGCCTGGAGCGTGGACCACCTGGTCGGGCGGGCGGTGACGGCCCGACGCACGCAGGCGACGTCGGCGGCCTGAGCCTCGCCGTTCGCCGGCCCGTCACATGGCGTTGTGGACGTGCTCACCTCCGTCTGGTCGGGTGAGCGGGCGCCCTCGGCGCCTCGACCGCACTGGCCGCGACGGCGGTGCGGCCGGCGAGTACTCGGCGATCTTCTACGACGCGCGACGCCTGACCGTGAAGTGGTGGGACCAGTTCTGGCTGTCCGACACCCCGAAGGTCATCGGCTCCGCCACCTGGGGCAACACGGTCACCCGGATCGTCACCTGGGCCGAGCTGCACGACAGCGTGACCGGCCGCGACTTCCTGCACATCAACTCGCACTTCGACCACCAGGCGGAGAACGCGCGCGTGCGCAGCGCCCAGGTCGTCCGCGACCAGATCGCGGAGACCGACCTCCCCGTCGTCTTCACCGCCGACTGCAACGCGGCGGCCGGGGGCTCGGCGGCGTACGACGTCCTGGTCACCGAGGGCGGCCTCCAGGACACCTGGCTCGCCGCCGACCGGCAGCTCACCCCGTACGCGGGCACGTTCCCCAACTACGGGACGCCGAACCCCGACGGCGCGCGCATCGACTGGATCCTGGCCACTCCCGGCATCGAGGTCCGCTCGGCGGCGATCAACACATGGACCCGGGACGACCGCTACCCCAGCGACCACACCCCGGTCCAGGCGCTGCTGAAGCTCTGACGGCGACGGCGAGTGCAGACTTGGTCGCCTCCCGACTCGGCGAGTGCAGACTTCAGTGCGGTATGAGGGCTGCTATCCGCAACAGAGTCTGCACTCACCCAATCCGAGGGGCGACCAAGTCTGCAGTCAGCAGGGACTAGGCACGGCGGCGCGTGAACAGCGCCGCACCGAGGCCCGCCGCGCCGACGACGATCCCGGCCACGCCGAGCCAGCGGCCCACGGGGTCCACGACCGGGGCGTCGTCCGCGACGGCGGCCTCACCGGAGGCGTCGCCGCCGGCCTCACCAGAGGCCTCACCCGGGACGTCGTCCGACGCCGTCCCGTGGTGCCCGCCCTCCGCCTCCGCGGCGGTCGTCGTGAACACGGGTGCGGGGGCCTCCGGCTCCTTGCCGTCGTCGGTGACGAGGTCGTCCCAGTCGACGACGGTGCCGTCGGTGTACGTCTGGTGGGCGGGGAGCACGATCTCGGTGCCCTCCTCCGGCAGCGCCCCGACCCGGACGGCGAACTCCTGGTACTCGTGCGGCGGAACCTCGTTGCCCTTCTCGGCGGTCCACGTGATCCGCGCCGGTGCCTCGTCGACCGTCGCACCCTCGACCTCGAACGGCTCGTCGAGGGGCCGCACCTCGACCTCCACGTCCCAGCCGGGCAGCGAACGCGGCGTGACGCTGAGGAACGGGGTGTCGGTCGGCAGGTCCACCACGAGCTTCTCGGTCGACGCGTCGTCCGACTCCGTCGGCACGCGGAACGTGAGGCTCGCATAGCTCTCGGCGGCGGTCGTGTCGGGGTTCACCGTCACGTGGGCGTAAGCCACGGTGGGCAGCAGCACCAGGACGGCGGTTGCGGGGACTGCCGCGAGGGCGCGGCGGGCGGGCAGGCTGAAGCGAGTCATGTTCTTGTTCCTTCGGAGTGCGGTGGTGGCATGAGCAGGGCGCGCGGCGACGCACCACCCGGCCGACACCGTCAGGCCGCGAGGTACGTCAACCGGGCCGACGAGGGCGGCCCGCGCTCCGGCGCCACGTGCACGTCCACGAGCACACCGGGCCGCTCCGGGATTTCCGGCAGCGGGGCCGGGCGGGCCACCGGCAACCGGGGCGGCGCCACCGAGAGCGGCCGGACGAGCCACGATGCGAGCAGCCAGACGCCGCGCTCCACACCCACGAGCAGTCCGACGGACACGATGGTCGCCAGGGCGTGCCAGGCGAGCATCCCCGGTCCCATCCCCGTGGGCGCGGCCCCGACACACGGCCCGTGCGCGAGCGGCCCGGTGAGCGAGCCGGCCAGGTGGGTATGCGCTGCGACGTCGGGCAGCGTGGACGGTGCGCATGCACCGCCGAGGAACGAGAGGATCTGGTGCAGGGCGTACTGCCCGAGGCCCGCGAGGGCGAGACCGCCCGGCCAGCGGACCTGGCGCCGCACGGCCAGCGTGGACACGACCAGCAGCAGGGCGCCGAGCAGGGTGATCAGCTCGGCGGGCGGGAGGTGGCCGCCCGCCTCGAAGTGCGCGGTCAGCGCCAGGGCGAGGACGACCACGGTCCACAGGAGCGCACGGCCGAGGCCCACGGCGCCTGAGGACGGGTTCAGCACGGCAAGGACCCTAGCCCGCTCGGTCAGCGAGCAGGCGTGGCCGACTCGTCGTCGCTGGACTCGCGCTCGCCGATCCTGGGCTGCGGGTCGATCTCCGCCGTCGGCACACATCCCTCGGCGTTGGTCAGCGGTACGTCCGCCGAGATGCTGACGTCAGCAAGGTCCAGAGGGGGCTCGAACTCGGATCCGATCAGCAGATCGACCGTACGGTCCTTGCTCTTGCGATCGTCGAGGACGAGCCGGACATCCGGAAAGTGCGCCGCAACGGTGTATGCCGCGACGATTCCGCCCTTGCCGAACCGCAGCTCGGAGTACGTGACGTTCTCGACGGCGTTGGTCACCTCGCTGACCTCGAAGCCCCGGTCCGTGAGCGCGTTCCCGTACGCGCCCCCGAGGCCGGTCTGACCGATGCCGCCGGGGCCCTCACCCGAGGCGTTCAGCACCTTGACCTTGATGTCCGAGTACGCGACCGGCAGGGCGCCGTCCGGCTGGCCCTCCACCGCGGGCAGGCACGGCACCGGGTAGGTCTCCTGCTGCGCCACGCCCACCGTGTTGAACGGACGGTTGAACGGCGAGCTGATGGCGCCCGAGTAGACCGCGAGCGCGAAGATGCCGCAGACCGCCAGGAACGCGATGAGCACGCCGAAGACCACTGCCTGGCGCTCGTGCTCTCGGCGACGACGCTCCACGCGCGCCTGGTCCAACCCGGGGGATGTCACTCTTCGAACCTACCTGAGGTCAGCGGATGATGAGCACGCGAGCGTGCAGTACTGGACGTTGTTGCAGGGCGGCGCGCACCGCGCGGTGCAGGCCGTCCTCGAGATACAGGGTGCCCTCGTACTCGACGACGTGCGCGAACAGGTCACCGTAGAACGTGGAGTCCTCGGCGAGCAGCGTATCGAGGTCGAGCGTGCGCTTGGTGGTCACGAGCTCGTCGAGCCGCACCTGGCGTGGCGGCACGTCTACCCAGTCACGTGTGCGCGAGCGCCCGTGCTCGGGGTACGGGCGGCCGTCACCTACGGCCTTGAAGATCATCGGTCCATCCTCACTGGACTCGGCGGAGCACGGTCCGGGAGCGGCGGTGAGAACCTGCCTGCTGACACCGGACGGCGCGTCGAACCCTACCGGACGGAGTGTACGGAAGACAGCCGCACACCCCGCCCGACAGGTCAGCTGCTCTGCAGGTCACGCTGCCGGAACCCGACGAACGCCAGGGCGAGCAGGGCCGCAGTCACGGCCGCAAGGCCCACCATGTTCGCCGCCTCCGGTGCCGCACCGAACCCGGCGGGGAGCCAGTAGAACGGCGAGATCGCCTCGGCCCCCTCGGGCAGGTCGAAGATCGCGCCGAACATCCCGACCACGAACGTGTACACGAGCAGCAGCCACGCGGCCGACGTCAGGCGCGGCACCCACGCGTACAGCGCGGCGGAGAGGCCCAGGAACACCAGCAGCGCCACCGAGTACGTCCAGAACACGTCGGTGTACGCCGCGAGCCCTGGTTCGTCCATGCCGACCTGGACGGCGCCCGCCCACATCGCATAGACGCTCACTGCCACGAGGGCCACCGTGCTCAGCCCCACGACGGCGAGGTGCGCGCCCAACCACCGCGTACGCGACACCGACAGCGCGAGGACCACCTCGGCCCGGCCTGCGACTTCCTCGGCCCTGGCGCGCCCTGCCATCACGATCGCGTACGCGGCGCAGGCCAGGGCAGCGAACAGCATCATGGCGCCCAGGAACCCGTCGCGGAACACCGATGGATCGGAGCCGCCGAACACCGCCTGGAACATCTCGTTGTCAGCTGCGCCGGAGACGCCCATCTCCAGGATCTCGGGCAGCAGGGTGCCGCTGGCGTACCACATCAGCCCCATCCCGAGCGCGGTCCACGCGAAGGCCGACCGCTGCTGCCGCCAGACCAGCGCGACAGGGCTCCGGAGGCCGGCCCGGGCCTGCGGACGGCCGCCGCGGGTGGCGACGAGGCCACCACCGAAGTCGCGTCGCGAGGCGAGAGACGCCGCAAGAGCGAGGAGCAGCACGATCGCCACGACCGACAGGGCAGCCGGCCACCAGCGCAGGTCCACGAAGGCCCGCATCTGCTGCGCCCACCCGATCGGTGAGAACCACGACAGCAGGCTGCCGTGGCGCTCCTGGATGTCACCGGCGGAGCGGAGCACCAGAGCCAGGCCGTACGCGGCGAGGCCGATACCCGTCGCACCCCGGCTGTGCTCGCTGACCTGGCACGCCACCACGGCGACCGCGCCGAACACCATTGCGGCCAGACCGGATCCGACGGTGAGGCCGAAGGAGTCCGCGAGCGGCATCGACTCCCCGCTCGCGCCGTACAGGGCGAGCGCCGAGGCGACGGCGATGATCGCGTTGACCACGAACAGCGTGATGATCGCCGCCACCGCCGGTGCGTGCCGTCCCACTGGAGCCGCACGGACCAGCTCCGACCGGCCGCTCTCCTCCTCTGCGCGGGTGTGCCGCACGACGTGCAGCACACTCATGATCCCGAGGGCCAGGACCACCCAGGTGATGCCTTCGTTGGCGATGGCGACGCCCACCGTGTAGTCCTCGATGCCGTAGCCGGGGCCGCCCATGACGATGCCGGCCGGTGTCTCCATGACGAGCGCCCGTGCGGCGAGCGCCTGGGGGCCCATCGCGTCCAGCGCAACGGCGAAGTAGGCGTAGAAGGCCACGACGGACAGGGTCCACACGCTCAGCCGCACGCGGTCGCGACGCAGCATGAACCGGACCAGTCGCCCGGTCCCCGTCAGCGTCGACCCGAACGACGTACGCGGAACGGCGGACACCGCCGCGACGGCGGTCACCGGGCACCTGCTGCGCCGCGAACCGCCTGTGCCACGGGCCCGCTGTCCCCGTCGTCCGCACCGCCACCGCTCGTCGCGCCGGGCAGCGCGTCGCCGTAGTGCCGCATGAAGAGCTCCTCCAGGGAGGGCGGCGCGGCGGTGAGGCTGTGCAGCCCGAGCGCGGTCAGCTGCGACATGGCGGGGCCCACCTGGGCGTTGTCGACGTCGAAGGTGACGCGCGTGCCGCCGTCGGCCGGGGCGGCGACGAGGTTGTGCACACCGGCGAGCTCGCTGACGCCGGACGGGTCGCCCGAGACCACTGCTGTCACGTTGGACCGGGTCAGGTGCCGTAGGTCGTCGAGCGTGCCGGACTCCACGGACACCCCGTTGCGGATGATCGTCACGGTGTCGCAGACCTTCTCGACCTCGTGCAGGATGTGGCTGCTGAGCAGCACGGACGTGCCCGTTGTGGCGGTCTCGCGCACGTAGTCCGTGAACACCGCCTCCATGAGCGGGTCGAGGCCCGACGTCGGCTCGTCGAGGATCAGCAGGTCGACGTCCATGGAGAACGCCGCCACGAGCGCGACCTTCTGCCGGTTGCCCTTGGAGTAGGTGCGCGCTTTCTTGGTGGGGTCGAGCTCGAAGCGCTCGAGCAGGTCGGCCTTGCGCTTCTTGTCCACCTTGCCGCGCAGCCGACCGAGGAAGTCGATGGCCTCGCCGCCCGTCAGGTTGGGCCACAGGCTGACGTCGCCCGGCACGTAGGCGAGGCGCTGGTGCAGCGTGACGGCGTCACGCCACGCGTCGCCGCCGAACAGGCGAGCCGCGCCGGAGTCCGCGCGCAGCAGTCCGAGCAGGACGCGGATGGCGGTGGACTTGCCG
Organism: Promicromonospora sp. CA-289599; assembly: GCF_050936155.1. Taxonomy (NCBI): domain Bacteria; kingdom Bacillati; phylum Actinomycetota; class Actinomycetes; order Micrococcales; family Promicromonosporaceae; genus Promicromonospora; species Promicromonospora sp. CA-289599. Next base: position 2,250,934 of record NZ_JBNJNI010000001.1, read on the forward strand.
GCGCCGTTGGGGCCGAGGAACCCGGCGACCTCGCCGGGCTGGACGGTCAGGTCCAGGCCGTCGAGGGCCTGGACCCGGCCGAAGGACTTGTGCAGGTCGTGGATCTCTATCGCTGGTGACGCGGTCATGGCTCGTTCGCTCTCTGACGTCGGGGTGTGGGACGTAGCAGGGCAGCGCTCGTTCGGCCGGCGGTACCGGTCAGCCTGGTGCAGGCGTGGGCGCGGCCTCGTTCCGCGACGGCGGGTCCGATACATACAGGAGGTAGTCGTCGAGCATGCGGCGAGACGTGAGGAAGCCTTCGGTGAACAGCTCCATCATCGGCAGGTAGCTGTTCGCGAAGTAGCCGCGGACGATCCCAGCGAGGTCGCTCGGGTCCGACGGCGGGTTGAGCGTCACCTCGAGCAGCAGCGCGCCCAGCGACGAGAGGGTGAGGTAGCGGGCCCGCGCTACCTCGTCCCGGCTGGGCACGATCACGCCCGCCGCTACGCCGTCCTCGGTGTAGCCCACCGCGTCGTCGACCATGTGGCCGATGAAGTCCTGGGCGAGCGCGCTGCCGTCCTGCATGGACCGCAGGACGTACCCGACGATGGGCGCGTTCTCCTCGACGGCCGCGAACTTGTGGAAGAAGCTGTGGCCCGCGGCGGCCTCGGCGACGTTCTCGCGCTTGAGCCTGCCGATCGTGGCCAGCAGGTGCGCGTCGCACTCGGCGCGCAGCTTGTCCTTCGATCCGAAGTGGTGCATCACGAGGCCGGCGCTCACGCCGGCGTCGGACGCGATGGCGCGCACCGAGGCGCCGAAGCCCTCCACCGCGAACCGGTTGATCGCGGCGTCGCGGATCCGGGCGCGTGCGGTGAGGTCGCTCGTGCGCGTCTCTCCGCTGCCCGCTTCTCCAGCCTTGGCTGAACGCATGTTCAACATGCTAGCCACGCGTTCAGCCCGGTGTCCAGACATGAGTCAGGCGCACGGATCACCGGGTGTGGTCCGTGCGCCTGCGACCCGCGGGGTCAGCCCTGGGCGGTGCCTCGCCAGCGGCCGATGGCGCCCATGACGTGGTAGATCACCAGGGCAGCGGCGGTGCCGAGGGCGATGGCGCCGAACTCCAGGTCGCCTGCTGTCCAGGTGAAGCCCGCGATACCGATGACGAGCGACACGGCGGCCGTCGCCAGGTTGACCGGGTCGGAGAAGTTGACCTTGGCCTGCACCCAGATGCGCGCTCCCAGGATGCCGATCATGCCGTAGAGCATGGTCGTGACCCCGCCGAGGACGCCGTCGGGGACGCTCGCGATCAGGGCGCCGAACTTCGGCGAGAGGCTGAGCACCAGCGCGCCGAACGCGGCGACCCAGTACGCCGCCGTGGAGTACACCCGGGACGCCGCCATGACGCCGATGTTCTCCGCGTACGTCGTGGTGCCCGAGCCGCCACCGAGGCCGGCGAGGGTGGTGGCGACGCCGTCGGCCAGGAGCGCTCGCCCGGTCAGCTGGTCGTAGTTGCGGCCGGTCATCGCGGCCACCGACTTCACGTGCCCGACGTTCTCGGCGACGAGGACCAGCACCACCGGGAGGAACAGGCCGAGCACGTTCGGGTCGAACGACGGCGCGACGAAGTGCGGCAGGCCGACCCAGGCTGCGTCTCCCACGTCCGAGAAGTCGACCTCGCCGCGCACCGTGGCGACGGCGTACCCGATGACGACGCCGAGCAGGATCGCCAGGCGGCCGACGAGGCCACGGAACAGGACCTGGATCACGAGGATCGAGGCGAGGGTGATCACCGCGGTCACCGGGGAAGCCTTGAAGTTCTGCCACGCCACTGGCGCCAGGTTGAGGCCGATCAGGGCCACGATCACGCCCGTCACCACGGGCGGCATCGCGATCTGGATCCAGCGCGGCCCCGCGAAGTGCACCACCACACCGACGAGCGCCAGCAGCACGCCCGTGGCAACGATGCCACCGAGCGCCACCGACTGCCCGCCGGACGCGGTCGCCGCCGCGATCGGCGCGATGAACGCGAAGCTGGACCCGAGGTAGCTCGGCAGCTTGTTGCCGGTGATCAGCAGGAAGGCGATGGTGCCGATCGCCGAGAAGAACAGCGTGGTCGCCGGGTCGAACTTCGTCAGGACCGGCACCAGGAACGTGGCGCCGAACATCGCGACGATGTGCTGCAGGCCGATCCCGATGGTGCGCGGCCAGCTCAGCCGCTCGTCGGGGGCGACCACCTCACCGGGCGTGATGCGGGCGCCGTCCCCGTGCAGCTTCCAGCCGAGTCGCATGTTGTTGTCCTTGGTCTCGCAACGGGAGTGTCGCGCGGATCTTAGCGGCAGGTACTGCGGTACTCGCCGATCAGCTCGTCCGGGACCGGAGGCGGGCAGAGGAACTGCGCGTACCGCTCGTCGTCGTCCACGTAACGCTTGAGCCAGGACAGGCTGTACCTGGCGATGGTCGTGCTGTCGGCCGTGGGCACGGAGTGCGAGGCGTCACGCAGCTCCAGGTACGCCTTGTCGCCGTCCGCCGGCAGCGACTCGTAGAACCGCTCCGAGTGCGACCGCACTCGCGCGATGGTGTCGTCCTCGGCGCCGATGATCAGGGTCGGCGTGGTGACCTCGGGAAAGGACTTGTCGGTGTTCCACGGCGTCAGGGGAATCGCGGCCTGCAGCGCCGGGTGGTCCTTGGCGGCCTCCAGGCTGCCGCCCCCGCCCATCGAGTGGCCCATCACGGCGAGCCGGCCGGGGTCGATCCGGTCGGCGAGCTCCGTGCGCTGCAGGTGGTCCAGCGCGGCGAGGAGCTGGTCACCGCGCCGGTCGGGCGAGTCGGCCGGGCGCAGCGTGTCGATGGTGATCACCACGAAACCCTGCGACGCGAGCCGCGGACCCAGCCAGGCGACGGCGGCCTGCGAGGACCGGTAGCCCGGCGACACCGCCACCGCGCCGAAGGTGCCCTCGGACGTGTCGACGGGGTAGTACACCGTGCCGCCGCCGAAGCCCTCGGCGGCGGCACGGGCGACGACTGCCGTCCCGATCTCGAAGGTGCCCCGCGCCGCCTCGATGCTCTCCACCGTCGGGTCGGGTCCGCGCTGATAGCTGTCGCCGGCGACGGCGGACGGCAGCGCTACGAGTGTTCCTGCGACGAGCGTGGTCGCCGCGAGAGCGGCTCGGACGGCACGAGAAAAGCTCTGCATGAGTTCTCCGATGTGTGTCGCGGCAAGCACGGCCGACACGACCATAGGAAGAATCTCTTCACCCGGCCTGCGCTAGGTGTGAATCTCAGCCGAGCTGCGGGCGCACCTCGCGGGCGATCAGGTCGAGGTGGTCCAGGTCGGCGAGGTCCAGGATCTGGAGGTAGACGCGCTGGACCCCCGCGGCCTCCAGGGCCTTGAGCCGGTCCACGACCTCCGTGACCGTCCCGGCGATGCCGTGCTCGCGCAGCTCCGCGGGCTCGCGGCCGATCGCCGCCGCACGCCTGGTGAACTCGGCCTCGTCCTGGCCGACGACGGCGACCAGCGCGACGGACTGGACCAGCGACCCGGGCGCACGCCCGGCGTCGGCCAGCGCCTTGTTGATGACCTCGATGCGTGGTCCGATCGCATCGATCTCCGGGAAGGACTGGTTGTACTCGTCGCCGTACCTCGCCGCGAGGGCGGGTGTCCGGCGCGGACCGCCGCCACCGATGAGCACGGGGATCCTGGACTGCTGGGGCTTCGGCAGGGCCGGTGAGTCGACGATCTCGTAGTGCTCGCCGGAGAACGAGAACTTCTCCCCCGCCGGGGTGCCCCACAGGCCGGTGATCACCGCGAGCTGCTCCTCGAGAATGCCGAACCGCTTGTCGGGGAACGGGATGCCGTAGGCGCTGTGCTCGGCCCCGAACCAGCCGGTGCCGAGGCCCAGCTCGACGCGGCCGCCGGACATCTGGTCCACCTGCGCCACCTGGATGGCGAGGACGCCGGGGTGGCGGAACGTCGCCGAGGACACCAGCGTGCCGAGCCGCACGGTGGAGGTGTCACGGGCGAGGCCCGCGAGCGTGATCCAGGAGTCGGTGGGGCCGGGCAGGCCGTCGCCGTCGCCCATGGCGAGGTAGTGGTCGGACCGGAAGAACGCGCTGAACCCGAGGCGCTCGGTCGCCCGGGCGACAGCGAGCTGGTCGTCGTACGTCGCGCCCTGCTGGGGCTCGGTGAAGATACGCAGGTCAAGAGTCATGACCTCAACGATGCCACGCCCCACCGACGTCGGCTGCGAGCGACCAAGGTGGTCAGCCGAAGGCGGGGCCCGTCGTGCGGGAGCGCTTGACCTCGTAGAAGTACGGGTAGCGGGCGAGCGTCACGGAGGCGTCGAACAGGGCGGCCGCCTCCTCGCCGCGCGGGATGCGCGTGAGCACCGGGCCGAAGAACGCGACGCCGTCGACGTGGATGGTGGGCGTGCCGACGTCGTCGCCGACGGGCTTCATGCCGGCCTCGTGGGAGGCCGCGAGCGCCGCGTCGTGGTCGGTGGACGTCGCAGCGCCGGCGAGATCGGCGGGCAGGCCGGCCTCGGCGAGCGCCTCGACCGCCACGGCGTCGAAGTCCTTGTTCTGCTGGTTGTGGATCCGGGTGCCCGCGGCGGTGTAGAAGGCGGAGAACGCCTCGGGGCCGTGGTCGGCCTGGACGGCCGCGGCGATGCGGCCGATGCCGCGCGACCGCTCGATGCGTGCCCGGTACTCGTCGTCGATGTCCCGGTCCTTGTTCAGCAGGTACAGGCTCATCAGCTTGAAGGTCAGGTCGACGTCGCGGAGCTGCGCGACCTCGAGGGCCCAGCGCGACGTGATCCAGGCGAAGGGGCACATGGGGTCGACGTAGACGTCGACGACGGGCTTGGCAGCGTTCTCGGTCACCGCTGCAGACTACGCTCACTGCGTGACCGGGATCCGTTGGGCGAGTCTCGCCACCGTCGTCGGCGGCGGGGTGATCTTTCTGGTGTGCCTTGTCGGAGTTGTGCTGGGCCATCCGTGGTCGGCCGTGCCCGGTGGCGTCGGCCTCCTGATGGCCGTGCGCGAGGTGCGCTACCTGCACAGACTCAGGTCCGGCAAGATCCCCGACCCGGAAAACTAACGCCTTGACCACCACGTATCGCTCAAGGATTTTTCCCGCGGCCCGAGGGGTACGCGGTAGCCTGCCTGGCATGACCGCCGTCCGTACCCATACGCATGCGCAGGCAGTAGACGTCGCGGTGGACCTGTTCACCCGGCAGGGGTACGAGGGGACCACCGTCGAGGAGATCGCCGACGCCGCAAAGGTCAGCCGGGCCACGTTCTTCCGCCGGTACCGCTCGAAGGAGGACGTGGTCTTCGCCGACCACGAGCTCCTGCTCGAGGAGGTGGTGGTGATGCTGGCCGCCACTCGCCCCGACGCCCGCACCAGTGAGGAGTCCGGGCACGACCTCGGCCGTGCCTGGGACCCTGACATCGACCCGTACCTCGAGGTGTGCCGCGCGGCACGCATGGTGTTCGACCACCACGTGGGCCAGCGCGAGACGTCGCTCGCCCGGTACGCCCTGCTGCAGCAGGTCCCTGCCCTGCGCGACCGTGAGCTCATCACCACGCACCGCTACGAGCGGGCGTTCACCCACTACCTGCGCGACACGCTGCCGCCGGAACGATCGACGTCCACGGCGTCGATCGCGTTCGCGGCGTCCGTCGTCGCCGTGCACAACGCGATACTGCGGCGCTGGCTGCGCACGCCGTCGCTCGAGCTGCGGCCCGAGCTCGAGGAGGCGTTCGCCGACCTGCGGCGGGCCGCCGTCCTCGGCGCCGCCGGCCACGCGCCGGCGGGCGGCGGCGCCTCCTCCGGCCGCCGGGTGGTCGTGACCGTCGTCTCGGGCGGGGCCGGGCCGGACGAGGTCGCTCGCGCGGTCCGGGAAGCGCTCGCGTAGTGGGCTCACCCTGCGTGCGCGCCTGAGGCCTTCCGGCCGGGAATGACGCCGTGGCATCCTGTGTTCCGCTAGCCGTAGTGAAGTAGACAGTGCAGTAGTTCAAGTGCAGCAGATGCACACGTGCTCCGGGGTCGGTGAAATTCCGAGCCGGCGGTGACAGTCCGCGACCCGGGTCGCTCCTTCGGGAGAGGCCCGGTTGACCTGGTGAAACTCCAGGACCGACGGTTAAAGTCCGGATGGGAGGAAGCACGTGCGGCGCGCGCCGCCACCCCTCGGGGTGCCGTCTCGCGTCGTCGTCGGTGTCCTTGTGGCGCGCCGACCCTCACCCCGGAGTCCCCGTGTGCGGACCTTCGGAGAGGGAAGAGACATGGACTGGTTCCGCGCCGCCTATGACGCGACGTTCCTGGTTGCCGACCAGCAGATCTACTGGCGCGAGGTCATCGGCAACCTGTTCGGGCTGACGTCGGCGCTCGGCGGCCTGCGCCGCAAGGTGTGGGCCTGGCCGGTGGGCATCGTGGGCAACATCCTGCTCTTCACGGTGTTCATGGGCTCATGGTTCGGTGACGCGACACGAGCGGACATGCTCGGCCAGGCCGGCCGGCAGATCATGTTCATCGCCGTGTCGGTCTACGGCTGGTACCGCTGGCGCCAGACCCAGCGGATGGGCGGCGTCGGCACGGTCGCCGTGCACCCCCGGTGGGCGTCCTGGCAGGCCCGCGTGGGCCTGGTGACCGGCATGTTCGCCGGCACGCTGCTGCTCACCCCGCTCTTCCGTGCCCTCGGCTCGTACGAGCCGGTCTGGGCCGACGCCTGGATCTTCATGGGCTCCGTGCTCGCGACCTACGGCATGGCCAAGGGCTGGGTCGAGTTCTGGCTGATCTGGGTGGCCGTCGACCTCGTCGGCGTCCCGCTCCTGTTCTCGGCCGGGTACTGGGCGACCGCGCTGATGTACGTGATCTACGGCCTGTTCACCCTGTTCGGGTTCTTCGCGTGGTGGCGCATCAGCCGCCGCGAGGGCGCGGCGCCGGACGAGGAGACGGTCGCCACCGCCTGAGGGCGTAGCGTCGGGCTCCGTGACCTCACGGGACCGCACGGCCAGGATCGGGATCGTCGGCTCGGGCTTCCGGGCCCGGACCATGTTGCGGGTGCTGCACGCGCTGCCGGACCGCTTCGAGGCGGTCGGCGTGGCCACCCGCAACGCGGCGGACCGCGCGGAGCTGGCGGTCCGCGGCCTCCCCGCCGCGGGCCTGCCCGGGCTCCCGGCGCCCGCCTACGCCTCGGTGCCCGAGCTGCTCGCCGGCGGCCGGCCCGACGTCGTCCTGCTGACCCTGCCCGCCGGCGCGGCCCAGCCGGTGATCCGCGACCTCGCCGTAGCGGGCGTCCCCGTCCTGACGGAGACACCCGCTGCGGGCACCGTCGAGGAGCTGACGGCGCTGCAGCAGCTCGTGGACGACGGCGCCTGCGTGCACGTCGCCGAGCAGTACCACCTGGAACCGCTGGTCGGGGCGCAGCTCGCGGTCGCCGGCTCGGGGCTGCTGGGCACCGTGACGGACGCGCACGTCGCCGTGGCCCACGACTACCACGGCCTCAGCGTGCTGCGCCGGGCCCTGGGCATCACCTTCGAGGACGCGGTGATCACGGCCCGGCGCGATGCGCGCCGGGTGCTGCCGAGCCCCTCCCGCTCGGGCGATCCCGAGGACCTGGGCCTCGTCGACACGGTGCACGCGACCGCGTGGCTGGACTTCGGCGGCCGGCTCGGCACCTACGAGTTCGACGACGTCCAGTACCGCTCCTGGGTCCGCTCCCCCGCGCTGTCGGTCCGCGGTGAGCGCGGCGAGCTGCGCGACGACGTCGTGCGGCACGTCGGCGCCGACGGGCTGCCCCGGCGTTCCACGCTGGAGCGGGTGGCCGCGGGTGGGGCCGGCAGCCACGAGGGCCTGTTCCTGCGCGGCTACACGCTCGACGGCGGCTGGCTGTACCGCAACGAGTTCCGGCCGGCCCGCCTGCCCGACGACGAGCTGTCGATCGCGCGCATCGTCGCCGACATGGCCGACCACGTGCTGCACGGCGCGCCGTCGCCGTACTCCGTGGCCGAGGCCGCGCAGGACCAGTACCTCCAGCTCGAGGTGCGGCACGCGGCGGCGTCGGGCGAACGGGTGCGGACCCGGCCGCAGCCGTGGGCCCACGGGCAGGCCTGCCGCCACGCCGGACCCTCGCTTGCGTGAGACGTAGTATCGCTTGACCTGAGATCCGGTATCGGAGCACCATGGATGACATGACTCAGACCCCAGGTGTGACGGCGCCCGACTACGACGTCTCGCAACCGCTCGACATCGACTTCGCGGGCGCCTTCGCCGACGTGACGGAGGAGGAGCGGGCCCACCAGCTCGCCGTCCGCCAGTTCGTGCAGGACGAGGTCCTGCCGGTCATCGACGGCTACTGGGAGCGGTACGAGGTCCCGATGGACCTGGTCAAGCGCATGGCCGAGCTGGACTTCCTGCGCGACGGCGTGGACGTGCCCGGCTACCCGAGGATCTCCAAGATGGCCGAGGGTCTGGCCGCGATGGAGATGTCGCGCGGCGACGGCTCGGTCTCCACCATCTGCGGTGTGCAGGGCGGCCTCGCGCTGCGCTCGATAGTGATGCTCGGCTCCGACGAGCAGATCGAGAAGTACGCGGGCCCCATGGCCCGCGGCGAGATCCTCGGCGCGTTCGCGCTCACCGAGCCCACGCACGGCTCGGACTCGGTGGGTCTGGAGACCTCCGCCGTGCAGGCGACGCGGGACGGCGTCGAGGGCTACGTCATCAACGGCGAGAAGAAGTGGATCGGCCTGGGCTCGATCGGCGACATCACTGTCGTGTGGGCACGTGGTGAGGACGGCCAGGTGCACGGCTACGTCGTGCCGCAGGACGCCCCCGGCTACGCGGCGACGACCATCGAGGGCAAGGTCTCGCTGCGCGCCATCCACCAGGCGCACATCGTGCTGACCGACGTGTTCGTCCCGGCCGAGAACCTCCTGCCGAAGGCCCGTACCTTCAAGGACACCGGACGGGTCCTGTTCGCGACCCGCCTCGGCGTCGCCTGGCAGGCCGTCGGCCAGGCCGTCGCGTGCTACGAGTCGGCGGTGGCCTACTCGAAGCAGCGCACGCAGTTCGGCCGCCCGCTGGCCGCGAGCCAGATGGTGCAGGAGCGCCTCACCAGGATGCTGTCGATCCTCACGCAGATCCAGCTGCTCGTGAAGCAGATGACGCGGCTCGACGAGGCCGAGCAGCTCACGGGCCCGCAGGCCTCGCTCGCCAAGTACACCTGCACGCGGGGCGCCCGCGAGATCGCGGCGATCGCCCGCGACCTGCTCGGGGGCAACGGCATCCTGCTGGAGAACCGCGTGGCCCGGCACTTCACCGACATCGAGGCCCTGCACACCTACGAGGGCACCGAGAGCGTGCAGGCGCTGATCATCGGTCGCGACATCACGGGCACCAGCGCGTTCGCCTGATCGCTCCGCCGACGGGCCGGGGGTAGGGGAAACCCCACCCTCGTGCCGTGGGCCGACAGCATGTCGCGGGGCTGCGCGTCGGCCTAGTGTCATGCACATGACCAGCGATGACGGCCCGACGCCGCCCCAGCCCCGCACCCTCGAGGACCACGTCGCGCCCGCACTCGTCTCGGCCTCCGCGTTCTTCCGGGCGCCGTACGACGCAGCCACCTGGCGTGCCTTCGCCGCCCTCGCCGTCGGCTGGATCTGGCACCTGACGGGCGGGCTGGTCCTGTGGGTCCTCGTCGTGGTGTCCGCGGGCCTCGTCCCGGCGCTCGGCATCGGGGTGCCGCTCCTCGCCGGAGCCCTGATCGGCGCGCGGTGGTTCGGCGGGGTCGAGCGCGCCCGCATCGCCACCCAGACGGGGCTCACGATCCCCGCCCCGCCGCCGCTCCAGGTCCCCGCCCGGCGCAGGCGCGGGTCGACGCTGTGGGCGCCGGTCCGCGACGACCGCGCGTGGGCCGCCACGCTCTACGCCTTCCTGACGATGCTGGTCAGCACCGTGTTCTTCGCGGCCGCCGCGGCGCTGGTCGGCGGTGCCGCCGCCGCGCTCGTGTTCGTGGCGGTCGGCCGGGACAGCGCCCTCGCTGCCTGGTCCGGACTCTCGTGGCCCGCCACCGTCGTCGGTGCGCTCGCCGGCGCCGTCGTGCTCGTGTGGGCCGCGGCCACCCTCGCGCAGTACGGGTCGTATCTCGTCCTGCGCCTCGCGACGTCCCTGCTCGGGCCGTCCGCCGCGGACATCGCCCACGCCCGCGCCGCCGTCGCCGAGCAGGAGACACGTCTCGCCGAGGCGTCCGCGCACACCGCCCGTGAGCGGGCGGCGGTCCTCACCGAGTCGCGCACCGCGGTGGTCTCGGCGGCCGACACCGAACGCCGCCGCATCGAACGCGACCTGCACGACGGCGCCCAGCAGCGCCTCGTCGCCCTCGGGGTCGAGCTCGGCGTGGCCCGTCGGCTGGCCGACAAGAACCCTGAGCACGCGGTCGCCGCCCTGGAGCTCGCGCACCGCGAGATCAAGGAGACGCTCGCCGAGCTGCGCGACCTCGTGCGCGGCATCCACCCCGCGGTCCTCTCCGACCGCGGCCTCGACGCCGCGCTCTCCGCCCTCGCGGGGCGCAGCCCGGTACCCGTACGTGTCGAGGTGACCGGTGACCTGTCGCCCGCGAGCGCCGCCGCGCAGGCCGCCGCCTACTTCGTGGTCGCCGAGGCCCTGACCAACGTCGCCAAGCACGCCGGCGCGGACTCCGTCCGGGTAGCGGCGGTCCTCGTACCCGACGACGCCCCGGTGCGCCTGCGCATCACCGTGCACGACGACGGCCGTGGCGGTGCCGAGCTGTCCCACGGCAGCGGCCTCGAAGGCCTGCGTGGCCGGGTCCTGGCCCTCGACGGAACGTTCGAGCTCGACAGCCCGCCCGGTGCGGGCACCCGCCTGACCGTGGAGGTCCCGTGCGCATCGTGATCGCTGAGGACTCCGTCCTCCTCCTGGACGGCCTCACGCGGCTGCTCGCCGCCGAGGGACACACCGTGACGGGGTACGGCACCGCGGACGAGCTCGTCCGTGCACTCTCCACGCCCGACGTCGAGCTGCCGGACCTGATCGTCACGGACGTCCGGATGCCGCCGTCGCACACCGACGAGGGGCTGCGCGCCGCCGTGCACCTGCGCAGCCTGCACCCCGACCTGCCGGTCCTCGTGCTGTCGCAGTACGTGGAGCAGAGCTACGCGACCGAGCTGTTCGCGCGCGGCGCCCGCGGCCTGGGCTACGTGCTCAAGGACCGCGTGGCCGACGTCGACGAGTTCCTCGACGCGGTGGCCAGGGTGTCGGGCGGCGGCACCGTCGTCGACCCCGAGGTGGTCACCCAGATCATCGCGCGCCACCCCGGCTCCGACCTCGACGTCCTGACCCGGCGGGAGCGCGAGGTGCTCGCGCTCATGGCCGAGGGCCGTTCCAACGCCGCCATCGCGGACCGCCTCGTCGTGGGGCTGGCCGCCGTGGAGAAGCACGTCACCAACATCCTGAACAAGCTCGGCCTCCCGCCGGCCGCCGACGACCACCGCCGGGTGCTCGCCGTGCTGCGCTGGCTCGACCAGAACGGATCCCGCTCATGAACCAGCCATATCCCCAGGATGCCCCGGTCCTCGTCGACGCACCGGAGCCGCCGCAGCCCGGGGCCACCGGCCGCGTCCTGGCGAGCGCCGGCATCGCCCTCGCCCTCGTGGCGATCGTCTTCGGCGCACTGTTCCTGACCGACCTGATGATGTCGGAGACCCGCACCACCCACCGGTCCTACGACGCGGTGGACAGCGTCGTGCTCGTGGCCGACGGCGACGTCACGGTCGCCGCAGCCGAGGGCGACATCGAGGTCGACGTCATAGCGCACAGCGGTCTGCGGGAGCCCACGTTCTCGGCGGACGAGTCCGCGAGCCGGCTCGAGCTGACGCACCGGTGCGGGTGGTTCACCCCCCTCCCGCGCTGCTCGGGCGAGCTCGACGTCGTGCTGCCGGCCGGCACCGCGGTCGTGATCCGCACGGAGAACGGCGACATCGTGGCGGCCGGCCTGGCCGGCGACCTGTCCCTGGACACGAGCAACGGCGACGTCGAGGCCACCGGGCTCACCGGCCCGCTGAACGCCCGCTCCAGCAACGGCGACATCGACGTCAACGGCTCCGAGGCCGACGTGGACGCCTCGACGTCGAACGGCGAGATCTCGGTCGTCGACGTGGACGGCACGGTCACCGCCGACAGCAGCAACGGCGAGATCACCATCGACTCGGTGACCGGCGACGCCTCCGCGGAGACCAGCAACGGCTCGGTGGACATCTCCGGGGTCGACGGCGACGTCGACGCCGTGTCCAGCAACGGCGAGGTCACGGTCATCGGCGACGGCGAGCCCGTGGCCCTGACCATCGACACGTCGAACGGCGACCAGATCATCGAGGGATCCACCGACCCGGATGCCGAGCGCACGGTCGAGATCCGCAGCTCGAACGGCGACGTGGCCTACCTCGACCGGTAGCCCCGGGCAGGTCCGTCATCCAGCACGTGCAAGGATGTGGCCGTGCCGAGCGCGTCAGACATTTCGCCAACGCCCAAGCCAACACCCAAGCCAATGCCCAAGTCCGTGGGCAAGGACGTCCTGCGGTCCGCCAACCATGTGCTCACCTCGTGGCCGGCCCTGTGGATCGGCTTCGTGCTGGCCCACGCCTGGATCATCCTGCAGGCGTGGGTCTTCGAGCCGCAGATCCTCGGCGACGTGGGTCTGTACGAGTGGTGGGTCCGCAACGGCATGAGCACCGGGTCGTGGCCGGTCTTCGACTACGACTGGGTCTATCCGCTCGGCGCTCTCGCGCCCATGGTGGTTCCCGCACTGTTCACCGACTCCACGCACGCCTACGGCTGGGTGTGGATGGGCCTCGTCACCGTCGCGAACGCCGGCGCGGTGCTGGTGCTCGGCCGGGCACGCCCGCGCGGACGGGTCGCCGTCTGGTTCTGGCTCGCGTTCCTCATGGCGCTCGGGCCCATCTGGATCGGCCGGCTCGACGGCCTGCTCGCGCCGATCATCCTCGTGGCGCTGCTCATCGCGGCCCGGCGCCCGGCGCTGGCGATGGCGCTGGCCACCGTCGGCGCCTGGATCAAGATCGCCCCGGGTGCGGTGGCCCTCGCGCTGGCCGCGACGGCGTCGGGCGCCAAGGGGTTTCTCCGGAACGTGGTGCTGCCGGGCGCCGCGGTGTGCGCGGTGGTCGTCGGTGTCGCCTTCGCGGGCGGCGGGCAGGACAACGTCCTCGACGTGTTCGGGGAGCAGGGCGACCGCCAGCTGCAGGTCGAGGCGGTCGGCGCCACGCCGTTCACGATCGCACGGCTGTGGGACCCCTCGATCCGGGTCGAGTACGACAACGTCATCTACACGTACGAGGTACAGGGCGCACAGGCCGACGCCATGGCGCAGGCGCTCGACGTCGCGCTCCCCGTCGCCGCGCTGCTGATCGCGGCACTCGTCTGGTGGGCGGCACGACGTCGACCCGACCGCGTGGGTGACGTCCTGCTGATCGGTGCCGCCGCGGAGCTGCTGGCCCTCATCGTCTTCAACAAGGTGGGCTCCCCGCAGTTCATCGCGTGGATCGGGCCGCCCATCGCCGCGGCGATCGCGCTCGGAACCCGCAGCCAGGGCACCCGCCGCACCTGGTTCCTGCCCGCTCTCGGCACCATCGTGGTCGCCCGGCTCACCATGGAGATCTACCCGCTCCAGTACGGCGAGTTCCTGGGCGGGTTCCCGTTGGCCACGAGCATCGGAGCCCTGCGCAACGTGCTTCTCGTGGCGCTGATGATCGGGGCGATCGTCCGGCTGGTTCAGGTCGCCTGGTCACGTCGGGCGGTCTCCAGAACGAGTTGAGGGGGCCGTTCAAGGGGTTCGTCGTGCCAGTTGCACGACGGCTCGGCTACGGTCATGGACGTGACATCGTCTGTAGCGGTTACCGTCTCGACGCCACCCGTTCCTCGACTCGCCGCACTGAGGACTCCGTCCGGACACCGGCGACCGGCAGGTTCGTAACGTGCGAGTAGCCATCGTTGCGGAGAGTTTCCTCCCGCAGGTCAACGGGGTCACGAATTCCGTCCTGCGGGTTCTCGAGCACCTGCATGAGCGGGGGGACCAGGCAATGGTCCTCGCGCCCGATGCCGACGCCTCGATCGGTCATGTCCCTCCCTTCGTCAGCGGCGCCCCGGTCGTCGAGCTCGGCTCCATCGGCTTTCCCGGGTACCCGGACGTGCGGGTCGTCGTCGGCAAGAAGTGGCGCACCGAACGCACGCTGGCGACGTTCGCGCCCGACGTCGTCCACCTGGCGTCGCCGTTCATCCTCGGGTGGCGCGGCATCCTGGCCGCCGAGCGACTGCGGCTGCCGAGCGTCGCCGTCTACCAGACCGAGGTGCCCGGCTACGCGGCGCGCTACGGGCTGGGCGGCTTCGAGCCGCTGCTGTGGAAGCGGGTGAAGGACATCCACGACCGCGCGACGATGACGCTCGCGCCGTCCACGGCGACCATGCGGCAGCTGGAGGAGCACGGCATCCCCAACCTGCGGCTCTGGGGCCGCGGGGTCGACACGGAGGTGTTCCACCCGCGGTTCCGGGACGAGGCCTGGCGCCGCGAGGTCGGCGCCGGCCGCGAGATCCTCGTGGGCTACGTGGGCAGGCTCGCCGCCGAGAAGCAGGTCGAGGCGCTGCGTGTGGTGCAGGACCTGCCGGGCGTACGGCTCGTGATCGTCGGCGACGGGCCCGAGCGGGAGCACCTGCAGCAGGTTCTCCCGGAGGCCCACTTCACCGGCCTGCTGCGCGGGGCCGAGCTGTCCCGGGCGATGGCCGGCCTCGACGTGTTCGTGCACCCGGGCGAGCTCGAGACCTTCGGCCAGACGCTGCAGGAGGCGCACGCCAGCGGGGTCCCGGTCGTGGCACCCGCCGCGGGTGGCCCGCTGGACATCGTGCGGCACTCCCACGACGGCTGGCTGTACCCTCCAGGTGACCACGAGGCGCTCCGCGCCCGCGTCGTCGACCTGGTGGGCGACGAACGCAAGCGGCGCGCCTTCGGCACCTCGGCTCGGGAGCGCGCCGAGGGCCGCACGTGGCACGACATCTGCTCCGAGCTCATGGGCCACTACGAGGACGCGGTCCGGGTGCACGCGAGAGCCGGCTCAGCGGAGGTTTGACTTGCGAATCGTCCACGTCGCGAACTTCTACAGCCCCCGTTCCGGGGGTATCCGAACCGCTATGCACGCCATGGCCGGGCAGTACCTGTCCCGGGGGCACGAACCCGTGCTCGTCGTGCCGGGCAAGCGGGACGGCGTATCGCTCGTGGACGGCATCCGGGTGGTCACGCTCGCCGCGCCGCGCGTGCCGTTCTCGGGCGGCTACCGCGCGGTCGTGCAGCCGGGCAAGATGCGTGGCCTGCTCGAGACGCTCGCACCCGACCGGCTCGAGGTGAGCGACCGCACCACGCTCGCGGGGCTGGGCGACTGGGCCCGCGAGGCCGGCGTCCCGTCGCTGATGATGCTGCACGAGCGGGTCGACGGGGTGCTGCGCTCCTGGATCCCCGGTGCCGCGGCGGGCGGCGCGGCGGCCACGCTCGGCGCGGCCGCGGCGCCGGCCCTGGCCGACCGGTACAACCTCGCCACGCTCACCCGGTTCGACCGGCTGGTGGCCACGACCCACTTCGCGGCCGGCGAGGTGGAACGCCTGGCCGAACGCCACCGGTCCGCCGTGCTCCCGCCGCTCTACCGGGTACCCCTCGGCGTCGACCTGGAGCGGTTCCGGCCCGACCGGTACTCCGACGAGGCCCGCGCGCTGTACGCACCGCCCGGCACCGCGCTCATCGTGCTCGCGAGCCGCCAGTCCACGGAGAAGCGACCGGACCTCGCGATCGACGCCGCCGCACAGCTCGTGCGGGACGGCCGGCCCGTGCGGCTCGTCGTCGCGGGTGCCGGGCCGCTCCTGCCGAAGATGCGACGCCGGGCCGAGGCCGCCGGCCTGCCGCACCGGTTCCTGTCGTTCGTCCCGGACCGCGACCGGCTCGCAACGTTGCTGACCTGCGCCGACGTCGTCATCGCCCCCGGGCCGATCGAGACGTTCGGGCTCGCGGCGCTCGAGGCGCTGGCGTCCGGGACGCCGGTCGTCTGCAGCTCGTCGAGCGCCCTGCCCGAGGTGGTCGGTACCGCCGGTGCCGCCGCACCGCCGGACGCCGCGGCGCTCGCCCTCGCGCTGCACGAGGTGCTGGACCGCGACGTCGACGAACGTCGCAAGGCCGCCCGGGCGCGTGCGGAGCTGTTCCCGTGGAGCGCCACCGGCGACGCGATGCTCGAGCTGCACTCCCGCAGGGCCTTCGACCTGAGGCCGGACCCGATCAGCACGGGCCCTGTGGGGCATCGGTGAGATGACGCCGCCGGCGGGACGTGAGCGCGGCTTCCGACTCGTCGCCCTCGGCGACTCGATCACCGTGGGCGTCGGTGACACGGTCGGACCCGACGCCGTGCACGGCCCCGGCTGGGCAGCACATCTCGCCACCGTGCTCGGTGCGGAGACGTTCATCAACCTGGCCACCGAGGGCGCCCGCTCCCGCGACGTCGTCGGCACGCAGCTCACCGCCGCCCTGGCACTCCGGCCGCACCTCGCCACCGTGCTGGTCGGCGGCAACGACGTGCTCCGCAGCGACTTCGACGCCCGGCACACGCTCGCGGACCTGCACCGGACCGTCGGCGAGCTGTGCCGCGCCGGTACCGACGTCGTGCTCGTGCTGCTGCCGGTCATCGGCCTGTTCGAGCTCTGCCCGCGGCTGGTGCGACGCGTGATGCGGCGCCGGGTGGCGTCGATCAACGCGGCGGTGGAGGAGGTGGCGAGCTCGGCGCCCGGGTGGGTGGTCGTCGTCGACGCCGCGCGGGGGATCGCACCGGCCGGTTCCAGGGCGTGGCACATCGACCGTGTCCACCCGTCCCCGCTGGGCCACCGGACCCTGGCCCTGTCAGCGGCATCCGCCCTGTCCACGGGCCCGGGGTCCGAGAACGGGGTTGTGCACGCGACGTCGTCCATCACGTACACAACCCCGTTCTCATCAGCCGAGGCCCGGGGGCGGCTGCCCGTCGCGCCCGAGCCGCCGTCCGTGGTGGAGCGGGTGGTCTGGCTGCTTCGGGCCGGACTGCCCTGGTGCGTGCGCAGGGGCCGGGACTTCCTTCCCGGCCTGCTCCGGGCCGTCGTGCACGACGTCAGGTCGCAGGCACCCCGCCGGACCCGTTACGCGGCCGCATCGCGTCGATGATCCGGGTCCAGTTGTCGCCCCCGTGACCGTTGTCGCGGACCCAGGTGTAGTACGCCTGGACCGCCGCGGGCAGGGTCGTGTCGACGCCGACGGCCTCGCTCGCGGCGACCACGTGGTCCGCCGTCGCGCCCATCATGGTGGCAGTGCTCAGGTCCCCGGGGTACTCGCCGGCGTCGATCTCGGCGCCGGGGCTCCCGCCGACCGACAGCATCTCCCCCACGCCGACCAGGGTGAGCATCAGCTCCTCCAGCGCTGCCGAGGCCGTGACCCCGCTGGACTCCAGCAGCGCCGTGGCGTGCATGAGCGACGCGAGAGAGGTCAGGAACACGTCGAGGTTGGCCAGGTACATGAGCTGCGCCAGCCCCAGGTCCTCCCCGAGATAGCGCGGCGCGCCGATCGTCGCGAGCGTCTCCCGGTTGGCCTCCATCAGGTCGCTGGGCCCGCTGTAGTAGACGTACGCGGCCTCGGTGCCGACCATCGGCGCCGGCGTCATGACGCCGCCGGTCAGGAAACGCGCACCGTGCGCCTGGGCCCACGCGGCGCCCTCGCGGGTGCGCTCCGGCGAGTCCGAGCTGAGGTTCACGAGCGTCCGGCCCGCGAGCGCCTCCGCCGCGGGGCCCAGGATGTCGTGCATCGCCTGGTAGTCGGTGAGGCTCAGGATGACGAGCTTGCTCGCCGCGAGGGCGTCGGCGGGTGTGGCGGCGAGGGTGGCGCCGGCCGCGACGACGTCGGTGGCCCGGCTCGGGGTCCGGTTCCAGACGGTGACCGGGTGCCCCGCGCGCAGCAGGGCGTGGACCATCGCCTGCCCCATCGGGCCGAGGCCGATGAGAGTGACGGGTGCGTTCATCGGTGGGCCTCCGTGAGTTCGGCGCTGCTGTGGGCGTGTTCTGTGCGGTCGGTGCGGAGGCTCTCGTAGATCCTGGCGAAGGCCTCGGCGCCGTGGCCCTGGGCGATCTGCTTGCTGATCAGCTCCTGTACCGCGGCGATGGGTGTCGGCGCGACGCCCTGCTCCTCGCTCGCGCGCACTATGTGGCTGAGGTCGGAGAAGTCCAGGCTCTGCTGACCGGCGACGGTGTAGTCGCCGCCGTCGATCACGCGCGCGTCGGAGGCGAAGCCGAACGTCATCGCGCTGAGGAACGGCGTCGCGCGCGCCGCGAAGTCCGTGGCGCTCATGCCCGCGGATCCGGCCATCGCGGCACCGTGGAGGAACCCGGCGAACATCGTGTACATGCCCGAGAGCAGCGCCAGGTCGAACAGCGAGGCCAGGCCGGGGTCCTCGCCGTCGTAGGTGCTCGTCGCCCACCGGTCGATCACCGGCCGGACGGCTTCGAAGACCTCCCGGGTGCCGCTGTACAGGATCGAGGCCTCCGGGGCGCCGATCATGTGCGGGGTCGCCATGATCGCGCCGTCGAGGTAGGCAACGCCGTGCCCGGCCGCCCATGCGGCCAGCTCGCGTGCCTCGTTCGGCGTCGTGGTGGTCAGGTTCACCAGCGTGCGCCCCCGCAGCTCGGCGACGACCGGGTCGAGGGTCTCGTGCACCGACGCGTGGTCGAACAGGCAGGCGATGATCAGCTCGTTGGCCGTGACGGCCGCGCTGATCGCCGACGTCGCCTCGGCGCCCCGCGCGCTCAGGCCGGCGGCGCGGGCGGGAGTGCGGTTCCACACGGTCACTGCGTGGCCGGCGTCGAGCAGGCTGGTGGCGAGAGCGCTGCCCATCGCGCCCAGGCCCAGCACCGTGACGCCGGTGCCTCGGGGTTCGGTCATCAAAGATCTCCTCGGTAGGTCGGGACGTGACCATGCTCGGAGAGGGACGTACGATCGCGGAAGTACCCACTATTTACTGGGGTACTTACCATTTGGTGCGTACCCCGACCCACACCTCACACCCACATCTCACGAGGAGCGCCCGATGGCGATGTCACCGCGTAACGGTCCTTACATCTGCGGCATCGATGCGGCGCTGGACGTCGTCAGCGGCAAGTGGAAGGGCCTGATCCTCTGGGAGCTCGACGAGCACCGCGTGCGCCGGTTCGCCGAGCTGCGGCGCGGCCTGCCCGGCGTCAGCGAGAAGATGCTCACCCAGCACCTGCGCGAGATGGAGGCGGACGGGCTGGTCCACCGTCAGGTCTACGCGGAGGTGCCGCCGCGCGTCGAGTACTCCCTCACCGAGCACGGCCGGGCGCTCAACGCCGCCCTCGCCCCGCTCGGGGACTGGGGTGTCGAGCGGATCCGGCGGGAGCGGTCGGACCTGGTCGAGCACGCCGACGCCGCGGCGCTGCCCCGGCCGTGACGGGGTTCAGTCCAGCGGGAGCAGCCCGCGCTCGGTGAACACCTTCCGCGCGACGCCGACCGCGTTCAGCGCCCGCGGGAACCCGCAGTAGACGGAGCTGTGCAGGAAGACCTCGATGATCTGCTCGGGGGTGAGCCCGACGTTGAGCGACGCGCCGACGTGCACCTCGAGCTGCGCCTCGCTGCCGCCGAGCGCGGTGAGGATCCCGAGGGTCACCAGCTGCCGCTGCTTGGGCTTCAGCCCGGGCCGGGCGTAGATGTCCCCGTAACCCCACGCGACGATCTGGTGCCCGAGCTCGGGCGCGATGTCCGCCAGGGAGTCGATGACGTTGTGGCCGGGGTCGTCATGGACGGAGTCGAGGACCTTCTTGCCGGACGCGAATCGTTCCGCACGCACCGCATCTTTCTTGGTCATCGTCCTTCTCTTTCCGAGCTGCCGGCACGGGTGCGTGGGCTCTATCAGTGACACAGGAGCTGGCGCCGGTGGGCGCAGCCCCAGTCCAGCCCATGACCAGGCTGTAACGCAAGACGTCCGCGCAGGTCAAAGGTGCTTTTTCATCCGCCCGCTCGGAGGTGCCGTCTGGTCCGTGGCCTGGCGGTCCCGGCCCGCGACAATCGACCTAGGCTTGCCGTGTGACCGCATACGTACCTTTTGCTCCGCTGCCTCTCGATCAGGAGGACGTCCGGTACGAGCACGGTCCTGACTCGGCACGCAGGCCCGGCGTGCCGCACGGCTTCACCGTGGAGCTGCTCTGGGAGAGCCCGGCGTACCCCGGGACCACGCGGAAGGTCTGGATCCACGTGCCCGCCGCCTACAACCCCGCCGAGCCGGCCGGGATCGCCGTCTTCCAGGACGGCTGGTGGTACCTCGACCCCGACGGCGAGGTCCGGGGCGGGATAGTCCTGGACAACCTCGTCCACAGCGGCGACATCCCCGTCACGATCGGTGTGTTCGTCGACCCGGGCGTCTTCGCGGACATCGAGGATCCCGTCCGGCGCAAGAACCGCAACGCCGAGTACGACGCCTTCAACGGCTGGTACGGCGCCTTCCTCCTCGAGGAGATCGTCCCGGAGGTCCGACGGCGGTTCGCGATCACCGACGACCCGGAACGCTGGAGCATCGTGGGCGGCAGCAGCGGCGGGAACTGCGCCCTGACCGTGGCCTGGCACTACCCGGACCGGTTTCGCCGGGTCGCCGGCTTCCTGTCCAGCTTCACGCAACTGCCGGGCGGCAACAACTATCCGGCACTCATCCACATGATGCCCCGCAAGCCCCTCCGGATCTTCATGCAGGCCGGGCACCGGGACCTGCGCTGGAACCAGCCCGACAACAACTGGCTCGCGGAGAACCTGCGGGTCGCCGCGGCCCTCGCCGAGGCCGACTACGACTTCCGGCTCGTGCTCGGCGACGGCGGGCACAATCCCAACCACGCCGGGGTGCTGCTGCCGGACGCGCTGCGGTGGCTGGGGCGGCCGACCGAGGCTGGTTGACCACAGCCTGTGGATAACGTTCCGGGTCGGCGCCGTCGCCGGCGAGCAGGAGTGGGTGTCGGACGGCGGGGTGGCCTGGCGGCTGACTCAGACCAGCGCGGCGACGAGGTAGTCCTGCACGACCGTCGCGAACCCGCGTGGTACGTAACCCCTGAGCTCTGCGGGCGTGACCCACGCGATGTCCCGGACCTCGTCGGTATCGGCGACGTAGGCCTCGCCGTCCTGCACGCGGCAGGCCACGTAGCCGATGATCCGGCCGGTATCCGGGTGCACGCGCTCCCCCAGCGTCGTGACAGCCGCGACCACGAGGCCCGTCTCTTCCGCTGTCTCGCGCACCGCGGCCGCTGCGAAGGTCTCACCAGGTTCGACGGCGCCGGCCGGGAGCTGCCACGACAGCGAGCCTTCGGAGACTCGCCGCTGGACCAGGAGGAGGCGACCGTCCTGGACGACGACCGCTGCGGCGATGGCGGGTCTCTCGGCTGCGGCGATGGCGGGTCTCTCGGCTGCGGTCACCTCGGGCATGTCCTGGCTACGCGTCGAAGTCGTAGCGCAGGACGTACGCACCCGCGTCCATCACCATCACGTTGACCTCGACAGGGTCTCCCGACTCCGTGACTGCAGTACGGGTCACGACGAACACAGGGGTTCCGGCGGGCATCGCGAGCTCTTCGCTCTCGTCCTTGGTGGGCATCCGGCCGACGATGTCCTCGCGGAAATGAGCCGGCGCGTGGCCGAGGTCAGCAAGCCGTGCGTAGATACCGCCGGGGCCTGTGTCCTCCACCAGGATCTGAGTGCCTGCGACCAACACCGCCGGCAGGTATGACGTGGCAACGATGACGGGCTTGTCGTCCAGGAGGTAGCGCCGTCGACGGGTGGCGACCTTGGCGTCGCTGTCGAGGATGGCGGCAATGTCGTCGGGCGGATCAACCTCCGCGACGACCTCGAAATGATCGACAGTTGGGCGACGGCCGCGCGTCTCGTCATCCCAGACGCTGCGCCCGGCCTTCCACTTCCGGGCACTGACGCGGCTGATGCCGTTGCGCACGATCGGGTCGAAAGAGCGCACGAAGACCCCGACCCCGCGACGCGTCGTCGTCAGCCCTTCCGCCTGCAACATTCCGAGCGCGCTGCGCACCGTCAGCCGAGCAGCGCCGTAGTCCTTGATCAGTGTGTTCTCTCCGGGCAGCTGATCGCCCGGCCGGTACTCCCCACGCTCGATGGCGTCGCGAAGTTCAGCCGCAATCGTCTCGGCCACCCCTTGCTTCGCATCTTTAGACATGGCTCAAGCCTATGCGGCCCTCGCGGAAGCGAGTCACCCGTCCCCGGGGTCCTCCAGGCGACTTCTTTGTAGATGCGGTTGGCATCTTTAAAGAAGCGACCCACAGTGGAGGTGACGACATCTTTAAAGATGTTACCCGCACCAGGCCTACTGCCTCTGAGCGAAGGAGTCATCCATGGTCGCAACGAAGAGGGTGCTGTGATGCCGAGGTATCGAGTTGAAGCTCTGGACGTGAGTCGCAAGTACTTGTTCGAGGCGTCGTGGAGCCTGTCCCGCGCAGGACAGCGCCTGACCGAACATGGCTCGGAGGAGGACGGCACAGCCGAGGTCGGCCGGGAGGCCTGGCGCCTGTCGCGGCAGGTCGAGGCACTGAAGACGGTCGTGCGCCAGGCGCACGACGCGGCAACCGCTCACGAGGAGAGTCGCTCGTGATCCCGGTGGAGCTATTGGCCGCCTATGTGGTGCTCGACGTCGTCGCCGCCATGTGGGCGGTGATCGCGTGGCGCCGCTGAATCGGACCCTCGCAAATTCCGCGACGGAGGTCGCAGACCTGCTGACCGAGGTGGGAGAAGCCCGGATCAAGTGGGTCGAGATCTTCCGGGACCATTTGGTCGTGCATCCTGCACGGCGGTCAGAAGGCGGTGCAATCGCCGACCAGCTGGGGATCAATGTCGCGACGGACTACCCGGCCACGCGACCAGGATTCACGCTGTGGACCGGAAGCTGGAAGGGGGTCGACATGTACATCTACGGAGAACTGCGCGAAGTCATGCCGCCCGTCCGCCGGCGCAGAGATGACCGCCTGTGACTGCCATCGGTGTTGTCCAGTCGTGCTGGACGCCCGGCCTCGAAGTCAGGCGCTCAGCGGCGCAAACCTCGAGGTCCCCTCCTCGGCGTCGAGCTCACCCGGCGAACCGCGGCGTCAGAACGGCCGACCGGTAACGTGCCTACGTGCCCGGACCCGACGCGTCGTCCACAGGCCCTGTGGATCTCATCGCCCTCCGCGAGGCGCTGGAGGCGTCGTGGAGTGCGCAGACGTCGTACGGCGGTGTGTGGGAGGTGGGCAATCCCGCGCTCGGCCAGTGCTATCCGACGGCGCGCGTGGTGCAGCATTTCCTGCCCCGGAGCGAGATCGTCAAGGGAAACGTGTGGACCGGCGTCCGGCACGAGGTCCACTTCTGGTGCGAGCTCAAGGTCGGGGACGCGACGGTCGCGATCGACCTGACCTGGCAGCAGTTCCCGCCCGGATCCGTCGTGACGGCTCGGGAGACGCTCGATCGGAACGACCTCGGAGACAGCCCGGCCACCGTAGCCAGGTGCGACCTCTTGCTGTCGGACGTCGAGGCGCACCTCCACCGGGCCGTCCGCTAGCGCTGGTCACTCGCCGAGCGGGACCTCACGGATCACGTCCCACTCGTACATCCGCTGGTCGGTGGGAACGACTCTCGACGAGGAACTCGGCGATTGCTCGGCTGGGCACGCTCGGCCGGGGCCGAGCGCGGCCGCACCTGACGAGCGGCGGCCCACCACTCGCCGTCCGCCGTCGGCTACTGAGCCAGCCTGACCGCCTCGGCTGTGCCCTCAGTTCCCTGGAATCGCCCCAGATATTCATTGTTCGCCGAAGCGTCGAGTGGGAGTGTGCAGCCATGACGACGGCCAACACCCCTGAGAAGGGCTTCTGGCACCAGGTGGGGAGGCCGTTCCGAGCACTCGGTCGCGGTATCGGCCGAGTGCTGGAGGCTCTGGACCTCGTCAGCCTGGTCGTCAACATCGTCCGCGGCGTCATCTGGCTCTTTCGCAGCATCGGGCGGGCAATCTCCGATGCGACCTAGGGCCTGTTTCGGAAGTCGCTTCTGATCTGCGGGCTCGGCACGCTGCGGTGCGTCGGTTCAGGTTGCGCCGCCACGGAGTGTCCGGTGTGTCTCGTCGAGCGCGAGGCGAGCACCTTCGTCTGGTGTGTGGTCTGTCAGCTGACCGTCGCCGGGGTGGCGGGGCACCAGGTGGAAGTGCAGATGAAACACCTCCTGTCCTGCCGCAGCACCGTTGGACTGCAAGACGCTGATGCCGGCGGCGTCCAGCCTCGTGGTGAGCAGGAGCGCTGTCTCATGGAGTGCACGCCCGATCGCCGCGACCGCCTCCGCAGCGCCGTCATCGGTCAGGTCGTGCACGTGGCGGCGTGGAACGACGAGGGTATGCCCGGCTCGCAGAGGATTGATGTCGAGGAACGAACAGGCGCTGTCATCCTGGTAGACGAACCTCGCCGGAGCCCGCCTTGTCGCGATGGCACAGAAGATGCAGGAGTCACTCACGCTCACATTCTGAGCGAAGGCCCAGGGCCTGTTCTGGAACGGGTCAGCGCTGCCTGATCCAGGTCAGGACCTCGGTGACGATGGTGACGTGATCGGCTTCGCTGGTCGTCTCATGCTGGCCTGTGGCTGCGTCGCGGCGTTCGATCTCGTAGCCGACGAGGCCGCGCGTGCGGGTGTGGACGGAGATGGACCAGTCGAGGGTTTCGTCGTCGGGATAGATCACGAAGAACGTGTTGTCGGTGCCGTTCAGATCTTCAAGCATCTTGAGCAGCTCGACATGGCCGGGGTCCTCGACGTAGCCGCCGTCCTCGGTGTCGGCGTAATGGGGCCGTGGCTGGGCGTGCACGCACCCAGGATGCCAGCGTTCAGCCCGTCCGGACCACGGCGGCGATCCAGTCGTCAATCGCGGCGATCTTCACGGTCGCTTCGTAGCGGACCTGGAGCTTGTCATACCGTGTGGCCACCGCCCGCCAGCGTTTGAGCCGGTTGAACATGCACTCCACCGCGTGCCGCTGCTTGTAGTCCTTGTAGTCCACCTTCGGTGGCCGCCTGCCGGCCGAGCCCTTCGCCAGGCGGTTGGCGCGGTGGTCCTTCTTGTCCGGGATCGTCGCGCGGATCCCACGCCTACGCAGCAGTCGGCGGTTTGGCCGCCGAGGCGTACGCCTTGTCACCACGGACCCGGTCCGGACGCGTCCTGGGACGCCCGAGCCCGCCGCGACGCTTGACCCGGATGGTGTCGAGCACCGGGCCGAACTGCGGGCTGTCACCGCGCTGGCCGGCAGTGATGACCATCCTCATGAGCTTTTGCCCCTGCTCGCAGGCCGCGTGGATCTTCGTGGTCCATCCGCCCCGGGAACGACCCAGACCATGATCAGCCGGCTCGGCTCCTGGCGGCTCCTTCTGCGCGTCTGGGTTCCGTTGGGCGCCAGCGGCGTGCTGGTGCGCCCGGGCGATCGTGGAGTCCACGTTGACCTCCCAGCAGATCTGCCCACGACCGTCGGCCAGCGTCCGCAACGCGTCCAGCACCTGGTCCCAGACACCGCCACGCTGGTAACGGCGGAACACCCGATACAGGCTCGACCACGGCCCATACCGCTCGGGCACGTCCCGCCATGGGCACCCCGCTCGCACTCGATGCCGGATCCCGTCGACCTGCCTGCGCAGGTTCCGCGCCGGACGACCGCACGCCGCTATCGGCAGCAACGGCCCGACCACAGCCCACGCCGTATCCGTCAGATCATGCCGCCCGACCCCATCCACGACCCCGCATCATGCCGAACTCCCAGGCCAAGAGGCACTTCCGAAACAGGCCCTAACTGACCTTCGAGAACAAGAGGCATCCCCAACTAACGGAGGAAGGACGGCCTGGATCCCATGTTGAGGATGTCCAAGAAAAAGATGTCAGTGGTCGGCGGGAGCTGCGCGGAGCGGTTCAGCTGGCCGGTCGAACACCTCGGCCGGGATGAGCACGGCACATGGCTGGGCGCGCGACGCGGGAACCCGGTCCGTCAGCCCGACGGCCGTCGCGAAGAGGCTCAGGAACACGATGCTGTCTGGCTTGTCGCGGAAGGCGAATGGTTCTTGCCCGCCTTCTGGTTCACCGACTCGACCGACCTCACTATCGACATCTGCACACCGCCGCGGCTCGATGGAAGCGTGTGGTCCTTCGTCGACCTGGAACTGGATCTGTTTCGCAGCGCCGATGGTCGCGCCGGCATCGTCGACCAGGACGAGTTCGACGAACTGGCTCGGTCCGGGCACCTCACCGACAGCCAGGTAGCGACCGCAACCGAGGTCGCACAATCGCTCCTGCCTCTCGTGCAGATGGAGACAGAACCCTTCGGCGGAGCAGCGAGAGCCTGGCTGCGGTCACTTCGCCGATCTGATCCAGATCAGCGATGAGCGTGGCAGGTCTCAACGTCAGTGGCGGAGCGTAACCTCGGCCCGGTGGCAGCGAACAAGACTCCAGGACCTCGCGTCGTGATGATGTGCGGGCCAGGTGGTGCAGGAAAGACCACCTACGCCAAACGCCTGGAGCGCGAGGGCTGGACGCGTTTGTCGTTCGAGGTGGAGTTCTGGGATCGCGGAATCACGACGATGCCCTCCGCCGAAGTGGTCGCCGAAGTGGCAGCAGACCTGAAGGCGCGCTTGCTGCGGCATGTCGCGGCGGGGAACGACGTCGTGCTCGACTTCGGATTCTGGTTCCGGCGACAACGCGATGAGTTCCGCGCACTGCTCGCACCCCAGGACATCCTGCCGGAGACTGTCTATATCGCGACGAGTCTTGAAACCATCCTGAGCCGAGTCGGTGACCGACACGGCAGGCGGGCGGACGATTGGCCGCTCACCGAGCAGACGGCGACTGAATACTTCGAGAGGTTCGAGCCACCGACGCCCGAGGAGGGACCGCTCGAGGTGGTCCGCTAGGCCGGACCCATGTCACCCCGGATCTGCGGATCGTCATCGATCAACTCGTCCAACAGGCGGAGGCCGACCGCGCCTCGGACACCAATCTGGACTGAAAATGGACCGCCCGGCATGACGAAGGCCCCCAAATCCGCATGATTCTGCGGTTGGGGGCCTTCAGGGTGCGGTAGCGGTGAGATTCGAACTCACGGTGGACTTTCACCCACACACGCTTTCGAGGCGTGCTCCTTAGGCCGCTCGGACACGCTACCTTTGCCCGCCACAAGAGGAGCGGGCCGTAGCAGGATACCTGGTCGAAGCCGGGTTCCACGAATCGACTCCAGCGCCCCGGGCACACAGTGACGAGCGTCTCCCCCAGCCCACGACTGTCCAACGACCAGAACCGCCAGATCCTCCGGACGCGTCGCATCATCCGGCGACCCGGACCCGACCGTAGAGTGGCCTCATGGCGACGACCGCTGACGCAGAACCTCTTTCCGACACTGCGGCAGGTGCTGCGGCAGACGCTGCGGACGACCCCTCGGACCCCAAGGTGGGCGACCTCGTCGAGCGCACGGCGGCCTCGATCCGCTCCTGGATCATCACGGGCAAGGCGCGCCCGGGCGAGCGCCTCTCGGAGAAGGCAGTGGCTGAGACCCTCGCGGTCTCGCGCAACACGCTCCGCGAGGCCTTCCGGGTGCTCACCCACGAGAACCTGCTCGTCCGGCGCCCGCATGCCGGCGTCATGGTGGCCGTCCCTACGCTGGCGTCGATCCTCGACATCTACCGCGTGCGCCGCATGATCGAGGGCCAGGCCCTCCGAGGTGCGCTGCCCGGGCACCCGGCCACCGAGATCATGCGCAAGGCAGTCGAGAGCGCGGAGCGCGCCCGCGACGAGAAGGACTGGCGCACGGCCGGCACGGCCAACATGGAGTTCCATCGGGGGATCGTCGCGCTCTGCGACAGCGAGCACCTCGACCGGCTCTACGCCACCGTCTCCGCCGAGCTGCGCCTCGCGTTCGGCCTGCTCGCCAACCCGGAGTACCTGCACGCCCCCTACGTGGCGCGCAACGCGCGCATCCTGGAGATGACCCTCGCCGGAGACAGCGCGGCAGCCGCCGCGGAGCTCGACGAGTACCTCGTCCAGTCGGAGCGGACGGTCGCAGCCGCGTACTCCCGGCGCACACCTGGCGACCCGGCCTGACGCGCCGGCAAAGCACCAGAGCTCACCGCACCGGCAGCACCGCCAGCAGCTCCTCGAGCTGCGCTCTCGTGTTGGCGACGTAACCGCCCCGCAGCCGCATCGCCGCGTCCCACACCTCGCGCTCCCCCGACGTCTGCCGCTCCAGCACGCTCATGTTCTCGGTGAGGTCCAGCCGCCGGTTGAAGCCCTGGACCGTGTCGCGCCAGCGGTGCAGGGCGGTCACCAGCACGGTGTCCCGGCGCCGGTCGAGCGCCCCCGAGACGAGCGCGGCGTCGACGGCGGAGACCGCGAGCCGCGCGAAGACGGCTCGCGGCCGGTCGTCCGTCGTCCGCGCGAACTCGTTGTCGGCGAGCACCGCCCGGTTGCGGTCCAGCTCGCGCCGGATCGCCGCGAGCACCTGAGCGTGCCGTTCCGCCTCGCTGCTCAGCCGCTCCACGATCAGCCCCGTCATACCCGCGATGAGGGTCAGCGAGTTGACGGCCGGCTCCCAGCGCGGCTCTCCGGGAAGCGCGAACCACAGCACGCCCAGCACGAAGGCGGTGGCCAGCAGCACGTAGGTGACCGTCGCGACGGCGGCGCGCGCGACGGTCACGTGCCGCTCGACCAGCCAGCCCAGGCGGGGCACGGTCAGGCCCAGATGGTGAACGGCCGGTCGTCCACCCGCGGCTCCGCCACGTCAGGCGGGCCGACGACGTAGACCCGGTCCCCCGGACCCAGGACGCTGAGGATGCGTTCGAGAGCAGCCGCGGCGTCGTCGTCGTCCGTGACCGCGAGGTCCAGGTGCAGGTGCAGGACGCCCGCACCCACCCGCGCCCTGCGCCGGAGCAGAGGCACCGCGCGGACCAGCATGCCCAGCCGATGCCCCACGGGCTGCTGCACTGTCGGTTCGGCCATGTCGGTCATCCTCCGGCGTGAGCGGTCAGATATCGCTGCACAACCAGGCTAGCGGCGTCGGACATAAGTATCTAGGTTGTCCAACAATCTTTCTTCGGGTGACCGAACCGCAACAGCGTCGACCACCCACACCCAGACAACTCCCAGCCGGTTCCAGGCTTACCCCAGCCCCACCACAGGCCACCCCCGGGTCCATGCGTTTACCTGCAGTTCATCACCTCGCAAACCCCGGAGAACCGATGAATCAGTTCATGCTCTACGCGGTCGACCTCGTCGCCGTCACCGTCCTCACCTTCGCCCTGTACTTTCCACGGCACCGGCGGCGCGACCTCGTCGTCGCCTACCTCGGCGTCAACGTGGGCGTGCTCGCGGTCGCCGCGACACTCTCCGCGAGCGCCGTCGCAGCGGGCCTGGGGCTTGGCCTGTTCGGCGTGCTGTCGATCATCCGGCTCCGTTCGACCGAGCTGTCGCAGCACGAGGTCGCCTACTACTTCGCGTCGCTCGCGCTGGGCCTGCTCGGCGGGCTCGGGACGAGCACGGGCTGGCTCGGGATCGCGGGCAGCGCGCTGATCCTGCTCGTGATGGCCCTCGCCGATCATCCGCGTCTGTTCGCGCGGCACCACAGCCAGCTGGTCGTGCTGGATCGCGCGATCGCGGACCAGGAGGAGCTGGTGGTCCACCTGGAGCAGCTCCTGGGGGCACGGGTCAATGCCCTGACCGTGCAGCGCCTGGACCTCGTGAACGACTCCACGTGGGTGGACGTCCGCTACTCGGAGGCGCGTCGCCTGCCCGTCGTGACCGACGACGGCACGGGCGCCCCCACCACCGTGCACGAGGGGACGGCGGGCGCCGGCCGCTCGGAGCTGGTGGCTGCCCGATGATCGACACGCTCACCCCCGTCGGCCTGGACGAGCTCAACGACACCGCCGCTCTGCAGACGCGCCACGACCGCAAGTACGTCCTGACCCCGGACGAGCTGGCCGGCCTGCTGTCCGCGCTCCCGTCGGCGCGGGTCCTCGAGATCGACGGCGCCCGCTCGTTCGCCTACGACTCCACCTACTTCGACACCCCTGAGCTCGACGCATATCACCTGGCGGCGACGCGCCGTCGTCGCCGGTTCAAGGTACGCACGCGAACCTACGTCGACTCCGGGTCGTGCTTCGTCGAGGTGAAGACCCGCGCGGGCCGCGGCACCACGGTCAAGGAGCGGCAGCCGCACGACGACGCCGGCCACCTCGGCGGGGCGCGCACCTTCGTCTCGGCCCGCCTGGCCGACGCCGGCGCCCCGCCCGCGCCGGTGCTCACCCCGACCCTGCGGTCGAGGTACCACCGCACCACGCTCCTGCTCGACGACGCCCGGGTCACTCTCGACACGGGCCTGGTCTGGGAGCTGCTGGCGTCCGACGGCGTCGGCCCTGACGCACCGCGCAGCGCCGCGATCGGCGACCGCGTCGTGGTCGAGACCAAGACCGCCGCCGGCTCCGGGCCGTCGTCGGTGGACCGCCTGCTCTGGCGGGCCGGACACCGCCCGGACCGCATCTCGAAGTACGCCACCGGGCTGGCCGTGCTCGTGCCGGACCTGCCCGACGCACCCTGGCGGCGCCTCGTCCGGCGCCGTCTCGACATCCACTCCACCCCCTGCACGACCACCTGCACCACCCAGCTGACCAGCGAGAGGACCCCCTCATGACCATCCGCCGACCCAACCGCTTCCTGACCGCCACGCTCTCCGGGGCCCTCGTTGTCGGCGCGCTCGCCGGCTGCAGCACGGCCGCGGCCACGCCCACCGACGCCGCCTCACCGGTCACGCTCTCGGACGTCGCCACCTCGGTCGACGACGCGCTCGCCGACAACGAGGACTACACAGCGCTGGCCGCTCTCGCGGACAAGTCCTGGGACACCGCGAGCGAGACCACCGTCGCGCTCGACGGCGACGGCGCGACCGTCTCGGGGGACGGCGCCACCGCGGACGGCTCCACGGTGACCATCTCGGCGCCCGGCACGTACCGGATCAGCGGCACCCTGGACGACGGCCAGGTGATCGTCAGCTCGGAGGCCGACGGCCTGGTCCGGCTCGTGCTCGACGGCGCCGACATCACCAGCTCCACCGGCTCCGCCATCGCGGTCACCCAGGCCGACGACGTGTCGGTGGTCCTGGCGGACGGTTCGTCGAACAGCCTCACCGACGCCTCTACGTACGCGGACACCAGCGAGGACGCGCCGAACGCGGCACTCTTCTCGTCGGACTCGATGGTGATCTCCGGTACCGGCGCACTGAACGTGACGGGCCGCTCCAACGACGGCATCGCCTCGAAGGACGGCCTGGTGATCGCGAGCGGCGACATCACCGTCACCGCGGTGGACGACGGAGTACGCGGCAAGGACTTCCTGGTCGTCGCGGGTGGCACCATCGACGTCGACGCGACCGGCGACGGCCTGAAGGCGGACAACGAGGACGGCACCAACGACGACGGCGAGACCGTGGGCTACGCGGCGCTCCTCGGCGGCGAGATCACCGTCGCGTCCGGCGACGACGGCGTGCACGCCGAGAGCGACCTCCTGGTGGACGGCGCGACGGTCACCGTGTCCGAGTCGGTGGAGGGCCTGGAGGCAGCGCACATCCTCGTGACGAGTGGCACCGTCGACGTCATCTCGTCGGACGACGGCTTCAACGCGGCAGGCACCACGAGCACGGCGGATACCGCGGAGACTGCGGAGACCACGACGGAGGGCGAGCCCCCGGCGTCGGGCACCATGCCCGAGGGTGGGCCGCCCCAGGGCGGTGGCGGCATGCCCGGCGAGGCGGCCGGCGACTTCTCGCTGGTGATCACGGGCGGCGACGTCACCGTCGACGCCGGTGGCGACGGCCTGGACTCGAACGGGACGCTGACGATCTCGGGCGGTGACGTCACGGTCTTCGGCCCGACGAACGGGGGCAACGGCACGCTCGACAGCGCCGGCGCGATCACCGTCGACGGCGGGACGCTGCTCGCGGTCGGGACGTCGAGCATGCTGCAGACCCCGGGCGACGGCTCGGAGGGCTGGGTCGCGGCGACCTTCGACACGCTGAGCGCGGGGACGGAGCTGACAGTGGTCGACTCGTCCGGGACCGCCGTCGCCGAGGTGACACTGACCAAGGACACGCAGTCTGTGGTCCTGGCCTCCGCGGACGTGACCAGCGGCGAGGAGTACACGATCCAGGCGGACGGCTCGGAGATCGCGACGGCGACGGCAGGCGAGACCCCGGAGGGCACAGAAATGGCCCCCCGCCCCTGACCGACAACGCTGAGTGCTGGGTATTTGCGGGTTCTGAACGTCAGAACGCACAGATACCCAGCACTCAACGGGTTCAGTAGACGTATGGCCAGCCCGATGAGTCGTAGGCCAGGAGGTTGATGCCCAGGCGGGACGCCCCGCTGTCCGTGTAGTAGTGGTAGAAGAACGCATCGGCGTCGTTGTCGGCGATGACCGCCTGGTGGCCCGGCCCGTGGATGCTCCCGTGGCCCGCCAGGATCTCCGTCCCGCCACCGGAGTTCATGGCGGTCCCCGCGCGGTCGACGTACGGACCGGTGACCGACGTCGACCGGCCCACCATCACGCGGTAGGTGCTGCTGGCGCCCTGGCAGCAGGCGTCGAACGAGACGAACAGGTAGTAGTAACCGCCCCGGTAGTGGATGGTCGGCGCCTCGATGGCGCCGCCGCCACGGCCGGCGATGCTGTGGAACTCGGTCCCGGACCGCTTGCCCGTCGCGGCGTCGAGCCTGATCATCTTGAGGCCCGACCAGAACGAGCCGAAGCTCAGGTACCAGCGGCCGGACTGGTCGATGACGAGGTTGGGGTCGATGGCGTTCCAGTTGTCCGACGTCCGCGACTCGACGACGAGGCCCTGGTTGGTCCACGAGCCCTGCGCACCGGTGGTGCTCGTGGCGAGGAAGATCGCCGAACGGTTCGAGCCGAACGTCGAGGCCGAGTAGTACATGTAGTAGCGGCCGTTGACGTACGTGATGTCCGGCGCCCAGACGTGGTTGCTGTTGTTCGTGTACGAGTGCGCCCACGGGACACCGTTCGGGAACGCGGCCCCGGCGTCGTTCCACCGGGTGCGGTCGGTGGACGTCTTCAGGGTGATCCCGTCGCCCGTGTGGGCGAGCAGGTAGCCGCCCGACGGCGTCTTGGCGACCTCCGGGTCGTGCACGCCGGTGCTCCCGGTGACGGTCCCCGGGTTGGGATAGGCCGCCACCACGCCGGGTGCCGCCATCGACGCGGCGGGGCTGATCGCGAGCCCGGCGGTGACAAGCAGCGCGACGGCCACCTGTCGGCGTCGGGCTCTGCCGGCTGATCGTGTTCGGAACTGGTGCATCTTTGCCTCCGTCCGGAAGGTGCCGGCCGCGACGGGGCCCGATTGTGAGCGCTCACAATCCAGGGCCGGACCGTCGTCGCTCCGGCTTCTACAAGGTTGTAGAACAGTGTGGGGCGGGTGAATTGACGCGTCAAGGGGCAGCCGAGACGAGTGTCGCCGGCGCCCCGAGCCAGCACCGCGGAGCAGTGGGCGAAACGGGCTGTCACATCCCGCGTCCTGCGCGGTAGCCTTCCGACACCGCCGAGGGAGGACACCGATGCCCGCGCCCACGCTCTTCGACTACTCGGACCACAGTCCGTACTCGAACCCCGGAAGTCACGCAGGACTCTTCACCGAGCTGAGCACCGCTCCAGCCGACCTGCACGAGTTCGTCTGCTCCGCCGTCGTGCACTACCGGGCCGGTGGCCCGCAGCTGACCGAGGCCCAGAAGGCGGACCCGGACCGTCGCTGGCTGACCTCGATCCTGGATGCCGCCGAGATGCGCGCGCCGCTCGACGGGCCGCGCACGCAGGCCCAGCAGGTGGCCGGCTGCTGCCGTGACCACACGCTGCTGGCGCTCGGCGTGCTGCGCACGCACGGCGTCCCCGCGCGGTCCCGGATCGGCTTCGCCACGTACTTCACACCCGGCTGGAACGCCGACCACGTGGTGGGCGAGCGCTGGGACGGCACCCGCTGGGTGCGGTTCGACCCGGAGCTCAGCCAGGAGGACTTCGACTTCGACGTCCACGACATGCCGACCGGACCGGGCTCCCCGTTCCCGACGGCGGCCGAGTCCTGGCTGGCGATCCGGGCCGGCACCACCGACCCCGCCACGTACGGCGTGGGCGCGGGCCCTGGCCTGCCGGGGTTGAGCGGCCGGGACTTCGTACGCGACTACGTGCTGCTCGAGGTGGCGCACCGGCACCGCGACGAGCTGCTGCTCTGGGACCTGTGGGGATCGCGGCTCCGGAGCCCGGTCGTCCGCGAGGCGGGGAACGGTCGCGCAGAGGCCTGGGTCCAGGAGACCGGGCTGCCGGGCGCCGACGTGTCCGACGACGAGCTGGACGCCGTCGCCGACGAGCTCGCGTACCTGCTCGTCGCCGCCGACGCCGGAGACCAGGAGGCCGCCGACCAGCTCGCCGAGCTCTACCGCGAGGACGTGCGGCTGCACCCGGGCGACCGCGTGCTCACGCTCTCTCCCACGGGCCACCGCGGCGTCACGGACCTCGCCGCCCACTGACGTTCGTCGTGGGCGTGATCGCGATGATCACGCCCACGACGAAGCAGGGTCAGAGGCGGGTCGCCAGCTCCTGCAGGACGTCGCTCGTGCCCGCCTCGATCTTCACCGTGGCGTACTTGTCGCCGCGGGTGATGCCGCGGTTCACGATCACGACGGGCTTGCCCTCGCCCGCCGCGTGCCGCACGAACCGGAGCCCGCTCATCACGGTCAGGGACGAGCCCGCGACGAGCAGCGCGTCGGCGGAGTCCACCATCGCGAACGCCCGCTCCACGCGCTCGCGCGGCACGTTCTCGCCGAAGTAGACGATCTCCGGCTTGAGCACCCCGCCGCAGAACTCACAGGGCGCCGGCCGGAAGTGGGCGGTCGACTCGATGACGGCGTCGGCGTCGGGTGCTATCTCGATGTCCGCGACGTCACCGACCGACTCGAGGAAGTCCGGGTTGAGGGCGTCGAGCCGCTCGGCGAGGTGCGTGCGCGAGATGACCCGGCCGCAGGACAGGCAGATCACCCGGTCGTAGCGTCCGTGCAGGTCGATGACGTTGCGCGAGCCCGCGTCCTCGTGCAGCAGGTCCACGTTCTGCGTGATGATCCCGGCGAGGAGGTCGCGCTCCTCCAGCCGGACGAGCGCCCGGTGCCCGGTGTTCGGCACCGTCCGGTTCACGTGCTTCCAGCCCACGTGGTTACGGGCCCAGTAGTGACGGCGGAACTCCTCGTCGCCCACGAACTGCTGGTAGGTCATCGGGTTGCGGGGCGGGGAGTCGGGGCCGCGGTAGTCGGGGATGCCTGAGTCGGTAGAGACCCCGGCGCCCGTGAGCGCGGTGAACCGCAGGCCGGCGAGCACTTCGACGGCGTCGTCCACCGTGGTGCGGGCGACCTCGACGGGCTCTGGCTGCCAGGTGGTGGGTCGGGCTTGAGGGAACACGCTTACGAGGGTATGCCGGGACAGGACCGGCGGCGGCGCCGTGTGTTCCATTTCGCACCGGGCTCAGCCACGCCGCGCCTCGAAGAACTCGCGGAGCAGCGCCCCGCACTCCCCCTCGCGCACGCCGCCGAGCACCTCCACCTCGTGCAGCGCACGCTGGTCGCGCACGAGGTCCCAGACGGAGCCGGTGGCGCCCGCCTTCGGGTCCCACGCGCCCAGCACGAGGCGTCGCACCCTGGCCTGCACGAGCGCGCCCGCGCACATCGGGCACGGTTCGAGCGTCACCACCAGCGTGCAGCCGGTCAGGCGCCACTCGCCGCGCGTCGCGGCGGCGGCCCGCATCGCGAGCACCTCGGCGTGGGCGGTCGGGTCCCCCGTCGCCTCCCGCTCGTTGTGCCCGACGCCGACGACCCGTCCCACCTCGTCGAGCACCAGGGCGCCGACCGGTACGTCGCCGGTGTCGAGGGCGCGGCGCGCCTCGTCGAGCGCGACGCCCATCCAGCTCTCCCAGTGCGCGCGGCGCTCGGCGACGCTCATCGCGCTCAGCCCCTCCGACGTGTCAGACACAGAAGTCACCATAGTGACCCGCACGTCTGACAACCCGGTGTGGCCGACGCGCGGTGTGGGCCTGGCAACGTTCAGGGCCTCCACGCGGTCCTGGCGGGCAACTGCCCGGTAGCGTGGGACCCATGCGCCTCCACGTCGTCGATCATCCGCTGGTCGCCCACAAGCTGACCGTCCTGCGGGACGAGACAACTGCCTCGCCCACCTTCCGCCTGCTCGTCGACGAGCTCGTCACGCTCCTGGCCTACGAGGCCACGCGGGACATCGCCACCGAGCCGCACGAGGTCAGGACTCCGGTCGCCACCATGACGGGCACCCGCCTCGCGTCGCCGCCGCCGCTCGTGGTGCCGATCCTGCGTGCCGGCCTGGGCATGCTCGACGGCATGAGCCGCCTGCTCCCGACGGCGGAGGTCGGGTTCCTCGGTCTCGTGCGCGACGAGGAGACGTTCAAGGCCGTCACCTACGCGAACCGCCTGCCCGACGACCTCACCGGCCGGCACGTGTTCCTGATCGACCCGATGCTCGCCACCGGCGGCACCCTGGTCGCCGCCATCGACTACGTGCTGGAGCGCGGCGCCCGCGAGGTGACGGCGGTCTGCCTGCTGGCAGCCCCCGAGGGCATCCAGCTCCTCGAGGAGCACGTGGGCGACCGCGCGAACCTGACCGTCGTCGTGGCAGCGGTGGACGAGCGGCTCAACGAGAAGGCCTACATCGTGCCCGGCCTGGGCGACGCGGGCGACCGCCTGTACGGCATCGTCTGACGCTCAGGCGTTACGCCTGGTCGGCGGGCTCACCCATGCAGGTGTCGAAGCCGTGCCACGGCCACCGGTTCTCCGTGCGCGGGACGGCCGACGTCTCGCTCCTGCCCAGGGCAGCCGGGTTCGCGTCCAGGGTCGGTTCGCACTCGGCGCCGATGCAGTTCTGGCCCCGAACGCCGTACGACCACTCCACCTCGTGGGTCCTGCCCTCGAGCTGACGGTAGAGCCGCACGGTGACCGAGCCCTCGGTGCTGATAGGGGTCTGCCGGGTGAGCGCGAGAGTGGTGGGCTGCCCGGCAGGCACCGGCTGGTCGGCGCCGATCTCGTTGCTGCTCTCGCGGACCAGCGTGCCCGTCCAGTCGCGTCCGGTCCGGTTGTCCACCGTCGCCGTGAGCTGTACCTGGGAGTCGGCGGAGCACTGCGTCGCGGTTCCGACCGTCACGGCCTCGCCGGGCCACTTGAGCTCGGCGCACGACTCGAACGAGACGTTCGTCGTGTCCAGCACCTTGCCCCCGGCCGTGATCTCGGAGGTCTCGGTGCCCCAGGCGACCGGGTACTCGATCACCTGGGTCTGTCCGGCCTCCACGGTCCTGGTCACGTCACCCACGTGGAACCGCACGGGCAGCGTCGACCTGGTGTTGTCGGCGGTGAAGGCGAACTTCTGCACCGAGCGGTCCTGCTCGGCGTCGAACTCGCAGGCTCCTGCGATCACGGGCCTGTCGCCCAGCGCCGGGGCGATGGTCGCGGCGCCGTAGTGCGCGGTCGGGTTGTCCTCGGACACGACAGCCCGGGCAGGCACGTCGCCGTCCTCGTCCTTGCCCTCCCGTGCGAGGCGGAAGACCGCCTCACCCTCGGGCACCATCGCGCTACCGGTGTCGACGGTAAGTGTCTGAGTTCCGCCTGGCGTCACGGGGAGGGACACCGACTTCATGGCAGTGCCGTCGACCGTGACCACCATGTCGACCCTCATGGTCTCGTCCGAGGTGTTGGTCACCTTGCCCTCGACCGTCACGGTGCCGCCCGTGTTCATCGTCCGCGCGCTCACCTCGGTCGACCAGGACGGCTTGTAGCAGTCCACTGCCTGGTGGTCGCCCGCCGGCACAGGCGTCTTGTAGGTCTGGCCGTCCACGTCGGTAGCCAGGACGAAGACCGCCTGGCCCGCCGGGAGCCGCAGTCCGTCGTGCACCGTCAGCTCGATGGACTCCCCGGGTGCGAGACTCTTGCCCGTGGAAGCACTGGTACCGGCCGCCTGGAGGGCTACCCGCACCGTGCGCTGAGTCGTGTTGGTGTACGCGCCGGTCACCACGGCGTCGGCGGTACCGGTTCCACCCTCGGCGAGGCAGGAGGCCGCGACCGTGCCCACACCGTCGGCGGCCTTCGCCCAGGCGGACGTCACGGTCACCGTCGCGGTGGTGGAGTACGCGGAGCCCCCGGTGACGACCGGACGGATGTTCGCGACGCCGAGCTCCGTGGCCTCCGCCGACGAAGCATCGACCACGGACGTGACGTTCAGCGCGACGGCGCGGGCGTCACCGGGCTCGACGGCGGTTGCCCCGTCGGTGCCCGCGCGCGGGGCGCAGAACCAGGCCCTCGACGACTCCATCGCCGTGCAGGACAGCTCGGGCTGCGTCTCGGCGGGCCTGACGCCACCGGGCAGTGACACCACGACGCCCCAGTCCGCGGGCACCGTGCGGTCGCCGGTGCTGTTGAGGCGGATCGGCAGCGCGGCGGTCCCTGGGCTGCCCAGCGAGACGTTGTCGGTCGACGCGGACAGCTCCGGGCCGAACGACGCGACCGCACGGTCCGCGAGATCGATGGTCACGTGGTCGAGACCGTCGGCCCAGACCTCGGCGCCGATCGGGTAGTCGCCACCGGCGTTGGCCCGGACGGGCACCTCGACGCGGTGCGCCTGTGCCGGTGCGACCTCACCGAGCGTGCAGAGCAGCACGTTCGCCTGCTCGGTCGGGTTACAGGCGATCGGGCCGTCGTTCGGAAGCGGTCCCACCGTGGCAGGCGCGCTGGGCGACGCACTCGGCTCGGCCTGCGTCTCGCCGTCGGGCACGCTCTCGGGATCGGACCCCGTGCCGGCGGCGCTGCTCTCGCCCGAGTCAGCTTCGGGCGTCTGGGTCCCGGTGTCGTCGGGGCCTTCGGTCGGCTCCGCGGTGTCCTGGACCAGCCGTCCGCCCACACCCGTGCCGAACGGTCCTTCGTGCGGCGTCATGGTCAGGCCGGGGGGAAGCGTGAGCTCCAGCTGCGTACCTGTCGCGGCGACCTCGCCCGCGTTCGTGATGGTGAACCCCAGGATCTGGTGCTCGCGCGGAGCCAGCGGGCTCGAGGCGTCGGTGTAGTCGACGCGGAGAACTGCTTGCGTGCTCGGGTCCGGCTCGATGTCGGTGTCGGACGGCGACACCGGCTTGCCGTTGATCTCCTCGGTGCCGGGCAGCCCACGGCCGTCCGCGGTGCTGATGACGCTGTCGTTGGCCACCGGCTCGGGGTCGCTGGGTCCCGCGATCTGCAGCGCCGCGACCATGCTGACGGTGGCGACGGCGATCGCGCCGGCCGCCACGCTGCCGCCCGTCGCGGCGGCGAACGCACCGGCGGTGGCGGAGACCGCGGACGACACCGCACCCGAGAACGTGCCGGTCGAGGCCACACCGACAGTCGCTGTCGCCGCCGGCGCGCTTCCGACGGCCGCACCTGCGCCCGCCTTGGCCGCGACGAAGATGCCACCGATCGGTGCACCGGCGCCGACGAGAGCCAGCCCGCCCGCACCGAGCACCAGCGGGGCGATGACCGTCTTCATGCCGTGCGCGACGTCGTGCAGCTCGAGCACCAGGGCGCTGCAGGTGCCGCAGGTCTCCAGGTGGTCGGCGATCTTCGTGGTCTCCCGCTTGGACAGGCTGTCCCGCACGTACCCGCCGAGCAGCGGGTTCACGGAGCGGCACATGTCCGAGGGGGCATGCGTCAGGTGCTGCTGCAGGTAGCCGGCCCGCAGCGCTTCCTTGGCCCGGTAGAGCAGCGCGGAGACGC
Source organism: Promicromonospora sp. CA-289599 (assembly GCF_050936155.1). Taxonomy (NCBI): domain Bacteria; kingdom Bacillati; phylum Actinomycetota; class Actinomycetes; order Micrococcales; family Promicromonosporaceae; genus Promicromonospora; species Promicromonospora sp. CA-289599. The sequence continues at coordinate 2,290,881 of NZ_JBNJNI010000001.1, forward strand.
CGTTGGGGCTGAGCCCCAGCACCGGCGCCACCTGCGCGGGCTTCAGGTCGTCGACCAGGACGTACCAGAGCACCTCGCGCCAGCGCTCGGGGAGGTCGAAGTAGGCCTTGGAGACCACGCTGCGCTCGAAGCCGGCGAGCGCGGGGTCCTCGTCGGAGGCGACCCGGCCGACCACCGACTCGATCTCGTCGTCGGTGCTGGGGCGCATCCGTGCGGCGCCGCGGGACACGTCGAACGACCGGTGGCGGACCACCGTGTACAGGTAGGGGCGGAACCCTGCGTCGGGGCCTGCGCCGCGACGAAGCATCTCGAAAAGCTTGCTGAACGCGTCTGCGACGACATCGTCGGCGTCAGCGGGCGAGACGTACTGCCGCGCGAGCGCTCGCGCGGCCCCTGCGTGGCGCTCGTAGAGCACGCCAAATGCTTCACGGTCACCTGACCTGACCTGCAGGATCAGTTCCGCGTCACTCGGGGTTCCCCCCGTGCTGCTCTCGGCTTGCTTCACGTCTACCCAGACTCTCGGCTGTGTCCTGCCCATGACTATAGAGCCCCGTCGGCGTTTTAGGGGTGGAAAAAACATCTCTGACGTCATGTTCGGGTGAAGTGCGGTACACCACCGCCGAAGGTGCGTCATGATGTATCCCCGTGAGGGTCCCTTCATCATGAGTGAGTCACAGCAGGAGGCGCGGGTGCGTGTGCATGACCTGCGCGAGCGGTGGCGCGCTACGAGTCTGGCGTCGGTCTGGATCCGACCGAACGACTGGGAGCATCCAGCCGCCGAAGCGCTGGCAGAGGCTTTGGCCGAGGGCCGCGGAGTGATAGCACCCGCGGAGCGTCTTGGTGCCGCGCGGGCGTCCGTCGGCGCCGGGATCACCGAAGCGCTGGACGACGTCGCCTGTCTGTACGCCGCGTTCGGCCGCCCCACCGACGTCGGTGCGCTGCGCGCCGCGGCGATCGGCTGGGTAGGAGAGCGCGAGCGGGTCCCCTACCAGATAGCCACGCACGACCCGTCAACAGGTCTGCCGACCGGCGAGTACCTGGGCGAGCGCCTGCGCGAGACCTACGGCATCGCGCAACGCGCCGGCTCCACCGCCGGAACCACCCACTGCCTGCTGGTGCTCGACGTCGGCCTCGACAGCCTCGACACCTGGCAGCGGCTCGCGCGATCGGCGGCGATCGGCCGCACCCTGCACCAGGTCTTCGGCGAGGGACATCCGATGGCCGCCGTCGGCGACGGCACCTTCGTGGTGCTGTGCGAGCGTGGCCCCGCCACCGCGGAGCTCGGTCAGTCGCTGCGCCGCGTGGTGGAGCGCAACGCGGAGGTGCTCGGCCTCACCACCGAGGTGCGCAGGCCGACCCGGGTGTGGGTGGAGCGCCTGCCGGGGACGCACGACGACGCGCTGCTGCTGCTGGACCACCTGGCTCGCTGAGCCGCCGGACCGCGGACGTCGAACCGCGCGCCTCGGACGAAGACCCGAACGAAGAACAGAGCGCCCGCTCACCGTCGAGCGGGCGCTCTTGCGTTGTCCTGGCTCCGTCTGTTCTGGCTCCGTCGCGTTCTTGCAGAGCCGGTCAGCGCTCCTGGAAGGTGAGGCAGTCGGCATGCCCCGGCTGCTCGGGCCCGGCACCCACGCGGATCGAGGCGGCGCCGCACTCCAGGTGCTCGTTGTGCACGCACTCGCCGCGCTGGCACGCACCGACGTGCGCGATCACCTTGTCGAGACCGCCCTTGGTGCTCAGCGGGATGAACGTCGCACAGGAGGCGTCACCCTCGTGACCCGCGATGGTGACGGCGCCGGCGTGGCAGCCGTGGTCGTGGTTGTAACCGCAGCCGTCGATCGAGCACTCGGCGACCTCAGGCATTTCCATCAGCGTGCTCATGACTCACTCCTCGTTGGTCCGCACTTGAACATCCGGAATGGCTCGATCATATTCCGGAAATGCAGAACGCGTAGAGCAAGGAATGCCTTACCTATCTTTCCGACGCATTATCGAAAGAATTGCGTTACCGAAATTGGTCGGCGGCCGGGGGCGCTCAGTCCTCGCGCCGAGGTGACGGCCGCCAGAGCACCACTGCTCCACCACCGACGCCGCGATGCTCGAGGTCGACGCGCATCGCCGCGCTCCGGACCCGCTGGCCACGCTGCACGACGACGACGTCGCCGGCGGCCGGACCCGCAGCGAACACGCGGCCCTCCTCCTGGACCCGCATCAGCAGGTCACCGAGGCGTTCCTCCAGGACCGAGACGTGCGCCTCGAGGGCGAGGATCCGCTTGATCCCGGCCAGGTTGATGCCCTCGACCTGCGCGAGCCGCTGTACCTGCAGAAGACGCGCGACGTCCCGGCGCGAGTAGCGGCGGCCACGGCCACGGGTGCGCCGGGGTACCACCAGGCCGAGCCGGTCGTACTGGCGCAGCGTCTGGGGATGCATACCCGCCAGCTCCGCTGCCTTGGAGACGGTGAGCACGGGTGCGTCGTCGTCAACCATGTGCCCCTCCTTGTCTCGTTCGCTCGGAACTGCGTGCGGGCAGGTCAACCGACGGCGGCGCGGTGGGGTCCGTGCCCCACCGCGCCCGAGATCATTCCACCGCCCGCTCGGCCAGTCCGGCGCGCACGTCCTCGCCGTCGCTCTCCGCGGCGAACGTCTCGATCGCCTGCTTGGCCTTCTTGCTGAGCTTCTGCGGCACGACAACCTGGACGCTGACGAGCAGGTCGCCGTTCGCGGTCGCCGTGTGCACGCCGCGCCCCTTGACGCGCAGCGACCGTCCCGACGGGGTCCCCGCGGGCACCTTCAGCCGCACGGTCGAGCCGTCGAGGGTCGGTACCTCCAGCGTGGTCCCAAGTGCGGCCTCGGCGAACGTGACGGGCACGGTCATGCGCAGGTCGAGCCCGTCCAGCGTCCACACGGGATGGGGAGCCACGTGCACCGTCACCACCAGGTCACCCGCGGGGCCACCCGCGACGCCCGGCTTGCCCTTGCCACGCAGCCGGATCTTCTTGCCGTCGTTGATCCCCGCCGGAATCCGGGCGGTGATGGTGCGGCCGTTGACCTCGAGCTCGGCGGTCGTGCCCTCCACTGCCGCACGGAACGGCAGCGTGACCTGCGCGACGACGTCGGCCCCCTTTGTCGGCGCGCCGAAGCCAGTCGGGCCGGCCGAACCGTAGGCAGACCGGCCCCCGGCGCCGAACATCGAACCGAGGATGTCCTCGAAGCCCGGGGCGGCACCACCGCCCTGCGAATAGCGGACCCGCGGTCCGCCGCGGCCGGCGGCACCCTGCCCACCGCCGAACATGGCGCCCATGATGTCCTCGAAGCCGCCCGTCCCGGCGCCACCGGGACCGGCAGAGAAGCGAGCACCACCGGCCATCGCACGCACCGCGTCGTACTGCCGGCGCTGCTCCGGGTCGGACAGGACCGCGTAGGCCTCGCCGATCTCCTTGAACTTGTTCTCCGCGGCCGCGTTGCCCTGGTTCTGGTCGGGGTGGTGCTGGCGCGCCAGCTTGCGGTAGGCCTTCTTGATGGCCGCGTCATCGGCGTCCTTGGGTACGCCGAGCACGGCGTAGAAGTCCTTCTCCATCCAGTCCTGACCGGTCATGGCACCTCCTTCCGCTTCGATATCGGTGGTCGGGCTTGCCGAGACCTTGGTCCCGGCAAGCCCGACCACCGAGAAGTCACTCCGGTCCGACGACGCCCACGCGTGCCGCCCGGACCACCTTCTCGCCGATCTTGTACCCGGGCTCCACCACGAGGTTCACCGTGGAGGCCGTCGCGTCAGCGTCGGTCGAGTGCATGAGCGCCTCGTGCAGGTTGGGGTCAAACTCCTCCCCCACCTTGCCGAACCGCTCGACACCGAACTTCTGCAGGCTCTGGTCGAGCTTCTCGGCGATCGCCGCCATGGTTCCGCTCAGCTCGCCGTGCTGCTTCGCGCGCTCGACGTCGTCGAGCACGGGCAGCAGCGCGGCCAGCACGTCCTGCACACCCCGGTTCCGCGCGGCCTCCTGGTCGCGCAGCGCCCGGTTGCGGTAGTTCGTGAAGCTGGCCCGCTCGCGCTGCAGCGCGTCCAGGTTCTCCGCGGCCTCGGCCTTCGCCTTGAGGACCTCGGAGGCCTCAGCCGCCTCACCGGACGGCTCGAAGTCGAGTCCTTCCAGCGGGTCGGCGTCGGTCTCGGCAGGCTCGACCACCGGGGTGGACTCCTCCACCGGGGCGGTCTCGCCGTCCGGGGCAGGGTCGTCCAACGGTTCGGCCGGACGGCTCTGCTCGCCGGAGTTGTTCACCTTGCGCTTGTCCGTGAAGTGGAAGGGGTGCTCCTCCGAGCCCTCGGGCTCGGGGGTCCCCTGCGGGTTCTCTTCGGTCACTTGCGCTCTTCCTCGTCGTCCACGATCTCGGCGTCGACGACGTCCTCGTCAGCGGTGGACTGGGCGTTCGCCTGCGGTGCGCCGTCGGCGCTCTGCGGTGCCGCCTGCTCGGACGCGTACAGCGCCTCGCCGATCTTCTGCGAGGACGCACCGAGCTTCTCGTACGAGGTCTTGACGGCCTCGGCGTCCTCGCCCTCGAGCGCGGACTTGACCGCGGCGATGTCCGCCTCGACCTCGGTGACGACCTCTGCGGGGAGCTTGTCACGGTTGTCCGCGATCTGCTTCTCCATGGAGTACGCGAAGGCCTCGGCCTGGTTGCGGGTGTCCGCCTCCTCGCGACGCTTCTTGTCCTCCTCGGCGTGCAGCTCCGCGTCCTTGACCATGCGGTCGATGTCGTCCTTGGGCAGGGCCGAACCGCCGGTGATCTTCATCGACTGCTCCATGCCCGTGCCGCGGTCCTTGGCGGACACGTGCACGATGCCGTTGGCGTCGATGTCGAACGTGACCTCGATCTGCGGCACGCCACGCGGTGCGGGCGCGATACCGGTGAGCTCGAAGACACCCAGCGGCTTGTTGTCGCGCGTGAACTCACGCTCGCCCTGGAACACCTGGATCGCCACGGACGGCTGGTTGTCGTCGGCGGTGGAGAAGACCTCGCTGCGCTTGGTCGGGATGGCCGTGTTGCGCTCGATGAGCTTGGTCATCACGCCACCCTTGGTCTCGATGCCGAGGGACAGCGGGGTGACGTCGATCAGCAGGACGTCCTTGCGGTCACCGGTGATGACGCCGGCCTGCAGGGCGGCGCCGACGGCGACGACCTCGTCCGGGTTGACACCCTTGTTGGGCTCGCGGCCGCCGGTCAGCTCCTTGATGACCTCGGTCACGGCGGGCATGCGGGTGGAGCCACCCACGAGCACGACGTGGTCGATGTCCGAGACGGAGATGCCCGCGTCGCGGATCACGGCGTGGAACGGTGCCTTGGTCCGGTCGATGAGGTCCTGCGTCATCTGCTGGAACTGAGCGCGCGTGAGCTTCTCGTCCAGGTGGATGGGGCCGTTCTCGCTCATCGACAGGTACTGCATCGAGATGTTGGTGCTCGTCGAGGACGAGAGCTCCTTCTTGGCCTGCTCGGAGGCCTCGCGGAGCCGCTGCAGCGCGATCTTGTCCTTCGACAGGTCGACGCCCGAGGAGTTCTTCACCTGCTTGATGAGGTACTCCACGACGCGCTGGTCCCAGTCGTCGCCACCGAGGCGGTTGTCACCGGAGGTGGCGCGCACCTGGATGGTCGAGAAGTCGTCCTCGTCCTTGCCCACCTCGAGCAGGGAGACGTCGAACGTGCCGCCACCGAGGTCGAAGACGAGGATGAGCTCGTCCTCCTTGCCCTTGTCCAGGCCGTACGCGAGGGCGGCCGCGGTGGGCTCGTTGACGATGCGCTTGACGTCGAGACCCGCGATCTGGCCCGCGTCCTTCGTGGCCTGGCGCTCGGCGTCGTTGAAGTACGCCGGGACCGTGATCACGGCCTCCGTGACGGGCTCACCGAGGTACTCCTCGGCGTCGCGCTTGAGCTTGCCCAGGATGCGGGCCGAGATCTCCTGCGGCGTGTACTTCTTGTCGTCGATGCTCACCGTCCAGTCGGTGCCCATGTGGCGCTTGACCGACGAGATGGTGCGGTCGACGTTGGTGACCGCCTGACGCTTGGCGACCTCACCGACCAGCACCTCGCCGGTCTTGGAGAACGCGACCACCGACGGGGTGGTCCGCGAGCCCTCCGCGTTGGCGATGACGGTGGGCTCTCCACCCTCGAGGACGGTCACCACCGAGTTCGTGGTGCCGAGGTCGATACCTACTGAGCGTGCCATGTGACTGCCTTCCTCCGACAGATTGAGTCTTCTGCACTCAACTTAAGCCGGAGCTCGCGTGGAAGCAAGCCCGCACCCGTAAAGTTGAGTCCACTTCGCTCAACCTCGTTCAGGGCCGAAAAGTTCCCGGTGGCACGCGTCCGTGTGACGGCCACGCGGTGCGACACGCCGTCGTAGGCCCTGTTTCGCCCCTGTCAACAGGCGCGACGCCCTGACCTGCGGTACACAAGGGTGCACGACCGAGGCCACAGGGGTGGGGGCAGCGGACGCGTACCCCGCGGGCCTGCCCGCGGGTGCCTGATGCCCGGGACCCCGGGCCTCTACGGGGGGAGACCACCATGGCAAGCATCCACGGAAGCTCGTTGTCGATAGCGCTCCTGACAGCCTTGCTCGATCCCGAGGAGGACGGTCTCAGGTCACCGCACGTCCAGGACCTCCTGCAGGAGGCTCTCGAGACCCGCGAGGACGCGCGCGACGTGATCGTCGCGCTGCTCGCATCGTCCGGCTCGATGCTGCGGCAGATCAGCTACCACAACGAGCAGGAGCCGCTCGAGTCCCTGCAGAAGGTGGCTCTGGGCTTCCAGCGCAAGGTCGTGCAGCTGCCCAGCTGAGTCAGCTCGCGGTCCGCGCCGCAACCGACTCGGCGTCCCGCAGCAGGCGGAGCGCGTTACCGCTGGTCAGCTTGCCAAGGTCGGCATCGGACCAGCCGTTGTCCCCGAGGGCCGAGAGCAGGCGGGGATAGCCCGTCACGTCCTCCAGCCCGTCAGGGAGGGTGGGGGTCCCGTCGTAGTCGCCGCCGAGTCCCACGTGGTCGACGCCGGCGACCTCGCGGACGTGCTCGACGTGCGCGACGACGTCGGCCAGGGTGGTGCGGGGCTGCGGGTGCAGGGACCGCCACTCGGCGATGAAGGGCTCGAAGGCCCCGAGGTCGGTGTTCTTAATGCCCTGGGCCGCTGCTGCCTCCGCGCCGGTCGCCCGCCACTCGGCGACGGCGGGTGACACGAACTGCGGCACGAACGTGACCATGCAGACGCCGCCGTTGGTCGCGAGAGCGGCCAGGACGTCGTCGGGCACGTTGCGGGGGACGTCGCAGACGGCGCGGGCGCTGGAGTGGCTGAACACGACCGGGGCCGAGGTGACGCGCAGGGCGTGGCGCATGGTGCCGGCGGAGGTGTGCGAGAGGTCCACGAGCATGCCGAGTCGGTTCATCTCGCGCACGACGTCCTCGCCGAACGGGGAGAGCCCGCCCAGCACCTCGTCATCGGTGGCCGAGTCGGCCCAGGGCACGTTGTCGTTGTGCGTGAGGGTCATGTAGCGCACCCCGAGCGCGTGGAGCATGCGCAGGACGGCGAGGGACTCGTCGATGGAGTGGCCGCCCTCCGCGCCCATGAGCGAGGCGATCCGCCCGTCCGCCCACGCCTGCTCGACGTCGGCGGCGGTCAGGGCGAGCCGGAGCGTGTCCGGGTACCGCTCGACCATGCGGTGCACGCAGTCGATCTGTTCGAGCGTTGCCGTGACCGCCGCCCCGCCCTGAAGCTGAGCGGGCACGTAGACGGACCAGAACTGGGCGCCGACGCCGCCCTCGCGCAGCCGCGGCAGGTCGGTGTGGGTGGTGGTGAGCCGCTGCGCGATGTCGACGGCGGAGAGGTCGTAGGCCGACTGTTCGCGCAGCTCCCACGGCAGGTCGTTGTGCCCGTCCCAGACGGGCTGCTTCTCGAGGAGTGCCGCGATGCGGTCTGCGGTGGTCTCGGCCGTCGTCATGGGGCGACGCTACCGCGCGCTCCCGCGACGGTTCAGTTGATCCACTGCCAGCGGCAGCCGGCGGTCGCGAACCCGTTCGCGTGCCCAGAGCCGTCCAGTTGGATGCTCGTGGGCTCCGTCACCACGCCGCGGCTGACCACGGCGGGTTCGCCGTAGAAGCCCTCGTAGAAGGTGTAGGTGCACGGCTCGCCGGCGATGGCCGGACCGGTGGTGGAGTACGTGCCGTGCTCGAGGTGGTCTCCCAGGACGTAGACGCCGTTCGTGGCCGTCGAGTGGCTCGTCCTGACCATCCCTGGGTAGTACTTGATCCAGACGCCGCACTGGTGGTTCGTGTACACGGTGTAGTCGACGGGAAGAACCGTGAACATGCGCTGGCCCGATCCCACGTCCTGGGCGAGCTCGGTCCCGTCGCGTCGCTGGCGCGCCCAGACGCACTCGCTGGTGGGGCCAGCCTGCGCGATGTAGGTCGTCGGGACCACGCCGGTCGGCTCCTCCCCCACGTAGATGGGCTCGCCGAGATCGTCGGCCTTCCACCGCACGGCCGACGCCAGCACCTCGGCGGTCGCCGCGCTGCGCCGCACCGCCGTGCCCCAGCCCGCCCGGTAGGTGCGCACGGTCACGGTGATCTTCTTCTTGTAGTCGGTCCCCGTCAGCGTGTACTTCGACGTCGTGGCCCCGGAGATCGGCCGGTTGTCGGCGTACCACTGGAAGGAGAACGTCGTCGGCGTGGGCGACCAGGTGCCGCGGATCGCCGTGAGCGTGGAGCCCACGCGCTTGGTGCCGGAGATCACCGGGTTCGGAGACTTCGAGTATGCGCCCCCGACCCGCACGTCCGCGGACGGCGGGACCAACTTTCCCTGGAATCCGGGCTTCGTCAGGTACATCCTGACCGAGATGAGGTGACCCCTCCACTCGGGCCTGACGGTCAGCGTGGTCCGCGTCGCGCCCCGGATGCGCTCCCCGTCGAGCCACCACCGGTACTCGACGGAGTCGGGCGCGGGCACGGCCGACGGCCGGAAGACGGTCAGCGTGGCACCAGGCGTCGCGACGCCGAGGATCCTCGGAGGCGCCTGGGAGAACCTCCCGAACTCGACGGGCTCCGCGGGCCCGCTGGTCCGGCTCACCGAGGTGTAGCCCTCCCGGGAACCATCGAGCCGGACGGTGAGCCTCTTGCCGACCTGCTCCGCGGTCGGCGAGAAGGCGAACCCGGTCGCGCCGCTGATCGGCACGCCGTCCGCGAACCACTGATAGGTGAAGGTGGTGCCGGAGGTCCACGTGCCCGCGTGCGCCAGGAGCGTCCCGCCCACCCGGACCCAGTCGGTGTTCGTCGTGTTGATTCTCGGGGTGGACGACTCCAGGGGGACGTCGGAGATCTCATGTGTCTCGGCATTCCCGTCGGGCGCGGCGACGGCGACCACCGGTGTCACGAGGAGCGTCAGAGCAGCGGCCGAGGCCAGGGCTCTGGAGAGGCGTCGTACGGCTGAGTGCATGACTACTCCCGGGGCTGGTGCGCCCAGGATGCCCAGGCGCGCTGGGCCTGCATCTGGCAGGACTCTTGTCAAGAACGTAGCCCTCCCAGCCGCTGAAGTTCCCCGGAATCACCCGGGACGTTCCGAGGCGCGTCGGGCGAAGGCTCAGCCGATGCGCTTCCAGCTGCAGCCGGCCGTCTCGAAACCGACTGCGGACGACGGCATCGTGATGGTCGTAGCCTCCGTCACGGTGCCCTGACCGATCACCGCGTCCTGGCCGTAGAAGCCCTTGTAGAAGGTGTACGCGCACGACGTGCCGGCGACAGCCGGGCCGGAGGTGGAGTACACACCGCGTTCGAGGTGGTCACCGAGGGCGTAGACGCCGTCAGCGGCCGTCACGTCGCTGGGTGTGACCATCCCGGGGTAGTACTTGATCCAGACGCCGCAGCTCTCGCTCGCAAAGGCGGTTTCATCGGTGTCGATCACCTTGAACAAGCGCTGGCCCGATCCGACACTGGAGCCGAGCACCTCGGTGGCAGACCGGCGCTCCCAGGTGCACTCGGCCGAGCGCGCCTGCGCGATGTAGATCGTCGCAAGCACGCCGTCCGGCCCCACCGGCCGGGCCTGCTCGTCGTCGCCTACCCACCGCCTGGCCGGCGCCAGCACCTCGCTGGTCGCCGCGCTACGCCGCAGCACCGTGCCGTAGCCCGCCCGGTAGGAGCGCGCGGTCACGGTGATCTTCTTGCCGTAGTCCCTGGGCTTCAGCGTGTACGCCGACCTCGTGCCCCCGGCGATCCGCTGCCCGTCCGCGTACCACTGGAACGAGAACGACGACGGCATGGGCGACCAGGTACCGCGCGCGACCCTCAGCGAGGAGCCCACGCGCAGGGTGCCGGAGATCACCGGGTTCGGGGACCTCGTGTACGCGCCACCGACCCGTGCAGCCGGGGACGTGACTCTCTCGACGACGTACCCGGCCTTCTCCACGGTCGCGGTGACCGTGATCTCGTGTCCCCTCCAGGCGGGCCTCATGGTCAGCTCGCTCTTGTTCGCGCCCCGGATGGACTCCCCGTCAAGCCTCCACCGGTAGGAGAAGAGGGAGGCGTCCGAGGGGACGGGCGGGGGCTTGGTGGCGGTCAGCGTGGCGCCGGGCGTCGCGCTGCCGACGATCACCGGCAGCCCCTGGGAGATGTACCCCACATGGATGAGGGACGTGGCCGCGCTGGTCCGGCTCGCCGGGACGTAGCCCTCCCGGGAGCCGTCGAGCCGGACCGAGAGCCTCGTGCCACGGTGCTCCCAGGTCGGCGCGAAGGTGGATCCCGTCGCGCCGCTGATCGCCTGGCCGTCGGCGAACCACTGATAGGTGAACTGGGTACCGGACGTCCACGAGCCCGCAAGTGCTCGCAGGGTGGAGCCCACCCGGAGCGTGCCGCTGATCGTCGGCGTCGATGTCTCCAGGGGGAGATCGTGTGTCTCCGCGCTGGTGACGGTGGTCGGGCTGCCGGCGTCGACATTCCCGCCGGGTGCGGCGACGGCGACCGCCGGTGTCACGAGGAGCGTCAGAGCAGCGGCCGAGGCCAGGGCTCTGGAGAGACGTCGCACGAGTGGATGCATGGCTGCTCCCGGAGCTGGGGCGCCCAAGATGCCAGGCGCGCTGGGCCTGCGTTCGGCAGGACTCTTGTCAAGAACGTAACCCTCCCCGCCGATCGAAGTCGCCGAAACTCCGAGGAGATCACCCAGGGGCTCGGCTACCCGGCGAAGCGGTCAACAAGATCGTCAACGAGATCCCAGAGGAGAGGTGCGGCGGCGAAGTACAGCGTGAGGCCCGCGAGAAACACGATGCCCCCGACCGCTCGACGTCCACGAGCAGCTCGACCTCGCCGTGCCGCCGGAGCCACGTGGAATACGCGATCACGAGCTGTGGTCCGCAGCGCACCCGAAGCTCTCGTGTGCCGAAGTACCTGATGTTGACGGTGTGCCCGTCGATGTGGACCGTGGCGACCCCTGGGACCGATGCTTGCGCTGACGTGCACCCGTACCAAACTGTCGTACACGCCGCCCTCACTCATGCCGGGTGAAGAAGCCATCGTCAAGAGTTGGATCCCCATCGTGATAGGCGTGTGAAGGGTCAGAAACGGGGAGCCGCACCGAGACAGACTCGGCGCGACTCCCCGGACCCAGACGAACCTTCGGTCAGCCGATCCGCTTCCAGCGGCAGCCGGCCGTCTCGAAACCGACTGCGGACGACGGCATGGTGATGGTGTGGGCCGACGACACCTCGCCCCGGCTCAGGACGCCTCCGGCGCCGTGGAAGCCCTTGTAGAAGGTGTACCGGCACGAGGTCGCGGCGTTCGTCGGCCCCGTCGTGGAGTACACGCCGCGCTCGAGGTGGTCGCCGAGAGCGTAGACGCCGTTCGCGGCCGTCGAGGCGCTCGTCTTGACCATCCCGGGGTAGTACTTGATCCAGGTGCCGCAGCTCTCGCTCGCGAAGACGCTGTCATCGGTGCCCAGCACCCTGAACAGGCGCTGGCCCGATCCGAGGGTGTAGGCGAGCACCTCGGTGGATGACTGGCGCGCCCAGTCGCAGGTGGCCGAGCCCGCCTGCGCGATGTAGGTCGTCGGAGCGATGTCGCCCTTACCCACTGGGAAAGCCCAGTCGTCGTCACCACGCCACCGCACGCCCGACGCCAGCACCGCGCCGGTCGCCGCGCTCCGCCGCAGCACGGTGCCGTAGCCCGCACGGTAGGAGCGAGCGGACACGGTGATCTTCTTGCCGTAGTCGCTGCCCTTCAGCGTGTACGCCGACTTCGTGGCCCCGGAGATCCGCTGACCGCCCGCGTACCACTGGAAGGAGAACGACGACGGGGTCGGCGACCAGGTACCGCGCGTGACCTTGAGCGTGGAGCCCACCCGTGTGGTGCCGGAGATCACCGGGTTCGGAGACCTCGTATAGGCGCCCCCGACCCGTGCAGCCGGGGACGTGACGGTCTTGACGACGTACCCGGACTTCGCCACGGACGCGCTGACCGTGATGTCGTGGCCCCTCCACTCGGACCGCATGGTCAGCGTGCTCCGCGTCGCGCCCCTGATGGAGCGCCCGTCGAGCCGCCACCGGTAGGAGACGGAGACGTCCGAGGGGACTGCCGCGGGCCGGGAGACGGTCAGCGTGGCACCGGGTGCGGCGGAGCCGATGATCACCGGCGGCCCCTGGGAGATGACCCCCACGGCGACGGCGGACGTGGCACCGCTGAGCCGGCTGGCCGCGCTGTACCCGGCGCGGGAGCCGAAGACCCGGACCGTGAGCTTCTTGCCACGGTGCGTGGCGGTGGGCGTGAAGGTGAACTTGGTGGCGCCGCTGATGACGGTCCCGTTGGCGTACCACCGGTAGGTGAACTGGGTACCCGGCGTCCACGAGCCGGCGAGCGCGCGCAGGGTGGAACCCACGCGGACGGTGCCGTTGATCTTCGGGGTCGACGCCGTCAGGGCGCCGATGGTGATCTCGGGCGTCTCGACGCTGGTCGTGGAGGTGGGCGTGTAGCCGTCGGCAGAGCCGGTGACGGTGACGGACAGCTCAGCACCGAGGTCGGCGTCGTCCGGGGTGTAGGTCGACTTCGTTGCTCCCGCGATCATGTCGCCGTCCCGGCGCCACTGGTAGGTGAACGCCGCGACGGGGCTCCAGGGAGCGACCGAAGCGGTAAGGGGCGCGCCCACCCGGTAGTCGCCGGAGACGGTCGGCACGGTCGTCGTGAAGGTCGACTCCTGCGCCATCTCGTAGGCCGCCAGGACGTCGAGCTTGCCCTCGCCCCAGACGTTGTTGTCGTCGGCGGTGCCGCCGCACGACGGGTCGTTCACGTCGTGCGCCGTCCCGTCCAGGATGGTGCGGGTCGCCTGCACGTTGCCGACCAGGTCAGGCTCGGCGTCCCACAGCAGCGCCACGGCGCCGGCGACATGCGGGGCGGCCATGGACGTGCCGGCCTTGAAGCCCGACTTCCGGCCCGGCAGGGTCGACAGGACGTCGACGCCCGGTGCCGCGATGTCCGGCTTGACCGTGCCGCTCTGCCCGGGACCGCGCGAGGAGAACTCGGCGATCTTCCCGCTCTGGGCGAATGCGCCGACCGCGTAGTTGACGGTCCGGGAGGCCGGGGATCCCGCTGCCTCGCACCCGAGCCCGCCCGCGTTCCCGTTGGAGAACGTGGCGAAGATACCGGCGGCCTCCCAGGCCGTGACGATGTCCTCCATGAACGGGTCCGTCGAGAAGTCCGCACCCCACGAGTTGTTCACCACGTGGGGCCGCTTCGTCGTGTCCGGGACCGGGTTGGCCGAACCCTGGTCGTAGGGGGCCAGGATCCACTCGCCGGAGGCGATCAGAGCCGCGTCCGTCAGCCCACCGCCGGCACTGGCAGCGGCGGCGGCGATCCACTCGGCGCCGGGTGCGACGCCGACGGCGCGGTTCACACCGCCGCCGTCCTGCACCGTGCCGCCGACCATGGTGCCCATGGTGTGCGTGCCGTGGCCGTTGTTGTCGTGGGGGTCCTGTCGCCCGTCGACCGAGAAGTAGTTGTAGGCATCAGGATCTGCCTCGCCCGCGCCGCGGTACTGCCCGGACAGCGCGGGGTGGGCGCCGTCGACTCCCGAGTCGATGTTGGCCACCACGATGCCGTCGCCGGTGATGCCCTCGTTCCACAGGTCGTCAGCGTTGATCGCCGCGATGCCCCACGTGGGTCCGGCCGCTGCCGCGGCCTCGTTCGCGGCGCCCGTCGTCTCCACCGGATCCGGCGCCTCGTAGTGCGTCCTCGGACGCACCTCCAGCACCTGCGTGTCCGCTGCCAGGTCCTTCGCCAGGTCCAGCGAGCCGTCCTCGACGAGGATCGCGTTGGTGGCCCAGTGGGAGGTGTACTCGGTCCCGGCCGCCTCCAGCTCCGCCACCGCGTCCTTCTGGGACGCCTCGGCGGCCGCGAGGAGCGTCTCGTAGACGTAGTCGCCGCGCTCCGACCAGCTCGTGATGCCCTCGGCCTCCGACAGGTCGGGCTTCTCGGCGAACCGCAGCCAGAAGTCGGTGGTCCCGTCGGAGGCGAAGGCCCGGTTGGCCCCGGCGGTGAACTTGTCCGCCGGGTCGACGAGGCGGGGCGCCCGCTGGGGGTCGGACGAACCGACCGGCCGAGGGCTGGGTTCTGGCGCGGCGACCGCTGCGCTCGGTACTGCCAGGAGCGCCAGGACAGTGGCCGCGGCCAGAGTCCTGGTACGACGTCTCGTGCGAGGGTGCATGGGTTCTCCAGGCTGGGGCGCGCCGGGGTACCGGGCGCAACTGGACCTGCGCGGGGCAGGGGTGTGCCGTGAAGATACCGCCCGAGATCAGGCAAAAACGGCAAAAATCCTGGAAATCACCCGGGTGATTTCCAGGGTCAGATCCGGCCGCGCAGCCTGTCGATATCGCGCCGCTCGCGCTTGGTGGGCCGCCCCGTCCCGCGGTCGCGCAGCCCGACGGCCTCCCGCTCGACGCGCGTCGGCAGGGCCGGGCTGTGGTCCAGGTACGCCTTGACCGCGATCGGGGCGCCCACCCGCTTCAGCACCAGCTCCACGACCTCGACGTCGCGGTCCCGGAGCGGGTCGCGCCACGTCACGCGGTCACCGACGGCCACGGACGCCGACGCCTTGGCGACCTTGCCGTTGATACGGACCCGGCCGCTGCGGCAGAGGTCGGCCGCGACCGACCGGCTCTTGGTCAGCCGCACCGCCCACAACCACACATCGATGCGCATCGCCCCATCCTCTCACCGCCCCACCCCGTTGAGTGCTGGGTATTTGTGCACTTTCGGGCCTGCGACCCGCAAATACCCAGCACTCAACGAAGGTGGTCAGGTTGTGGCTCGGACCCAGCGGGGGTCCGACGTCGTCACCTCGTGGGGGGCGCCCGTGATCGTCAGCAGCTTGCGGGCCGCCGGCGGGGTGGCGGCGTCGTCCGGGATCGGGGCCTCGTCCGGCAGGTCGTTCGGCTCGTCCAGGTCGGCGATGCCCTCGGCCACCACTCTGACAACGCTGTCGGCCGCATGCGCACCTACCCACACCTCGACGTCGCCGGGTTCGACCACCCGCGTCATGCTGCGGTCGGTGAACGCGAAGCGAGTCGTCGGCACATCGAACGTGACGGTCGTGGACTCCCCCGGCTCGAGCGTGACGCGGTGGTAGCCGAGCAGCTGCGCCGTCGGCCGCGCGACGGAGCCCAGCACGTCGCGCCCGTACAGCTGGACGACGTCGGACCCCGCCACCCCACCGGTGTTCGTGACCGTCACGACGGCGCTGAACGTGCCGCCCGCTGCCACCACCCGGTCCACGGAGACCAGCTCGCGCGCGAACGTCGTGTACGACAGGCCGAACCCGAAGGAGCGCGGCGTCGTCGAGTCGGTGGACGTCACCTCGGACGCACCGCCGAGGATCGGGTGCAGGTACGAGTAAGGCTGCGCACCGCTGGAGCGCGGGAGCGACACGGGCAGGCGTCCCGAGGGGTTCACCCGGCCCGAGATGACGCCGGCGAGCGCGCTGCCTCCCTCCTCGCCCGGGAAGAACGCCTGGAGCACCGCCCCGGGCGTCCTGGCACCGGCCGCGCCGGAGCCCTGGGCGCCGTCGAGCGCCCAGCCCACCGCGTACGGACGGCCGGTGATCAGCACCATGACGACAGGCTTGCCCGCGGCGAGCACCGCCTCGACGAGCTCGCGCTGCACGCCGGGCAGCTCCAGCGACTCGCTGTCGTTGCCCTCGCCCACGGTGCCCCGGCCGAACAGCCCCGCCTGGTCGCCGACGACGACCACGGCGACGTCGGCGGCCTCCGCGGCGGCGACGGCCTCCGCGAAGCCGGAGGTGTCGTCGCCCTCGACGTCGCAGCCGCGGGCGAACGTGAGCTCGGGCGCGGGCAGGCCCGCACGGTCGAACTCGACGGCCAGCGCGTCGGCCACCGACGGGATCTCGAACCCGGTCGGGACGCCGGGGAAGTGCGCGAGGACGTGGTTCGCGAACGAGTAGCAGCCCATCAGCGCCTCGGGGCGGGCCGCGTTCGGCCCGATCACCGCCACGCGGGCAGGCTTGTCGTGCCACGAACCGAGGGGCAGCACGCCGTCGTTCGAGAGCAGCACGACCGACTCCTCGGCGAGCCGCCTGGCCACGTCGCGGTGTGCCGGCGAGTCCAGGTCGACGGCGGCGGGCGGGGCGCCGTCGTACGCGTCCGGCTCGAGCAGCCCGAGCTCCTCCTTCTGCTTCAGCGCGCGGAGCACAGCCCGGTCCACCGTCTCGACCGGCACCGTCCCGTCCGTGACGAGCGCGGCGAGCGGTTCGAGGTACGCGTCACCGGACGGCAGCTCGACGTCGACGCCCGCCTCCAGCGCGGCCGCGGCGGCCGCACCCCGGTCGGCGGCGATGGCGTGCATGACGGTCAGGAACGCGACGCCGAAGTAGTCGGCGACCACTACGCCGTCGAACCCCCACTGCTCGCGGAGCAGACCCGTCAGGTACTCGCGCGACGAGTGCATGGGTACGCCGTCGACATCGTTGTAGGACGCCATCACGGAACGCACCCCGCCGTCGAGCACCGCCATCTCGAAGGGCGGGAGGTAGATGTCGGCGATCTCGCGCGGGCCGGCGCTCACCGGGGCGTGGTTGCGCCCGGCCTTGGAGCCGGAGTAGGCGACGAAGTGCTTGAGCGTGGCGTGCACGCCCGCCCCCTGCAGCCCGCGCACGTAGGAGGTGCCGACCGTCCCGACGAGGTACGGGTCCTCGCCGATGCACTCGTCGACCCGTCCCCACCGGGGGTCGCGGACGACGTCGAGCACCGGGGCCAGCCCCTGGTGGATGCCGAGCTCACGCATGGACTCCCCGATGAGCCGGCCCATCTCGGCCACGAGCTCCGGGTCGAACGACGCGCCCCACGCGAGCGGCGTCGGGAAGGTGGCCGCCTGCCAGGCCGCCAGGCCCGTGAGGCACTCCTCGTGCACGAGCGCGGGGATCCCGAGGCGCGTCTCGCGCTTGAGCCTCCGCTGCTCGCCCCACAGCCACGCCGCCCGCTCCACCGGGTCCACCGGTCGTGTGCCGTACACGCGGGTGTAGTGGCCCAGGCCGTTCTTCGTGGTCTCCTGGAGCGAGCTGGAGCCCTGGCCACCGGCCATCTCGCCCTGCATCGGTGCCACGACGTTGCCGCCCTGGTCCAGCCAGTATCCGACCAGCTGGGCCAGCTTCTCCTCGAGTGTCATCTGTGCGTGCAGCTCGCGCACCCGCTCCGACACCTCGGGCATCGCCCGAAGCGCCACCGGCAGCTCCGTCATAAGAATCCTTTCTTGACTTGCGTGTACGACCTCGTGGACGACCTCGTAGGACGCGGCGCCGCCGCGCCGGGGTCAGCCCTTGACGGCTCCGGTGAGGCCGCCGACGATGCGCCGCTCGAACAGCGAGAAGAAGATCAGCGCGGGGATCATCGAGAGCGACGTGAACGCCAGCACCCGCGCGGTGTCGACCGAGTACTGGGAGGCGAACGCCTGGACACCCAGCGGCAGCGTGTACGACAGCTCGTCGTTCAGGATGAACAGCGGCAGCATGTACGAGTTCCACGACGCGACGAACGCCAGGATCCCCACCGTGACGACGCCCGGCAGCGACAGCGGCACGACCATCCGGAAGAAGAACCCGATGCGGCTCGCGCCGTCGATCGACGCGGCCTCCTCGATCTCCTTCGGGATGGCGCGCAGGAACGGCACCAGGATGATGACCGTGACCGGGAGCGCGAAGGCGATCTGGGGCAGAACGATGCCGCCGAGGGTGTTCATCAGGCCGAGGTCGCGGATCAGGATGTACAGCGGGGTGATCGCCACCGTCATGGGGAACATGAGACCGGCGGCGAACAGGGAGTACATGGCCCCGTTGAGCTTGAAGTCGTATCGCGCGAGCACGAAGCTCACCATCAGCCCGAGCGCCACCACACCGACCGTGGTCAGGATCCCGGCGATCGCGGAGTTGGCGACCTGGCGCCAGAACACCTCGCTCACGAGCACGCCGACGTAGTTGTCGATCACCCACGGACCGGGCAGGCCCGAGGGGTCGACGGTGATCTGCGCGTTCGTCCGGAACCCGCCCAGGACGATGAAGAGCACGGGGGCGATACAGACCCCGACGAAGAAGAACGCGATCACATAGGTCATCGGGTTTCCCCAGGCGACCTTCCGCGGCCGGCGGAGCTTCTGCGGGGCCTTCGTGGGAGCTTCGAGGAGCGTCGCCATCACTTCTTCCCTTCCGTGAGCGCGCCCTCGGTGTCCCGGCGCAGCACGTAGCGCTGGTAGACCAGCGCGATGACGAGCGAGATGACGAACAGCACCACGGCGACGGCGTTGCCGTAGCCGAAGTTCCCGGCCAGCCGCCCGTTCAGGACCATGTAGGTGGCCATCGTCGAGGTGCCCGCGGTCGCGGAGACGTACTGGCCCCAGATGATGTAGACGAGGTCGAAGAGCTGGAGCGAGCCGATGATCGACAGGAACGCCCAGATGCGGAGCGTCGGGCCGAGCAGCGGCAGCGTGATGGTCCGCTGGATCTGCCAGTACGAGGCGCCGTCGATCGAGGCCGCCTCGGAGAGCTCCTCGGGGATGCTCTGCAGGCCCGCGAGGAACAGGATCACGGCGAAACCGATGTACTTCCAGCTGATGATGAGCATCAGCGACCAGAGGGCGATCCTGGGGTCGGACAGCCAGTCGACGGCGAGGAACCCGAGGCCCATCTTGTCGAGCAGGCCGTTCACCGCACCGGAGGACTGGAGCATCAGGCTCCAGCCCGTGCCCACGATGACCTCCGAGATCACGTACGGCACGAAGATGAGGACGCGGATGATCGAGCGGCCGCGGATCTTCTGGTTCAGCAGGAGCGCGAGCGCGACGGCGGCCGGGCCCTGCATGAGCAGGGACAGCACGACGATGTAGCCGTTGTGCAGGAGCGCCTCGTGGAAGGCCGAGTCCTGAAAGATGATCAGGTAGTTGTCCAGCCCGACGAACTCCGTCGGCGGCCCGTACCCCTTCCACTTGAAGAACCCGTAGTAGGCCGCCAGGAAGACGGGGAAGATGACGAACGCCAGGAACACGACGATGGCGGGACCGGAGAGCAGCGTGATCTCGAGCGTCTTGGCCCAGTCGGTCCGCTTGCCTCGCCGCGGCCTACGGGCCGGGGACGACGTCTGCACGCCGCCCCCGGCCACCGTAGGTCCCTCAGGCGAGGCCGTCCGGGTTGCTGAGTTCTCGCCCAGGGAGTGAGTCATGTGGCTCGTTACTCCATTGCGGCCGCGGCGTTCACGGCGTCGACGATGGTCTGCGGGGTACCGTCGCCGGCCAGCATCTCCACGACGCCGGCGTTGAGCGCGTTGCCCACGTTCTGGCCGTAGAGCGTGTCGAGCCAGACCGAGACGTACGGGGCCTCGTTGTAGGCCTCGAGGATGGACTGCAGCGCGGGCTCGGTCACGACACCCTGCGCCTCCTTGCTGGCAGGCAGTGTCACGAAGGCCTCCGCGTAGGCCTCCTGGTGCTCCTTCTGCATGAAGAAGTTCAGGAAGTCGGCGCACTCCGGCGGGGCCTCGACGAAGCAGGAGTAGCCGTCGACGCCGCCCATGAACGCGGCCGGGTCGCCCGCGCCGTCACCGGTGTCCGGGAACGGGAACCAGTTGAGGTCCTCGAGCGGCTTCTCGTCGGGGGTCAGACCGGCGATGACGCCCGGGTTCCAGGCGCCCATGAGCTCCATGGCGGCCTTGTGGTTCGCGATGAGACCGGCCGAGGAGCCGGCGCCCTGCTGGGCCGTCGCGGTGAGGTAGCCGTCCTGGAACGGCTCGGTCCCGGAGAGGGCCTGCAGCTTCTCACCTGCGGCCAGCCAGCACGGGTCGTCGAAGCTGCGGGACGCGGCGGCCGTCTCGAGGGTGTCCTGCGAGCACTCGCGCAGCGCGAAGAAGTAGTACCAGTGCGCGGCGGGCCATGCGTCCTTGCCGCCCAGGGCGATCGGCGAGATGTCGGCCGCCTTGAGGTCCGCCACGGCGTCGTTGAGCTCGTCGACGGTGGTGGGCGGCGCGGTGATGCCGGCCTCGTCGAAGAGGTCCTGGCTGTAGAAGATGCCACCCGGGAGGACCGCGGTAGGCATGCCGTAGACCTTGTCGTCCACGGTGAAGGCGTCGAAGCCGGCGCCGACGTTGGTCCTCGTCGCCTCGTCGATCGTGTCGGTGAGATCCATGATCTGCCCGGCCTCGACGACGTCGGCCAGCTTGCCGCCGCCGCGCGCCATGAAGATGTCCGGCGCGTCGCCCGAGTTCAGGGCGGTCTGCAGCTTGCCGTCCATGTCCTCGTTCTGGATGGACTGGACGTCGATCGTCACACCGGGGTTGGCCGCCTCGAAGGCAGCGACCGTGTCTTCCCAGTAGGCCTTGCCCGGCCCGGTGGTGGAGTTGTGCCAGAAGGTCATGGAGACGTCACCGTCACCCGATCCTCCGTCGCTGCCGCCGGAACAGCCTGCGGCCAGCAGGGCAACCGTGGCGCCCAGGGCAAGAGTGCCCGCAGCCCGCGTCTTCCTCATCATTGTGGAACCCCTTGTAGTCGTCATCGACGGTCGGCAGGAGCCTGCCGGTGACGGACGACAGGTCCGTCACTCAGGAGACTGGCAGCCGGGCAGCGGTTTCGTCAAACGGTTTCGATATCGATTTCGAAACGGATCGGTAAACCAGACACACCTCGCGGCCCGGGGTACTCTCGCTTCCGTGCACAGTGGGACAGGCTCACCCGGGTCCACCGCCGGACCGGGTGACAGCATGACGAGCGGTTCCGAGACCCCGGATCCCTTCGCCATCGAGGAGCGTGCGACCGGCCGCGCCACGATCACCGACGTCGCGCGCGTCGCCGGCGTATCGGTCGCCACCGTCTCCAAGGTCGTCAACGGCCGGTACGGCGTCGCCGCGGCAACGGCCGAGCGGGTGCTCGGCGTCGTCGCCGACCTCGGGTACGAGTCGTCCCTGGTCGCGCGCAGCCTGCGCCGCCGGCAGACCAACGTCATCGGCGTGCTGGTGGCCGAGTTCGAACCGTTCAGCACGGAGCTCCTCAAGGGCATCTCCGCCGCGATGGACGGGACTGGCTATGAGCTGCTCGCCTACTGCGGTGACGCCGGGCACGCGGACCACGTGGGCTGGGAGCGCCGCTCGCTGTCCCGCCTGGCCGGCACCCTGATCGACGGCGTGGTGATCGTCACGCCAACCCTGGCCCTGCCGGTGCACGACGGCGTACCCATCGTCGCCATCGACCCGCACACCGGCCCCACCGGGCCGGCCACCGTGGACTCCGACAACCTGGGCGGGGCGCGCACCGCCACCGAGCACCTCATCGGCCTGGGCCACACGCGCATCGGTTACCTGGGCGGGCGTTCCGACCTGGAGTCGGCCCGTCTGCGCGAGCTCGGCTTCTTCGAGGCGATGGAGGCCGCGGGCCTCGAACCGGACCCGAGCCTGGTGCTCGAGGGCGGCTACCGCCCGGACCGGTCCGACCGCCCCACGCACGACCTGCTCGAACGCCCTGACCGGCCGACCGCCGTCTTCGCCGCCAACGACCTGTCGGCGATCCACGTCATCCAGGTCGCCCAGGAGCTGGGGCTGCGCGTGCCCGAGGACCTGTCGGTCATCGGTTTCGACAACATCCCCGAGGCCGCCGCGTCCAACCCGCCGCTGACGACCATCGCGCAGTCCCTGCACGAGATGGGCGCCGAAGCGCTCCGCATGGTCATCGCGATGCTCGAGTCGGGCACCACCGCGGGCAAGCACACCCGCCTGCCCACGCGGCTGGTCGAGCGCGCGAGCACGGCACCCCCGCCCGCCGCGTCGAAATAACCTCGCCGACGGCGGCGGGCCGGGGCACTCTGGTGGCATGACCGGCATGACCTCACCTACCGGCGGCACGCCGGCACAGACGTGGCACCTCCTCGAGGTGGCGGCCGTACCGTCCGTCGACCATCCCGACGCCTGGGCGTACCACGGGATCGCCGCCGTCGACCGGGCGGTGGAGACCGCGACCCTCGGCTACGACGACCTCGCCCGCCCGGCACAGCAGATCGTCAGCGGGATGCTGCACCAGGAGTACGCGCGCAAGCGGCGGTTCGCCGCGGTCCTCGACCGGGCCGACGGCGGAGCGCCTACCGCCGACGACGTGGTCGGCTTCGGGTTCCTGGCGATGACGCTCAAGGACAACACGCACACCGCCGACCTCTACGTGGGAGTTCACCCGGACCACCGGCGGCAGGGCATCGGCACCGCACTCGCGACGCGGCTCGAAGAGGCTGCCGCCGACGCCGGACGGACCACCTTCTTCGGCTGGTCGCTGTCGGCTCGTGAGGCCGCCGAGGGCGAGGAGGCGCTGGTGCCGGCCACCGGCGTCGGGCGCCTCCCCGCCGACGCCGCGGGTGCTCGCTTCGCGCTCGGCCGCGGTTACACGATCGAGCAGGTGGAGCGCATGTCGCGGCTCGACCTGCCGGTGGATCCCGACAAGCTGGCGACGTTCGAGGCGGAGGCGCGCGCCAAGGCGGGCGACGACTACCGGACGCACACGTGGGAGGGCATCCCCGACGAGTGGCGCGCGGGATACGCCCAGCTCATGACCCGGATGTCGACGGACGTGCCGCAGGGTGAGCTCGACTTCGGCGAGGAGGCGTGGGACGCCGAGCGCGTCAGCGTGTACCTCGAGGAACGCGCCGCCAGCGGTCAGCGCCTGCTGACCACTCTCGTGGAGCACGTCCCGTCGGGCGAGGTCGTGGCGGGTACGTCGTTCCTGCTGCAGGACGCCAAGCCGGCGTTCGTGTTCCAGGAGGAGACGATCGCGCTGAAGACCCACCGCGGGCACCGGCTCGGGATGCTCGTCAAGGCGGTCAACCTGCGCGAGCTGGCGGCGCGCTACCCGCAGACGGAACGGGTACACACGTTCAACGCGGAGGAGAACGCGCACATGCTGAGCATCAACGTGTCCCTGGGCTTCCGCCCCTCGGGCGCGGAAGCAGCCCTCCAAAAACGCCTCTGACCTCGTTGAGTGCTGGGTATCTGCGGCTTTGCGGGCCGGAAACCCGCAAATAGCCAGCACTCAACGGGGCCTGCGGAGGCGGCTGGCCAGGCCCAGCACCTTGCCGGCTGCCCGGGTGACGACCCCGCCGGTGCCGTTCGCGACGTCCAGCAGCTGCTGTACCTGCTTGTGCGTGACGCCTGAGCCCGGCTGATAGGGCAGGCGGTCCAGGGGCATCGCGCTGGTCATGATCATGACGTCGTCCGACAGGCCCGCGCCCTGCAGCATCCCCGTGACCGTCCGGCCGATGACGGGATGGGCCATCGCCTCGCCCAACGAGGAAGCGGCGGTGAGCGGCGGGACGACGCCGTCCGACGGCACCTCGGCGTCTGCCGTGGCACGGATGTCGCGACTCGAAGCGCCCACCGCCACCCGGTAGGTACCGCCCTCGACCCGCCACCGGTCGGCCTGGACGTCCCAGTACGCGAGGTCGTCCCGGGCGACCGAGAGCTCCACCTCACGCGACTCCCCCGGTGCGAGGTAGACCACGGCGAACGCGGCCAGCGCGCGCGGGGCACGCGGGACCGGTGAGCCGGGCAGCGACACGTAGCACTGCACCACCTCGCGGCCCGCGACGCCGCCGGTGTTGGTGACGGTCACACGCACGGTGAGCCCGACGGTGCCGGACGAGCCCTTCCCGTTGGTCGAGCCCGTCGAGGCCCCCAGCCCCGAGTACGCGAACGTCGTGTACGAGAGCCCGTGCCCGAACGGGAACGGCACGTCCAGGTCGCGCGCGTCGTACCAGCGGTAGCCCACGTAGATGCCCTCGCCGTAGGTGACGTGCAGGCCGGTGCCCGGAAAGCTCGTCCACGCCGGGGTGTCCTCGATGCGCAGCGGGACGGTCTCGGCCAGCCGGCCGGAGGGGTTGACGCGCCCGTACAGCACGTCGGCCAGCGCGCCGCCGCCCGCCTGCCCCAGCAGCCAGCCCTCCACGATCACGGGCACCCGGTCCGCGAACCCGGACAACCGCACCACCGAACCGTTGGACAGCACCACCACCACGCGCGGATTGACCTCCAGCACCCGGTCGAGCAGCTCGAGCTGGACGGCGGGCAGCTCGATGTCCACGCGGTCGCGGCCCTCCGCCTCGGCCGACTGCGGCAGGCCCGCGAAGAACAGCACCACACCGGCGTCGCGCACCGCCGTCACCGCGTCGGCGGCCAGGTCGTTCCCGCTGGTCTGCCCGTAACCCGGGGCGAAGACGACGTCGGGCGACGCGCCCTGGATCGCGGCGAGGGCGTCATCGAGCCGGGTCGGGACGATCTGCGACGATCCCGAACCCTGGTAGCGCGGCGTGCGGGCGAGCTCGCCGATCACCGCGACGCGGGTCCGCGGCGCGAGCGGCAGCAGGCCGCCGGCGTTCTTGAGCAGCACCACCGCGCGGCTCGCCGCCTCCCGCGCCAGGGCGTGGTGATCGGCGTCGTGCCAGGCCTCGGGGTCGTGGCCGCGCTCGGCGAGCGGCGGCATGCCGCCGTCGGCCGTCTTCTCCCGCGCGGCCTGCGCCGCGAGCGCCAGCGCGACGACCCGGGTGGCCGAGCGGTCGACGTCGGCGACGTCGAGGGTGCCCGACCCCACGGCCGCGACGAGCTCCTTGACCCGGCCCTCGCCGGCGGCGGGCATCTCCAGGTCCAGGCCGGCGTGGATGCCGGCGACGCGGTCGTGGACCGCGCCCCAGTCGGACATGACGAGGCCCTCGAACCCCCATTCGCCGCGCAGGATGTCGGTGGTGATGCGGCGGTCCTCGCCGGTGTGGGTGCCGTTGATGCGGTTGTACGACGACATGAGCGTCGCGGGCCGGGCCTTGGTGACCACGCGCTGGAAGCCGCGCAGGTAGATCTCGCGGAGGGTGCGCTCGTCCATGTCGGCGGAGACGCGCATGCGTTCCGTCTCCTGGTTGTTCGCGGCGAAGTGCTTGAGGCTCGTGGCGACGCCGCCGGACTGGATGCCGGTGACGAGGGCGGCGCCGATCTCGCCCGCGAGCAGCGGGTCCTCTGACACGTACTCGAAGTTGCGGCCGCACAGGGGGCTGCGCTTGATGTTGATGCCGGGCCCGAGCACGACGTCGATGCCGCGCTGCTTGGCCTCGTCCGCCACTGCCTCGCCCACGCGCCGGACCAGGTCGACGTCGAACGTGCTGCCCAGCGCGACGGCCGGGGGAAAGCACGTGGCGGGGACGGCGCCCTCGATGTCGCCGACGTCGGGGGCGAGCCTGCGTACGCCGTGCGGGCCGTCCGCGAGGAATGCCGACGGGACCCCGGGGGCCTCGGCGGTGGTCCAGAACGATGCGCCGGACAGGAGCCGCACCTTCTGTTCGAGCGTGAGTTTCCTGACGATCGCCGCGGGCGCAGCGGCGGTGGCGACTGCTGTGCGGGCCTGCGGCTTCTTCGTCATGCGAGGTCACGCTACCCGGCGCAAAAAGCCGTGCGCTTCGACGCCGCCGGGAGCACCCTGGGCACATGACCTCGATCTCTGCGGTACCCGTCCCGGCGACGTCGGCGTGGCGGCTGATGGATCCTCCTCACCCGGCCTCGATCGACGAGGCCGACGCCTGGGCGTACCGGGGCATCGCTGAGCTGCATGCGGCGGTGAGCACCGCCGACCTCGGCAACGCCGACGACGCCCCTACGCCGCTCGGGATCCTCGTGGCGATGAACAACCAGGACTACCGGCGCAGGCTGCGCCAGGTCGCCGTGGTGGACACCCCCGAGGGGCCGCGAGTGGTGGGCAGTGCCCTTCTGAACCTCTTCGTCCGGTCGAACCCGGACCTGGCAGTCGGTGTCATCGTGGTGCACCCGGAGTACCGGAGGCAGGGCATCGGCACAGCCCTGGTCGACTGGCTGCGCAGCACCGCGCGCGCGGAGGGCCGGACGTCGGTCCTGGCTCCCGTCGACTTCGGTCCTGAGGGGGCCGACGGCGAGACGGTGGCTCCGGCGTCGGGCGTCGGCACGGTCTCCGCGGACCTGCCGGGTGTGCGGCTGGCGCAGAAGCTGGGCCTGGAGCTGCAGCTCGTGGAACGACGCTCCCGCATCGACCTGCCGGTCGCGCCCGAGGCGGTCTCGCGGTTCGAGGCCGAGTCCCGTGCCGTCGCGGGGGACGCGTATCGCGTCCACACCTGGACCGCGCCCACGCCGGACGAGTGGATCGAGCAGTACGCGGCCCTGGAGCAGGCGCTGTCCGACGACGAGCCGCGCGGCGCCCTCGACCTCGAGTCCGGCGTCTGGGACGCCGACCGTCTCCGCGTCGAGGAGGCGGCGATCGCGGCCAAGGGTGACCGCTACGTCGTGACGGCGGCCGAGCACGTGGCCACGGGCGAGCTCGCCGCGATGACGATGCTGCTGTGGAACGACGAGAAGCCCGACCACACCGACCAGGAG
This sequence comes from Promicromonospora sp. CA-289599, assembly GCF_050936155.1. Classification (NCBI taxonomy): domain Bacteria; kingdom Bacillati; phylum Actinomycetota; class Actinomycetes; order Micrococcales; family Promicromonosporaceae; genus Promicromonospora; species Promicromonospora sp. CA-289599. The sequence goes on from NZ_JBNJNI010000001.1 coordinate 2,317,790, forward strand.
TCCACGGTGGTGCTCAAGGCGCACCGCGGGCACCGGCTCGGGATGCTCGTCAAGGCGGTGAACCTGCGCGAGCACGCCCGTCTGCGACCGGAGGCCCAGCGCATCTACACCTGGAACAACGAGGAGAACCCGCACATGCTCGCGATCAACATCGCGCTGGGCTTCGTCCCGGCGGGCGGCTGCGCGGAGTTCCAGGGCCCGCTGTAGTCACAGGAGGTGGGGGGTCAGGTCCGGGCCGTCCCCAAACGCCTCCGGCGGGGCGAACGGGTGGACCGGACCGCCCAGGTTGGTGTGCCGCAGGCGGAGCAGGTCCTGGTCCACCCCACCCGGGGTGAGCATGAGCATCCAGTCGTCGGCCATGTCGTACAGCTCGGTCTCCAGGTTGCCGATCTTCACGACGACGACGTCGGTCCCGCGCGGGTCGAGGCCGATCGCCGTGAAGTCGGACTCCAGGTGGTAGGGCCTGCGCCGTTCGGTGAGGATCACCTTGAGCCCGCCGGCCGCCAGCACGCAGACGGTGCCGGCCACCGGGTCGTCCTCGTGGACGTGCTCGACCACGCCGCGCAGCGTCACCGGCCCGGCGGGCCCGGCGTCGACCCGGGCGCCGGCCGTCACCTCGACGACCGCGCCCACCCCGGCGTCGGCCACCGCGCGGGCGGCCTCGGGGTCGGGCAGGGACGCGTAGATGGCACTGCGGCCGCCCGCTTCCGCCGGGATCGCGAAGGCGGGCTCCGCCAGGAGCCGGGCGAGGGTCCAGGTGACGTCGCCGGCGCCGCCGGCCATGGGGTTGTCGCCCGAGTCCGACAGGACGAAGGGTCGCGCGTCGCTCGCCAGCACCGCCTTCAGGCACTCCTCGTAGGTGCCCGCCGGTGCGACGAGGCCGAACTCGCCGCGGGCGTCCCAGTACCTGCGGGCGAGCCGCTCCGCCTCGCGCGCGATGAGCGCGTCGTCGTCCCCCATGACGACGACGGCGGCCCGGCAGCGCGGCTCGTCCGCCCACGCGTACCCGACCCAGACGGAGGCGTCGAGGACACCGTCGAGCGCGCCGACCCGTGCCACGTCCTCGTAGATGCCCCGCGCGGGCTCGACCCGGGTGCTCGTCCGCTCCCCCGGCAGCAGCACCGGGACCTGCACCCAGGCCTTCCGCGGCCGGCCCGCCCCGTCGATCCGGCGCAGCAGGTTCGTGGCCGCGCGCTCACGTGCCTCGTCGTCGTCCTCGTGCGGCGTCATGCGATGGCAGGCGATCAGGTCGACCGTCTCGGCGAGCTCCCGCGACACGTTGCCGTGCAGGTCCGTCGAGGCGGAGACCAGGCAGTCCGGCCCGACGGCGGCACGCACCGTCCGGGCGAGGTCCGCCTCCGCGTCCGTGTACCCGAGCACCGCCATGGCGCCGTGGATGTCGAGCAGCACCCCGTCGAACGGGCCCTGCGCCTCCAGCGCCAGGCCGATCTCGGCACGGACCGTCTCGTAGACGTCGGTGAGGACCGCGCCGCCCGGGAGCGCCCCGGCCCGCAGCACGCCCACCCACTCGGCTTCGCGGCGCAGCGGTGCGCCGTCCCGCAGGAACGGGTACCGCCGGACGAGCTCGTTGCCACGCAGCAGGGTGAACGCCTCCCAGCCCGAGCGGTGCGGGGAGAACGTGCTGGACTCGATGGCCATGCCGCAGATCGCGATCCGCGGCCGATGGTTGGTACGGGTCACGCGCGCAGTGTAGGCGGGACGGGTTACGACTTAGCGCTCATTTCACGCTAAAAGGCCAGGTGTCGGCAGCTGAGCTGCCGACACCTGGCCCTCGGTCGCGTGGTCCGCCGCGCTGGTGTCAGTCGTCGTTCCGGTCGTCCGCGTCGTCGTCCGCGTCGTTCGGGGTGTTGTCGTCCGGGGTGTTGTCGTCCTGGTCGTCGACGTAGTTCGAGTCGTCCGGCGAGTCCGCCGACTGCGCGGAGCCCGGGGTGTCGGTCGCCGACTCGTTCGGCGAGTCCGCCGACTCCGGCGAGGGGTCGTAGTTCGCGTCACCCGGCGAGTCCGCCGACTGCGCGGAGCCCGGGGTGTCGCGTGCCGACTCGTTCGGCGAGTCCGCCGACTCCGGCGAGGGGTCGGTCGTGGTGCCCGTGCCGCTGTCGGGCTGCGGGGCGCCGTCCAGGGTGACGGCCGCGGAGGACTCGGTCCGGGGGGCCGGGTCGTTCAGCGCCGTTGCCGTCGTCGCGCCGGCGACGCCGAGCACGGCGGCTGCTCCGACGATGGCCCAGCGCTTCTTCATGGTCGACGGGTTCATCTCTGTGACCTCCGGTCTCGTGGCACCCGGTCCGGGTGCCTCCTGACAGATAGTCTGCGCCGCCTGGATGAGGCGACGAGGAGAGCCGCATGAGACGCCTCTCATGTCCGGGAAGGCGCCCCGGGCGTCAGCCCTTGAACCGGTAGCCCGCCCCGCGCACCGTCTCGATGCGGTCCGCTCCGAGCTTCTTGCGCAGGTACCGCACGTAGACGTCGACCACGTTGGACCCCGGGTCGAAGTCGTATCCCCAGACCCGCGACAGCAGCTGCTCACGGGACATGACCTGGCCCGGATGCTGCAGGAACACCTCCGCGAGCGCGAACTCCCGTGCCGAGAGCTCCACCTCGCGCCCCGCCACGGTGGCGGTTCGCGTGCGCAGGTCGAGCCCGACGTCGCCGTGCTCCAGGCGGTCCGACGACGCCGCCTCCCCCGTCGTCCGCCGCAGCCGCAGCTTGATCCGGGCGAGCAGCTCGTCGAACCCGAACGGCTTGGACATGTAGTCGTCCGCCCCGCCCTCCAGGCCCGCCACCCGGTCGGAGAGCGAGTCCCGGGCGGTCAGGATCACCACCGGCAGCGTGGAGCCGACGTCGCGCAGGCGCTGCAGCACCGTGAAGCCGTCCAGCACGGGCAGCCCGATGTCCAGGACCATGAGGTCGTAGCCGCCGGACATCGCGTGGGCCAGCGCCGACGCGCCGTCGGACACCACGGTCGGCTGGAACCCGTGCGCCTTGAGGCCCTTGCGCACGAACTGCGCGATGCGCTCCTCGTCCTCCGCGATCAGGATCTGGTTCAACGTGCCTTCTCCTCGGTCGCCGCGCTCCTGGTCCCTGCCTGCGTGCCCGACGGGCCCGACGGCGCTGCGCCGTCGGCCGGCCAGGTCATCATGAAGCGCGCCCCGCCGCCGTCCGACCGTTCGACCACCACGTCCCCGCCGTGCCCCTGCGCGATGGCCCGCACGATGGCGAGGCCGAGGCCCGAACCGGAGACCCCGCCGGTCGTGCTGCCCCGCGCGAACCTGTCGAAGATGCGGTCCGCCTCCTCGGGTGGCACGCCGGGCCCGGTGTCACGCACCCAGAGCAGCACCTGACGGCCCGCAGGTCCGTCGAACACCTGCGTGCCGATGCCCACGTCGTCGTCCGGCCCGGTGAACTTCACCGCGTTGTCCGCGAGCTGCAGCACCGCCTGGGTGAGCCGGTGCACGTCGGCGACCACCTCGGCGTCGGCCCGGGCGTCCACGACCCAGCGGCGCGCGCCCAGCGCGCGGGCCTTGTCGTGCACGTCGTCGGTGAAGCGGCCCAGGTCGACCGAGGCGGTGGAGACGAAGTCGGCCCGCTCCGCCTTGGCGAGCAGCACCAGCTCCTCGACGATCTGGCCCATCCGGGACGTCTCGTCGAGCAGGAGGTCCCGGGTCTCGCGCACGTCCGCCGGGTCGTCGGGGTCGAGCACCTCCAGGTGGCCGCGCAGGACGGTCAGCGGGGTGCGGAGCTCGTGCCCGGCGTCGTCCAGGAACTGGCGCTGGGTCTCGATGGCCGTGGACAGCCGGTCGAGCATCGTGTTGAACGCGCCCGCCAGCTCGCCGAGGTCGTCCTCGGTGGCCACGGGAACCCGCTGGGACAGATCGGTCTCGGTGACCAGGGTGGCGGTCGAGCTCAGCTGCCGCAGCGGGCGCAGCAGGCGGCTGACCACCAGCCAGGCGAACAGCCCCAGCAGCACCAGCGCCACGCAGCAGACGATCGCGTAGGTGCGCATCACGGCGGTCTCCGCCTCGAGCGCCTCGTCCAGCGCGGAGGCCATGACGTACGCGCCCACCTCCTGACGGTCGGGCACCGTCACCGGGACGACGACGAACCACACCCGGCCGATCTCCGTGTCGATCTCACGCTGGACCGTGCGCTCCGACTGCGGGGTGAGGCCGTCGACGACGTCCTGGACCACCGCGCTCTCCGCGACCACCCTTCCTCTCCCCGATGGGTTGGTCTGCTGGTGCCTGCCGTCCAGGTAGCTCACGAACATCTCGTAGTTGCCCGGGACGTTCCGTTCCATGGCGACGCTCATGAGCCGGCCCGCGCCGCGGAACTCCTCGCCCGTCTCCGGGTCCACGCCGTTCTCCGCGAGCTGCTGCAGCTCCCTGATCTCCTGGTCGAAGTCCTCGGAGATGTCCTCCATGATCTGCCGGGTCTGGATGGCGTGGGTCAGCAGGCCCGTCGCGAGCAGCCCGATGGCGGTCACGGCCACCACCGTGGTCACGACCTTGGCCCGGACCGTCGGCCGGCGCAGGCTCATGCGCGGCCCACGCCGGACGACGCGAGCCTGGACCCGTCGAGCCACGAGGCCACGACGTCCAGGCGGCGCGACGTCGCCGCCCGCCACCCGCGCTCCTGCACGCGGTGCGGCCCGGTGGCCAGCGAGAGCAGCACCCCGGCGACACGCGCGGCGAGGTCGCTCCGGTCGGCGCCCCGGCCGCCCGGGGCCGCCACGAACCCGGCGGCGTAGTCCGCGGCGAGCTGACGCATCCTGGCCGCGTGCGTGGCCTGCGCGGGATCCTTCCCGTGCACGAGGGACAGCACGTCCAGGTGCGCGACGAGACATGCGAGGTCGTCGGCACGGTGGCCGGGGCCCGCGGAGTCGACGTCGAGCAGGCCGGTGATCCGGCCGTCGGTGAGCATGATCTGGGCCTCGTAGAGGTCGCCGTGCGTGGGGTCCGCACCGGTCCCGCGCTCCGCGAGACGCGTCCGGACGGCGCCGGCCAGGTCGGCGGCCCGGCCTGCCTCCGCGGGCAGCGCCGCCCCGATGACGCCCGCGTAGTGCTCGGCCGAGTCGCTCCACGCGGGGCGCCGCGGCAGGTCGCGCACCTCGGCGGGCAGCCGGTCGAGCAGGTCCAGCACCTCGAGCGGGGACGGGATACGCCCGCCGTCCCGCACGGCGGCACGCATCTCGGTGCCGTGCAGCGGGGACAGCACGAGGAGGCCGTCGTCCGACCAGCCGAGGGGACGCGGGACCGGCAGGCCGGCCCGCGACAGGAGCTCGTGCCGACGGTGCAGGTCGGCGACCTTGCGGGGGCGCAGCACCTTGAGGAACACCCGGGACGACGCGGCCGTCGCCTCGATCACCGCACGCCGCGTCGGGCGGTAGGCCCGGACCTTGAGCACGGGGTCGGTGCGGGCCTCCGGGCTGACGCCGAGGCCGGCCAGGAGCTCCTCGACCGCGGCCGTGTTGAAGGCGCGGGGCAGGGCGGGCAGCGCCGGGTCGCCGGGGAAGCGCCACACGGCGACCGTCGCGTCGCCGTCGGACAGCGTGACCACGCCCGGGTGGCGGCCGTCACGGGAACGGCCGACGCTCGCGCCGAGCGTCTCGGACCGCTCGATGCCGTCCCAGCGGACCGTCGCCCGGTAGGCGACGGTGGTCGTCGAGCCAGGGCGATGGTCCACCTGACGCACCCGCCAGTCCACGAGCTCGCCGCCGGCCGTGGCCACGGCCGCATCGAGGAGCCCCGCAGCGGCGTCACCGGTCAGCAGGTCGAGGTGCGTGTTCACCCGCTCATCCTCGCAGCCGGTACCCGGCGAAGCCCTCCGATTCGGATGAGAATCCTCTAACCCGGCACCGACGCGGCCCGGTACTCGGTCGCCGGCGGGTACGGCGGGGGGTGCACCAGGTCGCCCCATCCGCCCAACCGCAAGCTACGAGTCCCCCGGGGGCCGCGCCGTGCCGAACCGCAAGTTACGGGTCCTCCGAGCGGCGGAGTCGTGCCGAACCGCAAGTTCCCAGTCATCAACCGCGCCGAACCGCAGGTTACGCGTCGATCACTGCCCGGATCGACGCGTAACCTGCGGTTCGGCGTCGTCAGGCGCGCAGCTCGCGGTACCTCGCGATCAGCGCCGCAGTCGACGGGTCCTGCGCCGCCAGGGCTGCCTCGTCACCGGCGACCGCCGGGGCGATCTCCAGCGCGAGCTTCTTGCCGAGCTCGACGCCCCACTGGTCGAACGAGTCGATGCCCCACACGACGCCCTGCACGAACGTGATGTGCTCGTACAGCGCGACGAGCTGGCCCAGCACGGACGGGGTCAGCGCGGGGGCGAGGATCGACGTCGTCGGCCGGTTGCCGCTGAACACCTTGGCCGAGACCAGGTCCTCGGCGACGCCCTCGGCCCGCACCTCGTCGGCCGTCTTGCCGAACGCGAGCGCCTTGGTCTGCGCGAAGAAGTTCGCGAGGAACAGGCCGTGCACGTCGGCCTCGGCGTCGCGCAGCGGGTAGGCGGGGTTCGCGACGGCGATGAAGTCCGCCGGGATGGTGCGTGTGCCCTGGTGGATGAGCTGGTAGAACGCGTGCTGCCCGTTGGTGCCGGGCTCGCCCCAGAAGACCTCGCCGGTGTCGGAGGTGACGGGCGTGCCGTCCCAGCGCACGGACTTGCCGTTGGACTCCATGGTGAGCTGCTGCAGGTAGGCCGGGAACCGGTGCAGCTGCTGCGCGTATGGCAGGACGGCGTGCGTGTGCGCGTCGCGGAAGTTCACGTACCAGACGTTGAGCAGCCCCATCAGGACGGGCACGTTGTTCTCGAGCGGCGTGGTCCGGAAGTGCTCGTCCATCGCGTGGAAGCCGGCCAGGAGCTCGGCGAACGCGTCCGGCCCGATCGCGATGGCGAGCGACGTGCCGATCGCCGAGTCGACGGAGTAGCGGCCGCCCACCCAGTCCCAGAACCCGAAGGCGTTCTCGGGGTCGATCCCGAACGCCGCCACCTTGTCCAGGGCGGTGGACACGGCCACGAAGTGCTTCGCGACGGCGTCGGAGCGGCCGTCGTCGGAGTCCTCGACGGCGCCGGCCGCGACCAGCGAGCGCCACAGCCAGTCGCGTGCGAGGCGGGCGTTGGTGAGGGTCTCCAGCGTGCCGAAGGTCTTGGAGGCGACGATGAAGAGCGTGGTCGTCGGGTCGAGGTCGGCGGTCTTCTGCGCGACGTCGGTGGGGTCGATGTTCGAGACGAACCGGACCTCCAGACCGTCCTGGACGTAGGGCTCCAGGGCCTCGTACGCCATGACCGGGCCGAGGTCGGAGCCGCCGATGCCGATGTTCACGATCGTCCGCACGGGCTCGCCCGTGACACCGGTCCACTCGCCGGAGCGGACCTTCTCGGCGAACGCGTAGACCTTGGCGAGCTCGTCGGCCACGTCGGCGGTGACGTCCTGGCCGTCCACGGTCAGCGGCTCGTCGGACGGGCGGCGCAGCGCCGTGTGCAGCACCGCGCGGTCCTCGGTGACGTTGATGTGCTCGCCGGCGAACATCGCGTCGCGGCGTTCGGTGAGCCGCACCTCGTCGGCAAGGGCGAGGAGCGAGGCGAGCACCTCGTCCGTCACCAGGTTCTTCGACAGGTCGACGTGCAGGTCGGCGGCCTGGTGGCTCAGGCGTTCGGCCCGGGCCGGGTCGGCGGCGAACCAGCCGCGCAGGTCCGGCCGGAGGTTCTTGGAGAGCTCGGTGAGCGAGCCCCAGGCGTTGGTGGTGGTGGCGTCGACAGGCCCACGGGCCGGCTCTGAGGTCATGAGACAACCGTAGTGCGGAGCGCCTGCGCCGCAGCCTCGGCGAGTGTCTGATCCGTCACCTCGTAGCCTGCCTCGTCCCCGCCGCCCGGGCCTGCGGCGTCGACCACCGTGCGCTTCGCGGAGAGGTGCACGGCGTCCACGCCGATGCGCAGCAGCGCCGGGATGTCCGCCGCCGTGACGCCGCCGCCCGCCATGATCTCGATGCCCAGCTCGGCGCTGTGCTCGACCAGGGCGGCCAGCCGGTCCAGGCCCTCGCCCGCGCGGGCCGCGCCGCCGGAGGTGAGCACCCTTGTGACGCCCAGCTCGGCCAGCGTGTCGAGCGCGGCGATCGGGTCCGCGATCACGTCGAGCGCGCGGTGGAACGTCACCTCGGCGTCCTCGGCGGCGGCGACCAGGTCGCGCATCCGCCGGACGTCCACGGTGCCGGACGGCGTCAGGGCGCCCACCACAACGCCGTCGGCGCCCTGGTCGGTCGCCAGGGTGACGTCCCGCAGCATCAGGTCGGTCTCGGCGGCCGAGTACACGAAGCCGCCCGGGCGGGGGCGCACCAGGACGTGCACCTCGAGGATCGGGGAGCTGTCGGACGACGGGACCACCGCCGCGGCGTCGACCACCGCCTCGACGAGCGCGGCGCTCGGCGTGATGCCGCCGGTGGCGCCGAGCGCGGAGCAGAGCTCGACGCGCCGGGCGCCGACGCCGGCAGCGATCACCGCCCCGGCCGGATCCTGGACAGCGAGCTCGAGAGCGACACGTTGGGGCACGACGCCAGCGTAGCCGGGCCCCGGGGCGGTCTGTCGCCCGCCGTGTCCGCCGCCGAGTCGGTAGGGTCCCTGGCATGGCTATCGATCCCAGTGCGATCCTCACGGGTCGTGCCCCCGGGCGTGCCCCGATCGGAGTGATCCTGGGGATCGTCTTCGCGTCGGTGTGCCTCCTCGTCATCCTCGCGTTCGACGCGATCACGGGCGGCGCGTCGTTCGTCGTGGGGCTGTCGCTCGCGGTGCTGCCCGTCGCCGTCTGGCTGCCGCTGGTGCTCGCGCTGGACCGGCTGGAGCCGGAGCCGCCGAACGCCCTGGTCTTCGCGTTCCTGTGGGGTGCGGGGGTCGCCGCGCTGTTCGCGAGCATCCTGAACACGCTCGGGCTGTCGCTGCTCACCGAGACCGAGCTCACCGGCGAGGAGGAAGGCTGGTACATCGTCGCGACGTTCGGCGCACCGGTGGTCGAGGAGCTGCTGAAGGGTGCGGTCCTGTTCGGCATGCTCTGGTGGCGGCGCCAGGAGCTGAACGGCCCCACCGACGGCGTCATCTACGCCGCGATGGTAGGCCTCGGCTTCGCGGCGACGGAGAACATCCAGTACTTCATCGACGCCCTCGAGGCGGACCAGCTCGGGTACGTGTTCGTGCTGCGGGCCATCGTCTCGCCGCTGCTGCACCCGCTGTGCACGGCGATGACCGGCATCGGCGTGGCGGTCGCCGCGCTGGCCGGGCCCGGAAAGCTGCGCCGGCGGGCTCCGCTGTACGGGCTCCTGGGCGCCATCGCTCTGCACAGCCTGTGGAACGGCTCCACGAAGTTCGGGATCGGCGGCCTGGCCTTCGCCTACCTGGTCGGCTTCGTGGTGCTGATCGGCCTGATCGTGATCCTGGCGCGGGACCGCCGTCGGATCGTCCAGCTCATCGGCCACTACCTACCGCTGTACGGCCCGGTCGGCATCGTCACGCACGACGACCTGCGGATGCTGTCGACGCTGCCCGGCCGCCGCGCGGCCCGGAGCTGGGCCCGGTCCGTGGGCGGCCGCCCCGCCGAGCGCGCGATGACCGACTACCAGCAGGCCGCGACCGAGCTCGCCCTGCTGCACCAACGCGCCGGTGCGCAGGGGGATCTCGACCCGCACGGGCTGGAGCAGCAGCGGCAGTACCTGGTGTGGGTCATGCAGCAGGCCCGGGCCGCCTTCCTCGCGAGGCAACCCCGCCCCCCGGCGACCCCATGGGGCGCCACAGGCTTCGGCCCCCCGACCCGCCCCTGACCCCTCGTTGAGTGCTGGATATTCGCCCCCTCAAGCCGCAGAAAAGGGCGAATATCCAGCACTCAACGGATTGTGGTGAGGTCCGTGATCAGGGCGCGGAGCAACGTTGCACGGTCCTGGAGGTGGTCCGTCAGGACGTGCTCGTCGGCGGCGTGGGCGCCGCCGCCCACCGCACCCAGCCCGTCGAGCGTGGGCGTGCCGACGCCGGCGGCGAAGTTGCCGTCCGACGCCCCGCCGACCGCCACGCCGGTGAGGGGCGGCAGGCCGTTCTCCGCGGCGATCCGCGACGCGCGGGCGAAGAGCGCGGCGGACAGCGCACCCTCCAGCGGCGGCCGGTTGATGCCGCCCTCGATCTCGAGCACGGCGTCGGGCAGCACCGGAACCAGGGCGCGCATCGCGGAGTCGACCCGCTCCTGCTCGGCCACCGTCCGGGCACGGACGTCCACCGCGAACGAAGCCTCGGCCGGGACGGTGTTACCCGTGGTGCCGGAGGTGGCGACCGTCGGCGTCACGGTCGTGCCGAGCGCCGGGTCACCGAGCCCGGCGACCGCCAGCACCTGGTGCGCCAGCTCGACCGACGCGTTGACACCCTTCTCGGGCTCCAGGCCCGCGTGCGCGGCCCTGCCCTTCACCAGCACGCGGTAGATGGAGGTGCCCTTGCGCTCGAGCTTGAGCGCGCCGCCGTCGGCCGAGGCCTCCAGCACGAGGGCGGCGTCCGCCCCACGGGCCTCGTCCTCGATGAGCTTCCGGGACGACGGCGAGCCGATCTCCTCGTCGCCGTTCACCAGGAGGGTGACCCCGGTCCGGTCGTCGAGGGACCCCAGCACGTGCAGCGCCATCGCCAGGCCAGTCTTCATGTCGAAACTGCCGGGGCCGCGCAGCACGCCGTCGGAGATCTCGAACGGGTGCGTCCGCAGGGTGCCGATCGGCCACACCGTGTCGTGGTGCGCCAGCACCAGCACGCGCGTGGGGCCGCCGAGCCGCCACCGCAGGTGGACACCGAGCCGCTCGGGCTCGACACCCAGGTGCGCGGTGCCCAGCCGGGCCACCAGGTCGGCGGACCGGGCGAGTGCTTCCGGGTCCGACGACGGCGACTCGCACTCGACAAGCGTCCGGAGGTCGGCGAGCAGGGCGTCGGGGGCGGGAGAAGTCATGCCCGCACGGTAGCCGTCACCCGGGTCAGAGCGAGAGCAGGCGCAGCACGAGAGCCGCTGCCGAGAGCACCAGCAGGCCGGCCGTCGGTCCGACTCCCGGCCAGTCCTTCGCACGGAGGTGCGTGATGACCGCACCCAGGAAGTACAGGACGAAGCACCCGGTGGCAGCGATGCCGATCGGCGCCCACCAGATCCCGACGGCGGTGCCGATCGCGCCGGCGACCAGCAGCGTGCCGAGCACCGGGATGAACTTCTTGGGCACACCGAGCTTGGTGGTGAGCGGCTCGACCACCTGCGGGTTGCCCGTCAGCTTGCCGTAGCCGCTGAACGCGGTGACCAGGGCGAGCAGGGCAGAGACGACTACAGACGCAACGAACACGGGTCCTCCGAGGACGATGACCGGGCGCACCCGGCGAGAGCCGGCGCCCGTCCGGACGCCTCACGCATCGTCCGGCACTCACCGGGACTTGCCAAGGACCGGGTTAGCAACTCACTATGAGTAAGTGACTTCCGAGGCGACAGTCCCCCGCTCCCCGGCCCTGGTCCCCCTGCCGGACACCGGAGCACCGACCCTGGCGAACGAGGAGGCGTGCACCGTCTTCCAGCGCACCCTCGAGCTGGCCGGCCGGCGCTGGTCGGGAGCCATTCTCTACGCGGGCGTCGCGGGGGCGCGGCGCTTCGTCGAGTACCGCCGCTACGTCCGCGGCATCTCCGACCGGCTCCTGACCCAGCGCCTGCGCGAGCTGGAACGGCAGGGGTTCATCGCACGCGAGGTCGTGCCAACCATGCCCGTGCAGATCCGCTACGCGCCGACCCCCGCGGGGGCAGAGCTGGTGGGCGCCCTGCAGCCCCTCGGCGAGTGGGGACGCAAGCACTACGACGTGGTGGAGGCGAGCTCGGAGGCCTGACCCCCGGCACGGCGCAGCCCGAGCGCCACGACGACACCCACCACCACGTGCTCGACCATCAGGATCGCTGTCGCGCCCGGCGACGTGCCCGCGACAGCACCCAGGAGCGAGGCGAGCAGGAGCACGCCGCACAGCACCAGCCACGCCACCTCGCCACCGCCCTTCGTGAGCCGTGCGAGCACAGCTCGCACGCCCCAGCCCGCCAGGCCGACCACGAGCGCCGCTATCAGCACGGCGACCACCGAGACCGCCTGGGTGCTCGCTCCCGTGCGCGCTTCGAGGTCGACGCCGAACGCCGCACCGATCAACCACACCACCACGCCGGCCGCCGCCGCCGCGAGCGGCACCGTCCAGGCGGGCCACGCATGCCGGACCGCTGTGTTCTGAGCCATGGGAGTCCTCCTTCTCGGCACGTCCGTCGCGCCTGCAGACAGCCTCGTGGTGTCCGGATCGTCCGTCATCGGCCTGCAGTACCGCATCGTGCAATCCTTCGACCGGGGTACCCCCGACCTTGGTCGGTTCCGGGTCCCGGGAGGCGTCCGTAAAGTCACCGGCATGACAGCTGGTGAACCGCAGGAATGCCCGCCGGGCGCTGAGGCGTGGCCTGCCCGGCTCGACCGCGGGCTACGGTCCCCGTGGCGCGTGGGGATGCCGGCGATGCTGGTGCTCACGGCCGCCGTGGCCTGGGGGGTACTGACGCAGGCTTCGGCAGCCCCCGGGTATCTCGGCGCGGTCCAGCTCACGGTGCTGGACTCCGTGGTCGCCGTCCTGGCGCTCGCGCTCGTCCCCGGGCTCTGGTCACGCCACCCGGTGGCAGTCGTGCTGGGCCTCACCGTCCTCGCCGCGATCTCGCCCGTCGCCACGCCCGCGGCGACGGCCGGCACGCTGCACGTCGCCCGCTGGTTCCCGCTCCGGACGGCGGTCCTGATCGCGTCCGCGGGCGTCGTGGCACATGCGGTACAGGCATTCTGGCGAGCGGCGGCGCTCCCACTGGGCTGGTGGCTGCTGTGCGTCGTCGCGGTGCACGCTGCCCTCCTCGGCTGGGGCGCGTTCTGGCAGGCGCGCGCCCAGGTGCTGCGTGAGCTGCGGGAACGCGCCAGGCGAGCCGAGTTCGACCGCGGCCGTGCGCTGGCGGAGGCCCGCACCGCCGAGCGCAGCCAGATCGCCGCGGAGATGCACGACGCGCTGGGCCACCGGCTGTCCCTGCTGGCCGCGACGGCGGGCGCGGTCGAGTTCCGGCCCGATGCTCCGCCGGAACAGCTCGCGGCGGCCGCCGGTCGCATCCGGACCGGTGCGGCGGACGCGCTGGAGGACCTGCGACAGCTGGTACGGCTTCTCCGTGACGGCTCGGACCGGTTGGCCCCGCCGCCCGCCCTTGCCGACGTCCGCGGACTCGTCGACGCCGCCCGCTCCGTCGGGACCGCCGTCGTCCTCGAGCTCCCGGAGGACCCGGAACCGCCGCCCGCGGTCGCCGCTGCCGCCTTTCGCGTGGTCCAGGAAGGCCTGACCAATGCCCGGCGGCACGCACCGGGTGCGGCCGCCCGGGTCACGGTGGCCACTGGCGCGGGCGAGGTCCGGATCACCGTGGCCGACGACGGCCCGACCCGACCCGCGAACGCCGAACCAGGCACCGGGCTGGTCGGCCTGCGGGAGCGCGTCGAGCTGCTGGGCGGCACCTTGGTGGCCGCCCGCACCGCCGACGGCTTCACGCTGGACGTGCGGATACCGTGGCGCTGATGGAGACCCGCACGGAGGCGCGCGAGACGCGCATAGTGATCGTCGACGACGACCCGCTGGTCCGTGCCGGCCTGCGCCTGATGCTCGACGGGTCGGACGGGATCCACGTCGTCGGGGAGGCAGCCGACGGCGGCGACGTGTCCGAGGTCCTCGATGCCCACCCCACCGACGTCGTGCTCATGGACCTGCGGATGCCGGGCGTGGACGGGATCGAGGCCACCCGGCGGGTGCGGGCCCGGCGGGCGCCGCCCGCCGTCGTGGTGCTGACGACGTTCGACACCGACACCGAGGTCGTGGGGGCGCTCCGCGCAGGGGCCGCCGGCTACCTGCTCAAGGACATGCCGCCCGCGCGTATCGCGTCGGCGGTCCGGGCGGCAGCGCTCGGCGAGCCCGTGCTCGCACCCGATATCGCCCGCCGCCTCATGGACACGGTGGCCGCTGGCGGCGGCGAGGCGCGGGACGCGGCATCCGCGCTGGACCGGCTCACGGACCGCGAGCGCGACGTGGCCGTGGAGATCGGGCGCGGCTCGTCCAACGCGGAGATCGCACGACGGTTGCATCTCGGTGTCCCGACGGTGAAGGCGCACGTCTCGAACGTCCTGGTGAAGCTGGGTGTGGAGAACCGCACGCAGGTGGCGCTGCTCGTGCAGCAGGCAGGCGCGGCCTGAGGCTCTCGCACAGGCCGGGCGCCACGACGAGGTGGCGCCCGGCCCGGGCGGCGCCAGACCGGAGTGCTGGTCAGGTCACCGTCAGGAGTGCGAGATACCGAGGTGGAAGCTGCCCCTCCCCACACCGGACAGCGTCTTCGAGTTCACGGCGACGTAGCGCTCCAGGTAGGGCGCCTCCTCCCCCTGGGTGGCGACGTCGCCGGCCGGGTCCTGCAGGTCGAGCGAGAGCCGCGCGCCGCTCACCCGCACGGTGTTGCCGGACGGCTCGGGCACCCAGTTCCAGGAGTTGTCGTTGATCGTCCCGATCTGCACGCCGAGCTGGTGCCCTTCCGCGAGGGTCCAGTCGGTCGACTTCAGGTCGAACGACAGCCGCCCCCGGCGCTCGATCAGCGCCGCGTTCTCGTCGAACATGGTCGCCCGTCCGTCGGGCGCGACGTCCCAGAGCCGCACCAGCACGTCCCCGACCGCGCTCGCGTCCAGCGTGATCGACGGCGTGCCGGTGATCCGCACCGCCGACTCGACGGGCGCCGACCACGTCCAGTAGGACGACTTGACGGCGCCCGCGGCGCGGCTCTCCGGCGCGAGCGAAGGGGCGAGCGAGGGCGCGAGCGTCGGCGCGTTCTCCATGTCCCATCCGTCGAGCTGGTCCACCGTCGGCCCCGCCGACCGCGCCGGCCGTGGCCCGCCGTCGTCCACGTAGGCGCCCTCGCGCAGCCGCACCCGGGTCGAGCTGTCGGCCTCGGGCCACGTGTCCTGCGCACGCCAGGCGCCGGTGTTGTCCTGTATCGCGTACGCCGGGTCCTCGACGCCCGGCTCGACACCCTTGAGGAACTCGTCGTAGAACCGCATCACCTCGTCGAAGAAGCCCTCGCGCCCCATCGCGAGGCGCCCGTCGGAGACGTCGTTGCCCCGCACGTGGTCCCACGGGCCGAGCCAGCCGCGCTCCACGCCCGTGTGGTTGTCGAGAAAGAGCTCCATGTCCTCGGGCTTGGTGTTGGGCTCGATGAAGCCCTGGGTCACGAACAGCGGCGTGTCCGTGCCTGCGGCGTCCTCGGCCAGGTTGCGGGCGTCCCAGTACTCCGACTCGACGTCCGGCTCGTTCGGGTCCGACAGGTTGTTCACCAGGCACTCGGGGTGGCGTTCCTCGTAGCGGGCGTTCTTCGCGTACCGCTTGCTGTCGCCCACCATGGGCTCCATGGTGGCGATGAAGTTGTACGCCTCGGGGGTGCCCGTCAGGTTTGGCCGGGCGACCTTGTTGCTCCAGAGGTAGTTGTACATGTTCCACAACGGCTCCTGGGCCACCACCGCCTTGAGCGGCTCGAGGTCCAGGTTGTTGCCGGCCAGCCCGGTGACGGCGTCGTACGACTTGCCGTACATGCCGACGTCGCCCGTGGACCACCGCCGGCTCGCGGACCACTCGATCGCCGCGGCGATGTCCGCCTGCTCTCCCGGGCCCACCCAGTCGAGGCAGCCCGTGCTGCCGCCGTAGCCACGGATGTCCACCATGACGAAGGTGTACTCGTTCGCCATGAGGTCGGCGCCGTCGACGAAGTCCCGGAACCGCGCGGACGGACCCACCACGTCCCAGCCCTCGTCCCCGGTCTGCCCGGCGTGCGCGAAGTACGGCCCGATCGACAGGATGACCGGCGTCCGGACGTTCGGGCCCAGGTGGGCGGGCCGCAGGATGTCGGCGTGCAGTTCGGCGCCGTCCGCCGACGGGAAGTACGTCTGGGTCCACGCCGCACCCTCGGGCACGCGCTCGTTCTCGTCGTGGGTGACGGGGTCGCCCGCGGTGGCCGTCGTGCCGGCGACGGCCCCGGCGGGGCCCGCGACCGCGGCGGGTACGGCACTCCCGGCGAAGATGAGCGTGGCCGCTGCGGCGACCGCGGGCGCAGTCCTGCTGAGTCTCGTACGAAGTCTCATCGAGGCGTCCTCCCTGGGGCCCAGGTCCGAAATGCCTGGGTTCACCTGAGAGGTTAGAGAATATTCACCCGCAATGCCCCGAATTTAGGCGAGAACCGATCCCGACGTAGCGCCTCGCCCGACAGTGCGGAGGCCCAGCGCGACGACCGCACCCACCGCCACGTGCATGCTCACCAGGACCACGACCGCCCCCGGCGTGGTTCCGGCGAAGGCACCGACCATGGACGCCAACAGGACGACGGCACACAGCACGAACCACACGACCTCGCCGCCGCCACGCACCAGACGCCCGATCAGCACTCGCACGCCCCAGCCGGCGAGGCCCGCCGCGAGCGCGGCGACCGCCGCCGCCACCACCGAGACCGCCTGCACGTCCGCGCCGAGCTGCGCCTCGAGGTTCACGCCGGACGCCGCTCCGACCAGCCACACCGCCACGGCGACCACCGCCGCGGCGAGCGGCACCGTCCAGGCGGGCCACGAGCTGCTGGTTGCTGAGTTCTCGGTCATGAGATTCCTCCGCTCCTCGGCACGTCCGTCGTGCCTGGGCGCACCCTCTCGAAGTCTGGGCACGGCGGCATCGGCCTGTGGTACCGCGTCATATGGCCCTCAGGCGGGCGCGCCCGACCGGTTGCGGGGGGTAGGACGGCGGAACGGCTCAGCCGCGCAGGCCCAGGAACTCCGCGACGCGATCCGACGCCGGTGCGGCCCGCAGCTCGCCCGGGCCGGCGACCTGCAGCAGCAGCCCCCGGTCCATGACGCCGATCCGGTCGGCGACGGCGGCCGCCTCGGCGTGGTCGTGCGTGACGAACACCGCCGTCGTGCCGGTCTCGACCAGCGCTGAGCGCACCTCGCTCGCGAGCCGTTCCCGGAGCTGCCTATCGAGCGCGGAGAGCGGCTCGTCCAGCAGGAGCAGACGGGGCCGGGGGGCCAGGGCCCGCGCGAGGGCCACCCGCTGCTGCTCGCCTCCGGACAGCGTGGGCACGGCCCGCTGCTCGTAGCCGGCGAGCCCCACGAGGTCGAGCAGCGTGCTCACCCGCTCGTCCCGCTCGTCCCGGGTCAGGTCCTGGGTCTCCAGCCCGTAGGCGACGTTCCGCCGTACGTCCCGGTGCGGGAAGAGCTGACCCTCCTGGAACATGAGCCCGAACCTGCGCCTGTGGACCGGCACCCCGGCGAGGTCCTCGCCGTCGTACCGGACGCTGCCGCCGGCCAGGGGCTCGAGCCCGGCCACCGCACGCAGCAGCGACGACTTGCCACACCCGCTCGGGCCGAGCAGCGCGACCACCTCGCCGGGCGCGACGGTCAGCGACACCCGGTCCACCGCGGTCACCCCGGTCGGGCCCCCGTACCGCACACTGACGTCCCGAACTTCCAGCCCAGCCATCAGAACTCCCCTCCGGCGCGCTCGTCGCGCAACCGCTCAGCCAGCATCATCACCGTCGCGGTGAGCACGGCGAGCACCACCGACGCCGCGAGCGCCATCCCGTAGTTCTCGGCGCCGGGCCGCCCGATGAGGCGGTAGATCACGACGGGGAGGGTGGCGCCGTCGGGCCGTGCGAGGAACGATGTCGCACCGAACTCACCGAGCGACACCGCGAAGGCGAACCCGGTGGCCAGCCCGACCGAGCGCAGGGCGATCGGCAGGTCCACGGTCCGCAGCACGCGGCCGGGGCCGGAACCGAGCACGGCGGCGACCTCGCGCAACCGGGGGTCGATAGCCCGGAGCACGGGCAGCACCGTACGCACGACGAGGGGTACGGCGACCACCGCCTGCGCCACGGGGACGAGCAGCCCGGAGGTCCGCAGGTCCACACCGAGCACCGGCTGGTCCATGGTGATGAGGAACCCGAATCCGACGGTCACCGCGGACACCCCGAGCGGGAGCATGAACAGCCCGTCCAGCGCCCCGACGGCGCGGCGTGCGCCGACCGACCGCGGCCGCCGGGACACCACGAGCGCCACGAGACCGCCGACCACCAGGGCGATCACCGTCGCGGCCAGTGCGGTCCGGAGCGAGGTAGCGGTGGCCTCCCACACGGTGACGACCAGTGCGTTGCGCTCACCGGTGGTCCCGAGCGCCACGTAGTTCCCTGGTCCCCAGGAGCCGTCGGGCTCGCGGAAGCTGCGGGTCACCAGGCCGGCCAGCGGCAGCACCATGAGCCCGCCGACGATCGCCGCGCCCACCAGCGCCGTCGTCATGTCCTGGGGCGACCGCCAGGACAACCGCCTGGCCGAGCCGTGCGTGGACACGAGGCGCAGCGCCGCCTCCCGCCGGCGGCGGGCCCGGGCGGACACCGCGAGGGCGCCCGAGATGACCACGAGCTGCAGGATCGAGAGCACCGAGGCCGTCCGCAGGTCCAGGAACTGGGTGGTGCGCGTCCAGATCTCGGTCTCGATGGTGCCGTACCGCACGCCGCCGAGGACCAGCACGACCCCGAAGGCGGTGGCGCAGAACAGGAACACCACTGCGGCCGCGGACGCGACAGCGGGCGCCAGCGAGGGCAGCGTCACCGTGCGGAAGACCCGCGCGGGCCCTGCCCCGAGCGACGCGGCGGCCTGCTCGGTCCTGGGGTCGAGCCGTTCCCACAGCCCGCCGACGGTCCGCACGACCACCGACACGTTGAAGAAGACGAGGGCGACGACTATCCCGGCCAGCGACTCCTCCAGCCTGAGGAAGCCGAGCGTGCCGCCGGGCGCGAACAGGGTGCGGAACGCGACGCCGACCACGACGGCGGGCAGCACGAACGGCACCGTCACGAGCCCGCGCACCAGTACCCGGCCGGGGAACGACCGGCGGTAGAGCAGGTACGCGAGCGGCAGTCCGAGCAGCACCGAGAAGGCGGTGCCGAGCACAGCCTGGGTCAGGGTGAGCCACACGAGCCGCCACGTGCGCGGGCTGGACAGCACCTCCGCGAAACCGGTGAGGTCGAGCACGCCGTCGGGCACGAACCCGCGGACCACCAGCGCGGCCACGGGCCAGGCGAAGAAGACGGCGAGGAACCCGAGGGGGACGGCGACCGCCGTCCCCCAGAGCAGCGGCGCGGGCCGCAGGCTCAGCCGACTACGGTCTCTGTCCACCGCTCTATCCACTCGTCGCGGTGCTCGCTCACCTCGGCGGGATCCACCTCGAACGGCGTCTCCGCCTGGGGTGCGAACTTCTCCCAGTCGGCGGGCAGCTCCGTGGCGGGGTCGGCCGGGTACATGTACATCGACTCGGGCAGCGCGGCCTGGGCGTCCGCGCCGAGCAGGAAGTCGACGAACGCCTGGGCGCCCTCCGGGTTGTCCGACCCGGCGAGCACCCCCGCGTACTCGACCTGCCGGAAGCACGTCTCGAGCAGCGCGCTGGTGGTCGACCCGGAACCGTCCTCGCTGACGGTGAAGGCCGGCGAGGTCGCGTACGACAGGACGAGCGGGCGCTCGCCGCCCTCACCCGCGCCCGAGAAGTCCACGTAGTAGGCGTCCTCCCACGAGTCGGCGACCTTGACGCCGTTGTCGACCAGGGACGCCCAGTAGTCCTCGAACCCGTCCTCGCCGAACGCCCCGACGGTCGCCAGCAGGAAGGCGAGCCCGGGCGACGACGTCGCGGGGTTGCTCACCACGAGCAGGTCCCGGTACTCCGGGTCGGCCAGGTCCTCGAGCGTCTTCGGGACCTCGAGGTCCGACTGCTCGAACCAGGCCTCGTCCGCGTTCACGCAGACGTCGCCCTGGTCGATCGGGGTGAGCGCGCCGCCCAGCTGCTCGACGCCGTCGGGCAGGTCCGCCGGGGTGTACTCCTCGACGACCCCCGCCTCGAGCGCGCGGGACGCGAAGGTGTTGTCGATGCCGAAGACGGCGTCGCCGAGCGGGGCGTCCTTGGTCAGCACCAGCTGGTTCACCAGGGTTCCGGCGTCGCCCGCCGCGCTGACCTCGACGGTCAGCCCGGACTCCTCCTCGAACTGCTCGACGACCTTCTCGTCGAGCGCCCAGGAGTCGTGGGTCACGAGGGTCACGGTGCCCGACGCCGCCGGGTCGCCCCCGCCGGTCCCGGAACCATCGGACCCAGAGCCGCCGCACCCGGCGAGCAGGAGCGCCACGGAGAGCGCTCCGGCGGCCGGAACAACATGGATGGTGCCCGTGCGAGCACCGGTAGGACGCAACATCGTGCCTCGACTTCCTCCGCCGGTCTTACCCGGATCAGGTTCAAGGGTCTGCGGTGTTCCGCACTCTCAGCGCCGTGTGGCGCTCCCCTGTCGTGTCCGGCCAGCCTACTGGCTGGTCGGACGCTACGGTGTAGGGATGGCCAAGATCGAGACGGAACAGACACTCGCCGAGAAGGTCGGCACTCTTGCCCTGACGCTCGCGGCCGGCTGGGTCGCGCAGAAGGCGGTCAGCATGATCTGGAAAGGCGTGACCGGTAACGACGCGCCCAGCAAGGCGGACGACCCGGAGCTGGACCTGGTGCAGGCCACCGTGTTCGCGGCGGTCGCCGCGGGCACCGCGGTGTTCGCGAAGCGCATGGCGGCGAAGGGCGCGTCCACCGCCGCCCTGCGGCTCGCCGCCCGGCGCGCGGCACGCTGACCGCACGCCGTCTCAGGTGCCGGCCGGGTTCGGCCCGTGCCGGTTCGGCCTGCGAGCCCGACGTGACACCCTGGTCCCGTGAGCTTCACGCACCTTGACGACCGCGGCCAGGCCCGCATGGTCGATGTCACCGCCAAGCAGCCGACGATCCGCTCCGCCACCGCGACGGGCAGCGTCCGCTGCGGTCCCGACGTCGTGCGGGCGCTGCGCGACGGCGCCGTCCCCAAGGGGGACGTGCTGGCCGTGGCCCGGATCGCCGGGATAGCGGCCGCGAAGAGGACGCCGGAGCTGCTGCCGCTCGCGCACGTGATCGGCGTGCACGGCGCCGCGGTGGACCTCGAGGTGACCGACGACGGCGTCACGATCACGGCGACCGTCCGCACGGCCGACCGCACGGGGGTCGAGATGGAGGCGCTCACCGCGGTCGCGGTCGCGGGCCTCGCCGTCGTCGACATGGTCAAGGGCCTGGACAAGTCCGTCTCGCTCGCGGACGTGCGCCTCGAGCGCAAGACGGGCGGCAAGTCGGGCGACTGGGAGCGTCCGGCATGATCACCGTCCGCTATTTCGCCGGCGCCCGGGAGGCCGCCGGTGTCACCACCGAACAGCTCGGCGGCCCGACGTCGGTGGCCGCCCTCCGCGCTGCCCTCACGGCAGCGCACCCGCGCCTGGCGGACGTGCTGCCGAAGTGCGCCCTGCTGGTGGCGGGCGCCCGCACGACGTCCGACGACGCCCAGGTCCCGGACGGCGCGACGGTAGACGTCCTGCCCCCCTTCGCGGGCGGCTGACCCCGCTCAGGTGTCCGACCCGGCTCGGGTCAGTGGTCGCCGCCGACGAGCTGCGAGCGGACGTGCGGCCAGAGCGTGAGCACCACCTGGAGCCCGTCGCGCACCCCGCCGGACGACCCGGGCAGGTTCACCACCAGCGCGCGCTCCCCGTCGGCGGTGCCGGCGATCCCGGCCAGCCCCCTGGAGAGCGCGGCGGTAGGGACGCCCGCCGCGATGCCCTGCTGACGGACGGCCTCCGCGATCCCCGCGATCTCCTGATCGATCACCTCGCGCGTGCCCTCGGGGGTGAGGTCCCGCGGGGCGATCCCGGTGCCGCCGGTGGTGATGACGAGCCGCGCGCCGTCGTCGAGCACGGCACGCAGCACGTCCCGGACCGACTCGACGCCGTCGGGCACGAGGTGCTGATGCACGTCGGTGAGCCCGGCCTCTTCCAGGAGAGACACCGCCGTCGGACCAGACCGGTCCTCGGCCTCGCCGCGTGCACAACGGTCGGAGACAGTGATCACCGCTACCCGGTCGGACGTCATACCGACACGCTATCGGCCTCCGGCCCGTGGGGCTTGGCTGCCTCAGCGGGCTCGGCAGTCTCGGCAGTCTCGACGGCCTTGTCGCGACGGTACGCGCGCACCGACCATGCAACGGCGGCGGCCCAGACCACCCAGATGATCACGTACACGGTGTTCATCAGGACAGGGCCCGCGGCGATCCAGTCGCTGTTGAGCAGCGTGCGCGAGTTCGTGAGGATGATGACGCCACCCACGAGCGAACCGAGGACGCGCGGGGGCACGAGGCGCACCAGCCAGGCGGCGATCGGCGCGGCGATCAGCCCACCGATGAGCAGAGCCAGCACCCAGGTGAAGTCGATGCCCTCGCCGCTGAGGCCGACGAAGAAGCCGATGCTCGCCGCGATGGCCACGAAGAACTCGCTGGTGTCGATCGAGCCGATCACCTTGCGGGGCTCCATGCGGCCGCTCGCCAGGATCGCGGGGGTGCCCACCGGGCCCCAGCCACCACCGCCGGTCGCATCCATGAAGCCGGCCACGAGGCCGAGCGGCGTGAGGAAGCGCCGGCGCAGCGGCTTGTCCGAACGCGCGGGGAGGCCCTGCACGGTGAACCGGAGCAGCACGTAGAGGCCGAGCGTCAGCAGGATCAGCGACATCACCGGCTTGGCGATCTCGGTGGAGAGGGACGACAGGAAGGTGGCGCCGGCGAACGCACCGATGGCGCCCGGGATGCCGATGCGGGCGACGACCTTCCAGTCCACGTTGCCGAAGCGCCAGTGCGAGGCGCCGGAGGCCAGGGTGGTGCCGATCTCGGCGAGGTGCACGGTGGCCGACGCCGCAGCGGGGTTGGTGCCGATCGCGAGCAGCAGGGTCGTGGAGGTCACGCCGTAGGCCATACCCAGACTGCCGTCCACAAGCTGCGCGCCGAGGCCGACGAGCGCCAGCAGGATCAGGGTTCTCATGGTCGTGACCTTCCAGGCCCGGGGAATACGGCGGAGGCCGCACCCGTGCGGCCGGCGCCAGAGTAACCGACTAATCCGATCGGAAACAACAGTCATCTCATAGGTCGGATAAATGTGCATGGCAAAGCCGGGTGAAAGCTCTGGGACTCGTCAGAACCAGGGCCAGGAACCGGGCTTCGGCAGGGATCAGGAATTGGCCCAGGCCGACTCGCCCTGCGTGAGGGCGCGGATGCCGTCCGGCAGCGTGCCACCCACCAGGTCGGCGAGCGACACCGCCTCCAGCACGGCCCGGACGTTGGCGCGCAGTGCCACCCACACGTGGAGCAGTGGTGCGGCCGGACCCTGGAACTCCAGGTCGGACGGCCGGGTGCCGCGGACGAAGACCAGCGGACCGTCGACGGCCCGCACCACGTCGGCGACGGTGATCGAGTCGGCCGGGCGCGCCAGCCGGTACCCACCGCCGGCCCCGCGATGGCTCGTGACGAGCCCGTCTCGGCGCAGGTCGCTCAGGATGCCCTCCAGGAAACGGTGGGGGATGTCCTGTGCCCGGGCCAGCGCCTCGGCGCGGACAGGTCCGTCGTGGTCGGCCGCCGCCAGCTCGGCGGCTGCCCGGACGGCGTAGTCGGCTCGTGCGGAGATCCTCATGCACTCATTCTCTCCTGTACCCCCGCGCACGGTGTGCCGATCGATCGCGGTTCCGCAGACCAGGCAGCACCTCCCATATGAGTCCGCAGATTCGGTGATAATCTCTACCATGTGCCGCACATGAGGATTCGAGAGGCCGCCGCGTACCTCGGCGTCAGCGACGACACCGTGCGCCGCTGGATCGACCGCGGGCTGCTCGGCGTCCGCACCGACGACTCCGGGCGCAAGGTCGTCGACGGTTACGAGGTAGCGATGGTGGCGCGTGAGCACGCCTCGCCACCCGGCCTGCCGCCAGGTCTGCGCAGCTCCGCGCGCAACCGCTTCGTCGGTCTGGTGACCGCTATCCAGGCCGACACCGTCATGGCACAGGTCGAGCTGCAGTGCGGGCCGTTCCGCGTCGTCTCGCTGATGAGCAGCGAGGCCGTGCGCGACCTCGGGCTCGAGCCGGGTTCGGTGGCGGTGGCCGTCATCAAGTCGACCAACGTCGTGATCGAGACCGAGGATCGGCCGGGTTCCGCATGACGTTCCGCATGGAGGGGTATCGACGCCGGCTGACGATGGGCACGCTGGCCGCTGGGCTCCTGGCCGCGGGCACGCTGTCAGCCTGCAGCGGATCACCCCGGGCCGACGGCGGGGACGCGCCGCCCGACCGGACGCTCACCGTCTACGCGGCAGCGTCGTTGACCAGCACGTTCGAGCAGATCGCCGCGGACTTCGAGGCGGCGCACGACGGCGTCTCGGTGGAGCTGTCCTTCGCCGGCTCGTCGGACCTGGTCGCCCAGATCCAGCAGGGAGCCCCCGCGGACGTCTTCGCGTCGGCGGACACCGCGAACATGGACAAGCTCGCCGCGGACGACCTGCTGGCAGGGACGCCCGTCGACTTCGCGGCGAACACCCTCATGATCGCTGTCCCGCCGGGCAACCCCGCGGGTGTCGCATCGCTCGCGGACCTGGCCGCGGACGACCTGAACCTGGTCGTCTGCGCACCCGAGGTACCGTGCGGCGCGGCGACGGAACAGGTCGAGCAGGCGGGCGGCGTCTCGTTCTCCCCCGTCAGCGAGGAGCAGAGCGTCACCGACGTCCTGAACAAGGTGATCACCGGCGAGGCCGACGCCGGCCTGGTCTACATCACGGACGTCAGCGCCGCCGGCGACCAGGTCGAGGGCATCGAGTTCCCCGAGTCGGACGACGTCGTCAACGTGTATCCCGTCTCGGCTCTCCAGGGCAGCCCGCAGCCCGAGCACGCCCAGGAGTTCGTCGAGGCCCTGCTGAGCCCGGACGGGCAGAGAGTGCTGTCCGACGCCGGCTTCGTGGCGTCATGATCCCCCGGTGGGTCGCCGGGGTCGCTGCGGTGGGTGCGCTCCTGGTGGTGCTCCCCCTCGCGGCGCTGGCGGCCCGCGTGGACTGGCCGAACTTCTGGACCCTGATCAGCAGCGAGTCGTCGGTGGCGGCGCTGCTCCTGAGCCTGCGTACCTCGGCCGTGAGCACGCTGCTGTGCCTGGTGGTGGGGATACCGCTGGCGCTGGTGCTGGCCCGCGCCCGCTTCCCGGGAATCAACCTGCTGCGTTCGCTGGTGCTGGTGCCGCTCGTGCTGCCGCCTGTGGTGGGCGGGATCGCGCTCCTGTACACCTTCGGACGCCGCGGACTGCTCGGTGAGTCGCTCGAGGTGGCGGGTCTCCAGATCGCGTTCTCCACCACGGCCGTCGTGCTGGCGCAGACGTTCGTCGCTCTGCCGTTCCTCGTGATCAGCCTCGAGGGCGCCCTGCGTACGGCAGGCACCCGGTACGACGTCGTCGCCGCGACCCTGGGCGCCCGGCCCACCACCGTCCTGTTCCGGGTGACGCTGCCGCTCGTGTGGCCCGGCCTGTTGTCCGGCACGGTGCTGTCCTTCGCGCGTTGCCTGGGCGAGTTCGGCGCGACCATCACGTTCGCCGGCAGCCTGCAAGGGGTCACACGGACGC
Organism: Promicromonospora sp. CA-289599; assembly: GCF_050936155.1. Lineage (NCBI taxonomy): Bacteria > Bacillati > Actinomycetota > Actinomycetes > Micrococcales > Promicromonosporaceae > Promicromonospora > Promicromonospora sp. CA-289599. The sequence goes on from NZ_JBNJNI010000001.1 coordinate 2,343,411, forward strand.
TGCCGCTGGAGATCTACCTGCAGCGGGAGACCGACCCGGACGCGGCGGTCGCGCTCTCCCTCGTCCTCGTGGCGGTCGCCGTGCTCGTCATCGGCTTCACCCGCCGTAGCCGGAGCGCCCTGTGAGCCTTGTCCTCTCCGCACATCTCCCGGACCGCGACGTCCAGCTCGATCTCGAGGTCGCCGACGGAGAGACCGTCGCGCTGCTCGGTCCCAACGGCGCCGGCAAGTCCACCCTCCTGGCGGTCGCGGCCGGGCTGCTGCGCCCGCACGACGGCCGGGTCACGCTCGACGCCCGCACGCTCACCCACGTCGAGGCGGGCCGCATCCGCACCTGGGTGCCTCCGCACGCACGTCAGGTGGCACTGCTGGCGCAGGACCCCCTGCTGTTCCCACATCTTTCGGTACGGCAGAACATCGCGTTCGGGCCCCGGGCCCGCGGCGTTTCCCAGCCGTCGGCCGGCGCGGAGGCCGACCGCTGGCTGGACCGGATCGGCCTGGCAGATCTGGGTGAGCGACGCCCGTCCGCGATCTCCGGCGGGCAGGCCCAGCGGGTGGCGGTTGCTCGGGCACTCGCGACCGAACCCCGGCTCCTGCTGCTCGACGAGCCGATGGCCGCCCTCGACGTCGACGTCACTCCCGCGCTACGACACCTGCTGCGCGAGGTCCTCAGCGAGCAGACCGTCGTCATCGCCACGCACGACGTCCTGGACGCGCTCCTGCTCGCCGACCGAGTGGTAGTGCTCGACGGCGGCCGCGTCGTCGAGCAGGGCCCGACCCGCGAGGTGCTCTCCCGGCCTCGGAGCGCGTTCGCTGCTCGCATCGCGGGCCTGAACATCGTGGCGGGCACCTGGTCCGACGACGACGGCGGGATCCGCGCGGCGACCGGCGTCGTCGTCCACGGCCTGCCGCACGACGACGGCGGGGGCGCCGACCGGGTGCCGCCCACGGCCGGGACGCCGATGATCGCGGCGTTCCGCCCGACGGCCGTCTCGGTCTTCCCTGCCCGCGCGACGGGCTCCCCCCGCAACTCCTGGCCGGTCACGGTCACCACCCTGGAGCCGCACGGTGATCTCGTGCGGGTCCGGGCCGGGAACCTCAGCGCGGACATCACGCCTCGGGCGGCGGCCGACCTCGCACTCGCGCCGGGCGACCCGGTCTGGTTCACGGTCAAGGCGACCGAGGTCGACCTGTACCCGACCTGACGATCCGCGCCCGGCCGGGAGCGGTGCGGTCAGGCCAGGATCTGGCCGGCCCGCTGTGCGGAGGCCGCGAACGAGCCGGTCAGCGGCAGCTCCGGCAGGATCACGGCCTGGGCGGCGTGATAGACGTCAGGCTTGCCGATCCACGTGCGGCCCGACGGCCGGTTCTTCGTGTCGAGCTCATGGTGCCAGGAGCCGTGCTCGACGTCGATGAGGTTCTCCCGGATCCAGGCCCACCACGCGGCCTCCAGCTCCGCATAGCGCGCCTCACCGGTGACTCGCCCCAGCACCTGCGCGGTCGCGACAGCCTCGGCCGCGACCCAGTGGAAGCGCCGCGCCTCCACCGGTGTGCCCGACCAGTCGGTGGTGTAGACGAATCCGCCCCCCTCGGGGTCCCATCCGTCGGCGACCGCTCGCTCGAACAGGGCGACGGCGGCCTGGGTCCGTCGACCGGACGTGTCCGCCTCCGCATCGATCTGCAGCAGCAGCCGAGCCCACTCGAGTCCGTGACCGGGTGTCGCACCGTATGGCTTGAACGGGTCGTGTGGCCGGTCAGCGTTGTACTCGAGGAGCGGGTTCCACGCCGCGTCGAAGTGCTCAGGGATCCGCCAGCCGTTGGACTCCGCCCAGCTCACCACACGATCACCGATGGCCGCGGCACGGTCCAGCCACAAACTGTCCCCGGTCGCGGCATGCGCTGCCAGCAGCGCTTCGACGGCGTGCATGTTCGCGTTCACACCGCGGTAGTCGGAGGTCTCTGCCCAGTCGCGCGACCGCTCGTCGAGGTGCAGCTCCTGCTCCTGCTCCCAGAACCGCGCGTCCAGCACCGCGAGAGCCTTGGTGAGCAGGTCCGACGCTCCCGCTATGCCCGCGATCTTGCCGGACGACGCGGCCAGCACGACGAAGGCGTGCGCGTACGCCTGCTTCGTGCCGACGACCTCGTCACCCTCACCCCGAGCCGCAAGCCAGCCGTCGTGCTCCGCGTCGCCCAGGACGTCCTGGAGACCACGGATGGCTCGCGCGGCATACTCGTCGGCACCGCTGACCCCCAGCAGATGTCCCAACGCGAAGACGTGCGCCATACGCGACGTGATCCACGTTTCCACAGGGTGTGAACTGTCAGGCCGCCCATGATCGTCGAGCCAACAGGCAGCCCCGTCCTCACGAACCGACGCCTCGGCGAAACGCAGCAGCGAGACGAAGTGGTCCCTGCGCCATGCCGACTCACTCGTGCTCGAGGGTTGGATGTTGGTGGAGTCCGCGCCGGTGCGGGTTATGTCTGCGTTCACATGGCCACGATAGCCGCGGTCGATGTATCCCCGGCAAGTTTGCCCAGCGCACGGCCGGCCGGAGCTCTCGACCGCGACATTGCTGGCCGGCGCTCCGCCCTACAAAAGGGTTCGGGAATGCAGGTAGGGGGTGGAGCCTGGCACCCCAGCCCTTACGGGCCGTGTGCTGGCTCCACCCCCTACCAGGAATGGTTGTCCGGCGGCGTCCTACTCTCCCACCCCGTCTCCAGGGCAGTACCATCGGCGCTGTAGGGCTAAGCTTCCGGGTTCGGAATGGGACCGGGCGTTTCCCCCACGCTAAGACCACCGTAACACTATCGAGACAGACAAAACCCTCACCCACCCACCAACCAAACCCGTTAAGAGAATGGTGGTGAAACAAGGGGGTCTGGTGCCCGTGACTCGGGAACCGCATAGTGGACGCGAAACAAAACCTTGAGCATTATTAACAGTAAAGTTGTGTTGTGAAGTTATCGGCAGTTAGTACCGGTCAGCTCCGACAGTCTTTAGTCCTGTCTTCCACATCCGGCCTATCAACCCAGTGGTCTGCTGGGTGCCTCCCACACAAAGTGTATGGAAACCTCATCTCGAAGCAGGCTTCCCGCTTAGATGCTTTCAGCGGTTATCCCTTCCGAACGTAGCCAACCAGCCATGCTCCTGGCGGAACAACTGGCACACCAGAGGTTCGTCCGTCCCGGTCCTCTCGTACTAGGGACAGCCCTTCTCAAGTTTCCTGCGCGCGCAGCGGATAGGGACCGAACTGTCTCACGACGTTCTAAACCCAGCTCGCGTACCGCTTTAATGGGCGAACAGCCCAACCCTTGGGACCTACTCCAGCCCCAGGATGCGACGAGCCGACATCGAGGTGCCAAACCATGCCGTCGATATGGACTCTTGGGCAAGATCAGCCTGTTATCCCCGGGGTACCTTTTATCCGTTGAGCGACGGCGCTTCCACAAGCCACCGCCGGATCACTAGTTCCGACTTTCGTCCCTGCTCGACCTGTCGGTCTCACAGTCAAGCTCCCTTGTGCACTTGCACTCGATACCTGATTGCCAACCAGGCTGAGGGAACCTTTGAGCGCCTCCGTTACATTTTAGGAGGCAACCGCCCCAGTTAAACTACCCACCAGGCACTGTCCCTGATCCGGATCACGGACCGAGGTTAGACATCCGAAGCGATCAGAGTGGTATTTCAACAATGACTCCACCCGAGCTGGCGCCCTGGCTTCACAGTCTCCCACCTATCCTACACAAACCGCACCGAACACCAATACCAAGCTATAGTAAAGGTCCCGGGGTCTTTCCGTCCTGCTGCGCGTAACGAGCATCTTTACTCGTAGTGCAATTTCGCCGAGTTCGCGGTTGAGACAGCGGAGAAGTCGTTACGCCATTCGTGCAGGTCGGAACTTACCCGACAAGGAATTTCGCTACCTTAGGATGGTTATAGTTACCACCGCCGTTTACTGGGGCTTAAATTCTGAGCTTCGCCTTACGGCTGACTCGTCCTCTTAACCTTCCAGCACCGGGCAGGCGTCAGTCCGTATACATCGTCTTGCGACTTCGCACGGACCTGTGTTTTTAGTAAACAGTCGCTTCTCCCTGGTCTCTGCGGCCCTCCCCGCGTCCCCCAGCAAGTGGGTTAACGGTTCAGGCCCCCCTTCTCCCGAAGTTACGGGGGCATTTTGCCGAGTTCCTTAACCACGATTCTCTCGATCGCCTTAGTATTCTCTACCTGACCACCTGAGTCGGTTTAGGGTACGGGCGGCTAGTCCCTCGCGTCGAGGCTTTTCTAGGCAGCATAGGATCACCAGATTCCCGCATACACGGTCTCTATCAGCTCTCACCCTATATGCCCCACGGATTTGCCTATGGGACGGGCTACGACCTTGGACATGGACAACCATCGCCACGCCTGGCTACCTTCCTGCGTCACCCCTGTTAACACGCTTACCTACTACCGGATCAGGTCCCACGCCTCCCCAACGATGAGACCCGAAGGTCTCGGTGCTGGCTCGGGGTGGTTAGTATCACCGGGCTCGGTATGGGCGGTACTTCGCCGGTAGGAGAATATCAACTCCTTGTCCATCGACTACGCCTGTCGGCCTCGCCTTAGGTCCCGACTTACCCAGGGCGGATGAACCTGGCCCTGGAACCCTTGGTCATTCGGCGGACGGGATTCACACCCGTCATTCGCTACTCATGCCTGCATTCTCACTCGTGTAGGCTCCACCGCTGGATCACTCCGCGACTTCACTGCCCACACGACGCTCCCCTACCCACCCACACACCTGAACACACAGAACAAGTCTGGTGCTGGGCTAACGTATGAGTGCCACGGCTTCGGCGGTGTGCTTGAGCCCCGCTACATTGTCGGCGCGGAATCACTTGACCAGTGAGCTATTACGCACTCTTTCAAGGGTGGCTGCTTCTAAGCCAACCTCCTGGTTGTCTGTGCAACTCCACATCCTTTCCCACTGAGCACACGCTTTGGGGCCTTAGCCGGTGATCTGGGCTGTTTCCCTCTCGACCACGGAGCTTATCCCCCGCAGTCTCACTGCCGCGCTTACGACTTACCGGCATTCGGAGTTTGGCTGACGTCAGTAACCTGGTGAGGCCCATTAGCCATCCAGTAGCTCTACCTCCGGTAAGAAACACGCGACGCTGCACCTAAATGCATTTCGGGGAGAACCAGCTATCACGAAGTTTGATTGGCCTTTCACCCCTAACCACAGGTCATCCCCCAGGTTTTCAACCCTGGTGGGTTCGGTCCTCCACGCCGTCTTACCGGCGCTTCAACCTGCCCATGGCTAGATCACTTCGCTTCGGGTCTAGACCCGGCGACTGAATCGCCCTATTCGGACTCGCTTTCGCTACGGATACCCCACACGGGTTAACCTCGCCACCGAGCACTAACTCGCAGGCTCATTCTTCAAAAGGCACGCCGTCACCCCTGCTCACCCCTAAGGGCTGGAGGCTCCGACGGATTGTAGGCACACGGTTTCAGGTACTATTTCACTCCCCTCCCGGGGTACTTTTCACCTTTCCCTCACGGTACTTGTCCGCTATCGGTCACTAGGTAGTATTTAGGCTTAGCAAGTGGTCTTGCCAGATTCACACGAGATTTCACGGGCCCCGTGCTACTTGGGATCCCCTCAACCAGGCCGCACCATTTCGTCTACGGGACTCCCACCCACTACGGTCCGGTATTCAACCCGGTTCGACTATGACACGACTTTCTTACTGGCTGAAGAACTGTCAGATTCTTCCAGAAGGTCCCACAACCCCGCACACGCAACGCCTGACAGCTTGACACGCATACGGTTTGGCCTCATCCGCTTTCGCTCGCCACTACTCACGGAATATCTCTTCCTGTCGGTACTGAGATGTTTCACTTCCCGACGTTCCCTCCACACGCCCTATACATTCAGGCGCGGGTAACCGAACATGACTTCGGCTGGGTTCCCCCATTCGGAGACCCTCGGATCACAGCTCGTCTGCCAACTCCCCGAGGATTATCGCAGGCTACAACGTCCTTCTTCGGCTCCTAGTGCCAAGGCATCCACCAATGTGCCCTTAAAAACTTCAGGCAACACTACAATCACAGAAACCAAGATGACCACAAAACAACAACCACAAGCCAAAGACCCATGGTCGTACATTCTTGCGATCGCAATCTTGGAAAATTTCAAAGATGCTCGCGTCCACTATGCAGTTCTCAAGCAACGGACGAACCCACCAGGCAAACCCGTGACACCACACCCAACAACTAGGCCAGTCCTCAGACCAGTCAGCGTGAGCGGGTATGACACGAACCAAGTGACCCGTACTCGATCCAGAAACACACAACCTTGCCTACCCCCGAAGGGACAAGCCGGCCGGTTGTCTCAGGACCCAACAGTGTGCTTGGCGAACCCCCGACCACCCGGCAGACCGCGTTCCAACCCGTCACGACCCTCCGAGGAGGACACAACCGGCGTACTAGCAATCAGCCCAGGCAGGGCGACTCTTCGTCAATGTTCCACCCATGAGCAACCATCCCAGACGCGTACGGCCTGGGCCTGGCCTCTGCCACCAGCACCAACCATCGCCCCCACCCCGTGAAGGATGAACACGTGCTCCGTAGAGCGGCCGGCGTCCCCACTATGTGGGGCCTGATGGAGATGAGCTCCTTAGAAAGGAGGTGATCCAGCCGCACCTTCCGGTACGGCTACCTTGTTACGACTTAGTCCCAATCGCCAGTCCCACCTTCGACCACTCCCTCCCTTGCGGGTTGGGCCGTGAGCTTCGGGTGTTACCAACTTTCGTGACTTGACGGGCGGTGTGTACAAGGCCCGGGAACGTATTCACCGCAGCGTTGCTGATCTGCGATTACTAGCGACTCCGACTTCACGGGGTCGAGTTGCAGACCCCGATCCGAACTGAGACCGGCTTTTTGGGATTCGCTCCACCTCACGGTATCGCAGCCCTCTGTACCGGCCATTGTAGCATGCGTGAAGCCCAAGACATAAGGGGCATGATGATTTGACGTCATCCCCACCTTCCTCCGAGTTGACCCCGGCAGTCTCCCATGAGTCCCCGGCATGACCCGCTGGCAACATAGGATAAGGGTTGCGCTCGTTGCGGGACTTAACCCAACATCTCACGACACGAGCTGACGACAACCATGCACCACCTGTGTACGAGTGTCCAAAGAGTTCGTTATCTCTAACGCGTTCTCGTACATGTCAAGCCTTGGTAAGGTTCTTCGCGTTGCATCGAATTAATCCGCATGCTCCGCCGCTTGTGCGGGCCCCCGTCAATTCCTTTGAGTTTTAGCCTTGCGGCCGTACTCCCCAGGCGGGGCACTTAATGCGTTAGCTGCGGCACAGAACGAGTGGAACCCGCCCCACACCTAGTGCCCAACGTTTACGGCATGGACTACCAGGGTATCTAATCCTGTTCGCTCCCCATGCTTTCGCTCCTCAGCGTCAGTAACTGCCCAGAGACCTGCCTTCGCCATCGGTGTTCCTCCTGATATCTGCGCATTCCACCGCTACACCAGGAATTCCAGTCTCCCCTACAGCACTCTAGTCTGCCCGTACCCGATGCAAGCCCACAGTTGAGCCATGGGATTTCACACCAGACGCGACAGACCGCCTACGAGCTCTTTACGCCCAATAATTCCGGACAACGCTTGCGCCCTACGTATTACCGCGGCTGCTGGCACGTAGTTAGCCGGCGCTTCTTCTGCAGGTACCGTCACTTTCGCTTCTTCCCTGCTGAAAGAGGTTTACAACCCGAAGGCCGTCATCCCTCACGTGGCGTCGCTGCATCAGGCTTTCGCCCATTGTGCAATATTCCCCACTGCTGCCTCCCGTAGGAGTCTGGGCCGTGTCTCAGTCCCAGTGTGGCCGGTCGCCCTCTCAGGCCGGCTACCCGTCGACGCCTTGGTAGGCCATTACCCCACCAACAAGCTGATAGGCCGCGAGCCCATCCCCCACCGAAAAACTTTCCAACACCCACCATGCGGCAGGTGCTCATATCCGGTATTAGACCTCGTTTCCAAGGCTTATCCCGAAGTAGGGGGCAGGTTGCTCACGTGTTACTCACCCGTTCGCCACTGATCCACCCAGCAAGCTGGGCTTCACCGTTCGACTTGCATGTGTTAAGCACGCCACCAGCGTTCGTCCTGAGCCAGGATCAAACTCTCCGTAAAAGAGAAACATCCACACCCACCCAAGAGGCGAGCGTGAACAATGATACCGGCCAGACCAATCTGATGATTAAGATCTGTCCAAAACAACCCCCACAACGATGCGACCCGACTAACCGGACGGTCAGACAAGGCCACACCCGCAAGGGGTTAAAACATTGGCATTGACTATCAAGCACACTGTTGAGTTCTCAAACAACCGACGCACACCGTCAGGACCGCAATCTTTCCGATCGCTTCCCTGTCCGGGGCAACTTCTCTAACTTACCAGAGTCGAACCCGCCTCGCAAACTTGCTGATCCTGTTGGATCTGCATGCTCTACAAGAGAGGATCCGCATCTGATATCCCGCAAGGCAATTAAACTGCCCTGCATCAGAGATGGGATCCAGCCCCGGCGCGGCCACCCGGGCCGTTTCCGGCCCCGTGTCCGTCGGCCCGTCGGGCTGACATCCAGAACAGTACGTCAGGTGCAGGGGTGCGTCAAAGCCGCGGCCCGTGACGGCGGACACAGAAGCGCTGTTCACCGGCTGTTTTTCCAAGAGCACCTCAGGTCTGAGAGGTCCGCAGCCATGCAGGACTGCCTCAGTCGCAGCCGGGAGCGGCTTATTGGCCGCAACCAGACCAAGAACTCACCTCGTCGGCCATGTCTACGTAATCTTTGGTTCAGATTTCGCCATCGCGCCGAACCGGCCGTGCCACCACACCGGCACTAGGCCTGGCCGGAAGCCAGTCCCAGGCCCAGCATCTCCTCGAGCTGCCCGTGCGAGACCCCGAAGGCCTCGACCAGACGCGCCCCGGCGCCGAACGTAGGCCCGACGTCGATCACCGCGACGTCGCTGTAGATCCGCGACACGCAGCCGACACCTGTGAGCGGGAGCGTGCACTCGCCCACGAGCTTGGGCCGGCCGTCCTTGGTCAGCAGCTTCATCATGACGACGCTTCGCTTGGCGCCCACTGCCAGGTCCATCGCCCCGCCCACTGCGGGTACGGCCCCGGGGCTGCCTGTGGACCAGTTCGCCAGGTCGCCCGACGTCGACACCTGGAAGGCGCCCAGTACACAGACGTCGATGTGACCTCCGCGCATCATGGCGAACGAGTCCGCCTGGTGGAAGTACGCGGCACCCGCCAGCTCGGTGACAGGGACCTTGCCCGCATTGATCAGCTCCGGGTCCACGAGGTCCGCCCGCGGTGACGGCCCCATGCCGAGCAGCCCGTTCTCCGTGTGCAGAGTGATGCCGGAGTCGGCCGGCAGGTGGTCGGCCACCAGCGTCGGCAGCCCGATCCCCAGATTCACGTACGAGCCGGGCCGGATGTCTGCGGCTACACGAGCCGCGAGCTGCGCCATGGAGAGCGGGGCCCTACCGCGCGAGCCCGCCGTAATCGTCTCCGCGCTCATGATGCGGCTCCTCGTTCTGCGGGCTGCGCGCCCGCGAGTGTGGTCGCGCCGTCGATCTCCACCACGGCGTCGACATAGATACCGGGGGTCACCACCGTCTCGGGGTCGATCGATCCGACCGGGACCACCTCCGTCACCTGCGCCACCGTCCGGCGCGCGGCAGTGGCCATGACCGGCCCGAAGTTCCTGGCCGTCTTGCGGTAGACGAGGTTGCCGGCGCCGTCGGCCCGGAATGCCTTGACCAGGGCGAGATCAGCGTGGATCGGTGACTCGAGGACCATCGGGACGCCGTCTACCACGCGTGTCTCCTTGCCCTCGGCCAGCGGGGTCCCGAAGCCGGTCGGGGTGAAGAAGCCACCCAGGCCGGCGCCGGCCGCGCGGATCCGCTCGGCGAGATTGCCCTGCGGGACCAGCTCGAGCTCGATCCGGCCCGCGCGATAGGCCTCGTCGAAGTGCCACGAGTCCACCTGCCGGGGGAACGAGCACACGATCCGGCGGACGCGGCCCAGGTGGACGAGGCGAGCCAGGGCATCCTCACCGTTGCCGGCGTTGTTGGAGACGACGACGAGATCGCCGGCGCCCTGCGCCAGGAGCGCCTCGATGAGCTCTACCGGCTGACCGGCCGGCCCGAACCCGCCGATCATCACCGTCGAACCGTCGGCGACGTCGCCCAGTGCTTCCTGGGCGGTCCGCGCGAGCTGGACAGTCATGCGGTGGCTCGCACGTTCTCCAGCACCACTGCCATGCCCTGCCCCACGCCGATACAGATCGCCGCGACGCCCCACCGCTGGTCCTCCGCGACGAGCCGGCGCGCGAGCGTCCCCAGGATCCGGGTGCCCGAGGCACCGAGCGGATGGCCGAGCGCTGTCGCGCCGCCCCAGGCGTTGACGATGTCGAGGTCCACGCCCCAGTCGTCGACGCAGGCGAGCGACTGGGCGGCGAACGCCTCGTTGAGCTCGACAGCGCCGACGTCGGCCCAGGCGATACCACTCTTGGACAGTGCGCGGTTGACGGCTTCCACGGGGGCATACCCGAAGTACTGCGGCTCGTTGGCGACCGACGCACGGCCCACGATGCGGGCGAGCGGCTCCAGGCCGGTGTGGTCGGCCGCGGAGCCCGAACCGATCAGTGCGGAGCTGGCGCCGTCCGTCAGCGGAGAGGCATTGCCCGCGGTGATGGTGCCGCCCTCTGCGCGGAACGACGGCTTCAAGGCGGCCAGCTGCTCCACGGTGCTGCCCGGGCGAACGGGTTCGTCCCGCAGCAGATCGGAGCCGGGGTACGCCGTGACCAGGTCGTCGTACCGGCCTGCCTCCCAGGCCTCGTGCGCCAGCCGGTGGCTGCGCAGGGCGAACTCGTCCTGGCGCTCTCGCGTGATGCCGTACTTCTCCCGGAGGCGTTCGGTGGCCTCGCCGAGGGACACGGTCCAGTCGGGCTGCATCCGCGCGTTGACCAGCCGCCAGCCCAGCGTGGTCGAGACGAGCTCACCGTTGCCCGCCGGATAGGCACGCTCGGGCTTGCGCATCACCCACGGTGCGCGGCTCATCGACTCGACGCCGCCCGCGACGATCACGTCTGCGTCGCCCGACTCCACGGCGCGAGCCGCCTGGACGACTGCCTCGAGCGACGAGCCGCACAGCCGGTTCACGGTGATCCCGGGAACCGTCACGGGCAGCCCGGCGAGCAGGACTGCCATGCGCGCCACATTCCGGTTCTCCTCGCCGGCACCGTTCGCGTTGCCCAGGATGACGTCGTCGATCCGGGCAGGATCCAGGCCGGGCGCCCGGCGTGCCTGCTCCCCCACGACGAAGGCCGCGAGGTCGTCGGGGCGGATCGCTGACAGCGCCCCGCCGTAACGGCCGAAGGGAGTGCGCACCGCGTCATAGACGTATGCGTGTCTCATCGATCCAGACCCCTGTCTGTTCGCTGTGCGCACACAAGTTCGAGATGCGCACACTCACGCTAGCAGCCGAGCTCAGGTCTGGATACGGGCCAGATCCGCCTCGATCTCGCGGGCCGCACGCAGCAGCGCCGGGAGTATCTCGGTGGCCATCTGCTCGACCGGCCCTCGACGGACGGGTGCGGAGACGTTGACAGCGGCGACCACCCGTCCCGCCCCGTCGCGCAGGGGCGCGGCGACGGAGCGCAGGCCCTCCTCGAGCTCCTGGTCGACGAGCGCCCAGCCCTGCTCCCGCACGGTGGCCAGCTCGGCACGCAGCACTCCCTTGTCCGTGATGGTGCGAGGGGTGAGCGGCGCGAGGGTGACGGCGGCCAGGAGGGCCTCGCGCTCGCCGTCCGGCACGTGTGCCAGGACGGCGCGGCCCATCGAGGTCGCGACCGCCGGGAACCTGGTGCCGATCTGGATCGCCGCGGACATGATGCGGTGGGTCGCCACGCGGGCCACGTACACGATGTCGGCGCCGTCGAGCACCGCCACCGACGACGACTCCCCGACGTCCTCCGCCAGCTGCTCCAGGTGAGGCTGCGCCACCTCCGGCAGCGACAGGCTCGACAGGTACGCGTACCCGAGCTCGAGCACCTGGGGTCGCAGCGCGAAAACCCGCCCGTCGGTCACGACGTACCCGAGCTCGACCAGGGTGTGGAGGAAGCGCCGCGCGGACGCCCGGCTCAGCTCGGCCTCCCGGGCGACCTCGCTCAAGGTCATCCGGGCGCGGTCCGTACCGAACGCGCGGATCACGGCCAGGCCGCGCTCCAGCGACTGCACGAACTCGCCCGACCTGGTGCCGGCGTCGTGAACGATCTCCCTCATCCGAGGTCCTCCCTCTGCCAGCGTGCGCGTCCGCTTCGCATCCTCGGCCGGGTCTCCGGCCGCTCCAGCTCGCACACGTGCGACCGGGGGGTGCGTCACCTGGGCAGCACGCCCGCCCGGAACTTCCCAGGGCCGCCGCCGGAACGCATCGTTGAGTTCCGACGTCCGCCCTGGCGACCCTCCGAACGGGTGTGCCGCACGTGAACGTAGCGACAGCCGCAGGCCAGGTCAACAGTCGAGTGGCCTGGGTCACAACCGTGACCCGATCGGGATATGCGGAGCTGCGTACCGCTAACCGGCAGATGGGCGGGAGCGCGCCGGTGTCAGGGCAGCGATCACCTCTTCCGTCGATCCTCCGGAACGGGCCAGCTCGACGATCTGCCGAGCGACGTCCCGCACGGGGACGTTCGTGTCGTTGGAGATGCTGCGCAGGCGCGCGAACGCCTCTTCGGCGTCGACGTTCATGACGAAGGCGATCACGCCCTTGGCCTGCTCGATGGACGCACGCGTCGCCGCTGACGCGCGGATCGACTCGTTCGCCACCTCGTTCGCATGAGCCTTGACCGCAGCGGTCACATCGACGAAGTAGCCGACGAGTGCACCGACCTGGCGTGTGTCAGGGTCGCGGCTGCCCTGCCCGACGACGGTCAGTGTCCGCTCGCGCCCCCGGGCATCCATGATGCGGTGCACACTGCTGAACGGCTTGCCCGTCACCGCGGCAGTCGCCAGGACGCGGGACACACGGGCACGGTCGGCGGGATGCTTGTGAGCGAGGATGAGAGCCGTGGTCACGACTACCTCGCCGGGCTCGAAGCCGTGGATCTGGAACGTCTCGTCCGACCACCACCACGCCTGCGTGGCCAGGTTGTAGCGGTAGCGCCCTACTACGTGGTTCAGCCCGAGCGTGAGAGCACGCTCGATCTCCAAAGGCTCAGCGGTCATCTGTGCAGTCCTCCTGCGCGTGGTGCGCCGATGAGCCGCGGCCTGACTCGATCCCGAGCGTAGCGGTTGATCCACCGTCACCGGAACCCGAGGAGAAGATCAGTGCCCTACGAACGACGAGGCCCCGGCCAGCGTTTCCGCTGGCCGGGGCCTCGTCCTGCTGTGCGCCCGAAGGGATTCGAACCCCCAACCTTCTGATCCGTAGTCAGATGCTCTATCCGTTGAGCTACGGGCGCCTGTCGTACTACTTGCCACCTGCCTGCCGTTCGCACGGCCGACCGACGAGAACATTACCGCCTGTTCGGCGCGGGCCCAAACTCAAACCCACGATTCCCGAGGAGAACTCCGTCACAGCCCTCCGCAGCGCTCGGTCCGCGAGCTGAACCGACGTTCCGAAGCCTCTGACAGAAAAGGCCCCGGGCGTCACGCGCGGCCGGGACCTTCCTGGCGGAGACGGAGGGATTTGAACCCTCGAACGGGTTGCCCCGTTACCACCTTAGCAGGGTGGCGCACTAGACCTGACTATGCGACGTCTCCTCGCGGCGGCTCTGCTCAGGCAGGGCCATGCCGCGCGGCCCAGGCTACCTGCCGTACGGCGAACTGAGCAAAGCGGAGGAGCCGACGGCGCCCCGATCGGCCCCGCATCGCCGTCATCCCGCCGATTTTTTCTTGTGAACACGTTGCCGGCCGGGACGGGTACAGCTCCCGGACCGCCGCCCATCACCCCGTGGTGCTCGTATTTCATGCCGCGTCAATAGCGAGTACATTCGCAGACATGGACTACGACGTCTTGGTGATCGGGTCGGGCTTCGGTGGCAGCGTGGCCGCCCTCCGCCTCACCGAAAAGGGCTACCGCGTGGGCGTGCTCGAGGCCGGCCGGAGGTTCGAGGACCACGAGTTCGCCGAGAACTCCTGGCACCTCAAGCAGTTCCTGTGGGCGCCGGCGCTGGGCTGCTACGGGATCCAGCGCGTGCGCCTGCTGCGCAACGTGCTGTGTCTGACGGGCGCAGGCGTGGGCGGTGGTTCCCTGGTCTACGCCAACACGCTCTACCGTCCGCTCGACCCGTTCTACGCGGACCCTGCGTGGTCCCACATCACCGACTGGAAGACCGAGCTCGCACCGTACTACGACCAGGCGGAGCGCATGCTCGGCGTCGTCCAGTACCACGGCCGGTCCCCCGCCGACGAGGTCGTCCGGAGCGTCGCCGAGGACATGGGTGTCGGCCACACCTTCCGCCCCACCCGCGTGGGCGTGTACTTCGGGCCCGGTGGCGCCGAGTCCCCGTCCCCGGGGCAGTCCGCCCCGGACCCGTTCTTCGGCGGCGCCGGCCCGGAGCGCACGGGCTGCACCGAGTGCGGCGAGTGCATGACCGGCTGTCGCCACGGCGCCAAGAACACCCTGGTCAAGAACTATCTCTATCTCGCTGAGCGTGCGGGCGCCGAGGTGCACCCGCTCACCACGGCCCACGGCGTCCGCCAGCTGGCCGACGGCAGCTACGAGATACGCACCCACCGCACCGGCAGGAAGTGGGGCGTCAAGCGCACCTTCACCGCCCGGCAGGTGGTCCTCGGAGCCGGCACGCTCGGCACCCAGCGCCTCCTGCACGCCATGAAGGACTCGGGCACCCTGCCGCGGCTGTCGGAGCGGCTCGGGCACCTCACGCGGACCAACTCGGAAGCACTGCTCGGCGCGATGACGCACAAGGTCGGCGCGACGGACTACTCGCGCGGCGTCGCCATCACCTCGTCCTTCTACCCGAACGAGAGCACCCACATCGAACCCGTGCGCTACGGGCACGGCTCGAACGTCATGGCGGCGCTGCAGCACGTCCTGGTCGACGGCGGGCCGTTCCGGTTCGCTCGCTGGATCGGCGAGCTGGGCAAGAACCTGAAGTGGCTGCCCGTGCTGATGGACTGGCGCCGCTGGTCCGAGCGGACGGTCATCGCGCTGGTCATGCAGGCTCACGACAACTCACTGGTCACCCTCACCAGGCGTTCGCCGTTCGGCCGGTTCATGACGTCGAGGCAGGGCACCGGCGCACCGAACCCCAGCTGGATCCCCGAGGGGCACGAGGCGGTACGCCGCATGGCCGACAAGCTGGGCGACGGCGAGGTCGAGGGCGTCGCCGGCGGTACCATCGGCGACCCGTTCAACATCCCGCTGACAGCGCACATCCTCGGCGGCTGCGCGATCGGGTCCGACGCCGGGAGCGGCGTCGTCGACCCCTACCTGCGCGTGTACGGCCACGACGGCCTGCACGTCATGGACGGGTCGGCGGTGACCGCGAACCTGGGCGTGAACCCGTCGCTCACCATCACGGCCCAAGCCGAGCGTGCCTGCGCGCTGTGGCCCAACGCAGGCGAGCCGGACGCCCGTCCGGCCCTGGGATCGTCCTACGTACCCGTGGAGCCGGTGCGCCCTGCCTCCCCGGTCGTGCCGGAGGCGGCGCCGGCGGCGCTGCGCCTGCCCATCGTGGGCATCAGCTGACCGCCAGGACCGCGAAGTAGGGCGCCTGTCCGGCTTCTCCACGGTTTACCCGTGCAGAAGCCGGACAGGCGCCCTACTTCGCGGTCCTCAGCGGAGGGCGAGGGATTCGAACCCCCGGTGCGTTGCCGCACAACAGTTTTCAAGACTGTCACATTAGGCCGCTCTGTCAGCCCTCCTCGCGCCTCACGTCCCGAAGTACATCGGGAAGGGCGGCGCGGCCACACAGTCTAACGCCCAACGAGACAGCGACGGCGGGCCGCCCACCCGGGTGGCCCGCCGTCCGCTGAATGCTGGAGAGTCGCTCAGCCCTGCGCCTGTGCGCCGGACCGGAGCTGACGCATCGCGAGCTGGACCAGCGCGATCAGCGTCTGCTTGGTCGCCGCCCGGGAGCGCGCGTCCGTGTAGAGCATCGGCACGTGCGCGGGGATCTGCAGTGCTTCGCGCACGTCCTCGAGCCGGTGCTTGGCCACGCCGTCGAAGCAGTTGACGCCCACGACGAACGGGATGTTGCGCGACTCGAAGTAGTCGATCGCCGGGAAGCACTGCTCCAGGCGGTCGGTGTCGACCAGGACGACCGCACCGATCGCACCGCGTACCAGGTCGTCCCACATGAAGAGGAAGCGGTCCTGGCCCGGGGTGCCGAACAGGTAGAGCCACAGGTTGCCCGGGAGCTCGACACGGCCGAAGTCCATGGCCACCGTGGTGGTGGTCTTGCGGTCGGTGACGCCACCTGCGTCGTCGACGCCGACCGAGTGCTCGGTCATGGCGGCTTCGGTGTTCAGTGGTTCGACGTCGGAGATCGAGCCGATGAACGTCGTCTTACCGACGGCGAAGCCACCGGCGACGACGATCTTGACGACCGTGGGCGCGGTGCGCTCGGCCGCGGGCTGAGCACCAGGAGCGGTCTGCGCGCCGGCGTTGCCGGCCGGAGCCTGCTGCATCACCGGCGGAGCAGGCTGCGCCTGCGCCGGACGGGACGCCTGTGCTGTGGGCGCCGGAGCACCGCCGCCACCACCCAGCACGCTCTGGCGCGCAGGCGTGCTCGAGGAAGCGGTCGCGGTGCCGGCGTTACCCGACACCGGGGCCCAGTTGGGACCGCTGCGGGCCCCGCCGTCAGAGGGCGGAAATGCCATTCAGAACACTCTCCAAGACGCTCAGCGACAGGCCCGAGTTCGAGCTGCCGTGGCCTGTGTGGACGTTAACCGGTGTCGAGGTGTGTACGGTCACGTGCCCTTCCTCCTGCATGTCCGCCACGAGAATCCGGACGACACCCAGGGGCAGCCGCAGAAGGGCCGAGAGCTCGGCGATCGACACGTAAGTGTGCGCGGCGTGCTGGAGGATCGCGCGTTTCTCGGGTGGCAACCCAAAACTGCTTACAGCGCCTGGCAATACCTCAACGAGGGCCTCAAGCGGCAGGTCGGAGAGCTCCGACCGTACCCGGCCTCCGGTGACCGCGTAGGGGCGCACGGTGGACGTCTCACGGACGTCCCCCTGCCCCTGGGAACCGAAAGGTGCGTACGTCATGGTCGAGTCCTCATCCCACGCTGGCGGCTCGGGTCTGCCCATCGACCGGGAGGCTGCCACGCATCTCCGAGATCAGCTGCGGCGTGAGCGTGGCTTCGGTGCGGGACACCAGGAGAGCCATCTCGTAGCCGATAAGACCGATGTCGCACGTAGCCTCCGCCACCACGCCGAGCACTGACCCGTTCGAGACATTCATCAGGAAAAGGAAGCCGTTGTCCATCTCGATGATTGCCTGACGGACATTACCGCCGTTGAGCTGACGAGATGCTCCACGCGTAAGGCTTGACATACCCGAAACGATTGCCGCGAGCTGATCACCGCTCGTCCGGTCCAGCTGGTCGGACATCGCCATGAGCAGGCCGTCTGCCGACACGACCAGCGTGTGCCGGCTGCCAGGAACCGTACGCACGAAGTTGTCGAGCAGCCACCCGAAATTCGTTGCTTCGGTGCTGAGGGTCACTCTCTGTTCCTCCTAGTCAGAATCCACAGACGCGCTTGCTTGTCACCGCGACTGCGGCGCTGAGTCAGGGACATGATTCACGGTCGAGGGTGCCCACGTCGAGTCCCCATCGGCCTTCTTGCCGTTCGCGTTCCCCGTTTCGCCCTCTTCGACGGACTCCGAACGACCACGGGCAGTGGCCGACTGGAACGCCGAGAGACGTGAGCGAAGCTGCTCGGGATCACGGTCGATGCGAGCCGAGAGGCGCTCGACAGTGGGATCCGCCCCGGTGCCGGAGGCACCGCGAGTGCGGCGAGTCAGACCACCGTTGGCAACCTCGGTGTTGACGGCTGCCGGACGGTACGAGTCGTTCTCCTTCACATCATCTTCCTGGAAAGCCCCTCGGCGAAGGAGGCTCGTCATCTCCTCGTAGAGGACCGCCGAAGCCGTCCACTCCGACCGTGCCTCCACCGAGTCCCGCACGTACTCCGGGTCGAGCGGGTCCTTCCCGTCGCCGTCCGTGCCGGCGGCCCGCTTGGCGAGCGGCGCAGGCGAACCGTACGTCGGGTCGTACACAGCACCCGTCGGGTACGGCTCGCTGAACTCGCGGATCGGCTCGCGAACCGGGGCCTCGAAGGACTGCTGCACTGCCGCCATCGGCACGGCCTGTGTGGCCGGGCCCGAGTCGAACGAGGTGGGTGCCCGCTCCGGCGCCGGGGCCGGAGCCGGTGCCGCTGCGCGCGGCGCCGCGTCGACGAACGGGTTGCTGCCGTGGGTCGGAGCCGGAACGGTCGCATGCGCCTGGGTGGGCATCGGAACCGTGCCGCCCGGGGGAGCGCTCGGCACGGCAGGCATCGCCGACGTCAGCGACTCCTGGACCGCCCGCTGGTAGCCCTCCTGGTATCCCCGCTGGTAGGTCGGGTCTGCCACGGGCTGCTGCGGCTGCGCCGGGGCAGGAGCCTGGACCGGGAAGGCCCCGGTCATCGGCCCCGCCGCCTGCGGCGCGGGAACGCCCTGCGGTACGTACGGCGCCTGGAAGTCCTGCGGCACCTGCAGGTCCTGGAAGTCCTGCGGCGGGGCGCTGGGCGTCTGGAAGTTCTGCGGCGGCAGGTTCTGCCCCTGCAGGTTCTGCGCCGCCTGGAAGCTCTGCGTCTCCACGTTCGACGCACCGAACGCGGGCACGTCCGCGGCAGGGCTGCTCACGGTCTGGATCGGACGTGATGCCGGCCGCTCCTGCGGCTGGTAGGCACGCAGCTCGCCCGTGGCCGGCTGGCCCGGACGGCGACCGAACAGGCCGCGCTTCTGCTGGGCCGGCTTGGCACCCTGCTGGGCGCCCGATGCGGTCGAGCGACGGCTCGGGAGGTCCGCCATGAGCTCTTCGAACGCGGGCAGTGCCTCGAAGGACGAGTCCGGCCCCTGCAGGCCGTCCGCCCCGAAGCCCTGCGACTGCTCGTCGTCGCCCTGGAACGAGCCACCGAAGCTCGCCGGCGGTCCGCCGAAGCTCCGGGCCGGAGCCGGTGCGGCAGGCGCCTGAGCGCCTCCGGCAGCCGGGAACCGCATGACGTCGGTGTCGGACATGCCCGGCAGCGCGGCCGGGTCCTGGGTCACCGGGTCGAGCTGCAGCGACTGCGGCCCACCGGCGTCCGGATCGATCGTGTTCAGCGAGCGGAAGCTCGAGAAGAGCGCACTGCGCTGGTCGACGTCCACCGCGACCGGCGTGGTCTCCTCGAAGACCGGTGCGATCGGCTCCTCCGGCTGCTGCGGTGCCCGCTGACGGCTCGGGAGCGAGCTGCCCTCGGACACGTTCGACGGCGGTGCCCACGCGTTGTCGTCGCCCTGGTACTCCTGCGGGAGCGACGGCGTCTGGATCTCGGGCAGGACTATCGAGCCGGTCGGCGTCGTCTCCGCCATCGGCTGAGCCGCGGTCGAGCTGCGGCGCCGAGCCAGGCCGAGCGCCGTCGTACCGTCCGTCAGCGCGTTGATGTCGACCTGCTGCGCGACGGGCGCCGGCTGCGCCGCGAAGGCGGCAGCGGCGATCTGCGACGTACCGGTCGGGACCGGCAGGCCGCCCTGCTGCGGGAGAGAGGTCGTGGCCGGCGACGCCGCCGAGACGGCCGACGAGCCGAAGGCGTTGGCGGGTGCACCGCGCATCGCACCGGTGCCCGGGCCGGTGGCCAGGCCACCGTTGAACTGCGAGGCGGCCGCCTGCGTGTTGGCCTCCAGCGGGTCCGTGGGCATCGGCAGCGGCATGGCGTTGTCCGGCATGAACAGCACAGCCGGGAAGCGGACCGTCACCTCGGTGCCGGTGCCACCCTCGCCGACGCCGAACTCGACCTGGGCGCCGAGCCGGTCGGACAGCCGACCGACGACGTAGAGGCCGAGGCGCTGGGCGCCGACGGCGTCCGACGCGGCGTGGCTGAGCACCTTGCGGTTGGCCTCGGCGACCTCAGCGGGGTTCATCCCGAGGCCGTGGTCGCGGACCACGACGGTGACGAACTGCTCGTCACGCGCGGTGGTGACCTCGACCGGGGTGTGCGGCTCGGAGAACATCGTCGCGTTCTCGAGGAGCTCGGCCAGCAGGTGCGCCGCGTTCAGCGCGTTGTGGCCGAGCATCATCGGGTCGACGACGAGGTTCAGGCGCACCCGGTCGTACAGCTCGATCTCGGAGGACGCCGTACGGATGACGTCGGAGACCGGCATGGGCTGGCGGACGCGACGACCCGAGTCGATGCCCGCGAGGACGAGGAGAGACTCCGCGTTGCGGCGCATCCGGGTCGCGAGGTGGTCGAGGCGGAACAGGTTCGACAGCGTCGACGGGTCTTCCTCGGAACGCTCGAGGTCGTCGAGGAACGCGAGCTGCCGGTTCAGGAGCACCTGGTCGCGGCGGGCGACGTTGACGAACATCTCGGCGATCGAGCCACGGAGAGCGGCCTGTTCACGGGCCACGTCGATGGTGGTCCGGTTGACGTCGTTGAACGCGGCGGCCAGCTGGCCGATCTCGTCCGACGACTCGACGGTGATCGGGTCCAGGTCGATGCTCGGGCCCTGGCCAGGCACCGAGACCTGCTCCACCAGGGTGGGCAGGCGGTCACGGACGACGCCGGCGGCCTGGGTGAGGCGGCGCAGCGGGGAGACCAGACGACGGGCGATGACGAGCGCCGTGATGATCGAGAAGCCGAGGGCCGCGATCGCGATACCACCGGTGAGGTACGCGCGGTTCGCGGCGACGTCGGCCCGCTCCTGCGCGAAGGCCGAGGCGTCCTCGCGGACGGCGTCGCGGACGATGCGTGCCTCGTCGACCCACTTGGCCGACTCGTCGCGGAACGCCCCGGCCTGTGCGTCCTGGATGGCCGCGAGGTCACCGCGCGCGATCTGGTCACGAACGCTGCCGTAGATGCCGTCCATGCCGGGGACCTGGTAGTCACCCGGGATGCGGTCGTACAGGTCCTGCGTCTCGTCCCACTCGCGGTCACCCAGGTTCACCAGGTCCGCCGCGCGCAGCGCCAGGGACCGGGAGGCCGCCTCGCCCTCCGGGTGGTTCTTGAAGATCCCGAGCGTCATGGCGACGACCGGGCGCTCGTAGGTGTTCGTGAGCATGAGCTGGTCCATCGAGTGGTACGCCTCGAGGCGGGTACCCAGCTGACGGTCCTCGGACGTGTCCGCGATGGCGTCCATCACCTCGAGGGCCCCGTCGATGTAGCCGCCGTACGCCTCGGTCGCCGCCTGCTCGGTGAGCCGGCCGGCCGCGACCTTCTTCTGCACGTCGGTGATGGCCGCGCGGTCATCGATGGTCTCCGCGACGGCGGTCTTGACGCGCTGGTCCAGCATCGAGATGTCGATGCCGAGCAGCTGCTCGTCGCGCTCGTCGAGTGCCGTGATCGTCTGCGCCTGGGCAGCCGGGGCGGCCCACACCGGGGCGCCGTCCTTGATGACCGGCTCGCCGTTCTCGTCCAGCTCCGGCGTTCCCTGGAGCAGCGCGCGACTGGCGTCCTCGCCTGCGTCACCGTTGTCGATCATCGCCACGATGTTGAGCGACCGTTCCTGCGCGAAAGTCGTGCCTGCCGCGTCCTGGTACTCCAGCGCGGCGACGAGATCACTCGTCTGCTGCGCGCGCATCGCGTCGACCACAGACAGGCCGATGATGTACGCCGCTGCGATGACCAGGACGATGGCAGGCGTGACCAGTGTCGCAAGAACTTTCCCGCGCACTCCCAACCTGCGGAACATGCGTACCTCTCTCCATCACTGATCCGGAAGGGGGTGGCGTGCTTCTGCTCGCCGAGCATCCCTCGGTGCTGCGTACAAGTTACCGGCACCCGGTTTCCGCTGGCGACCTTCGTGAGGCCACACGGAAGTAGGCTTCATCGATGTGCGAGCCGTCACGATATCTGGACCGGGCCCATCAGGGAAACTCTCCTTTTCATCCCTGAATCACCCGATTGCTGGCCAAAGGGACGTGGTGATCACCGTCGCTGCAGCCGGCGTGAACCGTGCTGACCTGCTCCAACGCGCCGGATACTACCCCCCTCCGCCGGGTGCGCCCGACTGGCCGGGTCTTGAGATATCAGGAATTGTGAAGCGTGTTGGCCCCGGCGTGTCGCGATGGCGCGCCGGTGACCGCGTGGTCGCGCTGCTCGAGGGCGGCGGTTATGCCGAGGAAGTCGCGGTCCGCGAGACGCAGGTGCTCCCGGTTCCCGGCGGCATCGACCTGGTCGATGCGGCGGCCCTTCCCGAGGCCGCGTGCACGGTCTGGAACAACCTCGTGGACGTCGGCCGGCTGCGCGCCGGGGAGTGGGTACTCGTCCACGGCGGCTCGGGCGGCATCGGCAGCTTCGCGATCCAGGTCGCCCGGGCGCTCGGCGCGCACGTGGCCGCGACGGCCGGCGGACCCGAACGCACCGCCCGCTGCGCCGAGCTCGGGGCCGACCTGGTCATCGATCACCGGGAGCAGGACTTCGCGGACGAGATCCGGCGGGCGACCGACGACCGAGGTGCGGACGTGGTGCTCGACCTCCTCGGCGGTGGCGCGCTCGGCGACAACGTCCGAGCGCTGGCCAGGGGCGGGCGCCTGGTGGTCATCGGCATGCAAAAGGGTCGCCGGGGCGAGCTCGACCTCAGCGAGCTCCTGGCCCGGCGCGGGACGGTCACCGGGACGCTGCTCAGGTCCCGGCCTGCCGACGAGAAGGCGCGCATCGTTGCCGATACCGAACAACACGTCTGGCCGCTGGTCGCGGACGGGCGCGTGCGGCCCGTGGTGCATGCCCGCATCCCGTTCGCGGAGGCCCAGTCCGCGCACGACCTGCTGGAGTCAGGGGAGGCGTTCGGCAAGGTTCTGCTGGTGCCCTGATCACGGTGTGCCTATATATAGGCATGGTCGACAATTTCGGCCGCGCCGAGATGCTGCAATGCGGACGACAGGAAATCCGGGCAAGACTGGACTCATGACCGATGAGCGAGCCATCCCCCAGCCAGACGAACGGCGCGACGACCGTCCCGAAGCAGCACCCACCGTGCACCCTCAGGTGGTGACGCCAGACGGCGCCGCCGTGCCGTCCGGACGCAAGCCCGAGGGCGCGGCAGAGGACGCGGCCAACGAGGCCGAGGCCGTCGTGGGTCAGGTCGAGGAACCGGCAAAGGTCATGCGCATCGGTGGCATGGTCAAGCGGCTGCTCGACGAGGTGCGTGACGCCCCGCTCGACGAGGCGGCACGCACCCGCCTGGCCGAGATCCACGAGCGCTCGATCCGCGAGCTCGAGGACGGCCTGTCCCCTGACCTCGTCGACGAGCTGCACCGGATCACCCTGCCGTTCTCGGACGACTCCGCGCCGTCCGACGCCGAGCTCCGGGTGGCGCAGGCGCAGCTCGTGGGCTGGCTCGAGGGCCTGTTCCACGGCATCCAGACGGCGCTCGTCGCGCAGCAGATGGCTGCCCAGGCGCAGCTCTCGCAGATGCGCCGTGCGCTGCCGCCCGGCTCGGCGGCGTTCGGCCCTGGCGGTCCCACCATGCCCGGCGCGCAGGACGAGGAGCCCGGCGGCGAGCGCCGGACCCCCGGCCAGTACCTGTGACTCGCTGGTCCTGACGCGTTCGCCCTGCCGGTCCCCCCGGGGCCGGCAGGGCGGGGTGCTCAGAGGTCGGAGGGGTCTACCAGAAAGCCATCCTCGTCGGCGATCTCGCCTCCCGCCGCGGCGTGGACGGCGCCGGCAAGGCGGGCCACCAGCTCCGCAGCGCGCTTCCGCGCGACTCGTAGCTCCATGGACGGGAACTCGCGCTGCGACTCCACGAGGTCCTGCGGCTCCCAGTGCACCCAGTAGCGCACGGCGCCCTGCTCGGCCCACGGCAGACCGCGCAGCAGGCGCGGCAGCTTCTCCTCGCCGGAGATCTCCACCGAGACGATCCCGTCGACCTCGAGGTCCACGATCAGCCCGTACCCGTCCAGGACCCGCGGACCCGTGAGGGCCTTGATGTCGTAGTCGTCGGCGGCCGCGTGCAGCCTCTTGCGCAGCTCGGGGTCCAGGGGGTCGCCGGGGTAGAGCGGCTTGTCGGCGATGCCCCGGGGCGGGCCGCCCCACTCCTTGCCCTCCATGTGGAGGCGGGCACGCGGGTGCACCTTCTGCAGGATGGTGAGCGCGGCCTGCGGGTCGAGCCAGACGTCGGAGTAGACCGTCATGTCGATGGCCGCGCCGGCGTCAGGGGTGAGCACCACGCCGGCGCCGGGCTTCGCCGTCGGGCTGCCAGGGGCGTCCCAGTGGCCGCCCACGTCCAGGCGGAGGGAGCCGCCCAGCCGGCGCGCGACCGAGACGAGCCACTCGACCAGGCGGCGCTCCTCGCGCTCGGGCATGCCGGCCGCGAAGGCCCGTCCGATGCCGTCGCGGTCGCCCGCCGGGAACGGCACCTCGCCCCGTTCCCGGTGGCAGACGATGTCGAAGGCCATCTCGGCCCCCGGCGGGACGCCGAGATCGAAGCCTTCACCCACGGGCTGGTACGGGCCGTTCATCACGGCGTGCCGCGAGACCCGCAGCACGCCCACCTCCTTGCCCTGCGCGCGACGCACCTGTGGTGCACCCACGACGTTGCCGGGGAGGATACCGGCCGGCACCACGTCCCAGCGGGTAGCGGAGAAGCGAGAGAGGGCGAGGACCTCGATCTCGTCCAGCTCCACGTCGCCAGGCACTGTCAGCACGTGCCGTGCCTGGTGCGCCTGCGCAACCGTGCGCGGCAGGAGCGGAAGCTGGGGAGCGGCCATCGGGGTCCCTTCTGACGTCCAGGTGTGTGTGCCCGGTCCGCGCCGGGCACCCGGGAGCCTACCGCTCGCCGAGTGCTGTCGGCGGCAGTGCCCGGCCCCGGCGGTCAGACCTCGGTACGGTGGAAGTTCTGCGAGGAGCGGGACGCCGTCGGGCCGCGTTGACCCTGGTAGCGGGAGCCGTAGAGATCCGATCCGTACGGGTGCTCCGACGCCGACGACAGCCGGAAGAAGCACATCTGCCCGATCTTCATGCCGGGCCACAGCTTGATCGGCAGCGTCGCGACGTTGCTGAGCTCCAGCGTCACGTGCCCGCTGAACCCGGGGTCGATGAAGCCGGCGGTCGAGTGGGTCAGCAGGCCGAGCCGCCCCAGGGAGGACTTGCCCTCGAGGCGGGCGGCGACGTCGTCGGGCAGGGTGACCGCCTCGTAGGTGCTGCCGAGGACGAACTCTCCCGGGTGCAGCACGAACGCCTCGTCGTTGTCCGCCTCCACCAGGCGGGTCAGCTCCGGCTGGTCGGTCGCGGGGTCGATGAACGGGTACTTGTGGTTGTCGAAGAGCCGGAAGTACTTGTCGAGGCGCACGTCGATGCTCGACGGCTGCAGCATCGACGGGTCGTACGGGTCGAGGACTACGCGGTCGGCCTCGAGCTCGGCACGGATGTCGCGGTCGGAGAGGAGCACCCCGACACGGTACTGGGCCTCCGTCACCACTGCAGCGGCTTGTGCTTCGCGTCCACCGACCAGTAGCCCTTGCGCATCACGAGGTAGAGGATTCCTTCGATGCCGCCCCAGATCGCCGGCACGAACCACGCGTTCCCCAGCGACACCGCGGTGATGAGCAGCATGATCCAGCCCAGGCCCTTGTAGCCGAGGTAGAACCGGTGTGCGCCCACCACGCCGAGCAGGATCCCGAGCAGGCCCGCGGTGATGCGCGACTTGCGCCCCGGTACGTGCTCAGCGGGCGGCGTGGGACGGTCGTAGTCGTACTGCTGCTGATAGTTCGCCGGGGCCGCGCCGGACGGAGACCTGACCGGGCCTGCCGGGGTCTTCGGGGTCTTCGGCGTCTTCATGGCGCGCGTCGCACCGGGTGGCGGCGGAGGGGGCGTCGGCTTGCTCGGCGGACGCGGGGGCAACCGCTTCGTCTCCTGGTAGATCGGCTCGGTGGGCTTCTCGCTGGGATGCTCGCTCACGACTGCTCCGGCTGCTCGGCGACACTCGCTCCGAAGTCCGGTTCGGGCATCCGGGCGAGGTTGGGTATGATCAGGTCGCGCGCCAGGTTCACGGGCGCTGTTGCGGAACCCTAGCGGGATTCTGAAACAGCAGTTACTCGGGCAGAACCGGACGATGCGGGTGTAGTTCAATGGTAGAACTTCAGCTTCCCAAGCTGATAGCGCGGGTTCGATTCCCGTCACCCGCTCCAGCACGAAACCCCTGGTCAGAAGGATCTGACCAGGGGCTTCGTCCGTTCCCGCGGCCGGACCGGCTCAGCGTCGGACCCGCGGTGCCCGTTCTTGAGGGCTGGGTTCAGCCCCGCACCGGCGCAGTCAGGTGCAGGGAGACCGCCAGCCCGCGTTCGGCGGCCGGGACCCAGCCGCTCCAGCACCGCCACACCTGCGGGCCCTCGCTCTCGTGGTGCCCATGACGCTCGGCCAGGTGGAGCATCCTCGCGAGCCGTGCGGCGTCGGCCACCCGTGCGGCTACGACGTCGACGGTCAGCACGCCCACCACGTCGTCCTCGAGGTCGAGGTGGTCGACACCAGCCCGGACGTCCAGGGTGTGGATGTCGAAGATGTGCGCGATCAGAGCGGTGACCCCGACGAGCTCCGCGAGGTGCGCGCCCGGCGTCGGGCAGTGGTCGGCGCCCGGGTCCGCGTCGCAGGAGCCCCCGGTCACGTCGGCCACGCGCGGATCGACCGCGCGGTCCCCCGCAGCTCGGCGTAGACGAACATCTCCATGCCGTTCCAACGGCCCGTCCACACCGTGAAGCCCGGCTTCGTGGCCGGGTAGTCGGTGGCGACGGTGATCCCGAGCTGGGCCGCGATCTCCGCCCCCTCGGCCAGCCGTGCCGGGTGCACGACCAGATGGTCGCGAAACACCTCTACCCACTTGATCCGCGCGTCGCCAACTTCCGCCAGCAGGTCCGCCGCACCAGCCGCTGAATCGGCCAGGCTGCCCGCTATCGTCGCCATCTCTCCCACCTCTCCGCGCCTACCTCTAGGCGCATAGACAGCCTGTTGGGCGTGAACTGGGCGCCGCAACCGCTACGCCGAAAAGTTGCGTATACGCACTGGCTGCGGGTTAGGTGGGTTCCGTGTCTAGAGAGGGACGTGTGACTGCCGCAAGCATCGCCAAGGATCTTCGTGCCGCGATCCGCTCCGGGACCTACAAACCGGGCGATCGTCTTCCGAGCGAAGCAGCGCTCATGTCGAACTACGGCGTGGCGCGCATGACCGCGCGCCACGGCCTGTCGATGCTCAAGGACGAGGGGCTGACCGTCACCCGGCACGGCTCCGGCGTGTTCGTCCGCGCCTTCGAGCCGATCGTGCGGGACACCACAGGCGGCAAACCCGACGGCAGCTCCACGGTGACCGCCGAGATCGACGAGACCGGCGCCGGGCTCACCGTCCGCACGCTCGCCGTCACCGCAGAGGCAGAAGCGCCCGAGAAGGTGCGGACGACGCTCGGGCTCGCCGAGGGCGACAAGGTGACCGTGCGCGAGCGGCTCCACCTGCGCGAGCGCAAGCCTGTGCTGTTCGCGACGTCGTACCTGCCCGCGTCGATAGCTGCCGGAACGCCTATCGCCGCCCAGGAGGTCGGGCCGGGCGGCACCCACGCACGCCTCACCGAGGCCGGACATGCGCCGGTGCGGTTCCGCGAGGACGTAGTGGGCCGGATGCCGACCATCGAGGAGATCGAGGAGCTACGGATCGAGCCTGGCACACCGGTGCTGTCGGTCACGCGCACCGCGTTCACCGAGGACGGCACGCCGGTCGAGGTCAGCTACGTGGTGCTCGACGCCGGCGAGTTCATGCTCCGGTACGACATCGACGGCTGAGACGTTCAGGCCGCCGCGGCCGGTCGGCCACGGCGGCGCCGAGCGCCCCGGTCTCACACGAGCCGGAGCTGTCGCTCCGCGACCCCGATCCGGATCTCCTGTCCCCACGACACCTCAAGCCGGTCGCTCTCCATCCCGTCCCCGAACACGACGAGCCGGTCGGACTGGACGGTGACCACGAGCTCGCCGTCGCCCCCGAGCGTGCCCTCCGTCATCGTGACGCCGGTCGCGGGCGACGGCCAGGCCTCCCGGACGAACCAGGCCAGCGCCTGGTCGGTGGGTGCGGGCAGCCGTCGTCCGCCACGATCGTGCGCGATCGAGGCGGACCAGCCGGTCGCGCCGGTGCCCGTGCTCACGATCAGGCCCGACGACGACTGCCGCTCCGCGCCCTCACCGACGGTCAGCACGTAGCGCGCCGACTGGTGGCTCACGTGCCCCAGGAACAGTTCGTTGACCGCGCGCAGCTCCTGGCCGTCGTCGAGCCGTGCGCGCGCCATCGTGAGCTCGTCGCACCGCACGACGGACGGCGGCTCCCCCGCCCTGCCCCGCGGGTCCGCCAGGCCGGCGATGATGTCCGCGACCGCGTCGGCGTCGTGCCGTACCAGGACGCCGAGGTTGGCCTCCGGCTCCGGATTCACGCCGATCACGAGCTGCCGGTCCAGGTACTTGGCCGCGTTGGCGACCAGGCCGTCCTGGCCCACCACCAGCACGACGTCCTCCGGCGCGAAGAGGAAGCGGTCCAGGTCGGCCCGCTCCACCTCCGCGAGAGCCCAGTCGGACGGCACGCTCGCCGCGACCGCCCGGCGGGCCGACGCCGCGGCCTCGTGCCGGGCCTCGACATCCGCCAGGGTGCGGCCGCGGGTGCGGAGGAAGAACTCCGCCTGGCCACGTGTGGCGTGCCGGTCGAGCAGCTCGTCGAGCTCGGTGCGGCGGTGCACCAGCACCGCCCGGGTGCGCAGACCCACCTCAGCGCTCCGCGGTCGGCGGGCCATCCGACGCCGGTGCACCGGCCGCGGGTGCGGTAAGCGCACCCAGCAGCCCGCTCACCAGATCCGGCGTCACGGTCAGCGAGCCCACGTTCGGCAGGTGGGCCGCGGCCTCGCGCAGGGCGAGCGCCGCGAGCACGTCGCGCCCGACGTTCGCGTAGATCTTCATGAGCGCCGCCTCCTTGGCCGCCTCGGCCTCGCCGAGCTGCCGCAGGGAGGCCGCCTGAGCAGCCGCTGCGATCTCGCGCCGCTCCGCTTCGGACCTGGCCGACACCAGGGCGGCTGCCGCGGCTTCCTCGGCCTCCCTGCGCTTGTTCGTGCCCTCCTGGGCGACGAGCTGCTCGCGCCGGGAGGCGAGCTCGATCTGGCTCGCCAGCTCGTTCTCGGCGATCTTGCGCTCCCGTTCGACGGCGACGGCGCGGCGCTCGTAGGTGGCCCGGTCGGCCTCGGACTGGAGCCGCTCGCGCACGGGCGTGCGCAGGGCCTTCTCCACGTCGCCCTCCGGCCGGACCGCCAGCACGCGCACGCCCAGCACCTCGATGCCGGTCGCGACCAGGCGCGCGTCGTCGCCGAGCCCACCGAGCGCCGTCCGGACCCGTCCGATGCCGGACGCGAGCGCGTCGGCGAGGTCCAGCGTGGCGATCAGGTCGACGGTAAGGCTCTGGGCGAGCTGGCCCACGATGGCACCCACCTGCTGGCGACCGCTCGCCTCCTGGCCCGCGCCGTGGACGGGGAAGATGCCGAAGTCCAGCCGCTGGGAGGCGAGGACGGGGTCACCGAACCGGTAGGTGACGTTCGCCTGCACGCTCACGTCCTGCTGGTCACGAGTGACCGCGTGGAAGAGGACCGGGAGCTCCTGGTCGGTGGCGGGCACCTCGCTGAGCACCGACGTGTCGGGGCGGAACCAGAAGGCCTGTCCCACACCCTCGTGCCGTAGCCGGCCCTTGCTGAGGTGAACCACGTAGTCGCTCGGTGAGCCCAGGAACTTGCGGATCCAGGGGTAGCGCTTGATCGTTGCCATCGTCGACCTCTCCTCGGGTTCTCGTCAGATTGACGATAACCGGCTCTTCGGCTTTTCGTCAAGATGACGAGAATGTACGGTCGATGTCATGGCCCGAACATCACCCGCTCGCACCGCAGTACCCGCCACGGCGGGCTCCTTTCCCGTGACGGTCGACGTCGTGGCGCTCACCGTGCGCGCCGGAGTGCTGCACGTGCTCGTCGTCGACCGGCTCCTGGAGCCGTTCCGGGGACAGGCCGCACTGCCGGGCGGGTTCGTGCTGGCGGACGAGACCCTGGAACAGGCCGCGGGGCGTGAGCTCGAGGAGGAGACAGGGCTGACCGTCCCAGCCCGAGCGGCCGGCGCGGGCCCGTGGCACCTGGAGCAGCTGCGTACCTATGGTCCGCTCGGCCGAGACCCTCGTGGGCCGGTGCTGTCCGTGGCCTACCTGCTGCTCGCCCCCGCCTTCGGGCTCCCGGAGGCCGGTGGCGACGCGGCCGAGGCGCGCTGGGTCCCGGTGATCGAGGAGGGCAGGCCGCTCGCCTTCGACCACGACCAGGTCCTGGCCGACGGCGTCGAACGCGCCCGGGCGAAGATCGAGTACTCACCGCTCGCCGCGGCGTTCTGCCCGCCCGAGTTCACGGTCGCGGAACTGCGCGGAGTCTACGAGGCGGTCTGGGGCACGCAGCTGGACGCGCGCAACTTCCACCGCAAGGCGACCGGTACGCCGGGCTTCCTGGAGCCGACCGGCCGCCTCGGCGGGGGCGGCCCCGGGCGGCCGGCGGAGCTCTACCGGCTCGCGTCCGGCGTGGACCCGGCGGCCGCCGTGCTGCACCCCCCGTTGCTGCGCTCCGTCAGCCCTGGCCGGGCCGCGCCCTCGGCTTGAGCCGCAGATCCGGTAGTGCCGGGGCCCGCAGCGGCCCGCTCGCGTAACCCTGGACCTGGCCGAACCGGCGTCCGGCGGCACCCGCGGCGTAACCGGTCGGTCCACCGTCCGGTCCCGAGGGGTCCAGCTCGGCGACCAGCGCCATCCAGTCGTCGCGGGCCCGCGCGATGTCCTCGTGCGTGCGGCCCATGAAGTTCCACCACATGATGACGTCCTCGGCGAAGGGCAGACCGCCGATCAGCACGGCTCGCACCGGTGCGCCCCCGGCCGCGCGCACCACGAGGGTGGGCCGCCCGGGCGCCGCGTAGCCAAGGCCGGCCGGCGGCACCGCGCAGCCCTCGAAGGTCACGTCACCGCTGTCCACCAGCAGGGCGTGCTCGTGGTCCGCGTCGACGGCGAGCCGGAGCTCCGCGCCCGGTTCCAGGTCGATCTGCGCTCCCACGAGCGGCGTGTACGTCGTCGCGGGTGAGTCCAGCCGCTCGCCCGCCACCACCAGCTTCCCGATGAACACCTGCACGACGGCGCCGTCGTGCCGCGCGACCGGAAGGTCGCCGTGGTGCTCGAAGTGCGGATCGATGCCGAGGGCCGACCCGGGCAGCGCCGTCCACAGCTGCACACCGTGCAGGACGGGCGGGCGCCCTGCGGGCGACTCCTCCGAGTGCGAGATGCCCACCCCCGCCGTCATCAGGTTGAGCTCGCCCGGCCGGACCGCCTGCAGCGAGCCCACGGAGTCGCGGTGCACGATCTCGCCCTCGAAGAGCCAGCTCACCGTCTGGAGCCCGGTGTGCGGGTGCGGCGGGACCTGCATGCCCTCGCCGACCGAGACGTCGTCAGGGCCGTAGTGGTCGCTGAAGCACCACGCCCCTACGAGGGACCGGGCGCGCTGCGGGATGGTGCGTCGCACGTTCATCGCCCGCGGGCCGCCCAGCGGGACGTCGCGTGGGCTGAGGAGCTCGATGCCGTCGCCCTGCTCGCCCGCCGCGCAGACCTGTTCGGCCGGCCGGGTCTCGAGGTTGCTCATGCGCCGAGCCTAGATCCAGGCGCGGGCCCGCGGGACCCTCCGTCCCGGGACACGGCCAGGGCCCCCGGGGCAGGCCGGGGGCCCTGGCACAACCGCGCACCCGTGGTCCACCCTCAGTGAGGACCAGAGCGCCGTGTCGACGTCACGGCCCCGAAGCATCCGTCAGACCTGGAGCACCAGGCCCGTTCTCCACGGACGTCCGGACGCGGGCGGTCTTCCGGCCCCGTTCAGAACCTGTGGCGTCATCCACAGCCCGCACCGCGGCACGGGACGTCCTGTCGTTCTCCGGTCAACCATGTGTCCGATGCCCGGGCCGGTCGGTACTGCTGCAGCGCACCGCATCTGCACCCGAATCTTCGAACCATTGCCACGTTTCTATCCGCGTGTCGCACGACCGGCAACTGCTCCAGCGTTGTAATTTTCACCCCGCCTTTGCCCACAGTTCTGTCCACAGGAACAGGCGCGGATTTCCCGCACCGCCCACAGGGCTGTGGACAAAATCTGTGGATAACTAAAGGGTGATCAAACCCAGGCGCGGGACCCCGGGGCGCTGCCCGCCGCCGGGTCGCTCCGTGCCTCCAGCTCCTCCGACCCGGTGACGAAGCCACCGTCGTCCACGAGAATCCCCCCGATCCGGCTCTGGAGCGCCACCGCCAGCCGGGCGAGGGAGGCGCGCATGCGGGCCCGGGCGATGACGTGCAGACCGGACGCCTGCTCGAGCTCGAGCTCGTAGGGGTCAGCGGGGGCCCAGCTCAGGCGGTAGGCGAACGGCCCGTAGCTGCGCCAGTCCAGCGCACCGAGCGCGCGCGGCACCCGGTCGACGCGCTCGACGTCGACGACGAGCGCGCCGTCGTACGCGGTGCTGCCGGCGAGCGTGTAGCGCGGCGACCCGTCCGGCGTGGCCTGCTCGGCGGAGACGTCGGCGGTGGCGATCAGCGAACGCAGCATCGGCAGCACGTCGCCCGGCAGGAGCACGTGTGCGGCGTAGAGCGCCACGTTGACCGACGCGGCAGGGTCCGGGACCAGCGGCTGTCTGCCGTCCGTGAGCACCGCGCCACCGGACTTGCGGGCCGCCGCGACCATCCACTGCACTATGCGCAGCTCCTCGCCCTGCGGCAGGGCGTGCGGAAAGGTGCGGGCGATGCCGTCCCGGTCGCCGTACGACGTCGGAGCCGCGCCGCGGACGTCCCGCAGGCCGTCCGCGCGGGCCACCGAGTACGCCTCGGCCTTCGCGGCGGAGATGCTGAGCTCGGCGAGGTGCGCCTCGCCGACCTCGAACGGGCCGGTCGCGACGTGCCCTTCGCCCAGACGCATGACACCAGGCACCAGCGCGTCCGGCTGCGCCATGCCTCGGAACCGGGCACCGGCCATCCGCCGAGAGCTTGAGGTGCGGGTCGGTTCTCGGAGCCACTCGACGTCTGAGAACCACGCGGCAGCAAGTTCGCTGACGGTGACAGGGCCGTTCGTACTGGGCAGGATCAGAATGTGACCCGAGGCGTGTTCCGCTGGAATCACACCCGCCAGAAATGTCATGCGCCGCACTTTACTGCGGCTCACTTTCCGCGATGATGCAGGCATGTTACAAAGAGGAAACACGTTCGTGACAGCAGGAGCGGTTTATTTGGGCAGCGTCCGACATGTATGCCTTTGGATATTCATTGGCGACTGAGTCTCAGTGCAATCGGATAGAAATTCCGCCACCAGCCCTCGCAAGGACGGCATACGAGGGGCTTAGGGCCACCGGCGCCACCAAGGCTCTCCTTGTTGCCGATCCGGACAGGCCCGCACCGCGATCCTGGGTTCCAGTTACCTGACGAAGCGTGCATATGATGTCAGCATGCCCAAGATCATCGGGAAGAGCCTGCACGAGCACCGGCAGATGACCAGGCACAAGCTCTTCACCGCTCTGTCCACGCTCATGGCGGAGCGCGGGTTCGACACCATCACGCTGGCCGACATCGCCGCAGCGGCGAACGTCGGCCGGACGGCCGTCTACAACCACTTCCACGACAAGGAAGCGCTGCTCCTCGGGTTCATCACGCACGAGACCGAGCAGTACGCCCACACGCTGGAGCGCGCGCTCGACGGCGTGGACGATCCCGTGGAGCAGCTGCGTACCTACATCCGCCAGCAGGCTCAGCTCACCCGCGTCTTCCACCTCGCCCCCGGGCCGGACCTGCGGACCGTCCTGTCCCGCGCGACGCTGCAGCGCCTGCGCGAGCACGCCGACATCGTCGAGGCGATCCTCCGACGGATCCTCACGGCCGGGATCGATGCGGGCACGTTCCCGCCCCAGGACATCGAGCCGACGGTGCATCTCGTCAACGCCTGCCTGTCCGGCCGACTCATCCCCGACGAGCCCGTCGCCCGCGAACGCACCATCCGCGCCGCGGAGTCGTTCGTGCTGCGCGCGGTCGGGGCCCGGGAGCGCGTCCCCGCCTGAGCCGGAGGTGCAGCGCAGGGTGGGGGCCGAGGAACGAGGCACCCGCCCGAAGCGGAACCGCAGGCTCAGGCGGAACAAGTAGAGCCTGAGCGTGACGGTCTAGATCCAGCGCTTCCAGCGGAAGACGCCGAACAGCCCGACGCTCACGGCCAGCATCGCCACGAGAGCGACCGGGTAGCCGTACGCCCAGTCGAGCTCCGGCATGACCTCGAAGTTCATGCCGTAGACCGTGCCGACGAGCGTCGGGGCGAACAGGATGGCCGCCCAGCCCGAGATCTTCTTGACCTCCTCGCCCTGGCGGATGCTGACCTCCGACAGGTGCTTCATCTCCTCGTTCTGCCGCTGCGCGACGAGGGTCGCGGCGACGGTCAGGATGTCGCGCAGCGCGGCCCGGAAGACCTCGATGCGGTCCGCGGCCTCGGTGAGGTGGTCCGCGACGTCGCGCAGGTAGGCCTGCAGCTCCGGGTCCACGCCGTACTTGTCGGCACCCTTGGCGAGCGAGGCACACAGCGCCTGCTCGGGCCGTACGGCGCGCTGGAAGTCGATGACCTCGCGGGACAGCTCGTAGATGCGCCGCGACACGTCCGGGGCGCCGCCCCAGACGTCGGACTCGATCTCGTCGATGTCGTGGTCCAGGCCCGCGACGACGGGTGCGTATCCGTCCACGACGCTGTCGAGGATCGCGTACAGGACGGCCTCGGGCCCCCGCGAGAGCATCGCGCGGTCCGACTCCAGACGGCTCCGTACGGCAGCCAGGTCCGGCGAGGCGCCGTGGCGCACGGTCACCACGAAGTCGGGGCCGACGAAGACGTGCAGCTCGCCGAACTCGACCTCCTCGGCGTCGTCCAGGTAGCGGGCCGCGCGCAGCACCACGAACAGGGTGTCGCCGTAGCGCTCGATCTTGGGGCGCTGGTGCGCCTGGATCGCGTCCTCGATGGCGAGGGGGTGCAGGTCGAACTCGCGCGCGAGGGACGTCAGCTCGGCCTCGTCCGGCCGCTCCAGCCCGATCCACGCCATGCCGCCGGGCCGGGAGCGGAGTGCGCTGAACGTCTCCGCGAGGTTGTCGTAGCCGGCGGTGCGGATGCCGTCGTCGTAGATCGCGGCGGCGACCACCGACGAGCGGGGCGCGGGCGCGACGGGGTGCGGGGCGACGTCGGGCACCACGTGGACGGTGCGGCGCGGCCGCCGGACGCCGAGCAGCGGCCGAGAAGGGCGGGAGGGCAGGAACGTAGCCATGGGGAACTCCTGGGGGTCGAGCGCAGGAAAAGGACTGCGAACGGACACCGCAGCGGAGACGGCCGAACGACCGGTGGACCTCACGCCCGAGAAGGGCGGAGCGCACCGGTGCGCGAGAACCCGCGAGAAGGCGGGAGGGGAACCGTCAGCTCAGCTGCGGTTCGGACTACTCGGAGGCTCGCTACGTGTCATGCGCGCCACCTCCTTGGCCCAAGCGGCGGATCGCCGCGCCGTACGTTCTCGACAGAGGCCAGTCTAGCCACGTCGAGAAGCAGAATCGAACCCTTTCGAGAGCAGGATCACACAACTCGTCACCAGGCGTCGTGAGGACGGTGGTGCACACCGGGCGGAGTCTGGAACTCCTGCGGCGTCGGGGACAGGTAGGCGCGCGCGAACTCCAGCGAAGCGGCCAGGTCGTCGTGCCGTTCGGCGGCGGTGCGCGCCGCCCGCGTGGAGATCTCCACGCAGACGTCACCGCTCCAGCGCCGCGCGACCAGCTCCTGGAGCACCTTCTCGGCCTGCATGCTGCCGCGACCGGGCACCAGGTGCTCGTCCCGGGCCCCGAAGTTGCCGTCCGCCAGGTGCACGTGCCGCAGGCGGTCGCCGAACGTGTGGAGCAGCGTCAGCGCGTCCTGCTGCGCCACGCTCGCGTGCGACAGGTCGAGGGTCACAGCATCGTAGTCGTGCTCGGCCGGGTCCCAGCCGGGCAGGTACGCCTGGAACTCGCGCTTGCCACCGCGCCACGGGTACATGTTCTCGACGGCGATCGTGACCCCCGTCGTCTCGCTCAGCTCCCGCACCTGCTCCTGGAACTGCCGGGCGTACTTGTACTGCCAGCGGAACGGCGGGTGGACCACGACGGTCCCCGCGCCGAGCTCGAGAGCCATCTCCGCGGTCCGTTCGAGCTTGGCCACCGGGGAGCGGCCCCAGACCCGCTGGCTCACCAGCAGCGTCGGCGCGTGCACCGAGCGCACGGGCATGCCCGTGTCGGCGGCCAGCTTCGCGAGGGACCGAGGGTTCTGGGTCACCTCCTCGGACCAGACCATGACCTCGACGCCGTCATAGCCGAGCTCGGCCGCCGACTCGAAGGCCAGCGGCACACGGCGAGGGAAGACCGAGGCCGTCGAGAGTGTGACCTGCACGTCAGGTGCAGCGGGCTCGTGCGGTTCGGTCCGAATCGGTTCGGGCATGCGGGCCACCTTAAAGCGCCTACGTGAGTGTGATGTGACCAGTGGGTTCAGATGGGGTTCAAGTGCGGGTTCAGGTGCGGGTTCAGGTGCGGGTCAAGTGAGCAGACGTTCCTGCACGACGTCGCGTGCCGCCTGCGCCGTCGAGCACTCGAGCACTGTCCGCGCCAGCTCGACGCACTCGTCCCGGGACACGCCGGCCAGGGTGCCTGCGACGTCGGCCAGCGCGCGGGGGGTCATGGACAGAGACGTTACGCCCAACCCCACCAGGACAGGAGCGAGCAGCGGATCTGCCGCCGCCTCGCCGCACACGCCCACGGGAGCACCATGCATCGCGCCGCCCTCACACGCCACTCGGACGAGCTGCAGGACGGCGGGCTGCCAGGGCGTCGACAGCGCGGCGACGCCGGCCAGGTCGCGGTCCGCCGCCATCGTGTACTGCGTGAGGTCGTTGGTGCCCAGGCTCGCGAACGACACCTCGGCCAGGACGTGGCGCGCCTGGAGCGCGGCCGCCGGCGTCTCGATCATCACGCCCGACTGCTCCAGCCCGTGGGCCGAGCAGGCGGCCGCGAAGTCGCGCGCCTCGTCGACCGTGGCGACCATCGGCGCCATCACCCAGACCTCGGCGGTCTCGGCGGCGGCGGCCTGCGCTATCGCGTCCAGCTGACGGTCCAGCACGTCCGGGTGCGCGACGGCGGTACGCAGCCCGCGCACACCGAGCGCCGGGTTGTCCTCGTGGTCCGGGGTGAGGAACCGGAGCGGCTTGTCGGCGCCCGCGTCGAGCGTCCGTACGACGACCCGGCGGCCCGGGAAGTGGGACAGGACCGCCCGGTAGGCGGTCACCTGCTCCTCGACGCTGGGCTCCTCGCCCCGCCCGAGGAAGCAGAACTCGGTGCGGAACAGGCCGACGCCGCGCGCACCGGCGGCGGCGGCGGCCTGGGCTGCCGCAGGGTCCGCGACGTTCGCCACGAGCTCCACCTCGGACCCGTCACGCGTGACGCCCCGGCCGTCGAAGGTGGCGGCGGTGATGCGGCGTCGGGCGCCCTCCACCTCCGCGGGCGACGGGGCACGCAGGACGACGCCGACCGTGCCGTCGACGACTATCTCCTCGCCGTCGCTGAGGTCGCCGGCTCCGGGCAGCGCCACGACGGCGGGGATGCCGAGGGCACGGGCCAGGATCGCCATGTGCGAGGTGGGGCCACCGCGCGCCGTGACGACCGCCGTGACCACCGCCGGGTCCAGCATCGCTGTGTCGGCCGGGGCGAGGTCGCTCGCCACCAGCACGAACGGATGCCCCGGGTCGGGCACACCGGGCGGGGCCGCCCCCGTGAGCGCCGCGACGATGCGGTCCCGGACGTCCCGCACGTCGCGGGCACGCTCCGACATGGGCGGGCCGAGGGCCTCGAGCTGGTTGGCCACCGAGCCGGCGGCGTCCCACACCGCACGCTCCGGGGTGAGCCGGTCCTCCCGGACCCGCCGGGCGGCGCCCGCGGCAAGGGTCGGGTCGGCGGCCATGGCGGCGGTGACCGCGAGCACGTCGGCCGCGGTGCCCGACGCGCGGCTCGCCCGCTCCGCGAGGTCGGCCTCCACCCGGGCGGCGGCCTCCTCGACGGCACGAACGGCCTCGTCGGCGGAGCCCGACAGGCGGGTCGTCCTCGGCTCGGGCACGCGGGCCGGCATCCGGACCACCGGACCTGCTGCGCGCCCCGGGCTCGCCGGAACCCCCGTGAGCCTCTCGCTCGTCATCCGTACGCTCCCCAAGGCTCGTCGTCGCGTGCGCTCGGAACGTTACACGCGAGCGCTCCGCCGGGCGAGGCTCGGTTTCTCGGCGGAGACCGCACCTGGACGGGCTGCGGGACGGATGCGTCGGGCGGAAGCCCCACGCCGGACGACGAGACCGCCAGGCCAGGCAGAGACTGCCCTCGTGGAAGTCCACGGTCTGACAAGATGACACCATGGCCGAGGCCCTGATCGTCGGATCCCCCGTCGTCGGACGGGTGGTCGCGATGCGCGACGTGCCCGATCCCGTCTTCGCAGAGAGCATCGTCGGCCCAGGCCTCGCCATCGATCCTGACCTCGAGCTCGGGGGGCGCGTCGTCGCACCGTGCGCCGGGACGGTGGTCAAGCTGCACCCGCATGCGTTCGTGCTGCTCGTCCCGTCCGCCGAACCGCCCGTGCAGGGCGAGCCCGCAGGACCCGCCGGTGGCCGGGGTGTGCTGGTACACCTCGGCATCGACACGGTCCAGCTCAAGGGTGCGGGCTTCGACCTGCTCGTCACGGAGGGCGAGGCGGTGGCGGCCGGACAGCAGCTGATCGCCTGGTCCCCCACCGAGGTGTCCGACGGCGGCCGCTCGTCCCTGGTGCCGGTCGTCGCCCTGGACCTCGGGCCGAAGGGCCTGGAGGAGCTGGTCCGGCCGGGCGTCCGGGTGCAGGCCGGTGACCCATTGTTCCGCCTCCCGTGACCGTCCTTCCCGGACCTGTCAGACACTCCGGGAGGTGTCAGACGCTCAGGTCACCTGGGTGACCTGTGGGTCTGACAGGTTCGTGAGGTTCTGACAGGTCAGGCGGATCGCGCGGTCAGCACCCCTGGCAGCTCGGCCAGCGAGTCGATGACCGTCGCCCGCGTGGCCTCCGGTCGGAGCGCATGGAGGTAGCCCCACGGGCCGCGGCGCAGCAGGATCGGCAGCATCCCGGCGTCGGCTGCGGGCAGGACGTCGTTGTCGAGCCGGTCGCCCACGTAGGCGATCTCCTCGGGCGCGACCCCGGACAGCTCCGCGACCCGGGCGAAGAACCCGGGCTCCGGCTTCTGGACACCCCATTCGTCGGAGGTCCGGATCGCGCTCGCCGGCAGGTCCATCGCCTCCAGCGCGGCGCGCGCCTCGGGCGGCTGGTTCCCCGCGATGACGACGTCGAAGCCCGCCTCGCGCAGCGCGGTCAGGGCCGGCCGGACGTCGGGATAGAGGTCGTCGGCGTCGAACCCGTTGCGCAGGCCGTCCGGGTCCTCCCGGGCCCAGCGGGCGATCTCGGCCTCGACGTCCAGACCCGGCCGCAGCATCTCGAAGGCGTCCCGGTGCGGCAGATCGAGCGCGGCACAGCCGCCGAGCACGCCGAGGAAGGTGAGCGGCGGGACGCCGAGCCGCTCGGCCCAGCCGAGCCAGATCCGGGACTCGTCGATGAGCGTCTCGCCGACGTCGAACACCACGGTGCGCACCATGGGCCCGACACTAAGACGTGTCAGACCCTCGAGTCACTCGGGTGACGTGAGGGTCTGACACGTCAGGGGGATCGGAGGTGGCGGGTGAGGATCGCGAGGACGCGTTCCGGTTCGGTCCTTGCCGCGGACGCCGGTAGACGAAGGTGGATCGATCCGTCGCCGTTGTCCAGCTCGGCGTCCCGCAGGAGATCGTCGTACCAGCGGGACGCGTCCATGTGTCCGATCCCGTCGATCTCCACCACGAGCCGTCGCCCGTCGTCGAGAACCCATTCGGCGTCGAGGAAGCGGTGCCTTCCCCGGGCATCGATCCGGTGTTCTTGGCGCTTGGGCTCGGGCAGGCCGTTTCGACGGCACAGCCGGACGAAGTCGATCTCGCTGAGGGCATCTGATCCACCCCGGACGTCGGCGACGCTGCGGCGCATGAGATCACGGAAGCGCACCTGGCCCACCCTTTCGAGCTGGTCCCACAGCTGCTCGGGCGAGGCCTTTCGTTGCTGCACCACCGCGGCGAGCAGCCCGACGGCGGTCCGGGGCGACTCCTGCCAGGCGGCCGCATCGACCGCGCACCGTTGCACCGTGTGAACGGGCAACCGGTCCACGCGCATGATGTCCTCGGGCGCAGGTCGCCTCGACTCGTGCACGACGACGCCGGGGAGCCGCCGCGTCTTCGCACCTCGCGGCACCACGATGTGCGTGCCCTCCCGATCCCAGCCGCGCAGCCCATGCTTGGCGAGGCCGGTCCACGAGCCGAGTGCTACCGGTGGTTCGGCGTCGAGGACCGCTACCCAGAGTTCTGCCTCACGCGGCAGGGGCCCCGTGTGCAGTACGACGACATCGCTCGTCGCCGCGCGCCATCTTCGGGCGGCGAGCTGGCTGGCGACATGCCGGGCGGAGATTCCGACGCCGGCAAGCTGGGCGCGGTTGACCACCGCATGCTGACGGCGAGCGAGCTGCACCAGCCCGGGTGTCCGCTCGAAGTTTCGTGATCCGGTCATGCCTGGATCCTGCGCCGGCGGTCGTCGCCGCCGTC
Source organism: Promicromonospora sp. CA-289599 (assembly GCF_050936155.1). Classification (NCBI taxonomy): domain Bacteria; kingdom Bacillati; phylum Actinomycetota; class Actinomycetes; order Micrococcales; family Promicromonosporaceae; genus Promicromonospora; species Promicromonospora sp. CA-289599. The sequence goes on from NZ_JBNJNI010000001.1 coordinate 2,384,452, forward strand.
GGGCGCCCTCGGCAGCCTGTGCACAGAACCTCCTTACCGGCTCGTGTGGTCGCACTCGAAGCCCTGGAACCGCGTCGCGAGGGTCTCCCGATGCGGCCGACAAGTTCTCGATCTGCGTTCCCCACCCGCAGTTGTCAGACCTCCCCGCACGTGTCAGACCCTCAAGTCACCGGGGTGACGTGAGGGTCTGACACGTGCGCGGGTTTCTGACAGGTCAGCCGCGGAGCGGGAGCGTGAGCCCGGCATCGCCGTCCGGCACCACGCGGACCGGGACGCCCCAGTCCTGCTGTGCCAGGTGGCAGGCAGGGAACACGTCCGGATCGGGCTCGCCGTTCGGCAGGAGGGGCACCTCGTCGCACGACGCCGCCTTGGCCGTCACGTGCAGGATGCCCTCGGCCACCTCCGGGTTGATCACCAGGTCGCGGAACAGGTCGGTGCCGTTTCCGGCCCCGGACAGCAGCAGCTCGGGCGGGGTGGCACTGACCTGGAGCGACGTCGACGGGCCCCACCGGTCGTCGAGCTTCTGCCCCGGCGCGGGCACGAACGGCACGTCGAGCCGGAGCGGTCCGGCGCCGACGTCGGTCGCGGGCCGGGCCATCCGGTGCGCACCGCCGTCGAGCACCTCGCCCGCCAGGCTCGCCGGGAGCGCGATCCGCGTGAGCCGGTGGGCCGCCGACTCGACGACGACCAGGTGCACCGCGCCGTCCACCACCTCGACGAGCACGTCCGACGGCTCGGCCAGGTCGGTCGCGAGCGTTGTCACCTCGCCCGCGGCCGGGTCGTAGCGGCGCACCGCGCCGTTGTACGTGTCGGCGACGACGACGGAGCCGTCGGGCAGCGTGGCCACACCGAGCGGATGCTGCAGCAGCGCCTGGTCGGCAGCGCCGTCGCGGTGCCCGAAGTCGAACAGGCCCCGGCCGACGGCGGTGCGGATCTCCGCGCCGCCGTCGTTTCCGGGGGTGATCCGGCGCAGCGCCGACGTCTCCGCGTCCGCGAGCCAGACGGACCCGTCCGCGGCGCGCGCAAGGCCGGACGGCTGCGCGAACCAGGCGCCGGCGCCCGGCCCGTCCTCGAGCCCTTCGTTCATGGTCCCGGCGAGCAGGCACACGCTCCCGTGCCCCTCACGCGCGACGGGGTCGAAAGCCCAGAGCGTGTGGTTGCCGGCCATGGCTACGACGAAGGCCCCGAGCTCGGGCGACCACTCGACGTCCCACGGCGAGGAGAGGTTCACGGCGCGCGCGGGGTAGTCCTCGCCGGCGTCGAACGGCATGGCCGGACCGGAGCGCAGCACGTTCTCCTGACCGCCGACCATGAACTGCCGACCAGTGCCCGCGACGGTGCGGACGGCGCCGTCGGACAGGCGCACGCCGCGCAGCACGTGGTTGACCGTGTCGGCGACCACGACGTCGTAGCCGAGGCTCGCCGTCAGGTCGTCCGGCACCAGGCACAGCCCGTTCGGCTCCGAGAACCGCGCCTCGCCCGGCCCGCCGGCGACCAGACCGCGCTCGCCCGAGCCGATGCGCCGCACGAGCGTCTCGCCGTCCGGCGCCAGCTCGGCCAGCGAGTGGTGCCCGGCGTCCGCGACCAGGAGATTCGCGTTCGGCAGAGCGAGAGCCTTCGCGGGGAACCGCAGCGTGCCCGACGCCGGAGCGGGCGGCACGTACGGACCCGCGCCGCGGTGCAGCGTGCCCTTGGCCGAGTGCTCGGCGATCAGCTCGGTCACGAGGGCGGCTATCGCGGAGCCGTGCCCCTCGCCCGCCATCTGCGCGACGATGTACCCCTCGGGGTCGATGACCACGAGCGTGGGCCAGGCGCGAGCGGTGTACGCGCCCCAGGTGACCAGCTCCGGATCGTCCAGGACCGGGTGCCGCACCTCGTACCGCTCGACGGCGGCCGCGAGCGCCTCGGGGTCCGCCTCGTGCTCGAACTTGGGCGAGTGGACGCCCACGATGACGAGCTCGTCGCGGTGCTGCTCCTCGACCTCGCGCAGCTCGTCGAGGACGTGCAGGCAGTTGATACAGCAGAAGGTCCAGAAGTCGAGGATCAGGACACGGCCTCGAAAGTCTGCCAGTGACAGCTCTTTGCCGCCGGTGTTCAGCCAGCCGCGCCCGACGAGCTCGGACGCGCGGACCCGGGGAAGGTTCTGGACTCCTGTACGCACGAGCCCATTGTCACTCTCGGGGAGAGGCGTCCTGCCCGTTGTCCGGCCTGCGGGCGCGCCACTGCTCGACGAGTGCCTTGTCGGCGCGCCGGCGCGTCAGATCACTCTTGCTGGAGTGCACTGCCGCCCGGTGCGCGAGCAGGGCAGCGCGGTCCCGCTCGAGGGCCCACATGAGGGCCTGTCGCACGTCGGTGCGGGTGATCCGCACGCTCCGCGTCTCGTCCATCGTCCCGATCATTCTCGCCGTTCCCTGTCTACCGGCGTCCAGAGCGGGCACCGCCAACGGATCAAGAGGTTTCCCGAGGATGTTTTGTGACATCTCAGGTCTTCCTGGCTTTCACCCGGTCATGGTTGGGTGGTAGCAGAGGAACGTACCGCGCAAACCTGGCGGGGCGATATCCGCCTATCGGATGACTTTCTGGGGCATATCGGCGTGTCGCCCCTGTGGGGACCATGTGTGTTGGTGGGTGAGGAGAGGATCAGGGCATGGACCGCGACCAGGCCAGGAAGATGAAGGAGCAGCTCGCAGCCTTCGCCCGAGAGCTCGCCGAGAAGCATGGAGCAGTGGCAACACCGAGGTCCCTGGGCGCGCAGACGGAGTCGGAGGCTGCCGACGTCGTACGCGCTCCCACCCTCGCGCTCGGGCTCGTGCCCCAGGCGGGGGGCGGCTTCGGGATCGCCGTCCGCTACCGCCTGGGGATTCCCCGGGCCCGCTCGATAGTGCGCAAGGTCTCGGCCGAGATCGGTCCCGAGGCCGACGTCCGGCGGACCGGGCGCATCCGGCCCGTGAGCGAGCTGGGTCCGCGCCCGCCCGCGCCCACGTCGCAGGCCGACGGCGACACGGACCGGCGCCGTCCGCTGCGGCCCGGCATCTCCATCGGCCACGTGGGCGTGACGGCCGGAACGCTCGGCGCGTTCGTGACGCGCGCGGTCCCCGGCGGCGGCGACCGTGCCGGGGGCGACGCCGGGGACGGTCAGCTCTACGCGCTCTCGAACTACCACGTGCTGGCCGGATCCCCCGAGGCCAGGCCCGGCGACGTCGTCCTGCAGCCCGGGCCCGCGGACGGCGGGCTGCCGCCGGGCGACCGGATCGGCGAGCTGACGCAGGTGGTGGACCTGGATGCGCTGGAGCCCGCCTACACGGACGCCGCCATCGCGCGTCTCGACCGGGTCCCTGTCGACTTCGACTACCCCGTGGGACGCGTGGTCAAGACCGCGCGTGCCCTCGGCGGCGAGATCGTCGGCAAGGTGGGCCGCACGACGTCGGTCACGCGCGGGCGGGTCACCGCCATCGAGCTGGACGACGTCATCGTGGGCTACGAGGATCTCGGCGCGCTCAGCTTCGACGACCAGATCGAGATCGAGAGCCTCGACGACCAGCCGTTCTCGCGTGGCGGCGACTCGGGTGCCCTCGTGTACCGAGAGGATGGCGTGGCGCTCGGTCTCCTGTTCGCCGGGTCGGAGTCCGGCGGCCCCAGTGGCAAGGGGCTCACCTATGCCAACCCGATCGACCAGGTGCTCGAGATCCTTGGGGTCGAGCTGGCCAGGGAGCCACCTGGCCCGTTCGCCTGAGCCAGGCACCCGTTCGACGGCGTTCGGTCTGCGCACCAGCGTTTCCCGTGCCGGGCGTGTCGGTCCCGCCGGCCGGGGGCGCGGGCGTGTCCGTGCGGCGCGTCGAGCGGCACAAACCCGCTGACCTGCGAAGGCGCTGCGGACCTCCTGAAGGGTGGCCCGACCGGCGGGGAGCGACGAGCGAGGGGGTAGACACGGGGGACACAATGGATGACCAGGAGGTGATCGGGATGGCAACACTCGACGAGGCTCGGTCCGCAAAAGCCGCATTACGGCAAAAGGTGACCGGGCTCGACGGTGTGATCGGAGTCGGCGTCGCCCCTGAGTTCACGACGTCCCTCGGGAAGCCCCCGCGTGAGTACCCCGCACAGAAGCACGCGCAGTCCGGCACGTCCGGTAGATCATCGGTCGAGGTGCTGGCCGAGGAGGTCTCGGTCGAGCAGGTGACCGGGTCCGGCGGAAGCTGGGTCCTTCAGGTCAACGTGACGGACCCTCGCCTCGTGGACCAGGTCCCGGAGGAGATCGACGACGTCGCCGTACGCGTGCGCGTCGTCGGCGCGGTCCGGGCGGGCTGAATCACAGGCATTGCCGAGGTAGAGCGTCTGTCCGGACGCACGCTCTACCTCGGCAATGCCTGTGCTCGGGTCAGCCCAGGGTGGTCGGGAGGTTCGGCGTCTCGTCCAGGAGCCGCTCAGCCAGGAATGCCGAGACGACCTGGTACCAGACCTTGGCGTTCTGCGGCGTGAGCACCCAGTGGTTCTCGTCCGGGAAGTACAGGAAGCGGTGCTCGGTCTCGCCGTCGTCGGAGGCGGGCAGACCCGACTTCGTCAGCAGCTCGAACCACAGGCGCAGGCCCTCGCCGATCGGGACGCGATAGTCCTTGTCGCCGTGGATGACCAGCATCGGGGTGCGGATCTCCCCCACTGCCAGGTGCGGGCTGTTCTCCAGCGCCATCTCCGGCGTCATCTCGCGCGCCCAGTAGTAGCCGGCGTCCGTGGTGGGGCCGAACTGGTCCAGCGCCCACAGGCTGGCGTGCGTCACCACCGCCTTGAAGCGGTCGGTGTGCCCGGCCACCCAGTTGGCCATGTAACCGCCGAACGAGCCGCCCATGGCGGCCGTACGCGTCTCGTCGATCTCCGGCAGCGCCTCGGCGGCGTCGGTGATGGCCATGAGGTCCGTGAAGGGTGCCTGGCCCCAGGCGCCCCACCCGCGCTGGATGAACTCCTGGCCGTACCCGGTGGACAGCGCGGGGTCGGGCAGCAGCACCGCGTACCCCTGGGCGACCATCAGCCACGGGTTCCAGCGCCAGCTCCAGGCGTTCCAGGAGCCCAGCGGGCCGCCGTGGATCCAGAGCAGGAGCGGGGCCTTGGCCTCGGGTCCGGCGTCGGCAGGGAGTGCCAGCCAGGCGCGCACCCTGGAACCGTCCTCCGCGGTGGTCTCGATCTCGGTGAGGCGGCCCGGCAGTGCGGGAGCCGCCACCGGCGAGCGCAGCAGCGTGGCGGCGACCGGCGTCCGCTCCCCCGGTGCGCCCGAGGCGAGGAAGGCCGCCAGGTCGACCCGCACGGGCTCGGCCGGGGCCTCGTAGGAGGCGCGCAACGCGAAGAGCGTGGCGCCGTCGGACGTGACCGAGAGGTCGGAGAAGACCGCGTCGTCGGCGGTCAGCTTCTCGACGGTGACGCCGCTGCCCGGGAGCGCCCCCGAGAACGTGAGGACGAAGACCGGCCCGCGGCCGTCGTCGTCGGCCTGGACCAGGAGGCCGCTGCTGTCCGGGAGCCAGGTGGGCCGGCCGGGCCAGCGGTCCCAGTCGTCGGCGAGGACCACCGGCTCGGCGGAGCCGTCGGTGGGCACCAGGGCCAGGCGGACCACGGGGGCCTCGGCAGGGGACGAGATGGACTCGGTCACATAGGCGACCCAGGCGCCGTCGGGCGAGATGCTCGGGCCGCCGGCATCGGCGTCCGGGTCGTCGACGAGCACCCTGCGGTCGCCGGTCACCGTGTCGACGACGACGAGGGTGCTGCGGGTCGCGGCGCCGGCGTCGGGCACGCTCCAGGTGGTGACGAGCGTGCTGCCGTCGGCGGACAGGTCCGCGGAGTGCTCCTCGAGGTGGCGGCCGGGGCCCGTGACGTCACGCAGGTCGAGGTGCTTGCCCGACGACGGGTTCTCCTCCTCAGCGGTCTCGCCCTCGGCACCGGTGCTCCCGGGGGCGTCGGGCAGCGGAGACGCCGGCTCGTCCGTGAGCGTCGCGAGGTCGCCGGCGAAGCGCCGCACCTGGTCGGGTCCGAGGTCGTGGTCCCAGAACCGCACGGGATAGCCCGTGTGCAGGATCGCGGAAACCTTCTGGTCCTTGCGGGCCTTGCGGAGGTCGGCGTCCTGGGTCAGGCCCTTCGCGGAGGGCAGGAGGCTCGTGGCGATGCTCACCGTGTCGGCCTCGCGGGCGGCGAGCGCCCCCGAGGCGCCGCCGGGCGGGGTCGCGATGACGCGGGCCTCGCCGCCGTGGGCGGGCAGGAGCCAGAGGGCCGACGTCGGTTCGGTGGCCGAGCCGGCCGGGGTGCCGTCCGGGTCGGGCCTGGCCGAGGTGAAGAGGAGGTCGCCCGAGCGGGTGAAGACGGCGGACGACTCACCCTTCGTGGAACGGGTGAGCCGCCGGGCCGGCGCCTCACCCGCCGGGTCGAGCTCCCAGAGGGCCGTGCGGTAGCCGGTGCGCTCGGCGTCCAGCGTCTGGACTGCTGCGACGACGCGGGTGCCGTCCGGGCTGGCCGTGAGGCCGGCGAGGCGCGGGATCGCTACGTAGTGGTCGAGGTCGTGGAACGGGGTCTGCGGAGATTCGCTCACCGGACACGTCTACCACGCACACCTCTGGTCGTGGGTGCGATTTTTGCGCCCACGACCCGGGCCGGTCAGGGATCTACCTGCCTGGTTGCCTGTTGGGCCTTCTGCGCCAGCATCTCGTTGTACGCCTCCAGCTCGGCGTCGCCGTCCCGTTCCGCCTTGCGGTCGTTCCGCTTGGCCTCCCGCGCGTCGGACCGGGCCCAGGAGATCGCTACGCCTACCGCGAGCAGCAGGGTCGGCAGCTCACCGATACCCCAGGCGACGGCGCCGCCCTTCTGCTGGTCCTCGATCGCGCTCGGCCCCCAGGGGCGGCCCATGAGCCCGAACCAGTCGGGCACGAGCAGGGCGGTACCGGACGTGAGCGTGACTCCGAAGAAGGCGTGGAACGCCATGGTGGCGAACAGGAGCACGAGGCGCAGGGGGTACCCGGGACGCGACGGCCCCGGGTCGACGCCGACCAGGGCGTTCGCGAAGAGGTACCCGACGAGCGTGAAGTGGGCGATCATCCACAGGTGGCCCGCGTAGGTCGTGAGCGCGAGCTCGAACAGGGGCGTGAAGTAGAAGACGATCATCCCGCCCGCGAACAGGACCGCTGCGACCACCGGGTTCGCCATGAGCCGGCCGAATGTCGAGTGCACGAGCACCAGCACCCATTCGCGCGGCCCGCGGGAGCCGTCCTTGCGTGCCGGGACCGCCCGGGCGAGCAGGGTGACCGGCGCGGCCAGCACGAGGAACAGCGGCACCACCATCGCGAGGACCATGTGCTGGACCATGTGCGCGCTGAACAGGACGTGGCCGTAGGCGGCCGCGCCGCCGTTGGTGGCCCAGAACAGGACCAGGATGCCGAGGCACCAGGAGATGGTGCGGCCGACCGGCCAGGCGTCCCCACGGCGCCGCAGCCGCAGCGTCCAGCGCACGTACACGAGGACGGCGGCCGCACACGCGAACGCGACGATGACGTCCCACTGGAACTCGGTGAACCAGCGCAGCACGGTGGGCTCGGGCGGCAGCGGGTGGCCGGTGACGAGCTCGGCGGGGGTCGGGTCGGCGATCTCGTCGTCGGGCACGGGCGGTGCGGTGGAGCCGAGGGCGACCGCCACACCGGACACTGCACCCATCACCCCGATCTCCACGGCGGCGAGCCGCCAGAACAGGCCGATCGCCGCGTTCCTGGTGGTGGTCGCGGCGGAGAGCCGGTTGATCACCGTGGTGCGGTGCAGGTAGCCGAGGCTGCCGAGGACGACCAGGAGTGCGGCCTTGACCACGAGCAGGATCCCGTAGTCGGTGCTCAGCCCGTCGAGCGAACCGATCCGGACCCAGGCGCTGACGACGCCGGAGACCGCCACGGCCGCAAAGCACCAGAACGCGATCTCCGAGTAGCGCCGGATCACGTCGGCAGTCGCGGCATGCCGGAGGCCGACGAAGGCGATGGCCGCGAGCCCGCCGATCCAGAGGGCAGCACCCCCGAGGTGGAGGAACAGGGCCGAGATGGCGACGTCGTGGCTGGCGGCCCCGGCGGCGTGGCCCGTCGAGGACTGCATGCCGAGGGCGAGCAGCGGCAGCGCGATGGTGCCCAGCGCGCCCACGGGCCCGCGGACCAGCAGGGCGACGGCCGCCGTCAGCGCGGCGACGATGACTATCCCCAGGTACGTGCGGCCCACGGGGATGGTCGTCACGTACTCGATCAGCGCGGGGCCGAACCCCTCCGCGTCCAGCGGCAGGTACCAGGACCACGAGAACCGCAGCACCAGCTGCACCAGCGCCGCGAGCGTCCAGACCCCGGCCGCGACGCCGGCGACGCCGAGGGCCCGGTCGGCCAGCGGCCCGCGCGGCAGCACGAAGGCCGCCAGCGCGAGGGCCCCGACGGTCAGCGCCACGGCCAGCTCGGTGATCACCGTCGCGACCGGAGCGCCCCAGCGCACGAAGGCGCCCGGGTCGGTGAAGTTCGCGAACGCGGTGAAGGCGCCCGAGAACGTGCCCGCAGCGAAGAGCACAGCGAGCGCCACGAGGCCAGCCGCGGGCAGGGCGGTGACGAGCCACGAGGGGCTCGTCGGGCCGCTCGCTGTGCTCGTCCGAGCAGGTCTGCTGGTCCTGTTCCGGGCGTCGGTCGGCGTCACGCAGACCAGCCTACGGCGCGGTCCGTAGCAGTTCCGACCGTCCGTGGGCGTCCGGTTGACCACGTCATGACCCCGGAAACCAGGCATTTCGACCGAGTTCAGACGAAGCTCAAGAAGAATCTGGCGGATTTGTGCACCAAACCCAACCCTTTAGCCCTCTTCTGCGTTGTGACCAGTGTGGACCTCGCGAACATCATCACCGTGACCGACGCCTCCGTGCCGTGCTCGGAACAGCCCGAGCTCTGGTTCGCGGAACATCCCGCGGACCTCGAGGAGGCGAAGCGCGCGTGCGCAGTCTGCCCGCTGAAGGCGCAGTGCCTCGCGGGCGCGCTCGCACGCCGCGAACCGTGGGGTGTCTGGGGCGGCGAGATCGTCGTCGACGGCACCGTGCGCAGCCGCAAGCGCCGTCGTGGCCGGCCCCGGTCGATCGGAGGGATGCGCGTGGCGTGACCGCCACGTGACCAGAGACTTTCCCTGAGGCACGGCGATCGAGTCCATTCGCCGTGAGAAACCGAGGCAGTGCGCTCTCCGCACCGAGGATCTCCCAGACGGATCCGGACGAGCGCACTGCCCCGGTCGTACTACGAGTCAGACCCCCAGGTCACCCGCCTGGGGGTCTGACTCGTTCTCAGCTCTTCTCAGCCCCAGACGAGGCCGTGTGCGGGCTCCTCGAGCACGCGGGCGACGTCCTTGATGAACCGCGCGCCCAGCTCGCCGTCGGCCAGCCGGTGGTCGAAGCTGAAGCTCAGCTGCGTGACCCACCGCGGCTTCACCTTGCCCTTGTGCACCCAGGGCTGTTTGCGGATCGCGCCGAAGGCGAGGATGCCCGCCTCCCCCGGGTTGAGGATCGGCGTGCCCGTGTCGATACCGAAGACACCCAGGTTGGTGATCGTGATGGTGCCGTCGGACATGTCCGTGACCGAGGTGCGTCCGGCCCGTGCGGTCGCCGTCAGCCCGGCGAGCGCCTTCGCGAGACCGAGCAGGTCGAGCGTGTGCGCGTCCTTGATGTTCGGCACCACGAGCCCACGGGGTGTCGCCGCGGCGATGCCCAGGTTCACGTAGTGCTTGTAGACGATCTCCTGTGCGGCGTCGTCCCAGGAGGCGTTGATCTGCGGGTGCCGCTTCACGGCGAGCAGGATCGCCTTGGCCGCGACGAGCAGCGGCGTCACCTTGACGTCCGCGAAGTCACGGTCCTCCCTGAGGTTCGCGACGAGCTTCATGGTCTTGGTGACGTCGATGGAGTGCAGCACCGTCACGTGCGGTGCCGTGAAGGCGCTGGCGACCATCGCCTCTGCGGTGCGCTTGCGCACCGACCGCACCGGGACACGCGTCTGACGCCCGTCCGGTGAGACCACGCCGGAGGCGAGCCACGGCTCGTCGTCCGGGTAGTGGGTGAGGGTCCGCACCGACGAGCGCTCGGCGTGGGCGACCACGTCCTCACGCGTCACGATGCCGCCCGGACCCGACGCGTGCACGCCCGCCAGGTCCACCCCCAGGTCCTTGGCGAGCTTGCGGACCGGCGGCTTCGCCAGCACCCGCGCCCTCGCGGCGGTGGTGGTCCCGGTGTCCGACGCCGGGGCCGCCGCCCGCACCGGAGCGGCTGCCACGGGGGCTGCCGCTGGTGCGGGTGCGCGGGTCTCGACAGGTTCGGCCACCGCTACGGGTGCCGGCGCGACCGGTGCCGGGGCGGGCGCGCCCGCCTGGTGCCGGCGACGACGTCCGCTGGCCTTGGCCTCCACCGTGCCGTAGCCGACGAGCACCGATCCGGAGCTCTCGTCCTGGGCGCCCCCGGCTGCGGGGGTGCCGTCGGAGCCGGCCGCCGCACCGGACGGGGCCGAACCGACAGAGCCTCCGGTGTCCGGCACGGTGATCTCGATGATCGGGGTGCCGACGTCGACGGTGGTGCCCGCCTCGACGAGCAGGGCGGACACCGTCCCCGTCCACGGCGACGGCAGGTCGACGAGCGACTTCGCCGTCTCGATCTCCACGATCGTCTGGTTCACCTCGACGGTGTCGCCGACGGCGACCTGCCACTCGACGATCTCGGCCTCGGTGAGGCCCTCACCGACGTCGGGGAGCGGGAACCTCTGGGTCTTCAAGCTCACTCTGGGCTCACTCTCGGCTCATCCAAACAGCAAATCCGTGGCTGCTTCATCTCTCGCTCACCGGTCAGTGCGCGAAGGCGCGGTCGACGGCGTCGAGCACACGGTCCACGCTCGGCAGGTACTCGTGCTCGTGCTTCGCCACCGGGTACGGGGTGTGGAAGCCGCCCACGCGGAGCACGGGCGCCTCGAGAGCGTAGAAGCACTCCTCGGTGACCCGGGCCGCGATCTCGGCGCCCGCTCCGAAGAACACGGGCGCCTCGTGGATCACCACGCAGCGTCCGGTCCTACGCACGCTCGCCACGATCGCCGCCGTGTCGAGCGGGGAGATGGCGCGCAGGTCGAGCACCTCGGCGGAGCGGCCCTCCTCGGCGAGCGCGTCTGCAGCCTTGAGCGCCGTCGCGACGGACGGGCCGTAGGCGACGAACGTGACGTCGGTGCCCTGGCGGACGACGTGTGCCGAGTTCAGCGTCTCCGTGCCGACGGGTGCGTCCAGGTCGACCGCGCCCTTGCCCCAGTACCGGCTCTTGGGCTCGAAGTACAGCACCGGGTCCGGGGAGGCGATGGCCTCCTGGATCATCGTGTACGCGTCCTGCGGGGTGCTCGGCGAGACCACGCGCAGGCCCGCGGTGTGCGCGAACAGCGACTCCGGGCTCTCGCCGTGGTGCTCGACGCCGCCGATGCCGCCGCCGTACGGGATGCGGATGACGACGGGCATCTGCACCGCGCCGCGCGTCCGGTTGTGGATCTTCGAGAGCTGCGTGGTGATCTGGTTGAACGCCGGGAAGACGAACCCGTCGAACTGGATCTCGCAGACCGGCCGGTAACCGCGCATGGCCAGGCCGATGGCGGTGCCGACGATGCCGGACTCCGCCAGCGGCGTGTCCACGACGCGCTGCTCGCCGAACTCCGCCTGCAGACCGTCGGTCACGCGGAAGACGCCGCCCAGCGGGCCGATGTCCTCGCCCATGAGCATGACCTTGTCGTCGCGGCGCATCGCGGCGCGCAGGCCCTCGTTGATCGCCTTGCCGAACGAGAGCGTCTGGATGCCCGACGCCGGTTCGGGGGCGCCGGATGTGGTGTGCGTGCGTTCCGCCATGGTTGTCATCGTGCGCCTCCCTGCGCTGAGTCCGCGATCGCGTACTGCGGGGCCGGCGGGTCGCCGGCGTCGTAGGCCTCGTACCAGGCACGTTCGGCGGCGACCGTGCCGTGGGGTGTGGCGTACACGTCGTCGAACATGCTCGAGACGGCCGGACCGCCGTCGAGGGCGCGGACGCCGTCGCGCAGCTCTGCGCCCAGCTCGTCGCCCTGTGCCTTGATCTCGGCCTCGAAGTCGTCGTCGAGCGCGCCCTCGGCACGCAGCAGCGCGCCCAGCCGGTCGATCGGGTCGCGGCCCCGCCACAGCTCCTCCTGCTCGGAGGTGCGGTAGCGGGTGGGGTCGTCCGACGTCGTGTGGGCGCCCATGCGGTACGTGAACGCCTCGATGAAGCTCGGGCCCTGGCCCGTCCGGGCGCGCTCGAGCGCTTCCTGGGTGGCGGCGTACACGGCGAGCACGTCGTTGCCGTCGACCCGCAGGCTGGGCAGACCGAACGCCTCGCCCCGCTTGTACAGCGGGGTCTTGGTCTGCCGGGTGGTCGGCTCGGAGATGGCCCACTGGTTGTTCTGCAGGAAGAACACCACCGGCGCGTCGTTCACCGCCGCGTAGACCATCGCCTCGTTGACGTCCCCCTGCGAGGTGGCGCCGTCGCCGAAGTAGGTGATCACGGCGGTGCCGTCCTGCTTGTCGAGCGGGGTGTCGTCCCGCTGGACGCCCATGGCGTAGCCGGTGGCGTGCAGCGTGTGCGCGCCGATCACGATCGTGTAGACGCTCGTGTTGTGCTCGGTCGGGTTCCAGCCACCGTGGTCCGAACCGCGGAAGAACCGCAGCCGGTCGACAGGGTCCAGGCCGCGGACGTGCAGCACACCGTGCTCCCGGTAGGACGGGAACACGTAGTCCTGCGGCCGCAGCGCGTAGGCACTGCCGACCTGCGCGGCCTCCTGGCCACGAGCGGGCGCGAACAGGGCCAGCTCACCCTGTCGCTGGAGCGAGGTCGCCTCGTCGTCGAACCGGCGAGTCAGGACCATGTCGCGGTACATGCCACGAAGGTCTTCCGTGGTCAGGGCCGCAGCGCGGTCGCGATACCCCTTGGACCCGCGCGTCGTGACGCGGTTCCCTTGGGGATCGAGTAGCTGCAACGTCGGGATCGCCTCGTTGGAGCCGTTGGTCGTAGTCACGCTTCCTCCTTCAACTGCGGACGCGAGCGCCCGCTGTTGCGGAGACGCCCGGCCCGTCCCGGGGACCTTTCCATCCTGGCACGGGTCCGGCCGGAAATTTAGCCGATCCGCAACCTACGCTCTCGTAGCCTACGCAAGCGTAGGCTACGGAACCGTAGGTTGGTCTGCCGTGATGTGGGCCAATCCTGCGGCGGAGCGTTTGTCGGATTCCACCAAGCCGCGCGACGGAGTCTCGACGCACGGGCTTCGGCGTTCGCCGAGAGGCGCCTCGGTCTCGGCGACGTCGGCCGGGGCGGTGCGGTGCGGGCCGGTTCCGCAGGGCCGATGCGCCCGAGGTGCTCGCCCGGACGATCAGCGCCAGCTCGACGCGACGGCCAGGAAGGCGTCGTTCGCCTCGGGGTCGCCGATGCTCACCCGGATCCCGTGGCCGGCGAAGGGACGCACGAGGACGCCCGCCTCCTTCGCCTCCGCAGCACGCTGCATGGTCGGCTCGCCCAGGTCGAACCACACGAAGTTCGCGTGCGTCTCCGGCAGCACCCAGCCCTGATCACGGAGGCTCTCCACGACGCGAGCGCGCTCGCCGACCAGCGTCTCGACGTGCTCCATCAGCCGGCCCTGCGCCTCCGGCTCCAGCGAGGCCAGCGCCGCGGCCTGCGCGACGTGCGAGACGCCGAACGGCGTGGACACCGCACGGATCCCGGCGGCGAGACGCGGCTCGGCGATCGCGTAGCCGACGCGGAGCCCCGCCAGGCCGTGCGCCTTGGACAGGGTGCGCAGCAGCACCACGTTCGGGTGGCGCGTGTACACGTCGAGGCCGACGGGCGCCTCGGGGTCACGCACGAACTCGAGGTACGCCTCGTCCAGCACGACCAGCACGTTCTTCGGTACCGCCGCCAGGAACGTCTCCAGCTCGTCCGCGTGCACCGCGGGGCCGGTCGGGTTGTTGGGCGAGCAGACGAACACCACGCGGGTGCGCGGCGTGATCGCGGCCGCCATCGCGGGCAGGTCCAGCCGGCCCGTGCCCTCCTCGAGCGGCACGGTCACGGCCTTGCCGCCGGACACCGCGGCAGCGATCGGATAGGCCTCGAACGAGCGCCACGGGAACACGATCTCGTCCCCGTGATCGACGACGGCGCTCAGGATGTGCGACAGCAGCGCGACGGACCCGTTGCCGACCACGACGTTCTCGACGGCCACGCCGCTGTGTGCCGCGAGCGCCCCGACGAGCTCCTCGGCGTACATGTCGGGATACCGGTTCACCTCGGCCGCGGCACGTGTGATGGCGGCCTGGACCGACGGCAGCGGTGCGTACGGGTTCTCGTTGGACGAGAGCTTCCACGCCGGTGCGCCCGCGCCGACGCGCGCGCCGGGAACGTAGGCGGGGAGTGCCGACACGGCCGGGCGGAGCGGTACGAATGCTTCTTCCACGGGGGTCAGCATGCCACGATGGCCAGATGAAGCTCGTGGCGCGCATCCTCATCACCGCACTTGCGATCGGGCTGTCAGCCCTGATCCTCGGCTCCCACATGGACATCGTCAGCGACGGCACCACACTGGGCACGATCCTCGCCACGGTGATCGTCGCGGTGATCTACGGCCTGGTGCACATGATCGTGAAGCCGATAGTCCAGCTCATCTCGCTGCCGCTCTACATCCTCACGCTCGGCCTGGTGTCGCTCTTGATCAACGCGTTCATGCTGTGGATCACGACGCTCATCACCAACCAGTCGTGGTTCTCGGACCAGCCCAACTGGGGTCTCGAGGTGACCGGCGGCTTCTGGTGGTTCGTGCTCGCGGCGCTCGTGATCTCGGTGGTGCAGACGGTTCTCCTGGCGGTCCTGCCCAACAAGGTCACGGACTGAGAGATCGCTGACTGACCCGTTCCGCGCGGTAGAAGGCGGTGCTCACCGTCGTCCCGTCCAGTCGCGGACCGATCCGGTCCGCCACCTCGGTCACCCTGGGGTCGCCGAGGCCGATGGCCAGGTCGAGCGTGCGGACGTGCGTGCTGACCGAGTGGGCTCGCGCCACGTCGCCCGACGCCGCACGGTCGTCCGCGTCGGCGGAGTCCCGGAGCGAGCGGACCACCGTCACCCGGTCCCTGGTGCGGGGGTTCTCCGAGGCGGACCGGCCGTCGGCGTGCGAGACGACCTCTTCCGGGGTCTCGAGGTGCAGTGCCGGGATACCCGGCGGCGTGGTCAGCAGGCCTGTCGGTGACCCGGCGGTGACGAGCCCACCGACCCGGTAGCGCTCCGCGAAACCCGCCCGCGACACCAGCGCCGCCGCGGCGATCCCGCCGAGGCTGTGTCCGACGAGGGTCACCGGCTCGTCGGGTCCGACGCCGGAGTCGGCGAGCGCACGCTCGACCGCGGCGGTGGCGCCGTCCGCCTGGTCGGCGACGAGCTCGACGTCGGTCCGGCCGTCCCACGGATGTTCCGCGGGCAGCGCCGACTGGGTGCCGGGGATCAGCACGGTCCACGAGACCCCGCCGTCGGGCGCGGTGACCTTCTGGACAGCGACGGTGCCCGGCGGCGCCCCGCCCGTTGCCGGGTACAGGCTGTCGATCCTGGCCACTGCCTCCTGCACGGACCCGGCGCCGGTGTCCGACCAGGCCGGGGGCGAGCCGTCCGCGAAGTCCTCCGCGGTGATCCGCGTGACCCGGACCCCCTGGTCGTCGTTTCCCAGCAGCGGGAGCTCCCGGGACACGTGCGCGAGCACACGTGCCCCTCCGGCTATGCCGGTGTTGCCGTTGGCGAGCCCCGGCTGCGCCCGCCCGACACCGCTGCCCAGGCCCGCGAACACCTCGTCCGAGTACGGGGCCAGGTCGCGCACGGCGGCCGGACCGAGCCAGGAGCCGAGCCATCCGCTGAGCGCCCAGGGCACGCCGCCGGTGATCAGTCCCCCGCCCGTACGGCCCGCCAGGTCGCCCGCGGCCAGGATGCCTGCTCCTGCCAGCCCGAACCCGCCCTGGCTGCCGAGTGCGGCCCCCGTACCGAAGGCCCCCGCGGTCACGAGGGCACCGACCACTCGCTCCGCCGTCGACTCCGCCTCCTCGTAGAGGCCCGCCGCGCGCAGCAGCCGCCAGCCCAGCAGGTCGCACAGGTCGGCGTGCTGGACGAGGCTTCGTGCCACGTCGTGCACGGCCTCCTCCAGCGCGCGGACCACGGGGGCGAGCGCGGCGACGGGTCGGCCGATCCCGGCGCCGGGGCCCCGGGACATCGTTGCTCCGGTGACTCCGGGCAGCACGATGTCCGCGCTCGCGGCAAGGCACAGTCTCGCGGCCGACCGGAGGTCCTCGGCGGCAGCAGCCACCCGGGCTGCTGCCGCGCGCACCGAGTCGGACTCGACCGCTGTGACACCCGCGCCCCCGAACACCGTGACGGTGTCGGGCGCGAGGCGCGGGCCGTCCGGCGGCGCCGTCAGGGGTGTCGTCATCCCGGCCCGCCCGCGGCACGCAGGACGGCGACCCGACTCATCGCCTCCTTCAGCTGTGAGACGTCGCGTGCGACGGTGAGCGCCGCCTCGGCCACGTCTGCCCGGTACAGCTCCGCCGCGGGCGCCTCCCAGTCAACCTCCGCGGCAGCGGCCAGCAGCTGGTCGGTCCCCCGGGCCAGCAGCTCCACAGCGGCCGCGAACGCCGCCGTCGGATCCCCTGATCCGGGTACGAGCGGTCCGCACGCGCCGGTCATCGACTCTTCCTCGTTGCTCGCTCTGCCCTACGCATCCCTCGTGCTCCCCGTCTGGTTTCTCATCCGTGACGACGACGCTATGCGCGGGCCGGGCCCCGTCGTCGGCCGGGGACGACCGCCTGTGCACAGGCCGCCGAACCGGTCGGGTGTGGTCGGGCTCGCAGCGGTGCGGTGCCGTCGTGCGGGTCTGCGCGGGTCCCCTGCGGATCTCCCGTGGGACAATGGAGAACGTGCCTGAGACGACCGCGCCCGCCGCCAGCCCGACCAGCCCCGCCACCCGCGTGACCCTCGCGGAGGTGAGCCCGGCCATCGCGCTCGGACCGCTCGACGGCCGGTATCGCAAGGCCGTCGCCCCGCTCGTCGACCATCTGAGCGAGGCCGCGCTGAATCGCGAGCGCATCCACGTCGAGGTGGAGTGGCTCATCACGCTGTGCAACGGCGCGGCCGGCATCGCGGCGCCCGTGGTCCCCGGCGCACCGACCCTGTCGGCGCAGGAGATCGACTACCTCCGAGCGATCCCCGCGACGTTCGGTGCGGACGAGATCGCCGAGCTGGCCGATATCGAGCGCGAGACCGTGCACGACGTCAAGGCCGTCGAGTACTTCATCAAGCGCCGCATCGCCGCGGCGCCCGAGGCCCTGGGTACGACGAGCCTCCCCGCGGCGAGCGAGCTGGTGCACTTCGCCTGCACGAGCGAGGACATCAACAACCTCTCGTACGCGCTGATGGTGCGCGGCGCGGTCCGCGACGCCTGGCTCCCGGCCGCGACCGCCGTCGTCGACCAGCTCGCCGGCATGGCGCGCGAGCACGCCGCCGCGCCGCTGCTCAGCCGCACGCACGGCCAGCCGGCGACGCCGTCCACCCTGGGCAAGGAGCTCGCCGTCCTGGCGCACCGCCTGCGGCGTCAGCTCCGGCGCGTCGAGGGGGCCGAGTTCCTGGGCAAGCTGAACGGTGCCACGGGCACCTACGGCGCCCACACCGTCGCCGTCCCGACCACCGACTGGCCCGCCGTGTCGAAGGCGTTCGTCGAAGGTCTCGGGCTGGACTGGAACCCGCTGACCACGCAGATCGAGTCGCACGACTGGCAGGCGGAGGTCTACGCCGACATCGCGCGCTTCAACCGGATCCTGCACAACCTCGCGACCGATGTGTGGACCTACATCTCGCTCGGGTTCTTCACGCAGATCCCGGTCGAGGGCGCCACCGGCTCGTCCACGATGCCGCACAAGGTGAACCCGATCCGGTTCGAGAACGCCGAGGCCAACCTCGAGATCTCGTGCTCGCTCCTGGACACGCTCTCGGCGACGCTCGTGACGAGCCGTCTGCAGCGCGACCTCACGGACTCGACGACCCAGCGGAACATCGGCCCGGCGTTCGGGCACAGTCTGCTCGCGATCGACAACGTCTCGCGCGGTCTGGACCGGCTCGCCGTGAACGAGAGCCTGCTGCGCGAGGATCTCGACGCGAACTGGGAGGTGCTGGGCGAGCCCGTCCAGTCCGCGATGCGCGCGGCGTCGGTCGCGGGGGTGCCCGGCATGGAGAACCCGTACGAGCGCCTCAAGGACCTCACCCGCGGCCAGCGCGTGGACGGCGCGCGCATGCGCGAGTTCGTGGCAGGCCTCGGCCTGCCGGACGACGTCGCCGCCCGCCTCGCCGCGCTGACCCCCGCCACGTACACGGGGCTGGCCGAGCAGCTGGTGAAGGTCTACCTCGGCTGAGCACGGGCGCCTTCCATACGATGGCCGTATGAGCCGTTCCACCCCGCCCAGCACCGCCTACCTGGACCACCTGGTGGCCGAGACCGCCGGACGACGGGGGGCACTGGCCGGCGTGACACCCGCGGGCGGCCTCGGCCTCGCGAGCGGGCAGGATGCTGAGCTGCCCGACGGCGGCGCGCCGGCCACCCTGGTGGCCGCCGTCGAGCGCGCGGCCGAGCGGCTGGAGCCGGAGCTCGCCGAGATCGTGCGGCGGCTGCACGAGCACCCCGAGACCGCTTTCGAGGAGCACCGCAGCGCGGCGACGCTGATCGAGGTGCTGGCTCGGTACGGCGTCGAGGCAGAGCTGGGCGCCCACGGGGTGCCGACGGCGTTCCGGGCGGAGATCGGCGATCCCGCTGGGCCGACCATCGCGATCTGCGCGGAGTACGACGCGCTGCCCGGCATCGGTCACGCCTGCGGCCACAACGTCATCGCGGCGTCCGGTGTCGGCGCGTTCCTCGCCCTGCACGAGGTCATGACCTCGGTCGACGCGCCCGCCGGACGGGTGGTGCTCCTCGGCACACCTGCCGAGGAGGGACACACCGGCAAGGAGGTCCTGGCGCGCAACGGAGCCCTCGACGGAATCGATGCCGCGATCATGGTGCACCCGTACGGGCTCGACGTCGCCAACCAGGTCTGGCTCGGTCGCCGGCTGCTGACCTGGACCTTCACCGGGCGGCCCGCGCACGCCTCCGCCCAGCCGTACATGGGCCGCAACGCGTTGGACGCCGCGAGCCTGGCCTACCAGGGCATCGGCCTGCTGCGGCAGCAGATGCCGCCCGTGGACCGGGTGCACGCGACGATCGCGGAGGGTGGCACCCGGCCGAGCATCATCACGGAGCGGGCAGTCGTGCACCTGTACGCGCGGTCCAAGTACGCGGACACCTTGCGCGACCTGTCGCGCCGCCTGGACGACATCGCACACGGCGCCGCGCGCATGACGGGCACAGATGTCGAGATCACCTGGGACGACGGCGCACACCCGAGCCTCCCCGTGCGCACCAACCAGCGGCTCACCGACCGCTGGGTCACGGCTCAGCGCCGCCGTGGGCGTGACCCGTTACCTGCGGGCGTGCTCTCGGAGACGCTCGCGGCGTCGACCGACTTCGGCAACGTCTCCTTCCGCGTACCCGGGATCCACCCTCTGGTGCAGGTCTCGACCCCGGACGTCGCGCTGCACACCGCAGAGTTCGCCGCTGCGGCAGCAACCCCGGCGGCGGTGTCCGCCGCGGTCGACAGCGCGGCTGGGCTCGCGTCGACGGCCCTGGACTACCTGTCCGACGCCGGGCTGCGAGCGGCGGTGCACGCGGAGTTCGCCGAGGAGGGCGGCGCCGTAGACGTGCCCGCGTACTTCGACTGACCGTCGGACCGGGCTGCGGTCGGTACGGGTCGAAAAACAGGAGGCCTCGGGCAGCGGCCGACCCTATGGTCGGGCCATGACGACGCCGGAGATCGCGCCCATCGACACCTGGCTCGCCGTCACGCGGGAGGACGGCGAGACCGTTGGCTACCTCGAACCGCTCACCGCCGACTACGCCGACGTGATCCCGCGCAACCGCCTCGGTCATGCTGTCGGCGAGGCGCAGGACTATCACGCGGCCGAGGAGCTCGTGCTCGAACGCGGTCTGGGCGAGCTGGCGGAGTACTGGTTGCTCGACGGCGAGGGTCCTGAGCTCACGGTCATCGAGCTCTCGCCCGAAGGGATAGTGCTGCGCGACGCGTTCCTGTCCAAGGCGCTGTCGCCCACGAAGCGGGTGCATGTCCCGTGGCCGGACACGGCGGAACGTCTCCACCGAGCCCCGGCGAGGTAGAACTCGTGGCGAAGTACTGGGGCGAGGTAGAACCGCAGCATCTACGGTTCTACCTCGCCCTAGTTCGCCAGGGTTCTACTCGGGCCTCGTGACCGGGGTCAGGCCGTTCGGAGCAGTTCCGCGACCCGGACCGTGCGCTGTCGCGCCACCATCATGGTCGTGACGGCCAGGCCGGCGATGCCCCACAGGACCACCGAGGCGGTCGCCAAGCCGACGCTTCCCGTGCCGGGTTCGATGAGGCGGCCCAGTCCGACGATCGCGGGACCGACCGGCAGGAACGCTGCCAGGCCTTCGAGCACCGCCGGCACCGTCGACACGACGCCCGTCGCGATGACGAGCACCGCGATCAGCAGGCTGATCCCCCGGCCGACGTGTCCGAGCGCCGCTGCGAGCGCCTGGTTGACCGCGACGAAGGCGATCGAGACCAGTGCGCCGACGCCCATGGTCGCCGCCCATCCGCCGGCGTCGAGATCCTCGATCCCAGCCAGGACGGCGCCCGCCGCGAGGCCGGTAGCCAGACCGACCGCCGCAGGGACGGCGAACGTCTCGAGCGTGAGCCGCAGCGCACCGCGAGTCGACCCACGGGCGTGCAGCGGGACCGGCGAGAACACGGTCATCAGCGCGAGCGCGCCGAGCCAGAGCGCCAGGACCGCGAACATGGGGCCCGTCGCACCGGTGTCGAGGTCGGTGACCTCGCCGTCGGTGGCGACCGGGTCGGCCACTACGGAGGCGAGCGACTTGCGCTCATGCTCCGTGTAGGACGGGATCTCCTCGGTGGCCTGCCCCAGACCGTTCGACAGGTCCTTCGCTCCGCCGGCCAGCTCGCCGACGCCGTCGGCCAGGCCATCGACGCCCGTCGCGAGCTGACTGGTGCCGGTCTCCAGCTCACCGACACCGTTGGCGAGCTCCGTCGCACCGGACGCGATGCCGCCGGCTCCGCCGGAGAGCTCACGCGCGCCGCTGGCCAAGCCGGAGGCACCGGAGGCGAGCTGCGACGAACCGCCGGCCAGCTGGGTCGCGCCGGACGCGACCTGTGTCGAGCCGGACTCCAGCTGACCGAGGCCGTCGGCAAGCTGCTGACTGCCTGACGACAGACCCTTTACACCACCAGCGAGCTGGTCGATTCCACCGGAGAGCTGCTTGGCGCCCTTTGAAGCCTCAGAGGCTCCGGCGGCGAGGGCGTACAGGCTCTCCGAGCTCTTCTTGTCCGACATCGCGGCGAGGCCGTACTCGACGGTGCCTGCGTCGACAGGAAGGTCTGGGTACTTGGCAAGAACGGCACACAGGTCCGAGACCTGGACCGCGAGAAGCGGATCCGCGCAGACTTCCGCCGTCTTGGTGACCAGGGCCACGGCTCCCGCTGATGCGTCGGCCGCGTGACCGGCTAGGACCTGCGCACCGTCCGCGGCGCCCTTCGCGCCCACGGCTAGCTTGCCGGACCCGTCCGCGAGAACTGAGGCACCCTCCGCAAGGTCGGAGGCACCGACAGAAAGCTGCCCCGCACCGCTGGCCAGCTTGTCCGCTCCCTCAGCGCTCTGCCCCACACCGTCCGCCACCTGGTTGGCACCGTCCGCAAGACCGTTGGCGCCGGAAGCCAGTCCCGCCACACCGGCGGAGACCTGGTCCGCACCCGCGGCCCACTGGTTCGCACCCGTGGCCCACTGCCCGACACCGCCGGCCAAGCTGTTCACGCCGTCGCCGACCCCGGCCACGCCCGCTGAGGTCTGATGTGCGCCGTCGGCCAGCTTCTCCGCGCCCTTGCCCGCGTCGTTCGCACCGTCAGCGAGCTGGTCGGCGCCGTCGGCGGCCTTGCCCAGTTCCTCCGAGAGTGTGGAGAAGCCGACGAGGACGTTGTCCACGTAGGTCTCGGTGAGGGTGCTGCCGAGCACGCCGGTGGCGGTCTGCGCCACTATCTGCGCGAGGGCGTCGTCGAGCACGCGGCCGTTGGCCGGGGTCGCGACGTCGATGGTGGCCTGGCGTGCCTCCGTCGGGTCGTCGCCGCCGAACGACGTCGCAGCGGCGGAGAAGCCCTCCGGGATGGTCACGACGGCGGCGTACGTGCCGTCGGCGAGACCATCGGCCGCGCTTGCCTCGTCACTGATCTCCCAGTCGTAGCTCGCGTCGGACGCGGGGATCGCTGCCGCCTCGCCGGCCGGGGCGTCCGCTGTCTCACCGCCGCTCACCAGACCTGCGGCGAGCTGACGGCCGAGCGGAACGGTCTGACCGTTCACCTTCACCGGCTCGTCGAGGTTCACGATCGCTGCCTTGACGGTGTCCAGCCGGTCCTGCGGGTTCCACAGGGCGGAGATCAGCAGCCCCAGGATCATCAGCGGTAGAAGCGCTACGGCAACTGCGCGCCACGGGTTGCGGAACGGCTCGGGCCGCAGCCATCTCGTTGCGGTGCTCATGCCCGCACCTCCTGCTCTGTCACGTTGGTCGGCTGGTCACGTGGCTGGTCACGTGGCTGGTCACGTTCTGTAATGAGGGAATCGGCGCGCGCACCCGCGCTGACGTCCAGCACCGGGGTGCCGGACGGCGCGAGGTCGGTCGCCGCTGATCCCGTCGAACCGAGCAGCACCGCGACGCCCGCGCGCTGCGCGCCGGCCACCGCCTGCGCCAGCTCGGCTCGCGCCGTCAGGTCACCGACCGTCTCGGTGGCGTCCACGACGAGCACGCGGGGCTTGTCCCGCAGGGCCTGGCGGACCGCCTCGGCGGGGTGTCCGCCCTCGGCGGCCGCATCGATGACCGCCACGTTGTGCCGTACCGACGACGCCCGCTCGGGCAGGACCAGCCCGGCGGTCTTCGCCACGCCCCCCGTCACGCGGAGCCGGCCGGACACCGCGAGCAGGAAGGCGCTGACCGGCGCGGTGGCGTCACCGCGGACGAGCAGCGTGCCGCCGTCGGGCACCCGGACGCTCACCGGGCCGACGACCAGGCCCGACCGGCCGCTGACCTCGAGGTCTCCGGTGGCCACCGCGTCGGTGGCGCCCGGCTCGGGCCAGTCCGCGAGCGAGAGCTCGCGGGCCAGGCCCTCACCCTCGACGTCGAACGACGGCAGCACCCGGTCGAGCCACTTCGGCATGTACCAGGCCTTCTCCCCCAGCAGCGCGAGCACGGCCGGGACAAAGATCATGCGGACGACGAATGCGTCCACGGCCACACCGACGGCGAGGCCGAGTGCAATCGGCTTCATGTTCATGTCGCCGTGCGGCACGAACGCCACGAAGACCGCGATCATGATGACCGCCGCGGCCGTGACGACCTTGGCCGAACCCTGGAACCCGGTGGTGATCGCGTGCTTGGCGCTGCCGCCGTGCACATAGTCCTCGCGCATGCGGGACACGAGGAAGACCTGGTAGTCCATGGCGAGCCCGAACAGGATGCCCATGAGCACGATCGGCATGAAGCTGATGACCGGACCGGTGCGGGACACGTTGAGCGCCTCCGCGAGGACGCCGTGCTCGAACACGAGCGAGACCACACCGAAGGCCGCGCCGACCGAGAACAGGTAGCCCACCGTCGCCTTGATCGGTACCGCGATCGAGCGGAACACCATGGTCAGCAGGATCAGCGACAGACCCACCACGACGAAGGCGAACGGCAGCAGCGCGTCGCCGAGCTGGTCCGAGACGTCGATGCCGACGGCCGTGAAACCGGTGACGGAGAGGTCCACGCCGTACTCGTCGAGGAAGTGGTCGTGCTGCGCGCGGATCTCGCGGACCAGGTCCTCCGTCTGGGCGGACGTCGGGCCGCCCTCGGGGACCACCTGGATGATGCCGGTGTCGGCCGTCTCGTTCGGGGTCGAGAGCGGCACGTCCGCGACACCTGGCATGCCCTCGATCTCGTCCCCGATCTCGTTCATGAGCGCGAGCGGGTCGGTGCTGGTCACGATCGATCCGGTCACGATCAGCGGGCCGTTGAAGCCGTCACCGAAGTGTTCCGAGACCAGGTCGTACGTGACGCGTGCCGGTTCGTCCTCAGCCATCACGCCCGCGTCCGGGAGCGCGAGGCGGAGGTCCAGGGCGGGGTAGCTCAGCGCCCCCATGGCGACGATGACCAGAGCGACCGTCAGCGCCGGAATCTTGGTCACGGCCCGGACCCAGCCGGTGAAGAACCGGTTCGGCTTCTGCTCGGGCAGCACCATGGCGGCGGCCGGCTCGTCCGCGGGCTGGAGCGCCCGCGGTCGGGTCGCCTCGGCGTCGGCAGCGGCCCTGGCCGCCTCGGCGGTCTTGGCAGCAGCCCGCCGGGCGCGCCGCGACGGCTTGGGCCGCAGTCGCTCCCCGGCGAACCCGAGCAGCGCCGGCAGCAGCGTGAGCGACACCAGTACGGTGATGCCCACGGTCACCGCGGCCGCCACGCCCATGGTGGTGAGGAACGGGATACCCGCCACACCGAGGCCCACCAGCGCGATCATCACGGTGAGGCCCGCGAAGACGACCGCGGAACCGGCCGTCCCGGTCGCCCGCGCGATCGACTCGTCGACCGCGAGCCCCTTGCCGAGCTGTTCTCGGTGCCGGGACACGATGAACAAGGCGTAGTCGATACCGACCGCCAGGCCGAGCATCACCGCCAGCAGCGGGGTGGTCGAGTTGATCGGGCCGAGCGCGGTCGCCGCGAACAGGAGCCCCATCGACGCACCGACGCTGAGCAGCGCGTTCAGCAGCGGCAGGCCCGCAGCCACAAGTGAGCCGAGAGTCAGGACCAGCACCACGAGCGCGACCAGCAGGCCGATGCCCTCGGTGAGCGTCATCTCGGGGAGCTCCGACGAGAAGAGCTGGCCGCCCAGGTGCGCCTCCGCACCGTCAGGCAATGCCTGCGCCAGCGCGTCCGCCTCTTCGCCCAGCGCGTCCTTGGTCGCGTCGGTGATGGACCCCTGGTCGCCGTCGAGCTGGATCGTGAGGAGCGTCGCACGCTCGTCGTCGGACACCGAAGCCGGCATCAGCTCGTCGAAGGGCGAGGTGACCGCGGCGACCTGGGAGACGTCGCCGATGGCCTCTACGCCGTCGGTGATGGCCGAGCGCATGGACTCGTCCTGGATCGACGCACCCTCGGGCGCGACCACTATCACCTGCGCAGACGCGCCACTGACCTGCGGGAATGTTGCTTCCAGGCGGTCGAGTGCCGCCTGGGACTCGGTGCCGGGGATGGTTACCTCGTTGCTGAGACCTTGTTGCAGCAAGCCGGCCGCACCGCCCACGAGGACGAGCACCACGAGACATCCGGCTACGACGAGCCGGCGGGCACGGACGGCCCAGCGGCCGAGTGAATAGAGAACGGAGGACACACAGGCTCCTGGGCGTGGCAAGGGGGACGAGGAGGGCAATCGATGCACCACTGTATCCGATACATGAGTGCATCCAATACGCGGGTGTATTGATAGGCTGGTCACTTCCACCCTGAGGAGTTCCTGTGACCACTGAGCCCACCGCTGACGTCGGCTCCGGGTCGGCCGTCGAGCGTGCGCTCACCACCGCCCTGACGCCGCGACGTGAACGAACCCGCGAGCGCCTGCTCGACGCCGCTTTCACCGTCTTCGCGCGCCATGGCATCCACGGCGCGTCCATCGAGGCCGTATGCGAGGCCGCCGGGTTCACCCGTGGCGCCTTCTACTCGAACTTCAGCAGCAAGGAGGAGCTGTTCCTCGCGCTCGCCGAACGGGCGATGCGTCAACAGCTCGCCATGCTGGAGTCGATCGGCAAGGAGCTGCAGCCGGACATCGTCCGCGGTGGCACCGTGGACCACGAGGCGATCAGCGCCATCCTCTCGGTGATGGTCACCGACCCGGGGGACGCCCAGCAGTGGTCGCTGATGCATGCCGAGCTGGAGCTGCTCGCGATGCGCGAGCCTGCCGTCGGCCGTCCGTTCCTCGCGCAGAAGGAGATGCTCCGTACGGAGCTGGGGGCTGCCATCGAGCGCATCCTCGAACACCTGGGGCTGCGGTTCACCGTTGACGTGCGCACGGCGGTCGATCTGCTGCTCAGCGTGCACGAGTCGTCCGCCCGGGCCGCGATCGTCGCGAGCTCCACGCCGGAGGACGGCGACGCCGCTCCCGGCACCGCCGTCCTGACCGAGCTCGTCAACCTCCTGGTGACGACCGCCGACTGACCTGGCTGGGCGCACGCACCCAGCGCACGCACCCAGCGCGCACGCCCAGTGCCCTCAGACAGCGCTCACCAGCGCGCGTTCGCGGCGAGCTCCAGCGCTATCTCCTGCCACCACTGCCCGGCCGCGGGGCCGCCGTTGCACGCGCCGTCCGACTCGCCCGGCAGCTTGACCCACAGCAGCGCGTCGAGTGATGTCGCGTCGTCGACGAACCGGGGCCGCTCGCCCAGGGCACGACCGCGCGGGTTGCACCACTGGCCGTTGGAGCCGTTGCCGTTGCGCGACGTGTCGATCACGTAGGGGCGCCCGCCCACCTGCGACGACACCTGCTCGGCGTAGGCCTGGGTGTCCGCCGTCGTCTGGTAGTTGGACGTGTTGAGCGCGAAGCCGACGGCGTCCGTGAAACCGATGAGCTGCAGTCGCCGCGCGGCCTCGCTCGCGCCCAGCCACCCGGAGTGCCCCGCGTCGATGTAGACGCGCGCACCGGCGTCGGCCAGCGACGCCGCCGCGTACCGCAGGTAGCCGACGCGGTCGCCCTGGCCGTCGCAGTCGCCGAGCTGGGCCAGCGCGTCCGGTTCGAGGACCACCACCGGGTTGCCCACGATCCCGCTCGCCACCGTGTCGACCCACCGCGCGTACTCGCTCTCGGGCACGCCGCCGCCCGAGTGGTTGCCGCAGTCGCGGCCCGGGATCGCGTACACGGTGAGGACGCCGGTCTGCCCGGCGGCCGCCGCACGGCCCGTGTAGTCCGCGACCTGCTGGCGGGTCTGGTCTGCGCCAGCCCAGTCGCCCACCCAGTACGCCTGCGGCGTCAGGGCGATCTTGGCGAGCAGGTCCTTGTTCGTCCCGCTCGCCGCCTGCCACGCGGCGTACGCCTGGGTGGTGGGGTCCACGTAGAGGTCCGTCGCCGCGGGGGACGCCCCGAGGCTGGTCACACCGAGACTGGTCACACCGGCCGTGGCGCTCTGTGAGACCGCGATGGTGCCGGTGGTCATGAGGGCGAGGGCAGCGGCCAGGGCCGCCGTTCGGGTACGACGTCGTACGCGAGACATAGCGCTCTCCGTTCAGGTCGGGTTCACCCCGGCCGGACCGACCGAGGCGTACCCGCGTGACGCTAGGAAGAACGCGACCGCCCGAGAACCACACGAATCGTTTAACCCCGCACAAGCGCGTCTTGGTCGTGAGCGTGACGGTCGCGACTACATGCCCGTTCCAGACGCAACGGTCGCGCCCACAACCAAGTCCTCAGGCCAGGGCTTCGTCCACCAGCGTCTTTGCGGCCTCCTGCACCTCCGTCAGGTGCTCGGCGGACACGAACGACTCCGCGTAGATCTTGTACACGTCCTCGGTGCCGCTCGGCCGCGCGGCGAACCAGGCGTCCGCCGTCGTGACCTTGAGCCCGCCGATCTTCGCGCCGTTGCCGGGCGCCTCCGTGAGCTTCGCCGTGATGTCCTGCCCGGCGAGCGTGGTGGAGGTGACAGCCGACGGCGACAGCGCGCCGAGCCGGGCCTTCTGCTCGCGTGTGGCGGCGGCGTCGACGCGGGCGTACCAGCTCTCCCCGAAGCGCTCGACCTGCGCCGTGTGGTGCGCGGACGGCGACGTGCCGGTCGTGGCGAGGATCTCCGAGGCGAGCAGGGCGAGCAGGATGCCGTCCTTGTCGGTGGACCAGACGCGGCCGTCCTTGCGCAGGAACGACGCGCCGGCCGACTCCTCACCGCCGAACCCGACCTCTCCGGAGAGCAGGCCCGGGACGAACCACTTGAAGCCGACAGGCACCTCCAGGAGCTGGCGGTTCAGGTCTCCGGCCACCCTGTCGACGAGCGCCGACGACACGAGGGTCTTGCCGATCGCCGCACCCGCCGGCCAGCCGGGACGTGCCCCGCCGTAGAGGTACTCGATGGCCACCGCGAGAAAGTGGTTGGGGTTCATGAGGCCGTCGGGCGTGACGATGCCGTGCCGGTCCGAGTCGGCGTCGTTCCCCGTGGCGATGTCGAAGGGCGCCCCGCCTGCGACGTCGGTCCCGGTCATCTTCTCCACCAGCGACGCCATCGCGTAGGGCGAGCTGCAGTCCATCCGGATCTTGCCGTCCCAGTCGAGCGTCATGAACGCCCAGCGGGGGTCGACCTGCGGGTTCACGACCGTCAGGTCGAGGTCGTACCGCTCGGCGATCGCGCCCCAGTACTCGACCGAGGCCCCGCCCAGCGGGTCGGCGCCGATGCGCACCCCGGACGTGCGGATCGCCTCGAGGTCCAGCACGTTCGCGAGGTCGTCGACGTACGAGGACAGGAAGTCGTGGCGGTGCGTCGCTTCGGAGGCCAGCGCGGCCTCCAGGGAGACGCGCTTCACCTGCCCGACGCCGGTGCGCAGGATCTCGTTGGCCCGGTCCGCTATCCACCCGGTCGCGTCGGACCCGGCAGGCCCGCCGTGCGGCGGGTTGTACTTGAAGCCGCCGTCCCGTGGCGGGTTGTGCGACGGCGTCACCACTATCCCGTCCGCGAGACCGGCGCCGGCGGCCGCCAGACCCGGCGTCCCCTCGGCGAACCGTGTCTGGTTGTGCAGCAGGATCGACTGGCTGACGGCGGGGGTCGGCGTCCAGGAGTCGCGAGCATCGACCATGATGTCGACGTCGGCGGCTGCGAGGACCTCCAGCGCCGTCTGCCAGGCCGGCTGGGACAGCGCGTGCGTGTCACGGCCGATGAACAGGGGCCCGTCAGTGCCCTGGCCTCGTCGGTACTCCACGATCGCGGCCGTGATCGCCACGATGTGTGCCTCGTTGAAGGCGTGGTCCAGGCTCGACCCGCGGTGACCCGAGGTGCCGAACGCCACCTGCTGCCCAGGGTCGTCCGGGTCCGGCGAGAGGTCGTAGTAGGCGCCCACCACCTGGTCGACGTCGATGAGGTCGCTGGGCTGGGCGGGAGTTCCGGCACGCGCATCCATGCAGCCGATACTGCCAGGTACCGGGCGGGTCCGTCGCCGCCGGAGCGCCGGCGGTGTCGTCGTAGGCTGGAGCCATGTTCCAGCCGATGCTGCCCGAGGTTCCCTCGGTCCACCCCACCGAGCTCGACCCCACCTCTCCGGTGCCCGACGGGTCCGTGCTCCTGGACGTCCGCGAGCAGGACGAGTGGGACGCCGGCCACGCCCCCGGCGCCGTGCACATCCCGCTGGGCGACCTGCCCGCGCGGTACGGCGAGCTGGACGCGGACTCGCAGGTCCTGGTCATGTGTCACTCCGGCGGACGCTCCGCGCGGGCCACGCAGTGGCTCAACGAGGCGGTGGGCCTCGAGGCGACAAACCTCGACGGCGGCATCGTCGCGTGGCAGGGCATCGGGCTACCCGTCGAGCGCTGAGGCTCGGCTCGCCGGGAGCCCGGGACGCGGCCTACCCGGTGGGACGACGCCTACCGGGTGCCGCGCGGCCGGCTCGGCTCGGTCTCGTTCCAGACCCGGTCCAGCGCGGTGACGACGTAGGTGTACTCGGTACCGGACGCGGCCGACGTGTCGAGCCACGACTGGACGCGCCCGCCGGCGGAGCGAAACGTCCCGATGAGGTGCGCAGGGTCGTCGATGTCCACGGAGCCGACGGAGCCGGCCACGCGGTACACCGCGAACGACGTGGCCCTGGCGGACCTGGGGCCGATGTCCGCCAGGTGGATGCGGACACCGTCGCGCACCCTGCGCACGTTCGTGAGCACCGGGGTGACGACGTCCTCCGCCGGCAGGTGCGGCGTCGGCGGGATGAGCGCCGGGTGCTGGTAGTGGTCCGCGACGACCTTCGACATCCCGCCCTGTGCGTCGAGCGGCACGTGCTTGGCCGAGTAGTAGACGTTGCCGTGGATCGGCCCGACGTCCCGGCTGACCTCTCGGCACAGGTCGATGTGGTTGGTCATCTCGGCCGGGTCCGTGAAGACCCCGCTCGTCATCTTGTACAGGCCCTCGCCGACGTAGAGCTGCGTGCCGGACTGCGCGGCGACCTCCGCCCACCACGGGACGAGAGCCGAGTAGTCGGCGACCGCAAGCCCGATCTGCCAGTAGATCTGCGGGTTGACGTAGTCGAGCCAGCCCTCGAGCACCCACTTGCGGGTGTCGGCGAACTGGTCGTCGTACGACTGGGAGCCCCCGGTGTCCGAACCCAGCGGGTCGGTACCGGCGTTCCGCCAGATGCCGAACGGGCTGATCCCGAACTTCACCCAGGGCTTGGTCTCCTTGATGCGGCCGCTCATCGTCTCGACGAAGCGGTCCACGTTCGCACGGCGCCAGTCCTCGATGGAGTCGAAGTCCTCCCCGTACTGCTCGTACGTCCCGCCGTCGGGCAGCGTCTGGCCGGCCACCGGGTACGGGTAGAAGTAGTCGTCGAAGTGGACACCGTCGATGTCGTACTGCTCGACGGCGTGCAGGATCGCCCGCTGGATGTGCTCCTGCGCCTCGGGGATGCCCGGGTCGAAGTAGAGCTTGCCGCCGTACGCCCACACCCAGTCCGGGTGCTGCCGCGCCGGGTGGTCGGCTACCAGCCGTGCCGGGTCGGTCTGCATCGACACGCGGTACGGGTTGAACCAGGCGTGCAGCTCGATGTTGCGCTTGTGCGCCTCCTCGACCATGAACGCGAGCGGGTCGTAGCCCGGGTCCTGACCCTGCGTACCGGTGAGGTACTGGGACCACGGCTCGTACGGGCTGTCGTAGAACGCGTCGGCCGTGGGCCGCACCTGCACGAACACGGCGTTCAGCCGGTTCTCCTCCGCGACGTCGAGCCAGTGCAGGAACTCGGCCTTCTGGGTCGCGGCGTCCAGCCCGCTCGTCGAAGGCCAGTCGATGTTGGCCACCGAGGCGATCCACATGGCGCGCAGCTCGCGCTTCAGGCTCAGGGCCGACGACGGCTCCGGCGTGGCGTTACCCGTCAGGGCAGGCGCGCCGAGTGCGGTGGCCGGGTCGAGCGCTGCGATCGTCACGCTGATCGCGGCTGCTCCCGTGCCTGCCGCCGCCATCGTGAGGAACTCACGGCGACCGATCCCCGACATCACCCCCGACAGCCTTGCCGGCGGAAGCGACGTGGTGCGCGCATAGGCGGGCATCGGTGTCGCCTCGCGGCGGGAGGGGTGCCTCACGTACTTGACCTCCGGTAATGGCTGCTGGGGGTTGGTGCCGTGGCGCGTCGTGTTGTGTTGTCGTCGTACTGCTGAGTCGTACTCCTGAGGCGTACTGCCAAGTTGGCCGGCGCCGATCCGGGAAACACTGAGGTGACGAACAATGCCACCGGGCGGCGCCGTGAGGAAACTCTCGCACATGTCGCGTCGGATGTGAAGTTTGCAGTGCGGTCGAGATTGTGAAACTTACTTTCTCCGCCGCCCGCGGACTCGGCCCACGTGCCTCAATCCACCGCAGGCTGCCGCAGCAGGTCGTCATACTCCGGTGCGTGCTTCTTCACGTAGGAGCGGATGTAGGGGCACAGCGCGACAACCTCCCCGCCTGCCTCGCGCACCATCCCGAGCGAGGCCTTCGCGAGCCGCCCGGCGAAGCCACGACCCTCGTACTCCTCGAACACCTCGGTGTGCACGAAGACGACGGCACCACTGTCGATCTCGTAGGCGGCGAAGCCGGCCAGGGCTCCGTCCACGCTCACCTCGAAACGGGACTTCTCGGGGTTGTCGGTAACTGTCACCAGCGGTTCATCGGCCATCTCATCGGTCATAGGGCAATCGTGTGCCATCGGGACCCCCGCCTGCCACTCTGCTCGCCGCCCGGCGGAAACCGGCTGCCCACCAGAAGCTGTCGGACCGGTGTCAGTGGTCGATGGCACACTCGATCCGTGCCACAGACCGCTGCCTCACCCCGCTCCAACCCCTACGCAGCGGTGCTCCGTACCCCTGGAGCGCTCAGGTTCTCCGCGGCCGGAGCGCTCGCTCGCCTGCCGATGTCGATGGTCGGGATCGGCGCCGTCCTGATGGTGCAGGGTCTGTACGACAGCTACGCCATGGCGGGCCGCGTCGCGGCGGTCCTGGGGCTGGCGCAGGCGTTCCTCGCCCCGCAGATCGCGCGCTGGGTCGACCGGCGCGGTCAACGGACGGTCCTGCTGCCTGCGCTCGTCGTGTCGGTGATCGGCATGGGCGGGCTCATCGCGGCCGCGGTGCTCGGCGCGCCCGAGTGGGTGCTGTGGCCGTTCGCCGTGCTCGCCGGCGGCAGCCAGGGTTCGTACGGCTCGATGGTCCGGGCGCGCTGGAACCACGCGCTCGACGACCCGCGCCGTCTGCACACCGCGTACTCGCTGGAGTCCTCGGTCGACGAACTGGTCTTCATAGTGGGCCCGGTGCTCGCCACGACACTCGCGACGGCGGTCGCGGCGCCGTCGGCCCTGGTGCTCGCCGGCGTGGCAGCCCTGGTGGGCGGCGTGCTGTTCGTGGTGCAGCGCGCGACGGAGCCACCGGTCGTCGCACCGGACGCCGGAGTGCGGCACCGCGCCGTCGTGCTCATCCCCGGCATGCCGGTCATGGTGCTCGTCTTCGTGGCGATGGGCGTGATCTTCGGCTCCATGGAGGTCACCACCGTGGCGTTCGCCGAGGAGCTGGGCAGCAAGGGCATGTCGGGTGTCGTGCTCGCGGTCTTCGCGCTCGGCTCGATGATCGCCGGGCTCGCCTACGGCGCCCGCCACTTCGTCAGCCCGGCGTCCCGGCGGTTCGTGATCGGCATGGCGACGCTCGGCCCGGGTGTGTCCCTGTTCCTGCTGGCGCAGTCGCTCTGGATGCTGGCGATCGCGATGTTCGTGGCCGGGCTCGCCATCGCTCCGACGCTCATCACCGGCAACGGTCTGGTGCAGGACATGGTCGGCAAGCACCAGCTCACCGAGGCGCTGACCTGGGTCGGCACCTCGATAGGCATCGGCGCCTCGCTGGGCGCATCGATCGCCGGAGCACGCGTGGACGACGCGGGGGCGGCCGCGGGCTTCCTCATCACCGTCGGTGCGGGCTGGTTCGCGACGCTCCTGACCCTCGCCGCGAGCGGAACTCTCCGGCGGCAGTCGGCAGCGCGCTAACGAGAGGTGAAGATCGCGGCGGCAATTCACCCCGTTCGACGCCCGATCGCAAAGGTCCCCCTGATACGTTGCATCCGACTTTTCCAAATCTTCACGAACGGACCCGGGATGCTCGTCTTCATCATCATCGGTCTGCTCGGGCTCGCGCTGGCGGTCGCCTCGCTCGTGCTCGGCGACTTCCTCGACCTGGCCGACGGTGCCCTCTCGGGCACCTCGCTGGGCGCCGGCGGGATGCTGTTCGGCGCCACGGGCATGGTCGTGCTGTCGTCCGGGCTCGAGCCGTGGGTCGCCTACCCGGCCGGGATCGTGGTCGGCATCCTGGTGATCGTTCTCGTCAACGTGCTGCTCAAGCGCCTCAAGGCCGGCGACGACGGCACACCCGTCTCCCTCGTGGGCAGCCAGGGCTCCGTCACGTCCGACGTCGACCGCGGCCACGGCGAGGTCTCCCTCGATGCCGCCACCGAGCTCGAGACCCGGCTCGCGTTCTCGGACGAGCCCATCGAGCAGGGCACGCGGATCGTCGTCGTCGAGCAGCACGGTGCGCGCGTCAAGGTCGAGCCGGTGCGCTGAGCCGCACCCCGCCGTCCGCCGTCTTACCCCCGCACAACCACATATCCGGCCGGGACCGCATGAGCCGGGCCGACGCACCCCAGGAGCAACATGGAAATGACCGGTCAGCTGGTGGGCATCGTCGCCGTAGTGGCAGGTGTGCTCGCGATCTTCCTCGTGCTCGCGTTCATCGCGAGCCGCATCCGGCGCGTGCCGCCGAACGAGGCGTTGATCATCGTGGGCCGCGGCGCGGGGAAGTCCGAGGCGCAGATGGCGAGCCAGCGCGTCGTCGTCGGCGGGCGGGCGTTCGTGTGGCCGGTGCTGCAGCAGGGCTTCGCGATCTCCCTGGAGCAGCGCCAGATCGGCATCACCGTCGAGGGTGTCGACAAGAACCGCATCAAGATCGCCATCAAGGCGTCGATCAACTTCAAGGTGCGGGGTGACGAGGAGGGCGTCCGGCGGGCCGCCCAGCGCTTCCTGTCCCAGCAGCACCTCCTGACCGAGATCATCAAGGAGTCCCTCGAGGGCTCCCTGCGGTCGATCGTCGGCGACATGACGATCGAGCAGATCATCTCGGACCGTAAGGGCCTGTCGGACCGCGTCGTGCAGTCCACCAAGACCGATCTCTCCGAGCAGGGTCTCCAGGTCGACCTGCTGAACATCTCCGACATCTCGACGCCGGGATCGGACTATCTCGCGAACCTCGGTCGCGCCGAGGCCGCCAACGCCCGTCAGCTCGCCGAGGTGTCCGAGGCGGAGGCCAACCGCGCCGCGGAGTTCGCCGTGATCGAGGCGGCCGAGCAGATCGCCGTACGCAAGAAGGCCCTCGACCTCAAGAAGGCCACCATCAAGGCCGAGACGGACCGGGCCAACGCCGAGGCCGACGCCGCCGGCCAGCTCGCCCGCGCCGAGCAGGACCGGCTCGTGGCCCAGCAGGAGCGCGAGGCCATGGCCGAGAAGGCCCGCGTGGAGCAGGAGCGGCTCGACATCGAGGTCCGCAAGCCCGCCGAGGCCCAGGCCTACGCGGAGGTCCAGGGCGCCAACGCCCGTCGTGACGCCAACAACGCGGCCACGGAG
Organism: Promicromonospora sp. CA-289599; assembly: GCF_050936155.1. Classification (NCBI taxonomy): domain Bacteria; kingdom Bacillati; phylum Actinomycetota; class Actinomycetes; order Micrococcales; family Promicromonosporaceae; genus Promicromonospora; species Promicromonospora sp. CA-289599. The sequence goes on from NZ_JBNJNI010000001.1 coordinate 2,419,509, forward strand.
GCCGAGGCGTTCAAGCGCACCACTATCGCCGGGGCGAACAAGACGGCCGCGCTGCAGGACGCCGAGGCGTCCGCCGAGTCGGTGCGCCGCGCCGGTGAGGCCGAGCGCGACAAGCAGGTCGCGTTGGCCGCCGGTGTCGAGGCCGAGGGCCGGGCGCGCGCCATCGCCATCGAGGCACAGGGTCTCGCCGAGGCGACCTCCATCGACGCCAAGGCCGAGGCGCTGCGCAAGTACGGCGAGGCCGCACTGGTGCAGGAGCTCATCGAGCGTCTGCCCGAGATCGTCCGCGCCGCTTCCGAGCCGATCGCGTCGATCCAGGGCATGACCGTCATCTCCACGGACGGTGCCTCCGCGATCACGAAGAACGTGGCGTCGGTGCTCGGTGAGGGCCAGGGTGTCATCAAGCAGCTGACGGGCGTGGACATCAACCAGCTCATCTCGAACCTGGCGGCGGCCCCCGCCAACGGCGACCCTGCCGAGAAGAGCTGACCCACCGAACTGCCGCGCTGAGTGCTGGGTATTTGTGCGATCGAACGCTTCGATCCCACAAATACCCAGCACTCAGCGCGTTGTGGGTCAGGGTTCCGGGTGGCGGGCGTCGTAGCGCCAGAAACGTGGGGTCAGGCGGACAATCAGCCAGAGGAGTGCCAGGCAGGTCAGGCCGCCGACGACGGCCGCCCAGCCCTCGCCGAACCATGTCGCCTCGGCGCCGAGGACCATCTCGCCGAGGCGGGGTCCGCCGGCCACCACCACGATGAACACTCCCTGCAGCCGCCCGCGCATGTGGTCGGGCGTGGCGGTCTGCAGGATGCTCTGCCGGAACACCGACGAGACGCTGTCGGACCCGCCGGCGAGCGCCAGCGCGACCCCTGCCGCGACAACCGCCCAGACGATCGGCCCGTCGGGCGAGCCGCGTCCCACGAGCACGAGGACCAGCCCGAAGGCGGCGATCGACACGGCCCATGCGGTGATGGCCCAGATGATCACCTGCCCCTGCTTGCGGATGCGTGTCAGCCCGCCGGAGAACACTCCCGCGAGGATGCCGCCGGCGGCGAAGGCCGCGGCGAGCAGGCCGGTGGTCGTCTCACCGCCGCCGAGGTAGATGACGCCAGCAGCGGGCCACAGGACGCGCGGGAACGACAGGACCATCGCGCAGACGTCGACGAGGAAGGTCGTGCGCACGTTGGGCTGGGTCGCGAGGTAGCGCAGGCCGTCCAGCACCGAGCGCAGCCCGACGACGCCTACGCGGCCCTTGGGGTTCAGCGCACCGGCGTCGGGCTCCGTGCCCTCGGGCGGCACGGGCGGCAGCCGGAACACGGCCCAGAGCGCCGCGAGGAACAGCACCATGTCGAGCGTGTACGCCCAGGCATAGCCGAGCTGGGAGACCAGCAGCGCGCCGATCAGCGGCCCGCCGGTCAGCGCGACGTTCCAGGAGAGCGTCATCAGCGCATTCGCCGCCGGCATGAGCTCCTTGGGGAGCAGCCGCGGGATGATCGCCGACCGTGCTGGGTTGTTGATGGCGAAGGCCGCGCTCTGCACCGCGACGAGCCCGTACAGCAGGTGCACCGACTCCACCTCGAACCACGCCTGCGCGGCGATGCCGGCGACGACCGCCCACAGCACCAGCGACGACAGGAGCGACACCTTGCGCCGGTCGTAGTGGTCCACGAGGGCCCCGCCGTACAGACCGAGCACCACGAGCGGGACGAGCGAGAACAGGCCAAGCAGGCCGACCGCGAGCGTCGATCCGGTCATGGCGTAGATCTGCAGGCCCACCGCGACGATGGTCACCTGCGTGCCGATGTTCGAGACCGAGAGCCCGAACCAGAGCCGCCGATAGTCGGCCGACACCTTCAGCGGTGTGGTGTCGGCGAGCAGATGGCGCATGGTGCTCCGATACTAGGCCTCGCACGGACGGCGTCACGCAGACGACAGAGCGGGCGCTCAAGACACCCCCCGATGTCCTGAGCTCCCGCTCTGTGCTGTCCTGGTCCGCGGGCCGGGGCGCCCCCCAGCGGCGCCCCGACCCTACGAACCTGCCGACCCGGGTGTTGACCGGCCCTCGGTCATGAGTCACCGTGATGGCTCATGAACGCTGACCGCGCCCGGATCGTTGTCAACCGGCGAAGCGTGGTCTAGCCACGCTTCATCGGCGACGCGTTCGGAGCGCCGCGATCCCCAGCCCCAGAAGGAGCGAGATCAGCGAGAGCTGCCCCGTGATCATGTGGCCCGGCTCGGGGAGGGTGGGGTCAGGCACCATGACCGGTACCGCCTCCACCTCCGCCTCGGGCTCTGTGGTGAGGTTCAGGTCGTCGCCCAGACCCCCGGAGAGGTAGCTTCCCTCGTAGCTCTGCGGGGCGGGGCCGGACTTGTCTCCCCAGCCGATGTCGACACCCTCGTCGGCGTGGTCCCGGCCAGTGTCCGACCCGGCCGTGTCGTCGTCCTCGTCACCGCTGGACGTCGAGCTGACGCCGACGCTGGTGCCGTACTCGCCTCCGACCGTGACGCTGCCGGTCTTCTGTCCGTATCCGGCTCCCGGTGTGTGCACGTCGGGACCGTCGGTCCCGGACCATCCGGTGCCGGGACGCTCGGTGCGCGGACCGCCCTCGCCGTCGCTGCTTCCCGGTCGGCCCGTACCGGGGCCGCCCGTACCGGGGCGGTCGGTTCCAGGTCCGTCGGTTCCAGGTCCGTCGGTTCCGGGCTCTTCCGCGCCCGGCTCCTCAGTTCCAGGCTCCTCGGTACCGGGCTCTTCCGTACCCGGCTCCTCAGTGCCCGGCTCCTCAGTTCCAGGCTCTTCCGTACCTGGCTCCTCGACGCCCGGTTCCTCCGTACCCGGCTCCTCGGTCCCCGGCTCCTCAGTTCCAGGCTCTTCCGTACCCGGCTCCTCAGTACCCGGCTCCTCGACGCCACCCGTCAGCAGGTCGTCGACCAGACCGTCCTCGCCCAGCGCCCCGTCGACAACCCCGGCGACGTCGGCCTCCAGGAGCGATCCGATGATGCCCTCGCGGCCGACGAGGTCGCCCACCAGGCCCTTGCCATCGGTGGCGGGGCCGGCGTCCGCGGCGTCGACTCCCGAGCCCGCCGGGGCGCTCTCGACCACGTCGAGGTCACCGCGCGCGGCGGGCTCTTCCGCTACCGAGTCGACAGCTCCCTGAGCGACTGGATCCAACAGACCTTCCTCGGCGGCGTGCGCGGAGGAGGCGCCGACGACCATGAGGCCGCCCGCAACAAGTGCCGTGTAGAGCACGCGCTGGAAGTTTTTGTCCATGGGTCTCTCCTAGCCTGGCGTGGAGCCGACGGCAGATGCACCGTCGGGCTATGCCGCACGTGAAGGCGCGGCCCAGCCAGGTCAGGCAGGAGAGACAGGGATATCCGTGTAGCTGCTCGAAAGCTTCGCACGCGCCTCGTCGGTCGCTGCGCTCCAGGAGCGGGCCCGGAAGACCAGCAGGGCGGAGAGCGCTGCGAGGAGCTCGCCGCCCGGCACCTTCAGCTGGGGTGCACCGCCGCCGAGGAGGCCTGCGGCGCTCCCGGCCACCGCGTTGCCGGCGCCACCGGCGCCGAACGGAAGCTCCGCACCGAGGAGGCCGGGGCCGCCCGAGTGGACGACGTCGGTCGTCGCGGCGCTCAGCGCCGCGGCCGATGCGGCAGCGCCCAGGGGGGCGCTCACCTGCATCAGGTCGAGCATCGCGTGCCGGACCCCGGCAGAGGTCCAGACCACGACTGCGACGTCACCGGGAGCCTGCAGCGACCCCGGGTACGTCGACTCGGTGCCCTCGGCCTGCTCCGCCGGGACCACCGTGCTTGGACCGTCCGGCCGCGAGGGCTGGACGACGGGAGTCTCCGGCACCAGAACACCGGGCACCGGAGCGATCGGCTCGACGATTGGAGCCACGGGCTCGACGATCGGAGTCAGGGGTTCGAGGATCGGAGCCACCGGCTCGACGATCGGGGCGACTACCTCGACGACCGGTGTCAGGACCGGGTCGAGAAGATCCGTGACGGGGGCGGTGACGGGCTCGAGCGCCCCCACGATCGGCGCGGTCACGCCGCCCACGATGTCGGTCACCGGAGAGACCAGGCCGACGACGGGCGTCAGCACACCGCCGGTGACGGGAGCGAGCGACTCGGTCACCGGCTTGACGACCGCGCCGACCTGCTCGGTGACCGGCTTGAGGACCGGGTCGAGGATCGGGTCGGTGACCTGCCCGACGATCTCGGTCACCTGCGCGACCGGCTGCTTGGTGACCTGCGCGACGGCGTCGCCCACCGGCTTCGTCACCGTCTCGCGGACGGGCTCGGTCAGCGGCTCCAGCACGCCGCCGGTGACCTTCTCGACCGTGCCCTTGACGGTCTCGGTGACCGGCTCGTCCACCGTCCCGGCCGGTTCGGGCGCCGGCTTCGGTGCCGCGACGACGGGCTCTTCCTCGACGGCGGACGCCTCCTGCGGCGCGGGCTCGGCGGCCGGGCCGGGCGCGGGCGCCGTCGGCTCCGGTGCGGGCGTCTCCGGTGCGGGCGTCTCCGGTGCGGGCGGCTCCGTCGCCGCCGAGGGGCTGTCCGCCGTGGCCTGGCCGGCCGTGGTCCTGGTCAGCCCGAGCAGGTCGGTGGTTCGCGTGACGGTCTGCGTCGTCGCCTCGACCGTGTCGCCGAGAACGGCATCGAGTGGGCCGCGTTCCGCGGCGCTCGAAGGGGCCGCGAGAGTGACGCCGAGCGCGAGGCCCGCGGCGCCGAGGGCCACGGTTCCGACGGCGCGCGCGACAGCACGACGGAGGTGATCCCCCGTGCTGGTCAGCGCGTCCTTCGACATCGGTCTCCCGGCTCTCCGGCCCTTGGCGGGCCGCTGTCAGAGATGCATACACATTCAATCTGGTGGGGGTTCCAGATATCGGCAACTGCAGACCTGCGGTTTGCGGATCGCGAGTTTTGTGCTTAGGAACTGCGACATGTCAGGAGAGGCGCGCCATCTCGCCCTTCCCGCGCTTATCCACCCTATTGGAACACGGCAAAGGGCCCCTGTGGGTGAACTCTCGAATCACCCCACGGTGGCCCCGAAGACGAGGCCGAGCACGTAGGTGACGCCCGCCGCACCGAGGCCGATGGCGATCTGGCGCAGCGCCCGGGTGAGCGGCGAGGTACCCGACAGCAGCCCGACGACGGCGCCCGTCACCAGCAGCGCGAGCCCGACGAGGGCCGTGGCGACGATCACTGCCGCGAGACCATCGAGGCCGAGCAGGTAGGGCAGCACCGGAACCACCGCGCCCGACGCGAAGAAGCAGAAGGACGAGAGCGCCGCACCCCACGCGGTCCCGTGCGTCTCAAGATCGTCCACGTCGGCCGCGGAGTCCGCGGAGTCCGCCGAACGCTCCTCAGCCGGCTCCGCGTGCACCCGCAGGAGCGGTCCCTGCTGCTCCATGGGTGTGACGGCGAGCCTGGCGAGCACCGCGTCGGCGTGCGCCGTCGCGTCCTCGATGCTCATCCCCCGGGCGCGGTACACAAGTGCCAGCTCGTTCGCGTCGACGTCGAGGTGCGGCAGCGCGGCGTCCGCTTCAGCAGACGGCGACGACGCCTCGAGCAGCTCGCGCTGTGAGCGCACCGACACGAACTCCCCCGCGCCCATCGAGAGCGCACCCGCGAGGAGGCCGGCGAGCCCGGACAGCAGCACGGTGCTCGTCGCCACACCGGACGCGCCGATGCCGAGCACCAGCGCGAGGTTCGACACGAGCCCGTCGTTCGCACCGAACACGGCGGCGCGGAACGTGCCCGAGAGCCGGTTCCGACCCCTGGTGGCCAGCGCGCGCACCACTTCCTCGTGGATCTGCTCGTCGGCGGCCATGGTCACCGTGGCGTCGGCGTCGTGCGCGTACGACGACCTGGCCTCGGCGCGCTGCGCGAGCGCCAGCACGAAGACGCCGCCGAAGCGGCGCGCGAGGAACCCGAGCGCGCGCGTGCGCAGGTCACCGCGTACGGGCGCGCCGACGTCGGGACCCAGGAGGTCGAGCCAGTGCGACTCGTGTCTCTTCTCCGCGCGCGCGAGCGCGAGCAGGATCTCGCGTTCCTCGCCGGTGCGGCGTCCGGCGAGGTCGCGGTAGACCGCCGCCTCGGCCCGTTCGTCCGCGAGCAGCCGCCGCCACCGCCGGATGTCGGCGCGGGTCCGACGGCGGGACGGGTGCAGCTCCTGCGCACGCTCGGCGGGCGTCGGAGTGCCGGCGGACGGGCGCCGGGCCGGGTCGGACGGTAGGTGAGGCACTACGTCATCATGCCCACGGATCGCGGGGCGCGGGTTTCGTGGCTCCAGTGCACATTTTTCGCTCCGCCGAACTCTGTGGCCGGCCAGACCCGAACGCGCCGTTCACCGGCCTGCCGTACGGATTCTCGGGTAGAAGGAGGCACAATGGACGCCGTGATCATCGTCAGCACGCACGGGTCGGCCGCACCCGGCGGCGCGATCGGATGGGCGTGGATCAACCACGCGGGCGGTCAGTTCGACTCGGGCGGCGCTGCCCGGGGAAACGACCAGGTCGCAGCGCTCTCGGCCCTGCTACGAGCCATCGAGGCGCACCCTGGTGACGAACCCTTGCTCGTGGAGTCCGGCTCGCAGTACGCCATCCGATCAGTGTCCGAGTGGTCCGAAGGATGGAAGCGCAACGACTGGCGCTCCCCGTCCGGCGACCCGGTCCCGAACCTCGACCTGGTGCAGGGCATCGACCGCGCTGTCACGGAGCGCACGGGTCCGGTCCGGTTCCACTGGGTGCGGGGCCACGTGGGCAACCCGTACAACGACCGGGTCGACCAGCTCGCCGGCTTCGCGGCCGAGGAGTGGGACGCGGGGCGGGGCGGCGTCGGCGAGATGCTCGTACCCGACGCCGGGATGATTCCCGACGCCGAGCTGCGCGGCGCCGGCTTCACCGCCGAGCCGCCGGAGGTTCCCGTTCGGGTGACGCCACCTGCCCCGGTCGGGACGAGCGCCGGGCGGGCGTGGGAGTCGGGCACTCTCTTCTGACGGGCTCTTGTCCGCGGACCCTGCACTCGCGAACATGCGACGAGGGCCTGCGGCCCTGACTCGACGTACCTGGTACGTCGAGTCAGGGCCGCAGGCCCTCGTTCTGAGCTGCCGGGAAGATCAGAGGCCGACGAGCAGGAGGTCCTCAGGGGTCCGGGCGACGGGGGCCATCCGGTCGGAGTCCTGGTCCATGCCCGAGTCCGCGTCGAGGTGCATGCCCGTGTCGTGGATGCCGCTGTCCGTGGCGACCGGGTCGGCGTCGCCGTCGTCCTTCGTGGCCGTCTCGCGCAGGAAGTACGGGACGGGCTTGGCCGTGCGGGCGCTGAACTCGAGCCGGTCGGCGACGGCGCGCGCGTGCTGCGCCATCTCGTGCGCGATGGCGACGCTCTCGCCCAGGTACGCGCGCGGGTCGATCAGGCGCTGGATCTCTTCCCTGTCGAAGTAGGCGCTGACCGTCGTGTTCCGGACCAGCAGGTCGAGGAACTGCGCGTCGCCGCACGCCGACTCCTGCGCCACCTCGTACACGACCTCGTGCGCCTTCTGCCGGCCGATGCGTTCGCCGAGCTCCATCATGAGCGACTCCGACCCGATGAGGCCCTCGCTCAGCGCGAGGTTGGCGCGCATGCGCTGCTCGTCCAGCTCGAGACCGTCGAGGATGACGTCGAGCCGGGTCAGGATGTCGCCGCCGAGCACCGTCGCGCGCTTGACCGTCTCCTCCAAGAGGTCGGTCATGCCGCCGTTCGCCTCGTGGTCGTGCTGCATCGACTCGAGCGCCGGTGCCGCGAGCGCGCGCAGCTGGGCGCTCATCGACAGGAGGTCGAGGGCGAGCTGCGGGTTGCGCTTGTGCGGCATGGTCGAGCTTCCGACGGTGCCGTCGGGGATGGGCTCGAACGCCTCGCCGAACTCCGGCTGCATCATCGAGTAGATGTCCTTGCCGATCTTGCCCGCGGTCCCGGCCACCTGGCCGAGCACGAGGACGAGCTCGACGATCCCGTCGTTGATCGCACGCGACGGAACCGGCATGGTGCCCAGCCCGAGGTGGTTGGCGACCCGGCGCTCGACCTCGCGTCCGGCGGGCCCGAACGACGCGAACGTGCCGACGGCGCCACCCATGAGAACGCGGAACAGCCGGTCCTCGAGGCGCTCCAGGCGGTCGGTGTGGGCGGTGAGCTCGTCGATCCAGACCGCCACCTTGAAGCCGAAGGTGATCGGGACGGCGTGCTGGCTGTGCGTGCGGCCCGCCATCAGCACCGCGGCACTGGCCTCCGCCTGCTTCGACATCCCACGCAGCACCTTGGCCAGCAGGTCCTTGAGCGCCCGGTGCGCGTCGCGCAGCACCAGTACGTCAGCCGTCTGCGTGATGTTCTGCGTGGTGGCGCCCCAGTGCACCCAGCCGCCGTGCTCCCGCCCGACCACCCGTGCGAACTCCTCGATGAGGGGCATCAGGGGGTGGCTCGCCGACACCGTCTCGGCGGCCACGCGGGCGAGGTCCAGCTTCTCGATCTGCGCGGCCTGCGCGATCGCCTCACCGGCGGGCTCAGGGATAAGGCCTACCTCGGCCTCGGCCAGTGCGAGTGCGGCTTCGACGTCGAGCCGCGCCTGGAATCGGTTCTCGACGCTGAAGAGGTGCGCGATCCCGGCGTCGGGCACGCGTCCGTCTGTAAAGTGTCGAATCGATTCGTCGTTCATCCCTGGGTTCCCCACTCGGTTTTGTCGCCGTACGTATCTGAACGTGCTCTGGCCGGCCCGCCCCTGGTGGGACCGCACCGGCGGCGAGTTCCTTCTCAACGTCGTACCGACCGCCGCGGGGCCTTGCCCGCATGACCTGCTGTGCCGAACTCGCTGTATCCACCTGCGTGTCGCATGGACCTGCTGCGACTGACCTGCTGCATCAGATTGTGGAAGAAGATGCTTGTGCAGGCTACCGGAATTGTTTCCGGAATGTAACGCCAGTGAGGTCCGTCACAGGATCTGTTCCCGCCGCAGCCGCCCGGACCGGTAGGTCTGGGCGCCGACCCGAGCGCAGCGGGTGAACTCTGGCCGCGGTTGTATCCGTCTCGCATGGTGGACGGCAGACGCACTGAGCCCGGCCGCACCCGCCATCAGGGGGCGTGCGGCCGGGCTCACTGTCGAGCACCAGCTGTTCGGCGCGAGCGGGCCGCGTCAGCCGGCAGCGGCTTCGTCGGGGGCTTCGCGGTCCTCGCGTTGCGCCCCATATGTGTCGCTGACGCTCCGATGCAGGAGCGTGATCCGGCGAGGGTTGGCGATGGAGTGGTACTGAGCGTCGTCGGCGTCCGTCATGGTCCTCCTCCGGTGCAGGCGTACGAGCTACGGTGCACGTGGTTCTCCGCTGGCGTGCGGGTCTACAAGTTTCGTTGATACCCAGTCGCGGCGTCGACCGAAGAGCCTGTGACATCGCCCTCACCGCCCCGTCGCAACTTTGTCGCGGGCGCGATCGTTGCGGCTACCTGCCCGTTTCAGACGCAACGGCCGCGCCCGCAGCGAAGGGGTGGACGCGGTGGGTGGTCGGGAAGAGCTGGTAGCCCCCGGCGACCAGACCCCAGAGTCCGCGGGGCGCCACGAGGACCACCGCCACGGCGCCGAGCACCACCAGGTACCAGGTACCGAGCGGCGCCAGGAACTGCTGCAACGCCCAGTAGAGAAGGGCCCCGACGAGTGGGCCCTCGATGGTTCCGATACCCCCGACCACCACGATGAAGATCATCGCGGCGGTCCAGCTCACGGAGTAGATGGATCCCGGCGTGACCCCGAGGGTGCTCAGCGCGATCAGGGCTCCCGCGAGCGCCGCCCCGGCCGAGCCCGCGACGTACACGAGGCGGCGCCCGCGGTCCACGGCCACTCCGAGGCTGCTCGCCGCGACGCGGTCGTCGCGGATCGCGGTGAGCCCGAGTCCCACGCGCGAGCGCATCAGCAGGTACGTCCCGAGCACGACGACGACCATGAGCGCCAGCGCGAACCAGTAGACGAACGCCACGCGCTCCACCCGGTCGGTGCCGCGGAAGGCGCTCAGCGACAGCCCCGCCCCGCCACCGAGACCGTCGATCCGCATGGTGACGAGGCGGAACACCTCTGCCACCACCCAGGTGCCGATGGCGAAGTATCCGCCCGCCAGACGGAACACGAGATAGCTCGTCGGCAGGGCGATCGCGGCGCCGATCAGGCCGGCGGCGGGCACGGCCAGCCACGGCGGTGCGCCGACGGCGTCGGCGAGCTGGATCAGCGCGTAGCCGCCCACCCCGACGTAGGCCTGCTGGCCGACGCTCACCATGCCGCCGTAGCCGGCGAGCAGGTTCCAGGTGGTACCGAGTATCACCAAGGCGAAGAGCATCACGAGGCTCGACAGCGCGCCGAGGGTCACCACGTAGGGCACGACGGCGGCGAGCAGCACGACGACGAGCAGCAGGACGCCACCGCCGACCAGGGATCCACGACCGCCTCGGGTGACCTCGGGGCTGCTCATGCCTGCACGCTCCTTGGCATCAGGCCGCCCGGCCGAACCACGAGGACGACGAGGAAGACCAGGTGCCCGGCGAGCACCCCGGACTGCGGGTCGAGCTGTGCGCCGATCGTCTGGGCCAGGCCCAGGACCATGCCGCCCGCGAGGGTGCCCCACAGCGAGCCGAGCCCGCCGATGATCACCGCCTCGAACGCGAACAGCAGCACGAGGTCCCCGTAGCCCGGCGAGAACTGGGTGCTCATGCCGACGAACACGCCCGCGAGCGCCAGCGTGGCGAAGGCGAGGGCGGTCGCCACGGCGTACATGTGCTTCGGGTCGACGCCCGACATGGCGGCGGCTCCGGCGTCGTCGGCGACCGCGCGCATGGCGCGGCCGGTGGTGGTGCGGGCCAGGAAGAGCTGGACCGCGCCGATGACCGCCACCGCGACAGCCAGGGTGATCAGCGGCAGGACGCCCACCGAGAGAGCGCCGACGGGCAGACCGGCCGAGGCGAGGTCGCCGGTGGGGATCTTGCGGGTGTCGGCGCTGAAGACCTCCTGGAGCAGGTTGGTGAGCGCGACGGCGACGCCGAACGACACGAGCAGCGGCGCGAGCTCGCCCGCCCCGCGCGCACCACCCGCCGCGTCCCTGTCGATCTGCGCGAGCGCCGGGTTGAACAGGCCGCGCTGCACCGCGTAGCCGAGCGCGGCGAACACCGGGACCACCACGATGATCGCGAGCCACAGCGGCAGCCCCTGCTGCACCAGGACCAGCGAGAGGTACGCGGCGAGCACCGCGAGCACGCCGTGCGCGAGGTTGACTATGCGCATCACACCGAAGATCAGCGACAGGCCGCAGGCCAGCAGGGCGTACTGCCCGCCGAGCAGCACGCCCTGCGCCCCTGCGTTGAGCCAGTCCATCAGGCCTCCGGTTTCGCTCGGTCCTGTCTCGGCACGGTTCTACCTCGGCGAGGTGTGGGTGATACCGAAGTAGGCGTCGGCCACGGTCTCGCGGTCCAGGCCGGCGGCCGGAGCCTCCAGGACGGTCCGGCCGCCGAGGAGGCACTGGACCCGGTCCGCCACGCGTAGCGCCTGGTCCAGGTCCTGCTCGACGACGAGTGCGGTGGTACCCGCCGCGGTGATCCGCCGGACGGCGTCGTAGAGCTGGGTCACGACGGCGGGCGCGAGCCCGAGGGACACCTCGTCGAGCAGGAGGACCCGCGGGTTCGCCAGCAGCGCCCTGCCGATCGCCACCGCCTGCTGCTGGCCGCCGGACAGCACACCGCCCCGCCGGTCCTTCATCTCCGCCACCAGGGGGAACATGTCGTAGACGGCGCGCAGGTCCCACGGTCCGGGGCGCTTCGGGTAGCGGCCCATGAGCAGGTTCTCCTCGACGGTGAGCGAACCGAAGATGCGCCGCCCCTCCGGGACCAGCGCGATCCCGCGCCGGACGCGCCGGTAGGCAGGCACCCGGGTGACCGGCTCGCCGTCCAGCAGCACGCTGCCCGACGTCGGCGGGTGCGTCCCCGCGAGCGCCGCCAGCAGCGTGGACTTTCCCGCGCCGTTGGCGCCGAGCACCGCGAGGGTCTCCCCCTCGGCCAGAGTCAGGGATATGCCATCCACCGCGAGCAGGTCGCCGTACCGGACCTCCAGGCCGGTCGCCTCCAGGACGTTCATGTGGTCCCCTCGGTGGGCTCGGGGTTCGACGCGGGGTCCGCCGGGGACTCCACGACCGTGTCGACCGTCGAGCCCAGGTAGACCTCGATCACCTGGGGGCTGCGGATCACCTCGTGCGGGTCGCCCTGCGCGATCACCTCGCCCCCGGCCAGGCACATCAGCCGGTCCACGACGTCGAGCAGCGCGTGCAGCACGTGCTCTATCCAGACGATCGCCACGCCGTCGTCCCGCAGGCGGCGCACGAGGCTCACGACCTGCGGCAGCTCGCTGTCGGTGAGGCCGCCGGCTATCTCGTCCAGCAGCAGCAGGCGCGGAGCGGTCGCGAGCGCCCGTGCGACCTCCAGCCGCTTGCGGTCCAGCAGGCGCAGGCTGCCCGACGGCGTGTTGGCCGCCTCGGTCATGTCCGTCACCTCGAGCGCGTGCCAGGCCTGCGCGTGCGAGTCCCGTGCCACCCCTCTCCCGGCGTGCCGCCGCCCCGAGAACGACGCTCCGACCAGTACGTTCTCGTACACGGTCAGGCCACCGAAGGGCCGCGGCACCTGGTACGACCTGGCGATCCCCCGGTCGGCGCGGGCCGCGGCGCCGAGCCGGGTGACGTCGTGGCCGTCGAGCACCACGGTCCCGGCGTCGGCCCGCTGGGTGCCCGCGACGATGTCGAGGAGGGTGGTCTTGCCCGCGCCGTTCGGGCCGACGAGGCCGAGCGCCTCGCCCGCGACGACGTCGAAGGACACGTCGCGGGCGGTGACCACGCGGCCGAAGCGCTTGGCGACGGCCGACACCTCGAGGAGGGGCACGCGTGCAGTCCTTTCGGGGTCTCGACAGGCTCGACCAGCGGGGGCGGGTTACCCGAGCGGCTCGACCTCGCCGCCCGTCGGGATCTCCGGGGCCAGCTTGTTGGAGACCACCACGAGCTCGTAGGGGTGCTCGCCCTCGTCCTCGCCCTCGTCCAGCCGCCACTGGCCGCCGGCCAGCGGCGTCTTGGCGACGTACGGCGGGACCGTGTCGTCGGCACCCCAGGCGACGTCGCCGACCACCGTGGAGACCTCGAGCGTGGACAGGGCCTCGGTGATCGCGTCGGGCTCGGTGGACCCGGCCTTCTCCACGGCGGCGACCGTGATCTCGAACAGGGCCTCCGCGAAGCCGAGCGGCTGCGTCCACTGCTTGCCCGTGTCGGCCTCGTACTGGTCGGCCAGTTCCTGCGCCGTCTGCCCGGTCAGGGACGAGGAGAACGGCGCGGTCGGGTGCCACCACACCTCGGAGGTGAGGCCGTCGCCCGCGTTGCCCAGCGCCTCGACCGCCGAGGGGAAGAGCAGCGCCTTGCCGATCGTCGCGACCTTCGGCTGGTAGCCCTGCTGCCCGGCCTGCTGCCAGAAGGTGGTGAAGTCCGGCGGGATCGGCACGCCGACGAGGATGTCGTGGCCCTTGAACGCGGAGAGCTGCGCCGAGAAGTCCTGGGTGCCGTTCGGGTACAGGCCCGGGTCGTCGATGGTGACTCCCGTGTCCGCGGTGAGGGCGGGGAAGTTGGCGCTCCACGCCTGGCCGTCCGGGTCGTTCGGAAACAGACCCGCCGCCTTGGAGTTGGTGTCGACCTGGCTCCAGATGTCCGCGTAGACCGCGGAGACGTCCTCCAGGCCCCAGAACGCGTGATAGCTGTACCTGAGGTCGGCCGGCTGGTCGCCCTCGCGGATCGCGAAGGGCTGCCAGGGCGCGACCGTCGAGATGCACGGGACCGAGTTGGCCTCGCACTGCTCCGAGACGGGGTTGGTGATGTCCGGCGTGGACGAGGTGAGCACCAGGTCGACGCCGTCGGTGTTGATCAGCTCCGCGGCGACCTCACCCGCACGCGCCGAGCTGGACTGCGAGTCCTTCACGATGATCTCGACCGTGTGCTCGCTCCCGTCGACGGTGACCGGGTTGTCCGCGAACCACTTCTCCATCGCCTCGATCACGTAGGTGTTGGCCTCGCCGAACGGCGCCGACGGACCCGTCTCGGTCGAGACGAAGCCGATCTTCAGCACGTCGCCGTCCCCGCCGTCCCCGCCGATCGGTCCACCGCCGACGTCGCCGCAGCCCGCGAGCGTTCCCGCGAGCACCGCCGTCGACGCCCAGGCCGCTGTCGCCCTGACCGTCCGGACCCGTCCGTTGCGAACCATCGTCGTCACTCCAAGTCAGTAGTCGAGCCGGTAGTTGTCAGACGTACGGGTCACCGGGGTGACCTGTACGTCTGACACGTCGCTGTGACTTTCAGGTGGTGCGGTGGTGCGGGTGGTGCGGGCTACTCGCGTGGGGCGAGCACCATGTCGAACCGGGTGCGCGACCACGTGCCCTCTACCGCGCGGCCGTCCGGCGTCGGCGTGCCGGCCGACAGTTCCTCGAAGTCCATGACCAGCGAGTCCTTGACCCCGAACACGGAGTCCGAGGCGAGCTGCTCGTCGCCGCGCACGAAGATGTGGGTCACCAGGGTGCGCAGCTCCGGCGCGGTCACCATGAAGTGCAGGTGCGCCGCGCGCATGGGCGAGCGGCCCGACGCCGCGAGGAGCGCGCCCACCGGCCCGTCGTGCGGGATCGGGTACGGCGTCGGCGTGATGCCCCAGAACCGGTAACCGCCGTCGTCGTCCGAGTAGAGGTGCGCGCGGCCGGCGGTGCGCTCGTCGCCGTACTGGACGTCGTAGAACCCGTCCTCGTCGGCCTCCCACACCTCGATCCGGGCCCCTCGCACCGGTCTGCCGGACGTGTCGGAGACGGTGCCCTCGACCCAGCAGGGCTGCCCCGTGGCGCCGCCGGCGATGTCGCCGCCGTTCTCGATCCGCGGGGCGTCGTCCACGAAGAACGGACCGAAGACCGTCGCCTCCGTGGCGTTCGCGTAGGCCTCGTTGTTGATGGCGATCGTCTGCATGGAGGCGCCCAGCACGTCGGACAGCAGGATGAACTCCTGCCGCTTGTCGTCGGTGATGTGGCCGGCGGCCGTGAGGAACTCGATGGCCTTGTTCCACTCGTCCTCGGTGAGGCGCACCTCGCGCAGGAACGCGTGCAGGTGCCGGGTCAGGGACTGCAGGACGGTCCTCAGCCGCTCGTCGTCCGGGCCGTCGAAGGACGCCGCCACCCGGTCGGTGAGCTCCTGCTCCCGGGCGGCCTGCTCGGCGGCGGCCGCGCCGTTGGGGACCGGTTCAGTCATCGTGCTCGCTCCGTCCCAGCACCGTTCGCAGCGCGTCACCCAGCGCGCGCGCCGGGTCGTCGGCGAGCGCCTGCGCACGCCACGCCACGTGCGAGTCGGGACGGACCAGGATCGCGCCCGACTCCTCGACGCCGCGCATCTTCGCCCAGTCGTAGTAGGTGTCGATGACCTCGCGGCCCGGCCCGATCACCACGGCCGCCAGCGGCACGCCGAGCTCGTCGGCGACCTTCGCCGCGGCGTCGGCCCAGGCCTCGCCCGCGATGCCGGTCACGAGCGTGAACTGCCCGTACGGCACGAGGTCGTGCGTCGAGCGCTTGTGCCCGTCGACGTCGGCCACCCACACGTGCGGGAACCGCGCGCCGGGGACCGTGGACTGCTTGTAGTAGAGCTCGGGGTCGCGCTCGTCCACAGGCTGGGGAGAACCGTCGGGCACGATCGCGGCGGACTCGTAGAACTGCCCCATGTCCACGCCGTGCGCGTTGAACTCGTAGTGCTTGAGGTCCATCGCCTCGACGAGCGCCGCGCGCTTGGCCGCGCCGGCCGGGGTGTTCGCCTTGCGCTCGTCGATGGCGGCCTGCATCGCCTCGGGCGTCTCGGCGTCCAGGACGCCCAGCACCTCCATGAACCGGAACTCGCCGCCGGACTTGTTGGCCCGCAGCACTATCTGCTCGGCGACCGGAGCGCGCTCGGTCGAGTAGGTGTCGAGCAGGGACGGCGCCGCCTGGCCGTTCAGCACCGCGGCGATCTTCCACGCCAGGTTGTACGAGTCCTGGACCGACGTGTTGGAGCCCAGGCCGTTGCTCGGCGGGTGCCGGTGCACGGCGTCGCCGGCACAGAAGACCCGACCCTGCTGCAGGTGGGTCGCGTACATCTGGTTGTTGCCCCACAGGGAGTAGCCGGTGATCTCGACGTCCAGGTCGTCGACGCCGACGAGCTGGCGCACGATGTCGGCGGCCGCGGCGTCGTCGAGCTGCGGCGGGTCGCCCGCGATGTCGTAGCCCCACACGATCAGCCACTCGTTCCACGGCCGCACCATCCGGACCAGGCCCGCGCCGATGCCGCCGACGTCGGACCCCGGCTGCAGCACCCAGTACAGGACCGACGGGCGATGGCCCACGAGATGCGTGAGGTCCGCCTTGAACGTGATGTTCATGGAGCCGGCGATGTCCATCGCGCCTTCCATGGGCAGGCCGAGGTCGGCGGCCACCTGGGAGCGGGCGCCGTCTCCGCCGATCAGGTACCTCGACCGGATCGTGTACTCCGTGCCGGTGACGCGGTCGAGCACGCGGGTGCTGACGCCGTCGGCGTCCTGGGTGTGGCTCAGGTACTCCGTGGAGAACCGCGACTGCGTGCCGCGCTGGGTCGCGTTCTTGACCAGGATCGGCTCGAGGTAGGTCTGCGGGATGTCCACCGTGAGCGACGGCGAGGCGAGCCGCGCGTCCGCCTCGCGCGCGGGGTGCGTCTCCCAGGTGAGGATGCGGCCGATCTCCTCGCCCGCGATCGTCGTGCAGAACACCGTGTCGCCCACCAGCTCGTGGGGCGTGGCGTCCGCGAGCACCTGGTCCTCGATGCCGAGGTCGCGGAAGATCTCCATCGTCCGCTGGTTCGTGATGTGCGCGCGCGGGGTGTTCGCCGTCCAGCGGTACTTGGTGATCATGATGTTGCTGATCCCCAGGCTGGACAGGAACAGGGCGGCGGAAGCACCCGCGGGCCCCGAGCCGACGACCAGCACGTCGGTATCGACGACGACGTCGGTGGGCGTGGCGCCGGCAGGGCTGCTGGGCAGTGCGGTCTCGGTCAGACCGTCGTCGAACTCAGGCATGCGCACAGGCTGCCGTGGCCTCCCACCAGGGAAAAGGGATGACCACGAAAGTCGGCGGAAATCCTCAAGAGTCGATGGGGAGGCTGTTGGACGGGCCCGGGTACCGACGGGCCTCAGACGGCGACATGCCCGACTGCTCCCGGAAGACGCGCGAGAACTGTGCGGCCGACGAGAAGCCGCAGCGCAGTCCGATGGCCTCGACCGTCTGCTCGGCGTAGGACGGCATGCGCAGCATGCGGGCCGCCATCTCCACCCGACGACGGGCGACGAGCCGCGGCACGCTCGTGCCGCACTCGGCGCACACCCGCGAGAGCTGCCGTTCACTGAGTCCTATCGCGTCGGCGATGCGGCGCGCGGACAGCGTGGGGTCACGCAGCCACTGCCGCACGTACTGCTCGGCGGCGGCGAAGTGGGCGCCCGTCGTCGGCGTCCTGGTCGCGGGCGGGGTGTCGGCGGTGTCCGGCTCGGTCAGTACCGCGGCGACCAGCTCGAGCAGCGCGTCCTCGTTCGCCGAGCCGCCCTCCTGGGAGACCACGGCGCGCGCGACCAGCGCGGCCAGGGCCGCCGCGTAGGGGTCCGCTCCCCGGGCCGGTGCCGATCCTCCCGAGCCGGCCCGCGTGCGGAAGTCGACCACCCTGGCGGCGCGCGGCATGGTGACGCCCGCCGACCGGAGCACGTCGTAGGGCACCTTGACCGCCAGCTCCTCCAGCCCGTGCGCGAAGCCGCGCAGGAACGGCCGGTCGGCGTCGCATACCAGGAGCTGGCCGGGGCGCAGCCTCCGGGTGCCGTTGTCGTCGGCGAAGATCGCCTCGCCCGCGAGCGTGAGGTACAGGGCCACCGACTCGGTCGGGCGGGCGCGAACGGTCCGCGCGGTGCGTTCGACGGCGTGCGGGTTGGCCACCACGTGCGCCAGGTGCAGCCGGTCCAGCTGGAGGTTCGCCTCCGCGGCCTCGAGCGCCGACTCGTCGAGCATGCGGGCCTGCAGCGCCACCAGGGCGTGCGCGTTGTGCCTCTCCCAGAGCTCGATCCGCCGCGTTGCGGGCAGGCCTCGTGTGGAGAAGCGATCCACGGCGCCGTGCGACGCCGGTGTGCCTCGGGTCACGGTGCCCAGAGTAGGTCCGGTGAGTGTGGGCGCACCAGGATTCTCCGTGATCCCCCGGCGTGTTGGCCTGGCGTGTTCGGGCAGGTCAGAGGCGGTCTCGACAAGCTCGACCACCGAGGGCAGGTCCCGGCGCCCCGGCGAGCCGCGGGTGCGGGCGGCCGTCGGGCGCGGGATGCTCCACGTATGTCTGACGCACCCCGCACCGAGCCACGGCCGCAGCCCCTGAAGCCGTCCCGCGACCCGCAGCTCGTGCTCCTGCGGCACGGCGAGACCGAGTGGAGCGCGAGCGGACAGCACACGGGGCGCACCGACATCCCGCTCACCACGGCCGGCGAGCAGCAGGCACGGTACGCCGGGGGCGCCCTCGCGGACTACGAGTTCGCCGCCGTGTACACGTCCCCGCTGACCCGGGCGCGGCGGACGGCGGAGCTGGCGGGCCACGCGGACGCCGTCGTCGACGAGGACCTCGCCGAGTGGGACTACGGCCCCGTCGACGGCCGCACCTCGCGCGACGTCTCCGCGGAGCTGGGGCGGGAGTTCCTCATCTTCGACGACGGCGTGCGCGTGCTGCCGCCGTCGGCAGAGCACGGCGAAGGACGGCCCGGGGAGACGCTGGACGACGTGGCGGCCCGGGCCGCACGGGTGGTGGCGCGGGCGGAGGAGACGCTCGCCGCCCGGGCCGAGGACGGCGGCGGTGACGTGCTGCTCGTGGCGCACGGGCACCTGCTCCGCGTGCTCGCCACGGTCTGGCTCGGCGTCGACCCGCGGCTCGGGGCCCGGTTCGAGCTCGGGACCGCCGCCGTCTGCCTGCTGGGGTACGGACACAGCCTGCGGACCGTAGAAGGATGGAACCTGGCAGCCCAGTAGGGCAGTATTCGCGGAATGAGGGAAGAGCACCTCGCCGAAGGCGAGACCATCGTGATGCAGCTCCGGACCCACCCGAAGAAGGTCATCAAGCCGATCCTGCTGCTCGTGGTGCTGATCGCCGCCCTCGTCGCGCTGTGGGTGGTTCCGCTGCCGGTCGACGGAGTGGTGCTCGGGCTCGCGACGCTCGCGCTGGTCGTGCTCGGCCTGGCCGCCGCCGCCGGGCCGTTCCTGCGCTGGCGCACCACGCGGTACATCATCACCAACCAGCGCGTCGCGCTGCGCACCGGCATCCTCACCCAGACCGGCCGGGACATCCCGCTCTACCGGATCAACAACGTGACCTTCGAGAAGCAGCTCAGCGACCGGTTCTGGGGCTGCGGCACCCTCGTGATCTCCGACGGCACCGACCAGCCCGGCATGGTGCTCGACGACGTGCCCGACGTCGAGCGGGTGCAGCGCGCGCTGCAGGACCTGGTGCGCCAGGGCAAGCAGCTCAGCGACGACTGACTCAGCTTCTCGCCCCCTGCCGCCCCACGTCGTCGAGAACAGCGGCCAGGTCGGCGCCCGCGCGGAGCAGGGCGACCGTGCGGACGGCGATCTGGTCGAGACGCTGGTCCAGTATCCGCTCCGCCCGGACGGCTCCTTCGGCGGCGCCGTCGACCTGTCCTTCGGCGACGCCGACCTGGCGGAGCGTCGCGACGACGTCCCGCACGGCCGGGATGCCGTACCCGCTGCTGCGGAGGGCCGCGACGATACGCGCCTCCTGGATCGCTCCGGTCCCGTACTGGCGAGCGCGCAAGGTCGTCACGCGGTCGGGGACCGCGAGCCCCTCCTGCTCCCAGAACCGGAGCGTCGACGTGCGCACGCCGAGCGCCGCGGCGAGCTCGGTGATCGTCATGGTGTCGCCGGTACTGTCAGGCGGGGCGCCTGTGGGGTCGGCGTCCGGTGCCACGGCTGGGGCGGCGGCCTCCGCCCGGATCGCACGGAGCGCCGCACGGGCGCGCAAAGCCTCGTCCCGCTCACGTGCGAGCCGGACGTGCACCGCACCGATCGCGGCGGCGGCGTCGGCGAGGCGCGTTCCGGGCTCCGCGAGATCGACCTGTGCCGCGGCGAACGTCGTGGCGAGCAGGCACCGCGCGTCCACGGGCCCGGCGGCGCTCGCGAGCCCACGGTAGGCGCGCAGCGCCCGGACGTGCGTAGCCGTGTAGGCCCGATACCCGTTGGGGGCCCTGACGGCGGACGGTAGGACGCCGAGCCGTTCCAGGTCCCGGACCTGCTGCACGGAGTATCCGGACTCCCGCGCGACGTCGGCGGTCCGGAGCGGTGGCCGGTCCTCTCGCGTCATCCGCCCAACCCCACACAAGCACTTGAAGGTGATGCTTGAACCATGAGCACCCACCTGAGTATCGACCAGATCATCGGCACCGTGCGGGATCTCGACGGCTCGCTCGTCGTGGCGCCCGCCGTCGGCGACGCCGACTTCCCCGAGCTGGCCTGGGGCGACACCTTCTTCTACTACGCCCCCGACGGCCAGATGCCGCGGACCGTCCAGCCCTACGGCACGGTCGTCACCAAGAACTACCCGGACGACACCGGATCGGATCTCGACCCGGCCGGGCGCTGGCGCGTGAACATCCATGTCGACCGGGCGACGTTCCGCGAGCTCACGACCACCCGGGACGCCGGAGCCGGGCTCGACGGCGCGGAGGCTTCCGCGATCGATCCGGCCACGCCCGACGTCGTGCTGCCGCACCCGGTCTACGGGTCCGCCGGCTGGATCGCCGTCGTCAACCCTGGACCGGAGACCGCCGACACGGTCCTGCGCCTCCTCCGCGAGGCGCACGACGCCGCCCGCACCCGCTACGCCCGCCGACACTGACACGGGACCGGACCGGACCGTGGTTAGTCGACCGGGATGGTTGTCGCCTGGGTGGTGCGGCGGAGCATGCCGGCGCTGAGCCGGATCTCGCCGAGGGTGTGCGCGGCCAGGAGCCGTCGTGCCAGCTTCTCCAGCGCGTCCGGGTCGGGTGCGCCCCGGCCGTCCGCGGTGTCCACGGCGTCGCCGGCCTCCTGGCGGGCCAGGCCGTAGCTCGCCGCGAACCAGTCCGCGACGGTCACCCCGTGCACGGGCGTGTGCACGACGTCGACGGTGTCACCCGCGCCGATCTCACCGTTCTCGATCACGCGAAGGTAGGCGCCCGTGCGGTTCGCCTGCGTGAACCGGCGCACCCAGCGCTGCTCGCCCAGCCGGCGGCCGAAGGTCTGGCAGGGCACGCGCGGGTGCGTGACCTCGAGCAGCGAGGAGCCGACGCGCCAGCGTTCCCCGATCACCGCGCGGTTCACGTCCAGCCCTCGCACGCGCAGGTTCTCGCCGAACAGCCCGGGCGTGACGTCGCGGCCCAGCTCGGCGGACCAGAAGTCGGCGTCCTCCTGCGCGTACGCGTAGACGGCCTGGTCGAGGCCGCCGTGGCTCGCGCGGTCCGCCTGGACGTCCGCGTACAGGCCGTACGGCCGGACCTTGACGCGGCCCTCGACCGGGCGCTTGTCGATGGCCGTCACGCCCACGGTGCCGGCGTCGGGGAGCAGGACGTGGACGCGGCAGACCGCGAGAAGCTCAACCATGCGCACATGCTCCCACCCCCGGAAACCCCTTATTCGCACGTGTCAGACGCTCAGGTCACCAGGGTGTCCTGAGCGTCTGACACGTGGGAGGGTCGTGCGTCACTTGCCCTTCGGCAGCGGGAGCGGCTCCATCCACTGGTCGTTGGCCGTGAGGTCGATGCCGAACTCGCCGGCGAACCGCATCCGCGTGCCGGTCAGGACACCGTCCGCCGACTCGTCGAGGTCGTAGACGCGCGCGCCGCGCAGGCGGTTGCGCTCCGGACCCGACAGGCCGTACGTGCCGAACCCGGTGTTTCCCGCGTAACCGAGCAGCACGCCGTAGTAGTCACCCGAGTAGGTGTTCACGTGGTCGTGGCCGCAGAACACGCCGCGCACGTCGCCGCGCTGCTGGATCGCCGAGAACATGCCCGAGTTGAACGGCCCGGGGCACTCCTCCTCGTTGCGCTCGCCCTCGATGCGGTGCCGGGCCTTGCCCCGCTCGTGGTCGGCGTCGGTGCGGCCGTCGACCGAGCCGAACCACATGAACCGGTACTCCCACAGCGGGATGTGGATGAACATCAGCGCCGGGACGACGCGCCCGGCCTTGCGCTCGATCTGCACCGACGTGTCGTAGTACCACTTGACCTGGTCCATGCGCAGCCAGTCCCACGTCGGATAGCCCTCGAAGTCCTGGCCGGCCAGCAGCTCGGGGGCGTAGCGCCCGGAGTCGAGCAGCCAGACGTTGAACGCCGGGCGCCCGTTCGAGCCGTCGATCAGGAGGTTCGAGTTGCCCTGGCCGGTGACGCCGCGTGCCGTCGGGCCGTTCACGTTGTACCGGTAGGACCGGTAGAAGGCCAGCATGTCCGTCTCGTCGACGCCGCTCTTCGGCGTCGAGTCCTCGTCGTGGTTGCCGAAGGTGATGGCCCACGGCACCGCGCGCTCCTCCATCGGCTGCACCACGTTGTTCATCGCCTGGTGCATCTCGAGCGGGGTGTCGCAGCCGCCCGTGATGTTGTCGCCGTTGAGGATCACGAGGTCGGGCCGCTCGTCGTCGAGCACGGCGCGCATCAGCTCCAGCGTGCGGCGGTCGACCTTCTCGTCGTCCTGCGTGTCGTTGAACTGGACGATCTTGAACTTGCCGTCGCGTCCGAACCGCAGCCCGCGCTGGGGGTGCCTGCTGAGCTCCGTCGCACCGGCGGGCGCGGCAGCCGCGACGGTTGCGGCGGTCGCGACCCCTGCCGCGCCGAGGCTGCTCAGGGACAGGAACGTCCGGCGGTCGACGGCAGGCGTCCCGCTCTCCGCGGTGCCGCTGTCGGCCGGGTTGATCTCGCTCGGCATGCCGCCGGCAGTCTTCTCGCTCATGCCGACGACGATCGGGGGCCGGGCTGGCGACCGTCCGACCGGCGGATGGACCCCCGGTGACGGTCTGCTGAACGCCTACCGCCGCACGGCCCGCGCGATCGCGTAGACCACCAGGATCACGACGACCAGGCCCGCGGTCGCGGCGATCTGCGGCCGAGCGGCGGCGTCGGACAGCATGAGGCCCACCACCGCGACGAGCGCCACGAGCGTCACCCAGGAGAGCCACGGGTAGCCCCAGGCGCGCAGGCGGAGCTTCTCGCCCCGCGCGGCGGCCTCGGCCTCCAGGCGTGGTCGCAGCCGCAGCTGCGAGACGACGATCAGCAGCCACACCACGAGCAGCGCCGAGCCGACGGCGTTGAGGAGCACCCCGAGCAGCGACTCGGGCAGCAGGTAGTTGAGCAGCACCGCGACGACGCCGAAGAACACCGAGACCAGCACCGCCACCCACGGCACCTCGCGTCGCGAGACCCGGGTCGCGACCGCCGGGGCATCACCGCGCCCGCCGAGCGAGAACAGCATCCGCGACGTCGCGTAGACGTTCGCGTTGAAGGCGCTCAGGAGCGCGAGCACCACCACGACCTCCATGAGCCGGGCGGCGCCGTCGAACCCGGCCATCTCCAGCACGGACACGAACGGCGACTCCAGGCGGGCGGCGTCGGTCCAGGGGATCAGGGCGACCATGATCGCGACGGAGCCCACGTAGAAGAACAGGATGCGCCAGAGGATCGTGCGGGTGGCGGTCGCGACCGCCGACTGCGGGTCCCGCGCCTCGGCCGCCGCGATCGTGACGATCTCGATGCCCCCGAACGCGAACACCACGGTGAGCAGGCCGGCCGCGATACCGGGCAGTCCGGCGGGCGCGAAGCCGCCGTGCGCGGCCCAGTCCCCCAGGGCGCTGCCCGTCACCGGCACGACGCCGGTCACGATGAGCACGCCCAGGACCAGGAACCCGACGATCGCCGCGACCTTGACGGCCGCGAACCAGAACTCGGCCTCGCCGAACTGGCGCACGCCGACGAGGTTGATCGCGCCGAACACCGCGACGACGACGGCGGCGACCGCCCACTGCGGGACCGCGGGCCACCAGCCGTGCACGATCCAGGCCACGCCGGTCACCTCGACGCCGAGCACCATGACGATGGTGAACCAGTACAACCAGCCCAGCAGGAACCCGGCCCAGCGGCCGAGCGCGACCTCCGCGTAGACGGAGAAGGACCCGCTCGACGGGAGCGCCGAGGCCATCTCCGCGAGCATCCGCATGACGAGCACCACGATGGCGCCCGCTATCGCGTAGCTGAGGAGGACGGCGGGCCCGGCGGCGGCGATGCCGAGGCCGGAGCCGAGGAACAGGCCGGCTCCGATGGCTGAACCCAGGCCCATCATCGTCAGGTGCCGGGGTCGTAGTCCGTGGGCCAGCTGCTGGTGCAGGACGTCGGTGGTGCTCACGACCGACCACGGTAACCCGGGCGCCCGGGTGCCGGTCCACACCGGATGTGAGTGGCCCATCCGGTGAGAGACTTTAGGGCGTGACCGACTCCGCACATACCCCCGTGCACGCTGGTGAGGCCCGCTCCGTCGAGAACGAGGACTACGGCCTCGAGACACCCCTGGAAGGGCACCCGGAACCGCTGCCTCACGTGGTGGTCGTCGGCGGCGGGTTCGCCGGCATGGCCGTCGTGAAGGCGCTGCGGGACGCGCCGGTGCGGATCACGCTGATCGACCGCCGGGTCTACAACACGTTCCAGCCGCTGCTCTACCAGGTGGCCACGGGCGGGCTGAACGCCGGCGACGTCACCTACTTCCTGCGCGGGATGCGGCTGAAGCAGAAGAACGTGCACGTGGTCCACGAGCACCTCGTGGAGGCGGACCACCAGGCGAAGAAGATCCGCCTCCTGAACGACCACTGGGTCAGCTACGACTACCTCGTGGTGACGGCGGGCGTGACCACCAACTTCTTCGGGACGCCGGGCGCCAAGGAGTTCGCGTTCCCGATGTACTCGCGGTCACAGGCGTTGCGGATCCGCGACAACCTCTTCATCCGCCTGGAGAAGGCGGCGAAGTCCAAGCGGCTGGACGACGGTCTGCGCGTCGTCGTCGTGGGCGGTGGCGCCACCGGGGTCGAGGTGGCGGGCGCGCTCGCCGAGCTGCGGACCGCGGGACTGGCACCTGCCTACCCCGAGATCCACGGCGACGCGTTCGAGGTCAAGATCGTCCAGCGCGGCGGCGAGATCCTCAAGGCGTTCGCGCCCAAGCTGCGCACCTATGCCGCCAAGGAGCTGACCCGGCGTGGGGTCTCGCTGCACCTGGGCGCCGGCGTCGCCGCCGTCGAACGGGATGCGGTGGTGCTCACCGACGGCAAACGCATCCACGCCGACCTCACCGTCTGGTCCGCGGGTGTGCACCCGCACGCGGAGGTCTCCGAGTGGGGCTTGCCGCAGGACGAGTACGGCCGCATCAAGGTCGGCGAGGACATGCGGGTCGAGGGGTTGACCGGCGTCTTCGCGGCGGGCGACATAGCGGTCTCGCCGTCGGACCTGCCGCAGCTGGCCCAGCCCGCGATCCAAGGGGGCACCGTGGTCGGCCGCAACATCAAGGCGCTCCTCGAGGACCAGCCCCTGCAGCAGCTCCGCTACGTCGACAAGGGCACGATGGCGGTGATCGGCCGGCGCGCCGCGATCGCCGAGATCAACCTGCCGGGTGGCAAGTCCCTGCGGATCACCAAGGGCATGGCGTGGCTGGTCTGGCTGTTCGTGCACATCATGTCGCTGGTGGGCCCGCGCAACCGGGTCACGACGCTCGCGGGCCTGGCCACGCGCTACGGGTTCCCGTTCCACCGCCGTCCCGTGCCGATCGTGGGCGACGTCCCGACGGTGCGGCCGCCCAAACCTGGGACTCCGCCGGCTCCCGAGGCCTGAGCCCGGCCCGACTTAAGCGTTTCGCTTCCTGTCTCTCCCGCAGGCGCGCGGGAGACCCTTCGAGGGTCGTAATCGATGTACACCCTCGAAGGGGAGGAACTATGAGACCCACGCGCGCGACCATCTCCGGTACCGCAACGGCCGCGATGTTCGGCCTGCTGCTCGTCCCGCTGCTCGCCCAGTCCGCAGGCGCCGTGACGCCCGCGGCCCTCGACGGCCGCACTGACGCCGGCGGGGTGGACGCCGTCGGCATCCACGTCTCCGGCGGGCAGCTCGTCGAGAGCGACGGCTCGCCCCTGCTGCTGCGCGGCGTCAGCCACGCCCACACCTGGTACGCCTCGGAGATCGGCTCGTTCGCCGACATCGCCGAGGCCGGCGCCAACTCGGTACGGGTGGTCCTCAGCGACGGGACCCGCTGGACGCGCAACGAACCGGCCGACGTCGCGAACGTCGTCAGCCTGTGCGAAGGGAACCGGCTGATCTGCGTCCTGGAGGACCACGACACGACCGGCTACGGCGAGGAGGCCGCCGCGAGCACCCTCGACACCGCCGCCAGCTACTGGATCTCGCTGCTGCCCACGCTGCAGGGCACCGAGGACCGCGTGCTCATCAACATCGGCAACGAGCCCTACGGCAACAACGCGGCGGTCAACGCGAGCTGGGCCGCCGACACCTCCGCGGCGATCCAGCGGCTGCGCGACGCAGGGTTCGAGCACACGATCGTCGTGGACGCGCCGTCCTGGGGCCAGGACTGGCAGGGCATCATGCGGGACTCCGCGGCGGACGTCCTCGCGGCCGACCCGGACGGCAACACGGTGTTCTCCGTGCACATGTACGGCGTGTACGACACCGCCGCCGAGGTCACGTCCTACCTCGACGCCTTCACGGGCCAGGGCCTGCCGATCATCGTGGGCGAGTTCGGGCACGACCACTCCGACGGCAACCCCGACGAGGACACGATCATGTCGTACACCCGGTCGCAGGGGATCGGCTGGTTCGCGTGGTCCTGGAGCGGCAACGGCGGCGGGGTCGAGTACCTGGACATGATGACGGGATTCGACCCGGCGCAGCGCACCGCGTGGGGCAACCGGGTCATCACCGGGCCGGACGGGCTCGCGGAGACGTCGGTGCGGGCGCGCGTGTTCGCGGACGTCTCGTCCTGAGGTCTCGAAGGGGCCGACAGGGTCTCGACAAGCTCGGCCGGCGGTCGTACCGCTGGTCGGGCTGGTCGAGTGCTCTGCTCAGCGAAGCCGCGAGGTAGCCTCGCTCCTGGCGCCCGGCCACACCGCGCCAAGGAGAGATCATGACCCCGGACGAGCTGCGCTCCGCGCAGAGGCTGACGATGGCGAACCCCGAACGGTTACGCCTGCTTGCCCGCATGCTCACGCATCCGGCGGGCCGCGCGACCGCCGAGGACCTGGCGCAGTACACCGTCGACGACGCGCCGGGAGACGCTGTCGACGTACCGGCCGTCGCGGACGTGGAGCAGGATCTCGACGCGCTGGTGGCGGTCGGCCTGGTCGCCGTCGTGGGCCCGGTGCCGTCGTACCGGGTGTCGTCGCGAGGGATCGCGCGGTTCGGTGCGGCGGCCCTCGCGGCGCCCCGGTACCCGGGCGAGGCAGCGCTCGACGTGCACGACCACGGGGCACTGCTCGACCGGGTGGTCGAGACCCTCACCGTCGGGTTCGCCGCGAACGCGGGCACGGGGACCGTGGATCGACTCGTCCACGAGTGCTACTCCTCGCTGCGCCGGCGGATCGGGTCGTCCGGGCACCTGCCCGCGCTGGCCGCGTGGCTCGCGGCCGACCGCCTCGCCGCGATGACCGAGGTGACGCACGGCTCCCCGCGCGACGTGCTCTTCGTCTGCGTCCACAACACCGGCCGGTCCCAGATCGCGGCGGCGGTCACCCGGCGCCTCGCGGGTGACCGCATCCGCGTGCGCACCGCTGGGACGAGGCCCGTGGCCGAGCCCGACCCGATGACGGAGACGGTCCTGGCGCGCCGCGGCCTCGACGGGCTCATCGAGTTCCCGCGTGAGCTCACGGACGACATCGTGCGCGCCTCCGGCGTCATCGTCACGATGGGCTGCGGGGACTCCTGCCCCGTCTACCCTGGACGCCGCTACCTCGACTGGCCGCTCGACGACCCCGCGGGCCGTCCGATCGAGGAGGTCGAGCGGATAGTCGACGACATCACCGCGCGGGTCCGCGTGCTGCTCGTGGAGATCGCCGCGGCGGACGAGGCCGGATCGTTCGACGGCTCACCGGCGTGGGTGTCGTCCGGCGCGCAGCCACGCAGCGACCGCCAACCTATTCACAGGCCTGTGGACGAAGCCTGTGGATAACTAGACTCGCGACTGGTCCGGTGGGGAGTGTCAGTGGCTCGGTGCATGGTGGAGGAGCGAAAGCACTGTCCGTGACACGACCTCTTGAAGGGCTAAGTCAATGACCGCACCAACTTCTGCCGTGCCCGCGCCTGACGGGGTGGGCACCCTGGACTCCGTCGTCCTGGACGTCTCGAACCTCGCTGCCGAGGCGGACTTCTGGAAGGCGCTGACGGCCGGAACTGTCTCGAAGGCGGACGACGACTGGATCACCGTCGTGACCCCTGACCGCTGGGGCATCGCGTTCCAGCTGGCTCTCGACCTCGTGCCGCCGCAGTGGCCGGGCCAGGAGCACCCGCAGCAGGCGCACCTCGACCTCTACGCGTCGGACCTGGCGTCCGCGAGCGCCCGCGCGGTGGAGCTCGGGGCCACGGTGCTGCGGGAGGGCGAGCAGTGGATCACTCTCGCCGACCCTGCGGGGCACCCGTTCGACCTCTGTCTCAAGGAGGAGGCGGAGGGCGTCACCGTCATGGGTGCGACCTTCGACTGCCCTGACGCGTCGCAGCTCGCCCAGTTCTGGTCGGGCGTGGTGGGCGAGCCGGTCACCTACGACGCCGAGGGGGTCGCCATGCTGGGCGGTCCCAAGCCGCTGCTCTTCCAGTCGGTGGAGGGGTACAACGCGCCGCGGTGGCCCGATCCCGCATACCCGCAGCAGGTCCACCTCGACATCGAGGTGGCCGACCTCGACGCCGGCGAGGCAGCGGTCCTCGCTCTGGGTGCGACGCGTCTTCCCGGCGGCTCGGAAGGGTTCCGGGTGTTCGCCGACCCGGCGGGCCACCCGTTCTGCCTGGTGCGCTGACTCACTGTTGCACTGACTCATTGCTGCACCGGCTCAGGTGTGCACGAGGGCCGGGTGGTCCGGGTGGTCGACCCGGACCATCAGGTCGGATGCACCCTCGATCTCCTGGGCGTAGCGCTCGTAGGTGGAAATGGTCCAGGCCTCAGCGGGCGGCGTCCGACGGCGGAGCGTCGCCGGCTTGAGCGCGAGATGTACGGCGAGGTCGACGTCGAGCCCGCGTCCGACGGCGAGCGCCCCGTCGAGCACGACGACGGTCCCGGGTGCGGCGGACGCGTAGCCGACCCGGGTGGCGCGGTCGGTGTCGGGGTTGCGCAGGCTGGGCAGATATTCCTGCCGGTCGACGACACGCGTCAGCACCTCACGGTTCAGCGCCCCGACGTCGATCCAGTCGTGGAGCAGGCTGTCCGGGTCCTCGCGCCCCCGTTCGAGCCGGAGGGACCGTGGACGGAGAAAGTCCCCGACACTGACCCGTGCCACGGGACGGCCTGCGGCCTCGAGCGGCACGACCAGCGCGTCGGCCAGCAGCTCGGGGTGCGTGGACGGGTGCCCGTCGACGAGCAGGCGGAGCTGATGGCCGGCGGGCTGCCCGGCCGGACCTGCGGCGCGGGCAAGGACGAGGTCCACCACACGCTCGACGAGGAGCACCTGGGTGACCGGTTCTACGCGTGTGGTCATTGTGGATCGACTCTAGGCCGTGCCGACGGCGGAGCGGACCGGCCGACGGGACCGCAACGGAACGAGCCCGACCACAGGTCGCCGATTCGACCCCTTGTCCACAGATTGCGAAACGCAGCCCCTCGGGTGCTTCCAGCCGGTCGAGGATCGTGCCCGGACGGGTGCCGAGCACCATCACGATCACAGGCCGAACCGCGGGGGACACATGCCAGGAGCACGGGACGTCCAGGACGCGTCGGTCATCGACCTGAGCGCACGCCGACAGGGTCGCGACCGCCGACAGACGCTCGGGGCCGCCACGGCTCACGACGACTCACCGGGCTGGCTGCTGCGGTCCCCCGCGTACCGGGTGGTGGACAGCCTCGTGCCCTGGGCCGGTCTCGCCGACGGTGGCAGCTTCGCCACCCTGCTCGGCGACCCGATCGACGCGCACCTGATCCGCACCACGTTCCCGCCCCATGCCCTGGCCCGCAGCTTCTGCGGCGGGCCAACGCTCGGACAGGTCACGTACGCGATCACCAGGGAGCCGCGGCGGATCAAGGCACGGGTGTGGGTCGGCGGCTACGGAACACCCGACGAGGGGATCAGCGTCGCTGCGGTCTACGTGCGGTTCGAGGGCGGCCGCACCGACGCCGACGCGCGAGCCGCGCAGCATCCCGCGCTCTGGGCGTGGCTGGCCGGTCGGCTGAGGCGGGACGGTGCCCGACCCTGCTGGCCCGAGCCCGACGAGATCGCCGCGGACAACGCGGACGTGCGGGAGTCCGGCAGCTGGTGGCGCCTGCGGTGGGGTCCGTCGCGCACGCCGCAGGCCCGGCCGGTGGGGTCTTAGTGCTCCGCGCGCCGGGAGCTGATCACACCGGTGTTGAACCCTGCCAGGTGCAGCCCACCGTGGAAGCGCGCGTGCTCGATCTTGAGGCACCGGTTCATCACCACGTCCAGCCCGGCGGCCTCAGCCCCGCGCGCGACGTCCTCGTGCCACAGCCCGAGCTGCAACCAGAGCGTCTTGGCGCCGACGGCCACCGTCTCGTCCAGCACGCTCGGCAGGTCGTCGTGCCGCCGGAAGACATCGACCAGGTCGGGCACCACGGGCAGGTCGGCCAGGCTCGGGTACGCGGGGCGGCCCAGGATCTCGGTCGCCCGCGGGTTCACGAAGTACATGTCGTACGAAGAGGAGGAGAGCAGGTATGACGCCACGAAATAGCTCGCTCGAGCGGGGTTCTCCGACGCCCCGACGATCGCGACAGAGGTGGTCGTACGCAGGATCCGCATGCGGTCCTGCAGGCTCGGACCCTGCCAGGTCTCGCTCATCGGTTCGCTCCCGTCGCCTTGGTCAGGGCCTGGTCGAGGTCCCAGAGGATGTCCTCGATGTCCTCCAGCCCCACGGAGATGCGGACGAGATCCTCGGGCACGCCCGCCGCCTCGAGCTGCTCGCCGCTCAGCTGCTGGTGCGTGGTCGACGCCGGATGGATCACCAGGGTGCGCGAGTCGCCGACGTTCGCCAGGTGCGATGCGAGCTGGAGCGACTCGATGAACCGCCGGCCGGCGTCCCGGCCGTCGGGCGCACCACCGACGTCGGGCACGCTCCCGCCGTCGGACAGGTCGGTTGCCGCTGGGACCCGCAGGCCGAACGCGAAGACCGAGCCCGGCCCGAGCGGCAGGTACTTCTGCGCCCGCTCGTGGTGCGGGTGCGAAGGCAGCCCGGCCCAGAGCACGTACGAGACCCGCGGGTCGGCGTCGAGCCACTCGGCGACGGCCCGGGCGTTCGCCAGGTGCGCGTCCAGGCGGTACGACAGCGTCTCGACTCCCTGCAGCAGCTGGAACGCGGACTGCGCCGAGAGCGCGGGACCGATGTCCCGCAGCTGCTCGGACCGCAGCTTGGTGAGGAACCCGTACTCGCCGAAGTTCGCCCACCAGCTCACGTTCCCGTAGGACGGGACGGGCTCGGTCATCTGCGGGAACTTCCCGTTGCCCCAGTTGAACCGGCCGGACTCCACGACCACACCGCCGAGCGTGGTGCCGTGCCCGCCGAGGAACTTCGTCGCGGAGTGGATCACGATGTCGGCGCCGTGCTCGATCGGACGCACGAGGTAGGGCGTCGCGAGCGTCGCGTCCACGACCAGCGGGATGCCGGCGGCGTGGGCCACCTCGGCGAGCCCTTCGAGGTCGGCGACCTCGCCCGACGGGTTCGCGACGACCTCGGTGTACAGGACCTTCGTCCCGGGCGTGATCGCTGCCGCGTAGTCGGCGGGGTCGGTACCCGGCACGAACGTGGTCTCCACCCCGAACCGGCGCAGCGTCACGTCGAGCTGCGTCACGGTCCCGCCGTACAGCTGCGCGGACGCGACCACGTGGTCACCCGCCCCGACGAGCGCGGCGAAGGTGATGAACTCGGCGGACATGCCCGACGCCGTGGCTACGGCGCCGATGCCGCCCTCCAGCGAGGCGATGCGCTCCTCGAGTGCTGCGACCGTGGGGTTGCCGATGCGCGAGTAGATGTTGCCGTACTTCTGCAGCGCGAAGAGGCTCGCGGCGTCCTCGGTGTCCCGGAACACGAACGACGTCGTCTGGTAGATCGGCACCGCCCGTGCTCCGGTCGCCGCGTCGGGGATACCCCCTGCGTGCAGGGCCCGCGTGCGGAACCCGAAGGTGTGCTCGGTCATCGTCCTCACCGTAGTAGCCCGGGTGCGGCCCCCGGAGCAGCACCCGCCGCGCCTACTGCCGTGAGCGATTTCCGATGACGGGTGTCGGACCGCGCGAGTACGTTGAACCGGTGACCCAGCCCTATCTCCGCTTCCCTCATGTCCATGGCGACCAGGTGGCCTTCGTAGCCGACGACGACGTCTGGCTGGCCCCGGTCTCCGGCGGCCGCGCATGGCGTCTGACCAGTGATCACGCGCCTGCGGCCACCCCGCGCTTCTCCCCTGACGGCACGCGTCTCGCCTACGTGTCGCACAAGGACGGCCACCCCGAGGCCTACGTGGTCGAGCTGGCCGACGGCGCTACGCGACGCCTCACCTGGCTCGGCGGAACCACCACCATGGTGCTCGGCTGGGACGACGCCGGACGCGTGCTCGTCGCCTCCAACGCCGGAGCACACGAGCGCTCGCTGACCGTGGTGCGCGCGGTGGGTCTCGACGGCACCGTCGAGACCCCGCGCTACGGGCCGTCCTGGGGCGTGGCCGAGCACCAGGGTCCGGACGGCGGGCGCACGACGGCCCTCGTCTCCGCCGGCTACCGGACCCCCGCCTACTGGAAGCGGTACCGGGGCGGCACGGCCTCGGTGCTCTGGATCGACCGCGGTTCGGGCGACTGGGAGCGCCCGCTGCCCGACGACGAGGCAGGCGTCTACGACCCGCACTGGATCGGCGACGCGCTGGTGTTCACGTCGGACCGCGGGGCCACGTTCCCGGACCACGCCGACGAGCAGGCGAACCTGTGGGTGCTCGACGGCCTCGCGACCGGCGCGGAGACCCCCGAACCGCGACAGCTCACCACCCAGTCGGAGGCGGAGGGTTACGTCCGCGACGCCACGTCGGACGGCTCGCGCATCGTGTGGCACAGCCGCGGCGACCTCTGGCTGCTCGACGGCCTCGACGGCACCCCGCGCCGACTCGACATCACGCTCACCGGCGCGCTGCCGCAGCCGTACTGGGTGGACCCGGAGTCGAGCCACGCCGGCATCGACGGCCTGGCCGTGGACAGGACCGGCGACGCGAGTGTCGTCGGCTGGCTCGGCACCGCGTACTGGGTGACCCATCGTGCGGGTCCGGCCCGGGTGCTCGTGGCCGACCCGTCGGTCCGTGTGCGGGAGCCCGTGCTGCTCGACACCGGGCGCGCGGTAGTCGTGACGGATGCGCCCCGCACCACCGAGCAGGGCGAGAGCAGGGAGGACGCGCTCGAGGTCCACGCCCTGCCCGGTACCTCCGCCGACAGCCCGAACACCGAGCCCCAGCGCTTCGCGGCCGGCGAGCTCGGTCGGGTGCTGCACCTCGCCGCGAGCCCCGTGGGAGACAAGGTGGCAGCCGTCTCGCACGACGGTCGCATCAGCCTGATCGCCATGCCCGCCGTGGACGGTGCTGACGGCGCCGGCACGGACGACGCCGACGCCGTCGAACCCGGCACGATCACCCCGCTCGGCCGGTCGGGCAACGGAGAGGCCGCGTCACCGACGTTCTCCCCGGACGGGCGGTACCTCGTCTGGTCGAGCCCCACGGGCAGCGAGGGCGACCACCACCAGCTCCTCGTCGCGGACCTGCACGCCGAGAACCCCACGGCGACGGCGCTGACGTCCGGCCGGTTCCACGACTTCTCCCCCGCGTTCAGCGATGACGGCAAGTACGTGGTGTTCCTCTCGGACCGCACGTTCGACCCGTCCTACGACTCCCACGAGTTCGCCCTCTCCTTCAGCGCCGCCACGCGACCGTGGCTGATCCCGCTGGCGGCCACCGAGCCCGCGCCGTTCGGTCCCAGCACCGACGGCTGGCGCCTGGCCAAGCCCGACGACAAGCCCGACGACAAGTCCGACGACAAGTCCGACGACAAGGACACCGGTAAGGACGGCGACCAGACGGGCGACTCCGGCGAGGCGACCGGCAAGAAGCAGAAGGCCGAGAACACCTCGCCCGACATCGACTTCGACGGTGCCGAGGAGCGGGTGGTGCCGTTCCCGGTCGTGTCGGGGCGCTATCGCGACCTGTTCGCCGCCAAGGGCGGGGTGCTCTGGATCCACGAGACCGACGACGCCGGTGTGCTCGGCTCGCGCCACGCTGGCTCGGAGGCAGACCCGGTGCCCAACGTGCTGCAGTTCTGGTCGTTCGAGGCGCGCAAGGCCACCGACGTCGCGGAGAAGGTCCGCGCCTACGCGGTGTCGGGCGACGGCGAGCGGGTGGTGATCCGCACCGGGTACGGGCTCAGCACGCAGTCGGCGACGAGCAAGTCGGGCGACGACGACCCCGGTGCGTTCGACGTCGACCTGTCGCGCGTCCGTTACGAGGTGGACCCCCGCGCGCAGTGGCACCAGATGTTCGACGAGAACGCCCGCATCATGCGCGATCACTACTGGCGGGCGGACATGAACGGCGTCGACTGGGACGGTGTGGTGGCGCGCTGGCGCCACCTGGTCGACAGGGTCGCCACGCAGGACGACCTCGTGGACGTGCTCTGGGAGACCGTCGCGGAGCTCAACACGTCGCACGCGTACGTGCGCAAGCCGCACGAGCCGGGCGACACGTCCCGCAGGCTCGGCCTGCTCGGCGCGGACCTCTCCCGGACCGCCGACGGCTGGCGGATCGACCGCGTCCTGCCGAGCGAGTCGTCGGACCCGGGTGCGCGGTCGCCGTTGCGCGCCGCCGGGGTCGACGCCCAGCCGGGCGACCTGATCGTCGCGGTGGACGGACGGCCGGTGGACCCGACGACCGGCCCGTCCGCGAACCTCGTCGGTGCGGCCGAGATCCCGGTCGAGCTGACGCTGCGGCGACCCGCCGTCGGGCCGGACGGCGCTGCTTCGGACGGCGCTGCTTCGGACGGCGGTCAGGTGCGGACCGCCGACCGCCGCGTCGTCGTCGTGCCGCTCGCGAACGAGGCCGACCTGCGCTATCAGGACTGGGTACGGTCGCGCCGCGAGTACGTCGCCGAGAAGTCCGGCGGCCGCCTCGGGTACGTGCACGTCCCGGACATGATGAGCACCGGATGGGCGCAGCTGCACCGCGACCTCCGGCTCGCCACCGACTGCGAGGGCATCGTCGTGGACGTGCGGTT
Organism: Promicromonospora sp. CA-289599; assembly: GCF_050936155.1. NCBI lineage: Bacteria > Bacillati > Actinomycetota > Actinomycetes > Micrococcales > Promicromonosporaceae > Promicromonospora > Promicromonospora sp. CA-289599. The sequence goes on from NZ_JBNJNI010000001.1 coordinate 2,455,097, forward strand.
CAACGGCGGTGGCCACACGTCGCAGCTCGTGATCGCACGCCTCGCCGCGCGTGTCGCAGGCTGGGGCCTGAACCGGCACTACGACCGTCCCACCTCCTACCCGGACCGCGCCCCGCGCGGGCCGGTGGTGCTGGTCACCAACGAGTACGCCGGATCCGACGGCGACATCGTCAACGCGGCCGCGCAGGCGCTCGACGTCGGACCGGTGGTCGGCGTCCGGACCTGGGGCGGCGTGGTCGGCATCGACGGTCGCTTCGACCTGGTGGACGGCACGGGGATCACCCAGCCGCGGTACGCGTTCTGGCTCGAGGGCAAGGGTTTCGGCGTCGAGAACCACGGTGTCGACCCCGACATCGAGGTACGGCACACGCCGGCGGACTACTTCTCCGACGTCGACCCGCAGCTCGACGCCGGTATGGCAGAGGCGTTCCGCCGCCTCGCGGAGCGCCCCGCCGCCGCCCCGCCCGCCATGCCGGAGCCGCAGGTCCGCCGCCGCTGACCCCCGGCGCCGATCCCCCGCTGGGCGACCGGCCGGTCAGGGCCGTGACGCCTGGACGAACGTGATCGGCCCGAAGCGATGCTCCATCCGCTCCACCTCGCGGGCGCCGGCGAACCCGGCGTCCGCGAGGAGGCGCACCAGGTCGGCCGGGCCGTGGCCGCGGGGCCTGCCGTGCTCACCACGGCGCCCGTGCCCGCGCCGGTCGTGCCCCCCGTGCCCGTGCCCGCTGTGGTCCGAGTCGTCCGAGCCGCTGGCACTGTCCGCGCCCCCGAAGTCCACGATCGTCACCTTCCCGCCCGGGCGGAGCACCCGAAGGGCCTCGCGGGCGAACAGGACCCGGCCCTCCTCGGGCACATGGTGCAGCGCGAGCGCCGACACGATGTGGTCGAGCGACCCGTCGCCGTTCGGGAGCCGGTCGGCGAAGCCCTGCACGAGCGTGATCGGCACCCGGCGCCGGGTCGCCTTGCGGGCGGCGACGCGCAGTGCTCCGGCGTCGGGGTCGAGGCCGGTGACGCGCGCGGCCGGCTGCGCACGCAGCACGGTGAGTGCCAGGTTCGCGGTACCGCAGCCGACGTCGAGCACGGACTGGCCGGGTGCGATGTCGGCGAGCGCCGCCGCACGCTCGTGCAGGGCGCGTGCCCCGACGCGGCGTGAGAACAGGTCGTAGAACGGGAGCAGCCACGGCTTGCCCATGCCGGGCAGGAACTCGCGCTCACGTTCCTCAAGGGTGCGATGGTCGAGGATCTGCACGGTCGTGCTCATCCGGGAGGCCTTCCGTCCGGTGGTGACTCGGGTGGTGACTCGGGTGGTACGCGGGTCCCTGCCCCGCAGGTCCCGCCGCACTCCAGCATCGGACGTTCTGCGGGACCAGCGCAGCACAGAATTCGGCGGCGATAGCACGATCCTCGGTCTCGCCAATCGGATCGGCCTGCCGCCGAGGGCGGGCACTCCGGCCGGGACAGCGGTAGCGTCGAACGGGTCACGACGGAGGGGGAACGCATGGCGCGGGACAGGGGCGGCTCGGCGCTGACCGTGGTGATCGCTTTCGCCGCCAACTTCGCGGTGGCGACGGCCAAGACGATCGCCGCGGTCCTGACGGGCTCGGCGTCGATGGTGGCGGAGGCCGCCCATTCCTGGGCCGACACCGGCAACGAGGTGTTCCTCCTGGTCGCCGAGCGGAAGTCGAGCCGCGCGCCGGACACGGACCGCCCGCTCGGCTACGGCCGGGAGGCCTACGTCTGGTCGATGCTCGCCGCGCTCGGCCTCTTCGTCGCCGGTGGTGTGGTGTCGGTCTATCACGGCATCCAGGAGTTCGACGCCACGGGCGAGACCGGCTCCTACACGGTCGGGTACATAGTGCTCGCCGTCGCCTTCTGCCTCGAAGGGGTCTCGTTCCTGCAGGCCTACCGGCGCACCCGGAAGGAGGCCCGGGCGCTCGGGCGGGACCTGCTCGACCATGCGCTGGCCACCTCGGACCCGACGCTGCGCGCGGTGCTCGCCGAGGACGCCGCGGCTCTCGTCGGCCTCGCCATCGCGGCCGGCGGTATGGCGCTGCACCAGGTGACCGGCGACGGCCGGTACGACGCGCTCGGGTCGATCCTCGTCGGGCTGCTGCTGTGCGTCGTGGCGGTGGTGCTGTTCGACCGCAACCGGCGGTTCCTGACCGGTGAGGTGGCGGACGAGCGGATCCATCAGGCGGTCCGCGAGCGGATCGAGGCCCTGCCCGGTGTCCACCGGGTGGGCCGCCTGCGGCTCGAGTTCGTCGGACCGCGACAGATCCTGCTGGTCGCCAGCATCGACCTGCCCGGCGACGAGTCCGAGTCGCACGTAGCGGTCCGGCTGCGCGACCTCGAGGAGCAGCTCGAGGGCATCCCGCAGATCGTCGACGCGGTCCTGACGCCGGCAGTGCCGGACGACCGGTGAGTCGCACCGCGGCCAGCCTGCGCACCGTCCGCCCGGACGGCACCCCCGTGTATCGGCACCCGACCCGGGCGGGCGCGCTGCCGGTACAGGTCACACGGATCGACTTCGAGGTCGATCACCCGCACGCCCCGCCGGACCACAGGCACGCGCACGACTTCCTCGTGCTCGTCTACGTCGAGCGGGGCGGGGGCACCATCGCGTTGGGCGGCGAGCACACACCGCTGCACGACGGCGACGTGCATGCCATCCCGCCGGGGCAGGCGATCGGCTCCGCGACGCCGGCCGACCTGCACCGCTGCCGGGCCTGGAGCGTCGCGTTCACGCCCGACGCCGTCCCCTCGCTCGCGTCGGTCTCGCCCCTCGCCTGGGCGCACCACCCGATCCTCGCGCTGTTCGCGCTCGCGACGCCGCCCGCCGGGGCCGGGGCCGGGGCCGGGGCCGGGGCCGGGGCCGGGGCCAACGTGCCGCAGGCCGAGCGCCCACGCTGGTCCGGGTGGCTGACGGAGCTCGAGGAGGAGCTGACGGAGCCGAGCCGGCTGGGGGCACGCGAGGCGGCGTCGGCCGTGCTGACCCGGATCCTCGTCGCGGCGGCCAGGCTGGCGCCGGTGGACGTCGCCTCGCCCCACCCGCTGGTGGCGCGCGTCTTCGACGAGATCGAGTCGACGTTCCGGGAGCCGGTGTCGGCGTCCGACGTCGCACGGGCGCTGGGCTACACACCCGGGCACCTGACCACCGTGGTCCGCGAACGGACGGGCCGCACGCTGCTCGAGTGGATCACCGAGCGCCGCATGACCGAGGTGCGCCGGATGCTCCGCGACACCGACCTGCCGCTCGGTGTCGTGGCCGCCCGGACAGGCCTGCGGGACGCCACCTATCTGGTCCGGCGGTTCAAGGACCGGTACGGGACCACCCCCGACCGGTGGCGCCGGAGCGAGCGTGTGTGAGTTCCCACCGACTATCAGTTAGTTTTGGGGCGCGCATCGGCAATGTCGATGTGTGTCAACCGTCGAACGGAGCCTCCACCATGTCTCGCAACCGCACCCTCCTCACGGCCGCCGCAGCCTCCGCTGCCCTCCTGGCCCTGACCGGCTGCGGCAGCTCCGGCGAGCCCGGCGGCGCCGGCGAGGAGCTGGGGCTGGTATCCGGGGACACGCTGACCGTCGCCACCGAGGGCACGTACCGGCCGTTCAGCTACCACGACGAGTCGGACAAGCTCGTCGGGTACGACGTCGAGGTCGCCGAGGCCGTCGCCGAGAACCTCGGCGTGGAGATCAAGTTCCAGGAGACCCAGTGGGACGCGATCTTCGCGGGCCTCGACGCCGGCCGTTTCGACACGATCGCGAACCAGGTGACCATCACCCCGGAGCGTGAGGCCGACTACCTCTTCTCGACGCCGTACACGGTGTCCACGGGCGTGCTCGTCGTGACCGCTGACAACAACGACATCACGAGCTTCGCCGACCTCGACGGCAAGACCACCGCCCAGTCGCTCACGAGCAACTGGAACGACCTCTCCAAGGAGAGCGGCGCACAGGTCGAGGCCGTCGAGGGCTGGGCACAGGCCGTGGCGCTGCTGGAAGAGGGCCGCGTGGACGCCACGATCAACGACAGCCTGACCTACCTCGACTACGCGAACACCGAGGACGCCTCAGGTATCAAGGTCGCCGCGGAGACCGACGAGGAGTCGCAGTCGGCGTTCGTCGTGACGCCCGAGCGCGAGGCTCTCGCCACGGCGATCGACGGCGCCCTGGACGAGCTGCGCGCGGACGGCACCCTCGCGGAGCTGGGCGAGAAGTACTTCGGCGAGGACGTCTCCGAGTAACGCTCCGCGCCACACGTCTCCGCTGATCGCGGGGAGAGGGATACATGGACTGGCAGCTCGCCGTCGACTCGTTCTGGCCGCTCCTGCGAGGCGCACTCATCGGCACCATCCCGCTCGCCCTCGTGTCGTTCGCCTTCGGGCTGGTGATCGCGCTCGTCGTGGCGCTGCTGCGGTTGTCACCGAACCCGGTGCTGTCGTGGGTCGGCCGCGCGTACATCTCGGTGATCCGTGGCACGCCGCTCCTGGTGCAGCTGTTCATCATCTTCTACGGCATGCCGAAGCTGGGGATCCTCTTCGATCCGTGGCCCGCGGCCATCACCGCGTTCTCCCTGAACGTGGGCGGCTACGCGGCCGAGGTGATCCGCGCGGCGATCCTGTCCGTGCCCAAGGGGCAGTGGGAGGCGGGCTGGACGGTCGGCATGTCGCCGGCCAGGACGCTGGGCCGGATCATCCTGCCGCAGGCCGCGCGCGTCTCGGTGCCTCCGCTGTCGAACACGTTCATCTCCCTCGTCAAGGACACGTCGCTGGCCGTGGTGATCCTGGTGACGGAGATGTTCCGCAAGGCGCAGGAGATCGCCGCTTCCTCCAACGAGTTCCTGCTGATCTACGCCGAGGCGGCCCTGATCTACTGGATGTTCTGCACGGTGCTCGCCGCCGGCCAGAACGCGATCGAGAAGAGGCTGGACCGGTATGTCGCTCATTGAGGATGCCCCGAGCGCGAACCTCCTGACCGCCCGCGGCATCCAGAAGTCGTTCGGCACCAACCACGTGCTGCGGGGTGTGGACCTGCAGGTCCAGCGCGGCGAGGTGGTCGCACTGATCGGCGCGTCCGGCAGCGGCAAGACGACGGTCCTGCGCTCGCTCAACGGACTCGAGACACCCGACGCCGGGCTGCTGGAGCTCGACGGCGGCCCGACCGTCGACTTCGGCGCCCAGGCCGCCGCGCCGGGCGGCGGCTGGGGTGCCCGACGCGCCGGCGCCCGCCTGGCGAAGGCGAACCGCGCCGCCCTGCGCGACCGGTCCGCCATGGTGTTCCAGCAGCACAACCTGTTCCCGCACCGCACGGTCGTGGAGAACGTGATCGAGGGCCCGACGCAGGTCAAACGGATCCCCCGCGCGACGGCGATCGGCCGCGCCGAGGAGCTCCTGGACCGCGTCGGGCTCGCCGACAAGCGCGACGCCTACCCGCACGAGCTGTCCGGCGGGCAGCAGCAGCGCGTCGGCATAGTGCGCGCGCTGGCGCTCGAGCCTGACCTCCTGCTGTTCGACGAGCCGACGTCGGCCCTGGACCCCGAGCTCGTGGGCGAGGTGCTGACCGTGATGAAGGAGCTCGCGGACGAGGGCTGGACCATGGTCGTGGTGACGCACGAGCTGCAGTTCGCGCGCCAGGTCGCGGACGAGGTGCTGTTCCTCGACGGCGGCGTGGTGGTCGAGCGCGGCGCGCCCGCGCAGATCTTCTCCCAGCCGGCCGAGGAGCGCACCCGCCGCTTCCTCGACCGGGTCCTGCACCCCCTCGACTGACAGGATGTTTCGTTGCCGGGGTGAATTTGACCGGCTAGCGTGAATTCCGATATTCCGTCTTGCTGAGGTGTTGTGCGTGGTCGAACCGTTTTCGATCCATTTGATGCTGGAGGAGTCGGTTCTCGTGACCCGTATGACGACGCGCCTGGGTGGCGTGGTGGCTGTCGCTGTCCTCTGTCTGGGTCTGGCGGCGTGCCAGTCCGAGGACGAGCCGTCCGGGCTGCCACACCTGACCGATCCGGCGCCGAGCCCGACGGCGTCTCCGAGTCCTAGCCCGAGCGTCGAGCCGTCGGAGGCTGCGATCGCTGAGCGGGCGGCTGAGGCGGAGCAGCGTTACCAGGAGTACCTGGAGATCACCGACCGGCACCGCATCGAGGGCACCCGCGCCTCCCAGGAACTGTTCGACGAGAGGGGGCTTCTCGGCGAGCCCGCAGTGTGGGATGCCGTGGAGGTGGATGACGATTTCTACGCCGACGAGAACCTCAAACAGGTTGGGCAGACCCGGATCGCGTCCATCAAGGTGACCGGCTACGACGGTGACCCACTGGTCGATGGAATTGGTGGCCACCGGGTGAAGTTCGCCGTGTGCCTCGACTACAGCGAGCTCGACATTGTCCGAGAGGACGGCACCTCGGCCATCGCGAAGGGGCAGCGCGACCGAGTCTTCATGAAGGTCGTCATGCAGGGTCAGGAGGACGGGACGTGGACCGTCAACAAGCTCGATCCAGTGGACAGGAAGTGCTGACATGCGCGCATTCGCATCGCTGGCGGTCATGATCCTGGTCGCTCTGACTTTCACACCAGTCGCCGCGGCGATTCCGGTCGAGACGACTCGTTCCGCACCCGTGGTGATGGATCCCTGCGCAGGCAGCGGCATGCAGACGGGCGCGAGAGGTATCAGTCTCGTGGCCGAGGACTGTGGCGGCACCGAGACCACCCCGGCGGGTTCTGGCTCGTCGGGGGGCGGGAAGACGGAGATCGATTGTCCCGAGGTGAACGGCAAGGTGACGTGTCAGTGGGCTGGAGGTACGTGGACCGGTCGCTGTTTCGCGGGTGTCGTCGGCACGGAGCCTGACCCGGACGATCCCGCCTGGAAGGGGCACGACGACGGCGTGCTGGTGCTGTGTAGGACGCTTGCCTGCGCCGAGCGCCTGGACCGGGACGACGAGGCCCACTGCTCGGGTTTTGAGGAACGCAGGTACTGGGCTGCGGTGCCGCCCGGTACGGAGGTCGACTTCGAGGCTCTGGCCCAGCGTGCGGTGGAGAGCATCGGGATCGAGCCGGTCACGATCGGCATCGTTCCCGAGGACGAGCCTGGCCGGGTCGGGATCGTGGGTATGCCGGTGTGGATGTGGGTCCAGGAACCTGGCCCGACGACCTATGGTCCCGGCGTGGGAGAGGCGACCGCGGGGGCTGTGACGGTGACGGCGTCCGCGCGGGTGGTCCGGATCGTGTACGACATGGGTGACGGGACGAAGGTCGCCTGCACGGGCCCGGGGACGCCGTACGAGGATCGGTACGGCATCGCCGAGTCGCCCGACTGTGGCCACCAGTACGACAGGCAGGGTGACCCGTACACGGTGACCGCGACGTCGTACTGGGTCGCGGACTGGCAGGGCCCGGGCGATATCGGCGGCACGATCAGGCTGGACCGCACCGCGGAGACCCAGGTCGTCGTCGGCGAGGCGCAGGTCATCACGCAGTAGACCGCAGGGCGGGCGTGGCACTCCAGGACGGTATCGGGGAGAGGGTTCGGGATGAGGTTCAGCGTGGAGCCGACATCGGCCCGCCGGGTGGTGCGGCAGGCGGGTGATCGGGTCGAGGAACTGACGGATGTGGTGCGCGAGGCGCGGGGAGTCGATGCCGGTGACGCCGGTTCGTTGCTGGTGGGTGGCGCGGTGAGCGTGTTCTTCGAGGACCGTGCGGAGGCCGTCGAGAAGCTGCGGACCAGGGCGGGGTCAGTAGTCCGGGCGGCGGGTGAGGTGATCGAGGTCTACGAGGCGGGCGATCGGGAGATGGCTCAGGAGACCGAAGCGCTCGCGAGGCGCGGGGAGGTCTCTGGTAGGGGTGGTCTCGCGTGACGACGTTCGCGGATCTGCAGGACTCGGACGGGCTGATCGATCTGAGCCGGTTCCCGTACCGGTCGTCCTCGCTGGGGATCGAGTGGGTGGCGCAGCAGGCAGTGCTGGCGCGCCAGCTGGGCGCCAAGACGTCGAGCGTGACGCTGGAGGTGCACGGGACCTGGCAGTCCATGGGCGAGTACTACAGCGCCCCTGAGGCGCCGGACCTGCTCGCGAAGATGACTGCTCTCAAGACCGGTGGTCAGGACGAGCACGAAGCGTTCTTCACCGGCGCTGATCACATGGACGTCTGGGTGGAAGAGGTCTCGGCCTGCAAGCAGCGGCTGGAGAACATGGAAGGTGAGACCGAAAGCCTGCGCCGGTCGGTGGCGATGCGGGGCGAGTCGTGGGTGGTGACCAAGCTGGCTGCGGCGCAGGATCTGCAGGCGAGGCGGCTGGTCGAGCACCACGAGGACCTGCTGGTGCTGGCGCGTGGGGTGATGGAGCAGCTGCGGGCGGCGGACGAGGAGCTGGCGCGCAAGCTGCACGGGCAGGGCAGCGGCCCGGGTGCCGGCGGGTTCGGGCCGTTCGGCGGCGTCGGGCAGGGCTTTCGCTCTTTGCCGGGCTCGCCCGGCTTCGTACCGGACGAGGAGTGGCTCCGGACCGCGTCGCCGGCCGAGGTGCTGGCGTGGTGGAACGGGCTGCCGTCGTGGCAGCGGGAGCTGATGGCTGACGCGATCGACGAGTCGGACCTGCCGGCGCAGGACCGGCGTCGGCTGGTCACCGACGCGCTGGTCGATGCGGGGGCGATGGACGCTGACGGGTTGGACGCGCGGGCGTTGGTGCTGGCGACGGACCTGTTCGGTGGGGCCAAGATCATGCCGTCCGCGGTCGCCAGTGCTGGTGGGGCCGCGGTGGCTGCTGCGATGAGCACCATCGGTGCCAGTGCGTACGACGATCGTGACGACGAGGTCTACGGGGCGGCTGCGCTGGCGGCGTTGGTCGCGGTGCGTGCGGGTGTGGTGGGTGCGAGCCGGGTCTGGGACGGCAGAGGGCAGGCTGGGCAGGCCAAGGCGAGGAAATTCGCCCAGGACATGATGGTCGGGGTGAACGGCCGGCGTGACGGTGCGCCGATCGGGTTCCTGTTCACCGGTCCGGAGCTGATGGGGCGTGAGCTGACCGTGGCGATGGCTGACGAGCTGGACTATCGGGAACGCGGGACTGGGCTGGTGCCGGCCCAGCCGGGGATCGGTTACCTCGCCGCCCAGGCTGGCGCTGACGGCACTGCCGCTGACGGGGTGATTGGCGGCGGCGGGGTGGTCGGTGGGGGTCAGGGTTTGTGGTGGGACGAGAGCACGCTGGTGCTGTCCACGCTGGCGCAGTATCCCGACGCCGCCCTGGACTGGCTCACCGGGGCCGAAGCAGACCCGCTGACCGGTGGAAGGTTGGGAGCCGAGCGGGTGGCGCACTACTTCAGCGAGGTCGGCATCGACCGGCAAGGACGGGTCGAGACCGTGGCCGACCTGTGGTCCAGCGCCCAACATGCGGAGGGTTCGCTGCTCGGGGGCGGCAGCGACAGAGATATCCAAGAAACGGTGGCTGTGCTGTCCACCGAGGTATTCGACCAGCTTGCGAACAATGAGGGTCTGGCTCCGGAGCGGCTCACTCCGGCGGCCGCTGAGCGTCTGGCTGAGGCGATGATGCAGCAGTTGCCGCAGTTCGCGTTCAACGGCGTGCTTGGGGAGCCCTCGGGCACGGATTACGCCGAGGCGAAGCTGATGGGTGGCGACGAGCAGGTGCCGGTGGTGAACGCGACGCGGGAGGAGCTTGCTCGGGCGTTGGGGCCGGTCCTGTCCCGGGAAGCGGGGATGACGGTCGCGGACCGGCACATGGATGGGTTCCGTGCGCAGGTGCTGGCCTCGTTCGGGTCCACGAGCGCGCTGGAGTCGGGCGAGAACGCGAACCTCATGTTCCAGGTCGGCGGCGCTCTGGAGGGTGCCCGGCTGGTGGCTGTGAGCGAGGAAGCCCTACGGGCCGACCAGCAGGTCGAGGGTGCGATCGACCTGGGAACCTCGGTCATCGGTGCCGGTGCGAAGAAGGTCGCCCCGGAGTTCGTCGTGAACTGGTCGATGGAGAAGATCAACGAGATCGCCGACACGCACCTGGCCACCCAGGTCGAGGAGGTCCAGCAGGCCGAGCGTGCTCGGTTGGCGGGCATGGCCGATGAGCTGGCCGGTAAGTCCTCTGTCGCCTACGACGCCTACATTGGCGTGCATGGGCGGCAGTCGTTGAGCGTGACAGAGTTCACCGACCATAAGCAGACGACGTTCGGTGACGCGTACGAGGCCTGGATCAACCGGACCGAACAGGAAGGCGAAAGCGGCACGTGAACACCATCAGGAACCTGACCAGCATCGCTGTGACGGGAGTCATTGCGGTACTTGTTGCCGGATGCGGGCCCACTGCGCTTCCAGTGCATGCCGAGGTCGAGTGGGAGGGTACGAACACGGGCAAGTTCGAGGACGATCCGCGCGTGCAGATCGTGCGCGATTACGTCGTGCAGAAGTACGCCGCGGACAACTCCTTCAACTATTCCGACCCCGCCCTGGCCCAGACCGCGACGGACGCAACAGCTCTCAGCATCGCCCGGGCAACTGCTTCCTTCATCCGCCAGTCCCCGGTCGACAGCGCGACCCTGTGGGAAGGGCCGCCGTCTTTCACCGTGACCGACGTCGTGCAGCGCGAGCGCCAGGAGCAAATGTTTGAGGTTCGCGTGTGCCAGAGGTTGGCTCCCCGCTGGACTCTCGCGGTAGGTGACACGTTCGAGGAGGGAAAGATCCAGGAGCGAGACGGCGCCTACCGGATCGAGGAGGAACACTTCGTCGAGCGTGAGTATTGGCTGTGGGATTCTCCCGACGGGTGGCGTGTTGACGGTGGAGGCGAGTCAACCCAGGAGTGCGAGCCGACCGACGACTTCGCGGTAGGCACGTACACGACCCCGCCGGACATCGATCTCCTGCGTGAGGCGACCCCGGACATGGTGATAGGCCCCGATGGAAAGCGTGTTGACGATTAAGTCTCAGCGGCACGTGAACACATCAGCACGCTGACCACCGCCGTCACAGCCAGGGCTCCGGAAGAGTCATTCCTAGGAGAAAGCGGCTGGATGGGTTAGTTGAGGTCTCTGGCGTGGTGACGGGTGGCTTCGGCGAGATTGTCCCAGCCGGTGGTGCGCAGGATCGCGATCACGAGGTTGCATAGCGAGGCAATGCTCTGGGGGTCCTCGTGGTCCCGACCGGCCGGTCGGGACCACGAGGGCGCTCAGTACTCCAGCGCCGCCAGCACCTCAGCCCGGCTCGGGCCCGCCGCGTCCAGCACCACCCGGCCCGGTCGTGCGCTGAGCACCACCACGCGGTCGGCCAGGGCGAGCGCCTCGTCCACGTCGTGCGTCACGAGCACCACCGCCCGCTGCCCGACGCCGGGAGCGGCGTCCCCGACCGGGCCGCCGGCCAGCCCCACCCCCGCGAGCCACTCGTTCATCCGCCGCCGCGTGATCGGGTCGAGCGCGCCGAACGGCTCGTCGAGCAGCAGCACCGGCCGACCGGCCAGGCAGGTCCGCAGCAGCGCGAGCCGCTGGCGCATGCCGCCCGACAGCTCGTGCGGCCACGCCCGCTCGAAGCCGCTCAGGCCGAACGTCTCGAAGAGCTCGGCAGCGCGTGCCTCGGCGTCGGCCCGAGGGACCCTGGCGATCCTGGCCCCGAGCAGCGCGTTGGACCACGCGCGGCGCCAGGGCAGCAGCCCGTCCCGCTGGGGCATCCAGGCGGTGGCGGCTCCGCCGTCGGGCAGGCTGGGGACACGCAGCGTGCCCGAGACCTCCGCGCTCGGCGGCAGCATGCCGCCGAGCGCGCGCAGGAGCGTCGACTTGCCGCACCCCGACGGCCCGACGACGGCGACGAACTCGCCGTCTGCCACCGAGAACTGAACGTTCTCCAGCGCGGCGACGTCACCGAACCGGACGCTCAGCCCGTGTGCGGCGAGCACGCTCACGGCTGGTCGCCCGCCCTGCCCGGGAGGAACTCGTCGGTCCAGGCCGCCTCGGTATCGAAACCGGGCTCGGTGAGCCCCTCCTCCGCGAGGAACGATACGAACCCGTCCCACACCTCGGCCCGCTGCGTGCCCCAGTCGCCCGACGCGTACTGCGGGCCCAGCCATTCCGCGCTCGCCTCGACCAGCTCCGGGTCGAGCTCGGGCGCGGCCGCCAGCAGTGCCTGCACCGCGCGGCCGGGGTCTGCGGCCGCCTCGCCGTACCCGCGCGAGAGCGCCGCGAGGAAACCGCGCGCGACGTCCGGCTCGTCGTCGAGCAGGGAACGGGACGTCGCGACCAGGGGTGTGTACCAGTCCGGGATGCAGTCGAAGTGGTCGCGGAACGCGATGGTCTCGACGTCGAGGCCGTCGACCTCACCGAGCCGGACGGTGTCCCACGCGTCGAAGACCCAGGCCGTGTCGAACTGGTCCTCGGTGAGGCCGATCCGGAAGTCGTCGCTGACCAGGGGCGTGAACTCGACCTTGGCGGGGTCGCCGCCGTCGCACTCCACAAGCTTGCTGATCAGCGCCTTCTCCAGATCCGACTCGTACGAGCCGTACCGCTTGCCCTCGAGATCACGGGGGCGAGTGATGCCGTCGTCCGACAGGCTGATCAGGGACGACGTGTTGTGCTCGATGACGGTGGCCACCGAGACGACGTCGGCCCCCGCCGCGCGCGCCGGGACCAGACCCTCCGCCACGGAGTAGGCGAAGTCGGCCTGGCCGGCCGCGACGAGCTGCAGCCCGGACGTCTCGCCGGGCTCGATGATCTCGACGGTGAGCCCCTCGTCCTCGAACCAGCCCTCGGCCTGGGCGAGATAGAGGCCGGAGTGGTTGGTGTTGGGCGTCCAGTCGAGCACGACGGTGACCTTGCGGAGATCGCCGTCGGACGCCGGGTCCTGGCCGCCGGCCGACGCACCGCAGCCGGCGAGCGCCAGTGGCACCACCGCCGCGAGGGCGGTCGAACGGAGAAGGAAGGTCGGGGAGTGCTTCATGATTTTCCTCTCTGCCACGGCGTCGCGACGCGCGTGAGCACGGCGACGAGGGCGAAGAACAGGCCGGACAGCAGGGCGATCAGGACGACCCCCACGAAGATCTGGTCCACGGCGTAGGCCTTGCGGGACCGCTGCACGAACACGCCGAGCCCGGACTGCCCGGCGAGGTACTCGGCGACGACGGCCGCGCCCACCGCGTACGTCGCGGCGACCCGCAGGCCCGCGAGCGACCCCGGGATCGACGCCGGCAGCCGGACCAGCAGGAACTGGTCCAGCCGGGTGCCGCCGAGGCCGGCCACCATGTCGGCGTGCTCGGCGTCGACGGCGCGCATCGCGCTCACCGCCGAGACGAGCACGGGGAAGAAGACGGTGAGCGCCACCAGGACGATCTTGGGCAGCAGGCCGAAGCCCGTCCACAGGATCATCAGCGGCGCGAGCACCACGACGGGCACCGTCTGCGTGAGCACGACCAGCGGGTACACGGCGTCGCCGGTCACGCGCGAGGCGGTGACCAGGATGCTCAGGACGAGGCCCGCGACGGTGCCGAGCACGAGCCCGGCGACCGCCTCGGTGAGCGTCGTCAGTACGTGCGGGCCGAGCAGGGGCGCCACCTCGACTGCGGTGCGCGCCACCTGTGACGGCGCGGGCAGCACGAACTCGGGCACGCCGGTCAGGCGCACCACCGTCTCCCAGACGGCCAGCAGGACGGCGACGGTGAGGAGCGGGGCGATCACCCGCCCGGCACTCCGCCGTCGGTCGCCCTGCTGGTGGACGCCCTTGCTCACGCCCGAAACTTGGTGATGAGCTCCGAGATGGTAGGACCACCGGAGTCGGCGGTCTCGCTGACCTTGATGTTGGACTGGACGCCGTCGGCGCCCGCCTCGATCGTCGCCTCGTGGACGGCGCGCAGCAGTGCCCACACCTCATCGGGGTTGCCCTGGACGAACGTGCCCATGGCACCCACCTCGTAGGTGAGTCCGGACGCCTGGATGACGGCGATCGCGGCGTCGACGTACGCGTACTTCGCGTCGGGCGTGCCGCTGGGGCGGGGAGAGACCTGGATCTCGGCGAGCATGTGTGCGACCTCCGTGCACGGGCACGCCAGAGGTCGCCGGTTCCTGACAGGGGCGCCGCCGCGTCCCCGTCAGGGGACAACATCGACCGAACGCCCGCGCCGTCAGGCACGTCCTTCCGCTGGCATTACCCAGTTCAAGTGATCGGGTCGATGGCGTCGGGCACGATACCCAGGCCATACCTCTCAGCCCGGCTACCCGAGCTCCCCGCGTTGGCGAGGACACGCTACCTCCCCCGACAGGATCCGCGAAGTAGAGCGCCTGTCCGACACTCCCTCGGTGACCCCGGGAGACTCGGACAGGCGCTCTACTTCGCGGATCTACCGCGGGACTACTCGCCCGGGTACTTCAGGCCGATCTGCTCGCGGATCGTGTCCAGCGTGGCCATGATGGCTACCGTCTCCGCGCGCGAGAGGAGCGGGCTGTCGAGCTCGCCGGCCGCGACCAGGCGCTCGGCCTCGGCGGCCTGGAACTGCATGCCGCGCCCGGTGATCTCGGCGGTGAAGGTCTCGGTCTCGGTGCCCTCGGCGTCGTACACGTGGACCGTCGTTCCGCTGTACCAGACGGCGTCGATCTCGATGCGTCCCTCGGTGCCCAGGATCGAGGCCCGGTTGGGACCCCTCGTGTCCGACGCCGAGATGGTGGTGGCGACCCGGGCGCCGTCGTACCCGAAGATCGTGGCGATGGTGGCGTCCGCACCCGTCTCCTTGAACGTCGCGTGCGACTGCACGGTGAGCGGCTCACCGAACAGGTCCCAGGCGAACGAGACGGGGTAGATGCCCAGGTCGAGCAGCGAACCGCCGCCGAGGGCCAGGTCGTTGATGCGGTGCGCAGGGTCGTCCGGCAGGTCCTGGGTGTGGTCCACCATCAGGGTCCGGACCTCGCCGAGCACGCCCGACGCGATGATCTCGCGCACGCGTGCCATGTGCGGCAGGAACCGGGTCCACATCGCCTCGAGTGCGACGAGGCCCTTCTCCTCGGCGAGCTCCGTGATCTCGCGCGCCTCGGCGGCGTTGACCGTGAACGGCTTCTCGACCAGCACGTGCTTGCCGGCCTCCAGTGCGAGCTTCGCGGCCTCGGCGTGCATCGGGTGCGGCGTGGCGATGTAGACGATGTCGACCTCGGGGTCGTTCACGAGGTTCTCGTACGATCCGTGCGCCGTCGGGATGCCGAAGCGGTCGGCGAAGGCTCGCGCCTTCTCCAGGGACCGGGACCCCACCACCTGCACGGTGAAGCCGTTGTCGTTCAGGTCTGAAGTGAAGGCCGCGGCGATCCCGCCGGCCGCCAGGATGCCCCATCGCAGGTGTGTCATACGTTCGAGCGTAGTGCCCTCGGAACGTGTCAGACGCTCAGGTCACGGGAGTGACCTGAGCGTCTGACACGTTCGTGAGGGGAGGTGTCAGTTGACCTGGATGGTCATGTGGCCCCTCTTGGTGTCCTGCGTGAGGACCTTGATCGTGGTGCCGGTGCCACCGACGATCACCGAGTTACCCGGGTTGCTCTTCTTCCAGTACGCGTTGGGGTTGGTGTCGTCGAACGTCCGCACCGGAGCCTGCTTGCCCTTGACCAGGCGGGTCGCCTCGGTCTCGGACACCTCGCGGTGCAGCGAGAGCTTGTCGGTCCGCTGCAGGCCGAACGTCGCGTCGAAGGACTGGATCCGGGGTCGGGCGATCGTGCCGTCCGACCACTTCATCACCTGGGGACGCGCGTCGACCGGGAGCGCCTGGCCGTGGCCCGGGTGCTGCGACACGTTGTTGTCGCTGTACCGGCTGTTCACGTACCAGATCAGCAGGCCGTCCTGGTAGGGGTAGTGCTCCACCCGGTTGCTGTTGCTGAAGGTCCAGCCGAAGTTGTACGGGCCTTCCTTCAGCGTCGCGTCGTACCCGCCGTACACGCGGTTCTCGGCGACGTAGTAGTGCGAGAACTCGACCTCGTAGGTCCCGTCGGCACCGACCGTCTGGAAGCCCTCGGAGGCCCAGTCCGAGGAGTCCTCGAAGTCCTCGGTCAGCGCGGCGCCCACGGCGACGTCGTCCACCATGAAGCCCGTCTCCGTGGTGCCACCGTCGGTCGAGTAGCGGAACCGGACCGACGCCGTCTGGCCGGCGTACTCGGAGAGGTCGGCCGTCAGGTCGACCCAGGCGCCGTCCGAGCTGCCCGTGATGCCGTTACCGGGGTTGGTCCCGTTCGGGTCCTCGTTCGTCGAGAGGTTGGTCGGCAGGGACGTCCACGAGGCGCCGTCGTCGGTGGAGACCTCCGCGAACGCGTAGTCGAAGTCCACCTCGATGGCGTACTGGACCTTGGCGGCGAGCGAGCCGTCAGCCGGCACGGTGAACGACGGCGACGCGATCGTGTTGTTCAGGTCGTCCGCCTTGCCGGAGTAGACGAACTGGCCGTCGACCGGCGTGACGCCGAGGTCCTCCTTGGCGACGCCGTCCGGCAGGTTGACGATCGCCGCCTGCTCACGCGTGGTGGCGTGGTACGACGGGCCGAGCTTGACGCGCTCGGTGTCACCCGGCTCCACCACCTCGTAGTCGAGCCAACCCAGGAACAGCTTCTCGGTGGCGCCCATGTGGTTCGGCGTGGTGCCGATGGTGCCGTCGCCGTGGCCCATCCACGAACCGGAGCTCATGAGGTTCCAGAAGCCGGTGCCGTTCTCGCCGCCGTCGGTGTCGTAGTAGTCCGGCAGGCCGAGGTCGTGGCCGAACTCGTGCGCGAACACACCGAGGCCACCGTTCTCCGGCTCCGTGGTGTAGTCGCGGATCCAGAGGTCGGAGTCACCGATCTTGATGCCGCCGACCTTCGCGAAGTCGGCCGGGCCGTCCGAGCCGAAGCCGCCCTGGTTCACCGCCCAGCGGTGGGACCAGATCGCCGACTCGGGCGCGCCGGCCTCCTCGCCCTCACCGGCGTGGATCGCCTGGAAGTGGTCGATGTAGCCGTCCGGTTCCGACGTGATGCCGTCGCCGTCCAGGTCGTACCGGTCCCAGACGTCGAACGACTCGAGGTACGCGTCGATCTCCTCGGCGGTCTTGCCCGCCGCGACCTGCTGCTCGTACCAGGCGTCAGCGGTGTCCTGGATGAACCGCGTCATGTCCTCGCCGGACTCGGTGGTGCCGTAGGACGCGGTGCTGTGCGGCACGGTGACCCAGTCGGACACGTCGCCCTGCAGGTCGAACCGGCCCGACGACATCTCGTCGTAGATGCCTGCGAACGACTCACCGCCCTGGTCCTCCAGGCCGGTGAAGAACATCTCCTTGAAGTGCTCGCTGGAGAAGTCGGGCTCCCAGTAGGTGGAGTTGTCGCTGCGCACCGGCTCCGGGATCTCGTTGTGCACCGGGCCTGCTGGGGCGTCCGGGTAGCGCTCGTCGGCCTGGTCACCGAACTCGACGAGGATGCTGAAGAGCTGCGCCGTCTCCTCGACGCCGTACTCCACGTACTCGCGCGGCGAGATCTTCACGACCTTCGACGCGCGGTCGCCCTTGCCACGGATCTCGACCTTGGCCTCGCCGGTGGCGACCAGGTCGACCGCGCGCTGCCGCTTCTCGGTCTGCTTCTCCGCGAGCGGGTCAGGACGGTCGTCCTCCTTCGCGGGCGCCGCCTGCGGCGGCACCTCCTCGGCCGAGGGGGCCGCCGAGGCTGTGATCGGTACGAGGGCTGCGGAGAGCAGCAGGGCAGCTCCCGCGCCGACGGCACAGATGCGTTGGTTCATGTTTCCTCCGTGAAGAGTTGCGGCGTCCGGGACGAGGAGGTGATTCGGGTCGCCGGACCTGCGGGACACCTTTGTCCCTGGAGGAGGAAACCAGGGAAATATTACGACAATGTTGCCTAGGACACACGAATGGCTCACGACCCACGTCTGATATTGGTACATCGAATCGGTCCGACGCCGCGTAGGTTGGTCGCCGTCCGCCGGGCCCGTTCGTCGTCCGGGTGCACCCACGCCCACCGAGCAGCCGGAGTACAGCATGACCTCGAGCAGACCCGTCGCCGCCGCGCGCTTCGCCGCGCCACCCGTGGACCAGCGCCGGGCCGTCATCGCCCTCCTCGCGCTCTCCACGAGCGCCTTCACGTTCGTCACCGCGGAGAACCTGCCGGGCGGCCTGCTCACCCTCATCGCCCCGGACCTGGGCCGGAGCACCTCCGAGATCGGCCTCCTGGTCAGCGCCTACGCCGCCGTCGTCGTCCTCACGTCGCTGCCGCTCTCGCGTCTCACGCGCCGGTTCCCGCGCCGCTTCGTGCTCGCGGCCACCACCGCGGTCTGCACGGTCGGGACGCTGTGGTCGGCGGTGGCGCTCGGCTACGCCGACCTGATGGCCGCTCGCATGGTCACGGCGCTGGGGCAGGCGCTGTTCTGGTCGGTGGTGACGCCGGCCGCGGCGAGCCTGTTCGCCCCCGCTGTCCGCGGCAAGATGATCGCGCGGCTCGCCATCGGCAACTCGCTCGCACCGCTGCTCGGCGTGCCGCTCGGCACCTGGGTGGGTCAGCAGACGAGCTGGCGCACCGCCTTCCTGATGTTCTCCGTGGTGAGCCTCCTCGCGTGCCTCGCGATGGTGATCGCCATGCCGAACGTCGACGCCGAGGAGAGCGGCACCGCCCGCGGCACGCACCCCAGCACGCGCCGCTTCGTGGTGCTCATGGTGGTCACGGTGCTGCTCGTGACCGGCGGGTTCATGATGATCACGTTCGTCACCCAGTTCGTGCTGGAGACGGCGGGCTTTCCCGACCGGTACCTGAGCGTGCTGCTGCTGGGCCAGGGGGTCGCCGGCATGGCGGGGACGCTGCTGACCGGCCAGGTGCTCGACAAGCGGCCGTGGCAGACGATGCTCGTCGCGCTCGGCCTGCTGACCGGGGCGCTGGTGCTCCTGTGGGGCCTCGGGCACGTCCCGGTGCTCGCCCTGGTCGGGCTCGCGCTGTTCGGCCTCGCGTTCAGCGCGCTCCCGCCCGCCCTGTCGTTCCTGTCCATGCAGGTCGCCCCGGGCGCCACCGAGTCGGCGACCGCGATATCGAGCTCCGTGTTCAACCTCGGGATCGGCGGCGGGGCGGCGCTCGGGGCATTGGTGGTCGCCACCGTCGGGGTCAGCACGGTACCCCTGGTGGGGGCGGTGTTCGTGCTGGGCGCCCTGGCGGTGGTCGCGACGGACCTGCGGCTGACGGCGCGACGCGGTGCCGCGCCGCGTCCTACTCCGCTACACCCTTGAGGGTGTCCGTGACTGGTTCCTCGGAGCTGACTACGCACTGCAGGGTGCGGTCATCGAGCCGGTCCCAGGTCTCCTGGGTCGGGAAGAAGCCCGTGTACCCGTACACCGACTCGTCGTAGGACAGGCCGACGAACTTCTCGAACTCGGCGTAGCACCACTCGTCGAACTTCTTCGTCACGGCCTCTGCGCCCGGGAACTCGTTGCCCTCCATGATCAGCTCGGCGTAGACCTCACCGGTGTGCGGCTCGGCGCATGGCACCACCGGCACCGACTCGACCTCGAACTCGTCACCCTCGGAGGAGTCGCCGTATCCCTTGAGCGCCAGCAGGTCTATGCAGTCGCCCTTCAGGATCTCGAAGGCGTCGGCCTCGGCGGAGGCGGTGATCTCGCCGCCGGGCTCGTCGCGCGGGGCATCACCGCCTGACGTGATCTCGTCCAGGATCGCTCCGCAGCCAGTGAGCATCGTGAGAGACACGGTCACAGCGGCGGCCGTGGCGGCGAAGCGGAAAGCTCGGTTCATCGACTCTTCCTCAAGAAACTGCGCGACGGCGAATGCCGTCACCGCGCGGCCGACTGGCCGCCCCGGAAAACTACCGTTATGAACCCTCTGTGCAGGGCTGTTCACACACAGTTCACCCGGTCGAACCGCCTCGGCCCTACGGTGGCTGACGCGGACCACCCGCACGGCACCCGAAGAAGGAGCAGTCATGCGAGCCAGTACCCCCGTGCGCCTGACCAGCGCCGCCGCGGCAGCGGCACTGCTGGCCGGAGCGTTTCTCGCCTCGGCGGGCACAGCGTCGGCAGGCACGGCCACCGTGGGTGCGCCCACGGCAGGCACGGACCGGGCCGGCGCCGGCCACCCCGGCGTCGGCCACCGGTCCCTGCGTGCCGCCACCTACAACCTGTCGCTCAACCGCGCGACGGAGGGTGAGCTCGTCGCCGACCTGTCCACCGGCGACGACGTCCAGGCGGCGACGGTCGCCGAGGTCATCCAGCACGCGAACCCCGACGTCGTGCTGCTCAACGAGTTCGACTACTCGGGCGAAGCCGACCCGTACGCCGCGGCGGACCTGTTCCGCGAGAACTACCTCGAGGTGCCGCAGGGCACGGGCAAGCCGGTGGAGTACCCGTACGCGTTCGTCGCGCCGTCGAACACGGGCATCCCGAGCGGGTTCGACCTGAACAACGACGGGACCGTCGGCGGGGGCGACGACGCGCTCGGCTTCGGTCTGTTCCCTGGGCAGTACGGCATGCTCGTGCTGTCCAAGTACCCCATCCAGCACGACCGCGTGCGCACGTTCCAGGACTTCAAGTGGCAGGACATGCCGGGCGCGCTCCTGCCGGACGACCCCGCCACCGCCGCACCCGCCGACTGGTACTCGGCCGAGGAGCTCGCGGTGCTGCCGCTCTCGAGCAAGTCCCACTGGGACGTCCCGGTGCGGGTCGGCCGTGAGACGGTGCACGTCCTGGCCGCGCACCCGACCCCGCCGTCGTTCGACGGCGCCGAGGACCGCAACGGTCTGCGCAACCATGACGAGATCCGGTTCTGGGCCGACTACGTGCGCGGCGGCTGGCGCTCCTGGTACCAGTACGACGATGAGGGCCGGCGCGGCGGGCTGCGTCCCGGCTCGTCGTTCGTGATCGTCGGCGACTACAACGCCGATCCCGTCGACGGCGACTCCGTGGACTCTGCGATCAACCAGCTGCTGCGCCACCCGCGGATCACGGACCCGCGGGCGACGTCGGCGGGCGGGCCCGAGGCCTCCGCTCTGCAGGCCGGCGCGAACCTCGCGCACCAGGGCGACCCGGCGTTCGACACCGCCGACTTCGCCGACACGACGCCCGGCAACCTGCGCGTCGACTACGTGCTGCCGTCGCGTGACCTGCGCGTCCGGGACGCCGGCGTCTTCTGGCCGGTGGCCGCCGACCCTCTGTCGCGGCTGACGGGCGTCTTCCCGTTCCCGAGCAGCGACCACCGCCTCACCTGGACCGACCTGAAGCTCTGACCCGTCGAGTGCGGGATATTCGCCCTGACAGCCCTGTCCGGACGGCGAATATCCCGCACTCAACGAAGTTTGCGCGGATACGCTTGCGCGGTGCCTGATGCCCTGACTCCTTCAGAGACCGCCCCCTCTACCGCAGAGTCCCCCCTGACGGAGCGCCGCCCGATCGAGCGCACCTTCCACGGCGACACCTTCACCGACGACTACGAGTGGCTGCGCCGCAAGGACGACCCGGACGTCGTCGCGCACCTGGAGGCGCAGAACGCCTGGACGCTCGCCCAGCAGGAGCACCTCGCGCCGCTGCGGCAGACCCTGTTCGACGAGATCAAGGGCCGCACCCTCGAGACCGACCTCTCCGTCCCGTCGCGCGACGGTGACTGGTGGTACTACGCCCGCACGGTCGAGGGCCAGCAGTACCCGATCCACGCGCGCTACCGCGCCGCGGGGCCGGACGACTGGACGCCACGCGTGCTCGAGCCCGGTGAGCCGGTCCCCGGCGAGCAGCTGCTGCTGGACCAGAACGTCCAGGCCGAGGGCCACGACTTCTTCGCGCTCGGTTCGCTCGACGTGTCCGACGACGGCGCCCGGCTGCTCCACGCCACCGACACAGCGGGCGACGAGCGCTACACGCTGCGCGTCCGCGACCTGGCGACCGGCGAGGACCTCCCGGACGAGGTGCGGGACACCGCTCCGGGCGCCATGTTCTCGCCCGACGGCGAGCACATCTTCTACCTCACCGTCGACGACGCCTGGCGGCCGTGGCGGGTGTGGCGGCACCGACTCGGCACACAGTCGTCCGACGACGTGCTCGTGTTCGAGGAGCCCGACGAGCGCTACTGGGTGGGCGTAGGGCTCTCCCGGTCGAAGAAGTACCTCCAGATCGAGCTCGGCTCCAAGGTGACGAGCGAGTCGTGGCTGCTGGAGTCCGACAACCCGACCGGCGACTTCCGCGTGGTGTGGCCGCGCCGCGAGGGCGTGGAGTACACGGTGGAGCACGCGGTGCTGCCCGCCTCGATGGTCGAACCGTCCTCGCTGTCCGAGCCCCCCTCGCTCATCGACCCGCCCTCGCTGGTCGAGCCAGGCGAGACCCGGGACGTCCTCCTGATCCTGCACAACAAGGACGCGCTGAACTTCGAGCTGGTCAGCTCACCCGTTCCCGCGCCCGGCGACACGGTGACCCCGGAGGCGGCGACCGTCGTCGTGGCACACGACGCGGACGTGCGGCTGGAGGGCGTGAGCGCGAGCGAGCGCTACCTGGTGCTCTACTACCGCCGCGGAGCGATCTCCCGCTCGGCGGTCCTGTCCCTGGTCGAGCCCGTCTCGCAGGCCGAGCCCGTCGAGACCCCCCGGCTCGCGACGCCCCGGGCCACCTGGAGCTTCCAGGAGATCTCGTTCGGCCAGCCGCTGGAGTCGGTCGGCGCGGGCGTCGGTGTGTGGGAGCAGCCCAACCTCAAGGTCGGCTACACGTCGTTCGTCACGCCGCAGTCGCTCTACCTGTACGACGTCGCCTCCGGCGAGCGCATCCTGCTCAAGCAGCAGCCGGTGCTCGGCGGCTACGACCCCGGCGACTACGACCAGCGCCGCGAGTGGGCGACGGCCGAGGACGGGACCCGAATCCCGATCTCCCTCGTCTGGCGCAAGGACAAGGTGCGGTTCGGGAACTCGACCGGCTCGGTCACCGAGGGTGGCTCCGCCGGCGAGGCGGGCGCGCCCACCGAGCCCGCGCCCCTCCTCCTGTACGGGTACGGCGCGTACGAGTCGTCGATCGACCCGTACTTCTCGGTCCCGCGCCTGAGCCTGCTCGACCGGGGCGTCGTCTTCGCGATCGCCCACGTGCGAGGCGGCGGCGAGATGGGCCGCGCCTGGTACGACGACGGCAAGCTGAAGTCCAAGCTCAACACGTTCACCGACTTCGTGGCCTGTGGTCGGCATCTCGCCGACACCGGCTGGACGGCGTCCGACCGCATGGTGGCCGACGGCGGCAGCGCGGGCGGGCTGCTCGTCGGGGCCGCCGCCAACCTGGCGCCCGAGCTGTTCGCGGGAGTGCTGGCCGGGGTGCCGTTCGTGGACGCGCTGACGTCGATGCTCGACCCGACGCTCCCGCTGACGGTCACCGAGTGGGACGAGTGGGGCGACCCCCTGCACGACCCCGAGGTCTACGCCCACATGCGCTCGTACACGCCGTACGAGAACGTGGCCGACGACGCCTCGCACTACCCCCGGATCCTCGCCACCACCAGCTTCAACGACACCCGCGTGCTGTACGTGGAGCCGGCGAAGTGGGTGGCCCGGCTGCAGACAGCGGGCGCGCCCGCGATGCTGAAGATCGAGATGTCGGCGGGGCACGGCGGCGTGTCCGGACGGTACTCGGCGTGGGAGCAGATCGCGTTCGAGCACGCATGGGTGCTGGACGTGCTGGGCCTGGCCAGGTAGGACTGCCGCTAGAGGTTCGCTTTGGCCGCGACGACCCGGGCCGCCGCCGCGTCCACCTTCGCGGCGAAGTCCGGGTCGTCCTGCGCTTTCCTGACCAGCGCGTCCACCATCGCCGGGGCGACCGACGGCCGCGCCGAGGCGAGCACCAGGTCCACCCCGGCGTCCACCGCACGGACCGCACGCTCGCCCGGCGGCACACTCTCGACCTGCACCGCCGCCGACAGGTCGTCGGAGATGATGACGCCGTCGAACCCGCGCTCGCGCACCAGGCCGACCACGGTGGGACTGAACACCGCGGGGGCGTCCGGATCGATCCGCGAGTAGACCGCCGACGACATCATGACCAGCCCGGATCCCGCCTCGATCCCCGCGTCGAACACGGCGACCGACGGAGCGTCCTGGCCGGTGACCGTGTCGGTCACGCCCGCCGTGTCGTCGGTGTTGCCCGCGACCCGGCCCAGCCCGGGGAAGTGCTTGATCGAGGTCTGGACGCCCGCGTCGCGCTGGCCCTGCGCGAACGCGTTGCCGTGCGTGATGACGGACTCCGCGGTGTACCCGTAGTTCCGCCCGAAGGAACCGATGGGTGCGTTGGACGACGCGGCGGACTGCGGCACGAGGTCCAGCACCGGCGCGAGGTTGAGGTTCACGCCTGCGGCGGCGAGCTCTTCGCCCCAGACCTCGGACCGTTTCCGCAGATCGGGCGCGGCGAGCGCTGCCTGGTCGAGCGCGCTCGGGATGTCACTGAAGCCAGGGCCGCGGAGCACCTGCACCGCGCCGCCCTCCTGGTCCGTAGCCACGAAGAGGGGCTCCTGTTGCCGGTCCGCCGCGTCGACGGCGGCGTCCACCAGGTTCTTCACCGGCTGCCGGCCCGCCTTGGTCCGGCCGTGCAGGAACACGCCGCCGATCTGGCCGTCGCGGAGCATGTCGAACGTCGGCTGGAACGGGCCGGCGACCGGCAGACCCACCATGAGGATCTGGCCGACCTTCTCCTCCAGGGTCCAGCCGTCCACCAGCGAGAGGTCGGGCTCCCCCGGTGTCGGCCCGGGCGTGGGTCGTGCGGTCGGCGTCGGCCGAGCGGTCGGCGTGGCACTGGTCGTCGGCTCCCCCGGCGACGCACTGCTCGGCGCAGGGCTCGGCTGTGCGTCAGTCTGGACCGGTCCGGGGAGCGACGACGGATCAGGCTCCCCTGTCAGACCGGAGCAGCCGGCGGTCAGGACCGCCGCCGTGAGAACCGCGGCGACGGCGCGCGGGCGAAAACGGGTCATGGACCTCAGTCTCACCCCATCGGGTGAACCACGGGCGACGAGAGGCCCGGTCCGGTCTGCTCAGACCGCGCCGACGAGCGCCCGCACGAACCCGTCGACGTCCGCCTCCGTGGTGTCCCACGAGCACATCCAGCGGACCTCGACCCGGTCCGCCGTCTCGCCCGGCGCCCAGTCGTAGAACCGCGCGTGGGCACGCAGCCGGTCGGCCGCGCCGCGGGGCAGCGTCGCGAACACGACGTTCGCGTCGGTGGGGCAGGTGATGCGGACCGGCTCGGTCAGCCCTGCCGCCTCGATACCCGCCCGCAGTCGCGCGGCCATCCCGTTCGAGTGCGCGGCGTTCCGCAGCCACAGCGGCGCACCCTCCCCCGTGCCCGACGTCGGCGTGCCTGGCTCGCCGAGCAGCGCCAGGAGCTGCGCGGACACGAACCGGGTCTTCGACGCGAGCTGCATCGTGGCCTTGCGCAGGTACGGGACGGCCTCGCCCAGGTCCGCCCGTACACCGGCCGCGTGGCCGCCGTCGGAGAGCACCACCACCGCCTCGCCCAGCATGCCGCCGTTCTTCGCGGCTCCGAAGGACAGGACGTCGACGCCGACGTCGGTCGTGATCTCCCGCAGCCCGACGCCGAGCGTCGCCGCCGCGTTCGCGAGGCGGGACCCGTCGACGTGAACCTGCAGGCCTGCCGCGTGGGCGGTGTCGGCGAGAAGCTTGAGGTCGGCAACCGAGTAGACGGTGCCGAGCTCGGTGACCTGCGTGAGGCTCAGGACTGCGGGCTGGGCGCGGTGCACGTTGCCGATGTCGCCGGCGTAGCGGTCCACGGCGTCGGGCCCGATGCGGCCCGCCACGCTCGGCGCCGTCAGGATCTTGAGGCCGCCGACGCGTTCCGGGGCGCCGTTCTCGTCCGTGTGGACGTGCGCGACGTCGCTCGCGATCACGGAGCCCCAGCGTGGGGCGGTGGCCATGAGGCTGATGACGTTCGCACCGGTGCCGTTCAGCACGGGGAAGATGCGGGCGCGCTCACCGAACACCTCGGCTGCCCGGTTCTGGAGCCGGGCGGACACGGGATCGTCGCCGTAGGACACGGCGGGACCGTCGTTCGCCGCGACGATCGCGGCCATGACCTCGGGGTGGACGGGGGCGTAGTTGTCAGAGGCGAACTGCTGCACCCGGCCATTCTCCTCCCCGTTGCCGAAGTAGAGCGCCTGTCCGGGTCTCCCTCGTACCACGAGGGAGACCCGGACAGGCGCTCTACTTCGGCAACCTTCAGGAGGCCTTGTCGACGTCCTCCGCCAGCGTCCCCAGGTACAGCGAGATCACCTTGGGGTCGGCCTGGAGCTCCCGGCCGGTCCCGGTGTGCGCGTCCGTACCCTGGTCCAGCACGTAGCCGCGATCGCAGATCTGCAGGCAACGCCGCGCGTTCTGCTCCACCATGATCACGGACACGCCGGCCTTGTTGATCATGCGGGTACGCAGGAACGTCTCGTCCTGACGCACCGGCGACAGACCGGCGGACGGCTCGTCGAGCAGCAGCACCGACGGGTTCATCATGAGCGCGCGGGCCATGGCGACCATCTGACGCTCACCACCCGACATGGCGCCCGCCCGCTGGTTGCGCCGCTCGCCCAGGTTCGGGAACAGGTCGGTGATGAACTCGAACCGCTCCTTGAACGTCTTCGGACGCAGGAACACACCCATGCGCATGTTCTCCTCGACGGTGAGCGAGGGGAACACGTTGTTGTTCTGCGGGACGAATCCGACGCCGCGCTCCACGAGCAGGTTCGCCTTCATACCCGTGATGTCGTCGCCCTCGAGGACCACCTTGCCGCTGTGGATCTTCACGAGCCCGAACAGGGCCTTGAGCAGCGTGGACTTGCCGGCGCCGTTGGGGCCGATGATGCCGACGAGCTCACCCTTGCCCACCTCGATGGAGCAGTCCTGGAGGATGTTGACGCCGGGCACGTAGCCGGCCACCAGGTGCTCGGCGCGCAGCAGCAGCTCGGGGGTCTTCGCCTCGGTCTGCTGCGCCTCGGGAGTTGTCGCCTCGCTCATCGCTTCTCCTCCTCGGCCTCGAGCCGGGCCAGCACTGCGGGGTCGAGCAGCGCGTCGTCCCCAAGATCGGTGTCGTGGTGGGCGCCGAGGTAGGCGTCCACCACTGCCTGGTCCTGCATCACGCTGTCCGGCGGGCCCTCGGCCACGATGCGGCCCTCCGCCATGACGACCACCCAGTCGGAGATGTGCCGCACGGCGTGCATGTCGTGCTCGACGAAGAGCACGGTCATGCCCTCGTCGCGCAGCGCCTGGACGTGGTGGAGCAGGGACTGCACCAGGGCGGGGTTCACGCCGGCCATGGGCTCGTCGAGCATGATCATGGTCGGGTCGGTCATGAGCGCCCGCGCCATCTCCAGCAGCTTGCGCTGCCCACCGGAGAGCGACCCCGCGAAGTCGTCCTTCTTCGCGGCGAGGTTGAACCGCTCCAGGATCTCCATCGCCTTGACCGTGTTCCGCTTCTCCACGCCCGACCACAGCGGCCGGAACAGGGAACCGAACAGGTTCTCGCCCGGGTTGCCCGGCGCGGCCAGCAGCATGTTCTGCAGCACTGTCAGGCGCGACAGCGCCTTGGTGAGCTGGAACGTGCGGACCATGCCGGTGCGGGCCAGCTTCGCGGCGCTCGTGCGGGCGATCGGCCTGCCCTCGAACTCCCACGTGCCCTGGTTGGGCTTGTCGAAGCCGGTCAGCAGGTTGAAGAAGGTGGTCTTCCCGGCACCGTTGGGACCGATCAGCGCGGTGATGGCACCGCGCTGCACCTCGAGGTGGTCCACGTCGACGGCGGTCATGCCGCCGAAGCGGCGCTGCACACCGGTGGCCATGAGGATCACGTCCGGCTTGGCGACGCCGACCTTCGGCTCCACGTGGCTCAGGATCTCGGTCACCTTCTTGGCCGCCGCGCTGCGCTCGGACCCCGAGGCCGCCGCTTCGGCGTCGGCGGCAGCCGCCGAACCGATCAGCTCGTCGTCCTCGTCGGACGTGACGGGCTCAGCGGTCTCGGACGCCACGCCGGGCTCAGCGGTCTCGGCAGGCTCGACGGTCTCGACCGGTCCAGCGGTCTCGGCAGGCTCGACGGTCTCGACCGGTCCAGCGGTCTCGACCTGCTCGCCAGGCTCGTTCTCGTTCTTGTCAACGGACATCGAAGGCGAGCTCCTTCTTGTTACCCAGAATTCCTTGCGGCCGGAAGATGACGATGCACATCAGCGCGACGCCCACCATCAGACCGGCGAGGTGCTCCACATTCTCTGAGGGGATGACGTCGCCGAGCCCCGCACGCATGCCGGTACGGAGCAGCATGTAGACGAAGAAGAACAGCATCGAGCCCAGCACCGGACCCCACAGGGTGGCCGCGCCGCCGAGCAGCATGACGGTCCAGACGAAGAACGTCAGGGTGCGGCCCATGTTGTCCGGCGCCACGGATATCGGTAGCACGAACAACATGCCCGCCAATGATCCGGCGATGCCGCCCAGGACCAGCGCCTGCATCTTGTAGGAGAAGACGTTCTTGCCGAGGGCGCGCACGGCGTCCTCGTCCTCGCGGATGCCCTTGAGCACACGGCCCCACGGGCTACGGGTGATGAGCCAGACCAGGAGCACGGCGATCAGCACGACGCTCCACGCGAAGATACGGGTCCACCAGGAGTCCGACCCGTTGTGGATGTACTCCAGCGGTCCGATGGCGGTACGGCCGTCGGGCAGCGGGGACAGGTCCTGGAAGGTGCCCTTGTAGGCGGTACCGGCCAGGCCGGAGGCGCCGCCGGTGTACT
Source organism: Promicromonospora sp. CA-289599 (assembly GCF_050936155.1). Lineage (NCBI taxonomy): Bacteria > Bacillati > Actinomycetota > Actinomycetes > Micrococcales > Promicromonosporaceae > Promicromonospora > Promicromonospora sp. CA-289599. Next base: position 2,483,779 of record NZ_JBNJNI010000001.1, read on the forward strand.
CGGCCCAGAGCGTGGACCGCCCGGCGAACCGGATGATCTCCGCGGCGGAGATGGTCACGATCGCGAGATAGTCACCACGCAGCTTCAGTGTGGGGATACCCAGGACCAGGGCGAGCAGCGCGCCCGCGGCCGCCGCGATGAGGAACGCGATCCAGAACGGCGCGCCCTCGATGGTGGCGATCGCGAACCCGTAGGCGCCCATCAGCATGAACCCGGCCTGGCCGATGTTCAGCAGCCCGGTGTACCCGAAGTGCAGGTTGAGGCCGATCGCCGCGAGGGCGTAGGCGGCGGTGGCGGGCGCGACCAGCTGGGCGAGCGCCTGGATGAGGATACGAATCAGTTCGTCCATGACGATTCTCCTTTCAGCCGACCCGCACGGCGCGGCCGAGCAGGCCCTGCGGCCTGATCAGCAGCACGAGGATGAGGATCAAGAGGCCCGACGCGTACCGAAGGCTGCTCGGCATGCCGGGGATGAGGGTGGACATCTCGACCACGAGGCCGATCACGATCGAACCGGCCAGGGCGCCGAACGCGGTGCCCATGCCGCCGAGCGTCACGGACGCGAACATCAGGAGCAGCAGGATCATCCCGAGCGTCCAGGTGAACGACCCGAACGAGATGGCCAGCAGCATGCCGGACAGGCCGGCCAGGCCGGTGGACATCGTCCAGACGATGCGGACGATGCGGTCCGGGTTGATCCCGGTGGCGGCCGCGAGCGCCGGGTTGTCCGACACCGCACGCGTGGCACGACCGATCCGCGTCTGCGTCAGGAACCAGGCGATGGCCCCGATCACGCCCAGGGCCACGAGCATCGACAGCCAGGACGCGGCGCTCAGGGTGATGCCCGCGATCTCCACCGGTCGTGCGTTGAACGGCAGCACCCGCTGCGAGCGGCCGCCGATGAACATCTGGATCACGTACTGCAGCGACATCGAGAGGCCGATGGTCACGATCATGAGCTGCATGACTGGGGTGCCACGTCTGCGTAGTGGCCCCCACAGGACAACGTCCTGGAACCACCCCGTCGCGGCGCAGATGACGATCGTGGCCAGGACGGCCGCCCAGATGGGCAGGTCCCACCAGTTGACCGAGATGAATCCCAGCAGGGCACCGAGCGTCACCTGCTCACCGTGCGAGAAGGTCGAGATGCCGGTGGTCCCGTAGATCAGGCTGAGCCCCACCGAGGCGAGCGCGAGCAGCAGACCGAACCGGATGCCCGAGCCGAACTGCTGCCAGACCTGGCTGAAGGCGGGCCAGCCGGACACGTTCTCGGTGGTTCCCTCGCCTCCGATACCGCTGTCCTCTGCCTCGGCGTCGCTCCCGCCGCCGGTCTCTGACGGCGCTGTCGTCGAACCGGTCTCCGCCGGGGCCGCACCCTCCGTGACGCGGAACGCGCCACGCGCCGTCGAGCCCGTCTGGGCGACGACCTGACGCTCCGGGACGTCCGTGCTCATGCCGTCGGGCACCGTCGCCGGGTCGATGGTCAGCGTGTAGCGGCCCACCGTGGGCACCGCGACGGACACCGGTCCGTCCGTGGAGGTGACGACCTCCTCGAAGTCGTTACCGGTGATCGTCACGTCGATGCCGGGCACGGGATCGTTGTTGGTGTCGAGCACGATCGGGGAGACGCACGCGGTCGTCCCGTCAGGGGTGCAGTCAGTGGCGATGTCCGCACTGGATGCGGCAGCGGGTGCGGCGAGCATCGCCGCGCTCGCGGTCAAGCCCGCGAGCACCGCCACGCCTACGGCGAGAGCTCGCCGCGCCGCGGACGCGATTGGTCGGTCGGCTGTCATGGACCGGGTCCTCCGTGGTGTCAGGGCTGGTCCCGGGGTTCTCCCGGTTCCATCGTTCTCCCCGTGATGTAGCAGCCCTGAACGGGCCGTGTATCGCAAGGGTTTGCACAAGCGTGCCGGAAGTGTAGCCGTGCTTTGTGTCACATCTGACGGGGCCGTGTCACACGGAAGCGTTAGCCTCCGGCCTCCGTCTGCCCACGGGTCGGTGACCTGGGCGGGTACGACGACGGCCCGGTCGCCCTCCGCACGGAAGGCGATCAGGCCGTCGTCGTCAGGGGCTGGTGGCCGACCGCGGTCGGCCGGTCACCAGGAGATCGCGGACTACTCCGCGACCTCACCCTCGATGGACCGCGCGAAGACGTTCACGTTGTCCTCGCCGTACTCGTAGACGCCGATGAGCGCGGACGTCGGGTCGTTCTGCTCGTTCAGCGGGCCTACACCGGACTGACCCTTGTAGTGGATCTCGTCGCCGGCCTCGAGGGCCGTGACGCCCTCCTCGAACGATGTGACCTCGGTGCCGCCCTCCGCACCGGAGACCGCCTTGATGTTCTCCGAGATGGTGGTGCCGTCGGTGCCGTCGCCGCGGACCGCGGCGAGCGCGGCCAGGATCACGGCGTCGTACGACTCGGCCGCGTAGGAGTAGTCGGAGAGCTCGCTGCCCTCGTTCTCCTCGTACCAGCCGGTCAGCCGCTCCCGGAACTCCTCAGGGGCCTGCGCACCGGGGATGGTGCCGACGACGCCCTCGAGCGTGCCGGGGTCGAAGTCCTCCTCGTACGACGCGGTGTTGCCGTCGCAGAAGTAGGTGGTGCCGTTGAAGTCCCAGTCCTGCGAGGTGAGCTCCGAGACGATCGCCTTGGTCTCCTCGAAGGCGATGACCGCGATCGCGTCCGGCTCGGTCGACAGGGCGCTCGTGACGATCGACGAGAAGTTGCTCTCCCCGGGGGGGAACTCGTCGCCCTCACCGGTGGCGCCGTACACGACCTCGCCGCCGCCGGCCTCGATGGCCTGCTGGACGTTGTCACGCAGACCGGTGCCGTAGGCCTCGTCCTGGACGATCATGGCGACCTTCTGGTGGCCGCCGTCAAGGATCAGCGAGCCGAGCGCCGCGCCCTGGACGGTGTCCGGCGGCGCCGTGCGGGTGAAGAAGTCGCTCGCACCCGACAGGTCGGTGGCCGTGTTGGCCGGCGAGATCTGCATGACGCCAGCCTCGGTGAACTGGTCCACCACGTTGAGGCTGACGGCTGACGACGCGGCGCCGATGACCACCTGGGCGCCCTTGCTGATCAGGTCGGTAGCGGTCTGCTGCGCGACGCTGGTGTCCGTCGTGTCACCGGAGTCGCCCTGCTCCATGGTGACGTCGTTGCCGAGTACTCCGCCGGCTTCGTTGATGTCGTCGATCGCCAGACCGACGCCGGCGACCTCGGGCGGGCCGAGGAAGGCGAGCGTGCCGGTGAGCGGGAGGATGGTGCCGACGATGAGCGGATCCTGGGACCCAGCGCCGTCGCCGTCGCCACCCGCATCCGTGGTCGTGGAGCAGGCCGCGAGGCCCACGCTGAGGACAGCTGCGATCGCGAGACCGCGCGCCGCCGTGGAACGTCGAATCATTCTGCTGTTCCCCTTCGAGCGGGAGTGAACCTGACGTGGCGACTTGCCTCGTCGTGGCGTGAACGTAGTCACACTCTGTGTCACCAATGTGTCTAGTCCGCCACACCGACTCGATCGTTACGAGGATGTTACCCGGGTCACACAGTGCCCCAAGAGCAGGGGTGAAAACGGGATTCGGACGGAAAAGAGGCATGGCGGCGGCGGCGCGGAAAGGTCACTTCCGGGCCCGGCGCACGCCGCCCTGGGCCACTCGGTTCAGCTGCGGAACTGCGTGAACGAGGCAGTCGCCGGGTTCGCGCCGATCCGGCCGTCCGACGAGTCAAGGTCGACGCCGAGGCCCAGAAAACTGGGCCTCGGACCCCTCGGATACAACTCAGATGCAAGTCACTGAAGATTGGTCGGGCTTTCCTTGCGTCTGGCGGGTAGGGTAGGGGCGTTGCAGTGCCTCGATCGTTCTTCCGTGAGATGACGACGACACCGTGATTATGCGATCCCGACGGTCGGGGTCGTCGCCTCATGCAAGGAGCAGTACATGGCATTCGGAACCGTCAAGTGGTTCAACGCCGAGAAGGGCTTCGGGTTCATCGCACCCGAGGACGGTGGGCAGGACGTGTTCGCTCACTTCAGCGCGATCCAGTCGGACGGCTACCGTTCACTGGAGGAGAACCAGCGCGTCGAGTTCGACGTGAAGCAGGGCCCCAAGGGCCTGCAGGCGGAGAACATCCGCCCGATCTGATCCCTCAGACTTCGCAACCATCGCGCTGAGCTCAGCTGAGTTCGTCGCAGGTTGTACGACGTCGGCCCGGTCACCTTTCGAGGTGACCGGGCCTTCGCCATTTCAGCCAGTGGACCGACGGCTCGATCCGGAACCGTTGGGCCGCGCCGGGCGTTCCCCACCTGGACCGTCACCCTACGAAGGACGAGATCATGGGCTTCCTCGACCGACTGCTCGGCCGCGAGCCGCGCGAGCAGATCCCCGGCATGTACCAGGGCGGCAGCATGCCGCGAGAGCAGTACCGGCAGCAGCCGGGCCGGACCCCCGAGTACGGCAGCGCACCCGTCTACGGTTCCGCCGCGAGCACAGGCCGCAGTGAGGACGAGGTGGCGATCGAGCGCTACCGCTACCTGCTCCGCACCGCCCCGCCGGACCAGGTCGAGGAGGCGCACGCCGAGGCGTTCGCGCAGCTCACACCTGAACAGCGGAGGCAGGTCCAGGCGCAGCTCAGCGAGACCGTACCGGCGAACGAGCGCGCCACCTCGGACGAGCCGCGCGACCTGGCGCGCATGGCGACCCGTGCCGAGATGCGCAACCCCGGCACCCTGGAGCGCAACTTCGGGCAGAGCCGCGGCCCGGGCTTCGGCTCCATGCTCGGCGCGAGCATGCTCGGCACGATCGGCGGCATGGTCATCGGCTCCGCCGTGGCGGACATGATGTTCGGCAGCTCCTTCGGCGACCCGGCGCAGGACTTCGCCGGTGGCGAGGAAGGCGCCGGCGAGGCCGGCGGCGCGGAGGAAGCGGGCGCCGAGGGTGGCGAGGCCGGCGCTGAGCCGGTCGAGGCCTCCGGCGGCGACGCCGGTGGTGATGCGGGCGGTGGCTTCTTCGGAGACTTCGGGGGCGGCGGCGACTTCGGCGGGGGCGACTTCGGGGGCGGCGAGTTCTGACCCTCCGCTGGACGGGCGCCGTCCCGTTGGTCGAGCTTGCCGAGACCCCTGTAGGTCTCGGCAAGCTCGACCGGCGGGTCTTCGGTCTCGGCCGGCGGCGATCAGCCGCCGATGAGGCGCAGGAATCCGCCTAGCTCCATGAGGTGGCGGACACCGTCGGCCTCCAGGTCTCCCGGAAGGTAGTCGGTGAGCCGGGGCGACGAGATGACCACTGCCTGCCACTGCGCGCGCGAGACCGCGACGTTGATGCGGTTGCGCGACAACAGGAAGCCCATGCCCCGGGAGACGTCGTCGGGCGTCGAGGCGGCGAGCGTCAGGATCGCGACCGGCGCCTCACGCCCCTGGAACATGTCGACGGTTCCGACCGGCACGCCGTCGAGACCGGCGTCGCGCAACGCCTGGCGGACCAGGTGGACCTGCGCGTTGTATGCGGCGACCACCACCACGTCGTCTGCCCCGAGCGGGCGGGACTGCCCGCCGCCGCCCGGCGTCCACGTGCGCCCGACCACGTTCCGCACCTGGCGCACCACCTCGGCGGCCTCCTCGGGGGACGACGTCGAGTGCCCCTCGTGCACTACCGGGACGTGCAGCACTCCGGGGGTCACCCCGTCGAGCGATCGCGTGGTCGTGACCGGATGGGCCGAGAGGCGTCCGGCGTACGAGAGCTCGGACACCGCGGCGCAGACGTCTGGATGCATGCGCCACGACTCGGGCAGCAGGTAGCCGAGCCCGTCCGGGAGCACGGCGCTGCCGGCCGCGAGCCAGGCGAGTGCCGACTCGTCAACGGGTTCAGGGTGCTTGCCCTGGCTGACCTGCGGCAGCTGTTGCGGGTCGCCGAGCAGCAGGAGCCGCTGAGCGGACCGGCCGACGGCGATCGTGTCGGCGAGCGAGAACTGGCCGGCCTCGTCGATGACCAGCAGGTCGAGCCCTTCGTCGGGCCAGCGCTCGTGCGCGAAGTCCCATGCGGTGCCTCCCACCACGCAGCCGCCCGAGCTGTTCGCCGCGAAGTCCGCGAGCTGGGTGCTCGACAGCTCTACCCATGGCTGACCGCTGACCTGCTCGGCGCCCTTCGCCCGCTGTTTCTTCGCCACGAGCTCGGCGGGCACGTCCGCCTTCTCAACCACGGCGCTCAGCATGTTCTCGACCGCCGCATGCGACTGGGCCACCACGCCCACCCGCCAGCCGGCGCCCACCAGCTTGGCGATGACGTGCGAGCCGACATGGGTCTTGCCGGTGCCGGGCGGTCCCTGGACCGCGAGGTAGGAACGGTCGAGCCGCTCGACGGCCGCGTGCACCGCCGCCTCGAGATCGAGACCGCCGCCGAGACCACCGTCCCGTTCGTCGCCGAGCTCGGGCAGCGCCCCGCCGACCAGTCGCGGCTGCCGTCTGCGCAGCAGATCGACCGCGGCCCCGTCGGGCAGAATCCGACCCGTGTCCCACGAGGCGAGCGCTGCCCGGGCGGCTTCCTCTACCGCCCGCTCCTGCGCGTCGCGTGCGGGTCCGCACTGTGGCGCGAGAGCGACAGGCGCCTGTTCGTGCGGCTCCGCTCCCCCGGAGAGCCGCTCCCGCAGCACGACGACGTCGCGTCCCCGAGGCACGTCGCCCCGCTCACCAGGTTCCCGGACCTCCTGGATCACGCCGCCGGAATGCTCCCCGCGCACGGCCCGTGCCTCCAGCTCGCCGACGACGGCCGGCACCGGCTGGTCGTACAGCACGTGCACCGTGTTACCGACGCCGAGATCGGACCCGTCGACCCGCGAACCGTCGAGCATGCGCCCGACCAGCTCGATCTCCCGTGAGGGCAGCCGATCACGCCCCACGACCCCCCAGTCGCGCAGCACGGTCGAACGTTCCACGTGGAACGTCGACCTCCGGCCAGGCCATTCGTCGAGCGGAAGCTCAAGCCGCGCGTAGTGCTCCTGCCAGAACGGCTTGTCCTCCCGCTGGTAGTACCCGACGGCGGCCCCCAGCAACGCGAGCGCCTGCACCTCGAGCGACCGTTCCCCACGGTTCTCCCCCACGCGAGCCGATATCTCGGCGGCCAACGCCAGCCGCCGCTCCCGCCCCTCCCTCCGAGCCACCCCCCGAGCACTCTCCCCTCCACGCCCCGCCGACGCCCCCGCGACCCCCAAGGTCTCGCCAGGCTCGACCAACGGCACTCCCCCAGCCACCCCACCCGCACGCGGCCCGATCTCCCCACCCGACGCGGGCTCACCACCCCCGGAAGGTGAGTCGGCAACGAAGGCCGTGGGGAGCGAGAATGCGCGCGCGGATGTATTCCTTCCCGAAGTGGAGGGCCCCCTGGGGCCCGTGAACGCATCCGCGCGCGCATTCTCGCTCCCCACGGCCGCCCCAGCAGACCCAGCAGACCCACCAGCGACAGGACCACCCACGGAGGCCCGCGCACCCCCCAACCACTGGAGGAGCCGCAACGTAGACCGACAGTCGTACTCGTTGTAGTCCAGGATCCGCTGCTTCAGCTCCACAGCCCGCTCCGCCCCCTCAGCGGCCAGCTTCGCGTACTCCGCATACTCCGTGACCGAGGCGGTCGCACTGGTGACCCCCTCCCGCGCCGGGTCGTCCTGCATGTAGAGCGGTTCGAGCTTCTTGATCGACTTCGACCGGTTCGAGATGCGCAGGCACGACCGGACCACCGCGTAGAGGTCGACCAGCACACCGTCGCGCAGGAGCTGGTCCACCTCGTCCTCGTACACCCCGTGCCGTGCCGCGATCGACAGCAGATGCGTCTTCTCGTAGGCCGCGTAGTGGTAGACGTGCAGGTCAGGGTAGGTCTGTCGCCGTGCGTTGAGGTAGTCGACGAACTGGACCAGCGCAGCACGCTCGCCCGCCAGGTCGTCGGCCCAGAGGCCGTGGAACGGCGGGGTCCCGTCACCTGGACCGGGGCGTTCGACCCAACCGAACAGGTAGTCGAGCCCCATGGCGCGTGCCTGGTCGTCACCGGGCAGACGGGCCTCCTCCCACAGGGGGTCGCCCTCGAAGTCGAAGAACACGTCGCCCGCACTCGGTGGCGGAAGCCGGTCGATGGCCTCCGTCGCGGTGAGCTGCCAGCGAAGCCGTGCGTCGGGCCCGTCCGGATCCACACCGTCGGGCAGGTGGTCGAGCGCTACCGAGCCGTCGCCGTCGTCGAGCCCGAGCTGGAGGCGCGCCTGGGCGCGCAGGTTCTCGAAGCGAGCGGCAGCCATACCGTCGGGCGGCTCCTCGGTGGTCGCCAGGGCGTCGATGGTGGAGATCCCGGCCTCCGACAGCTTCGACCGCTGCACGCCATACACCCCGCCGACCAGCAGGACGTCGCGGGCCTGAGCGGCGGCCTCTGCGCAGTCGGGGCAGCTACGGAGCTTGCCGCAGGCCAGGTAGCGGCCGTCGTCCCAGGTCACCGGTGCGTCGTCGGCCACGTGGGTGTCCAGGACCTCGACAAGCCGGGTACGCCGCTTGCGGAAGACGGGCAGCAGGTCGGCCAGCCGGTGCGACGTCGTCTCCCCCGTCCCGAGCACGAGGTGGACCTCGTCGGTCGGGTCGATCCGCGCGTCCATGAGCTGGTCGGCGTACGCAGCGAGCTGGAGCAGTGCGCGCACCTTGGTGCGGCGCGCGAGCTTGGAGTCGTGCACCGCGTAGCGCGGATGAGGATGGCGCGGCTGAGGCGCCCCGCCCCTGTGCACCATCTCGCCGAGCGGGTCGCGTACCAGGAAGTCGGCGCGGCCATGGAACCGGCCGTCGAAGAACGAAGCCTGGTAGACGACGTCGGCGCCCTGTTCCATCGCGGCCAGCGTGCGCGCATGCGCCTCGATCAGCTCGTCACGGGCCATCCGCCGCGCGGCCGGGACCTCGAGGACACCGCCCGGGCGTCCGGCGTCGGCCGGGCCGAAGGTGCGGAGGTGACCGTCGAGGACCCGCCGTTCGTGGTCCTCACCGAGTGCCGCGGTGCGGGCGAGCATCTCGTCCTCCTCCCGCGGCCGGCGCGGGCTGCGACCCAGGAGCTCGTCAAGGCGTCTCAACAGGCGGAACTCGCACTCGCCGGCGATCACCAGGTCGCTTGCCGAGTGCACGAGAGTGCCCGCGTCGTCTCGCTCCAGGAGGAACATGCCCCCAGGTCTACCAGTGACCCCTGACACAAGCGCGCTAATGTCACCCTCGCAGGCGGTAGATATGTCCGGTTAGACCCCTAGTCGTGGCGCCTGGTTCTGGCGCCGAACCGCCTGGATGGCCGATAGTGGGGCCGACCGTATCGAAGGAGCAACCATGCCCGTGCGCTTCAACCCGCCTCCGGGTTGGCAGGTGCCCCCGGGATTCCGGCCCGATTCCGCCTGGGCTCCCGACCCGTCGTGGCCACCGGCCCCGCCCGGTTGGAACTACTGGGTCGACCGACCCGATGCCCCGCAGCCCGCCGCCGAGACCCGCGTAGCAGCACCACCCGCACCACCTGGACCACCCGCGCCCCCGGCCTCCTCCGGCCCGACCCCACCCGCCGTCGTCCCGGCGGGCGCCGGCGGCGACACGATGACCGTCGCGATCCAGGTGGTCGGTGCCCCGCCGGCCCGCCCGGCGTCAGCCGTGCCGTCCGCGGCCGGCATGTCGGCCGCCGAGGCGATGGGCTCGACCATGACGATGGCGCCGATCAGCGCTCCCCCGGCCGCGCCTCGCCCCGGCTCCGGCCCGCAGCCGGTCTACCCGCCGCATCCCGGGACGGCGCCACCGCCACCACCCCCGGAGGGGCCGAAGAAGGGCCCGACGACCGGCGTGCTCGCCGCGCTCAAGGGTCTGGGCGGCAAGGGTTCCGTCGCGGCCGCCGGCCCGTCGGCGCCCCCGTCCCGACCGGGCCCCGGCCCGCTGAGCATCGACGACGCGAACCGCACCGGACCCGGCGGACCGGTGACGTCCGCGCCCGTCGCGGTCGCACCCGTGTCCGCAGGACCCCACCCCGGCGGGCCACGTCGAGGTCCGCGTCCGCCAGGAGTCGGCATCATGATCGCCGTCGCCGTGGCCGGTATCGCACTCGGCGTGATCATCGGCGTGATCGTCACCGCCGGCCAGCAGGCCGACGCGAACCAGGCGATCGCCGACGCCCAGAACGTCCGCTCGGAGATGGAGGCGAACCAGGCCGAGATCGAGGAGCAGCGCGCCCAGGTCGACAAGCAGCGCGACGAGGTGGCGGAGCGCGAGCAGGCGCTGGGCGAGCGTGAGGCGCAGCTCAAGGAGCGCGAGAAGGCGCTCGAGCAGCAACAGCAGCAACAGGAGCAGCAACAGCAAGAGCAGGAACAGCAGCAGGAAGAGCAGGACAACGACGGCAACGGAAACGGTGGCGGAGGCCCGGGCACCGTCTTCTACTGGAACTGCGACGCGGTTCGCGCGGCCGGCGCCGCCCCGCTCCAGAACGGGCAGCCGGGCTACATGCCCCACCTCGACGGCAACGGCAACGGCACGGCCTGCGAGGAGGGCGAGTAGGCCGGACGAAGCCAGATAGCGGCCGGCCGGAACCGGCCGGAGACGTGGCCGCACGGAAGAAGCATGGAACGGGCCGAGGCAGATCCCCAGACTCTGCCTCGGCCCGCTCGTGTGTTCCCGGTCCACGCCATCTCCCCAGACGAGACGCGGACCGGGAAGTCCTAACCCCCGAAGAGTCCCTCCAGGAGTGCGCCGAGGCCGAGGGGATCCTCGTCCTCGGGAGCTGGTGTCGGCTCCTTGCTCGGAGCCGGGCTCGGCGTCACGCCGCCGGGCGGCGGAGCCTCGCTCGTCGAGGCGACCTGCAGCGCCTCGCTCATGTCGATCAGGCACAGCCGCCAGGCGTCGGCGTCCACGCCCTTCGGCGCCTGACCGAACGACTTGCCGGTGAGCCGCGGCGGCGCCGCCCACTCCTTGCCGGTGCGCTGCGCGACGCAGGTCTCCATCGCGGGCACCTCGTTCGCCGCGGCGTCCTCGGTCAGCATCGGGACGAGCCGGGCGACCATCGGCGCGGGCTCGGCGGCCTTGGGCGTCTTCACGGACTCGCCCGCCACGTCGTGGATGACCGCGCACTCGGGCGACGTGCTGTGGCACCAGGATGCGCTCCACGTGTCCTGGTTCGAGTAGACGAACCCGCGTGGCTCCGCCGTCGAACGGTCGACCTGCAGGACCCGCATCCACACGCTGCCGTCGCCGAGCACGTCGAACGGCGTGACCCGGAGCGACGTGCCCGCCTCTGGCGCACCCGAGGCCGCGTCGTCGGGCTCCGGTGCCGCGGGCGCCCCCTGCGCGCCCGCGGCACCACCGGTCACAGGGTCGTCGAAGACCAGGAACTGGTCCCCTTCCACCGCGCCCGAGAAGCCGAACACGAGCGCCGGTCCGCCGTCGGACGGCAGGATCATCGCGTCGGACGTGACGCCTCGCCACAGCAGGGTCCCCCCGAGGTTCCCCGCACGGAGGTTCTGGAGGGCGGTGTCACCACCGGCGAGCAGCTCCAGGTCGGTGGCGCTGTGGTGCCCGTCGATCTTCGCCAGGGTCACCACCGCGAGATAGCGGTCGCCGCCCCCGGCGTCCAGGCCGAGGTCGAGCACCACGGTGTCCCTGTCGACGGGGTAGGTCGCGGGATCCGCCACCGTGCGCACGCCAGGCGCGAGGTAGGCGAGCCTGGCCTCCGGATCCGGGAGGTCGGTGGGCGACGGCGCAGGCGGGTCGACCATCACCTCGCCCTCGGCCGTCGGTCCGGCACTGCTGGGCGCCACCTCGACCGGCGCGCTGCTCCAGAAACCCGGGATGCCAGGGAGCGCGCCGGCGGCTCCCGCACCCACCGTGGCGAGCGCGAGCGTCGACGCCAGCGTCACGCTCGCACGCCGGGTGGCCTGCTTACGCCGACTCGACCGCAGGACGCTGTTCAGGTCCAGCGTCGACGCGGGTACCGCAGCGTGCGCCGACTCGCGGACCCGTGCGACGAAGTCGTCGTCGGGGGCGCCGTGGGAGGAGTTCATGTTCATCGGGTTCCGCCCAGTGAATCGACGTCGAGGATCGAGCGCAGGTGGGCGAGGCCGCGCGAGGCGGTGGACTTCACGGTGCCGAGAGGTATGCCGAGCTCGCTCGACACCTCGGACTCCGACAGGTCCAGCAGATGACGCAGCACCACTACACGGCGCTGCTTCAGGGGTAGGCGCAGGAGGGCGCGCACAACGGCGTCGCGGTCGTCCACCGTGCGCGTGGGCATCCGGGCGGCCGCCCGGGCGACGCGGACGTCGTCCTGGGGCAGGTCGTCGGGACCGGTCAGTACCTCGCGCCGGGTGCGGCGCCAGGCGTCGATACGCAGGTTGGCCAGGACCCGCCGGGCATAGACCAGCGGGTCACCCGCCCTGGCCTTGTGCCAGTGCCGGTAGCACCGCTCGAAGGTCTGCTGGGTGAGCTCCTCCGCGCGGTGCGCATCACCGCTCAGGAGGAAGGCCATCCGGTGGAGGGGATCTCTGGCCTCTCGCATGAACGCGGTGAACTCTTCGTTCTTCGAGATCTGTGCGTTCCTGCGCGCGTGAGTGGCCGTAGGCCGGTCTGTCCGCACGGGCAGCGAGGCTACGTCATCGACGTCCGCCGCCCCACCTCGGACCACCGTGAGCGGCCGGGTAGCCGGGACCGTATCGGTCCTCGCGGTATCGGCCTGCACGGGGGCAACGCCCGACGCCGGGTCCGGCGTCGTCGTGGATAGGGAGTCTGGGGTGTTCTGCTCGGTGGTCACGGTCTCCAGGTCGTCCGCAGAGCTGGAGTCGGCGCGCACGACGCGCAGGGTCACGGGCTTGGGGACCCGGGACTCTGGCGCCAGTGCGCGCGGACTCGTGACTGTCACGAACGGAACACGGGCCGGCGACGCCGAAGGTTCCATCCAGGTCCACGATTTTTTTCCGAGCCTGGGCACGAGCCCGCGCGCACTGCGCCGTCACCGCCGGAAGTCGAGCGTCCCCAGGAAGGTGTGGAGATCCTGCCAACCTTGCTTGCCACCGTCGAAGTCGACCACCAGGAACAGGTTCTCGCCCTGGCCCTCCTGGTGGAGGTAGATGCTCGCCGAGTAGTAGTCGGGCTCACCGTCCACGTTGTTGAGCGTCAGCTGGACCTCGGCGTAGTCGGCACCGGGCACGTCGATCAGCTGTGACTCGGGCGCCGACATCGTCTGGCTCCACCAGTTGCCACCGGGCTTGCCGCCCTGGACGTAGACCCGTTCGAACGAGGTCATCTCCTCGGCCGCTCGCGCCTTCTCCTCCTCGGTGGCGTCCGTCCACAGCTCGAGCGTCGCGGCGTCGATGCCCGGTTCGACATGCGTGACGGTCGTTCCCGTCCACTCGACGCCCGGCGAGAACTGGCCCTCGGTCGGCTCGGACGTCCAGCCCTCCGGCACGCCGAACGTCAGGTCGTTGTGCTCGGTCTTCTGCCAGCCGGCGGGGATGCCCCGCTCGATCTTCGCCAGAGTCGGGTGCTCGAACTGCGGTTTGTACCAGTCGGGCTCACCCGCGTCCTTGAGCCAGAGGTTGCCGACGAAGTTCCGCAGCATGGTGTCGCCTGCCGCATCTGCGGAGAAGCGGGTCTCGATGATCCAGCCCTCGGCGCCACTGCGGATCCGGATCGTCGCGGGGCGGACCTTCCCGTCCCTGCGGTGCTGCTCGATGACGACAAGATCGGCACCCTCGATGTCCAGGGTCGTGGCGCCGGAGTCCTTCGCCGGCACCGTCCAGTCCGCGACGTCGGTGACGTTCCGCAGCTCGAGCGTCGCGTCCAGGTCGTCGATGCTCATGTCGAGCGGGTCCGGGTCGAAGCTCGTCGCCATCGGATGTTCGGGTTCGAGGAACCCGGCCACGCCGCCCGCATTGACATCGCCGACCGCGTACCAGCCGCCCGGCGGGACCTCGTACCAGAGGCCACCGAGGATGTAGGGGTGGTGCCCGTCGCCCTCGACCACCCCGCGCTCGACCGCGGGCAGCACCGGCAGCGTCCCGCCGCCGGTCTCCAGGTACTCCGTGGGCGCGGCGTCCGGCTCACCGCTCGGGCTCGGCGAAGGGCTCGCGCTGGCCGGCGGCTCACTCGCCCGAGTCGACTCGGCGGTCGTCTTGACCGTGCCGGGCAAGGGCTGCTGGTCGGCGTAGATCGCGCCGACCGCACCGATGCCCGCGCCGGTGAGCGCGAGCGCGGCCACGCTCGCCGTCGCCGCGACCACCATCCGGCGTCGACGGACGTTCCGCACCGCACGCACGGCCATGGTCGTCGGGTCCAGCGAGGTGGGCGGCTCGATGGTCGAGCCGGCCGCGCGGAGACCGGCCATCATCGCTGCGTCCTGCTTCGAGTGGATGTCGTGCACGTTCATGATCGGCTCCCTTCGCCGTCGGACACCACGAGGGTGCGCAGCCGCGCCAGGGCGCGTGAGGCGGTGGACTTGACCGTGCCGGTGGAGACGCCCAGCTCGGCCGCGGTGTCGGACTCGGAACGGTCCAGGAGGTAGCGCAGGACCACCACCCTGCGCTGCTTGACCGACAGTGACATCAACGCACGGACGAGACGGTCACGCTCGGCCAGCTGGGCGTCCGACGCCGGGGCGCTCCGCACCCGGGTGCTGCTCGTCGGGTCGTCGGTGAGCACCTCGCGACGGGTGCGACGCCAGGTGTCGATGCGCGCGGTGGCCAGCACGCGGCGCGCATAGGCGAACGGGTCGCCGTCGCCCACCTTCTTCCAGGCCTTGAACGTCCGCTCGAGGGCGAGCTGCACGAGGTCCTGCGCGCGGTGCTGGTCACCGCAGAGCAGGTAGGCGATCCGGTACAGCGCGGGAGTGTTGGCCTGCGCGAAAGCCGTGAAGTCCGCGACGGGGTCCACACCGCTCCGGACGACGACCATCTCGCCTGTGCTCGGCTGCACCCCAGGACTCACCGCTACCTCGCTCATCCCGAGCACCGCCCGGAGCCATGTCCGGGAACCTGCCCCGGCACTGGTCTGCGGCGCCCTGCGCGTCGCTTCGTCTGCGTCATGCACCATAGACGCAGGCGGGGACGGTTGGGGTTGCGCCCTTTCGAAACGGGTTCTTACGAGTTCCTCACCACGTCGCCGGAACGCGGGTCCTCGCGACGACCGACCGTACCCTTCAGAAGTGGCCCGAGTTCTCGTGATCGACGACGACGCCACCGTCGCGCAGGTGGTCGTCGCCTACCTCGAACGCGCCGGTGTCGTGGCCGAGCACGCCGCCGACGGCCCGGCCGCGCTGGCGGCCGCCGCCCGGAACCCGCCCGACGCCGTGGTGCTCGACCTGATGCTGCCGGGCATCGACGGCCTGGAGGTGTGCAGACGCCTGCGTGCCGCCCGCGCCGACCTGCCGGTGCTCATGCTGACGGCGCGGAGCGAGGAGGAGGACCGGGTGCTCGGCCTCGAGACGGGTGCCGACGACTACGTGGTCAAGCCCTTCAGCCCACGCGAGCTGGTGCTGCGGGTGCAGTCGCTGCTCCGGCGCGCGGGGGTCGCCGTCGCGCCCGCCCGGGAGGCGCCCAGCACGCTGTGCGACGGCGATCTGCGCCTCGACCCGGCCGCACACCGCGTCCTCCGCTCCGGGGTCGAGCTGCAGCTGACCGCGCGCGAGTTCGAGCTGCTGCGCTGGTTCCTCACCCACCCGGGTCAGGTGCACGGCCGGGAGGCGCTCATGCGGGGTGTCTGGGGCTGGGAATACGGCGACCGGTCCACCGTGACGGTCCACGTGCGCCGGCTGCGCGAGAAGGTGGAGGCCGATCCGTCCAGGCCGACGCGCCTCGTGACGGTGTTCGGCGTCGGCTACCGGTGGGACGCCACGCCACCCGCTGCCGGACGGGCGGACGGCGCGTGAACGACCTCGAGGGCGTCGTCCTGTCCGTCGCAGTGGCCGCGGTGGTCGGCGCGCTGGGTGCCGTCGCGCTGTTCACCCTGGCCCGTCGCCGGGTGGGGCTCGCGGCGACCCTCGCGCCGCTCGTGGTCGTGGGATCCGTGGCAGCGGGTGTCTACGCGAGTGCCCGGGCGATGTTCCTGTCCGACGTCGACTCGACGACCGTCCTGCTGCTCCTGCTCGCGACGGTGCCGGTGGCGCTCGGCGTCGGCCTGGTGCTGACGGTGCGGATCCGCAGGGTCACCACCGAGGCGGCCGCCGAGAAGGCGGCCCGCGAGCGCGACCGCGAGATCGAGGTACGCCGCCGGGAGATGGTGTCCTGGGTGTCGCACGACCTGCGCACACCCCTTGCGGCGGTGCGGGCACTGGCGGAGGCGCTGGAGGACGGCGTCGGCCCGGTGGACGAGCACGTGCCCCGGATCCTCGCCGAGAACCGGCGGATGGCCGCGATGGTCGACGACCTGCTCGCCCTCTCCCGACTCCAGTCCCCCACGGCGACGCTGCGGCGCGAGCCGGTCGCCGTCGCCGACCTGGCCTCCGACGCGATAGCGGCCGCCCAGCCCCTTGCCGACTCCGGCGGAGTGCAGCTGGCATGGGACGTCACCGACCCGGTGGTGACGTCGCTCGACGCTCAGCAGGTCGGGCGCGCGCTGGAGAACCTGCTGGTGAACGCGATCCGGCACACGGGACCGGGCGGCACCGTCCGGGTGTCCGTGGCGTGCGCGGGGACCGCGGCGGGCGGTGCGGAGGCGTCGGGCACCGTGACGATCACCGTCGAGGACGAGTGCGGCGGCATCCCGGAGGCAGACCTCGATCGTGTCTTCGAGGCGGGCTGGCGCGGCTCGGGGGCACGCACCCCGGAACGGGAGAACGTGCCGGGAGGCGGCGCGGGCCTCGGCCTCTCCATCGTTCGAGGAGTGGCCGAGGCCCACGGAGGCACGGCGTCGGCCACCAACACGCGTGGAGGCTGCCGCTTCACCCTCCACCTCCCCACCGCTCGCTGAGTGCTGGATATTCGCCCTCGAAAGCGCGTTTCCAGGGCGAATACCCAGCACTCAACGGTGGTCAGAGGACGTGGGAGAGGAAGTCTTGCGTGCGGGCTTCCTTCGGAGCGTCCAGGACCTCCGCCGGCGGGCCTGCCTCGACGATCACGCCCTCGTCCATGAAGACGACGTGGTCGGCCACCTCACGGGCGAACCCGATCTCGTGCGTCACCACGATCATCGTCATGCCGGACTTCGCCAGGTCCTGCATCACCGACAGCACCTCGCCCACCAGCTCGGGGTCGAGGGCCGACGTCGGCTCGTCGAACAGCATGAGCTCCGGATCCATCGCGAGCGCCCGGGCGATGGCGACCCGCTGCTGCTGGCCGCCGGACAGCTGGGCCGGGTAGTGCTCCATCCGGTCGGACAGCCCCACGCGCTCGATGAGCTCGAGCGCGCGCTGCTTCGCCGCCTTCTTCGACATCCCCCGCACCTGCACCGGCGCTTCCATGATGTTCTCGAGCGCCGTCATGTGCGGGAACAGGTGGAACCGCTGGAAGACCATCCCGATGCGCGAGCGCTGCTTCGCGACCGCCTTCGGGTGCAGCCTGTGGAGGGTCCCCTTGGCGTCCTTGCGGTAGCCCATGAGGTCCCCGCCGACGACGACGGAGCCGCCGGTGATCTCCTCCAGCTCGTTGATGCAGCGCAGGAGGGTGGACTTGCCGGACCCGGACGGGCCGAGGATCACCGTGACCTCGCCCCGCGCGACGTCGAGGTCGACGCCCTTCAGGACGTGCACGGCGTCCTGGCCGTGGCCGAACACCTTGTGCACTGCACGTACGGAGACCATGTCCGTGGTGTCCGCCGGAGCGGCCGCGGAGTCGGCGACGACGCTCATGGCGTGACCTCCTTCGTGATGTCTACTTTCACGGTCCCGGCAGCCGCGATGGCGGCCTGCCGGCCACCCGGGCCCTTGCCGCGCCCGCGCCGCCCGGTAGCGGTGCCGAACCCGCGCCCGTAGTACTGCTCCAGGTAGTGCTGGCCCACCATCAGGATCGAGGTGATGAGCAGGTACCAGAGCGCGGCGATGACCAGGAACGGGATGGTCAGGAACTGCCGGTTGCCCATGGCGGAGGTCGCGTACGTCAGCTCAAGGGTGAGCGGGACGGCGACCACCAGCGAGGTGGTCTTCAGCATGGAGATGGTCTCGTTGCCCGTCGGGGGCACGATCACGCGCATGGCCTGCGGCAGGATCACACGGCGCATGATCTTGCCGTCCTTCATCCCGAGCGCCTTGGCGGCCTCGGCCTGGCCCGGGTCCACGGAGGTCAGGCCAGCACGCATGATCTCGGCGAGATACGCCGACTCGTTGAACGCGAGGCCGAACAGCGCCAGCCAGAACACGGTGAGGACGTCCTCGGTGCGGAACGAGAAGAACTCCGGACCGAACGGGATACCCAGCGAGAGCCGCGGGTAGAGCACCGCCAGCAGGCCCCAGAAGATCAGTTGCGTGTAGATCGGCGTGCCGCGGAAGAACCAGATCCAGAGCCAGCTCACCCAGCGCATCACCGGGTTGTCCGACCGGCGCATCATCGCGAGCGTCACCGCCAGCACCACGGCGACGGCCATGGAACCGAACGTGAGGATCAGCGTCCACATGACGCTGCGGACGACGAGGGTGTCACGCAGGTAGAGCCAGACCACGTCCCAGCGGAAGTTGTCGTTCGTGATCAGCGCGTTGGCCGCCATGGCGGCCAGCACCAGCACGATCGCCGCCGCGACGAAACGGCCGGGTCGCGGCACCGGTCGCGCACGGATCCGGTTGGGCACCGGGTCGTGACCCGATCCCTGAGTCTTGCTGGAGCTCATCTCGCCCCTCTTCTCTGTCCGCGGGCGCTGGTCACTCGGCAGGGTTGAGCTCGGCCTCGTCCACGACGACGCCCTCGCTGCCCCAGCCGGCGAAGATCTCCTCGAGCGTGCCGTCGTCGATGAGCTTCTGCAGCGCGGCCTGCACGGCCTCGGTCAGCTCCTCGTCGTCCTGCGCGACGACGATGCCGTACGGCGCCGCGTCGTTGATCTCGCCGATCGTCTCGACCTCACCGGACGTCTGCTCGACGGCGTAGGCCGTGATCGGCGAGTCGGCGTACATGGCCTGGAGCTTGCCACCCACGAGGTTGGTGGTGACGTCGGCCTGCGACTCGTAGCGGACGACGTCGACGGGCTCCTCGCCCTCGTCCTCGCAGTCCTTGGCGGCCTCGGTGAGCTCCTCGTCCTGGATGGTCGAGGTCTGCACGCCGACGGTGCTGCCGCACAGGTTCTCGGGGTCGAAGCCATCGGGGTTGTCCGCGGCGACGCCGAACTGCGAGCCGGCGACGGCGTAGCTGATCATGTTGGCCGCGGCGGTGCGCTCGTCGGTGATGGTGAACGCCGAGATGCCCACGTCGTACTTGGAGCCGATGGCGGGGATGATCCCGTCGAAGGCCGCCGTCTGGACGTCGGCCTCCAGGCCGAGCACCGCGGCGACGGCGTTCACCGTGTCGATGTCGAACCCGACAGGCGTCTCGCCGTCGACGTCGATGAACTCTGCCGGCGCGTACGCCGTGTCGGAGCCGACGGACAGCGTGCCCTTGTCGGCGATCTCCTGCGGGAGCATCGCGGCGATCTCCGCGTCGGCCTCGATGGCCGACGGGTCGAACGATGCCTCGGCGCTGGCCTCGTCGGTCGCGGTGCCACCAGCGGGCTGCTGTGACGCGTCGGTGCACGCGGT
Source organism: Promicromonospora sp. CA-289599 (assembly GCF_050936155.1). Classification (NCBI taxonomy): domain Bacteria; kingdom Bacillati; phylum Actinomycetota; class Actinomycetes; order Micrococcales; family Promicromonosporaceae; genus Promicromonospora; species Promicromonospora sp. CA-289599. The sequence continues at coordinate 2,503,441 of NZ_JBNJNI010000001.1, forward strand.
GAGGACGAGGGCGGCAGCGGTAAGTGCCGTGGCAGCAGTGAAGGCGGGAAGCCTGCGCATCAGGGGTCTCCTGGGTCGGATCGTTGGTGTGTCACGAGGCGCTACGACCCGGCAGATCTCCGTCATCAGGGGAGCAGAGGACCCGACGGCGCGCTGGGCGCCTCGTGTGCGAGTCTCACCTAACCGTGACGCCCTCCTGGCGTAAACCCGGAGGATCGAGACTGATGTCACATTGTGATGTTTTGCGCGTCTCGTTAACATTTTGTCCACGTCTATGTGGTCTGGCCTGCGCAAACACCCCGGCAAGCCGGCCGCTGGCCGACTTGCCGGGAGTTGCTCAGGTGTCGTGCTCGACGGGCTCGTCCGGCCGGTCCTCCGGACCGCCCTCGTGCTGCCAGCCGTGCGGGAACTCGGTCCGCTCGGGCCGCCGGACGAGGGCGACGATGCTCGCCGCGAGCCCGCCCCACACGATGACGAGCGAGACGACCAGAAGGGCGATAGCTTCGCCGGTCATGACTTACCTCCGTAGGTGGGCCACGCATCGAACTTGTCGGGCTCGACCCGCCACCGCATCAGGGTGAGCACCAGGGCCCCGACCACGAGGACGACGACGGTGCCCCACCCCGCGAAGCCGAGGTACGTCGCGTCGTACTCCTCGTACGGCTCCTGGATCAGGCTGACGATGCGCGAGACGAGCATGTAGGTGAGCACGACCGGTCCGAGCACGATGATGCAGAAGGACCACCAGCGGCCCACCTGGAGCGTGGAGACCGAGTTCAGGTGGAACCGCATCTCCTCGGAGCGCCGCAGGATCCACCCGACGACCACGGTGGTGACCACCGCGGAACCGACGATGCCGATGTTGTTCGCCCAGTTGTCGACCGTGTCGAGAGCGATCAGGCCGGTGGTCGTGGAGAACCCCACCACCGAGATCACCGCCGCCACGATGCCGATACGAAGTGCGGCCCCCTGGCGCGTCCAGCCGAACTTCTCCTGGAACGACGCGGAGACCACCTGGAGGATCGACAGCAGGGACGTGAACCCGGCCATCACCAGGGAGCCGAAGAACAACGCCCCGAAGAGCGCCCCTGCCGGCATCTGGGACACGATCGCCGGGAAGGTGACGAACGCGAGGATGGGTCCTGTGATGCCCTCGAGCTCTGCGATGGCCATGCCCTGCTGGTTCGCGAGGAAGCCGAGCGCCGCGAACACACCGATGCCGGCGAACACCTCGAAGCCGGAGTTGGCGAACGCCACGACGAAGCCGGGCGAGGTCAGGTTGGCGCGGCGCTTCCGGTAGGAGGCGTACGTGATCATGATCCCGAACGCGATGGAAAGGGAGAAGAAGATCTGGCCGTAGGCCGCGATCCACACGTTCGGATCGGTGATCGCGCTCCAGTCCGGCGTGAACAGCGCGTTGAGACCGTCGGCGGCGCCCGGCAGCGTCAGGGACCGGATGACCAGAGCGCCGAAGGCGACGAACAGCAGCGGGATGAAGATGAAGTTGACCTTCTCCACGCCCTTCGCCACGCCGGCGGCCAGCACGACGATGGCCGCCACCCACACGAGGACCAGCGGGATCAGCACGGCGGAGACGAAGTCGAACGTGAACCACGGGTCCGCGCCGCCGACGTCGGCCAGCTGGAGGTAGCTGCCGGTGAAGAAGCCGGCGGTGTCGTCACCCCAGCTCAGGTCGAACGAGTACACGAAATAGCTGAGCGCCCAGGCGATGATCACCGCGTAGTAGACGGCAATCACGAAGCAGATCATGACCTGGAACCAGCCCAGTCCTTCCAGCCAGCGCTTGACCCGGCGGAAGGCCAGCGGTGCCGAACCTCGGAACCGGTGCCCGACCGCGTAGTCCAGCAACAGGATCGGGATGCCTGCCGTCAGCAGGGCCACCAGGTAGGGCACCAGGAACGCGCCCCCGCCGTTCTCGTATGCCACCCCCGGGAAGCGCCAGATGTTCCCCAGCCCGACAGCGGAGCCGATAGCGGACAGGATGAATCCCAGCTGTCCGCTGAACTCCTCCCGCTTCTCGGGCTGCGCGGTTGTTCTCTGCGCGTCGCTCATACGTTGATCCTCCGAGAAAATCGCCTTGAACGCGATATCGTTGCCATATCAATTTCCTTCCGTGAGCAGCTTCTCGACGTACCCACCGCGGAACTTGCCCGTCGGGTCCAGGCGCGCGGCCAGATCCGCGAAGTCCTCGAAGCGCGGGTAGAGGCCCGGGAGGTCCGCCACGGGGACCGTGAACAGCTTGCCCCAGTGCGGGCGCGCACCCAGCGGCAGGAGCGCCGCCTCCAGCTCGGGCAGCAGCTCCCGCACGGCAGGCCAGTCCTGCTGCCAGGTGAAGTGGAACGCGATGCTGTCCTCGCCGGTGGTGCTGAGCCACTGGTCGTCGCCGGCGATCGTGCGGATCTCCGAGGTCAGCAGCAGCGGCCCGATCCGGTCCCCGAGCGCCCGCAGCGCGCGGACGGCGTCAGGCCCCGCCGCACGCGGCAGGAGGTACTCCGACTGCAGCTCCTCGCCGAGCGACGGCATGAAGTCCAGCCGGAAGTGCGGCAGCCGCTCGAACCAGGGTCCCGGCACCCCGCCCTGCTCGGTGCACGCGACCGCCGCGACGTCCGGAAGGGGGTGCATGGGCTCGGTCGCCGGTGCGGCCCCCAGCTCGACCAGGAGCGTGGGCGCCTCGACGCCGGTCGAGACCTTCGACTTGCACCAGACCATCCGCACATCGGGCTCGAACCAGCTCGTGAAGACGCTGACGGAGTACGCGCTGCCCATGACGGCGTCGAGGTTCTCGAACAACGCGTCCCAGGGCAGGCCGGTGAAGACGTCCTGGCGCACGTCGAACGTCGGGACCGTCGCCAGCTCCACGCGCGTCACGATGCCGAGGGCGCCGAGCGCCACCACGGAGCCCGGGAAGTCGGCGTCGCCACGGCGCACGACCAGCACCTCGCCGGAGGCGGTCATGAGCTCCACCCCGACGACGTCGCCCGCGAGCGAGCGCGTCCCGTCGCCCGAGCCGTGGGTGCCCGTGGCGACGGCACCGGCCACCGAGATGTGGGGCAGCGAGGCCATCGCACCCAGGGCACGGCCCTCGGCGTGCAGGCCGGACGCGACCTCGCCGTAGCGCAGGCCCGCACGGACCGACGCGACGCCCGTCTCCGGGTCCACCTCGAGGGACGGCCTGCCGTCGTCGAGCAGGTCGAGCTGGACGTGCACGCCCGTCGTGTCGGCGACGTCGCAGAACGAGTGGCGCGAGCCGAGGGCCCGGACGCGGGGCTCACCGGCGACGATGCCGGCGAGCTCCGCGAGGGTCCGGGGACGTTCGATGCGCTCGGAGGAGTAGGTGAGGTTCGCTGCCCAGTTCTTCACCGGACAAGGGTGCCACTCCTCCGACTGGTTCGGTTCCGGCTCAGGCGCTGGCGGCAGCGCTGCGGACCACCGGGATCCGTTGACTGATGCCGACCATGTCCAGGACCTCCATCACCACGGCGGACGGCTCACGGAGCAGTACGGGCGAACCCGTCTCCTCACCGAGCACGAACACCTGCAGGATGAAGGCCACCCCGGAGGAGTCGATGAACGTGACATCCCGCGCGTCGACGATGACGGGGTCGGGATCGGGTCGTGCTGCGAGCGTGGCCATCGCCGCGCTCGCGTTCTCGCGCAGCAGCGCGTCGATGTCGCCCCAGAGGGTCAGCACCGTGCCCTCGTAGGTGTTCCGGCAGGCGATACCGGATCCCGGGCGACCGGGAACCATGTCCTGCGCTGAGTCTGACGGGAGAGGGTCCATGGGGTCATTCGCTCCGTCCTGCATTGGTCGGGCCTCGACTTCGTTAGACACTGACTTACCAACCGACTTTCAACGGCGACCTTGCACTGGCGACCTTGCACTGGCGGCTTGGACTCTTCTTGGTGCTCCCTGACCGCTCCTTGGTCGGGAGGGGCAAGAATTGCCTAGGGTGAGTGTTCACCCGGCACCTGGCTTCCGTCCACCCCCCAGGCGTTACGGTCACGTTGCACGGAAGCGAACTGCCGGCCTCCGCACCCTCGCGGGCCTGCTCGATCCCGGTCCGAGAACGCCTCAGACCGGGTCGGTCACGTCCGCAACCGTGGCGTCGAGCGCCGTCGTGAGATCAACGGCGTCAACCGTGGCACCCACACCGTGAGCGCCTCCGCCGATCGACACCGGACCTGGCTCACTGAGCCGGGAGTCCGCGACGACGGGCCACCTGTGGAACGACCCGAACGGAGTGATGGTTCCCCTCTCATAGCCCGTGACCTCGAAAGCGACGTCCTTGCTCGGCATCGAGAGCCGGGAGACGCCGAGCAGCGCACGCAGCTTGGGCCACGAGATCTGCCGGTCACCCGGGACGAGCACGAACAGGTAGTCCTCGTCCGCCCGGCGCACCACGATCGTCTTGATCAGCTTCGCCGGCTCGACCCCGCGCGCGGCGGCGGCCTCAGCGAGGCTAGCGACCTGACCGTGTCGCGTCATCTCGAACGGGATACCCGCCGCCTCGAGCGCTGCGACGGCACGTTCTTCAGTCATGAAATTTCCTATCCCGAAAAGACGAGTCTTCGTTGTCTCGACATATGGTCAAGACTTCGCCCTGGGGCAGCTCAGAGGTCGTACTCGGTCCGTTCGGTACGCCAGTACTCGGCTCCGTCCCGGGTGCGCTGCACCAGACCGTGGTCGACCATCGCACGCCGCATGCCCACCGGGTCGTGCGCGACCTCGTGCAGCCGGTCGGTCAGCTCGCGTTCCGTCACCGGCTCCAGCAAGGTGGGCAGCACCCGCGCCGCCAGGTAGCGGGTCACCGCCACCTTGTCGCGCCACCTCCGCGGCATCGACTCGAGCCGCCCCGACCGCAGGAACCGCAGCGGGTCGCCGGCGGCGCCTCCCGGAGGAGACGCCGCGGGCCGGTCGTTCGGGGCATGCTCCGCCGTCATGTGGCGATCAGTCCTCGCCGCCTGACCAGGCTGAGCCTCTCGGGACGGCTCGCCGACAGAGCTGCCGCCGTCACCGTGGCCGAGGTCCCGTCGCCGCTCGCGTCCGTGGACCCGGCGCTCTCCGTGGTCTTGTCGGCTTCCGAACCCTCGTCGGGCGCGCACGGGTCGTCCGCAGGCTCCTCGGCCCCGGTGCTCGGCGCGGGCGTCGGCTCGGGGCTGACGCTCGGCTCGGGCGACGCGCTCGGCGCCGGTTCAGGGTCGCCGTCCGGGCAGGTCGGGTCCGACGGCGACGGGCTGGGTGACGGGCTCGGCGAGGACGGCGACGGGGTCGGTTCCGTCGGAGTCGGCGCCGGGGTCGGCTCCGTCGGAGTCGGGGTCGGAGTCGGAGTCGGTTCCGTCGGAGTCGGGGTGGGCGTGGGCGTCGCCGACGGCGTGGGTGTCGGCTTCGGCGTCGCCGACGGCGTGGGTGTCGGCGTCGGCTTGGGCGTCGGCTTCGGCGGCTTCTGCGACGGCGGGTTGTCGCCCGGCCGGTCGGACGGCTTCGAGGCCGGCGGCTTGTTGCTCGGCTTCGGGTCGAGCGAAGGCTTGTAGCGCGGGGTCGTGTCGTCCGACGGCACCCAGGTCCCGACGTCGGACGGGTCGATCGCACGGTTCGGGATCGAGCCGGCAGCGAAGAACTCGAAGTGCCACGGCTCCGGCTTCGACCCGTCGAGCTGGGCCCACGACGGGTTGTCCCAGCCGTAGTCCGGGCCGTGCAGCCGCAGCCAGACGTACTCCGGTGAGCGGCCGCCGGCGATCGGGTTGCCGAGGTCCACCGCGATGCCCCAACCGTGGTTCGACGTACCGGGGATCGCGGCGAGGTGCGGCTTGATGCCGGCCAGGGTGACCTGGGCCTCGTAGGAGCGGTAGGAGTCGGTGATCGGGATCGGGTAGCCGAACTCCTGCTCGAACAGATCGCTGAGTGCCGTCAGCCGTTCTGCCGCGTCACAGCGCAGCATGTGGCCGGACGCGAACTCCAGGGGGCACAGCACGTCAGTCGGGATGCGGCCGTTCGCGTATCCGGCGGTGGTCCCGCCGAACATGCCCACGACGTCGAGCAGGCTCTCGCGCAGCGAGAAGCCCTCGCGCTGCCCGGCCCCGTCCACCTCGACGAGCGCGTTGGGCACCGACGGGTCCAGCATGTTCGCGAGCCGTACCGCGGCGATCACGACCTCGTCGTAGGTGATGTAGCCGGCCGTCGGGTCCTCGTCGTGCGGGTCGATCACCGAGGTGCGCTCGTTCGACACCTGCACGGCGGGCGGGGCCTCGTCGTCGGTCCCCGGCCCCGGGCGGGGCTCGCGCTCCTCGGGCTCGCGCTCGGGGTTGTCCTGCTCGTCGCTGTCCTGGGCGTCGTTGTCCTGCTCGTCGCTGTCCTGGGCGTCGTTGTCCTGCTCGTCGCGCTCACGGTCGGCATCCGCAGCCGGATCCGCCGCGTCCTCCTGGGCGTCGCGCGCCACCGGCGCGTCCTCGACGCGGAGGCCCTTGTTGTTCTCGCCGAAGGCCAGCTGCTGCATCTGGTACGTCGTGTAGAGCATGCCGAGCTCAGCGGCAGCCTGCGCGATCGTAGGGCTGAAGTTGGGCCCCTGTTCCTGCGCCTGCTCCTCGGCCCGCTCGAGGACGGCGACGATCTGGGCGAGCGTGACGCCGTCGGGAGCGGTCTCCGTCTCACCGACCGTGACGCTCTGCAGCAGCCCGTAGAGCCTGATGGGCAGCTCGCCACCGTTCCCACCGGCGAGGTGCGAGGCGGGGACGCTCGCGGAAGCACTGAACAGCACGCCCACCGCGATGACGCTGGCGACCGCACCGGTCCAGGCGGTCCGGAAGTACTTGCGCAGACCCGCGCGGGAGTCGTGCGGACTTGGCTTCTTCGCCTCGTCGTTCACGCGTCGCCCCCTCGGTCGGTGCGCCACTTCGTGGTGCGGTACGTGCGTCTTGGTCCTTGCACAGGCCTATCACGCCCAGGTGAACTCGAGCGGCGTAATTGTCGGCCGCCCAGGGTGAACCGGTCCCCAGGGTCAGGCGCAGGACCCTGGGACGGATGACACCCCATGATCGCCAAGGGTAACGATTCGGGCGTACGGCGCAATGAAACCTTTCGTGGACATCTCGTGATGCCTCACACTTGCCCGCGTCCCAACGGGCGCACCTGCGTCCGCAGTCGAACGGCCGGAACAGTGGCCGTGAAAGGAAAGTCCCTCATGAGCGAGACCACGAGCGCCCCCGCCGACCAGGGCACGGCCCAGGACCCGAAGGCCAACACCCTGGCGATCGTGGGCTTCATCCTCGCGTTCGTCGCGCCCCCGATCGGGATCGTCGTCTCGGCGATCGCCGTCTCGAAGGCCGGCAAGGCGGGCCTCGACAGCAAGCTCTCGAAGTGGGGCCTGGGCCTCTCGATCGTCTTCACGGTGCTGTACCTCGTGCTGTTCGGCCTCGCCGGCTACGCGGCGATCACCCTCCAGGCGGCCTGACCCGCCGAGACCGCCCCGGGCGCCGCGACGTGCCCGGCAGCGCGACCATGCGTACCCAGCAGCGCGGAGGCTGCCGTTCCCGAAGGAGCGGCGGCCTCTGCCGCTTGAATGGCTGGTACCGGTCTATCCAAGACCATTCGGATACTCCACAATATGGCCTGACATTTCCTAAAACCTGCAACCAGGGGAGCACTACCGACATGACCACGCCCGACACCACGACTCCCGAGGCCGCTGTCGACCAGAGTGCGGCAGCCACCGCCACCGAGGTCGTGGAGACCGAGCCTGCCGCGCCGGAGGCGACGTCCGAGGCGAAGGCAGAGGCCGAGGCCCCCGCAGCCGAGACGGCGCCCGTCGAGACCGCTGCCGCGACGTCTCCTGCCGAGGCCGTCACCGAGGCAGCTGTGGCCGTAGCGACCCCCGTGGCCGCCGAGACCGCGGTCGCCGCGCCGGCTGCCGCGGTCGAGGAAGAGGACCCGCAGACCGCGGTCTTCAGCCTCCTCACCTTCTTCCTGGCAGCCCTGCCCGTCATCGGCGTCATCCTGAACGCGATCGCCGTCGCGCGCGCCGGCAAGGAGGGCTTCGACCTGTGGCTCGCTCGCTGGGGCCTCGCGCTCGCCATCATCGAGACGCTCGGCGCCCTCGCCCTGGTCGGCCTCGGCTACTACCTGGGCGTGCTGAGCGCCGGCTGAACCGCCTGAGCCGCCGGACCCCTCAAGGCCCGCCTGCACGCGGTCCCCTCGCGCGGTCTCCCCGGACCCGCCGCGAGCGGCCGGTGGAGGCGGGCCTTGCGTCGTGGAGCGACATGGCGGACTATGACGACAGACCGGGTGAAATTTCGCTAACCGTCACATCATGGTCATTTGGACGACACCGCCCAGGTCGACGATGAACGCGCCCTGACCGGTCTCGCGAAAGGTCTGCCCATGCCGCAGCTCGTCGTCCAGCACGAACCTCGGCGAGAGCCTCGCCACCGCCTGATCGCAGCGGTCACCGCGCTGGCGCTCGTCGCACTGCTGATGGTGGCGTTCCCGCAGCGGGCAGGCGCCTACCCGCCCGGACTACCCACCAAGGCGGTGGCGCAGTCCGAGCTCAACGCGCTCACGGTGCGGGCGGAGAGCGCGTCCACCCCGTACGACCGCACCCTGTTCCCGCACTGGATCACGGTCAGCGGCTGCACCACCCGCGAGACGGTCCTCCAGCGCGACGGCGAGGACGTCGAGGTCGGCAGCGACTGCTACCCGACGTCGGGCAGCTGGTACAGCGAGTGGGACGGGCTGACGGAGACGGCGCCGTCGGACATCGACATCGACCACGTCGTGGCCCTGTCCGAGGCCTGGGACTCGGGCGCCAGCGAGTGGACGACGAGCCGTCGGCAGGACTTCGCGAACGACCTCACCGGCCCGCAGCTGATCGCCGTCACGGACAACGTGAACGTCTCGAAGAGCGACAAGGACCCCGCCGAGTGGGTCCCTCCGCTCACCAGCTCCCACTGTGCCTACGCGAAGATGTGGATCCGCACGAAGTACCGCTGGAGCCTCACCCTGGACTCCGCGGAGAAGTCGGCGCTGCAGCCGCTGCTCAACACCTGCTCGGCCTGACCGGCCCCGTCCGCCACCGCGGTGCTGTCAGACCCTCAGGTCATTCCGGTGACCTGAGGGTCTGACACGGACGTACGACAGTGCCGCGTAGAGCGCCTCCTCGGCGTCGCGCGCGGCCTCGTAGGCGTCCTGACAGGCGGCGTAGCCCGCGCAGGCGACGTCGAGCACGGCTATCGCGGCCGAGGAGGCGGCTTCGGTTCGTTCCGGGTCGGCGCCGACACCGGCACCCGCGCCCGCGCCCGCGCTCGCGCCACCAGCCACGGTGAGACCCGTCGCGCGCTGTCGGGCGGCTTGGAGCTGCGCCAGCCCCGCACCGTGCCTGGCCTGCCCCGACTCGAGGGCCGAGGCGTAGGACTCGAGCGCATCAGCCACCGCCCCGAATCCGGGCACCCCGTCCCGGACGGTCCGGGCGCCGACCCGGAGTGCCACGGGATCCCCGTCCGGCGAACGGCTCACTGCCGCGTCCCAGTCGGACGCCGTGGTCCGCAGGTCGTCGATCAGTCCCTCGACGTGCTCGGGCGCGTCGCTGTGCTCGAATGCCTGTCGGATGCGGCTCAGACCGTTGATCCGGCTCTCGCACAGAGCGGCGAGCTCACGGGTCGTCATGCCGGCCCGTCGCTGGCTGGTCAACCTGTCAGTCATACCGCTCCCCTCGGGCATCCCGGTGCACGTCACAGGAATCTCAAAAGCCTACGGAAGCGACGCCCGTCGCGACATGGGGAGCCATCCCCATCCTGCGAGCGCCGGTCCCCCACCCGGGCCGCCGACGCTCTTGACCTGCTGTCCGTTCCGGGTGAATCTTGTCGGGCCGCGACTCGGGTCGTGCCGCGTCTGGTCGCTCCATCGCTCCACCACTCCAAAGACGGAAGCAAGGACGAGCACAGGGAGTTTCGATGACATCGCTGTCAGTACCCCCCGACCATCCACGCCGACGTGTCGGCGCCCGCCGCGCCGTCGCCTCGGCGACGGCCCTGGCCCTGGCCTGCCTCCTGACCGTGCCGCTCACCCCGGTCACGCGGGCCGAAGCTGTTCCGCGATCGGCAGCCGCGCCGGACGCCGTCATCTGCGACATCTACTGCGATGCCCGGGACCCCGGGCTCGCCGCGGGCGACCGCACGCCGGTGAGCGCCGCCGTCCACGGCCGGACCTTCCGGCTCCACGTCTCCGACCCCGACGTCATGGGCTGGGGCACTGTCGAGGGCGGCCGGGCGGGCGACGAGGTCTGGCTCGACCGGTCGTTCGACGGCGGCCGGACGTGGGCCTCCGGCAGCAGGCTCGGTGTCACCACGATCCCCGCGGGCAGCACGGGCTGGCGCACCCAGATGTACAACGTGGACGACTGGAACAACGCGGGGATCGGCGCCCTCCGCGTCTGCGGCAAGGCGGGCGACCGGCCGGAGATCGCCTGCACCGGCTGGGCACGTAACGACCGCAACGCCGGGAGCCGCTCGACGGCGGCCGCCACCTCGCTGATGATGCTGTGGGACCGCAACACGGGCCTGTTCGAGACCAACGGCTGGTGGACGGGCGCCAACGCGCTGACCGCCGTCATCGACAACGCCCGGATCAGCGGGATGGGCAGCTACCGGTACGTGATCGCGCAGACGTACGACAAGAACGTCAACGCGCGTGACGGCCAGTTCCGCAACGAGTACCTGGACGACACCGGCTGGTGGGGCCTCGCCTGGATCGCCGCCTACGACCTGACCGGCGACAGCCGGTACCTGAGCACGGCCCGGGCCGACGCCGACCACATGCGCGCCTACTGGACGTCCAAGTGCGGCGGCGGCGTCCAGTGGAACACCGGCATCCCGTACAAGAACGCCATCACCAACGAGCTGTACATCCAGCTCAACGCGGCGCTGCACAACCGCATCCCCGGCGACACCACCTACCTGCAGCGCGCCCGGGAGGGCTGGAGCTGGTTCCGCGCCAGCGGCATGATCAACTCCGGCGACCTGGTCAACGACGGGCTGAACGACTCGTGCGTCAACAACGGTCAGCCGACGTGGACGTACAACCAGGGCGTCATCCTGGGCGCCCTGGCCGAGCTGCACCGGGCCACCGGCGACGCGTCGCTGCTCAGCACCGCACGCACCCTGGCCAACGCCTCGACCAGCTCCACCTACCTCAACCCGGGCGGGGTGCTGCGCGAGGTGAACGAGGGCGACGACTGCAACAGCGACGGCGCCTCCTTCAAGGGCGCCTACGTCCGCGGACTGGGCAAGCTGAACGCTGCGCTGGGCGACCGGCCGTACAGCGCCTACCTCGACCGGCAGGCCGACACCGCGTACGCCAACGACCGTGACTCGCTCAACATGTACGGCCCGCACTGGAACGGTCCGCGGGTCCCGGTGAGCTCGGGACACGGCTGCCAGCACGGCGCGCTCGACCTGCTCAACGCGGCGCAGGCGAGCTAGGACCCGCGACGTGTCAGGCGCACAGCTCGCCCGAGCGACCCGTGCGTCTGACGCGTCGCGGGTGCCCGGTGGCAAATGACCTTGCCGTTCCTGGGAGAATGGGGGGTTGTGAGTACCGAGCCTTCTTCCACCCCGGTGTCCGACGGCGATCGCGGCCGCGCGGGCGGAGGCCGGAACCGCCGCCGTGGGCCGGGCAAGCAGGCGGACAAGCAGAACCGGCGACCCCGGCGCAGCGGGCCGCAGCGCGTCTCGACCGCGCAGCTCGAAGCGGCCGCCGCCAAGCGTGCCGCCGTCGAGGTGCCGCCCATCACCTACCCGGGGCAGCTGCCCGTCTCCGCGCGCCGCGCGGACATCGCCGCGGCGATCCGCGACAACCAGGTGGTCATCGTGGCCGGCGAGACCGGCTCCGGGAAGACCACCCAGATCCCGAAGATCGCGCTGGAGCTCGGCCGTGGACGGCAGGGTCAGATCGGGCACACCCAGCCCCGGCGGCTCGCGGCCCGTACGGTCGCGGAGCGCATCGCGGAGGAGCTCGGCACCGAGCTCGGCGGCGTCGTGGGCTACCAGGTCCGGTTCACCGACCAGTCGAGCGAGGACACGCTGGTCAAGGTCATGACCGACGGCATCCTGCTCGCCCAGATCCAGCGCGACCCGCAGCTGCTGGCCTACGACACGATCATCATCGACGAGGCGCACGAGCGGTCCCTGAACATCGACTTCCTGCTCGGCTACCTGTCGCGGCTGCTCCCCCAGCGGCCCGACCTCAAGCTGATCATCACGTCGGCCACCATCGACTCGGAGCGGTTCGCCGCGCACTTCTCCCCCGCGGCCCTGGCCGAGCGGGGCGGTGCCCCCGCGTACGTCACCGACGTGCTCCCCGAGCTGGCGCCGATCGTCGAGGTCTCCGGCCGGACGTTCCCCGTCGAGATCCGCTACCAGCCGCTGTCGCCGGACGAGGATCCGTCGGGAGCCGATGCCTCGCGGGCCGAGCCTGTCGAGGCCAAGGGGTCTCGACAGGCGCGACCAGGCGGAGCACGGCCAGCGGGTGGAGCACGACCAGGGGGCAGCGCCCGGGCACCGAAGAACGCGCGCGAGGAGAAGGATCTCGTCACCGGCATCATCGAGGCCTGCGACGAGCTGCTGCGCGAGGGCAACGGCGACATCCTCGTGTTCCTCTCGGGCGAACGCGAGATCCACGACACCGCCGACGGGCTCGCCGGCCACCTCAAGGAGCGTGTCCGGGACCCGAAGCATCCGCAGCACGTCGAGATCCTGCCGCTGTACGCGCGGCTCTCCAGCGCGGAGCAGCACCGGGTCTTCCAGCAGCACGCGTCGCGGCGCATCGTGCTGGCGACCAACGTCGCCGAGACCTCGCTGACCGTCCCCGGCATCCACTACGTCGTCGACCCCGGTACGGCCCGGATCAGCCGGTACTCCAAGCAGACCAAGGTCCAGCGGCTGCCGATCGAGCCGGTCTCGCAGGCCTCGGCCAACCAGCGCAGCGGCCGGTCCGGCCGTGTCGCCGACGGCATCGCGATCCGCCTCTACTCGGAGGAGGACTTCAACGGGCGCCCCGAGTTCACCGAGCCCGAGATCCTGCGCACGTCGCTGGCGTCCGTGCTGCTGCAGATGATCTCGGTGGGCGTGGTCAGCACGCCCGACGATGTCGCCCGCTTCCCCTTCGTCGAACCCCCGGACACGCGCGCGATCCGCGACGGCGTCCAGCTGCTCACCGAGCTGGGTGCGCTGGAAGAGGTCTCGACAGGCTCGACCAACGAGATGGTCACGCGGCTCACCGAGGTGGGCCGCACGCTCGCCCAGCTCCCGATGGACCCCCGGCTGGCCCGTATGGTCATCGAGGGCTCACGGCACGGCGTCGCCCGCGAGGTGGCGATCATCGCCGCCGCGCTGTCGATCCAGGACCCCCGCGAGCGCCCGGCGGAACAGCGTGCGCAGGCCGACCAGCTGCACGCCCGGTTCGCCGACCCGCGCTCCGACTTCCTCACGTACCTGAATCTCTGGGAGTACGTCCGGGAGCAGCAGCACCAGATGGGCAGCTCGGCCTTCCGGCGCCTGTGCAAGGCGGAGTTCCTGAACTTCCTGCGTATCCGCGAGTGGCAGGACGTCGTCGCCCAGCTCCGTGAGATGTCGCGGCCGCTGGGCATAGAGATGTCGTTCCAGCCGCGTCACCGTCCCGCCACCACACCCCAGGTCGCCGACACCGACGGTGACCCCTCCGCCGGACCCGACCAAGAGACGCCGTCGTACCGCCAGACGTGGGACGACGACACGATCCACAGGTCGCTGCTCGCCGGGTTGCTGTCGCAGCTCGGGATGCAGGACAGCGGCGAGGTGAAGGCGTCCGCCGTCGCGCACCTGCGTGGGGCACAGCGGGAGATCGCGCTGAAGCGAGCCAAGAAGCAGGCTCGCAACGAGTACATCGGCGCCCGCGGGGCGCGGTTCGCCATCTTCCCCGGGTCTCCCCTGTCGAAGAAGCCGCCGGTGTGGATCATGGCGGGCGAGCTCGTCGAGACCAGCCGCCTGTGGGCGCGCGACGTCGCCCGGATCCAGCCGGAGTGGGCCGAGGACCTCGCCGGTCCGCTCGCGAAGCACACCTACTCGGAACCGCACTGGTCCTCGAAGCAAGGTGCGGCGATGTGCACGGAGAAGGTGCTGCTGTACGGGGTGCCCATCGTCTCCGACCGGCGCGTGCTCTACGCGAAGGTCGATCCCGAGGCGGCGCGCGAGATGTTCGTGCGGCATGCCCTCGTCGAGGGCGAGTGGACCACGCACCACCGGTTCTTCCACGACAACCGCGCGCTCCTGGAGGAGGCCGGCGAGCTCGAGGCCCGCTCCCGGCAGCGTGGCCTGGTCGCGGACGAGGACGACCTGTTCGCCTTCTACGACGAGCGCGTCCCCGACTCCGTGGTGTCCGCCGCGCACTTCGACCGCTGGTGGTCGCGGGCCCGCAAGGAGACGCCGGACCTGCTCACCTTCACGATGGAACAGCTGGTCGGCGACGCTTCGGTCGACACGTCAGCGTTCCCCGAGGGGTGGCCCCAGGGCGAGCTCTCCCTGCCGCTCACCTACCAGTTCCAGCCCGGGTCCGACGCCGACGGCGTCACCGTGCACATCCCGATCGCGGTGCTCGCGCGGGTCGTGCCGGACGGGTTCGACTGGATGGTGCCCGGGCTCCTCGAGGAGCTGACCATCGCGACCATCAAGTCGCTGCCCAAGGCGGTGCGGCGCGAGCTGGTGCCGGCGCCGGACGTCGCGCGCGACGTCGTCGCGTGGATCCGCGAGGAGTGCCCGGCGTGGGAGGACATCGTCCGGGCCGGCGACATGGCGGAGTCCTACGTCTCCGCGTTCACGCGGGCGGTCCGCGCGCTCCGCGACGTGCTGGTGCCGCCGGAGGTCTGGGACGAGGAGCGGATCGCACGCCTTCCTGGGCATCTCCGGGTGACGTTCCGGGTGGTCGAGGAGCGCGGGCGGGGGCGGGACGCTTCGGCGATCGTGCTGGACGAGTCCAAGGATCTGGTGCTGTTGCAGCGGAAGTTGGCTTCGCGGGCTGAGGCTGCTGTGCGGTCGGCGGTGAAGGGTGCTGTGGGTCGGGCTCTGGCTGAGGCGCGAGTGGCTGGGGCGGGCGCGGAAGGCGAAGACTCTCGCGCGGACGCGTTCACGGGCCCCGGGGGGCCCTCCACTTCGGGAAGGAATACGTCCGCGCGAGGGTCTTCGCCTTCCGCGCCCTCCGTAGGTGCGTCGCCTTTGGCAGTGGGGGCGCGCAGCTCCAGTGGTGGGGTGGTTGGCGGGGGTGCCGGCGCTGGTGGGGGTGCTGGGGTTGGTGGGGGTGCTGGGGATGCTGGTGTCGGCGGTGCTGGTGGCGCTGTTGTTGTCGGGGAGCAGAGCGGGCTGACGTCTTGGCCTTCTGGGTTGGCGGACGGCGGATCGTTGCCGGTTTCGGTGTCTACCGGGGTCGGGGCCGGGGTTGTGGTGCGCGGGTTCCCCGCGCTGGTGGAGGAGGTTGCTCCCAAGGTGAAGGGGCAGGCTCGGTCCGTGGGGGTCGCGCTGCGGATCCTGGCCGACGAGACACGGCAGGATGCGCTGCACGCCGCTGGTGTTCGGCGGTTGCTGGTGTCCGAGGCTGCGCTCGGGACCGGGCGGGTGACGTCGCGGTGGACCGGGACGCAGTCGCTCACGATGGCGGCTTCGCCGTATCCGAACACCGAGGCGCTGGTCGCCGATCTGCAGCTGGCGGCCGTCGTCTCGTTGACGTCTGGTCCGGACTCGGCGCGGTATGACACGCCTTCGGGTGGGCCGGATGCCGTGTCCGTGCGGACTGCCGCTGCTTACGCCGACGCGCTGGCGTTCGTGCGTCGGCACCTGGAGGACGAGGTGTACCGCGTCGTCGGGCATGTGGTCGCCGCGCTGTCGGCGAGCCGGACGCTCGAGGCGGAGGTCCGCGCGTCGGGCAGCCTCGCGCTCCTGAACACGCTGCAGGACCTTCGCGAGCATCGCGCGACCCTCATCCACGACGGGTTCGTGTCGGCGACGCCGCCGCGACGGCTGCCGCACCTCGCACGCTATCTGCGCGCGGACTCGCACCGCCTGACGAAGGCGGCGGAGAACCCGGCACGCGACTCCGACCTCGCCTGGCGAATCGGCGACGTGACCGCGGCGTACGAGAAGGCGCTCGCCACCTACGCGGCGGGTTCCCCCGACGCCGCGCGCGCCGCCGAGCTGGCGGACGTGCGCTGGATGCTGGAGGAGCTGCGGGTCTCGTTCTTCGCGCAGCAGCTCGGCACGGACGGCACGGTCAGCGAGAAGCGCATCCGCAAGGTGCTGGTGCCGAACGGCTGGTGAGCCTCATCGCTGCGGAGGGGCTGGATCAGGGCAACACCAGGGAGTCACCGGATACCCGCCAGCCCGCGACGGACGTACCGTCGACGGCATGAGCACACCTACACTTTTCCGTCCCCGTCAGGGCCGCATGATCGGCGGCGTCTGCGCCGGTATCGCCCGCCGCTTCGGCTGGAATCCCACGACGGTGCGCATCGTCGCCGTCGCGTCGATCCTCATCCCGGGACCGCAGGTCCTGGCCTACGTGATCGGCTGGATCTTCATCCCGAACGAGCGCCAGGCGGCGTGAGACCACCCTGGGGACTCCCAGGGAAGGATCAGGGGCCGACCGGGGCATCACCGGATACACAGGCGGCCGCAACGTCCGTACCGTCGATGACATGACCACACAGACACTTTCTCGTCCGCGCCAGGGACGCATGATCGCCGGCGTCTGCGCCGGAATCGCGCGCCGATTCGGTTGGGATCCCACGCTGGTCCGGATCCTCACCGTCGCCTCGTTCCTCATCCCGGGGCCGCAGTTTCTCGCGTACATCGCGTTCTGGATCCTCATGCCCAACGAGGACTGAGTCCACACCTCCGACACGCCAGAGGCCCGGGTCTTTCACCCGGGCCTCTGGCGTGTCGCCGAATGCTCTGCAACGCTTGCAGCAAGATCCGGAAACAGCCGTGCAGCGCCGCACGTGCCTCAGCCCGGGAACACGCCGCAAGGAGCCGCTATGACGCGCCGTCCGAACGCGCCCCGACGATTGCTCGCCACCCTGACGACCTTCGCCGCCGCACTCACCCTTGGCCTGGTCGCGACCACGGCCACCCCCGCCGTCGAGCCTGCCCGGGCCGCGACTCCCGCGCACGGTGACGGTGACGTCATCCTCAACATGTTCCAGTGGACCTGGGACTCCGTCGCCGCGGAGTGCACCGATGTCGTCGGTCCGGCCGGGTTCGGCTACGTGCAGGTCTCCCCGCCCATGGAGCACGTCCGCGGCTCCCAGTGGTGGACGTCGTACCAGCCCGTCAGCTACCGGATCGAGTCCAAGCTGGGCACCCGCGCCGAGTTCGCGAACATGGTCGCCGCCTGCGACGCCGCCGGTGTGGGCGTGATCGCGGACGCCGTCGTGAACCACATGGCAGGCGCCGGCCGGTCGGGGACCGGCGTGGCCGGGACCCCGTACTCGGACGACAACTTCACGGGCACGTACAGCGCAGCCGACTTCAACGACTGCCGCACCGACATCTCGGACTACACGAACCGGTACCAGGTGCAGAACTGCCGCCTCGTCGCGCTGCAGGACCTGCGCACCGGCTCCGACTACGTCCGCGGCAGGCTCGCCGCGTACTTCGACGACCTGGTCTCGCTCGGCGTCGACGGGTTCCGGATCGACGCGTCGAAGCACGTGCCGGCGTCGGACCTGGAGGCGATCAAGTCGCGGATGAGCAACCCGAACGTCTTCTGGGTGCACGAGGTGATCGGTGCCGCCGGGGAGCCGATCCAGCCATCCGAGTACCTGGGCAGCGGCGACTCGCACGAGTTCGACTACGCGCGTCAGCTCAAGCACGACTTCGACGGGCAGATCAAGAACCTGCGGTACATCGGCGACGGCAAGCTGCAGTCGGGGCGGGCGGGCGTGTTCGTGGACAACCACGACACCGAGCGCAACGGAGAGTCGATGAACTACAAGTGGGGCGCCAAGTACGTGCTGGCCAACACGTTCCTGCTGTCCTGGCCGTACGGGTCACCAACCGTGTACTCGGGGTACGAGTTCTCGAACAATGACGCCGGCGCGCCGGGTGCCGGCGAGGCCTCCGTGCCCGACGCGACCTGCGGTGCCGGGCGGTGGACGTGCACGCAGCGCTGGACGGAGATCCGCGGCATGGTCGGCTTCCACAACGCCGTGGCGGGCACGGCGGTCACCAACTGGTGGGACGACGGCGGCAACCTCATCACGTACGGCCGCGGCAACCGCGGCTACGTGGTGCTGAACAACACGGCGTCGGCCGTCCAGCGCTCGTTCCAGACGCCGCTCCCGGCGGGCACGTACTGCGACGTCGTCGCGTCGTCGAACTGCTCGGTGAAGCGGACCGTCAACGCTGACGGCTGGTTCACGGCGACGGTCCCGGCGTACGGCGCTCTCGCGATCCACGTCGACGCGCGGGGCTGAGCAGGTCCGGGGGAAGTACTACGAATGCGGGGTCTGTTGCTCCGCGTAGATCTTGTCCACGCAGAGCAACAGACCCCGCAGACCTGTGGTCACCTCACCGGTCGACCAGCGGATCGCCTCACCTGAACAGCTTGCGAGCCTTGCCCAGGTCGAGGAACACGGTCTCGCCCGTCGCGTCCTGCACACCGTCGTTGTCCGTGACCGCGTACACGTGGCCGTCACCACCGATCGTGAGGCCCTCCAGCTTCTCCTGCGTCCACCCGTTGGTGGCACGCAGCGCAGGCAAGGCGTCGATCGCGAGCCGCTTGCGCAGCACCGGGACCGTCCCCGGACGCGGGTCGCGCTTCGGCAGGTCCACCGTGTAGACCGCCTTGAGCGCCGCCGCCGGGCCATTGAGCTTGTCTCGCTCGATCACGGCGAGCGTGTCGCGGTCCACCACCGTGATCTCGGACAGACCCACCCAGTCGCCGTCGGACGTCGGGGCGGACAGCGGGTAGCCGAACCAGGTCCACTCACCGGTCGCGACGTCGTACCGCCCGATGCGGGCGTAACCACCCACGCCGTCGTCGCTGGTCAGACCCCGCTGCAGCGCGACGAACAGGTGCTCGCCCGCCCGGTCCACGGAACCGGTCACGCCCTCGATGCCCCACTTGCCGAGACCGGCGGCGACGTCGGCGGGCAGGCTCACGCGCTCCTGCACGCGGCCCGACGACGACACGCGCACCAGCGCGTTCTCCGCACCCGTGGCGCCCTCGACGCCGAGCCAGAACCCACCGGACGAACCTCGGCCCGACGGCCGCGCCCAGATACCCTCGGCATCCAGGCCGACGGGTTCGCCGTCCTCCGTCACGACGATCTCGCGGTCGATGACCGCAGGGAGTTCCGCGCCACGCCGACCGGCGGTCGAGACGGAGAGGATCGACGTGGGCGACTTCGCGGCGTCGGTCACGGTCCACAGCCGGTCGCGCTTGCTCGGGTCGGCCGAGAGCGCGCCGAGAGCGGACCAGCCGATCGGCTTGCGCTCACCCGTCGCGGTACGGGCGTCGGCCGACACGATGGACGGGAAGGCCGGCGAGCCGGCGTCACGGGCGTAGCGGTGTCCCTTGCCGAACACCGATACGGACGCACGGACGCCGTCCTCGGCCGAGTCCTCCTCGGAGGACACGACGAGCAGGTTCCGCGACGGGACCGGCAGGATGCCCTCCGGACCGTTGGTCGTGGCCAGGACCTGCACGAACCGCGGGGAAGTCGGGTCGGACACGTCGTACACGGCCACGAAGTTGGAGCGTTCGGAGCCCACGAAGGCGTAGCGGACGCCGTCGAGCGTGGCCACCGCGAGGCCCTCGATCTCGACGCCCTTCTTGCCGGCGCGGTCCTCGTTGTGCAGGCCAACGCGCACAGCCAGCTCCTCGAGGTCCGCCCCCGCGTCCCAGACGACGTCGCCCGTCGCGGCCTCGAAGACGGTCCAGCCGCGGGTGCCGCCCTTCCAGTCGCCCTCGTTCGCGGTGGCGACGTGCTCGTCGTCGACCCAGCCGATGGCGTCGGGCTCGCGCGGGGCCGCCTCGACGGAGCCGGTCTGGTCGATGGCTCCGTCGTCGGCGGCGTCGACGCCCTCCAGCGCGACGGTGCCCGCCGAGAACACGTTCTCGAGCTCGCCGGACACGACGTCGAGCACCGCGACGCCGTTGTTCTCCTGGAGCGTCACCGCGACCCTGGTGTCGGACGGGTTGATCGAGACGTACTCCGGCTCAACGTCCTGCGGGGTGTCCAGGCCCGCGGCCGCGAGCGCCGCCACGTCGAGCGTGACGGGGCGGGTCCGCCAGGTCTGGGGGTCGGAGCCCGGGAGGTCGACGAACTGCAGGAACCCGGCGGGGGCCTGCGGCAGGTCGCCCTCCTCACCGTCGCCGGTGTCGGGGAGCACGTCCTCGTCGCGCTGGTTCTCCATGGCGATGACGGCGTGGGCGCCGTCGTGCGTGACCGCGATGGAGTCGGGCTGGCCGCCCAGGTCGATGGAGCGCACGCGGGTGCGGGTCGCGAGGTCGACGACGTCGAGGCGGCCCGACGGCGCGGTGAACGACGTCGAGCTGTCGACCACCACGAGCACGTAGTCACCGACCACGGCGACCGACGTCGGCTCGTCGTGCTCCGAGCCGAGCTCCGCGAGGGAGAGCGAGCCGAGGCCTCGGGGCGAGTCGGGGTCGCTGATGTCGACGAACCCGATGCGGCGCGCGGCCGCGTCGGTGTGGATGAGGGTCTTGCCGTCCTCGCTGACCGCGGAGATCTCGGCGACCGTCTCGTCGGCGGGGTCGGCGCCGACGGGGGCGTTCTGGAAGACGGGGTAGGTGGCGAGCCGGTGGAAGGTCTCGCCGCGACGGGCGGAGCCGAACCCACCGGTCGAGCCCGACCCGGCGGTCGAGTCCAACCCGCTCGTCGAGCTTGTCGAGACCTCACCACGCTCGGTCGGGGGAGCGGCGAAAGCCGGGAACGCGCTCAGCCCCAGTGCGAGGACGGCGCCAGAAGCTATGAATGCCGCGTGGCGGCGATCGGGAGACACAGGGGCAGGTTGACGCCGGCCCGTGGCAGCCCGGCCGACCCCCGATGACGACAAGATGGACACCGCATGAACTTCGGCGGCAGGCCTGGTCCCCCTCCCCCGCGTCGGCACCGCCGTCGCCAGTCGCCACAGCAGGTCCGACAACTACTGTGAGCGAGTGACCGTCCTTGCCGAGCTACGAGCGCTGCTGCGTCTGCCCGGGTTCCGCAAGCTGTTCACCGTGCGCCTCGTGTCCCAGGCAGGCGACGGCATGTTCCAGGTGGGCCTCGCCAACCTGCTGTTCTTCAGCCCGACGTCGCAGGGGTCGGCGGCGGCTATCGCAGGCGCGTTCGCGATCATGCTGGCGCCGTTCACGATCGTCGGACCGTTCGCCGGCGTTTTCCTGGACCGGTGGCAGCGGCGGCAGGTGCTGGTGTACGGCAACGCCGTGCGTGTCCTGATCACCGGCACGATGGCGGCGCTGATGCTGACGCAGGGCGTCACGCCCGCGATCTATGTGCTGGGGCTCGCCGCCCTGAGCGTCAACCGGTTCCTTCTCGCCGGCCTCTCGGCGGGCCTGCCGCGCGTGGTCCAGGGCGACCTGCTGCTCACGGCGAACGCACTGACGCCGACGCTCGGTGCGGGCGCCGCGTTCCTCGGCGGCGGCATCGGATTCGTGCTCGGCCTGGCCGTTCCGACCGGTCGCATCCAGGACGCGGCTGCCCTGACCTGCGCCTGCGTCGTCATGGGCTGTGCCTCGCTGCTCGGGCTGCGGATGTCCCGCACGCTGCTGGGACCGCTGCAGCCCGCCGTCGGCTCGATCCGGAGCGAGCTAGCGGCAGTGGCGAGCGGCCTGGTCGACGGCGCCCGTTACCTCGCCGCGCGCCGTACCCCCGGCCAGGCGCTGCTGGTGATGGCGCTGCACCGCTTCCTGTACGGGGTGGTGTTCATCGCGGCGATCCTGATGTCGCGCAACCTTCTGGCCGAGCCGGGCGACCGCGCTGCCGGTCTCACCACCTTCGCCACGGTGATCGGCGCGACGGGCGTCGGCGGCGGGCTGGCGATCCTGCTTACCGCGGTGCTGGCGCGGCGGATGGCCCCGCAGTCCTGGATCGCCGTGATGCTGGTGGTGGCCGGGGCGTCGCAGCTGATCCTCGTGCCCGAGCCGGGCTTCGTCAGCGTGGTCACCGCTGCCGCCCTGCTCGGGCTCGCCGCACAGGGCGCGAAGATCGCGGTCGACACGATCGTGCAGCGCGACTCGGAGGACGCTTACCGCGGCCGCGCGTTCGCCTTCTACGACGTCCTCTACAACGCGGCCTTCGTGGGCGCGGCAGCCCTCGCGGCCTTCCTCGTGCCCGACGCCGGATGGTCGCCCGGGCTCTTCGTCGCCCTCTCTCTCGGGTACCTGGCAACTGCGATCGTGTTCGGCATGCGTGGCTCTCGCACGGCTTCCGTTCCTCGGCAACCGCTGGGCGGGTGAATTAGTGGATGAGGTCCGGTCACCAGAGCCAATCGTGCCTGTTTAACGAGTAGAACGGTGCAAGGATTGAAGCACTTACCTACACAGGGACAGGAGGCATCCGTACATGTCCGACGCACCAGCCGTCACCCCCACGCCCACCTGGGGTGAGGTGTTCCCATGGTTCCGCGAGGTCATGGCCGAGGACGACGCGTGGTACGTCGGTCAGGTCGACAGCAAGACCGACATCGGTACCGCCCGCCTCGCCGAGGCCGCCGTAACCCGCCTCAAGTCGTTGCCCGTCGGCCGGCTCTTCCCCGCAGTGCGGCGGGTCGAGCGCCTCGACGAGCTCGACTGGCCCAAGCACCGACTCGTCAACGCGCTGCACCGCGGCGGCTGCTTCACCGGGGACGACCTGTCCTACATGGTGATCGCCGAGATGCTCTCGTGGGAATCGGTCGGCCCGATCATCGTGAAGCAGATCCTCGAGGTAGTCGCACTCGAGGAGATCCGGGTGAGCACGGCGAAGTAGTAGTACACGTTTGGCCCCGGGCTCAAGCCTCTGCAGGGGGCGGTGCCTACGCCTGGGGCTGAACATCCGCGGCGCTCGTGGCCTGCCTGGCCGCCACCAGCCGTCGCGCGGCAGCGACCGCCAGCACCACCGCGGCGAGCATCACGAGTCCCCGCACGAGCCGCACCGCAGCGTAGGCCATGTCGCTCACATCGAAGGCACTGAACGGACCGGGGACCGAGACGAGCCCGAACACGCCGACGACGGCGACCAGCAGTGCGCCGATCCGCCGGGACATGGGCGAGGCCCACCCGCACAGCACCGCCGCTGCGACAACGAGCAGGCTCATCGCCACGTTCAGGGCCAGGGCACCGATCAACCCGGGCGGCGGGCCGCCGTAGGGCATGAGCGCGACCAGCGGCAGCAGCACGTTTGTCCACAGGCTGTGGATGAGTGCGCCGACCAGCACGACGATCACGCCGGTCCGACGCGCGGCCGCCGGCGTGCGGAGGACCCTGGCCAGCACGGCACCGCCGAGGACCACAGTCAGCGCGAGCGCGGCGATGAGGGTATCGAGGACCAGTTCGGGCCGGGCGCCGTTCACCAGCTGCACCCCCGCTGTGCCGAGCTGGAACAGCAGGTGCAGACCGACGACCGCTATCGCCCCGACAAGGACGCGTCTGGCCCGGAGAGCTGCGGCTCCGACGCCGAGCACGACTGTTCCGGCCATCGCCGCGTTCTCGATCACGAAGATCGCGTTGTCCACCGTGAAGCCGAGGTCGAGCTCGGTGCCGGGAACCAGCAGCCGTATCGGGACGGACATCCACACGGCGGCCGCGAGGAGAAGGACGCTGAGTGCGGCGGGCCGGCGTCCGGCGTCGGGCAGGGTGTGCATGGCGACACTCTCCCAGAGGTCACCCACACCGTGGGGTTGAAGGCACGCTGTGGATAACTCCGGACCGGTGGCTCGGGCGTGGAACCATGGAGGGGTGCCCGCAACCGTTCCCGCCCCGCGCATCCACCCCGCGGCGATCAAGCTCCTGGTGGGCAGTGGCGCATACCTGCGCGGCGAGGACTACCAGAAGCAGGGCCGGGTCATCTCGTGGGAGTGGCTGCCGGACGACCTGCTGCTGATCTCGTGGGTGCGCGGCAGCGGCCGCAGCACCTACTCCTGCTCCATCCAGTTCAGGACCAACAGCCCCGGGCCGCCCGTCGTCGTCGGCACGGACTGCACCTGCCCGGTCGGATCCGCCTGCAAGCACGTCGTCGCGACGCTCATCGAGTCCGGGTCGGACGGCCTGGCGTCGATGGTCCGGCCCGCGTCCTCGCTGAAGCGCACGCCGCAGGTCCCTGCGTGGAAGGCGGCAGTGCAGCAGCTCGTGCCGACGGCACCGGTCGAGGCTCCGCCGGCACACCCGTCGACCGCCGATCCCCGGCCCGTGCTGGCGCTGCAGCTCCGCGTGGACGGCACGACCGTCGACAACAACCTCTCCCTGTCGATGCGGCCGGTCCAGCGCAACGACAAGGGTTCGTGGGTGGGTGGCACCGCGTCGTGGAACTACATCCGCAACGGGTTCCTGCGTGGCATCGACCCCGTCGTCCGGGAGTGGTTCACCACGCTCGACGCCCTGCGGGCCACGAGTCCGCGCGGCTACGGCTACATCAGCGCGGGCGACTGGATCAGTCTGGACGACGTGCTCCCCCGCCCCTTCTGGCGCCACCTCGCCGACGCCGCCGACCTCGGCATCAAGCTGGTCGGCAAGTCCAAGCGGGAGTCGTTGCGGCTGGCCGGCGAGGCGTCCATCGCCCTCGACCTCTCCCTGCCCGACGGCGGCGCGCGCCTCGAGCGGACAGTCGCCTTCGACGGCGCCGTCACCCTGGCGACCTCGGTCGGCGCGCTCGGCCGGCACGGCCTGTTCGCCGTCGAGGAGTCCCCCTCTGGCCGCACCATCACCCTCGGCCCGACGACGGCACCCCTCACCGACCAGGAGCTCGCGGCGGTCCACCTGGCCGATCTCAAGATCCCCGCGGACGCGGTCGACGAGTTCCTGGCGGACTACCTGCCGCTGCTGCGCCGGGAGGTGCAGGTGCACGCCGACCCCGACGTCGAGCTGCCGGACCTGCCCCAGCCCCAGCTGGTCGCCACCGTCAAGGCGGTCTCGCCGGCGGAGATCAGCGTGGCGTGGCGGTGGGCGTACCCGCCGTCGGACAAGGAGTATCCGCTGACCACTGCCATGGAACCGGGTGCGGACCTGCGTGATCTCGCGGCGGAGGCCGCGACCCTGGGCAGGGTGATCGCCGCCGTGCGCGAGGTGCCGGGATTCGGTCACTTCCGGGTGGCGCCCGAGGTGTTCCGCGGGCTGCAGGCGATGGACTTCGCCACCACCGTGCTGCCCGTGCTCGAGGAGCAGCCGGACGTCCGCGTGGAGAGCGAGAAGCTGCCCGAGTACCAAGGCCTCGAAGCGGTGCCGGTGGTCAGCATGCGTGCGGACGACAGCACCGACCTGGACTGGTTCGACCTGGGTGTCATGGTCACGATCAACGGGCGCGAGATCCCCTTCGGCCCGGTGTTCGATGCGCTCGCGCGGGGCAAGAAGCGGTTCATGCTCACCGACGGCACCTGGCTGCGGACGGACCTGCCCGTGTTCGCGCAGCTCCGGGCGCTCATCGAGGAGGCACAACGACTCTCCGACCAGCCGGGCAAGCTGCGGATCAGCCGGTTCAACGCCGGCCTGTGGGCAGAGCTGGAGCAGGTGGCCGACATCGTCGAGCAGTCCGACCGCTGGCGCCGCTCGGTGAGCGACCTGATATCGCTGACCGCCGACGGCGTCGACGGGCCGGAGCCCGTGCCGCCGCCCGTTGGGCTCAAGGCCGATCTGCGGCCGTACCAGCAGCACGGTTTCGAGTGGCTCACCTTCCTCTGGCGGCACGGGCTCGGCGGGATCCTCGCCGACGACATGGGCCTCGGCAAGACCGTGCAGACCCTCGCCTTCGTCACCCAGGCCAGGCAGGAGCGGCCCGACGACGGCGCACCGTTCCTGGTGGTCGCGCCGGCGTCGGTGGTGAGCAACTGGGCCGCCGAGGCGGCCAAGTTCACGCCGGACCTGAAGGTGGCGATGCTGTCGACCACCGCCGCGAAGGCACGGACCACCGTCGCGCGGGTGGCCGCGGACGCCGACGTCGTCGTGACGTCGTACGCGATCTTCCGCCTGGACTTCGAGGCGTTCGCCGACGTCGAGTGGAGCGGTCTGATCCTGGACGAGGCGCAGTTCGCCAAGAACCACCAGACACGCGCCAACGAGTCCGCCCGCCGCCTCAAGGCGCCGTTCAAGCTGGCGATCACCGGCACGCCCATGGAGAACAACCTCATGGAGCTGTGGGCGATGCTCGCGATAGTGGCGCCAGGACTGTACGGGTCACCGACCAAGTTCCGTGAGGACTACGTCAAGCCCATCTCGGGTGAGGGCGACTCGACGCAGCTGCTGGCCCGGCTCCGCCGTCGGATCCGGCCGCTGCTGCTGCGCCGCACCAAGGAACAGGTGGCGCCCGAGCTGCCCGAGCGGCAGGAGCAGGTGCTCCGCGTCACGCTGGACACGAAGCACCGCCGGATCTACGACACACACCTGCAGCGCGAGCGGTCGCGGCTGCTGGGTCTGCTCGAGAGCTTCGACGAGAACCGGGTGGCGGTCTTCCGCGCCCTGACGACGCTGCGCCGCATGGCGTTGGACGCCTCCCTGGTGGACCCGGAGTACGAGGGTGTCCCGTCGGCCAAGCTGAGCCTGCTCGCGGACCAGCTCGCGGAGGTCGCCGCCGAGGGACACCGCGCGCTGGTGTTCTCCCAGTTCACGTCGTTCCTGGCCAAAGCGGCGGAGGTGTGCACGGCGCTGGGGATCCCCTACGAGTACCTCGACGGGTCCACGCGGAAGCGTGCCGAGGTGATCAACCGGTTCAAGGACGGCACCGCACCCGTGTTCCTGATCAGCCTCAAGGCCGGCGGGTTCGGGCTCAACCTCACCGAGGCCGACTACGTCTACCTGCTGGACCCCTGGTGGAACCCGGCGACGGAGGCGCAGGCGATCGACCGGACGCACCGGATCGGGCAGACGCGGAACGTGATGGTGTTCCGGATGGTCTCGGAGAACACCATCGAGGACAAGGTGATGGCACTCAAGGCACGCAAGGCACGGCTCTTTGATGCGGTGCTGAGTGATGACGCCGGGGCGTTCGCGGGCTCGCTGGGACCGGAGGAGATCCGAGGCCTGCTGGAGGCTTGACCCTCCTTCTTCCTGCGCGCCGGGCGCGGCGGCACACCAGATCGCGAGCGGACCGCCGTGCCCGTGATCCGAGAAGCTCACGAAGGTCTTCTTGACGAACCACGTGGGCGAGCCGTGGCTCAGCTTCTCGGTCACCTCGGGCAGAGCGAGGCAGATCTCGCGAACGCGATCGAGTGGCTCGGTCACCGATGGACCTCCAACGTCTGTGGTGGCGGGCGCCCGTTCCGTCCCATCATCCTCTGACCTGTACCTTTACCCCGTGGCCGACCTGATCAGCGCTATCGCCGCCCTCCTGTGGCCCCTGCTCGTGATCGTCGTGCTGCTGGTCTTCGGACGGCAACTCCTGTCGAAGCTGCGCAGTTCTGACGATGTCACCCTGGAGATCGGTGGGCAGCGCCTCAACTTCAAGCAGGCGACGGACCAGCAGTCGGACATGATCACCGACCTGCAGCGCGAGGTGGCATCGCTGAAGCAGCGGCTGGACCATGCGGACAGCGTTCCCGGGGGAACCACGTCCCGGCCAGGGGAGCGAACCCCACCGGGTTACGCCTTGCCGGATCCTGAAGCCGAGCCCGCGGAGGGGTCAGAGGGCGCCGCGTGGGATCCCGACGATACATCTTGGATGCTGGAGGAACAGGAGCGCCGGATCTCGGCACCGACCGGCCCCGCGTTCCACTCGATCCTCTGGGTCGACGACCACCCGGAGAACAACGCCGTTCTCGCCGACTCCTGGCGACGCGACGGCGCACACGTCGAGATCGCGCGCTCGACCAGCGAGGCGCTGCAGCTCCTCGAGAGCCACGCGTATGGCCTGGTCATCTCGGACATGGGCCGTCAGGAGTCGGGCGTCGATGTCCCGGACGCCGGACTACGTCTGCTGACGAAGTTCCGAATGACCGATCCGGTCACGCCGTTTGCGCTCTATGGCAACGTCGGGCCGTTCGCGGCAACCGCAAAGGCGGCTGGCGCGACCATGGTGACGGGCTCGACGTTCGAGCTGATGGAGTTCGCGAGCAGCCTGGGGATGCTCGACCAGGTGTGAGGACACCCGACGATCGGACTCAGCTCCGCTGGTCGAGCTCGTCGAGACCCCTACTTCCGCGTCGCAGCCAACGCCCACGCGACGAGAACCGGCTGTCCAATAAGCCGGAGCGCCCGCTTGCGATCAGTGTCGAGGCCGAACCCGTCCCGATGCTCCACGAGCTGAGCGATGTTCCCCGGGAAGACCGCGACGAAGAACGCCGCAACCAACGCCCCGAGCCGACGTCGGAGAGGCTGCTTCCAAGTGGCCACTAGCGCGGCACCAAGGCCGATCTCGACAATCCCCGACCCGACCACAACCGTGTCGGGATCGATAGGCACCCAGGTGGGGACCTGGGCCTGGAACTCCTTGCGCGCCTTGGTCAGGTGGCCGATGCCGGCGGTGAGCAAGACGGCGCCGAGGGCTACTTGGCCGATACCGCGGACGATGCTTCCTGTAGACGTCATGCGGTCTATCCTGCGCCGCATAGTGAGCGCGTCAAGCGCTCGGCCTGCGCCGACCCGGCCTCCGCTCGACCGTCGCTGGGCCGCTCACCCGCTTCAGAGCTATCGCGAGTCGCCGACATCTGGTGAGCTGTGCCCATGGAGTCCCAGGTCGAGAATGCCCTACGCGCCCGCATCATCGCCTGGGTCCAGGAGCGTGCTGAGGCAAATGGCGGATTCCTGCTCCGCGATGAGCTTCTCGGATTCTGGATTGACGACCAGAAGCTCCCGATCATCGACTACTCACGCGGCATTCGAAACCCGACGTCCTTCGAGGCGACCCTGTCCATCGTCAGCGCCCCCAACGGCCCGTACGACGACACGGAGTCCGACGACGGACTGCTCCACTACGCCTACCGCAAGGGCGACCCGTGGTCGGGTGACAATCGAAAACTCCGCAACGCGCTCGTGTCGGGATCGCCGCTGATCCTGTTTCGCAAGGAGCAGCCGAATATCTATACGCCCGTCACGCCGGTCTACGTGGTCGGGGATCGGCCAGAGGAACGCACCTTCATCATCGCGCTCGACGAGTCGTTCAACTTCATACCCAGCATCACGCGCATGCCTGAGCCACAACGGGAGTATGCGCGTCGTCTGGCGAAGCAGCGGCTGCACCAGCCGGCATTCCGCACGCGGGTCGTCGTCGCGTACGACAAGCAATGTGCGGTGTGCGAGCTCAAGCACGCGTCACTGCTCGACGCAGCACACATCGTCCCGGACTCGGAGGAGCGTGGAGTGCCTACGGTGGACAACGGGCTTGCGCTCTGCAAGATCCACCACGCTGCGTACGACCAGAACATGCTCGGCGTGACGCCTGACTTTGAGGTTCGCATCGCCCACCAGCTTCTTGAGGAAGTGGACGGGCCGATGCTGAAGCACGGCCTACAAGAGATGCACGGCCGTACGATTACGCTTCCCAGACGACGGGCCGACCGGCCGAGCCCGGAGCTGCTCGCCTGGAGGTACGAGCGCTTCGGGGAGCTGGTCTCCTAATGCAGCCGTAGACCGGGTCGGCGGTTCACCACAGGCGACCCTTGCGTCGTCCCCCTGTCGCCGCGAGCGAAGATCGCTAGCACGGCAAGACGACCTTATCGGCGGCGAGGTGGCGCGTCCGAACATTTGTGTCGTTGACAGTGTGAACTAGCAGCACGACGGTGATCGGCCATAGAACAGTCGACGGCCCTGGTGGATCTCAGTCCCGCACGATTGCCTGGAGCTCGCCGATCCGGATCTGGGTGTTGTTGGGCGGCGACGTGAAGAGGATCTGGCCAGACTCCCCATTGGTGCTCTGCCATTCGACGGTCCAGTGCGACGTTCCGGTTAGAGTCAGGTTGCCCGAGCTGTTGTTCAGATCGGCACCGAATCCGCAGGTGGGCGACGGCTCCGCGCTATTACGGCCGTCGTACGGCGTGCCTGCCGCGTTGGGGCCGTCACACGAAATTGCACCCACCGTGGCGCCATTCTCAGTGGTCAATGTCCACTCGACACGGTCAAGCGTCCCCCTCGCCGTGACGCTGAGGCCTACCCCCGGCTGAGGAGGGCTGGTGATTGGGCCAGTCGTGTTCGGCGCGGGATTGGCGATCCAGAGCCAGATGGGAAGTCCGATGGTTCCGACCGAACTAGGCGCACCGGTGGACGATGGCGGGGTGGAGCCGATCTGCCCCATGGAGAGGTTCATCGCAGCCACGGCACGCTGCGCTAGCTCTTCGGCAGAAGGGCCCACTGGTGCGGGGGCATCCGGCGACCAATAGAAGGAATGGCCTGGGCAGTTGGTTAAATCGCCGCCCGCCTGTGCGCAGGCGTATGGGGTGCATTCAAGGATGTAGCCGTCGTCGTTGCCTTCCCACGCGCCTGAGCCCTTGGGAGGCTGTGGGACGGCAGCACGCACGTAGCAATCGCCATCCCACGAGCCATACCGCGACGAACATGGAATCTCATCTCCCAGGTGGTCACATTGCTGTGGAACACCACCACCTGGGTTATCGCCACCCCCACCTCCGTCATCACCTCCACCCCCGCCAACTTCACAGGGAATGACGACGCCATCCGGCGTCGTACCGGGAATGCACACGTCGGCAACCGCTGTCGGTGCTTGGATGAGGACTACAAGCGTCATCGCCAAGGCCGTCACCGATGAAGCCAGAAGGCGACCAACTCTTAAAGTGGCTATCGACGTCAGCATGCCTGCTCCGGATGTGGCACCTGCTGGTTAATAGTCCAGACACTGTCCGGTCCTTGATGCCGCATTGCGTAGTCAAATATATAGCGCGTTGGAGCGCCTGCCTGACGAGGGATCGGTTCAGCATCCTTCGAGAAGTTCTTCACCTGGCCGAAATCAACGCATGCGCGCAAGTGGACCGTCTCGAAGCCAGCGTCATCCGGTCGATATTTCGCGACATCAAGCGTCTCGACACTGGCCGCTCCGGTCGTATAGTCGCTTTTCTTCGCGTAGTCGGTATATGCCGTTCGCAAGGAGTTCCGGATATCTGGGTGCCCCCAGAACGGCAACAACTTGGACTCCCAGTCCTGGTACCCGTTGTTTGCCACCGATGCCGTCGTCTCGTAGTACTCCACGAGCCGCGCCTTCGCGTCGGCGATGTTCTTCGCCTTGATCTGCGCCGGCGTCGTCGGGTCGGGCGCAGCCGTTGCTGTCGGGGACGGCGATGCCAATGGGCTCCGTGACGCCGAGACCGAGGGGGACGACGAGCCCGGACCCGGGATCGCACCTTGGACCGTCCCTGGCTCGAACACTCCTGAGCGCACGACCGCGAACCCGGCTACCGCAATGACTGCGACTCCGATGAGGATGGCGATGGTGCGCGTAGGCGTGATGGCGGACGAGACCATCCGGCGACTCCCTCAACTTCGGGCAGAACTCAGTGAACACGGCCGTAGCAAGGGTGCGCTATATCCGTCTCCCCGGCAAGGCGCTTCCGTGATAATTCACAACATCCGGCCAACGTAAGACATGGGAAGCCCAGGAACTCGTCATGAAGCACTGCTGGCCCGGCACCGTATCGTATGGTTTCGTTGCACATATGCAACTCGGGTGGCGGATGCTGGAATGCCTCTACAGGCTTGGGCTATGAGCGATTTCACCTGGCCCGATGTCAAGCACCACCCCGCTCGCGACAACGAGATCGAGGGGAGCGGTTCATGAGCTTCTTCCAGCGCACCGAAGACTTTCGGCCTGAGGGATTCGAGGACGTGGTGGGCGAGCTCGTCGACTCGATCCGACGGTCGTTCACCGGCATCGTGGTGGATCACCTTGAGGACCTGCTAGCCACCCCGGATCGTCACATGTGCCTGGTCGACCGCCATGTGAGCCTCACGGAGGATGACCGGGACTACACGGTTGACCTACTGCTCTTTCACGTGACCCAGATGCGCTACATCGCTATCCAGGTCCAGCCCGGCCGGTTCGATCCAGCCCTTGTCGCGCGTGCTCGCTACACGCTCGACTTGGTGGATGACCTGGTCCGCGTGCCAGACGTTCACGGCCCAACAGTTGGCGTCTTACTCTGCACCGATGCTGCGGCTGACCAGCAGCCTGGGCCCGTCGCGATCACGCTCTACGACGGCGTGGCTGCCAGCGAACAGGCCGAGCTCCCGCTCTCGTTGGAGCTCACCGCGCTGATCGACCGCTGCCTCGACACGACCGGATCCCGCCCCTCGGCACCGTAGGCATTCGCTACGCCGACAACCGTGCAGCTCCGGGCTGGCTCAACCGCCGTACAGGTCTTCGACCAGCCGTGCCCTCGCCTCGAGAATCTCCAAGCTGCCCGACGACGACACAGTCGTCCCCTCTCCCGCCACGTCGTACCAGGTCGGTTCGCCAGCCAGGCGGAACTGCCCGTGCCACGTGGTGGTGAGGGAGATGACCGCATCGCCGGTCTTCGTGTAGGCGTGGGCAACCGTATGCGCCGGATAGGGCGCACCGGGGTCGCTGGTCACCAGAGGGGCCGATCCATCGCCGAAGTCCCACGAATAGTTGCTCGGGACCGCCCGAATTTCTACGGGCATGCCGAACAAACTGGTGCTCATTGTGCGGGGCTGACGTTCAGTGAACGCGATCGTGTCGACGTTGACCAGGGTCCATCCGTCCGGTGGCTGCACGTTCACCTCGGACGGTGCGATCTTCATCTCCTGGAACGCCTTCGCCGCGGCGGCCGGGATGTCTATCTGCTGGCGGCGTTCGGCCAAGCAGGACTCGTCCTCGACCAGTGCGGCACCTGACCAGCCGTTCGCCTCGCGCCGCTGCTCGAACAGGGCACCGACTGCCTGTTCGTCGTCCTCGCACTCAATCCCGGCATAGGCCAGTTGGCGGCCCTCGTCGCAAGATTCGGCGAATGCGGTAGCACCTCCAAGATCGCGGAGGAAACACATGGCGGGAGTGATGCGCCATTGGCGGACGTGCGGCGCGGAAGACTGTGAGCCGGTGCTAGCACTTGAGTCGCGGACCACGGGCGCCCTGTCCGACAGTTGCGCTTCGACCGTGATCGTCTGTTGCTCGGCACGGCCTCCAATCGAGGGGTGATCAGAAGTCGCTCGGGCCACTGCGGCACCGTGAATAACCACAATCAAAGCCACCGATACGAGCACTGGTGAGCGGGATCGCATGGCGTTCATCACTTGGGTACCGACGCGATCTCGACCACGACCCACGAGTCAGCGCGCCTGCCGACCTCGATCCGCACCTCAGATGTTGATGGATCCGCCGAGGAAACCACAGCGCCAGCACCGTCGATGACCACTGATCCCTCCTGCCGGATCGCCATATCGAACGGGTAGATCCCCGTGATTTCGTCCCGCGTGTAGGTCACGAGAATGGTTCCTTTCGAGTCGCCTCCCTCGTAGGTCTGCTCACTCTCTTTGAACTGAGCGACGTCCTCAAGTACGTCGTCGCAGAACCCACAAGCCCGGTGCGACATCGCCTCGAACTCCTCGGTGTCCCCCGTTGCCATCACGTACGGGTAGAGCTCGATGAAGTACTCCGCCGCCGCAGCAGCCCCCTCCGCGTCCTCGCGCTCCATCGCTTCCGGGCGCTCCGGCTTCGTCGGCACAGACGGGGACGGGCTCGCAGACGCGGTAGGCGTCGGATCGCCGGTTGGGCCGGTACTCACCTCAGGATCTGGGGTTGCACCCGTGCAAGCGGACAAGGCCAGGCCAGCCGCCAAGACCAACCCTGCACTACGCATCGCCGCGCCATCCATCCGCGTCCCCCTGCCGCTCACGCCCCACCGTTGCATATCCGCAACGGCCAAGAATGACGCTAGCCCGGGCGACGGAATCCGGAAAGTGGGTGCTGTGGATAACCGAGGTCGAGCCTGCCGAGACGGGTCTCGACAGGCTCGACCAACAGCGGGGACAGGCTAGCCCTGGGTCCTTCGGCCAGCCTCAGCTTCACGGCGGCGGTCCTGCTCGTCCACCTGTGCCAGCAGCTCCTCGGTGTCCGGCTCCGGCTCCATGGCGAGCTGCTCCAGGTGGTCGCGCAGCCGGTCGACGAGTCGGCCCACCGCGTCCCGTCGGCCCGAGGCGATTTCCGCGCGGATCCCGTTGCGCCACGACCGCTCGTCCACGGGGTCGGCGAGCCGCCCCACCTGCGACGCGTGCCGTGCCGTCGCCACGTCGCCCGCGAGCAGCGCGCGGCGCGCGACCTCGTGCGACACGTCCACGACGCCCGACGAGATCGTGTGCATCAGCTGCTCCGCCCACACGTACTTGCGCAGCGCGACACCCTCGAACGGTCGGCCGCGCACCAGGTCGAGGGCGGCCAGGAGGTCCGGCGTCGGGGTCTGCGTGAGGTCCGGACCGACCAGGTCGCAGAAGGAGTGCCAG
Organism: Promicromonospora sp. CA-289599; assembly: GCF_050936155.1. NCBI lineage: Bacteria > Bacillati > Actinomycetota > Actinomycetes > Micrococcales > Promicromonosporaceae > Promicromonospora > Promicromonospora sp. CA-289599. The sequence goes on from NZ_JBNJNI010000001.1 coordinate 2,538,086, forward strand.
TCAGTCCTCACCCCGCGCAGCCGGTAGCCGGCGGACTCGAGGTCGGCCTGGCCGCCGTCGTCGGCGGACCAGTAGCGCGGCAGGTACTCGAAACCGTTGGCGTCCGTGCCGAGCCAGCGCCGCGCCCGCGAGACCGCGGAACGCCGGGTCGCGAGATTCGGCTCCCGCGACGGCCACAGCGCCTTCGAGATGTCCGACCCGCGCGAACCCGGGTTGAACGCCAGGAACGCGATCAGTTCCGTCGCCTGCCGCTGGTGGGTGGACGGCAGCTCGACGCCCGTCGTCCCGGCGAGCTCGACGCCGCCGAGCACTCGCACGACCGGGGCTTGGAGGACCTGGGGCTCGGCAGCCTGGTGGGTCTCGGCAGCCTCGACCTGCGAGGCTGGTTCGACCCGAGACCGCGGATCCGAGACGACCGGCGTACCCAGAGGCGGCGTCGCCACGCTGACCGCAGCCGTCGCCCATGGCGAGTACCTCTCGGGCTGCCCGGACGCCGACCCGCCACCCCCGTTACCCGTCCCGAAGCCCGGCGCCGGCGCATGCCCGGCCACCTCACCGACCGCGACGTCGGAATCCGCGGCACCGGCGCGGACAACGTCCATCGGAATCTCCTCCAACGTCGGTTCGGTGCGGTCGATCGAACGGCTCCAGGTGGGGCCAGGTGCGGTCTCGGGGTCGGCCAACAAGGCCAGGGCTTGTGCGTAGGTGGCGGCGTCGAGCTGCTGTGGACGCACGGCGATGTAGGCGGGCATGAGGATGCCGCGGGTGGTGTCGCCGTTGGTGAGCTCACCCGTGAGGTCGAGCGCCCAGTCGCCGACCTCGGCACTGGACGTCACGGCCGCGATGCCCACACCGGGCACTCGTTCGACCAGGCTCTCGAGCTTGGCGCGCTCGACCAGGCCGAGCCGCTCCCCCACCAGCAGGATCTCGGGTGTCCAGGCATCCGTCGCCAGCCCGCGGCCACGCGCTTCGGCGACCGAGCCCGCGCCCACCTGGGCGAGCGTCCGGTCGACGTCGGCCGCGCGGGCCTCCAGCTCGCGGATGATGCCCGCGAGGCTGGGCACGTGCCGGACCCGGCCCGTGTCGACGACGCCCGGCAGCTCGCCGAGAGTGCCGACCACCGTCACCTGCAGGTCGTCGGCCCAGAGGCTCGTCGCCAGCTCGACCGCGAGCGCAGCGAGCGTCGCCTGGGCGGCGGCGTCGGTGCCGCGGATGTCGAGGCATGCGAGGTGCTCGAGGTCGAGCATGAGGTGCGCGTCCTCGTCGTCGTGGCCGACGGTCACGAGGGCCGGGTAGGGCGCCTCGCCGTCGTCGGCTCCGGCGGTAGCGGCCCTTGGTCCCCGCGAGTCGACCTGTGCCGCTGCGTCGGCGTCGCCTGCCGCGAACTGCCAGGCGCACCGGTCGGTGGTGCCGGTCCAGGGTTCGGGCAGGTCGGCGGGACGATCGAGGTAGAGCTCGACGAACTCACCGCTCTTCAGCCGTGCCACGCGGACGCCTGGCAGCGGGAGGCCGCGTTCGCGGTGCCACCGCGCCAGGCTGCGCAGCGCGCTGTCGACCTGGCTGCGCCCGAACGGGTCCTCGACGGTGCGGAGGTCGCGTTCGAGCGCACCCGCCGGAGTGTCCGGCCCGGGTACGACGACGGTCTCGCCGGGCGCACGGCCCTTGTGGACGCGGCGGCGCTTCATGGCGACGAGCGCGATGAGCCCGGCGGCGAGCAGCCCGCCGACGCCGGCCACCGTGCGGATGTCTACGGTTTCGTCGATGTCGTCGACGACCTCGGACACGACGCCGGACGCCGAGTCGAGCGGCGACGTGCCGGCGGCGGTGACGATGGCTGCTGCTCCCGCTGACGCCGTGGGCCGCGCGGTGGTCGCACCGGCCACGTCGACGGTCGCCGAGGCTGACACCGGCGGCGAGGGCTCCACGGCGACCTCGGGTACAGCGACCTCTGGTGCGTAGTCACCGGCGACGGGTTCGTCGCCGGTGAGCTCGTCGGGCAGGACCTCCTCGGTGACGGCCTCGCCGACCGGGGTCTCGCTCACGTCGGGGTCCGGTACGGGGGCGGCCTCTTCGGCCGGTGCTTCGGCGCGAGTCTCGGCTGCCCGCTCGTCGTCCGACGTCGGATCGGTGCCCGTGGTGCCGCTGCCGGAATCCGTCTCGTCGGCGGAGGGCTCCTCCTGCAGCATGAGCTCGTCAGCGATGAGGCCTTCACCGAGCGGCGCGTCCCCCGTGCGGGTCTGCGGTGCCGACTCGTCCGGCTCGAGAAGATTGTCGTTCTGGAGGTCCTCGGGCGTCACCTCGTCGAACTGGGGCTCGGCCGTCTCCTCGCGCGAGGGCGGAGCCTGCGGGACGAGGTTTCCCTCGGCGGTCTCCTCCGGAGCGGGTTCCCTGGACTCGGCCCCGCCGAGACGAGCGGCGCCGGTCCCTGCGTCCGCGGGGTCGGGCGTGCCCGTACCTTCCGAACCGCTCTGGTCGTCGCGCTGTCCGGCACCGTCCCGGTCCGAGCTGGGCGCCTTGGGTCCCGCGTTCTGGCCGACGCGGTTCGGCTCCGTGGCGGCTGGGGCCTCGCCAGCGGGCTGCTCGTCCGAGGGCTGCCCCCCGCCCGGCTCCACGACGTCGTTCCCCGCGCCGCCCGGCTCCTGGATGTCTTCCGGCTCGACCTCCACCGCGCCCTCAGGCGTCACCTCGGTATCCGGTGCGGCCTGCTCCGGCTCGGGCTGCGCCGGTGCCGGCGGGGCCGACTTCTGTGCACGCCCGGCAGCCCCGGTCGCGGACTCCACGCCCGGTCCATCGCTGCTCGACTCGTCAGCGCCGGCATCGTCCGGCGCCGACTCCGCAGGCCCGGCGGACTCGCTCGGCTCGTCGGCCCCCGCGTCGGCGCCCTGGTCGGCGGGCTGCTCGGTCTCGTCAGCCGGCTCGTCCCCCTGCTCGTCGGCACCGGGCGAGGGCTGTGCCGCGTCGTCGGCCCGCTCACCCTCGGTCGTGGACTCCTCCGCACCCGGGACCGTGACGGTCCAGCCGGGATATATGAGGTCAGGGTCCGTGAGCCGGGCTCCGCCTGGCTGCTCGGTGTCCCGGGAGGCCTCGTAGACCTCCGGGTACTTGGTCCCGTCGCCGAGCTCCTCCTCGGCGATCCCCCAGAGCGTGTCGCCCGGCTCGACGACGACCTCTACGGCCTCGGCGCCACGGTTGCGCACATCGACGGTGCCTTCCGAGTCGTTCGTCCCGTCCACTTCGGCGGTTTCGCTGTCAGTGCTCTTCGACGGCGCGATGCCGACCGGCTCGCCGCCACCGGCGTCGTCACCGTCGCCGGGCCGGCCGACCGAGGTCGCGGCGACCCCCACGTCGACAGACGCCGGAAGCTTCAGCACCCACCCCGGCTCGATCCAGTTCCCGGCGTCGAGCGCGTTGCCGTCGGCCTGGCGGACGCCGTAGTTGAGGTCGGCGATCTGCTTGAACAGCGCGCCGTCGCCGAGGGTGAGCTCGGCGATCCGCCACAGCGAGTCACCGGGCTGCACCGTGTAGGTGGCCGACGGCGCCTCGTCGGCCCGGGCACGCTCATCGACCTTCTCGGCGGTGTCAGCAACAGCATCGGCACCGGGCAGGACCGGCGCGGACACGGCAGTCCCGGTCGCTCCCGTCTCGAGCGGCGTCGTCGCAGCCATCGCCGGTGCGACCGCCGGAGCCGCGACGAGCATCGTGATCACCGCGCCGACCAGCGCCGCCGCGGCACGCTGCTGCGTCCCGAGCCCGCGCACGTGCGGCGAGCGCCGTCCACGCAGCGCTGCGATCACCTCGACGACCACCGCGAAGGCGAACGTGAACCACGCGATCCAGCCCACGACCTTGACGAGCCCGATCAGCACGGAGCCGGTCACGTCGGGACTGGACAGCATGGAGATGATCCGGTTGATGCTGACCGGTCCGGTCCACACCGGCCCGCCAAAGATCCACAGGCCGACCGGGATCCCGACGACGAGCACGATCAGCAGCAATGCCGCGCCCAGTCCTCTGACCACACGTGCGCCCGTGCCTGACCGCGGTCCGCCGGGCTCGCCCGTCACCGCACGACCCTGGACTGTCGAGGTGCTCATCAGGGTTCCTCCTGTCCTATCCCGCGGACTGCTCGCGCCTCGGCGTCGGCCGTGACACTGAGCGAGCTGATTCCGATCAAAGTGAGGAACGTGGTCTCGTAGGTGAGCTGGGTACCGACGTTGACGGTCGCACCGTTGACGGCGGTCACACCGCCCTGCACGTCCAGCGCGGCAAGGGTGTCGGCGGCGGCCTGTGTCGCGCGCGCGGGATCGACCTCAGGGGACAGCCCCATCTGGGCACGGTCGATCCGGATCTGCTGCGCGGCGGCTCGTGCCGCCTGATCGGCGGCGTACTCGGCCTCGTCCTCGGCCTGGAGCCGGCCGCCGCCGTCCACCACCAGGCCTATCGCGATGATGAGCGCGGGCACCATCCCGGCCGCGAGGATGTTGATCTCGCCCCGCTCGGTCCGCTCGGTCCGCAAGCGACGTACCCGCATCCACCCGACCCCCCTGGTCATGACCGCCCCCGGTAGGCGTCCAGCACCGATGTCCCGGTAGCACTGATGGTCCGTGATCCGGGCGCTCCCGGCAGTCCGAGATCGCGCAGCGGCACCACGCACTCCACGCGCACGGTGATGGTCCCGACGGTCCCGAGCGGCAGATCGAACGCGTCGGTCGCCGGCAGGACCGACGTCGACGCACAGCTCACCCCGGAGTTCACGAGGGTCGACGTAGCGGTCGACGTCGCCTGGGCACCGGCCACGGCCGCCGTCCGGCTGATCGACGCTGCCCGCGCGGCCTCGTTCGCCGCGGACTGGACCACGCCCTCGGCCAGCACCAGCCGCCCTGCCATCACGAGCAGCAGCCCGATGAGCAGCAGCATCGGGACGACGACGACGGTGTTGATCGCGACATTGCCGCGCTCGGCACGATCCGGGCCGCTGCTCATCAGCCTGCCCCTGACGTGAACCGCTCCACGGGCCCGGTGGCCGACTGCTCCACCCGTAGCCCACGGAAGCCCGGCACGATCGACGGCGCCAGCCCGACCACCCGCGCGGTGGCCATCTCTTGCCCGCGCGTCACCGACACGTTGACCGACGCGAACGCGTCGCCCCCGCGAGCGAGGCGCGCGGCTGCCTCCGCGTATCCCGAGTCGACGCTGCCGCCCTCGACGCGCGCTGCCTGGACGGCGCCGTTGGCCACCGACTGGGCAGTGTTCTGCGCGTGGAAGTAGAGCACGCCCTGCACCATCCCGAAGATGAGCATGAGGACGAGCGGGTACGTCAGGATGGTCTGGAGGGAGGCGGCACCGCGTTCGTTCATCGCTACATCCCTATAGCTGACCCATATAGCGCTCGACCAGGGCGCGGATCGCGGCCCCGAGCGCTATCGCGATGCCGAGGCCTACCACGGACAGCACGACCACCTCGATGGACTCCAGGCCGGCGTCGTCGGGCTCGCCGTCACGTCCCACGGCCGGCCGACGACGGAGCTCGGCCGAGCGCTCGGCGAAGCGGGTGTTGAGGGCGTCGACGCGACCACGCGCCGCTGCCGCACGCAGAGACGCCCGTGCCGCGGCGCGCGACGCCGCCGACCGGCCCTGGCTCAGGTACTGGTTCATGGTGACTCCCGGGGTGCTGTCGACTTCAACAAATGGGTAAGAAGCGGCTCGTGTGACACCGGGCGGTGCCACCGGGGGTGAGCCGGTTCAGGGCGCAGTCTGAAACATTGTGACCCCGATGGGAAATATAAGCATTAAAAAGTACACAAAAACTGTCATAGTCCCCGGCACGGTCATGCGGACGGTCGCGTCGTGGGCGAGCTGCTGCTCGACATCGAGCTGGGCGTCACGCATCGCCGCCGCCTTGGACTGCAGCTGGTCGTGGATCGCCGAGCCCTGCGTACCGGCAAGCTCCACGATGGAGGCGACCTCGCCGAGCGCGTCCACCTCGACCTCCTCGCCGAGCTCGCGCAGGGCCACCCACGGCGCCTGCCCTTCCCAGCGGCTCCGTTCGAGCGCCGCGGCGATCCGCCGGAACGGCCAGGAACCCGCTACCTGCGCCGCGGCGAAGGTAGCCTGCGTCGCACCCGCGCCCGAGATGCGCTCGATCGCGAGCAGCTCGAGATAGGTCGACACCGCGCGGGAGAACTCCTGGCGGGCGCGCTTCGCCTTGCTCCGGGCGTCGAGGTCAGGCAGGAACCAGGCGCCGAGGGCGAACACGAACGTCACCCCGAGCGGCACGGACACCGGCATGCCCAGGTTCAGCATGCCCACGCACAGTCCGAGGAACGGCACCGCGACCAGCACGATGACCGTGCCGAGCGCCTTCTCGCCGTAATGGTCCGTGGCGGTCTTGCCGATGAGGTCCAGGTCTGAACGGGTGGGGCCCCAGCGGCCGAGCATCGCGATGGGCAGCCTGCGCTGCGCCCATGCCCCGAAGGTCTGGGTATACCGCTGGGTGGCGGTCAGCTCGCCGCCGTCGGACACCGTGATGGGCTCTACCTTGTCGTCACCGCTCAGGCGGTCCAGTGCGGACTGGAGCCGGGGCGTCGACGGCAACAGCTCGCGCACGACGAGGAACAGACCGAGCCCCGCAACCACGCCGCTTCCCACTGCCCAGGGCCACATGTCAGGCCTCCCGCTCGTCGGGCAGGAACCGCGGGATCGGCTGCCCGAGGCTGATCTTGCGCATCCACAGCAGGCAGGCCACGTACGCGCTGAACAGGACGACCGCCACGACCTGGCCCAGCGCGGAGTCGTACCCGCTGAGGTAGCCGGACATCGCCGTGAACCCGAGCACCACGAGGGTCACGATCGTCACCCAGCGGACCGTCGCGCGTCCGGTCGAGCGCTCCGTCTCGATCTCGCGCCGCGCCTTGGCCTGCGCCGACAGGGACTCGGCGAGCTGCCGGAGCGCGGGGGCGACCGCGCCGGTGCGGTTGTCCGACTCGAGAATCATCGCCGAGGCGATCATGTCCGCCGAGTAGTCGTCCATCTCGTCCGCCCACCGGTAGAGGGCAGGCTTGATGGGCTGGCGTGCCTCCAGGCGCGCCACGAGCCGGGCGAGCGAAGGACGCACGGACGGCGCCGCGCTGTGCAGGGTTGCCGCGATTCCCTGCTCCAACCCGACGGCGCCGCCGGACAGCACGCCGATCAACGACCGCACCCAGGCGGTCAGGTCGGTCAGCTTCTCCACCTCGTTGGACTGCGTGGTGGTACGGAACAGCGAGGGCAGGCCCACGATCAGCGCCGGCACGATGAGGATGAGGGACCACCATCCGGTCATGATCCCGATCACGAGGCCCGCCACCGCGCCGATGCCGAGCAGCCTGCGCTGGGCGTAGAGCGGACCGCCCTTGGTCAGACCGAACAACCGGAGCAGACCGTGGAAGGGCGGCGTGGTCCGGACAGGCTTCGGCCTCGCCTCGTGCTTCTGCGCACCGACGGCGACGAACCACAGCCCGAGGCCCAGAGCCAGGCCGACAACCACCGCGACGAGCGTGGTCATGGGTTCCCCCAGAGCCCGTCCCGGTAGTTCAGCAGGCCCGCGTCGAAGCCTTCCGCCTCCAGGTCGGCGAGGAACGACGGCGTCGTCTTGGGCACGGCGCGGCCGTTCGGGCCCGGCTCGAAGACGTCGGTGATCGCCACCGGGTTGCCGGCCTCACCGCGCGTCACCTCGATCACCTCGGAGACGTACCGACGGCGGAGGCCGTCGGCCCCGACGTCGACCCGGAGGAAGACGATGAGGTCGACCGACTGCGCCACCTGCCGGTACGCGTACGTCTCGGAGAGCGTGGAGTCCTGCACGGCCATACCCACCAGGCGTTCGACGACGTCGCGCGCACCGTCGGCGTGCACCGTCGACAACGAGCCGTTACCCATCTGCATCGCCTGGAACATGGACACGATCTCGGGCCCGCGCACCTCGCCCACGATGATGCGTGAGATGTTGTGCCGCAGCGACTCGTACACGTTGACGTTCGTGTTGATCTCGCCCATACGTCGGCCCGAGGTGTTCATCTCGCCGGAGCCCTCACGCGTGCGCAGGGCCACCACACGCTTGTGCTTCTCGGGCTCGAGGTGCAGGTAGAGCTCGTAGTCGGTCTCGATGGTGGCGATGGACTCCCAGGCGTCCAGGCCGGCACAGAGTGCTCGGAGCAGGGTCGTCTTGCCGGACCCCTGGCCCTGCCCGGAGACGACTATCGACTTGCGCGCCCGGACCGCCGCCGTCAGGAACTCGGCGAGGACCGCGTCGATGGTGTCGTTCCTGCGCAGCAGCTCCAGGTCCACGGACTGCAGTCGCTGCAGTCGGATGGTGACGCGCGGCCAGGGCACCACCCAGCCGACGGCGGCGAGCCGCACGCGACCGGGCAGGTCCAGGTTGAGGAACGGGTTGGCGCGGGTGAACGACCGCTCGTTCGCGGGGTCGCGCGCCGCGAGGAACTGCAGGAAGTCGATGAGCTCGGCGTCGGAGTCCGCGATGGGCTCCGCGTAGGCGCGGCGTCCGTCGCCCATCAGCATGAGCACGGGCGCGGTGCCCGTGATCTCGATGTTCTCCACGTCAGGGGTGTCGATGAGCGGCTGCAGCCGGCCCAGCCGGAACAGGGCGTCGAACAGCGCGCGCGTGACCTCTACCTGGTACTCCGGGGTCCAGTTGCGCTGGCCGCCGGAGAGCAGGGCGTCGTTGTGGTCGCGCACCACCTGCTGGATCAGCTCCTGGCCGAGGGCCTCGCGCTGCTCCTCGTCCAGCTCACGCGTAGCGAGCGCCGTCGTGAGCCGTGCGGAGACCTCGCCGCGCAGGCTGTTGACCTGGCGCCAGAACTCGGAGTCGCGCAGCCGCGGGTTGCCGGGCTGGCCGTGGTACTCCCGGCCGGCGCGGGCGACCGCACCGACCCAGGGCGAGGCACCTCCGCCGGACGGGTGCAGAGCACCGCCGTTCGCCGTGGAGGCTCCGGAACCTGTGCCGCGCGCGCCGCCTGCCGGTTCCGCGGGCGGGGTCCGGTACAGCGGCGGGGCCTGCCCGGGGCCGCCCTCACCGGTGCGGGTGCGCTGGGGCAGCCCGGAGGCCTTGCGGTCCGCCTCGCGGTTCTCCTCGTGGAAGATCGGCAGCGAGGAGAGGTCAGGGAACTCCGGCGGGGTCATGCGCGTCCCCCGCCGTCGGCGTAGACGGGTGGACGGCGCGGGCCGGACCCGCTGCCGCCGTCGCGCGGGCCGGTGGCGAACCGTGCACGCCGCTTCTCGATGCGTTCCTGGAGGCGCGAGATCACCGGCCCTGCCGACCGGACGAGCGGCGAGGCCGAGTACTTGCGTCCCGCGGGCGACCCCACCGACAGCACCTCGGCGTTCACCGGGTCCCACGCGATCGAACCAACGGTTCCGAGGCCGAGCGTGCGCGCGATCTCGTTCGCGTCGTACGGTCGGCCGGGCCCGACGGTCAGCGCGGTGAGGTTGGTGAGCTCCCGCGCGGCGGCGTCCACCACCGAGGTACGGGACTTGACCAGCTCGCGGGTCACCGCGATGTCGGGCAGGCGTGAACCGGTGGTGATCAGTACCTGGTCCGCGAGCCGGACGAGCGGTTCGCGGTCCTCCCGCACGACGCCGCCGGTGCCGAGCCGTCCCAGGTCGACCAGGACGTCGATGCCGCCACGTTCCAGCGCGACCAGCTGGTTGGCGAGCGGCCCCCAGAGATTGGCGACGGCGGGGGCGGTGTGCGGGCTGACGATGCCGGGCAGCAGCTTCTTGTCCGGATCGTTTCGAACGAGAGGAATCGTCTGCCCCCAGAAGGAGGCTTCGAGGTCGCCGTGGGAGTGCGCGATCGCGAGCGGTTGCAGGCCGCGGTCGTGCGGCAGCTGGCCACGGAAGTACCCGGCGAGGATCGAGGACCCGGCCAGGTCGGCCTCCACGAGGAGCACCGGCCGGGGCCACTGGAGCGCCAGCACGAGGGCGGCCGTCGTGGTACCCGGCGAACCCTTCGCACTGGCGAAGGCGATGAGGGCCACGCGAATCACCCGGCCCCGACGGCGTCGATCACGATGGCCACGCGGCCGCTCGCGGCGCGGGCCGCGAGGTCCGCCGCGGTGGAGGACGTGACCTGCACGTCGACGACCGTCTGCTCACCGATGGTGGTCTGAGCGGGCGATACCACGGTGGCAGCGATCGCGAACGGTGCCCGGGCGGGCGGCTCACCACCGGTCGCGGGCGTCTCGACCACGCGCACGCTGTCGCCGGCCTTCAGGGGCTGGGTAGGCATCTGGTTGGGGGCGAGCGCGATACCCACGATGGACTGCCCGGCCGGTGGCCGGAGCTCGGTCGCGACGCTGTCGGCCGTCAGGAGCTGGCCGGCCTTGAGGTCGGCCGTGGCTACCTTGCCCGTCGTCATCTCGTCGAGCTGGTCGGCGAGGACCGGCTCGAGCAGGGCCGATCCCGCCCCCTCGGGCAGCTCGGCGACCCCGATGTCCCCGGGGGTGATCGGGGCGCCGCGCGGGATGTCGGTCGTGACCGCCAGGACCTGGTAGGTCTGCCCGAGCGAGGTGGCCAGGTACACCGACCCGAGCACGCTCACTGCCACGAGCGCGAGCCCGAGCGCGATGAGTGCCGGGCGGCGGCGGGCGCGCGTCGGTTTGAGCGGCCCCGGGGGTGCGGGTCGCTGGGGTCTTGTCGCGGACCGGGCGTGCTGGTCCTGGTTCGCGACCTTCGTGCTACTGCTCACCGTGCCGTCTCCTCCGAGCCCGTCGGCGGAGTCCGCCTCGGGTTCCCCCGGTGCGGGACCCATCGAGGTTCCCATCCGTGCGCCTGTCTCCACCGTGCTCCCTGCCCCTGCTGGTCGAGGGCCTCCTGCGCGTGCCACGCGAGTGTCACCGCAGGTAATCCTCAACTACGCGGGCGGACCCGGCAGGTTGAACGCTAATCAGCGTTCCAGGTGACCGCTAGGTCAAGGAGACTTCAAAGTTGTGGAGATGGCTTGAATATTGAGTGACCTTGAAACGATCTGCCGATTACGGGTCGATACCACGGCTGTGGTGTTGACTCGGCAGGTCAGGCCATGAGATGAGGGTCCCCCACCACCCGGCGTGCACAAAAACGGGCCAGGGTGAACTTCGGACAGACCGAGAGGGCCCCGCTGGCGGTGGGACCCTCTCGCGATGACATGAACTTCCGACAACTTCAGGGCTTCACGCACCCCCCAGTGCTCAGCCCGTCGGTCGTCGTCGTCCCTCACCGTCCCGTTCGCCCGGCTGTCCCCCAGACAGACCACCGGACTGAACGGCTTCCGCCAGCCGTCGCACTGCGCGACTCGCCCGCTGGCGCAAGGCTGCGTGCGAGATGCCCAGCTCGTGGGCCACCCGCCGCTGATAGTTCCCGCGACCCGAGCCGAGCTCGGCGTACTCCGGGAGATCGGGGTCCGGCGCGTACAGCCGCGCCAGAAGTGCTGACTCGTCCTGCGTCAGGACGCTCTTGTCGAGGCCCCACGCGATGACGTCGAGCACCTCGCCGGTGGTACCGAGCGACATGCTCGCGAGCGAGTAGACGACGTCCGGCCCGGGCTCGGGCGTCGTCGGCCGCTCGAGGACCGTCAGCGTGGTCGTGTCGGTGGGGATCTCCGCCACCCGGGGACCGCGGCTCGCCCGCCCGCCCTGTGCGTGCGGTGCCCGGTCGCCGACGACGCGCGTCAGGGTGTGCCCCTGCAGCCGCATCGCGACCCGGTTGCTGCGCTCGAGGTCGTAGTGGGTGATCGCGTCCCACATCGCGGCGGCGGCCTCCTGCTCGAGGTCCTGCACGTCCGGGTAGTGGCGACGGGACCGGCGCACGATGGTGCGGACCGCGGGAAGCATGCACTGCAGCACCGCACGGCCGGCGGCGAAGCTGCCGCCCGCGTGCTCGACGATGAGCGCGTACAGCACCTTGTCGGCGTCGTCGGGGGCGAGCTGCACGGTGCCACCCGTACGCAGTCCGGCGAGCTGTGGGAAACGTCCGACGAGACGCGCGATCTCCATCGCGAACGACCGCGTGCGGACCAGGTCGGCCCAGTCATGGTCAAGCTCTCGCATCAGCGTTCCTGATGCCGGTGCAGGTGTACGTGCAGGCATGGCGATTCCCCCCTCCGTCTGCCCCGAGTCCACCGAGGGGGTGTTGCCCGCCACTGTTGCCCGCTCGGTTTGCTCTCGTGTGACCTGCGTCACAGTTGGCCGAAACCCGGGCATCACCGATGTCACACGAACTGCCGACCTGCCATTTGTGCTGAGCAGACGCAAGAGACGTAGGAGACGGAGAAACGGGAGAGGCGAGATGAGCAAGGACGAGCTCGACCAGGCGCCCGGCGCCGGACTCGGCAGCACCGACCTCGGCAGTGCGGGCGTCCGCAGTGCGGATCCCGATGCACAGGACTTCGACCACACGTGGTCGCTGCTTCGCGACACAGCCGAGGTGCACGCAGCCCGCGGTGAGGTGGCACCTCTGGTGCGCGACCTCATCGCATCCCTCTCCGAGGACCCCCTCGGCGAGGAAGACACGACCGTCCGCCTGACCGAGGCGCTCGACAGCCCTCGCGTACGCAGCGCCCGCGAGGCTCGCGAGCGCATCCGCGCGGACCTGCAGAACGAGGTGCGGACGCGATGAGCTCGGTCCTCGTGCGCCGGCGCGGCAAGAAGGCGGCCAAGCCGGCCGAGCTGCCCGCCCCGGCCGACGGCGCCTCCAGTACCGGCTCGCCCTGGGCCGGCGGACCCGACCAGCCCGCGACTCCCCCGTCGTCGGGCGGCGGAGGCGACGGCGACACCCCCCCTCCTCAGGTGGTGGAGTGGTCCAACGGGCCCGCCCTGGTGACCAAGGCCTGGGGCGCGGTGCTCGCGCTCGCGCTGCTGGCCGGGCCCGCCGCCCTGGCGTGGACCCTGCTGCGCCCCCAGCCTGCCCCCGTGTCCGCGACTGCCGGTGCGGCGAGCACCACCGAGGAGGCCGCCGCGAACGAGCGTGCGGTCGAGCTCGTGGAGACCTGGCTGCGGGCCGACAGCAACGACCAGCAGCTCCTTGCCTCCCTGACGAACGCCCCGGTCGGCTCTCTTCCCCAGACGGGCCTGACCATCCGCGACTCGTCGGTGGCGCAGATCGAGCCGGCGGACGACGACGTGTGGTCGGTGACCGTCGGCGTCGACGTCGCGGAGCCCGCGCCCGGTTCGACACCCCCGCCCGCGGGTGACGGAGCGAAGGCCGACGAGGAGACCGAGGTGCCGCTCGTCTGGGTGCGCCGCTACTTCCAGGTGCCGGTCCTGGTCGACCGCACGGACACCGAGTGGTCGGGCGCCAACCTGGCGGTGACCGCTCTCGCGTTGCCCGCCCCCGTCCCCGGGCCCGCCGCGGCCGCCGAGCCGCCGGACCTCGACTACCCCGAGACCATCTCTCCGACGTCCGCAGCCGGCCAGTCGGCCGCGGGCTTCCTCACGGCCATGATCGCCGGCGACGGCGAGATCACGCGTTACCTCCGACCCGGCACGTCGATCTCCGCGATCACCCCGGCCCCCTACACGGCGGTGACCGTGTCGGGTATCAAGGGCACGCACGAGGTCACGGACGACCCCGCCGACGGCGACGGTACGCACGCCCTGATCACCGCCGAGCTCACACGGCTCGACGGCAACAAGACCACCGCCCAGTACGTCCTCACGCTCGTTGCGCGGGACGGCCGCTGGGAGGTGGCCGGCCTCGAGCCGGCCGTCCGTATCAGCACGACGCCATCCGGCGCGATCGACTCCGGCACCGCCGGGGACTAGAAGGAGAGAACCATGATCAACGAGATTGTCATTGCCGGCGGTTTCCTCGACCTCATCACCGTCAAGTCCGAGGAGGTCAAGAGTGCTATCGAATCGGTGACCTTCGTGGTCGTCATCCTCATGGTCGTCATCACGGCGGTGAAGACCAAGATGTCGATCGCGGCGATCCTGATGTCCGCGATAGTCGGCGGCATCGTCCTGTGGCTGGTGAACGGGGGCATCACTGTCACCTCCGACCTCGCCAGGGACGAGTTCGACTCCGCTCCGGCGATCGTGAACACCCAGATCGTGGACCCGCAGACAGCACTCTGACCGTCGCTGGGGCCGACAGGGCCAGGCACATGGGCAGGATGCCGAGGGCACGACACAGGGTTGGTCAGGTGGGCGCGTTCGCGCGCCCAGCACGTGGTGAGGAGGGTGTCCGGTGACCGAGACCGCGAAGTTCTACACGAAGGCCCGCCGCATCCCCATGCTGGTGGGGAAGCTACCCAGCGGCGGGCGCATCTGGGGCGGCCCGTACACGATCACCCAGGTGGGGGCGGGCGCCGTGGTGGCGTTCGCGCTGTGGCAGACCGCCCCGTTGTGGGCGCGGCTGGGCGGCTTGATGAACGTAGTGGTCGCCGTCGGCGTGGTCGTGGGAGTCGTCTGGGCAACGGGCAAGCTCCCGAGCAGCGGGCGTAACCCCGTCGCGTTCGTCATGGACGCGATGAACCTGACCACCAGCCCAGGGCGCTTGGCGGGCGGGCAGGTCTCCCTGCCCAAGCCACGGCTGATCACCCACCGGGTGATGGTCGTGCTGCCGCGACAGACCGTCACCACGTCCCGTGGCGAGACGGCGGCCGAGCAGCTCCGGCCGGCGGCCGGGGTGCGAGCCGGAACAGTCGAGCCACAGCCCCCAGCCGTGGCCCGGCTGATCCCGACCGAGCTCCTGCCCGAGCTGACCGGGCGTGGGCCCTGGGCAGCGGCAGCGGCGACAGCAGCGGCCGGACGCAAGAACGCCGACCTCACCGGCGTCGGACAGTTGCTCGCCGGCAAGCCGCAGGACACCGACCGTACGGCCCCCACCACCCCGCGAGAGGACTGAGCCTCCATGCTGAGCCACATCTCGGCCCTGACCGACGGCCTCATGTGGACCCGCACCGGGACCGTGTGGGCGGTCTGGCGCGTGTCACCTGTGCCGTACGCATTTCAGCCCGACGACAAGAAGCACGCCGCGCGGCGGCACCACACGGCGCTCTACCGCGCGCTGCGTGGCGAGTCCCTGCACCTCGGCCTGACCGCGGCCACCGACCCGGCGTCGGTGGTGCTCTCGATGATCGAGGGCGTCGACCTGACCGAGCGCGAGGCGTGGGCAGCCGAGTGCGAGGCCACCCTCGACTTCCTCGAGCAGATCCCGATCGGACGACGCGTCCACTGGATCGCCGCGCCCCTGGCCAACCCGGGCGCGAAGGCGTTCATGGAACCGCTGCAAGCGAGCTGGACCACGCTCCAGGACACGCTGATGATGCCGCGCTCCGTGCCCGGCAGGCATCCGGTGGGCGAACGGGCGGCGCAGGCGGAGGCGCTGCGCAAGGAGATGCCCTCCGCGTTCGATCCCCGGCCGGCGACGGTCGCCGAGATGGCCTGGATGTTCGGCCACGCGCTGCAGCGTGGCCTGGGGCTGGACACCGCGGTGCCCGTCGACGGGTCCCTGGACGCCGAGATGCACCTGTCCGGGCCCTCCGTCCTGCCGTCCGCGCTGGTGGACCCCGCCGGGCAGACCGACTCCGAGAAGAAGCTGGGCCCGCTGCAGATCCTGAAGCGGCCCTACGTCAAGGTGATCGACCCGACCAACCCCGAGCTCGCCTCGTACCAGACGACGCTCGTGGTGAGCGATACGCCGTCGGGCGGGATCGTGTACCCGGGCTGCGAGTGGATCGGGCGCGTCGACGAGTCGGGTGTGCCCTGCGACTGGGCGATCCGCATGACCGTGCGGTCCCGCGACGAGGTGACCAACCGCAACCGGCGCGCGGTGCGCACGCTGAACGACCAGTTCGACCAGCGCTCCGAGGAGGAACGCGCCGGATCCTCCCTGGACACGACCGCACGGGCGCTCGGCGAGTACCAGGCGGTGATGGACGCGGACGAGCTCGAGGTAGAGGTCGACGCCACCACCATGTTCACGGTCTCCGGCCACACCCCCGAGCAGGCGCTCGACGACGCCCGCGACCTGACCAAGTACTTCGCCGCGATGCAGTTCTCGCTGCGCACGGACCCCACGATCCAGCCGACGCTGTTCGACGCCACCCTCCCGGGCATGCCGACGCCCCGCGCGGTTCGGGAGTACTCGCAGATCACTACCGCGCGGGCGTTCTCGGCGGCGGTGCCGTTCGCCACGACGGAGCTCGGGGACACCTCCGGCGCGCTGTTCGCCCTGGAGATCTCGAACGGGGCCGCACGGCCGAACCCGGTCTTCGTGAACCTGGCGGGCGCGACGGACAAGCTCGACGTCGCGCTGGCGATGGGATTCGTGGGCGAGCTGGGCGCGGGCAAGTCGGTCAGCATGAAGACGGTGGCCATGGACAACGTCGACATGGGTGCCACGCTCATGGCGGTCGACCACACCGAGATGGGCGAGTGGGGTGTCGCCGTCTCGGAGATCCCGGGCTCCCAGGTGGTCGAGATCTCCGAGGACGCCACGGTCTCCATGGACCCGCTGCGGATCCTGCCACCGGCCCAGGCACCCCGTGTCGCCCGGGCCTTCATCACCGTGCTGCTGTCGGTGCAGACCAAGTCCGAGCAGAACGTGCTGCTGTCCAAGGTGCTCCAGACCGAGTACATGTGGCGGCACAAGATCACCTCGCTCGGCTCGCTCGCCCGGCACCTCGAGGAGGACTGCGAGTACCCGGGCGCCCGGATGCTCGCCGACGAGATGCGGATCTTCTCCGAGCTCGACTTCGGCCGCGCCCTCTTCGACGACTCGCTGCCGCCGCTCGACCTGAGCTCGCCGGCGATAGTGCTGCACACCCACAAGATGCAGCTGCCCTCGAAGGCCGACATGGAGCACGGGCACCTGTTCGCGGAGCTCAAGGCCGAGAAGGTGTTCGGCCGGGCCACGTTCGCGCTGATCGCCGCTCTGGCCAGGTACCGCTGCTTCGCCAACCGCTCCCGGCTCGACATCTTCGCCGCCGACGAGGCGTCCAAGACGATGTCGTCGCCCGAGGCGGCCGAGGAGATCGGCATGTTCATCCGGGACGGCCGCAAGCACAAGGCCGCCCTGCTGCTCGGCAGCCACGACGCGGAGGAGGACTTCGGCAACGAGGTGGTCCGCGGACTGATCCCGTTCCGCGTGCTCCTGCGCCACCGGGACGCCAACCTCGCGCGCCGCGGCCTGCGCTGGCTCCACGGGCTGCCCGTGGGCGCCCCGGTCGACGAAGGACTCGTCAAGCTCGTCACCGAGGGCACCGCCCCGGTGACCGACGCCGCCGTCGGCGTGACGGAGGAGCGGCGGGGCGAGTGCCTCATCCGCGACTTCCAGGCCCGGTACGGCCGGGCCAAGGTCATGGCGCCGTTGGTGGAGTCACGGGCGCAGACCGTCAAGACCACGCCGACGAGCTCCACGGGCGCGGTGATCGGGTCATGATCCGGCTGGCGCCGCTCTCGGCAGCGGCTGATCCAGGCGGTGGGCTGAACCTGGAGGACACCCAGGGTGTGAACATCGACCGGTTCATGCTCCAGTGGGACACGGGTTCGCCGTGGAACCCGCTGAACGTCGACTCCGAGATCTTCTCGACCCTCGCCGGCATGTTCTGGGTCTGGTACCGGGACATGGTCGCCGTGCAGATCTGGGTGCTCGACTGGGTCCTCGGCATGGACTGGCTCGGCTACATCCTGGCGCCGCTCGCGGGGCTGAGCATCATCATCCAGGGCATGATCGCGCAGATCGGCCTGCTCAACCTGATGCTGATCATCCTGGCGTTCGTGGTGGGCTTCTGGCTGCTCAAGGGCCGGTACGCGGGCGGGTTCATGGAGCTGTTGATCGGCTGCCTGATCGCCGCCCTGGCCACGGGATTCCTCGCCAACCCGATGGCGACCATCGGCGGTGAGCAGGGCGTCATCATGCAGTCGCGGAACGCCGGCATGGACATCGCCACCGGTTTCGCGACGGAGGGTGCCTCGTTCGAGCGTGACTCGACGGTGATCCGCGAGGGTCTCAAGGGCCAGCTCGTGGACACCCTGCTCCGCGCGCCGCACCAGATCATCAACTACGGCACGGTCATCGACGGCACGGGCTGCGAGGACACCTACACCGAGAACGTCGGCCGGGAGAACGCGGTCGAGGCGATCGGTGGCTGTGACGAGGCCTACCAGGAGGCGGCGTCCACCGTCGACGCCGGCACCGTCGTCTCGACGCTCAGCCTGCTCACCACCGGCTTCGTGTTCCTGCTGCTGTCCGTGGTGATCGTCGGCGGCACCATCTTCGCGGTGCTGCTGCTGGGCTGGTCGGCGATCAAGCTGCTGTGGCAGCTCCCCGTCGGCGTCATCTCCAGCGGGACCCGCGCCCAGCTGTTCCGCACGTTCGCGAGCGTGGCATTCGGCGCGGTCCTGGTGGCCATGGCCACGATGTTCCTGGTCGCGTGGATGAGGATGCTGCTCGGCTTCTACGACGCCACGAGCGGTCTACCGTTCCTGGTGCGGCTGTACCTGTTCAACACGCTGGTCATCGCGGGCGCCGTCTTCTACGTGCTCATGGGCGCCAGCGTTCGCCAGGCCCTGCGCGGCCTCGCCGACAAGCTCGCGGCAGCCGGCGTCCCCTCCCAGGTGGGCGAGCCCGCCGCGATGCCGTGGGACGGCACCGCGAAGTGGCGCGACCGCTACAACAAGGCGAGGGAGTGGGCGGGCGTCGGCATCGGGCCCGCTCCGGTCAAACCGAACGGCGACGGCGTCAAGATCGACGGCAACGACATACAGGCCGCCGGCCCGTCCGCCATGGACGGGACTCCTGGTGGCGGGCCGGTCGGCAGCTCGGCGGGCGGCAACGGGGGTACGTCGAACGGCGCGCCGGGCGACGACAACCGCACGGTCCCCATCCCTGTGGGCGCCGCCGGACAACCGGTGGGGCCCGATGGCACCCCGGCCGACAGGGACGGCAGCGGCAACGCCTGGACCAGTGCGGCGCGCACCGCCCAGGACGGATCGCCCGACGGCGGACGTGCGGGCACCGATCCGTTGCCGGACGGGACGAACGCCGGTGAGAAGCCGTCCAACGAGCCCGGCCCGCACCTTCCGCCGACCGCCGGCGAGCGCCTCAGCGACCGGCTGGGCGGCGCACGCCGCACGGGGACGTCGGTGGCGCTGCAGGCGGGGGCGATGGTCGCGAGCGGTGGCACGTCCAGCGCAGCCGTCGGCGCCTCCAAGGCGCTCAGCGTGGTGCAGAAGGCCCGCCAGGCCAAGCAGGCGCTCGGCGCCGCGCGCGGTCTGGGCAAACGGGGTGAGCGGTCGAAGAGCGCCGCCCGGCTGGCCCAGTCGTTCAACGCGGCACGTCAGGGTGGGGCGCCGCAGGCCGGCGGGCCGCAGCCGTCGGCGATCGTCCACAACCCCGGCCGCCGTCAGATGCGAGGGCTGGGCCGCTGATGAAACGTGTAGTCATCGTGGTGATCACGGTGGTCGCTCTCGCGATCGGGACCTGGATCGGCTGGCCGCGCGAAGGCGGCTTCGTCGACCCGACCGCGCAGGAGAGTGACGGTGTCGTCACGCCCAGGGGGCAGGACGACTTCACGAATCCCGAGGGCTCGCCCGAGAACGACACGGGCGAGGTGACCGCTACCGAGGAGGTCGAGGGCGAGCCGGGGGCCGGCGACCCCGCCGTGGAGGTGACCGCCGAACCGGAGTTCGACGAGACGGCGCCCAGCGAGCCGGTCGAGGCGATCTGGGACGAGACGGTCCGGACAGCGGCCCGCGAGGCGGCGCTCGCGACGATCACCGCGTTCGCGACGACCGATCAGGCCGCGGACGCCTGGTGGGCGGACCTGAAGCCACTGCTCACCCCGCAGGCCCGGCCCGTCTACCAGGACGTGGACCCCCGGCTCGTGCCGGTCACCGAGGTGACCGGCGACCCCGAGGTCACCGACGAGACGTCGACGCTGCTCGCCGAGGTCGCGGTACCGACGGACATCGGTCCCTACACGGTGCTCCTGACCCGGGCCGACGGCGCAGCGCCCTGGCTCGCCGAGCAGATCAGGCCGCCGGAGGGATCGTGAACGGGCAGGGCGCCGCCCGGATCGCGACGCGTGCTGTGTCACAGGCCGTCCGGTCCGGAGGCGGGCGGCCTGGCAGAGGCAGGAAGAAGGACGATCCGACCAGGCGCGCGGTGCTGGTGCTGGCGGTACTGGTCGCCGCCGTCATGGCGGTGCCTGCGGCGGTGATCGCGATGGTCGTGCTCGTGGGCGGCGCGGTGAGCGAGAACCAGTCGCAGAACGGCTGCAGCATGTCGGCCTCGGTCGTGCCCGCGGGCGGTCAGGCGACGTCGGCCGGCGGCTTCACGGGTGAGCAGCTGCAGAACGCGACGGTGATCCTGCAGGTGGGCCAGGACCGCGGGGTGCCTGCCCGCGCCCAGGCCATCGCGGTGATGACGGCGCTCGGCGAGTCCGGCATGCGCAACCTGTCCTACGGCGACGACCGGTTCGGGGTGCGCAACCCCGACGGCACGCTCACGTCGTCGATAGGCATGTTCCAGGAGCAGAAGTGGTACGGGACCGTCGAGGAGCGCCTCGACCCCGTGCAGTCGTCGGGCCGGTACTACGACCGACTGCTCGCGGTCACCGGCTGGGAGACGATGGAGCCGACGCTCGCCGCGCACAAGGCACAGCGCAACGCCGACCCGTACCACTACCAGAAGTACTGGGACCAGGCGCTCCAGGTCATCCAGCTCGTCAGCGGGGCGGACAAGCAGGACCTCGCGGCGCTTTCGCAGTCCATCCAGGGCGCGGCGGCCGGCGCGCCGTGCATGACCGGCTCGGTCGGGCACGCCGCCGTCGGCGCCGGTGGCTGGGCCAACCCGGCGGTCGGCTCCAAGGCGTCGGGGTTCGGGCCGCGCAGCACGGGCATCGTCGGTGCGTCGACCTATCACCTGGGCCAGGACATCGCCGCGTCCTGCGGAACGCAGGTGTACGCGGCCGCAGCGGGACGCGTGGTGATCTCCGGAGCGACCGGTTGGGGCACCGGCAACACGATCCGCATCGAGCACGGGCTGGGCCTCGACTCGACGTACGGCCACCTGCTCACCGGCACCAACCTGGTGCGGGTCGGCGAGACGGTGCAGGCCGGGCAGCAGATCGCGTCGATGGGCGGCGACTCGCGCATCGACCCGGCGGGTGCGGGCACGTCGTCCGGCTGCCACCTCCACTACGAGGTGCGGGTCAACGGCCAGGCGGTGGACCCCGAGCCGTTCATGGCCGCGCAGGGCGTGACGCTCGGTGTTGCCGCGGCAGTCACGGAGTCGGTATCCCCCGGAGACGCGACGGACTCAGGGGAGCCGGCGGACGCGGCGGGAAGCTGACGTCTCGGCGACCGAGCGAACGACCGCGGGCAGAATCGATGACTTCTGCTGTCCGCAGACGTCGGTAGAAAAGAGGTCGCGATCATCGGAGGGAATACCCGACGATGTTCCGGCGTCGTTCAGACGTAGGTCGTGTGCAAAGTCGCTCTCGATCTCGGCCCGCGCGCACCGTACCGAGAGGGCAAGCCCATGAGTACCGACATCATCGACACATCCGACCACCTGACGGAACCACCTGCCACACCGCCCGCTGCGGGCGACGAGATCGCACCCACCCGCACCGACAAGCTGGCTCCCGGCCACTTCCGCGCCATAGCGCTGCTCATGGCGAGCGCCTTCACGGTGATCCTCAACGAGACCACCATGTCGGTTGCGCTGCCGCCGATCATGGCGGACCTCGGCATCACGGCCACGACCGGCCAGTGGCTCACCACCGCGTTCATGCTGACGATGGCCGTGGTCATCCCGGCGACCGGGTTCCTCATCAACCGGCTGGGCACGCGCGGTGCCTACCTGCTGGCTATGGCCCTGTTCACGGCGGGCACCGCCCTGGCGCTGATCGCGCCGAGCTTCGCGATCCTGGTGACCGGCCGCGTGGTCCAGGCGACGGGCACGGCGATCATGATGCCGCTGCTCATGACGACGATCATGACGATCGTGCCCTCGCACATGCGGGGACGCATCATGGGTAACGTCACGCTGGTGATCGCGCTGGCCCCGGCGCTCGGCCCGGCGATGTCGGGGGGCGTCATGGAGTTCCTGGGCTGGCGCGGGGTGTTCGGCGTCGTGCTGCCGATCTCGGCGCTCGCGCTCGTGGCGGGCATCCTCTGGATCCGCGATGTGTCCGACAAGGACGAGCACCACCTCGACCCGCTGTCCCTGCTGCTCGCGCTGGTCGCGTTCGGCGGGATGGTGTGGGGCCTGTCAGGCCTGGGCGAGGCGTCGCAGCACGCCACCGCGATCAACCCGTGGATCCCGCTCGGCATAGGCATCGCGGTGCTCGGCCTGTTCATCTGGCGGCAGATCGCCCGGCAGCGCACCGACTCCGCGCTGCTCGACCTACGGACGTTCCTCGAGTCCAACTTCCGCGTCGCGGTCGCCATCATGGCGGTCGCGATGATGGCGATGTTCGGCACCCTGATCGTGCTGCCGCTCGTCCTGCAGGAGGCCCTGGGGCTGGAGCCGTGGGCCGTGGGCCTCATCATGCTGCCGGGCGGTGTCGCGATGGGCGTGCTCGGCCCGATCGTCGGCCGGTGGTACGACCGGTTCGGCGCGCGGCCGATCCTGATCCCCGCCACCGCGGTGGTCACCGTGGGGATCGGCATGTTCGCCTTCATCTCCACCACGACGTCGATCTTCTACATCCTCGGCGCGCACATCCTGCTGATGGTCGGCCTGGCCTCGGTGTTCACGCCGCTGTTCAGCGCCGCGCTCGGGGTCCTCAAGCCGCACCAGTACTCGCACGGTTCGGCCACGATCAACACGGTGCAGCAGGTGGCCGGTGCCGCCGGTACCGCGCTGTTCATCGCGATCATGACCATCCACTCCGCCTCCCTGACCGCGGCGGGTGCGTCCGACGCGGAGGGCATGGCCGGCGGTGCCGGCCTGGCCTTCGGGATCGGCGCCGGTGTGATGGCGCTGACCATCGGGCTGGCGACGATGATCAAGCGCACGGAGTCCGACGGCGAGTTCAGCGGCGGTCACTGACCCGGCAGGGTAGGTGCCGCGGGCTTGCGGAGGGCGGGAATCCGGTACCGGGTTCCCGCCCTCTTCGCGTCCCGGTCGGTCCGCGCGCCCTACCGGTCGAAGATCCGGTCGAGCAGACCTTTTCGCTCGGGGCGGGTCAGGCGGGTGACCTCTACGGGCTCCAGACCGCGCAGGTCGAGCAGCCGGTTCGCGGTCGCGATCGACTCGGTCAGGGCCGGCGGGCGGGCCAGGTCGGGGACCAGGCCGGCTGCCTTGAGCGTGTCCGGCACCGTCCCGGCATCGAGTCGCTCGGTCCAGCCGTCCGGATCGAGGTTCAGGAACTCCGGCCCTGGCTGGTCGACCACCGGCTGCTCGGGGTCCCGCTGGTCGAGCTTGTCGAGACCTGGTTCCGCCGGGCTCTCCGTCCGCCCGACGAGCAGCGCCGCCAGGCTCTCCGCCCGGTACACCGCCCCGGCCCGCATCTCGTGGTCGAGCAGCAGGATCTGTCCGACGTGCCCGTTCACCCCCGGTGCGAGATCGGCGGCGTAGACGTTCCCGGCGCCGTCGGTCCCTACGGGGAACCAGAGCGGTGAGCCGATCACCGACTGCACCCGGCCCGACGGATCCTCGGCGGCGAACGTACCGGCGTCGGCGGTCCAGGTACTGAAGCGCTCGGCAGGCAGGAAAGCCTCCCGGAGAAAGCTGCCGCTCAGGGGCACTATCTCGAACCCGCCGAACCCGTCCTCCTCTGGCGCGAGCTTCAGGTTCCCCGAACCTGCTGACGCATACAGCGCCCGCACCTCGTCGGGCAGGTGCGATCCCGCGGGCAGCTGCGCTTCGGCGGCGGCCAGCTCGTCAGGTGACGCGCCGACGGCGTCGGGCATCCGCTCGGCGATGACACGCGCCACGGCATCCGGGTCGGCCGACGGTGCGGCGGCGGCGTCCGGTGGCGGCACTATCGTCGCGAGGTACTGCGCCGGGAGCGTTCCCGCTTCCAGCACGACCTCGAGGATCGGCGTGACCGGCCCCGGGACGACGTTCGACGGCAGCGTGACGAGCTCTACCGCATCGCCGTCAGGGCGACGGGCGGCGACTACCCGCACGACCTGCTCGCCGTCCGGCGTGAGCTCGGCGAGCGCGCGCAGTGCGTCGTCGAGATCTGCCTTCGGGCCTCGGCCACCGGTCCGGGCGGCCTCGCGCGCGAGCTTGCGGTAGTGGTCGCGGCGGAGGTCGGCGTCGCCGTCGTCGAGGTAGGTGCCCTGCCAGGCGCCACGGCCGACGGTGCCGACGAACTCGCTCACGTCCGTCCCGGGCGGAGCGGAGCGACGCAGCGCGTCGATGAACGGTTCCCAGGTCTGCCAGTCGGTGAGGCTCACCGACCACATGATGCCGTCTTGCTGCTGGGCACGTCGGCTCGACGTTCCGTAGACTTCCAGCCATGGCCGAGGTACGGGTCTTCGCGGGTACCGGGGGTCAGCGCTTCGCTCGCGAGATGTGCGCTGATCTCGACGTCGCGCTGAGCCCGATCAACCTCCAGCGTTTCGCCAACGACTGCCTGCAGGTCCAGCTGCTGGAGAACTGTCGCGAGCGCGACGTCTACCTGGTGCAGCCCATAGCGCGCCCCACGCAGGAGAACCTGATGGAGCTCCTGCTGATGATCGACGCCGCCAAGGGCGCCTCGGCCGGCCGGATCACCGCCGTCATGCCGCACTTCGCGTACGCACGGTCAGACAAGAAGGACGCGCCGCGCATCTCTGTCGGCGGCCGCCTCGTCGCGGACCTGCTGGAGACGGCAGGTGTGGACCGCATCCTCACGATGACGCTGCACGCACCGCAGGTGCAGGCGTTCTTCCGGGTGCCGACCGATCAGCTCAACGCGCTCCGCGAGCTCGCGGCACACTTTCTGCCGAGCGACCTCTCCAAGGCCACTGTGGTCTCCCCCGACCTCGGCAACGCGAAGAGCGCGTCGGCGTTCGCCAAGATGCTGGGTGTCCCGGTCGCGGCGGCCGCGAAGGAGCGCTTCGACGGCGACCGGGTCGAGATCACGTCCCTGATCGGCGACGTCACGGGCCGCGACATCATCGTGCTCGACGACGAGATAGCCAACGGGTCGACGATCGTCGCCATCCTCGACCTGCTCCGTGAGCACGGCGCACGCAGCGTGCGGATCGCCTGCACGCACGGGATCTTCGCCAACGACGCGGTCCACCGCATCGCCGCCGACCCCGACGTGGTCGAGATCGTCACCACCAACACGGTGCCGTCGACCGGGCTGCTGGCCCACGACAAGCTGACGGTGATCAGCGTCGCGCCGGCGTTCGCCGAAGCGGTGCGCCGCATCCACAGCGGCGAGTCGGTAAGCGCCCTCTTCGACCCGACCCACGTCTGACACCTGGGCCCTTCGGCGAGCTACCGCTCCGCCCACCACTTCTTCAGCTCTTCCGTCGCCGCTTCCTCGCCCAGCGGGCCGCGCTCCATCCGCAGACCCAGCAGGTACTTGTAAGCCTCGCCCACCTCACGCGATGGCGAGATCCCGAGGATCCTCATGATCTGCGTCCCGTCCAGGTCGGGGCGGATCGCGTCGATCTCCTCCTGCTCACGCAGCGCGGAGATCCGGTCCTCCAGGTCCGTGTACGCGTCGGACAGCCGCTTGGCCTTCCGCTTGTTGCGAGTCGTCGAGTCGGCACGGGTGAGACGGTGCAGCCGCTCGAGGAGCGGACCGGCGTCGGTCACGTAGCGGCGGACGGCGGAGTCCGTCCATGCGCCTTCCCCGTACCCGTGGAACCGCAGGTGCAGTTCTACGAGGCGCGAGACGTCCTTGACCACCTGCTTCTCGAACTTGAGGGCCTTGAGCCGCTTGGCGGTGAGCTTGGCCCCGACGACCTCGTGGTGGTGAAAGCTGACGCCGCCGCCGGGCTCGAAGCGGCGAGTGGCCGGCTTGCCGATGTCGTGCAGCAGCGAGGCCAGGCGCAGCACCAGGTCCGGTGCCGGCACGGCGCCGTCGGGGCCGGTCTCCTGGGCGATCGCCTGCTCCAGCACGGTGAGCGAGTGCTGGTAGACGTCCTTGTGCCGGTGGTGCTCGTCGATCTCGAGCTGGAGCGCGGGCAGCTCGGGCAGCACCTGCTCGGCAAGGCCTGTGTCGACGAGGACCTCGAGACCTGCCCGCGGGTTGTCGCTCAGCAGCAGCTTGGTGATCTCCGCCTGCACCCGCTCGGCCGAGACGATCTCGATCCGCTCAGCCATCGCGACCAGCGCGGCGAGCGTCCCTGGTTCCACGTGAAACGAGAGCTGGGCCGCGAACCGGGCGGCGCGCATCATGCGCAGCGGGTCGTCGTCGAACGAGCGCTCGGGGGCGATGGGCGTGCGCAGCACCCCTGCCGCGAGGTCGCTCAGGCCGTTGAACGGATCCACGAACGTCAGGTCGGGCACACGCACGGCCATCGCGTTCACGGTGAAGTCGCGGCGCGACAGGTCCCCGTCGAGCGAGTCCCCGAACTCGACCAGCGGCTTGCGCGACGCCGGGTCGTACTTGTCGGTCCGGTACGTCGTCACCTCGACGACGACGTCCCCGCGCCGCGCGCCGATGGTGCCGAACTCCCGACCGATGTCCCAGTTCGAGTCGCCCCAGCGCGCGAGGATCTTCTGCGTCTGGTTCGGGGAGGCCGACGTCGCGAAGTCCAGGTCGTTGCTCGCCCGACCCAGGAACGCGTCCCGAACCGGACCACCGACCAGCGAGAGCTCGTGCCCGGCGGCGCGGAACTGGTCGCCCAGCTCGAGCGCGGCGGGCGCCATCTCGGTCAGCACGCCGAGCGCGCGCCGCAACAGATCCTGCTCAGGGGTAGACACAGCCCAAGATTCTCCCAGACGCGGCCGGGCAACACTCACCGCAAGATCACCCGCACCGCCAAACGAGGTCCTGGCGTCCGAACCCGTGCCCGAAACCGCCCGCACCCCTGCTCCTGACCAGACCAACGGTGCTCAGTCGGTAGTGTTGGGGCATGTCCACCCCAGTTCCGGCGAGCGACCGTCCTGACGGTCGCCCGGAGGTGCCCCCGCCGCCCGGCGGAGCGCCCTTGCGGGTGAATCCTGCCCGGCGCGCGGCGGCGAGCCCGACGCATCTGCCCGTCGTCGACGAGACCTCCGCGGGCGGCCTGGTGCTGCGAGGCGGTTCCGAGCGGCCCGAGGACTTCAGTGCGGCGGTGCTGCTGCGCCGGAACCGGACGGGGCGCCTCGAATGGTGCCTCCCGAAGGGCCATCTCGAGGGTCGTGAGACACCTCAGGAGGCGGCGATCCGGGAGATCCGCGAGGAGACCGGGATCCGCGGCTCGATCCAGGCGGAGCTCGGCGTGATCGACTACTGGTTCACCGGTGAGGACCGGAGAGTCCACAAGGTGGTGCACCATTACCTCTTGCGCGCGGAGGGCGGTCGCCTGACCGTGGAGGACGATCCGGACGGCGAAGCCGAGGACGCTCTCTGGGTCAGGGTCGACGAGCTCGCTGCGCGCCTGTCGTACCCGAACGAGCAGCGACTGGCCGTCGCCGCCCTGGACCTTCTCGAGTCATCGAGGGATCTCCGGGACGCGCTGCGTGCTGACGCCTTCCCCACGGAGCGCCCCGACCTGCCATGACGCAGCACCCCGACCTCGCACACAGTTCCGCCCTCCGCCGGGCGGCCCGTCACACCGGCAAGACAGGCGCCGTGCTCCTGGCGGCCATGCTGCTTGCCGGGTCCGCAGTGGTTCCGGCGAACGCCACCGTTCCGACGTCGGGAGGTGCCGCCGTCGGTACGGCCCCGGCGCCCGTCTCCGACACGGTCGCCGAGGACCTCTCCGCGGGTGTCCCCGCCGCGCCGTCGGCCCAGGGCACGGTGGACGTCTCGATCACCGACGTCTCGCACCCGACCGCGCAGCCTGGCGACGTGGTGACCATCCGGGCAAAGATCACCAACCACACCGGCGCCGTCGTCTCCGGAGCCAACGTCAGCCTGGCCGTCAACTACGTGGCGATCACGTCCCGCGCCGAGGTCAGCGAGTGGGCCTCCGCGGACCTGCTGGACCCGGTCAGGGGCATGCCCACCACGAAGCCGCTCGGACGGCTGGACGCGGGTGCGTCCAAGGACGTCTCGTTCACCTATGACCCTGGTGTCGCGGCACTGCAAGGTTTCGGCCCCCGCCGCTTCGCGGTCAGCGTCGACGACGCCACGGGTCGGCTCGGCATCGCGCGCTCGTTCCTGCTCTACGACGCCGACGGCGCCGAGCGTGCGCCCATGCGGCTCAGCGTCCTTGCCGGTATCACCGGCCCGGCCACCGACCCGGCAGACCACAGCACCACCGACATCGAGCTGGCGCAGCTGGCTGCCGCGGGCCAGCGGCTCGACGGCGTGGTGGAGGTCGCGGAGCACAGCAAGCTGTCGCTCGCCGTCGACCCCTCGGTGATGGCCGTCGCCGCAGCGTCGAAGGACTCCGCACTCATCGCCTGGTCCGAACGTCTCCTCGACGCCGCGGGCAGGACGACCACCTACACGATCCCCGACCGCGACCCTGATCTCGCCGCGCTCGCACACGCCAACGTGCGGACCACCGGTCCGCGCAGCTTCCTCCGCGTCCCCCGCCTGGACGACTGGCGTGTCCCGAAGAGCTGGCTCCCGGGCCTCGCCTGGCCGGCCGACGGCGCCGTGCCGGACATCGAGACCCTCGGGCTGGCCGTGGCCGCCGGCCGGCCGAACGTTCTGGTCAGCGGTGGACTGGCTGCGGAGAGCGCTACGGCGACCGGGCGGGCGGAGGTCACCACCCCGTCGGGCACCGCGCATGCGGCAGTCACCGACGCCACGCTGACCAGCGCCCTTCTCTCGGCGACCGACCTGTCGCAGGCGGAGACCGCCAACGCCGAGAGCGCCGCCGACGCGGGCTCCACAGGCACCACGACCACCGCCGCCGAAGGAACGCAACGCCTCCTAGCGGAGACGGCAGCGATCGTGAACCAGTCACCGGTAGAGCCGCCGACCAAGTCCATCGTGATGCCGCGGACCTGGACCCCGGACGCCGCGGCCGCCACCGCCGTCCTGGGTGCGCTCGAGGACGCCGACTGGGTGGAGACCACCACCCTCGACGACCTGTTCGCCCAGGATGCTCCGGACATCGCGCGCGAGCCTCTCCCGAACCGCAAGGTGCACAAGGCCGAGCTCTCCCCGACCAGCGTCGCGGCCCTCGAGCGCGCTCGGGACGCGGTCGTGACCTTCTCGTCCGTCGCGGTCGATGACCAGACCCCGCTCTGGAAGCCGGGAGTCGCCCGTCTCGCAGGGCCGCTGGCGGTCGCGCAGCGCGCCGACCCCGGCATCCGGAACCTGCTCTCCCAGCGGACGCTCAAGGCAGCCGACAAGTTCACGCACGAGTCCGTGACCGTCGTCCCCCGCCAGGACATCAACTTCATCACGGACGTCGGGAACATCCCGGTGCGCGTCCGCAACACGCTCGACGTGGACGCGACGGTGACCGTGGTGCTGCGCCCCGACCACCCGCGGCTCACCGTCGGCGACCGCCGCACCACGACCGTCCCGGCCGGCGAGGAGCTCGACGTACAGGTTCCGGTGCGCGCCATCGGCTCCGGCGACGTCGACGTCAGGGCACAGCTCCTCACGCCGACCGGCGCCCAGTTCACCGACGACTCGGCATTCCAGGTCCGCGTCCGCGCGGGCTGGGAAGAGGTCGGCACCTGGATCGCCGCGGGCCTCGTCGCGCTGCTGTTCCTTGCCGGCATCTGGCGTACGGTGCGGCGCGGCCGCTCGCCGTACCGCGCCACCCGCGAGGACGTCGAGGAGGCGGCCGAGGCGCCCGAGCCGACGGCGCCGGACTCCGTGGCCGTCCGGGCAGAGTAGTGTTTCGGCCGCCGCACACTTCGGCCACGCAGCACCGGGCAAGGCCCCAGACCACGGGAGTAGTCGCTTGACCCAGGAGAGAGCCGTGACCGTACCGACCGACCCGGCGTCGGACCCCAGCGCGGAGGCCGCGAGCGGTCCGGGCGCGCCCACCACACCACCACCGCCGGCACGCGGCCTGGGCCGCAACTCGATGGTGATGGCGGCGGGCACTGCCGCCTCCCGCCTCGGCGGCCTGGTGCGAAACCTGATGCTGGTGGCCGCGGTCAGCTCGGTGGGCAGCGTCTCCATCGCGTTCGACGTGGCCAACAAGCTGCCCAACGTGATGTTCGCGATCCTCGCGGGCGGCATGCTGAACGCGGTCCTGGTGCCGCAGATCGTCAAGGCGTTCCGCGCGCACAACACGCAGGAGCGGATCGACAAGCTGCTCACCATCTCGGCGGTGGGCATCCTCGCGATCACCGCGATCCTCACGGGCGCGTCGGCGTGGGTGGTGATGCTCTACACGGACGGCTGGTCGGCGGAGCAGCTCGCGCTGGGCACCGTGTTCGCCTACTGGTGCATCCCGCAGCTCTTCTTCTACGGCCTCTACACACTGCTGGGCCAGGTGCTGAACGCGCGCGAGCAGTTCGGGCCGTTCATGTGGGCGCCGGTGGCCAACAACGTCGTCTCGGTCATCGGGTTCGGCATCTTCCTCGTGGTGTTCGGCACCGCGCCGGAGCGCGGCATCAACGACCTGTCGGAGTGGGACACCCCGCGCACGATCCTGCTCGCGGGCACCGCGACCCTCGGCATCGCCGCGCAGGCGCTGGTACTGCTGATCCCCCTGCTGCGTTCGGGCTTCCGCTGGCACTTCCGCCTGGGGCTGCGCGGTATCGGGCTGCGCTCGGCCGGGTCGGTGGCCCTGTGGACCTTCGCCGCGGTGGTGCTGGAGCAGGCCGGTGTCCTGTACCTGACCCGGGTCTCGTCCGAGGCCGGTGCGATGAGCACTCCCTTGGAGGCGGTCGCCGGTAACGGCTCCTACGCGCAGGCACTCCTGATCTACCTGCTGCCCCACTCGCTCGTCACCGTCTCCATCGCGACCGCCCTGTTCACGGGCATCAGCAAGGCCGCACAGGAAGGCGATACGGATCGCGTCCGTGACGACCTCTCCATGGGTCTGCGCACGATCGGCGTCTTCACTGTGTTCGCCACCGCCGCCCTGACCGTGCTGGCCGCTCCGGCCACGGCGTTCATCGTTCCCACGGCGGGCGAGGAGGGCACCGCGCTCATCGCGCCCGTGCTGGTCGCGCTCTCGTTCGGCCTGGTGCCGCTCGGCGCGATGGCCCTCATGAAGTGGGTCTACTACGCCTACGAGGACGGGCGTTCCGTCTTCTGGATCACCGTGCCGTCCACGCTCGTCCTGGTGGCCGGGCTGATCGCCGCGCAGATCTGGCTGCCGATCGAGACCTGGGTGATCGCCGCCGCCGGCGCCTACGCCCTGTCGAACTGGATCACCGTGCTCCTGCGCACCCGGGGCCTCAGGACCAAGCTCGGCGGGCGGCTCGACGGCGGACGCGTGCTCGCGCTCCACGCCAAGACGCTCCTCGCGGCCGTCGTCTCCGGGCTGGCCGGATGGGGTGTGTACCGGCTGGTCGGCGGGTTCGAGGCGCTCTCGTTCGGCAACGGCTGGGTGCTGACGATGCTCAGCGGCCTGTGGGTGTCGGCACTGTGCGGCCTGGTCATGGTCGTCGTCTACGTGGTGCTGCTCCGCCTGCTCCGGGTCAAGGAGCTCGACCGCCTGCTCGGCCCGCTGCTCGCGCGGCTCAAGCGCTGACCCACTCCGTCGTCGTACCGGAAGCGCAGATCGCTGATCTGCGCTTCCGTTGCGTCTCTGCGACATTTCGACGGGCTGTCGGCGGTTCCGCGTAGCATGGCGACGGTGCCCGACCCCTCCGGTCGCGCACCTGCTACTGTCCCCCCGAGCGAGCGAGGAGGTCCGCGTGAGCACCGTCGAGCCAGGCATGGTGCTGGTCGAGAGATACAGGCTTGGCCAGCAGGTGTCGACCGACCTCGCCGCGGCCACCGCCTGGGAGGCACACGACCTGATCCTGGGCCGCGAGGTCCGCGTGACTCTCGTGACCGGGCCTTATTCAGGTGATGCCCTGGACTCCGCCCGACGCGCCGCGCTCGTCACGGACCCCCGTCTGGTGCGGGTCCTCGACGCCGGGTCCGACGCCGACGGTCGCAGGTACGTCGTCACCGAACCGCACACCGGTTCCACGTTGACCGAGATCGTCTCGAGCGGTCTGGTGGACGAGCAGCAGGCCAGGGCGATCGTAGGTGAGGCGGCCGCCGCCCTCGGTGTGGCGCACGCACGCGGTGTGCACCACACCGCTCTGCGCCCCGAGGCCGTGCGGGTGGACGGCCACCAGGTCAGGATCACCGGCCTGGGGCTCGACGGCGGCCTCGCTTCCGGTGCGACGCTGAACGTCAAGCCCGCGCAGCTCGACGCTCAGGGACTGGTGGCCCTGCTCTACTACGCGATGACGGCACGCTGGCCCGGCCAGGATCTCGAGGCCGACTGGATCGCCAAGGACACCCTGATCCCACTGCCCGCACTGCTCGACGCTTCCGGCGCTGTGGCGCCGCTGTCCACGCTGGTTCCCCACGTGGATTCCGACATCGATGCTCTGGTGGGCCGGACGTTCGCCGCGCCCGGCAGCACCGACGGACCGATGAACCCCGACGACGTGACCACGGCTCTTCAGCCGTGGGGAGAGGTTTCCGTAGTGGCATCGCTGCCTGGATTCGTGCAGCCCGAGCCGGAGGGGCCGCGACGGCAGTCAATCGCCGACGCTTTCGGCGCCGAGGGCACACCGCCCGTTCGACGCCCGGTCACCGGCCGGATCGCACGCAACGACGAGACGATGGCGACGGGAGCGGGCAACGTGCCCGCTGGTTACCCCGAGCCGCAGAACGAGTACACCTACGAGCCGCAGGTCTTCGGTGGGCACGCACCTGTGCCGCCCCCGCCTCCGGACGGTGGCGTACCGGTGGGCTACGACCAGTTCGGCCAGCCGGTCGGCCAGGTCCCGCCTGGTTACGACCAGGGGCAGTACGCGCAGGAGGGTGCGCCCCAGCAGTACCCGCCGCAGTACGCCCCGGCCGGTTACGACCAGGGCGGCGGCTACTACGGCCAGGACGGCGGGTTCGCCACCCAGCCCGCACCCAAGCGCGGCGGCGTCAACCCGACGCCGATCGTGCTCGGGCTGGTCGGTGTCGCTGTGGTGGCCGGTCTGATCTGGGCCATCAACTCGGTGCTGTCGCCTCCTCCGGAGCTGATCGCCGATGCTTCCCCGTCACCTGAGGTGAGCACCTCGGCCGGCGCCGGCGGTGAGGAAGAGGGTGAAGGCAGCTCGCCGCCCTCTCCCCCGGCGCAGACGGAAGCGCGACCGGTGATCGACTCGGCCGCGCTGCTCGGCACGCTCGACTGGAACGGCGAGACCATCGACCACCCCGAGAAGGTGGAGCTCGCCTACGACACCGACCCGGCCACGTTCTACTACACGACCACGTACCAGCAGGCCGCGTTCGGTGGTTACAAGGACTCGCTCGGCATGGAGCTCAAGCTGCGCGAGCCGGCCTCGGTCAGCAAGGTCGAGCTGCTGACCAACACTCCGGGCGGCAAGGTCCAGATCCTGAAGGGCGGTGCGGGCGGTGAGGTGCTCGCGGAGGGCACCTTCTCCGAGACCACCACGTTCGAGCTGACCGAACCCGTCGTGAGTGACTCGTTCACCATCTGGGTGACCGAGCTGCCGCAGGCGTCGAACGGTTTCCGGCTGGAGCTGAACGAGGTGGTGCTGAGCTGACCTGTCGTCAGCCAGCAGAGTCATCCAGAACGCCGGTGGGAACGAACACATGATGTTGATGGTTCGTTCTCCCGGCGTTCTGGGCGTCTGAGCACCTGGGCCTGGCCGCCCATCGAAGAATGTCGATGTCGTGTGGCGAGGTTCACGCCCGCGATGGCGCCATAGGTGACCTGGCCTGGAACACTAGGACGCGGTCGCGTGTTATGGCGTGTGCCCATGGAACTCGAGGAGAACACCTTGACCGAACAGACCACCGCTCCGGCGGCCGGGACCACCGACGCCCCCGTGCTCGACGTCGTCATCGTGGGGTCCGGCCCCGCGGGATATACCGCAGCCATCTATGCGGCGCGCGCAGGTTTTGCGCCCGTTGTCATCGCGGGCTCGGTCACTGCCGGTGGCGCACTGATGAACACCACCGAGGTCGAGAACTTCCCCGGCTTCCCTGCCGGGATCCAGGGTCCCGACATGATGGAAGCCATGCGCGAGCAGGCCGAGAAGTTCGGCGCCAAGGTCATCTGGGACGACGCCGAGCAGGTCGAGCTGTCCGGTGACGTCAAGACCATCGTGACGGGCGGCGGCGACACCTACCGCGCCCGTGCTGTCATCCTCGCCACCGGATCCGCGTACCGCGAGCTGGGCATCTCCGACGAGAAGCGCCTCTCCGGACGCGGCGTCTCGTGGTGCGCGACCTGCGACGGCTTCTTCTTCCGTGACCAGGACATCGCGGTGGTGGGTGGTGGCGACTCCGCGATGGAGGAGGCCACGTTCCTCACCCGGTTCGCGTCCAAGGTCACCGTCGTGCACCGTCGCGACGACCTGCGCGCCTCGAAGATCATGGCCGAGCGCGCCCTCGCGGACCCGAAGATCGAGTTCGCGTGGAACAGCGAGGTCGCCGGTATCTCCGGTGACAGCAAGGTCTCGGGCATCAGCCTGCGCGACACGGTCACCGGCGAGATCCGGGACCTGGACGCGACCGGCCTGTTCGTCGCGATCGGCCACGAGCCCCGCACCGACCTGGTCAAGGGCCAGGTCGACCTGGACGAGAACGGCTACATCCTCGTCGAGGGCCGGAGCACTCGGACCAACCTTCCCGGTGTCTTCGCCTGTGGCGACGCCGTCGACCACACCTACCGCCAGGCGATCACGGCCGCCGGTTCGGGCTGCTCCGCGGCGCTCGACGCCCAGGCCTTCCTCGACTCGCTGAACGACTGATCTCCGGCCGGTTCCCACCGACCGCGCCCCTCTCGGCCCTCCAGGGGCCACGAACAAGGAGATGCTGGATGAGCACCATCAAGGTCACCGACGACACCTTCAAGACCGAGGTCCTCGACTCTGACATTCCTGTCTTCGTCGACTTCTGGGCGACCTGGTGCGGCCCGTGCCGCATGGTGGCGCCGATCCTCGAGGAGCTGTCGGAGGAGTACGAGGGCAAGATCAAGATCGTCAAGATCGACACCGACGAGAACCGCCAGACCGCCATGGACTACGGCATCGTGTCGATCCCGACGCTCAACGTCTACAAGGGCGGTGAGGTCGTCAAGTCGATCATCGGCGCCCGCCCGAAGCGCGCGCTGACCGAGGAGATCGACGAGGTCCTCGCGGGCTGACCTCGCACGCACCGCTACGAGGAGCGCGTGTCCGTCGCACCTGATGCCGTCATCGGGTGGTTCGGGACACGCGCTCCTTGTCGTTGCCGGCCACGTAGTCTCACCTTTTCGCCACGAACGGACACTCGGCCACACACCACCCCCGTGCGAGACTGGGCCGCGTGAACGAGCTTCCCGAGACCGCCGGTAACCGCCTCGACCCGTGGTTCGGCGCGTACGCGGCGCGAGCGCACGGCATGCGCGCCTCGGAGATCCGGGCACTCTTCTCGGTCGCGAACCGTCCCGAGGTCGTGTCGCTCGCGGGTGGCATGCCGTACCTTGAGGGCCTTCCCCTCGACGTCATCGCGGACACCATGCGGCGGCTCATCGTCACCAAGGGGACCACCGCCCTGCAGTACGGCTCGGGCCAGGGCGAAGAGAGCCTGCGTGAGCACATCACGCAGGTCGTCGCGCTCGAAGGCGTCTCCGCCCACCCCGACGACGTCGTCGTCACCACGGGTTCGCAGTCCGCGCTCGACCTGGTGACCCGCATCTTCATCGACCCGGGTGACGTCGTCATCGCCGAGGCACCGTCCTACGTCGGAGCGCTCGGCGTGTTCCGGTCCTACCAGGCCGACGTCGTCCAGGTGCCGCTCGACGCCGACGGGCTCGTCCCCGCGGAGCTCGACGCCACACTGACCCGCCTCGCGAACGAAGGCCGCCGTGTGAAGTTCCTCTACACGGTTCCGACGTTCCAGAACCCTGCGGGTGTCTCTCTCTCCGCCGAGCGTCGCCCGCAGCTGCTCGAGATCTGTCGTCGGCACGGCGTCCTTGTCGTCGAGGACAACCCGTACGGTCTGCTCGGCTTCGACGAGGAGCCCTTGCCCGCGTTGCGCTCCTACGACAGTGACGGCGTGCTGTACCTCGGGTCGTTCTCCAAGACGTTCGCCCCGGGATACCGGGTCGGTTTCGTGATCGCTCCCCACGCGGTGCGCGAGAAGCTGGTCCTGGCGAGCGAGTCGGCGGTCCTGTCCCCCTCCAACGCCTCGCAGCTCGCCGTGGCGACCTACCTCGAGACGTGTGACTGGAAGGCGCAGATCAAGGCCTACCGCGAGCTGTATCGCGAACGACGCGACGCTCTGGTGGGCGCGCTCGGTGAACATCTCCCGAGCGCGTCGTGGAACGTGCCGAAAGGCGGATTCTTCGTGTGGGTGCGGCTCCCGGAGGGCCTCGACTCCCGCGCCATGCTTCCTCGAGCCGTGACCGCGCGCGTGGCGTACGTCCCCGGCACGGCGTTCTACTACGACGGGAGCGGCTCCGACCACATGCGGCTGTCGTTCTGCTTCCCCACGCCGGAGCGCATCCGCGAGGGTGTACGCCGGCTCGCGGGCGTCGTCAACGGTGAGGCCGAGCTGGTACAGATCTTCGGCACGGCAGCGCGACCCGATCCCGACACGGACGATGTCGAGAGCCCCGCTCCCGACCTGGCATGACGTCATGCGTAGCGCCAGAGGACCACACCGTCCAGGAGATCGGGCTGTCTGGCACGATGGCAGCTGACCCGTCGATCACAACCGAGTGAGTCCCTAGATGACCAGTTCCGCCCCTGCTCCGTCCACTCCGGCGTCCGCCGGCTCCGCGGGCCTGCCCAAGCGCCCTGGTGGGCCCGATGCCGCGGACAGCGCTCCCCTGGTGGTCATCCTCGCCGGCGGACTGTCGCACGAACGCGACGTCTCGCTCCGGTCGGGACGTCGGGTCGCGGAGGCGCTGCGCTCCACCGGCCTGGAGGTCGTGCTGCACGACGTCGACGCCGACCTCCTGGCATTCCTTCGCAACACCCGGCCCGACGTCGTCTGGCCGCTGTTGCACGGCACGTCCGGCGAAGACGGCTCGGTACGCGACGTGCTCGACATGCTCGGCCTGCCGTACGTGGGCACCGGCCCGCGCGCCAGCCGCACGGTCTGGAACAAGCCGATCTCGAAGGCAGCCCTGCTCGATGCCGGCCTCTCGACGCCCGACTACGTGACGCTCCCCCAGAGCCTCTTCCGGGACCTCGGGGCACAGCCGGTGCTCGACACGGTGGTGCGGCGGCTGGGGCTCCCCCTCGTGGTCAAGCCGACGGAGGGCGGCTCTGCGCTCGGCGTCACCGTCGTGACCCGGGCGGAGGACCTGCCGCGAGCGATGGTGGAGTGCTTCGCCTACGGCGAGACAGCTCTCATCGAGCACGCCGTCATCGGCACCGAGCTGGCCATCAGCGTGATCGACGGGCCCGACGGGCCGGAGGCGCTGCCCGCTGTGGAGATAGTCGCCGACGGCCGCTACGACTACGCCGCTCGCTACGTCGCCGGCGAGGCCGAGTTCTTCGCCCCCGCGCGCCTCACTCCGGACCAGGCCACGCTGGTGTCAGACGTCGCGGTCCGTGCCCACCAGGCTCTGCACCTGCGTCATCTGTCCCGTACCGACCTGATCCTCGACTCCTCTGGCGCCGCCCAGATCCTTGAGGTCAGCGTCGCGCCGGGCATGACAGAGATGTCTGTGCTGCCCCAGGCGATCGCGGCGAGCGGCCGCGACCTCGCGGCGCTGTACCGCAAGATAGTCGACACCTCGCTGGCCCTGGTGCCCTGACGCCGTCGCCTACCGGCTGAGACGACGCTGGGCCGGCATCTCCCTGTGCGGAGATGCCGGCCCGGCGTCTTTGTGTGCTTCTACCGCTTCCGCGGTCCCCCTGCAGGGGGTCAGGCGCCAGAGGGCGGCTTCAGGAGGCCGCGCTCGTCCGGAGCCATCACATTGAGGATCCGGTTGAGGTCTTCGACCGAGGCGAACTCGACGGTCATTCGACCCTTGGTCTTGCCGAGCGCCACCTTGACCCTGGTCTCGAACCGGTCGGAGAGGCGGGTCGCCAGCTCGTCCACCGCTTCGCTGCGGGTGCCGGCACGCGGCGCCTTGCGGGTCTTGCCGTTGCTGCCGTCGGACTCCGTCAGCATGACGATCTCCTCGGTCGCACGCACCGAGAGCCCTTCCGACACGATGCGTTGAGCGAGTCGTTCGATCTCCGCGCCGTCGCTCAGACCGAGAAGCGCGCGAGCGTGCCCGGCCGAGAGCACGCCGGCAGCGACACGTCGCTGCACCAGCGGAGGCAGCCTGAGCAGCCGCAGCGTGTTCGAGATCTGGGGACGGCTTCGTGCGATCCGATTTGCGAGCTCTTCGTGCGTGCAGCCGAAGTCGTCGAGGAGCTGACGGTAGGCCGCGGCCTCCTCGAGCGGGTTCAGATCCGAACGGTGCAGGTTCTCCAGGAGCGCGTCACGGAGCATGTCACCGTCGTCGGTCTCCCGGACGATCGCCGGAATGGTCTCGAGCTGTGCTGCCTGCGTCGCGCGCCAGCGCCGCTCGCCCATGATGAGCTCGTACTCACCAGGGTGTTCCTTGTCCGGGCGGACGACGATCGGCTGGAGCACGCCGATCTCCCTGATCGACTCGACCAGCTCGTCGAGGTCTCCTTCGTCGAAGACCGTGCGGGGCTGCCAGTTGTTCGGACGGATCGCCGTGACGGGGAGCTCGGCGAAGCGCGCGCCCGGAACCGGGAGGAGGTCTCCTGTTTCACGTGAAACGGAGGACGTCTCGCCCTCCTCGCGGCTGAAGAACGTGTCGTCGAGCGCGGACGCACCGCCACTCTCCGCAGCTTCGTTCGCGACCGAGAGCCGCCCGCTGGCGATCGCGGAGTCCCACTTCACGGTGCTCGGACGAGGACCGTTGGTCTTGACAGCCTTCTTCTCCGTCGCCGGCTCCGCTGAGACGGTGTCCACGGAGATGGTGCTCACCGGCACCTCGTCCGTCGCGTCCAGCGCCGGTGACGGACGCTCCTCCACCACGGTCGCGACCGAACCGCCCAGTGCGTAGTCGGCGCCGTCGGACTCGCCCGACCCTGTTCCGGCGCCGAGCTCATCCGGCTCGGGACCCGTCGGGATCAGGGCGCCCAGGCCCCGCCCGAGCCCGCGTCGCTTCGCACTCATCGTGTCTCCTCGTCGGTTCCGGTCTCGCGTCCAGCGCGGACAGGCTTCTTCTCCATCACCACGGTCCGCGTCGCGTCGCGTGCTTCACTGCGCACCATCAGTCCTGCGCTCCGACCGGCTCCGCCTGCATCGCACGACGCGGGCTCGAACCACCCTGGCCGCGCTCGGCCAGTTCACGGGATGCCTGAAGGTACGCCAGCGCACCCGTAGATGTCGCGTCGTAGGTCATCACCGTCTGGCCGTAGCTCGGGGCCTCGGAGATGCGCACCGACCGCGGGATGGTCGTCTTGAACGTCTCGGCCGGAAAGTGCGAACGGACCTCACCGGCGACCTGCTGCGCAAGGTTGGTGCGACCGTCGTACATGGTCAGCAGTATCGACGAGACGCGGAGCTCCGGGTTGAGGTGGGAGCGGATCAGGTCGATGGTCTTGAGCAGCTGGCTCAGGCCCTCGAGTGCGTAGTACTCGCACTGGATCGGTATGAAGACCTCGCGACCCGCCACGAACGCGTTGACCGTGAGGAGTCCCAGGCTGGGCGGGCAGTCGATGAGGACGTAGTCGATCCGTTCCTCGCCGGCGGCGACACGGTCCGCCAGGTACTTGTCGATCGCCTTCCGAAGTCTCGTTTCACGTGAAACGAGCGAGACGAGCTCGATCTCAGAACCCGAGAGGTCGATCGTCGCCGGGACGCCCCAGAGGTTCGGAACGTCGGGGCACTGCTGGATCGTGCTCGCCAGCGACTCGCCCTCCACGAGGATCTCGTACACCGACGGCGTCCCGGCACGGTGCTCGATGCCGAGCGCCGTGGAGGCGTTGCCCTGCGGGTCGTTGTCGATGACCAGTACGTTCAGGCCGGACTGGGCAAGACCCGCGGCGACGTTCACCGTGGTCGTCGTCTTGCCGACGCCGCCCTTCTGGTTGGCCACCGTGATGATGCGCGTCTTCGGCGGGCGCGGGAACTTCCGCCCCTGGAGCTCGATGCGTCGGCGAGCGTCCATCGCCAGCTCTGCGGCGACAGGCGTCGTATCGTCAACGGCCGGAACGGTTGCGATGAGGGCTGACCGGCGCTCGTCATCGCCACCGTGCGGGCCGCCCGTGGGCTGCTGCGTGCCATTGGGCGTCTGCGCTGACCCGGACGTTTCACGTGAAACACCGGGAGCGGAGAGGCCCTGCACAGGAATCGGATCCGTCACGCGGCCACTGTAATCGCTGGCCACGTCTTCTGGCTCGGACTCCGGCTCTGTTTCACCGTCGAAATGTGTGAATTCCGCGTCCACGAGGACCACCGACTCGTCATCGTCGACCGGTGTGGGCGGTCCGAGAACCGCGGGCGCAGCGTTCACCGCGGCGTCGAGGGCCTCGCTCGCCCTGCGGATCGCGTCTGCCGGGACAGGTCGGTCTGACGGCAACTCTTCCATCTGATCGGGATCGACGTCGGCAGACGTCGCATCGGTCCCCCACTCGGCCGTGCTGGTGTCCGCAGCAGCCTCCAGCACCTCGGTCGGTTCGGCCGACTCCTTCACAGCGATCATGTCTGGTTCCTGATCTTCGGTCTCGGAAGCGGGCATCGTCACGGACTCGATCAGCTCGCTCAACGCAGCGACGCTCTTGCCCTCCTCGCCAGGACGGTCCTGGCCCCAGACCTGGTCCCGCGGCACGTTGCCCGCGATCACAGGTTGAGGCGGCGCCATGTCCTCGGACGAGATGGGCGTCGTCTCAGGTGCCGAAGGTTCGTCTCCCTCCGGCTCCTCGCGCTCAGCACCAGCCGCACCGGCCTCCGGCGCACTCAGACTGTCAGCGTCCGGGTCGGCGGCATCCACGCCGTACTCGATGATGGTGGTGTCAGGCTCGGTGGCTGACCCCGTGGCAGCTCTGTCGTCCGCGGGGTCAGCCTTCGATTCGCCGGCAATGTCGTGGGCGCTGTCGGCCGGCGCTGTCTCCACCTCATCAGCCTGTGCCGGGAGGTCGTCCTCAGATCCGTGAGATCCCGAGGAGGCCGCGTCGTCGATCGGAGCATCGCTCAGATCTCCAAAGTGCACAGGCGCGGCCTCCCCCTGCCCGTTGCCGGCTTCCGATTCCGGTCGCTCGGCGAGCACGGTAGAGCTCGGTGCCGGGGCCGACGCCATTGCCGCCGATCGCGCTTTCTCTGCCGCAGGCTCCTCCAGAACGGAGGCCTGTTCGGATGCGGACGAGTCGGGCGCTGTGGTGGAGGCAGCCGACGCCGCAACGGACTTGGCTGCCGCTACTCGCTTGGACTTTCGTCTGAAGAAGCACACGCCAGCAACGCTAAGGTCGGCGACCTGTTCAGCCCCGTCGAAACGCCGACCTCAGGGTGATCGGATCCACTCTTCGTCGGTATTCACGCCAGCTCTGCACGAGGCGACGAGTTTCGAAGGTCGGCGAGCCCGAAAACTACCCGAAGTCCGTTCCGGTGCCGAGGACGATCCTCCGCTCAGTTTCACGTGAAACGGACGACCAGCGAAGTCCGTATCCGTTCACGGCTGTCGACAGTCGGGCGTCGTTTCACGTGAAACAGGCCACCGCTGCTGCGCCTGTTTCGCGCGAACAGACCCGCGCCGAACTGGAGACCGGAGCAGTTACCTTCCGCCGGCGTGGGTCCCAACGGCTGTCCGGAGGGGGACCTGAACCCCCACGCCTCGCAGTCCACGGACAGGACGGAACCTTGCTCAGCTCCAACAAGAACGAGAGCGGCCACCCTCAGGTGACCGCTCCCGTTCCACGTGAAACATCTTCCTCGCGAGGACTACTTTCCTCGACGCACGCGCACGATCGTCGTCGACTCCACACCCTCGACGGTGGAGCCCTCAAGGATGTCGGGATCGCCAGTTGCGTACTTCCGCAGGATCTTGCGCGCCGGGTCGACCTCCTCTGCGACGCTGCGGCCCTTGAGGATCACCATCTCCCCGCCTACCCGAACCAGCGGCATGCTCAACCGGACCAGCTTCGACAGTGCGGCCACCGCTCGGGACGTCACGGCGTCGACCTCGAACGCGCCGTGGTACTCCTCCGCCCTCCCGCGCTTCACCTCGACGTTCTCCAGGCCGAGTTCAGCCACCACCTCCGACAGCCACGTCGTCCGTCGCTCCATCGGTTCGATCAGGATCACCTCGAGCTGCGGGCGCATCGCCGCCAGCACCACGCCTGGCAGCCCTGCGCCGGATCCGATGTCGGCCACCGACCCCGACGTCGGAAGGAAGGGCACGACCGCGGCGGAGTTCAGGATGTGCCGTTCCCAGATGCGCGGCACCTCGCGAGGCCCGATCAGCCCTCGGAGCTCGCCCTGG
Source organism: Promicromonospora sp. CA-289599 (assembly GCF_050936155.1). Lineage (NCBI taxonomy): Bacteria > Bacillati > Actinomycetota > Actinomycetes > Micrococcales > Promicromonosporaceae > Promicromonospora > Promicromonospora sp. CA-289599. The sequence continues at coordinate 2,580,730 of NZ_JBNJNI010000001.1, forward strand.
TCACGGAGCATCTCGGCGTAGTGGGCGACGCCGTCGTACGCATCGCCCAGGAACGCCTTGACGCTGTCGCTCGTGCCCAGCGTGTCGCCGCCGGGCACCGCAGTGTCTCCGTCGGGCATCTCCTGTGCCGCCACGTCCGAACCTTCCACGTCTCGTCCTCCAGTCGCTGTCGAAAGTAGCCAAACACACCGAGGGCCGGTGCACGCCCTCAGGGACGCACACCGGCCCTCGGCCGAGGCCGATAGTTCAGTCGGTGACCGTTGCCGGCGTGCCCGCCGGCTGGACCACCACGTACCGCTCGGGCTCGACCCCACGGGAGTCGCTGATCAGGCCGGCAGCCGCCACCGCGTCGTGCACCACCTTGCGCTCGAACGCATTGAGCGGCTCGAGCTCGACCTCCTCGCCGGAGCTGCGCACCCGCTCCACCGCAGCCTCCGCGATACGCGTGAGATCGACGCGGCGAGCGGCACGGTAGCCGCCGATGTCGAGCATCAGCCGGCTGCGCTCCCCGGTTCGGGTCTGCACCGCCAGGCGCGTGAGCTCCTGCATCGCGTCGAGCACCTCGCCCTCGCTACCGATGAGGTGCGCCAGCGACTTGGGGTCGTCCGCCACCACCTCGACCGCGGCACGGTCGTGCTTGATGTCGAGGTCGATGTCGCCGTCAAGATCGGCGATGTCGAGGAACTCCTCGAGGTAGTCGGCTGCGATCTCGCCCTCTTCTTCGAGGCGCTTGGTCCGGTCCTCGGGATCCACGACCGGAGCCTCGGGATCGGGTGTAGCCGTACCTGTGCTCGCGTTCATCGTGCTTCCTCCTACTTCTTCTGCTTGCGCTTGCTCGACGCGGTCGGGGTGGACCCGGGCGCCGTGCCGGACGGCTTCGGCTTCGAGCCCGGCTGCTTCGCCGGCGTCGTGCCGGCGGGCTTGGGCTTGGAGCCGGACTGCTTCCCCGGGGCCGGCTCGGGCGTCGTCTCCGGAACTGCGTCCTGCGGTGCCGACTGCGCGACGGCGGGACGCGGGGGCACCGCGCCCTTCTGCCGGTCCTTGCGCTTGGGCTGCACGCGCTGACCGCTCTTGGGCTGCTCCACCACGGGGGTCGCCTCCTCGATGACCTCGCCGGACTTCGCGGCACGCTTGGCAGCCTTCGCGGCCTGGCGCTCCTTCATCTGCTTCTCCGCGATGGAGCCAGGCGTCGGCATGCGCTTGATCGTGTAGTACTGCTGACCCATGGACCAGAGGTTGGTCACCGTCCAGTAGATGAGGACGCCCACCGGGAAGTTCACGCCCGAGATCGCGAAGACGATCGGCAGCATGTAGAGCATGAGCTTCTGCGTCTGCGCCATCGGGCCCTCGAGGGCCGCCGGGGGCATGTTCTTCATCGTCAGCTGTCGCTGCGTGGTGAAGGTCGTGACGCTCATCGCCACGATCAGCGCGATGACGACGGCGCGCGAGACCCACGAGTCGGTCTGCAGGAACACGTCGCTGAGCTGCGCGCCGAAGAGCGTGGATGACTCGATGTCACCGGCGACCGACTGAGTGATCGGCCCGATCGGGTCCGCGTTGCCCTCAGAGATCGCCTTCAGGCCGTTCAGCACGCGGAACAGCGCGAAGAAGATCGGCGACTGCAGCAGGATCGGCATGCAGGAGGCGAACGGGTTGGTCCCGTGCTTCCGGTACAGCTCCATGGTCTCTCGCGTCATGTTCTCGCGAGACGCCGGGTCGGTCTTGCCCTTGTACTTCTTCTGCACGGCCTGCAGCTCGGGCTGGATCATCTGCATCCCGCGCGAGGCCTTGATCTGCTTGAAGAAGAGCGGGATCAGCACGATGCGGATGACGATCACGAGAGCGACGATCGACAGGACCCACGCCGTCCCGGGACCTGCCGCCATGCCGAGCGTCGTGAAGAGCGAGTGCGACCCGTAGATGATCCAGGCCACGACCCATTCGATCGGGTAGAGGAAAGCGAAGAAGTCCATCGGTCAAGAAGCTCCAGAGTCGGTGACGCAAAGTCTGCGGTGGCTGCGGGTGTCGTGCCGGCGGCACGAGCCGGGGCAGGTCATCCCTCGGCGTGGGTGTGCGCGCCGCGCACGGGCGGCACGTCGTCGACGCCGCCGAGACTCCACGGGTTGCACCGCAGCAGGCGCCACAGCGCGAGACCCAGCCCGCGCACGACACCGTGACGCCGCAAGGCGATCAGGGTGTACTGCGAGCAGGACGGGTAGTACTTACAGCTCGGGGGGCTCATCGGGCTGATGAACGCCTGGTAGAAGCGCACCATCCCCACAAGGAGTGTCACCGGGAGCCTGCCGATCAACGAGGGCTCGCGCGGCGGTGCCTCACCCTCGGGTGCGGGGGCGGCGGTCATCTCTTCCCGTCTCCGGTGGCGCGTGCGACCGCACGGCGCAAGCAGGAGTCGAGGTCACGTTCAAGGTCCGCATACGTTGCGGCCGACGACGCCGGAAGCGCGCGCACGACAGCTCGGGCACTGCTCGGCAGAGCCGATAGCTGCCCGGACGCGGCAGCGCGGAGCCGACGCTTCACCAGATTGCGCTGCACGGAGTTGCCCACAGCCTTGGAAACGACAAAACCGACCTGTGGAGTTCCCGATCCCCGGTCCGAGACGTTTTCGTCCGGTACCAGGAGGTGAACCACCACGGTCGATCGACCTGCACGCGTGCCGCGGCGCACCGTCCGCTCAAAGTCGACGGAACGGCGCAGTCGGTGCGCCGCGGGCAACATGGCTCAGGCTGAGAGCTCGGCGCGACCCTTGCGGCGACGGTCCGCCAGGATGGCGCGGCCGGCGCGGGTGCGCATGCGCAGCCGGAAACCGTGGGTCTTTGCACGCCGGCGGGTGTTCGGCTGGAAGGTCCGCTTGCTCACGAGGTACTCCAAGAACGTCGGGGTAGGCACACCGTCTGTCCTCGACGATGCAGTGAAAGTTGGCCGATCCGTACAGCGATTGGCCTCGCCGACCCGGGGGCCTGGCCCACTGGTCGTGGTCGACGTCGTTAGGACGTGACTCGAATCCGTATGTGGGCGCGCAGAAGTACCTGGAACGGCTGTATGACGTTACGCCGCGGAGGCCCTCCGGGTCAAACCAGAACGGCGAGATCATGCGTGTCGGACGCGCCACATCGGGCGTCTCGACCGGCCGCGCGAGAGGGCTCTGTGACCTGCCCGTGTACCACCTGTCCAGCGGCGATCCTGGCAATCCACAACCTGTGGACAACTGTGTGGGCAGTGCTCCATCATGGCAGACTCCAAGACACCCCCAGCACTCGCAGGACCCCGCGCACGAGACGAAGGAAAGCCAGTGGCCAACCCGGACGAGAACATCGGCGACGTCTGGGCACAGACCCTGACGGCGCTCGAGGCCCGGCCCGATATGAGCCCCAGGCAGCTCGCCTTCATCCGTCTGGCCAAGCCGATGGCCGTGCTGGACGACATGGTCTTCATCGCCGTCCCCCACGAGCAGACACGTACCTATCTGGAGACTGCGGTCCGCGACGACCTCGTGTCCGCGATGTCTTCAGTCCTCGGCCGGGACGTGCGCTTCGGCATCACCGTGGATCCCGAGCTGAGCAGCCGTACGCTCGCCGGACCCTCACAGATCTCAGGGCCGGCGACCCTCTCGCTCGAGCACGAGCCGCCGGAGCCTGAACAGGCGCAGATGCCTATTGCTCCGCAGCCGGCGCCGAAGCCGTCGGCCGAGCCCACCCGGCTGAACCCGAAGTACATCTTCGAGACGTTCGTCATCGGTTCGTCCAACCGGTTCGCCCATGCGGCCGCCGTCGCCGTGGCCGAGGCCCCTGCCAAGGCGTACAACCCACTCTTCATCTACGGCGACTCGGGGCTGGGCAAGACCCACCTGATGCACGCCATCGGGCACTACGTCCACAACCTGTACCCGCACATCCGGGTGCGGTACGTGAACTCCGAGGAGTTCACCAACGACTTCATCAACAGCATCGGTGAGGGCAAGGCGGGTGCGTTCCAGCGTCGGTACCGCGACGTCGACGTGCTCCTCATCGACGACATCCAGTTCCTGCAGGGCAAGGAACAGACGATGGAGGAGTTCTTCCACACCTTCAACGCGCTGCACAACGCCAACAAGCAGGTAGTGATCACGTCCGACGTCCCCCCGAAGCAGCTCAACGGTTTCGAGGACCGCCTGCGCTCCCGCTTCGAGTGGGGCCTCATCACCGATGTCCAGCCCCCTGACCTCGAGACCCGCATCGCGATCATGCGGAAGAAGGCAGCGAGCGAGCACCTGGACGTGCCGGCGGACGTCCTCTCCTACATCGGCTCGCGTATCTCGACGAACATCCGTGAGCTCGAGGGCGCTCTGATCCGCGTCACCGCGTTCGCGAACCTCAACCGGCAGCAGGTCGATCTGGCTCTCGCGGAGATCGTCCTCAAGGACCTGATCACCGACGACGACGACACCACGGAGATCACGCCGGCCGTCGTGATCGCACAGACCGCCGCGTACTTCGGTCTCACGATCGACGACCTGTGCGGCTCGTCCCGGTCCCGCGTGCTGGTGACCGCCCGGCAGATAGCCATGTACCTGTGCCGCGAGCTCACGGACCTCTCGCTGCCCAAGATCGGCCAGCAGTTCGGCGGGCGCGACCACACCACTGTCATGCATGCGAACAAGAAGATCGCGGGCCAGATGGCGGAGCGTCGCTCGACCTACAACCAGGTCACCGAGCTCACGAGCCGGATCAAGCAGCAGCAGCGCAGCTGATCCGAGACATCTTGCGCGGCGTCCCGAAATCGGACGTCGCGGCACTTTTCACACCTATCCCCACCCCTGTGCACAGCCCGACCGGTGCACGGGGGTGTTGCATATCTGCACCTCCACAGGTCTATCCACATGCGGAACGGCGGGATGCTGCGGTTCTCGTGGGCTCGTCCCCAGCCCTGTGCACGCCCGCTGTGCAGAACTCGGCTCATGACCCTGACCTGCCAATACACACCTGGGGACAAGCCTGTGGACGGCTGTGGACGACGGGCCATTTTCTGTGGGCGGGGACCCCCTGATCGGTGGACAGCCTGTGTGCACAAACAGCCCGTCCACAGGTGTCCCCAGTTAATGCACAGTTGGGCCCACAGCTCCTCCACAGGAGAAAATGGCCTCTGACCTGCGCTAAGACCCGATATCCCCAGTATCCACAACCCCTACTACTACGACGACATCTATCTCTAAGAGGGAATCCACACGCCTTCATCAGGCGGTCCGGGCGTTCGGCACACCACTTCGAACATTAGTACTAAGCCCCGGAAGAAGTCCATCCACAACCTGTGCCACTCGAGTGCCACGTGGTCAGCAACTCGCGTAGGGTTTCCCTCGACAGTCCAGGAACAAGAGGAGATGCAACGGCATGAAGTTCAGGGTCGAGCGCGACGTCCTCGCCGATGCCGTGACGTGGACCGCTCGCACGCTCCCCACGCGTCCGCCGGCTCCCGTGCTTGCCGGCGTCCGCATCGAGGCAGACGCTCAGGGCGTCATCAACCTGGCCAGCTTTGACTACGAGACGTCCGCGCGGTCCGAGATTCCCGCCGAGGTCGCAGAACCGGGCACGGTCCTGGTGTCGGGCCGACTCCTGGCCGAGATCTCGCGGGCGCTGCCCAACAAGCCCGTGGATGTCGCACTCGAGGGCAACAAGGTTGTCGTCACCTGCGGCGCGAGCCGCTTCACGCTCCTCACCATGCCTGTGGACGAGTACCCCGCGCTGCCCGGCCTCCCCGAGGTCAGCGGGACGGTCTCCGGCGACGCGTTCACGCACGCCGTCGCCCAGGTGACCGTCGCGGCGAGCCGTGACGACACCCTGCCCCTGCTGACCGGCGTACGGGTGGAGATCGAGGGCGAGCGCATCACGCTGCTCTCCACGGACCGTTACCGCCTCGCGCTCCGTGAGCTCACCTGGACCCCGGCCACACCGGGCTTCTCCGCGGTGGCCCTCATCCGAGCTCGCACGCTGAACGACGTCGCGAAGTCGCTCGGCTCGGGCGGGCTCGTGAACGTCGGGTTGTCCACAGGCCAGGGTCTCGACCTTGTGGGTTTCGAGGCCGGCGGCCGCCAGACGACCTCGCAGCTGGTCGAGGGCGACTACCCGGCCGTTCGTCGGCTCTTCCCCGACAGCACGCCGATTCATGCCGTGGTTGCCACGGCGCCCCTGATCGAGGCCGCCAAGCGCGTGAGCCTGGTCGCGGAGCGCAACACGCCGATCCGTCTTTCGTTCAGCGACGGCCAGGTTGTGCTCGACGCCGGTCACGGTGACGACGCGCAGGCGTCCGAGGCGCTGGAGGCAGTGCTGGTGGGCGAGGACATCGCCGTGGCGTTCAACCCGCAGTTCCTGCTCGATGGGCTCGGTGCGCTGGGCACCGACTTCGTCCGGCTCTCGTTCACACACCCCAACAAGCCGGTCGAGTTCACCGGTCAGGGCAGCCTGGACGGCGAGGACGACTCCGCCTACCGGTACCTGCTGGTCCCGATCCGCTTCACGGGCTGACGGCTCGGGGCTCTCCAGCGGACGGCCCCGTTATCCACAGCCCACAACAGTCAGTCTGGACAGCCAGCCTGCACCAAGGGACGGCCGCCACGAGCGAGCCCGTCGATCGACCCTGGAGGAATCACGCACATGGTCAACCACATCGGCCTGGTCGGCCTGGGCAAGATGGGCAACAACATGCGGTCCCGCCTGCGCAAGGGCGGCATCGAGGTCACCGGGTTCGACCCGCGGCCGGAGGTCTCGGACGTCCCGACGCTCGCCGACCTGGCAGCCGCCCTTCCCGAGGACAAGCGGGTCGTCTGGGTGATGGTGCCGGCCGGAGAGCCGACGCGCGGTGTGCTCGACCAGCTCGCTGAGATCCTCAACGAGGGCGACATCGTGATCGAGGGCGGCAACTCGCACTACGTCGAGGACCAGGAGCGTGCCGCCGAGCTCGCCAAGAACGGCATCGGTTACCTCGACGTGGGTGTGAGCGGCGGTGTCTGGGGGCTGGAGAACGGTTACGGCCTGATGGTCGGTGGCGCTGCCGCCGACGTCGAGTCGGTCATGCCCGTCTTCGACGTGCTGCGCCCGGAGGGCCCCCGCGAGGAGGGCTTTGTCCACGCGGGCGGCGTCGGCGCCGGTCACTACGCCAAGATGGTCCACAACGGCATCGAGTACGGCCTGATGCAGGCGTACGCCGAGGGCTACGAGCTGCTCGCAGCCAAGTCGGACCTCATCACGGACGTGCACGGCACCGTGCGCGCCTGGAGCCGCGGCACCGTCGTCCGCTCCTGGCTGCTGGACCTCATGGTCAAGGCACTCGAGGAGGACCCGAAGCTCGCTCTTCTCGACGACTGGGTCGACGACTCCGGTGAGGGCCGCTGGACCGTGGACGAGGGAATCGACCTGGCTGTGCCGCTCCCGGTGATCTCTGCTGCGCTGTTCGCCCGCTTCGCCTCCCGCCAGGAGCAGTCGCCCGCCATGAAGGCGGTCGCCGCGCTGCGTCAGCAGTTCGGTGGGCACGCGGTCAAGTCGGCCGAGTAGCGCGCGGGACGTACGATCTCCTACCGATGTACGTCTCCCACCTCTCCCTGCTGGACTTCCGGTCGTATGCCTCGGCCGATGTGGAGCTCGAACCCGGGGTCAACGCGTTCGTAGGTCGCAACGGCCGGGGCAAGACCAACCTCGTCGAGGCGATCGGCTATGTCGCGACGCTCGGTTCGCACCGCGTCGCCACCGACGCGCCGCTCATCCGGTCGGGTGCCGAGCGCGCCGTCGTGCGGACGCGGATCGTTCGCGGGGACCGGGCCAGCACCGTCGAGCTGGAGATCACCCAGGGCAAGGCGAACCGGGCACGTATCAACCGGGGCCAGGCGGTGCGTGCTCGGGACGTGCTGGGGGTGCTGCGCACGGTGCTCTTCGCACCCGAGGACCTCGCCCTGGTCAAGGGAGAGCCGGACGGCCGACGGCGGTTCATGGACCAGCTGCTGGTCCTGATGATGCCGAGGGTGTCCGCAGTGCTCTCGGACTACGAGCGGGTGCTCAGGCAGCGTTCCGCACTGCTCAAGTCCGCTCGGGCATCGCGAAGGTCTGGTGGCTCGTCGCGAGCGGAGAGCGCTGCGGCAGAGCTTGCGACACTCGACGTCTGGGACGCGCGGCTCGCCGAGCTCGGCGCCGAGATCCTGTCGCTGCGAATCCAGCTGGTCGACGTGCTGCGCCCCGCGGTCGCCGCCGCGTACGAGCAGGTGAGCGACGCCGACGGGGATGCGGAGATCGCGTATCGGTCATCGCTCCCCGCCCTCTCGACAGGTAATCCACCGGAGTTGTCCACAGGGCCTGGGGATAACTTTGCGGACGTGGGACAACTACGGGACCTGCTGTTGGAGGCCCTGGTCACAGCGCGCCCGCAGGAGCTGGAACGAGGAGTGAGCCTGGTCGGCCCGCACCGCGACGACCTCGTCCTGACGCTCGGCGGGTTGCCGGCCAAGGGCTACGCGAGCCACGGCGAGTCCTGGTCGTTCGCGCTCGCGTTGCGCCTCGCATCATTCCGACTCCTCGGCGGAGATCCGCAGAATTCGGCCGATTCACCCGCTTTCTGGGACCCGGAACTTGGTACCGATGCTGACCCCGTACTGATCCTTGACGACGTGTTCGCCGAACTCGACGTCAGGCGCAGGCAACGGCTCGCCGACCTGGTGCTACCGGCTCGCCAGGTGCTGGTGACGGCAGCCGTTGCCGAGGACATCCCCGCTGCCCTGGACGGCGTACGGTTTCACGTGGAACCCGGGACGGTGACTCGTGACTGACGACTCTCCACAGGGGCCTGTGGATAACTCTGAGCCCCCTTTGACACCACCCTCCGAGGTGGCGCGCGCCGCTCTGAACCGGGCCAAAGCCGCGGCTCGAGCACGTGGTCTGCGGCCCGGATCGCCGTCACGCAGGTCTCCCCTGGCCGAACCGCGGTCGAGCGGATCGGGCCCGGGTGCCCGTGACCCCCAGCTGCTCGGGGCGCTCGTCGGGCGGCTGCTGCGCGAGAAGGGCTGGACCGAGGACGTCTCGGTGGGTGGGGTGATGGGTCGGTGGCGCGAGGTGGTCGGTCCCGAGATCGCTGACCACTGCACGCCGGAGACCTTCGAGGACAAGGTGCTCGTGGTCCGTGCGGACTCGACGGCGTGGGCGACCCAGCTCCGGCTGCTCGTACCCACGCTGCGCAGGCGCATGGCCGAGGAGATCGGCGAGGGCGTGGTCGAGGAGGTCACCGTGCTCGGCCCGGCCGGCCCCGGGTTCCGCAAGGGCCCCCGCTCCGTACGCGGCCCTGGCCCGCGGGACACCTGGGGCTGATCGCGGCGACGCGTGTTGTTCCGGCGGAGGGGAACGCAAAGGGCCCCCTGGCCGAGGCCAGGGAGCCCTTCTCAGTTCAGCTGCGCCGAGGCGTCAGCCAGGAACTACTTGTTCACGCGTTCTGCATGCGCTTGCGGGCCCAGACCAGGGCGACGCCACCGGCGGCGAGCAGCGCGGCGAACGCGATGGCGCCACCCACGGTCGCACCGGTCGCGGCGAGCACCGGGGGCTCCTCAGCGGCAGGGCTGGGCGAAGCCGACGGCTCGTCGGACGGCATGGGAGCCGGCGGGACGGACGCCTCGTCGGTGGGCTCGACGGTGGGCTCCTCCGAGGGCTCGGGCTCGGTGACGGGCGGCTCGCTCGGCGTCGGCTCCGGCGTCGGGGTCGGCTCCGGCGTGGCCTCGACACAGGCCTCGATGGTGCCCGTGGCCGGGACCTTCTCGGTGCCGTTCGGGGTCCTCGCGTCCTCGTTGCCCGGGCCCCAGTTGAACTGTTCGCCGTCACTGGCTACGACACTGGCCTCCCAGGTGTGCTCGACGGTCGGGTCCAGGCCGGCCAGGGTGTCGGACAGAGACTTACCGAACGTCTCGACGACAACGGTCTCACCGTCGACAACGAGAGTGAACTGGTTGTTCTCAGGAGCGTAGTAGCTGAGGTTGTAGGTGATCGACGAACCCGCTTCGGCGTCGCAGACACCGCTGACGGCAGGGGTGTGGGCGGACGCCGGGGCCGCGCCGGCGACGATGCCGCCGAGCGTGAGAGCGGCGAGAGCGCCGCCCGCGAGAAGCTTCTTCACTGTGAAGTCCTTCGAGAGAGACTGGGCGCAAGTTGCGCATATGACCGGTTCGCGCCATTAGAGCAGAGAATGTCAAACCCACGAAATGTCACCCTCCGTGCGCACATTGCCAGACCTTCGGCAAGCACGGGCATGACGATTCGAGAGAATCGATGTCTCCGTGGCTTCGCGGACGATCCGGAGGGTGTCGGCCGCCTTTGGCGAACACGTGTGCGGGTCCCGGTCGAGGCGCGTCGACCGACCCTGACCAGGGGGTCGATCGCGGTGGTGCCGGAGCGCCCGGCGACCCTCCCAGGACCCCTCCAGGAGCCCAAAAATCACCCTGTGGAGAAAGGTTGTGGAGGAGTGGCTACAAACGGCCCCGGATCCCGGGTTTTCGCCGCTCAGAAGGTAGTATGAGGGGGTCAACCGCGCCGGGTCCCAGGATCGTCCTGAGGCCCGGAACGCTGAGCACCGACGAGCCGTCGGATCGTACGTCAGCACCCGAGCACGGCATGGACCCATGTGGGTCCGAGCCGCTCGTGCAGCCGCTGGTACGTCCGTCGTCGTGCACATCGTGTGCCTGAAAGACGAGGAGCAACCCCGCCCGTGACAGAGCGAATCGACGGCGGCTACGACGCCGGGAACATCACAGTCCTGGAAGGTCTCGAGGCCGTTCGTAAGCGACCGGGCATGTATATCGGGTCGACCGGTGAGCGTGGGCTCCACCACCTTGTGTACGAGATTGTGGATAACGCTGTGGACGAAGCCCTCGCGGGCCACGCCACCGAGATCGACGTGCGGCTCATGGCCGACGGCGGTGTACGCGTCACAGACGACGGCCGAGGCATCCCGGTCGCGATGCACCCGACCGAGGGCAAGCCCACGCTCGAGGTGGTCATGACGATCCTGCACGCCGGTGGCAAGTTCGGTGGCGGCGGCTACGCCGTCTCCGGCGGGCTGCACGGTGTCGGCATGTCCGTGGTCAACGCGCTGAGCTACCGCTTCGTCTCCGAGGTGCGCCGGGACGGGTACAACTGGCGACAGGAGTACGCCGACGGCGGCAACCCGGTCACCGGCGTCGACCGGCTGGAGCCGCTCGACCCCGACGAGGGCACCGGGACCACCCAGACGTTCTGGGCCGACGGGACGATCTTCGAGACCACCGAGTACGACTTCGAGACGCTCCGTGCCCGGTTCCAGCAGTACGCGTTCCTCAACAAGGGCCTGAAGATCACGCTCACCGACGAGCGTGCGGGCCACTCCTCCGCCACCGACGAGGTGACGGGTGTCGAGCACGAGGCCGCTGCGGACGACGTGGTCACCGCCGAGAGCAGGCCGACGGCCGACGGACAGGAGTCCGGCTCGGAGTCGGACGGCTGGCGCACCGTCACGTACAAGTACGAGAACGGCCTGATGGACTACGTGCACCACCTCAACTCCGCGAAGCGGGTGGAGCTCGTGCACCCGGACGTGATCTGGTTCGAGAGCGAGGACACGGAGCGCAAGATCGCCGTCGAGATCGCGCTGCAGTGGACGAGCGCCTACAGCGAGTCGGTGCACACGTTCGCGAACACGATCTCGACCACCGAGGGCGGGACGCACGAGGAGGGTTTCCGCGCGGCAATGACCACGCTGGTCAACAGCTACGCGCGGGACAAGAACATCATCAAGGAGAAGGACGAGAACCTCACGGGCGACGACATCCGTGAGGGCCTCACCGCCGTCATCTCCGTGAAGCTCGGTGAGCCGCAGTTCGAGGGGCAGACCAAGACGAAGCTCGGCAACACGGAGGCCAAGACCTTCGTGCAGCGCGTGGTGCGCGAGCAGCTCGTCGACTGGTTCGACGCGCACCCGAACGAGGCACGTGACGTCATCCGCAAGGCGATCTCCGCCTCGCAGGCCCGCATCGCGGCGCGCAAGGCGCGCGAGGCGACCCGCCGCAAGGGTGTCCTGAACGGCGGCGGCATGCCGGGCAAGCTCAGGGACTGCCAGTCGCGCTTCCCCGACGAGTGCGAGATCTACGTCGTCGAGGGTGACTCGGCCGGCGGCTCCGCGGTGCGCGGGCGCAACCCGCACAACCAGGCGATCCTCCCGCTGCGCGGCAAGATCCTGAACGTCGAGCGGGCCCGCCTGGACAAGGCACTGTCCAACGCCGAGGTACAGGCGCTGATCACCTCGTTCGGCACGGGTATCGGCGAGGACTTCGACATCACGAAGCTCAAGTACCACAAGATCGTGCTCATGGCCGACGCCGACGTCGACGGCCAGCACATCTGCACCCTGCTGCTCACCCTGCTGTTCCGCTACATGCGCCCGCTCATCGAGCACGGTCACGTGTACCTCGCGCAGCCGCCGCTGTACCGGATCAAGTGGAGCAACGCCCCGCACGACTACGTGTACTCGGACCGGGAGCGCGACGCGTTCCTCGAGGCCGGCGCCGCGCAGGGCAAGCGGATCCCGAAGGACAACGGCATCCAGCGCTACAAGGGTCTGGGTGAGATGGACTACTCCGAGCTCTGGGACACCACCATGGACCCGGACCACCGGACGCTGCTGCAGGTGACCATGGACGACGCGGCCGCGGCCGACGAGATCTTCTCGGTGCTCATGGGCGAGGACGTCGAGTCCCGCCGCACGTTCATCCAGCGCAACGCCAAGGATGTTCGGTTCCTTGATATCTGAGGCCATCTGAGGATGGCGCGCGAGCCCCGCAGGGTGGCTCGCGCGCCCCGGCGTGACCGCCCACCCGGGCGTGCGGCGTCGGACACGGACATGGCGGCCCAGGAGACGAAGTGACACGCCCACCGGCGTGGAAAGGAAGTACAGACGGTGACGGACGAGACCCCCGGCGTAGAGAACTCCGACGACGGCATTCCGATGGAGGATGCCCGAGTAGCGGTGCACCACGGCCGTGTCGAGCAGGTCGACCTTCAGCTCGAGATGCAGCGGTCGTACCTCGACTACGCGATGAGCGTGATCGTGGGCCGCGCGCTGCCCGACGTGCGGGACGGCCTCAAGCCGGTGCACCGCCGCGTCATCTATGCGATGTACGACGGCGGCTACCGCCCGGACCGCGCGTACTCCAAGTGCTCGCGCGTCGTCGGTGACGTCATGGGCAAGTACCACCCCCACGGCGACACCTCCATCTACGACACCCTGGTGCGCCTGGTCCAGGACTGGGTGCTGCGGTACCCGCTGGTCGCGGGCCAGGGCAACTTCGGCTCGCCGGGCAACGACCCGGCCGCCGCCCCGCGGTACACCGAGTGCAAGATGGCGCCGCTCGCCCTGGAGATGGTCCGGGACATCGAGAAGGGCACCGTCGACTTCCGGCCGAACTACGACGGACGGACCCAGGAGCCGGTGGTCCTGCCGTCACGCATCCCGAACCTCCTGGTCAACGGGTCGGCCGGCATCGCCGTCGGGATGGCGACGAACATCCCGCCGCACAACCTGCGCGAGGTCGTCGAGGGCGTGCGGTGGCACCTCGCCAACCCCGACGCCACCCGCGAGGAGCTGCTCGAGGCGCTCCTGGAGCGCATCAAGGGCCCGGACTTCCCGTCCGGCGCGCAGATCCTGGGACACAAGGGCATCGAGGACGCCTACCGCACGGGCCGTGGCTCCATCACGATGCGTGCGGTCGTCAGCGTCGAGGAGATCCAGAACCGGATCTGCCTGGTCGTGACCGAGCTGCCGTACATGGTGAACCCGGACAACCTGGCATCGAAGATCGCCGACCTCGTCAACGACGGCCGGATCAACGGCATCGCGGACATCCGGGACGAGACGTCCGGCCGCACAGGCCAGCGCCTCGTGATCGTCCTCAAGCGTGACGCCGTGGCGAAGGTGGTGCTGAACAACCTCTACAAGCACACGCCGCTGCAGGAGAACTTCAGCGCGAATATGCTCGCGCTGGTCGACGAGGTGCCCCGCACGCTCAGCATCGACGCGTTCGTACGCCACTGGACCACGCACCAGATCGAGGTCGTGCGTCGGCGTACCGAGTACCTCCTCAAGGAGGCGCAGGACCAGATCCACATCTACGAGGGCTACCTCAAGGCCCTCGACGCGCTCGACGAGGTCATCGCGCTGATCCGCCGCTCCCCCGACGCGGACGAGGCGCGGACGGGCCTGATGGAGCTGCTCGCGATCGACGAGCTGCAGGCGAACGCGATCCTGGCGCTGCAGCTGCGTCGCCTGGCGGCGCTCGAACGGCAGAAGATCCTCGACGAGCACGCCAAGCTGCGGCTCGCGATCGACGACTACCTGGACATCCTCGCCAAGCCGGAGCGCCAGCGCGCCATCGTGGGCGACGAGCTCAACGAGGTGACCGAGCGCTGGGGCGACGAGCGCCGCACCACGATCCTTCCGTACGACGGCGACATGTCGATGGAGGACCTCATCCCCGAGGAGGACGTGGTCGTCACCATCACGCGCGGCGGTTACGCCAAGCGGACCCGGACGGACAACTACCGCTCGCAGAAGCGCGGCGGCAAGGGTGTGCGCGGCGCGCAGCTGCGCGAGGACGACATCGTGGACCACTTCTTCACGACGACGACCCACCACTGGATGTTGTTCTTCACCAACCTGGGCCGGGTCTACCGGGCCAAGGGGTACGAGCTGCCCGAGGGCGGCCGTGACTCCAAGGGTCAGCACGTCGCGAACCTGCTGGCCTTCCAGCCCGGCGAGAAGATCGCCCAGGTGCTCGACATCCCCGACTACGAGGCGGCGGAGTACCTGGTCCTCGCCACGCGCCGCGGGCTCGTCAAGAAGACCCGGCTGAGCGAGTACAACTCGCCGCGGTCCGGCGGCCTCATCGCGATCAACCTGCGAGAGGACGAGGACGGTGCCGCGGACGAGCTGGTCTCGGCCCGCCTCGTGAACGCCGACGACGACCTCATCCTCGTCTCACGCAAGGGCCAGTCGATCCGCTTCCACGCGGACGACGAGTCGATCCGCCCGCTGGGCCGTGCCACCTCGGGCGTCACGGGGATGAAGTTCCGGGAGGCCGACGAGCTGCTCTCCGCCGCCGTGGTCATCGACGGAGCCGACCTGTTCGTGGTCACCGAGGGCGGTTTCGCGAAGCGCACCCGCATCTCGGAGTACCGGGTCCAGGGTCGTGGCGGGCTCGGTATCAAGGTCGCCAACCTCGTGGAGGCGCGTGGCGACCTCGTGGGCGCACTGGTCACGTATGCCGACGACGAGGTGCTGGTCATCATGGAGCGCGGCAAGATCGTGCGTTCCGCCGTCGCCGAAGTTAACCTCACCGGCCGGAACACGCAGGGGGTAACCTTCGCAAAGCCGGACAAGGGCGACAGGATTATCGCCGTCGCGCGCAACGCGGAGCGTGAGGACGCGGGCGATGCGACAGGTGCTGTGGACGAGATCTCCGACGGCGACTCCGCGGAGCGGGTTACCGTGGAAGAGGTTCCGACCCCTGATGAAGTTCCGAGCACCCCTGAGCAGAACAGCACCGGACGCGAGGACAGCTGATGACGAGTGACAAGAGCGGGCCCGTGCGCACGGCGTCGCCCGACCTCGATGAGGACCTGGAGATCACCCGGGATCGCAAGGAAGTGAACGGGGAGCAGACTCCGGCGGAGACCCCCGACGCGAAGCAGGCGGAGGCGCCCTCGAGCAAGAGCTCGGCGTCGACGAAGGCTGACGCTGCTGAGTCCGGCGCCGCTACGAGCGACTCCGGCGCGGCGAGCGAGAAGGCCGACCTGCCGGTTCCTGCCCCGTCGACGAAGCGCCCCGGGCCCGGTGTGGCGACCCCCGCGCCGCCGGCACCGGAGGAGTCGAGCATCCCGACGACAGGCGGGGTCTGGCGCTCCGCGTACGAGGCGGGCCGCACGGGCAAGGAATCCAAGCCGGCCACGCCGGCGGCTCCGGCCGTGCCTGCAGCTCCAGCCGCACCGGCCAAGCCGGCCGCTTCGGGCTCGCCCACGCCGCCCAAGCCGGCCACCCCGCCCGCACCCCCCGCGCCGGCCACGCCGGTGGGCAGCGAGCCCGTAGCCGGGCCCGGCCTCGTCTCGCCCGGCTCCGGCGTTCCGGCTCCGGCGTCCGACGCCACCGCGAAGTCGTGGAACCGCGTCCCGGCACCGACAGCCCCGCCGGCACCGCCCACCGCGACCTCGGAGGGCGCGGAGGGTGTTCGAGCAGGCGCGATGAAGGCAGCTCAGGCTGCCCTCGACGCGGCCCGCAGCGCAGCCAAGAAAGTGACGTCGATAATGCCCGACGACGACGCGCGGTCGGCAACGCCCGCGAACGAGACCACGGCGCGGCCGGAGATGCACTACACGGCAGCCGGAGTGCGCGGAACCGCCACCGCGGCCGCGCCGCAGGCCACGGGTACGACGCCGCAGACGCAGTCGGAGCCGACTCCCGAGGCACCTCGCTCTGCACCGGCCGGACCGCGCCGAGTGCGCCTCGCCATCTCTCGTGTGGACCCCTGGTCCGTCATGAAGCTGGCGTTCCTGCTGGCTGTCGCGATCGCGATCATGACGGTGGTCGCCACCGCGGTGTTCTGGTCGGTGCTGAACAGCCTCGGCGTGTTCACCACCATCCAGGACTTCGTGAAGGATGCCGTCGGACCACAGAGCGACGTGAACCTCACGCAGTTCGTGGAGTTCCCCCGTGTCATCTCGCTGGCGACTCTGATCAGCATCTGTAACATTGTCTTGTTGACGGCGATCGCCACGATCATGGCTTTCCTGTACAACATCACTGCAGCACTCGTCGGCGGCGTGCACATGACGCTGACCGACGACTGACGTCTTCGGCGTCACCCAGAGCGTTCTCGTGCGCTGCTGCGCACGACTCGATGCACGTCACACCGCGAACCACGTTTTCGGTTTGGGACATCGTCCCGACCTGGGGTAATCTCCAGTGTCGCGGCAGCGTGCGGAACGCTCGCCCGGGGCTATAGCTCAGACGGTTAGAGCGCTTCCCTGATAAGGAAGAGGTCGGAGGTTCAAGTCCTCCTAGCCCCACTCCCGGACCTGCAGAGGCTCCTCAGGAGGAACTCGTGAAGAAGCTGCTTATAGTGCTGCTCGCTGCTGGAGCCGGCTACGTTCTCTGGCGCAAGCTGAGCGAGGACGCCGCGGGGCGCGACCTGTGGTCCGAGGTCACTGACTCGCTCGACTGAGCGGCTCGCAGAGGGGCCATGGCGCAATTGGTAGCGCACCTGCTTTGCAAGCAGGGGGTTGGGGGTTCGAGTCCCCCTGGCTCCACCCGCGATGACCTGCGGCGATGATTTCGCCGCAGGTCATTTTTTTGTGCCCTGGTCCTGGTCCTGCTCCGAGGACGTGGGCCGATGACGTCGCGCCGGACATGACAGGAGGGCCTGGCCGCTGGCCAGGCCCTCCTGTCATGCTCACCGGAAAGCGGGAGGTCAGCCCTCCTGCTTGCCCTCCCCCGCGTGCTTGGGCTTCGCGGGCGGAACCTCGTCCACCAGGGGCAGGTCCTCCGCCGAGTCGGCCGGAACGGCCTCGTCGAGGAGCGGGCTCTCGGTGGGTGCAGCCGTTTCGCCGGACCCGAGGTCCGACTCCCCCGACGCCGGCGCTTCGGGGTCGTTACCGCCGCGCTTCTGTGCGGCGGTACTCGCCTTCTGCGCGGTGGCCCATGCCGCGTCCAGGACCGGAGCGGCCTTTTCCTTCGCGGCGTCCAGCACCGGGCTCGCCTTTTCCAGCACCGGTGCGGCCTTCTCCTTGGCCGCCTCGAATGCCGGGCTCGCCGCCGAGTAGGCCCGAGCGCCGAGGTCCTTGGCCGTCTGCGCGGCCTTGGCCCCCGCCTCCTTGCCCTTGGCGACGGCGGAACCGGCCGCCGCGCCGACGCCGGACGAGTGCCGCGCGGCGCCGTTCGAGTAGTCGGCACCCGTGCCCTGCTCCCAGGGTTCGGCCCACGGGTCGGTCTGCGGCTGCGCACGCTTCCAGAACACGTAGCCGGCGACGGCCGCGCCACCGGCCGCCAGCGCTACGAGCCAGCCCTTCTTGGAGCCCTTCTTGTTTGCCTCTTCCGCCGCCTTGGCGACGGAGTCGGCCAGAGCGGCCTTGTTCTGTGCCGTCGCCGCGTTGGTAGCCGCGCCGTTGAACGCGGCGACCATCTTGGGCAGCAGGTCGTCCACGAGCTTGTCGTGCGCGGAGTCGATGAGCGGCGCTGCCTTGCCTGCGGCCTTCTCGACCTGGGGGGCGGCAGCCTGGAGGCTGTCCTGCCACGCCTTCTCCGCACGCGGCGTCAGCCACGCGATGAAGTCGTTCACACGGGGCTGAGCCCAGTCCTTGGCGTTCGAGGCCCGGTCCTTGGCCTGGGCCGCTACGGCCCCAGCCTGCGTTGCGGCCTTGGAGCTGACGTCGGAAAGCAGAGCTGCGGCCTCCGCCGCCCTCTCCTTGACCTTCTCGGTGTCGATCTTGCTCGTGTCCACGTAGTCGGTCACCTTCTTGCGGGTCATGAAGCTCCCCTCGAACTGTTCAAATAGTCCTCAAGATGCCACTCTGCCACCGGACGGGCCCACTGGCGAGGGCGAACGACGTCGGTGCAGCACCAGCGGGCCGCTCCGTGGGAGGATTGATACATGTTCGCAATCCTGCACACCACCTCCGGTGACATCCGTATCGAGCTCTTCCCGAACCACGCGCCCAAGACTGTCGAGAACTTCGTCGGCCTCGCGACCGGCGAGAAGGCCTGGACGGACCCGCGGACGGGCGAGGAGCGCAAGGACCCGTTCTACGACGGCCTGATCTTCCACCGTGTCATCGAAGACTTCATGATCCAGGGCGGCTGCCCGCTCGGCACGGGAACCGGCGGCCCCGGGTACACGTTCAACGACGAGATCCACCCCGAGCTCCAGTTCAACGAGAAGTACATCCTCGCGATGGCCAACGCCGGTAAGCGTCGCAACCCGGTGACGGGCGAGATCGAGGGCACCAACGGCTCGCAGTTCTTCCTCACCACCGCGGAGACCCCGTGGCTCAACGGCAAGCACACCATCTTCGGCAAGGTCGCGGACGACGCGTCGCGCACGGTCGTCGACGAGGTCGGCAAGACCCGTACGCGTCCCGGCGACCGTCCCGTCGACGACATCACGATCACGTCGGTCACCATCGAGCCCTGAGGGACGGCGGCGGCCGGTCCGCTCCGGCGGGACCCGGCACCACCGCTCCGGCACGACCAGCGAGTACTTGAGGACCGAGGGGACTGAGGACGTATCGCGATGAACGACCCGGCCGCCGAGGAGCCGACCGAGGCCGAGGCTCCCGTGTGCCCGCGCCACCCCGACCGGGTGGCCTACGTACGCTGCCAGCGGTGTGGCCGGCCCGCGTGCCCCGAGTGTCAGCGGCCGGCGGCCGTCGGCGTGCAGTGCGTCGACTGCGTCCGGGACGCGAAGCGCTCTGCGCCGCGCGTCCGGACCGTCTTCGGCGGCTCCGCCGACAGCGTCGCGGTCAACGGCCGACCGGTCGTCACGTTCACGATCATCGGGATCTGCGTCGTGAGCTGGCTGCTGCAGCTGGTGACGGCGGGTGAGTGGACGCGGCTGCTCTGGTTCTGGCCCTGGGGCGGAGCGGTCGAGCCGTGGCGCTTTCTCACGGCGTCGTTCCTGCACTCCACGTCGCCGCTGCACATCCTGTTCAACATGTACGCCCTGTGGATAACCGGGCAGTTCCTCGAGCCGTTGCTCGGGCGGTTGCGCTTCGGGGTCCTGTGCCTGCTCTCCGCCGTGGGCGGATCGGTCGGCGTGCTGCTCCTCGCCGGCGACCCGGCGACGTCAGCCGCCTGGCAGACGCCTGTGGTCGGGGCGTCCGGCATGGTGTTCGGCCTGTTCGGGGCGATGCTTCCCGTGATGCGGCGGCTCGGTCGGAGCATGGGCCAGGTGCTCGTCCTGCTCGCGATCAACGGTGCCATCGGCTTCTGGGTGCCGAACATCTCTTGGCAGGCGCACCTGGGTGGACTGGTCACCGGAGCCCTGGTCGCGGCGGCTTATGCGTATGCACCGAAGGACCGCAGGGCCGCAGTCGCGTGGGTGGTTCCGGTCGCCGGTATCGCGCTGCTGGTCGCGCTCGCGACATGGCGCTATGCCTCGATCGGCTTCCTGTGAACGAGTGCGGCGGCACCTCCACGAGTTCGGCCCGACACGAGCAACTGGGCCGTTCCCGACACCTGGCGGTGCGTCACCACTCTCTTTTCCCCAGCTTTACCCACAGCTGTGGATAAATAGGGATACAGTTCCGCGGCCGCCTCAGCGCGGCCGCGGAACGCTCACTTCCAGCGTGTGGTCAGGCCGAAACCCACAATGATCAGGCCGAAGCCGACCGCGAGGTTCCACTGACCGATCTGCGGGATCGGCAGGCCGAGGTCGGAACTCGTGAGGTAGAACGTCACGATCCAGACGAGGCCGAGGATCATCAGGGTCAGCATCACCGGAGCGAGCCAGCGCGGGTTGGTCGCCTCTCCGGGCAGCGCGACCTTCGCCTCGGACTTCTCAGCCTTGGGCGTGACCTTCTTCTTGTTGCGGGACTTCGACTCGGGCACGAGGCGGGCTCCTGTCCTGGGGTGGTCTGCCCGACGGGTGTGCCGAGCCGACGTCTGCTTTCTCTTGGACTAGCGTAGTGCTCCACAGGCCGCAGGCGTGACCAGACGCGTCAGTGGGTTTGTCAATTGTTGCAGGAGGGACGCGGTGACCGGAGCCGAACCGACCCCCGCGCCGTCCGCGAAGGGCAGCGCGACGGGTTTTTTCCGCGCCTCGATGCATGCGGGATGGCGGTCCTGGTTGAGCGTCGGCGGCGTGGCCGTGCTGGCCGGACTCATGTTCAGCGCGAGCGCTCGCCTGGCCGACGGCGGTGGTGCCGACACCCGTGACCCACAGGACCTCGCCCAGCTCGTGAGCGCCGAGACGGGCCGGGTCTCCGAGCTCAACGAGCGTGCCCGCGAGCTGGACCGGGAGATCGAGACCCTGAGCGCTCGCACCGGCACCACCGTCCCCAGGCTGGACGGCGACCTGGTCGAGCGCGAGGGGGTGGTGTCCGGCTCCGCGCCGGTCAGCGGTGCCGGGCTCACGGTGACGCTCGACGACGCGCCGTCGACGCCGGTCGGCGTGGGACCTGGCGGGGTGGAGCCGCAGCCCGACGACCTGGTGGTCCACCAGCAGGACCTGCAGCACGTGATCAACGCGCTGTGGGCCGGCGGGGCCGAGGCGATGACGCTGCAGGGTGAGCGCGTGACCTCGACGTCGGCGTTCCGTTGCTCGGGAAACATCCTGTTGCTGCACGGCAAGGTGTTCTCACCCCCCTACAAGGTGACGGCTGTCGGCAACCCGGCGAAGATGGAGTCGTCGCTGATGAGCTCCGAGGGTGTGCAGACGTATCTCGAGTACGTCGACTGGGTGCACCTGGGCTGGGACGTGCGACGCAGCGACAACCTGGACCTCCCCGCGTACGACGGCGGAGGTCTGCAGTATGCGACGGTTCCCGACGGTACGGAGGTCTTTGGATGACCCACGCGCAGGCCGGCCACAACGTGCCGCTGCCACAGGAGGTCTTCCCCATCGCGTATGAGCGCGGCCCCTCCGGCATGGGTCCGCGCAACGCGCGGCGCCCGAGCGGGTCGGCGGCGCCCATGCGGCCGGTCGCCTGGCTGATCGGCGTCCTGGGCGAGCTCCTGGTGACCGCCGGCGTCGTGCTCGGTCTCTTCGTGGTGTGGCAGCTCTGGTGGACCGACGTCGAGGGCGAGCGGGCTCAGAGCGAGATCATCGCCGAGATGGACTGGGAGGGCGCCCAGACCGGTCCGGCAACTTCCGTCGAACATCGGGACTCGCCGCCGGTCATGAAGGAACCGCCGGAGGCCGGGACCCTCTTCGCGCAGATGTTCATCCCCCGGTTCGGGGACGACTACATCAAGCCCGTCGCCGAGGGCACGGACAAGGCGACCGTGCTCGACACCATCGGCATCGGACACTACGACAGCACAGCGATGCCCGGTGGACTCGGCAACTTCGCCGTCGCCGCGCACCGCACCACCTACGGCAAGCCGTTCAACCAGATCGCGGAGCTCAAGGAAGGCGACGCCGTAGTGGTCCGTACCAAGGAGAACTGGTACGTCTACAAGGTCACCGAGTCGAAGATCGTCCTCCCGCAGAACGTGGAGGTGATCGCGCCGGTGCCCGGCGTGACCAAGGACCAGGACATGCCGAAGCTGACCAAGCGGTTCATCACCCTGACGTCCTGCCACCCGATGTTCTCCGCCACCGAGCGGTACATCGTGCACGGCGAGCTCGACTACTGGTCCCCTGTGGGCGAAGGCAAGCCGAAGGAGCTGATGGGCTGATGTACGGGCTGTTGTGGCGGGCCATCCCCGGACCCGGCTGGTTCAAGTTCCTGGTGTGCCTCGTGCTCATCTTCGGCGTGGTCGCCGTGTGCTTCACCGAGTTCTTCCCGTGGCTCAGCGAGTACATGCCGTTCAACGACACGACGGTCGGCGCGTAGCGGTCCTCGCCGTAGCATTTGACCATGACGCGCATCCTCGTCGTCGACAACTACGACTCGTTCGTCTATACGATCGTCGGCTACCTCGACCAGATCGGCGCCCGGACCGTAGTGGTCCGGAACGACGCCGTACCCTCCCCCGACGCCGACGGCCGCTACTGGTACGACGACGGCGACGGCTCCCCCGAGCCCTATGACGGCGTGCTCGTGTCCCCCGGACCCGGCACCCCCGCGGAGGCCGGTGCCTCCGAGGACGTCATCCGCGCCTGCGCCCGGTCCCGCACCCCGATGCTCGGGGTCTGCCTCGGGCACCAGGCCCTCGCCGAGGTGTACGGCGGCAAGGTGACCCACGCCCCGGAGCTCATGCACGGCAAGACGAGCCTCGTCGAGCACACCGGCCACGGCGTCCTCAGCGGTCTGCCCATGCCGTTCACCGCCACGCGGTACCACTCGCTCGCCGTGACGCCGGACAGCGTGCCGGCGGAGCTCGAGGTCACCTGCACGACGGCGTCGGGCATCGTCATGGGACTGCAGCACCGGGAGCTGCCGCTGCACGGCGTGCAGTTCCACCCGGAGTCCGTCCTCACCGAGGGTGGACACCGGCTGCTCGCGAACTGGCTGGAGGCCTGCGGGCTCGCGGGCGCGGTGGAGCGGGCAAAGGGAATGGCGCCGCTGGTCACCACGTGACCGACGACGCCATGCCTGTCCTGCGCTGACCGGTACCAACCGGTCAGCGCAGTCGCGTTACGGGAAGACGGGTTCGCCCTCGTCCTCGCCGCCCCCGCCTTCTCCCTCGCCGCCGCCTTCAGCGGGTCCGGTCGAGATCACGAGGCCGATGTAGGCGCCCTCCTCGACGGTGGTACCGGGCGGCGGGTCCGACGTGATGACCTGCCCGGCGGCGACGATCTCCGAAGCCTCCTCGGACGTCTGGTCACAGGTGATCTTCGCACCGGTACAGGCGACCTGGGCCTCGTCGAGCGTCTTGCCGACGAGGTCGTTGGGCACCTGCGTCTCCTTGGGCTCCGGCGCCACCGCGAGGTAGACCGTGACTCCCCGCCCCTGCGGTACGTCACCGGCTTCCGGGTCGGTGCGGACCACAGTGCCCGGCGCTGCCTCTTCGCTCTCTTCCTCGTCGTACTCGATGGTGCCGAGGCCAAGGTTCGCCAGCTGCGCGCTGGCACCTTCCTTGGACTGGCCGACGACGTTCGGGAGCGTCGTGTTGCCCGTCGAGAGATACAGGGTGACCGTGTCGCCTTCCTGCGCGGGCTGGCCTGCGCCGGGCTCGCTCTTGGTCACCAGGTCCTTCGCGATGTTCGGGCTGTTCTCCGTCTGGGAGGTGCCGAGAGTGAGGTTGAGCTCCTCGAGCTTGGCACGGGCGTCGGCCTCGGACAGGTTCTTCAGCTCGGGGACCGTGACCTGGCCCGGCGCGCCGGCGACGTAGACGATGACCGTCGAGTCAGGCTCGACCTCCTCGCCCGCCACCGGGTCGGTCGTCCCGGTGGTCCGTCCCTCGTCGAGGTCGGAGTCCTGGTCGATGGCCTGCTCGAACGTCAGTCCGGCCGCCTCGATCTGCGCCCTGGCCTCGTCGGCGCTCAGGCCCTCCGCGATCTCGGGCACGGGCACCGTCGTGGGCGCCCGGTTGCTGTTCGCGTTCTCCACCGCCATGGCGATAGCGATGGCCGCGACCGCCGCCAGGGCGATCCCGAGCAGCCACCACATGAGGGCCTTGCTCTTCTTCTCGGGCTCCTGCTGGTCGCGCGTCGGCTGGCCGGGGTATCCCCCACCGGGCGTGACCGGGCTCTGCTGCGCCGTCGCCGGACCCCAGCTCGGGGTCGGCGACATGACCTGCGTGGCGCCGTACGCGGGCTGGCCCGCGACCTGCGTCGCACCCATCATGGCGCCCACCATCGGCGCGCTGATCTGGCCGCCGCGCATCGCGGACTCCAGGTCGCGCCGGAACTCGGCGGCAGTGCTGTACCGCTGCTCACGGTCCTTCGTCAGCGCCTTGAGGGTGATGCGGTCCAGCACGTCGGGGACGTCGGTGGCGACCTCGGACGGGCGCTGCGGCTCCTGGCCCACGTGCTGGTACGCGACGGCCACGGGCGAGTCGCCCTGGAACGGCGGACGACCGGTGAGGAGCTCGAACAGCATGCAGCCGGTCGAGTACAGGTCGGAGCGGGTGTCGACCTGCTCGCCGCGGGCCTGCTCGGGGGAGAGGTACTGCGCGGTGCCGATGACGGCGTTCGTCTGCGTCATCGTCGCGGCGGAGTCGGCCATGGCCCGGGCGATGCCGAAGTCCATCACCTTGACCGCACCCGTAGGCGTGATCATGACGTTGGCGGGCTTGATGTCACGGTGCACGATGCCCGCGTGGTGCGAGTACTCCAGCGCGCTCAGCACGCCGACGGTGATCTCGACGGCCTCCTCGATGGGGACCGCGGCGCCGTCGGTCAGGATGTCGCGGACCGTGTGGCCCTCGACGTACTCCATGACGATGAACGGGACGTGCACGTCCTCGCCGGCGGCATTCTGGTGGATGTCCTCGCCCGTGTCGTACACGGCGACGACAGCGGGGTGGTTCAGCGCGGCGGCGGACTGCGCCTCGCGCCGGAAGCGCACCAGGAAGGACGGATCACGAGCGAGGTCGGAACGCAGCACCTTGATCGCGACGGTACGACCGAGACGGGTGTCGTGGCCGATGTGGACCTCGGCCATGCCGCCACGGCCGACAAGCTCGCCGACCTCGTAACGGCCGGCGAGTACGCGGGGCGTGTTCTCCACCACTCATACGTCCTTAGATGTCATGGCCGTCTGCCTCAGGGCATACGACTCGTTGAAAAACATCATCCCAGAAGCGGCTGCTGCGGCGGCTACCGGGGGATTCAGTGTTTCGCCGTGGATTTCGGAGGAACCCAACGGCTCCTGCAGAGCGCTGTTGTCACCGCCTCCGGAGACCAGCGTGATGATCAGCACCACCAGCAGCAGTGCGACCAGCGCGACAAGCGGCCAGGATACGCGGACCCCTATGCGGTCCTCGATCCCGCCCAGCCATCGCTGTACGTCCGACGACAGACTTCGTCGCTTCCCAGGGTGCCCCCCGGACCGCCCCTGCTGGGGGACCCGCCGTCCGTCCTGGCGTGTCGAGTGCAGATCGCGACGCGACGGGTAGGACCGCCCACCGTTCCCCACGCCGTTGCCGGCCGCCTGCGGTGGGACGTAGCCCGAACCGTGCGGCCGGCCGTAGGCGTCGGTCCCGTACGTGCCCGACGTGGTGCCGTAGCCCGCGGAGTCCGCCCCGTAACCGGCCGAGTCCGTGCCGTACTGCCCCGAGCCCGGGGCGCCGGCTGGGGTGCCCGGCGCGGGCGAATAGGGTCGCCCGTAGGCGTCCGTCCCGTGCGTGCCCGACGTCGTGCCGTAGCCGGCCGAGTCGGAACCGTGGGCTCCCGAGCCGAAAGGTCCCGAGCCGTATCCGCCGGCCGGGGTGCCGCGGTCCGGGCTGGGCGGCGCGGACTGCGCGTTCGTGACGGTGGTGTGCCGACCGCCGCTGGTCTGGCCGAACGGGGTCTGCCTGCGCGCGTGGGACGGGCCGGGCTGTGCCCCTGCTCCGCTGCGGCCGTTGCCCGACCGCTGCGGGCCGGACGACTGTCCGTCGCGGCGGGCCCTGCGTGCGTAGCGCGAGCTTCCGAACGGGTCCTCGGCGATCTCGGCGGCGAGCACGTCGAGGTGCCGCGCGAGCTGGTCCGCAGAGGAGATGCGCTGTGCCGGATCCTTCTCCAGCATCTGCGTGATCGTCTCGGAGAGTCCGGGGTGCACCGAGGTCGGCAGGAGCGGGACCGGCGCGTTGACGTGCGCGATGGCGATGTCGACGGGAGTCCTGCCGGTGAACGGACGACGGCCCGCCGTGGCCTCGTAGGCGACCACGCCGAGCGCGTAGATGTCGGACGCTCCGGTGGCCGACTGTCCCACCGCCTGCTCGGGCGACAGATACTGCGCGGTGCCCATGACCATGCCGGTGGCAGTCATGGGCACCTGGTTCTGCGCCACGGAGACACCGAAGTCGGTGATCTTCACCGTGCCGGAGTGCTCCAGCAGGATGTTGCCTGGTTTTACGTCGCGATGGACGACACCCGCGAGGTGGGCGGCGTGCAGCCCGCGGGCGGTCTGCGCCAGGATCGGCAGGAGCCGGGCCGGCGTCAGCACCGGCTCACGTTCGAGCAGGTCGGCGAGCGGCTCACCCCGGACCAGCTCCTGGACGAGGTAGCCGGCGCCGTTCTCCTCGCCGTAGTCGAACATCTGCGCGATGTTGGGGTGAACGAGGGTCGACGAGTTCCGGGCCTCCGTGCGCAGGCGACGAAGAAAGTCCTCGTTGCCCGTGTACTCCTCGCGGAGCACCTTCACGGCGATCTCGCGCGCGAGCTTCTCGTCGCGCGCCACCCAGACCTCGCCCATGCCGCCCATGGCGATGCGCCGTACGAGCGTGTAGCGCTCACCGAGCGTCAGACCCTCGACCGGTCTCATCTCGAGATCGCCGCCTGCATGATCTGTCGGGCGATGGGGCTGGCGAGAGCGCCACCGGTGGTCTCGTTGGTGGACTGACCCTCGTTCTCCAGCACGACCGCCACCGCGACCTGCGGGTCCTCGGACGGGGCGAACGACGTGAACCACAGCGTGGGCGACCGCGGGTTGTCCTCGGCGGTGCCGGTCTTGCCCGCCACCTGGACGCCCTGGATCTGCGCGCCCTTGCCGGAGCCCTCGTTGACGACCTCGACCATCATCTCGGTGAGCGCGTCCGCCGTGGACGACGAGAACGGGCTCTTGTAGCGGCTCGGCTTCGTCTGGCTGACGAGCTCCAGGTCGCTGTCCCGCACGCTCTGGATGAGATACGGCTCCATGAGGTCGCCGTCGTTGGCGACGGCGGCCGAGATCATGGCGACCTGGAGCGGCGTCATGCGGACGCTGCCCTGGCCGATGCCGGACAGCGAGACGCGGGCGGCCGAGTCGTCGTCCTCCTCGCCGCCGATGAGGCCGGGGTAGGCACCGATCGTGGTCGACATCGGGATCTCGAGCGACTCGGTGAACCCGAAGTCCTCGAACATCCGCTGCATCCCGTCCTTGCCGACCTCGTTGGCCAGGTCGAGGAACGCGGTGTTGCAGGAGATCGCCAGTGCCGCCTTGAGCGTCATCTTGCCCGAGGCGTCGCAGGACTCACCGCCGAAGTTCCCCACCTGACCGTTGGGGCCCGTCGTGCCGGGAAGCTGGTAGACGTCGGGCGCAGGGATCTCGGAGCCGGGGGTCACCCCGTTGTACTCGATGGCGGCGGCCGAGGTGAGCAGCTTGAATGCGGAGCCGGGCGGGAATGTGGCGTTGATGGTGCGGTTGATCGTGGGCCCGTAGGTGCTGAACCGCTCCTCGCCGTCCTCCGAGTTGACCTGCGGCTTCTGGTTCAGGAGCTCGTTGTAGGCCGCGGTCGCGTCCCCGGCGTTGTGCACCGCGATGGCGTTCGGGTCGAACGACGGCTTGGAGACCATCGCGAGGATGGCGCCGGTCTTCGGGTCCAGGGCGACGGCCGCGCCGGTGTAGTCCCCGAGGGCGTCCCAGGCGGCCTGCTGGACCTTGGGGTCGATGGTGAGCTCGACGGAGGAGCCCTGTGCCTCCTCACCGGTGATGAGGTTCTGCAGCCGGTCGAGCCAGAGCGAGTCGTCCTCGCCGCCGAGGTAGCCGTTCGCGAAGCGCTCGAGCCCCGTGTAGGTACCGGTGACAGCGAAGAAGCCGGTCAGCGGCGCGTAGACGCTGGCCGCGCCCGCGTCCCCGCCCGAGTAGGTGCGCTGGTACTTGTAGTCGTCGTCGACCTCTTCGGACGTCACGATCGGCTCGCCACCCACCACGATCGGCCCGCGGTCCCGGCCCAGCTCGCTGTAGATGTTCCGGAAGTTGCGCGGATCCTCGTTCAGGTCGTTCGCGGTGACGAACTGGATCCAGGTCGTCGAGACCATGAGGGCCAGGAACATGGCCATCACGACGGTCGAGAGGCGACGCAGGGTCGTGTTCACCGGTCCACCCCCCGGACGATCTGGGTCGCGTCGTCGGGCGTTGCGCCCCGGCCGGCGCCGGCCTCGGTTCCCGCCTGCACCGGGCCCATGCCGGGGCCTCCCACCTCGATGGCGTCGCCGCCCACCAGTGCGGGCGCCGGGTCGGCCAGCGCGCCGCGGGTGGGCAGGGCCGAGGGGCGTCGAGCGGCGTCGGAGATGCGCAGCATGAGGGCGATGACTATCCAGTTCGCGAGCAGGGAGGATCCGCCCTGCGCCATGAACGGCAGGGTCAGGCCGGTGAGCGGGATGATGCGGGTGATGCCGCCCACCACCACGAAGAGCTGCAGCGCCATGACGAACGCGAGGCCGCCGGCGAGCAGCTTGCCGAATCCGTCGCGCACACCGACCGCGTGGCGCAGTCCTCGCTGCACGATGACCAGGTAGATCAGCAGGATCGCCAGCAGGCCGGTGAGCCCGAGCTCCTCGCCGAGCGAGGCGTAGACGAAGTCGGAGAAAGCGAAAGGCACACGGTCCGGGTAGCCCTCGCCCCAGCCTGCGCCGAACATGCCGCCGTACGCCATGCCGAACATGCCCTGGACGATCTGGTAAGAGCCGCCGAAGTCGCGCTCGTACAGCTCCGCGTTGAGCGGGTCGAGCCAGACGTCCACGCGGGCCTGTACGTGGCTGAAGAACGACCAGGCAACGAGGGCGCCGCCGGCGAACATGGTGAGGCCGATGACGATCCAGCCCACCCGGTCGGTGGCGAGGTACAGCATGCCGACGAACAGGCCGAAGAACAGGAGCGACGTCCCGAGGTCCTTCTCGCCGATCAGGACCGCGAGCGACACGGCCCAGACGATCAGGATCGGGCCCAGGTCGCGCAGTCGGGGCAGCTGCAGGCCCACGAACTTCTTGCCGGCGAGGGCCAGGGTGTCCCTGTTCGCGACCAGATAGCCGGCAAAGAACACCGCGAAGGCGATCTTGGCGAACTCAGCAGGCTGCAGCGAGAACGGGCCGATGAAGATCCAGATCTGGGCGCCGTTGATCTCCTTGCCCAGTCCGGGGATCAGCGGCAGGATCACGAGGACGATACCCACGACCATCGCCGTGTAGGTCAGCCGCCGCAGGCCGCGGTGGTCCCGCAGCAGGAAGATGACGGCGCATGCGACGATGACGCCCAGTGCGGTCCACATGAGGTGGCGGGAGGCGTTCGCGCCTCGCATGTCCACCAGGTCCAGCCGCAGGACCATGGCCATGCTGACGCTGTTCAGCAGCACCACGGACGGCAGGATCACCTGGTCCGCGTACGGGGCGCGCAGGCGGAGCACGATGTGCGTGGTGAACGCCAGCGCGGCCAGGACTATCGAGTAGGTCCAGAAGCCCTCGGGCAGAGCGTCGTCCAGTGCGTAGCCGACCATCCACATGCCGCCCATGCCGAGGGCCAGCGCGACGATGAGCAGCACCGCCTCGGCGATGCGGGTGGGCGCCTTCTCCTCGAGCTGGAGGCCGCTCATCCGTTCGCCTCCTGGCTGGAGTCGCTCTTGGCGGTCGACCCGGACGTCGGCGAGGAGCTGTCGCCCGGCTCGTCGCTCGTCGAGGGGCTGGGTGACGGTGACGGGGACGGCTCGGCCTCCTCGGCGGCGTCCAGGATGAGGCGGTCGGCGCGTCCGCGGGCGTCCTCGAGCGACGTGGCCCGGATGGTCTCCTGCACGCGGTCCGCGATGAACCCGGGCAGCTCGTCGACGCGGGTGCCGGTGAGCTCGACCGGGGTCGAGAACGTCAGGGGACCTGCCGTCGCCGGGATACCCCGGAACACGGCGACCTGGCCGTCCGACTCGCCCACGTAGTACTGGGTCTGGGTCCAGCGGTAGCCGCCCCAACCGGCCAGGGCGAGGCCCACGATCAGGAGCAGCGCACCGAGCACGGTCAGCCAGACCCGCTTCCTCGCCGGGATCTCCTCCTCGCGGGCCTCTTCGTCGAGGTCGTCGTCGGGCTGGATGTCCGGCTGGTACTGCTCCTCGTCGGGGTCGCCCGCGATCATGGCCTGCTCGAGGGTGTCGGCGAGGCCGTCGCGCGCCGCGTCGTCGGGCAGGACGCCGACGGAGACCGGTGAGGGTGCGGTCTGGGCGCCTGACGGGACGGTTGACCGGGTGAAGCCGGTCACGGTGTCGCCGTCGATGCCGGAACCCGAGACGGGCAGAGCGGTGGGGGACGCCGGGTCACCCGCAGCGGTCACGCCGGCGAGTGCGGCCGAGCCGACGATCTCCGGCGCGGCGGTGGTGGCCGCCGCGGCATCGTCGAGGACGTCGGCGACGACGACGGTGATGTTGTCGGTGCTGCCCGCGCGCATGGACATCGAGACGAGCTGCTCGACGGCGTCCTGCGGGGCGCTGACCGAGATGAGCACCTCGGCGATCTCGTTGTCGGGCACGAAGCCGGACAGGCCGTCGGAGCAGAGCATCCAGCGGTCGCCGGGTACCGCCTCGCGGATCGAGAGGTCCGGTGTGAGGTCGAGGTCGAAGTCGCCCAGCACCCGCATCACGACGTTGCGCTGCGGGTGGGTCTCCGCCTCGTCGGGCGTGATCCGGCCGGTGTCGACCAGGTGCTGCACGAAGGTGTGGTCCACCGTGACCTGGGCCAGGGTGCCGTCGCGCAGCAGATACGCGCGCGAGTCGCCCAGGTGGGCCATGGCCAGCGTGTTGCCGGACTTCAGCAGCGCTGTGACGGTGGTGCCCATGCCGGCCAGGTCCGGGTCGGCCGTCGTCGCGTCGACGAGGTCCTGCCTGGCGCGGTCGATCGAGCGTTCGAGCTCGGACATCGACTGGTCGGAGCTGTGGTCGGGCCGGTCGAGGGCCACCAGGGCCGCGATGGTCAGCGCGGACGCGACGTCGCCGCCCGCGTGCCCGCCCATCCCGTCGGCCACGACGAGGAGGTTGGGGCCCGCGTAGGCGGAGTCCTGGTTGTTGGAGCGGACGAGGCCGACGTCGGAGCGCGCGGCATACCGCAAGGTCACGGTCACGTGATGGTCATCCCTGGAGCTCGACGACGGACTGTCCGATCTGCACACCCACACCGGGGGCGAGCGGCAGGACACCCTGCACCCGCTCCTCGCCGATGTACGTGCCGTTCGTGGAGCCGAGGTCCTCCACGAACCACTGGCCGCCCTGGGGGAAGATCCGTGCGTGACGGGACGACGAGTAGTCGTCGTCGAGCACGAGCGTGCAGCTCGGCGCGCGTCCGATCAGCACGCCGGACGAGGTGAGCGGGATGGTGGTACCCGTGAGCGGGCCTGCCACCACGACGAGCCGTGAAGGGCCGCCGCGCTGCGGAGCGCGGGGCGCGCCACCGGCCGGGGTCGGCGTCGGGGCCGGCCCCGCGAGCTCCGGCCGGCGCCGTCGGCCGCTGGGTGTGCGTGGTCCTGCCAGGTCGCGCCGGAGCACGGCGACGGCGGAGAGCACGAACACCCACAGCAGCACGAGGTAGCCCAGCCGAAGCAGGGTGAACGTCAGCTCGCTCATGTCGGGTTTTTCACCAGTCCTCGTTGTCTGCACCGGAAGCACTGCCGGTCCAGAACATGATGCGGGTACGGCCGATGGTCATGGTGTTGCCATCGAGCAGGGTCGCCGCCGGGACCTGGTGGCCCTCGACGTACAGGCCGTTGGTCGAGCCCATGTCGGTCGCGACGACGCCGTCCGGCGTCACGCGGATCTCGAGGTGACGGCGGGAGACTCCCGGGTCGTCCACGACGATGTCCGCCTCGGCGTCACGCCCGATGACGGTCACCGGTCCGGTGAGCAGGTACCGCTGACCATCGATGTCGATCAGCGGATGCCGGCCGGTCGGTGCGCCGGACGTCGCCGGGGCGACGCTTCCCTGCACGCTGCGCGACCGCACGGTGAAGCGGCCGGGCACCAGCTCGTACTGCTCGTCGAACGTCACGCTCACGGGGCCCACGAACGCGTAGTGCTGCGTCGCGGCGTACGCCGTGATGTTGGACGCGAGCTCGTCGGCGAGGGTCTGTGCCCCCCACGCCTCGATCTGGGCGAAGTCGTCGGGAGCGAGCTCGATGGTGAACTCGTTCGGGGCAACGGTACGGTCACGTCCGACGACCGCGGCACGGTCGTCCAGCTCGCGACGAAGCCTGCTCGCCAGTTCGACGGGCTTCACCTCGCCACGTCCCACCTTGGCGAACGCGTTGTTCATCATGCGCTCCACGCTCTTCTCGAAGCGGTCCAGGGCGCCCATGCCACCTCCTTCCGGGTCTGCGCCGGGCAGACTACCTAGATCGTATAGACCGGTCGGTCCCCGCAGACTCCATTACTGTGGATGTCCTGCGGATCTTCTCCGATCTTCCCTCAGGTGGCGCGGTGAAGAGAGGCGTGGGCGGATCCGCACGCTACCGGACCTGCGGCAAGACGTGAACCACTTCACGCTTATTGGATTCGGAGACGACGTCCGTGCCGTGCTAGCCTCTCATCCAGCAGCGCGCGAGTGGCGGAATAGGCAGACGCGCACGGTTCAGGTCCGTGTGCCCGAAAGGGCGTGGGGGTTCAACTCCCCCCTCGCGCACGTTGTTACGAAAGGCCCCGGCTCATCGAGTCGGGGCCTTCGTCATGCCCGGACCTGCGCTGATCCTGGCGCCTGACATGGGCACTTCTCCCCAGCCGGTTCGCCAGCAATCAGCACTGCGGTTCAGGCCGGCCGTAGGACCTCCAACCGCCCTGGCTGCCCGACGGCGGCGGCCCGGCCTGGCGGGAAGCGGCCACCCGCGCCCGGGGTCACCGAGCCCAGCACGCTCGGGCGCCGCGCACCCGTGGCCCCCGGCAGCACGCCGGGCAGGCCGTACCAGGTGTGCCAGCCCAGCACGGCGAAAGCCAGCGCCTCCTTCGCCTGGCTCGGCACGCCCAGCTCGTCGGACGTGCGGACGGTGACGCCGGGCAGCTCCGCCCGGAGCGCGGCCATCAGAACCGGGTTGCGGGTGCCGCCACCCGAGGTGACGACCTCGGTGGCGGTGTGCCGGACGGCGTCCGCCACGGTGCGGGCGGTGAGCGCGACGAGGGTGGTGAGCAGGTCCTCCGGCGTCGGCGGTGTGGGGCCGAGGCGAGCCAGCAGGTAGTCGAGGTGGAACAGCTCCTTGCCCGTCGACTTCGGTGCCGGGCGCGCGTAGTAGGGCTCGTCGAGCAGGCGTGCGAGGAGGTCGGGGAGCACCTGCCCGCGGGCGGCGAGACCGCCGTCGGCGTCGAAGGTGAGGCGGCCGTTCGTGACGTGGCGCGTTGTGGCGTCCAGCAGGGCGCAGGCCGGGCCAGTGTCGAACGTGTGGGTCTGGACAGGCTCGACCACCGGAGGGACACGCTCGACCACCGGGGGAGTCGAGGGCAGCACCGTCACGTTCGCGATACCGCCCAGATTGAGCGCGACCGGCGAACCCGGGCGGCCCGCGAGCCACAGAGCGTCGAACAGACCCACCAGGGGAGCGCCCTGCCCACCCGCTGCGACGTCGCGCGTGCGGAGGCCCGAGACGACGGGCAGCCCGGTCGCCTCGGCGATCCATGCGGCCTCACCGATCTGCAGGGTGCCGAGCACGCCACCGCCGTCGGGCGCCCAGTGGAAGACGGTCTGTCCGTGCGACACGACGAGGTCGGCGCGACCTCCGCAGAGCTCGGCAACGGAGCGCGCGGCGACGTCGGCGAAGGCCTGCCCGATCTCGGTGTCCAGCCTGCACACGGTCTCCAGCGTGGTGCGGGCCGGGGGGAGCGCCGCCACGAGCTCGGACCGGAGGGACGGCGGGTAGGGGACCGAGAGGTGTCCCAGCGGCGTGAGCGTCAGCGTGTCGTCGGCGAGCCGGAGCTCGCACGCGGCGGCGTCCACCGCGTCGTGGGACGTGCCGGACATGAGTCCGACCACGCGCAGAGCAGTCGATGTATCCCCAGGTGAAGACTGCTTTTCAGGCAACGGGTCCACCATCAGATCGACTCCTCCGGTCGGGTTTGCGCCAGTGTTACCCCCTTGCCCCTACTTTGCGCCACAATCTGCACCATGCTCGACGTCTCGATCGCCCCAGCTCCGGCGCCGGACGCGCCGTTCGAGGACCACATCGAATGGGCGCGCAACGCCCCTGCGACTCCTTCGACCCCCGCGGCGCTGTTCACCGACGGGCTTGCCGACACCCCCGTCGGCGACCGTCTCACGATCGACGCACCGGAGTGGGACTACCCCGCCCTCGCTCGCGAGGTCGTGCTCAGGTCCCGGGGTGCCGTGCTCGACATCGGCACCCGCAACGGCGACTTCTTCGCGGGCCTCGGCCCGCTTCCGAGGGGGTCGGCCGCCACGGAGACCGGCCCCGCCTTTCTCACCGCCCGACGCCGTCTGGAACCGCTCGGCGTCGACGTACGCCGGGCGGAGCCGTCCTGGAACGGCGACATGCTGCTGCCCTTCTTCGACGGCCAGTACAGCGTGGTGCTGAGCCGCTTCAGCACCATCGACCCCGACGAGGTGGGTCGCGTGCTGGAGCCCGGCGGTACGTTCCTCACCGAGCAGGTGGACACGCGGGACGGCATAGTCCTCAACCGGGCACTCGGCGTGGCGCTCGGCTGGGACCCGGACGCCGTCACCGTCGACGTGATCTCCGACGGGCTCGTCGCCTCCGGCCTGGAGATCGTCGAGGCCAAGGAGCACACCGGGACGCGCACGTTCACCGACCTGTCCTCCGTGCTCTGGTACCTGCGGAGCGCGGCGTGGCAGGTCCCGGACCTCGCCG
Source organism: Promicromonospora sp. CA-289599 (assembly GCF_050936155.1). NCBI lineage: Bacteria > Bacillati > Actinomycetota > Actinomycetes > Micrococcales > Promicromonosporaceae > Promicromonospora > Promicromonospora sp. CA-289599. The sequence goes on from NZ_JBNJNI010000001.1 coordinate 2,616,105, forward strand.
GTCTCAGCCCGTCCGCCGTCGCGCGGCACGAGGCAGGGCTGCGTGCGCTGCACATGCACTTCGCGACGGGCAACGAGCTCGTCGACGAGGCCCCGCGCATCCTGGTCACGGCCCGCCGACCGTTCTGAGCAGGCTCGTCACCGCCTCCGCCATCGCCTCCGGTGGCACGTCCGTCCCGTGCCCCGGCAGGGTCACCCGACGTGCCGCCGGCAACACGGCCGCCAGAGACTCCGCGGCGCGCTTGACGGACGCGGCGCTCCCGGCCCCGTTCGCCACGAGGACCCGCTGGGTGATCTGGTGCCACCGGCCCATGAGGGCCCGGTGGCCCAGCGTGATGCCCGCGAGGATCCGACCGTCGTAGGCGATGGTCGGGGCGATCGCCTCGAGGCCTGCCCACGAGGGCGACTCCCGCATGCGCGGCAGCAGTCCGCACGGCAGGCCGACCACGTCGAGGAACAGCTCGACGGCGCTGCCGGGGTCGCCCACCTCCACGCAGATCTCCACCCCGGCGATCATCCGGGGATCGGTGGGTGGCTCGCCGCTCGCGATGTCGTACGTCGGCTCGTAGCAGAGCACGCCCGTGACGTCTGCCCCCAGGTCGGCCGCCGCGCGCAGTGCGAGGAACGTGCCGGAGGAGATACCGAGCAGCGCGGCCGGACCTGTGACCTCCAGCAGGGCGGCGATGTCGTCGATCTCCCGGTCCACGCTGTACGGGGGAGTGTCTCCGCTCCCGCCGCGCCCGCGCCGGTCGTAGCGCAGCGTCGTGGCCCGGTCGCCCAGCGCGGACGCCACGGCGAGCGTGACGGGCAGGCGGTGGGCGAGCACACCGTCGACCACCACTATCGCGGGCGCCAGACCGGGGGTCGGTCCGGTGAGGTCGTACGCGATGTGGGTGCCGTCTGCCGACGTCGTGAAGGAGTCGACGGTGATGGTCGTCATGCAGGGCAGACGGACCGGCGCCCCAAAAGTCGTCGCTCCGACGGATGCTCGAGGCTATCGATCTCGTGCCGATTTTCGCCGCGAGGAAAAAACCTGGGCGGCCGCCGCCCCGAGGCGTAGGTTCGTAGGCACATGAGAAAAGGAGGTGATCCGAGCAGTGATTTCACATCGGACCCATGAGGTGGTCGCGCGCTAGTCGCGTGACGCGCAAGCGTTTCGCGCCGACGCCGGTCGGAAGGCTCAGCACGGGGCCTTCCTGATCTGCCAGGCGCAACGGGACAAGGTGGCGAATTTCTCGCGACCACCGGAGCCCGCGGGTGCCGTGCCCTCGTCCAGCACGGCTGACACAAGTCGCCCCGCGGGCTTTCCCGCGCCTCCGGCCGGGGAGAATGCTCACGTGACTGCCTACCGCGTGATGACTGTCTGCACGGGAAACATCTGCAGGTCCCCGATGGCCGAGATCGTGCTCCGTGATCGTTTCGAGGCCGCGGGTCTCGGTGACTCCGTGGTCGTCGACTCCTCCGGCGTGAGCGACGAGGAGCACGGCAACCCGGTGGACCGGCGGGCCCGCACGGTCCTGGCCGAGCACGGCTACGCCACGGGTGGCGGACACCACGCGCGCCAGGTGACCGCCGCCGACGTCGCCTCGCGGGACCTGGTGCTCGCCATGACCAGCCGGCACGCGCGCAGCCTGTGGGACCTTGCCGAGCAGAGCGAGCCGGTGATCCGGATGTACCGGTCGTTCGACCCGGCAGCCCAAGAGCTCCGCGAGGACGAGCTCGACATCGCCGACCCCTGGTACGGCGGTCCGCACGACTTCGAGGTCTGCCTCGCACAGATCGAGGCGGCCGCGGACGGTGTCGTCGACTTCGTCCGGAATGAGCTCGGGGTGTCGTCCGGCGCGTGACCGGCGGACGTTTCACCCGACCACGATCGGCCGGGTGACCGTCTGCCGACTACGGTGAGGGGATGACCTCCGCGTCGTCGGACCGGCTGGTCGTCCTCACCGGGGCCGACGGCCGTCTGGGTTCCAGGCTCGCCTTCCGCGTGGCGGCGGCGGGCGGTCGGCAGCGCCTGCTGGTCAGCGGCGAGGGTACGGCGCCCCGCCTGCCCGACGGCGCCCCGCTGCCGGAGGCCGAGATCGTCGCCGTCCCGTCCGACGTCGATTCCAGGGCCCTGACCAGCGCGTTCTCTCACGCTCATGCGGTCTTCCTGGTGCCTGGCAAGGAGCGTCCGGGGCGGGTCGGCAAGCACCGCGCGGCGATCGACGCCGCGGTGCTCGCCGGGGTGCGGCACGTGGTCTACGTGTCTTCCGTGGGCGCAGGGCCGGACGCTATCTCGTCGACCGCCCGCGACGACTGGCTGACCGAGGAGTACCTGCGCGGCACGGACCTCAGGTGGACGATGCTGCGGATCGCCATGTTCCACCGCACCCTTACCCTCGCGGTCTACGACGAGTCGTACGGATCGACGCGGGACACGGTGCTCCGGGCGCCGGCTGGGGCGGGTCGGGTCGCCTCCGTGTCGCACGACGACGTGGCCGACGTCGCCACCGCGGTCCTCCTCGACGAGGACCCGAACCGCCACGCGGGCCGGATCTACCACGTGACGGGGCCGGAGGCGCTGAGCCTCGGCGAGGTGGCCGCTGTGCTGTCGAGCGCCGCGGGCCGCATGATCCGGTACGTGCCGCAGACCGTGGACCAGGCGCGTGCCCTGTTCTACCGGTCGACCGCCGCCGAGGTGGAGGACTGGATCTCGCAGTGCCAGGCGATCGAGGCGGGCGTTCTCGCGGTGGTGAGCCCGGATGTCAGGCAACTGGCGGGGCGGGAGGCGCGGTCGCTCGAGGCATGGCTCGACGACTATCCGACGGAGTGGGCGCACCTGCGATTACCGTCGGTCAGATGACGAGCCTCTCCCTGGGTGTAGAAGACGGAACGACGCCCGAGCAGGCGTGGGAACCAGACGTGCTGTCGGGCTTCGAACGTCTGACGCTGCCCCTGCAGCCGGACGAGGAAGAGCCCGAGGTCGTGGCGACGCTGGTGCGTCGCATCCGGCCGACGGCGGTCGAGCCCCCGGTGGACCCGCACGGGGACGAGCCCCGCCGGGGCATCCGCCGGGTAGGCGCCGACAACCCACAGGTGGCGCGCCTCTGGGACGAGCTGTCCGAGCTGGGGCGGAGGCTGCACCTGGGTGGCGCGGGGCGCGTACATCCGGAAGCTCCGCCAGCGACCGACGACGAGCCACCGGCCGCCGTGCCCGACGCCGGCGTGGACGTGCTGTACGTGCACGGCTGGCTCGACTACTTCTTCCAGACCCATCTCGCGGACTTCTGGGAGTCGCTCGGGGTCCGGTTCCATGCCCTCGACCTGCGGCGTTACGGGCGCAGCCTGCGTGAGGGACAGACTCCTGGGTACGTGCGCAGCCTGACCACCTACGACGAGGACATCGAGGCCGCGCTCACCGCCATGGGGCACGGCCGGGACGCGGCACCCGAGCGCAAGCTGGTGCTCATGGGCCACTCCACCGGCGGCCTCACGGTCAGCCTGTGGACGGCGCACAACCAGGAGCGGGTGGCCGGGCTCGTGCTGAACTCGCCCTGGCTGGAGTTCCAGCCCCGCGAGGCGGTGCGCAAGATCATGGAGCCCGGCATCCGGGTGCAGTCCGCACTCGTGCCGCGCAGCCAGCTCGTGAACCTGGACCGCGGTCTGTACGCCCGCGCCATCTCCGCACGGTTCGACGGGGAGTGGGACTACGACGTCGCCTGGCGACCCGACGCCGGCTGGCGCGCCACCCCGGCCTGGCTCGCCGCGATCTTCCGCGGCCAGGACCAGGTGGCGCGTGGGCTCGGCATCGAGGTGCCGGTGCTGGTGCTGCTCAGCACACGCAGCACCATCCCGACGCGGTGGAGCGAGGACATGAAGAGCACGGACTCGGTCTTGGACGTGGTCGGGATCGCCCGCCGGGTGCCCGACGTCGGCTCCCTCGTCACCCTCGTCCGCATCGCCGGCGGCCTGCACGACGTGACCCTCTCCGCGGAGCCCGTACGTGAGCAGGTCTGGCGTGAGACGGGTCGCTGGTTCCGCGGCTACGTGGTCTCCCGGGACTGACGCCGAGGCCGCCTGTCTGCTCGGTTCCGGCGGACTCTGGCGAAGCCGCAGCCATGGTGGGATCCTGGAACGAAGGTGCCCACATTCCGCCGTCGGGCACGAGGGGCGATGCGCCATGACAACGCACCAGGAGACCCACCCCCGGGCTCGCCGGGGCGGGCCGTATCTCGCTCGCAGCGAGACCGCCGCCGGGATCGCCGCGCTGATCCTCGGGATGCTCATCTCGCAGACGGCCGCCGAGGGGGTGACGATCGTCGGGTGTCTCGCCATGGCCGCCGGAGCGCTGTTCGGCAGGTTCGGCGCCCGCTGGGCGCGGATGGCCGTGGCGGCAGGGCTGGGCTTCGTGGCCGGTTCCGTGCCCTACTGGCTGGTGACCGCCGTGGTCATCGTGACCGCGTACGGCTTCTGACCGGTAGCGGGGCGGTCACCAGAACCGCCACCACGGGCGGTCCTCCGGCGTCGTCGGGCCGCGTTGCGAAGCCGGCGGCGGACCGGATGTCGCCGTCCGCCGCGCCGCGCGCCGGGCCTGCCACCGCGCGACCTCCTCGTCCACGTCCCTGGTGGGCGTGACGACGGGCGGCCCGCCCTGGAGCTGGCGCCGGGCATCGACGACGCGCGCGTTGAAGTCCGTGACGAGCTCCCGGACCCGGACCTCCATCGCCTCGAGGTCCAGCTTGTCGTCCAGCTCCGCGTCGTCCTTGCGCAGCTGGGCGGACGGCAGCAGGCCCGTGATGTTCTCGCGCTCGATCAGGCCCTTGATCCACCAGTCGGGGTCGTGCGTCCCCGTCAGGCCGGGGATCGGCTTGCCCTGCAGAGGCAGGTTGTCGAACTCGCCGCGACGCATCGCCTGGTCGACCACCACGTCGACGTAGCGGGAGCGCTCCTCGACGGTCATGCTGCCGGGCGTCTTCTTGCCTTCGTCGCCCTCGTCCGGGTCGGTGGCACCGGGAGAGCCTGCCGGTTCCTCGGCGCTCCCGGTCTCCCGGGCCACGCGGTACTGCGCGGCCCGGCGGAGAGGGTCGTTGTCTGCGTCATCGCGCGATCCCGGCGCCATGACGGCATGTTACAACTTTCACAAGCGGCCGGGAAGGGCCGCGCTCCAGCCGCCGGGCGGCTTCGTGGGCGATGATGGCCGCATGAAGGTCTCTCGCCGGTCCCACGTGCCCCCGTTCGCCGTCATGGAGGTGCTCGCCGCCGCGAACGCGCGGCGTGCCACCGGGGCGGACATGCTCAACCTCTGTGCGGGGGAGCCGTCCACCGGCGCGTCCGACGTCGTGCGGGACCGGGCCATCGCACTCCTCAAGGACGGCACCCTCGGCTACACCGAGGCCATGGGCGTCCCGGCCCTGCGCGCCGAGATCGCCGGCCACTACAAGCGCTGGTACGACGTCGATCTCGACCCCGCGCGGATCGCCGTCACCACGGGTTCGAGCGGCGGGTTCGTGCTCGCGTTCCTCGCGGCGTTCGACGTCGGCGACCGCGTGGCCCTCGCCCGGCCCGGCTACCCCGCGTACAAGAACATCCTCTCGGCGCTGGGCTGCGAGGTCGTGGAGCTCGACTGCGGCCCCGAGACCCGCTACCAGCCCACGGTGTCGCAGCTCAACGAGGCCTACTACGGCGGCGGGCTCGACGGCGTCATGGTCGCCTCGCCCGCGAACCCGACCGGCACCATGATCACGCCGGCCGAGCTGGCTGCGATCGCCGAGTGGTGCGCCGACCACGACGTGCGGCTGATCAGCGACGAGATCTACCACGGCATCGCCTACTCGGACGAGGTGGCGCAGGCGACGGCGGCGACGTTCGTCGGCCAGGGCGCGATAGTCGTGAACTCGTTCTCCAAGTACTGGGCGATGACCGGCTGGCGCCTCGGCTGGCTGGTGCTGCCCGACGAGCTGGTCGGTCCGGTCGACGCGCTCGCGGGCAACGTCGCGCTCTCTCCGCCCGCGCTCGCCCAGCAGGCCGGTATCGCCGCGTTCTCGCCCGAGGGCTACGCGGCGGCGGCCGAGAACGTGGCCCGGTACGCGGCGTCGCGCACCCTGCTCCTGGAGCGGCTGGGCGAGCTCGGCTGGCGCCCCGTCGCACCCGCTGACGGCGCGTTCTACCTGTACGGCAACGTCGCCGAGTTCGGGCTCGACTCGGTCACCTATTGCGCTCGGCTGCTGGCCGAGGCCGACGTGGCCATCACCCCGGGGACCGACTTCGACGGCGTGCGCGGCGGGGACTGGGTACGGCTGTCGTTCGCGTCGTCGCTCGACACGGTGTCGCGTGCGGTGGACCGGATCGTGGCCTGGCACAAGACGCTCTGATCAGCCGCGTCGGCGCAGCACCTCCGGCAGGACCATCCACACGAGCGCCAGCACCACGAGCACGCTCGCGCCGACGACGATGCCCTCGGTCCGCCCGACGACGACGTCGAACACCAGCAGGCTCGCACCGGTCATCACGAGGGCGAGCACGGCGAGCGCTGCCCGGGTGAGCCGGTCGGCCAGCGTGACGATGTGGCGCTTCATCTGCTGGCGGAACAGCGACCGGTGCACGCTGACCGGGGCCACGATGAGGGCTGTGGCGATCACCGAGGTCACGACCAGCGCCAGGTAGACCGTGCGCTGGTAGTCGTCGAGATCGGCGAACGCCGGCTGGAACGGGAGCGTGAGCAGAAACCCCGTGAGGATCTGCACGCCCGTCTGCATCACGCGTAGTTCCTGGAGCAGCTCGTTCCAGTTTCGATCAGCGCGTTCGTTCGGTGTTTCCTCGCGTCCGTCGGCTTCCATGACCCCATTGTCGCAACTTGTCGGGTACGTCTGAGCGGATGAAAAAGTTTCACCCGTTTACATCACTGTCTCCCGTGGCCCAACTGTTTCACCCGGGAGAACATGCGGCTGGGGCGGGACGCGTCCGCGTCCCCGGGATGAGGGGCGTGGACTGATGAGAACCAAGATGCGTGTGCCGCTGAGCATGGCGCTCGGCGTGGCACTGATGATGACTGGCGTAGCGGCATCGAGCGGGGCCGCGACACCTGACGGTGCGGCTTCGCCCGGACCTTCCGCGGGGCAGAGCCAGTCCATGACCATGCGGGTGGCGGACGTCGTCGTCACCGCCAAGATCTCCTTGCCGCCGGGTTCGGAGGTGCAGGGCTCCATCCTCGGGACGCTCAGCATCACGCACAACGGGACGTCCGCAACGATGCGGTCGGGGCGCATGACGATGGTCGACCCGGACGGCCGGAGCCTCGTGGGTGCGCAGTTCGCCGCCACGAGCACGGCGAATACCTGGACCTCCAGGGTGCCGCTCTCCGCGGACGCGAAGTCGGGCATCTATCAGGTCAGCGTGGCCGCGGAGATCGCGGTCACCACATCCAACGGTGTGGTCAACGTACCGATCAGCACCGCGAACCCGGCGCTGGTGCCGTTCCGGGCGCAGCGGAACATTCCAGCGATCTGGACGTCCCCGTCGAGCGCGCCCGCCGGCTCGACGATCTCGGTCTCGGGCGCCGCGAACATGCGGAGCCTGGGAACCGGCGACTACCAGCCGGCCGCCGGTCAGCAGGTGAAGGTGTACTTCGACCCGACCGGCGACGCGCCGGAGACGCTGCAGGCCACCCTCACCACCGACTCGCGGGGCTTCTTCACGACGCGCCGGACACCGGTCGGGTCCGGCAAGTGGCGGGCCGAGATGCCGATGACCGATGCGGGCGCGAAGACGGTGTGGACGATCACCTACTCGTCGCGGGAGCGCACCACGACGCTGCGCCAGGGTCAGGTCAGCGTCACCCAGAACGGCCACACCGCGGGTGACCACCTGATGACGCACGACGTCGTCGTCGGGCTGGCCCCGGTGCAGCGGCGGGTCGACGTCGGCAGCCTCGGCTTCACCGTCGGCGGCAGGTCGGGCTTTGTCAGCGCCGAGAGCCGTCGTGGCGAGGGCAGCTTCCCCGACGGGTACCGCGTGGAGCGCGAGATGACGCACGCCGGTGTCGGCACGAGCGCCGTGAACCTTGTCTTCAACCCGACCATGCCTGCCGGCATCTACGACATCGGCATCCGGGACGAGATGAAGGCATGTTCCGCACCGGACTGGGACGCCAACGACGCCGCCAGCGGCATCAGCAACTGCACGCATGACGTCCTGGTCCAGGACGACACCGTCACGACCATCGTGGTGAAGCGGGCGAGCACCACCACCGTCGCGGCGTCGGAGACGTCGTTCACCGGACCGAAGACCATCACCCTCAGCGGTGGGGTGCGCAAGGTGCGGCTCGTGAGCGGCGGTGGCGCCGCGGACAAGCCGGCGCCCAACACGTCGGTGAAGCTGTACTTCGACCCGGCCGGCTCGGCTGGACCGACCCTCAAGAAGACCGTCACCACGGGCGCGAACGGGACGTACTCGACGACGGCCCTGACGAGCACCTCGGGCACGTGGATCGCGAAGTACGCGGGCACCACCCTGCAGGCTCCGTCGCAGGCGACGGTGGCGATCACGGTCAACTAGAGGTCCGTCCTCGCCAGATGGTCAGGCATGGGCTCTCACGCGAGTCCGTGCCTGACCATCTGGTGGGGGCGGACCTCTTGTTGTCCGCTGCTCGCGGCCCGTGGTGTCAGTCGTAGGTGCGGAAGACGGCGTCCTCCGGGACCGTCACCGTCGGCGCTACGGGCACTGCCCGCGCTGGTGAGCCGAGTCCTTCCGGAACCGCCTGCGGTGTCGAGCTGTTGACCTCGGGCTCCAGCAGTGTTCCGACGCTCATCCTGACGCTGGTCGCGTCGGTCGCGCCGCTCCGGTAGTCCACGTCGATGCTGCTCCAGGCGATCCGCTCGCCGGCGATTCCGACCCGTTTCCCTTCCCTCAGACCGCCCTGTCCGATCTGCACCAGATCTGGACGGCCGTTGCTGCCTGACACTGCGTCGCGCAACAGGTAGGCGGCAGAGCCGGACAACCAGACAACTGCGTCGCCCGCCGCGGCAAGGCTGTCCACGCTTTCGTTCCCTAGCCGGACGGCGACAGCGTCGTCGCCAGCGGCCACGCCGTTCACCCGGGAGACGATCGCAAGGTGGTAGCCGCCGTCCAGCGCATAGGTGAGTACGTCGTCGGTGATGTCGACCTGTTGGACAAATGTCTTGCTCGGGTGCTCCAACGTCAGGACGGTCGTCTCGGTGCCGTCGTCCCCGAATGAGGTGAAGGTGGTGGTCCATAGGTCGTTGACCGGCTGGTCGAGCGTCGCCACGACGATCTCGTCATCATCGCCGCCGATAGCCGTTGCCTGCTCACCGAGGAGCCACGGCTCTCCCGACTCGAGGTCTGCCGCCCACGCGGGGATACCCCACGCGTCTGCAGTGGAGCCCGTGGACCCTGCAGGCTTGTCGTCTTGGCGCCATGCGACGCGTTGCGCTGTCACTGCCAGCACCGGGTCGTAGTCTGTCTCGATCTCGGTGATGGCACGGGCCTTGTAGTACTCGCCTGTCACTGGGTCGGTTCGTTTGCCGCCGGCCGCCAGGACAACCCGACTCGGAGGCTGGTTGGTGCTTTCTGCGGCGATCTCGAACCAGGCAGCCTCGTCATCTTGTGGGGTAAGGCCGCCGATCATGTACTCCACATCGTCCAGGGCTGCCGATACCGGACGCATCATCGGGTCCCCTGAACCATTGCTGAGCGGGTCGAGTCGGTGGAAGCGGTCACTGACCCCGTTTCCCGCCGGGGCGCTCCAAAAGGTGCCGTCCTCGGTAAGCGTCGACGGATCGAAGCCGGCGCGTGAGAACTGGCCGTCGAGTCGGATGTCGAAGCAGCTGGACATAGCTCGCGCCCTTGCCAGGTCGAACGTCACTGCAGGGCGCAGGGTCGTGCCCGACTCGACGGCGCTTCTGCGCACGGCAGGCTCCGGTGCCTCGCACCTCGATGCGTCCGCGTCCGCGATCCCGAGCAACTCTCGCACCTGCTCGCTCCCGGGAAGAGTCACATCGCCGAGTCCAGGAACGGGCACCGGCCCCGCCAGAGCAAGCGAGAAGGCGACCATGGCCACCGTCGTGCAGGCACCCACTGCCTGCCACGACCGCCGACGCCGCAGCGCGCGCCGGCTCCCGGCAAGTACTGACTGCGCGTCGAACGAGTGCTCCTTGACCGTGTCGGCACCTGCCCGGAGGCGGGCCAGGACATCGGTGTCGTGGTTGCTCATCGCGCGTCCTCCTCGAAGATGTCGCGCAGGCGGGCGATCCCGCGTGCGTTGGCGGACTTGACGGTGCCGACGGCGATACCGAGCTCTCGGGCCGTCTGTTCCTCGGAGAGGTCGAGAAGGTGGCGCAGCACCACCACCCGGCGCTGCGTGAGCGGCAGCAAGGACAGCGCGCGCATCACCTCGTCGCGCACGGCGATGCCGTCGGCGGGTCCCGCGACCGATCCGGGCGGGACGGCTTCGGCGACTACCTCGTGACGGGTCCGGCGCCAGCCGTCGATGCGCAGGTTGATCAGGATCCGTCGGGCGTAGGCGCGGGGCTCGCCGGCGCGCGCCTTGTGCCAGGACCGGTAGGAGCGTTCGAAGGTCGCCTGGACCAGCTCCTCGGCCCGGTGCGGGTCGCCGGACAGGAAGAGCGCCGTCTTGTACAGGTACGGCCCGGCGTCCTGCACGAATGCCGTGAACTCCTGGTCCTTGGTGCGGGTGATGTCGACCCGGACCAGCGGGTCGTCGCTCACCTGGGCGGACATGGTCGCGTGCTCTCCCTCGTCATGTCCCCCACCACGTGGGGGCCTGCGAGAAAGGTTCCACGTCTCAGGGACCGATCCGAACGCAGGTCAGATGCACGATGATCGGTTGACCACGCCCGCACCCGCACCCGAGGCGAGCCCCGGACGAAGGAGAACTCCGTGAGCACCGATGTCCCGCAGCCGTTCGTGCTCGACCTGGCGGACCCCGCAGCCACCGACCTCGCGACGACCGGCGGCAAGGGCTCGTCCCTGGCACGCCTGGCTGCGGCCGGCCTGCCGGTTCCCGAGGGCTTCATCGTCACCACCGACGCCTACCGTGCGGCGGTGGCAGGCGCTCCGCAGCGGGCGATCGTCGAGGCTGCGGCGCAGGTGGACCCGGACCGGCCCGAGACCCACGAGGGCGCAGCAGCCCAAATCGCCGAGGTGTTCGCGGACCTGGAGATCCCGGCGGAGGTGGCCGACGCCGTCCGAGTCGGGTACTCGAGCCTGCGCATCGAGACCCAGTGCGGCCTCGGCGCGAGCGACCTGGCCGTCGCCGTGCGCTCCTCGGCGACCGCCGAGGACCTGCCGGGCATGTCGTTCGCGGGCCAGCAGGATTCGTACCTGAACATCCGCGAGGAGGCGCTGCTGCGCGCGGTCCGGGACTGCTGGGCCTCCCTGTGGACGGCGCGCGCCATCGGCTACCGCGCCAGGCACGGCATCCCCGCCGAGGAGGTGAGCCTCGCGGTAGTGGTGCAGCAGATGGTCCTCGCCGACGCCGCGGGCGTCCTGTGCACCGTCGACCCGATGACGGGTTCGCGCGACTGGGTGGTGATCAACGCGGCGTGGGGGCTGGGGGAGGCCGTCGTCGGCGGGCAGGTCAATCCCGACACCTTCCTGGTGGCCCGCGTGGGCGGCGTCGTCAAGAGCACGGTGAGCACCAAGGAGGTGCGTACGGTGCGGACCGACGAGGGGACCCGGAACGAGCCGGTTCCGGCCGAGCTGCGTCGTCGCCCGTCACTCACCGACGTGCAGGCCGCACACCTTGCCGCGCTCGGTGCCCGCATCGAGGAGCTGTACGAGGCGCCGGTGGACGTCGAATGGGCGGTGCACGGCGGCCGGCCGTTCATCCTGCAGGCGCGGCCCGTCACGGGCGTCGCGACCGTAGAGGTCCTGGAACCCGGTCAGAACACCGGCCCCACCTGGGCGGATCCCCGGCGCGCCAGCTGATCGCCCGTGCGCTGGGGGGGTCGCACTTCCCGTACCCTCGGAGCACCGGTTCTGCGTACCTGTTCTGGAAGGAGTGTCGTGACCTCCCCAATGACTCCCAGCGAGCCACCGCTCGACGAGACACTGGAGCAAGTACTCGCAGGAGGCGCACGTCCGCCCGTCGGCCGATACCGGCTGGAGCTGGCGACCGGCCAGTGGGCGTGGTCCGACGAGGTGTACGTGATGCACGGCTTCGAGCCTGGCCAGATCGTGCCGACGACACCGCTCATGCTGTCCCACAAGCACCCCGACGACCGGGCGCGGGTCGACGGCCTGCTGCGCCGAGCCGCGGAGACCGGGCAGCCGTTCAGCTCGGTGCACCGCATCTGCGACGCCCAGGGCAACACCCGCACGCTGGCCGTCACGGGCCAGGGGCGGCGCGACCCCGCTACGGGCCGGGTGACCGAGCTGTTCGGTTACTTCATCGACGTCACCGAGTCGCACCGCGAGGCGGCGGCCCGTGACGCGACGGCCTCCATCCAGGCCTCTGCCGAGCGACGCGCGGTCATCGAGCAGGCCAAGGGTGTGCTCATGGTGATCTACGGCATCGACGAGGAGGCTGCGTTCGACCTGCTGCGGCAGGCCTCGAACCTGGCGAACATCGCGGTACGGGACATCGCCTACTCGCTGGTGCAGCTGTTCTCGGGGCCCGAGGTCACCGTGTTCCCGACCCGCGAGGCGATCGACGAGTTCCTGGAGAAGCCGGTCCCGCCGGAGGATCTCTGACGCACACCGGCCGGGGCGTCATGCCCGCGGTGCGGTAGCGGCAGCGAGCTGGTTGGGCCCAAGATCGGGACGTGCGCATAGCCACGTTCAACGTCCAGCACGGTCGCGGCCCCGACGGCCGCGTCGACAACCGCCGGCTGGCCGAGGCGGTCGCGGCGCTCGATGCCGACGTCGTCGGCCTGCAGGAGGTCGACCTGCGGCAGTTCCGGTCCGGGGGCGCGGACCAGGCACGGCTCTGCGCGGAGGCGATGGGTGCGGCCGACCACCGGTTCCAGCCGGCGCTCGCGGGACCGTTCCGCTACCCCGGTGTCCGGCGTCGTGCCCGCCGCGCGGAACGGCCGGACGTTCCCGGCTACGGCATCGCACTGCTCTCCAGGTACCTCGTGCGGAGCTGGCACACGGTGCGCCTGCCGCCTGCCACCCCGTGGGTGTGGGGCCGGGTCCAGCTCGGTACCGACGAGCCCCGGGTGGCGCTCGCCGCAGTGGTCGACGCCCCGTCGGGGCCGCTCACCGTCGTGTGCACCCACCTCAGCGTCTACCGGTTCCCGACGGTCACCTGGGTGGGCGGGATCGCACGGCGCACGGCCGGATACCGCCGCGGCACGCCCGGGGAACGGCATGCCGAACGGCAGGTCGACCACCTCCGACGTCGGCTCGCCGGGCTGCCCCGGCCGCTGGTGCTGCTGGGGGACTTCAACCTCCGCGGGTCGGTGCCGGCGGATCGCACGGGCTGGCGCCCGCTCGCGACCGACGACACCTTCCCCCGGCACGATCCCCGGTTCCAGATCGACCACGTCCTGTGGGACGGCGGCGCGGACACCGGCCCGCCCGCAGCCGTCGTTCGGGCGGTAGACACCGGGGTCTCGGACCACCGGGCGCTCCTGGTGGACCTGTCGTTCACACCGCCGGCCGGTTAGCGGTCCGTCCGGTCAGCCCACGAAGATGCAGAACGTGTGGCCGTCCGGGTCGGCGAGCGCATAGAGCGGCTCCTCGGGGTCGGCCGACCGGTCGTAGCGCAGCGTGGCGCCGAGCTCGAGGGCGCGGTCGCGCGCCTCGGTGAGAGCGGCGACGTCGGGCACGCTGGTGTCCAGGTGCAGCTGCTGTGGCACACCGGGCTCCGGCCACGTCGCCCTGGGTAGCTCATCGACCTGCTGGAACGCGAGCGGAACGCCGTCGTCGTTCTGCAGGACCAGCCAGTCGCGGCCGCTCGGGTCCGGCTCGCCGGCCGGCGGCGGCTCGTCGCCGGGGCGGTACGAGAGTCCGAACAGCTGCCGGTAGAACTCGGCGAGGGCACGGGCGTCAGTGGTGTCGAGCACCACCTGTCGGATGCGCGGCTTCATCTCGACAGCGCACCACAGGTCGCGCCACCCGCAAGCGCTGTCGGGTCGTGAGACGCCGCGAGGCCCGGCGCACACAGCGCCGGACCTCGGGGAGGGTCCCAGGAGACAGGGGCCGTCAGGCGGCCTCGGCGTACGCCCGGTGGCTGACGGCGGGCTGCGCCGCGGGCTCCCGGTCGTCTTCCGCGAGGTCCTCGACGACCGCAAGGGTCGGTGTGCTCTGGGCCTTCCGCTTCTTCGCGCGGAGCACGGTCGTCACCGCGTGCACGCCGATCACGATGACGACGATGTTCGCGGCGGCGGACGGCCAGACGCCGTTCGTCGCGGCGACCGTCAGCATGGTGACGCCGGCCAGCATGTTGGTGCCCTGGAACGCGAGAGAGTCGGCGTCCCAACGCCCGCGGCTGACCATGGCGTAGGCCACGAGGCCGGCAACTGCGCCGACCCAGCCGAGAGCGGTGGCAACCATCATGAGGGTCATGGCAATACTCCTGGTGCTTGAGATCCCACTTGAGATCGAGAGGATCGAAACGATTCGAGGGTGCGAGGAGACCGTGCGCCGGAATCCATCGGGGGGTGTGGCGTGGGGCCCGGGAGAACTGGGCACGACCGCTGCCACGACCAAGCATGAGCCAGATTTGCCTTCAGCACAATCGAACGTTCGTGACTCCGGGATGTAGCATTGCTACATGCCGACGGACCCGCGAAGACTCGCTTTTCTCCTCGCCGTGCACCGCGCGGGCGGAGTGCTCGCGGCCGCTGATCTCCTGCACGTCACGCCCTCCGCCGTCTCGCAGCAGATCTCCCGCCTGGAGGCCGAGGAGGGTATCGACGTGCTGGACCGTGGGCCTCGTGGCGTAACTCTCACACCGGCCGGGCGAGTGCTCGCCGACGCAGCGGAGAGCATCGAGGCGGAGTTGGTCCAGGCGCGCCAGGCCATCGCCGCCCTGGGTGGAGAACTCACGGGCAGGGTGTCCGTGGGGTCCATCCAGACCGCCATCCGCACGGTCGTCGCACCGATGCTCGTCTCGCTCGCCGAACGTCACCCGCACATCGAGGTCGACGTGCAGGAGTACGACCCACCGGAGGCGACCCGTCGACTGCGTGCCGGCGACCTGGACGCGATAGTCCTGGAGCGCGACGTCGACGTCGACGCCCCGGCCCCGCGCGGCGCCCATGACGTCCCGCTGCTCGACGAACCGTGGCGCATCGTCGTGCCGACCAGCCTGCCCGCGCCGGAACGCATAGACGATCTCGCCGGGCTCATGTGGGTGGGCCCGCAGGCCGGATCGGCCGCGGACCGCGCGCTCGGGCGTCTCGCCGCCCAGCTCAACACGGCCTTCGAGACCCGCCACGCGTACAACGACTTCGACACGGCGATCTCGCTCGTCGCCGCGGGCCAGGGCGTTGCAATGTTGCCCGCGCTGGCCCTGCAGCAGGAGATACCCGACAGCGTTGCCGTGGTGGCGCTCCCTGGTCTCGGCGCGCGGCGCATGGTGGTGCGGCACCGCCAGAACCGGCACGAGCCCGGACCTGCGGTGGCAGCGGTCGTGGACGAGATGGTCGCGGCGGCACGCGAGATCGACCTTGGGTAGACCGGTGGCTTGCGGCCATGCGCCGACGCGACCCTGACCAGTGTGTTCTCCACACGGTGCGTCACCATCGACGCCGTCGACCTCAACTGACGTAGGGCTCTATTGAGTTCAGGCCGTGGTCGATGCGGTGACGGAGGGCTGCGTGGATCGGGTAGTCGTCAAGGTCTGCGGGGTCGATCCACCGCACTTCTGCGGCCTCGGAGGGCTGGGGTGTGATCTGTCCGCCGATCAGGCGGGCGCGTAGGCAGATGTTGATGGGTTGACGCACCTCGTCGACCTTGTCTCCGTGCAGGTAGACGATGACGTGGTCGGGGGTGGAGAACACCCCGACCAGGCCGGTGACCTCGACCTCGAGCCCAGTCTCCTCGTGGCATTCGCGGACGCCTGCCTGTCCGACGGTCTCGCCCTTCTTGACTCCGCCGGTGGGGATGGTCCACAGGTCGTTGTCGACCCGCTTGAGCAGCAGCAGGTGCCCGTCGTCGTTGCGGACGAAGACCGAGGCGGAGGTCTTGCGGCTGGTGGGTCTTGGCGCGGTGGGGTCGTGCCAGTAGTCGATCCTGCGGGTGGCTTTGCTCATCGAGCCTCCAGCCGCGCGTCGGCGGGTCGGGCTGATGCCCAGACTCGTTCGTAGGACTCGACGTAGGTGTTGAAGTACGCGCCGTCGATCCGACGTAGATGCAGGGTCGGTGTGTAGGCGGCCAGCACGCCGTAGACGTGGGTGTTGACCATCATCTCGTCGTCGAACCGGTAGATGGAGTTGTACAGCGGAGTGTCATGGAACCGGATCTCGACCTGGTCGGGCATCTGTTGTTCGTAGTAGGCCTTCACGGCGGCGACCCGGCCGGCGACGCCGCCACCGATGCGGTACTCGGTGTCTCGGGCGGCGAGCTGTGCGCCGTTCGGGTCGCCGAGGAGGATCCGTACCCGGGCTCCCTGTTCTGCCTTGGCGGCCAGGGTGGGTATCCAGTCGGGGTGTTCCTCGGTGAGGAACAGTCCGGCGAACGCGAGCAGGTCGATGTCCCGCTCGGAGTTGCGTAGCAGCTCGGTCCACAGATGCCGGGGCACATCGCTGCGGCGGGGGTAGGTCGCGACCACTTCCGCACCGGCGAGGGAGGCGCCGTTGACGGCCTCGGGCCACAGGTAGCTCTCGTCCTCCTTGAGGACGGCGGCTACCCGGTAGCGGGTGCGCGGGTAGGGCACCGAGCCGCTGAGCCACCGCTCGACCGACTTCATGGACACCTCGGCAGCGGTGGCGAGGGACTGGATATCGAGTCCTCCGCGGTGCATCGCGCGGCGGAGTCGTTCATTGACCATCCCGACAGCGTAGACACTCCTCGACATCCCTGGACAGGCCCCTGTCGTGAAGATGTCGGTAGATGTCTCCCGGTGTCGATGTGCTGTCCGCCTCGGGACAGAAGCATTGGCAGGGCAGGACGGCGACCGTCGCCAGACCGGCGTGTGGAGAGAGCACTGACGCGTGCGACGCGTCCATCTCGATCGCCGGGTCCGCAGAGGGGGATGTGATGGGGACTGGGTTTCAGCGCAGCGAGATGCTGTGTGCTTCTGATCGGCCGAAGTCCGGCATGGATGTTGCTTCGGACGCAGCCCGATTGATCCCGCCCAACCAGTCACAACCCCTGATCCGACGCCTGATTGCCCTCGACGTCGACGGCACGCTCCTGGGCCAGGGCTTGAAGATCCCTACCGGGACCGTCGACGCCCTGGACATGGTCCGGGCAGCCGGGCACGAGGTGGTTCTCGCGACGGGCAGATCCTTGGTTGGTCTCATGCCCGTGGCAACCCGGCTCGGCTTGGTCGAGGGGTACGCCGTGTCCTCCAACGGATCCTTGACCGTCCGCCTGGATCCCGCCGTCCCGGCGGGGTACGTGATCGAGGACGCCCGCCGATTCGACCCCGGCCCCGTTGTCCACCGCGCCCTGGCCTTGGAACCGCGGGCCCACGTTGGCGTTGAGGACGTCGGCTGGGGCTGGGCTGTCAACCAGGTGTTCCCCGATGGGCTGCTCAACGGCGAACAGAAGCAGACACTTGTCACCGACTTGTGTGCTGCTCCCGCGACCAGGGTCGCGGTGCACGCTCCAGGCATCGACCGCCACCTCGACGCGCTCCGGGCGACCGGCGTGACGGTCACCCCAGCCGGTCCTGGATGGGCGGACGTCACCGGCGCTGGGACCAGCAAAGCCACCGCCCTGGAACGGCTGCGCACCGGCCTCGGTATCCCGCCCGAGGCCACGGTCGCGGTGGGCGACGGCGCCAACGACGTCGACATGTTTCGCTGGGCCGCCCGCGCCGTCGCGATGGGACACGCCGAGCAGAACGTGCGTGATGCGGCCGACGAGATCACCGGCACGATCGCCCAGCACGGCGTCATCGCCGTCCTGGACTCCCTGCTCCCCGCGAACGTGGACACAACCGCGTTGTCCCGGTTGGCGGCTCAGCTCGCCACCGCCGTCCACACCGCACCCGGATCCGGTGTTGCGCTGCGGGTCTGGCACGGGACCAGGACCGGCCTCATGCGCTGCGAGACCTGGACCTTCCGGAACGGGACATGGCTTCGGCATGCGCCGGTACCCGCCGGGACCGGAGCCACCATGCGCGGTGTAGAGAACGCCGCGAGAGAGGCCGGCTTGATCTACCCGCGTGGTGACGAGGGCCGTCGTCGGGCACAGTGGAGAGCTAGCTTCACCGAAGCCGGCCCTGCCGGATTCGAGCTACCGCTGACATCAGCCTGACGGTTCGCCTGCGAGTCACGCTTCCCGCCCGGACGACGCTCCGCAGGTCTCCAGGGCAGTCGCCACGCCGCTACGATGAGCCCACAACTGAAGATCTTCAACGGTCCCGAGGCTCGACGAGCTCGACCACCAGGACCGTGCCGCCAGAACCGTGACGGGAGAGTCCGGCCGGGTGCGCCCCTCCGCCGTCCGGCAAGGGGCCTCCGGGGAACCGGCGCCGAAGGAGCAATTTCCTCCCCGGGAATCTCTCAGGCCCCCGTACCGCCACGGTGAGGCAACTCTGGAAAGCGAGCCGCTCCGCCGTCAGGCAGAGGGGCTCCACCGACGGTGCAAGCCGGCGCGTCCCGCCCTCCTCCCGGATTCCGGGCGGAGCACGACGGACCGGCAAAACTCTCAGGTAGACGCGCGCCCGGGTGGGCAGGGTGTCGGATGACAGAGCGGGGAGGGACCGCAGTCGTCCCCACGCCCTCGGACAGCCAGGAGCCCGCCGTGAGCACGCCTTACCACCCCGACGTCTTTGCCGACCGGCATCTCGGCCCCCGCGGCCGTGAGGTCAGCACCATGCTGGACCAGCTGGGCATCGACACCATGGACACCCTCGTCGACCGGGCAGTGCCCAAGGCGATCCGCAGCCAGGTGCCGCTGAACCTGCCGGCCGCCCGCACGGAGCCCGAGGTGCTCGCCCACCTGCGTGAGCTCGCCGGCAAGAACCAGGTGAAGACCCAGATGATCGGCCAGGGCTTCTACGGGACGCACACGCCCGCCGTCATCCGCCGCAACGTGCTCGAGTCGCCCGCCTGGTACACGGCCTACACGCCGTACCAGCCGGAGATCAGCCAGGGCCGGCTCGAGGCGCTCCTCAACTTCCAGACCGCCGTCGAGGACCTGACCGGGCTCGAGATCGCGAACGCCTCCCTGCTCGACGAGGCCAGCGCCGTCGCCGAGGCAGTCGCGCTGATATGGCGCGCGTCGCGGGCCAAGGAGGGCTACGTGGTCCTCGACGCCGACCTGTTCGGGCAGTCGCTCGCGGTGGCCAGGGGTCGCGCCGAGGCGATCGGCCTCCCGGTAGTGGTGGCCGACCTCACCGACGGCCTGCACGCCGGACTTCCGGCCGAGCTGCCTGCCGGCCAGATGGTGGGCCTCGTGGTCCAGCAGGCCGGTGCATCGGGCCGCGTGCTGGACGCGCGTGGCGTGATCACCGAGGCCAAGGCGGCCGGCGCGCTCGTGACGGTCGCGACCGACCTGCTCGCCCTCACACTCTTGGTCAGCCCGGGCGAGCTCGGCGCCGACATCTCGGTCGGTTCGGCGCAGCGCTTCGGCGTCCCCCTCTTCTACGGCGGCCCGCACGCCGCCTACATGGCGGTCAAGAAGGGGCTGGAACGCCAGCTCCCCGGTCGCCTCGTCGGCGTCTCGATCGATGTCGACGGCGCCCCCGGCTACCGACTCGCCCTGGCCACCCGCGAGCAGCACATCCGCCGCGAGAAGGCCACGAGCAACATCTGCACGGCGCAGGCCCTCCTGGCCATCGTGGCCAGCATGTACGCGGTCTACCACGGCCCGGACGGCCTCAAGGCGATAGCGACCCGCGTCCACCAGCACGCGGCCACCCTGGCGGAAGCCCTGCGGTCAGCGGGCGTCGAGATCGAGCACGACACCTTCTTCGACACGGTCCGCGCGATCGTCCCGGGCAGGGCCCAGGAGCTCGCGCGCGCGGCAGCCGAGGCGGGCTACAACCTCTTCGTCCCGGACGAGAACCACCTCCAGATCACCACGGACGAGACGACGACCACTCAGGACGTCGCCGCCGTGGCGCAGCTGCTGGGCGGGGTCTCGACAGGCTCGGCCACCGGTGCAGACCTCCCCGCGGACGTGACCCGGACGACCACGTTCCTCCAGCACCCGATCTTCCACACACACCGCTCCGAGACCAGCATGCTCCGGTACCTGCGCAAGCTCTCCGACAAGGACCTGGCGCTGGACCGCACGATGATCCCGCTGGGCTCCTGCACCATGAAGCTCAACGCCACCGCCGAGATGGAGGCCATCTCCTGGCCCGGCTTCGCGGACATCCACCCGTACGCCCCCGTCGACCAGACGCAGGGGTACGAGGAGCTCGTCCACGCGCTGGAGCAGCAGCTCGCCGAGATCACCGGCTACGCGGCCGTCTCCCTCCAGCCCAACGCGGGCAGCCAGGGCGAGTTCGCGGGCCTGCTCGCGATCAAGGGCTACCACGCGTCGCGCGGCGAGGAAGCACGCGACATCGTGCTGATCCCGGCGTCGGCCCACGGCACGAACGCGGCCTCCGCGGCGCTCGCCGGCCTGCGGGTCGTGGTGGTGTCGACGGCGGACGACGGCGAGATCCTGCTCGACGACCTGCGCGCCAAGCTGGACCAGCACGGCCCTCAGGTGGCGGGCATCATGATCACGTACCCCTCCACGCACGGCGTGTACGAGGAGCACGTGCGCGAGGTCTGCGACCTGGTGCACGACGCCGGCGGCCAGGTGTACATCGACGGCGCCAACCTCAACGCGCTGGTGGGGCTCGCCCGGCCGGGCGAGTTCGGCGGCGACGTCTCGCACCTGAACCTGCACAAGACGTTCTGCATTCCGCACGGCGGTGGCGGTCCGGGCGTGGGCCCGGTGGCGGTCGCGGAGCACCTGGTGCCGTTCCTTCCCGGCGACCCGACGCCGGGGGTCTCGACGAGCTCGTCCAACGGCGGTGTGACCGGCATCCCCGTGGCCTCGACGCGATACGGCTCCGCCGGCATCCTCCCGATCTCGTACGCCTACGTCGCGCTCATGGGGCCGGACGGGCTGACCGAGGCGACCAAGGCCGCCGTCCTCACCGCCAACTACGTGGCGAGCCGCCTGAACCCGTACTTCCCCGTGCTGTACACGGGCCCGAACGGGCTGGTGGCGCACGAGTGCATCCTCGACCTGCGCAAGATCACCGCCGAGACCGGCGTGACCGCGGAGGACGTCTCGAAGCGCCTCATGGACTACGGCTTCCACGCCCCCACACTGGCGTTCCCGGTGCCCGGCACGCTGATGGTGGAGCCGACGGAGTCGGAGGACCTGGCGGAGCTGGACCGCTTCATCGCCGCGATGATCGCCATCCGCGGTGAGATCGACGCCGTCGCGGCGGGCCGGTGGAGCGCCGAGGACTCGCCGCTGCGCGGGGCGCCGCACACCGCGGCGTCGCTCATGACCGACGCGTGGGACAAGCAGTACTCGCGTGAGCTCGCGGCATTCCCCGTGGCGAGCCTGCGGGCCGGGAAGTACTGGCCGCCGGTGCGCCGCATCGACGGTGCCAAGGGCGACCGCAACCTGGTCTGCTCGTGCCCGCCGGTCGAGGCGTACGCCGAGTGACCTGTCAGACGACCCCGCACGTGTCAGACACAGAGGTCACCCGAGTGACCTGTACGTCTGACAACTCGCAGACGAGAGGAACCATCCATGGGTGAGGATCGGAAGACCCCGCTTCATCACGAGCACGTAGCGCTCGGAGCTTCGATGACGCCGTTCGGCGGCTGGCTCATGCCGCTGCGGTACACGTCCGACCTGGCCGAGCACCGCGCCGTGCGCGAGGCCGCAGGCCTGTTCGACCTGTCGCACATGGGCAACATCAACGTGACCGGACCCGACGCCGCCGCGTTCCTCGACCATGCGCTCGTCGGGTACATCTCCAAGGTCCGCGAGATGGGTGCGCGCTACTCGATGATCTGCGCCGAGGACGGCAGCGTGCTCGACGACCTGATCGTCTACCACGTCGCACCCGGCGAGTACTCGGTCATCGCGAACGCCTCCAACGCGGAGCTCGTCCTCGCGAAGCTGCAGGAGCGCACCACCGGCTTCGACGTGGCGCTCAAGGACGTCCAGGCGGGCCAGGCTCTGATCGCCGTACAGGGTCCGCGGGCCGCCGAGATCATGCTCGCCACGGCGGGTCTCGCCGAGGATGCCGAGATCTCCGGCGGCACCGCGTTCGCCGACCTCAAGTACTACGCATGCATGGGGATGCGCTTCGAGGGCGTGCCCGTGCTCGTGGGCCGCACGGGGTACACGGGCGAGGACGGGTTCGAGATCTGGGTCCCGGCGGACCAGGCCGTCGCGCTCTGGCGCGCGCTGCTCGTGGCGGGCGAGCCGCTCGGGCTCGTCCCGGCAGGCCTGTCGGCGCGCGACTCGCTGCGCCTCGAGGCCGGCATGCCGCTCTACGGCCACGAGCTCGACACCACCACCACGCCCTTCGAGGCGGGGATGGGGCGCGTGGTGCGCCTCGACAAGGTGACCGACGACGGCTCGCCGCTCCCCTTCGTGGGCCGCGCCGCTCTCGCCGCGCGCAAGGGGTCGGCACCGGCTCGTGTGCTCGTAGGGCTGCGCGGTGAGGGCAAGCGCCCGGCGCGCGCCGACCACGACGTCGTGCTGAGGGCCGAGGGCACCACCCCCGGAACGGTGGTCGGCAAGGTCACCTCCGGGGCGCCGTCGCCCACGCTCGGCTACCCGGTCGCGATGGCGTACGTGACGCCGGAGGTGTCGGCGGAGGGCACGAAGCTCGCCGTCGACGTCCGCGGACGGGCCGAACCGTTCGTGGTCGTGCCCATGCCGTTCTACCGTCGTCCTCAGAACTGAAACCCCCATCCCGCAAGGAGCTGTCATGGCCGACTTCCCCGAGAACCTGAAGTACACCACCGAGCACGAGTGGCTCGACGGTTCCACCCCCGCCGTCATCGGCGTGACCGACGTCGCGGCCGACGCGCTCGGTGACGTCGTCTACCTGGAGCTGCCCGAGGTGGGAGCTACCGTCGAGGCCGGCGCGGTGGTGGGCGAGATCGAGTCCACGAAGTCCGTGTCCGAGCTGTACTCGCCGGTCAGCGGCACCATCACCGAGGTCAACACCGAGGCCGTCGAGAACCCCGAGATCGTGAACAAGGACCCGTACGGCAAGGGCTGGCTCTTCAAGGTCGAGGTGACCGGGGCGGGCGAGCTGCTCACCGCCGCGGAGTACGCCGCGCACACCGGAAGCTGACTTCCGCGGCCTACGGAGGCCGCCGTCGAACCGCCCCTCAGGTCGCCCTTGTGTGCATCTGGGGGGCGGCTTCGGTCTCGGAACGGTAACAGTCGAAAAGTAGCGTCAGAACCGCGTCATGAACTCCATGCGGGGGGCTTAAGCCCATAGCAGCAACCGTAGGCCGGAACCCCAGAACCGGCCGCTGTGTGGAGGAAACCGATCATGAGCGTAATGACCCTTGACCACCGTGTGCCCAGCCTCACCCGTCGAGAGCGGGTAATCCTGGCGAACCTCACCGAGGACGCCACCCTCGAGCAGATCGCTCGACGCCTGTACGTCACCCGTAACACGGTGAAGACGCAGGTCCGTAGCGTCTACCGCAAGCTCGGCGTGTCCTCGCGTGCGGAGGCGATCGCCAAGGCGAACGAGTTCCAGCTCGCTGACTGACACACAGCACACCCCGACGACGGCGCCACTCCCCAGAGGCGTCGTCGTCGTTCTTTGTCCGCGGACGGTCGTTCGTCCGCGGAAGTCGTCGGCGGGTCAGCACGACCCGCCGACGGCGTCCTCGGGTGGGAGACTGCTCCGCATGCAGGAGCCCCTCATCAACGTGGTCGCCGCCGCGATCGTGGACGACCTGAACCATCCCACCCGGCTGCTCGCCGCCCGCCGCTCTGCTCCGGCAGCGCTCGCCGGCCGTTGGGAGTTTCCCGGTGGCAAGCTGGAGCCGGGCGAGGACCACCTCTCCGCGCTGCACCGCGAGCTCGACGAGGAGCTCGGCGTGACGGTGGCCGTCGGCGCCGAGCTGCCGGGGCCGGACGGCGGCGTGTGGTCGATCACCAGCAAGCACCGCATGCGGGTCTGGTTCGCGCAGCTGCGGGACGGCGCGCCCGAACCGCTGGAGGACCACGACGAGCTGCGCTGGCTGACGGCGGCCGAGCTGGACGACGTGCCGTGGCTGGACGGGGACGTCCAGATCGTGACGGCCCTGCACAGGCACTTCGGGCCGGACGGGTCAGTGCGCGCCGGCTGAGACGTTCCTGCGGTTACGGGCCGCCGCGACCCGGTGACCGAGAGGCACGAACGCGCCGTCCATCAGCACGGGCACCACATCGGTGGCGTCGACCTCAGTGGCGATCGTGACGTCGTCGGCGAAGCCGGAGTCGAGCAGCTCGCGCCCGCTCGCGGTCCCGCCCACCGTGTCCCTGGTGTCCTTGGTGCCCTTCCAGAGGGTGATGGTCGCCGCGGTCTCGGGCGAGATGCTGACCTTGGGCAGCATCGTCGTGAGCCGCGCCGCGATGGCACCGACGGCCAGGTAGTCCTCGAGCGCGGGGCGCAACGTGTCGTCGGGCCACCGTTCGCCCACGGGGACCAGCACCACGTCGTGCTTCTCCGACGCGTCCAGGTGTGCGGCCGCGAGGCCGGCCACCGCCTTGGCGTTGCGCAGGCTGCCCGCGACGATGAGGGCGCCCCGGTTGGCGATGGTGTGGCAGATCTGCGCTGCGCTGGGCGAGGGGATGACGAGGCGTTCTGCGTCAAGGTCCTGCAGCGACGCGGGGGAGATGCTGATGCCGTCCTCCCACCGCGGGCCGGCGAGGGCGGCGCGCATGGTGCGCGCGAGCCGGGCCGCTCCCGCTGGATCGTGGTACGGGAAGGGGTACACCCCGGCGCCCTGTTCGCAGGCGACGGTGACAGTGGTGGAGAAGGAGAGCACGTCCACGACGACCACGAGCGACGCGCGCGCATCCGTGGCGGTGAGGGCGAGTGCACCGGAGATGCCCCAGTCCGTGCGCACACGGGCAGGACGCTGGTCGAAGGCGGGGGACGTGTTTGCCACGAACGCATCGTAGTGTCACCTGAACTCGCCCATGTTTCGCGCTGAGCGAACACCATTGCGATCCGGGCAATATTCGCACTCCGGCCGTCGGGCCATAACCGCGCCGCGCAACGCGGCCGCTCGACGCTCCCCCGAGCTCCCCAGAAGGACCGAGCATGCGACGAGTCGCGTCCGCAGCCCTCCCGGTGCCGCCGCACAGAACCTTGACCAACGCACTGACCTGCGCAATCACCGCAGCTTTTGTGCTGTCCCCGGCAGCTGGTGCTGCTGCCGCGCCGTCGCCAGAACGAGAGGACGCCCGGCGCAGCGGTGCCGCGCCGGCGGCTCCGGCACGCTTCGCGAGTGCCCCGTCGCCCTCCGGGAAGCCCGTCGAGATCTCCGCAGATGTCACCCGTCTCGCGTTCGGCGAGCTGGCCGTCAGCACGAGCCGACAGGGCGGTAGATTTGGCTCATGAGTGATTTCGAAGTGGCCCGTAGGCAGAAGCAGGAGCCCACGGCGACCCTGCTGGTACGCGCGATCCTGTGCTTCGTGCTCTTCCTCGGCGGGTTCGCGCTGATCGCCATCGGCGGGGCCGACCAGGGCGCATCGGCGCCGTACCTGTTCGTCGCCGGCATCCTCGCCGTCGGGCTGTCGTTCGGTCTGCCGATGATCGGCGCCACCGAGCGGTAAGCAGCGCACGCCGCAAGCAACGGAACCGAAGAGCGCCTGCCCGTGGCCCGGGCAGGCGCTCTCGTGCGTCTGCGCTTTGCCGACAACGTTTCCGTGCTGCTGTCCGTCCTCAGTGGTGAGCCTGGCGGCGAACGACGTGTTCGCCGGGACAGGGCGCCATCGATCGGACAGGAACCATGATGACTCCGCACAGCACGTCCCGTACTTCCATCCTTCGCCGTGGCCTGGTGGCAGTCGCAGCCGTCGGGCTGTTCGTCGCCGGCCTTGTCGTGTCGCCCGTCGCGCAGGCGGCGCTCCCGCTCGTGGATGCCAGCGAGCGTCACGGCACGGTGATCACTACCCGCATGAACGCGAACGGCGAGACGATCACGGGGAACGTGGCCGCCAACCGGCTCGACCCCGTGGACTTCGTGTACGAGCTCGACCTGCACCTGACCGGTGGCAAGCTCCGCGCCTTCGACGGCGTGGTCACGCTCCAGGGCGTCGACGCGACCCGGGTGCGCCGGTTCCCGGTCACCCTGAACGCCGACGGCGACAGGACCGAGAAGGTCCCGCTCCCCGGGCGCATCACGCCCGGGTTCTATCGTGTGGGTATCGAGTACACCGCGGCGGTCGAGCGGCCCGACGGACGGCTGGTCCTGCACCACGTCGACGTCGACCAGGCCAAGAAGGTCTCGATCCGGCGCGACGTGCATTTCCAGGGGGAGATCACGCATCCCACGGCGACCGACGGACGGCCGTCCCGGATCACGGCCCAGTTCGAGTCGCTGCGCATCAGCCGTGCCGGCGACCTCTCGTGGGGCCCGGTGCGGAACGCGGAGGTGCGGCTCTACCACGACCCGGACGGCCACCTCGAGTTCGAGGAGGAGCCCGTGTTCGTGCGCACGCTCACCGTGGGCCCCGACGGCACCATCTCGACGGTCGTGCCGGCCCGCGAGGGGTCTTGGGAGCTCCGGTACGCGGGGAGCGACCAGACCGTCAGGCGGCACGGCGCGATCCCGCAGGGCAGCGGCGGCGGAGGGTGCGGCTGCTGATCACACCGCCCCGACGGCACACCTCGCCGTCGGCCCGAAGGTCACTGAGGGAGGGGCGCAGCCTTGTGCTGCGGCCCTCTTTTCGGCCTCTGCACTGGCCTCGCAGGCCGTCTCGGGACACGCTGTTACCCGTATGTCACAGGTTTGTTAGAACCCTTGACAGATTAAGGGGCAAGTGAAAACGTGACCTGCACCACGAACGAGCAGGACAAGCCCAAGGAGTAGCAATGGCGCAGTACAGGAGGCTCGGCGGGATCCTCGTGATCACGCTCGCCACGACGACCGGCCTGACGGCCTGCGGGTTCGGCGGGTCGGAGTCGGACGGCGCGGACGGCGGTGCGACCACCCTCGACCTGCTGGTCCCCAGCTACTCCGACGCGTCCCAGGGCCTGTGGGATGACGTGATCGCCGGGTTCGAGGAGACCAACCCGGACATCGACGTGAATCTGCAGATCGAGTCGTGGGACAACCTCGAGTCGGTGATCGCCACCAAGATCCAGGGTGGTGAGGCCCCGGACATCTACAACGGCGGCCCCTTCGCCGGCTTCGCCGCGGACGAGCTGCTGTACCCGGTCGAGGACGTCACCTCCGACGAGACCTACGCCGACTTCCAGCCGACGTTCCTGGAGAACGCCGCCGTGGGCGACACCACGTACGGCCTGCCCTGGATCGCCTCGGCCCGTGCGCTGTTCGTCAACGACGCGCTCCTCGAGGAGGCGGGCGCCGAGGTTCCCGCCACGTGGGACGAGCTGCTCGAGTCCGCCACGAAGGTCTCCGAGCTCGGCGGCGGTGTGGCCGGCTACGGCATGCCGCTCGGTTCCGAGGAGGCGCAGGCCGAGGCGGCCGTGTGGCTGTGGGGCGGCGGCGGCACCTTCGGTGACTCCGACGCCATCACCATCGACGCCCCGGAGAACGCGGCGGGTGCCGAGTTCATCAAGACGATGATCGACGCGGGTGCCACCCAGGCCGACGCCGGCGCGACCGACCGCAGCCCGCTGTTCGACATCTTCGTCCAGGGCAAGGTCGGCATGCAGGTCGGTCTTCCGCCGAGCGTGGGCCAGATCGAGTCGGACAACCCGGACCTCGAGTACTCGATCCACCCCATCCCCACCGAGGACGGCAGCCCGTTCACGCTCGGTGTGGCCGACCACCTCATGGCGTTCCAGAACGACGGTGACAAGCAGGAGGCCATCACTGCCTTCTTCGACTACCTCTACACCGCCGACGTGTACGTCCCGTGGGTCCAGGGCGAGGGCTTCCTGCCCACCACCCTCTCGGGCTCCGAGCAGCTGGCCGACGACGAGACGCTCGCCCCGTTCCTCGAGGTGCTGCCGGACGCGCAGTTCTACCCCGGTACCAACCCGGACTGGTCGGCAGCTGACTCCGCGTTCAAGGCCCTCTTCGGCCAGCTCGACAGCGACAAGTCCGCGCAGGACGTCCTCGCCGAGATCCAGGAACAGGTCGACGCCGGCTGACGCCTGGTGCTGACCGCTCCACAGCAAGCCCGCGTCGACGACATCCGACGCTGAACGAAAGCACGAGGAACCCCTGGTGAAGGACCTTTTGAAGGCCCTGCCATGGATCGGGCCCGCGGTCGCACTCATTGCGGCCGTGGTCCTGTTCCCGGTAGGCCTGATGTTCTGGAACTCGACCCGCGACATCAGTCAGAGCGGCGTGGACGACGGGGGCGTCGGCCTCGCGAACTTCGCGACGGTGGTCGGCTTCCAGTACTTCTGGCCGATCCTCGGGCGGACCGTCATCTGGGTGGTCGTCGTCGTGGGTCTCACCCTGCTCGGGTCGCTCGCCCTCGCGGCGCTGCTGAACAAGGCGTTCCCCGGGCGCCGCCTGGTGCGCATGGCCGTGATCGTGCCGTGGGCCGCCAGTGTGGTCATGACCACACTGGTGGTGCACTACGGCCTGGAGCCGTACTTCGGCATCATCAACTCGTTCCTCGTGGACATCGGCCTGATCGACACCCCCGAGGGCTACGGCTGGACCCGGCACCCCGAGACCGCGTTCGCGTGGGCCATCGTGGTCGCCGTGTTCGTGTCGCTGCCGTTCACGACCTACACGATCCTGGCCGGCCTGCAGACGGTGCCCGGCGAGACCGTCGAGGCCGCGCGCCTCGACGGCGCCAGCGGGCTGCGGACCTACTTCAGCGTGGTGCTGCCGCAGCTGCGGGGTGCGGTGTCGGTGGCGGTGCTGATCAACATCATCAACGTGTTCAACTCGCTGCCGATCCTGCGTGTCATGACGGGGTCCATCCCCGGCTACGACGCCGACACCGTGATGACCATGATCTTCAAGTACATGCAGAACCAGCGGCAGATCGACCTGGCCAGCGCGCTGTCCGTCATCGCGTTCCTGGTGGTCATCGGGATCGTCGCCATCTATGTGCGGGTCGTCCGCCCCCTCGAGGAGGTCTGATGACCGTGACCACCGCATCGGCGACCGCGCCGCGCAAGGCGACCCGGCCGCCGTCGGACAACCGGAAGCGCGTACGGAAGTACACGGCGGACCAGGTACCGATCGGGTCCCTGCTGGTGCGCATGTTCGCAGGCCTCGTCGTGCTGGTCGTGTTCATGCTGCCGTACCTGATCATGTTCTTCGGCTCGGTGAAGACCAAGGCCGAGATCAGGTCGGTCGATCCCACCTACTTCCCCACGGAGTGGCACTGGGAGAACTACGTCACGATGTGGGCGACGCCCGAGACGCCGCTGCTGCAGAACCTGATCTCCACCCTGGTGATCTCGCTGTGCGCCACGCTGCTCGTGCTCGCCGTGGCGCTGCCTGCCGCGTACTACACGGCACGGTTCCGGTTTCCCGGCCGGCTCGTGTTCCTGTTCCTCGTGATCGTGACCCAGATGGTGCAGCCCGCGGTGCTGACGTCGGGCCTGTTCCGTCAGTTCATCGCCCTCGGGATCCTCGACACGTGGGCCGCGATGATCCTGGTCAACGCGGCGTTCAACCTGTCGTTCGCGGTCTGGATCATGCACAGCTTCTTCGCGAGCATCCCGAAGGAGGTGGACGAGGCCGCGCAGATCGACGGCGCGGGCACGTTCACCGTCCTGACGAAGATCAACCTGCCGCTGGTGTGGCCGGGGATCGTGACGGCGGTGGTGTTCACGTTCGTCGCGTCCTGGAACGAGTTCGCGGCGTCGCTGGTGCTGCTGTCGACGGCAGGCAACCAGCCGCTGTCCGTGGCGCTGACGAAGTTCGTGGGTCAGTACGAGACGTCGTGGCACTACGTGTTCGGGGTGTCCATCGTGGCGATCGTGCCCGTGGTCATCCTGTTCATGGCCATCGAGAAGCGGCTCGTGGGCGGCCTGGTGGCCGGGTCGGTGAAGTAGGCGAGCGTCTTCGGCCCGCATGGTCGGTGAGCCAGGTCGTCTCGACCGTCGGACGAATTCTGTCCCAGTGGTGGACATTCGCTTAGCATGGTGGCGAACCCATCCAGAGCGGTCGAGAGTCCTGGCTCCCTGACACCGCAGCAACCTGCCGACTTCCTGCCTCGAGGCCGTGGCGTGAGGACGTAAGGTGCTCACGCCAGGTTCGATGGAGCAGCCATGGTCGCCGAGGTACACCCGCACCGCCCCACGGTCTCGTTCGAGCTCATGCCACCGCGCAGGCCCGACGCCGCACCGAACTTCTGGGAGACGGCGCAGCGGCTCGTGGCGGCCCGCCCCGACTTCGTGTCCGTCACGTACGGCGCCGCGGGCGGTGACCGGGCGACGTCGCGCGAGGTGCTCGCCACGCTGCTCAGGGGCACGCCTGTGCTTCCGGTGGCCCACCTGACCTGCGTGGGGGCGTCCCGCGAGGACGTGTCCGAGGTGATCGACGAGTTCCTCGACGCCGGCGTGCGGTCGTTCCTCGCGCTGCGGGGGGACCCGCCGCGCGACGAGCCCGACTGGCGTCCCGCGGACGACGACGTGCGTTCGAGCATCGACCTGGTCCGGCTGCTGCGGCAGGTGGACGAACGTCGTTGCGCGGCGGACGCCAGCACCGCCCTGCGGTCCGCCGCCCGCCCGCTCACCATCGCCGTCGCGACGTTCCCGGACGGCAATCCCGGGGCCGGTACCACCCGCGAGCAGGAGGTGCGGCGGCTCCTGGAGAAGCAGGAGGCCGGTGCGAGCTTCGCGATCACCCAGTTCTTCTACCGGGCCGAGTCCTACACCGGGTTCGTCGAGTCGGCTCGCGCGGCGGGGGTGACCATCCCGATCCTCGCCGGGATCCTGCCCGCCACGGAGGCCCGTCGCCTGCGCCGCGTCGAGGAGCTCACGGGCGTCGCCGCGCCGGCCGACCTCCTGCGGGAGCTCGACCGGCTCACGGGGCCCGGCGGCGACGTCGACCCCGAGGCCCAGCACGAGCGCGGCCTCCAGTACTCCACGACGCTCGCGCGCGACGTGCTCGACGCCGGTGCCCCCGGCGTGCACGTGTACACGTTCAACAAGCACCGCCCGGCCCTGGACCTCCTGGACCGCATAGGCCTGACAGGCCGCGCAGCGGCCTGAGGTATCGCTTGGGCGTATGGACCCGATGTGATGTACCGAGGGGTTGCCAGGTCGGCCGATACTACGGATGAAATCGGCCCGTACCCCCAGCGACCGAACCCGTGGAGGCACCACCGTGCACGATCACGATCACAGCGCCACCGACCACAACCAAGACAGCCACGCTTCGCTCGGACGGCGCGACCTGCTGCGCAGCGCCGTCGTCCTCGGCATCGGTGCCGCGGGCGCGACGATCGCGGCACCCGCGGTCGCTGCTCCCGCCGTCGTCGGTCCTGTCGGCACCGCCCCGGCGCGAGTCGGCGAACCCTCGCAGTCCCTGGCGCCCGACCCGGAGGCGCCGGCCGACGCCCCTCCCGGGGCCCAGGCCGGGGTGGAGGTCGCCGCGCCGGTCATCGCCAGCTGTGGCACCTGGGGCGCGGCCGCTCCCCGGGGCACCATCGAGCCGGTCTCGACCAACCCGAACAAGATCCTGATCCACCACACGGCGTCGGCGAACGTCACCGACTACTCGCAGGCCGCCGGCTACCAGATCGCCCGCGACATCCAGCAGTGGCACTTCGACAACGGCTGGGTCGACACCGGCCAGCACCTCACGCTGAGCCGCGGCGGTTACGTGATGGAAGGCCGGCGCGGGTCGCTTGCCCGGCTCCAGAGCGGCAGCGGAACGGTGGTGGGTGCACACGCGCCGGGGCAGAACAGCCAGGCCATCGGCATCGAGAACCAGGGCACGTACACGAGCGCCACTCCGCCGGCGCAGCTCTGGAGCCGCCTGGTCGAGCTGTGCGCCTACATCTGTGATCAGTACGGGATCGCGCCGACCCAGATCTACGGGCACCGGGACTACACCGCGACGGCCTGCCCGGGTGACGTCCTGTACTCGATGCTGCCGCAGCTCCGGTCGGAGGTTGCGGCGGCCCTGGCGGGCTCCAGCTGGTCGGTCATCGTCGACAACACGTCGTCGGGATTCGCGGCGGGTGGGTCATGGCTGACGTCGTCCTACTCGGCCGAGCGTTACGGCGCGAGCTACCGCTACGCGACGCCTGCCGAGGTGAGCGACCTGGCGACGTTCTCGGCGACGATCCCGTCCAACGGTTCGTACCGGGTGGAGGCGTGGTTCCCGGGCATCGCGGGCTACAACACGTCCACGCCGTTCATCGTCTACACGGGGACCGGCTCGTCGACCATCAGGGTGGACCAGTCCACGGGCGGCGGCGCCTGGCTCTCGCTCGGTACGTACGCCATGACGGCGGGCACCCGCACGGTGGTGGCCGTCAGCCGCTGGACGCAGGGCACGGCGTACGTGATCGCGGACGCCATCCGCATCACGCGCCTCTAGCTCCGGTGTCAGACGTACAGGTCACCCAGGTGACCTGTACGTCTGACACGTCAGTCGTCCGCGCGTTCCTGGCCGCTCATCGCCTGGATGGACTGCATGACCTGCTCCGTCAGCTCGCGGCGGGCCTGGGCGGGCTTGGTGCCCGCCGCGATCTGGCGGGACGGGTCGATAGGCACGCCGAAGTGCAGCTCCACCCGGGCGAACCGCGGCATCTTGCCGATGGGCTTCACCTTGTCCGTCCCGAGCAGGGCCACGGGCACGACGGGCGCCTTGCCGGTCAGAGCCAGCCAGGCGACGCCGGTGTGCCCCTTGTGCAGCTTGCCGTCGCGCGAGCGCGTGCCCTCGGGGTAGATGCCGAATGCGCCGCCGCGCTGCAGGACGGCGAGCGCGTCCTCGAGGGAGCGCTGGCCGGCGCGCGGGTCGTCCCGCTGCACCGGGATGTCGCCCATCTTGGTGAAGAACCAGCGGGAGAGGCGCCCCTTGATCCCCTTGCCGGTCCAGTACTCGGCCTTGGCCAGGAACGCGACGTGGCGCGGCGCCATGATCGGGATGAGCAGCGAGTCGATGAACGACAGATGGTTGCTCGCCAGGATCACGGCGCCGCGCTTCGGGATGTTCTGCAGGCCAGTGACGCGCGGGCGCAGAAGCACTAGCACGAGGAGCGAGAGGATGAGCTTGAGGAACCGGTACGTCACCGGCCTATTGTGCACCCCCCAAGCGAACCTGTGGACGGGGTGATATGTGGTGAAAAAGACTAAAGGGACCCACAAGAACCCCGTCTCCGGCCACCACGTCTAGCTGACTGTCGCCTCGGCGTTCTCCGCCGCCTCCACGGCCGCCACCTGGGCCTGCACCTCCCGCACGCGCGCGACGTCGAGCTTCTCGCCGCGGTCGAACCGGTAGATCCCGTTCTCCTCCTGGAACACGTCGGTGAGCTGTGTGTAGCAGTAGGCGAACATTCGCGGGTCGCCGAGCAGCGCCTCCGTGAGCCCGCGGAACCGGGCGTGGAACTCCTCCTCGTCCGCGACCCGCTGGCCGTAGCCCCAGGAGTCGGGCGAGCTGCCCGACGCGGTCGCGGCCACGTCCGGGTTCCACCAGATGCCGCCGTACTCGCTGACGAAGTACGGCTGACCCCGGTACGGCACCGACATCTTGGTGCCGTCGTCCCGCGTGTTCTCGTACGGCTGCCCCTCGGCGAGGTTGCCCACGAGCTCCGCGAACTTCTCCGGCTCCTGCTCGTACAGGTGCGAGTCCCAGACGTCGGTCTCGAGGACGCGGTGCGAGTAGCCGCTGGCGTCCAGCACGGGCCGGGACGGGTCGGCCACCTTGGTGGCGAGCCACATCGCCCGGGTGACGTCGTCGAGCTGCGTGATGCGGTCGTGCAGGTCCTGGTGCGTCTCGTTGAGCGGGCACCAGCCGATGATCGACGGGTGGGAGTGGTCGCGCTGCAGCGCCTCCATCCACTCGGCGACGAACGACGTCGTCGGCCGCTGGCCGTCGGCGGGCGTGCCGTGGCCGCTGACGCCCCAGTCGCCGAACTCGCCCCAGACCAGGTAGCCGAGCCGGTCGGCGTGGAACAGGTAGCGCTCCTCGAAGACCTTCTGGTGCAGGCGCGCGCCGTTGAACCCGGCCGCCAGGCCCAGCTCGATGTCGCGGGCGAGCGCGGCGTCCGACGGCGCGGTCATGAGCGACTCGGGCCAGTAGCCCTGGTCGAGCACGAGCCGCTGGAACACCGCCTCGCCGTTGATCCGCACGGCCTGCCCGTCGATGGACACGGAGCGCAGGCCGCCGTAGGAGCGCACGGAGTCGACGACGGCGCCGTCGGCGTCGCGCAGCTCGACGTCGATCCCGTACAGGTGGGGGTCGCCCGGACCCCAGGTGCGTACGCGGTCCGCGGGGACGACGACGCGCAGCGCGGGCGCCAGGTCGAGGTCGGCGCGCGCGGTGGCGGTCGCGACCTCGCCGTCCGCGTCGGTCACGGTGGCGGTGACGGTGTGGCCGCGCCGGTTGGCCGACAGCGGCACCACGACGTCGAACGCCGTGCTGGCCAGGTCGGGCGTGATGCGCGGGCGGCGCAGGTGCGCGGCCGGGACCGGCTCCAGCCACACCGTCTGCCAGATGCCCGTGGTCCGGGTGTAGTTGCACTCGAAGTTCGCGTAGCGGTTGCTCTGCTTGCCGCGGGCCTGCGGCCCGTGCCGGGTGTCGCGGGCCCGCACGACGACGGTGACCGTGTCCCCGGGGCTCGCGATGCCGTGCAGGTCGGCCGTGAACGGGGTGAACCCGCCGCGGTGCCGCACCACCTCGGTGCCCTCGACCCACACGGTGGTGTCGTGGTCGACGGCACCGAAGTGCAGCAGGACGTGCGGGTCGTCGCCCACGGCGGCCCACTCCGCGGGGACGGTGACCTCGCGGCGGTACCAGACCGCCTCGAGGAAGTCGGTGTTCTCGATGCCGGAGAGCTGCGACTCAGGTGCGAACGGGACGACGATCTCGCCTTGGAGCGCACGTTCGACGAGGCCGCGCTCGAGCCCGGAGTCGCCGGGGTCGACCTCGAACTGCCACGTGCCGTTGAGGTTGAGCCAGCGGTCGCGGGCCATCTGCGGGCGGGGATACTCGGGGCGCGGTACGGCGGTGGCCGTTGGTTCGCCGGCAGGCGAGAAGCGGTCGAGGAAGGTCATCAGCTGCTCCGTTGCGTCTACGACAGGTGCGCGGCGATTCAACACCGCATCCGACCGAAATGCAACGTTGTATCAACTCGGTGGTTCTTGCCGAGCCCTCGCACCGCCCCCAGCCAGGGCCGTGCGAGGGCTGCTCGGGGCTCAGTCGCGACTGCTCTCCCGGACCAGCAGGCGGTGCGGCACCAGCGCGTCGACCGGCTCGACGGCGGCGTTCTCGAGCTGCGCGAGGATCCGGTCCACTGCCGTCTCCGCTATCGCGCGCAGGTCCGGCGCCACGGTCGTCAGCGAGGGGTTCGAGTACCGGCCGTCCTCGGTGTTGTCCCACCCCGTGACGGCGAGGTCGGCAGGGACCCGCACCCCGTTGCGGCGCAACGCATAGAGCGCGCCCAGGGCCAGCTCGTCGTTGGCGCACACCAGCCCGTCGATCTGGCCGATCCGGGGCAGCACCTGCTCGATGGTCTCCGCGCCCGCCGGCCGCGAGAACTGAGGGCACTGGAGCACCCAGCGCTCGTCGACCTCGATGCCCGCGGCGGCGTGGGCGTCGAGGAAACCCTGGACGCGCTGCGCGCCGGTGCGTCCGGCGCCGGGCGGTTCGGCGCCGAGGAACCCGAGCCTGCGCCGTCCTGAGTCCAGCAGATGCTTCGTGACCTGGGCTGCGGCGTCCACGTTGTCGATGCTGACATGGTCCGTCCGGCGCGCGCGGGTGGGATCCGGGTCGGCCCGCTCGCCCAGGAGCACCAGGGGTACGGGACCGCGCACCTCGTCGATCTCGGCAGGAGGTAGCTCCAGCGGCGAGAAGATGATGCCGTCGATCGCCTGGACGTCGAAGCCGCGTGCCACCTCGAGCTCGGTGTCGCGCGAGGACCTCGTCTCCTCGATGAGCACGCGGTACCCGCGGGAGCTGCCGACCTCGATCACCTCGTGGGCGAGCACCGCGAAGTACGGCGCGTGCACCCACGGCACGGCGAGCGCGAGCGTGTTGGTGCGGCCCCGCCGCAGCTGGCGTCCGGCGAGGTTGGGCCGGTAGCCCAGCTCGGCGATCACGGCCTCCACCCGGGCCCGGGTCGCGTCACCGACGCGTCCCGTGTCGTTCACAACGTTGGAGACAGTTTTCCAGGAGACGCCCGCAGCAGCAGCGACCTCCTTGATGCCGACGCGGCGACCCACTTGCTCCGACAACCCATCACTTCCTTCCGCACCCGTTGCCGACCCGTTGCCCCTTGACGGGACGCTCGGCCTAGTCCATCGTGATCCAACGTTGGATCGCAACGTTGCACCATTGGAGGTCGACGATGACCGTGCTACGAGGACGTGGCGCCCCAGGGCGGGAAAGCTCAGCGCTCGCGTCAAGAACCCGCAGTCGTGCCGAGAGCTCCGGCGGCCTGAGCCGCCGTGACCTGCTTCGCGCGGCGCTGGTCGGCGCCGGCGGTGTCGCGCTGGGCGGGGCGCTCGCGGGCTGCGCCGCACCAGGCGCGGTCGGTGCGGGCCGGACGCCGGTCATGATCTGGGACCTGTTCTCGGGCGGTGACGGCGCGCTCATGCAGGAGATGGTGGGTGCGGTCGCGTCCGCGAACCCGGACATCGCCGTCGAGTCGACGACGCTGGCCTGGGGGCCGCCCTACTACACCAAGCTGGCGATGGCGTCGTCGGGCGGACGGCCGCCGGAGGCCGCCGTCATGCACATGTCCCGGCTGGCCGGGTACGCACCGGGC
Source organism: Promicromonospora sp. CA-289599 (assembly GCF_050936155.1). Taxonomy (NCBI): domain Bacteria; kingdom Bacillati; phylum Actinomycetota; class Actinomycetes; order Micrococcales; family Promicromonosporaceae; genus Promicromonospora; species Promicromonospora sp. CA-289599. The sequence goes on from NZ_JBNJNI010000001.1 coordinate 2,653,280, forward strand.
GGGCTCCTGGAGCCGTTCGACCTGGACGCGCTCGCGCAGCTCGGGGTGCGTGAGGAGCACTTCGCTCCCGCCGTCTGGCAGAAGGCCCAGTACGACGGGCAGCTCTACGCGCTGCCGCTGGACACGCACCCGTACATCACGTTCCACAACCCGACGATCGTCAAGGACGCGGGCCTCGCGCGAACGGACGGCAAGCTCGACCTGGACGCCGTCACCGGCGCGGACGCCTTCCTCGCAGCAGGCCGTGCGATGGCCGAGGTCACGGGCGAGACCGGCGTCGGCTGGGGCTACCAGCGCGACCCCGCCGGATGCTGGCGCATGTTCTGGGGCCTCTACTCGCAGAACGGCGGCGAGTACGAGCTCACGCCCGGCCGCCCCGCGGCGCTCGACGAGGAGGCCGCCGCGGAGGTCTTCGAGTTCCTGCAGGAGATGGTCGACGGCACGGTCGCCGCGAAGAACCAGGACGGCAACGCCGCAGCCGCCCGCTTCATGGCACAGCGCACGGGCATGATGTTCGCCGGCGAGTGGGACCTGCCGATGTTCCGCGACGCACTGCCCGACGTCGGGGCCACGCAGTTCCCGGCGATCTTCGACACGCCGGCCAACTACGCCGACTCCCACGCGTTCGTGCTGCCCCGGCAGGGACAGCCCGACCCCGCCGGGCGCGAGGCGACCTACCGCGTCCTCGCCGGCCTCCTCAAGGAGGGCCTGACCTGGGCCTCGGCGGGGCACATCCCCGCCTACCAGCCCATCGTCGAGGAGCCCGCGTACCAGGAGCTCACGCCGCAGCGCGACTACGCACCCGCGGCCGAGATCGCCGTCTTCGACCCCGACGCCTGGTTCACCGGCGGCGGCAGCGACTTCCAGGTCCGCATGGCCGACGCGATGACGGACACCCTCGCGGGCACGGCACCGCCGCGTACCGCCGTGACCCGGATGCTGAGCGAGATGGACCGGTTCCTCGCCCTGCCCAACCCCGCCTGATCGAGAGGACGACGATGACTGTCTCGAAGACCGGCGTCACCGCGCCCGCGGGGCCGGCAGCGCCAGACACCCCCGCGAGACGTTCCGGCACGGCCGCCGGGACCCCCCGCAAGCCCATGCGCGAGCGCGACAGGTCCGGGTACCTGTTCGTCGCGCCGTTCGCCGTCGCCACCGGCCTCTTCCTCGTGGTGCCGACGCTCTACGGCCTGTGGATGAGCTTCACCAACCAGAGCCTCACGGGCGCCGGGAGCGAGTTCATCGGCTTCGCCAACTACGTGGAGGCGTTCGGCGACCCCCAGGTGTGGCAGACGCTGTGGCACACCGTGTGGTTCACGATCCTCAGCACGGTGCCCCTGGTGCTCGTGGCCCTGGTCATGGCGCTGCTCGTGCACACCGGACTGCCCGGCCAGTGGGTGTGGCGCATGTCGTTCTTCGCGCCCTACCTGCTGACCAGCGCCGTCGTCTGGCACCTGAGCAACTGGATGTTCCAGCCCGACATCGGCCTGCTCGACACCTGGATCACCGGCCTGGGCCTGGATCCCCTCGGCTGGCTCACCGACGAGAACGTAGCCATGTTCTCCATCGCCGGGGTCACCGTGTGGTGGACCGTCGGCTTCAACTTCCTGCTCTACCTGGCGGCGCTGCAGGGCATCCCGGCGCAGCAGTACGAGGCAGCGACGATCGACGGCGCGGGCGGCTGGCGCCGGCTGTTCTCCATCACGCTGCCCCAGCTGCGCACGATCACGGGCGTCATCGTGGTGCTGCAGCTCCTCGCCTCGCTCAAGGTGTTCGACCAGATCTACCTGCTCACCCAGGGCGGGCCCAACGGCAGCACGCGGCCGATCCTGGAGTACATCTACGACACCGGCTTCACCAACTACCGGCTCGGCTACGCCTCGGCGATCTCCTACGTGTTCTTCGCCCTGATCCTTGTCTTCACGCTGGTGCGGCTGCTGCCGGCCCGGAAGGAGGCCTGAGATGGCCGTCACCGACATCACCGAGGTCCGCCGGACGAAGGCACTGCAGGAGCGGGCCGAGAACCGGGCTCTGACCAGACTGACCATCGGCCCGTCGCCCTGGGCGCGCGCCGGGGCGCTCGCCGCGCTCGTCGTGCTGGCCGGAGCCTGGCTCGTGCCCATCGTCTGGGGCGCCGTCACCAGCTTCAAGCACGAGGCCGAGGCAGCGCTCCCCGCGTCGTTGCTGCCCACCACGGGCTGGACGCTCGACGCCTACCAGAAGGTGCTCGGCAACAGCGACCTGCTGCTGTGGATGTGGAACAGCCTGGTGGTCGCCGTGCTGGTCACGGCGCTCACCGTGCTCATCTCCGCGATGGCGGCCTACGCGTTCTCGCAGACCCTGTTCAGGGGCCGGGCGCTCATGCAGTGGCTGACCCTCGCGGCGATCATGATGCCCGGGCAGATCCTCATCGTGCCGCTGTTCCGGGAGATGCAGGTCCTGGGGCTCGTGGACACGGTCGCCGGCATCGTCCTGCCGCAGGTGGTCGCTCCCGTGATGGTGTTCATCCTCAAGCGTTTCTTCGACGCGATCCCGCAGGAGCTGCTCGACGCCGCCCGGATCGACGGCGCGGGCTCGTGGCGGCTGTTCTGGACCATCGTGCTGCCGCTCTCGCGGTCGATCCTGGTGGCGGTCGCGATCTTCGTGTTCATCGGTGCGTGGAACAACTTCCTGTGGCCCTTCATCATCACGACCGACCCGCAGTTCATGACCCTGCCCGTCGGCCTGTCCACGGTGAAGGACGCCTACGGTGTGCAGTACGCGCAGAACATGGCCTCCGCGATGATCGCTGCGTTGCCGCTGCTCATCGTGTTCATGCTCTTCCAGCGCCGCATCGTCCAGGGTGTCGCGACCACGGGCATGGGTGGGCAGTAACAAGCGACAATCGGGTGTGGCCACTCCTACCCCGCACCCCTCACAGCGCCCGCACCTCGCCGCGGTGGTGGAGGACCACTTCTACGCCGCAGCGGGGTGGGTGCTCCGTCGCGCCGGCTGGCACCCCCGCCTCGAGACCTACAGCGGCTACGGCACGCCGGACCAGGTGCGGGTGCTTGCCCGCGTGCTGCTCTCCCGGCCGCGTCCCGCCGCCCCGGACCTCGAGGCGCTCCGCGCCGGCCGGCGCGGGTTCCGCCACTTCCTGACCGTCCCGGTGCCGCACCGCCGCGTGCGGCTCCAGGTCGGTGACCACGTCTCCGAAGTGACGAGCGACCGCGCCGGCTACATCGACGTCGAGCTGCCCACCGACGCCCCGCTGTCGGCCGGGTGGCACTCCGCGATCCTGACGGTGCTCGACGAGACCGACCCGTGGGAGGCCGAGGCGTTGATCCGGGTGCTCGACGAGCGGACCGAGTTCGGCGTCATCAGCGACATGGACGACACGACGATGGTCACCGCGGTGCCACGGCCGCTGCTCGCGGCGTGGAACACGTTCGTGCGGCACTCCAGCGGACGGCGAGCCGTACCCGGCATGCCCGAGCTGTACCGGACCCTGCAGCAGGCGCACCCGGACGACGCCTTCTTCTACCTGTCGACCGGCGCGTGGAACACCGCGAACACGCTGCGTGCCTTTCTCTCGCGGCACGCCTACCCGCGCGGACCGCTGCTCCTGACCGACTGGGGACCGACCCTCACCGGATGGTTCCGGAGCGGACCTGCCCACAAGGAGGCGAGCCTCGAGCACCTGATGTCGTGGTTCCCGCACGTGCGGTGGCTGCTCATCGGCGACGACGGTCAGCACGACCCGCAGATCTACGCGGAGGCCGTGGACCGGCGTCCCGATCAGGTGCTCGCGGTCGCGATCCGGCAGCTCACCGGCGGACAGCAGGTCCTCGCCGGGAACATCCCGGACGGCGGCACCCGGGCCGCCGACCTCGAGGTGCGTCCGGTGCCGACCGTCCACGGGCGGGACGGGGCCGAGCTGACCCGCCAGCTGGCCGCGATCCCAGGTGTGCTCGGTCCTAGGCGGTGACGAGGTAGTCGTCCGCGTCGTCGTCCCAGGCGAGGGACACGGCGCCGGCGGCCTCCGCGGCCTTCGCGAACTGCAGGAACCCGCGGAAGCCGAGCGCCTTCTCCGAGAAGTCGGGACGCTTCTTGCGCACGGCGTTCTTCAGCCCGGACAGCGCGGCCGAGCCGCTCGACTCCCGCACCACGTCACGCAGCAGCACGAACGCCGCATCGGTGTCGCCCTGCTCGGGCAGCGAGACCTCGGGGTCACCCGTCGACGGGCCCGCCGCGAGCTCGACGAACCCGCGGTCGGCGAGGAACCGCAGGAACTCGCCGAACGTACGGAACCCGTAGTCGGACTCGCTGAACGTCGGGTCCTTGCGCAGCAGCGTGCGCTTCAGGGCGGACGCCGTCACGGCGCCGCTCGTCGAGGACTGCAGGTCGGCGAGGGTCTGCGCCACACGTACCTCCATGGGCGCGTCGCTCGATGCCGGGACCTCCTCCTCGTGCTCGCTGACGTCGTTCTCCACCTCGGCCTCGGGCGCGACCTCGACGGGTGCGGGTGCGGGGTCGGCCTTCTTGCGGCGGCGGGTGGCGGGCTTCGCCTCGGGCTCGGCGACGACGTCGGGCGTGGAGGCCTCGGCGACGGCCTCGGCAACCGCTTCTGCGGCCTTCGCGCGCCGCGAGGTCGTGGGGGCCTTCTGCGTGGTGGCGGGGGCGCTGGCAGCGGCGGCGCGGTCCGGCGCGGCGGCCGGCCGACGCGAGCGGGAACCGCGCTTCGGGGCAGGGGCGCCCTGGTCCTCGTCGGGTACCTCCACGCCTTCGAGGCGGTCGTAGAAGAGGAACTCGTCGCAGGCGGCGGGCAGCAGCCGCGACGTCGACTTCTCGACGCCGACGCCGATGACGCGCTTGTTCAGCTCACGCAGCTTGTGGACGAGCGGCGAGAAGTCGCTGTCCCCCGTGCACATCACGAACGTCGAGATGTAGTCGCGCTCGAAGGCCATCTCGATGGCGTCGACCACCATCTTGATGTCGGCCGCGTTCTTGCGGGAGGCGCCCATCCGCTGGGTCATCTCGATCAGCTCGACCTGGTGCCGCGTCAGCATGCGGCGGTCCTCGTCGAAGTACGACCAGTCGGCATAGGCCCGGCGCGCGACGACGCGGCCGCGCACGGCGAGGGCGTCGGCGATCGGGCCGAAGTCGAACTGCATCCCGCCCAGGTGCTCCCTGGCGCCCAGCGCCAGGTTCTCGTAGTCGATGAAGACTGCAAGGCGTTCTTCGAGGTCCATGCTCGCCACTCTAGGGGGTTTCCAGGCTACCGAGCGAAAGGGTGAAATATGCCGTGTCGAGCGCCGCTGTCCCGGCCCGGGAGTCGCTCGTTCCCTACTATCGACCACATGGCCGAGGTGACCGCCGACCACGAGGATCCGATCTCCAGCCGGAGTCGCATCATCGCCGCTGCGGTGCGCCTCACCTGTGCCGACGGGTGGTCGAAGGTGACGATGGGCCGTCTCGCGGGCGAGGCGGGCGTGAGCAGGCAGACCGTGTACAACGCGGTCGGCAGCCGCGAGGACCTGGCCGAGGCGATGGTGCTCACCGAGTCGGCGAAGTTCATCTTCACGATCGTCGAGGGCTTCGAGAATCACCCGGACGACCTCCTGTCAGCGATCCACGCGGCCGTGGAGAACACGCTGGTGCTCGCCGAGGGCAACGCGTTGCTGCGTGCGGTGGTCTCGGCGACGCACGGCGCGGACACCGAGCTGCTGCCCTTGTTCACCACCCACTCGGAGCCGCTGCTCGGCACGCTGATGGTCGTGGTGCAGGACCGGGTCGACCAGTACGAGATCGACCTGGAGCCGGAACGGATCACGGCGATCATCGACATGGTGGTGCGGTCCGCTCTGAGCCACGTCATGCAGCCGACGGCGACACCGCGCAAGACCGCCGACTCGATCACCTGGTTCGTCGCCCGGATCCTCGGGCGCGCGGGAGAGCTCACCGGCTCCCGCGCTTGACGTCACGCGTCGGCGGAGGAGGATCGAGGCATGCGAATCGGCACCCACTTCATGCGTTTCGACTCGATGGAGCCCGCCCGGATGCGTACCGAGCTGGCGGACGCCGCCCGGTACGCGGACGACGGTGGCGTCACGTGGGTCTCCGTGATGGACCACTACTTCCAGATGGAGCACCAGGGTTTTCCGGCGTCGGACCCGATGCTGGAGGCGTACACGACCCTCGGCTATCTCGCGGGGGTCACCGAGAAGGTTCAGCTCGGTGCGCTGGTGACCGGCGTGACGTACCGCTACCCCGGCCTGCTGGCCAAGATCGTCGCGTCGCTCGACGTGGTCTCGGGCGGCCGCGCCACGTTCGGCATCGGCGCTGCCTGGTACGACAAGGAGCACGCGGCCCTCGGGGTCCCGTTCCCGCGGCTCAAGGACCGCTTCGAGATGCTCGAGGAGACGGTCCGGATCGCGCGCCAGATGTACGACCCGGACAACGACGGCCCCTTCGAGGGCAAGCACTACCAGCTCGCCGAGACCCTGTGCTCGCCCGCGCCGCTGTCCGGCCCGGAGATCATGATCGGCGGCTCCGGGGAGAAGCGGACGCTCCGGCTCGTCGCCCAGTACGCGGACGCGTGCAACCTGTTCGCCGAGACGCCCGAGCGGCTTCGCCACCTGCTGGACGTGCTGCACCGGCACTGTGACGACGTCGGCCGTGACCCCGCCGACATCCGCGTCACGATGCTGCACCGCGGTGCACCGATCGGCCCCGGTGACACAGGGGCGTTCGTCGAGGAGATGCGTGGCTTCGCCCGGCACGGGGTGGACACGGTGATCCTGCGCCCACCGGCGACCTCCCTCGCCGAGTGGGTCCGCGACGCGGTCCTCCCGGTGGTGGAGCCGTGCGCCGAGCTATGACGTTCAGCTGACCACCACGCTCAGCTGACCTCACCCGGCGCGAGGATCCGGCCCCGCCCGAGCACCGCCGGGCAGGTGGCCACGTGGTCGTCCACGAGCCCGCAGGCCTGCATCGCCGCGTAAGCGGTCGTCGGGCCGATGAACCGGAACCCCTGCTTCTTCATCGCCTTGCTCATGGCCTTCGACTCGTCGGTCCAGCCCGGGATGTCGCCGAAGGTGGCCGGGCGCTCGCGGGCGCCCGGCTCGGGGGCGAAGGACCAGAACAGCTCGTCGAGGGTACGGCCGGAGTCGTGCAGGGCGATGACCGCCCGCGCGTTGTCGATGGTGGCCTCGATCTTCATCCGGTTCCGGATGATGCGGGCGTCGGTGAGCAGCCGTTCGACGTCGTCGGAGCCGAAGGCCGCCACCTTCTCCGGGTCGAACCCCTCGAAGACCTCCCGGAACGCCGGACGTTTGCGCAGCACGGTGATCCAGGAGAGCCCGGACTGGAAGCCTTCCAGGGCGATGCGCTCCAGCAGGGCCTGCTCGCCGTGCACGGGCCGGCCCCACTCGTCGTCGTGGTACGCCTCGTAGAGCGGGTCGCCGTCACCGAAGCAGCGCAGCGCCGCACCCGGCGCCGCCGTCTTGCCTTCTGTCATGGGATCACTTGTCACGGCACCACTCTGACTCACGCCACTGACGGTCCACACGCTCTGGTCGCTCACCTGTGCACGACGTCCGAAAACCGCTGCCTGTGGTCGTGCCAGAAGCGTTGTGGCGCCGGGCGGAGGGGCTCATGACCCGTCGTCGGGCAGCGCGCCGCACCGCCGCAGGAAGGCCTCCACGCCGTCGAGCACCACAGAGATGCCGAAGGCGATGTCGTCCTCGGAGTGCGCGGTCATGGAGTTGTCCGGCCAGGTCGCGAACGCCTCGAAGAGGTTCGGGTACGTCGTGGGGTCGGCGTACCTGGAGAGGACGGTCTCGAAGTCGGCGTACGGGTTGGCCGCGTCGATCGCGGCGGGATCCAGCTCGGACTCCGGGGTCCCGTCGGGCAGCCCGGACTCCCGGACCACCTGCTGGACCGCCGCACGCCGGGACTCGATGTGGACGCGCGACTCGCCGAGGACGTGCTGCGCGAGCAGCCCGACGACCGCCAGCTTCGCGTCGGCGGGAAGCTCGATCGGGCGCATGACGCCGAAGGCCTGGTCGATCCAGCGCACCCGGTTCGGCCCCGGTGGCGCGGCGGACAGCGGCAGCTCGAGCATCCACGGGCGGGCGATCCCCAGCTCGATCTGGGCGCGCGTCCAGCGTTCGAGCCCGGCCCGCCAGCCGATGCCGGCCGGGATGTCGGGCAGCTCGGCGGCCACGGCGTCGGCCATCAGGACCAGCAGCTCCTCCTTGCCGGAGACGTGCCGGTACAGGGCCATGGGCGTATAGCCGACGGCGTCCGCGATCCGGGCCATCGAGACGGCGGCGAGGCCCTCGGCGTCGGCCAGGTCCAGTGCGGCCTGCACGATCTGCGCGGCGGAGAGTGCGGGCCTGGGCCCGCGCCGGCGGGGTGCCGTAGCGCCCCACAGCCGCTGCACGACCGCGGGCAGCTCGCGCGTCGCACCGGTGCCGTCCGGCTGTCCGGGCGGTACCTGCGGCTGCCCGGCGGGTTCGGGCGTGGTGTCGGTGCTCATCGGATCCCATCCTGCCCTGATCAGCCGCGCGAGCCGATCCGAAACTCTCTTGACCACATACTGTTTACGCCCCACACTAAAGCGCGTAGAGCATACACAGTAACTGCCTGCCGCCCCGGAGGAGAGAGACAGATGACAGCGATCGTGACGGCCGAAGGGCTGCACAAGTCCTTCGCGAGACGCGGCTCGTCGAGCCCGCCGGTGCTGGACGGGCTCGACCTGGAGCTCGAGGAGGGGCAGGTGCTCGCGCTGCTGGGCCCCAACGGTGCGGGCAAGACCACCACGGTCCGCATCCTGGCGACGCTGCTGCGGCCCGACGCGGGCCGGGCGACGGTCGCCGGGTTCGACGTGGCCCGGGACGCGCGCCGGGTCCGTGAGGTCATCAGCCTCACGGGGCAGCAGGTGGCCGTCGACGACAAGCAGTCGGGTGCCGAGAACCTCACGATGATGGGGCGCCTCGCGCACCTTCCGCGCCGGGTCGTGCGCGACCGCGTGGCGGAGCTGCTCACGGCGTTCGACCTGTCGGACGCGGCGCACCGGCAGGTCGGCACCTGGTCCGGCGGCATGCGTCGTCGGCTCGACCTGGCGGCGGGCCTGCTGACCCGGCCCCGCGTCATGTTCCTCGACGAGCCCACCACGGGCCTCGACCCGAGGTCACGGCAGGCGCTGTGGGACGTCGTCCGCGACGTGGTCGACGAAGGCACCAGCGTGTTCCTCACCACCCAGTACCTGGAGGAGGCGGACCGGCTCGCGCAGCGGGTGGCGCTCGTCGACGGCGGCCGGATCGTCGCCGACGGCACCCCCGCTCAGCTCAAGAGCCAGGTCGGCGAGGCGGGCGTCGAGCTGACGTTCGCCACGCCGTCCGACGTCGGCCGGGTGGCCCCCGCGCTCGGGGTCGCGACCGTCGACGGCATGCGGGTGCGCGTGCCCACCGACGGCTCGGTCGGGCACGTGCGGGCAGTGCTCGCCGCGGTCGAGGCCACGGGAGCGACACCGGAGCACTGGGAGGTGCGGGTGCCCAGCCTCGACGACGTCTTCCTCACCCTGACCGGGCACGTCGGCAAGGAGAGCTCGGCGCGAGCGACGGGGGCGGCGGTATGACGCACTTGGTGAGCGACGTCTCCACCATGGCGACGCGCAGCCTGCGCCTCGTCTCGCGGGACGTGGACGCCTTGATCACGGCGGTCGTGCTGCCCGTGATCATCCTCCTGATGTTCGTGCTCGTCTTCGGTGGCGCCGTCAACATCGGCACCGACTACATCAACTACGTGACGCCGGGCGTGATCCTGCTGGCCGCCGGGTTCGGCGCGGCGAACACCGCCCTGGCCGTGGAGAGCGACATGTCGAGCGGCATGGTGGACCGGCTCAGGTCGATGCCCATGACCGCCTGGACGGTGCTGTCGGGTCACGTGGTCGCGAGCCTCGTGAAGAACCTGGTCACCACCGCCATCGTGTTCGGGGTGTCGATGGCGCTGGGCTTCCGGCCCGAGGCCTCGGCCCTGGAATGGCTCGCCGCGGTGGGCATGATCCTGCTCTTCGTCGGCTGGATCACCTGGCTCGCCGCCCTCGTCGGTGTGCTCGTGCGGTCGCCCGACGCCGCCGGCGGCTTCTCGTTCTTCGTGATGTTCCTGCCCTACGTGTCGAGCGCCTTCGTACCGGTCGACACGCTGCCGTCCTGGCTGCGCGGCTTCGCGGAGCACCAACCGGTGACCCCGGTGATCGAGACGGTGCGCAGCCTGCTCTCGGGTGACGTCGCGTCGTCCGCGGACCCGACGGGCGTCGCGATGCTCGCCGTCGGCTGGTGCCTGGGGCTCGGCCTGCTCTTCGCGGTGGCGGCCGGCCTGGCGTTCCGTGCCCGGCGCTGACCTGGCGCACGTCCTGACCTTCCGACCTGACGAAATCCGGCTCCGACGAAAGCAGGTAAGGCCATGGCAACAGACACGACCACCGCGCCGGCTCCCGCCCGCACGCCACGGAAGGTGCGCTGGTGGCGGCGTCCCTGGATCGCGCCGCTGGCCGTCGTCACCGCGCTGTTCCTGGTGAGCACGCTGCCGCGCTACGTGGGCCTGGACCCCTCGCTCTCCCTGGTCCCCACCGACCGCGGCCCGGTGTTCTACCCGGCGCTCGTGACCCACATCCTCGCGGGCTCGGTGATGCTGAGCGCGGCCGTGCTGCAGCTCTGGCCGTGGCTGCGGGCCCACCACCCGCGGGTGCACCGGTGGAGCGGCAGGGTCTACGTGGCGTCGGCGCTCGTGACCGGCACCGGCGCCCTGGTGACCGCCCAGTTTCCGAGTGCGGGTGTCGCGCAGCAGGTCGCGAACACGCTCCTGAGCGTCCTGCTCCTGGCGACCACCCTGCTCGGCTACCGCGCGGTACGGCAGCGCCGGTTCGGCGACCACCGGGAGTGGATGATCCGGAGCACCGCACTGGCCTTCTCGATCGTGGCCAACCGGTTCTGGGCCACGGTGCTCATCGCCCTCTACGTCCCGGGGGCGCTCACCGACCCGGAGATCGGATTCGGCGCACCCGAGATCGAGGGCGCTGCGATCGCATCCGCGTGGGTGTCCTGGATCGTCAACCTCATGTTCGCCGAGTGGTGGATCCACCGGACGCCGAAGAAGCGCGGCCGGGCGCAAAAGGTTCGGTGAGTGTCGGTGCCTGGGGACACACTGTCCCCATGGCACAGACGACTGGCAGCGCGATCGGCTCGGGCGAGCTGGAACAGAAGCAGATCCTGAAGAAGTACCTCGGCGAGTCCCGTGCGGCCCTCCTGTGGAAGCTGGAGGGCCTCACCGAGAAGCAGGCCCGCTGGCCCCTGGTGTCCTCCGGCAACAACCTGCTGGGCATCGTCAAGCACTGTGCCAACGTCGAGATCGGCTACTTCGGGCAGTGCCTCGGGCGCGAGTGGCCGACCCCTGACGAGATAGTCCCCGACGCGGTGTTCGACGAGGACCCGCAGGCAGACTGGTACGCGACGGCAGACGAGTCGATCGCCTCGATCACCGACCTCTACCGGCGGGCCTGCGCGTTCACCGACGAGGCGATCGACACGCTCCCGCTCGACACGGTCGGGCACGTGCCCTGGTGGCGGTCCGGCGAGGTCACGCTGTTCCGCCTCATCGTGCACATCACCGACGAGACCGCCCGGCACGCCGGCCACGCCGACATCCTGCGTGAGCTCACCGACCGAACCGTGGGGCTGCGCGACGGCAACACCAACGTCCCCGACTGGAAGGCCGAAGAGCTCGCGGACTACATCGACAAGCTCAAGAACCTCGCGGAGCGCGCCGGGAATTAGCGTCCCGGCCATAGATTCGCCAAACTTCGGGCCATGCCCCTCACTGCGGAGCCGCCCGCACCCGCCGGACCGCCACTCGACCCCGCCGCCGTCGCGTCGAGCCCGCCTCAGGGCACGACTGCCGAGGTACCGGACGAGACCCAGCACCAGGTCATGACGCCCGGCAGGGACCGTGCCCCGTCGGACGGCGGATCGATGCGACCGCTGGTCGTCTTCCTGATCGCAGCGGCGGTCGCGCTGGTGGCCAGCATCGTGTTCGCGCTCGTCCACGTCGGCAACGAGCGTGAGCGGGCGCAGCTGGCCGACGCGCGCGCCGACATCGTGCAAGCAGTCGACGAAGGGCGCGCGGCCCAGGAGGGCCTGGCCCAGCAGATCGCGACGGCGGAAGAGGTCCTCGCGGCCTCCCGCGGCAAGGTGGCCGACGCCGACGTCCGCGACGACCTCATGGGCCACATCGCGGCAGCCAAGGAGCTCGGCGGGATGCGGCCGCCGGCCGTGCCCGGCACCGCAGCCCTCGACGCGACCGAGGACATCGACGCGCTGGAGGCCGAGGCGACCGAGTGGGCGACCACCGTGCGCACGACCGCGACCACCCTTGTCGCGGCGACCGAGGACGTACAGGCGTCGAACCGGCAGTGGCAGCAGGACCGCAAGGACGCGCGGGCCAAGGCCACCGCGGAGGCGGAACGCGCGCAGAAGGCCGCCGGCCGGCTCAAGACGGCGAAGGCCACGCTCACCTCGGTCACCGCGCAGCTCGAGATCTCGGTGCGCGACTCCGAGTACACCCTGACCTGGACCGCCGAGACCGGCGCCCCGGCCGCCGTCCGCAAGACCCTCATGACCCATCGTGCCGAGGGCAAGGCGGCGCTCGCGGCCGGGGCGAACCTGAACGACCTGCGCTCCGTCCAGGCGCTCGGCGAGCGGCGCGAGGCAGCGCGGGCAGCGATCGAGGCGGCGGCCTGGGATGCGCGCGCGACGGTTGCCGACGGCTCCAACGGACGGCTCGACGTGGACAAGCTGTGCAAGGTCGGGGTCGGACCCGAGGGGCAGGACCAGTACCTGCGCTGCGACGCGGCCGAGGCCTGGAAGAAGCTCGGCGCTCGGTTCGAGGCGGAGTTCGGCAAGCCGCTGCGTGTGGAGTACGGCTACCGGCCCTACGACTGGCAGCTCCAGGCGCTCGACGAGTTCGGCGGCGGGCAGGTGGCGGCGCCGGGAACCTCGAACCACGGCCTGGCGCTGGCGGTAGACGTGCCGGTGGACGACGGCTTCCGCTTCGGCCGGCCCGAGTACGCCTGGCTCGCCGCCAACGGCCCCGAGGTCGGCTGGCACCACCCCGAGTGGGCACGTGCGGGCGGTGGCCGCGAGGAGCCGTGGCACTTCGAGTACGCGGGCTGACGGCGGTGCGTCGGCGCTGATCAGGGCGTTTGCGTACGGGTTGGATAATGGAGCTGTGCAGTGCCCCCACTACGACGCCGGCCGCTGCCACTCCTGCACCCTCCTGGAGATCGACTACCCCACCCAGGTGCTCGACAAGGAGCGGCACGTCGCCGCGCTCCTCGCCCCCGTCCTGGCAGACAAGTCGGCAGACAGGTCCACAGCTGGCTCGACAGCCTTGTCCACAGACTTGTCCACAGGTTCGGCCCTGACCTGGCTGCCCCCGGTCCGGAGCGCGGAGTCGGCCTTCCGCAACAAGGCGAAGATGGTGGTGAGCGGCACCGTCGCGGAGCCCGTCCTGGGCATCCTCGACCGGGCCGGCCACGGTGTCGACCTCACGGACTGCGGGCTCTACCCGGACGCCCTGCACGCCTCGTTCGCTCCCCTTGCCGCCTTCGTCACGCGTGCGAACCTGGAGCCGTACCAGGTCTCGGGCGTCGGCAAGCGCGCGCAGCAGCGCGGCGAGCTCAAGTACCTGCTGGTGACGCTGTCGCCCGACGGCGAGCTCATGGTGCGGTTCGTGCTGCGCTCCCAGGAGGCGATCGCTCGGATCCGCAAGCACCTGGCCTCGCTGCAGGCGGATCTTCCGGCACTGGCCGTGGCTTCGGCGAACATCCAGCCGGCGCACGCCGCGGTGCTGGAGGGCGACCTCGAGATCCCGCTCACCGAGCGCACCACCCTCCCGATGCGCATCGACGACATCACGCTCGATCTACGCCCGCAGAGCTTCTTCCAGACGAACACCGCGGTCGCGACCGAGCTCTACCGGCAGGCCAGTGCCTGGGTCTCCGAGCTGAACCCGCGCAGCGTCTGGGACCTGTACTGCGGTGTGGGTGGCTTCGCGCTGCACTGCGCCGCGCCGGGGCGCGTCGTCACGGGTATCGAGATCAGTGCGGAGGCGGTGGCCGCGGCGTCGGGCACCGTGGAGAAGCTGCGCGACGGCGCGGGGGCGGCGCGCTTCCGTGACGTCACGTTCGCCGCGGGGGACGCGACGGCGTTCGCGATCGGGCCGGAGGCCCCCGAGCTGCCCGAGATGGTGATCGTCAACCCGCCGCGGCGAGGTATCGGCGCGGACCTGGCGCAGTGGCTGGAGGCTTCGGGGATCGAGCACGTCCTGTACTCGAGCTGCAACGCGACGACGCTCGCCAGGGACCTCGCCGCGATGCCGTCGCTCCGGCCGGTGCGGGCGCGCCTGCTCGACATGTTCCCGCAGACCTCGCACTACGAGGTGCTGGTCCTCCTGGAACGGGCCTGATCCGTCGTCCCACCTGCTCAGCCGGGCGAGGTGTCATCCTTCTTGGCCTGGCCCGGTGGGACCTGGTCCTTCTTGGCCTGGCCTGGCGGAGTCTCGTCTTTCTTGGCTTGGCCCGGCGGAGTCTCGTCCTTCTTGGCCTGGCCGGGTGGGACCTGGTCCTTCTTGGCTTGGCCCGGCGGGACCCCGCCCTTCTTCGCGAGGCCGGGTGGAGTATTGCCGTTCCCGGTCTCGCTCGGTGGGGTGGTGGCATCCGGCGTGTCGGGGCTGTCCGAGCCGTCGGGGTCGTCAGCCTGGTCGGGCGGCACGTCGTCCTGCTTCGCGAGGCCGGGCGGCAGCTCGGTCTCCTTCGTGAGGCCCTGGGGTAGCTCGCTGCCTTCCGCCAGCTCCGGCACGATCGAACGCGTCGGCTCGGGAAGGTTCGTCGGGTCCGCCGCCCGGGAGGTCGGCGTCGCCCCCCGAACCGCTGTTCTCGCAGCCTCCTCCGTCGAGACGGAGACGGTCCCGGTCTCGAGGAGATCAGGCGCGCCATCGAGTCCGCCCACCACTCCCGTCGTGACGGCAGTGGTGAGGAAGAGTCCGCTGGCCACGGTCGCCGTCAGGCTCACCGGATCGGTCAGCGCGCTGCGAACGGTCAGGACCACACGGGTACCCAGGGTGGCGAGCCCGCCGCCCAGCCCGGCTCCGGTCACACCCGCGGCCGCCAACGCCGTGCCCGTCTCCGCCGCGGTCGCCGCTCCGAGCAGGAGAACCGGTGCGGCGGCCCGCAGCATCCAGTACGACTCCCGGACGTCGACGAAGGCCCTGGTACAACCCGAGCACTGGACCATGTGGTCCTCGACCTTCTGCCGGCGGCCCGGCAGGAGACGGTTCCGCACGAAGTCGTGCATAGAGGCCCTGGTGGACTCACACTCGGCGTTGTCGGCTGCGCCGGTATGCGTCTCGGCGAAGCTGCTCGCGAGCCGGTTCTCGGCACGTCGGAGTCGGCGCTTGGCGGCGTAGGGCAGCACGCCTATCTCGTCGGCTATCGCGGCGACCGGACGGGACGCCACGTGGTGGTCCCAGAGAAGCTGTTGATCACCGGCGGGCAGCCGCTCCATCGCCGTGGTCAGCACCTCGAAGTCCAGAGCGCGACGGACCGGTGCGCTGAGGGTTTCCGCGCGCGAGGTCTGCTCGTCCGGAGAGCGGTCCTCGTGTGCCATCTCCTGCGCGGCGTCCACGGCTGCGGCGCTCCAGAAGGCGACGGGATCGGAGATGCCGCCCTGTCTCATGAGCTCCACGCACAGCAGCTCGAGCCCGCGGCTCGCCGCCAGCTCGGGGTCGATACCGGGTACCCGTCGCGAGACCGTGAAGACGACAGCACGACGGTGCGCCGCCCACTGGCTGAGGTCCGCGCTGGTGACCGTCACGCCGACTCCCTTCCGCACACGACAGCGCGCCGCGTGCCATCACGTTCCACGAAACCTCGGTCGTGCATGCTCGCAAAGAACGCACGCGCAGGGAAGACGCGGACGGCGTCGGCCGTCGATCTTGGGCTGTCGCCCAGCAATGCTGTGCGTTCGCACAGCGCTGAGGGGATGCGGGCCAGGTATGAGGCCCGCATCGCCATCAGTTCCCTACCGCTGACCCAGCGTCGTCGACGGCCTGGCCGGCGTTTCCGGCGACCGTGCCGAAGAACAGTGCCCAGATCTCGTCCAGCGTGGTCGTGGCAAGGTCGATCCCGGGCAGGTCGGAGAGACCCAGGCTGAGGAGCAGGGCGTCCAGTGCCGCGCCGGGGCCGGCGGTCACCGGGGGGTCCGGCGGGTCCGGGGGGTCGGGCGGGTCCGGAGGATCAGGCGGGTCTGTCGGCTCGGGAGGGTTCGGTGGCTCGGTGGGCTCTTCCGGCTCGGGCTGGGTCGGAGGCTTCACCGGGTCGGGCCGGTCCGTGCCGCTGTCCGGTGCCGGTTCGGGTGCCGAGGCCGGCGGGTTGTTCACAGGCTGGGAATCGGCAACCTGCTGCTCCGGTGCAGGGGCTGCGTCTTCCTTGGGTGTCGTGGCCGGGCGCGGCTGCGGGTCGGCGGGCGGGATCGACGGCGGTCGCTCCTGCGTGGGTCGCTCAGGAGAGCTCGGCGCGCCACCGCTACCGTCGGCACCGCCACCAGCACCACCGCCGCCCGCACCGCCGTCACCCGCGGCGGCTCCGGCGTCCTCGATCGCCTGGATCGGCGGCTTGTCGGCCTGGCTGGCGATCAGCGCCGCGGCGCCACCGCCGATCGCCAGCGCGGCCAGGACCCCGGCGGCGACGGCGGTCTCCTTCTTGCCGAACGAGCGCGGGCGCGCACCACTGGCACCGGCTGCACCGGCACCGGCGACGGCTCCGCCGACCCAGCCGCCTGCGATGAGGTGTTGTCCGAGGTCGCGGAGCATCCAGGACACCTCGCGGACGTCGACGAACGCGCGGGTGCACTCGGCGCAGCCGTCCATGTGGACCTCCAGGCGCCGTTGGCGGCGGGGCAGGAGGCGTCCTTTGAGGTAGTCGTGCATGGCGGCGCGGGTGGTGCGGCACTCGGGTTCGTTGACGTCTTGGGCGTGGGCGGCGGCGAAGGCGCCGGCGAGGCGTTCTTCGGCGCGGCGCAGGCGCATGGTGACGGCGTGGGGGCGCACGCCGAGAGTGGTGGCGATGTCGGCGACCGCGCGGTCGTGGACGTGACGTTCGAGGAGGAGGTTGCGGTCGTCGTCGGCGAGGTCGGACAGTGCGGTGCGGAGCATGGTGACGTCGGCGTGGCGTTCGGCGTCGAGCTCTGCTCCGGCGACGGGGGGTGTGAGGCGGTCGAGGGTGTCGTCCTCGACCACGTGGGCGCGTCCGGCTTCGCGGGTCATGCTGATTGCTTCGTTGACCGCGGCGCGTCGCCAGTAGGGGGCGGGGTCGTCGATGGTGGTGCCGGTGGAGGCGAGGCGGACCATTTTTTCCAGGGCCCGGCTGGCGGCTTCCTCGGCGTCGATGCCGGGTACGCGTGCGGCGACCGAGCGCACGACGTTGGAGCGGTGCACCACCCAGTCGTCAATCCGCAGGTCACCAGTCGTGGTCACGCGCTCTTGCCCCCCTCTGCGCATAGTGTCCGGATTTGTTGCGCTGGCCAATGATCGCACCACAACTCTGTTTCCGCGCAAGTGTTCGGGATCTTCGGCCGCGGGCTCTGTCCTGTTCATCGGTGCTCACCTCCGGTTGGTCGCGAACGTGGTCGACACGACGTCGAGGCCCTGCGGCCCCGACGTCGCGTGGATGACCGCCAGCGCGACCTCACAGGTCGCGGCGATCAGGTCGCTCGCCCCCCAGGCGTCCGCGAGACGGTAGAGGTTGACGGCATCACCCTCCGCGTACGCGCGCAGGTATTGGGCGCCCAGACGAACGAGTTCGGGGTGCTCGGTGTGTTCCATGCAGCCCAGACGCTCGAGGTGCGGAGATGTCACAGCACTTCCGGGATTTTTCTTCGATTTCTCCCGAGACATCCGTTTGGGCCCTGTATGCGGCCGAATCGGACGCCCGAAACAGCAGTCAGCAGGCAGCCTGGACGTCGCGCGTCGCCCTCCGGCAGGACGTGTGATCCAGGCCACATGCGACGGCTTCGAGAAGTGCTGTGACTTCCGGGGCGTGCGCGCGTCTTAGGTGCGACGCGGACGAAGTTCGGACCTCGCTGGGGGCGGGCCGAGCTACGACGCGTCGGACGGGAGCCATGGTTCGGAGCGCGCCCCCCGCACACCGGACCATGGCTCTCGTCCAACGGCGCGAGCGCCGGCTCGGACCTCGCTGGCGGCGGACCGAGCCGGCGCTCGTGCCCTGGGTGACCAGGGGCGGCGTCCTGCCCGAAGTTCCTTTACCCGGCTCGACGGGTGCACGTATCGTTGCCGCATGCGCAACGCACGCTCGCTGCTTACGTAGCCGCACCGGACCAGCCCCTCGATCGGGCACACCCGGTGCGGCCGCCCCTCCTTGCGAGGGGCTTTTTCGTGCCCGGACCCGATCGACGCACCGGAGAGCGAGAGCGATGAGCGCGACATACCCCACCCCCCGACCGACCGACGAGGGCTCGGCGCAGGACCGCCTGTACGAGGCGTCCGACGACGGTGCCCGCCCCCGCCGGTACCTGCTGACGATGTTCCCGTACCCCTCGGGCGACCTGCACATGGGCCACGCCGAGGTGTTCGCGATCACCGACGTCGTGGCGCGGCACTGGCGGGCCAAGGGCTTCGACGTGCTCAACCCCGTCGGCTGGGACTCGTTCGGCCTGCCTGCCGAGAACGCGGCGATCCGCCGTGGCGAGCACCCCGCCGCGTACACGGAGACGAACATCGCCACCCAGGCGGCGTCGATCCGGCGCTACGGCGTCTCGTTCGACTGGTCCAGGCGCCTGCACACCCACGAGCCGGAGTACTACCGCTGGACCCAGTGGCTGTTCACCCGGCTGCACGAGCGGGGGCTGGCCTACCGGGCGGCGGCAGAGGTGAACTGGTGCCCGAAGGACCGCACGGTGCTGGCCAACGAGCAGGTGGTCGACGGTGCGTGCGAGCGCTGCGGCACCGGCGTCGTCGCCCGGACACTGACGCAGTGGTTCTTCCGGATCACGGCGTACGCGGACCGCCTGCTGGACGACATGGAGCTGCTGGAGCCGGGCTGGCCGCCGCACGTGCTGACCATGCAGCGCAACTGGATCGGCCGGCAGGACGGCCCGGACGGCGCGACCTACCGCCTGCACGACTGGCTGGTGTCCCGGCAGCGGTACTGGGGCGCGCCCATCCCTGTGGTGCACTGCCCGGAGTGCGGTGAGGTGGTCGTGCCGGACGACCAGCTGCCCGTCGAGCTGCCCCACCTGGAGGGCGCCCAGCTGGTCCCCGGCGACGTCTCGCCCCTGGCCGGAGCGCGTGACTGGGTACGGACGACCTGCCCGCGGTGCGGCGGCCCGGCGGAGCGGGACACGGACACGATGGACACGTTCGTGGACTCGTCCTGGTACTTCCTGCGCTACCTGTCCCCGGGTTACGACGGCGGCCCGTTCCGCCCCGAGGACGCCGCGCGCTGGATGCCCGCCGCGCTGTACGTGGGCGGGGTGGAGCACGCGACGATGCATCTGCTGTACGCGCGGTTCGTCACCAAGGTGCTGTACGACATGGGTCTGGTGCCCTCGTCCGAGCCGTACGCGCGGCTGATGAACCAGGGCCAGGTGGTCAACCACGGCAAGGCGATGAGCAAGTCGCTGGGCAACGGCGTGGACCTGGCGGCGGAGCTGGACCGGCACGGGGTGGACGCAGTCCGGCTGGCGATGCTGTTCTCGGGTCCGCCGGAGGACGACGTCGACTGGGCGGACGTCTCGCCGGAGGCGATGCGGAAGTTCCTGGCCCGGGTGCTGCGCCTGGTCCCCGACGGCGCGAACCCGGACCACCGCTGGTCGAGCCTGTCGGGACCCGGGTCTGGACACGCCCGACCAGCGGACGGACAGGTCCGACCGGCGGAGAGCCTGCGCAGGGCGGTGCATCGCACCGTGCACGACGTCGACGGGCTGGTCGAGGCAGGGCGGTTCAACGTGGCGATCGCCCGGCTGATGGAGCTGGTGGGCGAGGTGCGGCGGGCGACGTCGGACGGCGGGGCGGGCGAGCGCGCGGAGACCTACCGCGAGGCGGTCGAGGCGGTGGCCGTGCTGCTGAGCCTGTTCGCCCCGCATGCCGCCCAGGAGCTGTGGGAGCGGCTGGGGCACACGACGCCGGTCGCGGCGCAGCCGTGGCCGGCGGTGGATCCGGCGCTGCTGGTGACGACCGAGGTGGAGGCGGTGGTCCAGGTGGACGGCAAGGTGCGCGACCGGCTGCCGGTGCCCGCCGACGTCACGGCGGCCGACCTGGAGCGGGTGGCCCTGGCCCGGCCGACGGTCGCCCGGGCGGTAGGTGACCGGACGGTGCGGCGGGTGGTCGTGCGGCCGCCGCACCTGGTCAACGTGGTGCTCAGCTGAATCGCGCCAGAAGTATTGACCAGGTCTGACCAGACCAGAGACACTTGGCTCATGACTGCGATGACCATCTACGAGGCCAAGACCCACCTTTCGCGCGTTGTCTCACTTGCGGAGGAAGGAACCGAGACGATCCTCACGCGGCACGGCAAGCCGGTCGCGCGCGTCGTGCCGCTCGCGCCGCACCGGTCAGAACGCAAGCCGGGCGTCCTCAAGGGCAAGGTGTGGATCGCAGACGATTTCGACGACATGACCGAGGGCGAACTGACGGACTGGTACGGCGCATGAGGATCCTCGCCGACACACACATCCTGCTCTGGTGGCTGATGGATGACGGGCAACTGTCCGAGCGGCACCGAGAGGTCCTTGGCGATGCTGCCAACCTGGTCGGGTTCTCCGCCATCAGCATCGCCGAGATCGCGATCAAGGAGTCGATCGGCAGGCTGAAGGTCGGTGTTGACATCACGCGATACCTGCGAGACCAAGGATTCCTGGAACTTGAGTTCGCCTCGGAGCACGCCAGGCAGCTTCGCGACCTGCCATGGATCCATCGTGATCCGTTCGACCGCATGCTCATTGCCCAGGCCCAGGTCGAGGACGTCGCCCTCATGACCGTGGATCAACGCATCCCGAAGTACGACGTCAGGATCGTCTGAGTTCCGACGCGATCCACGATCACCATGAGTCAGGCGCCGGTGCCGCCCTCGTCGAGCTTCGTGCGCAGCGAGCGGAGCTCGGCGAGGATCTCGCGGTTCTGCGCGGCCAGGTTGTCGAGTCGCTCGTCCTTCTGCGCGTCGTCCTTGCGCTCCTCCTCGGAGATCTCCTCCATGCCGTTGACGATGACGGCGATGAACAGGTTCAGCACCGCGAAGCTGACCACCAGGATGTAGAGCACGAAGAAGACCCAGGCCCACGGATGGGTCTCCATGACCACGCGGGCGATGTCGGGCCAGGCCTCGCCCGTCATGGCCTGGAACAGCGTG
The DNA here is from genome assembly GCF_050936155.1 of Promicromonospora sp. CA-289599. Lineage (NCBI taxonomy): Bacteria > Bacillati > Actinomycetota > Actinomycetes > Micrococcales > Promicromonosporaceae > Promicromonospora > Promicromonospora sp. CA-289599. Next base: position 2,674,743 of record NZ_JBNJNI010000001.1, read on the forward strand.
AACAGCGAGGTCCCCAGGTGCCCGAAGTACTCGGGCGCGGCCTCACCGAACAGGCCGGTCGCGATGACCGCCGCCACGTAGATGACCAGCACCAGCAGGGCGCCCACGGCACCCATGCCCGGCACGGCCCGCAGTAGGCCGTCCACCACGCGGCGCAGCGACGGCACCACCGTGATCACACGCAGCACGCGGAGCACCCGCAAGGCACGCAGGGCGGACAGGGACTCGCTGGCGGGGAGCAGGGCGATGCCGACGACGGCGAGGTCGAACAGGTTCCACGGGTCGCGGAAGAACTTGCGACCATGGGCGACGATCCGCAGGAGCAGCTCGACCACGAAGAAGCCGAGCATGGTGTGGTCGATGACCATCAGGATGTCGAGCGCAGTTCCGCTCACCATGGTCTCTGCGCCCAGGATCAGGGCGTTCGCCAGGATCACCACGAGAACGAGGTTGACGAACCACCTCTGGTCGAGGAACGCGCGGAGCCGCCCCCTCCAGGTGCGCGGTTCGATCCGCGACTCGGCCGGTGTGCCGATCGCCTGGTTCATGCGGTCTCCCTTGCTGTCACGTGCCCGGGGCCCCTGCCCCGGTCCTGCCTCGGGCCCTTGCCCGGCCGAACTGTAGCGCGGGTGTTCGGCCGGAGATTCCGCTGGGCGCAATGTCCCAATTTGGGAGTGATTCGGCGGGTCCGGTGGCAAGTCGGCGCGATCAGTGCTGAGGTAGTCGCAAGCAAGCCACACCACTCTGGAGGAAACACATCATGGGTTTCTTTGCGTTTCTCATCCTCGGGCTGATCGCCGGCGTGATCGCCCGTATCGTCATCCCGGGCAAGCAGCCGGGTGGCTTCTGGCTCACACTGCTCCTCGGTGTGCTCGGCGCCATGCTCGGTGGGTGGCTCGGCGGGCTCATCTTCGACATCAGCCTGGACGAGTTCTGGTCCTGGGAGAGCTGGCTCTTCTCGGTGATCGGCGCGATCATCGTGATCCTGATCGTCCAGGCCATCTTCGGCCGCCGCAAGACTGCTTGATCGCAGCACACCGCGGCCGCGGAGCCATCCTCGTCCTTCTGACGTCGATGGTCTCCGCGGCCGCGGTCGCGTGTACGGGTGGCGGCGCGCCGTCGTCCACGAAGGGTGCGGTGCCCGACGACGTCGCTTCCCGGCTCAGCGTCGAGGTGGCGCAGGGTCGCGAGCAGTACGCCGAGCGGGAGATCCGGCTCGAGGTCACCAACGACTCCGACGAGACGATGACTCTCCTCTCCGGGGCCCTGCGGACCGAGCAGTTCGGGCCGTCGCACCCCACCAAGGAGGGGCGCACCCTCGTGCTGCGGCCCGGCGCCACGCGCGCTGTCTTCGTGGGGCTGGGCGAGGCGCGTTGCGCGGACCCGGCGGCGGAGGACGGTGCCGCGACGGCGGCCGCGCCGTCCGCCACGATCACGCTCGCTCTCGGCGAGGGCGACGACCTGGGTCCGGCGACCGACATCCCCGTCGACGAGGTGGGCGATCCCATAGGGCACCTCGCCCGGAACCACACGGTGGACTGCTCGGCAGCGGCCGTAGCGGCGGGTGCTGACCTCACCGTCGATCCCGACGTCCCGGTCGAGACCCGCGACGGCGAGCTGACCGCCCTGGTCACCCTGCGGATCGAGCGGGTCGACGGCGGCCCGGAGGTCACCCTCGACCGGATCGCCGGGACCACCCTGATGAGCAATGCTGACCCGGGCGGCGAGGCCTCGGGCTGGGTCGGCCGGGACCTGGCGGGCCAAGGGTCCGGCGAGGTGGCCCTCGCCGTGGTGCCCGCTCGCTGCGACGTCCACGCGGTGGCAGAGGACAAGCGGGGCACGTTCCTGCCGGTGTACGCGCGCGTCGACGGCGTCCGGCAGGAGCCGGTCTACGTGCCGATGCCCGACACCGCGCGCTCCGACCTCTACTCCTTCGTCGCGGACTACTGCGACTGGCCGGAGTGACCGACCCCGGACACGCGAGAGGCGCCGCCTCCGGCGTCGGGCGGAAACCCGGCGCGGAGGCGACACCTCGCGATGTACTGCGGTAGCTCAGGCTCTGTGGCTGGCTCAGGCTCTACTTGTATCCTCTGGGCCTGCGGTTCCGCTCCGGCTCAGACGACGCGGATGAACGTCGGGCTGTTCTGCCACATCTCGGTGTAGCGCACCGGCATGCCGGCCGCCCACGCCTCGATGATCATGCCGTCGCCCGCGTACAGGGCCACGTGGCCGGGCGTCCAGACGATGTCGCCGGGCTCCGGGTAGGTGACCTGATAGCCGGAGCTGAGCATCGCGCTCGAGGAGTGCGGAAGGTTCACGCCGAGCTGTGCGTACGTGTACTGGATGAGGCCGGAGCAGTCCATGCCCTCGGCCGGCGACGCCCCACCGAGCACGTACGTGATGCCGAGGTAGTTGAAGGCGATGTTGATGGCCTGCTCGCCCAGCGGGACCGGGTCCGGTGCGTCGACCGAGACCACGGCGGGGCCGTCGCCCTTCTTGCCGTCGGCGCCCGAGGAGGTGCCCAGCGCTTCCATCTCGATCGGCATCTTCGCGTCGGACGGGACGGTAACGGTGGGGGCCGCGGCGACCGCCTGCTTGGCCACCGCGGTGAGGGATTGCAGGTCGACCGTGTTCAGCTTGGCGGACTTCACGTCGGTCTTCAGATCCATGGCGGGGGCCGCGTGGGCCGTCGTCGCGATGGTCGAGATCAGGACGCCACCGGCTGCTGCGGCGATGGCTCCTCGGCGGGCTACGGTGCCGGCGTTCTCTGTGGCGGTACGAGCAAGGATGGTCAGCGGTGTCATGGCCGGACGGCTGTCACGATGCCGTCCGCGAATGGAGTTCGTCACCTAAATGTCTCCTGTACCGCCTGCGAGGTCAGCTGTCGGGTTCGGGTAGGAGTACACACCCGGCCGCACGGCTACTGGGGGGTTCCGTCCGGCTTCACCCCGAGGGCGACGATGGTGCTGTCGCCCGGGAAGGTGGGTCCCCCGCTCCTGTCTCGAACGTCTGGTCATGAACCGGTGACAGGATTCGGCGTCCGATTCACGGCCTCACCGATGTGGTGGGGCAGAAGTCAAAGTACACACGTTCCCCAGAAAAGTCACGATCGGGTTACGCATTCCGGTCCCACCCGCAGAAGGCGCAGATTTGCGCCGTTCCGGTCTTCATGGGCTATGACCGACATCACATACATCGGCTACCGTTCGGCGGCATGGGTGAAAGCGCATATCGCGTCTCCGCCTGGTGGGTGCTTCCCATCAGTGCCGTCGTCTGGTGGGTGTGCGGGTTTCTACCCTGGCTCCTGCAGGTGTTGTACGAGGTCACAGGTCTTGCCGAGGCTTCGGCAGTGCGCTCCGCCGGATTCCTGCCGCTCCCGTTCACCGCCGACGACGCGGTGGTCGGCCTGGTCGTCATGGCGTTGTTCGGCGGCCTCCTCGGCGGCCTCACCGCGGGCATCCCGGCTTCGGGAAGGGCTGGCGCGGCTGCCGCGACGACGGGCACCTTGCTCGCCATGTCCGCAGCGGGCGGTGCCTCGTGCCTGCTCGCGATCCGCGGTAGTGCTCCCGGTGACGCCGCGCCGCTCGGGATGCTCGTCGTCACCGTCACTGCCGGGGTCGTGGGGCTGGCGGCCGGCCTCCTGGTGGCCCTGGGCCCGGCCGTCCTGCGTGGGCCCGCCCTGGCCCTGCCCGTCGTGCTCCTGGACGGTTGGCTGTGGGGTCTGGTGCCGGGCAGCCTGGTGTCGCCCACCGGAACGTGGTGGATCTTCGCGGTGGCGCTCGGTATCGCGTTCGGACTGGCGGTGGACAGCCGGCCGCTCGAGCTTCTCGGCTGGCTGCCGACCGCGGGCATCGTATGGGTGCTGCAGGCAGCCGGGCCGGCCCTCCTGGCCGTGCAGGAAAACATCTGGCCGGGCTCCGCGCTCACGGAGAACCCGCTGTCCGCAGCGGCGATCGTGGCGCACGAGCTCGCCTCGGCGGCCATGGTGCCCGACACGCACCAGCTGGGCGCCTGGGTGGTCGCCCTGCTGCTCGGTGCGGCGATCGCAGCGCTCCGGCTCTCCCGGGAAGCGGCGGACGAGAGCGAGCTCTCCGAGGCCTGGGCCTGAGGCGTCAGCTCGCGCCCGTGCTGATTGCGAGCGTGTAAATTTTCACCCGCCGTGCGTTGCGGGCCCTGTTCGACGCTTGTCCGGTCCCCGTAGGTTTGTCCAAGTTCGGGGGTATCCGGCCCGCGAGCGAACACAGGGGGCACACATGAACAGGAAGTCACTCGTCGGCGCCGCCACCTCCGCCGCGCTCGCCGTGGCGGTGCTCGCCGCCGTGGCACCCGGTGCGCAGGCTGCCACCGACGACCCCCTCCGGGACAAGCAGTGGGGTCTGGACCAGATCAACGCCGAGGCCGCCTGGTCGGCCGGTACGGGTGAGGGTGCGGTGGTGGCCGTCGTCGACACGGGCGTCGACTTCGACCAGCCGGACCTCGCCGGCCAGCTCCTGCCGGGTGCCACCTTTACCGGCTGCGCGGACGTCCGCCCGTGCGGCGACGGGGATTTCAGGGGCCCTGACGGCCAGAACGACGGGGACGAGCACGGCACGCACGTGGCAGGCATCGTCGCCGCCGCGGCCGACAACGGCATAGGCGTCGCGGGCGTGGCTCCCGGTGCCAAGGTCCTCCCGGTCAAGGTCCTCGAGGCCGGTACGGGCTCGTCGCAGGACATCGCTGACGGGATCCGGTGGGCTGCCGACAACGGCGCCGACGTCATCAACCTGTCCCTGGGCTCGGCCCCTGGCGGGCAGCTGCTGACGATCATCGGCCTCGACACCCTGATGCGCGACGCCATCGCGTACGCCCGCGAGCGGGGGGTGCTCACGGTCGCGGCGGCAGGCAACTCGTCGACGCCGCTGTGCAGCGACCCGGCCTTCACCAGCTCGGCCATCTGCGTGGGGGCCACGGACTCGGCCGGGCTCCACGCCTACTACTCGGAGCTCCCGATCAAGCTCGACCTGAAGAGCGTCTCGGCGCCCGGCGGCGCGGGCGGTCTGAACGGGTGCGACGGCGACGTCTGGTCCACGGTGCCCGTGGGCACGGGCTCGGACACGTGCGCAGGCGGCAGCTACGACGCCTACGCGGGCACGTCGATGGCGACGCCGCACGTGGCAGGGGTCGCGGCGCTGCTCTACGGCCAGGGCCGGTCGATGACAGAGGTCGAGAGCGCGATCCTCGGCACCGCGCGCGACCCGCTCCTGGGCCTCGTCGGTGTGTGGACCCCGCTGTACGGGTACGGCATCGTCGACGCGGCCGCAGCGGTCGCGTACTGACCTGATCCGCGAAGTAGGGCGGAAGTAGAGTGCCTGTCCGGCTTCCGCAGGTCTACCCTGTGCGGAAGCCGGACAGGCGCTCTACTGCGCGGATCAGGTCAGTAGGGGCGGATGTAGACCGCGTAGTCCTGCCACTGGGCGGTGTGGCGCACAGGGGTGCCGTAGTTGGCGGCCTCGACGACCATGCCGTCGCCCGCGTAGAGGGAGACGTGGCCCTGGGTCCACACGATGTCGCCGGGGATGGGCGACGCGACCTGGTAGCCCGATGCCACCATGGACGACGACGAGTGCGGCAGGTCGACGCCGAGCTGGGCGTACACGTACTTGATCAGCCCGGAGCAGTCGAAGCCCGACCCCGGCGACTCGCCGCCGTACGTGTAGGCGATACCGATGTACTGCATGGCGATCGCGACAGCCTGTGCGCCGATGGAGCCGTCGGACGCGTAGTCCGGGGTGGCCGGCTCGACCTTCTCGGTCGCGGCCTCCGCCTCGGGGTGGGTGGTGGTCTCCACGACGGGCTCTGGCTCGGGCTCGGGAGCGGGGGTGACCTTGACGGCCTTGCTCTCGATCTTGAGCTTCGCGTCGGTCGCGACCTGCACGGCCGGAGCCGCCGCCAGCTCCTTGCTTGCCAGGCGGTTCGAACCGTCTCCCATGGCGGCGTGTGCGCTGGGTGCGAACGCCGTCGCGAGAAGTCCGGACGATGCCGCGATCACTGCACCCGAGCGGGCGGCAGTACGGGTCACGGTCATCAGGGGAGTGCTAGGAGCGTGAACGGCGCGGTGTCGACCGCGTCGGACGGTGGTACTCACCGAAGTTCTCCAAGTCGCCGGTTTCGCGCGCCCGTACCGATCTGGGGAATGGGGCTCACGATTGTGCCTCCGGTGGCACAACGGATCTGACGCTACATACGGGTCATCACTCTGTCTCGATCAGATAACACATGTCGTGAAGTACCAAGGCGCGTGAAGCATGGGTAACTTTTCGACAGCCCTCTTTTCCCAGCGTAAGAGCCATTCTTTTGACCGATATGGTCTTGAGGCGGCATAAAAAACCCGCGCGAGAAACAATGCGACATGCCGATCTGCGGTGGCAGGTCAGCCCTTTTCCAGGGCGCGACGCTCCGCCTCGGCCTTCAGATCGGCCAGTTCGACGTCGACGAGCTCCCGCGCACGGGAGCCGAGGGCGAGGTTGGTCAGCCCGGCGAGCATCCCGCTCTGCGCGACCGCCAGCGTGAGCTCGCACGCGACGTCGGACACCGGCGCGATCCGGTGGGCCACCCCCGACCGCACGCCCGGGGTGCTGCTCGACCAGGAGAAGCCGCTGCCCTCGGTGAGGCTGTCCACCTCCCAGACCGCAGGTGGCAGGCCGGGCTGCGTCAGCTCGACACGGGAGCCGACGGCGATCGTCGGCTCGGTGCCCAGGATCGTCACGCCGGTCATGGAGCCGGTCCAGGTGGGCATGCGCTCGACGTCGGACAGCACCTGCCAGACGACGTCGGCGGGCGCCTCTACCCGGGTGCTGGTGCGGTAGGCGTGGGCCACGGGCCCCAGGCTACGCCGGGCTCGACAGCATCCGGCATGGCCTGGGGCCCGTGGGGAACCAGCAGGTCAGGAACCCATGGAGAGCTGGAGCGTGACCAGGGCGCCCCAGGCGACCAGAGCGCCGGCCTCCGGGTCGGACGAGATGACGGTTCCCTCGGGCACGGTGTCCGACCGCGTCTCCTCGAATATGCAGGTGAGATGCGCCTGCTGGCAGGCGAGCCCGGCATCCTCGACCGTCATCGCGTCGAAGTCAGGGACCTCGATGGCGCTGTCGGCGACCTCGTCGGGGAGCTCGGTGAACTCCGTCGCGAGGTACACCGAGAGGGAGTGCATCTTGCCCAGCGACTCCTCGACCTGGAGCGGGACGTCCTGCTCCTCGTCGTAGATGACCGTGGTGGTCCGGTCCCACAGCTCGAAGGTCGCGGCGGTGCCCGGACGGTTCTCCGAGTCCTGGACGTCCTGCGCCACCTCGACGCCGGGAAGGCTCGTGAGCAGCTCCCACGCCGCGGCGCGCAGCTCGGTCGAGGCGGGCGCCACTCCGGTGGCCAGGCCTGTCGCCGCGTAGAGCACCGCCTTCTCGCCCTGGCCGGCCGGTTCGTAGGTGTCCAGCAGGGCATCGTGAAGAGCGTCCGGCTGCGTCGGGAGCTCCGCCAGCTCTGCCCACGTGAGGTCGACGTTGGTGCTCTCGGTGTGGCCGAGCCCCACGTAGTCGAGGACGCTGAGCAGGGCCGGGCCGTTCTGGGTGAGCTCGAAGGCGACACCGTCGCCATACCAGCGCTCCAGCCCGAACGGCGAGTCGTCCTCGCGCTCCTCGCCCTGCTTGGTCACGTCGCTGCGGGTCACGACATGAAAGTAGGTGGCGTCGCGCCAGCCCGGCGGCGGCGTGAGGTGACTCTCGACCGGATTGCTGGGCTCTCCGGGGAGCCTGTCCCCCTCGACCGACGTCACGGGCGGCCCGCTCGGCTCCGGTGACGGCTCCACCTCCGTCGTCATCGAACCACCCGGCAGGGCGGTGCCCGGCGGCTCCATCGTGGTGGCTGCCCAGGCTCCGCCACCCAACGCCAGCCCGAGGGCCAGGGTGGCGCCGCCCACCCGGGCCGCCCGACGCCGTCGGGCAGCGGGGACGACTCGGGTGACGTCGACGTCGATCTTCGGCGCGACCTGGGTCACCTGGGTGCGCAGGCTCGCTGCGAACTGCTCGTCGTCGTTCATGACGCACTCCTCTCGTCCGTGGCGCTCGTGCTGGTTGCCGTGGTGCGTGCGGCGTCTGCCTGGTCCTCCGCCTGAAGGAGCTCCCGGAGGCGGGCGAGGCCGCGTGACGCGGTGGACTTCACGGTGCCGACGGAGACACCCGTCGCGTCGGCGACCTCACGCTCCGTCAGGCCCTCGAGGTGGCGGAGCACCACGATCCGGCGCTGCTTCGTCGGGAGCGTCAGCAGGGCGCGGCTGAGGCGGTCCCGCTCGGCGTGCCGCTCGGCCGGGCCGGGGCCGCCGCCGGGCCGGTCGGGCAGCGTGTCGGAGGCCATGAGGACCTCCCGCCGGTGCCTGCGCCACGTGTCTATCCGCGCGTTGGCCAGGATCCGGCGCGCATACGCGAGGGGTTCGCCTCGCCGTGCCTTCGGCCAGGCCAGATACGTCTTCATGAGGGCCTGCTGCACCAGCTCCTCGGCGACGTGCGTGTCGCCGCACAGCAGCCAGGCGGTGCGTGCGAGGGCCGGGGCGGACCGCGCCATGAAGACCGCGAACTCGGCCTCCTTGTCCCCCACCACGACCACGTCGATCGCCTGAACCTTGTCGGGGCTCGAACGCCCCGCGACCATTGGCATGCTCATGCCTCCTTCACGGTCCAGCACCACGAAAGGTTGAGTCGGTCGCTCGGGAGACTGTCGGTGCCCTTCCGTATCCTCGCGGCATGGCTACGCATCGGCTCACCGTGCAACAGGGGCGACGCATCGCACTGCGCGCTCAGCTGCTCGACGCCCGCCGGCCGGTGGACCTCGTGCACCTGGTGGAGGATCTGACGTTCCTCTCCGTGGACCCGACGTCGGCGGTGGCGCCCGCGGTGGACCTCGTCGCCTGGTCGCGGCTCGGCAACGAGTACTGGCAGGGCGCGGTCGACGACGCGATCTCCGACCGCATGCTGTTCCAGCTGCGTGGCACCGTGCGGTCGATGGTCGACCTGCCCCTGTACCTGGAGCAGATGGCCCGCTGGCCCCAGAACGAGACCATGCGGCAGTGGCTCGCCGACAACGCAGAGTTCGAGCGTGCGGTGCTGGCGCTGGTGGAGGCGGACGGGCCGGTGCTCGCCAAGGACGTGCCGGACACCGCCCGCGTGCCGTACACCTGGGGCGCCGAGGGATGGAGCAGTCGCCGGAGCGTGGCCGAGATGCTCGAGGCGCTGAACATGCAGGGCAAGCTGGCGATGGTCGGGCGCAAGGGCAGGCAGCGCTTGTGGGATCTGGCGGAGCGGGTCTATCCGCAGGTCGAGGCGGTGCCGCTGGAGGAGGCGGTCCAGGAGCGGGTGGCGCGGCGCCTGGCTGCCGAGGGCATCTCCCGCAAGCGGGTGCAGGGCCGTTCGGGCGACGGCGGCTGGTGGGTGGACCTGCCCGGCGAGGTGGTCGAGATCGAGGGGGTCGACGGCGAGTGGCGCGCCGATCCCGAGCTGCTCGAGCGGGTGGACGACGAGTTCGAGCCCCGGACCGCGCTGCTGTCCCCGTTCGACGCCATAGCCGCTGATCGGCCCCGGCTCCTCGACCTCTTCGGCTACGAGTACGCGCTCGAGATGTACAAGCCGAAGGGCAAGCGCCGCTGGGGCTACTTCGCGCTGCCGATCCTGCACGGGGAACGGTTCGTGGGAAAGCTCGACGCGAAGGCGGACCGCAAGGCGGGCGTGCTGAACGTGTTCGCGGTGCACGAGGACCTGCCGTTCGACGGGGCCACCATGGACGCGGTGCATGCCGAGGTGGAACTGCTCGCCTCGTGGCTGGGACTGGGCCGGGTCGACTATGCCAGGGAGGCATAGGCGGCCCTCCTGACCCGCAGTCAGGTGGTTGAAAGTTTCACCAGTCCCAGCAAGTCCGAAATGCGACTATCATCCGCGAGGTGACGTCGCAGATGATGGTCGACCTGGTTCCCGTGGACGAGGAAGTGCTCGAAGGCCTCCTGGCCCTGGCCGTTGCCGAGGCTCTGCCCGGAGAGGTCATGCCGCCCGCCTCGGGCGAGTCGACCACCGAACCCCGCACGAACTGGACCGAGCTACGCAAGGGTGCGTTCAGGGAGTACCACCGCCGGTGCCGCGTGAACCCGCACTCCCCGGTCCCCGAGGTGACCTGGGCGGTCAAGGCCAGAGGCAGGATCGTGGGGGCTGCGCGCCTGGCCCTGGTCGACGGCGACCCGGCCGCACGGGAGGTCGGCCTCTGGCTCGGTCAGTCGTACCGCGGTCAGGGCATCTCCGGCGAGGTGGCCTACTGGGCCTTCGCCGCGGCACAGACCATGGACGCGAAGCGCCTGGTGGCGCGGACGACTGCGCGGTCGGCGATCGTGCGGAAGTCGTTGGAGCGCATCGGGTTCGAGGTGGTGGACAGCGGCGGTGTCCTGGTCGGCACCATCTCGCTGCCCTGACGCGGCCTGCCCTGACCTGGAGCTGGCGGCTCAGTCCAGGGTGAGGGCCTCGAGCTCCGCGCGCGTGCCCGCGAACACGTTCATGTCGATGTACGGCTCGACGCCGTCGTAGCCGGGCAGCCGGTCGCGGTTCGAGTACTGCCATACCGTCCACTCGCGGCCGTCGGACAGGCCGGGTGCCCACGCGACCGACCGGATCCAGACGGGCAGGTCCGGATAGCGGCCCGCCAGGTAGAGGTCGTAGGCCTCCTCCGTCGCGTACACGATCGGAGCGGCGCCGTAGTGCTCCCTGATCCCCGCGACCAGCGGATCCAGGATCGCGTGCACCTCGTCCGGTGTCGGGTGGTTCTCGAAGTACGAGCCGTAGAACTCAAGGTCGATCACGGGCGGGAGGGTGCCGGGGGTCGCCGGGACCTCGGCGGCGAGCTGTGCGGCCTGGTCGGCCCCCGAGCTCTCGAAGCTCATGAAGTGGTACGCCCCGACGAGCAGGTCGGTCCGTGTAGCGGCCGCCCAGTTCTCGGCGAACCGTGGGTCGGTGTGCGAGGCGCCCTCGGTGGCCTTGATCCACGCGAAGTCGAGGTCCTGTGCGGCCAGCACGTCCCAGTCGATCTCCCCCTGGTAGTGCGCGACGTCCACCCCTCGTACGTCGTACCGGGCGGCGAGGATCCGGTTGGGCCAGACGACGCCGTTGGCCACGAGCACGCCGAGCACGGCAAGGACGGTGACGACCGCCGTCGTCGTCCACGCAGTCGTCTTCCATAGGGCTCTGCGTCTGCTCATTCGCCGGTCGCACCGCCCGCCAGCTCGGCGAAGACGTCCAGGTGGCCCGCGTGACGGGCGTACTCCTGGAGCACGTGGAAGCAGATCCAGGCGAGCGTCGGCGGGTCCTCGGTGAACCGGCCGCCGGCCGCACCTCGCTCGTCCAGGGAGTGCGTCGCGAGCACCTCGCCGGACACCGCGCCGCCCGCGTGCAGCGCCTCGAGGAGTTCCTCCAGGCCTACGCCGTCGGGCACTGCCCACGGTCCGTCCGGGTCCTCGGCCGCGTGGTCGCCCCACGGGTGGTCCACCGGCTCCGCCAGGAAGCCCCAGCGGAACCAGCGCCGCTCCATGTGCACCAGATGGATCAGCAGCTCGAGCGGTGACCAGCCGGACGGGAGCCGGGACGCCCGCAGATCGACGTCGGACAGGCTGCGCAGCTTGCGGTCCACGGCGTGCCGGTAGTAGTCCAGGTAGGCGGTGAACAGAGCGGCCGGGTCGGCGGTGTCGAGGCGTGGCTCGCGGTCGGAGAGGGGCACGGGGCGAGGTTACTTCGAGGCACTGACAACCTGGTCGCGGAAGTGCTGTGACATCCGGGCCGCTGGTGCGTCTGTAGTGCATGAAGCAGACCAGGAGCAGGACCTACGGCCTCGCCTCGAACCCCTCGGAGTGGGCGGCGCACCGCCGCGCCGTCGTCTTCTCCGTGCGCCGGATGTACCCGGGGGTCGACGCGGAGCGGGCAGCCACTGAGGGCCTGGGCGAGTTGTGCCGCCAGATCGTGGTGCACGGCGCCGTCGACCGGCCGGCCGTCGTGTGGTGCGAGGCCGCGGTCGCGGCTGCTGCGCGCCTGCGGACCGGGGTCGGTTCGGCCGCGTGAACCGGCGGTGGTGCGCCCCGGCGCCGTCCGACCGTCCGCATCCGCGCATGTCGGACGCACAGGCCTACGGGACCTGTGCGCCCGACACCTTCGTCAGCGCGTGCTGCCGACCTCTGCGACGAACCGTGCGGCCCGCTCGCGCAGACCCAGGATGCGCCGGTCGGTGATCAGCTCACGCATGGCCGGGTCGTTGCCCGCCTCGGTGAACGTCGGCTTGCGCCGCACGTTCCGCGAGCAGCCGAACTCGGTGCAGATCAGGGTGCCTATCGTGTTCCCGTTGCGCCCCGGGGCGCCGCCCCGGCGGGCGACGTACAGGGAGACGTCGTCGGTGACGACGACGTCCTCGCACCAGGCGCACACGCCCTTGGTGCGCTTGCTCGACTTGGCCTCGGCGGCGCGCAGCAGCACGCCGGTCGGTTCGCCGTCGAGCTCGAGCACCACGTAGGCGGACAGCGGCGCCTTGCGGTCGTGCCACCCGAGGTAGTCGAGGCGCTCCCAGTCGAGCGTGTCGAGGTCCGGGAGGGTGGCCTGGGCGGCCTCCCGCTTGCTCGCGTTCAGGAAGGACGCGCGGATCTGCTTCTCGGTCAGAGGATTCATGGGGTATCGGCTTCCGGTCGTTCGGAGGCCGCCGGCCGGCATCGGCCGTCGTCAACGAGTGCACGACGGCGACTCGGTCACCGATCGGTTCGGTCACCGGGCCGGCAGGCGGCAGGGCAGGGGTCGATGCCGCGCCCGCCCTCCGACGTCCGGCGACAGCGCGCGTGACCGCCGAAGCGGTCGGTGCGGTGTGCTGCCGTGACTCAGAGAGCCGTGACGCGGGTCCGGGAACTGCCCGAGCAGGCCGCGACGGCCGCCCCGCATCCCGCGGTGAATACCCGCATCTCTCGCTCCTTGTGTGATCCCTGAGGCCGGCCGGGCAAGATCGCCGCACAGCCGACCCCTCGATGCTACGACACGTACCCTGCGCGGTACACGTGCTTTTTGCCACAGGCTGACGGCCCGCGTCCGCCCGGTACGTGCAGCGCGCCGCGGGCCGATCCGGCTCACGTCCAGGTGGCGGTCTCCGGGTCGACGCCGTGGGCCAGGGCGTTCGCGTCCACGACGTCGCGGAGCCATTCGGCGAGACCTCGCTCGAGGTCGTCGTAGAACGAACGGAAGCCCGGGTCCTCGGCGTAGGACCGGGCCAGGCAGACCTGCATCGCGTGGGTGCAGTCGAAGTAGGCACCCATCGACGCCCGGTGCTGCTCCGCCAGGGCGTTCGCCCGGGCGCTTCCCGGCAGCACGCCGTCGCGCAGCGCCTTGGCCAGGTCGGTGTGCAGCACCTCGACGTCCGCCATGATGCGACGCCAGTCCTCAGGGCTCCGGTCCGCTGCTCGTTCCGCGTACTGGGCCCACTGCTCGCTGTCGCCCCAGCGTTCCCTGGCCTCAAGCTGCCGGGACGGCTGCCAGGTCGTGCCGAAGATGGCCACCTGTTCGTCGTGCGGGAGCAGGACGCCTGAGCGGCGGGTCTCGATCAGCCGGTCCAGGGCGTCCGCCGAACGTTCCAGACGCGCGATGTGCTCGCGCACCTGGTCCCGCTGCCTCGTCAACGACTCCTCCGCGTCTTCGGTCGGCGCGTCGAGCAGCTCCGCGATATCGGCGAGGGGGACACCGAGCTCGCGGTAGAGGCGGACCCGGTGGAGCCGGGCGACGTCGGCGGCGTCGTAGAGCCGGTGCCCACCGGGCGTGCGCTGGGACGGGCCGGCCAGCCCCACCTCGTCCCAGTGGTGCAGCGTCCGGACGGTGACGCCCACGACGGACGCGGCGCCGCCGACGGTCAAGCCGTCCGGCGGCACCGCGCCAGTAGTGCTCCGGTGCGTCATCACGGCAAGTCTCGCAGCCGTCGCGGTCACCGGGACGGCCTCACGCCGAGGGCCCCTCGATGCCCAGCTCGTCGCGCAGGCTCTGGGCCTCGGCGCTGTCCGGGTCGTAGGGTCGGGCAGCGGTCATGATCACCCGCACGTTCTCCGGCGTGACCACGTCCAGGTCGATGGTGTTCCACGGCGTCCGACGCGAACCGGTGGTGCTCCCGGGCACCAGCTCCTCGCAGGCCGCCGCGATCTGGTCCACCTGGCTCAGCACGCACGAGAAGGTCACCGTCATCGCCGGTGGGGTGGCCAGGACGCCTGCAGGGTCGTCCGTCGGGACGAGCAGGACGTCCTGGAACGCCCACCGACGCAGGTGGGTGACCCGGCCCGGAGCCGCGAAGAGCTCGAAGAAGCCGAGGCCGCGGGTCCAGAACTCGACGGAAGCGGCCATGTCTCCGGTAGGCGCGTTCACGAACATCGGCATGCCGTAGATGCCGCGGAACAGCTCGGCGGGCTCGGCGTCGAGCGCGGGAAGGGGCACGGGGCCCATGTCGAAAGCAGGGTAGGTGTCGGTCATGACGCCAGCGTCAGCCCTCACGTGGCGTCAGGTTCAAGTCCGTACGGAATTTCGGTCGAGCCGCGTACCGGCGCCGGCCGGGAACTAGCGGGTGGGCTCCAGCTCGGCCGCCGTCGGTGCCGTCGCCTCGCGGTCGGCCGGGTCGGCGAGGTGGCCGGTCCGCTTGAGCCACCACTCGGCGAGCAGCGTGGTCAGCGGCGGGACCGACGAGGCGAGGGCCACCAGCGTGCGGAACCAGCCCCAGCGCAGCTTGACCGCCACGAACAGCGTGACCCCGACGAATAGCACGAACGCGCCGCCGTGGAGGCGGCCGAACAGCCACACCCCTGCCTCGGTGGTCTCCGTGACGTACTTGAGGAACATGCCGACCAGGAGTCCGGCCCAGGTGAACGCCTCGATCCAGGCGACGATGGCGAACAGGCGGCCGAGACGGGACATCGCGGGCATGCAGAACCTTCCGGAGGCGAGGTGGCTGGTCACCCCAGTCTGCCCGACGCCGGACGGTGCTCCGCACCGTCCGGCTGCCGCAGCCGGGACCGGACGGCCGTGCCCGCGCAGGCGATGACCGCCGCCCCGCCGAGCACGGTCGCCCAGGTGAGCTGCTCGTGCAGCAGCAGCGCCGCCCAGCAGATGCTGAGCACCGGCTGGACCAGCTGGACCTGGCTGACCTGCGCCATCGGGCCGATCGCGAGGCCCCGGTACCAGGCGAAGAAGCCGAGGAACATGCTCACCACCCCGAGGTAGCCGAACAGCGCCCAGTCGAGCGGGGTTCCCGTCGGCGGGTCCTGCACCAGCGAGACGCCGGTGAGCAACGCCATCGGGGCCGCGGCCAGCACGAGCGCCCACGAGATGGTCTGCCAGGCGCCGAGCTCGCGGGCGAGCAGCCCGCCCTCCGCGTAGCCGAAACCACACGCGACGACCGCCCCGATCAGCAGCAGGTCCGCATGGTGGAGCCCGCCGAGCCCGCCGCCCTGCACGGCGGCGAAACCGACCGCCGCCACCGCGCCCAGCACGGCTGTCACCCAGAACGATGCCCGTGGACGCTCGCGCACACGCAGCACCACCAGCACCGCCGTCACAGCCGGCAGCACCGCGATGACGACGACGCTGTGGCTCGCCGACGCCGTCGCGAGCGCGAACGTGGTGAGCACCGGGAAGCCGAACACCACCCCGCCCGCGACGATAGCGAGCCGCGCCCACTGCCTGCCCCTGGGCCGGCGCTGCCTGGTGACACCCAGGGCGATCGCCGCGAGCGCGGCCGCGACGACGGCCCGGCCGCAGGACACGAACAGTGGTGACATGCCCCCGCCGTCGACCACCATGCGGGTGAAGGGGACGGTGAACGAGAAGGCCGCGACCCCGAGGAGGCCCCACCAGAGGCCGGCCCGCGCCGGGGATAGCGGCGGTGCGGTCTGGAGAGTAGCGCTACTGTTGGCTGTCATGTATGACAATAGCAGTGCTCGCATTGTCGCCGGCCTGCGCGAGTGGATCGCCGCCGCCGCGCCGGGGGCCCGGCTGCCCTCCAGTCGGGCACTCGTGACGCAGTACGGGGCGAGCCCCGTCACGGTGCAGAAGGCGCTGCACACCCTCGCTTCGCAGGGTGTGGTGGAGACGCGGCCGGGCGTCGGTACGTTCGTCCGGGCGGTGCGCGTACCGCGCCCCCACGACTACGGCTGGCAGACGGCGGCCCTCGGCCCACGGCCGAAGGCCGTCCAACAGCTCGCGACAGCCCTGCACACCCATTCGAACGACGTGATCGCGCTGCACTCGGGCTACCCGGATCGGGAACTCCTGCCCGAACGCCTGGTCCGCGCGGCCTTCACCAGGGCTGCGCGCGGCGACGCCGCCGTCGCGCGCCCGCCGGCCGCTGGACTCCCGGAGCTGCAGACCTGGTTCGCCGCCGAGCTGGGCAGTGCGGCACCTGTCGGGACAACACCCCCGGCCCCGAGCGACGTCATAGTCTTCCCCGGCAGCCAGGCCAGTCTCAGCACCATCTTCCGCGCCCTCGTGGGCACCGGCCGCCCGCTGCTCGTGGAATCGCCCACCTACTGGGGCGCGATCCTCGCCGCGGAGCAGGTCGGTGTGCAGCTCGTGCCGGTGCCCAGCGGCCCCCACGGCCCCGACCCGGACGAGCTCGCGCGTGCCTTCGACCGGACCGGTGCCCGAGCCCTCTACGCACAGCCGAGCTACGCCAACCCGACCGGCGCTCGCTGGTCGTCCGACCTGTCCGACGAGGTGCTCCGCCTGGCCCGCGCGCACGGCGCCTTCGTGATCGAGGACGACTGGGCGCACGACTTCGGCATCGCCCAGGACGTCGTGCCCCTCGCCGCCCGTGACGACGGCGGGCACGTGGTCTACCTGCGCTCGCTGGCCAAGAGCGTCTCGCCGGCGGTGCGTGTCGCCGGGCTGGTCGCTCGCGGTCCGGCCCGCGAGCGGATCCTCGCCGATGCCCAGGCCGAGGCCATGTACGTGAGTGGGATGCTGCAGGCCGTCGCGCTCGATGTCGTGACCCAGCCCGGGTGGCGTACCCACCTGCGCGCCCAGCGACAGCGGCTCGCCGCACGCCGGGACCTGTTGCTCGGTGCCCTCCGGGAGTACGCGCCGACCGCCCGGGTCGAGGTGGTGCCCCAGGGTGGTCTGAACCTCTGGGTGCGGCTCCCGGACCCCACCGACGTCGCGCGCCTGGTCCGGGACTGCGAGACGGCCGGCGTCGTAGTGGCCGCGGGCGACGAGTGGTTCCCCGCCGAACCCACCGGTGCCTATCTGCGACTCAACTATTCCGGGCCGAATCCCGGGGCCTTCCCGGAGGGCGCACGCGTGATCGGCGAGATGCTGGCGCGTCAGGGCTGAGCCCTTCCCGTTGACCATGTACCTGCTGCCACGCAAACCCGATTCTTGGCAGCAGGTACATGGTCAACGGTGACGGGCGTCTACTTCGGCGGCAGCGAGCTGGCGTGGTCCACGCCGCGCCGTACCCAGCCGGCCAGCTCTTCCTCGGTGCCGAGATCGTCGGGCCCTACCGACAGCCAGCCGGCCATGACTCGCGCTCCCATCACGGCGCGCGTGGCACCAGTGGTGCGCTCCAGCTCCTCGGCGGCGTCGGGTCCCACACGGACCAGGACCCCCTCCGAGCCGCGCACCGCCACCGCGAGATTGCCGTTAACCATGAACGAGAGCCCGCCGAACATGCGTCGCTCGGTGACCTCGGGCGCGCCGTCCAGCACGGTCCGGATCTCGTCCGCGAGGGCAAGGTCGTATGCCATGCGAACGAGGCTACGCCGACCCCATCGAGCGCCTAAGAACGACGCAGTGCATCGACCAGGTGGGGCATCGCGCTCGACGGATTCGGGCCACGTGAGTTCCGGGACATCGGCCTGTCCTTGTGCGTGGCCATGGTGACGGCTTGATCGACACGGTCGAACGGGAACGAGGTGGGAAGGTGTTTGCCGACAAGCCCGTGGCGCCGAAGCTCCTTCTTGAGCGAGGCGGTGGTCTGTGGTGCTCCGGTGCTCGCGAAGTGCCACAGCAACCACACCTCGAACTGTGGGTTCGACACCACGACCGTTTCGCCGCCCGTCGCGCACTTGCGCAGGACGTCGTCCAGCGACGCGTGATCGTCGACGTCAACTACGAGCCACACCGCCTCGTAGTCACCCTGCGAGGCGAGGTCGCGGGCCTTCGCGAGAACACGGGACGGTTCCCCGCCACCGCTCTGAACGGTGCAGGGGACCACAGTGACGCCGGCAGTCCGCAGGTACTGGGCGAGCCCCTGCAGGTACTGAACCTCGGTGATCTCGCCTTCGGTCACTATCAGGAGCTTCTTGTTCTCTTGACGACTTGGCCGGCTCCTGCGTACCGAACCGCCCTTACGCATCCGCCGTTTCCCTTGGCTCGGCGTCAAGGAGCGTCGCCAGGAAGGACCGCGCAGTACGGGGGATCGCGCCGTACCGGCCGTCGAGATAGCGCCTCGCGAAGTTTTGGTCTGCCCGGGTCGGGAAGTCAGCCAGCGAGAACAGCGATGTCGCGCCGTCACGGTCCTTCTCCGTGAACCACGTTTCCTCAGGAGTGAGCATCGAGTCCGACTGGGCGGACAGGAGGAAGGTGTCGTGCGTCGTGAAGACGAGCTGGGCACCGGTGCGGTTGTAGTCGGGATCCTTGAACATCCTGAGAATCACCTGCGACAGCTGAGGGTGCAGGCTGGCATCGATCTCGTCCACCATCAAGACGCCGCCCTGGCGCAGGATCTTGAGCGCTGGAAGGGCGAGGCTGAGCCACGAGAGCGTCCCGGTGCTCTGTGCGTCGAGAGGCAGCGGGAAGGTGCCGTTGTGGCCGAGGTGACGAAAGATCAGCGCTCTCTGGACCAGTTCAACTTCTCTTCGTGCCGTCGTGTTCGAAGGGCTATTGCCCATGCGCTGGCTCGGGACGATGCCGAAGAGGGACTCCACTGCGTCCTTGCCGAGTCTGCCCTTTTGGCGCGCGAGCATCAGGCTCGTGAGAGTGAAGTAGTCGGGCACCTCCGACTCGTCGACAGCGACGTCAGCTATCCCGATGTCGGCGACTCGCAAGAGCGTGATCACGTCGTGGAGGTCAATGACCCCGTCCGCGATTCCCTCGGTGATCTGGTCGAGGCGTAGACCCCGGTCCCGCTCGGAGAAGTCAGCGATGACGAGACGGTCGACGAGTGCGGACCACAGCGTGCTAAGCAGCTCGTGTCCGTTCGACCTCGCCTTCGAGAGGAAGAGCTCTCGTTCGCCGGTTGCCGAAGCGTGCGTGCGCGGAGCGCCGAGCAAGGCGCGACCGAACTTGAACTCGTGTCCTTCCCGCTCGAACAGAACGCGATGCTTCGTGCTCGGGTAGTCGAAGAGCCACTCCTGGTGGACGGCATCCCGGTCGATCACGAACCCGTACTGGTAGCGCAGGTCGTTGAGAACAAAGTCGACCGCGTAGCCGGACTCGGAGTCCTTGGTCTCGGGGTCGAGCAAGAAGGGCTGCTGCGGCAGCTCGTTGTTCAGGCTCCACGACGTTGCGGAGTTCATGACCATCGCACGGAAGAACTTCAGCGCGTCCACGACGGTCGACTTGCCAGATGCGTTTGCCCCGTAGATCCCGGCTACCCGCGTCGTGGCCCCGACCCAGTCGCCGTCCTTGGGGTGCAGCGTGGTCATCGAGGGTCGGACGAGCGACAGTGCCGCCTCGTCGCGGAGGCTCCGATGGTTCTCGACCCGGAAGCGCAGAAGGATCATGCACCCACTATCGCACTTTTCTCGCGGATTCAGTCGGAGATCAACCAAATCTTTGTGAATAAGGCAGTGATCACACCTTCTCCACTGGCGCACTCACCCGCCGCAGCCGGAACAGCCGCACCACCCGGCCGGAGTCCCGTTCGTAGCCGCGATAGCCGGGCCACTGCCGCTCGATCTGCGCCCAGACGGCGTCCCGCTCGTCGTCCCCGATGAGGGTCGCGCGGACCGGGATCCGCCGTCCGCTCACGCTGATGCTCGCCTCCGGGTGTGCGAGCAGGTTGTACGTCCACGCCGGGTGCCGCCCCTGGGCGAACGCCGACCCGGCGACGATCGCCCGGCCGGGCCCGTCGGGCGTGTACATGAGGTAGGTGTCGCGTGGCTCGCCCGACCGTGCACCCGTCGTGTGCAGCACGAGCGATGGCACCAGCAGGGCGCTGACCTGCAGCCGCCCTCGGGAGAGCCAGGTGAGTGCCCGTTCGGCCGGTGGCAGCAGCACCGGGCCGACGGCGCGGAACACCCGCGTGCGTGTCAGCGGGGCGACCGCGGATCGGACGGTGTGCAGAAGGCTGGCCATCTGTCCATCATCTGGCTTCGGGCACCCGTTGGCACGGTTTTGCGAGGTACGGTCTCGACCGGCGCTTGTGCTTGCCCGCTTCCACCCTCTCCGCCTGGAGGAGTCATGACCACCACCCACGAGTCCGTCGCTATGCCGGACGGTGTCGTCGCCCCGCGATTCCGCCCGCCGGCCGGCGCGTCCAGCTCAGCGACCCTGTCGCTCGACGGGGAGTGGCGGTTCCGGCTGTTCCCGCATCCCGAGACGGGGGTGGACCGCGCCGAGCGCGGTGACGACTGGGACCGGCTGGCGGTGCCTGGGCACTGGCAGCTCGCCGAGGCCCCGCACGCGTGGCCCTACGGCGTGCCCGAGTACAACAACGTGCTCTACCCGTTCCCGGTCGACCCGCCGCACGTGCCCGACGACAACCCGACCGGCGAGTACCGCACGACGTTCCGGCTGCCCGCCGACTGGCCGGAGGGCGGCCGTACCCTCCTACGCTTCGAGGGCGTGGACTCCTGGTTCCAGGTGGCGCTGGACGGCGAGCTGCTGGCCACGTCGCACGGCTCCCGCCTGCCCACCGAGGTGGACCTGACCGACCGGCTGCGCGCGGGAGGCGAGCACCTGCTCGCGGTCCGTGTCACGAAGTGGTCGGCCATGTCGTACGTCGAGGACCAGGACCAGTGGTGGCTCTCCGGGATCTTCCGCAGCGTCACGCTGGAGCACCGGCCGGACGGCGCGCTCGACGACGTCCGCGTGCACGCCGGCTACGACCACACGACCGGCGTCGGCACGCTGCGGGTGGATGCCGCGACAGTGGTGGCCGCCCCCGGCGCGGTCGCGGCACGGGTCGCGGTGCCCGAGCTCGGGATCGAGGGCGCGGCCGGCGAGGAGCTGCGGGTCGCCGTCGAGCCGTGGAGCGCCGAGCGGCCGCGGCTCTACGACGTCGTCGTCTCTACGGACACCGAGACGGTGACCCTCGCCGTCGGCTTCCGTACCGTCTCCATCGAGGACGGCGTGTTCCTCGTCAACGGGCGGCCGATCAAGCTGCGCGGCGTCAACCGGCACGAGTTCGACCCGCTGCGCGGCCGTGCCGTGACGCCCGAGCGGATGCTCGAGGACGTGCTGCTCATGAAGCGGCACCACATCAACGCTGTCCGCACGAGCCACTACCCGCCCCACCCGCACTTCCTCGACCTGTGCGACCGGTACGGCCTCTACGTGATCGACGAGAACGACCTGGAGACGCACGGGTTCCTGGGCGAGAGCTGGGCCGGCAACCCCACCGACGACCCGGCCTGGACAGAGGTGCTGGTCGATCGCGTCACGAGGACCGTGCGCCGCGACGCGCACCACACGAGCATCATCATGTGGTCGCTGGGCAACGAGGCGGGCGGCGGGCGCAACGTCCCGGCGATGGTCGACGCCGTCCGGGCGCTCGACCCGAGCCGGCCCATCCACTACGAGGGCGACTACTCGAGCGACCACGTCGACGTGTACTCGCGGATGTACGCCGACAGCGCGGAGGTCGAGCTGATCGGGCAGGGAATCGAGCCGCCGCTGGAGCGCGCCGACGCCGATGCCCGTCGTCGGGCCATGCCGTTCGTGCTGTGCGAGTACGCGCACGCGATGGGCAACGGTCCGGGCGGCCTCGCCGACTACGACGCGGCGTTCGACCGGCACCCGCGCCTGCTCGGCGGGTTCATCTGGGAGTGGATCGACCACGGCCTGACCCGCACGGACGCGGACGGGGTCGAGTTCGCGGCGTACGGCGGCGACTTCGGCGAGCGGTTCCACGACGGGACCTTCATCGCCGACGGCCTGCTCCTGCCCGACCGCACGCCGTCACCCGGGCTGCTGGAGACGGCGGCCGTGTTCGCGCCGATCCGCATCGACGCGCAGCCGGACGGCACGCTCCTGGTGCGTAACCGTTACGCGTTCCGGGACACGAGCCACGCGGAGATCGGCTGGACGCTGCACCGCGGCGCGGAGCAGCTCGCGACCGGCACCCTCGACCTGGTGCTGGAGGCCGGGACCGAGACGGTGGTGCGGCCGCCGTCCGACCTCGTGCTCCCGGAGCCGGGCGAGGCCCCGGTCTGGTGGACGGTGCGCGCCGTCCAGCACAAGGCGGAGGCGCTCGAGGAGGCGTGGCTCGAGCCGGGCTTCGAGCTCGGCGCCGGCCAGCTCCTCCTCGTCGAGCCGGCGTCGCTCACCGCTCCGGCGGGCCGGGTGTCCACGGAGTCCGACGGCGGGTTCAGCGCCGGTCCCGCCCGGTTCGACGGCCGCGGTGACCTCCGTGAGCTCGCCGGCCGAGCGGTGCACGACTTCCGGGTCGACGCGTGGCGCGCGCCGACCGACAACGACCGCCGTCCGGCGAAGTGGCAGGGGTCGGCCGACGAGGAGAAGTGGCGCTCCGCTGGCCTGCACCTGCTCGCCGAGCGCAAGAACGGTGTCGGCGTCAGTGCCGACGGGGCGCTCGAGATCGACGCCAGGATCGCCGGCCCGGCGACCCGTGCGGGCTTCGCCACGCGCTACCGCTGGCAGCCCGTCACCGACGCGCCCGACGCGGTCGACCTGCTCGTCGACATCCGGCCGGAGGGCCGCTGGCCCGAGAACGTCGCTCGGCTCGGGGTGCTGCTCGCGCTCGACGAGCCGACGGCCGCCGAGACCGGCGTCCGCTGGACGGGCCTCGGGCCGGACGAGTCGTACGCGGACTCGAAGCAGGCGGCGCTCGGTGGTTCGTGGCAGCACACCGTCGCCGACTGGCAGACCCGGTACACCCACCCGCAGGAGAACGGCGCGCGCCGGGGCGTCACGAGCGCAGTCCTGTCCTTCACGGACGGCACCGGTCTGCGGATCGACGCCGGGGACGTGACGGTCGGCGCCCGGTCGCAGCTCGGGATCGAGCTGTCGTTGCGCCCCTGGTCCGACGAGGCGCTGGACCGCGCGGCCCACCCGCACGAGCTCGTGCCGGACGGCAGGCTGTGGCTGCACCTCGACGCGGCACAGCACGGCGTCGGCAGCGCCGCGTGCGGCCCTGGCGTCCTGGCGAACGCTCAGCTCCACGCGGCGCCCGTCCGGATGCGGCTGCGCTTCACCACCCTGTGAACACGTGCCCGCCCCGCGTCGCGGGGCGGGCATGATGTATACAAGAGCGGACATACAAGGGCGACGACGAGGAGTGCGGCCGTGAAGATGGGCTTCCGCTGGTACGGCGAGGGCAACGACACAGTGACCCTGGATCAGGTACGTCAGATCCCTGGCGTGGAGACCATCGTGTGGAGCCTGCACCACAAGCAGGCCGGTGAGGTCTGGGAGCAGGCGGAGATTGACGCAGAGGTCGCCCGTATCACCGGCCTGTCGGACGAGGCCCGCGCCAAGGGCGTGACGCGGACGTTCGACGCCGAGGTGGTCGAGTCGGTCAACGTCCACGAGTCGATCAAGCTCGGCCGGACCGTGCTCGGGATGAGTCGTGACGAGGCGATCGCGAACTACGTCACGACCGTCGAGCGGCTCGGCCGCGCCGGCGTGAAGGTCGTCTGCTACAACTTCATGCCCGTCTTCGACTGGCTGCGCACCGACCTGTGGCACCCGCTGCCCGACGGCTCGACCGCGCTGTACTACGAGAAGGCCGTGGTCGACAAGATGTCGCCGGAGAGCCTCATCGCCGACATGGAGGCGAACACGCACGGGCTGACCCTGCCCGGCTGGGAGCCGGAGCGGCTGGCGAGCTTCCATGAGCTCAACGCGGCCTACGTGGGCGTCACCCACGACGACATGTACGCGAACTACCAGTACTTCCTCGAGGCGGTCATCCCGACGTGCGAGGAGTACGACGTCAAGCTCGGCGTCCACCCCGATGACCCGCCGTTCGACGTCTTCGGCTGGCCGCGCGTGGTCTCCAGCAAGGAGCGCATCGCCCGGGTGCTCGACCTGCACCCGAGCCCGCACCACGGCCTGACGCTGTGCCTGGGCAGCTTCTCCGCCAACCCTGAGCACGACGCCGTCGACGCCGTGCGGACCTTCATGGACCGCATCCACTTCTCGCACGTGCGCAACATCAAGCACTTCGACAACGGGGACTTCACCGAGGTGGCCCACCGCGCAATCGAGGGGAGCGTCGACACCACCGGGATCATGAAGGCGTACGCGGAGGCCGGCTACCAGGGCTACATCCGGCCCGACCACGGACGCCACCTCTGGGACGAGAACACCACGAACAAGCCTCGTCCCGGGTACGGCCTCTACGACCGGGCGCTCGGCATCCAGTACCTGCTCGGCGCATGGGACGCGTTCCGCTACCAGGCCTGAGCGGCGGCGCGGGCCCGGCAGGCAGCGTGGGGCCGATTTTCCGTGGCGGTCCGCTCCGGCACGGGTCCACGATGTTCGTATGGACCCACAGGAGCAGGCCGAAGAAGCCCTGACGGCGCGCTGGACGCAGTCCACAGTCTTCCCCGACATGTGGACGGACCCCGACGACGACCCGCGTGAGACCGAGACCCCGACCGACGACGAGCGCGGGCTGCTGCTCGACTACCTCCGTTACTACCGGCTCACCCTGGAGATGAAGTGCGGGGGGCTCGACGCCGAGCAGATCGCCCGCCGGTCGGCCCCGCCGTCCACCATGTCCCTGCTCGGCCTGGTGCGGCACCTCGCCGACGGCGAGCGGCACCTGCGCCGGGTGATGGCGGGCGAGGACGCCCCCGACCTGTACCGCACCGAGGAGGACCGCGACGCGGAGTGGAACGGCGCAGTCGCCGACCCGGCGGTCGTCGAGGACGCCTGGCAGACCTGGCACGCCGAGATGGACGCCACGGACCGCTACCTGGACGGCGTCACCGACCTCGGCACGTGGAACGCCGGCGCGTCCGACTTCGGGCCGGAGGGCGCGGACCTGCAGCTGCGCGATGCGCTCGTGGGACAGATCGTCGAGTACGCGCGGCACTGCGGCCACGCCGACATCCTGCGCGAGCGGATCGACGGCCGCGTCGGCCAGTGACCGGCGTGGCGAACCGAGGGGTCGCTTCGACGCCTGGGTGTGGAGGGCGCCGGGCTCGGTAGCATCTGGCCCCATGTCTCCCACGTTCGTCCTGGTCCACGGCGCCTTCGCCAACTCGTTCTCGTTCGCGCCGCTCCAGGCGGAGCTCGCCCTGCTGGGCCACCGCTCGGCTGCGGTCGACCTGCCCGGGCACGGCTTCGCGGCGACCTTTCCGGCCGCCTACCAGGCGCCGCAGGACCTCGCGGGCCTGGCGACCGCGCCGGGCAGCATCAAGGGCGTCACCCTGGCCGACAACGCGGCCCGGGTCATCGAGGCCCTCGAGCGCGCCAAGGAGCACGGCCCGGTGATCCTGGTCGGTCACAGCCGCGGCGGCGCCACGCTGACCGCGGTCGGCAACGCCCGTCCGGACCTGATCGACCGCATCGTGTACGTCTCCGCGTGGGCCCCGGTAGAGCTCGGGGTGGGCGAGTACTACGCCGAACCGGAGATGGCATCCGTCGACGCCGGGGCCCTCGCCGGTGTGCTGGCGGCCGACCCCGCCGCCGTCGGCCTGCTGCGGGCCAACTTCCGGACCGCGGACCCCGCTGTGCTCGCGGGCCTCAAGGAGGCGTTCCTCGCCGACGGTACCGACGACGAGTTCTTCACCTTCCTCAACACCTTCCAGCCGGACGAGAACCTGGACGCGGGTACGCCGGCAGACCGGGTTCAGGCCGCGACCTGGGGCACGATCCCGAGGACATACGTGCGGCTCAGCGCCGACACGAGCATCCCGGTCGCGATGCAGGACCGGATGATCCGCGAGGCAGACGCGCTCACCCCCGACAACCGGTACGACGTGCACACCCTCGAGTCCAGCCACCTGCTGTGGCTGGTCCGGCCGCGCCCGGCGGCGGAGGTGCTGGCGAGCCTGCCGGGTCAGTACAGCTAGCCGGGCTCTCTCCTGGGCCGATGCCGTCCGCGCTGCCATGATTCGTCCATGTCCAGCAGCGAACTGACCCGGCCCGACGAGGCCGGCACGTCCGGGGTAGGACTCGTACCCGACACGGATCCCGCTGGCCGGCGCTGTCGCACTAGAAGCGGCAGACCTTCGCCGACAGCATCGTCCGCACGGTCGTGGTGCAGGCAGTTCCCGACCTCCCGCGCACGCAGGGGATCGCCGTGTACTCGGCGGCCCTGGTCGTCGTCGTCCTGGGACTCGGCTACTGCCTGCCCATCAACGGCGGCGGCTCATCGACCACTGAGGGGGTCGTCCCGTGCGAGCTGGACGGCCCGGGACCTTTGCTGACAACCGGGGAGATCCTGCTCGGCGGATCGGTGTGGGAGAAGCGGGAACGCCGGATGTGGACCGTCAGGGCGACCAGGACCGCGCACCCGGGCGCGTCGATCACCTGGGCGAGCGACCCGTCCGTGCGGGACGCCGGCTACCGCGTCGAGATCGACGCCCGACCGTCCTCGGCGAACGGTGAGCCAGTGGTCTCCCGGTCCTGGGACATCGGGACGGGCGGCGTCGGCGACGACCCTTCGTCGGACGGTTCGTACCTGCACACCAGGAACGTCGCGCCGGACGGAGACATCCACGTCGTGGACGTCGAGCTCCAGGGGGCGGACGGCGATCTGGGCGACCTGGGGACACAGGTGTGGATGGACGTGCGGCTGATCGCCGACGGCGAGACCGTGGCGGCGTGCGGGAGCGCGATCGACTACGACCAGGCGGCTGCCGACCAGGCGGGCTGATTCGCCGCGCGGCGGGCCCCCCGGAAGCGCAAGGTGCGAATTGCGGTGAAATGCGCGAGCGTGGACCGTGTCGCGATCCGCGCGGCCCGACGGAGGTGTGCGCGTGTCCAAGAAGTCTCCCGCCAAGGCCGCACGGCGTGCCCAGAACAGCGGTGCCGTACGCATGCTCGCCCGCGGCGGCTACGTCGCCTCCGGCGTCCTGCACATCCTGGTCGCCTGGCTGGCGGTCCAGCTCGCGCTGGGCCAGTCCTCAGGTCAGGCGGACCAGTCCGGCGCCTTCAGCGCCATCGCGCAGGCACCCGGCGGTGAGCTGCTCCTCTGGGCGGTGGCCGTGGGGTTCGCCGCGCTCGCGGTGTGGCAGCTCGCCACCGCCGCTCTCGGTGTGCCGAACGCGGAGAACCAGGCTGGTGCGCGGCTCAAGAGCCTGGCCAAGGGTGTGCTCTACGGGGTGCTCGCGGCCACCGGCGCCCAGTACGCCCAGGGCTCCGGCGGATCGGGCAGCAGCGAGGAGAGCATGACGGCCCGTGTCCTGACCATGCCGGGCGGCCCCTGGCTGGTGGGCCTCGCGGGCCTGGTGATCATCGGTGTCGGCGTCTATCACGTGGTCAAGGGCGTACGGAAGAAGTTCCTGCGTGACCTCGCCGGAACCGGCGGTGGCGCCGTCGGCCCTGTGGTGGTGCGACTCGGGCAGGTGGGCTACGTCGCCAAGGGGATCGCGCTCGGCGTCGTCGGCGGACTGATCGTGGCCGCCGCGGTCACGGCGGACCCGTCCCAGGCCGGTGGGCTCGACGAGGCGCTGCACACGGTGCGCGACCAACCGTTCGGTACCGCGCTGCTCCTCGTGATCGGGCTGGGGATCGCCGCGTTCGGCCTCTACTCCTTCGCGCGAGCCCGGTTCGCGCGCCTCTGAGCGGCACAGACCAGCAGCCCGACGGGCGTGGCCCGGTGTGCTGCTCGGTCAGGTCTGCCGCCGGAACGGGGCGAGCGTGGTGCGCACCTGATCGGCGGCGCCCCAGTCGTCGTCGAACTGCGCGATGACCGCCAGGTGCTGGCGCAGCTGGAGGATCGGCATGCGCTCCTGCCAGCCGGGGTCGAGCGAGGTCAGCTCCGCGTACAGGTCGAAGAAGACGTGCGCTTCGGGCGGCGGTGCCGTCGTCCACAGGTGAGCCAGATCGACCTCGGCCCACATGTACGAGACCGCCAGGTCGATCAGGGCCGGCTGCCCGTCGGCTGCGGCCAGGACGTTCTGCGCCCACAGGTCACCGTGTGTAAGGCACGCGGTCTTGGCCGGGAGCAGCTCGGGCAGCCGGGCGCACAGCCGCTCCAGCGCCGACCGGTCCGCGGCGTCGAGCGCCGCCTGGACGCGGGGCTCGTCGAGCCAGCGCAGCAGCCGGTGCCGGGCGAAGAACTCGAGACCGTCGTCCGTCCAGGTGTTGACCTGCCGACGGCGCCCCAGCCAGTTGTCGCGATGCCAGCCGAACCGGTCGTGAGCGGTGCTCGAGTGCAGGCGCGCGAGTGTGTGCGCGAGCTGCTCCCAGAAGGCTTCTGAGCTCGGCCTGGGGCGCAGCACCGAGAGCACGAGCAGGTCGCGGCTTGCCAGGAGCACCTCGGGCGTCATGACACCCCCGAGGGTGCGCAGCGCGTGCAGCCCCTCGGCCTCCACCGCGAACGCGTCGTCCGACGGCGGTTCGGCGAACGCCTTGACGAACAGGGACGTGCCGTCCACTCGGCTCGCGAACCCCGCCGTCGCCGCGAGGCCGCCGGTCGCCGGCTCGACCGTGACGACGTCGGTGAACCCGGCCGCGTGGAGCCGATCGAGCAGCAGCAACGTCGGATCCACCACGGGTGTGCTCCTCTCGACGGCTCCGCCGTGAGTGGCGAAGCGTCGGCATTCAAGCACGTGGCGTGCCCGGTGAGAGAAGGTGACGGCCGCCGACCCGCTCGACGGCGGGTCGACGGCCGGCCGGCGGTCGCCGGCTCACCCCCTCAGGAGCTGGTGCACGCCAGGGCGGGTGTCGGTGGTGTGCCGCTGCCGAGCAGGCCGAAGGTCGTGGTGCCACCGGCCGCGAGGCGACCGTTCTCGGCCGCGTTCCGGACGACGACCTGGTCGCCCTGCGACGTCGCCATCCCGTTCCACACCTGGTCCACCCGCTCACCGGACGAGCGCCAGCTGACGCTCCACGACGTCGTCGGCGCGTCTCCGGCGCGGACGGTCACCTCGCTCTGGAAGCCGCCGGGCCAGGAGTTCACGGTGCGGTACGTCGCCGTGCAGGAGCCGGTGGGTGTCGGCGTCGGCGTCGTCGACGTCAGGGACGTGAAGAACCGCCAGATCTCACCCGGTACGTGCGACTGCGACTGCCCGCGGTCCCGGGCGTCCCACTGGTGGTCGCTGTCGTTCGCGATCCACACGACCGGGTAGCCGTCGCGGCACGTGTAGCTGGTCCTGGTGTGCGTGCCGCTGCCCGCGGCGGGCTCCGGTGCCTGCTGTGCCTGGCATCCGTTGTTCCGCAGGAAGCGGTCGCGCAGCGTACGGCCCTGCGAGATGTTCAGGACGCTGTCCGTGACGCCGTGGGAGCCGAGGTAGGCGACGGGCTGGGTGCCGCCGGCGCATCCGGACAGCTGGGCGCCGTTGAGGACCGCGACCGCGCGGAACACGTCGGCTCGCGCGCAGGCCAGGGCGTTGCTCATCCCGCCGCCGTAGCTGAAGCCGGTCGCGAACCGCTGGCCCGTGTCGATGCAGAACGCGGAGTCGAGGGTGCGCAGCACGTCGTCCACGAACGTGACGTCCCGGCCGTTGGTGTTGGGCCAGGCGTTGTCGATGCCCTGCGGGGCTACGAAGATAGTGCTGTTGCCGGCGAGCGGCTTCAGACCGTAGAAGCCCTGGTTCACCACGTCCTGTGACGTGCCGTGCCACCAGTGCAGTCCCACGACCAGGCGGTACGACCGGCTCGGGTCGTACCCGGCGGGTACGTCGAGGCGGAACGTTCGGGACTGCCCGCCGCTCGTGATGGTGTGGTTGCCGGTGCCCAGACCCGCGGGCTGGCCGCATCCGGCGGTGGCCGCCGCCGGAGCGGCTTCTTCGGGGAGTGCGGAGGCGGGTGCGTTGAGCCCGCCGAGGGCGAGCAGGACAGCCGAGGCCGCCAGCAGGGCCCGCCAGCCTCGGGACTGAGTGGGGTGTCGCATGGTGTCGCTCCCTTCACCAGGGTCCCCAGCGGCGCTGCCGAGGACGGAGTCCGCAGGGCGAAGCCCCACGGTGCGGCGAATTTATCGTTAAAGGTCGAACGGTCTGAAGGAGGTTAAACGGTTCAAGCGCCAGACTCGGGGCACGGCAGCGATGATTCCCGCAGCTCCCCGCCGTCTACCGGTCGTCGAGCTCTTCCTCCCCCGAACCGGAGAATCATGCGACTGCTGCTCACCTCCGCAGGCGTCAGGAACGCCGGCATCCACGGCGCGCTGCTCGGCCTCCTGGGCCGGCCGGTCGCCGACTGCGACGCCCTCTGCATCCCCACCGCGCTGTACGGGCACCCGGCCGTCGGTCCGGGGCTCAACGCCAGGGACTTCATCACCGGCGAGTCCGACAACATGACCGGGCTCGGCTGGAAGTCGGTGGGCGTGCTCGAGCTGACCGCGCTGCCCTCGATCGACGAGAAGCTCTGGGTCCCCAAGGTCCGGGAGGCAGACGTCCTC
Source organism: Promicromonospora sp. CA-289599 (assembly GCF_050936155.1). Taxonomy (NCBI): domain Bacteria; kingdom Bacillati; phylum Actinomycetota; class Actinomycetes; order Micrococcales; family Promicromonosporaceae; genus Promicromonospora; species Promicromonospora sp. CA-289599. The sequence goes on from NZ_JBNJNI010000001.1 coordinate 2,705,493, forward strand.
CTGGTGGCGGGCGGCGACGCCCTCTACCTGAACCACTGGATGCGGGAGTCCGGATTCGCGGACCTCCTGCCCTCGCTGACCGAGACGGTCTACGTGGGGATGAGCGCAGGCAGCATGGTGATGACCCCGCGCATCGGGGAGTGGTTCGTCGAGTGGACCCCGCCCTCGGGCGACGACAGCACGCTCGGGATCGTCGACTTCTCGATCTTTCCGCACGTCGACCACCCGATGCTGCCGTACAACACGATGGCCGCCGCCGAGAAGTGGGCGGCCGGGATCGACGGACCGGCGTACGCGATCGACGACGAGACCGCCCTCGTGGTGGTCGACGGGTCCGTCGAGGTCGTGTCCGAGGGCCACTGGAAGCTCCTTGACGACACAATGGCCCGATGAGTGATCCGACCGAGGCGCCAGTTCTTCGTGCCACCTCCGCCGAGTCCGCGGTCGTGGGCCGGCTTCTCTGGGAGTTCAACCAGGAGTTCTCCACCGAGGGGCCAGGTGCGGAGGAGTTCGCCGGCCGCTTCACGAGCCTGCTCGACCGCGACGACGTCGTCGTCCTGCTCTCCGGCAGCCGTGACGACCCGACCGGCTTCGCCTTCCTCACGCTGCGCCCTACGCCCTACTACGACGGGCCGCTCGCGCAGCTCGAGGAGCTCTACGTCAAGCCGCACCTGCGCGATCGTGGCCTCGGCACGGCGCTGCTGAGTGCCGCCGTCGACCTCGTCCGGTCGCGGCACGGCGGCGAGATCCACATCAATGTCGACGAGGTGGACGGGGACACGCGGCGGTTCTACGAGCGACACGGCTTCACCAACATCCAGCCCGGCGAGGACTACCGCATGCTCTGCTACATCCGTGAGCTCTGAGGTCTGCGCGGGTCAGACGGTCTCGGAGCGCTTCTGCCGCGCGAACCGTGCAGGCAGGTCGGGTCCGTCCCACACCTGGATCGCGCGCCAGATCGACGCGGCGATCGGTACGGCGAGGATGGCGCCGGTGATGCCGACGAGCACCGTCCCCGCGGTCAGCGCGAACAGGATGACCAGCGGGTGCAGGCGCAGGGCCCGGCCCATGACGACCGGCTGGAGGAAGTCGCCCTCGAGCTGGTTCACGACGACGACGATCGCTACGACGATGAGCGCCTCGACCGGCCCGACCGCGACGAGGGTGACCAGGGCCGCGAGGATGCCGGCCACCGTCGCGCCGACCAGCGGGATGAAGGCGAGCAGGAAGACGAGCACGGACAGCGGGATGACGAGCGGGACGCCCACGATGGCGAGGCCGATCCCGATACCGACCGCGTCGACGAACGCCACGATCGCCGTCCCGCGCACGTAGCCGCCGAGCGTGCGGATGGTGGCGGAGCCGACGCGCTGCCCGCGCTCGTACCGGTGGCCCTCGAACGGCCGCAGCACGAACTCCCACATGGCCGGGCCGTCCTTCAGGAAGAAGAACAGGACCACGATCATGATGAAGAAGCCGGCGACGAAGTCGGCCGTCTGGGAGACACCCGCGAGGGCACCGGAGCCGAAGGTGTCCGACTGCAGCAGGTTCACGGCGGACTCGCGCACCGAGGCGATCTGCTCGTCGGTGATCTGGAACGGCAGGTCCTGGATGTAGGTCTGCAGGGAGTCGAAGCCGTCGAGCGCCTGGGTCTGAAGCTCGTCCCACTGGTCCACGACGGCTCGCACGACGAGCCACACGATCGCCGTCAGCAGCGCGACCAGGGCCAGCAGCGCGATCCAGGTTGCGAGCAGCGAGGGCAGACCGCGGCGGCGCAGCAGCGAGACCAACGGGTAGATCGCCGCCGCCAGCACGAGCGCGATGAGGACGGGGATGACGACGAGGGTCAGGCGTGTGCCCACGTACCCGAAGACGGCGATGACCGCCAGGACCGCGAGGACCTGCAGCGACCGTGTGCCGACGCGACCGAAGCCGTCGGACCAGAGCCGGGACGCGCCGCTCTCGGCGGGCTTCACGCGCCCGGCGGGCGGCTGGGCCTCGACGCTCGGGCGGGCGGGGCGCGGTGTACGGCGGCCGAAGAGTCCCATCGCCTGTCCTCCTTGTGCAGGATCCGGCGGACGCCGGACGTGCCGACCGTATTGCGATCGGGTCCGAGTCGCGCGGCGACCCGCCTGCTCTCGGCCATCCGACCTGGCGTCTTACGGCACCGACGTGCGGGTGGCGGGCCCCGCACTACGCTCCGACAGATGATCGAGCTCGAGAGCTCCGGGGGCCTTTTCGTCGCGCTCGGCCTCGCCACGCTCGCAGCCGCTCTGCTCCCGCGGGTCCTTGGCCGGGCACCGATCTCGATGCCGATGGTGTTTCTCCTTGCCGGTTTCGTAGGTTTCCTGCTTCTGCCGACTCTGCCGGACCCTGATCCGCTCGAGCACGGGACCATCGCCCTGCACCTCACCGAGATCTGTGTGATCGTCTCGCTCATGGGGGCGGGCCTCGCGCTCAACCGGCCGCTCGGATGGCGCTCGTGGTCGACGACATGGCGACTGCTCGCCATCGCGATGCCGCTGTCCATGCTCGCCGTCGGGCTGCTCGGATGGGCGGCTCTCGGTCTGGGGGCCGCGAGCGCGCTACTCCTGGCGGCCGCGCTCGCACCGACCGATCCCGTGCTTGCCACCGAGGTCCAGGTGAGCGAGCCCGTCACGGAGGCAGAGGCAGAGGACGACGAGGTCCGGTTCGCCCTGACCTCCGAAGCCGGTCTGAACGACGGGCTGGCGTTCCCGTTCACATACCTCGCCATCGCGGTGAGCGTCGCGGGCGTCCACCCGAGTGGCTGGGCCGCGGAGTGGCTTCTGGTCGACGTCGCGTGGCGGCTGGGCGTGGGCGTGCTCATCGGGATCGCCGTCGGCTGGCTGCTCGGGCGCATCTTCTTCTCGAAGGTCGGTGATCGACTGGGCCTGACCGAGAAGGCCGAAGGGTTCGTGGCGCTCGCGGCGACGTCCCTCGCCTACGGGGCCGCCGAGCTCGCCGAGGGGTACGGGTTCGTCGCGGTCTTCGTGTGCGCATGCACGGTGCGGACGGTCGAGCGCGAGCACAGCTATCACTCGGTGCTGCACAAGTTCGTCGAGCAGATCGAGCGCCTGCTGACCGTCGCCGTCGTCGTGCTGCTCGGCGGTGCCGTGGCGCGAGGACTGTTCGACGACCTGGGGTGGTTCGACGTCGGGCTGGCTCTCGTGTTCCTGCTCGTGATCCGGCCGCTCGCGGGCTGGCTCTCGCTCACGCCGGGGAGGACCGGTTCGAGGGACCGCGCGGTCATCGCGTTCTTCGGGGTGCGCGGCATCGGCACGCTGTACTACGTGGCATACGCCCTCGGACACGCGACTTTTCCCGGCGAGGGCCGGCTCTGGGGGATCGCCGGCCTGGTGGTCGTCAGCTCGATCGTCATCCACGGCATCGGCGCGACGCCCATCATGGCCGCACTCGACCGACGTCGATCGCGAGCCGCGCCTCAAAAGGACGAGACCACGATCGCGGAGACGCCGGTCTGAGCAGCACCAACCGGAGCGACGACCTCAGCCCAGAGACGCGTCACACCTGCATGTCGACGAACCGCTGGTAGTGCCCCTGGAACGCAACGGTGATCACGTCGGTCGGGCCGTTTCGGTGCTTGGCGATGATGAAGTCCGCCTCGCCTGCGCGCGGTGACTCCTTCTCGTAGGCGTCCTCACGGTGCAAAAGAATCACAACGTCGGCATCCTGCTCAATTGACCCAGATTCACGCAAGTCAGACATCTGCGGCTTCTTGTCGCTGCGCTGCTCAGCGCCACGGTTCAGCTGCGAGATGGCGATGACGGGCACCTCGAGCTCCTTCGCGAGCAGCTTGAGCGAACGCGAGAACTCGGAGACTTCTTGCTGACGCGACTCGACGCGCTTGCCGGACGACATCAGCTGGAGGTAGTCGATGACGACGAGCTTGAGGTCGTGCTTCTGCTTGAGCCGTCGGCACTTCGCGCGGATCTCCATCAGCGACATGTTCGGCGAGTCGTCGATGAACAGCGGGGCGTCCGACACCTTGCCCATGGTGGCGGCGAGCTTCTGCCAGTCGCCGTCGTCCATGTTGCCGCTACGCATCTTGGTCAGCGGGACCCGGGCCTCGGCCGCGAGCATACGCATGACGATCTCGTTGCGGCTCATCTCCAGGGAGAAGATGACGGAGGCCTGGTTGTGGTGAATGGCCGCATGAGAAGCGACGTTGATTCCCAGCACAGAGTTGTGGGTCGGGACCATCGACCGGCTCGCTAGGTACAGGTGCGATGGGTTCTCCACCTCGACACAGCGCACGGGCACCGATTCGATCAGCCGAACAGAGGCGACTCCGAAGACACGTGGCGCACCCTCATGTCCTGGGCCGATGGCCAGCTCAGTGCCACCACCAAGCTTTCCGGCCATCTCTTCGGTCGTCAGGATCTGGGCGTCTCCTGCCGCGCCGACCGCCCACTGGTGCTGAGCGTCCGCGACGATCACCGTGCCGTCGTCGAACTCCACCTCATAGCAAGGACGGCCCCGCATGACCTCGGTGGCCGCGACCACCCTGGTGGGAGTGCCGTCGGCAGCCAGGAGCAGGTCGCCGACGGCGACCTCGCCCATGGTCGTCCAGCCCGACGGCGTCGGAAGCGGTGTGTCGAGTGCCAGTGCCTTCCCGACAGCAGGTCGGGCCGCCACGACGATCATCTGGCCGCCGTGCAGGCCGTTCGTCAGGCGGTCGAAGTCCGAGTACCCGGTCGGCACGCCGGTGAGTCCCTCACCGCGGCCCTGGGCGGCGTCGATCTCGTCGAAGGTCGGCCCGATGATGTCGGCCAGCGGCAGGTAGTCCTCCGACGCCCGGCGCTCGGTCACCGCGTAGACCTCGGCCTGCGCGTTGTTGACGACGTCGTCGACCTCGCCGCCGTCAGTGGCGTAACCCATCTGCACGATGCGTGTGCCGGCCTCGACGAGGCGGCGCATGATCGCGCGCTCACGGACGATCCGCGCGTAGTAGCCCGCGTTCGCCGCCGTCGGCACGCCGGCCATGAGGTCGTGCAGGTACGGGGCTCCGCCGACGCGCGCGTGTTCGCCGCGACGCTGGAGCTCGGCGAGCACGGTGATGGCGTCGGCCGGCTCGCCGCGGCCGTAGAGGTCGATGATCGCGTCGTAGATCGCCTCGTGCGCCGGCCGGTAGAAGTCGTTGCCGCGGATCTGCTCGATCACGTCGGCGATCGCGTCCTTGGACAGCAGCATGCCGCCCAGCACGCTCATCTCCGCGGCGACGTCCTGCGGCGGGGTGCGATCGAGGCCCGGCCGTCCCGAATAGCTCGACTCCAGCTCTTCGACCGACATCCGCACCTCCTGCTTTCCACGTCTCATGACATCTTGGCGCACGCTGCGCGTACGCTCGACCGACGTCCTACATCTGTTCTACTCCTCGCCACCCACACGCCCCGGGACTTCGGGGCCGACACGCCTTTGTGTCGTGTGTGACAGCCTCTCCCCGGCTGGTCCGGCTACTGGGTCCCGCTGACGCTAAGCCCCTGCGGACCCGAACGCAATGAGACCTGTGGACGAGCCTGTGCACATCCATGTGGAAAGGTGGCCCAGGGCTGTGCACAGTGGGTGGACAACCCTGTCCCCAGCTGTGGATAACCCCTGTGTAAAACATCACCATCCCCTCTGACCTGCATCGACGTAACCCCCAGCCTGTGGAGGAAAGAAAGTTGGGCGAGCCGCGCCACACTCCGGGTTTTCGGCGGTCCATCGACCGGGAGATCCTCGCCCTTGCGGTACCTGCCCTCGGGGCGCTCGTCGCCGAACCCGTCTTCGTGCTTGTGGACAGCGCGGTGGTGGGGCATCTCGGCACGGCCCAGCTCGCCGGCCTCTCGCTCGCGAGCAACGTGCTCCTGACGCTCGTGGGGCTGTGCATCTTCCTCGCGTACACGACCACCGCGTCGGTCGCCCGGCTCACCGGTGCCGGCAAGGAGCGGGAGGCGCTGCAGTCCGGCATCGACGGGATGTGGCTCGCGCTCGGGATCGGCGCCGTCCTGGTTGCCGTCCTGCTGCTCGCCGCCCCGCTGACGGTGACCGCCCTGGGCGCGCACGGCGACGTCGCGCAGCATGCCGTGACCTATCTGCGCTGGTCGGCGCCCGGCCTCGCCGGGATGCTCGTGGTCCAGGCCGCGACCGGCGTCCTCCGCGGCCTGCGCGACACGCGCACCCCGTTGGTCGTCGCGGCTTCCGGCGCGCTGCTCAACGTGGGCCTGAACTTCGCGCTCGTCTACGGCGCGGGCATGGGCATCGCCGGTTCAGGCCTGGGGACGGCCATCACCCAGATCCTCATGGCGGTGGTGCTCGCGGTAATAGTGGTGCGGGGAGCACGGGCTCGCGGGTCGAGCCTGCGTCCGCACCGGGCAGGCATCCTCTCGGGAGCCCGGGCCGGCGTACCGCTGGTGATCCGTACCCTCAGCCTGCGTGCCGCGATCCTGCTCACCGTGGTCGTGGCGACCGATCTCGGCGCTGTCGCGCTGGCCGGGCACCAGGTCGTGAGCTCCCTGTGGGGACTTGCCGCGTTCGCGCTCGATGCGCTCGCCATCGCGGCGCAGGCGTTGGTCGGCCACGGGCTCGGCGCCGGCGACGTCGGACACGTGCGCCTGGTGCTGCGCCGCTGCCTGCAGTGGGGCGTCGGCGCCGGGGCACTGATCGGCCTGCTCCTGGCGGCAACCGGCTGGTGGATCGCGCCGCTGTTCTCGCCCGATCCCGACGTCCGCGTCGCGACAGCTCTCGGCATAGCCGTCTGCGGTGTGCTCATGCCGATGGCGGGCTGGGTTTTCGTGCTGGACGGCGTCCTCATCGGTGCGGGCGACGGCCGCTACCTCGCCTGGGCCGGCATGGCGACGCTGGTGGTCTACGTTCCGTTCGCGCTCGCGGTCTCCGCCTGGGGGCCCGACGGCGCACGGGGTCTCGCCTGGCTCTGGCTCGCGTTCGCCGGTGTGTTCATGGCCGCGCGCGCCGTCACCACCGGATGGCGGGCGCGGGGCGACCGCTGGCTGGTGACCGGGGCCTGACCGTGCGCCCCGACCTGTCCCTGACCCGCGCCTCAGACCCGCACCCTGAGCCGGTAGCCCACGCCGCGCACCGAGGCGACCTCCACGTCGCGGACCGGCGCCAGCCGCTTGCGCAGCCGCTTCACCGCCGACGTCACCGGGTCGGAGTCGCCGAGGTACGGCAGCTGCCACACGCGCGCCGTGAGCTCGGCGAACGACCAGACCCGGCCCGCCTCCAGGGCCAGGGTCGCGAGCAGGTCGAACTCCCGCGCCGACAGGTACACGCGCCGGCCCAGCGCGATGACCTCCCGGCCGGCCAGGTCCACGTGCAGCGGCCCGGCCACCAGTGGCTCCAGCGCCGGCGGGGCGGTCATCGGGATCGATCCGCTGACGGCGGGAGCACTGCCGCCCCGGTCCCGCACGGCACCGGAACCGCCGCCCAGGCCAGGCTCCAGGACCGAGCCGGTGGCACGCCCGGTGGCACGGGACGCCGAAGTGGCTGCCGCGTACCCCGGCTCCGGCCGGAGTGGTGCCGGGACGGCGGCGCGGACCACCGGCTGTGCCAGCACGCTGCCCGACGCCGGCCGGAACCGCCCGCGGCGTCCGGCGGCTCCGGCGTCGGCCATGCCGGGCAACGGCGCGGGTGAGGCCGAGGACAGCGCTGTCGACCTGCGCTCGGCCCCGACGAGCAGTGGGGCCTCGGTGAGGTTGTCGCTCTCGGGGAGCCGGTCGGTGGGGTGCTCGGGGAGGCGCCGGCCGTGGGTCTGGTCCTCCGTCGGGCCGGGATTGTCGTACCGCTCGGGCTGCGCGCCGAGGACGCGCGGGACGGCATCGGCGGAGCGCCGGGCCTCCTGGTTGCCGAGGACGGCGCGGGCGCCCTCAGCGTCAGGCGTGGCGAGCACCGTCGCCCGGCCACGGAGCAGATGGGCGATCTCGATGATCTGGTCCGATGGCAGGCCAACGCAGACGACGAGGCCGGGGGCGGAACCTGGTGCGAGGTCGAGCGTCATGTGCGTCACCCTCCGTGGATGGGGCCGTTCGGGTACTTACCGGGTGGAAACCAGCCAGCGAGCGGCCAGTTTGTCCTCGGCCCGTACCAATGAGGTCAATTTTTCGTTACCTGCGCGTTGCGTGCCGGAAATGACACATTCCCGCCCGGGTGGCATCTTTATGCCACGAACCACCCGCTAAGGGTGAATTTCGATCGCAACCGGGTGAAGTTTTGCCAGGGCTGTTGACACGGGCGGTCGCTCCACCCCGACCGTGTTTTGACCGAGAAGTGACCTACACCTGACCGTGAACGGACCTTGTTGCCCTGACCTGCGCGAACCACGGTTAGGGATGGCCCACGACCGTGGTCCGTCCAAGCGCATCCGGAGTCGTGGATGCGCCGGGTAATGGAGGGTTCATGCATCGTCGAACTGCTCTCGCGAAACGCTCGACAACCGCCACAGCGGTTTTCGCGCTTGTCGCGACATCAGCGCTGAGCGTCGCCCCGGTGGCGTTCGCAGGAACGTCCCCGGCCACAGCGGCGACAACCACGAAGGCTGTGGCGGCCGACCCCGAAGACAAGTTCACCGACTTCGCGAGGGAGATGCTGGCGGAGCGCAAGACTGCCGACTTCTGGGTCGAGATGGCCGACGAGGCGGACCTGACCGACGCCCGGGGCATCACGAACTGGGACGAGCGGGGGCAGCGGGTCTACGACGCCCTCACCAGCACCGCCGAGACGTCCCAGGCGAGCCTGATCAAGCAGCTCGACGCCGCCGGCGCCGACTACGAGAGCTACTGGATCAGCAACCGGATCCTCGTCCAGGACGGCACGCTCGCCCTGGCCGACAAGCTCGCGAAGAGCGGCGAGGTCCAGCGGATCAGCGAGACGGTGCAGCTGAACCTGGTCGAGCCGGTCAAGCGGACCGACGTCAGCGACAAGGGCACCCTTGCGGTCGAGTGGGGTCTGGACGCCATCAACGCGCCAGAGGTCTGGGAGATGGGCTACACGGGTGAGGGCATCACCGTGTCGAACATCGACACCGGCGCGCAGTACGACCACCCGGCCCTGGCCGACCAGTACCGCGGCAAGCAGTCCGACGGCACGGTCGTGAACGACTACAACTGGCAGGACACCTCCGGCTCGGCCGAGCTGCCGTTCGACGACAACGGCCACGGCACGCACACCATCGGCACGATGGTCGGCGACGACGGCAACGGCAACCAGATCGGTGTCGCTCCCGGCGCCGACTGGATCGCCACGAACGGCTGCGACAGCTGCTCGGACGCCGCCCTGCTCTCGTCCGGGCAGTGGATAGTCGCCCCGACCAAGACCGACGGCAGCGACCCCGACCCGTCGATGCGGCCCAACGTCGTCAACAACTCGTGGGGCCTCACCGCCGCGGGCACCATCGACGACTGGTACACCGACACCACGGAGGCCTGGGAGGCCGCAGGCATCTTCGGCACCTGGTCCGCCGGCAACTCCGGCCCCGGCTGCACGACGACGTCGTCCCCCGGCGCCAACACCGGCTCCTACTCGGTCGGCGCGTTCGACGTGAACGGCGCCATCGCCGGCTTCTCGTCCCGCGGTGCCGGCGAGGACGGCCTGGTCAAGCCCAACATCTCGGCCCCCGGCGTGAACGTGCGCTCCTCGGTCCCGGGTGACGGCTACGCCGCCTTCAACGGCACGTCCATGGCGGCCCCGCACCTCGCCGGCGCGGTGGCCCTGCTGTGGAGCGCGGCCCCCGCCCTCATCGGTGACATCGAGGGCACGCAGGCCCTGCTCGACGAGTCCGCCGTCGACACCAACGACACCACCTGCGGCGGTACCGCCGACGACAACAACGTGTGGGGCGAGGGCAAGCTCGACGTCGCCGCACTCATCGACGCCGCGCCGATCGGCGCGACCGGGTACGTCAACGGCACCGTGACCGACGCCGCCGGCACCCCGATCGCCGGGGCCGACGTCACGGTCGACGGTGAGCGCGACCGCACCGTCAGCACCGACGAGGACGGCACCTTCAGCGCGCGCGTCGCCACCGGCGACTACACGGTGTCCGCGTCCGCCTTCGGGTTCCTGCCCTCGACGCCGGCCCCCGCCGTCGTCACCGAGGACGGCACCGTCGACGTGCCGATCACGCTCGAGGCCGCCCCGTCGCACGCCGTGACGGGCACCGTCACCTTCGCCGGGTCGGGCGACGCCGTGGTGGGCGCCCCGGTCAGCCTCGGCAGCCACTTCGAGGACACCACCACCGGCGCGGACGGCACCTTCGCCTTCGCCGACGTCCCCGAGGGCACCTACCCGCTGACCGTGGAGATGGGCGGCTGCGCCTCCTCCTTCGAGGCCGACGTCGTGGTCGACGGCGCGAAGGACGTGCCCGTCGAGATCACCGCGGTGACCGACGACTTCGGCTACTCCTGCGCCACCTCGACCGGCGACTACCTGCAGGGCGACACCAAGACCTCGCTCACCGGTGACGACGTGCAGACGTCGCTCGACCTGCCCTTCGAGTTCCCCTTCTACGGCGAGGGCTACGACACCGCGTTCGTCACGTCGAACGGCCACGTGAACTTCCTGGCCGGCACGACGAGCTACGCGAACGGTCCGATCCCGAGCAGCGCGGTTCCCAACGCCGCCCTGTACCCCTTCTGGGACGACCTGCTCATCGACGCCGAGTCGGGCCTCTACACGGGCACGACGACGGTCGACGGCGAGGACGCGTTCGTCCTCGAGTGGCGCAACGTGCGCAAGTACAGCCCGGCCACCGACCGCCTGGACTTCTCGGTCACCCTCGTCGCCGACGGCACCGTGCTCTTCGGCTACGGCGACGTCAGCGACACCGACACCGCCAAGGGCAACTCGGCGACGGTCGGTATCGAGAACGCCACCGGCACCGTCGGCATGCAGTACTCCAACAACACCCCCGCGATCTCGTCGGGGCTCACCATCACCTACACCGCCCCGGTCCTCGCGTTCCTCGAGGGCACCGTCACCGACCTCAACACGGGTGACCCCGTCGAGGGCGCGTCCGTCACGGCGACCGCAGAGGGCGTCACCCGGACCGCCACGTCAGGTGAGGACGGCACCTACTCGGCCATCGCCCTCCCCGGCGACTACACGGTCGAGATCACGGCGCCGGACTACGAGTCCGAGTCGGGCACCGTCACGCTCGAACCGGAGGGCACCGGCACGTTCGACGCGGCGCTCGCCGCGGGCAAGCTCGCCGTCAGCACCGGTTCGATCAGCACCACGCTCCCCCTGGGCAGCTCCACGACCAAGCGGTTCACGGTGAAGAACGAGGGCACCGCGCCGGCCGACGTCGAGCTGGTCGGCAGCGGTGGTGGCTTCGACATCCTGGGCGCTGAGGGCGCCGCCGTCATCCAGCACCCGCAGGGCGAGGCGACCGTCGCCAAGTCCACGAAGCCGTCGGCGAAGGTCGGCGGGTCGCTCGGTACCTCGGGTACGCGGCTCCAGGCCGCGGGCAAGGGGACCACGGGCAAGGTCGTGACGCCGGAGTCCATCCCGGTGTCGCCGAACGCCACGACCATCACCCACTCGACGTCGCAGGAGATCGCCGAGCTCAGCTCGGCCTCGTGCGGTGGCCTGGCGGGGACGACGGAGAACCACTTCTTCCGGACGTTCACGCTGAGCGACTTCGGCATCGACGGTGACTTCGACGTCTCGGAGGTCTCCTTCGGGGTGGAGCAGGCGACGGCGCAGACCCTGACCGTCAAGCTCCACACCCTGGACGGCGCACTCACGTTCGCCAACCTGACGCAGATCGGGACGGCTGACATCGCCATCCCGGCCTCGACCCTGACGATGATCTCGGTGCCCGTGACGGGCGAGGTGCCGGCCGGCTCCACGCTCGTCGTCGAGATCGTCTCGGCCAACCAGCAGGCGACCGGTGGCGTCTTCTACATCGGGTCCAACGGTGCGGGTCAGAGCGCGCCGTCGTACCTCTCCGCCACCGACTGCGCGCTCCCGGAGCCGGCGACGACGGACTCCATCGGCTGGCCCGACATGCACATCGTCATGAACGTCTCCGGTGACACCGCCGGCGGCGGCAGCATGGACTGGGTGACGACGACCCCCGCCGAGTTCACGCTCGCACCGGGTCAGAGCAAGACCATCACCGCGGCCCTCAACGGTGTGGTGGCCCAGCCGGGTACGTTCACCGGCTCGATCGTCGCCGACGCCGCGACGCCCTACGACGCCCCGTCGGTGGACGTGTCCATGAAGATCAACCCGCCGAAGAGCTGGGGCAAGCTCTCCGGCACCGTGGGCGGCTTCACCCCTGACGGCGTCGTGTCGCTCGGGGACTCGGTGGTCCAGCTCAACGGCCGCTTCTCGACGGTCACCCTGGTCACCGGGGCGGACGGCAAGTACGAGTACTGGTTCGACAAGTCGGAGCGCAAGACGCAGATCATCGCAACGGCCAACGGGTACGTCCCGCAGGTCGGCTCCGCGAAGGTGACGGCGGGCACCAACGTCGTGACCGACTTCGAGCTGGACCCGCTCAAGTAGCCGGTCCCGTCACGCCGAAGTAGGACTGCAGCCCACCCCGACGCGGGGTGGGCTGCAGTCCTGTGTCGCCGTGGCTCTACCTCGGTGGGTCAGCGCTCGATGTCGCCGCGGATGAATGCCTCCAGCTGGGCGCGGCCCGCGGTGTCCTCCATCTGCACCGGCGGGGACTTCATGAAGTAGGTGGCCGCGGACAGGATCGGGCCGCCGACACCGCGGTCCTTCGCGATCTTCGCCGCGCGCACCGCGTCGATGATGATGCCCGCCGAGTTCGGGGAGTCCCAGACCTCGAGCTTGTACTCCAGGCTGAGCGGCACCTCGCCGAACGCACGGCCCTCGAGGCGCACGTACGCCCACTTGCGGTCGTCGAGCCACGCCACGTAGTCCGACGGACCGATGTGTACGTTGCGGTCCTCCTTCTTGCCGGCGAGGGCGCCCGTCAGGTTGGACGTCACGGCCTGCGTCTTGGAGAGCTTCTTCGACTCCAGACGGTCGCGCTGCAGCATGTTCTTGAAGTCCATGTTGCCGCCGACGTTCAGCTGGTACGTGCGGTCCAGGACGACGCCGCGGTCCTCGAACAGCTTGGCCAGCACGCGGTGCGTGATCGTCGCGCCGACCTGGGACTTGATGTCGTCGCCGACGATCGGCACGCCCGCGTCCTCGAACTTCTTGGCCCACGCGGGGTCGGACGCGATGAACACGGGGAGGGCGTTGACGAAGGCGACGCCGGCGTCGATCGCGCACTGCGCGTAGAACTTGGCGGCCTCCTCGGAGCCCACCGGCAGGTAGCACACCAGCACGTCGACCCGCGCCTCGCGCAGCGTGGCCACGACGTCGACGGCATCCTTCGTGGACTCGTCGATCGTGGCGCGGTAGTAGTCGCCCAGGCCGTCGAGCGTGGGGCCGCGCTGGACCGTGACGCCGGTCGGCGGCACGTCGGCGATCTTGATGGTGTTGTTCTCCGACGCGCTGATGGCCTCGGCCAGGTCGAAGCCGACCTTCTTCGCGTCGACGTCGAATGCCGCGACGAACTCGAGGTCCGACACGTGGTAGTCGCCGAACTGCACGTGCATGAGGCCCGGGACGGTACTCGCCGGGTCGGCGTCACGGTAGTAGTGCACGCCCTGAACCAGGGACGAGGCGCAGTTTCCTACGCCGACGATGCCCACGCGGATGGAGGTCATCCTCGCTCCTTCTTCGTTTGGTCTTGCTGCGATGGGCGGGGCGGCGCCGCAGCACGACCCCGTTCCGTGGAGATGAGGCTGTCGAGCCAGTGCACTTCGCGCTCGACCTTCTCGAGCCCGAACCGCTGGAGCTCGAGCGCGTACTCGTCGAGCCGTGAACGCGGGTGCGCCGCGGCCTGGCGGTACGCCTCCAGTCGTTCGGTCAGCCGGGTGCGCCGACCTTCGAGGACACGGAGGCGGGTCTCGGCGTCGGTCTGCCCGAAGAGCGCGAACCGCACGTCGAAGTTGTCGTCCTCCCAGGCAGCCGGGCCGGCGCTGGCCAGGACGGCGTGGAGGTGCTCCTTGCCCTCGGCGGTCAGCTCGTAGACGACCCGGCGTCGGCCGAGGGGCTTGGGCTTGGTGGTGCGGCCGGGTATCACCGGCTTGGTCCTGCGGGGCGGGGCCGGCGGCGGGTCGCTCTCCGTCGTCGCGATCAGACCACGTGTGACCAGGGCCTTGAGAGCTGGGTAGAGCGTGCCGTAGGAGAAGGCACGGAACGAGCCGAGCACAAGATTGAGGCGCTTACGGAGCTCGTACCCGTGCAGCGGGGACTCGTTGAGCAGGCCGAGGACCGCGGTCTCCAGGACGTCGGATCGACTGCGCACGGCGGCCTCCTTCCCGAGCTCGACCCCGATCTTCCGGTCGAATCCATTCCCGATCGACGACTCGATGTATCGAGTCGATACATCGAGAGAATAGGCACGCGGATCATGGTGCGCAATCCGCCGCTCCGGTGCCGTCGCCCTCAGTTCGTTAGTGGATGAAATGTGAAGCGGGGGCAGACGGACTGGGCTGACCCTGGGGGAAGTGTCGGTGTGCGGGTTCGGGGAGCAGTTTCGGGCTGTTAGTGCATGCGGGTGATCCCCTATGGTTTCGGTTTGTCCGCCGTGGCAAGTCTCGACCGCAGGCGACGGGCGCAAGTCGAACCGAGGAAGAGGCTGACGTGTCCAACTGGAGTCCCCCTCCGATCTGGCCCCACACTCCCCGACGGCGGCAGGGAATCTGGAACTACCCCCGCCCCTACCGCACCGGGCTCCGTGCGTGGGTCCCGTCGTGGCGGGTCGTCGTGGGCACCTTCCTGACGGGCACGTCGCTCGTGGCCGGTGTCCTCGTGGCCGGTTGGCTCGGGTGGGACGTTCCGGCCGAGAACCCGGACGTCGGATCGCAGACGACCACCGTGTACTACTCCGACGGCACGCCCATCGGAAAGTTCGCGGCCCAGGACCGCACGATCCTGTCGCTGTCCGACCTGCCGCCGTACATCGGGCAGGCGGTGATCTCGTCGGAGGACTCGAAGTTCGAGAGCCACCCGGGTATCGACCCGGTGGGCATCGTCCGCGCGGCGCTCAACAACCTCACGGGCGGTGCGCGACAGGGCGCCTCCACGCTGACACAGCAGTACGTCGAGAACACCTACTACGTGGCGGGCCAGTCGAGCTACGCCGACAAGCTCCGCGAGCTGGTGCTGGCGCTCAAGGTGGACCGGGACAAGTCGAAGGACGAGATCCTCGAGGGGTACCTCAACACCATCTACCTGGGCAGAGGCGCCTATGGCGTCGAGGCGGCGTCCAAGCAGTACTTCGGGCACTCGGCCAAGGAGATGACCATCTCCCAGGCGGCCTTCCTCGCGGGCATCGTCCCGAACCCGACCTACTGGGACCCCCGGCAGGGCGAGGGCGCCCAGCAGCAGGCCGAGAACCGCTGGAACCGCACCCTGAACCTGATGCTGGAGAACGGCTACATCACCGCGGAGGACCGGAACAGCGCACAGTTCCCGGAGCTCCAGGAGTACAAGCAGGGGTCGGGCGACAACCGGACCGCGTACCTGATGGAGCAGGTGGCGAGAGAGCTCGCCCAGCCAGGTTCCAACGGCACCGTCATCTCTGAGGACGATCTGACGAAGAAGGGCTACGAGATCCACACGTCGATCGACCGCAAGATGCAGGCCGCCGCCTACGAGACGATGGAACTGCCTGAGGATGCCGGCAAGTTCACCCGTGCTTCACTGACGTCGATCGACCCGCAGACCGGCGAGATCAAGGCTATGTACGGCGGGCGGAACTACTCGGAGTACCCGACCAACGCCGCGACCTTCCGGGCGCAGGGCGCCTCGACCTTCAAACCGTTCACGCTGATCGGGGCGCTGCGGGAGGACATCCCGCTCACCAAGAAGTACGACAGCACGGACGGTATGACCATCGAGGGCTGGAAGAACGAACCCGACGGCCCGGACGTCCCGCTGAGCAACTTCGACAACAAGTCGTACGGGTGGATCGACCTCGCGGACGCGACGGCGCAGTCGGTCAACGTGGTGTACGGCCAGCTCAACAAGGAGATCGGGCCGGACAAGACGGCTCAGGCCGCCTACGACCTGGGCATCCCACGACCTGACGACAACGAAGAGACGAACGACTGCTGCGTCATCAGGAACAACCTGGCGAACGTGCTCGGCACGGACTACGTGACCAACGTCGACCTCGCGCACGCCTACTCGACGATCGCCGCGCAGGGCTACCGCACCACGCCGCACATGGTGACCGAGGTGAGGGACGGTGACGGCAACCTCATCGACGAGGGTGAGACCGACCGCGAGCAGGTGTTCGACGAGGACGTGATGGCCGCCGCGACGTACGCGCTGGAGAAGGTGGTCCAGGAGGGGTCCGGCGTGGAAGCGCAGAAGCTCATGGGCCCCGACGGCGTGACCTCCCGCCCGGTGGCGGGCAAGACAGGCTCGTCGCAGCAGACCGAGTCGGCATGGTTTGCCGGCTTCGTGCCGCAGCTCACCACCGTGGTCGGGCTCTACCAGTACGACACGGACAAGAACACCTACGAGCAGGTTCAGCCGTTCGGCGGCTACGAGTGGATGACCGGTGGTTCCTGGCCCGCCAAGGCATGGACCGCCTACATGAACAAGGCGACCGCGGGCATGGAGATCGAGGAGTTCCCGGAGTACGTGCCGCCCGCCCCGGAACCGGAACCCTCGCCGTCGTCCTCCCCCTCGGCCACCCAGTCGGAGGAGCCGGAGGCTGAGATGGTCGTCGTACCCGACAACCTCGTCGGCGAGCAGTACCCCAACGCCGTCTCGGCGCTCGCGGGTCTAGGGCTTGTGCCCGAGCCGGTGGAGGTGGACAGCGACCAGCCGGCCGGCACAGTGCTCGAAGTGGCCCAGGCCGGCCAGGAGGTCGAGGTCGGCACGACCATCCGCGTCCAGGTCTCGAACGGCTCCGCCGTCGAGGAGGAGACCACCACGGTGCCCTGGGGCCTGACGAACCGGGATCAGGGCTCCGCAGCGGGGCAGCTGGAGTCCGCCGAGCTGACGCCGGTCGTCCAGGAGCAGGCGTCCGACACCGTGCCGGAGGGCCGGGTGATCTCGGTCAACCCCGGCGAGGGGTCGGAGGTGCCGGTGGGCAGCGAGGTGACGCTCGTCGTCTCGACCGGGCCCGCGGAGGGCGGCGGGGATCCGTCCGATGATCCTTCCGATGATGGGGGCGGGATCTTCGGGTAGGTCGTGACCTGCGGGGACGGGCTCGGCCGGCGCAGGTCGAGCCCGTCGTCGGGCCGGGTGAATTGCGGTTGATACCGCCGCTTGAACACGGTGCGTACACAGAGAAACCGCGTTTGTACTACTTGCCGCGAACATCGATCCTCTATCGTTTCCTCGGCCCAGTGCGATCACTGGACCGATACGAGGAACGAGGAAGACGTGGCGAACAGGAGTCCATCTCCGATCTGGCCGCAAACTCCCCGACGACGGCGGGGTGTCTGGAACTACCCGCGGCCGTACCGCACGGGGATCCGTGCCTGGGTCCCGTCGTGGCGAGTTGTCGTCGGCACCATGCTGACCGGTATATCGCTCGTGGTGGGCGTTTTCGTGGCCGGGTGGATCGGCACCCCGATTCCCGAAGAGAACGCCGCCATCGGTTCGGAGACCACCACCGTCTACTACGTGAACAACCGGGTGATGGGTACGTTCGCGGCGGTGGACCGCACGATCCGCACCCTCGACGAGCTGCCGCCGCACGTGCCCGCGGCCGTGCTCGCGTCCGAGGACCAGAACTTCGAGAACCACTTCGGTGTCGACCCTCTGGGCATCGTCCGTGCCTTCGTCAGCAACGTGACCGGCGGTACCCGGCAGGGCGCGTCGACGCTGACGCAGCAGTACGTGGAGAACACCTACTTCGAGCCGGGCCAGACCTCCTACGCGGACAAGTTCCGCGAGATCATCCTGGCCGTCAAGGTGGACCGGGAGAAGTCGAAGAACGAGATCCTCGAGGGCTATGTCAACAGCATCTATCTGGGCCGCGGCGCCTACGGGTTCGAGGCTGCCGCGAAGGCGTACTTCGACAAGCCAGCGGCTGAGCTGACCGTCTCGGAGACCGCGATGCTGGTGGGGATCATCCCGTCGCCGTCGTACTGGGACCCGCGCTTCGGCGAGGGGTCGCGCGCCGTCGCCGAGCAGAAGTGGGCTCGTGTCCTGCGGAACATGGCCGAGCAGGGCCTCATCACCCAGGAGGACCGCAAGTCGGCCACGTTCCCCGAGCCGATCGAGTACAAGCCGGTGTCGCGCGCCGGCCAGGTGGGGTACCTGCTCGAAGAGGTCCGCAAGGAGCTTGCCGCGAGGTCGGACCTCACCGAGGAAGATCTCATGAAGGGCGGCTATGAGATCCACACCACCATCAACCCGAACTGGCAGAAGGCCGCGGTCGAGACGGCGCGGACCATCCCGTACGAGGGTGAGGGCGCCGCATCGAAGGAGCTCGGCGTCTCCATCGTGTCGGTCGACCCCAAGGACGGCGCGATCCGCGCACTGTACGGCGGCGCGGACTACGCGGAGAAGCAGTTCAACGCAGCCACCGACGGCAAGGCGCAGGGCGGCTCCACGTTCAAGCCGTTCACCCTGATCGGCGCGCTCGAGGAGGACCACGAGCTCAACGAGTACTACACGGGAAACAGCCCGATGCAGATCGACGGCTGGACGGAGCTGGTCGACGGCGTCCAGAAGGAGAAGGAGCTCACCAACTTCGGCACCGAGCCCGGCGGCGAGTCGTTCGGCGACATCGACCTGATCGACGCGACGGCGAACTCGGTGAACACCGTCTACGCGCAGCTCAACGTGGAGATCACACCGCAGAAGACACAGGACGTCGCGATCCGGGCGGGGATCCCCAAGGGGGACACGAACGACACGCTGTCCAACGTGCTGGGCACCTCCACGGTGCGCGCTGTCGACCTGGCGGGTGCCTACGCCACGTTCGCCGCGATGGGCACCCGGACTACGCCGCACATGGTCAACTCCGTGAAGGACGGCGAAGAGGTCCGCTACGAGTGGGAGGGCGTGCCGGAGCCGAACATGATCGATCCCGAGGTGATGACCAAGGCCACCTACGCGCTGCAGCAGGTGGTCGAGAAGGGTTCGGGCAAGCCGGCGCAGGAGCTCCTCGGCCCGGACGGCAACCCGCGTCCGGTCGCCGGCAAGACCGGCTCCACCAACGACAACTATTCCGCATGGTTCGCCGGCTACATCCCGCAGATCTCGACGGTCGTCGGCCTCTACCAGATGACGCCCGACAACAAGGGACAGGCCACCATCACGCCGTTCGGTGAGTGGGCGGGCGGCAACCTGACCGGTGGCACCTGGCCCGTCCAGGCGTGGACCGAGTACATGAACAAGATCACTGGGAACATGGAGGTGGTGGACTTCCCGGACTACGTGCCGCCGCTCCCGTCCCCCTCGCCCACGCCGACGCCGTCGCCGACGCCCACCCCGGACGCCAAGGTGCTCGTCCCGGTCGGGCTCGTCGGGCAGCAGTACAACGGAGTCGCGGCGGTGCTGTCCGAGCTGGGCCTTAGCCCCATGCTGGTGGAGGTCGAGAGCGATCAGCCCGTCGGGATGGTGATCTCGGTGCAGCACGAGGGCCAGGAGGTAAATCGGGGTACGGGCATCCGGGTCCAGGTCTCGACCGGACCTGATGAAGAGATGACGAAGGTGCCGGGCGGTCTGGTCGGCGGCGACGAGAACAACGCCAGGAACCAGCTCCGGAACGCAGGGCTCCGGCCCGCCATCCAGTACCAGCCGTCCGACGACGTCGAGCGGGGCGTGGTCATGCAGGTCAACCCGACCGAGGGTACGGAGGTGCCCGCCGGTAGCCCGGTGCAGGTGATCGTCTCGTCCGGATCGGGCGACATCGGATTCCCGACCGGCGAACCGACGGGCGGTGGCGGCGGCGGGAACGGCGGCGGTGGTGGTGGCGGTGGCGGTGGCGGCGGAGGCGGCTAGCGCTCGTCCTTCCGGGACCCCGTGACCGAGGGGCCGTCTCCAGTCGGAGGCGGCCCCTCGGCCGTCCCGAGACCGCCGAGACCTCGGGTGTGAGGGGACTCTCGGCCGTTCGATTCCACCGTCGTCCACATGGCGGGTAGTCTTGGCCCTTGCTGTGAACCCTCCTGTCACGGAACGACCGTGACCGCTGAGACCAGAGGAGGTGGGTATACACATGCGTCAGTACGAAATGATGGTGATCCTTGACCCGGAGGTCGAGGAGCGCACCGTTGCCCCGTCGCTCGACAAGTACCTGTCGGTCATCGCGACCGAGGGTGGCTCCGTCGACAAGGTGGACATCTGGGGGCGCCGCCGTCTGGCCTTCGAGATTCAGAAGAAGTCCGAGGGCATCTACGCCGTGGTCGACTTCACCGCGACGTCTGCCACCGCCAAGGAGCTGGACCGTCAGCTCGGCCTCAACGAGGTCGTGCTCCGGACCAAGATCCTGCGCACCGGCGACAAGTGAGTCGTCCGAACTGACCCCTCTTCGCCCGCGCGAGTGTCAGTGTCTCGTGGTTGCATTCACCGCGAGCCCGGACATCGCGTACGGAACGTCGACTGAATCGAGGAATTGGCATGGCTGGTGAAACTGTCATCACAGTGATCGGGAACCTTACCGGGGACCCTGAGCTGCGCTTCACCCCTTCAGGTGCTGCGGTCGCCAACTTCACGGTGGCGTCGACCCCGCGAACCTTCGACCGCCAGAGCAACGAGTGGAAGGACGGGGAAACCCTGTTCATGCGCTGCTCGATCTGGCGTGAGGCCGCGGAGAGCGTCGCGGAGTCGCTGACCAAGGGCACGCGCGTCATCGCGCAGGGTCGTCTGGTCCAGCGCTCCTACGACACCCGTGAGGGCGAGAAGCGAACCGTTGTCGAGCTGCAGGTGGACGAGATCGGTCCGTCCCTGCGCTACGCCACGGCCAAGGTCACCCGGGCCCAGCGGTCCGGTGGTGGCGGCGGCTTCGGTGGCGGTGGCGGCGGTGGCTTCAACGGTGGCGGTGCCCAGCAGGGCGGCGGCTCCGGTGGAGGATTCAGTTCTTCCGGTGGCGGTCAGAGCAATGACGACCCGTGGGCCACGGCAGGCCCGGCGTCGTCCGGTGGTTCGTTCTCGGACGACCCGCCGTTCTGATCGGCATCCCCACGTTCATTCTTTTTGCTCGCACGGCCCGCCAGGTCGAGTGAGCAGCACCTGACAAAGGAGCAACACCATGGCAAAGCCTGTGGTGCGCAAGCCCAAGAAGAAGATCAACCCGCTCAAGTCGGCGAAGATCCACAACATCGACTACAAGGACACGGCGCTCCTGCGCAAGTTCATCTCTGACCGCGGAAAGATTCGTGCGCGTCGTGTCACTGGTGTCTCCGTGCAGGAGCAGCGTCAGATCGCGAAGGCCGTGAAGAACGCCCGCGAGATGGCCCTGCTGCCGTACACGTCCACGGCTCGCTGAGGAAGGGATCGAGAACAATGGCAAAGCTGATCCTGACCCATGAGGTGACCGGCCTGGGTGAGCCCGGCGACGTGGTTGAGGTGAAGGACGGGTACGCCCGTAACTTCCTCATCCCGCGTTCGCTGGCGACGCCCTGGACCAAGGGCGCCGAGTCCGACATCAACGCGATCCGTAAGGCTCGCAAGAGCCGCGAGATCGCATCGCTGGACGAGGCGAAGGCCCTGGCCTCCTCGCTGTCCGCGAAGCCTGTCGTCGTCGCGGCGAACGCCGGCCCCGGTGGCCGTCTGTTCGGTGCGGTGACCACGGCGGACATCGCCGGTGCGGTCTCCGCTGCCGGCGGCCCGTCCGTCGACAAGCGCAAGATCGAGATCGGTCAGTCCATCAAGACGACCGGTGACTACACCGTGTCGATCCGCCTGCACCCTGAGGTGTCGGCCAAGATCGGTGTGAAGGTCGTCGCCGACTGAGCTGACGCTTGGTTGACTGTCTGATCGCATGATCGCGAAAGGCCCCGGTTCCCCTGTGGGGAGCCGGGGCCTTCTGCATGCGCAGTACCGGCGGGCCGCGGCGGGCGACCATGCGGCCAGGTTGATGAGTTTCGCCGATCGGCGTCGGTGGGTGATCTTTCCCCGTTTTACTGAGTTGTGATCAATAGAGCGTTCCCCAGAGCGTCAACCGCCGGTACGTTCGGCCCAGACGCCCGAGATGACGGGCTTCGTGCTCGCCAACGGCGGCGAGCCCGGCGGACAGTGGCGCCGGTTGGACGACTTTTCGCGGGGCAACGAAGTCCGCGAAGCGAGAGGTGAACCGATGACGCAGTTGCACGCATCCCGACCAGCGCAGCCAGGTCCGGCTCCAACGATCCTGATAGCGGTGGGTCTTGCCTTCCTGCTCGCTGGCGCGATCGCCGCCACGGGCTTCATGCTCCTGTTCCAGGGCCAGGTCGCGTCCGGCGCGGATCAGCTGGCCGACGGCGCGGGCGAGGTGAACGACGGCGTCCAGACGAGTCTGGCCTCCGGCGTCGACGAGCTCAGCGCTGGAGCCGTCGAGCTCAACGCCGGCGTGCAGAACGAGGTCGTGCCGGGTGTCGAGAAGCTCGCTGACGGGGCCGGGCAGCTTGACGACGGGGCCGCCGAGCTGCGCGCGGGCGTGATCAAGCTGCACGACGGATCGAAGAAGATCGCGGACGGCACCGCAGAGACGGCGGAGGACGTGTCCGAGCTCGCGGACGCGTCACTGCGGCTGACAGCTGGATCAACGAAGATAAACGACGGGCTTGGCAAGGTGAACGCCGGGGCACCTGAGCTTGCTGCCGGAGCTGAGCGGCTCGCGGATGGGTCGCTGCTGGTCGCCGCCGGCGTTGCGACGGTAAGTGAGGGCGTCAGCCCGCTCGACGCGGGTGCGCGCCTTCTCGCTTCTGGCTCCGGAGACGTGCGGGACGGTGTCGCGAAGGTGAGCGACGGCGTGACTCCGCTCGATGCGGGTGCGCGTCTGCTGGCTGCTGGTTCTGGGGAACTGCGGGCGGGTGTCGCGAGGGTGAGCGACGGTGTGACTCCGCTCGATGCAGGCGCCCGTCAACTGGCATCCGGATCGCAGGGAGTGGCTGCGGGAGCTGGCCTGGTCGATACAGTCGCTACCCAGCTTGCCGATGGTTCCTCACGAGTGTTCGTCGGCAGCCAGACGCTGAACACTGGGCTGTCGCAGCTGGCCGCGAAGAACAGCACCATCCTGGGTGGGGTATCTGCGCTTCAGGGTGGTGCGCGCAGCCTGGCCTCCGGCGCATTGGTACTGGACGCCGGAGCTGACCAGCTCAACGCCGGTCTGCAGCAGCTCGACGCCGCTGCACCCGCGCTCGCACAGGGCGCGGACGAGACCGCAGCGGGCGCCAAGAGCGTGGCGGCGGGCGCTGCACCCTTAGCGGACGGCGCGGCCATGGCGCAGGGTGGCGCGGAGACCCTCGCTGCGAAGCTTGGTGGTCTCGTCGGTGGCGCGCAGCAGGTTCAGGGCGGGAACCAGGCCCTTCAGTCGAAGTTGACGGAGCTCGCCGGGACAACTGACGACCCCGCTCTCAAGCAGCAGCTCGAAGGGCTGGCGGCATCGGCCGGCGGGTTGGCTGCTGGCGCCGGGCAAGTCGCGACGGGGGCTGGTCAGGCCAAAGATGGCGCGGCGGACCTCGGCGGCAAGCTCGGCACACTCTCCGCAGGGGCATCGGCGGTCGCGAACGGTTCGGCGGCCGTTGCCAAGGGGGCAGGGCAGGTATCTGGTGGCGCCCAGCAGGTCGCCTCGGGTATTCACACCCTCTCGGACGGCGCAGTTCGTCTCGCCGCAGGCTCAGAGCAGCTCAAGGACGGCAGCGCTTCCCTGCACGCCGGGTTCGAACAACTCGTGCCAGGCGTAGAGAAGTACGTTGCCGGCGTCGGATCGGCTTATGAGGGCAGCGGGTCTCTCGTCGAAGGTACCGGTCAGCTGGCTGGCGGTAACGCCGAGCTTGCGCAGAACACTCCGGCCCTGGTCGCGGGCGCTTCGCAGGTAGCTGCTGGTAACGCCGGTCTTGCGGCGGGCATGGGTGAGCTCAAGGGTGGTCTGCCGGCGCTGCTTTCCGGTGCCCAGCGGGTCGCAGTCGGTAACGCCGGTCTTGCGGCGGGCATGGGTGAGCTCAAGGGTGGTCTGCCGGCGCTGCTTTCCGGTGCCCAGCGGGTCGCAGTCGGTAACGCCGGTCTTGCGGCCGGCACGGGTGAGCTCAAGGGTGGCCTTCCCGAGCTGCTCTCCGGTGCGACTCGGGTGGCCGACGGCAACGCCGACCTGGCATCGAAGACACCAGGGCTCGTCTCCGGCGTCGACCGGCTCTACACCGGCTCCAGCGAGCTGACCGACGGCATCATCGAGGTCCGCGACCGCGTGGTCCCGAAGGTCGCGAAGTCTCAGCGCCTGGCCGACGGGTCGGTCAAGGTTCGGGACGGGCTCGAGGACGCCCGGAAGGGCACCCGCACCCTCGTCGACGGCACAGGCGCCCTCGACGACGGCACGCAGACCCTGGCGGCAGGTGCCACCGATCTTGCCGCCGGGACGCAGTTGCTCGCTGACGGTTCCGGCAGGCTGGCCACGGGCACCACGGAGCTGGCGTCCGGAACTACGCGGCTGTCCGACGGCACCGGTGAGCTCCAGACCAAGGTCGGCGATGCGCCGGTGGGTGCGGTGGGCATCGTCGTCATCATCGCTGCGGCGCTCGGTGTGCTGGCAGCCATCGCCGGTCTGATCCTGCAGAGCCGCCGTCGCGCCTGATCAGCGCCGCTCACCACAGATCGCCGGGACGGAGCCAACAGCTCTGTCCCGGCGATCGTCATGTCAGACGTCGACTCACAGCTCGGCGAGCATGTCCGCCATCCGGTCGATCTCCGCCATCTGGTCGGCCGCGATGTTGGTCGCCAGCTCGAGGACCCGCTCCTCGCTGCCCGTCCCGGCGACCTCCTCGCACATCGTGAGCGCACCTTCGTGATGCTTGATCATGCCCTCGAGGAACAGCCTGTCGAACTCGGCCCCGGACGCCTCCTCGAGCGCCGCCATCTCCGCGTCGGTCAGCATCCCGGGCATGCTGTCGGCGTCGTGCCCGTGCCCCGAGGTCCGCGGGCCGGAGCCGTCGCCCGCCTCCGCGGTGAGCGGCACCGCGTACTCGTTCTCCTCGAGCCAGCCGGACATGAGGTCGATCTCGCTGTCCTGCACGACGTCGATCCGGGCGGCGAACTTCTGCAGCGGCTCCGAGTCGCTCCGCTCCGGAACCAGCCCGGACATCTCGATCGCCTGGGTGTGGTGCACGATCATGTCGCTCAGGAAGTCGGCGTCGCCCTTGGAGAACTCTGCCTGGGCGGGTGCCCCCTTGTAGTCCTCGGGGGCGATGGTCTCGTTCTTCTCGCCGGGCTTCCCCGGCTGCAGCACCACGGAGCTGGGCGTCGACACCGGTTCCGGCTCGTCGGCCGGCCCGGTGCAGCCTGCCAGACCGAGGGTGAGCGGCATCAGCACGGCGAGGCCGGAAGCGACCGCGCGGAAGCGCGGCCGTCGTGCGGTACCTGTCAGCATCTCCACGGGGCGATCCTCTCGTACGTGCTGTCGCGTCTGGATCTCCGGACTCCGACAGTTGTCTACCCGCGCCGATCCTGCCAGGCAATTTGTCTCCGCTGTGTAAAAACCGCCCAAAATTCCTGGTGCTGGGAGAACGCTGTGGGTCAAACTGCCTGTACCGACCTAGGAGGTGTGACGCCCTTGCGTCGTACAACCCTTACCCGATCGCATGTCCGGGGCGCCGCTGCTGCCGCCCTCGCAGCGGCACTGGCGGCGGCAACGCTCGCTGTCGCAGCACCGAGCCTGGCCTCGCCTGGCGACGGTACGGCGGAGCAGTCCATCGCCGGCACGACGTCGACATCCTCGGCCGACCCGGACGTACCCCCGGGCGAGACCGAGTCCTCGAAGATCACTCACCTGAGCAACCAGCCCAAGAACGGCGCGCTGCTGAGTACCGGCTCGGACATCGCGTTCCAGGGCAAGTACGCGTTCGCGGGCAACTACGACGGGTTCACCGTCTACGACCTCTCCGACCCGGAGAACCCGGAGCAGGTCGTCCAGGTCTACTGCCCGGGCGGCCAGAACGACATCTCCGTCTACAAGGACATCCTGGTGCTGTCCACGGA
This sequence comes from Promicromonospora sp. CA-289599, assembly GCF_050936155.1. Lineage (NCBI taxonomy): Bacteria > Bacillati > Actinomycetota > Actinomycetes > Micrococcales > Promicromonosporaceae > Promicromonospora > Promicromonospora sp. CA-289599. The sequence goes on from NZ_JBNJNI010000001.1 coordinate 2,731,704, forward strand.
CTCGTCGCGCAGCGACGACTCGTGCTCCTCGACGTCCCTCTCGGCCACCGAGAAGTCGGCGTGGGAGGGCATCAAGATCTGGGACATCTCCAACCCGCTGGCGCCGGAGTACGTCCAGTCCGTCGAGACCGACTGCGGTTCGCACACGCACTCCCTTGCGCCGTCCAAGAACAAGCGAGACCTCTACGTCTACGTCTCCTCGTACTTCCCGTCCGCCACGTTCCCGGACTGCCAGCCGCCGCACGACAAGATCGCGATCGTGAAGATCCCGCTGCGCACGCCCACGGCGGCCCGCATCGTCGCCGAGCCCAACCTCTTCCCGGACGGCGGCTACGAGGGTGACGACCGCGGTTCGTACACGCAGACCACCGGTTGCCACGACATCACCACCTACGCCAAGTACGACCTGGCGGCCGGCGCGTGCATGGGTGACGGCATCCTGATGGACATCTCGAACCGAGAGCGCCCGCGGGTGATCGACCGGGTCCGGGACACCGAGAACTTCGCGTTCTGGCACTCGGCGACCTTCAACAACGACGCCACCAAGGTCGTGTTCACGGACGAGCTCGGCGGCGGTGGCCTCGCGACCTGCACCGACGAGTACGCGCCGGAGCTGGGCGCCAACGGTATCTACGACATCAAGCGCAAGTGGTTCGGCAAGAAGGACCTCGTCTTCAAGTCGTACTACAAGATCCCGCGCATCAACACGGAGAACGAGAACTGCGTGGCGCACAACGGCTCGCTGATCCCGGTCAAGGGCAAGGACATCATGGTCCAGTCCTGGTACCAGGGCGGCGTCTCGGTGTACGACTTCACGGACTCGCGCAACCCGCGCGAGCTCGCCTGGTTCGACCGGGGTGAGGGCGTGAGCGGTGGCGGTACGTGGTCCACGTACTACTACAACGGCTACGCCTACTCGAACGACCTCGCCATCGGCTTCGACACCTTCGAGATCGACGACTCGATCGACCGGAAGGCCGAGAAGGTGCGGCTCCGGTCCCTGAACCCGCAGATGCAGGAGTCGTACGGCCGCTGACGCGTCCGCGTAAGTGCGTCGGCTCCGGCGTACCAGGCTGCCCGACGGCGGCGGGGTGCTTTCCGTACGGAAGGTGCTCCGTCCGCCGTCGGGCAGACTTGCGTCGCTTGGGGCAATTGTCACCACTGTGTAAAAAAAGCCAAGAGTCCTGGTACTGAGAGGTTGCTGTGAGCCACACTGCCTCAACCGACCTAGGAGGTGTGGCGCCCGTGCGTCGTCCAACCTTTACTCGCTCTCGCGTCCCGGGCGCCGCTGGCGTCGCGCTGACAGCGTTCTTCGCCGCGGCGACGGTGGCACTGGCAGGGCCTGCGGCGGCATCCGTCGCCGAGCCGGACGTGCCACCGGGCGAGACACAGTCCTCGAACATGACCCACCTCAGCAACCAGCCCAAGAACGGTGCGCTGCAGGGCACGGGTTCGGACATCGCGTTCCAGGGCAAGTACGCGTTCGCCGGCAACTACGACGGCTTCACCGTCTACGACCTGACGGACAAGGAGAACCCCGAGCAGGTCGTCCAGGTGTACTGCCCGGGCTCGCAGAACGACGTCTCGGTCTACAAGAACCTGCTGGTGCTGTCGACCGACTCGTCGCGCAGCGACGACTCGTGCTCCTCGACGTCCCTCTCGGCCACCGAGAAGTCGGCGTGGGAGGGCATCAAGATCTGGGACATCTCCAACCCGCTCGCCCCGGAGTACATCAAGTCCGTCGAGACCGCGTGCGGCTCGCACACGCACTCGCTCGCCCCGTCGAAGAACGGCCGTGACCTCTACGCGTACGTGTCGTCGTACTCGCCGAACGCGACCTTCCCGGACTGCCAGCCGCCCCACGACTTCGTCTCGATCGTGAAGATCCCGGTGAAGAAGCCGACGTCGGCCAAGGTCGTCTCCACGCCGGTCCTGTTCCCGGACGGCGGCTACGAGGGCGACCCCGACCGCCGCGCCTCCACGACGAGCGGCTGCCACGACATCACCACCTACGCCAAGTACGACCTGGCGGCCGGCGCGTGCATGGGTGACGGCATCCTGCTGGACATCAAGGACCGTGAGCGTCCCCGCGTGATCAGCCAGGTGCGCGACACGGAGAACTTCGCGTTCTGGCACTCGGCCACCTTCAACAACGACGCGACCAAGGTGATCTTCACCGACGAGCTCGGTGGCGGCGGTCTCGCGACCTGCACCGGTGAGTACGCGCCGGAGCTGGGCGCCAACGGTATCTACGACATCAAGCGCAAGTGGTTCGGCAAGAAGGAGCTGGAGTTCGCGTCCTACTACAAGATCCCGCGGATCAACACGGCCGCGGAGAACTGCGTCGCGCACAACGGCTCGCTGATCCCGGTCAAGGGCAAGGACATCATGGTCCAGTCCTGGTACCAGGGCGGCGTCTCCGTCTTCGACTTCACCGACTCGGACAACCCGCGCGAGCTCGCGTGGTTCGACCGCGGTGAGGGCGTGAGCAGCGGCGGTACCTGGTCGACGTACTACTACAACGGGTACGCCTACTCGAACGACCTCGGCATCGGGTTCGACACGTTCGAGATCGACGACCGCATCGACGGCAAGGCGGAGCGGGTCCGGCAGCACAGCCTGAACCCGCAGATGCAGGAGCCGTTCGGCCGCTGAGCCCACGCCTTGCCGAGGTAGAGATTCGGCAGGGGCCATGCAGCGAGGTAGTCACCCGGTTCGCGCTGGGTGGCTACCTCGCGGCATGACCGCCTCGGCAGATGACCTCGGCGCAGGGGCTCGGGTCTCGTGTGCGGGTTTTCCGTGATGGCGCGACCAGGGCTTTGTATGGGAGCCTCCCGGACATGACGCCCCAGGACTCGACGACCGAGGAGACCACCCCGCCGTCGGGCAGCATGCCTGATGCGGAGACGCCGGCTCCCGAGTACGGGCTGCGCCGCCGGCTCCGGCTCATGGGAGCGGTGCTCGCCGGCGGGCTCGCCGTCGTGCTGGCCCTGCTGCTCTGGCTGGGCGTGCTGGTCCCGGCCAAGCAGAAGGCCGCCGGCTACTCCGACGCGGACGCCGCCTACGCCGCCGTCGCGATCGAGCACAACGCGCAGGCGGTCCAGCTGACGGCGCTCGCTCCCGGCCGGTCCACCGACGACGACGTGCTCGCCCTGGCTGTCGAGGTGGGCGAGGCCTCGGCCGGCCGGGTCGAGGACCTCGCCGCATGGCTCCAGGCACGGGACATCCCGGTGCCCGCATCGGGGCGGGAGGCGCTCGCGCTGGCCGAGGACGGCCTGACGACCGAGCTGCCCGACGACGGCAGCGGGCCCCGGTCCGGCACCACCGCCCACTCGCACGAGGGCGGCAACCACGGCATGCTCACGGACGCTCAGGTGAACGGGATCGCCGCGCTCCAGGCGCAGGACTTCGACATCGCCCTGCTCGCCGCGCTCGTGGAGCACCACTACGGCGGGCTGCAGCCCGCCGACGAGGAGATCACCGGGGGCGAGGACGCCGAGGCGATCGCGCTGGCGCAGGCCGAGGCCGACGCCATCCGCGTCGAGGTGGAGGATGTCCGTGACGCGCTCGCGTCCATCGGCGGCCCGGGTTCCAACGACGGCTCCGGCTCGTAGCCGAGCCGGAGCGGGTCAGGGCGCGGTGACGAAGATGTCGAACAGCTCCGGGTGGTGGCCGTGCACCAGGACGGCGAACACGACGGCGTCGAAGAGCAGGTGCACCGCCACGACGTAGCTGAGCGACTTGAACTTCGCGAAGATCCAGCCCTGGACCAGGGCGAACGGCACGGTGAGCAGCGGGCCCCACTCGCGGTAGCCGAGCTCCCACAGGAACGACACGAAGATCATCGACTGCAGCAGGTTGGCCTGCCACATCGGGAAGTGCTTGCACAGCAGGGCGAACACCACGCAGATGAAGAACAGCTCGTCCCAGATGCCGACGGCGTTCACGCCGACGAAGAGCCGCCAGATGTCCTGCGACCCGTCGAGGTCCGGCCAGTTGAGGTACGCGCCGGAGCCGAGGAAGTAGAACGGCAGCAGCACGTACCCGAGCGCCACGACGGCGGCCAGGTAGACCCACTGCCCACGGGTCCAGCGGCGCCCGGTCAGCACGGGGAACTGGATGGTGTCCTGCTTCAGCACGAACCGGGACAGCGCCCACGGCACGAGCACCGAGCCGCCGAGGGCCAGGGTGAAGCGCAGCATCCCGGCGTCGGACAGGTCCGCCTTCAGCGAGATCAGCGAGATGATCCCGAGCCCCACGCCGATCAGCGCCAGGTCGCGGCCCAGTGCACGGTCTACCCACAGGCCCAGCGCTATGCCCAGCACCAGCGGCAGGTACGCGATCGGCCGGATGTGGATGGCGAAGAGCAGGATCGCCGACGCCGAGACGAGGAACGCGGCGGTGAGGCGCGCCGGACCGACCAGTGAGGGGGGCAGGGTGAGGGTCACAGGGACGAGACTCCCACAACCAAGACAGGGATGGGGTCAGGTCAGGTGGTCGAAGTCGCCCCTGGTCCAGGCCGCGTGGCGGTCGGCGGAGCGCAGCACGATCCCGCGCGCGTCGACGGGGATGACGCCCCGGAAGTTGTTGTACAGCCGGTCGAACTCGAACCGCCCCACGTGGTGCGCGACCCGCTGGACCACGGGCCCCGACAGCGGGATCCGGTTCGGGTAGCTGCGCATGAACGACACCGACGTCCGGTCCGGGTTGGCGAAGATCGTGTCGCCGCTCAGCAGCACGCCCTTCCCTGACGCGCCCGCCGTCCAGTGCGCCACCGAGGAGCCGGGGAAGTGCCCGCCCGGCTGGCTCAGGGTCACACCTGGCAGGATCTCCCTGTCGCCCTTCCACAGCTCGACGGCGTCGTCGGTGCGGGCGAGCCAGTCGGCGTCGGCCTCGCTGACCAGGATCGGGACCCCGCCCAGCCGGCGGCTCCACTCCACCTGTACCCCGTACATGTGCGGGTGGCTCGCCACTATGTACGCCAGCCCGCCGAGGTCGCGGACGGCGGCGACCGCCGCGTCGTCCACGTAGCCCGGGACGTCGAACATGAGGTTCCCCCGAGCGGTCCGGACGATCTTCGCGGTGGGGCCGATACCGACGTCGGGCACGGTGGTGAGCCCGAACAGGTCGGGCTCGAGCTCCTCGACGGCGAGGCTCTGCCCCTCGTCCGCGAGCTCCTCCAGCGTGGTCCAGTGCTGCCCGTCGGCGGGTACCCACTGGCGTTCGTCCGCGCAGACGGCGCACACCTCGGGCCGGGACTCGTGCTCCACGCCGCACGTGCGGCAGATCCAGAACGTCATCGACAGGTCTCCTTCGTCGGGCTGGTGCTGCGTCACTGCAGCGGCGCTGCTCCGACACGATCCGCCCGAGCGGTGGTCGTGTCCAGCAAATCCCTGTCGGACGCGAAGACTTTCGGCCGGTCGTACGGCGCGGCGTATCGGTGTGTCGGAAAGTGAATCGTTTCGGATCCCTTCCGCCTCTGGTGCCGGAGGGGTGAAATCCATACGCTCGTGACCACGTGGGTCTACAACGTTGTAGGCCGTCGTTCTCAAGGAGGAGTGACCATGGCATCAACGTCACAGCGCCGCCCACGGCTTCTCGCCGCAGGAGTCGCAGCACTGTCGATAGTCGTCTCCCTGCTCGCCGCCCCCGGGGTCGCGGCCGCACCCACCGGAACGGCGGCCGGCACCGCGGCCGGCGGCCCGACAGCGGTCGCGGCACCCGCTGCTGCCTGCGGCGACGGCGCGGACGCCCTCGTCACCGGAAGCCAGTCGTCCGGTTTCACCGCTACCTATCGCGGGCGGACCGTCTACCAGGGCCAGTACTACATCAACGCCATCTGGGAGGCGTTGGGAGCGCTCAACCCGAGTCGCACCAGTCAGGAGAAGGTGTCGGTGATGGCCAGCGCCTGGATCGGCAACAACACGATCAACCTGCCGAGCCACACGTCGTTCGAGGTCTGCGGCACCATGGACACCGGGAACGTGTCGGGGCGTGGCGCGATCCAGGCCATCGGGGTCCGGAACGTCTCCATCCCCAACCTCAACATGACCGGCGCCCCGTACTTCGGCATGCGGTTCGCCGACGTGCACGGCCTGCACCTGGGCCAGATCAACCTGCGGATGAGCGGCGGCCTCGGTATCCGGTTCGAACGTGACCTGCCGGGCAGCACCGACGTCCGCATGGACAACGTCTACGTGTCGGGCACCGGCAATCACGGCGTCGAGACGTGGAACGTGGACGGGCTGCGGATCGGCACCATCACCGCCCGCAACGTCGCCTACGCGGGCCTGCTGCTGAACAACACGCGCAACGCGACGATCGGCACGGTCGACGGCGAGAACGTCGCCACCGGCACCGGCTACGCCACGTTCCGCATGGCCAACACCAACGGGCCCGGCATCACCGTCGACCGGGTGCGCTCACGCGGCGGCGGCCGGGGCGTGTTCTGCGTGTCGAACTCGCGAGGTGCGCGGATCAACTCCGTCGACCTCGCGAGCAACGGCAACAACTCGATACTCATCGAGAACTGCTCGGACATCACCATCGCCGGCGGAACGGTCAACGGGGGCGGAGAGGTGCGGCTCGCCGCGCGTACGGAGTTCCCCAACAACCGGAACATCAACATCACGCTCCGCGTGGACAACACCTCCGTGCGGGAGTCGCCGTGCGGGGAGAACACCAACTGGTACCTGAGCGGGAACGGCTCCCGCAACATCTGCTGACCCCGGCAGCGGGAGGCGCGGCGAGAACGGGGTTGTGTTCGCCATAGAGCTCGTTCCGAGCACAACCCCGTTCTCGCGGGCGCGTCTCCGTCTTGAGAGGGAAGCGGTCATGCCTCCGGAGTTCCTACCCTGGGGGCATGGCCGATGCTCCATCTCCACCTGACGCCCGGCATGCTGGCGTGCCACGGTCCGACGTGCCCCGCGCCGACGAGAGCGTGGTCGCCCGCATGCTCGACTGGTTCGGCGTCGACTCCGACTGGGAGCGGGTCCCCGCGGGCCGTGACGCCTTTCGCAAGGACCTGCTGCTGGGTGCTTGGTTCGCGGTGCTCGCGGCGGTGTCCATCGAGCTGGGCCGCAGCATGGGCATCTTCGAGGACGTGAAGGAGCCGCTGTGGCTCGTCTATCTGCTCGGAGTGGTCAGCACCGTGCCACTGGCGTGGCGCCGCCGCTACCCGCTGGTGTCCCTCGTGCTCGTGTACGGGTCGTTCCTCGGGCTCGGCCTCACGATCCCGCAGATCACCGTGCTCATGCCCATGCAGGTCATGTACTTCGTCGCGCTGTTCACGGCGGTCGCCTGGGCGCGGGACCGGCGCGCGATGCTCGTGGTGGTCAGCGCCTGCGTGCTGGTGATGTTCACGTGGCTGGTCTGGATGTTCGCGGTGCAGCAGGGCATCGAGACGATCGTCGAGGAGTTCCCTACCCCTGCGGACTGGCCTGGCCTGATCGACCCGTACCTCGCCAACAGTGCCTACCAGTTCATCATCAACATCGCTTTCTTCGGCGGTGCCGTGGTGGCGGGGCAGATGCAGTGGAACGCGGCCCGGCGTCGTCGGCAGCTCGGCGACCAGGCGGTCACCATCGAGAAGCAGGCGGCGGCTCTCACCGACCAGGCGATAGTCGCCGAGCGGGTGCGGATCGCGCGCGAGCTGCACGACGTCGTCGCACACCACGTGTCCGTGATCGGCATCCAGGCGGCGGCCGCCCGGCGGGTGCTGGACCGCGACCCGGCCCGTGCGGCGGAAGCGCTGCTCACGATCGAGCGCGAGTCCCGCGAGGGTGTCGCACAGATGCGGAACCTCGTCGGCACGCTCCGCTCGGTGCCTGACGTCGGTGGCGCGGGCTCGTCGTCCGGGCCGGACGGCGCAGGTTCCCGAGCGCCGGAACCGGGCCTGGCCGACCTCCCGGCCCTGACCGCCGCCGACCACGACGGACTGGACACCACGTTCCGGCAGGTCGAGGAGCCCGCGGGGGCCGCAGCCGACGTGCCGGACCCGATGGGACTCAGCCTCTACCGAACTGCCCAGGAGGCGATGGCGAACGTGCGGAAGCACTCGACTGCCCGGTCCGCGACGGTCACGCTGCGCGTGGTCCGCAGTCCGGAGACGCAGGCGGGACAGCAGTTCGAGCACGGCTTCGCCGAGGTGGAGGTGCTGGACGACGGTCGTCCGCGCCACGGGACGTCCGGCTCCGGCCTGGGGCTGCTGGGCATCCGCGAGCGGGTCGCCACGCACCAGGGGATGGTCGAGATCGGGCCACGGGCGACGGGTGGGTACCGCGTCCGGGTGCGGCTGCCGCTGCCCGCGCCGGGACCCGGCGTGGGTCCGACACCTCCCGGGGTTCCAGCTACCGAGCGCCAGGCGGCGGCTCCGGCCGAGGACTCGTCGGTGGCTCGCACGGAGGTCGTCGGATGACGCGCGTGCTGCTGGTCGACGACCAGGCGCTGGTACGGTCCGGCTTCTCTCTCATCCTCTCGGTGGAGGACGACTTCGAGGTGGTCGGCGAGGCGGGCGACGGCGCCGCGGCGATCGAGCTGACCCGCACCCTGCGGCCTGACATCGTGCTGATGGACGTCCAGATGCCCGTCATGGACGGTATCGAGGCCACGCGTCGGATAGTCGCGGAAGACCTCGCGAAGGTACTGGTTCTGACGACGTTCGACAACGACGAGTACGTCTTCGACGCGCTGGCGGCGGGGGCCTCCGGGTTCCTGCTCAAGAACTCCGACGCGGAGCACCTGGTCGAGGCCGTGCGGACGGTGGCCGCCGGTCATGCGCTCCTCGCGCCGCAGATCACGCGACGCGTGATCGAGCAGATGGTCGCGGGGGAGCGGCAGTCCCCGTCCGAGCGGAGATCGCTGGTCGACCGGACTCCGTCGGTCGAGGTCGCCGAGTCCCCCACCGCGAGGCGGCAGGCAGCGGCCCCTGCCGGCCTCGCGCTCCTCACTCCGCGCGAGCGCGAGGTACTGGAGCTGGTGGGCACCGGGCTGTCGAACGCGGAGATCGCCTCGACCCTGTACCTCGGCGAGGCGACGGTGAAGACCCACGTCTCGAACGTGCTCTCCAAGCTGCACGTGCGGGACCGTGTCCAGGCGGTGGTCCTCGCTCATCGGGCGGGCCTGGTCTGAAGGGTCAGCGGGCCTGGTCAGCTCTGTATAAAGGAAAACCAGGAACCAGTATGGTTTGACGAGTCCCCCGTCGACGACGACTCTGGAGGCCCCCCGTGAACTCCCTCGTCCTGGCCGTCATCGGTATCGCACTGATGGTCGCCGGATACCTGCTGTACTCCAAGTTTCTCGGCAAGAAGGTGTACCGGCTCGATCCCGCTTTCAAGACGCCCGCGCACGAGCTGAACGACGGTGTGGACTACGTCCCCACCAACAAGTTCGTGCTGTGGGGCCACCACTTCACGTCCGTCGCCGGCGCCGCCCCCATCGTGGGCCCCGCCGTCGCCGTGATCTGGGGCTGGCTGCCCGCGGTCCTGTGGGTCACCATCGGCACCATCTTCTTCGCCGGCATGCACGACATGGGCGCCCTCTGGGCATCGCAGCGCCACAAGGGCCAGTCGATGGGCATGCTGTCGGGCAGGTACATCGGCCCGCGCGGCCGTTCCCTGTTCCTCGTCGTGATCTTCCTGCTGCTGCTCATGGTCGTGGCCGCGTTCGCCGTGGTCATCAAGAACCTGCTGATCGGCACGCCGAGCGCCGTCATCCCGGTGTGGGGCGCGATCCTGGTGGCCCTCGTGATCGGGCAGATGATCTATCGCTGGAAGATCAACCTGCTGGTCACGACGATCATCGGCGTCGTGGCACTGTACGCGCTGATCATCGTCGGTGACGCCAACCCGATCGTCCTGCCCGACCCAGTCCTCGGCATGTCGCCCGGAACCTTCTGGATCGTGGCGCTGTTCGTCTACGCGGGCATCGCGTCCCTGCTGCCGGTGTGGGTGCTGCTGCAGCCGCGCGACTACATCAACGGCGTCCAGCTCTTCATCGGCCTGGGCATCCTGTTCGGCTCGGTGCTGCTGTCGGCCCCGGCGATCGTCGCCCCGGCGATCAACCAGAACGTTCCGGAGGGCACGCCCCCGCTGGTCCCGTTGCTGTTCGTGACGATCGCCTGCGGCGCCATCTCGGGCTTCCACGGCATGGTGTCCTCCGGCACATCGGCGAAGCAGCTCGACAAGGAGCCCGACGCCCGGTTCGTCGGCTACTTCGGCGCAGTCGGCGAGGGCCTCCTGGCCCTCGGAGCGATCATCGCCGCAACGGCCGGCTACCGGACGCTCGCCGACTGGGAAGCCGTCTACACCGCGTTCAACCAGGGCGGCGTGGCCGCGTTCGTCGAGGGCGGCGGCAACATCCTCAACGCGGGACTCGGTATCCCGCTCGGCCTGTCGGCCACGATCCTCGCCACCATGGCCGTCCTGTTCGCGGCGACCACCATGGACACAGGGGTCCGCCTCCTGCGCTTCGTGGTCCAGGAGGCCGGCGAGCTCGTCAAGGTCAAGATCGGCGGCCTGCTCGGCACCGTGATCGCGCTCGTGGTGGCCGTCGGCCTGGTCTTCAGCCTCGGCGCCGACGGCGAGGGCGGCATGCTGATCTGGCCGCTGTTCGGCACGACGAACCAGCTGCTGGCGTCCCTGACGCTGTCGGTGATCGCCGTGATCCTGCTGCGCAAGAAGATCAACCCGCTGCCGGTCATGATCCCGCTCGCCGTGGTCATGGTCATGTCGATCTACGCACTCGTACTCCAGATGGGCACGTTCTACGCCGAGCAGAACTGGATGCTGCTGGTGCTCGACGTCATCATCCTCATCGCCTCCCTCTGGGTGGCGGTGGAGGCGTTCATCGCCATGGGCAAGGCCCGCGGCGGGGTGGACGACGACGCCGACAAGACCGTCGCGAGCGTCGAGGGCTGACCTGTGCTCAGCCGCCGGTCAGGCACCGTCCGCCGGCGGCTGAGCGCCGTCTCCGAGGGGCTGCGCGAGTTCTACGTAGCGCCGTATCGCCGCACGTTCGCGCGGGCCCAGCGCGACGAGGACGACCTCTTCATGCTGCTGGTCCTGAGCGAGGCGCTAGGGGTGCCCAACCCGGCGTCGTACTACACGGCCGAGCTGCTGCCGCTCGTCTACGAGCGCGTGCACGAGTGGCACACCCGTCTGGGTATGGACCGGTCACCGCTGGAGGACGTGTCGTGCTGCTGACCGACGTCGTGCGGGACCGACGCGTCCTGTTCCTGGGTGGAAAAGGCGGCGTCGGCAAGACGACGACGGCGTCCGCCCTCGCCCTCGCCCAGGCACAGGCGGGTCGCCGGGTCCTGGTCGTCTCGACCGACCCGGCACACAACCTGGGGCACCTGTGGCGACGGGAGATCGGGGACGCCGTCGTGCCGCTGTGGCGGGGTGCCGGGCCGCTCGACGGCGTGGAGATCGATCCCCAGCGCACCACCGACGCACATCTGGCTCAGGTCGGGTCGACGCTGCGCCGACTGATGCCGGAACACCTCGCCAACGAGGTCGACAGGCACCTCGACCTGGCAAGAGACGCCCCGGGAACGCACGAGGCGGCGGTGCTCGAGCGCATCGCCGATGCCGTGGAGACGGGGCTCGCCGACTACGACCTCGTCGTCTTCGACACGGCGCCGTCGGGCCACACCGCCCGGCTGATGTCGCTGCCTGAGACGATGGCGGCCTGGACCGAGGGCCTGCTCCGTCGGCGGGACCGGGCGGACAAGTTCTCCGGAGCGCTGTCCGGCCTCGGCGTGCGCGACCCGAAGGCCGAGCGGGACAGCGAGATCCGGCGCACGCTCCTGCGGCGCCGAGAGCGCTTCGAGCGGCTGCGTGCGGTGCTCACGGACCCGGAGACGACGTCGTTCCTGCTGGTCCTGGCTGCGGAACGTCTGCCGGTGCTGGAGACCGTCGAGCTCGCCGGAACCCTGCGGAAGCTCGGGGTGCCCGTGGGCGGACTCGTCGTGAACAAGCGCTCGCCAGTCGGTGCGGGTGAGCTGCTCGCGGCCCGGCGCGCGCAGGAGGACGAGTGGCTGGCTGTCCTCGACGCCGACCTGGGCGATCTGCCTCGCGTCGAGTGCGAGCTGCTGCCTGGCGAGGTCACGGGAGCTGAGGGCCTGGAACGGTTCGGCGCGGCTCTGCGGTAGGCCGAGGGCCACGCGTCACCCGAGGCTGGTCAGTCGCCGTGCGAGGCGCCGGCAGGCGTCGACGAGCTCGGGTGGCTCCAGCTCGGAGAGATCTGCGTCGAACGTCGCGAGGATCCCTGCGACGCCCGCCCAGGACCGCGCGCCGATGGTGAAGCGGGAGTGCTCGGCGTCGAGGTGCTCGACTACCGACCCTCGACCCGCTGGGGAACGCGGTGCTGGACGCGCCCGGACTGCGGGTCGCGGTCACGACCGGTCCCAGCTACATCTGGGGCGCCATGTTCCCCGAGTCGCCACGCACCGACCTCCTGCGTGACGTGACAGGCTCGGCGCTTCGCGACGCGCTGCTCACCCGCTTTCGGCAGCACGGCTGGAGCGAACGTTCCCTCGAGGTGATCGCTCGGGCGGACGCGGCACGTGTCGCCGCGTTCAGGTTCAACGCCGCGTCGATCCGCGCCCGTGACCTCGCGCCGTGGCCTGCTGGGCACACGACCGCGCTCGGAGACGCCGTGCACGCGACGCCACCGACGGCCGGGATGGGAGCCGGCGCGGCGATCCTCGATGCGGCGGGCCTGGTCGATCACCTGTGCGGCGTCCGCGCCGCAACCACCACGCTCTCCGTGGCGGTGAGCCGGTTCGAGGCGGAGATGCGGCTGCGCGGCAGCGTGATGCTGACCCTGGCCATGAAGACCGTGCGGCTGATCCTGGCCACCGACACCCGGCTCGGGACGGTTCTTACCGGAGGGACTTTACCGGTGCTCGCCGCCGTCAACCGGGTCAGGCGCTGAATCGCGTTGGATAGGTTGCTGAATCGGAGATATTGCCCTTTACCGGCAATGTCGGGAAAGGGGCGGAGAAGCGAGGCCCTGGGGAAAGAGCCTCGCTCCTTTGCGCCGCGCGATACAGGCGCTCTTCCCGGAAACCGGACTATTCGGTCGGTTCCGTGGAAGGCTCAGGTGAAGGCTCGGTCGACGGGTCCGGAGAAGGATCTGTCGAGGGCTCCGGCGACGGCTCGGTGCTCGGCTCCGGGCTCGGCTCTGCCGGCGGCTCGGTCGGCTCCTGCGTCGGCGGGTCCGTGGGCTCCTCCGACGGCGGGTCGGTCGGCTCCGGCGTGGGAGTGGGGGTCGGCGTCGGCTCCGGGGTGGGAGTCGGTGTCGGTGTCGGCGTGGGCTCCGGGGTGGGAGTCGGCGTCGGCGTGGGGGTCGGCGTAGGAGTCGGCGTCGGCGACTGCGTCGGCGGCTTCGTCGTGGGCGGGCCCGAGGGGTGGCTCGGGGGCGTCGGCCGAGCACCGTTGCCGAGGTCGATGCCCGGCAGCGGAGCCATCGTGAAGCCGCCGCTGGGCTGGTCAGGCGGCGAATCGGCCATGTGTCGCGGGACGTACGTCGACGCGGGCGGCGGTGTGTACGTGAACTGGTGCTGCGCGGAGCGCGTGCGCACGTCGACCGTGCCGTTCTCCCCGTGGCTGGACGTGGCCTCGCGCTTCACCATCATCGGCGGCAGGCCCTGCAGCACATCGGGCACAGCAGGTGCGGCCGTCGTGTCCCGGTCCTTGTCCGGTCCCGGTGGCTGCACGGCTACGGCACCCATGATTCCCGCCGTCAGCACGAAGGCTGCGGTTGTTCCTGTGACGATCAATCGCTTGCGCACGCTTAGCTCCCCCTGCGGGTTCAGATACTGCGTTGTGCCCTCTGTCGTGACGGTCCGTTCCCTCTGTACCGGACCGCAAAGACATCCTCCGGAGTGGAATGTCCATTCCTCCGTGGACGGGCTGACGAACCATTCAGCGCCACTCTCGTTCTTATGACGCTCCGGATGGGACAATACGTGGCAGAACGCCATCGGCAACCGGTACGTGTAATACCAGGTCAATGGGTATGTGGATGCAGGTGCACAGACCGTGGTCGGCAGAATGTCGCGAGATCGGCAACTCGAAATGCCGATCTTCTGCCGTTTTGCCGATCACGCCGGCGGACGCCACCCACCGGGAGGCGGAGGGGGTTCCGCCTTGCGGTGGATCCCCCTCCCACGTCGCGGCCATAGCGTGACTGCCATGAGCGATCTGGAGGTGCGGGACCTGACCCGCGTGTTCGTGTCGGGCGGCGCATCCCGGCGAGCGGTGGACGGCGTCAGCTTCACGGCGAGGTCGGGCCTGCTCACGGGGTTCGTGGGGGCCAACGGGGCGGGCAAGACGACAACCATGCGGATGATCATGGGAGTGCTCGCCATCACGAGCGGTGAGGTGCGGTTCGGCGACGAGCCGGTCACCCGGCACGACCGCCGCGAGTTCGGGTACATGCCCGAGGAACGCGGCCTCTACCCGAAGCAGCCCGTGCTGGACCAGCTCGTCTACCTGGCCCGCCTGCGGGGCATCGCGGCGCCGGTCGCGCGCCGCGAGGTGGTGGAGCATCTCGACCGGCTGGGGCTGGCGGACCGCGCGAAGGAGCACGTGGAGAAGCTGTCGCTCGGCAACCAGCAGCGCGTGCAGATCGTCGCGGCGATCATGGGGCAGCCCAAGGCGCTCGTCCTGGACGAGCCGTTCAGCGGCCTCGACCCGGGGGCCGTCGACGCGATGGTCGACCTGCTGCGCGAGCACACGCGGCGCGGGGTGCCGGTGCTGTTCAGCTCGCACCAGCTCGACCTCGTGGAGCGCCTCTGCGAGCGGCTCGTCATCCTCGGCGGGGGCAGGCTCCTCGCGGACGGCACACCCGACGGCCTGCGCGCCCAGGGCGTGACCAGGCACCGGCTGGTCCTGTCGGGTGACGCCGGCTTCGTCCGCGGCGTGCCGGGCGTCCTGGCGGTGGATGTGGACGGCACGTCCGCTCTTGTCGAGGTGGACGACGACGCCGCGGCCACCCGCCTCCTGTCCGCCGCCCTGGAGCGGGGCGCCGTCCAGGAGTTCTCCCCAGTTCGGCCGACTCTGGCCCAGATCTACCGCGAGGTGACCGCGTGAAGAACGCATGGATGCTGGTGGCGACCCGCGAGATCGTGGTGCGGGCGCTCAACAAGGGGTTCCTGATCGGCCTCGTGGTCAACGTCGCCATGATCGGCGGGCTGATCGGCTTCACGTCCTACATGGACGGCCGCACCGAGTCCTTCGACGTCGCGGTGGTCGCAGGGGACGAGTCCGCGGCGACCGCGCTGGAGGCCGCTGCCGAGGCCGCGGCCTCGGACGACCAGGACATCGAGCTGAACGTCGTGCGCGTGGACTCCGCCGCGGCGGCAGAGGCGGCGCTCGAGGAGGAGAGCGCCGACGCCTGGCTCAGCTCCGGCGACGGCGCCGCAGGCGGCTGGACCCTGTCCGGGTGGCGGGAGCCCGACAACGACCTGGCCGCGCTGGTCGAGTCCACGGTGCGCGACCAGGTGATGGCCGGTCGGGCGGACGCCGCCGGGACCACCGTCGACGCGCTCACGGCCGGCAGCGACGTCGAGACGGAACGCCTCGACGGCAACCCGGTGGACCCGCAGATCGTGTTCGTGGCCGGGTTCGTGCTCGCGTTCCTGTTCTTCATGGGGGCCGTCGGGTCGGGCTCGATGATCGCGGGCAGCGTGATCGAGGAGAAGCAGTCCCGGCTGGTCGAGATCATCGCCACCGCCGTGCCGCTGCGACAGCTGCTCGGGGGCAAGATCATCGGCAGCTCGGTGATCGCGCTGGCGCAGAACCTCCTGCTCGCCGGAGTGGGGCTCATCGGCGCCGCGTTCACCGATCTCTCGGCGATCCTGCCCGCGATGTCGGCCACGATGATCTGGTTCGTCGTCTTCTTCACCGTCGGGTTCGTCGCGGTGGCGGCCCTGTACGCGGTGGCGGGCGCGCTCGCGTCGCGCACCGAGGATCTCCAGTACACGACCAGCCCGCTGATGATGCTGATCCTCGGCGTGTACGTGGTGACCTTCTCGGCCGACGGCATGCTGGAGCGTGTCCTGTCGTACATCCCGCCTGCATCGATCGTCTCGATGCCGGTGCGGGTGCTCAACGGCGACGCGCTCTGGTGGGAGCCGCTCGTGTCGCTCCTCATCCTCCTGCTGGCCACGCTCGGTGCGGTGCTCCTCAGCGAGCGCGCCTACCGCGGGGCGCTCATGCAGACGGGTGGCCGGGTCAGCTGGAAGGCGGCCATGGCCGCGGACCGGGGCACTACCCTCGGGGCGTGACCGAACGCACTCAGCAGGACGACACCG
Organism: Promicromonospora sp. CA-289599; assembly: GCF_050936155.1. Lineage (NCBI taxonomy): Bacteria > Bacillati > Actinomycetota > Actinomycetes > Micrococcales > Promicromonosporaceae > Promicromonospora > Promicromonospora sp. CA-289599. Next base: position 2,748,025 of record NZ_JBNJNI010000001.1, read on the forward strand.
GGAACGGGACGCCCGATCCGTCGAAGGTGCAGACCTTCGAGCTCATCGACGAGGTCCCCGGTGCCTTCGACGCCCAGGCCGACGGCCCGGGCACGGACGGCCCGGACGGCGAGAGCCCGGACGGAGGCGGCTCCGCGACGGAGCCGGACGCCGAAGCCGCCGAGCCTGCTCCTCGCGAGCCCGGTCGGGTGGCGCTGGCGCTCGTGAGCGCCCGGGCCGCCGTCGGTCGGAACGTGCGGCGTGGTGGGTCGGCCGTCCGGCGGCGGCTGCCCACCACCCGGCGCGGCAAGGCGCTGCTGGTCGGCGGCACGGTGTCCGTCGTCGTGCTGGCTGTCGCTGCCGGGGTGCTGGTCAACGCACGGCTGCGTGAGCAGGCGCTCCTCGCGACCCCGGCGGGGGTGCGGAACCTGGAGGCGAAGCTCACCGAGCAGTGGTCGATAGACCTCGAGAACCCGATCGCCTCGACGCTCGTCGAGATGCCGGGTGTGCTCGCGATCGCCGGCGACGCGAAGGTCCGCGGTGTGGACCCAGCGTCGGGCGAGGTGCTGTGGACCGTCGACCTGGAGGAGAACCTGAGCTGTGGTCCGTCGCCGCTCCTCGGCAACGGCGAGCCGTCGATCCAGGAGCCGGCAGACCCGCTCGTCTGCGTCACGTCCTCCGGTGAGGGCGACGAACGCGAGCAGCGCGTCACGGTCATCGACGTCGACGGCACCACGAAGAGCCGGGAGCTCGACCCCGCTGCCGACGTCGTCCCCGTCGCCGGCGGTGGTCTCCTCCAGTTCGAGATCGCGGGCGGCGGGACGGAGCAGCGTCCGGTGGTGGTCGACAAGCTGGGCACTCCCCACCTCCCGAAGGACTTCGTCGGACCGGACCTGACGGTCGGTGTGGAGGACGCCGTGACGGGTACGGAGCGGTGGAGCGACACCCTGACGTTCGGGGCTCCGCGGCCCGACAGCTGCATCACCTATGACGAGTCCGGCGCCCCGGTTCTCGACGTCGCCGGCGCGCTGGGCCGGGACCTGCACGGTGACGTGCTGGAGGTCCAGGGCTGCGGCGTCTCCGGGGCCTTCCTGCTCGACGGCACCCGGCTCGACGACCCGAAGGACACGGAGGACCCGCCCGCCGACGGCGTCGACACCGCGTCGTTCCTGTCCCTGCCGGACGGCGCCTGGGTCGGTCCCGACACGGCGGCCGCCGACGCCGCGCTGGCCAACGACGTGGTGCACCTGTCGGACGGCGGCGTCGTCAACCTCGACGGTCACGTACTCGTGCCGTGGGCGACCGACGGCCGTGATCCGGGGCTGGTGCTGGAGCGGGTGGGTATCAGCACGCAGGCCAGGTCCACGTCCGACGACGACGCTGGGGCGCTGCTCTGGACCGCACCGCAGCTCAGCGCGACGACGCTGCTGGCCGAGGTGTCCGGTACCGCCGTCGTCCTGGACGAACACGGGGCGGTGCGCGCCATCGACCTCGGTACCGGTGCGTACAGGTGGACCCTCGCCTCGGAGACGCTCTCGTTCGGCGACATGGCCTGGGCGGCGGAGTCGGCGATCTTCGGGGCCTACACGGACGGCGACATACTGCTGCTCCCGGTGAGCGCGGACCCGCGCGGTGATACCTCCGGTCTCCGTCTGCTCGCCCTGGACCTCCGGGACGGATCGGTGCGCTGGGAGCTCGAGCAGGAGACCCCGTACACGCAGCTCATCAGTGTGGACGGTCATCTGGCGCAGATCACGCAGCATGGCGTGGTGGGTCTCGGCTGACCACACCTGCGGTACCTGACCTCGCAGATCACGCGGGTAGGCTCCGGCCATGCCACGGCCCGCCAAGCAGGAGTCCGTAGTCTTCGACCTGGTCGAGGCGAACGGGTCCGGCGGCGACGCGTTCGACGACACGTTCAACGACGCGTTCGGCGACGCGAACGGCGCCGCGAACCAGGCGGGCGGGGGACCGGACGTCCCCGCTGCGCCCCTGTCCCAGCCGCCGGCCGGGTTTCCGCGGCTGTCGCGGCGGACCTGGGTGCTCACCGCCGCGGCGGTCACCGTCGTCGCGGTGACGGTGGCCGCGGTCGACCTGGTGCGGGACCACCGGCGTGCGGAGCTGATGCGCACCTCGCCGGTGGGCGTGGAGTCTCTCGCGGACGCGCCCGCGGAGACCTGGGCGGTGCGGTTCGACACGCCCGTCGAACAGGGCCAGGACACGTCCATGAACCAGCAGGTGGTGATCATGGACGGGCTGCTCGTGGTGCCCCCGACCAATGCGCGGAGCTACTGGGTGGATCCCGTCCAGGGGCCCGGCGAGCCGGTTCTGCCGGGTTTCGACGAGGTGGTGGCCATCGATCCGGCGGAGGGTGGGGTGGCCTGGCGGGTCCCGCTGGGCGAAGACCCCACCTGTGGTCCGACCGGGTACGACGCGTCGACGTCGACCGACGTGCTGGTCTGCGTGCACGGCGCCGACGACGCGCGCGAGGTGCTGGCCATCGCCCCTGATGGAAGCACCCGGACGCGGTCCGCGGAGCTTGCCGAGGGCGAGCACGTGTTCCCGGGGCCGGACGGGACGGCCGTGCGGACGATCCGGACCGGCGATCCGGCAGGAGCGGTGAAGTGCGACGCGTCGTCGGGTGCTTGCTCGTCCGAGTCCATGACCACCGGTCGCGACCTGCTCGTCACCGCGGAGGATGCCGGGACCGGTGTCGAACGCTGGACGAGCACCGTCGAGTTCGACCCGATGAACTCGATGAACTGCCAGGGGACGTTCGACTCGGCGGTGGACCCGGACGTGGTCGTGGTCAGTGCGGGGGCCGAGACGGTGGTCGTCGACGGGTGCGGCGTGTCAGCGACGTTGTCCGCGGACGGAATACGGCTCGATCTGGTGGGCGACGCCAGCCTGGCCGCGCCGGCGTGGGTCACCCGGATCGGTCCCGGCCGCTTCGCGGTGGAGGCGAAGTGGCTGGGTACGACAGTCGTCGACGAGACCGGCAAGACGCTGCACACCCTGGACGGCTCGATACGGACAGACGCGACGTCGCCCGACGCGCCCGCCGACCTGTGGTTCGTCAAGACGACCACCGAGACGTCGGGGTTCGAGGCAGTCCGCGAGGACGGGTCCGTCGCCTGGTCGGAACGCTACGGCCGGAGCGTGCTGCTCGCCGGGCGGGACGTGGTGGTCGTGAACCGTGGCAACCGGGTGGTGGGACTGGAGCGGGCCACCGGCGCGGAGCTCTGGAGCTGGAGCAGCGACGACCTGACCGAGATGATCCCCTTCCGCACGCTGACCGACGGCGAGACGGCGGCTCTCGAGTACCTGTCGCGGGACGGTTCCGGCGACGGACTGCTCGTCACCCTCGACCTGGACACCGGTAAGCAGCTCTGGCACATGCCGTTGACCGGCCCGGCGATCGCCGTCGGCGGGCATCTCGTGGAGTTCACCCCGGAGGGCGTGCGCGGCCTCGGGTGATCTCCGCCGGACCGGCGGGTCCGCGCGGCGCCCGGCGCTACGCTCGGCCGCATGGCGCGCGACCCGGACGAGGGTGATGCGTTCGTCTTCGAGCTGGTCGACGACGACGCGGCCGCTGGTGACGTGCCGACGGGTCCTACCGGGCCCGGCCCGGCACCCGATGCGGAGCTCGCGGCGGCCGACCCTGCGGCGTCGGGCAGCCCGGGACGCAGGCGGCGCGCCGCCGCGCAGGCCGCGGCAGTCCTGGCGATAGTGCTCGGGACCGGGCTCGCCGTCGACGGCATCCGCGACCACGCGCGGATCGAGCGGATGCGCGACATCCCCGGGGGCGTCGCCGACGTCTCGGCGCCGCTGGAGGAGACCTGGGTGTGGGCAGGCGCGGTGGGTTCCGGCGAGAGCAGCATCGCCGACGTCGTGGTGCTCGGCGGAGTGCTGGCCTTTCGCTCCGACGACGGGCTGGTCGCGCTGGACCCGGCCACGGGCCAGGAAGCCTGGGCCGTGCGGCTCCGTGAGAACGCTGACTGCGGTCCGACGGTCTCGCCGGCCCGGACCGATCCCACGTCGGAGGCGTTGGTGTGCCTGCAGCGGGCCGGGAACGGCACAGAGCGTGAGGTGGTCGCCGTGGGGCCGGACGGCGCGGCGTCGGCCCCGCGCGTCCTGGACGCCGCCGACACGCGCTCGTACGGACTGCCGCACGTGGGGCCGGACGGCACGGTGCTGCGTGCGACGCGGGTCGGACCGCTCTCGGCGACAGACCTCGGCGACGCCGGGTGCACGGCCGCCGGCGAATGCAGCGGAACCGTGGAGGCGGGCCGTGACCTGCTGCTCCGTGCCGAGGACGCGGCGACCGGCGCCGCGCGCTGGGCGGTGACGGTCCCCTTCCGTGCGGCGGACGCCGCGCAGTGCGCGCGCATGTTCGGCGGGTCCTGGGGCGGCTCGGACACCCAGATGGTGCTCAACGGGCAGCTCACTCCTGACACCTTCGGCGCCCGGGTCACCCCGCGCCTCGTCGACCTGAACGGGTGCGGCATCGAGGCCTCCGTCACGACGGACGGCGTGGTGCTCGGTACGGAGATCGAACCGGGCAGGGGCGGCGTCATCAGGCTGGGTGCCACCAGGTATGCGGGGGTGACCTTCGAGGGCGTGGCCCGCGCCCGCCTGTACGCGGCCGACGGCGACGTCGTCGGCGAGATCGTCGGCTACCCGCTCAGCCCGGCGGCCACCGACGAGGTAGGGCCGACGACGCTGCTCGCGGTCGACGAGCCCGCGCGGCGGCTGCGCGCCTACGAACCGGACGGCACACCACGCTGGGACATCGTCCTGCAGTCGGGTGGCCAGGAGTTCCTCGCCCAGGTGGGGGACACGGCGGTCATCACGTCCGGGGCGGGGACCGTGCGCGGGCTGGATCTCGCCACGGGCGCGGAGAGGTGGGTCTGGGAAGGCTCGGCCCCGGTGTCGGCGGACGGCGGCGGCTACTTCGGGAACGCCCACGTGGTGCAGACATTCACCGACGGCGAGTCGGTGCTCCTGCTGACCGAGCGCGAGGCGGGTGGGGGGACGCAGGGCCTGGTGGCGCTCGACGCGGCCTCCGGTGCGGTGCTCTGGGACCGGGCGGGCGGCGGGCCGATCGCCCCGTTCGGCCTGACGGACGGCGACACCGACGAGCAGGGCGTGGTCGGTGACCTGATAGCGGTGGACGGCAACCTGCTGGAGGTCACCCCACGCGGTGTGCGTGGCCTTGGTTGAGACTTGGGTGAGACCGACCCGACCGGCATACGCTCGACCGCATGGCACGTGATCCGGAGCCGGGTGGTGCGTTCGTCTTCGACCTGGTCGACGACGGTGCGGCCGACCCCGTGGACCCTCTCGCACCGTCTGCTGCGGCCACCGGGGACGAGCCGGACGGGGAACAGCCGGAACGGGGCGACACGGCCGGTGAGCTCCCGGTCGGGTCGGACCGGAGTCTCCGCGGCGTCGCGCCGGTCGCCGCGGTCCTGGCGATAGTCCTCGGCACGGGCCTCGGGGTGGACGGCATACGGGACGCCGCGCGGTCGGAGCAGATGCGTGCGGTCCACGGAGGTGTGGTCGACGTGTCCGCGCCGCTCACCGAGACATGGGCATGGGAGGGCGCCGTCGGCTCCCCGACGGCGGTCGAGGAGGGGCTGGGGGCCGAGGTGGTGGTCCTCGGCGACGTGCTCGCGTTCGAGTCCGGCGCCGAGCTGGTCGCGCTCGACGCAGCGACGGGTGCCGAGGCCTGGGCGGTCCCGCTCGGTGCCGACCCCGACTGCGGGCCGACCGGCTCGACGGGCTGGGGACAGGTCACGACGTCGGTAGTGGTGTGCCTGGCCGGCCCGGATGCGGACCGGGCGGTGACAGTTGTCGGGCCGGACGGCGTGGTCTCGGCGCCACGCGCCCTCGCCGTCGCGGACACCCGCCGGTTCGGAGAGCCTCGGCCGGGGCCGGACGGCACGGTGGTGCGCGCCGAGCGGACGGGCCGGGTGCCGACGTCCGGCCTCGGCGACGGCGAGTGCACCGAGCTGGGGGAGTGCAGTGGGACGGTGCGGGCAGGTCAGGACCTGACGGTCCGGGCCGAGGACGCCGTCACCGGTGAGGAGCGCTGGCGCGTGACGATCCCGTTCCGACCCACGCCTGCTGACCAGTGCGCGAACTGGTACGGCACCTCGTGGGACGGGTCGGGCACCGCCGTGGACCTGGACAGCATGCTCGATCCCGGCGGCTTCGGCGCCCGGATCACCGACAGGCTGGTGCAGCTGTACGGGTGCGGGGTCGAGGCCGTCATCACCTCGGACGGCGTGCCGCTCGGTACGGAGATCGAGCCCGGCACCGGCGGCGTGGAGAGCTTCCGCAACGGCGGGTACACCAGCTACACCTACAGCCAGGACGTGCGGACCGTCCTCTACGACTCCGCCGGCACCACCGTCGGCGAGATCGACGGGTACGCCGTGGAGCCGAGTGCCGTGGACGGGTCGGGGCCCGACACGCTCCTCGGCGTCAGGGAGCCGGGAGCCCGGGTCACTGCCTACGAGTCGGACGGCACCCCGCGCTGGGACGCCGACGTGACCACCGATGCCCAGAACTTTCTCGCGCAGGTCGCCGGGACAGCGGTGATCCTGACCGGCAGCGGGATGGTGCGCGGGCTGGACCTCGCGTCCGGCGAGGAAGGGTGGGTGTGGAACGGCACGGACGCCGACGAGTTCGGGGCGGATCTCTACGTCTCCCGTAGCTTCACCGACGGGCAGTTCGTGCTGCTGGTCGTCGAGAACGGGTACGGCGGCGCGGGGATGGTGTCGCTCGACGTGGTCTCCGGCGAGGTGGTCTGGGAGCAGCACGGCGAGGAGTCCGTCCTCGACGGAGCCGGCCAGATCGGCGGCAGCGGGCTGCTGGCGATCGACGGCAACCTCCTGGAGGTCATGCCGGACGGCGTCCGGGGGCTGGGCTGAGCAGCGGGCGGCGACACTTCGAGTGATTCGGCGGGCTGCTCCGCATACGCTCGGTCGCATGGGACGCGATCCGGCAGGTGGTCACGCGTTCGTCTTCGACCTCATCGACGACGACACGGGTGGCGACGGCATGCCCGACGGCCTGGCGCGTTCCGATCTGCCGCGTTCCGAGGGCCCGGCGGACGGCGGCCCTGACGACGCCTCGGAGCTGCGCGACGGCGCGAGCGTCGACCCGGTGCCGACGGTCGCGCCCCGGTGGCTGCGCCCGCTGGCGCCGGTCGCCGCGGTGCTCGCGGTAGTCCTGGGGACGGGTTTTGCCCTGGACGGCGTACGCACCGCCGAGCAGCTGGACCGGATCCGCGAGGTGCGCGGTGGTGTGGCAGACCTGTCGGACCCCCTCGCCGAGCGGTGGGCGTGGGACGGTGCCGTCGGCACCGGCGGGTTCGAGGCGTACGGGGGCAGCCAGGTGGCCATGCTCAGCGACCTGCTGGTGTTCGTGTCGCACGACGAGCTGCTCGCGCTGGAGCCGGCGTCCGGCGCCGAGGCGTGGTCGATCCCGCTCGGCGACCGCCCGGACTGCGGGCCCACAGGGCACCCGGGCGGCGCGGACCTCACCACCGCGTCGGTGGTGTGCCTCCAGGGCGCGCCCGAGGAACGTGAGGTCATGGTGGTCGAGCCGGACGGTACGGCGTCCGAGCCGCGCATCCTCGATCCCGCGGACACGCGCCGGTACGGAGCCGCCAGGCCCGGGCCGGACGGCACGGTGCTGCGGGCGCAACGGGTCGGTGAGACCTCGGCGGTAGACCTGGGTGACGCCGTGTGCTCGCCGACCGGCGACTGCACGGGGACGGTCGAGTCCGGCCGGGACGTCGTGCTCCGCGCCGAGGACGCCGTCACCGGTGCGGAGCGCTGGAGCGTCACCGCGCCGTTCGAGGTGACTCCCGCCGCGGACTGCAACGCGTGGCAGAGCGGCGGCCCATGGGGCGAGGTCTCCGACCCCGTGAGCGACGACCCGCTGCAGCCCGACGCGTTCGGTGCGCACATCAGTGGCGATCTCGTGGCCCTGCACGGCTGCGGCGCCAACGCCTCCGTCACGTCGGACGGAGAGCTGCTCCCGGGGGCGGCACCCCGAGCCGGCGTCGTCGCTCTCGGCACGGGTGGCTACCTCGCGTCGGGCATCGACTCGAGGACGGACACCGTCGTCTACTCGGCCGACGGAGAGGTTCTCGAGACGGTCGCCGGCTATGCGGTCGAGGCGGCAGTGGTCGACGGAGCGGGCCTGCTGCTCAGCTGGGACAAGGACACGCCCGGCGTGCACGCCTACGAACCGGACGGGACACCCCGCTGGGACGCCCGGGAATCAGACACCTTCCAGTTCGCTGCCGAGGTGGGCGAGACGGCGGTCGTCCTGGCCTCGGGCCCAGAGGTACGCGGGCTCGATGTCGTGACCGGGGACCGGCGGTGGGTCCTGGACATCGCGAACGGCGCTGACGGCGAGTCCGCCGACGTCCGGTTCCTGTTCCAGGCCTTTACCGACGGCCGTCATGCGCTCCTGCTCCTGCACGACGAGACAGGCAGGTTGGATCTCGTGTCGCTCGACACGGTCTCGGGCGAGCTCGCCTGGGACGTGCCCATCGCGGACGTTCTTCTCGGCCGGGCCCAGGACGCGTCCCTGGTCGCGGTCGGCGGCCGGCTGCTCGCGGTGACGCAGGGCGGAGTCCGGGGGCTGGGCTGACGGCGTCGGCCGACGCCGTGTCGGTGAGCCGTCCTATGGTGGGGCCATGGTGAAGATCGGCGCGCACGTGGACCTGACCGACGCGATCGGTGCGGCGAAGACGCTCGGCGCGGACACGGTGCAGGTGTTCCTCAGCGACCCGCAGGCGTGGAAGGTCCCGGACCTCCCGTACGAGGGCGGTGCGGAGGCGCTCCGGGCCGACGCCGCCGCGGTCGGCGTGGACCTGTACGTGCACGCGCCGTACGTGATCAACGTGGCGTCCACGAACAACCGGATCCGGATCCCGAGCCGCAAGCTGCTGCAGCAGATCATGAACGGCGCCTCCGCGATCGGCGCCAAGGGTGTCGTCGTGCACGGCGGGCACGTCACCGCGAACGACGAGCCGGCCAAGGGCTTCGACAACTGGCGCAAGGCGATCGACGCCCTGGAGACCGACGTCCCGGTGCTCATCGAGAACACGGCGGGCGGCGACCACTCGATGGCGCGCCGGTTGGAACGGATCGAGGAGCTGTGGGCGGCCGTGACCACGGCGAACGGCGGCGACAACGTCGGGTTCACCCTCGACACCTGCCACGCCTGGGCCGGTGGATTCGACCTCGCGACGGCCGTCGACCAGATCCGCGCGATCACCGGCCGCATCGACCTGGTGCACGCCAACGACTCGCGCGACGCCGCAGGGTCCGGTGCGGACCGGCACATCAACTTCGGCAAGGGGCTGATCCCCGAGGAGCTCCTGGTCGGGGTGGTCGCGGCGGCGGGAGCCCCCGTGATCTGCGAGACCAAGGGCGACATGGCACCCGACATCGCCTGGCTGCGCGAGCGCCTGGGCTGATTTCCACTGTCGCTCAGCGGGTCTGGCCTCTGGCCGAGTGCAGACTTTGTCACGCTCGCATCGGCGACTGCAGACCTGGTCTCTGACCAGGGCCCGCCAGCCGCAGCCAACTCTGCACTCCCCGGCGACGAGGGCGACGAAGTCTGCACTTGCCAGTTCTGGCGAGCCGACGCCGACCGGGGCCGGGCGCATCGTCCGGTCCTCCTGGTGCTCCGTCCGCGCGCCGTCGGATGCCTGGCAAGATCGGACGCATGGCAACGACGCAGCGAGTAGTGGTCACCGGAGCGAGCGGGAAGCTCGGCCAGTTCGTGGTGGAGCACCTGGTGGACTCGGGCTACCACGTGGTCTCGACCGACCGCGAGGCGCCTCCGCCGGGCAGTCCTGGCGACTTCACCGTCGCGGACCTGACGGACCTCGGCCAGGTGATCGAGCTCCTGTCCGGCGTGGACGAGGGTCGGGCTGCTGATGCCGTCGTGCACCTGTCCGCGATCCCCGCGCCCGGCCTGGCGACGAATGCCGCGACGTTCCGCAACAACGTGCCCAGCACCTACAACGTGCTGCGCGCCGCCCAGGTCGTCGGCATCCGGAACGTGGTGACGGCGTCGTCCGAGACCGTGCTCGGTCTCCCGTTCGACGTGCCGCCGCCGTACCTCCCGGTGGACGAGGAGTACGACGTCCTGCCGCAGTCCACGTACTCGCTCGGCAAGTCGCTCGAGGAGGAGATGGCCAAGCACTTCACGCGCTGGGACCCGGAGCTGAAGGTCGTCGCGCTCAGGTTCTCCAACGTGATGCGCCCCGAGGACTACGCCCGCTTCCCGTCCTGGCAGGACGATGCGCAGGCCCGGCGCTGGAACCTGTGGGGCTACATCGACGGCCGCGACGGGGCACAGGCGGTGCGCCGCGCGCTCGAGGCGGAGTTCACGGGTTTCGAGGCGTTCGTCATCGCCAACGAGGACACCGTGATGCGGCGCAGCTCGGCCGACCTGGCGGCGGAGGTCTTCCCCGACGTGCCCGTCAGGCGTCCGCTGGTAGGCCGGGAAACCCTCCTGAGCATCGACAAGGCCCGCCGCCTCCTGAACTACGCCCCGACCCACCACTGGCAGGACCACGCCTAGCCCGCTGAGTGCTGGGTATTTGTTGCTCTCAGGCCTCTTTTCGCACAGATACCCAGCACTCAGCGGTCGGGGAGGGTGATCTGGTCGCGGGTGCGGATCTCCGACCAGGCGCGGGCGCGCGGCAGGCGGTGGATGGTGATGTCCGTCGGGCGGGTGCCCGACGGCGTCCGGGGCGGCTCCGCCAGCACGTCCGCCGCAGGCAGTGGGCCCAGGCCCAGCCGGGTGAGCGCCGCGACGTCGGCCACCGGCACCTGGTAGGTCCGGAACGGGCCCAGCGGCGGGATGTCGTCCCGCGCCAGGGCCTGTGCGGTGATGGCGTGGAGCTGGGCGTCGTCGAGCTGCGGCGTCTGGTCCAGCACGAACCCGGTGGCCCGCAGCACGTCGCCCGGCCCCACCCACGCCACCACCTTCCAGAACAGGCGCGGGATGCGGACGCCGCGATAGAGCGGGTCGTCGGCGGCGAAGACCGGCCCGGTCTGCACCGCCAGGCGGTGGTCATGGGCCGCGGCGTACGCGAGCACGTGGTCCTCGAGCCCGTTCCACAGCTCCTTCGACTGGTTGAACCTGTTCACCTGCGGCGCGGCGTTCGTGTAGGTGAACGTGTCGTGGTTGGCCCGGGCGGCGGTCTCGGCGTCACCCCACACGGGGTCGAGACGGCGGACCAGGTGGCCGCGGTCGAGCGGGTTGCCCGAGTACAGCTCGCTGCCCGACTGTTCCCCGGAAGCCACCCGGTGGTCGAGCCGCCACCGGCCGCTGCGGCGCAGGGCCAGCAGCGTCGCGCCGTCGACCATGCAGGCGGTGGCCGCGGCAAGCCGGCGCCGCGGATCGAGGAGCACCGAGAAGTGGGTGTAGTGAAGGACACGTACCTTGGCGGACGAGACCGGAAGCGGGACGGTGAAACCGAGGAACTCTGCGTCATAGCCGGTCACAGACAGACAGCCAACCAGAGTCCGGCAGGTCATGACCAGACCAACAATCGGACACGATGAACGGGCAATGGCAATCTGGTCCTAGGCTCTCACCCGTGAGTGAATCAACTCAGACCGTTCGCGGCAACGCCCGGCACGAGGTACCCGACCCGCTGCGCGAGGATGTACGTCTCCTCGGCGGACTTCTCGGCAGGATCCTCCGCGAGGACGGGGGTCAGGATCTGCTGGACGACGTCGAACGTCTCCGCGAGCTGACCATCCGCGCCTACGGCGACCCGTCGCCGCACGCGCTGGACGAGGCGGCGGACCTGGTCGCGTCGTTCTCGGTCGAGCGCGCCGAACAGGTGGCTCGCGCGTTCACCTGCTACTTCCACCTCGCGAACCTCGCCGAGGAGTACCACCGCGTCCGCGTGCTGCGCTCCCGCGAGGCCGAGACGACCACGGGTCCGGCGGTCCTCGAGGACACCATCCCCGCGGCGTTCGCCAGGCTCACCGAGGAGGTCGGTCGGGACGAGGCGCTGCGCAGGCTCGGCGAGCTCGAGTTCCGGCCGGTGCTGACGGCGCACCCGACCGAGGCGCGCCGTCGGGCGATCAGCGGCACCATCCGCCGCCTCGCGGACCTCCTGGCAGAGCGGGACACCCGCCGCCCCGGCGGCGTGACGCTCGCTGAGAACGAGCGGCGCATGCTCGGCGAGATCGACACCATGTGGCGCACCGCACCCGTGCGGACCAGCAAGCCCTCCGTGATCGACGAGGTCAAGACCGTGATGGGCGTGTTCGACGCCGTCCTCGCGGACGTCTTCGGCGACGTGTACCGGCGGCTCGACGACTGGCTCCTGGCCGACGAGGCCGGTCGCGCCACCCCTGTCGCGAAGCCGTTCGTGAAGCTCGGGACCTGGATCGGCGGCGACCGCGACGGCAACCCCAACGTCACCGCGGAGATCACCCGGCAGGCCGCGGCCCTCGCCGCGGACCACGCGCTGGCGGCGCTGGAGCGGCTGGCCGTGGAGACCGGACGCAAGCTGACGCTCGACGCCGAGGGCACCACCCCCTCGTCGGACCTCAACGCGCTCTGGCAGCGGATCCGCCAGATGTCCGAGGACGTCGCCCGGCGGGCCCAGGAAGCGTCGCCGAACGAGCCCCACCGTGCGGTGATGCTGGCGCTCGCGGAGCGGATCTCCGCGACCCGGACCCGCAACGCCGACCTCGCGTACGCGAACGCGGAGCAGTTCGAGGCGGACCTGATGGTCGTGCAGGACTCGCTGGTGGCGGCCGGCGCGGCCCGCGCCGCGTACGGGGACCTGCAGCGCCTGGTCTGGCAGGTGCAGACCTTCGGGTTCCACCTGGCGGAGCTCGAGGTGCGGCAGCACTCGCAGGTGCACGCAGCGGCGCTCGCCGAGATCCGTGAGCTGGGGATCAACGGTGCACTGAACGACAAGACCCGCGAGGTGCTCGACACCTATCGCGCGCTCGGTGCCATCCAGCGCCGGTTCGGCGAGCGTGCCGCGCGTCGCTACATCGTGTCGTTCACGCAGGCGCCGGAGCACCTCGCCGCCGTCTACGAGCTGGCCGCGTACGCCTTCGCGGACGACCCCGAGGCCGGGCCCGTGATCGACGCGATCCCGTTGTTCGAGACCTTCGCGGACCTGCAGAACTCGGTGCCCATCCTGGACTCGATGCTGACGCTGCCCGCGGTGCAGAAGCGGCTGACCGAGAACGGCCGGCGCGTCGAGGTCATGCTCGGCTATTCGGACTCGTCCAAGGACGTCGGTCCCGTGGCGGCGACGCTTGCGCTGCACGACGCCCAGTCGCGGATCGCCGAGTGGGCCCGCAACAACGACCTCAAGCTCACGCTGTTCCACGGCCGGGGTGGCGCGCTCGGCCGCGGTGGCGGTCCCGCCAACCGGGCGGTGCTGGCCCAGCCGCCGCACTCGGTGGACGGCCGGTTCAAGCTGACCGAGCAGGGCGAGGTCATCCTCGCCCGGTACGGCGACCCCGTCATCGCGTCCCGGCACATCGAGCAGGTGGCGGCGGCGACGCTGCTGGCGTCCGCACCGTCGGTAGAGGTCATCAACGAGAGCGCCGCCGCGAAGTTCGCCCCGCTCGCCAAGGCGCTCGACGCGACCTCCCGCGAGCGGTTCCACGAGCTCGTGAAGGCCGACGGGTTCCCGAAGTGGTTCGCGCAGGTCACGCCGCTCGAGGAGGTGGGGCTGCTGCCGATCGGTTCGCGTCCCGCCAAGCGCGGCCTCTCCGTCAACTCGCTCGACGACCTGCGTGCGATCCCCTGGGTCTTCTCCTGGTCGCAGGCCCGCATCAACCTGGCCGGCTGGTACGGCCTGGGTACCGCGCTCGCCGCGGTCGGCGACGTCGAGCTGCTGAAGGCCGCGCGTGCCGAGTGGCCGCTGTTCGCGACCATGCTCGACAACGTCGAGATGTCGCTCGCCAAGACCGACGAGCGGATCGCCGCGCAGTATCTCGCGCTGGGTTCGCGCGACGACCTCGCCGCGATGGTGCTCGACGAGCTCCGCCTCACACGCGAGTGGGTGCTGAAGATCAGCGGCAACGAGTGGCCGCTGGCCTCCAAGCGGGTGCTCGGCCGTGCCGTGCAGCTGCGGTCGCCGTACGTCGACGCCCTCTCGTTGCTGCAGGTCCGCGCGCTGCGTGGCCTGCGTACCGGGTCCGACGGCGGTTCCGCGGTCGACGGCGACTACGCCGGCCGGCTGCAGCACCTGCTGCTGCTCACCGTGAACGGTGTCTCCGCCGGCCTGCAGAACACGGGGTGAGCTGACCGACGTCGAGGTGGCAGGAGCCGGTGGACCGATGGGAGAGATGATGAGTGCGGTACTGGTCGGGACGTCCCACGGGACCGACGATCCTGCGGGACAGGCGGCGGTACGCGCCCTGCTCGACGGCGTCCGAGCGGCGCGGCCCGAGCTCGACGTGCGCGAGGCGTTCGTGGACGTGCAGCAGCCGGAGGTCGACGACGTGCTGGCGGGCGCTGTGCGGGACGCGGGCTCCGCCGTGGTCGTGCCGTTGCTGCTGTCCACGGGGTATCACGTGCGGCACGACATCGCGCAGGCCGTCGCGGCTGTCAACGCCTCCGGTGCGGCGTCCCCCGACGGCGGTGCCGCCGCCGTCGCCGCCGAGCCGCTCGGGCCGCATCCGCTGCTCGTCGACATCCTCGCCGACCGGTACGCCGCCGCCGAGGCGGCGCACGGCTCCTTCCGGCCGGGCGACGCGGTGGTGCTCGCGGCCGCCGGATCCTCGGTGGCCGCGGCCGCCACTGCCGTCGAGGAGGTCACGAGCGCGTTGGCCCAGCGACTCGGGCGGCCCGTCACGCCGTCGTACGGAGCGGGGGCGGAGCCACGCGTGCCCGCCGCGGTCGCCGCTGCCCGGGCCGCGGCGGCCGCGACGCCTGGGGCCTCCGGGACCTCCGGCGCCGCAGGTACGCCTGCCCCGCGGGTGATCGTCGTGTCCTACCTGCTCGCGCCCGGGTACTTCCTGGACCGCGTGCTGGAGGCGGGCGCCGATGTCGTGACCGACCCGGTCGCCGGTCCGGCCCGAGCCGAGAAGGCTGACCCCCGCCTGGTCCAGGTGGTGCTGGACCGCTACGACGCCGCCGTCAGCTCCTGACCCAGCTGTCAGACGTACAGATCACCTGAGTGACCTGTACGTCTGACACGGTAGGGGGCTCACGCCCAGCCGAACGCCGTCCGCACCCGCCCCACGCTGGACTGCAGACCCCACGTGGCGGTCAGCGCCGCCAGCGCGTCGGGGTCGGCGGGCGCCTTGGGCACCGCCGGATCGAAATCGGGCAGCGGCGCGTCCCGTGCGACCTGGACGACGACGGGCGCGACCTGGAGGTAGGCGTCGGCCTCCTGCAGGCGGCGGCGCTGCGTGGTGGTCAGGCCCTTGTCGCCGGCGTCACGGGCCGCGATGATCCCGGCCAGGTCGCCGTACTGGGCGAGCAGCTTGGCCGCCGTCTTCTCGCCGACCCCCGGCACACCGGGCAGGCCGTCGCTCGGGTCGCCCCGGAGCGTCGCCATGTCCGCATAGGCCTGCCCGGACGCGACGCCGTACCGCTCGGCCAGCCGTTTCTCGTTCACCACGTCTGGGTCACGGATGCCGCGCGCCGGGTACAGCACGCGCACCCCCGCGGCATCGTCGACCAGCTGGAACAGATCGCGGTCGCCGGTGACGATGTCGACGGGGCCGGTGTTCTGCTCGACGGCGCGAGTGGTCAGGGTGCCGATGACGTCGTCGGCCTCGTAGCCGGGCACACCGACGCGCGCGATGCCGAGCGCGGCGAGCACCTCCACGATGATCGGGACCTGGGCGAGCAGTATCTCGGGCACCTCCTCGACGCCGGTGGTGCCGGGCACCTCCTGCGCCACGCGGTGCGCCTTGTAGCTCGGGATGGCCTCCACGCGGAACGCGGGGCGCCAGTCGTCGTCCCAGCACGCGACCATGCGTTCGGGGCCGTGCGTCGTGGCGAGCCACGCGATCGTGTCCAGCAGGCCGCGGACGGCGTTCACGGGCGCGCCGCTCGGTGCCCGCAGCGAGTCGGGGACGCCGAAGAATGCGCGGAAGTACAGCGAGGCGGTGTCGAGGAGCATCAGGCTCATGCAGCGAAGCCTGCCACGGCACACCGACACACGTACGTTGAGCGCGCTGTGGGCCCCGTAGGGCGCAGTACGGGAACAATTTGGGTGAAATAGCGGCCGAAGGGTGGTTCCGGCCCGGTGTGGCCGTAGTGTCTTAACATGGCAAGCAAAGAACAGCAAGTGACCGAGGTCATCGAGGGCCTCGGCCTTGGTATGGCAGCTATCGGCGAGACGCGAGTCACCTCCGTGAAGGCGGACCTCGAGCGTGCGCTGAACCACGCGTGGTCGAGCTGGGCACACAGCAGCGACTACCCGTTGATCGAGCGAGTGCAGAAGCCGGAGAACGAGCTCCGGGCCGGGATCAGCGGTTCGAACCGGCGGACGAACGCCGCGGTCGTCTGGCGAGAGCGTGACGGCTCGTTCGTCGTCGACATCGCGCTGGTGAACCGGACACCTGAGGAAGCGGCGCGCTTCGTCGGCGACCGACCGCTCATGGAGTGGACGTTGCTGGCCGGGCTCTTCCTCGGCGCGCTGAACCCCGACGAGGTGCCGGTGTAGGCCTCCCCACGGGCGCACCGCCGACGACGATCTGAGCGGCGTCGCGGGTCCGGGTCAGCCGTACGGTCCGCTCACCACCGTACCCAGCCACATGCCCAGCGCGGCCGCCGTGACGGTGACCGTCAGCGTGCCCAGCGAGTTCGCCAGCGCGAGCTGCACCCGGCCGGACCGGGCCAGTCGCACGGACTCCACAGTGCTTGTGGAAAACGTCGTGTACCCGCCGCACAGGCCGGTGACGAGGCCGAGCTGCACCAGGTGAGCGGTGCTGCCGGGCACCCCGAGATCGACAAGCGTGAAGAACACCATCGCGAACAGACCGATGAGGAACGAGCCGGTCACGTTCACGACGAACGTCCCCCACGGGAACCCGCCGCTGTGGCGGGCGCGGATCTCGCCGTCGATCATGAACCGGGCGGCGGCGCCCAAGCCCCCGCCGACGGCCACCACGAGCAGCACGAGCATCTATGTCACCTGCGCTCTCGTCGTCGGTCGGCGCGTGCGGCCAGCGCGATCCCGCCGAGGCAGGCAGCGGTCCCGCCCGCGAGAGTGAGCACCACGTAGAGCAGCGCGAGCCAGCCGAGCCCGTCGCCGAGCAGCTGCTGCGTCTGCAGCGCCAGCGCCGAGTACGTCGTGAACCCGCCCAGCACGCCGGTGCCGATCCCGATGCGCATCTTGCGGCGTCGCACGGTCTCGCGGCCACGGCGGGCGAGGGCCTCCAGGAGGTATCCCAGGGCGAGTGCGCCGAGCACGTTGACCACGAGCGTCCCGATCGGGAAGAAGAGGATCGTCTCGGCCGCACTCGGGAAGAGGATGGTCAGTGGCGTCAGGAGGATCCCCGACCAGAAGGTCAGCAGGTGCCGGGCAACCGAGCCCGCGGCTCCGCCGAGCGCGACGAGACCGACGTACCGCCAGTCGCGGTGCGGCGCTCGGGTCACCCGGTGTGCTCCTTCGTGAGTGCTCGACAGGTCGTGGAAGAACCTATCGCTCACGAGGTCGGCGCCGCCCCCGGAAGAACCACCACTGGTCGCGGCTGGTTGTGGATCAGCCGGCCGGCGACCGTCCCGCCCACGATGTTGGTGGTCCAACCGCGCAGGCCGGAGCGCCGAGCACCGACGACGATCATCGCGGCCTCCACCTGGTCGGCGACCCGCCCCAGCTCAGCGGCAGGATCGCCGGCGCCGCGCAGGGCGCTCCACGGCAGGCCGACGTCGGCCATCGCCCTGTTCAGGCCCGCCAGGACGTCGGCCCCGTACGCGTCCGAGGACACGGCGATGTCCGGATCCACCGAGACGGTGAATCCCCGGGAGTCCGAGACGGCTGTCTCGTCGACCCACACGCACACGAGCTCGATCAGGCTTCCACCCAGGGACTGGACGAGCGACGCTGCCCGCCGAGCCAGGTCCGGATTCTTGTGGTCAACACCGACCACCACGGATCGCACAGTCACCCTCGTGAGGGTATGGCCAAATGCCTATTCGAGGTGGCTCGGCAGGCCGAATCGGGAGAACCACTTCTCCGTGTCGAGAAAAGTGGTGATGCCGGTGATGTGCGAGCCGTCGTTCTCCAGCACCACGATGCCCCACGGGAAGTAGCCGCCCTTCGGATCCTGCCGGTACTGGGCGAACCCCGGGGTGCCGTTGACGTGGATCGGGACGCAGCGGGAGCCCTCGCACCCGCTGCCCGGGCCGAGCATCCACGCCTGGATGTTCTCGATGCCCTCCAGCCACATCGCGTACGGCGGCATGTTCATGACCGCGTCCTCGCGCAGCAGGTTGGCCAGCGCCTGCATGTCGTACCGCTCGAACGCCGCCACGTACCGCTCCAGCAGCTCGGACTCGCCCGCCGACGGCGGTGCGGAAGCCTCCGAGGTACCCGACCTGTCCGGTGCCTTGTCGGCGAGCGTCGCACGCGCCCGTTGCAGCGCGCTGTTCACGGACGCCACCGACGTGTCGAGCAGGGTGGCGACCTCGGTCGCCGGCCAGCGCAGCACCTCGCGCAGGATGAGTACCGCGCGCTGCTTGGCCGGCAGGTGCTGCAGCGCGGCGACGAACGCCAGGCGCACCGACTCACGCGCGACGGCCGTGTCCGCGGGGTCACCCGCGCCGGGGAGCACGTGCTCCGTCGGGACGGGTTCGACCCATGCGTACTCGGGCAGTACGTTCGCGAGGCTCTCCTCGACCGGGTCGGCCGCAGCACCGAGGCCCATGGGTCGCTCGCGCTTGGCCCGGCTCGAACCCAGCTGGTCGAAGCAGACGTTCGTGGCGATCCGGTACAACCAGGTGCGCAGCGAGGACCGCCCCTCGAACCGCTCGTAGGACCGCCACGCGCGCAGGAGGGTCTCCTGCACCGCGTCGTCGGCGTCGAACGCGCCGCCCAGCAGCCGATAGCAGTACCCGGTGAGCTCGCGGCGGTAGACCTCCAGCTGTGCGGAGAGCTCGTCCGCAGCCAGGTCCTCACCGGTGCTTTGCCTAGGATGTGACGCTGTCTGTGCCATGGATCACACGGTACGCGGCACCACTGACACGCTCCCGTGGATTCGATCCTGGCCGAAGCCGCCGGCCCAAGTTCACCCCCGGCGTCAGCGCAGGTCGAGCTCGAACCAGACGGTCTTGCCGGTCCGCCGGCTCTCCCGCCGGCCGGCCCGATGCTGCCTGTCGGCCGGCTCACCGTGCCGGTCCACGCCCCAGCGGGACGCGAGCCGCTCCAGGAACTGCACGCCGCGGCCGCCGAACTCGGTGACGGTCGGGTCGCGCAGCTCGGGCTGCGCGGTCGACGAGTCCCGCACCCCGACCCGCAGGCGCTCCATGTCCACCTCCACGGTGGCGGTGAACGGCGCCTGCCCGTGGTCGACGGCGTTGGTCAGCACCTCGGACGTCAGCAGCATCACCGTCCTGCGCAGCGCCATCGGTACGGCGCAGCTCTCCAGCACGTCGTCGACCCAGATGCGGGCCGGGCCGACGTCGCTCAGCGAGGGGGCGAGCTTGCGCTCCGCGGTGGCGGGCCGCCCCAGCGACGGCGGGCCGGACGGGGCCGCCGCCCGCACACGGACCGCGAGCACCGCGACGTCGTCCCGCTGGTCGTCCGAGGCGAGGCGGCGCACGAGGGTCACGGGGAGCGCGGCGGTGGCCGTGTCGCCCAGCACACCGAGCGTCTTCTGCAGGCGGTTCAGCCACTGGTCCGGCGTGGTGCCGCGCTGCTCGGCGAGGCCGTCCGTGTAGAGCAGGAGCGTGTCGCCGGGGTGCAGCGTCGTGACGTGGTCGGTGCGTTTCGCCGTCGGCCGTACGCCGAGCATCATGTCCGGCAGCACCGCGAGGCGCTCCACCGTCCCGTCCGCCCTGAGCACGAGGGGCGGCGGGTGGCCGGCGGTCGACCACGTGAGCTGATAGGCCGCGCCGGCCCGCTCCAGGCGGGCGACCACCGCGGTCCCGCTGGCGAGCAGCCCGAGGCCGGAGTTGGCCTTGTCGAGCAGGGACAGCAGGGCCGACGGCGACTCGTCGTGGCTCCACGCGAACGCGCGCAGCAGGGACCTGAGCTGACCCATCTTCGCCGCGGCGCGCATGTCGTGGCCGGTCACGTCGCCGATCATGAACATGGTCGCGTCGTCGTCCACCGCTACGGCGTCGTACCAGTCGCCGCCTATCTGGTCGGAACGGGTGGCGGGGGAGTAGGTGGCCGCCATGTCGAGGTGCGGCACCTCGGGCAGCCGGCTGAGCATCGCCCGCTGCAGTGTCTTCGCGGACTCGCGGCGTTCCTCCAGGAGCCGTGCGCGCTCGAGGGCGTGACCCGTGTAGTGCGCGAGACCGGTCTGGAGGGCGTACGAGTCCTTGTCCGGCCCGCGGTCGCGGTCCCACGCCAGCCCGATGACGGCGACGACGGCACCGGCCGTCACCACCGGGAGGAAAGCCCGGGCGCCGATGTCCGGGTCGCAGAGGTCCTTGAGGTCCGGGAAGGCCGAGAAGAGATCGTCGCCCGACCGGAAGAACAGCGGACGGCCCGTGCGGGCGGCCTCGGCCAGCGGTCGCTGGTCGTCCAGCTTCGCCTGCCGCAGCCGCTGCGGGAACTGCGGCTCGGCGTGGACGAGCGAGCGATAGGTGATCCCCCGCCCGTCGGCGTCCATCAGGGCGAACGCGCAGTACCGCGCGCCGATACCGGCGGTACTGACCTCGACGATCACCTCTTCGACCTGGTCCATGGTGTTGGCGTTCGCGAACGCCTCGCTCAGCGAGAGCAGGAACCGGCTGCGGCGGTTGGCGCGGACCGCCGTCTGCTGGATCCGGCGGGCGCGCTCCCGCTCGGCCCGCAGCCGCAGCTCGGCGGTGCAGGCCGCGGCGAGATCGGCGAGGGAGGCGCGGTCGTCCTCCGACCACTCGCGCGGCTCGTCCACCACCGCGCACAGGGCACCGACGGCGCGGCCCCGCAGGTCGAACACGGGGTAGCCGGCGACGGCGACCAGGCCCATCTCGCGGACGAGGTAGTTGTCGCGCAGGAGCGGGTCGAGGCGGGCGTCCGACGAGACGACCGGCTCGCCGCGCGTGGCGATCACGTTCGTGAGCGTCCCGGGGTACTGCAGCATGCGGTTCGACTGCATGGGTTCCGGCATCCCTGAGGAACCCGCCAGTACCTGCCCCTGGGGAACCACGAAGTACACGACGGCGGCCGGCACCTTCAGGTGGCGGCGGACCAGGCGAGCAAATCGGTCAAAGGCCTCATCAGCAGTGGGAGCACCGAGACCGACGTGCTCAAGGTCTCGCAACGCCTGGAGGTCCGTCGGCATCTGCTCAGTATTGCGAGAGAAGGGCGCGTGCGCGACAGATGTACCGGATGTGTCCCTTTTGCGCCGGGCAGGTAGCCTGCCGCTTTCGGGTCATACTTCGAGCAGGCCGCGCTGGTGCGCGAGGCTCACCGCTTCCGCCCGTCCCGAGGCGCCGAGCTTGGCGAGCAGGTTGGACACGTGCACGCTCACCGTCTTGGTGGAGATGAAGAGCCGTTCGCCGATCTGCCGGTTCGAGAGGCCCTGCGCGACGAGGCCGAGCACCTCTTCCTCGCGGTCCGTCAGGGTCGACGCGGTGGCCCGACGTACCCCCGGCAGGTCGAGCCGCGCCCGCCTGGCCAGTGCGCGGACTGCCTCGGCCAAGGGCTTGGCGCCCATGGCCTCCGCCTCCGAGAGCGCCTCGGCCGCCTCCACCTCGGCGGCCTCTCGTTCGCCGGTCCCCAGCAGTGCCTCGGCCCAGCGGTAGCGCGACCGTGCCACCTCGTAGCGGTAACCGAAGTCGAAGGCGTTCACCGTCTCCTGCCACGCCTCGGCGGCCTCCCGCCACAGCCTGTCCGACGCCGCTCCGTCGCTCTCGTCCCCCGCCGGTCCCTGGCCG
This sequence comes from Promicromonospora sp. CA-289599, assembly GCF_050936155.1. Classification (NCBI taxonomy): domain Bacteria; kingdom Bacillati; phylum Actinomycetota; class Actinomycetes; order Micrococcales; family Promicromonosporaceae; genus Promicromonospora; species Promicromonospora sp. CA-289599. The sequence goes on from NZ_JBNJNI010000001.1 coordinate 2,770,084, forward strand.
TGCCCCACCACGGCGTGCAGGCGGGCGTTCTCCGCGGTCGCCCGCTGCAGCCAGGCCCTGCCCTCAGGACCGAGCACACCGCCGCGGGGACGGCCGCGCTGCGCGGTCTCCCGTGCGATGGCGAGGAGCGAGTCACCGCTCTCGATGCGAGCGGCAGCACGGGACTCCACGGCCGTCGCGGCGGCAGATCCCGGAGCGCCGACGCGCCCCGCCGAACGGTCGGCCTCGGCCGCGTCGGCCAGGGCGGCGATCGCCAGCGCGGACAGCCAGATCCGGCCGAGGAACACCTCCGTCCACACCTCGCCGAGGTGGTCGGTGATCCGTACGGCCAGGGCCGCCGCGTCGTCGTACCGGCCTGCCCACGTCAGGGCGTCGACCATGCTGCCACCACCGAGCAGGGCGATCTGGCCGTCGTTCTGCCAGTGGTCCAGCAGGGCCTCGCCGCGCGCGAGCACGTCGTCGTCGCCCCGCGCCACTGCCGCGTACATCCGGCTCGCGTCCATGATGTGCCTGGACGTGGTGGGGACGCCGCCGTCGGCGCGCGCCGTCAGGTCGCCGCGGAAGTAGAGCATGACCTCCTGCAGGATGCGCAGGTTGACGGTGGGCGTGCTCCAGGAGAGGCCGAGCTCCTCGGCCCGGGCGAGCGCGTGCTGCACCCGCTGCTCCGCGGTGTCCAGCTCACCCGCGTAGAAACGGTTGGCCGTGGCGTTGTAGAGGGTGCGCATCTCGGTGAGCACGTCCCCTGCCTCGACGGCCGCCGAGCGCGCCTCGTCGAGGAGCGCCGCCGCCCGGTCGGGATCGGCGACGTCGAGCACGGCGAGCGTGGAGAGTGCGGCGGCGAGCGCGCCGGGCTGGCCCGTGTCGCGCGCCTCCTCGATGGCGCAGGCGGCGTGCACGCGGGCGTCGTCGTCCTGGTCGACGATCATCGCGATCCGAGCGAGCAGGGCGTTGGTCCAGATCCGCTCCGGGCTGCGCTCCGGCAGGATCTTCAGGGCGGCCCGCAGGTCCGCGATCGCCGCTTCGACCTGGCCGGGTGTCTCGTCCCAGGTGGGCAGGTCGAGGTTGCGGTGCACGAGCACGTGCTGGAGGCCGGCCCGCCGCACGGGGTCGTCGACGCCGTCGGCCGCGCGCCTGGTCAGCTTGACCGCGCGCATCGGGTCGCCTGCTCGCGCGGCCGCCTCGCCCGCCGACAGGGCGACGGAGACCCGGTCCTCGCCGATCCGTTCCGCGGCGTCGGGGACCGACTCCCACAGCGCCAGCACCTGCTCCCAGTGCTTCAGCTCTTCCTCCGGTGCGAGCAGCCGGCGGGCGCGCAGGGCGGCGTCCCGCGACGCGCTCAGGGCCGCGGGCAGGTCGTGCCCCTCGAAGGCGTGGTGGGCGCGTTCGGCCGCGCTGCCGATCGGCATGCCGTCCGGCCCGTCCTGCTCGATCACCGCGAGGTAGGCGCGGTGCACCGCCGAGCGTTCGCCCGGGAGCAGGTCGGCGTACAGGGCCTCGGCCAGCAGCGCGTGCCGGAACTCGAGGCACGCGTCGCACACCACGAGGACCTGCTGGGTCACGGCCTCGCGCAGCGCGGCGTCGATGTCCGGCGCGCCCCAGCGCGCGGCGGCGGCCCGGAGCAGATCCTCCCGCACGCGGCGTCCGGCGACCGACGCGATGCGCAGCACCTGCTGCACCTCGGGGTCCAGCCGTTCGAGCCGGGTGCGCAGTACCTCGGTGAGAGTCCAGGGCAGGCTTGCCGAGTCCGGCCCGGCGTCCAGGAGCTCTTCCGCGAAGAAGGCGTTGCCCTCCGACCGCTCCAGCACCTCGGCGAAACCCGCGGGCGCAAGCGGCCGGCCGACCAGGGCAGTGGTGAACTCGCGCAGCTCCTTCTCGTTGAAGGGCTGCAGGTCCATCCGCTCGACGTGCTCCAGCCGGGACAGCTCGGCGAGCAGCGGGCGCAGTGGATGGCGCCTGTCGACGTCGTCGGTCCGGTAGGTCACCACTATCAGCACGTTCTCGGAGCGGGCGCGGGCCGCGAGGAACCGCAGCACGTCGCGCGTCGACGCGTCGGCCCAGTGCGCGTCCTCGATCACCAGCACGAGCGGACGCTCGGGCACGCCGGAGAGGGCGAGGCTGCGCCCGATGCCCTCGAAGAGCTGAAGCCGCTCGTCGTGGTCGGCGTCGCCCGTCCCGCCGGGCTCCAGGAGGCGCCACAACGCCGGCCGCTCGGCCACCAGCTCGGTGACCCGTGCCGCCGCCTCGGGGCCCGCGGCACCGGCCTGCAGCTGGGTCAGCGCCTCGGTGAACGGCAGGTACGGGATGCCCACCTGGCCCAGGTCCACGCAGTGGACCACCACGGCGCTCGCCCCTGCCTGCTCCGCCGCCTGAGCGACGTGGCTGATCAGGCGTGTCTTGCCGACACCGGCGTCACCGCCCGCGAGCACGAAGCCGGGACGGCCCGCCGAGGCGCGCCCCACCGCCAGCAGGAGGGAGGCAACCTGCTCCTGCCGGGAGACCAGGGGGATCGTCGTGGAGCGTCGCACCTGCACATCGTGCCACCGCTCACCGACACTCCCCCCGGTCTCCTGCGTCCCGGCTCCCACCGTGATCACGCGAACAGGCCGTGACGGGCGGTGGTCGCCGCCGGGCGCATGCCCGCGATGCCCTCCCTGATCTGCTCGGCACGGTCGGCCCGCACCCGGCGCTCCGACCGGCGCTCCGACCGGCGCTCAGCCCGGTCGGCGCGGTCCGCGCCGCTCGTCCCCTGGCGGCCCCAGGCCTTCCTGACCTCTGCCTGCCGGTACTCGATCTCCGCCTCGACGGCGGGTCCCCACAGCGACATGATTCCTCCGGATGTCCCCGGCGGGCCGTGTGCCCGTCCGGCTGATGAGGAAGACACTCGTCCTGAGGCCGGACCCCGCGGATCGGACGGTCGGGCAGTCCTGGCGAGCCGGGTACCTCAGCCGGTCGGCTGAGGTGCCTCAGAGATGCCACTGAGGTACCCCTGAGGTGGGACTGAGGTACCTCTGAGGTGCGGCGCGCGAAGCCTTCGGTACCTCGCGGCGGACGAGATTCAGGCTGTTCACAGGGTCGCTATTGCGATCTACGTCACACCAGACGCACACTGGAACAAGCAGCGAACCCAATTCGGGGGTGGAATCGTGACCGGAACCGAAGCTGGAACGTACGACATCTTGCCCATGCTCGGCCGAGGAAAGCACCGCAACCCAAAGAAGGGCGCGTGCTTCATGGAGCTCGCATCCTTCCTCGCAGGCGAGAAGTGGAGCGACCACCCCGCCTGCACGCATCCGCTGATCGCGATGCTCGCCCGTGCGGTGAACGACCTGACCGCGGATCACGCGCGCCCGCAGCTCGCGCCGCTCATCCCGTCGGTCATCGGCCTGACCAGCACCGACCCACGCTGGGACGTGCGCATCGCGCTGCGCGCCGCGCAGACGGCGCTGCCTGTGTCGCCTGCCGACCGGCAGCAGACGCTGGCCGTCGCGATCCTCGGCTCCGAGCGCATGCTCGACGTCCTCGACGACCGGCCCTCCGGCACCCTGGCGCCGGAGAGCAAGGACGCGCTGGCGGCCGTACCGAAGACGGCGGCCTGGGCCGAGCGGTTCTGCGCAGGCACCAGCGTGCGGCCCAAGCGGTTCGTGCGCGACGCCGCACCGAGCGTGGTCTCCACCGCGGTGCAGGGCATCTCGGAGGCCTTCGTGCCCGACGTCGACGCGCGGCTGCGCAACCTGCTCGAGGCCACGATCGCCGACGCGCGCCGCTGGGCCGGGAACGCGGACGACGACGCCCGCACGCTCGACCCGCTGGCATGGGGCCCGGTGGTGAAGTCGGCACCGACCGCCTGATCCGTCGGCTGCCTGACCCGTCGGGCTGGACAAGGGGGAACGGGCCGGGGTGCACCAGGGGGTCGCCCCGGCCCTCGACCCGGGACTGCGGGCCTTCCTGGCCGAGAGCGCCGACCGGGCCGCGACAGCCGGTGAACTCCGTCGCCACGGTCACAAGTCCCGAGTCCGTGCCTCCCTACCAGTCGAGCTCGCCACGCGCCCTCGTGACTCTTGCCGGTTGCCGGACGCGTGACGTCGACGGGCGGGGCCGCAGGTCCAGGGGGTTCGGCGGCCCCGCCCATTTCCTTCACCCAAGCCCGCCCGATTCCTCCCAAGAGATAACACGTGCGGATCATGACCTGGCCCTTAGGCTCCTGGGCATGAGCGGATATTCTTCACCCCACCTGCCTGCGGACGGTCATGCGCCGGTCCCGCCTCCGCCAGGTGGGTATGCAGAGGTTCCGCCCCCTCCGGGCGGCTACGCACAGATACCGCCGCCCGGCGGCCCGCCGCCCACCGCACCGGCTCCCGACCGCAAGCGCCGGCGGGCACTGATCATCGGCGCCGTCGTCGTCCTGCTCCTGGCGGTAGGGGTCGGCCTGTGGTTCCTGTTCCGTGAGCCGCCGATCCCCGACCCGGAGCCGGCCGCCGAACAGCTCGCGGCAGCGCTCCAGGAGGGCAAGCCGGCAGGCGTCCCGCTCGCCATGGAGACGTCGGCGTCGCCGGACGAGCAGTACGCCCAGGTGTTCGAGCAGCTCCTGGCCGCCGTCGGCGAGGACGCCGGGACGGTGCGGGTCAAGAGCGTCACGCCGATCGAGGAGGGCGACGACGGCACCGCCACCGCCACCGCGACGCTCGCCTGGTCGTGGCCCGTCGCGACCGAGCAGGCCTGGGAGTACGAGACCGACGCGCAGCTTACCTACCCCGGCGCGACCGACGGCGAGGCCGGGCAGTGGGAGGCGGGCTGGAGCACCGGTGTGCTCGTGCCGGGCCTGGAGCCGGGCGAGCGGCTCGCCGTCGACCGCACCGAACCGGCGCGGGGCGAGATCGTCTCGACGACCGGAGAGACGATCGTCGGCATGACGCCCGTGCACCGCGTGGGCATCGACAAGACCCGTCCGGGCTGGGACACCGCCGCCGAGCAGCTCGGGAGCGTGCTGGAGTTCGACCAGGCGACCACCGACGACATCGCCGCGCAGGTCGCCGCCGCAGGGGACAAGGCGTTCGTCGAGGTCATCACGATCCGCGACAACGACTCGGAGTACGACTTCGACGCCGCCATGGCGATCAACGGCGTGGTCGGGATCCCCGACGAGCTGGCACTCGCCCGGGATCGTGACTTCGCGCGGCCCCTCCTCGGTTCGGTCGGGGAGGCCACCGCGGAGATCGTCGAGGAGTCGAAGGGCACCATCAAGCCCGGCGACATGGTCGGCCTGTCCGGTCTGCAGGCCGCACACGACGAGCAGCTCCGCGGCGTGCCGGGCCTGGCGGTGACCATCGAGCCCACCGAGGGTGGCGAGGGCCGCGAGGCCTTCACCATCGACAAGAAGGACGGCGAGCCGGTGACGATCTCGCTCGACCCCGCCACGCAGCTCCGGGCCGAGGCGGCGCTGGCCGACCTCGACGACCTGGCGAGCGCCATCGTCGCGATCAAGCCCTCGACCGGCGAGGTGCTCGCGGCGGCGTCGGGCCCCGGCTCCGAGGGGTACAGCACGGCCACGCTGGGCCAGTACCCGCCGGGGTCCACGTTCAAGATCGCGACGTCCCTCGCGATGCTCCGTTCGGGGATCACGCCGGACAGCCCGCTGCCCTGCACGGAGAGCATCAACGTCGAGGGCCGCACCTTCCAGAACGTCCCCGGTTACCCCGCGTCCGCGATGGGTGACGCAGTGCCGTTCCGGACGGTGTTCGCCAACTCGTGCAACACGGCCTTCATCTCGCAGCACCAGAAGATCTCGCAGCAGCAGCTGCACGACGCCGCGGCGGCGCTCGGCCTGGGCGTCGAGGCCAAGGCCTTCGGTGCCGGGGCCGCGATGGGCGACGTCCCGGCTGAGGCAGCGGCCACGGAGCACGCGGCGTCGATGATCGGCCAGGGCAAGGTGCTGGGCACGCCGCTCGCGATGGCGACCGTCGCGGCGAGCGTCTCCGCGGGCCACACCGTGTCGCCGTGGCTGGTGGAGCCGTCCGGCGAGCAGGCCGCCGAGAAGGAGCCGGCCGGCGATCTGACCACGGAGGAGGCGGCCACCCTGCGCGGCCTGATGGGCGGCGTGGTGGAGGAAGGCTCCGGCACGGCGCTGCAGGACGTGCCAGGGATCGTCGGTGCGAAGACGGGAACGGCTCAGTTCGGTGACGGCAGCAAGGCCCACGTCTGGATGCTCGCCATCACGGACGACCTGGCCGCCGTCGTGTTCATCGAGGAGGGTGAGCTCGGCTCGACGACGGCCGGCCCGGTGATGCACAAGTTCCTCACGGGCAGCTGACCCGCGCGCCCCGGTGGTCGAGCTCGTCGAGACCGACGAGCTCGACCACCGGGGCCAGTTCAGGCCGCTCGGGTCAGCCCTTGAAGCCGCCTTCCTTGCATGCGGTCTCGTAGTTCTTGACAGCCGTGTCGACGGCCTTGGGGCGGGCGATGGAGCCGTCGAGCGCCTGGTCGAACGGCGCGCGGACCGCCTCGAGGTGGGCGATGCTGACCTCGTCCGCCTTGCTGATGATGTCACCGATGTTCCTGCTGACGCTGCTGAAGGCGCCAGTGCGCTCCTCGGTGAGCGGCGCCTGGACGGCGTCCCTGAGCTGCCGGACGTTGTCCACGATCGGCCCGGTGAAGAACACCCTGCACGACTCGACGAGGTCGTACTCGCCGGTGCTGATCGGGGCCTTGGCGACGGGCGACGGCACGACCGGCGTGACCTCTTCGCCGGAGGGCGCGAAGTCGCTGGCCATGCTCTCGAGGGCCGCGCATCCGGACAGCAGGAGTGCACAGGAGACCAGTGCGGCCGTCGCCCAGTTCTTGCTGGTGCTCACGATCTACTTCCCTCACGTCATCGGGTCAGAAAAGTGCGTTCGGTCGCACTCGCCCGCGAGTCTAGCGGCACCGCCGCAACAGAAGGCCAATCGTTGCCGTCGTGACGAGCGGTGCTCCGGCACCCGGCGCCGCGCGGAACGGCCGGACACGCACTCGACGCCCAGGTCACCGGAGTGACCTGGGCGCCGAGGATCGGGCGGGGCGGTTCGTCAGCGGTTGTCGTCGGCCGGCGGCTGGTCCTGCGGCGTGGGGGCCGCGGGCGGCACGTCGGGAGCCGTCGGGTACGGCTCCGCCGAGCGGAGCACGGTGAGCCGGGAACGGTACTCGGCCTCGTCGATCTCGCCGCGGGCGAAGCGGGTCCCCAGCAGCGTCACCGGGTCGGCCCCGGCCGCGGCGTGCGCCGCCCACGGACCGCCCCAGCCGCCGCGCGGGCCGCGCCGGGCGCGCCGGGCGATCAGGAAGACCACCGTTGCGAACAGCAGGAACCAGAGCAGCGGGAAGATGAAGAAGAACGGGCCGGGTCCGCCCCAGCCGTCGTGCGGCCCGTTGGCGAGGACCTCCGTCGTCGCGGTGAGCATGTCGACCTCCAGCATTCGGTTCGGCCGGTCGTTCCGGCCACAGCACCAGGCTGCCGCCGTCCGCCGCCGGGGTCGTCAGCCCCGCGTACCTGCCCGGCTACCCCTGTGGTGCCGGGCCGCTCCACCCGGGTCGCACGAGGCCCGCCTCGTACGCGAGCACCACGAGCTGCGCGCGGTCACGCGAACGGGTCTTCATGAGCACCCGGGAGACATGCGTCTTCACGGTCGACTCGGAGAGGTACAGCTTCCCGGCGATCTCGTCGTTCGCGAGCCCGCCGGCCACCTCGACGAGCACCTCGCGCTCACGCGGCGTGAGCTCCGCGAGCGCGGGCACCGGCCGGACGTTGCGCGTCGCCTCCGCGACCTTGGCCAGCAGCCGCCGCGTCACCGTCGGGGACAGGAGCGCGTTGCCCGACGCCGCCACGCGCACCGCCCGCACCAGCTCGGCCGGCTCGGTGTCCTTGACGAGGAAGCCCGAGGCGCCGGCGCGGATGGCTTCCGTGACGTACTCGTCGAGCTCGAACGTCGTCACGACCACCACGTGCACTCCGGCCGCCCGCGGCTCGGCGATGATCCGCCGCGTCGCCTCCAGCCCGTCCAGGCCCGGCATCCGGATGTCCATGAGGACCACCTGGGGCAGGTGCTCGAGGGTGAGCGACACTGCGGCGTCGCCGGTGGCCGCCTGCGCGACGACGCGCATGTCGTCCTCGGAGTCGATGAGCGCGCGGAACCCGCCGCGCACGAGTGCCTGGTCGTCGGCGAGCAGGACGTCGATCATGCGGTTTCTCCGGTCTCGGGTCTGCCTGATGGCGGGGGTGCGCCCTGGGGTACCGGGAGCCTCGCACGGACCTCCCACCCGGCGCCGTCCCCACGGGGTCCGGCGGTGAGTGTCCCGCCTGCGCCCTCCACCCGTTCGCGCATCCCCAGGAGCCCGTAGCCGGGCTCGACCGACTCGCCCGTGGGGACGCCGTCGTCGGCCACCACCACCTCGACGCCGTCGTGTCTGGCCACGCGCAGGGTCACCCGGCGGGCCGAGGGCGCGTGCCTGCGCACGTTGGTCAGGGACTCCTGCACCACGCGGTGCACGACGCCGACGACGTGGTCGGGCAGGCCGCTCACGTCGGCGGCGAGCTCGACGGTGACGTCGAGACCCTCGGCCCTGGCCTGGTCCGCCAGGGCGTGCAGCCCGGTGAGGTCCCAGGTGGGGGTGAGCGGGACGGCGTCGTCGTGCAGCGCGCCCTGGGCGGGCGGAGAGGCGCCCTCACGGACTATGCCGAGCACCGTGCGGACCTCTGCGAGGGCGTCCTTGCTGGTCTCACGGATGTTGGACAGCGCCTCCCTGGCCTGCCCGGGATTCTTCTCGAGCAGGTGCAGGCCGACTCCGGCCTGGACGTTGATGGCCGACAGGGAGTGGGCGAGGACGTCGTGCAGCTCCCGCGCGATCCGGAGCCGCTCCGAGGCGACGGCGGTGCGCTCCCGCTCCGCGGCGGTGGCCCGGGCCGCGGCCCGCGCCGCCACCCGTCGCGTGATCCGGTCGCGCGCGGCGCTCGCGATGAGCAGCACGACCGCCAGCCACGCGGCTGCCGCGACGAGCGACCCCGGGCTGAGCAACCAGCCGCCGTCGGCGGCGTTCCAGCCCGGACCGTGACCGGGGCCCCACTCGCTGCGCGGAGGTCGCGGCTCGTCGATCAGGGCCTGTTCGACGCGCGGTGCGATGAGCGCGGCGACGGCGCTCACGCCCCCGGCGAGCAGGGCGGCGCCGGACCACGCGATCAAGCGGGCCCGGCGCACGTCGCCGCTGAGCATGATGCCCGCGAGCACGGCGACCGGCCCGAGGAAGACAGGACCCCATGGGTAGCCGAGCAGCAGGAACGTGACGGTCGCCGCGACGGACAGCACAGCGGCAAGGGCGGGGCGCCGGGGCAGCAGGAACAGCAGCGCCGCCGGCGCGACCAGCAGCAGGAGGAACCCGACGAGGCCGGGTTCCGACGCCCAGGTCTGGCCGCGCGCGGCGCCGAGCGAACCCAGGTTGGAAGCGAACGCCACGGCGACCGCGACGAACACGCGTGGTCGTGCGCGGTCGAACGGTCCGGGGGTGTGCGGGTCCGGGAGGAGGTCGCTCGTGGGACGGGTGGTGCCCAGCATGCTCGCACGCTACGCCCGGGCGGGCCGCGCCGCGTCCGACCGGGGTACCGGTGCGTGTCGTACCCCGGTGCCGGGTCAGGCGAAGCGGGCGGAGCGCTCGACCACGCGGCCGGCCCCGCGCCCGCCGTCGGCGGCCGGGTCCCAGCTGTAGACCTCGGTGCCGGTGATGAAGACGTGCTCGGCGCGGGAGTCGGTGTCGAGCGGATCGCCCGACCACAGCACGACGTCGCCGTCGAGCCCCTCCTTGATGGCGCCCACCCGGTCGTCCAGGCCGAGGAACGACGCCGGGTTGGTCGTGATCGCCGCCAGGGCGGTCTCGCGCGGCAGTCCGTCGCGGGCCGCGAACGACGCCTGGTGCACCAGGAAGTTGATCGGGATCACCGGGTGGTCGGTGGTGATCGCTACGCGCACACCGGCCGCCGCCATCACCGCGATGTTGCGGTTCGCGCGCTGCCGCACCTCGACCTTGGACCGGGAGACGAACATCGGGCCGTAGATGACGGGGATGTCCTTCTCGGCGAGGACATCGGCGATCAGGTGGCCCTCGGTGCCGTGGTTGATGACGAGCCGGTAGCCGAACTCCTCCGAGAGCCGGATGGCCGTTGCGATGTCGTCGGCGCGGTGCGTGTGCTGGTCCCAGGCGAGCTCGCCCGCCAGGACGCGCGCCAGTGTCTCCTTGCCCAGGTCCCGCTCGAACGGCTTGCCCTCCTCGGCCGCGGCGTCCCGCTTCGCCGCGTAGTTCTGGGCGTCGACGAACGCCGCACGGATCACGTTGGCGACGCCCAGGCGGGTCGACGGGAGCTGCTTCTTGTCGCCGTAGACCCGCTTCGGGTTCTCGCCGAGCGCGCTCTTGACCGACACCGAGTCGCTGATGACCTGCTCGTCCACGGTGCGGCCGCCCCACGTCTTGATCGCGACGGTCTGCCCGCCGATCGGGTTGCCCGAACCCGGCTTGATGACGGCCGTCGTCACGCCGCCGGCGAGGGCATCGCGGAAGCCCTCCTCGTCCACCTGGATCGCGTCGAGCGCGCGGAACGCGGACCCGTCGGGGCCGGTCATCTCGTTCGTGTCGTTGCCGGCCCAGCCCTCACCCTCCTCGTGGACGCCGAGGTGGCCGTGCCCCTCGACGAACCCCGGCAGGAGCCACCTGCCCTGGGCGTCGATCGTCCGGGTGCCCTCGGGTACTGCCACATCCTGTCCGACGGCGGTGATGACGCCGTCGGTGATGAGGACCGTGCCGTTCTCGATGACCGCGGAGGCGACGGGGACGACGCGGGCGTTGACGATGGCGATGCTGGAACGAGTTGTCATGGGTACATCATTACCCGGAGTAACGACGTGTCCGGACACGTCCGTGGCGGTGGGCGCCTGTTCCGGCGGGCTTCAGCCCGAGGTCGCCGGGTTGGTTGCCTTCCCGTCGAGCCAGAGCGTGTCGGACTCGTCGCTGTGCGAGCCCGAGGTGCCCACGTGCTTCGTGCTGATCCGCGGCCCCTTGGTGATGACGTGGACGATGGCCATGCCGTGCCCGCGGCCCAGGCCGTAGTCCTCCTTGAGCCACTCGAGGATCGGGGTCGCCTTGGTGGACGCGTCGAACCCGCGCTCCTCGGCGAGCTTGATGAGCTCACGGGGCGTGTGCCCGGTCTTGGTCTCGACGGCGTCGAGGTAGGCCTGGAATGACATCGGGTAGGTCCCTTCGTTCGGCATGCGGCACCGGTCGGCACCGCGATCTGACAGGACAGACGACGCTGGCCGGTAGGACTAATCGGTGAGAACGGGGTTGTGTTCGTCGAGGGCATCGTCCTGAACACAACCCCGTTCTCGCTCGATCGGGACCTCTCATCCATAGACTCGACACCGTGGACTTCTACAACGCCTATGCCCACGGGTTCGCCCGGGTGGCGGCCTGCACCATCCCGGTCGCCGTCGCCGACCCCGCCGCGAACGCCGCGATGGTCCTGGACCAGGCGCGGCAGCTCGACGACGACGGCGTAGCCGTAGCAGTGTTCCCCGAGCTCTGCCTGAGCGGCTACGCGATCGACGACCTGCTCATGCAGGACGTTCTCCTCGAGTCCGTGCTCGACGCGCTCGCCGCCATCCGGCAGGCCAGTCTCGAGCTCGGCACGATGCTCGTCGTCGGCGCGCCGCTGCTGGTCGGCAGCCGCCTGCTGAACACCGCCGTCGTCGTGCACAGGGGCCGGATCCTCGGCGTCGCGCCCAAGTCCTACCTGCCGAACTACCGCGAGTTCTACGAGAAGCGGCAGTTCGCGTCCGGCGACGAGCACCGCGGCACCCTCACCCTGCTCGGCGAGGAGGTGCCGATCGGCGCCGACCTGATCTTCCGGGCCGACGACGTGCGCGGCCTCGCCGTCCACGTCGAGGTCTGCGAGGACATGTGGGTGCCCGTGCCACCGAGCGCACTGGCGGCGCTCGCGGGTGCGACGGTGCTGCTGAACCTGTCGGCGAGCCCTGTCACCGTGGCGCGCGCCGAGGATCGCCGGCTGGTCGTCCGCAGCGGGAGCTACCGCTGCAGCGCCGCCTACGTCTACACGGCCGCCGGCCAGGGCGAGTCCAGCACCGACCTGTCGTGGGACGGCCAGACGATGGTCTACGAGGCAGGGGACCTGCTCGGCGAGACGGAACGGTTCCCCGACGGCGCCCGTGCCACCGTGGTCGACGTCGACCTGGACCGGCTGCGCCAGGAACGGCTCCGGCAGGGCACGTTCGACGACAACCGGCGTGGGCTGGGGATGGTCTCGCCAGGCTCGACCAACGGGGGCGGCTCGACCGGCGACGACGGAGGGTTCCGGGAGATCGCGTTCAGCGTCCAGCCGCCGCAGGGCGACATCGGCCTGCGCCGCAAGGTGGACCGCTTCCCGTTCGTGCCCGACGACGCCGAACGTCTCGCCCAGGACTGCTACGAGGCCTACAACATCCAGGTCACCGGGCTCGAGCAGCGCCTGCGCGCCATCGGGCAGCCGAAGATCGTGATCGGCGTCAGCGGCGGGCTCGACTCCACGCACGCGCTGATCGTCGCGGCCAAGGCCATGGACCGGCTCGGCAGGCCCCGTACCGACATCCATGCGTTCACGATGCCGGGCTTCGCCACGGGCAAGGAGACCAAGGACCGGGCCATCAGGCTCGCCGAGTCCCTGGGTGTCACCTTCCAGGAGCTCGACATCCGGCCCGCCGCCGAGCAGATGCTGCGGGACCTGGACCACCCGTACTCGGACGGCGTCAAGCAGTACGACGTCACCTTCGAGAACGTCCAGGCGGGCTTGCGTTACGACTACCTGTTCCGGCTCGCGAACCACCGCGGCGGCATAGTGCTCGGCACGGGCGACCTCTCCGAGCTGGCGCTCGGCTGGTGCACGTACGGCGTGGGCGACCAGATGTCGCACTACGGCGTGAACGCGGGCGTGCCGAAGACGCTGATCCAGCACCTCATCCGCTGGACCGTCGACAGCGGCCAGTTCGCGGCGGACGCGAGCAGCCCGGTCAACGCCGTCCTGACGGAGATCCTGGAGCAGGAGATCACTCCTGAGCTGATCCCCACCGAGGAGGGCGAGACGCCGCAGTCCACCGAGGCGACGGTCGGCCCGTACGCCCTGCAGGACTTCACGCTGTTCCACGTGCTGCGCTACGGCTTCCGCCCGTCGAAGATCGCGTTCCTGGCGTGGCACGCCTGGCACGCGGTGGACGACGGCGACTGGCCGCCCGGCTTCCCCGCCGCGCAGCGCACCGCCTACGACCTCGCGACGATCCGGCGCTGGCTCGATGTGTTCGTGCGCAGGTTCTTCGCCTCGCAGTTCAAGCGGTCGGCCCTGCCGAACGGCCCGAAGGTGTCGCCGGGTGGCACCATGTCGCCCCGCGGCGACTGGCGGATGCCCTCGGACGCGACGCCGGCGGCCTGGCTGGCGGAGCTGGAGAGGAACGTCCCGGAAGGCTGAGCGGCCCTGGTGAGCGCACGACTTTTACGCCGATGACGGACAGCCCGCCGCGACGGCCGCGCTCACGACGGCGGCGGGTAGGGTGCCTCGTATGCCTGCTGTCTCCGCTGCCCTGGCCCGGCCCGGTAGCCGTCGCCTCGTCCGCGTGATCACCGTCTTCGCGGCCGTGCTCACCTTCGCGGCACTCCTGCTGGTGGCCGGTCCGGCGAGCGCTCACGACCAGCTCCTGTCGTCCGACCCGAAGGACGGCGCGGCGCTCGACGAGCACCCGGCGAGCATCTCGCTCACCTTCAGCTCGGCGCCGCTCGACACGGGCATCGAGGTCGTCCTGGCCGGTCCGGACGGCGTCACCGAGCAGGGTCAGGACATCCAGGTCGACGACAAGGTCGTGACCGCGCAGCTCGCCGACGACCTGCCCGCCGGCCGGTACGACGTCGCCTGGCACGTCGTCTCCTCCGACGGCCACCCGATCGACGGCGAGTTCAGCTACGAGGTCGAGGCCGCGGCCGAACCCACGACGACACCGAGCGACGAGACCACCGAAGAGGCCGAGCCGTCCACGCAGGAGGCCGAGCCCACCGACGCCACGCAGCCGACGGCGCCGTCGGAGCTGGCCGGCGCCGGGAACGGGGCCGGGGCGAGCGGGCTGGCCGTCACCGGCGGGATCGTCGCCGCGGTGCTGGTCGTGCTGGGCGTCGTGGTGATGATGCGCCGCAAGATTCTCGAGAACGACCGCCTGCGGCAGGCTCACGAGCACGACCCCGAGGGTCCGGACGGCGAGAAGCCGAACACGAACCCGGACGGCAAGCCCCGCATCTGACGGCGGGCTGCCAGAACCTCAGACCACGTGAGTGACCTGAGGTTCTGCCATGTGGGACGAGCTCACCACGGCGACGGGGCCGGCGGTGCCACGACGGTCGGGGTGTCGTTGCAGCTGATGACGTTCGGCAGGTAGCGGGTCAGCCAGTTCGCAGGTCCGTCACCCCAGGGCGTGCCGGTCTGCCCGTCGTTCCCGCCCAGGTCGGCGACCGTGAACTCCGAGCCGTTCTCGAAGTCCCAGTTGAACGCCCCGCAGTTGTTCACACCGGCCCAGCCGACGTTGCGCGCGTCGACGTTCTCGAACGAGGCCGACCCCGCCGTCCGGGCGCTGAGCACCGACGTCCCCGCGCCGTCGACCCGGACGTCGCGGACCCGCACGCCGTCGATCCGGTGCTCGTCCTTCACGCCGAACTCCGTGACGAGCATGATCGCGTTGTACGTGCTGTCGAGGTAGTGGTCGCCGGTGACGGTGATGTCAGCGGAGATGCTGCTGTCCAGCGCGTAGAACCAGAGCGAGCCGAGGCCGATCCGCCAGTTCAGGTCCAGGCCGCCCGCCCGCACGGTCGTGTTGTCGCGGAACGTGAGCGCGCCCTCGAACGGTTCCGCGCCGAAGCGCGCACCGGCATGCAGCCCGGAACCCTCGCGCACCGGATCGGCGACGAGGTTGCCCTCGACGGTGATGTCACGGCCGCCGTAGATCGCGATGCCGTTCGCCAGCACCGGTGTCTGCACGGTGTTGCGGGCGAACGTGTTGCCGCTGTTCTGGTCGACCTGCGCCCACATGGCCAGCGCGTCGTCGCCGGTGTTGCGGAAGAAGCTGTTGGTCACGGACGAGTCGGTCACGCCGCGGTGGAAGTTCACGCCGTCCCCGATCTGGTCGGTGACGACGACGTCGGAGACGTGCGTGTTCGACATCGGTCCGTCGAACCACAGGCCCACCTTCGTGCGGTGGATGTACAGGTCCGAGACGGTGGAGTCGCTCATCGCCCCGCCGACGCCGTTGACCTGGTCGGTGTCGATGCGCTCGCGGACGTCCCCGACGATCGCGAAGCCGGACAGGTGCACGTCGGTCGATCCGCCGTCCTCGGCGTACTTCCCGTAGAAGCCGACGCCGGTGTGCACCGAACCGTCGGGCGCCGGCTCGGCCAGCTCGACCTCGCGGCCCCGGACCACCGAGTGCCAGCTCCCCGCGCCCTTGACGGTCACGTCGTCGACCACGACGTGCTGGTTGACCTGGAAGGTGCCCGCCGGGATCCACAGGGTGCGGTCGTGGGCCGACGCCCAGTCGACGGCGCGCTGGAACGCGGCACCGGAGTCTCGGCGGCCCGTCGGGTCGGCGCCGAACCGCAGCACGCTCACCGCGCCGCGTGGTCTGGCCGCCGGCCGTCCGACGAGCTCGGAGTCGAGCAGGTCTATCGTCGTGCGGTCCGCCGTGGCGCCGCGGGGGACCGACAGGCGCACCACGTCGCCCGCGCGGTAGGTCTTGCCGAGCAGGAGGCGCTGCTCGTCGTAGAAGTGGCTGGGCCGGAACGGCTTGACGAGCCAGTCGGGCGTGGCCGTCCCCGGCACGCAGGCGCACTCCGGGTACCACCAGTCGGGCTGCGTGAGGTCGGCCTGCGGATCGTTGGTGAACGGGTACGCGTTGTACAGCCAGGCGTACTCGGAGGTCAGCCGTAGCGCACGGGCCGGTCCCGCGGGAGTGAGGTGGCCACGATGGGCGCGCAGCACCCGCACGTCGAGCGGCGACGTGATCCCGCCGCCCTCCGGTGCGTCGGGGATCGAGTAGCGCACCGTGATCGCGTCCGCGTCGGCGGGCAGGGTGAAGTCGACGTACTCGCCCTCGGTGAGCTGTACTGCGGAACGCCCGGACGCCTCCGCCGCGAGCGTGTAGGCGTCCCGGCTCGGGGCGAGCACCGTGCCGGTGGTGACTGCCTGCTCCGCCTCCTGCTCGAGGAACGGTACGTCCGCCCCGCGGCCGGCGACGAGCGCGGGGTCGAGCCCGGCGCGGGTGACGACCGGTCCGTCCGCGGGCCGGGGCTGTGCCGTGGCGGACGCCGTCGTGGCGGCGGTCGCGAGGAGGGCGCCGGCGACCACCCACGCGGTGAGCCGCGCGTCGAGGGGCCGTCGGGCCAGGGCCGGAGGAAGTGGGGGAGCAGGGCGTGTCATCGTCGACTCGACTCTGTCAGGCCGGCCCAGGGCCGGCTGGCTGGCGCCGGCTTCGGGCCGGGCGGCTGCATTGCCGCACGTCGAGCGTAGGTCTGGGAAGGGGCCTGGGCAACCACTTCCATCAAGATTCTTCAGCGATGCATCGATTTTTTGCAGCTAGACCGCAAGTGATTGCGTCCGCAGAGGGCTGTCGCGGTGCCGCACCGCCAGGATCACCGTCACCACGGCGGGCAGCAGCAGGACGGCGCCCGCCGTGTTCACCGCCTGGAACCCGCCCCAGGCGAGGAGCGGGCCGGCCAGGGCGGCGGCGCCCGCGCCGAAGTAGTTCATCAGCGCATCGGTCGCGCCCTGCAGCGGCAGCTTGACGTGCGGTTCTGCCACGGACGCCAGCACCGCCGACGACGCGATGACGCACGCCGACCAGCCGAGCCCGAGCAGCACGAGGGCCACCGCCGTGAGCACCTCGGTGTCGAGCGCCGGGCCGGCGGCGTCGTGCCCTGCGTGCGCGCCGGAACCCGCGTCGGCGTCCGGCACCATCGCGGCGGCCAGGAAGCCCAGGACCACCGCCGCGCCCTGCAGCACCAGCCCGCCGACGGCGACCCGCAGCGGGCCGAAGCGATCGGACAGCCAGCCGAACACCGGGCTGAACGCGAACATCCCCAGCACGTGCAGGCTGATCACCATGCCCACGAGCTGCAGCGACATCCCGCCGTGCTGCATGTGCACGGGCGTCATCACCATCACCATGATCATCACGCCGTGCGCGACGGCGGTGGTCACCACGGCGAACCGTGCCCGGGGGTGTGCCCAGGCCCACCGCAGCGCGGCGAGGGCCCCGGTCCGGCGGGGCTCGGCGCGTGCGGCGCCGTCGGTCCGCCTGCCGAGCCGCCCGACGGCGGTGGTGGCGGCCGTGACCGCGTTGCCCACCGGGTCCCGGTACAGGGCCGCGAGCACGAGCCCGGCCAGCAGGTACGCGACGATCGAGAAGAGGTACGGGCCGCCGAGGGCCGGCACACCGAACCCGCTGCCCACCACGGCACCGGGTGCCGCGAGGTTGGGTCCCACGACGGAGCCGACGGTGGTGGACCACAGGACCACCGACATCGTCCGGGCGCGGGTACCCGAACCCACGTTGTCCGCCGCCGCGTACCGGGACTGCAGGTTGGTCGCGTTGGCCACGCCGTAGAGCGTCAGGCCCACGAGCAGCACGACGAGCTGCCCCACGACGGCCGCCGTGACGATGAGCAGCGCACCCACCGTGGAGAGGGCGTAGCCGAGCGACAGCGCCCAGCGGCGTCCGCGCACCTGGGCGAGCGTCGCGAGCGGGATCGAGGCGACGGCGGCGGCGAGCACCCCGACGGCCTGTGCGAGGCCGGCCACGGAGGTGCCGCCCAGGCTCTCGGCGAGCAGCGCACCGACGGCGGCACCGGAGGCGACCCCGACACCGGCCAGCAGGTTGCTGAACACGAGCACGACCAGGTTGCGCCGCGCGTGCGGGACGTCCGCGGGAGCTGGAGCAGCGAGCTCCGCGGTGTCCTCGGAGGCGTCCTGAGTGGTGTTCACGACGCCTTCGACGGTGGCTGGGAGCTCGTTCGGCGGTTTCTCCACGATTTCCTCTCATTGGCGCGGGACTACTGGAACGGTAGACGGCTATGGGTTGCGGAAGTCATCGGATAGTGCGGGGTGACACTGCTCCGGGAGGCCCTTCACCGTCGTCGTCCACAGGCTCGTACACAGGTTCGCGTCCTCTGAGAGCAGAAAGTTAGCCACGACTCGCCGTAGAAGTACCCGTTCTCCGCGAATTCCTGCCGATCTGCTGGCAGTATGGGGCCTCGTCGTCGGGCGGGTACCGCCGCACGACGTGACCGAAGAAGGGAACCGCATGTCGCTCAACAAGTCCGAGCTCGTCTCGGCCATCGCCAGCAAGGCCGAGATCAACAAGACCGAGGCCGAGGCCGCGCTCAACGCCTTCCAGGAGGTGCTGATCGAGTCGCTCGCCAAGGGCGAGGCCGTCAAGGTGACTGGCTTCCTCTCGGCCGAGCGCGTCGAGCGTGCCGCCCGCACGGGTCGCAACCCGCGCACCGGCGAGGAGATCCAGATCCCGGCGAACTTCGGTGTCAAGATCAGCGCCGGCTCGCTGCTGAAGAAGGCCGTCGCGAAGTGACGCTTCGCCGCTGATTTTTATAGCGAGGCGAAGGCCCGGCTCCCCACCAGGGGAGTCGGGCCTTCGCATGTTCGTGGGTGAGCCCCTGCTCTGTAGCTGGGTGATGTGAGCGTACGCGCACATCACCCCAATGTGTACGTACTTGCACTTTGACGCGATGTGCGCGTACGCTCACATCATGGTGAAAGTTCGGGACGCGTACTCGCTGGGCATCGGGCTGAAGGCGGCTCGCCTCAAGGCTGGGCTGACGCAGGCAGGGCTTGCCGAGCGATCCGGCGTTTCTCGCCGAACCATCATCAATGTCGAGAACGGCCATCCAGCAGGCGAGATCGGTCGCATCATCACCATCGCAAGGGCGCTCGGCCTAGCCATGGTCCTTGAGGAGGCGTCAGATACCGAGGACGTGGAAATCGACCTGAAGTGGGGAGACCTGTGACCGACCGCTCACTTGCTGTCCACCTCTACGGGCAACGCATCGGCACGCTTGTGCAGACAACCGGAGGCGGCCACTTCTTCACCTACGCCGAAGCTTATGTCGAAGCCGGTAGCACGCCGATGTCTCTCGCGATGCCGATCACTGCAAGCCCTTATGGCAAGAAGCGGATCGATCCGTTCCTCGAGGGGCTGCTTCCGGACAACAGTGAGGTTCGCGAACGATGGGGGCAGAAATTTGGCGTCAATGGCCGCAACGCGTTCGCGCTGCTCGAACACATGGGGGTGGATTGCGCCGGAGCTGTCGAGTTCCATCCTGATGGCGAAGGCGTTGAACGCCAGGCGGTCCTTGAACGAGTCAGCGAGCGTGACATTGCAGCACACCTGATGGGTCTGCGGTCCGATGAGACGGCGTGGGCGGTTGGTGGCGAGCGATGGAGCCTTGCTGGGGCTCAGGGGAAGTTCGCACTGTCACGGGGTGTGGATGGCCGCTGGTACGAGGCGACCGGGGCTGCGCCGTCGACGCACATCGTGAAGCCAGGTGTATCTGGCTATCGGGACCAGGCCCTGAACGAGCACGTCTGTCTCCGAACCGCGCGCATTCTCGGTATGAACGCCGCTGCTACAGAGTTCACGACCTTCGAGGACCAGGCGGCTCTGGTCGTCACGCGGTACGACCGTCGTCGTGCTGCAGACGGGACGATCACGCGCGTGCATCAGGAGGACATGTGTCAGGCACTGTCTGTTTATCCATGGCGCAAGTACGAGGCGAGCGGAGGGCCGACGGCGGCGCGGATCGCCAGCCTGCTCTGGGAGAGCGGGTCCGAACCGAGCAGCGACGTGCCGGCCTTCGTGCGTGCTGTCGCATTCAACTATTTGATGGGTGCTCCGGATGCGCATGCAAAGAACTACTCGCTGCTCCTGGCCGGATCACAGGTGAGCCTCGCGCCCTTGTACGACGTCGCATCGTCGCTCCCCTACGAACCCACGACCGCTGACCATGAGCTGGACCTTGCGGCGATGGGCATCGGCGGGGAGAAGAAGTTTGGTCAGGTGACTGGAGCCCACTGGGGAAAGCTGGCCCGCCAGTGCCGCGTCTCAGCGGACCGGGTCCGAGCAATCGTCCAGGAACTTGCCACTGACATTCCAGGAGCGCTGGAGCAGGCATTCGAAGAACACCGCAATGCGGCGCTGCGAGAACGAATGCTCACTCGGATCGGGGATCATTGCGCGGCGGCGCTCGCCAACTTGTGACTCGTCCTCGCTGTCAGAGGTCGCCCTTGCGCTCCAGGTACTTCATCGCCACCCAGCCCAGCGGCACGCGGCCCCAGTAGGTGCACAGGCGGTACAGGATGGTCGCGGAGAACGCGATGGTCGCCGGAACGCCGGCGGCCGTCAGGCCGGCCGTCAGGGCGCCCTCGACACCGCCCAGGCCGCCGGGGGTCGGGATGAGCGCGCCGAGCGCGTTGCCCACGAGGTTGACGAGGGCGATGTCGACCAGCGAGAGCGACTGCCCGAACGCCGCGAGGCAGCACCACAGGGCGATGATGTAGCCCAGCGTCATGATCAGGTTCCCCGCCACACCGAGCGCCAGCCGGCCGGGGTGGCTCAGCATCTGGGCCAGCCGGGGCCACACCTGCCGCAGCCTCGGTCCGATGTACCCCATGCCCCAGCGCCGTACGGGCGGCACCAGCAGCGTCGCGACGACGACCGCCCCTATGCCCGCCAGGGTGATCAGGACCGCGGGCGACGGCAGCTCCACGAGGGCACCGGACCCCGTGAAGATCGACAGCGCGACGAGCAGCAGCACCGTGACGACGAACTGCGACACCTGGACCAGCGCGACGGTGGCCACGGCCATCGACATCGACACCCCGCGCTGCGTCAGCAGGCGCAGGTTCAGCGCCGCCGGTCCGATGCCCGCCGGCGCCGCCAGAGCGACGAACGAGCCTGCCGCGGCAGTGCACGTGGCTCGCCCGATCGGCACGCGCACCGGTGAGAACGCGACGAGCGTGAGACCGGCGCCGAACCAGGTGAGGAGGGCGAGCGCGAACGCCACGGCGATCCACCACGGGTTGGCCTCGCGCACGGCCTGCGTGATCTCGTTGAAGTTGATGGTGGTCACGATCACCGCGACCGCGATGATCATCAGCGTCGTGGTCAGCACGGTGCGCGCGCTGAACCGGGAGATGCGCTGCGGCTGCACGCTCGCCTCGGGCAGGCGCTCCACCAGGGCGCCCCGCAGCTCGCCCAGGAGGCCCTTCGCCCGCCGGACCTCCTCGCGGGTGGTCCGCGGCAGGGCTATCGACTGGATCAGGGGCCCGATGGCGGCGATGTCGGCGTCGGGCAGCGCGCGGACCGCCGACGCGACGGCGCGCCGGGGGCCTACCCGCAGCCCGATGAGCGCGAGCATCTGCACGAGGTCGAGGCGGCGCGAGAGCGGCGGCGACGCGATGTCGCCCTGCTCCCAGCCGGTGACCCACACGTGCGGGTCACCGTCGGGGTCGCGGTGCGTGAGCAGGACGTCCTGCGTCAGCGCGCGGTGCGTGAGGCCCGCCGCGTGGGCCCGGCCGAGCTGTTCCCAGGCCTCGGCGATGAGGCCGTCGTCCACGTCGTCGTCGGGCAGGTCGCGGAGCGACAGCGCCGGGGAGGCGTGCTCGAGGACGAGCGCTATCGAGTCGCCGAACTCGCCGATCCCCAGGAGCCGGGGGGTGCGGACGCCGGCGGCGGTCGCGGCGTAGGACAGGAGGGCGGTGCGCTCGGCGACGGCCTTGAGCGAGATGGCGGCGCGGCCCTCGATCCCGCGCAGGCGCAGGGCCCGCCACAGGCGCGTGATGAGCCCGACGACCTGGCGGTCGCCGTCGAGCACCACCACGTCGCGGCGTACGCCGTCGTCGCAGTAGAGGGCGTACACGCGGTTGCCGTCCGCGCGGCTCAGGGCGAGCGCTACCGGGTCGTCGGGCGTGGCGTCCGGCGTGCCGGCCCCGGCGGACGCGGTGGCCTCGTCGCCGGTCTGTACGGGCTGCGCCTGCACCCGGGCCAACGACGTCGGCACGAAGCCGGCGCGGCGCACGGCGGTCACGAGGTCCGGCCCGTACGCACGCTCGCTGCGCGTGCCCGACACGTACTGCACCGAGGATCCGGCGAGTCGGCCGAGCAGCAGCGCGACGAGCACCCCCGGCAGCGAGACCTGGCCGGTGATCAGCACGATCAGCAGGGCCGCGAACATGAGGTTCCACGAGATGCGGACGGTCCGGCGTCGCGTGGCGGGCCCCGCGACCGTGAGCATCGCGGTCAGGGCGACCGCGTACTCCGGGATGGTCAGTACGTAACCGGTGCCGCTCTCCCACACCGACATGCCGCGCACGAGCTCGTCCGAGCCGAGCTGTCGCAGCAGGACGGTGGCGAGGACACCCAGCACCAGACCGAGGGCGGCGCCGACGATCGACTCGACGATCTGCCTGCCCAGGCGGCGGACCGCCAGCTCGATCATCACGGCGACCGGGGCGAACATGCTGACCAGTCCCTGCAGCACCGCCACCGGGACGAACAGGATGTCGGCCAGCAGGTCGTTGAAGCCCCGGACGTCCTCGGTGACGCCCTCCGTGGTGCCGTGCGCGACCACCGAGAGGATCAGGACGCCCGCCACGCCCAGCGCGCACCCGATCATCCAGACCAGCGCGCGCGGGTGCCGGACACGCACTTCCGGCGTGTCGACGACGTCGACCAGGTCGGACCCGGCCGGCGCGGTACGCGGAGCGTCGGACAGATCGGCACCGGCGCCAACGCTGCCGATGCTCGAGTTGGACATGTCTCGGATTCTAAGGGCGTTGGGCCGCACATGACCGGAGGAGCGGTGGCGACACCCATTTCTTTCCAGGGCGGGCCAGGCAGGTCCGGTCAGGTCGGCGAAGTCCCTTGTACTGCCCTGCTCGGGATCAGCGGATCCCCAGGGCCTCGCGCCACTCCGCGGGTACCAGGGCATAGCCGACGAACGCCACGACGTCGAGCAGCGTATGGGCGACGACCAGCGGGATCACGCGGCGTCGACCGTCGGGCCGGAACCTCGGCGACGTGTAGAACCACGAGAAGACGACGCCCATCACCACGTTCCCGATGAACGGTCCGATGCCCTGGTACAGGTGGTACGACCCGCGCAGGAGCGAGCTGGCCACGATGAACTTCACACGGTTCCAGCCGAGCTCCCGCGTGCGCTCGTAGAGGTAGCCGACGGCGATCACCTCCTCGAGCAGCCCGTTCTGGAACGCGCTGAGCAGCAGCACCGGGACGATCCACCAGTGGGTGTCCAGGGCGCTGGCCTGCACCTCCACGGTGATGCCGAGCGCGCGTCCGAGGACGTAGAACGCGAGCCCCGGGATGCCGATCGCCGCGGCCAGGGCGACGCCCCAGCCGAGGTCACGGCCCGGGCGGGACCGGTCGAGGCCGAGGCTGCGGACCGCGCTGCGGCCCGGCCCGCTGAGCAGGTACAGCGCCAGCGCCACCGGGACCAGCGCGAACCCGATGCTCAGCAGCTGGTAGACGAGGTCGAGGTAGGGGCGCTCGGACCGGCTCGCGTTGAGCGTGGCGGTCTGCTCGCCGAGCGGCGTGCCCGCGGTGAGGCGGGCCGCGATGTTGACGAGCGCGTAGACCGCCGACTGGCCCAGGCTGAGCCCGAGCACTATCCAGACTTCGGCGGCGACACGGCGGTTGGAGACTGGCTGCTCGATGACGCTCACGTCCGGAAACCTATCTGCCGACCATCGATCAGCGGTTCGACGCGCGGCGGACGAAGTCCGCGAGGTCCGCTGCCTGCGCCACCCGGGACTCCTGGTGGATGTACATCATGTGGCCCGCCGGGTACACCCGGGTCTCGATGCGGTCGCGGTAGGACGCCGGGATCGCCATCTGGTCGAGGCTGTACTCGATGGCCTCGACCGGGACGCCGCCGTCGTACCGGCCCATGGCGATGTGCACCTGGAGGTGCGGGTTGATGATCATCGCCGTCGCGAGCTTGTCGGCGACGTCGACGGCCTGGCCCTCGAACTCCTTGTACGACCAGGGGTGCACCTGGCGGGAGAGCACCTCGTAGATCGCGTCGTTCTCGTACTCGAGCTCGCCCCGCAGGTAGTGGTGCAGTGCCGCCGTGTACGGCCCCGACGTGGCGGACATGAACGGGTCGTACGGCATCTGCTCGTGGATGTAGTGGTCGGCCGGCCCGGTGAAGCGGGTGTCGAGGCGCCCCGTGATCAGGCGGCGCGAGCGCAGCAGCTCCGCGTAGACGCGGGTGTGCTCGAGCCGCAGGTTGGCGCGGTCGACGTAGTCCTCGCCGAGCCCGGTCAGGGAGGCGATCTTCGCGACGGCGGCGGCGCGCTCGTCGTCGGGCACGCGCGCTCCGCGGGCCAGGACCGAGGCGTACGTCTCCGCCCAGTCCCGCGCCTCGGCGACGACGTCGTCCATCGTGCGGTCGCCGAGCAGGCCGTGGTACTGCGCGGTCGCCGCGTAGAGCGGCAGAAACAGGGGATGCGGCAGGTTGGAGTGCTCGCCGTCGAACAGGGCCTCCAGGTTCAGCGCGGGAGCCACCAGCATGACGCCGTTGAAGAACATGCCGAAGCGCTGCTGCAGGTACTCGGCCAGCGCGGCCCCGCGGGTACCTCCGTACGACTCGCCGATGAGGAACTTGGGGCTCATCCACCGGTCGTTACGGCTCGTCCACAGGCGGATGATCTCGCCGACCGACTCCAGGTCGCCCGTGAACCCGTGGAACGGCTTGGCCTGCTCGCCCTCGGTCGCCCGCGAGTAGCCCGTGGACACGGGGTCGATGAACACGAGGTCGGAGACGTGCAGCAGCGTCTCCAGGTTGTCGACCAGCCCGTACGGCGGGGCGGTCAGGTCGCCGACGTCGCCCGAGTCGACCCGCCGGGGTCCGAGCAGGCCCAGGTGCAGCCATACCGATGACGAGCCCGGTCCGCCGTTGAACGCGAACGTCACGGGGCGGCGCGTCACGTCTGTGTCGTGGAGCGTGTAGTAGGTGATCGAGACCTCTGCCTTGGGCTTGCGGCCGTCGTACTTCTCGTCCTTGTGGACCTCCTGACGCAGCACGACCCGGCCGGTCGTGGCGCTGTAGTCCAGGTCGCCCTGCGGGGTGTGCAGCGTGTGCCGCGTGGTGACGAGGTCGTCGGTGGGTTCGGGCTTCTTCGGCGCGGCCTCACCGCCTGACGCCCCACTCTGCTCCGTCGTGGTCGCCTCGGGTCGGTCGGTGCTGGTGCTCTTCTCGTCGGTCACCTGGGGAACCTATCGCGGCAGGTGCGGCGCGATCATGTCGTTTTCGGGCTGTACGGGCCCGGCGACGCACTCACGTCGAAAAGGCATTGCGCCCATGCGTGCAGGTCTGACAGACTAGTTTGCAGGACAAACCAGTTTGTGAGGCGAGGAGATCATCATGGCAAGCGACCCGACGTCGGGCAGGCCGGAGGGACCGGGAGAACCGGCGGGGCTCGACCCCGCCGAGACGCTCCGCATGATCCGGGAGCAGCAGGAGACCACGCGGGACGCCGTCGAGCCTGACGGCCGCATGCTGTTCGGCGTCTGGGGCCTGGCGTGGCTGATCGGGTATCTGGCCATGTGGTCCACCGCACGCGACACGGGCAGCCCGGAGCGCTGGGCCGCGTGGGTGTTCACCGGGTGCATCGTCGGCGCGATGGTGTTCACGATCGCGCACAGCATCAGCCGGACCGCAGGCACCCGCGGCGTGAGCGCCCGGGTCGGGGCGCTCTACGGGTGGACCTGGTTCCTCGCGTTCGCCGTCTACGGCGCGCTCCTCGGTGCGATGGGCGACGCGGGTGCTCCGCCCGAGGCGCTGGCACTCGTCGCGAACGGGGTCGCCGCGCTGATCGTCGGACTCATGTACATGGCGGGCGGCATGCTGTTCTGCGAGAACCGCATGATCGCCATCGGCGGCTGGATGCTGATCACAGCTGTGGTCGCCGCGTATGCGGGGATGCCGAATACCTACCTCGTGATGGCGGTCGCGGGCGGCGGCGGATTCCTCGCCATGGTGGTCGTCGAGCATGTCCTGCGCGGCCGACGCCGCGCATCCCCGCCCACGGCCCGGACGGAGGGCGGTGACCAGGGTGCCTGAAGAGCTCGACCCTGTCATCCACGTCCCCGCGCGGCTGCGCGTCGTGGCCTCGCTCGCGGCCATGGGCCGTGGTGACGAGGTGGCCTTTCCCAAGCTGCGGAAGCTGCTCGACATGACCGCCGGAAACCTGTCGACCCACCTGCGCAAGCTGGAGGACGCCGGATACGTGCGCGTCACCAAGACCCATGAGGGCAGGACACCTGCGACGTACCTGGCCCTCACCGATACCGGCCGCACCGCGTTCGCGGACTATCAAGCGGCACTGATGGGCCTATTGAAGGGAGCACAGGGATGAGTGCGGTAGAGGTCGGCGCCGTAGAGGTGAAGGGTGTGACACGGCGCTTCGGCGCTGTCGTCGCCCTCGACGATGTATCGCTGGAGGTGGGGCGCGGCGAGCTGGTGGGCATGCTCGGCCCCAACGGGGCCGGCAAGTCCACGCTGCTGTCCCTGGTCAGCGGCCAGCGGCGGCCCGACGCCGGGGTGGTGCGCCTGGACGGCCGTGACCCGCGGGACGCCCGGGCGCGCACTGTGCTCGGCCTGACCCCGCAGGAGACGGGCCTGCCCGCGACGCTGCGGGTCCGCGAGGTCGTCGACTTCGTGGCCGGCCACTACCCCGACCCGGTGCCGACGGACGAGCTGCTGGAGCAGTTCGGGCTCGCCGACCTGGGTCGACGCCAGACCGGTTCGCTGTCCGGCGGGCAGAAGCGGCGGCTCGCCGTCGCCATGTCGCTGGTGGGGCGGCCGAGCGTGGTGCTGCTCGACGAGCCCACCACCGGGCTCGACGTGTCCGGTCGCGCCGCGCTGTGGGACGCCATCCGGGAGTACCACGCCAGGGGTGGGACGGTGCTGCTCACGTCGCACTACCTCGAGGAGGTGCAGGCGCTCGCCGAGCGCGTGGTCGTCATCGACCACGGCAAGGTGCTCGCCGACGACTCCCTCGAGACCGTCCTCAGCCGGGTGGGCGCGCGTCGGGTGCAGCTGACCGACGCCGCGGGTGTGCGGCAGGAGCACCTCGTCCCCGACTCGGACGCCTTCGTACGGGACCTGGTCGCCACCGGCGTGGAGTTCCGCGACCTGGAGATCCGGGGCGCGTCCCTGGAGGAAGCATTCGGACAGCTGGTCAACCACGAGACCCCGGAAGAGGCAGTGCGATGAGCGCGGTGGCGAGCACGACGACGTCGGGCAGCAGGACGGGCAGCGGGCACACCCAGCCCTTTCTGGCGCTGTCCTGGCTGCACCTCAAGTACCAGTTCCTGGAGACCGTCCGGATCCCCATCGCGGTGCTCGGGAACGTGCTGTTCCCGTCGCTGTCCATGTTCTTCTTCGTCGTGCCGCAGACGGCGGTCGCGGGCAACCCCCTGTTCGCGACGACCGCCGTCGCCAGCCTCGCGCTGTTCGCCGTCTGCTCGGCGAGCCTGTTCACCTACGGCCTCGGTGTGGCCGAGGACCGGCAGCTGCCGTTCTACCCGTTCCTGCGGTCGCTGCCCACCGGGCCCGGCCCGCAGATGGTGGCCCGCGTGCTCAACGGTGGGATCTTCTCGCTGTTCGGTGTGCTGCCGCTGATCATCATCGGCTGGCTGTTCACCGAGGCCACCGTCACGCCGGGGCAGCTGCTCGCCGGGATCGGGACCATCCTCGCCGTGTCCGTGCCGTTCGTGCTGCTCGGCATGGCGATCGGGTACGCGCTCTCCGCCAAGGCGGCGCTGCCCGTCGTGCAGATCATCCTGTTCCCGCTGGCCTTCGCGGGCGGGCTGTTCCTGCCGCCGCAGATGTTCCCCGGCTGGCTCGACGCGATCTCGATGGCGACGCCCACCCGGGCCGGCCGTGACCTGCTGGTGCAGGCCACGACGGGCGCGGAGGCATACTCCCTGGCGCTCCCCGTCCTGGCCGGGTGGACGCTGCTGTTCGTCGTGCTCGCGATCGTCGCCTACCGCAACGACGAGGGCCGCCGCTTCCGCTGAGCGGTGGTCGCCCTACTCCGCGCGGCGCAGGCGCAGGGAGTTCAGCACCACCAGCACCGAGCTCGCCGCCATCGCTCCGCCCGCGATCATCGGGCTGAGCAGGCCCGCCGCCGCCAGCGGGATCGCCGCGACGTTGTACGCGAACGCCCAGAACAGGTTCTGCTTGATGACCCGCAGAGTCTTCCGGGACAGGCGTACGGCGCTCGCGGCGGCCCGCAGGTCGCCGCGGACCAGCGTGATGTCGCTCGCCTCGATCGCGACATCGGTACCGGTGCCCATCGCGAGACCGAGGTCGGCGGTGGCGAGCGCGGCGGCGTCGTTCACGCCGTCGCCCACCATCGCCACCGTGTGGCCCTCGGCCTGGAGCCGGGCCACCACCGTGGCCTTGTCCGCTGGCAGCACGCGGGCGATGACGTCAGCGGAGGGGATGCCCACGGCCCGCGCCGCGACGAGGGCGGCACCCTCCGAGTCGCCGGTCAGCAGGTACGGTCGCAGGCCCAGCTCCTGGAGCTCGGCCACTGCCCGCGCCGACGTCGACTTGGCCGGGTCGCGCAGCGCGATCACCCCGCGGGCGGCCCCGTTCCAGGCCACGGCCACCGCGGTGGCCCCCGCCTCTTCCTGCTCCCGGACGGCGATACGTACCTCCTCCGGGACGGTCACCCCCTGCTCGACGAGCCAGGCGGGGCGGCCCACCAGGACGCGGCGGGTGTTCAGCGCCCCGCCGAGGGCCAGGCCGGAGTGCGCGCGCCGGACGAGGCCCTCGACGCCGCCGCCCGGGTGGGCGATGAAGCCCGTGACCTCGAGCGGCGTCCCCGTCTCCGGCTCCCCGGCGGAGCGTCCCGCGGCAGTGATCGCCCGCGCGATGGGGTGCTCGCTCAGTGACTCGACGGCGGCCGCGTAGCGCAGCACGTCCGGGGCGTCGGTGAGGTGGTTGGCGTCGGTCTCGACGGGCTCGACCACCGTAGGCAGGCCGGCACCCCACACGTCGACCACCCGCATGCGGCCCTCGGTGACCGTGCCGGTCTTGTCGAGCACTACCGTGTCCACGCGGCGCGTGCTCTCCAGGATCTCCGGCCCGCGGATCAGCACACCGAGCTGGGCGCCGCGGCCGGTGCCGACCAGGATCGCCGTCGGCGTGGCCAGCCCCAGCGCACAGGGGCACGCGATGATCAGCACCGCGACGGCGGCGGTGAACGCCGCCTCGACGTCGCCGGTCAGGGCCAGCCAGCCGACCAGCGTCAGCACGGCCAGCACGAGCACCACCGGAACGAACACCGCGGAGATGCGGTCCGCGAGCCGCGCCACGGGGGCCTTGCCCGTCTGCGCCTGGGCCACGAGCCGCCCGATACGGGCGAGCATCGTGTCCTCGCCCACGCGGGTGGCGCGCACGAGCAGGTGTCCCGAGGTGCTCACCGTCCCGCCGACGACGTCGTCGCCGGGCGTCACGTCGACAGGCACCGGTTCGCCGGTGACCAGGGAGGTGTCGAGGGCCGAGGCGCCCTCCACCACCGTGCCGTCCGTGGCGACCGTTCCGCCGGGGCGGACCGCGAACACGTCCCCGACCTGGAGGGCGGCGACGTGCACGGCAGTGGTGCGCCAGCCGCCGTCGGCGAGGCGCAGGGGTATGCCGTCCGGGCCGAGCGTGATGCGCTCCGCGTCCTTGGCGCCCAGGCTCAGGAGGGCGCGCAGGGCGTCCCCGGCGCGGCGCCGCGACCGGTGCTCGGCGTACCGTCCGGCCAGGAGGAACGTGGTGACCACCGCGCCGACCTCGAAGTACAGGCCCGGGCCCGCGCCCTCGCCCGCAGGCCGGAGCGTGTCGGCGACCAGCACCCACAGCGACCACAGGGTCGCCGCGAGCACGCCGATGGACACGAGCGTGTCCATGGTCGAGCTGGCGTGCCGGGCGGCTCGCACGGCGGCGGTGTGGAACGGCCAGGCACCCCACGCGACCACGGGCAGCGCCAGGGCGGCGACCGCCCACTCGCTGCCCGGGAACGCCAGCGCCGGCACCATCGACAGGAGCAGCACCGGGACCGTCAGCGCCGCCGAGACGCGCAGCCGGCGGAGCAGGTCGTCGCCGCGGTACTCGGCGCCGACCGCCGGGGTCGCGCCCGGCTCGCCGCCGGCGCTCGTGTCCTCGGACGGGCTCGACCCGTTGGCGGCCCGCCGCCGCGTCACCTGCGCGCCGTATCCGGCCGACTCGACGGCTTCGACCAGGTCCTGGTCGGTGACCGCCTCCGACAGCACGACGTGCGCCGACTCCAGGGGCAGGTTCACGGTGGCGGCGACCCCGTCGAGCCGGTTGAGCTTGCGCTCGACCCGGGCCACGCACGAGGCGCAGGTCATCCCGGACACGGCGAGCTCGACCTCGCCGACGAGATGCGGCGCTTCAACGACAGTCACGGTTCTCCTGGGAGTGGGGGTGCCCGACGCTTCGGAACGGTCAGGACGAGATGATCGGCAGCGAGCGGTTCGCCTGGCGGGCCGGGGCCTGTGCCGCCGACTCGGCGGCTACCGCGTTCTCGAGCACCTCGACGTCGGTCACGTCGTAGCCTGCCTCGTCCACCGCGTCGCGCAGCGGCGCCTCGGCAAGGGGCAGCTTGGAGATCACGCGCACCAGCGAGGTGTCGCCGGCGTGCAGCTCGACGCTGACGTCCTGGACGTCCGGGACGCCCTTGAGCTCGTTGGTCACGGCGGACACGCAGTGCCCGCAGGTCATACCGGTCACGGCAAGCTTGGTCACGGTGGTCATGTCGTCTCCTCGGATGGCGGGCTGATCGGCACGCAGCCGATCGGTGTTCACATGCGGACGAGGCGAGCGATCGCCTCGGCGGCTTCCTTGACCTTGGCGGCGCCCTCGTCGTCGGACGCCTTGGCCGCGTCGACCACGCAGTGCCCCAGGTGATCCTCGACCAGCGCGAGGCTCACCGCCTGCAGGGCCTTCGTCACGGCGCTCACCTGGGTGAGCACGTCGATGCAGTACGCGTCCTCGTCGATCATGCGTGCGATGCCGCGCACCTGTCCCTCGATACGACGCATCCGCTTGAGGTACGCGGGCTTGTCGGACGTGTAGCCGTGCGGCTCGTCGTGCGAGTGGGTGGTCTCGGTCGCCTCGGTCACCACTCCATCAGATACCCCATGGGGGTAGCGAGTCAAGTGTGCTGGCCAGAGGCATAGCGGCGCGCTATCCGACCGGGCCGGACGCCAGCGGGCTCCGGGCCGCCCCGCTGCCGGCGGAATATGCCCGCGCGAGCGCCTCGACGGCGACGGCGAGCACGGCGGCACGGGCCGGGGCGCCGAGGAGGTCGTCACGCACGGCGCCGGGCGCGGTGAGCGCGACGTCGTACGGCAGCCCCAGATCGTCCGGGACCCGGTGGGCCCTGCGGTACAGCCACGCCGTGTCGATCCCGACCAGGAGGGCGCCGGGCAGCCCGGCAGCTGCCCGGCCCGCGAGGTGCAGCCCCTCCGGGTGCCACGGCGTCACCACCAGCGGTACAGCGCCCGGTGCGCGCGCGGGCGTCTCGCCCGGGAGCAGCGCGGTGGCCCCGGCGCACTCGACCGAGACCTGGGCCGTACCGGGTGCCGCCCACGCCCAGGCGTCCGGCGGGTTGCCTGCGCGCTCGGCCAGCGTGCCACCGGTGTGGTCGACCAGGGCGACGCGACCCGGCCGCGCTCGCGCGACGACCCGGGCGACGAGGGCGGCGAGCGTCGTGGCACCCACGCCGCCCGCGACGCCCACGACGACGATGCGCGCGGTACGCGGACCCAGGTCGGCCGCGAGCCACTGCTGCGCGGCGGGGTCGTTCGGCCGGGCCGTCATCTCACGAGGCACGGTTGCTCCCATCGGCTGTCGCGGTGGCGGGCGGCGGCGCGGCGGGCCACGGGCGGCCCACCTGGACCAGCACGGGGCGGTCGCCCCGGCGGGCCCACACACCCCGGCCCGGCGGGAGGTGCTCGGCGCGGACGCCCGGGAACAGCTGCCCCTCTGACCGCTCTCCGGACATGACGAACCCGCTGGCCCCGATGTCCCGCAGAGCCTGCAGCACGGGGTCGTACAGCGCGCGGGACGCACCGGCGACGGGGCGGGCGATGATCACGTGCAGGCGCAGGTCGCGCGCTGCGGGCAGGTACCGGAGCAGGGGCCGCAGGGGATCGGTGCCACCCGAGGAGAGGATGTCCTCGTCGTCCACCACCACCACTATGCGGGGGCCTTCGATCCCCGTGCCGCGCGGCGCGCTGCCGAGCCACTGCGTCCGCTTCTCCAGCTCGACGGCCACGGTCGCCGACAGCTCGAGAGCCTTGACGGGGTTGGTCGCGAGCCCGCCGATGTACTCGTCGTCCGGGACGGCGTCGGCCACGGAGCCCCGCATGTCGTACAGCGCGAGCGTGAGCTCGTCAGTGGTGCTCCGGTCGGTCAGAGCGGTGACCAGGGTGCGCAGCAAGGTCGTCCGGCCGCTGCCCGAGTCGCCCAGCACGAGCAGGTGCTGGTCCCTGTTCTCGAGGTCCAGCAGCGCCGGCTCCATGGTGTCCTGACGCAGCCCGAAGGGGAGCTGGTCGGGCTCGTCCAGCGGATCGGGCAGATCGTCGGACGACAGGTCGTCGGGCAGCATCCGGATGGGCGGCGCGGCCGGGCCCGCCCACGCCTGCGCGGAGAGCCGCGCCAGCGCCTCCACGCCGTTGCCCACCTGCGCGTCCGCCTCGTCCGACCCACCGGGCGCCCCCAGCAGCGGGAGCGCTACCTGCGCGAACAGCTTGTCGTCGGTCAGTACCCGGCCCGCCTGCGCGGCCCGGATCGTGCCGTTGAGCTTGCGTGCGATCGTCGAGTCCGCCGGGTCGTTGAGCCGCAGCTCCACCTTGGTGCCGATCAGGTTCTGCTGCGCGGACCGGAGGTCGTTCCAGCGCCCCGTCGCCACGACCACGTGCATGCCGAACCCGCCGCCGCGCTGCAGGAGCTCGCCGAACCCCTCCTCCAGCTCCTCGAAGTCCTGGCGCAGCAGCCCCACGCCGTCCACCAGGAGCACCACGTCCGCCGCGGGCAGCTCCGGGATCCCGCCCGTGGCGTGCCGTGCGCGCAGCATCGCCAGCGAGTCGATCCGGTATCGGGCGAATACCCGTTCGCGGGTGGCCAGCATGCCGAGCAGCTCCTCGAGGAGCCGTCGCAGCTGGTCCCGGCGGGACCGGGTGGCGACCCCGCCCACGTGCGGGAACCCCTCGATACGGGCCAGCCCTCCGCCGGCCAGGTCCATCCCGTAGACGGCTACCTGCTGCGGGGTGTGCGTGAGCGCGAGGCCCACGGCGACCGACCACAGGAACGTCGTGCGACCGGACTGCGGTGCGCCGAGCGCGACGACGTGCCCGCCCGCGCGGGTCAGGTCGAGCTCCCAGGTCTCCTGGCGCTGGCGGGCAGGGTCGTCCAGCAGTCCGACCGGCACGGCCAGCGGGCGGCCGCGCACCGCGCCGCTTCCCAGCTCGTCCGACGTCGGTACGTGCATCCTGCCCAGCACGTCGCCCAGGGTGACCTGGGCGGGCAGCGGGGCGAGCCACACCGGCCGCGCCCGCGCGCCGGCGGCGGCGAGCTGCGCGACGATGACGTCGACCATCGGCCGCTCGACCGACGGCCGGGCCAGCTCCGGCTCGCCGACGCTCGACCCTGCGGCAGCGATCCCGTTGGCCCGCCGGATGTCGTTGTACTGCCCCAGCAGCAGCGGACGGCGCAGCTGGTCGTCCGGCTCGGGCACCGAGCCTGCCGCCTCGACCGGGCCGGACACGTACCCCGCGCGGAACCTCCGGTACACGCTCGTGTCGACCTTGAGATACCCGAACCCTGGCACCGCCGGCAGGTGGAACGCGTCGGGGGTGTCCAGCACCATCGACGACTCCGCCTCCGAGAAGGTCCGCAGCCCGATCCGGTACGACAGGTACGTCTCCAGGCCACGCAGCCGACCGGCTTCGATCCGCTGGCTCGACAGCAGCAGGTGTACGCCGATCGACCGCCCGATCCGGCCGATCATGAGCAGCAGGTCCACGAACTCCGGCTCCGCCGTGAGCAGCTCGCCGAACTCGTCGATGACCAGCAGCAGGTGCGGCAGCGGTTCGAGGTCGGGGCGCTCGCGCCGCATCTCGCGATAGTGGGTGATCGACGGCGAACCGGCGTCGCGCAGCACCTGCTGGCGGCGCAGCACCTCACCGGAGAAGCTCGCGCGGGCCCGCTCGGTCAGCCCGGCGTCGTCGGCCAGGTTGTCCAGGATCCCGGCCACGTGGGGCAGGCCCTCGAACGGCGCGAACGCGGCGCCACCCTTGTAGTCGACCAGGATCATCGCCAGGTCCTCGGGCGGGTGGGACGCCGCGAGCGAGGCGACGAGCGTGCGCAGCAGCTCGCTCTTGCCGGAACCGGTCGCGCCGACGCACAGGCCGTGCGGCCCCATGCCGAGCTGGGCGGACTCCTTGAGGTCCAGCAGCACGGGCGCGCCGTCGTCGTCCGTGCCGATCGGCACGCGCAGGAAGTCTCGCGGCGACCGCGGCCCCCACAGCGCGGGGACGTCCAGGTGCGTCACGGAGTCGACGCCGAGCAGCTCGTCCGTGCGCGCCGCGCGCTCGGCGGACGGGGAGCCGTCGGCGGACGACACGCTGAGCCGCACCGGGGCGAGTGCGTGGGCGATCCCCCGTAGCACCGCGGCGCTCGGGGCGTCCGGCGCCGCGTGGACCGGGGGCGGCGTCTGGGCGGCCAGGCCGTACCGCAGGTCGTCGACGACGAGCTCGACGCCGCCGTCCGACCGGCCCGGCGATCCCGCCGCGCGCGCGGTGATGCGCAGCGCGGTCTCCGAGGGCTCGTGCAGCCGGTTGGACACGAGATGGATCACGGTGACGCCGAGGTCCGCGAGGCCCAGCGCGACGTCGGGGGTGCCGAAGGGCTGGGCGGTCTCGCCCCACCCGTCGACGACGACGATCAGCCGCGGACCGCGGTCGGCCGCTCCCGGCCCCGACCGTCGGTGCGCCTCCGCGGCGCGTGCGGCACGGCCCTCCAGGTCCGCGGCCAGCAGGCGGCGCAGACCGGCCAGGTCGGGCGCGACGCGTCGCACGGCGGCGGGCCCGTCGAAGACCGTGTCGTCCACGACGTGGGGCAGCAGGTCCACCCCGCGCCAGTCGGCCAGCCGGTCCGGTGGGGTGACCAGGGCGACGCGCACGTCATCGGGTGCGTGCAGGGCGGCGACCTGAGCGAGCATCGCGTGCACGACGTCGAGGGTCTCCGCGCGCGTGCCCACCACCGCGACGTCGCCGACGCTGTCGAGCGGGACGACCACGGGGACGTGGCGCAGACGCGAGTGGCGGTCCACGACGCTCCGCGCCTCGGCCAGCAGCATGGGGTCCGGCGGCTCGGCGGGGCTGTCGGTGAGCGGCATCGTGAGACCGGGACGTGGCACGTCGCCGACACCGACCCGGACCTCCAGGAAGTCCGGGTCCCAGCGCCGCCGCTCCCACAGCCGGGCCGGGTCGCGGACGACGTCGAGCAGCGCCGCCGGGGCCGGGTGCACCGTGTGCGCCTCTGCGCGAGCCGCGTGCTCGGCGGTGCGCAGGTCGGCGCGCAGCGTCTCCAGATGGTCCAGGTAGCGCTCGCGCTGGTCGTGCCGGGTACGGGTGGCGTTGCCGCGCTGGCTGAGCGCCGTGCCCAGCCCGCCGACCAGGGCCACGACCAGCACGACGAGCGCCACCAGCACCATCACCGGGTTGTTGCGCAGCACCAGCATCATCGTCATCGACGACACCGCGCCGACCAGCGGCAGCAGCGCCTGCAGGGGCAGCCCGGCGACATTGCCGCTACCGACGGCCGGCGGTGTGGCCAGGGTGCGCTCCGGCGGCGCCGCGAGCGGTCGCACGGCACGGGCGGGGCGGTGCACGATCCGTTGCGTCATGCAGTCCTCGCCTCGGTGAGCAGGTGCGCGGCCGTCTTCGCGACGGCGGCGCGGGTCCGTGCGTCGAGCTGCGGCAGGGGCGTACCGAGCGACCGTGCCGCAGCGTGGTCGTGCGGCACCGCCAGCGACCCCGGCCGTTCGGTGTGCACGAAGGGCGGTTCGCCGGGCGCCACCCCGACCAGTACGAGCACCACCGGGGCGTGGGGAAGCGCGCCCCGGACGCTGTCGGCCAGGGTCCGGCCGGCGGCGAACGCCCCGGCGTCGGTCCGGGCGACGACGGCGGTCACGTGCGACTCGGCGGCGAGCTGAGCGGCGTCGTCAGGGTTGCGCCGTCCGGCGTCCGTCACGACCACCTCGAAGAACCGCCCCAGAGCAGCCGCTGCATCGCTCCAGACCGAGAGGTGGGGCGGCCAGCCGGACGCCCCGGCGAGATGCAGACCGGGCCGGGCCTCCCGCGTGGCTGCGCGGGCGTCGGCGAGGGACCGGACGGGGGCGCCGTAGGCGACGTCGTCGAGCGCCGGGGCGTCGTCGACCCCCAGGCGCGTGCGCAGGGCGGACGGCCCGCCCGCCGCGTCGAGCGCCAGGACGGGCCCGGTGCGCCGCCGCGCGAGGGTCAGGGCGACCGCCGAGGCGAGAGTGGTGGTCCCCGTGCCGCCGTCGGCCGCCAGGAACGTGATGCGCCGGCTGGTGCCCACCGGCGCGCGCACGGCGGTGTCCCAGGCGGCGGCGTCCTGGGCGAACCGGCCGGCGCCACGCAGGACGGCGCGGAACGTGTCAGTGGTGCCGGTCTCCATCAGAAGACCCCGAGCAGCAGCTCGTAGACGCCGAACACGCCGAGCACCGCCGGCACCACGACCAGCATCGCGAACAGCTCCAGCACGTCGCCGGCCCGGCGCCAGCGCGCACGTTGCTGGGCGTTCGGCGTGCGAGACACCATGAACGTCACGAGCAGGGCCAGGGCACCGAGGACCACGGCGGTGAGCGTGGGGTTCCCGCCCAGAGCGGCGAGGGTGCCGATGACGGTCGAGGCCGCCACCGCGCCCCACAGGGACGCTACCTGGGCGGTGAGCGGCAGCGGACGCACGCGGAGGGCCGCGACGAGGAGCACCGCGATGCCGAGCAGCCGCGACCAGAGCGTCGGGGTGGAGAGCAGGACTGCCGCGGCAAAGGCGAGCGCGATCCCCGTGGCGACGGTCGTCCAGGTCAGGGCACGGTAGGCCTCCTCCAGCGAGGGGATCACCACCTGTCGGTCAGGGGTGTCGCCCTCGAGCGTGGCGTCGTCCAGGCGGTGCACGCCCGACGTGCTCAGCGCGACAGCCGGCAACACCCCCAGGAGGACCGCGGCGACCGCTGCGACGACGGCCGCGGCCCGGTCGGACCCGAGGTCGAACCCGACCGGGACCGAGGCCAGGAGGACCAGGCCGATGCCGGTTCCCGCGCCGGCGAGCATCCCCCGGCTGCGATGGGAGACGCCGGCGGCCCACAGCGCACAGCAGGCGACGGCGAACGCGACGATCCCGGCGAGCTGGAGCGCCGCCCTGTCCGGGACGGGGCCGACCAGGTCCGCCACGGGCGGGAGCGCGGCGACCGCGAGGCCGAGAGCCGGGCCCAGTCCCGCGGCCGCTGAGCCGGCCGCCAGCCGGAGCCAGGCGCCGCGCTCGCGGCGGCTGCGGGCGCGCGGGGCGGAGGCGCTGAGGACCAGGAGCACCAGCACGATGATGCCGAGCATCCCGGCGGCGGCGCTGTCCGGCCCTGCGTCGTACGCGGGGACGATCCCGGCCGCACCGGCGATCAGGCCGACGCCGACGGCCCCGGTGGCACGGCGAGCACGCTCGTCCCACTGTCCTGGCAGGTCGGCGAGCACGTCGGTCGCCGCCTCGGTGACGTCGGCGATCTCGGCGGGCGGCGGTGCGTCCTGGGTATGGACGACCCGGAGGATCTCGCCGTCCGGCAGGCCGAGGGTGTCGAGGTCACGGGAGACGTCGAGCTGGTCGCCGGTGTGCCGCACCAGGGTGACCGCCCCTTGTCCGGGCGGTTCGGCGACCAGGTCGAGGATCTGCGGGAGCAGTACCGCGAGCTCCTCGTCGGACGGCAGCACTATGTCGCCGCGGCGGGCGGAGCCCACCACCGTGACGCGGGTGAAGCGGCTCACTGGCCCAGTCCTCCGAGGTTGTTCACGAACGAGTACCCGGCACAGCCGGCGCACGCCACGGCGGCGAGCACGATGCTGCCGACCAACCGCTTGACGTTGTCGGAGACGTTTCGCCGCCCGGCGAGCTCCCCGTGCAGGAAGGCGGAGATGAGGCGTGCGCGCCGGGTCTCGACGGATTCGAGCAGCTGCTTGTCCGGATCACGCGCCATCGGTGGCCACCTCTCTGAGCGGGATCTGGGTCGCGGTCACGATGCCTCCACGCGGAACGTACGGTTGCCGAGCTGTACGGCGCCGCCCGCAGGGGCGGCGACGGGGCGGCCGGCCTCGGCGCGGTGCCGTGTGCCGTCGGCCCGCACCACCCAGGAGCCGTTGGTGGAGCCGCGGTCCACGAGCCACAGCGTGGCGCCGTCCCAGCTCAGCAGGGCGTGGGTGGACGAGACGGAACGGGTGGGATCGGTGAGCTCCACGACGGCGCCGACCTCCTCGTTCGGTCGGGGTCTGGGGCGGCGGCCGAGCAGCACGGTGCTCGCCACCTCTATGCGCTCGGCGCCGTCGGTCAGGACCGCGACGGGGACGTGCTGGGGCCGGGTCTGCGCGGTTGGTGCGGGGGCCGCCGGGGTTGCCGGAGCGGGCGTCGACGCCGCGATGGGCATCGATGCCGCGACAGGTGCCGGCGGCGTCGGACGGCGCTGTGCGAGGCGGACCGACACGACCCCCGCGCCAGGCCAGCGGCCCGGTCCGGGTGGCGTGCCGACGAGCGCGTCCACGTAGCGGGTCCGGGTCAGCAGCGCGCCGGGCGTCCCGCCGGTCTGCCGGAAGGCCCGCACCAGCAGCACGGCGACGCCCGCGACGAGGACGAGGCCGAACGGGACGGCGATCGCGGGCGGCCAGACGCCGACGGCACCCAGCAGGACGGGCGCGGCCGTCAGGACGACGAGTCCGACGTCGAGGGCGGCGGCCAGCGTCCGTTCGCTGCCGGACGCCGGGGTGAGGCTCGCCAGCAGCGCGGACGCGACCGGTCGGGAACCGACTGCCGGGGCCTCGCACCTGTCGCACCGGGGCGCACCCGGCACGAGCACCGCACCGCAGGCGCCGCACGAGCCGATCGCGGCATGTCCTGCTGTCACCGTGGCGCCCCCCACTGGTCTTCGAGTGCCGGCCAAGTCGCGGCGTGGAAGATTCTGGCACGCCGGGCGAATTTTCTGGACGAATCTCTCAGCGGGGTGGCTGGGACTCAGGTCGGGTGGTGCTCATCGACGGCCGTCCTGCGGCACGCAGGTACCGCCGACCAGGTCTGTCAGTGCTTGGCACACCCGCACGCCGGTCACCCCGGCTTCGTCCCAGGGCGCGTACGCCTGGATCCACACGGGCTGGGCGTCCGGGGAGACCCGATGCTCAGGGTCGGCCACAGACCTGGCGACGTGATGTCCGGGGAGCAGGCGCCAGATCTCGTGCGGTGACCCGAGGGCGGACTGCTGCTCCATGGACAGAGCGACCTGTTGGTCGCCGTCGACGACCTGGATGATCGCGCCGTCGACGGTCCAGCGGACGCGCAGCGCGGGGTCGACGGCTTGCAGGCTGTCCATCAGGTCGTCCTCGGTGACCATGCGTGGCATCAGCATGGTGATCTCACGGGGCATACGTGCTCCCTTGTTCGTTCATGTGGGCGGCGGCCGGTGACCGCCATCGACGACCATCGGGGCGTAGAGCTCGGAACCCGGTGCGCCGAATTTTTCCGCGAGGAGTTGACGAGCTTCGGCCTCCGAGACCTCTCGCAGGTCTGTCGCTCGCCAGCGATCAAGTTCCTGATCGGTTGTACCGGCGGTTCCAAGAACGACAAATTCATCACCATTCTTTGGGACAGCAATAGGGCCGGCCAGGAACTGGTCGAACACGTTGCCGGACTGCAGGTAATCTGCCGTGTTCCAGTTCACGATCCACACATCGTCGTGATCGACGGTGCCTTGGACTCCAAGCTCGCCGTCGAAGATCGCCATCCGCTTTCCCGACTTGGCTTCGAGCTCCATGAGTGCTCGCTCGGCGCAGGCAACCCCATTCGCCGGCCGGTCAATCCTCGCTGTCAGCTACCATAGGAGCGTGCAACTGAGAACCGGCTTGGAAAGCGGCTTCCAAGAACTCGGCCGCTTCGGACTCCGAAACCTCACGCAGTGAGATATCGTTGTAACCCTTCATTGACATCGATATATCGCCCGTAGAATGCCATCTCCCGTCTCTCCAGAAGACGGAGTCGCTGGTAATGTCGCCGACTCGCTCACGTCGGTATAATCCGCCTTCGATTTTTCTTCCATCTGGCAGAAGGTCGATCTCGCGATAAAACTTCGTCATACTGCACGTCCCTGACTGATGACCAATGATGCGTGAACGGTTAACCGGCGTAGACGACCGTGTCCGGCCACAGTCCGGCACTCACTGATTCCTTGTATGCCTTCATGATGATCCTTATTGCAACCTTTTCGAACTCTTGATTCGGCACGATGATTCTTTGGGTGAAGTCAGCCTTCACGGCGACGATCCGTCCCGCCGAAGGGCCGTCTGCCGATATGAACGAGTAGACGACAAGGTCATCGTCTTCGTACAGTTTCTTGCCGTCTATGAGAACGCCCATCAGCTCAGACCCACCTCTCTGGCCCAGTTGGCAACATGATTTGCTGCAGCATGTGCCTCGCGATACGTGCTGCCTGGATTATCTCGGAGATATTCGAGTTCTGTCTTCTCGTGCAGCAACCATAGCCGGTCGGACGGCAGGGCTTTCCCGTCCTGCAGGCGGAACCAGGCCTCGGCCTGCTCAGGTATCGCATCAAAGCGCTTGATGGCGACCGTGCCGTCGCCGTATCTCAGCTCGTGTTCTGTGAGAAAGACGTGTTCTTTTATGGCGGCCAAATCATCCAGGGTAATAATTGTACCGTCCGGCAGGTCGAGGTTGGAGGTGGCCGCTGCGATCATCGTGACATCGTCGGTGGCATCTCGGATCTCGTCATATGCGTCTTCCGACCAGATCTCGCGTAGGGCAATATCGCGAGGACCGGTGTGGCCGCCACCGATGGATTCCGCTCCGACCGCAGGAGCCTGAGCGCCATCAGCGGCCTGCCCTGGGTCGTCGATTGTGGCATGACTGGTTGAGCCATTTTCCGGGTCGGGCCAGTCGATGGCATCTGCGTCTTCGGGTCTTGGTACGGCATCGAAGATTTCGTCCTGCAGAATCTCGAGTTGAGCGCGGCGTTCAGGTGCGACGCCTGGAACTCGCTGTTCCTCGT
Source organism: Promicromonospora sp. CA-289599 (assembly GCF_050936155.1). NCBI lineage: Bacteria > Bacillati > Actinomycetota > Actinomycetes > Micrococcales > Promicromonosporaceae > Promicromonospora > Promicromonospora sp. CA-289599. The sequence goes on from NZ_JBNJNI010000001.1 coordinate 2,811,620, forward strand.
ACAGAGAGTGGGCGGCCATCTTGGCATCGAAACTGTCCGGGGTGTGGAACTGGACTTCGATGATGCGTCCGGACTGGTCGACCCAGTTGCTGTTGATGCCCTGGTAGCCGGGCTGGTCCCACGTGTTCTTGAGCTTCCCGAAGGGTTCGTATCCGCGCTCGCTGAGGTCGTCGATGATGGCCTGCGTCGAACGGACGTAGTCGCCTGGCTCCACGAGGAACGTGAAGCGAACCGAGTCCTTCATCCTTGCGAGCTGATCGTCGGCGCTCAGCAACGGGTTCGTACCGATCGCCGTCGCAAGCTTGCGGTAGAACGAGTCCTCGCTCTTGAGCCGGTAGTCGAGGCCCTCGAGCCGGGCGCCAGGATGCTCGGCGGCGAGGTCCTGCATGTCTTGCGTGATCCGCGGCTCGATCTGCCTGCTCGTGGCCAGATACTCGTCCGCGGCCGTCTTCTGACTCTCGGTGAGGGACACGCCCTCGTCCGGGTTCTCCCATGCGATCGGGTCGTCGCCGAGCCCGGAACGGTCCCCTCCGTCGCTACCGGACCCGGACTCGCCATGATCGGGGCTCTCCGTCGCCGGCTCGCCACCTTGGCCGGCAGGGTCCGGGTCGTCTGCGTCTCGGTCCCCATCGTCCCAGTCGGCTCCCTCGTCCGGACGGTCACCGCCTGGTGCATCGCCGTCCGGCACATCGCCGTCCGGCATGTGGCCGCCGGACACATCCCCGTCCGGCAACCCTCCGTACGGCTGGCCGTTCCCGCCGTCGATCACCGTGTCCCCGCCGGTGCCGAAAGATCCCTCTGATCCGTACGCGCCCTGCGCCGCGCCGACCGTCACCGGTTCGCGGACATGGTTCACCGAGCTCAGGTGACCGTTGTCGGTCGTGTACTTCTCGACCGACGGCGTCTCCATCCGGGCCGGGATGTCGTTGCCCTTCATTGCCGCGGGCTCGGGCACGTTCGAGAGCTGGGTGACGGCCGGCACCTCGATCTGCGACAGAGACCGCAGCCCCGCGCTCAGACCTGCCGTCACACCCGTGGCACGGGTCGTGGACACCAGCGACGTGCCGCCACGCAGGACCGCTATCGGGTCCATCGCGTTACCCAGGATCCGGGCGCCCTGCATCGTGGCCGACAAGACCTGCCCGGTCCGGCCGGCGGTCGCCACACCCTTGATCGCGGCCCCGGTCCCCAGGGTTGCCACCGTCAGCAGGATGTTGCCCGCCGCCGTGCCGAACGCACGCGCAGGGTCCTCCTCCCACATGTCCCACGCCACGAGCGACTTACCCGTCTCCAGCCACGCGTCGCCGGCCGTTCCCCAAGACCATTGGCCGGAGGCCGGGTCGCGGCCGATCAACGCGCCCATCCCGCCCCACGTGGCGGTGAACGTCTCGGCGCTGAACCCGTGCTCGTCCAGGCCGATGAGGCCACCCAGGCCCAAGAAACCCTCGCCGATGACGTCCTTGGCGAACCCGTCCCACACGGCCGACCTCACCGATGTGACCGCCGAAGCGGGACAGTGCTCCTTCTGCTCCACCGGTGCGCCCCATGGCATCGCCGTCTCGGTGGGGATCTCGGTCAGCCCGAACGTATTCGGGTCGGCAGGGCCGTCGCTGACGCCCGCGTTCCAGGGGGCCAGGCAGTCGATCGCGCGGATCGCGTTGGCGCACTCCCGTTCGGCGTCCCACAGCTGCACCTGCACGCTGTTGACCCGCCCCAGCAGCGTCGTGTTCTGCGCCACCAGCTCCGGGTCGAACTCCCACTCCGGGTTGGTAGAGATCCGCGCGTGGAAAGTCCACGCATCAGCGCGCACGACGTCGAAGGCCGACTTGATCGCGCGCAGGTCCTGGGCGAAGCGGCCCAGCGCTGTGGCGACCTGCTCCAGGTCATCACCGAGCCTGGCGGTATCGGACCGCACCGGGTCCAACGCGGACAGAAGTTGGTCAGCCTCCGGCGCCTGATAGTCGGCCCGCAACCCGTACCACGCACCGACTACGTCGACACCTGCGTCCCGGACCGCCAGCGCGTCCGCCCGGAGGCTGCGCGCGGCATCGTCCACCGCGTCCGGATCCAGGTTCGCGCCAGGGATCAGCTCGGGATCAATCGCCGGCATTCACGCCCGCCCTCTTGGTCATGGTGCAGGGTCGCTGGGTGTCGTGCCGTGCAGATCGGCCAGGAGCTCTTCGGCTCCGAGCCAGCGCACGATCCGGGTGGCCGTGTTCCAGTCGGCGTGGTCGAACGTGCCGAGGGTGAAGCGGAGAACCGGGAGCCGCCGGGCGCCGAGGCGGACGGCGCCGTGCTCCCGGACTGCCGCGTCGACATCGACCCTGAGCTGGCGTATTCCGGGGGCCCCGAGCAGCATCTGAAGCGGTGCGGGCGGAGCCTCGAGCTCGGGCGGGACCCGCAGGTCACCGCGGCCGATGCGCGTGGTGGCCAGGCAGAACAGCGGGAGCAGCTCGTTGCCGAGCGTGTCGAACAGGCCTGGCACCCTCTCGGTGACGTGGCGCGCTGCGTCGCTGCCGGGCCTGCCGGTGACGACGTCGAGAGTGGTGATCTCCTCCAGACCGTCCCGCGTGCGGCGCACCAGCATCGTTCCGATCACGCCGTCGCCCACCACGACCAGGCGCACCGGCTGCGGTGCCCGCTGACGAACGTACCGGGTGAGCACCGTGCGGTCCCATGCGGCGAGCGCGGGCTCGTGCGTGCCCCACGACAACGGCGGGGCGCCGGTCAGGTGTTCGATCGCGAGCTCGGCCGCGCGGCCGAGGGTTGTGGTCGGCCGCGCCTTGTGCCGCACGGACAGCGACAGCTGGACCGTACCCGCGATCGGCCCGCTGCGCCGTGCCGTGAGATCGGCGGCGACCTGCTCGTCGATGCCGTCGGGCGTCCCGCCGAGGAAGACGGGTGAAATGCTCTCGAGCTTTGGTGGGTCGGACGGGGCGTCCACGGCATCCTGGAGACGGGAGAACTGCCTGCCGGTGACGCCGTCACGAAAGGTGCCGTCACCCTGGTCGACCATCCATATGCCGCCGGTGCCGACCAGCGCGTCGCGCATGGGGCGGGTCAGGTAGGAGCGTTCGTCGGTGCCGAGTACCAGACGCGATCCACCGATCGACCGGAGCAGGTCCGAACGGGCTTCGGTGAGCCCGGCCACGACGGCACGGCTCTGGGTCAGGAACAGGTCGGCCTCGACGTCCCAACCGTCGATCAGGGGGTGCAGTGCGGACTTTGGCTCGGGGGGCAAGCGGGGCATCTCCTGGATTCACGACGTACTGGCCCGTGCTGGAGGCACGATTCTGGCACGAGAGCACGCTCGTGTGGATGAAATTTTTCATGCGGCTCAAGCCGGACGAAATACCGGACGAGGCTCTCAGCCCGGGTTCTCTGGGTTCAGGCGGTCGACTGTCCGGACCATCGGTAGCGGCGTCGGGCGATCGCCTCGCGGTTTCATGGACGCAGACCTGCGGGTCTTGTACTTTTGTGAATGATTTCGCCCGCTCAACTGAGTCGGCGGAGAGGCGTTCCGACGTGGGGGAGCTCGCTATGAAGTTCGCGATGGGGTCGGAAGTCCTCTCGACCTTGACGAAGAAGACCGGTGCGTCCTCGGAGGATCTGGGGGCGCTGGTGCGGGAGCTGGGCGCGGCCGCGGAGCCGTTGGAGGGCAAGTTCAACGGCGCGGGTCGCGCGGCGTTCGATGCCTTCAAGGGCCGGACGGAGGAGATCTCCGTCGAGCTGAACCAGGCGCTCAACGCGGTCCTGACTGGTGTCTCCGGCATGGACAGGTCGTTCAGCGAGGGCGACACGACGATGGCCGACGAGACGCGGGCGAAGCAGGCCTCTGCCTCGTTCGACGCCGCGCGCTTCGGCGCCGGCAAGTAACCGGCAGACAGCACAGAGACCAGGGGGCTGAGAATCATGGCCAATGCAATGGATCGTCGGGACTACGAGCTGGGCGCGTCGACCGAGACGCAGGAGAACTTCGAGCGGGTCGCATCCCGCCTGGAGGCGCTGATCGATCAGCGCGACGCGGACGTCAAGGCCGCGATGGCCGACTACGAGGCGTCGGGTGTCTCCGAGGACTACCGGGCCAAGGAAGTGCGATGGAACACCGTCGCGGGCGAGGTCCGGGGCATCATCCGCACGCTGCGCGGTTCGCTGGAGCAGAACGACGCGACTGCCCAGGACGCGATGTCGCGCGCCCGGGCCGCGGTCGACTCGATCGGCTGAGCAGGTGACCGGCTACCGGGTCTCGCCGGAGGGCGTGGAGGCGACGCTGCGCACGGTCCAGGACCGTGCGCAGTCGTTGTCCACCACCCTCGGCGGGCTCGAGGGGCATGTGACCAAGGCGGTGACGGGCGCAGGCGGAAGCGCGATCATCGCCGAGGCGCTCGGGACGTTCTTCAACGGGCGGGTCGAGACCTTGCGGTCCATCGGCACGCGGATCGAGGCCGGTATGACGGGTGCCGTGCAGGCGGTCGCCAGCTATGACCGCGCTGATGACGAGATGGCCCAGACGCAGACGAGTCTCGCGTCGCGGGCGACGACGTCGGGTGGGTTCTCGGGCACGACCAACGGGTGAGTCGTGCGGCTGGGTGATGTTCCGACATGCTTCGTTGCACGCCCCTGAAATGCCACCGAGGAGATTTCTGCATGTTCAGCAAGCCGCGTCCCGCCGTCATGGGTGCCGCTGTTGCCCTGGCCCTGATGCTCGGCCTGTCGGCCTGCCAGGCCGACTCCGAGGCAGCCCCCGACAGTTCGGCGTCACCGTCGGCCCCATCGACTCCGACAATCCCGCCGTCGCCGTCTGCATCACCGACTCCGGAGGATCCCGCCGAAGCAGCCAAGGCGAAGAACATCGCCGAGGCCAAGCAGCGCTACCTGGAGTTCCAGGAGATCACCACTGAGAACGCGAAGAAGGGGAAAAGCCCGTTCTCGGAACTGATGAGCGGGGGCTACATCGGCAGCTCCGAACTCCAGAGTCAGCAGCAGTCCTTCTGGGAGCAGTACACCGAGCTGAAGCTCAAGCAGGTCGGTGAGGCGAACGTCGAGGTGGTCGCGGTGACCAAGTACGAGGGTGATCCGCTGCAGAAGGACGTCACCGGTCAGCGCGTGCACATGAAGGTGTGCGTCGACAACAGTGGCAAGGATGTCGTCCGACCGGACGGGACCTCGGCCGTCCAGAAGGGCAGCCCGGACCGGGTGCTCATGAAGGTCACGATGCAGGGTCAGACGCAAGACGGCATCTGGTCGGTCAACGAGGTCACGTCTACCGGGGAGAAGTGCTGACATGCGCCGGACCGTGACGGCTCTCGTGGTCGCCCTCCTGATCGTCACTGGTGCTCCGGTCGCGACTGCCGCGTTCGGCGCAGCAGTCGTATCCACCGCTGCTCCAGACCCCACCGGCGGCGTCGAAGCTGACACAGAGGGTACGGTCATTGTCGGCGTCGAGACGGGTGGCGAGGCCGGCGAGACCACCCCGGTGAGCAAGCCCAGCGGTGGCAAGAAGCCGGTCTGCACCTACGAGGGCGAGAAGGTTCCGTGTACCTCGGACGACGGGGTCTGGGACGGTGCTTGTCACATGAAGGCTGCCGACCCGCAGCCTCCGAAGAGCGATGCCGTGTGGCAGGGGAACGAGAACGGCCTGATCGTGACCTGCACCCCGTACTGCGATGAGGCCGGTACCGGGGGCCAGATGGGGAACCCGGGTGCCTTGTGCGCAGTGCCGGTCACCCGCTGGGTGCCGACCCTGCCCGGCGCGCCGGACCCTGCGGTCCTGGCTCAGCGCGCGGTTTCGACGATGCAGCTGCGCGGGATCGACGTCGGCATCGTGCCCGAGGAAGGGCCCGACCGGGTCGGGATCCTGGGGATGCCCCAGTGGATGTGGGTGAACGAGCCGAGGCCGAGGACGTTCGGCCCGATCACGCGTGAGGCCTCGGCCGGCGGTGCCACTGTCACCGCAACCGCGAAGGTCGACAAGGTGGTGTGGGACATGGGTGACGGCAACACCGTCACCTGTGTCGGCCCGGGCACTCCGTACGAGGACCGGTATGACATCTCCGACTCCCCGGACTGCGGCTACAAGTACACGAAGCAGGGCAAGTACGAGGTGACCGCGACGTCCTACTGGACGGTGCAGTGGGAAGGCATCGGCCAGACCGGCACCATCCCGCTGGACTTCACCTCCACCGCGAACATCGTGATGGGCGAGGCCCAGGTCATCACCCAATGACGGCCGGGCTTGCGGAAGGTGTGAGTCGTGCGGCTGGTAGTCGTCGAAGCCTGGCCAACGCCCGATCGACGCGGTGCGCGACGTACCTACTGACCTTTCCTCCGAATCCTGACAAGCCCCGACTACGATGCGGGGGCGGACGGCGGTAAATTTCGCCCGTTCGAGGCCATGCATACCCAGGGAAGGCCTTCCAGCATGACAACGACCACACCCGCCCCTGATGCCGCGCGCGTCGAGCGCTCAGGTCGCCCCGGTGGTGGAGCCACGGGTCCCGATCAGATCGCGCCGCCGCCGAAGATGCGCCGACGCCCCGCCATGATCGCCCTGTCGGTGGCCCTGATCTGCGTGGGTGGCCTGGCCAGTGGGTGGGCGTGGCAGTCGACGTCGACCGCGCAGGAGGTCCTGACGGTCCGGGAGACAGTGCTTCGCGGTGCGGTGATCGAGGAGGACAACCTCGTGATCGTGCGGATCGGCGTCGACCCGGCGATCCAGACCGTGAAGGCCTCGGAGATGGCGACGCTCGTTGGACAGCGGGCAGCGCTCGACATCGCCGCGAAGAGCGTCGTCACTCCGGACCAGGTCACCGACGCGGTGGTTCCGCCGAAGGGTTTCTCGGTGGTCGGCCTGAGCCTGACCGCCGCGATGCTCCCGACCGAGCAGCTCGCCGCCGGCGACAAGGTGCGCGTCGTGACGACGGGGGGCGAGGACAACGCCGCCGCACCGCCGCCCGCGGCCTACGGCGCGACCGTCGTCCGGTCGTCCCCGGACGAGATCACCGGAAACACCCTGGTGAACGTGCAGGTGGCGACCGACGTCGCTCCAGGTGTGGCCAGGCGCGCGGCAGCCGGCGAGGTAGCGCTCGTGCTGGACAGTCAGGAGCGGTGACATGGCGCTGATCGTCCTGACCTCTGCCAGCGGCTCACCCGGCGTGACGTCGACGGCGCTCGGCCTGGCCATGACGTGGCCCCGCCCCGTCATCCTGGTCGACGCGGACCCGACGGGCGCGCGCGCGATCCCCGCCGGGTACTTCGGCGGTGCGCAGCTGCCGAACGACCACACGATCATCGACCTCGCGGTCTCGCACCGGCAGGGCACCCTGGCCGAGGACCTGCCGCGGATGCTGATCCCGGTCCCGGGCACCGGGGTGCAGCTGCTGAGCGGGCCGCAGAACCACTACCAGGCGCGCGCGCTCGACAGCATGTGGGAGCCGCTCGGCGGGGTGTTCAAGTCGCTGGAGCGCACCGGGCAGGACGTGATCGTCGACGCGGGCCGCCTGGGTCTCGAGGGCTTCGCGATGAAGCTCACCACGCAGGCCGACCTGGCGCTGCTGGTGACGCGCTCCAACCTGCCCGCCCTGGTCGCCGCCAGCTCGTGGGCGGCGACGCTGCGGGAGTCGTTCACGCGTGCCGGCGCCCTGGACAGTCTTGGTGTTCTCGCGGTCGGTCCGGGCAAGCCGTACGACAACCGCGAGATCGCAAAGGTCCTGGAGCGCCCTGTGATCGCGAGCGTGGCCTGGGACCCGTCGTCGGCGGAGGTGTACACGTACGGCGCCAAGCCGCCACGCAAGTTCGAGGCGTCGAGCCTCACCAAGTCGCTGCGGGCGGCAGTGCAGAGCGTGCGGGCCGGCGTCACCCGGTCGAGGGCCCAGCTGGGCGTCGCCACCGAGGGGATCCTGCGGTGACGGGTCAGCCCACGGATCCCACTGCCCTGCCGATCTTCGGCGGGCCGGACGAGTGGCAGGACCCGCAGGAGCCGGTCCGGGAGTCGCCCGCCGGGCAGATCCGGCCGCGGCGGCCCGCCGCCCGTTCGCTGGCCGGCCGGATCGCGGCGCGGCCGGGAGCCCAGACCGGAGCGCCTGCCGCCCCGGCGCCCGTGCAGAGCCCGAACCCGGCTCCCCCCGTGCTCGCGCAGCCCCCGTCCGGCGCGATGAGCCCGTGGCTGGGCAAGGTGACGCCCACCTCTGTTCCCACGAGGCTGCGCGCCCGTGCCACCTCGACCACCCCGATCACCCCGACGGTCAAGATCGACTGGCACCAGGTGGCGCTGTTCCGCGCGCAGACGTCCGAGCGTCTTGTCGAACGACTCGGCGAGGACAAGGGCAAGGACCTGGAGGCCGAGCGGGAGCTGGGCAAGGAGATCATCCAGACCCTGCTCGAGGACGTCGTCGCCGACCGCCTGCACGACGGCGAGCAGGTGTGGCGTACCGACGAGCAGGACGCCCTGGCCAAGGCCGTCTTCGACGCCGTGTTCGGCCTGGGCAGGTTGCAGGCGCTGGTCGACGACGACTCGGTCGAGAACATCATCATCAGCGGCGCCGACAACGTGTGGGTCGAGAAGACCGACGGCGAGCTGGTCCGCAAGGACCCCATCGCGGACTCCGACAAGGAGCTGCTCGACGAGCTCGCGTTCATCGCCACGCGTTCGGAGGGCAGTGCGCGGAGCTTCTCCACGTCCAGCCCACGTCTGCACATGCGGCTCGATGGCGGCTCCCGGCTCGCGGCTGCCGCGTGGGTCACCGCCCGCCCGTCCGTCGTGATCCGGCGGCACCGGCTGCGCAAGGTCACGCTCGACGACCTGGTCGGGCGCGACATGCTGAGTGTGAGCCAGGCCTCGTTCCTGAGCGCCGCGGTCCGGGCCAAGAAGTCGATAGTCGTGGCCGGCCCGCAGGGCGCGGGCAAGACCACCCTGGTCCGGGCGCTGTGCGGGGAGATCCCGCGGTACGAGGCGATCGGCACCTTCGAGACGGAGTTCGAGCTGCACCTGCACGAGCTCACCGACGTGCACGACATCGTCCACGCGTGGGAGGCCCGGCCGGGTTCCGGGGAGATCGGGCCGGACGGCCGCCAGGCCGGCGAGTTCGGCCTGGAGGAGGCCCTGTACGACTCGTTCCGGTTCAACCTGTCCCGCCAGATCGTCGGTGAGGTCCGCGGCAAAGAGGTCTGGGCCATGATCAAGGCCATGGAATCGGGCGCGGGCTCGATCTCCACCACGCACGCCGCCGACGGTGAGGCCGCGATCCGCAAGCTCGTCACCTGTGCCATGGAGGCGGGCTCGCACGTGACCCGCGAGCTGGCGACGTCGAAGCTCGCCGAGACGGTCGACCTGATCGTGCAGATCAACCTGGACACCAAGCCGGTCGACGCCGCCGGGACCCAGTGGCGCCGGTCCCGGTGGGTCTCGGAGATCGTGCACGTGGCCCCCGGCGAGGCCTTCAAGGGCTATGCCACGACGCACGTGTTCGAGCCCAGCAGGCACGGCGGACCGGCAGTGCCCGGCACCATGCCGGACGAGCTGCGCGACCTCGAGCGCTTCGGGTTCGACCTGACCTCCTACCTGGCCGAGAACGGCCGCGAGGAGAGCGTGCGATGACCGTGATCTTCCCCGCCCTGGGCGGCGCTCTCGTGGTGGCCGGCCTGCTCGGCCTGATCATCGGGCTGCGCAGGACCCCGGTCGATGCCACGGCCCCGCCCGGACGGCGCCGGAGCCGCGCCGTGGCCCGCCTGATGCGGATGGACCGGCGCACCCGGCTGCTGGCCCTGGTGGGCCTGGCCGCGGGCGTGGTCGTCTACATGATCACCGGTTGGCTGGTCGCCCTGGTGATCGGGCCGCTGGCCGGTATCGGCCTGCCCGTCCTCCTGAGCTCCAACGACTCGGCGTCCACGATCAGGAAGCTCGAGGCGCTGGAGGAGTGGGTCCGCAGCCTCGCGGGAGTGCTCACGGTCGGCGTCGGGCTGGAGGAAGCGCTGCGCATGACGCTGCGCTCGGTTCCCGACGCGATCCGGCCCGAGGTGACCACGCTCGTCGCGCGCCTGCGCGCCCGCTGGGGCACGGAGGCCGCGCTGCGCGCGTTCGCCGACGACCTCGACGACGCGACCGGCGACGTGGTCTCCGCGAGCCTGATCCTCGGCGCGCGCCGCCGCGGCGCGGGCCTCGCCTCGGTCCTGGAGTCCACCGCACAGTCCGTGGCCGACGACGTCCGGGCCCGCCGGGAGATCGAGGCCGAGCGTGCCGGGCCCCGGTCGACCGCACGCTGGGTCACGATCATCACCGCGTGCGTGCTGGGCGTCCTCGCCCTCACCGGCGACTACATCCAGCCCTACAGCACGCCGATCGGGCAGCTCCTGATCACGCTGTTCCTTGGCGCCTACGTCGGGCTGCTGGTGATGATGCGGAACATGTCGAAGGGCACACCTCTGCCGCGCTTCATGGGCGCGGACGCGCGGGAAGGGGCCAGGTGATGATGACCACCGGTCTGCAGATCGCGCTGCTGGGCGGGGCCGTGTTCGGTCTCGGCGTCGCTCTGCTGGTCTGGCGCCTGATGCCCGCCGACCCGGACGTGGTCGACGTCGTGCGGCGCTACTCGCCCGAGGCGGCAAAGGAACGTTCGGCGGTGCGGCAGGAGATCGTTGCGCCGGGAACCGTCGAGAAGCTAGGGATCTGGGCGATCCGCCGGCTTCCGGCGTCCGTCTGGGGCAGGTCCCCCACCAAGGAGCTGGCGCTGCTGCGGGTGCCGGTCCACCGGCACTACGGCACCAAGGTGATGTACGCGCTGGTCGGCCTGGTGATCCCGCCGATCCTGTCGTACTACTTCACGCTGATCGAGCTGCCGGTTCCCGTGGTGGTGCCTGCGGGTGGCTCGCTCATCCTGGCGGCCTTCCTGTTCCTGGCGCCGGACATGAACATCCGGTCCGACGCCAAGAAGGCCCGCGGGGACTTCTCCAGGGCCCTCGGTGTCTACACCGACCTGGTCGCTCTCGAGCGGCTCAGCGGTGCCGGGTCCCGGCAGGCCATGGAGAGCGCCGCCGAGGTCGGCGACAACTGGGTGTTCCGCCGTATCGGTGAGGAGCTGCAGCGCTCCCGCTGGAGCGGCCTGGCGCCCTGGGACTCGCTGCAGAACTTGTCCGAGGAGCTCGGACTGCCCGAGCTCAACGACCTGGCCGACGTCATGCGCATGAGCGGTGAGGGGTCCCAGGTCTACGACAACCTCCGGGCCCGTTCGACCGCCTTGCGCTCGGCCATGCTGAACACCGAGCGCGCCACCGCGAACGCCGCCAGCGAGCGCATCAACATGCCCATGTCCCTGCTGGGCGTGGTGTTCATGATCATCCTCATCACACCAGCGCTGCTGCGCGTGATGGCCGGCGTCTGATGTGCCGCCGGCTCGTACCTGCCTGACCGTTCCACTACGCCAGACCTCCAGAAAGGGGAGCCCCATGCTCCACATCGTCGCAACACTGCACGTCTTCGGGCTGAGGGCTGCCGACCGCGCTCGCGCCCGGCAGGCCGAGGCTCCGGAGCGGGGCAACGTCACCATCGAGAACGTCCTGTGGGCCGTGGCGGTCATCGCCATCGTCGCGATCGTGGTCGCCGCGATCAGGGCCTTCGTCACGTCAGAAGCGGCCAAGATCGGGTGACCTACCGTCCCCGGCACGCACGATCCCGGGTACGTCGTTCCCTGAGGGCCGGCGAACGCGGCTCGGCCAGCATCGAGCAGGTGTTCCTGCTGCCTGCCCTCTTCACGCTGATGTTCATGTTCGTGCAGGGCGCCATGCTGTACCAGGGCAGGGCGGTGGCACTGGCGGCTGCGCAGGAGGGTGCGCGCGCGGCGGCGGCGGAGCACGGGACGACCGGCGCCGGCGTGAGTGCCGCGCACGAGTACGTGAGCACGACGACCGTCGGGCTGAAGGGCACCACGGTGACCGGGCTGCGCACCGCGACGCAGGCCACGGTCACCGTCACCACCCACACCGTGTCGCTGATCCCGGGCTGGGAGCCGACCGTCGAGCAGTCGGCCACGCTTCCCGTGGAGAGGATCACCGGATGATGCGGCGCGCGCCGTGGTGGGCTCTGCGGCCCAGGACGCACGGCCGCCGGCGGGACGGCGAGCGCGGGTCTGCCTCGATCGAGGCAGTGATCGGCGTGACCGCGTTCGTGCTGCTCGGGTCCCTGGTCATCGCCGGTGGCCGGGTGGCTATCGCGAACCAGGCCATCGAGTCGGTAGCGGCGGAGGCCGCTCGGTCGGCGTCGATCGCGCGCACCCAGAGCGAGGCCGATGCGTCGGCCGCGGTCGGCGCGCAGGCGAGCCTGGCGAACCAGGACGTCCGGTGCACCCGCAGCAGCGTCACCGTCGACACCAGGGGGTTCGCCGCTCCTCCGGGCACGCCGGCGGAGGTGTTCGCCACCGTGTCCTGTGCGGTCGACCTGTCCGACGTCGCACTGCCCGGGGTGCCCGGTGCGATCACGATCACCAAGACGATGTCCAGCCCGATCGACACCTACCGGGAGCACTGACATGTGGTGCCTGAGACGCTCACCCACGACCGAAAGCGGCACCCACGAGCGGGGTTCGGTGTCGTCCTGGCTGGTCACGTCGACGTTCGTGATGATCCTCGGCGTCGGCATCGCCGTCGACCTGACCGGGCAGGTCCACGCGCAGCAGCGCGCCCGCGACGTCGCCTCGCAGGCCGCTCGCGTGGGCGGGCAGCAGCTCCAGGGAGGAGCCGCTCTTCGCGGTGAGGGCGCGCAGGCGGACGCGCACCAGGCCGCCGTCGCCGCCCGCACCTATCTCGTCTCGACGGGCATGACCGGGACGGTCACCGTGCCTGGGGGCGTCCGCGTCGTGGTGCGGGCCGAAGACGTGTACCAGACCAAGTTCTTGTCGTTCATCGGCCTGAGCTCCATGCCGGTCTCGGGCGAGGCAGAGGCTCGCATCGTGCGGGCCGTCGGAGGGATCGAGCAGTGATGCGTCGTCTGAAGGGCCTGCTGGCACTGCTGGTGATCGTGGGGGTGACCGTCGGCCTCCCGTTCGTGCTGCTCGCGGTCGGCGCCGACCCGTTCAAGGCAGATGTGCCGTCGTTCGAGTCAGTGGTCGACATGCTGACCTCGCGGGACGACGGCACGATGTTCATGGTCGTGCTGCAGGTGGTCGGCTGGCTGGCGTGGGCCTTCCTCGCGTGCTCGATCCTGGTCGAGCTCGTCGCGCAGCTGCGTGGCGTCCGCGCGCCCCGGCTCCCCGGGCTGCAGCTGCCGCAGAGCGCCGCCCGCGGCCTGGTCAGCGCGATGCTGCTCCTGTTCACCGCGGTGCCGATGGCCAACGCGGCGGTCCTGCCGGCCGGTGCGGCACCGGTCATGGAGGCGCGCACGGTCTCGGTGTCCGCACCCGCGGTGGTGGAGGCTCCCGCGGAGCGGACGGCGGCGCCGACACGCGAGGCGGCCGCCGAGCAGACCGCACCTGCGACCGTCCAGCACACCGTGGTGCGCGGCGACACGCTGTGGGGCCTGGCCGAGGCCTACCTGGGTGACGGGCACCGGTTCCGGGACATCGTCGAGCTGAACCAGGAGCAGCTCGCCGACAACCCGGCCTTCCTGACGACCGGCTGGGTCCTGACGATCCCGGCGGCGCCTGACGCTGCGCCTGACGCGGACGCCGGTCACGATGACGAGCGGGACGGCGCCGACAGGTCCGTGGTGGTCGAGCGGGGCGACACCCTGTCGGGCATCGCCGCGGAGGAGCTCGGCGACGCCACCCGGTACCCCGAGCTCTTCGAGGCCACGCAGGACGTCGACCAGCCCGGCGGCGCCCACCTGACCGACCCGGACCTGATCCATCCGGGATGGACCGTTCAGGTACCGGGCGCCACGGAAGCCGCGCCGGCGTCCGCCCCGCACACGACTCCGGAGCGCAGAGCACCAGAGCCGAAGCCGGTGACCCCGGTGGAGGCGACGGCGGAGCACGCGGCGTCGACGCAAGCGGAGGCACCCGCGTCGTCGTCGGCCGAGGCGCCGCGTACCGGGGCAGAGACCCAGCGGCCGAAGGTTGCTCCTGCCCCCGCCTCTGCACGGCAGGGCGAGGCCGCCGCCGAGCGGCAGGCAGACACCGTCCACGACGAGGTGGCGGACGACGGCCTGTCCGACGAAGTGCCCTGGCAGGTCGCGACCGCTACCGGCGTCGGGACGATCCTGGCCGCAGGCATGCTCGCGGTCCTCGCGCGCCGCCGCAGGGACCAGCAGCGGCTGCGCCGCCCCGGGCAGCGCATCCCGCTTCCCGCCGGCAGCACCGCGGTGTTCGAGCAGACGATCCGGGCCGCCGCCGACCAGATGTCGGTCGAGACCGTCGACCTGGCACTGCGTTCCCTGGCGAGCCTGTGCGTCGAGTCCGGTCGCCCGCTCCCCGTGGTCCGTGCGGCCCGGCTCACCGCCCAGGCCTTCGAGCTGTACCTCGAGGAGCCGACGCTCCTGCCCCAGCCCTGGCGCGCCGCTGCTGACTCCACGGTCTGGACGCTCGACGTCAGCGACCTGCGACGGCTCGCCCCGGTGGACCCCGCCGTCGTCCCTGCCCCCTACCCGACGCTCGTCACCATCGGGTCCGACGACGACCAGGGCCACGTCCTCCTCAACCTCGAGCACCTCGGGGCACTCGGGATCACCGGCGACGACTCCGCCACCCTCGAGATCCTCGCGGCCGTCGCCGTCGAGCTCGCCACCTCCGTGTGGGCCGACGATCTCCAGGTGACCCTCGTGGGCGCGTTCCCCGACCTCGAGGACACGATGCGCACCGGTCGCATCCGCTACCTGCCGAGCGTCGGCCGGATCATCGAGGACCTGACCCGGCGCGCGCACGCCGACCGCGCGGCGCTCGCGGCGCAGAGCGTGCCCGACCTGTACTCGGCCCGGGTGACCGGTGCGGTGCCCGACGCCTGGGTGCCGGAGATCGTGCTGCTCGCCGACCAGGTCTCCGACACGGAGCGCGCGCGCCTGACCGAGCTGATGGACGTCCTGCCGCACGTAGCGCTCGCGACGATCACCGGCGGCACCAGCGTGGGCGAGTGGGCCCTCCAGATGCTGCCCGGGCAGGAGCTTGCGGTCCTGTCGCCGACAGGCCTGGAGCTGCGCCCGCAGCGGCTGCCGTCCGAGCAGTACGGGCACCTGCTGCGGCTCGTCACCTTGGCGGACCTCGGCGAGCTCGAGGGGGCGGGGCAGTCCGAGCCGAGCGTCGCGGAGGTCGAGGCGATCAGGCCCGTGCTGGAGCCGCGGACCGACACCGCAGAGGTCCCGATCGTGCCCGCTTCGCTGGTGGAGCCGACTTCGCTGGCCGAGCCTGCCGACCCCTACGACGGCGAGCCCGCGCCCGACACGCTGGAGGTGCCGATCGTCGCGGATCCGCGGGCGGAGCCGTCGGGTGGCACGCCCGGGATCCTCGCACTCGGCACGGTGGCTCTCCGGAACGCGACCGGAAGCGTGGAGGACGGCCACCGTGCGCGCCTGCTGGAGTTCGCCGCCTTCCTGGCGCTGCACCCAGGGGTAACACGGACGGAGATCGACGACGCGGTCTGGCCCGAGCGGACGGGCACCGACAATCTCGCCGTGCGCAACGCCGCGACGTCGCGACTGCGGCGCTGGGTCGGGCAGGATCCTGACGGGCAGGACTACCTGCCCCGGCACCAGGCCGACGGTGGGTACGGGTTCCTCCCGTCGGTCACCACCGACATCGGTACGTGGGACCGCCTGCTGGCAGGAGATCCGCTGGAGGCCTCGACGGAGCATCTTGAGGCAGCCCTCCCGCTGGTGCGGGGTGTTCCGTTCGAGGGCGCGCACGGCCGCCGCTACGCGTGGGCCGAGCCGGTCCGGCAGCGCCTCGTCGCAGAGATCGTCGACGCGTCGTACGCGCTCGCGAAGCGGCGACTGCTGGAAGGTCGCTGGCGTTCGGCCGAGGAGGCCGTCGCCGTCGGGCTGCGGGTCGAGCCCGCGCAGGAGAGCCTCTGGCGCGTCCGGATCCTGGCCGCGCACGAGAGCCGGGACGCCGGGGCCGAGACCGAGGCGATCGAGAGCCTGCTCAGCATCACCGAGCGCCTCGAATGCGATCTGCAGCCCGAGACGGAACAACTTCTGGCGGCGCTGAAGAGGCCCGGTGCCGGCTTCGACCGACTCATGGTCGAGGCGCTCTGACGAGAACGTCCCGGTGGAGTGGTTCGCCTGGCCCGAGGCTGCGGCCCTGGCTACGGCCTATAAACGGCGCTGACCAGCAGGGAGATCGGCTATCTTTCGTCCTGGACACCCCAGGTTCTTGCACGAGAGGCACCCCACAGGCATGGCCGCCCCGATGACCCGTCGCTTCATGCTCGCCGCACTTGTCGCCGGACCGCTCGTTCTCACCACGGCGAGCGCGGCACCCGCGGCCGCTCCCGCTCGTGAGCCGGCGATCCGCGCCGTCGCCCGGACGGCAAGGGAGCAGCACCCGCTCCGGATCCACATCGCCGGCGACTCGACCGCCGCACAGAAGTACGCTCCCGCCGCCCCCGAGACCGGCTGGGGCATGGCGCTGCCCTGGTACGTCGCGGCCCGGACGGAGGTGCTCAACCACGCGATGAACGGGCGCAGCTCCCGGACCTTCGTCGAGGAGGGGCGCCTCGCCGAGATCCTGGCCGACCTCCGCGCCGGCGACGTGCTGCTCGTCCAGTTCGGGCACAACGACGAGAAGTCGGACCCGCTGGTGCGCACCGACCCGTGGACCACCTACCAGTCCTTCCTGCGCCTCTACGTCGACGGCGCGCGGCAGCGGGGTGCCGTGCCGGTGCTGCTCACCCCGACGGAACGGTGGCGGTTCGACGACGACGGCAACGCCGTCGCGACCCACGGGCGCTACCCGGACGCGATGCGCGCGCTCGCCGCGGCCGAGGGCGTTCCCCTGATCGACATCACCGCGCAGACCATCGCGCGGTGGCAGCAGCTCGGGCCTCAGTCCAGTCGGCTCGATTTCCTGCGCACCGCGGACGGCTTCGAGGACAAGACGCACTTCAACGCCGCGGGCGCGGGCGTGGTGGGGCAGATGGTGGCGCGAGGGCTGCTCGCCACCGGGGTCCTCGCCGAGAATGCGCTGCGCCGTCTCGACGAGGACGTCCCGGCGCCGTGGTTCACGTGGCCGGAGAAGGTCCCCGCCGTGGCGTGACGGTCAGCGCGTCAGGTTGCCGATGACGATGGCGACGACGGCCACCGCTGCCCAGAGCACCAGGCCCCACCGCCACCAGAGGTTCAGCGTGAGCTTGTTGGGCGCGTCGAGCTGCATGGCCTCCTCGTCCGAGAGCGGCCGCGTCGCCCACCCGGCCTCGGTGGCTGTCGCCAGGCTGTACCTGAGGCCCCACGAGACCCGCAGCAGCCAGAACAGGTGGAAGTACGAGTAGCGCAGCACCAGGGCTCGCCCCGCGTCGAGCGGCGCAGTCTTGCTCTTGCTGCCCCAGCCGAAGAAGACCATGTTTCGTTCCCTCATCTCGAGCCCCGCGCACGGTGCGCAGGGCTCGCAGATTGTGACAGAACATGGCATAGCGGTCAGTGGGTAGACCTCCCCACGGACCGTCGGCCGCCACGCGGATCCCGGGACGGGTCAGGCGGACGCCGCCGCCGCGCGGGCTGCCGCCGGGAGGGCGTCGAGGATGCGTGACACCGCGGCGTCGTCGTGCGCAGCGGAGACGAACCAGGCCTCGAAGACCGACGGCGGCAGGTTGACCCCGGACTCCAGCATCGAGTGGAAGAGCGGTGTGTACCGGTACGTCTCGGCAGCCTGGGCCTGCGCGTAGTCGCGCACGCCCGACGCCGCGGCGAGCGGGCCGAAGAACACCGAGAACAGGGAGCCCGCTCGCTGCACGCGGTGCTCCACGCCCGCGGCGGACAGCGCATCGCCGACGGCGTCGGACAGCACCCGCGACACCTCGTTCACGCGGGCGTACACGGTGTCGTCGGCCAGCCGCAGGGTCGCCAGACCGGAGGCGACCGCCACCGGGTTACCCGACAGCGTCCCCGCCTGGTAGACGGGTCCGAGGGGCGCCAGGTGGTCCATGATCGACGCCGGCCCACCGAGCGCGGCCACCGGCATGCCGCCGCCGACCACCTTGCCGAACGTGAACAGGTCGGGCGTGTAGCCCTCGCCACCGGCGGCGCGGATGGCCTCGTTCTCGAGCCCCCACCAGCCGGACGGGCCCACGCGGAACCCGGTGAGCACCTCGTCCATGATGAACAGCGCGCCGTGCGTCGCGGTGATCCGCCGCAGGCCCTCGTTGAACCCCTCGGCGGGCGGCACCACGCCCATGTTCGCGGGCGACGCCTCGGTGATGACGGCGGCGATCTCCGAGCCGCGCTGCGCGAACGCGGCCTCGACGGCCGCGAGGTCGTTGTAGGGCAGCACCAGCGTCTCGGCGGCGGTCGCCTCGGTCACGCCCGCCGAACCCGGCAGTGCGAGCGTCGCGACGCCCGACCCGGCCTCCGCCAGCAGCGCGTCCATGTGCCCGTGGTAGCAGCCGGCGAACTTGACCACGAGCGGTCGGCCCGTGAACCCGCGCGCGAGGCGGATCGCCGTCATCGTCGCCTCCGTGCCCGTGGAGACGAGGCGGACGCGCTCGGCGGCGGGCACCCGGCGTCGGACCTCCTCCGCGAGGTCCACCTCGGCGACCGTCGGGGCGCCGAACGACAGGCCACGCGCGGCGGCGTCCTGCACCGCGGCGACGACCTCGGGGTGCGCGTGCCCCAGCAGCGCCGGACCCCAGGAGCAGACCAGGTCCACGTACTCGCGCCCCGCGACGTCCGTGACGTACGGGCCGCTCGCCGACGCGAGGAACCGCGGGTCGCCGCCCACGCTGCCGTAGGCGCGGACCGGCGAGTTCACGCCGCCCGGGATCGCGCCCTGCGCACGCAGAAAGGCAGCGTGGTTCGCCTCGGGCGCCCGCCGCAGACTCTGGCTCTCGACCGCTTCGCTCATGCCTGTCCTTCTCGTTGAGTGCTGGGTATTTGTGGCCAGGGTGGGTGCTGGGCCACAAATACCCAGCACCCAGCACCCAGCGGAGGTCAGCGGAGCCAGCCCGCCAGCTCCAGGGCCCAGTACGTGAGGATCACGTCAGCGCCCGCTCGCTTGATGCTCGTCACCGACTCCAGGACTGCCCGGTCCCGGTCGATCCAGCCGTTCGCGCCGGCCGCCTCGATCATCGCGTACTCGCCCGACACCTGGTACGCCGCCACCGGCACGTCGCTCCGGTCGGCGACCGCGCGCAGCACGTCCAGGTACGACCCGGCGGGCTTCACCAAGACGATGTCGGCGCCCTCGGCGAGATCCAGGTCGGCCTCACGCAGACCCTCGCGGCTGTTCGCGAAGTCCATCTGGTACGTCTTGCGGTCGCCCTTGAGCTCCGAGTCCACGGCCTCGCGGAACGGGCCGTAGTAGGCGCTCGCGTACTTGGCGCTGTAGGCCAGGATGCTGGTGTCGAGGAGGTCGGCGTCGTCCAGGGCGTCGCGGATCGTCGCGACCTGGCCGTCCATCATGCCCGACGGCGAGATGACGTCCGCGCCCGCCCTCGCCTGCGCCACCGCCATGGAGGCGTAGCGGGCCAGCGTCGTGTCGTTGTCCACAGCCCCTGTGGACGTGAGGACGCCGCAGTGGCCGTGGTCGGTGAACTCGTCCAGGCAGGTGTCCGCCATGAGGACCGGGGTGGGCGCGCCCGCGGGGACCTCGTCCAGCACCTTGCGCGACGCCCGCAGCGCCCGCTGCAGGATCCCGTCCTCCGCGTCGGCCTGGGAGCCGGTCGCGTCCTTGACCGTCGGGATGCCGAACAGCATGACGCCGCCCAGCCCCGCGTCCCGTGCGGCCCGCACCGCGTCCACCAGGGACTCCTCGGTGTGCTGCACCTGCCCGGGCATGCTCGTCAGCGGCGCGGGCTCGGTCAGCCCCTCCTTGACGAAGAGGGGCAGCACCAGGTCGGCCGGGTGCAGCCGGGTCTCCGCGACCAGGCGGCGCATGCCGGGTGTGGCACGCAGGCGACGCGGTCGGTACACGATCCCGGTGGAGCTCAAGGTGTCCTTCTCTCTGTTCGGCTCGGTCGAGTTGTCAGACGCTCAGGTCACCAGCGTGACCTGAGCGTCTGACAGGTCCATCAGGTTCTGACGAGTGCCTCGGTCACGGCGTCGGCCAGGGCCTCGTCCGTGGGTTCGGCCGCGGTCGCGAGCACCGTGTGCCCGACGGCTCGTGCGGTGCCGGCCGACGGCTCACCGATCGCGACCACCCGCTGCGGACCCAGCTGAGCCGCGACCTGGCGGGCCGCCGAACCCGAGGCGACCACCACCACGTCGTACGGCCGGCGCAGCTCCGGGGGGAGCTCGCGCGTGACCGTCCGGTAGGCCGTCACGACGTCGACGGCCCAGCCCTTGGCCACGACGCCCGCGCGCAGGGTGTCGGAGGCGAGGTCGCCGAGCGGGAGCAGCACGCGAGGCTCCTGGCCGCCGGCGCGGAACGTGTTCGCGGCGGTCGCGGCGGGGAACACGTCGGCGAGCCCGGCACCGGTCGCGACGTCGGGCACCAGGTCGACGGACAGCCCGCGGGTGGCCAACGCCTGCCGCGTGGCCGGCCCGACGGCGGCCCACCGGACAGGGCCGACGGCGGCCAGGTCGGCCGGGTCCGGCGTGCGGCCCCCCTCGGTGTCGTCCGTCGCAGGCCCCAGCAGTGCGTCCACCGCGTTCACGCTCGTGACCGCCACCCAGTCGTACGCGCCCCGCGCGAGGCGCTCGCGGGCGGCGCCGAGCTCCGCCAGGTCCTCGACCGGTGCCCTCTCGATCACGGGCGCCGCCACGGCGTCGAGCCCTCGCTCGCGCAGCAGCGCGAGCAGCCCGGCGGCCCGTCCCGGCGAGCGCGCCACCAGCACCGTGGGCTGTCCGGCGGAATCAGCCGGCTCGGTGGGGAAGACCGCCTCGGTCACGCCTTCTCCGGGACGGTCGCGCTCAGCGGTGCGAGCCGCTCCGCGCCGTCGGCCAGCAGATGCTCGGCCACGGAGGCGCCCAGCGCGCGGGCGGCGTCGTCCAGGTCCTCGGGGGCGACGTCCGGGGAGAGCTGCGTCTCCCCGCTGCGGGACATCTGCTCCGTGCCGTCCACGGCGGCGACCACGGACCGCAGCCGGAGCACGGTGCCGGCCGCTGTCGCGTGGGCCCCGACGGGCGCGGCGCAGCCGGCCTCCAGCCGCGCCAGCACCGAACGCTCGGCGAGCACGGCCAGGCGGGTCGGGCGGTGGTCGAGCAGGTGGATCGCATCGGCGAGGCCCTGTCCCACGGCGTCGGCGGGGGACACGAGGTCGGCCGTGCGGACCTCGACGGCGAGCGCGCCCTGGCCGGGTGCCGGGGCCACGACGTCGACGTCGAGCACCTCGCTGATCACCTCGGTGCGGCCCAGCCGGGCCAGGCCCGCGTAGGCGAGGACCACTGCGTCGAGGTCGGCTTCGGGGCCGAGCGCGCGGTTGAGCCGGGTGCCGACGTTCCCGCGGATGTCGACAACCTCCAGGTCCGGCCGGGTGGCGCGGATCTGCGCGGCGCGCCGGGGTGAGCCGGTGCCCACGCGACCCCCGCGGGGGAGCGTCGCGAGCGTGAGACCGTCGCGCGCGCACAGGGCGTCGCGCGGGTCGGCACGCTCGGGCGTCACGTAGGTGAGGTCAGGCGCGGGGGTGGTCGGCAGGTCCTTGAGGGAGTGGACGGCGACGTCGCAGCGGCCGTCGAGCAGCGCCTCGCGCAGGGCCGTCACGAAGACCCCGGTGCCGCCCAGGCTGGCCAGGCTGCCCGTCTTCACGTCGCCCTCGGTCCGGATGTGCACCAGCTCGACCGGCCGGCCGGTCAGCTCCTCCAGGCGCTTGGCCACCAGACCGCTCTGGGTGGTGGCGAGGGCGCTCGCACGCGTACCGAGACGGATCGGCGCGGCGTCTCCCGGGACGCTTCCTGGTGTGCTGACGGCGAGGGGGGTCGGGGTCACTATCCCAGTCTCCACCCGAACCCCCGCCTGGAGGAAACGCGGCGGCGTATCTCACAGCCTTGCTGGCGGACTGTCAGAACGTTCTGTCAGAACGCGCCGTTCCGGGCCGTTCCGGGCTCGCCGAACCGCTCCGCCGTGCGCCGCGCGTGCCCGACGATCGCCGCCAGACCCGTGCCCGCGATCCAGCCGCCCGTGGCGTCGATGCCGGGCTCGGCCAGCACCGCCTGCTCGAACTCCTTGATCGCGGCGCGGTAGGCGGGCGTCGGCGGGGGCAGCGATCCGTCCCAGCGCTGGTGCAGGCTGTCCCGTACCCGACCGGTCAGGTCGACGCCGAGCAGCGCCGACGCGTCGCGGGCGGCCTCCTCGGCGGTGGGCGCCGGCGTCGGCTCGCCCATGCGGCCGTAGCTCAGCCGCACCACGTGCCACCCGGGCCCGACGGCGTCGCGCACCCGCCGGGCCAGCCACGGCCACTTCGCCGTCGCGTGGGTCAGGGCCTTGGCGCGCACGGCGCCCGGTGCGGTGCCGGGGGCCACGAGCATCCCGGAGCCGCGCGGGGCGGCGTCCAGCTCCGGCGCCTCCAGGAGGAGCGTGACCAGGCGGATGTCGGCGCCGCGCTCGGGAGCGGGCGGCAGGGCGAGCCCGCCGGCCGCGGGCAAGGGACCGAACTCGGGACGGGTCGCGAGCACCAGCCGCGGCGCGCGCAGCACCTGGCCGTTCCCGGTGCGGACCAGCCAGTCGACGTCCGCGCGCTCGACGCCCACCACTCGCGCCCCCGGCCGCACGTCCAGGCGCTCGACCAGGGCGTCCACCAGCGCGTGGACACCGCCGTCGATCCCGCGCACCGCCGATCCCGGGGGCGCCGCGGCTCGCAGCGACGCCACGGCCCGCGAGAGGGACCCGGTCCGCGCGTACGCGTCCAGCAGCCCGGGCGCGACGGCGGCGACGTCGAGCCGGTCGAGCGGCGCCGAGTGCACCCCGGCCGCGACCGGCGTGACCAGCCGGTCCGCCACCCGGGACCCGAGCCGCGACCGGGTGAGCGTCCCGAGATCAGTGGTGTCGACGAACCGGGCCGGCAGCACCCGGTCCAGCGACCCGCGCAGCACGCCGGGCCAGCCGATCGCGCGCCGCACGTCCGCCGCCCACGGCCGCGCGGGGATCCCGAGCACCCCGGCGGCGGGCAGCGGGAACGCCCGTCCGGCGGCATAACCCCAGGCGGTGAGCCTGGCCGGGGCCTCGACGGTGAGGCCCAGCTCCTCCGCCAGGTCCTCGACCACGCCGCCCCGCACCGCGAACGACTCCGCGCCGAGATCCAGCGGCACGCCCGGCAGCGCGGCGAGGGCCCCGCCCCGGATCGGCCCGCCGGCCTGGTCGGCGGCCTCCAGCACGACGACGCGCAGCCCGCGCACCGCGAGCGTGTGGGCGGCGACGAGCCCGCCGATCCCGGCCCCGACGACGACGACGTCGGCAGCCCCGGTGATCCCGGTCATCTGGACCGACCGAGGCACGACCATGCAGTTGCTGCCAGGCCGGTCCCGATCTTGGCAGCAACTGCATGGTCAGCCCTGGTCATAGCGAATGAACCAGCTCGACCACGCGGGTCAGTACCGTCGGGTCCGTCTCGGGCGGCACGCCGTGACCGAGGTTGACCACGTGCCCGGGCGCCGCCGTCCCGCGGGCGACCACGTCGCGCACGTGCGCCTCCAGCACGTCCCAGGGCGCGGCCAGCAGAGCGGGATCGATGTTGCCCTGCAGGGGCACGCCGGGCAGCAGGGCGGCGGCCTCGTCGAGCGGCGTCCGGTAGTCGACGCCCACCGCGTGGTCCACCAGGCCCGCGGCGACCAGCACGTCGCGCATGGCGGGCAGCAGGTGGCCGGTGCCGGTGCCGAAGTGGATGGCGGGCACGCCGGCGTCCGCCACGTAGGCGAGCGCACGCGTCGACGACGGCGCGACGCGCGACGTGTAGTCCGCGAGCGAGAGCGAACCCGCCCAGGAGTCGAAGAGCTGCACGGCGCTCGCGCCCGCCTCGACCTGCGCCCGGAGGAACGCCCCGGTGAGGTCGGCGGTCCAGGTGACGAGCGCGTCCCAGGTCGCGGGGTCGGCGTGCATCAGGGTGCGCGCGGCCAGGTGGTCGCGCGACGGCCGGCCCTCCACGAGGTACGCGGCGAGCGTGAACGGCGCCCCGCCGAACCCGAGGAGCGGCGTGCTGCCCAGCTCGGCGACGGTCAGCGCGACCGCCTCCCGGATCGGGTCGAGGGCCGCCTCGTCGAGCGTGCGTGAGGTGAGGCGGGCGACGTCGTCCGCCGTGCGGTAGGGCTGGTCCATGACGGGGCCCACCCCCGCCTTGATGTCCACGCCGACCCCGGCGAGCTTGAGCGGCACCACGATGTCCGAGAAGAAGACGGCGGCGTCCACCCCGTGCCGGCGGACGGGCTGCAGCGTGATCTCCGACGCGAGCTCCGGCCGCAGGCACGACTCGAGCATGCCCGTGCCCTTGCGCACCTCGCGGTACTCGGGGAGGGACCGGCCGGCCTGGCGCATGAACCAGACGGGCGTACGGCCAGGACGATCACCCCGGAGGGCCTGCACCAGGGGTGCGGCAGAGGTCCGCCCGTCAGCGAGCGGATGAGCAGGGGCAATCGTGGTGGACTTCACGCTTACCGATTCTGCCCTGCCGCGCCGGGGTGCATAAAGTTGGAGCACTGTGGTTCTCCTCTCCCTCACCGCCAGCCACCGCGAGCTCGACCTCGACGCGCTGGAACGCCTGTCCACGGGTTCGTCGTCAGTGGGTCGTGTCGTCGTGGGTTCGTGCGGCCCCGTCGCGGGCGCCGTCGTGATCTCCACGTGCAACCGCTTCGAGCTCTACCTCGACGTCGACGCCCCGCTCAGCGGCGACAGCGTGCGGCACGCGACGCGCCACGTGGCTGAGCTGGTGGCGCGCTCCTCGGGTGTGACGGGCGACGTCGCCGCCCGCAGCTTCACGGTCCGCACCGGGCCGGAGGTCACCGAGCACCTGTTCGCCGTGGCGGCGGGCCTGGACGCGATGGTCGTGGGCGAGCGCGAGATCGCCGGCCAGGTCAAGCGCTCGCTGGCGGAGGCCCGCGAGCAGGAGACCACGTCCAAGACCCTCGAGCTGCTCTTCCAGACGGCGTCGCGCACCTCCAAGCGGGTGGGCACCGACACCGAGCTCGGTGCGGCAGGCCGGTCCGTCGTCGCCCTCGCGCTGGATCTCGCCGAGCGCGAGCTGCCGCCGTGGGACGGCACGCGCGCCGTGCTCATCGGCACCGGCTCGTACGCCGGCGCGTCCGTCGCGGCCCTCCGGGCGCGCGGCTGCGACGACATCCGCGTCTACTCGCAGTCCGGCCGCGCCGAGGCCTTCGCCGAGTCGCACGGCGTGCAGCCGGTGGACTCGCTCATCGAGGCACTGGCCGACGCCGACCTCGTGGTCAGCTGCAGCGGCGCTCGCGGCCGCGCGGCCGCCGCGCAGGCGGAGTCCCAGGACGAGCGGCTCAGCGCCACGGTGGCCGGGGACCTCGGCGGCTCGACGGTGCTCCCCGGCCTGGTGACCGAGAACGGACCGGAGGCGAGCCTCGGTCACGTCCTGGACGCCGCCGCGCTGGTCCGCGCGCGGGAGCGTGCCGCTGACCGCGCCGGCGACGAGCCTGAGCCGAGGCCGCTGGTCATCCTGGACCTCGCGCTGCACCGCGACGTCGACCCGGGCGTGGCCGACGTCGAGGGCGTCCTGCTCTTCGACCTCGCCACCCTGAAGGCGCACGCCCCCGCCGTGGCGCACGACGTCGTCGCGCAGGCGCGGCGGATAGTGGACAGCGCCGCGCGGCGCTTCGAGGAGACCCGCCTGGGCCGGGAAGCCGACGCCGCGGTGATCGCCCTCCTGGACGAGGCGGAGGTCCGGGTGGTCGCCGAGATCGAGGAGTCCGTCGCCCGGCTCACCGCCGAGCTGGCCGCACGCGGGGTGCCCGGCCCGGACGACGTCGACGTCGACGTCATCGCCCGCGAGGTCCGCAAGCGCGTGCACGCAGAGCTGCACGACAAGATCGTCGACGTCCGGGCGCAGGCCACCGCCGAGGCGCGTGCCGCGGAGGCCGCCCTCGTCCAGGGTGCGGAGGCGCTGACGATGGAAGCGTCCGCCCACCGAGACGCCGGTTCCTCCCGCCGCCGATAACGCCGCACGCGATAACTCGCGGAACAAGCGGGACGGACCGGTTTCTAGGGTCCAATTCGGCCATCGTTACCAAACCGTAACAAGGGTGATTTTATTCACCCGGGGGTGAGGGCTAGGTTCGGTGGCTCAAGGACCGAACGCGCTCATGCGCAACGAGATGCTGGAGCAACTCTTGAAGCACGCAGCACACAAGAAGAAGACCGTATCGGCGGGTGCGCGGACCATCGCGACCGTCGCCATCGCAACGGCGGCCACGAGCATGGCCGCCCCGGCAATGGCCGCAGAGGCCTCGCCGCTCGACTCGCTCGGTGACCTCGGGACCACCGCCGAGGGCCTCAAGTCGAACCTCCCTGCCCTCTCGTCGACGTCGATCGACCTGAGCGAGCTCACGAAGGCCGCGCCCGTGGCCGACGCCGTGGTCAAGGAGCTGCCCGCCTCCATCGCTCCCACCACCGCCCTCGCGCCGAACTACGAGCCGGCCCAGTTCGTGTCGGGTGCCCTCAAGGGCGCCGCACCCCAGGCCGTCTCGGGTGTCGTGG
This sequence comes from Promicromonospora sp. CA-289599, assembly GCF_050936155.1. NCBI lineage: Bacteria > Bacillati > Actinomycetota > Actinomycetes > Micrococcales > Promicromonosporaceae > Promicromonospora > Promicromonospora sp. CA-289599. The sequence goes on from NZ_JBNJNI010000001.1 coordinate 2,838,331, forward strand.
GTGGCGTGACCGACGGCTCCGCCGTCTCCGGTGTGACCGGCTCCGCCCGGTCGGCCCTCTCGAACGTGCTCGGCGGCAACGTCGTCGGCACCGCTACCGGCGTCGTCGGTGGGGTCGCGGGTGGCGCGCTGCAGGGTGACGTCGTGAACGGCGTCGGGGGTACCGCCACCGGTGCGGCCGGCAGCGTGGTCAACGCCGCCACCGGTGTCGCCGGCGGGGCCGTCGACACCACGACCGGCGCGGTCGACGGCGTGCCGTCCACCGTTGCCGACGTGATCCGCAACCTGCCGAACGTCCTGGGCGGCGTGACCGCTCCGATCGCCGGCCTCACCGCCAACCTGCCGGGCGTGCTCGGTGGCGTGGGCGGCGTGGTGAACAGCGTCGTGTCGCAGGTTCCGGGCGTGGTCGCCGGCGTTCCGGGTGTCGTCGCCAAGGTCACCACCCCGGCCGCCGGTGTGGTCGAGAACGTCGTGGGCGACGTCGCGGTCGACGGCATCGTCCGGCCGGTCACCACCGAGGTCGTCCCGGGCACGGTCGGTTCCGTGCAGGGCAGCGTCGTCCCGGGCGCCACCGCGGCCGTCGGCAACGTGGCGGGCTCCGTCGTCCCGGGTGCCGTCGGCGCCGTGACGGGTGACGTGGTTCCGGGCGTCGTGAACGACGTCGCGAAGCCGGTCGTCGGGGACGTCGTCGTCGGCGGTGTGGTCGAGGACGTCGTCAAGGACGACGTGGTCGGCAGCGTGGTGGAGCCCGTCGTCAAGGACACGGTCGTCGACGGCGTCGCCAAGCCGGTCGTCAAGGACGTCGTCGTGGACGGCGTCGCCAAGCCGGTCGTGGACACCGTGGGCAGCGTCGCCAAGCCCGTCGTGGACACCGTGGACGAGACCGTCGAGGGTGTCGCCGGCGGCGCCGTGACGGACACCGTCGGTGGCGTCACGGGTGCCGTGGACGGCCTGACCGGCGGTGCCGTGAGCGGCCTCACCGGTGGACTGCTGGGGGGCAACTCCTGAGCTGAGAACAAGAGGACCCCAGCCTCTTCGACCTTGACGTAGCAGGGTGGAGCGCCATTGGCGCTCCACCCTGTTTACGTTTTCCGGAACTTTGTCAAGGTTCCATCTATCTGTCTGTTGTTACCGGATCGTTACCACCGCTACCGCTTTTTCCGATGCACCCCTTTTTCCTTCTATTCCCGATCCGGTAACGTCGTGGCGTCCCCGGTCCCGGGCAGTTGTAGTCGACCAGCTGGAGCAGCTCTCATGAAGCACGCCGCCGTCAAGCCTTCGTCCGTCGCCAAGACCGCGGCCTCCCGCGTCGTGGCGACGATCGCGCTCGCCACCGCTGCGACCGCCGTCGCCAGCCCGGCGATGGCGCACGACGGCGGTGGCCGCGACGGTCACCACGGGCACTCCGCCGACAACGACCGTGGCTACGACGGGGGTTACGACCGCGGCCACGGCCACGACCGCGGCCACGGGCGGGACGCCGGAGCCCCGCGCTCGTACGCGCCGTCCGCCTACTCGGAGCCGAACTACGACGTGCCGCAGTACGGCTCCCAGCGGGGCGACTGCGACCGCGGTGCCGAGACCATGAGCCAGACCGGCTCGCAGGGCCGGGACGACTGGCAGGGCGGCTGGGGCGAGCAGGACCGCGAGCAGGTGCGCGAGGCCATCCGGGAGCACCTGAACGAGGCCGCGGCGCCCGCGCCGAAGCCGGAGGACGTCGCCCCGCGGCCCGCCGCCCCCGAAGCGGAGGCCGCGCCCGAAGCGGAGGCCGCGCCCGTCAAGAAGGCGGAGCCGGTGGTGGCCGAGGTCGCCGCCCCCGTGCAGGACGTCGCGCCCGAGGTGTCCGAGAGCCTGGAGCCGGCGGCCGTCCAGGCCCCCGGACAGCAGTGGCAGGGCAGGCCGACAGCGGCCGATACCGCAGGGGCCCAGCTCACCGCCTACGTCCCGTCCGAGAGCGAGCAGGAGGCGTCGGCCCTCGCCGGCGTCACGCTGGATGCCCCGGCCCGGCTCTCCACCACCGGCGCCGAGGCGGCCGCGCTGACGGCGGCGGCCGGCGCCCTGGTGATCGGTGGCGCGGGCTCGCTCCTGGTCGCGCGTCGCAGCCACGTCCGCGTCTGACCCTCTCTCGCCCCGCCACGGCTCTACCTCGCCGGGGTGGGACGCCAGATCGGGGCGTCGGTGCCCCACCGGTGTGCGGGGTGCGCGTAGTCGTCGTGCCCCGGGAGGGCCGGGCGCGCCGTGGTGACCCCGGCGTGGGTCACCGTCGCGCGCGCCGACCCTTCGACAGGCTCAGGACGGCGGACCGGCGCGGCGGCCGGGTGCAGCGGGTCCCGGCCCGGCAGGTCCAGCAGCCAGGCCGCGGTGCGCGCGAGGGATACCGAGACGTCGAGGTCCGGCCCGTCGTCGGCACCGGTGAGCGCGTCGACGATCCCCGCCGCGAGCAGGTAGCCGGAGGTGTGGTCGAGAGCCTGGGCGGGTAACGCCCCCGGCGCCCCGTCCTGGCCCTCCAGCAGGGCTATACCGCTCGCGGCCTGCACTATCGAGTCGAACCCCCGCCGGCCGGCCCAGGGTCCGGTGCCGCCCCATGCGGAGACCCTGCCCGTCACGACACCGCGCGGTACCTCGAGCCCGAGCCCCTCGATCGCACCCGGCCGATAGCCGGTGACCAGCACGTCGGCCGCTTCCAGCAGCTCCTGGGCGGTACGGCGGTCGCCGCCGTCCCGGAGGTCGAGGACGGTGCTGCGCTTGCCCTGCCCCGAGTCGAGGTGCTGCCACTCGATCTCCGCGGGGACCGGTGGGTCGACGCGCAGCACGTCGGCGCCGAGCAGGGCGAGCGTCCGCGTGGCGACGGGGCCTGCGATCACGCGTGTGAGGTCGAGCACCCGGACGCCGGCGAGGGGTGCGGCCCCTCCGCTCGGCAGGGGCTCCGCCACGCGGCGTCGTCGGGCACCCGTGGGCTCGGCCCGCTGCGCGGTCCGTACCAGGGGGCCCGACGACGCCGCGCGTCCCGGCGCCGACGTCCGCCACTCCTGCTCGGTCCGTACGCGCGCCACTATCGCGCCACCGCCCCGTTCCGGGCCCGTCGCAGGGTCGGCCGCGCGGTCCTCCAGCTCCTGCCCCGCGAGCTGGGTGAGCCGCTGGGCCAAGGCGGGGCGCCCGACGTCGTCGGGCAGGCCGACGAGGGTGGTCAGGCGTGCCCGGTGGTGGGGATAGTTCGCGTGGGTGCGGACCCAGCCGTCCGAGGTGCGGAAGAAGCCGGAGAGCGGAGCGAACGCCTCCATGGGGCGTCCGTCGAGCGCGAAGACCTGGTCGGAGGCGAAGGCCGCGGCGACTCTTGCTGGATCGAGGTGGACAGGATCGAGGTGGACAGGGTCGGGGCGGGCAGCACCGGACGGGACGGGCCCGCTCGTCCGGCGGTCGGCCCGGGCGGACGCGCGCTGGACGGCTCGGACGGCGTCGAGCGCGAGGTCGAGCACGGGCAGGTGTGCGGCGAGCCAGGGTTCCACCGCTCCATCATCAGCCGCGCCCGACCAGTTTCCGAAAACATCACCGGCCCGACAGAACTGGGAGCATGCGCGCGGATACACTCGCCGCATGGCCAAGAACCCCTCCTCCGACTTCGTGCTCCGGCCCTTCGAAGGTCTCCCCGGGGAGACCGACTGGGTGGCGATGCGTGAGATCGTCCCGTCAGCGACCGCGACGGCTCGCACCACCGCCGAGTACGGCTCGCGCGACGTCACGGTCGTGACGCTGCTCCCGGGGGCGTGGACCGCTCTGCACCGTGCCGACGGCACGATCCTGCTCGCCGTGCAGGGAATCCTCAGCACCGGCGACGTGAGCCGCGACCTCGCGGCGGCCCTCCTCGAGGCGCTGGAGCTGGAGCCGGGCACGGCGGTCGAGTCGGGTGAGCTGCCGGGCGAGGGCCCGCGCCTGCAGGACGTGCTCGACCTGAGCGTCCCGTTCGAGGTCACCGTGCACGAGACGTTCGACTTCTGGCTCGACCCGAGCGCCGAGATCACGCCGGAGCTCAAGGAGAGCCTGGAGGACGCCGCCGACGGCGCGATCCCCACGGTCAAGGTGTCCTCCGTCGAGTCGGCCTACTGGTGCAGCATGACGCGCGAGTTCCTGCGCTGGGCACGTCCCGAACCGGAGGACGACCTGATCGACGCGCTCTCTCGTCTGCACGCAAAGCGCGAGTCAGGGCTAGCGGGTGGGAAGTTCGTGGGAGCGTTTCGTGCGTCCGGCCTGGTCGTACCCGTCTGGGAGCTGCCGAAGGGCACCGAGGCGGCTGATCTCGAGGGCCCCGCGACGGAGCTCGGCGAGAAGCTCGCGAAAGCACTTTCCATCAAGGAGCCGCTTGATGCGAACGAGCGACGCGCCAGAGCAGGTATCGTCTCCCGGCAGGTCACCCTGCGTTAGTCCGGACCCCCTGGCTGGTCGTTCGCGAGCGGCCCGGAACGCGTCGGCAGTCACCGAGGATCGCCACGAGCGGTCCAGGTTTCGGCAACTAGCGGACCAAGGGAGTAGGATTCCAGGGGTAAACCTTTGCACTCACCAAGCAAAGGACTATCCGGTCACCCACCAAGGCAAATCGACGCTTCAGGCAGGACAGGTGTGAACGCTCTCCCGGTCGCGAAGACCACGCGTCCCGGCAATGCTCAGGCAGGCAAGAACGTCCAGCGGGTGGCGGCGGTCATCCCCGCCAAGGACGAGGCCGAGCGCATTGCCGCGACCGTGCGCTCTGCGCGCGCGATCCCTCATGTCGACCTCGTGCTCGTGGTCGACGACGGCTCCGAGGACGACACGCAGCACGTCGCGCGTGCCGCCGGTGCCGTCGTCGTGCGTCACTCGCACAATCGCGGCAAGGCCGCCGCGATGGAGACGGGTGCGGCAGTCGTCGCGATGCGCGACGCGGACGGTCGTCCGCCGCGCCTGCTCATGTTCATCGACGGCGACCTCGGCGACACCGCCGTGAACACGGCACCGCTGGTCCGTCCGGTCCGCGAGGGTGTGGCCGATCTCGCGATCGCCCTGCTGCCCAAGCAGGCCGGCGCGGGCGGGCGCGGCATCGTCGTCGGCGCGGCCCGCCGGGCGATCGAGGCGATGACGGGCTGGAGCCCGTCACAGCCGCTGTCCGGCATGCGCTGCCTCACCCGTGAGGCCTTCGAGGCGGCCACCCCGCTGGCGCGTGGCTGGGGTGTCGAGACGGGCATGACCATCGACCTGCTGCGCAAGGGGTACGTCGCCGTCGAGGTGCCCTGTGATCTCAAGCACCGTGCCTCGACGAACGACCTCAAGGGACAGATCCACCGGGCCGCGCAGTACCGCGACGTCCTGCTGGCCGTGAACGCGCGCAAGATGCGCGGCGCGGTGGACGCGGTGCGGCATGCGGGCTCGAACGTCCGCAGCTGATGCGCGGGCGTCACCGCGCGTGCCCCGTACCCTGATCCCATGGGGTGGCAGGTCTGGTTAGGGATTGCCGCGATCAGCGTCGCCGTGCTGGCACTTGCCGTCGCCATCGGGGTGTGGACGCAGCAGGCACGGATGCGGCGCCGCGACCCGCACCGGGCGACCCCGCAGAGCGTGCAGGCCGCACCGCAGCTCGCGGTGATCGTCAACCCGTCCAAGCAGGGCGCGAGCGGTCTGGCACTCGAGGTCCGCGCCCACTGCAGGGCCCACGGTCTCCCGGAACCGCTCTGGTACGAGACGACGGTGGAGGATCCGGGCAAGGGCCAGGCCCGGCAGGCGCTCGACGACGGCGCCGACATAGTCGTCGCCGCGGGCGGTGACGGGACGGTCCGGGCCGTCGCCGAGACCATGGTCGCCTCGGACAAGCCGATGGGCGTGCTGCCGGTGGGCACCGGCAACCTCCTGGCCCGGAACCTCGAGCTGCCGCTGACGAACGTGGACCACGCCCTCGACGTGATCGTGCACGGCCGCACGCGCGCCATCGACGTCGGCTGGCTGCGGGTGACCGAGTTCGCGGAGGCGCCGCGCAACGGGGAACACCCCAACCAGCCCGACCACGAGCCCGACACGGAGCGCGAGCACATCTTCCTGGTGATCGCCGGCCTGGGGTTCGACGCGGCGATGGTCGCCACCGCGGACGCGGACCTGAAGAAGCGGGTGGGCTGGGTCGCCTACTTCGTGGCCGGGCTCTCGCACCTGCAGGCCCGGCGGATGCGCGCCACCCTGCAGCTCGACGAGACCCCGCCGGTCGAGGCCCGCGCCCGGTCGATCATGGTCGGCAACTGCGGCCTGCTCCCCGGCGGCGTCACCCTGCTGCCGGATGCCGTGCTCGACGACGGGGTGCTCGACGTGGCCGCCGTCGACGTCCGCGGTGGGGTGTTCGGCTGGGCCCAGCTGACGTTCGAGATCGCCATGCAGGGCGTAGGGGTGCGCAACGACCTGCCGGAGAAGCTGGGCCGCATCGACCACACCAAGGCGCGCCGGGCGCGTATCCGCGTGCCGGCGGGCGAGGAGGCCCAGGTCGACGGTGACCCGCTCGGGCGGGCGGTCGAGATCGACGTCCACGTCCAGGCGGGCGCCCTCCTGGTCCGGGCACCGTGACCGCTCGGGCCATCTACCCTGGGCGGGTGAATCCCAGTTCCACGCGAGCCTTGGCCGTGCCCGCAGTCCTGGTCATGCTCGTGGCGGTCCTGCTCGGTCTGCTGAGCCCGGCCGCAGCTTCGGCCGTGCCCGGGACCGACGTCGCAGGGTCCGCCGCCGCAGCCACCCGGAAACCCGTCGCGCCGGTGGTCGTGGTCGGGGTGGCCGGCCTGCGCTGGACCGACGTGTCCCGCAGCACCACACCGAACCTGTGGCACATGATCGGCGGCGGCTCGGTCGCCTCGATCAACGTCCGCACCGCGGACCCCGCGACGTGCCCCCTGGACGCGTGGCTCACCCTCTCCGCAGGCAGCCGCACGGTGTCCGCGGGCAGCGCGGAACGGGCGGAAGCACCCACCCGCGAGCCAGAGGACGGCCGGACGCCGGAGGCGCGCGGGGCGATGTCGTGCACGCCAGTACCGCAGGCCCTCGGCGGAGGCGGCGCCGAGCCGACCGCCGCGACGGTCGACGGCTGGGACCAGCTTCTCGAGCAGGAGGAGGGCACCGGCGAGGAGGAGCCGGCCGAGACCGCCGAGACTCCGGCACCCGGCCTCCTCGGCGAGCTGCTCGCCGACGCGGACGCCTGCTCGACGGCGGTCGGACCGGGCGCCGCCGTGATGCTCGCCCGTGAGGACGGGAGGGTGAGCCGGTACGTCCCCTCGCTGGCCGCGCTGTTGGCCGCGACCTCGGATCCCGCCTCCGATACGGCCTCCGACACGGCGGAGCCGGGTGCCGCGGGCACCGGGAACCCCGCCTGGAGCGACGTCCTCGCCGAGTGCCCGGTGACCGTCATCGACGCGGGCAGCCTGCCCGAGGGCCCCGAGCGGGCGGCGGCGCTCGACGCGCTGGACAAGACGCTCAGCACGCTGCGGACCGGCCTGCCGACCGGTACGCGCGTGCTCGTGGCGGGTATCGCCGACACGCCGCTCACGCAGCAGGGGCTGCAGGTCGTCGTCGACTGGGTGGTCGACGTGCCGCGCGTGCGCTGGCTGACGTCGGGCGCCTCGCGCAGCACCGGGTTCGTCCAGCTCACCGACCTGACGGCGACCGCTGCCGAGGCCGGCGACGCGCTCCCTGACCCCGAGGCGGAGCCCGCTCCGGGACCGGTGGTCGAGGAGCCGGAGATCGACGGCATGCCCGTCGTCGTGGGCGAGCCGCGCCGCACCACCGTCGCCCGCACGGTCGAGAACCGGCAGTACATCAACGTGCTCGCGGACACGATCCCGGCGCAGGTGCCGGCCTTCGCGGGCGCGATCATCCTGTTCCTGCTCATCGCCGTGCTGGTGCTGGTGCTGCCCCGCCGGACGGGGCGCCCGCGCCGCGACCCCGGTCCCTACCGGCAACGCCTCGCGCTCGGGGCCGTGCTGCTCGCCGTGTCGGCCCCGGCCGCCGCCGCTCTCGCGACCCTGACCCGCTGGTGGGTCTGGCCCGCGCCCGAGTTCGGCCTGGCCCTCTCGCTGACCGCTGCGACGGTCCTCGTGGCGCTCACGGTCCGCGGGGTGTCCCGCCTGCTCCCGCCTGCCCCGTGGCGTAACGCGGTCGCCGCGGCCGGGATCACCTGGCTGGTGCTCACCGTCGACGGCAGCACCGGCTTCACGATGCTGCAGGGTTCGCTGCTCGGCTCGTCGCTCGCCACCGCCGACCGGTTCTACGGGTTCTCCGACATGGCGTTCGTCGTCTACGCGGCGGCCGGCCTCGTGCTCGCCGCCGGCCTCGCGGCCTACGCGGTGCGCGGTCGCACCCGGCCGGGTGCCGGAACGGCGCTGGGCGACGGCGTCCGTGGCCGCGCCGGCGGGCGGTCGTCCCGGCCGGCGTGGCGTGCGGTGAGCATCGTGACCGTGGTCGCGCTCGTGACCGTCGGGGTCGACGCCGCCCCGTTCCTGGGCGACCGCCTGCGCGGGCTGTTCCTGTTCGTACCTTTCGCCCTCGTCGCGCTGCTCGCGGCCCGGTCCGACCTGTTCACCCGGTTCCTCGACGCGCGCGGCTGGCTGCCCTCCGGCAGGCACACCGAGCCAGTGCGGCGCGTGCCGTCCGCGGTCCTCGGCCTGTCCGGCGCGCTCCTGCTCAGCCTGCTGTTCGCCGCGGCGGTGCTCCCGGTGCCCGGCGCCGACGCCGCGGGCGAGGAGTCCGGCTCGCTCAGCACCGCGGCGCCCGTGGTGCCGCCTGGTGGCAGCGTCGTCGTGATCGGCACCCAGGGCCTGCGCTGGCCCGACGTCCAGCCCTCCCTGGACACCGGCCAGGCGCCCGCGCCCACCCTGTACGGCCTCCTGACCGACGGCGCGGACGCCGCGGGCCTCACCCTGCCCAACGGCCGCGCGGCACGCTGCCCGGACAGCGGCTGGCTCAGCCTGTCGGCAGGCCGGCTCGCCGAGGTGGCCGACGAGCGCGGCGCCGACAACCACTGGATCTGCGACGACGTCTCGGTGACCCCGGCGCAGGGTGACAGCCCCGCCGTCGTCGACCAGTGGGAACGGTTCCTGGAGCTGCAGCGCGGGTCCGGCTACGCCGCGCACCCCGGCACGCTCGGCGAGGCCCTGGCGGGCGAGTGCGCGACGGCGGTCGGCACGGGTGCGGCAGTGGCGCTCGCCGAACGGGACGGCACCGTCGACAGGTACTTCGACCTCGAGACGGCGGTGGCCGACGGGTCCGGTGCGTGGGACTGCCCGGTCACCTTCGTGGACGCCGGGTCCGCGCTGCTCGACGTCGCGCAGCGTGCGGAGCTGGAGCAGCAGCCGGACGGCCGCGAGCAGGTGGCGGCGCTCCGCGCCGGCCTCGTCTCCGACGTCGACCTCGCGGTGTGGCGCGTCCTCGACGCCGCTCCGGCGGACACGACGGTGCTGGTGATCGACGTCGCGACGGTGCCGGAGCACGCGCTGGAGCTCGGCCTGGCGATGATGCGCCCGTCCGCGTCGAACGAGGGCCTCCCGCGCTATCTGGCCAGTACGGCCACACGGACTGAGGGCGTGGCGCGCCTGATGGACGTCCCGGCGGCAGTGCTCGGGGCCGTCGGCGTGGACCTGCCCGCCGACGTCGACCCGACCCCGCTGGTGCGTGGCGGCGAGCGTCCCGCCTCGGCCTGGCTCACCGCCGACGAGCTGGCGGACATGACGGCACGGGACCACGTGCGCCGCGCCGCGTACATCTGGTTCGTGGACGTGCCGTTCTGGCTGGGCCTCGCGCTTGCCGGGGTGTGCTGGTGGGCCATGCGCCGGCGCGCCGCCTTGAGCGCGGCGCAGGGGCTGGTGCGCGGGTCCGGCGCGACGCCGGGCGGGTTGCAGCGGGTGGCCGAGGTCGCCGCGACCGCGCTGGCCGCGCTTCCGGCAGGCGGGTTCCTCGTCTCGCTGACGGGCTGGTGGCGGTTCGACCTGCCGGTGCTCGCGATGCTGGGCGCCACCGCGCTCGTGACGGCGGCAGTCGCCGGGCTCAGCCTGCTCGCCCCGCGTCGGCCGCTGTGGGCGGCTCCGGGGGTGGTCGCCGGTATCACCTTCGTCGCGCTGACCGTGGACGCGCTGTTCGGCACGCCGCTGAACCGCGCGGCACCGCTCGGCTCGGCCCCGACGTTCGGGGCGCGGTTCTACGGCTTCGGCAACCCCACCTTCTCCGTGTACGCGGTGGCGGCGATCGTGCTGGCGGCGGCGCTGGCCCAGCTGTTGGTCACCCGCGGGCGGCGAGTCCTGGCCACCCTGGCCGTGACCGTCGTGGGAGTGATCGCGATGGCGGTCGACGTGTGGCCGACGCTCGGCGCGGACCTCGGCGGCGGGCTGGTGCTCGTCCCGGCGTTCGTGGTGATCGGCACCGCGGCCTCCGGGCTACGCCTCACCCTGTGGCGATTCGTCTGGGTGGGCGCCGCGGGAGTCGGTGTGGTGGCGCTCGTCGGTCTGCTGGACTGGCTGCGGCCGCCCGAGTCCCGTTCGCACCTCGGCAGGTTCGTTGGCCAGGTGCTCGACGGCGAGGCGGTCTCCACGGTGCTGCGCAAGGCCCTGTACGCGCTGAGCTCGATCACCGGCGGGCCGGCCGTCTGGGTGACGGTGCTCGTGCTCGTGCTGGTCGGGCTCGCCCTGTACGGCCCGGCGGCATGGCGCGAGCGGCTGACTCCTGCCTGGTTCGGGCGTGCACAGGAGCGCTGGGAGTTCCTGCGGCCCGCGCTCGTGGCGATGTGGGTGATGGCCGTGCTGGGCTCCCTGGTCAACGACTTCGGCCTGCGGATCGCGATGATCGCGCTCATCCCGGCCGTGCCGCTGCTCACGCTTGTCGCGCTGCGGACGAAATCGGCGGGACAGCCCCGATAGGCTCACCCTGTGATCGATCTCCGACTTCTGCGCGACAACCCTGACGTAGTCCGCGCGAGCCAGGTGGCCCGCGGCGACGACCCCGACCTCGTGGACGTGGCGCTCGACGCCGACGCGCGCCGCCGCTCGTCCCTGTCGGAGTTCGAGAACCTGCGCGCCGAGCAGAAGTCCCTGGGCAAGCAGGTGGCCACGGCGCAGGGCGACGAGAAGCAGGCCCTGCTGGCGCGCACCAAGCAGCTTGCCCAGGACGTCAAGCAGCACCAGGCGACCGCCACGGAGGCCGAGCAGGAGCTCGACCGCGTGCTGTACTCGATCGCCAACGTGATCGAGGGTGCGCCGGCCGGCGGCGAGGAGGACTTCGTCGAGCTCAAGCAGGTGGGTCGGCGTCGCGACTTCGCGGCCGAGGGCTTCGAGCCCAAGGACCACCTGGAGCTGGGCGAGGGCCTGCGCGCGATCGACACCAAGCGCGGGGCCAAGGTGTCCGGTGCGCGGTTCTACTTCCTCACCGGCATCGGCGCGCGCCTGGAGCTGGCGCTGCTGAACATGGCGATGGACCAGGCGGTGCAGGAGGGCTTCACGCCCATGATCACGCCGACCCTCGTCAAGCCCGAGACCATGCAGGGCACGGGCTTCCTGGGCGCGCACGCCGACGAGATCTACCGCCTCGAGAAGGACGACCTGTACCTGGTCGGCACCTCGGAGGTGGCCCTCGCCGGCTACCACAGCGACGAGATAGTCGACCTGTCGGACGGGCCGATGCGGTACGCCGGCTGGAGCGCCTGCTACCGGCGCGAGGCGGGTTCGGCGGGCCGCGACACGCGCGGGATCATCCGCGTGCACCAGTTCCACAAGGTCGAGATGTTCAGCTACTGCGCCCCCGAGGACGCCGAGGCCGAGCACCAGCGCCTGCTGGGCTGGGAAGAGGCCATGATGGCCAAGGTCGAGCTGCCCTACCGCGTCATCGACACGGCGGCGGGCGACCTCGGCTCCTCGGCGGCCCGGAAGTTCGACTGCGAGGCGTGGCTGCCCACCCAGGAGCGCTGGCTGGAGCTCACCTCGACGTCCAACTGCACGACGTTCCAGGCCCGCCGCCTGAGCGTGCGCGAGCGCACCGAGGACGGGTCGACCCGGAACGTGGCCACGCTGAACGGCACGCTCGGCACCACGCGCTGGATAGTCGCCATCCTGGAGAACCACCAGCAGGCGGACGGCTCGGTCTACGTGCCGGAGGCCCTGCGCCCGTACCTGGGCGGCCTGGAACTCCTGGAACCCACCAAGTGATCCCCTTTGGTCGTGGGCGTGACCGTTCCGCCTAGAACGGACACGTAGGCGCAACGGTCACGCCCACAACCAAGGGGTTGGTGTTCACGTTCCGGTCGGTAGGCTGCGGGTGTGCCCCGCGACAGCGACCGAAAGCTCGTAGCCCTCGATATCGACGGCACGCTCGTCACCTATGACGAAGTGCTGTCCGACGCCGCGCGGGACGCCGTCGCCGCCGTGCGTGCGGCGGGGCACCACGTGGTGCTCGCCTCGGGGCGGTCGCTCATCGCGATGACGCCCATCGCGGCGGAGCTGAAGATCGAGGAGTCCTGGATCGTCGCGTCGAACGGCGCGGTGACGGCGCGTCTCGACCCGTCCGCCGACATGGGTTACACCCTGGAACGGGTGGAGACGTTCGACCCGCAGCCGGTGCTCCGCATGCTCAAGGAGGAGCTCCCGCACGCGCGCTACGCGGTCGAGGACGTCGGCGTGGGCTTCCGGATGACCGAGCTCTTCCCCGACGGGGAGCTCAACGGTGAGCACCGTGTCGTCGACTTCGAGGAGCTCTGGGCCGGGCACGTCACCCGGGTGGTCGTGCGCAGTCCCGGAGAGACCAGCGCGGAGTTCCACGAGATCGCCGCGCGCCTCGGGTTCGACGACGTGACCTACGCCGTCGGCTGGTCCGCGTGGATGGACATCGCACCTCAGGGCGTGACCAAGGCGTCCGCCCTGGAGGAGGTACGCAAGGAGCTCGGTGTGGCGCCCGGGAACACCGTCGCCGTGGGTGACGGAAGCAACGACATCGACATGCTGCGCTGGGCCGCTCGAGGCGTGGCCATGGGCCACGCGGCGGATGCGGTCCGGGCCGCAGCGGATGAAGTAACGGCATCGATCGAAGAAGACGGTGTTGTGAAAGTGCTCAGATCCCTACTTTGATGGTAAAAATAGCCAACTGCTAGTGCCACGGGTGAAAGGTATCCGTGCAAAGGTATGGATCACTGTCCGAAAGCCTGTACATTTGGGCGCGATCCGTCGAGAGTGACGGCGCTCACGGTGCCATGGGGGTACGTGATGATCCTGGACGACCAGCCGGTGTCCATGCGAGTGCGCAACGACGCGCCTCACCTGGTCGCTCTCGACATCGACGGGACCCTGTTGGTCACCGGGCAGCTGGTGCCCGAACCGACGGTTCTGGCCGTGCAGCTCGTGCGTGGCCGGAAGCATCACGTGGTCCTGGCGTCGGGTCGGTCGTTGACGGGAATCCTGCCCGTGGCCAAGCAGCTGGGGATCACCGACGGGTGGGTGGTCGCCTCCAACGGAGCCGTCACGGCACGACTGTGCGGCACCTGTGCCGGCGGCTACATGCTTGAGGACGTCCTCACGTTCGACGTCGGACCGGTGGCGCAGATGGCGCTGAGCCGGTTCCCGGACGTGCAGATCGGCGTCGAGGAGATCGGCGTCGGCTACCGCGTGAACCGGACCTTCGAGCCGCACGAGGTCAACGGTGCGCAGCGAGTGGTACCGGTGGACGAGCTGGGCGGGCTGCCCGCGTCACGTGCGATCCTGCGCGGTCCTGATGTGCTGGACCTGCTCGATCCGCTGCGCCGGCACGGCGTCACCGCCACCCAGGCCGGCCCGGACTGGATCGACGTGACCCCTCGGCACCTGAGCAAGGCGACGTCGCTGGAGAACATCCGCGCCACGCTCGGCGTCCCGCAGCACAACACGTTCGCCGTCGGGGACGGCATCAACGACATCGAGATGCTGACCTGGGCCGCTCGCGCCGTGGCGATGGGGCATGCGCCCGAAGCGGTGAAGGCGATCGCCCACGAGACGGTGGGCGACATCTCCCAGAACGGCGTGATCCAGGCCCTCAAGACCCTGCTCTGACGTCGCGTTCGCCGAAGTAGAGCGCCTGTCCGAGTCTCCGCCCCCCGTGTCACCGGGGAGACTCGGACAAGCGCTCTACTTCGGCGAACGCGACGTCAGTCGCGCGCCGTGAGGATCAGCGGGCCGTCCTCCGTGATCGCGATCGTGTGCTCCGCGTGGGCCCCGCGGGACCCGTCCTTCGACCGCAGCGTCCAGCCGTCGGGGTCGGTGAAGATCTCGTCGGTCGTCTCGAGGAACCACGGCTCGACGGCGATGACGAGACCCGGCTTGAGCGGGAACCCTCGCCCGGCCCGCCCGTTGTTCGGCACGTGCGGGTCGCCGTGCATGGTGCGGCCCACGCCGTGCCCGCCGAAGTCGGTGTTGATCGAGTACCCGGCGGCGTGCGCCACCTCGGCGATCGCGGCGGAGATGTCACCGATCTTCTTGCCCGGCTGCGCGGCGGCGATGCCCGCCTCCAGCGCGACCTCGGTGGTGCGGATCAGCTTCGAGTCGGCCTCGGCGCGGCCGGGGGCGGGCGTGCCCACCACTATCGACAGCGCGGAGTCGGACACCCAGCCGTTCACGGACGCGGCGAAGTCGATGGACAGCAGGTCGCCGTCCTGGAGCCGGTAGTCGAAGGGCAGGCCGTGCAGCACGGCGTCGTTCACCGAGGTGCAGATGGTCTTGCCGAACGGCATGGCGCCGAAGGACGGGTGGTAGTCGATGTAGCACGACTCCGCGCCCTGGTCGCGGATCATCTTGTGCGCGATCTCGTCCAGCTCGAGCAGGTTCACGCCCACCCCCGCGGCCTCGCGGACGGCGAGCAGCACGTCCGCGACGAAACGTCCCGCCGGGCGCATCTCCTCGATCTCCCGCGGCGTCCTCAGCTCGATCATGTCCGTCCTTCCGTAGGTGCACCAGGGATCTGGCGGCACAAGCCTACGTCCCACCGGGAACGGTCGATCCGGTGAGCGGCTCGCGGCCTTGCGCGGAGCCGACCTCGGGTTTCACCCGCCTTGGGCTGATCGGGCGATTGCAACGGTTTCGTAATGCAAGGCGGTGCTGTATGGGCTTGCATTGGATCGTGAACCACGGTTGCGTGGAGGAAGGGCAACCTGGCAGTCTGCCGGGCCGTACCCGCACGTCAGAGGGTTCTCAGCCCACGAAGCAGTGGAGGAGCACGAGATGACTATCCGGATGGCTTCCAAGCGCCGAGCGATTGCCCTTGCGGCGACCGGCGCGAGCCTGGCCCTGGTCCTGTCGGCCTGTGCCGATACAGGCGACGGTGGCGGTGATGGTGGCGGAGGCGGCGAGGCGGAATCCTTCGAGATCGACTGCGCCGCCTACGACGAGTTCGGTGACCTCGAGGGCACCGAGGTCAGCGTCTACACGACGATCGTCGAGCCCGAGGCGGAGACCCAGACGGCGTCGTACGAGCCGTTCGAGGAGTGCACGGGCGTCACGATCAACTACGAGGGATCGCGCGAGATGGAGGCGCAGCTTCCCGTGCGCGTCCAGGCCGGCAACCCGCCGGACATCGCGATCCTGCCGCAGCCGGGTCTGCTGCAGACGCTGGTGCGCCAGTACGACGCCGTCCTGCCCGCCCCCGAGCAGGTCGAGGCCAACGTCGACGAGGGCTGGGCTCCGGAGTGGAAGGAGTACGGCACGGTCGACGACACGTTCTACGCCGCGCCGCTGGGCTCCAACGTGAAGTCCTACGTGTGGTACTCGCCGTCCATGTTCGAGGAGGCGGGCTACGAGGTCCCGGAGACCTGGGACGAAATGATGGAGCTCACGGCCACCATCGCCGGGACCACCGAGGGTGCGGCGAAGCCCTGGTGCGCGGGCGTGGAGTCTGGTGACGCCACCGGGTGGCCGGCCACCGACTGGATCGAGGACGTGGTGCTCCGCACCGCGGGTCCCGACGTCTACGACCGGTGGTACACGCACGAGATCCCGTTCAACGATCCGCAGATCGTCGATGCCTTCGACACAGCCGGCGAGATCCTCAAGAACCCGGACTACGTGAACGGTGGCCTGGGCGAGGTCGACTCGATCGCATCCGCGTCCTGGACGGATGCCGGCTTCCAGATCCTGGGCGACGAGCCCGCCTGCTGGATGCACCGCGCGGCGAACTTCTACCAGACGCAGTGGCCCGAGGGCACCGAGGTGGCGCCCGACGGCGACGTCTACGCGTTCTACCTGCCGGCGGAGACCACTGACGAGCGGCCGACCCTGGTGGCCGGTGAGTTCATCGGTGCGTTCACCGACCGCCCCGAGGTGCAGGCTTTCCAGACCTACCTGTCCAGCTCGGACTGGGCCAACGCCAAGGCGGCGGCCACCCCCTCCGGTGGCTGGGTGAGCGCCAACAACGGCCTGGACCAGGCACTGCTCGCCACGGACTTCGACCGGCTCTCGGCCGAGATCCTCGCCGACCCGGCCACGGTGGCCCGGTTCGACGCCTCCGACCTGATGCCGTCCGAGGTCGGTGCCGGCTCGTTCTGGGCCGAGATCACCGAGTGGTTCGCCTCTGACCGCAGCAGCCAGGAGGTCACGGACAACATCGAGAACTCCTGGCCGTCGAACTGACGCCTGCCTCTCGCACATGACGCGCGGAGGCGTGGGACGTGAGTCCCACGCCTCCGCGCGTCCTAGGCTGAGGGTGGGACCAGTCAAGGACGACCGGACCAGGACAGCGACAGGAGATAGCCATGGACTGGCTGCTGCATGCCGGGGACGACCCGGTACACAAAATTTTGCTGATGATCATCGCGATCGCGCTCTTCGTCGTGGTGATGGCCCTCATCCTCCTCGTGGTGGACCGGCGACGGAATCCGTCGAAGTGGTTCGTGGCGGGCGGATTCGTGGGGCCCGCGCTGGTCCTTCTCGCGGCCGGCCTGCTCTACCCCGCCTTCGGGACCATCGTGAACTCGTTCCAGAACAAGAACGGTTCCGCGTTCGTCGGCCTCGACAACTACGCTCGTGCGTTCACAGAGCCGGCGTTCCTGCTCGTCCTGGGGAACACCGCCCTGTGGGTGCTGGTAGCGCCGCTCCTGGCTACGTTCATCGGTCTGGTGTACGCGGTGGTGGTGGACCACAGCCGGTTCGAGAAGTTCGCGAAGGCGCTCGTCTTCCTGCCCATGGCCATCTCGATGGTGGGCGCGAGCATCATCTGGAAGTTCGTCTACGAGTACAGGCCACAGGGCGTGGACCAGACGGGCCTGCTCAACCAGCTCGTGGTGTGGCTCGGAGGTACGCCCACGCAGTTCCTGCTGGATCGTCCGGGCAACACGCTCCTGCTCATGGTCGTGCTCATCTGGATCCAGACCGGCTTCTCGATGACGCTGCTCTCAGCGTCCATCCGTGCCATCCCCACGGACATCGTCGAGGCGGCGCGCCTGGACGGACTGTCAGGTTTCGGCATGTTCTGGCGCATCACGATCCCGAGCATCCGCCCGGCGCTCGTCGTCGTGCTGACCACGATCGCCATGACCACGCTCAAGGCCTTCGACATCGTCCGCACCATGACCGCCGGCCGGTACGGCACCTCGGTCGTCGCCAACGAGTTCTACGAGCAGAGCTTCCGGCAGCTCAATACGGGCATGGGCGCGGCTCTCGCCGTCCTGCTCTTTGTCATCGTCATCCCGGTGATCATCTACAACGTGCGCCAGATGCGCCTGGCCGAGGAGGTCCGATGAGTACCACCCAGCCGGCCGTTACACCGAAGGTAACCCCTCCGCCGTCGGGCGTCAGCGAGCGGGCGCGTAAGGCGAAGAAGTCGCTCACCTCGCCGTGGGCGAGCGCGATCGCCCTCATCATCGCGATTATCTGGACCGTGCCGACTCTGGGGCTGCTGGTCACCTCGTTCCGGCCGGAGCTCGATATCCGGACCAGCGGCTGGTGGACGGTCTTCGGTGACGCGCTCTCGGGCGAGGGCGTGTTCTCGATGCGCAACTACGAGACTGCGTTGTTCGGCAGCTCGACCAACCTGATCGAATTCTTCGTGAACTCGTTCGTGATCACGCTGCCCGCGGTGTTCATCCCGATCACCATCGCGCTGCTCGCGGCGTACGCATTCGCGTGGATCGACTTCAAGGGCCGGGACGTCCTGTTCGTCGCGGTGTTCGCGCTGCAGATCGTGCCCATCCAGATCACGCTGATCCCGCTGCTGTCCGCCTATGTCCGCGGCGGGATCAACGGCACATTCTGGCCCATCTGGCTGTCCCACTCGATGTTCGCGCTGCCGCTGGCGATCTTCCTGCTGCACAACTTCATGCGGGACGTCCCGGCGTCGCTCGTCGAGGCGGCTCGTGTGGACGGTGCCGGCCATGTGCAGATCTTCTTCAAGGTGATGCTGCCGTTGCTCACCCCGGCGATCGCGGCCTTCGGCATCTTCCAGTTCTTGTGGGTGTGGAACGACCTGCTCGTCGCCCTCGTGATGGGTGGTCCCGACACCTTCCCCCTGACGGTGCGCATCGCCGAGATGGCGGGCTCGCGCGGTGGCGACTGGCATGTGCTGTCGGCTGGTGCGTTCATCGCGATCGTCGTCCCGCTGATCGTTTTCCTCTCGCTGCAGCGTTACTTCGTTCGGGGCATGCTGGCGGGCTCGGTCAAGGGCTGATCTGAGCGATCCGCTGGTCGACCCGATCCGCTGGTCGAGCTTGTCGAGACCATGGTCTCGACAAGCTCGACCAGCGGATCCTCTACTTCGCGGAACCGGACTCGCGCGCCAGCAGGCTCTCCTTGATCGGCAGGCCGTAGCGGAAGCCGCCGAGGGTGCCGTCGGTGCGCAGGATGCGGTGGCACGGCACGAAGAGGGCCGCCGCGTTCATCGCGCAGGCCCCGGCGGCCGCCCGCACGGCGGCGGGCCGACCCGCCCGCGCCGCGTACTCGGAGTAGGTCAGGCGTTCACCCGCCTTCACCTCGCGCAGCACGTCCCACGCGTGCGTCCGGAACGGGCCGCTCGCCTGCCGTACGGGCACGCGGCCGGGTGCCCCGTGGTCGCCGTCGTAGTAGGCACGGACGGCGTCCGCCGCCTCGGCGAGCACACCGTCCGGCGCCGAAGGCCGGGTGAACCGCCCCGGACTCGTGTCCAGCCGCAGGGTGGGGTGGACGAGGGCGAGCAGCGAGTCGACGTCGTCGGTCCAGCCGCCCGCGAGCACCGCCTCCTGAGCGGGGCCGCCCGCGGGGCCGGGCGGGTCGGTCGCCGCCCCGGCGAGGATGCTGAACGGGCCGTCCGGGGTGGTGAGAGTGGTTGCGTACATGGTGTTCCTTCCGAGAACTGACATGTCAGGCGGAGCGCCAGAGGTGCATGGCGGCGTACGAGCGCCAGGGCGCCCACGCGGCGCCGCGTCGGGCGAGCTCCTTGAACTGGTGGGGTCGGGGTGCCTCCGCGGAGACCAGGCCGAGGTTGCGCGCCCCGGCGAGCAGTGCGACGTCGCCGTCCATGAGGACGTCCGGGTCGCCGAGCACCCGCAGGGCCACGTAGCCGGCCGTCCAGGGGCCGATGCCGGGTCGGGCGACCAGTCGGCGGCGCAGGTCCTCGGGGTCGTCGCCGACGCTGAGGGCGAGGGTGCCGTCCGCGAGGTCGCGGCCGGCGCCGACCACCGTCGCCAGGGTCCGGGCGGGCAGGCGGAGGTGCGCGGGGGCGCCGTCCGCCACCTGGGCGGGGCTGGGGAAGAGGCGGGTGAGGCCCTCGAACGCGGAGCCGTAGGGCGTGCCGACGCCTCGCGCGAGGCGGGACAGGTGCGTGCGGGCCGCGGCGACGCTGATCTGCTGGCCCACTATGGCGCGGACCAGCAGCTCGGCCGGGTCGAGGGTCCCGGGTACCCGGATGCCCGGCACCGCGGCGACCGACGGCGCGAGCACCGGTTCGGAGGCGAGGGCCAGGTCGACGGCGACCGGGTCGGCATCGAGGTCCAGCAGGCGCCGCACGCGCGCGACGGCGACCGGTGCGTCGGCCAGGTCGGCGAGCTCGAGGTCCAGGTCGACCCGGCCGCTGCCCGGGCGCGGCACGCGCACCTCGAACGCACCGGGGCCGTGCGGCAGGGCAAAGGTCCGGGCGTACCGCAGGGTGCTCACGTCCGCCGTCTCCACGCCCTCGACCGAGCGGACGGCGAGAAAATCCAGCACCCCCTGCGCGTCGAACGGTTCGCGGACGGGCAGGGTGAGCGAGATCCGGACGGGCTCGTCGAGGGTCTCCTGGGCTGGATCCGCGAGGTCGGCACTGTGCACCGAGGTCGGCACAGGCCTGGACCGACCTCGGTGCGAACTGCCGACCTCGGCGTCGACCCGAAGGACAGCGCTACCCGGACGTGGGCGAGCGCCGGTGCCCGCCGCGCCGCGCCCTGAGCGCCGGGCCCGTGCGCGCACCTCGGACGGCGTCGCGCCGAAGACCTCGGCGACCGTGTCGTTGAACTGCCGGATCGAGCCGAAGCCGGCCGCGAAGGCGACGTCGGCGAGCCGCAGGGAGGTGCCGACAAGGAGCGCACGCGCGGTCTGCGCGCGCTGGGCCCGGGCCAGCGCCAGCGGCCCCGCCCCCAGCTCACCGACCAGGAGGCGGTGCAGCTGCCGCTCGGAATACCCCAGCCGCGTCGCGAGTCCAGAGACTCCCTCGCGGTCCACCACACCGTCGGCCACGAGGCGCATGGCGCGACCCGTGAGGTCCCTGCGCAGGTCCCACGCGGGTGTGCCGGGCGCGGCCTCGGGGAGGCAGCGCTTGCAGGCGCGGAACCCGGCCTCGTGCGCGGCGGCCGACGTCAGGTAGAACGCGACGTTCTCCGCCTTCGGCGTACGTGCGGGGCAGGACGGCCGGCAGTAGATGCCCGTGGTGCGGACCGCCGTGTAGAACTGCCCGTCGAAGCGGGAGTCACGCGCGGCGATGGCGCGGTAGCGCTCGGTGAACGCTGGATCGCGGAGGTCGACGTCGGTCATGGCCACCATCCTGCGCCGCGTCCGGACCTTCCGGCTAGCGGGTTTCGGACACGGCGGTGCGCGCGCCGACCGCACGTGACGATCGCCCCGGTCGGCTCACCTGTGGATAGGTCGACTCACCCTGTGGATAGATGGCGCGCTCGCGGACAACTCCGACAGGATGTCCGGCATGCCTCCGAACTGGGCCGGCGACGTCGTCGCCCGCCTCACCGACACCACGCGGTGTCCCGCCTGCGGGGAACACCTCGCGTCCGTCGTCTGTGCTGCCTGCGGGCTGAACGTCTCGGGCAGGGAGGCACAGGAGGTGTGGCGGCTGTCCGTCGCCGCGGCGGACAGCCTCCGGGACCGGGAGGCGGCGCTCGACGCGATGCGGCGGGCACAGGGCACCATGACGAGCGGCGCGGTCGGTTCAGGCACACGGGCCGTGGACGGCGCGGCGCGTCCGGCGCCCGCCGCCGGCACCGTGCCGCGCCCCGCGCCGGCCCCCGCGCCGTCGGTATCGACCGGACCGTCGGCGTTCGCACCACCATCGCCCGTGCCGCCGCCACCCCGCGCGCCGGCGCCCGCCCAGCCGCCCGCCCGGCCGGTCCGGTCCGCACCGCCGGTGCCGTCCGCTCCATCGGTGCGCCAGGCTGAGGTCGCGCCTCCGGCGCCGCGTCCGTCCGGGCCGGGCATCTCGCTGCAGCCGATCCTCGCGGGCGCGGGAGCGGCACTGCTCGCGGTCTCCGCGGTCGTCTTCGTGTTCTTCACGTTCGGTGACAACCTGCTGCTGCGGGCGGTCGTCACGGGGATCGTCACGGCCACTGCCGTCACGGTCGGGGCCCTGCTGCGCCGGGCCGGGCTGCGCACGACCAGCGAGGCGGTGGCCGCGCTCGCGGTGGTGCTCGCATGGGTGGACGTCGAGCTGGGCATGCAGGCGGGCCTGCTCGGCCAGGTCGATCCGGCGCTGGCCCGGGCCGCGGTGCTCGCGGTGCTGGCCCCGGGCTTCGTCGCGCTCGGCGCCTGGCTGCGGGTGCGTTCGTGGGTCTCGGC
The DNA here is from genome assembly GCF_050936155.1 of Promicromonospora sp. CA-289599. Lineage (NCBI taxonomy): Bacteria > Bacillati > Actinomycetota > Actinomycetes > Micrococcales > Promicromonosporaceae > Promicromonospora > Promicromonospora sp. CA-289599. The sequence continues at coordinate 2,860,322 of NZ_JBNJNI010000001.1, forward strand.
GGGACTGGTCTCGGCTCCGGTCGTTCCGGTACTGGTCGCCGCAGGACTGCCGTTCTCCCCGTGGTCGATGTGGTGGTGGGCGCTCGCGCTGCTGCTGGTCGGCGTCGTGGCGTGGGCGGCGATGCGCGTGGCGCCCCAGGCCGGCGAGCGGTCCGGCACCCGGCTGGTCGCCGAGACGTGGGTGCTGCGGGTCGTCCGGGCTGCCGGTCCGCCGCTCGCCCTGCTGGCCGCGCTCGGTGCCCAGGTGGTGACGCCGGATGCCCCGACCGGTACGACGGCGATCCTGTGGTCCGGCGTCGTGCTGTTCGCCGTGGTGCTCGGGGCGTGGCTGCGGGTGCGCTCCTGGGCCTCGGTAGGTCTGGTGTCAGCACCGCTCGTACCTGTGCTGGTCCTGCTCGCCTTCCCCGGTCCCGAGGCGTCCGTGTGGTGGTGGGTGCTCGCGTTCGTCCTCGTCGCGGTGCTCGCCTGGGCGGCGATGCGCCAGCTCCGGAAGTTCCGACGGCGGCTCGGCGGTGCCGTGACGTTCGAGCTCGAGGAGGGCGTGCTGCGCATCCTCCGGGGTGCCGGGCTGCCGCTCGCTCTGCTCGCCTCGGGCGGGGCCGAGGCGTTGCCGCCGTTGACAGGTTCAGGCGCGACGGCGGTCCTGTGGTCCGCCGTGGTCGTCCTCTCCGCGGTGCTCGGGTACTGGCTGCGCGTCCGTTCCTGGACGACGACCGCACTGGTCACCGCGCCGTTCGTGCCGGTGCTGATCGCGCTGGGCGTGCCCGCCTCCGTGTGGTCGACGTGGTGGTGGGTGCTCGCCCTGGTGCTGGCCGGGCTCGTCGGCTGGGCGGCCGGCCGGGCGCTGCCGACGCTCTCGGAGCGGCACGGCACGGCGTTCCCCATCGAGACGACGACGCTACGAGTCATGCGAGCGGCGGCCTTCCCGCTCGCGCTGGCGGCGTCCTTCGCCGTGGAGGCCCTGCCGTCCCTGACGAGGCTGGGCGGGACCGCCGTGCTGTGGTCCGGTGTGGTGCTGCTCGCGGTCGTGCTGGGCTACCGGCTCCGCGTCCGGTCCTGGCTGTCGACGGCGATCCTCGCCGCTCCGGTGGTGCCCGTGCTCGTGGCGCTGAGCCTGCCCGGCTCTGTCTGGTCGGTCTGGTCCGCGTGGTGGTGGGTGCTTGCCCTGGTGCTCGTCGCCGTGGTCGCGTGGGCGGCGATCCGGTTGCTTCCGGCGCTCGCCCGGCGCCTCGACGCCCCTGGCGGATCGCTGTTCGTCGCGGAGGCGCGGGTGCTGCGGGTAGTGCGGGCCACCGGGCTGCCGGCCGCCCTCGTCGTCTCCCTCCTGGCGGCCCTCACGGTGCCCGTCGCACCCCTGACCGGTCTGGAGACCACGACAGCCCTGTGGTCCGCCGTGGTCCTCACCGGAGCGGTGCTCGGCCATGCGCTCCGGGTCCGGGCATGGACGTCCGTCGGGGTCCTGGCGGCGCCGGTCGTCTCGCTGCTGCTGCTCGGCGCCGTCGACCCGGCCGACGGCTCGTGGCTGCCCGCGGTGGCCTTCCTCGCCGCCGCACTCACCACGCTCCTCGGGCGTGCCGCCCGCCGCGTGTCCGGGCCGCGCCTCGGGTCCCCGCTGCGGGCCGAGATCGCCGTGCTCGACGTCGTCGCGCTCGTGGCGGTGCCGTTCGCCGTCCTCCTGTCGTTCGCCGTCGACCAGCCGGAGGCGCTGCCGGGCCTCGGCGGCACCGCGCTGCTCGTCGCCCTGACGGCGGTGACCGTCGTGATCATGCGGCGCGTCACCCACCACCGGCACTGGACGGTCTTCGGCGGTGCGCTCGCGGTCGCCGCGGGTGGCCTGCTGGGCTGGGTCGGCCAGTGGTCCGGAGCGGGCTGGGTCCCGTTCGGGGCGGCCTGCGTGTGGACGGCGCTCGCGCTCCTGACCGCACCGCGTCTGCTGAGGGCGGTGGGCCTCGGCTCCGTCCGCGGGGCGCTGGCCCCGGCCACCCGGGACGACCTGCTGCTGAGCGGCTGGATCGGCACGGCAGCCGCTGCGGTTCCGGCCGTGGGGCTGGTCCTGGTACGCGTGACGGACGCGTGGGTAGCGGCCTGGTCGGTGCGGGGCACCAGCTGGTCGCTGCCCACCGGCGCGCTGATCCCTCCGGCACCGGCGAACCTGACAGGCAGAGGCGTCGAGACCCTCGTGAGCCTGAACCTCCCGTCGGCCCACCTGGGGACCGTTGCGCTCGCGGTCGTCACGCTGCTGGCTGCCAGGCTCGCGCGGCGTGGGCGGCGGTTCGAGGCGGTGGTCGCTCCCGTGGCCGTGCTGCTGGCCGCGTTCGGCCTCGCACTCGATCCCCGGCTCGCCATCGCCTTCTCGCTCGCCGCCGTGGCGGTGCTCGCGTTCGCGCTCGTCGCGGCGACGGCCGACCGGTCGGTGGCCTGGCGCACGCTGCGCCCGGCCGTCGTCACCGTGCAGGGGGCGGTCCGGGCGCTGGTCCGCGCGTCGGGACGGCTGCGTTCGATCGGCGGGACCGGCGTCACCGGCGCCGACCTGCGTCCAGCCCGAGCCACCGCACTCACCGGCGCGTTCGTCGCGACGGGCATGCTGCTCGCCTTCTCCTGGGCGTCGCGCCCGACGGCGGCCGTCGGCGCGCTCGTCGTCTGCGCGCTGCTGCTCTCCCTGCGCGCCGTGCTGCGGCCGACGACGCACCCGTGGCTGGTCGGTGCCGGATACGCGTACCCGCTCGCCGTGCTCGGCGTCGTGCTGAGCTGGCTCGACCTGTCCACCGTGGCGGCGATCTGCACGGTCTCGGCGATCGCCTCGCTGGTGACCATCGCGGTGACCCTCGGCGGACGCACCTCGCGCAACGAGTGGTACGTGGTGCTCGGCGTCACCGCCGGGCCGTTCGCGGCGGGCGTCGTCACGGTGGTGCTCGAACGCACCTGGTGGTCGGCCGGCGCCGCGGCGGCGATGCTGGCGCTCGAGCTCGTGCTGCTGCTCACCGCCCGTGCGGGACTGGCACACGTCCTCCGGGCCGGAGCCGCCTTCCTGCTGCTTCCCACGGCGTCCGTCATGGTCACCAGCGCCGGGGCCATGATCCTCGAGGTCTCCGGATCCCCGTACGTCCTGCCTGCCGTCGCGCTGTTCGTGTCGGCGGTAGCGGGCGGGGCGGCTCGTATCGCGGAACGGATAGCCACCCGGGTGCCAGACGGCGGACCGCTGCTCGCGGCTGCCGTACGCCGGAGCCTGGAGCGGTCGGTACTCCTCACCGGCGCCATCACGATCTTCCTCGCCTATGCGCGGCCGGCGGCCGGGCCGGACGTCGCCGTCGCCGTGCTGCTGCTGCTCATGGCGGGCGCCGTGCTAGTGGCCCGCGAGCCAGGGCGGCGGCACGTCTGGCCGCTGGCCGGTGCACTGGGGCTCGCCGCGCTCTGGACGGCGCTGGCCGGCGGCGAGGTGCGGCTGGTCGAGGCCTACACCCTCCCGCCGGCACTGGGTGCCGTGGTGGTCGGCGCACTCGTCGCCTGGCGGACCGGACGTTCCGAGCCCGGCACGGCGCCGGTCACTGCCGCCACGCACGCCTGGCGGCTCGCCGCCGTCGGCGCGGGGCTCGCCGTGGTGCCGAGCCTCATCGTGCACCTGACCCGTACCGAGCCTGCCGACTGGCGTCCGTTCGCCCTGGTGGGCGGCGCGGTGATCGCCCTGGCGACGGCGTACGCCCTGGACCTGCGGCCTGTACGCGAACGACTCGCCTTCCTGCGCGACTCGTGGACACGTCCGGTGCGGCGCGGACTGGTGGCCGTGGGCGGCCTCGCCGCGCTGAGCGGAGCGGTCGAGTCGCTCCATGTCGCGGGTGAGCCGGTGTACTGGATCGGGTCCGCCGGGGGACCGCTGCCCGGTCTGCCCCCGCTGACCTGGTACGACGGTTCCCCGTTCGGCACGCCGGTCGGGGCGGGCTGGGTGTTCGCCGCCGGTCTCGGATGGGCGCTCCTGTCGGGCGCGCTCCTGGTCGCGGCGGCCGTCCTGGCCCGCCGGTCGGCACACGGCCGGACGACGTCGTGGCTCGACCGCTGGGGCATGGCGCCGGGCCTGGTGCTCGGGACGCTCGGCGCGGTGGTGAACACCCGCCCGGTATGGGGATCGATCGTGTCGCTGCTGGTGGTGGAGCTCGGGCTGCTCGCGGTGCTCGTGCTGGTCACGCGGCGGGCGGGCCGACCGGGAGTCGGCGCACCACCGTGGCTGGTCTGGCTGTGCGCCGCTGCCGTCGCGATCGCCGCCTGGGCGCCGCGCGAGCTGCGCGTCGAGGCGTTCTCGGTGATGCTGGGCGCCGGCCTGATCTGGTCGGGTGCGACAGCGCTGCGTCACTGGGTGGCTGCGGGCGAACCGAAGGACGTGTCTGCCGGCCTCATGACCTGGCCACTCGGTTTCGGCGGTTCCTGGCGCACGATCGGCCTCGGCATCGCGGCCCTCGTCGGCCCGTCCGTGCTGTCCACCGCCACCGACCCGCTGACGATCCGGGCGTCCTGGGTGGTGCTGGCCGCCCTGGCGTCGGTCCTCGTCGGGTCGCGGCTGCGCCTGTCGGCACCGTTCTGGCTCGGCGTGTGGACCCTGGCCGTCGAGGTGGTCATCGTGTTCGCGAAGCTGGGTGTCGGCGTCTCACCGCTGCCGTGGATCCTCACCCTCGTCCCCGCCGCCGTCGTGCTGCTCATCATCGCGACGCTCGACGAGCGCAGGACTGCGGCCTCCGGAGGTACCGCGGCGTATCTGCGCGACCTGCGCTGACGTCGGCAGGCGGTCATCCCACCACGGCCTCAGACCACCACACACACTCAGACCGTCGCGTCGAGCCAGTCCAGGACGGTGGCCAGGTACTTCTCCCGGGCCGGCTTCGGGGACAGGGCCAGGTCGTGGGCGCCGCCCTCGATGACGGCCACCTCGACCGTGCCGCCCAGCTTCGGCGCGCGAGCGTGCATGTGTGCGACGTCGAGGACCGCGTCGGTGCTGAGCATGACGGCGGCCTCCCCGCCGTCGGGCCCGGTCTTGTCGCTGGTGCACACGAGCACCGGGCAGCGCACCGCGAGCCCCCGGCCGACCTGGCGGTGACCGCGCCGGATCGCGGCGCTCCAGCCCGCGTGGGCGGGGAACCCGCCGTGCGGCTTCCAGCGCAGGTCGTAGTCCCACTCGCCGTTCGTGGCCTGGTGCAGGGCCCGGCCGTAGTCCTCGCTCGGCTTCTTGTTCACGACGGTCCGGGGCGCGATCCGCCCGAGCACGTACACGGCCTGGGTGAGCAGCGTCCGGTCCGACCAGGTTCCCCGCAGGTCGAACCACGGGCTGTTCAGCACGAGGGCGGTCACCCGGTCGGGGCGCACGTCCGCGTACAGCGAGATGATCAGCCCGCCCGTCGAGTGCCCCAGGAGCACCAGCCCGGCGTGCCCGTCGGCGGCGATGACGTCCGCCGCCGCGTCCAGGTCCTGCTCGTAGAGCCGCAGGTCGTTCACCATGTTGGGGGCACCGCCCGCCGTCGTCCACGCGTCCATGGAGCGCCCGTGGGCGCGCAGGTCGATCGCGTAGAACGGGTAGCCCCGCCCGGCGACCGCCTCCGCGAGATTGCGCTGGAAGAAGTAGTCGGTGTACCCGTGCACGTACAGCACGGGCGGTCGCCCGACGCCTGGCCCGTCCTCGGGCGTGTAGCGGACCAGCGTCGCCTCGGCGCCACCCGGCAGCCGTAGCGTGCGCGCCTCGAAACCCTCGCCCAGCACGTCGTCTGTCCAGTCGTTCCCGCTGTCGTCCATGTCGCTCCCGTGCGTCATGCGTGCCTGGCCGGCTCACCGTGTGTGCTGCCGTCGGCTGACGATATAGGTAACCGGGCGCCTACCGGGGGGCGACAGCGGGTGGCGTGGCACCGGACGGCGCGGTGCCGGGCGCCCCGGCGCCGGAGCGCGCAGCGGCGGCGAGCGTCCGTTCGCGGCGCAGCGCGGGGAGGAAGCAGACCGCGCCCAGGGTGCTGAACACGCCGCCGATCACCATGGCGGCCTGGATGGACAGGGCTCCCGCTGCCCAGCCGAGCGCGGGGGCGCCCAGAGAGAAGGCGGCGAACGACACCATCGAGGCCATCGAGAGCACCGTCGAACGGTTCCGGGACTCCGCCTCGCGGTGCAGCAGCGCCTGGTAGGCGGGCCCGTTGGCGCCGTGCAGCCCGTAGGTCACGAGGTAGGCCGCGACCAGACCGACCGGGCCGAGCGCCAGTCCCATCCAGACTGCCCCGAGCCCGTTGAGAACCCGCGCGATGATCGCCGTCCGTACGACCCCGATGCGGGGCGTGGCCAGCCCGCTGAGCGCCGCCCCGCCGGCGAAAACGGCCCACCCGGCCGCCGCGGCGGGGCCTGCCACCGCGGCACCGGCGGCCGTTCCGCCGAGCAGCTCGGCCAGGCGGATGGGCTGGAACGTCTCGTACACCACCATCCCGACGCTCCAGAACACCTCGACCAGTAGCAGCCAGCGCAGTACCCGGTTGTCGCGTGCCAGCCGCAGGCCGTCGCGGATCACGCCGGGCGCCTGGCGCGCGGACTCCAGCACCCGGCCGGCCACCCCGGTGCTCCGGCCGCCCGACGGCGTGACGGTGCGGGGCGCCTCGCGGACCAGGATCGTGACGGCGACCAGATGAACCGCCGAGAGCACCGCGTACACCGCATAGGGGAAGGCCAGCGCTGACCACGCTTCGAACGGGTGCCACCAGACGAGCACGCCCGAGAGGAGGGCGCCGGCGGCGATCGAGGCACCCAGCACGGTGCTGTGCGCGGCCAGCGACCGGTCGACGTCGGCCCCCGGCTCGGTGGCGTGCACCGTGTCGACGAACCACGCCTCCATCGGACCGGAGTCGAGCGCCCGGAAGACGCCGGTGGCCGCCGCGGCCAGCGCGAACGCCCAGAACGTCTCCGCGGTGAGGAACAGGACGGCCGACACCACCTGCAGCACCGCCGCCGCGATGAGCATCGGACGGCGGCCGAGGGAGTCGGCGAGACCGCTGGTCGGCAGCTCCAGCACGAACACCGTGAACCCGGTGAGGGACAGTGCCATGAGCGCCTCGGGTACGGAAAGGCCGCGTTCGAGGGGCAGCAGGGTGGTCACCGTGACGATCAGCCCGATGGGGAACCACCGGGTCAGGGTCAGCAGCAGGAAGACCTGCCGGGCCCGCGCCGGTGTCAGCGGCGTCATGACGACTCCGTCTCGTCGGTCCCGGTGGCGTCCCCCGCGCCGTCGGGCAGCTCGTCCGGATCCAGGGGGAAGGCCGCCTGCCAGAAGGTCACCCGGCGTGCGCCGGGGGCGGGTTCGGCGGAGCGATAGCGCTCGATGACCTCGTCCAGCTCGCGGCGCAGCCTCTTGAGCTGTTCCGGGTTCACGGTGACCCACGTGTCCCCCTGGCCTGCCGCGTCCTGCCACTCGCCGGGCCACGCCTCGGCGACGTCCAGCCAGTGGCCGAAGTCGTTGGTGAACAGGCGCAGGTAGTCGCGTTCCAGCCAGCCGAGCGCGGTGGCTGCGTCCTCGTCCTGGGCGAGCTCCGTGCGCTCCCAGCTGTGGGAGCTCGTGGCGGCACGCCAGAGGCGCTGCTTGCCCGCACCCTCACCCGTGTCCGCGACCAGGCCAACGGACTCGAGCTTGCGCAGGTGATAGCTGGTGGCGCCGGAGTTGGTGCTCAGCGCCGTCGCGAGTGTCGTCGCCGTCGCCGGGCCGCCGCGCCGCAGGGTGCCGAGCAGGCGCGAGCGGAGCGGGTGGGCGAGGACCTTGACGGCCTCGGGAGTGAGGCGGAAGTCGTCGTGGGAAGCGGTCATGCGTGCACAATATCCATGCACAGACTCTCTGCACAATAGTTGTGCAGAACTTCTTTGCACCCGGAATGTGTTCTGGGTGCTCACGGTGGTGCGCCGCCGAACCGCAAGTTGCTCATGGGCCTGAGTGTCTAGCCGCGTCGAACCGCAAGGTGAACGTTGTTCGCGACGTCGAGCCGCAAGGTACCCGTCGATACGAGCGGGGTGCACGTGTTCGTCGCGGTTCGGCCTAGCGATCTACGGCCAAACTGCGGTTCGGCCCGCCCGGCCCGCCCGCCTTGCCCGCCCGCCCAGCCCGTCAGAGCAGCATGAGCACCGCCGCGGTCACGCCGACGATCACGACGAGCACCCGGAACACGGTCGGCGACATCCGTCGGCCCAGCCCTGCGCCGACGTATCCGCCCACCAGCGAGCCCGCGGCGAGCAGACCGATCGCCAGCCAGTCCAGGTCGGCGACCACCACGAAGATCACGGTGGCCACGACGTTCGCCGCCATGACGGCGAGGGTCTTGAGCGCGTTCACCGTCCGCACGGGCAGGTCGGTCCCGAGGCCCAGGACCGCCGCCATCATGACGCCCGACCCAGCCCCGAAGTAGCCGCCGTACGTGCCGGTGAGCACCGCGAACACCGCGGTGGCCGGGGACATCTCGTGACGCAGCCGGCCCGGCTCGTTCCGGGTGCGCCGTAACCACCGGCTGATCCACGGCTGGGCTCCGACGAGCAGGCAGGAGAGCAGGATCAGCCACGGCACCACTGCCTCGAACACGCCAGGCGGCAGTGCGAGCAGCAGCGCCGCGCCGCCCACCGACCCGACCGCGCAGGTCGCGAGGACGACGGCCGTGACCCGTGGGTACTCCCGCAGTTCCTTGCGATACCCGATCGAGCCGCTGATCGCCCCGGGCAGCAGGCCCACCGTGTTCGACGCGTTCGCGACGACGGGCGGTAGCCCGACGGCCAGCAGTACCGGGAAGCTGAGGAGCGAGGCCACGCCGACCGTCGAGGTGAGCACCCCTGCCCCCAGCCCGGCGCCGAGCACGGCGAGCTGCTCCCAGCCGGTCATCGGCCGCTGCCCTGGTCCCGGTCCTGGTCGCGGAGGAGGGCCACGTCGCTCACCATCTCGACGTGTGCGTGCATGGCGGCTGCGGCGGCGTCCGGGTCGCGGTCCCGGATCGCGTCGGCGATGGCCCGGTGCCCGTTGAGCGAGTTGCGCGGCCGGCCCGGCTGCGAGAGGGACTCGATCCGGCTCTCCCGGATCAGGCTGGCGATCTCCCGCATGGTCTGGGCCAGGAGGTCGGAGTGCGCGGCGGCGGTCACCGCAGCGTGGAAGTGCTCGTCGGCCTCGACGCCGCGGTCGCCGTGCGTGATGGCGTCCTCCATCATGTCCAGCGCCGCGTCGATCGCCACGAGGTCGTCCTCCGTGCGGCGCTGCGCGGCCAGCGCGGCGATCTTGGTCTCCAGCGCGTCCCGGATGTCGATGATCTCGGGCATCCGGTCGGCGTGCGCGCGGATGGCCTCGACGATGCGGCTCTCGGTGTGCTTGCCCGTCAGCACCGTCCCGTCTCCGTGCCGCACCACGACGACGCCGACCACCTCCATCGCGACCAGTGCCTGGCTGAGGGTCGCGCGGCTCACGCCGAGACGTGCGGCGAGCTCCCGCTCGGGCGGCAGCCGGTCCCCGGCCTGCAGGCCGTTCTGTCGGATCCAGGCGGTGATCTGCTCCGCGACCTGCTCGTAGAGGCGGGTGCGGGCCAGCGGTGTCGGCAGTTCGGCGGAAGCCTTGGGGGTCACCAGCCGAGAATACTTGACAGAAGATGCATTGGACTATTGGCTAGGCCACTGATCCATCGTGCCTCGTCGGTCAAAGGTGTCCGCCGCGATGGGAAGAGGAGTTGTCATGGGTCCTGAGTGGATCGCGATCATCGCGCTCGTCGCGTTGTTCGTCGCCGGGACGGTGCTGCCGATCAACATGGGGGCGCTGGCCTACGTCGCGGCCTGGTTCGTCGGCGTCTTCGCGCTGAACATGGAGGAGAAAGAGGTTCTCGGCGGTATCAGCGCCGACCTCGTGCTCACCCTGATCGGCGTCACGTACCTGTTCTCCATCGCCAAGAACAACGGCACCGTCGACCTCATCGTCTCCAAAGCCGTCCAGGCGGTCGGGGGTCGGGTGGCGCTGATCCCGTGGGTCATGTTCGCCGTGACCGCACTGCTCACCGCGATGGGTGCGGCCAGTCCCGCGGCCTGCGCCATCATCGGCCCGGTGGCCCTCGGCTTCGCCCGCCGCTACAAGATCAACCCGCTGATGATGGGCATGTTCGTGGTGCACGGCGCCCAGGGCGGCGGGTTCTCGCCGATCAGCATCTACGGCACCATCACCAACTCGGTGATGACCGACGTCGGCTACGAGGGCACCGAGATCGCCGTCTTCGTCGCGTCGCTCGCCATCAACACGGCGATGGCCGTGATCCTGTTCCTCGCACTCGGCGGCCGCCAGCTCATGCGCGAGCGGGTCGACCCCGCCGAGGCCGCCGGCCACATCGCCGACGACCTGCACACCGGCGGGAAGTCCGTGACCGTCAGCGGTCAGGGCGCCGGCGTCTCGACCACGACCCAGGCGTTGGGCGTGCGCCGTGACCACGTGCTGACTCTCGTCGCGTTCGCCGCGGTGGCCACGACCGCCCTCGCGTTCGACCAGAACATCGGCTTCGTCTCCATCACCGCCGCGGTGATCCTTGCGATGCTCTCCCCGCAGCAGCACAAGGACGCCGTCAAGCAGATCGCCTGGCCCACCGTGCTGCTGGTGGCGGGCGTGAGCACCTACGCGACGATCCTCAACGAGGCCGGGTCGCCCGAGTACATCGGCACCTGGGCCGCGGGCCTCGGCATCGCCGCGATCGGGGCGCTCGTCCTCTGCTATGTCGGCGGCATCGTCTCGGCCTTCGCGTCGTCGACGGCGCTCCTGCCGGTCATCATCCCGATCGCCGTGCCCCTCATCGCGGCCGGCGGCGTGAGCCCGTGGGCCATGGCCGCGGCCCTTGCGGTCTCCTCGACCATCGTCGATGTCAGCCCCTTCTCCACGAACGGAGCCCTGATGCTCGCCAACCGTCCGGACACGATCTCGGAGCAGGCGTACTACAAGCAGATCCTCAACTACGCCATCATCGTCACCCTCGCGGGGCCGCTGCTCGTCTGGGCCATCCTCGTGCTGCCGGGCTGGTGAGCACCATGACCGGACCGCTGGACGACGTCGTCGTCGTCGACCTCTCCCGGGCCCTCGCCGGGCCGCACGCCACGATGATGCTGGGTGACCTGGGTGCCCGCGTCGTCAAGGTGGAGGTGCCCGAGCGCGGCGACGACACGCGCGCCTGGGGTCCGCCGTTCGTCGGGGAGGAGGGCGCGCGCGAGTCGACGTACTTCCTGTCCGCGAACCGCAACAAGGAGTCGATAGCGCTCGACCTCAAGGCCTCCGATGGCCGGGCCACGCTCCTCGCGCTCGTCGACCGGGCGGACGTGCTCGTGGAGAACTTCCGGCCGGGGGTGCTCGACCGGCTCGGGGTCGGCGTCGGCATGCTGCTCGAGCGCAACCCACGCCTGGTGGTGCTCTCGATCACCGGGTTCGGCCATGACGGTCCGGAGGGCGGTCGCGCCGGGTACGACCAGATAGCCCAGGGCGAGGCCGGCCTGATGTCGCTGACGGGTTCCGGCCCGGACGACCCGCAGCGTGTCGGCGTCCCGATCGGCGACCTGCTCGCCGGGATCTACGGAGCGTACGGCGTGCTCGCGGCGCTGCACGAGCGGCACACCACCGGCGTCGGACAGGTGGTCCGGACGTCCCTGCTCGCGGCGGTCACGGGCGTGCACGCGTTCCAGGGCACGCGGTGGACCGTCGCCGGGGAGGTGGGGCACGCGCAGGGCAACCACCACCCTTCCATAGCGCCGTACGGCCTGTTCCGCTGCCGTGACGGCGCTGTCCAGATCGCGGTCGGGTCCGAGGTCCTGTGGCAGAAGTTCTGCCTGGCCTTCGGGCTCGACGCCTCCGCTGAGGGCATGCGGAGCAACCCCGATCGGGTCGCCCGCCGCGCCGAGGTGGTCGAGCTGGTCGAGGCAGCGTTCGCCGACCTGGACGCAGACGCGCTGCTGATCAGGCTCGCCGACGCGGGCATCCCGGCGGGCCGGGTGCGTACCCTCGACGAGGTGTACGCATGGGAGCAGACGGCGAGCCAGGGCCTGCTCGTCGACGTGGAGCACACGAGCCTCGGCACGGTGACGCTGCCCGGCCCGCCGCTGCGGTTCTTCGACCCCGACGGTGCCGAGGTGACCCGGCGTGACCACCAGGCGCCGCCGGTGCTCGACGAGCACGCCGCCGGGATCCGGGCCTGGCTCGACACGCCCGGGCCTGGGTCCGAGGCGGGCCGGTGACCCGCCGGTGGACGGCGCGAGAGCTGCTCGACCTGGTCCTCGACCCGGGCAGCTTCGAGTCCTGGGACGAGGCGGTCGACACGTCCGGGCACTCGGCGGAGTACCGCGCCGTCCTGGCAGCGGCCGCCGAGAAGGCGGGTACCGACGAGTCGGTGCTCACCGGTCGCGGCCAGGTCCGGGGGCGACCGGTGGTCGTGGTGGTCAACGAGTTCCGGTTCCTCGGCGGCTCCATCGGCCGGGCCGCGGCCCAGCGGATCACCGCCGCGATCCGGCGCGCGACGGCGGAACGGTTGCCCCTCCTGGCGACGACGGCGTCGGGCGGCACTCGGATGCAGGAGGGCACCCCCGCGTTCCTCCGGATGGTCGAGATCTCGCGCGCCGTCATGGACCACCGCGACGCCGGCCTGCCCTACCTCGTGTACCTGCGGCACCCCACGACCGGCGGCGTCTACGCCTCGTGGGGCTCGCTCGCGCACCTCACCGTCGCCGAGCCCGGGGCGCTCATCGGTTTCCTCGGGCCGCGCGTGGTCGAGGCCCTGACGGGCAGGGCCCTGCCCGACGGCGTCCAGTCCGCCGAGAACCTTGCCGCCAAGGGCGTGCTCGACGGCGTCGTGGCGCCCGAGAACCTGCCGGCGCTCGTCGAGCGGACGCTCGCGGTGCTGGTGGACCCGCCGTCGGCGCCGTCCCTGCCGCGCCGGTCCGGCGAGCCCGCCGTGGATGCATCTGCATGGGACTCCGTGCTCCGGACCCGGGCCGAGGGCCGCGTGGGAGTGCGGGACCTGCTGCGCTACGGGGCCTCGGGCACCGTACGGCTCTCCGGTACGGAGGAGGGCGAACGCGACGAGTCGATGCTGGTGGCGCTGACCCGGCTCGACGGCCGGCCGTGCCTCGTCGTCGGGCAGGACCGGACCCGGCAGACCGAGAGCACCCCGATGGGCCCTGCCGCGCTGCGCGTGGCGCGGCGCGCGATGGGGCTGGCCGAGGAGCTGCGGCTGCCGCTGGTCGCGGTGATCGACACCCCGGGCGCCGAGCTCTCGCAGGCCGCCGAGGAGGGCGCGCTCGCCGGCGAGATCGCGCGCTGCATGGCGGCTCTCACCCGGATGACGGTCCCGACGCTGTCGGTCATCCTCGGTCAGGGTTGCGGCGGCGGTGCGCTCGCGCTGCTGCCCGCGCAGGTGGTGATCGCCGCCGAGCATGCCTGGCTGTCGCCGCTGCCACCCGAGGGGGCGAGCGTCATCGTGCACGGGGACACCGCGCACGCGGCGCAGCTGGCCGAGGCCCAGCACATCCGTGCCGTCGACCTGCTCGCCGAGGGCGCGGTGCAGCGCGTGGTCCCGGAGCACGGCGGCGACACCGTGCGGGACGTGGCGGTCGCGGTCGCGGCGGAGTGCGCGGCGGTGCTGCGGGAGCTGTGAACTGCTGCTGGTGGCGGCGGTGGATCAGAGCAGCTCCCCGCCGGCCGCGGGCCTCGCCGCCGGCTGCAGACATGGACGCGGACGCCGATGTCGACTGCAGACTTGGTTGCGGATGGAGGCCCACAAACCGCAACCAAGTCTGCAGTCGTCGACCGGGCGTGAGCAAAGTCTGCAGTCGGTGTACCGCCTGCTCGGCTGGGGGCTCATCCCCCTCGGAGCGCTCGCCGGAGGCCTCGTGGGCCACGAGGTGGGGATCTGGACGGGCTATCTGATCGCCGGTGCGCTCAGGGCGGCCGCGTTGGTGGTCAGCTTGCCGATCCTGATTCGGGTCCACTGCCAGGGGCCGCCGTCCGCTGCGGATTGATCGGATGTCCGGGCCCCGGCGTCGGCACCTTGCTGGGTCTGTGCGCTGAAGTCGGCAGTTCGCATCGAGGTCGGTCCAGCGCTGGACCGACCTCGATGCGAACTACCGACCTGGGAAACGATCGTCAGCGAATTGCCGACCTCGCTGCTCAGTGCCGCTGCTTCTCCAGGGCCTTGCGGATCTGCTGGACCAGCGCGAACACGAGCAGCGCCGCGAACGCGATCGAGGCGACGTCGTCGGGCATGACCACCGACAGGCTCGCTCCGCCGAACGAGAAGCCCGACGCCACGAGGCCGATGAGCGCGGCCATCTTCAGGTGGACCAGCCGGTTGCGGACGTTGACCCAGGTGCCGGAGATTGCGGTCGGGATCATCGCGACCAGTGACGTGCCCTTGGCCAGCGCGGGTGCGAAGTCGAACAGCGCGGACAGGCCGGGGACGGCGAGCTGACCGCCGCCGATGCCGAGCAGGCCGGACGCGACGCCCATGACGAGGCCGAGCCCGATCATCCCCGCGCCGTCGAGCACGCTGGGCAGTCCCTCGGCGGTGTCGACGGACGGCGGCTCCCCGAACGCATCCATCACCGATCGCACGATCCCCGCGACCAGCACCCCGACGAAGAGCCAGCGCAGCAGGGTCTCCGGGACGCGGGCGAGCAGCCGCGCCCCGACGACGGCGCCGATCACCGCTCCGACGACGAGCAGTCCGGCGGCGATCAGGTCGACGGCGTCGTGGGTCAGGTACGGGATGGACCCGACGATCGCCGCCGGCAGGATCGCCGCGAGCGAGTATGCGCTGGCCCGGCGCTGCGTGAGGCCGCCGAGTGACGTCAGGAGCGGCACCATGACGATGCCGCCACCCAGACCAAAAAGCCCGGAGAAGGTGCCGCCGACGACCCCGACGAGGACGGCGCGGGGAGGTGTCAGGGACTCGTCAGTCTGCTCGTTCACCCAGCGATGATCTCAGGTGTGCCGCGATGGTCCGTGTGCAGTCCATCGACCCGGTGTGCGTCGTGTCGACCTCGAGGTCGTAGGTGACCCCCTCGTGGACGATGTCTGCCTGCTTGGCGGCCATGCCCGCGACGCGGTCGCCGCGGGTGGCCTCGCGTGCCTCCGCGACCGCCGCGTCGCAGCGCACGCCGACCCACAGCGTCGGGACGTCGCCCAGGGCGTCGAGCCAGCGCCGCTGGGACGCGGCGCCCCCGAGGAACACGTCGTCGACCACGACGTGCGCGCCGGCGCGTGCCATGGCGACCAGTCCGGCGATCCAGGCGTCCTGCAGCGCCATGAACTCGTGCCCGACGTCGACGCCGCCGTCGTCCGCGAAACCGATCCCGTCGCCGCCGGCGGTCAGACGGGCGGGCATCGCGTCGACGAGGGTGTCGATGCTGAGGGACAGCCAGGCGTCGGGCAGGACGGCCTGCAGGTTGTGTGCGAGGGCAGACTTCCCGGAACTGGAACCGCCGTTGAGGACGATCACCTGGGTGTTCATGTCGCCACGGTACGAGTGTGGGTGGCGCACGCTACAGTGAATTCCAGGGTTGAGCGGAGTAGACTCAACTTTGAACGCGGCCTTGCCGCGCAGACTTCAGCACCATCCTGGGAGGCCTCATGGACACCAAGTTCACGACCATGTCGCAGCAGGCGATCGGCGACGCGATCCAGTCGGCGTCGGCCGCCGGCAACCCGCAGCTCGAGCCGGTCCACCTGCTGGCGTCGCTGCTCCAGCAGGAGCGTGGCGTCGCCGTCGGCCTGCTCGATGCGGTCGGGGCCAGTGCACAGGCCATCGGCCAGCGCGTGCGCGCGGCTCTGGTCGCGCTGCCCCAGGCCAGCGGAGCGAGCACGGCCCAGCCGAGCGCGAGCCGGGCCATGGCTACGGTCCTCGACCTGGCGTCCAAGGAAGCGCAGGGGCTGGGTGACGAGTACGTCTCCACCGAGCACCTGCTCATCGCCGTCGCGGCCGGGCAGTCGCCCGCCGCCCAGATCCTGACCGACGCCGGAGCAACCGCCGACGCCCTGCGCGCCGCGCTGCCCGCCGTCCGTGGGGCCGGCCGGGTCACGAGCCCCAACCCGGAGGGCACCTACAAGGCGCTCGAGCAGTACGGCACGGACCTGACGCAGCGCGCCCGCGACGGCAAGCTCGACCCGGTGATCGGCCGCGACTCGGAGATCCGCCGGGTGATCCAGGTGCTGAGCCGGCGCACCAAGAACAACCCGGTGCTCATCGGCGAGCCCGGTGTCGGCAAGACCGCGGTCGTCGAAGGGCTGGCGCAGCGGGTCGTGGCGGGTGACGTACCCGAGTCCCTCAAGGGCAAGCGCCTCGTGGCGCTGGACCTGGTCTCGATGGTGGCCGGGGCGAAGTACCGCGGTGAGTTCGAGGAGCGCCTCAAGGCTGTCCTGGAGGAGATCACGGCGTCGGACGGCGAAGTGATCACCTTCATCGACGAGCTGCACACCGTGGTCGGCGCGGGCGCCGGGGGCGAGGGCGCCATGGACGCGGGCAACATGCTCAAGCCGATGCTCGCACGAGGTGAGCTGCGCATGGTGGGCGCCACCACGCTCGACGAGTACCGCGAGCACATCGAGAAGGACCCGGCTCTGGAGCGCCGGTTCCAGCAGGTCTTCGTGGGTGAGCCCTCCGTGGAGGACACCGTGGCGATCCTGCGCGGGCTCAAGGAGCGTTACGAGGCGCACCACAAGGTGACGATCGCGGACTCCGCCCTCGTGGCCGCCGCATCGCTCTCCGACCGTTACATCTCCGGGCGGCAGCTGCCCGACAAGGCGATCGACCTGGTCGACGAGGCCGCGTCGCGGCTGCGCATGGAGCTCGACTCCTCCCCGGTGGAGGTCGACGAGCTCCAGCGCGCGGTCACGCGCCTCGAGATGGAGGAGGTGGTGCTGTCCGAGTCCGAGGACGCGGCCTCCAAGGAGCGCCTGCAGCGTCTCCGCGCCGACCTGGCGGACCGTCGTGAGGCCCTCGCGGCGCTCACCGCGCGCTGGGAGTCCGAGAAGGCCGGGCACAACCGTGTCGGTGACCTGCGTGCTCGCCTCGACGAGCTGCGCACCGACGCCGAGCGCAAGCTCCGCGAGGGTGACCTGGAGGGCGCCGCGCGCATCCAGTACGGCGAGATCCCCGTGGTCGAGAGAGAGCTCGTCGCGGCGGAGGAGGCGGAGGCGAGCCGGGTCTCGACAGGCTCGACCAGCGGTGGCCCGGGGGTCGCGCCCGCCGAGGCCCCGATGATCGCCGACAAGGTGGGCGCCGACGAGATCGCCGAGGTGGTCGCCGCGTGGACCGGCATCCCCGCCGGGCGGTTGCTGCAGGGCGAGTCCGAGAAGCTCCTGCACATGGAGGACGTCCTCGGGCAGCGCCTCATCGGCCAGAGGACCGCCGTGGCCGCGGTGTCCGACGCGGTGCGGCGGACCAGGGCGGGTGTCTCCGACCCCGACCGGCCGACCGGCTCCTTCTTGTTCCTCGGCCCCACGGGTGTCGGCAAGACCGAGCTCGCCAAGGCATTGGCAGACTTCCTGTTCGACGACGAGCGCGCGATGGTGCGTATCGACATGTCCGAGTACGGCGAGAAGCACTCGGTCGCACGGCTCGTCGGTGCGCCTCCGGGCTATGTCGGGTACGAGGAGGGCGGTCAGCTCACCGAGGCTGTCCGGCGACGGCCCTACTCCGTGGTGCTGCTGGACGAGGTGGAGAAGGCCCACCCCGAGGTCTTCGACGTCCTGCTCCAGGTGCTCGACGATGGCCGGCTCACCGACGGCCAGGGTCGTACCGTCGACTTCCGCAACACGATCCTGGTGCTGACCTCGAACCTCGGCTCGCAGTTCCTCGTGGAACCGATGCTGTCGGACGAGGAGCGGCGCGAGTCCGTGATGACCGCCGTGCGCGCCTCGTTCAAGCCGGAGTTCCTCAACCGCCTGGACGACGTGGTGGTCTTCGACGCGCTGACGCTGGCCGAGCTCGGCAGCATCGTGGAGCTGCAGGTAGGGGCCTTCGCGAAGCGGCTGGAGGATCGTCGGATCACGCTCGACGTGACCGAGGCGGCGCGCGAGTGGCTCGCGCTGGAGGGGTTCGACCCGGCGTACGGCGCGCGGCCGTTGCGCCGCCTCGTGCAGCGTGAGATCGGCGACCGCTTGGCACGGCTGCTGCTCGCGGGCGAGGTGTCCGACGGCGACACCGTGGTCGTGGACCGCGCGGACGGCGAGGGTCTGGCTCTCGACCGCAGGGTGCTGACCGTGTGACGAAGGCGCTGTCCGCCTGACGAGGACCAAGGGACCGTGTACGTCGATCGGCGTACATCGGACTACGACCAATTATCGATGTGCGGGCGGGACCTGCCTGCCATCCTTGTGCCAGTAGGAACGGCCGCGCGAGCTGTACGGACGGGCGGTGGGTGAGCGAGGCCTGCACAGCACCATGTGTCGGTGTTGTGAAGGTGAGCGCTGGCTCGCCCAGAACTTGAATGCTGGGACATCTCTCTGTGTGCGGGGTGAAACTGCGCGCGGAGTGCCGCGTGCGGTCCCGCACGGTCAGGGCGCGCGGGGGCGAGTCGACGGGGCCACGGGAGAAGGCAGACGGTCAAGGAGGTCTGGTGCTGCGGTTCCACTTCACTTCGGATGATCTTGCCCGGGTACGGATCGCTCCGGGCCCGGACCCCATGTGGGAGGTGCTGCTCAGCGCACATGTGGTGAACCAGCCTTCGGGCGCTGTGCTGTTCGGACGCTGGCGGCAGCGTGCACTCTCAGGCTTGCCGCCGGCGGCTCGCATGCTGCTACGGCTGGCCCCGCCGCGGGGCTACTCGCCGGACTTCCTCACGCCGGTCTCCGGCTCCGACAGCTTCGAGACCGGGCTGGACGCGATGTTGTCCACCCCCAGGGCTCGGCTTCGCAAGGACATCGAGGTACTGGCGGGCGAGCAGAGGCCGCCCCTCTGGATGCGTGACCTCGCCGCAGGCTCCGCACCCGCCGTACGTGGGCTCGGCGTCGCCGTGCGTTCCTACTACGAGCATGCGGTAGGTCCGTACTGGAGCGGGATCCGGGCCGCCGTGGACGTCGACCGCGCGGCACGCACCCGTGCCTGGGTGGAGGGCGGGACCGAGAACGCACTGCGGACGCTGCACCCGTCGGTGCGTTGGCAGCATCCGGTCCTGTCGGTGTCGACAACTGCCGAACGGGACATCCACCTGGGCGGCCGTGGCCTGTTGATCATCCCGTCGTACTTCTGCGTCCGGGCCCCGATCACGCTCGCGGACGCCGACCTGCCGCCGGTGCTGCTCTACCCGATCGTGCACGAGCCTGCCGGGCTGGACCGCAGCTTCGAGGTCCGGTCCGACGGCGGACGGCAGCTCACCGCGCTTCTCGGCCGGACCCGAGCGGCGGTGCTGCGAGTGCTCGGCACCGGGGCGACGACCAGCGAGATCGCGAACCGTCTGGCGATCTCGCCGGCGTCGGCGTCGGAGCACGCGACGGTGCTGCGCAACGCCGGCCTGATCGCCAGCGGGCGTGAGCGCAACACCGTGATCCACGCACTGACCCCGCTGGGCCAGACCCTGCTCGACGGCTGCGCCGGACAGGGTCCGGCGGCGACACGGTCTGCTGTTACTGCAGGAGATCCCGTGTGATCGGCTCGGCAGTGGTGGCGAGGCACAGGCCGACCCGGTCACCGTCGCTCCACGACTCCTCGCTGGGGCCCCAGACCACGTAGCTCACCGAGTTCACGAGCTGGCTGGTACGGGCGGTCGGACCGAGCTGCTTGGTGCCGCACACGAGAGCCACGCGCTTGTCCACCTCGTCACGGCCCGGCCAGACGGCGGCGTCGGCGAAGTCCGTGCGGCCCACGACCTGCGCCGTGTGCGAGGCGTCGCAGGGAACGGCGAGCACCTCGGAGACCTCGCCGTCCTCGGGGACGGTCTCCACGCACGAACCGAGCACCAGCTGCAGTGGATGCACCTCGCGCGGCTCCGCGATCATCGCTTCGATCGGCTCCCACTGCTGCTTGCTGACCATGTTCACGACGAGGACGGCCACCGTCACCAGGGCGACGACTGCGACGGCGGCCCCGCCGATCATCGCGAACCGGCGTCGCCTGGCGGCGTCGTCCGCCGCAGTCGGCGGGTGCCAGCCGGCATAGGAGGCCTCGGGCGCATAGCCGTGCACGGCGGGGAACGGGTGCGCGGAACCACCGCGCGGGGAGGGGAACGGCGACGGCGGCTGCAGCTGGATGGTGCCCTGGTCCTGGCGCGAGGCGTCCGGCTGATGCTGCGGCGAGGCCGCGGGCGTCGGGAAGGGGCTCGGCGGCGTGACGGCCGGCGGGACGCGCGTAGCGGGCGGCGCGAAGAGCTCCTCGGTGGGAGCGTCGTCCGCGGCGGCGGGCGTCTCCGGCTCGCTGGAGACCTCCTTCGGGTCCGCGGCAGGCGCGTCAGCAGCGGTCTGGTTCGCGGCCTTCTGCTCGTCGGACGCCTCGGTCTCCCCGGCGACGGTCCGCGGCCCGAGCTCCTTCTTGTGCGCCGCGGCGATCGCGGCGAAGGAGAGCGCCTTGAAGTCGAAGGTCTCGTCCACGGCCGGCGCGGCCGCGCTGTCGGACGGCGTCCCGGGCTCGGCCTTGTCCGTACCGGCAGCCTTGTCGGTAGCAGCAGCCTTCGACGTACCGGCAGCCTTCGACGTGGCGGGCTTGCTGTCGGCTGCGGCGGGCGAGCCAGCCGAGTCAGCTGAGTCGGGCGAGTCAGGTGCGCTGGCCGAGACGGGCACAGCCGACGGGTCTGGCGCATCGGTCGAGCCGTCCGAGCCTGCGTCATCGCGGGAGACGCCGGTGTCGACGCCCGCATCGGTGTCGGCGTCAGCGTCGGGGCTGCTGCCCACCGCGGCCCCGGTGGCGCTGTCGGGCTCCGCTTCGGTCGGCTCCTCAGTCTGCGCAGCGGCCGCAGGTTCCGCGCTCCTGGTGGGCGTCGGTATCGCCTCGACGGGGGAGGTGGGGGGAGCCGCCGGTACCCGCTTCGGCAGTGCGGTGGCGGGCACGACGCCGACATCCTCGGTGCGTGCCGCCTGCTTCGACCCGGTACCTGCCGCAGGCTTGCGGGCAGGTTCCGGAGCAGGCTTGACGTCCACGACGGGCTCCTCCGCTGCGGCAGGCTCCACATCAGCCGCGTCTGCGACGGGCTCGGCGCTCCCGGTGGGCGCAGCGTCTGCAACGGGCTGACGATCCGCGGCCTTCGCCGCAGGTCCAGGGTCCGCGACGTCCGCCGCGGGCGCCACGTCCGCCGCGGGCGCCACGTTCGCGACGGGCTCGACGTCGCTCGGTGCGCTCTCCGCACCAGCCGAGGACTCCGCGTCCGCCGCAGCGGCCGTCGTCTGCCCGTCGGTGGACTCCTCCGCGGTCTCGGCCTCCGCCGAGCCAGTCTCCGCCGAGCCAGTCTCCGCACGCGCAGCATCCCCGGACGAGGCATCCCCGGACTCGGCCGCTGCTACCCCGTCCTGGGCCCCGTCGCCCGCGGGCTCGCTGTTTGCGGTCGACGCATCAGCGGCGTCGGTCCCGCGGTCGTCCGCTCGCTCGGACGCCGCGTCGTCGCCCTCGGAACGGCTGTCGACGACCTTGCCGTTCGACGCGGGATCCCGCTCCGCCTTGTCCGCAGACGCCGTCCCGACAGGATCCGTGGCAGGCACCTTGGCGACTTCAGTGGCGGCCGGAAGGTGGTCGGGCGTCGACGTCATGCAGGTTAACTTACCGACATTCGACGACGACCTTGTCACCAGGACGATGCACGCCTGGAGTGCACCCTCTTTGTGGACAATTTCACCCGCTGATTTCCCCATCGCCGGTGGAACCTCGGCGCCTCCTGCGCCGTGGGCGGGAGGTTCAGTCGGCCAGGTCGACGATCACCGGGACGTGGTCGGAGGCGCCCTTGCCCTTGCGCTCGTCCCGGTCGATGGCGGCACCCGACGCGCGGCCGGCGAGGGCGGTCGACGCCCAGCAGAAGTCGATCCGCAGCCCCTTGTTCCGCGGGAAGGCGAGCTGCTGATAATCCCAGTAGGTGTAGGTGCGCTCCTCCGGGAGGAACGCGCGCGTGAGCTCCGTGTACCCGGCCTTGCCGAAGGCGTCGAACGCGTCCCGCTCCGGCTGGGAGACGTGCGTCTTCCCGGCGAAGTCCGCCACGTCGTACACGTCGGTGTCGAGCGGGATGACGTTCCAGTCACCCATGAGCGCTACGGCGTCGCCGGCGTCCGCCCAGGTCTGTGCGGAGGTGCGCAGCGCCTCCAGCCAGGCCAGCTTGTAGGTGTAGTGGGGGTCGCCGAGCGCGCGGCCGTGGGGTACGTACAGGCTCCATACTCGGACGCCGCCGCAGGTCGCGCCGATCGCCCGCGCCTCGAGCGGCGGGACGACGTCGAGCAGTGGGTCCGGCCCGTCCTCGACGACCGCCTTGGCGAAGCCCGGCTGACCGGGGAACTGGGTGGCGACGTCGGTCAGGCCGACCCGCGACACGATCGCCACACCGTTCCACTGCGACAGCCCGAAGTGCGCCACCTCGTAACCGGCGGCCTCGAACGCCGCGGTCGGGAACTGGTCGTCCCGGCACTTGGTCTCCTGGACGGCCAGGACGTCGGCCTGGGACCGGTCGAGGAAGGCGAGCACGCGGTCGACGCGCGTGCGGATGGAGTTGACGTTCCAGGTGACGAGGCGCACGGGATCAGCGTACGTGGGGTACTCACCGGCCTGTCGCCTGTAGTTGGTGCGCGTGCGGTGGAGTAGGCAGTGCGCATATGGTGTAGTAGATGGTGCGCGTGAGGTGGAGTAGAAGGTGCGCAAATCGTGTAGTGGCTGCTGAGGAGAGAGGCTGTTCGTGACCGTCTACGAGCGTCGGGTGATCGATGACCTGCTCGACGAGGTGCAGCCGCACCTGGAAGCAACCTCGATCTATGGGCCAAAAGGCGTAGGTAAGACAGAAACGGCTCGTCGCCGAGCGAAGTCCGTCCTGCAGCTTGACCAGGAGAGCGGTAGGCAGCGGCTTCTGTCCGACCCTGACCTGCTGCGCACGCTGCCAGGTCCGGTGCTGGTAGATGAGTGGCAGCGCTGGCCCGAGTCCTGGGACCGAGTGCGCCGGGCAGTCGATGACGGCGCTGAGCTCGGGCGCTTTCTGCTCACTGGGAGCTCGGCTCCCCGCGGGGCGAGCGTGCACTCGGGTGCTGGTCGGATCATCGGACTGCGGATGCGCCCGATGAGTCTCTTCGAGCGCGGTGTTGCCAGTCCTTCGGTCAGTCTTGCCGCCATGCTCCGCGGGGAGGCCGAGATCGGCGGTGAGACGGAGGTCGTGCTCGGCGACTACATCGAGGAGATCGTCGCTTCAGGTCTGCCCGGTGTTCGCTCCGCTCCCACCCCGCAGCTCCGTCGGCTCAGGCTTAATACCTACCTCGACAACATTGCTCAGCGGGAGTTCGTGGAGCAGGGGTACCCAGTCCGTCGGCCGGAGGCTCTTCGCGCGTGGCTCGCTGCGTACGCAGCCGCTTTGTCGACCACTGCCAAATACGTCGAGATCCTCGACGCGGCGACACCCAACGAGGGCGACAAGCCGTCGAAGAAGACGACAATCGGATACAGAGACGTGCTCTCCGGACTGTGGCTCCTCGACCCGACTCCCGCATGGATGCCAACCTCGAACCACCTTGCCAGGCTGGGGCAGGCAAGCAAGCACCAGCTTGCCGATCCGGCGCTCGCAGCTCGATTGTTGAACCTGAGTGCAGACGGACTGATGGCTGGACATGGTGACACGGCTGCCATCAATCACGGAGGGATACTCGGCGCGCTCTTCGAGTCCCTGGTGACACTCGATGCGCAGGTCTATGCCCAGAACGTGGAAGCGCGTGTCTATCACCTTCGCGACCGGGACGGCCGCCATGAGGTGGACCTCGTCATCGAGGGTATGGGTAACCGTGTCGTCGCACTGGAGGTCAAGTTGACCGCGACGCCAGATGACCACGACGTCCGCCAGCTCTTGTGGCTCCGTGAGCAGATCGGGGACACCCTTGCTGACATGGCAGTCATCACCACCGGCAAGTACGCCTATCGCCGCCAGGACGGTGTCGCTGTGATTCCCGCCGCACTTCTCGGGCCCTGACCATCGAGAGGTTCACCCCGACTACGCTGGTTTCGTGCAGATCCTCACCAGGCGCCGCGCCGTCGGCGTCGTCGTCGCCCTGACCACCGCGGCGCTGGTCGCGGCCTGCTCGGCAGGTTCCGGCGAGGGCACCGGAGGGGCGCGCACGGACGTCGTCGTCGGCCTGACCGGGGAACCCACCAACCTCGACCTCACGACGACGTCGGGCTCCGCGATCCCGCAGCTGCTGATGAACAACGTGTACGAGGGCCTGGTGACCATCGACCAGGAGGGCGAGGTGCAGCCGCAGCTCGCCGAGTCGTGGGAGGTCAACGGGGACCGCACCGTCTACACGTTCACGCTGCACGAGGGTGTGCGGTTCTCCGACGGCTCGCCCTTCACCGCGGACGACGTCGTGGCGTCGATCGGCCGGGTCCAGGACGACTGGACGCTGAGCCTCAGGTCCAAGATGGACGTCGTGCGGGAGGCCGAGGCGACGAGCGACACCGAGGTCGCCGTCACCCTGAAGCACCCGAGCAACTCCTGGCTGTTCGACATGGGCACGTCGGTAGGTGCCATGTTCCCCGACGACCTGTCCGCCGACCTGGCGACGGAGACCGTCGGCACCGGCCCCTACACGGTCGAGGAGGTCGCTCCCGGCGACCACATCACGCTCGCCGCCCGCGAGGACTACTGGGGCGAGGCGCCGGCGATCCAGGACGTCACCGTCCGCTACTTCGCCGATGCGAACGCCCAGGCCAACGCCGTCCGCGCCGGTGACATCGACATGGCGTACAACATGCAGGCCCCCGATCTGCTGGCCGGCCTCGAGCAGGACGAGGACCTGCAGGTCATCGACGGCACGTCGACGGGCGAGGTCCTGCTCGCGCTGAACAACACCGAACCGCCGTTCGACGACCTGCGGGTGCGCCGCGCGGTCATGCACGCGATCGACCGCAAGGCGGTGCTCGACACCGCGTGGGCGGGGCACGGCGAACTCATCGGCTCGATGGTGCCGCCCACCGACCCGTACTACCAGGACCTGACCGACTCCTACCCGTACGACCCGGACCGGGCCCGCGAGCTGCTGGCGGAGGCCGGCGCCGAGGACCTGAGCATCACGTTCGACGTCCCGACCCGGCCCTACGCGGAGGCGGTCGCCCAGGTGGTCGTGTCACAGCTCAAGGACGTCGGCATCGACGCGAAGATCGTCCCCGCGGAGTTCCCCGCCGTCTGGCTGGACAAGGTGTTCACCGAGCACGACTACCAGATGTCCGTGATCCTCCACACCGAGGCCCGGGACATGCTGACGATCTTCGGCGACCCGGACTACTACATCGGGTACGACAACCCCCGGGTCACCGCGGTCGCGGAGGAGGCCGACCGGAGCAGCCCGGACCAGTACGTCGCGGGGATGCAGGAGGTCGCCCGGATGATCGTCGACGACGCCGCGAGCGACCCGCTCTTCCTCTTTCCCAACACGGTGGTGGCCGACGCCGGACTGGCGGGCATCGCCGCGAACGCGACCACCGAGTCGATGGACCTGACCGGCCTGCGCTGGTCCGACAGCTGACCCGGCCGCCGCCGGACACCGCACGTGGCCAGACAAATCGCCTCGCACGTCGCCCAGCTCGTCGCCACGCTCCTGGTGGCGACGGCGGCGATCTTCGTGCTGCTGCGGGTGCTGCCCGGCGACCCAGCCGTCGTCGCGCTCGGGATCGAGGCGTCCCCCGAGGCGCTCGTGGCCTGGCGGGCCGAGCACGGCACCGACAGGCCGCTTCTGTCCCAGTACCTCGAGTGGATGGGCGGCCTGCTCACGGGGAACCTCGGCACGAGCTACGTGACGTCGCAGGACCTCACGCCCCTGGTCGCCGACCGGGTGCAGGTGACGGGCATCCTCGTGCTGCTCGGCATGCTGATCGCCCTGGTGGTGGCGGTGCCCGTGGGCACGCTGGCCGCCGTCTGGCACCGGAACGAGGGTGGCGTGGCGCTGTCCGCGATGAGCCAGGTGGGTGTGGCGGTGCCGAACTTTCTGGTCGGCGTGCTGCTCGTGGCGCTGTTCGCGGTGCGGCTCGGCTGGCTGCCTTCGGGCGGGTGGGTGGCGCCCGTCGAGGGGTTCGGTGAGTTCTGGCGCCACGTGCTGCTGCCCGCCGTCGCGCTGGGCTCCGTGCAGGCCGCGATCATCACGCGGTACGTACGCAGCGCCGTCCTGGAGATCATGCGCGAGGACTTCCTGCGGACCGCCCGCGCCAAGGGACTCACGTTCACCGGCGCGCTGGTGCGGCACGGGCTGCGGAACGCCGGCGTGCCGATCGTGACCGTGGTGGGCGTGCAGATCGCGTCGATGCTGATCGGCGCCGTCGTGATCGAGCGGGTCTTCGCCGTGCCCGGCCTCGGCAGCCTGCTGCTCGACTCGGTGGGCAACCGTGACCTGCTCGCAGTGCAGTCGATAGTGGCGGTGCTCGTCGTGCTCGTGGTGCTGCTGAACTTCCTGGTCGACCTCGCCTACACCCTGCTGGACCCCCGGCTCAGGAGGGCGTCATGACCGGCCCGGTCCGCCGCGCACGCGTGCACCCCCAGCTCGTGATCGGTGCGGTGCTGGTCGGGCTGGTCGTCGTCACGGCCCTGGTCTCCCTCGTCTGGACGCCGTACGACCCCGAGCATGCCGGCGCCGAACGCCTCCTCCCGCCAGGGGCCGGGCACTGGCTCGGTACCGACCGGTTCGGCCGCGACGTGCTCTCGCAGGTCATGGCGGGCGCGCAGATCACCCTGCTGGTCGGCCTGGTGGCGGTGGGCATCGCGGCGGTGGTCGGCGTGCCGCTCGGCGTGCTCGCGGGAATGCGCGGCGGGCGGCTCGGCGCCCTCCTCATGCGGGGCGGCGACATCCTCCTCGCCTTCCCCGGGCTCCTGCTCGCGATAGTTCTCGGCGCCGTCTACGGCGCGGGCACCGTGACGGCGATGGTCGCGCTCGGCATCGGCTCGATCCCCGCCTTCGCCCGCGTCGCCCGCGGCGGGACGCTGCAGGTCGTGCGGTCCGACTACGTGCTCGCCGCCCGGGCCGCGAACCGCGGCGAGCTCGCCATCGCCGCACGGCACGTGCTGCCCAACATCGGCGGCATGGTGATGGTGCAGTGCTCCGTGAACTTCGCGATCGCCGTGCTCGCCGAGGCAGGGCTGTCCTTCCTCGGCCTGGGCACACCCCCGCCGACGCCGTCGTGGGGCCGCATGCTGCAGGAGTCCCAGCAGTTCCTCGGCGTCGCCGACCACCTCGCGATGGTGCCCGGCGTCGCGATAGCGGTGGCGGTGCTCGGGTTCAACCTGCTGGGCGACGGCCTGCGCGACGTCTTCGACCCCCGCCTCTCCGCCGTCGACCCCGGATCGTCGGTCGAGCCTGCCCGTCCGGTGGTCGAGCCTGTCGAGACCCCCCGACCGCACGACGAGCCCCAGCAACCCGCCGCCCTCGACATCCGCGACCTCACGGTCCGTACCAGCAGCGGCCGCCCGCTCCTCTCCGAGGTCTCCCTCCGGGTCGCCCCCGGCGAGCGCGTCGGCCTGATCGGCGAGTCCGGATCGGGCAAGACCATGACGGCGCTCGCGGCGCTGGGCCTGCTGCCCGACGGCGTCGCGGCCGCCGGTCAGGTGCGACTCGCCGGCGTGCCCGGGAACCTGCTGGAGCGGGGCGAGCAAGCCATGGCCCGGCTGCGCGGCGAGGCGGCGTCGATGGTCTTCCAGGAGCCGATGACAGCGCTGAACCCGCTGATGCGGGTGGGCCGCCAGGTCGCCGAGGCGATGACGCTGCACGGGACGACGAGCCGGACGGCGACGCGGCGCGCCGGCGAGCTGCTGGCCGAGGTGGGACTGCCGGAGGGCGCCGCCGGGCGCTACCCGCACGAGCTGTCCGGCGGGCAGCGCCAGCGGGTGGGACTGGCGATGGCGCTGGCCAACGACCCGGCCGTGCTCGTGGCGGACGAGCCGACGACGGCCCTCGACGTCACCGTGCAGCGCCAGGTGCTGGACCTGATGGTGCGGCTCGTCGAGGACCGGGGTGCGGGGCTGCTGTTCATCACGCACGACCTGGCGGTGGTGTCCCAGGTCTGCGAGCGGGTGGTGGTGCTGCTCGAGGGTGTGGTGGTCGAGGAAGGCCCCGTCGCCGAGGTGTTCGCGCACCCGCGGCACGAGTACACGAAGCGGCTGCTGGCGGCGTCGGCCCTGGAGCCGCGGCGGTCGGCCGCACCCCAGGAGGCCCGGCAACCGCTGATCCGCGTCGCGGACGTGACCCGTACCTATCCGAGCCGCGGCGAGGTGGTGCACGCGCTGCGGGGTGTCTCGCTGGAGGTCCAGGAGGGGCAGCGGTTCGGGATAGTGGGCGAGTCCGGTTCGGGCAAGTCGACCCTGCTGCGGATCGTGGCGGGGCTGGACCGGCCGACGTCCGGGCACGTGACGAGTGCCGGGGTGCGGATCGGCGCGGACGGGGTCTCGGCAGGCTCGACCGGTGGTGCGGCTGCGGGGGCCGGGCTGGGCGGCCTGCGTGCGGCCCTGCAGGTCGTCTTCCAGGACCCGTACGGCTCGCTCGACCCCCGCATGACGGTGGGCGACATCGTGGCGGAGCCGCTCCTCAACCCCGCGAACGTCCGGGCCGGTGGCCCGCGGACGGCAGCTGCCCGGCGGGACGTGGTGCGGGAGATGCTGGACGCCGTCGGCCTGCCGCTCGACGCGACCGAGCGGTACCCGCACCAGTTCTCGGGCGGGCAGCGCCAGCGCATCGCCATCGCGCGGGCGCTCGTGTGCAGGCCGCGCATCCTCGTGGCGGACGAGCCGGTCAGCGCGCTCGACGTCTCCGTCCGGCGGCAGGTCCTGGACCTGCTCGCGCGGCTCGCGGACGAGCACGACCTGACACTTCTGCTCGTGTCGCACGACCTGGGCGTGGTGCGGCACGTCTGCGACCACGTGGCGGTGATGCGCGACGGCCTGATCGTGGAGCAGGGTCCCACCGCCGAGGTCTACGACACCCCGCAGCACGAGTACACGCGCCGCCTCCGCGACGCGACGCCCCTCCTGGTGCGCTGAGCAGGCACAACGCCGAATCTTTCGCCCAACCTTCTGTGCTCCTCGCGCGTTGTCCCCCGTGAGGTGGCATTTCATGCCGCCGGCTTCTCACGAAGGAGACAGCAGATGCGTGCCAGAACAGGCGCAGCAGCGGCGGCGTTCGCCGTAGCGGTCGCGATGGGGGCGGGGGTACCGGCGTGGACGCTCGGCGCCGCCGCGGCGGGAGCGGACGGTGACGGCGCTGCCGTCGAGCCCGCGGCACTGACGGGGCCGGGCACCCCGACCACCGCGTCCGTCACCCTGATCACCGGGGACCGGGTCACGCTCACCCGGCATGCCGACGGGCGCAGCTCGGCGGCCGTCACGCCAGGCGAGGGACGCGAGGGCATGGCCTTCCAGCGGATCACCGAGGGCGACCGGCTGTACGTGATCCCCGCCGACGTCGCGGGCCTCGTGCCCGACCGGGTGGACCGTGCGCTGTTCAACGTCTCGGGCCTGGTCGCGGCCGGGTACGACGACGCGCACCGGGACACCGTCCCGGTCATCGTGCAGGACGCCGCCGTGGCGCAGGAAGCAGTCGCGGGGCGGGACGCGTCCCTCGCGGGGGACCCGAGGCCGAGCGAGCGCAGGGCGCAGGACCGGCCGCAGCCCGACTGGGCGGCGCTCGGCCTGGAGCCGGAGCGGACGCTCGAGTCGGCCGGGGCGATCTCCGCGGACCTGGACCGCGCGGCCGCCGCCGACCTGCTCGCCGGACTGCGGCGCGACACGACGAGGGCGGCAGCCCGCTCGGCCGCACCCGAGGTCAAGGTGTGGCTGGACGCACCCGTCCAGGCGCTCGACGAGGACTCGATGCCCCAGATCGGCGCCCCCGCGGCCTGGGAAGCGGGCTACACCGGGGAGGGCGTGACGGTGGCGGTGCTCGACTCGGGCCTCGACCGCACCCACCCGGACCTGGACGACGTCGTGGTCGGGGCCAAGGACTTCACCGGCTCCGGGAACACCAACGACCTCTACGGCCACGGCACGCACGTGGCCTCGATCACGCTGGGCTCCGGCGACGCGTCGGACGGCACGAACCGTGGCGTCGCGCCGGGGGCCGACCTGCTCGTCGGCAAGGTGCTCGACGAGTTCGGCGGCGGCGAGATGTCGTCGGTCGTCGACGGCATGGAGTGGGCCGCAGGCAAGGGCGCCGACGTCGTGAACATGAGCCTCGGCGAGTTCGAGAACTACACGGACGGCACCGACCCGACCTCCGTGGCCCTCGACACGCTGACTGCCCGGCACGGGACCCTCTTCGTCGTCGCGGCAGGCAACGACGGCGAGTACGGGACGGTGGCCACCCCCGGGGCGGCGAGCTCCGCCCTGACGGTGGGCGCCGTGGACGACGCCGACGACGTCGCCACCTTCTCCAGCCGCGGCCCGCGAGCGCTCGACCAGGCGATCAAGCCGGACGTCACCGCGCCGGGAGTCGAGATCGTCGCGGCACGCGCCGTCGGCACGAAGCCGGAGTCGGGGACGGGCGAGTACGTCGCCTGGAGCGGTACGTCGATGGCGGCTCCGCACGTGGCGGGCGCGGCGGCGGTCCTCAAGCAGGCCCGCCCCGACCTGTCGGCGCAGCAGCTCAAGGCAGTGCTCATGGGCTCTGCCCAGCACACGAGCGGTGGCGTGTTCGACGAGGGTGCCGGGCGCATCTACCTGCCCGCAGCGCTGGAGCTGCCGGTCCTGGCGTCTCCCGCCTCGCTGTCGTTCGGTGGGCTGGAGTTTCCGCAGAAGGGCAAGGTGACGCGGACGCTCACCTATGAGAACGGCACCGACACGGCGATCACCCTCGACCTCGCGGTCACGGCGACCCGCCAGGACGGCAAGCCCCTGCCGGCGCGGGCCGTGCGGCTCAGCTCGAGCACGCTGACCGTCCCGGCGCAGGGCACCGCGACCGTCGACGTCCGGGTGGACACGACGGTCGGCGCCGTCGAGCGCCGCTACTCGGGCGCCGTCACCGCTACCGGACCGGACGGCCAGGAGATCCGTACTCCGCTCGGCTACTACAAGGAGCCCGACCTGGCGGACCTCGACATCGACGCGGTCGGGCGCGACGGCAAGCCGCACGCCGGTTCGTCCACCGTCCGCATCGTGAACGTCGACGACCCCGCCCTGTTCAGCGAGCACCTGGAGATCGGCGCCGAGGGCGTCGACCTGCGGGTCCCGCCGGGCAAGTACTCGGTCACGGGCTTCCTGTGGACGGCAGACGAGGAGTTCGTCGTGTCCGAGGCGATCGCCGTGCTGCACCCCGAGATCGAGGTGGCCGACGACACGGCGCTGGTCCTCGACGCGCGGAAGGCACGGGAACTGACGGCCACCACCGAGCGGCCCGCGGACCTCACCTGGCTCGCGCTGGACGACACCCGGACCGCGGCCGACGGCGAACCCTACGGTTTCGGGATGGTGGTCACCGCCGGAGCGAAGGTCTACGCGACGCCCACCACGGCTGCGGTCACCATCGGTGAGCACGACCTGCAGACACACTTCGTCCTGACCGGACCGTCGAGCGCGAGCCGTGCGCCGTCGTACACCTATGACCTCCTGTACGCGCAGGAGGTGGTGGACACGTTCAAGTTCCGGGCGACGGGGCGGAACACCGCGGCGATCACCACCGGTTACGCGGCGCTCGGCGCGGACCACCGGAACGCGAGCGCCCGGGTCGGCTTCGCGGCCGATCATCTCTGGGGCTCGGCGGTGGCCAGCCCGGTCGCGACCGCTGGCCGGCGTACGGAGTACGTGAGCGCGAACGGCGTCGCGTGGGGCCACGAGGTCTACGCGGGCGCGGAGGAGGCCGACCAGGGCTACTTCAAGAGCGAGCCCCGGGAGTACGCGCCGCGGGAGAAGGCGCGGACGACCGTCGGTGGCGCGGTGCTGAGCACCCGGCTCGGCGAGGGATCGATCACCACCGCGGGGCGCACGCTCGCCCTCGGCCTCACCCCCTGGAGCGACGCGGGCAGGCATCCGTTCGAGCCGTTCGGCGGGGACACCACGCGGCTCCGCGTCTGGCAGGACGGCGCCGCCGTCGCCGACAACACCTACCCGTCGGCGCGGGTGCCTATCCCCGCCGGGGGCGCCGACCACCGTGTGATGCTCAGTGCGGCGCAGGAGGCGCCCTGGTGGGGCAGGTCCACGCAGGTGCGCACGGAGTGGAACTTCCACACCGCGCCGGGCGGCTCCGCTGCCGAGCCGGTACACCTGCCGGCCCTCGACGTCGCCTACGCGGTCAAGGGCACGGACCTGAGGAACGAGGCGCCGCGGCGGACCACCGCCACGGTGACCGTCGGCCACCAGGCGGGCAGCACCGGGAGCAAGGTCACCGGGGCGAGCCTGTGGTGGTCGGCCGACGACGGCGCGACCTGGCAGAAGGCCACGCTGCGCCGCACCGCTAAGGGCGTCTACACCGCGGGCCTCGACGTACCGGCCGGCACCGAGCACGTCTCGGTCCGCGTCAGCGCGAAGGACAAGTCGGGCGGCACCGTCCAGCAGACGGTGATCCGGGCGTACGGCGTCCGCTGACACCGGCCCCAGATGTCAGACCCACAGGTCACTCCGGTGACCTGTGGGCCTGACACGTCGCGGGCTGAGGGTGAGATCGTCAGGGTGCTTGTTACCCCGACGCCCGAGCGGACATTGCAGAGACGTGACGACCATACGAAGTCTGTCCGACGGCGATCCCCCGTCGGACGAGGACCGGATCAGCGAGCTCTGGCGCTCCTACGCATGGCGAGTACAGGCATATGCCCTGCGGCACGTGGATCCGCACGACGCGCAGGAGGTGGTGTCCGAGACCTTCCTCGTCGCGTGGCGTCGCCTTGCCGGCGTGCCCGGCGACCCTCTGCCCTGGCTCCTGGTCGTGGCGCGCAACGTGGTGCGCAACCAGCGCCGTGCCGCCCGACGGCGGAGCGCGGTCGAGGAACAGCTCG
Source organism: Promicromonospora sp. CA-289599 (assembly GCF_050936155.1). Taxonomy (NCBI): domain Bacteria; kingdom Bacillati; phylum Actinomycetota; class Actinomycetes; order Micrococcales; family Promicromonosporaceae; genus Promicromonospora; species Promicromonospora sp. CA-289599. The sequence continues at coordinate 2,893,420 of NZ_JBNJNI010000001.1, forward strand.
TCCGGCTGGAGCGTGTTGCACGCGTGACGGAGGACACCGTGCTGACGGTGAGCCGGCGCGACGCGCTGATCTCGGCACTTCTCGGGCTTCCACCGAAGGACCGCGAGGCGCTGCTCCTCACGGGGTGGGACGGGCTCGCGCCGAAGGATGCGGCACGGGTGGCCGGATGCTCCGTGGCCGCCTTCAAGATGCGGCTGTCACGGGCGCGTCGTCGGCTTGATTCGGCGAGCGCCGTCCTTCCCGACCTGCCGATGCCCCGCGGGGAAGAGTCCTCGTCCGCGCCGATCGACACAGCTGCTGACCGAACCGCGAGGAGGACCCGATGAACCGCACGTCGGACAACGAGCTGCGCGAGCTGGCACCGACCGGTCCGGTGGATGCCGCAGGGCTGGAGGCCGCGCGGGCGGCCCTTGAGCGAGGCCTGCGCACCGAGCGGACGGCCCTCGCGTTCCCGCTGCACGGCGGGGCACGTCCTGATACGTCGCGTCCACGCCGCGCTGGGGCCGGGGGTAGGGCCCTCGTCGCGCTGACGGCTGGTGTGCTGCTGGTCGTGGCCGGCGTTGTCGGCGCGGTCCTGGTCAGGGATGTCGATCAGCCGGTCGGCGCACCCGACCCCCGCATGCCGCAGGCGTCGCCGTTGGTAAGGCCCGGGGAGGAGTCGACCGCGCACTGTGACGACTCGAACATGAGTGCCGACTCGACCGAGGAGATCCCTTCGTCGGAGTGGCGAGGCCTCATAGATTCCGGCTGGACCTTGCCTGATGTTCCGGTGACCGCACCGCCGACGCTGCAGGGCGCACCGTCGGAGTGCGCGGGAGCTGTCGCGTCCGCGGTCTTCGCTGACCCGGCCGACGACCGAGCCGTCGTCGTGTACGAAAGGCTGCCGGGCCCTCTTCCGCCTACCCCCGGCACGTCCCTGGTCGAAGCAGAGGTGGGAACCACGGGCTCTGGGGACCACCACCTGACGTGGACCGACGAGAGCGGCTACCCGTGGTACGCCGAGGCCGGCGGGGTCTCGGTCGAGGAGTTCCGGGCCATCCTGAACAGTCTCGACTACGGCGAGGATGGCTCGGTGACGGGTCCGGTGCCCGACGGGTTCGAGAGGGTGGAGTCTCCGGAGACCGAGCCAGGGACGACGCTGTACCTCTGGAGGATGTGGCACGACGAGAACTCGCCGTACCTGTGGGCGTGGTGGCCCGTCACGACTCCCATCGAGGCGGCGATCGCCGACGGGCGTGACTACAGGGCGGTCGCGTTCGACGGGGGAATTGCCCTGTACAGCGGGGGCATACCGGGTGTGTCAGGCAACCCCCCGAGCCTTCGGTGGGAGAAGGACGGTGTTCGCTACTGGCTCTCGGACTCCGGGGCGGACCTGGAGACGCTCAAGGCGCGAGCGCGTTCCGTGAGGCCACTCGAGCTCGACAGCCCGGAGCTGCGGCCCTTCCTCAACCGTTGAGTTCCGAGTCAGGCCCACAGGTCACTTCGTTGACCTGTGGGTCTGATCCGTACCCGTGTAGCCTCTGCGCGACATGAGCGAGCAGACAACCAGCGGCGACGACGATCTCGCGGGGCTCGACGACGCCGCGCGCCGCGCGATCACGCGGACCGGGAAGGCGCCGATCCGCGTGATCTTCGTGCCCGGGCTCGGCGACCGGCTGCCACCCCTGGTGCACCTCCAGCGCGAGGCGCTGCGCACCTGGCGTGCGCTCGGCGTGCGCACCACGATGTTCCGCGTCCGCTGGTCCTCGGACGCCTCGTTCCAGGACCGCCTGGACCGCCTGGACGAGATGATCGAGCGCTATGAGCAGCGCGGCGAGCGCGTGGCACTCATGGGTGCGTCCGCCGGCGCGGGTGCGGTTCTCGCGGCCTACGCCCGACGGCGCTCGGTGGTCGCCGTCATCATCATCGCCGGGAAGTTCCTCGAACCCGAGGACATCATCAAGCCGGTCCTCGTGCGCAACGCGCCCTTCGCGCAGTCGCTGTCGACGGTGCCGAAGCTTCTGGAAGAACTGGGCCCGGACGACCGGGCGAAGATCCTCAGCCTGCGGTCGGCCAGGGACGGCGTGGTCGACGACGAGGACACGCTGCTGGAGGGTGCGGTCAACGAGACGATGCGCGTCGTGGGCCACGTGATCGCCATCGGCTACGCGCTCATGTTCCGGGCGCGCCGGGTCGTCCGGTTCCTGCGCGAGGCCATGACGGACTGAGGCGTCATCGACCATAGGATGACAAGTTCAACTTGGCATGTTGCAGTTGCCAACTTAGGCTTGTAATATGAGTACGGAACTGGTCATCATCGACAGCGCACGCAAGCGCGGCTATGCCGACGAGGACCTTCTGCACGTGATCGCGAAAGCGATCCGTGTGATCGTGCAGTCGGACGGAATGACCATGTACATCGGTCCGGACAGAGCCGGGCGGATCATGGAGGTGGGCACCATCCAGCGCAACGGGCGCGAGATCGTCGCGCACGCGATGTACCCAGCGCGGGAAAAGTACCTCGCGGAGAAGCCGCGGCGACGCAGGAGGTGAAACCTATGTCTGAACTTACGCCCAAGGAGCTCGCCGAGATCGAGCGCCGCTTCGAGAATTTCGACATCGACACGGCCGAGGTCTATGACGTCGGAGCCGACGAACTGCCGCCTCAGGTAGTGCTCACCCGCGCCATGGCGGAGCGCGAACTCCTGCTGCGGCAGGCCGACGAGGTGATGCACGATGCGATAGGTGCGGCCCGTGCAGCAAAGCTTTCGTGGCACAAGATCGGCATGGTGCTTGGCACGACGGGTGAGGCTGCCCGGCAGCGTTACACCAAGCACAGCAGCGGCCCGGACACGACCCGCCTGAAGAACGGCGGCAGCGCCCGCCCGACGAAGGACCGTCTCAGCGCCTGACCAGGGGTGGCTTGGAACTGCCGCCAGGGTCGTCCGCATGACTGCGTTGGGCTCAGGACTGGCTCGACACCGGTGACATCTGCTACCCGCGCTCGCCGCCGACGCGCCCGGCGTGACCAGGGACCCTCGGAGTAGCGCGGCTTACGGACGCTTCAGAGAGTGTGGGGACGCGCCCCCTTGTCGCCGACACCCTGGGATCCGCACACTCTGGCTATGACGACCTCCCAGGACACCTCCGCCGCAGTCGCGCACTTCGCCGGGCGGCTCGCCTTCGAGACCGACGTCAGCGACGTCCACTCCGCGCTGGCCGCGGGTACCCCGTTCACCCTGGTCGACGTCCGGTCTCCGGAGTCCTGGAACCAGGGCCACATCCCCGGCGCGGTGCACCTGCCTGGTGGCAAGGTGCGCCTGCGCGCGGAGCAGTCCATCGATCGAGGGAAGCCCGTCGTCGTGTACTGCTGGGGCCCGGCCTGCAACGGGGCGACCAAGGCCGCGCTCGAGTTCGCCAAGCTCGGCTACGAGGTCAAGGAGATGATCGGCGGCTTCGAGTACCGGGTCCGCGAGGGCTTCGCGTACGACACGGCGACCGGCCAGGTCCATCCGACCCCGGACCCGCTGACCGCTCCGGTCTGATGGTTCGCGGAGGTCACGTCGGGCGGTAGCGGTTCTCCGGACGGCCCGTCGAGCCGTATCGGGGGCTGACCTGCGCGTGCCCTTCAGCGACCAGGTGCTCCAGGTAGCGGCGGGCGCTGACCCGCGACATGCCGACCGACTCGGCGACCTCGGCCGCCGACGCGTCCTCCGCCGTGCCGCACAGCCGGCCGAGAGCCTCCTGGACCAGGGTCCGGCTCCGCTCGGAGAGCCCCTTGGGCGGCAGGGTGGTGGCGGTCCGCGGCCCGGCCAGGAGCTGGTCCACCTCGTCCTGGTCGAGGGTGGTCTGGGCGCGGCGTACGTCCTCGCGCCGCTGCCACACCTCGTCGAGCCGCTCGCGCAGCGCGGCGGACGTGAACGGCTTGACCAGGTAGGCGACGACGCCCCCGGCCATCGCCTGCCGCACGCTGTCCAGCTCGCGTGCGGCGGTGGTGGCGACGACGTCGACGGGCGGGCCGGGCAGCAGCCGCAGCCGTCGGAGCACGTCGAGCCCGCCGATGTCCGGCAGGTGCAGGTCGAGCAGGATCAGGTCGGGGCGCAGGGCGGACGCCAGCTGCAGCGCGTCGGCGCCGTTCCGGGCCTCGCCCACCACGACGAACCGCGGGTGGCTCTCCACGAACCCCCGGTGCACGACGGCGACCGCGGGGTCGTCCTCGACGACCAGCGTCCGTGCCTGCTCGGTCATGATGTCGTCTCCCTGGTTCCCGCGGCGGCCGGGGTGCGCTCGGCCTCCGCCGACGCTGACGCCCTAGACCCCGACGCCCCCGACGCGGGCAACGGCAGCTCGACGGTGATCCGCGCCCCGCCGAGGTCGCCGGTGCCGATGACCGCCTCGCCGTCGCGCCGGTCCACCACACGCCGGACCAGCGCCAGGCCGATGCCGCGGCTGTGCTCGCGGTCACCACGCACCTTCGTGGAGAAGCCTGCCTTGAACACCTGGTGGTGCAGGGTGGCGGGGATCCCGGGGCCGTCGTCGTCCACCTGGAGGCACAGGAGATCGTCGTCGACCTGCAGCAGCACGCGGACCCGGCCCTCCGGGCCGACTGCGTCGACCGCGTTGTCGATGAGGTTCCCGAGCACGACGAGCACGTCCGTGTGCAGGGACGAGGCCTCCGGCGTGGTGGGCGGGTCGAGCGCCGACGCGTCGTCGACGTCGAGGGTCACCCCCCGCTCCCGTGCCGTGATCGTCTTGACCAGGAGCAGCGCCGCGAGCTCGGGGGACCGCACGCCCGGCGCCACGGCGGACGAGGTGAGCAGCCCGCCGTAGCCCGACCGCTCGATGAACGCGACCGCCTCCTCGGTGCGGCCCAGCTCCAGCAGCCCGGAGATCACGTGCACGGTGTTGGCGAACTCGTGCGACTGGGAGCGCAGCGCGTCGGTGAGGCCGCGGGTCTCCAGGAGCCCCGCGATGTCCTCCGGCTCGAGCAGGTAGATCCGGCGGCGGACGAGGCGGGTCACCCAGGCCGCGCACAGCACGCCGATCGCCGCGGCGACCGCGAGCGTCCCGAGCAGCCAGCCGCGGTCGTCGTTCAGCTCGGCGCGCAGCTCGGACTCGAGGATGCCGACGCTGGCGGAGCCGATGACGAGGGCGGGAGCGGCGTCGTCGGCGGCGTGGCCGAAGACCGGCACCTTGACGCGCCAGGACGTGCCGAGCGTCCCGGTCTGGGTGCCGGTCCACACGTGCCCGGACAGCGGTACGGAGGGGTCGGTGGAGACGCGCCGCCCGATCTGCTCGGGGTCGGGGTGGGAGTAGCGGACGCCGTTCTCGTCGGTGACGACCACGTAGGTCACCTCCGAGGCCTCGCGGATGACCTCGGCGATCGGCTGGATCGTGGCGGACGGGTCCTTGTCGTCGTACGCGTCGAGGATGGCGGGCAGGTGCGCGACCGACTGCGCCACCCCGGTCATCCGGTCGACGTAGGCATCACGGAGCTGGCGCTCCTGCAGGGTGGACGCCACGAGACCGGTGGTGCAGACGAGCACGAGCACTATGACGACCTGCAGCATCAGCAGCTGTGCTCGGAGCGTCATCGCTCTTCTCACGGACGCCAGTGTGCACCGGGTGGCGGCAGGTGCGGTAGCCGAGGGGCTGTGAACAAAACGACCACAACCTTCGTTGCGACCACAACCCGGCCCGCCGAGGGGGTGCTCCCTACGCTCACGCCGAGGTGAGCCGAGCACGGGCGACGTGGCCGGTAACCGGCTCACCCTCTCGCGACTTTCAATCTGCCGCATCCGCTCAAAGGAGAAGACATGCGCGTCATGCGAACCGGGGCTGCCCCGTTCGGGATAGTTCTGGCCCTCACCCTCGCGGGCTGCTCGGCCCTGGAGGCAGGCGGTGGTGGTGGCGGCGACGCGGCCATCGACGACCTCAGCATCGTGGTCCCGGCGGGTCCGGGCGGCGGCTGGGACCAGACGGGCCGTGCCATGCAGGCCGACATGCAGGAGGAAGGGCTGGTCGGCAACGCGACGGTGACCAACGTCGACGGTGCGGGCGGCACGGTCGGCCTGGCGAACATCGCCAACGCCACGGACCCGAACACCCTGCTCGTGATGGGCCTGGTCATGGTCGGGGCTGTCGAGACCAACGAGGCGCAGGCCCGGATCGAGCACACCACCCCGATCGCGCGCCTCACGGAGGAGCAGGAGGTCATCGTGGTCCCGGCGGACTCGCCGTACAAGAGCGTCGACGACCTCGTCGAGGACATCACGGAGAACGGCAAGGACGTGTCGATCACCGGCGGGTCCGCCGGCGGCACGGACCACATCCTCGCGGGGATGCTGCTCCAGGCCTCGGGCATGCCGTCGGAGCACATCGCGAACAAGCTGAACTACATCGCCTACTCGGGCGGTGGCGAGTCGCTGGCGGCGCTGCTCGGCAACAACGTGAGCGCGGGCATCTCGGGTGTCAGCGAGTACGCCGAGCAGGTAGCGGCCGGCGAGGTCCGTGCGCTCGCGGTGTCCGGCGAGGAGCGCGTCGACGCCCTGCCCGACACCCCGACCCTCACCGAGGCCGGGTACGACGTCGTCCTCACCAACTGGCGTGGCGTGGTCGCCCCGGGCAACATCGAGGAGGCCGACAAGGAGGCGCTGACCACCGCCGTCACCGAGCTCGCCGGGTCCGAGGCGTGGCAGGCCACCCTCGAGGAGAAGGGCTGGGACGACGCCTTCCTCGCGGGCGACGAGTTCGACACGTACCTCGAGGGGAACATCTCTGAGATCCAGGTGGTGCTCCAGGACATCGGTCTCATCCAGTGAGGCCCGACGACGCGGCGCCCCTCGCGCCCACAACACCGGGTGAGCCGACGGCGGAGGCCGGCCCTCCGCCGTCGGACAGGCTCGAGCCGGGGGCCGCAGGGCCGCCGCGCCGTCGATGGGGCGAGCTCGTCCTGGCCGTGGCCACGACCGTGCTCGGCGTGTACGTGCTGGTTGCCGCGGGGAGCATCACCGTGCCCAGCTCGACCAACACGCTGGGGCCGCGGGCCTTCCCGTACCTGGTGGGCGGGCTGCTCACCGTCATCGGCGTGGTGCTGGTCCTCCTGGTCGTGAGCGGCCGGGGCGGTGAGGAGGAGGGCGGCGAGGACGTCGATCCCACCGTCCGCACCGACTGGCTGACGGTGGTCCTGCTCGTGGTCGCCCTGGTGGTCCACGTGTTCCTGATCAACGTCATCGGCTGGCCGTTCGCCGCGATGGTCCTGTTCGCGGCTGCCGCGATGATCCTGGGCGCGCGCCCGTGGTGGCGCGCGGCCCTGGCCGGGCTCGTGCTGGGCCTGGTCGTCCAACTGATCTTCGGTGGGCTGCTGGGGCTCTCGCTCCCGCCCGGCCCGCTGCTCGAAGGGGTGCCGTTCCTCCATGGATAACTTCTCCGCACTGCTCGAGGGGTTCGCCACCGTCCTGCACCCGGTCTACCTGCTGTGGGCACTGCTCGGCGTGTTCATCGGCACGGCGGTCGGCGTGCTGCCGGGCATCGGCCCGGCCATGGCCATCGCACTGCTCCTCCCGCTGACCTACACGCTGGAGCCGACGGCGGCGATCATCACCTTCGCCGGCATCTACTACGGCGGCATGTACGGCGGCTCGACGACGTCGATCCTGCTCAACACACCCGGTGAGTCCGCCTCGATAGTCACGGCGATCGAGGGCAACAAGATGGCGCGCGCCGGGCGCGGCGCCGCGGCTCTCGCCACCGCGGCCATCGGCTCGTTCGTGGCGGGCACGATCGCCACGGTCGCGCTCACGTTCATGGCGCCAGTGATCGCCGACGTGGCGGTCCAGCTGGGCGATCCCGACTACTTCGCCCTCATGGTGGTCGCGTTCATCACCGTGGGCGCCCTGATCGGGTCCTCGGTCCCGCGTGGCCTCGCGTCGCTCGCCCTCGGCCTGTTCCTCGGGCTGGTCGGCACCGACACCCTGACGGGCCAGCAGCGCTTCACGTTCGGTGTGCCCAACCTGGCCGACGGGATCGACGTCGTGGTGGTCGCCGTCGGCCTGTTCGCCGTCGGTGAGGCCCTGTACGTGGGCTCCCGGATGCGGCACGGACCGATCAAGGTCATCCCGATCGAGAAGGGCTGGCGCTCCTGGATGAAGCCGGACGACTGGCGTCGTTCGTGGAAGCCGTGGCTGCGTGGCGCGGCCATCGGCTTCCCGGTGGGCACCATCCCGGCGGGCGGGGCCGACGTCGCGACGTTCCTCTCCTACGCGTCCGAGAAGCGGCTCGCCACCAAGGAGCGCCGCAAGGAGTTCGGCAAGGGCGCCATCGAGGGCGTGGCAGGTCCGGAAGCCGCGAACAACGCCGCCTCGGCGGGTGTGCTGGTCCCGCTGCTCACCCTCGGCCTGCCCACGACGGCGACCGCGGCGATCATCGTCGTCGCGTTCCAGTCCTACGGCATCCAGCCCGGCCCGCAGCTCATGATGAACGAGTCCGCGCTGGTGTGGGCGCTGATCGCGAGCCTGTACATCGGCAACCTCATGCTCGTCGTGCTGAACCTGCCGCTCGTGGGCATGTGGGTGAAGGTGCTGCGCATCCCGCGGCACTACCTCTACGCGGGCATCCTCATGTTCGGCGCGCTCGGTTCCTACGCGCTGAACTTCTCGCCGGTCGACGTGCTGCTCCTGGTGCTCATCGGCGCCGCCGGGTTCTTCATGCGGCGCTACGGGTACCCCGTCGCACCGCTGGTGGTCGGCATGATCCTCGGCCCGATGGCGGAGGACCGGCTGCGCCGTTCCCTCGCGATCAGCCAGGGCGACCTGAGCTACCTGGTCGCCAGCCCGTTCGCCGCCTCGGCGTACATAGCGATCGCGGTGCTGCTGGTCGTGGGCATCTGGCTGAAGCGCCGAGAGCGCGCGACGGGGATGGCGCCGATTGCGGCCGACGGTGACGACAGGTGACAGCGACCGGTTGACAGCGCGGCACGGCCGGTAGGGTGCGGTCATGGGAACCGCTCTGATCACCGGCGGGTCCGCCGGCCTGGGACTCGAGTTCGCGCGGCAGCTCGCGGCGGCGGGCCACGGCCTCGTGCTCGTGGCCCGCGACGAGGAACGGCTGAAGCAGGTCGCCGAGGAGCTCCGCGCCGCCCACGGCGTGGCGGTCGAGGTGCTCCCGGCGGACCTGTCGGTGCCCGACGACGTCGCGCGGGTCGCGCAGCGGCTCGCCGTCGTCGGTGGCGGGCCCGAGGACGGCGACCTGCCGCCCGTGGGGCTGCTCGTCAACAACGCGGGCTTCGCCACGAGCGCGAGCTTCACGGCGGGCCGCGTCAGCACCGAGCACCGGGGGATCGACGTCATGGTGAAGGCGGTCGTGGAGCTGAGTCACGCCGCCGTCGGGCAGATGCTCGAACGGGACCGGGGCGCGATCCTCAACGTCGGCTCGGTGGCGGCCCTCACCGCCGGCGGCACCTACGCCGCGGCCAAGGCGTACGTGCGGACCTTCACCGAGGCCCTCGCGGTCGAGCTCACGGGCACCGGCGTCACCGCGACCCTGCTGTCCCCGGGCTTCACGCACACGGAGTTCCACGAGCGGGCAGGCATCTCCAAGTCGGCGATCCCGGAGTGGGCCTGGCTCGACGCCTCCGACGTCGTCCGGGTGGCGCTGGAGGACGTGCGCCGCGGCGTCGTCCTGTCCACACCCTCGGTGCGGTACAAGGTGGCCGCCGCCGCGCTGCGGGCGGCGCCGCGCTGGGCCGTCCGCGCGGTCGGCAAGTACCGCTGACCGACGGCGGGGCCCGGCGCCCCCGGGGGCCACGGCAGCCGGAACCGCGCCCGCCGCGACGTACCCTTGCACCGTGAACGCTGACTTCTCCCCGACCCCGCGCGAGCAGCTGGCAGAGCTCATCAAGGAGCTCGCCGTGGTGCACGGCAAGGTGACCCTGTCCTCCGGCAAGGAGGCCGACTACTACGTCGACCTGCGCCGGATCACGCTGCACCACCGGGCGGCCCCGCTCGTCGGGCACGTGCTCCTGGACCACCTCGAGGAGGTGGGGCTGGGCACCGCTGAGATCGACGCGGTGGGCGGGCTCACCCTCGGCGCCGACCCGATCGCGGACGCGCTGCTGCACGCCGCGGCCTCCCGCGGCCAGGACCTGGACGCGTTCGTGGTGCGCAAGGCCGCGAAGGCGCACGGCATGCAGCGCCAGATCGAGGGCCCGGACATCGCCGGCCGCAAGGTGGTCGTCGTGGAGGACACGACGACGACGGGCGGGTCGCCGATCGCGGCGATCGAGGCCGCCCGCGCCGCGGGCGCCGAGGTGCTGGGCGTGGCCACGATCGTCGACAGGGCCACCGGTGCGGGCGAGAAGATCGAGGCGCTCGGTGTGCCGTACCACTACCTCTACGGCCTGCAGGACCTCGGCCTCTCCTGAGCTCGCCAATACCGTAGTCCGGCCTTCTCGATATCACTTCCCGCGAAGACTTTTGCCTAGCCCTACTGTATCTTTAGGTTCATGGGGCCATTTGTCGCTTTAGTCCTGCTCGTCATCGGGCTGGTGGTGTTCACCATTGCCGCGGTGCGGATGATGAAGCGCGGGCGCTCGCAGGACGTCGCCCAATGGGCAGAGGCGAACGGGTGGGAGTACATCGGCAAGGATCCGGCGCTCGCCCAGCGCTGGAGCGGCCGGCCGTTCGGCATGGGCCTGGACCGTGAGGCCCGCGACGTGATGCGAGGGCACGTCGACGGCCACGACATCGTCTCCTTCACGTACACGTGGCGCACGGGCTCGCCCGACGCCGACACGCGGCGAGCGGGTCTGCGCCGCATGGCGCACGTCGTGGCGCTCGACGCGCTGCCGGGCGAGCCGGTCGTGGACCTGTCGCCAGAGGGCCTCAGCGAGAAGTGGCAGAAGCTCTTCGGTGCGCAGGACGTCCAGATCGACAACCCCGCGTTCGACGGCCAGTGGCTCGTGCGTACCTCCGACGAGTACTTCGCGCGCCGGGCCCTCGACGCACGTCTCGCGAACATCGTGATGCTGCCCGACTTCCACGGGTCCCGGCTCCGGATCGAGGGGCCGTCGATCATGCTGTGGCGGCCCGGCCGCACCGACGTGACGACCCTGACCGAGCGGGCCAAGCGTGTCGCGGAGGTCGCGCGGATCGTGCTGCCCATGGAGAAGGGCGGACCGCGCTTCGAGTCGGGCGGGACGATCGACGGCTACGGGATCCCCGGGCTGACCTGACCCGCCCCGGCGTTGCCGCACGAGCCCGCGCGCAAGGGCTTCCGGTGCGAGCCACTAGGCTGGCGGCCATGATCGAGCGGACCACCGAAGCCTGGCTCACGGACATGGACGGCGTGCTGGTGCACGAAGGCACCGCCCTCCCCGGCGGCCCCGAGTTCATCAAGGCGTTGCGGGACAAGGAGCTGCCGTTCCTCGTCCTGACGAACAACTCGATCTTCACGCCACGCGACCTGCGCGCCCGGCTCGCCTACAGCGGCATCGACGTGCCGGAAGAGAACATCTGGACGTCGGCCCTCGCCACCGCCCAGTTCGTCGCCGACCAGATCCCGAACGGCAGCGCGTACGCGATCGGCGAGGCGGGCCTGACGACGGCGCTGCACCAGGCGGGCTACACGCTCACCGAGTCGGACCCGGACTACGTGGTGCTCGGCGAGACCCGCACGTACTCGTTCGAGGCCATCACGAAGGCGATCAGGCTGATCGTCGGCGGCGCCCGGTTCATCTGCACCAACCCGGACGTGACCGGCCCCTCGCAGGAGGGCCTGCTGCCCGCCGCCGGATCGGTGGCCGCGATGATCACCGCCGCGACCGGCCGCCAGCCCTACTACGTGGGCAAGCCGAACCCGGTGCTGTTCCGGTCGGCGCTCAACCTGATCGGCGCGCACTCGGAGTCGACGACGATGATCGGGGACCGCATGGACACGGACATCCTGGGCGGCATGGAGGCCGGCCTGGAGACGTTCCTGGTGCTCACCGGGTCGACTTCGGCAGAAGAGGTCGAGACGTACCCGTTCCGCCCCAGCCACGTGGTGAACTCGATAGCGGACATCGTCGACCTCGTCTGAACGGGGCGGGCGGTGTGCCTCGGCCCTGGTCGTGCCCATAGGCTTCGCACGTGACCAGCCTGACGCACGACGACACCACGCGCCCCGGTCCGGGTCGCCGCCACGCCTCACCGTCCAGGAAGACGCCGTGGTCCGCTGCGCCGGGCAACGCCGTGCGCGGCGGAATGGTCGGCGCGGCCGAGTCCGTCCCCGGTATCTCCGGCGGCACCATCGCCCTCGTCGTCGGCCTGTACGACGGCCTGCTCGGCGCGGCGAGCCAGCTGGTGCACGCGGGACGTGAGCTCGTGCAGGGCGTGGCCCAGCGACGTGGCCTGCGGCCGGCCGCTGTGGCGCTCCGCCAGATCGACTGGCCGTTCCTCGTCCCCGTGCTCGCCGGCATGGTGGTGGTGCTGCTCGTCTCGCTGAACACCATCGCCCCCCTGCTCGAGTCGAACCCGGTGCCGATGCGCGCGTTGTTCTTCGGCATGATCGCTGTCTCGATCAGCGTGCCGCTGCGGATGATGCCGCACCGGTTCCGGCTGCTGGACGTCGCGCTGCTCGTGGTAGGTGCGGTAGCCGCCTTCTTCCTCACCGGGCTGCCCGCGGCCGAGCTCGCCGATCCGCCGCTGTGGCTCGTGTTCATCGGCGCGGCGGTCGCCATCAACGCGCTCGTGCTGCCGGGCGTGTCAGGGTCCTTCGTGCTGCTCGCCATGGGCCTGTACGTCCCCGTCCAGGAGGCCCTGCACGACCGCGACCTCGCGTTCGTCGGCACCTTCATGCTCGGCGCCGCGGTCGGGCTGGGGTCGTTCGTCAAGCTGCTGCACTGGCTGCTGGAGCACCGCCGTCAGGGCACCATGGCGCTGCTCGCCGGCCTCATGCTCGGCTCGCTGCGCGCGCTGTGGCCGTGGCAGGACGAGACCGGCGGCTTGATCGCTCCCCCGGGCGACGTCGTCGGCCCGGTCCTGCTCGCCCTCCTGGGCGCCGCCGTCGTGGCCGTTGCGATCTGGTGGGAGTCCCGACGCGCCCCGCTACCTGCCGCACCAGCTGCGGCGGAGTGACCGGCGTGCCAGGTGAGCCCGTCGGGCCGGTGGTCGAGCCTGTCGAGACCCAGATCGGCGTCGGCCCCTGGTCCGGACCGCTGCCCGACGACCCGCGCTACGACCCGGAGCTGCTCGCCGAGGGGGACCGCCGGAATGTCGCCGACCACTACCGGTACTGGTCCGTCGAGGCGATCGTCGCCGACCTGGACACGCGCAGGCACCCGTTCCACGTGGCCATCGAGAACTGGGCGCACGACCTCAACATCGGTTCGGTGGTCCGCACCGCCAACGCGTTCAACGCGGCGGGCGTGCACATCGTGGGCAGACGCCGGTGGAACCGCCGCGGTGCCATGGTCACCGACCGGTACCTGCACGTGACGCACCACCCGGACGCCGAGGCGCTGGCCGAGTGGATGCGAACGGCGGCCTCCGGCGGGCTGCCGATCGTCGGCATCGACAACGTGCCGGGCTCCGTGCCGATCGAGGGGTACGCACTCCCGCGGGAGTGCGTCCTGCTGTTCGGCCAGGAGTCCACCGGCCTGACGGCGGAGGCCCAGGCCGCCTGCGACGTCGTCCTGCACATCACGCAGTTCGGCTCGACACGGTCGATCAACGCGGGAGCCGCTGCCGCCATCGCGATGCACGCGTGGGCCACGCAGCACGCCTCGTAGGCGTCCGAGGCGGCGGACAGACGAAAACCACAGTGTTTCGGTCGTTCGACTGTCGAACGGCCGCACACGGCCACCTGTGGATCGTGGCAAGATCGAAGGTGCATACCCGGGCGGCCTTGGACACTCTTTGCGACCGCCCATCTCACCAGTCGTTTGGAGTTTCGCAGATGCCCATCGCAACCCCTGAGGTCTACGCCGAGATGATCGACCGGGCGAAGGCCGGCAAGTTCGCCTACCCCGCCGTCAACATCACCTCGTCGCAGACCATCACTGCCGCACTTCAGGGCTTTGCCGAGGCGGAGTCCGACGGCATCATCCAGGTCTCCGTGGGCGGCGGCGAGTACGCGTCGGGCTCGACGGTGAAGGACCGCGTCTCGGGCTCCCTGGCACTCGCGGCCTACGCGACCGAGGTCGCCAAGGGCTACGGCGTCAACATCGCCATCCACACGGACCACTGCACGGCCGACAAGCTCGACTCCTGGGTCAAGCCGCTGCTCGCGATCGAGGCGGAGCAGGTCAAGAACGGCGGCCTGCCGACGTTCCAGTCGCACATGTTCGACGGTTCCACCGTGCCCATCGAGGAGAACCTCGTGATCGCGGCCGAGCTGCTCGAGCTGTCGCAGGCGGCGCGCACGATCCTCGAGATCGAGATCGGCGTCGTCGGTGGCGAGGAGGACGGCCACATGGCCGAGATCAACGACAAGCTGTACACGACGGTCGAGGACGGCCTGGCCACGGTCAAGGCGCTCGGCTCGGGCGAGAAGGGCCGCTACCTGACGGCCCTCACCTTCGGCAACGTGCACGGTGTGTACAAGCCGGGTGCCGTCAAGCTCCGCCCGGAGATCCTGCTCGACATCCAGAAGGCCGTCGGCGCGGAGATCGGCAAGGAGAACCCGTTCGACCTCGTGTTCCACGGTGGTTCGGGTTCGACGGCGGAGGAGATCTCCGCGGCCGTCGACAACGGCGTCATCAAGATGAACATCGACACCGACACGCAGTACGCGTACACGCGTCCCGTGGTCGAGCACATGTTCAAGAACTACGACGGCGTCCTGAAGATCGACGGCGAGGTCGGCAACAAGAAGGCCTACGACCCGCGCGCCTGGGGCAAGGCTGCGGAGGCCGGTATGGCCGCCCGCATCGTCGAGGCCTGCCAGCAGCTCCGTTCGGCCGGCCACAAGATGTGAGCATTCCGCTCACGTGATCGGTAAAAGGTCAGGTGGTCGGCAGCTCGAGCTGCCGACCACCTGACCTTTTACCGATCACCTGGCAATCAGGACGCCGGAGGGCCGCCCACACCTGCCGGGGCCGGCGCGTCGCCGGACGGTGGTGGGCCCGTCGGGCCGTCGTCGTCCAGCTCGAAGCCCGGGTCCTCGTCCACGATGTCGAGGAGGTCGCCGATCCGGGTCACCTCCAGCAGGAAGCGCACCGTCGGCGGTGCGCGCAGCACGCGCACCCGGTGCGGGCTGCGGCTCGCGAGGCGCGCGAGGAACGCGACGCCTGACGAGTCCATGAAGGTCACGTGGTGCGCGTCGATCTCGACCGGGAGACGTGACTCCTCGGCCGCTGCGGTGGCCTCGTGCAGATCGCCGCCGATATCGGCGTCGATCTCCCCGGACAGGACGATCCGTGCACGCGAGCGGCCCACGATGACGTGGATACTGGCGGGATCACCGATCTCTGGGGTCTTGTGGCCGGGGTCCTGGGGGCTCCCGCCCTGCGGACCGCGCGGGGGGTCGTAAGTTCCGTCCTGCACGGTTCTCCTTCCGGGAGCAGTGGTCGTGGCGCTGTGTCGGTCCGATGATAGAGGTTGAGGTTCAGATCTCGGACCGTCCCAATCTACGGTTGAATGTCCTGCTGGAACAGCACCTCGAGCAAGAGATACCGTTGGGAGGGCATTTTGACCGATTCATCCGGTCTAACACCGTCCTCTCCGCCGCCACGGCACCCCGGCCTTTCCGTATTCGGCCTCGGTCCGACTCAGGACGGGACAAAGAACGGTAGAGCCGACGGCGTGTCGAACGAGACGCCTGCCGGAAACGGCTTCGACGCCGGCCTGCCCGCGACTCCTGCCGCCGCGAGCGTGCCCCCGAGCATCCCGTCGAACCCGCCGTTCGGCGCCTACCGGACGTCCGGCGCGGAGCCGCGCAGGCACGCCCCGAGCACCGGCATCCCGCGCACCCTGCCGCCGTCGGTCGGTGACGTGATCCTGCGTGCCGCGGTGAACGTGGGCATTCCCGTGTTCCTCACCGGGCCCACCGAGGACGGCATGCCGATGCTGTGGGCGAACCGCGCCTTCGAGTACTACGCGGGCGTGCGGTTCAACGACTTCGCGGGCTACACGGTGCGGCGCCTGGGCGAGATGCTCGTCGAGCCGCAGGACCTCGAGCGCATGACCGAGCTGGTGAACGCGGGCCAGGAGGTGCACGCGACGGTTCGGTCCCACCTGCGCGGCGGCACGAACGGCTGGGCCCAGCTGACGCTCACCCCCGCCCGCGCGGGCCACAGCGACCGCATCACCCACTGGATCGGGTTCAGCGTGGATGTCTCCGACCACATGGAGCAGCACGCGGCCCAGCTCGCGAGCCTCGAGGTCGAGCGGCAGCAGCGCGAGGACCTCGACCTCATCGCACAGACGACCGAGATCCTCACCGACCTCGAGTACCCGTACGCGCTGCGCGACATCGCGGAGCTGCTCCAGTCGATGGTGCGCTGGGCGGGCTTCTACGTGAACGACGACGGCCTCAAGCACGCAGCGGGTATCGACGTCGCGGCGCCACCCAGCGGCCGCGGACGCCGGCACGCGCGGTACATCGAGGGCGACAACATCGCGGACAAGTCCCTGCGCCGCCGCCCGTCCGTCGACGCCCTCGGCGACTCCGTGACCACCGGTCCCATGCCCATCCTGGAGGTCGTCGACTCGGTGCAGGACGTGCTCGACGGCCTGATCGACGGCCCCGTCCTGCTGCACCTCGACATCCCGCACGCGCCGCACTCGGCGTCGGGGTGGCTGCAGCGCGACCTCACGCTGCGCCTCGCCGACGAGCTCGGCAAGGCACCCGACTCGGTGGTGGTGCACCCCGTCGCCGGACGGCGGGACGTGCTCGGGCTGGTCGTCATCGTCCCGGACGAGGAGGAGCCCGGCGACTACGTCGAGGCCGACGAGCCGGACACGCTGCGCACCGTGGTGGAGGTCGTGGCCCGCCGTGCGGGCAGTGCCATCGACAACGCGCGCATGTACGCGCGGGAGCACCGCCTCGCCGAGACCCTGCAGCGCGCGATGCTCCCCGAGCAGGCGGACGTCGCCGGGCTCGACGTGTGGACCTACTACGCGCCCAACGCGGAGCACGCGCAGGTGGGCGGCGACTGGTACGACGTGCTGCAGATCTCGCCGGAGCTCGTGGGCCTGGTGATCGGCGACGTCGTGGGGCACGACGTCGAGGCCGCCGCCACCATGGGCCAGCTGCGTTCCGTGGTGCGCTCGTACGCGTTCGAGCTGTCGACACCGAGCCGCGTGCTCGAACGTGTGGACCAGCTCGTCGCGGGCATGGGCATACCGCGCTCGGCGAGCATGGTGTACGCCTCGCTGAAGCGCGAGGAGGAGCCGGACGTCTGGACCATCGGCTACTCGCGTGCGGGGCACCTGCCGCCCCTCCTGCTGCGTGCCGGGCAGGTGATCAAGCTGGACGAGGGCGGCGGCGCGCTCGTCGGCTTCGGGTCGCGCGAGCGGACGACGGGCGAGGCGCGTCTCCAGCCCGGCGACACCCTGCTGTTCTACACGGACGGCCTCATCGAGCGGCGCGACCGGTCCCTGCGGCTCGGCCTCGAGGCGCTGCTGGAGACGGCGTCGGCCATCACGGCGCGCGACGCCGCCGGCGTGGGCGAGGAACTGCTCTCGCGCCTGGCCGACGCGCCGGAGGACGACGTCGCGATCGTCGTGGTGCGGATCCCCGACCCGACCGGCGACGCGGGCGAGACCGCCCTGTCACCGCGGTGGCGGCGCTGGATGCTGCCGAGCGAGCCGTCCTCGATCGGCCGGGCCCGGCACGCGGTGCTGCGCACCTGCCAGGCATGGGGCATCGAGGAGTCGGCGCAGGCCGAGCTCGTCGTGTCGGAGCTGGTGGCGAACGGCGTGCTGCACGGCTGGGGGCACATCGCGCTGCGTCTCTACGACACGGGCGACGGCCTGCGGATCGAGGTGGAGGACAACAACCCGGCTCCGCCCGTGGCGACCGACGGGCACCCGAACCGCCTGGGCGGGTTCGGCATGCAGATCGTGGACCGCCTCGCCGAGTGGGGCTGGCGTCCGTCGGGCAGCGGCAAGCTGGTCTGGGCGAAGCTCCGCCGCCAACCGACCCCGCCGAAGTAGGTAGGTCCGCAACGCGGACCTGTCAGACTCTGGCGCACGTGTCAGACACACAGGTCACCCGAGTGACTTGTAGGTCTGACACGTGCGCGGGCGTCTGACAGGTCGCCGCCACGCGGCACCTTGGGCTTGGATAACGTTTTACGCGCTGGACACGTCGCGGCGCGATAACGGGGAGCCGTCGTCGTCCCGCGAGGTCATCACCGCAAAACCCGAGTCGGGAGCCGAGGGCTCGCACGAGTGCTCGTCGTCGATGCGGAAGAGCTCCATCGCACCGCACACCTCGAGCACGAACAGATCGCGCTCGTCGGCCCCGCGGATCACGGTCGCGCCGCCCCGCTTACGGCCGGCGTCGGCCAGCGAGATGAGGAACGCGGCGCCTGTCGAGTCCATGAACGTGACCCGGCACATGTCGATCACGAGCAGCTGCCGGCGCAGGCCGACGACGCGCGCTGCGATCTCCGGGAACTGGTCTCGTTCGGCGAGGTCGAGGTCGCCGGCGATCACGAGCGTCGTCGTCGTGGGAGACGTCGCGATCTCGATCATGTGTCGAGCGTAACGACTGTTGCCCGATCGCACCGGATGAAAGGCAAAATTCACCGTCCTGGCCGCCGTTGCGGGCAATCCGGTGCGGCCTGGTTTGTCCATCTGCGCCCCAGAAGGGTCCGGAAGTGTGAGGATCTGAGCATGAGCACCCACGACAATCTCCTGCAGGGGCCGGCCCCCACCCTGCTTCCCGACGACTTCCCGGCCGCCCGTGAGCGCCTGACCAGCGGTGACGACCCGGTCGACGTGGCGGCGGAGGCCCCGGCGTCGTCCCTCGTCTGGGCGGTCCTCGCGGAGGGTGCGCTCGCGACGGGCAGCGCCTCCGGCAACGTCGAGGCCTACGCCTACGCCCGGACGGGCTACCACCGCGGCCTCGACGTGCTGCGCCGTGCCGGCTGGCGCGGGCAGGGCCCGATCCCGGCGAGCCACGCGCCGAACCAGGGCTTTCTCCGCGCGCTTCTCGCGCTCTCCGAGGCGGCCCACCTCATCGGCGAGGAGGACGAGGCGGAGCGCTGCGCCAAGTTCCTGGTCGACTCCGGCACGTCTGTGGACGAGGTACGCGCCCTCACGTCCACCACGAAGTAGACTCGGGCGCGGCCCGCGGGCGCCATCGTGCGCACGACGCGGGCAACCCGAGCAATCCGAGAAGGTGGAGATCCATGCCAGGCGTCGTGCTCGTCGGGGCCCAGTGGGGCGATGAGGGCAAGGGAAAGGCGACGGACCTCCTGGGCTCCCGCGTCGATTACGTGGTCAAGTTCAACGGAGGGAACAACGCGGGGCACACCGTCGTCATCGATGACGAGAAGTACGCCCTGCACCTGCTGCCGTCCGGGATCCTGTCGCCGGGCGTGGTGCCGGTCATCGCCAACGGCGTGGTGGTCGACATCGAGGTCCTGTTCGAGGAGCTCGACGCGCTGATCGCGCGCGGTGTGGACGTCTCCCGCCTGCTCGTCTCGGGCAGCGCGCACATCATCGCGCCGTACCACCGCACGATCGACAAGGTGACGGAGCGGTTCCTCGGCAAGCGCCGCATCGGTACCACGGGCCGGGGGATCGGTCCGGCGTACGCCGACAAGATCAACCGCGTGGGCATCCGCATGTGGGACCTGTTCGACGAGAAGATCCTGCGCGCCAAGATCGAGGGCTCGCTCGACCAGAAGAACCACCTGCTCGTGAAGGTCTACAACCGCCGCGCCATCACCGTGGACGAGACGCTCGACGAGCTGCTCCAGTACGCCGAGCGCCTGCGGCCCATGGTCACGGACACCGCCGTCGAGCTGGACAAGGCCATCCAGGCGGGCAAGACCGTCCTGTTCGAGGCCGGCCAGGCGACGATGCTCGACATCGACCACGGCACCTACCCGTTCGTCACGTCGTCGAGCGCGACGGCGGGCGGCGCGGTGACCGGCTCGGGCGTCGGGCCCACGCGGATCGACTCCGTGATCGGCGTCATCAAGGCCTACACGACCCGCGTCGGCGAGGGCCCGTTCCCCACGGAGCTGTTCGACGACAAGGGCGAGTTCCTGCGCAAGACCGGCGGCGAGTACGGCGTCACCACGGGCCGCGCGCGCCGCACCGGCTGGTACGACGCCGTGATCGCCCGCTACGCGACCCGGATCAACGGGCTCACCGACATCGTGCTCACCAAGCTCGACGTGCTCACCGGCATGGAGAAGGTGCCCGTCTGCGTGGCGTACGACGTCGACGGCGTCCGCTACTCCGATATGCCCACCGACCAGACGGCCTTCCACCACGCGAAGCCGATCTACGAGGAGTTCGACGGCTGGTGGGAGGACATCTCCAAGGCCCGCTCCTTCGAGGACCTGCCGCCGAACGCCCAGGCCTACGTGAAGGCGCTCGAGGAGATGTCGGGCACCCGGATCTCCGCGATCGGCGTCGGCCCCAAGCGTGACGAGATCATCCCCGTGCACGACCTCATCCACAGCCGCTGAGCGCGTCCCGTACCCACTCAGAGAACCCATCAAGAGAGCCCTCCGCCACGTGAAGATCCTCGTCATCGGGACCGGTGCCCGCGAGCACGCCATCATCCACTCCCTGCACCGGGAGACCGCGTCCGGGTCCGCCGCCCACGAGCTGCACGCGGCGCCCGGCAACCCGGGTATCGCCGGGCTGGCCACGCTCCACAAGGTCGACCCGCTGGACGGGACGGCAGTGGCGGCGCTCGCCGAGCGGGTAGGCGCCGAGCTGGTCGTCGTCGGCCCCGAGGCGCCGCTCGTCGCGGGTGTCGCGGGCTCCGTCCGGGCGGCCGGCATCCCGGTGTTCGGGCCGTCCGGCGAGGCCGCACGGCTCGAGGGCTCCAAGTCGTTCGCCAAGGAGGTCATGGCTGCCGCGGGCGTGCCGACCGCCATGGCGCACGTGTGCACCGACGTCACGGAGCTCGCCGCCGCGCTGGACGCGTTCGGCGCCCCGCACGTGGTCAAGGACGACGGCCTGGCGGCCGGCAAGGGCGTAGTGGTCACCGACGACCGCGCGGCAGCGTTGGCCCACGGCGAGGCCTGCCTCGCGGACGGGGGCACGGTGGTGGTCGAGGAGTACCTCGACGGACCCGAGGTCTCGCTGTTCTGCGTGTCCGACGGCGCGAAGGTGGTCCCCCTGGTCCCCGCGCAGGACTTCAAGCGCGTCGGGAACGAGGACGAAGGTCCCAACACCGGCGGCATGGGGGCCTACAGCCCGCTGGGCTGGGCACCGTCGGGCCTCGTCGACGAGGTGATGGCGCGCGTCGCCCAGCCGACCGTCGACGAGATGGCCCGGCGCGGCACGCCGTTCTCCGGCGTCCTGTACGTGGGGCTCGCGCTCACCAGCCGGGGCACGCGTGTGGTCGAGTTCAACGCGCGCTTCGGCGACCCGGAGACCCAGTCCGTGCTGGCCCGGCTCCTGACGCCGCTCTCGGAGGTCATGCTCGCGGCGGCCCTCGGCAAGCTCGCCGAGCTGGAGCCGCTCCGCTGGCGCCGGGAGGCCTCGGTGACGGTCGTCGTCGCGTCCGAGGGCTATCCGGAGCTCGCCCGGTCGGGTGACCCGATCACGGGCATCGAGGACGCCGAGTCGCTCCCCGGCGTGCACGTGCTGCACGCCGGTACCGGCCTCTCCGAGACCGGCGAGCTGGTCAGCGCCGGCGGCCGCGTGCTGTCCGTCGTGGCCCTGGGCGCCGACCTGGCCGACGCCCGGCGCCGGGCCTACGAGGGTGTCGCGAAGATCGACCTCAAGGGCTCGCACCACCGCACGGACATCGCGCTGAAGGCGGAGCGCGGCGAGATCACCGTCCCGTAGCCCGGTTGGACGCGAGTCAGCTCGTCACCCCCCGGCGTTCCCGCACCGGCATGCCCGTGACGTCCATCAGCACGCCGATCATGCGGGCACGGATGCCCGCGTCGTCGGTGACGGTGGTGGCGCGGCAGCGCACCCACATCTCGCGGCCGTCGGCGGCGAGCAGCCGGTGCTCCAGGTCGAGCGGCTCGGCGGCCCCCGCGAGCTGCCGGGCGATCGCTGTCTGGACGGTCCGCACGTCCTGGGGGTGCACCCGTCCGGTCCACTCCTCGATACCCGTGCACGTGGCGTCGTCGGGCAGGCCGACCAGGGCGCGCCAGGTGCGGGAGTAGAAGACCTCGCCGGTGGCGATGTCCCAGTCCCAGGTGCCCTCCAGCGCAACGTCCTGGACCAGGGCGTTGCGCTCGACCTCGGTGCGCAGGTCGAGCACGAGCGCCCGTTCCCTGGACGCGGCCTCCGCGAGCGCCGCCTGCTGCCGCTGCAGCGAGGTGAGGCGGTCCTCCCGGTCGAGCGCGACGGCGACCATCGCCGCCCAGTGGTCGTACTTGTCGCGGGAGCTGGTGGCATGGATGTCCACGCCGCCGCCGATCGCGAGCATTCCCCAGTCGCTCTGGTCGAAGGTCACGGGTACGACGAACACCACGCCCTCGCCGGCGAGGGCGTGGGGCGGGAACTTGCTCACCGGCACGTGGCTGCCCACCAGGGCGGTCGCCTTGCGGGAGGCCGCTGTGGTGCCGACGATCTCGAGCGTCCGTGCCCCGTTCACGGGCCCGGACGACGGCGACGCGCCGGGGGCCGGCGCACCCTCGGGGTTGGTCCACAGGGCGAGCGTGGCGGGGCCCGGATGCCCCCGTGGGAGCCAGGTGAGGGCGCGGATCGCCCGGCCGTCGGCGTGCAGCAGGTCGAGGTCGAGCTCGTACTGCTCGGTGATCGTGCGTTCGAGCCGGCCGGACCGGGCCAGCAGGGTCTGCGTGCACCCGGCGCTGAAGGCGACGAGGACGTCGGTGCCGGTCTGCGTGACCGCGCGGGCGCGGGCGGCGCGGCTGGGGGCGCGGGGTGCCTTGGCCACGGGGTCGCTGCTCCCGCCGACGGCGCCTGGCCGCTCGCCGGCGACCGTCGGCACCTGTCCCTGTCTGACCTGCTGGCGAAACTCCTCCTCGACCGACCGCAGTGCGGGGATGAGCTGTTCGATCGCCTCGGGGTGGGGCCGTAGCGCTCGTGTGCTCTCGGCGAGGCTGGTGAGCGTGGCCTGCGTGGGCGGCTGGCCCAGGACGGCCGCGCTGCGGAACACGCGCTGCACGCCGCGCAGCCACGAGTCGAGGTCGGCGCCGGGTCCGAGGCGGGCTTCCGCCCCGTCGAAGGTCGCGCGGGCCACCTCGCCGAGCCGCCGCCACGCCGTCGAACCCTCCTGGGCGGGCAGCCCTTCGACGAGTGCGCCGGTACGCGCGTCGAGGCAGCCGCACGACTCGCGTGTCACGAGCGTCGAGCGGGACAGGTGCTGCCCGGCTACGCGTTCGCCCCGGATCCGGGCGAGCAGCAGCGAGACGGCGAGCTCCCCGACCTGGTCGTGGTGCGGGTCCACCGACGCGAGCCGGGGCCGTACGCGGGCGCCCGCCTCGGAGTGGTCGAACCCGACGATCGCCTGGTCACCCGGGAGCGACAGGCCCTGGGCCTGCAGCGCGCGGGAGAACCCGATCGCGTTGCGGTCCGTCGCGGCGAAGGTCGCCGTCGTCGGCAGCCCTGGGCCGCCCACGACGGCCTGGGCGACGGTGGCGGCGCTCGCCTCCTGGTTGTCGGCGGTGCGGTAGAGCCACTCGGGCCGGGGCGTGATGCCGTGCGCGAGCAGCGTGGCGAGGTAGGCCTCGTGGCGCTGGACTATGTCGGCCTGCCGCAGGCTGCCGAGGAACCCGATCTCCCGGTGTCCGTGTGCGATGAGGTGTTCGACGGCGGCGCGTGTGCCCCCCTCGTTGTCCGGGGTCACCACGGGGGCGTCGATGCTCGTGGTGCGCCCGCTGATCAGCACGACGGGCGTGCCGTCCTCCTCGATCCGGAGCAGTGTCGCCTCGTTCACGGCCGAGGTGATCACGATGACGCCGTCGACCTGGCCGAGGCTCACGGACGCCGTACCCGGTGGCCGGTCCGGGAACTGCTCGCGTTCCAGGTCCGCCGGGTACGTCTGCACCGCGACCACGCGGTGCCCGTCCGGTCGGACGGTGCGCGCGATCCCGGCGAGCACCCGTCCGAAGTAGTAGCCGCCGACCACGGGGGACAGCACCCCGATCACATACCTGCGCTTTCCGATAAACATGCAAATACACCCGTCTTCGTTGACGCTGTGCAAAATTCACCCGAGGGTGCATGCTACGTGGTTATGGTCCCAACGTCGCGACCGAATGATCCGGAACTGTCAGAATTTTCGACTCATCGGCGCCGGCCGACGATTGTTGACGTCGCCAGGGCTGCCGGCGTGTCCACGGCTGTCGTCTCGTACACCCTGAACGGGCGCAGCGGGGTCTCGCCGACGACCCGTGAACGGGTGCTCCGGGTTGCGGACGAGCTCGGCTGGCGTCCCGCCACGGCTGCCCGGTCGCTCCGCAGCGGCCCTGCGGCGGCGGCCCTCGTCGTGGTGCACGACCAGCCTTTCGGCACCCGTGCCGCGTTCCCGCTCGACCTCGTGGCGGGCGCGCTCCAGACCCTCGGCCCGGACACGCTCACGCTCGCCGTGCACGTCGCGGAGTCGCCGGCGGACGCCGCCCAGCTCATGGACCGCTGGTGGACCGAGCGTCGCTACGCGGCCTTCGTCGTCACCGGTGTCCGGAGGGACGATGCCCGGCTCGCCGCCCTGCGCACCCTCCCCGCGCCGACCGTGGTGGTGGGTGCGGTCTCCGACGGCGCGCCCGCCACCTGGCAGCACGTGGTGCTGGACGACGGGGACGCCTTCGCGCAGGTGGGTGTCTTCCTCGCCGAGCTGGGGCACCGCCGGATCGCGATGGTCGCCGGGTCGGAGCACCTCCTTGCCCCGGTCCGCCGAGCCGCTGCCCTGGAGGCGTCCCTCGTGCCGTACGGCATAGAGCTGCGCACGGTCGCGGGCGACGGCCCGGAACGGGCGGCGGCCGCGCTGCGCCCGCTGCTCTCGGCGAGCGACCGCCCCACGGCGATAGTGACCGACGACGACGCCACCGCCGGGCTGGTGCTGGACGTCGCCCGGCGGCTGGGCCTCGGTGTGCCGTGGGACCTGTCGGTGGTGGCCGGGACCGACTCGCCGGCCTGCTACCTGACGACGCCGTCGCTCACCGCGGTGCCGTACCCCGTCGAGGAGCTCGGCCGGGCGACCGGCTGGGCGCTGCGCGCGGCGCTCGGCACCGCCGTGTCCCGGCGCGCGGTGGGGGTGGACCCGACGGAGGGCGAGGCGCCGCCGTCGGGCACCGTGTCGGTGGGCAGGCTCGTCGTCCGCGGCTCGACGGCGCCCCCGGCCGGCGATTAATCGTTTAAGGCGATTCTGCTGGAGTCAAACGGTAGGCAAAGTTGCGACATGCCACGGCGGAACGAGCCGCCGTGGTGCGTGTGTCGCCATCCGGCCGTCTGTGCCGGTGCGGGACGCGCTCGGTACGGCCAACGGAGGTCACCGTGTCTACAGCACAGCGCCGCACGCGCGGCACGTCCCCGCTCAGATCCCGCCCACGCAGGTCCCGCACTGTGGTGGCAGCAGCAGTGGGTGCGCTCCTCGCAGCTCCAGCACTGGTCGCCGGGAGTGCGCCGGCCGTCGCGCTCGAGGACAACCCGTTCGTCGGAGCCGGGCAGTACGTCAACCCCGACTGGACGGACCTGGTCGAGACGGCCGCCGATCAGGTCGGCGACGCGGGCCTCGCCGCCGACATGCGGGCCGTCGCCGACGAGCCGACGTCGGTCTGGATGGACCGGATTGCGGCGATCGCGGGCACCGAACGCCAGCACGGCCTGGAGTGGCACCTCGACCAGGCGGACGCCCAGTCCGGTGGCTCGCCCCTGGTGTTCAATGTGGTCATCTACGACCTGCCGGGCCGCGACTGCCACGCCCTCGCGTCGAACGGTGAGCTGCCGGCCACCGCGGAGGGCATGCAGCGGTACAAGACCGAGTACATCGACCCGATCGTCGCGCTGCTGAACCAGCCGGAGTACGAGAACCTGCGGATCGTCGCCACGATCGAGCCGGACTCGCTCCCCAACCTCGTGACCAACCTGTCCAACCCCGCCTGCGCAGCCGCTGCGCCGTACTACCGCGAGGGTGTGCAGTACGCGCTCACCAAGCTGTACGAGGTCGGCAACGTCTACTCCTACCTCGACGCCGGGCACTCGGGCTGGCTCGGCTGGCCCGACAACTCCAGCGGCTCAGCGAGGGAGTTCGCCGACGTCATCCGGAGCGGCACCTACGGGTGGGACGCCGTGTCCGGCTTCGTGACCAACACGGCGAACACCACGCCGCTGGAGGAGCCGTTCCTGGCCAACCCCGACCTCCAGGTCGGCGGCCAGCCGGTCAGGTCCGCCGGCTGGTTCGAGTGGAACCCGGACTTCGACGAGCTCGACTGGACGGCGCACCTCTACGACCTGATGGTCGCCCAGGGCGCGCCGTCGAGCATCGGCATGCTCATCGACACCAGCCGTAACGGCTGGGGCGGCTCGGCCCGTCCGACGGCGGTCAGCACGTCCAGCGACCTCAACACCTATGTGAACCAGTCCAAGGTGGACCGCCGGAACCACCGGGGTGCCTGGTGCAACCCGTCGGGTGCGGGGATCGGTGAGCGGCCGACCGTCACGCCGTCGGGTCACCCCGAG
Source organism: Promicromonospora sp. CA-289599 (assembly GCF_050936155.1). Classification (NCBI taxonomy): domain Bacteria; kingdom Bacillati; phylum Actinomycetota; class Actinomycetes; order Micrococcales; family Promicromonosporaceae; genus Promicromonospora; species Promicromonospora sp. CA-289599. The sequence goes on from NZ_JBNJNI010000001.1 coordinate 2,920,173, forward strand.
TCCCACCTCGATGCCTACGTCTGGGTGAAGCCCCCGGGGGAGTCGGACGGCTCCTCGACCGAGATCCCGAACGACGAGGGCAAGCGCCTCGACCGCATGTGCGACCCGACGTACCAGTCCAGCGCACTGGGCGGGCAGTTCACGGGCGCTCTCCCGGACGCGCCGCTGTCGGGCCACTGGTTCCAGGCGCAGTTCGAGATGCTGGTCGCCAACGCGTACCCGGCCATCAACCCGACCGACCCGACCGACCCGACCGACCCGACCGACCCGACCGACCCGACCGACCCGACCGACCCGACCGACCCGACCGACCCGACCGACCCGACCGACCCGGTCGAGGAGTGCACGGCGGCGGCCTGGAGCGCGTCGGCCGTCTACGTGGGCGGGGACACCGTCTCGCACAACGGCCACGAGTGGCGCGCCAAGTGGTGGACGCAGAACCAGGCGCCCGCGCCGTCCGAGTGGGGTGTGTGGCAGGACCTGGGCGCCTGCTGAGCTGAGCTGTCAGACGCTCCCGCAGTTGTCAGACCCCCAGGTCACTCGGGTGACCTGGGGGTCTGACACGTGTGCACGCGTCTGACACGTGCGCGGGTCGAGCCTGTCGAGACCGTCTCGCTGCGTATCGGCGTCATCTCCACGAAACTCAGGTGACGTTAATATCGCCGCCTGTCGACAGGGGAGTTGTCGTGGCTGAGCGCGTCACGTTCGAGAGCACCACGGGACCGCGCCTCGCGGGCATCGTCGATCTGCCCGAGGGCGAGGTGCGCGGCTGGGGAGTGTTCTCCCACGGGTTCACGCTGGGCAAGGACTCGCCGGCCGCCGCCCGGATCTGCAAGCAGCTCGCGGTCGAGGGCATCGGGATGCTCCGGTTCGACAACCTGGGCCTCGGTGACTCCGAGGGCGACTGGGGTGACGGCTCGTTCACGCACAAGGTCGCCGACACCGTGCAGGCGTGCCGGTTCATGGCCGACCGGGGGCGGCCGGTCCACCTCCTGGTGGGGCACTCGTTCGGCGGCGCGGCCGTGGTCGCGGCCGCCGGGGAGGTCCCGGGCGTGCAGGCGGTCGCGACGATCGGCGCACCGGTCCAGCCGCGGCACGCCGAGCACAACTACGACGCCGTCCTGGGCCGCGTCTTCGACGAGGGGCACGCCCAGTGGATGGTGGGCGGGCGTGCGCTGACGCTCAAGCGGCACTTCGTGGAGGACGTCCGGCGGGCCGAGCTGCGCTCGAAGATCCGCGAGATGGACTCACCGCTGCTGGTCATGCACTCGCCGACCGACAGCACCGTCGACATCTCGAACGCGGGGGAGATCTTCCGGGAGGCGCGGCACCCGCGCTCGTTCGTGTCGCTGGAGGGCGCGGACCACCTGCTCACCGCGCCGGGTCAGGCCAAGCGCGCGGCCCGCATCATCAGCGCCTGGGCGGACCAGTACCTGACGGTCTGACCGGCTTCGACTACAAAAAGGTAGTCATTGCCTATGACTACCTGATTCACGTCATTGACGCAGTGCCACGCAGGTCACTGCCCCTGGGCAGCGGGGCGCCCTGGCGCGCAAGTAGACTCTCCCCGGAATTCCCATCGCCTTTCGCCAGTCAGCTAGGAGCTTTCGTGGGACGCGTTGTCGTCGAGGTCATGCCCAAGCCCGAGATCCTGGACCCCCAGGGCAAGGCTGTGGTCGGAGCGCTGCCGCGCCTCGGCTTCACCCAGTTCTCCGGTGTGCGTCAGGGCAAGCGGTTCGAGCTCGAGGTGGACGGTGAGGTGACGCCCGAGATCCTCGCGGCCGCTCAGGAAGCCGCAGCCACCCTGCTGTCCAACCCGGTGATCGAGGACGTGGTCTCCGTCACCGAGGCCACGGAGGACGCCGATGTCGCCGGTGAGGCGAGCGGCGCGCCGGTGAACGCCTGATGTCGGCGACCGAGCCGACGTCGGCCGCCACGCCGATGCCCGGGATCGAGGACGCCCGCATCGGCGTCATCACGTTCCCCGGCACGCTCGACGACCGTGACGCGGCGCGCGCCATCCGCCTGGCCGGTGGCGAGGCGGTGTCCCTGTGGCACGCCGACGCGTCGCTGCAGGACGTCGACGCCGTGGTGCTGCCCGGCGGCTTCTCCTACGGCGACTACCTGCGCGCGGGTGCCATCAGCCGGTTCGCGCCGGCGATGGCCGCGGTGGTCGACGCCGCCAACGGCGGCATGCCGGTGCTCGGCATCTGCAACGGCTTCCAGGTCCTGACCGAGGCGCACCTGCTGCCGGGCTCGATGGTCAAGAACGACCACCTGCACTTCGTGTGCCGGGAGCAGTCGCTGGTCGTCGAGAACGCGCGCACGGCCTGGACCAACGAGTTCCGTCGCGGGCAGCAGATCAAGATCCCGCTGAAGAACCAGGACGGCCAGTTCGTCGCGGACGAGCGCACGCTCGACGAGCTCGAGGGTGAGGGTCGCGTCGTGTTCCGTTACGACGGCTGGAACCCGAACGGCTCCCGCCGCGACATCGCGGGCATCACCAACGACCGCGGCAATGTGGTGGGGCTCATGCCGCACCCCGAGCACGCGGTCGAGGCGGGCTTCGGTCCGGCGTCCGCCGAGGGGCCGCGCGCCGGCGTCGACGGGCTGACGTTCTTCACGTCGGTGCTGTCCTCGCTGGTCCACGCGTGACCGTCGGTCCGCTCCGGGCGGGCGTGCATGGCCGCTGAGGTTCTCGCGGGGATCAGCATCGAGAACGTCGGCTGGGAGCACGGCGAAGCCGTTCGGCTGCGCACCGAGCAGCAGCGTGAGATCGACGCACGGTACGCGCAGCCGGGCGTGCCCCCGGTGACGTCCGGGCCGGACCCGCGCGACCAGGTGGATCCCTCGATCGTGTTCGCGACCCTGCTGCTCCGTGTCGACGGCGAGCCTGCTGGGCATGCCGCGATGCGCGACCTGTCGGGCCGCGACGACCACCAGGGCGGCCTGCACCCGGACGGGACCGCCGAGGTCAAGCGCGTGTACGTCGCGCCGGACTTCCGCGGTCGCGGGCTGTCCCGCACCCTGATGAGTGCGGCGGAGGACGTGGCCCGCGCCGCGGGCGTGCGGCACCTGATCCTGGAGAGCGGGCTCATGCAGCCCGAGTCGCTGGGGCTGTACCTGCGGCTGGGCTACGACCCCGTCGAGCCGTTCGGCGTGTTCGCGGACGAGCCCGACTCGCGGTGCTTCGGCAAGTGGCTGGTGCCGGATCCCACGCCCACATCGGTCGAGCCCTCGTTGTCGGCTGATCCCTCGTCGTCGGTCGAGCCTGTCGAGACCCCGGAGATCCGCGAGGTGCCCTGGGACGACCTCGTCGCCGCAGCGCTGCGCCGCGACATGTGGGCCTTCAACCAGGAGCGCTACCCCGAGCTCGTGCGTGATGTCGAGGCGCGCGGCGGGTACGACGCCGTTGACGCCGAGCGAGGGCGCGACGCACGGGCGACCTTCCTGGCGACGCTCGACGGGCAGCCGGTGGGCTGCGCGACGCTCGCGGCGGCGCAGGTGGGGCCGGCGCACCTCACGGCGGACCCGCTGATCGGTTACGCCGGGCTCGCGCAGTCGGGCGTCGGCCTCGGCGCCGAGGACCCTCGCGGCTTCGAGATGCGGAGCGTGTTCGTCGACCCGGCCGCCAGGCGGTCGGGCGTCGCGAAGGCCCTGGTCCGGCAGGTCGAGGAGACTGCCCGACGCCGGGGCGGGCTCGCGCTGTACCTCGTGACGGGCGTCCGGCAGCCCGAGGCGCTGCGGCTCTACGTGCGGCTCGGCTACCGGCCGGTGCTGCCGTTCCCGCCGCACGACGCCCCGGACGACCCGCTGCTCCTCTTCCTGGGCAAGGCCCTCTGACCCTGCACGCTCGGGGCAGGGCTCACGGCCGCCGGAGATACTCCAGCTGCGCGCGCACCGACGAGCGCGCCGCGATCAGCACGGACGGGTCGACGTCGGCGTAGACGGCACCGGTCACGGCGTCCAGAAGCGTGTCCGGGAGTGATGACCCGGCGTCGGGCAGCTCTGCTCCGAGGCCCCTGAGCGCCGAACGCACCTGGTCCAGCCGCTCCAGGCGGTGCGCGCGGTACGCGCGCACCGCCGAGCCGAGGTCCTGGATCACCGGCCCGTGCCCGGGCAGGCCGCGGACCGGCCCCGGCAGGTCCAGGGCGCTCAGCCGGTCGAGCGAGGCCAGGTAGTCGCGCAGCGAGCCGTCCGGCTCGGCCAGCACGGTGGTCCCGCGGCCCAGCACCGTGTCGCCGGTGAGCACCACGGACGACGACCCGTCCGACACCACGAAGCACACCGAGTCGGCGGTGTGCCCGGGTGTGGCCAGCGCCTCGATGCGCAGGCCGGCAAGCTCCAGCACCTCGCCGTCGGCCAACGAGTCGACACTCGCACCGCCGCCGACGCTGAACTCGGGCAGCCCGCCCCGCGAGGGTGCCCCGGTCAGCTCGCGGAACCTGGCCAGTCCACCCGTGTGGTCCGGGTGCCGGTGGGTCACGAGCGCCAGCTCCACCGGGCCGGCCCCGACCAGCGCGGCCAGGTGCGGTTCCAGCAGCGGGCCCGGGTCCACCACCACACAGCCTGACGAGCCGGGCGCGCGCAGCACGTACGACCGGGTTCCGTCGAGGGTCATCGGGCCGGGGTTGTCGGCACGCAGCATCCACGCGAAAGGGGCAACGGGTTCCACCGCATCACCTTATCCAGTGGTCAACATGGCTTGTGCGAGTGCGAACTCCGGTGTGAGATCGGTAAATCACCTCCCAAGGTCGAGAGGAACCCCAGGATGTCTGCCATCCACGGCACCGCGCGGCACCCCCGCGCCCGTAGTGTTCCCGCACTCCTCGCAGCAACCGCACTCGCCGTGACCCCCCTCCTCGTGCCCACCCCCGTCTCGGGTGCGGCGTCCGCCGCCGCGAACGCCGAGGTGGTCGTGAGTGCGGGACCCGTCGTCTTCGTGGAGGACGGCGACACCGCGACCGTCACCGTCACCGTCCGGGCAGACGGCGCGGTCCTCGCCGAGCCGGTCAGCGTCGACTGGCGCACGGGTTCCGGCACCGCCACCGCCGACGTGGACTACGAGGCAGGTTCGGGCACCCTCGAGTTCGCGGCGGGTACGCAGTCGGGCACGGAACGTACGATCACCATCCGGACGAGGGAGTCCGAGGCGGGTGAGACGGCGGAGACCGTCCCCCTGGCGTTGGCGTCGAGCGACGCGGAGGTCACTACCGACCCCACCGTCGTCGTCCGCGCGCACGGCCTGCCCTACCTGAACGAGCGCCTGCCCGTCGAGGAGCGCGTCGCCGACCTCGTGAGCCGGATGACGCTCAAGGAGAAGGCCGGGCAGATGACGCAGGCCGAGCGCGGCAACGTGGCCGGCTCCCCGGCGGTGATCACGGAGCTCGGCCTGGGCTCGATCCTCAGCGGCGGTGGCTCCACGCCCGCGGACAACACACCGGAGGGCTGGGCCGACGCGATAGACGGCTTCCAGGAGCGTGCGCTCGCCACCCGCCTGCAGATCCCGCTGCTCTACGGCGTCGACTCGGTGCACGGGCACGGCAACCTGGCCGGCGCGACGATCCTGCCCCACAACATCGGGCTCGGCGCCACGCGCGACCCGCTGCTCGTCGCAAGGGCCGAGCGCATGGTCGCCACGGAGACCCGGGCGACGGGTATCCCGTGGACGTTCGCGCCCTGCCTGTGCGTCGTACGTGACGATCGCTGGGGCCGGACCTACGAGTCGTTCGGGGAGCATCCGGCGCTGGCGAGCGTGCTCGGCGCGGCGGCGGTGCTCGGGCTCCAGGGGACGCGCCTGGACAGCAGCCGGTCGGTCCTCGCGACGGCCAAGCACTTCGTGGCCGACGGCGACACCGCGTACGGCACCGGCGAGGGCGAGTACACGGTGGACCAGGGCATCACCGAGCAGAGCCGCAGGCATGTCGAGTCCGTGGACCTGCCGCCCTACGCGACGGCGATCGCGGCCGGCGTCGGCTCGGTCATGCCCAGCTACTCCAGCATGGACTGGACCGACGACGGCCTCGGCAACCCCGTGAAGATGCACGCCCACGACGAGCTGATCAACGGGTGGCTCAAGCGGGACCACGGCTTCGACGGGTTCGTCATCAGCGACTACCAGGGCATCCACCAGATCCCGCCGCTCGCCGCCGACTCGCCCACCACCGACCAGATCGTCACCAGTGTGAACGCGGGCGTGGACATGTTCATGGAGCCGTCGCAGTTCGAGCGGTTCCACAGCCGGCTGGTGGCGGCAGCGCAGGACGGCGCTGTGACGCCGGAGCGCATCGACGACGCCGTGTCCCGGATCCTCGCCGCCAAGTTCGAGCTGGGGCTGTTCGAGGAGCCCTTCGCCGACCGGTCCCACGCGGACGACATCGGCTCGGCCGCGCACCGGACGATTGCCCGCAAGGCGGTGGCGGAGTCGCAGGTGCTGCTCAAGAACAGCCGGCGCGCGCTGCCGCTGGACGACGACGACAGCATCTACGTGGCCGGCCGCAACGCCGACGACCTCGGCAACCAGGCCGGCGGCTGGACCGGCACCTGGCAGGGCTTCTCGGGGGACGTCACCGAGGGCACCACGATCCTGGAGGGCATCGAGGCCGCGGCCGACGACGTCACCTTCAGCGAGGACGCGTCCGCGCCGACCGACGGCGCCGACGTCGGCGTCGTCGTCGTGGGCGAGACGCCGTATGCCGAGGGCTTCGGCGACGTGGGCGGCCCGGAGTGGGCCTGGGACCCCGCAGACGGAGGCATCCCCCGCGAGGAGAAGTCGATGTCCCTCCAGCCCGGCGACGCAGAGATCGTCGAAAAGGTCTGCGCCGAGATCAGGACCTGTGTGGTTCTGATCGTCTCGGGAAGGCCGCAGGTGATCACCGAGCAGCTCGGCTCGATCGACGCCCTGGTCGCCTCCTGGCTCCCGGGCACAGAAGGCGCCGGCGTAGCGGACGTCCTGTTCGGCGAACGCCGCTTCACGGGCAAGCTGCCGCTCTCCTGGCCCCGCTCAGCAGACGACCCGGTGGTCAACGTCGGCGACGAGGGCTACGCCCCGCTCTTCCCGTTCGGCTGGGGCCTCTCGACAGGCGGCCGCACGTCGACCCTGGACGACCACCGCCGAGACCTCCAGGACGAGGTCCTCGACCCAGCCAACGGCGTCCCGCCGCAGGCCGCAAACGCAATCGCCAAGTCCGACGTAGCCCTCCTGGAAGGCAAAAAAGCCCAAGCCCTCCGCCTCCTCACAGAGGCGCGCGAAGACTGACCCGACCTGACCTACGAGGGGTGGGGGAAGGGAACCAGAAAAAACTCAGCGCGACACAGCCAACGCCTGCTCCACGTCGAAGATCAGGTCCCGCGTGTCCTCCAGGCCGATCGACAGCCGCACCGTAGTCTCCGCGATGCCAACGGCGGCCCGCCCCACCGCGCCGAGCTTGCGGTGCGTGGTCGTAGCGGGATGCGTGATGAGCGACTTCGCGTCCCCGAGGTTGTTCGAGATGTCGATCACCTGGAGCGCGTCGAGGAACCCGAAGGTCCGTTTCTTCGCGGTCTCGGCGTCAGTGGCCTCCGGTACCGCGAGGTCGAACGTGACCACCGTGCCGCCGCCGCTCATCTGCGCGCGCGCCAGCTCGGCCTGCGGGTGGGAGTCGAGGAACGGGTAGCGCACGGCGCCCACCCCGGGCAGTTCCTCCAGGGCGTGGGCGACGGCGAGCGCGCCCGCGCCCTGCGCCGCGAGCCGCACGGGCAGCGTCTCCAGCCCCTTGAGCAGCGTCCACGCGTTGAAGGGCGAGAGCGACGGTCCGGTGTTGCGGATGAACGTCTGCACGGGCCCGGTCACGTACTCGGTGGTGCCCAGGATCGCGCCGCCCAGCACGCGCCCCTGCCCGTCGATGTGCTTGGTCGCGGAGTAGACGACGACGTCGGCGCCCAGCTCCAGCGGCCGCTGCAGCAGCGGGGTGGCGAACACGTTGTCGAGCACCACGGTCGCCCCGGCGGCGTGCGCGAGGTCGGCGACGGCGCGCACGTCCACGATGTCCTGCATCGGGTTGGACGGCGTCTCGAAGAACACGACGTCGGCAGGCGTCGAGAGCGCCTCCTCCCACTGGGCGAGCACGTGCCCGTCCACGTAGTCGGTGCGCACCCCCCACTTCTTGAAGATCTCCTCGAAGATGACGACGCTGGACCCGAACAGGGCCCGGGCCGCGACGATCCGCGATCCGGACTGCACGAGCGCGGCGAGCGACGTGAACACCGCGGACATCCCGGTCGCCGTCGCGTAGCAGGCCTCCGCGCCCTCCAGCAGGCGCAGACGCTCCTCGAACGTGTGGACCGTCGGGTTGCCGTAGCGCGAGTAGACGAACCGGTCGAGGTCGCCGGCGAACGCGGCCTCCGCCTCGGCCGCCGAGTCGTAGACGTAGCCCTGGGTGAGGAACAGAGCCTCGCCCGTCTCCTGGAACTCGGTCCGCTGGTGCCCGCCGCGCACGGCGAGCGTCGCGGGCCGGACGTTCCGGGGGAGCGGCTTGCGGCCGGACCCGCCGGGGGTCGCGTCGGCCGGGAAGGCTCCGGTGACGGTCACTGGGCGCCCTCCGTCCAGGGCAGCCCGGCGACCTTCCAGCCCTGCTGGTCTCGGACGCCGTCGGCTCCCGGCGCGCCCTCGAAACCCTCCAGCACGTTGTACGACGGCGCGATGCCGGCCGCCGTGGCGAGCCGTGCCGCGCCGATCGAACGCTGGCCGGAGCGGCACAGGAAGACGACCGGGCCCTCGGTGACGCCCGCGGCCTTGAGCTCCTCCAGGAACTGCTGGTTGGGGCGGCCGCCGGCCCGGACCCACTCGCTGAACACCGGCTGCCTCTCGAGGGATGCCGTGTCGGGGATGCCGATCGCGCGCCACTCGCCCTCGGTGCGGACGTCCACGAGGGTGGCGGCCGGGTCGGCGGCGAGCAGGTCCCAGGCCTGCTGGGGCGTGATGTCGCCGGCGTAGCCGTCGGCGGGGTGGGCTTCGATGTGCGCGGGGACGCTCATGTGCTCCTCCATCGGTCGTGGCGGTAGCACCCTCGTCCGTTCTCGCCAGGGGCGGGAACGCTGGGTTGCTGCGGCGTCGTCGTGCCACGTCACTCGGCCGCTCGGGATGGTCGAACGCGATCTTACGACACGACGTCCGGTAGGTGGGATGCCGTCTCGCACCCTGGTCGGGACCGCGGTCGGGGTGTGGATGGAACTGTGGACAAGCCTGTGGATGAAGCTGTGGACGATGCTGCGGACGAGAAGGAGCGCTGTTCTCTTCAGACGCCTTCAGCGCCCGGATCGTGAGACCAATATCTGAGACGAGCGTTGACAGGAATTTTGCCGCAGCACAGGATGACGTCAGGTCATGAGTGCCAGCGTCAAGCCCCGGCTCGCTGGTCGGCAACCCTCCTACCGCGGTGGGGTGCCCCGGGTGACGACCTGGCCGCGCGCAGCCGCGCGTGGCAAGCGCGGGGGAACCTCCCCCAGGACTGTGCTGGAGGACGTCATGTCTGCAACCACCCTCGCCCATAACGACGCCGTCGCCGACGTCGCACCCCTGCGGCCCGTCGTCGGCGGTGCGACCCTCGTCCCGCTGGTGGACGGCAGCCGGGTCCCGTACGCGAACCTCGACGTCGCCGCGTCGGCGCCTGCCCTGCAGGCCGTGGCCGACCGCGTCACCCAGGTGCTGCCTCTGTACGCCAGCGTGCACCGCGGCGCCGGATACCTCTCCCAGGTGAGCACCGCGCTCTACGAGACCGCCCGCCGCACCATCGGAGCGTTCGTGGGCGCCCGCGAGGACGACCTGACGGTCATCACGCGAAACACCACCGACTCCCTGAACCTGCTCGCGGGCTGCGTCCCGGCGCAGCCCGACGGCGAGCCCGGCCGCGTGCTCGTCCTCGACGTCGAGCACCACGCGAACCTGCTGCCCTGGCAGCGCGGCACGGACGCGACAGTGCTGACCGGTGGCGCGACGGTCGCCGAGACGCTCGACCAGATCCGCGAGGAGCTCAGCGACGCCGCCGCTGCGGAACGCCCGTTCGCCCTCCTCGCCCTCACCGGCGCCTCCAACGTGACGGGGGAGTCGCTCCCGGTCGACGAGATCGTCGCCATCGCCCACGAGCTCGGCGCCCGCGTGGTGCTCGACGGCGCCCAGCTCGTACCCCACCGCCGCATCTCCCTGGAGACCACCGGCGTCGACTACCTCGCCTTCTCCGGGCACAAGACCTACGCCCCGTTCGGCGCGGGCGCGCTGGTGGGCCGCCGCGACTGGCTCGACGCCGGCACGCCCTACCTCGCCGGCGGCGGTGCCGTGCGGCGCGTGCGCGTCGCGGGCACCGAGTGGCACGAGGGCCCCGCCAGGCACGAGGCCGGATCGCCCAACGTCATCGGTGCGGTGGCGCTCGCCGCGGCGTGCGAGGAGCTCGCCGCGCTCGCCCCCGCCGACGTCGCGGCGCACGAGAACGCGCTCCGCCGTCGCCTCGTGTCGGGGCTCGAGGCGATCGACCGTGTCGAGGTCGTGCGCGTGTGGGCCGACGCCGTCGACCCGGTAGGCGTCGTGACGTTCACCGTGGCGGGCTACGACCCGGGCCTCGTGGCCGCGTACCTGTCCGCCGAGCACGGGATCGGCGTGCGCGACGGCCGGTTCTGCGCGCACCCGCTGCTCGGCCGCCTCGGGTTCGACGCCGGTGCGGTGCGCGCCTCGGTCGGCGTCGGCACCGCCGGCGAGGAGGTCGAGCGCCTGATCGCGGCGGTGGGCCGCCTGGTGTCCGAGGGCCCGCAGGCCGGGTACGACGTCGTCGACGGACTCTGGGTCGTGACCGACGACCCGCGCCCCGTCCCGGAGGGTTCGGGCCTAGCGGGTCTCCTGGCGACGGCGGCCCTGGGCTTCGACGAGAACTTCGGCTGCCTCCCGGACGAGGACTGAGGTCGTCAGAGCGGGAACTTACGCGGGCGGGGGAGCTCCGCCTCCAGCTGGGCCGCCAGCGCCAGCAGCGTGAGCTCGCCGCCCGGCCGCCCGATGATCTGCACGCCCATCGGCAGCCCGGCGGGAGCCTCCGCGGTGGCCTCGGTCCAGTGGGTCGGTACGGTGATCGCCGGCAGCCCCGCGACGTTGAGCATCGACGTGAACGGCGTGTACTGGCACTGCTGCTCGAAGTTCCGCTCGGGGTCCTCGGCGTCGTACCAGCCGATGGGCCGGGGCGTGAGCGCGAGCGCGGGCGTCACGACGGCGTCGTACGCACTGACCTGGGCCACCAGGGACCGTTCGAAGGCGGTGAGCGTGCGCACCGCCTCGGCGAGCTGCCGCGCGGGCACCTCGCGACCCGACCGGATCAGCCACTGCGTCAGCGGCTCCAGCCTGCCGAGCGTCTCCGGATCGTCGATCGGCACCGCGGAGGCGCCGCCCATCCACAGCGTCCGGAACGCCGGCGCGTACTCGGGGGCCTCGGCCAGCGTGGTCTCCTCGACGTCGTGCCCGAGCCCGGACAGCGCCCGCACGCCGGTCTCCAGCGCGACGCGCGCCTCGGGTGACACCGTGATGTCGTAGAACCCGTCCCAGGCCGACGAGGTGGTCACGCCGATGCGTGCCCGCCTGCCTCCCGGCCCGCGCCCGCCCGTTCCCGGCGCGGGCAGCGCCGCGCGCTGGGCCGTCGCCAGGTAGGCCCCCGCCTCGTACGACGGCGCCCGCAGCGAGTACGGGTGCGCGACGTCGCCCCCGGCCCGCCTGGGGAGCATCGCCTCGAGCAGGAGGGCGGCGTCGGCGACGGTGCGCGCGATCGGTCCGTTCACGACCAGCCCGCCCAGCGAGTCGACGCCGCTGCCCGCGGGCAGGAGCCCGCGCGTCGGCTTGAGCCCGACGACGCCGCAGGCCGCTGCCGGGATCCGGATCGATCCGCCGCCGTCGGACCCGGGGGCGAACGGCAACATGCCGGCTGCCACCGCCGCGGCCGCCCCGCCGCTGGAACCGCCGGCGCCGCGGGTCAGGTCCCACGGCGTGCGTGCGGGCGGGGTGTGGACCGGCTCGGTGTAGGCAGGGAAGCCGAGCTCGGGCGCCGCGGTCTTGCCGAGGCTGACGACGCCGGCGGAGTCGAGGATCAGGACTATCTCGTCGCTCTCCTGGGCCGGCGCCAGGTCCGCGAACGCACGCGACCCGAATCCGGTCGGCACACCCGCGCGGTTCCACAGGTCCTTGTCGCCAGTGGGTAGCCCCCACAGGCTGCCCGACGCCGGGGGCGTGGCCCGGCGCGGCCCGTCGCCGTCCCGCTGGAGTGCTGCCGCCCGCTCCCTGGCGAGCTCCGGGGTGACCGTTGCGAAGGCCCCGACACCGGGGTTCAGCCGGGCCACCCGCTCGAGGAAGTGGTCGGTGACCTCGGCAGGCGTGAGCTCTCCGGAGGCGAGGAGGTCGCGGAGCTCGACGGCGGTCCGCTCATGCAGGGCATCCATCCGGCCAGGCTATGTGGTTCGCCGCGGCGGGCCAGGTGCTCGGCTGAGGCACGGAGAAAGATCCTGAATGTCTTAAAGGCGCGCCGCAGTGGAAAATCCCGTCGCGCAGAATGCGCTTCTCCGGCATATGTTCGTGGGGTGCTGTCACCTTTTAAGGCGCATCGCAGCGGTGCGCGGGAGGTGACGAGAAAATCTCGAAGGGGGAGAGAGCTATGCCATTCCTGAATGCAGGTCTCGTTGTGCCGAGCGCGGTCGACTGGTTGGAGCCGCTCACGAGCGCTCTCGGTGCGATCGCAAGCTTCATCCCGAAGCTGCTCGTGTTCCTGATCGTTTTCCTCATCGGGTACTTCATCGCCAAGGCGGTCGCCCGGTTCGTCGGGATGATCCTGACGCGGATCGGCTTCAACAAGGTGCTGGAGAAGGCCGGGGCCAACCGGCTCCTCGCCGGCTCGGGCATCGAGCCGATCTCGCTGCTCACGAAGATCATCTACTACTTCATCCTGCTGATCACGCTGCAGCTCGCGCTGAGCGCGTTCGGGCCCACCAACCCGGTGAGCGCGATCGTGAACGACATAGTCGCCTGGCTCCCGAGCCTGGTCGTCGCAATCGTGATCGTGGTGATCGCCGGTGCGATCGCGAATGCGGTGAAGGACCTCATTCTCAACTCCATGGGCGGCGTTTCCTACGGCCCGCTCGTTGCGAAGGTGGTCTCGTTCTTCATCATCGCGCTCGGTGTTATCGCCGCGGTGAACCAGATCGGCATCGGCACCACCGTGACAATGCCTGTGCTCGTGGCATTCCTGGCTACCGTGGCGGGAATTCTGATCGTCGGTGTCGGCGGTGCCCTGATCGGCCCGATGCGTTCGCGTGTCGAAGGTGTCCTCGACAACCTGTCGGGTGGTGGCGCCGCTGCCACACCTGTCGCCCAGCCCGTTGCCGACCCGGGTGCCGCGCCTGACGCAGCCCCCGGTACGGCGGGTTCGTTCGCACCGCCGCCGCGCGACGTCTGATCGCCTGACCGGCCGGCACACCACGACGCCGGGGTCGTATCGTCCTGGACGGTACGACCCCGGCGTCGCGTCGTGCGGGACTCAGAAGTCCCGGTTCTCCGTGCCGAAGTCCCGGTTGTCCGGTACCGACGTCACGCGTGTGCCATCGGCGCCGAAGTCGCGGTTGTCGCCCATGTCCCGGTTGTCGGCCATGGCCGATGTGGCACCCAGGACACCGACGGCTGCGGTGAGGACAGCTGCGGCGCCCGCGGCAGCGATCCGTGCGGACTTCTTCATGGTGGGCCTCCTTTGCCGCCGGAAGGGCGGTCCCCCGGCGCGACCACGGTGAGGCACGGCGTCCCGCGACTCAACGACCTTTGGCTGACACCGAATGTCCGGGCCACGGCAGTGCCGGCGTGCTAAGCGTCGCTCAACAGCTCCCGGGCCGCGCCCATCACCTCGATGAACCGCTCCATGTCCGGCTCGTCCTCGGTCGGCTGGAGGGCCACGGTGCTCGCGCCCGCCTTGCCGTACCGCCGCACGCCGTCGGCGAGCGCCTGGGCGTCGCCCCACAGGGCGTAGGAACCGAGGGCGTCGTCGTCGGCCACGTCCGTGCCCCAGGCAGTGAGCTCGGCGCGCAGGCGTGCGGCCGCGTCGGGACCGGTCGCGGCGGACACGTTCTGGATGACCGGGAACGGTGCGGCGGCGTCGTGGCCGGCGGCCGCCCTGCCCTCGGCGACCCGTTCGAGCACGGCGGGCAGCCCGATCAGGCCGACGGAACCCTCGAGGACCACGCCGTCGCCGATCTCGCCGGCGAGGCGCAGCGACTTCGGTCCCGTGGCCGCGACCGGGACCGGCACGGGCCGCGCGGGCGGCCAGTCGAGCGCGACGTCGTCGAGGGACACGTACCGGCCGGACGTCGTGACCCGCTCACCGGCCAGCAGCGCGCGCAGCGCCGTCGAGTACTCCCGCATGAGGGTCAGGGGCGACGCGGCCTTGGCACCGACCTGCGCCATCCACGACTGCACGCCGTGCCCGATACCAGGGACGAGCCGGCCTGGGAACATCCCCTCGACGGTCGCGACCTCCATCGCGGTGAGCGCCACGTTCCGCAGGGGCGTCGGCATGACGCCGATCCCGACGCGGACGTGGTCGGTGGCGGACAGGATCGCGCTGGCGGCGGAGATACCGCCGGTCTGGAAGCAGTCCTCCCACAGCCAGATCTCCTCGATGCCCGCCGACTCGACGGCGCGGGCGAGCGGGACGATGCGGGACGGCGGGGTCGATGGACGGATGATGCACGCCAGTGTGGTCATGGACTCACGCTGTCATGGAGCGGACCGTCAGATCCAGCCCTTGCGTGCGGCGTGCCAGCCGAGCTGGATGCGGGTCGAGACGCCTGCGACGCCCATCAGCACCTTGACACGCCGCTGCACGGTGCGCAGGGAGAGCCCGAGCTGGTTGGCCACCGACTGGTCGGTGAGGCCGGCCAGCATGAGCGCGAGGATCCGGCTGTCCTCCTCGTCCAGCTCCGAGTTCTCGGCGCGCTCGCCCGGCGGTGCGAAGGGCGTCGCGTCGCGCCACACGCTCTCGAACAGGGCGATCAGGGCGTCCAGCAGGCCGGACGGGTGGATGATCAGCGCGCCCACGAGGTTGGGCGCGAGGTCGGAACCCTCGGTGCCCGCCTCGACGACGGTCTGGATCGGCACGAACGCGAGCCGGCGGTCGATGATGAAGAGCTTGATCGGCACCCGCTCGGAGAACCGCACGTCCTCGCCGTTCTCGACGGCCTCCGCGACGTCCTCGACCCGATACACGCCCGTGTCCAGGAAGAGGCGGTCGATCACCACCCGGTACCGGACGCCGCGCGCCACCGCCTGGTCCTCCGCGGTGTTCTCGTTGGCGGGCATCACGAACACCGGTGGCTTGGTGAACGACTCGACCGTCTCGCGTGCGCCGAGCTGGAGCTGGATGATGCGGTGCTTCACGGCGTCGGCACCGCGCACGACGTCGACGACGTCGGTGGCCGGCCGCAGCGCGGACGAGCGCCGGAACTCCTCCTCGAGCTCGATCAGCTCGACCTGCGCGGCGCGGATCTCGTCCTTGCGCCGGGCGAGCAGCGCGCCCAGCGCGATCTCGGGCGGCGCGGCCTGGAAGCGGGAGTCGTCGGCGCTCTGCCGGGACGCCAGGCCGTGGCTCTCCAGCGCGCGGAGCACGTCCAGCGCGTCACCGGGGTCGCAGTCGAGGCGGCGACCCAGCTCCGCCGCGTCGAGGGACGGAGAAGCCACGAGGTCGCGGTACGCGAGGGACTGCGACTTCGTCAGACCGAGCACGTCGCCGAGCATGGTGTCCTCCCGCAGGATGAAGTTCGCAGGGCCCTGGCGAGGATACGGGATACCCTCCGGCACGTGAGCACCGAGGACGTGAGGCTTCCCGCTGACGACGGCGAGTCGGTCGCCGGCCGCTGGTTCCTGCCGGACGGCGACCCGGTGGGCGTCGTGGTGATCGCGCCCGCCATGGCCATGCCGATGCGGTTCTACCGGCACCTCGCGGCCTGGCTCGCGGAGCGCGGCTTCGCGGTGCTCACCTTCTCGTACCGCGGTTCGGAGCCCGAGCTCTACGGCCCGATGCGGGACTCGTCGGCGACCGCCCTGGACTGGTACCACGACGCGGAGCTCGCGGCCCGGCATGCCCGTGCCCGGGCGGACACCGCCGGCGTCCCGCTCACCTGGGTGGGGCACTCGTTCGGCGGCCAGAGCCTGGGCTTCCTGTCCGACGTCGGTGTGGCCAGCTGCGTCATGGTCGCCTCGGGGACGGGCTGGCGTGGCAAGGCCGTGCCGATGATCAAGCGCTGGTCGCCGCTCCTGTGGCGAGCCATAGCGCCCGTGGCGATCGCCGCGGTCGGTTACTACCCGGGCCGCCGCCTCCGGATCCTGGACGACCTGCCGGCCGGTGTCATGCGCCAGTGGGGCCGCTGGTGCCTGCACCGGGACTACCTGTTCAGCGAGCACCCCGAGCTGCGGGACCGGTTCGCGAAGGTGCGGACGCCGGTCACCGCCCTCTGGACCGCCGACGACGAGCTCATCTCCCCGGAGTCGATCCGGTACTGGAGCAAGGAGTTCCCGAACGCGCCGATCGAGTTCGTCGAGCTGCGTGCCGCCGACCACGGCCTGAGCCGGATCGGGCACTCGGGCTTCTTCCGCCCGAAACGGGCGATCCTCTGGGACAAAGTGCTCCTCCCCCGCCTACCCAGCGATCCGGTCCGAGAGCAGTAGTGGTTCGGGCCAGATCGCTGGGTAGGGAACGAGGTCAGAGGGGGGTGACGGTGCCTCGGAAGTGGCGGGTGTTCTTGCCTGACCGCCAACCCTCGTAGACGAAGCCCTGTGTGCCGGCCGAGGCCTCGTCCGCGTACCGGATCGCCACGTCCACCGTGCTGGGGAGCAGGACCGGCTTGAAGAACTCGACGGTCCACTCGTACGTCTCGCCCCGGCGTGCGGGCCCCACCTCGGCCAGCGCCCGGGCCGCTGTGTACATCCCGTGCGCGATCGCCCGGGGGAAGCCGAACGCCTTGGCGCCTAGGCCCGACGTGTGGATCGGGTTCTGGTCGCCGGAGATCGCGCCGTAGGCCCGGCCCGTGCCGGCGCCGAGCTTCCAGCGTGCGGTCGGCAGGGGCGCCGTCCACTCCTCGCGGGGTGCCTCGGCCCCGGGCACGCCGTCGCCAGGGGCCGTGAAGCCCTTGGCGAGGTACGTCGACACGCTCTGGTAGGCGAGCTCGCTGCCGACCAGCACCTCGGCGACCAGGTCCACCTGGACGCCGCGGCGGTGCGCCCGGGCGTCCTGCGCCCAGGCCCGCACCGTCAGGGCCTCGCCGAGCCGCACGGGCCGGAGCACCCGTGCGGTGTTCCGTAGGTGCACCATGCCGAGCAGCGGCAGCGGGAAGTCGCCGCGCACCATGACGGCGGTGGCCAGGGGGAACGCGAGCACGTGCAGGAACCCGGCGGGCAGCACCTCGGACGACGGCTCACCGAGCAGCCGCTGGTACGCCGCGAGGTGCGCGGCCTCGCCCGCGGTGTCGACGTCCGCCACCTGATAGGCCAGCTTGGGCAGCCGGACGGTGCCCTTCGGGCGTTTGCTCGCGGAGCCGGCGAGGCCCTTGGCGAACAGGCCGCCCAGCCTCGGCAGCTGGGCAAGCTCTGTCACGCCGTACGACGCCGGTGCTCCCGGCACTGTGAGCTCTGTCATTTGCCCAGCATGGACTGGCCGCAGACGCGCAGCACCTGTCCGTTCACACCGCGAGCCACCGGGGACGACAGGAAGGCGATGGCCTCGGCGACGTCGATCGGCAGACCGCCCTGCTGGAGCGACGGGATGATGCGCCGGCCCACCTCGCGGGTCGCGAACGGGATCGACCTGGTCATCTCGGTCTCGATGAAGCCCGGCGCCACGGCGTTGGCAGTGCCGCCCAGCTCCGCGACGAGCGGCGCGGTGGCCGCCGTGTGGCCGATCACGCCGGACTTCGAGTAGGCGTAGTTGGTCTGGCCCTTGTTGCCCGCGATGCCGGACGTCGAGGCGAGTGACACGATGCGCAGCCCCTCCACCCCGGCGGCCAGCAGCTGCTCGTTGATGCGCAGCTGGGAGGCGAGGTTCACCGCGATGACGGCGTCCCACTGGGCGGGCTTCATGTTCGCGAGCAGCTTGTCCCGCAGGATGCCCGCGTTGTGCACCAGGATGTCGAGCCCGCCGAGGTGCCGGGTCGCCTCCAGGATCTTGGTGCCGGCGTCGGCGGAGGTCACGTCGAGCTGCACCGCGGTGCCCTTGATCTCGTTCGCGACCGCGGCCAGCGACTCACCGGCGGCCGGCACGTCCACGACCACGACCTTGGCGCCGTCCCGGGCCAGGGTGCGCGCTATCGCTGCGCCGATACCGCGTGCGGCACCGGTGACGACGGCGACCTTGCCGGCCAGCGGCTGCTGCCAGTCGACGTCGTCGAGGTCGTCCGCCGGACCGACGGGCAGCACCTGGCCGTCGACGTACGCCGACTTGGCGGACAGGAAGAAGCGCAGCGTGCCGAGCACGGAGGTCGAGTCGACGGCGGCACCCCCGGTGAGCTGCACACCATTCGCCGTCGCGCCGGCCCGCAGCTCCTTGCCGACCGAACGCGTGAAGCCCTCGAAGCCGGCCCTGGTGGCGGCGACGGCCGGCGAGTCGCCGATCTCCGGCGCGCGGGAGACGACCACTACCCGGCCGTTGCCCGCGAGCCTGCGGAGCGTGCCACCGAGGGTGAGCACCGCCTCCGAGACGGCCTCAGGGGACTCGGCGGACGTGCCGACCAGCACGACGCCGCCCCAGCGGACGTCGCCGGCGCCCTCGGTGGAACGACGCACGTCGACGTCCCACGATCCGAGAGCCTTGGCGATCGCGTCGGCGTCGCCGGCCGAGGCGCCGTCCGACACGACGAGCACCGGGCCCACCGTGAGGGGGGCGTCGGCGGCGTAGCGGCGCAGGATCGCCGGGCGGGGGAGCCCCAGCTTCTTGGCGATGGTCTTGGTGAAGCCGCGGTTCACGGCCACTGTGTACTTGTCTGACGGGGCGGACTGGTCAGCCACGAAAATCCTTCCGGTTCTGGGGTGAGGCTCAGGCACTGTCGTCTACCGTCTGAGCCCGTTGCTTCGCTACGGGCGAGTGCCTCGTTCCTCGGCCCTCACCCTTCGCTGCGCGCTGGGCTCAGACGGACTCGACGACGGCGACGGCGCCGAGGCCACCGGCGGCGCAGACCGAGATCAGTGCCCGTGCCGGCTGCCCGGTCTCGGCAGCCTTGGCGGCCACGAGCTTCGCGGCGGTGGCGATGATGCGTCCGCCGGTCGCCGCGAACGGGTGGCCCGCCGCGAGCGAGGAGCCGTTCACGTTGAGCTTGCTGCGGTCGATCTTGCCGAGCGCGCCGTCGAGACCGAGCTCGGTACGGCAGTACTCCTCGTCCTCCCACGCGGCGAGCGTGGTCAGCACGGTGGAGGCGAACGCCTCGTGGATCTCGAAGAAGTCGATGTCCTCGAGGGTCAGACCGTTGCGGGCCAGCAGACGCGGCACGGCCGCGGCCGGCGCCATGAGGAGCCCCTCGTGACCGTGCACGAAGTCGACGGCGGCCGTCTCGGCGTCCACGAACTTCGCGAGGATCGGCAGGTCGCGCTCCTCTGCCCACTCGCGCGAGGAGAACAGGACGGCGGAGGCGCCGTCGGTCAGCGGCGTGGAGTTGCCGGCCGTCATGCTCGCCGGCTCGGCGAGCTGGGTGCCGAAGACCGGCTTGAGCTTCGCGAGCTTCTCGAGCGACGTGTCGGCACGCAGGTTGTCGTCGCGGGTCAGGCCCTTGTACGGGGTGACCAGGTCGTCGAAGAAGCCGGACTCCCAGGCGCGGGCCAGGTTCTGGTGCGAGTTGAACGCGATCTCGTCCTGCGCCTCGCGCGAGACGCCCCACTTGGCGGTGGTGATCGCCTGGTGCTCACCCATGGAGAGGTGCGTGCGCGGCTCGCCGGTGCCGGGCGTGGCCGGGGCCAGGTCCTTCGGGCGGACCTTGAGCAGCGCCTTGATCTTGGCGCTGGTGGTCTTGGCGTGGTTCGCGTCCAGGAGCGCGGCGCGCAGGCGGTCGCTGACGACGATCGGCGCGTCCGACACGGTGTCCGTGCCGCCGGCGATCGCGGACTCGATCTGGCCCAGCTTGATCTTGTTGGTCACGGCGATCGCGGCCTCGAGCCCGGTGGCGCACGCCTGCTGCACGTCGTAGGCGGGCGTCGTGGGCGACAGGGAGGAGCCCAGCACCGACTCACGGATCAGGTTGAAGTTCTTGCTGTGCTTGAGGACAGCGCCACCGGCGACCTCGCCCAGGCGTTCGCCCTGCAGGCCGAACCGGGCGACGAGGCCCTCGAGCGCTGCGGTGAACATGTCCTGGTTGCTGGTCCGGACGTACTTCTTGCCGGCGCGGGAGAACGGGATGCGGTTGCCGCCGATGATCACGGCTTCGCGCGTGGACGGGACGGGGGAGGGGGTGGTGGACACGTCGCTGTTCCTTCTCACTTCGTCGTCGGGCAAGTGGCTTCGTAGATCGAGCCTCGTCGAGGCCAGGACAGGCCGCTACCCGGTTCGCGCCCGGGGTGGTGCCCAGGACTCACAGTACCTGATACTCTCAGTCTCGTGAGACGAATCACAAGACCTCTAGCGAGTTACGGTGGGGAGGTGGACCGATGAGCATCGGAGTCGACGGTCGTTCGACCCGCTGGGACGACCACCGCACGGCACGCCGGGCAGAGCTCGTCCGGGCCGCGCGCAAGGCTGTGCACCGCCTCGGTCCCGCGGTCTCGATGGACGAGATCGCCGCCGCGGCGGGTACGTCGAAGTCAATCGTCTACCGGTACTTCGACGACAAGGCGGGCCTGCGGCTCGCCGTCGCCGAGACCGTGGTGATGCAGATGCACGACGCGCTGCGCGCCGCGGCGCAGCGCGCGGACGACCCCGAGATGGCGCTGCGCGAGATGGTACGGGTCTACCTCGAGATGATCGAGAGCTCGCCCAACGTCTACTGGTTCGTCACCCGCACCGCCATCGGCGGCAACGAGCCGGCGCCGGTCGAGAGCGGACGCCGTGGCCGCCGCGCCACGGCCGCCGAGGAGGTGGCGGACGCCGCCGTCCCGACCACGCCGGTCGACCTGCACCCCCTGGGCGCCTACCTCGACTCGGTGATCGAGCTCGTCGCGGAACCGTTCGCGCGGGCCACCGACGTCCCCCAGGCCGATGCCGCCGCCTGGGCGGCCGGCGCCGTCGGCTTCGTGCGGGGCTCCGGCGAGTGGTGGCTCGGCCACCGCAACGTCGAGTCGAGCCCGCTGACCCGCGAAGAGCTCACCGAGCGCGTGACGCTCTGGCTCTGGACCGGCCCGGTGGGCGTGCTGCACCACAACCGTCCTGGTTCCGCACCAGTCACCGCCTGACCCCGAACACTCTTCGACCCACCCTCCCGAGACCCAGCACCTGGCCTGCCGGCCGAAATACCGAGGAGAACCCGATGACGACCACCTCCGAGTCCGTGACGCCCCCCACGGCCACCGAGGCCGCCGCGCCCGCACCCCTGGCGCCCCGGCCGGCGTCGGGCGTCCGCGTGGACGTACCCGCCCTGGAGCAGATGCTGCTCGGCCGCTGGGCCGAGGAGCGTGCCGAGGCTCGTCACATGGTGGCCACCCACCCCGAGCTCTGGAAGCGGGAGGGGATCACCAAGGAGGAGCACCGGGAGATCGCGCTCGCCCAGATGAAGCAGATGGTGCCCTACGGCCACGTCCTGCGGGCGTTCCCGGAGCGCCTCGGCGGCCGTGCGCAGGCGGGCGCCAACCTCGTGGGGTTCGAGGAGCTGGTCGCCGCCGACCCGTCGCTGCAGATCAAGGCGGGCGTGCAGTGGGGTCTGTTCGGCTCCGCCATCCTGCACCTCGGTACCGAGGAGCAGCAGGACCGACTGCTTCCCGGTGCGATGGACCTGAGCGTGCCCGGCGCGTTCGCGATGACGGAGACCGGCCACGGCTCCGACGTCGCCTCGATCGGCACGACCGCCACGTACGACCCCGAGACCGAGGAGTTCGTGCTCAACACCCCGTTCCGCGGGGCGTGGAAGCAGTACCTCGGCAACGCGGCGAAGCACGGCGTCGCGGCGACGGTGTTCGCCCAGCTCATCACCAACGGCGTGGACCACGGCGTGCACTGCTTCTACGTGCCGATCCGGGACCCGCAGACGATGGAGTTCCTGCCGGGCGTCGGCGGCGAGGACGACGGCCAGAAGGGCGGCCTGAACGGCATCGACAACGGCAAGCTGCACTTCACGAACGTGCGTGTGCCGCGGCAGGACCTGCTCGCCCGCTACGGCCAGGTGGCCCCGGACGGCACCTACACGTCCACCATCGACAGCCCGGGCCGCCGGTTCTTCACCATGCTGGGCGCCCTGGTGCAGGGTCGTGTCTCGCTCGACGGCGCGGCGATCTCCGCGGCGAAGATCGGTCTGGCGATCGCCACGAAGTACGCCGACCAGCGGCGCCAGTTCTCGCCGTCCGCGGGCGCCGACGAGCTGACGCTGCTCGACTACGCGACGCACCGTCGCCGTCTCTTCCCGCGTATCGCCGAGGCGTACGCGATGCACTTCGCGCACGACGAGCTGCTCGACATGTTCGACGCCGTGTTCTCGGGCCGCGAGGACACCCCG
The DNA here is from genome assembly GCF_050936155.1 of Promicromonospora sp. CA-289599. NCBI lineage: Bacteria > Bacillati > Actinomycetota > Actinomycetes > Micrococcales > Promicromonosporaceae > Promicromonospora > Promicromonospora sp. CA-289599. Next base: position 2,942,832 of record NZ_JBNJNI010000001.1, read on the forward strand.
GCCATGCGCGAGGACCTCGAGACGACAGCCGCCGCGCTCAAGGCGACCTCCACCTGGTACTCGCTGGACACCCTGCAGGAGTGCCGCGAGGCCTGCGGGGGCGCCGGCTTCCTCTCGGAGAACCGCTTCACCAGCCTGCGTGCCGACCTCGACATCTACACCACCTTCGAGGGCGACAACCACGTGCTGCTGCAGCTCGCGGCCAAGCGCCTCGTGGGTGACTACGGCAAGCGGATGGCCGAGGCGTCGAAGTCCCCGGGCGGCATGGCGGGCATCGTCGCCGGGCAGGCCAAGGACGCGGTGCTGCACAAGCTCCCGCTGAAGCGGCTCGGCCAGACCGTCGCCGACGGCGGCCGGGTGCGCTCCGCGGGCCGCCTGCTGGACGCGGAGGTGCAGCGCGAGCTGATCGCCGGACGCTTCGAGGGCATGGTCGCCGCGACCGCGCTGGGCATGCGCCCCGCCCTCAAGGCCGACTCGATCCGCGCCCAGGAGATCTTCGACGACAACCAGGTGAGCCTCATCGGGTCCGCCGCCGCCTGGGCAGAGCTGGTGCGCTGGGACGCGTTCACGAAGGCCATCGGCACGGTGTCCGACGCCGGCACCCGCAAGGTCCTCACCCTGCTCCGCGACATCTACGGGCTCACGACCATCGAGCGTCACCTCGACTGGCACCTGACCAACGGCCGCCTCTCGACGGGCCGCGCGAAGGCTGTGACCTCGACGATCGACCGGATGCTCAAGGAGCTTCGTCCGCACGTGCTCGACGTCATCGACGCCTGGGGCTTCACGCAGGAGCACCTGCGCGCCCCGATCGCCGACGGCTCCGAGAAGGTCCGTCAGGACGAGGCGGCCGCGTACTACCGCCAGCTGCGCGCGAGCGGCACGGCACCGGTCAGCGAGAAGGAGCTGCGCAAGCAGGGCGCGAAGCCCTGACCGTCACGCGGCGTCGGGTACCGCCGCCACGATCGGCACGGGGAGCTGCTGCACGGGAACCTGGACGGGCTCGCTCGTGGGCTCGTCGTCCTCCGCCTCGCGGTTCTCCGCCTCGCGTGCGAGCGGTCCGCCGAGCGTCACCGGGGCGCCCTGCTTCGTCGCCGGCTCCGGTGTCGCCCGCACGGCGAAGAAGGTGCCCGCCAGCCCGAGGAGGGCGGCGAGCACGGTGAGCGGTACGAGCTGGTACGCCACGGTGAATCCGAGCAGTGCGCCGCAACCTACCGCGACGGCTGATCCACGGACTAGTACACGGGTCATCAGGAGCCTCCCTGCCAAGGTATCTCCGAGGAGCAATGCCTGACCCCAGGGGATTCCCGTGGATCGCTGGGCACCTGCGGATGGCGGCCAGCGCCTGGTGCGCACGACCACATGAGCTGGGGTCCGGCTGAGCTGGGGCTCATCAGATTGTGTGGCGAGCCTGCCTCGCCTCATTTCCAGGAAACCTCAAGCCAGGCACCTTCGCACGTCGAACCGCCCTGCCGGCGGTCACGAACGGGTCACGGCACGGGGCGCGCGGGCCGATGGTCCGTCGAGCTCAAACGGGGTTGCACTGGGCGGTGGCGGTGAGGATCAGCCCGACGTCGGGCCGCCATGGCTCGAGGTTCCACGTGGACTTGTCGGGTGCTCCCACCGCGTGGCACACGAGCTGGTCGCCCATCGTCGAGGTGTCCGCTTCTGGCTCGGCGGCCACCAGCTGGGTGCGGATCAGGTCCAGCCCGGCCTGGCCGGCGTACCGCGCCCAGTCCGTCGGGTCGACGGCGAGCGAGCGTCCGCCCTCGTTCTCGCCCCAGGTCGCGCTCTCGATCGCCTGGGTGCCGACCACGAACGTGACGGGCAGCAGCTCGGCCCGGTCCGTGGGTGCGGGGGACTCCGACTCCTGGGGCGGCTCGATCGGGCCGACCTCCACGAGGGCGTGCGTGGCGTCGATCTCGGTGACGCCGATGCGGGGCGCGTCGTCCTCGGTGTCCGACGGCGGTGCGGGCGGGCCGATCGCCGCGACGGGGTCGCCGTCGTCGTCCAGCACGGTGATGCTGCCGTCCGTGTCGACGTCGAGCGCACCGGGGGACGCGAGCGCGAGGCGCGCGGAGCGCCCGGCGGCCAGCGTGAGGGTGACCGTCCGGGTGTCCGGCCCGTCCTCGTCCGCCCGGACGTCGGCGGCCTTCAGGGTGACGATCTGGAGGACCACGTCGCCCAGGGTGACCGTGCTCGTGCGCTGCTCGGGTCGATCGTCTGCGGGTGGCTGCGCCGAACGCGCCGCGGTGGGTGTGGGCTCCACGTCGGCTCCTCGCGCACCTCCCGCCCGGTCGGCCGGGCCGCAGCCGCTCAGGGCGAGGAGCGTGGCCAGTGTCGCGCACGCGGCGAGGTGTGACTGGGCAGCTCGTCGGATCGGCACCACCCCATTGTGTGGGCAACCGGCTTCGTACGGGTGATCGACACGGGTCGGCGTGCTGGGTGGCGCGTGTCGTCGTCAGCCCCTATGTTTAGAACATGCGTTCGAACAAGGTGCTGGTGACTCGTGGTCCCGCCGATGTGCCGGGCCAGTCTCCGCGTGGTGCTGCCGCATCGCGCGAGTCAGGGTTCGCGAACGGATTCGCGGATCTTACGGAGGCGGTCGACGCCGTGGCTGCGGTCGACGCGCTCCTTGCCTCGCTCGCTGCCTCACGGGCGGTGCTCATGGAATCGGTCCGGGAGTGGGTGGCCGACCAGCCCGAGCTGTTCGACGCTCCTGAGGCGGATGCGGACGAACCGGCCGGGCTGGCACCCGAGCTCGTCGAGCGGCTGGCCAGGGTCCTGCGGATGCCGGAGAGCTCGGCGATCGCGCTCGTCGAGGAGTCCCGTGCGCTGGTGCACGAGCATCCCCGCACGCTCGCCGCACTCCGTGGCGGACAGATCACCCACGCGCATGCGCAGACCATCCTCGGCTACACGGACGGGCTGGGCCGGAGCAACCGGGTGGCGCTGGAGACGCGCCTGCTGAAGCGCGCGCTCAGCACCACCCCGGGTGAACTGAGCCTTGTCGCACGGGTCGAGCGTGAGCGTCGACTTCGCCCGGAACGCCCGACGGCGGCACCGGTGGTGCGTCAGGCGGCGGCCGCCCGGCGGCAGCGGCTCAGTGCTTCCCCCACAGGTCGTCCCACGCGGTGAACGGGTCGTCGGTCCGTGGTGCCTGCTGCGGGTTGCCGCCGGCAGCCACGGCCGACGCCTGGTTGCGCCATGTGGGGGCGGCCCAGGTCGGGCTGCCCCAGCTGGGGCTGTTCCACGTCGGGGCGGCCTGGCCGCGGTGATCCTGACCGCCGCTGGTCTGGTCGCTGTCGTACGGGAGCCAGCCCTGGGGCGCGTCCGACCCGCCGGCCCACTGATCGCCCGGTCCCGTCTCGTACTGCTCGGCGGCGGAGTGCGCGGCGGGGTGCGAGGGGTCGTGCTCCGCCGCGTACCCGTCCAGCGGCGTCGCCAGCTCGTGAGCCTGGCTCGGCTCCGGCCACTGCTGCGCCGTCTCGGTCTGCCCCGACCAGGCGGGGTACTCGCTCTGTCCCGACCAGGACGGCGTAGGCGAGGGAGGGACCGGCGCCGGCTGTTCCGATTCTGCAGGTGCCGCATGCCTCTTGGCCTTGTAGGGCCGGGTGCCGGCACTCGGTGCCGGTGCGGCGACCGCCGCGAAGGTAGTGGTGGCGAGGTACTGCTCGAACGGCACGTCGAAGGTCTCGTCCTCCGACCACGCGCCGTCCCAGGCCGCGGTGGCCCGGGACGCGCCGGCGCGGCGGCCGTCGTCGGGCATCGGGGAGAGGCGGATCTCGCCCGAGCTGTGCAGTATCTGGTCGTGCATCTGCCCGACCCAGTTGACCGCCAGCTCGAAACGCATGGCACTGAGCCCGTTCACGCCGAGCTCACCGCCGAGGGCAGGGTGCGGGTTGAAGGCGTAGACGTCCTCCTCGCCGAGGTGGATGCCGCGGCTCCGGGCGTCGCGGACCAGGTCGTCCATGAGATAGGTGGCGCGACCCTCTGCGGACTCGAGCTCGGCGTACATGGTGACCGCCGAGGCCCAGCGGAGCTCGAGCGTGCCCTCGACCGTGTCCAGGAACCACCATCCGTCCAGCGACTCGAGGAAGATGTCGCCGAAACAGGTCGCGAAGCGCGGGGTCTGCTCGCGAAGCCCCAACCACTGCCATGAGGAGAGCCCGAACTCGAAGGAAACCTTCGGAAAAGTTCGAAGCAGCTTCATGTCCGAATGAAACCACTGTCGGGTAAACGCCGGGAACCCCCTGATGACATCTTTGTTACGCGATTACTCAGTAACGGGGCAGCGGGGGTGCAGGCTCACGCGAGTCCGGACTGGTAGGCGAACACCACGAGCTGTGCCCGGTCGCGCGCGGAGAGCTTGATCATCGCGCGCGACACGTGCGTCCGCGCGGTCGCCGGGCTGAGGACGAGATGCGCGGCGATCTCGTGGTTGCTCATCCCCTGGGCCACGAGGCGGACCACCTCGTGCTCGCGGTCGGTCAGGTCCCCGATCCGGGGGTGCGGCGCGAGCGCGCGCGGTGATGCGGCGGTGAACTCCCTGATCAGGGTGCGCGTTGCCGACGGCGCCAGCAGCGCGCCGCCGTCGTGCACCGTGCGGATCGCGGTGACGAGGTCCGCCGGCGGGGTGTTCTTCAGGAGGAAGCCGCTGGCCCCCGCGCGCAGGCCGTCGACCACGTACTGGTCGTGCTCGAACGTCGTGAGCACCACGATGCGCGTGGCGGTCAGGGCAGGGTCCTCGGCGATCCGCCGGGTCGCCTCGATGCCGTCGATGCCGGGCATCCGGATGTCCATGAGCACGACGTCGGGCCGCAGGCGACGCGCCTGGGCGACGGCGGCGATGCCGTCGGCGGCCTCGCCGGCGACCGTGACGTCCACCTCTCCGGAGATCAGGGCGCGCAGGCCCATCCGCACCAGGTCCTGGTCGTCCACGAGCAGCACAGAGATCATGCGACACCTCCGGCGGGCAGTACCGCCCGCACCTCGAAATACTCCTCGACGGGGCCGGCGTCGAGCCGCCCGCCCAGGGACTCGACCCGATGCCGCATCCCGGTGATGCCGAACCCGGCGACGAAGCCGCCGTCGAGGGCGCGCGGGCTGGGGGCACGCAGGTTGCGGACGCACAGCCGGACCAGGTCCGGCTCGTAACCCACCTCCACGCGCGCCGCCGTCCCGGCACCGTGCTTGACCACGTTGGTCAGCGACTCCTGGAGCACGCGGTAGGCGGCGAGGTCGACGGCGTCGGGCAGCGACCGGGGCGTGCCGCCGATCGTGAGGTCGACGCTGACACCCGCCGAACGCACCCGCTGCGCCAGCACCTCCAGGTTGGCCAGCCCGGCCGTCGGCGCTCGTTCGGGACCCGCGCCGGACGCGGTCCCCGGGCGGATCTCCGCAAGCGTGGTGCGCAGCTCGGTCAGCGCCTCGTTCGCCGCCTTCGAGATGGCCTCCAGCGCGGTGGTGGCATCCTCCGGCCGGCCCAGATGGAGTGCGATGTCCGCCTGCATCTGGATGGCGGCCAGGCCGTGCCCGACGACGTCGTGCACCTCGTGCGCGAGCTGCAGGCGTTCGTCGTCGCGCGCCTGCTGCTCCGCCGCGTCCCGTTCGGCGGACCGGGCCTCGTGCCACATCCGCCGGGCCACGCCGATGCTGAACGGCACCGCAACGATGGCGCCTGCCGGTATCAGCCCGGTCGGCAGGGGAAGTGCGCTCGGATGCGTGAGGACGTGCAGCAGGAGGAGGGCCAGCGTCGCTGCGCCCCACGGGAGGGCGGCGCGGAGCGGACGCCGTCGGGCCAGGGAGTAGACCGCGACCACCACGCACACCATCACCGGGCCGTACGGGTAGTCGAGGAGCAGGTAGGTGACCGTCGAGAGGGTGACCACGCCGAGCGTCACCACCGGCCAGGGGGTGCGGAACAGCGTCCCCGCCGCAGCGGTGACTGCCAGCGCGTACCCGAGGGCGTCGACCGGGCGCACCCCGGCCGACGCCTCCAGGAACGGCAGCGAGACCAGCGTGAGCGCCGTCAGCGCGGCGGTCACACCGACGTCCACGAGTCGCGGCTTCCCCATGTTCCTCACCTCCGGCCCCACTGTGTCCGACGGCGGACCGGGCGTCACCCCCTGCGCGCCGTACGCCGCTGTACGTCCGGGAGCGTAGACGCGCCGCAGCGCCCACGCCGGACGGCGCAGCGTGACTGCCGTCCCACGGCCGATCCCGTGCCGGGCCCTGGCCGGGAGGCTGAGACGCAGAGGCGCCGCCCGGCGTCCGAGGAGGGACCGGATCATGAATCTCAGAGGAGTCGCCGTCGCCGGCCTCGTGCTCGGTGCGGGGGCACAGCTGGTGGTACGGCCGGCGCGGCCGGCCTCCGCGCCTCGCCCGGGGGAGGTGACGTCATGAGGCTCGTGCCACGCGCACGCAAGGCGGTGCTCACCGTGCACCTCGTGGCCGCCGGGGCGTGGATCGGCATCGACGTGCTGGTGGCCCTGCTCGTCGGGGTGGGGCTGGGCGGCGGCTCGGACGCCGTCCGCGGGCTCGCCCTGCGGGCTCTCGCCGAGTTCGTGGTGACCCCCATGCTGGTCTCCGCACTGGTCTGCCTCGGCTCGGGCCTGCTGCTCGGTCTCGCGACGAAGTGGGGTCTGGTCCGCTACTGGTGGGTCGCGGTCAAGCTCGTCCTGAACGTGCTGCTGTGCGTCCTGATCGTCGGGGCGCTGCGGCCGGGCATGGCCGACGTCGGTGCCGCCGGCGCCGCGGTCGAGGCCGGCCAGATCCCGGCGACGGACATCTCGTTCCTCGTGTACCCGCCCGCGGTGTCGCTCACCCTGCTCGCGGTCGCGACCCTGCTCTCCGTGTACAAGCCGGGCGGCCGCGTGCGGCGGCGCTCGCTGGGCGCGCCCAGAAGCGGGGCCAGGGGCGTCGGGCCGGATATGCGGCGGACGACGTCAGAGGCACGGCCTACCTTTGTCGCATGAGCGACGAGGGACGAGCGATCGAGGTGCGGCCCGGCGAGGTGCGGCCCGGCGAGGTGCGGACCGGCGAGCGAAGGCTCATCGAGGTGCGTGACGCCGTGCCGGCGGAGTACGAGGCGGTCGGCAAGATCGTCGCGGGGGCGTTCTTCGCCGACGGACAGCTCGACGCCCCGGGCTCCGAGTTCTACGCCGACGTCCTGCGTGACGTCGCGAGCCGGGCTGACGCCGCGGAGATCATCGTGGCGCTGGACGGCGGCGTCGTGGTGGGCGGCGTGACGTTCGTGCCGCACGGCGGCCCCATGGCCGACATCGCCCGGGACGGTGAGGCCGAGGTCCGCATGCTGGGCGTCGCGCCGGACGCCCAGGGCAGGGGGGCCGGGACCGCACTGATGCGCGAGTGCGTGGCGCGGTCCGCCGGGACGCGTCGGATCGTCCTGTCCACCCAGACCGTCGCGCACGGCTCGCACCGGCTCTACGAGCGGCTCGGCTTCCGGCGCGAGCCCAGCCGGGACTGGGCGCCGGTGCCCGGCGTGGACCTACTCGTCTACGTGCTGGAGCTGTAGCTACGTGCCGGGGCTGTAGCGCCGTCGGTCCGGCCACCGCAGCAGCCCCGACGTGATCGCCACACCCAGCAGGAGGAGCAGACCGCCACCCGCCTCGGCGAGGTTCGGCACCTCGCCCAGTGCCAGCCAGGCGACGGTCATGCCCACCACCGGGACCAGCATCGTGAACGGCACCACTGCGCTCGCCCGGTACCGGTCGAGCAGCGTGTTCCAGATGCCGTAGCCGACCAGGCTCGCGAGCCACGCGGTGTAGAGCGTGGACAGCACGGCGGCCCACGTCGGGTGCGTGAGGGAGTGGCCGACGGCGGCCGGCCCGTCCAGCACCAGCGACAGCGCGAACATCGGCACCGGCACCACGAGCGCCGACCACACGGTCATGGACAGGCCGGCCAGCGGCCTCTGCCTCCCGCCCGCCGCCTGCGTCGCCGAGCCCAGCCGGCGCACGATCACGTTGCCGGTCGCCCACGACGCCGCGGCCGCGAGCGTGAGCAGGAACGCGAGGCCCGGCGTCGCCGCCGACCGACCGACACCGACGATCACCAGGCCCACCGCACCCAGCAGCACGCCGACGAGCTGCGGCACGGTCGGGCGCTCGCGGAGCGCCACCGAGGCGAACAGGACGGTGAGGACCACCTGGGCCTGCAGCACGAGCGAGGCGAGGCCGGGCGGCATGTCGAGCCAGATCGCCGTGTACATCAGAGCGAACTGGCCGAGGCTGAGGAACAGGCCCACCACGAGAACGTCCTTGAGGGCGACCGCGGGCCGCGGGACCAGGAAGATCGCAGGGATCAGCACCACGACGAACCGGATCGCCACGAACAGCACCGGGGGCACGTCGTCGACGCCGACGTCGATCGCGAGGAAGTTGGTGCCCCAGATGATCATGACGAGCACGGCGAGGAGCGAGTGACGCAGGGGCATGCGGTCATCGTCGTTCGGAGCAACCATGCACGTCCATCGCGTATCACTGGCTGACTGTTCAGCGGTACTGAAGGGTCGACGACGGCACGGCTACGTATTTTCACCATCTTGTCCCACCGACCGGGTGAAAAGTAGCGTCGCCCCACCATGCCGGTGCGATCGGCCGCATGCCCGTCCCGCCCCCTGTGCGGCGGGAGACACATCTTCGCGAAGGAGCGTCCGATGCGTAGCACGAGACACCGCACCATCCGCACCACGGCCACGGCCGCCACTGCCATGACGTTGGTCCTGGCGGCGTCGCTGGTGGCCTCCGCGGCTGCGCCCAAGGCCCCCGACGCCGGTTCGGCGTCGGCGACTGCCGCCGCTCCAGCCGCCGTCGGCGCGCTGAGCTGGTCCGACGAGTTCGACGGCGCTGCGGGCAGCGCGCCCAACGGCGCCAACTGGAACTTCGAGACCGGCGCCGGCGGCTGGGGCAACAACGAGCTGCAGAACTACACCAACTCCCGGAACAACTCGGCCCTGGACGGCAACGGCAACCTGGTGATCACCGCCCGCCAGGAGGGCGGCGGCTACACCTCCGCCCGGCTCACGACCAAGGGCAAGGTGCAGCCGCAGTACGGCCGCCTGGAGGCGCGGATCAAGATCCCGCGCGGCCAGGGCATCTGGCCCGCGTTCTGGATGCTCGGCAGCCAGTTCCCAGGCACCCAGTGGCCCGACGCCGGTGAGATCGACATCATGGAGAACGTCGGCTACGAGCCCCACATGGTGCACGGGACCCTGCACGGGCCCGGCTACTCGGGCGGCGCGGGCATCGGCGCGGCGTACACGCACCCGCAGGGCTGGTCCTTCGCCGACGACTTCCACACCTTCGCGATCGACTGGGCGCCCAACCGGATCAGCTGGTCGGTGGACGGCACCGTCTACCAGACGCGCACCACCGCGGACACCGGCGGGAACCCGTGGGTCTACAACCAGTCGTTCTTCTTCATCCTGAACGTCGCGGTGGGCGGCAGCTGGCCCGGCTACCCCGACGGGACCACGCAGTTCCCGCAGCAGATGGTGGTCGACTACGTCCGCGTCTACGACTCGCAGCTCTGACCGCATCCAGCGGTGTCAGACGCACAGGTCACTCCCGTGACCTGTGCGTCTGACACGTCACGGTGGTTGGGCATCCAGCTCGACCGCCCCGGCGCGTGACGCGTCGTAGACTGGCGGGGCGCTCCGGCGCCAAGAAACCTACCCCGCACGCGAGGAACTACATGACCGCGCCCGCGTCCCAGGCACCCTCCCGCACGACTCCCGCCGTCCCGCGACTGGACACGGTGGAGACCGCCGCGGCCACCCCTGATGAGGTGCAGCCGTACGGAGAGCTCGGCCTCAAGGAGGACGAGTACCAGCGCATCAAGGACATCCTGGGCCGCCGCCCCACCGCGGCCGAGCTCGCGATGTACTCGGTGATGTGGAGCGAACACTGCTCCTACAAGTCGTCGAAGGTGCACCTGAGCAAGTTCGGCGAGAAGGTGACCGACGAGATGAAGGAGCACCTCCTCGTCGGCATCGGTGAGAACGCCGGCGTCGTCGACATCGGCGACGGCTGGGCCGTCACCTTCAAGGTCGAGTCGCACAACCATCCGTCGTTCGTGGAGCCCTACCAGGGTGCCGCGACCGGCGTCGGCGGCATCGTCCGCGACATCATCTCGATGGGCGCGCGCCCCGTGGCGGTCATGGACCAGCTGCGCTTCGGCGACGTGAACCACCCCGACACCGCGCGCGTCGTCCACGGCGTCGTCTCCGGGGTCGGCGGCTACGGCAACTCCCTGGGCCTGCCGAACATCGGCGGGGAGCTCGTCTTCGACGGCTCCTACCAGGGCAACCCGCTGGTCAACGCGCTCTGCCTCGGTGTGCTGCGGCACGAGGACATCCACCTCGCCAACGCCACCGGCCTCGGCAACAAGGTCGTGCTGTTCGGCGCCCGCACGGGCGGCGACGGCATCGGCGGCGCCTCGATCCTCGCGTCCGAGACGTTCGAGGACGGCGTCCCCGCCAAGCGCCCGAGCGTGCAGGTGGGCGACCCCTTCATGGAGAAGGTGCTCATCGAGTGCTGCCTCGAGCTGTTCGCGGCCAAGGTCGTGGAGGGCATCCAGGACCTCGGCGCCGCGGGTATCTCCTGCGCCACCTCGGAGCTCGCCTCCAACGGTGACGGCGGCATGCACGTCGAGCTCGACGACGTCCTGCTGCGCGACCCCACGCTGAACGCCGGCGAGATCCTCATGTCGGAGTCGCAGGAGCGCATGATGGCCGTCGTGCGGCCGGACCAGCTCGACGCGTTCCTCGCGATCACCGGCAAGTGGGAGGTCGAGACCGCCGTCATCGGCGAGGTCAACGACTCCGGCCGCCTCACCATCGACCACCACGGTCAGCGCATCGTGGACGTCGACCCGAAGACGGTGGCGCACGAGGGGCCCGTGTACCACCGGCCCTACGCGCGTCCGGAGTGGCAGGACGGGCTGCAGGCCGACTCGACGGCGGCGGCGGGCCTCGCCCGTCCGGCGTCGGGCGCTGAGCTCCGCGAGACGGCGCTGACGCTGCTGGCCTCACCCAACCTTGCCTCCAAGGCGTGGGTCACCGACCAGTACGACCGCTTCGTCCAGGGCAACACGGCGCTCGCCCAGCCCGACGACGGCGGCGTGATCCGCGTCGACGAGTCCACCGGGCTCGGCGTCGCGCTCGCGACCGACGCCAACGGTCGCTACGGCAAGCTCGACCCGCGTACGGGCGCCGCGCTGGCCCTCGCGGAGGCGTACCGCAACGTCGCCACGTCGGGCGCCGAGCCGCTGGCGGTGACGGACTGCCTCAACTTCGGCTCGCCGGAGCACCCCGACTCCATGTGGCAGCTCGTCGAGGCGATCGAGGGCCTCGCCGACGCCTGCCAGGAGCTCGGCGTCCCGGTGACCGGCGGCAACGTCTCGCTCTACAACGGCACGGGTGAGCCCGGCCAGATCGACTCGTCGATCCACCCCACCCCCGTGGTGGGTGTGCTCGGTGTGCTCGACGACGTCAGCACGGCGCTCTCGTCCGGCTGGCGGACCGAGGGGCTGTCGCTCCTCCTGCTCGGCACCACGCGGGACGAGCTCGACGGCTCGGCGTGGGCCGACGTCGTCCACTCGCACCTCGGCGGCCTGCCGCCGCGCGTGGACCTGGCGGCCGAGAAGGCACTGGCCTCCGCGCTCGTCGAGGCGCGGAAGACCGGCCTCGCCGCTGCCGCGCACGACCTGTCCGAGGGCGGCCTGGTCCAGGCGCTGCTCGAGGCGTCGCTGCGCTTCGGCGTCGGCGCGTCGGTCGCGCTCGAGGGTGTGACCGGCCGCGACAAGGTGGACCCGTTCGTGGCGCTGTTCGCCGAGTCGACGGGGCGTGTGATCGTCGCGGTCGACCCCGAGCACGAGGGCGAGCTGACGCACCTCGCCGAGGACGCCGGTGTGCCGGTGCTCCGCCTCGGCGCCACCGGTGGCGACGCCGTGGTGATCGAGGGTCAGTTCGAGATCCCCCTGGCCGAGGCCCGCGAGGCGCACGAGGGAACCCTCCCGCGAATCTTCGGCTGAGCCGCACCCGCTGACGCCGAGGTAGAGCGTACGTCCGGACGTACGCTCTACCTCGGCGTTTGCCGGTAAGGTCCGATAGTGCGATTTGTCCATGGCTTCATCGCGTCAGTGCTCTGGATCATCGCGATCCCTCTGCTCCTCACAGCCCTCGCGCGGCTCCTGCCGTTCGACGGCGTGATCCCGCTGCCGCACCTCGTGGCGTTCACGCCATGGGCGACGCTGGCGACGCTGCCGTTGCTGATCGTCGCGCTCTTCGCCCGGCGCAAGGTGCTGGCGGTACTGCTCGCGGCCGCGCTGGCCGGCTACGTGTACTGGCTGGCGCCCTTCTTCGTGCCGCCGAGCACGTCGTCGCCGGCCGACCCGGCCAACGCCGGCACGCTCCGGGTCATGACCGTCAACGTCCTGTACGGGCAGGCCGACGCCGAGAGCGTCGTCGGCCTCGTGCAGTCCCAGCACGTCGAGGTGCTCGCGGTCCAGGAGCTGACGCCCGCCTTCGAGGAGGCGCTGACGGACGCAGGCCTCGACGAGCTGCTGCCGCACAGCTTCACCGTGCCTGCCGACGACAGCCCCGCGGGGAGCGGCCTCTGGTCGTCCACGCCGCTGGCGGAGGAGGAAGAGCTGCCCGGCACGAGCTTCGCGATGCCGTCGGCGCTCGTCGGCGCGGGCGGCACCGACGTCCGCGTCACGGTCGTGCATCCGCACCCGCCGATGCCCACGGACATCACTGCCTGGCGTACCGAGCTGGCCCAGCTGACCGACCACGTACACGCGGACGACGCGCGGCAGATCCTGGCCGGCGACTTCAACGCCACCTACGACCACGCCGGATTCCGTGACCTGCTCGGTTCGCGCTTCTCCGACGCCACGCGCGAGTGGGGCGCCGGACCCGCGGTGACCTGGCCGGAAGGCGGTCAGGTGCCCCCGCTGTTCGCCCTGGACCACGTGGTGGTGGAGCGGGACATGCCGGTCTCCGACGTCGTCACCATGCAGGTGCCGGGCACCGACCACCGGGCGGTCCTGGCCACCGTCGTCGTCGAGTAACGGGGCCGCTCGCGCGGCCGACAACACAGCGACATCGCGCGGAGAGGGCGAAATCAGCCTATGTTCGCAGACGTGCCGACTCGTCAGATGCGCCTCGCGCCCGCCGCCCCCGAAGACGTGAGCAGTGCCCTCGCGGCGCTCCGCGCCGAGGTCGGCCTGCCCGCGATGTTCCCGCAGGACGTCCTCGAGGAGGCTCGGGCCGCAGCCGACCAGGACCTCGCCGCCGGCCGGAGCGACCGCCGCGACATCGAGTTCGTGACCATCGACCCGCCCGGCTCCAAGGACCTGGACCAGGCGGTGCAGGTGGAGCAGTCGGGCGAGGGCTACGTGGTGCACTACGCGATCGCGGACCTGGGCGCCTTCGTGACACCCGGTGGCGCGCTCGACCTGGAGGTGCGCAAGCGGGGCATGACCGTCTACGGGCCCGACGCCCGGACACCGCTGCACCCGAAGATCCTGTCGGAGGGCGCCGCGAGCCTGCTGCCCGAGGAGGACCGCCCCGCGGTGCTGTGGACGGTCACGCTGGACGCGCGTGGCATCATCACCGGCGCCTCGCTGGAGCGGGTGCTGGTGCGCAGCCGCGAACGGCTCACGTACGCGGAGGTCCAGTCGGCCCTCGACGCGGGCACGGCGAGCGAGTCCCTGCAGCTGCTGGCCGACGTCGGACGCCTGCGCCAGTCGCTGGAGGCCGCGCGCGGCGGTGTCTCGCTGGAGGTACCCGAGCAGGAGGTGGAGCGGCGGGAGGACGGCACGTACACGCTCTCGTTCCGCCGCAACCTGCCGGTCGAGGAGTGGAACGCGCAGATCTCCCTGCTCACGGGCATCGCGGCGGCCCATCTCATGCGCGAGGCGGGTGTCGGCATCCTGCGCACCCTTCCCGAGGCCGACCCCCGCGACCTGGCCCGCCTGCACCGCACCGCCCGCGCGCTCGGGATCGACTGGGCGGACAACGTCCCGTACTCGCGCCTCGTTCCTACGCTCGTCTCGCGGGTCCCGGAGCACGCGGCGTTCCTCAACGAGGCGACGACCCTGTTCCGCGGTGCCGGCTACGTCGCGTTCGGCATGCCGGGGCCCGACGGCGCCCCCGTCCCGCCGCCCGAGAACACGCGCCACGCCGCCATCGCGGCCGACTACGCACACGTCACCGCGCCGTTGCGGCGCCTGGTGGACCGCTACGCGACGGAGGTCTGCCTCGCGATCTCCGCGGGTACCGCCGTCCCGCGGTGGGTGCTCGACGCACTGCCGCACCTGCCCGCGGTGATGGCCGAGACCGGCCGTCGGACCGCGTCGTTCGAGCGTGAGTGCGTTGACATCGTCGAGGCCTCCCTTCTCGCCGACCGGCTCGGCGAGGAGTTCGACGGCGTGGTGGTCGACGTCGAGGACGACACCAAGGAGATGCAGCGCGGTCTGGTGGTGCTGCGCGACCCCGCCGTACGCGCGCGTGTGACGGGTCTGCGGCTCCCGCTGGGCGACGAGGTGCGGGTCAGGCTCGCCGAGGCGGACGTGTCCGAGCGCCGAGTGCTGTTCACGCTGCTCGGTGACGGCGCGGTCGACCCGGGAACGGGTGCTGGGGCCGGAACTACAGCTGGTCGGGCCGACACCTGGGACGGCGGCGGACGACGCTCCACCACCGGTCCGCGCGCGGCCGCCGGCGTGCCACGACGTGCGGCGGATCCGACGGCCTTCTCGGTTCCCGTCGCCGACGGCCCGACGCCGGCGCACGGCAGAGTCCTGGGGTCCACGGTCGAACCCGCGTTCGCGACCAGCCCCGAGCCGTCCCCGCAGCCGTCCCCGCAGCCGAGCCCGAGTCCTGGGCCGCGTCCGACTCCCCGGCCCCGACCGGTCCCGCAGCAGCCCCAGCCGTCCCCGCAGCCACGGCCGGACGGCGCGGCGGAGGCCGCTCAGGCCCCGCGGCACCCGGGTCACGGCATCAGCTACCCGCCGATGCGGCGTCCCGTACGCCCTCAGGTCCGCGACGAGATGCCGTTGTCCGAGCCCTGGCCGCGGCACGCGCCGCAGAGTGGTTCGCCGCGGGGCGGTTCGCCCCGGCGGCTCGCGGCGCCGTCGCAGCCCGTACCCGCGGTCCGCGGGGACGCCTTCCCGGACGTGACGCACGTGGACTACCCGTCGGTGGCCTCGCTCGAGCTGCCGATGGTCGTGGCGGCGGACCTGCTCGCGGTCGAGGGCCCGGGCTCGGACGTCTACCGCTACTGACACCGCGGTCCGCGATACTGGCTCCATGAAGCATGCAGCTCCCGCTGCCGCCCGGAAGCGGCTCGGCGACCTACCGGTGGTGCGGTAGGTGCCCCCGCGGCGTCGGACCGATCCTGCGGCCGGGCGTGCCGCCGTTGCCGCTTGGGCGAGGGGCGAGGCGGATCGGCGTGACGTGACGACCGCCGTCCGGTTCACGCTGGAGGAGCTGGCCGAGACCGCTCCCGGGAACTCCGTGGAGGTGCGCGTGCCGCCCGCCGGTGCGGTGCAGGCCGTGGCCGGGCCACGGCACACGCGCGGCACGCCGCCCAACGTGGTCGAGACCGATCCGGCCACCTGGCTCGGTCTTGCCACCGGTACCGTGACCTGGGCAGACGCCGTCATGGACGGCCGCGTGCACGCCTCGGGCGAGCGCTCCGACATCTCCGAGCTGCTGCCGCTGACGGTCGGGCGCCGGGCGGTGTCCGGGGTGCACGGAGACCCGGGGTCCCCGGTCTCTCCGGGGTGAACCGGGGCGCGCGTGCTAACGGATGTCGGTGACACCCGCTAACCTCGGCGTCGATCTCGTGTATCTGTTGTGGCACGGTTCACCCGGTGCCGAAACAACAGTTTTCCGGGTGGGTGTCCGGCTGTAACCGCTGGTTCACGAGGTAGTGATTGGTTTGGTGACACTCGTGCCGGACCGCCTGCGCAACTGATGCGCGCCCGGCCACGGCGATGCCGCCGAAGCAAGACGTCCAGCAGCAGTGCACTCCCAGCCCGGCCCTCGGTCGGCTATTGCAGAAGGAGTCAGCGTGAGACCCACCACGCTCCGGTCCCCGCGACCGCGCCCCCACCACCGTGGAAGGGCCGCAGTCGCAGTGGCTCTCTCCGCAGCGCTTGCCGTGCCCGCGACGGCGGCGTTCGCCGCGCCCGCGGCCACCGCCGAAGGCCCGGACTCCGGGCACGTCGTCATCAGCGAGGCCTACCTCGTGGGCGGCAGCACCGGCCAGCCGTACCGGAACAAGTTCGTGGAGCTGTACAACCCGACCGACGAGCCAGTCAGCGTCGACGGCTGGTCGGTCCAGTACAAGTCCGCGACGGGCGCGGCGTTCTCCGGCGTCACCGCGCTGAGCGGCACCATCGCCGCCGGCGGCCACTACCTCGTGCAGGGGGCCTCGAACGCGGCTAACGGCGAGCCGCTCCCGACACCCGACGCCGTCGGCAGCCTCAACACGAGCGGCGCGGCCGGTGTCATAGCGCTCGCGTCGCAGGCCACCGCGGTCACGCTCGCCAAGGGTGCCGTACCGGTCGAGGGCGCGACAGGCGTCGTCGACCTGCTCGGTTACGGCACCGCCGACACGTTCGAGACCGCCCCGGGCCCGGCCGGCCAGGGCACCGGCGTGGTCGGGTCCCTGGAGCGCACCGGCGACGCCGGTGACAACTCGGCGGACTTCGTGTTCTCCACCGAGGTGACCCCCGTCAACGGCGCGGGCTCCGAGCCCGAGCCCAGCCCCACCCCGTCGCCGTCGGTGCCGACCGAGCCCGGCGAGGTCACCCCGATCGCCGAGATCCAGGGCACCGGCGACGCCTCGCCGCTCGCGGGCGAGACGGTGACCACCCGTGGTGTCGTCACCGCCGTCTACCCGACCGGCGGGTTCAACGGCCTGTACCTGCAGACCGCCGGGACCGGCGGTGGCGAGGACCCGACGCCCGGTGCGTCGGACGGCATCTTCGTGTTCTCGGCGGCGGCCGCCGCCGACCTCTCGGCCGGCGACCACGTGGAGGTGACCGGCGCCGTCTCCGAGTTCAACGGGCTGACGGAGCTCACTCCGTCGTCGGGCGGCTGGACCGTGCTGGACGAGCCCGCGACGGTCGAGCCGACGGTGACCGCCTGGCCCGCCGCCGCCGCCGAGCGCGAGGCCCTCGAGGGCATGCTCCTCGCACCGCAGGGCTCCTTCACGGTGACGGACAACTACAGCACCAACTTCTACGGCACGGTAGGCCTGGCCGCGGGCGACAGCCCGCTCGTGCAGCCCACGACGGCGGGCCGGCCGGGATCGGCGGAGTACGACGCGCAGATCGCGGACAACGCGGCTCGCGGCGTGCTCCTCGACGACGGCTCGTCGCTGAACTACAACTCGACCGCCAACAAGTCGAAGCCGCTGCCCTACCTGACCGGCGGTGCGCCGCTGCGCGTGGGCGCCGCTGTCACGTTCACGCGTCCTGTCGTGCTCGACTACCGGTTCGACGAGTGGGGCTTCCAGCCGACGTCCCAGCTGACGCCCGACGTCGCCGACGCCGTGCAGCCCGCGACGTTCGAGGACACGCGTGAGGACGCGCCCGCAGAGGTGGGCGGCAACCTGAAGGTCGCGACGTTCAACGTGCTGAACTACTTCAGCACCACGGGTGACGAGCTCACGGGCTGCACCTACTACACGGACCGCGCGGGCGACCCGGTCACCGTCTCGGGCGGCTGCGACGCACGCGGTGCGGCCGAGGAGGAGGACCTGCAGCGTCAGCAGACCAAGATCGTCGCGGCGATCACGGCGCTCGACGCCGACTTGGTCGCGCTGCTGGAGATCGAGAACACGGCGGCGCTCGGCGGCTCGCGCGACCAGGCGCTGAGCGACCTGGTGGACGCGCTGAACGCCGCTGAAGGCGCCGGCACGTGGGCCTTCGCGGCCTCTCCGGCCGAGGTGCCCGACGCCGAGGACGTCATCCGCAACGCCTTCATCTACCGGACCGCCACGGCGGAGCCGGCGGGCGGCTCGACGATCCTGCTCGGTGACGAGGCGTTCCAGAACGCCCGGCAGCCGCTTGCCCAGGCCTTCCAGCCCGCGGGCGGCGCGGCCGACACGAGCGACGACGTGCTCGTGGTCGCCAACCACTTCAAGTCGAAGGGTTCGGCAGGCCCGTGGCCCGGCGACGCGGACCAGGGTGACGGTCAGGGGAACTCGAACGAGTCCCGTACGCGTCAGGCGACCTCGCTCGCGAGCTTCGCCGAGGCGCAGGGCACCGCGGCCGGGACCGACAAGATCCTGCTGGTCGGCGACTTCAACGCCTACGAGCAGGAGGACCCGATCAAGGTCCTCACCGACGCCGGCTACACGGACCTCGGCCCCACCACGGGTGAGTACACCTACAACTTCGGTGGCATGGTCGGCTCGCTCGACCACGTGCTGGCCTCCCCGGCCGCGGCGGAGCTGGTGACGGGTACCGATATCTGGAACATCAACGCGTACGAGCCGGTGGCGAACGAGTACAGCCGGTACAACTACAACGCGTCGATCCTCTATGACGAGACGCCGTTCCGGTCGTCCGACCACGACCCGGTACTGGTCGGCCTGGACCTCGAGGGCACGACCACCGAGCCCGGCTCGGTCGACCTGGACCTCGTTGCCATCAACGACTTCCACGGCCGGATCGACGGGAACACCGTCAACTTCGCGGGCACGGTGGAGGAGCTGCGGGCACAGAACCCCGACGGCACCGCCTTCGTCTCGGCGGGTGACAACATCGGCGCCTCTCTGTTCGCGTCCGCGCTGCAGCAGGACCAGCCCACCATCGACGTGCTGAACGCACTGGGTCTGAAGACCTCGGCGGTCGGCAACCACGAGTTCGACCAGGGCATGGCGGACCTGACCGGTCGTGTCTCCGACGCCGCCGACTGGGACCACCTGGGCGCCAACGTCTATGACGAGGCCACCGGCGAGCCCGCGCTGCCCGAGTACCAGGTGGTGCCGGTCAACGGGGTCGACGTCGGCTTTGTCGGCGTGGTCACAGCGGAGACGCCCACGCTGGTCACGCCGTCAGGCATCGAGGGCCTCGAGTTCGGCGACCCGGTCGAGGCGATCAACCGCGTCACGGACGACCTGCTCGACGGTGACGCCGCGAACGGCGAGGCCGACGTGGTCGTGGCCCTCACGCACGAGGGCGCCGGCATGGGCACGCCCGACGGTTCCTCGCTGGAGGAGGAGGTCGCTGCCGGCGGCCCGTTCGCCGCGCTGGTGCAGGACACCGACCCGCGGGTGGCGGCCATCTTCACCGGCCACACGCACAAGCAGTACGCGTGGGATGCCCCGGTCCCCGGTACGGAGGGGGAGACCCGTCCGATCGTCCAGACCGGTGACTACGGCCAGTTCCTCGGCCATGTCTCCCTGACGGTGGACACGGAGTCGTTCGACGTCACCGGCTACACCGTCGAGAACGTGCCGCGTACCAGCACCCCGGCCGACGAGCTCATCGCCGAGTACCCGGCGGTCGCCGAGGTCGACGCGATCGTCGACGCTGCGCTGGCCGAGGCCGAGGAGATCGGCGCACAGCCGATCGGCGAGGTGACTGCGGACGTCACGACCGCGTTCGCGGGAGGTTCCTACACGGACGGCGTCTACACGGGCGGTGAACGTGGTGACCGCGCGTCGGAGTCGGCGCTCGGTAACCTCGTGGCGAACTCGCTGCGTGACTCGCTCGCGAGCGATGAGCGGGGCGGCGCCGACATCGGCGTCGTGAACCCGGGTGGGCTGCGCAACGAGCTCTACTTCGGCGAGGACGGCGTCATCACCTACGCGGAGGCCAACTCGGTGCTGCCGTTCGTCAACAACCTGTGGACGACCACCCTCACGGGTGCACAGCTCGACACGTTGCTCGAGCAGCAGTGGCAGACGGACGCCGACGGCAACCGCCCCTCGCGCCCGTACCTGGCGCTGGGGCTGTCGGACAACGTCTCGTACACGGTGTCTACGGACGACCCGAACGCGACGCCGGGCGACAACGTCTCGTCGATCGTCGTCAACGGCGTGCCCGTCGACCCCGCCGCGGAGTACCGCATCGCGACGTTCTCGTTCCTGATGTCCGGCGGCGACAACTTCCGGGTCTTCACCGAGGGGTCGGAGAGCCGCGACTCGGGCCTGGTCGACCGCGACGCCTGGATCTCGTACCTGGAGAGCTCCTCGCCGATCACGCCGAGCTTCGCCCGCACCCGCACGGTCACCCCGGCGCTGCCGGGCACGGTCAAGGCCGGTGCCTCGACCGACGTCAGCCTGTCCGGCCTGGACCTGACCTCGCTCGGCTCCCCGCAGAACACCGCCGTCGAGACCTTCCTGGTCCCGTCGGGCGGAGCGGCGGCCGACGGCGTCTCCCTCGGCACCAGCCCGGTCACCGGCGGCGCGACGTCGGCCTCGGTCACCGTCCCGGCAGGCACCGCACCCGGGGCGTACCAGCTCCTGGTGCAGGCGTCGCCGTCCGGCACCACCGCCCGCCTGCCGCTGACCGTCGAGGCAGCGGATCCGGTGGAGCCGGATGCGCCCGCCTGGCGGCCGTTCAAGCTCTACTGGTGGGGCGACCTGGTGACCTACAAGGGCCTGGTCTACGAGGCGACCCGCCCGACGATCCTCCAGATCCCGGGCGTCGGAAAGCGCAGCCCCTGGCAGCTGGTGAACTGACCCGGACAGTCGGGTGCGACCACCCGCTGGTCGAGCTGGTCGAGACTCAGGTCTCGACCAGCTCGACCAGCGGGTACCGCTTTTTCGGGGCGGCCTCGCGGACGCGTACCCTGGTTTCGTGAGTGAAACCCAGGCACCGAGCGACTCCGCCGACGACGTGGAGGTGCGCGACGTCATCGACCCGGCCAGCGTGCGCAGGGCTCCGCGGTACAAGGCGTTCTTCTGGACCGGCGCACTGATCGGGATAGTTCTCGGGCTGGGCCTGTCTCTCTACCTGGTGAACTCGCCCTCCGGTGCCGCCATGATGAAGCCCGGCGTGTACGTCACGGTGCTGACGGCCTTCGTCACGATGGTGACCACGCTGCTGGCCGGCCTGTTCGCCGTGCTCGCCGACCGCCGGAGCCTGCGCGGTCGCTGACGCGGCGGGCCGCTGATCCGGCGTTCGCTGACGCGGAGGTCACAGGTCGTGCTGACGACTTCGATCCGACCGCATGGGATACTCGGGGCATGCCTCTGCGCGGAGATGGCCGACTCAACCACGACCTCATGCCCGGCGAGAAGGGCCCCCAGGACGCATGCGGCGTCTTCGGGGTCTGGGCACCCGGCGAGGAGGTCGCCAAGCTCGCGTACTTCGGTCTGTACGCCCTGCAGCACCGCGGACAGGAGTCCGCGGGCATCGCCACCAGCAACGGTGAGCAGATCCTCGTCTACAAGGACATGGGACTCGTCTCCCAGGTCTTCGACGAGACAGCCCTGAACGCCCTGACCGGCCACATCGCCGTCGGGCACTGCCGATACTCCACCACTGGTGGCGTGACCTGGGAGAACGCCCAGCCCACGCTCGGCGCGACGGCGTCCGGCACGGTGGCCCTCGGCCACAACGGCAACCTGACCAACTCGGCGGACCTCGTCAACCTCGTGGCCGAGCGCTACGGCGCGCAGCGCCGGGGCGAGCTCGCCCGCGGCAACACGACCGACACCGCGCTCATCACGGCACTGTTCGCCGGCGACGCGGACCGCACCCTGGAGGCAACGGCGCTCGAGGTGCTGCCGCGTCTGCGCGGTGCCTTCTCCCTTGTCTTCATGGACGAGAACACCCTGTACGCGGCACGCGACCCGCAGGGTGTGCGCCCGCTCGTCCTCGGTCGCCTCGACCGCGGCTGGGTGGTCGCCAGCGAGACCCCTGCCCTGGACATCGTGGGTGCGTCCTACGTGCGCGATGTCGAGCCGGGCGAGCTGATCTGCATCGACGCCGACGGCATGCGCTCCGAGCGCTTCGCCGAGGTCGAGCGGGCCGCGTGCGTCTTCGAGTACGTCTACCTGGCTCGTCCCGACAACACCATCAACGGCCGTTCGGTGCACGCCGCGCGCGTCGAGATGGGACGCCAGCTGGCGCGCGAGCACCCCGTCGAGGCCGACCTCGTCATCCCGACACCGGAGTCCGGCACGCCTGCCGCCGTCGGCTACGCGGCCGAGTCCGGCATCCCGTTCGGGCAGGGCCTCACGAAGAACGCCTACGTGGGCCGTACGTTCATCCAGCCGTCCGACACGCTGCGGCAGCTCGGCATCCGCCTGAAGCTCAACCCGCTGCGCGAGGTCATCAAGGGCAAACGCCTCGTGGTGGTCGACGACTCGATCGTTCGCGGCAACACCCAGCGCGCCCTGATCCGCATGCTGCGCGAGGCGGGCGCCGCCGAGGTGCACGTCCGCATCTCGTCGCCGCCGGTGAAGTGGCCGTGCTTCTACGGCATCGACTTCGCGTCGCGTGCAGAGCTCATCGCCAACGGGCTGGCCGTCGACGAGATCGGACAGTCGCTCGGTGCCGACAGCCTCGGCTACATCACCACCGAGGGCATGATCGCCGCGACGGAGCAGCCCAGCTCGCAGCTCTGCGCCGCATGCTTCACCGGCAAGTACCCGATCGAGCTGCCCCCGGACGACCAGCTGGGCAAGCACCTCCTCGAGCAGGCGGAGCTGCCGCTCGGTCCGCCCGAGGACGGGCTCAAGCAGCTCGCCGTGAGCCGGGGTGGCTCGACCGCGCTCGAACACCCGTGACCACACCGCTTCACCAGCAACACCGCTTCACCCGCCCCGACCACCCTCATGGAGCACCAGTGACATCCGAAGGCCTGACGTACGCCGCCGCAGGCGTCGACACCGAGGCGGGCGACAAGGCCGTCGAGCTGATGAAGGACGCCGTGCGCCGCACGCAGGGTCCGGCCGTGCTCGGCGGCGTGGGTGGCTTCGCCGGCCTCTATGACCTGTCGGCGTTCAAGGGCTACCGTGCGCCGCTGCTGGCGACGTCCACCGACGGCGTCGGCACCAAGGTCGCGATCGCACAGGCGATGGACAAGCACGACACCATCGGGTTCGACCTGGTGGGCATGGTCGTGGACGACATCGTCGTGATCGGTGCCAAGCCGTTGTTCATGACGGACTACATCGCGACGGGCAAGGTGGTGCCGGAGCGGATCGCGGACATCGTCCGCGGCATCGCGCAGGCCTGCGAGGTGGCCGACACCGCGCTGGTCGGTGGCGAGACCGCCGAGCACCCCGGCCTCCTGAAGCCCGACGAGTACGACGTCGCAGGGGCCGCCACAGGCATCGTGGAGGCCGACAAGGTCCTCGGCCCGGACCGCGTCCAGCCCGGCGACGTGCTGATCGGTATGGCGTCCAGCGGTCTGCACTCCAACGGTTACTCGCTGGTACGCGCGGTGATCAAGCACGCGGGCTGGTCCCTCGACCGGCATGTGGACGACCTCGGCCGAGCACTGGGCGAAGAGCTTCTGGAGCCGACGCGCGTCTACGCGACGGACTGCCTGGCCCTTGCCGCGGACGAGGCGGCACAGGTCCACGCTTTCACGCACGTGACCGGCGGCGGCCTCGCCGCGAACCTCGCGCGCGTGCTGCCCGCAGGGCTGGTCGCCACGGTAGACCGCGCGTCCTGGGACGTCCCGGCGGTGTTCCGCATGGTGCGCGACCTCGGCGGTGTGCCGAACCGCGACCTGGAGAACACGCTCAACCTCGGCGTGGGCATGGTGGCGGTAGTGGGCGCTGACGGCGCCGCCGCGGCCCTCTCCCGCCTGTCCACGTTGGGCGTGCCCGCGTGGACGCTCGGGAGCGTCGAGACCCTGGATGCCTCTGCGGCGCAGGAAGACCTGGTCGCAGGGACAAAGGGTGTGTCCGGCGGCGCTGTCAGGCTCGTGAACGACTACCGCTGATGATGCGGAGCCAGGACCTGATCAAGAGCTGAGCGCGGTGCCGGCGCTAAGGCGCCGGCACCTTTAACGCGTGTTGCCGTCCTGCTCTACCCAGTCGGAGTACCTATTGTCGTACTCCTCGTCCTCCGGGGCGTCCCACCGCGACTGTGTCGCAACATCCGTGCGGGAGCTTCCGCTGAGCTCCTGCTCGAGGGCGTGATAATTGGTGTCCGGGCTGTAGTACTTCAGCTCGCGAGCAACCTTGGTCTGCTTAGCCTTCTGACGGCCGCGGCCCATGGCTCCGACCCCCCTCAACGTAGGAGCGGGGCGGCACCGTGCATGGACGTGCGGCCCCGTAGCGTTTCGTCTGTCCAGGTTCCAACGTTACATGCTGGTACGGCGTTTCTTCCAGTCCGTGGACGTGATTCGTCCGATCGCCTGATGTGACATTCGGATCACCCGGTCGCTCGCGTCCCGCTCGGGCGCGGCCCATCTCTTGGTGGGAGCATGGCCAACGCTAGACCTACTCATTATGAAGGTTGCCAGTTGGTCAGCACCCGTGGCGCGTGCCGACAGATTCCCGCTCGCGGGCCCGGGGAGCCTTTCCCTGATGCTTTGCCCAGTCCTGGTTGACGCACGGATGTCGACGGGCCCCACCCCCGCGAGCGACCGTATGTGGCGGCGACGCGCGGTCGGATAGTGCCATTGGCGTGTCGCACGTGTCCGAGACTCGCCCGAAACGGGCGCGCGTGGCGAGGCCTGGAGAAAGTGAGGAAATAAACCGCTCCCCCAAGTCGCCTAAATCCCGTTTGCTGCTAACAATGGTGCAAGAGCGGGTGTCGTCAACCGCCTGGTACGGCCAGGCCGACACCGTTCCGGAGGAGGTGCGGGGATGTCCATCCACGGAGAATCCGAGGTCCTGCTCACGCCCGCCGAGGTAGCGAGCTTGTTCCGTGTTGACCCCAAGACAGTAACGCGTTGGGCAAAAGCGGGAAAGCTCTCGTCGATCCGGACACTTGGCGGTCACCGCCGCTACAAGGAGTCCGAGGTACGGGCGCTGCTCGGTGCGGCAGCGGACAGCTCGGGCGACTCTGACAACTAGTCAGGCGTCGTTGACGGATTGGTCGGCAAGCAGAACGAAGGCGCGCCGGGTGCTGCCCCCCAGCTCAGCCCCGCGCGCGCCTGAGTACAGCGGTCACGGCAACTGCCGTACCGAGGACCATCAGACCTAGCGTGGCTCCTATCAGGAGCTTGGCGTTGCGGGCCCGGCGCGGATCTTGCGCCGGGCCGTTCTTGTTGCCGAACGCGCCGGTGGCCATCGCGCCGGCGTCACTGGCGGCCTGCTTGGCGTCGCGCGCGATGCGGGAGGCCTGATAGCCGGGGCTCAGGCGGGTGGTCAGCTCGTCGATGGCCGCAGCCAGCTCCGCACGGGTGCGGAGAACCTCGGCCTCGAGCTCACGGCTGCTGGGCGGCGGTGTTGTCGGAGTGCTCATCGGTGCATCCCCTCCTTGATCGACGCGATGTCGTCCTTCACCCGCTGGACGCTCTCCGGCGGGGTGGTGCCCTTCTTCAGGAGCTGCACGCCCGCCAGTGCCAGGACGGCCGTGACGAGCAGCATGAAGCCGCCTATGGCGAGCGCGGACAGCCAGAGCGGCCATACGGTCCCCAGGCCGTACACGGCGGCCAGGAGCAGCACGCCCACGGTGTACACGAGGATCAGCAGCGCGAAGACCAGCAGTCCGATACCGATGCCGGACTTCTTCGCCTTCTCGGCCAGCTCCGCCTTGGCGAGCGCGATCTCCGCGCGTACGAGCCGGGACGCCTGGTCCGAGATCTGTTCGACGAGCTTCCCCAGAGATGCGGGCCGCTCGGGTTCCGGCGTACCTGTCGGGGCGCCGCTTGCTGCCCCCGTGTGGCTGTCGATCTTCACGTTCTCGATCATCTGCCCTCCCGTGCCGCCGTTTCGTAACTGCGCCGCTGAAGACAACTCAACAGGTCAAGTGCGCATGGGGCAATTCCTGGCGCGGCGTGGCTCCAAGGAAAAGGGATGAAGGAAACCGTGCGCGAATGGACATTCGCTGAAAGGAATTGCCTTGGAACTGACTGAAGGCGATCACCGCTTCTGCGGAGCGCCGGTCAGCCCGACGGCCAGGTCAGGCGTGGAAACGCCGATGGGCCGCACTTCCGAAGAAGTGCGGCCCATCGAGATCGCTGGATCCTGCGATCCCTTGGCTGTGGCTCCGACCGGCGTCGATCCGGTGACCTTTCGATTTTCAGTCGAACGCTCTACCAACTGAGCTACAGAGCCCTAGCGCGAACGCCCGGATAGTCGAGACCGACAACCCGGGCGCCTCTCGCGCGACCCTGACGGGACTTGAACCCGCGACCTCCGCCGTGACAGGGCGGCGCGCTAACCAACTGCGCTACAGGGCCTTGGATGCTTACCCGCACCCGGGGGGCTCTTTCCGAACCGTGAGAACCCTAACCCATCCCGGGCCCGAACCTGAAATCAGATTCGGACTCCGACCGGATGACCTGCCTCACAACACTCGAAACCTGGCTCTGACGAGCCCCTTCGTACCCCCAACGGGATTCGAACCCGTGCTACCGCCGTGAAAGGGCGGGGTCCTAGGCCGCTAGACGATGGGGGCTGGGACCTGGCAAGTCTACAGTCGGTCGGCGGTCTCGCTGCACCGTCCACCAAATGGTCGCCGACCGGCTCCGGTCAGGGATGATGGGTGCGTGGTGGAGATGACGCGAGAGGACTTCGAGGCAGCGGTCAGCGAGGGGCTGGACCTCGTTCCGCCGGATCTCGCGGCGCAGATGGACAACGTGGTGGTGCTCGTCGAGGACGACGCGCCCGCTGACGATCCGGACCTGCTGGGGCTCTACGAGGGAGTGCCGCTCACGGAGCGCGATCACATGTGGGCCGCCGGCGCGCTCCCCGACCGCATCACCATCTTCCGCAACCCGACGCTCGCGTTCTGCGAGACGCGTGAGGACGTCGTCGAGGAGGTGGCGGTGACGGTGGTCCACGAGATCGCCCACCACTTCGGGATCGACGACGAACGGCTCCACGAGCTCGGCTGGGCATGACGGAGCCGGCCCTGACGGAGCCCGGCTTCGACAAGAGCTGAGCTTCGCGGGGCCCGCTTCGTCGCACGGGTCAGTGCGGACGGGTCGGCGCGCACCCGTCAGTACGAGGTGCCGTACTCCCAGTGCCAGGCTTCCGGCTTGCTGCCGCCCGCCTGGGCCCAGGCGGGGTGCGTCCAGCCGTACTTCCCGGCGTTGGCGACCATCCAGGCGTGTTCCGCGGTACCGAACGACTCGATGCCGCCGGACAGGTCGACCGCCTGCCCCCAACCGTGGTTGGAGGTGCCGGGCACGGCCGCGAGGCCGCCCTTCGACGCCGCTACCGACAGCTGCTCCGCGTAGGAGCGGTACCCGTCGGTCACGTCCAGGTTCCGGCCGAACTCCGCGCGGAAGGCGTCGTTCAGGTTCTCCAGCTCGACCGCTGCGTCGCACCGCAGCAGCTGGTTCGGCGCCCAGTCCAGGTCGCAGAGCACGCTCGACGGGATCTGCCCGTTGCCGTAGCTCCGCGCGACCTCGGCCATCTCCTTGGCCTCGGCGACCCGGGCGGCGGCTGCCGCCCGCGCCTTGACGGCGGCGCGTTCGGCGGCGCGGTCCGCCCGGGCCTCGCGCCGCTCCTCGGCAGCCTTCTTCGCGGCGGCGATCTCCTCCGGCGTCGGGCCCGCCTTGACGGACACGACCGCGTCTCCGTCGGCCTTCGTGATGAGCCGCTGGAGCGAAGCCGTCACCTTCTCGATGCGGGTGGCCGACGGTGCCGCCGTGTCGGCGGACGTCCCGGTGCTGGCGTCCGCCTGCTGCGCCCTGGCGGTCAGGTCGACCGAGGCCGCGAGCGGGGTCTCGAGGACGGGGCTGCCGGTCGTCCCCTGCTCGCCGAGCGGTGCGACCCCTGTGACGGTGCCGGCCAGATTGGTCGGTTCGGTGGCTGCGGGGCTCGGGGACGCCTCCGCCGCCTCACCAGCGGAGGCATCCGCCGCACGTTCGGCGAGCGAGGCCCGCTCGCCGTCCCGGGAGGCGGCAGAACTCTGCCGGGTGCCGGCGGTGCCGGTACCTGAACCGTCACCGACCTGCTCCAGCATGGACCGCAGCTGCTGAGCGGCCGCCCGGAGCTGCTTGCGCTCCTTGCGGTCGAGGTCGCCCTCGCGGGTCACGTAGTCGGCGTCGGTCAGGACGGCGGTCGCCTTCTCGGAGGCGGACCGTATCGCCGGGTCGGTGACGATCGCACTGCCGACGACGACAGGGCGGGCCTGTGCGGCACGCTCAGCGGCTGCCGCGCTGCCCGGGGAGCCGACGGCGCTGCCGTCGTTCCCCGTGAGGCTGACCGCCGCTGTCGTGGTCAGGGCGACCGAGGTGAGTGCGGCGGCTATCGCGAAGGACGAGCGGCGCACCATGGGATGGCCCGAGGCCACCGCGACTGCGGCATGTGCTCCGCTGGTGCCCGGGCGTCGCGTACGACGGGGAACGAGTGCGTGGTCGCCGTGCGTCAAGGACGATCCTGACACCCGGGGACAGGGACAAGGCGCGCCGTGCGGGGCGCGACGGGGTTCGGCGTCTGGGGCACGCTGAGCTTCCGTTCTGCGGCTGGGCACGCTGGCACCGTGAGGGGCTGATCCCTCTGGCGGACGGTGACGGGTGCGCCTGCTGCTGTCTGGCCACGGCGCGCGACGGGTCGCGGAGGTCATGGCGGTCGCCGCGTGGAACCGGGCCGGGAGGCCCAGGGGGTTGGTTCCATGCGGCGACATTCAATGCTGGACGACCGTCCAAGAGTTATGGAACCCCCTTCGCGGAGGCGTGCCTCACAAAAACTGGGGGCAGATGGTGGCGTGAACGTGAAGGGCCGACAACCTGGGGTGTGCGCGCTCACATCCAAGGGCGCAGGGTTGAAGGGCGCAGAGCCGTGCGTGACACTTCGAGCATGGCCCATCACGACCAGGCCGCGAACGGATCCGTGCCCACCCCCGCCGGACAACCCGTCACCGTGTCCATCCACCGCATCGTCAACCCCGACCACATCCCCGAGGTCACCCGCTGGGTGCAGTCGGGCGTCAACCTCGCCAACCGGTGGGACGGCTTTCTCGGCTCGGGCTGGATCCGTGCCGCCGAGGGTTCCCGCGACTGGCACATGCTCTACCGCTTCGCCGACGCCGACCGGCTCGCCGCCTGGGAGCAGTCGGCCGAGCGCCGGGACTGGCTGGCGCAGGGCACCGGCCTCGTCGAGGAGCTGCGCTACCAGCAGCGGACGGGCATCGAGGGCTGGTTCGAGGACCCGACACGCACCGACGAGCCGGCCGACGTCGCAGCCGTCGTCGTGCCGCCCCGGTGGAAGCAGGCGACGAGCATCTGGCTCGGGTTCTTCCCGGTGAACCTGCTCTTCACCGCCCTGTTCACCTACCTGGTGCCCGGGTGGGACGACGTCGCGCTGGTGCTCAAGGTGCTGATCTCGACCCTGATCCTGACGCCGATCATGGCGTACTGGGTGCTCCCGTGGGTGACCCGCAGCCTGCACGGCTGGCTGCACCGGACGTAGTCCGCACGCCGCCGCATCGGACAGGCGTCAGGCGGTACCCGCCACGACCCGCTGCGCCGGGACACGGCGCCGCCGCAACCGGATCCCGCCTCGGCCCGGCAGCGGGGGCGCAGCCTGCTGGTCGTTCCGGCCCCCCAGCCGACCGGCGAGCCAGCCGGCGAACCGTTCCGGCCGGTCGGTGATGACGGCGTCGACGCCCGCGCCGTCGTCGGTGTCGACGAGAGCGGTCCACGCGGCGGGGTCGTTCGCCGTCCAGGACATGACCCGCAGGCCGGCCGCGTGCAGGCGGGACACCAGGCGCGGGCTGCCCGCGACCGTCGCGACCGACGGGTTGCAGGCGACCACACGAAGGCGCTCGCAGAGGCGCAGCAGCCCGGGCGGGTCGAACGAGACGAGCAGGCCGCCCGGCAGGTGCGGCGCGACGTCGCGCACCGTGGCCACGGTGCCCGGCCAGAAGCTCTGGACGAGGACGCGGTGGTCGAACCCGGCGTCGGCGATCGTGGCGGTGACCCGCTCGACCTGCTCCGTGGTCCACGAGCCCTTGAGCTCCAGCAGCAGGTCGGTGTCCGGGTGCCGTGCGAGCACGCCCAGCACGTCGGCGAGCGTGGGCACGCGCTGTCCCCTGAACGCGGGGGAGAAGCGTGCGCCGGCGTCGAGCCCGAGCACCTCGTGCGAGGTCAGGGCGGAGACCTTGCCCGTGCCGTCGGTGGTGGCGTCGACGGTCTCGTCGTGGATCACGGCGCCCACGCCGTCGGCGGTGGGCTGCAGATCGATCTCGACGGCGTCCGCGCCCGCGCGGCACGCGGCCTCGACCGCGGCGAGCGTGTTCTGCGGCGCTACCGCGGAGTACCCACGGTGGGCGATGACTGCGGGACTGGCGACGGCCATGCTGACCTCCGGGTCTGCGGTTCGCTCACCACGCTAGGCCGCCCTCGCGCGCCTTCCCAGTGGGAGACGGGCGAGTTCCGGGAGTGTTCCGGGACCGTTCACCGCCCGGCCCTGAGGCCGCCGTGTCGGCCACCCGGGCGAAACCCGCCGGATGCGCGAATTCCCAGCGCCTGGTGGTTTCATGTCCGCCATGGTCCGACCTGTCATCACCGCCCCGGCCGGCTCGCGGGCCCGCGGGGCCCTCGTCGCAGCTGCCACGCTCGTCCTGCTCGCCGGCTGCTCGCCCGACGGCGGCGCCGACGCCGGGGCGAGCGCGTCGCCGTCGGGCAGCGCGAGCGCACCGTCGTCCGCACGGCCCGACCCGGACGCGCCGCTGGACGCGAACCAGGCGTGCGCCGCGATGTACGTGGACGACGACAAGACGCTCGAGGAGCGCATCGGCACTGCCCTTGTCGGCGCGAGCGACGGGCTCGACGGCCAGGCCGCCGACCAGATGCACGCGACAGCGGTGGAGCTCGGCCGGCTCGAGACGCGTGTGCCCGAGGACTTCAGGGGCCCGGTCGAGAAGATCCGGGTGCCGTTCCTGCAGCTGCAGGAATCGCTCGACCTGGCTCAGGACGAGCAGGTGGAGCTCGACGTCGCCTCGACGGTCGAGGGCCTCAAGGAGTACCGGGAGCTCTGCTGACGTCCTCACTGATGTTCTCGAAGATGCCCTGACCGGGCGTGAGCACCCCGCGGGGGTCGTACCGCTCCTTGGCGCTGCGCACGGCGGGCCAGCGCTCCCCGTAGTGGGTGCGCCAGTCGGCAGGGGTCAGGTGCAGGGCGTTGACCGGGTAGTTGGTGCCGCCGACGGCGCGGACCTTGGCGTACAGCACGTCGTTCTCGGCGATGAGGCGCTCCGCCTCGGCGTCGTCGGGCGGGCTCACCGCGCGGAGCAGCGCGAGCAGGAAGAACACCGGGCCCTCGGGGACCATCACCTGCGGGCGGGTGATCAGCGACCGGGTGGTCGGGTAGAGCAGGGCGACGCCGCCCGCGTCGGCGGGGGTGAGGGTGGTCAGGAGCTCCGTGACCACGTCGTCCGCCGCCGCGTCCGGGACGAGCACGTTGAGCCACGGCCCGGGCAGCCGGAGCGCCTCGATCTGCTCGACGGTCTCGTAGATCCGGTTCAGCCACTCGAAGTACGGCAGGTCGGCGACGTCGACACCCGAGGGGGTGAGGCCGGCGAGCAGGGCGTCGTCGTCGGGCGGCTCGCTGGTGAACCAGGCCCCGCCCTCCAGGACGAAGGCGAAGCCGTCGTCGTCTGTCGGGACGAGCTGACCCTCCAGGTAGTCGAAGCGGCCGTCGGCCAGAGCTGTGCGCTGGGCGGCCGTCAGGTCGGTGACCTGTGGATACGTCAGCGTGTAGACGCGGGCCGTGGCCGGGGCCGGCACGAGCCGGACGGTCGCGCGCACGATGACGGCGAACTGGCCGAGCCCGCCGAGCACCGCCTCGAACAGGTCGCGCTCGTGATCGGCCGAGCACGTGACGAGCCGGCCGTCGCCCGTGGCCACCTCGAGCTCGAACACGTTGTCCACGAGCAGCCCGAAGTGCTGCGAGGCGCCACCGATCCCGCCGACGCACAGCGTGCCGCCGACCGAGAGGCCGAGGTAGTCCGTGGTGACCGGCGGCGTGACGCCGACGGCGAGGGCCGCGCGGACCAGGTCGAGCCACTGCACACCGGCGTCTACCACCGCCCGGTCGGGCGCGATCTCGTGGATGGTGGCGAGCGTGCGGGAGTCGATAACGATGCCGCAGTCGGCTTGCGCCTGGCCGAACGTCGAGTGGCCCTGCCCGCGCATCGCGACCGTGAGGCCGTGCTCGTTCGCGAAGCGCACCACGGCTACGACGTCGCTGACCGAGCCCGGCCGGAGGACCGCACGCGGGCGGCGGTGGACCAGGTGTCCGTAGTCGGTGGCTGCCTCCGTGAGGGAGGCCTCGTCCGTGACGAGCTCGCCGTCGAGGGCGGGACTCGGGACCGCCCCCGAGCTCTCCGGGAAGCTGGTGAGCCACTGCGACGTCATCGGATCGAACGCGACGACGGCAGTGCCTGCCAGAGTTGTGCGGCGGTCGAGCTGTGTCATGTGAGCCCCTCAGCTTCGGGTGGGCGACCACGGTACCGGTCGCGGAGCGCACGGTGGTGCGCATTCCGTGGACGACCTGTCACGACAGGCCCGCGAGCCGGTAGGCGACGAGGCTGCCCGCGACCGCTACGTTCAGGCTCGCACCCCATCCGGTCATCGGGATCTCGACACACTCGTCGACGTTCGCGAGCACGTCGTCCGGCACACCCTGGTGCTCGTGCCCGAGCAGGAGGACCGTGGGGCTCCGGGCCGGTTCGAGGCGCGGCAGGGGCGTCGCGCCCTCGGCCAGCTCGACGGCGACGAGCCGGAAGCTGTCGTCCCGCTGCTCGTCGAGCCAGCGTTCCTTCGACGGCGCCACCCAGTGGATGCAGGGTCGCCGCCCGCGCAGCGTGTCGCCCCTGGCCAGCGCTTCCTTGTAGTGCGGCGTGCGCGGGACGGCCAGGCAGGCGCCGACGGCGTCGCACGTGCGCAGCAGGGTCCCGAGGTTCGCTTCGTACGCGACCCAGAGCGGCGCGACGACGAGGTGACCCCAGCAGCCGTGCTGCCTGGTCCGTCGTTGTCGGCGGAGCTCGGTCGGCTTCGACTTGGACCCGCTCACCTGATGGTGGCGGTGTCTCCCGGACGAATGAACATGAGGGGGTGCCTTTCAGCGGCGGCACCGGTCCATCGACGGCGGCGAGGAGTTCGCCGCGGGATCGCTGACGCTACACCGCGGGAGCGGCGCTGACCAGGCGCGCGAGCTGGGACGTGGTCGAGCCCCAGCCCTCCGCGAAGCCCAGTTCGGCGTGCCGGGCGCGGTCCGCGGGGTCGCCGTGGCGCACGATGACCCGGTAGTCGGTGCCGTCCGGGTGGTCCCGCAGCACGACCTCCGCCGTCATCGGGACCGGCGCCGGGCTCGTCGGGCGCCACTCGCTGTTGATCGCGTTGGTGAAGACGATGCGCTCGTACTCGTCCACAACGAGGAAGCAGGCGTCCAGGTGCGGGACGAACGCCTCGCCGTCGTCGCTCATCTGCGTGACGAAGCCGCCCCCGGCGCGGACGTCGAGGCGCTCGACGCGGCACCGGGTAGGGGCAGGGATCCACCACTGGGCCAGCTTGGCCGGCTGGGTCCAGGCGTCCCACACCTGCTTGCGGGGCGCGCGGATGATGCGGTCGATGCTGAGGTCGAGCTCGGGGTTCATGCGTTCTCCTCGGTGACGAACTGCTCCAGGCGGTCGGTGCGGCCTGTCCAGATGTCGCGCTGCTCGGCGAGCCAGTCCTCGACGAGCGCGAACTGCTCCTTGTTGAGCTCGCAGGTGCGCACCCGGCCCGACTTCGCGGTGCGGATCAGGCCGTTCGACTCGAGCACCCGCACGTGCTTCATGAACGACGGCAACGTCATCGGGGCGTCCTTGGCGAGATCGCCGACGCTTGCCGGCCCGCGGCCGAGGCGCCGGACCACCGCGCGCCTGGTCGGGTCCGCGAGGGCCACGAAGACGCCGTCGAGCACTGCTGAATGCTGAGCCATGTGGCTAAGTATTGGCGCGGAAAACACTTAGCGCAAGGGTTAAGTGTTTTGTCGGGGGCAGGTGCCTGCTGTGGCGTGCGGGGAGGGGAAGGACTGGTCGAGGTCGCGATGGTGGGCCCCCCGGGGATCGAACCCGGAACCCGCGGATTAAAAGTCCGCTGCTCTGCCAGTTGAGCTAGAGGCCCGCGTGCCCGGCATCCGGGCGGCGCGAGTAGAAAGCCTACCGGTCAGGTGCGGTGAGGTCGTAGACGCCGCCGAGCGGGGCACCGTACGTCTTCGAGTGGCGTCTGTCACGCGCTGTCTCACTCACCGGGAGATTTCGCCCTAAATGCGTCTCACGCTTGCGGTGGCGGTGCGGGCTTGGTTCGGTGGACGGGACCGCGGAGAACCAATCTGAGGAGCTCAACGTGCTCACCGTGACCGACAATGCCCGTACGGCCGTCCAGGACCTCGCTCAGCAGGCTGGTGTGCCGGTCGAAGGCGGACTGCGCATCGCGCAGGCGTCCGGCCAGCCCGGCAACTTCGAGCTCGCCCTGGTTCCGGCCCCGCAGCCCGACGACCAGGTCGTCGACGCCTCCGGCGCCACCAACGTGTTCGTCGAGGCGGAAGCCGCTCCTGCGCTGGACACACTGACCCTGGACACCGACCCAGGTGCTGAGGGCCCGGGATTTGTGCTCACGCCCACGGCGTGACCCCTGGCGCCCCTGACCGGGCGCCAGACCAAGCAAGTTGAAGTCCGCTCGTACCGAGCGATGGGGCCCAGAACTCACGTGAGTTCTGGGCCCCATCGCTCGGTACGAGCGGACCTTCTTGCGGTCGGCGGCTCGTCAGAGCGCGACCCCGAGGATCCACGCGCCGCCGAGCGCCAGCGCACCCAGGGTGACGAGCAGGAACATCGCCACCCAGAACAGCCCGCCGACGCCGGTCAGGCGAGCGAGCATGTCGGCGTCCGACGTCCGGGCCTGACCGCGGGAGCGCTGGATCTGGAGCTCGAACACGGGGCGCACCGCGCCCAGCAGGAGGAACCAGGTCACCGCGTAGGCGACGGCGCTCTGCACCTCGGGCTCCAGGAACCAGGTCACGAACACGAGCGCGGTGCCGCTGACGAGGATCGACCAGAGCCCGAACCAGTTGCGGATCTGCAGGAGCAGCAGCGCGAGGAGCGCCACGAGCAGCCACAGCAGCCCGACGGCGTAGCCGAGCTTGAGGAGCCACGCGGCCCCGAGACCGATGAGGCCGGGCCCCACGTAGCCGGCGAACGCGGTGATGACCATGCCCGGGCCGCGGGGCCTGCCACGCGACACGGTCAGGCCCGAGGTGTCCGAGTGCAGCCGGATGCCTTCGAGCTTGCGGCCCGTGACCAGGGCGCCGAGGCCGTGCGACGCCTCGTGGGCGATGGTGATGACGTGCCGCGTCACGTGCCACAAGGGCCGGTACAGGACGACGATCAGAGCGACCGCGCACATGCCGAGCACCATCAGGTTCGACGGCGGGTCCACCGGGGTGACCGCGTTGGTCCAGATGGTGCCGAGCACGTCACCGATGGCGGCGAACGGTGCGGCCGAGCTGGTCGCTGCGGGAATCATGCGCCACATAGAACCACACGGAACGTGACGTTCGCCGCAGCCATCGGTCACGAGGACGTGAGATAGTTGGTGGTCGTGGGCGGCTTCAGCTGCCCGACGTCGTGGCCCCGGCCCGGGTTAGCACCCCGCCGCCCGGTGTGAGAGCACGGCGGACAACCGGCGCGATCCGCGCCGCCACCGAGCCCGAGAGGCCCATCTCCTTTGACTACGTTTGCCGACCTCGGTCTGCCCGCGCCCGTCCTGCGCGTTCTGACAGACCGCGGCATCACTTCGCCGTTCCCCATCCAGACGGCATCCCTGCCGGACTCCCTCGCCGGCCGCGACGTGCTCGGCCGCGGCCGCACAGGCTCCGGCAAGACCCTGGCGTTCGCACTTCCGGTCGTGACGCGTCTCGCGACGTCCGGCGCTCGTTCGGCGGCTGCGGGACAGTCACGTCGCGCGTCGGGCCGCCCCCGCGCACTGATCCTGGCCCCCACGCGTGAGCTCGCGAACCAGATCGACGAGTCGATCGCGCCGCTGGCGCAGGCCCTGGGTCTGAAGACCACCACGATCTTCGGCGGCGTGGCGCAGTCGCGCCAGGTCACCGCGCTCAACGCCGGCGTCGACATCGTCATCGCCTGCCCCGGCCGGCTCGAGGACCTGCTCGGCCAGCGGCACCTCACGCTCGAGGACGTCGAGATCACCGTGCTCGACGAGGCCGACCACATGGCCGACCTCGGGTTCCTGCCCGGTGTGAAGCGCATCCTGGACCGGACGTCCGCGAAGACCCAGCGCCTGCTGTTCTCGGCCACGCTGGACAACGGCGTCGACGTGCTCGTCAAGCGCTACCTGAACCAGCCGGTCACCCACTCCGTGGACGACGCCGCCGCGCCGCCCCCGCAGATGACGCACCACATCCTCGCCGTGTCCGACAAGGACGCGAAGAAGAACGTGGTGCACCAGCTCGCGCAGGGCACCGGCCGCCGCGTCCTCTTCATGCGGACGAAGCACCAGGCCAAGAAGCTCGCCAAGCAGCTCACCGCCGCGGGCGTGCCCGCCGTCGACCTGCACGGCAACCTCGGTCAGGGCGCGCGTGAGCGCAACCTCGCCGCGTTCTCGTCCGGCGAGGTCCGGGTGCTCGTCGCGACGGACATCGCCGCGCGTGGCATCCACGTGGACGACGTCGAGCTCGTGGTGCACGTGGACCCGCCCGCCGAGCACAAGGCGTACCTCCACCGCTCAGGGCGGACGGCGCGTGCCGGCTCCGGCGGCGACGTCGTGACCATCATGCTGCCCGAGGAGCGCGGCGACGTGCGTGACCTGACCCGCAAGGCGAAGATCACCGCCCGCCCGCAGGACGTCCGTCCTGGCGACGCGACGGTGACCAGCCTGGTCGGCGAGGTCGCGCCGTACGTCGAGTACGTGCCGCCGGCCCCGCAGCCGGTCCGCCAGAGCCAGCCGCGCAAGCAGGGCGGACGCTCACGCTCCGGCGCACAGGGCACCGGTCAGACCGGCGGCCAGGGTGCCGGGCAGGGCGGCGGCCGGCAGGGCCAGCCGCGCAGCCAGGGTGCCGGCCAGTCGACCGGGCAGCGGAGTGCGGGTCGTCCGGCGTCGGGCGGCGGACGGACCGCGGCCGACCACTTCCCGCGGACGGGTGCTGCGGGTGCTCCCCGCAGTCGTCGGCGTGGCGGTCGCGGCCGCGGCGCGGGCAACCCGAACGCCTCGGCCGCGAGCTGACAGCTCGTAGCGCCGGCTCCTAGCGCCGGCTCATAGCATCATCGAGAGCCCCCGGACCCGTCAGGGCCGGGGGCTCTCGCGTGCTCCGGCCCGGACGGGAACACCGCGGGCCGCAGCAAGGTTGGAACCCGCGGAGGTGTCTACATGACGTACAAGGTCTCGAAGTCCGACGAGGAGTGGCGCAAGGAGCTCTCGTCAGAGGAGTACGCGGTGCTGCGGAGGGCGGGCACGGAACGGGCGTGGACGGGCGAGCTGCTCGACGAGAAGCGCACGGGTGTCTACCGGTGTCGCGCGTGTGACGCCGAGCTGTTCCGCTCGGACACCAAGTTCGACTCGCACTGCGGCTGGCCGTCGTTCTACAGCCCCCTCGCGGGGGACTCGGTCGAGCTGATCGAGGACCGTTCGCTCGGCATGGTCCGCACCGAGGTGCGCTGTGCCACGTGCGGCTCCCACCTGGGGCACGTCTTCGACGACGCGCCGCAGACGCCGACCGGCGACCGGTTCTGCATGAACTCGGTGAGCCTCACGTTCGAGGAGAGCTGACCACCGGCGGACCGGTCAGTGGCTCTGCTTCCACGCGACGATGTCCGCCGAGTAGCGGTTGAGGAGCCTGGCCAGCTGGCTGACCTCTTCGGTCTCCCAGGTGGCCAGCGCCCCCTCCAGCATCGCCACCCGGCTGGAGCGCGCCCGGTCCAGCCGGGCGGCGCCGTCGGGCGTGAGGGTGATGCGCTGTCCGCGGCTGTCGTCCGGGTCGACGGTGCGTTCGACGAGGCCGAGCTCGGCCAGGCGGCTGAGCTGCCGCGACACGGTGGCACGACCGACACCGAAGAAGGTGGCGAGGTCCGAGCCCCGGGCGCCTGGTCGTTCGGCGACGTGTGCAAGGAGCGGGTACGCGCTGGCATCCAGCTCGGGATGGACCCTGCGCGCGATCGACGTGCCGGAGGACTGCGCGCGGCGGATCAGCAGCCGGATCTCCCGCTCCAGACCCTCGAACGGTCCCAGGTCGGTCCCGTCGTCAGCGACCGCGTCGTCGACGATCGCGCCGTCGGCACCGTTGCCGTCGGCGACCTGGTCCTCGGGAGTGTCCGGGCTGGACCTGTCTGTACTCGGGAACATGCGCCAATGATGACGCGTCCGGTCCCTGGAGCACAGTCCACGGGCCCGAAATCCCCCGACGAGTCCTCCGTCGGTCGAGCTTGTCGAGACCTGGGTCTCGACAAGCTCGACCGACGGAGGAAGCTCGACCGACGGAGGAAGCTCGACCGACGGAGGAAGCTCGACCGACGGAGGAAGCTCGACCGACGGAGGAAGCTCGACCGACGGAGGAAGCTCGACCGACGGGGGAGTCAGCTCGCGGCCGGTTCGAGGTCCTTCAGCTGGTCGATGCCCGAGCGGTGGCCCAGCGGGACCTCCTTGATGAGGGAGACGCAGAGCAGCGCGATCAGAGCCAGTGGCACGGCGGCGAGGAAGATGTCCGCGATACCGTTCGCGTAGGCCTTCTCGACGACCTCCACCAGGATGTGCGGCAGGGTCGCCAGGTCGGGCAGGGTGCCGCCCCCGGAGGCGAGCGCTGACGGGTCGATGCCCTGCCTCGCCAGCTCCGGGGCGATCTCGGTGATGCCGTCCTGCAGGCTGGTCTTCACGCTGTGCCCCAGGATCGCGCCGAGCGCCGAGACGCCGATGGCGCCGCCGAGCGAACGGAAGAACGTCACGGTGGACGTACCCGAGCCCGAGTCCTTGATGTGCAGCGTGTTCTGCGTGGCCAGCACCATGTTCTGCATGAGCAGGCCGACACCCGAGCCGAGGACGAACAGGTAGATCGAGACCAGCACGAACGACGTGTGGTAGTCGAGCGTCGACAGGAGCAGCAGGCCGACCGTCAGGAGTACGCCGCCGGTCACCATGTACGGCTTGTACCTGCCCGTCTTGGAGATCAGCTGCCCGCCGACCGTCGACGACAGGAACAGGCCGACGACCATCGGGATCGTGTACAGGCCCGACTCGGTGGGCGTCATGCCGCGCGAGAGCTGCATGTACTGGCTGAGGAACACCGACGAGCCGAACATCGCGACACCCACGGCGACCGAGCCGATGACGGCGAGGACCAGCGTGCGGTTCTTGAACAGGTACATCGGGATGAGCGGGTTCTTGACCCGCAGCTCCACGAGCACGGCGATCGCCAGGACCAGCAGGGAACCGCCGACCATGGCCGCCGTCTGCCAGGACATCCAGTCGAACTCGGTGCCCGCGAAGGTGATCCACAGGAGCAGCGTGGCGATGCCGATCGAGATCAGCGTGGCGCCGATGACGTCGATCCGGGCGGAGCCGCGCGGCCGCTTCGGGAGCTTGAGCGTCATCTGGAGCACGATGATCGAGGCCACCGCGAACGGCAGACCCACGAAGAAGTTCCAGCGCCAGCTGATGGCGTCGGTGAGGAAACCACCGAGGATCGGGCCGCCGACCATACCGATACCCATGATCGAGCCCATGAGGCCCATGTACCGGCCGCGCTGACGCGGGCTGATGATGTCCGCGATGAGCACGGCGGACAGGGACTGCAGGCCGCCGGCGCCGATGCCCTGGAAGGCGCGGAAGGTGATGAGCTGGCCGGTGTCCTGCGCGAACCCGGCGGCGGCCGCGGAGAGCACGGAGATGATCAGCGCTATCTGGATCAGCGTCTTGCGGTTCGTGAGGTCGGCGAGCTTGCCCCAGATCGGGGTGGAGATCGTCGAGGTCAGCAGGGTGGCGGTGACCACCCAGGTGAACGCCGACTGGTTGCCCTCGAGGTCGGTGATGATCTTCGGCAGCGACGAGGAGACCACCGACATCGCCAGGACCGAGACGAACATGCCCAGCAGGATCCCGGACAGAGCCCGGAGGACCTCGCTGTGCGTCATGGCGGGTGGTTCGCCCTGGAGGTGGTCGGGCTCGACCACGGTGGACTGGGTGGTGGGGCTGGTCATGCACACTCCTGCTGGTTCTGGGGTGATCTCCGGTGCGCCGTGTCCGCACTGATGGTGTCGACGAGGCGGTGCAGCGTGCGGGTGGCCTCGGCGAGGTCCTCGGGCGACCAGGCGGCGAACGCCCGGTCGATCAGGTTCGTGTACTGCTGGGCGGCCTCGGCCGCCAGGGCTCGTCCGGCGTCGGTCAGCTCCACCGTGCGGACCCGGCGGTCCTCGGTGTCGACCGTTCGGACGACGTATCCGGCGTCGGCCAGCGTGCTGACCTGACGGCTCGCTACGGAGAGGTCGACGCGCAGGTGCGCCGCGAGATCGGTCAGGGAGGTCGGGCCGCACTTGGCGAGCAGGTGCAGCACGGCGACGCCGGACCGGGGCCAGTCGAGCTCGTGAGCGATCCGTGCCGCCGCTTCCCGCTGGGCGCGCGAAAGACTCTGGAGCGCGGAGATCAGGGTGACGGCCGGAACTTCGGTGCCGGACGGCGTCCGGCCGGGTGGGGAAGTCATCGGTGCCTCACAATTGATTGCTTAGAGCAACTATATGAAGAATGGTTGCCCAGCGCAAGTGTTCTGCGGGCATAGTTCGAACGGCGCCGCCCCCACGGTGGTGGGGACGGCGCCGTCGTCGGCAGACCGGACGGTGCGCCCGGGTCAGGCCTTGGTGCGGCCCTGCTCGACCATGTCCTCGAGCTCCATGCCCTTGGTCTCGGGCACCTTGGTGAGCACGAAGAAGAAGCTCAGCGCCGCGAAGGCCGCGTACATGAGGTACGGCACGCTGGCGCCGAAGGCGGCGAGCATCGGCGGGAACGTCAGGGTGATGGCGAAGTTGGCGATCCACTGCATGGCCGCTGCGACGCCCAGGGCGGCGGCCCGGATGCGGTTCGGGAACATCTCGCCGAGCAGCACCCACACGAGCGGGCCCCACGAGGCGCCGAAGAAGACGACGAACGCGTTGGCGCAGATCAGCGCGATGACTCCCCAGGGGCCGCTGAGCGAGATGTCGTCGCCCGATCCGGTCGCCTGGGTGAACGCGATGGCCATGAGGCCCAGCGACACCGCCATGCCGGCCGACCCGCTGAGCAGCAGCGGGCGGCGGCCCACCTTGTCGATGAGGGCGATGGCGATGAACGTGACCGCGACGTTGGTGACCGACGTGATGGTGGAGACCAGGAAGGCCTGGCTCTCGTCGAACCCGACGGCCTGCCACAGCGTGCTCGAGTAGTAGAAGATCACGTTGATGCCGACGAACTGCTGGAACACCGACAGCAGGATGCCCACCCAGACGATCGGCTTGAGGCCCAGGGCGCTGCCTCGGAGCGAGGCCTGGTTGGTGTTGGCCTCGTCGACCGCGATGCTGTGGTGGATCTGGGCGAGGCGGTCGTCGACGTCCTCGTCGGGGCCCAGCACGCTGGCCAGGACGGCTCGCGCGTCGTCGTCGCGCCCCTTGGCGGCGAGGTAGCGCGGCGACTCCGGGATGCGCAGCGCGAGGATGCCGTAGACGGCGGCCGGGACGACCGCCACGATGAACATCCACCGCCAGGCCTCCCAGCCCAGCCACAGCACGTTGGCGGCGCCGCCTGCCGACTCGGCGAGGATCTGGTCCGAGAGCAGCGCGGCGAAGATACCGACGGTGATCGCGAGCTGCTGCAGCGAGCCCAGCCGGCCGCGCATGGCCGCGGGCGCGATCTCCGCGATGTACGCGGGCGCGATCACGGACGCGATGCCGATGCCCACGCCGGCCATGAAGCGCCAGACGGCCAGGTCCCACGCGGAGAACGCGATGGCCGACAGGATCGACGACACGAAGAACAGGATCGCGCCGATCACCATGACGTTGGTGCGGCCCCAGCGGTCGGCCAGCCGTCCACCGGCCCACGCGCCGAGCGCGCAGCCGAGCAGGGCGACGGCGACCACGATCCCGGTGACCGACGGGTCGAGGGCGAACTGGCCCTCGATGGCGTTGACCGCTCCGTTGATCACGGAGCTGTCGAAGCCGAACAAGAAGCCGCCCACCGCTGCTGCGAAGGCGAGGGCCGTTGCTTTGCGATGGGCTGATCTGGCGCCGGCGGTCGGGGCCGGGGAGGTGGTGCTCATACGATCGATGCTAGATCTCACATGGTGCAAGTCGCGCGGGGAGCGTTCCAGCTCGGATCAGGTCAGGTCAGGAACGGGAAGAGCGCCCACGTCGCGAGCGCTGCCACGAGGGCTGCGGCCGGGATGGTGAGGACCCACGCGACGGCGATGTTCTTGGCGACGCCCCAGCGCACGGCGGAGAGCCTGCGGGTGGCGCCGACGCCCATGATCGCCGAGGTGATCGTGTGCGTGGTCGAGACGGGGGCGTGCAGCGCGAACGCGTTGACGTAGAGGACGAGCGCCGAGACCGACT
Organism: Promicromonospora sp. CA-289599; assembly: GCF_050936155.1. Lineage (NCBI taxonomy): Bacteria > Bacillati > Actinomycetota > Actinomycetes > Micrococcales > Promicromonosporaceae > Promicromonospora > Promicromonospora sp. CA-289599. The sequence goes on from NZ_JBNJNI010000001.1 coordinate 2,985,537, forward strand.
CGGCGACGAAGCCGCGGGCGGGGTCGAGCTCGATGATCCTGCGGCCGAGCGTGCGCATGATCCGCCAGCCGCCCGAGTAGGTGCCCGCGGAGATGGCGGCCGCCGCGGAGAGCTTGACCCACAGGGGGATGCCCTGGTCCACGTTGGCCCAGCCCACGGTCAGCAGGGCCAGGTAGATGACCCCCATCGTCTTCTGCGCGTCCTGCAGGCCGTGGCCGAGGGCCATCGCGGCGGCCGACGCCGTCTGCGCGATCCGGAAGCGGCGGTTCGTCCTGGCCGGTGCCGCGTAGCGGAAGATCCACATGACCGCGACCATCACCGCGAAGGCGAGGCCGAAGCCCACCAGCGGGGAGATGACCATGGGCAGGACCACCTTGTCCACGATCGCGGACCAGTAGACGCTCATGCCGCCCGCGATGCCCGCGCCGACAAGTCCGCCGATGAGGGCGTGCGTGGATGACGACGGCAGCCCGAACCACCACGTGATCAGGTTCCACACGATCGCCCCGAGCAGGGCGCACAGCACGACGGCGAGCTCGGCGTGCGTGCCGGCGCCCTCGAGGTTCACGATCGACGTCGCGATCGTCTCCGCGACCTCGGTACCGAGCAGCGCTCCGGTGAAGTTCATGGCGGCCGCCATGACGAGCGCGACCCGCGGGGTCAGCGCCCGCGTCGAAACCGATGTCGCGATGGCGTTGGCGGCGTCGTGGAAGCCGTTGGTGTAGTCGAAGCTCAGGGCGAGCGCCACCACGAGGACGACGAGAGCGACCTCCAACTCAGGACTCCTTGAGGGCGATGGTCTCGACCATGTTCGCGACCTTCTCGAAGCTGTCCGCGGCGTTCTCGAGAACCTCCACGATCTCCTTCAGCTTCATCAGCAGGACCGGGTCGCCGGCGAAGTCGTCGAAGAGCTGGGCGAGCAGCTTGCGGTGCAGCTTGTCCGCCTGGTTCTCGAGGCGGTTCACCTCTACCCAGTAGTCGGCGAGCTTGTCCATCGAGCGCAGGCGCGGCATGGCCTCCGCCGTGAGCTCCGCGCACCGCTGGAGCACCTGGACCTGTTCGGACACGCGGTCGGGCAGGCCCTCGACCTTGTACAGGACGATGAGCTCCGCGGCCTCGTCCATCTCGTCCATGCAGTCGTCCAGCGCCGAGGCGAGACCGGAGATGTCCTCGCGGTCGAACGGCGTGACGAAGGTCTGGTTGAGGCGACGCATGATCGAGTGCGTGGCGTCGTCGGCGAGATGCTCGACCTCGTGCATCTCGTCGGCGAGCTTCTCCCGTCCGGCCCGGTCCGCACCGAGCAGCTCCGCCAGCAGGGACGAGCCCTGGACCAGATGCTGGGCCAGGTCGGCAAGAAGATCGAAGTACTTGGTGTCGCGCGGAGTAAGGCGCACGAGGGCTCCCGTTCTAAGGGCTCTGGAACAGGTTCAGCGTAGAGCGCTTGCCGACTATCGCCAATTTGCAAGGTTGCGCTTTGGTATCCCGTGACAAAGGGTGCGGGTGCGGGGGCAGGATTCCGTCGACAGCCTTGTCGGCTGTGCAAGGAAGTTGGAGCGACGCCGAACCGGGAGCGCCTCTCGGCGCGGGGCCGCTCGTAGCGGCTTGAGGTGGAGCCCGGGGCATCCGCAGCCCGGCGTCGCTTGCACCATCCTAATCGCGTGCGGGGATCTGCCAAGGGGGTCCGACGTCACAGCGCTCTGGGCGAACGCCACTTGACAGGCTGCCGGCCTATTCCAGAGAGCCCGTGCGCCACAGGCCTCCGGCCCGTTCCAGCTCCTCCGCGGTGCGCAGCAGCGAGCTCGCGCTGCGGGTCATCCGGGTGGCGCCGGTGGGGTCGGCCACCTCGCGGGAGTCCGCGTCGAACGCGGCTCCGGTCGACAGGATGCGGCAGAAGGCGCCGGCCCGTTCGAGGGCGACGGCGAGGTCGCCGGTGAAGACGCCGGAGAGCACCGCGTCGGCGAGGATCTGCAGGTCGCCCGGTTCCGGAGGGCTCGGGACTCCCGCGACGGCCTCCTGGACCGGGGCGGCTTCCACACCGAGTCGATACCGGAGCATGACGGTAGGCATGTCGCGGCGTACCCACTCACGTAGTACGTACAGCCGCCAGAGTGCGCCGGGCAGCGAGACGGCGGCGGCGTCCGCCCACAGGCCTGCCACCGTGTCGAGGCCCTCGTTCTCGACCAGGTGGATGAGCCGTTCCACGACAGCCGGATCCTCGGTGGTGCGTGCCCGGTCCACGAGCGCGCGTGCCGTCGCGTGCGCCACGTCGTCGCGCATCGCGGGGTCCACCTCCCCGGGAAGCGCGTCGGCGTCCCGGGGGTCCAGCATGGCCGGCCGTCTCGGCGGTCGTTGGTCGCTGCTCATGGTGACCGATAGTGCGCCGAAGTAGCGCGTGTGTCTACCACCACGGTCACCAGACCAGCGGACTCACCTTCTCGGTGGCCACCACCAGGGGTCCCGAGGTGGTGTCGGCGACGTGTGCCACCAGCAGCTCTCCGGGCTCGAGGAACGGGTCGGTCGACGGCAGCCCTTCCGCCACCGCGCGCGACGCGTGCCTGCCCAGCACGTCGAGCACCGTCGGCAGGACCGGGCGGTGGGTGCAGATGACCGAGGAGGCGGTGGTCTCCTCGAGGAGGGCGCGCACGGTGGCCGCGACGCGCGACGGCGACCGCTCGTGCTGGGCCTCGGTGAGGTACTCGCTGTAGCTCGGCCGCAGGTTCGCGGCCCGCACGTACGGGTCGATGGTGGTGGCGCACCGCTCCCACCGGGAACTGATCACGTACTCGACGCCGTAGGCCGCCAGCACGGGGACCAGGGCTGCCGCCTGACCGTGCCCGAGCGGGGTGAGCGGGCGGTCGCGCTCCGCGCCGTGCCAGCCGGTGCGCGGCACGGCACGGCCGTGCCGCGCGATGACGAGCGTCCGGGTCTCCAGCACCCCCTCGGACTCGGCGGCCACCAGGGCGTTCAGCGGGCCCCGGTCCGACGTCCGGGTGAGGCGCTGCTCGGCCTTGTCCACGTCGAACCACTCGGTACGGTCGACCTCCTCCCGGTCGACCGGCGCCAGGGGAGCGCGCGCCGTGAGCGCCGCGCTGTCGCGGCCCTTTCGCGCGCGGCGCGCAGCCCAGTAGTGCACACGCTTCACGGTGCCGTCAGGGGTCAGGTACTGCAGCCCCGGCAGGGGTCTGCCGAGCACTATCTCCTTACCCGTCTCCTCGCCGACCTCGCGGATCGCGGCACCCTGGAAGGGCTCCCCGACCTCGAGCTTGCCCTTGGGCCACGACCAGTCGTCGTACCGGGGGCGGTGCACCAGCTGCACCTGGAGCGCGCCGGAGCGACGGCGCCAGACGAGTCCCCCGGCGGTCATGACGACCGGGGTGTGCAGACCCGCGGCGGGGGAGGCCGCCGTCGTCGGACCGGTGCCCACCGCAGACCGCCGTCCCGTCACCGGACGGGCTCGAGCCGGCGGCGCTGCCGCTGGATCAGGACCGCCTGCAGGTCGCGGAGGCCGTTGCTCTCCGGTCCTGCGGTCGGACGCTCCCAGCTGCCGTCGGGCAGGAGGTGCCACGACGCCGTCGTGTCGGCCATCGACTCGTCCAGCAGGCCGAGCAGCTCGCCCACGTGTGTCGGGTCGGAGATCCGGATGAGCGTCTCGACCCGGCGGTCGAGGTTGCGGTGCATCAGGTCGGCCGAGCCGATGAACACCTCGGGTCCTGACTCCGGGCCCTCGGCGAGCGCGGGGCCCACCGAGTTGGCGAACGCGAAGAGGCGTGAGTGCTCCAGGAACCGGCCCAGGATGGAGCGCACCCGGATGTTCTCGCTCAGCCCGGGCACGCCCACGCGGACGGCGCAGATGCCGCGCACGACGAGGTCGACCTGCACCCCCGCCTGGGAGGCGCGGTAGAGGGCGTCGATCACCGTCTCGTCCACCACCGAGTTGATCTTCATCTTGACCCAGGCCTCGTGGCCGGCCCGGGCCGCGGTCGCCTCGCGCTCGATGCGCTCCACCAGGCCCGAGCGGACGGCGCGGGGCGCCACGAGCAGGCGGTGGAACGTCGACTTCGGTGCGTACCCGGAGAGCTGGTTGAAGAGCCGGGTCAGGTCCTGGCCGACGTCGGAGTTGCAGGTCAGCAGTCCGTGGTCGGTGTACAGGCGCGCCGTCTTGGGGTGGTAGTTGCCCGTGCCGACGTGGCAGTAGCGCAGCAGCGAGCCGTCCGGCTCCTGGCGCACGACGAGCGACAGCTTGCAGTGCGTCTTGAGGCCCACGATGCCGTAGACGACGTGCACGCCCGCCTCCTCGAGCTTGCGGGCCCAGGAGATGTTGGCCTCCTCGTCGAACCGGGCCTTGATCTCGACCAGGGCGAGGACCTGCTTGCCGGCCTCGGCGGCGTCGATCAGGGCGTCGACGATCGGCGAGTCGCCCGACGTCCGGTACAGGGTCTGCTTGATCGCCAGCACGTGCGGGTCGGCGGCCGCCTGCTCGAGGAACGTCTGCACACTGGTCGAGAAGCTGTCGTACGGGTGGTGCAGCAGGATGTCCCGACGGCGGATCGCGGCGAACACGTCGGTCGGCTTGGAGCTCTCGACCTCGGCGAGGTGACGGTGCGTGGAGGGCACGAACGGCGGGTAGTGCAGCGACGTCAGGTCGAGGTCGGCGATGAGGTTGAGGCCCGTCAGGTCCAGCAGCGCGGGCAGCTCGTAGACCTCCTCGTCCTTGACCCCCAGCTCGCGGACGATCAGGTCGCGGATGCGCGGGCTGATGTCCTTCGCGATCTCCAGGCGCACGGGCGGGCCGAAGCGGCGCCGGAGCAGCTCCTTCTCCATGGCCTGGAGCAGGTTCTCGGCGTCATCCTCTTCGACGTCCACGTCCTCGTTGCGGGTGACGCGGAAGGTGTGGTTCTCGCGCACCTCCATGCCGGGGAACAGGTAGTCGAGGTGCTGCGCGATGACCTCCTCGAGCGGCACGAACGAGAGCGGCCCGCGCTGCGGGTCGGCCTTCTTGGTGCCGGGACGGCGCGGCTTGCCCGACGCGTCCACCGCGATGAAGCGGGGCAGCAGCGGCGGCACCTTGACACGCGCGAAATGCTCCTTGCCCGTCGCCGGGTTCGCGACCACCACCGCGAGGTTCAGGCTCAGTCCGGAGATGTAGGGGAACGGGTGGGCCGGGTCGACCGCGAGCGGGGTCAGCACCGGGAAGATCTGCTTGCGGAAGAACTTGTGCAGGCGCTCCTGCTCCTTGGTGTCGAGCTCGCCCCAGTGCACCAGGGTGATGCCCTCACCGGCCAGCGCGGGCTGCACGTCGTTCTCGAACACGCGCGCATGCCGCTCCATGAGCGCGTGCGCCTCGTCCGAGATGCGCGACAGCGCCTGGCGCGGGCCGAGCCCGGAAGCGCTCGTGACGGCGATGCCGGTAGCTATGCGGCGCTTCAGGCCGGCCACGCGCACCATGAAGAACTCGTCCAGGTTCGACGCGAAGATCGCCAGGAAGCGGACACGCTCCAGCAGCGGGATGCGGGGATCCTCCGCGAGCTCCAGCACGCGCTGGTTGAAGGCGAGCCAGCTCAGCTCGCGGTCCGCGAACCGGTCGACGGGCAGCGGCCCTCCGAGCACGGGGTCCAGCAGGCTGGTGCCCTCCGGGCTCTCCGCGATGTGCTCGGCGATGTGGGCGGCCAGGCTCGCGTCCAGGGAGTGCGGGTCCATGATGTCGTCCGCAGAGGCACCTTCCGGCGCAGACACCGGCGTGGGCGACGGCCCGGCGGCCTGCTTGGACTTCTCCGCCACCTCGGCGGACGCCGTCCTGTCGGTGGTCTTCCCGGGGCGGTCCCGGTGTCCGTCGGGCCCGCCGTCCATGCTCGCGGTGCTTGTCGTACGAGGGCTCTGCTTCATGAATCGGCCGTTCTTGTCCCTGGTCCTGGCGGAGGCGTTCCCAGCACTGTCCTTCATGTCGTTCATGGTGTCACCGTTCGGTACACAGTGGGTGACACTCTCGCAGAGCGTTCGTCACGGGCGGGCATACTGAACGTGTACTGCGGCCCGGGTGAACCCGGACCGCTCGTACGTCGCGAGAGCCGGCGCGTTGTCCCCCTCGACGTACAGCACGGCGCGCGTCGCGCCGGTACGTGCGAGGTGCGCCAGCCCGACATCCGTCATCAGCCGGCCCAGGCCTTCGCCCTGATGGCTCGGGTCCACACCGAGGACGTAGATCTCGCCGTCGCGTGCGCCGTCCGGCCGGCCCGGCTCGACCTTGGTCCACTGGAACGCAACCGGGTCGGCGTCCTCGCCCTCGGGTACGAGCAGGAAGAAGCCCTCGGGGTCGAACCACTCCTCGGCCTGGCGCGCGCGCAGGTCGTCGAGGGTCATCCGGCCCTGCTCCGGATGGGTAGCGAACGCGCGGGCGTTGACGCGGAGCCAGGCGTCGTCGTCGACCCCGGGGCGGAACGTGCGCAGGCGATAGCCGGCGGGTGCCGCAGGCAGCTCCGGCGCCTCGGGCTGTCCCAGGGGACGCGCTGGGGTGGTTGGGCGGGTCGGGGTGGTTGGGCGGGTGAGGAAGAGAAGCTCACGCACCGGGTGCAGGCCGGCCGCCCGGGCGAAGCCGCGGGCCGCCTCCAGGTCGCCGTGCGCCCAGACCCGCAGCTGCTTGCCGTGCTGGCCGGGCTCGCCGGAGCGGGACGGGAGCGTCGCGTCACGTTCCGCGGTCTTCAGGAGCATGCGGCCTCGGCCGCCCAGACGGTGCTCCGGATGGATCACCAGCTCGGCGCTCGCGGTCTCGCCCGAGCGGTCGACCTGGACGTAGCCGATGGTGCTGCCCGACGTGGTGTGGGCAACGACGTGCGTGATCCACTCCGCGTCCGTCCCCAGGTTGAGCAGCGGCTGCTCGGAGAGCGGCGCTACGCCGTCGTGGGACTCGGCTGCGGCCGCCAGGTCTCGGACGGCCTGCTGGGCGTCGGCGTCGAGCGGGCCGATCTCGATAGGGGCAGCGATACGCATGAACCCATCTTCCTGCATCGGCCGCAGGCCGCCGTTCTCGTTGAGTGCTGGATATTTGTGGGTTCCTGGCCGGATCAGCCACAAATATCCAGCACTCAACGAGAGGGAGGGTCAGTCCTCTGACGTGGCCGACGGCGCCTGCAGGCCCGCCGTGATCAGGTCCATCACCGAGGAGTCGGCGAGGGTGGTGGCGTCGCCCACCGCCCGGTCCTCGGCGACGTCACGCAGCAGGCGGCGCATGATCTTGCCGGACCGGGTCTTGGGCAGCTCCTGCACCACGAGGATCTTCTTCGGCTTCGCGATCGGGCCGATCTCCTTGCCCACGTGGTCGCGCAGCTCCTTCTGCACCTCGGCGGCACCCTCCGGCGTCGCCGCCCGGTTCGCGTGCTCACCGCGCAGGATCACGAACGCGACGACGGCCTGTCCGGTCGTCTCGTCGTTCGCGCCGACGACTGCCGCCTCCGCCACGATCGGGTTCGACACGAGCGCCGACTCGATCTCCGTGGTCGACAAGCGGTGGCCGGACACGTTCATGACGTCGTCCACGCGGCCCAGCAGCCAGATGTCGCCGTCGTCGTCCTTCTTGGCGCCGTCGCCGGCGAAGTACAGGTTCTCGAACCGCGACCAGTACGTCTCCTTGTAGCGCTCCAGGTCGCCCCAGATGCCGCGGAGCATGGACGGCCACGGCTCGGACAGCACGAGGTAGCCCCCACCGCCGTCGGGCACGGGCTTCGCCTCGTCGTCGACGACCGTCGCGACGATGCCGGGCAGCGGGACCTGGGCCGAGCCGGGCTTGGCCGCGGTCACACCCGGGAGCGGGCTGATCATGATGGCGCCGGTCTCGGTCTGCCACCAGGTGTCGACGATCGGGGTCCGGTCGCCGCCGATGACGTGGCGGTACCACATCCACGCCTCGGGGTTGATGGGCTCGCCCACCGAACCGAGGACGCGCAGAGAGGAGAGGTCGAACCCGCCGGGGATGTCGTCGCCCCACTTCATGCAGGTACGGATCGCGGTGGGTGCGGTGTACAGGATCGAGACCTTGTACTTCTCGATGAGCTCCCACCAGCGGCCGCGGTGCGGGGAGTCGGGCGTGCCCTCGTACAGGACCTGCGTCGCGCCGTTCACGAGCGGCCCGTAGACCACGTAGGAGTGGCCGGTGACCCAGCCGACGTCGGCCGTGCACCAGTAGACGTCGGTCTCCGGCTTGAGGTCGAACACGTTCTTGTGGGTGTACGCGGTCTGCGTGAGGTAGCCGCCGGTGGTGTGCAGGATGCCCTTCGGCTTCCCCGTGGTGCCGCTCGTGTACAGGATGAACAGCGGGTGCTCGGCCTCGACGGCCACGGGCTCGTGCACCGGGTCCGCGGCAGCCAGCGCCTCGTGCCACCAGACGTCGCGGCCCTCCACCCAGTCGACGTCCTGCTTGGTGCGCTGGACGACGAGCACATTCTGGACGGTCGTCGCCTCGGCGCCGTCCTTGGGCGCGAGGGCCTCGTCGACGGCCGGCTTGAGGGCCGACGGCGCGCCGCGGCGGAAACCGCCGTCGGCAGTGATCACCAGCGTGGCCTCCGCGTCGGCGATCCGGCTGCGCAGGGCGTCCGCCGAGAAGCCGCCGAAGACCACGGAGTGCGCGGCGCCGATGCGGGCGCAGGCCAGCATGGCCACCACGGACTCGACGAGCATCGGCAGGTAGATGACCACGCGGTCGCCGGTCTGCACGCCGAGCGTGGTCAGGGCGTTCGCCGCGCGGGACACCTCCTCCTGCAGGTCGGCGTACGTGACCGTGCGGGTGTCGCCGGGCTCGCCCTCGAAGTGGATGGCGACGCGGTCGCCGTTGCCCGCCTCGACGTGCCGGTCCACCGCGTTGTACGCGGCGTTCAGCGTGCCGTCCGCGAACCAGCGTGCGACGGGGGCGCCGCTCCAGTCGAGGGTCTCGGTGAACGGCGTCTTCCAGGTCACGAGCTCCCGGGCCTGCTCGGCCCAGAACCCCAGGCGGTCCGCCGACGCCTTCTCGTACAGGTCGGCCTTCGCGTTCGCCTGAGCCGCGAACTCCTCGCTGGGCGGGAAGCTCCGGGTCTCGTGCAGCAGGTTCTCGAGGCTGGGGCTGGCTGCCGAGCCCGACGTCGGGTTGGTGTCTGTCACGGTGACCTCCGGTGCGCGTCTTCGCGTTTGTTTCAGGCAGGTGCTTGGTACTGCCTTGACGTCTCTCTGGTCGGTGAGTGTAGTCCCGGACGGTGACAGTCCTCACAATCCGGTGTCACCACCTGAGACACCGGTCGGGCCACCCGGAATTGCCCGGGGACCGGCCGCGTTGGGGGCTGGCGTGAGCCTTCTCTTCGAACCGATCACCCTGCGCGACCTGTCGGTCGCCAACCGGGTATGGCTGTCGCCGATGTGCGAGTACTCCGCGTCGGACGGGATGCCGAACGACTGGCACCTCGTGCACCTGGGCGCGCGCGCCGTCGGTGGGTTCGGGCTGGTGCTGACCGAGGCGACCGCCGTCGTGCCGGAGGGCCGGATCTCGCCCCAGGACACAGGCATCTGGAACGACGAGCAGGTAGTCGCCTGGAAACGGATAGTCGACTTCGTGCACGAACGTGGTGGCCGCATCGGCATCCAGCTCGCGCACGCGGGACGCAAGGCGTCCACCTTCCGCCCCTGGTCCCCGTTGCAGGGCACCGTCCCGGCGGCCGACGGGGGCTGGCCGACCCTCGGCCCGTCGCCCGTACCGTTCCCCGGGCTCGGCACCCCGGCGGAGATGTCCGCCGAGCAGGTGGCCGACATCCCTGAGCAGTTCGCCGCGGCCGCGCGCCGCGCCCGTGAGGCGGGTTTCGACACGGTAGAGGTGCACGCGGCGCACGGATACCTGCTCCACCAGTTCCTGTCGCCGCTCGCGAACTCCCGTACCGACGAGTACGGCGGGTCGCCGGACGGGCGCTCGCGGCTCGTCGAGGAGACGGTCGGGGCTGTGCGGTCCGTCTGGCCGGACGAGCTGCCGGTGCTGGTGCGGCTGTCCGGTACCGACTGGCGTGACGACGGCCTCGGGGTCGACGACGTCGCGGCGGTCGCCGGTCGCCTGGGCACGCTGGGTGCGGACCTGATCGACGTGTCGACGGGTGGCGTGGCGCCGGCGAAGATCGCTGTCGGGCCGGGTTACCAGGTTCCGTACGCGCGCCGCGTGCGGGAGGCCACCGGGCTGCCGGTGAGCGCCGTGGGGCTCATCAGCGAGCCGGCCCAGGCCGAGCAGATTCTCGTGGAGGGTTCGGCGGACGCCGTCATGCTCGGTCGCGAGGCGCTGCGTGATCCGTACTGGCCGCTGCGGGCGGCGCACACCCTGGGCGAGAAGATCGGGACTCAACCTGTGGAGTCCGGTGCGGGGACGCAGCCGCAGTATGCGCGCGCGCAGTGGCGGTGACCTGCTGCGGGGCTGTGTGCTGAACGCGATTCCTGTGCCTGCGGCGTTTCAACGCCGGGAGGAATGTGAGCGTGGTGATTCTTTTCCAGCGAGCGTGCATTCCGCGAAACGATTCGCCGTGCGGCCGGGCTCCTCGCAATTTTCCGTTCGCGATCCGGAAGTGCGAGGGCCCGGCCACTGCGGTGGCGAGATCTCGGTCTACGAGTACGACGTCCGGGAGCATCCTCAAGCCGGATGTCGCTCTCACCAGCTGGGCGGGGTGACCGTGCACTTCGCTTGCTGTCCGATCGGGTCAACACCCTTTCGGTACCCAGAGCACGGTCCCTTCCGCCCTGAATGCTTGCTGTGAACACAATCACACTGCCTTCAGCTAACAAAAGCAACTGGAGCGGACTGATCTTCACAATTGCCAATTCCTGTCATGTTGGCAATTGGCGGCGAAAATATTTGGCCTTGCCTGGGCTTGACCTGATGGGGTGGTCCGGACGACCTTGCTGCAGGCCCGGGACGGTCGCGAATCGTGCTGGGGTCGCCAAGTCGGCAGTCTGCTTCTTTTGGATCGCCAAGTCGGCAGTTGGCATCGAGATCGGTCCAGCGCTGGACCGATCTCGATGCCGACTACCGACCTCGCAGGAAACCGGACCTCTGGTACCACGGGTGCGCCGGTCGAGCGAATATCGTGCGTCGTCAGCCGCGGCGGGACCGGCGTCGGGCCGCGCGCCAGATCAGCCAGACGGCGACACCCACGACTGCCACGCCGACGACCGCGATGACCGGGACGGGCTCGATGCGCGGGCGCAGCGCGATCGGCCGCGTGAACGCGAGGACACCCCAACCGGACTGGGCCGCTCGCCGCTTCAGGACGCGGTCCGGGTTGACCACGTAGGCGTGGCCGACGGCGGCGAGCATCGGGGCGTCCGTGATGGAGTCGGAGTAGGCGAAGCTACCGGCGAGGTCGTACTGCTCCTGCACGGCGAGCCGGCGGATGCCCACCGCCTTGTTGTCGCCGTAGTTGTAGAAGTCGATCTTGCCGGTGAATCGCCCGTCCGCGACGCTCATCTGGGTGGAGAGCACGTGGTCCGCGCCGAGAGCGGCAGCGATGGGCTCGACCAGCACGGCGGCCGACGCGGACACCACGACCACGTCCCTGCCCGCCGCGTGATGCTCGGCGATGAGCTCGACCGCCTCCGCGTAGACGTAGGGGTCGATGAGCTCGTGCACCGTCTCGGTGACTATCTGCCGGACCTTTTCCACGTCCCAGCCCGTCACGAGCGACGACAGATGTGCGCGCATCCGTTCGGTCTGGTCGGCGTCGGCGTTGCCGATCATGAAGACGAAATGGGCGTAGGCGCTGCGCAGCACGTCGGCGTGCGAGAGCAGCCCGCCCGCCAGGAACGGCTTGGAGAAAGCCGCCGACGAGCTCGTGGCGATGATCGTCTTGTCGAGATCGAAGAACGCGGCCGTACGCGGGGCGTGCGAGGTCGGTCGAGTGGCGATCTGGGGAACCTGCTCGGTCACGCGACGAGCCTAACGGCGCCGTCCGTCCGAGGCGGCCACAAGCGGGGCGTGCCGCCGTTCGGATGAAACTCGTCAGCTCGACCCACAGACCCCGGACACGACAGGACGGGGGAGCGAGCCCGACCACAAGCATCAATACCCACGACCTGTGCACAGCCGAGCCGACCGGGGCATCGCTGCCCGGCGCCGAACGCCCAACCTGGTTCCGGAGCCCGGCAGACAGCCCGGGACGGCCCGGACGAAGGAGGCGGCGATGGTCAGCACAGTGGGTGGCGTGGTTCCGGAGCCGGGGCGGTTGATCGGCGTGGTGGGCGCGTGCGGCGGAGCGGGCGCGTCAGTGGTGGCCGCATGCGTGGCTCACGGCCTGCGCCGGGACGGGGAACGAGCCACACTCGTCGACCTCGACGCGCACGGACCGGGCACGGACCTGCTTCTGGGGGCCGACGGCGGGCGCGGCGCCCGCTGGCCGGACCTCGTCGAGGCACGTGGCGAGGTCGAGGGCGCCGGGGTGGTGGCCGCGCTGCCCCGCTGGGGCATGGTGCCCGTGCTGAGCGGTACGTCCTCGGGCGCGCCGCCCGAGGATGACGTGGTGCTCGACGTCTGCCGCGGGCTGGTGCGGGCGGGCGAGTCCCTGGTGCTCGACCTGCCACGGCCGGGCGCCTGGGGCTCGGTCACCCGACGGGGCAGGGGAGCTGCCGCCGAGGCGCCGGGCAGTGACGGCCTGGCCGTGCGCACCCTGCTGGCCGGCTGCGACACGGCGCTGCTCGTGGTGCCGCTGACGCTGCCCGCGATCATGGGCGCGGGGCGGGTGCGCGACGCGCTGCGGGGTGCGGGCGTACCGGACGTGCGACTGGTGGTGCGGGGCCCGGCGCCTGGCTCGGTCGACGAGGAAGACGTGTCAGCCGCGCTCGGGCTGCCGGTGGTCGCGATGATGGATCGCGACTCGGGGCTGGCCCGGGCGGTCGAACGGGGCGAAGGACCGGCGATGTCGCACCGGGCCACGCTCGGCAGGTTCGCTGCCGACGCGGCGGGTGCGCTGTGAGTGCGCCGGTCGGTGAGATCTCCCTGCTCGACGACGTCCGCGCGCGCCTCGCGACCGGTCGTACCGGCGCGGGGGCTGCCGTCCGCGATGCCGTTCGAGACTCCGGACGGGTGCTGGGGTCCGACGCGCTGCGGGACCTGGAGCATGCCGCCCGCGCCGAGCTCACGGGCGCCGGGCCGCTGCAGGCGCTCCTCGACGCACCCGACGTCACCGACGTGCTCGTCAACGGACCGGACGACGTGTGGGTCGACAGAGGCGCAGGCCTCGAGCAGGTCTCGGTGAACCTCGGTACGGCCACCGCCGTACGAGGGCTGGCGGTCCGGCTCGCCGCGCTCGGCGGACAGCGGCTCGACGACGCCTGCCCGACCGTGGACGCGCGCCTGCCGGACGGCACCCGCCTGCACGCCGTGCTGGAACCGCTCGCCGAGGCCGGTGCGGTGATCTCCTTGCGAGTGCTGCGCACCCGAGCCTTCGCTCTCGACGAGCTGGTGACCGCCGGCGCCCTGCCTGGCCAGTGGGCGGGCCTGCTGCGCGCCCTCGTGCTGCGGCGAGCGAACGTGCTGATCAGCGGCGGCACGGGCACGGGAAAGACCACGCTGCTTGCCGCTCTGCTCTCCCTCGTGCCCGACGACGAGCGCGTGGTGACCGTCGAGGAAGCGCGCGAGCTGCGGCCGACGCACCCGCACGTGGTGCACCTGGCCGCTCGTCGCGCCAACGTCGAGGGGGCGGGCATCGTGGACCTCGCCGACCTCGTGCGCAACGCGCTGCGTATGCGGCCCGACCGCATAGTGCTCGGCGAGTGCCGCGGAGCCGAGGTCCGCGAGGTCCTCATGGCCATGAACACCGGACACGACGGCGGCTTCGCGACCCTGCACGCCAATGCCGTGGCAGTGGTGCCCGCACGGTTGGAGGCGCTCGCGGGCCTGGCAGGGATGACCCGCGAGGCGGTGGCCGCGCAGGCCGCAGGCGCCCTGGACGTGGTGCTGCACCTCCGCCGGTCGAGCGCCGCCCGGTACCTGGCGGAGATCGGGCGAGTGGGTCGCGGGCCGAGCGGCGAGCTTGAGGTCCGCCCGGTGGCCCGGTGGGACGGCAGAGGTGGCTGCGCGGTCGAGCCGGACGCGTGGCGCGAGCTGGTCGGCAGGTACGGGCCGTGGTGAGCCTCGTGGAGTCACTCGGCGTGGGGCTGCTCGTCGCACTCGGTGCCTGGCTGGTGCTGGCACGTGGCGGTCGCCGGTTGCGGGAGGTCCTCGTACCCTCGGCCCCAGGAGCTCAACCGGACACAGGTGGCCCCACCGGCATGCTCGTCGGCGTCGGGCCCGGGCCGGACGTGACGTCCGCGGCGCGACAGGGTCGCCGGTTCCGAGCCGAACGCGGCCCGGGCGGCGACGTCCGGATGGTCGTGATGCAGGTGGTGGCGCTGCTCAGGGCAGGGTCGTCACCGGGTGCGTCGTGGTCGCGTGCGGTAGGCGTGGGCGTGGACCTCACGGGCGTACCCGACGTCGACGGCCTCACGCGCGTGCTCGGGGCGCGGCATGCGGAGGCAGTGGTCGCGGCGACCCGGCTCGCGCTCGACGTCGGCGCACCGCTCGGCCGGGTCCTCGAACAGGTCGCCGGGACGCTCGTCGCGGAGGCCGAGTCGCGAGCTGAGCGGGAAGCCGCCCTCGCCGGCCCCCGGACGACGGGGCGGCTGCTCATGTGGCTGCCGATCGTCGGTGGGTTCCTCGGATGGGCGCTCGGGGCCGACCCCGTGGGTACGGCTACGGACGGGGGCGTCGGCAGCCTGGCCGTGGGGGCGGGGCTGGTGCTGCTCGTCGCCGGCCGGGTCTGGTCGGACCGGCTGGTGGCCGCTGCCTGCGGTGCCGACCGGCCAGGTGTGGACGTCCAGGTGGTGCTGGAGCTGGCGGCCGCCGCCCTGCGGTCCGGGGCCGGCGTGCCACGAGCGTTGAAGGCCACCGGCGCGGCTGTCGGCGGAGCCGACGGGGTGGTGCTCACCAGGGCCGGGCACGCCCTCGTGCTCGGAGCGGCCTGGGAGCGCGCCTGGACCGGCGTCTCCGGGGAGCTGGCCCCGATGGTCCGAGCCCTGCGCGGTGCCTGGCTGGACGGCGCCGCACCGGGCGAGGCACTCCGGGCGGCTGGCGAGGAGGTACGGCACGAGCAGAGGGCCGACGCGCGGACCGCAGCCGCTCGCCTCGGAGTGCGGCTCGTGCTCCCGCTGGGCGCCTGCTACCTCCCCGCGTTCGTGCTGTTGGGCCTCGTTCCCGTGCTGCTGGCACTCGGGATCGACCTGCTCGCC
Source organism: Promicromonospora sp. CA-289599 (assembly GCF_050936155.1). NCBI lineage: Bacteria > Bacillati > Actinomycetota > Actinomycetes > Micrococcales > Promicromonosporaceae > Promicromonospora > Promicromonospora sp. CA-289599. The sequence continues at coordinate 3,000,789 of NZ_JBNJNI010000001.1, forward strand.
GGCTGAGCCGAGGTCGGGCAGGGATGAACAAGCTTCGGCGCGCTCAGGGGCGCCGACGCCGTCCGCCGCACGGCGGGCGGGACCCGCTGCGCGGGTCATGAGAGATGGCCCGCACGCGAGCCATGGAGAACCGGCCCGCGTGCGGGTCAGACAGCCCGGCAACGGGCGGAGACGGAGAAGACATGACAAGGACAAAGACCGCTGCGGCCTGCCCCGAACCGGACGACCGGCCACAGGCGGAGGCCGACGACCGCGAGTCGGAGCGAGGGCTGGCTACGGCCGAGTACGCGATCGCGACTATCGCGGCCGCCGGGTTCGCGGGTGTCCTGATGGTCATCCTGAAGGGCGGAGACGTGAAGGCGACGCTCACGTCGCTGGTCCAGTCGGCGCTCACGATCGGCTGATCCATGACGGAGCGTGGGTCGGAGCGGGGCACGGTGACGGCCGAGCTGGCCATCGGCCTACCCGTCGTGGTCCTCGTGCTCGTCGCCGTGCTCACCCTCGCGGCCGCGTCCACGGCGCAGATGCGCGCCATGGACGCGGCCCGCGCGGGAGCGCGGGCGCTGGCGATCGGGGAGCAGGGGCCGGCGGTGAGCGCGGCGGTGGCCAGGGTCGGCGGTCCTGAGGCGGAGCTGGCGCTCGCGCACGAGGGCGGATGGGTACGTGTGACAGTGACACGGCCGGTGGCGGGCGGCTGGTTGTCGGGGACGCTGCGGGCCACGGGCGCGGCGACGGCATGGGTGGAGCCGTGAGTACCGAGCGATGCACCGAGCGATGCACCGAACGTGGCGCCGGAACGGTACTGGTGCTCGGAGTCATCGCCGCGATCCTGGTGCTCGCACTCGGTATCGCCGCTCTCGGCGCTGCCCAGAATGCGCGCGGGGCGGCGCAGGCCGCAGCGGATCTCGGCGCGCTCGCCGGCGCGACCGCGCTGCGGGACGGCTTCGATCCGTGCGGGACGGCAAGGACCGCCGTGGCGCGCAACGGGGCGGCGGTCGCCGCCTGCGAGGAACTCGGCGGCGGCGTGGTGCGGGTGGTCGCGACACGTGTCGCGGCAGGCCCGGGCGGTGCCCTCGGCGAGGCACGGGCGAGTGCGAGAGCCGGGCCCCGAGCGGGTGATCCTGGCGAACCCGGTGCGAAAAGGGAGTGACATGCGTTCAATACGACTCGTAGTATTCCTGCTATGAGGAGTACGGAAGATGCGATGAGTGCGCGGAACGTATCTCCGCCGTCGGGCGATGTGGCGCTCGACGTGCGCGACCTACGAATGCGATACGGGACGAAAGACGTGCTCACGGGGGTCTCGTTCGAGGCGTACCGGGGCGAGGTCCTCGCCCTGCTCGGCCCCAACGGCGCCGGCAAGACCACCACCATCGAGATCCTCGAGGGCTTCCGCATGCGGTCGGCCGGCGAGGTGTCGGTGCTCGGACAGGATCCGGCGCACGCTGACGAGGCATGGCGCGCGCGGCTGGGTGTGGTGCTCCAGTCGTGGCGGGACCACGGCCGCTGGCGGGTGCGGGACCTGCTCGGGTATCTCGCGCGGTTCTACGGCCCGTACTCGACCCCCGAGGTCAAGCGGCCGTGGGACGTCGAGGAGCTGATCGGTGTGGTCGGCCTCGCGGAGCACGCCAACGCGAAGGTGCAGAAGCTGTCCGGAGGGCAGCGCCGTCGCCTGGACGTGGCGATCGGCATCGTCGGGCGACCTGAGCTCGTCTTCCTCGACGAGCCGACGGCGGGCTTCGACCCGCACGCCCGCCGGGAGTTCCACGACCTGGTGCACCGCCTTGCCGACTTCGAGAACACGACTGTCCTGCTCACCACGCACGACCTGGACGAGGCCGAGAAGCTGGCCGACCGGATCCTCGTGCTCGACGGGGGCACCATCGTCGCCAACGGGTCCGCGGAGCAGCTCGCCCGCGAGCTGACCACTCAGGCGGAGGTGCGCTGGACGTCCGAAGGACGCCGGCACGTGCACGCCGTGACCGAGGGTGACCCGACCCAGTTCGTCCGTGAGCTCCTGGCGCACGAACCGGGGGCCACCGAGCTCGAGGTCAAGCGAGCGAGCCTCGAGGACACGTACATGTCGCTCGTCCACCGGGCCGAGAGCGGCCCTGCGCGACGGACAGAGACGACAGAGACCGAGCAGACCGAGGAGGCGCAGTCATGACCACACCGACGTCCACCCCGACCGACGTGCGATGGGCGGCCGTGCGGGCAGGGCTCTCCCGCGGCTGGCTCGAGACCAAGTACTCGCTCCAGGAGCCGGGCGACGTCGTCTGGATCGTGGCGTTCCCGGTGATCTACGCGGTGGTGCTGCTGTTCATGCGCGGCAGTACCGTGCCCGGAACCGACTTCGCGCTGGGTGCCATGGTGCTGCCCAGCCTGGTCGGCATGTCGATCGCGTTCGGCGGGCTGACCGGGCCCGCCAGCACCATCGCGGTCGACCGCGAGGACGGGACGCTGCTGCGCGCGAAGGCCACACCCAACGGGATGATCGGCTACCTCGTCGGCAAGATCCTGCTGTTCGCGCTGACCACGCTCGTGAGCCTCGTCGCGCTGGTGATCCCGGCGTTCACAGTCGCGGGTGACCTGCGGCTGGATGCCCGTACCGCGATCCTGCTGGTGCTGATCTTCGTGGTGGGGATGGTCGCGACGGTCCCGATCAGCGTGGCGCTCGGGTCGCTGTTCAAGACGGCGTCCCAGACCGGGCTGCTGTTCCTCGGGTCGATGCTCCTGATCGTGCCGTCAGGGATCTTCTACCCGATCACGGCGCTGCCCGAGTGGTTGCAGTGGGTGGGGCAGGCGTTCCCGTACTACTGGCTGGGGCTCGGTGCCCGGTCGGCGATGCTCCCGGAGGCCATGGTCGCGGCGGAGATCGGGGAGTCGTGGCGCACGGTCGAGATGTTCGCTGTGCTCGGGGTCTGGGCGGTCGTGGGTATGGTGCTCGCGCCGATCGTGCTCCGCAGGATGGCCAGGCGAGAGTCGGGCTCCACGGTCGCGGCGGCGCGAGAGCGCTACATGACCAAGGGGTACTGAGTGGTGGCAGAGCAGTCCGACGTCGTCCACAACCGCATAGCGATGCTGCGTGCCGAGCGGGGCATCTCGCGGCGTGAGCTGGCGGAGGCGCTCGGGGTGCACTACCAGACGGTCGGGTACCTCGAACGGGGTGAGTACAGTCCGTCGCTCTTTCTCGCACTGCGCATCGCCGAGTACTTCGGCGTCGCCGTTGAGGTGGTGTTCTCGACGACCCCGTTCAAGCGCCTGGGCGAGTAGGGCTCAGCGGGCCTCGGCGAGGGTGGCGCGGGGGTCGTGGGACAGCACGGCGTCGAGAAGCCGCACGGCGGCGGCCTTGTCGAGCGGCGCGTTGTACGAGCCGCACTTCGGCGACTGGACGCACGCCGGGCACCCGTCGGCGCAGGGGCAGGCCGCTATCGCGTCACGGGTGGCCCGGAGCCATGTCGCACCCAGGTCGTAGGCCCGCTCCGCGAAGCCGGCACCGCCCGGATAGGCGTCGTAGACGAACACCGTCGCCTCGCCCGTGTCCGGGTGGAGCTCCGTCGACACCCCGCCGAGGTCCCACCGGTCGCACGTCGCGAGCAGCGGCAGCAGGCCGATCGACGCGTGCTCGGCGGCGTGCAGCGCACCCGGCGCCTGCTCCGGCGTGATGTCGGCGGCCCGCAGCACGAACTCGGGCACCGACCACCAGACGGCGACGGTGCCGAGGGTGTGCTCGGGCAGCTCCAGCTGCTCGGTCCCCAGCACCTGCATGTCCGGGACGCGCCGCCGTTGGAAGCTCACCACCTGCGACGTCACCTCGACCGGGCCGAGGCCCCAGGTGATCGGTCCCCACTCCCGGGTGACGAGGTCATGGCCGGGGCCGTCCGCGCGACCGCTCGCGTCCTCGGCACCCGGGTCGCCGGACCCCGGGGTGTCCTCGTCCCAGCCCTCGATGGCCACCGACATCACGGAACGGGACCATGTGCCGTAGTCGAGCCTGCGCCGCTGCACGACGGCGGTGTGGTCGGTCAGGTCGAGGTGCGCCACCACGTAGGTGGTGCCCTGGTGCACGTAGACGGCGCCGTCGTGCACCTGGCCGTCCGCCGACGCCGCGTCGACGGTGCCGAGCATGCGGCCGGTGCCCTGCTCCACCACGCGCACCGGCGTGCCGCCCGCCCCGCGCAGGTCGGTGAGGCCAGCGGCACCCTGGGCATGCGTCCAGTACCACCCGGACGTCCGACGCCGGAGCGCACCCCGGGCGACCAGCACGTCCAGGATCCCGCGGACGTGGTCGGGGTGACCGAAGGTGGCGAGGTCCTCGGACCGGAGCGGTGCCTCCTGAGCCGCCGCGCACAGGTGCGGCGCGAGCACGTGCGGGTTCGCGGGGTCGAACACCGTGGCTTCGAGCGGGGCGTCGAACACCGCCTCGGGATGCGTCACGAGGTAGGTGTCCAGCGGATCCTCCCGCGCGACGAATGCGACAAGGCCGTCCGCGCCCGCCCGCCCGGCGCGCCCCGCCTGCTGCCAGAGCGACATGCGCGTGCCGGGCCAGCCGGCGATCAGCACCGCGTCCAGACCGGAGATGTCCACGCCGAGCTCCAGCGCGTTGGTCGTCGCGAGGCCGAGCAGGTCGCCGGTGCGCAGGGCCTGCTCCAGCTCGCGGCGCTCCTCCGGGAGGTAGCCGCCGCGGTATGCCGCGATCCGGCGGGCGGCGTCCGGGGCCGCGTGCCGCAGGTGGTCGCGGGCCTGCTGGGCGACCGACTCCGCGCCACGCCGGGACCGGGTGAACGCGAGGGTGCGGGCGCCGGCCGCGGACAGGTCGGCGAGCAGGTCGGCGACCTCCGCGGTCGCGGACCGGCGCGGATGCTCCGGCGGTGCCTCGGTCGCTACGGGCTCGGCCTTCGGATCGGGTTCCGAGGTGGGCGCCGTATCGGGCGCATCGGCAGGCAGTGCCCAGGGGTCGGGTTCGGCGACGGCGACCCGGCGCATCGACGTCGGCTCCTCGACGGACAGCTCGCGCTGGGACGAGCGGGCCTCGGGACCGGCGTCCGCCCCCGCACCGTCGTCGGCGGGTGGCCGCCAGCCGACGATCTCCGGAGGCTGCCAGAGCACGACCGTCCGGCGTCCGGAGGGCGAGGCGTCCTCGGTGACGGCGGTGACGTCGTCGGGCGCGACGCCGATGAGGCGGGCCGCGCTGACCGCCGGCTGCGCCGTCGTCGCGGAGGCGACGACGAACGTGGGCGAACCCTCCCCGTACCGCGCCGCGAGGCGCGCGAGCCGCCGCAGCACCAGCGAGACGTGCGCACCGAAGACGCCGCGGTAGGCGTGCCCCTCGTCGACCACCACGTACCGCAGGCCCTTGAGCAGCCGTGACCAGCGGCGATGGTTCGGGAGGAGGGCGTAGTGGAGGAAGTCGGGGTTCGTCAGGACGACGTCGGCGTGGTCCTGCACCCAGGAGCGTTCCTCGCGGGAGGTGTCGCCGTCGCACGTCGCGACGCGGACGTCGCGCGTGCCCGCCGCGTCGAGGATGCGTTCGAGCGCGCTCAGCTGGTCGGCGGCCAGGGCCTTCGTGGGGCTGAGGTAGATCGTCGTGGGTCGGACGCGCGCCGACGCGATGTTCCCGGGATCGAGCGTGGCGGCTGCGGCGGCGGTCCGGACGGCGGACAGCGCGGGGAGCCAGAACGCGAGCGACTTGCCCGACCCCGTCGAGGTGGCCAGGGCGGTGTGCCGGCCCTGGTGGACGAGGTCTGCGGCCAGCGCCTGGTGCGTCCACGGCCGCTCGACGCCCAGCTTCCGGTACCCCTGCACCACCGTGGCGTCGGCCCAGCGCGGCCAGTCGGCATGCTCGGCGGTGCGCTCCGGGAAGATGCGCGACGCCGTCAGCCGCTCGGCGCGCGCGCCACCGGCGAGCAGCACGTCGAGGAGGGGGTGGGTGGGGGCGTCGGACACGGTGGACAGTCTCGCATCGGGGCGTCCCTCAAGAGGCGGTCAGGATGTCCGACGTGACCGGTAGGGACATGTTCAAGTCCGAATAGTTCACCCGTTAAATGGCTAAATCGTGCGCCTTGGCGCAGGTAGGTTCGCGCCGTCACACCGGTCCACGTAATAGCCGCAGGAGGACATGATGAAACGCTCCCTGATTGCCGGAGCAGCAGCGGTCGGGTTGGTGTTCGCGGCGTTTGCCACGCCCGCCACGGTCGCGGCTTCCGCTGAAGTCTCGGCTGCATCTGCGGCCGAGTGCGACGGCACCGCTGAAGACGAGGCGGCGGCTGTGGCGCTCGCCGCCGTGTGTGCCGAAGACGTCAGGGTGCTCGGCGCAAGTGGGGACGGGGCGGCGCTGTTCGCCGAGCCCGAGGGTTCGATGCTGCTTGAGACATCGGCCTCCATCGTGAAGGAGCACACGGAACTCACCGCTCTCAGGCCGACGGGGCCCTCGGGTTACGGCTGGACCGGTACCCAGTGGGTCGGCTACTGCGACCCCGCCGAGTACGCCAAGGGTTGTGCTACCGCAGGTATTCAACGACTCGCCTGGCAGTTCGACGGCATCGAGCTTCTCGCTGGCCTGGAACCAGAGGACATCACGTCGGCCGTGCTCTACGCGCACGGTGCCGACGTGTGGCTCGACGAGGTGAACTGCACTCCGAACCGCCTGGACCTCTACGACATTCCGCGGATCTCGGCCAGCACCGACTGGGCGAGCACCGCGGAGTGGACCGAAGAGCTACGGGTCGGCGGCATCGAGTCTTACGGGGCAGCGTGTGAGCAGTCCCCCGAATACACAGGCCTGTTCGACTTCGACGCTATGCAGCTCGCGGTCAATGCCGCGCGTGCGAATCGCTCGTCAGTGACTGTCGGTGTTCGGGCCGCGGACGAGACGTGCATGACGTGCGGGTGGAACTCGTTCGAGCCGCGCGCGACTCTGGTCATCCGCTTCAACAGGGCGCCGTTCATGCCCACTGACCTCACCGTCGAGACACGAGCCGGTCAGCAGTCGTGCGACGGGGAACCGGTTGTGCGGGACTACCCCTTCCTCACGGCTTCCATCGTCGATCCCGACCCCCGGGCAGACGCAACCGGTGCCGGGGTGGTGTATGCGACGTTCCGCCTTGCTCGCGCGGATGCGCCCGACAAGGTGCTTTGGGAGCAAGAAGGGTGGACTCTTTTCGGCCGACCCACCGTCCATCAGGCCAGCATTCCAATTAACGAGGACCTGGCACTGACCTATGGGCGATACGTGTGGACTGTGTTCGGGACAGATGTCGGTGGCCGGGTAGGACCATCGGCTTCGTGCGTGTTCAACCTCGACTATGTGCGACCAGAACCGCCCGTGGTGACGCCTGTCGTGGGCGGGCAAGCGGTCTACACCAAGGGCATCGGAAGCGGACGAGGCGGCGTGGGCGTTCCGGGTTCGTTTCTGATCGAGAGCCCGTCGAACGATGTCCGGACATATCGATACGGCATCAACTCGCAGGCAGCGTCGTGGGAGATCGCCGCTACTGAGAACACGGTACTGAACTTCACGCCGACTCGATCAGGTCGGAACTACCTGACGGTCGAGGCGATCGACCGGGCAGGCAACCGCAGTCTGCCGGCCACCTACGAGTTCTACGTCGGATCCGGCAGCACTGCGACGACTCCTCCCGCCATCACGGTGACCGGTCCGACGTCGTTCACGCTCGGCGACGTTCCCACGGCCCTGGTCACCCTCAGCGCGGATGCCGTCACCCCGTACGGGACTGTGACGGTCAAGTCCGGCTCGACCACCGTCGGCAGTGCGTCCTTCGACGAGCGCACCGAGGAACTGTCGCTCGACGGGCAGGCTCTGGGCGTGGGAACCAAGACGCTGACGTTCACGTACAGCGCCTTCCCCGATGCCCCGACGTGGAGCACACAGCGGACGGTGACGATCAAGCCTCCGGCGTTCTCGACTCCCGTCTCCCCGTCGGTCTCCGGCACCCCCAGGGTCGGTAGGACCCTGACAGCGACGCGAGGCCCCTGGACACCGGAGCCGACGGCGGTCAAGTACCAGTGGCGCCTGGACGGGCGAGCTGTCTCCGGGGCAACGGCGTACAACTGGAAGCTCCCGGCCACCGCCAAGGGAAAGAAGGTCACGGTCGCGATCACCGGTTCCAAGTCCGGCTACACGACGAAGACCGTGATCAGCCCCGCGACGGCCGCGGTAATGGCGGGCGTGTTCGTCGCCCCGACCCCCACGATCGCGGGTTCCGCCAGGGTCGGTTCGGTGCTCCAGGTGTATCGCGGGACGTGGACGCCGTTGCCGTCGACGGTGACGCACCAGTGGAGGATCGACGGTAGGCCGGTCGCGGGCGCGACACGCTCCAAGTTCAGGGTGCCGACCTCGGCCAGGGGTAAGCGGGTCTCCGTCGTGGTGACGGGATCGCTTGCCGGCTACACGACCAAGTCCGTGTCCAGGTCGACCGGTCTGATCCGCTGAGCGCAGGCGGGGCGGGCGCCCGAGAGCTGGGGCCCGCCCGCTGAGAACGCATCGAACGGCTGGCGCGCCATCGGCGCACCAGCCGCTCGACCTGTGTCAGGACCCCGCCGGCCAGACCACGCGGGCCGATCCACCGCCGAGCCTGGTCGGCTCGGCGACGGCGGTGAGACGGCCGCCCGGGCCGATCTCGATGGCGGTCGCCGCACCGATGGCGTTGGTCGTCGGCCGGAGCGTGTGCCCGTACCCGGTCAGCGCCGTGCCGTAGCTGTCGACGAACGCCTGCTCGGCGATCGTGCGCACCGAGTTCTGCGGCGCGGCCCGCGGGGCGGCGATCGCTTCCTCGATGGTCATGCCCAGGTCGATCCGGTTGATCAGCATCTGCGTGACCGTGTTGATGATCTGGGACCCGCCCGGCGAACCGAGCGCGAGCACCGGGCGCCCGTCTTCCAGGACGATCGTCGGCGCCATGGACGAGCGCGGCCGCTTGCCGGCCTCCAGCCGGTTCGGGTCGGTGGGGCTGTACTCGATGCTGAAGTCCGTGAGCTCGTTGTTCAGGATGAACCCGCGTCCGGGCACGACGATCCCCGAACCGCCGATCTGCTCCAGCGTCAGCGTGTACTCGACCACGTTGCCCCACCGGTCGACCGCCGTCAGGTTCGTGGTCGACGGGCTCTCGGTGTCCTCGGGGACGATGCCCTCCGCGCCGGGCGTGGCGCACACGCCGTCGTACGACCTGGCGTCACCTGCCGTCACGGGCTTGGCCGCAGCGGTCGCGGGGTCGAGCAGGCAGGCCCGCTCCTTGGCGAAGGTGTCGTCCAGCAGCCCGGCCACCGGGACGTCGACGAAGTCGCCGTCGCCCAGGTAGGCGGCGCGGTCCGCGAACGCCAGGGCGCTCGCCTCGATGTAGTGGTGCAGCACCGCTGGGTCGTTCTGCGAGCTCAGGTCGAACTGCTCGAGGATGTTCAGCGTCTCGCCGACTGTGGTCCCGCCGGACGCCGGCGGTGCCATCCCGTAGATGTCGTACCCGCGGTACGAGACGGAGACCGGGTCCCGGTCCACGACCTCGTACGCCGCGAGGTCCTCGGCGGTCATCGATCCCGCCGGCACCGGGAGCGTGGTCCCGGCCGCGACGGGCGGAGCCTGCACCGCGTCCGCGATGTCCTGCGCGAGCGCCCCCTCGTAGAACGCTTCGACACCACCTCTGGCGAGCGTCCGGTAGGTCTCCGCCAGGTCCGGGTTGCGGAACACGGATCCGATTGCCGGAGCCTGTCCGTCCGGCAGGAACAGGTCGCTGGTGGAAGTCAGGGCCTGGAAGCGAGCCTGGTTCAGCAGGGTCTGGTCGTAGAAGAGCTTGTCGACGACGAAGCCCTTCTCCGCCACCTTCGTCGCCGGGCGCAGCGCCTGGCTCAGGGTCGTGGTGCCCCACCGATCCAGCGCGCGCTCCCACGTCGCGGGAGTTCCGGGGACGCCGACGCTGATACCGCTGGTGACCAGGTCCGGGTAGAACGGGTAGGACTTGCCGGTCGCCGGGTCGATGAAGGCGTCGTGCTCGATCGCCGACGGCGCCGTCTCGCGCCCGTCGATGGTCTCGACCTGACCGGAGGCGGCGTCGTAGTGGACGAAGAACCCGCCGCCGCCGATCCCGGCGCTGTACGGGTCGGTCACGCCGATCGCCGCCGCCATCGCGACGGCGGCGTCGGTGGCGTTGCCACCGCGGCGGAGCATCTGCAGACCTATCTCGGAGACGATCGGGTCGAGCGAGCTCACTGCTCCGCCGTACCCGGTAGCGGTCGGTGTCTTCGGCGGCTCGGGCTTCGACTCGGTGGCCGCGGCCTCGAGCGGGCCTGCCGAGATGGCACCGGCGAGCAGCAGGGCGAGGGCGCCCGTAGCTGCCGATGAACGAATGGGGAATCTCTTGCGCATGGGGTTTCCGGGCTCCTGAGGTGTGCGAACAGCGGGATAGCACCGACTAAGACGCACAGTGTGCCCGAAAGGTTGTGGGCCGGTTGAAACTGGGAGGGCCGGATGAGATCCGGTCGAATCCGATCAGAGATCGAAGAGTGTGGGCTGCTCCAGGTAGACGCCTTCCGTCTCCAGCATCCGCACCTTGGTGCGGGCCCCGCCACGTGCCGAGAACCCGCCGACGCGGCGGCCGGCGGCCAGCACGCGATGGCACGGCACGATGGGCGGGAACGGGTTGCGGCCCATGGCCTGCCCGACGGCCTGCGCGGCTCCGGGCGCGCCCAGCTCGGCCGCGACCTCGCCGTACGTGCGGGTCTCGCCCGGAGGGATGGCGCGTACCACCTCGTAGACGCGACGGTCGAAGTCGGGCACGGCGCTCATGTTCAGGGGGACCTCCGCGAGGTCCCCGACGCCGTCGCCGAGCAGCTGGACGAGCGCCGCGGCGGCTGGTGCCACCGCCGCGGGCGAGGCCTCGACGGCGTCCGGGTACCAGCTCCGCACGGCGCCTCGCACCTGCTCGGCGCCGCCGTGGGGCAGCGCCGAGCCGACGATCTCCGCGTCCTCGTTCCAGACGAGCGCGCACTCGCCGATCGCGGTCGGGATCACCGCGAACTCGAGCCTGTTCCGGTCCATGCGCCACACGATAGGCGGGCACACCGACACACGGCCGACGCAGCCCGCCCGGCCTGCGCGGTCACCGCCGTCCCGGACCGGCACACGACGCCGGATACGCGAGCGGAACTGTGATACCCCGCGTCAAGTTCGCCCACCTAATCTCAGCGCATGACGCAGCACAGCGCGGTGTTCCGTGTACTGGCCCTCGCCCTCGCTACCTCGTTCGCCACGACGTGCCTCGCCGTCGGAGCGGCTCCGCCGTCGCAGGCCGAGGAGGCCGGCGCAGCCACCGCACTGCCGGGTTCCGTGCCCCGCTACGAGGAGTACGTCGCCCTTGGTGACTCCTGGACCGCGGACGTCGTCCTGCTCGACGGCCGCGGCACCCCGGACACCCGCTACGCGCCGCTCGGCTGCGCGCAGTCCAAGGTCAACTACCCCAAGCTCGTCGAGCAGACGATCCGGCCCGCGACGTTCCGCGACGCCTCGTGCGGGGCTGCGACCACCGAGCACTTCGCGAACAGCCAGAGCGTGCTGCTCGGCACCAACGAGCCCCAGTTCGCGCGCCTCACGGCCACCACCGACCTGGTCACCGTGGGCATCGGCGGGAACGACGCCGGGATCGCGGCCGCGGGCCTCGACTGCCTCGGTCTCGTGCCGCTCACGCCGATCACCGACATCGGCATCGGCCTGCCGCTGGGCGGCTGCAAGGCCAAGTACACCCGCGGTGGCGTGGACCAGCTCAGCCAGCAGATCAGCGCGTCGGAGGACAAGCTCGTCGCGGCGTTCGAGGGCGTCCGGACGATCTCGCCGAACGCACGCATCCTCGCGGTCAACTACATGGACGTCGTGCCCGACCACGGCTGCTTTCCCCGCCTGGCCGCCTCCGACACCGACATGAAGTACATCTCGGGGAAGTTCCGCGAGCTCAACGCGATGATCGACCGGGCCGCCGCGCGCGCGGCTGTGGAGGTGGTCGACACGTTCGCCTCGACCGGCGGCCATGACCTCTGCACCGGGCCGTTCGACCGGTACGCGGAGGCGTACGGGCTGTCGCTCAACGGGGTGGCAGTCGGCGTTCCCGCGCACCCGAACTCGGCGGGTGCCGAGGCCCAGGCGCGTGCGGTGATCGCCCACCTCGGAGGGTGAGCCGGTCCGGCGTCGGCGCACCCTTGGCGCCGACGCCGGTCCCGGTCAAGCGTTCAGGTCAGGGTTCTGGCCGGCGAACGCACTGCGCAGTCGGGCAGGCGTCGTGCCGAGCGTGACGCGCACGGTCCTGGTCAGGTGCGCCTGATCGGCGAAGCCCAGGTCTCCCGCGATCGCAGCCAGGTCGTCGTCGCCCGCCTCCAGCCGGGCCAGTACCCGGCTCACGCGTAGCCGGTTGCGAAACCTGGTGAGGCTGACGCCGGTCTCGGTCACGAAGACCCGGCTGAGGTGCCCGGGCGACACCTTCAGCGCGCGGGCGAGGCTCACCAGGTCGTGCGACGCGGGCGCGTCGTCCAGGACGGCCTCGCGCGCCTGTACGACGAGCCGCGTCCGCGAAGCGCGGGCGGCGGGCGTCCGGGCGGGCCCGGCGTCGTCCGACCCGGAGGTGCGAGCCGCGGCCGTCACCGTGCGGACCAGGCGTTCGGCGGGATCCGCGGCGTCGTGCGCCGTGCGCAGCAGGAGCCGGTGGGCCAGCTCGGTCACACCGTCGATCCGCACCGTGGTGGACGCGGGCCGGTCGCCGGTGATCTCGTGCCAGAGCGCGGCGCCGACCGAGACGAACGTGCACACGTCACCGCCGGACGGATGCGCGAAACGCTGGTCCAGACCCGGGATCTGCGTGTATCCCTGCGTGACGTCGACTGCCTGCTCGACGCCGCCGTTCACCAGCCGGAAGTGCCCCCGCCGGGCGAGGACGAGGCCGAACGTCTCGACCGGCTCGGCCGGGGACCATCCGCGGTGGTCGTCCGAGCACGCCACGACCCGCACCGAGTACTCAGGTGCGGTGAGGACGGACGTGGCGCGGCGCACGACCCCACCGTAGGCGGGGTCACCGACAGTCCCGACCGACCTCGGGCCTCGAGGCCGGTCGGGCCCCGAGGCCGGTCAGGCCCGAAGACCGGCACCGAACAAGGATCTTCAAGACGGGCGCCGCCCGCCGTCGGACCCTGGGGCCATGCGGAAGCCCTTGCTCCTCGCGGTACTCCTCACCGCCCAGACCATGGCCTCGATGGACGGCTCCATCGCCAACGTCGCCCTGCCCGCGATCCAGCGGGACCTCGGCGCGACGGGCGCTGTGCAGCAGCTCGTGCTCTCGGGATACCTGGTGGTCCTCGCGAGCCTCATCGTCGCCGGGGCGCGGCTGGGGGATCTGGTCGGGCACCGCAGGGTGTTCCAGTGGGGCCTCGCGGTGTTCACCGTCGCGTCGCTGGCCTGCGGCCTCGCACCGGCACCGGCCGTCCTGGTCGCGGCCCGCGTGGTCCAGGGCGGAGGGGCGGCGCTGCTGATCCCGCAGGTGTTCTCCCTGATCCAGCACCATTTCCAGGGACCCGAACGACGGCGCGCCATCGGCATGTACTCCCTGGTGCTCGCCCTGGGCGTCGCACTGGGGCAGCTGCTCGGTGGGCTCCTGGTCTCGGCGGACCTGTTCGGGCTGTCGTGGCGACCCGTGTTCCTCGTCAACGTCCCGGTCGGCCTGCTGCTGCTCGCGGCGGTGGGCCAGGTGCTGCCGCCGACCCGTGCCGGGGAAGGAGCCGGCCGGGTCGGAGCCTGCCGGTTCGACCTGTCCGGGACCGTCGTCCTCGCGCTCGGCATGGCCGCGTTCACGACGTCGCTCACGGTGGGCAGGGAGGCCGGCTGGCCGTGGTGGACGTGGGCTGTCCTCGGTGGTTCGGTAGTGCTGCTCACGTGGTTCGTGCGGCATCAGCTGCGGGCGGCGCATCCCCTGCTCGACCTCGTCGTGCTCCGCCCGCGCGGCATGAAGTCAGGCCTGCTCGCGTGTGCCGTCGTGATGGGCTGCTACGCGGCTCTGCTCTTCACATTCACCCTGCACGTGCAGGACGACCTGGGCTGGACACCGTTCGCCGCAGGCCTCGCGTTCCTTCCGTACACGATCGGCTTCGGTGTCATGAGCCTGACCTGGACCCGGATGCCTGAGCGCGGCATCCGGGCGCTGCCCGTGGCGGGGCCCGTCGTGCTGGCGGTTGTCGTGGCCACGGTCGCGACCGGTGCCTCACCGTGGATCCTCGCGCCGCTCCTCGTCCTGGCAGGGGCAGGCCACGCGAGCGGCTACAGCCCGCTGATCTCGCACCTGTCCGGCATGGTCCCGCCGCACCGGGCGTCCGCGTTCTCCGCGCTCAACACCACTGGCCCGCTCGTGGCGCAGACGGTCGCGATCGCCGCGATCGGCGGGATCTACCTGGCAGCGGGCCTGCCCTGGGCGCTCGGTGCGACGGCGGTGACGCTCCTGGTCGGAGCGGGCTGCGCGGCGGTCAGTCGGCGACCCAGCGCGCAGCGAGGCTGATCGCCTTCTCCGCGGCGTCCGGTCCGCTGCTCGACGTAGCGCCCAGGTCTCCCGCCGCGGCCAGGCCCGCCGCGAAGCCCACCGCATAGGTGGTGACCGGTGCGGCCGGCCGGGCGACGGCGTGCGCCGCGTCGCGGGCGAGGTCGAGCACCGCCCCGACGTCGACCGTCCCCGGCGGGAGCCCGAGCTCCGCCTCCAGCGCCTCCACCCAGCTGTCGAGGTCTGTCATCTCGGGTCCTTCCGGTAGTCGTCGGTCGCGGCGCCGAGGCGCTCCGCGTCCGCGGGGGTGTCGATGTCGTCGCTCCAGCCTGCCGGGTCCGGCACCTCCGCGCAGCGAAGCTCGCCGACCAGGCGTCTCATCGAGCCGCCGGCCGGCTCGGTACCGGCCAGCGCCGAGACCAGGGCAGCGCGGCGGTAGATCCCCACCAGCCACTGGGCCCGGCCCTCGCGCACCAGGTATGCGCCGTCCGTGGGTTCACGTGAGACGGCCTGCTCCAGGAGCGGGATCGCTCCAGCGGCGTGCGGCACGTCCACCGCCAGGACCAGGACCCACGGCGTACCCGCTGTGGGAAGGGTTCGCAGTCCGGCGGCGAGGCCCGCGACCGGTCCGCCGAACGGCGGGTCCTCCTGGGTCAGCACCGGTTGCGGTCGGACGCCGGCCAGTACGTCCGCGAGGTCCGGCGGGCCCACCACCACTGTCGTTCGGGCTCGGCGGCTCGCCGTGAGGGCCCGGTCGAGCAGTCGCTCGCCCTCGACGACCAGTCCGGCTTTGGCGGTCTCGCCCAGCCGGGCGGTGCCGCCCAGCCTGGTAGCCCGTCCGCCGGCCAGCACGACGGCGTCGTACGTGATCCCCGCGGACGTCTCGGCGTGCTCCGTCATCGCAGCATCAGCACCTGGACGATGTCCCCGGGGCGCACCTTCTCGACGGCGGGCGGGACGAAGGCCAGGCCGTCGGCGGTGGCTAGCGCGGACAGCGAGTGGTGGGAACCGGCGGGCACCACGCCGGCGGATCCCGGAGTGGTACCCGCGACGTCGTCGGGCAGCGGAACGAGCCGGACCGGGACGACGAGCAGCCGCCCGGGCGAACCGGACCAGCCCGCAGCGGCGACAAGTGGTACCGCGCGGGGTGTGTGGTGTCGCCCCGAGTCCTCCGCGCCGCGGAGGCGGTCGATCGCCGGGCGTGCGAAGAGCTCGAACGACGCGTACGCGCCCACGGGGTTGCCCGGCAGCGCCAGCCACGGCACACCGCCCCAGCGGGCCAGGGCCTGCGGCTTGCCAGGGGACATGGCGACGGTGGCGACGTCGACGTCGGTCACTCCCGGACCGTTCGGACCGGGAGCCGCGAGGACCTCCCGGACCACGTCCGCCGCGCCCGCCGACACGCCCCCGGCGGTCACGATGAGATCGGCGCCCGCACCGTCGGCGTCGGCGCGTACCGCCTGGTCGAGTACCCGGCGGAGTGCCTCCGGGTCGTCCGTCACCGGCCCGAGCCGGACGACGTCGGCGCCCGCCGCGCGGACCGCCGCCGCGAGCATCGGCCCGTTGGAGTCGGTGATCTGCCCCGGTCCGAGCGCACCACCGAGAGGTACGAGCTCCGACCCGGTGGAGACGACGGCGACCAGCGGCCGACGTCGGACCGCGACACGCACCGTGCCCGACGCCGCGAGCGCACCCACCAGCGCCGCCGTCAGCTCTGTCCCCGCCCGCGCGAGAAGCTCTCCCTGGCGCACGTCCTCACCCGCGCGGCGGACGTGCGGCCGGGGCTGCCTGGCGAGCGTCACCGACTCCTCCGCCCGGGGTGCGCCCGCGACGAACCGGCCGGTCGAGGTGCGCTCCACGGGGATCACGGCGTCCGCACCGGGCGGGAGCGGGGCGCCGGTCATGATCCGGACCGCCTGCCCCGTCCCGACCTCGGTCAGACTGCTCGGCCCGGCCGCGACGTCGCCGGTCACCTGGAGGGTCACCTGGCTCCCGTCGGGCGGCAGGTCGGCCAGCCGCACCGCGTACCCGTCCATCGCGGCGCCGTCGAACGGTGGGACGGACACGAAGGCGTTCAGGTCCTCGGTGAGGACCGAGCCGAGCGCGTCTTCCAGGTCCTGTGCTGCGGCGCGCAACGGCGCGACGAGGGCGAGCACACGCTCGACGTGCTCGGTGACGCTGCGCGCCTGCGGCTCCATGATCCGACCCTAGGACAGCGGGACGCAAAGGTGGTTTCGGCGCCCGCACAGCCTGTCGCCGGCAGGTGTGAGCAGCGATAATCGGGCCCATGCGCCTTCACCACGTCCAGGTTGTCTGCCCGCCCGGCGGCGAGGATGCCGCCCGCCGCTTCTACGGTGAGGGCCTTGGACTCACCGAGGTCCCGCGCCCGCCGGGGCTCGCGGGCCGGGCGCTCTGCTGGTTCCGCGACTTCGACGACGAGGGCCGCACGACCGCCGAGATCCACGTGGGCGTGCAGGACCCGTTCGAGCCCGCGCGCAAGGCCCACCCGGCCCTCGTGGCCGACTCCGTCGCGCACCTCGAGTCCATCGGTGCCCGCCTGGAAGAGCTCGGCTTCGAGCTCACGTGGACGGACCGCCACACCTTCGACGGCTACGAGCGTTTCCACACCTTCGACGGTGCGGGCAACCGCGTGGAGGTCCTGACGCCGGTCATGTGACGCGGCCGTCAGTGCCGCCATGTGGATGCCTCAACACCCTCACACGGCGCGTCGGTACGCTGTGCGTTCTTCCTTACGGTCGATTAACTGCTCTTTGTCGGGCGATGAAACACCGCCTCCCTAGGTTCCTACCTGTCGGTCCGACGTCGGGCCGGCCCCGGATTCGGCGCTTGTCGGTCCGGGCGCGCCCGGCGTCGTCGGGCATACGCCCATGCAGGAGGACAGCGTGTCCACTCCGATCACGCACGACGACCAGACCTCGGCCGCGAACGAGCCCACGAGCTCGACCGCCACCGAGACGGCGCCCAAGTCAGCAGTCCAGCGGTACACCGGACGCTGGATCGACCACTGGGACCCCGAGGACAAGACCCTCTGGGAGGACGGCGGACGCCGGACCGCCCGGCGGAACCTCGTGCTCTCGATCTTCGCGGAGTTCCTCGGCTTCGGCGCCTGGGCCCTGTGGTCCATCGTCGTGCCGCAGCTGCCCGCCGCGGGCTTCGACCTCACCGTCGACCAGATGTTCTGGCTCATCTCCGTGCCCGCCCTCGTCGGCGCGACGCTCCGCATCCCCTACACGTTCGCCGTCCCCGTGTTCGGTGGCCGCAACTGGACCATGGTCTCGGCGCTGCTCCTGCTCCTGCCGATCGGTGCGCTGATGCTCACCGTCAGCGATCCGACCACCCCGTTCCCCCTGCTGCTCGGCGCCGCGGCGCTCGCGGGCCTGGGCGGCGGCAACTTCGCCTCCTCGATGGCGAACATCTCGTTCTTCTTCCCCGAGAAGGAGAAGGGCGCGGCCCTCGGCTGGAACGCGGCCGGCGGCAACATCGGCACGGCGGCCGTGCAGCTCGCCGTCCCGCTCGTCATCGTCACTGCTGCGGGCGTCGCGCTCGACCGGGCCGGGCTCATCTTCATCCCGTTCATCCTGCTCGCCGCGTTCCTCGCCTGGCGCTGGATGGACAACCTCACCGAGGCGAAGGCGGACCCTCGCTCGTTCGGTGTGGCGGTCAAGAACAAGCACACGTGGATCATCAGCTTCATCTACATCGGCACGTTCGGCTCGTTCATCGGGTACGCGGGTGCCTTCCCGACGCTGCTCAAGGGCCAGTTCCCGGAGGTCGCGATCCCGCTGGCGTTCATGGGTGCCCTCGTCGGATCCGTCGCCCGACCGCTCGGCGGCATCCTCGCCGACCGCGTCGGCGGCATGGTCGTGACGATCGCCTCCTTCGCCGTGATGGCGGCCGGTGCGATGGGCGCGATCTGGGCCCTCGGCACGGCGAACTTCCCGGTGTTCTTCGGTTCGTTCCTCATCCTGTTCGTGGCTACGGGTGTCGGCAACGGCTCGGTCTACCGGATGATCCCCGCGGTCTTCCGGGTGAGCGGCGCGACGGCGAAGGCAGCGGCCGGGTGCATCGGTATCGCCGGGGCGATCGGAGCGTTCGGCGGATTCCTCATCCCGCGCGGGTTCGCGTTGTCCACCACGGTGGCCGGGTCGCTCGTGCCCGCACTGTGGCTGTTCATCGGGGTGTACGCCGTGATGGCCTTCGTGTGCTGGTTCGTCTACGGCCGCGGTGCCATGGCAGAGGCTCGGGTCTGAACATGCTTGCTTCCCCCGGAACCGCCGTCGACTCACACTGCCCCTACTGTGCGCTGCAGTGCGGGATGTCGCTGACGCGGCCCCGCGCTGACGTGACGGCCGCACCAGAGGTGCGGCCCCGTGACTTCCCCACGAACCGGGGCGGGCTGTGCCAGAAGGGGTGGACGTCGGCGGCGGTGCTCGGGGTCTCGGACCGGCTCGTCACCCCGCTGGTCCGGGGCGAGTCCGGCGAGCTGGAGCCGGTGAGCTGGGACGCGGCGCTCGACCTGGTCGCGTCCCGGCTCGCCGGCCTGGCCGCCGAGCACGGCCCGGAGTCGGTAGCGGTGTTCGGCGGCGGCGGGCTGACCAACGAGAAGGCGTACGCGCTCGGCAAGTTCGCGCGGACCGTGCTGCGCACGCCGAACATCGACTACAACGGCCGGTTCTGCATGGCCTCGGCGGCGGCCGGGATGAACCGGTCCTTCGGCGTCGACCGTGGGCTGCCGTTCCCGCTCGCCGACCTCGGGGGCGCGCAGGCGGTGCTGCTCCTCGGCTCCAACCTCGCCGAGACCATGCCGCCGGCCGTGCAGCACCTCGCCGGCGCGCGGGCGGCGGGCGGGCTCGTCGTCGTCGACCCGCGGCGGTCCGCGACGGCCCGGCTGACGGGCGACCCCTCGACGGGGCAGCCCGCTGAGGGCGTGCACCTCGCGCCCGTGCCGGGCACTGACCTCGCCGTCCTGCTCGGGCTCCTGCACGTGGTGCTCGCGGAAGGCCTCGCCGACCGCGAGTACCTCGAACAGCGCACCACCGGGTTCGACGACGTCGCCCGGTCGGTCGCCGGCTGGTGGCCGGAGCGGGTCGAGTCGGTCTCCGGTGTACCCGCCGACGAGCTCCGGCGCGTGGCTCGGCTGCTCGCCGCGGCCGCGCCCGTCCACGGCGGCGCCGGCGCGTACGTGCTGACCGGCCGCGGCGTCGAGCAGTCGACGCAGGGCACCGCGACCGTCACGGCGTCGATCAACCTGGCGCTCGCGCTCGGCCTGCCGGGCCGGGTCGGTTCCGGCTACGGCGCCATCACCGGGCAGGGCAACGGGCAGGGCGGCCGTGAGCACGGTCAGAAGGCGGACCAGCTTCCGGGCTACCGCAAGATCGACGACCCGGCGGCGCGCGAGCACGTCGCCGCCGTCTGGGGCGTCGACCCGGAGACGCTGCCCGGACCCGGCCTCCCGGCGGTGCAGCTGCTCAGGTCCCTCGGAACGCCGACCGGCCCGCGCGCGATGCTCGTGCACGGCTCCAACCTCGTGGTCAGCGCCCCCGACGCGAACCGCGTCATCGACCGCCTGAAGAGCCTCGACCTCCTGGTGGTCTGCGACTTCGTGCCGAGCGAGACGGCGCTGCTGGCCGACGTCGTGCTGCCGGTGACGCAGTGGGCCGAGGAGGAGGGCACCATGACGTCGCTCGAGGGCCGGGTCATCCGCCGTCGGGCCGTCGTGGCGCCGCCGGGCGAGGTCCGCTCGGAGCTGTGGATCCTCGCCGAGCTGGCGCGCCGGCTGGGCGCGCCCGAGGACCTTGCCTTCCCGGCCGACCCCGCGGTGGTGTTCGACGAGCTGGCCAGGGCCTCCGCCGGCGGCCCCGCCGACTACTCCGGGCTCTCCCACGCCCGGCTCGACGCCGACGAGGCGTCCGGCGGTTCGGGCCTGTTCTGGCCGGTCCCCGCACCGGCCCCCGGCGATGTGTCAGACCCGCAGGTCACTCCAGTGACCTCAGCGTCTGACATGTCTGGGCATCCCGGGACGCCGCGTATGTTTCTTGAACGGTTCGCCACGCCCGACGGGCGGGCGCGCATGGTCGCCGTCGACCACGTGGGGCCGAGCGACGACGTGCGGCCCGGCGCGCCGTTCTACCTGGTCACGGGCAGGGTGCTGCAGCACTACCAGTCGGGCGCGCAGACGCACCGTGTCGCGGAGCTGGAGCGCCTCGTCGCCGAGCCGTACGTCGAGCTGCACCCGGTGCTGGGCTTCCGCATCGGCGTGCCCGACGGCGCCCGCGTGCGCCTCACCAGCTCCCGCGGCCAGGTCGAGGCGACTGCCCGCTGGACCGACGCCGTCCGCCCCGACACCGTCTTCATGCCGTTCCACTGGAGCGGCATCGGATCCGTCAACCAGGTCACCACCGACGCGACCGACCCGATCTCCGGCATGCCGGAGTTCAAGGTCTGCGCCGTGGACGTCACGCCCGTGCCCGACGCCTCGTTGGTCGCCCTTCGACAGGCTCAGGACCCGCCAGGGACCGGCCTCGACAGGCTCGACCAACGGGGAGACCGGGACGCCGCTCGCCGAAAGAAGGAGCTCTCGACATGAACCTACGTGTCCCCGTGAAGGTCGTGGTGGTGGGTTTCGGGATGGTCGGCTCGCGGCTCGTCGACGAGCTGCTCCGTCGTGAGCCCGAGGCGTTCGACATCACAGTGCTCGGCTCCGAGCCGTACGAGCCGTACAACCGGGTGCTGCTCAGCGACGTGGTGGCCGGCCGCACCGACGTCGCCGCCATCACCATGCCCCTGCCCGACGGCGCCCGGGTCAGCGTCCTGCGGGGCGTCACCGCGACCTCGATCGACCGCGAGTCACGGGTGGTGACCGCCGACGACGGCTCGACGCACCCCTACGACCACGTGGTGCTCGCGACCGGCGCGGCGGCCCGTATCCCGCCGATCCCGGGCCTGCGCACGGCCGACGGCGGCCTGCCCGCCGGCGTGCACGCACTGCGCACCCTCGACGACGCCCGGGAGATCGTCGCGGCCACCGTCAACTCGCCGCGTGCGGTGGTGGTCGGCGGCGGCGTGCTGGGGCTGGAGGCCGCCGTGGGGCTCGCGGGCCGCGGGCTCAGCGTGACCCTTGTCCACAACGTGCAGTCGCTCATGGAGCGTCAGCTCGACCCGGAGGCCGCTGACGTCGTCCGGTCCGGACTGGAGGGGCAGGGCGTCACGGTACTGCCGAACTGCCTGTCCAGCGAGGTGCTCGTCGCGGGCGGGCGGGCGGTGGGGATCCGGGTCAAGGACAACGCGGACCGGGCCGGCGACGGGGGTTCGGGCCAGCGCGACGAGGTGGTCGCCGCCCGGCTCATCATCTTCTCCGTCGGCACCATCCCCGAGACCGGCCTCGCCGCGGCGGCCGGGCTGTCGACGGACCGGGGCATCGTCGTCGGCTACGACCTCGCCAGCCCCGACGACCCGTGCGTGCACGCGATCGGCGACTGCGCACAGCCGCCGAACGGTTCGCGGGGGCTCGTCGCCGAGGGCTGGGACCAGGCGCGTCGGCTGGCGGAGACGCTGGTCTCGCTGGTCGAGCCGGTCACCGCGCCGACGCCGCTGGTCGAGCCTGCCGAGACCGTCCACCTCCGCCTGCCCCACGACGGCGCCCAGCCCAGCATGGCCGTACGCCTCGGCGCCCTGCTGGCGGGCGGCGCCTCCCGTGCGCAGTCGGACCGGGGCATCGACACGAGGGGGACCGACGTCGTGAAGGTCAAGGCCGGGGCGCTCAGCGTCACCACGATGGGCGTCTGTGGTCCGTCGCGCCCGAACGGCCTGACGCAGCGGGCGGTCCGCCTCGCCGACCCGAGGGCAGGCCGGTACATCGAGGTGGTGGTGTCCGACGGGATCCTCGTGGGAGCCACCTGCGTGGGCGATCCACGGGTCGCCGCCGACCTCACCGCCGCCTACACGCGCCGCACGCCGGTCCCGATGGACCCCGCGTTCCTCCTGCTGACGCCGGTGATGCAGACGGCGGCCCCGGCGTCGTCGCCCGAGCACATGCCGGAGGACGCGGTGGTGTGCCGCTGCAACGGCGTGACCAAGGGCGATATCGCGGAGTCGTGCGGGTCGGGTGCGCACACGGTCGAGGAGGTCGTGCGCGAGACCCGGGCGACGACGGGCTGCGGGTCGTGCAAGGACGCGGTGTGCGGGCTGGTCGACTGGCTCAAGGAGAGCAAGGAGGCGGTCCCGGAGCCGGCGTGAGCCGAACCCTGAACCCGCGGATCAAAAGTCCGCTGCTGCCCAGTGATTGGGCCCGGAACTCACTATGGATACGGGCCCGATCGCTGGGTAGACCGCGGCTACACCGGGCGGGTCCACTCCAGCGTGTAGCGGAAGAAGAGGCGACGGCGGATCCGCGCGCCCGGCAGCATCCGGCGCACCACCTCGGAGATCTCGGCGAACGTCTCGGCCGGGTCGCGCATCGGCAGCGGCGGGCCGCCGTCGTCCACAGGCTTCGTGACCGGCTGTGGATGCTTGACCATCCCGACCAGCGGGTTGAGCAGCGACGACGGGACGTCCCAGACGAAGTCCGCCAGGCTCTCCGGCCGCGCCAGGCCGACCACGAGCAGCCGCCCGCCGGGTTCGAGCCGCTCGGACGCGTGCCGCAGGGCCGCCTCCAGCGGCATGTGGTGCAGCACCGCGATCATGGTGATGGTGTCGAACGTGCCGTCGACGTCCTCGAACCGGGCGTGGCGGACGCTCACGACGGGATCACCGGCGAAGCGCTCCGCCGAGACGGCGGCCATGGCCGCGTCGGCGTCCACACCCAGGACCTCGTCGAAACGGCCCCGCAGCCGGCTCAGCAGGAGGCCGGCGCCGCAGCCGACGTCGAGCGCCCGCCGCCGTCGGTCCGGGAGCCGCCGCAGGATCCAACCGTGGAAGTGGTCGTTGTGGCTCCACGGATGCCGCTGGTTGACCCGGTGCAGCCACCGGCCGCCCGCGCGCACCAGCGGGTTCTGTACGATCCGGATGTCCATGCCGCCCCACGGTAGCGGCGCGAAACTTGGAATAGGCAAGGCCCGTTAATCCAAGTTTCGCCGAAACTTGGATTAGCGTGGGGTGCATGCTCCAAGTTCCTGTGTTCCAGCACGAGGACGAATACTGGGTGGCCGAGTCCGACGGCATGACGAGCCGTGCGCGGATGGCGGAGGCTTCCGGACCGTATCGCTCGACGGTCCCGCCTCAGATCGCGGACTGGGCGCCCGACGTCGCCGCTGACCTCGCGGCCGACACGGAGGAAGCTGCTGCCGCGCTGAGCAGGTTCGACGACTACGCCCGCGCGGTCCTCGGGGAGTCGAGCCCGTCTCTCGGGCCGATGAGCTCCATCCTGCTTCGGACCGAGTCCACGTCGTCCTCGCAGATCGAGGACCTGACAGTGGGCGCACGGCAGCTCGCGCTGGCCGAGATCGACCAGCCGACGTCGGACAACGCACGGACCGTGGTCGCGAACGTCCGCGCCATGGAGGCGGCGCTCGACCTGGCGGACAGCCTCGACATCGCCGCCGTGCTGGAGATGCACCGGGCGCTGTTGTCAGGCCAGCGAGGCTGGGAGGAGCACGCCGGCCAGTGGCGCGACCAGCTGGTGTGGATCGGGACGAGTTCCGTGAGTCCCCGCGGAGCGTCCCACGTGGCGCCGCAGGCAGCGCTCGTGCCGGGGGCGATGGAGGACCTGATGGCCTTCGTGCGCAGGGATGACCTTCCTGTCGTCGTTCAGGCTGCCGTGGCGCACGCCCAGTTCGAGAACATCCACCCGTTCTCCGACGGGAACGGCAGGACAGGCCGCGCGCTCGTGCACGCGATGTTGCGCGCCAAGCGGCTGGTGACGAGCACGACGGCGCCCGTGTCGGCGGGTCTGCTGAAGGACACCGATCGGTACTTCCAAGCGCTCACGGCCTACCGCGACGGGGACGCACGGCCGATCGTCGAGCAGTTCTCCGCTGCTTCGCGGTTCGCCGCGACCGCAGGGGCGCGCCTGATCGACGACCTTGCGGCACAGCTCGAGCAGTCCCGTGACCAGATGTCCGGGCTTCGTCCGCAAGCCTCGGCGTGGAAGGTGCTTCCACACCTGCTCTCTCACCCGGTGCTCAACGCGAGCTATCTGTCTGCGCAGGTAGGTATGGGGGCCCAGAGCGCGCAGAATGCGCTCGGTCAGCTGGCCGACGCCGGCGTGCTGGAGGAGCGAACCGGCCTGCGCCGTAACCGGGTCTGGCAGCACCCGGGCATCCTCGGAGTCCTGGACCACTTCGCGCAGAGCCTGATCCGCGCCTGACCCGAACGCACTCACCGGCCCACTCCCGGCCCTGTGAGGAAGATGTTCGGCCCGGGTAACGACCGGCGCACCAGCGCGAAAAACCAGCACTCTACGGTCAAAGCATGGTCAACTCGGGCAATACTCAGCACCTCGTCGTGATCGGCGGCGGCATGGTCGCGCAGCGGCTCGTCGAGGCCCTGCGCGCCCGGGACGACGCCGGTCGCTACCACGTCACCGTCTTCGCGGAAGAGCCCCGCGTGCCCTACGACCGGGTGGGTCTGACCCGCTGGTTCGAGGACGGCGCCGAGGGCGTGGCCCTGGGCGACCCGGCCCTGTGGGCGGACCCGCTCGTCACCCTGCACACCGACCGCAAGATCGACTCCATCGACCGCGAGGCCAGGACGGTCACCGACCGCCTCGGCAACGTCCACGCGTACGACGAGCTGGTTCTCGCCACCGGCTCCAGCGCCGCGATGCCGCCCATCCCGGGCAACGACCTGCCGGGCGTCTTCGTGTACCGCACCATCGACGACGTCGCTGCCCTGCGCGGCTGGGTGGAGCAGAAGCGCGAGAGCTACCCCGAGGGCAAGCCGGTCCGCGGCGCCGTGATCGGCGGCGGCCTGCTCGGCCTGGAGGCCGCCGGCGCGCTCACCGCGCTGGACGCGCAGGCCACCGTCATCGAGTTCGGCACCCACCTGATGGGTGTGCAGGTCGACCTCGGCGGCGGCCAGGCGCTCAAGCGCCTCATCAACGGCAAGGGCATCGGCGTCCGCGCCGAGACCGCGACCAGCCAGATGAAGCCGCACCGCCGCACCGGCCACGTGGGCCGGCTGGACTTCGCCGACGGCGGCCGGCTCGACGTCGACGTCGTGGTGGTCGCCACCGGCGTCCGCCCCCGGGACGAGCTCGCCCGCGCGGCGGGGCTGCCGGTCGGCGAGCGTGGCGGCGCCGTCGTCGATCTGTCGTGCCGTACCGAGGACCCGCACATCTGGGCCGTGGGCGAGGTGGCCTGCATCGAGGGTCGCTGCATCGGCCTGGTGGCGCCCGGCAACACGATGGCCGAGGTCGTCGTGGACCGGCTGCTCGGCGGGCTCGCCGAGTTCCCCGGCGCGGACACCGCGACCAAGCTCAAGCTCTCGGGCGTCGACGTCGCGTCCTTCGGTGACGCGCACGCCCGCACCGAGGACGCCGTCGAAGTGGTCTGGGCCGACCCCGTGGCCGGCGTCTACAAGAAGCTCGTCCTGTCCGACGACGCCCGCACCCTCCTGGGCGGCGTCTTCGTGGGCGACGCCGGACCGTACGCCAGCCTGCGCCCGATGCTCGGCGCCGAGCTGCCCGGAAACGACCCGAGCGCGTTCCTCCTCCCCGAGGGCGGCGGCGCTCCGAACCTCGAGCTGTCGGACGAGGCGAACGTCTGCTCCTGCAACAACGTCTCGGCGGGCGCGATCCGCGGCGCCGTCACCGAGCACCAGTGCACCGACGTCCCGGGCGTGAAGGCCTGCACCCGCGCCGGCACCACCTGCGGCGCGTGCCTGCCGCTGGTGAAGAAGCTCGTCGACACCGAGCTGGAGCGCGCGGGCATCGAGGTCAGCACCGCGCTGTGCGAGCACTTCGACCTGTCCCGCGCCCAGCTGTTCGACGCCGTCCGGGTCGCCGACCTGCACTCGTTCAGCGACATCGTGGCCCGGTTCGGGGTCTCGGCAGGCTCGGCCACCGGGGCCGGCCGCGGCTGCGACATCTGCAAGCCCGTCGTCGCTTCGATCCTGGCGAGCCTGGGCAACGGCCACATCCTGGCGGGCGAGCAGTCGACGCTGCAGGACACCAACGACCACATGCTCGCCAACCTGCAGAAGGACGGCACGTACTCGGTGGTCCCGCGGATGCCCGGCGGTGAGGTGACCCCCGAGGGCCTCATCACGGTGGGCCAGGTCGCCAAGGACTTCGGGCTGTACACGAAGATCACTGGTGGCCAGCGCATCGACATGTTCGGCGCCCGCGTCGAGCAACTGCCGGACATCTGGCGCCGCCTCGTGGACGCCGGCTTCGAGTCCGGGCACGCGTACGGCAAGTCGCTGCGCACGGTGAAGTCGTGCGTCGGGTCGACGTGGTGCCGCTACGGCGTCCAGGACTCGGTGGGCATGGCCGTCGAGCTGGAGCTGCGTTACCGCGGCCTGCGCTCGCCGCACAAGCTCAAGATGGGCGTCTCCGGCTGTGCCCGCGAGTGCGCCGAGGCGCGCGGCAAGGACGTGGGCGTCATCGCCACCGACAAGGGCTGGAACATCTATGTGGGCGGCAACGGCGGTCAGACGCCGCGGCACGCCAAGCTGCTCGCCGAGGACCTGACGTCCGAGGAGCTCCTGCGCACCATCGACCGCTTCCTCATGTACTACGTCCGCACGGCCGACCGGCTGCAGCGCACCGCGCCGTGGATCGAGGAGGTCGAGGGCGGCCTGGAGGGTGTCCGCGAGGTCATCATGGAGGACTCGCTGGGCATCTGCGCCGATCTGGACTCCGCCATGGCCCGCCACGTCGAGAACTACGAGGACGAGTGGAAGGCCGTGCTCGAGGACCCGGAGAAGCTGCGCCGGTTCTCGTCGTTCGTCAACGCCCCCAAGGACGCCGACCCGTCGCTCGCCTACGTCACCGAGCGCGGCCAGCGCCGCCCCGCGACGGCGGAGGAGCGCGCGTCCGGCGTCGTCATCGCGGGCCCGAAGCTGGAGGTACGAGCATGAGCGTCAACGACGTGTCAGAAGTACAGGTCACTGGGGTGACCTGGGAGTCTGACAGCTCGGCGGTCGCCCGGTGGGAGCGGGCCTGCCTGCTCACCGACCTCTTTCCCGAGCGCGGCGCGGCAGCGCTCTTCGGCGACGTGCAGGTGGCGCTCTTCCGCCTCGCGGAGGATCCGGCGGACCCGGTGCAGGGCGGGCGGGTGTACGCCGTCCAGAACCTCGACCCGTTCTCCGCGGCGCACGTGATGTCGCGCGGGATCGTCGGTACGCGGGCCGGCGTGCCCACCGTGGCCGCCCCGGTCTACAAGCAGGTGTTCTCCCTGGTCACCGGCGAGTGCCTGGTCGCGGCGGACAAGACTCCCCAGGGAGACCTGTCGCCGGACCTCACGACCTACCCGGTAGAGGTCCGCGACGGCGTGGTCCACGTGGGCCTCCCGTGACAGCCGCTTCGACGAGGGGCCGGGTGACGCTCGTCGGGGGCGGGCCCGGGGCCGTGGATCTCCTGACCCTGCGGGCGTGGCGTGCGCTGCAGGCGGCGGACGTCGTCGTCGCGGACCGGCTGGGCCCCGTCGAGATCCTCGCCGAGCTCCCGCCGCACGTCCGCGTGGTCGACGTCGGCAAGGAGCCCGGCCGGCACCCCGTGCCGCAGGAACGCATCAACGAGATCCTCGTGGAGCATGCGCTGGCGGGCGCACACGTGGTGCGCCTCAAGGGCGGCGACCCGTTCGTGCTGGGGCGCGGCGGCGAGGAGGTCATCGCGTGCGTGGCCGCCGGCGTGCCGGTCGAGGTGGTGCCCGGCGTGACGTCCGCCGTCGCCGTGCCCGGCCTGGCCGGTATCCCGCTCACGCACCGTGGCGTCACCACGGGCTTTCACGTGGTCTCCGGCCACTGCGCCGCCGGGACCGACGGGTCGTCCGAGAAGTCCGGACCGCTCGACGCCGCGGCCATGGCCTGCGTGCGGGATGCCACCGCTACCCTTGTCGTACTGATGGGGGTGCGGTCCCTCGGCGCGATAGTGGCGCAGTCCCTGGCCGCAGGCGCAGATCCCGCAACCCCGGTGGCGATCGTGGAGAACGGTTCCACCGCGGAGCAGCGTGTCACCCGGGCGCGTCTCGACGAGGCGGCCGGTGTGGCAGCGGTTCGCGGGGTGCGGTCACCCGCGGTCGTCGTCATAGGCCTCGTGGCAGCAGAAGGTCTCCTGGAGGGTACGAGTGAGCGACGTCTGGCAGGTGCCGGTGTCTGATGTCGTAGCGCCTGCGCACGCCCAGGCGACCCACCCGACGCTGGGCCAGGTCATGGCCGGCGCGACGGTGCTCGTCACCGCCGAACGCCGGGCCGCCGAGCTCGCGGCGGCGCTGGAGCGGCGCGGCGCCACGATCCGGCACGCGCCGGCGCTGAGCATGATCCCGCACGTCGACGACGAGACCCTGATCGCGGCGACCCGGGCGATCCTCGACGCCCCGCCGGACGTCCTGGTGGTCACCACCGGGATCGGTTTCCGTGCCTGGACCGAGGCCGCCGACGCACACGGTCTCGCGGAGCCGCTGCTCGCGCTGCTCGCCCGGACCCGGATCGTCGCGCGCGGCCCCAAGGCCCGCGGCGCCATCCAGGCCGCCGGCCTGCAGGCGGACTGGGTCGCCGAGTCAGAGACGTCCGCCGAGGTGGCGGAGGTGCTGCTCAGCGAGGGTGTGCACGGTCTGCGCATCGCGATCCAGCACCACGGCGCGGGCGCCGACGGCCTGGACGAGGTGTTCGAGAAGGCGGGCGCGCAGGTCGCCAGCCTCGTGGTCTACCGATGGGGACCGGCGCCCGACCCGGCGGCGCTGCGCGCCTCGGTGCACGCGCTGGCCGACGGCGAGATCGACGCCGTCGTCTTCACCTCCGCCCCCGGCGCAGAGGCCTGGCTCCGGACCGTCGAGGAGGAGCGGCTGCTCGATCGCGTACGCGCCCGGTTCGTCGACGGCGGGACCGTGGCGGCCGCCGTCGGACCGATCACGGCGCAGCCGCTGGAACACCGGGGGATCGTGCCCTTGCAGCCTGAGCGCGGGCGGCTCGGGGCGCTCGTCCGCGCGCTGGTCGGGCACTACGAGCACATCGACTCCGTGGCGCTGAACACGGTCGCCGGATCGCTGGTGATCCGGGCACGCGTCGCGGTGCTGGACGGAAAGGTGCTGCCCCTGTCCCCGACGGGCGTGGCGGTGCTCCGACTGCTCGCCGCGGCCGAGGGCGACGTCGTGCCTCGCGAGCAGGTGCTCGCCGCGCTACCGGGTGACTCGCAGGACACGCACGCCGCCGAGGTCGCGATAGCGCGCCTCCGGGAGGCGGCGGGCCGCCGCGACCTCATCCGCACGGTGGTCAAGCGCGGCTACCGCATCGAGCTGGCCTGACCTTCCCCTGCAATGCCCGACGAGATTTCTCGTCCTCGGCATCATCGTTCGCCTCTCCCCACCCGTCAGGGAGCATGAAGAGGGAGAGGGGGCGTCTGACATGGCGCAGTGGGAGACAGAGCTCGAGGAGCTCATGGCGCGGCGCAGCCGCGCACTGGTCGGTTACGCGTACACGTTGACGCGCGACCTGCCGCGGGCCGAGGACCTGGTGCAGGACGCGCTGGTCAAGGTGTTCTCGCGCCTGCGGCGTCCGGCCGAGAGCGGCGACGGCGGCAAGAGTATGCGACTGGACCAGGACGAGCCCCGGCTGACCAACGCGGAGGCGTACGTCCGCCGGGCGATCCTGACCATCTACCTGGACGGCTACCGGCGCCAGAGCAGCTGGACGGGCATCAAGCACCTGCTCGCCGACGACGCCTTCGCACCCGCGGCGGAGCGCGCCGCGACCGTACGGGTCGACGTCGGTGTGGCGCTCGCGCGCCTGTCCCCGCGCCAGCGCGAGTCGGTGGTGCTGCGGTTCTTCGAGGACATGACGGTGCCCCAGATCGCGCAGACGCTCGGGACGAGCCCTGGCACGATCAAGCGGCACCTGTCCAACGCGATGGAGCTGCTGCGCGCGTCGCTCGCGGAGATGAACGTGCCGGAGATGGAGACCGCGTTCGAGGACCGGCTCGGCGCCGTGTCGGGTTCGGTCCGCCGCCGTCGGGCCGCGAAGGTCGGCGCCCTCGGTGGGGCCACGCTGGTGATCGCGGGTCTGCTGGCCGTCGCCGCGCTGTGGGGCCCCGACCGTCTCCTGTCGGAGCCGGTGCCGCCGGCCACCCCGAGCCCCGGGGTGTCGGGCGCGCCGGTCGCCGGCTGGGTACCCACCGGCTGGCAGACACGGGGGGAGCAGTTCCACTGCGGTATGGAGGTGACCGACCTGACGTCGACGTCGGACGCCGTGCGCCTGGAGCTCACCGGCGACATCGAGCTCGTGGAAGGTGTGGAAGACGGCAGCGGGCACCCGGACGACCATCTGTCGGCGCCCATCAGGATCTCTCGACTCGACGCCGAAGGTCCGGATCTCGACGGTGGTGACCCTCAGCTCGTCTTCGCACAGAACGGCCTGGTGACC
Organism: Promicromonospora sp. CA-289599; assembly: GCF_050936155.1. Lineage (NCBI taxonomy): Bacteria > Bacillati > Actinomycetota > Actinomycetes > Micrococcales > Promicromonosporaceae > Promicromonospora > Promicromonospora sp. CA-289599. The sequence goes on from NZ_JBNJNI010000001.1 coordinate 3,031,838, forward strand.
GACATCGGCAGAGGCTGGAACGAGGGTGGGTACGGACTGCCCGGTGACCGCGCGTCCCTGGACCGTGTCGCCGAGGCGGACGGCACCACCGCGTGCGGTGCGTGGACGACGGACGGTGTGACCCCGTGGGAGGAGTACCTGGACGCGCGCCCGGCCGGCACGTACGACGTGTACGTCGTGCTGCCGTGGAGTGACCTCGACGGCACCAGCGGCGTGGCTGTCAGCGATCCCGTCACCATGGAGGTTCCAGCCGTCGAGGTGCGGGAAGAGGCACCGTTGGACGTCGAGATCCGCGACGGCTACCAGCCGCCGTGGCTCGAGGGCACGAGCCTGGCTTGCGGCGTCCATGCGTCCGATATCCCGGGCGGCTCCTGGACGCGCGGGGTGCTGTCGGGCCTGGACCTGAACATCGATCCCTCCGACGCCGAAGTGACTCTCCGGCTCACCGAGACCGAGGGGGAGTCCATCGACACGACCCGTACGCCGTTCACCCTGGTATGGCTCAGCGACGGGCGCGTGGTCGGGGTCGGCAGCGACGTGTGGTCCGATCCGGTGGAGCGCTTTCAGGTGGACGCCAACGGCGAGTGGTCCGCCGTCGTACCGATCACCGAGCCGGGCCGGACCTGTCTCACGGACCCGGACGCCGGGATGCCGGACGGGGACTACGAGGTGTACGCCCTCACGGAGCTCGACCCCGGCTCGGGTGGCGAGCGGCAGTTCATGTCCACGAGCGTCGGCAGCCATACCGTCCAGGAGTGACCCTGCGTAGGCGGCGGAACCGCTGACCAACGAAACCCTCGCGTGGCGCGTCATGGTGGGTGTGGAGACGATGACGGCACATACGCACCTGGGGGGTGGGGGCCATGGCGGTGTGGGAGAACGAGCTCGATGAGCTCATGCGAGCGCGCGGCAGCGCGCTCGTCCGCTACGCCTACATGCTCTCGGGTGACCGCGCGCTTGCCGAGGACCTGGTCCAGGACGCGCTGGTCAAGGTCTACTCGCGGCTGCGCGGCACGCCCGCTGTCTCCGGGGCCGTGGGCGTGCCCCAGGGCAGCCAGGCGCACGACCTCGACTCCCCGTTCACGAACGCCGAGGGCTACGTGCGACGGGCGGTGCTCACCATCTACCTGGACGGCTACCGCAAGCGGCAGCGCTGGTCGGGGATCAAGCACCTCCTGGCCGACGACCTCAGCACCCGCGGTGCCGACCAGGCAGCCTCGGCGCGCATCGACGTGATGGCGGCGCTCGCGCGCCTCGGCGCCCGCGAACGGGCCTGCGTGGTGCTCCGCTACTTCGAGGACATGACGGTGCCGCAGATCGCGGACGCCCTGGGCACCGCCCAGGGAACTGTCAAGCGGTACCTGTCTGATGCCACCAAGAACATGCAGGAGTACCTGCGCCCCGACGACTTCCGACCCGCCGAAGGGAGGGCTGCCCGATGAACATCGACCGTGACGACAGCTGGAACGAAGACAACGACTTCCTGAGCGGCGCGCTCCGTGACGCCGCCGACAAGATTCCCGGTGGGGAGGTGGACGACCTGCACGTCTCATTCGGAGTGGTGCGTGACCGCGTGCGGCGCCGTCGCGCCGCCAAGATCGGCAGCCTCGCCGGCGTCAGCCTCGTGTTGGTGGGCGGGATCGCCTTCGGCGCTACCCAGACGCCGCTGCTGCGGAGCGATGAACCGGTGCTTCCGGGCGAGTCCCAGGGCGCTTTCATGACGCCTGGCCCGGACGGCTCCGCGCGGGACTCCGCGACCCCGGCGCCGGAGCCCAGCCCTGGCCGGTCGTCCGCCCAGGACGACATCGAGTTCGGCTACACGCCCTCGTGGCTCGCGGATCTCGGGCTCGGTCTGGAGTGCGGTATGCCAGTGTCTGATCTGACGACGACGGCTGCGGGCTGGTCCGTGGCAGCGGCCGGCGACATGTACGCCAAGGTCTCGAACTACGGGGGCGTCTCGTCACCGACCTGGAGCATGGCGGCGACCGTCCAGCGAGGGAACGGGTCGCTCGACGTGGCTCCGACCGTCGTGTGGAGCCAGGACGGCGTGGTGGTGGACCTGGGGGTGAACGTCTTCGGCGCGCCGGGCGCGCAGGTCGAGCCGCTGCTCGCCTCCGGGGACGGAGCCGTCGAGGCCCAGGTCCGTGTGGCGTCGACGTGCATACCGACCGAGAGCGAGAACCGCGACATCTTCGAGACGTCGCTCCCGGACGGCGACTACCAGGTGCAGGTCGTCGCCTTCCCGGAGGTGGCCTCGGGCCAGTGGGCGATGACGGTGAGCGAGCCGGTAGCGGTCCAGCTCGACGCCACCGGCGCGCACAGCGCGACCGGGACACGTGGCGGCGCGGCGACGATCGAGCCCCTGGCGCCCGACGAGAACGAGCTGACCCGGTTCGTGCTCGACCGCACCACCAACTGGGTCCTGGCGCAGCAGGAGCAGAGCAACTACAGCACTACCGAACCCACGCGGGTCACCGCTCAGTGCGAGAGCGTGAGCGCCGGAGACGCGGTGCCGTTCGAGGTGGTGGTGCCGTCGAGCCAGGACGTGGTCGGCTCCGGCTCCGTCCAGTGCGACGCCACCCAGCACGTCACCACCATCGAGGTGCCGGACGTCGGCGGCGAGGTCCTCGACCTCCGGCTGGGCGATGTGCCCGACGGCGTCGCGCGGTTCGAGGCCGTCCTGGCCCCGAGCGGTGGTGACGGGGGTGATCCCGGAGCCGAGTGCTCAGCCGGCGACCTGACCGAGGAGTACGACCCGAGCCGTTCACCGAGCGAGGGCGCGAGCGCGACCGCGGCCGCCATCGTGGTGGCGGCCCTGGACTGCGACTCCGACCGGATGGTCCAGCTGGCGACGCAGTACCCCACGGAGCTGCTCATTCCCGCCGAACCCGCCGAGGACGTCTTCGCGTTGCCGGAGGGCGACGCGCAGCACTACCGGACCCTGGTCGAGCTGCTGGCCGGGACCGGGGGCGCATTCGCCGGCGGGGACGCCGGAAACCGGACCGTGGTGTGGCCCCGGGTCGTCGCCGAGGAGTTCCGCGACTCCGACGAGGCGTGGCAGGAGGTGGTGACCGCGGGCCTGCTCACCCAGGAGGAGGCGGATGCCCAGCGGGCCGACGAGACGTTCGGCTACACCGGGATGCGGATCGCCATCGACGAGTCCGGTGCCTGGAGGTACTACTCCGCCACGCCATGATGTGAACGTCCGATCCGGACGGCTGGGTTCGTGTCCCAACGCTTTCTGTGCCCCGCTCGTATCAGTGTGTGAGCGGGGCACAGGGCCCGTCGCGGCGAGATGGGACGAACACATGACCGGTGAGGCGTTTGGACAGAGGGCGGGGGCATCATGAGCACCCGCTGGGACGACGAGCTCACGGACCTCGTCACGAGCAGAGGGCGCGCCCTCGTGGGATACGGGTACGCGCTGACGGGTGACGTGCGGCGGGCAGAGGACCTGGTCCAGGACGCCCTGGTGCGCGTCTTCCGGCGGTTCCGCCGCCCCGAGGCCGCGGGCACGTCCGGTCGCACGGAGTTTCCCCTGAACGACGGCGGGAGCCACGCGGGCATCGAGGCCTACGTGCGCCGGACGATGCTCAACCTCTATGTCGACGAGAGCCGCCGGTTCGCGCTGTGGCGCAAGGCCGAGCCCAAGCTGGCGGTGCCGGACCAGATCAAGGCACCGGCGTCGGACATCACTGCCCGCGCGGACGTGACGGCAGCGTTGCGGGGCCTGACCCCGCGCCAGCGTGCGTGCGTGGTGCTCCGCTTCTACGACGACCTGACCGTGCCCCAGATCGCCACGACCCTCGGCATCTCGCAGGGCACCATCAAGCGATACCTGGCCGACGGGATCCACGCGCTGCGTGGGGTGCTGGTACCGGAAGGAGAGCTCACATGAGCGGGCACGACGATCTTGGGTTCGACGCCGACCTCGGCCACGGCCGCGACGTCCTGAAGCAGACCATCGGCGCGCTGGTCGACGGGGCCACCCCCGCCGGCGTGCCCAGTACACCGGAGGAGAACCTCGGCCTCCTGCGCCGCCGGGTGCGCACCTGGCGTATCGCCAAGGCAGGGGCGGTAGGGCTGACCGGCGCCGTCGTGGTGGGGGCGCTCGCCTTCAGCACCGCGCAGGCCTCGACCTGGACCCGGTCGGAGCCGCTGCCCGGCCGGCCCACCATCGAGAGCACCGAGAGGGGCCCCGTGCCGTCGGAGATCCCGACGTCGCGCATGTCGCCGAGCCCGTCGGCGTCCGCGAGCCCGTCGCCGTCGTCGTCGCCGTCCAGCACGCCCGAGGCGACGCCGTCGGGAGGCGCGGACGTCGACCCGGACCCGGAGCCGAGCGCGTCGTCGGTGAAGACGGATCCGGCCGACGTGATCACTGCGCCGTTCGACGACGGGTACCGGCCCTGGGGCGTCGACGATGACCCCACGTGGTGCGGTATGCCGGACACGGACCTTGTGTCGACGAGCCCGTCGGTGTCGATCGAGATCACCGGGGACCTGACCTATGCGCGCGGGGAGGGAGGATCCATCCCGGTTCGGCTCACTGGGGAGATGCCGGGCTACAACTGGCCTGAAGGCTCCGAAGGCATCGGGAACGGGGCGATCCTGATCTGGTCGCAGGGTGGGCGTGTGGTCGACCTGGGCGAGTACTGGCGAGAGGCCAACTACGAGATCCCGCCGGCGCTCAACGAGACAGGGGCGTGGACCGGCGTGGCGGAGGCGAACTCCTACAGCTCCTGTATCGAGGCGGACCGGGAGGAGGGTCTGCACGGCTACGACAACGTCCGCGCGGCCGGGACGTACCAGGTGCGGGCGGCGCAGGTGCACACGGTCGGCGACGGCAAGAGGGAGCTGCTCTTCAGCGAACCGGTCACCGTGACGATTCCCTGACCCCTCCCTAGATCCCATGAGTCAGACGCCCAGGTCGCCCGAGCGGCCTGGGCGTCTGACTCGTCAGGGGCGATCCGGCTGGTAGCTCGCCAATATCGCTTCGCTCCGGCGGCGGCCCCAGCGGTCGAGACGTTCCCTGCCCCGGCGGGTGCGGCCCAGCACGCGGTACCGCCACGTGTTGAGCGGCAGGACGTACGCGTGCGCCCACGGCGGACGCAGCGGCAGGCCGAGCTCGCGCATGCTGCGCACGCCGAGGAACGCCGTCAGCATCGACAGCAGCCGTTCCCGCTCGAACCCCGCCCGGAACGGCTGCCACCAGGACGGCCCGCGGTACGTCCGCTCGGCCTGCGCGGCCACCACCGCCCGGGCGAGGCGCGGCCCCGCCTCGGAGATCCCCGCCTGAGCGAGGAGCACGTGGTGGTTGAGGCGGTGCCGCTCCCGCTCGTCGTCGACCAGGAAGTCCGGGTGCACGCCCAGCAGGTGCCCCACCCACCGCCACAGGTGCATCAGTGCCCGGCTGTCCGACGGCGGGATGCGGACCCCGAGCGTCCGGCACCCGAGGATCAGGGTGCCGTCGAACAGCCCGAGCGTCGCCGCCTGGTCCGCCTGGTTGATCGGCAGGCCCCAGCGCGCGGTGTCCCAGCGGTCTCGCCGGTCCTGCCGGTCCGGCTCCGCGAATGACGCGTTCACCAGAGCGTGCATGACGCGGACGTGCACGGTGGCCCGCCAGGCGGGGGCGTACGGCCGCAGCGCTCCGGGTTCGGACAGGCCGATCGCCCACTCCTGCGTCTCCTCAAGCCGGCGCAGCGCCCCGCCGGTCAGTGCGCCGGTCGCCGCGAGCAGGTCGGTGGGGCCACCGAACCGGTACCCGCCGACGAGGGAGAGCTGGAGCAACACGTCGGACGAGTTCTGCCCGAGCCGCCGCTGTACGGCTGCGCCCTCCTCGATCAGGTCCCAGTCGACCCAGTCGGGCACGGTGGTGACCTCGTCGAGGAGCCGGCGCAGGGCTGTGGGAGTGCCGACCTCGGCACCTGCAGCGTCGTCCGCCAGCGCCTCCCGGAGCTGCCGGTGGGTCACGCGTCCGGGAGTACCCGCGGGGAGCCGCATCGCCGCGGCGAGCTCAGCCCCGGCGTCGTCCTGCTCGAAGAAGGCCCGGCCGATCCGGTCCAGGAGTGCCTCGTCGACGCCGCGCACACCCCCGAACCAGCGCAGCGGGCGCCCGATCCGGGCTCCACGCGCCTCGGCGGCGCGGAACCGTGCGGGGTACGGCGACCCGGCGGCCGAACCGGAAGAGGCCCCGGCGTTGTCCACCGGGTTATCCACAGGGCTGTCCACCGCATCGGCCATGCCCCCATCCTGACCCGTGCGCCGTCCTCCCGAACACAGGTCCTTGGTTGTGTGCGCGATCGTTGCGCCCGTACGCCCGGTCTGGGCGCAACGATCAGACCTGCAACCCGTACAACCTTTTGGCGGGGTGGTTCGTCGGTACGTTCAAGTTGGCTGGAAGGAGCCGGTTATGGGCTGGCACGAAGACCTGGAGACGCTCGCCGCGCAGCGCGGTAGTGCTCTGGTCGGCTACGCGTACACGCTCTGTGGCGACGTTCGGCAGGCCGAGGACCTGGTGCAGGAGTCGCTCGTCAAGTACTGCTCGCGCCTGATGCGGCCGGGCGGGCGACGTCGTCCGGCGGCCTTGGGCATGCGCACGGTCCCGCTGGACGGGACCGACGACGGGCACACCTCCGTGGAGTTCGCGGAGGCCTATGTGCGCCGCACCATCTTGAACCTGTACCTGGACGGATGGCGCCGCACGAAGCGCTGGGCCGAGATCGTGCCGAGGGTCGCGACGGACGACCGGGTGCGGTTCCCGGACTCGGGCATCACCGCCCGGGCGGACGTGGTGCACGCGCTCGCCCGGCTCGGGCCAAGGCATCGGGCCTGTGTGGTGCTGCGCTACCTGGAGGACATGACCATCGAACAGGTGGCGGACGCGCTCGGGATCGCACCAGGGACCGTCAAGCGCTACCTGCATGACGCACTGCACACCCTGCGTGACGTGCTCGAACCGGCCGGGGTGGCCGTGACGGAAGGAGAGCCCCGATGAACCAGCACGACAACGCCCGGGACCCGGACCACGGGTGGGTAGACCCTGCCGAGACCGGACTTCTGGCTGACACGCTCGGCGCCATGGCCGGTGGGGTGGACGCCGAGTCGCCCACCGGTCCCGCGGCGACGATGACGGCCATCAGCAGGCGGGTGCGCCGGCGCCGGACCGCGAAGCTGGGCGGGCTCGGCGGGGGCGCGCTCGCACTCGTCGCCGTGCTGGCCCTGGGGGCGACGCAGCTCGCGCCACCGGACCGGTCAGACACGCTGCCGGCCGCACCCTCGCCCAGCTTTCGGGTAAAGGCCGGCCACCAACCGTTGTGGCTCGAGAAGCGGTCCTATCTGAAGTGCGGCATGCCGGTGGCCGACCTGGAGTCCACGGCGCCGGGCTGGTCGGTGGCGCCGGCCGGCGACATCTACGCCCGGACGGCAGCGTATGAGGGCAGACCTTCGACGTCGTGGGGCATGGCGGCGACGGTCCAGGAGGGACCGGAGGGCGAGCTCAACTCCGGGCCCGCACTGGTGTGGAGCCAGGGCGGCAGCGTCGTGGACCTGGGGCCCGACGTGTTCGGTCCTGAGGGTGGACCCGGGGAGCTGCCACTGATCGGTTCCGACCCGGAGGGCATCCACGAGGCCCGTGGCTCTGCGGCGTCGACCTGCTTGCCGGTAGGGAACGGCTTCAACCCGGACTACGAGTCGCCCCTGCCTGAGGGGGACTACGAGGTGCGGGTGGTCGCCTTCCCGGAGATCGGGCGGAAGAAGTGGGCGACGGTGGTGAGCGAGCCGGTAGCGGTCCACATCGACGCCGACGGCGCGCACAGCGCCACCGGGACCCGGGGCGGCGAGTCGACCATCGAGCCTCCGAAGCCGGTGGGCGGAGAGCTCTCCCGGTTCGAGCTGGACCGCACCACTGACTGGGTCTCGGCGGCCATGACGCAACGGGGTCAAATGCCCGCGCCCGCGGTGTCGGTCACGGCGCAGTGCGAGAGCTCGAACCCGGCAGACACCGTGCCGTTCGAGGTGGTGCTGCAGTTCACCGGCCAGGTGTACAGGTCGGGTGAGGTCGCCTGCGACGGCACGGAGACCGTGCTGCCCTTCGGCGCACTCGGTATCAGCGTGGACCTGCTCGAGATCCGGGTGCCGTACGACCAGGGTGTGCCTGACGGCGTGGCTCGGTTCTGGGCGGTCCTCGAGCCATCGGCTGGTGGATTTGCCGAGAGTGGTGGAGACGGAGGCTGCTCGGCAAGCGGGCTCGGCGTCGCCAACAACCCGCCGAGCTCGCCGAACGAGGCCGCTGGGGCCACCGCCCAGGCCATCCTGGAGGCCGCTCTCGCCTGCGACTACGGCGAGCTGGTCAACCTGGCGGCCACAGCCGGGACGGAGCTGATGTACCCCGCGTACGTCCCGGAGGTGATCTTCGCGCTTCCCGAGACCGACGCGCTGCCGTATGGCACGCTGGCCGCGCTGCTGGGCGGCACCACGGGCGGCATCAGGGTCGAGCAGGAGGAGGACGGGCCGGAGCGCGAGACCGTCGTCTGGCCCCGGGTCGCGCTGGACGAGTTCGCCGACTCCGACGAGGCCTGGCAGGAGGTCGTGGACGCGGGGCTGCTCACGGCCCAGGACGCGGAGACCCAGCGGGCCAACGAGGTCTTCGGGTACCAGGGATCGATCGTGAGCATCGACGAGGACGGCACCTGGACGGCCTTGGGCGCGGTCGGGGCATTCCCACCCGAGTAGCTCACGCCCCCGCACATGTCAGACGCCTAGGTCACCCGGGTGACCTAGGCGTCTGACACGTCTGGGTCGTGCGGGCAGGGCGACATAATGGCCAGGTGACTGCCCAGACATCTCCCGCCCGGTCCGTCGACCCCGTCCAGCCCTCCGCCGTCCCGGACGCAGCCCGCGCCCACGCCGAGGACCTCGGCACCTTCGTGGCCGCGTCGCCGTCGTCCTACCACGCGGCACAGGAGGTGGCCCGGCGCGCGGAGGCGGCGGGCTTCACCCGCCTGGCGGAGGACGCCGCCTGGGGAGTGACCAACGGCGGACGCTATGTAGTGGTCCGTGACGGCTCGGTCATCGCCTTCACCGTGCCCGACGGCGCCGGCCCCACCACCCCGTTCACCATCGTGGGCGCCCACACCGACTCCACGGGCTTCAAGCTCAAGCCCAAGCCGACGACGCACGGCGCCGGCGGCTGGTGGCAGGTAGGCGTCGAGGTGTACGGCGGGCCCCTGCTCAACTCGTGGCTCGACCGCGAGCTCGAGCTGGCCGGGCGGATCGTCACCCACGACGGCACCGAGCACCTCGTACGCACCGGCCCGATGCTGCGCATCCCGCAGCTCGCCATCCACCTGGACCGCGGCGTCAACGACAACGGCCTCACGCTCGACAAGCAGCGCCACACACAGCCCGTCTGGGGTCTGGGGGACGCGGAGAGCGCGGACGTCCTCGCGGCGCTCGCTGCGGACGCCGGCGTCGACCCGGCGGACATCGGCGGCTACGACGTGGTGCTGGCCGACACCCAGCCGGCCCGTGCGTTCGGTGCGGGCGGGGTCCTGTTCGCGTCGGCGCGGCTCGACAACCTGCTCTCCACCCACGCGGGGCTGACGGCGCTGCTCGGCCGGGTCTCGAGCTCGACCGGCGATGCAGAACGCTCGATCCAGGTGTTCGCGGCGTTCGACCACGAGGAGATAGGCAGCGAGTCGCGCTCCGGCGCCGCGGGCCCGTTCCTCGAGGACGTGCTGGACCGTGTCTCGGCAGCCCTGGGCGCCACGGCGGAGGACCGGGCCCGGGCGTTCGCGGCGTCGCTGCACGTGTCGTCCGACGTCGGGCACGCGGTGCACCCGAACTACGCCGAACGGCACGACCCGGCCAACCGCCCGGTGGCGGGCGGCGGCCCGATCCTCAAGATCAACGCGAACCAGCGTTATGCCACCGACGCGCACGGCGCGGCGGCATGGAGCGTGGCCTGCGCGACGGCGGGGGTGCCCACCCAGGAGTTCGTCTCCAACAACGTGCTGCCGTGCGGATCGACCATCGGACCGATCTCCGCGACGCGTCTGGGCATCCGCACTGTGGACATCGGGGTAGCGATCTTGTCGATGCACTCCGCGCGCGAGCTCACCGCCGTCGTCGATCCGTGGTACCTGACCCGTGCGATGGAGGCTGTTCTCGCACGCTGAAACGTCGAATCCTCCCGGAACGGGCCGCTAGGGCGGTTAATCGGAGTGACCTGGGCTTATGCATGTTTCGTTGGTTCTGTCCCGGTCTACAATTGACGCAATTCGGGCGCTAGTTGGACGTTTGTCCAAAAAAGATCCCAACTGACCTGCGAAAACGTACGCTCTAAGTTGGCCGTTGGTGTGGAAGAAAATACCTAGTACCGTCCGGATGCAGTGACCTCAGGGGGGTGATACCACTGTGGTCATCCGAGCCGTAACCTCGGCAAAAGAGAAATGCCGGACCCCAGGAGCCCCCGTTGCCTCGTGCCACCGTTCGCACTTGCGCCCGATGTGGTTGTGTACTCAGCCGCTACAACTCCGAAGCTCGCTGCGCCGCGTGCAGGCGCACCGAGTCAGTGCCCGTGGTCTCACTGCCCAGCGTGCCGACGCGGGTCTGGCAGGACGAAGCCGTCCGGTCAGCGCTCGCGGACTGGGACTTCGGGCAGGTCAGCCGCATGGTGCGGCAGCTCGTCCCGCTTCGTCAGGAGGACGTGGCCGCCCTGACGGGGTTGAGCCAGTCCTACCTGTCGATGCTCGAGTGCGGTGACCGCCGCCTCACCGACGTCTCCCGCGTCGTCCAGTTCCTCACGGGCCTGGGCACGCCACCGGACCTGGTCCGGCTCCCCCTCCCGGGGATCAGCCCGCTGCCCGACGCCGCCGCTACCGCACGCACCGCAGCGTCCGGCCAGGCCGCGGTGGTGCCGGAGCCGGTGACGCCCACGGCCCCCGACCCGGTGCTGCCGTGGACGGCGGACCGCATGCTCACCGCACTCCGCCTGGCGCACGTCGCCGACAACACGGCGGACTGGCTGCCCACGGACGCCAACGGCCCCGTCTCGGCCACGGCGATGAGCGACGCGGCCGGGACCGACTCGCCGCGTCCGGCGTCCGGCATCGCGCTGAACTCGATGATCCAGAGCTGGGACGCCGAGCAGGCCGAGCCGCTGCGCCGTGCGACCGCGGGTACCCGCGTCTCGCTCGAGCTCTGCGGCCACCTGCAGGGCACGCTCGACGAGCTGCGCGTCATGGACAAGGGCTCGGGCAGCGGGGCGGTGGCCGACCTGGCGCGCGCCCACCTCGCCCTGGTGGTCCGCGTCCTGGAGCGCAGCACGTACGACGACGTGACGGGCCGCAAGCTCGCCGCCGTCGCCGCGGACACCGCCACGCAGGCGGGCTGGTTCGCGTTCGACGCCGGCCGCACGGACACGGCCCGCGCCTACATGCTGGCCGGTCTGCGCGCCGCGCACGCCGCTGCCGACGACCGGCTCGGCGCGGGTGCGCTGTCGTACCTCGCGATCCACGGCTACTCCAGCGGCGACCCGCGCGACGCGGTCCGCGCCGCGGAGGCCGGCCGACGTCGGATCGCCCGCCTCGACGCACCCCACCTGGCGGCCACGCTGCTCACGCGCCAGGCCCGCGGTCACGCCGCAGCCGGCGAGGGCGAGGCGGCGCGCCGTGCCCTCGGTGAGGCCTCGGAGCTGTGCGCCCGCGGGCGCGGCGAGGACGACCCGCACTGGCTGTACTGGATGAACGAGGGCGAGATCCACGGACAGTCCGGCTCGGCGCACCTGGCGCTCGGCAACACGGCGCGCGCCGTCGAGAGCTTCGGGCACGCGATCCAGGCCGAGCGTGCGGGGGAGCGCCGCACGCACGGGCTGTTCCTGAGCCGGGCGGCTCAGGCGCACGCCAGGGCGGGCGACCTCGACGCCGCGTGCGCCACGGGCGAGGAGGCGGTCAACATCGCTGAGACCGTGCAGTCCGTGCGGCTCCGGGAGCATCTTCGTGACCTGTCGGCGGACCTCCGACGCGGTGGCTCGACGAGGCGCACCGGGGTCGGGGCGCGGGTGCTGACCGAGCGGATCGCGGCCCTTTCGTCGTGACCGCGCCGGTCACCTCCCGCAGTGATGCCAGGGCTCTCGTGCTCTGGGACATCGACCGCACGCTGGTCTACGTCGGGGAGGTGGACCGTACCGCATACCGGGAGGCGTTCGCCGAGGTCGTAGGTCGACCCGCCGAACGCCTCCCTGCGAAGGGCACCGGCGTGACGATGCCGCTGGCGATCCGCGGGCTCCTGGAGGACAACGGGGTCAGCGCACATGAGGCCGCGGCCCTGCTGCCGCGGATGCTCGAGGTGGTGCCGCTGCGCTTCGCGGCGCACACCGAGGACGTGCGGAACACCGGCCATGTCCTGCCCGGGGCCATGCAGGCGCTGAAGGCGGTCGCGGCCGAGCCCGACCTGGTATCCACGGTCCTGACGGGCAACCTCGAGGCCAACGCCCTGATCAAGCTGCGGGTGTTCGGCATGGACCGGTACGTGGACGCCGCGGTGGGCGGCTTCTCGTCCGACGACGCGCACCGGCCGGCCCTCGTGGCGGTGGCGCAGGGCCGCGCGGGAGAGCGGTACGGCACCGTGTTCGACGTCGGCAACACGGTGATCGTCGGGGACTCGCTGGAGGACGTGCGCACGGGGCTCGAGGGTGGCGCGCGCGTGATCGCCGTGGCGTCCGGCACGACGTCGGCGGACCGGCTCGTCCAGGCAGGCGCCGACGTCGTGCTGCCGGACCTCACGGACGCCGCGCGGCTGCTCCAGGAGATCCGCGAGCTCACCACGGGTTCCGCGCTCCGTTAGACGGCTCTGTCGACATAGTGACTGGCGTCACATGTGGGTAGACTCTGGCTTCTTCCCGCCATCGACGTTGCCGGCGGGACGCATTAGGCCTTGCACGGGTCAACCCCGTGCAGGGCAACACACTTTCTGGGGTACATCCCCGGAGCTCGTCGAGGAGGACGAATGCTCGAAGACGGCATTGTTTTCGGCGCAGGCAGCTACACCACGGTCGCGGTGATCGCCCTCATCGCGGTCCTCGCACTCGGGTGTGCGTTCGTGCTGCGTCGCCAGGTGCTCGCCGCACCTGATGGAACCGCGAAGATGCAGGACATCGGCCAGGCCGTACAGGAGGGCGCATCCGCCTACCTGAAGAGGCAGTTCCGCACCCTCGTGCTGTTCGCGGTGGTCGTGTTCGGACTGCTCTTCCTGCTGCCCGGGGACAGTGGCATCCGGATCGGGCGCTCCGTCGCGTTCGTGTTCGGCGCCGGTTTCTCCGCCGCGATCGGCTATCTGGGCATGTGGCTGGCGGTGCGGGCGAACGTCCGCGTCGCCGCGGCCGCCACCCGTCCGGGCGGCCGGGCCGAGGGCGCCCGCATCGCCTTCCGTACCGGTGGCGTCGTCGGCATGTCCGTGGTGGGCCTCGGCCTGCTCGGCGCCGCGCTCGTCGTGCTCGTCTACGACGTGGACGCCCCGGCCGTGCTCGAGGGTTTCGGCTTCGGCGCCGCGCTGCTTGCCATGTTCATGCGCGTGGGCGGCGGCATCTTCACCAAGGCGGCCGACGTCGGCGCCGACCTGGTCGGCAAGGTCGAGCAGGGCATCCCCGAGGACGATCCCCGCAACGCCGCCACCATCGCGGACAACGTGGGCGACAACGTCGGCGACTGCGCCGGCATGGCGGCTGACCTCTTCGAGTCCTACGCCGTGACGCTCGTGGCCGCCCTCATCCTGGGCAAGGCCGCGATGGGCGAGCAGGGCCTCGTGTTCCCCCTGATCGTCACGGCGATCGGCGCGTTCGTCGCGCTGCTCGGCGTCTTCATCACCCGGGTCCGCGGGTCCGAGAGCGGGCTCGCCGCGATCAACCGCGGGTTCTACATCTCCGCGGTCGTCGGCGCCGTGCTGGCCGGCATCGCCGCCTTCGCCTACCTGCCGTCGTCGTTCGCCCAGGTGCCCGGCACCGCGGACCTCTCCGGCGTGACTGCCGACCCGCGGATCGTGTCCGCGCTCGCCGTGCTCATCGGGGTCGTGCTCGCCGGCGTCATCCTCTGGGTGACCGGCTACTTCACCGGTACCGACAAGAAGCCGACGCTGCACGTGGCAGCGACCTCCAGGACGGGCGCGGCGACCGTCGTCCTCTCCGGTATCGGCGTGGGCTTCGAGTCCGCCGTCTACACCGCGGGCATCATCGCCGCCGCGATCTGCGGCGTGTTCCTGCTGGCCGGCGGCTCGGTGCCGCTCGCGCTGTTCCTGGTCGCCCTGGCGGGTTGCGGCCTGCTCACCACCGTCGGCGTCATCGTCGCGATGGACACGTTCGGCCCGGTCAGCGACAACGCGCAGGGCATCGCCGAGATGTCCGGCGACGTCGACGAGGAGGGCGCGCAGATCCTCACCGACCTGGACGCCGTCGGCAACACCACCAAGGCGATCACCAAGGGCATCGCGATCGCCACGGCGGTGCTCGCCGCCACCGCGCTGTTCGGGTCCTACGCCGACGCCGTGTCCCACGCGCTCGCGCAGGTCGGGAACGTCGGCACCGGGCTGGTGACCTCGATGCTCAGCTACGACATCATCTCGCCGGTCACCCTCGTGGGCGTGATCCTCGGCGGGGCCACCGTGTTCCTGTTCTCGGGGCTCGCCGTCGACGCCGTCACGCGCGCCGCCGGCGCCATCGTGTTCGAGGTGCGCCGCCAGTTCCGCGACCACCCGGGCATCATGACGTACGAGGAGCGCCCCGACTACGCCAGGGTCGTCGACATCTGCACCCGGGACTCGCTGCGCGAGCTCATCACGCCGGGTCTGCTGGCGGCGTTCGCGCCCATCGCCGTCGGCTTCGGCCTCGGTGTCGGCCCGCTGGCCGGGTTCCTTGCCGGTGCGATCGGCACGGGCGTCCTCATGGCGATCTTCCTGGCCAACTCGGGCGGCGCCTGGGACAACGCGAAGAAGATCGTCGAGGACGGCAAGTACGGCGGCAAGGGCTCCGACGCCCACGCCGCGACGGTCATCGGCGACACCGTCGGCGACCCGTTCAAGGACACCGCCGGCCCGGCGATCAACCCGCTGATCAAGGTGATGAACCTGGTCGCCCTGCTGATCGCCCCGGCGGTCGTGGCGATGAGCGTCCCCGCGGACGCCAACCACGTGCTCCGGATCGGCATCGCCCTCGTGGCGGCGGCCGTGGCGTTCGGTGCGGTCATCTGGTCCCGCATGCGGGCCAGCCGGGTGGACGCCGCACAGCAGGCGGAGCAGGACCGCGCGGAAGCGGAAGCGGTCGTCTGACGCCGAGGTAGAGCGAGGTTCGCGAAGTAGAGCGCCTGTCCGCGTCTCCCCGGGTGAAGCCGGGAGACGCGGACAGGCGCTCTACTTCGCGAACCTCGCTACTGGCCCACCCGGCCGTCGATGCACTCGCGCAGCAGGTCGGCGTGGCCCACGTGGCGGGCGTACTCCTCGACCATGTGGACCAGCACGTCGCGCACCGGGAGCACGTCGTCGCCGCGCGGCACCGTGCGGCCCAGGTCGTCCTCGGGCAGCGCGGCCAGCCAGGCGTCGGCTGCCTGCACCTCACGCCGCCAGGCGGCCCACGCCTCCTCGACCATCGCGGGGTCCGCAACGACGTCGTCGAAGTCCGCGTCCGGGTTCTCCGGCGACTTGCCGAACAGCTTCGGCAGGTCCGGCTGGTCCTGCAGGACCCGCTGGAACCAGCTCTGCTCGACGTGCGCCAGGTGTCGCACGAGCCCGAGGAGCGAGAGGGTCGACGGCGGTACGGAGCGCCGCGCGAGCTGTTCAGCGGAGAGCCCCTCGCACTTCATCTCCAGCGTGATCCGGTAGTGCTTGAGATAGTTCCAGAGGGTGTCCTTCTCCCCGACCGGGTTCGCCAGCGCTTCGCGCGGGTCGTCGTCCGGGTCCGTCCACATGTCGGGGTAGACGGTCGCGGAGGTCCATCGCTCGGTGCTCATCGCCACAGTGCACCGCCGGGCGGCCGCCAGGTCAACGGCATTCTGGGCGGTGTCAGCCGCAGGGCCGGGAGCCGCGTAGTGGACACTGTGTCTCGTTCCGGTTTGCCCGGGCCGTGGGTCAGACTTGGCCGACTTGCCGCTGGGGAGGCACCTCTTGCTCGTTCGTACTCGTTCGCTCGCCGTCCTGACGGGCGTCGCGCTGACCGGAGCCGCACTGGTGGCCGGCTCGCTGACCGCACCCGCCGCCGCTCAGCCCTCCGGCGTGCTCGTGGAGGGGCGCGCGGCCACAGGGGTGGCGACGGCAGGGCTCGGCCGGGGCATCGAGGCCAACGTCCTGGCCGGTCCGACGGCGCGCGACGAGGATCGTCCGGCTGATCCGCCGGCGCCGCTGCCGGCGCTGGGCGGCGATCCGCTGCGCATGCCGGCGTCCTACCCGTACCAGCCGGAGCTGCGCGTCTTCCCGTCGGACGCAGCGGACGCCACCGAGCTGAACGGCACAGTCAGCCATGCGGACCTCTCGCCCCACCTGACCAGGTTGATGGAGCGGAGCGACCGGGTCTCCACCCAGGTGGTGGGCAGGTCGACGGAGGGGCGTGACCTCTACCTCGTCACCGTGACTGCGCCCGAGCGCCGGGCGGAGACGGCCCGGCAGACCGCGTGGCGCGAGGAGATCAGGGAGCGGCCGGACGAGGCCCTGCGGAACCGCGAGCTGCGCGCGGACTACAAGACGCCCATCTGGATCAGCGCGAACATCCACGGCGACGAGTGGGAGGGCACCGACGCCGCGCTGCGGGTCGTCGAACGCCTCGCCACGGCGGACGACGCCGGCACGAGGAGCATGCTGGAGCACCACCGGATCGTGTTCAGCCTCACGCTCAACCCCGACGGTCGTTCGCACGCGACGCGCTCGACGTCCCTCGGCCTCGACGCCAACCGCGACATGGTCACGCTCGCCACGCCCGAGGCGCGCTCGTACGTGCGCACCGTGCAAGCGGTGCAGCCGCTGTTCGCCGGTGACTTCCACGGCTACACCGACGTGCTCCAGGTCGAGCCGGCCGGCCCGCCGCACGGCGAGAACTACGAGTACGACCTCTTCCTCCCGCATGCCTACGCGATAGCCCGCCAGGTGGAGGACGACGTCGTCGCGGCCGAGATCGAGGGCAACACCTACTACGACCGGGACACGGGCGAGGTCGTGGCCGGGAACACGGGATCCGTCAAGATCCCCTACCGGGACACGCCGTCGGGCTGGGACGACTACCCGCCGGTCTTCACCGCGCAGTACGCGCTCTTCCACGGCGCCGTGGCCAGCACGGTCGAGCTGCCGCTCAAGCCGACGGGTGCCACCGCGCGCGCGGACGCGACGGTGAACACCGAGGTGGCGGCCACCGTCATGCGATCGATGATCGACTACGTCCACACCAGCTCGGACTCGATGCTCGCCGACCAGGCAGAGATGTTCCGCCGCGGGCTGGCCGGGGCGCCCAAGGTCGCGCTGACAGCCGAGAACATCGGCGCGGTCCCCGGACCGGACGAGTGGAAGCAGCTCTGGGACGAGGCCGACGACCAGGGCGCGGTACGCCTCCCGCGCGCCTACGTGATCCCGGTCGGCTCCGGCCAGCGGTCTGCGTCGGACGCCGAGGACCTGGTGGACGCGTTGCTGTTCCACGGCGTCGAGGTGGAGCGGCTGGCCGCACCCACGCGCGTCGCGGGCACCACCTATCCGTCCGGTTCCTACGTGGTGGACCTGCACCAGCCCCTGCGCGGGCTGGCGAACACGCTGCTCGCGCTCGGCTCGGACATCTCAGAGGATGTCCCGGCCATGTACGACGTCTCCGCGTGGTCGCCGGCCTACCTCTGGGGAGCGACGGTGGAACGCGTGGGCGGCACCGCCGACGGCCCGATCGGACCGACCGCGCCGGTCCGCCGTGGTGCTCCGCGCGGGAGCGTCCCGGACGGCGCCAGGTACGTCGCCTTCGACGTGGCAGGAGTGGGGGACCACCGCGCCCTGAACGACCTCCTGGGGCAGGGCGTGACCGTGCGGCTGACGGCGGACGGGCGAGCCGCCGTCGGCCCGCGTGGGCTGCGCGCGGCACGCGACGTCGCGGACCGGTACGACATCTCCTTCGAGACCGTCTCGCGGGCCGAGTACGCCGCGGGCGAGCTCGGCGAGGACCTGACCGTCGCGTACGCGGGCAACCAGGACGACCGGCTGTCGCTCCTCGCGCTCGGGTTCGACGACCTGGTGCCGGTCTCGGCGGCTCAGATCGAGGCGGGCGCGGCGAACGGCACCCCTACGGGGCTCGAGGACGCCGATGTGCTGTGGGTCGGTTCGTCGCTGGACCTGCGCGTGGGTTCGGCGGGTCACGAACACGTCCTCTCCTGGCTGCACGACGACGGCGCCATCGTCGGGCGCGGAGCGGGCGCGTTCGCGGCCGCGGAGTCGTACGGGCTGGTCAGCGGCACCGCGCTGACCGGTGACCCGGCGAGCAACGGCATCATCGCCACCAGCACCCCCGGCGAGGTGCTGGACGACCACGCGCAGGACCACGGCTTCGTCTACCCCGCCGTCTGGTTCACCGACCTGGGCGAGGAGACGACCACGGAGCTGACGTACGGCGGTTTCCGGGCCGGGTACTGGCGCCTGACCAGGGAACCGGACGGGCGGGGCTCCGTCATCGGGCAGGCTGCCGCGGTATCCGGCAAAGTGGGGCATGCGCGGGCGTTCGTGTTCGGCACCTCGGTCTTCTTCCGTACCCATCCCCGGGGCGGCCTGAGCCAGGCGGCGACGGCGATCCACTGGGCCGCACGGTGACTGCCGCGGAGTGACCACCGCGGAGGTCGGCCGCTACGCCGTCCAGCATTACCGGAGGTATGGGGAAAACCGGGTGCTACCGCTATCGTCTGCGGTGTTGTGTTCCTGAAGGCTCCGCGGTCCGCGGGTGCCGACGAGAGCCCCGACGCAGGAGCCCCCCTCGTGGGAGACCCGGAGCAGGAGAAGGTCCCGTGAGTGCCGACATCGACCCGACCGAGGCCATCCCTCAGGTCACGGCCGAAATGATCGCCAAGGCGGCAGTCCAACCGGCTGCGGCACCGTCCGCCGAACCCGCCGCCGAGCCGGCGCCCCGGTCGAGGCCCGGGTCCGCCGCCAAACCGACGGTGCAGCCGGTCGCGGAGCAACCGGCGGCTCCGGACGCCGTGCTCGGCGACCGGAAGGGCTCGTCAGCCTTCGCCTCCTCGGAGCCGTACGGCGATCGGCACGCTTCGGCGGGCCACATCGCGGCAGGGCACCTGTCCTCGCTCGTGCAGATCCCCACTGTCTCGTCGTGGGACCCGCAGCACGCCGACCACGAGTCGTTCGCCAGGCACCGGGCGGCGCTGGCCGCGTTCTATCCCCGCGTGCACGCCCTGCAGAGCGAGCCGGCGGGCGATCACGGCCTGCTCTACCGGTGGCCGGGCCGCGGGCGGCAGGACGTGCTGCACCCGTTCCCCGTGGTCCTCATGGCCCACCAGGATGTCGCGCCGGTGCGGGCCGCGGACTGGCCGACCAACCCGTTCTCCGGCGAGATCCGCGACGGGTTGGTGCACGGCCGCGGCACGCTCGCCGACAAGGGCGGGCTCGTGGCGCTGCTCGACGCGGTCGAGTCGCTGCTCGGCGAAGGCTTCGTGCCCGAGAGGGACATCTGGCTGTTCTTCGGCGCGGACCAGGAGGCGGCGGGCGAGACCGCGCAGATCGCCGTCCGGCGGTTGTACGAGCTCGGTGTGCGCCCCTGGCTCGTGGTCGACGAGGGCGGCGGCGTCGTGACGGACGCCTTCCCGGGGCTGAGCCGGCAGGCGGCGATGGTGGGTGTCGCGGAGAAGGGCCTCGTCGGCGTCAACCTGCACACCTCCGACGTCGGTGGGCACGCCGCGGTGCCCGGCAAGCAGTCGGCCACGACGCGTCTCGCCCGTGCGATCACGCGGGTCACCCGACGTCGTTTCACTGCGAGGATGAACGCGCCGACGGCGGAGATGCTGGCCCGCGTCGCGCCCGGCGTGAGCGGCGGGAAGGGGCTGGGCCTCAAGATCGCGACCAGGCTGGCCTCCGGGCCCCTGCGCAAGGTCGCCGCCTGGCTGCTCGCCGGAGGAGGCCCGGAGGCCGCGGCCCTGGTCCGCACGACCGTCGCGGTCACCGAGCTCCAGGGGAGCGCGGGGGCGAACGTGGCGGCGTCGTCGGCTCGTGCTCGCCTGGACGTGCGGGTGGCACTCGGCGAGACCGTGGACCGGACGGTTGCGCGGCTGCGTCGGATCATCGGGGACAAGAAGGTCGTGCTCGAGGTGGTGCAGAGCAGCGAGCCCAGCGAGGTATCGCCGACGGACAGCCAGCAGTTCGCACTGCTCAGCGAGGCGATCGGCGCGTCGTATCCCGACGCGGTGGTGGTGCCCCACGTGCTGCTCGCGGCCTCCGACTCACGCACCTTCACCCCCATCAGCGACCACGTCTACCGGTTCAGCCCGTTCGTTCTGTCGCGCGCTCAGCGGCAGTCGATTCACGGGGTAGGTGAGCATCTGAGCGTTGATTCCCTGGGTCGCGGCGTGCATTTCTATCGTGAGGTACTGCGCAAAATACCCGGCTGACCAGCACATTCAACAAATCGCCGAAACTGGACTAAGTTCTCCCTTTACACGGAAGAGGGAGACGTCCATGAGCAGCTCCGCCCTGCCGCCCGCGGTCCCGGGTGGGTCGCGTTCGCCGGTGTACGTCAACGTCCACACATACCCCGCGCAGCTGCAGTATCCGCCGCGGTCGTATCTGGTGTTCGCCGTGCTGGTGACAATCTTCTGCTTCCCGCCGACGGGTTTGGTCGCACTGGTGAGTGCGCTGCGCGTGAATGCCCTGTGGAAGGCGCAGGAGCACGACAAGTCCAGGAAAGCGTCGCGCCGTGCCCGCAACTGGGGACTCCTGTCGCTCGCGATCGGAATCGTCATGGTCGTCGTCGTGGTGTTCTGGTCGAGCATCAACTACCTCAACCTGTAGCAACTTCACCCCCAGTTCGCCACGTATCACACGATTGCCCCTCCTGCGCCGGCGGGACGAGCGGGTAAAGTGCGCGGCTATGAGTGCGACACGGCGCAAGGGCTCGCGGGGTGGTCGTGCTGCGTCTCGTGCTGGTGGTCCCCCCGCATCGAATGCGCTCACGTGGGCGGAGAGCCTCGCGGCCGGCGAGGCCGCGCCCGGGGCCAGCGCCCTCGAGTGGGCCGAGAGTCTCGCGCAGAGCGAGCCCGCACCGAGCCCCTGGGGCAGTGCCTCGGGTGCCGGTGCCTCGGGTGCTGGTGCCCCCGTGGATCCGCCGCCTGCCGACGAGACGACAGGCTCCCCGTGGGGACACGTGCCCGCGCCCGTCATCGCGGACGGCGAGAGCGACGGCGACGCCAACCCGTGGGGTTCTGTGGCGGCCGCAGAGCCCGCCGTGACGCGGGGCCGGGGCAAGAACGCGGGTGGCAAGAGCGCCGGTGCCAAGAGCGGCAAGGCCGTGAAGTCGCGGTCGAAGGGCAAGGGCGCGAAGTCCGGCACGAAGGGCGCGCCGAAGTCCGAGTCCGCGCCCACCCCGGCCGGCGGCTTCCCGCTGAGCCCTGCTCCGTTGAACCAAGGCCCGCTGAACCAAGGCTCGGTGGCGGAGGACGACTACCAGGTCGAGGCGCTGCCGGACGAGGCCGGTACGGTGCACCGCCCCGACCTGCCCGAGCCCGACGACGCCCTGCCTGCCGGGCCGAGCGAGCCGGAGCCGCGCAAGGCCGGGTCCCGGAAGCTCGAGTCCCGGAAGCCCGAGTCGCGCAAGTCAGAGTCCCGCAAGGCAGGCAAGCAGCGCCCCAAGGGCCGCTTGTCGGCCCCCGACACCGCGCAGCAGAAGCGGATCAAGCGAACCCTGAGCCGGGGTCTGCCCAAGCTGCTGGACAAGACGCTCGTGCTGGTGCTCGCCGGCGTGACCGCCGCCGCGCTGGGCCTCGGCACCGGCTGGGGGATGACTCAGTTCCAGGGTGACGACAAGGTTCTCTCCACCGCGGACGCCGCATCGTGCGCCCAGACGCAGATGGCGTGGACGCAGGCCGCCAACGCCCAGTCGGCGATGGTCGAGGACCAGCCCGACACCCTGCGCAAGGGATTCATCAACGCCCGCAACGCCCTGCAGGGCGTGACCCCGCCCGAGGCGATCGCGGGGGACTGGGCGGTCGCCTTCACGTACTACTCGACGGTCGCCAACAACATCGAGAAGGTGAACGCCACCGACGGCCCCGCGGTGAGCGACGCGGTCGGCGGTGCGCAGCAGGAGCTCGACACCGAGGCGATGGTCGCGGCGTCCCAGCGCGTGCAGGAGTTCGTGGCCTCCAACTGCCGCGGGTAGGCCTCCCGCGTGGTGGCGGGCGGGCGTCTGCGGGCAGGATAGGTCCGTGCTGCCTCCTGTGACCGACCGTGCCCTCGTCGACTCCCTCCATGACGACCTGGTCGCCTCCGACTACGACGTCGACGGCGTCGAGCGTCTGCTGGGCCCGGTGGCCGCGGCGGCGCTGCACCGCGAGCAGTCCCTGCCGGCCCGCCGGGCGCTGGCCGCCGCACTGGGCGCCCCGTCGTCGTCACGGCCCAGCCCGCCGGCGACCCTCGCCGGCCTGTTCCTCCTGGGCGGGGTCGTGCCGCGCGCGGCACTCGACCGGGCGCTGCCACGCACGGGGACCGCGGGTGCGGAGCGCCTCGGCCTGGTCGCCGCTCAGGGCACGGGGGACGACGACGACGTGCGCGCCGTGGTGGACCTGAGCCCCTACTCCTCGGTGGACGCCGTCGGCGACGCGAGCTGGTGGCTCGCCTCGGACCTCGGCGAGCTCGTCAGCGGGGGACGCCTGGCCACCGACCACGTGCTGGGCGCGGGCGGCGCCTCCCTCACGCTGGCGCAGGTGACCGTGCGTGGCTCGACGGGCAGGGTGCTCGACCTGGGCACCGGCTGCGGCATCCAGGCCCTGCACGCGGCGCGGCACGCGCAGCACGTGGTGGCGACGGACATCTCGCGGCGGGCGCTGGCCTTCGCGGCGTTCAACGCCGCGCTGAACACCCGGGCCGGGACGGAGCTGGAGCTGCGGCACGGGTCGATGCTGGAGCCGGTGGCGGGAGAGCGGTTCGACCTCGTCGTGTCCAACCCGCCGTTCGTGATCACGCCGCACGCCGGGGCGGCGGGGCGGGCGGTCGCCGACGCGCTCGGCGACTACGAGTACCGCGACGGCGGCAGGGCGGGCGACGACCTGGTGCGGGACCTGATCCTCGGCGTGGGCGACGTGCTCGCGCCGGGCGGCACCGCCCAGCTCCTCGGCAACTGGGAGCACCGCCGGGGAGAGCCGTGGACCGAACGGGTCGGCGCCTGGCTCGACGAGGCAGGCCTGGACGGCTGGATCATCCAGCGTGAGGTCCTCGACCCCGCCGAGTACGCCGAGACGTGGATCCGGGACGGCGGCACCACCGCCGACCGTGAGCCGGACGCCTGGGCGGCGGCCTACGGCGCATGGCTCGACGACTTCGAGTCCCGGGACGTCGAGGCGGTCGGCTTCGGGCTGGTGACCCTGCGCCGGCCGCTGTCCGGGCCGCCCACGCTACGGCGCCTGGAGGAGCACACGGGCTCGGTCCGGCAGCCGCTCGGCGCGCACATCGCCCGCAGCCTCGCGGGCCACGACTGGCTCGCCGCGCGGGACGACGCGGCGCTCGCGGCGTCGCGCCTCGTCACGGCCGCCGACATCACCGAGGAGCGCTACCTGACGCCCGGCGCCGCCGACCCGAACATCGTCATCCTGCGGCAGGGGGACGGCCTCGGGCGTGGCGTGCAGGCGTCTAGCCCGCTCGCCGCGCTGGTGGGCGCGTGCGACGGGGAGCTGTCGGTGGGGCAGATCGTCGGTGCGCTCGCGTCGCTGTTCGACGTCCCCGCCGACGACCTTGCCGGAGAGCTTCTCCCGGCCGTCCGTCGCCTGGTTCGTGACGGTTTCCTTGCAGAATGACGCAAGAACGCCATCACCCGCTCTGCCACCGGTGCTCCATCCGTTTCGCGGACGTAACTTTCGGTAGCGCGCACCGATAAATCTTGTTCAGAACAGAGACATCTGGTGCTATGACAGATATTTTCCACCGTGTGGAACTCGACATGCGGCACTTGAGGATGGTCGTCGCTGTTGCCGAGTCGGGCAGCGTCACAAAGGCGGCCGCTGCTCTCGGCATCGCGCAGCCGGCGTTGACTGCGCAGCTCAACCGCATCGACCGGTCGCTCGGCGGGAACGTGTTCGTCCGCGACCGCTTCGGTGCGCGCGCGACCGAGCTCGGTGAGCTGATACTGCGGCACGCCCGCGTGCTGCTCCCGGCGATGTCGGCCCTCGCCGACGACGCCGAGCGCCTCGTCAACGGCGACGTGGCAAAGGGTGAGACGGTCCGGGTGGCCATCACCGGCACCGCGCTGGGCGGCCTTTTCGTCAATCAGCTGCACATCGCGATACCCGGCGTCCAGGTCACCACAGCGATGCCCCATCTCGCGGACGACGTGGCGTCCCGGCTCGCGCGGGGCACCATCGACGTCGGGCTGGTCGGGATGTGCTCGGACGGGTCGCCGCCGTCCGCCGGCGAGGTCGCATGGACCCGGGTCTGCACCGACCCGATGTTCGTCCTCATCGACGAGCACCACCCGTACGCGGGCAAGCCCGAGGTCTCGCTCGCCGAGCTGTCCGAGGAGCAGTGGCTCTGCGTGCCCTCGCACGGCTGCTTCGAGGAGTGCTTCGTGTCGGCGTGCGTGCGCGCGGGGTTCACCCCGCAGGGCATGGGCGAGGCGGAGTGGACCACCGCCGTCGACCAGGTGCGGGCAGGGCGCGCCGTCGCGCTCGTGGAGCCCGGGCAGCTGGATCCGCCGGGCGTGGTGACGGTGCCGCTCGCCGGGGCGCCCCTGCGCCGTACCCACTACCTGGGCTGGCGCCACGACGCCGACCTGCGAGTGGACCTGGAGGCCGTCGAGGGTGCCGCGCACCGCGCGCACCGGGACGCAGTGCGGCGCAGTCCGCAGTACGAACAGTGGCTGGCGATGTACGGGATGCTCGGCTGACCAGTTTGCGCTCCATATGAAATTTGTATGACCTGAGTGTGATCTGTACGTGAGGTCCAACTGCTCCTAGGTTGAGCGCACGGGTGAATAGTCACCCCCAGGTGGTGTTTTCACCTGCTCTCCGACACAAGGAGTCGCTGAGATGAGTCGTACCTCCCTCCGGGGTCTCGCCGTGGCAACCGCCACCGTGGGCCTCTTTGCCGGCACCATCAACGCCGTCGCCGCCGCCCAGCCCGACACCGAGGCCGCCGCGGCGCAGTACGCCCCGGGCATGGTCGCGGCCATGGAGCGCGACCTCGACCTGAGCGCGGCCGAGGCCGTGGCTCAGCTCAAGGCGCAGGAGGCCCTGGCGGGAACGCAGCGGAGCCTGGAGAGGGCGCTGGGCGCGTCGTCCTACGCAGGCGCGTGGGTCGAAGGCGTCGACGAGCTGCACGTCGCGGTGACCGACACCGCCGACGCCGCGGCGGTACGGGCGGCCGGGGCGACCCCGGTGACCGTGAAGAACTCGCTCGCGGCGCTCGACTCATGGACGGCGGACCTGGACGGTGCGCTGTCCGAGTCCGACGTGACCTCGTACCACGTGGACGTGGAGACCAACGAGATCGTCATCTCTGTCGTAGACGGCGCCAAGGCGGACGTCGCTGCCGCGGTCGCCGAGGCGGGCGTGCCCGCCTCCGCCGTCTCGCTGGCGACCGCAGCGGAGCGGCCCAAGACGCTGATCAACGTGGTCGGCGGCAACGCCTACTTCATCGGCGGCTCCCGCTGCTCGGTCGGCTTCGCGGCCACCGGCGGCTTCGTCACCGCCGGCCACTGCGGTTCGCGTGGTGCGACCACCAGCCAGCCGAGCGGCACCTTCCAGGTGTCCTCGTTCCCGGGCAACGACTACGCCTACGTGAACACCGGTTCGGACGACACCCCGGTCGGCGCCGTCAACAACTACAACGGCGGCACCGTGAACGTCTCGGGCTCGTCGGCGGCCGCCGTCGGCGCCACCGTCTGCCGCTCGGGCTCCACGACCGGCTGGCACTGCGGCACCATCCAGGCCCTCAACGCGACCGTGAACTACTCCCAGGGCAGCGTCACCGGACTGATCCGCACGAACGTGTGCGCCGAGCCGGGTGATTCGGGCGGCTCGCTGCTGGCCGGCTCGCAGGCCCAGGGCATGACCTCGGGCGGCAACGGCAACTGCTCCTCCGGCGGCACGACGTACTTCAACCCCGTGGGTGAGGCGCTGAGCGCGGCGGGTGTCTCGCTCGTGACCCGTTGACCCGGATGCGCTAGGCGCACCTCGGTCGGTGGCCCGGGGGGCGGGTAGGGGAATGTTCCTACCCGCCCCCCGGCATGCCCGCATATTGCTGCGATATGTCCCAATCGGTATCTGGGAGTTTCCTGGACACGACCCTACGCTTTGCCGCACTGGGTGAATTCATTGCCCCGACGACAAGGAGTCGCTGGACATGAGACGCACATCCTTCAGAGCGATCACCGTGGCTACAGCCGCTGCGACGCTCCTCGCCGCCAGCATCACCGCTGCTACCGCAGGCACTGCCGCCGGTTCCGACAAGTCCGACGTGGCCGGCTACGCGCCGGGCATGGTCGCCGCGATGGAGCGCGACCTCGGGCTCACCACGGCACAGGCAGTGACCCGCCTCAAGACCGACGAGTCGCTGTCCGCGAAGCAGCACACCATCGTCAAGGCCCTCGACAAGGGCTACGCGGGGGCGTGGGTGGACGGCAGCGAGCTGTTCGTCGCCGTCACCGACAAGGCGGGAGCCGCCGAGGTCCGTGCCGCCGGTGCCAACGCAGTCACCGTCGACAAGTCGCTGAGCCAGCTCGAGCGGCTGGCCACCAAGGCCTACCGGGCGGCTCCGGACGCCAAGGTCGCCGCCGCCTACGTGGACGTCGAGTCCAACTCCGTGGTCATGGAGGTGGCGAAGGGCTCGAAGGCCGCCGTCGCCGCCGCCGTCGCGCGGGCAGGCCTCTCCGCGGGCTCCGTCTCCGTGGTCGAGGTCGCCGAGCTGCCTCGCACCCTCATCAACGTGATCGGCGGCAACGCCTACTACATCGGTGGCGGACGCTGCTCGGTCGGCTTCTCGGTCACCGGTGGCTTCGTCACCGCCGGCCACTGCGGTTCGCGTGGTGCGACGACCAGCCAGCCGAGCGGCACCTTCCAGGTGTCCTCGTTCCCGGGCAACGACTACGCCTACGTGAACACCGGTTCGGACGACACCCCGATCGGTGCGGTCAACAACTACAACGGCGGCACGGTCAACGTCTCGGGCTCGTCCCAGGCCGCCGTCGGCGCGTCCGTCTGCCGCTCGGGCTCCACGACCGGTTGGCACTGCGGCACGATCCAGGCGTTCAACGCCACGGTGAACTACGCCGAGGGCAGCGTCTCCGGCCTCATCCGGACCAACGTGTGCGCCGAGCCGGGTGACTCGGGCGGCTCGCTGCTGGCCGGTTCGCAGGCCCAGGGCATGACGTCGGGCGGCAACGGCAACTGCTCCTCCGGCGGCACCACGTACTTCCAGCCGGTGAACGAGGCGCTCAGCGCCGCGAGCGTGACGCTGATCACCGGCGGCGGTGGCACCACGCCGCCTCCCGGCTGTGCCAGCCAGGAGACAGCGTTCAGCGGTTCGCTGAGCAGCGGCGCCTTCACCTACAAGCCGAGCAGCAGCGGCTTCTCGTCCGGGTCCGGCACCATCACGGGCTGCCTCGACGGCCCCAGTGGTGTCGACTTCGACCTCTACCTGCAGAAGCGCTCGGGCAGCGGCTCCTGGTCCACCGTCGCGCAGGGCATCACCGCCGCACCCGACGAGAGCGTGAGCTACTCGGGTACGTCCGGCACGTACCGCTGGGTCGTGGACTCGTACTCCGGCTCGGGTTCCTACACGGGCGGGTACTCGACGCCTTGATGGCGGGACGCAGGGCTTCCTGACGCCCGACTGTCGGAGTAGAGCGCCTGTCCGAGTCTCCCGGGCATCACCGGGGAGACTCGGGCAGGCGCTCTACTTCGGCCAGTCGGCGTCTACGGGCGCGCCGTCGACTGCCGGACCAGGAGCAGGAGCGCGAACGCGCCGAGCGTCACGGCCACCACGCCGAGCATCCCGCCCATGTAGGCGGTCAGGTCGCCGCCCAGCGGCAGGCCCCATCCGTCGCCCCGCACGCTGCCCAGGGCGCCGACCGCGAGCGCTCCGGTGCCGACCGCGCCGAGCAGCAGCAGTGCGGCCGCGCCGGACGTCCCGTGCTGCGGCCCGTCCTGCGGCGCGTCCAGGGACGACGGCGAGCTCAGCGCGCACACCCCGGCGCCCCAGGCGAGCACCACGAGGATGGCGGCGACGACGTCGGAGGGCCGGTGCCACTGGCCGATCAGCGTCGACATCCCGGTGGCCGCCGTGTAGGCCGCGCCGGCCACCGCCACCACGGGCCGCCAGCGCCGGGGGACCGCGATGAGCAGCCCCACCGCGATGGACGCCGCCACCGTCGTGTGCCCGCTGGGCAGGGTGTTGATGTCCGCTCGCGGTACGTCGAGCAGCGCGGGCCGGTCGAGCACCGCGTGCTTGAGCACCTGCGTGGTGAGGTTCGAGCCGCCCACCAGGATCGCGACCTGCACGGCGAGCCACCAGCGGCCGCGGGCCAGCGCGAGGATCACGGCGGCCGCCAGGCCCAGGCCGATGAACGAGTTCGACACCACTCCGAGCACCGGTTCGGCGAGCTCCCAGAGGGTGTTCTGGCCGCGGGCGGCCCCCTCGAGCGCGAGCTGGTCCGCGCGCTGGCCGAGGGGTGACGCGACGAACGTGTCCCATGTCGCCCACACCGCCCAGAGCGCGAGCACCGCCACGACCACGGCGGTGATACGGGGTACCAGCCGGGGCCGGCGCCTGGGTATCCGGGGACCCGCGTAGCTGGTGCTGCTCTCGTCCCGATGATCGGGCAGCGGGAGGGTCTGGTCCGTCATGGCCCCCACCGTAGAGGAGTCTGCTGAAGAGACGGTGTGTCCGGTGTAACGCTCTGTTGTTCATCACATCTCGGCACGCCGCTGATCACGCCACGGGTGAAAATCACCACGGTCATGCGGGACCGCCGGGCAAGCGGCTGTCGGCCCGGATAGGGTGCGAGCCGTTGTGTCTGGCGTACCGTGAACTCTCCGACGGCGCCAGTCGCCCTCCCCAGACCCCGCAGGAAGCAGGCAGGACCGGATGTCCCAGGCACGCAAGCTCGTGATCGTGGAGTCGCCCACGAAGGCTCGAAAGATCCAGAGCTACCTCGGCGACGACTACGAGGTCGAAGCCAGCGTCGGGCATATTCGCGACCTCCCGCAGCCCAAGGACCTGCCGGCGGAGATGAAGAAGGGCCCGTACGGCAAGTTCTCGGTCGACGTGGACAACGGGTTCGACCCGTACTACGTGGTCCACGCGGACAAGAAGAAGAAGGTCAGCGAGCTCAAGAAGGCTCTGAAGGACGCCGACGAGCTCTTTCTCGCGACCGATGAGGACCGCGAGGGCGAGGCCATCGCCTGGCACCTGATCCAGGAGCTCAAGCCCAAGGTCCCGGTCAAGCGCATGGTGTTCCACGAGATCACCCGCGACGCGATCCTCCGCGCCCTGGAGAACACCCGGGAGCTGGACCAGGACCTCGTGGACGCCCAGGAGACCCGGCGCATCCTCGACCGCCTGTACGGCTACGAGGTGTCGCCGGTGCTGTGGCGCAAGGTGCGTCAGGGACTGTCGGCCGGTCGTGTGCAGTCGGTGGC
Organism: Promicromonospora sp. CA-289599; assembly: GCF_050936155.1. NCBI lineage: Bacteria > Bacillati > Actinomycetota > Actinomycetes > Micrococcales > Promicromonosporaceae > Promicromonospora > Promicromonospora sp. CA-289599. Next base: position 3,061,681 of record NZ_JBNJNI010000001.1, read on the forward strand.
GACGCGTCTGGTGGTCGAGCGGGAACGCGAGCGTATGGCGTTCGTCTCAGCGGACTACTGGGACGTCGCGGGTACCTTCGCGGTCTCGGACGACGACGGCGCAGCCTCCGGACAGCCCTCCTTCCGCGCCCGGCTCACCCAGCTGGCAGGCGCCAAGGTCGCCTCGGGCCGTGACTTCGACGACCGCGGGCGGCTCAAGGTCCGCACGGGCGTGGTGCAGCTCGACGAGGCCACCGCGACCGCCGTCGTCTCCGGGCTCCAGGCCGCCGACTTCTCCGTCCGCAGCCTGGAGACCAAGCCGTACACGCGCCGTCCCGCGGCGCCGTTCACCACCTCCACCATGCAGCAGGAGGCGGGCCGCAAGCTGCGGATGTCGTCGCGTCAGGCGATGCGCACCGCGCAGGGTCTGTACGAGAACGGCTACATCACGTACATGCGTACCGACAGCCCGTCGCTGTCGTCGGAGGCCACGAACGCCGCGCGCCGTCAGGCGGCCGAGCTGTACGGCCCCGAGTACGTGCCGGGCGCGCCCCGTCTCTACCAGTCCAAGTCGAAGGGCGCCCAGGAGGCGCACGAGGCGATCCGCCCCGCCGGCGACTCGTTCCGCACCCCCGCACAGGTCGCGGGCGAGCTGAGCGGGGACCAGTTCCGGCTCTACGAGCTGATCTGGAAGCGCACCGTCGCGTCGCAGATGGCCGACGCGAAGGGCTCGACGGCGTCCGTCCGGCTCGGCGCGACGATCGTCGGCGGCGAGCAGGACGGCAACGAGGCGGTGTTCTCGGCCTCGGGCACGGTGATCTCGTTCCGCGGGTTCCTCGCGGCCTACGAGGAGAGCGCGGACGCCGACACCGAGGCGGCCGAGGGCGCCGCGGCGGCGAAGGAGACGCGCCTGCCGACGATGTCCGAGGGCGACGCGCTGGTCGGCACCGACCTCGCCGCCGACGGGCACTCCACGGCGCCGCCCGCACGCTACACGGAGGCGTCGCTGGTCAAGGCGCTGGAGGAGCGCGGGATCGGCCGCCCCTCCACCTACGCCGCGACCATCTCGACCATCCAGGACCGCGGCTACGTGATCACGCGCGGCCAGGCACTGGTGCCGACGTGGCTCGCGTTCGCCGTGATCCGCCTGCTGGAGGAGCACTTCGACCGGCTGGTCGACTACGACTTCACGGCCACCATGGAGGCCGACCTCGACCAGATCGCCGCCGGGTCGCGGGAGCGGGTCGCGTGGCTCAAGGAGTTCTACTTCGGCGAGGCCCCCGGCAACCTCGGCACCTCCGACGAGCTCGGTGTGGACAGCGACGGCGGCGGTCTGCGCGCGCTCGTGGCGAACCTCGGCGAGATCGACGCCGCCGCGATCAACTCCGTGGACATCGGCGAGGGCATCCGTGTGCGGGTGGGCCGCTACGGCCCGTACATCGAGGACCTCGCGGCCGAGGTCGAGGAGGGCAAGACCCCGCCCCGCGCCTCGGTGCCCGACGACGTCGCGCCCGACGAGCTGACCGTCGCCAAGGCGCGCGAGCTGCTCGCGGCGGGGGCCGACGACGGCCGCGTCCTCGGCATCCACCCCGAGACCGGCAACCCGGTCATCGCCAAGAACGGCCGCTACGGCCCGTACGTCACGGAGCAGATGCCGGAGCCGGACCTCGACCCCGGCCTGTCGGCCGCGGCGAAGAAGCGCGCTCTGGCCGCCCTGCCCAAGCCGAAGACCGCGTCGCTGCTCAAGACGCAAGCTCTCGACTCGGTGACGCTCGAGGACGCCCTGCAGCTCATGTCGCTGCCGCGCGTGGTCGGCACCGACCCGGAGTCGGGCGACGAGATCACCGCGCAGAACGGCCGCTACGGCCCGTACCTGAAGAAGGGCACGGACTCGCGCACCCTGCCGTCCGAGGAGGCCATGTTCACGGTCACCCTCGAGGAGGCGCTGGAGATCTACAAGCAGCCCAAGCGGGGGCGCGGGCGCACGGCCACCCCGCCGCTGCGCGAGCTCGGGGACGACCCCACCAGCGGCAAGCCGATCCAGGTCAAGGACGGCCGCTTCGGTCCGTACGTGACCGACGGCGAGACCAACCGCACCCTGCCGCGTGACGTCACCCCGGAGTCGGTCACCGCGGAGCGCGCGATCGAGCTGCTCGCGGAGAAGCGTGCCCAGGGCCCGGCCAAGAAGCGCACCACGCGGGCGACGGCGGCCAAGAAGCCGGCGGCGAAGAAGGCCCCGGCCAAGAAGCCCGCCGCCAAGAAGGCGTCGAGCTCGAACAAGTAGCCGTGCCGGGCGCGCGGGTCGCTCCGGCGGCGTGCACGCCCGACACGTTTCTCGGCCGGTGGGTGTCGGTGGGCGCGGTTAGGGTTGCCGCGTGAACGAACCGGGCTACTTCATCTCCTTCGAGGGCGGCGAGGGCGTCGGCAAGTCGACCCAGTCCCGCCTCCTCGGCGACTGGCTGGCCGACCTGACCGGCCGCGAGGTCGTGCTCACGTTCGAGCCCGGTGGCACCGAGCTCGGCAAGGAGCTGCGGGCGGCGGTCATGCACGGCCTGGACATGGGCCCGCGCGCCGAGGCGCTGATCTACGCGGCGGACCGCGCCCACCACGTGGAGACGGTGGTACGGCCGGCACTGGACCGCGGCGCGGTGGTGATCACCGACCGCTACCTCGACTCGTCCGTCGCCTACCAGTCCGGTGGCCGCGACCTGCCGGGCCACGAGGTGGAGCATCTCTCCCTGTGGGCGGCGAAGGGCCTGCGGCCGGACATCACGATCCTGCTCGACCTCGAGCCCGGGGCAGCGGCGGTCAGACGCGCCGGGGCCGACGGCAAGGGCGCCCTGGACCGGCTGGAGCGTGCGGGCCTCGAGTTCCACACCCGGGTCCGGGACACGTTCCTCCAGCGCGCCGCGGCGGATCCGGAGCGCTGGGTGATCCTTGACGCGGCCCTGCCGATCGACGACATCCAGGCACAGATCAGGGTGGACATCTCTGCCCGGCTGGGTTTCACACCGGTCGTCGCCGAGGCGGGTGCCCTCGCCGAGGCAGCCGCCGTCGCAGAGGCCGATGCCGCCGCCGAGTCCCTCGGCGAGGACCGCTCATGACCGTGTGGGACGACGTCGTCGGGCAGGAGCATGCCGTCGCCGCGCTCCAGAGCGCCGTGGCGAACCCGGTGGCGATGACGCACGCGTGGCTGGTGACCGGCCCGCCGGGCTCCGGACGGTCGGTGGCCGCCCGCGCCTTCGCGGCGGCGCTGCAGTGCCCCCAGGGCGGCTGTGGCGTGTGCCAGGCGTGCACCACGACCATGGCGGGCACCCACCCGGACGTGACGTTGCTGGCCACGGAGAAGGTGGTCATCGCGATCGACGAGGTGCGGGACCTGATCATGACCGCGTCCCGGTCGCCGTCCGGCGGGCGCTGGCGTGTGATCGTGATCGAGGACGCCGACCGCATGGCGGAGCGCACCACGAACGTCCTGCTCAAGACGATCGAGGAGCCCCCGCCGCACACGGTATGGGTGCTGTGCGCGCCGTCGGTCCAGGACGTGCTGCCGACGATCCGGTCGCGCTGCCGTGCGGTGGTGCTGCGCGTGCCCCCGCCGCAGGCGGTCGCCGACCTGCTGGTGCGGCGCGACGGAGCCGACCCGGCGATCGCGCTGAGCGCCGCCCGTGCGGCGCAGAGCCACGTCGGCCTCGCGAAGCGGCTGGCGCGCGACGCCGGGGCGCGCGAGCGGCGTACCGCCGTGCTGAGCATCGCCCGGCGCATCCGCGGGGTCGGGGACGCGGTGCTCGCCGCCGGTGAGCTCGTGGACGTGGCCAAGGCGGAGGCCGTGTCCGCCACCCAGGAACGGGATGCGGCCGAGAAGGCCGAGCTCATGCGTGGCCTGGGTGTGGCGGACGGCGAGACGCTGCCGCCGCGCCTGCGGTCGCAGCTCAAACAGCTGGAGGACGACCAGAAGCGGCGCGCGACGCGGCATCAGCGCGACGTGCTCGACCGCGCCATGGTGGACCTGCTCTCCCTGTACCGGGACGTGCTCGTGGTTCAGCTCGGCGCGGAGGTCGACCTCGTGAACGCCGAGCTGGCGGAGACGGTGCGCCTCCTGGCCGCCGACTCCACCCCGGAGCAGACGGTGCGCCGGATGGACTCGATAGGCGTGGCCCGTACCCGCCTGGACGGCAACGTCGCCCCGCTGCTCGCGCTCGAGGCGATGGCGATAGCCCTGCGCCCGCAAGGCTGACCGCCGGGTGGTCCAATCACCTGTGCGGACCTGACCTGTGAAGATTTGGCGCGGGTGAAGTTGAACCACCCAGGCAGATTGTCCCTATTGGCGTCCGTGGTTAGGCTGCGTGGCGCCCCCAGAGCTTTTCCGTGCGACAAGGAGTCCACCGCCCGATGAGGATCCTCCTGCTGGTCTCAGCCTTCAACGGTCTCACCCAGCGGGTCTGGTGTTCCCTGAGGGAACAGGGGCATGACGTCGGAGTCGAGCTTGCCCCGACGTTCGAGTCCGCCGCCGCCATGACGCGGGCCGTCGAGCGTGCGGACCCCGACCTGATCCTGTGCCCGTTCCTCAAGCACCGCGTGCCGGACACGATCTACGACCGCTGGCCGACGGTCATCGTGCACCCCGGCCCTGTGGGCGACCGCGGGCCCTCGTCGCTCGATCACGCGATCCGCGACGGCCGCGACCGCTGGGGCGTCACCGCGCTGTCCGCCGTCGAGGAGCTGGACGCCGGCCCGGTCTGGGCCACTGCAGTCTTCGACATGCCGGACCAGCCGATCTCGAAGAGCGCGCTCTACAACAGCCGCGTCGCGGATGCCGCGATGGCCTGTATCGGTGAGGTCGTCCGCAAGGTGGCCGACGGCGAGCGGCCGATCCCCGCGGAGGCCTGCCTGCGGATCGTTCCGGTCGACGGTGAGCTGCCGCTGCTGCGCCGTGAGGACTTCCGCATCGACTGGAGCCGTCCCGCGAACGAGCTCGAGCGCCTCGTCGCGGCGGCCGACGGCGCGCCCGGTGCCCCCGCGACCATCAACGGCCGGTCGGTCTGCGTGTTCGACGCCGTCGCCTCGCCCGAGCACACCGGTGCCGCCCCCGGCACCGTCGTGGGCCGCAACCTCGACGCGGTGGCGATCGCCTGCGGCGTCGGCACGCTCTGGGTCGGCTACGCCGCCGAGCTCAGCGGCCGCCGTGGCGCGAAGCTTCCAGCCGCCCAGGTGATCGACACGAGCGGCGCACCGTTCCGCCGTGTCCCGGACGCCCTGGCGGAGTCCACGTACGTGCGGGACGGCGCGGTCGGGTACCTGACGTTCCGCTCGTACAGCGGCGCGATGTACACGGAGCAGTGCCGCCGCCTGACGAGCGCTGTCGAGAAGGCTCTCACCGAGGACACCCGGGTGCTGGTCATCAAGGGCACCGAGCACGCGTTCTCCAACGGGATTCACCTCGGCACCGTCGACGCGTCGCCGGACCCGGCGGCCGAGGCGTGGGACAACATCTGCGCCATCGACGAGCTCTGCCTCGCCATCGCGACCGCCGAGCAGCTCACCGTCGCCGCGTTCACCGCGAACGCCGGCGCGGGCGGCGTCATGGCCGGCCTGTGCGCCGACGTGACCCTCGCCCGTGAGGGCGTCGTCCTCAACCCGTACTACGACATGGGGATCCACGGCTCCGAGCTGCACTCCTGGAGCGTCCCGGCCCGCGTGGGCGAGCACCGCGCGTCGTTGCTCCTGAACCGCAAGCTGCCGATCTCGGTCGCCGAGGCGGCCCGCATCGGGCTGATCAGCGCCGTCGGGCCGCGTGAGTGGGGCGAGTTCAACACCTGGCTGTCCTCCGCCGCCCAGGGGTACGAGGAGCCCGCCACGCTCGGCTGGATGCTCGCCGCGCGCGCGGAGCGCCGGGCGACGGACAAGCCGCTGTCGTACTACCAGACCATCGAGCTCGCCGAGATGGCGCGCGACTTCTTCGACGACCGGAACGCCTTCTCGGTGCACCGCCGGGCCTTCCTGCGCAAGACCGCGGCGGACGCCACCCCGGAAAAGCTGCGCTTCTCGACGGCCCGCGTATGAGCCGCCGACGCGCGTGATGCGGCGCGAGCGCGCATGATCGACGACAGGCGATGACAGGTGATGACAGGTAGCTCGGACTGCCGGTCACCTGACCTGTGAGGGATCATGGGGTGGGGTGCAAGACACGTGGCGCCCGCCACATGACCAGGGTGGAGGCGTCGCAACTCTGCGACAAACACCTGGTGGTGTCAGGCGAGCGGAAGGAACTGGGCATGAAGATCAAGCAGACGGACCGGTCCGGTGCAGCTGTACGGCCCCTGGCCCGTGCGGGCGTGGTGGCCCTCGGCCTCGGGATGACGGCGGCGCTCGCGCTGTCGGGATGCGCCCAGTCCGACGTCGGCGGGTCCGAGGCGGGCGACTCGAACGCCTCCGCGTCCCAGGCACCGGAGGAGAGCGACATGACCAGCCCCAGCCCCAGCCCGACGGACGGCGAAGGCGGCCAGGACGGCGAGCTGCCCCAGGCCGCCGACATGGAGCTCGTGGCCGGGAACTCCGGGCGCGGTCTGCCGCCGGGCCTGGAGGGGAGCACCGACTCGCCGGTCGGCGTCGCGTGGGCACCGGAGGAGGGTCTGCTGTACGTGGTGACCAACGGGTCCAGCTCCTGCCCCTTGTTCGCGAAGCCGGAGGCGACCCTCGGTTCGGGCGGCAAGTCCGCGAAGGTCGGCGCCGCGGACGGTGTGCTCACGGTGCAGTTCATGCCGGCGAGCGACGGCATCTGCACCATGGACTTCGTGCCGACGACCACTGTGGTCGAGGTGCCGGCGGAGGTCGACACCGGTGATCCCGTACCGGTGGTCCTGGGTGACAAGGGCGACGTCGAGCTCCTGCCCCGTCCCGCGGAGGGCGAGCCCGGACCGGTGGCCTGGCTCGACTCGTGAGGGTCGCGTGTCGGTTCGCCAACAGGTAAGAAATCTAACCAGCACAACCGATAGGTTGTCCGGGTGATTCGCCCCGCCCGCCGTCGTCAGCCTGCGGCCGTCGTCGCCACGCTGCTCACCTCTGTTCTCCTGCTCGCCGCCTGCGGTGCACCGCCCAAGGTGCAGACGGCACTGGAAGACGTGGGCAAGTCGGACGGCTCGGCGACGGTGGGCGCGCCGAAGGGTTTCGAGGACTACTACGGCCAGTCGCTGGAGTGGACCGACTGCGGTGAGGGCTTCCAGTGCGCGACGGCGTCCGCGCCGCTCTCCTGGCACGATGCCGACGCCGGCAGCATCGAGATCGCGCTCAAGCGCATCCCCGCCTCGGGGCAGAAGGTGGGTTCGCTGCTGGTCAACCCGGGCGGGCCGGGCGGGTCGGGCGTGGACTTCGTGGGTGACCCCGCCCGCTTCGGGCCGTCGCTGCGCTCGTCGTTCGACATCGTGGGCTTCGACCCCCGCGGGGTCGGCAGGTCGACACCGGTGAAGTGCTACGACGACGCGGGCAAGGACGGGTTCCTGAGCACCGACTACCCGTACACGGAACAGGGCCTGGCTGCCAGGCAGGACGCCGTCCGGGACTGGGGCAAGGCCTGCGCCGAGAACACGGGCCCGCTCCTCGGGAACGTGGACACGCAGTCCGCCGCACGCGACATGGACATGCTCCGGGGCGCGCTCGGCGACGACAAGCTCAACTTCCTCGGCTTCTCCTACGGCACCCAGCTCGGTGCCACCTACGCGGGCCTGTTCCCGAAGCGGACCGGGCGCCTGGTGCTCGACGGGGCCCTCGACACGACGCTGGCCTCCGACGAGGTGGCCCTGCAGCAGGCGGAGGGCTTCGAGAGTGCCCTGCGCGCGTACGTGACGGACTGCCAGACCAGCAGCGACTGCCCGCTCACCGGCGACGTCACCAGCGGCCTGCAGCAGATCCAGGCGATCGTCGAGGACGCGGAGCCCAACCCGATCCCGACGTCCTCCGGCCGTGACGTGACCAAGAAGCTCGCGTTCTACGGCGTGGCAGTGACGATGTACGACGAGGGCTCCTGGTCGTTCCTCACCCAGGCGCTGCAGGAGGTCCTCTGGGAGGGCAAGGGCGACGATCTGCTGTACCTGGCTGACGTCTACAACGACCGCAACGAGGACGGCACGTTCAAGTCCAACAGCGAGGAGGCGTTCCGCGCGATCAACTGCGCCGACTCCCGCGCCGAGGAGAACATGGCGACCATGCAGCAGATCGCCGCCGACATCGAGGCTGCGGCGCCCACGCTCGGCGAGTCGTTCGGGTACTCGGGCATCGAGTGCACCGACTGGCCGTACCCGGCGGCGGAGCAGGAGTTCGACCCGGCCGCGAAGGGCGCGCCACCGATCGTCGTCATCGGTACCACCAACGACCCCGCCACCCCGTACCGGTGGGCCGAGTCGCTCGCGAAGACGCTGTCGTCGGGCACGCTCGTCACCTACGAGGGCGAGGGCCACACGGCGTACGGGCGGTCGAACACGTGCATCAGCACGGCTGTGGAGGACTACCTGGTGGAGGGCACAGTCCCCGAGGACGGCCTCACCTGCTGACCGTCCGAGGCTCGAATCCGGCGGGTTGAGGACGTCACACCGTTTCACTTTGAAACCTGGGCCATCCATTGGGTACAGTGAGGCCCGCTCACCCTTCCGGTTCTGCTCGGATCGTGGTGCGTGCGCCGCCTTAGCTCAGTCGGTAGAGCATCTCACTCGTAATGAGAAGGTCGTGAGTTCGATTCTCACAGGCGGCTCAGTGTGCAGAAAGCTCGGAACCTCAACGGTTCCGGGCTTCTTTGTTGTCCGACGCCGGAGGCGGCGCCACCCGGCTTGATCAGCCCGCGAACGCTTCCGGGCCGAACCGTCCCCAGGCCACGAAGCCGATCAGGACCAGGTAGGTCAGGTCCACCAGTGCGAGCCGGTACTCGCGCCGGCTGATGCGGGTGGCCGCCGCGCCCACCATGATCACCGCCAGGCCCAGGGCGGCCAGCGGCACCAGCTCGGGGGCGATGCCGAGCGCGGCGGGCAGGACCAGACCGAGCCCGCCAAGGACCTCCAGGACACCGATCATCTTGACGGCGCCCGGGCTGAAGTCCTCGACCCACTCGGCCGCGGGTCCGGATGCTGCGATCTTCTGCTTGCTCATGATGACCTTGAGCCCGCCGCCGCCCACGTAGGCGACGGCGAGCAGTCCGGCAACTATCCACAGGGCGATGTTCATGCGGTTCTCCTTGGAGTGGGCGCCGTCTGCCCCGTCGACGACACCGCGGCCCCGCGTGTGACAACACCGTCGGCTACCCCTGTGGCGCCGGGATCGGCTCCTCGGCGGCGCGGCTCACGGCCTCCCATTCCTTCCAGGTCCGGCGCCGTTCCTCGGTGACCTCGAACGCGATGTCGTACGCGGTGCCGCCGAGGAGCAGCCGGCGCGGCGGACGAGGGCTGGCGACCAGCTCGAGGATCGCCTCGGCGGCCCGCCGTGGGTCGCTGTCGACGCTGTTCTCGGCGAACTGCGCGGCCAGGCGGTCGCGCAGCCCGTCGTACTCGGGCAGCGGCGTCGCGGTGTCCATGGCGGTGTAGAGATCGGTCCAGTAGCCGCCCGGCTGGACGATCGTCACGTCGACGCCGAACTCGGCGAGCTCGTGCGCCACCGCCTCGCTCAGGCCCTCCAGCGCGAACTTGCTCGCGCTGTACAGGCCGGTGCCCGCGAAGCCTGCGAGGCCGCCGATGCTGGAGATCTGGATGAGGTGACCGGAGCGCTGGCGGCGCAGTACCGGCGCCACGGCCTGGGTCACCCAGACGGCGCCGAAGAAGTTGGTCTCCAGCTGCGCTCCGACCTGCGCCTCTGTGAACTCCTCGACGAATCCGTACGACATGGTCCCGGCATTGTTGATGACCACGTCGAGGCGTCCGAAGGTATCGACGGCCCGCCGGACCGCGTCGCCCACCGACGCGGGGTCGCGGACGTCGGCGACGATCTGGAGCAGGCCGTCGCGGTCGTCGTCCTCCCGGATCGTGCGAGAGACAGCGGCGACCTGATCGCCTGCGGCCAGTGCCGCCTCGGTGAAGGCGCGGCCCAGACCGCGGCTGGCTCCGGTGATGAACCAGGTGCGGCGCTGAGGGGTGCTGATCGGTTCGGTCATGGTGCTTCCTCCACAGTTTGTCGAGACGGAACGTCTCGACAAGAACGATGGCAGGCCTCTCTCGCATTTGTCAATACGCAACGTCTCGTCTCTGCATGCGATACGGTGCCCGGATGCCCACCGCACAGCAGCCGTCCACCGGGCGGCGCCGCAACCCCGCCACCCGCGCGGCGATCCTCGCCACGGCCTTCGACGTCGTGGCCGAGCTCGGGTACGCGCGGTTGACCATCGAGAAGGTGGCCGCCCAGGCGGGTGTCGGCAAGCAGACGATCTACCGGTGGTGGCCGAACAAGGGCGCCCTGGTGCTGGACGCCGTCCTGGAGCGCTCGCTCGGCCCGGGGGAGCCGGGCGACCTGCCCGACAGCGGTGACCTCGAGGACGACCTGACCGCAGTGCTGGTCGCCACCGTCGAGGAGTTCGCCGACCCTGCGTTCGACCGTGCCCTGCGGGGCCTCACCGCGGCCGTCATCGAGGACCCGGAGCTGAGCCAGGCCTACCGCGAGCGGCTGGACGAGCCGATGCGCGACCTCAAGCGGCGTCGGCTCCGCCGGGCGCAGGAGGCGGGCCAGCTCGCCGCCGACGTCGACCTGGACCTCGCGGTGGACCTGATCTTCGCGCCGGTCACGCGGCGCTGGACGGAGCGGTCCGGCGACCTCTCACCGGACGGCGTGCGAGCGATCGTCCGGGGCGTGCTGCGCGGGCTGGCAGGTTCCGCCTAGCGGTCCTGCGGTGCGGGCCGACGTCGTCGCGCGGCCCCGGTGCTCCGGAGGGCCAGGAGCAGGGCCCAGCCGAGCGCGGCGCCCACGGCGTAGAAGGGCAGGTCCGGCGCGTTGAAGGTGGTGCCGAGCACCAGCCGGGCGAGCGCGCTCTGCGCGCCGAGCTCCGCGGGGACGCCCGTGAGCTGGAAGAGCTCGACCGCCACGCTCACCGCGAACGCCACGACCGCGGCGACCCAGGCTCGCGTACGGGGTGCCACGACGAGCACGAGCCAGAAGATCAGCAGTGCGTAGAGCGCGTCGCCCGCGTACTTCGCGAGGTCGCCACCGAGCACGGACCGCACGGACAGGCCGGCTGCCACGGTCGACACCGCCGCGGCAGCGGGTACCAGGCGATGCTGGAGCCGGTCCCTGGGCTGGTCCCGCGCCGTCGTCCCGTCGTCCGGTGCGCCACTCATGTGCGCAGTCTGCCGTAGCCGCCGGAGCGCACGGGCACAGCACGGACGAAGCGTGGACCGCAGGTGTCGCAGGTACCCTCTGTGCCATGGCATGGACCCGCCCCCGACGGCGCAAACCCGTCACCTACCTGCTCGGAGAGCCGGTCGAGGAGTACCCCGCGACAGCCCCTGAGGTGGACCGCGGCCGCGTGCTGCGCATCACCGAGATCGGTGAGCCGGTGCTGCACGACCCGGCCCGGACGGTCGCGACGTTCTCGACCCCGGAGCTCGCCCGGCTCGTCGACGACCTGTTCGCCACCATGGAGTCGGCGCAGGGTGTCGGCCTGGCGGCCCCGCAGGTGGGTGTCGATCTCCGGGTGTTCGTGTACGACCTGACGGACTCGTCGGGCGACCGTCACGTGGGGCACGTCGTGAACCCCGTGCTCGAGATGGACACCGAGGCGGAGCGCGAGACCGAGGAGGAGGGCTGCCTCTCCGTGCCGGGCGCCTACGAGCCGCTGGTACGCCCCGGCCGGGCGACCGTGCGCGGCGTGGACCAGCACGGGGGGCCGGTGCAGCTGACGGGCAGCGGGTACCTGGCACGCTGCTTCATCCACGAGTCGCAGCACCTCGACGGCATCCTCTACTGGGACCACCTGGATGCGGACCTGCAGGCGGACGCGCTGGAGCAGCGCGACGAGGAGCGCCCGCACATCATCGCGGAGCGCCGCGAGATCGCCATCGAGCTGGACAAGACCCCGCCGGAGTACCCGGAGAAGCCGGCCGGCGGCCGCTGACGCCTACAGCGAGGCGACCCAGGCGGCGACGGCGTCCGCCACCGCCTCCTGCCGGGCGGCGCCGCGCATGTCGTGCGCCCCGGACAGCGTCACCGTCGTGACGGGTCCGGGGATCGCGGCGACGTGCTCCGCGAGCTCGTCAGGGGTGCCGAAGGCGTCCTTGTCGCCGGACACGAACAGCGTGGGGACCGTGATCTGCCCGAAGTGCTCCACGCGGAGCTTCTCCGGCCGTCCCGGCGGGTGCAGCGGGTAGCTGAGGAGGACCAGGCCCGCGGCGGGCAGGCCCTCGGCGACGGCCATCGAGCACATCCGGCCGCCGTACGATCTTCCGCCGAGGAGCAGCCGGTCCGTCGGGACGGCGAGCTCGTCGGCCCACGCGGCGGCTTCCGCCCGCAGGTGCGCGACGGCGACGGGCGCACGGTCCGGCATCCGCCGGCCCTCGAGGCGGTACGGGAAGTCGGCACGTCGCACCGGCAGCGCCGGTTCGGCGGCGGCCAGCGCGTGCTCGACGGCGACGAGCGCCGGGCTCTCCCGGTTCGCGCCCGCGCCAGGGGTCAGCAAGAGGCCTGCGGGAGTGCTCACGCACCCAGTCTGCACCGGGTGCGGCGTGCGAGCCCGGGCGCGGGACGTCGGACGATCGAGGTCCGCCCCGGCCGCCCCGCTCCGTCAGGTCAGGTCAGGTCAGGCGACGCCAGAGCATCAGCACGCCGCCCGCGGTGAGCACCGCGCCGCTGCCGAGCACCGCCACCCAGCCGAGGGGGGAGATGATCTCGTCCTCCCGCATGGCGACGGCCTGGGTCCGGGGCCCTTGGTGGTCGTAAAGGCCCTGCAGGGCGTCCGTGTCGGCCGGCGTGGGGGTCGGCGAAGGGCTCGGTGAGCTCGAGACGGACGGCGACGGCGTGGCGCTGGGCGTGGGTGTCGGGGTCGGCGTGGGGGTCGGGGTGGGCGTCGAGGAGGGCGTCGGTGTCGGCTCCTCCGTCTCCGGGGCTGCCGGCCGCGCGGGCTCCGGCGTCGGCCGCTGTCCCTGTCCCTGTGCCGGCTGCTCGGCCTGGGTAGGCGTGGGAGTCGGCGTGGGCGTCTCGGTGGCGGGCGGCTGGTCGTCGCCGCGGCACGCCGTGCGGCTCTTCGACTCGTGCCAGTTGCTCGCGTCCTCGACCTCTACCCACACCACGCAGTAGCCGTCCGGGTAGTTGTACCGGGCCTCCCAGAACATCGCCCAGCCGTTGTTCCGCTCGTCCCGGGTGAGATCGCGGGAGTAGGCCTGGCCGCCGTTGCGCTGACCGAGGGGCCGGACCACGTAGGCGAGCTCGTCGCTCTCGCCGTCCCGCCCGAAGGCGACGCCGTCGGCGTTGACCCAGATGTCGTCGCGATAGCTCTCGGCGGCCGCTGCGCGCTGTTCGACGACGTCCGTGCCCACCAGGGTCAGCACTGTCAGCAGGAGCAGGATCAGCAGGGCCGGGCGTCGGGCCGCGGCGGCACGCGCCCTCGGCCGCGGCGTCGCGTCGGAGGCGGTGGCACGGATCACAGCGGTGATCGTACCGCCGTGCGGCGCGCCGCTGGGGGTGAGTTCCGGGTCAGAACCGCGGACCGTCCTCGCCGTGGAGGAGGTTGCGGATGGGGCGCGTGACCACATCCACGCGATCCACCAGGTCAGACGGCCCGGTCACGACTACCGCGCGGTCCGCCGCAGGGGAGTAGACGGCGGTCACATTGCGTACGGTGACGCGCATGCAGCGCTTGACCGTGCCGTCCACCCGGAACTGACGGGTCTCGCACGGCACGTCGTCGACCTCGGCGACTATCGCCCGCATCGCGCTGCGGTAGTCCTGGTAGGACTCGGCCAGCTCCGTGACGTCGGTGATCTCCGGCGGCGCGGCCGGGTCGACGTCGGCGTGCAGCGGCGCGACGAGTGCTCCGCTGCAGGCGGCGCGGACGATGTCCTCGATCTGCGCCGGGGTCGCCGGGACGCGGAGGGTCTCCACCTCGACGGTCTCGCCGGAGAACGTGCGATAGGAGCGCAGGAAGCGCTCCTCGGTGGGGTCCGTGCTGTTGGAGATGCCCGTGACCTCCTCCTCGACCAGGTCGAGTCCCCAGGTCAGCGGGTCGTCCACCTCGCCGACGACGCCGGAGAACCGTGCGAAGCGCGCGACGATCTGCTCCCAGGACTCGGGGGTCGGGCTCGGTTCGTCCGCCATGTGGCCTCCCCGGGACGGGTACGGGTCTGACACCGAGACTGCCGGGTACGGGGGAAGGCGTCAATTACCTCCGTGGGAATCAGCTCGGAAACAGCCGGGACTCGCCGTCGAGAGCCTGCGCCCGGGCGTGTCGCCCCGCACCGGTGTGTCCGAGGCCGTTCGAGGGCCGGACATCGTCACGCCCCTGGCGAACATGGGCATCGATCGGCCCATGGGCGCGTTGTGAGCGCATAGAGTCGTTGCGGTCAGGCCTGGTACCGCCGGTGCAGGTGTACGCCGCTCGTGAGGGAGCAGCACATGTTCGAGAGATTTACGGATCGCGCCCGTCGCGTCGTCGTCCTCGCCCAAGAAGAGGCGCGGATGCTGAACCACAACTACATCGGCACGGAGCACATTCTGCTCGGCCTCATCCACGAGGGTGAGGGCGTAGCCGCCAAGGCGCTCGAGTCGCTCGGGATCTCGCTCGACGGCGTCCGCACCCAGGTCACCGAGATCATCGGTGAGGGTCAGCAGGCGCCGAGCGGGCACATCCCGTTCACGCCGCGTGCCAAGAAGGTGCTTGAGCTGTCGCTCCGCGAGGCGCTGCAGCTCGGCCACAACTACATCGGCACCGAGCACATCCTGCTGGGTCTCATCCGCGAGGGTGAGGGCGTCGCAGCACAGGTGCTCACCAAGATGGGTGCCGACCTGAACAAGGTGCGCCAGCAGGTCATCCAGCTGCTGAGCGGCTACCAGGGTAAGGAGCCCGTCTCCGCGGGCGGTCCCCAGGAGGGCCAGCCCGCGGGCTCGGCAGTGCTCGACCAGTTCGGCCGCAACCTCACCCAGGCCGCGCGCGAGGGCAAGCTGGACCCGGTCATCGGTCGTACGCAGGAGATCGAGCGGGTCATGCAGGTTCTGTCCCGCCGCACCAAGAACAACCCGGTGCTGATCGGCGAGCCCGGCGTCGGCAAGACGGCGGTCGTCGAGGGCCTCGCGCAGGACATCGTCAAGGGCGATGTCCCGGAGACGCTCAAGGACAAGCAGCTGTACACGCTGGACCTCGGCGCGCTGGTCGCCGGTTCGCGTTACCGCGGTGACTTCGAGGAGCGCCTCAAGAAGGTGCTCAAGGAGATCCGCACGCGTGGCGACATCATCCTGTTCATCGACGAGATCCACACCCTGGTGGGTGCGGGTGCCGCCGAGGGCGCGATCGACGCCGCCTCCATCCTGAAGCCGATGCTGGCTCGCGGTGAGCTGCAGACCATCGGTGCCACCACGCTCGACGAGTACCGCAAGTACGTCGAGAAGGACCCGGCCCTGGAGCGTCGTTTCCAGCCGATCCAGGTGTCCGAGCCGTCGCTCGAGCACGCCATCGAGATCCTCAAGGGTCTGCGCGACCGCTACGAGGCGCACCACCGCGTGTCCATCACGGACTCCGCGCTGGTCTCCGCGGCCACGCTCGCCGACCGGTACATCAACGACCGGTTCCTTCCGGACAAGGCGATCGACCTGATCGACGAGGCCGGCGCACGGCTCCGCATCCGTCGCATGACGGCGCCGCCGGAGCTGAAGGAGCTCGACGAGAACATCTCCGAGGCGCGCCGCGAGAAGGAGTCGGCGATCGACGAGCAGGACTTCGAGAAGGCCGCCGGCCTGCGTGACAAGGAGAAGCAGCTCACGCAGCTCCGCGCGGACAAGGAGAAGGCCTGGAAGTCGGGTGACCTCGACACGGTCGCAGAGGTCGACGACGAGCTGATCGCCGAGGTGCTGGCGATGTCCACCGGCATCCCGGTCGTCAAGCTCACCGAGGAGGAGTCCAGCCGCCTGCTCCACATGGAGGACGAGCTGCACAAGCGGGTCGTCGGCCAGGAGACCGCCATCAAGGCGCTGTCGCAGGCCATCCGCCGTACGCGGGCCGGCCTCAAGGACCCGAAGCGCCCCGGTGGCTCGTTCATCTTCGCCGGCCCCACGGGTGTCGGTAAGACCGAGCTCGCCAAGGCGCTCGCGGAGTTCCTGTTCGGTGACGAGGACGCGCTCATCCAGCTCGACATGTCCGAGTTCTCGGAGAAGCACACGGTCTCGCGGCTGTTCGGCTCCCCGCCCGGATACGTCGGCTACGACGAGGGTGGCCAGCTCACCGAGAAGGTGCGTCGCAAGCCGTTCTCCGTGGTCCTGTTCGACGAGGTGGAGAAGGCGCACGCCGACATCTTCAACTCGCTGCTGCAGGTGCTCGAGGACGGCCGCCTCACCGACTCGCAGGGTCGAGTGGTCGACTTCAAGAACACGGTGATCATCATGACCACCAACCTCGGCACGCGGGACATCGCCAAGGGCGTCCAGACCGGCTTCAACTCCGGCGGCGACCTGGTGACCTCCTACGAGCGGATGAAGGCGAAGGTCAACGAGGAGCTCAAGCAGCACTTCCGGCCGGAGTTCCTCAACCGTGTCGACGACACGGTCGTGTTCCCGCAGCTCTCGCAGGACGAGATCATCCAGATCGTCGACCTCGAGATCGCGAAGCTCGACCGCCGTATGCGCGACCGGGACATGGGCCTCGAGCTCACGACCGCCGCCAAGCACCTGCTGGCCGAGAAGGGCTACGACCCGGTCCTCGGTGCCCGTCCGCTCAAGCGGGCGATCCAGCGGGAGATCGAGGACTCGCTGTCCGAGAAGATCCTGTTCGGCGAGCTCACCGCAGGCCAGCTGGTGATCATCGACGGCGTCGGCGAGGGCATCCTCGGCGAGTTCACGTTCCGGGGTGTGGAGCGCGACGAGCGTCGTCGTCCGACCACCGCAGAGCCGCAGTCGGTGCCCGCGGGCGCCGGGCTGGTGCCGCGCGACCTGCCGCCGTCGGGCCAGATGGCGGCCGGCGGGGCGTGATCGCCCGGTAGTTCTCCGGATCGAGCCCCAAGGCCCGGTCACCCTGAACAGGGGTGGCCGGGCCTTCGGCATGCCCGCTCGATCCCTCCTGCCCCGCTGAGTGCTGGATATTCGCCCTGTCCGGGCTCTGTAGGGGGCGAATATCCAGCACTCACGGAAGGGTGAGGCTTGCCGGGAGGAGGGGCGGGAGGACGTCGCGGAGGGCCGCGACACGTTCGGCGCGCGCAGCACCGCGCAGCCGTTCCACCGGGGCGGTGATACTGACCGCCGCGACCGCGCGTCCGGCGCGCACCAGCGGGACGGCGATGCAGGCGATGCCCGCCTCGTTCTCCTCGGTCTCGCCGGCGATCCCACTGCTCCGCGTGTCGTCCAGCACGGCACGCAGCCGCGTCGCGCTCGTGTCGTCGCCGGCGTACCGCGTGAGCGCCGCGTCGTCGAGGTCCTGGACCGACAGGAGCGCGCGGCCGAGCGCCGTCGTCGCGGCGGTCCGCCGTCGCCCGACCGCGGACCACACGCGCACCGCGCGCTGCGGCTCGACCTTGTCGAGGTAGACCACCTCACGCCCCGCGAGCACGCCGAGGTGCACCAGCTCGGCGGTCTTCTCGCTCAGCGCCGCCAGGGCGGGGTGCAGCAGGGCGGGCAGGTTCTCCTCGGCCAGGTAGGTGCTCCCGAGGGCCAGCGCGGCCGGGCCCAGGCGATAGGCGCCGTCGGGCGTCTGCTCGGCGTAGCCGCGGTGGCGCAGTGCGGCGAGCGTGCGGTGCAGGGTCGGCTTGCTGACGCCCACCGCCTGGGCCAGTGTCGCGAGCGGTGCGCCCGCGGCGCCGAAGCCGGCGAGCGTGTCGAGCGCGAGCAGCGCCTTGTCGACGCTCCCGAGCGGGCTGGCATCCATGGGGCTCCCTCACGTAGCATGCGTTTCGCAGTGAACAACAGCCGTTCACCATAGCGAAACACTAGTTCATGAAGGAGTTCCATGTCATCCGCGGACAGCACAGTCCTCGAGACCCTCGCCGCCCATCGGCTCGTGCCGGTGGTCGTGGTCGACGGCGCCGACGAGGGCGCCCGCCTGGCCGACGCGCTCGTCGCGGGCGGCCTCCCCGTCGCCGAGATCACGCTGCGCCTCGCGGGCGGCATCGACGCCATCCGCGCGGTCGCGAAGAACCAGCCCGACGTCGTGGTCGGTGCGGGCACCGTGACCACCACCCAGCAGGTCGACGACGTCGTGGACGCCGGCGCCCGCTACATCGTGTCCCCGGGACTGTCCGCCGCCGTCGTGCGGCGGGCCCAGGAGCACGGCATCCCCGTGCTGCCCGGCGTGGCCACTCCGTCCGAGATCATGGCGGCGCTCGACCTCGGGATCGACGTCGTCAAGCTGTTCCCCGCCTCCGTGGTCGGCGGGCCGGCCGCGATCAAGGCGTTCTCCGCGCCGTTCCCCGGTCTGCGCTTCGTGCCGACGGGCGGCGTCAGCGCCGCCAACCTCGCCGAGTACCTGACGCTGAAGCCGGTGCTCGCCGTCGGCGGCTCGTGGATGGTCGACCGGAAGCTCGTCACCGCCGGCGACTGGGACGAGATCACGACCCGCACGCGGGACGCCGTCGCGCTCGCCGCCCAGATCGACTCCGAGGAGAACAACCGATGACCTCGCTCAACGTCCGCCCCGCCGCCGAGAGCGCCTACGACGTCGTCGCCCTCGGCGAGGTGATGCTCCGCCTCGACCCGGGGAGCCGCCGGATCCGCACGGCCCGCAGCTTCGACGTCTGGGAGGGCGGCGGCGAGTACAACGTGGCCCGCGGCCTGCGCCGCTGCTTCGGCCTGCGCGGCGCGATCGTCACGGCCCTCGCCGACAACGAGATCGGTCGGCTCGTCGAGGACTTCATGCTCACCGGCGGCCTCGACACGCAGTACGTGCAGTGGGTGCCGTACGACGGCATCGGGCGCACGGTCCGCAACGGCCTCAACTTCACCGAGCGCGGGTTCGGCGCGCGCGGCGCCGTCGGCGTCAGCGACCGCGGCAACACCGCCATCGCACAGATGCGGCCCGACGACGTGGACTGGGACGCCCTCTTCTCCCGCGGCGTGCGCTGGCTGCACACGGGCGGCATCTTCGCGGCGCTCTCCGAGAGCAGCGCCGACGTCGCCGAGGCCGCGATGGCCGCCGCCCGCCGCCACGGCACGATCGTGTCGTACGACCTGAACTTCCGGCCCTCGCTGTGGAAGGGCATCGGGGGCGAGGAGCGCGCCCGGGAGGTCAACCGGCGCCTGGCCCAGCACGTCGACGTGATGATCGGCAACGAGGAGGACTTCACGGCCTCGCTCGGCTTCGAGGTCGAGGGCGTCGACGAGAACCTCACCGACCTGGACACCGGCGCGTTCCGCGCGATGATCGAGACGGCGTCGGAGGCGTACCCGAACTTCCAGGTGATCGCCACGACGCTGCGCGGGGTGCGGTCGGCGTCGCGCAACGACTGGGGCGCGATCGCGTGGTCGCGCAAGGAGGGCTTCGCCGAGGCCACGCACCGGGCGGACCTGGAGATCTTCGACCGGGTCGGCGGCGGTGACTCCTTCGCGTCCGGTCTGGCCTACGGTCTCATGGAGCTGGGCTCGCTCCAGGAGGCCGTCGAGTACGGTGCCGCGCACGGCGCACTGGCCATGACCACCCCCGGTGACACCACCATGGTGACCCTCGCAGAGGTCGCGAAGCTGGCCGGTGGAGGAAGTGCCCGCGTACAGCGCTGACCTGCCCATTTGGTGCAAGGATTGGCGGCATGTCGTCCAAGAGCATCCTGTTCATCGGTGGAAGCGGAATCATCAGCCACGCCTCGGTGGCCCGGGCCACCCGGCTCGGGCACCGGGTGACGGTGCTCAACAGAGGCAGATCCTCGGCGCGCCAGCTTCCGGCGGGCGTGGAGACCCTCGTCGCCGACGCGAACGATGCGCAGGGAGTGTCCGCGGCGCTGGGTGATCGGGAGTTCGACGTCGTCGCGCAGTTCCGCGCCTTCAGCCCTGAGCACGTGGCGCGCGACGTCGCGCAGTTCGCCGGGCGGACCGGGCAGTACGTGTTCATCTCGTCCGCGTCGGCGTACCAGACGCCGCCGGCGCGGCTGCCGGTCAGGGAGTCCACACCGCTGCGGAACCCGTTCTGGCAGTACTCGCGGGACAAGATCGCGTGCGAGGACGTGCTGGTGCGGGAGTACCGCGAGAACGGGTTCCCGATGACGATCGTGCGACCGTCGCACACGTACGACCGCACGCTGCTGCCGACGTCGGGCGGCTGGACCGACGTGGCCCGGATGCGCGCCGGGAAGCCCGTGGTGGTCCACGGCGACGGCGCCTCGCTGTGGACGCTGACGCACACCGAGGACTTCGCCGTGGGGTTCGTGGGCCTGCTCGGCCATCCGCTCGCCGTGGGGGAGTCCTTCCACATCACGGGCACGCACGCCCCCACGTGGGACCAGATCTACACCTGGCTCGCCGAGGCGGCGGGTGTGCCGAACCCCGACCTGGTGCACGTCGCGTCCGAGACGATCGCCCGCGTGCTCCCGGACCTGGGTCCGGGCCTGGTGGGCGACAAGGCGCACTCGATGGTCTTCGACATCTCGAAGGTGCGGACGCTCGTGCCGGAGTTCGGCACCACCATCACCTACGACGTCGGCGCCACGGAGCAGATGTCCTGGTACGACGCCAACCCCCAGGCGCAGGTGGTGGACGCCGAGCTGGACTCCGCGTTCGACCGGCTCGCGGAGCACGCGCGCTCGATCTGACCCTGGTCAGGCCGGCGGGGCTGTCGACTCCCGCACCACCAGCTCGGTCGAGAGGTTCAGCCGACGCACCTTCGGCGACCTGCCGCGCGCTGTGTCGAGCAGGATCTGGGTGGCGGCCGCTCCCATCTCACGGAGCGGCTGCCGCACGGTCGTGAGCGGCGGGCCGACCCAGGAGGCCAGGGGCAGATCGTCGTAGCCCACCACCGACAGGTCTTCGGGCACACGCAGGCCGAGCTGGTGCGCGGCACGGAGCAGGCCGAGGGCCTGCATGTCGGAGCCGGCGAACACCGCCGTCGGGCGGTCCGGCTGGGACAGCAGCTCCAGGCCGTGGCTGAAGCCGGTCTCGACGTAGAAGTTGCCCTGCCGCACGAGCGCGGGGTCGACGACGGCGCCCACCTCCTCGTGCGCCGAGCGGAACCCGTCCGCCCGGGCCCGGCTGCAGAGCATGTCCCACGGCCCGGTGATCATGGCGATGCGCCGGTGGCCCAGGGCCAGCAGGTGCCGGGTGGCCGCCAGCCCGCCGTTCCAGTTGTCGGAACCCACGGAGGCGACGTCGGCCGGTGGCTCCCCGTCGGTGTCGATGACCACGTAGGGGATGCCGCGCCGGTCGAGCTGCTGGTGCTGCCCCTCGGACAGGTTCGCGGCGACGAGCAGCACGCCCAGGGGCGGGCGGGCGATGGTCGTGTCGAGCCACCGGGCCGGCGGGCGGTGCTCGCCGCCCAGCTCGGACAGGATCACGCTGGTACGGGACTCGGCGGCCGCGTCCTCGACTCCGCGGATGATCTCCATGGACCATCCGGAGCCCAGCCGGTGGAAGACCAGGTCGATCAGGGCGGTGCCCGCCGGTGCGGTCGCGGGGCGCCGGCGCCGGTACTGGTGCTTCTCCAGCGCTGCCTCGACGCGGTCGCGGGTGGCGGGGGCGACGTCGGCCCTGCCGTTGAGCACCTTCGAGACGGTGGGTACCGACAGGCCGAGCTCGCTCGCGATCGACGCGATGGTGGGACCGGGCCGTACGTCCGTCATTGCGCAGGCCTTTCGGTCTGGTCTCAGAAACTTTCGATGCCGACGGTACACCAGCGCCGAGCCATACCGCACGGAAGCTGGGCGTGATCACATCGTGACAGTGCCAGCCGTGGGCTGCTCTTGACGATATGACGGCAACCATCCTAATGTCCCAGCCAGTGACTCTCGGTAAAGCCGCCGATAGTTTCGAAAACGTTCCACGAAGACGTGGCGCCCTCCTGGTGGGGGTCCGGCACGGCGAGGTGACCGGAGGACTTGATGGCACGAGGTACTGGGACGGTCGACGCCGTTCCCCGGACCGGTGACGGGCTGCCGGGCCCCGGGGCGGGTGGCGCCGCCGGTGGTGCGGGGCCCAGGCCGCCGCAGCAGCTCCGCAACAACGAGACCTGGCGCGTGTCCCTGCGCCGGCACTGGCGCCTGTACACGTTCGTGGTCCTGCCGGTCATCTTCCTTCTGGTGTTCCGCTACGTGCCCATGATCGGCAACGTCATCGCGTTCCGTCGGTACCGGCCGGGCGGCTCGATGTTCGGCGACGAGTGGGTGGGCCTCTACTACTTCCAGATGTTCATCGGCAGCAAGCCGTTCTGGGACGTCTTCTGGAACACGGTGATCCTCGGCGGGCTCACCCTGGCGATCTGCTTCCCGCTGCCGATCATCCTGGCGCTCTTGCTGAACGAGCTGCGGTCGAGGCTGTTCAAGCGCGTGGTGCAGACCGTCACCTACCTACCGCACTTCATGTCGATAGTGATCGTGGCCGGCATGGTCTTCCAGCTCACGGCCATCAACGGCACCATCAACCAGATCATCGAGGGGTTCGGCGGCGAGGCGATCCCGTTCATGCAGCGGGCCGACTGGTTCCGCACGATCTACCTGACCTCCGAGGTGTGGCAGACCGTCGGCTGGGGCACGATCCTCTACCTCGCCGCGCTGACCACCATCGACGACC
The DNA here is from genome assembly GCF_050936155.1 of Promicromonospora sp. CA-289599. Lineage (NCBI taxonomy): Bacteria > Bacillati > Actinomycetota > Actinomycetes > Micrococcales > Promicromonosporaceae > Promicromonospora > Promicromonospora sp. CA-289599. The sequence continues at coordinate 3,084,520 of NZ_JBNJNI010000001.1, forward strand.
AGCTCTACGAGGCGTCCCGGATCGACGGCGCCAACCGCTGGCAGCAGACCTGGCACATCACACTGCCCGGCATCCGGCCCACGATGATGGTGCTCCTCATCCTGAACATCGGCAGCTTCATGGCCGTCGGGTTCGAGAAGGTCCTGCTGCTGTACAACCCCCTGACGTACGACACGGCCGACGTGCTCTCCACGTACCTGTACCGGGTGGGGATCGGCGAGGGCGGCAACTACTCGTTCGCCGCCGCGATCGGCCTGTTCGAGGCACTGATCGGCGTCGCACTGGTCGTCACGGCCAACCAGATCTCGAAGCGAGCGGTGGGAGCCTCCTTGTGGTGACGACGGACACCGGGGTGACGACGAACACCCCCGACATCACGGCGGTCAGCCGCGCCACGATCACGGTCAAGGACACGCCCGGCTACCGGGCGTTCCGGATGGTCAACGGGCTCGTGCTGGTGGTCATCACGTTCCTCACGCTGTACCCCTTCCTCAACATGGTGGCGAAGGCGTTCAGCTCCCAGGCCTACATCGCCGCCGGCCAGGTCAACCTGTGGCCGCGCGGGTTCAACCTGACCACGTTCGCGAGCGTGATGGGCGACGAGATCTTCTGGGTCAACTACCGCAACACGTTCGTGTACACGCTGCTCGCCACGGCCATCGCGATGGCCCTGACCACCACCTTCGCGTACGCGCTGTCCAAGCCGTACCTGAAGGGCCGGGGCGTCCTGATCGGCCTGGCCATGGTGACCATGCTGTACGCGGGCGGCCTGATCCCGAACTACCTGCTCATCGATGCCCTCGGGTTCAAGAACACGATGTGGGCGATCGTCGTGCCGGGCGCGATCAACGTCTTCAACCTGCTGGTCATGAAGTCGTTCTTCGACAACTTTCCCAAGGACCTCGAGGAAGCCGCCGAGATCGACGGCATGTCGCAGTTCGGCGTGTTCTTCCGCATCGTGCTCCCGCTGTCCAAGGCGGTCATCGCCACGATGACCCTCTTCTACGCGGTCCAGTTCTGGAACTCGTGGTTCCAGGCGTACCTGTACCTGAACGACCGCGACATGTACCCGGTGACGCTCTACCTCCGCAACCTGCTCGCCGCGGCGACGTCCACGACGGACCTCGGCAGCGACACCGTGCAGATCCAGGCGAACGTCCAGTCCGTGGCGATGCTGCTCACGGTCCTGCCGATCGTCTGCGTGTACCCGTTCATCCAGAAGTACTTCGTGTCCGGCGTGATGCTCGGCTCCGTCAAGGGCTGAGCAAACAACCTGAAGGAGAACCATGAGGATCACCCGCAGAAGGGCTGTCGCCAGCCTCGCTGCGTCGGCCCTGGTCGTCACGCTCAGTGCGTGCTCGACCAGTGGCGGCGGCGACGAGGAGTCCGGTGACATCGACATGGAGTCGCAGGTCGGCTACATGGAGGACTTCGAGGTCGGCACCACGTTCAAGGCGACGGAGCCCGTCGACTTCAGCCTGCTGTACCGCGACCACCCCGACTACCCGTTCAAGGAGGACTGGCCGATCGTCCAGCACCTCAAGAACAACCAGAACGTCGAGTTCGAGTACGTCAACGTGCCGCTCGCCGACCTGGCGACACGGCGCTCCGTCCTCATCAGCTCGGGGGACGCACCCGACATCATGCCCTCCATCTACGCGGGCGAGGAGACGCAGTTCCGGAACGCCCTGCTGCCGATCTCGGACTACGTGGAGCACATGCCCAACTTCCTCGACAAGATCGAGAAGTGGGGGCTCGAGGCCGAGGTCGAGCAGCTGCGCCAGGAGGACGGCAAGTACTACATCCTGCCGGGCATCCACGAGATCGCGAAGCCGCAGTACTCCGTCGCGGTCCGCACCGACCTGTGGGAGAAGGCCGGGATCACCGAGGACCCCGAGACCTGGGACGAGTTCAAGGAGCAGCTCGCGGCCGTCAAGGAGGCCAACCCGGACATCGACTACCCGTTCAGCGACAAGTGGTCGATCAACAGCCCGATGGAGCAGACGCTCAACGCCGCCGCCCCCAACTTCGGGACCTCCGCCGGCACCGGCTTCATCAACGGCCTGTGGTGGGACGAGGAGGCCGGCGAGTTCACCTACGCCGGGGCCACCGACGGCTACCGCGACCTGGTGACGTACTTCGCGTCGCTCGTCGAGGAAGGCCTGATGGACCCCGAGTCCGTCACCCAGGAGATGGAGCAGGGCGAGCAGAAGTTCGCGTCCGGCAGCGTCGCCGCCATCAGCTCGAACGACCAGGAGCTGGTCAAGTACCGCGACAACTTCGAGCAGCTCGGCGACGAGGACGCCGAGGTGCGCCAGATCGTGGTGCCCGCCGGCCCCTACGGCAGCTACCTCGCCGCGGGCTCGCGTCGCGAGTCGGGCATCGTGTTCGGCGCCGAGGCGGCGAAGGACGCCGACTTCCTCGCGATGCTGCAGTTCGTCGACTGGCTGTACTACTCGGACGAGGGCCTGGAGTTCTCCAAGTGGGGCGTCGAGGGCGAGACGTTCGAGTGGGACGGCGACAAGCGGGTCCTGGGGGAGGACATCGACGTGAACGGGCTCAACCCCGGCGCGCCCAAGGAGCTCCGCAAGGACTTCGGCTTCCACAACGGCGTCTGGATGCTGGCCCACGGGTCCACCGAGGAGCTGGACAAGTCGATGCTGCGCGACGAGGTCGTCGAGTTCCTCGACGGCATGAACGCGAAGGAGGAGCTGCCCCTGCCGCCGGCCATCACGTACGACGAGATGGAGCAGGAGCAGGCGACGCTCTACCAGACGAACCTGCAGGACACCGTCTACCAGAACACCGCGCAGTTCATCGTCGGCGAGCGACCGCTCAGCGAGTGGGACGACTACGTCGCCGAGCTCGAGGCGGCGAACATGGCCGAGTACGTCGAGCTGGCCAACGGCGCAGTCGCCGGCGGCGAGTGACCGTCACCTGACCCTGACCCAGGCGTGCGGGCCGTCGTCGGCGACCCGCACGCCTGCCCACGCCCGAACCACCGAGGAGACTCGTGCCCCGCACCATCGTGCCGACCGAGGCCGCCGGAACACTGAGCGACGCCTGGCGCACCTGCGTCGGCACGGGCCGGTTCGGTCTCGCGCTGCGCAAGGACTACCAGGACTCCCTGGCCCTGGTGCAGCGCGAGATCGGCTTCCGGTACGTCCGGGGCCATGGCCTCCTGCACGACGACGTCGCCGTCCACCGGCCGTACGACGCCGGTGGGCACCGCGGCACCGCCTACGTGTTCACCTACGTGGACCAGGTGGTCGACGCCTACCTGGAGCTCGGGATCAAGCCGTTCCTCGAGCTCGGGTTCATGCCCAGCGAGCTCGCGTCCGGCGACCAGACGGTGTTCTGGTGGCTGGGCAACGTCACCCCGCCCCGGGACCACGCCGAGTGGGCGAGCCTGGTGCGGGCACTCCTGCGGCACCTCGTCGACCGGTACGGCCTCGACGAGGTACGCACCTGGCCCGTCGAGGTGTGGAACGAACCCAACCTGCCCCAGTTCTGGAAGGACGCCGACCAGGCGGCCTACTTCCAGCTCTACGAGACGTCCGTCCGGGCCGTGCAGGACGTCGACGCGACGCTCCAGGTGGGTGGCCCCGCCCTCTCCCCGGGAGCGGACGACTGGTGGGAGCCCTTCGCGGAGTTCGTCACCGCGCGCGACCTGCCGGCCGACTTCCTCTCCGTGCACGCCTACAGCTCCGGGCCCGCCCAGCACGTGCCGTTCGGCGTCTACCAGACGTTCCAGCGGCCCCAGCACCTGCTCGACCAGTTCGCCAGGCCGCGCAAGGTCCTCGCCGGGACGGCGCTCGCGGACCGGCCGCTGCACGTCACCGAGTTCAACACGAGCTACCGCCCCGACAACCCGGTGCACGACACGGCGTACAGCGCCGCCTACCTCGCCCCGGTGCTCGCGGAGGGCGGCGAGCACGCGGACTCGTTCTCCTACTGGACGTTCAGCGACGTCTTCGAGGAGGCGGGTGTGCCGGCGTCGTTCTTCCACGGCGGGTTCGGGATGCTGGCCCACCGGCAGGTGCGCAAGCCGACCTTCCACCTGTACGCCTTCATGGCGCGGATGGGGCCGGAGATCCTCGCCCGCGGGGTCGACCACCTGGTGACCCGGCACCCCGCGACCGGTCAGGTGACGGTGCTCGCCTGGCAGCCGGTGGGCGGCACGGACGACCCACCGGAACCGGACCGGCACGAGCTACGGCTGAGCATCCCGGTCGCCCCCACCTCTCACCAGGCCTCGACAAGCCCGGCGGCCGGGGGAAGGGTGTTCACCATGCGCTACGACGTCGACGAGACCGCCGGCAACGCGTGGGCGGCCTGGCGCGAGATGGGGCGGCCCGCGTCGCCGTCGGGCAGACAGCTGGACGTGCTGCACGAGGCGAGCGAGCCCGCGCGTCGAGCGCACTCGCTACCGGTCGACGACGGCGGCCGGGTGGATCTCGACCTGACGATCGGGCGGCACGGCGTCACGCTGGTGACCGTCGACGCCGTACGCGACGAGACCCCGTCCTGGCTCGACGACTCCCGGATCCTGGGCCGTGGCTGAGCGCCGGGAGTTCGGCGACGGGCCCTTGGGCCGGGCCGCGAACGCGATCTACTGGTATCTCGTGGTCGAGCTGCTGCTCGTGCTGACCTCCTTGCCGGGCCTGGTCGCGCTGGCCCTGCTGGACCGGTCGCCGGGCAACGTCCCCTTCGTCGTGCTGTGCCTGCTGCCGCTGGGCCCGGCGGCCTCGGCCGGGCTGTTCGCGCTGCGCGACCGGGCCACCTCCGACGCGCTGACCCCGGCATCCTCCTTCTGGCGGGGGTACCGCCTGAACTGGGCCGACATCCTCCGGGTGTGGACTCCTGCGCTCGTGGTGCTCGGCATCCTGGCGTTCTCGCTGGCGAACCTCGGTGCGTCGGGGGTGCCCGCGTGGTATGCGCCAGCCCTTCTCGTCATCGGCGCGGGACTGCTCCTGTGGACGGTGAACGTGCTGGTGATCGTCTCGTTCTTCGGCTTCCGGGCACGAGACTCGGCACGGCTCGCCGCCCACTACCTCGCGGCACGTCCGCTGGTCACGCTGGGAAACCTCTCCTTGCTCGTGCTCGCGGGGGGAGTGGTCGTGCTGACCACCGAGGTGCTGTTCGGCCTGGTCGCGGTGGTGTGGCTCGCCTTCGTGCTGCGCAACGCGGCCCCTCTGCTGGCCGATGTCGAGGAGCGGTTCACCGGCGGGTCCTGACCCGCACGGCACAGGTGCAACATTGTCCGATCTGTGGCACGTGCGCCACAGTGAGCGCATGGCGATCAAGCAGGGGGACCCGGCACGACTGACCTATCGCTATCTGCGGATAGCGATAGTGGCGGGGGTGCTGGTGCTGTTCGTGTCGTTGACGATGCAGATAGCCGCCGACCACGGGAGGCTCGACTCCGGCGAGGAGTGGTGGCACGCGTCGATCAGCGCGTACTTCTACTCGCCTGTGCAGAGCATCTTCGTGGGCACGCTGGTGGGTATCGGCACGTGCCTGATCGCGATCAAGGGCAGGCACGGGGCCGAGGAGGTGCTGCTCAACTTCGCGGGCATGTTCGCGGTCGCCGTCGCGCTGATCCCTACACCGCTCGACGCCGCGATGTGCAGCGACGAGCCGTACTGCCTCGACGTGCCGGAGCGGGTGGGCAACAACGTGGGCACGCTGCTCCTCGTCGGCGGCCTGGTCCTGGTGCTGGCGACCTGGCCGCGGCGACGTGACCTGGGCGGACGCGCGGGCTGGGACCTCTGGCTCACGTGGCTGACCTGGGCCGGGACGGGCGGGTGGCTGCTGGTGTGGCCCGCGAGCTTCCTGGAGTCGGCGCACTACACGGCGGCGGTCCTGCTGTTCGCCTGCCTGGTGGCCGTCGCCTGGATCAACGGCTCGGACCATGCGGTCACGGCCCAGGCGCTCGAGCGGCTGCGTGGCATGTCCGCCCGGGCGTACCGGGTCTGGTACCGCTGGATCGCGGGGGTCATGGCCGTCGTGATGGTGGTGGGCCTGGCCGTCATGGTGGTCCTCGACCGGTTCCTGCCGGACCTGTTCCCGCAGACGCTGTTCGTGGTCGAGACGGCGATGATGCTGATCTTCGCGCTCTTCTGGGCGCTGCAGACGATCGAGTACTGGGACATCGGCCTGCCGGCGGGCGCCGGGGTGGAGGACGCGAAGGCGCCCGGCGATACGCCGCTGTAGGGGCGGGTGCGAGTGGGACGTAGCCGCCGTACGGTCGAGAGGCGGTGGCGTGGTCGTCCCTACGGTCGCGCCGCCGCACCATCCAGCCGGAGGGAGCCCATCATGAGCGAGAACGAGAACTACCGGACCGACGACGCACCCGTGCCGCAGGCCAATCCCGGACCGCGCGTCGACCCGGTCTCCGCTGACGACGTCCAGGGCAGCACCAATCCCGGACCGCGCGACGTGCCGGGGCAGGACGACGACCTCGACCGCACGACCGAGGACCCGGCAGGAGAGAGGGCGATCCCCGGCGAGTATCCGAAGGACGACCCCGACCTGGACGGCGAGGAGCGGTTCGACGCGGGCTGATGTCCGGGGTCGGTCCTTCGAGCTCGCTCGGCGGATACCGTCGTGCCATGGTCATGCGCTCGATCATCCTGTTCATCGCCGCCGCCCTGTTCGAGATCGGTGGCGCCTGGCTGGTGTGGCAGGGCGTGCGCGAGCACCGGGGCTGGCTGTGGATCGGTGCCGGAGTGATCGCGCTGGGCCTGTACGGCTTCTTCGCGACCCTTCAGCCCGACGCCAGCTTCGGCCGCATCCTGGCGGCCTACGGCGGCGTCTTCGTGGCCGGCTCCCTGGTCTGGGGCATGGTCGTCGACGGCTTTCGCCCTGACCGGTGGGACGTCACCGGGGCGCTGATCTGCCTGGTCGGCGTCGCCGTGATCATGTACGGACCGCGCGCGGCGACGGGTGGCTAGACGCAAATGCCACATCGCCCTGAGCAGTGCTGCCCGGACGGCCGGATCAGGTGAGACGGTTCTCGTCCGGTGCGAGCGGCGCACGCCAAGCCGCGAGCATCTGGGCGATCTTCGCGACGTCACGCTGTGATCCGTCTGCTACGGCCATGACCACCTCGTAGGCGTCGTCGAGCGGTGGGTCGAAGTAGAAGCCGTTCACTTCGTAGAAGGTTGCGACGGCGATCAGTCCGAGGCGCTTGTTCCCGTCGATCAGCGCGTGGTTGTTAACTGTGGAATCGAGCAGTGCGGCAGCTTTGAGGTCGATCGTGGGGTACGCCTCGACGCCCATCATTGAAGATGCGGGACGGGTGACAGCGGAATCGAGCAGGCCTGGGTCGCGGACCTCAACGGCGCGACCGAGGAACTGGTCCGCGATCCAGAGCAGCTCGGATGCGGTCAGGTATCGGAAACTCATGCGGACGCTACTTGAGCCGGTCGAGGACCGGACCGAAGCGGTCGACGGCGCGCTGAACGACGTCCTCGAAGTGCGCGCGCTCATCGACGAACACGCGGATGGCCTCGCGCGCGGCCTCTTGCTTCGAAATCCCCAGCCGCTCGGCAGTGGCTGTGAGCGCGCGGTCCTCTTCTTCAGTCAGGCGGAGTGTCATAGCCATTAGTGTGACTCCTCTGGAGTTATTGCGCATCCTGAACTGGGATTATCTGGCTAAGGTATCACCTTGATACCTTAGCCAGATGGGCCAAGGTATCAAGGTGATACCAGGCTCCGCCTCCGGGCCGCCTCACCACGGCTAATAGATCGTGCGCCCCCGCTCGTCCGGGACGCCCGACTTCCGCAGGAAGTAGGTGTTCACCTGGTCGCGCCACTCGGTGGCGGAGCGGAGCTGCTCCGCGAACCGGTCCGCGACGCGCTCGGAGAGCCGCGCGTCCACGAGCTTCGAGACCGCCGACCACGCGCGGATCATCGCCTCGACCCGTTCGACGCCCTCGAAGTGGGTGTCGTAGACGTGCTGGATCACGGTCTTCCCGCTGTGCAGCACGTGCGAGTACGGGACGTGGTGGAAGAACAGCAGCAGCTCGTCCGGACAGGTGGACAGCGACTCGTAGGTCTCCCGCCAGGGCGACGGGTACTGGCTCGCGTAGCCGGTGCCGGTCCGCGCGGTCCGGTCGACGCCGATCCCGTCGCGGTCCGCGAAGTGGTAGGTGCCCCACGGGGTGTACTCGTACCCGTCGACGTCAGGGCCGTAGTGGTGGCCGGGGCGCACCATGAAGCCCACGCCGAGCGGTGCCGTGTACTGCTCGTACGTCTCCCAGGACCGGTCGAGCACCGCGTGCACAGCCTGCCCGAGGGCGTCGGGCGCACCCGGGAAGGTGAGGCCCACCCACTCGTCGAGCACCGTGGCCGGGTCCAGGGTCGGGTCCCAGCACAGCCGTCCGTACGCGTAGAGGTTGGCCTGGGCGAACGGGTGCCCGGTCCAGAACTCGTCGTCGCCGACGTTCGAGACGGCGGCGAAGCCGCCGGCGGGCTTGTGCCACGTGCCGGTGCCCGGGTCCTCGGCGGCCTTGCCGCGGCCGGTCGCGAGGTCCGCGACCGTGGGGGAACCGCCGTCGACTCCGGGCCGGTCCCAGAACCGGAACCGGAGGATCTGGCTCCATTGCGGGCCGAGGTAGACGGCGTGCCGCTGCTGGCCCGTGTACTCCTGGGTGACCTGCAGCTCCAGGGCGATCCGGGTACGGGGCATCGCGGCAAGGACCGGCGAGACCGGCTCCCGTACCTGGAAGTCGAGCGGTCCGTACTTGACCTGCACGATCACGTTGTCCGAGAAGGTGCCGTCGAGCGGCTGGAAGTGGTCGAAGGCGGCGCGGGCCCGGTCGGTGGACCGGTCGCGCCAGTCCTGCCTGTGGTCGTAGACGAACGCCCGCCAGTGGATCAGGCCGTCGTACGGCTCGACGGCCGCGGCCAGCATGTTCGCGCCGTCGGCATGTGTGCGCCCGTAGGCGAACGGGCCGGGCTGGCCCTCGGAGTCGGCCTTGACGACGAACCCGCCGAAGTCCGGGATCGCGTCCCACACCCGTGCCGCCGCGCGGACCCACCAGTGCGCCACGCCCGGGTCCAGCGGGTCCGAGGTGGTGAGCCCGCCGAGCACGATGGGCGAGGCGAACGAGACGGACAGGTGTACCCGGATGCCCCAGCGCCGAAAGACGGCGGCGATCCGGACGACGTCGCCCAGGTCGTCGGTCAGCAGGCGTGCCTCGCGCGTGTGCACGTTGACGTTGTTGATCGCTACCCGGTTGATCCCGACGGCGGCCAGCAGCCGGGCGTACTGCTCGACGCGCGACAGGTCGGCGCGGACGAAACCGTTGTCGTAGAAGATGGAACCGCCGGAGTAGCCACGTTCCACCTGGCCCATGACGGGGTGCGCGTCAACGTTGTCCCAGTGGTCGAGCATCCGCAGGTCGGTCGCGGGGGCGTGCGTCTCGTCGGTGTCCGGCCCGTCGAACGCCGCCTCGCCCAGGCGCACCACGTGGAACAGGCCGTGCAGCAGCCCGGCGTCGGTCTCCGCCTGCACGACGACGGCGCCCGCCTCCCGCGTGAACCGGAAGCTCTCGTCGGTCGAGTGGTCGTGCGACGAGGAGTCGAAGTGCGCGAGCGTCAGCACCAGCTCGGCGTCGGACACGCCGTCGCCCACCTCGAGGCGCGAGAACGCACCGCCGAACCGCGTGGTCGCGGCGGCCACCTCCTCCGCGACCGTTCCCGCGAGGACGCCGTCACCGGCCACCACCACGCGGCGGCTGCCGATCGCGGCGAACGCGTCGTCGGGCAGCCAGGCCGGATGGGGCACGGAGCGCTGAGTATCACCGGTCATGGATCGTCCCGTCCGTCTTGCGGTTGATATGCAGATATGTGGGGGCGTGCTTGAACTGTGCCTCAGCGAACTGGTCCAGGTCCACCCCGGACCGGGGCCCACCCGAGGACGTGGCGGACTCGGCGCCCGGCGAGCGACGCACTTCGAGGTCTAGGTTTCTCCTTTCTGAAACGTTTCAGAAAGGAGAAACCTAGACCTCGAAGAGCGCGGGTCTCGACCTGCGGCGGCAGGGTCAGCGGGGCGCGTAGGCCTGCTTCGGCAGGTGGTAGGCCAGGTCTGCCGCGGTGTCCACCGCCTCGTCCAGGTCGAGGCGGTGCTCCGCCACCAGTCGGGCCAGGTAGCCGGCGTCGACCCTCCGGGCCAGGTCGTGGCGGGCGGGGATCGAGCAGAAGGCGCGGGTGTCGTCGACGAAGCCCGACATGTTGGAGAACCCCGCGGTCTCCGTCGCCGCCTCCCGGAACCGGCGCATCGCGTCGGGGGCGTCCAGGAACCACCAGGGCGCGCCGAGCCGGAGCGCCGGGTACACGCCCGCCAGCGGCGCCAGCTCGCGCGAGTACACGTCCTCGTCGACGGTGAACGCGATCATCCGGAAGTTCGCCGAGTTGCCGAACGCCTCCAGGACCGGCCGCAGGCCGTGCGCGAACTCGGTGACGACGGGGATGTCGTACCCCTTGTCGGGCCCGAACGTGGCGGCGACGGCGGGGTCGTGGTCCCGGAGCACGCCGGGGTGGAACTGCATGACCAGGCCGTCCTCCACGGACATCGCCGCCATCTGGAACAGCATGTGCGCGGAGAACGCCGACTCCTCCGCCGTGCTGATCCCCGACCCGGCGGAGCCGCCCCGCAGCGCCTTCTCGAACAGGCTGCTCGCGACGTCGTCGGGCAGCGGGGTCGTGTCGGCGCCGAGGTGGCCGTGGTCGGTGGCGAGGCCGCCGGCCGCGACGAAGGCGGCGCGGCGCTCACGGAGCGCCGCCAGATAGCCGGCGTAGGTGTCGGTGGCGATGCCCGATGCCGTGGCGAGCCGCTCCAGGTCGCCCTGCCAGGTCGCCCGGGCGGGGTGCAGCAGCGGGTCGGGGCGGAAGGTGGGGAGCACCCGGCCCGGCAGGTCGGCGGAGAGGCGGGCGTGCTCCTCGAGCGTGCTCCAGGCGGGGTCGGTGGTGCCGATGATCTCGATGCCGAACCGGTCGAGGAGGGCACGCGGCCGGAAGGTCGGGTCGGCGAGGGTCTCGGCGATCTGGTCGTAGATCTGGTCGGCGGTCTCGGCGGACGGCCGCACCGTCACACCGAAGATCTCGACGAGCTCGTGCTCCATCCAGTACCGCGTGGGCGTACCGCGGAAGTGCTTCCAGCCCGCGCAGAAGCGCCGGAAGATCTCGCGCGGGTCGGACTCGAAGCCCGGCCCGTCGACCGGCCCCACACCCAGCTCCGGGAGCCGGGCACCCTGCGAGACGAGCATCCGCGTCAGGTAGTGGTCGGGCACCACGAGGAGCTGCGCCGGGTCCGGGAACGGTTCGTCGTCGGCGAAGGCCGTGACGTCGACATGGCCGTGCATCGACACGATCGGGAGGTCCTGCACCGCCTCGTAGATCTCGCGCGCGATCGGTCGCGTCACGGGGTCGGCGGGCAGCGCTCGGTCGGGATGCAGGGTCCATGCGGTCATTCGTGTGCTCCTGGCGTCATTGCCGGGCCGGTCGGGCGGCCGGACGGAGGGTGGTGCGAACGTTTGCACTCTAACCTAGGGTATGGTGCAAACGTTTGCAGTGTCGCAACGGTCACAAGGAGGTGCCATGGTCACGGTGCACGACGTCGCTCGCGCCGCCGGAGTCTCGATCTCCACCGTGTCGCGGGCCCTCTCCAACCCCGAACGGGTGGCCGCGGAGACCCTCGAACGTGTGACACGGGTCGCCGCGGAACTCGGCTACCGGCCCAACCAGGCGGCGAGCGGCCTGCGGATGGGGCGTACGCACGCCGTCGGCCTGCTGGTGCCCGACCTGGAGAACCCCTACTTCGCCACCGTGACCAAAGCCGTGCAGGCACGTGCTCGCGCGGAGGGTTACGAGGTATTCGTCGCCGACTCCGACGAGGACCCGGACGTCGAGGCCGAGCTGATCGGCGCGCTCGCCGCCCGGACGGACGGCCTGCTGGTCGCCTCGCCGCGGTCGGGTGACGCGGAGCTGCGCGCGGCGCTCGTGGGTGTGACGGCGGTCCTGGCCAGCCGGGAGCTGACCGGTGGCTCCGGCTCCGAGTCCCCGGAGATCCCGTGCGTCTCGGTGGACGACGCCGACGGCGTCGCCCAGGTGCTCGGGCACCTGTACGCGCTCGGGCACCGGAAGGTGGGCGTCGCGGCGGGGCCGTCGTCGTCCTGGTCCGGAGGCCGCCGCGTCGCCGGGCTGAAGGCCGCCGCCGAGCAGCGGGACGTCGAGCTGGTGGAGCTCGGTGGCTTCCAGCCGTACTTCGCCGGCGGCACCCAGGCCGCCGACTACGCCCTGGCGAGCGGCGTGACCGCCGTCGTCGCGTTCAACGACCTCATGGCGCTCGGGATCCTGGACCGGCTCCGGCACCGCGGCGTCGACGTACCGGGCGAGATGTCCGTGGTGGGGTTCGACGACGTCCAGCTCGCCACCCTCGTCTCGCCCGCGCTCACGACGGTGCACGCACCGCTCGCCCGCCTGGGCCGCCGCGCCGTCGACCTGCTGCTGGCGCGCCTGCGCGGCGGGACGTCCACCAGCTCACAGCTCCCCGTGGAGCTCACTATTCGCGGGTCCACAGGACCCGTACCTGCCGGGCCGGTCAACTGACGCCCGTCCCGGCGACAAACCCTGGGCGAAGGAGCCCGAGAGAGAGGAAGGCACCATGCGCACCTCGAAGAAGGCTGTGGCGCTCGCCGGCGTCGCGGCACTGACCCTGCTGACCGCCTGCGCCCCGCCCGCGCCCTCCGGCGGCGAGAGCGGCGGAGCCGTCACCGACGCGGCGGACGTCCCCGACACTCCCTCCGAGCCCGTGACGCTGAACATCCTCGACGTCGCGGGCAACCAGCGGCTCACCGAGGGCATGGTCGACGAGTTCGTCGAGAACAACCCCGACGTCATCGAGTCGGTCACCTGGGAGACGGGTGGCGCGCCTGACGTCACGGGCATCGTCAAGCCGCAGGTCGACAGCGGCAACCTGTCCATCGACGTCGTGTTCACCGGCAACGACGGGCTGGCCGCCGGCATCAGCCAGGACCTGTGGCTCCCGGTGGTGGAGGACTACGGCGACCGCGTGTCGAACCAGGAGAACTACCTGGAGCCCGCCGCGAAGATGCAGGAGCTCGCCCAGGGCTTCGGCGTGGTGACGACGTACTACCCGTCGGGGCCGCTGCTCCAGTACGACCCGGACGTCGTCGACGCGCCGCCCGCGTCCCCGGAGGAGCTGCTGGAGTGGGCGGAGGCCAACCCCGGCAAGTTCGGGTACGCCCGCCCCGCGAACTCCGGTCCCGGACGCACCTTCCTCATGGGCCTGCCGTACATCCTGGGGGACTCGGACCCGAGCGACCCCGAGAACGGCTGGGACAAGACCTGGGCGTACCTCAAGGAGCTCGGCGAGTACGTCGACACCTACCCGACGGGCACTGGCCAGGTCATCACCAACCTGGCCGACGGCACCTGGTCCATGGTCCCGACCACCACCGGCTGGGAGATCGCGCCGCGCGCCGAGGGCCAGCTCCCGAACAAGCTGCAGGCCGCCGCGTTCGACGACTTCACCTGGGTGACCGACGCGCACTACGCGGCCATCCCGAAGGGGCAGAGCGCGGACAAGATCAGCGCGATCATGCTCCTGCTGCAGGACATGCTCACGCCCGAGCAGAACGCCAAGGCGTACGACGCCGGCTACTTCTACCCCGGCCCGGCCGTCGAGGGCGCCACGCTGGACCTCGCGCCGCAGGAGTCGCAGGACGTCATCGAGGAGTTCGGCCGGCCCTTGTTCGACGAGCTCATCGAATCGCAGGACGCCGTCGTGCCGCTCGACGCCGAGTCGATGGTCAAGGCGTTCGACATCTGGGACCGCGAGGTCGGCGGCGGCAAGGTGGAGGAGGAGTCCTGAGTGAGTGACTTCGATTCCCTGGAGCTGCGCGGTGTCGGACGGCGGTTCGGCGGGGTGGACGCGCTGTCCGACCTGAACCTGACGATCAGGTCCGGCGAGTTCGTCGCCCTGCTCGGGCCGTCGGGCTGCGGCAAGTCGACGGCGCTGAACTGCCTCGCCGGCCTGCTCCCGCTGACGCACGGCGAGATCCTGCTCGACGGCAAGCGCATCGACACCCTGCCGCCCGAGCGTCGCGGGTTCGGGATGGTCTTCCAGTCCTACGCGCTGTTCCCGCACCTGACCGTGGAGAAGAACGTCGCGTTCGGCCTGCAGATGCAGGGGCGGCCGCGGGCCGAGATCGACTCGCGGGTGCGCGAGGCGATCAAGCTCGTCAAGCTCGGCGAGCACGCGAAGAAGCTGCCGGGCCAGCTCTCGGGCGGGCAGCAGCAGCGCGTCGCGATCGCCCGCGCGGTGGTGCTCGAACCGTCGCTGGTGCTCATGGACGAGCCCCTGTCGAACCTGGACGCGAAGCTGCGCCTCGACATGCGCACGGAGATCCGGCGTCTGCACCAGTCGCTGGGACTCACGACCATCTACGTGACGCACGATCAGGAGGAGGCGCTGTCCCTGGCCGACCGCCTGGTCGTCATGCGGGAGGGGCGCGTGCAGCAGGTGGGCACGCCCGACGAGCTCTACGAGAGCCCGACGAGCTGGTACGTCGCGGACTTCATGGGGTACCGGAACATCCTCACCGCGACGGTCGTCTCGGCGTCCGGCGGCGAGGTGGTGGTCGCCCTTCCCGGGACGGCCGACGGCGGGGTACAGCTCACGGGGCGTGCGGTCGGCGTCCTGAGCGCGGGGGACCAGGTGCGGGTGGCGATCCGGCCGGAGGACTTCGTGGTCTCGGTGGTCGAGCCTGTCGAGGTCTCGACGGACTCGACCAACGGGGGCGCCGTTCCCGGCACCGTCGCCGTGGTCGAGTACCACGGCCGCGAGCACGCCGTCGGGGTGCAGACCGGCGACACGATGCTGCACGCCCGGACGCCGTCGGCCCCGCAGGTCGGCAGCTCCGTCCGGCTGACGGCGCCGGTCGAGCGGGTGCTGGTGTTCCCCGAGTCGCTGGACGCCGTCGCGCCGGTGGAGGTGGCGGCATGAGCTTGGGCGGGGGCGGCGGGCCGCGGGCGGGGCGGGCCACCGCGAGCCTGCGGCACCGCCTGGCCGAGCGGGGCGTCGACCCGACCCTGCTCCTGCTGGTGCCCGGCCTCGTCGTGGCGGTCGCGCTGTTCGTGTACCCGTTCTCGTACGGGATCGGGCTCACCGTCCAGCCCACCGCGGCGATGCAGGAGCAGTGGGGCGGCGGCATCTTCGCGAACTACGTGGCGTTCTTCCGCGACCCGTTCGTGTTCGACTCCGTCGGTATCACCATGCGGTTGGCGCTTCCCGCCGCGCTCTTCAACGTGCTGGCGTCCGTGCCGGTCGCGATGGTGCTGCGGCACCGGTTCCGCGGCAAGCGGCTGCTGACGTCGCTGCTCGTGCTTCCCATCACGCTCGGCACGGTGCTCACCGCGCAGGGGCTGCTGATCTTCGCGGGGCGCCAGGGCTGGATCAACCGGACGCTGCTCGAGATCGGCCTGATCGACGAGCCGCTCAGGCTGGTGAACAACTACCTGGGCGTCATGTTCTCCCTGGTCATCACCGGCTTCCCGTTCGCGTTCCTGCTCATCTCGTCGTACCTGTCGGGCATCGACCCGTCGCTGGAACGCGCGGCCAAGACGCTCGGCGCGGGCTGGTGGCAGCGGTTCCGGCGGATCATCCTGCCGCTGCTGGCGCCGGGCCTCGCGACCACCTTCGTGCTGACTTTCGTGCTCGCGTTCTCCGTGTTCCCGTCCGCGCGGCTCGTCGGTGACGCCATGGGCGAGACCCGGGTCATGTCGCTCATGGCGTTCCGGGCGTTCGGCGAGCAGAACGACTACGCGATGGCGTCCACCATCGCGCTGATGATGGGCGCGGTCGAGCTGATCGTCGTGGTGGCCGTGCTGGGCCTGCGGTCGCTGCTGTACCGAGGGACCACCGGAGGGAAGGGCTGATGGCCACCGCAACGCTCGAGCGGCCGATCGCAGCCAGGCCGTCCACCTGGTTCGTCTGGGCAGGCATGACCGCGTTCGGGGTGTTCCTGCTGGGCATCCTTCTCGCGGTCGTCGTCGACTCGTTCGGGCGGCAGTGGTTCGACACCTGGCTGCCCGAGGGCCTGACCACCGAGCGCTACACCGAGGCCTGGGACCGGTTCGCGCTGGGCGAGGTCGTCGGCGTCACGGTCGGCGTGGCGGCGCTCGTCGTCGTCATCTCCGTCGCCGTGGGCGTGCCCGCCGCGTACGTGCTCGCCCGCCGCGACTTCCCGGGCAAGCGCGCGATCATGCTGCTGTTCCTGCTGCCGGTGCTCATGCCGCCCATCACCTACGGCATCCCGCTCGCGACGGTCATGTACTCCTTCGGGCTCGGGCGCACGCTGACCGCCGTCGTGCTGGTCAACCTCGTCCCGTCCGTGCCGTTCGTGATCCTGACCATGACGCCGTTCATCGAGCAGATCAACCCGGCCATAGAGTCCGCGGCCCGGATGTGCGGAGCGCGGACCAGGCAGGTGTTCACCCGGGTCCTCGCCCCGCTGCTCGTGCCCGGTATCCTCGCCGCGGCGATCCTCGTGCTCGTCCGGACCGTCGGACTGTTCGAGCTGACGTTCCTCGTGTCCGGCCCCGGTTCGGACACACTCGTCGTGGCGATCTACCGTGGCATGACATCCGCCGGCGGTGGTGAGGCGAGACAGCTCATCTCGGCCATGTCGGTGATCTATACAGCGACCATGCTCGTCATGCTCGTGGCCGCCTTGCGGTTCGTGAACCCGACGCAGCTCGTAGCACAGGTTAAGGAGACACGCGATGACTGACGACCGCCTGCACCGGGACAACGTCCCCGTGGGCATCGACGCGCCGGTGATGCCGACGGCGGTGGGTATCGTCCACCTCGGCATCGGGGCGTTCCACCGGGCACACCAGGCCGTCTACACCGAACGCGCGGCGATCGCCACGGGCGACACCTCGTGGGGGATCCTCGGCGTGACCCAGCGGTCGGCGACCGTCCGCGACCAGCTCCGCCCGCAGGGCGGCGTGTACGCGGTGCTGACGGCGGGCGAGCAGGAGTCCTCCGTCGAGCTGATCGGCTCGGTCGTCGACGTCGCCTACCCCGCGGAGGAGACCGAGCGAGTGCTGGCGGCGCTCGCGGCGCCGTCCTCCCACGTCGTCACGCTGACGATCACGGAGAAGGGGTACGCCAGGACGCCGGACGGGGTGCTCGACCTGGATGCGGTGGCCGGCGACCTGGAGGCGCTGCGGGCCGGCGCGCGGGGGGAGTCGCCGGTGCGCCCGGCGACGTCGGCGATCGGCCTCCTGGTCCGCGGCCTCGCGGCACGCGCGGGATCCGGCGTACCGATCACCGTGCTGACCTGCGACAACATGGTGGACAACGGCCGTGTGCTCGAGCGTCTGGTGCGACAGGCCGTGGACGCGGGCCTGCCCGGGGCGGAGGGCGACGTGCTGCGCGGGTTCCTGGACGCGCACGTCACGTTCCCGTGCTCGATGGTCGACCGGATAGTGCCCGCGACGACGCCGGAGCAGCGCGACCACGTCGAGGAGGCGCTGGGTGCGCGGGACGAGGGGCTGGTCGTCGGTGAGCCGTTCGCGCAGTGGGTGATCGAGGACCGGTTCGCCGGCCCGCGCCCCGCCTGGGAGGCTGCCGGCGCGACCCTGACCAAGGACGTCGCGCCGTTCGAGCAGGCCAAGCTGCGGCTGCTGAACGGGACGCACTCCCTGGTCGCGTACTCCGGGTGGCTCGCGGGACACACGACGATCGCGGCGGCGATGGCTGATCCGGCGATCGCCGAGCGCGCCCGGCAGTACCTCTTCGAGGACGCGCTGCCGACGCTCACGCCGCCCGAGGGCCTGGACCTGCGCCAGTACGGCGAGCAGATCCTCGCGCGGTTCGCCAACCCGCACACCGGGCACACGACGGCGCAGGTGGCGATGGACGGCACGCAGAAGATCCCGTACCGGTGGGGCGGCGTCCTTGGCGACGCGCTGGCCGCCGGCCGGGAGCCGCGCGGGGTGGCGTTCGCGCTGGCCGCCTGGGCGGAGTTCGTCCGACGTCGGACGCTCTCCGGCGAGGGCGTCGACGACCCGCGCGCCGAGGAGCTTGCCGCTGTGGTCAACGCCTTCGAGGTGCCGGGCGGCTCCGACGGGCTGGGCGACGTCGAGGGACTGGCCGGTGCCGAGGAGGACGTGCGGGCCCTGCTCGGCCTCCCGGGCCTCCTCCCGGAAACAACCCCGGACACCTTCCTGGACACGGTGGCAGAAGAGATCGAGTCGGTCCGCTGAACCCTCCCCGTTGAGTGCGGGATATTCGCCCTTCCAGCCCGGCTGTAGGGGCGAATATCACGCACTCAACAGGGGCTGGTACGGTCGGGTTTGGGCGGTGAAACGATTCACCTCGTTGAGGACGGAGAGACATGAGAGTCACGATCCTGGGTACGGGTGCCATCGCCGGGACCCATGCGGAAGCGATCGCAGCGCTGTCGCAGCACGGGGTGGACGCCGTCCTGGCGCACGCCCTCGACATCGACCCGGCCCGGGCCGAGGCCTTCGCCCGGAAGTACGGCGTCGCCGGGCACGGCACCGACCTGGACGCCGTCCTCGCCGAGACCGACGTGCTGCACGTGTGCACCCCGCCGGGCGCTCACGTGGACGCGGCGGTCGCCGCGCTCAAGGCCGGCGTGCACGTGGTCGTGGAGAAGCCGGCAACGCTCTCGCTCGCGGAGATCGACCAGATCGCGGAGGCCGAGGCGGCCTCCACCGCGACGTTCACCCAGGTGGTCCAGCACCGGTTCGGGCACGGCCTGCGCCAGCTGCGGCGGCTGCTCGACGACGGTGCGCTGGGTCGCCCGCTCGTCGCGACGTGCGACACCCTGTGGTTCCGCGCGCCCGAGTACTTCGAGGTGCCGTGGCGCGGACGGTGGGACACCGAGGGCGGCGGGCCCACGATGGGCCACGGCATCCACCAGTTCGACCTGCTGCTTGCGGTCCTCGGACCCTGGTCCGAGGTGACGGCGATGGCCGGCCGGCTCGCCCGGCAGGTGGACACCGAGGACGTGTCGATGGCGATCGTGCGCTTCGCCAACGGTGCGATGGCGACGATCACCAACTCCCTGCTGTCCCCGCGGGAGACGTCCGAACTGCGGTTCGACACGGAGGCGGCGACCATCGAGCTGTCGCACCTGTACGGGTACGACGACGCCGACTGGGCGTTCACGCCCGCGAAGGACCGGGCCGACGTCGGGCAGCTGTGGCAGCCGGACCCCGCGGCCCTGCCCTCCGGGCACCTTGCCCAGTTCCTGCCGACCTACCGGGCCTTCGCCGCGGGCGAGGCGCCGCCAGTGACCTTGGCCGACACGCGCGGCACGCTCGAGCTGGTCGCCGCCATCTACCGGTCGGCGTTCACCGGCGTGGTGGTCCGGGCCGGCGAGATCGAGCCGGGCGACCCGTTCCACGCGTCCATGCGCGGTACCGGACCGGCGTGGGCTCCGGTGAAGGACACGGCCTGACGGCCCGGCTCCGCTGTGCCGCCGCGCCACCGTCGACCGTAGGCCCGGTCGCCTCCGGCGCGCGAGCGTAGGTCCGGTCGCTGTACGGCCGCTCACGCGGCGACCCTGCCTGCGCTCATCCGTTCCGGCGACCCGGCCTACGGTCGGGTGCTGATGGGTTGTATCGGTGCACTTCGTTACGAATTCCTGACCTGAAGCCCTGGACAAC
This sequence comes from Promicromonospora sp. CA-289599, assembly GCF_050936155.1. Classification (NCBI taxonomy): domain Bacteria; kingdom Bacillati; phylum Actinomycetota; class Actinomycetes; order Micrococcales; family Promicromonosporaceae; genus Promicromonospora; species Promicromonospora sp. CA-289599. Next base: position 3,104,257 of record NZ_JBNJNI010000001.1, read on the forward strand.
GCTTCCCGGAGCGGTATTGTATCGATTCAGTCGGCCGTCGAGGACGCAGCCGGCGTGCCAACAGCAGTACGAGCAAGGAGGCTCACGTGGTTCGCACACGCACCACCACCGGTAAGGCCGCCGTCCACGCAACGGCTATCGCGGCGGTCGCCGCGCTCACCCTCTCGGCGTGCGGGGGAGGCGGCAACGCCGCTACCTCGGCCGAGGCCGCGCCCGTCGCCACCGACCGGGACATCGAGCTGTCCCTCGTCTGGTGGGGTGACGACGATCGCGCGAACCGCTACGAGGAAGCGGTGAAGCTGTTCGAGGAGAAGTACCCGAACATCGACGTCCAGCCCCAGTTCCAGGCCTGGGACGACTACTGGACCGCCCGCACCACCGAGGCGGCCGGTCAGACCCTCCCCGACGTCTTCCAGATGGACCTCGCGTACATCCACCAGTACGCGTCGAACAACCAGCTGCTCGACCTGTCGAGCCAGGTCGGCGTCAACCTGGAGACCGCCGGCTACGACGAGACGCTGCTCGGCTCCGGTTCGGTCAACGGCGGCCAGTTCGGCATCCCGACGAGCACCAACACGCTCGGCATGTTCTACCACCAGGACCTCTTGGACGAGCTCGGCATCGAGCCGCCAGCGGAGGGCCTGACCTGGGACGAGTACGACGCCTGGCTCCGCGAGGTCAGCGAGGCCGGGGCCGGCCAGGACCCGCAGATCTACGGCGGCACGGACTACACCGGCGCCCTCTGGCTCTTCATCCAGTGGCTGGTCCAGCAGGGCAAGGCCCCGTTCGCGGAGGACGGCTCGCCGGCCTTCGAGAAGGCGGACCTCGTCGCGTGGGTCGAGCGCTCCCAGCCGCTGCGTGACGACAAGGTGTTCTTCCCGATCGAGCGCGCCAAGCAGGTCGAGCCGCTCGGCGGGATGCAGGTCGGCCAGGCGGCCACCGAGATCACCTGGGACAACATGCTGGCCGGTTACGCGGCAGGCGCGGGCACGGAGAACCTCGGCATCCTGCCGGTGCCCACGGGCGCCGACGGCTCCCAGCAGTTCTGGAAGCCGTCGATGCTGCTGTCGTCGTCGGCCAACACGGACGAGCCGGACGCCGCGGCCGCGCTCATCGACTTCCTGGTGAACGACCCCGAGGTCGGCACGATCTTCGGTACGTCCAAGGGCGTGCCCGCCGTACCGGCCCAGAAGGAAGCGATGGAGCTGGCCGAGGGCTCGATCGACTCGAAGATCGTCACCTACGAGGAAGAGGTGACCGACCGGGTCACGGCCGAGACCCCGCTCCCGGCAGAGGGCTACGGCGTGGTCGAGGCCGAGTTCAAGCGGCTGGGCGAGGAGCTCGCCTACGGCAACATCAACGCGGAGGAGTTCGCCGACCAGTGGTTCCAGAGCGCCGAAGCGAACCTCGGCGGGGAATGACCATGTCGGCTACCACTACCGAGCGCGGCCAGGCGGCCGGGCGCGGCAGCGCGCGGGGGACGACGGCGACGTCGGCCCCCGCGCGGGGCGGCGCCGGCCGGTCGCCGCGCAGGCGGGCCGACATCCGCGCCGGCTACGCGTTCCTGTCCCCGTGGCTCCTGGGGTTCGGGCTGCTGACCGCCGGCCCGATGCTGATGTCGCTGTACCTCGCGTTCACCGACTACAACCTGTTCCAGGCGCCGCAGTTCGTCGGTATCGAGAACTTCACCACGCTGTTCGCCGACCCGCGGTTCCTCAAGTCCGCGCAGGTCACCACCATCTACGTGCTGGTGGGCGTGCCGGTGAAGCTCGCTGCGGCACTCGCGGTGGCGCTGCTGCTGAACGCGAAGCACCGCGGCCAGGGCGCGTACCGCTCGATGTTCTACGCGCCGTCGCTCATCGGGGCCAGCGTCTCCGTGGCGATCGTGTGGCGTGCGATGTTCATCGACGACGGCATCGCCGACCAGGTCCAGCAGTTCTTCGGGCTGCCCGGCGGTGGCTGGGTGGGCGATCCCGACATGACCATGCCGATGATGATCCTGCTGGCGGTGTGGCAGTTCGGCGCCCCCATGGTGATCTTCCTGGCGGGGCTCAAGCAGATCCCGGGCGAGCTGCTCGAGGCGGCAGAGGTCGACGGCGCGGGGCCGATACGGCGGTTCGTCTCGGTGACCATCCCCCTGCTGTCCCCGGTGCTGTTCTTCAACCTGCTGCTCGAGACCATCGGCGCGTTCCAGGTGTTCAGCTCGGCCTTCATCATCTCCGGCGGTACCGGCGGTCCCGCCGACTCGACGCTGTTCTACACGTTCTACCTCTACATCAAGGGTTTCACGGAGTTCCGGATGGGGTACGCCTCGGCGATGGCCTGGGTGCTCGTGCTCGTCGTCGGGATCATCACCGCCGTCCTGTTCCGCACCTCGCGTGCGTGGGTCCACTACACGGGAGACGTGCGATGACCGAGACCAGCTACCCGAACCCGAACCCCACCGCGCTGGGCGGCGGGACCGCTCTGCGCGCGGACCGGGACCACTCGTCGTCGAGCAGGGCACGCCAGCGGCGGCGCATCCGCTCCGTGGTGTTCCACGTGGCCGTGCTCGCGATCGCTGTGGTGATCCTGTACCCCGGCGTGTGGATGTTGATGAGCACGTTCAAGCCGACCGGCGACATCGTCGGCAACGTGAACCTGTGGCCGGAGACATGGACGCTCGACAACTACGTCTCGGCGCTCAGCGGGATCGGCGGGATCTCGTTCTGGACCTTCGTCCTCAACTCGCTGATCCTCGCGGTCGGCTCCGTGGTCGGCGTGGTCCTGTCGGCGACCGTCTCGGCCTACGCGTTCGCCCGGATCAGCTTCCCGGGGCGCGGGGTGTACTTCGCGATCATGATCGGCACGATGCTGCTGCCGTTCCACGTGGTGATCATCCCGCAGTACATCCTGTTCAACTCCATGGGCATGGTGAACACGTTCCTGCCGCTGCTGGCGCCCAAGTTCCTGGCCACCGAGGCGTTCTTCGTGTTCCTCATGGTGCAGTTCCTGCGCGGGCTGCCCCGTGAGCTCGACGAGGCGGCGCGCATCGACGGCTGCGGACACTGGGGCATCTTCCGGCTCGTGCTGCTCCCGCTGATGCGGCCGGCGGTGATCACCAGCTCGATCTTCGCCTTCATCTGGTCGTGGAACGACTTCCTCGGGCCGCTGCTCTACCTCAAGCAGCCCGACACCTACCCGCTGCCCATCGCGCTGCGGATGTACGTGGACCAGACGTCGGTCTCCGACTACGGCGCGCAGATGGCCATGGCCGTGCTCGCGCTCCTGCCGGTGCTGCTGTTCTTCGTGCTGTTCCAGCGGTACCTCGTCGACGGGGTCGCGACGCAGGGCCTCAAGGGCTGAGCCGGGTGGACGCCGACGGACGAGAGGACGAGGCCGCCGCACAGCCGGCAGGCGGGCAGCGCGTGGCCGGCGAGAGCCGGTTCGCGCTGCTCGGGGAGACGCTGCTGACCGGGCTGCTCGTGCTGGTCGGCAGCCTCCCCGTGGTGACGCTCCCGGCGGCGCTCGCGGCCGGCTCCGCGCACCTGCGGCGCCACCTCGGCGGTTACGACACGTCGGTCCGGACGTTCGCGCGGGACTGGCTGGCCGCCGCGCGCAGCCTCTGGGCGCTGGGCGCGCTCCTGCCGCTCGCCGCGGGTGCGGTCGTGGTGAACACCGGGCTGACGGCGTCGGGTGCGCTGCCCGGGGCGTCCGTCGTCCGCTGGGTGACGTGGGGGGTCGCGGCGTGCGCGGCGGTGGTGCTGGTGCGCGCCGCGGCCGCCTGGTCCGACGACGAGCCAGCGCCGGGCTCACCCGGTGCATCACCCGGTACGGGATCTGGGTACCGGCCGGGGCTCGTCGCGGGCCCCGGTGGTGTGTGGGTGCTGGTGTCCCGGGGGGCCGTGCGCGCCCGGGACGACCTGTCGGGGTCCGCCCTGGTGCTCGCGGCCCTGGTGATGTGCGTGGTGCTCGTCTGGATGTTGACGCCGCTCGTCCTGGTGACGGGCGGTCTGCTGAGCCTGGCGGCGGTCGCCGTCGAGACGCGACGTGTGCGGCGTCGCGCGCTCGACTGACGCCGTCCAGCTATCCGTGAGATCGAGAATTCAGAGAGGAATTCGAACATGATCGCGAGACGAATCCAGAGCAGGGCTGTCCTGGCGGTGGCCCTCTGCCTCGGACTGAGCGGGGTGGGCGTCGCTGCGTCCGCCCAGACCGCTCAGACCGCTCAGACCGGCCAGAATGCCGTCCTGACCGGCGACCAGGGTGACCTGGGTGCCGAGCGCGGCCGGCCGGGGCAGGGGTCCGGGACCGAGCGGCTCGACCGCGGCCTCGTCGCGGCGTCCACCAGCGAGGGCGTCTTCCTGAGCTGGCGGCTGCTCGCGCCCGAGGTCACCGGTCATACCTCCGCCGGGCTCAAGAGCCCGGACTTCGCGGTGTACCGCGACGGCAGGCGTGTCGCGAAGGTGTCGGGCTCGACCAACTATGTCGACCCGGCGGGCACCGCCGGCTCCAGGTACCGGGTAGTTCCACTGAGCGGGCAGTATGCGGGCCGGTCGGCGTCGGCCACCGTGTGGGGCGACGGGCACCTCGACATCCCCCTGAACAAGCCGGCCGACGGCGTCACGCCCGCCGGCGAGGCGTACACGTACCGCGCGAACGACGCGTCCGTCGCGGACCTCGACGGCGACGACGAGTACGAGATCGTCGTGAAGTGGGACCCGTCCAACTCCAAGGACGTGTCCCAGGTCGGGTACACGGGCAACGTCTACCTCGACGCCTACGAGCTCGACGGCACACAGCTCTGGCGCATCGACCTCGGCGTCAACATCCGCGCGGGCGCGCACTACACGCAGTTCCCCGTCTACGACTTCGACGGTGACGGCCGCGCCGAGCTGATGGTCAAGACCGCCCCGGGCACGCACATGACCACGTACCGCAACGGCCGGCCGGCCGGGGAGAGGTACATCGGCATCCCCCGGGACGACCGGGCGGACGGCGTGACCCACGCCGACGACTACCGGATGTCGGCCGGCGACTACTACGAGCACCTCGTGGAGATGTTCCGCGGCTGGTCGACGCGGCCTGAGGTGACCAGCGGGGAGTGGCCCGCCACGCTCGAAGAGGCGTGGGGCATCGACGCCCGGTGGTCCTACCCGTTGTCCGACGCCGACGCGCGTGCCGCCGCCGACCACTTCATCGATGTCTTCGCACCCGCCCGTTCGACGCGGAACCAGCTGCGCGGGTTCGAGGGCTTCGTGGTGAGCGGGCCGGAGTACCTCACGGTCTTCGACGGCCGCAGCGGCAAGCCCATGGAGACCGTCGACTACGAGCCGGGGCGCACCGACGACGGTCTGCTCTGGGGCGACTACGCGATGGCCCGCATCGAACCCGGGAACCGGGTCGACCGGTTCCTGTCGGGCGTCGCCTACCTGTCCGAGGGCCGGCCCAGCGCGATCTTCGCGCGCGGCTACTACACGCGCTCCACGATCGCGGCCTACGACTGGAACGGCAGGCACCTGACCAAGCGCTGGCTCGCCGACTCCGGCTGGGCGCCGATGTCGAACCCGTTCAACGACAGCCCGCACGGGGTGCCGGGCACCTCGCCGGAGTGGGGCAGCATCACGACGCAGGGCTTCCACTCCCTGTCCGTGGCCGACGTCGACGCCGACGGCAAGCAGGAGATCATCTACGGTTCGGCGACGCTCGACGACGACGGGTCGCTGCTCTACTCGTCGTTCGACACGCTGCCCGAGGGGTCCGCGAACCCCGGCGCGCGCGCCGGGCTGGGCCACGGTGACGCCATGCACGTGACCGACATCGACCCGGCACGGCCCGGGCTCGAGATCTGGACCGCGCACGAGGGCGGACCCTGGGCGCCGTACGGCTCCGCGCTGCGCGACGCCGCGACCGGTGAGGTGCTGTTCGGCCAGTACTCGGGCCGGGACACCGGCCGGGCGATGATCGGCGACGTCCGCTCGGACGTCCCCGGCGTCGAGGTCTGGGCGTCCATGCCGGACGGCACCCTCGGGTCGGGCACGCTGAGCGCCACGGGTGCGCAGCTGTCGACGACGACCATGGGCACCAACCAGTCGGTGCGCTGGGCCGGAGACGGAACCACGCAGATCATCGGGGGTGCGGAGGCACAGACGCCGACGATCACCGACTGGTCGCGCGGCGTCATGAAGACCCTGGACGGGACGCTGACGAACAACGGCACCAAGGGCACGCCGTCCCTCGTGGCCGACGTGCTCGGCGACTGGCGTGAGGAGGTGCTGGTGCGGACGACCGACTCCAGCGCGCTCCGGCTGTACACGACCACCGAGCCGACGGACATCGCCCTGTACACGCTGATGCAGGACCGGCAGTACCGCGTCGAGGTGGCGCGTCAGCAGACGACGTACAACCAGCCGTCGTACCCGGGCTTCTACCTGGCCTCGGACACCGACTGGTCCACGGTCCCGATCCCGGGCCGCGGCTGACCCCTCGACAGGCTCGACCACACTCGCTGGTCGAGCCTGTCGAGACCCGGTGACGCCGCGTTGGTCGAGTCTGTCGAGACCTGGTGACCATGCGGGGTATCCCGCCCGACCCGAGTGACAGCCCGCGAAGCCGTGGAGTAGCGTCGGTCGTCACGACCTGCCCCGACCCGATTGGACGACCATGTTCGCGCTTTCGCCGTACGACCTGATCTGGTCAGCTGGTGCGCTGGTGGCCGTCGCGCTGACCCTCGCCGCGCTCGTCGTCTGGTTCAGGACGCGCTGGGAGCGGACCGGGGAGGCCGTCCTGACGCTGCTCGTCATCGTCGTCGTGCCGCTCCTCGGGCCCGCGGCGTTCCTCGCGTCCCGGGGCCGGCGCCAGGTTCCGGTGAGGGTCCGCTCGTCGGATCAGTCGAGCTGACCATGCAGTTGCTGCCAAGGTAGGCCGGCCGCTGGCAGCAGGTGCATGGTCGTTCCGCGTCTTGCGGTTACCTCGCCGACGCGGAGCTGGAGCCCCGCACCACCAGCGTGGGCTGGAACATCACGTGCTCTGCCTCCGCACCGGGGCCGTTGAGCAGGAGGTCCGCGGCGCGGGCGCCGAGCTCGTGCGTCGGCTGGCGGATCGAGGTGAGCGGTGTGGACAGCTCGGCGGCGAACGCGACGTCGTCGTAACCCACCACCGCCATGTCGGCGGGGACCGCGATGTTCTCCGTGCGGAGCGTGCGCAGCACGCCCAGCGCGACCAGGTCGTTCACGCAGAAGACGGCGGTTGGTCGCTCGCCCGACTCCAGGAGCCTGCGGATCGCTGCCTCGCCGCCCTCGGCGTTGAGGGTGGTCACGGTGATCTCCTGGAGCGCGGACGCCGGGTCGAGCCCAGCGGCGGCGAGCTCCTTGACCACGCCTTCGTGCCGGTCGGCACACTGCCTGATCGTGTGCGGCCCGTTGAGGAAGACGATCCGGGTGTGGCCCTCGTCCAGGAGGTGGCGCGCTGCGAGCTCGCCCCCGCGGACGTCGTCGACGGCCACCGACGAGATGCTCGGGTCCGATGACGGACGGTCCAGCAGCACGACGCCGGTGCCACGGCGGCGGATCGCGAGCAGGTGCTCGATGTCGTCGGTCGCCGGGACGACCATGACGCCCTGCACGCCGTGCTCCTCGAACAGGCGGAGGTAGCGCTGCTCGCGTTCGGGGTCGTCGTCGGACGACGCCACCATGAGCGTGAAGTCGTCGCGGTCCAGGCGCTCCTCGATGCCCCGTGCGACGTCGGTGAAGAACGGGTTGGCGATGTCCAGGACGATCGCGCCGATGGTCGTGATGGTTCCGGCCCGGAGCTGCCGGGCGGACCCGTTACGGACGAAGCTGAGCTCCTCGATCGCGGCCTCGACCCGTTCGCGGGTACCGGGCAGCACGCGTTCGGGTCGGTTGAGGACGTTCGAGACCGTGCCGACGGATACGCCGGCGACGCGGGCGACGTCGGCGATGGATGCTCGGCGGTGAGCGGCCTGCTGGGTCATGGAGAGCCTCCTTGCTTCGGGCTACATTATGAACCGTTTCACGAAGAACCGGAGGGCCGGACATGTCGAGCAACACCGCTGGTGCACGCGTCTGTTTCACGTCCCGGGTGCGAGCAGACCGTATCCCGGAGTACCGGGCGGCACACGCCGCCGTCTGGCCGGAGATGTTGGAGGCTCTCCGGGACACCGGCTGGCGCGACTATCACCTGTTCCTGCGCAACGACGGCCTGCTCGTCGGGTTCCTGGAGACCGACGACTACGAGGCGGCGCAGCGGGGCATGGCCGCGACCGAGGTCAACGCACGCTGGCAGGCGGCGATGTCGGGGTTCTTCGTCGACGACGGCAACCCCGACGACGGGTTCGTGCTGCTGGACGAGGTCTTCCACCTGGAGGGCCAGCTGGCGGCGCTGGCCGCGGCACCTGACGCACAGGGGGAGTGACCTCGCACGCAGGGTGTGTTCCCGAAGTAGAGCGCCTGTCCGCCCTGCGCCGGGTATCCGGCGTCGGGCGGACAGGCGCGCCACTTCGGCAACACACCCCGGGGTCGGCCTAGTTGGTGCCGCCCTCGCGCTCGCTGAGCGCGTCGGGGTCCGTGATCCTCGTGGGCTCGGGACGGTTGAACGCCCAGGTGACGAACCACAGGACGACGCCGATGAGCAGCAGCCAGCCCGCGATCTGGTACTGGAGCGGATCGCGCCCGGTCCAGGGCCCGACGAAGAACGCGCAGAGCAGCGCCCCGAGGATCGGCAGGAGGGTCGGGGCCACGAAGTGCTTCCGGTCCACGATGTTGCTCCGCAGCTTGAGCACCGCGACATTGACTATGGTGAACACGGCGAGCAGCAGGAGCGACGTCGTGCCGCCGAGCGCTGCGATGACGCCGTTCTCCGCCTGCAGCGTCACGAGCACGATGAGCCCGAGCGCGATGACGGTGGTGAACACGATCGCCGCGGTGGGCGTCTGCCGCCGCGGGGAGACCCGCCCGAGGAACGGTGGCAGCACCCTCTGCTTGGCCATGCCGTACAGGAGACGCGACGCCATCAGCATGTTGATCAGCGCCGAGTTCGCCACGGCGAAGATCGTGATGAACGGGAAGATGGAACCGATGGGGAAGCCGGGCAGGGCCCGCTCGACGACCAGCGTGAGCGGTGTGTCGCTCGCGCCGAGCTCGCCCACCGGAACGATCGCCACGGTGAAGATCGCGACCAGCACGTAGATGACGCCGGTGATGCCGATGCCGGCGATCATCATGCGCGGGAAGTTCTTCACCGGGTCGTGCGTCTCCTCGGCCATGTTGACCGCGTCCTCGAACCCGACCATCGCGAAGAACGCGAGGGCCGTCGCGGCGGTCACGGCGAGGAATGCGCTCTTGTCGCCAGGGCTCTCGAACACCATCACCCGGCTGAAGTCGGCCTTGCCGCCGAACGCCGCGAAGATCCCGACAAGGATGATGAACAGCAGGCCGGAGAGCTCGACGAGCGTGAGCACGATGTTGGCCTTCACGGACTCGCCGACGCCGCGCAGGTTCACGGCGGCGACCAGCGCCATGAAGACGAGGGCGACGGCGACCACTGTCCACGTGCTGGATCCCTCGATGCCGAAGCCCGCGAGCAGGTTGGAGCCCACGGCCCGGGCGGCGGTGGACGCCGAGGTGATGCCCGAGCACATCACCGTGAAGCACACGATGAACGTGAGGAAGTGGACCCCGAACGCCTTGTGCGTGTACAGGGCGGCGCCGGCCGCCTGCGGGTACTTGGTCACCAGCTCCAGGTAGGAGAACGCGGTGATGAGGGCGATGAGGAACGCGACGATGAACGGCGCCCAGGCCGCGCCGCCGACCTCTGCCGCGACCTGCCCGGTGAGTGCGTAGACACCGGTGCCGAGGATGTCGCCGACGATGAAGAGGAGGAGGAGCTTCGGCCCCATGACGCGCTTGAGCTCTGTGGGCTCCTCGCCGGGGGGCGCGTGTTCCTCGGCAGCTGGCTGGGTCATTCCGGTCACCTCCGTCTGAGGCGGTGCAACCTCGGGCCGCCTCCACGTGCTGTGGGCAGCGATCGCCCCTGGTCGGTCAAGAGTTCCGTAAGTGAAAGCGCACGGCAACGGACGCGCCGGAACTTCTTGACGCTCTGACCTGGCGGGTCTATCTTCCGAGTACTTGTTTGAACGATTCAACGCTTCAGCATCAGACCAAGCATCAGACCAGCGGTCATCGTCGACCGCCCGCACAGCTCGACGGAGAGATATGCCGAACGCCGCACCCACGCTGCGTCTGGAAGGGGTCGCCAAGTCCTTCGGGCCGGTGGCAGCGCTCCGCTCCGGCACCCTGGTGGTCCAGCCGGGCAGCATCCACGCCCTCGTCGGAGAGAACGGCGCGGGCAAGTCCACGCTGGTCAAGATCGTGGGCGGGGTGCACCGCCGGGACGCGGGCACCGTCGAGCTCGACGGCGAGCCCGTCGACTTCGCCGGTCCCGCCGAGGCCAAGGCCGCAGGCGTCGCCGTCATCCATCAGGAGCCCGCGAGCTTCCCTGACCTGACCGTCACGGAGAACATCTTCCTGGGCCGCGAGCCGCTCGGCAGGTTCCGCCGGATCGACCGGCGCGCGATGCGCGAGGGTACCCGGAACCTGTTCCGGGACCTCGGCGTCGACCTGGATCCCGACCGTCCCGCCGAGGGGCTCTCCATCGCGGACCAGCAGATCGTCGAGATCGCCAAGGCGATCTCCCTGGACGCCCGCCTCCTCGTCATGGACGAGCCGACGGCGGCGCTGAGCGCGGTCGAGGTGCGCCGCCTGTTCGCGGTCGCCCGTGGGCTGCGCGACGCCGGCCGCGCAGTCGTGTTCATCTCGCACCGCCTCGACGAGGTGGCCGACCTCTGCGACACCGTGACCGTCATGCGCGACGGCGAGCACGTCTCCACGGACGCCGTCGCCGACGTCACGCCCGACGAGCTCGTACGCCGCATGGTGGGCCGCGACGTGGCCGAGCTCTACCCGAAGGTGCCGAGCACCGCCGGCGAGGTGGTGCTGCGGGTGGAAGGCCTGGAGTCGACGGGCACCTTCCACGACGTGTCCTTCGAGGTGCGGGCCGGCGAGATCGTCGGCCTGGCGGGGCTCGTCGGGGCCGGGCGCAGCGAGATCGCGCGCGCGGTGTTCGGCGTCGACCGGTACTCCGTCGGCAGCGTCACCGTGGGCGGCCGACCGCTCCGACCGGGTAACCCGGCGGCAGCCATCGCCGCGGGGCTCGCCCTGGTCCCCGAGGACCGGCGGCTGCAGGGCCTGGTCACGGAGTCGTCGGTCGGGCGCAACGTGTCCTCCGTCATGAGGCGCCGCCTGGCCCGGCTGGGCATCCTGGGGCCCTCCGCCGAGGCCCGGCTCGCGCGCGACTGGTCCGGCCGGCTCGAGGTGAAGGCCGGGGCGCTGGACGCGCTCGCCACCACCATGAGCGGCGGCAACCAGCAGAAGGTGGTCCTGGCGAAGTGGCTGGCCACCGGGCCGAAGGTGCTCATCGTCGACGAGCCCACCCGCGGGATCGACGTCGGTACCAAGGCCGAGGTGCACCGGCTGCTGTCCACCCTGGCCGCCGAGGGGCTGGCCGTCCTGATGATCTCGTCCGAGCTGCCGGAGGTACTGGGCATGGCCGACCGTGTGCTCGTGGTGCGCGAGGGGCGCATCGCCGCCGAGCTCAGCCGTGCGGAGGCGACGCCCGAGGCGGTGATGCGCGCGGCCACGCCGGGCGCCACCCCTAGCGGTGTCGAGACCAGCGGCGTCGAGACCGGTGGCGCCAAGACCGAGGGGGCGGCATGAGGAACGTCCTGCGCCGCCGCGAGGCGGGCATCGCCCTCGCCCTGCTGGTGGTGATCGGCGTGACCACCGCTATCCAGCCGGGCTTCCTGCTCAGCGCGGGCGGCTGGCGCGACCTGCTGCTCACGCCCGCGATCCTCGTGGTGCTCGCCGTCGGACAGGCGGTGGTGGTCATCACGCGCAACGTGGACCTCTCGGTCGGGTCCGTGCTGGGCCTCACGGCGTACCTGACGGGTCGCCTGTTCATCGAGGCGCCTGACCTGCCGATCGTCGTGGTCACGCTCGCCGCCGTCGCGGTCGGTGCGCTGCTCGGTCTGGTCAACGGCTCGATCGTCGCGTTCGCCCGGGTGCCCGCCCTCGTCATCACGCTCGGCACCCTGTACGTCTACCGCGGTGTGACCCTCACCTGGGCCGGCAGCGACCGGATCGACGCGGGCGACATGCCGCGCGCCTTCCTCGGCCTGGGCACGCAGCAGGTGCTGGGCGTCCCGGTGCTGACCATCGTCGCGGCGGTCGTGCTCGCCGGGGTGGGCTACTACATGTACACCTCACGCGGCGGCCGGCAGCTCTACGCCATCGGCTCCGACCCCGACGCCGCGGCTCTCCAGGGCCTGCCCGTCCGACGCCGCCTGCTCGGCGCGTTCGCACTCGGCGGTGCCCTCGCCGGGCTGGCCGGGGTGATGTTCGCCGCCCGGTACGGGACGGTCTCCTCGGGTGCGGGCACCGGTATGGAGCTGCAGGTGGTCGGCGCCGTCGTCGTGGGCGGCGTCGCGATCTTCGGGGGCAGCGGGACCGTGGCGGGCGCCGCCCTCGGCGCGATGCTGCTCCTCACCATCAACCGGGCGCTGCCCGTCGTGGGCATCCCCGACTTCTGGCAGCGCGCGGTGGTGGGCGCGCTCATCATCGGCGCCATCGCGCTGGACAGGGTGCTCGCCAACCGCCGCTCGCGCCGTCTGGCCGCCGAGCGAGATACCGGACCCGACGACCGTATGGACGGTCGCCAGGGCGACAGGGAGGAGGCGGCCGCATGAGAACCCACGCCCGCCCGTGGCTGCAGCGTGCGCTGCTCACCCGGGAGATGCTCACCATCGCGATCCTGGCGGTGGCCTGGATCGTCGCCACCGCGGTGGTGCGGAACTTCGACGGCCCGCTCACCATCACCTACCTGGTGCTCGACCTCGCCCCCGTGCTGCTCATCGCCCTCCCGATGACGCTCATCATCGCCACCGGGGAGATCGACCTGTCGGTCGCGTCGGTGGTCGGCCTCTCCAGCGTCACGTTCGGGCTGCTCTACCAGGCAGGGCTCGGCCTCTGGGTCGCGCTGCTGATCTCGGTGCTGCTCGGCGCGGTGTGCGGCGCGATCAACGGCGCCCTGGTCGCGTACGCGGGCCTGCCGTCGCTGGCCGTCACCATCGGCTCGCTCGCCCTCTACCGCGGCCTGGCCGTCGGCCTGCTCGGCACGACGGCGGTCACCGGCTTCCCCGAGTCCTGGACCGACGGCGCCACGGCGAAGCTGGGGGAGTCGCCCTACCCGGTCATCACCCTCGGGCTGCTCCTCGTGATCGCGATCTTCGCCGTGCTGCTGCACGCGACACCGTTCGGGCGGAACGTGCTGGACATCGGCCGCAGCAGCGAGGCCGCCCGGTTCTCCGGCGTCGACGTCAAGCGGACCCTGCTGATCCTGTTCGTGCTGTCCGGGGCGGTGTCGGCGCTCGCGGGCGTCTACTACACGCTGCGCTACGGCAGCGCGCGCGGCGACAACGCGACGGGCATGGAGCTGCAGGTGGTCGCCGCCGTGCTGCTCGGCGGGGTGTCGATCTTCGGCGGGCGCGGCGCGATCCACGGGGTGGTCGCGGGCGTCCTGCTCATCGGGGTGCTCGGCAGCGCGCTGCGCCTGGAGAGCGTGACGGTCAACGTCATCAACATAGTGATCGGCACGGCGCTGGTTGTTTCCGTGGTCGCTCCGCGCATCGCGGGCGGCCTGAGAGTCCGGCGGCGGAGCGCCGTCGGGCAACGAACGTAGGGAGACGGACGATGAAGTTCACATCTGTGCTCGCGGCCGGCACGACCGCCGTGCTGGCGCTGGGCCTGACCGCATGTGGTTCGAGCGACGGCGGGGGCGGCGGTGGTGACGACTCGGTGACGATCACCGTGCTGCCCAAGAACCTGGGCAACCCGTACTTCGAGGCGTCGACGGCGGGCGCGCAGGAGGCGGCGGAGGAGCTGGGCGCCACGGTCGACGAGGTCGGGCCGGACGCGGCGTCGCCCGACGCCCAGGTGCCGTTCATCAACACCGCGGCACAGCAGGGAGTCAGCGCCCTGGTGGTCTCGGCCAACGATCCGACGGCGATCGGCGACGCGCTGGAGGAGGCGCGGTCGGCGGGCACCAAGGTGGTCACGTTCGACTCGGACACCGAGCCGCAGTTCCGGGACCTGTTCGTCAACCAGGCCTCGCCCGAGGGCATCGCCGACAAGCAGCTCGAGCTGGTCGCGGACCAGATCGGCGGCGAGGGCGAGATCGCGATCCTGTCGGCGTCGGCCAACGCGACCAACCAGAACGCCTGGATCGCGCTCATGGAGGAGAAGCTGGCCTCCGACTACCCGGACATCGAGCTGGTCGAGACCGTCTACGGCGACGACGACGACCAGACCTCGTTCGACAAGACCGCCGCGCTGCTGCAGTCGCACCCCGACCTCAAGGGCATCGTCTCGCCCACCACGGTCGGGATCGCCGCGGCGGCGCGTTACGTGTCGACGTCGGACGCCAAGGGCCGTGTGGCCGTCACCGGTCTCGGCACGCCCGACCAGATGCGCGAGTACGTCGAGGACGGCACCGTCGAGGCGTTCGCGCTGTGGAACCCGACCGACCTCGGCTACCTGGCGACGCAGGCCGCGGCGGCCCTTGCGGCGGGCGACATCACGGGCGAGGAGGGCGACACCTTCACCGCGGGGCGCCTGGGCGAGTTCACCGTCGGGGCGGACGGCGAGGTGCTGCTCGGCGAGCCGTACGTGTTCGACGAGAGCAACATCGCGGACTTCGACTTCTAGGTCGCGGAGGGTTCGCGTGGTCGGTAGGACGTCAGGTGATCGGCAGCTCGGACTGCCGATCACCTGACGTTCTGCCGACCGGGGAGCCACACGGCACCTTGACCGCGCGGCGGCGGCGGTTTAGGGTTCGAGTGAATCGTTTCAAGACGATCGTTTCAAGATGGTGCACGAGGAAGTGCGCGGAGAGGAAGGACGCCATGGCGGCATCCACACGAACCGAGGCGGCCAGGTCCGCGCTCCGGCAGCAGACGATCGAGCTGCCGTCGTGGGCGTTCGGCAACTCGGGGACGAGGTTCAAGGTCTTCGGCCAGCCGGGCGTGCCGCGTGACCCGTTCGAGAAGCTGGCCGACGCCGCGCAGGTGCACCGGTACACCGGCGTCGCCCCGCGGGTCAGCCTGCACATCCCCTGGGACCTCGTCGACGACTTCGGGGTCCTCGCCCGGCACGCCGAGGACCTGGGCGTGCGGATCGGCATGATCAACTCGAACGTCTTCCAGGACGACGACTTCATGCTGGGCTCCCTCGCCCACCCCGACCCCCGGGTGCGGGCCAAGGCGGTGGACCACCACAAGCAGTGCATCGACGTCATGCGGGCGACGGGCTCCAAGGACCTCAAGGTCTGGCTCTCCGACGGCCTCAACTACCCGGGCCAGGACTCGATCCGGGCCCGGCAGGACCGGATCGCCGAGTCCCTCGCCGAGATCTACGCGGCGCTCGACGACGACCAGCACATGGTTCTCGAGTACAAGTTCTTCGAGCCCGCGTTCTACATCTCCGACGTCCCGGACTGGGGCACGTCCCTGCTGCACGTGGTGGCCCTGGGCGACCGCGCGAAGGTGGTGCTCGACACCGGCCACCACGCGCCCGGCACCAACATCGAGTTCATCGTGGCGCAGCTCCTGCGCCAGGGTCGCCTCGGAGCCTTCGACTTCAACAGCCGCTTCTATGCCGACGACGACCTCATGGTCGGCGCCGCTGACCCGTTCCAGCTGTTCCGGATCATGCACGAGATCGTTTTAGCCGGCGCCCACGCGCCGGACAGCGGCGTCAACTTCATGCTCGACCAGTGCCACAACATCGAGCCGAAGATCCCGGCGCAGATCCGCTCGGTCATGAACGTCCAGGAGGCGACGGCGAAGGCCCTGCTCGTCGACGTCGAGGCGCTCACAGCTGCCCAGCTCTCGGGTGACGTGCTCGGCGCGCACGCCGTACTCATGGACGCCTACGACACCGACGTTCGCCCCCTCGTCGCCGAGGTGCGCGAGGAGATGGGCCTCGACCCGAACCCCAGGGCCGCCTTCGCGGCATCCGGGTACGCCGAGAAGGTCGCCGCCGAGCGAGTCGGAGGCGCCCAGGCCGGATGGGGCGCGTGAGCGGCACCGTCGGGGACCGCGTGCTGGACGGCCCGCACGGTGACCTGCGGGTGCGGGTCTACGAGCCGCCGACCGGTACCGACCGGGTGGCCGGTCTGGTGTGGGCGCACGGTGGTGCGTTCATGTACGGCGACCTCGACATGCCCGAGGCCGACTGGGTGGCGCGGATGCTCGCCGACGTCGGCGTGGTGGTCGTGAGCGTCGACTACCGGCTCGCGCCGGATCTCGACTACCGGGATCCGGCCGGTTCCCCGGCACCCGACGGGGTGCGGTTCCCCGTCGCGTCCGAGGAGGTCACGTTCGCCTTCGCCTGGGCGCGGGACGCCGGTCTCGGCGTCGGGTCAGAACAGTGGTCGCTGGGCGGGGCGAGCGCCGGCGGCAACCTGGCTGCCGGTGCGTCGCTCCGCCTGCGCGACGCGGGCGGGCCGCAGCCGCGGTCGGTGGTGCTGGCCTACCCCGTGGCGCACTACGAGCTGCCCGCCCCGAGCCCCGAGCTGGCCGAGAAGATCGCCGCGCTGCCGCCCGACCGGGACTTCCCGCCCGAGGCGATGCGCGCTATGGGCGCCAACTACCTCGGCGACAGCGACCTGCCGATCTCCCCGTACGCCCACCCCGGAGGGCAGGACCTGCGCGGGCTGCCGCCCACGTTCGTCGTCACGTCCGACCACGACGCGCTGCGGTCCTCGGGCGAGGCGTACTGCGCGGAGCTCGCCGCGGCCGGCGTCGACGTGCTGCTCGTCCGGGAGGACAGCACCTATCACGGACACCTCAACGAGCCCGGCACCGCCGGTGCCGCGCGCAGCATCGCGCGCATCGCGGTCTGGCTCACCGCCGACGGGCTCGTCGGCACACCGCACGAAGCACCGCACCACCACGACGTCACGCCCCCGCCGGCCGAGCTCGCCGGGACCTCGGTCTCGGCGACCGCGACCGATGCGGTGCACCCCACCGAGACGGAAGCAGCAGCCCGATGACGAACCAGACTGCCGACGTGACAGGCAACCCGACGGTCACCTCGCTCGTCGCCCGCTCGAACCGGCTGGGCGCCGACCCCCGCAACACCAACTACGCGGGCGGCAACACGTCCGCGAAGGGGACCGCCACCGACCCCGTGACGGGTGAGCCCGTCGAGCTGCTGTGGGTCAAGGGCTCCGGCGGGGACCTCGGCACGCTGCAGCCCCAGGGCCTGGCCGTGCTGCAGCTGGACCGGATGCGCGCGCTCGTCGACGTGTACCCGGGCCTGGACCACGAGGACGAGATGGTCGCCGCGTTCGACTACTGCCTGCACGGCAAGGGCGGCGCGGCGCCGTCGATCGACACCGCGATGCACGGCCTGGTCGACGCCGCCCACGTGGACCACCTGCACCCCGACTCCGGCATCGCGGTGGCCGCGGCTGCCGACGGCGAGGCGCTGACCCGCGAGATCTTCGGCGACGAGGTCGTCTGGGTGCCGTGGCGTCGCCCCGGCTTCCAGCTCGGCCTCGACATCGCGGCGATCAAGGCGGCGAACCCGCAGGCCATCGGCTGCGTCCTGGGCGGGCACGGCATCACCGCCTGGGGCGACACCTCGGACGAGGCGGAGGAGCGGTCGCTCGGGATCATCCGGCGCGCCGAGGCGTTCATCGAGTCGCGGACAGCGGCCCTCGCGGCCGACGGTACGCACGCGTTCGGCGCCGTCCGCCCCGGCTACGAGCCCCTGCCCGACGCCGAGCGGCGCGCCCGGGCGGCGGCCCTCGCCCCGGTGATCCGCGGCATCGCGTCAGCGGACGCGCCGCAGGTGGGCCACTTCACCGACTCCGACGTCGTGCTGGACCTCCTCGCGCGGGAGCGGCTGCTGCCGCTCGCCGGGCTCGGCACCTCGTGCCCCGACCACTTCCTCCGCACCAAGGTGAAGCCGCTGGTGGTGGACGTCCCGACGTCGGCCACCGTGGAGGAGACGGTCACCGCGCTCCGGGCCGCGCACGAGGCGTACCGCGCGGACTACGCGGCGTACTACGAGCGGGGTGCCGCCGCGGCGCGGGCACGCGGCGAGGAGTCGCCCGCGATGCGCGGAGCCGACCCGGCGATCGTGCTGGTGCCGGGCGTGGGCATGTTCTCGTACGGGCGCAACAAGCAGACGGCGCGCGTGGCCGGCGAGTTCTACGTCAACGCGATCAACGTGATGCGCGGCGCCGAGACGATCTCGACCTACGCGCCCATCGCCGAGGACGAGAAGTTCCGCATCGAGTACTGGGCACTTGAGGAGGCGAAGCTGCGGCGCATGCCCGCGCCGAAGCCGCTGGCGACGCGGGTCGCACTGGTGACCGGGGCGGCGTCGGGCATCGGCAAGGCGATCGCGCAGCGGCTCGCCGCCGAGGGCGCGTGCGTGGTCGTCGCGGACCTGGACCTTGCCAAGGCGACCGCCGCGGCGGCAGAGCTGGGCTCGGCGGACGTCGCGATCGGTGTCGCCATGGACGTGTCGTCCGAGGACGCCGTGCAGGCCGGGATCCGGGAGGCGGTGCTCGCGTTCGGCGGCGTCGACCTCGTGGTGAACAACGCGGGCCTGTCCCTGTCGCGGTCCCTGTTCGACACGACGGTGGCCGACTGGGACCTGCAGCACAACGTCATGGCGAAGGGCTCGTTCCTGGTTTCACGTGAAGCGGCGCGCGTGCTCGTGGACCAGGGGCTGGGTGGCGACATCGTCTACATCTCCTCGAAGAACTCCGTTTTCGCTGGGCCGAACAACATCGCGTACTCCGCGACCAAGGCCGACCAGGCGCACCAGGTGCGGCTGCTCGCCGCGGAGCTGGGCGAGCACGGCATCCGCGTGAACGGCGTGAACCCGGACGGTGTGGTGCGCGGGTCGGGCATCTTCGCGTCCGGCTGGGGGGCCAACCGGGCGGCGGTCTACGGGGTGCCGGAGGAGAAGCTCGGCGAGTTCTACGCGCAGCGCACGCTGCTCAAGCGCGAGGTGCTGCCCGAGAACGTGGCGTCCGCCGTGTTCGCGCTGTGCACCTCGGACTTCTCGCACACGACAGGCCTGCACGTACCCGTCGACGCGGGCGTCTCAGCGGCGTTCCTGCGGTGAGTACTTCGCCGGCCGGGGAGGCCTCCGGCTTCGTCGCGATCGACCTCGGCGCGACCAGCGGCCGGGTGATGCTCGGCGTGGTGGACGGCCGACGGGTCGAGCTCGTCGAGTGCGGGCGGTTCCCCAACGGCCCTGTGTCCGACGAGCGCGGCGAGCTCCGCTGGGACGTGCGCGCGCTGTGGCGCGGGATCCTCGACGGGCTGCGGTCCGCGGGCGACGTCGCGCGTGAACGGGGCGTCGAGATCCGCGGGATCGGCGTCGACTCGTGGGCGGTCGACTACGGGCTGCTCGACGGCGCCGGCGAGCTGGTGGCGAACCCGCACTGCTACCGGGACGCGCGCACCGACGGGGTGGCCGACGAGGTGTACCGACAGATCTCGTTCGCGGACCACTACGCCGTCAACGGGTTGCAGCATCTGCCGTTCACCACGGAGTTCCAGCTGGTCGCGGGGGGCTCGGCCAGCGACGACGACTGGGCGCGCGTGGAGAAGCTGCTGCTGATTCCCGATCTGGTCGCCTACTGGCTCACCGGGCGGCAGGTCGCGGAGGTGACCAACGCGTCGACCACCGGGCTGCTCGACGCCCGCACACGCGACTGGTCGGCCGACCTCCTGGACCGGCTCGCCGCAGCACGTCCCGGGCTCGCCGGGCTCCGCGGCCGGCTGCCGGAGCTCGTCGAGCCCGGCGCCGCCGTCGGGCACCTGCTGCCCGCGGTACGGGAGGCGACGGGGCTGGGCGACGTGCTCGTGCTCGCGGTGGCCTCGCACGACACGGCCTCCGCCGTCGCGGCGGCCCCGCTCGGGGCCTCGGCGGCGTACATCTCGTCGGGGACGTGGTCGCTCGTCGGGCTGGAGCTGCCGGCTCCCGTGCTCACCGAGGCGAGCCGCGCCGCGAACTTCACCAACGAGCTCGGGCTCGACGGCACGGTCCGGTACCTGCGCAACGTCATGGGGCTGTGGGTGCTCGACGAGTGCGTCCGGGCCTGGGCGGCAGCTGACGGCGCGCCCGTCGACCTGCCGGGCCTGCTCGCCGCGGCCGAGGCCGAGCCCGGCGGGCGCTGCCTCGTGGACGTCGACGGCGACGAGTTCCTCGCGCCCGGCGACATGCCCCGCCGGGTGTCCGACGCCGTCGCCCGCCTCGGCGTGGAACTCCATCTGGACACGGTCAGTACGCGGCCGGCCCTGGTCCGCGTGATCCTCGACAGTCTCGCCGCCGCGTCGGCGCGGGCGATCTCCGAGGCATCTGCCCTGGCAGGCGTGGTTGTGGACGCCGTGCACGTGGTCGGCGGCGGGTCGCAGAACGAGCTGTTGTGCCGGCTCACCGCCGAGGCGACGGGGCTGCCCGTGATCGCGGGACCGGTCGAGGCGACGGCGCTCGGGAACGTGCTCGTGCAGGCGCGCGCGGTCGGCGTCGTTTCGGGCGATCTGACGGCCCTCCGCGACGTGGTCCGCGCCAGCGCGCGCCTACGCCGCTACGCCCCCGCCCCGCAAAACTAGCCGCCGATCCGGCTCCCTTCCCGACCCGTTGAGTGCTGGGTATTTGTGCGCCGCGCCGCTCCTACGGCGCAAATACCCAGCACTCAACGCCTTACTCGTGGGCTGCGCTCGACGCGCGCACGATCAGGCGCGGGCTCAGCTCTATGCGGTGTACGGGGCGGTCCGCCCCGGTCACCGCGTCGCCGCCGTCGCTGCCCGGCGACGCCGCAGCATCCGCCTGGGCAGCAAGGCGCCGCAACAGGAGCTCCAGCGCGCCCGCGCCGATCGCCGCCTTGGGCGGCCGCACCGCGGTGAGCGGCGGATCGGCCAGGCCTGCGACCTCGTCGTCGTACGCGATCACCGCGAGGTCTGCGGGCACCCGCACGCCGCGCTCCTGTGCCTGCTCGACGAGCGAGATCGCCTCCCGGTCGGAGTGCACGATGAGCGCCGTCGCTCCGGTCTCCGCGCACCTGTCCAGCACGGAGGCGGCCTCGTCGGTCCAGCCGGCGTCGAACATCGGCACGGTCTCCAGGTCGAGCACCACGTCGAGGCCCAGCTCGTCCGCCACCGCGAGAAAACCGCGCCGCACGGCGGCCGAGGTCGGGCTGGTCCGCGACGTCACCAGTCCCACCCGGCGGTGCCCCCGCTCCGCGATGTGCCGCGTGGCCACGCCGGAACCGAGCGCGTGGTCGGTGGCGACCGACTCCAGCGGCTCGCGGTACGGGCCGGTCGCCAGCCGCCGCTCCATCAGCACCACCGGGACGTTCAGGCCGGCCAGCCACTCGCCGAGCTCGGCGGCTTCGGGCCCGTCGACGGGCGGCGCCACGAGGAGGCCGTCCACGCCCGGTCCGCCGTCCTCCCCGACGAGCGCGGCCACCTGGCGCCGCACCTGGTCGACCTCGTACGACGCGCCGCGCAGGATCAGCCGCACCTCTCCGCGCGCAGCGTCCCGCGCGCCGCGGATCACCTCGGGCCAGTAGTACTCGATGGAGGGCACGACCATGCCTATGGTCAGCTGGTCGACGCGACCGTCGGATGCCTGATCGGGCTGGGGGATGCCGGTGCTCGCGCCCGTGCGAGCACCGAGGCCCGCGCTGCGGGCCGGGATCCGGGCGCCGCCGTGCACCTTCTCCAGCGTGCCGTCCGCGACGAGCAGGGCGAGGTCGCGGCGCACGGTCACGGGCGTCACGCCGAGCACGCGCGACAGGTCGCTCACGCGCGCCGAACCGGTCACCCGCACTCGCGCGATGAGGCGCGCCCGACGTTCGCTGGGGAGCGGCGCTTCCTCCGTCATGCAACCTCCTGCGGTACGGACCCGGTGGGTCTCATCGTTACTCGGAACGTGCCGGACGGCGCCTCGGTACGTGCGGTCAGCCGCAACCGGGTCAGACGTTCGCCCCAGACGGCCGACAGCTCGGGATCGTCCAGCTCGCGCACGTCCAGCTCGGCGTCGACGGCATCAGGATCCCAGGTCAGGGAGAGTACGCGTGCCGTCACCAGTCCGCTGTCCGGGGTGAACCGGACCTGTGCGCGGCCGGGCGTGAGCGAGACGTCGCCGGCCAGGAGCCAGTGCCAGGCGGTCGAGCCGGCGGCGGGCGCCGGGGTGTGCGGGGCCGAGAACGTCCAGGAGTCCTCGACGGTCACCGTCTCGGCGTCCGGATCCAGCGTGGTCTCGCGCCACCAGTGCTCCAGCCCGTCCACCGGATAGGCCCCGCCAAGATCCAGCCGGGCGTGCCAGGTCCCCGCGGGCGACTCGTCGACCCCGACCTCGAAGTCGCGCGCGGCGAACTGCTCGCCGGGAGCCTGCTCCACCCCGCGGATCCGCGGGACGTTGTGCCAGTCGCCCCGGACCATCCACAGGTCGTACCGGTCCGGTCCGAAGGTGCCGGCGCGGTACGTGGGCTTGCCGGCGTCGACCACCACGGGTACGCCGTCGAGCGCCACGATGACCGAGCCCACGTCCACGTGGTTGTGGTTCTCGTCGTTGTGCCCGCCCTTGACCGACACCGCGAGGCCCCGTGCGGACCCGGGTGCCGAGCGGGCCACGGCGACCCCTGTCGAGGGGAAGTGCGCCCGCCCGACCAGGGGCGGAGCGGCGGTCGGTGCCTGGGCCCACGCGGCGTCGGAGAGCATCCGGACCGCCCGGGGGAGGGAGGCGCGCTCGTCGAACAGGCCGCCCGGCAGCCCACGACGGGCGGCCGCGTGCCGGGCGGCGTCGTCGTCGCCCACGCGCAGCGCCCAGGCGTGCACGACGTTCCACGGCCAGGTCGCGAGCGGGCGCGCGACGCTGTCGGCCACGTTGACGTACCAGTCGCCGCCGAGATGCATCGCGTGCGGGAAGGCGACGGTCGCGTGGATACGGTCCAGTGCTGCCGGCTCCGGCTCGATCCCGGCGAACCGGAGCAGGTCCTGCGCCTCCAGCGCGCGGGCGGCGCCCTGCCACCAGTAGCTGTAGCCCTCGTCCACCCCGCCGTCGGCGGGCAGCGACGCCCAGTAGGCGGCTATGCCCTCCGCGACGAGCGCGGTGACGGCCCGGCGCCGGTCCGGGTCCTCCTCCAGCGCGAGGTTGGCCGCCAGCACGTTCCCCTGGATCCATGGGCTCCAGTTCATGATCGGGTGGTCGACGCCGAGCCACCACCAGTCGCGGCGCTCGGTGAAGGGCCGCAGCACCCGGGCCTGGGTCTCCTGCCGGATCCGCCACCGCACGCCGGGAGCGCGCTCGTCGAGCACCGGGCCGAGCAGGTGGTCGATCCACGCGAGCTGGGCGGCGACCTCGCCCGCCCCGAGGTCGAGGTACGGCTCGGTGACGGTGGGTGTGACCCGGCCGAACCGGGTGTTCGTGTCGTCGTGGGCCGCCCAGCACCAGGACGACTGCTCGCACAGCAGCAGGACTCCGTCGACGACCTCGTCGACACGGTCCGTGCGTGGGTCGAGCAGCACCGCCAGCGTGGCGCGGGTGAGGCGCGCGTGCCGGGCTGCGACGTTCGCCTCGTAGACCGTGCGGTCGCCGTCGCGGAAGAACCGGGCGTACTGCGAGGCGAGGGTCTGCGGCCAGGGGGTGCCGCGCTCGGCGTCCGCCGTCGCCTCCGTGGGCACGAGGGCCTCGACGACGCGGTCGGACGCCCAGAAGTCCCGGTCGGTGACGTCGGGAGCAGGCAGCAGCGCTGCTGTCATGTGCTGTCCTCCAGTGATCGAAAATGATCGTAGAGGATTTCTCCGCAGAGGGCCAGGGGCTTGCCAAGCCGGTGTGGCGTGGGCTTCAATGAGCCATCGTCCGATCGTAGTTGATCGGAACTGTTCGGCTGGATGATCAGGCGAACGTGAACTCGATGGGGAGGAGAGCGGTGGTGCGGCGACCTGAGGTCCTGCTCGTCATGGACGACCGAGCGCGGAAGATGCAGTTCGGTCCGGAGGAGGAAACCCGGCTGCGCGAGCTCGCACGGCTCGGCGAGCCCGTACGTGTCACCGCCTACGACACGCCAGAGGCCAAGGAACGGCTGGCGGACGTCGAGGTGCTCCTCACGTCGTGGGGTGCTCCCCGGATCACGGCGGAGGTCCTCGACCTCGCGCCGAACCTGCGCGCGGTGCTGCACTGTGCGGGCACGGT
The DNA here is from genome assembly GCF_050936155.1 of Promicromonospora sp. CA-289599. Classification (NCBI taxonomy): domain Bacteria; kingdom Bacillati; phylum Actinomycetota; class Actinomycetes; order Micrococcales; family Promicromonosporaceae; genus Promicromonospora; species Promicromonospora sp. CA-289599. Next base: position 3,128,595 of record NZ_JBNJNI010000001.1, read on the forward strand.
CCGGCCGCTGGTGTCCGACGCCGTCTGGGAGCGCGGGCTGCTCGTCACCAACGCCGTCGCGGAGAACGCGCTGCCGGTCGCCGAGTTCACGGTGGCCGCGATCTTCATGGCGGGCAAGAAGGCGCCGTTCCTCGCGAACATCGCCCGTACGCGGCGCGCCGACTGGTCCTACCTGGGCGAGCACGAGGTCCTGTCCAACCGGGACCGGGTGGTCGGGATCGTCGGCTTCTCCCGGACCGGGCGCCAGGTGGTGGCGCGGCTGACCGTGCAGGGCTCCGGCCCCGAGACGCGCGAGCTCCTCGTCGCGGACCCGTTCGCGGACCCCGCCGACGTGGCCGAGGCCGGTGCGCGGCTGGTGTCGCTCGACGAACTGCTGGCCGCGTCCGACATCGTCTCCCTGCACGTCCCCGAGCTGCCCTCGACGCGCAAGCTGATCGGCGCGCGCGAGCTGGCGCTGATGCCGGACGGCGCAACCCTGATCAACACCGCGCGCGGTGCCGTCGTGGACACCGCGGCGCTGGAGCGCGAGTGCGCGACCGGCCGCATCTACGCGATGCTCGACGTCACGGAGCCGGAGCCGCTGCCGGCGGAGTCCGTGCTGTACGACCTGCCCAACGTCATGATCACGCCGCACATCGCCGGGTCGCTCGGCACGGAGACACGGCGGATGACCGCCGCCGCGCTCGACGAGCTCGAGCGGTACGCGCGGGGTGACTCCCCGCGGAGCGCCGTGACCCGCGCCGACATGGAGTTCGTCGCATGAGCCACCACGTCCCCACCATGCAGACCGGGCCCGAGGCCCGCGCCTGGCTCACGGCCTACGCCGACCGGCTCCTGGCCGGGGTCCGGCCGTACGCCTCGCCGAGCGGGTCGCTCATCACGCTGCCCGGCAGGCCCGGCGGATACGGCACCGCCGTCGACGGCCTCGAGGGGTTCGCGCGCACGTTCCTGCTGGCCGGCTTCCGGCTCGCGGGCGAGGACGGGGCGGACCCGACGGGCCTCGCCGAGCGGTACGCGGCAGGGCTGGCGGCCGGCACCGACCCCGCACATCCCGAGCGCTGGACGCGGCCCGAGGAGCACGGCCAGGCCAAGGTCGAGGCGGCATCGCTCGCCCTGATCCTCGACATGACGCGGCCCTGGATCTGGGACCGACTGTCGCCCGACGTGCAGGAACGGACCGTCGAGTACCTCGCGTCCGTCGTCGGCGACCCCGACTACCCGGACAACAACTGGGTGTGGTTCCGGATCGTCGTCGAGACATTCCTGCGGTCGGTCGGCGGCCCGTTCTCGGCCGACGACATGGTGCACGACCTCGCGGCGCACGACCGGTTCCGCCGTCCCGGTGGCTGGTTCGCCGACGGTCCCGAGCGGAGCTTCGACCACTACGCGGGCTGGGCCCTGCACCTGTACCCGGCCCTGTGGGAGCGGATGACGGGTGCGACCGAGGTCGCATCGGCGGCGGGCGACGACCTGACGACCCGGTCGGCAGCCGACCGCGAGCACCTGGCGCGCTACCTCGACGACGCGCTGGCCCTCGTCGGGTCGGACGGCGGTCCGCTCGTCCAGGGCCGCAGCCTCACCTACCGCTTCGCGGCCGCCGCGCCGTTCTGGGCCGGCGCCTTCGCCGGAGTCGGTCGCCCCGGACAGATCAGGGAGGCGGCGACGCGGATCGTGCGGCACTTCGCCGAGCACGACGTGCCGGGACCTGACGGCCTGCTCACCCTCGGCTGGCACGGCCCGTGGCGGCCCATCGCGCAGCGGTACAGCGGTCCTGGATCGCCCTACTGGGCGAGCAAGGGCCTGCTCGGCCTGGCACTCCCGGCGTCCCACGAGGTGTGGACCGCCGCCCCCGAACCGCTCCCCGTGGACGCCGGCGACGTGCTCGCGATCGCCGCCGCGCCCGGCTGGGCGATCAGCGCCACGCGCGACGACGGCATCGTCCGCGTGATCAACCACGGCACCGACCACGCGGTGCCGGGGGCCGACGTCGGCGACTCGCCCCTCTACGCGCGGCTCGGCTACTCGACGGCGACCTCGCCGCTGCTCGACGCCGAGGCGTGGGACTCACCCCTGGACCAGTCGGTGGTGCTGCTCGACGCCGAAGGTCTGGCGACGCACCGCACGGGTTTCGAGACCGGACCGCTGGTCGAGCCCGTCGAGACGGCAGCCGTGCTGTCCTCGACGGCCGTGGCCCACTGGGTCGAAGCCGACCCGACCGTCCCCGACCACGGCTCCGGCCGACCGGGCACCGCGACGTCTGCGGGCCGGATCACCACGGTGTCCCTGGTCCGCGGCGCCTGGGAGGTGCGTCTGGTGCGCGTCTCTGCGCTCTCGCAGGCAGAGGCGATCGAGACCACCAAGGCCACTGCGCTGCGGATCGGCGGCTGGGCCGCCGGTCCGGGGCTCGTCTCCACGGTGGTTCCCCTGCTGGGCGACGTCGCACCGGTGTGCGGCGAGACGACTTCCGACGACTCCACCCCGCTGGCCGGCCCGGCAGTGACCCCCTGGTCGCGGTACGCGCCGGTCCCGGACGGGTGGGTGGCCGTCGGCATCTACCTGGCGCGCACGCCCGCCATCGGGCAGCCGCGCCTCGAGCTCACCGCCGGACAGGCCGCCGTGACCTGGCCGGACGGGGAACAGACCACGGCAACCCTGCCCTGACCACACACGCCGCTCCCGACAACCGCCAGCAAGGCGTCCTGGGAGCGGAATTACTCGAAGGAGAGTAGGAATGAACCGCAAGCTCATGAGCGCGGTCGGCGTTGCCGCCGCCGCGTCGCTGGCCCTGACCGGGTGCGGCGCCGAGTCCGAGCCCGAGGCCGCCGAAGGCCCCGTCACCATCACCCTGGCCGGCTGGGACTTCGCGTCCACGCCGGAGTTCCAGACCCTGGCGGACGCCTACGGCGAGGCGAACCCGGACGTCACCGTGGAGCTCAAGGAGTACCCGGCGGGCGAGGACTACGACACGGCGCTCACCGCCGACCTGTCGGCCGGCGCGGCGCCGGACGTCTTCATCGTGAAGAACCTGAAGAACTACGTGACGTTCCAGGAGGGCGGCACGCTCCTCGACATCTCGGACGTGGCGGCAGAGCTCGACCCGGCGACGGGTGGCCTCGAACCGATGGCCGTCGACGGCGCGACGTTCGCGGTGCCCTACCGCCAGGACACGTGGCTGCTCTACTACAACAAGGCCATGTTCGAGCAGGCCGGCGTCGACCTGCCCGACGGCTCCTGGACCTGGGACGACTACGCCGCCGCGGCGGCAGAGCTGACCGAGGGCCTCGACGAGAAGCAGGTCACCGGTACCTACCTGCACAGCTGGCAGTCCACCGTGCAGGGCTTCGCGCTCGCGCAGACCCAGGGCGCCTCCATCGACGGCGGCGACTTCTCGTACCTCGCGCCGTACTACGAGCGTGAGCTCGCGCTGCAGGACGCCGGCTCGCAGCCGTCCTACGCCACGGTCACCACGAACGAGCTGACCTACCAGGCGCAGTTCGGCACCCAGAAGGCAGCGATGATGCCGATGGGCTCGTGGTACATCGGCACGCTGGTGGCCGAGCAGGCCTCGGGTGCGGCCAACACGTTCGAGTGGGGCATCGCGCCCATCCCGCAGTTCGACGAGTCGACGACCGGCACGGAGAACACGCCGGTCAGCTTCGGTGACCCGACGACGATGGGCATCAACGCCGGGATCGACGAGTCGAAGATCGCTACCGCGAAGGACTTCCTGAAGTTCGCAGCGGGCCCCGAGGGCGCCGCCGCGCTCGCCGAGATCGGCATCACGCCGGCGCTGATCGACGAAGCGGTCGCGGACGCGATCTTCTCGCTGGAGGGTGTGCCCCAGGACGAGCTGTCCCGTTTCGCCTACACCACGCACGAGACCCTGCCGGAGAACCCGGTGGGTCAGAACACGGCAGCCATCCAGACGATCCTGGGTGAGATGCACTCGGCGGTCATGTCCGAGTCCACCCCGGTGGACGAGGCCATCACGGAGGCCGAGGAACGCGTGGCCAACGAGGTCGGCTAACCCCTCCTTGGTTGTGGGCGCGATCGTCGCGCCGGACGCATGGTCGCAACGATCGCGCCCACAACCAAGGGCCGGCCCTGTGTGGGGCCCCGGAACATCGGCACTTCAGAGGAGATATTCCCCATGACGACACCGGTCGTCGGCAACCAGCGAACCCTCGGGTTCTCGCAGCCGGAGCCCTCGCGGCAGCTCAGAGCGCCGCGTACGTCGCTGAAGGTGCGCAACGCGCTGATCGGCTGGACGTTCATCCTGCCGAACTTTCTCGGCTTCGCGGTGCTCACCCTGACGCCGGTGTTCACCCTGTTCTACATGTCCCTGACGGACTGGAACATCTTCGGGACCGCGCAGTGGGTCGGCCTCGACAACTTCACGCGGCTCGTGGGCGACAAGAGCTTCCACATCGCGCTCGGCAACACCTTCTACTACGCCGCGCTGCACATCCCGATCACCATCGTCGTGTCGCTCGCCCTCGCGCTGCTGCTCAACCAGAAGCTGCGTGGCGCCGCGTTCTTCCGCACGGTGGCCTTCTTCCCCTACATCACGTCGATCGTCGCGGTCGCCGTGGTGTGGAACATGCTGTTCAGCCCCGAGTTCGGTCCGATCAACCAGTTCCTGAGCCTGTTCACCGACGGCGACGTGCCCGGCTGGACGGTTTCCAAGGACTGGGCGATGCCCGCCGTGATCATCGTGGGCACCTGGAAGGACATGGGCTACTACATGCTCCTCTTCCTGGCCGGCCTGCAGACCGTGCCGACCGAGCTGCACGAGGCAGCCCGGATCGACGGCGCCGGCGCCTGGCAGCGGTTCTGGAACGTCACCCTGCCCTGCCTGCGACCCACGATGTTCTTCGTGACCGTCATGGTCACCATCCAGAGCCTGAAGGTCTTCGACCTGATCCTCGTCATGACCGACGGCGGGCCGGGCCAGGCGACCCTCGTGCTCAGCCAGTACATCTTCCAGAAGGGCTTCGAGCAGTTCGACTTCGGGTACGCCTCGGCCATCGCCGTCGTCCTGTTCCTCATCTGCATCCTCGTGACCGTGGTGCAGTTCCTCTACAACAAGCGGAGGGATGCCTGATGGCCGCCCGTACGTCCGCGGCCCAGAGGTCCGGCCGCATCCTGCTCTACGTGGTGATGATCATCGCCGCGGCGGGCATCATGCTGCCGTTCGCCTGGATGGTGATCTCGTCACTGAAGCTCAACAACCAGGTGTTCACGGCACCGGTGCAGTGGATCCCGGATCCCGTGCAGTGGCGCAACTACGTCGACATCTGGGTCAAGGCCGACATGGTCACGTGGGTACGCAACACCCTCGTGGTGTCGGTCGCCGTGACGTTCCTGCAGGTGCTGACCGGCAGCTTTGCCGCCTATGGCTTCGCCAAGATGCGCTTCCCCGGCCGGGACGTGCTGTTCCTGCTGTACATCGGGACCATCGCGGTGCCGTGGCAGTCGTACATGATCCCGCAGTTCCAGATGCTCTCGGGCTGGGGCCTCAACAACACCCTGTGGGCGATCATGCTGCTGCAGGCGTTCGGCGCTTTTGGCGTGTTCCTGATGAAGCAGTACTACGAGTCCATCCCCGACTCGCTGTCGGAGGCGGCGCGGATCGACGGGCTCTCCGAGTACGGCATCTGGTGGCGCATCATCATGCCGCTGTCCGTGCCGGCCCTGGCGTCGCTGACGATCATCACGTTCGTCCAGACCTGGAACGACTACCTCGGTCCTCTCATCTACCTGCGCGAGCGCCCGCTGTGGACCATCCAGCTCGGCCTGCAGTCGTTCATCGGGGAGTACAACGCCGAGCACGCGCTGATCATGACGGGCTCGGTGCTGTCGGTGCTGCCGATCGCGCTCATCTTCCTCTTCGGCCAGCGCTACTTCATCCAGGGGATCGCGACGACGGGCGTGAAGGGGTGACCACAATGGACACCGTGGGGGCGGGGGCCGGCGCCGCGGGAACGCGCCGTCGGCAGCTCATCGGGCCGGAGACGTACGAGATGGTGTTCGGCACCGTCTACACGGGGCTGATGACGAACCTGCTCCTGGCGATCGCGTGCCTGCCCCTCGTGGTGCTGGTCGCGGCGACCGACCCCACCGCGACCTGGCCGTACATCGCCCTGGCGGCGCCGCTGCTCGGCCCGGCACTTGCCGCGGCCTTCGCGGTGTTCGGCGCCTTCAGCTCCGACGGGTCGACGGCGGTGGTGCGCACCTTCGCGCGCGCCTGGCGCCGACACCTGCGCCGTGGCCTCGCGATCGGGGCGCTCGCGACGGGCGCCGTCGTCGTGGTCGCCGTCGACGTGGCCTTCTTCTGGGGCCGCACCCTCGGAGCGCTGGTGATCCCCGTGCTGGTCACCCTCGCTGTCGGGGCGGTACTGACCGCGGTCCTCGCCCTGGCCGCCGTGCCCGACACGGTCGGCGCCCGCCTGCGCGACGTACTCCTCGCGGCCCTCGTGCTCGGCAGCCGGCGCTGGTACCTCTCGGCGGGCGTCCTGCTCGTGCTCGGGCTGCTGCTGTCCGTCCTGGCGGTGCGCCCGGTCGTGGGCCTCGGCTTCGCGGCGGCACCGCTCCTGTACGCGGTATGGGGCATCTGCCGCTTCACGCTCCGGCCCCAACCCCCTCGTTGAGTGCTGGGTATTTGTTGGGAGACGGGCGTCTGCTCAACAAATACCCAGCATTCAACAGGCTAGAGGTGCGGAGCCACGTGCTTCTCGTAGCGGGTCAGCACCGTCGCTGCCGTCTGCCACGTCGGGCGGTCCCAGATCTCCTCGTTGAAGATCTCGGTCTCTACGTCACCCTCGTAACCCGCGTCGCGGACCCAGCCCGTGATCGTCGCGAAGTCGATGTACCCGTCGCCGACGTGCCCGCGCGAGTTCAGCGGCTCCGCCGCGAGCGGCAGCACCCAGTCGCACACCTGGTACGACGCGATGCGGTCCTCCCGGCCCGCCCGGGCGATCGACTTCCTGAGCGAGGGGTCCCACCACACGTGGTACGTGTCGACCACGACGCCGACCTCGGACGCCGCGAACGGCGCCGCCAGGTCCAGCGCCTGGGCGAGGGTGGAGATCACCGCCCGGTCGGCCGCGAAGATCGGGTGCAGCGGCTCGAGCACGATCCGCACGCCGTGCTCGGCCGCGAACGGCACCAGGTCGGCGATCCGGTCGGCAACGCGGCCGCGCGTGGCGACGAGGTCGCGGTCCACGCCGGACGTCGGGGCACCGCCCGGCGTCGACCCGACGAGCCCGCCGACGACGAAGACCAGCTCCGAGGTGCCGATCGTCGCGGCCTCCTCGATCGCCAGCTTGTTGTCGTCGAGCGCGGCGCGGATCCCGGCGTCGTCGGCGGCGGTGAGGAACCCGCCGCGGCACAGGGACGACGCGCGCAGCCCGGCGTCGGCGATGATGCGGGCCGCCTGCGGCGCGCCGACGTCCTGCACCAGGTTGCGCCACGGCCCGACCGCTCCGAAGCCCGCGGTGGCCGCCGCCTCGCACGCCTCGGCGAGGGACGCGTGCTTGACGGTCGCGGTGTTCAGCGAGGCGCGGCTCATGCGGTCACCCCGTACGTCGTCAGGAGGGCCCGGAGCCGTGCGGCGGCCAGCGGCGGGTCGAGGAGCATGCCGCAACCGTCGGCCAGGCGGGCCAGCTCGACGAGATGGCGCAGCGACCGGCCGGAGTGCAGCCCGCCCACCAGGGAGAACCCGGGCTGGAACCCGTTGAGCCAGGACAGGAAAGCGATCCCGGTCTTGTAGTAGTACGTGGGCGCGGCGAAGATGTGCCGGCCCAGCGCCTCGGTCGAGGCCAGGATCTTGTGCCCGCCCTCGGTATCACCGGCGTCGAACGCCTGCAGTGCCGTCGAGGCGGCGGGGTAGATCGCGGCGAAGATGCCGAGCAGCGCGTCGGAGTGACCCTGCTCGTCGCCCGCGATGAGCTCGGGGTAGTTGAAGTCGTCACCGGTGTACAGCCGGACGTCGGAGGCGCCCGACGACAGCTCGGCCAGCGAACGGCGCAGGCCCACCTCGTGGTTCGCGTCGAGCAGGGACACCTTGACGCCGTCGATCCGCGGCTGGTGCGCCCGGATCAGGTCGAGGAACGTCGCCGTGGCATCGTCCACGGAGTCCGAGCCCCAGTAGCCGGCCAGCGCCGGGTCGAACATGGTGCCCAGCCAGTGCAGGATCACCGGCTGCTCGGCGTCGGCGAGGACCGCGTCGTACACGAGGGCGTAGTCCTCGGGCCCGCGGGCGACCTTCGCCAGCGCACGTGAGGCCATGACGATGACCTGCGCCCCGGCGTCCTGTACCAGGTGGAGCTGCTCGAGGTACGCGTCGGCCACCGCGGCCAGGCCCGCGTTGCCGGGCTCCAGCCCGGCGACGACGTCGGGCGTGAGCTGGTCGGTGCCGGCACCGCAGGCGACGCGCGCGCCCACGGAGGCGGCCTCGGCCGCCGAACGCCGCACGAGCTCCTGGGTCGCTGCCCAGTCCAGTCCCATGCCGCGCTGCGCGGTGTCCATCGCGTCGGCGACGCCCAGACCGTGCTCCCAGATGCGGTGCCGGTAGGCGAGCGTGGAGTCCCAGTCGACGACGGCGGGCGCGCCCGGGACGTTCTCCGCCCCGACCTGCGGTACCACGTGGGCCGCCGCGAAGGCGATGCGGGACTCGATGGGGCGCGACGGCTTCGTCCAGGGGCCGGGAGCGCTCAGCTCGACGGTCTCCGAACCGGTGACCCGGCCGTCGCCGTCGAACACGGGGAACGCGACTGTCGGGGCGCTCACAGTGTGATCTCCGGGATGTCGAGCCGGCGGCCCTCCGCGGACGACTGCAGGCCGAGCTCGGCGAGCTGCACGCCGCGGGCCGCCGACAGCAGGTCGTAGCGGTGCGGGCGCCCGGCGACGACGTCGCGCAGGAACTCCTCCCACTGCAGCTTGAAGCCGTTGTCGAGGTCGGCGTTCGCGGGCACGTCGAGCCACTGGTCGCGGAACGGCTCGGTGACCGGCAGGTCCGGGTTCCACACGGGCTTGGGCGTGTGCGAGCGGTGCTGGGCGCGGCACTCGCGCAGGCCGGCGACGGCGGAGCCGTGCGTGCCGTCCACCTGGAACTCGACGAGCTCGTCGCGGAACACGCGCACGGCCCAGGACGAGTTGATCTGCGCGACGACGTCGTCCCCGTCCGGGGTGGTGACGTCGAAGATGCCGTACGCGGCGTCGTCGGCGGTGGCGGCGTACTCCTTGCCGGACTCGTCCCAGCGGGTCGGGATGTGCGTGACCGTCTTGGCCGTCACCGTCCTGACCTGCCCGAGGATGCCCTCCAGCACGTAGTTCCAGTGGCAGAACATGTCGGTGGTCATGCCACCGCCGTCCTCCTTGCGGTAGTTCCAGGAGGGCCGCTGGGCGGCCTGCGAGTCGCCCTCGAACACCCAGTAGCCGAACTCGCCGCGCAGCGAGAGGATGCGGCCGAAGAAGCCCTCGTCCACGAGGCGGCGCAGCTTCACGAGGCCCGGCAGGTACAGCTTGTCGTGCACGACGCCGACGGTCACGCCGGTCTCCGCCTGGAGCCGCGCGAGCTCGATCGCCTCGGCGAGAGTCTCCGCCGTCGGCTTCTCGGTGTAGACGTGCTTGCCCTGCCGCATCGCCTTGGACAGCGTCGCGGGGCGCAGGTTCGTCATGGCGGCGTCGAACACGATGTCGGCGTCACCGATCGCCGTGTCCAGGTCGGTGGTCCAGTGCTCCACGTCGTGCAGCGTGGCGAGCTCCTTGAGCTTGTCCGCGTTGCGGCCCACCAGCACGGGCTCGACCTGGACCCGCGAACCGTCGGGGAGCGTGACGCCACCCTGGTCGCGGATCGGCAGGATCGAGCGCACGAGGTGCTGGCGGTAACCCATGCGGCCGGTGACGCCGTTCATGGCGATGCGAAGTGTGGTCACGGGCGGGACTCCATCGTCGTGGCTTGGGAATGCGCTTTCCCGGAAAGCGTAGCGCACGACTCGCGGTGAGTACATGCGCCCTCAGCGTGCGGTTCGGCCGACCGTCCCCGGCGTGGAGTCGCGGAGGACCACCTCGCCGCGCACCGGTGCGGGCGTCTCGTCCTTGCGGCCGAGCGCCAGCGCGGTCGCCGCCTCGCTGATCTCGTCCAGGGGGATGCGCACGGTCGTGAGCCTGGGGGACACGTCGCGCAGGGTGTGGATGTCGTCGTACCCGGCCACGGCGACGTCGTCCGGCACGCGCAGGCCCGCGTCGCGGACGGCGGCCATGGCGCCCACGGCCATGACGTCGTTGACCGCGAACACCACCTCCGGTGTCTCCGCGGCCACAGCCTCGGCGGACGCCGCCCGCCCGAGCAGCGCCGTCATCGCCTCGTGGCCGCCGTCCCTCGTGAAGCTGCCGCGCACGACGTCGCGGTCGGGTACCGGGCAGCCCAGCTCGACGAGCGCGCTCAGGAAACCGCTCGTCCGGTCGGCAGCGGTGCGCAGCCCGGGCGGTCCCGCCAGCACCCCGAACCGGCGATACCCGATCTGGTGCAGCGCCCGCGCGAGATCGCCCGCGCCCCCCGCGTTGTCGATCTCCACCACGGGCAGCCCGCCCACGGCCTGCCCGATCGTCGCTACGCCGCCCCCGGCCTGCTGGAACGTGGTCAGCGCCTGTTCCAGCGCGCCGGCCTCGCGCTGCAGCCGGTCCACGACCTCCGCCGGGTGCGTCCCCGGCAGGGCCTCGGGCGGCACCCTGCGGCTACCGGCGAGGATGATCGCGCGGGACCGCTGCCGCCGGGCGAGCTCGACGAAGGCGAGCTCCCGTTCGGGGTTGTGCTCCGTGGAGGACAGCGTGACGATCAGGCCCTCGCGCTCGGCGGCGCGGGCGACGCCGGCCGCGATGGTCGAGAAGTACGGGTCGGCGATGTCGTGCACGACGAGCCCGAGCGCCGACGTCCGGCCGCGGGCCATGGCCTGCGCGCTCGGGTCCGGCGAGTAGTCGAGCCGGCGTGCCGTCTCCAGGACACGCTCGCGCAGGTCCGCGCGGACGCTGCGGGTGGCGCTCCCGTTGATGGCGCGCGACGCCGTGGCTAGTGAGACGCCGGCCTCTCGGGCGACCTGGCTCAGGGTGACGGGGGCGTCGGACATGAGGTCATCTTGCCGTGTCCGACGCCCCTGTGGTCATCGGGTCAGACGCGGAGCGGCTTCAAGGCTGCTTCGCGGTGGGTGCGTTCGATGATCGTCGAGTAGCCGGCGATCATGCGGATGTGGCTGAAGCGGGGGCGGACGGCGGTCCGGGCCGACTCCAGCTCCTCGCGCCGGGCGGCGGCCTCGATCCAGGTCGCGGCGATCTCGGCGGGGTCGAACGACGTCACGAAACCTATGCGGTCCACTATCGACGGCGCGTCGCCCACAGGGGTCGTGACCGGTACCGCCCCGCACATCGAGCCCTCGATCAGGCACAGGGGCGCGGCCTCACCGAACGTCGAGGTGAGCGCGACGACGTCCGCCGTCGCGTAGATGAGCTCCATGTCGTGCCGCACACCCAGCAGGTCCACATGGGCCAGCAGGTCGGGCCGGTCGCCGAAGATACGGGCGAGGTCGGCCTGCAGTGCCGGGTTGGCCGACGTCATCCCGGCACCACACATCAGCACGTGGCCATCGGGCTCGAGCTCGAGGAACGTGCGGGCCGACCGGAGGAAGAGCTCGGGGTTCTTCATCTCGTCGTACCGCGCGGCGTAGACGACCACCGTCGCGTCGCTCGGCACCCCTGCCGCACCTCGCAGGGCCAGCCGGCGCGCGCCCTGGACCGGGCGGAACCGGGCGAGGTTGATGCCGTTCGGCACCACGCGGAGCAGGTCGGCGGGTACGCCGGCCTCGCGGTACGCGTCCCGCGTCGACTCCGCACAGCAGACGACGGCGGCGAGCCGGCCGCGGTCCGCCGCGGTCAGCAGGTCGTCGAGGGCGTCGCCCTGGTGCTCGGGGTCCGACCGGTGCAGGCACGCGATGACGGGACGGTTCGGGAACGCGTCCTGGTTCACGAGCCGGAGCGGCTGCTCCTTGAGCGACAGCACCACGTGCGAGCTCTCGGCCTGGCGCACGGCGGCCGCCAGCTCCGTCTCCGTGAAGGTACGCGGGTCGTGGCCCGCGTCGGTGCTCCGGCCCAGTGAACCGATCCGGACGCCCGCGGCGCGCAGAGCGCGGTACCGGGGGTCGTCCTCCATGCGCTGGAGGGTGGCCTCACGCCTGACCTCGTGGTGCAGGCTCAGCACAGAATGCTGCTGACGACCGCCCTGATGCAGACCGGCGACCACCGTCGAGTGCAGGACACGAGCCCCGCCACTGAAGAAGCCCTCGTACAGCGAGAGCACACGCAAGCTGTTGCGCTGGATCACAGACACCACCTCCTGCGCCCAGGGTGAGGCCTGAGCATGTGGGGTACGTGGCAATTCGGTTACGCGAGGATTACGTGTTCGAGGACTTTTGCACAAGGAGGTTGCGGATGTCCTTCTCCGCCTGGGCGGGTGAAGTCTCCCGGCAGCCCAGCGCGACCCACCGCTCGATCATCGCAGGCTCGGCACGCAGCAGCGAGGTTCCGCGGCGCAGCAGCGTGCCCAGCGGTTTGCGGGCCTCGGCGACGTCCCGCAGGAACCGGAACCAGAAGGTGACCAGCCGCGGCCGGGACAGGCAGATGGCGTCCGCGAGCAGGCCTTCGGCGCGGCAGACGTCGACCAGCTGCGCCGCGAAGATGCCCTCCGCGAGGACGAGCGGCGAGTCGCCGATGTCGAGCCGGCGGATGCCCGTCCGGCGCGACGTCGGGATGTCGTACACCGGGACGTCGGCGCGGCCCTCGGTCACGAGCTCGTGCAGCGCGGCGAGCGCACCCTTGCCGTCCCAGGTCTCGGGGCTGTCCCAGTCCACGCTGCCGTACCGCTGCGGCAGGCCGGGATGGTCGATGTCCAGGTAGAAGTCGTCGAGCTGCACCACCGGCAGCCCGAGGCGCTGCGTGAGCGACGTCTTGCCCGACCCCGAGGGTCCGGTCAGCAGCACCACGCGTGCCCGGGGACGCCGGGCACCCGGCGGGAGGTCGAAGAGGGTGGGCTCGGGCGCTGGGTCGGTCACGAGAGGCAATTCTCCCGCACACGGCCCGCTGCGCGCGCCGTCGGTCGCGGGCGCGAACACTTTCGTGTGCTCGCGGCGATACAGGGGTGACAGTGGGTGCGGCGAGGCGAAGGAGAAGCGATATGAGACACGTTCGTACCGGGCCGACGGCGGGACGGCCGACGTGAGCGCGGAGACGGTCCCGCGGCTGAGCACATGGGCCGGCGCCACGGTCCCGATCGGCGTGGTGACTGCTCCGCAGATCATGACCGACGCCGCGGTGATCGCCGCCGCCGACCAGGACTCCGAGCGGTTCGCGATGCTCTACGACAGGTACGCGGCCGGTCTGTACCGGTACGCCTACCGGCGCGTCGGGGGCGAGCACGCCGAGGACGTGGTGGCGGAGACCTTCGCCGTGGCGTTCCGACGCCGGAACACGTACGACCGCTCGCGGCCGGACGCCCGGCCCTGGCTCTACGGGATCGCCACCAAGGAGATCGCGCGGTGGCACCGGTCGGAGGAGGCGCGGCTGCGGGCCTGGGCCCGCTCCGACGTCGGACACACCGAGGAATCGCCGGCGGACCGGGTGGCCGAGCGCGTGAGCGCGAGCGCCGCACGACCGGAGCTGGCAGAGGCACTGCGACAGCTCGCCCCGGGCGACCGGGACGTGCTGCTCCTGGAGGCCTGGGGCGACCTCACCCAGGAACAGATAGCGCAGACGCTGGGCATCCGGCCGGGTACCGCCCGGTCGCGGCTGCACCGCGCACGACGACGGGTACGAGCCGCGCTCGGCGCGGGCGCGACGGACGAGCTGGAGGCGGGACGATGACCGACGAGATGACGATGCTGCGAGACGCCGGGACGGAGCTGGACCCGCCGGGCGGGGCGCCCGCGGCGCTGCGCGAGCGAGTGGTTGCCGGGTTCGTGCCCGACGGCGGCGCGGCGGGTGCCCCTGGCGCCACGTCGCGGGCTGCGGTCGGCGACGTGATCCGGATGCGCAGGCCGGGCCGGCGGCTCGCCCTGGTTGGCGGGGTAGCGGCGTCCCTGGCGGCAGCACTGGTGATCGCGCCGAGCCTCGGGCTGGGCGGGTCGGGCGAGGGTGAGGAGGCGGGCCTGCCGATCAGCGCCGCAGCAGCGGCGGTGCTGCAGGAGGCGGCGGCGGTCGAGGCGGAACGCGAGCCGTGGGCTCCGCGGCCGGACCAGTTCGTGTACCGGAACGTCGTCGAGACGCTTGATGTGACGGCGGAGCCCCTGGAGGCCGGGCACGTCGAGAGCTGGCGGTCGGTCGACGGCCAGCACGCTGGGCTGAGCAAGGGCTGGACCGTGCAGGGCGAGGATCCGGTTTCGTCCCCGCTCGAGCCGTGCGCCGAAGGCACCGAGGAGTGGTGCGTGAACGTGCCGGCCATTCCGGCCGACATCCCGGTGGATGGAGACCCCGACGTGATGCTGCGGTACCTCCGGGATACCGCGGGGCCGCCGCCGGAGGACGTTCCGGAGCCGCTGCCCGACAGCGCGACGTTCGTGCGAGCGGCGGACCTCCTGGCGATCGGCAGCCTGCCGCCCCAGGCGCGGAGCGCGCTCTTCGAGGCGGTCGCGCTGATCCCGGAGGTGACGGTCACGGGCGACGCCATCGACGCGGCCGGCCGGCCGGGCGTGGCGGTCGGGCTCACGTACGCCGGCGGCGACCGGGACGAGCTCATCTTCGACCGCGAGACGAACGAGTTCCTGGGCGGCCGCCAGGTCCGGTCGCCGGACGAGCTCGCGGACCGCGCGGGGTGGGCGCTCCTGGAGTCCGGTGTGGTGGACAAGGTGGGCCAGAAGCCCTGAGCCCTCCGCGGGTGATCGGTAGAAGGTCAGGTGATCGGCAGCTCAGACTGCCGATCACCTGACTTCTTGCCGATCACCCGCCCAGTTGCGGCCCGCCGCGCTGATAGCGGCCCGGCGTGGTGCGCAGGAGGCGGCGGAAGTGCCTCGTGAGGTGCGCCTGGTCGTGGAACCCGGTGGCGACGGCGACGTCGGCCGCGGGCTCCCCGGCCAGGAGCCGACGGCGGGCCATGTCGAGCCGCCGTCCGACCAGGTACCGGTGGGGCGGGAGGCCGAGCTCCCGGGTGAACGCGCGCACCAGGTGCGGCACCGTGACGCCGAGCTCGGCGGCGACCTCGGCCAGCCGGACCGGCCGCGTGGGGTCGGCGTCGAGCAGGTCGCGGGCCCTCCTCGCGGTAGTGGTGGTGTCGGGTTCGCGCGGCGGCGTCGGCCGGCCGGAGAGGTGCCAGGCCAGACCCTCCGTGACCAGGGCGAGCAGGCTCTCGGCCGCGAGGTCCTCGCGCACGGTGAGTGCTCGGTCCAGGCCGACGAAGCGGGCGCGGAGCGTGTCGTCGAGCACGAGCGGCGCGTCGACGGCGCGGCCGACCAGGCCGTCGTCGAGCACCCTGGGCTCCAGGTAGAGCACGCGCTTGCGGAAGCCGGCGGCGGTCACCGACCGCCCGTCGTGCACGACTCCGGGCGGGAGCACGGTGACCCCGGTGTGCTCGGCCGCGTGCTCCTGCCCGTCCAGGCCGTAGCCGATCAGGCCGCGATCGACGATCAGCACGGTCCAGGTGTCGTGGGTGTGGGCCGGGTAGGCGTGCTCGTGCCAGGCGGCGTGGAGCACCTCGGCGATGCCGGGGAGCCCCGGCCGCCAGGCGCGCACGACATCCGGACTCATGATCAAGAACGTACAAGATCCGCGGGGCCGGACGACCGCAGTGTGAGCGGTATGACCTTCGAACAAGCCAAGATCGTGATCGTGCTGCGGGACGACCTGCTGGGCTGGCAGGAGAACAACGTGACCGCCTTCCTGTCCAGCGCCGTGACCGCCGCCTACCCGGAGCTCGTGGGGGAGGCGTACCGCGACGCGGACGGCGGCGAGTACCTCGCGATGCTCGGCACCCCGGTCATGGTCATGGTGGCCGACGGCGACCAGCTCGCCACGATCCGTGAGCGCGCCGCCACGCGGGGGCTCCGGATCGGCGTCTACACGGCGGACCTGTTCGCGACGGGGAACGACGTCGACAACCGGGCCGCCGTCGCGAGCGTCGCCACCGAGAAGCTCGACCTGGTCGGGGTCGCGGTGGCGGGTGAGCGGCGCGTCGTGGACAAGGTGGTCAAGGGCGCAAAGCTGCACCCCTGACGCCCGTCAGGACACCAGCACCACGTGGAGGGTGCGGGGGCCGTGGACGCCCTCCACGCGTTCCAGCTCGATGTCGCTCGTCGCGCTCGGGCCGCTGATCCAGGTCAGCGGGCGGCCGGGCGCGGCGCCGAGCAGCCGCACCGCCTCGGGGACGGTCTGCACCACCTGGTCGGTCCGGACCACGCACACGTGCACGTCGGGGACCAGGGAGATCGCGCGCCGGCCCTGGTCGGGCTCGCCGTCCAGCACTATGGTGCCGGTCTCGGCGACGGCGACCCGGGCGGCGGTGATCACGGCGTCCACCCCGTCCAGCTCGGCCGCCGACAGGGGCGCGTCCCGCGAGTCGCTCCGCACGTCGGCGTCGTCGATGGCGGACAGCCAGGCACTGTCCAGCCCGTGGGGCACGACGACGCCGCGCCGCTCGGCGGGCCGGGGCGCGGCCAGCCGAGCCAGCAGCGGCGGGAGCTCCGCGGGCGTCGCCCGGTGCACCTCGGCCTTGTAGTCCACCAGCCGGTCGATCAGCAGCTCCAGCACGACGTCGGACCCCGGGGCGTGCTCGCCGGCGGACCGGTACTCGCGGGGTACCACCGTGGGGGCCGCCGTCGTCTCGTCCGAGCCCAGCGCAGCCCGGATGCGCGACAGGATCTCGCCCTTGGCGTCGGTCATCGCCCGTCCTCTCGTGCGTCCCACCAGTCGTGGAACGTCTGCTTCGGCGGTTCCGGGAGGTCCCGCGACCGGGTCCACAGCGAGCCGGGGAACGGCAGCCGCCGGATCACGCCGTTGCGGGAGATCGCGCGCAGCAGCCGGGGGACCCGGGCCGCGCGGCGGAACCGTCCGCCGTCCGCCATCGCGAAGGACGCCGCCTTCATCGCGGCCTTCCAGACCCGGTCAGCGGTCTCGGGCGCCGCCCCCGACAGGGCCACCTCGCGGGCGCGCAGCTCCACGAGGATCGACGGGATGTCGATCTTGACGGGGCACACCTCGTAGCAGGCGCCGCACAGCGTGGACGCGTACGGCAGGTCCGACTTCTCACCAGTGAGCTGCGGCGTGAGGATCGCGCCGATCGGGCCCGGGTAGACCGAGCCGTAGGCGTGGCCGCCCACCCGCTCGTACACGGGGCAGACGTTGAGGCACGCCGAGCAGCGGATGCAGTGCAGCGCCGAGCGCCCCGCCTCGTCGGCGAGCACCTTGGTACGGCCGTTGTCGAGCAGCACCAGGTGGAACTCCTGCGGTCCGTCGCCCGGGGTGACGCCTGTCCACATCGACGTGTACGGGTTCATCCGCTCGCCCGTCGAGGATCGCGGCAGCAGCTGCAGGAACACCTCGAGATCGTCGAACGTGGGGATCAGCTTCTCGATCCCCATCACGGTGATCAGGGTCTCGGGCATCGTCAGGCACATGCGGCCGTTGCCCTCGGACTCCACGACGGCGAGCGTCCCGGTGTCCGCGACGGCGAAGTTGGCGCCGCTGATCGCCACCTTCGCGGAGAGGAACTTGCGCCGCAGGTGCGCACGGGCCGCCATGGCGAGTTCGCGGGGCACGTCGGTCAGGTCGGGCGGGGCGTCCGCCATCCGCTCCAGGAAGATGTCGCGGATCTCCGTGCGGTTGCGGTGGATGGCCGGCACCAGGATGTGCGAAGGCATGTCGTCGGCGAGCTGCACGATCAGTTCCGCGAGGTCGGTCTCGACCGCCGCGATGCCCTCCTCGGCGAGCGCCTCGTTGAGCCCGATCTCCTGGGTGGCCATGGACTTGACCTTGACCACCTCGTCGGTGTCCTTGGCGCGCACCAGGTCAGCGACTATCCGGTTGGCCTCCGCGGCGTCCCGCGCCCAGTGCACCACCCCGCCGCGCGCGGTCACGTTGCGTTCGAGCTCCTCGAGCAGCTCCGGCAGCCGTGCCATGACGTCGGTCTTCACCGCTGACCCGGCGTCCCGCAGCGCCTCCCAGTCGGGCACCTCGCCGACCACGCGGGCCCGCTTGGTCCGGATGGTCGACGTCGCCTTGCCCAGGTTGCGCCGCAGCTGGCCGTTGTCGAGCGCTGCCTTCGCGGCGTCGGGGAACGAGGCGCCCCAGTGCAGCGGGTCCTCCGGACGCCCGACGCCGGACAGGGTCCCGGGCGCGGCGTCCGGGCTCGGACCGCGGCTGTCGCGCGCGGAGGGCATACCGAGGAACGTGCTCATCGGGCCACCTCCTGCTGGGGGCGGCCCGCGTCCGGCTGCCCCGGGACCACGGGCGACTCCCGCGTGGAGGCGAGGATCTCCGCCAGGTGCATGGGCCGCACGCCCGTGCCGCCGCGCGAGAGGCCGCCGCCGATATGCATCAGGCACGACCAGTCGCCCGCGGTGAGCACCTCGGCGCCCGTGTCGACCACCGTGGCGACCTTGTCCTGGAGCATCGCCGCGGACGTGTCCGCGTTCTTCAGCGAGAACGTCCCGCCGAACCCGCAGCAGCCCTCGGCCTCCGCGAGCGGGGCGAGCTCCAGCCCCTCGACCGCCCGCAGGAGCCGCTCGGGCTTGTCGCCCACGCCGAGCATCCGCAGCGAGTGGCACGTGGGGTGGTAGGTGACCCGGTGGGGGAAGTAGGCCCCGACGTCGGTCACGCCGAGCACGTCGACCAGCAGTTCGGACAGCTCGTACGTACGCTCGGCGACGGCGCTCGCGGCCCGCGCCTCCGAGTGCAGCCCGGCGCGCTCCAGGACCATCGACTGCTGGTGCCGGATCGACCCCGTGCACGACCCGGACGGCACGACGACGGCGTCCCACTCGCCGTCGGCCACGGGGGCGAACGTGCGCACGTGGTTCTGGACCACCGGGACGGCCTCGGCGAGGTAGCCGGTGTTGACGTGCATCTGGCCGCAGCATGCCTGACCTGCCGGGAACACCACCTCGTGGCCCAGCCGCTCCAGCAGCGTGACGACGGCCCTCGGGGCCTGCGGGAACATGGCGTCGGCGATGCAGGTGGCAGCCAGGGCGATGCGCATGGGCACTCTCCTTCGAGGTCTTACCTCACCATAGCCCACTGTGGACAGACCACAGAAGTACAATCGCCCGGTGAGAACCCACGAGCGCGTCCTGGCCCAGATCGAGACAGGCCTGGCCGCCGGCAAGTGGTCGATCGGTGAACGGCTCCCGGCGGAGCGGGCGCTCGCGGAGGAGCTGGGGGTGTCCCGCCCGTCCGTGCGCGAGGCGATCCGCATCCTCGAGGCGATGGGGATCGTGCGCACCGCCGTCGGCTCGGGCCCCAGCGCGGGGGCCACCCTGATCGACCGTCCCGCGGCGGGCCTCGGCGCGGCGGTCCGGCTGCACGTGGCGTCGGGCACGCTGCCCGTGTCCGACGTCGTCCGCACGCGCGTGCTGCTGGAGGCCGGCGCCGTGCGCGACGCGGCCGAGCGAGCGAGCGACGACGCCGCGCTGGCGCGGGCGCGTGAGCACGTCGAGGCGATGGCGGACCCCGCTCTCGACGCCACCGCCTTCCTGGAGCACGACCAGGACTTCCACATCGAGCTGGCCCGCCTGGGCGGGAACCAGCTCGTCGAGGCCATCCTGAGCGGTATGCGGGCCGCCGTCGCCTCGTATGTGGCGGCGGGCGCGGAGGCCGTCGAGGAATGGCCCAGGACGGCCGCACGCCTCTGCGCGGAGCACCGCGCGATCCTGGACGCCGTCACGCGGCACGAGGCCGCCGAAGCCGAACGCCTCATGCGCTCCCACATCGAGACCTACTACCGCGAGACGGGCCTGGGCGAGCGCTGACCTGTCAGACGCCCGACGACGTGTCAGATGCACAGGTCACCCGGGTGACCTATGCGTCTGACACGTCAGCGAGCGTCTGACACGTGCTCGGGCGTGGTCGCCTGCACCACGGTGCGGCACGGGTCGTCGTCCGGGCCCGTACCCGTGGCGGCGCGCTCCAGGAGATGGCGGAGCAGCAGGCGCTGCTCCGGCTCGAGCCCGGAGAGGAGCTCCTCCTCCGCGGCGGCGACGCGGGCCTGCATCGCGGCGAGCACCTCGAGGCCCTTGTCCGTGGCGACGATGCGCCGCGCGCGCCGGTCGGCCGGGTCTAGCTGCCGCTCGACGAGCCCGCAGCCCTCGAACGCGTCCAGCAGGTAGGTCATCACTGTGCGGTCGATGCCCAGGGTGGCGGCGAGCGCCGCCTGGCTCGGCAGGTTGCCGTGCACCACTGCCGTGAGCAGCTGGTAGCCGCGCGTGCCCTGCGGCAGGTCGTCGGCCGCGGCGTCGACCCGGGCGCTCCAGTCGCGCAGGAGCGCGGCGAGCGACCAGCCGAACAGGGAGTGCTGGTCCGTGCGGGTCTCGGTGGGCGTGGTGCTCATGCCCCCCATCCTACGGGAAATGTGCGGTCTCTCAGAAGAGTTGTTGCTAATATCATCTTTTGAACAGACGATCGGCCGCGAGATGCGGCGGACGAGGCGACACGAGGGACATCGCACGCATGACCGACTACGGGCACGAGCTGCTCTTCGGCACGTTCATCACCCCTACCAACAGCGACCCGCAGGCGCCCGTCCGGCTGGCGCAGCTCTCCGAGCAGCTGGGCCTCGACCTGGTCACCTTCCAGGACCACCCGTACCAGCCGTCGTTCCTCGACACGTGGACCCTGATGTCCTGGGTCGCCGCGCAGACCGAGCGCATCCACATCTCCGGGAACGTGCTCAACCTGGGTATGCGCCAGCCGGCCCTCGTGGCCCGCTCGGCCGCGAGCCTCGACCTGCTCAGCGGCGGCCGGTTCGACATGGGCGTGGGCGCGGGCGGCTTCTGGGACGCGATGGCGGCGATGGGCGCGACGCGCCGCACGCCCGCCGAGTCCGTGGACGCCCTCGAAGAGGGCATCGAGATCATGCGCGGTATCTGGGACGCGACCAACCGCACCCCGCTGCGCGTGCCCGGGCAGTTCCACCGGGTCGACGGCGCCAAGCGCGGCCCCGCTCCCGCGCACGACATCCCGATCTGGCTCGGCGCGTACAAGAAGCGGATGCTCCGCCTCACCGGTGCGAAGGCCGACGGCTGGCTGCCCTCCCTGCCCTACTTCAAGGAGGGTGACCTCGCCCGGGGCAACGCGACCATCGACGAGGCCGCCCAGGAGGCCGGGCGCTCGCCGAGCGAGATCCGCCGCCTGCTGAACCTGGGTGGGGCTATCACCGACCGCTCGTCGGGCCCGCTGCAGGGTCCGGCCGACCAGTGGGTCGAGGAGCTCACGCTCCTGGCGCTGGAGGACGGCGTCAGCGGGTTCATCGTCATGGGTGACGACCCGGACCAGATCCGGGCGTTCGCGCAGGACGTGGTCCCGGCGGTGCGGGAGGCCGTGGCGGCGGAGCGCCGGTCGGCCGGCACGGTACCGGCGTCCGCCCGCCGCGGCGCGGTGGCGCTGACCGCGCGACGGCAGGGGATCGACTACGACTCGCTCCCGCCGGAGCTGGCGGCGCGGGCGGTGGAGCCGGGCGACCGCGAGTACGAGGCGGTGCGGCACAACTACCTGCGCTCCGGCGCTCCGGGCCTCGTGCTGCGGCCGCAGGGGGTGGACGAGGTCGCCGCGGGCCTGGCCTGGGTGCAGAAGCAGGGCGTCGAGTTCGCCGTCCGCTCGGCCGGGCACGGGATCTCCGGCCGGTCCACGAACGACGGTGGCGTGGTGCTCAGCATGCGGGGCATGCGGACGGTAGAGGTGGTCGACGAGGCCACGCGCCGCGTGCGGATCGGCGCGGGGGCCACCTGGGGCGAGGTGGCGGCGGCGCTCGCGCCGCGCGGCTGGGCCATCACGTCGGGCGACTACGGCGGCGTGGGCGTCGGCGGGCTCGGCACCACCGGCGGCATCGGGTTCCTGGGCCGGCTGCAGGGCCTGACGATCGACCACGTGGTCGCGGCCGAGGTGGTCACTGCCGACGGCCGCGTGCTGCACGCCTCCCGCGACGAGCACCCCGACCTGTTCTGGGCGCTGCGTGGCGCCGGCGGGAACATGGGCGTCGTGACCTGGCTGGAGATCGAGGCCGGCGCCGTCGGAGACGTCGTCTTCTCCCAGATGACGCTCGACGCGACCGACACCGCGGGGCTCCTCGAGAAGTGGGGCGCCGCCGTCGAGGCGGCCCCGCGCGGGCTGACGTCGAACATCATCATCGCTCCCGGGCGCGGCGGTCAGTCGCCGATGGCGCAGCTCATGACCGTGTTCGCGGCAGAGGGAGCCGACGCCGACCCGGACGAGGCGATAGCCCAGCTGGAGCTGCTCGCCGAGGCCGGGCCGCTGCTCGGGCATCAGGCGCAGCTCGTGCCCTACTCGGGCGTGGTGCGCCAGGAAGATGCCCACCACTCGGGCGGCGGTGACCCGTCGGCCCGGTCGGGTCTGCTCACGCATCTCGACCAGTCCACGAGCCGGGCGATCGAGCGTCTGCTGGGTTCGCGGGAGTCGTATTTCATGGCGGTCCGGGCCACGGGCGGCGCGACGAACGACGTCGCACCCGACGCCACGGCCTACGCGCACCGGCACCAGAACTTCAACCTCTCGGCGCTCGGATCGAGCCAGGACCGGCTCAACCAGGCGTGGGACACCGAGATCGGGCCCGTGATGGAGGGCTCGTACCTCTCCTTCGACACCGACAGCCGGCCCGAACGGCTGCTGGAGGCGTTCCCGGAGCCCACGTTCTCCCGGCTGCGCACGGTCAAGGCCACGTACGACCCGTCGAACGTGTTCCGGACCAACTTCCCGATCCCGCCGACGGAGTAGCCCCCTTGGCACGGCGGCTGTGGATAACCTCGCGTGGGTGTCAGTGGAGCCCCGTAGGTTCGACAGCGTCCGGAACGGCCGGACACAGACACCACGATCACCGCAGGGGTACGCATGAACCTTGTCGCCGCCTCGCGCCTGGCGCGCGAGCTGATGGACCAGCACGGCCTGAAGGCCTGGACCTTCGAGTTCGACGACGCCGTCCGGCGCGCCGGGATGTGCAGCTACGGCAAGAGGCGCATCAGCCTCTCCGCGCCGCTCACCCGCATCCATGACGAGCGGGAGGTGCGGGACACGATCCTGCACGAGGTGGCGCACGCGCTCGCGGGTCCGAAGGCGAAGCACGGGCCGGCCTGGCGCGAGGTGGCGGTGCGGATCGGGTGCTCGGGCCGGCGGTGCGTCGACCCGTCAGCGCCGTCCATCGACGGTCCATGGGTCGGGGCGTGCCCGGCCGGCCACCGGACGACGCGGTTCCGCCGCCCGCCGGGCATCATGTCCTGTCGGTCGTGCCGTCCGCGGTTCGACCTGGCCAACCTGGTCGCGTGGACGTACAAGGGCCGCAACGCGGCGATGGGTGAGCGGTACGACGCCCAGCTGCGCGGCGCGCTCCGCGAGGTGGGCGAGACGGTGGAGACAGGGCCGGGGGCCGAGGAGCGCGTGGTGCGGGCTGCCCGGGAGCGGGTCCCGGGCCTGGCCGTGGAGCCGTTCGACCTGAGCGCGTTACGTTGATCCCATGGCTACGTCGCCCGTCATCGCACTCCCGCCCGGCGCTGCCGGCTCCCGCATCATCGGTCTCGGTCACCACCAGCCACCGAGGACGCTCACGAACGATGACATCGCCGGCCTGGTGGAGACCAACGACGAGTGGATCCGGTCGCGTACCGGCATCGTCACCCGCCACGTAGCGGCCGACGACGTCACCGTCGCGGACATGGCCACCGCCGCCGCCGAGCACGCGCTCGCCGACGCAGGTGTGACGGCGGACGAGGTCGACCTGGTGATCGTCGCGACGGCGACCAACGACGACCGCTCGCCCAACACCGCCGGGCGGGTCGCGTACGCGTTGCACACCGGGGTCCAGCCGGGGGCCTCGACGCCGGAGGGCGAGGAGGCGCCGGACCTGCGGAACGTCGTGGGTCCGGCGGCCATCGACATCAACGTGGCGTGCTCGGGTTTCGCGCACGGGATCGGCCTGGCCGACCAGGCGATCCGCACGGGGTCGGCGCGCACGGCCCTGGTGATCGGCTCCGAGAAGCTGACCGCGTACACCGACTGGACCGACCGTTCGACGTGCATCCTCACGGCCGACGGCGCGGGCGCCGCGGTGCTGCGGGCCGCTGACGTACCCGCCGTCGGACCGGTGGTGTGGGGCTCGGAGCCGGAGCTCACGCCCGCGGTGCGCATCGAGGCGCCGGAGGTCAAGTTCCAGCAGGACGGCCGGGCGGTCTTCAAGTGGGCGATCACACGCGCCGCCGACCGGGCACGAGAGGTCGTGGCCCGGGCCGGGCTGAGCCTCGACGACATCGAGGTGCTGGTCGCGCACCAGGCCAACCTGCGGATCATCGAGCCGCTGGCCAAGGCGCTCGGGATGGAGGGCAAGGTCGTGGTCACGGACATCACGGAGTCGGGCAACACGTCGGCGGCGTCGATCCCGCTGGGCCTGTCCAAGTGGTGGCATGCGGGCAGGATCCCGGCGGGTGTGCCCGCTCTGCTGTTCGGGTTCGGTGGCGGGTTCGCGTGGGCCGGCCAGGTGGTGCTGACGCCCGAACGGTGAGTCCGGACGGCGGGCCGGAGGGCATGGACAGCGCTTTCCCAGCGCCGTATCGTTTCAGTCCCATCCCTCCCACCCGACGTCGACGACGACCGAAGGAGCTCTTCACCGATGCCCGAGCCGACCACTGAGCCCACCATCGAGCCGACCACCGAGCCCATCACCGGTCCGACACAGGAGCCCGTGCCGCCGGCGGGCCCGCTGCCCGAGGGGCGCCGCCGCTACGCCGTGGTCGGAACGGGGCACCGCGCGTCCATGTACATCAACGCACTGATCGGCACGCACGCGCCGGACGGAGAGATCGTCGCCTGGGTCGAGCCCAACCCGGTGCGCGCAGCGGTGTACGAGGCGCGTGTGGCGGCCGCGCTCGGGGGCATCCGGCCCGTGTACGCGCCGGACGACCTCGAGAAGGCGATCGCCGAGCAGTCGGTCGACCGCGTGATCGTCACCTCGATCGACCGCACGCACGGTGATCTGGTGGCGCGCGCGCTGCGGGCCGGCGCCGACGTCGTCGTGGAGAAGCCCCTCGCGGCCCACCCCGACCAGGCTCGCCAGATCGTGGATGCCGTCGCCGAGACGGGGCGCGACCTCGTCACGACGTTCAACTACCGCTACTCGCCCCGCAACAGCGCGCTGCGCCAGGTCATCGCGAGCGGCGAGATCGGTCGCGTGCTGTCGGTGCACTTCGACTGGGCCCTCGACACGGTGCACGGCGCCGACTACTTCCGGCGCTGGCACCGCGAGAAGATCAACAACGGTGGCCTGCTGGTGCACAAGTCGAGCCACCACTTCGACCTGGTCAACTGGTGGATCGACGGTGTGCCGCAGCGCGTGTTCGCCACCGGCGGCCGGCGCTTCTACGGCGACGACGGTGCGCACGAGGCCGGCTACGAGCCCACCGACGCCGAGCGCGCGCTGAACGAGCGCGGCATCGACCCGTGGCAGCTCTCCGTGGAGAAGAACGAATGGCTGTCCGCGCTGTACGGGTCCGAGGCTCAGGCGGTCGACGGTTACGTGCGCAACCGGTCGGTGTTCGACGAGGGGATCACCACCGAGGACACGCTGGGGCTCGTCGTCGAGTACGAGGGCGGCGCCCTGCTGACCTACTCGCTCACCGCGCACGCGCCCTGGGAGGGCTACCGCGTGGTGGTCAACGGCACGCGCGGCCGGGCGGAGCTCGAGGTCGTCGAGCGTGGTTCGGTGGAGTTCGGCGAGAACGACGCGGCGATCCTCGACCCGAGCGCGACGGAGGTGTTCGCCACGGACCCGGTACGGCCGATCGGCGAGCGGCTCGTCGTGCAGCGGCACTGGGAGCGCGCCGAGGAGCGTCCCATCGTGCGCGGGGGCGGCGGGCACGGCGGGGGCGACGCCCTGCTCCTGGCCAGCGTGTTCGCGCCGCCGGCGGAGCCGGACCCGCTGGGCCGGGTCGCGGGGTACGTCGACGGCGTGCGCGCGTCGTCGGTGGGGTACGCGGGCAACCGCTCGCTGGAGACGGGTGACCCGGTCCGCACAGCGGACCTCGATCTGGGCGTCTGACCCAAGCTCCGCGAAGTAGAGCGCGTGTCCGGACACACGCTCTACTTCGCGGAGCTGGCGGGGTTACCTCGGCAGGTCGGAGTCCAGGACGCCCGCGCCCGCGAACGTCGTGACCACCCACGGGACCGCCGCCGCAGGCAGCGGCCGGTACCGGTACGCGTCGGACGGCGCCCAGCGGGCCTCCTCGGCGAGCGGGGTCGCCGCCGTCGCGTTGTACGCCGCCAGCAGGTCCGCCCGCCGCCCGTTCAGCAGGGTGCCCGACTCGCTGATCATCGTGCCGCCCCACCCGGCGATCACCTTCGCCGGGCTCGACCCGCGCGCCAGCGAGACCGCGTTGTTCTCGACGACGAGGCTCGACTCCTTGCCCGCGCCCCAGTAGTACTGGAACACGTCAGCGTCCTGTCGTCGGGTCTGCCGGTAGTAGTTGTTGTAGACGTGCACGTCGCCGAACCGGACACGCGGCGCGCGCTGCCCGATGTCCTGCCAGTAGTTGTGGTGCAGCGTCACGCGGTGCTGCCCGCGGTCCTGGAGGCGCGAGTCGGACGAGCCGATCAGCATCGTCTTGTCGTGGTTCAGGAACCTGTTGTACGACACCGTCACCAGGTCGGAGCCGTGCGTGATGTCGAGCAGGCCGTCGTGCACCTCGAACGGCCGCCCGAAGACCACGGGAAGCGACTCGACGGGGTGCGCGCCGTCGTCGAACGTGGAGTGGTCCACCCACACGCTGGTCGACGTCCACAGCGACACGTTGTCGTAGGCCGAGTTCCAGTTGCCGGCGTCGCCGTCGTCCGGGCTCCACTGCGGGAAGCAGTCGTAGCCGTCGGAGAACCGCATGTTCCGGAGGATGACGTTGTGCGCGTCCCGGACCCGGACGTTCGCCCCGGAGATCTGGGCGTCGTCACCCACGCCGACTATCGTCACGTTCGAGCCGACGTGCTGCTGCGTCTGGGCCGCCTGCACGCTCGCGGCCCTGACTCGCGCCTCCTCCAGCGGGCCGGACGGGTCGGTCCAGCCCCACGGCCCGGACGGGTCGTAGTGCGCGATGTAGTCGTCCATCGAGAACGGCTCGCCGGTGTCCCCGACAGTCACCTGCGCGGCGAAGTCCTCGCAGGCCAGCCGGGTTCCGTCCGCCGCGGTGAAGGCATCCACCTCGCCCGTGACGTACACGATCCGCGGGACCTGGTTGGTGCGGGCGTCGGTCTGGCTGCCGCCCGCCCGGCCGGCGAGCGCGTCCCGCAGCTCCTGCCAGGTGTCCACCTCGTAGACCTCGGTCGGTGCGGCCGCCGCGCCGCCCGTTGTGGGCGTGGCCTGCCGCTCCACGCCCTCGGGGAACGTGGGGCCGGACCAGGCGGCCCACCCGTCGTCGGCCCCGATGGTCTCGCGTCCCAGGTCAGCGTGGTGTCCGCGCCCCGGGTGTCCGCCCGAGGCATGGCCGACGGCGGTCGCCGTCCCTACGGTGGGGCTCGCCGCGGCCGGCTGCCCGACGGCGACCAGCGCGCCGGCCATGCCGACGGTGAGCGCCAGGGGCAGCACGAACGAACGGGTGAGAGGGCTGCCGGCCGGCAGCGCGAGGGCGTTCCCCGATGTCGGGCCGACGGCGCGGCGCGGGTGCGGGGATGGTCGTGTTCGCATGTGACTCCTTCGTCCATGACACCGGCCGCCCGCCATGGGAAACCGGTTTCTCACACGATGTCAGCCAGCCCGCTCCACCACAAGACCCGAAGATCAGGACGTGCGGGATTCACCCGGCAGCACGGCCCCCGTGGCGGCCGCGGTCACCCGGTGAGCGCGCCGACGGTCACCAGGACGGGTACGCACAGCGCCGTCGTCCAGACCGTCGCGCGGGCCGCGACGCCGTCGAACACCCCGTACCGGGTGGCGTACGTCGTGACGTTCACCGCGGTGGGCAGCGCGGCCATGGTGACGACGAGCGCAAGGGCCGCCGGGTCGAGCCCCACGGCGTTACCGACGACCCATGCCACGAGCGGGTGCAGGACGTTGCGTACCAGGACGGCGAGAGCGACCACCGCTTGCACGAGCAGCCGGTCGCGGCCCGTCCACCAGGGGGTCGACACCGGAGCCGTCGGTGCCGCGTCCGTGCCTGCCGCGTCCGTGCCTGCCGCGTCCGTGCCTGCCGCGTCAGTGCCTGCCGCCGGCGTGAGCGGCGGCATCGGCACCGCGAGCGTCATGCCGAACGTGAGCAGGCCGAGGGGTGGTGCCGCCGCGCCGATCAGGTCGAAGGGGATCAGGGCGACCTCGGGCAGCCGCGCCCCGGTCAGCTCGCTCACCACCGCGACCAGCAGCCCGGCGAGCGTGCCCACCGTTATGGGGTTCCGGACGGCCGCGAGCAGCACGCGGACCACCGACGTCCAGCCGGACCGCGCTGTGGTCCGGCGCGCACCGGCTCCCGCGTTCCCCGGCGCACCGGCCCCCGAGCGATCGAGCACCGCGAGCGTCAGCGGCGCCAGCACGAGCAGCTGGAAGAGCAGGGTGGGCACCACGGCGAGCGCGTCGTCGAACAGGTAGACCGCGAGCGGGATGCCGATGTTGCCGCCGTTGACGTAGACGGCGGCGAGCGTCGTCACGGCGGTCGGGCCTGCCGGGAGCCGCAGCACCCACCGGGCCACCGCCGCCGTGAACAGGGCGAGCGCCGCGGTGGTGGCCCAGGTGACGGCGGCCCCGCGCGAGACGACGTGCGCGAGGTCGGTGCCGGCCAGCGTGCTGAACATCAGCGCCGGGGCGCAGATCGTGAACGACAGCGTCGCCAGGATCGCGCGCGCTCCCGCGCCGTCTGAAGCCCCGTCGCCGGGGACGTCCCGGCTGGTGCTGCGGGTGATCCGATGGCCGGCGAGCAGGCCCCGCCGCTGGATCACCCAGCCGAGCGCGACCACGCAGCCCATGGAGACGATGGCAGTCAGGACGGACAACACACGAGCACCCTCCCATGTTCGGGCGGGTCAGCTCCCGGCTGTCCAGGGGGCGCCGAGCTCCGTGAACGTGCGCTGCTCGCGTGCGGCCCGGTCGCACCACTCGGCGATGTCGTGCACCACCGGATGCCGGGCGTCGCCCTCCGGGTTGCCCTGCGTGCCGCTGATGCCGGGAGCTGCGGCGAGCCCGTCCACCCAGTCCACGTACGCGTCGCCGATGGGCGCCGGGTCGGGGGCGGTCCGCACCGACTCGAGCACCCGCATGAAAGCGCCGGTGTCCCGCACGTCGCACAGGAGCCGTTCCCCGGTGCGGGCCCGGAGGAGGTTCTCCAGCAGGTCCGTCCGGCCGTACTGCTTCTCCGCGACGACGCGCCCGGTGCGCAGCCGCACCACGTCGTGCTCGTACTCGAGCTCGATCTCGCCCTCGGTCCCCAGCACCAGGACACGGGCGGGGGTGCGCTCCGCCGCGCAGAGCGTGAGGCCGAACCCGTACCGCGTCCCGTCCGTGCCGACGGCCCGCAGGGACGACGTGTCGTCGGCCTCGATCGGGTTGGCTCGCCAGAGGTCGGTGTTCACGTAGGCGATGTCCGTGCTGTTCCGGGCGCCGCCGACCCACAGGGCGGTCGCCACGGCGTGCGCGAGCGGGTTGGTCACCACGCCGTCGACCACCTCGCGACCACCCATGCGGCGCCGCCCCGCCCAGGGCGCGCGCGCCCAGTACGCGGCGGTCCGGACCCAGGTCCCGATCGCGCCGATCCCGGTCACCTGACCCACCTCGCCGCGCGCGATCATGTCGACGACGGCGGGCAGCGCGTGCGACCCGAAGGTCTGGAACCCGACCTGGCAGAGCCGTCCGGTCCGCTCCGCGACGGCCACGAGCTCGGCGTGCTCGGCGAGCGACGCGGTGGTCGGCTTCTCGAGCAGAACGTCGATGCCCGCCTCCATCGCCGCGCGCGCGAGCGGCAGGTGCGTGTGGATGGGCGTGGAGAGCACCACTATGTCGGGCAGCGCGTCGGCGTCCGCCGACAGCAGGTCACCCAGGTTCGCGAACCACGACGCCGGGGCGTTGTCGGGCTCCCGCGGGTCGACGACGGCGCTCAGCCGCGCCAGCCCCCTGGCCTCGAGGTCCGCGACCCTCCGGAGGTGGGAGCTGCCGTGGCCGTGGATGCCGACGACCGCGATCTTCGGCAGGCTCACCGTTCGCCTCCGTCGGTCAGGTGGGCCGCGAGCGCGGCGGCGGCCGAGCTCGTGAGCTCCGTGTCGAGCAGGACGGCGACCAGGTCGAGCTGCACGGAGCCCCCCGCGGGGACGAGCAGCGGCGAGTCCCAGGCGAGCGCAGGGCAGGCGCCGGGGTACTCGGCACTGCGCAGGAACCACGGCCGGACCTGACCTGGCTGCACCAGCAGGAGCGTCGTGGACCGGCCGCCGTGCCGCTGCACGAACGACACCCACGGCGACGAGCTGCCGTGCGCGCGGTTCTCACCGGCGCCGCCCGCGGACATGACGGACGTGCTCTCGGCGAGGGGCAGGCGCCAGAACAGGCCGCCGTAGCCCGCACCCGGCCTGCCGTTGGTCGCGGGCGAACGGATCTCCAGGGGGCCGTGGTCTGCGTGCAGCGTGGAGCGCCAGTCGAGCACCCAGCCCGGCGCGGCGGGGGACCCGGGGATCTGGGGGAGCAGACGCGCGGTGATGCGGCGCTCCTCGCGCAGCTGCGGTTCGCCGTGCTCGTCGGACCACAGCACGTCCTCGACCAGGACCTCGCCGGCCTCGGCGCCCGTACCGGCCGGGCGGGCGGTGGGCGAGGGCTCGAGGCGGATGCCCTCCGACGTCTGGCTGCCGTGGTTCTTGAGCAGCGTCGGGCCGACGTCCTCGATGAAGGTGCGGCCGCCCCAGTGGCTGGTCCCGTTCACGTCGGGCACCGCGATGCCGACGCCGTAGTGGTGCCGGTGGTCGACGGGGCTCACCTCGGTGAGCGGCACGCCCGCCAGGGTGTGCACGGGGTGCAGGTAGGGACGCCGGGCATGCACCTTCGGCATCCGGTCGCCCGCGTCGCGCCGGACCAGCTCCAGTCCGTCTCCGCAGGTCAGCATGACCGCGTCGGTGTCGGGATCGGCGGGTACGGACCAGGTGGGGGCGGCCGTGGGTGGCACGGTGGGGATCTCCTCCCGCTGCGCGCGGGCGACGTCGTCGTCCGTGATGTGCACGCGTTCCGGGCCCTGCGGGACGGGCCCGGTGCTCCCGCGCACCTCCAGGCTGGGCGTGAATCGAGCAGAGCTTGCGGGGTGGGCATCGTCGTCGATCACGGCGTGCAGCTCCCTCCAGGCGTGTCGGCCGAGCTCGGCCTGCGGCACCGCGACCGTCGTCAGCGCGGGTGTGGCGTAGCGGGACAGTTCTATGTCGTCGAAGCCGGCCACCGAGATGTCGGCGGGTACGGCCACTCCTGCCTCGTTCAGGCCTGCGAGCAGGCCGAACGCGACGAGGTCGTTGAAGGCCACCGCTGCGGTGGCGCGGGTGGCGAGGACAGCGGGAGCCGCGGCGTGGCCTGCCTGGATGTCCGGTCCTGCGGGCAGGTCGAGGATCTCGAGGTCCGCGTGCTGGTTCCGGGCGCGGGCGAGACCGGCGCGGCGCAGCTCGTCGGAGGCGCTGCGCACCGGGCCGCCGAGGTAGACGATGCGGCGGTGGCCCAGTGCCACCAGGTGCTCGACCACCTGGAGGGCGGCGTCCTCGTAGTCCACGACCAGGCTGGGCGCCGCCCCGCCGGTCTCCCGGTTGACGAGGACAACCGGTTCGACGTCGGCGATGAGCGCGCTCAGCTCGGCGTCCCCGATGCGTGGCGACACGAGCACCAGGGCGTCGCAGCGCATGCGAGCCTCCAGCGCGATGGCGCCTTCCTGCTGGTCGTCCTCGACCGTGTCCGCGACGAGCACGCGGTAGCCGTCCTCGGCCGCCCCGTCCATGACGCCGCGCAGGATCTGCTGGAACACCGGATTACCGAGGTCGGGCACCACGAGGGCCACGGTCTGGGTGCGGCCGAGCGCGAGGCTCCGCGCCGCGTTGCTGGGCCGGTAGCTCAGCCCCGCCGCTGCCACCCGCACGCGTTCCGCGATGGTCGCGTCGACGGTGCTCCGCCCGTTCATCACGCGCGAGACGGTCGCCCGTGACACGCCGGCCGCCGTCGCGACATCCCCGATCGTGGCCGTGACACGGCGCTGACCTGTGCGCTGACCGGCGCCGCGTGCGCTGCCGCTGACCATCTGCTCTCCGTCCGTAACCCTCGTCCGACCGATGCGGTGGGGCGTCCTGAGCCTTCTTCGGCGCGGCGCTCCTGCTACCGGTTTCCCGATGTGACGGTACACCATGGGAAACCGGTTCCTCGTGTGGTACGTTCCTCCACCAGAGACCGGTTTCTCACCGAAGAGGCCGGGGATCGACGATGATCCGGGAGGACAATCCGATGCACCACCCGAACCGCGAGCCCGGACCCTGGCGGTCCGAGCCCCCGTCCAGCTGCGCGGGGGTGAGCACGTGTCAGTGATCCAGGAGCTCTCGCAGAGCAAGAAGACCGTGAGCCCGCGCAGGAAGGGCGACGGCCGCTGGGCGCTGTTCTTCCTCGCGCCCTGGTTCGTGGGGCTCGCGCTCATCACGGCCGGACCCATGGGCGCGTCCCTGTACCTGTCTTTCACGGACTACGACCTGCTCTCGGCGCCCGAGTGGGTGGGCTTCGAGAACTACACCCGGATGTTCGAGGACCCGCGCTTCGTCAACTCCCTCGGCGTGACGTTCACCTACGTGTTCGTCTCGGTGCCGCTGCAGCTCGCCGCGGCCCTGGGCCTGGCACTGCTGCTCGACAAGGGCATGCGCGGACTCGCCCTCTACCGCTCCGTCTACTACCTGCCCTCCTTGCTCGGCGGGTCGGTGGCCATCGCCATCCTGTGGCGTCAGATCTTCGGCGCGGACGGCCTGGTCAACCAGGTGCTGGCGCTCTTCGGCGTACAGGGCCAGGGCTGGGTCTCGCACCCGGACTACGCGCTCGGCACCCTCATGGCGCTCAACGTCTGGACGTTCGGCGCTCCCATGGTGATCTTCCTGGCCGGCCTGCGGCAGATCCCGGCGATGTACTACGAGGCGGCCTCGATCGACGGTGCCTCGAAGTGGAGGCAGTTCCGGTCGGTCACGCTCCCGCTGCTGACGCCGATCATCTTCTTCAACCTCGTGCTGCAGCTCATCGAGGCGTTCCAGTCCTTCACCAGGGCGTTCGTGGTGAGCGGCGGCAACGGCGGCCCGTCCGACTCGACGCTGCTCTACACGCTGTACCTCTACCTCAAGGGGTTCGGGTCGCTCGACATGGGCTACGCGTCAGCGATGGCCTGGTTCCTGCTGCTGATCATCGGCGGCATGACGGTAGTCAACTTCCTCGCCTCCAAGTACTGGGTCTTCTACGATGACTGACGCCTCGACGTCCATAAAGACCGTGCCGACGGCCGCGCTACCGCCGTCCGACAGCGACGTGCCTCCCGGTACCGAGGACCGCCGTCCACCCACCCGCCCTCGCGGCCGGCAGGTACGAGCCCAGGTGGGCAGCGTGCTGAAGCACGTGGGCCTGATCGCCTTCGGCTTCGTGATGCTGTACCCGCTGCTCTGGATGGTGGCCAGCTCGTTCAAGCCGAACGCGCTGATCTTCCGCGAGCCGGGACTCATCCCCACCGACATCGACCTGTCCAACTACACGGACGGGTGGAACGCGCTGCTGCACCCGTTCAGCCACTACCTGATCAACTCGGCGATCGTGGTCCTCGGGTCGGTGCTCGGCAACCTGCTCGCCTGCTCGCTGGCGGCCTACGCGTTCGCGCGGCTGGAGTTCCGGGGCAAGAAGCTCTGGTTCGCCGTCATGCTCATGTCGATCATGCTGCCGATCCACGTGGTGATCGTCCCGCAGTACGTGCTGTTCTCCCAGCTGGAATGGATCAACACGTTCCTGCCGCTGATCGTGCCGAAGCTGCTGGCCACCGACGCGTTCTTCATCTTCCTGATGGTCCAGTTCTTCCGCGGGATCCCGCGCGAGCTGGACGAGGCGGCGACGCTCGACGGCGCCAATCACCTGCGCATCTACCTGCAGCTCATGCTGCCGCTGTCGATGCCGGCCCTCGCCACCACGGCCATCTTCACGTTCATCTGGACCTGGAACGACTTCTTCAGCCAGCTGATCTTCCTGACCCGGCCCGAGATGTACACGGTGCCGATCGCCCTGCGCACCTTCGTCGACTCCACGGGCAACAGCTCGTGGGGATCGCTCTTCGCGATGTCGATCGTGTCGCTCATACCCGTCTTCATCGCCTTCCTTTTCGGACAGAAATACCTGGTCAAGGGCATAGCGACCACAGGCATCAAGTAGCAGTCCAGCAGCTCTGCCCACGATCCGACAACGACGTCAACGTCACCGAAGGAGAAATTCATGAGCACCACCGGCAACGGACTACGAACGAGGCGCGGCAGGCGTCTCGCAGGCTCGGCCGCAGGTATCGCGGCCGTGGCCCTGACCCTCGCGGCATGCGGGGGCGGCGACTCGGGCATCGGCGGGGGAGGCGACGACGACCCGCCGGCCGCCGCCGAGGAGTGCCCCTGCGAGATCCGGTTCGCGTGGTGGGGTTCCGACACCCGCCACGAGTCCACGCAGCAGATCATCGACGCCTTCGAGGCGGAGAACCCCGACATCACGGTGGTCCCCGACTTCACCGACTGGGACGGCTACTGGGACAAGCTGGCCACCACGGTGGCCGCGGGCGACACCCCGGACGTCATCACGCAGGAGGAGCGCTACATCTCCGACTACTCCACCAAGAACGTGCTCGCGGACATGAGTGCGCTGGACATCGATACGTCCAAGGTGGACGACAGCGTCCTGGCCGGCGGTCAGATCGAGGGTGCGCAGTACGGCATCCCGACCGGCATCAACGCGTACGCCTTCGTCGCCGACCCAGAGATCTTCGCCGACGCAGGCGTCGAGGTGCCGGACGACACCACCTGGACCTGGGAGGACTACGTCACCACGGCGAACGCGGTCTCGGAGGGCGCGGGCGACGGCGTCTGGGGCACGCAGGACTACGGCTTCAACGAGGCGGGCCTCAACGTGATGGCGCGTCAGCGCGGCGAGACGCTGTTCACCCCGGAGGGTGAGCTCGGCGTCTCCGAGCAGACCATCGCGGACTTCTTCCAGGTGTCGCTCGACCTGATGGAGGGTGGCGGTCAGCCCGACGCCGCCCGCACCGTCGAGTACCAGGCGGCCGGCCCCGAGGGCGGTCTGCTCGGTACCAACCAGGGCGCCATGGGCGTCTGGTGGACCAACCAGCTGGGCGCGCTGTCGGACTCGTCCGGTCACGAGCTCGAGCTGCTGCGGCTGCCAGGCGAGTCCGAGGGCGAGCGCACCGGCATGTACTACAAGCCGGCGATGTTCTACTCGATCTCCGCTGACACCGAGTACCCGGAGTCCTCGGCGAAGTTCGTCGACTTCCTCCTGAACTCCGAGGAAGCCGCGAAGATCATGCTGACCGACCGTGGTCTGCCGGCGAACACCGAGGTGCGCGAGTCGATCCTCGGCGACCTGTCGCCCACCGACCAGAAGGTCGCCGACTTCATGGCGGAGATCGAGGGCGAGATCGTCGACACCCCGCCCGTGCCGCCGCACGGTTCCGCGGAGCTCGCGGACATCATGGAGCGCGTCAACACCGAGGTGCTCTTCGAGCGCATCACCCCGGACGAGGCCGCGACGCAGCTGATCGAAGAGGTCAACGCGGCCATAGCCGACTGACCCTGTTCCGTTGAGTGCGGGATATTCGCCCCTTCCGAGCCTCGGAAGGGGCGAATATCCCGCACTCAACGTGTCGGGTGGGTGGGTCGGTAGGATGAAACGGTTCAACATGGAGGGTGGCAACGGTGTCCGAGGTCGATCTGCTCGTTCTTCGCGAGGGTGATGACGTCGCCGTCGCCACTCGTGACCTTAGGCCGGGTGACCAGGCCAACGCCCCGGGGACGGGCCCGGTCGCCGTCGGGCAGCTGGTGCCGCGGGGC
The DNA here is from genome assembly GCF_050936155.1 of Promicromonospora sp. CA-289599. NCBI lineage: Bacteria > Bacillati > Actinomycetota > Actinomycetes > Micrococcales > Promicromonosporaceae > Promicromonospora > Promicromonospora sp. CA-289599. Next base: position 3,164,871 of record NZ_JBNJNI010000001.1, read on the forward strand.
CACAAGATCGCGCTGCGTGCGGTGCCCGCAGGCACTGAGGTGCACAAGTACGGGCAGGTCATCGGGGTTGCGACCGCCGACATCGCCCCGGGCGACCACGTGCACTCGCACAACCTCGGCTTCGAGGAGGGCACGCGCGAGGCGCCTCTGGGCGGCACCCGTACGGACCTTCCCGTGCCCGACGGCGCCCGCCCCACCTTCCGCGGTTTCCGGCGGGCGAACGGGCGGGTCGGTACCCGTAACTTCGTCGCGATCCTGACCAGCGTGAACTGCTCCGCCTCGACGGCGAAGATGATCGCCGACCAGTTCAGCGGCGCGGTGCTCGACGAGTTCGAGAACGTCGACGGCGTCATCGCGCTGACCCACACCTCGGGCTGCGGCCTGGTGCCGGACTCGGAGGGCGGGCAGATCCTGCTGCGCACCCTGCGCGGGTACGCGGCCCACCCGAACGTCGCGGGCCTGCTGGTGCTGGGCCTGGGCTGCGAGATGGTGCCGGGGGCCGCGCTGTCGGCTCGCTCGGGCCAGGTCGCCGACCTGGGGATGCCCACCGTCGGTCCGCCCGACGACGCGAAGCAGGGGCTGCTCGCGGCCATCCCGGACGACACCGTCGTGCGTTCGCTGACCATCCAGGAGGCGGGGGGCGTGCGGGCCTCTGTCCGCGCGGGCGTTGCTGCCGTCCGCGAGATGCTGCCGCTGGTCAACGCGCGCGAGCGGGTCGAGTGCGACGTCTCGGAGCTGGTGCTCGCCCTCAACTGCGGCGGGTCCGACGGCTACTCCGGCATCACGGCGAACCCCGCGCTGGGCTGGGCCTCGGACCGGCTGGTCGCCTACGGGGCGACGTCGGTCCTCGCGGAGACCCCCGAGGTGTACGGCGCCGAGCACCTGCTGACCGCCCGGGCGGTGAAGCCCGAGGTGGCGCAGCGCCTGCTGGACCGCATCGACTGGTGGCGGGGCTATGTCGCGGCGGGCGGCGGCACGCTGGACAACAACCCGTCTCCGGGCAACAAGGCCGGCGGGCTCACGACGATCCTGGAGAAGTCGCTCGGCGCGGTCGCCAAGGGCGGCCAGGCCGACCTCGGAGCCGTCTACGAGTACGCCGAGCCGATCACCGAACGCGGGTTCGGCTTCATGGACACCCCCGGCTACGACCCCGTGTCGGTGACGGGCCTGGTCGCGGGCGGCGCCAACGTCGTCGTCTTCACCACGGGCCGTGGTTCGGTCTTCGGGTGCCGTCCGGCGCCGTCCATCAAGGTGGCGACCAACACCCCCATGTACTCGGTGATGTCCGAGGACATGGACATCAATGCGGGGGTGGTCGTGGACGGCACCGCGACCGTCGCCGACGTCGGCCGGCAGATCTTCGACCGGATCCTGGCCGTGGCGTCGGGGGAGCAGACCGTCAGCGAGGAGCTGGAGATCGGCGCAGAGGAGTTCATCCCGTGGCACATGGGCGCCGTCACGTGAGCGACTGACCTCGCCGACTCTGCCGGCCGGCCGCCGGGGGCGCGCGACTACGCTCGTGGTCATGGACATATTGGTGATGCTGGTGGTCGTCCTGCTGGTCCTGAACTGGATCTCGGCGAGCGGGCACCGGAGGACGCAGCAGCGCGCGCTGGACAAGCTCCAGACCAAGCTCGACCTCGTCATGGCGCAGCTGGGCGTCGTCGTGCCGGAGCCGGAGGGGATCGCCGACGTCGACGCGCTGATCCGTGCCGACCGCAAGGTCGAGGCGGTCAAGCGCTACCGGGAGATCACGGGCGACGGCCTGGTCGAGGCCAAGACCGCGGTCGACCGCCGCGAGCAGAGCCTGGGCTGAGCCGGCCAGAGATGACCATGCACTTGCTGCCAGGATCCAACTCCACCTGGCAGCAAGTGCATGGTCGTTTCGGCCACTCGGTTCGACCTCTCGGCTAGGGGTAGCTCACCACCTTGGCCGGGATCGTCTCCGTTCCCGCCGCGCGGGGGCCGACGCCGTTGATGACGTGCTCGTACGTGCCCACCCCGCCGAGCGACACGGTGAGCAGCGAGTGCATCCGCACGCCCGGCGTCCGCGGCACCTCGAAGCCGTTGTCCGAGGTGATGGAGGCGTCCGACGTGAACACGCAGTAGGAGCCCAGGCCCCAGGCCTCGTGCTGGGTCACGCCGTCGGCGACCTTGTACGCCGCCCAGCCCCTGATGCCGTCGTGGTTCCAGGCCGCCTGGTTCGGCGGGTCGTACGGCAGCTCGTTCTGGTAGAAGATCGTGCGGCCGCGCTCCCCGTTCCACAGGGTGTTGTACTCCTGGTAGTGCTCGACGAAGAGGCCGTACCCGTCCACGTCGTCGCCGTTGACCACCAGGCCGTTGTCGGCCGTGTTGATGTTCCAGCCGATGCCTTCGCCGTGGTCACCGCGCCAGGACCAGATGTGGTCGATGACCGTGTCGTCCGCGTTCACGACGATCGCCTGGTCCACCCGCCCGACGTGCGCCCCGCCGACCCGGACGAACACGTCGTGCAGCGAGATCGGGTCGTCCGCGTGGTCCGCCGTTGACCCCTCCGTGCCGACCGTGAGCATCGACGGCGACTCGGTGGCGCCGGCGTCGAACAGCACGCTCGCGATCCGGACGCCGTCCACGTCGGCCACCCGCATCGCCGTCTGCCCGGCCGTCGGCACGATCGTGGCGTACCCGAGCCCGAGCACGACGGTGTCGGCACGGTCCACCTCGATCGTCCCGGTGGTCTCGTAGATCCCGGGCGTGAGCAGCAGGTTCAGGCCCTGGTCGAGTGCCTGGTTGATCCGCGCCGCCGAGTCGCCCGGGCGGGCCACGTAGAACTCGTCGAGCGGGATCGAGGTGCCCGCCGTCGTCCCGCCGTCCCACGTCGCGCCGCGCGTCCCCGACCGGGCCGACGGCACGAACACCGCGTAGTCCTCGCCGTCGAGGTAGAGGTACGGCTTCTCGCGGATGGTCCCGGTGGTGTCCAGGGTGGTCACGGCGGGCTCGGGGAACGACGTCGGCGGCGCGTTCTCCACACCGGAGAACACCATGTTCCACAGCGTGCCCGCCCAGCCGCCCGTGAGCGTCGAGTCGCGGGTGTACCACTGCTGCTGGGTCCAGGCGCGGACCTCGCCGTCGACCACGGAGTCGGCGATGAAGCCGCCCGACGCCCACCCGTACCGGGACGAGTGCAGCATCAGGTTGCCCTTGACGTGCACGCGGCGCATCGGCGCCGCCTGCGACACGGCCCACCGCATGTCGCCGCCGGTCGGCGTGACGGCGAGGTTCTCGACGGAACGCCAGAAGTTCTGCGTGGCGTTGCCCTCGAACCACTCGGCGTCGGCCCAGACGCCGCCCGTGATGTTCACGTCGTCCGGATCGGTCCCCAGGCCGGAGATCGAGGTGTGGAAACCGGCGTTGACGTGCACCGGATAGGTGCCGGGCTCGAACAGGAACTGATGCCGCCCGTCGCCGAACTGGTCGGACTCCTGCTGGTCGTACACCGCGTCCACCGCGGCCTGGACCTGGCTCGTCGGAGTGTCCGGGCCGAAGACGTGCACGTTCGGCCCGAGGTCACCGCCGCCGGGGATCGGGTCGCCGGGTGCGCTGCCGCCGTCGTCCGTGAGCACCTTGAGCTCCCACAGCGAGTAGCCGTAGCCGGTGCCCCGTTCCGTACCGGTGACCCGCACGTACCGGCCGGTCCCCGTGACGTCGAAGCCCTGCGAGCCGCCGGTGCCGTCGGTGACGGTCCGGAGCGTCCGCCACGTCGTGCCGTCGTCGGAGGCCTCGATCCGGAAGTCCCTGCCGTACGCCGTCTCCCAGGAGAGCTCGACGCGGCACAGGTCCTGGACCGTGCCGAGGTCGACCCGGATCCACTGCGGGTCGGCGGCCGCGCTGCTCCACCGGGTGCCCGGGTCGCCGTCGACGGCCATGGCCGGGCCGAAGGGCCCTTCGGTGGACGACGCCGTGGCCGGCCTCCCGAGCGCGGCGTTCGTGGTGCACGCCGCCGCGGCGTCCGCCCGCGCCTCCTCCGCCCGCACCGGAGCGGGAGCCGACACCGGGGCCGCGACCGCCGTCAGCGGCGCGGCGACGCAGGCCGCCGCGACCGCGACCGCGAGCCAGGTCCGTCGTCCGCGCTGGTGTGCCTGGGTCATGAGCGCACCTCCTCGCGCGCGGCGGGCTCGGGCACGAGCTCGTAGTTCTCGTCGAGCACGGTGCCGCGGTGCGGCTTGTAGAGGTCGTAGCCGCGCGGGTTGCACTGGAGACCACCGTTGATGCACTGCTCCACGAGGCGGCGGAGCACCTCGGGGTCCCAGGCGTTGACGAAGTCGTAGTGCCAGGACTGGTCGGACCCGCTCACCAGCGCGACGTCGGACATGTCACCGCTGACCGGCCAGGCGATCTTGAACTCGAGCATCGGTACCGCCACGGGATGGCTGAGCGGGCACTGGCCCGAGACCGGGTACGCCATGTGCGTGCCGTGGCCCATGTGGGCGGACTCCTCCGGGGTCAGGTGGATCCCGTCCCAGCAGCTCGGGGCCTGGTACCGGATGTTCAGCTGGGTGCCCGCGGGGCAGTTCGCCGGGATCTCCCAGCTCTTGGAGATGTCGCCGCACTCCCAGCCCTCGACGGCGCCCGGTGCGGTCCGGAACTCGTCGACCGTCGCCATCATGTCGCCCGTCACGAACTGGAGGCCCTCCGGGAACGGCACGACGTCGGTGTAGTCGTCGATACCCGACTTGTAGTAGACGGTCATGGGGATGTTCGGCTCGACGGGGACGCCGCCCTCCGTCAGGGCCGGGAACCAGTAGGCCGACTTGTCCTGCGGCACCGTGCACGTGCTCGCCGGGTTCGCGAGCAGGCTCGCCGGCGTGGTGAAGGCGTCCGTCGACCGGTTGCCGATGAACGTGTGCAGGTGCGACCGGCCGGGCTGGTTGGGGTAGACGATCGAGTCGTCCGGCCGGAAGTGCGAGAACGTGCAGTTCGCCTGGAACTCGTGGTGCGTCACCTCGTCGCCGGGGAAGGGAGGCGGGTCCTCGGGGCCGCCCGCGTCGCCGTCGCCGAACACCTGGAACTCGATCAGGGAGTAGCCGTACCCGGTACCGCGGGCCGTGCCGACGAGCTGGACGTAGCGACCCGTGGCCGTGACGTCGTACACCTCGGTGCCGCCCGTCCCGGAGGACTCGGTGACGACGGTGCTCCACGCGTCGCCGTCGGCGGAGACCTGGAGCCGGAACGCCGCGCCGTACGCGGCCTCCCACTCCAGGGCGATGTGGTCGAGGGCGTACGAGCGGCCCAGGTCGATCCGGATCCACTCGTCGTCCGTCTGGGCGCTGGCCCAGCGGGTGCCGCGGTCGCCGTCGACCGCGAACCGCGGGCCGAGGCCCCCGGACTCCGAGCTCGAGGCCGCCGTGAGCGCGCCCTGCGAGAGGAGCGTGTTCGGCTCGGCGACGGCGGTGACGGCGCCGACGGTCCCGGCCGCGCTCAGGGTCGAGGCGAGCAGTACCGTGGCGAGAGCGCCGGCCAGGACGCGAGGTCCGAGGCGGCTGGGTGTGCGGAGTGCTGTGCGCATGGTTCCTCCTTCACTGCTGGTTTGGCTGTTGACGTCTTCGCTGTGTCACCGCTGGTAGATGCCGACCTCGTACAGGGAGTAGCCCCATTCGGTGCCGCGCTCGGTGAGGTTGAGGCGCACGTACCGGCCGGTCCCGGAGACGTCGATGCTGTCGACGCCGCCGTTGCCGCCCGTGACCGTCCGGATCGTGTTCCAGGTGCTGCCGTCGTTCGAGGTCTGGATCTCGTACGACTTGCCGTAGGCCGTCTCCCAGACGAGCTGCAGGTGGTCGAACGACTGCACCGACCCCAGGTCCACCCGGTACCAGGCGGACGGCCCCCACTCGCTGGCCCAGCGCGTGGCCGGGTCCCCGTCGACCGCGCGGCCGGGCGTCCAGTCGCCGTTCCACGGGTCGAAGCTCGACGCCGTCGCCGTCTTGCCCCGGGCGATGTTCGTCCCGTCGACCTGCGGTGCGACGACGCGGAACGACCTGGTCTCCACACCCACGTTGCCCTCGCCGTCCTCGGCGAACACGTAGACCTTCCAGACGCCGAGCATCTCCGGCGCCGTGACCCGGAATGTGCCGGGTGCCGTCTGCGTGAACTGCGCCTGCGCGATGCCGCCCGCGTCGTTGATGTACTTGCTGTTCAGCATCACGTTCGGCGTGATCGGGTCGCCGTCGGGGTCCGTCACGTCGACGGAGACCGTGAACTGCTCGCCGGCCTCCACCGCGGTCGAGCCGGGGACGCTCATGCCGGAGATGCGGGGCGGCGTGTTCATCGCGGAGGTGTCGACACCCCAGGCCCGCGCGATCGAGTAGTAGCCGAGACGCTTGTTGTCGCCGGGCAGGATGTTGAACCACACGCCCCCGAAGTCGCCCTCGATGCCGTAGTGGAAGAACGTCGCGCCCAGCGAGACGCCCTCGTGCTCCCGCAGGCACCGCCACGAGTCCACGTACGCAGCGCCCTTCTCGAGGTCGGTCGGCTCCTCCGGGACGCCGTTCGCGTCGTCCGGCACCTCCCACTCGCCGGCCGCACCACCCTCGGTCAGCAGGTAGGGACGGTCGTAGCCGCCCGTCTCCCAGGCCTCGCGGATGTTGCACACGTCGCCGTAGGCGTTGATCGACAGCAGGTCGAGGTCCGGGGCGTTGCGCTCGATGTACGGCCAGGCGCCCGCCCACGCGTCGGTGTTCGTGGTCGGGTGGTTCGGGTCCGCCTGGTGCACGGCGACGCTCACCTCGTTGACGAAGGCCGCGTAGGCGTTGCGGATCTGCTCCAGCTCCGTGCCGGAGTAGCAGTTCTGCAGGCCCAGGATCGCCTCGTTGCCGATGTTCCACATGAGCACGCCGGGATGGTTCTTGTACGTCTCGACCCAGTTGAGGATGTCGGCCTTGGTCTCGGACTTGTACGCGCTGTCGCTGCGGTAGTCGATGCAGCCGCCGGAGCCGGGGCCACCGCCGGGCAGGAGCCAGAACCCCATCACCACGCGCACATCGTGCGCCGCGGCGGAGTCGAGCAGCTGGCGGGTGTCCGCCCCGGTGCCCCAGGTGCGGATCGTGTTGGCGCCCATCTCGACGAGCGGCGGCATGTAGTGGTCGGCCGCGCTGAACGACGGGCCCCACGTGAAGCCGCGCACGGTGTAGGGCCGGTCGTCGACCTGCAGGTCCCAGGCGCCGTTTCCGCCCACCACCTCGACCTTGCTCGGCCCGGAGTCGCGCACGGGCACGTTCGGGTGGCCCGGGTCCACGTAGTTCGGGTCACCGGGGTCACCTGGATCGCCCGGGTCGGACCCGCCGGCCTCGCCGAACACGCGCAGCTCCCACAGCGAGTTGCCGTAACCGCCCGACCGGGCAGTGGACAGCAGCCGCACGTGGCGGGCCGTCCCGTCGACGTCGAACGTGTCGGTACCGCCGTCGCCCGAGCTGGTCGAGTACACGGTGGACCAGGACGAGCCGTCGGTGGAGGTCTGGAACTGGTACGTCGTCGAGTACGCCGACTCCCAGACCAGCTCGACGTGATCGAGGTCGGCGGACCTACCCAGGTCGACCCGGATCCACTGCGGGTCGCTGAACTCGCTCGCCCAGCGGGTGGTCAGGTCGCCGTCGACGGCGGCGCTCGCAGGTGTGTAGTCCGAGTTCTCCTCGGAGGACGCGGTAGCGGTCTTGCCCTGCGACAGCAGGACCGGTTCGGCGTGTGCCGAGGTCGCGGGCACGACGAGCGCCGTCGCCGCGAGCAGGCCGGTCGTCAGGGCGGCGGCCCCGGCGCGTAGGCCGCGCCTGAGGCGGGCCGCCGGTGCGCCGGGGGATCCGGTGGTGATCATGGGTCTTCCTCTCCGTCCGCTCGTCGGCCAGGTGCGGGGCCGGGGCGGGGTCGTCGTTGAGCCTGCCTTCGCGTCGCTCCGGTGCGATGCGAGTTGGGAGAGCGCTCTTACAACGCCCATCCTTGACCCGGTCTTGGCGAGGCGTCAAGGGTCGGGAGGTTGTGCTTCCGACCATCTTTCACAACTTTTTCGGGGTTAATCAGGCCTTTGGCACTGATTGTCGACGACGTCGGCACGACCTGAGCTGTCGCCACGTCACCCGCCCAACCTCCGTCGGAGAGCGCTCTTACTCTGTTAACGTCAGCCTGTGAGCAAGGATCTGCGGCGTCCGGCGCCGACTCTGGAGGACGTGGCGAAGGTCGCCGGCGTCTCCCGCGCGACCGTGTCCCGTGTGATCAACGGCAAGCGCAAGGTCGCCCCCGCTGTGCAGGAGGTGGTCCTGGAGGCCGTGGCCGAGACCGGCTACGTGCCCAATCGCGCGGCGCGTTCCCTGGTCACGCGTCGCACAGGCACTGTCGCCGTCGTCATCTCGGGTGCCGACGCCGACCCGGACACCGAGCTCGACCTCTCAGGTGTCTTCTCCGACCCGTTCTTCGGACGGGTGGTCGGATCTCTCGTCCGGACTCTCCGGCCGCACGACGTGCACCCCGTCCTCATGTTCGCCGACAACGACCAGACGCGTGCCCAGGTGGTCTCCTACCTGCGGTTCGGCAACGCCGACGGGGCGCTGCTCGTGTCGACGCACGCCGACGACCCGCTGCCCGAGGAACTGCTGGGTACCGGCAGCCCGATAGTGCTCTTCGCGCGGCCGGGCCACGCGATCCCGGCGAGCTACGTGGACCTGGCCAACGCGGACGGCGCCCGCCTCGCGGCGAACCACCTGCTCGACCGGGGCTGCCGCAGGCTCGGGGTGATCTCGGGGCCGGTCGATGTCCCGTCCGCCCGGGACCGGCTCGACGGCTTCCGTGATGCCGCGGCCCGGCGGGGCCACGCGTTCGTCCCCAGCATCGAGGGATCGTTCACGTTCGAGAGCGGTGAGGTCGCGATGGCTGCGTTGCTGGCGACCACGCCGGACCTCGACGGGGTCTTCGTCTCGAACGACCTCATGGCCCAGGGCGCGATTCACGTGCTGCAGACCAACGGCCGGCGGGTGCCCGAGGACGTGGCGATAGTCGGGTTCGACGACAGCCCCGTGGCGGTGCAGACCCGGCCCCGGCTCACGACCGTGCGCCAGCCGGTGGAGAAGATGGCGGAGGAGATGGCGCGCATGCTGCTCGAGCAGATCGACGCCGACGAGCCGATGGTGCGTTCGGCGATCTTCGAGCCGGTCCTGGTGGTCCGCGACTCGGCGTGAGCGCGCTTCGCGATATGTGCGACGACTTAACACGTCCAGCGGAAGTGTTAAAAATCAAGCCGAAACTTAACGTGTCGACTAGATTGTCGATATGGCCTGGAACCCGGAAGTGCCATATGACGCGCTTCCTCTACTCCCCCCAGTTGGCGACCTCGAGACCAAGCGCGTCCTGAAGAAGGCGATCGAGGCTCGCGAGGTCCTGGCACGCTTCGATGCCTTGGCGTCGGCACTGCCCAATCCAGCGGTATTGATCAACGCGATCCCGCTGCTGGAGGCGCAGGCCAGCAGTGAGATCGAGAATATCGTCACCACGACCGACGAGCTCTTCGAGGCCACTGCGCACCAGTCCGGTGCGACGCCCGCCGCGCGTGAAGCGCTCCGCTACCGCTCGGCGCTCCGGATGGGTTTCGACGAGATCGGTAGGCGGCCGATCACCGAGCGAACCACGGCGCGCCTCTGCTCGGCGATTCGCGGCCACGAGGTCTCGTTCCGTCGAGGCGAGGTGTACATCGGCGATTCCGTGGCGGGCAGGCGGATCTACACACCGCCGGCTACGCCTCAGGCGATCGAGGGCCTGCTCGACAACTGGGCGGCCTTCGTCAACGAACCGTCTGACCTGGACCCGCTCGTCACGATGGCGGTCGCGCACTACCAGTTCGAGGCCATTCACCCGTTCGACGACGGAAATGGCCGCACGGGCAGGATCGTCAACGTGCTGATGCTCTGCGACGCAGGCCTGCTCCACCTTCCGCTGCTGTACCTCTCGCGCTACATCATCGAGAGCAAGGACGACTACTACCGACTGCTTCGAGGGGTCACGTCGGCGGACGGCTGGGAGGACTGGATTCTGTACATGCTCGAGGGCGTCCGTGTGACTGCTGTGCGCAGCATCGAACTGGTAGAGCAGGTGCAGGCGGTGCGGGGCGAGATCGTCGACGCGGTCCGGCATGCACTCCGCTCGGCCAACTCGGACGTCGTCGAGGTGCTCATGGAGCAGCCGTACTGTCGCGTCCGGGACGTGGTCGAACGATGCGGGGTCACTCGCCAGACTGCGGCCCGCTGGCTGCGTGATCTGGTCGACGCGGGGGCCCTGGTAGAGGTCAAGGCCGGGCGAGAGGCGATGTTCATCAACCGGCAACTCATGGACGTGCTCCGTCCGTGAGGCACCGACGGCGTGGGATTCACTGTCCGCCGTCCACCACGTACGAGTCGTTCGTGTGGAAATCCCTCACTCTCCCGCGACCACGACCTTGCTAGGTTCCTGAACAAATCGGTCGTCGAAGCCCGACGGCCCCGAACCGGAAGCGAGGTGGTTCCCCGTGAGATCTCGTCGCGCACCGCTGTTGATCGCTGCTCTCCTCGCGGCGCTCCTGGCTCCAGGAGCAGCAGCCGCGGCCCCCGCCCCGGCAGCCCAGGCCGCTGTGGCCAGCTGCAGCGCGGCTGCCTGGAGCAGTGGCGCCGTCTATGTCGGCGGCAACCAGGTCACGCACGCCGGCGCCGCATGGCGGGCCAAGTGGTGGACGCAGGGCGAGACGCCCGGCACCACCGGTGAGTGGGGCGTGTGGGAGCGCACCGGCACCTGCGACGGCGGCGGTGAGCCGCCGGTCGACCCGCCCGGCACCGAGGACTTCCCGGTCAGCCAGGCCCAGTTCAACCAGTTCTTCCCCAACCGGAACTCGTTCTACACGTACTCCGGGCTCGTCGCCGCGCTCAGCGCCTACCCGGGCTTCGCCAACAGCGGCAGCGAGACCATCCAGAAGCGTGAGGCCGCCGCGTTCCTCGCCAACGTCTCGCACGAGACCGGTGGCCTGGTGCACATCGTCGAGCAGAACACGGCGAACTACCCGCACTACTGCGACCTGTCCCAGCCCTACGGCTGCCCGGCGGGCCACGACCAGTACTACGGCAAGGGCCCGATCCAGCTGAGCTGGAACTTCAACTACAAGGCGGCGGGCGACGCGCTCGGCATCGACCTGCTGAACAACCCGCGCCTGGTGCAGACCGACTCGGCGATCGCCTGGAAGACCGGCCTCTGGTACTGGAACACCCAGAACGGTCCGGGCACCATGACGCCGCACGCGGCGATCGTGAACAACCGTGGCTTCGGCGAGACCATCCGCAGCATCAACGGCAGCATCGAGTGCAACGGCGGCAACCCCGCCCAGGTGCAGAGCCGCATCGACACGTACCTGCGCTTCACGAGCGCACTGGGCGTGGACCCGGGCGGCAACCTCTACTGCTGACCCGCCTGCCCCTGTCGGGCTGATCGTCGTTCAGCACAGCACCTGCTGCCAGGAGCACGACTCGACTGGCAGCAGGCGCTGTGCTGAACCGAAGAAGGAGGACGAGGAGAGCGTGGTGACTAGGTTATCCAGAGAGGGAGAAGGAAGCCGCCACATGGCCTCGTCCGGGGCACACCCTAGACGTCAGGCCGGTACCAGGTCGAGCAGGTTCTGCGGTGTCACCACCCGGGAGCCCGTCGGAAGCTCCTCCGGGGCCCCGAACCCGAGGTAGGTCACCGGGCCGGTGCCCTGCGGCATCTCGTGGTGCACCTTCACGCCGTCGGCCCGGAGCAGCTCCACCAGGTAACGCACGGTGAGGTACCGGCGTGCCGCGATGGCGCGGACCAGCGTCGTCGTGGTGACCCGGTGCTCCTCGACCGTGTTGTAGCCGGGCGAGCCGTTCAGGTCGAGGTGCAGCCAGAGCGCCTCCCACCCGTCCTCGCCGCGCAGGAAGGCGGCCGGGATCACGACCCGCCCCGCGCCCGTGAGGTCGGACTTCAGGCGCACCGTCGCCGGCTCGAACGGCAGACCGGCCTGCGCGGTGTCCCGCGACATGAACCCGAAGAACCCGTCGGCCAGCTGGTCGAACCGCTCGCCCGAGTACAGGTGCACCTCCGGCACGACGACGGGCCGCCGGATCCGGCGGGTGCTCACGTCCACGAACTCCGTGGCTCCGCCGGGGGCCTCGGTGAGGTCGCCGGAGTGCACGAAGCCCTCACCGCGCAGCCGCGTCCACGAGACGTGCTCGGCATCGGTGAAGTCCCGGTCCAGCAGCAGGCAGGAGAGGTCGAGGTCCGTCGTCTGCCGCGTTTCCCGCCAGTGCACGAAGAACCGCAGCAGCTCGCCCGTCACGCGCGTCCGCGAACCGCGGGGGAGCACGCCGGCGCCGTCGGGCCGGGCACGTGCGGACAGCGGGAGCGCCACGTCGAGGAGGTCGGGGTCGACCACCAGGTCCTGCGGCCTCGGTACCCGGCGGAGCACCTCGGCGTCACAGGCCCGGGCCAGCGTGGTCAGCGCGTCCGGGGGAAGGGGCGACCGCTCGTCGGCCGAGGCCCACGCGCCGCCGCGCCGGTTGACGAAGACCCGCCGGCCAGGATCCGGGCGCCCCACGCCCGGTCGTCCGCTCGCGCTCGGCTGCCGATTCGTAGCCGCGCGACGGTTCTCCAGGTGTTCGCGCAGCCCGAGCACGACCCGGCCGGACACGTCCGGCAGCGCCCGCTCGAGCGCGTCGACCACGGCGGCCGCCTCGGCGTCGTCGGCCGCGGACCGCAGCAGGTGGTCGGCACGCCGGACGAGCGCGCCCGGCGCCGCCGCGAGCAGCCGCAGCGCCTCCGCCCGCGCGCCCGAGGCGAACGCCCGCTCCACGCGGGCGGGCAAGGACGGCACGTCGTCCTCACCGCGGGCGACGGCGAAGACCCGCGCCCCCGGTCCGGCGTGCTCGTGCGGGTGCAGCCGCTCACCGAGCCGCTTCCACGCCTCGCGATGTGTCCCGACGTCGCCGACCTTGGCGGGCGACGCGCCGACGACCGCGTCGAGGGCGGCGAGCAGCGTGCGCCGGACCGGACGCGGCAGCGAGCGGAACCGCGTCGCGGTCTCCAGGGTCACGTCGCCGCCCGAGAGCGCACAGGCCAGCCGCAGCACGTCGGTGACGGTGTCGATCTCGGGCTCCCTGCCGTACAGGACGTGCGTCGCGTTGACGATCGCACGCGCCGACCGCTGCGGGACGGTCGCGGGCTGCTCCATGCCGGCGCAGTACGGGGCCAGCAGCGCGAGTGCCGCGAGGTCGGCGTCGGACAGCGGTGTGGTGCTCCCCGCCAGGTGGCGGTAGAGGCCGTGCGCCTCCTCGTCGAGCGTGCCGCCCACGTCGAGCACCGTGCGGCGGTCACCGAGCGCAGGCAGGAACGCGTCGTGCGCCGCCACCATCTCCTCGTAGGTGTGCTGGTAGCTGCCGTAGCGCGGCAGGGCGAGCAGGTCGAACTCGCGTCGCGCGAAGATCGCCCCGGCGTCGGCGGCTCCGGGCGCATCCTTCAGGGCGTCCTGGAGGCAGGACACCCAGAAGTCGAGCGTGTCGGGCACGTTGCGCGGGAAGTCCCGGAAGTAGGGGTTGTGCTGCGCATGGGCGCCGACAGCCTCCTGCACGACGGCCAGCACCTGCACCGACACCAGGCGCGCGTCCTGTGGCGTCAGGGTGCCCAGGTAGCTCAGCAGGCGGCCCGACGCCTTGTAGCCGATGGTGAGGAGGACGCCGTCGAACCGCCGGGCGACCGAGGCGGCGTCGCCGGAGGAGACCGCCGTGAGAGGAACTCGCCAGGTCCGCCGGACGACCAGGTCGAAGATCTGCTGGGACATGACGCGCATCGTGGCACGGAACGGTGGTCCGGGCGGACAGGTTTCCCGCCATCCGTGCCACGATGACGGCATGCCTCTCGAACCCCGGTACCTCGCAGCAGAGGACCGTTACGACACCATGACCTACCGCCGGACCGGCCGCTCCGGCCTGGACCTGCCCGCGCTGTCCCTGGGGCTCTGGCACAACTTCGGTGACACCAGCCCGTTCGACACCCAGCGCGCCATCCTGCGCCGCGCGCTCGACCTGGGCGTCACGCACCTCGACCTCGCGAACAACTACGGCCCGCCGTACGGGTCGGCCGAGCAGAACTTCGGCCGGCACCTCGCCGCGGACCTCAAGCCGTACCGCGACGAGCTGGTCCTCTCCACCAAGGCCGGCTACGACATGTGGCCCGGCCCCTACGGTGACCACGGCTCCCGCAAGTACCTGCTGGCCAGCCTCGACCAGTCGCTGACCCGGATGGGCGTCGACTACGTCGACGTCTTCTACCACCACCGGCCCGACCCCTCGACGCCGCTCGAGGAGACCATGGGCGCGCTCGCCGCGGCGGTCCAGCAGGGCAAGGCGCTCTACGTCGGCGTCTCCAACTACTCCCCGGAGCGGACGCGCGAGGCGGCGCGGATCCTCGACGGCCTGGGCGTCCCGCTGCTCATCCACCAGCCGTCCTACTCGATGCTCAACCGGCACATCGAGAACCCCGCCCACGAGGACCCGTACGACGGCAGGCAGAGCGAGTCGCTGCTCGACGTCGTCGGTGAGCTGGGGGTCGGGACCATCGTGTTCTCCCCGCTGCAGCAGGGCCTGCTGACCAACAAGTACCTCGGGGGTGCGGCGCCGGAGGGATCCCGTGCGGCCCGCCCGGACTCGCCGTTCCTCTCGTCCGGCGCACTCACCGAGGACTACCTGGGCCGGGCCAAGGCGCTCAACGAGATCGCGGAGGGCCGCGGCCAGACGCTCGCGCAGCTCGCGCTCGCCTGGGTGCTGCGCGACACGCGTGTGACCTCGGCGCTCATCGGCGCGTCGTCGGTGGCGCAGCTCGAGGACAACGTGGCGGCGCTCTCGGCAGGCCCCCTCACCGAGGACGAGATCGCGGCGATCGAGCCCCTGGCGCAGCCCCTCGCCTGACGCCCCACCCGCCGCCGGGTCGTGAATCCACACCACACGTTCCACCGCACTTCACCGAGCTGTCGCGCCGAATCGATCCTGTGGCGGGACGATAGGAGGGTTCACCGCTCGACGGGGAGGGGTACCACGGCCCTGGAGAGATGGAGTACGAGCATGTCCGAGATGAAGACCGCGACAGTCGTGGGAGCCGGCATGGTCGGCCTCGCGACCGCCTGGCACCTGCAGGAACGTGGCGTGGAGGTGACGGTCCTCGACCGGCACGGCGTCGCGGCGGGGGCGTCCTGGGGCAATGCGGGCTGGCTCACGCCCGGCCTGGTGATGCCGCTGGCGGACCCGTCGCTCTGGGCCTACGGGCCCAAGGCGATGCTGGACCCCAGCGCGTCCCTCAGCGTCCCGTTCCGGTTCGACGGCGCGCTGTGGGCATTCCTCGCGCGCTTCATGGCGAACGCGACGCACGGTGCGTGGCAGCGCGCCATGGCAGCCCTGACCCCGATCGACCGGCTCGCGCTCGAGGCGTACGACGAGCTCGAGGCCGGCGGCGTGCACGCGACGTCGCACCCGAGCCGTTGGGTGGTCGGGTTCGAGCGGGAGCGGGAGTCACGCCCGTTCGTGCACGAGCTGCGCGCCGTGGCCAAGGCAGGCCAGGAGGTCCGCCTCTCGAGGATGCCCGACGGCGTCCGCGTGCCGCACCTCTCCCGGGCGGTGCAGTCGACCTGGACGCTCGAGGGTCAGCGGTACATCGATCCGGGGGCCTACGTGCAGGCCCTCGCGACGTCGGTCAGCGCCCGCGGCGCGAAGGTGCTCTCGGACGCCCGGGTCGAGGGTGTCCGCGTGGTTCCGGGCGGCGTCGAGACAGCGGTCCACGGACACGACGCAGTGACGTCCGACGCCGTGGTGCTCGCCACGGGCGCGTGGCTCCCGGAGCTGGCGCAGCGGTTCGGGGTGCGGACCCGGTTGCAGGCGGGACGGGGCTACTCGTTCAGCGTGCCCGTGGCGAGCCCGCCGATCGACCACCCGGTCTACTTCCCGGCCAGGCGCGTGGCCTGCACCCCGTACCAGGGGCGGCTGCGGATCGCCGGGACCATGGAGTTCCGCGGGCCCGACGAGCCGTTCCAGCCCGCCCGCGTCGACGCGATAGTGAGCTCCGTCCGAGGCCTGTTCGAGGGTGTGGACCTGGACTCCCGCGAGGACGAGTGGGTCGGCTCCCGGCCGGTGACGCCGGACGGGCTGCCGCTCGTGGGCCGGACGGCCGCACCCGGCGTCTACGTGGCCGGCGGTCACGGCATGTGGGGCATGGTGCTCGGCCCGGCGACGGGCCGGGCGCTGGCGACGCTGATCACCACCGGTCAGGTGCCGGAGGAGATCCGACCGTTCGACCCCCTGCGCTGACCCGGGTCAGTGCCTCTCGCGCTCGGCCAGCCGGTCGAGCCCGTCGAGGATGATGTCCAGGCCGAACTCGAACTCGGTCTGGCCGTCGCACCAGCCGAGGGTGGGGTCCGCGCCGTCGTGGCTGACGGCGGCGAGCATCTCGACCATGTGCGGCACCTGGTCGGCCATCTGCATGAGCAGCGCGGTGGCGGCGTCGTCGGCGCCCTCCTTGGCGCCGCCGCCGGCCGCCGAGCCCGCCGTGGCGCCGTCGGGCTCGAAGAGCTCCTGGGAGAAACCGAGCGCGCGGCTGCCCAGCGCGTGCATGGCATGGTGGACCAGGTCGTACGAGAAGCCGCCACGCCGCATCAGCCCGATCAGCGAGTCGTAGTACCGGACGACGTGCAGGCTGAAGGACTTCCTGGTCTCCAGGACGGTCGACGCCCACGGGTGGCGGAGCAGCACCGCCCGGGCCGTGAGGATCTGCCGGCGCATCGCCGGCTTCCACGAGGACCGGGGGGCGTCGTCGGCCAGGGGCTCCAGCCGGCCGACGGCGTCCTGGATCTCCGCCGCGACGACGTCGACCACGCCGTCCAGCAGGTCTTCCTTGTTGGCGACGTGGTGATAGAGCGACATCGCCTCGATCCCGAGCTCGCGGGCCAGGCTGCGCATGGTGAGCGCCCCGAGGCCGTCGCGGTCGGTCAGGGCGACCGCCGAATCGAGCACGCGGGCGCGCGTCAGGGCGCTCCGTGGTGCCGTGCCCGTCGTCCTGGGTGAAGTCATGGTCTCGCGATCCTACGTCGGCGGAACTCTTGACGGGCTCGGCGCACCGGCCTACCTTACGTCGTAAGGCTTACACCGTAAGCCTCTTCGAGAAGGTGGACGTCATGTGGACCGGGATCCTCTGGGCGGTCGTAGGGCTGCTGGTGGTGGCACTCGCTGGGTTCCTCGCCCTCGTGGTGTCGATGCGCACCAAGAACCGCCGTGGGCTGGGCGTCATCCGCAGGTTCGGCAAGCGGTTCGGCCGGTCCATCGAGCTGCGGACAGCAGGGGAGCCCGGCGCGTCCGCCGCGGTGATCCGGCACGTCGGCCGACGGTCGGGTGCGCCGTACGCGACACCGATCGGCGTGTACCCGATGGGCGACGACTTCCTCGTCTACCTCCCGTACGGGCCGGACGTGGACTGGCTGCGCAACATCCGTGCGGCAGGTTCCGCCGAGCTGCGCGTCGAGGGCCGCACGCACCAGGTGGTGCCGCAGGTCATCGAACCGGCCGAGGCCCTGCCCTATCTGTCCCAGCGGGACCGGCGGATCGCGAGCCTCTTCGGCGTCACCGACTTCCTCGCGCTCCGGCACGCGCCGGTCGTCTCGGGCGGTACCACGTGAGGGCCGTGCGCCGGGACGGGTACGGCCCCGTGGACATCCTCCGGGTGTCCACGGTCGAGGACCCGGTCCCCGGCTCCGGCGAGGTGGTGGTCCGGGTCGCCGCCGCCTCCCTGAACATGGCGGACCTCGATCACCTGCTCGGCGTCCCGCGCCTCGCCCGCCTCGGCACCGGCCTCACCCGGCCGACCAACCGCGGGGTGGGTGTCGACGTCGCCGGGACGGTCGAGGCGGTCGGGCCGGACGTGACCGGTCTCCTCCAGGGCGACCGGGTCTGGGCAGACCTGTTCGACCTCGGGCACGGCGCGCTGGCCGACCGGGTGCGCGTCCCGGCGTCGGCCCTGTCACCGCTGCCTGACGCCCTGCCGTTCGACGTCGCCGCCACCGTGCCGCACTCGGGGACGCTCGCCCTGCAGAGCCTGCGCGCCATCGGGCCGATCCGGCCGGGTGAGCGAGCGCTGGTCAACGGGGCGGGCGGCTGCGTGGGACCGTTCGCCGTGCAGATGGCGAAGGCGTGCGGAGCGGTGGTGACCGCCGTCGATCACGGCGACAAGCTCGACTTCCTCCGGGAGCTGGGTGCGGACGAGGTGATCGACTACACCCGCGAGGACTTCGTGCGCGGTGCCCGGCGGTTCGACGTCGTCCTCGACATCGCCGACACCCGGTTCCTGGCGGCGCTCCGGCGGTCTCTGGCGCCAGGCGGGCGGTACGTGCTGATCGCGCGACGGATCAGCTCGTTCGCGGAGAAGGCGTTGCTCGGCCCGGTGGTCGGCAGGCTGACGGGGACCCGGATGTCCACGTTCTTCTGGCGTCCCAACCAGCGGGCGGACCTGGACGAGCTGGCCCGGCTCCTCGTCGCCGGCGACGTGCTGCCCCGGGTCGACCGGCGCTACGGGCTCGACGACACCGTCGAGGCGTTCCGGCGCCTCGAGTCGGGCCGAGCACGGGGCAAGGTGCTCGTAGTCCCGTAGGCCACGAACGTCGTGGCAGGATCGCATCGTGACGACGAAGCGCATCCTCATCCTCGCCGGCCGCGGACGCTACGAGGACCCCTGGCACGACCATGCGGCGACGTCGCACGTGGTCGCCGGCATCATCGGCGACCTGGGCGCCGTCGAGGTCCGGGGGCTCTTCCGGGACGCGCTGGACGACCTCGACTCCGTCGACCTGCTGGTCGTGAACGGCGGTTCGGGCCGCCGGGGCCCCGAGTTCGACGGGTCCGACGACGACTGGCTCGCCTTCCACGCCCGGCTGGCGGGCTGGGCGCGGGCCGGGGGAGCGGTGCTCGGTCTGCACCAGGCGGCTAACACGTTCTACGACGCGCCCGACTGGTCCGCGGTGCTCGGCGGTCGCTGGGTTCCGGGCGAGTCGATGCACCCGCCCATCGGTCAGGCGCGGTTCGAGCTGGCGCAGGGACACCCGGTCACGGAGGGTCTCGACACCGTCGAGGCCTTCGACGAGCGCTACTGCCGCCTGCAGGTGGCCCCGGCGACGCGGATCCTCGGCACCACCCCGGACGACGACGGCGCCGAGCAGCCGATCCTGTGGGTCAACGACGCGCACGGCGGACGCAGCGTGTACTCGGCCCTGGGTCACGACGCGCGCTCGTACGCCTCGGCGGGGCACCAGCAGCTGCTGCGCCGGTCGGCGTCCTGGCTGCTCTCGTAGCGGGGTTGACCTCAACCAAAGTTCAGGTTGTTGGCTGGGTGCATGCAGATCATGAGCGTCGACACCGTGACCCGATCGACCGCGGAGACCGCCGCGTACTACGAGACGGTCCTCGGACTGCCGGTGCGGAAGGAGATCGGCGCGGTGGAGGTCACCGTCGGCCGATCGGTGATCCGGTTCCGGGAGGACGCCGACGCCGAGGGCGACCAGCACTACGCCTTTCTCATCGATGACGCGCGGTTCGACGCTGCCCGAGCCTTCCTCGCGGCGGGTCCAGGGCTGCTGAGCGACGGCGCCCGCACGGAGTTCGAGGCACAGCCGGCCTGGAACGCCCGGTCGCTCTACTTCCCAGGTCCGGACCGGTCGGTCCTGGAGGTCATCGCACGCCGTGATCTGCCTTCGAACCTGGGTGCCGGGCACGTGTCGGGGGCGAAGGCCTCAAGCCCGCACGTGCCCGGCACCCAGCCTGCCCCTTTCGGCCCCGGCGACCTGCTCTCCGTGAGCGAGGTGGGCATCGCGGTGCCCGACGTCGCAGGCACCGCCGACCGGCTCACCGACGCCGGTATCGGCCGCTACCCGGACGGCTCGGCGACGTTCAGCCCGGCCGGGCACATCGACGGCATGCTCATCCTGGTGAGCCCGGGCCGCACGTGGTTCCCGACGTCGGACCGGGTGGTGGCCGAGCCGCCGGTCACGGTGGTCGCGCAGGCCGGGGCGGCGAGCCCCGGTGTGGTGCCGGGGCGGTACGAGCTCGCGCCGGGCCGCGTGCTCGTCGTCCGGCCCTAGCATCACTTTTGCGATCATCTCGGTATCACTTTTGCGAGGATCTCAGTATCACTTTTGCGATCGCTCGCCCCGTCACGCCCCCTTGGTGAAACCCAGCTGCCGCCACACCTCGTACACCGCTATCGACGCCGCGTTCGTCAGGTTGAGCGACCGGCGGCCGGGCAGCATCGGGATCCGCAGCTCGTCGGTGATCCGCGGGTGGGCGAGTGCCTCGGGCGGTAGCCCGGTGGGCTCGGGCCCGAACACCAGGACGTCGCCCGGCCGGTACTCGACGTCGGTGAACCGCGTAGTCGCCCGGGTCGTGAACGCGAAGACGCGTGCCTCCGGGAGAGCGTCGAGCGCCGCGTCCAGCGAGGGGTGCACGTCCATGACGGCGAGGTCGTGGTAGTCGAGGCCCGCGCGCTTCAGCTTGGTCTCCGAGAGGTCGAAGCCCAGCGGCTCCACCAGGTGCAGCCGGGCCCCGGTGACCGCTGCGAGCCGGATCGCGGACCCGGTGTTCCCGGGGATGCGGGGTTCGAAGTAGACCACGTGGGCGAGTGGGGTCTCTGGCAGCGCGGGGGCATCGGCGGAGTGCGGCACGTACCCATTCTCGCTGCCCGACGGCGGCGCGCCGTCCTGCCCGTGGGCATTGCTCCGTTCCGGACCTCCGCATAACCTGGGCACATGACGCACGGGCTCAACTGGTGGCGGCTGCACTCGCAGCCGTGACCTGACGCGCCCACCGCACACAAGTCCCGAGCTGCTCACCGCAGCCCGGGACTTCTCTGTGCCCGACGCCGTACGTGGGCAGCTCCTTGACCGAAGGAGACCCACATGTCCGTCACCACGACGCCCGAGGCGACCACCCCGCCGTCGGGCACAGCCTCCGCCCATGCGGCTCGCGAACGCAGCGCCGTCCTGGAGAGCCGGATCGCCCGGAACCCGGGGGAGTATCGCGTCCTGACCGGGGACCGCCCCACGGGCGCGCTGCACCTCGGCCACCTGCTCGGCACCGTCGCCAACCGCGTACGCCTGCAGAACCTGGGCGTCGAGGTGTTCCTGATCGTCGCCGACTACCAGGTCATCACCGACCGGGACGACGCCGGGGACCTGCCCGCAACCGTCCGCGAGGTGCTGCTCGACTACCTCGCCGCAGGGCTCGACCCAGAGCGCAGCACCGTCTTCACGCATTCGGCGGTGCCTGCGCTGAACCAGCTGCTGCTGCCGTTCCTGTCGCTGGTCACGGTCGCCGAGCTGGAGCGGAACCCCACCGTGAAGGCCGAGGCGGTAGCCGCGGCCGAGCGGGGCAGGCGAGGGATGAGCGGCCTGCTGTTCACCTACCCGGTGCACCAGGCCGCCGACATCCTGTTCTGCCACGGCAACCTCGTGCCGGTCGGCGAGGACCAGCTGCCGCACCTCGAGACCACCCGGACGGTGGCCCGGCGCTTCAACCAGCGGTACTCGGCGGCGCAGCCGTACTTCCCCGAGCCGGACGCGCTCATCGCGCAGTCCCTCACGATCCTGGGCAACGACGGAGCCAAGATGTCGAAGTCACGCGGGAACGCGCTGGAGCTGCGCGCCTCGGAGGACGAGACCGTGGCGTACTTCAAGCGGGCCAGGACCGACGCCGACCGCACTATCACCTACGAGCCGGACCGACGGCCCGAGATCGCGAACCTCCTCCAGATCGGCGCCCACTTCACCGGGACGTCGCCGGAGGCGCTCGCCGACGAGGTGGGCTCGGCCGGCGCGGGACGGCTCAAGGAGATGGTCATCGAGGCGGTGGTCGAAGGCCTGCGCCCGCTCCGTGCCCGACGTCGAGAGCTCGCCGCAGCGGGACCACGGCACCTCGCGGAGGTGCTCGCCAGGGGCAACGCCCGGGCGAACGCCATAGCCGACCGCACCCTCGACGAGGTCCGCGACCTGATGGGGATGCGGTACTGAACCGCTCAACGGGCCGTGGGCAGAAGAGATCCCCGGCCGGGATGCCTCAATAACCCGGCCGGGGAACTTGGTTCGGACGGTCGACGGCGCTACGGGTAGCCACCCATGAGAGTCGCGCCGTCGGCCGCCCGAAGTCAGCGGGCCAGACGCTCCTTCAGGGCGTCCAGCTGGGCACGCAGCGCGGCAGGGGTGTGGCCGCCGAACTGCGCGAAGAACTCCTCGGTCAGCTGGGCCTCGGCCAGCCACGGCTCCGTCGGGACGTCGAAGAGGGCGGCCAGGTCGGCGTCCGGCACGTCGATACCGTCCAGGTTCAGCGTGCCCGGGGCGGGCAGGCTGCCCACGGGGGAGGCCACCGAGGTGTCCGGCCGCAGGCCGCGCCCTGCCTCGACCTGGCCCACGATCCACTCGACAACGCGCGAGTTCTCGCCGAACCCGGGCCACAGGAAGCGGCCGTCGTCACCCTTGCGGAACCAGTTCACCTGGAAGATCCGCGGGCGCTTCGACTCCTCGATGCCCGCACCGACCTCGAGCCAGTGCGCCCAGTGGTCGGCCATGTTGTAGCCGCAGAACGGAAGCATCGCGAAGGGGTCGCGGCGCAGCTCGCCGAGCGCGCCCTCGGCGGCCGCCGTGCGCTCCGACGAGATGGTGGCGCCCATGAACACGCCGTGCTCCCAGCCGAACGACTGCGCGACCAGCGGCACGTTGGTGGCGCGGCGGCCGCCGAACACGATCGCGTCGACCGGCACGCCCGCCGGGTCCTCCCAGGTGTCCGCGATGGTGGGGCACTGGGCGGCGGCCACGGTGAAGCGGGAGTTCGGGTGGGCCGCCGGCTTGTCGGAGGCGGGCGTCCAGTCGTTGCCCTGCCAGTCGACGAGGTGCTCGGGTGCCTCTGCCGTCAGGCCCTCCCACCAGACGTCGCCGTCGTCGGTCAGGGCGACGTTCGTGAAGATGGTGTCGCGGTCGAAGGTCGCGACGGCGGTCGGGTTCGTGTCGATGCCGGTGCCCGGCGCGACGCCGAAGAAGCCGGCCTCGGGGTTGATGGCGCGCAGCGTGCCGTCGGGGCCGGGCCGCATCCAGACGATGTCGTCGCCGAGGGTCTCGACCTTCCAGCCCGGGATGGTGGGCTGCAGCATCGCCAGGTTGGTCTTGCCGCACGCGCTCGGGAAGGCGGCTGCCAGGTGGTACTGGCGCTGCTCGGGTGACGTGATGCGGATGAGCAGCATGTGCTCGGCGAGCCAGCCTTCGTCGCGCGCCATCGCCGAGGCGATCCGCAGCGCGAAGCACTTCTTGCCCAGCAGGGCGTTGCCACCGTAGCCGGAGCCGTACGACCAGATCTCCCGGGTCTCCGGGAACTGCACGATGTACTTGGTGTCGCTGCACGGCCACGGGACGTCGGCCTCGCCGTCGGCCAGGGGTGCGCCCACCGAGTGCACCGCGGGGACCCACTGCTGCCCGGCGTCGATGAGGTCCAGGATCTCGGCGGACACGCGAGTCATGACGTGCATCGAGACGACGACGTACGGCGAGTCGGTGATCTCGATGCCCACCTGCGAGATCGGGCCGCCGACCGGGCCCATGGAGAACGGCACCACGTACATGGTGCGGCCCTTCATCGAGCCCTCGAACACGCCCTTCAGCTCGGTGCGCATCTCGTCAGGAGCCACCCAGTTGTTGGTGGGGCCGGCGTCCTCCTCGTCCTGCGAGCAGATGAACGTGCGGGACTCGACCCGGGCGACGTCGGCCGGGTTGGAGCGGGCGAGGTACGACCCAGGACGCTTCTCCTGGTTGAGTTCGAGGAGCGTGCCCGCTGCCAGCATCTGGTCGATGAGGCGCTGCTTCTCGGCGGCGGAGCCGTCGCACCAGACGATCTCGTCCGGCTGGGTGAGCCCGGCGACGCTTGCCACCCAGGCGCGCACGTCCTGCTCTCCGACCGGCGGCACGGCGCGCAGCCGGGTCTCCGAGGACGTGCTGGAGCCCTGGCCGGTGGTCATGTCGGCGACGAGCTCGGCGACGAGCCGGGTTCGGCGGGGGTTCGCGAGGACGGACATGTGCGCTCCGATCGTCGTACGGCTGGCCACGGTGGCGGGCTTGTTTCCACTCTTGTGTGTTGATCCGCCCGAATTCCAGTCCTCGGGCTGTCAAGAATCGCCGATCTTCACGTACTGTGAAGGAGTAGGTTCCTGTTGGCCTGTCCCGGACGTCTCCGGGTGACGGCCATCACACGAACGGACGGAGGCGACGTGCCGGGCACGAACGAGACGTCAGCGCGCGGTGAGACCGACCTGATCACCCTGGGGCGCCGCATCCGGCACCTGCGCACCGCGCACGGGCTCACCCTCGACGCGCTCGGCGAGAAGGTCGGCTCTGCGCCCAGCCTGCTGTCGCTCGTGGAGAACGGGCGGCGCGAACCACGCCTCGGGCTGCTGCGGTCGATCGCGGAAGCCTTCGGCGTGCCGATGAGCGAGCTGCTCAGCGCGGAGCCACCGTCGCGCCGCGCGGCCCTGGAGATCGCGCTCGACCGGGCCCAGCGCGGCCCGCTGTTCACCACCCTCGGCGTGCCCGCCGTCAAGCCCAGCCAGAAGCTGCCGATGCCCGTGCTGGAGCAGCTCGTGGGCCTGCACGAGGAGCTGGCGCGGCGCGAGCAGCTGGCCATCGCGACGCCGGAGGAGGCGCGCCGAGCCAACACCGAGCTGCGGTTGGAGCGCGAGGCGCGCGACAACCACTACCCGCAGTTCGAGGCCGTGGCGGAAGAGCTGGTCAAGGCGGCCGGGTACACGGGCGGCGCGCTGACGCACCGCACGGTCGCGCGGATGGCGGAGCAGATGGGCTTCACCCTGCTGCACGTGGACGACCTGCCGCGGTCCGCCCGCTCCGTGACCGACCTGCAGAACGGACGCATCTACCTGCCCCCGGCGTCGACCCCGGGAGGGCACGGGCTGCGGTCCCTCGCGCTGCAGGCGCTCGCCCACCGGGTGCTGGAGCACGACCGGCCGCGCTCCTACGGCGAGTTCCTGCGCCAGCGCGTCGAGATCACGTACTTCGCCGCCGCGTGCCTCGCGCCGCAGTTCGTGGCGGTCCCGTTCCTGGAGGCGCGCAAGCGGGACCGCGACCTGGCGGTGGAGGACTTCCGGGACGCGTTCGGCGTCACGCACGAGGCCGCCGCGATGCGGCTCACCAACCTCGCGACCCACCACCTCGGCATCCCGCTGCACTTCCTGCGGGTCGGGGCCGACGGCGCGCTGTTCCGGGGCTACGCGAACGACGGCCTCCCCTTCCCGCAGGACGTCACGGGCGCCATCGAGGGGCAGCTGATCTGCCGGCGGTGGGCGGCACGCGAGGCGTTCGAGCGGCGTGACCGGGCCACCGAGTTCTACCAGTACACCGACACCCCGTCCGGCACCTTCTGGTGCTCCACCCAGACCGGGTCGATGTCGCCGTCGGGCGGGCCGGACGGCGGGTCCGGCGCCTTCTCGATCACCGTCGGGGTGCCGTACGCGCACGCCAAGTGGTTCCGCGGGCGGGCCACCCAGGTGCGGCGGGTCTCCACGTGCCCGGACCCGGCGTGCTGCCAGCGTCCGGCGCCGGAGCTCACCGAACGCTGGTCCGGCGAGGCCTGGCCGTCCGGGCGCATGCACCAGCAGATCCTCGCCGCGCTGCCGCGCGGCGCGTTCCCCGGGGTGGACGACGCAGAGGTGTATGCCTTCCTGGACAAGCACGCTCCGGAATGACTTGTCAGGCGTAGCCCCACGTGTCAGACGTACAGGTCACCCGAGTGACCTGTGCATCTGACACGTCCGCCGGGTTCTGACAAGTCCGGAGTTTTCGCCGCGTCCTTCGCGCGCTGCCGGGTTAGCGTAGGCAACCGTGGCATCGAACCTGGCTTGCATCGGACTGGACGTCTGGCGACGTAGCGACTTTCGCGACCTGGTGGCATCCGCCCGCGCCGAGGCGGAGACCATCGCCAAGGACGGCGAGGTCGGCGTGCACATCTGGACCGACGCGTCCGGTGCCCGCCTGATCATCACCACCGAGGGCGACCTGGTGCGGGTGGTCACGCCGACGTTCTACGCGGCGCCCGGCGCCATCATCTCCGAGCCGCAGGCCGTCGACGGCGGGCTCGTGCTCGCCGAGCTCGTGAACGGCGACGACGAGGTCATCACCGAGATCGCCTGCCAGCTCGAGGAGCTCGCCCTGCTCGGCTCGGCGTCGTCGCTGGTCGAGGGTCCCGTGTCCGTCGTCGTCCTGGGCAACTCCGTCCAGGTGCTCGGCCGGGCCGACGACGTCGTGCCCGACCTGAGCTTCGAGCCGACCGGCGCGTACGCGTTGTCGACCGACGCCACCGCACACCTGACCGGCGTCGTGCTCGCGATCGAGCAGCGCGCCGTCGGCCGCACCGGCCAGGCCTTCACCGCCGCTCGGGTGCAGACGGCCGGCTTCCAGGTGACGCTCTGCGTCCCGGCGGGCAAGCCGGAGCTCGGAGCGGGCGACGTCGTCGAGGTGGACGGCTACGTGGTCGCCTCGGTGCCGGCCCTGCGCGGCTGAGCGCACCGGCGGCGGCGGGGCCGTCGTCGGCGGATCGTTGGGGGAACTACTGATGACACCGCAGGCGTGCGCCTGGTGTGATTCACCCGACCGATGCCCGCCCTGATCGGTCCTCGAGCCGTGCAGTCCCGAGGAAGGGTCCCCGCCTGATGAGAACCTCCCGAACGCTGTTCGCTGTCGCCGGGGCACTGGCGGCCGTCGCGGTCGCCTCCGCCGGCGCGCTCCCCACGCAGGCGGCCTCGGCCGCTGCCCCGCCCGGCGGGGTCTACTACGTGCAGAGCGCCGTCACCGGGCTCAACGCCTCGGCCGCCGCTGGCGCCGTCGAGCAGCACCGGCCCAAGGGCAACGAGGACCACCAGCAGTGGACCCTCCGCGAGGCCGGTTCCGCCTACGTCCTGGAGGACGCCGCCGCGGCGGGCGCCTGCCTGGGCCGGTCCGGTGGCGCGGCCCGGACCATGGGCTGCGCGGTGTCGGACGCCGCCTGGGAGGTCGTCGACATCGGCGACGACCGCTACCAGCTCAAGGCGCCCGGCGCCGAGAGCTACCTCACCGTCGGTGCCAGGCCGAGCGGCCAGAACTATCCGGCGCAGCTCGGGGTCGGCGGCAGCGGGACGCTCGCGGAGTGGTACCTGACCCCGGTCGGCCCGGTGACCGACCCGATGCCGCCCGCCGACCAGCGCACCCTTGACGAGATGTCGTTCCTCACGGCGCACAACGCCTACGCGAACGGGGTGGACGGTGGGTTCGCACCGCCGTTCATCAACCTCGCGCCCAACCAGAACCGCGGTATCGACCAGCAGCTCGCCGACGGCGTGCGTGGTTTCCAGCTCGACATCCACCAGACCACCGACGGTGCGATCCTCTGCCACAACAGCTGCACCCTGGTCAGCAGGCCGGTCGCTCTGTGGGTCGACCTCCAGCGGATGGTCGACTTCCTGGCGGCGAACCCGGACCAGTTCGTCACGGTGTTCCTCGAGGACTACGTGGACCCGGCTGTGCTGCGGAGCGAGATCCAGCGCGTCGCGGGACTGTCGGACGTGCTCTACCGCCCGAACCTCACCGGTGTACGGGAGAACGGGTGGCCCACGATGGCCCGCCTGGTCGCGGACAACGACCGCCTGCTGATCTTCAGCGACCACAGCCGGTCCGCCGACGAGGCCGCCGGTCTCACGCGGGAGAGCTTCGGCGTGCTCTATCAGCGTGAGTGGACCGTCGAGAACTACTGGTCGATGGGCCCGGGCATCGGTACCTCCGACTGGTCCTGCTACAGCCGCTGGTACGACGCCGGGACCAACATCCCGCTCACGCGGACCGGGTCGCCGTTCCGGCCGCTCTACGTGATGAACCACTTCCGGGACGTGCCCGTCGAAGGGACCGCTCGCACCGACAACGAACGGCTGCTCAACCGTGCCCAGCGGTTCTGCCAGCCGGCCGCCCGCAAGAAGCCGAACTTCGTGGCGGTCGACCGGTATGACGTCGGCAACCCGGGCGGGGCGGTGGGCACCCTGAACACCTACACGTACTGATCGTTCCGGCGGTTCGTTCCGGTGGCCCGTTCCGGTTCAGTCGCGGAGCGGGCCACCCCGGGCATCCAGACGGCCCAGCAGCCGGGACAGGACGTCGCCGAGGCGCAGGCCGTCGTGCTCGAACTCGTTGGTGACCCACGGCTCGACGTTCCCGACGTGCGCCGCCGTCTCGAGCGAGAGCGCCGAGTCGACGAACATGTCGTCGAAGTACACGGCGGCCTCCACGGGCACCTCGTTCTCGGCGAGGCGGTGCAGGTCGTACAGGTCGCGCCAGTGCTGCCGCTCGGCGAGGGCGTGTGCGGCCGCCTCGAACGGACGCAGGGCGCTGATCTCGGCGAACATCCAGGGGTAGATCATCTCGCCGGTCAGCAGCAGCGGCCGGGCGTCCTCGGCGAAGGCCGGGTCGGCGTCGCGCACCGACTGGGCGGCCCACGCCGTCGGGCCGGTGTGGGACTGGGCGTAGATCGACTCGTGCAGCACCGCGTACAGCGGGTTGGTCGCGAACGACGTCTCGGCCGCGACGGTGGCCAGGAACGTGTCGGTCAGGGGACCGCCGTGCGGGGAGTCGAACGCCTCGTCGAGGATCCAGTGCACCCGCTCGAAACCGGGCTGCATGCCGAAGTCCATGCCGAGCATCTGGAACCGGCGGGCCGTCAGGACGTCCCCGCCCGGTGCCGTCACGCTGCTGGCGGAGAGCCGGTCGGCGATGCGACCAAGGGCCTTCACCGCATGCGGGTAGCGCGCGCGGAACCGCTCGTTCTTGGCGACCCCGCGTGGCTGGGTGCGTTCGTAGACCTCGCGGGCTGACGCGGTGAGGCCCGGCAGCCCGCCGGTGACCAGGCTCGCGTTCAGGCCCTCGGGCGCCAACGACAGGTAGGTCATGGTGATGAACCCGCCGTAGGACTGGCCCAGCGACGTCCAGCGGCGGCCGCCGAACAGCGTCTTCCGGACGTGCTCGGCGTCACGCACTATGTTGTCGGCCCGGAAGTGGCTGAGGTACTCCGCCTGGTGCTCGGTAGTGCCGAGGTCGTCGAGCGTGGCCGCCCGGACCGCGCTGGAGCGTCCGGTGCCGCGCTGGTCCAGCAGCACCACGCGGAACCGCTTCAGCGCGGTGCCGACCCAGCCGTCCGGGCCGGTGGGACGCGGGCCTTTGCCGCCGGGTCCGCCCTGCAGGAACACCAGGAGGGGCAGGTCCTCGGTGCGGCGCGTGGGATCCACGAGCTCACGGGCGAGCACGGAGATCGTCGGTGAGCCGTCGGGCTGGGACCAGTCGAGCGGGACGTCGACGGAGTGGTCGGTGATGTGGACACCGGGAAGGGTGTAGCTGATGGGCACGGGGTCACGCTATCGGTGCGGACCGATCCTTCAACAGGAGCGCGCTGGTCGATCCCGAGCAGGACCGGTTGCATTAATGGAGTGCATGCTCCAATAATTGGATCATGACGACCACAGAGGTGCGCCAGCACCCCGCACTACCCGCACTGCTCGGCCTGGGCGTGCTCGCGATCGGCCTCGTGCTCGGCTGGTTCGCCTCCGCTCTGGCCGGCGGCCTCGCCGGCCTGATCGAGGCGACGCCGCTGCCGGTGCCCAAGCTGGTCCACCTCGTCGAGTCGATGCCGCCGGCCTGGACCCTCGGCATCCTGGGCGGGCTCGGCCTGCTCGGCGGCGCGTTCGTCGCCTTCATGACAGTGGGTGAGGCACCCGCCCTGAACGTCGCGGACGACCACCTGGAACACCGGCAGGAGGAGCGCGAGGTGTGGATCGAGCGGTCTGACGTCGGCTCCGCGTTCCGCGACACGAGCTACCTCGTGCTCCTGCGGCCCGACGGCGGGCTCCGCGCCCGGCTCGACGCCGACACCCTGTCCTGGGCCAAGGTCCAGGCCGCCCTGGAGCAGCACCGCTGGCCGTGGCGCGACGCGGACCCGTACGAGGAGCGGTTCGAGCGCTGGCTCGACGGCCGCCCCGGGTTCACCGCCGCGGAGAACGAGGCGCTCCGCCGTCGGCTCGAGGACCGCAAGGACGCTGCCGGCCTCCGCAAGGCGGACGAGGACCTGGCCGCGCTCGGACTGGTGGCGCGTGTCCGCGACGACCGGATCCAGGTGCGCCGGGCGGCGTCGGCCGGCGAAGGTGCGCGTGGCACGGACCGTTGACCCGGCGCGCCACGAGGCGCGCAGACTCGTCATCATCGACGCCGCCCTGACGGTGTTCGCCGAGCGTGGGTACGACGGCGCCACGACCGCCGAGATCTGCCGACGGGCGGGCATCGGGTCGGGCACGTTCTTCCACTACTTCCCGACCAAGCTGGAGCTGCTGCTCGCGATCCTGACCCTCGGCATCGCAGAGGCACGAGAGCAGACAGAGCTCTACGCGGACCGCACCGACCCGCTCGGGGTGCTGCTCGACATCGTCGAGCGCGGCGCCGACGACGCGGCGGACCCCCGGATGCCGGGCTTCGTCCGCGCGGTAGGCGGCGTCATGCAGCAGCCGGACGTCGCCGCCAAGCTGGCGGAGGACGCCCAGGCCCAGCGCGATCTGCTCCTGCCCTGGGTCGAGAAGGCCCAGCGGGCGGGCGAGATCCGGACGGACCTGACCCCGGCCCGCGTCACCTCGTGGCTCTACCTGCTCACCGACGGCTTCCTCGGCCGCACGGCCGACGAGGAACACTTCACCGCGCAGGCGGAGAAGGCAACCCTCGTCGACACGGCCCGCCGCTTCCTGGCCCCCTGACCCAAGCCGATCCCGCCCCCGCGAACCCCACCCGAACGACTGGTGGACGCACCTCAGGGAGAAAGCGACGCAACAGACGAGCAGAGGGCAAGGAAGGCCCTGTCCGACAGTATTCATTCCCGAAGTGGAGCGCCCCCTGGGGCGCGTGAACGCTGTCGGACAGGGCCTTCCTTGCCCTGTGCGGACGCAACCGAAGCGCCCGAGAGCAAAGATCTACGACACGTCAGAGTCCACCCAGTCGAACGTCTTCGTCACGGCCTTCTTCCAGCTCCGGTACTGACGCTCCCGCTCTTCCTCCTCCATGGAGGGCTCCCACCGCCGGTCCTCGGCCCAGTTCGCGGTCACGTCCGCCTCACCGTTCCAGAAACCGACCGCGATGCCCGCCGCGTACGCCGCACCGAGCGCCGTCGTCTCCGCGACGACGGGCCGGATGACGGGCACGCCGAGCTGGTCCGCCTGGAACTGCATGAGCAGCTCGTTGGCGACCATGCCGCCGTCGACCTTGAGCTCGGTGAGGTCCACGCCGGAGTCGGCGTTCATGGCGTCCATCACCTCGCGGGTCTGGAACGCCGTCGCCTCCAGTGCGGCACGCGCGATGTGGTTCCGGTTGACGTACCGGGTCAGGCCGACGAGCGCGCCGCGGGCGTCGGGCCGCCAGTACGGCGCGAACAGGCCGGAGAACGCCGGCACGAAGTAGGCGCCACCGTTGTCCTCGACCTTGCGGGCGTACCACTCGACGTCGGGCGCGTCGTGGAACAGGCCCAGGTTGTCGCGGAGCCACTGGACCAGCGATCCCGTGACGGCGATGGATCCCTCGAGGGCGTAGATCGGAGCCGCGTCACCGATCTTGTAGCAGACGGTGGTGAGGAGGCCGTTCTCGGACGGGACCTTCTCGGTGCCGGTGTTGAGCAGCATGAAGTTGCCGGTGCCGTACGTGTTCTTGGCGGTACCGACGTCGAAGCACGCCTGCCCGAACGTCGCGGCCTGCTGGTCGCCGAGGATGCCGGAGATCGGCACGCCGGGCACCATCCCCCGCGGGCGGCCCTTGCCGTACACCTCGGAGGAGGAGCGGATCTCGGGCAGCATCGAGAGCGGGATGCCCATGTCCGCTGCGATGTCCTCACGCCAGGACAGCGTGTCGAGGTCCATGAGCATCGTGCGCGACGCGTTCGTGACGTCGGTGACGTGCACGCCGCCGTCGGGCCCGCCGGTCATGTTCCACAGGACCCACGCGTCGGTGTTGCCGAACAGAAGGTCACCACGCTCGGCGGCCTCGCGGGCGCCCTCGACGTTGTCGAGGATCCACTTCACCTTGGGGCCGGAGAAGTAGGTGGCCAGCGGCAGGCCGACGATCGCCTTGTACTTGTCCGCGCCCTCGGACCCGGCCAGCTCGTCGACGATGGCCTGCGTGCGCGTGTCCTGCCACACGATGGCGTTGTAGACCGGCTTGCCGGTCGTCCTGTCCCAGACCACGGTGGTCTCGCGCTGGTTGGTGATGCCCACGGCGGCGAGGTCGGTGTGGTTCAGGTTCGCCCTGGTGAGCGCGAGCCCGACGACCTGGCGGGTGTTGTCCCAGATCTGGTCGGGCTTGTGCTCGACCCAGCCGGCCTTGGGGAAGATCTGGTCGTGCTCGAGCTGGCCGGTGGACACGATGGTCCCGGCGTGGTTGAACACGATCGCCCTGGTGCTCGTGGTGCCCTGGTCGATCGCGAGTACGTAGTCAGCCATCGGTGTTGACTCCCTTGTCTGTTTCAGTCTGCTTGTGTGCCGCCCGAGTCTGCGGCTCCCCGTCGCGTCACATCAAGCGACGGCCGCCGCGACCAGGCCGCCGAGCGCGCCGCCTACCAGCGGCCCGACCACCGGCACCCACGAGTAGGCCCAGTCGCTGGAGCCCTTGCCCGGGATGGGCAGGACGAAGTGTGCGATGCGCGGGCCGAAGTCACGCGCCGGGTTGATGGCGTACCCGGTGGGGCCACCGAGGCTTGCGCCGATACCGACGACGAGGAGGGCGGCCGCGAGCGGGCCCAGGTCGACGGGCGAGTTGCCGAACGACAGGATCACGAAGACCAGCATGAACGTGGCGATCACCTCGGTGACGAAGTTCCACGTGTACGAGCGGATCTCCGGGCCGGTGGAGAAGACGCCGAGCTTGACGGCCGGATCGGCGTCCAGGTCGAAGTGCTGCTTGTGCGCCAGGTACGCGAGGACGGCGCCGACGAAGGCGCCGACGAGCTGTGCGACCCAGTAGAAGATCATGTTGAGGAAGTTGGCGGGGACACCCTCGGCGAACTCGTCGGCGCCGCTGGAGAGGATGCCGAGCGTCACCGCGGGGTTGATGTGCGCCCCGGACTTCATCGCGACGAACACACCGGCGAAGACCGCGAGGCCCCAGCCGAAGTTGATCAGCAACCAGCCGCCGTTGAACCCCTTGGTCTTCGGGAGGATGACGTTGGCCACCACGCCGGCGCCGCCGAGGATCAGGATCATCGTGCCCAGGAACTCCGGCACCATGATGTCCGTGAATGCGTTCATCACTGACTCGCTCTCTGCCGACAGCTCTGTCGGCGTACGGGGGTGAACCCGGCGGTGCCTCTGCGGTAGCCCGTCGGCAATCTCGTAGTGGTGTTCAGGGATCCTTAGTTTCGGAGCGGCTGCATGGCAGCCACGTCAGGGGTGGCCAGGCGTGCCCGTTCGGCAGCCTCGTCGTCGGGTGCTTCCTCGGCATGGCGTTCTGCCTCGATCCGCTCCAGCCACGCGCGGACCTCTCGTTCCTCGTCGGACGCGTCCCAGCCGAGCAGCGGCGCGACGACGGACGCGACCTCCGCGGCCGCCTCCGTGCCCCGGTCCACGATCTCGTAGACGAGTCGCGTGCGGTGCGCCAGCACGTCCTCCAGGTGGAGGGCGCCCTCGTGGCTGACGGCGTAGTGGGCCTCGGCTCGGAGGTAGGCCGGGGCGTGCTCGAGCGGGGCGGCGAGCGTGGGGTCGGCGTCGCACAGCTCGACGATCTCGGCGAGGTTCGCGCCGTACCGGTGCAGCAGGTGGTCGAGCAGCGGGGGGTTCCAGCCGAACCGCTTGCCCCAGGTGCGCGCCTGCCGCTGCACGGCCCGCAGGCCGACGGCGCCCGTGAGCGGGATCTGGTGCGTGATCGAGGGGAGCGCGGTGGAGCGCTGCCCGATCGCGAAGTCGACGGCGTCCTTGGCCATGATCCGGTAGGTCGTCAGCTTGCCGCCGGCGATCACGGTGAGGCCCGGCGTCGGCGAGGCGACCGTGTGCTCGCGGCTGACCTTCGCGCTGCTCGTGCCGGCCTTGGTGCCCGGCTGGAGCAGCGGGCGCAGACCCGCATAGGTGCCGATGATGTCTTCTCTGGTCAGGGGATGGGCCAGCACGGCGTTGGCGTGGTCGAGCACGTAGTCGATGTCGGCGCTCGTCGCCACGGGATGGGTCGGGTCGAGGCTCCACGGGGTATCGGTGGTCCCGATGATCCAGTACCGGCTCCACGGGATGACGAACAGCACGGACTTCTCCGTCTGCAGGATCAGCCCGGCGTTGCCACGGATGCGCTCCCGCGGGACGACGATGTGCACGCCCTTGCTGGCGAGCACCCGGAGTCCGCCCTCGGAACCCGCGAGGGCCTCGGTCTCCTCGGTCCAGACGCCCGTCGCGTTGATGACCGACCGGGCCCGGACGGTGATCTCCTTGCCCGTCTCCAGGTCCACGACCACCGCGCCGTTCACCGCGCCGGTCGCGCCCTGCGTCAGGCTCACCACCTGGGTGCGGCTCGCGGCGTGCGCGCCGTAGCTCGCCGCGGTGCGGATCAGGGTCGCGACCAGGCGGGCGTCGTCGACCGAGGCGTCCCAGTACTGGACGGCGCCGACGGCGGCGTCGTGCGCCAGGTCCGGGAACTTGGCCTCCATCTGGTTCTTGCTCAGGTGCCGGTGGAACGGCATCGGGCGGCGGCCCGGAGTGAGCGTCGCGAGCACGTCGTACATCAGGATGCCGGCGCCCACGTAGGCGCGCTCCCAGACGCGGTGCTCCAGGGGATACAGGAACGGGACCGGTCGCACCAGGTGCGGTGCGAGGTCCCGGAGCAGGAGGTCTCGTTCGGTGAGGGCCTCGTGGACCAGCTCGAAGTCGAGCATCTGCAGGTAGCGCAGCCCGCCGTGGACCAGCTTGCTGCTGCGGCTGGAGGTGCCCTGCGCCCAGTCCTGTGCCTCGACCACGGCGGTGGACAACCCGCGCGTGACAGCGTCCAGTGCGATCCCGGCGCCGGTGACGCCGCCTCCGATCACCAGGACGTCGAGCTCGGCCGAGGGACTCACGCTGGCTTCCAGTGCGGCCAGCGCCTGTGTTCTCGCGTCTGCGGTCAGCCGTGTGGATGCCATGCGCCAAACTCACCATGCATTCCGTCACTTGGCAACACCTTTGCCCTGTGAGGTGGGGTGTGTTGGGAGGTTCTCTTGCTCACATTCCGATTCGCCCTTCGATTCGTCTGATCTGACTGCCTGGGGTCGTGGCCCGGTGTGCCCGCCTGGCGAGGGCTCCGGGCGCGGCCCGCGGCTCCAGCCGTAGTGTGTCGGCGTGACGACATCCGAGTCGCGGACCGTGCCCGTGATCCGACCCGCCCTTCCCGCCGACGTGCGCACCATCCGCGATCTCGTCGAGCCGCTCAGCCAGGAGCGGATCCTCCGGCCGTACGAGATGGTGGGGTACTACGAGGCGGTCCAGGAGTTCCTGGTGGCGACCGATCCGGCCGGCGCGGTGGGCGACGCCGCTGTCGGCTGCGGGGCGCTGCACGTGATGTGGGACGACCTCGCCGAGGTGCGCACGCTGGCCGTGCACCGCGACTGGCGGGGCCGCCGGGTGGGGCACGCGCTGCTCGAGGCACTGATCGAGCGGGCGCGAGCGCTGGGCCTGCGCCGCGTGTTCTGTCTGACGTTCGAGGTCGACTTCTTCGCCGCGCACGGGTTCCGGGAGATCGACGGCACGCCCGTGACGCCGGAGGTGTACGCCGAGCTGCTGCGCTCGTACGACGAGGGCGTGGCCGAGTTCCTCGACCTGGCCCGCGTGAAGCCCAACACCCTGGGCAACTCCCGCATGCTCCTGGAGCTCTGACCCTCGCCGAGGTAGAGCGTGCGTCCGGACGCAGGCTCTACCTCGGCAGGTGGAGGCGGGTCGCCTCGTCCTGTTCCGCCAGGCCGTCCTCGATCAGGCCGGCGATCGCGCGGTCGAGCTGCCCCGGGTCGTGCCACAGGGAGGCGAGAACGGCCCGGTCCACGGGCTCGGCCGCCTGCCGGAGCTCGGCCATGACCCGGCCGCGCGCCTGCCGGTCGGTGCCCGCCCAGGCCTGGGTGCGACGCCGGTCGGCGTGCGCGTCCGGCGGTGAGCCCGCGCGTCGCCACGCGCACAGCCCCGCGACCGGGCAGGCACCGCACTTCGGCGCCTTCGCGGTGCAGACCAGCGCACCCAGCTCCATCGACGCGGCCGCCCAGCGGGCAGCCTCCGTGTCGCCGGACGGTGCGAGCGCGGTCGCCAGGGCGCGTTCGGCCGCCGTGTACGACGGCGCGGGCAGGGCCGTCCCGCCGACCGCCCGCGCGAGCACCCGGCGCACGTTCGTGTCCACCACGACGGAGCGCTTCCCGTACGCGAACGCCAGGACCGCGGCGGCCGTGTACTCGCCGACGCCGGGCAGCGCGCGCAGCTCCTCCTCGGTCCGCGGTACGACGCCGTCGTGTCGTTCGACCAGCGCCTTGGCGCACTCCTGCAACCGCAGTGCGCGGCGCGGGTAGCCGAGCCGGCCCCAGGCGCGCAGCACGTCGGAGGTCGGCGCCTCCGCCAGGTCCGCGGGCGTGGGCCACTGCTCCAGCCACGCGCGCCAGGCGGGTTCCACGCGCACGACGGGGGTCTGCTGGAGCATCACCTCGCTGACGAGCACACCCCACGGCGTCCGGTCGGGTGCGCGCCAGGGCAGCTCGCGTGCGGCGCCGTCGAACCACTGCACGACACCCGAGCGCACCTCGGTACGCCGCGTCGCTTCCCGTGCTGTCACGGTGTCCCATCCTGCCGCACCGGCGCGCCCTGCCGAAGCCGGGAGCGTCCGGCGCGGTGCTCCCGCCTGACCGCACAAAGCCCGTCAACCAGGACACGTGACCAACTCGACGGCGCGGCTGCCACGGAGGCGGTGCACGACGTCGTACTTTGTGGCTGCGGGGTGTCACCGCACGTCAGACCGTTTCTACATGACTCAGTGAGAGGTCCAGCAGGTGGTCAGTGCGCCGGAGCGAGCCGAGCGGAACCAGGGGCACGGGGAACAGACGCCCGCCACGAGACGCCCGCGGTCCGGGCACGTGATCGCGGTGCTGGCCGTCCTGGTGGTCGGCGGTGTCGGTGCGGCAGTGACGTGGCCCCGGACCGAAGCGCCGATCGTCTCGGCCAAGGAGAACCCGCCGGTCCCCGTGGACCCGAACGCCGCGGCGGCGCCGTGCGCACCCGAGGATCTCGACATGGGCCTCGCCGCGGACCGCGCCACCGTCACCCCCGGCGTACGCGTCGGGTTCACGGTCTCGCTGCGGAACGAGGGCGAGGTGCAGTGCCTGGTCGACGCCTCCCGGCACAACCTCGCCGTCACCGTCCACGAGGGTGAGGTGGGTGAGCCGACGGCGGAGCGCGCATGGTCGTCGGCCGACTGCGCCAACGAGGAGGAGCGGCTGCTCCTCCTCGGCCCCGGCGACGTCGACGTCACCGACGTGAGCTGGTCGGACTCCCGGTCGGTGCCCGGCTGCGAGCCGGGTCAGCCCAAGCTGTCCGCCGGTCAGTACACGGCACAGGTCACGCTCGCGGGCGCCGAGGGCGCGTCCAGCGATGTCGTCCAGCTGACGTACACGGTGCCGGAGCCGAGCAGGTCGCCGTCGCCGTCGGGCAGCCCGTCCGCCAGCTCTTCCGGGAAGGCCTCGCCCGATCCGAGTGCGTCGCCGGACCAGAGTGCGTCGCCGGACCCGAGCGGCGACGCCGACAAGAAGCCCTGACGCCGCCCCGGGCCAGTACCTGCCCCGCGAGTGCAGACTTGGTCGCGGACGCAGCTGTCAGCTGCAGACTTCGTCGCGGTTGCGGACTCTCAGACCGCAGCCAAGTCTGCAGTCGCTGGCGAGGGCAGCGTCCAAGTCTGCAGTCGCCGGTTGGGCAAGGGTAGACAGGGCTCAGGCGGAGCCGGTGGAGCAGGTGCGGTGGATCAGACGTAGCGCTCGAGGATGCTCGACTCGGCGAGCCGGGACAGGCCCTCGCGGATGGTCCGGGCACGCTGCTCGCCGACGCCGTCGACCGACATGAGGTCGTCCACGCTCGCGGCGAGGAGCTTCTGCAGGCTGCTGAAGTGGCCGACGAGCCGCTCGATGGTGGTGTTCGGCAGGCGCGGCACCTTGGACAGGAGCCGGTAACCGTGCGGCGCGACTGCCGCGTCGAGCGCGTCCCCGCCACCGGGCAGGTCCAGGATGCGGCCGATCTGCCCCATGTCGAGCAGCTGCTGCGACGTGAGCGCGGAGAGCTCGGCCTGCACGTCGGCGAGCGTGCGGTCCTTGCGGCCCAGCACGTAGTCGCGGATCACGAACTCGCGGTCCGAGCCGACGTCGCCGATCAGCTCGTCGAGCTGCAGTGCCAGGAGGCGACCGTCCACCCCGAGCTCGATGACGTAGCCCGCGATCTCGTCGGAGATCCGGCCGACCATCTCGAGGCGCTGCACGACCGAGCACACGTCGCGCACGGTGACCAGGTCCTCGATCTCCAGCGCGGACAGCGTGCCCGACACCTCGTCGAGGCGGGCGCGGTACCGCTCGAGCGTCGCGAGGGCCTGGTTGGCGCGGCCGAGGATCGTGTCCGAGTCCTCCAGCACGTGCCGCTGTCCGCCCACGTAGAGGGCGACGATCCGCATGGACTGGCTCACGGAGATGATGGGGAAGCCGGTCTGCTTGGCGACTCGTTCGGCCGTGCGGTGCCGGGTGCCGGACTCCGTGGTCTCGATGGTCGGGTCGGGCAGCAGCTGCACCGCGGCCTTCCGGATGCGGGTGGCGGCCCGGTCAAGCACCACCGCGCCGTCCATCTTGGACAGCTCACGCAGGCGCGTGGCGGAGAAGTCGACGTCGAGCGCGAAGCCGCCCGAGCAGATCTGTTCGACAGTCGGATCGAGGCCCAGAACGATGAGCGCGCCGGTCCGGCCGCGCAGGATGCGCTCGAGCCCGTCGCGGAGTTCGGTCCCGGGCGCGACAGCGGCCAAGGTCTCCCGGAGCAGCTCGTCAGGGTGCGAGGAGGTCATGGCCACGAAGAAATCCTACGCTGTGCGCTGGGTCACAAGCAGTTCGTTTCACGAAGCGGTCAATCATCGTCCACGGCGCGGAGCGATCTGCCGCCCGGCGACCCGCCCGACGGCTTGCCCGGCGACCCGCCCGCCGACTTGGCCCACTCCACGGCGTCGCGGATGTGCGAGGCCTCGACCAGCTGGAGCCCTTCGGGCGCCTTGACCCCGGTCCCGTGCGGCACGACGGCGTGCGCGAAGCCCAGGCGCGCGGCCTCGCCCAGGCGGCGATCCAGCCCCGCGACCGGGCGCAGGTCGCCCGCCAGGCCGACCTCGCCGATGGCCACCGTGGCACCCGGCAGCGGCCTGCCCTCGCGCGCGGACACGAGCGCCAGCGCGGCCGCGAGGTCCGACGCAGGCTCGGTGATCCGGGCACCGCCCACCGTCGAGGCATAGACGTCCTGGTCCGCGAGGCGGAGGCCGCCGTGGCGCTGGAGGACTGCGAGGATCATGGCGAGCCTGCTGGAGTCGACGCCGCTCGTCGCGCGGCGCGGGTTGCTCAGGGGGCTCGGCGCCACGAGCCCCTGCACCTCGACGGCGAGCGGGCGACGCCCCTCCAGCGTGACCGTGATGCAGGATCCGGCGACCCCCGCGCCCGCGTGTGACAGGAACAGACCGGACGGGTCGGGCAGCCCGACGATCCCGTTCTCCGAGAGGTCGAAGCAGCCGACCTCGTCGGTCGGGCCGTACCGGTTCTTCACAGCGCGGATCATGCGCAGGCGCGAGTGCCGGTCGCCCTCGAACTGGCACACCACGTCGACCAGGTGCTCGAGCGTGCGCGGACCGGCGACGGAGCCGTCCTTGGTCACGTGGCCGACGAGGATCGTGGGCATCTGCCGTTCCTTCGCCACGGCGATCAGCGCGGCGGCGACCTCCCGCACCTGCGATACGCCGCCTGGGGCGCCGTCCACCTGCCCGGACGCGATGGTCTGCACCGAGTCGACGATGAGCATGTCCGGCTGGTTCACCTCGAGGTGGCCGAGCACCGTCCCGAGGTCGGTCTCCGCGGCGAGCAGCAGCGTGGGTGACAGCGCACCGATGCGCTCGGCCCGCAGCCTGACCTGGCCGGCGGACTCCTCACCCGTCACGTACAGCACGGTGCGGGGCGACTCGAACCCGTTGGGTCCGAGGGCGCCGTCGGCCACGTTGCTCGCCACGTCGAGCAGCAGGGTCGACTTGCCCACGCCCGGTTCACCCGCGAGCAGGATCACCGCGCCCGGGACCAGCCCGCCGCCGAGCACCCGGTCGAACTCCCCGATGCCGGTCGGGTTGGCGCGTGCCGACTCCACGTCGATCTCCGCGATGGGCCGGGCGGGCTCGCGGGCGGGCGACACGGCGACGGTCCGCGGGCCGGACGGTGCGGGCCCGTCCTCGCTCACGGTGCCCCACGCCTGGCACTCCCCGCAGCGGCCGACCCACTTGACGGTGGTCCAGCCGCACTCGGTGCAGCGGTACGCGGGCCGTGCCCGCTTGGAGGTCGATGAGGTCACGTGCGCCACCGTACGTGCCGACACTGACAGTCGTGCCGGCAGGGACTCGAGGGCGATTCCGGAGGCGATACCGCCAGCGGCGATACTGGCAGTGATGACGTCCGGATTCAGGTACTTTTCGACCATGCCGACCTCCGAAGGGCGCTTGGCGCGCCACGACGGATCGCGTACCGGCCCCCGCGACTCCGCGTCCTCGTCCGGCCCGGGCCGTCCGCCGGCGCGAACGGTCGGCCTGACGGTGGCCCTCGCGGCCGCACTGGGCACCTGGCTCGTCTGGTGGGCGATGGTCACCACGTGGCCCGGCCAGCGTGTCGAGGAGCGGGTCTTCGTGACGGCCGACCGGTTCCAGGACGTCGTCAACCACCTGGTGGAGCCGGTGCTGCTCCTCGGTTCACCGCCCTGGCTCGTGACCGGGTTCCTGGTGGCGTGCGGGATCGGCCTGCTGCGCCGGCGACCGACAGCCGCGGCCCTGGCCGCCGTCGTGATCCTGGGATCGAACCTGACCACGCAGGTGATCAAGGACGGGGTGTTCCACCGCACGGGCCTCGTCGGCGAGTGGAACCGGGACATCAACACCCTGCCGAGCGGCCACGTCACGGTGGTGGCGGCGGCCTGGGCGGCGCTCCTGCTGGTCGTCCCGCGCAGCTGGCGACCGGCGACCGCGCTCGCCGGTGCCGCCGTGACCTGCGCCATGAGCCTCGCGACGGTCGCCGACCGCTGGCACCGCCCGTCCGACGTGGTCGCGGCCGTGCTCGTGGTGGTGGCGTGGACCTCGCTGGTGTGCGCGTTCGCACCGGCCGGTCGGGCAGGCCCGGACGACGTCGGTCCGGCCGGGGGCGACGACGGCGCGGCGCTGCCGGTGATCGCGCTCCTCGGGACCGTCGCCGTGCCGATGGCAGTGCTCTCCGTCCTGGCGGCCGCGGTGACCGAGGGCCGCGTCCGGGCGGCGGCTCCGTGGGACGACGGCCTGACCGCCTACCTCGGGGGACTCCTTGCGGTGTGCGCCATCTCGACCTTCGGGTTCGCCGTGCTGCTCTGGGTGTGCCGGACGGCGGCAGCGAGCCGTCGGGCCTGACCGGACGGTCGTCCAGCACCGGGCGTGCCTCCGCCCGAATGTCAGTGCCCCGACATAAGGTTTCGGCTGAGCCACCGTGACGCACCCGGTGGACAGAGCACGGGGGAGCAAGGACATGACCGACCAGCGCGTGAACTCACCGCGCACCGGCGCGACCGCGTCGGTGGCCGCGAGGAAGGCGTCGCCCGCCGTGTACCGCAGGCGACGGCTCGTCGTGGTCGTGGGGCTGCTCGTCATCGTGCTCTTCCTGGTGCTCGTGGCCGGCTTCGTGTGGCCGGGCTTCTGGCGCGGCGGGGCGACGCCGCAGCCGGTACCCACGGTGACGGTCACCGCCGCCGTACCGACGCCCACGGTCAAGGCGATGGAACGCAGCGGCGAGGAGACCGCCTTCCAGAAGGCGCTGCCGTCCGCGGTGCTCCAGTTCGCGCTCGGCGCGCTCACCGAGGCGAAGGAGCCCAAGGGCGAGGGTGCGCTCGAGGCGTGGAACGCCGAGTACGCCGACGGCGACACGGTTGAGGTCGCGCTCCTGGCGGGCCAGTGGGCGACGGAGGACGAGGCGGCCACCGCAGCCGCCGCCTGGACCAGGTCGGCCGGCGAGGCAGAGAGCGAGGGCGACGTGAAGGTCGGCAAGAAGGTGGTCGGGCAGTACGCGATAGCGCCGGCCAAGGGTGGCAAGGCCGTCGTCGTCTGGCAGAACGGGACCGCGGTCATGCGGGCGTCCGGTCCGGCCGACGTGATGGAGGACTTCTACGCGGCGTTCCCCCTGTGAGCGCGCGGGGGAGAATGGCCTCGTGAATCAGCGACTTGCAGTGCTCGGGGCGGGGAACATGGGTGAGGCGGTGCTCGCGGGTGCGTTGTCGGCCGGCTGGGCGCCGGCCGACGTCGTGGCCACCGTGCGCACCGAGGCCAAGGCCCAGCACCTGCGCGAGACCTACCAGGTCGCCACGACCAGCGACAACGTGGCGGCGGTCCGGGGTGCGGGTCTCGTGCTCGTGGGTGTGAAGCCGAAGGACGTCGGCGCCCTGCTCGACGAGATAGCGCAAGGGATCGAGCCCGGCGCCGTGGTGGTCACGGTCGCGGCCGGCCACCCGTCGGCGTTCTACGAGCAGCGGCTGCCGGTAGGCACCGCCGTCGTGCGGACCGTGCCCAACACGCCCGCGGCGATCGGTGCGGGCATCACGGCGATCGCGCCCGGCGCCGCCGCGACGGAGGCCCATCTGCAGGCGGTGGAGCACCTGTTCGCCGGCACGGGCGCCGTGGTGCGTGCGGCGGAGAAGGACCTCGACGCCGTCTCGGCCATCTCGGGATCCGGCCCTGCTTACGTCTTCTACGTCGCCGACGCCCTCGCCGAGGCGGGTGTCCTGCTGGGCCTGACGCGTGACGTCGCGCGTCGACTCGCGGTCCAGACCCTGCTCGGCGCGTCCCGCCTCATGGACGAGTCGGGCGAGCATCCGGTGCTCCTGCGGGAGAAGGTCACCTCGCCGGGCGGCACCACGGCGGCGGCCCTGCGCGCCCTGGACGACGGCGGTGTGCGCGCCTCGTTCCTGACCGCGGCGACCGCCGCGCGTGACCGCGCCCGCGAGCTGGGTGGATGATCCTCCCGTGACCATCTCTCGACCCGCGATGGTGCGGCCGCCGGCAATGGCCGACGTCGCAGCCCTCGCCGGCGTGTCCCACCAGACCGTCTCCCGCGTGCTCAACGGGCACCGGAGTGTGCGCCCTGCGACACGGGAAAAGGTGCTGGCGGCTATCGCCGAGCTCGGATACCGCCGTAACAGCGCGGCGCGGGCCCTGGTCACCGCGCGCTCGGACACCGTCGGCGTGGTGACCACCGGGTCCCCGCTGTTCGGCCCGTCGAGCACCCTGATCGCGGTCGAGGAGGCCGCGCGCGAGCAGGGCTGGTACGTCAGTGTCGCGACGCTGCGCCGGTACGACGCCGCGACCATGCACAACGCCATGGAGCACTTCATGGACCAGGCGGTCGAGGGCATCGTCGTCATCGCGCCGCACACCGACGTGGCCGACGCGGTGGAGTCGTTCCGGGCGCCCGTGCCCGTGGTCCTCATCGCTGCCCGAGAGCTGGATCCGGACGTGCCGACGATCCCGCTGTCGGTGGACCAGCGGGCCGGGGCCAGGCTCGCCGTCGAGCACCTGATCGAGCTGGGGCACAAGCGCATCCTGCACGTCGCGGGTCCGCCGGACTGGCTGGACGCCGTCGAACGCGAGGAGGCCTGGCGGGCCGTCCTGACCGAGCACGGCCTCCCGGTGCCCGAGCCCGTGATCGCGGGCTGGAGCGCGGACCGCGGTTACATGGTGGGCCTGGACCTGGCGCAGCGGGTCAAAGCAGGAACCGGCCCGACGGCGGTCTTCGCCGCCAACGACCAGCTTGCCCTCGGCCTGCTGCGGGCGTTCTGGGAGTGCGGCGTCTCCGTGCCCGACGACGTCTCGGTGGTGGGCTTCGACGACGTCGACGGCTCCGGCCACTTCATCCCGCCGCTGACCACCGTGCGCCAGCCGTTCGTCGACCTGGGCCGGCGGAGCGTCGCACTGCTCCTCGCGGCGATGGACGGCGCCAAGCCCGCGGCAGAACTGATCGCACCCGAGCTCGTCGTGCGCAGGAGCGCGGCGGCGCCACGACACTGAGTCGAAGGAGCCCTATCCGGATGAGCGCGAGTCCACCGCAGAGTGTCACCGCCGTCCGGGTAGGCCCTGTCGACACGTGGCGCTGGCTCGGGCCGGTCCTCCTGGTGCTGGCCGCTGCCACGGTCTTGGTGGGCGTCGTCGCCGGTCCGGTGGCTGTTCTGCGCTCCGGCGTGATCGGCCTGGCGGACACCGCGATCACGGTCGCCGTCGTCGGGCCGCTCCTGGCGGTCGCACTGTGGCGCCGACCGGGCGCCCTGCGAGTCGTTGCGGTTCTGGCTGTCCTGATCGCGTGCAGCCGGTGGGCGCACGGCCTGCCTGAGTCCTTCGGCACCGGGCTGGAGTGGAACTGGCAGGGCAAGACGGTCGAGCTGCTCTGGCTGGTCGCCCTCTTCCTGGCCCTCGGGCCGTGGGCGCGAGAGGAGGCGGGCCTCGGCCTCGGGTTGCGGGCCGGCTGGAGGCCGGCGGGCTGGGTGGTGGCGGGGCTGTTCGGTGGGTTCGCGCTCCTCACACTGTGGAGCCTGGCCGATGCGGGTACGGCTCCCGCCCCGATGGATACCGAGCGCTTC
Source organism: Promicromonospora sp. CA-289599 (assembly GCF_050936155.1). Lineage (NCBI taxonomy): Bacteria > Bacillati > Actinomycetota > Actinomycetes > Micrococcales > Promicromonosporaceae > Promicromonospora > Promicromonospora sp. CA-289599. Next base: position 3,209,859 of record NZ_JBNJNI010000001.1, read on the forward strand.
CTGTTCGACGTCGGCCACCCCAATCTCGTCGAAGAGCTGCTCGTGCGGGGCGCGATGCTGGCCGTACTCGACCGGGCCTGTGGAACTCCCTGGCGGTTCCTCGGGGCGGACGTCGGCTGGGGGCTCGTTCTGACGTCGCTCTGGTTCGGGCTGTGGCACGGCCTGGTGCTCACCGCCGACGGGTTTGTCGTCGATCTCGTGGCCGTACTGAGCACCGGGTTGGTCGGCTTGCTGCTGGGCTGGGTGCGCGCCCGGAGCGGGTCGGTCTGGCTCGCGTACGCGGCGCACTGCGCGGTCGAGGTCGGGCAGGACGCCGGAGTGATGGTCTGGGCGGTGCTGGGCGGGAACGCACCGCTGGGCTGAGCGATCGGGAGGCACAGGCGCTTCCCGGCGACCCTGTGCGCGTGACTCGACCCAGGTAGGTATCGGTACGGTAAAGGTGCGTTGACACGTCTGCGAGGCGATGGCAGAGTCGCCGCGCAACGGCGATGTTCACGTTCTCACATCTTTCTCGGTAAGCGTTGTCCGCCCATCGGGAAGCGTTGTCAGCCGGATGCCAGGACATTGAGGTCCAGATGAGTCCGGACGGCGTCGTCCGGGGAAAGGGGTGCCGCCCGTGTCAGGCCGCCGCCTACTGAGCCGCCGCGTATCCGCGGCCGGCTGGAGTTTCGTGACACCCTTCCTGGTGGTGTTCGCGCTGATGATCGTGGCACCGCTGGTCTACTCGATGTACCTGAGCCTGTTCCGCAACCAGCTCATGGGCGGGACGACGTTTGCCGGGTTCGCCAACTACGTGACCGCCTTCAGTGACCCCAAGCTCTGGGACGGCGCAGGCCGCGTCGGGCTGTTCCTGCTGGTGCAGGTCCCGATCATGCTGAGCCTGTCGCTGATCGCGGCACTCGCCATCGACAGCGGTCGCCTGCACGGCAAGAACTTCTTCCGCGTCGCGCTGTTCCTGCCGTATGCCGTACCCGGCGTCGTGGCCGTCCTGATGTGGGGCTTCATGTACGACGACCGGCTAGGGCTCACCGGGAGCCTGAACGACCTGGTCGGCTTCGCACTCGTCGACCCGTACACGAAGCAGTGGATCCTCACCGCGATCGGCAACATCGTCACGTGGGAGTTCGTGGGCTACAACATGCTGATCCTGTACTCCGCGCTCAAGACGGTGCCGAACGAGATCTACGAGGCCGCGGCGATCGATGGCGCCAATCAGTTCCGCATAGTGCGAGCCATCAAGCTGCCCGCCGTCCGGGGAGCGCTGGTGATAGCGACGATCTTCTCGATCCTGGGCAGCTTCCAGCTCTTCAACGAGCCGAACATCCTCAAGGAGATCCAGCCGGCCCTGATCTCGTCGTACTACACACCGAACATCTACGCGTACAACCTGACTTTCGTGGGCAATCAGGTGAGCTACGCGGCCACTGTCGCGATCGTGATGGGCGTCGTCACGGCCATCATCGCGTACGTCGTGCAGCTTCGTGGAACCAGGAGGGAAGCGTGATGGCGGGCTACTCCTATCACCGGCCGCGCAAGTCGATAACGCTGACCGTCCTGGTCGGTGCGCTGATCGTCTACTCGATCCTGCCGCTGGTCTGGATGCTCTTCAGTATCACGAAGACGCAGGGCGAGCTGCTCAGCTCGTTCGGCCTGTGGTTCTCCGGCCCGTTCGCGCTGTTCGCGAACCTGCAGGAGGTCGTGACGCACGACGACGGCATCTTCGTGCGCTGGTTCGCCAACACGCTCGTCTATGTGCTGGTCGGCGCCGGTGGCGCCACGATCCTTGCGACCGCGGCCGGGTACGGGCTGGCCAAGTACCGGTTCCGTGGCCGCAACGCCGTGTTCGCGACGATCCTCGGGGCGATCGCGGTGCCCGGTACCGCGCTGGCCGTGCCGACGTTCCTGCTGTTCAGCCAGGTGGGGCTGACGAACACCATGTGGGCGATCATCCTGCCGTCGCTGGTGTCGCCGTTCGGCCTGTACCTCATGTGGGTGTTCGCGGCGGAGGCGGTGCCTACCGAGCTCTTGGAGGCGGCACGGGTCGACGGCGCCGGGGAGTGGCGCACCTTCTTCACGATCTCGCTGCGCCTGCTGGCGCCGGGCATCGTGACCGTGGCGCTGTTCGCCATCGTCGCCACGTGGAACAACTACTTCCTGCCACTGATCATGCTCAACGACCCGAACCTGTACCCCCTGACGCTAGGTCTGTACCAGTGGCTGGCGGACGCGTCCGGTATCGGTGCCAAACCGGTGTTCAACCTGGTCATCACGGGTTCATTCCTGACGATCGTGCCGATCGTCGTCGCGTTCCTGTTCCTCCAGCGGTACTGGCAGTCCGGCCTGAGCGCGGGCGGCGTGAAGGCATAGCCCTGGTGTTCGAGATATCTGGACTACACAACGACGTGGAAGAAGGAAAGACCATGACAATCACCCGTAACCGGCGAGTCGCAATCGGGGCCGTGACCACCCTGCTGGCCGTCTCGCTCACCGCCTGCACCGGCAGCGAACCGGGAGGAGGGGGCGGCGGTGGAGGCGAAGGCGCGACCGCCGAGGAGATCGAGGCCGCCCTCGAGGAGGGCGGCAGCATGACCTACTGGACCTGGACCCCGCAGGCAGAGAAGCAGATCGAAGCCTTCGAGGCGGCGTACCCGAACGTCGACGTCACCCTCGTGGACACCGTGGGTGCCGGCGAAGGCAACACCAAGCTGCAGAACGCCATCGCCGCGAACAAGGGCGTGCCCGACGTGGTGCAGATCGAGTACCAGTCCATCCTGCAGTTTCAGCTCCCGGGCCAGCTGGCCGACCTCACCGAGTACGGGTTCGCCGAGCTGGAGAGCCTGTACACGCCGTCCACCTGGGGCGCGGTCTCGCAGAACGACGGCATCTGGGGCCTTCCGCAGGACTCCGGTCCGATGGCGTTCTTCTACAACCAGGAGGTGTTCGACGAGGTCGGCGTCGAGGTGCCGACGACGTGGGACGAGTACATCGAGGTGGCGCGGGCGATCAAGGAGGACGACCCCGACAGGTGCCTCGCCAACGACACGGGTGACCCAGGCTTCGCCACCAGCATGATCTGGCAGGCCGGCGGTACGCCGTTCCAGACCGACGGCGACCAGGTCACCATCGACCTGACCGACGAGGGCACCACGAGGTGGGCCGAGATGTACCAGCCTCTGATCGACGACGACCTGCTCTGCCAGGTCCCCGGCTGGAGCGACGAGTGGTACCAGTTCCTGGGCGACGGCACCATCGCCTCGGTCGCGCTCGGCGCCTGGATGCCCGGCGTCCTCGAGGACGGTGTGCCGGACGGCAAGGGCAAGTGGCGCGTCGCCCCGATGCCGACGTACGACGGCACCCCGACGAACGCCGAGAACGGCGGAAGCACCGAGTCCATCCCGGAGGCGGCGGAGAACAAGCTGCTCGCGGCCGGGTTCCTCAAGTGGCTCAACTCGAGCGACGAGTCCATCCAGGTGTTCATGGAGACCGGCGGCTTCCCGGCCACCGTCGAGCACCTCGAGTCCGAGGAGTTCCTGGGCCACGAGTCCGAGTACTTCGGCGGGCAGAAGATCAACGAGGTGCTCGGCGGGGGAGCCGCCGACGTCAACGAGGGCTGGCAGTACCTGCCGTGGCAGTCGTACGCGAACAGCACCTTCGCGGACACGGTGGGCCAGGCGTACCTCGACAAGTCCCCGCTCCTGGACGGTCTCGCGGACTGGCAGGAGGAGAACGTCACCTACGGCACCGGCCAGGGCTTCACGGTGAACGGCGGCTGACGTTCGGCGTCGGTCCCCGCTGAAGCACTCGGGGAGCTCCTCGGTTCCCACCAGGTCCCGGGGGCTCCCCGGCTCGTGCAAGTTCCCACTGAAATCAGCACTGCGATGAAGGAGTGTGGTCCCGTGAGGCGTCTTTATGCTTCCCTCGCTGCCCTGGCCTGTGTCCTGACGGCCGCCGTCGGCGGCGCCGTCTCGGCCCAGGCGTCGCCCGAGACGGTGGAGAACGCCACCCAGTTCACCGACACGTCGGGCAACCCGCTGCACGCCCACGGCGGCGGTGTGGTCAAGGTGGGCCAGTACTACTACTGGTTCGGCGAGAACCGGAACACGGACAACACGTTCCGGTACGTCTCCGCCTACCGGTCGACGGACCTCGTCCACTGGGAGTTCCGCAACCACGTGCTCACCGAGGCGAGCCACCCGGAGCTCGGCATGGCCAACATCGAGCGGCCCAAGGTGATGTACAACCAGGCCACGGGCAAGTTCGTGATGTGGATGCACAAGGAGAACGGCACCGACTACTCGGAGGCCCGGGCAGCGGTCGCCGTGAGCGACACCGTGGACGGCGACTACACCTATCAGCGCAGCTTCCGGCCGCTCGGGCACATGTCCAGGGACATCGGCGTCTTCGTCGACACGGACGGCACCGGCTACATGTACTCGTCCGCGAGGGAGAACTACGACCTGCACATCTACCGCCTCACCAGCGACTACACGGACGTGGCCAGCCTGGTCGCCAACCCGTGGCCGGGCGGTCACCGCGAGGCGCCGGCACTGTTCAAGCGGGGCAGCACCTACTTCATGCTGACCTCCGGCGCCACGGGCTGGAACCCGAACCAGCAGAAGTACGCGACGACCAGCAACCTGGCGTCCGGCTGGTCGGCGATGCAGAACGCCGGTGACGCCACCGCGTACGGCTCGCAGACCACCTTCGTGCTGCCGGTCCAGGGCACGTCCGGCACGTCGTACCTGTACATGGGTGACCGCTGGGGCAACTCGATCGGCACCAACGTCAACGGCTCCCGGTACGTGTGGGCGCCGATCACGTTCCCGACGTCGACCTCCATGTCGTTCAACTACTTCCCGGAGCTCTCGATAGACGCGGCGGCGGGCACGATCACCGGGCAGGGCGGGCCGTTCGAGTCGCTCACCGCACGACATTCGGGCAAGTGCGCCGACGTGACGAGCCAGTCGTACGCCGCGGGTGCCGAGGTCAAGCAGTACGACTGCAACAGCGGCGGCAACCAGCGCTTCTGGTTCCGGAGTGCGGGCAGCGGCTACTACAACCTCGTGGCCCGGCACAGTGCGCTGTGCGTGCAGGAGAACGCCACGACGGTGACCCAGCAGAGCTGCGGCACGGGAACGAGCCAGCAGTGGTCGGTGGTCGCGGCGTCGGGCAGCTATGTGACGATCCGGTCGCGTGCGACCGGCGAGTGCCTGGACGTCAACGGCGGTTCGACAGCGAACGGCGCGGCGCTGATCACGTACACCTGCAACGGGGGGAACAACCAGCAGTGGACCCGCGGCTGACGGCACACCGACGCTGAAGTCCGCTCCGGGACGATCTCGGGCGCCGAACCGGGCACGGTTCGGCGCCCGTAGTCGTTCTCATGGCGGACCTGTTCCTACCCGGTTGTCGTAACGTATCGTGTGAGCGCTAACATCGCCGTGGGCGGTCAGGCCACGGCTTACCGTGACGGTCGACCGACGGTTACACGAACGACGCCACGCGACGATGCGGGCAGGACGGAGCGGCCCACGATGGTGGAGCGGCAGGATGAAGGAGTGGAACGGCTCGCCGGCCTCCGGGAGGCGATCGAGCAGGGGCGGACCGCTCTCGGCATCGAGCTCGGCTCCACCAGGATCAAGGCGTGCCTCGTCGGCCCGGCGGGCGTGCCGCTCGCGAGCGGCAGCCACGACTGGGAGAACCAGCTCGTCGACGGCGTGTGGACCTACTCGCTGGACGCCGTCTGGTCGGGCCTGCAGGAGTCGATGACAGCGCTGTTGTCCGACGTCGAGCGGCAGTACGGCGTGCGGCTCACCACCGTCGGCGCACTGGGTGTCTCGGCGATGATGCACGGCTACCTCGCGTTCGACGAGACCGACGAGCTGCTCGTGCCGTTCCGGACCTGGCGCAACACCAGCACCGAACGCGCCGCGACCGAGCTGACCGGCCTGTTCGGCCACAACATCCCCCTGCGCTGGTCGGTCGCCCACCTGTACCAGGCGATCCTCGACGACGAGCCGCACGTGGCGCACGTGCGGCACTTCACCACGCTGGCCGGCTACGTGCACTGGCGGCTGACCGGGCAGCAGGTGCTCGGCGTCGGCGACGCCTCCGGCATGTTCCCGATCGACCCGGCGACGAAGGGCTACGACCAGCGGATGCTGGCTCAGCTCGACGAGCTGGTGGGCGACCGCGGCCCGGGCCCGGGCATCACCGACCTGCTGCCGCGCGTCCTGCCCGCCGGCGCCGACGCCGGCGCGCTGACCGCGGAGGGCGCCGCTCTGCTGGACCCGACCGGCACGCTCCAGCCGGGAATCCCGCTCTGCCCGCCCGAGGGTGACGCCGGGACCGGCATGGTCGCCACCAACTCCGTGGCGCCCCGCACCGGCAACGTCAGCGCCGGGACGAGCATCTTCGCGATGGTCGTCCTGGAGAAGCCGCTGGACAGCGTGCACGAGGAGCTGGACCTGGTCACCACCCCGGCCGGCGACCTCGTCGCGATGGTGCACTGCAACAACGGGGCCAGCGAGCTCGGCGCCTGGGCCGAGCTGTTCGGCCAGTTCGCCACGGCTCTCGGGCAGCCGGCCGCCCCGGACGCCGTGTTCGGCGCGCTGCTGCGGTCCGCCCTGGACGGCGATGCCGATGGCGGCGGCCTGCTCGCCTACAACTACCTGTCCGGCGAGCCCATCACCGGCCTCGAGGCCGGTCGGCCGCTGTTCACGCGCACGCCTGACAGCCGGCTCACCCTCGGCAACTTCGCGCGCACGCAGGTCTACAGCGTGTTCGGCACCCTGAGTCTTGGCATGCGGGTGCTGGCCGAGGAGCAGGTGGGGCTGGACTCCATGTTCGCGCACGGCGGCCTGTTCCGGACCGAGGGCGTGGCCCAGCGCCTCCTGGCCGCCGCGCTCGGCGCACCGGTGGCCGTCGGCCGGACGGCGGGCGAGGGCGGCGCCTGGGGCATCGCGCTTCTCGCCGCGTACCGGGCGTCCGCGCACGGCGCGGCCGCTCCCGAGCAGGGCCTGGGCGCGTACCTCGCCGCCGAGGTCTTCGCGGACGCCGCGCTCGACGTCGTCGAGCCGGACGCCGCTGACGTGGCGGGCTTCTCCGCCTACCTGGAGCGTTACAGCGCGGGCCTCGCGATCGAGCGCGCCGCCGTCGAGACGCTCCGGACCCGAGACACGACGCAGGAGAGCGACAGATGAGCAAGGCACTGACCGACTACTCGCAGGCAGTCCAGGACGAGGTGGCGCGCGTCCGCGTGGCCGTCTCCGACCTGCACGCCGAGCTGCCGCGCTGGGACCTCGTGGTCTGGACGGCGGGCAACGTCTCGCAGCGCGTGCCGAACCCCGACGTGCCGGACGGCAGCGCCGACCTGTTCGTCATCAAGCCCTCGGGCGTCTCCTACGACGACCTCACCCCCGCCGGGATGGTCGTGTGCGACCTCGACGGCAACCTCGTGGACGGGACGCGGTCGCCGTCGTCGGACACCGCGGCACACGCCTACGTGTACCAGCACATGGCCGAGGTGGGCGGCGTCGTGCACACGCACTCCACGTACGCGACGGCCTGGGCCGCGCGCGGCGAGGAGGTGCCCTGCGTGCTCACGATGATGGCCGACGAGTTCGGCGGCCCCGTACCGATCGGCCCGTTCGCGATCATCGGCGACGACTCGATCGGCCGGGGCATCGTGGAGACGCTCAGCGGCCACCGCAGCCCGGCCGTCCTGATGCGCAACCATGGGCCGTTCACCATCGGCAAGGACGCCCGCGCCGCCGTGAAGGCGGCCGTGATGGTCGAGGAGGTCGCCCGCACTGTGCACATCTCCCGCCAGCTCGGCGAGCCCGTCCCGATGGAACAGCAGCACATCGACTCTCTCTACGACCGCTACCAGAACGTCTACGGCCAGCCCGCGACAACGCCGTCGGGCACCACTGCGGCCGACACCCAGAACACGGAAGGACAGGCATGAGCACCAAGCCCTACGCGGACCGTGAGGTCTGGTTCCTCACCGGGAGCCAGGACCTCTACGGCGAGGAGACCCTCGCCCAGGTCGCCGAGCAGTCCCAGGAGGTGGCCCGGGCGCTGGACGCGTCGTCGGACGTGCCGGTCAAGGTGGTGTGGAAGCCGGTCCTCAAGGACTCGGTGTCGATCCGCCGCGCCATGCTGGACGCCAACGGCGACGACAACGTTATCGGTGTCGTCACCTGGATGCACACGTTCAGCCCCGCGAAGATGTGGATCGCGGGCCTGGACGCGCTGCGCAAGCCGCTGCTGCACCTGCACACGCAGGCCAATGTCGAGCTCCCCTGGGACGACATCGACATGGACTTCATGAACCTCAACCAGGCGGCGCACGGCGACCGCGAGTACGCGTACATCGCCACGCGGCTCGGCGTCGCACGCACCACGGTGGTGGGGCACGTCTCCAACCCGGCAGTCACGCGCCGGGTGGGCACCTGGGTGCGTGGCGCGGCCGGCTGGGCCGCGACGCACGAGCTCAAGCTGGTCCGGTTCGGCGACAACATGCGCAACGTCGCCGTCACCGAGGGCGACAAGACCGAGGCCGAGCTGCGGTTCGGCGTCTCGGTGAACACGCACGGCGTGAACGAGCTGGTCGCGGCGGTGGACGCCGTCGAGGAGACCGCCATCGACAAGGTGGTGGCCGAGTACGAGGAGAAGTACGACGTCGCCCCCGAGCTCCGGGCCGGCGCCGAGCGGCACGACTCGCTGCGCTACGCCGCCCGCCAGGAGCTCGCGCTGGAGTCCTTCCTGGAGGCGGCCGGCGCCAAGGCGTTCACCACCAACTTCGAGGACCTGGGCGCGCTGCGCCAGCTCCCCGGGCTCGCGGTGCAGCGCCTCATGGAGAAGGGCTACGGCTTCGGCGCCGAGGGCGACTGGAAGACGGCGGTGCTCGTCCGGGCCGCCAAGGTGATGGGGCTCGGCCTCCCCGGGGGCGCGAGCCTCATGGAGGACTACACCTACGACCTCACCCCCGGCTCCGAGCTCATCCTCGGTGCGCACATGCTGGAGGTCTGCCCCTCGCTCACCACCGCGACGCCGCGCATCGAGGTCCACCCGCTCGGCATCGGCGGCAAGGAGGACCCGGTCCGGATGGTCTTCTCGGCCGACGCCGTCGAGGGTGCCGTCGTCGTCTCGCTCGCGGACATGCGGGACCGGTTCCGGCTGACGGCCAACGTGGTCGACGTCGTCACCCCGCCGCACGACCTGCCGAAGCTCCCGGTCGCCCGCGCGATGTGGAAGCCCCGGCCGTCGTTCGACGTCTCGGCCGAGTCGTGGCTGACGGCGGGCGGCGCGCACCACACGGTCATGTCGACCGCCGCGGGCATCGAGGCGTTCGAGGTCTTCGCGAACATCGCCCGCACGGAGCTGCTGGTGATCGACGAGGACACGACGCGCCGCGGTTTCGCCGACCAGGTCCGCTGGAACCAGGTCTACTACCGCGTAGCCCTGGCCCTCTGACCGTCGCCCTTTCGCGGAAGTCCGCCTCCATCAAGCGGTTGGGCCTGGAAATCACGAGAGTTCCAGGCCCAACCGCTTGATGGAGGCGGACTTTCTGGTCTCCATGACCGTCGCGGGTCCGTCGTGCGGGGGTGGAGCGTCATCCCTGGGGCGGATCACACGGCGAGACCTGCCGTGGTGTGCTGGACCTGACATACCAGCCGACATGTCAAGGAGACCGCGATGGATCTCAGTCTCGCCGAGGAGTACCTGCTGCTCGCGCTCGACGACACCTCCGGCAGGCCGCTGCTCAGCGGGCAGCACCTGCAGTTCGCCCTGGCCGGGGCATCGGTCGCAGACCTCACCCTGCGCGGTGCGCTCGAGGTGTCCGACGGCGCGGACGGCGGTCGGGCCGGCCGGTTCCGGGCGACCGGCCGGGCGGCGCCGTCGGACCCGATGCAGCGCGAGGTGCTGGACCTGATGCACGACCGCCGGCCCAAGGACGCGGTCCGGAAGGCGGGGCAGGGCAGCTTCGCTCGGCGACTGCGCGACGTGCTGCAGCAGGGGCTCGCCGCGCGGGGCGTGCTGCGCGAGGAGGAGGTCAAGATCCTGGGGCTGTTCCCCAGCTCCACCTGGACCCCGCACGACCCCGCCCCGGAGACCGCCGTCCGCGAGCGGGTGCTGGCCGCCCTGACCGGGCGCGCGGACGCGGACGAGCGGACGGCGGCCCTGGTCTCGCTGCTGCTCGCGACCGACCTGATCCGAAAGATCTTCCCCGATCAGGACCGCCGCTCGCTGAAGCGCCGCGCGAAGGAGATCGCCGAGTCGGAGTGGGCCGGAGCCGCGGTCAAGCGGGCGATCGACGAGCTCAACGCGGTGATGGTCGCGTCGACCGTGGCGGCGACGGGCGCCGCCACGGCAGGCAGCTGACCTGACTCTCGTCAGGCCGACCTCACGATCCGTTGAGGCTCAGCACCGGCCAGCCGGCCTTCCACGCCAGGCGGTGCAGGCCCAGGGTGGGGAAGTACGGGATCTCCTCGTTGGCGGCGTCGTAGTAGTGGTACGCGAGGACGCCGTCGTGCACCGACTGGCCGCCCGGGCCGACCACCGGACCGTGCGACTCCAGGAGCACCGTGCCCCCGCCGCCGACCATGTCGCGGCCCTCCTTGTCGAGGTACGGGCCGGTCACGTCGCGGGACCGCCCGACGACCACCTTGTAGGTGCTGTCCGCCCCGGCGCAGCAGGCGTCGAACGACACGTACAGGTAGTACCAGCCGCCCCGCTTCTCGATGTACGGAGCCTCCACCCGGTTGCCCGGCGCGAACCGGTCGACCAGGTGGACGGCGTTCTCCAGGGCGCCGGCCACGGGCTTGCCGCTGGGCCAGGAGATCTCGACCAGGAAGATGCCGTACCAGTGCGAGCCGATCGCCATGTACGGCGTACCGTCCTTGCCGGTGACGATGCCGGCGTCTATCGCGTTGAACTCCTTGCCGTCCTCGATCGGGGCCGGGGAGGTGATGACGGGCCCCTGGTCCACCCACTCGTAGTCGGGGTCGTCCGGGTCGAGGGTGGTGTTCGTGGCGAGTGCCGTGACCGAGTTGTTGGTGCCGAAACGGGACGCCGAGTAGTACAGGTAGTACGTGCCGTCGTGCTGGTAGACCTCGGGGGCCCAGAGGTTGTCGGGCAGGGCGCCGTCCGAGAAGTGCTCGTCGATCCAGGCCGGGATCTCGTCCCAGACGGTGCCCTCGTAGGCCCAGGTGGTGCCGCGGTCGTGCGACGACCACATCTGCACGGTGCCGCCGTTCTCGCGGTTCACCAGGCCGGTCGAGTAGACCCACCAGGTGCCGTCGTCGTCGACGGTGAGAGCGGGGTCGTGGATCGGCGCGGTGTCGCCGACGACGGCGATCTCGCCGGGCTTGCCCCCGTGCGCGCCTCCCGGTGGCCCGGCCACCGCACCGGACGCCGGGGCGCCTATCGCGATGGCCGCCGTGAACGCGAGCGCGCCGAGCGCCGCGAGTGGTCTGCGTGGTGACATCTTTGTCCTCCGGGTTGGTCGGATCCTGCTGCTGCCCACTTCTACAACGATGTAGAGTGTAGTGGAACACTCGCTCCGAGCACCATCGTCGAAAGGCCGCGCACCGATGCCGGTGAGGATGCAGGACGTCGCGCAGCGCGCCGGCGTCTCCGTCAAGACCGTCTCGAACGTGGTGAACGGATACCCGCACATCCGCGACTCCACGCGCCGGCGCGTCGAGGAGGCGATCGACCAGCTCGGCTACCGGATGAACACCTCGGCCCGCGACCTGCGCACCCGGCGGACCGGCATGATCACGCTCAACGTGCCGGAGCTGTCGCTGCCGTACTTCGCGGAGCTCGCCGACTCGGTGATCCGCGCCGCCGACGAGCGCGGCTGGTCGGTGCTCATCGAGCAGACCGGCGCCGAGCGCGAACGGGAGCTCGAGGTGCTCACGGGCAGCCGCCGCCACCGAGGCGACGGCGTGCTCTTCTCGCCGCTCGCGCTCGGCCCCGACGACCTCGACCACTTCGACGTCGACTTCCCGCTCGTCGTGCTCGGCGAACGGGTCTTCGGGGCACGGGCCGACCACGTGACCATGAACAACGTGGAGGGCGCCCGGGCCGCCACCGCACACCTCATCGCGTCGGGCCGACGGCGCATCGCCGTCGTCGGCGCGCACGCGGGCGAGGTCATCGGCTCGGCGGCGCTGCGGCTGGCCGGCTACGAGCGGGCGCTCGCCGAAGCAGGTATCCCGCTCGATCCGGCGCTGGTGGGCGAGGCGGGTCTCTGGCACCGCTCGACCGGCGCGGAGACGATGGCCCGGCTGCTCGACTCCGGCACCCCCGTCGACGCCGTGTTCGCCCTGAACGACGCGATGGCGCTCGGTGCCCTGCACGCGCTGCACGAGCGGCGGATCGACATCCCTGGCGACATCGCGCTCATCGGGTTCGACGACGTCGACGACGTCCGCTACTCCGTGCCCACCATCTCGTCCGTGGACCCGGGCCGCGACGAGATGGCGCGCACCGCCGTCGGCCTGCTGGTCGAGCGGATCACCGGCACCACCGCGCCGTTCCGGCGGGTCGTGCCCCCGATGCGGATCGTGGGGCGGGAGTCGACCGGCGACACACAGGGCGACGGCGGGACGGTGGTCGCAGCGCTGCCGGGCTGGCTGGAGGACATTCCCTGACCTGTCGAGGTCGCCGGCTAGGCCTGCTCGTCGATGCGGTTCAGGCGCTCGTCGACCATCAGCCCGCTGAGCCACAGCGGTACCGCGACCCCGGCGAGCAGCCCGAGCAGGGGGATCACGTAAGCCACGAGGCCGCACACGCCGAGCACCACGACCGTTCCCAGAGCGGTACCGGGGCCGAGCGCGGGGCTCAGCAGCAGGAAGCGCCACGTGTCGAGAGCGGACCGGTCGTAACGCAGCACCACGCGCGGCCAGCAGGCCAGCACCACCGCGCCCCATGCACCCACCAGGAAGAGCCCCACCTGCAGCGCGGCCCGCCCAGGGCCGTCCAGCTGCAGGAGGACGAAGTGGTCGAGCAGCAGAGCCGTGGCCCCGATCGTCAGCGGAGCGCCGAGCACGTTGGCGCGTCGCCAGCCCGCCAGCCACTCCCGCCAGAAGGGCCGCCAGGGGGACTCGGCAGGATCGCCGTCGAGCAGCACCGCGCTCGCCGCCCGGACCGCGGGCCACAGCCCGAGCACGACGCCGCCCGCGACCGCCCCCAGCAGGACCAGGACGTTGATCTCGACCAGGCGGGTGACCCGCCGGAGCACCCGCATGACTCCACCGGTCCAGCCGACCTCGTCCACGGCGGACGTGTCGCGCCCCGGCTTGTCCCGCCTGAGCTCGCTCACCTGTCACCCGCCCTCGTGCCGGTCACGTCAGCCCTTGGTGCCGGTGAGGGCGACCGACTCGATGATCTGCCGCTGGAAGATCAGGAAGATCGCGAGGATCGGCAGCAGCGCCACGAACGAGGCGGCCATGATCAGCGGGTAGTCCCGCTGGGTCGCGTACTGCACGTTCATGTTGGCGATGACCACCTGGAGCGTCTGCCGCTCCGGCGTGTTCAGGTACAGGATCGGCGCCAGGTAGTCGTTCCAGACCATCATGAACCAGAGGATGAACTGGGCGGCCACCGCCGGCCGGATGATGGGGAAGATCAGCCGCCAGAAGATCTGCCAGAAGTTCGCACCGTCGATCTTGGCCGCCTCGATGATCGAGTTCGGCACGTTCTCCAGGTACTGCCGCAGGAAGAAGATCACGAGGATGTTCCCGAAGATCGCCGGGACGATCAGCGGCAGGAGCGTGTCGACCCAGCCGATCCGCGAGAACATCACGAACTGCGGGATCATCAGGGTCGGGTACGGGATCATGATCCCGGTCAGCATGCCGATGAAGATGAGGTTGCGGAACGGCAGGCGCATCTTCGCGATGGCGAACGCCGCCATCGAGCAGGTGATCATGCCCAGCACCGTGACGGACGCCGCCACGACGAAGCTGTTCTGGAACCCGGTCAGGATGCTGGAGTCCTGCCACATCCGCACGTAGGTGTCCCACTGGGGCACCTCGGGGATCCACACGGGCGGCAGGGCGAAGACCTCGTTCTTGGTCTTCAGGGACGTCGAGACCATCCAGGCCAGCGGGGCGATCATCACCACCGCTCCGGCCGAGAGCAGGGCGAAGACCAGCCAGTCGCCGATCCGGGTGCTCGTGGTCCGGCTCATCGGGGCGCGGCGGGTGGCCTTGCGGGCGGGGGGCGTGAAGCCGAGGGTGCTGCGGCGCTGGGCCGTCGTCTGACTCATGATTCGTCCGCCTCAGTCGATGTCGAAGCTGTTGCGCCGGTTCAGGCGGAACTGGATCAGGGTGACGACGAGGATGAGCAGGCCCAGCACGATCGCCATCGCCGTCGCGTAGCCCATCTGCTGGTACTTGAACGCCTGCCGCCAGATGTGCCAGACGGCGGACGCGGTGCTGTACTCCGGTCCGCCCGTCGGCGTCATGATGTTGACCTCGGTGAAGAGCTGCGCGCCGCCGATCACGTTGGTCACGACGAGGAAGAACGTCACCGGCCGGACCATGGGCAGCGTGATGGTGCGGAACCGCTGCCAGCCGTTCGCGCCGTCGAGCTGCGCGGCCTCGTAGAGCGAGCGCGGCACCGACTGGATGGCGGCCAGGTACAGGATCATCGAGAACCCCAGGCCCTTCCAGATCGCCATCAGGATGATCGCCGGCTTGGCCCAGAACGTGCTCGCCAGCCAGTTGGGGCCGTCGATGCCGACCAGCGCGAGGGCCTGGTTGACCAGGCCGAAGTCACCGTTGTACGCCCACTGCCACAGGATGGCGATCGCCGCGAGCGACGAGATGACCGGCACGTAGTAGATGGTGCGGAACGCCGTCAGGCCCACGATCCTGCGGTTCATCGCGACGGCCAGAGCGAGCGACACGGCGAGGCCGATCGGGATGCCGATCATGTAGAAGAACGTGTTGTAGATCGACTCGAGGAAGTTCGCGTCACCGAAGAGCCGGACGTAGTTGTCGAGCCCGACGAACCGCATGACCCCGAGGCCGTTCCAGTTCGTCAGCGACGCGTACACCGCGAAGCCCACGGGGTACAGCGTGAACAGCAGGTAGCCGATCACCGGAGCCGCGACGAAGGCGAGCGCCCAGCGGTTCTCGGACCGGTGCAGGCGCGAGACCGAGCCGGCCATCAGCTGCCGGCGCTCGCGGCCGCGGCCTGCTCGGCCTGGTCGTTGGCCTCGTCGAGCAGGGTCTGCATGCGAGGCTCCACCTCGGCGAGGTACTCCTCGGCGGTCTGCTCGCCGTCCAGGACGGGCTGGATGTTGGTCCACATCTCGTCGTACCAGGCGGCGCCGTACGTCATCGCCGCGGGCATCGGGCGGCCGTAGTCCTCGACGATGTCGAGGAACTCCTGGCGGTTGGCCGGGCTGGTGTCCTCCTCGGCGGCCCACTCGGCCGCCATGTCCTTGAGGTTCGGCACCTGGATGCCGGCGTCGACGAGGGTCTGCTGCGCGGTCTCGTCGGCGGACAGGTAGGTCACCAGCTCGACGGCCTCCTCGGGCATGGCGGTCGTCGCCGAGACACCGATGCCGAGCGAGCCGATCCACGTGGCGGACTCACCGGTGGAGCCGGCGGGGAAGGGGATGAGGTCGTAGTCGAAGCCGAGCTCGTTGTAGGTGCTCACGTCCCACGGGCCCACGGGGAAGAAGGCGATCTGGCCCTCCATCCAGCGCTGGTAGGTGTCCAGCGTGGCCGCCTGCTCGGCGTTCGGGGTGACCTCGTCCACCGTGGTCAGGTCGGCGATGTACTGCAGCGCCTCGGCCATCTCGGGGGTGTCCACGGTGACTTCCGTGCGGTCCTCGTTGGTCCAGTCGGCGTCGTTGCTCCAGGCGAAGCCCTGCATGTTCCACTGGACGTTGAGGCCGGTGCCCCACTGGTCGACCTTCTGGTCGCCGTCGGTGTCCTTGGTGACCTGCTTCAGCACGTCGAGCCACTCGTCCCAGGTGTAGGGCTCGTCCGCGCTCGGCAGCTCGATGCCCTCGGCCTCGAGCATCGTCCTGTTGTAGCCCATGGCGAACGGGCCGACGTCCTTCGGCAGGCCGTAGAGCGCGCCGTCGGGCGTGCCCTGGAGCTTGCCGTCGTAGCGGTAGGAGTCGACGCCGTAGTCCCACAGGTTGTCCAGGTCGACGCCGGACGCCTCGACGTGGTCGGTGATGTCGAGGAGCACTCCCGAGGTGACGTAGGACTGCAGGTTCGCCTGCTCGATGTAGAAGACGTCGGGCACGTTGTTGCCCGAGATCGCCGCCTGGAGCTTGGTGGCGTACTGGTCGGCGTCGGTGACGATGACCTCCACCTCGACGCCGGTCTCCTCGGAGAACCTGTCGATGGCCTCCTGGTAGGCGGCCTTCTCGTCCTCGCCGCCGCGGAACATGAAGGTGAGCTTGCCGTCGTCGTCAGTTCCCGAACCAGCGCCGCAGGCGGCGGTGGAGGCCAGGACCAGTCCGGCGACGATGCCGGTGGTCAGGCGTGACTTCTTCATCACGGTTCCTCTCGTGAGCCGGGCCGCTGGGCGCGGGTGGTGCCGCCGGAGGTGGCGGGCACAACGTGTCGCGGAGCGTGCCGGTTGTCTCTTCGACCTTGAAGTTACATCGATGGAGAATCGATGCGGCACACGCTAGCATCCCTTCTACAACGATGTATACCCGCGGCATCGCTGCCGTCACGAGAGGACCCCCATGCACTCCGCCACCATCTCGCTCGACCCCGCATTCGTGGTCGGCCCCGTGCGTCGCCGCACCTTCGGCTCGTTCGTCGAGCATCTCGGGCGCTGCGTGTACACGGGTATCCACGACCCCGGCCACCCCACCGCCGACGCCGACGGCTTCCGCGGGGACGTCATCGAGCTCACGCGGGAGCTCGGCGTCTCGACGGTCCGCTACCCGGGCGGGAACTTCGTCTCCGGCTACCGGTGGGAGGACGCGGTGGGGCCGGTCGAGCAGCGCACGCCCCGGCTGGACCTGGCCTGGCACTCGACCGAGCCGAACCTCGTCGGCGTGGACGAGTTCATGCGGTGGTGCGCCCGGTCTGGCGTCGAGCCGATGATGGCGATCAACCTCGGCACCCGCGGCGTGCAGGAGGCGCTCGACCTGCTGGAGTACTGCAACGTGCCCGGCGGCTCCTACTGGGCGGACCGGCGCCGGGCCAACGGCGCGGAGGACCCGTACCGGATCAAGATGTGGTGCCTGGGCAACGAGATGGACGGCCCCTGGCAGATCGGCAGCAAGACGCCGCAGGAGTACGGGCGCCTGGCCGCCGAGACCGCCCGCGCCATGCGGATGATCGACCCGGGCCTCGAGCTCGTGGTCTGCGGGTCGTCGGGTTCCCAGATGCCGACGTTCGGCGAGTGGGAGCGGGTGGTCCTGACCGAGGCGTACGAGCACGTCGACCACATCTCGGCGCACGCCTACTACTGGGAGGAGGACGGCGACCTCGCGTCGTTCCTGGCCTCCGTGGTGGACATGGACCACTTCGTGGAGTCCGTGGCGGCCACCGCCGACGCCGTCCGCGCCGCCCGCAAGCAGAGCAAGCGGGTGCACATCTCGTTCGACGAGTGGAACGTCTGGTACCAGAAGCGGGCCGAGTCGCGGCCGCCGTCGGGCGACGACTGGCCGGTGGCGCCGGTGCTGCTCGAGGACCGTTACAACGTGGCCGACGCCGTGGTGGTCGGCAACATGCTCATCTCCCTGCTCCGGAACACGGACCGCGTGCACTCGGCATCCATGGCCCAGCTCGTCAACGTGATCGCGCCGATCATGACCGAGCCCGGCGGGCGCATCTGGAAGCAGACGATCTTCCACCCCTTCGCCCTCACCGCCCGGCACGCCGCCGGCGAGGTGCTGCGCCTCGCGATCGACTCGCCGGTGCACGAGACCGCCCGGTTCGGCGAGGTGGCGGTGCTCGACGCCGTCGCGACGCACGACGCCGGGTCCGGTGACGTGGTGGTGTTCGCCGTGAACAGGTCGCTGACCGGACCCGTGGTGCTCGACGTCGACCTGCGCGGCTTCCCGGGTATGCGCATCGCGGAGGCCGTCACGCTGTCGAACCCCGACCACACCTGGTCCGCGACGGCGGACGACGACACCAGCGTGCTGCCGCAGCCCAACACCTCGGCGAAGGTCGCGGACGACCGGGTGCGCGCGGAGCTGCCCCCGGTCTCCTGGTCGATGCTGCGCCTGGTCCGGGAGTGAGGCGGGTGTCCGGATCCGGCGGTTCGGCGCTGGGCGAAACACTGCAGACTCGTTACTGGAACGTGACGTCGGACACTATGAATCCTCCCCATGTGAGCGCTAACATTCGAGGCGGGCAAATAGCCGCTAGTCCTTGCACGCAGCCGTGCAGGATCTCAAGGAGGAGACATGGCACGCACGACCCTGACCCGCACCGTTCTGGCTGCGGTGTCCGTAGCCTCGCTGTTCGCGCTGAGCGCCTGCGCATCCGACGCAGGTGGTGAGCCCGCAGGTGGGGGCGAGCCCGCCGGTGGCGCCGACGACGGCGTCATCACCCTCGGCTTCTCGCAGGTGGGCGCCGAGTCCGGGTGGCGGGCCGCGAACACCAAGTCCATCCAGGACACGCTCACCGAGGAGAACGGCTTCGAGCTGAAGTTCTCCGACGCGCAGCAGAAGCAGGAGAACCAGATCCAGGCGATCCGCTCCTACATCACCCAGGGTGTGGACGTCATCGCGTTCTCCCCGGTGGTCGAGACGGGCTGGGACCCGGTGCTCCAGGAGGCCAAGGCCGCAGGGATCCCCGTGATCCTGACGGACCGCGCCGTCGACTCGAGCGACGAGACCCTCTACGAGTCGTTCATCGGCTCCGACTTCGTCAAGGAGGGTGAGATGGCCGGCGAGTGGGTCGCCGAGCAGTACGACGGCGAGGGCTTCAAGGCCGTCGAGCTGCAGGGCACCACGGGCGCCGCCCCGGCGATCGACCGCAAGGAAGGCTTCGAGGCCGCCATCGAGGGTACCGACCTCGAGATCATCGACAGCCAGACCGGTAACTTCACGCGGGCCGAGGGCAAGACGGTCATGGAGGGCTTCCTCAACAAGCACGACGACATCGACCTCGTGTTCGCGCACAACGACGACATGGGGCTCGGCGCGATCGAGGCCATCGAGGCGGCCGGCATGGTGCCGGGCGAGGACATCAAGATCGTCACCATCGACGCCGTCAAGGACGGCATGCAGGCGCTCGCCGACGGCAAGATCAACTACATCGTCGAGTGCAACCCGCTGCTCGGGCCGGACCTGGCGGAGATCGCCAAGGCCGTCATCGCCGGTGAAGAGGTCGAGAAGCGCATCGTCGTCGAGGACCTGGCGTTCGACCAGGAGTCCGCGAAGGAAGCGCTCCCCACGCGCGAGTACTGACGTCCCTACCGCCGGCCCCGTCCGGCTGTGAGCGCACTCGCTGGTCGAGCTTGCCGAGACCCCGGTCTCGGCAAGCTCGACCAGCGAGCGGTCTCATGGCCGAGGGGCCACGCACGTTAGAAGGTCGAGGATGACCCAGCAGACAGCACCAGCCGTCGTCGAGATGACCGGCATCAGTGTCGAGTTTCCCCCGGTGAAGGCCCTCGACGGGGTCGATTTTCGCCTGCGGCCCGGCGAGATCCATGCCCTCATGGGCGAGAACGGCGCCGGCAAGTCCACCCTGATCAAGGCCCTCACCGGTATCCACTCGCCGACGGCGGGGACGATAGTGGTCGACGGTGTCGAGCGCCGGTTCACCGGCCCCGCCGACGCGCGGGCGCACGGCGTGAGCACCGTGTACCAGGAGGTGAACCTCTGCGAGAACCTCACGGTCGCGGAGAACATCATGCTCGGCGCCGAGCCCCGGCTGCTGGGCGGCCTGCACTGGTCGGCGATGCGCCGTCAGGCCGCGTCGCACCTGGAGCGGATGGGCCTGAACATCGACCCGGCGTCGTCGCTCGGGTCGCACTCGCTCGCGGTACAGCAGCTCGTCGCGATCTGCCGTGCCACGGTGGGCGACTGCAAGGTGCTCATCCTCGACGAACCCACCTCCAGCCTCGACACCGACGAGGTGGCGCACCTGTTCACCGTCATGCGCACGCTGCGTGACGAAGGCGTCGCGATCCTGTTCGTGAGCCACTTCCTCGACCAGATCTACGAGGTCTCCGACCGGATGACGGTGCTGCGCAACGGAGGCCTGGTGGGGGAGTACGTCACCGCCGACCTGCCGGCCGCCGAGCTGGTCCAGCACATGATCGGACGCTCCATGGAGGTCCTCGAGGCCGCGGAGGAGGTGCTCGAGCACACCGAGCGACCCACCGACGCGACCCCGCTGCTCCAGGTGGTCGGCCTCGGCCGCAAGGGCTCGGTACAGCCCTTCGACCTCGAGCTCTACGACGGCGAGGTGGTCGGCCTCGCCGGTCTGCTCGGCTCGGGCCGCACGGAGCTGGCGCGTCTGCTCACGGGCGCCGACCGGGCCGACGTCGGCGAGACCCGCGTGGCCGGAGCGCCGGCCCGCCTGCGCACGCCGCGCGCGGCCATGGGCCACGGCATCGCCTACACGTCGGAGGACCGCAAGGGCGAGGGCGTCGTCGACGGCCTCACCGTGCGGGAGAACATCGTGCTCGCCCTGCAGGCGCGGCGCGGCTGGATCCGGCCGCTGCCCCGCAAGCAGGTCGACGACCTGGTCGCGTCGTACATCAAGCAGCTCGGGATCCGGCCGGCCAACCCCGAGGCGCTGCTGCGCAACCTGTCGGGCGGCAACCAGCAGAAGGTGCTGCTCGCGCGGTGGCTCGCCACGGCGCCCCAGCTGCTCGTCCTGGACGAGCCCACCCGCGGCATCGACGTCGGTGCCAAGGCAGAGATCCAGAAGCTCGTCGCCGACCTGGCGGCCGAGGGCATGTCCGTCGTCTTCATCTCGGCGGAGCTCGAAGAAGTGCTGCGAATATCCCACCGCATCGCCGTGATGCGGGACCGTCGCAAGGTGGCGGAGATCGATGGAGGAGGAGCCACTATGGACCAGGTGGTCGACCTCATCGCCGGAGGTGGGACGAAGTGACGAACATCCTGCGCCACCACCTCTTCTGGCCGGTCGCGGCCCTGGTCGCCCTGCTGGTGGCCAACACCATCGCCCGGCCGAGCTTCCTGGCGATCACCATCCGGGACGGGCACCTGTTCGGCGCCCCGATCGACATCCTGCGGACCACCGCACCGCTCCTGCTCGTCGCCCTCGGCATGACGCTGGTCATCGCCACGCGCGGCATCGACCTCTCGGTCGGCGCCGTGGTGGCGGTCTCGGGTGCTGTCGCGCTCTCGCACATCGCGTCGTCGCCGAACCCCGAGTCGCCCGTGACGGTGCTCACCGCCATCGGCCTGGCCCTCTCGCTGTGCCTGGTGCTCGGCGTGTGGAACGGGTTCCTGGTCTCGGTGCTCGGCATCCAGCCGATCATCGCCACGCTCATCCTGATGACCGCGGGTCGCGGCGTCGCCATGCTCATCACGGGCGGCATGATCACCACGATCAACAGCGCGCCGTTCAAGGTGCTCGGCTCGGGGTTCTGGCTCGGGCTGCCCGTCGCGGCGGTCATCGCGTTCGGCGTGTTCGCCGTGGTCGCGTTCGTGGTCCGGCGCACCGCGCTCGGCATGCTCCTGGAGGCGACCGGCATCAACCCGGCCGCGAGCCGCCTCTCCGGCGTCCGCTCCAGGACGCTGACCTGGACCGTGTACACGGCGTCGGGCCTGTTCGCCGGCCTGGCCGGCCTGCTCATCAGCGCCGACACGATGGCCGCCGACGCGAACAACGCCGGCGTGTTCATCGAGCTCGACGCCATCCTGGCGGTCGTGATCGGCGGGACCGCGCTCTCGGGCGGCAAGTTCAACCTGTCGGGCACCCTGGTGGGCGCGCTCGTCATCGCCACCCTTGAGCGGACGGTGACCGTCCTCGGCATCTCGCCGCTGGTCACCCCTCTGTTCATGGCGCTCGTCGTCATCGCGGTGACCCTGCTCCAGTCGCCCCGGATGCGGGAGCGGCTGACGGCCGCCACGCGTCGTCCGGCCGCCACGACACCGCCCGAGCCGCAGCCCGCTGCGCGCCCTGACTCGACCCCCGACCCGACGGAGGTGAAGGCCTGATGGCTACGTCGGCCCCCGCGCGCGCCTCGCGCACGCTGAAGATCCCGACCCGGCTGGACCGGCGCTACCTCCCGGTGGTGGGCACGTTCGTCGTGCTGGCGCTCATGCTGATCGTGGGCGGCACCCGGTACGAGAACTTCCTGACGCCCGCAGTGGTGTCCAACCTGTTCATCAACAACGCGCACCTCATCGTGCTCGCGGTGGGCATGACCTTCGTGATCCTGACCGGCGGGATCGACCTGTCCGTCGGGTCGGTGCTGGCCCTGTCCACGGTGGTCACCGCGGCTCTGCTCCAGGCGGGTCTGCCGCCCGCGGTGGTGATCCCGCTCGCCGTCGGTGCCGGGACCGTGATCGGCCTGGCGCACGGCGTGATGGTGCAGTACTTCCAGGTGCAGCCGTTCGTGGCGACGCTCGCGGGCATGTTCCTCGCCCGCGGCCTGTGCTTCCTCATCGCGCCGGAGTCCATCGCCATCAACAACGCGTCGTTCGGCGAGCTCGCGAGCTGGGTGCAGATCTTCGGCGGCTGGCGGATGTCGTCGGGCGTGCTCATCGCGCTCGTCGTCGTGGGCCTCGGCTTCCTCGTGCTGCACTTCACGCGGTTCGGCCGCACGGTGTACGCGATCGGCGGCGGCGAGCAGTCCGCGCTGCTCATGGGCCTGCCCGTGGCCCGCACCAAGGTGCTCGCCTACGTGGTGAGCGGCACGTGCGCGGGGCTCGGCGGCCTGCTGTTCGCGATGTACTCCCGGTCGGGCTACTCCCTGACCGGTGTCGCGATGGAGCTCGACGCCATCGCAGCGGTGGTCATCGGCGGAACGCTGCTGACGGGCGGCACCGGCTTCGTGCTCGGCTCCGTGCTGGGTGTGCTGGTGCTCGGTCTGATCCAGACCATCATCACGTTCGAGGGCACCCTCAGCTCCTGGTGGACCAAGATCGTGATCGGCGTGCTGCTGCTGGTCTTCGTGGCCCTCCAGCGCATCCTGACGCTCCGCCGCACGTAACAGAACCCCCGGCCCTGACTCGGCGTACCCGGTACGCCGAGTCAGGGCCGCAGTACCGCCGACCCACTCCACAGTGACGTGACGAAGGGATCGACACGATATGCATCTACAACGATATAGAAGAGGTGCGCTCGCGATCGGCGCCGCGCTCGCGGTGAGCCTGGCGGGAGCGGTGGCGCCTTCCGCCGCCGCACCGGACGCTGCACCGGACGCCGCTCCGGCGTCGTCCACGGCGGCCGAGGGCGACTACGCCGCCTACTTCTTCCCCTACTTCACCGGCGAGTCCACCGCCGACGGCGAGACCATCTCGTTCGCCGTCTCGGACGGGCCGGACCCGCTGGAGTGGACCACGCTCAACGGCGGCGAGCCGGTGCTCAGCTCGACGCTCGGCACCAAGGGCCTGCGCGACCCGTTCCTGATCCGCGGCGGCGACGGCACGTACTACCTGCTCGCGACCGACCTGCAGATCTACGGCGGCGGCAACTTCGGCGACGCCCAGGAGACGGGCAGCCGCTCGCTCATGGTCTGGGAGTCGACCGACCTGGTGAGCTGGGGCGAGCAGCGCGAGATCGAGCTCGCGCCCGAGAACGCGGGCAACCTGTGGGCGCCGGAGGCGTACTGGGACGAGGCGGCCGGCGAGTTCGTCGTCTACTGGGCCTCCGCCCTGTACCCGGCAGACGTCCCGCCCGCGGAGCGCGACATCCGGACCTCGTACCAGCGCATGCTCTACGCGACCACCACGGACTTCGAGACGTTCTCGGAGCCTCGGCCGTGGATCGACGAGCCGCAGGGCGACGGCCTCGGCATGATCGACTCGACGGTCCAGGAGGAGGACGGCGTCTACTACCGCCTCACCAAGGACGAGTCGTACATGGGGATGCGCCAGGAGTCGTCGACGGACCTGCGCCGTACGCAGGGCGTGTCCGACGGGGACGGCTGGGACCTCATCGAGGAGCGTGTCGGGTTCGGGCAGCCGAACCCGTGGGGCGGCACGTTCACCGGGGGTGAGGGGCCCACGCTGTTCCCGTCGCTCACCGACGACCGCTGGTTCCTCCTGCAGGACCAGCCGAGCTACCACGGCGGCCAGGGCTACATGCTGTTCGAGTCCGATGACCTGAGCAGCGGCGAGTGGACCGCCAACCTCGACGCGATCCTGCCGGCCAGCCCCCGGCACGGGACGGTCCTGCCGATCACGGCCGAGGAACGGGAGCGCCTCGTGGCCGCGTACCCGCCGGCCGAGACCCCGGTGCAGGAGCACACGCTCGACGTCGACGCCGCGGCAGCCGGCACGGAGATGAGCGACGACCTGTACGGCGTCTTCTACGAGGACATCAACTACGCGGCCGACGGCGGCCTGTACGCCGAGCTGGTCCGTAACCGGTCGTTCGAGTTCGCGGCGACGGACAACGCGAGCTTCACCGGCATGACCGGATGGGACGTGGTGCAGCGGCGCGGGTCCACCGGTACCGCGCAGGTGCAGTCCGAGCGGGCCGAGTGGCTCAACGACGCCAACCGCGCCTACCTGACCGTCGAGGCAGACGGTCCCGGCGTCGGCGTGCGCAACGCCAGCTACAACGAGGGGTTCGCGATCGAGAAGCGCAAGAAGTACGACTTCTCGGTGTTCGCGCGTGCGGAGCGCAAGCAGCGCCTCACGGTGAGCCTCGAGTCGCCGGACGGCGCCAAGACCTACGGCTCCACCACGATCAACGTCAACGGCAAGAACCGCTGGAAGAAGCACACGGCCAAGCTCACCGCGACCGGCACCGCCAACGACGCCCGGCTCGTCGTGACGGGCGGAGCGGCCGGCACGCTGCGCCTGGACATGGTCTCCCTGTTCCCGCGCGACACGTGGGACGGCCCGGTCAACGGGCGCTCGCCGCTCCGTGCGGACCTCGCGCAGAAGGTCGCCGACCTGGAGCCGTCCTTCCTGCGGTTCCCCGGTGGCTGCGTCACCAACGTCGGCACGTTCGACACCTACCTGGAGTCGGACGGCGCGGACCGCCGTCGGACGTACCAGTGGAAGGAGACCATCGGACCGGTCGAGGAGCGCCCGACCAACTGGAACTTCTGGGGCTACAACCAGACCTACGGCCTCGGCTACCTCGAGTACTTCGAGTTCGCCGAGGACCTGGGGGCGTCGCCGCTGCCCGTGTTGTCGGTCGGCGCCAACGGGTGCGGCAGCAACATCCCCGAGATGACCGACGACGTCCGTATCGACCGCTGGGTGCAGGACACCGTCGACCTGATCGAGTTCGCCAACGGATCGGTGGACACCGAGTGGGGCGCCAAGCGCGCCGCGCTGGGCCACCCCGACCCGTTCGGACTGAAGTACATCGGCCTGGGCAACGAGGAGAACACCCGCACGTTCGAGGCCAACTTCCCGCGGTTCCGGGACGCCGTCGAGGCGGCGCACCCCGAGGTCACCGTGATCTCGAACTCGGGTCCGGACGACGCCGGCGCCCGGTTCGACGAGCTCTGGGACTTCAACCGCGAGCAGGACGTCGCGATGGTCGACGAGCACTACTACAACGACCCGTCGTGGTTCCTGTCGAACACGGAGCGGTACGACTCGTACGACCGCGAGGGCCCGCACGTGTTCCTCGGCGAGTACGCCTCGCGCGGCAACGCCTGGTCCAACTCGCTGTCGGAGGCCGCGTACATGACGGGGATCGAACGCAACGCCGACCTGGTGGAGCTGGCCTCCTACGCGCCGATGTTCGCCAACGAGGACTACGTCCAGTGGTCCCCGGACCTGATGTGGTTCGACAACGACGAGTCGTGGGGTTCGACGTCGTACTACACGCAGCAGATGTTCATGACGAACACCGGCGACCAGGTGGTCCCCTCCACGCACGACGGCCCGGAGGAGACCCCCGCGGACATCTCGGGCGGCGTCTTCCTGTCGACCTGGGAGACGCAGGCGGCCTACGACGACGTGCAGGTCACCAGCAACGAGTCCGGCGAGGTGCTCTTCTCGGACACGTTCGACGACGCGTCGCAGTGGGACCCGCAGGCCGGGTCCTGGGCCGTCTCCGACGGCGAGTACGTGCAGTCGGGGAACGTCGCCGACGCTCGCTCGCTCATCACCGACGCCTACGCGAAGGGCTGGGACAACTACACCCTGGAGCTCGACGCCCGGAAGCTGAGCGGCAACGAGGGCTTCCTGGTCGGGTTCGCCGCTGGTGCGGCGGACGACTTCTACTGGTGGAACCTGGGCGGCTGGGGCAACTCACGACAGGCGCTCGAGCGGGCCGATGGCGGCAGGCAGGGCGAGGTCGCGGCGCGCGAGGGGCACTCGCTGGAGACGGGACGGGACTACCACGTCAAGGTGGTGGTGTCGGGCCGGACGATCAAGATGTACCTCGACGGTGAGCTGCAGATGACGTACACCGAACCGACCACCGAGTCGCTGTACCAGGTGGTCACGCGGGACGCGGAGACCGGCGAGCTGGTGCTCAAGGTCGTCAACCCGTACGAGTCGGTGGCGCGTACGGCGGTGAACGTCGACGGGTACGCGGTGGACGGTGACGCCGAGGTCATCGAGATGAGCGGGGCGCCGTCGGCCATGAACACCAAGACGCAACCGGAGCGAATCGTGCCGGTGGAGGGCAGCGCGACGCTCGACGTGTCCCGGCCGGGCGACGACACGGAGTTCAGCTACGACTTCGCACCGCACTCGATCACGTTCCTCCGGCTCGCGGAAGCCACCGGCAGCTGACTCGGAGTGCTCCCTGGCGGAGGTCCGCCCGCCGTCGACGGGCGGACCTCCGCTTGAGCCCCACAGCAGCACCCTCAACCCGTACGGTGGTCTCCGTGAGCACGCTGCCCGAGGACCTCCGGGAACACCCGACACCTGATCCAGCCGAGCTCCGGAAGCTGGTCGCAGAGCTGCGCCGCCTGGTGCTGACCTACAAGTTCGGGATCGACGAGGTGATGACCAAGGTCTCGATCCTGCGCGACGAGTTCCGGCACATGCAGAACTACAACCCCGTCGAGCACGTGGGTTCGCGGCTCAAGTCGTTCGAGTCGATAGTCGCCAAGTGCCGCCGCAAGGGCATCCCGCTGACGCCGGACGGCGTCCGGGCGAAGATGTTCGACATCGCCGGCGTCCGGATCACCTGCAGCTTCGTCAACGACATCTACCTGGTGCGCGACATGCTGCTCAAGCAGGCGGACCTGACGCTGCTGGAGGAGCGCGACTACATCAAGCACCCGAAGGCGACCGGGTACAAGTCGCTGCACCTCATCGTGCAGATCCCGGTCTACCTGTCCGACCGGGTCGAGGACGTCATCGTCGAGATCCAGCTGCGCACGATCGCGATGGACTTCTGGGCCAGCCTGGAGCACAAGATCTACTACAAGTACGACGGCGACGTGCCCCGCCACCTCACGGACTCGCTCAAGCTCGCGGCGGACGTCGCCTGGTCGCTCGACACCTCGATGGAGCGCATCCACGACGAGGTCAAGGCCATCTCGGGCGACGAGGAACCGGTGGCGAGCCGGCACAACCTCCACACCCCGGAGGAGATGCTGCGCGACTTCTGGCGGGCCGCGGAGGCGGACGGCGGCTTCGGCTTCGGGACCGACAAGTGACCTGCCGCATCTGACCCGCCCGCCGAAGTAGAGCGCCTGTCCGGACGCGCGCTCTACTCCGGCGGATCTCAGACCGAGGTGAGGGTGCCCGACAGGGCGGTCCAGGACTCCGGGGGCAGCGTCACCTTCGTCGTCGCGCCGTCGCCCGTGGCGATGCGACCGGCGACGTCGAACGCGCCCCAGTGCTCCGTGGCGACCTTCTCCGCGTGCTCCGGCCCGGCGACGGCGGGCCCGTGGTCGGCCGTCATGGTCCAGCCCTCGGTGACCTCGAGTGCCGCACCCAGGTGGGCGAGCTCCACCTCGACCGGCTCGGCGGAGCGGTTGGTCAGGAACAGCGCGACGGCGCCGTCGGCCAGGGTGGCCGCCGCCGTGACGGCAGGCACCTCGCCGTGGGCCTTGGTGGTGATGGTGGACGTGGAGACACGCAGGTCGAGCGCCTCGCCCTGCGCCAGGCGCGCCGTCGTCGCGAAGGGGTGGAAGGTCGGCTGCCGCCAGGCCTCGCCGCCCGGCTCGGTCATGATCGGCGCGATCACGTTGACGAGCTGCGCGAGGCACGCGACCGGCACCCGGTCGGCGTGGTTCAGCAGCGTGACCAGGAGGTCACCCACGACGACGGCGTCGAGCCCGGAGTAGACGTCCTCGATGATGCGGGGCGCGTCCTTCTGGATCGGCAGGTTCGCCTCGCCTGGGAAGCGGGTCTCCAGGTACCAGACGTTCCACTCGTCGAACGAGATGGTGATGCGCTTGTCGGAGCGGCGCTGGGCGCCGACGGCGTCCGCCGAGGCCACCACCCGCTCGATGAAGCGGTCCATCGCGGTACCCGACCCGAGGAACGACGCGCGGTCGCCGTCGACCTCCTCGTAGTAGGCGTGCATCGAGATGTGGTCCACGAGGTCGTACGTGTACTCCAGGACCGTGCGCTCCCACTCGCCGAACGTGGGCATCCCCATGGACGACGAACCGCAGGCGACGAGCTCGATGGACGGGTCCACGAGCTTCATCGCGGCGCCGGCGTTGCGGGCGAGCTTCCCGTACTCGTGCGCGTCCTTGTGCCCGATCTGCCACGGGCCGTCCATCTCGTTGCCCAGGCACCAGAGCTTGACGCCGTAGGGCTTCTCGCGGCCGTTCGCGATGCGCAGGTCGGCCCAGCGGGTGCCCGCCTCGCCGTTGCAGTACTCGAGGAGGGCCACTGCCTCCTCGACGCCACGGGTGCCGAGGTTGACGGCCATCATGGGCTCGATGCCCTCGCGCTCGGCCCACTGCAGGAACTCGTCGGTACCCACGGTGTTGGGCTCGACGGTGCGCCACGCGAGATCGAGGAACGGCTTGCGCTGCTCGACGGGCCCGACGGCGTCCTCCCACCGGTAGTTCGAGACGAAGTTGCCGCCCGGGTACCGGACGGTGGTGACGCCGAGCTCGCGCGTCAGGTCGGCGACGTCGCGGCGGAAACCGTGGCTGTCGGACGTCGGGTGGCCCGGCTCGTGGATGCCCGTGTAGACCGCACGCCCGAGATGCTCCACGAAGGAGCCGAACAGGCGGCGGTCGACGGTGCCGACCGTGAAGTCGGGGTGCAGTAGCACGCGGGTGCGGGAGGTCGTCATTGTTCCTCGCTGGATCGATCGGTCGTTCTACAACGTTGCACACTATCCGATCGGCGACGCGTGAGCGACGGCCGTCCTCTACCCTGTGGGGAAACTCGGAAGCGGAGGCTGGCAGCGTGGCTGTGACGATGCACGACGTGGCGCAGCGCGCAGGCGTGTCGATCAAGACGGTGTCGAACGTGGTGAACGGCTACCCGTACATCCGCGCCGCGACCCGGGAGCGGGTCCAGGCCGCCATCGAGGACCTGGGCTACCGCGTCAACATGTCCGCCCGGAACCTCCGCACGCGCCGCACGGGGCTGATCACGCTGGCGGTTCCCGAGCTCTCGCTCCCGTACTTCGCGGAGCTTGCCGACTCCGTCATCTCCGCCGCTGACTCCGCCGGGTGGACCGTGCTGATCGAGCAGACGAGCGCCAGCCGCGAGCGGGAGACCGACGTGCTCTCGGGCCGGCGCAGGCACCTCACGGACGGCCTGATCTTCTCGCCCCTGGCGCTCGGCCCCGACGACATCGGCCTGTTCACCGTCGACTTCCCGATAGTGATCCTGGGCGAGCGCGTCTTCGGCGCGCCCGCCGACCACGTGACGATGAACAACGTGGCGGCCGCCAAGGCGGCGACCCTGCACCTGGCGTCGCTCGGCCGCCGTCGGATCGCGCTGATCGGGGGGCACGAGGGGGAGCAGGTCGGGTCCGCGGCGCTGCGCACCACCGGCTACCTGGAAGGGCTGGCGGAGGCCGGCCTGCCGCACGACCCGGCGCTGATCGGGGAGGCGGGCCTCTGGCACCGTTCCACCGGCGCGGAGGCGATGCGCCGCATGCTCGACGCGGGCGTAGAGATCGACGCGGTCTTCGCGCTCAACGACGCGCTCGCGCTCGGCGCCCTGCACGCCCTGCACGCCCACGGGATCGACGTCCCGGGTCAGGTGGCGCTCATCGGGTTCGACGACGTCGACGACGCGAAGTACGCGGTTCCCGCGCTGTCCTCGGTGGACCCGGGCCGGGACCAGATCGCGCGCACCGCCGTCGAGCTGCTGCTGGAGCGCATCGGCGCGACCGGCGATCCGGCGCCGTTCCGGAGGGTGGTGCCGGACTCGCGGATCATCGGACGGGAGTCGACGGGCGACGTCGTGCCGGGCCAGGACAGCCGCGTGGTGGGCGTCCAGCCGGGTGGCACGGAGCTCGTGCGGGTGGTCGGCGAGGGGTCGGGCAGCCGGCAGCTGGAACAGCCGATCTCCTGACAGCGGGTGAGATCCGGCTCCGCTTCCGGGTGATCTCCCGGGTGATCTTGGGAGCGTTCGGTGAGGCGGACTACCCAGGACGTCGGTTCCCGGATTCAAGAGTTGACTGTATCGATGCCGTAACCATCCAGTAAGTTCCCCTTACCAGCCCCCTACCACGGCTACGGTGGGCACGGTCACCGGTCGGTTCTGGCTAAGTTCAGCCGACCCGGTTTTGACCAACAGACGTGTGAGCGTTCACAATCTGTTGCGTTCACAATGTGAAGTCGGCCGGGTTGCAGAGACGTTGCCCGGGCAAACTCGAAGAGGAGATGTCATGGCAAGGAAGCTGTGGGCCAAGCGCGGTCTGGCTGCGCTGGCGACGGGCACGATGGCTGTTTCGCTCGCTGCATGTGGCGGCGGCGGTGCCGGCGCTGGTGGCGGTGGCGGTGCCGGTGACGGCGAAGAGGGTGGCCTCGTCGGCGTGGCGATGCCCACCCAGACGTACGAGCGCTGGATCGCGGACGGCGGTGCTGTCGAGGAGGGTCTCAAGGCGGCCGGGTACGACGTCGACCTGCAGTTCGCGGGTGACGACATCCCGACCCAGCAGGCGCAGATCGACGCGATGATCAACAAGGGCGCCGAGGCGCTCATCATCGCCTCCATCGACGGCACCACGCTGGGTACGCAGCTTGACGCCGCCGCTGCCGCGAACATCCCGGTGATCTCGTACGACCGCCTCATCCGCGACTCGGAGAACGTGGACTTCTACGTCACCTTCGACAACTACGAGGTCGGCGTGCAGCAGGGCACCTCGCTGCTGACCGGGCTCGGCATCCTGGGCGAGGACGGCGAGCCCGCCGCGGACGCCCCCGAGGGCCCGTTCAACGTCGAGCTCTTCGCCGGTTCGCCCGACGACAACAACGCCGGGTTCTTCTTCGACGGCGCGATGTCGGTGCTCCAGCCGTACATCGACGACAAGACGCTCGTCGTGCCCTCGGAGCAGACCGAGTTCGGCACCGTCGCGATCCAGCGCTGGGAGCAGGAGGGTGCGCAGGAGCGTATGGAGAACCTGCTGACGTCGACCTACACCAAGGGCGACCAGACCATCGACGGCGTGCTGGCCCCGGCCGACGTGCTGTCGCGCGGCATCATCACCGCCCTGAAGAACTCGGGCTACGGCAAGGGTGACCTGGAGATGCCGATCATCACCGGCCAGGACGCCGAGGCGGCCTCCGCCAAGCTGATCGTGGACGGCGAGCAGTACTCGACCATCTTCAAGGACACCCGGCTCCTCGCCGAGCAGGCCGTCACCGCGGCTACGGCGTTCCTCGAGGGCAACGAGCCGGAGGCGAACGACACCGAGACGTACGACAACGGCGTGAAGGTCGTGCCGTCGTTCCTGCTCCCCACGGTGATCGTCACCGAGGACAACCTCGAGGCCGAGCTGGTCGAGTCCGGCTACCTCACCGAGGAAGAGGTCGCGTCCGGCCAGGTCGACGAGTAGGACTGACCTCCTGGCAGTAACGGTTCGACGCCGCTGACTTCTTGCGGTCGTCCGGTGGTCGAGCTTGTCGGGACCCAGGTCCCGACAAGCTCGACCACCGGCGTCGGGCACTCCGCAACATCACTATTGGCGACAAGTACGCGACAAGGACTGGCATGGCCGATTCGGCGCCGACCGACATCCTCGAGATGCGCGGCATCACCAAGACATTTCCTGGGGTCAAAGCGCTCCAGGACGTCAACCTCACTGTCCGCCGGGGCGAGATCCACGCCATCTGCGGCGAGAACGGGGCGGGCAAGTCCACCCTGATGAAGGTGCTGTCGGGGGTGTATCCGTTCGGCACCTACGACGGTGACATCGTGCTCGACGGCAAGAACGCCCAGTTCGGCAACATCAACGACTCCGAGGCCCGCGGCGTCGTGATCATCCACCAGGAGCTCGCGCTCGTCCCGTACCTGTCGATCGCCGAGAACATCTTCCTCGGCAACGAGCGTCGTCGCACCGGTGGTGCCATCGACTGGAACAGGGCCAACTCCGAGGCAGCAGTGCTGCTGGAGCGGGTGGGCCTGAGCGAGTCGCCCACGGTTCCGATCTCCGCGCTCGGTGTCGGCAAGCAGCAGCTCGTGGAGATCGCCAAGGCCATCTCCAAGGACGTGCGCCTGCTCATCCTCGACGAGCCGACGGCGGCGCTGAACGACAACGACTCCGAGCACCTGCTCGAGCTGCTCCGGCAGTTCAAGAGCGAGGGCATCACGTCGATCATGATCTCTCACAAGCTCGCCGAGATCGCCGAGATCGCCGACCGCACCACGATCATCCGCGACGGCCAGTCGATCGAGACCTTCGACATGGCCGAGGCGGGTGGCTCGTCCGAGGCGATCCAGAACCGCATCATCCGCGGCATGGTGGGGCGCGATCTCGACAACCGGTATCCCAGCCGCGAGTCGCATCCGGGCGAGGAGGTGCTGCGCGTCGAGGACTGGACGGTGTACCACCCGACCCAGCCCGGGCGCGTCATCGTCAAGGGCGCGAACCTGAACGTTCGGGCCGGCGAGGTCGTCGGCATCGCCGGCCTCATGGGCGCCGGGCGTACGGAGCTCGCGATGTCGCTGTTCGGCCGCTCCTACGGCCGGGACATCTCCGGCACTGCGTACGTGCACGGCAAGAAGATCGACGCCCGCACCGTGCCGGACGCGATCAAGGCCGGTATCGCCTACGTGTCGGAGGACCGCAAGCAGTACGGGCTCAACCTCATCGAGGACATCCGGCGCAACATCTCGGCGGCGGGCCTCGGCAAGCTGTCGAAGAACGGCTTCGTGGACGAGAACGAGGAGCTCAAGGTCGCGGAGGAGTACCGCGATTCCATGAGCATCCGCACCCCCAACGTGCTGGTGGAGGTGGGCAAGCTCTCGGGTGGCAACCAGCAGAAGGTCGTGCTGTCCAAGTGGCTGTACACCGCCCCTGAGGTACTGATCCTCGACGAGCCCACACGCGGCATCGACGTCGGCGCCAAGTACGAGATCTACACCATCATCAACAAGCTGGTCGCGGACGGGAAGGCCGTGCTGGTCATCTCCTCGGAGCTCCCCGAGCTCCTCGGGATCTGCGACCGCATCTACACCCTGGCCTTCGGCCGCATCACCGGCGAGGTCGACGTGGCCTCAGCCACCCAGGAAGGACTCATGGCTCTCATGACCCAGGAGAACACACAGGAGACGAAGGCATGACCGGCATCACGAACCTCCGGGACCTGTTCACCCGGAACATCCGCACCAGTGGTATCTACATCGCGTTCGTGCTGATCATCGTGCTGTTCTCGGTGCTGACCGACGGCCTGCTGCTCAGCTCGCGGAACCTGACCAGCCTCGTGCTGCAGTTCTCGTACATCCTCATCCTCGCCATCGGCATGGTGATCATCATCATCGGCGGGCACATCGACCTGTCGGTGGGCTCGGTGGTCGCACTCACCGGAGCCGTGGCCGCCATGATCGTCATCCGTGGCGGTCAGCCCTGGTGGGTGGGCGTGCTCGCTGCTCTCGGTACGGGACTGCTGGTCGGGGCGTGGCAAGGGTTCTGGGTGGCCTATGTGGGCATCCCAGCGTTCATCGTGACGTTGGCAGGCATGCTCCTGTTCCGTGGTCTCACGCTCGAGGTGCTCAACAACGTCTCGCTCTCGCCGTTCCCGGCGGAGTACAACGCGATCGCCAACGGATTCCTCAACGGTCTGCTCGGGGGCTACGGGTACGACACCTTCACGCTCGTCATCTTCGCCATCGGTGTGCTCGGCTTCGCGTACAACTCGTGGCGGCAGCGCCGCGCGCGCATCGCGTACAAGCAGACGGTCGAGGCGGCCGTGTTCTTCGTGCTGAAGCTCGTGGTCGTCGCGGCGGTCGTCATGTGGTTCGCGTACAACCTCGCCACGTACCGGGGCCTGCCCGCGGTGCTGATCATCCTGGCCGTGCTGGTCATGGTCTACACGGCGGTGACCAAGCACAGCGTGTTCGGCCGCCACGTCTACGCCATCGGTGGCAACCTTGCCGCGGCGCAGCTCTCCGGCGTCCGGGTGAAGCGCGTGAACTTCTGGATGTTCGTGAACATGGGCTTCCTCGCCTCGATCGCGGGCATCGTGTTCTCAGCCCGGTCGAACGCCGCACAGCCGGCGGCGGGCAACATGTTCGAGCTCGACGCGATCGCGGCGTGCTTCATCGGTGGTGCCGCCGTGACCGGCGGTATCGGCACCGTGACGGGCGCGATGGTCGGCGGTCTGATCATGGCCGTCATGTCGAACGGCATGCAGCTCATGGGCGTGGACCAGTCGGTGCAGCAGGTCGTCAAGGGCGTCGTCCTGCTCCTGGCTGTCGCCTTCGACGTCTGGAACAAGCGGCGGGCCGCAGCCGCGCGCTGACGGCTGACTGCCGGCCAGAGAACCGCGAGGGTCTCGACAGGCTCGACCACCGGTGGTCGAGCCTGTCGAGACCCTCGCGTCGTCGTGCCTGGGCGAGAATGGCGGGATGGCCGATCTCGCTCCCACCTCGCGCCGCGGACGGCGTCCCGCCGGGCAGGACGCACGCGCCGAGATCCTGACCGCCGCCCGGGCGGAGTTCCTGGAGCGCGGGTACGAGGCGGCGTCCCTGCGGTCGGTCGCCCGGCGGGCCGGCGTCGACCCGGGCACCGTGCGGCACTGGTTCGCCGACAAGGCGCGGCTGCTGACCGCCACGCTCGGCGTCACGGAGATCGAGCCCGACAAGCTGATGGAGCGGGTCGTGGACGGCCCGCTGGAGACGCTGGGAGAACGGCTCGTCGAGACCGTCCTGAGCGCCTGGGGCTTCGACGGCGGCGCCATGGTCCGCATGGCCGTGCCCGCCGTCATGGCCGACCCCGGGCTGCGCGGGCTGCTGCCCCAGTTCATCGGCGCGGCGATCCTCGGCCCGGTGATGCGCACGCTCGACGCGCCGGACGCGCCGCTGCGCACCGCCCTCGTCGCCTCCCAGATGGCGGGGCTGATGATGACGCGGTTCCTCGTTCCCGTGGAGCCCATCGCCTCGATGACACCCGCCGAGGTCGCGGCGCTCGCCGGGCCCACCATCCAGCGCTACCTCACGGGAGACCTTGCGCGGTAGCCGGACACGAGAGCACAATTCCTCACATGAGGAATAACGTGGTGGTCATCAGTGACCTGCGGGTGGTTCGCGGCGGCCGGCCGATCATCGCTGGGCTGGACGTCGCGGTGCCGGCCGGATCCGTCGTCGGGCTGATGGGGCCGTCCGGCTCCGGCAAGACGACGCTCATGCGCTCCGTCGTGGGTGTGCAGGACCACGTGACCGGCACCGTGGAGGTGCTCGGCAGCGCGGCGGGCACCCCGGCGCTGCGGCGCCGGGTCGGCTACATGACGCAGGACGCCAGCGTCTACACCGACCTCACCGTCGCGCAGAACCTCAGGTACTTCGCGGCTCTCGCGGGGGTCCCCTCGCCAGCCGAGGCGGTGGCGACCGCCGTGGGAACCGTCGATCTCGGTGGGCACGAGAAGCAGCGGG
The DNA here is from genome assembly GCF_050936155.1 of Promicromonospora sp. CA-289599. Lineage (NCBI taxonomy): Bacteria > Bacillati > Actinomycetota > Actinomycetes > Micrococcales > Promicromonosporaceae > Promicromonospora > Promicromonospora sp. CA-289599. The sequence goes on from NZ_JBNJNI010000001.1 coordinate 3,245,962, forward strand.
TGAGCACGCTCTCGGGCGGCGAGCGCTCCCGGGTCTCCCTGGCTGCTGCGCTGGTCGGCGGGCCCGAGCTGCTCGTGCTGGACGAGCCGACGGTGGGCCTCGACCCGGTCCTCCGCCGCGACCTGTGGGCCGTGTTCCGGAGGCTCGCGGCCGCGGGGTGCACGCTCCTGGTGTCCAGCCACGTGATGGACGAGGCGGTGCAGTGCGACCGCCTGCTCCTCATGCGGTCCGGTGCCCTCGTCGCCGACACCACTCCCGACGACCTGCTGGCCACCACCGGGGCACCCGACGCCGAACGCGCGTTCCTCGCCCTGATCGACGCCGCTGGTGAGCCGGCCGCCGGCGTCGGCGAGAGTACCGAGGAGACGGCGCGATGAACCTGACCTTCGCCACCGCGAGCCGCGTGCTGTCCCAGCTGCGCGGCGACCACCGCACGGTAGCCCTCATCATCCTGCTGCCCTGCCTGCTGATCGGCCTGATCGCCTGGATGTTCGACGACCAGCCCCAGGTGCTCGACAGGTTCGGCCCGATGCTGGTCGGCCTGTTCCCGCTCATCGTGATGTTCCTGGTCACGAGCGTGGCAACCTTGCGCGAACGGCAGTCGGGCACGCTGGAGCGGCTCATGACCACGCCTATCCGCAAGGGCGACTTCGTGGCGGGCTACGGCCTCGCATTCGCGGCGCTGGCGCTGGTCCAGGCGTTCGTGGTGGTCGGGTTCGCGCTCCTCGTGGGGATGGACGTGGCGGGCCCGCTCTGGCTCGTCGTCGTGGTCGCGCTGCTCGACGCGATCCTCGGCTGCACCCTCGGCCTGGCCGCGTCGGCGCTCGCGCGCAGCGAGTTCCAGGCGGTCCAGATGATGCCCGCGATCATCTTTCCGCAGCTCATCACCTGCGGCCTGCTCATGCCGCGCGACCAGATGCCGCAGGTGCTGGAGTGGCTGTCCCGCGTGTTCCCGCTCACCTATGCGATAGAGGCGATGACGTCGCTGGCGGCGGGGGACGAGTGGGCGGACATCCGCGGCGCCGTCGGCGTGATCGTCCTGTTCATAGTGGGTGCGGTGCTGCTGGGCGTGCTCACCCTCCGCCGTCGTACCGCCTGAGCTGGCTCGGGTCAGTGGAGGCGGAGCGCCTTGGCCACGTCGCCCCAGTGGACGTACGAGAAGCCCGTGGCGTCCTCCTCGCGGCCCGGGTCGACGTCGGGGCCCGTCTCCGGCTCGTCGTGGGTGACCAGCAGCCCGGACCGGTACTCGCCCACCGGCGCGTTGGAGACCGCGAGGCCGTCCGACCCGTCGACGTCGTCCACGCCGTCGCCCGCGACCCGGAAGGTACCGAGGGCGCGGTTGCGGCCGCGCAGGTCGTAGACACCGTAGGTGTCGTCACCCTGGCTGGACACGATCACGTAGCCCTTGCGGCCGGGGCCGTACCAGATGTCCACACCCTCGGCGTCGGCCGTCAGGTTCTTGCCCCCGTACGACGGCACCTCCGGGTCCACCGGGGCGCACTCCTCGGTCTCGGGGTCGTAGGCGTCGTGCACGCCGAAGTCCGTCACCCGGTCCACCAGCCGCGGCTCGCCCGAGCCGAGGGGGAGCGGAACCCGCCACAGGCCGACGTCCTCCTGCGCGGCGTACAGCGTGCCGGTGCGGCGGTCGACGGCCAGCCCCTCCAGCTGCGGTTCCACGCCCGGCTCCTCGCACGGCACCCAGGTGGTGCCGTCGGGCAGGGCGAACTCGCCGGGCATCGCCAGGTGCTCCACGTCGGTGTAGCCGACGCCGTCCGGGCCGGTGGTGATCCGCGCCGTGGCGATGTTGGTGCTGCCCTCCTGCGTCACTACCGCGTACGTCCGGCCGCGGCGCTGATAGACCGCCAGGCCGTACGCCGTCTGGTCCTCGGCGACCGTCTCGCGGTCGGGGCTGAACAGGAACTCCAGCTCGGGGGCCGTGACCTCGGTGAGCGGCTGCGCGGCGTCGGACCCGGCCGGGTCGATGGCGAAGAAGCGGACCTGGTCGTTGTACCGGTCCGAGACGACGGCGACATCGGTCTTCCTGCCTGCGACGTCCAGGCCGTAGGCGATGTCCACGTTGTTGTACCGGCCGGGCACGCCGTCCGCGCGCGGGGCGGCCGTTGCCGCGACCGACTGCAGCTCGGTCGCGGCGACGGAGTAGACGCGCAGGCCGCCCTCCTTGGCCGTCGTGACGACGAGCGACCGGTCCGAGTGCTTCGGGTGGACCCAGATCGCGGGGTCGTCGCCCGACGCGTTGCCGCCGGCCTCGTCGTCGTACAGCGGCGGCGTCTCCACCGAGGTGGTGACGGTGACGGTGGGGCGGTGCCCGCCGCCGTCGCCCGCTACGGCCGTGGCCGGTGCGAGCAGGGACAGGAGCAGCAGGGCGGCCGGCAGGGCGGCGAAGCGACGTCGCATGGGCCGGATGTTCCCGGACCCGGATGAACAAAGCATGTACTCCGCCGCGCGGTCGGCAATACGTCAGGTGATCGGCATTCCGAGCTGCCGACCACCTGACGAACTGCCGACCAGCCCGGGCCGGGGCGGCCCTCAGTCCAGGAGGGGGTCCAGGCCATGGAGGGGGAACACCGCGCGGCGGGTGGCCTGGACCGCGCGGTCCACGTCGTCGGCCGGGTCGTAGCCGTCGCGCCAGCTCCGGAACGGCACATCGGCCGTGCCCAGCGTGCGCGCGGCCTCGAAGCCCATGGCCTCGACGGCGTCGCGCCACACGGCTGGCAGCTCGGCGCCGCGTTCCAGGGGTACGTGCGCCACCTCGGCGACGAGGGCCGCCCAGGCGAGCGGGACGACGTCGGACACCGCGTAGCCGCCACCGCCGAGGGCCAGCCAGCGGCCGTCGGCGTGCTCGTGCGCCAGCGCGTGCGTCCACTGCTGTGCGGTCCACTGCGCGTCCACCGAGACGTTCAGGTTGGAGAGCGGGTCCCGCCCGTGGGCGTCGCAGCCGTGCTGGGAGACGATCACCTGCGGCCGGTGCTCCCGGACCAGGGCGGGCACGACGGCGTCGATCGCCCGCAGCCAGGCCGGGCCGGTCGTGCGGGCCGGGACCGGGATGTTGACGACGCTGCCCTCGGCGGAGCCCTGCCCGACGTCGGCGGAGGCGCCGGTCCCCGGGAACAGGGTGCGACCGTCCTCGTGGACCGAGACGGTGAGCACGCGGGGGTCGTCCCAGAAGATCGCCTCCACCCCGTCGCCGTGGTGCGCATCGAAGTCCAGGTAGGCGACCCGCTCCGCGCCCCGGTCCAGCAGCCGGCGGATGGCGGCCGCGGCGTCGTTGTAGACGCAGAAGCCCGAGGCCGCGCCGGGCATCGCATGGTGCATGCCGCCGGCGATGTTCACGCCGTGCGCGATCTCGCCGGTCCAGAGCGCGTCGGCGAGGTCGACGGACCCGCCCAGCTGGCGTGCGGCGGCCTCGTGCATCCCGGCGAACAGCGGGTCGTCGTCGGTGCCCAGCCCGCGCGCCACGTTCGGCTCCAGCGTCGTCCCCGCATGCCGGACGGCGGCCACGTAGCCGGCGTCGTGCACCGTCTCGATCACGGCGTCGGACGCCGGCTCGGCGTACGCCAGCTCGAGCGCGGGCTGGTCCAGCAGGCCGAGCGCCTCGATGAGCCGCATCGTGAGGTCGAGGCGGGTGGGCGACATGGGGTGCCCGGGTCCGAAGTCGTACTCGAGCAGTCGCGGACTCCAGACCAGCCGGGCGAGGTGCACCCGCCCACGGTAACGGACCTGCGGCCTGCTGCGGGTTTCTGCTCAGCACGGCTCCTGTGGCGTGGCAGAGTAGGGCGTCGATCGACAGCACATGGTGGAGGGAGCGGAGCGGATGGCGGGGAGCCTGCGGGACCGGCTGTTCGGGCTGCGGGAGCTCGTCGACGAGCTCGCCTTCCGGGCGCCGGCACGACTGGCGGTCACCGTCTTCGCGTGCGTGGTCATGCTGTTCGCGGGGCTCCTGATGGTGCCGTTCGCGACCGCCGACGGCGAGGGTGCCCGTCTGGTCGACGCTCTGTTCACCGCTGTCTCCGCCGTGTGCGTGACAGGCCTCGTGGTCCAGGACACGGCGACCTACTGGTCCCTGTACGGGCAGATCGTCATCCTCGCGGGCATCAAGGTCGGTGGCTTCGGGATCATGACCGTCGCCTCGCTGCTCGGCATGATCGTGTCGCGCAAGATCGGGCTGACGCAGAAGCTGCTCACGGCGTCCGAGACCAAGACGAGCCGGCTGGGCGACGTCGGCTCGCTGATCCGGGTCATCATCATCACCGCGACCACGCTCGAGCTGTCGATCGCCCTGCTGATCTTCCCCCGGCTGGTCGTCATCGAGGAGAACGTCGGCACCGCCGCCTGGCACGCGCTCTTCTACGGGATCTCCGCGTTCAACAACGCGGGCTTCGTGCCCACCACCGAGGGCCTGATGCCGCACGTCGGCGACTGGGCGCTCGTGCTGCCGATCGCCCTCGGGGTGTTCATCGGTGCGCTCGGCTTTCCCGTGATCCTCAACCTCCAGCGGGCGCTGCCCCGGCCGGGCCAGCGCTGGCGCAACTGGACCAAGCGACTCTCCCTGCACAGCAAGCTCACGCTCGTGACGAGCGGCACGCTGCTCGTCGTCGGCGCGCTGCTGCTGCTGGTGCTGGAGTGGGCCAACCCGGACACGTTCGGGCCCCTGACCCTCGGGGAGAAGCTGCTGGCCGCCCTCTTCGCGGGGATCATGCCGCGTTCGGGCGGGTTCAGCACCGTCGACGTCGGCGCCATGACGCAGTCGAGCTGGCTGATCCAGGACGCGCTGATGTTCGTGGGCGGCGGGTCGGCGTCGACCGCCGGAGGCATCAAGGTGACCACGCTCGCCGTCATGCTGCTGGCGATCGTCGCCGAGGCGCGCGGCGACCGCGACATCGAGGCATTCGGCCGCCGCATCCCGCGGGACGTCCTGCGGCTGTCCATCGCGGTGGTGTTCACGGGGGCGAGCATCGTGCTCGTCTCGTGCATCGCCCTGCTGGAGGTCACTGATCTTCAGCTGTCACAGGTGCTGTTCGAGGTGCTGTCGGCGTTCGCGACCGTCGGCCTGTCCACAGGCATCACGCACGAGCTGCCCGACGCCGGAAAATACGTGCTGGCTCTCCTCATGTTCGTGGGGCGCACCGGCGCGGTCACGGTGGTCGCGGTGCTTGCGCTCCGCGACCGGCGGCGCATCGTACGCTTCCCCGAGGAACGCCCGATTATCGGGTAACCGACGAGAGTGTCAGGCGCACGGGTCACTAGGGTGACCTGTACGTCTGACAAACGGCTAGAGAGGAATACCGTGCCGGAGAAGAAGCCCGAGCGGGATGCGGGTGTGCTGGTGATCGGACTAGGGCGGTTCGGGTCGTCGCTCGGCTCGACCCTGGACCGGCTCGGCCAGGACGTGCTCGCCGTCGAGCAGGACCCGGTCCTGGTGGCCCAGTGGTCCGGGCGGCTGCCGCTGGTGGAGGCCGACGCGTCCAACCCGGAGGCGCTGGAGCAGCTCGGCGCCAAGGACTTCGGCGTGGCAGTGGTCGGCGTCGGCTCGTCGCTCGAGGCGTCCGTGCTGATCACGGGCAATCTCGTGGACCTCGGCACGCCCCAGATCTGGGCCAAGGCGATCTCCGCGGAGCACGGCCGCATCCTGACGCGCATCGGCGCCCACCACGTCGTCTTCCCGGAGGCCGACGCCGGTTCGCGCGTCGCCCACCTCGTGAGCGGCAAGCTGCTCGACTACATCGAGGTCGAGGACGGCTTCACCATCGTCAAGATGCGCCCGCCCAAGGAGGCGCAGGGCTTCACGCTCGCGCAGTCCAACATCCGCAAGCGGTACGGCATCACGGTGATCGGCGTGAAGTCGCCGGGTGTCGACTTTGTCTACGCGACGCCGGAGACGCGGATCTCCGCCAACGACCTGCTCGTCTGCTCCGGCCACGCGGATCTCCTCGAACGGTTCGCCGCGAGGCCGTAGACCGGCTTCGGGACAGGTTCGGGACGGCTTCGGTACCGGTTCGGCGCACCTCACACCGCCGCCGATTACGGGGCGCGCCTCAGACCAGGTAGCCTAGTGAGCGGACTCCCTTTCGTGTTGGTCGGCCATCGTCACTCCCTGGCGTCACTGTCCCGGACCAACCGTGGACCATTTCGCTGAGCGGCCCGTCGTCGGGCTGCCGCCGACCGATCGAACATTGCGAGGACCTATGGGCTCCGTCATCAAGAAGCGCCGCAAGCGTATGGCGAAGAAGAAGCACCGCAAGCTGCTTCGTAAGACGCGCCACCAGCGCCGCAACAAGAAGTGACGCTCGCGCCCTCGGGCGCGTGACGAGCAGGCCCGGCCCCTTGTGGGCCGGGCCTTCTTCGTGTCGGGTGTGGTCTTGCCCCGCTACTGCCCGCGCAGCCGACGGCGAGCCGCCCGCAGCACCAGACCCAGCACCCATGCGGCGCCGGCCCAGGAAGCCGTCCGCACGCCACGGCCCGCCGCGCGCTGCGACCGGCCGCGGAACTCCCGGATGGGCCAGCCCACCTCCTGCGCGTGCCGGCGCAGCCGCAGGTCGGGGTTGATCGGGCAGGGGTGGCCCACGGCGCCCATCATCGGCAGGTCGTTCAGCGAGTCCCCGTACGCGTAGCTCTCGTCGAGGTCGATCTCGTTGATCTTCGCGAGGTCGACGATGGCCGCGGCCTTGGCCTGGCCGTGCATCAGGTCGCCGTTGAGCCGGCCGGTGTAGAACCCGTCCTTGTGCTCCGCGATGGTGCCGAGCGCACCCGTCGCGCCCAGCCGGCGCGCGATGAGCTGTGCGATCTCCACGGGCGTGGCGGTGATGAGCCAGACCTGGTGGCCCGCTGCGATGTGCTCGTCGAGCAGGCGGCGCGTGCCCGGATAGATCCGCAGCGACAGGACGGCGTCCCACACCTCTTCGCCGAGGGTGGCGATCTCCGCGACGCTGCGGCCCGCGATCAGCGACAGGGCACGGTTGCGCACCTCGTCGATCTCTTCCTTGTTCTCGCCCCGCACCAGGTAGCGCGCCTGGATCATGGCGAACCTGAGGATGTCCCGCGTGCCGAAGAACTTGCGTTGGTACGCGGACTTGGCCAGGTGAAAAGCGCTCGCACCGCGGATGATCGTGTTGTCGACGTCGAAGAACGCCGCGGTGGCGGACGAGGGGTGCGTCGACGGCATGGAGGCCACTCTATCCGCGCGCCACGTAGTGCAGGTCACACCGGGCAGGCAGGGACCGCCGGTGATAGAACCGGGGCGTGAGCCAAGAGATCAGCGGGTCGGGCCGGGCCACCCTCGCGCGCATCCTCCACCTGCTGGTGGCCGTGCTCGCCCTCGGTGGCTTCACGATCGAGCTCGTCACCGCCATCGTCGGTGGCCCGGGTATCGCGCCCACGCACGCGGAGCGCATCGTCCGGCTCTTCAGCTACTTCACCATCGAGTCGAACCTGCTGATCGGCGGCGTCTCGCTGGCGCTGGCGCTGGACCCCCGGCGCGACGGCCCGGTCTTCCGGGTACTGCGGCTCGACGGGCTGCTCTGCATCGCCGTCACCGGGATCGTCTACAACACGGTGCTGCGCGGCCTGGTGACGCTGACGCCGTCCGGCGCCGTGGCGAACACGATGCTGCACGTGCTTGCCCCGCTCCTCGCCGTCATCGTCTGGCTGTGGGTCGGACCCCGGCCCCGGGTGAGCATGCGGACCGTGTGGTGGTCGGTCGTCTACCCGATCGCGTGGCTCGTCCACACCTTCGTCCGGGGAGCGGCTACGGGCTGGTACCCGTACCCCTTCCTCGACGTCACCGTGCTCGGCTACGGCCCCGCGCTGACCAACGCGACCCTCGTCGCCGTGGTCTTCCTGGTCCTGGCCTGGGGCGTGCGGTGGGCGGACGCACGGTTGCCGGGCACGGACCGTCCGGTCCCGCGCGTGACGTAACCTCGGGTCGTGACAAGTCCTGCCGATGCCCGGGTAGTCCTGTACACACGCGAGGCGTGCCATCTGTGCGAAGACGCACGCGCCGTGGTGGTGCGGGTGTGCGAGGGCGCAGGAGCCCGATGGCGCGAGGTCGACATCGACAGCGCGCCCGCACTGCGGGAGAAGTACGGGGACTATGTCCCCGTGGTCGAGGTGGACGGGGTCCAGCAAGGTTTCTGGCGCGTGGACGGTGCGCGTCTGGCCCGCCTCCTGGCATGATCATCCCGGCAGTGTGTGCGTACGCCCGCGACACAGTGGTCGCGGGGAGGGGAGCAGCACGTGGTCGAACTCAGTGACGGGACAGTTCCGGCAGCAACCGTAGGGAGGCTGCCTTACTACCTGCGCGCCCTGCGGGACCTCGCGGCCGAGGGGGTGGCCCTCACCTCGTCGACCGAGCTCGCCGAGCGTTCGGGCGTCAGCTCGGCGCAGCTGCGCAAGGACCTGTCCTACCTGGGTTCGTTCGGCACGCGCGGTGTCGGGTACGACGTCGAGTCGCTCGCGTCCTACATCACGGTCGCCCTGGGGCTCGAGACGGAGCACCGGCTGGCGATCGTCGGCATCGGTAACCTCGGGCACGCCCTCGCGAACTACTCCGGCTACACGACGCGCGGCTTCCAGGTGGTGGCGTTGCTCGACGCGTCGCCCGACGTCGTGGGCACCCGGGTGGCCGGCGTGACCGTGGAGCACGTGCGCTCCGTCGCCGACGTCATCCAGCGCGAGCGGGTCAGCATGGTCGTGCTCGCGCTGCCCGGTCACGTGGCCCAGGACGTGGCCGACGCCGTGGTGGCCACGGGCGTCCGCGAGATCCTCAGCTTCGCGCCCGTCGCGCTCCAGGTGCCGGACGACGTGGTGGTGCGCTCGGTCGACGTCGGCGGCGAGCTGCAGATCCTGGCGTTCCACGCGGCGACGCGGGCCGCTGCGCTCTGACGCTGCGTGGGTGGCGGATGCACGCGGGGCCGACGTCGGCACGTTGCTGGCCGCCTGCGCCGAAGTCGACAGTTGGCATCGAGATCGGTCCAGCGCTGGACCGATCTCGATGCAGAGTGCCGACCTGAGGGATGAGCTGTCGCGACGAGGGTCTCGGTGGCCGACGATGATGATCGCGTCATCACCGCCTACCCGTCAGGAGCCCAGTGTTGATCTCCGAGGCCACCCGCGACCTCGCCCGTGACCTGATCTCTCGCGGCGGCGATGTTCCAGACCACATCGAGGTCGACGTGCAGGAAGCTCACGCTCTCGTGCGGGTACCGCCCGAAGGAACTCCTGTGGAGTTTGTGGTCGACCTGGAAGGCTTGCAGCGATTCATCGAGTCCGCCAAGGAAGACGCACGGGATGTTTTCCCCGATGTCGATCCGATCGAAGGTGCGCTCCGACTCATCTCCGAGCACCTGCGGGAGGAGATCTGCTCCGCAGAAGCGAGGGTGGTAGCAGTCGGTGTCGATCGTCGAGGTGAGACCTGGCGCCGCACAGGGCCTGTGCAGCCGGGAACCACGCCGCCCCCGGGTGACTACCGTTGGACGGCCGACCGCGAGGCGTCCCAGGGGTCAGATCCTCGAACCACTCCCCGGTAGCCGGGGCGGGGGTGCGTACTCGTCGCGCTTGCTCGTTCCTACGTTCATCCGGACCATGCCCGACACCAGGCCGACGGCGGCCGCCACGCCGTCGATCACCGGAACCCCGACACGCTTCGTGAGGTCCGCGCAGAGGTCTGTCATGCCGGCGCAGCCGAGTACCACGGTGTCGGCGCCGTCGTCGCGGACCGCGCGCTCGCAGAGCTCGGCGATCTTCTCCCGGGCGGTCGAGCCGGCGTCCTCCAGCTCGAGGACCGGGACGTCAGCCGCGTACATGGCGACGCACGCGTCCTCGAAGCCGTAGCGCCGCACCAGCTCGTGCGCGCGGCCCAGCGTGCGCGACAGCGTGGTGACCACCGCGAACGTGCGGCCCGACAGGGTCGCGACGTGCATCGCGGCCTCGGCGATCCCGACCACCGGGCCGTCCGTCAGCTCGCGGGCGGCGTCCAGGCCCGGGTCACCGAAGCAGCCGACGACGTAGCCGTCCGCGGGGCCGTCACCGGCCGCCTCCGCCGCCGCGACCTGCTGCGCCACCACGAGCGCCGCCCACGCCTCGTCTGTGTGGCTCTCGACGGCGGCGGGGCCGGCGCCGGGCGCTGGGCAGGTGGCGACGACGGTGACGTCCGGCCCGGCGACCTCCCGGGCGGTGACCGCGATCTTGGCGGTCATCGCCCGGGAGGTGTTGGGGTTGATGAGGTGGAGCCGCACGGTCAGGCCTTGGTGCCCGCTGCGCCGTCGGCCACACCCTCGGTGACGCCGTCGAACGACGGGATCTGCGGGCTGAGCCGCTCCAGCCACCAGAAGGCGACGAAGCCGAGGCCGCACCCGATGAACCAGGTGTAGTTGCCGATCCAGGAGATGTCGAAGTACCCGAGGTCGGCGATCAGCTTGGGCAGCACGCCCAGGAGGACGGTCGGCACGCCGGCCAGGAAGATCGCGAGCACGCCGTTGCGGTTGTAGCCGTTCGTGTACCAGTAGGCGCCTGAAGGCGACATGGTGAACATCTCGTCGACGAGCACCCGCTGCTTCGCCGCGAAGTAGTAGCCGGCGATGAGGATGCCGAACAGCGGGCCGATCAGGGCGCCGAGCACGCCGAGCGTGTAGTGGATCGCGTCGGCGTTGTTGTACCAGTTCCAGGGCAGCAGGGCCACGGACCCGACCGCGGCGATCATGCCGCCCATGCGCCAGCTGATCTTCTGCGGGGCCACGTTGGAGAAGTCGAACGCGGGGGAGATGAAGTTCGCGACGATGTTGATGCCGACCGTCGCGGTGACGAAGGTCAGGCCGCCCAGCAGGATCGCGAACGGGGTGTCGATGCGCTCGACGGTGTGGATGGGGTCGGTGATGAGCTCGCCGAACACGGGCACCGTGGCCGACGCCGTGATGACCGTCAGGAGCGAGAAGAACAGGAAGTTGACCGGCAGGCCCAGCAGGTTGCCGCGCTTCACGGCCTTGAACGAGCGCCCGTACCGCGCGAAGTCGCCGAAGTTCAGCATCGGGCCGGAGAAGTAGGACACGACGATCGCGACCGCCGTGCAGAAGACCCCTACCGAGGCCCAGCCGGTCAGCGGCTCGCCCTCGGCGAGGTTCAGGCTGATGTTGGACCAGCCCGCCTCCGAGACGAGGTAGACCGCCAGCACGATCATCACGACGTAGACGGCGGGCCCTGCCCAGTCGATGAACCGACGGATGGTCTCCATGCCGTTCCAGAACAGCGCGGCCTGCGCGAACCAGAGCACGGCGTACGAGATCCAGCCCAGCGCGTTCAGCCCGAGGAACGCCGGCTCGAGGAGTGCGGCGCTGGCGGGGATGAACTTGAGGAACACGATGTTCAGCGCCTGCGCCGCGAGGAACGTCTGCACGCCGTACCAGGCGACGGCGATGAGGCCGCGGATGATCGCCGGGATGTTCGCGCCCTTGACGCCGAAGACCGCGCGGTTGATCACCGGGTACGGCACCCCGGTGTTCTGGCTCGGCTTCGCGACCAGGTTGGTGAACACCTGCACGATGACGATGCCGACCAGCAGGGCGAGGAGCACCTGCCAGCTCGCGATGCCGAGCGCGAAGAGGCTGCCGGCCGTCACGTAGCCGCCGACGCTGTGCACGTCGGACATCCAGAAGGCGAAGATGTTGTACGACGACCACTTCTGCTCCCGCAGGGGCGCGAGGTCCTCGTTGGCGAGTCGGGGGTCGTAGGAAGGCTTGACGTTGCCGGACCCGACCGGGTGCCCGGCGGCCTCGACCAGGTCGTGCTCGCCGCCGGAGACGTCGCCGGGCGGGTTCTGGGGTGCGGCCCCCGAGGAGGCTGTCACCTCCGTGTTCTCGGTCATGAGCACTGCCTTCCGAAGGGTGGTCGCTGGGTCAGCATGAAGTTATGGGTTAACTGGTGGCGGCTGGTTTCCCCGCGGTAACCACGTCGTAAGGCTCATGTTCAGTGACTGCTTCACGCGTGTTTCGGCGCGTGTCGGGTACGTGAATCGAGGCGTGTCGCCCGGTGAGTCGTGCGGGCGAGGGCCGCACGAGGCCCGGTGCACTCGTACGATGCGGCGGTGTCCTCCGAACCGTCCCTCGGTGCCCGGCTGCGCGGCCTCCGCGTGGCGCGTGGTGTGTCCGCACGCAGCCTCGCCGCGACGCTCGGGATATCGGCCAGCGCCGTGTCGCAGATCGAACGTGACGTCATGCGCCCCTCGGTGGTGCGCCTGCTCGCGATCACCGATGCGCTGGGGGTCTCGCTGTCCGACGTGTTCGAGCCGCCGGACGCCGTCGCCGCGCCCCGTGGCGGCACGACGGAGCTCGACCACGCGGGGATCGCGGTCACGCGCGGCTGGGAGGCGTCTCCGGTGACCCTCGACGGCGGAGTCACGTTCCGCCGGCTCTCGCCCAACCCGACCCGCGGCCTCGACTTCTTCGAGTCGATCTACCCGCCGGGTGCCACAGCCACCCTCGGTGACGTCGAGCTGTTCAAGCACGAGGGCTACGAGATAGGCAACGTCGTCGCGGGCGAGCTCACCATCGAGCTGGCCGACGACGAGGTGGTGCTGGCGGCCGGCGACTCCATCAGCTATCCGTGCTCGGTGCCGCACCGGATCCGGAACGCGGGCGTGCGGCCGGCGGTCGCGACGTGGCTGATCGTGCACCCCTAGGGTCGCGTCGTGGGATTCCTCGAACAGAACGGCCCGGTCCTGGTCACGGACGGCGGCCTGGCGACCGAGCTCGAAGCGCGCGGGCAGGACCTGTCGGACGACCTGTGGTCGGCGCGGCTGCTGACGGACGCCCCCGACGAGATCAAGGCCGCCCACCTGGCGTTCTTCCGCGCCGGCGCCGTGATCGCGACGACAGCGAGCTACCAGGCCTCGTTCGACGGCTTCGAGGCGCGCGGGATCGATCGGGACGACGCCGTCCGGCTGCTCCGGCGCAGCGTCGAGCTGGGCCGCGACGCCCGCGACGAGCTGGCCGACGACGGGCGGGAGCGCTGGGTCGCCGCGTCGGTGGGTCCCTACGGCGCGACGCTGGCCGACGGGTCGGAGTACCGGGGCCGGTACGGGCTGAGCGTGGCTGAGCTGGCGGCCTGGCACCGGCCTCGGCTGGAGGTGCTGGCCGACGCCGGACCGGACGTGCTGGCGCTCGAGACGATCCCGGACCTGGACGAGGCCGAAGCGCTGATGACGGTGATCTCCGGGATCGGCATCCCCGTGTGGCTGACGTACAGCACCGACGGTGATCGCACACGCGCCGGCCAGCCGCTGGCCGAGGCCTTCGCCGTCGCCCGGGACGTGCCGGAGGTCGTGGCGGTGGGGGTCAACTGCTGTGCGCCGTCGGACGTGTCGGCGGCGGTCGTCACCGCCCGAGGCGTGACCGGGAAGCCGGTGATCGCCTACCCGAACAGCGGCGAGAGCTGGGACGCCGGGCGGCGCAGCTGGGCGGGGTCGCCGAAGCGGTCCGCGCAGCCGGGGCAGCAGGCGCGACAGTGGGTCGCCGACGGTGCGCGGATCGTGGGCGGTTGCTGCCGGGTGCGCCCCGCCGACATCAAGGACATAGCCCGTGCCGTGGCCGGCACGGGCTATGTCTGAGCGAGATGTCTGACGAGGTCAGGCCTTGGCGATCGCGCTGACGTCCAGGGTGATCTTCACCTTGTCGCCCACCAGGAAGCCGCCGGTCTCCAGCGAGGCGTTCCAGGTCAGGCCGAACTCCTTGCGGTTGATCTCGAGGGCGGCCTCGAAGCCTGCGCGGTTGTTGCCGAACGGGTCCTTGGCGGTGCCGGTGAACTCGGTCTCCAGCTCGACGCCCTTGGTGACACCGTTGATGGTCAGGTCGCCCGAGATGACGTAGGCGTCGCCCTCGGGGCGGATGGCGGTGGACGAGAAGGTCCAGGCGGGGTTCTCGTCGGCGTGCCAGAAGTCGGCACTCTTCAGGTGGCCGTCGCGACCGGCGTCGCCCGTGTTGACCGACTGCGCGTCCAGCTCGGCGGTGACGCTCGACGACTCGAGGTCCTCGCCGACCGTGATGGTGCCCGAGGAGACGGCGATGGTGCCGCGCACCTTCGCGATGCCAGCGTGGCGAACCGAGAAGGCAGCGGAGGTGTGGGACGAGTCGATGTCGTAGGTGCCGGTGGTGAGTCCGGCAGGGAGCGGGGTGGCCATGAGTGAGGACTCCTTGGTGATGCGGCGATTTGGGTGGATAGTTTAGAGATCAACTACCCGGGATGGTCCAACATAGCGGGTCCCGTAACGTATTCCCAGGTGCCCGAGCAGGGTGTCCGAGTCAGCACGAAGGCGGTGGCGAGATGGCGGTGCAGACGGTCGAGCAGCAGGATCTGTGGCTGTCCGAGGAGCAGCAAGGCTCCTGGCGGCACTATCTCGAAGGCACCGCACGCTTCGTCGAGGCGCTCGGCGCGGTCCACGACCGCACCCTCGATCTCTCCCTCGGCGAGTACAGCCTGCTGGTGCAGCTCTCGGAGGCACCGGAGCTCACCATGCGGATGTCGACGCTCGCCGACGGCCTCGTGCTGTCGCGCAGCCGGCTCACGCACACGGTGGCGCGCATGGAGTCGCGCGGGCTGGTCGAGCGCCGCGCCGCCGAGGGTGACCGGCGCGGCGTGAACTGCACGATGACGGACGCCGGCCGCGCGGCCCTGGAGGCGGCAGCGCCCGGCCACGTCGCCGCGGTGCGCCGCATCATGGTCGACGCGCTGGAGCCCGAGGAGTTCGCGATGCTCGGCCGCGTCATGGCCAAGGTGGCCGAGTCCTCGAAGCTCTCGGGCGGTACCGAGGAGGGCCTGACGGCGCACTGCGACTGACCCGGCCGGTCGCTGGATCGGACAGGATGACGTAATCCACACTCCCGAGGTCACCGGCACCCAGGGTCGGGTGCGAGACTGGGCGCCATGGTTTCCACGACGGTTCACCTGCTGCGTCACGGCGAGGTGTACAACCCCGACGGTGTCCTGTACGGGCGGCTGCCCGGCTACCGACTCTCCGACCGTGGTCAGGCGATGGCGAAGATCGTCGCCGACCACCTGACCAGCACAGGCCGGGACGTGACCCGGGTGGTGGCCTCTCCGCTGCAGCGCGCGCAGGAGACCGCCGCCCCGGTGGCGCAGGCCTTCGGGCTGGAGCTCGCTACCGACGACCGCATCATCGAGGCCGGCAACCGGTTCGAGGGCCTGCCCGTCGGCAACGGTGGCGGGGCCCTCAAGAGCCCGCGCAACTGGCCGTACATGTGGAACCCGTTCCGCCCGTCCTGGGGTGAGCCCTACACCCAGCAGGTCGAGCGCATGCGCGGCGCCGTCGAGGACGCGCGTCTGGCCGCAGCGGGCCACGAGATCGTGCTGGTCAGCCACCAGCTCCCGGTATGGCTCACGCGCCGGTCGTTCGAGGGCGGCCAGCTCTGGCACGACCCCCGCAACCGCCAGTGCAACCTCGCCTCCCTGACGTCCCTGCACTTCGAGGACGACCGGTTCGTCGGCCTGCACTACACGGAGCCCGCCGCGGAGCTCTACGACGGCGCGAGCAAGGTCGCCGGAGCGTGATGCGGGGAAAGACCTTCAGGGTCGTGCAGTGGATAGTGGCCGTCGGCATCGTCATCGGCCTGGTGGCCGCCCTCGCCGGGTGCACGCCCGAGGAGTCCGGCGCCGGTGACGTCGTCGGACAGGGATACGTCTCCGGGGACGGGTCGGTGCAGACGTACGACGTCGGGGACCGCAAGGGGCCCGTCGCCATCGAGGGCACCGACTTCGAGGGCAACGACGTCGACACCGCCGACTGGGCGGGCTCCGTTGTGGTCGTGAACACCTGGTACGCCTCGTGCGCCCCGTGCCGCGCCGAGGCCCCCGACCTCGTGGACCTCGCCGGGTCCAAGGACGGCGTGCAGTTCCTCGGCATCAACACCGAGGACGACGCCGGCGCCGCCCAGGCGTTCCAGCGCACCTTCGAGGTGCCCTACCCGAGCGTCGAGGACCGCACCGGCGTCGTGATCGCCGGGCTGGCCGGCGTCGTGCCGCTGCAGGCCGTACCGACCACCGTGATCCTGGACCAGGAGGGCAACGTGGCAGCGCGGGTCGTCGGCCAGGTCGAGGGATCGACGCTCGAGGCGCTGATCGACGACGTCCTGGCCGAGGCGGCCTGATGCTTGCGGGCAGTGCTGTTCCTGGCAGTGTTGTGGGCACCGTCGCGACCGCCGTCGGCGACGGGCTCGCGGTCACCGCGTTCAGCGGGTCGTTGCTGCTGGCGGTGCCCGTGGCGATGCTGGCGGGCCTCGTGTCGTTCGCCTCGCCGTGCGTGCTCCCGCTCGTGCCCGGGTACCTCGGCTACGTGAGCGGCATGGCCGCCGCCTCGATGAACGCGACCGCAGAGGCCGGCGGAACCGGCGGAACCGTGACGACGCGCGTCAAGCCCGCTCGCACCCGCGTCGTCGCCGGCGTGGCGCTGTTCGTGCTCGGCTTCACCGTCGTCTTCGTCTCGTTCGGCGCGGCGTTCGGCGGCCTCGGCAGCTACCTCGTGCGCTGGGAGGACGTCATCACCCGCGTGCTCGGCGCGGTCGTCATCCTGCTCGGCCTCGGCTTCCTCGGCGCGGTCCCGTTCCTGCAGCGCGAAGCACGGTTCCACGTGACACCACGCGCGGGCCTCTGGGGCGCGCCGCTGCTCGGCATCGTGTTCGGCCTGGGCTGGACGCCCTGCATCGGCCCCACCCTCGGCGCCGTGCAGGTGCTCGCGATCGACGAGGCGTCAGCGGGCCGCGGCGCGCTGCTCGGCGTCGCCTACTGCATAGGCCTGGGCGTGCCGTTCCTGCTGGTCGCCCTCGGGCTGGGGAGCTCGGAGCGCATGATGGACTTCCTGCGCCGGCACCGCCTCGCGGCGCTGCGGCTCGGCGGCGGGCTGCTGGTGCTGGTCGGGCTGCTGCTGGTCACGGGGCTGTGGACGCGCCTCACCGGTGCCATGCAGCTCTGGATCGGTGGATTCGAGACGGTGATCTGATGGCCAGGCGTGCGGGTGGGGACGGCACCTACGTCCCCGAGGGGATCGCGGACGAGTTCACGCAGGGTGAGCCGACGTCCGGCGAGTCGACGTCGGGCGAGCAGAAGCCCAACCGGCCCAACGCGCCCGCGCTGGGCCTGGTGGGCACGCTGCGCTGGATGTGGCGCCAGCTCACGTCGATGCGCGTGGCTCTCATGCTGCTCATGCTGCTCGCCGTCGCGGCGGTGCCGGGGTCGGTGCTCCCGCAGCGCAACCAGGACGCGGCAGGCGTCATCGAGTACCTCGCCGACCATCCGACGGCGGGGGAGTGGCTCGACAAGGCCGGGTTCTTCGACGTCTACTCGTCGGTCTGGTTCTCCGCGATCTACATCCTGCTGTTCGTCTCGCTGGTGGGCTGCATCCTGCCGCGGTCGATGGCGCACTACCGCGCCCTGCGCGACCGCCCGCCGCGCGTGCCGTCCCGGTTCAACCGGTTCCCGGCCAAGGCCTCCGGGACCACCACCGCCTCCCCCGAGGAGGCCGCCGACGCCGTCGCCGCCCGCCTGCGCGGCAAGATCTCCTGGCTGCCCACGTTCCGCGTGGACCGTGGTGAGGAGGCCTCCCGCGGCGCTGCGCGACCGGCGTCGGCCACCGTGAGCGCCGAGCGCGGCTACCTGCGCGAGACCGGGAACCTGGTGTTCCACCTGGCCCTGGTCGGGCTGCTCGTGTCGGTGGCGACGGGCCAACTGCTGCACTACCGCGGCCAGGCCATCGTCACCGAGGGGCGCGGGTTCGCGAACGCCGTCGTCGACTACGACACCTTCGAGAAGGGCGCCTGGTTCCGGCCGGAGTCGCTGGTGCCGTTCTCCATGACGCTCGACCGGTTCGTGTCGGAGTTCGCGAGCGACACCGTGGCGTTCGCGCAGGCGCGCGACTTCACGGCGCACGTGACGGTGACCGAGCCCTCGGGCGAGCAGCGGCCGGAGATCGTCAAGGTCAACCACCCGCTGGTCGTCGACGGGGCCAAGATCTACCTGCAGGGCAACGGGTTCGCGCCCGACATCACGGTGCGCGACGCCGAGGGCGAGGTCGCCTTCGCGGGCCGCGTGACGTTCATCCCGCAGGACACGATGTACACGTCCCGCGGCGTGGTGAAGGTGCCGGACGTCGCCCCCGGGCTCGACCAGATCGGACTGGTCGGCTACTTCCTGCCGACCGCCGAGGTCGAGCCGGACGGGTCCGCCCGCTCGGCGTTCCCGCAGCCCGTCGACCCGCTGCTGGTGCTCGAGGTGTACACGGGCGACCTGGGGCTGGACGAGGGCGCCCCGCAGAACGTGTACGAGCTCGACACGGCGTCACTCACGCCCGCCGTCGACGAGAACGGCGAGCGGGTCAAGGTGCTGGCTCGTCCCGGCGAGACCGTGGACCTGCCGGACGGGCTCGGCACCCTGACGCTCGGCGACGAGCTGCCCCGTTATGTGGCGCTCGACCTGCGGCACGACCCGTCGCTCGGGTTCGTCCTCGTGTTCTCCCTGCTCGCGCTCGGCGGGCTCACCGTCTCGCTCTTCACGCCGCGACGGCGGGTCTGGGCGCGGGCGTACGCCGCCCAGGATGGGGCTACCGTGGTCGAGGTCGCGGGGCTTGCCCGCGGGGACGACGCAGGCCTGCAGGCCGAGGTCGACCGCGCGCTCGCCGCGGTGCCCGGGGTGGCGGAGATCGGGTCGGGGGCCGCCCGTGAACAGGCTCAGCAACCGCGTGTCGAGACCGGATCGGAAAAGGACTGAACATGGAGCTGGCAAACCTCAGTGTGCTGCTCGTCTGGGGCGCGGCGACGGCCCTCGCCGTCGCGCTCGTCGCGTTCGCCGTGGACCTCTCACGCCTGTCGGGCGCCAAGGTCGACGCGCGGGACGCGGCCAGGAGCCGGGAGAAGGTGGCCGTCGCGGTCGCCGACGCCGGTTCCGAGGTGGCCTCGCCCTACGGCCCGGACGCCACCGCCGAGGCCCCCGGGCCGGTAAACCGTAGGTTCGCCGGAGTCGGCATGTCGGTGACCTGGCTCGCGGCGGCGATGCTGCTCGCCGCGATCGTCCTGCGCGGGATCGCCGCGGGTCGTGCGCCGTGGGCCAACATGTACGAGTTCGCGCTGGTCGGCACCTTCGTGGCCGTCGCGGTGTTCGGGGGGGTCAACGTCCGGCGCGACGTGCGGTTCCTCGGCGCCTTCGTGAGCGGCCTCGGCGTGCTGTTCCTCGTGCTGGCGCAGGAGCAGTTCTTCGTGGCGGCCATGGGCGTGCAGCCCGCGCTGCAGAAGTACTGGCTCGTGATCCACGTCGGCGTCGCCATCTGCGCGACGGGCATCTTCACCGTCGCCTTCGTGACGTCGGCGCTGCAGCTCCTGCGGGACGGCCGGGACAGCGGCTCGGTGCTGCTCGGCAGCCGGCACTGGGGCTGGCTCGACCACACGCCGGCGCCGTCGGCCCTGGAGTCGCTCTCGTTCCGGCTCAACTCGGTCGCGTTCGTGCTCTGGACCTTCACGCTCATCGGCGGCGCCATCTGGGCCGAGGACGCCTGGGGCCGCTACTGGGGCTGGGACCCCAAGGAGGTCTGGAGCTTCATCGTGTGGGTCGTCTACGCGGCCTACCTGCACGCGCGCACGACCCGCGGCTGGTCGGGAACCCGCGCGGCGTGGTTCGTCGTGGCCGGCTACGCGTGCGTGCTGTTCAACTTCACCGGGGTGAACCTGATCTTCAACGGCAAGCACTCGTACTCGGGCCTGTAACGGCCGCCCGGCGCGCCCGGGAGATGACCATGCACCTGCTGCCAAGATGCTCAGATCCTGGCAGCAGGTGCATGGTCATCTCTGCTGGTTGGCCGGCCAGCTGGCCGGTCAGCTCTCGACGTCGTCGTCCTTCGCGTCCTGGTGGCCGCGCGCTTCCCGCTCCCGCTTGCGCTTCTCCTGCTCGAGGCGCCAGAGGAACTCGGGGTCGTCGTCAGGGGCGACGGGACCGGCGGGACGGCGCGGGCCGGGGCGGGGCGACCGCGGGGGCGGCTTCGGCCGGTTGCCGCCTCCACCCGGACCGCTGTTGGGAGCCGACGGGCCTGCGCCCGACCGGCGGGCCGCGACGCGCACGACTATCCACGAGATCGCGCCCAGCAGTGGCAGGAGCACGATCAGGAGCACCCAGAGCCACCGGGGCAGCCCGCCGCGTTCGTCCTCGTCAGAGCCCCAGACGTCGGCCAGGGCATACGCCGCGAGTCCGACGACGACCAGGATCAGGAGTATGCGTGGCATACCCCCAGCCTACGGCGGGACGGCGGCGATGGGTCAGCCCTCGACGTGACCTTCGCCGCGTTGCCGCCCGTCGGCGTCCGCGTCCGTGGGCGCGTCCGTGGGCGCGGTGTCCTCGGTGCGACCGGCTCCCTCACGGGCCTCACGCTCGCGCTTGCGCCTGGCCTGTTCCATCAGCCAGATGAACTCGGGGTCGTCCTCGGGCGCGAGGGGTGCGGCGTCCTGCTCCCAGGAGCGCGTCCGGCGCTCGTACCGGGCGGGCGCCGGCTGGCCGGCCGGGAACCCGGTGACCTGCTGACCGGAGCTCCTCCGGCGGCGTCGGGCGGTGTTGCTCACGACCAGCCACGCGATGGAACCCGCGAGCGGAAGGAACACGATGGCGACTATCCAGAAGCCCTTCTGGATGCCGCCGAGGTCTTCCTCCTCCGCCTGGATCACGTCGACCAGCGCGTAGACGACGAGCGCGAGATACAGGAGGAAGAAGAGGAGCTTCGGCATGGGCGGGAGCCTAGCGGGACGTGTGCCGGGGGCACCGGGCTGAACGGGTGATTTCGTGGCCCGGTGTGACCGGGGCCCGGCTTACGATGGGAGGGTGCCCCTCCTGACCTACACTCTGCTTCGCCTCGCGCTGTTCGGCGCGTCACTCGGCCTGCTCTACCTGGTCGGTCTGCGGGGCTGGCTGCTCCCGACGGTGGCGGTAGTGGTGGCGCTGGCCCTGTCGTACCTGACGTTGACGAAGCCCCGGGACGCCGCGACGCGGTGGATCGCCGCGCGGACGGACCGCCACGCGGCTGAGCGCGCGGTCTTCCCGAAGGCCGACGCCGACGCGGCCCACGAGGACGCCGAGGTCGACAAGAAGCTCCGGACCGACTGACCTGGCCCGCAGCCATCAGATCGACAGGCCGAACCAGAGCAGCAGGCCGTAGCCCAGCTCGTACAGGCCCGTCCCGGCCAGCACCGGGATCAGCAGCTTGCCGCGCGCCCCGGCGAGCACCGGGATGGTCAGCAGGATGGCCGGCCCGAACAGCAGCAGCACGACGAGCGACCACGGTGCCCAGAACGCGCACACCAGCCCGAGCAGCACCGGGATCCACAGCATCGCCACGTACGCCCGGCGGGCCCGGTGGTCGCCGAGCCGCACGGCCAGGGTCCGCTTGCCGGCCAGCACGTCCGTCGGGATGTCGCGCAGGTTGTTGACCATGAGCAGCGCGCACGCGATGAGGCCCACCCCGACGGCGCCGAGCACCGCCGGCCAGGTGATCCGGTCGGCCTGCGTGTACGTGGTGCCGAGCACCGCGACCAGGCCGAAGAACACGAACACGGCGATCTCGCCGAACCCCCGGTACCCGTACGGCTTCTTGCCGCCCGTGTAGTACCAGGCCGCGGCAACGCACACCGCGCCGACCGCGAGCAGCCACCAGTGGCCCGAGACCGCGCTCAGGGCCAGGCCGAGCAGGCCGGCGACGCCGAACGCGGCGAAGGCGGCGCGCTTCACGGTGCCGGGGGCTGCGGCGCCGGAGGCGGTGAGCCGCATGGGCCCCACCCTGTCGAGGTCGGTCCCGCGGACGCCGTCGGAGTAGTCGTTGGCGTAGTTGACGCCGACCTGCAGGGCCAGGGCGACCCCCAGCGCGAGCAGTGCGGGCAGCCACGCGGAGGCGTCCACCTGCGCGGCCGCGCCGGTACCCACCATCACCGGGGCCGCTGCCGCCGGCAGCGTGCGGGGCCGGGCCCCGGAGATCCACTCGGCGGCAGTCGCCATCAGCGTGTCCTTCGTTCGTGAGGTGTGACCAGCATCCGTGGACGACAGGGTTCGCGCCCAGCAGGTTCGACGTTCCAGGTCCGGGCCTGTTCGAGGTCCTGGCGGAGGAACGAAGTCATGGTCGCACGGGTTCCCGGGCCGCCTGCCGCTCGGCCCGCACGACGGCGTCCCGCACCGCCCGGCGGTCCGTCTTGCCGGGGCCGCGGGTCGGCAGGGCGTCCGTGACGTAGACCCGGCGCGGCGCGGCGGGGGCACCGAGCCGCTGCCCGACGGCGGAGCGCAGCCTGGTGAGCAGCTCGCCTTCGCCGTCGGCCAGGACGGGCCCCCGGTCCGGGCTCGGGCCGGCCGGTGCCCCCTGGGCAGGCGTCCGTCCGGCTGGTCCGGTCGCGACGACGGCGACGACCGCCTGGCCCCACTCGGCGTCGGGCACACCGACGACGCAGGCCTCCCCGGGGGTGCCGAGCTCCGCGAGGTGCTCGGCGATGGCGTCCTCGACGGCCGCCGGGGCGACGTTGACGCCTCCGGTGAGGATGACGTCGTCCGCCCGGCCGAGGATGGTGAGCCGGCCGTCGTCCAGACGGCCCAGGTCGGAGGTGCGGAACCAGCGGGTGCCGTCCGGATCGGTACGGAACGCGGCGGCGGTGGCGTCGGGATCGCCCACGTAGCCCTCGGCGAGCATCGGACCCGACAGCTCGACGACGCCGGTTCCCGGGGCGGACCCGGGCGCGAGGCCGGACCCCGGCTCGGCGTCGGCCTCGGCCAGGCGGACCCGTACGCCGGCGAGCGGGACGCCGTCGTACACGCAGCCGCCGCTCGTCTCGGACATGCCGTAGGTGGTGACGACGCGGACGCCGGCGGCCCGGGCACTCGCCAGCAGGGGGGCCGAGGCGGCCGCCCCGCCGACGAGCACCGCGTCGAACCGGGCGAGGGCGTCGAGGCCTGCGCTGTCGCCGTCGTCGGCCGCGGTGACCAGGCGGTGCAGCTGGGTGGGGACCAGCGAGACGTACGCGCGCCGGCCGGGCGCCAGGTGGTCGGCGAAGTCGGTGGCGACTGCCGCGAACTTCGCAGCGGTGAACCGGTCGAGCGTGTCCGGGTACAGCGCGCCGTCCGGCATGAGGGACCTGGTGATGACCTGGACCCCCGCGACGTGAGTGGGCGGGAGCACGAGCAGCCAGCTTCCGGGGCCGCCGAGCCGCCGGTGCGTGGCGTCCGCCGAGGCACGCAGGGCGGCGGCGCTCAGCGCGACCTCGCGCGGGTCACCCGTGGAACCGGAGGTCCGCAGCACGAGCGCGGTGCCGGGCGGTGCGTCGACGTCGGACAGGCGGGGCTGCGGTGCGTACGCGGGGCCGCCGTCGAGGGCGTCCCGGACGGCGCGGACGACGCTGCCCACAGGGTCGGGCACAAGGTCGGGCACAGCGTCGGGGGAGGGGACTGTCGGGGCCACCTCACGAGCGTAAGCGTGCGCCGGGGGTGCCGGAGCATGATGCGGCGGGCGCCCCGATGAGAGACCTGTCATCCGGGTCTCATGACCGGTTCATACCGGCCTAGTTGAGTGACGGTGTTGCACCTCAGCGTCCCTCGACCAGAAAGCGTGGCCGTCATGAGCATCCTCGACACGTCCCCTGACCTGCGCGGCTACGCCTCGCGCCCCGTCGTCGCCCCGCTGCTGGCGGACGCCGCCGGCGCACGGACGCCCGACCCGCTCGTGCGCCGTCTGCTGCGGGCCAAGAAGGCCTACTCCACCCGGTTCGTCGCGGCGGCCATCGAGGAGGATCCCGGCGCCTTCGACCTGATCACCGACCAGGCCCGGGCGCCGCGGGCCGGCGACGTCGTCCTGGCCCGGGTGGTGACGATCGGCCAGCACAAGCGGCTCGAGTCTCCGGTGTCGCGCCGCCAGATCCTGTTCGAGGGTGACGAGATCGTCGTGGCCTACGGGTCGCGCTACGCCGCCGACCAGTTCCTCGCCGTCATCCCCGAGGACCTCGGCGAGTGCCATCTCGCGGCCGCCGGCGGGCTCGCCTCCCGCGTCGTCGACCAGCACGCGGCGATCGACGACGCCACGGTGATCGAGCCGATCGGGCTGCTCTCCCGCGCGAACCAGGTGGTCAATCTGGCGAGGTTCGCGCCACACACGGTGCGCGCGGCGGCGCTCGCCGGCGGCTCCGCGACGCGGGTTCCCGTCGTCGCGGTGGTCGGTACGTCGATGAACTCCGGCAAGTCCACGACGCTGGCCTGCCTCGCCCGCGGTCTCACCGCGGCCGGCCTCACCGTCCACGCGGGCAAGGCGACCGGAACGGGCGCGGGCAACGATGCGCACCTCTACACCGACGCGGGCGCGGCTCGCGTGGTCGACTTCACCGACTTCGGTTTCCCCAGCACGTTCGGCCTGTCCTTCGAGGAGGTCCGGGACGTGTTCGCGACCATGACGGGCGTGCTGGCGTCCCCGACCGGGCACGGCACCCCTGACGTCGTCCTGATCGAGATCGCCGACGGCATCTTCCAGGGCGACACGAGCCGCCTCCTCACCGACGACGCCTTCCGTTCGGTGGTCGACCGCGTGGTGTTCGCCGCAGGGGACGCGCTCGGCGCGAGCGGCGGGATAGCGGCGCTCCGGGCGCTGGGCTGCGAGCCGTCGGTGGTGTCCGGGGTGCTCACCGCCTCGCCGCTCGCCACCGCGGAGGCCCGCGCCGCGCTGGACGTCGGCGTCGTGCCGACGTACGACCTGTGCCTGCCGTCCGTGGCGCTCGCCGCTGCGGGCCTGGCTCCCGCTGGTCCTGCCGCGCAGACCAGGGGCGGGCATGCCGTCGCCTGAGCCGGAGCCCGGCCAGCTTCCGAAGATCTACACCGGCGGACGACGCGGCTGGGTGGTCGGCCTGGTCGCCCTGGGCCTCGGCCAGGCCGCGCTCGGTGTGCTCAGCGCCTGGACCCTCACGCAGCTCCGTGCGGGCAGCCCGTGGCCGATGGCGGTCGTGATCGTCAGCATCGTCGCGGCCGCCGTCGCGCTCGGTGGGCTGCGCGTGGAGGAGCGGATCGCCGCCGAACGGCTGGGCCAGGACTACGTGCGGGACGTACGCCGTGACCTGGTCCAGGCCGAGCTCACCCCGGGCAGCCGCACGCACCTGGGTATCACGGTCGCCCGGACCACCAACGATCTCTCCAGCGTGCGCAACTGGGTGTCGCAGGGCGTCGGACCGCTCGCCGCGGGAATCCCGCTGATCCTCGGCTCCGTCGTGGGCCTCACGATCATCGACCCGTTCCTCGGCCTCGGGTTCCTGTTCCCGCTCGGCGTGCTCGCCGCGGTCATGGTGCCCTGGGCGCGGACGGCGTACCTGAGGTCGCGCAGCCTGCGGCGGGCCCGCGGGCGCATGGCCACGCGGATCGCCGACACGGTGGGCGCCGCGCAGGGGATCATCGCGGCGCGCGGCGCGGGCCGCGAGCTCGGCCACATCGACTCCGCCTCGGACGTCGTCGTCGACCGGGCGGTCGACCGGTCCGCGATCGTCGGCCTGATCCGGGCCGGCGGCACCGTGGCGGCGATGCTGGCCACGCTGGCCGTCGCGGCCGTCGGCGTCGTCCGCGGCATCGACCCCGCCGTCACGATGGCCGCCATGGCGATCGCGGGTATCGCGTCGACGCCGATCATCGACCTCGGCCGGATCGTCGAGTACCGCCAGACCTACCTGGCCGCTCGCGCCGTCCTGGGCCCGGCGCTCGCCGACGCCGCGCGCCGGCGCGCCGGGTACGAGCAGGCGCGCGACGCCGCGACGTCGGCCCCCGTGCCGGACGGCGCGGACGTGCCCGGCCTGGTGCACGTCGCCGTCCCCGGGCTCACCGGCGAGCCGTTGCGGGGGAGCGGCGGCGCCCGGATCCGGCTGACCAGTGACGACCCGGGGGCGCCGCTGCGTCTGATGCGCCGGGTCGTCGGGCTCGACGCGACCCCGCCCGGCGTCGCCGACGAGATCTGGGTGGGCGGCGAGAACCTGCGGGCCGTCGCTCCGGCGCGCGGTCGCGCGCTCGTCGGGCTCGCCACGAGGGGCACGGTGTTCGAGCGCGGATCGCTGCGGCGTGCGGTGCGCTACCGGCGTCCGGATCTGGACGAGGAGACCGCGGTAGCGGTTCTGGAGGTCGTCGGCCTCTCCGCCGACCGGTTCCCCGACGGGCTGCGCACCGTGCTGCGCTCCGGCGGGGAACCTCTGACGACCGACGAGCGGGCGCGGCTCGCGCTCGCCCGCGCGATCTACGGCAAGCCGCCGCTGCTCCTGGTCGCCGACCTCGACCGGGACCTGGACCAGGAGGGGCGTGTTCGGCTGGAGCGCATCCTGGCGGGCTACCCGGGTGTCGTCGTGCTCACCGGGTCCGACGAGCTGGCGCGGGCGCTGGGTGCCGAGGAGTTCCGGGTCGAGGCGACGCCGGTCCTGGTCACTCCGGACGGGCGCGCGCAGGACGACGACTGAGCCTGACACGCCCCCGAGTCTGGTGCGGTCTCGTGGTGAGGTGCGGCCGCCCGTCGAACCGTAGGTTGCGTGTCTGCCGCCACTCACGGGGCCGCCACCGAACCGCAGGAAACAGGTCACGTTCTTCGCTGAACCGAAAGGTGCACGTCGATCCGGTGTCAGATGGACGTGCACCTTTCGGTTCAGCGACGGCTACGACGAGGAACTTTCGGTTCGGCGCCGGCCGAAACGCGCACCGTCAGTAGTAGTACGGGAACGCCGACCAGTCCGGGTCGCGGCGCTCCAGGAACGCCTCCTTGCCCTCGACCGCCTCGTCGGTCATGTACGCGAGCCGTGTCGCCTCGCCCGCGAACACCTGCTGGCCGGCGATGCCGTCGTCGGCGGCGTTGAACGCGAACTTCAGCATCCGGATGGCCTGCGGCGACTTGCCCGCGATGATCTTCGCGTACTCGAGCGCCAGCCCTTCTAGGTCCTCGTGGGCCGCGACCTCGTTGACGGAGCCCCAGCGCTCGGCGTCGTCGGCGGAGTACTCCCGGGCGAGGAAGAAGACCTCGCGGGCCCGCTTCTGGCCGATCTGGCGGGCGAAGTAGGCGGAGCCGTACCCGGCGTCGAACGAGCCGACGTCGGCGTCGGTCTGCTTGAACTTGCCGTGCTCGCGGCAGGCGACCGTGAGGTCGGCGACGACGTGCAGGGAGTGCCCGCCGCCCGCGGCCCAGCCGTCCACCACCGCGATGACCACCTTGGGCATGGTCCGCATCAGGCGCTGCACCTCGAGGATGTGCAGGCGGCCGGCCTTGGCCGGGTCGATCGAGTCGGCGTTATCGCCCTCCGCGTAGCGGTAGCCGTCACGGCCGCGGATGCGCTGGTCGCCGCCGCTGCAGAACGCCCAGCCGCCGTCCTTGGGGGAGGGGCCGTTGCCGGTCAGGAGCACCGTGCCGACGTCGGACGTCATGCGCGCGTGGTCCATGACCCGGTACAGCTCGTCCACGCTGTGCGGGCGGAAGGCGTTGCGGACCTCGGGGCGGTCGAACGCGATGCGGACCACGGGCAGGTCGCGCGGCTCGGGGCCGGTGCGGTCGACGCCGCGGTGGTACGTGAGGTCGGTCAGGTCCTCGAAGCCCGACACCGCGCGCCAGCGCTGCGGGTCGAACGTCTCGGAGACCTGCTGGGGGAGTTCGGTGCTCGTGCTCACGCGGGCAAGCCTAGTTGGGGCGCTGCGGCCGTCTTTTCATAGACCGGTCGCTACCGTCCGTTTTATGAAAAGACGAGGCGACGTCGTGTGGGTGTCGGCCTCTATGGTGGCGGCGACGAGAGGACGGACCCCCACATGCTCATCCGCCATCGCGGTCTCGAACCGACCATCGACCCGTCGGCATACGTCGCCCCGTCGGCGACCCTCGTTGGTGACGTCCGCGTCGGGCCAGGCGCGCGGATTCTGCACGGCGCGGTGCTCACCGCCGAGGACGGCGTCGTGATCGTCGGGCCGGACACCGTCGTCATGGAGAACGCGCTCGTGCGTGGGCGCCAGGCGCACCCCGCACAGATCGGGGACGCCGTGCTGATCGGCCCGCACGCCCATGTCAACGGCAGCACCGTCGAGGACGAGGCGTTCATCGCGACCGGCGCCGCGCTGTTCCCGGGCAGCGTCATCGGTGCGGGCGCCGAGGTGCGCATCCACGGTGTGGTGCAGGTCAACACGGTGGTGGCCCCGGGCGCGGTGGTGCCGATCGGCTGGATCGCGGTGGGTGCCCCGGCAACCATCCTGCCGCCGGAGAAGCACGAGGAGATCTGGGCGATCCAGCGCAAGCTCGACTTCCCCGGCACCGTGTACGGGGTCGACAGGGACACCTCGATGCGCGAGCTCATGCGCCGCCAGTCGGACTACTACGGCGCCCACCGCGACGACGTGCCTGTGGACGGGACCGTGTAGCGACTCAGGCACTCAGGTCCGGCGGTCCAGGTCCTGGGTCGCTGCGAGATCCTCCGGCCGGATCTCGGGGCGCGAGCCGCGCGTGGCGCCCACCGAGGCGATGACCACGCACAGCACCGCGATCCACTGCGACCAGTGCAGCAGCTCCTGGAGCACGACGAGGCCGATGAGCGCCGCCATGGCTGGTTCGAGGCTCATCAGGATGCCGAAGACGCGCGGCGGCATCTTGCGCAGCGCCTCCAGGTCCAGCGAGTACGGGAGCACCGACGACAACAGAGCCAGACCGAGCCCGGCGACCAGGACCCACGGCTGAACCAGCGCCGCTCCGCTGTCGACCACGCCGATGGGGGCCGCCACCAGCGCCGCGACGATCATGCCCAGGGCCAGGCCGTTGCCCTCCGTGGTGTGGCGGCCCAGCGCCGCGCTGACCACGATGTACAGGCCCCAGCACGCCCCCGCGGCGAGGGCGAACAACAGGCCGATGAGGTCTACCTCGCCGCCTCCGCCCATGAGCAGGACGACGCCGGCTGCCGCCAGCGCCGCCCAGAGAGCGTCCAGCCAGCGCCTCGACCCGATGAGGGCCACCGTCAGCGGCCCGAGGAACTCGATGGTGACCGCGATTCCCAGCGGGAGGCGGTCCAGCGCCAGGTAGAAGCACAGGTTCATCAGGCCGAGGATCAGGCCGTAGGCGACCACCACGGTCCACGCCTGACGGCTCATGCGCGGGGAAGGCCGCCACAGGAGCATCAGGATCGCCGCGGCGAAGAACAAGCGCAGTGCCACGGCCCCGAAGCTGCCCACCTCGCTGAACAGCTGCTTGGCCAGCGCGGAGCCGAGCTGGACGCTGACGATGCCGAGCAGGACCAGGGCCGTCGGCGGGACGCCACCGAGACCGCGTCCGACCAGACCCGTCAGGGAGGGCCGGGGCGTCGGGCCGTGTCGTGCGCTGTCATCGTTCATAGGGGCCACACCTGGAGTATCGACGGCCATCGGGTCGCGTAACACGTCATTTCGCTGCAGCCCTGTGGATAACTCTCCAAGGGTGTCTGTGACCCGACGTAGGTTCGTTCTCGGGTGCTCACCCGACAATCAGATGCAGGAGGAACGATGGCGCTTGTGCTTGACAGTTCAGAACGTATTCTGAACTATGGGGCGATGGACGTTCGACCGATTGCTCAGACGGTGCGGTTCTCCGATCTCTCACGCGACTCCAAGAAGGTCGCGGCTGCGGCTGACCGAGGCCCTGTCATGATCACGCGCCGGGACGGGGAACCACTGGTACTGCAGCGCCAGAGCGTCTACGAGCAGAATCGGGCTGGGCTCGCGCTCGCTTCCCAGGTGATCGCGGCCGCTGTAGGCGAAGGCCCGGAGGGCTTTGCGGAGCGGCTCGAACGATTCTTCCCGTGGATGAGCTTTCTCCCGCTGGCCGGACGCGCTCAGTGCGCGAACGAGCTGGCCCAGGTGGCCCGGGCCTGTGCGTCCGTGTCGGTCTTCGAGCCGCTCGAGGTCGAGGTCGCCGCGTGGCAGTCGACCGCTGAGGCGTATGCGTCGGGCCATGGGCCTGATAAGGACTATGACTGGCTGGACGAGTCGATCACCGTTGAGCGGCCGTGATGGTCCGAGAAGCTGCGGTACCTCGTCCCATCAAGAAGAACGAGTACACGATCGTCTTCGCGAGCAAGCAGGCTCAGAAGGGCTGGCTCGATGTCGCGGCGACAAAGCGGAACGCGCTGGCCGACGCGTGGGACTTCCTCACGCGGACTCCGCATGCGTCATCGCCAACCTGCCATCAGCTCAAGTTCGAGCTGGCGACCGTCGAGCGTGCCGGACAGGTCCACGACAGGTGGCAGTACGAGCTGCCCGGCGGGGCGCGGATCTGGTTCTACGTGACGAAGGATGAGCCGGCAGCGGGTGTCGTGCACATCCTCGACGTCCACACGCACCACCCGAACGAGACCAAGTAGTCGTGCAGATCGTTAGCCTGGGCCTGTGCTGCTGATCGGTGAGCCCGTCGTCTGGTCCACGCCCCTCCGGACCCGCTTTCGCGGGATCGACGTGCGCGACGGCATCCTCCTGCGCGGGCCTGCCGGCTGGGGCGAGCTGTCGCCGTTCTGGGACTACGACGACGCCGAGTCCGCGACCTGGCTGCGCGCCGCGCACGAGGCGGCCTTCGTCGGCTGGCCCGAACCCGTCCGGCAGAGCGTCCCGGTCAACGTGACGGTCCCCGCCGTCGGGCCGGAGCGGGCCCGGGAGATCGTGCTGGCGTCCGGCGGCTGCCGCACCGCCAAGGTCAAGGTCGCCCAGCGCGGGCCCGACGGGTCGCTCGAGCCCGTGTCCGCCGAGGTCGAACGGGTTGCGGCGGTCCGGGAGGCCCTCGGGCCCGACGGCGCCGTCCGGATCGACGCCAACGCCGCCTGGACCCCCGACGAGGCCATCGCTCACCTGGCCGAGATCGATCACGCGGCCGGCGGGCTGGAGTACGTGGAACAGCCCTGCGCCACCGTGGAGGAGCTCGCTCTCGTGCGCCGCAAGCAGGACGTGCCCGTCGCGGCCGACGAGTCCATCCGCCGCGCGTCCGACCCCATGCGGGTGGTGCGCGAGGAGGCCGCCGACATCGTCGTCCTCAAGGTCCAGCCGCTCGGGGGCGTGCGCGCCTGCCTGGAGCTCGCCGAACAGGTCGGGCTGCCGGTCGTCGTCTCGTCGGCGCTGGAGAGCTCGGTGGGGCTCGCCGCCGGCGTCGCCCTCGCCGCCGCCCTCCCCGAGCTGCCCTACGCCTGCGGGCTCGCGACGTCCCAGCTCCTGGTGCACGACGTCGTCACCGACCCGCTGCTGCCCGTCGACGGTGCACTCCCCGTCCGCCGCCCCGAACCCTCGCCCCGGGCGCTCGCGGCCGCGGCGGCCGACCACCCGACCGCCGAGCGCTGGCTCGCGCGGTACCACCGACTGACCCGGATCCTGGAGGACGCATGACGATCCCGCCCGCCGTCACCGCCGCCCGCGCACTGGTTGCCGACCTGGTCAGCCGGGGTGTGGCCGACTTCGTGCTCGCGCCCGGCTCGCGCAGCGCGCCCCTCGCCTACGCGGTGGCGGAGGCCGCCGACGCCGGCCGCGTCACGCTGCACGTCCGGATCGACGAGCGGGCCGCGGGATTCTTGGCGCTCGGCCTGTCGAAGGGTGCGGAGGGCGCCCCGGTCGCCGTCGTCACGACGTCGGGGACCGCCGTCGCGAACCTGCACCCGGCGGTGCTGGAGGCGAGCCACACCGGGCTGCCGCTGATCCTGCTCACTGCCGACCGGCCGCACGAGCTGCGCGGCACCGGGGCGTCGCAGACGACCGACCAGGTGGGCATCTTCGGTTCGGCGGTGCGGTTCGCCGTGGACGTGCCGGCGCCGTCGGGCAGCCAGGGAGCGGCAGGGGGGCCGGATGCCGAGCCAGGTGCCCCGAGCGCGGAGGAGCTCCGCGACCTGCGGAGCGTCACGGGACGTGCGGCCAGCGCGGCCCTCGGGTTCCGGTCGGGACATCCCGGCCCGGTGCACCTCAACCTGGCGTTCCGGGACCCGCTGACGCCGTCGGCCCCGCTGCCCGGGCTGCCCGCGGACACCGCGCTGGAGGGCTACCCCAGGCCCGACCCGCCGCTCGTCGTGCCCGCCATGCTGCAGCACGTCGCGTCCCCTGCGCTGCCCGGTGACCCGGCGCGCACCGTCGTCGTGGCGGGTGACGGCGCGGGCACCGATGCCCGGCAGCTCGCGGAGGTGCAGGGCTGGCCCTTGTTCGCGGAGCCGTCGTCGGGCGCGACCGGCGGGCCCAACTCCATCGCGGCCTACCGGGCGCTGCTCGGGTCCGAGGATCTCGCCGGGAGCATCGAGCAGGTGGTGGTCCTCGGCCGGCCGACGCTCTCCCGACCCGTGCAGCGGCTCCTCGGCCGCCCGGACGTCACGGTCTCCGTCGTCGCGCCGGGCGCTGGTCCGTGGCCCGACGCCGCCCGTAACGCCGCCGTGGTGCTGCCGGGCGTGGCGCCCGCCTGGTTCGAGACGTCCACCCCGCCGCCGTCCGCCTTCCTGGAGCGCTGGCGTGCCGCCGGGGCACAGGCCTCCAGGGTGCTCGACGACGTGACCTGCGACGAGGCGGTCCTCGGCGGGCCGACCGCACTCTCCGTGGCCCGTGCGGTCGCCGCCGTCCTCGGGCCGGACGACCTGCTGGTGGTCGGCTCGTCCAACCCGGTACGGGACCTCGAGCTGGTGCTCGGCCTC
This sequence comes from Promicromonospora sp. CA-289599, assembly GCF_050936155.1. Lineage (NCBI taxonomy): Bacteria > Bacillati > Actinomycetota > Actinomycetes > Micrococcales > Promicromonosporaceae > Promicromonospora > Promicromonospora sp. CA-289599. Next base: position 3,278,631 of record NZ_JBNJNI010000001.1, read on the forward strand.
GACGGCCCCGGCCCGGCGGTCCTCGCGAACCGTGGGCTCGCGGGCATCGACGGCACGGTGTCGACGGCGGTCGGCGTCGCGCTCGCCGCCGCCCGCCGTGGTCTGCGGACCCGCGCCCTCCTGGGCGACCTCACGTTCCTGCACGACGTCGGCGGCCTGCTCCGCGGACCGGACGAGACCCCGGTGGACCTGGAGATAGTGGTGGTGAACGACGACGGCGGCTCGATCTTCGCCACGCTGGAGCACGGCGCGCTCGCCGCCACCAGCAGCACGGCGAACGCCACGTTCGAGCGGGTCTTCGGGACGCCCCACGGGTCGAACCTGGCGCAGCTCTGTGCGGGGTACGGCGTGGACCACCAGCTCGTGAAGGACGTGCCGACCCTGCGCCACGCGCTGCAGGCACCGAGTCACGGGATCCAGGTGATCGAGGTGCGGGTGCCTCGTGCGGACCGCCAGACGGAGTCCACCGAGCTGGCGCGCCGCATAGTGGCCGCCGTCCAGGAGTGAGGGCTCGCAGCCAACTCACAGACTCGTCCAAGGTTGAAGCAAGGATCGGGGTGTCAACTGGTTCTGACTTCAAGGAGGGTCACGATGACCGACGAGAACAGCACCACTCCGCAGCCGGAACAGCAGCCGCACGTGCCGCAGCCCACAGAGCAGCTGCCGCCCGCGACGCCGCCGACTCAGCAGCTGCCGGCCTCCGCGCCGGTGCCTGCGCCCGCACCGGTGCCTGCGCCCGCACCGGCCCAGAACGCGGCGACTGAGCAGTCCTCGAACGCCGCGCAGCCCTCGCACCCCGCACAGCCGTCGAGCGTCGCTCCGTCCTCGGCGCCCGCATCCGTGCCCGTGGGTGGGGCCGTCCAGCACCCGGCGCCCGCGCCGTCCACCACCGGCCCGGCGTCCGGGTACGTCAACCCGTACGCGGTGCCGGCGACGGTGACGGCGTCGGACGAGACGAGGACGAAGAACCGCGCCTGGGTTCCCGTGGTCAGCGCAGCAGCGGCCGCCGCGCTGCTGGCGAGCCTGGGGACCGCGGGTGCCATCTCGCTCACCGACGGCTCGGGCGGCGCGGCCTCCCTGGCCGACGTGGGGCAGACGACCAGCCAGAACGTGCCCGTGAAGAGCTCGACCGTCGACAACCCGGACTGGACGGCCGTCACCTCCGCGGTGCAGGAGTCGGTGGTCGCGATCCAGGTGGAGAGCCAGGGCGGCGGCGCGGAGGGCTCCGGCGTCGTGCTGGACTCCGAGGGTCATGTCCTGACCAACAACCATGTGGTCGCCGGGGCGCAGACCGTGCAGGTCACGCTCAGCGACGGCCGCGTGTACGAGGCCGACATCGTCGGGACCGACCCGACCACAGACCTCGCCGTCGTGCAGCTGACCGACCCGCCGTCGGACCTCAAGCCCGCCAAGTTCGCGGACTCGTCGGACGTCGTGGTGGGGGAGCCCGTGATGGCGCTCGGCAACCCGCTCGGTCTGGCGAACACCGCCACGACGGGCATCGTGTCCGCCCTGGACCGCCCGGTCACGGCCAGCGCCGAGGACGGGTCGGACCAGGTGGTCACCAACGCCATCCAGATCGACGCCGCGGTGAACCCCGGTAACTCGGGCGGGCCGCTGTTCAACGCGTCGGGCGAGGTCATCGGCATCACGTCCTCCATCGCCACGCTGTCGAGCGGGATGTCGTCGGGCAGCTCCGGCTCGATCGGCCTCGGGTTCGCGATCCCGTCGAACCAGGCGACGCAGATCGGCGACCAGCTCAAGGCCGACGGCACCGCCGAGCACGCCTTCCTCGGTGTCTCGCTCCAGGACGCCACGGCCACCGCCGACGACGTCACCCGGCGCGGCGCGGGCGTCGTCGAGGTCACCGCGGACTCGCCGGCCGGTGAGGCCGGCATCCAGCAGGGCGACGTGATCGTCGCGATCGACGGTGCCCCGGTGAACGGCTCGGCGTCCCTCACGGCGTTCGTCCGGGAGAAGGTCGCAGGGGACGAGTCGGTGCTGACCGTCGTGCGTGACGGCAAGACCCAGGAGATCACCGTGACGCTCGCGGTCAAGGAGGAGTCGGCGACCCAGGACCAGGGTCAGCAGGGCCAGCAGAACCAGGGCCAGCAGGGTCAGCAGGCGCCGGACTCCGGCTCGGGTTCGGACCAGAGCGCACCGAACAACATCCCCGACTGGATGCAGGAGTGGTTCGGCAACCAGGGCTGACCCTTTCGCCGAGACGGACCCCGAAACAGAGCCCTGGCCCCCTCGCCAGGGCTCTGTTTCGGGTATTCGCGTTCAGCGGGTGAACTCGGCTGGTCCGGTCTAAATTAGGCCGCGTGTCTGGGACGTTTACCGTGGTCAGGACCCTCGGCCGATCGGATGCCGCACATGACATCCTCGGAGAGCTGCCCGAATGGTTTGGTATTGACCGGTTCACGCACGAATACGTAGAGGCGGCGGCAAAGTTCCCCAACTATGTGGCGGTCGCAACGCCTGAGTCCCCGGCACCCGCGATCGCGGCCGACGGCGGCAAGATCCCGTCCGAGGACGTGCTCGGCGTGCTGCTCGTCGACCAGCGATACCCGACGTCGGCGGAGGTGCACCTGCTCGCCGTCCGGCGCAAGCACCACCGTGGGGGCATCGGGCGCAGCCTCATGCGACGCGTGGAGGAAGACCTCCGGGCCCAGGGTGTGCGCCTGCTGAGCGTGAAGACGTTCGGACCGTCGGCGTCCGACCCGGACTTCGACCGGACCCGCGCCTTCTACGCCGCCTGCGGCTTCCACCCGGTCGAGGAGTTTCCCGACCTCTGGGCCGACAACCCCTGCATGCTCATGGTCAAGGCGCTCTGACGGGAGCGGTCAGCGCGCCGACGGGACCCCGAACAGCGCCTCCGAGGCGCCCGGCACGACGGCGGCGACGACGCCCCCGAGGCTGCGCTCGAGATAACCGACGAGCTCCTCGTCGGTGAGGTCGGAGTTGATGCCGCCGTCGACCAGCGCCTGCTCGGCGAGGGCCACCCAGGAGCGGACCGCCACGCGCAGGAGCTCCGACTCGGGCACTCCCAGCTCCAGGAGGACGGCGAGGGCCCGCTCCGTCTGCTCCCGCCGCGCGTCCTCGATGACGGCGCGCACCTCCTCGTCACCGCTGGCCGCGCCACGGACCAGCGAGTAGAAGGTCGGGCCGTGCTCTCGTACATAGGTGACGAGCCGGGTCAGCGTGCTGACCAGGCGCTCGGCCGGCGGAAGCTCCGCAAGGGGTTCGGAGGCGTGCAGCATCGAGTCGCGCGCGCGCCGCACGATCTCGTGGTGCAGGCCGTTCTTGGAGCCGAAGTAGTAGTAGACGAGACCCGTCGAGACACCGGCTTCGGCGGCGATCTCCTCGACGGTCACGTCGGCCAGCGGCCGGTCCGCGAGAGTGGCCACTCCCAGTGCCACGAGCTGGTTACGGCGTTCCTCCGGGCGAAGTCGGGTGCGACGGGCTGTTGCCATGGTTCGAGCATATCCGGCATGCTTTGCGGCGCTCCCAGCAGACAATTGACGCTTAGTCAGTAATCGCGCTAACGTCGCGATGGGACGACGGCGTAGTCGTTCACATTGGCATCGAGGGGAACACCAATGAAGCTCAGCAAGCTCACGGGGTCGCGCAAGGGGCGCGTGGCTCTGGCAGTCATCCCGGTCGCGATCGCCGCCAGCTTTCTGCTGGGTGGGGTTGCCCAGGGTGCAGTGCCCGTCTCGTTCGCGATCTCCGGCAGCCAGTTCAAGATCGGCGCCGACCAGCTCGTGGGCACCGGCTTCTCGCAGTACGCGGGCGTGGCGACCGCCTCCGACGGTACGGAGCACCCCGCGGCCATCGCGAACATCAAGGACGCGAAGCTCTACAACCTGTGCCAGTCGGTCGTCCAGGACACCCCGCTCGGCAAGGTCGGCCTCCTCATCTCGGCGGGTACCGCCAAGGACAAGCCCGCGCTCGCGACCGATCTGCAGATCGGCATGAACGACCTTTCGGGTACCGCGGTCTTCAAGAACATCCGTATCGGCGTCGACGCCTCGACCGTCAACACGACCAAGAAGGGTGACGCCGGCGACTTCGCCATGGACTCCGACTCGATCGACATCAACGGTCTCCAGCAGGTGTCGTGGAGCACGCAGGCCGCCGTCTTCCAGCTGACGGACCTCAGCCTCAAGATCACGGACGGCACCGAGTGCTTCTAGGTCCGGGTGACGGCCAGGCCGACGCCGGCCGCCCCGGACTTCGCGCGAAGCTCGCTGACTGGCGCCGGGACTTCCGTCCCTGGCGCAAGCAGCGGCCGTTCGTCGGGGGTGTGCTGGTAGCGCTCGCTGGTCTCGAGATGCTTCTGTCCGGCCCGATCAAGCTGGACCAGCTCGGGATGAACGTCGTGCTGCAGTTCGGGGTCGAGGGCTCCCAGGCGACGATCCTCCCGCTCGCGCTGGTACTGCTGGGGATCCTGTCGATCGCGCAGCCCGTGCACCGGATCTTCTACGGCGTGATCGCGCTGATGATCTCCGTCTACTCGATCGCCGGAGTGAACCTCGGCGGCTGGGTCGTCGGGTTCCTGCTCGGGGTGGTCGGCGGCATCGTCGTCGTGTCCTGGGCGCCGCCGGAGGCGGACGCCGAGACGGAGGCGGAGAGCGACGGCACGGCAGACCCCGCCGAGCCGCGTGCCGCGGACGACGCTCCGGACGCGGACGTCACGGAGGCGGATGTCGCGAAGAAGGAAGGTGACGCACCGGCAGCCGAGGCTGCCCCGGACACGGAGGCCATCCCTCGCGCGGACTCGCTCAGTACAGCGCTGCGCGCGCTGTCCCAGAAGTCCGCCGCGGTGGTGGTCGCGGGCGCGCTGGCGATCGGCGGCACGAGCATGCCCGCGTCGACGTCGGACGCCCAGACCAAGCAGGACGACTCGTTCTGGTGCGTGGTCCTCGGTGTCTGTGACGAAGACGCGGCGGACCCGTCCGCCACGCCCACCCCGTCGCCGGGCGGCTCCGACCCGGGCACTTCCGACCCGGGCGACGGCGGGACCGACGACCCGGTCGGCGACGCGGTGGACGACGTCACGGGCGGCGGCACAGGCCCGGGTGACGGTGACACCGGCTCGGGTGATCCGGCCGACGGCGACGCCGGCACGGGCGAGGGCGACGATCCGCCCGAGTGCGAGGAGCCGACGCAGGACGGCTCCGTGCCGCCCGAGGCGGGGGACAGTGCGCCGTCCGATCCCTGCGGTGAGATCGACCCGCAGGAGACCATCGAGGAGGCGCTGCAGACGGAGCTCGGCACGTGCGTCAAGGTGAGCTTCGGCGGCAAGTACGACCTGAACGTCGACCTGCCGGGCCAGTGCGGGGCCAAGGAGGACGGTTCGGTCTTCTCCCTCCCCGCCGACCTGGAGAGCCGGGACCTGACCATCCCGCTCACCGGCATCAACGGCATCGGCCTGGCGAACGTGCCGGTCAAGGGTGCCGGCGAGCGCCGGGACGCCATCAAGATCTCGGCCGACAAGGTCGTCGTCGACGGCTTCTGGCTCAAGTCGTACGCCTACGACCACGGCACGACGGCGGGCACGGACACCCGGGCGAACTTCGTCTCGCTCGAGGGTGACGCGCACATGTACGTGTCGTCGATCCACGCGAACCTGCCGGACGGGCAGGACCTCCTCGAGGTGGCGACCAAGGTGCTCGAGGGCGCCTCGCTCATCGAGATCCTGCTGACCGCCACGGACGCGCGGATGGGTTTCCTCGGCGCGACGTCGAACGTCCAGGTGTGGGACGGCTTCCGCGAGCAGGTCTGGGGCGACGAGACCGACCCGATAGGCAAGGGCCCGACAGCCGGCACCCCCTGATTAGTTGAGTGCTGGACATTTGTCCTCTCGTACCGTTTCGAGAGGACAAATATCCAGCACTCAACGGGCTACGAGGTGGCGCCTAGCGCGTAGCGCATCGGTTCCAGCTTGGCTTCCGACTCCGCCAGTTCTGCCTGGGGGTCAGATGCCGCTACTATGCCGCAGCCCGCGAAGAGGCGGATGTGATGCTGGTCGGTCGGTGAGATCTCGGCGGACCGCAGGGCGATGCCCCACTCGCCGTCGCCGTCGGCGCCCACCCAGCCGACCGGCCCGGCGTACCGGGCCCGGTCCAGGCCCTCGATCTCCCGGATGAGGCTGCGCGCGGCGGTGGTCGGCGTACCGCAGACGGCGGCGCTCGGGTGCAGCGCGGCCGCCAGCGAGAGCGACGACGGCCGCAGGCCCGACGCCGGGCTCTGGTCGGTCAGCACGCCCGTCACGTCGGTCGCCAGGTGCATGACGTTCGGCAGGTGCAGCACGAACGGCGCCTCGGGCACGTTCATCGACGAGCAGAACGGTTCCAGCGCGGCGGCCACGGAGCGCACCGCGAACTCGTGCTCCTCGAGGTCCTTCGACGAACGGGCGAGCTTGGCGGCGTGCAGGAGGTCGGCGTCGGCGGGGACCGCCGGCGAGCCGGGTCCGTGCTCGCGGCTGATGGTGCCCGCCAGCACGCGCGACGCCACCAGGCCCTTCTCGCTGCGGACCAGGAGCTCCGGCGTCGCGCCGACCATGCCGTCCACGCTGAACGCCCAGCAGGCGTCGTACGCGGACGCGAGCCGGCCGAGCAGGTGGCGCGTGTCTACCGGGTGCTCGGCCGTGGCGACGACGTCGCGCGCGAGCACCACCTTCTCCAGCTCGCCGGTCTGGATCCGGGCCACCCCCTCGGCGACCACCGCCGGCCAGTCCGCCGCGCCCACGGCGCCGTCGGCCAGGACGACCTTGCCCGGATCGGTCACGGGCTGGTGCGGGTAGGCGGACAGCAGTTCCTCTCCCACGGGGGCGGAGCGGTCGCCCACGAGGGAGATCGTGGTCGTCCAGGCCCGGCCACCCTTCCGGCCGACGACGACGCGCGGCACGATCAGCACTCCGCTCGCACGCGCGGGGTCCTCGGACTCGTCGCCCGGGGTGACGTCGTCGAACGCGAAGCTGCCGAACGCGACCAGCCCGCTCCCGGGCAGGCGTACGTCGTCGTGCACGACGGCGCGGTCGAGCACTCGGCGCCAGGCGTCGTCGGCGTCGGCGAAGCGGCCGGGGCCGAACGTCTCGAACCGCAGCGCCTCGCCCCAGCCCACGAGCCCGTCGCCGTGCCGCACCCAGGCGAGCGCGTTGGTGTCGGGAAGCCGGTCGACGAGCGCGGTCGGCGTATCGGGCAGGTCGTCGACCGCGACGGTGCGGACCACGAGCTGGGGGCCGCCGGGCGCGCCCGGGGGCAGGTCGTCGGACGGGGGCGGCGCATCGGTGACCCAGGTGCCGGACACGGAGAAGCCGGTGGGTGCACCGGGGGTGCGTCCGGCAGGCGAGACGATCATCCGGATCAGGATATGACCGTGTCCTGGTCAGTCCCACATCGGGTGGGGGACGTCACACGGGGAGAGCGGCGTCCGGTAGGGGAGTCAGGCCAGGCGTTCCGCGCGTCGCCGGAGGTAGGCGTCGAAACCTGGTGCCGTGTAGTAGTACCGACCCTTGCCTTGCCGGTACAGCACGTTGGCTCGCACGAGCCGGCCGAGGAGGACGTTCACGTTGCTCGACTTCTTGGGGGAGAGATCGCCTAGCTCGCCTGCTAGGAGCGGCGGGTACGACGCGCCGGCGGCCGTTCCCAGCAGATCCTGCTCGGCGGGCCGAAGCGCATCAACCCGAGGTGAGTAGAAGTCCAGGTCCAGCCGCCGATAGATCTCGCTGTCCGTCGCGTCGAGGAGATCGACGGAGAACGTTGCGACGCCGGCAAAGGTCGCGGCGTCCCAGAGTTCAGCACCCCAGAGCTGGATGAAGTAGGGGTAGCCCTCGACGTCCGCGAGTACTCGCTCGACCAGCCCGTCATCAGCGGCCCGACCGGTCCCGTCCAACGGGATCAGGAACGCTTGCCGGGCCTCGGATGCGCCCAGCGATGCCACCTCGTCCCCGCGGAACATGCGCTCCGAGTAGGTCCGGGCCTCGAGAAGGTTCACGGTCAGGTTGGGCAGTCCGCAAAGGACCAGGCAGACGGCGACTCCTTGCCGCTGCAGCGCCGAGACCGCCGCGAGAAGCATCGACAGCGGATGGGACCCGTCCCGGGTCTTGTCGTCGACGAGCACCTGGGCCTCGTCGAAGAGCAGGACGATCCCCTCCTGGCCGGATCGTTGTACGACCTCGACGGCGTGTGCCATGGCCTCGGCAACCGCGCGGGTGCGTGTCGCGATCTCGCCGCCCAGAGACCACTCGAAATCGTCGAAGGTGACCTTGGCGGTCTGCCGTGCCGCATCGATGGCACCACCGAGTACCTGGCGGATGCGGCCGCTCGCAGAGCGGCGAGCCACCACTTCGTGGAGCATCCCGTCGAGAAGACGGGTCAGGCGGTCCTCGTCGTTGTGCCGAGGCTCCAGCTCGACGAAGACGGTCGCCCACTCTGCCTCGTCCGCTATTTCCTCGAACCGGCGAAGGAGGACGGTCTTGCCGACACCGCGCAACCCCGTGAGCCTCAGGTTCGCGGGGATCTCGGGAGCGCCCGAGAGCATGGCCTGGAAGCGTCGCATCTGCGGATCACGACCTGCCAGGTGAGCGGGAGGCAGGCCCACGCCGGGGCGGTAGGGGTTCTTGAGGACTGGCTTCTTGGCGCGCGGCACATAACAAACATAACAAGAATCGTGTTAGGTCTGCTAGACCGGGAAGGGGGTGGACGAGCCGACTGGGATCCAAGCCCTCAGATCCTGATGAGGACTTCATGAAACGATGGCGGCATGTCCCGCGCAAGCCTGGAAAAGAAGCCGGCCGAGGTCGCGTCGATGTTCGACGGGATCGCCGCCCGCTACGACCTGACGAACGACCTGATCTCCATGGGCCAGGACCGGCGCTGGCGGCGTCTCACGGTCGACGCCGTTGCCGCGATGCCCGGCGAGCGGGTGCTCGACCTCGCCGCGGGCACCGGAACCAGCAGCGAGCCCTTCGCCGCCGACGGCGCGTTCGTGGTCCCGTCCGACTTCTCGATCGGCATGCTGCAGGTCGGCAAGGAGCGCAGGCCGGACCTGCCGTTCGTCGCCGGGGACGCGATGCGGCTGCCGTTCGCCGACGCGTCCTTCGACGCGGTGACGATCAGCTTCGGCCTGCGGAACGTGGCGGACACGAGTGTGGCGCTGCGCGAGATGCTGCGCGTCGTCCGGCCCGGTGGCCGCGTGGCGATCTGCGAGTTCTCGACCCCCACGTGGAAGCCGTTCCGAGTGGTCTACCAGGAGTACCTGATGCGTGCGCTGCCGGTGGTGGCGAACCTCGTGACCCGTGAGAAGGGCTCCTACGACTACCTCGCCGAGTCCATCCGCACCTGGCACACCCAGGTCGAGCTGGCCCACCTGCTGCTCGAGGCCGGCTGGGAGCACGCGGCCTACCGCAACGTGTCCGCCGGCATCGTCGCGCTGCACCGGGCGGTCCGCCCGGCCTGACGGGCCGACGGCGACGGCGGGTGGCCGTCTGGGGCCACCCGCCGTCGCTCGTCACCGCGCCGCGGACCGGGCGACCCGGTCCGCCCGCTCCTTCTGCTTCCGGGCTTTCGCCTCCTGCTCGCCCCTGAGCGTCGCGGACTCGAACCAGTCGAGCGCGCCCGCGGCGCTGGTCTCGCGGAACACCTGGCCGTACCGGATGCGGCTGAACAGGTCCGGCAGCCGATCGGTCAGGTAGCCGATCGCTATCCGGCCGAGCAGCCACGCGGCGCCGAATCCGTTGACCAGGCCGACAGCGACCAAGAGAGCCGCCAGCCACGCGGACGGCGACGTCGCGTAGGCGACGATCATCCCGGCGGTCGGTGCGACACCGACCGAGATCAGCAACATCACTATCCACACGTGGAACGTGATGTTCCCGACCGCGTCGTTGGGCCCGACCCGCTGCCGTGGGTCGACTCCGGGCGACACCCCCACGGCGGCCACGACCACTGCGGCTCCGGAGGCTGCCCCGAACAGGGCGGGGGTCGCCGCGAGCAGGATCGGTACCGCCCACCAGGCCTGGCTGAGCACCACAAAGACCGCCGTCACGACCAGCACCTTGGGCAGGAACGTGAGCACGGCGCCCCACTGGCGACCGTGGACGTCCGCCCGGACCGACGTCTCGTCCTGCCCGACGACGTCGAGCCACACCGCGCTGCCGTCCTGGCCGTACATCGTGCAGGCCGAGATACCGAGCATGAACGCGACGATCAGGCCGGAGAACGCCGCGATGCCCCGCAGGTCGTCGCTGGTCAGCGCGAGAGCGCCGATGAGGATGCCGGTCCAGACACCGGACTGCACCTCCAGCAGACGCCAGCCGTCGCGGCTCCACTGACGCACCTCCTTGGCGATCACCGCACCCGTCTGCGTGCGGGGCAGGAACCCGCCGCCGGCGACCAGGCGGGCGGACCGGCGTCGGCCCCGCCGCTGCTGCACGCGTGGGCTGGTGGACGGAACCAGGAGCGGGACGGTGGCCGCCACGACCGCACCAGCGCACAGCGCGAGGGCGCCGAGCAGGACGAACGCACCGGCCCAGTCGCCACCCGCCGCACGCTCGACGGCGAGCACCGACCAGGACGTAGGACTCATGTCCAGGCCCCGGGTCACTGCGCTGTCCGTGATGCCGGTGGCCAGCAGGTCGGGCGTGCGCTCGATGGCGATGCTGACCGGGATCCAGCCGGCGAACATACCCGCGAACATCAGACCGAACTGGATCCCCGCGATCTCGATCCCGACGCGTGAGCCCATCGCCGCGCCGAGCAGCCCGTAGACCAGCCGGGACAGCGCGATCACGAGCACCCAGGTCAGCACGGCCCCGGGGACGGCGACGGCGAGCGTCGCAGGGTCCAGCAGGACGGCGTGCACGGCGACGGCGAGGTGCGCCGCGAGCACGATGGCGGCGGCGACGCTCACGTAGACGCTGACGAGGAGCCCGCGGCCGAGAGCTCGGCGGGGGACCGGGAGCAGCGCGAACCAGGCCGGACGCAGCGTGCCGGCCCCGCTCATCATCACCGGGCCGATGGCCGCGCCGACGCCCCAGAGCAGCAGGGTGAGCGTGAGCATCGTGTGCCGGGCGTCTTCGCCGCCGGCGAGCGCGGCGGCCGCCCAGGTCGCGGCCACGAGAGCCCCGCCGATCGCCCAGCCCGCCGGGCGCATGCCGACGGCCGTGTGGCGCAGCGTGGTCAGCTTGAGCGAGATCAGCTCCCGATCCACGTCAGGTCCTCCTTCGCGAGGTCGGTGGTGCCGACGAGCTCGACGAACCGGTCTTCGAGGGTCCCCGTGCCGCGAACCTCGTCCAGGGTGCCGTCGGCCAGGACCTGGCCCCGCGCGATGATCGCCACGCGGTCACAGAGCTGCTCGACGAGGCTCATCACGTGGCTCGAGATGATGACGGAGCCGCCGGAGTCGGTGAACCGGCGCAGGATGGCGGTGAGCACCCGCGCGGAGACCGGGTCCACCGCCTCGTACGGCTCGTCCAGCACCAGGAGGCGCGGCGAGTGCAGCAGCGCGGTCGCCAGGCCGATCTTCTTGCGCATGCCCGTCGAGTACTCGCCCACGAGCGTGCCGAGCGCCTCCGCCTCCTCCAGCTCCAGGATGCGCAGCAGCTCGGCGGTACGGTCTGCGACCGTCTGCGCGGGGAGCCTGCGGAACCGCCCCCAGTACGTGAGCAGCTCGCCACCGGTCAGCCGTTCGGGCAGTGCGAGACCGTCGGGGAGCACACCGAGCAGACGTTTGGCCTCGATCGGGTCGGCCCACACGTCGACCCCGTGCACGACGGCCCGGCCGCCGCTCGGTCGCAGCAGGCCGACCGCCATCGACAAGGCGGTGGTCTTCCCCGCGCCGTTGGGGCCGACGAGGCCGAAGAACGACCCGGGCGGTACCCGGAGATCGATGCTGTCCACTGCCACCTTGTCGGCGAACTCGCGGCGGAGTCCGTCCAGCTCGAGCGCGGGAACCGCGCCGGACGGTGGCGCGCTGTCCAGGCCTGAGGGTTCTGGGGTCATGTCTGCAGCCTGCCGCCCGGGGGCGGCGCGCGCATCGGCCGATCGGCCATTTCTCGGTGCGGCAGGTCTGGCCGATCGGCCAGACCTGCCGTGATCCGTGGCCGCGCCGGGCAGCGGGTAACTATTCTCGACGCATGGTCAGCGCGGCACCCCCGATCGAGGGACGGCGACGGTCCGTGCTCGCCGGGCTGAGCCCGCTGCGCGTCCGGCGGAACCGGGTCCAGTGGCTCGTGGACTGCCTGCTGTTCGCCTTCGCACTGCTTGTCTGGGCGTCGTACTGGGACCCGGTGCGGGAGGGGACCGCGGGGGTACCTGACTGGTTCCTGCCTTGGGACTTCGCCATGGGCATCGCGACCTGCTGCGCGCTCTGGTGGAGCCGCAGCCACCCGTTGGCCGTCGGCCTGGTGGTGTTCGTGCCCGCGGCGCTGTCGGCGAGCGCGGCGTTCGCGGTGGTCGTCGTCATCTACCGGATGGCGGCCTACCTGCGTCCGAGACTGTCGGTGCCGCTGGTCGGCGGCTACCTCGCGGCCGCCATCCCGTACCACGCGCTGTTCCCGGTCCCCGGGGTCGACTGGGCGTCGTGGCTGATCGTGATCTCGCTCCTGCACCTGCTGGCGCTCAGCTTCGGGTTGCTCACCCGCTCGCGGCGCCTCGTGCTGGAAGGGCTGCGTGCCGACGCGGCCCGCGAGCGCCGGGAGTCGGCGACCCGGCTGGAGGGCGTGCGCCGGGCCGAGCGCGAGCGCATCGCCCGTGAGATGCACGACGTGCTGGCGCACCGGGTCTCCTTGCTCTCCGTGCACGCCGGGGCGCTGGAGTACCGCACGACGGGCGACGTGCCACCCACGCTGGACGAGGTCCGCGCCGCCGCGGCTGTGATCCGGCAGAACGCGCACCTGGCCGTGGAGGAGCTGCGGCAGGTGCTGGTCGTGCTACGAGACCCTGTGGCGACCGGCACGTCGAACGGCCCGGCGTCGGAGGCCGTGCCCGCGGCCCCGCCCGAGCGCCCGCAGCCGCTGCTCCGGGACGTCTCCCGGCTGGTGGACGAGGCGCAGGGCGCCGGACAGCGGGTCACAGCAAGACTGGATCTCGAGCCGCTCGCGGACCTTCCCGAGATTGTCCAGCGCACGGTCTACCGGACCGTGCAGGAGGGGCTGACGAATGCCCGCAAGCACGCCGTCGGCGCCGTCGTGACCGTGGACGTGGGCCTGGCGGACGGGCAGGTGTACGTCGCGGTGGCCAACCCGCTGCCCCTGGGGGTGACCGCGAGCGAGGTGCCCGGCGTGGGTGCCGGGCTGATCGGCCTGGCCGAACGGGTACGGCTGGACGGCGGCAGCTTCGAGCACGGCGTCCACGACGGGAAGTTCCGCCTGACCGCTCACCTGCCGAGGGAGCGGACATGACGCCGGTCCGCCTGGTTCTGGTGGACGACGACCCGCTGGTCCTCGAGGGTCTGCGGCTGATGCTCACCGGAGCGCCAGGCATCGACGTGGTCGGGGACGCGGACGACGGCGACCGGCTGGTCGACGTGGTGCGGGAGACGACGCCCGACGTGGTGCTGCTGGACATCCGGATGCCGCGGCTCGACGGCGTCGCCGCGCTGCGTGCCCTGCGGGCGACGCGGGACGTCCCGCAGCCCGTGGTCGTCGTCCTGACCACGTTCGACACGGAACCTGTGGTCCTCGACGCGTTGCGCGCGGGGGCGTCGGGCTTTCTGCTCAAGCACACACCGCCGGTGGACATCGTCCGGGCGATCCGTGCGGCGACCGCAGGAGAGCCGACGGTCTCGCCCACCGTGCTGCGGCGGCTGATCGACCACGTGGCCGACGCGCCAGAGGGCGCCGGACCCGGCCGTCCAGGGTCCGGCGCGGCAGAGAGCCGCATGACGGCGGACGGCGGCCTCGCCGCGCTCACCGACCGTGAGCGGCAGGTCGCGGGCGCCGTCGCCGCCGGTCTCGGCAATGCCGAGATCGCCCGCCGGCTGTACCTGTCGCACGGTTCGGTCAAGGCGCACATCTCGAGCGCACTGACCAAGCTCGGCCTGGAGAACCGCACGCAGCTCGCGATCGCCGCGCACACGGCGGGAATCGACGGTCCGCGGCCTCCGGCACCGCCCAGGTCCTGAGGGAGACCGGTCATTCAGCGGCGGTCGCGGCGGTCGCCCGGAATCGTCCGGGCGGCTGCCCCGTCCAGCGCCGGAACGTCCGTGAGAAGGCGGCGGCGTCGGAGAAGCCCACGAGGTAGGCGACCTCGCCCACGGACGTCCGGCCCGCCCGCAGGTAGGCGGTCGCGAGGTCGCGCCGCACGTCGTCGACGACCTGCCGAAAGCCGGTGCCCTCGGCACGCAGGCGACGGGACAGCGTCGAGCGGCTGCAGTGGAGCCGGGCCGCGACGGCGTCCGCGCTGACCTCGCCCTCGTGCACCACGGTGCGCACGTGGTCCTCCACCCGCTCACGGAAGGTCTCCGGTGGCGGACGCCGGGCGAGCAGCGCGTCCCCCTTCTCCCGCAGGACCCCGAAGACGTAGCGGGGATGGCGCGCCACGGGCCAGGAACCCACCTCGGGGTGGAGCTCGATCTCGGTGCGCGAGGCGCCGAACCGGACCGGGCAGCCCAGCACGCGCTCGTACTCGTCCGGACGTGCCGGCGCCGTACGCGTGAGGTGCACGCGCAGCACGTGCGAACGGTCCAGGAACCGCCGCGGACCACAGACCAGACGCGTGACAGCCTCCTCGGACAGCTCCGGTCCCGGATCCACCGGGCGGCGTTCGACCAGCAGCAGCCGGTCCCCGGAACACTCGAGCTCGAACTGCGGACCGTCGTCGCCGTCGTCGATCGCCAGCGCGAGCCGTCCGTACCGCTGGAGCTGCCGGAGGGCGGTGGCCATGTCGGGGGCCGCCTCCATGATCAGACCGACTATCGACACGTCGGCCATCGCGACCTCGGCCCCGTGGTGCAGTGCCAGCGCCTCGTCGTCCAGAGCCACGCGGACGACGCGTACGAGCTCCAGGTAGCGCGCCAGCGGAACGCGCTCGTCCGGGTCGCGCAGTCGTTCCCGAGACAGGCCAGAGGCCGTGGCGAGGGCATCCGCGTCCGCGCCGTGCCGCTCGGCGTAGGTGAGCAGCCCGGCGACGAGACCGGCCGCTGTCGTCGCTCGTCGCACCGTGCTCCTCCTCGGGCCGGGGCCGCGGAGACCCCTGACGCGCAGGGTCAGGGACACTGACACACCGGATCATTCCGGTGCCGGGACGCCGGGACAAGACTGACCGCATGGACACTTTGACCAGGTCGGCGACGACCGACACGATCACACCCCTGCGACGCAACCTGATGCGTGCCTGCTACCTGCTCATGGTGGTCGGGCTCGCCCTCGTCGCCTGGCCCCGGCTGCTGGCCTCCGGCTCCGACCGGCCGCTCATCGAGGGCACCTTCGACGCCGTGCTGTGCGCCCTGCAGCTTCTCTCGATCATCGGGTTCTTCGCCCCGGTGCGCATGGCCGCCGTGCTCGTCCTCGAGGTGCTGTGGAAGGGGATCTGGGTGCTCGTGGTCGCGGTGCCGTCGCTGTGGGGCGGCGGCATCACCCCTGAGGTCTCCGAGACCCTGTTCGCCTTCTCCTTCGCGGTGCCGTTCGTCTTCATCATCCCCTGGCGGGCACTGGTCCATGACCTGGTCCGGGCACGTGAGCCCTGGCGCGCGGCACCGACCGCAAAGTAAGGGGACCGTCCCGGCGGGCGGTTCGCCTGCGCGGCCAATCCTCGTGCACGCCGTTCATGGAGCGCGTAGAACCCGGCTACGGCGCGTACGACGTCGGGGTCTCCGCTCATGCCTGAACCGTCGCTGCGCGCGGCGAGCCGTT
The DNA here is from genome assembly GCF_050936155.1 of Promicromonospora sp. CA-289599. Lineage (NCBI taxonomy): Bacteria > Bacillati > Actinomycetota > Actinomycetes > Micrococcales > Promicromonosporaceae > Promicromonospora > Promicromonospora sp. CA-289599. Next base: position 3,294,493 of record NZ_JBNJNI010000001.1, read on the forward strand.
GCGCGGCTGCGTGCAGCTGCTCGGCGTGCCGGCCAGCCTGCCGCAGTGTCTTGTCGGCCAGGTCGGGGGCGATTCGGTATCCGGTCATGGTGTGCCGCTCCTCTTCAAAGAACCGCATCCATCCAGATGCTCGAGTGCCAGATGCCAATCGGGACGGAGATGGCTACGGCGAGCAGGCCGAATCCCGGTCCTTTCAGCGATGACCAGGTACCCCATCGCCGCGCGGTCTGTATCAGTGAGGCGACGATGACCACGGCGAGCAGGGGAAGCATCCAGATCCAGACCAGCCCAAACATGCTCACGAACCCCCATGCGAGACAGGCGACGAGCAGTGCAACATTCGCGAGTACGGACCAGCCTGCGATCGTGGGATCGACGGGCGGCCTCAGTTTGTGCTGATTCGCGTTCTCAGGTGTCGTGTTCATGAGTCGGCGGCGGTTCGGTCCGTGGAGGGGCTCACGACCGTGATGCTGACGTTCTGCGGGGCGGGAGGTTCCCTCAGCGTGAATCCGATTTCCACGTACCAGTCGCGTTCTTCCTTCTGGTCGTCGGAAAGGTCGTACGCATACTCGCCGCCCAACTCACGCAGATCGGGTTCGCGGGCGGTCCATCCTTCGTCCTCCAGCACGGCGGCAATGCGGTCGGCGGCTTGTTCGGGGGTGATGGTCGCGTCGGGGGCGATTTCGACGGACCCGTTCCAGTGCCAGTACTGCCAGGGGTGGTCCTGCCGGTCGTGACCGACGTCCTCCACGAACTGGCTCTGGCTGGCGATGATGTCGTCCTGGTAGCGGTCCACGCCCTCGATGGTGGCCATCAACCGGTCGGCGATCTGTTCGGACTGGATCTCGTACTCTTCGATCGTCACGTCGCTCCTCGTGCCGCACGCGGTGGTCATCGTCAGGATCACCGCGACGCACGAGGCCAGCAGGGCGGGTCGCCGGACTGCTTTCAAGCGTGTCATCGGGTTCCCCGGGGCTGTCGGTGAGTTCTCACGATTTCTCCTCTGTAGACAGGTCGAGCATGTTGGGCTGGTAATCGGGTGCTTGATGCCGTCGACCCGGGTAACGCCCCCGTACCGGCCCCACGGGTTATCGATGATCCGGTCTGGGGAGAAGAGCTCGATCTGGGTTCCGGTGAAGAAGCCGACATGGCCGTTGAACGCCGTCGATCCGACGTCGTACACGCTCGAGTGCTGCTTGAACAGGCCAGTTTCCTCGATGGTGCCGCTGGACGGGTCACCGTCCGTTTGGAACCCGGTCTCCGCGCGTATGACGCTCCCGACGTACGGCGGCGCGTCACCGTGGATACCGACGGGGTCCTGCTGGACCAGGCCGACCACGCCATCCCCGCGGCCGATCATCGTGTAGTGCGGCACGTCGCCGGTGTTCGGGAACTCGGTCACCGACTGCACCCCTTCGCCCAGACCCGCCGAAGAGGTGTACATCACCCGGTCGGCTCCCAGTCCCGCAGCCTCGCCCCGGGCCACCACGAGGCCCCCGTAGGAGTGCCCGTTGACCGCCAACACCGAGGAATCGGGACGCGTGTCGACCGCGGCGACGAAGTCGCGCAGCTTGGGGCCCAGGTCCAGGGCGTACTTCCCGTTGATCGCGTCCGGGATGCTGTTCGGGAACTGGCCACCTGCCCACGCGATCATCCCCGTCCGCCCGGGCCCGAACTTCTCAGCATTGGACCCAACGTAGAGGTCGTACGCGCGGGTGTCGGCGCCGTTGAAGTGGTCGATCCGGGTAAAGGTCCCCGGCACGTACACCCCGAGGTTCTCGACGTCGGCCGCGATGTCGCCGTTCTCGTCGTACCGACCGTGGTAGGTCGCAATAGCGTGCGCGCTTGGATCGAACGCCACAACCTCCACGTTCGTGCGCGTGGTCCTACGACCATTCGCGTCGTACTCGTTCTGCGGCGTATCCAGGTGCAGACAGTGCGCGTGCTCGCGGATCGGTCCGTCCAGCCGGTCCCGCTCGTTCTTGAGCCGGTTGAGTTCTGCGGTGATCTGCGCGTAGTTGCCGCGGCCGAACCGTTGGGCCCGGACCGCGTCCATCTGCTGGTTGATGCGTGCCTGTTGGGCACGCAGGCTAGCGACCTCACCGGTCAGGTTGATCTTGTTCGCGTCGGCGCGGTACTTCAGCGGGACGCCGTTCAGGTTCCCCATCACCAGGCCAGGCCTCGGGGCTCAGGACGGCGTCCATCAGAGGGCTCGACAGCCCGAGGGCTATGTCCTGGGCGGTCACCACAACACCGCTCCTGACCCGCGAACGGAACTCCGCGGCGTCGGCCTCCAGCACCGCCAGCTTCTGCCGCACGGGCATCAGCTCTTCCACGTAGGTGTCCATGAGCCCGCCGGCCTGGTCAAGCGCTTCCCACTCTTGATCGCCCGAGATCTTGAGTGGGTCCATCGTGCGGTAGAGGTCCTCGCCCTCGGGTGCCTGGTAGTGCTCTCGCAGGCCGGCCCACGTCGTATGCACGTCTCTGGAAGCCTGCCCGACGGACTGGCCGGTCTGGCGGCAGAAGCGTGCGTTCTCCGCTACGTCGTCCAGACTTGTCCACAACGCACCGGACCGGAACGGGAACACGTCCGGATCGATCAGTCCTGACGGGTCGGTCACCGCACTGTCCACAAGACCTCACACCTCCACTCGACACGTCCACTCGGATGTCCTGCGGGATCGTCCGGTCACCGTCTACTGCGTGATGACGTGGGCCTCGCCGACGACGATCTGGGTCTCGTTGGTGAGGTCGAGGGTGAAGGTGCCGGACTGGCCGGCGCCGTGCCAGTTGACGACCCAGTGGGACGTGGCCGTCACGGTGTACGGGTCGCCCTGCTTGGTATAGCGGTGGCCGCAGTCCGGGGAGTCCTTCACGCCGAAGCTGTCCTGGTAGACAGTGCCGGCGCCCTGGCAGGTGATGGTGGTTCCGTCGCCCATGTCCCAGTCGATGTCCGCCACTCGTCCGGTCGAGGTCACGGTCGCGCTACCCGCGTCCGCGGTCGCGGTCAGGGGGCCGATGGTGCGTTCTCCGGGGTCCTGCACCCACATCCAGACGGGCATCCCGACCAGGCCGACGCGACCGGGTTCGTTCTCGGGCACGATTCCGATGGGGATCTCGGTCGGGTTGGCGCGGGCGAAGGCGTCGCGGGCGACCTGCTCGACGTTGATGCTGCCCTCGGGGACGGGCGCCCACCACCGCAGGACGCAGTCCTCGGGTGGTAGGTGGATCCCGGCGGACTGGTCGCACGCCGGGATCCGCAGGATGCAGGTCATGATGACGCCGTCGTCGTGCCCCCTCCAGAGGGGATTCGTCTTCGCCGGTGGTGGATCCAGCACGGTCGCGTAGCAGCGTCCGTTCCACACGCCGCCGTCCCGGTCCATGCAGGGCACCTCCCTGACGCCTTCCCTGCAGACCAGCTCGCTGCCATTGGCGGGAGTCGTGTCACCGGGCGAGGAACCTCCGGGAGACTCGCCCTCTTGCCCCTCGCAGATCCACTCGCCATTTCCGTCAGGAACGCAGTTTCCGGTGTCCTGTCCAGGTGTATCAGCTGCGACGCCAGCATCGGCTGGTGGGCCGACTGCGACGGCAAGTGCCGTCAGGACACAGACCGTCAGCAGGATGGGCAGCCGGACTGTCCTCGCGAAGTGCATGCGACTCATGTCAGCACGCAGTCTTCTTCGAGTTGTTCTCCACGATCGTCCACTTCTCGCTGGGCTGCCCTTGCATCTCGATCTTCTTGACGAATCTGTCTGGGTAGGGATCGGCTATGGGAAGGGGCTTCCCGTCGGAATCGACTATCTCTGTTCCGGAGCCGTCGACACACAAGTCGAGATAGACCCGGTGGCCGCTGATGGTGGCCGCGAGCGGGTCGCCTTCATACCGGGTGTCGAGCACGTCGACGATCGGCTTCCTGTGCCCGACCATCTTGTAGCCCTGCTCGGCGAGGAACTCCCACTTCATGTACTCGTTGTTGAGGATGTCCGGATGGCCGAGGTAGAGCGCCAGTTCCTCGTAGCCGTTGGTGCCCGCCTTCTGGTGCTTCTCGTCGATCTCGAGGTACTCCTCGTACCGGCGCAGCGCGTCGTCGATACGTTCCTGCTGGGCGGCGACGAGCGGGTCGGCTGGCGTCGGCGACGCTGTGGGCGACGCGGACGCTGATGCGGGCTCCGAAGGAAGGCTGGACGCAGGATCCTCGCCACCCGTGCAGCCCGCCAGGACGACCACCAGGGCAGCGATGGCACTGAAGGCAACTGTCGGGCGGTTCGTGCTGACCATGTGTTCGGGTGGTCCTCTCAGGGCAGGCGGCGGGATAGCACGCCATCGCAGAGTATTGGGGCCTGACCGGCCTGTCATCGATTCACCCGCTTGGTGCGGCCCGCTTCAGTACCTCTCCTCGTGGCGCCGGCCTCGCTCCGGCGCCCCGGGACACCCCCGGCAAAGTAAGGGGAACCTTCCTACACAATCCCCCCTAAGTGTGGCTAGGGTGTCGGTGTTGTGACAGGGTTCACAAGGGCTTGTCACGAAGCCCGGTAGAACCCCGCACGGCGCGGTCAGCACCGACCAGCTGCGGGTTCCCAACGGGGGTGAACGTGCGAAGAGAAAGACGCGACGACGCGGACGTCATCGTGGTGGGCGCCGGTCCGGCCGGCTCGTCCACGGCGCACTGGTGCGCGGCCGCGGGTCTTGACGTCCTGCTCCTGGAGAAGGGCGAGTTTCCGCGGGACAAGATCTGCGGCGACGGCCTGACTCCGCGTGCCGTGGCCGAGCTGGTCCGCATGGGTGTCCCCACCCGCGAGGAGGACGGCTGGATCCGCAACCGCGGCCTGCGCGTCCACGGCGGTGGCCGCTCCTACGAGCTCGACTGGCCCACCCTCACGACCTACCCGGGCTACGGCATGGCCAAGTCCCGCATGACGCTGGATCACACCCTCGCCCAGCACGCCCAGGCCAGCGGCGCCAAGCTGCTGCAACGCACCAAGGTCACCGGCCCGCTCCGCGACGACGACGGCGGCCGCGTGGTCGGCGTGACCGCCCAGCCGCTCGACGCCCGCGGCCGCGCGGAGGGCCCTGTCAAGGAGCTGCGCGCCCCCGTGGTCGTGGCGGCCGACGGTGTCAGCTCGCGCTTCTCGCTCGCGATCGGTCGCGAGCGCCGAGACGACCGGCCCATGGGGACCGCCGTCCGCGCCTACTACCGCACCCCGCGCCACGACGACCCGTTCATGGAGTCGCACCTCGAGCTGTGGGACGGCGAGCCGGGCAAGAGCGACCTGCTGCCGGGTTACGGCTGGATCTTCCCGCTCGGTGACGGCACGGTGAACGTCGGCCTCGGCAGCGTGCACTCCACGCCCGCGCGCCAGTCGAAGGCGGGCATCGACTACCGGCGCCTCATGGAGACCTGGCTGGACAAGAGCGCACCCGAGGGCTGGGACCTGGTGCACGAGCCGGAGCGCGGGCCCATCCGCGGCGCGGCGCTGCCCATGGGCTACAACCGCGGCCCGCTGTACGCGGACGGTGTGCTCCTGGCCGGCGACTCCGCCGGCATGGTGAGCCCGTTCAACGGCGAGGGCATCGCCTACGGGCTGCAGGCGGGCCGGGTCGCCGCGGAGGCGATCAGCCAGGCGCGGCACAAGAACACCGACGCGGCCCGCGAGGCCACGCTCGGCACGTACGCGGACCGCATGCGCGACGACCTCGGCGGCTACTACACGCTGGGCCGCTGGTTCGTGCGGCTCATCGAGCACCCGGAGATCATGCGGCTCTGCGTCCGGTACGGGCTGCCCCGCAAGGTGGTCATGCAGTTCACGCTCAAGCTCCTGTCCGACTGCTACGAACCGCAGGGCGGCGACTGGGTGGACCGCGTCATCGCGGGTCTGACCAGGGTGGTCCCCCGCTCATGAGCAGTCGTACGCAGAGCGGTCGCACGCAGCGCATCACGCATCCGAAGGGCACGTCGTCCACGAAGGGCACAGCATGAACCCCTACGTACCGATCCTGATCCTCATGGCGATCGGCGCCGTCCTGGCGCTCGGTGGTGTCGCCGCGAGCGCGATCATCGGTCCCAAGCGTTACAACCGAGCCAAGCTCGACTCGTACGAGTGCGGCATCGAGCCGACGCCGCACGCTGTGGGCGGCGGACGGCTGCCGATCAAGTACTACCTGGTGGCGATGACATTCATCGTCTTCGACATCGAGGTCGTCTTCCTCTACCCGTGGGCCGTGGACTTCACGACGCTCGCGACGTTCGGGCTGGTGGCGATGCTGGCGTTCCTGGCGTTGATCACCGTGCCGTTCGTCTACGAGTGGCGCCGTGGCGGTTTCGACTGGGTCTGAGGCAGCAAAGGACTTCATGCACGGTGCCTGACGGCGTCGTGCGGCTACGCCGGGCGGGTCCCGGCAGCAAGGAGGAGACATGGGTGTCGAGGAAGCGCCGTCAGGTTTCCTGCTGACGACGATCGAGGATCTCGCCGGGTACCTGCGCAAGGCTTCGCTGTGGCCGGTCACGTTCGGCCTGGCGTGCTGCGCCATCGAGATGATGGCGGCGGGCGCGTCGCGCTACGACCTGTCGCGGTTCGGCATGGAGGTCTTCCGTGCGTCGCCGCGGCAGGCGGACCTGATGATCGTGGCGGGCCGGGTGAGCCAGAAGATGGCCCCGGTCGTGCGCCAGGTGTACGACCAGATGAGCGAGCCCAAGTGGGTGCTCTCGATGGGTGTGTGCGCGTCGTCGGGCGGGATGTTCAACAACTACGCCATCGTGCAGGGCGTCGACCACGTGGTCCCTGTCGACATCTACCTGCCCGGCTGTCCGCCGCGGCCGGAGATGCTGATCAACGCGATCCTCGGCCTGCACGACCAGATCCAGAAGGCGCCGCTCGGCGTGAACCGCATCGAGGCCGCACGGGCTGCCGAGGCGGCCGCCATGGAGGCCACGCCGACCTTCGAGATGAAGGGTCTGCTGCGATGAGCGACGTCACGCCCGGCGGCGACCAGAAGGCGGTGGCCGAGACGGTCCAGCCGCCCGAGGGCGCCGCCACGCTCGAGATCGTCGAGGTCAAGCGCGGCATGTTCGGCGCGGGCGGCTCGGGCGACACGTCCGGCTACGGCGGTCTGATCACGCCGATCGCCATGCCGGCGGCGTCGGCCCGCCCGTACGGGAGCTGGTTCGACCAGGTGGTCGACGTCCTGACCGAGGTGCTGGACGACGCCGCGAGAACCGGCGGACCCACCTTCGACCAGGCCGTCGAGAAGGTCGTCGTGGACCTGCACGGCGCGGCGAACGCCGACGCCCAGCAGGCGGAGCTGACGATCGACGTCGCCCGCGAGCACCTGGTCGCCGTCTGCCAGGCGCTCCGCGACGACCAGGACCTCCGGTTCGAGCTGTCGCTCGGCGTCAGCGGGGTGCACTACCCGCACGACGCCGGCCGGGAGCTGCACGCCGTCTACCACCTGGCCTCGATCACGCACTCGCGCCGCCTGCGGCTCGAGGTCGCGGCCCCGGACGACGACCCGCACATCCCGTCGACCACGTCCGTGTACCCGTCGAACGACTGGCACGAGCGCGAGACGTTCGACTTCTTCGGGATCGTCTTCGACGGTCACCCCGCCCTGACCCGCATCGAGATGCCGGACGACTGGGTGGGCCACCCGCAGCGCAAGGACTACCCCCTCGGCGGCATCCCCGTCGAGTACAAGGGGGCCACCGTGCCCCCGCCGGACACGAGGAGGAGCTACTCATGAACGCTCCCACAGCTGCTCCGCACGCGACCAGGCCCGCCGGGAACGAGGACATGTCGTCCACCGTTCGCGCCTTCGAGGCCTACGGCGACGGCGACTGGGACGACATCGCGCGCGAGGCGATCGGCGAAGAGCGGATCGTCGTCAACATGGGCCCCCAGCACCCGTCCACGCACGGGGTGCTGCGCCTGATGCTCGAGATCGACGGCGAGACCGTCACCGAGGCGCGCGCCGGCATCGGCTACCTGCACACGGGCATCGAGAAGAACATGGAGTACCGGACGTGGACGCAGGGCACCACGTTCTGCACCCGCATGGACTACGTGGCACCCCTGTTCCAGGAGGCCGCCTACTGCCTCGCCGTCGAGAAGCTCCTCGGCATCACCGACGACGTGCCCGAGCGCGCCTCCGTGATCCGCGTGCTGATGATGGAGCTCAACCGGATCTCCTCCCACCTGGTCTGCCTCGGCACCGGCGGCAACGAGATGGGCGCCACCACCGTGATGACCGTCGGGTTCACCGCCCGCGAGGAGATCCTGCGCCTGTTCGAGGCCGTGACCGGCCTGCGCATGAACCACGCGTACATCCGCCCCGGCGGGGTCGCGGTGGACACGCCGGAGGGGTTCACCACGCAGGCCCGCGAGGCCCTGAAGAAGGTGCGCGGGTACCTCAAGCAGCTGACCGACCTCATGCTCGCCAACCCGATCTTCAAGGCGCGCCTGACCGACGTCGGCGTCCTGAACCTGACCGGGTGCATGGCGCTCGCGATCACCGGCCCCGTGCTGCGCTCCACCGGACTGCCGTACGACGTCCGCAAGGACAACCCGTACTGCGGCTACGAGACGTACGACTTCGACGTCCCGACGGCGAAGGGTGCCGACTGCTACGACCGTGTAGTGCTCCGCATCGAGGAGTGCTACCAGTCCCTCAAGATCGTCGAGCAGGCCATGGAGCGGCTCGACCGCACCGAGGGCGAGCCGGTCATGGTGGCCGACAAGAAGATCGCCTGGCCCGCCCAGCTCGCGGTCGGCGGCGACGGCCAGGGCAACTCCCTGGAGCACATCAAGAAGATCATGGGCACCTCCATGGAGGCCCTGATCCACCACTTCAAGCTGGTCACCGAGGGCTTCCGCGTCCCCGTCGGCCAGGCCTGGCAGACCGTGGAGCACCCGCGCGGGGAGCTCGGCGTGCACGTCGTGTCCGACGGCGGCACCCGGCCCTACCGCGCGCACTTCCGCGACCCCTCGTTCAACAACCTCCAGGGCGTGTCCGTGATGTGCGAGGGCGGCCAGGTGGCCGACGTCGTCGTCGCCGTCGCCTCCCTGGACCCCGTGCTGGGAGGTGTGGACCGATGACCGCAGAGCCGGTAGAGAAGCCCACGACGAAGACCCGCTACCCCGCCGACGTCCTGGCCACGCTGACCACCGACGCCACGGCGATCATGGCGCGCTACCCGGACCCCCGCTCGGGTCTGCTGCCGATGCTGCACCTCGTGCAGTCGATCGACGGCTACGTGAGCCGGGACGGCATCCTGTTCTGCGCCGAGATGCTCGGCATCACGGCCGCCGAGGTCTCCGCCGTCGCGACCTTCTACACCCAGTACAAGCGCCACCCCAACGGCACCTACACCGTGGGCGTGTGCACCAACACGCTGTGCGCGGTGATGGGCGGCGACGCCATCTTCGACGAGTTGAGCGACCACCTCGGCGTCGGCCACGACGAGACCACCGACGACGGCGCGATCACGCTCGAACGCGTCGAGTGCAACGCGGCCTGCGACTACGCGCCCGTCGTGATGGTCAACTGGGAGTTCTTCGACAACCAGACGCCGGAGTCGGCGACGGCGCTCGCGGACAGGCTGCGCCTCGGCGAGGATGTCGCGCCCACCCGTGGTGCCGCGTCGGTGTGCTCGTTCAAGCAGATGAGCCGGGTCCTGGCGGGGTTCGACGACGGCCGCGCCGACGAGGGTGCCGGCGCGGGCGCGCCGACCCTCGCCGGGCTGCGGATCGCCCGCGAGAACGACTGGAGGGCGCCGGAGTCGCAGGTTGAGACCGGGGGCTCGACAGGCTCGACCAGCGGTGGTTCGGCCGCCGGCCCGGTCGGCAGGCCCGGCTCGTCCGCCGAGCGGCCGGCCGCTACGTCGTCCGACACAGAGGTCGGCAAGGACAAGAAGCCAGGGGAGGACGCGAAGTGACTGCCATCGCGACGCTGACACCGGTACTCACCGACACGTGGGACAAGGACCGGTCCTGGCGCCTGGCCACCTATGAGCGCGCCGGGGGCTACGCGGGCCTGAAGAAGGCCCTGAGGACCGCACCCGCCGACCTGGTGCAGGCGGTCAAGGACTCCGGCCTGCGCGGCCGTGGCGGTGCGGGCTTTCCCACCGGTATGAAGTGGGGCTTCCTGCCTCCGCCCGACGGCGGTCCGCGCTACCTCGTCGTCAACGCCGACGAGTCCGAGCCGGGCACCTGCAAGGACATCCCGCTCATGCTCGCCAGCCCCCAGCACCTCATCGAGGGCGTGGCGATCACCAGCTATGCGATCGGCTGCGACCACGCGTTCATCTACGTGCGCGGCGAGGTGCTGCACGTCTACCGGCGACTGCTGAACGCCGTCGAGGAGGCGTACAAGGCGGGCTACCTGGGCAAGAACATCCAGGGCTCGGGCTTCAACCTCGACGTCACGGTGCACGCGGGAGCCGGCGCCTACATCTGCGGCGAGGAGACGGCGCTGCTCGACTCGCTCGAGGGCCTGCGCGGCCAGCCGCGGCTCAAGCCGCCGTTCCCCGCCGTCGCCGGCCTGTACGCGCGGCCCACGGTGGTGAACAACGTGGAGTCCATCGCGTCGGTCCCCGCGATCATCGCGAAGGGCGCCGACTGGTTCTCCTCCATGGGTACCGAGAAGTCCCAGGGGCACGGCCTGTTCTCCCTGTCGGGGCACGTCACCACGCCCGGCCAGTACGAGGCGCCGCTCGGCATCACGCTGCGCGAGCTGCTCGACCTGGCGGGCGGTGTCCGCGCGGGGCACGAGCTGAAGTTCTGGACCCCCGGCGGGTCGTCGACCCCGATCTTCACCACCGACCATCTCGACGTCCCGCTCGACTACGAGTCGGTGGGCGCCGCGGGGTCGATGCTGGGCACGCGTGCGCTGCAGATCTTCGACGAGACGGTGTGCGTGGTCCGGGCGACGAGCCGGTGGACCGACTTCTACGCGCACGAGTCGTGCGGCAAGTGCACCCCGTGCCGTGAGGGCACCTACTGGCTCAAGCAGGTGCTGCACCGCATCGAGGCCGGCGAGGGCCAGGACGGCGACCTCGAGCTGCTGCTCGACCTGTGCGACAACATCCTGGGCAAGGCGTTCTGCGCGCTGGGCGACGGCGCCGTCTCGCCGATCACCTCCAGCATCAAGCTGTTCCGCGAGGAGTACCAGGCGCACATCGACGGCCACGGCTGCCCGTTCGACCCGAGCAAGTCGGCACTCTTCCCCTACACCCCCAAGACACGGACACCGACGGCCCTCGCGGGCGCCGGCGCCGGAGGTCACCGATGACCGTCACCACGAACAACCCGAAGACCGAGGCAGCACCGGTCGAGCTGGTCACCTTCACCATCGACGGCACCGAGATCAGCGTCCCCAAGGGCACGCTGATCATCCGGGCCGCCGAGCAGGCCGGGATCCAGATCCCGCGGTTCTGCGACCACCCGCTCCTGGCGCCCGCGGGCGCCTGCCGGCAGTGCCTCGTCGAGGTCGCCATGCCGGACCGCGAGGGCAACGTGCGGCCCATGCCGAAGCCCCAGGCCTCGTGCACCATGACCGTCGTGCCCGGCATGGTCGTCAAGACGCAGCACACCTCCGCCGCCGCTGACAAGGCGCAGCAGGGGGTCATGGAGCTGCTGCTCATGAACCACCCGCTGGACTGCCCGGTCTGCGACAAGGGCGGCGAGTGCCCCCTGCAGAACCAGGCGATGTCGAACGGCCGCGCCGAGACGCGGTTCGTCGACATCAAGCGCACGTTCCCCAAGCCCATCGCGCTGTCCACGCAGATCCTGCTGGACCGTGAGCGCTGCGTGCTGTGCCAGCGCTGCACCCGGTTCAGCGAGGAGATCGCGGGCGACGCGTTCATCGCCCTCCAGGACCGTGGGGCGCACCAGCAGATCGGCCGGTTCGACGAGGACGTGCTCGGGTTCGCCGGGGCCGAGTCGAGCACCGGCCCCGTGGACCGCCCGATCGGGGAGGCCACCACCGACACCTCCGGGCGGCCGTTCTCCTCCTACTACTCCGGCAACACCGTGCAGATCTGCCCGGTGGGCGCGCTGACCGGGGCGGGCTACCGCTTCCGGTCGCGCCCGTTCGACCTGGTCAGCACGGAGAGCATCGCGGAGCACGACTCCTGCGGCTCGGCGATCCGCATCGACCACCGCCGCGGCCAGGTGCTGCGCCGGCTGTCCGGTGAGGACCCGGTGGTCAACGAGGAGTGGATCACCGACAAGGACCGCTTCGCGTTCACCTGGCAGTCGGCCGCGGACCGCATCACCACGCCGCTCGTGCGCGAGAACGGCGAGCTGCGCCCCGCTTCCTGGGTGGAGGCCCTGGAGATCGCGGCCGCCGGCCTGGCCGCGGCGCGCGAGAACGGCGGCGTCGGCGTGCTGCCGGGCGGCCGGCTCACCGTCGAGGACGCCTTCGCCTGGTCGCGCTTCGCGCGGACGGCGCTCGGCACCAACGACGTCGACCAGCGTGCGCGCGTGCACTCCGCCGAGGAGGCAGCGTTCCTGGCGCACGTCGTCGCCGGGTCGGGGGTGGGCGTCACGTTCGGTGACCTCGAGCAGGCGCCCGCGGTACTGCTCGTCGGCCTGGAGGCCGAGGAGGAAGCAGGCATCACGTTCCTCCGGCTGCGCAAGGGTGCTCTCGGGAAGGCCAGGACCAGGGTCTTCTCCGTGGCCCCCTACGCCACGCGCGGCCTGACCCGCCTGAACGGCACTCTCCTGCCTGCCGCACCCGGCACCGAGGCCGAGTGGCTGACCAGCCTGACCACCAGCCTGGGCGGCGGCCTGTCCCCGGCGGACGCACCGACGTCCGACATCGACACCAGCGCACTGGCCCAGCCGGGCGCCGTGATCCTCGTGGGCGAGCGCCTCGCGGGCTCGCCCGGCGCGTACTCGGCGGCTCTCGAGCTCGCCGAGGCCACCGGCGCGCGGCTCGCGTGGATCCCGCGCCGTGCGGGCGAGCGAGGCGGCGTCGAGGCCGGTCTGCTGCCCGACCTCCTGCCGGGCGGACGCCCGGTCACGGACGCCGCGGCTCGCGCCCAGATCGCCCGGGCCTGGGGCGCCGAGGTCCCGGAGACCTCGGGCCGCGACACCGCGGGCATCCTCGCGGCGCTGGCCGACGGCGCGCTGGGCGGCGCGATCGTCGGCGGCGTCGAGCCCGCCGACCTGCCCGACCCGGCTGCCGCCCGCGCTGCGCTCGACGCAGCCGGGTTCGTCGTGAGCCTCGAGGTACGTGCCTCGGAGGTGACCGAGCGCGCCGACGTCGTGCTGCCCGTCGCGCCGCCCGTGGAGCGTGCGGGCTCGTACTGGAACTGGGAGGGCCGTGTGCGGTCCTTCGGTGCCGCGCTCGAGTCGAGCGCCCTGCCCGACCACCGCGTGCTGCACGTGCTGGCCCAGCACCTGGGGGTGGACCTGCAGGCGGCCTCACCGGCCGAGGCCCACCTCTCCATCGCCATGACGCAGCACAGCGCCTGGACCGGCGACCGCCTGACGGTCCAGGGCGGTGCACCGGCCGCGCCGCCCGCCGTCGGCTTCGGCCAGGCGGTGCTCGCCACCTGGCGGCTCCAGCTCGACGTGGGTCGCGGCCAGGACGGCGAGCAGTTCCTCGCCGGCACGGCCAAGCAGGCAGTCGCCCGCATGTCCGCCGCCACCGCGGCGGGCTTCGGTGTGGCCGACGGCGACCGGGTCGCCGTCAGCACGAAGCGCGGCGCCGTCGAGGTGCCCGCCGTGGTCACCGACGGGATGGTCGACGGCGTCGTGTGGCTGCCGCTCAACAGCGCCGGCAGCCGCGTGCACGACACGCTCGGCGCGTCGGCCGGCGACCTCGTCACCGTCACCCCCCACGTGTCAGAAACACAGGTCACCCCGGTGACCCACACGTCTGACAACTCTGAAAGGGGTGGGCGATGAGCCCCCTTGTTGCCGCCGCACCCGGCGTCGCCGCCGACTTCTCGCAGGAGACCATCTGGGCCTCCATCGTGAAGGCCGTGCTGATCGTGGTGTTCCTGCTGACCAGCGTGCTCTTCGCCATCTGGTTCGAGCGCAAGGTCGTGGCGCGCATGCAGGTGCGTCCCGGACCCAACTGGCACGGGCCGTTCGGCCTGCTGCAGTCGCTCGCGGACGCCATGAAGCTCCTCCTCAAGGAGGACCTGACGGTCACCCGGGCCGACCGGTTCGTGTACCTGCTGGCGCCGATGATCTCGGTGTTCTGCTCGCTGCTGGTGTTCGCCGTCATCCCGTTCGGGCCGAGCGTGTCGTTCTTCTGGACCGACTGGACCACCCCGGCGCAGCTCACCGACTTCCCCGTCGCGGTGCTGTACGTGCTTGCCGCCGCGTCGCTCGGCGTCTACGGCATCGTGCTGGGCGGCTGGGCCTCCGGCTCCACCTACCCGCTGCTCGGGTCGGTGCGGTCCACGGCGCAGGTGATCAGCTACGAGCTCGCGATGGGCCTGTCGCTGGTGAGCGTGTTCATCATGGCGGGGTCGATGTCGACGTCGCAGATCGTGTCCAGCCAGGCGCAGATCTGGTGGTTCATCCCGCTGGCGCCCGCGTTCGTGATCTACGTGATCTCGATGATCGGCGAGACCAACCGCCTGCCGTTCGACCTCCCCGAGGCCGAGGGCGAGCTGGTCTCGGGCTACATGACCGAGTACTCGTCGATGAAGTTCGCCTGGTTCTTCCTGGCGGAGTACATCAACATGCTCAACGTCTCGGCGGTCTGCGTCACGCTCTTCCTGGGCGGCTGGCGCGCGCCGGTGCCCGACGGGTTCCTCGGCGGCGCCCTGAACGAGGGCTGGCTGCCCATCCTCTGGTTCCTCGCGAAGCTCTGGGCGGTCATGTTCTTCTTCGTGTGGGTGCGCGGCACGCTGCTGCGCCTGCGCTACGACCAGTTCATGGTCTTCGGCTGGAAGGTCCTCATCCCGGTCGCGCTCGGCTGGGTCGTCGTGCTCGCCGTCGTGCAGTGGCTGCAGCGCATCCAGGGCGTCACCTACCAGCAGTTCATCCCCGTGATCGTCGGAGGCGCCATCGTCTTCATCGCGGTCATGTGGTTCTGGCCCGAGAAGAAGGAAGCGCCACCGGGCGCTGACGCTGGTGACGGCGCCGAGACGGAAACTGTCGACGCCTTCGCCGGCGGGTTCCCGGTGCCGCCGCTGCCCGGCGAGAAGCTGCCCCCGTCCAAGCGGTTCGGAAAGGAGGTCCACGGTGAGTGAGCAACAGGACTATCAGCCCCTGCGCCCCCAGCCGGGGCCCATCGGGGAGATGTTCGCCCCGGTCGCGGGCTTCGGCGTGACGCTGTCGTCGATGTTCAAGCCCACGGTCACTGAGCAGTACCCGCGCGAGAAGGTGGCGCCTCAGCGCCGGTTCCACGGCCGGCACCAGCTCAACCGGTACGCCGACGGGCTGGAGAAGTGCATCGGCTGCGAGCTGTGCGCGTGGGCGTGCCCGGCGGACGCGATCTACGTGGAGGGCGCGTCCAACGCGGCCCTGCCGCAGAACGCGGGCCTGGACGTCAACGCGGACGACTCCCACGGGGCCCACATGAGCCCCGGCGAGCGGTACGGATCCGTCTACCAGATCAACTACCTGCGCTGTATCTTCTGCGGGCTGTGCATCGAGGCCTGCCCCACACGCGCGCTGACGATGACCAACGACTTCGAGCTGGCGGGCAAGACACGTGCCGGCATGATCTTCGAGAAGCAGGACCTCCTGGCCCCGCTCTCCGAGGGCATGCTGGCGGCGCCGCACCCGATGGTCGAGGGCACCACCGACACGAACTACTACAGCGGTGACGTCCTGGGCCCGACGGCGGCTCAGGTCGACTGGGTCCGCGAGCAGCGGCCGGACGACCCGACGTTGGACGCGGCAGAGGCAGCGGCCTCGGGCAAGGCCCCTGCGCCCACGCCGAGGCAGCACGAGCTGCGCCCGGACGAGGGTCCCGGCGTGGCCGAGAAGTCGGCAGGTGCGGCCGCCCTCGGTTCCGTGCGGAACGGGGTGACCGCGTGATCCCCACCGTCCTCGAGATCTCGGGCGGCGAGACCGTCCTCTTCTGGGCGATCGCGCCCCTCATGGTCCTCGCCGCGCTCGGCCTGCTGTTCGTGAAGCGGGCGGTGCACGCGGCGATGTGCCTCGTGTTCGTCATGGTCAGCATGGCGATCCTGTACATCGCGCAGGAGGCGCCGTTCCTCGGCGTCGTCCAGGTGGTGGTGTACACGGGCGCCGTGATGATGCTGTTCCTGTTCGTGCTGATGCTGGTCGGTGTCGACGCGTCCGACTCGCTCACCGAGACCATCAGGGGCCAGCGCTGGATCGGCCTGCTCATCGGCATCGGCCTCGCGGCGATCCTCGGCGGCGTCGTGGCGAACGCGGCCTTCCCGCCCGCCCGCGGCCTGAACGGCGGCGACCCGGAGGGCGTCGCCAACCCGCAGGCGCTGGCGCGCGTGCTGTTCGGCGACTACGTGCTGGCCATGGAGGCGGTGGGCGTCCTGCTCGTGACCGCCGCGGTCGGCGCGCTGGTGCTGACGCACCGGCGCCGGCTCACGCCGAAGCAGACGCAGGCGTCGGTGGCGGACGCGCGGATCAAGGCGCTGCCCGACGGCGTGGTCCTCACCCCGCTGCCGCCGCCCGGCGTCTACGCCCGGTCGAACGCCATGGACACGCCGGCGCTCGGCCCGGACGGCGAGCAGGTGCCGCAGTCGGTGTCGCGCGTGCTGCGGATCCGCGGGCAGGAGCGGCCGGCGCCGCACACACCGGAGGTCGAGGCCTGATGGACATCACCAACTACGTGGTCCTGGCCGCCGTGCTCTTCGCCATCGGGGCGACGACCGTGCTGCTGCGCCGCAACGCGATAGTCGTGTTCATGGGCGTCGAGCTCATGCTCAACGCGACGAACCTCGCCTTCGTCACCTTCGCCAGGATCCACGGCGACGTGACGGGCCAGGTGCTCGCCTTCTTCGTCATGGTCGTGGCCGCCGCCGAGGTCGTCGTCGGCCTCGCCATCATCGTGACGATATTCCGCACCCGCCGCTCGGCCTCGGTCGACGACGTCAACCTGCTCAAGGGCTGAAGGGTAGAGACGTGAACGACGTGATCGGGCTCGCCCCCTGGCTGGTCGGCTTTCCGCTGATCGGCGCAGCGATCCTGCTGCTGGGTGGCAAGGCCACCGACCGCTGGGGCCACTGGCTCGGGGTGCTGGCCTCGGCCGCCTCCGCCGCCGTGGGCTTCATCCTGATGTTCCGCATGATCGGCACGGTGCCTGAGGATCGCTCCGTCGACCACCACCTGTGGACGTGGTTGTCCGCGGGAGGCCTGGACGTGGACCTCGGCATCCGGCTGGACCCGCTGTCCATGACCTTCGTGATGCTCGTGACCTTCGTGGGCACGCTCATCCACGTGTACTCCGTGGCGTACATGGACCACGACCCGCACCGGCGCCGGTTCTTCGGCTACCTGAACCTGTTCGTCGCGGCGATGCTGACGCTGGTCCTCGCCGACTCCTACCTCCTGCTCTTCGTGGGCTGGGAGGGTGTGGGCCTCGCGTCCTACCTGCTCATCGGGTTCTGGGACACGGGGCGGCCCTCCGCCCGGGAGAACGCCGTGGCGGCGAAGAAGGCGTTCGTCATGAACCGGATCGGCGACATGGGGCTCATCGCGGCCATGGCGCTGATGTTCTCGACCGTGGGCAGCGTCAGTTTCGCGGACGTGCTGCCTGCTGCGGCCGGGGACGGCGCCGGCTCGGCCACGGCGCTGATCTCCCCGGCCGTCGCCACCGCCATCGGCCTGTGCCTCCTGCTCGCCGCCTGCGGCAAGTCGGCGCAGTTCCCGCTGCAGGCCTGGCTGGGTGACGCGATGGCCGGCCCGACGCCGGTGTCCGCGCTCATCCACGCCGCCACGATGGTGACCGCCGGCGTGTACCTCATGGTGCGGTCCGGCCCGATCCTCGAGGCCGCCCCGACGGCGCAGCTCGTCGTGGTGATCGTCGGTGCGGTGACCCTGCTGTTCGGTGCGGTGGTCGGTACCGCGAAGGACGACATCAAGAAGGCCCTCGCGGCCTCCACGATGTCCCAGATCGGCTACATGATGCTCGCCGCGGGCCTCGGCCCGGCCGGGTACGCGTTCGCGATCTTCCACCTGCTGACGCACGGCTTCTTCAAGGCCGGGCTGTTCCTCGGTGCCGGCTCCGTGATGCACGCCATGGACGACCAGACCGACATGCGGCGCTTCGGCGGGCTGTCGCGGTTCCTGCCCATCACGTGGATCACGATGGGGCTCGGCTGGCTGGCGATCCTCGGTATCCCGCCGTTCTCCGGCTTCTGGTCGAAAGACGGGATCATTGAGGCGGCCTTCATGCCCGTCGAGGGCCAGCCGTGGCGGGCCTGGGTGTTCGGCACCGTCGCGGTGCTCGGCGCCGCGATCACCGCGTTCTACATGACCCGCCTGTTCTTCATGACGTTCGGCGGACGCCGTCCGCGCTGGACCGAGAACCAGCACCCGCACGAGGGATCGCCGCTGATGTGGTGGCCCCTGGTGTTCCTCGGTGTCGGCTCGGCTGCGCTGGGCCTGGTGCTCGGCGTGGGCGGCACGTTCGTCACCTGGCTGGAGCCGGTGGTCGGCCATGCCGAGCACCACGAGCCGGTGCTCCCGGTGCCCGTGATCATCGGGGCCACCTTGACGGTAGTGGTGCTCGGGGCGCTGCTGGCGTTCCGGATGTACGCGATGAGCCTCGTGCCGGAGGAGGCGCCGCGCGGCTCCGTCCTGACCCGGGCGGCCCGCAGGGACCTGTACCAGGACGCCGCCAACGAGACGCTGGTGCTGAAGCCGGCGCACGGGGTGGCCCGCCTGGTCCAGGTGGGCGACCGTGACGTCGTCGACCGCGGCTGGAGCCTCCTGCCCCAGACCGTGTCGTGGTTCGGCGCGATGTTCCGGAAGGTGCAGAGCGGCTACGTCCGCTCCTACGCGGCGGGCATGGCGGGCGGCGTCCTCGTGATCGCCGCAGTCGTCTGGCTCGTGTCCGGCCTCGGTGGTGCCCAGTGATCGGAGGAGAGATGTTTCCCTGGCTGACCGCGCTCATCGCGTGGCCGCTGGTCGGCGCGGCCCTGGTGGGTCTCAGCGCGCTCGGCCGCTCCCGCACGGGCCCGGCGAGCGCGGGGGTGGGCCTCGCCCGGCCGATCGCGCTCGTGTTCTCGCTGGTCGAGGTGGCCCTGCTCGTCGGTACGTTCGTCGCGTTCGACCCGGGCGCCGCCGCCGAGCACCAGCTCGGCGCGACCTACGCCTGGATCCCGCAGATCGGCGTCTCGTACGCCGTGGCCGTCGACGGTGTCGGCCTGCTGCTCGTCGCGCTGGCCGTGGTGCTCGTGCCGCTGGTGCTGCTCGCCGCCTGGAAGGAGCAGGGGCGCGACGAGGTGCGCCTGCGCCGGTTCGTCGGCCTCGTGCTGCTGCTCGAGGCGTTCATGGTCGCGGTGTTCTGCGCCCGTGACGTGTTCCTGTTCTACGTGCTGTTCGAGGCCATGCTGATCCCCGCCTACTTCCTGATCGGCGGGTTCGGGCAGGGTGCCGGACGGCGCAAGGCGGCCGTCAAGTTCCTGATGTTCAGCCTGGGCGGCGGGCTCATCATGCTCGCAGCGGTGATCGCGCTGTACTTCCTCGCGATCGGCGCAGGTGTCGACCCGAGCCGGGCGTTCCTCGTGGACGAGCTGGTCGCGGTCGACCTGGGCACCGTCGCCGAGCGGCTGATGTTCGTCGGGTTCTTCATCGCGTTCGCGATCAAGGCCCCGATGGTCCCGGTGCACAGCTGGCTGCCCGACGTCGCGGGGAACGCCACCCCCGGCACGTCGACCCTCCTGATCTGTGTCCTGGACAAGGTCGGAACCTTCGGCATGCTGACCCTGTGCCTGCCGCTGTTCCCGGAGGCGTCCCGCTGGGCCGCGCCGCTGGTGATCGCGCTCGCCGTGATCTCGGTGCTCTACGGCGCGATCATGGCGATCATGCAGACCGACCTGCTGCGGCTGGTCGGCTGGACGTCGGTGAGCCACTTCGGGTTCATCATCCTGGGCATCTTCACCTTCACGCCGCTGGGCACCGCCGGGTCGAGCTTCATGATGCTCAACCACGGCCTGGCCACCGGCGCGCTGTTCCTGGTGGCCGGGTTCCTCGTGTCCCGGCACCCGGAGAAGTCGCAGAAGATCGCCGACTACAGCGGCCTGCGGTCGGTCACCCCGGTGCTCGCCGGGACGTTCCTGGTGGCAGGGCTCGCGACGCTGTCGCTGCCCGGCCTGGCCACGTTCGTCAGCGAGATCATGGTGCTGATCGGCGCATTCGGCGGCTCGCCCGCCGGCTCGGCGGCCTGGGCGATCGCGGCCGTCCCCGGCGTCGTGCTGGCGGCGGTCTACGTGCTGCTGACGTACCAGAAGATCTTCACCGGAGCGCCGGCCGCGGGGCTCGAAGCCCTGCCCGACCTCCACGTCCGTGAGCGCATCGTCGCGGCACCGCTCGTCGTCGGACTCCTGGTGCTCGGCCTTGTACCGGGCCTGGCCCTGACCTACGTGAACGCGCCGGCCGAGCAGTCGGTGGCCCTCACGACGGTCGACGAACCGGCGGATGCCGCCACGCAGATGGGGAGCGACCAGTGATCGAGTCCGAGTTCGTGGCACCCGAGATCGACTGGCTCGCCCTCGCACCGCTCCTGGTGGTGCTGGGTGCGGGCGTGGTCGGCGTGCTCATCGAGGCGTTCGTGCCTGCGAAGGCTCGCCGCGTGACCCAGATAGTGCTGACCCTCGCGGCGCTGGCCGGCGGGTTCGTGTTCATCGCGATTCTCTGGCCGCAGATAGCGGTCCAGCCCGTCCAGGTGGTCGGGGGCAGCCTGACCCTCACGCCCTTCGCGCTCGGCGCGCAGGGCATCATCGCCGTGCTGGCCTTCCTCGGTGTGCTCGTGGTGGCCGACCGCACGGCCACCGGACAGGACGCGTTCGCGCCCGCGGCCTCGGCAGTGCCCGGGACCTCGTACGAGGACCTGGCCCGCCGCTCCGGCCTCGAGCAGACGGAGATCTACCCGCTCCTGCTGTTCGCGACGGGCGGCATGATGCTCTTCGCCTCCACCGACGACCTGATCGTCATGTTCATCGCGCTGGAGGTGCTGTCGCTCCCGCTGTACGTCCTGTGCGCGACGGCGCGCCGGCGCCGGCTGCTGTCGCAGGAGGCTGCGGCCAAGTACTTCCTGCTGGGCGCGTTCGCCTCGGCGCTGTTCATCTTCGGCGTCGCGCTGATCTACGGGTTCGCCGGCACGGTGCGGCTCCTGGAGATCCGCGAGATGGTGCGGCAGGGCGCCCTGCCGCTCGAAGGTATGAGCGTGCTGCTGGTCGCCGGCGTGCTGCTTGTCGTGGTCGGCCTGCTGTTCAAGGTCGGCGCCGTGCCGTTCCACGCGTGGACGCCCGACGTCTACACCGGTGCGCCCACCCCGATCACCGGCTTCATGGCCGCGTGCACCAAGGTGGCGGCCGTCGCGGCGCTCGTCGAGGTGCTGTACCGCGTCACGATCGGTGTGCAGGCGGTGGACCCGCAGATCATGCGGCAGCTGCAGATCGTGATCGTCGTGGTCGCCGTCCTGACGATGGCCGTCGGCACGGTCATCGGGTCCGTCCAGACCGACGTGAAGCGCCTGCTGGCCTACTCGTCGATCGCGCACGCGGGCTTCCTGCTCGTGGGCATCGCGGGCTTCAACCCGCAGGTGCAGTCGTCCACGCTCTTCTACCTCCTCGCCTACGGCATCGCCACGATCGGCGCGTTCGGCGTGGTCACGCTGGTGCGGGAGCGCCGGATCACGCCGAGTTCCGGCGAGGACAACGGTCCGGTGGACGACGACGGCGTGGTGCTCGGCGAGGCGACGGAGATCGCGCAGTGGGCCGGGCTGGGCCGCAAGGCCCCGTGGCTCACGGCCGCCTTCGCGCTGTTCCTGCTGTCGATGGCGGGCATCCCGCTCACCGCCGGGTTCATCGCCAAGTTCGGTGCGTTCACCGGGGCGACGACCGGCGGCCTGTGGTGGCTCGCGGTCCTGGGTGTGCTCGCGTCCGTGGTCGCCGTGGCGTTCTACCTGCGGCTCCTGGTCGTCATGGTGTTCCAGCGTGCGGAGGACGAGCCCGCGGAGTCGCAGGTCGCGCTCGTCGAGACCGCGCCAGGTACCGAGCCCGGCGAGGCCGAGGTCTCGGCCGGCGGTGGCGCGGTGACCGGCGGAACCGCGGCGGCCACCCTCACCAAGGTCCAGGTCACGACCGCGCAGCGCGTCGTGGTGACGGTGGTCCGGTCCCGTGGGCCGGCCGCCGTCGCCATCGCCGTGTGCGCGATCGCGACTGTGATTCTCGGTGTTTTCCCCTCTCCGGTTCTCTCTCTGGTCGAACAGGCAAGTAAGTTCGTGCCGTGACCTCCGCACCGCTGCCGCCCCAGACGACGACGGGTACCTCCGCGTCGGCTTCTCCGGCCGCCCCGTCGAACCTGCCCGATCCGACCGCGCTCGGCCTGCCGATCTCCGACCCGGAGCTCGCGTCCCGCCTCGCGGACCGGTTGACGGGGGTCGACGAGGCGCTCCTGGAGGCCGTCGCCAGCGCGGACAAGCTGGCCGACGGCGCCTCGCGGCACCTCATCGACGCGGGCGGCAAGCGGTTCCGTCCCCTGCTCACCCTGCTGACGGGTGAGCTGGGTGACGGCGGCGCGGCCGGCGTCGTCGACGCGGCGGTCGTGGTCGAGCTGACGCAGGTCGCCTCGCTGTACCACGACGACGTCATGGACTCCGCGCCGATGCGGCGCGGGGCGCCGTCGGCCCACATGGTGTGGGGCAACTCGGTGGCGATCCTGGTGGGCGACATGCTGTTCGCGCGGGCGTCCGCGCGCGTCGCGGAGCTGGGCCCCGAGGCGGTGATCCTGCAGTCCAGGACGTTCGAGCGGATGTGCCTGGGCCAGCTCCACGAGACCATGGGGCCGGACGACGGCGAGGACCAGGTGGCCCACTACCTCCAGGTGCTGTCGGACAAGACGGCGTCGCTGCTGTCGGCGTCGGCCCGCCTGGGCGCGATGATCGCCGGGGCGCCGAAGGAGCAGATCGAGGCCGTGGGCGCGTACGGCGAGAAGGTGGGCGTCGCCTTCCAGCTCGCCGACGACGTGCTCGACGTCGCCTCGTCCGGTGAGACCTCCGGCAAGACGCCGGGGACCGACCTGCGCGAGCACGTGCCGACCATGCCCGTGCTGCTGCTGCGCCAGCACGTCGCGTCGGACGCCGCCACCGACGAGGACCGGGACCTGCTCGCCACGCTCGACGGCGACCTGTCCTCCGACGAGGCGCTGACCGCCGCGCTCGAACGCCTGCGCGCGCACGCCGTCCTGGCGGAGACGCGAGACCTCGCGGTGCAGTGGGCGCGTGCCGCCTCGGCCGAGCTGGCACCGCTGCCGGAGGGGCCGGTCAAGGAGTCCCTGGAGCAGTTCGCCCGGGTACTGGCGGACCGGGCGGTCTGAGCGCTCGCCGGTGGTCGTTCACGCCGTGTCGAGGCCGGGCGGTAGCACTATCGGGTCGCCAGGTCTCTCCGGCAGACCCAGATCACGCACGAGCTGCGGGATGAAGACCGCGAGCACGTCCCAGACGACCTCGTCGTTCACCTCGTCGTACGCGTGGGCCGCGATGTTCCGCATCCCGGCGATGCGGCGCCAGGGCACCTCGGGGAAGTGATTCCGGACCCGGCCGTGCAGCTTTTCGCAGACGGTCGCGACCTCGATGATCAGGTAGGTCGCGGCCGCGCGCGTCATCCAAGCACTCTCGGCGCGAAAGGCTGCGTGGCTGCCGGCCACGATCTCAGCTGCCTGGGCGGCGAATCTTGTGAGGTCGGAGAGCCTGCGTCGGGTCTGCTCCGGGTCGTACGGCCGTCGGGTCTGGTCTGCCCTGGAGCTGGTGCCGGACGGCGTTCTCACCACCCGTTCGAACCGGGGCGGCTTGTCCGGGCTCGGGCCAGTCACAGTGCAAGCGCCTCGCGTCGCGCCTGCTCGGCTGCTCGTCCGGTCGACGCGTCGTCGACGACGTCCACCGCGACGGTCAGGAGGTCTTCCAGGTCCTGGACGAGGTCGAAGTAGGCGAGTCGCGCCGCCGTGTCGGGAAACGTGACGAGCAGGTCGACGTCGGACCAGACCGTGTCCGTCCCTCGCGCGATCGACCCGAAGACCCGAGGGTTTCTCGCGCCGTGCCGTTCGACGAGGGCGACCACCTCGTCGCGGAGACCGGCGAGCAGGTCGCCGGGTCGCGTCTGCAGCGCTGCGGTGAGCTTGCGGCGGACCGGTTCGGTCGCGCTGCGGTGTCCCTTCTCGATGGCGGCGATGGTCGGCTGGTGGACATCGGCGATCGCAGCAAGGCGTGCCTGGGAGAGTCCGAGCGCCGTCCGTCGGATGTGCACCCACGTGCCGAACTCAAGATCCATGGATCGACGATAACAGGCCTGTTATCGCGCGGCCAGAGGTCCTGCCCGCACTCAACCGAACGTGATCGCGGTCCACGCCTCGACCCACGCCTCGCGGCTCTCCGCGATCTC
The DNA here is from genome assembly GCF_050936155.1 of Promicromonospora sp. CA-289599. Classification (NCBI taxonomy): domain Bacteria; kingdom Bacillati; phylum Actinomycetota; class Actinomycetes; order Micrococcales; family Promicromonosporaceae; genus Promicromonospora; species Promicromonospora sp. CA-289599. The sequence goes on from NZ_JBNJNI010000001.1 coordinate 3,319,046, forward strand.
CTCCGGGTCGAGCTCATACGGATCCTCTGCGCGTGGCGCGTGCTTGACCCAGTCGGCGGGCAGCTTCGTGCCGTCGTCCGCCGGATACAGGGACATCGACGCCGGAACGTCCTGCTGGACCGCGTCCGACAGGAGGAAGCTCAGGAGGTCCTTGCCACCACCCCGGTTCCTGGCCCCGGCCAGCAGGCCGGCGTACTCCTCGTGCCGGAAGCAGGTCTCCAGCAGTGCGGCGGTGGTGGGCTTGCCGTCGTCCCCCACCGTGCCCGCCGGCGATGTCGAGTAGGACACGACCAGCGGGCGGTCGCCGGTGCCTCCCGCGCCGGTGAAGTCGCCGTGGTAGGCGTCCTCCCAGGACCCGGCGCCCTTGACGCCGTTCTCCTCGAGAGCGGCCCAGTAGCCGCCGCCCCCGGTGTCGCCGTACTCGTCGACCGCGGCCAGCAGGAACGCGAGGCCGAGCGACGACGTCGCAGGGTCCGGGACTACGAGCAGGCCCCGGTACCGAGGATCGATCAGGTCGTCCAGGTCCTGTGGCACCGGAAGGCCCCGATCGGCGAACCATGTCTTGTCCGCGTTGACGCAGACATCCGCCTCGCCGACCTGCCGCAGGTAGTTGACCTCCGTCACGCCCTCGTCGGTGACTCGCGACATGAAGGTGTTGTCAACACCGAACACGACATCCCCGAGGGGTGCGTCCTTCGTCGATACAAGCTCGTTCGCGAGAGTACCGGCGTCGCCCACGACGTTCACCTCGACCGTGAGCCCGGACTCCTTCTCGAATCGTTCGAGAAGGCCATCGCTCAGTGCAAAGGAGTCCTGCGTGACGAGGGTGACCGTGTTCGAGGTCGGCGACGGGTCGGCGTCCCGCGTGTCGGGGTCCCGCGTGTGGTCGGGCTCGCCCGTGCAACCGGCGAGCAGGAGCGCGACGGCGGTCACCGCAGTTGTCGCGGTGCGGTAGGACATGGACACGTACCCCAACGTACGGAGCGGGGCGGTGCCGTGGCAACAAGCCAGAGACCCATCGTGACCTGGGCCCATGGCCTCTCGGCCCGTGGGCCCTCGGGCCCAGCCCGGGTTTGGGCCGCCGGGCCGTCGTAAGCAGGCGGGATGCTCTCTAGGTTGGACGGGTGACCAGCCCCGACACCGTGCGCACCGGCCGCGCTACGCATCCGTACGGACCGCGCCGACGCCGGTTCGCCGACGAGAGCGGTCAGGCGATCCCGGAGTACCTGGGCGTCATCGGGGTCGTTCTCCTCGTCGTCGCGGTGGTGTTCGTCGCGGTGCAGCCGGTCGGTGTGACGGTGGGCGAAAAGCTGATCTGCGCGGTGAACTCGATCCTCCCGGAGGACGGCGACGAGTGCGTCGCCGGCGCTCCCGGAGGGTTCGGCGCCCCCGGCGGCTCGCCGTCGGGCGATCCCAGCGGAGATCCGGAGGACCTGCCGTGCGCGGAGAAGATCACGGTGGTCGATGTGACCGTGGAGGGGAAAAAACGCCCCCGGCCGGTGATCCAGATCGACTGTGTCTGGTATCCGGTTCCCACCTCCTGCCAAGAGGGCGACCGTCCCGAGATCATCGACATCGGCAGCGAGGAGCGCAGCTACGACCCCGAGGATGTCCGGGAGATCGCCGACTGTGTCATCGACGGGTGGGGCGACACGAGCGACGACCCGGACGACGAGAACTGCAACAAGACGATGCCCACCAGCGAGGAGATCAGTCTCCACCCGCCGAGGGTGCGGTCCGGCTGCAAGTGGCTTCCCGTCCCGGAGACCGTGTGCGACAAGGAGTGGGAGGCGTACAAGGACGCCGCGCCCGGCAAGGAGCGTGCGGCCAGAGCGGAGGACCTGGACACGTGCGTCACTGACGCGTACGACGCTATGGAGACGAACTGCGTCGTCGCCGCCGCCACCCACATCGAGGAGCAGCAGACGGCGTTCCTCTTCTTCCGGTTCAGCGACTCCGAGGCCGTGGTGGTGGAGGATCTCGGCGACGGCCGGGTCCGCGTACACATCGTCAAGGGCTCCGGATTCGGCGCCGGCTTGTCTGCCGACGAGATCTTCGGCTCGCCGGTCTCCTTCGGTGTGGCCGCGCTCAAGGGAGTCACGAGCGACACGACGTACGAGTTCGTGAACATGCAGGACGCCCAGGAGTGGATCGACTGGAAGCAGGAGTACGACGAGGTCTTTAACAGCACCGGCCAGGAGAGCTGCGTCACCGACCGTGGGCAGTACTGCCCGGGCCACGACAAGCGTAAGGAGCGCCTGGAGGAGCTGGCCCCGCAGGAACCTGACCACCACATCTACCAGGAGATCGACATCAAGACGAAGAAGGTGAAGTTCAACGGGGGGATCTCCGGTGGGGCTGGTGGCTTGGAGGGCGGCGTCGAGGGTGGCTACGAGGGTGAGGTGACGATCGAGGACCGCATGAACGACGACGGCACCTACGAGATGAGCTACAGCTCGACCGACATCGGTGGATTCCTCATCGGCGGAGCGCTCGGTGGCGGCAAGTCCTTCGGCGGCAAGGGCGGCAAGGGTGACAAGGGAAAGGGCGACAAGGGCGACGACGGTCGCGAGACCGGCGGTTCCGGCAGCGCCGGTGCCGGGGGCGAGTGGAAGGGGTCGACAAGGACGACGGTGACCTTCGGCCCTGACGGGCTGCTGGCCCAGCTGTACATCACCATCGACGACCAGGCGTTGCAGACCCTTTACTCGGCCGGGATCGACGTCGAGGCGGAGCTGCCGTACGGGTTCACGGTCGGCGGCGGCGGGAGCAGGACCGAACAGGAAGGCACGTCGTCGGCCCAGGAGTTCATCATCAGCTTCGAGCAGTACCCCGACCTGCGGGACAAGTTCCTTCCGATGGTCGACAAGCTGTTCCCGCGTGCTCCCAACGGGAAGCTGAAGAAGGACGACATCGAGATCGACCAGTCCGATCAGGACGACGGCGGTGACCTGCGCGACGAGCTGGAGGATCACGGCAATGTCCGCGAGCTCACCTACGACGACACGAAGACCACCACGTCCGGCGAGTTCGGCGTCGGCTGGGAGGGCATCGACCTGTTCAAGAACGAGTGGATCACCGCCGACGAGGAGCGGACGCTCAAGGAGTCCACGCTCGAGCTGACCGATGCCGACGGCAACACGGTCACGGTCGATCCGGCTCCCTCGTGCAAGCACGAGGCGTTCGAGCCGGACGACGACTACTACACCAACGGCAAGGACAAGACGGGAGCCGGCGGCTCCTGGGGCAACCCGCGGTACAACGAGGACGACGACGGCGGCCCCTACCCGGGCACCGACTTCAACGGTGACGTCCCCGGCAACCGGAGCGAGAAGTCCAAGTCCCTGGTCGTGGAGTACCGCAAGGCGTTCCCCGACAAGAACATCATCGTCATACACGAGGACATCGGCCTCGACTTCGGTCCGGACGTCAAGGGGAAGGAACACCTCGCGAAGGTGGGCGACTTCTACGTGATCGGTGTCGACTCCGGCACCGTCAGACGTGAGGGCGACGGCGGTTTCCTCAACTGGTCCTTTGACCCGACCAACGCCGAGAGGCCAGGCGACGAGGACGTCGTGAAGTTCACGTCGAAGAACCCCGAGGAAGAGGAGTGACGGCAGCAGAAAGGCCGTCGGCCTGGGCACCCAGCCCAGGCCGACGGCCTGCCCGCCACATATCACGCTACATATCAGTCGATCAGGATGATCTCGCTGCTGAACTCGGCCAGCTCCGGGAGCTCGACGTCCTCGTCGCGGCGCGGCTCGAACCTCACCACGTTGTCGTCTCTCTCGAAGCTGCCGTAGAAGGCCCAGTTGATGTAGCCACCGTCGCCGTGACGAGTGACCGTTCCCTGGTCGAGACCGAAGACGTCGAAGTCGCCCTCCGTCGCGAGGCGCACCAGCCCTCTCACGTCGGGGCCGAAGCTGACGGCGATGTCCTCGTGTACGACGACGATGTTCTTGTCCGGGAACTCCTTGGCGTACTTCGCGGCGAGGAACTGGCTCATCTCCCCGCGGTCGTCGGGAACGTCCCCGTCGTCGGGGGCGACGTCCTCGACGTCCGGCTCGTCGGTCACGCACTCGCCGTCGACCCGCCATCCCAGACCATCGTCGCCCAGACAGAGCCCGCCGGTCAGCCTGACCTGCGCCGTCGCGGACGCCTCGGAGCGGACCCCCGCGACGGGGACCTCGTCCTTGTTCCGCACCTCGGCGGTCACCTGGAGGAGGGACGGGTCGATCCTGAGCTCGGTCAGCTCCCCGCCGTTGCGCTCGGCGTACTCCTCGGCCGCCGCGTAGATCTCCGCCCGGGCGTCATCGGTGAGTGCGGGCTCGTCGAGGATGCCCCAGAACGCCGCGAGGCCTGGCACCCCGAGGTGTAGTGCGTTCAGGACTCCCAGATGCTCGTCCCACTCCTGGGCCGCGGCGAGGGCCGCGGCGTCCGCGGCGGTGCCCACCTCGCGTCGGTCGCTCGTCGCCGAGCCGACCATGGTGATCACCAGGACGGCGGCGGACAGCATGCCGACGGTGATCGGGATCGTCATCACGTGCATCGAGCCGCGTTCGTCGTCGTCGGGGGTCGGTCGTTTCCTGCACGCCATGGTCAGTCTCCCGTCGGGGTGCCGGTCACCGGCACATCGGTGATCCGGAAGCGGTCCGGTGCGTCGATGGTCACGGTGTCCTGGCCCGTGTCGGGCCAGACGGCGGTGATCAGGGTCGACTCGCCCAGCTCGAGCGGCTTGACCTCCTCGTCGCCGAGCAGTCGCCGGAGGGCGAACCCGCCGGACATCCGCTCATGCGAGTAGTCGAACGGCAGCACCCGCTCCTGCGGTACGAGCAGCGAGAGGTTGTGCGGGCCGGCGAGCTCGGCCAGTGCCCCGAACTCCCGGCTGCCGATCTGATCCAGATAGGCCGGGAGGAACCAGGCGGGGTCGAGCGAGGTGCCCTTCGTGCGCTCCGCGACGAGCGTGCCCACCAGGGCGCCGTCCCGGCGCACCATCGACTCCACCTCTACCGCGTACTCGCCGAGGTCCGTGGAGATGGTGACCGCGTCGTTCTCCGCCGTCGGGGCGTCGGTCTCGGGGATGTCGCTCTCCGTGTCGGTCTCGACCACCAGGTGGCCCTGGAACTGGATCTCGACGCGTCGGTTCGCAGCACGGGCCTCGGGGCTCGTTCCCTCGGCGACCGGCTCCGCCTCGCCGCGTCCCTCCTCGGTCACCGTGAAGTCACCGCCGAGCTTCGAGCTCAGGCGGTCGGCGACGGACGCGGCACGTCGTTCGGACAGCGCCTGGTTGTAGGCGGCGGTGTCGACGTCGTCGGTGTGCCCCACCACGCGCACCTCGCCGGCGTCCGCCTGCCTCGTGATCGACGCCGCGGCACGGTCCAGCACTCCGCGCGCCTTCTGCGACAGCGTGTGCTCGTCCGAGGCGAAGAGGATGTCGGACGCCAAGGTGACCGTGAGGTCGTCGTCCTCGGCGGACGTCGCCGACTCGGAGTCGTAGGTATGGGTGAAGGCGCGGAGCTTCTTGGTCTCGGCGTCGGCGACGCCGCCGACCTCGTCGATCGCGTCCTGGAAGTCGTCACCCGCCGCGACGACGGGCACGGTCACCGTCCCGAGGCCGGGGAGCAGCACGTCTACCGATTCGTTCACGGGCGCGGCGAAGACGACGACGGCCGAGCCCTTCAGGTCGCCGTCCTCCACCCAGTCGAGCGTCGCGGCGGGGACTCCGTCAGGCGACTGCGCCGCGGGGTAGGCGAGACCCGCACCCGTGTCGAAGAGCCGTATGCCGCTGCCGTCGTTGACAGAGCCGCCGGGACCGCCGAGGTTCAGCACGATGGTCCAGAGCTCGGGCGGATCCGACCGGTCGGCCGGCGTGGCCCTGAGGTCGTACCGCAGGACCGCGAGCTCGCCGTCCACCTCGATGGGGTGCACGTCGAAGCGCACTCTCGCCCCGTGCCACTCCCGGTCGACGGACACGACCTCGTCCGGAGGCGGGGAGCCTCCGGACGAGGTGGGGGATGTCGACTCACCGGGCGACGACTCGGTCACCGGATCGGGCCCGTCGGGCCCGATGAGCCCGCAACCGGTCGCCAGGCACACAAGACCGACCGCGAGCGCGGCGAACGTGGCCCGGCGCATCGACACCTCCATTTTCGTCTTCGGCTGGATCAGGCGGTGCTGCCGATCTTGTTGACGGCTGCCGTGAGCTTGGTGACGATCGCGCTGCCCACGCCCGTGACACCCGCCGTGAGGATGGCGGCAACGATCGCGACGACGACCAGGATGATGCCGATGTACTCGACGCTGCCCTGTCCGCGCTCGTCGCCCTGGAACCGGTCCATCGCGCGCGCGGTGCGGAACCGCAGCATCGTGTGAGCGTCGATCGCCTTCTGGTGCAGCTTCTTCATGGTGCCCTCCATAGCTCGGTATCCGGTCTCGGCTACGGATCCGGCCGTAACCACACCAGCGAACCTACGGAGCCGCGAACCGCGCGCCCAGGGTGCTCGGTCCCACGGCTGGTCCCGTTCTCCCTGGGCCCAGGGTCCTACCCGTATCCGGGTCCCGCTGCAGCCAGCGCACGATGGCCTGGCTCCGGGTCGTGACGCCGAGCTTCGCGAACAGGCTGTTCAGGTGGTTCTTCACGGTCTTGCCTGAGATGAACAGCCGGGCGGCGATCTCTTGGTTGGACAGGCCGTCGGACACCAGGTCCATCACCTCCGCCTCTCGCGGGGACAGCAGGCTCCGTACGGCCGGGGGCGCCGAGGTGCGTGCCGCGGCCCGGACCGTCGAGGCCCCGGAGACCACCTGGCTCCCGTTCCGGCACAGCCGGATCGCGTCCAGCATCGCCGCGGGCTCCAGCGCACCGTGCACGAGGTACCCGGCGGCCCCGGCATCGATCGCCTCGGACACGGCGGAGGCGTCGTCGGTATGGGTCAGCATCACCACCGTCGCCCCGGACAGGCGCGGTAGGAGCTCCAGCCCGCTCATCCGGGGCATCCGCACGTCCAGCAGCACGACGTCGACCTGTCCGGCCGCGACGAGGCCCACGGCCTCCTCGGGGTCGCCGGTGTCGAGCACGGACGTCACGCCGTCGGCTCCCTCCAGCAGCGTACGCAGGCCCAACCGGATGATCGGGTTGTCGTCCACGGTGAGGATCCGCATCAGGCCACCTCCGTCGTCATCGTGTAGCTCGGCACCGTGCTCGTCGTCTCGGGGACGCTGTCCGGCAGCACGGCCGGCGCGTCGGCGGGTTCGTCCGGGAGCAGCACCCGCACGGTGGTCCCGCCGTCCGGCCCCGGTGCCCAGGTGGCGTCGCCGCCGCAGAGCGCGGCCCGCTCCCGTACGCCGCGCATCCCGTACCCGCCGCTCCGGTCCGTCAAGATCCCGGAGCCGTCGTCCGACACCAGCACCGCGACCGTCCCGTCGGTCGCGGACACGGCGATCTCGACCCGGGACGCGTCCGCGTGCTTGCGCACGTTCTCCAGCAGCTCGGTCAGCAGCGCACGGACGTGCTGGGCGCGTCCGGTGCCCACGACGTCGTCCACGTCCGGGCCGACGGACTGCCGGGCGGGGATCCCGGTGCGTTCCGTCCAGTGCCGGGCGATGTCGGCCACGGAGCCGGACACGCCGGCGCGCTCGTCACGAAGCTCGCCGAGGGCCGCTCTCGTGTGCCGGTGCGCCACCCCGACGGCGTCGCTGACCTCACGCGCCAGCACGACGGTGCCCGGTGGGGCACCCTCCCGGTCGAGCCGGTCGGCCAGCCCACGTGTCGCCAGGGCGAGCCCGGCGAGGTCCCCTGCCACGGTGTCGTGCAGGTCCCGGGCCAGGCGCAGCCGCTCAGCCAGGACGACCTCTTGCTCGCGTACGGTCGCCAGCTCCACCGACATGAGCGCCTGCCGCCGCAGCCGCCGTCCCAGGAGGGTCCCGGTCCAGGTCATCACGACCACGAGGGCCGAACCGGCGATCCCCGTGACCAGGCCGCGCGAGCCGTCCCCGTACACCGTGAGCTGGTGCAGGGCCAGCGGCACCGCCATGATCACGCCGAGCAGCAGACCGGCCAGGAGGCCCCACAGCGCTGCGGTCGCCGCGGCATAGATGGCCATCAGCGGCGACCCGGCGATCGGCAGGAGCGTCACGACGGCGACGACGACGTCCCCGGCCAGCAGGATCCCGTTGCGCGCGTAGACCTGTCCGCGGGCGTTCCAGTTGAGGGCGGGTACGAACGAGAAGGGCGCGGCGAGCACCACGAGGAACACGCCGAGCCAGCCCGCGCCGTCGAGCAGGGCGAGCACCAGGGCGAACGCCAGCACCACGAGCCGCACCTGGCACAGCAGGCGCACTGTGGAGCCGATCGCGCGCTGGGTCATCGCGTCCATCGCGTGCGGGGGACCCAGCCGGTCAGAAAATCCCACCGAGGACCCCCGCGTTCGCGATGAGCACCGAGGACACGATCAGGATCAGGGCCCCGGGCAGGATCGTCAGGGTCACGACGAGCGACACCATGGGTGCGGCCCGTGCCGCCTTCCGGCGTACGTTCTCGGCACGCTCGCGGCGCACGTCCGAGGCGATGTCCGTGAGGGCTTCCGCCAGCGGCACACCGAGCTCCTCCGCCTGCAGCAGCGCGGTCACGAACGTGCCGATGGCCGCGGACCTGTTGCGCTCGCGCAGTGCCACGAACGCCTGACGCCGGGACGTGCCCACGTTCATCTCCTGCAGCGCGGTACGCATCTCGGCGGCCAGCGCGCCGTCGTGGAGCTCGCACACCCGCTCCAGCGCCTGCCTGAAGCCCAGGCCGGCGGTCACCGTCACGCTGAGCACGTCCAGGAAGTCGGGCAGCTCGCTGTCGACCTGCTGCTGCCGCGCGCTCCCCGCGAGGAACAGCCACAGGCGCATCCAGAGAACCAGCACCAGCGCCAGCGGCACGCCGACCATCCACAGGCCCTGGAGCGTGAACACGAGCCCGAAGAAGACGGCGAGCACCAGGAAGGCCGCCTCGCGGCGCACGAACATCGTCAGCGTCACGCCGTCGGGACGGCCGGCCCGACGGATCATGGTGTCCAGCTGCTGCAGCCGGGCTCGGCCGTGCAGCCGCACGGCCCTGGGGAGGAGCGGCCCGCCGATCAGGTCCAGCACGGCGACGAACCCGCGCGGCCGCTGCTCCTCGCTCGGCGCGTACTCGGCCTCGATGTCTTCCAGGCCGGTGCTGGTCACCAGCCGGAACCCGGTCATGCCCAGCACCACCAGCCCGGCGGCCGCGGTCGCGATCAGCAGCTCCAGCACGTCACACCTCCACCTTCGCGATACGGCGAACCACCACGTAACCGATGGCGAACAGTCCGATCGCGACCAGCAGCACCACCTGGCCGGCGAGGTTGGTGATCATCACGTCCATCACGCCGGGACTGAACGCGTTCATCATCAGCACCGCGCCGAAGCCCAGGAAGATCACCGTGTACCCCGAGAACTGGGCGCCGACCGTGGCGGTGACGACCTCGCGCCGCAGGCGTCGTCGCTCCTCCAGCGTGGCTCCGATACCCGAGAGAGCGGTGACCAGTGCGCCGCCGGTCCGGCCCTGGATGGTCAGCGTCTGCACCAGCACGTTCAGCTCCCGGGACGGGAGCCGCTCGTTCAGCCCCGCGAGCGCGTCCCGCAAGGACCTGCCGAGCGCCATCTCCGCGCTGACCTGCGCCACCTCCGACGCCGCGGGCTCGGCGATCTCGTCGGCCGCGAGCTCCAGCGAGCGGCGTACCGCGAGCCCGGCCGACGCACCGTTCGCCAGGAGGCGAGCCAGCTCGGGGAGCTGCGCCACGAACCGCTCCACGCGTTGCTTGCGCCGCCGGTCCAGCCAGCTCCGCACACCCACCACGACGAGCACGGTCGCCAGCCCCGCCGTCGCCCAGCCGTAGAGAGGCAGAACGACCGCGCCTACGGTGACTGCTCCCGCCGCCGACCCCGAAAGCAGCATGGACGGCGACCAGGTCGACAGGCCCGAGCCTGCGAGCAGGGCGATCAGTGCCTGCCCCCGGCGCGTCTTCTGCAGCCGCTCGTCCAGGCGGTCGAAGAGGCGGGGCCTGGACGCCGAGTCGAGATCGGCCGACTCCACCATGCGACGTTCGGTCTCGGCGTTGTCCACCAGCGTCGCAGTCGTCGCGGCCGCCAGCAGAAGAGTGACGAACAGGCCCCCGGCGATGAGCAAGACGATCATCGGGCCTCGCCACCCCAGACCGGCCCAGGCCCGGCCGGCCCAGGCCCGGCCGGCCCAGGCCCGGCCGGCTCAGGTTCGGCCACCGGCACCGCCTCGCCTGCCCGCTGGAGGCGTTCCCGCAGCTCGTCCGGCTCAGGCGACGCGACGAACGTGCCGGTCACGGTGCGGTCCGGCCCGATGGGGTCCTTGATGAAGCGCACCAGCGGTGTCAGCGCGAACTCCTCGCGCCGCTGCGAGGTCACGGCCTGCACCTCGACCACCCGGCGATACCCGTCCTCCGCCCGTTCCAGGTGCACGATCAGGTCGACGGCCGAGTTGATCTGGTCCCGCAGGGTCGCGGCAGGGAGCTCGATCTCGCTCATGGAGGCGAGCGTCTCCAGCCGGCCCAGCGCGTCGCGCGCCGTGTTCGCGTGCACGGTCGCCACGGAGCCGTCGTGGCCGGTGTTCATCGCCTGGAGCATGTCCAGGGTCTCGCCGCCACGCACCTCACCGACGATGATCCGGTCGGGACGCATGCGCAGCGCGTTGCGGACCAGCTCGCGGATGGTCACCGCACCGCGGCCCTCCACGTTCGCCGGACGGGACTCGAGCCGCACCACGTGACCCTGCTGGAGGGACAGCTCGGCTGCGTCCTCGATGGTCACGATCCGCTCGTGGTCCGGGATCATGCCGGACAGCGCGTTCAGGAACGTCGTCTTGCCCGAGCCGGTACCCCCGGAGACGACGATGTTCAGCCGGGCCCGCACGCACGCGCCCAGCAGGCCGGCCGTGCGCCGGTCCAGAGTTCCCTTGTCGACCAGCTCGCCCATCCGGAACGGCGTCGGGAACCGGCGGATGGTCAGCGTCGGGCCGTCGAGCGCCAGCGGCGGGATGATCACGTTCACCCGCTCGCCGGTAGGCAGCCGCGCGTCCACCATGGGCGACGACTCGTCCACCCGGCGGTTCACCTGCGACACGATGCGGTCGATCGTCTGGTAGAGCTGCTCCGACGACGCGAAGCGCGTCGGTACCCGCTCCACCTTGCCGTACCGCTCCACGAACACGTCCCGCGGCCCGTTCACCATGATCTCGGTGACTGACTCGTCCGCCAGCAGCGGCTCCAGCACCCCCAGGCCGAGCGCCTCGTCGGCGATCTGCTGCACCAGCGCGCTGCGCTCGCGGGCGGACAGCACCGGCCCGTCAGCGGACAGGATGCGGGACAGGACGCGCTCCAGGCGCACCCGCCGCTGGGACGGTGAGAGCCGGGCGAGCTCGTCGACGTCCACCTCTTCGAGCAGTCGTTCGCGGTACGTCTTGGCGAGGTCGTTGTCGTCGTCCCGCCGGTCGTCGACGGCGAGCCGGTCGCGCAGGCCCATATCAGTCCCCAGTCCTTCGTCGTTGTTCCACGGGGAAGTCGGCGGTCCGGGTCACGGAGACATCGGTGATGTCCATGCCTGCCAGCCCGAGCGGTGCGGAGACGGTCACGCTCACGCTGGCGGTGTTCCCGTCGAGGTCGGGCTCTGCGGACCTCAGGACGAGCCCGTCGGGCACCTGACGTTCCACCACGGCCCGCCAGTTCTGCCCCTGGCTGAGGGCGCGCGCACCGTTCCGCGCGGCCTCCTGGGTGATCGACGCCGCTTGCGCCACGGTGATGCCCTGGATGGCCAGGAGCGCCACCAGCACGATGGCGAAGACGACGCCGACGAGCTCGACCGTCGCCTGGCCGCTCTCGTCCGCTCCTCGGCCCCGGCTCATGTCAGCGCTCCCGGTAGACGACGGCCGACGACGACGCGGAGAGGTCCGCCCCGGGCACGATCGTCGACACGGTGACCCGGACGCTCACGCTGTCGGCCAGGACCTCGATGTCCGAGTCGTCGACCGAGTCCATCCAGCCCGGCAGCTTGTCGCGTACGTCCTCCCGGACACGCTCGATGACCTCGTCGCGGGGGTTACCGCTTGCGTCGTAGTACCCCTCGACGCCGACGGTCCGCGCGCCCTCCTGCGCCGCGGCCCGTGCCGCCAGGAGGCTCGTGGCCCACCCGATGCCCTGAGCGCACAGCAGGAACACCGTCAGAGTGATCAGGATGACGACCGGCAGCTCCACCGTGGACTGGCCGGCTTCCGGGTCCGCGCGCTTCTCGCCCCGCTTCGGGCGGGCCGCTCGCTTCTGCTCGGAACCGGAACGCCCCTTCCGGTGTGCGGAGCTCGCGACCAGTGCCGTCACCTCCGCCGGGTCCTCCGACAGCGTCGCGGCTGCCCCGCTGATCGCCGCGATACCGACCTCGGCGACGGCGGCGTGCACCGAGGTGGGCGTCTCCAGCAGGGTCGCGGTGTTGACGGCCCCGGCGAACGCGACACCGCCGTCGGGCACCGTGAACGCGATCGGTCGCTCCACGATGCGTTCGGCGAGCTGCGGTGTCACCTCGTCCCGTGGGTTGCGCCGGTTGAGCACCAGCTCCACCGCGGCGGGGCGCCGGATCGCCAGCCGGTCCCACTGCGCGATCACCCGTCGGGCGGCCCGCAGCGCGGGCAGGTCCGGGGTGGTGACCAGCAGCACCCGGTCCGCGAACTCGATGGCGGTCGCCCGCGGTTCGTCCAGGTGGGCGCCGACGTCGAGCACCGCGAGGTGGGACTCGAACCGGAGGGCGCTCACGATGGAGCGGGCCGCGGCGGGCGTCATCTCCTCGCCGCGCTCGCCGTCGTTCGGCGCGGTCAGCAGGCGCAGACCGCCGCCGACCTCGTACGTCGTCTCGCGGAGCATACGTGCCGTCACCTCGCCCTCGACGCCGGCGAGGTCGACCACCGAGCGCCGGGTGCGCACCCCGGCGTACGCGGCGAGGTCGCCCGCACCCAGGTCGAAGTCCACGAGCGTGGTGTCACCGGTTCGGCCTGCCCGGGCCAGCAGCAGGGCCAGCACCGACGCGCCGACGCCGCCCTTGGCCCCGGCCACGACCACGACCTGGCCGCCGCGGCCCCCGTTCCGTTCCGCGTCGATCGCGGCACGTGCCACGGTCGACCACGAAGCCACCGCCTCGAACCGGGTCAGCACCTCTTCGAGACCGGCGTTCCGGGAGATCACGGAGCGGGCACCGACCTCCATCGCCAGGGCCATGGCGGTGTTCATCTCGGTCGGGCCGTGTGCGTCCACGACCATCACGATGCCGATCAGCGGTGCGGCCAGGCCGACGGTGCGGGCCAGGGCGTGACCGTGGCCGTCCTCGGCAGCCTCGTCGACCACCACGATCCCGACGTCGGGGTATCGGTCGAGGGCCGTCAGCACTCCAGCGCCGTCGGCCACGGACGCGGCGAGCTCGAACTGGTCGGACTCGGCGAACACGTGCCCCAGGTGGTCCCGGACCTCGTGCGACGCCGTCGCGAGCAGCACCTTGGTGACCACCATGGTCAGCCCTTCGCCTTCGCCGGGGGCTTCGGAGCGGTGCCGTCGTAGACGCGCTCCTCGGTCGGAAGCTGCTCCTCGTCGCCCGCGCCGCGCAGGGCGAGGCGCATCTTCACCGAGAAGGACTCGACGTACGCGAGCGTCAGCGCGTCGTCGGTGGTCAGCGCGAACGTCACCGGGAGCCCCGTGGTGGTCTCGGAGAGGTCGTCGGGGTCCTCGAGGGTGCGGGGGAGGCCGACCTCCAGGACCAGCACGTTCGACACCCAGACCCGAGAGACCGGCTTCACGGTCTCGCTGCCCGCCATCGTCGCGATGATGTCCACGTGGTCGCCGGGCTCCACCTTGCCCGCCACGCCGGTCTCGGAGTCGACGAGGATCGCTACCTCGCGAAACCCTGGCTGTACGCCCGGCCGGTCGATCAGCATGCCCGACTGCACCACCGATCCTTCTTTGTAGTCGGTGGCCGCGACCAGGTTGTCCACCTCTTCCAGACTGTGCACGGCGGTCGCGGGAGCCCAGCGCTCCGGGATCTCGACCTCCTCCAGCATGGCCGGCTCGATCGGTTCCAGAGCCTCGACCGCGCGGTTGAGCTGGAGCACCGTGGTCATCGGTCCCACCTGGGTGCTGACCGTGCGCACGTAGTAGAGGACGCCACCGAAGACGGCGACGGCGAGGACCGAGGTGACGACGAGAAGGAACACCCCTCGGCGTTGACGCGGATTCAACTGATGACTCCCTGGTGCTCGGGCTGGCGCTGATCGGGAAGGTCCGCGTGCGGGGGCAGCCCCGTGCGGGCGGGACGTACCGCGATGTCGCAGAAGATGCAGGTACCGGTCGCTGCCCGTCCGCAGACCTCGCAGGCCGACCAGTGGTGCGACGCCGAGGCGGCGCTCGCGACCGCCCAGCTGAGCGGGCCGTCGATGGTCGAGGCCTCGAACCACCGCGCCGCGTGCCACCCCGGTTCCGCGCCCACGAGCTCGGCGTCGGCGGGGCGGGGGAGGAGGTCGGCGGCGCCGGGCACCACGGGCTTGGCCGAGCCGGCCACGACGAGCATGTCCCCACCGCTCGGGATGCCCAGCTTCTCGTGGAACCGCCCCACGGTGCCGCGTCCGGGGTCGACCACGAACGCGGTGCGGGGCAGCAGGCTGCCGGCGTGCTGGCGGAACGTGGGGGTGGGGCTCTCCAGGGACGCGACGCTGGACACGAGTGCTCTCGTGGTGACGCGGGCGAGGACCACGTCGGCCACGGCACGGGCGGACGAGGCGGTCAGGCCACCGGTCACGAGTCCCGCGAGCACCACCGCCCATGCCGTGACGTGCGTGTCGATGTGGAGCAGCCCGAGCCGTTCCGGGCCGATGGCCAGGCGGGCCGCGCGGGCGACTCTGCGGGCGTGCTCGTCACGGGTGGCGAGCACGACGTCGCCGGCGGGCAGGCCTGCCAGGGTGGCGACCACCGCCGCCAGCGTGGGACCTGACCGGCGAACAGCCGGGTGCGTGCCGTCCGGTGCACCGATCGCTACGACGAGCATGGCGCCCCATTCGTCCAAGGTCCCGACACAAACACAGCCCTCACCACGCTTCGGTCCATCCCTATGTTCTGTACGCAAAAGGCGGGCGCCGAATCCTGATGTGTAGGTTGGGCGAAGTCCGCATCACGGACTGTACGGATGTGGACACAAAACGTACATAGTTTGGGGCGCATCAACCGTCATTTTGAGCGAAATTACGTACGTGCGGTGCTCAGATGAGCGCCGGGGGTCGGTGCCTGGCGCGGTGCCGCCCACTCAGGTCTCGTCGAGGAGGACAACATGACGCAGGCAGATCTCGTGGTGAACGGCAGATCCGTCGCGGAGGTTCTCGTCGCCGACACCGTTCCGGCCAGGATGCGGGGGATGCTGTTCCGCCGCGTGCTGCCGGAGGCGCTCCTGCTGCGCCCGTGCTCGTCGGTCCACGGCGCGTGGATGCGCGTACCGCTCGACGTCGCGCTGCTGTCTCACGACATGCGGGTGCTGCACGTCCAGGTGCTGCGGCCCTGGGGGATGACGCTGCCGCGCCGGGGTGTCGTGCAGGTGCTCGAGGCGCCGGCCGGAAGCTTCGAGCGTTGGGGCCTCGAGGTGAACAGCAGGTTGGGGCTGCTTGCGCCTGAGCGCAATATTGCTGACACGTAGCAGACAGACTCGTACAATCTGGGCGGGCCGCATGGGTAGTCCTGCCCACCGAAAATCAACGCCGATTCACCCACCACCCCGGTAGGGTGCTTGCGTTGTGCCTGTGTGATATCCGGGCGGACAAGACTTCGCTGGAGTGATGAAAGAGGAGGACGCATGAGCTTTGTCTCACGCGTGTACGAAAACCGCAGGTCAGCCGCGTCGGTCGGCGTGGTCACCCTCTTCGCCGGAGGGCTCCTCGGCTTCGCACTCCTCTACGACGGCGAGGCGACGGCCGACGTCCAGCTCAACGACTCCGGCGTCTGGGTGACCCAGACCTCGTCCGGCCAGCTCGGCCGGTTCAACTACGACGCGAAGGCTCTGGACGGCGTCCTGCTGGCCAACGCGGCGAGCTTCGACGTCGAGCAGGACGCGCAGCGGGTGCTCCTGGACAGCTCCAGCGACTCGTCCGCCAGCCCTGTGAACCCGGCCCAGCTCATCCTGGACGGCTCGATGGAGCTGCCGGCCGGCGCACAGGTCGCCTCTGGCGGCGCCACCACGGCGGTGTACGACGAGGACGAGGGCCGGCTCTGGGTCCTGCCGTTCGACGGCGCCGTCGGGTACGACGAGAAGAAGCTCAAGCCGACGCTCAAGGTAGGCAAGGGCGGCAAGCTCGCCGTGGGCAAGGAGGGCACCGTGTTCCTCGCGGTGCCCGCCGACGCCAAGCTCTACACGGTCCCCACCAGCGGGCAGGGCGTACCCGGGGAGAGCGAGGAGTCCAGCCTCCCCGTGGGGCGGGACGCCAAGGTGGAGGTCTCCGCCGTCGGCGACGAGCCGGTGGTGCTCGACCAGTCGAGCGGAAATCTCGTGCTGCCGGGCGGCGAGACGGTCAAGGTCGAGAACGGCGCCGAGGGCAGGCTCCAGCAGCCCTCCGCGAAGATCGACGACGTGGTGCTGGCCACCCCGGACGGCCTCGTCACGCAGCCGCTCGGCGGCGGGGACGCGACCACGCGCGCGGCGCAGGGTGTGCCGTCGGCGCCCGTGCAGCTCGAGGGATGCACCTACGGCGCCTGGGACTCCGGCCAGGTCATCCGGGACTGCGCAGGCACCGACAACGACGTCGACCAGGTGCTGGCGGGTGTGGCCGTCGGCACCAGCCTGGTCTACCGCGTGAACCGCGACGTCATCGTGCTGAACGACATCGCGGGTGGCTCGCTGTGGATGGCCGCTGACCTGTTCGAGAAGGTCAACGACTGGGACATCGTCATGCCCGAGGACGGCGAGGGCAAGAAGACGGAGTCCGAGGAGGCCACGCCGCAGCTGGTCGACAACTTCGTCGCCGACCGGAAGCAGGAGAACCGGCCGCCCAGGGCCAAGGACGACTCGATCGGCGTGCGACCCGGCCGTACCACTGTGCTCAACGTGCTGGGCAACGACTCGGACCCCGACGGCGACGTGATGACGGTGCGGATCCTGGGCGAGCCGGACGGCGCCGTCGGCGTCGACCGCGTGCTCGACGGCGCGGCGCTGCAGGCCGACGTGCCCGCGAACGCGTCAGGGACCACGACCTTCAAGTACGAGGTCGACGACGGGCGCGGCGGCAAGGCCGAGGCGTCGGTGGACGTCAGGGTGGTGCCGCTGGAGGAGAACAACCCGCCGGAGCAGATGGGCGAGCCCGTGCTCACGGTGGGTCAGGACGGCCTGGCGAGCATCAAGGTGCTGCCCTACTTCAAGGACCCGGACGGCGACGACCTGTTCCTGTCCAGCGCAGCCACCGCCGACCCCCTGGACGAGGTGCGGTCCCGCCCGGACGGCACCGTCGAGTTTCGCGACGGCGGTGCCGCGACCGGCCGCAAGGTCGTGGACATCACGGTGTCGGACTCGGGCGGCCAGCCCTTCCAGGGCAAGCTGCTCATCCAGGTCGTCGCGAGCAACGTGCCGCCGATTCCGGTGCAGGACCACGTGACGGTGCTCACCGGTGAGCCCGTCACGGTGGAGCCGCTGAAGAACGACAGCGACCCGAACGGCGACAAGCTGCGCCTGACGAACGTCTCCGAGACCAAGGGCGCGACGATCACGCCCAACTACGCGGCCGGCGTGTTCCGCTTCGAGAGCGACGAGCCCGGTTCGTACGACGTGACCTACCAGATCACCGACGGTCCCGAGCCCGTGATGGGGCTGGTCCGCGTCGACGTCGAGGACCCGCCGGAGGACGAGCGTGCGCCCGTGGCGGTCACGGACCAGGTGCTGCTCCCGACCGGCGGTACGGCGCTCGTCGACGTGCTCGCCAACGACACCGACCCCGCCGGCGGGGTGCTCGTGGTGCAGGGGGTCGACGTGCCGGACGACGCCCCGGTCAAGGTCGCGGTGCTCAACCACCAGATCCTGAAGATCTCCGAGATCAAGCGGCTCGACAGCCCGCAGACGTTCGACTACACCGTCGCGAACGGGTCGGGGACCACCACGGGCCAGGTGCGTGTGGTGCCCATCCCGGCGCCCGACCAGCTCCGGCCGCCGGAGGCGGGCCCGGACGACGCGACCGTGCAGGCGGGCGACGTGGTCACCATCCCGGTGCTGAAGAACGACACCCACCCGGACGGCCTGGAGCTGACGCTCGCCGACGAGCTGAAGGAGGCGCCGCCGGCGTCCGCGGGTGAGGCGTTCGCCTCCGAGGATGCAGTGAGGTTCCGGGCCGGCCAGGAGGCGGGCACCTATCACGCCGTCTACGAGGTGGTGGACTCGAACGGGCAGAAGGACTCGGCGCAGGTCACCATCGTGGTGCTGGACAAGCCCGAGAACGCCGCCCCGCAGCTGCCCGACATCACGGCGCGCGTGCTCAGCGGTGGCACCACCCGTATCCCGCTGCAGCTGGACGGCAGCGACCCCGACGGCGACTACGTCACGCTGAGCTCCATCTCCGCCGCGGGAAGCAAGGGCACGGCGCGGATCGTCGACGGGTTCATCGACTACACGGCGGCGGAGGATGCCACCGGGCTGGACACCTTCAGCTACGAGGTCACCGATACCCGTGGCGCGGTCGGCAAGGGTCTGGTGCGCGTCGGCATCGTGCCGAAGCCCGCGACCAACCAGCCGCCGCAGGCCGCGGACGACGAGACCACCGTGCGGCCGGGACGTACCGTCGCGGTCCGGGCGCTCGAGAACGACACCGATCCTGACGGTGACGAGATCGGCCTCCTGGCCAAGGGCTTCGAGAGCACCGGCGACCTGGAGCCCAAGGCGGTGGAGGACGACATCGTGGTCACCGCGCCCGACGAGGAGGGTACCCACGCCTTCTACTACGCCATCCAGGACACCTTCAAGGCGAAGGCGGGCAGTTCCGTCACGGTGAACGTGAACAGCGAGGCGCCGCTGTTGCGTCCGATCGCTCACGACGACGTGGTGACCTCCGACGACGTGAAGGGCAACGCGAGCGTGACCGTGGACGTGCGGGCGAACGACGTGGACCCGGACGGCGTCGGGGCGGACCTGGACGTGACGGTCGACGAGTCCCTGGAGGGCGTGCGAGTCACCGAGGAGGGCGCGATCGAGGTGCAGCTCACCCAGAGCGCCCAGGTGATCACCTACACCGTGACCGACATGGACGGCCTGGACGCCAAGGCGTTCGTGCGGGTACCCGGCGACCAGCTGCGACCGCACCTCAAGCCGGGCCTGGAGCCGCTGAAGGCCACGAGCGGCGAGCCCCTCACGATCGACCTCGCCGACTACGTGGTGGTCCGGGACGACCACGAGCCGCGGATCACCGAGGAGAAGAACGTCAAGGCGCTGGAGGGCAAGGCCCAGGTCTCCGACAAGGACACGATCGTGTACACGTCGACCAAGGACTACGCGGGCGCGGCGTCGGTCAGCTTCGAGGTCACCGACGGCAAGGGGCCGGACGATGCCGAGGGCCTGGTCGCCGTGCTGACCCTGCCGATCGACGTGACGCCCTCGACCAACATGCCGCCGAAGATCACCGGCCGGCCGGTGCTCCAGGTCGCGGCCGGCGAGGAGAGCTCTGTCGACCTGTCGCGGTACGTGAAGGACCCGGACAAGGACCCGCTGACCTTCAAGGTCACCGGTAGCAACGGGATCTCGCCGTCGGTGTCGGGCAGCGCGGTCTCGGCCCAGGTCGACCCGTCGGTGTCGAAGGGCACCGCGCAAGAGCTCCCCATGACGGTCTCGGACGGCAAGAACCCGCCGGTGAAGGCAGTGCTCACCGTCGAGGTCGTGGCCTCGACCCGCCAGCTGGTGCAGACGACGCAGGACGTCGTGGAGGACGCCCACCAGGGCAAGCAGACGACCGTCCCGGTGCTGGCGAACGACACCAACCCGTTCCCCGACAAGGAGCTCACCCTGTCGGGCGTGCCGATCGTCGAGGTCGGGGACGGCACCGCGGCCTACAGCGGCGACCAGCTGACGGTCACCCCGGGTGAGGACTTCACCGGGGTCATGACCGTGCGCTACCGCGTCCAGGACGCCACGAAGGATCCGGACCGCGAGGTCGACGGGATCGCGAAGCTGACGGTGCTCGGCCGGCCCGAGGCGCCCCGGGCGCCGCGGGTCGAGGAGGTGCGCTCCGAGACGGTGGTGCTGAGCTGGGACCAGCCAAACAACAACGGTGCCGACATCACGGGGTACACCGTGACCGCCAACGGCAGCCAGGAGCACCAGTGCGCCACCACGACGTGCACGTTCGACGGGCTGAAGAACAACGTGAAGTACACCTTCACGGTCACCGCCACCAACGAGGTGGGGGAGTCCGACCCGTCTCCCGCCTCGCGTGAGGCGCGCCCGGACGAGAAGCCGGACAAGCCCGAGCCGCCGTCGCTGGAGTTCGGCGACAGCTCGCTCGTCGTGACCTGGCAGAACCGGTCCTACACCGACCGGTCCCCGATCGACTGCGTGAACCTGGAGATCAGCCCGGCCCCGGCCGACGGCGTGACGCAGAAGTCCTGCCAACCCGGCGGCGAGGTCACCTGGGCAGGACTGCAGAACGGCACCGCCTACACGGTCAGGGTCCAGGCCAAGAACGACGCTCCCGACCCGTCCGAGTGGTCCGAGCCGTCCGCGCCCGAGACCCCGGCCAAGGCTCCGGAGGCCCCCACCGCGCCACACGCGGAGCGGGTGAGCACCGCCGCCGGCGGCCAGATCAGGGTGACCTGGACGGCTCCCGCCAACAACGGTGACGCGATCGACATGTACTGGCTGGGGGTCTACTCGGGCGGCCAGCTCGTCAAGTCGATCGAGACCACCGATACGGCGCAGACCGTCGAGGAGCTCTCTACCGGTTCCTCGTACACCTTCAGGGTTCGTGCGACCAACAAGGCCGGTGATGGTGACCTGAGCCCGTCCTCGAACGAGGAGGTGCCGTACGGCACCCCGGACGTTCCCGGTCGGCCCAACGCCGCGCTGGGCTCGAACACGAGCGGCCAGGCGAACGTCAGCTGGGGCGCTATCGGCGACTTCCGGGGCACAGGCCCGAGGTACGAGGTGCGGGCCAGCAACGGCGCCACGTTGAACGCGGGCAACGCGACGTCCGCGACGTTCCGCGGCCTGAACAACGGAACGGAATACACCTTCCAGGTGCAGGCCTGCAACGCCTACACCTGTTCGGCCTGGTCGGCCGCGTCCAACGGGGTCGTCCCGTACGGTGCGCCGCCGAAGCCGAACATCAGCGCCGCTGGTGGGGACCGGAGGGTGAACTTCGACTGGAACGCAAACGGCACCAACGGCCGCCCCACGACCGTGCGAGTCACTGGCGCGTTCACGAGCGAGGCCCGGACCGGCAGCCAGTCGGTGGCCACGGGGCCCGACCGGCTCGAGCGGGCCTGTGTCACTGTCACCGACTCCGAGGGACAGACGGCGCAGACCTGCGCAGAGGCTCGGTCGGACGCCCTCGACCCGAGGGCCTGGGTCACGCCTGGCTCGGGTGTCAACAACGGCCAGTGCAACCATTCGTCGTGCGCCTACTTCGTCGTCAACTGGGAGGACTTCCCCACTGGCACCCACTCCGTGGAGTGCATGTCGGGCACGAACCCGGACGAGTCCGGCTGGCACAACATCCTGACGCCCGACCGCGCTTACACCGTGAACTTCGGGTCGTCGAGTGGGCGCTACCAGCTCGGCTGCTTCTACGGATACCCGAACACCGACGTCGGCGTCCGGATCAACGGTAAGTCGTACGAGGTCCGGACCTGGCGGTAGGCCGCACCGTGACCGGCCGCCGCACAGGCGGCGGCCGGTCACGTGATGATCGATTAAATTTCACCCAGCGAAATCACCCAGCGAACCAGCAGCAACGAGCAGTAGGGAACATGAGATGACCACGATGACCCCCGAGCAGGCGGCCTGGTTCGCCCAGACCTTCGAGCGGCTCGTCGGCAACGTAGGCCAGGCCGTCCTGGGCAAGGCACCGGTGGTGCGTCTGGCACTGACCTGCATGCTCGCCGAGGGCCACCTCCTGCTGGAGGACGCACCCGGTACCGGCAAGACCATGCTCGCCCGCTCGATCGCGGCGTCGGTGCAGGGCACGCACAACCGCATCCAGTTCACGCCGGACCTGCTGCCTTCGGACGTCACCGGTGTGACGATCTACGACCAGAACACCCACAAGTTCGACTTCCACCCCGGTCCGATCTTCGCCTCGATCGTCCTGGCGGACGAGATCAACCGTGCCTCGCCGAAGACTCAGTCCGCGCTCCTGGAGGTCATGGAGGAGGGCCGGGTCACCGTCGACGGCGTCGCGCACGGAACCGGCCGTCCGTTCATGGTGCTCGCCACCCAGAACCCGATCGAGCAGGCCGGTACCTACCGCCTGCCCGAGGCCCAGCTCGACCGCTTCCTCATGAAGACCTCGGTGGGCTACCCGGACCACGCCTCCACGGTGGAGATCCTGTCGGGTGCCGCGCTGAAGGACCGCAGCACCGCGCTGCAGCCCATCATCACCACCAAGGCCGTCACGGAGATGGCCGACCTGGCCGCGAACGTGCACACCGACACCGCGGTGCTCGAGTACGTGTCCCGCCTCGCCGAGGAGACGCGCAACGCGCACGAGGTCCGCGTCGGCGTCTCCGTCCGTGGCGCGCTGGCCCTGGTGCGCTGCGCCAAGGTGTGGGCCGCCGCGCACGGTCGCAACTACGTGCTGCCCGACGACATCAAGGAGCTGGCCCAGCCGGTCTGGTGCCACCGTTTCGTGCTCGACCCGGAGGCCGAGTTCGCGGGCGCACGCCCCGACGCCGTGCTCTCCCGGATCATGGCCGACGTCGCGGCACCGCAGGAGCGGGCCTCGGCATGAGCGCTACCGGCATCTCACCAGGCCCCGCGTACGGGAAGCGGCAGGACACCCCGCGCGGTCTGCTCGCCGCCGGCCGCGCCCAGGTGCGGCGTGGCCGGCGTGGCTGGGTGACCTTCGCCGCCGCCGCCCGTTCCCGGGCGGCGGCGGTGGGACGAGTGGTCGCTCCCGTCCGCCGTACGTTCAGCACGTTCGGGATAGCGGTGACCCTCGTGACGGTCGCGGCATGGATCACAGGCCTCACGCTCGGCTGGGTCGAGCTGGTGGTCGCCGCGGTGCTGCTGAGCGTGACGCTCGTGTGCGCGATCGTGTTCGTGCTCGGCCGGTTCAAGTACGACGTGGTGCTCGACCTCGCGCAGGCCCGGGTGACGGTCGGTGACCGCGCCGTCGGACGCCTCGACGTGCGCAACGCGTCGAACCGCTCGCTGCTGCCCTCCGTCATGGAGCTGCCGGTGGGCACCGGAACCGCGGCGTTCCCGGTGCCCCGCCTGCGGGGCGGTGGCACGCACGAGGAGATCTTCACGATCCCGACCCGGCGCCGCAGCGTGATCACCGTGGGACCGGTCAAGTCCGTGCGGGCCGACCCGCTCGGTCTGCTGCGCCGCGAGATGACGTGGACCGACGAGCAGGAGGTCTTCGTGCACCCGCGCGTCAAGAACCTCACGGGCTCCTCGACGGGTTTCCTCAAGGACCTCGAGGGCCGGGTCACCAACGACATCACGAGCTCGGACGTGAACTTCCACGCCCTGCGCGACTACGTGGCCGGCGACGACCGACGGCACATCCACTGGAAGACGACGGCACGCACCGGCCAGCTCATGGTCCGGGTCTTCGAGGAGACCCGGCGCTCGCACCTCGCCGTGCTGCTGTCCACGCGCGCCGAGGACTACGCGCACGAGGACGAGTTCGAGCTCGCCGTGAGCGTCTGCGGCTCCCTGGGCCTGCAGGCCATCAAGGAGGACCGCGGCGTGACGGTGCTCGTCAACGAGGCGACGCTGCACGGGGACCACCGCACGCGGCTCATGGACGACCTGTCCCGCATCGAGCTCGAGTCCCGCAAGACCAAGCTGGTGGACCTTGCCCGTTCCGCCGGGATGGCCGCCACCGACTTCTCGGTGATCGCGTTCATCGTCGGCAGCATGGTGACACCGACCGAGCTGCGCGCGGCCTCGGCACGTGTCCCCGCCGGGGTGCAGGTCATGGCGATCCAGTGCGTACCTGGCGCGTCCCTCGGCCGGCACTCCATCGCCGAGATGGGCGTGCTCACGCTGGGCCGCCTCGCCGACCTACCCCTTGCGCTGAAGAAGATGAGCGACGGATGAGCAACGAGAACACCCGCGGGAACGCCCCGGTCGGCGCAGGCGCCGACCGGGGCCGATCGCCGTACAACACCGGTACCGGATTCCGGACGGGCACGGGCCGCGGCACCACGCGCCGCAAGGAGGCGGACCGCCCACGCGCGCTGACCGTGCTCGCCCTGGTCGACCTCGCGGCACTGAGCCTGATGTTCGGTGCCGTCATCATCGGGTTCGGGCCCGTCTGGGGCTCGCTCGGTTACCTGCTGCCCGCCATCGGCGGTGCCTTCGTCGGGCTCGCGGTGGCCTGGGTGGGCGCCTGGCGCCGCTTCCCCGCCGTGGTGGTGACCGCTCTCGCGGTGGTCGGCTACTTCCTGTTCGGCGCCGCCTTCGCGGTGCCGCACACCGCCATCGCCGGCGTGGTCCCGTCCCTGGACTCCCTGCGTGAGCTGATGCTCGGCTCCGTGGAGGGCTGGAAGCGGTTCATCACCACCGCGCCGCCCATGCAGTCGTTCCCCGACCTCGGGGTCATCCCCTTCCTGCTCATGCTGCTCGTCGCGCTGATCGCCGGCACCATCGCCTGGCGGGCGAAGCATGCGGTGTGGGCGGTGGTTCCGGTGATCGCCGGCCTGGTCGGCGTGATCCTGCTGGGCACGGTCGACGTCGCGCTGCCGGTGGTGCAGGGCCTCCTGATCACCATCGTGGCTCTCCTCTGGGGCGCGGTGCGCGTCATGGAGGCACGGGTCGGCACGCACTCGATCTCCACGGAGTCCAGCCAGGAGGCCACGCGCAGGCTGCGCTGGTACCGGGTCCGTACGGGCGCCACGATCCTGGCCGTCGCGGCACTCGCCGCCGGCTTCACCGGGCCGATCCTCATGCCGGACCAGCCCCGCACGGTGCTCCGTGAGACCGTGGAGCCGCCGTTCGACATCCACGAGTACACGAGCCCCCTCGTCGGCTTCCGGCACTACAAGAAGGAGGTTCGCGACGAGGAGATGTTCACGATCAGCGAGCTTCCCAAGAACGGCCGCATCACGATCGCCACGCTCGACCGGTACGACGGCGTCGTCTACGACGCGTCCGGCGACGGCGGCGAGACCGGCTTCTACACGCGCGTCGGTGACGAGATCGCCACCCAGGCGAAGGGCAAGCCGATGTCGATAGACATCACCGTCACCGGGTATCGCGGCGTCTGGGTCCCGGAGGTCGGCAGCCTCACCGGCGTCAGCTGGAAGGGCGCCGACGCGGAGGCCCAGACGGAGGGCTCCTACTACAACGAGAAGACCCACACGGCGATCACCACCGCGGGTATCCGGCCGGGCGACTCCTACACCCTGAACACGCTGGTGACCGAGGAGCCGAGCGAGGAGACGCTGAAGAAGAGCAAGATCGACCTCGACCCGGAGCTGCCGGAGACCGACTCGGGCGGGACGCCGCAGGAGCTGCCGGCGAAGACCGCCCAGTTCACGGGCGTGGAGACCGACGCGGCCACCAAGCTGTTCCGGATCCGTGACGGTCTGCAGGCGGACGGGTTCCTGTCCAGCGGGCTCGAGGGCGAGCCGCTCTCCCGTCCCGGTCACTCCGCGGAGCGCCTCAACACGCTCCTCGCGGAAGAGGAGATGGTGGGCGACGACGAGCAGTTCGCCGTGGCGCTCGCCCTCATGGCGCAGAATGCAGGCATCCCGGCCCGCGTCGTCATGGGCTTCTACCCGGACAAGCAGAGCGAGTACGAGGAGGGCAAGCCCTGGTCCGTGCTCGGCAGCGACGTGCACGCCTGGATCGAGGTGCCGTTCGAGGAGTACGGCTGGGTGCCGATCGACGCGGTCCCTGAGGAGAAGCCGCAGATGCAGCCTCAGCCCGAGAGCAAGGAGGAGCCCAAGCCGCCGGTGCTCCAGGATCCGGAGCCGCCGGAGGAGCCGGAGCACGCGAAGGCCGGAAGCGTCGAGGACGATGACAAGGAAGAGGCCGAGAACGAGGGCTTCGACTGGGGTCTGCTCGGCATGATCCTGCTGGCCGTCGGCATCCCGCTCCTGGTGATCGCGGGCCCGATCGTGGCGATCCTCGCCTACAAGGCCCGGCGTCGGACCGCGCGGCGCAACGCCGAGCAGCCTGCCGACCGGATCAGTGGTGGCTGGTACGAGGTGGTCGACGTCGTCACCGACCTCGGGACGTCCGTGCCGCGTGGGGCGACCAGGCGGGAGAGCGCCGGCCTGATCGCCGGGGCACACGCCGTCCCGTCGACCCTCGTGCTCGCGCACCGCGCGGACGAGACGGTGTTCGGGATCAACGAGCCCACGCCCGCCGAGGTCGAGGCGTTCTGGGCCGGGGTCGACGAGCTTGTCGGCGGGCTACGCTCCACCGTGAGCACCCGACAGCGGGTGCGAGCGGCCCTGTCGCTACGCTCCGTCTGGGGAGGTGTCGCCGAACGACGTCGGGCCCAGGCGGTGGCCCGGGCGACCGGCACGACGAAGGAGAAATGATGACGGCCGTGGTCTGTGCCGGGTGCGGGGTAAGCCAGCAGGAGGGCGCGCCCTTCTGTGCCGCGTGCGGGCGGGCGTTCCCCCGCACCGGCCTGCCCGTGATGGAGCCGCAGCAGACTCCCCGCGGGCAGGTGCAGCAGGCCGCCGCGGCCGCGCAGGCCCGGCAGGGCAGCGCTTCGGGAGGGGTGCCGCTCGTGTCGAGCCGGCCGCCGATCACCACGGAGGTCGAGGTGTACACGGCCACCCAGATCCCGAGCGCGGGCATGGCACCGCCGCAGCAGCTCGAGGCGCCCTACGCGCGGGTCGGCAAGCGGTTCCTCGCCTTGCTGATCGACGGCGCGATCGCCGGTGTGCTCGGGGGGATCGTCGCCGGCATCGGTCTGCTGACCATCGAGCGGCCGGACCCCCTGGTGGTGATGTCCCAGGAGCAGACGGCAGAGATGCTCGCCCAGGTCATGCGGCTCTACCTCATCGCCGGAGCGGTGTCGTTCGCGTTCATGCTCTCCATGTGGATCTGGGAGTCGCGGACCGGCCGTACCGTGGGCAACTCCGCGCTGGGCCTGCGCACGGTCTCCGCCGACGACCGGGGGCCGCTCGGGTTCGGCCGCGAGCTGATCCGGGTGCTCATGCTCGGTGTCATCTCGCTGATCCCGCTGGCGGGTCCGGTCATCGTGCACCTGACCCCCCTGTGGGACAAGGGCGACAAGGTCCAGGGCTGGCACGACAAGGTGGCCCGGTCCGTGGTGCTCGACCTTCGTGCGCCGAAGATCGCGGTGACGACGGGGCTCGCCCCGGTCGGCCCCGGCCCCCGCGCGCCGGGCCGGCCCGCGCTGCGGACGGCCACGCCGTCGGCACCGGTCCAGCAGACCTCCCGGCAGATGTCTCCGCAGGCACCGGCGGCACCGCAGCACCCGGGCACACCGCCCGTCGCGGCTCCGGACCCGTGGTCGTTCCCGCAGTCGCCTGCCGCGCCGCCGGCCGGCGGCGGCATCATCACAGGTATACCCGGAAGTGCGCCCGGCGCGCCCCCGGCGCAGCCGCAGCAGCCCAGGCAGCCGGTCCAGCAGCCCCAGCCGCAGCAGCCCCAGCCGCAGCAGCCGGTCCAGCAGCAGTACCCGGTCCAGTCCCAGCCCGTCCAGCAGGTCCAGCCGCAGCCGCCGGAGTCCGCCTGGCCGTCCAAGACCTGGCCGGCCGCCCAGCCCGAGCCCGCCGCACCGCCCGTGCAGCAGCCGGTCGCGCCTCCGGTCCGGCACGAGCTCCCGCCCCAGCAGCACCCGGAGTCCCGCCCCACCGGCCCCGTCAGCTTCCCCGGGGACGGCGCGGCCCAGCCGCCCGCCCAGGCCGAGGAGTCGTGGGAGGCCACCCGGATGCAGGCGCCGAGCCTGGTGCCCGCGGCGGTCGTGACGGTGGTCCTGGAGCTCGAGTCCGGGGCGCGGCACGTGATCGACGGACCCGCGCTGGTGGGCCGTAACCCGCAGGCCGCCGACGGTTCGCCGACGATCCTCGTGCGGGTCGACGACCCGACGCGGTCGGTGTCGAAGAACCATGCCGAGCTGGGTGTCGACCCCGCGGGGCTCTGGCTGACCGACCGCGGCTCCACGAACGGCACCGTCGTGTCGGCCCCCGGCCGCTCACCGCAGGTCGCGGAGCCCGGCGCGCGCGTGCGCGTGCCGATGGGTTCGACCATCCACGTAGGTGACCGCCGGATCGTCGTCCACCCCGACGAGTCGAAGGCATGACGCAGCACGATCAGGGGCTGACGACGGTCTGGGGCGCTGCCTCGCACCAGGGACGTCGCCGGACCCTGAACGAGGACGGATACCTGGCCACGGGCCGCGTGTTCTTCGTCGCCGACGGCATGGGCGGCCACGAGGCGGGGGAGGTGGCGAGCGCCGAGGCGCTGGCCGCCCTCAGCGCGCTCGCCGAGGTGGACCAGGTGGAGCCTGCGCTCGTCGAGGCGTACCTCGAGCTGGCGCACGAGCGCATCCGCGCGATCGAGACCGACTCGGGCAACGCCCCGGGCACCACGCTCACCGGTGTCCTCGTCGACGAGCGCGAGGACGTGCCGTACTGGCTGTTCGTGAACGTCGGGGACTCCCGCACGTACATGCTGTCCGGTGGTGTGCTCGCGCAGGTCAGCGTCGACCACTCCGAGGTGCAGGAACTCGTCGACGCGGGCACGATCACGATGGACGAGGCCCGCCGCCACCCGCGGCGGAACGTGATCACCCGGGCGCTCGGTGCCCAGGACGGGGTGCGAGCGGACTTCCGGTACATCCCGGTGGCGCTGCACGACCGGGTGCTGGTCTGCTCGGACGGGCTCACGGGGGAGCTGACGGACGACCAGATCACTACGATCCTGCTGGAGCAGCCAGATCCGGAGCGTGCCGCCGCGTTCCTGGTGGACGCCGCGATCCAGGCAGGGGGCCGGGACAACATCACGGTGGTCGTGATCGACGTGACCGGCGTGGACCACGAGACCTTGGGGTCCTCGACAGCACCACGGCCGGGGACAGAGCCCGACGAGGACACCCTGCCGCGGGAAGAGCACGAAGCAAGAAGCCAGGGGGTCTGACATGACGGTGCACTACAGCGAGGGTTCCGCGCGGGCAGTGGTCCGGAACAGCACGGTGGTCGTGCTGCCCGGCCCGGCGTCCGCCGACGTCGTCGACGCTCTCTGGACCGCTCTCGAGCACGCGGACGGCGGCGTCGCCGCCACCCTCGGCGTGCTCGCCGCGGGCGGCCTGGCGGAGACGCCCCCGTTCGCCGTGGTCTCGCTCTCGGGCAGCGACCCGGCGACGGCGGCGCACGTCGCCGTGCGCGGGACCGGCGTGAAGGTGGTCGTGACCGCGGAGGGCGGCGGCGCGCCCGTCGAGGTGACGGGCGCGGGCGTCGTGACCTGGTCGGAGCGCGTCGTGGATGCCCCGATGTCGTTCGCGATCACCACCGACGAGCCGCCGGCGGACACGGAGTACCCGGTGCAGGCGGCGGTGGTGCGCGCGAGCGCGCTGCGCCGCACGCTCGTGGACGCCCCGGCGGCCCCCGACGCGCTGGTCGCTCCTGCCGCGGAGGAGCAGCCGGGAGCCGTCACGTTCCCGGGCTTCTCGAACCCCGCAGGCAGCCCGCCCGTCCACACCGAGCGACAGGTGTCCGGCGAGACCATCGTGCCGGGAGCGCTGGACATCCCGGTGATCGGCGCCGGGTCCGTGCCCTCGTCCCCGAGCTCTTCGGCCGAGCCCGTCGAGCAGGAACCCGCGCCGGTGCTGGAGTCGGTCCCGATGCTCGGGCTCGGTGTCGTCCCCGGCCCTGATGCGCCTGCCGCCGCCCGCGGCGAGGTCGACGAGTCCACGCAGTTCGGTGGGGACGACGACTACGGGCACCTCTTCGGTGACACGGTGATGCGCCGGGTCGAGGACGCGGCGGTGCGACAGGGCGAGGACGACGACGAGCACGAGGAGGAGCAGGCGCCGGCACCTGTGCCGCCGCCGCTCGCGCCCGCCGAACCGGAACCGGTGGCGCCGGAGCCGGCCGATCCGGGCGACGGGCTGATCTCCGGCGTGCCCGGCAGCTGGACTCCGCCGGTGCTCGCGCCGGAGCCGCCTGCGGGCGTGACCCCCGGTGCCGCGCAGCGGGCCGCCTCGGTGGGGGAGCCGGCGGCGGAGGCCCCTGGTGAGGTCACCGACCACGACGGCGAGACCATGATGTCCGTGGACATCGCCGCGCTCCGCAAGGACGCGAGCCCGGTCCCGAAGTTTGCCGCCGCCGTCCTGCCGGGCGCCCAGCAGATCCTCGGGCTGCCGTGCCCGCAGGGGCACCCCAACCCGCCCACCGCCGACCGCTGCCGCACCTGCGACGCGGACCTGGACGGCGACGCACAGCTGGTGCCCCGTCCCGCGCTCGGGCAGATGATCGTGACGGGTGGTGTGCAGCAGACCCCCGGACGTCCGCAGGTGGTCGAGCTGGACCGCCCGGTGATCGTCGGGCGCCGTCCGCGCACCAACAACGCGTCGGCGGACCGCACACCGCGCCTGGTCACCGTGGCGAGCCCCGACCAGGACATCTCGCGGTCGCACGTCGAGATCACCCTCGAGGAGTGGCACGTCCTGGTCGCGGACCTCGCGACGACGAACGGCACGACCCTGCTGCGGGCGGGGCAGGCGCCCCGGCGGTTGCACCCGAACGAGAAGGTGATCGTGGTCGAGGGCGACGTGGTGGACCTCGGCGACGGCGCCACCCTGACCTTCGAGGGCATCTGGTGACAGTTCCGCACGCCGTACAGGTTTCGCACGCAGCCGAGCTGGTGACCGTGCCACATCCAGAGGGAGACAAGTGAGTAGCAAGCGCGCCCCGTCGGCGCCGCCCCACATCGCGGGGTTCGAGTACAAGAAGCTGATCGGTTCCGGTGGCTTCTCGGACGTGTTCCTGTACGAGCAGCAGCGCCCGAAGCGCCTGGTCGCCGTCAAGGTGCTCCTCAAGGAGCACGCGAGCGACGCCCAGCGGGTGGCGTTCGACTCCGAGGCCGACCTGATGGCGGTCCTGGGCAACCACCCCTCGATCGTGACGATGTACGAGGCGAGCGTCGCCGACGACGGCCGCCCCTACCTGGCCATGGAGAACTGCTCGCGCCCCAACCTGGGCGCGCGGTACCGCTCGGAACGCTTCTCGCTGGCCGAGGCGCTGCGTACCACCATCCAGATCGCCGGTGCGGTCGAGACCGCGCACCGGCTCGGGATCCTGCACCGTGACCTGAAGCCGGCCAACATCCTGGTGACGCAGTTCGGGCACCCGGTGCTGACGGACTTCGGCATCTCCTCCACCCTGGAGCAGGCCTCGGCCGCCGAGGGCATGTCGATCCCGTGGTCGCCGCCGGAGTCGTTCGGCGACCCGCCGGTCGCCGGGAAGACGACGGACGTGTGGGCCCTGGCGGCCACCTGCTACACGCTGCTGGCCGGCCGGACGCCGTTCGAGGTGCCCGGCGGGTCCAACACGTCGGCGGACCTGGTGGCGCGCATCGAGCAGGCACCGTTGCCCCCGATCGGGCGCAACGACGTGCCGCCGTCGCTGGAGCAGGTGCTGCGCATCGCCATGGCGAAGCAGCCCTCCTCGCGGTACCCGTCGATGCTCGCGTTCGCGCGGGCGCTGCAGCAGGTCCAGGTGGGTCTGGCGCGCGACATGACGCCCATCGACCTCCTGGACGAGACCGGTGCGGTCGCCGAGGAGGAAGCGGACGACGACGGTACGCGGCTGAAGAACGTCACGGCCATCGACCCCGGGCAGCGGCCGGAACCGGCGACGCCGTCGGTCGGTGGCGTCCGTACGGCGTCGGGCACCTTCGCTCCGCCCGCGCGCGAGACCTCCGGGTGGGGTCCGCAGCAGGGTGGCACCGAGAGCCGGCGGACGACGGTCCCGGCGGCCTTCGACGTGCCGGTGGCGACTCCGGGATGGGAGGCCCCGCCCGTCGAGGAGACCGTCCACCGCACGCGGCTGCCCGAGGCGCAGGCCACCCAGGAGCCCGAGACCGAGCCGGAGGATCCGCCGTCGCGCTCGGGGTTGATCTGGTTGGCCATCGGTGCGGTGGTCCTGGTGGCGGCGATCGTCGTCGGCTGGATAGTGCTGAACAACACCGCCGAAGAGCCTGACCCGGAGGACACGGCGACGGTCGAGGCCGGCAACGACCCGCCGCCCGACGCCCTGCTCGGTTACGTGCCCCCGGTCCAGGACCTGAAGGGCGAGGTTGTGGGCGACGAGGTCGTCTTCACCTGGAAGGCGCCGGAGGACCTCGTCGAGGGCGACAAGTACGGGTACCGCGTGCTGTCGCTCACGGAGACGAACCCGCCCCAGCCCGTCGAGACGGGCACCTCGGTGACCGTCCCCCGTGCCGAGGGCGAGCCCACGTGCGTCGAGGTGTTCGTCGACCGCGCTGGAAAGTCGGGGAAGTCCGAGCCGGTCTGCGTCCCCGCAGGCTGAGAGAAGTTCCGGCCGGCCGGCTGACCGGCCGGCCAACCAACCAGGAGGAGAGGGGGAGACGTGGGCGACCTCATGCTGGAGTTCTGCGGCGAGTGGTTCGATCCCGCGCAGGCGGAGAACGGCTTCGACATCGGCCGCGAGGGTGAGCTCGCGATCGACGACAACCCTTACCTCCACCGGCGCTTCCTACGTGTGACGCACGAGGACGGGATCTGGTGGCTCTCCAACGTGGGGTCACTGATCTCGGCGACCGTGTGCGACTCGGGCGGCGGCGTGCAGTCGTGGCTGCCGCCCGGGCATCGCCTGCCCCTGGTCTTTCCCACCACCTCCATCGTCTTCACGGCCGGCCCGACCACCTACGAGGTGACGGCCCAGCTCACGGACGCGCCGTACCACGAGGTTCGTTCGGAGGACCCCGACAGCGGCGCCACGACCATCGGCGCCATCAGCTT
Organism: Promicromonospora sp. CA-289599; assembly: GCF_050936155.1. NCBI lineage: Bacteria > Bacillati > Actinomycetota > Actinomycetes > Micrococcales > Promicromonosporaceae > Promicromonospora > Promicromonospora sp. CA-289599. The sequence goes on from NZ_JBNJNI010000001.1 coordinate 3,352,254, forward strand.
CACCACCAGCCAGAAGCAGCTCATCGTGGTGCTCGCCGAGCCCATGCTGCGGCGCGAGGGCACCGGCCTGAGCGAGATCCCGTCCAGCGCGGACGCGGCCCGCCGTCTGGGCTGGGCCACCACACGCTTCAACCGCAAGCTCGACAACGTCTGCGAGAAGCTCGACCGGATCGGCGTGAAGGGGCTCCGTGGTGGCCCCGGGCTGCTCGCCACCAACCGCCGCGCGCGGCTCGTGGAGTACGCGGTCGCCTCCCGCCTTGTCACCCCCGCAGACCTACCCCTCCTTGACCTGAAGGACGACGCCTGACGTGCGCATCAAGCTGACGTTGAACAGACCCGACGAGTCCGCGGTAAACGTCGCGGTCACCGCCGACGCCACCGCCACCGTGCGGGACGTGGCCGAGGCCCTCTTCTCCGGCGACCCCACCCGGGGCGGTGCTGCGGCACCCGAGAACCTCACCCTGCAGATCGTCGGCGACGGCTCGACCAGCTTCACGAGCGGCCGGGTGCTGAGCCCGACGAACGACCTGGTCCAGGCCGGCCTGCGGTCGGGCTCCGTGGTGTCGATAGTCCGGGTCTCCGAGCAGTTCGTGAACCCTGGGCAGGACCGCGGTACGGCGGTGGCACAGCTGCGCGTCATGGAGGGGCCCGACGCCGGACGAGAGTTCCCGCTGCCGGTCGGTACCTCGTACATCGGCCGCGACCGGGGCATGGACATCCGGCTCTCGGACGGGCAGGTCTCCAAGCGGCACGCCCGCATCATCGTCGGCGAGTCGATCGAGGTGCACGACCTCGCCTCCGCCAACGGCCTCGTCATGGGCGGCAAGCGGATGACGCGGGCCGTGCTGACGTCGTCGGACACCGTGACCCTCGGCGAGACGACGCTGTCCGTGGTGGCCCTGCACCGCTCCACGAGCATCGCGCCGACCAGCCCCGTGGTCGAGTTCAACCGGTCCCCGCGCGTGGTCACCCGTTTCGGCGAGATCAAGATCAAGGCGCCCAAGCCGCCGCGACCGCCGCAGCCGCAGCGCCTGCCGTGGCTCATGATGCTCGCGCCGATGGCGATGGGCGCGGTCATGTTCTCGGTCACCCGCAACCCGCTCTCCCTCATGTTCATGTTCCTGAGCCCGGTCATGATGGTCGGCATGTACTTCGACCGGAAGGTCAACGCGCGCAAGCAGTTCGAGAAGGCGTCCGAGCAGTTCGAGGAGCAGGTGGTCGCCACGGCGGACCGCATCGACCGCACGCACGCCGTCGAACGGGCCGTCCGGCTCGCCGAGGCGCCGTCGCTCGCCGAGGCGCTCGACGCCGTCCGCCGCCTCGGCGGGCTCATGTGGACGCACCGCCCGGAGCACAAGGGGTTCCTCACCGTGCGGTTCGGGCTCGGGTCGGCGCCCGCGCGCACCGGGTTCGACGAACCCCGCGAGAACGACGCGATCCCCGAGCACTGGGAGAAGGTGCTGCAGCTCCAGGACCGGTGCGCGACCATCCACGACGTCCCCATGGGTGCCGGGTTCCGGTTCGGCGGCAACGTCGGTATCGCCGGGCCCAGCGGTGTGGTGGAGCCCGTCGGCCGTTCGGTCCTGCTCCAGCTCGTCGCGCTCCACTCACCCTCCGAGGTGGTCGTCACCGCGCTCACGTCCGCCCGCTCGCGCCAGGACTGGGAGTGGCTCGAGTGGCTGCCCCACACCGGCTCACCGCACAGCCCTCTCGGGGCGTCCGACCACCTGGCGGACGACCCCGCCGCCGGCATCTCCCTGCTGACGCGGCTCGAGGAGCTCGTCGAGGCGCGTGGGGTCAGCCTCGACGGCCCCGCACCCCTGGTGGGCGAGCGGGACGCGGACAAGGACCGCACGGACGATCCGCCCAAGCCCGTCCTGCCGTCCGTCGTCGTGCTCGTGGAGGACGACGCGCCGGTGGAGCGCTCCCGGCTGGTGCGCCTCGTCGAGCACGGCGCCGCGGCGGGCGTGCACGTGGTGTGGATCGCGCCCACCGTCGAGCAGCTTCCCGCCGCCTGCCGCACCTTCGTGCTGCTGGACTCCACCGCCCAGGAGAACGGGGCCATGACCGGCGAGGTGCACTACGGCCAGCTGGCCTACCCGGTGCGCTGCGACGTCGCCGATCTGCACACCGCCCGTGAGGTGGCCAGGATCCTGTCCCCGGTGGTCGACGTCGGCGCACCGACCGACGACGAGTCCGACCTGCCCCGCGCCGTCTCCTACCTGGCGCTCGCGGGCACCGAGCTCGGCCGGGACTCGAACGGCGTGATCGAGCGGTGGAAGGAGAATCTCTCGCTCACCCCGCGCGACGGGTCCCCGCCGGTGCGCCGCAAGACGCCCACCAACCTGCGCGCCCTCATCGGGCACAACGGCGTCGAGCCGTTCCACCTGGACCTGCGCACCCAGGGCCCGCACGCCCTCGTGGGTGGTACCACCGGTGCCGGAAAGTCGGAGTTCCTGCAGTCCTGGGTGCTCGGCATGGCCGCTGCGCACAGCCCTGACCGGGTCACCTTCCTGTTCGTGGACTACAAGGGTGGCGCCGCGTTCGCGGACTGCGTCCACCTGCCGCACACGGTCGGCCTGGTGACGGACCTGTCGCCGCACCTCGTGCGGCGCGCGCTGTCCTCGCTCCGCGCCGAGCTGCACTACCGCGAGCACCTGCTGAACCGGAAGAAGGCCAAGGACCTCGCGTCCCTGGAGCGCACGGGCGACCCCGAGGCGCCGCCGAGCCTGATCATCGTGGTCGACGAGTTCGCCGCGCTGGTCGGCGAGGTCCCGGAGTTCGTGGACGGCGTCGTCGATGTCGCCCAGCGTGGCCGGTCGCTCGGCCTGCACCTGATCCTCGCGACCCAGCGTCCCGCCGGTGTCATCAAGGACAACCTGCGCGCCAACACCAACCTGCGCATCGCCCTGCGCATGGCCGACGAGCACGACTCCAAGGACGTGCTCGGGGACGAGATGGCGGCGCACTTCTCGCCGTCGATCCCCGGCCGCGGCGCCGCGAAGACCGGCCCGGGCCGGCTCACCACGTTCCAGACCGGTTACGCCGGTGGGTGGACCACCGACGAGCCGGAGCGGTCCTCGCTCGACGTCGAGGAGATGGACTTCGGCACCGGCCGGCGCTGGGAGCTGCCCGCTCCCGAGGTGGTCGACGAGCAGGACCCGGGCCCCAACGACATCGCGCGGGTGGTCTCGACGATCCGCCGCGCGGCGTCCGAGGCAGGTGTCCCGACGCCCCGCAAGCCCTGGCTGGAGGAGCTGGCGGCCACGTACGACCTGGCGCTGCTGCCGAACCGGCGCACGGACTCCCAGCTGGTCCTCGGCGTGCTGGACAACCCGCCGCAGCAGGCCCAGCCGACCGTGCACTACGAGCCCGACACCGACGGCAACCTCGCGATCTACGGCACCGGTGGCACCGGCAAGAGCACGACGATGCGCACCATCGCGGTGTCCGCGGGCCTGACGCACCGGGGCGGCCCGGTGCAGGTCTACGGGATCGACTGCGGTTCGGGTGGTCTGCAGATGCTGGAGAACCTGCCCCATGTCGGCGCGATCATCGCCGGCGACGACGAGGAGCGGGTGACCCGCCTGCTGCGCCGGCTGCGTGACACGCTGGACCAGCGCGCCGACCGCTACGCCGCCGTGCGCGCGTCGACCATCGACGAGTACCGGCGCCTGGCGAACAAGCCCGACGAGCCCCGCATCATCGTGCTCGTCGACGGTATCGGAGCGTTCCGCGAGGCCTACGAGACGATCAGCGCGCGTGGTTTCTCGGTCTTCGGGACCTTCACCCAGCTCGCGACCGACGGCCGGCCCGTCGGCATCCACCTCGTCATGAGCGGCGACCGTGCGGTGTCCGTGCCGCCGTCGCTGGCCTCCACCGTGCAGAAGCGGATCATCCACCGGATGGCGAAGGAGGACGACTACGTGATGCTCAACGCACCGAAGGACGTCCTGACGGCGGCGTCGGCACCCGGCCGGGCGATCATGTACGGCCAGGAGGCGCAGGTCGCCGTGCTCGGTGGTGACTCCAACGCGGCCGTGCAGTCGCGCGAGCTCGCCCGGCTGGAGCAGACCATGCGCACGGTCGGCGGTGTGCCGCAGGCACCCGGCGTCGAGCGGCTGCCCGACACGTTCACGCTCGACCAGCTGCCGCAGCGCACCGGGGACCTGGCCACGATCGGCCTGCGGGACCTCGACATCGCTCCGGTCGGCCTGCCCATGCGCGGCCCGTTCATGCTGGCCGGCCCGCCCGGGGCCGGACGCACGACCGCGTTCGTGTCGCTGGCGACCGCGCTGCGCCGGAACGGCGGCACGCGTCTGGTCTACCTGTCGTCGCGGCGCTCGAGCCTGTCCGCGCTCGACCTGTGGGACGTGACCGCGTCGAACCCGGAGGACATCGTGGAGTCGCTCAAGGACCTCACCACGGCCCTCGAGAGCGATCGGCTCGCCCCGGGTACTCTCACCGTGATGATCGAGAACTACACCGAGCTCACGGGTACGCCCGCGGAGAAGCCGATGGAGGCCTTCGTCAAGCTCGCGACCCGCAAGGAGCAGCTGGTCATCGGTGAGTCGGAGTCGTCCACCTGGAGCAAGGCGTTCACGCTGGCCGGGGCCTTCAAGTCCGGTCGCAACGGCCTGCTCCTCACGCCCGGAGACACCGACGGCGAGACGCTCATGAACACGCCGCTGGGCCGGATCCGTCGCAAGGACTTCCCGCCGGGCCGCGGCTTCCTCGTCACGGCAGGCCGGGCAACCAAGATCCACGTCGCCCTGCCGGGGTGACGAGGGGCATGGGGAGTACTCCCCATTCCACGGCGTCGCCGAGCGTGGAATAGTTCGTGACGTCGCAGAAACGGAGGCTGTCCGAGGGGACAGCCACAGAAAAAGGAGCATGACATGGTTGCAGAGGGTGGCAACGTCTTCGGTCTTGACGTAGAGGCAGTACGGAGCCTGGCCAACACGCTCCGTACGCAGGCCGAGGGCGTGCGTCAGGTCGTCACGACGATCACGAGCCAGATGTCCCAGACTCAGTGGAACGGCCAGGACGCCACGCAGTTCCAGGAGGAGTGGGACGGCACCCACGCCGCCAAGCTGAACGAGATCGCCGCTGCGCTCGAGCAGTACGGCACCACGGCGGACAACAACGCCAACACCCAGGAGAGCACCTCGGCCTCGCTCTGACCGAGCCCGAGCTCTTCCAGGCAGGAGGGTTCCCGTACACACGGGGGCCGACGATCAAGGGATGTGGGACCGTACCGGTCCCGCATCCCTTGATCAGTAGGGGATCAGTGCGGGATCAGTAGGGGCTGAGCGGCCATCCGAACCGGTCGGTGGCGGAACACGAGGAGGACCACGTGAGCGGGAGCATGTTCGGCGCCGATATCGAGGCGCTGCGTCTCCTTGCCGACAAGTTCGACGAGGGGAGCGAGACGCTCGACACCGTCGCCACAGCCGTCGAGGCCGCGACTCCGCAGCAGGACGGCTGGAGCGGTCCCGACGCGGACGGCTTCCGGCAGGAGTGGACCGGCAGCCACCTGATGAAGCTCAGGGACGCGGCCGCCGCGCTCAGCGATGCGGCCGTCACGGTGCGCTCCAACGCCGACGCGCAGGAGACCACGTCGAACGAGTACAACGGTGGCACGGGTCCTGGTGGCGGCACGAACGGCAGCGGGGTGCCAGGGGCGTCCGACAGCGGCTTCAACTGGGCCGGGCTGGGCCTGGCCGGGATGCTCGGCGCCAAGGGGATCGGGTTCGGGCTGGCCGCCATGAAGGCGATCAAGACCGCCCCGGCACTCGCGGGGCTGCTGTCGGCCACTCGCCTCGGCGACGCGGCCCGGATCGCCGACGCGACGACGGATGTCTTCCGTGGTGCGGGTGGTCTCGTGGGACGGACCGCGGCGGGCATCGGCATCGCCGAGGACTTCGGGATCATCGGCAAGCTCGGCGACAAGCTAGGCATGGCCGCCAGCACCGTTGGCACCCTCGGGCGTGTGGTGGGCACCGCCGGTGGCGTGTTCGGTGTCGTCGGCGGCCTCAACCAGATGTTCAACACCCAGTACGACGGCGTCCGGGGTGGCGTCGACCGGGTCATGGGTGGTCTGTCGGTCATCGGCGGCGCGGGTGGTATGGCGATGGCGCTCGGTGGTGCGGCGATGCTCGGACCGGTGGGTGTCGGCATCGTCGTCGGCGCCGGTGTCGTCGCCGGTGCCTGGGCGCTGGGCAACCTGGTGTACGACAACTGGGACTCGATCTCGGGCGCTGTTGGTGACGCCGCGGGCTGGGTGGCCGACGGGGCGAGCACCGCCTGGAACGCGACTACCGAAGGGATCGGTAACATGGCCGATGCGGCGGGAGAAGCCGTATCCGACGTCGGTGACGCGGTCGGTGACGGCTTGGAAGCCGCCGGTGACTTCGTAGGAGGGCTGTTCAGTTGAGCGAGCAGACGATGAACTTCACCAAGGCAGACTACGAGGCGGCCATCGCCGTGCTCGGGCGGTCCGAGGCTGGAAAGCCGGTCGGGATCGTGAATCTGACCGACGAGCAGGTCATGGCACTCGACGGTGTCCAGGCGGTCCAGCCGACGCCGATGCCGTGGCTGGACGCGCAGGGTGACGTCGACAAGGAACTGGTGGTGAAGGTAGCTCTGCGAGCTCTTCTCAGCCAGGGTCTCGTGGTGCCCGCCAGCCGGGGCGAGGGCAAGGACGTGGGGATCGACGCGATCCCCGACCTCACCGGCACGCTCGTCCTGCGCCGAACCGCGCAGGCGATCCTCTCGGCGGAGCGTGTCACGACTCTCGGACGGCACTGGGTGTACTGCTACGTGCACGAGGGCTACGGGATCCTGGAGGAGGAGGTCGCGACCAGCGGCCACCACACCTTCTCGGTCTACCCCGAGGCATACCTCGGTGAGCGGCTGGAGCAGTTCCTCGACCCCACGTCCGCCGCGATCATGGCCGGCAAGCCGCGCACGTTCACGGTGCAGGAGTTCGAGGCCACCGCGCCGAACCTCCCCGAGCTGAACGAGGCGCTGACCGTCACCGTGCTTTCGGTCGCCAAGGCCGGCGCCGAGCTGATCCGCAACGTGACCGTGTACTCGGGCCCGCGCGGGGTGTTCACCGTGCAGGGCGACCTGCGGGACGGCGTGGACGACCACTTGGTGCTCACCGAGGTCGGCGGCGCTGTCGTTCGTGGTCTCCCGGGGAAGCTGCTCGCTGCATGAGTGCTGCGGGCACGACCCAGGGCACCGGGGACCGCGTTCCCCGTAAGGCACGCAGGATCGCCGCCGAGCTCCCGGAGCTGGGCGGCATCCGTCATGTCGAGGCCAACCCGCCGTCGCCCACGGCGTGGTGGGTGGCGATCGGGACCGTCCTTCTCTTCACGGTCGTCATCTCCCTCGGAACGGGTGGGATCGTAGGTGCACTGGTCCTGATCCCGGCGTGGGCGGTGATCGGCTGGATCATCCTCGGATACCTGGGGGCGGAGAAGGTCGTAGTGCTCGACCGGGGGCTGCTCATCGGATCCTTCGCTCCGTTCCTGCGTCCCCGGGTGGTGCCGTTCGACCGGTTCGAGGTCAGCTCGATCACGGCCGTGCGGCCGGGATGGAAGCTCGCCGGCATGCTCCGCGGGCGGACTCGGCTCACCACGGGACGCACGGCGGTCTGGGCCTGGAACGGTGTGTCCTTCGTCGCCGCGATGGGACCTGTCGCGCAGCGAAGCTACGTCGACGCCGCCGGGACGTTTCGCGCGGAGGAGCCCGAGCGGCGAGAGCGTGTCGTCTGGTGGTTCGGTACCTGGCGGCAGCCCGACCGCCTGGTGGGTGCGCTGGAGTCGGCCCTGGTGGACCTGGGGCACCCGGTCGCCGGGCTCCCCCAGCATGTGCTCCCGATGGTACGGATCAGCGGCAACGCGGCCGATGCGACCACCCAGTTGCCCCGGCTCGTCGCGGCGCTCGAACGTAGGTCGTGAGCGATCTCGGGAAGTGGAACAGGGGCGCTGAGCCCCCTCACGCGAGGATTCTCACAGGAACGCCACCGTCCACCCCCTGAGCGGGGGTGAGGCGCGCCTTACTCAATCGGTAGAATCGTCAGCGGCCTTCGCTTCCTCTCCTGACCTCGACCGGAAGGCGCCCCTTTCGTGAGCACCACCCGACCCCTGCGCGTCGCCGTCGTCGGCGCCGGCCCTGCCGGCATCTACGCGAGCGACATCCTGTCCAAGACCGACCTCGACGTGAGCATCGACCTGTTCGAGCGCCTTCCCGCGCCGTTCGGTCTGGTGCGGTACGGCGTGGCGCCGGACCACCCGCGCATCAAGCAGATCATCGTCGCGCTCCACAAGGTGCTGAGCCGTGGAGACGTGCGCCTGATCGCCAACGTGGACTACGGCGTGGACGTGAAGCTCGAGGACCTGCGCCAGTTCTATGACGCCGTCATCTTCTCCACCGGCTCCATCAAGGACGCCGACCTGAACATCCCGGGTATCGACCTCGACGGCTCCTACGGTGCCGCCGACTTCGTGTCCTGGTACGACGGCCACCCCGACGTGCCGCGCACCTGGCCGCTGGAGGCGGAGCAGGTGGCGGTGATCGGCGCCGGCAACGTCGCCCTGGACGTGGCGCGCATCCTGGCGAAGCACGCGGACGACCTGCTGCCGACCGAGATCCCGGCCAACGTGCACGAGATCCTCAAATCCTCGCCGGTCACCGACGTGCACGTGTTCGCGCGCCGCGGCCCGGCCCAGGTCAAGTTCTCGCCGCTCGAGCTGCGCGAGCTCGGCCACGTGCCCGACGTCGACATCGTCGTGTACCCGGAGGACTTCGACTTCGACGAGGGCTCCGAGGCCGCCATCAACTCGTCGAACCAGACCAAGCAGGTCGTCAAGACCCTGGTCGACTGGACGCTCAAGGACCCGGCGCAGAACACGGCGTCGCGCCGGCTGCACCTGCACTTCCTGCACGCTCCCGCCGAGGTGCTCGGCGAGAACGGCAAGGTCGTCGGGTTCCGCACCGAGCGCACCGCGCTGCAGGGTGACGGCACCGTCAAGGGCACCGGCGAGTTCATCGACTGGCCCGTCCAGGCCGTCTACCGCGCCGTCGGCTACTTCGGCTCGTCCCTGCCGGAGATCCCGTACGACGACGTCAAGGGCGTCATCACCAACCGTGAGGGCCGGGTCGTCGACATCGACGGCAACCAGGTTCCCGGCGTGTACGCCACGGGCTGGATCAAGCGCGGCCCGGTGGGTCTCATCGGCCACACCAAGTCCGACGCGTCGGAGACCATCCGCCACCTCGTCGAGGACGTCACCGGTGTGGCCGACGGCGAGGCGCCCGGCGACCTGGACGGCGGCCGGACCGCGCCGCAGGGCGCGCCGGAGGCAGTGCTGGAGTTCCTCGCCGGCAAGGGTGTCGAGTACGTCGAGTGGGCGGGCTGGGAGCTCCTGGACGCGCACGAGCGCTCCCTCGGCGAGGCCGCGGGTCGCGAGCGCGTCAAGGTCGTCCCCCGCGAGGAGATGGTGACGATCGCCAGGGCCCTGTCGAAGTAGAACCAGGGCCAGACAGAACTGGGGCGGAGCAGACCACTTGGTCGCTCCGCCCCAGTTCTATCCAGCCCCAGGTCCCCTTCAACGGCATTGTGGGAACCGCCGCCCGGCGCGGCACGTTCGGCTGGGAGGAAAGGAGTGCGATGCACAAGCACTACAACGGGCTGAAGACCGCCGCGCTGTTCGGTGGCATGTGGGCCGTGATCCTCGGTCTCTGGGCGCTCTTCGGGCGCGGCTCCAGCGGCATGCTGTGGATCTTCGTGCTCATCGGGCTGGGCACCACGGCGTACGGCTACTGGAACTCCGACAAGCTGGCGATCCGCGCGATGCGCGCCTACCCGGTCACGGAGCTGCAGGCGCCGGAGATGCACCGCATAGTGCGCGAGCTCTCCACGGCGGCACGCCAGCCGATGCCCCGGCTCTACATCTCGCCCACCAAGGCCCCCAACGCGTTCGCCACGGGGCGCAACCCGCAGAACGCCGCGGTCTGCTGCACGGAGGGCATCCTCCAGCTGCTGAACGAGCGTGAGCTGCGCGGTGTCCTGGGGCACGAGCTCATGCACGTCTACAACCGCGACATCCTCACGGCGTCGGTCGCGTCCGCGCTGGCCGGGCTCATCACGGCACTGGCGCAGTTCCTGCTGTTCTTCGGCGGCGGCGACCGCCGCGAGGGCGGCAACCCGCTCGCGGCACTGGCGATGGCGATACTCGCCCCGATCGCCGCGATGCTCATCCAGATGGCGATCTCCCGCACGCGTGAGTACGACGCCGACGAGGACGGCGCCCGGCTCACGGGCGACCCCCTCGCACTGGCCTCGGCGCTGGCCAAGCTCGAACAGGGCACTCAGCGTGCGCCGCTGCCGCAGGACCGCGAGCTCACCAACGTGTCCCACGTGATGATCGCCAACCCCTTCCGGGGCGCGGGGATCGGCCGCCTGTTCGCCACGCACCCGCCGATGGCGGACCGGATCCGTCGCCTCGAGGCCATGGCCGGCGGCCCGTCGGGCGGTTACGGCCAGGGTGGTATCGGGGGTCCGACGTCGGGCCCGGACTGGGGCACCCCGCCGGGGTACTGAGCCGCGCGGCTACCGCGGGTCGCTGCCCGCCCGGGCCTGTCCGGCCTCACGGGTCCGGGCGAGCTCGGCGCGCAGCGCCCGCACCTCGGCTGCTAGATCCTTGACCTGGGCACGGGTAGCGGTGGCCTCGTCCTCGGCGGCCTCCTCGACGGTCTGCACCATCCAGGATGCCAGGGTGGCTGTGACCACACCGAGCAGAGCGATGCCGCCGACCATGAGGCCGGCGGCGATGAACCGGCCGGCCGTCGTGACGGGGAACTGGTCGCCGTAGCCCACGGTGGTCATCGTGGTGATGGCCCACCAGAAGCCGTCGCCCAGGCCCTCGATGGTGGCGCCGGGCGCGCCACGCTCGGTGTCCGTGATGGCGAGGGCGCTGGTGAGGATCAGCAGGGCCGTACCGCCCGTCGCGTACGTGACGACGCGGCCGCGCAGCCGCTGCACACCTGTCCGGCTGAACCGCTGCAGTACCTTGACGAGGAGCAGCAGGCGCAGCGGGCGCAGCAGAGGGAGCGCGACGACGAGCAGGTCGAGCCAGTACTGCCGGACGAACCGCAACTTGTCGTCCGAGAGGCTGAGCCGCACGACGTAGTCGATCGCGAACACGAACCAGGCCACTGTCATCAGGGTGCTGGAAAGCACGTCGGCCCAGCGCGGCAGACCGGGTAGCGCGATGGGCAGGCCGTAGGCAATGAGGAAGATCACGGCCACCCCGATCAGCGGCCACTCGGTGCGTTGTCTCCAGAGATCGAGTCGCGACATGGTCCAGCAGCCTATCGGGGTCGCGGGGAGCAGGTCGTGTCGCTTGGCGCCCCCGTCATCCGTTCGCCCCCGCAAGGTCGCGCCGGATACGGTGGTCCGAATCCCCACCGGACGTGCAGGGGCGTCCGGTCGTTACACAGAAGGAGCACGCCAATGGCCGACTCGTCGTTCGACATCGTCAGCAAGGTCGACCGCCAGGAGGTCGACAACGCGCTGAACCAGGCGGGCAAAGAGATCTCGCAGCGGTACGACTTCAAGAACGTCGGCGCCTCGATCGCCTGGAGCGGCGAGAGCATAGTGATCGTCGCCAACTCGTCGGAGCGCGTGCTCGCGGCCCTGGACGTCTTCGAGATCAAGCTGATCAAGCGCGGCATCTCGCTCAAGGCGCTCGACGTCGGCGAGCGGGAACCCAAGCCGTCGGGCAAGGAGTACCGCCTCGCGGCCACCCTCAAGGAGGGGCTGGCGGGGGAGTCCGCGAAGAAGGTCACCAAGATCATCCGCGAAGAAGGCCCCAAGGGCGTGAAGACGCAGATCACGGGTGACGAGGTGCGCGTGACCAGCAAGTCGCGCGACGACCTGCAGGAGGTCATGGCCCTGCTGAAGGGTTCGGACCTGGACTTCGCGCTGCAGTTCACGAACTACCGCTGAGCACGGGCTGACGGGCGGTTGCCGGGATTCCGGTGGCCGCCCGTCCGGTCTCGACGGTGCCGTGTGATGTCAGGGCGCCACGGGGAAGTGGCTCGTGACGGCGATCCGGTTCCAGCCGTTGAACTCGATGGCGAGCCACGTCACCGCCGCGATCTGCTCCGGGGTGAGCACCCCCTCGACGTCCGTCTGCGGATCCGGGGACGTGTGCTGGTGCTCGATCCGGGTGACCTGCTCGGCAAGCGTCAGTGCGGCCCGTTCCTGCTCAGTGAAGTACTGCGACTCCCACCAGGCAGGCAGCACCGCGAGGCGGTCCGCCGTCTCGCCTGCTGCGATGGCGGCCCGAGTGTGATCACGCAGGCAGAACGCACAACCGTTCAGCTGCGACACACGGATCTTGACCAGCTCGCAGAGGATGGTCGAGAGGCCGGCGGAACGTGCCGCCGCCGTCGTCTCCCTGCTGAATGCCACGTAGGCCTCGTACGGGCCGGAATGCTGCTTGATGATGTTGACGTTCGGGAACATGTGCACTTCCGTTCTCGGGAGACCGAGCCGAATGGACTCGGCGGCGTGACCTCGACCGTGCTGACGACGTCCACGAATCTGGACACGGCTGAGGCCCAGCACGGGATGTCTTTCAACAACGTGCGCGGCAGAAGGTCTCGCCGGGCAGGGCCCATGGCTCGCGTGCGGTCGCGCCGCCGGCTCACGGCAGGTCGAACGGCAGCTTCTGCCCGTCGAGGACGTGCTGGCAGTCGCACTCGTCGTCCGGCAGGGCGGCCACCGTGGCCTCCAGGACGCCGGAGAGCTTGGACACGTTGCGGGCGAACAGCTCGAACACCGCTTCCTGCGTGACGTGCTCACCGCCCTCGACGCCCGCGTCCGCGTCGGTGACGAGCGCGAGCGTGGTGCAGCACAGGGCCAGCTCGCGGGCCAATGCGGTCTCGGGCATCGCGGTCATGTTCACCAGGGTCCCGCCGTCCTGGGCGTTGCGCCGCGACTCCGCGCGCGACGAGAACCGCGGGCCCTGGATCACCACCATCGTGCCGCCGTCGACCGCGGGCAGGGGGCCGGCCTGCGCCGCGGCCACCGCTGCCCTCCGGCCGCGCGGGCAGTACGGGTCGGCGAACGGAAGGTGCACCACCGGACCCTCGCCGTCGTAGTACGTGTGCTCGCGCCCCCACGTACGGTCGATCACCTGGTCCGGTACGACGACGGTCCCCGCGCTCAGCTCCGGCACGAGCCCGCCCACCGCGCACGAGGTCACGAGCTGCCGGACCCCCAGCGCGCGCAGCGCCCAGAGGTTCGCGCGGTAGGGGACCCGGTGGGGCGCGAAGCGGTGGTCGGCCCCGTGCCGCGGCAGGAACACGACCTCGCGACCACCGAGCAGACCGCGGGCGGGGGCCTCGGACGGCGGACCGTAAGGAGTGTCGACGGCTACCGGCTCCGCGTCCGTGAGCAGTCGGTACATGCCTGATCCGCCGATGACTCCGATGGGTGCGTTCATGCTCCCCAGGCTATGGCGGACGGCGTTCCCGGGCCGCGCCGTGGTCCGGACGTCAGCAGACCGTCAGGTACGGGCGCTCGCGTCGCACGTGCAGGAACGGTTGACTCAAGACCGAGCGAAAGGTGGCCGACATGCGCGTGCTGGTGACAGGTGGGGCCGGGTTCATCGGCCGGGAGGTGGTCCGGGCGCTGACCCGGCGTGGTGACGACGTGGTGGTGCTCGACTCGTTGCGCGAGGACGTGCACGGCCCGGGGGCCGTCGCCGACGAGCGCACGATCGTGGGTGACGTGCGCGACGCCGACGTGGTGGAGCGGGCGCTGTCCGGGTGCGACGCCGTGGTCCATCTGGCCGCGAAGGTCGGTCTCGGCGTCTCGCTGGCCGACATCGACGACTACGTGTCCACCAACGACCTCGGGACCGCCGTCCTGCTGCGTGCCGCCGAGGTCCCGCACATCGTGTACGCCAGCTCGATGGTGGTGTACGGCGAGGGCAGGTACGACTGCCCGGAGCACGGCCAGGTGGCGCCGCCCCCGCGCCGGGCGGAGGACCTGGACGCGGGCTGGTTCGAGCCGCGGTGCCCGGTCTGCGCCGCCGCCCTGCGACCGGGCCTGGTCGCGGAGGACGCGCGGCTCGACCCGCGCAACGTCTATGCCGCGACGAAGGCACACGGCGAGGCGCTGCTCGCCGCCTGGGCGCGGCAGACCGGCGGCAGCGCTACCGCGCTGCGCTTCCACAACGTCTACGGGCCGGGAATGCCGCGAGACACCCCGTACGCGGGGGTGGCGGCGATCTTCCGCGCCGCGGTGGAGCGCGGCGAGGCACCGACCGTCCTCGAGGACGGGCAGCAGCGCCGTGACTTCGTCCACGTGACCGACGTCGCGCAGGCGGTGGCCGCTGCCGTCGCCGTACCGCAGACGACGGGGAGCGTGACACCCCTGAACGTCGGGTCCGGCATCGTGACCACCGTCGGCGAGATGGCTCAGGTCACCGCCAAGCTCCTCGGGGGACGGGACCCCGTGGTGACCGGCGGTTACCGGCTCGGCGACGTACGGCACGTCACCGCGTCGAGCGAGGCGGCGGCTGCCGCACTCGGCTGGCGGGCGAGCGTGGAGCTGGCCGAAGGGTTGGCGACGCTGACCTGAGGCAGCTCGACGTGTCAGACGCACAGGTCACCCGGGTGACCTGTGCGTCTGACACGTCCCGGGCGTCAGTCGGCGACGGGCAGGCTGACCTCGACGTCGCAACCCGCCGTCGTGCTGCGTACGGCCACCCGCCCGCCGTGCTCCTCGACCACCCGGTCGACGAAGGCGAGACCCAACCCCGAGCTACCGGCCTTGTCGCCCTGGAAGCCCGCGCGGAACATGTGCGGCACCTGGTCCTCGGGGATGCCGCCGCACGTGTCGCGCACGGTGAGGCGGGCGAAGCCCTCCAGGCTCGTCACCCCGACGAGCACCCGTCCGCCGGGGCCGCTGGACCGGACCGCGTTCGACACCAGGTTGTCCAGGACCCGGCCCAGGTCGTCCCGGTCGCCCTGCACCCGCACGTCGCCCTCGATGTGCTCGTCGAGGTCGACGCCGTGCTCCGCGGCCGCGGGGCGGGCGTGGGCGAGGACGCCACGCAGCACCGCTGCCATGTCCACCGGACCGAGCTCGGCCCGGCGCGGCGGCTCGTCCGACCGGGACAGCTCACCCAGGTCCCCGATCATCCGGGACATCCGGTCGACCGCCGCCGCTATGCCGTCCAGCGCCGTCGCCGGTTCGGGGAAGACACCGCTGCGCAGACCGTCGGTGGCCGCACGGATACCGGACAGCGGGGAGACCAGGTCGTGGCTCACGAACCCGATGACCTGGCGGCGAGCCTCTTGGGCCGCCTGCTCGGCCGCGCGGGACGCCGCGAGCCGGTCTCGCGTCGTCTCCAGCTCGGCCATCACCGCGGCCAGCTCGGCGGTCGCCGGGGTAGGCGTGCGAGAGACGGGCGCCGTCGCCTCGTCGTCGGCCACCGGGACCTGGCCCAGCCGACGGGCGCCGTCGACGACGAGCCGGACCTCCCGCGCGACCAGCCGACCGAGTGCCAGCGCGAGCAGCACCTCGAGCACGGACGCCGTGCCCAGGACGAGCCGGACCACGAAGGCGTCGTGCGGGGAGATGAACATCGCCGACACGTTGACGGCAAGCGCCGCCACCACCGCGGCGACGGGGGTCAGCGCGGCGACCAGCAGAGCGAGCATGATCGACACCCGGCGGGCCAGCCGGAGCGCGACGAAGCCCACGGCGCCCACCACCAGCGAGCACGCGATGGTGACGAGCACCATGAACTGGACGTCGGTCACGGCGTCTCCTGGGACTCCGGCACGAGCCGCGTACCGACGGCCTCCGTGGTGCCGTCCGGCACCAGCACGTACCCGGACCCGCGGAGGTTGACGATCAGCTCCGGATCAGCGGGATCCACCTCGAGCTTCTTGCGCAGCCGCCGGATGTGGACCATCACCGTGGAGTCGTCGCCGAACGTCCAGCCCCAGACCCGGCGCAGGAGCTCCCGGCGGCCGAACGGGTGCCCAGGACGCTGGGCGAGAAAGCTCAGCAGCGCGAACTCACGAGGCGTGAGCTCCTCGACCCGGCCCCGGTACGTGGCGGTACGCGCTACCTCGTCGAGCACGAGGCCGCCCACCTCGACCCGGACCGGAGCATGGTTCACGTCGAACGGCCCGCGGCGCAGCAGCGCCTCGACCCGAAGCACCAGCTCGCGCGCGTCGAACGGCTTGGTCACGTAGTCGTCCGCGCCGTGCTCCAGACCGACCACCCGGTCGTCCACGCCCGACAGGCCCGACAGCATGAGCACCGGCGTGGCATCGCCGTCGCGCCGCCGACGGGTCAGCAGCTCCAGGCCGGACCCTCCCGGCAGCAGCACGTCGAGCACCACGGCGTCCGGCTGCCACGTGCGCCAGATGTGCTCGCTCTCGACCGCGTCGCCGGCGGACCGCAGATCGTGGCCGGCCGCTGTGAGGTGGGCGGCCACGCTCGAGGCGACCAGCGCGTCGTCGTCCACAACGAGAACCTTGGTCATGGTGAAACCATAGCCATGGCCGGTCGCCGCGGCGCCCGCTCGGCCGACAAGGCGGCGGCGCCGCAGCGCCGGGGGACCAGAGCGTCAGGTACCTGTCAGGTCGGTCGCCGTACCTCGGCGCCAGGTCCGCGCATAGCGTCGAGACCATGTTGCCAACTGTGGACGTGGTACTGCCCTGCCTCGACGAGGCGGAGGGCCTCGCCTGGCTGCTTCCCCGGCTCCCGGACGGGATGCGAGCCGTCGTCGTGGACAACGGGTCCTCCGACGGGTCCGTCGAGATCGCGCGTGACCACGGCGCCCTCGTCGTCCGGGCCGAGCAGCGCGGGTACGGCGCCGCCTGCGCGGCCGGGCTCGAGGCGGCGACAGCCCGCGTCGTCGCGTTCTGCGACGCCGACGCCAGCCTCGACCCGAAGGACCTGCCCCGGGTCACCGAGCCCGTGGTCACCGGGCAGGCCGACCTCGTGCTGGGGCGCCGGCGCCCGGAGCCGGGCGCATGGCCGTGGCACCTCCGCCTGGCGAACGCGGAGCTGGCCCGCCGGGTGCGTCGCCGGACCGGGGTGAGCGTCCGGGACATCGGGCCGATGCGTGCCGCGCTGCGGGAGCCGCTGCTGGCCCTCGATCTGCAGGACCGACGCAGCGGCTACCCCCTGGAGACGCTGGTCGCGGCGGCCGAGGCAGGCTGGCTCGTCGCGGAGGTCGACGTCCCCTATCGCAGGCGGCGCGGCCGGTCGAAGGTGACCGGGACACCGCTCGGCGCGTGGCACGCGGTCCAGGACATGTCGAAGGTCCTGGCGTCATGACCGGCAGGACACCGCCCCGGACCGTCGTGGTGCTGGCGAAGGAGCCCGTCCCCGGCAAGGTCAAGACCCGCCTGATCGGTGAGCTCACCGCGGCCGAGGCGGCCGGGCTGGCGCGGGCGGCGCTGGTGGACACCCTGGAGGCGGTCGACGATCTACCCGGGGTGCACCGGGTGCTCGCGCTGGACGGCCGGGCCGGGCCCTGGGTGCCCGCAGGCTTTGCGGTGATCCCGCAGGCCACCGGCGGCCTGGACCGCCGGATCGCCGCGGCCTTCGATCATGTGCTCGGCGCGGACGGGCATCCGGGCCCCGCACTGCTGGTCGGGATGGACACCCCGCAGCTCGGCCCGCTCCTGCCCGCGGTGGACTTCGAGGGGTACGACGCGGTGCTGGGGCTCGCGGACGACGGCGGGTACTGGGCCGTGGGGCTGCGGCGGCCGGATCCCGCGTTGTTCCACGGTGTGCCGATGTCCGAGGCGGTGACCGGGCGGGCGCAGCTCGAGCGGCTGCGCGGAGCGGGGCTCCGGGTCCGGCTCCTGCCACCGCTGCGCGACGTGGACACCGTGTCCGACGCGGCTGCCGTGGCCAGTGCGGCACCCGGCACGCGGTTCGCCCGGGCGTGGTCGAAGGTATCGCACCGGGTGACGTCTGCGGCCGACGTCGGAGCGGCCCCAGACATCGCCGCGGACCTCGCCGGAGACGTCGTCGGAGGTCAGGCGTGACTGCTGCTGCACCGGGTCCGGTGAGTCCGCTGATCCTGTTCGAGGCGGCACTCGGGGGTTCCGCGGTGACCGCGATGCACATGTCCGACCCCGTGCCGGTGGACGTCGCCGCCTGGACCGCGGAACAGGACGCCGTCGACGAGGCGATCGTCGCGCTGTGCGAGGGGCCGGTGCTGGACGTGGGGTGCGGTCCGGGCCGGTTCGCCGCGGCGCTCGCGGCACGCGGCGTGCCCGCCCTCGGGATCGACGTCTCGCGCGCGGCGGTGCTCCGAGCGCGGGCTCGCGGCGCGGTGGCGCTGCGGCGCGCCGTGGAGGGGCCGCTGCCGGGGGAGGGGCGCTGGGGCACCGTGCTGCTGGCGGACGGCAACATCGGCATCGGCGGGAACGCGCGCACGCTCTTGAAGCGGTGCCGCGACCTGGCCAGGCCAGGTGGGCTGCTGCTTGTCGAGGCCGACCCAGACCCCGACACGGACGTGTCGGGGCCGCTGGTCCTGCGTGCCGCGGACGGCCGGAGCTCGCGCCCGATGCCGTGGGCGCGTGCGGGGAGCCGGGTGCTGCGGACGATCGGTGCCGAGCTCGGGCTGGTCGTCTCGCAGGAGTGGGAGCTGGCCGGCCGCGTGATGATCTCGCTGCGGACGCCACAGATCGCCGCGCAGCACTGAGGGGCACGTCCGGACGGCTGTGACAGCCGTCCGGACGTGCCCCTTTCAGCGGGCTCAGCGGCTCGTGCTCCAGAGGGCCACGAGCCACACCAGCAGGAGCGTGCCGAGCACCATGACGGCGCCGCGCAGGACGACACCCGTCCAGACGTTCCTCAGGCCGCTCGCGACGACCTGCCCCTGGGGCCGCCTGCGTGCGAGCGCGGGCAGGCGGACGAGCACCAGCCAGCCGAGCACGATCACCAGCGGCGCGAGGACGGCGTCGTGCAGCGCCACGGATCCGGCCAGCCAGACGCCCCACGGCAGCCACCACTGGGGCGGGATCGAGGTGAGGGCCAGCCAGACCCACCAGCCCATGCCGGCCAGGCCGGCCACGACGAGCACCCGGCGGGACCACATCGCGGCGTTCATGCGGCGCTCCCTGCGACGCTGCCGACGACGAGGCGGGAGACCCACTTGGTCTGCAGCACCCCCGGCCGGTTCGGCGCGATGATGCGCGCGGGGAAGCCGTGGTCCAGGTCGAGGTCCTCACCGGCCAGGGTGAGGGCCAGGAGGGTGTCGTCATGGGCGACGTAGGAGCCGGGCAGGTCGGAGGTCGAGTAGAAGGTCCCGGCCTCTTGCAGGCTCACTACGTGGACGGGGTCGTCACGTCGCCCGCCGGACAGGATCGCGAGGTCCCGGATCCGGACGCCGGTCCAGCGTGCCGAGGCGCTCCAGCCCTCGACGCAGGCGATCGGCAGTACCGCCTCGTGCTGGTCCATCGCGAGCAGGTCGGCCCGGCTCAGGTGCGCGGTGCCGCCGGGCCCGACCAGCTCCAGCGCCCAGTCCGGGTCGGTCGCCAGCTCCTCGACCCGCGCGCCCTTCGCCGTCTTGTTGACGGCCAGGCCCTGCGGGCCGTCGAGCGGGTCACGGGGTGCGAGCAGGGCGATAGCGCGCAGCGGGGTCACGGTCTGTCCCACCGTCAGCGCCGTGAGGAGGAGAGCGGCTACGGCCACGGACCCGAGGAACCCACGCCGGGTCGTGCCGTCCCCGCGCGTGCCGTCCGTCGCGTCCCCGTCCGTCACATCGCTCGTCAGCAGGTTGTCGCCCGGTCCCTCTGGGCCGGGAGTGCCGGAGTCGAGGTTGCGCGCGCCGGCCGCGAGGGCCCGGATCACCACCGGGAGCTTGATGCCCACGTGCACCAGGGCCGCGCCGAACGCGAGCCAGGCCGTGGCGTAGTGGACCGACGTGAAGCTGAACCCGAAGACGTACAGCTTGAAGACGTTGAGGATCCCCGTCACGACCTGGAAGACCATCGAGGCGACCAGGATGCCGACCGAGCCGCGCTCCAGCGCGTGCTTCCAGCCGGTGACCGGCGGCCGGACGAAGAACTGCGGGTAGACCGTGTACAGCTTGGCCAGGACGAGCGGCAGGCTGGCGAAGCCGACCGCCACGTGCAGGCCCTGGTTGACACGGTAGGCCCAGGCCGGTTCGGGCCCGAAGGGCAGCCATGGCACGGGGTGCTGGTGCAGGTGCGAGACCAGGCCGGTGACGAAGAGGATCAGGATCGCCGCACCGAGGAACATGCCCAGGCGGGCCACCACCCGCTCGTCGTGCACCGGCGAACGAAAGTCGCTCGGTTCGGGTATTCGCAGCCACGCCGGCCGGATCGCGGACAGCTGACGTCTCACCATGGTGACTCCAGGATCGTGTTGAGCAGGATGGCCAGGCCTCCCTGGGCCCACAGCCAGGACGCGGGCAGGGCTCTCGGCCCGACGGCGCCGTCGTCGGCGGGAAGACCCACCGAGTGGTGGCGCGAGGTTCGGAGGGCGACCACCGCCGGGACCACCCAGTACGCGACGGGGAGCCAGATGCGCTCCACCTCGCCGCGTTCGAAGCCGAGCAGCGCGCCGGACAGGGCGGCGGCCAGCGCGAGGCCGACCACCACCCGGACGACGGGGTCGGTCCGGCGCAGCCCGGCGAGGCCGCCGACCGCCGCGGGGCCGACGATCGCGCCGAGGGCGGCGAGGTCCACGAGGAGGAAGTAGAGGTAGGGCCGCATGTTCCCGACCGGGGCCCAGACCTCGTGCGTGGCCGCCACGCCGTCCCACACCCAGAAGCCGGCCAGGCCGAACGCGACGACCACGCCGACCGCTACGACACCCGCCACGGCCGTGGCCGCGACCCGGCGGGACAGGATCAGCGGTGCGAGAGCGATCAGGCCCATGTGGAGCAGGCCGTACGACAGGATCGGGCAGGCACCGAGGAGGAGCCCGGCGGCGACCGCGTACGTCCAGCGCGCGATGCCACGCCGTCCAGGGTCCGAGGCGAGTGCCAGGAGCGCGACGCCCCAGGCGAGCACCCCGGCGAAGAACGCGTCGGCGGAGGTCGCCACCCACAGGGCAGCAGGGGCCAGGACGAGCGCGGGGACGACGACGCGAGCGGTGCGCTCAGCGGTGACGCCCTGCGACGGTCCGGCCGCGCGCACCATGCCGAGCGTCCGTAGCGTGATCAGCACCGCTGGCACGGCCGACGCACCGGCCAGGATGAAGAGGGCAGCTGCCCAGCCGGCGCCACCCAGTCCCACCCGGTCCAGCAGAGCCAGCAGCAGCACGAGGCCCGGGGGGTGGCCCCTGACGTGGATGGGATAGCCGGGCAGGTCGTCAGCGAAACCCGCGAGAAAGGCGCCGGGGTCTGCCGCGGCGATCGGCACGGCCGGGAGGTACTCGTGCTCCCCCCGGACCGGCGCCGCGAGGTCGTCCCACGACGTGAGCGCCGCCAGCGCCACCGCCCACGCCGTGGTGGCGACCCAGGAGACCAGCACCAGCACCCGCCAGGGCAGGCGGGCCGCAAGGCCCGGCCCGAACCGGACGACGGCGACCAGCAGCGCGAGCGCCGCGAGGAGGCCCGGCCCCGTGCGCACCACCCAGTGGCCGACGAAGGGCTCGGCCCCGGTGAGCAGCGGCACGTCGCCCCCGTACCGCAGCACGACACCGCCGAGCCAGAGCAAGGGGATCGACACCGCCCAGACGGACACCGTCGCCGCGGGTCCGTGCCTCTGCCACCAGGTCTCGCCCGCACCGGGCGACGGGTTGAGGGCGGGGCGTTGCCCGGCCCATCGGGTCGGTACGGGCCCTTGTCCCGTTGTTTCGGCCACCGTTCCATCCTCGGGGGCGACCGACCCCGACGGGGCGCCGGGCGACCTGACGAACGGCTGACGGTGGATCTGGCTGCTGGGTATCGCCGGAGGGTTCGGTCTGTCAGGAAGCTGCTGCGAGCTCTCCGGCCAGCTGGATGCAGCGCAGGCGGGCAGGGGAGAAGTCGTAGGGCATCTTTCCGGTGGCCTCGAACGCGCTCATGGACCCCGGTTCCCTGTCGGAGCTCCGGTCGGCCTCGCCCTCGTCAGCGGCAGGAGGGTGCAGGGCATCCCAGGCGTCGAAGAGCGCATCGTCCTCCGCCGCCAGGCCGGAGTCCTCGATGACCGCTTCCAGCGCCTTCTCGAAGGCGTGCCGTTCGGCGGCTACCTGAGCGACGCGGGGGTCGTCGACGGCGACCGTGTCGTCGAGTGCCTCCTCGGCGGCATCGACGCGGTCGGACTCCTCCCGCAGCTCCGGATGGGTGGCCAGGGCGATGTAACGAGTGGCGTTGACGGCCGCACCCAGCGGGCCGAAGATCCGCTCGATGACCAGCATGTTGTCCAGGTCCGCCTGGCGCAGGGAGCCCTCGGGCAGGTTCTTGAGTCGGCTGGTGACGAAGTCGGAGAGCAGGCCCATCCTGCTGCCCTCGGTGCGCATGCGCTGCACGGCGGTCCGCTGCCGCCGCAGCTCTGCTTCCTGGGCGACGAGCGTCTCCTCCAGCCGTTCCAGGATGCCCGCGATGCCGTGGTCGCCGTCGGCACCTGCCGGGGCCGAGGCAGGAGCGGCACCGGCAGGGGCCGTGTCGGCGAAGGCGGCACGGATGTCGTCCAGCGCGATCCCGGCGTCGGCCATCTTGCGGATCCACAGCAGCCGGATCATGTCCTCGTAGCCGTACCGGCGGCGGTCGTCACCGCCCCGCTCGGGCTCGGGAAGGAGACCGATCTCGTGGTAGTGCCGGATCGCCCGCGGTGTGGTGCCGACGAAGGCCGCCGCGTCGCCGATCTTGACCTGGCGCGGCGGGATGAAGGACGAGTACATGAGTGTGGAGCCTTCCTCGGTGGGGCGGGACATGAGTCCACGGGACCACATGCCGCTACGGAAGATGCAACTCCGGGCCTACGCGAGGGCACTCGATGACGCTTCGGTGTCAGGCGACCGGTAGCGGGTCGGGCACGCGCTCGGCCGGGGCAGCGGCTGGCGGCTGGGCGAGCGACAGACCGTCGCCCCGGCGACGGAACAGCAGCGCCGACAGCACCGCACCCACGGCGAAGAACCCGGCACCCCACCAGTACGCGGTCGAGTAGCTGGTGATCGCCGCCTGTACGCCGACCGCCTCGGTGACCGGCGCGTGGGCCGCGAGGTAGTCGGCCGCGGCGGTTGCGGCCAGGGTGTTGAGCAGCGCCGTGCCGATCGAGCCACCCACCTGCTGGCTCGTGTTCACCATCGCGGACGCGACACCGGCGAACTGCCGGTCCACCCCGAGCGTGGCGGTCTGCATCGACGCGGGCATGATCGTGCCCATGGCGAAGCCGATGATCATCAGCGGCACCAGGACGTGCGGCGCGTAGGTGCTCGAGGCGTCCAGGAACGTCAGGTAGAACATGCCGATCGCGCCGAGCGTCATGCCGGTCGGCACCATGAGCTTGGGCCCGAACCGGGGCACGAACAGGTTGGTGCCGAGCTGTGCGGCGAGCACGAGCATCCCGATCATGGGCAGGAACGACAGGCCCGTCTGGATCGGTGAGTACCCGAGCGTGAGCTGCAGGTAGTAGGTGACGAAGAGGAAGATGCCGAACATCCCCGCGCCCGCGATCAGCACCGAGAGGTACGCGGCGCCCCGGTTCCGGTCGAGGACTATCGAGAGCGGCAGCAGCGGGTGGGCCGCCCGCGCCTGCCAGACGACGAACGCCGTCAGTAGCACGGCAGCGCCCGCCAGCATGCCCCAGGTCAGGGGAGCGTCCCAGCCGCCGGTCTCGGCGTTGGAGAAGCCGTAGACGAGGCCGAAGAGCGCGCCCGACACGAGCAGCGTCCCCGGGACGTCCAGCCTAGGCCGCGGGCCGGTCCGCGTGACGCGGGGTATGAAGACAAAGGCGCCGACGAGGGCGATCGCGGCGATGAAGACGTTGATGTAGAGGTTCCAGCGCCAGTCGAGAGCCTCCGTCAGGACACCGCCGAGCAGCAGCCCGACGGCGCCACCGGCCCCGGCGATCGCGCCGAAGACGCCGAAGGCGCGGGCGCGTTCCCTCGGGACGGTGAAGGTGGTCGTCAGCACGGCGAGCGCGGTGGGGGCGAGCAGCGCGCCGAACACGCCCTGCAGCGCGCGGGCGGCGACCAGCAGCTCGAACGAGCCTGCCGCACCGCCGAGGGCCGAGGCGACGGCGAAGCCGATGAGGCCGATGACGAAGGTGCGCTTGCGGCCGATGAGGTCGGAGAGGCGCCCGCCGAGCAGCAGCAGGCTGGCGAAGGCGAGGGAGTAGGCGGTGATGACCCACTGGCGCTGACCGTCCGAGAAGCTGAGGTCGGCCTGGGCCGACGGGAGCGCGATGTTCACGACTGTCGCATCGAGCACGACCATGAGCTGTGCGAGCCCGACCACGACGAGCGTGATCCAGCGCCGACGGTCGGTCGCGGGTGTTGAGGTATCGGACATGCCTGCCACCATATACGGTACTGAGTAGTTCCGGATATGGCTGGTTCAATAATTAACCCAACGGTAAGGTCGAGTCCGACAGAGAGGAGGGCGGCTGCGATGGCGCAGATCGAGCAGGCCGAGGTGAAGCCCCGGCTCGGGCGCAAGCGGGACCACACCCGCGACCCCGAGATCCTGGACGTCGCGCTCGACGTCCTGGCGGAGACCGGCTACGACGGGATGACCATCGACATGGTCGCGACGCGCGCCAAGGCGGGCAAGGCGACGCTCTACCGCCGGTGGCCGTCCAAGTCCGACCTGGTCCTCGACGCGGTCGCCTGCATGAAGGGCAGGGACCTCGACCTCGACAGCCTGCCCGACACCGGGACGCTGCGCGGTGACCTGGTGGCGATGATCAAGCCGCCGAGCATCCGCGACAGCGAACGCAAGCTCAAGGTGATGGCCGGGATCGTCTCCATGATCGCCCGCAACCCCGAGATGGCCGACGCCGCGCACGAGGCGCTGGTCGAGCCGCGTGCCGCCGTCAACCGCATCCTCTTCCGACGGGCGATCGACCGGGGCGAGATCCCGGCGGACGTCGACGTCGAGAAGCTCTGCATGATCGGCCCGGCGCTGGTCGCGTACCGGGTGCTCATGCTGCGCACGCCCGTCGACCGGGAGTTCCTGGTCGCGAACATCGACGAGGTGATCCTGCCCGCCGCCGGACTGCGAGCCGCCTGAGCCGGTGCACCTGGACGGCGGGATCCTCCTCGGCGCCCTCTTCGGGCTGATCTTCGTGAGCGCGATCCTCCGATCCAACCCGTATGCATAGGCGCAGGTAGCGGATATGGTTGGTCAATCGTCCAAGACGATCGACCAAGGAGCGTGGATGTCGGGGCAGACCAACGCCGAACGCGGACGTGAGGTGCGCGGCCGGCTGCTGACCGCCGCGCGGGAGCTCATCGCCGAGGTGGGCTGGAGCGGCGTGAGCACACGGGTGCTGGCCGAGCGTGCGGGCGTGCGATACGGGCTCGTCCACTACCACTTCGAGTCGCTCCAGGCCTTGCTGCGTCAGGCCACCCTGGAGGCGATGGCCGGCATGCTCGACGGCACGGCCGCCCAGCTGAGCGAGGCCGTGAGCCCGGCCGACGGCGTCGACGCGATGCTGACGGAGCTCGACCGCTACAACGGCTCCGACCCCGCTTCGCTGCTCTTCGTCGAGGGCTACCTCGCCGCCACGCGGGACGACGAGCTGCACGCACGCATGGGCGAGCTCGTGGCGAGGTTCCGGACCGCACTCACCACAGCCTTTGCCGACGCCGGGCATCCGTCCCCGGACGCGGCGGCGCGGCTGGTCATGGCCGTCTTCGACGGGTTCATCCTGCACAAGGGGCTGGATCCGGAGCTGACGGGCGCCCGGATCGCGCCCCTCCTGCGCACGCTGACCGGCCCGGCACCGGCGGCGCTCCCGACAGCCGCGACATCCGCCGAACCGAACGGAGCGCAACGATGAGAGCAGTGATCAGCGGCGCCGGCATCGCAGGCCTCGCACTGGCCAACCGACTGCACCACCACGGCTGGGTGGTGCACGTCGTCGATCGCGCGCCCGGCCCACGTGCTCAGGGCTACATGATCGACTTCTTCGGCCCGGGGTTCGAGGCGATCACCGCGATGGGCCTGGAGCCGAGGCTGCGTGAGCTCGCGAGCCCCGTCCAGGAGTTCAGCTATATCGACGCCCGCGGCCGCACCACGGTGAGCGTCGACTACGCCCTCTTCGCCAAGGCGGTCGACGGCGGCATGGTCAGCATCATGCGGCCGGCGCTCGAGCGGCTGCTCCGCGAATCGACGGCGGGCGCGATCGACCTGCGCTACGGCACCACTGTCGACCGGATCGCCGACGGCACCGTAGAGCTCTCCGACACCACGACCCTGGAGGCTGACCTGATCGTCGGGGCCGACGGCGTCCACTCCGGCGTCCGCTCGCTGACCTTCGGCGCCGAACGTGACGACCTCCGCTACCTCGGCATGCAGACCGGTGCGTTCGTGTTCACCGATCCGACGGTGTTCGAGCAGGTCCGCGGCAGGTTCGTGCTCACCGAGACGCTCAACCGCCAGCTGGGCTTCTATGGGCTCGACGGCGGCCGTGTCGCCGTCTTCACGGTGTTCCGCACCGACGACCGCGCACTGCCCGACGATCCGCGCGCAGCGCTCCGCCGCACCTTCAGCGGCATGGGTGACCTGGCAGAACGGGCCCTCGCGCAGTGCCCGCCGTCCGACGAGATCTACTACGACCAGGTGGCCCAGATCGACACGCCGCGCTGGACCGACGGGCGGGTGGCGCTCGTGGGTGACGCCGCCCACGCGGTCTCGCTGGTCGCCGGCCAGGGCGCGTCCCTCGGCGTCGCGGGCGCGTACGTGCTGGCTGAACGTCTGCAGGCCGCGTCGTCCGTGCCCGAAGGGCTTGCCGACTACGAACGGCGCTGGCGCCCGGTCGTCACCGACGTCCAGGAGGCAGCTCGGGACCGCGTCACCGAGTGGTTCGTGCCGACCCGGATGGCAACTCTCCTGCTGCGCCGGTGGGGGTTCCGTGCCATGCGGCTGCCGGGCCTCGACCGCATCCTCGTCGGACCGCTGTTCCCCAAGGGTCGCCGATCGGTGGTCGAGCTCAGCAGGTGATCGGCCCGGACTGTTCCTGGCTCACCGGGCAGCGGGCCTCGCCTGCGGGTATGACAGCCGGCGCAGCATGATCTCCGCAGGCCCGCGGTACCCGGCCCTGCGCATCAGCTCGGCGACGATCACCGAGACCACCCAGGTGGCGATCGCGATGACGGTGGCGCCCGCGAGCCCCGTCCGGTCCTCCAGCCCCATGCCGAAGGGCGCGAAGACCGCGACCCACACCACGGTCTGGAACAGGTACATGCTCATCGACCGCTGGCCGAGTGCCTGAACGGCGGTCGTCAGCCGGCCGGGGCGGTCGGCCACCGCGAGTGCGACCAGTGCGATGAACCCGGCCAGCGCGATTCCGCCCGCATAGCCGGTGAGCGGCTGAGCTGTGGCGGCGGTCAGCACGACGACCGGGTTCTCGTTCGACCACGCCCCGAGCTCGAGCAGCACGGCAGGGAGCGCGCCGAGGACCGACGCCACCGTGGCGGCTACCGAGAATCGCCAGAGGAGCGCGCGGTGGTTCTCCGGTTCGTCCAGGACTCGGCGTCGCGCCACCCACATCCCGAACACGACCCCGGGAATGACCAGCAGGACGCCGATGACCAGCCCGTACGGCCAGCCCGCCATCCGGTCGCCGAGAGCCTCGACCCAGTCACGGTCGCCGATGGCCATGCTGCCCACGGTGTAGCTCGAGACGCCCTGCGACAGCGGGAGCCACATGCCGAGGGCAGCCGCCGCCGTCGCCGGGATCATCGTCACCCCGGTCATCCAGAGCAGGGTGGAGTCCTTGGCACGCAGCAGCCCGACGAGCAGCAGCCCGGCGATCCCGTACGGAGCCAGGATGTCGAGCGGCGTGAAGAGCAGCACGTGGGTAGAACCGATGGCGACGAGCCACCACCCTCGGCGCCGCACCAGCGTGCGGACGTCGGTCCAGCTCGCGCCGCGGGCCTGCTGCCGGTTCATCAGCTGGACGAGGGCATAACCGAAGAGGAACGCGAACAGCGGCCGCGCGTGGTTGTGCACGAAGAGCAGATGGAAGACCTTCGTGACCTCGTTGACCACCTCGGGCCCACGGTCGATCGCGGACACGAACAGCGGGGCGTGCGCGAACGCGATGAGCAGCAGCATGCCGCCCCGAGCCAGGTCCGGTGCCAGCGCCCTGCGGGCTGTCCGTGCGACCGTGACCGACGGTGGTGACGTGCTCGGGTTTTCCATGTGGCTACTCCGCCTCGTCCGTGCCGTCGTTGGCGTGCTGCTGGATCATCTCGAGCAGCGTGGACGAGCCCTGCAGGGTGCGCATCAGCGTGTCGACGGTCATCAGGGCGAGACCCTGCTCGGGGTCGGCAAGCACCAGCAGCTTGTCGCCCGCTTCGATCCCCAGGTCGCGCCGGGCCTGGGCCGGGATCGCGATCTGCCCCCGCTCGCTCACCGTCACCGAACCGTAGAAGCCGCGGCCTCCAGGACCGTACTTCGCTGGACTCTTGTCGCCGGCCACCGCATGCCTCCCACGCTCGAGTGCCTGTCCTCAGTCTGCGGTACACGTTACAACATGTAAATCATGTAGAACGTGTCGGGCGACCTCCTTGTTGCGCCGCGCGCCGCGTCTAGGGTGTGCGTACGTACCTGGACCGGAGGAGGCCGAGATGGGCGTCGTCACGTCGCGCGCGCTGAGACACGAGGTGAGCACGGTCAGACGGGTTGCCCACCTGATGCGGAACATGGCGAACCTCCAGCCGATGAGCGTTCCGCTCACGAACCCATGGGCCGAGCGGTGACCCGCCTTCCCCGCGTCGTCGCCACCGACCTGGACGGCACGCTGCTCGACAGTCGCGGCCAGGTCTCGGACCGCACGCGGAACGTCCTCGCCGACCTGGACGCGGCAGGTGTCGAGGTGGTCTTCGTGACCGCTCGTCCGCCGCGCTGGCTCACCCACCTCGCCGACACCGTGGGTGGCCACGGTCGGGTCATCTGCATCGGCGGTGCCTGCGTGCTGGACCTCGCCTCCGGCGAGACGCTCGACACCTGCGGGTTCGACGACGACGCCGTGCGCGCCGTGGTGACCGGGATCCGGGCCGCACTGCCGCACGCGGCGCTCGCCTTCGAGCGGCCCGACGGTGTCGTGTTCGATCCGCACTACCCGAACCGGGAGCCGGCGCTCGACCCCGGCCTGTGGTCCGTGCCGGTCGAGGACACGCTCGGTGTCCTCGGAACGCCCGGGCCGGTGTCGAAGATCCTCGCGCTCGACCCCGCCTACATCCCGCCGCCCGGCATCCTCCTCGACCCACCGGACGAGATCCGGCTCGCGCAGGAGCAGTTCTTCGCCGCGGTCCGGGGCGCCGTGGGGCCGCACGCGCAGCTCGCGTACTCGGGCGCCGTCGGCCTGGCCGAGCTGATGCCGCCCGGCGTCGACAAGGCCGCTGCTCTGGCCCGCTGGTGCACGCGGCTCGGCGTCGACGCCTCCGACGTCTGGGCCTTCGGCGACATGCCCAACGACCTGCCGATGCTCACCTGGGCGGGCCGCGGCATCGCCGTCGCGAACGCCCACCGTGACGTACTGGCGAGCGCGGACGCCGTCGTCGGGCACCATGACGCCGACGGCGTGGCCGAAGAGCTGGCGACCGTGCTGGACGGAGCTCTCCGGCCGCGTCGGTGAACGTGGCTCAGGGGGACGGTTCCCTGCCGGCCCGGGCCGCACCGGTGGCCTCGCGCTGGATGCGTTCGGCGATCCGGCGGATGCGGCCGAGGCGGCCGTCCCAGGCCGTGCCGACCTCCATGAGCTGCCCCACGGCCCGGGCGAGCTGCGCCTGGTCGACGCGGTACAGCTTCTCCCGGCCCGCCGTGGTGCCGTGCACCAGGCCGGCCTCGTTCAGCACGCCGAGGTGTTTCGCCACGGCCTGCCGGGTCACGGGCAGCCGCTCGCTGAGGCTCGTCGCCGTCCCGTGCCCGTCGCTCAGCAGCAGGTCGATCAGGCGCCGACGGGTCGGGTCCCCGATCGCCGACCAGAGGTCGTCGTCCACCGCCAGGCTCATGTGCTCGCGCCCACCGTCGCGGCGTACGTGCTGAGCTTCGGCAGGAAGTGGTCCCAGCCGGTGCTGTGGTCGGCGTGCTGGGCGGCGGCCTTCGCCTCGTCCCAGCCGCGTTCACGGAAGCCGCTCTCGGTGAACTTCAGGAGCGTGCCGCCGCCCGAGGGCGCCAGCTCGAAGACGACCAGGTTCGAGTTCCCCTCGCCGGCCACCTCCCCCTCCTCGTGGGTCCAGCGGAACGAGAAGTGCGTGTACGGCACCGCGTCGGCGACCGTGAGCTGAGCCTTGTGGCCGTCCTGGGCGAGGTCCCCGAAGCCGACCCAGCCCGGTTTCCCGGGCTCGGGGCCGAACTCTGCCTCGTCGGACCACCACTCCCGCACGTGCTCGGGATTGCTCACCACGTCGAAGACGACCTCGGGTGAGGCCTCGATGTAGATCTCTCGCTCGATCGTGCCGTACTCCATCGCCGACCAACCTTTCGCTGTGTCCGGGTGCAAGAAGACCATGTGTCAGTGCCAGTTGCTGATCTGCACGTCGTGCGGCGACGGCTCGCCCGTGCCGGTCTCGACGAACTGCTTGAGGCTCATCAGGAAGGTGGCCCATTTGGTGCTGCAGTGGTTCATGAACTCCACCGGCTCCTTCCAGCCGGTGTGGCCGAACAGCACGATCGTGAACCCGTCCTCCTTCTTGAGGTCGAAGTGGATGTGCGTGCCGATCCACTCGTCGGGCCCACCGGTGACCAGCCAGTCCACCGACCCGGCCGGGTCGAGCTCCGTGATCTCGAGCTCGAAGGCCCCGAGCCGCTTCCCGGCGGCGTCGGCGAAGGTCGTCGTGAGCGTGCTGCCGACCGTGCCTTCGCCCGTCGTGTCCTTCGTCCACCAGCTTGCGACGCCGTGTGGTGTCGCGATTGCGTCGTAGACCTTCTCCAGCGGCGCCAGCGCGCCGACCCGGTGCAGGATGTCCACCATCTCGGTTCCTCCAACGTCATGTAGTGCAACCTTTGGTTGCGGGTGACTCTACGACGCCGAATCGCATCGCGCAACCTTCGGTTGCACAAGCGACGAGGGGCGGTTTTGGCGAGGCTCGTGTGAGCGCTAACATCAGCCAGTTCGCGTACGACGCCGGGTGATGACGCCCGTCTGCCACACAAGGTCCTCGAAGGAGAGAACCATGAGAAGCTCACCACTGACCGCGCTCGCCGTCGCACTCCCGCGGCGCACGATGAGGACGACCATCGCGATGCTCGTCGCCGTGGCGCTGCTGACCAGCACCTGGGCGATTGCCACCGCCCAGCGTGCGGCCGCCCTCGACCCGTTCACCGGCTATCTGATGGCCCACTTCACCGGCGAGTCCACCAGCGGTGAGCAGATCTACCTCGCCCACAGCACCGACGGCCTGAACTGGAGTGACCTGAACAACGGCGCACCGGTGGTGGAGTCGACGGTCGGTACCCGCGGTGTCCGGGACCCCGCGATCGTCCGCTCACCGCAGGGCGACAGGTACTGGATCATCGCGACGGACCTGCGCATCGCGAGCGGGACGTCCTGGTCGGACGCCGCCAACCGGGGCAGCAGGTCGCTCGTCGTCTGGGAGTCCACCAACCTCGTGGACTGGTCCGAGCCCCGCCTCGTCGACGTCGCGAGCGGCATCCCGGGCGCGGGCAACGCGTGGGCGCCCGAGGCGATCTACGACCCCGCCACCGGCGACTACGTCGTCTACTGGGCGACGAACGCGCCCCGCGACGGCGTCACCAAGCACCGCATCTACTACTCGCGCACCAGCGACTTCCGGACCTTCAGCACCGCGCAGCTCTACATCGACCGCCCCAGCAGCACGCAGGGCATCATCGACACCCAGATCGTGGAGTCCCCGACGAGTGTCGGCGGCTACCGGTACTACCGCGCCTCCGCCGACGGCCACATCACCATCGAGGGCAGCAACTCGATCCTCGGCACGTGGACCACCATCGGGAACCTGTCCCACATGGGCATCTCCAACGGCACCGGCGGCGGGAACGTCGTCGAGGGGCCGATGTGGATGCCGTTCAACAACGGCACCTCCTGGGGGCTCTGGCTCGACCAGTACGCCACCGGCCGCGGCTACATGCCCATCCGATCGACCAACCTCGGCAGCACCCAGAACTTCCAGACGGTGAGCTCCTACGACCTGGGCGACACGCGGAAGCGGCACGGATCGATCCTGCAGATCACCGGGGCCGAGCAGAGCCGGGTCCTCGGCCGCTGGGCGAGCACGGCGATTACCCGCGTCCAGTCGTACAACTTCCAGGACCGGTACCTGCGCCACGCCAACTACGACGTGCGTATCGACCCCAACGTGTCACCTGCCCAGGACGGCCAGTGGCGGATCGTCCCGGGCCTGGCCGGCAGCGGCACCGTCTCGTTCCAGTCCGTGAACCACCCCGACCACTACCTGCGGCACTGGGACTACGACCTCAGGCTGGAGCGCTATGACGGCACGTCGACCTTCCGGTCGGACGCCAGCTTCAAGGCAGTCCCTGGCCTGGCCTCGTCCTCCTGGACGTCCTACCAGTCGTACAACTTCCCTGACCGGTACCTCAGGCACTACGGCTATGTGCTCCGGCTCGACACGATCACCGACTCGAACGGGCGCGCGGACGCAACCTTCCGCGCGGTGAGCTGACCCCCTGACCCTTGCTGTGAGCGCGACCGTTGCGCCTACGCGCCCGTCCTGGCCGCAACGGTCGCGCTCACAACGAGGGCCGGTTGTTCCTCAGCCCAGCAGCTCCACACCCAGCACGGCGATGGCGGCCGGGTCGCCGACGAGGTCGACGGAGGCGATACGCCCGTCGTGCACGACCACCGCGAACACGGCGCGCGGCGTGCCGCCCGGCGCCCACGTGAACCCGACGGACCCACCGACGAGCGCGGGCACGGCGCCTCCCGCCCGACCCCGGAACGACTCCGCGACCGCCGCGGCCCCGCGCACCTCGCGCGCCAGCAGGGGAGCGCCCTTGTCGGCGGACGCCGCCGCCGTCTCGACGGCGGACTGGTCGGCCCGCAGGACCACGTCCGGTGCGAGCACCGCCAGCAGGCCCGCGAGGTCACCCGTGCGGGACGCCGTGAGGAACGCCTCGACCACCTGCCGGTCGGTCCGGGTCTCGGCGTTGGTCCGGGAGCCGACTCCGGCGGCGTCCTGAGCCGCCGCACCGGACTGCACCCGCCGCCGGCCGCGGCTCGCGAGCTGACGGGACGCGGCGACCGAGCGGCCCAGCACCGGCGCGATCTGCTCGTACGGGACGGCGAACAGGTCGTGCAGCACGAACGCCAGGCGTTCGGCCGGGTCGAGGCTCTGCAGCACTATCTGCATGGCCAGCCCGACGACGTCGGCCAGCTCGGCCTCCCGTGCGGGGTCTGGGGCGTCGTCGTGCGGAAGCTCGGGCCCGGGGTCATCGGGCAGGCCCGTCGGCAGCGGGGCCTCGCGACGGGTCGACCGGGAGCGGAGCATGTCCAGGCAGATCCGGCCGGTGACGGTGGTCAGCCAGGCGGCGAGGTTGTCGATCCCGGCGTCGCCGGTGCGGCTCAGCCGCAGCCAGGCCTCCTGCAGCGCGTCGTCCGCGTCGTCGGGATTGCCGAGCATGCGGTACGCGACCGCACGCAGGCGGGGTCGGTGCCGCTCGAAGGCGGTGGCCAGCTCGTCGGGGTTCATCCGTCACATCCTCGTTCTCGGGGTCGTCAGGAGTGTGACGGCGCGCAGGGCGCCGATGTGACCGGCCGGCACCCCGGCCATGACGAGAGGGCCATGATGACCACCGAGACCACCACGCACGACTTCGCCCCCGAGGCGTCCACGACCCCGCACCTGCGGACGCTGACCTCCCGGATGGCGAGCCCGGCACTGCTCGTGCCGGGCGCGATGAAGCACCTGGCCGCGCTGGGGCAGCTGGTCCACGGGCAGGGTGTCCCGGCGACCACGCTCGAGCTGGTGCACCTCCGCGCCAGCCAGATCAACGGCTGCGGCTGGTGCATCGACTACGGGATGCGGCAGGCGCGCAAGGCCGGCGAGTCGGAGGACCGCCTCGCCTCGGTCTCCGCCTGGCGCGAGTCGCCCTACCTGTCCGACGCCGAGTGCGCGGCGCTCGAGCTCGCCGAGGCCGTGACGCGGCTCGCCGACAGCCCGGACCCGGTGCCCGACGCCGTCTGGGCGCGTGCGTCGGAGCACTACGACGAGCAGGGGCTCGCCGCGCTGGTGCTCCACGTCGGGGTGACCAACCTCTACAACCGTCTGAACGTGACGACCCGCCAGGTCACCGGCACCGGCTACTGATCAGCGGCGGATCGACCGATGGCAGCCTTCTCACCCGATGACCGGGCACGGACGCGTGACGACGTCACCGTGGGTCGGCCGGACCGATATCGCCACGTCGTCGACGTCCCGGCCCGAGGCTGCGACCACGGCGGCGGCGGTGCAGATGACCTGGTCGACGCCGACATCGCTGATCTCGGTGCTGCTCAGCGGTAGGTAGATCGTCACGTAGTCCCCGGCGTCCTCGACCATCGTCCTGGTGCTGGTCGGCGGGATCTCGCTGTGCAGACCCTCCTCCGTCGGGTCGGCGTCAGCCATCAGCAGCTGGATCGCACTCACCACGGTTCCCAGGCGGCCGGTCTCCCGCACGTCCGGCCGGAGCCCGCCGTCGTCGTCGACGAAGTAGAGGGTAGGGCCTACCGCCAGGCCGGTGGGCGCCTCGCCGCCGTCCTCGACACCGCTCGTTCCGACGCCGCAGCCGCTGGTCACGAGCGCGGCCGCCAGGACGACAGCCGCTGCGCCGCGGGTGGTCCTATGCGTGCTCATCATTCTCCTCCTGCCGTTCGGCGGGCCCGGCACCTGATCCCGTGTCGAGCTGCCGCGGCAGCCGGAGGACGAACCGGGCCCCCGCCCCCTCGCTGTTGCCGGCGGACACACTGCCGCCGTGCAGCTGGGCGTTGACCAGGGTGATCGCCAGGCCGAGCCCGCTGCCGTCCGAACGGGACCGGGACGAGTCGGCCTTGTAGAAGCGCGTGAAGAGCTGGTCGGTATCGATGTCGGTGGGCAGGCCCGGACCGTGGTCGGTCACGATCACCAGCACGTCGTCCGACTCGCTCAGCACGTCGACGACGACCGGCCGACTGCCGTGTCGCAGGGCGTTGCCCACGAGGTTGGCCACCGAGATGTCCAGCCTGCGCACGTCGACGCGGGCGAGCACCGGCCCGGCCGGCACGAGGTCGACGTCGTCGCCCCAGCCGCGAGTGCGAACGGTGTCGGCGACGACGTGCGCGACGTCGACCAGCTCCAGCCGGAGCGCGACGGCGCCGGCGTCGAGCCGAGAGAGCTCCAGGAGGTCCTCCGCCAGGCGGGCCAGCTTCCGGGTGCGGTCGACGGCCATCGCCGCCATCTCCCGCTCCTCGGGCGGCCGGTCCCTGGCGTCGGCCTCCAGGATCTCCATGATCGAGGTGAGGGCCATGATCGGCGTCCGCAGCTCGTGGGAGACCTCGGCGACGAACCGCCGGGCCTCCGCCTCCCGGTGCCGCAGCTCGCCGACGGACCGTTCGAGCGCGGCCGCCGTGTGGTTGAACGTGGTCGCGAGATCGGCCAGCTCGTCTCTGCCGGACGGCGTGAGCCGGGTGCTGAGGTTCCCCTCCGCGAGCTGGTTGGCGGAGTGTGCGAGCCGCTGGATCGGGCGCAGCACGCTGCGGGAGACCAGGAGTGCGAGCACCACGGCCAGCGGGAGAGCGGCGCCGATGGTCAGCAGGACGATCCTGGTCCACCGGTCGAGCTGTTCCTGGGTCTGGGCCAGGTCCTGCACCACGTAGACCCGGATACCCGAGTCGTGCCGGCTGCCGTCGACGTCGGTGCGGACGATCGGGGTGCCCAGCACCAGCTGGGGGCCTGAGTCGTCGACCACCCGCTGCACGGTGAACCGGTCGCTGTCCGCGACGGCGGCGCGCATCTCGTCGCCGATCACGCCCAGAGAGCTGCCGGAGGCGGCGGTCAGGTCCTCGTAGGTGACCATCGATTCCTCGCCGAGCGAGGTCCGCAGCCGGTCGAGCGCCCGCTGATCGGGCGGGTACTCCACCTCCGGGGCCAGGCGGGTGATCTGGTCGCGGACGGAGTCGACGGCGCGCCGCTGAGTCTCCTCCACGAGCGAGGCACGGGCGGCCACGTACCCCGCGGCGGACGCAGCGGCGGCCGCACCCATCGCCACCAGCACGAACGCGACGACGACCCGTGCTCGCAGGCTTCGCGGCCACCAGCTTCGGGACTGCCGGCGCCACGGCCACCACGGGAGACCGCTGCCGCGCATCCGGGGCACCTACAGCGGGCCGAACCGGTAGCCGAAGCCCCGGACGGTCTGGATGAACACGGGCGCCGCGGCGTCGGGCTCGATCTTGGCACGCAGCCGCTGCACACCGTTGTCCACCAGTCGGGAGTCGCCGAGATAGCTGTGCTCCCACACGGACTCCAGCAGCTGCTGCCTGCTCAGCACCTGCCCGGGGGAGCCGGAGAGCTCCAGCAGCAGCCGCAGCTCCGTCGGCGTCATCGCCACCTCGTCGCCGGCGCGGGTCACGGTCATCGACGCCCGGTCGATGGCCAGGTCGCCGTGGACCGACGTCGACGGGCCGGGCCGGGCCGTCGCCCCGCGGCGGAGCACCGCCCGGATCCTGGCGTCGATGACGCGAGGCTCGACGGGCTTGACCACGTAGTCGTCGGCACCCGCCTCCAGGCCGCTGACCACGTCGATGTCGTCGCCGCGGGCGGTCAGCATGACTATCGGGACGGTCCCCCCTGCGCGGATCCGGCGGCACACCTCGAAACCGTCCATCCCCGGCAGCATGAGGTCGAGCACCACCAGCTCGAGGGAGTGCTCCCGGAACAGCTCGAGCCCGTCCTCGCCGGAGGGCGCGGAGGCGACGTCGTGCCCGTACCTGCCGAGCGCCTTGGCGAGGCTGATCCGGACCGAGTGGTCGTCCTCGATCAACAGGATGCGGGACATGGTTCAAGTATCGAGGAGGCCTTGTCGTCCGGCCACGCCGTCGGACGGTCTGCGACACGGCTGCGACATTCCGGGGACGGGACCGGGACGTCGCGCCGGGAACGTCTGATGCATGAACCGAACTCGACGACTCCTGACCGCCGGGGCCGCCCTTGTGCTGGCCTCCGCCGGCTACACGGCGTACAGCGCCCTCGGCCCGACCATCGCCGCCGGCAGCGACGGACCCGCCGACGGCGCAGGGAGTGCCGGCAAGGTGCTCTACCTGACGTTCGACGACGGCCCAGGTGACGAGACCATGGAGGTCCTGGACGTGCTGCGCGAGCACGACGCCAAGGCCGTGTTCTTCGCGCTGGGCCAGAACCTGGCGGCCAACACCGACCTGGGGCGCCGGATAGTGGCCGAGGGCCACGTCCTCGCGAACCACACCTGGACCCACGAGGACCTCACCGGCCTCGACGCGAACGGCCGCGAGCACGAGCTCGGGCATACCTCCGACCTGCTCGACAGCCTGGGCTCCGACAGCCCGTGCGTGCGCCCGCCGTACGGCTCGACCGACGACGACGTGGCGCGCGACCTCACCGCGCGCGGCATGTCACAGGTGCTGTGGAACATCGACACCGAGGACTGGACCCGGCCCGGTGCCGCCGTCATCGCCGACCGGCTGATGCAGGCCGGGAGCGGGGACGTCGTCCTCATGCACGACGGCGGCAGCGACCGGACGCAGACCGTCGAGGCGCTCCGCCAGGCCCTCCCACGGCTGGCCGCCGAGGGCTACTCGTTCGACGTCGTCCCGGGGTGCTGAACATGGACCGCAGCGTGCCGCACCTGCCCGCCCTGGACGGCCTGCGCGGAGTGGCGATCCTCGGCGTCCTGCTGTTCCACGCGGGTCACCTCGGTGGCGGGTTTCTCGGCGTCGACCTGTTCTTCGCCCTGTCCGGCTATCTGATCACCGACCTGCTCCTGCGCGAGATCAGGGTCACCGGCACGGTGTCGCTCACAGCGTTCTGGGGACGCCGCGTCCGCCGTCTGCTACCCGCGCTGGCGGTCCTCCTGGTCGGCGCCACCGGCCTCGTCTGGGCGCTCGGCGACGCCGACCTGTGGCGCACCGCGCTGACGGACGGGCCGTGGGTACAGGCGAACCTGGTCAACTGGCACCTGCTCGGGCAGTCCGCCGGCTACTGGGAAGGGCTCGGCGAGGGCCGGCTCTTCGGGCATCTGTGGAGCATCGCCGTCGAGGAGCAGTTCTACCTGGTCTGGCCGGTGGTGATCCTCCTCCTCGCCCGCCGGTCACGGCGGGTGGAGACGTGGGTGGCCTGGACGGCCGTCGTCGTGTCGGTAGCCTCCCTGCTCCTCATGCTCGTGCTGGTGGAGCCTGCTGACACGACCCGCGTCTACACCGGCACCGACACCCGGGCCTTCTCCCTGATGCTGGGTGCCCTCGTCGCGACCGGCCCGGTACGGCAGCTGCTGGAGCGCGCGGCCGGCAGGTGGGCCGGCGTCGTGCTGGGGCTGCTGGTCGCCGTCCTCGCGGTCCTCTGGTGGGCGGCCGACGGCGAGGCGACGCCGTGGCTGTTCCAGGGCGGGCTGTTCGCGCACTCGCTGGTCGCCGCGCTGGTGGTCGCGCTGTGCGTCCGGGCGCCGGGCAGCTTGCTCGCGCGGGGGTTCGGGTGGCGGCCGCTCCGCGGGCTGGGCCTCATCTCCTACAGCCTGTACCTGTGGCACTGGCCGGTCTTCCTGCTGCTTTCCGAACAACGCCTCGGGATGACCGGGTGGACCCGCACGGCGATCGTCTGCGCGGTTTCCATCGCGCTGGCGACACTGTCCACCGCCCTTGTCGAGAACCCCGTCCGGTTCCGGGCCGGCTGGGCTCATGGACGGTCGGGGCTGGTGGCTTGCGTCGCGGTGATGACCGCGCTCGCCCTGTTCTGGGTGGTGGTTCCCCGTCCGCCGGTGGCCGAGGTCGACGCGGGTGCTGTGGGCTCCGACGTCGGCCCGGGCTCCGGGGCAGAGCTGTCCACGGTCCTGTTCATGGGCGACTCGATCGCAGCAGGGGAGGCGCTGCCCCTGGACGCCGCGATGACGGCCGGAGGACTCACCCTGGAGTCGATCGCCGCCGACGGTGGTGGGGGCGTTGTCGGGCCGCTCGCCGATTCGACGTGGGCCGAGCTGCCCGGCGTGATCGCGTCCGTCGAGCCCGACGTGATCGTCTACCAGATCACCACCTACGACTGGGGTACCCCGCAGGAACAGCGCGACGGCTACGAGCGCCTGGCGACGACCGCCGCGGACGCCGGGGCCGATCTCGTGCTCGTCCCGTTCCCGCCGATCCGGCCGGACGACTTCTACGCGCCGCACATGGCGGAGCTCGACCGGACGGACGACATCGCCCGGGAGGTCGCGGCGGGTTCGGGCGGGCAGGCGGTGCTGCTCGACAGCACCGCCGTGTGGGGCGACACCTACCAGCAGTACCGCGACGGCGAGCCCGATCGGAGCGACGACGGCATCCACACCTGCCAGCAGGGCGCGGCCCGGTTCGCCGGCTGGCTGCTGGGCGAGCTGGCGCAGCGGTACTCCGGTTTCGTCCCTGCGCACCCGCGGGAGTGGGTCGACGCCGGCTGGGCGGCTGACGACCGCTTCAAGGGCTGCTGAGAGCCCCGTCGGTCGAGCTTGGCCTCCACCGGTCGAGCTTGTCGAGACCCGGCAAGCTCGACCGGCCTCACCCCAGCCCTGGCCGCGGCGCCCGCCGAGCCTGCCGGATCCCGTCCACGGTGAGCAGCACCAGCGCCACCCACACCAGCACGAACCCGGCCCAGCGCGCGGCGGGCATGTGCTCCCCGAAGACGAGCAGCCCCACCAGGAACTGGATGGCGGGAGCCAGGTACTGCAGCATGCCGACGACGGACAGGGGCAGACGCCGCGCCGCCGCGCCGAACAGGAGCAGAGGCAGGGCCGTCACGATGCCGGCCGACATGAGCAGCAGCGCGTGCCCGGTGCCGTGCCCGACGAACGTCCCGGAGCTGCCGAGCCAGAGGAGGTAGGCGAGCGCGAGCGGGGTCGCGACCGCCGTCTCGACGGCCAGACCGGGCAGCGCCGCGACGGTGCGGCCCACGCGGTTCTTCACGAGCCCGTACAGGCCGAACGACAGAGCGAGGCACAACGAGATCCAGGGCAGGCCGCCCAGCCCGGTGGACAGCACGACCACCGACGCTGCGCCGAAGGCGATCGCGATCCACTGCGCTGGCCGCAGCCGTTCCCGTAGCACCAGCACGCCGAGCAGCACGGTGACGATCGGGTTGATGAAGTAGCCAAGGGCGGCGTCGAGCACGCGGTCGCTGAGCACGGCGTACACGTAGACGACCCAGTTGACGACGATCAGCGCTGCCGCGACGACGAACGTGCCAAGGATGCGCGGCGAACGCAGGGCGGTGCGGAAGTCGCCCAGCTGGCGCAGCGCGGCGAGCGCGATCAGGCAGAAGAGCAGGCTCCACACGATGCGGTGGGCCACGATCTCCAGGGCACCCGCCGGCTGCAGCAGCGGGAAGAACAGCGGCATCCCGCCCCAGAGCAGGTAGGCCCCGATGCCGAGGGGCAGCCCCCAGCGATCTTGTTGTTGTGTCACGCCGTCACGATAGGTCCCCGCCCGTCGGCCCGGATCACGGCGAGCCCTGTGGGGCGCGTCACCAGGCCGAGGCCTCTTTTCGATTTCTCGCGGGGGCCGGTTGGGGGCTATGGTTGGGTCCGTTCGCGGCGGATTACCCGAGCGGCCAAAGGGGGCTGACTGTAAATCAGCTGGCACAGCCTACGGGGGTTCGAATCCCTCATCCGCCACCGCGACGAACAGGGCGTCATCCTCAGGGATGGCGCCCTGTTCTCGTTCCCGGCCGAGTTCGGCGCAACCGTCCAGGGCGGTCCACGGCGCGCTCCACCAGGGCTCCTGGGCGACGCGGCACAACTCACACCCGATTCGATTTCACGCCAGGCCGGAGGGCATGTAGAGTCTTCCTCGCCGCCCCGATAGCTCAGTCGGCAGAGCGTCTCCATGGTAAGGAGAAGGTCAAGGGTTCGATTCCCTTTCGGGGCTCTGTGATCGACGCGGGGTCGTCCGTTTCTCTCCAGTGATACTGGGGAGGGAACAACGGCGGACGGCCTCGCGTTCAGTCACGCGCGGCGGGGTAGCTCAGCTGGTCAGAGCGCACGACTCATAATCGTGAGGTCGCGGGTTCGAGCCCCGCCCTCGCTACCAAGCAAGTACATCCGTTCGGCGTCCCTATGTCGGACGACGAGAAGACACATGGCGCCTCCCTCTCGAGGCGCGGAGGTGAGAGCCATGGCAAGCAAGAGTGCGGATGTCCGCCCGAAGATCACGCTCGCGTGCGTGGACTGCAAGGAGCGGAACTACATCACCAAGAAGAACCGTCGTAACGACCCCGACCGCCTGGAGCTGGCGAAGTTCTGCCCGCGCTGTGGCAAGCACACGTCGCACCGCGAGACTCGCTGAGTCTCGGTAGCTCACACCGACGTGGCGAACGCTGACTTCGAGGGCCGGGTCTACCCGGCCAACGCTCCCTACTCCGTAGGCCGCGAGAAGATCCGCGAGTTCGCCAGTGCTGTCGGTGCCACGCACCCCGCGCACCACGATCTCGTGGCGGCGCGGGGTTCTGGCTATCAGGACCTGGTCGCCCCGCCGACGTTCGCCGTCGTCGTCGCGCAGCGTGCCGAGTCGCAGTACATCAGCGACCCCGAGGCCGACATCGACTTCTCCCGTGTGGTGCACGCGGACGAACGCTTCACGCACCACCGCCCGATCGTCGCAGGCGACGAGCTGACGACGGTGCTGCACGTGGACCGGATCGTCTCCCGCGGGGCCATCAGCATGGTGACCACCCGCTGCGAGATCTACGCGGTACCGGAGAACATCGAGGTGCCGTCTCCCGAGGCCGACAGCCTCGGCGAGCCCGTCGCCACCGTCACGTCCACCCTGGCGATCCGAGGTGCTGACGCATGAGCCGCCCCGATATCGCCGACCTCGCAGTGGGCGACGTGATCGGCACGCGCACGGTCACCTTCGACCGCGCGGCCCTCGTCCGCTATGCGGGTGCGAGCGGTGACCTCAACCCGATCCACTGGAACGACAAGTTCGCAGTGGGTGCGGGCCTGCCCGGCGTGATCGCGCACGGCATGCTCACCATGGGCACCGTCGTCGGCCTGGTCTCGGACTGGGCGGGCGATCCGGGGGTCGTCGTCGACTACCAGACACGGTTCACCAAGCCCGTCGAGGTGCCCAACCCGGGCAGCGCGTCGATCGACGTCACGGGCACCATCGGTGTGATCGACACCGAGGCCGGCACCGTCCGCGTGGACATCGCCGTCACCGTCGACGGGGCAAAGGTCCTGGGTCGCACCCAGGCGATCGTCCGCCTCTGACGCTCCGGGTTTTTAGCCCGCAGGTCTTCTCATGCGCCCCCGGATCGGGTGTGATTCTCTCGTCCCCATGTACGCCGACGAGAGGATCTCCGCGTGACGTCACGACGGCGCAGCACAGCCCTGGCCGCGGCGGCCGGACTGCTTCTTCCACTGATACCGCTCTCCGCGGCCGACGCGGCCCCGACGGCCGCGCCCGACGGCGGTGCGGTCGCGTGCGCCGCGGTCCTCGCCGCGGGCTCGCTCGACGAGGCGTTCTCGGCGGCGGCCGAGGCCACCGGAGTCCCGGTGGACCTGCTCAAGGCCGTGTCCTACCTGGAGTCGCGCTGGGACCAGCACGCCGGTCAGGCCAGCGCCGACGGCGGCTACGGCGTGTTCAACCTCGCGGGTGACCACGGGCCCGGTCATGCGCACGGCGACGGTCTTCCGCTGTCGGACGTCAACGACAAGGCGGGCCCGGTGCGCGAGGGCACTCCCGAGCTCGCCCAGGCGGCCAGACTCACCGGCCTCAGCGAGGAGACCCTGAAGTCCGAGTCACAGGCCAATGTCTGCGGTGGTGCGGCTCTACTCGCGTCGTACCAGGCGCAGGCGATACGCGACGATGCCGTCGAGGCCGGGACGGCGTCGGACAGCCTGGGGGAGTGGGAGAACGCAGTGTCCCGCATGAGTGATGTCCAGGGTTTCGCTACACGGGTGTACACAATCCTCAGGGAGGGTGCGGGCGTGACCACCCCCGCCGACGGCGCGGTGATCCTCACGGGCAACCGGGACGTCGTCGTGCCGCGGGCGTCCGGCACGAGCGACCCGGAGACCGACTGCCCCGAGACGCTCGGCTGCGAGTGGCTGCCCGCGCCCTACGAGAAGGCCTCCCCGGACCTGCCCGACGACACCGGTGACTACGGCAACCACGATCAGGCCGACCGCACCGGCGCGGGCGGCCCGTCGCTCGACTACATCCTGATCCACGACACCGAGACCGCCTACCAGCCCACGGTCAACCTGGTCCAGGACCCGTCCTACCTGGCGTGGAACTACACGCTGCGGTCCTCGGACGGGCACGTCGCGAACCACCTCGACCCGGCCGACGTCGGCTGGCACGCGGGCAACTGGTTCATGAACATGCACTCGATAGGCCTGGAGCACGAGGGCTGGGCCGGTACGGGTGCCTGGTACACGGAGGC
This sequence comes from Promicromonospora sp. CA-289599, assembly GCF_050936155.1. Taxonomy (NCBI): domain Bacteria; kingdom Bacillati; phylum Actinomycetota; class Actinomycetes; order Micrococcales; family Promicromonosporaceae; genus Promicromonospora; species Promicromonospora sp. CA-289599. The sequence goes on from NZ_JBNJNI010000001.1 coordinate 3,396,061, forward strand.
GATGTACCAGGCGTCGGCGGACCTGGTCCGGCACCTGGCGGCGGAGCACGACATCCCGCTCGACCGGGCGCACGTCATCGGGCACGACCAGGTGCCGGGCATCCTGCCCGGGTCCACCAGGAACGTGCACTGGGACCCGGGCCCCTACTGGGACTGGGACCACTACTTCGAGCTGCTCGGTGCCCCCATCGGCGGTGACCTGGAGGCGACGACGAACGTCGCACCGGGCGACGTGGTCGAGGTGCGCACCGGGTACGCCGACAACCCGAACACCGTGACGGGCTGTGAGCAGGCGTCTCCGGGCTCGGGCGCGTGCGTAGCCGGCGCGGGGACGAACTTCCGGTACCTGCACCAGTCGCCGTCGGCCGACGCGCCGCTGGCGAAGGACCCGGGCTGGAAGCCGGACGGGTCGGACGGAACCACGTACGCGAGCGACGTGAGCGCGCGCGTCCAGTCGGGGCACAAGCTCGTCGTCGACCAGGTAGAGGGCGACTGGCTGGGCGTGTGGTGGGCCGGTTCGCTGGCCTGGCTGCACAACCCGGCCGAGCGCCCGGTGGTGGTGCCGGCGACGGCGAAGACGGTCACGGTCGCGGGCGACGCCCCGGCGCCGGTCTTCGGCAGGGCCTACCCGGAGGCAGCAGCGTACGAGGAGCACCCGGGCGTCCCGGTGCAGCCGGTCACGCCGATCGAGTACCGCGTGGGCGTGGACCAGACGTACGCGGTGGCCGACGACCACGTCGCGTCCGACTACTACCGGGCCACCACGTTCGACGGCACGGGACCGGGCGACCGCACGGTGGTGCGCGGCAACGACGTGTACTACCAGGTGTGGCTGGCGCACCGGCACGTCTTCGTCAACGCGTCCGACGTCGAGCTGCACGACCCGGTGGTGGCCGATGTGTCCGGGCCGAGCATCGAGGGCAGGGCCAAGCCGGGGAAGGTCCTGCGCGCGGACGCCGGCACGTACCTCCCGAACGACGTCCGCGTCCGCTACCAGTGGCTGCGCGACGGCGAGCCGGTGTCCCGGGCGATCGGCAGCAGGTACCTCGTGACGGGCCGCGACCAGGGCGCCGAGCTCACGGTCCGGGTGACGGTCTCGGCGAAGGGCCACGCCTCGGCGGCGTACACGTCGGAACCGCGGGGTGTCCCGGGCCGCTAGGCGGCCGCGGGGGTGACGGACACTCCGCGGCCGACAGGCCGGATCACCAGTTCGGCGTGACACCCGGCAGGTTGCGCGGCAGCCTCACGTTCTTCGGGTGGTAGACGTACGTGATGCCGTCGGTCGAGGTCTGCCACACACGCTCGAAGTTTTCCCGCGTGTAGACGGAACGCACGGCCTCGTTGCTCGCCTTGTTCGGGTCGTTGATGATCGGGTCGCCTGCTGCGGTGAACCCGACCAGCGTCACGAGGTGCCCGTTGGTGCCGTACCCGGCCTCAGGCATCTCCTCCTCCTCGAAGCTGATCGAGAAGATGAGCGGGATGCCCGCCTTGATGAACTTCTCGGCCTCCGCGAGGGACCGCAGCCGGGTCACGAACGAGTCCAGCCCGAACGTGCTGGCGTACGCGGCGTTGAACGGCCAGTTGCCCGCGCCCTCGTACGTGTAGTCCCAGGTCCGCATGGCGGCGTAATCGACCTGCGGGTCACCGTTCGGGGCCTCGATGCCCTCGAGCTCGGCCTCCGGCACCTCGCGCCCGTAGTAGTACAGCACCATGGACGACGACGTCGGCGAGCACCACACCTGGCCGCCGCCCCCGAACTCGGGGTACTCGCCGCGGTGGATGTTCTGGCTGAACTGCGGCACGTCGAGCGACACCGCACGACCGAGCGTGAAGTCGCTGGTGCCCGTGTAGTGCGAGTCGGGCAGGTACTCGTTGGTCATGGTGCTCACCGAGTCCAGCCGCGGCGATACCCGGGTGCCCTCGGGCCGGTACAGCGTGGCCCGCGTCTGGAACGCGTCGGGCTCGTTGCCCGACTTCGCGACGAAGGTGTCCGTGAACAGGTACGCGTCCGCGTCGGTCTGCCCGTTCACGGAGGTGCGGTGGATGTCGCCGACGCTGCCGTCGGCGGGTGCGAACTCGGCGCCCGACGCCCAGCGGCTCATCACGAACCACTTGGTCCACGTCCCGTCGGCCTTGCGGCCCCGGAACTCGATCTCCACCCACGTGCCGGTGGGCGTGTGCGCGTTCCACGAGCTCACGGACTCGTCGATCAGGTACCCGGCCGCGACGACCGGCGACGTCCACCGGCCCGTCTCGTAGGTGACGGGAGTGCCGTCGCCGAACGGGTCGGTGTACTCGACGGTGTCGCCGCCGTGCTTCAGCACGAGCCCGCCCTTGGCGTTCGGCCGCAGGTTCGAGGTCTCGCCCGCACGTAGCTCGCGTACCCCGTCCCAGGAGGTCAGCGTGATCTGGTTGTCCGACGCCGCCGGACCCGGCCCGTCCGCAGCCGCCGCACCCGCCACGATTCCTGCTTGCACTACGAGCGCTCCCGTCGCCATCAGCGCGAACACCCTCGTTCGCAGCTTTCCTCGAACTGACATGTGTGCCTCCACGTCGGGGCCCGCCGCTGGGTGAAGCGAGCCATGAGGTCTCTCTATCAGAGCGGAAGAGCTTTGGCCCCGAAAGAGAGACCCCGGTGAGCACAGACGGCTCGGGGTGCTAACGTCGGCGGCGATCCCACGGGTGCCTCACGCAGGGGCTGAGATCGGGCTGTTCGGCCCGGGACCGTTGAACCTGTCCGGTTAACACCGGCGTAGGAAGCAGGAGTCTCATGATGGAGAAGTCCCAGTCCCGCACGCTCGCTTACCAGTACGAGCGCGACCACGAGCACGACGGCGGGTACAGCACACCGCAGGACGGCACGGGTCTCCGGGTGCCGGTCACGGAGATCACGCTGGCCCCGTCGCCCGACGGCGCCCCCAACGAGCCGGTCCGGGTCTATCGCACGCAAGGCCCCGGTTCCGACCCGGTCCGTGGCCTCGCTCCCGCCCGCGAACCCTGGGTCGTGGCACGCGGAGACACGGAGGAGTACGACGGCCGCGATCGGGCACTGGCCGACGACGGGCGCGGCGCGCTGCGCCGCGGTGCCGCCAGCCAGGAGTGGCAGGGTGAACGACGCCGGCCCCGCCGGGCGCTCCCCGGCCGGACCGTCACCCAGATGCACTACGCACGCCAGGGCGTGATCACGCCCGAGATGCGGTTCGTCGCGGTGCGCGAGAACTGCGACGTCGAGCTCGTGCGCAGCGAGGTGGCCGCTGGCCGGGCGATCATCCCGAACAACGTGAACCACCCGGAGTCGGAGCCGATGATCATCGGCAGGGCGTTCCTGGTGAAGGTCAACGCGAACATCGGCAACTCCGCCGTCCACAGCTCCATCGCGGAGGAGGTGGAAAAGCTCGAGTGGGCCACCAAGTGGGGTGCCGACACGGTCATGGACCTGTCCACGGGCGACGACATCCACACCACGCGCGAATGGCTCATGCGGAACTCGCCGGTGCCCATCGGCACCGTGCCGATCTACCAGGCCCTGGAGAAGGTGAACGGCGACGCCAGCGCGCTGACCTGGGAGATCTACCGCGACACGGTGATCGAGCAGTGCGAGCAGGGCGTCGACTACATGACCGTGCACGCCGGCGTGCTCCTGCGGTACGTGCCGCTCACCGCCGACCGAGTCACGGGCATCGTCTCGCGCGGCGGGTCGATCCTCGCGGGCTGGTGCCTGGCGCACCACCAGGAGAACTTCCTCTACACGCACTTCGACGAGCTCTGCGAGATCTTCGCCCGGTACGACGTCGCCTTCTCCCTCGGCGACGGCCTGCGGCCGGGCTCGCTCGCCGACGCGAACGACGCCGCGCAGTTCGCCGAGCTCGACACCCTCGCCGAGCTGACGAAACGGGCCTGGGCCCACGACGTCCAGGTCATGGTCGAGGGGCCCGGACACGTCCCGTTCCACCTGGTGCGCGAGAACGTGGAGCGGCAGCAGGAGCTCTGCGACGGCGCCCCGTTCTACACGCTCGGCCCGCTCGTGACCGACATCGCGCCCGGGTACGACCACATCACCTCAGCGATCGGCGCCACCGAGATCGCCCGGTACGGCACCGCGATGCTCTGCTATGTCACGCCCAAGGAGCACCTCGGCCTGCCGAACCGCGACGACGTGCGCACCGGCGTGGTGACCTACAAGATCGCCGCGCACGCCGCCGACGTCGCCAAGGGGCACCCCGGCGCCCGCGACCGGGACGACGCCCTGTCCAAGGCCCGCTTCGAGTTCCGCTGGCGGGACCAGTTCAACCTGTCGCTCGACCCGGAGCTCGCGGAGTCGTACCACGACGAGACGCTTCCGGCCGAGGCCGCGAAGACCGCGCACTTCTGCTCGATGTGCGGGCCGAAGTTCTGCTCGATGCGGATCTCGCAGGACATCCGCGACGAGTTCGGCGGGGCGCAGCACCAGGCGGCGCTCGCGGACGCGGCGTCGGCGTCGGCGTCCGCTCAAGCGGAGGGCATGGCCCAGAAGTCCGCGGAGTTCCGCGAGTCGGGCGGCGAGGTCTACCTCCCGGCCCCGACCCTCCGCCCCTGACCATTCGTTGAGTGCTGGCTATTTGCGGGCCGGAGCGTGCTGAGCCCGCAAATAGCCAGCACTCAACGAGGACGGTCAGGGTAGGTCCGGGACCGGGCCCGTCGTCGTGCCCTCGACCAGGGTCACCGGCAGCACCACCGACCGGGGCTCCTCGCCGGCCAGCAGCGCGATGACGGCCAGGCCGAGCGCCCGGCCCTTCTCCACGAGCGGCTGGTGCACGCTGGTGAGCACGTCGGGGGAGAGCCACGGCAGGTCGAGCCCGTCGAACCCGGCCACCGACACGTCCTCGGGCACCCGCAGCCCGAGCTCGCGGGCGGCGATCACCGCACCGGCGGCGAGCAGGTCGGAGTGCGCGACGATCGCCGTCGGACGGTCCCGGGCGGGCGCCCACTCGGACAGGATCTCGGTGGCGGCGTCGCGCCCGTGCTCCACGAGCGACGCGGGCGTCTCCCACGAGATGACGGGCTCGATGACGTCCCGTACGCCGGCCAGCCGGTTGCGGGTCGGCGTGCGCTCGGCGGACGCGAGCCGGTCGGCGTCGACCAGCCCGGACCGCTCGTCCCGCCCGAACGGCAGCGTGATCTCCGCGATCCGCGTGTGCCCGAGCTCGACGAGGTGACGCACCGCCTCGGCGGCGCCCAGGCGGTCGTCGACGCTCACCACGGGGACGCCGGACACCTCGTGTCCCTCACCGATCACGACGGGCACCCCCCTGCGCTGCAGCGCGGCGAGGTTCGGGTCGTCCTTCAGGGTGCCCCAGACGAGCACCGCGACGTCCATCGCGGCGGCCTCGACCAGCGGGTCGACGGCGGGCGGCAGCCCCGCCTCGGCGGCGAGCCCCATGGACTGCGTGGTGGTGCCCTGCGGCATACCCGGCACGAGCAGCACGCCGAGGCCCTGCTCACCGATCGCGGAGACGAGGCCGTGCAGCACCTGGGTGGAGACGGGGTCGCGGAACGACCTGCCGAGCTGGTCACCGATCACCACACCGACGATCCCCGACCGTCCTGACCGGAGCTGCCGCCCCAGGGGGTTGGGGCCGGAGTACTCGAGCTCGCGCGCGGCGGCCAGCACCTTCTCCCGGGTCTCGGGGGTGATCGGTCCCGCGCCGGAGAACGCGAGCGACGCGGTGGAGACGGAGACACCGGCCAGCTCGGCGACCTTCGCGAGGGTCGGTCGTACGGTCTGGCGGCTCATCGCGGGTTCCTTCTCTCTCACCTCGGCACCAGTGGTGCGGGCCCAGGAATCTGCTGGGCTGATCCCAGATTGTGGCTTACGGTCGGGAGATTCAATCGCACCAAGGAGTTCAGTGCCTACTGCACACGCCGCCGCTCGTGCGGTCTTCGTCGTCTTCGCGGCCAGCGGGTTCGCGTTCGCGAGCTGGGCAGCACGCCTCCCGGCCGTCCGGGACGGACTCTCCTTCTCCGAGCAGGAGATGGGTCTGCTGCTGCTGACAGGGTCCATCGGCTCCGTCGCGGCCATCCCGCTCTCGGGACTCGTCGCCGAGCGGTTCGGTACCGCGCGGACCGTCCTGGGCTTCGCGAGCCTGGTGGTGGTGGGCCTCGCCGTGGCGGGCTACGGCGTCGCCACGGGTGAGCACCTCGCGGTGCGGCTCGGCCTGATCCTGTTCGGCGTGGGCACCGGCGTCTGGGACGCCGCGATGAACCTTGAGGGCGCGGCCGTCGAGCAGCGGCTCGGCCGCGCGATCATGCCGGTGTTCCACGCCGGGTTCTCGTTCGGCACGGTGGTCGGCGCCGGTGTCGGCATCGTGGTGGCCAGCGTGGGCGTCCCGGTCCTCTGGCACGTCGTGGCCGCGGGGGCGATCGCTCTGCTGTCGGTGGTGATCGCGGTCCGCTTCTTCTCGCCGAGCGTCGTTGCAGCGGCGCTGCCCGACGGCGTGGCGATGGCCAGGGCGGGCAGCGCGGACGGCGCCGACCCGGGAGAGGTGACGCCACCGGCGTCGGGCATCACGGGACTGCTCTCTGCCTGGCGGGAGTCGCGCACGCTGGCGATCGGGCTCGTGGTGCTCGCCGCCGCCCTGACCGAGGGCGTAGCCAACGACTGGGTGGGCCTCGCGGTGGTGGACGGGTTCGGCACGTCCGACGGGATGGGTGCCGCCGGCCTCGCCGTCTTCCTCACCGCCATGACGGCGGCCCGGCTCGCCGGGACGCGGGCCATCGACCGGTTCGGCCGCGTGCCGGTGCTGGTGGTCTCCGCGGTGCTCGCTTTTGTCGGCGTGCTGACGTTCGCGCTGGTCCCGGTCCTGTGGCTGGCGCTGGTCGGCGTCGGCCTGTGGGGTCTCGGCGCGGCGATGGGCTTCCCGATGGGGATGAGCGCGGCGTCCGACGAACCGCGGCGAGCGGCCATGCGGGTGGCAGCGGTCTCGACCATCGGGTACACCGCGTTCTTCGTGGGGCCGCCCCTGATCGGCCTGGTCGCGCACACGACGGGCTACCGCCTGGCGGTCCTCGTGCTCCTGATCCCGATGGTGCTCGCGCTGGTCCTGGCGCGCTCGGTGCGTCCGCTGCCGTCGGCCGCCGGTGTGAAGAGGTAGTGCAGGGAGCGGAGCATCCCGACCGGCGGGGGCACGCCTGCGAGAGCGAGCATTGAACACGTCTGCCGACACGAAAAGGTTCCAGAATTGGCAGACATCACCCACGGCATGTCGAAGATGTGCACAAATCCAACGCGACAGGTAGATAGGCTTGCACGGTGAGCCCATACCCGGCAGACACCGTCCAGGCGCAAGCGGTGGCCCCAAGCCTCGCCGACCTCACCACACTCCGCGTGGGTGGCCCGGCAGCCTCGTTCGTCGAGGCCGAGGAAGAGGCTGCTCTGATCGAGGCGGTGCGCACCGCCGACGACGACGGTGTGCCGCTGCTGGTCGTGGGTGGCGGCTCCAACCTGCTGGTGGCTGACGAAGGTTTTGACGGTCTCGTCGTGCGCGACACGCGCAGCGGCATCTCCGTCGAGTCGGACGACTCCTGCGGCGGCGCCGTGGTGAGCGCCCCGGCCGGCCAGAACTGGGACGAGCTCGTGGAGCGCGCCGTCACCGAGGGCTGGGTGGGCGTCGAGTCCCTGTCGGGCATTCCCGGGACGGTGGGCGCGGCCCCGGTGCAGAACATCGGTGCGTACGGTCAGGAGCTCTCCGGCGTGGTCTCGCTGGTCCGCACGTGGGACCGGGGCGAGCGGCGGGTGCGCACCTTCTCCGTCGGGCAGCTGGACTTCGGGTACCGCACGTCGCTGCTCAAGCGTTCGATGCACAGCGTGGCCCGGGACGAGGACCCGCGTGCCCCCTGGTACCCGTCGCCGCGCTACGTGGTGCTGGACGTGCAGTTCCAGTTCCGCCTCGGCAGCCTGTCGGCGCCCGTGGGCTACGGCGAGCTCGCCCGTCGTCTGGGCGTCGAGGTGGGGCAGCGCGCCCCGATGAGGGAGGTCCGCGACACCGTGCTGGGACTGCGCGGGGGCAAGGGCATGCTGCTCGATCGCCCGCCGTTCGGCGCGGAGCCGGACCACGACCGCTGGAACTCCGGATCGTTCTTCACCAATCCGGTGATCCCCGTCGAGCACCTCGCGCACCTGCCCGAGGACGCCCCTCGCTACCCGGTCCGTTCGTCGACGCCGGAGACCAGCACCGGTCCGAGCCTCGGTGCGATCGACCCGACGCTCGTCAAGACCAGTGCCGCCTGGCTCATCGAGCGGGCCGGCTTCGGCAAGGGTTTCGGCCTGGCGGGGGAGCACAGCCCGGCGCGGCTGTCGACCAAGCACACGCTCGCGATGACGAACCGTGGCGGTGCCCGGGCCGAGGACGTCGTGGCCCTGGCCCGGGCCGTGCGCGACGGGGTCCGCGACCGGTTCGGCGTGACCCTGGTCCCGGAGACCGTCCTGGTGGGCGTCTCCCTCTGACCGTTCTACTTCGACAGAACGGTCAGTAGACGACTACCGGGGTGCCCGACGGCGCTCCCCAGGTGTCCCAGATCCAGTCCATCGCGCTGTTCGACACGCGCACGCATCCGTGCGACGCAGGGAACGCGGGCACCGAGGCCGAGCCGTGCACCGCGATGCCGCCCGTGAAGAACTTGGGCCGCCACATGTCGCCCAGCTCGAGCGTCGACGAGTGCATCCCGTTGACCTCGCGGAACACGGCGAACGACCCGCGCGGCGTGTACGCGGTGTACGTGGCGCCCTTCGCCTCGTAGGTCTCCCCGTTGCCGGACGACGCGTTGATGACCTTGACGACCTTGCCGTCCTCGACGGCCAGCACGAGCTGCCGGTCGACGTCTATCTCGAGCACCTTGCCCGACGACGTGTGGGCCTTGGGCACGACGCCGTCGTCCGCCGCGTTCTGCGTGGCGTCGCCCACCACGCCGTCGCGGTACAGGCCGCCGGCCTTCTGCAGGGCGAAGATCGCCTGCTGCGTCTCGCCGCCGTACGCCTTGTCGACAGAGGTCATGAAGTAGCCGAGGTCCTTCAGCCGCTGCTGAAGCTTGCCCACCCGGTTGCTGACCTCGCCGTACTCGATGTAGTCGGGCTCCTCGGGCTCCTCCTCCTTCGGGTCCTTGTCGCCGTCCTTGTCCGGCTTCCCCTCACCCTGCGACGCGCCGTCGCCCTCGTCCTCGCCGGGCTCCGCGGTTCCGTCACCGGAGTCGTCGCCCTCGTCGGTGCCGTCGCCGCTGGGCTCGGACGACGGCCCGCTCGCCGAAGCCTCCGGCTCCTGTTCGTCAGCGCTCGGCTCCGGGCTCGGGGTGCTCTCCTCCGGGCTGGGCGAGCTCGTCGCCGCCGAGTCCGCAGGTGGCTCCTCGCCGCCGTCGCAGGCCGACAGCAGGCCCGCCGTCAGCGCGACCGCGCCCAGCGTGCCAAGGACCCTCTTACCGACTGTCGCGCCCACACCATGGGCAGGCCTGCCGTGCATTACCCGCATCGTGACTCCTCCTCGACTGCACCTTCTGGGGTGGTGGTGCAGTACCGCACTCGCGAGACGACGTCGTCCCCTCGCGAGTGTCCTGTATCTCCCACTGACGCGCGGGCGTCCAAGATGGTTGCGTCGGTCGATCGTCACCCAATCGTGATCGTCACCCAATCGTGATCGTCACCCAATCGTGATCGTCACCCAATCGTGATCGTCACCCGATGGTGATCGTCACCCGATGGTCACAGTGCCGCCCGCGGGGAGTGTCTCCAGCGTGTCAGCGGGATCAGGAGCTAGCAACCACGCGTCGACGCCGGCCAGGAGCCGGGCCTTGGTGCTCGACGACGCCCGGCTCGCCCGGATCGACGACGCCGCGAGCCCGGCGAGCTCCCGGTCGGAGAAGCCGTGCGCGCTCCGCACGATCTCGTACTGGTCGACGAGCCGTGTCCCGAACAAGAGCGGGTCGTCGGCACCGAGCGCCACCGTCGCACCGGCATCCACCAGGGCGCGCAGCGGCACCTCGTTCGCCTCGCTGTACACGCCGAGGCCGATGTTCGAGCCCGGGTTCACCTCGAGGGCCACACCACGCTCCACGATCTCGCCGAGGAGCCGCTCGTCCTCGGCGGCGCGCACGCCGTGCCCTATCCGGTCGGGAACCAGCTCCCGCATGACCTCGCTGATGTGGTCGGGCCCCAGCAGCTCGCCACCGTGCGGCACTGCCGCGAGGCCGGCTCGGCGCGCGATGTCGAAAGCGTGCCCGAACTGCGACGTGTCGCCGCGGCGCTCGTCGTTCGAGAGCCCGAAGCCCACCACCTCGCCCACGCCGTCTCCCGCGTACCGGGCGGCGAGCCGGGCGAGCGTGCGCGCGTCGAGCGGATGCCTCATGCGCGACGCCGCGATGATCACGCCCACCTCGATGCCGTGCGTGGCGCTCGCGGCCTGGGCGGCGTCGATGACTATCTCGACGGCGGGGGTGATGCCACCCACGAACGGGGCATAGGAGGTCGGGTCCACCTGGATCTCGAGCCGGCCGGAGCCCTCGGCGGCGTCGTCGGCCGCGGCCTCGTCGACCAGGCGGCGCATGTCGGCCTCCGAGCGCACGCAGGCGCGGGCGGCGTCGTACAGACGCTGGAAACGGAACCAGCCGCGCTCGGTGGCGGGCAGCCGCAGGGGGTCGTTGTCGATGAGCGCTTCGGGGAGACGCACCTGGTATGCGGCTGCCATGTCGACGAGCGTCGGCACCCGCATGGATCCGGTGAAGTGGAGGTGGAGGTGCGCCTTGGGGAGGAGTGCGAGGTCGCGCATCTGCGTAGTCTGGCAAAGCGGTGCTCCGGTGGCAGCCGGGAACGTGATACTCCGCACTACTCACACATCCCGCCGCCCCATCTTTGGTGCGTGCGCGCTCCGCTCCGTATCCTGAGAAGAACATGCCCCAGATAGCCGAAATGACTGATTTACTCGATGCGCAACCACGGACACCGGTGAACCAGTGAACGAAGAGACCACTAACGAGGACAACGCCGCAGACCTTCCGGTGCACGTCGTCCTCGGCGGTAAGTACGAGCTGGTCGACGTTCTCGGCACTGGTGCAACGTTCACGGTCTACGAGGCCCAGCGTGTCGCAACCCCCGCGGTTCCGGAGCCGGCAGCGAGCGACGCCGGCACCGACGGAGGGTCCGGCACCGCCGATGTCGACACCGACAAGGCGGACGCCGACGAGACCGACGCCGACGAGACCGGCACGGACGAGACTGACGCGAGCACGAGCGAGGACGAGTCCGGCGAGGCGTCCGACGGCGAGACGTCCGGCGCCGACACCACGGCTGCCGACAGCGCGGACGCCGATACCGCGGACGCAGACACGGCGACGGCCGCCGACGCCGCCGACCCGGTCGAGCCCGAGGTCGACCTCGACCAGCCGCTCGTGGTCAAGGTGCTGCACCCCCACCTCGTCGACGACCAGAACGCCCGCGACTCCCTGCGGCGCGAGGTCGAGGCCTCGGCGCTGATGGACCACCCGGGCGTCGTGAAGGTGCTGGACTCGGGCGAGGACGACGTCGCCGGCGCGAACGTCCCCTGGACGGTCATGAACCGGATGGCGGGCGTCTCCCTGTCCGATCTCGCGGGCGACCACGGCCTGCCCTGGCGCGACGCGCTGGCGATCGTCGACGGCCTGCTGGAGGCGCTCGGGGCCGTGCACGCGGCAGGCCTCGTGCACCGCGACGTCGCGCCCCGCAACGTGATGGTCGACAAGCAGGCCGACGGCACGTTCGTCGTCGGGCTGCTGGACCTCGGGCTCACCCGGCCCGCGGGCGGCGAAGGCGACGGCGCGACGGTGGCCGGCTCGGTCATCGGGATGTCGCCGGAGCAGGCCCGGGGCAAGCCGCTCGACGCGCGCAGCGACATCTACGCCGTCGGTGCGCTCGCGTACTACACGCTCACCGGGCACGCGCCCTACGAGCGGGCGCAGGCGGAGGACGTTCTGCGGGCGCACGTGAACGCGCCGGTACCGGCCGCCTCCGCGCGCCGTGCGGCCGTCCCGGCGTCCGTGGACCGCCTCGTGTCGCGCGCGATGGCCAAGGATCCGGGTCGGCGGTTCCCCACCGCCGAGGCGATGCGCGGGACCGTGACGATCCTGCTCGGCGGGCCCGCGGGCCGGCTGGGTACCAGCGGCGAGACCATGCAGCTCGGCGTGGGTGCCGGTGGTACCGAGGTGATCGACCCGGTCCTGGGCGCGGGGGCCGGCTCGGGCACCATGAAGCTGGGCCAGGTCGACGAGGGCGCCGACCGCACCATGATGGTCGGCGCTGTGGGCGCCGCGGCCGTCGGAGCGGGCGTCGCCGGAGCGGCAACCGCGGCTGCGGCCGAAGGTGCGTCCGGTGCGGCGCCGACCGTGGTGTCCACGCCGCCGTCGGTAGGGCGGCCGCCGATCGGTCCGTACCCGGCGGTGCCCGAGGAGGAGCGGAAGTGGTGGCACGCCCTGACGACCGGGCGCGGCCGCGTGATCACGATCATCGTGTTCGCGCTGCTCGTGTTCGGCGGTGCGGGCCTGGTGATCGCGAACATCATCAACAGCCAGGGCACGGCGACGCCCACACCGAGCGTCAGCACGACCCAGGACGATCCGACGCCGACGCCGTCGTCGTCGCCCGTCCCGAGTCAGTCGGACAACACCGACGACGACTTCACGCCGACGCCGACTCCTACGCCGACTCCCACGCCGACGCCGACCCCCACGCCGACGCCGACGCCTACTCCCACCCCGACCCCCACGCCGACGCCGACCCCCACCCCGACGCCGACCCCGTCGGCGATTCCGACGCCCACCCCGGACGCCACGCCTACGGACGATCCGGTCGAGCCGACGGATGAGCCGACCGGCGGGGGAGAGGCGGGCGGCGACCCGTCGGCGCCCGCCGACGCCGACGGTCGCTAGACCGCTCCCGGGGAGCGGTCCGGCGACCGTCGGTCAGGCGATCCAGCCCCGCTCCCTGGCCACGGTCACCGCTGCCGTCCGGTCGGCGACGCCGAGCTTGGCGAACGCCCGGAAGAGATGCGTCTTGACCGTCGCCTCCGTGATGCACAGCTCACGCCCGACCTGGGCGTTCGACCGCCCGAGCGCCACGAGCGCGAGCACCTCGGCCTCGCGGGCGGAGGGCCGTTCCGCAGTGCTGCGTACCGAGCTGACCAGGCGTGTCGCCACGCTGGGGGCCAGCACGGTCTCGCCCCGGGCAGCCGCGCGGACCCCGGCGACCAGCTCGGCGCGGGGCGTGTCCTTGAGCAGGTAGCCGGTGGCGCCGGCCTCGACCGCGCGCAGGATGTCGGCGTCCGTGTCGTAGGTGGTCAGCACCACCACGCGGGGTCCAGTCCCTACGATCCCGGCGGTCGCGGCCACGCCGTCGAGCACCGGCATCCGCAGGTCCATGAGCACGACGTCGGGCCGCAGTGACGCCGCGAGAGCCACTGCCTCCTGCCCGTCGGCGGCCTCGCCCACCACTTCGAGGTCGTCCTCCACGCTGAGCATGCCCGCGAGCCCTGACCGCACCACCGGATGGTCGTCCACCACCAGCACCCGGATCATCCCGCCACCCCCTGTGTCCTCTCGTGTTCCCCGGTAGCGGCGCGTGCCGCCGTATCCGGCCCGGTGCCTACCCGGCCGGCGAGCGCCGGGCCGACCTGCCCGTCGACCGGTACACGGGCGCACAGCGTGGTGCCGCCCTCGTCCCCCGGCCCGACCGCCAGCGTGCCGCCCGCCGACCGTAGGCGCTCCCGCATCCCCGCCAGCCCGAACCCGTCGACAGCTTCCACGTCGAACCCGCGCCCGTCGTCGGACACCGTGAGCGTCACCTCTCCCTCCGCCTGGCCCAGCCGCACGACGACGGAGCGTGCCCGCGCATGCCGTCGCACGTTCGCGAACGCCTCCTGTGCGGCCCGCAGCAGCACCACCTCGACCGTCGGCGACAGCGCCCCGACCTGATCCGTCTCCACGGCCACCGCCAGGCCGGTCTCCTCGGCGAACCGGCTGCCGAGCCGGCCGAGCGCCTGGGAGAGCGACCCGTCCTGCAGCGCCACCGGCGCGAACGCCGCCACCAGGGCGCGGGCCTCGGCGAGGTTGTCACGTGCCGTGTCCTCCACGACGTGCAGCCGCTCACGCACGGCGACGTCGTCCCCGAGGTCGAGGGCCGCCGTCGCGGCCTGCGCCTGCATCACCACGCTCGTGAACCCCTGGGCGAGCGTGTCGTGGATCTCGCGGGCCAGGCGCTCACGCTCGGCCAGGACCCCCGCCTCGTGGCTGGTCAGCGCCAGCTGCTTCTGCGTGGCGTGCAGCTGGCCGAGCAGCCGCACCTGCTCCTCCGCCCGGCGCATCGCCACGTGGAACCACAACCCGAGCCCGATCGCGAACACGAGAGTGACCAGCATCTGCGGCACGACCTCGCCCATGACCGCGACGTCGAAGGCGTACTGCGACGAGATGCCGACCGACACCGCGACCGTCAGGGCGACACAGCCGATCACACCCTGCCGCATCGACTCCAGCAGCATCCACACCTGCGCGAACGCGATGAACAGCAACAGTGACGCCACACCGCCCTGCGACACCGTCACGCCGGTGCCGATCACGAGCACCGTCAGGTACAGCACGGCCAGCCGCTGGTCCCGGGTCCTCGCCGCCTGTGCACCCCACAGCAGGTAGGCCAGCACGATCACGCCCATCGCCGAGTACGCGACGGCGAGCTGCGTCCCCCGCGTCCCGTCCAGCACCAGGGCGACGGCGGTCAGCGCGATGATCACGCCGAACCCGGCGTCCCACCACCGCACCTGGTGCTCCCACCCGGCGTACAGGCGCTCCAGGTCCTGGTCGCGGTCAGCCGTCGTCCTGTCAGCCGTCATCGTGCCGCCGCCACCGGAACGTCCGCGTGCCGATCACGAGCCCCACTACCAGCCATGCCGCCAGTACAGCAGCCGTCGCGCCGGACTGCCAGGCCCCGGACGGCTCCGCCGCGGCGAAGGCGTCCGGCAGGAACACCGACCGCATGCCCTGCGCGATCCACTTGAGCGGGAACAGGGACGACAGGTCGATCATCCAGCCGGGCAGCTGGCTGACCGAGAAGAAGACCCCGGACGTGAACTGAAGGACCAGGAGCGGCGTCACCACCACGGCGCTCGCGGACCGT
Organism: Promicromonospora sp. CA-289599; assembly: GCF_050936155.1. Lineage (NCBI taxonomy): Bacteria > Bacillati > Actinomycetota > Actinomycetes > Micrococcales > Promicromonosporaceae > Promicromonospora > Promicromonospora sp. CA-289599. The sequence goes on from NZ_JBNJNI010000001.1 coordinate 3,411,221, forward strand.
CCGGAACGGGGCACCGACGAGTACGCGACCCCGCACACCGCACCAGCCGCCGTGCCCAGCACGAAGACCCAGGCGAACGTGGCCCAGCGTCCAGCGGAGTCGGGCAGCGGGACGTCGAAGACGAGCGCCGCGACCGCGAGCAGCAGCGCCGTCTGCGCGAGCACCGTGACCAGCGACAGGAACACCTTGCCGAGGAAGTACGACGTCGCGGGCAGCGGCGTGGCACGCAGACGCTTCAGCGTCCCGTCGTCCCGCTCGACGGCTATCGACATGGCGAGCGTCTGGTACGTCGAGAGCATGACGCCCGTCGCGACCATGCCGGGCAGGAAGTACTGCGCGAAGCTGACCGTGACGCCGCCGGCGACGATCGGGTCGTCGTCGCCGAACACCGTCGCGAAGATCGCGAGCATGACTATCGGATAGGCGAACCCGAAGACCACCGAGTCGCGCTCGCGGACGAACTGCAGCAGCTCGACGCCGCCGCGCACCAGCCCCAGGCGGAGCACGCCGGGCAGCCCCCTCGTCCGTTGGTCGAGCCTGTCGAGACCTCTCGCAGGCTCCTCCCGCCGGTCGAGCCCGTCGAGACCCGCCCCCTTCGTCGCGCCCATCACGCCGCCTCCCTGCCCTGGTTGTCGATACTGATGCCGTCCACCGGCGTCTCGCCGATCAGCGAGAGGTACACGTCCTCGAGCGTCGGCCGGGTCACGGCCAGGCCGGGGACCTCACCGTCAGGTCCGGCGCTCGCGATCAGCCGGGCGACGGCGGCCGTGGGCCGGTCCGTCCGCTCGGTGCGCCGCACGCCGCCGTCGTCCCATGCGACGACGGGTGTGCGGGCCTCGGGGCCGCCAAGCGTCTCGGGCGTCCCCGAGGCGACCAGCACGCCGTCCCGCACGACGACCACCCGGTCGGCCAGCTGGGCTGCCTCGTCGAGATAGTGGGTCGTCAGGAGGATCGTGGTGCCGTCGTCGCGCAGGCTCGTCACGAGGTCCCAGAAGGACCGGCGGGCCTGAGGGTCGAACCCGGTGGTGGGCTCGTCGAGGAACAGCAGCTCGGGGCGGCCCACGATGCCGAGCGCCACGTCGAGCCGGCGCCGCTGCCCGCCGGACAGCCCACGGGTCCGCGCCCGGGCTTTCTCCGCGAGCCCTACTGCGGCGATGACCTCGGCGGGGTCGCGCGGGTCGGGGTAGGACGCCGCGGCGGCCCGCACCTTCTCCAGGACGGTGAGCTCGCTCATGTCCCGCGAGTCCTGCATGACGACGCCGATCCGGGCCCGCCAGGCGCGTCCGGCGTGCCGGGGGTCCTCGCCGAGCACCGACACCTCGCCGTGGTCACGGTCGCGGAAGCCCTCGAGGATCTCGACGGTCGTGGTCTTGCCCGCGCCGTTGGGGCCGAGGACAGCCACGATCTCGCCGGTGGCGACGTCGAGGTCGAGACCGGCGACGGCGTCCTTGTAGCCGGCGCGTGCGTTGCCATAGCGCTTGCGGAGGCCGCGCACGCGCACGGCCAGGGGGTCGGATGTCTGCATACCGTCGAGCATGCTCTCGTCGACGTCCCTGGCGGGACGCCCGTTCGGCTGCACCTGCTGTCCACCGTTCGACGGACACCGCCTCGGCACGTCGTCGTTGGTCGAGCCCTCGTTGGTCGAGCTTGTCGAGACCCCCAAGGGCCCGTCAGGAACGAGTTCGACCTACAGCGTTGGGTACCGTACAGTTGTGCCTCGGTGATCGATCCTCACCTCAAGTGGCGTGCCTCTCCGGGGGTCCGTGCGAACGCTTGACAAGGGATCGAACGCAGAGGGTAGTGGCGCAATTGGTAGCGCAGCGGTCTCCAAAACCGCAGGTTGCAGGTTCGAGTCCTGTCTACCCTGCCAGCGTGAACCCCAGCGGGGCCGCGCGCAGCGGGCCCACGTGAGTGGACCTGGCAAGCCAGTCCGCGCCAGCCGGCGCGCCGGGCCACAGGAGTGGGGTAGCAGTGAGCGACACCGAGGTGATCCAGAGCGCCGCGGAGCGTCCGAGCAAGGGCGGCGGCAATATCTTCGCCCGAATCGCGCTCTTCGTGCGCCAGGTGGTGGCCGAGCTCAAGAAGGTCGTCTCGCCGACGCGCTCCGAGCTCATGACGTACACGACAGTGGTGCTGGTCTTCCTGGTCGTGGTCATGTTCTTCGTGGTGGTGCTGGACTACGGGTTCGGCATGCTCGCCGGCTGGGTCTTCGGCTGATTCGGTTCTCCGCGACGGCACGTTGACGCAGTCGTAGACGACCTCGATCACGGTCGACGTCGGTCCGGGTGCGCCGGACAAGCAGATGGGGCACGCTGCGCAGTACTTCGCTGTGACCGTTCTCGCCTGTTGCTGATTGTCGCTTCGCGGCACTTTCGCGCGACAATGGGCGAACACAGCTCGTAGAGGTACGCACACACGTGCCGGGCGTAGCCCCGGCGCACGAAGAGAAAGCAGGTTCGTTTCGTGTCCCAGGACTCTCTGGACCAGACGGAGAACGTCTCGCCGTCCGACGGCGACGATGCGGCCGTCGACGCGCCCCTGGACGCCGAGAACGCCGACGTGCCTGCGGACGCCGAGACTCCGGCCGACACCGACGCCGAGACCACGGACGAGAGCGACGTCGAGGGCGGAGCCACCGACGAGCGCACCGTCGACGCCGATGGTGACGTCATCGTGGACGAGGTCGAGGAGTTCAAGCGAACCCTCCGCGGACAGTCCGGCGACTGGTACGTCATCCACTCGTACGCGGGTTACGAGAAGCGCGTGAAGACCAACCTCGAGAACCGCATCCAGAGCCTGAACATGGAGGACTACATCTTCCAGGTCGAGGTTCCGATGGAAGAGGTCGCCGAGATCAAGAACGCGCAGAAGAAGATCGTGAGCCGGGTGCGGATCCCCGGTTACGTCCTCGTGCGCATGGACCTGACCGACGAGTCGTGGGGCGCCGTGCGGCACACCCCGGGCGTCACGGGCTTCGTCGGGCACACGCACCAGCCGGTGCCGCTGAACCTCGACGAGATCTACTCGATGCTCGCGCCCTCGATGCTGCAGCAGCCGGCGCAGGCAGGCCAGGCGGCAGCCGGCGGTGGCGCGTCCACCGGTGGCAAGGCCCCGGTCCACGTGGACTTCGAGGTCGGCGAGTCGGTGACCGTTACCGACGGTCCGTTCGACACGCTGCCCGCCTCGATCTCCGAGATCAACGTCGAGGCCCAGAAGCTCAAGGTCCTCGTCTCCATCTTCGGCCGGGAGACCCCGGTCGAGCTGGGGTTCAACCAGGTCGCCAAGATCTGATCGTTCGTCCCTCAGCATTTGCAACCGGGTCATCGCCCACGGCGTCGGCCCAACCGAACAGAAGGTAGAAACGCATGCCCCCGAAGAAGAAGGTCTCCGGCCTCATCAAGCTGCAGATCAACGCTGGTGCGGCGACGCCGGCTCCGCCGATCGGCCCCGCGCTGGGTCAGCACGGCGTGAACATCATGGAGTTCTGCAAGGCGTACAACGCCGCGACCGAGTCGCAGCGCGGCAACGTCGTCCCGGTCGAGATCACGGTGTACGAGGACCGCTCGTTCACGTTCATCACCAAGACCCCGCCGGCCGCTGAGCTGATCAAGAAGGCCGCCGGTGTGCCCAAGGGCTCGCCCACGCCGCACACGGTCAAGGTCGCGACGATCACGAAGGCTCAGGTCCGCGAGATCGCGACGACCAAGCTGGCGGACCTGAACGCGAACGACCTCGACGCCGCGTCGCTGATCATCGCGGGCACCGCCCGCTCCATGGGCATCACCGTCTCTGAGTGATTCCCCCGGGGCTGCTTCCAGCCCCGGACCGCACGAGGTGACCGGCGGACGTCGTCGGGCACCAGCAGTGGCAGGGCCTACCGGCCCGCTACGACCACAAGGAGAGAAACATGGCAAAGCGCAGCAAGGCGTACCTCGCCGCAGCGGAGAAGATCGACAGCGAGAACCTGTACTCGCCGCTCGAGGCCATCCGCCTCGCCAAGGAGACCGCCACCGTCAAGTACGACGCGACCGTCGAGGTCGCGTTCCGGCTGAGCGTCGACCCGCGCAAGGCGGACCAGATGGTCCGTGGCACGGTCAACCTGCCGAACGGCACGGGTAAGACCGCCAAGGTCATCGTGTTCGCCAACGCCGCCAAGGCGGAGGAGGCCCGCGCGGCCGGTGCCGACGAGGTCGGTGGCGACGAGCTGATCGAGAAGGTGGCCGCCGGCTACACCGACTTCGACGCGGCTGTCGCCACGCCGGACCTCATGGGCAAGGTCGGTCGCCTCGGTAAGGTGCTCGGCCCCCGCGGCCTCATGCCGAACCCGAAGACCGGCACCGTGACGATGGACGTGACCAAGGCTGTCACCGACATCAAGGGCGGCAAGATCGAGTTCCGCGTCGACAAGCACGCGAACCTGCACTTCATCATCGGCAAGTCCTCCTTCACGGAGGCGCAGCTGCTGGAGAACTACGCGGCCGCGCTCGACGAGGTCCTCCGCCTCAAGCCGTCGTCGTCGAAGGGTCGCTACATCAGCAAGGCGACCATGGCCACGACGATGGGCCCCGGCATCCCGCTGGACCAGAGCAAGACCACCAAGCTCCTGGAGGAGCTCTCGGCCTGAGCCGAGCTCCCCTGAGCGCAAGAAGGCCCGCATCCCGCAAGGGGTGCGGGCCTTCTTGATCTTGGTTCAGCACGATGTATCGAACGCGCCGCTCCCCCCTCTTGTCTGATGAACGGCATCGAGCCGACGCGCGTCGAGGAGAGGGGGAGTGCCTGATGGGAACGGTGTTTTTCCTCTCCGGGTTATACCTCCCCGGATCCGGAACCCCCGCCGTACACTCGGTTGGTCCAAGTGATCCACGTCCGGCATCGGACGTGGAAACATCCGCCAGCAGAGAATCCCGTGGTGCAATGACAGGATCAAGGGAGGCCCTGCCCGACGTCGACGGGCCCGGGCTCACGCTCGGCGATCGCGCTGCGATCGCCTTGACCGAGTACCGCGAGGGCAACCACCAGGCACTCGGCGACCTGGTCCGCGAGGCGACACCGCTGCTGTGGCACACGGTCCGCGCACAGGGCGTCGAGCACGACGCCGCCGAGGACGTGGTGCAGAGCACCTGGGTGGCCCTCGTGCGTCACGCCGACTCGATAGCCGAGCCGAAGGCCGTGCTGAAGTGGCTCCTGGTGACGGCGAAGCGCGCCGCCTGGGAGGCCGTACGCAAGCACCGTGACGACGAGAAGCGCCGCACCGAGCTCCCGGACGACAGTCCCGAGCACCCGATGGCCCTTCCCGCGAAGGATCCGCTGCCGGACGACGAGGTCCTGCGCGAGGAACGCGACCGCATCCTGTGGATGTCGCTCCAACAACTACCCGGACGCTGCCAAGAGCTGCTGCGTCTGGTCTCGCTCGCCGACCGGCCGGACTACCGGCACATCTCGGCGGCGATCGGAATGCCGATGGGCTCCATCGGCTCGACTCGTGGACGCTGCTTGGCGAAGCTGCGGACCATCCTCGACGAGCAGGGGGACTTCTCGTGGATCTGACGCCGGAACCGAACAAGGACGAAGAGGCCGTGGGGGACCTCTCGTACGACCCGAAGGGCCTGCTCGACGCCGACGACGGGGCCGTGCTGACCCGTCTTGCCGAGCTGGTCGACGCGGTTGACCCGGTGCCGAGCGACCTCGTGGAGCGCTCACTGTTCGCGATCACGCTGGCCGGCCTGGAGGCCGACCTCATGGAGGCCGTCTATCTCGACGCACCGCTCGCCGGCGTCCGGGGGGCCGCCGCAGCAGCCCGTGCCGACGACACCGCGCCCGCCGAGGCCAAGACAATTACCTTCACGCACGACTCGCTGACCGTCATGATCAGTCTGTCCCCGGCTGCCGGGGGCAAGGTTCGGATCGACGGCTGGGCTGCTCCCGCGGCCGGGCTGGACGTGGAACTGCACCGACCGGGGGCCGACGTCATCACTGTCGCGTCCGACGAGGACGGCCGGTTCGCCTTCGACTCCGTCGAGCGTGGCCGCGCGAGCCTGGTGGTTCGCCGGACCGACGGTGGCGCTGGTGCAGTGAGCACGCCGGTCATCGAACTCTGAACTTCTGAATCGCTGAATATTTCTGACCCGGCTGTGGGGGCGCGGCGGGGTTAGCCGAGTGCGCCTATCGATGGAGAGGTACTGCTGTGAGTGAGCCGATGCCCGAGGGAATGCACGTCCGGGACCACGCCGGGGGGTGGCGGCCGGTTCGGGAGCTGGACCCCGCCACGGACCAGCTCCCCGGTGGGCGCATCGCGCCGACGCGTTATGTGCGAGACCGGGTGATCGTTCGCGGCGACTCCGAGGGCGGGCACAACGCGCTCCTCGAGATGATCACTGCCCGCGCCCGTGAGAACGGTGTCACCGTCACAACCGGAGACTTCCAGCAGGCGGCGTCGCGCGCAGGCGCCGACGTCGTGGGTGCCCGGCCCGACGTCGAGGTACGGCTCGACGACGTGCGGGACGACTGGGACGCGCTGGGGCTGCTGGCCGCGGTGGCGGAGGAAGCGGGGGAGAACCGCAGGCGGGTGTCGCTGGACCACGTGGTGACGGGGCACCGCAAAAATGGAGGATTCGGGGATCCGAACAAGCGGGTTCCTGCCGTGTATCCGGGAGGGGCTCCTGTTCGCGCAGCCGACGGAGTATCGCCCCTTGTTACGCGGGAAGGCATCGATCGGCCCGTGGTCGCGATCCTGGACACTGGGATCGGGCGACACCCGTGGTTCGATGAGCCCGGAACTACCGTGCTTCGCGACGTCCAGCTCGATGGCAGCCCCATCGGGACCTATCCTGAGGATGATGTCGATGCGGAGCGCGAGGGGCGCCGAGATGGTGTGGCGTCCCACCTGGACCCGTACGCCGGGCACGGTACCTTCATCGCCGGCGTGGTCCACCAGGTCTGCCCGGACGCGGCGCTGCTTCCAGTTCGCGTCTACGGTGGGGACGGAACGGCCTCCGAGTGGGACTTCGCTCGGTCGGTGGAGCGGCTCCTGGAATTCCATCTGCGCGGACTCGCAGGCGTACCCGGGCACTTCCCCGTCGACATCGTGGTGATCGCCAGCGGCTACTACCTGGAGCACCCCGAGGAGGACGACGACTATGAGGGTCTCTACCGCGGCAGGCTTCGTGACCTGCGCCGGGCAGGTGTTCTAGTGGTGGCATCGGCCGGGAACGACGGATCTACCCGCAAGACATTTCCCGCGGGCTGGGCGCCACCCGTGCGACGGGCGAGCGGCGGGGTGATCCCTGGTGACGTGCACGATCTCTGCCCGGACTACACGCCGTTGATCGGTGTGGCTGCCTCCAACCCCGATGGAACCTTGGCCGACTTCAGCAACGACGGTCCTTGGATCGCTGCGGTGCGGCCCGGCGTGAACGTCCTGAGCGCGATGCCTACGACGTTCGACGGTGCCAGCGAGGGTAAGCGATCGGCAGACGGCCTGCGTTATACGGTCGACCCGGACGACTTCACGCAGGGCTTCGGAACATGGAGCGGCACCTCGTTCTCGTCGCCGTATCTCGCGGCGCAGCTCGCGGCGCAGCTGCTTGCACATAGGTCTTCCGGTCAGCAGCCGGCGCTTGACGCGCAAGGTCGTGTCAGCGATGCCTGGCATGCTGTGACCCAGGTCGGGGATCTCTACGCGGAGGTGCCCGTAGTGCCGGTGTGAGGTTCTGATCGGGGGGCGCGGTGGGCACAGCGGAGCTGGAGGCTCTAACCGAGCGATTCGAACGGGCGCGGGAATGGAACGTCCGTGCCCAACCGCGTCGTGCTCGCCGCGAGTTCCGCGCGCTTCTCCGGGATCTTGATCGCCGCGAGGCGGTGGACCTGACGATGGCCGACCGAGTGGCTTGGGCCTGGCTCATTGCTCGATCATGGATGGGACTCGCGCAGGCAGATCTCGCGTGCACCGGAGACCTTCCAGGAGCTCTCGAACTGCTTGACCGGGCACGGGGTGCTGCCCGGCTGCTCGAGGGTTTGGAACGTCGGCGCATCGAGGCGGTGACCGACGGACAACAGGGGCTGTTCCTGCTGCGGGTCGCGGGGAAGCCTGCGGAGGCGGTTCGCCTGTTTGACCGGGTACTTGCGGTCAGCGACTCCGGTGCACCGCGGGACCTTGCGATGGCGTACCTCAATCGGGCGATTGCTCTCTCCGATCTCGGAGACGTCGAGGGCGCGCTGGCGGACAACTTCGAGGCCGTCCGGCACGCCGAAGCGGCGGGATCGCCCACGCTCGTAGCCTTCGCACGGCACAACTCGGGCTACTACTTGAGCATGCTCGGCGATGCACCCGCAGCGCTCGCGGAGATGGCTGCTGCGCGTGAGCTTGCGCCAGACCAAGATGACGGCATCTCCATGCTCGGCCAGGCTGAGGTGCTGTATGGCGTTGGCCTGCTGGAGGAGGCGGAAGCGCTGCTGGACGAAGCGATACCGCAGCTACTCGCTGCGGGCCGGCGCACTGACCATGCCATTGCCGAATACGTTCGGGCACGTTGCCTCCTGGCGCTCCTGCGATTCGAGGAGGCGTCGGCGCTCGCAGCCCGGGCACGTGCCCATTTCACGGCTGTGGGCTACGAACAATGGGCCGTTCTCTCTCGGGTCCTGGAATTTGAAGCAGCCCTTGCACCGCTTCGTCGCGGTGTGCGGACACCGACAGGTGGTGAAGTCCGCCGTCGGGCACGGCAAGCGCTCACTGCCGCGCAGGACGGTGATGCCGCCGGACCAGTCCTGGGCCAGCACCCCGGTCACGCCGCACGTCTTGTCGCTGCGCAATGGTTCCTGCTGGCCGACGACCTTGATACGGCTCGTGTCACGCTCCGGGGCCTGCCCCGCGGCTTGACGAGCGCCCCGTTGACGATGCGGATCCAGCACTACACGGTCCAGGCGGAGCTGGCGTTCGCAGCTGACGACCGCACGAGGGGGCTTCGTGCCGTGCGGGCGGGTCTGAGGCTGCTTGCCGACCATCGCAGCAGGCTCGGCGCGGTCGAGTCAGTTACGGCTGCCGCCGCACACGGTGTGGAACTGACACGTATCGACGTCGGGGCAGCCGCGCACACCGGACGGCCGGCGGCGCTGTTCGACGCGGCGGAGCGAGGCCGTTCCACGTTCGCTGGTACGGGCCGCGTAACTCCGCCGGACGACGCAAGGGCCGCCGCGCTCCTCTTCGAGGCTCGAGGCTTGTTGGCCAGGGCGCGCGAGATGCCTGCTGACCAGGCAAAGGAGCGGGAGCGGCTCACTCGCCGTGCGCACCGGGCCCAGAGCGAGGTGCGGGAACGCTCGTGGCGCCATGCGGGTAACGCGGGCGGGGTGCAGCGTTCGGTGACTGCCCGCGAACTACGCCAGGTGCTCGTCGAGCGAGGCGACGACACGGCGGTGGTGGCCAACTTTGTAGTGCTCGACGGCATGCTGCGCTGTGTCCGTGTCGATGCCAAGGGCGTGACGGCCATCGAGTTCGGTCCGGCGCACGACGTGACCGAACGCGTCCGCCGCCTCGGCGCCGACTTCGCCATGGCCGCCAACGACCTCATCCCTGCACCCCTGCGCGCCGCCGCCAACGCCTCCCTGGCGCGCAACCTCAAGGTGCTCGACGACATGCTGCTCGCGCCCCTGCGCGCTCAGGGCGACCTCTACGTCGTGGGTCGTGAACCCCTGCTCAGCGTCCCCTGGACAGCGCTCCCGTCCCGAAGCGGTCTGCGCACCGCCGTCAACTCGTACGTCGCCCGGGGCCGCACCCACGCCCGTCCGAGCGGTAGCCGACGTCTGCTCGCGGCTGCGGGACCTGGCGTGCGGCACGGCACCGAGGAGGTCCACGCGGTCGGCAGGCAGTGGGCGGGCGCAACCGTGCTGACCGGGGACGACGCCGTCACCGAGCATGTCCGCACGGCACTCGCCACGCACGACGTCGTGCACCTCGCCACCCATGGCCAGCACGATGCGGACAACCCGCTCTTCGCGAGCATCGACCTCGACGACGGCCCGCTGTTCGCCCACGAGCTCGACGGGACGCCACTGCCCGGCTCGGTGGTGATCCTGTCCTCGTGCGAGGTCGGCGGCTCTACCCAGGTGCTCGGCGGCGAGGTGCTGGGCCTCACGTCGGTGCTCCTGCGCCTGGGGGCGCGCGCGGTGATCGCGTCCGTCGCGAAGCTCTCGGACGAGCTCGCCGCCCGGGTCATGCCACGCCTGCACGCTCACCTTCGTGAGTCCGACGATCCGGAGGCTGCGCTCGCGGCGGCCCTCAAGGACGTTGCCGAGCCGGTCCCGCTGGTCTGTTTCAGCTCGGTCGAGGGCCTCGCCGGCGCCTGATCTCGGGACGGGCGAATAGTGGTCCCAGCGGCCGTCTTCATCCAGGCCCGAGCCGCTGACCTGCGGCGTCGGAAAGAGCGGTGACACAAGACATCTCACCCCGCTAGCGTGTCCCGCCTGACGCCCCACGAGGGCGCGGAAATGGCTAGGGGGCAACATGTGGCCGGAACTCGAGGCGGAGCTGCTGGTCGCGCGGGACCTCAACTCCCGCTCGCGGCCGGGCGACGCGCTGCTGCGGTTCCAGGGGGTGCTCGACCGGCTTCGCGTCATGGACCTCGCTGAACTCGAGCCCGGAGACCACGAGCGCTGGGCGGAGGGTGTGGTGCGCTCCCTGACCGGGGAGGCGGTCGCCGTCCATGCGGTCGAGGACGCGCTCGACAAACCGCTGGCCATCCTCGAGGACGCCGAGTCCCGCGCGGAGACGGCGCCACCGGCGGTCCGGGCGCGTCTCGTCGCCGTCGTCGAAGGGACACGCGGCCTGCTCCTGCAGCGCTCCGGCCGGCTGGCCGATGCCATGGCCGCCTTCGACCGGGTGTTCGCGGATCCGGGAGTGCTCCACGGGCGAGACCTCGCGACGGTACTGCTCAACCGGGGCGCGACAGCCATCGAGCTGGGTCGGTTCGACGCGGCGCTCCGGGACTTCGACGTCTGCCACGAGCATGCGGTGCGTGCGGGCACGCCCTCGATCGCTTCGCTCGCCCTGCACAACATCGGCTTCGTGCGGTACGCGCTCGGCGACCTCCCCGGCGCGCTCCAGGCGATGGAGGCGGCCCGCGCCGTCGACCCGGAGCGGACCGACGGGCTGCTGGACATCGGCCGTGGCGCCGTCCTCTACGAGGCGGGGCTCCTCGAGGACGCCGAACGTGTGCTCACCCAGGCCATCTCCCGCATGGTCGGTCCTGGCCGCGCGCCGCACCGCGCGGAGGCCGAGTACTTCCGCGCCCGCTGCCTCATGGCACTGCACCGGTGGGACGAGGCCCGCACGGTCGCGGCCTTCGTCAGCCAGTACTACGCCGGGGTAGGCCATCCGCAGCGTGCAGCCATCGCCCGTGTCACGGAGCTGGAGGCGATCCTTCTGCCGGTCCGGCGTGGCGAGGCCCCTGTGCCCGACGACGCGCGCCACCGCGCCGAGCAGGCCATCGAAGCCGCGGAGGCAGGCGACGAGGTGGACCCGCTCCTGGGACAGTACCCAGGCCTCGCCGCGCGGTTCGTCGCCGCGCACTGGTATCTCCTCGCCGACGACGTCGAGGCCGCCCGCGCCGTGCTCGACGACCTCCCGGACGGCATCGCCGACGCTCCGCTGACCACCCGGATCCAGCGGCAGACGGTCCTCGCGCAGATCGCGTTCGCGGCGGGGGACCGGACCGCCGGCATCGCCGCCGTCACCCTGGGCCTCGGGCTGCTCGCCGACCAGCGCGTCGGCCTGGGCTCCGTGGAGTCGGTGACGGCCGCGGCCGCACACGGCGTCGACCTGCAGCGGACCGACGTCGCGGCAGCCGTGCGGACCGGCCGCCCCGACGCGCTGTTCGAGGCGGTCGAACGCGGACGCGCCACGTTCGCGGGGGTGGGTGGCACCGCAGCGCCGGACGACCCCGCCGTGCGCGCACTCGTCACGGAGGCCCGGGGGCTCGTCGTCCGGGCCCGCACCCTCACGAACCGCGAGAGCGCCCCTGAGCGTGCCCACCTGTTCGAACGCTCCGGCAGGCTCCTGGCGACCGCCCGCGAACGTGCCTGGCACCGCACGGGCACCGACGAGGCCGCGGCCGAGGAACGCCCCGCCACCGTCGCGGACGTGCAGAGCCTGCTCGCCACCCGCGACGACGGCGCGGTGGTCGCCAACTACCTGGTGCTCGACGGCGTCCTGCGGTGCGTCCGCGTGGACGCGGACGGTGCGCGCACCGTCGAGCTGGGCCCACGGGCCGACGTCGCCGAACGGGTGCTGCGCGCCCGGGCCGACCTCGGCGTGTGCGCCAACGAACTGGTGCCGCCGGCCATGCGCGCCGCCGCCCGGCGCTCGCTGACCCGCAGCCTGGACGCCCTCGACGAGCTCCTCGCCGTACCGCTGGAGGCGGACGGTTCGTTGTACGTCGTCGGCCGGGACCCGCTCGTCGGCGTCCCGTGGACGGCTCTCCCGTCCCGCAGGGGCAAGCGCACCACCATGCGTTCCTACGTCGCACGCGGACGAGCCCACGTGCGGGCGGGGGAGGGGCACCGACTGCTCGCGGCGCACGGCCCGGGTGTGACCCTCGGCGCGAGCGAGGTGCGGGCGGTGGGCGACATGTGGCCCGGCGCGACGGTCCTCACCGGTCCCGCAGCCACGACGGCCGCGGTACGCGAGGCACTCGCCACGCACGACATCGTGCACCTGGCGACCCACGGCCGACACGACGCCGACAACCCGCTCTTCGCCTCCATCGACCTGGCCGACGGACCACTGTTCGCGCACGAGCTCGACGGCGCCCGGCTGCCCGGATCGGTGGTGATCCTGTCGGCATGCGAGGTCGGCGGTTCCTCCCAGGTGGTCGGGGGAGAGGTCCTGGGCCTGACGTCGGTCCTCCTGCGCCTCGGTGCCCGCGCCGTCGTCGCGGCGGTCGCCCCGCTGTCCGACGCCGTCGCCGCCCGCGTGATGCCGCGCTTCCACGCGCACCTGCGCGCCACCGACGACCCGGAGGCCGCGCTCGCCGCGGCGCTCGCGGACGAGTCGGAACCGGCGCCGCTCGTGTGCTTCGGCTCCCTGGAGGGGCTGGAGCGCTGACGGCGGGCCACGCGCCGTCGGACAGCGTGTGGCGCGGGCCACCGTCCGCCCGTGCAGCACCACGCGTGCAGCCATGTATGATTCTCAGGTAACCCAAGACCGCCGGTCGTCCGACGCTGCCCGCTCTTCACGAGCACAGGGCGGAAGAAGACCGAAGTCCCGCTGAGAGCGGGGGCCTGCGCAGGTGACGAACTCGAGTGCGGCCCTGCCGTGCGAACCGAGCCCCGTGCACCTGCGCCGGGGCTCTTTCTCATTTTCCGGGGCACGCCCGGGGCATGCGCCCCAGGGGACGGTGGTACCACCACCGGAAGGATTGCCATGGCGAGGCCGGAGAAGGCAGCCGCTGTCGCGGAGATTGCGGGCAAGTTCCGCGACTCCAACGCGGCCGTGCTGACCGAGTACCGCGGGCTCACCGTCGCGCAGCTCAAGGAGCTGCGTCGGTCGCTCAGCGGCAACGCAACCTACGCCGTGGTGAAGAACACGCTGACGGGGATCGCGGCCAAGGAGGCCGGTGTCGAGGGTCTCGACGCCGACCTGAAGGGCCCGTCCGCCATCGCATTCGTGACCGGGGACCCGGTCACGGCTGCGAAGGGTCTGCGTGACTTCGCCAAGGCGAACCCTGCTCTGGTCATCAAGGGTGGCGTGCTCGACGGCCGCCCGATGTCCGCCGCAGAGATCACGAAGCTCGCGGACCTCGAGTCCCGCGAGGTTCTGCTGGCCAAGGTGGCCGGCGGTCTGAAGGCCACGCTGACGCGTGCTGCTTACGCCTTCAGCGCCAAGCCCGCCCAGGTCGCCCGCGTTATCGATGCCCTGCGTCAGAAGCAGGAGTCGGAGGGCGCTGCCGCCTGATCAGGCGGTCGCGCTAGAACAAAACCCCCTGCTTCTCGCGGGCCGCACCGGTCCGCGAAGCGCCTACTGAAAGGAACGCCATCATGGCGAAGCTCTCCACCGACGAGCTCCTGTCCGCCTTCGAGGAGCTCACGCTCATCGAGCTGTCCGACTTCGTGAAGGCCTTCGAGGACAAGTTCGACGTCACCGCCGCCGCTCCGGTCGCCGCTGCCGTTGCCGGCCCGGCCGCCGCCGCCGAGGCCGTCGAGGAGAAGACGGAGTTCGACGTCATCCTCGAGGCCGCCGGTGACAAGAAGATCCAGGTCATCAAGGAGGTGCGCGCGCTCACGTCCCTCGGTCTCAAGGAGGCCAAGGACCTGGTCGACGGCGCACCGAAGCCGGTTCTCGAGGCTGCCGACAAGGACGCCGCCGAGAAGGCCAAGGCTGCCCTCGAGGGCGCCGGCGCCACCGTCACCATCAAGTGACCTCAGGCTCCACCGCCTTCGGGCAGGTGTGACGGCGGCCCGGGCTCGTCCCGGGCGCCGTCCGCCGACTGCAGAGGCCCGCATCCCTCGGGGGTGCGGGCCTCTCGTTTTCACCCACGTCAGCCGCAGCGTCGCGGCAGTGCGGGCCGGTAGTGCGGATACGCAACGATTCGAGGATTATTGCGGTCTCGGCGTGCACGTAGTAGGGCGACTGGACATACTAGAACCAGATAGGTATGCTAGCGCTTTGCGCCCGCGTGTGCCCTCGACGCCTCCCCCTGCTTCCCGAAAGTCCTGGTTGCATCCCCTCTTGTGGGATGCCCTCCGGCGACCGGTGAAGTCCGGCAGAGCTTCCTGCAGCACCGCAGAGCGTACAGCGTTCACCCGAACTGCAGGGAAGGACCCCTCTTGGCTGCCTCGCGCACCCCTTCAGCTCCGTCCGCCGAAGCCATTGCGAACCGTACCGCTTCCCGTCGCGTTTCCTTCGCAAAGATCTATGAGCCACTCGAGGTCCCCGACCTGCTTGGCCTTCAGACCGAAAGCTTCGACTGGCTCCTTGGTAACCCAGCCTGGCAGGCCAGGGTAGAAATTGCCAAGACGGCTGGCCGTAATGATGTCCCGGAAACTTCGGGCCTCGAGGAGATCTTCGAGGAGATCTCCCCGATCGAGGACTTCGGCTCCTCGATGTCCCTCTCCTTCTCGAACCACCGCTTCGAGCCGCCGAAGTACACGGCGGACGAGTGCAAGGAGAAGGACTTCACCTACGCGGCCCCGCTGTTCGTCACCGCGGAGTTCGTCAACTACACCACCGGTGAGATCAAGAGCCAGACCGTCTTCATGGGTGACTTCCCGCTCATGACGGCCCGCGGCACCTTCATCATCAACGGCACCGAGCGCGTCGTCGTCTCCCAGCTGGTTCGTTCGCCGGGCGTCTACTTCGAGCGCACCCCGGACAAGACCAGCGACAAGGACGTCTTCTCCGCGAAGATCATCCCGTCGCGTGGTGCCTGGCTCGAGTTCGAGATCGACAAGCGCGACGCCGTCGGCGTGCGCGTCGACCGCAAGCGCAAGCAGTCCGTCACGGTGCTGCTCAAGGCCCTCGGCATGAGCGAGGCGGAGATCCGTGAGGAGTTCGCCGAGTTCCCGTCCGTGCTGGACACCCTCGAGAAGGACCACGTCCACACCGAGGACGAGGCGCTCGTCGACCTGTACCGCAAGATCCGCCCGGGCGAGCCGCCCACGGTCGAGGCCGGTCGCGCGCTGCTCGAGAACTTCTACTTCAACCCGAAGCGTTACGACCTCGCGAAGGTCGGCCGCTACAAGGCGAACAAGAAGCTCGGTGTCGACGCACAGCTGGCCGAGTCCACGCTGTCGCTGACCGACGTCGTCGCGACGATCAAGTACCTCGCGGCCCTGCACGCCGACAAGCAGATCCTCTCGGGGATGCGCAACGGCAAGCCGGTCGAGGTGCGCGTCGAGGTCGACGACATCGACCACTTCGGCAACCGCCGTATCCGCGCCGTGGGTGAGCTCATCCAGAACCAGGTGCGTACGGGTCTGTCCCGCATGGAGCGCGTCGTTCGCGAGCGCATGACCACGCAGGACGTCGAGGCCATCACGCCGCAGACGCTGATCAACATCCGTCCGGTCGTCGCGTCGATCCGTGAGTTCTTCGGCACGTCGCAGCTGTCGCAGTTCATGGACCAGAACAACCCGCTGGCCGGTCTGACGCACAAGCGTCGTCTGAACGCGCTGGGCCCGGGTGGTCTGTCCCGCGACCGCGCCGGCATGGAGGTCCGTGACGTCCACCCGTCGCACTACGGCCGCATGTGCCCGATCGAGACCCCTGAGGGTCCGAACATCGGTCTGATCGGTTCGCTCGCGTCGTTCGGTCGCATCAACCCGTTCGGCTTCATCGAGACGCCGTACCGCAAGGTCGAGAACGGCAAGGTCACCGACAACATCGAGTACCTGACGGCCGATGACGAGGACCGCTACATCATCGCGCAGGCGAACACGCCGCTGCTCGCGGACGGCACGTTCGTCCTCGACCGCGTGCTCGTCCGCACCAAGGGTGGCGAGACCAACGACATCCCGGGTGCCGAGGTCGACTACATGGACGTCTCGCCGCGCCAGATGGTGTCGGTCGCGACCGCCCTGATCCCGTTCCTCGAGCACGACGACGCCAACCGCGCCCTCATGGGTGCGAACATGCAGCGCCAGGCGGTGCCGCTGGTCCGGTCCGAGGCCCCCGTGGTCGGTACCGGCATGGAGCGCCGTGCGGCGGTCGACGCCGGCGACGTCATCCTGGCGACCAAGCCCGGTGTTGTCACCGAGGTCTCGGCCGACCTGGTGCTCGTGGCGAACGACGACGGCACGACGGGCTCGTACCGCGTGCACAAGTTCGTGCGCTCGAACCAGGGCACGAGCTACAACCAGCGCGTGCTGGTCGACGAGGGCGCGCGGGTCGAGGTCGGCTCCGTGCTCGCCGACGGCCCGGCCACGGACGAGGGCGAGCTCGCGCTCGGCCGCAACCTGCTGGTCGCGTTCATGTCGTGGGAGGGCCACAACTACGAGGACGCGATCATCCTGTCGCAGCGCCTCGTGGAGGACGACGTCCTCTCCTCGATCCACATCGAGGAGCACGAGGTCGACGCTCGCGACACCAAGCTCGGCCCGGAGGAGATCACGCGGGACATCCCGAACGTCTCCGAGGAGGTCCTCGCGGACCTCGACGAGCGCGGCGTGATCCGCATCGGTGCCGAGGTCGGCGCGGGCGACATCCTGGTCGGCAAGGTCACCCCCAAGGGTGAGACCGAGCTGACCCCGGAGGAGCGCCTGCTCCGTGCGATCTTCGGTGAGAAGGCGCGCGAGGTGCGCGACACCTCGCTCAAGGTTCCCCACGGCGAGCAGGGCACGGTCATCGCGGTGCGCGAGTTCAACCGGGAGGACGGCGACGAGCTGCCCGCCGGCGTGAACCAGCTGGTGCGTGTCTACATCGCGCAGCGCCGCAAGATCACGGTCGGCGACAAGCTGGCCGGCCGCCACGGCAACAAGGGCGTCATCTCGAAGATCCTCCCGCAGGAGGACATGCCGTTCCTCGAGGACGGCACGCCTGTCGACGTCGTCCTCAACCCCCTGGGTGTGCCGGGCCGGATGAACGTCGGCCAGGTGCTGGAGACCCACCTCGGGTGGATCGCCAAGCAGGGCTGGGACGTCTCGCTGGCCGAGGACAAGGGCGGGGAGTGGCTGGAGAGCCTCCCCGAGGTCGCTCACACGAGCGTTCCGGGCCGCCCTGTCGCCACGCCGGTGTTCGACGGTCTGGAGGAGGTCGCGCTCCGCGGTCTCTTCGGGGCCACCCTGCCCAACCGTGACGGCCAGCGCATGGTCAACCACGACGGCAAGGCGATGCTCTTCGACGGCCGCTCCGGCGAGCCGTTCCCCGAGGCCGTATCGACCGGCTACATGTACATCCTGAAGCTGCACCACCTGGTCGACGACAAGATCCACGCGCGTTCGACCGGTCCGTACTCGATGATCACGCAGCAGCCTCTGGGTGGTAAGGCGCAGTTCGGTGGTCAGCGGTTCGGTGAGATGGAGGTCTGGGCACTCGAGGCCTACGGCGCCGCGTACACGCTCCAGGAGCTGCTCACCATCAAGTCCGACGACGTCCCGGGCCGTGTCAAGGTCTACGAGGCGATCGTCAAGGGCGAGAACATCCCCGACTCGGGCATCCCGGAGTCCTTCAAGGTGCTCCTCAAGGAGATGCAGTCGCTGTGCCTGAACGTCGAGGTGCTCTCGAGCGACGGTGTCTCCATCGAGATGAAGGAGTCCGACGACGAGGTGTACCGCGCCGCTGAGGAGCTCGGTATCGACCTCTCGAGGCGGCCGAACGCCGCCTCCAGCGTCGACGAGATCTGACACCGGTCCGCGCCCGCACAGCGGGCGCGGACCTGGACACCAGGCGCGGACCTGGACACCACGAGGGTTTTCGAGAACTTCAGGAAGTAGGACATCTTGCTCGACGTCAACGTCTTCGACGAGCTGCGTATCGGCCTCGCCACGGCCGAGGACATCCGTGCCTGGTCGCACGGTGAGGTCAAGAAGCCAGAGACCATCAACTACCGCACCCTCAAGCCGGAGAAGGACGGGCTCTTCTGCGAGAAGATCTTCGGTCCGACCCGCGACTGGGAGTGCTACTGCGGCAAGTACAAGCGCGTGCGCTTCAAGGGCATCATCTGCGAGCGTTGTGGCGTAGAGGTCACGCGTTCCAAGGTGCGCCGTGAGCGCATGGGCCACATCGAGCTCGCCGCGCCCGTCACGCACATCTGGTTCTTCAAGGGTGTGCCGTCCCGCCTGGGCTACCTGCTGGACCTGGCCCCGAAGGACCTCGAGAAGGTCATCTACTTCGCGGCCTACATGATCACGTCGGTCGACGACGAGGCCCGCCAGGAGGACCTGCCGAACCTGCAGAACGAGATCGATCTCGAGAAGAAGGAGATCTCCGACCGCCGGGACAACGACATCAACACCCGCGCCCAGAAGCTCGAGGCCGACCTGGCCGAGCTCGAGGCCGAGGGTGCCAAGGCCGACGCGCGCCGCAAGGTGCGTGACTCCGCCGAGCGCGAGATGGCTCAGCTGCGCAAGCGTGCGGACCAGGAGCTCGACCGCCTCGAGCAGGTCTGGGACCGGTTCAAGAACCTCAAGGTCGCTGACCTCGAGGGCGACGAGATGCTGTACCGCCAGCTCCAGGACCGCTACGGCACCTACTTCGAGGGTGCGATGGGTGCGAGCGCGATCCAGCAGCGCCTCCAGAACTTCGACCTGGAGGCCGAGGCCGACTCGCTGCGCGAGACCATCCGCTCCGGCAAGGGCCAGCGCAAGACCCGTGCCCTCAAGCGGCTCAAGGTCGTGAACGCGTTCCTCACGACCACGAACTCGCCCACGGCGATGGTGCTCGACGCCGTCCCGGTCATCCCGCCGGACCTGCGCCCGATGGTGCAGCTCGACGGTGGCCGGTTCGCGACGTCGGACCTGAACGACCTGTACCGCCGCGTCATCAACCGGAACAACCGCCTCAAGCGGCTTCTGGACCTGGGCGCGCCGGAGATCATCGTCAACAACGAGAAGCGGATGCTCCAGGAGGCCGTGGACTCGCTGTTCGACAACGGTCGCCGCGGCCGTCCGGTCACGGGTCCGGGCAACCGCCCGCTGAAGTCGATCTCCGACATGCTCAAGGGCAAGCAGGGCCGGTTCCGTCAGAACCTGCTCGGCAAGCGCGTCGACTACTCGGGCCGTTCGGTCATCGTCGTCGGCCCGCAGCTCAAGCTGCACCAGTGCGGTCTGCCCAAGCAGATGGCGCTCGAGCTGTTCAAGCCGTTCGTCATGAAGCGGCTCGTGGAGCTCAACCACGCGCAGAACATCAAGAGCGCCAAGCGCATGGTCGAGCGCACGCGCCCGGTCGTGTGGGACGTGCTCGAAGAGGTCATCACGGAGCACCCCGTGCTCCTGAACCGTGCGCCGACGCTGCACCGTCTGGGTATCCAGGCGTTCGAGCCGCAGCTCGTCGAGGGCAAGGCCATCCACCTGCACCCGCTCGTCTGCGGCGCGTTCAACGCCGACTTCGACGGTGACCAGATGGCAGTGCACCTGCCGCTGAGCGCCGAGGCGCAGGCCGAGGCCCGCATCCTCATGCTCTCGAGCAACAACATCCTCAAGCCGTCGGACGGCCGTCCGGTGACCATGCCCTCGCAGGACATGATCATCGGTCTGCACCACCTCACGAGCGACCGTCCGGGCGCCGTGGGCGAGGGCCGTGCGTTCGGTTCCGTGGCCGAGGCCATCATGGCCTTCGACCGCGGTGAGCTGGACATCAACGCCAAGATCAAGCTTCTGATGTCGGACCTCGTGCCGCCGCTGAAGGACTTCGAGGCGCCCGAGGGCTGGGAGCAGGGGCAGCAGCTCCTGTTCGACACGACCCTCGGCCGGTACCTGTTCAACGAGACGCTGCCCGTCGACTACCCGTACGAGAACGGTGTCGCCGACAAGAAGCGCCTCTCTACGATCGTCAACGACCTCGCCGAGCGCTACCCGAAGGTGGAGGTGGCCGCGGCGCTGGACGCGCTGAAGGACGCCGGCTACCGGTGGGCAACGCGCTCCGGTGTCACGATCGCCATCTCCGACGTCGCTGCGCCGACCGAGAAGGCAGCGATCCTCGACGAGCACGAGGCTCGGGCCCTCAAGGTCCAGCAGCAGTTCGACAAGGGTCTGATCACCGACGACGAGCGCCGTCAGGAGCTCATCGAGATCTGGACGCAGGCAACTGACCGGGTCGCGTCGGTGATGCGGGAGAAGCTCGAGAGCAACGCGCGGAACACCGTGATGCGCATGGTGGGCTCGGGTGCTCGTGGTAACTGGATGCAGGTCCGTCAGATCGCCGGTATGCGCGGCCTCGTGGCGAACCCGAAGGGCGAGATCATCCCTCGTCCGATCAAGTCCAACTACCGTGAGGGCCTGTCCGTCCTCGAGTACTTCATCGCGACGCACGGTGCCCGTAAGGGTCTGGCCGACACGGCCCTCCGTACGGCCGACTCGGGCTACCTGACCCGTCGTCTCGTGGACGTGTCGCAGGACGTCATCATCCGTGAGGACGACTGCGGTACCGAGCGTGGCCTCACGCTGCCGGTCGCCGAGCGGCTCCCGGACGGCTCGCTCGTCCCGGACGACCGCGTCGAGACCAGCATCTACTCGCGTACCTTCGCGACCGACGTGGTGGACGCCGACGGCAACGTCATCGCGACCGCCGGTTCGGACGCGGGCGACGTCATCATCGACCAGGTGATCGCGGCGGGCATCGAGAGCGTCAAGGTCCGTTCGGTCCTTACCTGCACCTCTCGCGTCGGTACCTGCGCGAAGTGCTACGGACGCTCCCTGGCCACGGGCCTGCTCGTGGACATCGGCGAGGCCGTCGGCATCATCGCGGCGCAGTCGATCGGTGAGCCGGGCACGCAGCTGACGATGCGTACCTTCCACACCGGTGGTGTGGCTGCCGCTGAGGACATCACGCAGGGTCTGCCGCGTGTCACCGAGCTCTTCGAGGCCCGTACCCCCAAGGGTGAGGCGCCGATCGCGGAGTACACGGGTCGCGTGACGATCGAGGACACCGAGCGGACGCGTCACCTCGTGCTGACGCCGGACGACGGTGGCGAGGAGATCAAGTACCCGGTCACGAAGCGTGCGCGCCTCAAGATCGCGGACGGCGACCACGTCACCGTGGGCACCCAGCTCGTCCAGGGTGCTGTCGACCCGAAGAAGGTGCTGCGCATCCTCGGCCCGCGTGCCACGCAGACGCACCTGGTGGACCAGGTCCAGGAGACCTACCGCAGCCAGGGTGTGGACATCCACGACAAGCACATCGAGGTCATCGTGCGGCAGATGCTGCGGCGCGTGACCGTGCTCGACTCGGGTGACTCGCAGCTGCTGCCCGGTGAGCTCGCGGAGCGCATGCGCTTCGAGGACGCGAACCGCAAGGCCGTGTCGGAGGGTGGCCAGCCGGCCGCCGGCCGTCCGGAGCTGATGGGTATCACGAAGGCTTCGCTCGCCACCGACTCGTGGCTCTCGGCGGCCTCCTTCCAGGAGACCACCCGGGTGCTCACCGAGGCGTCGATGAGCGGTCGCCGTGACCCGCTGCTGGGCCTCAAGGAGAACGTCATCATCGGTAAGCTCATCCCGGCCGGTACGGGTCTGCCCCGCTACCGCAACGTCGAGGTCGAGCCCACCGAGCAGGCCAAGGCCGAGCTCTACCCGAGCTTCGGTTACGACGAGATCGACTTCCCGACGCTCGGTATGGGCTCGGGCGAGGCGATCCCGCTGGAGGACCTGGACCTCGGCGACTTCCGCTGATCCGATCCTGACTGCGACGTAGCGAACCTGTCAGAGCCCCGCTGACGTGTCAGACGTGCAGGTCACTCCCGTGACCTGCACGTCTGACACGAACGGTGGGCTCCGACAGGTTCGCTCGTTTCCGCTCGCGGTTGCTCGGGCGCATCTCACACCCGATTCGTTTTGACCCCCCGTAAACACGTGGGTATTCTTAGAATTCGTGCCCGCGCCGTCGGGCCGCACCTCCTGAAGGCCGCCGCAAGGCAGCTTCGGAAGCGGCCGATGTGAGTGCGTGGGCATCCCGGCAAGAACCTCCCGGGGCACGTCGTGCCCCGATGGCGGAGCCGGGCCATCGAGCCGGTGGTAAGTGGCGCAGCAGTCCCCGTGGGGGCTGTGGGTGTCGCATGCAATCGGCACGCACAAGCCAAACCATCGACGGGGACGCCGGCAGGGCGTCGCCGAAGCTCAAGAAGACGACGGAGACGTAGTGCCTACGATCCAGCAGCTCGTCCGCAAGGGGCGTACCTCGAAGGTCACGGCGTCCAAGACGCCGGCCCTTCATGCCTCCCCCCAGCGGCGCGGTGTGTGCACTCGCGTGTACACCACCACCCCCAAGAAGCCGAACTCGGCGCTCCGCAAGGTTGCGCGTGTGAAGCTCTCCTCCGGTACCGAGGTCACCGCGTACATCCCCGGCGTCGGCCACAACCTGCAGGAGCACTCCATCGTGCTCGTGCGTGGCGGCCGTGTGAAGGACCTCCCGGGTGTGCGGTACAAGATCGTCCGCGGCGCGCTCGACACCCAGGGTGTCAAGGGCCGCAAGCAGGGTCGGAGCAAGTACGGCGCCAAGAAGGAGAAGAGCTGATGCCCCGCAAGGGTCCGGCCCCGAAGCGGCCGCTCATCGTCGACCCGGTCTACGGGTCCCCGGTTGTCACGCAGCTGATCAACAAGGTCCTGCTCGACGGCAAGAAGTCGACCGCCGAGGCGATCGTCTACGGCGCGCTCGAGGGTGTCCGCTCCAAGACCGACGGTGACCCCGTCGTGGTGCTCAAGCGTGCGCTGGACAACGTCCGCCCCGCGCTCGAGGTCCGCTCCCGCCGCGTCGGTGGCGCCACGTACCAGGTGCCGGTCGACGTCCGCCCCACGCGTGCCACCACGCTCGCGCTGCGCTGGCTCACCGACTTCTCCCGCGCCCGTCGCGAGAAGACGATGACGGAGCGTCTCATGAACGAGATCCTCGACGCGTCGAACGGTCTCGGTGCTGCGGTCAAGCGCCGCGAGGACATGCACAAGATGGCCGACTCCAACAAGGCCTTCGCGCACTACCGCTGGTAGTAGCTTCCGAGCGGCCCCGGGTCACCCCGGGGCCGTCGGTGGATGCTTGACCGCCGGCCCCAACCCACCTTCAGACCAAGGGGTAAGACACCGTGGCACTCGACGTGCTGACCGACCTGAACAAGGTCCGCAACATCGGCATCATGGCCCACATCGATGCCGGAAAGACCACGACGACCGAGCGCATCCTGTTCTACACGGGTGTGAACTACAAGATCGGTGAGACGCACGACGGTGCGTCGACGATGGACTGGATGGAGCAGGAGCAGGAGCGCGGCATCACGATCACGTCCGCCGCGACGACCTGCTACTGGAAGAACAACCAGATCAACATCATCGATACGCCGGGTCACGTCGACTTCACGGTCGAGGTGGAGCGGTCGCTCCGCGTGCTCGACGGTGCCGTTGCCGTGTTCGACGGCAAGGAGGGTGTCGAGCCCCAGTCGGAGACGGTCTGGCGCCAGGCGGACAAGTACGACGTCCCCCGCATCTGCTTCGTCAACAAGATGGACAAGCTCGGTGCGGACTTCTACTTCACCGTCGACACCATCATCAACCGCCTCAAGGCGAAGCCGCTCGTCATCCAGCTCCCGATCGGGTCGGAGAACGACTTCGAGGGCGTTGTCGACCTCATCGAGATGAAGGCGCTCACGTGGCGCGGCGACACCAAGATGGGTGAGGAGTACGAGGTCGAGGAGATCCCGGCCGACATGCTCGAGAAGGCGCAGCAGTACCGCGCCGACCTGGTCGAGGCTGTCGCCGAGGCGGACGACGAGCTGCTCGAGAAGTTCCTCGGTGGCGAGGAGCTGACGATCCCGGAGATCAAGTCCGGTATCCGGAAGCTCGTCATCAAGTCCGCGGCCTTCCCGGTCCTGTGCGGCTCGGCGTTCAAGAACAAGGGCGTCCAGCCCATGCTCGACGCCGTGATCGACTACCTGCCGACCCCGCTCGACGTCCCGGCTGTCCAGGGTGTCGACGTCAAGGACGCAGAGAAGATCATCGAGCGCCGTCCGGACGAGACGGAGCCGTTCTCGGCCCTGGCGTTCAAGGTCGCCACGCACCCGTTCTTCGGCAAGCTGACCTACGTCCGCGTCTACTCGGGCAAGGTCGCGCAGGGCGCTGCCGTGCAGAACTCGACCAAGGGCAAGAAGGAGCGCATCGGGAAGCTCTTCCAGATGCACTCCAACAAGGAGAACCCGGTCGAGGAAGCGCACGCCGGCCACATCTACGCGTTCATCGGGCTCAAGGACGTCACCACCGGTGACACCCTGTGCGACCCGCAGAACCAGGTCATCCTCGAGTCGATGAGCTTCCCGGAGCCCGTCATCGACGTGGCGATCGAGCCGAAGACGAAGGCCGACCAGGAGAAGCTGTCCACAGCTATCCAGAAGCTCGCGCAGGAGGACCCGACCTTCCGCGTGCGGCTGGACGACGAGACCGGCCAGACCGTCATCGGCGGTATGGGCGAGCTCCACCTCGACATCCTCGTCGACCGTATGCGTCGCGAGTTCAAGGTCGAGGCCAACGTCGGTAAGCCGCAGGTCGCCTACCGCGAGACCATTCGCCGCGTTGCGGAGAAGGTCGACTACACGCACAAGAAGCAGACCGGTGGTTCCGGCCAGTTCGCCAAGGTCCAGGTGACCTTCGCGCCGCTGGAGACCACGGACGGCGAGCTCTACGAGTTCGAGAACGCCGTCACCGGTGGCCGTATCCCGCGTGAGTACATCCCGTCCGTGGACGCTGGTATCCAGTCGGCCATGCAGCAGGGTGTGCTGGCAGGCTTCCCGGTCGTCGGCGTCAAGGCGTCGCTGATCGACGGTGCGTACCACGACGTCGACTCCTCGGAGATGGCGTTCAAGATTGCCGGTTCGATGGTCTTCAAGGAAGGCGTCAGGCGCGCTGACCCTGTCCTGCTCGAGCCGGTCATGGCCGTCGAGGTGCGTACGCCCGAGGAGTACATGGGCGACGTGATCGGCGACATCAACTCCCGACGTGGCATGATCCAGTCCATGGAGGACGCGACCGGCGTCAAGGTCGTTCGCGCCCAGGTGCCGCTCAGTGAGATGTTCGGCTACATCGGTGACCTCCGGTCGAAGACCCAGGGTCGCGCGGTGTACTCGATGCAGTTCGACAGCTACGCCGAGGTTCCCAAGGCAGTTGCCGAAGAGATCATCAAGAAGACCCGGGGCGAGTGAGTCCCCACAGGTCGACCCGCACAACCAACCTGTAGGAAGAACCGCACGCCCCGCAGTTGTAGGCTTCTTGGCCGAGCATCTGCAACGTTCGGAACATCTACCCAAGTCCCAGGAGGACCCCAGTGGCTAAGGCCAAGTTCGAGCGGACCAAGCCGCACGTCAACATCGGCACGATCGGTCACGTCGACCACGGTAAGACGACGCTGACCGCCGCGATCTCGAAGACGCTTGCGGACAAGTACCCGGAGCTCCCGGCGAACACGCAGCGCAACTTCGACGAGATCGACGCCGCGCCGGAAGAGAAGCAGCGCGGTATCACGATCAACATCGCGCACATCGAGTACGAGACGCCGAAGCGCCACTACGCGCACGTCGACGCTCCGGGTCACGCCGACTACATCAAGAACATGATCACCGGTGCCGCGCAGATGGACGGCGCGATCCTGGTGGTTGCCGCGACCGACGGCCCGATGGCCCAGACGCGTGAGCACGTTCTGCTCGCCCGTCAGGTCGGCGTGCCGTACCTGATGGTGGCGCTCAACAAGTCCGACATGGTCGACGACGAGGAGATCCTCGAGCTCGTCGAGATGGAGGTCCGTGAGCTGCTGTCCTCGCAGGAGTTCGACGGCGACAACGCTCCCGTCATCCGCGTCTCGGGCCTCAAGGCTCTCGAGGGCGACGCCGAGTGGGTCGAGAAGATCGTCGAGCTGATGGAAGCTGTCGACGAGAACGTGCCGGAGCCGGTGCGTGACCTCGACAAGCCGTTCCTGATGCCGATCGAGGACGTCTTCACGATCACCGGTCGTGGCACCGTCGTCACCGGCAAGGTCGAGCGTGGCACGCTCGACATCAACTCCGACGTCGAGATCGTCGGTATCCGCGTGCCGCAGAAGACCACGGTCACGGGCATCGAGACGTTCCACAAGCAGATGGACCAGGCGCAGGCCGGCGACAACACCGGTCTCCTCCTGCGTGGCATCAAGCGCGAGGACGTCGAGCGCGGCCAGGTCATCGTGAAGCCGGGTTCGATCACCCCGCACACGAACTTCGAGGCTCAGGTCTACATCCTGGGCAAGGACGAGGGTGGCCGTCACAACCCGTTCTACTCGAACTACCGCCCGCAGTTCTACTTCCGCACCACGGACGTCACCGGCGTCATCACGCTGCCCGAGGGCACCGAGATGGTCATGCCCGGCGACAACACCGAGATGACGGTCGAGCTCATCCAGCCGATCGCCATGGAGGAGGGTCTGGGCTTCGCCATCCGCGAGGGTGGCCGCACGGTCGGTTCAGGCCGTGTCACCAAGATCCTCAAGTGATCTTGGAGAACGGACTCATCTGACGGAAGTCAGCTGAACGATGGGGCCCGGGTGCTTCGGCACCCGGGCCCTGTTGCGTAAGTAGCCCGTGTCACACGTCCTCCGTTTGGTACATGCGGAGACGTATGGCAAGATTGCATAGTTGCCTGTCAAGGGCGCGCTCTTTCAAGTGTCGAACAGTGTGCAGAACCGCAGTCCTTGGTCCCGGATCGTTCGGGGCCAGCAGAGGCTGGAGCGGTCACCCTCCCGGGGAGAAACCGGGTGAGGGGTCGCGGGGTTTATCGCCTGTTGTTCGATGCGTACGAGGCGCCCCGCGGAGCACACGTCCTTCGGTCTTCCGGAGGCACTGTTCCGAGCAGGCTCTGCAAACGTCGTGGTCGCTCTGGCTTGCAGCCAGCGCAGATCACTTCCCAACGGCCCCGGCACCAGCGATGGTGTTATGCGCCCGGCTGTGCCGCATTATGCGACACGCCCGAGTGCGTGGGTCGGACAGTAGCGGTTCGAGAGAGAGAGTCAGACGACGCCATGGCGGGACAGAAGATCCGCATCCGGCTCAAGTCCTACGACCACGAGGTGATCGACAGTTCGGCGCGCAAGATCGTCGACACGGTCACTCGCGCTGGTGCGACGGTCGTGGGTCCGGTGCCGCTGCCGACGGAGAAGAACGTCTTCGTTGTGATCCGGTCGCCTCACAAGTACAAGGACAGCCGCGAGCACTTCGAGATGCGTACGCACAAGCGGCTCATCGACATCATCGATCCCACGCCCAAGGCCGTCGACTCGCTCATGCGACTCGACCTGCCGGCGGACGTGAACATCGAGATCAAGCTCTGAGGCTGGAGGACATCATGACCAACCAGCAGAAGAACGTGACCGCGTTGCTCGGGACCAAGCTCGGCATGACGCAGCTCTGGGACGAGGCAGGCCGCCTCGTGCCGGTGACCGTTGTCGCCGTGGGCACCAATGTGGTGACCCAGGTCCGCACTGCAGACGCCGACGGTTATGCGGCTGTTCAGCTCGCGACCGGCCAGGTTGACCCGCGCAAGGTCACCAAGCCCCTCAAGGGCCACTTCGAGAAGGCCGGCGTCACGCCGCGCCGTCACGTGGCCGAGATCCGCACCGAGAACGCCTCCGAGTACACCCTCGGCCAGGAGATCACCGCAGACGCCTTCGAGGCCGGCGCGCTGGTCGACGTGGTCGGTACGACCAAGGGCAAGGGCACCGCCGGCGTCATGAAGCGTCACGGCTTCCACGGCGTGGGTGCTTCTCACGGTGCGCACCGCAACCACCGCAAGCCCGGCTCGATCGGTGGCGCTTCGACGCCGTCGCGAGTCTTCAAGGGCATGAAGATGGCCGGTCGGATGGGTAACGCCCGTCAGACCACCCAGAACCTGACCGTTCACGCGGTCGACGTCGAGAAGGGTCTGCTGCTCGTCAAGGGCGCGGTTCCCGGCCCCAAGGGTGGCGTCGTCCTCGTGCGTAACGCCGCGAAGGGAGCGTGAACCCGATGACCGCTCTGACTGTCGACGTCCTGGACGCCCAGGGCAAGAAGTCCGGCACCGCCGAGCTCCCCGCTGAGGTGTTCGACGTCGCCGTGAACATTCCGCTGATCCACCAGGTGGTCGTTGCGCAGCGCGCAGCCGCCCGCCAGGGGACCGCATCCACGAAGACTCGTGGCGAGGTCCGCGGTGGTGGCCGCAAGCCGTACAAGCAGAAGGGCACCGGTCGCGCCCGCCAGGGTTCGACGCGTGCTCCGCAGTTTGCCGGCGGTGGCGTCGTCCACGGCCCGCAGCCGCGCAGCTACGACCAGCGCACCCCGAAGAAGATGAAGGCTGCCGCCCTGCGCGGTGCCCTCTCGGACCGCGCTCGTTCGGGTCGCGTGCACGTCGTGTCCGGCTTCGGCATCGAGGGCGTCCCGTCCACCAAGACGGCACTCGCCACCATCACGAAGCTGACGACGCGTGCACACGTGCTCGTCGTGACGCTGCGCGACGACGAGGCCACGGTCAAGTCGCTGCGCAACGTTCCCGAGGTGCACCTCCTGGTCGCTGACCAGCTGAACACCTACGACGTGCTCATCTCCGACGACGTCGTCTTCACCGAGGGCGCGCTTGCCGCGTTCCTCGAGGGCCCGACCAAGGGCGCGAAGGCTGTCGCCACGGAGTCCGAGGCCGAGACCGCTGAGGAGACTGCCAAGTGACCGTCACCGTGAAGGACCCGCGCGACATCCTGATCGCGCCGGTCGTCTCCGAGAAGAGCTACAACCTTCTCGACGAGGGCAAGTACACCTTCATCGTCGACCCGAGCGCGAACAAGACCGAGATCAAGATCGCTATTGAGAAGGTCTTCAGCGTCAAGGTCGCGTCGGTGAACACGATGAACCGCAAGGGCAAGACGCGTCGCACGCGTTTTGGCCTCGGCAAGCGCAAGGACACGAAGCGTGCGATCGTCACCCTCCGCGAGGGCACGATCGACATCTTCGGCGGTCCGGTCGGCTGAGCTGACGAGAGACGATTGAGGACAGGTTTCCATGGGAATCCGTAAGTACAAGCCGACTACGCCCGGCCGCCGCGGCTCCAGCGTTGCCGACTTTGTCGAGATCACGCGCTCGCAGCCCGAGAAGTCGCTGATCCGGCCGCTGAGCAAGACCGGTGGTCGTAACAACACCGGTCGCATCACGACGCGTCACAAGGGTGGCGGCCACAAGCGCGCCTACCGCGTCATCGACTTCCGTCGTCACGACAAGGACGGCGTGCCCGCGAAGGTCGCTCACATCGAGTACGACCCCAACCGCACGGCACGTATCGCCCTCCTGCACTACGCGGACGGCGAGAAGCGCTACATCATCGCGCCGAACAAGCTGTCGCAGGGCGACCGCATCGAGGCCGGTGCGGGTGCTGACATCAAGCCCGGCAACAACCTGCCGCTGCGCAACATCCCGACCGGTACGGTCATCCACGCCATCGAGCTTCGGCCCGGCGGCGGTGCGAAGATCGCCCGTTCGGCTGGTGCGTCCGTGCAGCTCGTTGCCAAGGACGGCCCCTATGCGCAGCTGCGCATGCCGTCCGGCGAGATCCGGATGGTCGACCTGCGCTGCCGCGCGACGGTCGGCGAGGTCGGCAACGCCGAGCAGTCGAACATCAACTGGGGCAAGGCCGGCCGCATGCGGTGGAAGGGCAAGCGCCCGACCGTCCGTGGTGTCGCCATGAACCCGGTGGACCACCCCCACGGTGGTGGTGAAGGCAAGACGTCCGGTGGACGCCACCCGGTCAGCCCCTGGGGCCAGGCCGAGGGTCGTACCCGCCGTCCGAACAAGTCGAGCGACCGGATGATCGTCCGTCGCCGTCGTACCGGCAAGAAGCGCTGATAGGAGCCTGAAACATGCCTCGTAGCCTGAAGAAGGGCCCCTTCGTAGACGGACACCTCCAGAAGAAGGTGGACGTCCAGAACGAGAAGGGGACCAAGACAGTTATCAAGACCTGGTCCCGTCGGTCGGTTGTCACGCCCGACTTTCTCGGTCACACCTTTGCCGTGCACGACGGTCGCAAGCACGTCCCGGTCTTCGTGACCGAGTCGATGGTCGGCCACAAGCTCGGCGAGTTCGCTCCCACGCGGACCTTCCGCGGCCACGTGAAGGACGACAGGAAGGGTCGTCGCCGCTGAGGCGTGGGATTCTCCCCGTCACAGCAGCGATGATCTGGACTGTCTGAGAAAAGGAAGCAGGACAGCAATGGAAGCCAAGGCGCAGGCGCGGTTCGTCCGTGTCACGCCCCAGAAGGCCCGGCGCGTCGTGGACCTCATCCGTGGCAAGCAGGCCTCTGAGGCCGTCGCGGTGCTGAAGTTCGCACCGCAGGCCGCCAGTGAGCCGATCCGCAAGGTCGTGGAGAGCGCGATCGCGAACGCTCGGGTGAAGGCCGACCGCGCGAGCGAGCGCTTCGACGAGGGCGACCTGGTCGTCTCCGCCGCGTTCGTGGACGAGGGGCCGACGCTCAAGCGTTTCCGGCCTCGGGCTCAGGGACGTGCTACGCGCATTCTCAAGCGCACCAGCCACATCACCGTGGTGCTCGCCGATAAGGAAGGGGCCCGATAGTGGGACAGAAGGTTCACCCGCACGGGTACCGCCTGGGTATTACGACTGACCACCGGTCGCGTTGGTTCGCCGACAGCACCAAGCCTGGTCAGCGGTACCGCGACTACGTCCGTGAGGACGTTCAGATCCGCAAGCTCATGGGCACCGGCCTCGAGCGTGCGGGTATCTCCAAGGTTGAGATCGAGCGCACCCGCGACCGTGTCCGCGTGGACATCCACACGGCACGTCCGGGCATCGTGATCGGTCGTCGAGGTGCTGAGGCCGACCGCATCCGCGGTGAGCTCGAGAAGCTCACGGGCAAGCAGGTTCAGCTCAACATCCTCGAGGTCAAGAACGCGGAGATCGACGCGCAGCTCGTTGCTCAGGGCATTGCCGAGCAGCTGGCCAGCCGTGTCTCCTTCCGTCGCGCGATGCGCAAGGGCATGCAGTCCGCCCAGCGTGCCGGCGCGAAGGGTATCCGCGTGCAGGTCGCCGGCCGCCTCGGCGGCGCCGAGATGAGCCGTTCGGAGTTCTACCGCGAGGGCCGCGTGCCCCTGCACACGCTCCGCGCGTACATCGACTACGGCTTCTACGAGGCCCGCACCACCTTCGGCCGCATCGGCGTCAAGGTGTGGATCTACAAGGGCGAGGTCACCGAGAAGGAGTTCGCCGCTCAGCAGGCTACTGCCGCACCCCGCGCGGGTCGCGGTCGTGGCGACCGTCCTGAGCGCGGTGGCGAGCGCGGTGGCGACCGTCGCGGTGGTGGCGGACGTCGTAACGAGCGTCCGGCCGAGCGCAGCACTGAGGCAGCCCCCGCGGCTGAGGCAGCTGCTGCTCCGGCCGCTGAGACCGGAACGGAGGCCTGACCATGCTGATCCCGCGCAGGGTCAAGCACCGCAAGCAGCACCACCCGTCGCGCTCCGGTGCGGCAAAGGGTGGCACCCAGATCGCGTTCGGCGACTTCGGCATCCAGGCTCTGGAGCCGGCGTACGTCACCAACCGCCAGATCGAGGCGGCGCGTATCGCAATGACTCGCCACATCAAGCGTGGCGGCAAGGTGTGGATCAACATCTACCCGGACCGTCCGCTGACGAAGAAGCCTGCCGAGACCCGCATGGGTTCCGGTAAGGGTTCTCCGGAGTGGTGGGTCGCCAACGTCAAGCCCGGCCGGATCCTCTTCGAGCTGGCCGGTGTTGACGAGTCCCTTGCACGTGAGGCCATGCGCCGCGCGATGCACAAGCTCCCGATGAAGTGCCGTTTCGTGGTGCGCGAGGGTGGTGTCTGATATGGCTATCGGTACGCAGGGGCTTGCCCCCATCGATCTGGATGGCATGGACGACGAGACCCTCGTCGCCAAGCTGAAGGAAGCCAAGGAGGAGCTCTTCAACCTCCGCTTCCAGTCGGCGACCGGCCAGCTCGAGAGCCACGGTCGTCTCAAGGCCGTGCGTCGCGACATCGCTCGGATCTACACGATCCTGCGTGAGCGCGAGCTCGGCATCCGTACGGCTCCGAGCGTGAGTGAGTGAGGCAATGAGCGAGAAGACGACGCCCGAGGCCCCCGAGGCCCAGCGCGCGACGCGTAAGGTGCGCCGTGGCTACGTGGTCAGCGACAAGATGGACAAGACCATCGTGATCGAGGTCGAGGACCGGGTTAAGCACCCCCTCTACGCCAAGGTCATCCGTCGCACGACCAAGGTCAAGGCACACGACGAGCAGAACAGCGCCGGCATCGGCGACCTGGTCGTCATCATGGAGACCCGCCCGCTGTCCGCTACCAAGCGGTTCCGCCTGGTGGAGATCCTCGAGAAGGCCAAGTAAGGACTTCTACATCGGCAGGGGCGGTGCGTGACACACGTACGCGTGCCGTCCCGGCCTAGCACAGCAACTATCCGTTCGACCAGGCTCGCCGGAAGCAGTCCGCGCGAGAACCAGTTCGACGACAGGAGTTCATTCAAATGATCCAGCAGGAGTCGCGACTTCGTGTCGCCGACAACACGGGTGCCAAGGAGATTCTCTGCATCCGCGTTCTCGGTGGCTCGGGCCGTCGCTACGCCGGAATCGGCGACACCATCGTCGCCACCGTCAAGGACGCGATCCCGGGCGGCAACGTGAAGAAGGGCGACGTCATCAAGGCCGTCGTCGTCCGGACCGCCAAGGAGCGCCGCCGTCCCGACGGTTCCTACATCAAGTTCGACGAGAACGCCGCCGTCATCCTCAAGAACGACGGCGAGCCTCGTGGGACGCGCATCTTCGGCCCGGTCGGCCGCGAGCTGCGTGACAAGCGGTTCATGAAGATCATCTCGCTGGCTCCGGAGGTGCTCTGACCATGGCGAAGATCAAGAAGGGCGACCAGGTCATCGTGATCTCTGGTCGTGACAAGGGCAAGACCGGCCGGGTGCTCGAGGTCCTCAAGGACTCCGACCGCCTCGTGGTCGAGGGTGTCCAGCGCGTCACGAAGCACACCAAGGTGGGTCAGTCGCAGCGCGGCGCCCGCACCGGTGGCATCGAGACGGTCGAGGCGCCGATCCACGTGAGCAACGTGATGATCGTCGACCCGGAGACCAAGAAGGGCACCCGCGTCGGGTACCGCGAGGAGCAGGTGGAGCGCGACGGCCGTACCAAGACCGTCCGGATCCGCGTTGCGAAGCGCTCCGGGAAGGACATCTGATGACCGAGACGACCATCGAGGCCCCGGCCCAGCCGCGCCTCAAGCAGAAGTACCGCGAGGAGATCCTCCCGGCGCTGATCGAGGAGTTCGGCCACAAGAACCTGCACCAGGCCGGCGGTCTCACGAAGATCGTCGTGAACATGGGTGTGGGCGACGCGGCCAAGGACTCGAAGCTCATCGAGGGCGCCATCCGCGACCTCTCGGCGATCACCGGTCAGAAGCCGCAGGTCACCAAGGCTCGTAAGTCCATCGCACAGTTCAAGCTGCGCGAGGGCATGCCGATCGGTGCGCACGTGACGCTTCGTGGCGACCGCATGTGGGAGTTCCTGGACCGCCTGCTGGCGACCGCCCTGCCGCGTATCCGCGACTTCCGTGGTCTGTCGCCCAAGCAGTTCGACGGGCACGGCAACTACACCTTCGGTCTCACGGAGCAGTCGATGTTCCACGAGATCGACCAGGACAAGATCGACCGGGTCCGCGGTATGGACATCACGGTCGTGACGACGGCGACGACCGACGACGAGGGCCGCTCTCTGCTGCGCCGTCTCGGCTTCCCCTTCAAGGAGAACTGACATGGCGAAGAAGGCCCTGATCAACAAGGCGGCCGCCAAGCCGAAGTTCGCGGTTCGCGCCTACACCCGGTGCCAGAAGTGCGGTCGCCCGCACTCCGTTTACCGCAAGTTCGGCCTGTGCCGCATCTGCGTCCGGGAGATGGCCCACCGTGGCGAGCTTCCGGGCGTCACCAAGAGCAGCTGGTAACACAACTACGCCGTAGGTCTGTCCGGCCCCTCGAGGCCGTTCGGATACCCCGGCGAGGAAGGGCAAGAGCCCGATGACTATGACCGACCCGATCGCAGACATGCTGACCCGTCTGCGTAACGCGAACTCGGCGCACCACGACACGGTTTCCATGCCGTCGTCGAAGCTGAAGACGCACATTGCTGAGATCCTGCAGGCCGAGGGCTACATCGTCGGCTGGAACGTGGAGGACGCCCAGGTGGGCAAGACCCTCACGCTCGAGCTGAAGTACGGCCAGAACCGGGAGCGCGCCCTGGCGGGCGTGCGCCGCATCTCGAAGCCCGGTCTGCGTGTCTACCGCAAGTCCACCGATCTGCCCAAGGTGCTCGGCGGCCTGGGCGTGGCGATTCTGTCCACGTCCTCCGGCCTCCTCACCGACCGTCAGGCACAGGCCAAGGGCGTCGGCGGCGAAGTCCTCGCCTACGTCTGGTAATCCGGAAAGGAGAAAACGCCAATGTCTCGAATCGGCAAGCTTCCCGTTCCGGTCCCAGCCGGCGTGGACATCACTGTCAGCGGCGCGCTCGTGACCGTGAAGGGCCCCAAGGGTTCTCTCGAGCACAACGTGCCCGCACCCATCAATGTCGCTCAGGAGGACGCCCAGCTCGTGGTGTCGCGTCCTGACGACGAGCGGAACTCCCGTGCGCTGCACGGCCTGACCCGCACCCTGATCGCCAACATGATCACGGGTGTGACGCAGGGCTACGAGAAGAAGCTCGAGATCGTCGGTACTGGTTACCGCGTCGTGGCGAAGGGCTCGAGCCTGGAGTTCGCGCTCGGCTTCAGCCACCCTGTTGTCATCGAACCGCCCGCAGGCGTCACGTTCGCGGTCGAGAGCCCCACCAAGTTCTCGGTCTCGGGCATCGACAAGCAGCAGGTCGGCGAGGTCGCAGCGAACATTCGCAAGATCCGCAAGCCCGAGCCCTACAAGGGCAAGGGCGTGCGTTACGCCGGCGAGAACGTCCGCCGCAAGGTCGGAAAGGCTGGTAAGTGACGATGGCTATCAAGATCCTGGGCAAGGGCAAGTCCGTCGCTCGTCAGCGTCGCCACCTTCGCCTGCGCAAGAAGATCGCTGGCACCGCCGTTCGTCCGCGTCTCGTCGTCACCCGTTCCTCGCGCCACATGGTGGCGCAGGTCGTGGACGACAGCGTGGGCAAGACCGTCGCGTCTGCGTCGACCCTCGAGGCCGACCTGCGTGCGTTCGACGGCGACAAGACGGCCAAGGCCCGCAAGATCGGCGAGCTCGTCGCCGAGCGTGCCAAGGCTGTCGGCGTCGACACCGTCGTGTTCGACCGCGGCGGCAACAAGTACCACGGTCGCGTCGCTGCAGTGGCTGACGGCGCCCGCGAGGGCGGTCTGGCCCTGTGATGACCAACGCACGGAAGAAGAGGACTCTCTGATGGCTGCAGGGCAGCGCAGCGGCGCCCCCCAGGGTGCCGCCACCGAGAACAAGGACCGTAACGACCGCCGTGGTGGCGGCCGTGGCGGCGACCGTCGTGGGGCGCGCGAGGAAAAGAGCGCCTTCATCGAGAAGGTCGTCTCCATCAACCGCGTCTCCAAGGTCGTCAAGGGTGGCCGCCGCTTCAGCTTCACCGCGCTCGTCGTGGTGGGCGACGGTGACGGCACCGTAGGCGTCGGCTACGGCAAGGCCAAGGAGGTGCCCGCGGCGATCGCCAAGGGTGTCGAGGAGGCGAAGAAGAACTTCTTCCGCGTCCCTCGTATCCAGGGCACCATCCCTCACCCCATCCAGGGTGAGAAGGCTGCCGGTGTCGTGTTCCTGCGTCCGGCGTCCCCGGGTACCGGTGTTATCGCCGGTGGTCCGGTGCGCGCCGTGCTGGAGTGCGCGGGCATCCACGACGTGCTGAGCAAGTCGCTCGGTTCGTCGAACGCGATCAACATCGTGCACGCCACGGTCGCGGCCCTGAAGGGCCTCGAGGAGCCGGCTGCTGTTGCCGCTCGTCGTGGCCTCCCGCTCGAGGACGTGGCCCCGGCCGCGCTCCTGCGTGCGCAGGCCGCTGGTCGTGCCGAGTCGACTGCAAAGGCGGGTGCGTGATGGCTCGACTCAAGGTGACTCAGACCAAGTCCGCCATCGGCGGCAAGCAGAACCAGCGTGACACGCTGCGAACCCTCGGCCTCAAGCGGATCGGCGACACCGCCGTGAAGGAGGACCGTGCGGAGATTCGTGGCATGGTCAAGACGGTGGCGCACCTCGTCGCCGTCGAGGAGGTCGAGTGATCATGGCGGAGAACAAGCCGCTGAAGATGCATCACCTCCGTCCGGCCCCCGGCGCCAAGACCGCGAAGACCCGTGTGGGTCGCGGTGAAGGCTCGAAGGGTAAGACGGCAGGTCGCGGTACCAAGGGTACGAAGGCTCGTTACCAGGTCCCCGCAGGCTTCGAGGGTGGGCAGGTGCCTCTGCACATGCGCCTCCCGAAGCTGCGTGGATTCAAGAACCCGTTCCGCGTGGAGTTCCAGGTCGTGAACCTGGACAAGCTCTCCACGCTGTTCCCCGATGGTGGCTCCGTCACCGTCGAGGACCTCGTCGCCAAGGGGGCGGTCCGCAAGGGTCAGCCCGTCAAGGTGCTCGGCAACGGTGAGATCACCGTCAAGCTCGAGATCGCGGTCGACCGCGTCTCGGCTACCGCCAAGGAGAAGATCCTGGCGGCCGGCGGTACGGTCTCGGAGGCCTGATACAGCTACAGGGCCGGCGGCGCATGATGCGCGGCCGGCCCTGTGTGCTCTCTTGAGAATTTCGCGGGGCTCTTGTGGTCCGAAAGACCCCGTAAGCAACGTAGAATCCGACACGGTCTGGCTGCACCGTTGTGGTCTGGCCCACGTTCGATACATCTCGCCGGCGTCGCGTCGGCGACACTAGATCCCGCAACGGCGGGCCAGGAGGATAGGGTGCTCAGCGCTTTCGGCCGGGCTTTCCGGACGCCAGACCTGCGGCGCAAGCTGCTGTTCACGATCGCGATCATGGCGATCTTCCGGCTCGGGTCGTTCATACCGACTCCCGGCGTGGACTACGCGAACGTGCAGCAATGCATCGCTGGGCAAGGGGACAACACCCTGCTCGGCCTGATCAACGTCTTCAGCGGCGGCGCTCTGCTCCAGCTGTCGATCTTCGCCCTCGGGATCATGCCGTACATCACGGCAAGCATCATCGTGCAGCTGCTTCGCGTGGTGATCCCACGCTTCGAGGCGCTGCAGAAGGAGGGCCAGTCGGGTCAGACCAAGCTGACCCAGTACACGCGCTACCTCACCATCGGTCTCGCGATCCTGCAGTCGACCACCGTCATCACGACGGCGCGTCAGGGCCTGCTCTTCCAGGGCTGTGATGTTCCTGTCATCCCCGATGACGGTGTTCTGACCTCCATCCTCATGGTCATCACGATGACCGCCGGTACAGGCCTCGTCATGTGGCTCGGCGAGCTGATCACCGAGCGCGGCGTCGGCAACGGCATGTCGCTCCTGATCTTCACGTCGATCGCCGCGAGCTTCCCGACGTCGCTCTGGTCGATCGCCGGTGGCGCCAACGGCGTCCTGAACTTCACCATCATGATCCTCGTGATCGTCCTGGTCATCGGCCTCGTGGTGTTCGTCGAGCAGTCGCAGCGCCGCATCCCGGTGCAGTACGCGAAGCGCATGGTGGGCCGCCGCATGTACGGCGGCACCAGCACCTACATCCCGATCAAGATCAACATGTCCGGTGTGATCCCGGTGATCTTCGCGGCGTCGATCCTGGCCATCCCGGGTCTTCTGGCCCAGTTCGGCGATCAGCAGTCCGAGTGGGTCGTCTGGATCTCCAACAACCTGGTCCAGCAGTCGTCGCCGCTGTACATCGCGATCTACACGCTGATGATCATCTTCTTCTGCTTCTTCTACACGTCGATCACGTTCAACCCGGACGAGGTCGCGGACAACATGAAGAAGTACGGCGGCTTCATCCCCGGCATCCGGGCCGGCCGCCCGACGGCGGAGTACCTGGACTTCGTGATCACCCGGATCACCTCCGCCGGTTCCGTGTACCTCGCGCTGGTTGCGCTGATCCCGACGCTGGTGCTCGTCTTCCTCGGCGTCAGCACACAGTTGCCCTTCGGCGGTGCCTCGATCCTCATCGTGGTCGGCGTCGGGCTGGATACGGTCAAGCAGATCGATTCACAGCTGCAGCAGCGCCATTACGAAGGATTTCTCCGTTGAGTCAGACCCCCTCCACCGCCTCTCGTCGCGAGCTCCACGCTCGTCCGGACAAGGAGGGCCAGGTCACACGCCTGGTCATCATGGGCCCGCAGGGCGTCGGCAAGGGCACGCAGGCCGCGCGCCTCGCCGAGGTGTTCGGGATCGTCGCGATCTCCACCGGCGACATCTTCCGGGCCAACATCAAGGGCAGCACGGAGCTCGGCACGACGGCCAAGGAGTACATCGACAAGGGTGAGCTCGTCCCGGACGAGATCACCAACGCGATGGTCCGCGACCGCCTCGGCGACGAGGACGTCAAGGCCGGGTTCCTGCTCGACGGCTACCCCCGCAACGCGGCCCAGGTCGCTGAGCTGGACACCACGCTCGCCGGCTTCGGGTGGGAGCTCGACGGCGTGATCGAGCTGACGGCGGACCGCGACGTCCTGATGGAGCGTCTCACCAAGCGCGCCCAGGACGAGGGCCGTGAGGACGACACCCCTGAGGGGATCGCCCGCCGGCTCGACATCTACGCCACCGAGACGGCTCCCCTCACCGCCGCGTACGCGGAGCGGGGGCTGCTGGCCAAGGTGGACGGCGTCGGTGAGATCACCGAGGTCACCGACCGCATCGTCGCCGCACTCGCGGCCCAGCTGGGCTGAGGCGTGGTCTTCGGGCGGGACCGCGTCGAGTACAAGACGCCGGACCAGGTACGCCTCATGCGGCGTGCCGGTCTGGTGGTCGCGGACACTCTTGCCGCGGTCCGGTCCGCGGCCCGGCCCGGTGTCACCACCACTGACCTCGACGCCGTGGCCACCAAGGCCATCGACGACGCCGGTGCGGCGCCTTCGTTCCTGGGCTACCACGGGTTCACCGGAGTCATCTGCACGTCGGTCAACGACGAGGTCATCCACGGCATCCCGGGCAGCCGGGTGCTGGCAGCGGGTGACCTCGTCTCGATCGACTGCGGCGCGATAGTCGAGGGCTGGCACGGTGACTCGGCAGTCTCGTTCGTCCTGGGCCCCGACGGGGCACTCGACCACACGCTGCCCGACGACGACCTGGTCGCCGCGGGTGCGGATCTCGCCGACATCGCGCTCGTCCGGGCCACGGAGACCGCCATGTGGGCGGGCATCGCCACGCTGGCGTCCGCGAAGCGTCTGAACGCGGTGGGCGAGGCGGTGGAGGCCGCCGTCGAGATGGCCGGTGAGTTCAACGGCATCGAGTACGGCATCGTCGAGGAGTACGTCGGGCACGGCATCGGCAGCGCCATGCACCAGCCGCCGGACGTGCACAACTACAGGACGTCCGGGTCCGGCCCTCGGCTGCGGTCGGGGATGTGCCTGGCGATCGAGCCGATGATCACGCGCGGCGGTTCCGAGACCAGAGTCCTCGAGGACGACTGGACGGTGGTCACCGTCGACGGCTCCCGTGCGGCGCACTGGGAGCACTCCACCGCGATCATGGAGGACGGCATCATCGTCCTCACGGCGGTCGACGGGGGAGCGGAGCACCTCGGCGTCTTCGGCGTGGAACCGGTCTCGCTCGATTGAGCGACTTTCACCCGGGGCCTATTTAAGTCGGAGTCAGTTGGCTACGATCGGCTTGTGACCGACGAAGCGCACACTCCGCCCGGCGTGCGGACACGGGTTCTTCTGGCTGCGCGCCGCGGCCTGGAACGGTTCGGGCGCTGGCTCGCCGCATGGGGCCGCCGGCTCGCGCCGAGCCCGTTCCTCTGGGTCGGCGTGGTCCTCGGTTTCGGCACCTCGTTGCTCGTCTGGGAGTCGGTCCTGCTGCTCGGCATCGCGGTGTGGCTGCTCGGCGTGTGGTTCTGGAAGGCGCGGGGCAGGCACATGCTCATCGCGCTCGGCCTGGGCATGGTGCTCGGCTGGCTCCCCATGCTGTTCTTCTTCGTCACCAGCCTCCCGCACACGATGATCGGCCTGCCGGGGGTCGAGTACGACCTCTGAGGGGCTCGTCGTGGCGAGGCTCACGGCCGGGAGCGGCTTTCGCCGTCGTCCTGCGCTTTGAATGCTTTCCGAAGTGACGTAGGCTGGACCGCTGGGTGTAGTCCGTTCAACGCCTCCAGTTCTTGAAAGGGTGCCGAGGCGCCTGCCGGTCCCCGCGAGAGCGGGGCGCAGGCCGAGGCACACGAGGTCGGCGGTACACGGACACACACGACATCCACACCCGACTGTCGGCTCCGCAGGGCTCCTGCGGTGCCGTGGGCGTGGAAGCAGTCACGACGAGAGTTAGCGGAGGATATGGCAAAGAAGGACGGTGTCATCGAGATCGAGGGCAGTGTGATCGAGGCTCTGCCGAACGCGATGTTCCGCGTCGAGCTGTCGAACGGTCACAGGGTTCTCGCGCACATCTCGGGCAAGATGCGACAGCACTACATCCGGATCCTCCCCGAGGACCGCGTGGTGGTGGAGCTCAGCCCGTACGACCTGTCCCGCGGCCGGATCGTCTACCGCTACAAGTAGTCAGTCCCCGATCCGGGGCTATGTCACTCGCGGCTTGGCCAGAGGTGACGTCGCCGCACGATCGACCACCCACGACACTGCTGCGTGCGCACCGAGAGACCGGGCGCCGTGGTGGAGGAAAAACCATGAAGGTCAAGCCGAGCGTCAAGAAGATCTGCGACAAGTGCAAGGTGATTCGCCGGCACGGTCGCGTCATGGTGATCTGCGACAACCTGCGCCACAAGCAGCGCCAGGGCTGATCACGTCCCGGGCATCCGCCCGGGGTCCGGTGGCTGAGGCCACCACCAGCGCACCACCTCGAACCTCACCCAGCGGGCAACCGCACAGGTGAGGGGAACCCTCGGCCCGGAGGCCGGGGCTCGCGTGAATCGCGGGATGGCGGTGCGGCAGACCTCCGATGAGCAGTACAGGAGCCGGAAGGCACATGGCACGTCTTATCGGCGTCGACCTCCCCCGCGACAAGCGGCTTGAGGTTGCGCTCACTTACATCTTCGGTGTGGGTCGTACCCGCGCGAAGGAGACCCTGGCCGCCACGGGCATCAGCCCGGACGTCCGCGTCAAGGACCTCGGCGACGCCGAGCTCGTTGCGCTCCGCGACCACCTCGAGGGCAACTTCAAGCTCGAGGGTGACCTCCGCCGTGAGGTCGCGGCCGACATCCGCCGCAAGGTCGAGATCGGTACCTACCAGGGCATCCGCCACCGTCGCGGACTGCCGGTGCGTGGTCAGCGCACAAAGACCAACGCGCGTACCCGCAAGGGTCCCAAGCGCACCGTCGCGGGCAAGAAGAAGGCCCGCTGATAGCAGTCCGTGGAGCGGTCGGCTCATCTTGAGCTGAGACCGCCCCGGTCCGATCAGACCAGGAGATTTCAAAAACACATGCCTCCCAAGACTCGCGCCGCCGCCGGCCGCAAGCCGCGCCGCAAGGACAAGAAGAACGTCCCGCTCGGCCAGGCGCACATCAAGTCCACGTTCAACAACACGATCATCTCGATCACCGACCCCTCGGGTGCTGTGATCGCATGGGCGTCCGCCGGCCACGTCGGCTTCAAGGGCTCCCGTAAGTCGACCCCGTACGCCGCGCAGATGGCTGCCGAGTCGGCCGCGCGCCGCGCGCAGGAGCACGGCGTCAAGAAGGTCGACGTCTTCGTGAAGGGCCCGGGTTCCGGTCGCGAGACCGCCATCCGCTCGCTCCAGGCGACCGGCCTCGAGGTCGGCTCGATCCAGGACGTGACGCCCCAGGCTCACAACGGCTGCCGCCCCCCGAAGCGTCGCCGCGTTTGATATCCGTCGCGCCGCGGTGCGGCCGCGCAGCCCGATGGCTGCGGGACCGCACCGCGACCGCGACAGCGCTCACCGCTCGCGGTGAGCACCTTGCCTGGACGGTGACAGAGATCCGTCCGGGCCGCGAGAGATCGCAGCCGTGATGCGTCATATAGCGGACGCACACTCGAAAGGACACCCACAGTGCTTATCGCACAGCGCCCCACGCTGACCGAAGAGGTCATCTCGGAGAGCCGTTCCCGCTTCTCCATCGAGCCGCTCGAGCCTGGCTTCGGCTACACGCTCGGCAACTCGATGCGTCGCACCCTGCTGTCGTCCATCCCGGGCGCGGCCGTCACGTCCATCCGTATCGACGGTGTGCTGCACGAGTTCAGCACCGTGTCGGGCGTGAAGGAAGACGTCACCGAGATCATCCTCAACATCAAGAACCTCGTGGTCTCCTCGGAGAACGACGAGCCCGTCGTGATGTACCTGCGCAAGCAGGGCGCCG
Source organism: Promicromonospora sp. CA-289599 (assembly GCF_050936155.1). Taxonomy (NCBI): domain Bacteria; kingdom Bacillati; phylum Actinomycetota; class Actinomycetes; order Micrococcales; family Promicromonosporaceae; genus Promicromonospora; species Promicromonospora sp. CA-289599. The sequence goes on from NZ_JBNJNI010000001.1 coordinate 3,454,319, forward strand.
GCGTCGTGACCGCTGCGGACATCGTTCCGCCGGCGGGGGTCGAGGTCCACAACCCCGACCTGCACATCGCCACCCTCAACGACAAGGGCAAGCTCGAGATCGAGCTGACCGTCGAGCGGGGCCGTGGGTACGTGTCCGCCGCGCAGAACAAGCAGTTCGACGCGGAGATCGGGCGCATCCCGGTCGACTCGATCTACTCGCCGGTCCTCAAGGTCACGTACAAGGTCGAGGCCACCCGAGTCGAGCAGCGCACCGACTTCGACAAGCTCATTGTCGACGTCGAGACGAAGCAGGCAATCACGCCTCGCGACGCGCTCGCCTCGGCTGGCAAGACCCTGGTCGAGCTGTTCGGCCTGGCACGTGAGCTGAACGTCGAGGCCGAGGGCATCGAGATCGGGCCGTCGCCGACGGACACCGCGCTTGCCGCGGACCTGGCGCTGCCGATCGAGGAGCTCAACCTCACCATCCGTTCGTACAACTGCCTCAAGCGCGAGGGCATCCACCAGGTGGGCGAGCTTGTTGCCCGCAGTGAGGCGGACCTGCTCGACATCCGCAACTTCGGTGCGAAGTCGATCACCGAGGTCAAGGAGAAGCTGGCCGAGCTCGGCCTCAGCCTCAAGGACTCGCCGCTGGACTTCGATCCGGCCGGCGCTTCGTACTTCGAGGGTAGCGACTCCGCGGCCTACAGCGGCGACGAGCAGTCGTACTGACGTCCCATGTCCGGCCTAGGCCGGACGTGCGGAACCACTTCCAAGGAGACAAGTAATGCCTACCCCTACCAAGGGCGCGCGGCTCGGCGGTAGCCCGGCTCACGAGCGTCTGATTCTCGCGAACCTGTCCACCTCCCTCTTCGAGCACGGCCGCATCACGACCACGGAGACCAAGGCCAAGCGCCTGCGTCCCCTGGCCGAGCGTCTGATCACGTTCGCGAAGAAGGGCGACCTGTCCGCCCGTCGCCGCGTGCTCACCGTCGTGCGTGACAAGGGCGTGGTGCACACGCTCTTCACCGAGATCGCCCCGGCCATGGCCGAGCGCAACGGTGGCTACACGCGCATCACCAAGATCGGCACCCGCAAGGGTGACAACGCGCCCATGGCGGTCATCGAGCTCATCACCGAGCCCGTGAGCCCCAAGCAGGCAGTCGTCAAGGAGGCCACCAAGGCCACCGAGAAGGCCGCTGACGTGACCGAGGCCCCGGCCGAGGACGCGGTCGTCGAGGACGCTCCGGTCGAGGACGCCCCGGCCGAGGACGTCGCCGACGCCCCCGCCGAGGACGCCGCTGCCGAGGCCCCCAAGAAGAAGAAGGCGGCTCCCAAGAAGAAGGCCGCCGAGGAGACGAAGGAGGCCTGAGCCTCTTTCTCCCCTGCACGACGCCGGGCCGCACCTTCCGTACGGAGGGTGCGGCCCGGCGTCGTCGTGCGTGGCGGTGCGTCACTGAGCAGGCAGCAGGTCCCATGCTCGCGCGCCGCCCACCAGTGCGGCGGAGTTCGGGACGATGACGACGTCGTCGCCGAGCCTGGTGAGCGCGGACGGCGTGATGCGCCGCGCGTTGCCGCCCCCGAGGTAGAGCCGGTCCCAGTGGAAGACGGGCCGCAGCCCGTCGACGACCGTGACCACGCGTCGTGACCACAGGCCGTCGCCCAGCCGACGTCGTTCGGGCTCGCCGATGTACTGGTCGTACGTCAGGTTGCGGCGTACCGGCGCGTGCGACCACTCCAGGTGCGGCGCGATCCGGCCGCCGTGGAACATCGCGGTCCCGAGGCCCGTGCCGAGCGTGATGACCAGCTCGAGGCCCGACGCCGCGACCACACCCGCGCCGTGCACCTCTGCGTCGTTCAGGACCAGCGCGGGCAGGTTCAGCCGGCTGGCGACGGCCGCGCGCATGTCGAAGCTGTGCCACGCGTCGAGCAGCGCTGGATCCACGCGAGAACGCGGCCCCGACCGGGTGATGTAGTGCGGCGTGTGCACGACGACGCCGCTCCGGATCATGCCGGGCATGCCGACCGTGACCCGTCCGGCCGCCGGGAGGTCGGTGGCGATCTTCGCGATCGTGTCCACGAGGAGCTCGGGCGGCAGCGGGTAGGGCGTCGGTACACGGACCGGCGCCGCGTGCGCGGTGCCCGACGAGTCGAGGACGGCTGCCTTGATCCCGCCTCCACCGCAGTCGACTGCCAGCGTGAGGATGTCTGCCATGACGTCACTGTACGAACTCTGGCGCGAGGATCGGGGAAGATGGCTGGCGTGAACGAGTTCATCAGGGTCCGGCTCGACCTCGCCTACGACGGCACCGACTTCGCCGGCTGGGCGCGCCAGCCGGGTCTGCGCACCGTGGAGGGTGCTCTCGACGACGGGCTCGCGCGACTCCTGCGTGGCGATCAGAACGGCCCGCAGCCGCGCTTCACGGTCGCCGGACGGACCGACTCGGGCGTCCACGCGCGAGGTCAGGTGGCGCACTTCGACATTGAGGCGGGCGCCTGGGCCAGGCTCCCGGGCCGCTCCGCGGGCTCCGGCCGCAGCCCGGAGGAGGCGCTGGTGGCGCGGCTGGCCAGCGTGCTCCCCAGCGACGTCGTCGTACGCAGCGCGATGCAGGCACCCAAGGGCTTTGACGCCCGCTTCTCCGCCATGCGGCGCCGCTACACCTACCGGATCGCCGACACCGCCGCGCTGCGCGACCCCCTGCGCCGCAGGCACGTCCTGTGGTCCCGCAAGCCGCTCGACGCGGCCGTGATGGACGCCGCCGTCCGCCCGCTCGTGGGGGTGCGCGACTTCGCCTCGTACTGCAAGCCCCGTCCGGGCGCGACGACCATCCGGGAGCTGCAGCACATCGCCTGGGAACGGCCGGCCGACGGACCGGATGCGGGCCTCGTGGTCGGCCACGTCGTCGCCGACGCGTTCTGCCACAACATGGTGCGGGCCCTCGTCGGGGCGTCGATGGGGGTGGGGGAGGGGCGCCGCCCGGTGAGCTGGCCCGCGGAGCTCCTGGCCAGCCGGCGGCGGGACGCGGGCGTCTTCGTCGTGCCCCCGGAGGGGCTGTGCCTCGAGGAGATCACGTTCCCGCCGGACGAAGAGCTCGCCGCCCGCGCGGACGCCGTCCGCGCCAAGCGGATGGACGAGGACATCTGGGACGACACCCCGGCCGCGAAGTAGAGCGCCTGTCCGAGTCTCTCTGATGTCGCCAGGGAGACTCGGACAGGCGCTCTGCTTCGCGAGACCGGGGTCAGGGCTCCTCGACCCAGTGGACCGCAGCCTCCTCGGCGCTGGCGCCGGCGCCGTCGATGCCCGCGTCGGTGCCGTACAGGTCGTTCTGGCGGCTGCCGTCCTCGGCCGCGTAGCTGCCGGGGTCCGCGTCGGGGTCGGACACGAGCCGTCCCGCGCGTGACGTGTCGGCGCGGTTCAGCGGGTCCTCCTGCCAGACGTCCGGCTCTTCCTCACTGAGGCGCTGGTCCATCGGCTCGCGGTGCCGCTCCTCCCACGGGGTCTCGCCCCAGTGGTTGCTCCGGGGGCGCTCGGGCGGGGAGTAGCCCTCGTCGAGGTTGTCCTTGGTGCCCCGGCTGTAGAGGGTGTCCTCCGCCGGCAGCTGGTCGGTGTCGCCCTCGGCGATCCCGTCCGGTCCTGGCATGGTGGCTGGGGTTTCCTCGGTCATGTTCCTACCGTGGCACCAGATTCGCCCCCACGCCAGCAGGCGGACGTGTCGAACCTCATGCCACTCGCCGTACATCCGTGCCCGCTTCGCTTTGACCCCTGGGGAAGCGGCCAGGTACTCTAATGAGTCGTTGTGCTTTGTCACGACGTCCTGCGTAAGCACCGAGCCCACTCGTGTGCCGACGAACGGCCCGGACGTCACTCTGACCCCCGCGCACAACGACCTGACTCTTCGGGCGCTGCTTCTCGCCCGACGACACCGAAAACGAAAAGGTTACGAACCGTGCGTACGTACACCCCCAAGCCCGGCGACGTCCAGCGCGACTGGCACGTCATCGACGCGACCGACGTCGTCCTGGGCCGCCTGGCAAGCCAGGTCGCCATTCTGCTGCGCGGGAAGCACAAGCCGACTTTTGCTCCGCACGTCGACGGTGGTGACTTCGTCATCATCATCAACGCGGACAAGGTCGCGCTGAGCGGCAACAAGCGCGAGACCAAGCTGGCCTACCGCCACTCGGGCTACCCGGGCGGCCTCACTGCCACCCCGTACGGCGAGTTCCTGGACACCAAGCCGGAACGCGCCGTCGAGAAGGCCGTGCGCGGCATGATCCCCAAGACCTCGCTCGGTCGGACGCAGATGACCCACCTGAAGGTCTACGCCGGCTCTGAGCACCCGCACACGGCGCAGCAGGCCAAGCCGTTCGAGATCACCCAGGTTTCGCAGCAGGCTTGAGCCGCTGCCGGATCGCAACGCTGAAGGACGCGAGGACACCACAGTGGCCGAGACCACCGTCGAAATCGAGCAGGACGCCGAGGCGCCCAGCTCTTACACCACCGAGACGACTGCGCCCGCAACGCGCGGCTCGTCCATCACCGCCCCGGCTCAGGCCCTCGGGCGCCGTAAGGAGGCCGTGGCGCGCGTGCGCCTCGTCCCCGGCACCGGCACCTGGAAGGTCAACGGTCGCACCCTCGAGGAGTACTTCCCGAACAAGGTGCACCAGCAGCTGGTGAACTCCCCGCTGCAGCTGGTCGAGGTCGAGGGCCGGTTCGACGTCATCGCCCGTATCACGGGTGGCGGCACGTCGGGCCAGGCCGGTGCTCTGCGCCTGGGCATCGCCCGTGCGCTGAACGAGATCGACCGGGACGCCAACCGCGCCGAGCTCAAGAAGGCCGGCTTCCTCCGCCGCGACGACCGTACGGTCGAGCGCAAGAAGGCCGGTCTCAAGAAGGCCCGCAAGGCTCCGCAGTACAGCAAGCGCTGATCCAGCGCGTGGCTGGGTGGCCCCGCCGAACAGTGTCGACACTGTTCAGCGGGGCCATCTGCATTTGCCGGCAGGTGCCGGTGGCCCACTACGGTGGGATTCGAACGATCTGAGGAGAACCGGCATGGGCAGGCTGTTCGGCACCGACGGAGTTCGGGGCCTCGCCAACAAGGACATCACCGCGGAGCTGGCGCTGGAGCTGGGCGCCGCCGCGGCGCGGGTACTGACCGCGCAGGGTGAGCTGCTGGGGCCGCGTCCGCGCGCGGTCGTCGGGCGCGACACGCGCGCGTCCGGCGAGTTCCTCGCGGGCGCCGTCGCCGCGGGTCTGGCGTCCGCCGGCGTCGACGTGGTGATGCTCAACGTGCTGCCGACGCCCGCGCTGGCGTACCTCGTGACGGAGCTGGAGGCCGACCTCGGCGTCATGGTCTCCGCCTCGCACAACCCGATGCCGGACAACGGCATCAAGTTCTTCGCCCGCGGTGGTCTCAAGCTCGACGACGCCGTGGAGGACGCCATCCAGGCCACTCTCGGCGACGACTGGGAGCGGCCGACGGGCGCGGGCGTCGGACGTATCCGCACCGACGGCCAGGCCGCCGCCGAGCGCTACGTGCGCCACCTGACCGACAGTGTCGGCACCACCCCGGACCACCGGCCGCTCGAGGGCCTGCGGATCGCGCTAGACTGCGCCAACGGCGCCGCGAGCGAGGTGGGTCCGGAGGCGCTGCGCGCCGCGGGCGCCGACGTCGTCGTGATGAACGCGAGCCCGGACGGCCGCAACATCAACGAGAAGTGCGGCTCGACGCACCCCGAGCAGCTGCAGGCCGTCGTCGTGGCGTCGGAGGCGGACTTCGGCGTCGCGTTCGACGGCGACGCCGACCGCTGCCTCGCCGTCGACCACACCGGCGCCATCGTGGACGGGGACCAGATCCTCGGGATCCTCGCCACCGCGCTCAAGGAGGAGGGACGCCTGCCGGGCGACACCCTCGTCGTGACGGTGATGAGCAACCTCGGCCTGCTCCTCGCGATGCGGGAGCGCGGCATCACGACCGTGCAGACCGCGGTCGGCGACCGGTACGTGCTGGAGGAGATGCGCACGGGAGGCTTCAGCCTGGGCGGAGAGCAGTCCGGCCACATCATCCTGGCGGACCACGCCACGACCGGCGACGGCGTCCTCGCGGCGCTGCACCTCGCAGCGCGGGTCAAGGCCTCGGGCAAGCGGCTGGATGATCTCGCGGGTGAGATCCAGCGCCTGCCGCAGACCCTCGTCAACGTGCGCGGTGTGGACAAGTCCCGTGCGGGTACCGACGAGGGCGTCCAGGCGGCCGTGCTGGACGCGACGACGCGGCTGGGGGACACCGGGCGGGTGCTGCTGCGCCAGTCCGGCACGGAGCCGCTGGTGCGCGTGATGGTCGAGGCTCCGGCGCAGGACGAGGCGGACAAGGTCGCGGACGACCTGGCCGCCGTCGTGCGGGAGCGGCTCGCGCTGTAGGGAGAAACGGGACCGCCGTGAACACCCCGTGAATCCTTGGGAAGCGGGGTTCGACCAGGGGCACCCCTGATGCTTTTCAGGGGCGCCCCTTGCGTAGGCTGGCACCAGGCACTAAGAAGTGCTCTCCCCGCCCCCGGGCGCCGCCCTGAGCCGTTCGCAGGGCAGCTCCCGACGAGACTCTCGAGGTCCCGTGCTCGATCTCATCTCCGCCGTCCTGAGCGCCACCGAGGCGTGGATCCTCGCGATGGCCGCCTCGCCGTGGATCTACCCGGCGATGTTCGCCTTCGCGACCATCGACGGGTTCTTCCCGCCGCTGCCCAGCGAGTCCGTGGTCATCACCCTCGCGGTCTCCGCGCACACCACGGGCACGCCATGGATGTGGCTCGTGCTGATCGCGGCGGCGGCAGGGGCGTGGGTGGGTGACCAGATCGCGTACCAGATCGGGAAGATGATCGGCACCGACCGCGTACCGTTCCTGCGCTCCCGGCGGGGGCGCAGGGCAGTCGCCTGGGCCGAGCGTGCGCTGGCGCGGCGCGGCGCCTCGTTCATCCTGGCCGCGCGGTACATCCCGATCGGCCGCGTGGCCGTGAACATGACGGCGGGCGCCGTCGGCTATCCGCGGCGCCGGTTCATGGTGATCGCCGCCATCGCCGCGGTCATGTGGGCGCTCTACTCGGCGGGGATCGGCCTGGTTGCGGCCCAGTGGTTCGGCCACAACCCGCTGCTGGCCATCGGTATCGGCGTGGTCCTGGGCGTCGCGATGGGCTTTGTCGTGGACCTCATCGTGGGCTGGTTCTCCCACCGGCACCTCGACCCCGAGAAGACGGCGGGCACGGCGGACAGCTCGGCGGCCGCGGAGGAGCACGCCGACGTCCGCTGACGGGCTAGAGCTTACGGAGGCGGACCCGCTGCACCGCGTGGTCCGATCCCTTGGTCAGCACCAGCGTCGCGCGGCCCCGGGTCGGGATGATGTTCCGCTCCAGGTTCGGCGCGTTGATGGACTCCCAGATCTTCATGGCTCGCTCCGTCGCCTCCTGGTCGGAGAGCGAGGCGTACCGCCGGAAATAGGAGTCGGGCTTGGTGAACGCGGTCCTGCGCAGCTCGAGGAACCGGTCCACGTACCACTGCCGGATGTTCCGCGTCCGGGCGTCCACGTAGATGGAGAAGTCGAAGAAGTCGCTCACGGCGACCGTCGACTCGTCGACGGTGGACGGCCGGGCCGGCTGCAGCACGTTGAGGCCCTCGACGATGAGGACGTCGGGCTTCCGGACCACCGTCTCCTGGTCGGGCACGATGTCGTAGATGACATGCGAGTACACGGGTGCCCGGACCTCGGCCTGCCCCGCCTTGATGCGGGACAGGAACCGGATCAGGGCGCGCCGGTCGTACGACTCGGGGAAGCCCTTGCGCTCCATCAGGCCGCGCCGTTCGAGCTCGGCGTTCGGGTAGAGGAAGCCGTCGGTGGTGATGAGCTCGACGCGCGGCGTCTCTGGCCAGCGGGCGAGCATCTCGCGCAGGACGCGCGCCGTCGTCGACTTGCCGACGGCGACGGAGCCGGCCACACCGATGACGTACGGCGTGCGGGGCGGATCCTCGTGCAGGAAGGTGGACGTCGCGTCGTGCAGGCCGGCGGTGGCCTGCACGTACAGGTTGAGCAGACGCGACAGGGGGCGGTAGATCGCGTCGACCTCGGCAAGGTCGATCGGGTCACCGAGACCGCGCAGGCGCTCGACGTCCTCGTCGGTCAGCGGCAGCGGTGTGGAGGCCGACAGACGGCTCCACGCCGCACGGTCGAGATCCACATAGGGCGAGGACGGGGCAAGGGCCAGCAGGTGCTCGCTGAGGTCCGTCGTCGGAAACTGGGAAACCACCTGCAGCATTGTGCCCCAACCGGGCGCGGGAATCCCCACCGGCCGCTGCGGGACCTCCCGCGGTGCCCGCGGCGCACTCCTGTGAGCCCGGTGATGGGGGCAGGCCCGGACCCTCGCTAGACTCGCCCGCATGTGTGGGATTGTGGGTTACACGGGAACTGCTCCGACTATCGCGGACGGCAACGCGTCAGGTGCTGCCGCGCCGTCGGGCATGCCCCTCGAGGTGGTGGTCGAAGGGCTCCGCCGGCTCGAGTACCGCGGATACGACTCGGCGGGCGTCGCGCTCGTCGCGCCAGGGCTGGACGGCATCGCCTGGGCCAAGAAGTCGGGCAAGCTCGCCAACCTGATCGAGGCACTGGAGCAGGACCCGCTGCCCGCCGCCACCGCGGCGATCGGCCACACCCGCTGGGCCACGCACGGCGGCCCCACCGACGCGAACGCCCACCCGCACCTGGCCGACGGCGACCGGCTCGCCGTCATCCACAACGGCATCGTCGAGAACTTCGCCCAGCTCAAGGAGGAGCTGCTGGCCGACGGCGTGACGTTCCGCTCGGAGACCGACACCGAGGTCGCCGCTCACCTGGTGGCCAAGGCGTACCGCGAGACGCGCGACCTGACGGAGGCCATGACGGTCGTCGCAGGGCGCCTGCACGGCACGTTCACGCTGCTCGCGGTGCACGCCGACGCACCGGAGACGGTGGTCGGCGCGCGGCACGACTCCCCGCTCGTGGTGGGGCTCGGCGAGGGGGAGAACTTCCTCGGCTCCGACGTCGCGGCGTTCATCGCGCACACCAAGGAGGCCCTCGAGCTGGGCCAGGACCAGGTGGTGACCATCACGCCGACGTCGGTGGTCGTCACCGACTTCGACGGCAAGCCCGCCGACGCCAAGCGCTTCACCGTCGACTGGGACGCCGCCGCCGCCGAGAAGGGCGGCTTCGACTCCTTCATGGACAAGGAGATCCACGACCAGCCGCAGGCCGTCGCGGACACGTTGCTCGGCCGGACCGACGCCACGGGCGCTCTCGTGCTGGACGACCTGCGCATCGACGAGTCGGTGCTGCGCGCGGTGAACAAGATCATCGTCGTCGCCTGCGGCACCGCCGCCTACTCCGGGCACGTGGCCAAGTACGCGATCGAGCACTGGTGCCGCATCCCCGTCGAGGTCGAGCTGGCGCACGAGTTCCGCTACCGCGACCCGATCGTCGACGAGCGCACGCTGGTCGTGGCCGTCACGCAGTCCGGCGAGACCATGGACACCCTGATGGCCGTGCGGCACGCGCGCGAGCAGGGCGCCAAGGTGATCTCCATCGTCAACACGCACGGCTCGACGATCCCGCGCGAGTCCGACGCCGTGCTGTACACGCACGCCGGCCCCGAGATCGCCGTCGCCTCCACCAAGGCGTTCCTCGCGCAGATCACCGCCGCCTACGTGCTGGGCCTGTACCTGGCGCAGCTGCGCGGCAACAAGTTCCCCGACGAGATCGCGACGCTGCTCGACGAGCTGCGCGACATGCCGCGCAAGATCCAGACGGTCATCGAGCGCGGCGAGTACGTCCGCGCGACCGCCCGGTCCATGGAGAAGTCCGACAAGGTCCTGTTCCTGGGGCGGCACGTCGGGTTCCCGGTCGCCCTGGAGGGCGCGCTCAAGCTCAAGGAGCTCGCGTACATCCACGCGGAGGGCTTCGCGGCGGGCGAGCTCAAGCACGGGCCCATCGCGCTGATCGACGAGGGCCAGCCGGTCTTCGTCGTCGTGCCCTCCCCGCGCGGGCGCGACTCCCTGCACTCCAAGGTCGTCTCCAACATCCAGGAGATTCGCGCCCGCGGCGCGCGCACCCTCGTGATCGCCGAGGACGGCGACGACGCGGTGCGTCCGTACGCCGACGAGATCTTCTGGATCCCGCAGGCACCCACGCTGCTCCAGCCGCTGCTCGCCGTGGTGCCGCTGCAGATCTTCGCGATGGCGCTCGCGACCGCCAAGGGCCTCGACGTGGACCAGCCGCGCAACCTCGCCAAGTCCGTGACGGTGGAGTAACCGCCGCCGTCCGGCTGTGGCACGCTCGGCGGCGTGGAAATCGAGAAGCTCTCCGACGACGTCGAGATCATCAGCCGCGTCTACGCGCGGGTACACGGCATCGACCGCACCGACGACTGGCTGGTGCTGAAGCTCCACGAAGAGGTCGGTGAGCTCACGCAGGCGTTCCTCAACCTGTCCGGTCGCTCGCGCGACCGCGGCCAGTCCGATGACGAGACGCGGGACGCCTTCCGCGGCGAGGTCGCGGACGCCCTGGCGCAGCTGCTGCTCGTGGCCCGGCGGTTCGACGTCGACCTGACCGAGGAGCTGGAGCGCAAGTGGTTCCGCTGGCGGCACCTGGTCCAGCCGGAGGACACGGCAGGTATCCGGGATGTCGGTGACCCCGTCCAGCCTCGGCGCTGACGAGAGGGGCGTGCATGGCGTACGTGGAGACGGGCCCGGCACGAGCGCAGACCCGCGCATGCCGGAAGGTCAGCTCGACACGGCGACGTACACGAGCAACGCGAGGATGGCGACGATCATGACGCCGAAGATCAGGACCATGACCTTGGGGAAGGGCAGCTTGTCGTCGTCCGCGGGCATGGCGACCTCCTGAACATGAAAGATGGCGCACTGGGAGCAGAATGCAGGCACTATCTTTACCGAAACGTTACTGCGACATGGTGCCCCAAGTCGGGCATCCTGCGCAAGGCTGCGGTTGTGGGACGCGACGGAGCCTGCGGCCGTCGGCAGCCGCTTAGGCTGAGCCAATGATCATCGGGACGGGCATCGACGTGGTCGACGTGGCCCGGTTCATGGAGACCCTCGACCGGACGCCCCGGCTGCGCGAGAAGTTGTTCACCGAGGTCGAACGTGAGCTGCCGCCGGCGTCCCTGGCCGCCCGGTTCGCCGCGAAGGAGGCCATCGCGAAGTCGCTCGGTGCTCCGGGAAACCTCCGGTGGCACGACGTCACCGTGCACCGCACGGTGGGTGGCCCGCCCCGGATCGACGCGAGCGGCACCGTCGCCGCCCGCGCCGCCGAGCTCGGTGTGCGCACCTGGCACATCACGATCTCGCACGACGCGGGCATCGCGTCGGCAATGGTGATCGCGGAAGGGTGACCTTCCGCCCCCCCGTCACTGGAGCTCGGGGATCACCTGCTTCTCGAAGAGCTCCAGGCCCGTCTGGTCGTAGGCGGCCTCCTGGAAGTACGTGATCGCGTACTCCAGGCCGCGCGAGCGCATGTCCTGCAGCCGCTCGACGATCTGCTCGGGCGTCCCGACCAGGAGCCCGGTGCGCCAGGTGTCCATCTCCTGGTCGGCCTTCTCGGGGACCTGCTTCCGCAGGTGCGCCTCGATCCAGCCCAGCCGCTCGGCGACCTCGGCGTCGTTCTCGCCGATCACCACGTTGTAGTTCGCCGACCGGGTGATCTCACCGAAGTCCCGTCCCAGCTCCTTGCAGTGCTCTTCCAGGACGCGTGACTTGTGGTCGAACGCCTCCGGCGCACCGGCGAAGTTCGTGTACTGGGCGTGCTGCGCGGCGATGCGCAGCGTTTTCTTCTCGCCACCGCCCGCGATCCACAGGGGGATGGACGGTACCTCGGCGCCGCCGTCGCCCACCGGGAGCTGCTGCAGGGGCTGCGGGTAGCAGAGCGCGCCGTCGACCTGGTACTGCTTGCCCTCGAACGTGCCGGAGGAGCCCGTGCGCCACATGTTCGCCATGATCTGCACGCCCTCGTCGAGGGCTCGCAGACGCTCGCCGGCGGACGGGAAGCCGTAGCCGTACGCGCGCCACTCGTGCTCGTACCAGCCCGCGCCGATGCCCATCTCGACGCGCCCGCCGGAGACCGTGTCGACGGTCGAGGCGACCTTGGCCAGGTAGGCCGGGTTGCGGTACGCCATGCAGGTGCACATCTGGCCCAGCCGGATGCGCTGTGTCGCCGCGGCGAATGCCGCCATGAGGGTCCAGGCCTCGTGGGTGGCCTCCGTGGTGACCGCCGGGACGGTGAGATAGTGGTCGTAGACCCATGCGGAGGTCCAGGCGAACTCGCCCCCGGGAACGGCCTCGCCCGCCGCCTGGTTCTCCGCGCGGTGCACGAGGGAAAGCATGGAAGCCCACTGGTCGGCAGGCGGGATGTCGACCAGGTCGAGGCGCCAGCCCTGCGGGATGAAGAGTCCGAATCGCATGGTCCGACCTTATGCCGAGAGGGTTGCGGAGGGGAGGGGCCGTCCATTTCGCCCACAATCTGTCCCTGGGACGGCGGCGGAAGCGGCACTATAGGACTGTGAAAGACGCGTGGAGTTCCGACGAGGTACGAAAGGCCGAGGAGCCGCTGATCGCTGCCGGCGAGCCGCTCATGGCCAGAGCTGCGTACGGGCTGGCCCAGGCGGTGCTCCGCGAGGTCGCGGCGTCACTTGACGGTCGTCCCTCTGATCATCGGCTCGTCCGCCCGGGCACCGTCCGCCTGCGCGGCAGCCTCGGTTCCGACGGGCTCCCCGGCACCGCCCGCGTCCGCCCCAGCCGCGCGACCGGTCCCAGGACCGACGTACGCGGCGCCAGCGCCCTGCTGCTCGTCGGACCCGGTAACAACGGCGGGGACGCCCTGTTCGCCGGCGCGCACCTCGCGCGGCGGGGTCTGACGGTCACCGCCGTGCTCGCGTCGGCGCGCGCCCACGAGGACGGCCTCGCGGCGTTCCGGGCAGCGGGCGGAAAGGTGCTGACGCTCGCCGACGTCCGCGTCCCCGCAGTGGTCCAGGCCGCGCTCGCCGCCGACGTCCTGCTCGACGGTCTGGTCGGTGTCGGCGCACGGGGCGCGCTGCGGCCCCCGGCCGGCGGCCTGGTCCGGACGCTCGCGGAGGCCCGGGAGAAGGCGGGGGAGCGCTGGCCGCTCACCGTCGCCGTCGACATCCCGAGCGGCATCGGCGTGGACGACGGCGCGGTACCCGGCCCCGTCCTGCGCGCCGATCGCACGGTGACGTTCGGCGCGCTCAAGCCCGGTCTGCTCCTGCCGCCCGCGGCCCACCTCGCAGGCGACGTCGAGCTGGTCGACATCGGCTTCCCCACGGTCGCGGGCGCCGAGGGCTGGTCGGGCACCGTGTGGGGCGTGGCGACGGGCAGGCACGCGATGAGCGGGACGGACCCGGCGTCGGGCCGCGTGCGGCGGATGGAGCCGGCCGACGTCGCCGAGCTGTGGCCCGTCCCCGGCCCGCACGACCACAAGTACACGAGAGGCGTGGTCGGCGTGATCGCGGGGACGAGCACGTACCCGGGCGCGGCGGTCCTCGCGACGTCGGGTGCGGTGCAGGCCGGACCAGGCATGGTGCGCTACCTGGGGCCCGAGGCGGTCGGCGCACGCGTGCTGCTCGCCCGCCCCGAGGTGGTCGTGGCGGGCGGCCGGGTGCAGGCGTGGGTCCTCGGGCCGGGAGTCCCCGCGCTCGGGCCCGACGACGGGCCCGACGACGACGGCCAGGCCCGCCGGATCTTCGGCGCGCTCGCCGCCGTGACCGGCGTGCTCTCCGAGGACGTGACCGGCGGCAGGATGCCCGCCGTCATCGACGCGGGTGCGCTCACCATGCTGGAGCACCGGCTCCCGGCCTGGGCGGTCCTGACCCCGCACGCCGGTGAGCTGGCAGAGCTGCTGCAGGGCCTGGGGCACGACGTCGACCGCACGGCGGTCGAGGCGCAGCCGCTGCACTGGGTGCGTACCGCGCACCAGGCCACCGGCGCGACCGTGCTGCTCAAGGGCGCGATCACCGTCGTGGCGGGCCCGGGCGACGTCTACACCCAGGCCGACGCGCCGGCCTGGACCGGCACGGCCGGGTCCGGTGACGTGCTCGCGGGGATCCTCGGGACGCTGCTCGCCGGCCGCTCGGCCGACGTCGTGGAGGACGAGACCCTCGCAGCCCGGCTCGCGGCCGCCGCCGTGCTCGTGCACGGCCGGGCTACGGCGCGGGCGTCCGCCGGTGGTCCCGTGACGGCGCTCGGTATCGCCCACGCGGTGCCCGCCGTCGTCGCGGAGCTGTTGCGCGCCTGAAGACCGGGCGCGCTCCGCGGGCTAGGGTTGCGGCGATGAGTCAACGTGTCGTCGCCTGGGGCCAGGAGCTCCGTGAGGTCCACCGGCGGTTGCGGGACGCGCTCGCGGTGGCGCGGTCCGCGGTCGAGGACGGCGCGGAAGGACCAGCTGCGGCGAAGGAGCTGCAGCTCTACTGCGTGGGTTTCTGCGCGGCGCTGACCGGCCACCACCGCAGCGAGGACGCGACGCTGTTCGACGTGGTGCTGGCGGACCGGCCCGAGCTTGCGCCCGTCGTCGCAGACCTGAAGCGGGACCACTCGATGCTCGACCACCTCCTGGGCGAGCTGGAGCGCGCCGCCCTGTCGGGTGGTGCGCAGGACGAGCTGCTGCGGCACCTTGACGGCATCGAGGCCGTCATGGAGACGCACTTCCGGTACGAGGAGAAGAAGCTGGTCGACGTGCTCGACGGCACGGTGCGGTCCGACATGGGCAGACAAGAAATGCTCGGCCCCCTGGCGTGACGCCGGACCTCTGGAACAAGACATTCTGCTCTGAATTGCGGGCGCGAAGTCTCCCCTACCTGCCCGAGATCCGCCAGTAGAGCCGTAATATCCCGTACCACACGCTCATCCTGCACGATTCATCTCCTGTCATAGACTCCTGAGGCGCTACTGATAGACATTCATGTAAGTGGCGAATTGGGGTGTGCGTGCCATCAAGTAACGGGCCTTCCGTGGCAGTGCCTTCGGCAGTGCCGACGGTATGGACGAACCAGGTAGGCAGCAGGGGGAGGGACCTCGTGGTCCACGGGCGTGATCGAGAGCTGCGGGTCATCGGGCATTTCGCAACCGACCTGGACCCGACGGTCCTGGTCGTGCGCGGACTGAGCGGGATCGGCAAGACCTCGACGGTGCTCCACGCGCTGAAGCAGGTCGGCGCGGGATCGTCAGCGGTCCGCGTGGTACGGCCGTGCTCGTCCCGCCCGTCGGCGCACGACCTGGACAACAGCCGGCGGGTCGACCTGTCGGCCTGGTCCGTACCGGACGATCCGGAGGACGGCCCGGGCTTCGACGCGGCAGGGTTCCTGCGCGCGGTCTCGGTCTGGGCGGGCGACGGCGGCTCCGGGCCGCGCGTCCTCTTCGTCGACGACGTCGGGGTGCTCACCGCCGAGCGCGCGCGTTGGCTCCAGCACCTGGCGGACGAGGCGTACGGACAGGACTGGCGGGTGATCGCCGCGGTGCGGAGCATCGCGGTCGAGGCGCTCTCCGACGACGTCGAGGTGCTTGAGCTCGGCCCGCTCGACCGGATGTCCCTGCGCCGTGCGCTGGCGACGGAGATGAGCGCCCCGGTGGCGGCCGACGTCGTCGAGCACCTGCGCTGGTGGAGCGCCGGCAACCCGCGTCTCGCGCTCGAGCTCGCGGGTTCGCTGAGCGCCGCGGAGCTGCGCGGGGACGCCTCCTGGGCCGGACCCGAGACAGTAGGGTCGGCGGCCCGGCGCGCCTACCGCGCGATGCTTGCCGGGCTCGACCCGGCGACCATGACCGCGCTCGCGACCGCACCCCTCGGCGGCGCCTCGGCGGCGCGCCGGGACGGCCGCTCGAGCGTCCGGCACCCGTTACTGGCCCTGCTGTGCAAGGAGGTGCGGGGCGCGGACGGCCAGGTGGACGGCCGGGACGCCCTGGCGCCGGATCGCGACGTCACCGACGCCGGCGCGCTGCTGAGAATCCTCGACGGGCTGCACCTGGAGGAGCTGCCGGCGCGCGCGTGGGCGGCCGTGGCAGCTGCGCCCGACCCGCACCTGGCTGCGCGCGCCGTCGGGGTGTCGCTCATGACCGGTCGCGCCTGGCGCGACCATCTGGCCGGCTCGCTGGTGCCGGACGGGGTGGGCGCGGAATGGACCGACCATCTGTGGTGGCGCGACCTGACGGGTGTCAGTGCCGAGGCCCGCGCCGCGGGTGCACGGGTCGCCGAGGCGCTGCTGTGCCTCGAGGACTCGGGCGACCTGCCGGACCCCGGCGCGCTGCGGGCAGACCTGCGGCTGATCGGGCCGACGCCCGGCCAGGACTGGGTCGGCGTCGACATCCAGGTGCGCGCCCTCCTGACGTTGGGGGACGTGATCGGCGCACGCGGCCTCCTCGCCGACCACTCCGGCGCGACGCAGGACCGGGCGGTGGCGGAGGTCGTCGCGCGCGACCTCGCGGCGGCCCGGGTGGCCGCGTTCGACGGGCGCGCGGTCGATGTTCGCACGCATCTCGCGCACGCCACCGAGCTGCGCCCGTCCGTCGACACGTGGTTACCGGCCCGGGGCATGCGTGCCTCGGCGGACGCCGTCGTCGACGGGACCGTCCCTGGCAGCACGATGCCGGCGCAGGCGGGCAGCTGGTCGGCGCGGGTGCTCGGTGAGTACGCCGCCGACCTGGGCGCCGCCCACCTCGTCGTCGGACAGGCGGAGGGCGCGGTCGCGCTGCTGACCATCGCCCTCGAGCACTGCGCCTGGCCCTACCGGGGACGTGTGCAGGTGCGGTGCGACCTCGTGGAGTCGGTCATGGCTTCCACGCCGCCCGGCCGGGTGGGACCGCGAGCCCAGCGGCTGCTCGATCCGCCGGTGGCACCCGAGGAACGGTCGGCGCCCGACGTCGCTGCCGCCTACGCGAGGCTCGATGCGCTGCTGGCCGACGACGGTGTGCCGTCGGTGGCGTTCGAGACCGCGCTGCACGCTCCGTCCGCTCCCATGTCGCCGTGGCAGCGGGTCCGCATGCTCATCGCGTACGGCCGGTACGCGGTGACGCGTGGCGGTCGCGCCACCGGCAACGCGATGCTCGACGAGGCCAGGACGCTCGTGCGGCTGGCCGGGATGTCCGGCTGGCTGCGGGGTATCGACGTCTTCCTCGCGGAGGCCGACGCGAGCGGTGGTGCCGGCCCCGAGTGGGAGGTGCTCGGCACGCACGAGCGGGAGATGGTCAAGCTGGCGGTGCACGGCGCGACGAACTCGCAGATCGCTCAGGCGACCTTCGTGTCCGAGCGAACAGTCGTGAACCGGCTGCGCCGGGCCTACGCCACGCTCGGCATCCGGGACCGCAGGGACCTGGTGCGGCTCGCCGAGACCCGTCCGCCCGCTTGGCTTGCCGGTGGTTGACACGCGACCTGAACGCAAGGTTTTCACCTGCTGTTGGTAGGGTTTTTCACCCGGCATTTCGGACTTCCGTCACTTCTTTCCGCGGACCTGCATGTGGACGCCTTTATCGCGCCTCTTATCGATTCGAGCGCACGGTGAATTGCGTTGAGTTGCGTCAGCGCACGATTGCCGCTCCGCCTGGCAGGTCCCTGGGAATCACTGTTCTCTAAAGCCCGGGCACCGGTGTGTCATACGCCTCGCCCCAGCCGATTCCGGACGTGATCACGTACCGATCCGGACGCTTTCACTTGAAGCGTGTATATGGAGGAGTGAGTTCTCTTGAACCGAACGCAAGTACCGTCAGGTCGACGTCGGAAGGGCGGCGCCCCGTGGCGCCGGACCCTGGCGACGGCCGCGGCAACCGCAGTCGTGGTCACGGCCACCGGACTGCCTGCGGTCGCAGTGAACAACTACCCGGACGAGCCGTCCGAGGCCGCTGCGAGCGTCCTCGACTCGACGCTCTTCCAGGAGGCGCTGCTGGCTGCTGCTTACTCGCAGGCCGGCTCGGAGTCCAACCCCGGGCCGAACGAGGGCAACCTCAATGTTGAACTGCTCGGCTCCGAGCTCATCAAGCTCAATGACATCGAGGTTCGCCTCGACGAGATCCTTGACTACGGTCAGGCTGGCGCGCTCGCCAGCAAGAGCGAGGCGTCGTCCCCGGTCGACGCATACGCGGTGTCGGGCCTGCTCGGCGCGGACGGTGGCGTCCACCTGGACGGCGAGACCGAGGACTTCGGCAAGGCGTCCGTGGACGTCCTGTCCGTCGCGCGCCTGCTGGGCATCGACGGCCTCACCGACGAGATCGTGGACCAGCTCCTGATCGAGGCCGGCGCGGCCGCGGCCGAGGTCAAGGCCGAGAACGGCGTCATCCTGGACCAGGACGGCGTGGGTGGCCTCGGCCAGTACCGCGTTGCCGACCTGGACCTGTTCCTGCACTCCCCGGTTATCGAGGACGCTGCCTCGTCGATCTACGACATCGGCGGCACCATCGACACGACCGTCGAGGACCTCATCAACGAGAACCTTGACGACAGCGCCCTGACCGGCCTGTTCGACGCGGTCCCGGGTGTTCCGACGCCCTCGATCACCGTCGACAGCAACATGCAGGAGAACCTGTTCCAGTCCGTCGTGGGCGAGCCGATCACCTCGGCGAACCAGCTCATCACGATCGACCTGTCGACCGGTCAGCTGGAGATCCACCTCGACAAGCTCGTCGACAGCCCGGAAGGGAACGAGGAGGGCCTCAACGGCCTCCCGGCGAACACCGAGCTCATCGACGACACGACCTACCCGCTGATCGCGGAGACCGTGCACGAGCTGATGCAGGAAGTCACCCGCATCCTCATCGGTGCGATCGAGGACTCGCTGAACTCCGTCACGATCAACATCGCCTTCTACGAGGAGGGCGCCCTCGGCACCCTCGACGTCTCGTGGTCGCTGCCCCTGGTGGACGCCGTGAACGGCGACTTCCCCGAGGCAGTCAACAACAGCACGGGCACCATGGCACCGGTCGCAACGGTCCTGGTCAACACCATCAACACGGTCGGCCCGGCGCTCGCGCCGATCCTGGCCCCGGTGTACGACCTGCTGATCAGCGACGAGGGTGACAACATCTTCGAGCTGCTGATCAACGACCTCAAGACGGACTCGATCACGGCCCCGATCCGCGAGCTGCTCTCGCCGGTCTTCGATGTCCTGTCCCAGGTCCTCTCGATCACGATCAACCGTCAGGTGACCGAGACCGCTGACTCGGTGGCCCCGACCGCTACGGCGGACGAGGTCGTCACGTCGCTCGACCTGAACGCGCTGAGCATCGCGCTGCTGCCGGGGGAGAACGAGCTCGCTCGGATCAACCTGGGCAACGCCGCCGTACGCATCACGCCCGACGACGGCGGACCTGGCGACATCGACCCGTCGCTGTCGGTCGACCCTGCCGTTGTCGCGCCTGGCCAGTCCACGATCACGACGGGTGAGGGCTACACGCCCGACTCGACCGCGACCGTTCAGCTGACCGACCCCGAGGGCAACCCCGTGGGCGACGCCATCCCGGTCGACACCGACTCGGACGGTTCCTTCACCGTCGCGGTTCCGGTTCCGGCTGACGCCGAGCTCGGCGTCTACCCGGTCGTGGGCACGGACGACACCACCGGTGAGGCCGCTGAGGCCCCGCTGGCAGTGGTCGCCGGCTCCGACATCTGCGCCATGGACCCGACGCTGACCGTCGAGCCGGGTGCTGTCTACCCGGGCGACACCGTCTCCGTGGTCGGCCAGGGCTTCCCGGCCGGCGTCCCGGTCGCCGTGCAGCTGCGCGACGCCGAGGGCAACCCGGTCGGCGACGCGGTCATGGTCACCCCGGACGAGGCCTGTGGCTTCATCACGGACCTGACCGTTCCTGAGGACGCAGAGCCCGGCGACCACGTCGTCGAGGCCGTTCCTGAGGACGGCAGCGAGGGTGCCGAGGCGCCGCTCGAGATCCTGGAGCCGGGCACGAACCCCCCGGGTGACTGCACGAACCCGACCATCGTTGCCGACCCGGCAGTGGTCGAGGCCGGCGACGAGGTCATGGTCACCGGTTCGGGCTTCCCGGCCGGCTCCACGGTCATCGTTCAGCTCAAGGACACGCAGGGCAACGACATCGGTGACCCCGTCACCGTGACCGTCGGCGACGACTGCGGCTTCGAGACCCCGATCACGGTTCCCGAGGGGACCCCGCCGGGCGTCATCATCGTCGACGCTCAGCCGGAGGACGGCGGCGAGGGCGCGCAGACGCCGATCACCGTCGTGGCCGACAACAGCGGCTCCGGCAACGGTGACGGCAACGGTGATGGTTCGGGTACGGGCGCCGGTAACGGCGACGGCGGCCTTGCCAACACCGGTGCGAACGTGGCGGTCCTGATCGCCGCCATGGTGCTGCTGCTCGGCGCCGGTGCGGTCATGATCAAGCGTCGCCGCGAGATCAGCCAGGCCTTCGCCACCGCGATGGGCCGGATGTCGGGCGACAAGCCTGCCGTCTGATGAGCTGAGTCTCTGACGCAGTAGCAGGTGTCTGACGCAGTAAGACCGGCCCGGTGCGACGTCGTCGCACCGGGCCGGTCCTGTTCCCGAACGGCCCGCTGACGGGCCGTGTGCCCGAGATCCAAGGGGGAGTCGTGTCCGAGCTGTCGCCGAGACGAGGGGTGATTCCGGCAGTCGTCGCAGCAACGGCGATCGTGGCGCTCGTCGTGGCTGCGATCCTGGTCGTGGAGCACGCGTTACCCGCCGCGCCTGCCCCGCTGACGGAAGAGAACACGGCGTCGGGCGGTGCGGACCTGAGGTGCCCGGAGAACGAGCCGATCACACAGGAGCTGCTCAGCCGTTCGACGTGGAGCATGTGCTGGCGGGTGGACTCCAGCCGCGGGCTGGTGCTCGAGGACGTCCACTTCGCTCCGGCGGGCCAGAAGCCGGTGCAGGTGCTGGCCGAGCTGTCCATCGGGCAGCTCGAGGTGCCGTACGACACCGGCCTGCGCAACACCGAGGACATCACCACGCAGGGCTTCGGCGGCCCCCAGATGATGACGCTCACCACGACCGAGTGCCTGGGTGAGCGTCTCCAGACGTACCTGCCGAAGGTCGGCGACGGTTCGCTGGGCGGGGGCGGCGAGAAGCGTTCGGTGCTCTGCCAGGAAGTGGTCGACGGCGGCATCGCGTACCGCAGCGGCGAGGGCGCCGGGGCCGAGGTGGCACGGCGCACCGAGCTGCGGCTCGCGACCGTGTCGAAGGTCGGCTGGTACGAGTACGTCAGCCAGTACACGTTCGGCAGCGACGGGACCATCCGGTCCGACCTGGGCGCCACGGGCGACCTCTCACCGGAGGACTACGGCGACGACCCGGCCCACGGCTGGCCGGTCGGCCCCGGAGACACCGACTACGCCACCAGCCACTCGCACAACGCGGTGTGGCGGGTGCACTGGGCGCTCGGCGGGCAGGGCGAGCAGGCGGTCGAGCAGTACGACGCCGCACCGACGGGCGAGCAAGGGCCGCGGGCACCGCTCGTCGAGGGCAAGCTCACCAGGATCACGCACGAGGGAACAGCGGAGGCGGCGGACCGCCGCTGGTGGCGCGTCGTGAACCCCGACGTGCTCAACGAGGACGGGCACGAGATCTCGTACCAGGTGGACCTCGGCGCGACGACGCCGTTCGAGCTCACCCAGGACCACCATCACGACGACGCCGACGATGCCGGGTACGCGATCGCGTTCACCGAGGCCGACGACTGCCAGCTGTTCGCCTCGGCGAACAAGGAGGGCACGTGCGGGTCCGGCGTGCTCGACTTCGCGCAGGACGAGGCGGAGCTGTCCGACGTCGTCACATGGGTCGCCGTCGGCTTCCACCACGTCGCGCGCGACGAGGACCAGAGCCCGATGGAGATGCACTGGCAGGGCTTCACCCTGACGCCGCGTGACCTGACGGCCCAGCGGATCGACCCGCCGTCGGCCCGCCAGGACGTGAACGGGAAGCCTGCCGAGTCGCACCACTGACCCGGTCAGGAGGCCACGTAGCGGTCCTCTGCCGCGTAGTCGAAGCGGCCGTCGAAGAACGGATGGTTCAGCGCGCGCTGCTCGTCGGCCGTGCGGACCAGCCAGTCGACCGCCTCGCGGACCGTCGTGGCATGGTCGCCCGCCGGCCGGTAGCCGAGCGACTCGGCCGCTGACATGTCGAGCACGATCGGGTTCGGTGCGCTCCAGGGTGTGCGTCCGAGGTCGGCCGGTCCGCCACCGTCTCGACGAGGCGGGCCAGGTTGGCAGCGGCCGTGGGGTGGTCGACGCCGCGACCGCCGTCGGCCAGGAGCAGTACCCGACGACGGTCGAGAACACGCCGCACGAAGACCCACTCCCGTGCCGGCACGGCACCTGCACCGTGGATCTTGGACGCACGGACCACTGTCACGGGGTGCCCGGAGTCGAGGAGCACCCGCTCGGCGGCGACCTTGTTCGCGCCGTATCCCTCGGCGGAGTCGTACGCGCCGCTCTCGTCGGGCGGCAGGGTGCGCTGTTCCTCCCGGACGGCCCCGTCGAACTTCGGCTTGACCGGCGAGTTGACGTGATTGCCGTCGCCGTCGATGTAGACGGCCTTGCTGGAGAGCATGACCACCGATCCGACGTCCGGCAGGACCGGAAGCAGGCCGCGAGCGTTCGCGGCCGTGAAGCAGAGGCAGTCCACGAGCAGGTCGGCACCGGAGCCGACGAGCCGTGCGGTCGCCTCGGCGTCGGACCGCTCGACCGGGTGGAACGATGCACCGGCAGCAGCCAGATCCTGGGGCATCCTGTTCGGGTCCCGCCCGGTCAGGTCGACCCGCCAACCTGCGTCAACGAGGCGACGCGTAACAGCCCGCCCCACCAGTCCGGTCCCACCGAGGATCACTGCTCTGCGCATCGGCCGATCCTAGACGTCTCCCCTCACGCCTTCCGTGCCTCGACCAGCGTGCGCCGGCTGTGGCAGACGAACGAGCCGCGTTCCGCGATGTGGTCGCGCAGTGCGCGCAGCCGCTCGTCATATTTCTCCACCGAGAAGTCGGGCACCGTCCACAGGACCTTGCGCAGGAAGTGCACCACCGCCGCCAGGTCGAAGAACTCGACCCGGGTGAGCGCGTCCTGGAGCCGCACCACGTCGAGCCCGACGGCGCCCACCTGCGCGCGCACGTCGTCCAGATACTCGGCGTCCCGGTTCTCCTGGGGACCCATCAGGAACTCGTACAGGGCCCGGTTGGAGCCCGCTCCGACCTCCTGGACCAGGACCGTGCCGCCCGGCGCCAGCACGCGGGCGGCCTCCGCATAGGGGAACGAGACCGGATGGCGGGCCGTGACCAGGCCGAACCTGGAGTCGTCGAAGGGGAGCGGGGCCGCTGAGTCCTCGACCAGGGTCACGACACCGTCGAACGGTTCGAGCCTGGCCGAGGCGAGCGCGTGGTTGGGCGCCCAGCCCTCGGTGGCCCGCACCGTGGCGGGCACGTGTTCCGCCAGCCCCAGCGCCTCCGCGAACACCTCGCCGCCGCCGGTGTCGACGTCGAGCACCGAGTCGACCCGGCCCAGCCGCTCGCCGCGGAGCCGCACGAAGCCCCAGCCGGGTCGCTCCTCGGTGGCCCGGCCCGCGAACCAGGAGAAGTCCCAGCCGTCGGTGGGTACGGCCAGCCCTTCGGCCAGCTCCTCGTCGAACGTCACACCGTCGCGCGTCATACCGGCGAACGTATCCCCGCGTATCCCCCGGCCACCAGCCGATATCCCCCGGTCGGGGGAGGGGGAGGGCACCTCGTGGACGGGAGTGTGAAGGCATACCGCACGACCGACCGGAAGGAACCGTCATGGAACGCCTGCCCCGCGCCACGCTCATCGGCGCCACCATCGCGAGCGGCGTCACCGCGCTGCTCGGCCTGTCCTGGCTGCTCGGCCTCTCGCCGAACGTCTACGCGGACCCCGCCACCGCGCTCCTGGCCCGGCTCGCCGGACAGGAAACCGCGACCATCGTGCACGTCGTCACGGCGCTGTCGGGTGTCGCGGGCGGGATCGCCGCGCTCGCCGGCGTCCTGGGCGTGCGTGGCCGGGTCTCGGCAGCAGTGCTGCAGCTCGTCGTGTTCGGCGTGGTGCTGCAGGGCGGCGGCCCGCTGTCCACGATGGGCTACCTCGTCGCGATGGCGATGCCGCTGGCCGTCGTGGTCCTGCTCGTCCAGGTGGTGCGCCGGTGCCGGGTCGCCCGCTGGACGGTCGGCGTACCAGGCCTGGCCCTGCTCGTCGTCGGCGGGTTCCTGGCACGGGACGCCCTCGCCGGGATCGTGCGCATGCTGGGCGCCGGCCTGTACGAGAACCGCGCAGGCCTCCTGCTCACCCTGCTGGTGCTCGCCGCCGGGACCCTGTGGGCCGCCGCCGGGGTGCAGGCCCTGGCGGGCACGCCGGTCCTGGAGCGCACCACGGACTGGGTGTTGCGGCACCGTAAGGCCATCACGATCGTCGCCGCCACCGGACCGCTCCCGTACGCCCTGGTGCGGCTCACCTGGCTCACCCCGTGGCCGCAGCTCGGGTTCGACCTGGACCTGTCCACACGGATCTGGGGGCTGGCGCTGTCCAGCGGCGCCTGGCTCGGCGTCTTCCTCACGCTCGGCCTGATCCGCCCCTGGGGCGAGGTGTTCCCCCGCTGGATGCCGGGCCTCGCAGGCCGTCGTGTACCGATCGCCGCGGCCGCAGTGCCCGGCGGGCTGATCGCGGTCACGCTGATCTTCTCGATCGTCCCCATGCTGGTCATGTTCGGCGGACAGACTCTGGTCCAGGGCATCGCCGGCGCGCTCACCTTCCCGTGCTGGTACTGGGGGCCGACCCTGGCGCTCGCCGTCTGGGGCTACGTGGCCCACCGGACCCGGTCCGAGCGCAGTACCCCGGCGCTCGACGCCGGGACGCCGGCCAGGGAACAGCTCCCGGCCGTCTGACGCGGCGCGTGGCCTGGCGGGCGGACCCGAGGACCGGAGAGGATGACGGCATGCAGGCGACGAGGCGGCAGCTCACCGGGGATCGTGCCCGGTATCGCGCCGGAGATCTCACGCGGTATCTCGCCCGGCGGTTCGCCTGGCAGATGCTGGGCGGGGCGATCGGGCTGGCCCTGGTGCTGCTCGTCTACAGCCTGCTGAACATCGTCGCCGAAGGGCTTCCCGCCTGGTTGGTGGCGGTCGCGACGGTCGCGGCCGCCATCGGGCTCGGGCTGGTGCCCGGCGCACGGGAGCTGGAGGTCACCGCGGCCCGCGCCCTGCTTGACGTGGACGACGAGCTGGTGGTCCCAGCCCGGCCCCGCGCCGCGCACCGGCTCCGGACGGCGGCCTGGGTGGCGGGACATCTCGCCTCGGGTCTGCTCGTGGCGGCCGGCCTGTTCGCGGGCATCCCGATGGCGGTACTGATCGGCGCTGAGGCCGTCGCCGGGGAGGCGTTGCGCTCAGGGGACTCGTTCTACACCGGGCTGCCCCTGCCGACCGGGCCGGTGTCGCTCGCACTGCGGCTGGTCCTGTGCGCCGCCCTCGCCCTGCTGGCGCTGATCGCTACCTGGCCGCTGGGCGCCGCCGCCGCGGCGCTCGCCGGCCGGGTGCTCGGGCCCACGCCGCACGACCGCATGGAGACGGCGCTCGCCCGGGCTCGCCGCGAGGCGGAGCACACCCGCCTGGCGCGCGAGCTGCACGACGGGATAGGCCATGCGCTGACCGTCGTCAGCGTCCAGGCGGCAGCCGGCCGTCGAGTGGTCGCGGTCAACCCCGACGCGGCGGCCGACGCCCTGGCCGCCATCGAGGAGACCGCACGGTCGGCGCTCGCCGAGCTCGACCAGCTGCTGGCGGTCCTCCGCG
Organism: Promicromonospora sp. CA-289599; assembly: GCF_050936155.1. Lineage (NCBI taxonomy): Bacteria > Bacillati > Actinomycetota > Actinomycetes > Micrococcales > Promicromonosporaceae > Promicromonospora > Promicromonospora sp. CA-289599. The sequence goes on from NZ_JBNJNI010000001.1 coordinate 3,480,134, forward strand.
ACGACGCCGACGACGACGCGCCGGTCGCGCTCACCCCCGCCCTGGACGACGTCGTGTCGGCGCACCGCCGTGCCGGGCTCGACCTGAGCGCTCACCTCGACCTGCCCGCCGGGCTGCCCGCCCTCCTCGGCCGGACCGTGCAGCGCATCGTCACGGAGGCGCTCACCAACGCCCACCGGCACGGTGCTCCCGGCCCTGTACTGCTCACCGTGGGGCACGGCGGTGACGAGGTGCGGATCGAGGTGGTGAACCCGGTTCGCCCCGGCTCGCGTCCCGGCAGGCGCTCGACCGGGGGGCGCGGCCTGTCGGGTATCCGGGAGCGCGTCGCCCTGTTCGGCGGAACCGTCCACGCGGGGCCGGACGGCGACCGGTGGACATTTCGTGCGACGCTGCCCTGCGCACCCCGGGCAGCCGCCGGGGCCGACCGGAAGGATCCAGATGCCTGACACCCAGGTCCGGGTGCTCGTCGCCGACGACGAACCGCTCGTCCGCAGCGGCCTGCGCCTCATCCTCGACGCCGAGCCCGACATCGAGGTCGTCGGCGAGGCCGGCGACGGCGCCCAGGCGGTCGAGCTGGCGCGTGCGCTGCGGCCCGACGTCGTCTGCATGGACGTACGGATGCCGGGTGTGGACGGGCTGCGCGCGACGGAGCTGGTGCTGCGGCTGCCGGAGCCGCCCCGCGTGCTCGTGGTGACGACGTTCGAGCACGACGGCTACGTGCTCGACGCGCTGACGGTCGGGGCGTCCGGGTTTCTGCTCAAGCGGGCGGGCGCCGACGAGATGGTGCAGGCGGTCCGGACGGTCGCCGTCGGGCAGAGCCTGCTGTATCCACAGGCACTCCGTGACCTGATCCGTACCCGTCCGCGTGCGACGGCCGGTGCGCCGGTGCTGACGCCGCGCGAGCGGGAGGTGCTGGGGCTGGTGGCGCAGGGCATGACGAACGCGGAGATCGCCGCCGCGCTGGTGGTCGGGGTCGAGACGGTGCGCACGCACGTGGCGTCGGTCCTCGCCAAGCTGCAGGCCCGGGACCGTACGCAGGCGGTGGTGCTCGGGTACCGAGCAGGGCTCGTCGACCTGTAGTCGTTCCTGAGGCCGTGCAACCGGTCCGGGAGTCAGCCCCGGGGGAGGGCCATCTCGACCTCGTCCGGGAACGGCGCGTACTCCGCCGCCTTGGTGCGTCCGGTACGGCGCCAGCCGAGGTGCTCGTAGAAGCCGATGGCCTGGTCGTTGTCGACGAGGCACCACAGGCGCGGGTCGCTCATCTCGGCGACCGCGGCGTCCATGGCCGCCCGCGCGAGCCCGGAGCCCCAGCGGGCCGGGTGCACCGCCAGGTGCCGCAGCAGCCGCCCGTCGTGGGCGACGAAGCAGGCCAGCCGGGAGCTGTCCACGTCGTCGTCCAGGACGAGCACGCGGACGCCGGGCTCGGCGAGCGCGGCCTCCCACTTGGCCCGCACCTCGTCGGACGGGAACGGGTACATGTGCGGCGGGAAGATGTGGCCCAGTGCCGCGATGCCGGCGGCGCGCTCGACGTCGAGGAGCCCCTGCGCGTCCTCGGGCGTGGCCTGCCGAAAGCGGGTCTGGTCCATGGCCAACAGCGTATGCCCCGCCTGAGCCGCGGGCACCACCGTCGAGATTTGCGGAGGGCCGCGATCGACCGGGCGGCCCACCTGGCTGAAAGATCGGCTGCAACATTTCCCGGAAGTGCTGTGACCTTCGCGCGGTTCGAGCGTCAAGGCTGCATGACAGATACAGCATTCAGTGCAGTGATGTCCCGCCTGACGGCGCTCGACACGCTCTCGCTACGAGTGAGTCAGGACTGGCTCGCGTTCGGCCTGGACCGGGTCGACGTGCTGGTCATCGACATCCTGACGGTCAGCGAGCTCACGGCCATGCCGCTGGTGAGCAAGCACAGGCTGATCGCCGAGGAGACCGACCCCGGAAGGGAGCTTGGCCTGACGAGGGTGTGGACCGGCTGGCTCGGCGACGCCTCGGACGTCGTTCCGGTCGCCATGCGGCTCACGCTCGCCCCCAGTGAGGACTGAGGAGAAGGGGGCCGCCGCCTCGGCGGCGGCCTCCTGAGCCTCAGCGCGGCAGGTGTGCCTCGATCTCGCCGACGATCGCCGGGTCGTCCGGCAGCGTCTTCGGCGAGTAGCGGCGCACGTCGCCACCGGGCAGGACCAGGAACTTCTCGAAGTTCCACCGGATCTTGCCCGAGTGTCCCTCGGCGTCCTCCGCCTTCTTGAGCTCGACGTACAGCGGGTGAGCGTTCCGCCCGTTCAGCCGGATCTTGTCGAGCACGGGGAACGTGACGCCGTACGTCATGGAGCAGAACTCGGCGATCTTGTCGTTCGAGCTCAGCTCCTGCAGGAACTGGTTGCTGGGGAAGCCCAGCACCGTGAAGCCCCGGTCCTGGTACTTCTTCTGCAGTTCCTCCAGGGTCGCGTACTGCGGCGCCAGACCGCATCGCGAGGCCACGTTCACGACCAGCACCACGTCGTTCTTGTGCTCGGCCAGCGAGATCTCGGTGCCGTCCATCGTGTGGAAGGGGATGTCGTAGAGGTCCATTCCCGCATCGTCCATCTTTGTTGCACTCACTGCAAGGTTTCAGGCGGGCTGGTTCGCCGGAGTCGCTGTGGTGTTGGACTCATCGGCGTCCGGCTCGTTCTCGTCGGCGGAGGCGTCGCTCTCCGCGACCGTCTTCCGCTCGTCGTAGACGTCGCGGTCGATCTCGCCGGAGGCGTTCGCGACGAGCATCGCGACGAGCGTGTCGCCGTTGACGTTGAGGAACGTCCGGAAGATGCCCGTGAACCAGTCCACCGCGATGAGCAGCCCCACTGCCTCGAACGGGAGGCCGAGCGACGTCGCGAGGAACATCGCGACCACCGGGAAGCCACCTGGGACCGTGATGGTGCCCATGTTGAGGAGCACGGCGAGCGCCATGCCGAGGACGAGCTGTCCCGGCGACAGGGTGACGTCGCCGGCCTGGGCGAGGAACATCACGACGATCATGTAGTTGAGGACGGCTCCGTAGGAGCCCATGGTCAGGCCTACCGACAGGGTGAAGCTCGCGACGCGCTTGCTGATGCCGACCTTCTCGACGGCGTTGCGCAGCACCGTCGGGTAGGTGACCGCGGAGCTCGTCGTCGTGACCGCTATCGCCGTCTGCTCCGCGAGCTTGCGCGGCAGGCGCCACGGGCTCAGCCGCGTGCGCAGCGAGACGACGGCGACGAACAGGACGAAGAGAACGACCACGCCGAGCAGCGTCGTGCCGAGGTAGCTCAGTGCGGTCGTCACGACGGCGAACCCGACGTCTCCCGCGAGCGCCGCGAGCAGGCAGAACACTCCGACGGGCGCGATGTACATGACGAATCGGATCATCGTGAGGACGATCTGCTGGAGCTGGTCGAAGAAGCCGAGCACGAGCCGGTTGCCGGTCCGGGCGATGTACGCGTTGAGGGCGGCGCCGAACAGGAGCGAGAAGACGATGATCGGCACCATGGTCGCCGTCGACATGGCCTCGAAGATGTTGGTCGAGACGAAGCCGAGGACGGTGTCCTGCCAGCTCGTCGGCTCGGGTGGGGTGAGTGCGGGGTCGAGCTTGCCGTCGAACACCATCCCGGCTCCGGGGCGCAGGAGGCCGCTCAGGCCCCAGGCGAGCAGTGCGGCGACGACGGAGAAGGAGATCATCCAGCCGAAGGTCCTGGCTGCGAGCCCGCCGGCGCCCTTGCCGCTCATGGATCCCGTCGCGACGATCACCGAGGCCATCACGAGCGGCACTATCGACATCTGGATGAGCCGGATGAAGAGGTCGCCGACGAACTTCAGGTTGCTCGCCCACTCGCCGGCGAGGAGCCCGAAGGCGATTCCGGCGACGGCGGCGATGCCGATCTGCAGGGCGGGGTGCTTCAGGGCCTTCACGGTTCCTCCGGTGTCATGTGCCGCACGACCGCGCGGCTCTGCTGCGAAACTAGGCGGGCGCCGTTAGGCCGGTGAGGACTGCGCGTTGCATTCCTGTTTCAACTTCGACGGGTTCTGGCACAAATGTTTCGGGATGATGACCGCAGGTCGTGCGGGGTTAGGTTGACGGCGTGAGCCACCCGCCCTCCGGCACCGGACGCAGGCCCGGACCCAGCAAGCACCGACCGCCGCTGCCGGTGCGGGACGGGCTCAACCCGACCCGGATCGTGCTGCCGCACGATCCGGAGGTGGTCGCGCGGTTCCCGTTCGCGCTCGACTACCTCCTGGACCGGTTCCGCGACGACGAGGTGCGCCTGCGCGAGAAGCTGGGCCTGGGCGAGATCGTCACCGGCAGCGGGGAGCCGCTCACCCCGACGACCCCGTACGCGCCGCGCGGCTTTCTCTACCTGTACCGCGACCCGCCCGCGCACGAGGACAAGATCCCCTTCGAGCCGGAGGTGCTGTACCGCGACGAGAACCTGCTCGTCGTCGACAAGCCCCACTTCCTCGCGACGATGCCGCGCGGGCGGTGGATCCGGGAGACCGCCCTGGTCCGGCTTCGGGTCGCCCTGGACCTGCCGGAGCTCTCGCCGGCGCACCGGCTCGACCGCGGCACCGCGGGCGTGCTGGTCCTCACCGTGCGGCCGGAGGTGCGCGGCCCGTACCAGGAGGCGTTCGCCCGCCGCGAGGTGCGCAAGGTCTACGAGGCGGTGGCACCGCTCGCTCCGTCGGACGGCGCTCCGCCCGACGCCGCACTGGTCGCCCGGGGTGAGCCCGTCACGCTGCGCAGCCGCATGGTGAAGCGGCGCGGCGTCACCAGGGCCGAGGAGGTGTCCGGCGAGCCGAACGCCGAGTCCCTGATCGCCCTCTCTGCGGCCTCCGATGCACGTGGCCTGGGTCTCTACCGCCTGGAGCCGCACACCGGCAAGACCCACCAGCTCAGGCTGCACATGGCGTCGCTCGGGCTGCCGATCCTGCACGACCCGTTCTGGCCCGAGCTCCGCGAGTCCGAACCCGATGACTTCGACCGGCCGCTGCAGCTCCTGTCCCGGTCGCTCGAGCTCACCGACCCGCTGTCCGGGCGGCTCCGCCGCTTCGAGTCGCGGCGCACGCTCAGCGAGTGGACCTGTCAGACACCCCCGGACGTGTCAGACGCTCAGGTCACCCGAGTGACCTGAGCGTCTGACACGTCCGGGGGCGTCTGACAGGTGCAAGAATCTTCTGGATGAGCACCGCCCCCGACCACCCCGCCCGCGCCGTCGTCGACCTGGACGCGATCCGCGACAACGTGCGCGCCCTGCGGACGACCGCCCCGACCGCGCAGGTCATGGCAGTCGTCAAGGCGGACGCGTACGGGCACGGGCTCGCGCCGGCGGCCCGTGCGGCACTCGCCGGCGGTGCCACCTGGCTCGGTACGGCACACGCCGCGGAGGCGCTGACGGTCCGCGCCGTCGTCGGACCCGGGGCGCGGATCCTCACCTGGCTCTACGCACCCGGCGCCCCGTTCGCGGACCTGATCAGGAACGACGTCGACATCGCTGTCGCCGCCGCCTGGGCACTGGACGAGGTGGCCGACGGCGCCCGCGCCACCGGCCGGACCGCGCGCGTTCACCTCAAGGTCGACACCGGGCTTGGCCGCAACGGGATCATGCCGGAGGACCTGCCGGCGGTGCTCGACCGGGCAGCGACGCTGCAGGCCGAGGGATCGCTCGCGATCATTGGGCTCATGTCGCACTTCGCGCTCGCGGACGAGCCCGACCACCCCTCGGTGAAGATGCAGACCCACGCCTTCGAGGACGCGATCAGGGCGGCCGAGGAGGCCGGGATGCCCATCGAGGTGCGGCACATCGCCAACTCCGCGGCGACCCTCACGAACCCGTCCGCCCACTACGACCTGGTGCGCGCGGGCATCGCCGTCTACGGGCTGTCGCCCGTGCCGCACCTCGGCGCGCCCGGCGACTACGGCCTGCGCCCGGCGATGACGCTCGAGGCCCGGCTCGCCACGGTCAAACGCGTGCCGGCGGGCCACGGCGTCTCGTACGGCCACTTCTACACCACCACGCAGGACACGGTGCTCGGCGTCGTCCCGCTCGGGTACGGAGACGGGATCCCCCGGCACGCCTCGGGCGGCTCGCTCGGCCCCGGCGGCCCCGTCCTGGTGGGCGGCGGCGTCGACGACGTCGCGGCACCCGACACCGGGCTCGGCACCGCCCGCGTGCTCCGGATCGCCGGCCGGGTGTGCATGGACCAGGTGCTCCTCGACCTCGGTCCCTACGCACCCGAACAGGCAGGGGACGTCGTCACCCTGTTCGGAGCCTCGGACGGGCTCGCCCGCGCCGGCGCACCCAACGCGGAGGACTGGGCACAGGCCGCCGGAACCATCAGCTACGAGATCGTCACGCGCCTCGGGGCGCGTGTGCCCCGCGTGTACGCGGGAACCGCAGGAAGGGAGACCGCGTGAGCGGGGCAACAGGAGGACAGAGCGACATCACGACGTCGGAGGCGGTGACGCTGGAGCTGCCCGACGCCGACTCGACACGGGCACTGGGCGCGGCCCTCGCCAGGCAGCTCCGCGCAGGGGACCTGGTGATCCTCACGGGCGACCTCGGCGCCGGGAAGACCACCCTCACCCAGGGGATCGGCGCCACCCTGCACGTACGCGGCCAGGTCGCCTCGCCCACGTTCATCGTGGCGCGTGAGCACCCGGCGCTGCCGCGGGAGGACGGGACGCGCGGCCCCGGCCTGGTGCACGTCGACGCCTACCGGCTCGGCGGGCTGAGCGAGCTCGACGCCCTCGACCTCGACTCGTCCCTCGGGGACTCCGTGACGGTGGTGGAGTGGGGGCGCGGCCTGGCCGAGGCGCTCGCGGACGACCGGCTCGAGATCGACCTGGAGCGCCCGCGCGGTGCGCCGTCGTTCGACCCCGGCGTGACCGCGGAGGAGGACCCGGAGGCGGGGACGCGCAAGGTGACGATCCGCGCCGTCGGGCAGCGCTGGGCCGGAATCGACCTGGGTGCCCTGCTGAGCTGACGCGCCCGGGTCGGTACCCTGGTCATGTGGCCGTTCTTGCTCTCGATACCTCAGCAGCCGTCGCCGTCTCCCTCGTCGATGAGGACGGCGCGCGCCTCGCGTCCCGGACCTCGGACGAGCGGCGGCGGCACGCCGAGTCGCTCGCGCCCCTGATCGAGGAGGTCCTCGCCGAGGCGGGGGTCGAGCCCAGCGGCCTGACCGCCGTCGTCGCAGGTACGGGGCCCGCTCCCTTCACCGGCCTGCGGGTCGGGCTGGTGACCGCGCGCACGCTCGCGCTGACCATCGGCGTTCCCGTGCTGGGCGTGCCCAGCCTCGACGCGCTGGCCGTGCAGGCCGTCAGCGACCTCGGGCTGCGGCCGGGCACGGAGATCCTCGCGACCTCCGACGCGCGCCGCAAGGAGGTCTACTGGGCCCGGTACCGCGTGATCTCGCACGAGGGCCCGCACGGGGTCCCGGTGGTGGAACGCCTGGCCGGGCCGGACGTCGACCGGGCGGGCTTCGTCGCACAGGCGCAGCTCGCCGCACCCGAGTCGGCGGACGGGCAGCTGCCCGTCGTGGTCGGCGAGGGGGCGATGCTCTACCCGGAGTTCCTGCCCGTGGCCGACGACGCGCCGCTCGTGCCCGACGCGACCGTCCTGGCCCGGCTGGCGCTCGTGCGCCGTGCGGCGGGCGAGGAGCAACCGTCCGAGCCCCTGTATCTCCGGCGTCCGGACGTGCACGAGCCGGCGCGGGTCTCGACAGGCTCGGCCATCGGTTCGGGCTCGACCGCAGAGGCGGCCACGGCCGCTGGCTCAGACGGGGGAGTCGCATGATCACCGAGGTGCGGCTCCGTCCGCTGCGGAACGCCGACTTCGACCGCGTGCTGGAGCTGGAGCGCCAGCTCTTCGGCCGGGGCGCCTGGACCTACGGGATGCTCGCCGACGAGCTCGCCGGCCTCGGCCGCTGGTACATCGTGGCCGAGCCGGAGCGGCTCGACCGGGCCGGGAACCAGCCCGTCGTCGGCTACGCGGGCCTGTGGTTCGACGGCGACGTCACGCAGGTCATGACCATCGGCGTCGACCCGGCCGTGCAGCGGCACGGGGTCGGCCGGCAGCTCCTGACCGCGCTGATCGAGCGCTCCCGCAAGGTCAAGGCCGGGGCGGTGCTGCTGGAGGTGCGGGTCGACAACGTGCCGGCCATCGAGATGTACCGGGAGTTCGGGTTCGAGGTCCTCGGCGTGCGCAAGCGCTACTACCAGCCCGAGGACATCGACGCGTACACGATGCGCCTGGACCTGGCGGCCCCCGCGGACGCGAACGCTCCTACGGACGCCCCGGTGGAGAGCCCCGCGGACGCCCCGGACGACAAGGCGGGGGACGCGGCCTGAGGCTGCCGTCGACCACGGAGCGCGGACGCCGCTGCCCGTCGTTCACGAGGCTGGCTCCCATTCAGCAGGCGCGAGACGGCCGTTATCAGGCGGGTTGTGGCTCTGCCTGCACCTGCTGAACGTGGGTCAGCTGCCAGCCGCTCTACCGGGTGGCAGTTCCGTCAGGGGTTTTGTAGGTTCTCGATCGCTTCTGCCTGGACAGCCGCGACGGCTCGATTCACATCCCGCAGGACGGGAGCGAGTGCCTCGAGCCGGTCGGCGAGCTCAGGAGCGACCTCTGCGTCGGGACCCTCGGTGAAGACGCGCAGCCCGGTGAGCTTGTCGGCCATGGCCGCGGTGACGCGTTCGAGGCTTTCGAGGATGATCCGAGCGGCTATGCCGTAGGAGTGCTCGATGTCGACGAGGCTCAACAGATGCAGGTCGGCGACCTGTCCGGCGACCTCCATCTGCTCGAACGGCCCGAGCTGCCCCAGCCAGGCCCGCAGGAAGCGTGACCCGGCGTCGCCGTGCTCGTCGAGGAAGTCCTCGTCCAGCGCCTCCAAGACGTCGCGCAACGGCAGCGACGACGCAGCACGCAAAGCGTCGGCCTGCGTCTGGGCCCCTGCGGTGACGAGTTCGCGCAGTTGGACGTGGACGCTACTTGACCCAGCCATTGGACACCTTCCCTGTGCTCTTCGAGTAAGTGACCTCGATTGTCTTGCCCTTGTGCTTCCACACCGCGACCATCGCCTTGCCGGATGACCCGTAGGCTTTGTGCGACCCTTCCGCCATCGCCCGGCCCATGAGGTCGGCGACCTGTTCACGGCTCTTGGCTCCGACCGAGCCCCACTTGTGCTTCGGCGCCATGATGTGCGTCCACTTGGCCTTGCTGATGCTGTTCAGCAGGTAGGACTTCACGGCCTTCTTAATCTGCTGCTTGCCGTACCACTTAATGATGTGCTTGATCCCGAACCGGGCCAAGATCCCGAGCAGGACGAGGACGGGCACAGCCTGCTGCTGCGCCATGGTCGTGTTGATCGTCAAGGTCTCACCGGTCTCCGCGACCCGCAAGGTGGCGACGAAGTCTTCGCCGCCCATGGGCATGAAGCTTTCGACGACGAGATCGGCCCGGTAGTGCTCGCCGTCGACATGGGTGTCGATCTCTACGACCGTGGGATGCACCGCACCGTCGGTGTCCTGTTCGACGGATACCTTGACCTTGCCGGTGACACCCGCAGCGTCCTCGATGGTGGTTTCGACGTCACCGTCGGCGAGGAGCCGTGACTCGACGCCTGCTTCGCTTTCGAAGGTGTCGACGAGTGTGGAAGTGGTCAGTTCGTCGTCCTGCAGGGCCGTATCGGAATCGGTAGCAGCCGCCGTCGTTGCGCCGAGGCCGAGCATGAGGGCGACGGTCACGGTTCCAGCGATGGCCGTTTCGATCCCGGCGCGGATCGGGGATGTCATCTATTTCTCTCCTTGTTGTGCGATAGGCACTCCAGGACGGGCACGGGCCCATCCGGGAAGGGCACTGAGGTTCTGGTACCCAGGTCTGTGTCGTCCTCCGGTACGAATGGGGTGCAGCAGCTAACGATCTGCCCTGCCGCGATGCCGGTAGCGATGGAGGTGCCGCTGACTGTCTCGTACCCGCCGCCGGACGATGGTGCGAGCACGTCCATTCCGTCAGCCGCGATATCCGCATCTCGCCCATTTGCCAGCGAGGCCGGGCTGCCCCGGCCGTCATGGCCGGTCACGCCGATGACGCGGTCGTAGGCGGCTGGGTACGCGTCGAAGGAGCCGATCCCATTGCCGGTTGCCGCGACAACGCGGACATCGTGCTCGATGGCCACTGCAACTGCCTGACGAAGTTCTACATCGTCGTGTTCGAGAGCCAGGGCGATCACCACGGTGTCCGCCTCCTGCTCGACCGACCAGTCGATCCCCTGTGCGATCGCCTGCGCGGTGGCATGCCCGTCCGCGTCTGCCACGACGACGTCCATCAGCTGCGCACCGGTTCCGGCTCCGCCGGGGAACTTACCGGTCTTGTGTCCGACGAGGACGCCGGCCACTTGTGTGCCGTGGGCAGCGTCGCCGGGAATGACCCCCGGAACCACCCACCGCTGCGAGACCGTTCCCTTTAGCGCTGGGTGGCTGTCGTCGATGCCGCCGTCCAGGACAGCGACCCGCACGTCGTCAAGCGGTGCGCACGCCGAAGGGGGCGTGAGCCGGGGAGGGGGAGAGCACGCCGAGAGGGCGATCGCGATGAACAATGGGACCGCGACACGCCATATCGGACGCGACAAGCGTCGCGTCACGGCCAGCGTGACCGGGGCTGAGAAGCGGCTCATTCTTGCAGGACCTCAAGCTGGACAAGGAAATTTTTCTGGTGTGGTAGTTCTGTTACACCTCATCCGGCGTAAGGGGCTCATCGTAGTAGAAATTTTGCACCCTCGCTGAAACCGTTTTTGTTGCTGTGCTCCTTGGAGTCGACTCTCGCTGAGTGTCGAACACTGTCGGTAGCACAGATTCAGGTTGACGACGAGGAGTTCCGGTTCGAGATCGTCGGGGTGCCCAAGCGGCACTTCCAACCGAAGAACGTGGACGGGCTCACGATGCGGCTCCGCCTCGCCGCGATCGAGGACGCTCCTGCGGAAGCCCCGGTGGAGAGTCCTGCGGATCGCCCGGTCGGCAGCCCCGTGGCGCGCTCCCGGCGGCAAGGCGGCGGTCTTGGCCTGAGGCTAGCGAAACTACTCGAACCTGCTAAACGTACTAATATGAGCCCTGGAATAGTACGTTTAGCAGGTTCGCTAGGAGGTTTTATGCGCTCGTTCATAGATCTTGACGAGCTTATAGGGCGCGTACCATTTGACATCGTCCACGACCTGAGGGTGATCGACACCGGCCGCGGAAGCGAGGCGCTGTATCGCGACAAGCTCCCCGCTCTGCTGACGAGCCTCGCGCAGCGTGCACGTGTGGCCAGCATCGAAGCCTCCTCTGCGATCGAAGGCATCGTGGTCGAGAGTCGCGAGCGTGCGGACGAGATCTTGAGCGGGGAGCCGATGGTTCTCCGGGATCGCAGCGAACAGGAGCTAGCTGGCTACCGGGCTGTGCTGGACTACCTCTACCAGGAGGATTGGCGTCCGCTGAACACGGGACTCGTCCTGCACCTGCACAGGCTCCTCTTCGCGTTCACGGACGTGCCCGGCGGCGGGTTCAAGACCTCGGAGAACGTCGTCGTCGACAGGCTTCCGGATGGAACCCAGGTGAAGAGATTCACCACGGTCGCCGCAGCGAGGACACCTCAGTTCGTGGACGAGCTCGTACGAAGGTACTCAGTGGCGATTCGGGAGGACCGACATCATCCCGTTCTCCTCGTGGGGCTCTTTGCGTTGGACCTGTTGACGATTCACCCCTTCCTCGACGGCAACGGACGGATTGCACGTGCTCTGACGAACGCCCTGCTGGAGGACAGCGGTTACGAGGTGACGCGCTACGTGTCGCTGGAGTCGTCGATCGCGGGATCCGCTGACCAGTACTACGACGCGCTTCAAGGTTCGACGAGGGGTTGGCACGAGGGCGACCATGAGCCGTGGCACTGGCTCCGGTATTTCGTGCGCGTAGTGCGAGGCACTTACAACGAGTTCCAGCGTGTGACGGACACAGCCCGCGTTGCGGGGAGCAAGAAGGAACGCGTTCAGCTGTACGTCCGGGACCACGCTCCGGCGTCGTTCAGGATGGCCGACATTCGGGCCTCGCTGCCGGGTGTCAGTGATGCAACGATCAGAAACGCGCTGGAGACACTGCGAGAGGACGGGATCGTCGAGGTCGACGGCACCGGACGCAACGCGGCCTGGAACCGGCTCGGCAGCCGACGATGAGAGGTATTGCAACATGAGGGAACGAGTTCTGGTCGACGCTGAGAGCCTGGCGGCCGACCTGCAGATCGGCGGGGGAACGGACCCGGTGGCGGGACGGCCGGTCGTGCTCGACGTCCGGTGGGCGCTCGGCATGGCCGACGGCCATGACCAGTACCGCGCCGGGCACATTCCCGGCGCCGTGTACGTGGACCTGGAGACCGAGCTGGCCGCGCACGCGTCGCCGGCCGCGGGACGGCACCCGCTGCCCTCCGCGTCGGGATTCCAGCAGGCCGCGCGCAGCTGGGGTGTCTCGGGCGGCTCGCGCGTCGTCGTCTACGACTCAGTGGGCGGGACGTCCGCGGCCCGTGCCTGGTGGCTGCTGCGCTACTTCGGCGTGGCCGGTGTACGCATCCTGGACGGCGGCCTCGCCGCCTGGACCGCGGAGGGCCTCGCCCTCGAACCGGGGGACGTGACCGCCGAGCCGGGCGACGTCGTCGTACGACCGGGTGGGATGCCCGTGCTGGACGCGGACGAGGCAGCCGCCCTGGCCGACGGCGAGGGCCTGCTCCTGGACGCACGCGCCGCCGAGCGCTACCGCGGCGAGGTGGAGCCCGTGGACCCGCAGGCGGGGCACATTCCCGGCGCGGTCAGCGCACCGACCACCGAGAACCTGCGTGCGGACGGGCGCTTCCTGTCGACGGCGGAGCTGAAGCGGCGGTTCGGGGACCTGGGGGTCTCGACGGGCTCGGCCAACGGTGGGGTCGGCGTCTACTGCGGCTCCGGTGTCACGGCGTCGCACCAGGTGGCAGCGCTCGCCGTCGCCGGCGTGGACGCCGCGCTGTACCCGGGCTCCTGGTCCCAGTGGTCCAACGACCCGGCGCGGGAGGTGGCGACCGGCGCCTAGCCGGCCTGGCCTCAGGCCTTCGCCGTGCGCTCCTCGCTGAGCACCGTGATCTTCTGCCACACCTTGCGCGACATGCCCATGGTCAGCGTCTCGATGGTCGACACGGTGTTCAGCACTATGTCGTCCTGGGACTCCTCGGCGCACAGCGCAGCGGCCTTGCTCACCATGGACAGGAGCTCGGTGCAGTACTCCAGGTAGTACTCGATCTGCTCGGGCGTGAGGCCGCGGTCGCCGCTGTCGGTCCCGCCCGCGAAGGCGTCCCGGAGGCTCTCCGGCTCCTTGGTGAGCTGGTGCATGTCGACGATGTGCGCCAGGGAACGCAGGCGGTGCAGCTTGGCCAGCAGGTCGGCCCGCTGGACGCGCTCCGGGAACGAGTACAGCAGCACGACGGCGATGGCGACGAACACTATGTCGTTCACCGCGCTCTCGATGAGCGGGAGCCAGTCGAGGCCGTTGTCCGGAGCGTCGGTGAACGCGGCCTCGACGGCGAAGCCGAAGGCGACCAGCGCGACGAGCACCACTACGCAGATGACCGCGTGCGACGCGGTGCGGACGAGGCGGCTCCGTCGGCGGGACCCGGCGGAGGTGTCCGCCACCTGCTCGGTCAGGGAGACGAGCTCCTGTGCGACGCGGTGGATACCCCGGTCGGGGAACCGTGCGCCGATGCGGTCGCGCAGGCGACGCGCCGTCTCGATGACAGGGACGGGCTCGAGCTTCTCCAGCGTTCTCGCGGTCACGGGAGGCAGCGTAGAGCCAGGGGCAGGTCTCGCGGTCAGACGGTGATGTCAGACGGTGATGGTCGTGAGCGGCATCGACGAGTCCACGGGGATGTCCAGGCTGCTCGGGGCGACCCCGGCGGCGACGACGGCGGAGCCTAGCGCCGCGATCATCGCGCCGTTGTCGGTGCAGTACCGGATCGGCGGGATGCGCAGGTCGATGCCGGCCTCGGCGCAGCGCTTGGCCGCCATCTCGCGGAGCTGGCTGTTGGCCGAGAACCCGCCGCCGATCACCAGCGTGTCGACGTCGTGCTTGTGGCAGGCGGCGATGGTCTTGGCGGTGAGGACGTCGGCGACCGCCTCGGCGAACGACGCGGCGACGTCGTGCACCGGGCTGGGCTGACCGGCGTCGGTGCGGGCCTCCACCCAGCGGGCGACCGCCGTCTTGAGGCCGGAGAACGAGAAGTCATAGGCGTGCTTGGCCTGGTCCTTCGCGGCCGTGAGGCCGCGGGGGAAGCGGATCGCCGCGGGGTCACCCTCGCGTGCGAGCCGGTCGATGTGCGGGCCGCCGGGGTAGGGCAGTCCCAGCAGCCGGCCGACCTTGTCGAAGGCCTCGCCCGCCGCGTCGTCCAGGGTGGAGCCGAGCTCCGTGACGTCGGTGGCGATGTCGTTCACCATGAGCAGCGAGCTGTGGCCGCCGCTCACGACGAGCGCCATCGCGCGTTCCGGCAGCGGTCCGTCGACGAGCTGGTCCACGCACGCGTGCCCGATGACGTGGTTCACGCCGTAGAGCGGCTTGTTCAGGCCGATCGACAGGGCCTTCGCGGCGGACGCGCCGATGGTGAGCGGTCCGACGAGCCCAGGCCCCGCGGTCACGGCGATCGCGTCGACCTCGGACAGGTCGATGTCTGCCTCGCCGAGCGCACGCTGGATGGTGGGGATCATCGCCTCGAGGTGGGCGCGGCTGGCGACCTCGGGGATGATGCCGCCGTAGCGGGCGTGCTCCTCCATCGAGCTGGCGACGGCGTCGACCAGCAGCTCGTTGCCGCGGACCAGCGCGACACCGGTCTCGTCGCAGGAGGTCTCGATACCGAGCACCAGGGGTTCTGCCATGGGGTCCAGCCTAATTGGTCGCGGTCGCGCAGTGGTGTGCTGCCGACTGTGTGTCCCGCCTCATAGTTGAATCTGGAACTTTCGCCCGGGGCAACCTTGTTGACGCGTGCATGACCCAGACTCTTGAGGCTTCGGGCCTCGCCATCGACGACGCCACCGCCGACCGGCTGTTCCGCACGGCGCGCACCGTGACGACCTTCGCCGAGTCCGAGGTGACCGACGAGCAGCTCGCCGCCGTGTACGACCTCATCAAGTGGGGCCCCACCTCGATGAACGTCAGCCCGCTGCGGATGCTGGTGGTCCGCACGCCGGAGGCACGGCAGCGCCTCGTCGCGAACATGCCTGAGGGCAACCAGGAGCGTGTGACGAACGCGCCCGTCACCCTCGTGCTCGCGTACGACCCGGAATTCCACGAGCGCCTCGACAAGCTGATCCCGCACATGCCGGGTGCGCGCGACATGTTCGCGTCCGACGACGAGGCACGGGCCACCGCCGCGCGCACCAACGCGTTGCTGCAGGCCGGCTACCTGATCGTCGGCCTGCGCGCCGCGGGCCTGTCCGCCGGGCCGATGCACGGCATCTACGACGGGATCGACGCCGAGTTCTTCGCCGAGAACGGCTGGAAGGGCTTCCTCGTCGTCAACGTCAGCTCGGCCGACGGCGCCGACACGACCCGGCCGCGCGCCCCGCGCCTGAACTTCGACGAGGCGGCGCAGGTCATCTGACGCCGCGCCGATGGTGGTCAGGGAGCCAGCGGGTGGCCCGCTCGCATCTCGTCCACCATCGAGCGCACGACCGGCACCAGGTCACCGCCGTGCGCGGCGGCCACCGCCTGCTGCCGCTGGTACGACGCACCCGTGCGGACGATGTCCCGCACGCCCGCCAGCTCCGCCGTGCAGCCGAGCCGGTGCGCGACAGGCTCCAGCTCGACCAGCAGCTTGCCGATCGCGTCGACGATCGGCCCCTGGTTGCCCTCGGCGTCGAGGATCACCGTGGCGTCGAGGCCGTAGCGGGCCGAGCGGAACTTGTTCTCCTGCACGAACCACGGCGGCAGCACGGGCAGGGTCCTGCCCTGGTCCAGCTGGGTGGACAGGTGCTCCACCAGGCAGTGCACCAGCGACGCCAGCACGAGGGCTTCCGACAAGTTGGTCGGGCCGTCGCAGACCCGCACCTCGAGCGTGCCGAACGTCGAGGGCCGCACGTCCCAGTGGACCTCGTTGAACGCCTCGACCGCGCCGACGTGCAGCATGTCGCCCGCGTACGCCTCGAGCTCCTGCCAGGTCTCGAACGGGACCGGCAGTCCTGAGCTGGGGATCTGCTGGAACAGCAGCGACCTGTTGGACGCGTAGCCGGTGTGCTGGCCGGCCCAGTAGGGCGACCCGGCCGAGAGCGCCTGCAGGTGCGGGAAGTAGGTGAGCATCGCGCGCATCAGCGGCAGGGCCTTGTCCCGGTGCTCGATCCCGACGTGGACGTGCAGGCCCCAGATGATCAGCTGCGCACCCCAGACCCCGGTGCGCTCCATGATGCGCGCGTAGCGCTCCTTCTCGCCGACCTGCTGGTCGGCGGCGCGCGCGAACGGATGAGTCCCGCCACCCATGAGGTCGAGGCCGAGCGGGTCGGTCACCGTCCGCACCCGGCCGAGGAGGCGGTCGAGATCCGACCCGGCGTCCGCGACGGTGCGGCAGACGCCGGTCACCAGCTCGATGGTGTTCTTCATGAACTCGCCGGCCACGTGCGGGGCATAGCTCGCCGACCCGTCCGGCGGTTCGACGGCGGTGCGTGCGAGGGCCTCGAGCACCTCCGGGCCGGACTGCGAGAGGTCGGCCGTGCCGGAGCCGACCAGCCCGATCTCCCACTCGAGGCCCACGGTGGAGCGCGGCGACTCGCCGAATCCGAGGCGGGTCGGCGAGCTCATGCGGCTCCCAGCGGTTCGACGAGAAGTACCTGTTGGTTGCCTGCCACGCGTGTGAGCACGATCGTCGCCTCCTCGGTCCCGGTGAGCACGAGCTGCTTGCGAAGTTGTTCAGGCACCACCGCGGTGCCACGCTTCTTGATCGTGAGGCGTCCGACGTTGCGGTCGCGCAGGTACGCCTTGAGCCGCTTCAGGCCGAACGGCATGGTGTCGAGCACCCGGTAGCCGGTCGCTATCGGTGCCGGCGCCCCTACCGAGTCGGTGGGCCGGGCCGACGGCAGCCCGGCAGGGCTGTCCGTGGTGACGTACGCGATCGTCGGGTCGACGAGGCGTCCGCCCAGCTCAGCGGCGGCCTGGCCGACCAGACCCGCGCGGATGACCGCCCCGTCGGGCTCGTACAGATACTGTCCGACGCCGCCGACGTCGGGCACGACGTCGGCGCCCCGGACCGTGCGGCTCAGCGTGTGCTCCTTGCCGTCGTCGTCGGTGAACGTGCGCAGCACGAGCGCCGACCGCCCGGGGCCGTCGAGGGCGAGCGGCCCGAACCAGAGGCCGGCCTCGACCACGTCGCCGTTGACGGAGACCCACTGGGTCTCGGCGTCGTCGGGCAGGCCGTCGTGCGGGATGCCCGGGCCTACCTTGATACCCACGGCGGGCACCGTCTCGCGCAGCGCCCAGACGGAGTCGAGCGGGGGCTCGTAGGCCCGCGGGTCGAAGACCCGCCTGCTGCGTGCGCCCGATCCGCCGCTCACCCGGCGGGCGGGGTCGGCGTAGACGCCCTCGATGCCCTCGGCACGCAGGTCGAGCCCGAGCCCGTCGGCGTGCCGCACGTCCGCCTCGGGGAAGTGGCGCAGGTTCCACTGCGCGATCGTGGCGGTGCACTCGTCCAGGTCGGTGGCGACGACCCTGAGGCCCGTCCCCGCGAAGGCGAGCGAGTCGGCGCCGATCCCGCACGTGAGGTCGGCGAGGACGGAGACGCCGGCGTCGAGGTACCGCCGGGCGTGCAGGGCGGCGACGAGGAGCCGTGTCGCCTGCTCCAGGCCGTCCGCGGTGAAGAGCATCCCGTCGGCGAAGTCGCCGAACTTGGCCCGGGCCCGCGTGCGGAGCCTGGACTGGGTGACCAGCGCGGCCGCGAGGTCCGGCGCGACGCCCTTCGCCCGCAGCGCGCTCACGGTCTTCATCGCCTGTCGCTCGTCGTAGGGCGGAAGGGCGCCAAGCAAGGCCCAGCCGTCGGGGCTGAGCAGTTTGCTCAGAATCGCCGCATCCATGGGAAGATCTTTCCACGTTTGTCCTGGTCGTGACGAGCGACGCGACGGAACCTTTTCGTGTGGATGGCGAGATTCCGGTGTGGCGACGGCGCGTCGGCCCCGCGGAGTGTGAGCCACTCCACCCGATTGGCACTCGCCTTGACCGAGTGCTAGCGCCGACCTAGATTTGGGGTTGTTCACCGCTGCGGGAACCCGGTCCACGGGCCCGCGGGGGAGAACCCAGACGTTCGTGCCCGCCGGCACCCGCGACGACGGCGGACGGTCGAACGTTCGAGCCACTTACGCCCATCACGCAGCTGATCTCTCGATCCGCTCACGAAAGAGGAGGTCCGACGTGTCGGTCCCCATCAAGCCGCTCGAGGACCGGATCGTCGTCAAGGCTCTCGAAGCCGAGACCACGACCGCTTCCGGCCTGGTCATCCCGGACACCGCCAAGGAGAAGCCCCAGGAGGGCGAGGTTCTGGCCGTTGGCCAGGGCCGCATCGACGACAACGGCAACCGTGTGCCGCTGGACGTCGCCGTCGGTGACAAGGTGATCTACTCCAAGTACGGCGGCACCGAGGTCAAGTACGCGGGTGAGGAGTACCTGGTGCTCTCCGTTCGCGACATCCTCGCCGTGGTCGTGAGCTGACTCCAGCTCACCCCAGGTAGACGACGAGGGCCCCGCACCGACAGGTGCGGGGCCCTTGCCTTGTCCGGACCAGGCGGAGCTCAAGGAGGCGGAGGCAGGATCAGGCTATGCCTGGATCAAGCGGAGACGGACTTGCCGGCGAGGATGGCCGAGCGCTCGTCCTCGCTGAGTCCACCCCACACGCCGTACGGCTCGCGCACGCGGAGCGACTGCTCGCGGCACTGCATCATCACGGGGCAGGAGCGGCAGATCGCCTTGGCGGCCTCGGCGCGCCTGCGGCGGGTCGACCCACGCTCGCCCTCCGGGTGGAAGAACAGGGTGTCGTCCGCGTCACGGCACGCTCCCGTGTACTGCCATTCCCACAGTTCCATTACCGGACCGGGAAGCCTCGAGATCTCCGTCATGCCGAACAACCTACAAGTTGTGCAGAAGTTGTTCAAGGGGCAATTTTCCGACGGACGGCCCGAATCGGGTCACGACAAGCGCGCCAGGGCTGACCGGTTTTGCTCCGATCTGAACCGGATTCCACCGAGATCGGCGGCACGCCGGGTTTCGCAGTGGCGCGGAGAGGTCCAGGTCGGCAGAATCGAGTCCATGACATCTTCGCGGCCTGCCGAGAGCTCGGGCGGGTCACGTGCATCCAGCCCCGGACTGGCCGTCGCCGCAGTGGCCAGACGTCTCGGGGTGGCGCCAGCCACCCTCCGTACATGGGACCGCCGGTACGGGCTCGGGCCCTCGGGCCGGACCGCTGGATCGCACCGCCGCTATACCCCGGACGACGTCGCTCGCCTGCTGGTGATGCGCCGTCTGACGCTCGAGGGCGTCGCGCCGGTGGATGCCGCGCGGGCCGCTGTCGAGGCAGGGGACGCGGAGCTCGAGGTCGCCACCCGGTCGGCGCCCGCGCTGCCTGCCGTGCAGGTGGAGAGCGACCTGGACGACGAGGAGCCGGAGGAGTTCGCCGAGACGTTCGTCGGCACCCTCCAGGCACCCGAGCCCGGCGAGGAGTCGACCCCACCGCCGAGCGGCGAGCCGAAGGAGGAGCCGCGCGGCAGGGCACGCCTGCGGGCGCTCCCTGGTGGCGCCACCGGTGGGGACGCTCCCGCTGTGGCAGGACCGCGGTCGGCCACGGCCGCCGCGCCGACGTCGGGCCGGGTCTCCGCCCTCGTCGATGCCGCTCTCGCGTACAGCAGGACCGCCTGCGACAACCTGCTCGTGCTGGGCCCCGACGGGGACCCGGCGACGTGGTGGACCGACCTGGTCGAGCCCGCGTGGCTGCGCCTGTCCGAGCGCACGGTGCTCGCAGGGCCGGGCGAGATGCCCGAGGTGGTGCTCGCGACCGCCGCGCTGCGGGCGCTGCGCCACTACACCGAGGAGTTCGAGCGGGCGATGGTCGAGGCGGGCGGCCCGCCGGCCAACCACCCGAGTCGCATGCGCAAGATCGTGCTCGTGTTCGCGGCGCCGGACGAGGTGGTGCCGCTGTCCGCGCACGCGCTCGCCGCGGCGCTGGCAGCACAGGGCGCGATGGCGCGGATCGTCACCGGCCCCGCGAGCACGCACCGTTCGGTCGAGCTGGTGACGATGGTCCGGCCGACGGCGGTCGTCCTGGCCACCACCCAGAACAAGCCCGACCTCGACGTCGTGCACGCGGTGAACGAGAGCCATCCGGACCTGCCCATCTTCGTCGGCCTCCGGGCCGATGCCGCGGCGACGGACCTGCCGTTCGGCCCGACGGTGCAGCGTGTGCGCTCGTTCACCGGCCTGTTGCACGAGGTGCTGGCGGTCATCAAGGCGAGGTGACGCACGCCTCGGGCCGCTACCACTGTCCGACCAGGATCCGTGGCCGCACCGGTCGTAGACTTGCTGCATGACGGACCAGACCTCGCCGGCCGACCCGTTCGGGTTCCTCGGGCTCACCTATGACGACGTCCTGCTGCTGCCGGGTTACTCCGACCTGGCGCCGTCGGACATCGACACGACCTCTCGCCTGACGCGCGAGATCTCGCTCAAGATTCCACTGCTGTCAGCGGCGATGGACACGGTCACCGAGTCGGCGATGGCCATCGCCATGGCTCGTCAGGGTGGCCTCGGTGTCCTGCACCGCAACCTCTCCATCGAGGACCAGGCCCAGCAGGTCGACCTCGTGAAGCGGACGCAGACGGGCATCATCACGAACCCGGTCACGATCGGGCCGGACGCCACGCTCGAGGAGCTCGACACCCTCGCGGGCCAGTTCCGGATCTCCGGCTTCCCGGTCGTCGACCTCGAGAACAAGCTCATCGGCATGGTGACCAACCGGGACCTGCGCTTCACGCCCGTCGCCGAGTGGGCAACCACCAAGGTGGACGAGGTGATGACGCCGCAGCCGCTGATCACCGGCCCCGCCGGCATCTCGCGTGACGACGCCACGCTGCTGCTGCGCAAGCACAAGCTGGAGCGGCTCCCGCTGATCGACCCCGACGGCCGCATCACCGGCCTCATCACCGTCAAGGACTTCGTGAAGTCCGAGCAGTTCCCCCAGTCGTCCAAGGACGGCCAGGGCCGCCTCATGGTGGGCGCGGCGATCGGCTACTTCGGTGACGCGTGGCAGCGCGCGACCGCGCTCATCGAGGCCGGCGTCGACGTGCTCGTCGCCGACACCGCGCACGGCAACGTCCGCATGCTGATCGACATGGTCAAGCGCCTCAAGACCGACCCCGCCACCAAGGACGTCCAGGTGATCGGCGGCAACGTCGCGACCCGCCAGGGCGCCCAGGCGTTCGTCGACGCCGGGGCCGACGCGGTGAAGGTCGGCGTCGGGCCGGGCTCCATCTGCACGACCCGCGTCGTGACCGGCGTCGGTGTACCGCAGATCACCGCGGTCTACGAGGCGTCGCTGGCCTGCAAGCCGGCGGGCGTGCCCGTCATCGCCGACGGCGGTCTCAAGCACTCCGGCGAGATCGGCAAGGCCCTCGTGGCAGGCGCCGACACCGTGATGCTGGGCTCGCTGTTCGCGGGCTGCGAGGAGACGCCGGGCGACCTGGTGCTCGTGAACGGCAAGCAGTTCAAGACGTACCGCGGCATGGGCTCGATGGGTGCCATGTCCTCGCGGGGCAAGAAGTCCTACTCCAAGGACCGGTACTTCCAGGCCGAGGTCACGAGCGACGACAAGATCGTGCCCGAGGGCATCGAGGGTCAGGTCGCCTACAAGGGGCCGCTGTCCACCGTGGCCCACCAGCTCATCGGCGGCCTGCACCAGACGATGTTCTACACCGGCTCGCGCACCGTCCCGGAGCTGCAGGCCGAGGGCAGGTTCATCCGCATCACGTCGGCGTCGCTCAAGGAGAGCCACCCGCACGACGTGCAGATGACCGTCGAGTCGCCGAACTACAGCGGGTTCTGACCCGCCTGAGTTCCGCGAGGTAGAGCGCCTGTCCGTGTCTCCCAGGTTTCGTCAGGGAGACGCGCACAGGCGCTCTACCTCGCGGAACACGGCTGTGTCAGGTCGACATGACGCGCTCGTGCAGGGTCTGGACCGCGTAGCGCGCCGACCAGAAGGCGCCGTGCTGCCACGCCGAGATCTCCGACATCCAGTCGCCCGCGAAGTACACGTTGCCCGCGCCCTGCTGCAGCAGCTTGAAGCCGGCGGACGTGGTGTTCGGGAAGGCCCAGGCGCCCTCGATGTGGGGGACCTTGTGCCAGGCGATGGAGAACGAGCTCTCCAGCTCGGTGCGGTACTTCTCCCCGTGGATCTTCACGCCCTGCTCGACGGCGCGCAGCTCGCGCTGCCGCGGCGCCATGTCGGCGTACGCGCGGGCGTTGGCGCCCGTGTTGTAGTAGCCGACGATCAGCCCCTTCCGCTCGCCGTACCCGTAGGACGGGTACCACAGGTGCGCGAGGTCCATGTCGGTCTCGGTGATCCCGCCGAAGATCCGATGGTCGTCCTCCCAGAACCGTGACCGGTACTGCAGGCCGATCTTGCCGGCCGGAGAGCCCACGGCGAACTCACCGAGCGCCGCGTCGACCTCAGGTCCCCAGTTGGTGTCCCACCGCCGCATGATGCCGGCGGGCGCCGCGACGACCGCGAAGTCCGCCTCGATCTGCCGGTCCCTGCCGTTCCTGGCCTTGTAGGTGACCCTGACCCCGCGGCTGGTGTTCTCCACACCCGTCACGGGTGAGCGGAAGTGGACGTTCTGCGTGCCGATGGCCCGCACCAGGTACTGGTAGGTCGTGTCCATGCCGCCCTTCGGCTGGAACATGAGCATCGACTGTTCCCAGTTGATCTCGAACGGGAAGTACTGGCCCACCTTGGAGGCCAGCACCTCGGAGACCGTGCCGGGTCCGGGGAGCGGCGTTCCGTGCTCGTTCCACGCCGACGGATAGGTCTCGAAGCCGCGGTTGCTCCCACCGGCATAGGTGCCGTCGGGCCCGAGCGAGCCCCAGCTGCGCAGGAAGGAGCGCAGGTTCTCCTTGTCCTCTTCCGTCAGCCTCTGGTCGAGGGCGCCCTGGTCGGTGGCATGGTGCAGCAGCTCGGAGGTGTAGCCGAAGACGTCCGCCTTGGCGGTGCGGTAGCGGACCGGGTTGCCCGGTGTCGCGCCCGACCTCTCGTTGTACAGGTAGGCGTCGGCGTTCGCGTTCGTGAAGACCTCGTACGGCACCCCGAGCTCGCGGATGTAGTCCATGGTGACCATCCACTGGGCGATGCGGGCCGCGCCGGCGTTCAGGTAGATGCCGTCGGAGAACCTCGCGGTCTGCCTGACGCCGTCGAGGTCGGTCTCGGAGTCCCCGCCGCGGATCGTGAGGGTTCGCCCGCCGGGCCGGTGACGGGCCTCGAGCACCGTCACCCGGTAGCCGGCCTTCTGCAGCTCGTAGGCGGTCGCGAGGCCCGCGGGGCCCGCTCCGACGACCACCACCTTCTTCGCGGAACGGCCGGTCAGCGAGAAGTCGCTGCCCTGTGGGGGGACCCATGCCTCTGCTCTCGGCTGGGCGGCGGCGGTGGGGGCAAGGCCCATCGCGCCCATGGTCGCGAACATGACGCCGGCGCTGGAGCCCGCGCCGACGGCCTGGAGGAAGTTGCGGCGGGATACGCCCGAGGTGCTCTTCTCGATGACCACTGTGCCTACCTCTCGTTCGAAAGGTCTGACGGCCGCGGAGCCCGGCCTGGAGTCCGGACGTCGCCGTCAGCACCGCTTCGGACGTTATGGAGGGCAGGTCACGGTGACGGGTCTGCACCGTTTCTATGCAATTGCCCGCAGTAACCATGTTGTTTCGGTGCTTTCGCAAGATCCAGCGTTCTCCCAGGAGGAGCCGGGCATCGAGCGCGCGACCGTTCCCGACGCGACCCGCGACGGTCATCCCACGGAAACGCCCCGTCGCTAGCGTCACGCGCCACCCGGTGTCGACCGCCGGGCCACCGCACCTGGGCTCCGTCAAGGCGCCCGGCCGGCTAGCTGGAGGAGCACCATGAAGAACCGCACGAAGCTCATCGCCGCCGTCGTCGTCACCGCTGCCGTAGCGGTCCCCAGCACCGCGTTCGCCGCCGGGCACGTCTTCCGGCCGGACCCCTACCGCGCCCACTCCTTCGTCACCGGAGACACCCCACTCATCGCCGACGGCGTCGCGATCGGCAAGAACCTCTCCTGGTACAAGTCCTCAGGCCTCGGCCCGGCGGCGAGCAACACCGCACCCGGTGCCTCCGCCGAGGAGCGGTACATCCCGACCGACGTCTTCCCGGGCGCCGAGCTGCCCGACGGCGTGACCCTCACCGAGGCCCAGGGCATCAATGCCCTTACCCGTATCGGTACGAACCTGGAGCGGGCCGGCCTGTCCTACGACGACGTCGTCTCCATGCGCGTGTTCCTGCAGAACCCCGAGGGCGAGGAGGAGATGGACTTCGCCGGGTGGAACCGGGCCTACCGGCAGTTCTTCGCCAACACCAACCTGGCCACGGGCGAGGTGCTCGACGTGCAGCTCGGGTCGGCGACGACCGGACCTATGGTCGTCAACAGGGCTCGCCCGTCGCGCTTCGCCCTGGAGGTCGAGAACCTCCCGGTGGACGGCTGGCTCGTCGAGGTCGAGGTCGACGCCGTGTACTCCCGCTGAACCAGGCCGCGCCCCGGGGTGCCCGGGGCACGGCCGCTACGCCGGGCGCCGGATCAGAAGCCGGCCGAGTACTGCACCGGCCAGACGCCCGACGCGCCGGGGCCGACGAGGCCCTGCTCGCGCCGCCACTCGTTGAAGCTCACCGCCCACTGGCGGTGCGCGCCGATCTGCTGCTGGTGCAGGTCGGTCAGGGGCATGCGCTCCAGCTGCGGGAACCGGCGGGCCAGCGCCTCCAGGACGTCGAGCGTGGCGAGCACGTCCACCTCGGCGGTGTGCAGGTCGCCGTCAGAGGTGATGCCGTACCACTGCGTCAGGTCCCCGAGGCGACGCTTGCCCGGGCGGTACCGGTCCAGCCAGCGGTCGATGACGAGCGGGTCGATCACCGGCTCCACCGGGCGGCCCAGCCGCTGGGGGAGGGTCTTGAGCCCGTGCCGCAGCAGTTCCGAGTCGAGCAGCGAGAGGTCGAAGGCCGCGTTGTAGGCGACCACGGGCACGTCGTCGGCGAGCTGGGTGGCGAGCTCGGACGCCATCTCCTCCAGCGCCTCCCTCGGCTGGACGCCGTAGGCCCGGGCGTGCTCGGTGGAGATACCGTGGATCGCCGCGGCCTCCTCGGGGATCTCCACGCCCGGGTCGATCAGCCAGGTGCGGACCTCGGTGCCCACTCCCGGCGAGCGCAGCACGAGAGCTGCCGTGACGATCCGGTCGCCTGCGACGTCCACCCCTGTGGTCTCCGTGTCGAAACCCAGCAGCGGCCTCTTGATCCAGCTCTCGTTCATGGTGTCCTCCCTGCTCGTCCGGGGTTTCCGGGCCGTTTCATCCAGCTGTTGTCCAGCTCTTGCCCGGCCACCCGGTGCGTCCATGGAGAACCTTGCCACCGGTCACTGACACTCTGGTGCGGCTCGGTCGACGGCGGGCAGCACTGTGGCTCGTCCCACGACCGCACATCACCGGAACCTGCGCGCCGTGTCCGGTGCGATGGGTAGGCTTGGCGGGTGAGCAACGAGATCGAGATCGGACGCGGCAAGCGTGGGCGGCGCGCCTATTCCTTCGACGACATCGCGGTGGTGCCTTCCCGGCGCACCAGGGACCCGAAGGACGTCTCGGTCGGCTGGCAGATCGACGCCTACCACTTCGATCTCCCGATCGTGGCGGCCCCGATGGACTCCGTGATGAGCCCGAGCAGTGCCGTCGCGCTGGGCCGGTTCGGCGGCCTCGGCGTGCTCGACCTCGAGGGCCTGTGGACCCGCTACGAGTCGCCCGAGCCGCTGCTCGCCGAGATCGCGGCGCTGCCCGGTGACGAGGCGACACGGCGCATGCAGGCGATCTACTCGGAGCCGATCAAGCCAGAGCTCATCACGCAGCGCCTCAAGGAGATCCGGGCGGCCGGCGTGACGGTGGCGGGTGCGCTCACCCCGCAGCGCACGCAGGAGTTCTACAAGACGGTGGTCGACGCGGGTGTCGACCTGTTCATCATCCGCGGGACCACGGTCTCGGCCGAGCACGTCTCGGGCAACGCCGAGCCGCTCAACCTCAAGCGGTTCATCTACGAGCTGGACGTGCCGGTCGTCGTCGGCGGGGCCTCCACCTACACCGCGGCGCTGCACCTCATGCGTACCGGTGCGGCCGGCGTGCTCGTCGGGTTCGGCGGCGGCGCCGCGCACACCACGCGCGTCAGCCTCGGCATCCACGCGCCCATGGCCACCTCGGTGGCCGACGTCGCGGCGGCGCGTCGCGACTACCTCGACGAGTCCGGCGGCCGGTACGTGCACGTCATCGCCGACGGCGGGGTGGGTCACTCCGGCGACGTCGTCAAGGCGGTGGCCTGCGGTGCGGACGCCGTCATGCTCGGTGCCGCACTCGCGCGCGCGGCGGAGGCGCCGGGCCAGGGCTTCCACTGGGGTCCCGAGGCGCACCACCCGCAGCTCCCGCGCGGCGAGCGGGTCGAGGTCGGTTCGGTGGGCACGCTCGAGGAGATCCTCTTCGGGCCGGGCAAGCAGGCCGACGGCACCCTGAACCTCGTCGGTGCGCTCCGCCGTGCCATGGCCACCACCGGCTACTCCGACCTCAAGGAGTTCCAGCGGGTCGAGGTCGTCGTGTCGCCGTACCAGCCGCGGTGAGCGTGGTCCCCGACGGCGAGCCGCTCGCGCCCGTCCTCGCCGCTGCGCCCGTTGCCGACGGCGAGTTCGTCGACATCACCGATGCCGACGTCGAGCAGGTCGTCGAGCTGTGGAAGGCGTGCGGACTGACCCGGCCGTGGAACGACCCGTACGTCGACATCGCCGACGCTCGTGCGAGCGGCGGCTCGACGGTCCTGGTCGCGCGGGCCGACGGCAGGGTGGCCGCCACGGCGATGGCCGGCCACGACGGGCACCGCGGCTGGCTCTACTACGTGGCGGTCGCGCCGGAGCTGAGGAGCACGGGCCTGGGCCGAGCGGCAGTGGTCGCAGCCGAGGCGTGGCTGGTCGCTCGGGGCGCACGCAAGATCCAGCTCATGGTGCGGACCACCAACACGGACGTGCTCGATTTTTACGCTCGGATGGGCTACACCGACCAGGAGTGCACTGTTCTGGGGCGCTGGGTCGAGCCTGCCTGAGAGTGCGTCGTGCGAGGTGAACGCGCTATGGCGACCCTGCTGTGAAAGTCAGTTTCACACACCCATCAATACATGGTGCAGGGTTTTGTGCGTAGGGTGGGCGCCATGATCGACGACGCAGCAGCCGACGCAGCGGCTAGTGGTGCGGTCGGCGGCGTGCTCGACCCAGAGCACCCGCAGGGGACTTTTGTCCTCGAGCCAGGGGTCATGGCCCCGCTCGTGGCTCGGATCGCAACCTCCGAGGGATCGGGTACGCACCGGTCCATGTGCCCCTTCACGGGCGCTCCGCTCGTGACGTTCCCGGTCTCCTCCGCCGAGGACGTCGCCGCGTGCGTCGTCCGGGCACGCGTGGCGCAGCGAAGTTGGGCCCGCGTGCCGGTGCGCGACCGGGCCGGGGTCCTCCAGCGGCTCGGTCGGATCGTCCTGGAGCGGCAGTCCGAGGCGCTCGACCTGATCCAGCTCGAGACCGGCAAGTCGCGCCGCGCCGCCTTCGAGGAGATCGCGGACATCGCGCAGGTCGCCAGGCACTACGCCGTGCGCGGCGCGCGCTACCTCGCGTCCCGCAGGGTCCCGGGCATGGTTCCGGTGCTCGTCGGCGCGCAGGTGCACCGCAGGCCCGTCGGCGTGGTCGGTGCGATCTCGCCGTGGAACTACCCGCTGGTGCTCGCGCTCTCGGAGGCTCTGCCCGCGCTCCTGGCCGGCAACGCAGTGGTGCTCAAGCCGGACCCGCAGACCACGCTGACCGCGCTGTGGGCGGCGGAGGCCCTGGACGACGCCGGCCTGCCGGCAGGTCTCTTCCAGGTCGTCGCCGGCGGCCCCGAGGCGGGCCAGGCGCTGATCGAGAACGTGGACCACATAGCCTTCACCGGCTCCACCGCCACCGGCCGCAAGGTCGCCGCCCGAGCGGGCGAGCGTCTCATCGGCGCCACGCTTGAGCTGGGCGGCAAGAACGCGCTCTACGTGACCGACGACGTCGACGTCGACGCGGCCGTCCCTGGCATCGTGCGGGCCTGCTTCTCGAACGCCGGCCAGCTCTGCGTGTCCATCGAGCGCCTGGTGGTCCACACGGCCGTCGCGGAGGAGTTCGTCGCGAAGTTCGTGCGGGCCGTCCGGAACCTGCGGCTCAGCCCGGCCCTCGACTACTCGGCAGACGTCGGGTCGCTCACGTCCGCCGCGCAGCTCGACAAGGTGACGGCGCACGTCGACGACGCGCTCGCACGGGGCGCCCGGGTGCTCGCCGGCGGCGTGCACCGCGCCGACGTCGGCCCGTACTTCTATGCACCGACGGTGCTCGACGACGTGCCGGCGCAGGCAGTGGTCGCCCGCGAGGAGACCTTCGGGCCGGTCGTGACGATCTCGCGCGTCGACTGCGACGAGGAAGCCATAGCCGTCATGAACGACACCGAGTACGGCCTGCACTCCGCGATCTGGTCCCGGGACGTCGGCCGGGCGCGCCGTGTCGCAGGTCGGGTCGAGGCCGGCTCGGTAGCGATCAACGACGGGTACATGATGACCTGGGGCTCGGTCTCCGCGCCGATCGGCGGCTGGAAGGCCTCCGGTCTGGGCGGCAGGCACGGCGCGGCGTCGATCGACGGCCTCACCCGGCAGCAGACCGTCGTGACGTCGCGGGGCGCCGGGTTCGGAGCCACTCTCGACAGTCTGTACGGACTGGGCGGCGACACCCCCAGCCGGGTGCTGACCACTGCCCTGGAGGCGATGCGCAGGCTGCGCATGCCGTGAGGTGAACGGTCGTCACCGCGCCCGGTACGCTCGCGCGCATGACGACGCAGCTCCATGCCTTCTGGAAGTCCGCCAACGCACTGCCGGTCATCGGCGGGCTGTTCGGCAAGCGGATCTTCTCCCTGGTCTACTCCTTCAAGGCGCCGTACTTCGGCAGCTTCGCCCCGCGGGTGGTCGACATGCGGCCGAACTACGGCGAGGTGGTGGTGCCCAACCGGTGGCGCAACCGCAACCACATCGGCACCGTGCACGCCATCGCGGTCTGCAACGGGCTCGAGATGGCGATGGGCTCGCTCGCCGAGGCCACGGTGCCCGACGACAAGCGCTGGCTGCCGAAGGGTATGGAGGTGTCCTACCTCGCGAAGTCGACGGGCGACGTCAGGTGCGTGGCCGAGACCGAGCAGGCGCACTGGGACAGCGACGACAGGGACCTGCCGGTGCGCGTCCGGGGCGTCCTCGCGGACGGGACCGTGGTGGTCGAGGGCACCATCCACCTGTGGGTCACGCCGAAGAAGTAGTGACCAGTCAGACGCTCCGCGACGTGTCAGACCTACAGGTCACCCGGGTGACCTGAGTGTCTGACACGTCGGTGGGGGTCTGACAGGTCAGCGGGGCCGACGGTGGGGCAGGGAGCGGACCGCCGCCTTCCAGCTCGCGGGCAGCTCCCGCACGTGCCACCAGGCGGCCCGCACGGGTACCACGGTCGCGGCGCTCACGCCCACTCCGACGGCGTCCAGCCCGGCCTCTACACAGGAGTAGAGCGTGCGGCGCAGGTGGTAGTCCTGGGTGACGACGACGGCGGTGCGCACACCGAACAGGTCATGGGCGCGCCGGCACGTGGCAGTGGTGTTGAAGCCCTCGCGGTCCAGCACTATCGCGTCGTCGGGGACGCCGAGGTCGTTGTCCAGGAGCCAGGCGCGCATCGAGCCGGGCTCGTCGTACCGGGTGCCGTCGGCGTTGTCGTGCGCATCGCCGCTCAGGATCACCGTGGGCGCGACGCCCGCACGGTAGAGCTCGGCGCCACCCTCGACACGACGTCGCAGGTACGTCGACGGCGTCCCGTCGGCGCGGAGCCCGGCGCCGAGCACGATGACGGCGTCCGTCTTCTCGACCTCGCCCGGGTCGTGCCGCACCCGGACGTGCCCGGTGCCCTGCACGACGGCGACGGGAACCACGAAGGCGACGGCAAGCACGCCCGCGACGACGGCGGCGGCCTTGAGGGGAGTCACGACCGGAACGCTACCGCGTCCAGGCAGGGGCGTGGTCGGCAACTCGTCACAAGATCGGCAGCTCGGACTGCCGACCACCTGACGCTTTGCCGACCACGCGGCCGCCCTTCACGCTGCCAGGGCCGTCAGCTCGTCGCGGAGGTTCGCTTCCGCCGCGGCCTGCCAGCGGGCGACGCCGGGGGCGGTGCGGAACAGGGGACCGCCGTCCAGGAGCGTGCGGAGCACCTGCGACCGGCCTGCGCGGAACAGCGTGTCGGGCACGTCGCAGTACTCCGCGCGGACCTGGTGCGTGTACCGCGCGTAGCCGGCGGGGGAGGCGCCGAGCACCGCGAGGTCGGCGTCGCTGACCAGGCCGCCGACGACATCGTCCGGCGCGGGGTCGTGGTCTGCCGTGACCATGACCAGGCGTGCGACCTCGTCGACGTCGTCGGCCGCGACACCTGACCCGGCGAGCGGGCCGAGCAGCTCGGCGACCAGCGCCGCCGACCGCTCCTCGTCCTGCTGCGCGACGCCGTCGTGCACCGCGTCGTGGAACCACAGGGCCAGGCGGGCGCGCCAGAGGGCACGCTCGGAGAGCCTGCTGTCGGGGGCTGTCGAGTCCAGCGCGTCCAGGGCCGTCGCCAGGTGCAGCGTCGAGTGGTAGACCCGGTGGGGCTCGCGCCAGCGGTCCACCAGCTCCTCGCCGGCCTGGTATGCCAGGCCCGGGTCGGCCCACAGGTCGGCCCAGCGGATCAGGAGCGCCGCCCGCTTGGCGCGGTTTCGTTCGGCGCCCGAGACCCGCAGACCGGAGGTCGCCAGCCGCCGGGCGAGGTCGCCGCCCTCGACGGGCACGGCGCCGGCGGCGACGAGTGCGTCGTACCGCTCCGCTGGAACGTCGTAGTGGTCCAGGTCGAACGCACGGTCCGGGACTCCGGCCGCCCGGGCGAAGAGGCGGAGCTCCTGCAGCGACCCGTCCGAGACCAGGTGGGAGAACAGAGTCCCGTGCGCGGGCCAGGCGGGTGGGTCGATGAAGACGGTCACGGGACGAGACTAACGGTCGGTGGGGCGGGTGAAGTCAGGGCATTTCACCCGCCTCGGGCTGGACTTTGGTCATCACTGCCTCATTCAGCCCTTTAGATTCCTTCTCGGTCTGATGCGTCACGGGGTGTGGCGTCCTTCAGCGAGATGCGTGGCGATGGCTGTGCGGATTGGTTGAAATGCAGTTTCTCTTTGACAAGGATCAGAAATGAACGACATCGGGTTTTACGTGTTCCTCGCACTCGCCATCGCGGCCAGCCTTGCCGTGGCGCAGTGGCTCCTCCGTCGGGCGGCAGCCAAGCGCTCCGGTTCCGGCGTCGTGCAGATCGTGGTCTGGGCACGCTCCGGCAAGGTTCCCGGACTCAAGCGACAGAAGAAGTGGGTCAAGGCCAAGGTTCGCGTGGGCGAGTCCGGGCAACTGGTCTGGGTCAAGCCCGCAGGCGATCCGGTGGCGGTGACTCTGCAGAGCCATGAGCCACGCCCGCGGAACAAGAGCGACCTGTGGTTCCTCGACCCGGGCACGCCGGTCTGGGAGGCGGTCACCGCCGACGGCCAGGAGCTGGGCATCATGATCCCGCAGGCGCGTGAGCACTGGATCATCAAGCAGTTGCCGGCCGCGGATCAGCCCGCACCGCTCTGGTAGGTAGGCAACGCCTTCGTACAGCAAACGTCGTACAGCAAACAGAGCGGCCCCGCCGGAAATCCGGCGGGGCCGCTCTGCATGAACAACAGTCAGGTCACGACCCGACGACCTGCCACGGTCCGAACCGGTCCCCGGGCTCCTGGTTGCGGGTCCACCACTTCGCCCGGTACTGCTCACCGTCGTGCACCACGACGTCGCCCCGCACGAAGATCCGCGACGGCGTCCAGACGGCGGTGCCGTCCCCGGACCGCAGGACCTCCTGCCATGGTCCGTACGGTGAGCCGCCCGGCTCCGCCTTGGTGGTCCACGCGGCCTGGTAGTACGTCCCGTCGTGGAAGACCTCGTCACCCGAGCGGTACCGCACCGACGACTCCCAGACCGGTGATGCCTCACCGGGCACCTTCGCCAGCACCTCGATCTCGCTGACGATCATGTGCACGTTCTCCTGGGCGGTCATGACCACCCGGACGGCGTCGGTACGCAGGTCGGCGGGGAGGTCGATCACCGGCGCGGCGCCGTCGGACGTCACGGGGACCGGGTCTCCGACGGCCTGCCACTCGCCGTCGACCGACGCCTCGAGCGCCACCTCGCGTGCCCAGCTGAGGTGGCCGCCGTCGCGGAAGAAGCGGGTGACGACGCGCGTCACGTCCCGCTCCGCCGGCAGCGTGACGGTCAGCGTGTCCTGCGCGTTCTTGGTGTCGGAACGCCAGTTGGACCAGCCCTTGTCGTCCAGGTCGCCGTTGATGACGTTCTCGGCAGGGTATCCGGGCTCGGTGTAGGTGGCCGACGCCGTGGTGCCCTCCGTGAGGGCCACGTTCGCCTCACCGGGCTCGGCGACCAGTACCCGGACGAGCGCGGGCAGGGTGTTCGAGTCTCCGGCGTCGGCGATGCCCTGCAGCTCGACGGCGCCGATCGTGTCGAACGCGCCGTCGGGCGCCTCCTCCCACGTGACCGGGCGCTCCACCGAAGCGCCACCGGCGGCGATCGCGGTGACCGTCGCGGGCAGCTCGGCGGAGCCGCCGATGTAGGCGGCGCCCTGGGCGGGCAGGGTCCGCTTCAGGATGTCGACGACGACCGTGGCGGTGGCCTCGACGGTGCCACCCGCCGGGATGGCCACGGTGCCGGCGACCTCGACGATCCCGGCCTGCGCCCACGCGTCGTCGCCCGGCATGTCCCAGGTCACGGGCAGCGCGCCGCGCGCCCCGTCCGGGTAGATCGGAACGACGGTCTCCGGCAGCTCGGGCGTGGTCCCCGGGCGGGTGAACGCGTAGACCGGCGTGGTGCCCAGCACCGTCTCGTCGACGATCGCCCAGCGCTGGTTCGCGTTCGAGTTGGCGAGATAGGTTCCGACGGGTGACCCGTCGGCCCTTGCCTCGCCGCCCACCTCGAGTACCGTGCGCGCAACCACGTTGACCAGCGTGTACGAGCCGTCCCCAGTGGTGGACAGCACCCAGCGAGCGGCGTCCGGCGTATCGGCGACGTCGGCAGGGGCGTCCATGAGCACCGCGGACGTGTCCTCGCTGACCGCGAGCTGTTCCCCGGTGTCTACGTTCGTCACCGCGTACCGCGTGCGGTGGGTTCCGGAGCCCTCGGGAGCGCCCAGGTCGGTGAGCGTCCACAGCTGCCCGGCCGCTGCCGGGTCGTCGGTGGAGATCTGCACGCCGCCGTCGCCGTCAGGCGCCAGCGACAGGTCGGACTGCACGCCGTCGATCCGGTACACGTGGCCGTCCTGCGCCAGCGGGGCGTCGTCCGCGATACCGGAGACGCCGTCGACCAGGAACGTCGTGACGGACTCCGCGGGTACCGTGAGCGTGGCGGCGGCATCGGCCACAGCCACGGGCTCGCCCTCGACGAGGTAACCGTCGACGCTGGTGACGACAGGCGTGACGGTCGCGCCGGACGCGACGCTCCCGAAGCCGGAGAGGTCGAGGGTGACGTCGCGGTCCGCGGTGGTGTCGTTGACGTGCACGACGGTCGCAGCTTCACCCGAGGCGGACACGGCGGCGGTGCTGTCGGTGTTGTCGACGCCGATCAGGCGGTCGCCGGGCGTGATGTAGTGCGTGAAGTTCTGGGTGACCCAGTACTTGGTGTTCGTGTAGATGGGGCAGGTCTCCAGCGTGTCCTCAGCCGTGCAGGAGAACGGGATCTGGATCTCGCCCCAGTTGCCGCCCTCGGGGCTCTCGCCGCCGGGCGCCATGTTGTCGTAGTCCTCGACGGGCTGCCAGAACACCCACGCGGACGGCTCGAGCTCGCGCAGGTCGTCCATGATCTGGTGCGCGCTGCCCAGGCCGGACTCCATCGACTCGAAGTTCTGCCCGGTGGTGGACCAGGAGCCGCCGACCTCGCTCATCCACAGGGGCTTGTCCTCGCCCTTGGCGATGTCACGCACCGTGGTGCGCTGCCCGGTGCCGTAGGTGTGCACGTTGAGCTGGGACACCTGGTCGCGCACCGCGTCGGGGTACGAGTTCCAGTTCCTGGCGAACGTGCCCGGGTTCGTCTCGTCCATCGCGGCGATCGCGGCGTCGGTCGTGGAGCCGCCGATCGTGTCCGCGAGGGCCGGGATCACCTGCTGCTGCAGCTCGGGGCCCATGTGGGCACCCTCCTGGCGGCCGCCCGTCGGGTTGCCGTCGGCGCCGAGCCTGGTGCCCCAGTAGTTCGTGTTCGGCTCGTTGAACGGGTCGATCGTGTCGACGTCGATGCCGTGCGCGTCCTCGAGACGTTCGGTCGCGCCGACGACGTAGGCGGCGAAGTCCTCGATGCTCTCGGGCTTCAGCTGGTCGTCGTTCGCGTCGAAACCGCCGGAGACGTAGCCGCTGACCGTCTGGAACCACGGCGGGGAGTTGCTGAACGTCTCCCAGTGCGTGATGTCGTCCTTGATGCGGTCCACCCACCAGCGCTGTGTGGCGTCGGCGTCCGGGTTCCAGTGGTCCGGGTTCGCCGGGTCCCACCAGTCGACGTCCTCGCGCGTGGTGCCCTCGGGCGCCTTCCACCAGCCCTCGACGTCGGCTCCGGCGCGCAGATAGTCCGGGACGTCGGGGGCGTTGCCGCCGCCGATGTTGTACCGGGCGATGTTCAGGTTCATGCCGTCCTCGCCGAACAGCATGTCGGCGAGCTCGTTCCGGATCTCGTCCGGGTAGTCGCCGGTGGCGTTCGCGAACCAGACGAGGCTCGTGCCCCAGCCCTCGAAGGGCTCGCCCGCGTACGACGGGTCGGGGCGCACGGTCACCCCCGGCGCGCTCGTCGTGGAGGCGGCTTCGGTGTGGGCGGTGGCCGGCTGAGCGGCTGCCGACGCCGGGGTCAGCCCGGCGGCCAGCAGGGCGCTCGCGGCCACGACGACGCCTGCGCGCCGTCGTCCTACGTTCTTTCTGTTCGAGCTCATCGTTGAGCCCTCCTCTCGCGTCAGTGCGACGGGTCCGGGCGTGCTGGGTGGATGTTGGCGTCAACACTCGATCGTTGCCGGACGGATGTTGACGTCATCATGGATGTGCCGATCCTCCTCGGCGCGGCCGTGGACGTCAAGCCCTCGGCGTGCACGGCCCCGCGATACCGATTCGGTGCGACAGCGAGCCCGTGGCGAGCAGTGCTCGCCACGGGCTCGGGACGTCTGGGGTCAGGGCTGCGGAGGTCCCGCCGGTGTGTCGGTGTCGGGATGCGCAACGGGGGTCGCCGCCGCCATGCGCCTGCGTGCCATCCGGATCGCGAAGAACACCAGGCCGACCACGAGGCCGACGCCGGCACCGATCAGCGAGTCGCCGAGCAACGAACCCCAGAAGCCGCCCTGCTGGTCGGACGTACCAACCGCCGCCGCTGCTGCAAGCTCGGCCGAAGGTGAGGCCGAGGGCTCGGCTGCCGCAGCCGCCTCCTCGGGCGAGAGCGCCGCCCCGCGTGCCGTGAACTTGTTCTCCTCGCCGATCTTCGCGGCCCAGGTGACGGTGTTGCCGTCGATCGTGCCGTTGGACTCGCTGACCTCCCCCGGGAAGGCGACCGTGACGTTGACGTCGAAGGTGTCGAGGAAAGGCTTGACGTTGGGGTCTGACAGCTCTTCCTCGGTCATGCCCAGCTCCTCGGCGGTGAGCGGCAGGGTGCCGTCGACGACGAACTCGTCGCCGACGCGACTGATCTGCAGGGTCTCGTCGGATACCTCGCTCAGCGTGGAGCCCTCGAAGACGTACCGCTTGCCCGTGAAGCCGTCCTCCGCGTAGTCCTGCACCTCGGCGGCACCTTCACCCAGATCCTCGCTGTCCATCTCCTTGAACATCTCGGCAGACGTCATCCCCACGGCCTCGGCGGCCCGGTCCGACACGGCCAGCAGCATCGTGCCCGTGGCGGTGTCGTCGCTGTTGAGCGTGAGGTCCACGTCCATCTTCATGCAGGCGGAGAGGAGCAGTGCGCTCGCGGCCAGGGTGGCGGCGCCGAGCGCGCGTCGTGCGTTGTTCATGCGCGAACGATGTCAGCCGAAATCGTGTGGAATAAACGTTTTCCTTGAGCCGGCGCCCTTTTCACCCGGCCGCGGTCCGGATCGTTAGGCGGCCGTGACCGGCAGCGCTACGCCTCGACCAGGTCCATGGCCTGCCGGGCGATCGCCAGCTCCTCGTTGGTGGGCACCACCATGACCAGGGGCGCTTCCGCGGCGCCGGCTGAGATCACGCGAGGCTCGTCGGACCTGGCCTCGTTGGCCGCCGGGTCGATCGTCAGGCCGAGAAACTTCAGCCCGTGCACCACTCCCGAGCGGATCCGGCGGTCGTTCTCGCCCACGCCCGCTGTGAAGGTCAGCACGTCGATACCGCCGAGCACCGCCGTGTACGCGCCCACGTACTTGCGCAGCCGGTGCAGGTAGACGTCCAGTGCCAGCCGCGCGCCGGCGTCGCCGCTCGCGACTAGCTGTTGCAGCTCCCGCATGTCGCCTACCCCGGACAGGCCGAGGATCCCGGAGTGCTTGTTCAGCAGGGTGTCGACCGCCTCGGCCGACATTCCCTCCCGGATCAGGTGGAACACGATGCCGGCATCGAGGTCGCCGGAGCGGGTCCCCATGACGAGGCCTTCGAGCGGCGTCAGGCCCATCGAGGTGTCGACCGGCGCGCCGCCCAGCACCGCCGACGCCGATGCCCCGTTGCCCAGGTGCAGCACCACCTGGCGCAGCGTCTCGGGGCCGCGTCCCTCGGCTGCCAGCTTCTCGACGACGGCGGGGTGCGCGGCCACCGCCGACGACACGAACTGGTGCGACGTCCCGTGGAACCCGTAGCGGCGCACGCCGTGCTCGGCAGCGACCTCGCGGTCCAGCGCGTACGTCGAGGCGGCCTTCGGGAGCGTCGTGAAGAACGCGGTGTCGAACACGGCGACGTGCGGCACGTGCAGCAGCTCACGAGCCACCTCGATGCCCGTCACGTTGGCCGGGTTGTGCAGCGGCGCCAGCGGGATGAGATCGCGGACGCCGGCAACGACGTCGTCGTCGATCAGGGTGGGGGCGCTGAACACCTCGCCGCCGTGTACCACCCGGTGCCCGACGGCGGCGATGCCCACCTCCGCGAGGGACGGACCCACCTCGTCGAACAGGCCCATGACGATCCGGAGCGCCTCGCCGTGGTCGGGTACCGGCAGGTCACGCACGATCTCCTCGCCCTTGGCCTCGTGCTTGACCCTCCCGTTGGCCTCGCCGATGCGCTCGACGATCCCCCCGGCGAGAGCCTCGCCCGACGCGGGGTCGACCAGCTGGTACTTCAGCGAGGAGGAGCCGGAGTTGAGGACGAGGACGGTGGTCATGCGGACTCCTTGGTCTGGGCCTGGATCGCCGTGATCGCCACCGTGTTCACGATGTCCTGGACGAGCGCGCCGCGGGACAGGTCGTTCACCGGTTTGTTCAGGCCCTGCAGCACCGGGCCGACGGCGACCGCACCCGCCGACCGTTGCACCGCCTTGTAG
Organism: Promicromonospora sp. CA-289599; assembly: GCF_050936155.1. Classification (NCBI taxonomy): domain Bacteria; kingdom Bacillati; phylum Actinomycetota; class Actinomycetes; order Micrococcales; family Promicromonosporaceae; genus Promicromonospora; species Promicromonospora sp. CA-289599. The sequence continues at coordinate 3,518,083 of NZ_JBNJNI010000001.1, forward strand.
GTGTTGTTGCCCGTGTTCAGGTCGGGGAAGACGAACACGGTGGCACGTCCGGCGACGTCGGACCCGGGCAGCTTCGACGCGGCGACCGAGGCGTCCACCGCAGCGTCGTACTGGATGGGGCCCTCCACGTCGAGCTCCATGTCGGCCTGGGCGATGCGCTCCCGGACCAGCTCGGTAGCGGTGCGCACCTTGTCGACGTCGGCGCCCGTTCCGGACGTGCCGGTGGAGTAGGAGAGCATCGCGATGCGTGGGTCGACGCCGAACTGCCGGGCGGTGGCCGCCGACGAGACCGCGATGTCGGCGAGCTCCTCCGCCGTCGGGTCGGGGATCACCGCGCAGTCGCCGTACACGAGCACCCGGTCCTCCAGGCACATGAGGAAGACCGAGGACACCGACGACGTGCCGGGCTTCGTCTTGATGATCTCGAACGACGGCCGGATGGTGTGGGCGGTCGAGTGAGCGGCGCCCGAGACCATGCCGTCGGCGAGGCCGAGGTGCACCATCATCGTGCCGAAGTAGGAGACGTCGGTGACGATCTCCCGCGCGCGCTCGACCGTCATGCCCTTGTGGGCGCGCAGCCGGGTGTACTCCGCCGCGAACTTCTCGACGTGCTCCGGATCGTGCGGCGACAGCACGCGGGCGGCCTCGATGTCGAGCCCCAGCTCGGCGGCGCGGGCGCGGACCGACTCGGCGGAGCCCAGGATCGTGAGGTCCGCGATGTGGCGGGCCAGCACCGTCGACGCGGCGCGCAGGATCCGGTCGTCGCTGCCCTCGGGCAGCACGATGTGCCGGCGGTCGGCGCGAGCCCGCTCGATCAGCTGGTACTCGAACATGAGCGGCGTGACGACCTCCGGCCGCGGCAGATCGAGGCGGGCGGCGAGCGCGGCGGAGTCGACGTTCCGCTCGAACAGGGCGCGGGCCGTCTCGACCTTGCGCACCGAACCCTTGTCCACGCGGCCGCGGGTGTCCGCCGCGGCACGGGCCGTGCGGTAGGTACCGAGCTCGGTGGTGATGATCGGCAGCTTGGGGCGCATCGCCTCCAGCAGCTCGGCCGGGCGGCCCTGCGGGTAGAACCCGCCGTTGAGGATGATGCCGGCCAGCGACGGGAACGACGGCGTCATGTGCGTGGCGAGCAGCCCGATCAGCAGGTCGATCCGGTCGCCGGGCGTGATGACGACCGCGCCGTCGGTCAGCCGTTCGAGCAGGTGCTCGAAGCTCATGGCGCCGACCTGCAGCTCGAGCGCCTCGCGGCCCAGCAGCTCGGGGTCACCCAGGACGAGCGTGCCGTCCACGGCCTCCAGGAGCTGGCCGACGGTCGGGGCCTGCAGGAACGGCTCCTCGGGAATCGTCCAGACCGGCAGGTCGGGCTGCGCCTCGGCCAGCAGGGTCCGCACGTCCAGGGCACTGTGGGTGTCCGCGCGGTTGACGACCAGCCCGATCGCCTGCGCGTGGTGCGCCGCCAGCTCGGCGAGGCTCACGTCGGCCAGAGCACGGATGCCCTCGGGGGTGCGCTCGCGGCCCGAGACCACGAGCAGCACCGGCGCACCGAGATTCGCCGCGATACGCGCGTTGAACGAGAGCTCGGTGGGGCCCGCGACGTCGGTGTAGTCGGTGCCGAGGATCACCACCGAGTCGCAGCGCCCGGCCAGGTCGTGGAACCGGGACACGATGCGGCTCAGCGCGGCGTCGGGGTCGGCGTGCAGGTCCGCGTAGGTCACGCCGACGGCGTCGTCGTAGGCGATGTCGACGCCGTCGTGCTCCAGGAGGAGCTCGAGGACGTGGTCGCGCTCGCCGCTCGTGTCCTCGGCCTCGGTGGCGCGCGACACGGGCCGGAAGACCCCGACCCGCTGGCCCTTGCGGACCAGCAGGTCGAGGACGCCCAGCGCGACCGTCGACTTTCCGCTCTCGCCCTCCGGGCTCGCGATGACGATGCTGCGGGTTGCGCCGGTCACATGTGGCTCCGTGTTCACTACGTGATACTTGCTGCTACTCGTTGTCTCCACCGGTGCCGAGCGTAGCGTCAACCTGGCCGCCGTCTGCCAGGTCCTGGGCATCGGGCCAGACCCAGTCGCGGACCTCGGGGATGTCGTCGCCGTGCTCGCGGGTCCAGGCACGCGCACGGATCCGCGCGTCCTGCATACGCTGACGCAGCCCGGCCTGCGCAGCGCCGAGGGAGGGGACCCGGTCGATGACATCGATCACCAGGTGGTACCGGTCCAGGTCGTTGAGCATGACCATGTCGAACGGCGTCGTCGTCGTGCCCTCCTCCTTGTACCCGCGCACGTGCAGGTTCGGGTGGCCCGCGCGACGGTACGTGAGCCGGTGGATCAGCCACGGGTAGCCGTGGTACGCGAAGATGACCGGCCGGTCCGTGGTGAACAGGCCGTCGAACTCGGAGTCCGTCAGGCCGTGCGGGTGCTCGGTCGAGTCCTGCAGCCGCATCAGGTCCACGACGTTGATCACCCGGACCTTCAGGTCGGGCAGCTCACGGCGCAGGATGTCCGCCGCGGCCAAGACCTCCAGGGTCGGCACATCACCCGCACACCCCAGGACCACATCCGGCTGCTCGCCCGCCTTTTCGGTGCCGGCCCACTCCCAGATGCCCAGCCCGCGCGTGCAGTGCTCGACAGCCTGCTCCATGTCCAGGAAGTTCGGCGCGGGCTGCTTGCCCGCCACCACCACGTTGACGTACTGGCGGCTGCGCAGGCAGTGGTCGTACGTGGACAGCAGAGTGTTCGCGTCCGGCGGGAGATACACCCGCACGATCTCGGCCTTCTTGTTCACGACATGGTCGATGAACCCGGGATCCTGGTGACTGAACCCGTTGTGGTCCTGGCGCCACACATGACTGGACAACAGATAGTTCAACGACGCGATCGGCCGCCGCCACGAGATGTCGTTCGTGACCTTGAGCCACTTCGCGTGCTGGTTGAACATCGAGTCGATGATGTGGATGAACGCCTCATAGCTCGTCAGCAGGCCGTGCCGACCCGTGAGGAGGTAGCCCTCCAGCCAGCCCTGGACCTGGTGCTCGCTGAGCATCTCCATCACCCGGCCCGCCCGCGCCAAATGGTCGTCCACCTCCGGGCCGAGGTACTGCGCGTTCCACTGCTTGTCGGTCGTGTCGTACACGGCCTGCAGACGGTTGGACGCGACCTCGTCCGGCCCGAAGATCCGGAAGCTGGTCGGGTTGCGCCGGATCACGTCGGTGAGCCACTCGCCCAGCACCCGCGGCGCCTCCGAGACCGAACCGCCGGGCACCGGGACGTCGACCGCGTAGTCACGGAAGTCGGGCAGGCGCAGGTCCTTGAGCAGCAGGCCACCGTTCGCGTGCGGGGTCGCGCTCATCCGCAGCTCCCCGTCCGGCGCCAGCGAGGCGATCTCCGGCAGCACCCGGCCGTCGTCGTCGAACAGCTCCTGCGGGCGGTACGACCTCAGCCACGCCTCCAGCACGCGCAGGTGCTCGTCGGTGTCGCGGGCGTTCGCGAGCGGCACCTGGTGCGCCCGCCACGACCCCGTCGTCTTCTTCCCGTCGATCTGCGCCGGGCCGCTCCACCCCTTCGGGGTGCGGAACACGATCATCGGCCACGCGGGACGACTCAGGTCGCCCTGCGCGGCACGCGTCTTGATTGCGGCGATCTCGTCGAGGACCTCGTCCAGCAGGGCGGCGAACCGTGCGTGGAACACGGTGGGCGACTCCGGTGAGTCGTCCTGCACGGTGAAGAAGTACGGCTTGTGCCCATACCCGACCATCAGGTCACGCAGCTCGCCCTCCGGGATGCGCGCGAGGACCGTGGGGTTGGCGATCTTGTAGCCGTTGAGGTGCAGGATCGGCAGCACGACACCGTCCTGGGCGGGGTGGAGGAACTTGTTCGAGTGCCACGACGTCGCCAGCGGACCGGTCTCGGCCTCACCATCGCCTACCACCGCCGCGACGAGCAGGTCGGGGTTGTCGAACGCCGCACCGTAGGCATGGCTCAGGGAATAGCCCAGCTCACCGCCCTCGTGGATCGACCCCGGTGTCTCCGGCGCGACATGACTCGGGATCCCACCCGGGAAGGAGAACTGCCGGAACAAGCGCTTGACGCCCTCGGCGTCCTCGGGGATGTCGCTGTAGACCTCGGAGTAGGTGCCGTCCAGGTAGGCAGAGGCGACCAGACCCGGCCCGCCGTGGCCAGGGCCGGTGATGTAGATCGTCTTCTGCTGCCGCTCCTTGATCGCCCGGTTCAGATGCGCATACAGAAAGTTCAGACCCGGTGTCGTGCCCCAGTGGCCCAGCAGCCGGGGTTTGACGTGCTCCCGGGTGAGCGGCTCGCGCAGGAGCGGGTTGTCGAGGAGGTAGATCTGACCGACCGAGAGGTAGTTCGCGGCCCGCCACCACGCGTCGATCCGCTCCAGGTCGGCGGGCTCCAGTTCGGCGACACCGGTAGCGCGCCATCCGGAGGTGGTGGAGTCGGGGACTGCTGTCGTGGTCATCGCATCTGCTCCTACGGGAGGGACGTGCGGGGTCTGTGCCGGGGTTGTCTGCTCATTCATTCGAACGCAGAACTGCTCGGCACGCGATAGGACCGTCCGGACCCGGTGTGTGAGATCTGAGCCGTCGAGCACACAGGGGCGACCCGTGCGTCTGACACCTTGGCGAGCGGCTACCGTTGACGTCATGCCTGTCAGTGCCCCCAGCACACTCACGCAGACGGCGTCCGACGCCGATGCGCACCCCGAGCGCCGCACCTTCTTCCAGGTCGCCCGGCAGCCCCGCATGATCGGCCTGCTGCTCGTGTTCGTGCTGGCGGCGCTCGTGTGCGGAAGGCTCGGCGCATGGCAGCTCGACCGCGCGTACGAGCGGGCGGAGCTGGCCGCGCAGCAGCAGGCCGCGGAGGCCGTGGCCGCCGGGCCGTCGTGGCTGGGTGACGTGCTGGCGCCGCAGGAGAGCTTTCCCGGCGAGCTCGTGGGACGCGAGGTCCGGGTGGCCGGCGAGTTCGAGGACTCCGGCTCGCTGCTCGTCCCCGGCCGTGCCCTGGAGGGGCACACCGGCTACCTCGTCCTGACCCCCTTCCGCGTGACGGACGACGGGACGGGCGGCGCCTCCTGGGCCGACCTCTCGGGTGCGCCGGTGCTCGCCGTGGTCCAGGGCTGGGTGGCTGCGCCCGCCGACGCCGCCGCGCTGGCCCTCCCCGACGGTGAGGTGACACTGACCGGATGGCTCCAGGTGGGCGAGTCGACGTCGGGCAGCGCCGCCGTGGTGGACGGGCAGACCGAGCAGATCGCCCTCAGCGCGCTCGTCAACGAGTGGGGTGGGCCGATCTACACGGGCTACCTCGTCGCGAACGGAGGGCCGGGCTCACCCGAGAGCGGGGGAGTCGCGGCCCTGCCGCGACCCACCATCGACGGCGGGTCGGGTGCCAACCTGCAGAACGTGTTCTACGCGCTCCAGTGGTGGGTGTTCGGCGGGTTCGCCGTGCTCCTGTGGATCCGGCTGGTGCGGGACGAGATGGCCGGCGGACGCCGGGGCGGCGAGCCCACCGATGCCGACACGGGCATCGCGGGACTGCCGTCCGCGTGACCGACGCTCGCGTCAGCGGTCCACGCTCTCCAGCATCTGGCCGACCGCCTGCTCCAGGAGCGGGCGGGACATCGCAGCGTTCAGCCGCACGAAACCCCGGCCGGCATCGCCGCACTTACTTCCGTCGACCAGGACGACGCCCGCCTGCTCGCGGAAGTGGGCGGCCGCGCCCGCAGGCCCGCCCGGGAGCTCCAGACCCCGGCAGTCCAGCCAGGTCAGGTACGTCCCCTCGGGCGCGCGGTAGCCGATCCCGGTCCCGTCGAGCAGCTCACCCAGCCGCGTGACGTTGCCGTGCAGGTAGGCGACGAGGTCGTCCAGCCACTCCCGGCCCTCGGCGTAGGCGGCCCGGTTGGCCAGCATCCCCGGCGTCGACGCGCCCTCCTCGACCCGTTCGCCACCCGACCCGTTCCACAGCTTCACGTCCGTGTCGTTGGACAGGACGACCTGCGCGCACTTGAGGCCCGGCAGGTTCCACGCCTTCGAGGCGGAGGTCGCGGTGAGGGTGTGGCCCGCCGTCGTCTCGTTCAGGGACGCGTACGGGACGTGCCTGCGGCCCGGGTGGACCAGCGGGGCATGGATCTCGTCGGAGAAGACGCGTCCGCCGTGGCGGTCGACGACCTCGGCGACGGCCAGCATCTCGTCGGGCTCGAGGACCCGGCCGACCGGGTTGTGCGGGTTGCACAGCACCAGCAGGTGACCGCCCGCGCGGAACGCGTCGTCGAGCGCGTCCAGGTCGTACGTGTACCGGCCGTCGGCGTCGCGCAGCATCGGGACCTGGATGAGCTTGCGGCCCAGCTCGCCGGGCAGGGTCTGGAACGGCATGTACGAGGGGGTGGGCACGATGACCGGCGAACCGGGGCGCGAGAAGTGCATGATGGCGTGCACCAGCGCGGTCAGCACGTCGGACACCGGGCGCACCCGTGCCGGGTCCACCGTCCAGGAGTACCGGTCGGCGGCGAACGACGCGTACGCCTCGGCCATGCCCGTCACCAGGTGCCGCGGGAGGTAGCCGAACATGCTGCGGTCCACGGCGTCGTGGAGCGCGGCGGCGATCGGCGGCGCGATCGGGAAGTCCATCTCTGCGACCCAGGCCCCGATCTTGCCGGGAAAGGCCGTCCACTTGAGGCTGCCGTTGTCGCGTAGACGGTCGGCGGTGAGGGCGTCGAAGTCGTAGGCGTTCACGTTCGCATTGAACCAGGCGCCGGTTGTGTCCCGTTCGGGCGTCCGACTCAGGCCAGGTAGCGCTTCTCCAGCGCGACGAGCTTCGCCTCGGCCTCGGAGTGGATCTTCTTCTCGAGCACGAACGACATCACCGGGACGACGCCGGCGATCACCATCGTGACCAGGCGGCCGAAGCCCCAGCGCATCTTCGACCAGAGGTCCGCGACGGTGACCAGGTACACGACGTAGATCCAGCCGTGCGCGAACGGCACCCACGCGATGAACGGCATGACGCCCTCGACGTCGGTCACCGCACCCAGGCCGTACTTGATGCCCAGCTCGACGCAGAGGATCAGCAGCATGACACCGGTGACGAGCGCCATGAAGCGGTAGCGGGCCATGGCGCTGCGGGCCTTGCGGATCGCGACGATCGCGGCCTCGGCGGAGATGTCGGGAGTGGTCTGAGGGGTACTCACAATCATCGAGGATATGCCTCTTCCGGGGGTGCTCCCTGCCGTCGGCTCTGCCGCCTGCTCTGCTGTCCGGATAAAGCGTGGATCGATGTCAGTGGTCCTCCGTACGGTGTTGGTCGTGCGCTCCCTCCCCTTCGCCGATCCCGGCACCCCGCCGTTGCGCGGACCACTCACCCTGCTCCTGTGGCTTGCCCGGAAGCAGGTCCGGGTGCTGCTCGGCGCGATGCTGTTCGGCGTCGTGGGCTTCACCTGCAGCGCCTTCCAGCCGTTCTTCCTGGGGCGGATCATCGACAGCGCCTCCGCGTCCGGGCTCGACCGGACCACGTGGAGCTGGGCCGGTCTGATGCTCGGCGTCGGCCTGGTATGGATCGCGGCCAACGCGATCGGGCACCGGTGGGACATCGCGGCGTGGATGCAGGCGGCGTTCCGCACCTCCCAGCTGGTGACGCGCACCGTGTCGCGGTCCGGGCACAACATCACCAAGGAGCTGCCCACCGGTGAGGTGGTGTCGTCGGTCGCCAACGACACGATGCGCATCGGGGAGATCTTCGGCATCGCCGCGCAGACGATCGGCAGCATCGCCACCTACGGCATCGTCGTGGTGCTGATGCTCAACCAGTCGCTCACCCTCGGCCTCGTGATCGCGCTCGGTCTGCCGGTGGTCGCAGCGATCCTCGCCCTGCTGGTCAAGCCGCTGCAGAAGCGCCAGAAGCAGCAGCGCGACGCCCAGGGCCGGCTCACCACGCTCGGCGCGGACACCGTCTCCGGCCTGCGGGTCCTGCGCGGCATCGGCGGTGAGAAGGTCTTCACGGGCCGGTACCGCGCCCAGTCGCAGAAGGTGCGCCAGACCGGCGTCGACGTTGCAGGCACCCAGTCGGTGCTCGACGCCCTGCAGATCCTGCTGCCCGGGCTCTTCATCGCGCTCGTCGTGTACCTCGGCGCGGTCGAGGCCATCGCCGGCCGGATCACCACGGGCCAGCTCGTCGCGTTCTACGGGTACGCGTCCTTCCTGTCGTGGCCCGTCCACCTGCTCGTGCAGTCGGTGAACGTGGTGACCAAGGCGCACGTCGCGGCGGGCAAGGTGATCAAGGTGCTGCAGGTCGTCCCGGCCACGGGCGCGGACGTCTCGACCGCTCAGATGCCGCCGGCCGACGTCCCGCTGGTCGACGAGACGTCCGGCGTCACGCTCCCGCCCGGTCGGGTGGTCGCCCTCGTGAGCGCGGACCCCGACGAGTCGGCGGACGTGGCGATCCGGATGGGCCGGTTCGACGACGAGGGCGAGGCCGGCACCCCGGTCACGCTCGGTGGCGTCCGGCTGGCCGAGCTCGACAAGGACGAGCTGCGGGAACGCATAGTCGTCGCGGACGCGACGCCGGCGCTGTTCTCCGGCCGGCTCGCGGGCGAGCTCGACGTGCGGGACTCGGCGACCGCCGAGGCCCTGCTGCGCGCCATGTACATCGCCGACGCGCACGACGTGCTGGAGTCGCTGCCCGACGGTATCGAGGGCGAGATCCCGGAGAAGGGTCGCTCGCTGTCCGGCGGCCAGCGGCAGCGGGTCGCGCTGGCCCGGGCGCTGCTCACCGACCCCGAGATCCTGGTGCTGATCGAGCCCACCTCGGCGGTCGATGCCCACACCGAGGCACGCATCGCGCAGCGGCTCACCGAGTGGCGTCGTGGCAGGACCACCCTGATCGTCACGGCGAGCCCCCTGGTGCTCGACCACGTGGACGACGTGATCTTCCTGGAGGACGGGAACGTCGTCACGCACGGGACGCATCGCGAGCTGCTGGACCTGCCCACCGGTGCGGAGGGCGGGCGTGAGGCGGCTCGTTACCGCCGGGTCGTGGGCCGATCGCTGGACGACGACCTTGATGCCGAGCTGGACGCAGAGCTCGACGAGCTGCTGGACACCGCTAACGCACAGGAAGGAGGCACGGCATGAGCACCGGAAAGATCCTGCCGATCGCGGACGCCGCAGAGACCTGGCGCTACACCCGCGGGCTGCTCGCGCGGCACCGGGCGCCGCTGGTCGTCATCACCGTGGCGAACACGGTGGCCGCGGTGGCCGGGCTGGTCGGCCCGTTGATGCTGGGCAAGCTCGTCGACGCGGTCATCGGCGGGACCACCGTCGAGGTGGCGCGCAACCTGGTGCTCGTCGCGGCCGCCGCCGTGGTGCTGCAGGCGCTGATCACCCGGTTCGCGCAGCGGCGCGCCATGGTGTTCGGCGAGACGGTGTTCGCCGACATGCGCGAGGAGTTCGTCGAGACCGTCACGGCGCTGCCGCTGTCCACCGTCGAGACGGCGGGCACGGGTGACCTCATCGCCCGCACGACGCGCGACGTCGGCCGCATCCAGAACGCCGTGCGGTTCGGCGTACCGCGCCTGGTGATCGCCGTGGTCACGCTCGTGCTGACGGTGGTGATGAGCATGATCGTGTCGCCGCTGGTGGCGCTGGGCATGTTCGTGGGCGTCCCGGTGCTCGTCACGGTGGCGCGCTGGTACCTCAAGCGGGCGACGCCTGCCTACCAGCGCGAGTCCGCCGCGTACGCGCGGCTCGATGGAACGGTCACCGAGTCGGTGGAGGGCGCACGCACCATCGACGCGCTCAGGATCGGCCGCCGGCGGACCACGCGTGGCGACGAGGACCTGCACGAGGCGTTCGAGGCGGAGCTCGGCACCCTCAACCTTCGGACCGTGCTGTTCCCGGGGGTGGACTTCGCGTTCATGCTCGCGCCCATCACGGTGCTCGTCTGGGGCGGGTTCCTCGCGTCCGAGGGCACGGTGACCATCGGCATGGTCGCCACGATCGTCATGTACGCCTACCAGCTGCAGGGGCCGATCTGGGAGCTCATCTTCTGGCTCGACGAGATCCAGGTGGCCGCGACGTCCCTGTCGCGGATCATCGGCGTCCGCCTGGTGCCGGCCGACCGCACGGCGGGCGACGCGGTACCGGCCGACGAGGAGGTGCGCGGTGTCGACGTCCGTTACGCCTACCGGGCGGGCACCGACGTGCTGCACGGCATCGACCTCGACCTGCGGGTGGGGGAGCGGCTGGCGATCGTCGGGCCCTCGGGCTCGGGCAAGTCGACCCTCGGCCGCATGCTGGCCGGCATCCACCCGCCCACCGGCGGCACGGTGAAGGTCGGCGGCGTCCCGCTCGTGGACCTGCCCCTGGAGGACCTGCGCAAGCACGTGGCGCTCGTGACCCAGGAACACCACGTGTTCGTGGGGTCGCTGGCGGAGAACCTGCGGCTCGCGAAGATCGACGCCGGCGACGACGAGCTGATGGACGCGCTGCGGGCGGTCGACGCGCACGGCTGGGTCGAGTCGCTCGACGACGGTCTCGCGACGGAGGTCGGCTCGGGCGGGTACAAGCTCACCCCGGCCCAGGCGCAGCAGATCGCACTCGCCCGGCTGGTGCTGCTCGACCCGCACACGCTCGTGCTCGACGAGGCGACGTCGCTGCTGGACCCCCGTGCGGCCCGGCACCTCGAGCGCTCGCTCAACGCGGTGCTCGACGGGCGCACGGTGGTGGCCATCGCGCACCGCCTCCACACCGCGCACGACGCGGACCGGGTGGCGGTGCTCGACGGCGGCCGCATCACCGAGATCGGCCCGCACGACGAGCTGGTCGCCGCGGGCGGCGAGTACGCGAAGCTCTGGCAGAGCTGGCAGCACGAGTGACCCCGGATGTCCAGGGGTAGAGGTACCCAGGATTTTTGTGTGCGCGAGGGCCTGGGCTGTGGCACGTTCGCCTCGGTCGATCTCGACGAGGTCAGATATCCACGAGAGGGAGCAGCATGAGGCGAACGTCGGGTCGAGTTGTCGCACTGGTCGTGGCGGGAATGCTCGCGCTGAGCGCCTGCACCGGTGAGCCGGGGGACGAGACGGCCGGGAACGACACCGCAGCGGGTGACGCGGCAGGTGGCGATGCGGGCAGCGACGCGACGGAAGCCATCGGGTCGGCCCGCACCGTCACCGGGTCCATGGCCGAGACGACGTCGGACACCCCCGGCGACGCGGAGGCCGGTGGCACGGTGACGCTCGTGCTGCGGTCCGTCGAGGTGTCCGAGCAGACCATGACGGTCCGGTGGGCCACCCGCTGGGACGACGACGACGCGACCGAGCCCGACGCCGCCGTCTCCTACTACGACCTGGGCCTCGGCGCGGCGGCGACCGTGATCGACGCCACCAACCTCAAGGCCTACCGACCGTTCTGCACGGAGGGCTCGTGGCAGGGCGGCGGTGTGGCGGAAGCCAACGAGTGCAAGTCCTCCATGCTCACCTCGGTGCGCGACCAGGTCTTCACCAAGTTCCCCAACCACGGCACGGTCGAGGGATGGGCGGTCTTCCCCGCCCCGGAGGGCAAGCCGGCCACCGTGGACGTGATCCCGGTCGAGGGCCTCGCGGGGTTCACCCAGGCCGAGGTGACCTACCTGGACGGTGACTCGTGACGCTCGCGTCCCGAGTGCTGGTCGTGGCGCTCGCGGCCGGCCTGGTGGCCGGTGCGGACGGATCTGCACCGCCCTCGCCGGACCCGACCCTCATGGCGGAGGTCGCCGAGCAGCAGCAGGCCGCCCTGGAGGCGCTGGATTCGGTGACGCTCAGCGACGCCCAGCGGGCCGACGCCACGTTCGACCTGCGGCCGGACGACGCCGTGCGGGACCTGGTCGCTGCGGACGCCACGTTCGACCTGCGGCCCGAGGACTCCACCACCCCGCTGGAGACGGTGATCGAGGAGGGCGAGGAGACCACGGTGCGCCTGACCTCCGACCTGCTCTTCCAGTTCGGCAAGCACGAGGTCACGAAGAACGCCGCTGCCGCCGTGCGCGACCTGCTCGACGACATCCCCGAGGGCGCGAAGGTCACCGTCGACGGGCACACCGACTCGATCGGCGACGACGCGTCCAACGACAGGCTCTCCCAGCGGCGGGCTGACGCCGTCGCGGGCATTCTCCGGGAGGCCCGGCCGGACCTGCGGCTGACGGTGAAGGGCCACGGCGAGCAGCAGCCGATCGCGGAGAACGAGATCGAGGGGAAGGACAACCCTGCGGGCCGGGCCAAGAACCGACGGGTCGAGGTCGGCTACGACCGACCTGCGGACTGACCCGTCCGTGCCGCCGCCCGGCGCCGCGCCGTGCGGCACCCGGCGCGGGAGTTCTCAGCCCCGCCAGCCGAGGCCCGCCGAGATCCGGGCCGCGGCGTCGTGCACGATGGGCGCGAGCGTCTCGAGGCGTTCCGGCGGCATGTAGGGGCGGGTCGCCGTGACGCTGATGGCCGCGACGATCGAGCCGGACGTGTCCCGCACCGGCGCCGCGACGCAGAGGATGCCTGGTTCGTTCTCCTCCAGGTCGAACGCCACCCCGCGGCCGGCCGAGGCGTGCATGACCTGCACGAACGCGTCGACCGTCAGGACGTCCTGCGCGAGGCCCTGCCCGGCAGTGACCGGCCGCTCCGCGAGGAACCGGTCGCTCCAGCGCTCGGGGCCGTCCAGGAGCAGCGCCTTGCCGATGCCGGTCCGGGTCAACGGCATGCGGTGCCCGATCTGCGAGCGCATGACCGCCCCGCGGGTGCCGGGGATCTTGTCCAGGTAGAGCACCTGTCCCCGGTCCTCGATCGCGAGGTGGACGGTGTCGTGGACCCGCTCGGCCAGTGTGCGCAGCACGGGCGCCGCGATGGAGGTCACCGGGTTCTCCTGCAGCGCCTGGTAGCCGAGCTCGATCAGGGCGGGGCCGAGCGCGTACGCGCCGTCGTCGAGCTGGCGGAGGTATCCCGTCGCGAGGAGCAGCTGCAGCAGGCGATGTGTGGTGCTGCGGCCGACTCCGGTCTCCTCCGCGATCTCGCGCAGCCGGGATCTGCCGCGGGCCACCGCGTTGACGACGGCGATGCCTCGGGCGAGCGTCTGGGTGCCCGGGGGCGCGTCTGATAGGCCGGTCACCAGTTCACGCTATCCCGATAATAGGGACGTGGTTCGCATAGTCGGGACGTTCCTCCTACCGTCCAGAACATGGCTGACGACGGACCGAGGTGCGACGCCGCGCTGGTCGCACTCGACTGGGGCACCACCACGTTCCGCGCCTGGCTCCTTGACGGCACGGGTTCGGTGCTGGACAGCGTCCGGACGGCCGACGGCGCCCTCACGATCTCCGGGCGATCCGCCTCGGCCCGGGCGCGGGCCCTCGCGTTCGAGGACACGTTCCAGCGGCTGTGCCGGTCCTGGCTCGACGGGCACCCCGGGGTGCCCGTGCTGTGCGCGGGGATGGCGGGGTCCAACCACGGCTGGGCCGAGGCGGGCTACCTCGACGTCCCGGCGGAGCTCGGCGAGCTGGCGGAGCACCTGACGGTGGTGCCCGCCGGGGAGTCGGTGGTCCACCTGGTCCCCGGCCTGCGGGTCGACCACCCCGACCCGGACGTCCTGCGGGGCGAGGAGGTACAGCTCGTCGGAGCGCTGGCCGAGGTCGCGGAGGGCCCGGCGACGGTCGTCCTTCCCGGCACGCACTCCAAGTGGGTGCGCCTCGACGGCACCCGCGTCACGGGCTTCACCACCGCGATGACCGGTGAGCTCTACGGCCTGCTGATGCGGGACAGCATCCTCGCGCGGCTCGCGACGGGAGACCCGGGTACCTCGGTCACCGAGGCGTTCACCCGCGGGCTCGATGCCGAGGACGCCCGCGGCGAGGAGCGCGGTCTGGCCGCCCTGCTCTTCACGGCGCGGCCGCTCGCCCTCGCCGGCCGGCTCGACCCCGCCGAGATCGCCGACTACGTCTCCGGCCTGCTGGTCGGCTCCGAGGTGCGGCACATGCTGCGCGGCACCCCGGCCGGCGTCGTCGCGCTCTGCGGGCCACCGGCGACCGAGCACCGCTACCGCTTCGCGCTGGAGCGCGGTGGTGCCACCGTCCGCACCGTCGGGGAGGGCGCCGCGGCCCGCGGACTGTGGGGCATCGCCCTCGATGCGGGCCTTGCCGTACGGCTACCGGGGAAGTCGGCCACCTCGGCGAGCACCCCGCCAGGCGACCCGACAAGGAAGGACCAGCCCGCATGATCTCCCGCCCCACAGGCCTCGTGGCCATCCTGCGCGGGGTGACACCCGACGAGGCCGTCGCCGTGGCCGAGGCGATCTTCGCCGCGGGGTTCGCCGCCGTCGAGGTGCCGTACAACTCCCCGGACCCGCTCGAGTCGATCCGCCGGATCCGGGCCGCGGGCCCGGCAGACCGCCGGGTCGGGGCCGGGACCGTGCTCACCCCGGACGACGTCCGCCGGGCGGCCGACGCCGGTGCCTCCCTCATCGTCTCGCCGAACACCCGGCCCGACGTCGTCGCGGAGACCGTCCGGTTGGGCCTCGAGAGCTACCCCGGGGCGGCGACGCCTACCGAGGCGTTCGCCGCGCTCGATGCGGGGGCGCGTGCCATCAAGCTCTTCCCCAGCTCGGCGGTCGGCATCGACGGCATGCGCGCCTGGGCGAGCGTCCTGCCGGCAGGCACCGCGCTCGTGCCCGTCGGCGGCGTCGATGCCGGGAACCTCGCGGACTGGGCGCACGCGGGCGCTGCGGGCGCGGGCATCGGCACGTCCCTCTACCGCCCGGGCGATCCGCCGGACGTCGTCGGCACGCGGGCCGCCGAGCTCGTCCGGATCTGGAACGACAACTGAGAGGCCTGCCGTGAAGATCACGTCGATGACGACCTATGCCGTCCCGCCCCGCTGGCTCTTCCTCAAGATCGAGACCGACGAAGGCGTGGTGGGCTGGGGCGAACCGGTGCTGGAGGGGCGTGCAGCGAGCGTCGCGGCCGCCGTCGAGGAGCTGTCCGACTACCTGATCGGCCAGGACCCCCGACGGATCGAGGAGCACTGGACGGTCCTGTACCGCTCCGGGTTCTATCGAGGCGGCGGCATCCACATGAGTGCGCTGGCCGGGATCGACCAGGCACTCTGGGACATCAAGGGCAAGGCGCTCGGCGTCCCGGTGCACGACCTGCTCGGTGGCCGGCTCCGTGACCGCATCAAGGTCTACTCCTGGATCGGCGGCGACCGGCCCGCCGAGACGGCGGCCCAGGCCAAGGCCGCCGTCGAGCGCGGCTTCTCGGCGATCAAGATGAACGGCCCCGAGGAGCTGCAGTACCTCGACTCACGCGACAAGGTGGAGAAGGTGGTCGCCAACGTCGCGGCGGTGCGGGAGGCCGTCGGCCCGGACATCGGCATCGGCGTCGACTTCCACGGCCGGGTGCACCGCCCCATGGCCCGCGTGCTGCTCGACGCGCTGGCGCCCTATCACCTGATGTTCGTCGAGGAACCGGTGCTCACGGAGCACGTTGACGGGATCGCCGACGTGCTGCGCAACTCGGCCACGCCGATCGCGCTCGGTGAGCGGCTGTACTCCCGGTGGGACTTCAAGGACGTCATCACCTCTGGGGTGGTCGACATCATCCAGCCGGACCTCTCGCACGCCGGTGGCATCACCGAGGTCCGCAAGATCGCGGCCATGGCCGAGGCGTACGACATCGCCGTCGCCCCGCACTGCCCGCTCGGCCCGATCGCGCTCGCGGCCTGCCTCCAGCTCGACGCCGTCGCCTACAACGCGGTGATCCAGGAGCAGAGCCTCGGCATCCACTACAACACCTCGAACGACCTGCTGGACTACCTGGTCGACCCGGCGGTCTTCGCGTACGAGGCAGGCTCCGTGGCGATCCCGCAGGGCCCGGGCCTCGGGATCGAGGTGGACGAGGACTACGTGCGCGAGCGCGCGGTGGAGGGCCACCGCTGGCGCAACCCCGTCTGGCGGCACGCCGACGGCTCGTTCGCGGAGTGGTGAGCGCCGCGCGCGAGGGACCGTCGTCGGGCCGACGGCGGGGTGCGGGACGTTACACGGACGTGGAGCGCCCGCCCGCCGTCCGGCATCTAGACTTGCCGGGTGTCGTCCACCGCCCCTGACAGCCAGCCACAGACCCCCCGCCCGGTCATCGTCGTCGACTTCGGCGCGCAGTACGCCCAGCTGATCGCGCGCCGGGTGCGCGAGGCGAAGGTGTACTCGGAGATCGTGCCCCACACGTTCACGGTCGAGCAGATGCTCGCCAAGGACCCGGCGGCCATCATCCTGTCCGGCGGGCCCTCGTCCGTGTACGCGGCAGGCGCCCCGTTCGTCGACCCCAAGCTGTTCGAGGCCGGCGTCCCGGTCATGGGCATCTGCTACGGGTTCCAGGCCATGGCGCAGGCGCTCGGCGGCGAGGTCGCCCAGACCGGCCTGAGCGAGTTCGGCGGTACCGAGGTCGAGGTGTGCTCCTCCGGCGTGCTGCTCGCCGGCACCCCCGAGCACCAGACCGCGTGGATGAGCCACGGCGACGCCGTGCACAAGGCCCCCGTCGGGTTCGAGGTGCTCGCGACGTCGGTCGGCGCGCCCGTCGCCGCGTTCGAGGACACGCGCCGCCGTCTCTACGGCGTGCAGTGGCACCCCGAGGTGAAGCACTCCGCGCACGGCCAGACGGTCCTGGAGCACTTCCTCTACGAGGGCGCCGGGCTGAAGCCCGACTGGACACCCGGCAACGTCATCGCCGACCAGGTCGCCGCCATCAAGGCGCAGATCGGCGACGCCCGCGTCATCTGCGCGCTGTCCGGCGGTGTCGACTCCGCCGTCGCCGCCGCGCTCGTGCAGCGGGCCGTCGGAGACCAGCTGACCTGCGTGCACGTGGACCACGGCCTCATGCGGGCCGGCGAGGTCGAGCAGATCGAGGACGACTTCGTCGCCTCGACCGGCGTCCGCCTCATCGTCCGCGACGAGAAGGAGCGCTTCCTGACGGCGCTCGCGGGCGTCAGCGACCCGGAGACCAAGCGCAAGATCATCGGCCGCGAGTTCATCCGCGTCTTCGAGGACGCGCAGCGGGACATCGTCGCCGAGGCCGGCGAGCACGGCGAGGATGTGAAGTTCCTGGTGCAGGGCACCCTGTACCCGGACGTCGTGGAGTCGGGTGGCGGTGAGGGCGCCGCCAACATCAAGAGCCACCACAACGTGGGCGGCCTGCCCGACGACCTGGACTTCGACCTCGTCGAGCCGCTGCGCACCCTGTTCAAGGACGAGGTCCGCGCGGTGGGCCGCGAGCTCGGCGTGCCCGAGGAGATCGTCTCGCGCCAGCCGTTCCCCGGTCCCGGGCTGGGCATCCGCATCGTCGGCGAGATCACCGCCGAGCGCCTGGAGATCCTGCGCCGTGCCGACGCGATCGCCCGCGAGGAGCTGACGAAGGCCGGCCTGGACAACGAGATCTGGCAGTGCCCGGTCGTGCTGCTCGCCGACGTCCGCTCGGTGGGCGTCCAGGGCGACGGCCGCACCTACGGTCACCCGATCGTGCTGCGCCCGGTCTCGTCCGAGGACGCGATGACGGCGGACTGGACCCGCCTGCCGTACGACGTGCTGTCGACCATCTCGACGCGCATCACCAACGAGGTCCGCGAGGTCAACCGCGTGGTCCTGGACGTGACGAGCAAGCCCCCGGGCACCATCGAGTGGGAGTAGCGCTCACGCGCATCGAGAACGGGGTTGTGTACCGCTGAGCCATCAGGCGGTACACAACCCCGTTCTCGTTCGCGCCATCTGCCTACCAGCCGGTGAGGCGGGCCCACGTCAGCCCGAGCATGGCTCCGAGCAGCATGTACGGCCCGAAGGCGATGCCGGTCTTCCAGCCCGCGCGCCGCCCCAGGAGCAGGACTATCGCGACCACACCGGCCAGGAGGTGCGCGGCGAAGACGCCGACCAGGAGCGTGGTCCACGAGTGCCACGTGAGGACCGCGCCGAGGCTCATGGCGAGTTTGACGTCGCCGTACCCGATGCCCCCGCGCGGCGCGACGAGGTAGAGCACGTGATAGACGGCGAAGAACGCCAGGCCGCCCAGTGCCGCCCGCCCTAGCGAACCCCAGTCGCCGGTGCCGAGCGCGGCGAGGGCGAGCAGCGCCGCCGTCGCCCAGGTCAGGGGGAACACCAGCGCGTTCGGCAGCCGGTGGGTGTGCGCGTCGATGACGCCGAGCGCCGCGCCCGCGACGGCAAGCACGAGATACGCCGGGGTGAGCCAGCCGGGGCCGCTCGCCCAGAGAGCCCAGGCCACGGCCGGCACGGCGGCCACCGTGATGGCCCGCGGGTACGGCGTCACCTCGGCCCGGGCCCGCCGGTACAGCCGGACGGCGAAGGGCGCGGCAGGGCTGGTCGCGGCAGGTTCGGTGTGACTCACCGGGCGAGGCTATCGGCGCCCGTCCCAGCCTGCACCACCTCGGACGACTGCAGACCTGGCCGTGGGTGCCGCAGCCGACTGCAGACCTGGTTGCGGTTACGGACCCTCAGACCGCAACCAGGTCTGCAGTCGGCTGCTGGGTCGCCAGCTAAGTCTGCAGTCGGCACCGCAGGCCGCGTGGCGGGTCACGCCCGCGTGAGCGCCGCGGCCTCCTTGTACGCCCGCTCCGTCGCGGCCAGCACCTCCGGCCAGGCCACACCGGACGGCGGGGTCGCCGCCCGCGCCAGCAGCCCGTCGAGCAGGTCCGGTTCGGTCGCGAGCCGCACGAGCGCGGCGGTGAGCGCCGCGTCGTCGGGCACGACGAGGCCCGTGGCGCCGTCGACCACCCGCTCGGCCACGCCGGAACCCGCGCGGGTGACCACCGTCAGCCCCGCGGCCTGCGCCTCCAGCGCGGCCAGCCCGAACGCCTCGGCGACGGCGGGCGCGGCGAAGACGTCGGCACGCGCGTAGAGCCGCTTGAGCTCGGTGCCGGTGAGCCGCCCGGGCAGGGAGACGACGTCGCGCAGCCCGTGCTCCGCGACGAACCGCCGCGCCGTCGTGCGTTCCGGGCCGTCACCGGCGAGCGTCACGAACAGTGCGTCCGCGGGGAGCCGGGACGCGGCGTCGGCGACGGCGGTGAGCAGCGGCAGCATCCGCTTGCGCGGCGCGAACCGCGCCGCGGACACCACGTGCACCGCCGAGCCCTCGGGCCGGGCGGCGCGTTCCGTGCGCGGCACCCGCCAGGCGTCCAGGTCGAGGCCGTTGGGCAGGATCGCGACGTCGGCCACGCCGGCTCCGGCTCCAGCACCCGGGCCCACGAGCCGCCGCAGCGGCTCCGCCGTCAGCTCGCTCACCGCCGACCAGCGCACGGGCAGACGCGACCAGCGGGCTACGGCGTCGGCCGCGGCGAACAGGCGCCAGGCCGCGCCCCACACGCTGTGCACGGTCAGCACGGCGGGCAGCCCCAGCCGGGTCACGGGCCCCAGCGCGGCCTGCGCGGTGGGGGCGAGGACACCCATGTGCAGGTGCACGACGTCGGGCCGCTCGTTCCGCGCGATCGCCGCCCGGAGGCGGGCCGCCACGTGGGCGGTGGAGCGGGGGTGGACGGGCCAGCCGCCCGGTACGCGAGCGGCGATGCGGTGCACGGTGACGCCGTCCCGGACGGCGGTGCTCACTCCGTGCGCACCGGGGGTGGCGGGGGTGGTGGTGATGACCTCCACCTCGTGACCGGCCGCCGCCTGCTGGCCGGCGAGGCGGCTCACCTGGGCCTCGATCCCGCCGAGCAGCGGAAGGTAGGTGTCCGACACGTGGGTGATACGCACGCTGGTCATCCTCGCACCGAAGGCCTTGTGGGGTCTGGCGAAGTAGAGCGCCTGTCCGGGTCTCCCCGTGTCGCCAGGGAGACTCGGACAGGCGCTCTACTTCGCCAGACCTCGCAGGAGCTCAGCGTCTGCGGATGCTCGAGACCACCGATCCGACGACGAGGATCACGCCCGCCGCACCCAGCAGCAGGATCAGGGCGACGCCCACGTCGAACATCACACCCGCGGAGACCGCGAGGATGCCGAGGCCG
Source organism: Promicromonospora sp. CA-289599 (assembly GCF_050936155.1). Taxonomy (NCBI): domain Bacteria; kingdom Bacillati; phylum Actinomycetota; class Actinomycetes; order Micrococcales; family Promicromonosporaceae; genus Promicromonospora; species Promicromonospora sp. CA-289599. The sequence continues at coordinate 3,538,099 of NZ_JBNJNI010000001.1, forward strand.
ACGGCGATCACTATCAGCCCCCACACCGCCGTCCCGACGCGCGGTCCGCGCTTCGTGGCGGCCTGGGCCGGCTCCGCCTGGGCGGGCCGCGCCTGCTGAACCGGCTGCGTCTGGGCGGGGGCGGACGCCGGAGCGGTCGCCCCGGGCGTGGCCGGCACCTCGGGCGCCGGGTCACGCAGCGTGGCGAGCGGGTCGGAGTCGTCGCGCACCGGGGCGTCCTGGACGGCGGTGGCCGCCCCTTCCTGCTCCTGTGCCCGTGCCGCGGCGATGCCGTAGGCCGGGTGCACCTCACCCTCGGGCGCGGGACCGTCGGGCGCGGGGCCCTCGGGCAGCCGCTGGGTGGCCTGGGCGATCTCCTGCGTCGGCGGGGTCTCCGCCGCGGGCAGCACCTCGGTGGTGCCCGGGTCCTGCGGGTCCTTGTTGTCCATGGTTTCGCTCGTGTCCTGGCCCTCGGGCCGGCTCGGGTTCTTGCTCGGGTTCTCGTGGTCGCGCGTGTGCTCGGTCATGGTGTGCTCCCTCACTTGATCTCGCTCACGATGACTTCGCCGGCGCCGGCCTCGATGTCGAGGGTCAGCACCGCGCCGTCCTCTCCCACCTCGTCGCTGGCGAAGTAGGTGTTCGATCCGACGCCGCTCGCGGCCCGGTCGTGCTCGTCCACGTTCCACTGGACGTGCCCGGCGGCGACGTAGGCGTTCGCGTCCACCGCGATGTCCGTGGGCACGTTCACGACGGTCTGGCCTGCGCCGAGCTGGATCGGCACGACCACCGGGTCGCCCGGCTCGACGTCGGACAGGTCGAGCTCGGTGAGGTCGATGACGGGGTCGCCCCACTGGACGTAGAAGCCGTTCTCCGCCTCCCGCACGGTCTGCACCATGATGGTGCCCTCCGTGATGGTGGCCGCGTCCGGGTTGTTGGACCCCGACACGTAGCCCTCGATCTCACGGCTGCTCGTCATGGCGTCGTCCACCCAGCGCGGGCCCACGGCGTCGGCGACCGCCACGTAGGCGCTGCCGAACAGCATGGCGACGATGGCGAAGAACCCGAGCACACCGCTGGTGCGGCCGCGCATGGCCGAGACGAGGATCGCGACGCCGAGCGTCACGGTCCCGAGGCCCAGCCAGACGGAGCCGAGCTCGCCGATGCCGTCGGGCAGGCCGGAGGCGTTCATCCGCTGGAGGCCCAGGAGCAGGGCCCCGGCCAGCAGGATCACTCCCATCGTGACCCCGACGGTGGTGCCGCCCGGGCCGCGGTGCACGCGGGGCGCAGGCGGTGTGTAGGCGGGCTGCGGCGGGATCACCTGGGTCGGGTTCGACCGGTAGGGCGCCTGCGTCTGTCGGTAGGGCGCAGGGCCGGAGCCGGTCGCGTAGACCAGACCGTCCGGCCGGCGGTACTCGACCGGCGGTGCGGGTGTGAACTGGGCGGACGCGCCGGGCTCGCCGGGACGCTGCGGGGCGGAACCGAGAGGCGCACCCGGAGCCTGCGGGCCAGGAGTGCCCGGGGTGGGCACACCAGGGTTCCCCGGGACCGCGCCGGTACGGAGGGCGGTGTTGTCCCTGCGCCGCTGCACGCCCTGCACGATCAGGTAGAACACCACACCGAGGACGGCCAGCCAGAAGAAGAAGGCGAGCCACTCCCAACCGCTGTCGTCCCACCAGCCGGACGGTCCGCCCCAGGCGAAGCCCGTGAGGAACACGGCCACCGAGCCGAGCATCGCGACGTCGAAGTTGCCGCGCGTCGCCTCCTGCAGATGGATGCGGCCGTCGCGTTCGGGCAGCAGCGCCCAGCCGATCCCGTACAGGATGAGGCCGAGTCCGCCGAGGAAGAAGCTCACGACCAGGATGCCGCGGACCAGCAGCGGGTCCCAGCCGATGCGCTCGGCGACGCCGCCCGCGACGCCGCCCACCCAGCGCTGCTCGGAGCGCGGGAAGAGGCCGCGGCGGATGGATGCGAAGAAGCCGGACTCCGGGTAGGGCTTCTGCCCGGGTGCGACAGGTGCAGGATCGACCATCGGGTCGGTCGCTGGATCGACTGCTGGCTCGAAGGCCGGGCCGTCGTGCTCAGTGTCCGGGCCGACCGGCCTGGCGTCGGCCTCCGGCTCAGGCGTGGCGCCCTCTGGACGCGTCTCGTCGGTGCTCATGCCTCAATGCTGCGCGCCCGGCGCCCCGTGCGGCATCGGGACCTGCCCTGAACCAACCCTGGTTAGCCCCGCGCAGGACCCTGAGATCCAGGCTCAGGCGTGTTCAGGGGAGGCCGGACATGTGACGATCGGTGTGTGAACCAGAGACTCACCCTCCGCCGGCCCAGCACCGCGGGCCCTGGATACAGCGGCCGCTGGGTGGCCGGCGTCGCCGCAGGCCTGGCGGCGCACACGGGCGTACCCGTGTGGCTGGTCCGGCTCGCGTTCCTGATCCTCGTCTGGTTCGCCGGGGCCGGAGTGGTGGCCTACGTCTTCTGGTGGGTCACCGTTCCCGCAGGTGTCCCGGCAGTGGCCACCGGCACCGTGCCGACAGAACGCCGTCGGCTCGCGCCGCGGCTGACGACCGACGCGAACGCCGACGCCGGTGCCGCTGACCGGGCGGCGTCCCTCGTCGAGCGTGTGCGCCTCTCCGGCCCGGTGTCGCGGCTCGCGGTCCGGGACATCTGGATCGGCGTGGTCCTGCTGTCCAGCGCCGCGCTCCTGATCGCGCTCCGCGCCGACTGGGACCCGGTCGCATCGTGGGTGCTGCCCGCGCTCATCGGGCTCGGCGGCGTCGCCCTGGCCTGGAGTCAGGTCGACGTGACGGAGCGGGATCGCTGGGTAGGCGGCTCGGGCAGGGGCCTCCGGTCGCGGACGGCGCTGCTGCGGCTCGCCGGCGGCGTCGTGCTGACCATGCTCGGCGTCCTCATGCTGGTGGGGCAGGACACCCCGGTGAGCGTGCTGATGCAGGTCGCCATCGCCTCGGTGGCCATGGTCGCCGGTATCGCACTCGTCTCGCTGCCCTGGTGGTTCCGGCTCGTGCGCCAGCTCGGTGACGAGCGCGCCGCCCACGCCCGGGAGGCCGAGCGCGCCGACATCGCCGCCCACCTGCACGACTCGGTGCTCCAGACCCTGGCCCTGATCCGCGCCCAGGCCGCGGACCCGGAGGCGGTGTCCCGCATGGCTCGCGCGCAGGAGCGTGAGCTGCGCGGTTGGCTGTACGACGACCGGCAGGAGCCCGGCACCTCGGTGGCGGCCGAGCTGAAGGAGCTGGTCGCCGAGATCGAGGACGCCGTCGCGCCGCTCACCGTGGAGACCGTGGTGGTGGGCGACTGCCCGCCCACCGAGTGCACCTCGGCTCTGCTGCAGGCGGCGCGCGAGGCACTGCTCAACGCCTTCAAGCACGGCGCTCCGCCCGTGTCCGTATACCTTGAGGTCACTGACGCCGTGGCGGAGGTGTTCGTCCGCGACCGCGGCGACGGCTTCGACCTCGACGAGATCGCGCAGGACCGGTTCGGCGTCCGGGAGTCGATCCTCGGCAGGGTCCGCCGTCGCGGCGGCACCGCCGAGGTCGTCAGCCGGCCCGGCTGGGGTACCGAGGTGCGGCTGCGGATGCCGCTCGAGAAGCCCGCGAACGGCGACAAGAAGAACGAGAAGAACGGCAGGGCGCGGGCCACGACGGCCCCCAGCGCTGCGCCCACCACTGCGGAAGGTGCGACGAGATGACAACCCAGGCGACGGCGTCGGGCGGCGGGCTGGTGCCGCTCCCGGTGCCCGTGGTGCTCGTGGACGACCACCACCTGTTCCGCACGGGCGTGCGCGCCTCGCTGGACGACCGGGTGACCGTGGTGGGCGAGGCGTTCGACGTCGACTCCGCGGTCGCCAAGGTGCACGAGCACCGGCCGCCCGTCGTGCTGCTCGACGTGCACCTCCCCGGCGGCAACGGCGGTGGCGGTGCCGAGGTGGTGCAGCGCTGCACCGACCTGCTGGCGGAGGGCGTGCGGTTCCTCGCGCTGTCCGTCTCGGACGCGGCCGAGGACGTCGTCTCCGTCATCCGTGCCGGCGCCCGTGGCTACGTCACGAAGAACATCGCGCCGTCGGAGCTCTCGTCGGCGGTGGTGCAGGTGGCAGGCGGGGACGCCGTCTTCTCGCCGCGGCTGGCCGGCTTCGTGCTGGACGCGTTCGGCGCGTCTGCGAACGACATCGCCGTCGCCGACGACGAGCTGGACCGCCTCTCGAAGCGCGAGCAGGAGGTCATGCGCCTCATCGCGCGCGGCTACTCCTACCGGGAGGTCGCGAGCGAGCTGTTCATCTCGATCAAGACGGTGGAGACCCACGTCAGCGCGGTCCTCCGCAAGCTGCAGCTCTCCTCGAGATACGAGCTGACCCGCTGGGCGGTAGCCCGCCGCCTCCTCTGACCCCCCCGTTGAGTGCTGGGTATTTGCCCTCTCGACGGCTTCGAAAGGGCAAATATCCAGCACTCAACGGGGCTGGTCTTCCTGTGAAATCTTGGGGGGATGAAGATGGGCGGAACGCGATCTAGCTGCTAGGTCGCGTTGGTACGCTGCTGTGCCCCAGCGGGGGAGCGTTTGTCGGAGGGGGCTTCGGCGGGGGTGGTTCGCTGCTCGTGCCGAGCTGATGATGGCTGACCCGACCGATTCGAGACGAAGAAACCAACCTCCATGCGGACCAGTCGACTAGTCAGCCTCATGATCGCGCTGGTCGCCGCCATCATCTGGGTGGTGAGCACCTATGCGAACGCATCGAACGCCTGGGACCCCCTGAACTTCGCCCTGCGGATCGCCGCGGGTGCCGTGACGGTCGCCGCCGCGGCCGAGTGGCTGGTGCTGAGTGTCCGCGAGAGCCGGCGGGAGAGGTTCCGCGACGGCCGGACGACGGGCGCCCACGCGGGCGGTCCCCGGAGGAAAGCCCGACGCGGCGCGCCAGCGGATCCCGGTCCGGAGCCGGTGGTGCAGAGTCCCGAGCCCGCGCTGCCCGGCCAGGAGCCGGTCGTGCCGAGCCCCGAGCCGGTCGTGCCGAGCGCCACTGCCGCGGTGCGGCGCAGCGCGGGCTCCGCGACGGTCGCCGACAAGCTCCTGTCGGTGTTCGGCCGCCGCCGCTCGCCGGCCCAGGACCTGGCCGCCGTCGCGGCCGGCGGGGCCGTGCTGGTCGTCGCGTACCTGATGGAGCGCAAGGTCCGGCGGGTGGTGGTGCGCGTCGGCCTGGACGCGGCGTCGGTGGCGTCACTGGAGTCGATGCTGGGTGCGGCGCCGCACCGGGTGTTCGGGACGCAGCCACCCTCCCGAGGGCTGTTCGAGCGGTCCGCGTACACGCAGCTCGAGGGCGCCTCCCGGTCCGGGGCCTGGAGCATCGCGGTCCCGACGGCCGACGTCGGCCTGCTCCGGTACGTCCTAGCGCGAGCGGAAGAGGTGCGCTGAGGCGGGACCACCTGGTTGGTGGTCCCGCCCCGGTGCTGCGGCTAGGTGCGGATCACGACCCCGACGAGAGGGGCGGCGTGATCTGGATCAGGGCCGACGTGTTGCCCTTGAACGCCTTCTTGAGGTGGATCACGGTGCCGTAGCCGACGCCGTCGTCCTCGGGGTTGCCGGTGCCGGTGATGGCGCCGATGCCGAAGTCCTCCCCGAACAGCTCCGGCAGGAGCTGCCCGCGCTCGTCGACCATCCGCACCGAGTAGGGCGCGTTGCCGACGGACGGCACGACCGTCGACGCGTCGTTGTCCCGGTAGTACAGGCTGCCGTTGTCGTTCAGCTCGAGCCCGGGGTACCAGCCGGCGTCGTCCCTGAACGTGCGCACCGGTGCCTGTGCGCCGAAGTCCGTGCAGAACTCCTCGGTGGTGTCCTCGCCCGTGATGCACTCGGTGAACGGGTACGTCGGCTTGAGGCCGAACGCCACGTTCGACGACTGCGCACGGGACGGGACGTTCTTCAGCACCGACGTGTCGGGCGTGGCCGAGTCGTCGCGCCGCAGCGGGTCGAAGTGGCTGTCCACCAGCAGCAGGCCACCCTTCGGTCCGGCGCTCGGGAGCGCCGACAGGTTGCTCAGCACGAGGTTGGCGTTGCCGTACGTGGTGTCGCGGTACCAGACGAGCATGCCGGGCGCGTTGTACGCGACCTTCTCGACCTTCCACGCGTCGCTCTGCGGCGCCGCGTAGGTGGAGTCGTACCCGTACTTCAGGCCCTTGTCGAACCCGTCCAGGTTCCGCCACTCGACCAGGTAGTACTGCGCCTGGACCGACGAGCCGGAGGTGGTCTGCCAGCCGGCGCCGGTGGTGTCGACGAACGTCGACACCTCGGTGGTCCAGCCGGGGTCCGTCGTCTCGACGTCGTCGCTCCACACGACCGTGTCACCGCTCGTGAGCTCGAAGTCGTCGGAGAACCAGCCGCGCTCCTGGAAGGCGGCATCCGTGGCGTAGCGCAGCCGGACGTCCACGGTGGTCCCCGCGAACGCGGACAGGTCCACGTTCAGGTGGCCCCAACCCTCGGTGGTGCCGGTGAGGCCGTACTTCTTGCCGCCGAAGTCGGCCATGCGGCCGTTCGGGTCCGCGTACCCGTCCGGTGTGGTGATCTCGTTGCCGTCGTCGTCGACGACCTTCTGCTCCGTCCAGGTGGCGCCGCCGTCGGTGGAGACCTCGACGAAGCCGTAGTCCCAGTCCGCCTCGATGACGTAGTCGGCCCAGAAGGAGAACGTGGCGTCGGCCGGCACCTCGACGGTGCGCGACAGCCGCACGTCGGCCCAGTCCTGCTCGGCACCGGAGTACCACATGCTCTCACCGCTGTGCGGCGTGCCGAGCGTGATCTCCTTGTCCGGCAGGTTGACCTTGACGCCGTCCGCGGTGCCCTTCAGCGGGCGGGACGCCTGGCCCACCTTGACGCTGGTCCGGGCGTCTCCCGGGTTCACCTCGACCGGGTCCACCCAGCCGAGCACCCACTTGTCCCAGATGCCCATGTGCGTGGGCATCGACTGGAAGATGGGGCCCGAGTGCGAGCCGGAGCTCATCAGGTCCCAGAAGTCGACGTCGGAGTCGCCGCCGCTACCGGTGTCGTACAGGTCGGGCAGGCCGAGGTCGTGGCCGTACTCGTGCGCGAACACGCCGACGCCGGAGTCCTCCGGCTGCACGATGTAGTTCGAGAGCTTCAGGTCGGTGCCCGGGATGTCGGCGCCGCCCGCGACGGCCGAGGAGTGGGCCCAGAGGGCGTAGGTGCCCTGTTCGCCACCGCCGCCCGACTTGTCCTCACCCGCGTGGACGAGCACCACGTGGTCGATCACGCCGTCCGGCTCGAGGACGTTGCCGTCGTCGTCGCGGTCGCCCTGGTCCTCGATGTCGTAGTCGGCCCACGGGAAGTCGGGCTCCATCTCGGCGAGCTTCGCGACGGCGTCGATCGGGAGCTGGCCCGGCCCGAGGGGGTTGTCGGGGTGGCCGTTCATGGACTGGTAGGCGCCGGCCTCCCACTCGCCCTCGTCGTTCTTGAAGCAGCGCTGTGCGCCGTAGTAGCCCTCGGAGTGCGGCACCTTGACCCACGGTGTGGCCTCGCCCGAGACGGTGTAGGCGCCCCGCGACATCTCCTCGTACATGTTCTTCATGGTGTAGCCGGAGATGTCGATGCCCCGCTTGCCGTCCGGCCCCGTGAGGTCCGGGCGGACCCGCTTGGTGATGCCCTTGTCGCTGAAGAGCATCTTGTTGAAGTGGTCGGACGAGAAGTCCTTGACCCACATCGAGTTGTTGTCCGGCTGCGAGGCCTTGGCCGGGTTCGGGATGTTGTTGTGCAGGGGGCCGTTCTGGACGTTGCCCGGCATGCACTCCGACGAGCCCCAGTAGGTGGGCACCATCTGGTCGGTGAAGTCGTCGTTCGCGTTCTCGTCGAACTCGACCAGGATCGTCAGGAGCTTGGCCTCCTGGGTCTGCGGCGCACGCTTGTAGCGCGACTGCTTGATCTTCTTGGGGCTCGAACCCGTGACGACCGCCTGGTTCTCGAGCTCGGCCAGCTTCCGCGCCGCCGTGGGGTTGCCGCCGGCGAACTTCTTGTCGAGCTCGTCCGAGGCGGCCTGGACGGAGGTGTCGACGCCGACGCCGGTCGCGCCCTCGGCCTTGTGGAGGACGGTGCGGCCGCCGGGCGTGATCTCGACGTCGTCGTCGATCTCGGGCTGTGCGGCGACGTCCGCGTAGTTGATGTAGTGCTCTGAGCTCTGGATGGCGGGTGCATCGCTGCCGGTGGCTACCGCCGTCGTCGCACCTCCGGTCGCGGCGAGCCCGGCGACGGCGAGCGCGATGGCCGGCATCGCGGCTACCGTGCACCGCAGCGCACGTCGTGTCCTTGTTCTCATGCGTTCTCCCAGATCAGGCCGTCGGCATTGGTCGTGTGACGGCAGGGCAGAAGGCCACCGAGTGTGGTGGCGTGTGCATGCCTACCGGAACTTGACCTACGGCGGAAAGGGAGTTGGGGCATCTTCACCCGGGAAGAGATCCGTTGAGCGCTGGGTATCTGCGGGGTTGATGGCCTTCGCGCCCGCAGATACCCAGCACTCAACGAGCTTGTTGCGCCCAGGCGGGCGAGAGGCGGACTACCGCGCCCACCACGATCACCGCGGGCGGTCGGACGCCGACGGCGGTGGCCCGCTCGGCGATGTCCGACAGCGTGCCGACCGTGACGCGCTGCCGGGGCCCGAAGCCGTCCTCGACGAGGGCGACCGGGGTGTCCGCGGGGCGGTCGGCGGTCACGAGGGCGTCCGCCGTCTCGGCGAGCCGGGTGACGCCCATGAGCAGCACGAGCGTGTGATCCGGACCGCCAGGCACGTCGGCGGCGCCGTCGTGCCCGGTCAGGACACTGAAACCGCGCGCGACACCGCGGTGCGTGACCGGGATGCCGGCCGCCGCGGGGACGGAGACGGCGCTGGTCACGCCAGGCACCACCTCTACCTCGACGCCTGCCGCGTGGCACGCGGCGAGCTCCTCGCCGCCGCGACCGAACACGTACGGGTCGCCGCCCTTGAGGCGTACGACGTCGCGCCCCGCCAGGGCGTGCTGGACCAGCAGCGCGTTGATCTCGTGCTGCGGCACCGGATGGTTGCCGCTCGTCTTGCCCACGTCGATGACCTCGACGTCGGGCGAGAGCTCGTGCAGCAGAGCGCGCGGGCCGAGCCGGTCGATGACCACGACGTCGGCCTGCGCGAGCACCGTGCGGCCGTGTGCCGTGATGAGGCCGGTGTCGCCGGGCCCGCCGCCGACGAGCCAGACCCGGCCCGTTCCGGTGGTTGAGGGCCGATGGCGGCGGAGCGGCAGCGTGCCGGTCTGGAGCGCCGCCGCGACCGCGTCCCGGATCGCCGTGGCGCGGCGCGGGTCGCGGCCCGCGGTCACCGAGACGGTCACCTCGGCGTCGTCGGTCAGGGCGGTGCGGGCCACCGCGGGGACCCACGCGCTGCCGACCGAGGCGTCGCCCGCGGTGACGCAGAAGACCCGGGCGCGCTCTGCGTCGTCGGCCACCTGCTGGTCCACGGCTGAGGAACCGGTGGCCGTGTGCACGAGCCATGCCCCGTCGAGGTCGCCCGCCCGGTAGGCGTGGGCGACGAGCTCCACCGCGCCGGGCGCCGAGACGCGGGCCAGCACCGACAGCTCCTCGCAGGCGTCGGGCGCGACGACGCGCACCCGCGCACCCGCCTCGACGAGCGAACGGGCACGGCGCGCGGCGACCGGCCCGCCGCCGACCACCACGACGAGCCGCCCGGCGACCTTCAGCCCCAGCGGGTAGATCTCGTGCGCCACCCCTCCATCGTGCGCCCCGGCGGTGGGCAACGGCGCGACGTCAGACATGGAGACCGCACTCGTCCTTGTCGAGCCCTGCCCACCGGCCGGAGCGTGCGTCCTCGCCCGGCAGCGGCCGGGCGGTGCACGGCTCGCAGCCGACCGACGGGTAACCGTCGGAGAGCAGCGGGTTGATCACGAGGCCATGGCGGTTGGCGTAGTCCGCGACCTGCTCCTCGGTCCACGCGGCGATCGGGTTGATCTTGACGACGCCGTTGCGCTCGTCCCACGAGACCAGCTGGGCGTTGGCGCGTGCGGCGGTCTCCTCGCGGCGGACGCCGGTGGCCCACGCCTCGTAGTTCTCCAGCGCCTTCTTCATCGGCGCGACCTTGCGCATGGCGCAGCAGGCCTCGGGGTCGCGGTCGTGCAGCTTGGGCCCGTACCGGGCGTCCTGCTCGGCGACGGTCAGCTCGGGGCGGACGTCGACGACGTTCACGTCCAGCTCGATCTCGACGGCGCCGCGCGTGCCCAGCGTCTCGGCGAAGTGGTAGCCCGTGTCGCCGAACAGCACGTCGACGAACGGGAACTGCTCGGCCACGAGGTGCGACAGCACGGTGTCCTGCATCGAGGAGGCCACAGCCATGTACGGCCCGAACTCACGCACGGCCCACGCGATGACCGCCTGCGCGTCCGCCTCCGGCGTGTCCCCGCAGGCGTTCAGCTGCGCCTGTCCGCGCTCCACGACGGCGCGCAGCTCCTCGGGGGTCCGACGGCGACGCTTGGCCCGCGCGGCCGGTCGCATGGCACGGATGCTCTCGCGGGCGGCGGCCCGGGCGCGGACCCGTGCGAGGCGCGGGTTCACCCCCGCACGCTGCTCGGAGAGCGAGAGAGAGGAAATCGGTGCTGCTTCCGTCGTGGTCATCGAAGAGCCTCCTCGTCGGCGCGGTGTGCCCACTCTGCGAACGTCTCTTCACCGTCGTGGTCGGCGTCGTACCTGCGCACGACCCGCTCCACGTAGTCGCCGATCCCGTCGGCGGTCACCTTGAGGCCGCGCACCGTGCGTCCGAGCCCGGCGTCGTCCCGGTCCAGCGACGTGAGGCCGCCACCCAGGTGGACCTGGAAGCCGGGGACCTGGTTGCCGTCGTCGTCCAGCACGAGCTGACCCTTGAGGCCGATGTCGGCGGTCTGGATGCGCGCGCAGGAGTTGGGGCAGCCGTTGACGTGCAGGCTCAGCGGCTTGAGGTTCTTCAGGTCCCCGAGGCGCTCCTCGAGCTGCGTGATCGCCACGGCCGACGTCGCCTTGGTCTCGACGATCGCGAGCTTGCAGTACTCGATGCCGGTGCAGGCGATCGTGTTCCGGCGGAAGTTGCTGGGCCGGGCCTGCAGCCCGAGCTCGGCCAGGCCGGCGACCAGCGGCTCGACCTCGTCCTTCGCGACGTCGAGGACCAGCAGCTTCTGCTGCGGCGTCAGGCGGACCCGGCTGCTGCCGTGCGCCTCGGCGAGGTCGGCGAGCTGCGCGAGGGTCTCGCCCGAGACGCGGCCCACCGTGGGTGCGGCACCGATGTAGAAGCGGCCGTCGTGCTGCTCGTGGACGCCGATGTGGTCACCGCGCTCGTCGAGGCCCAGCGACGCGGGCGACGGCGGCTCGATGCTGTCGCGCAGCTTGTAGCCCAGGTACTCGTCCTCCAGGACCTGGCGGAACTTCTCCACGCCCCAGTCGGCGAGCAGGAACTTGAGGCGGGCCTTGTTGCGCAGCCGGCGGTAGCCGTAGTCGCGGAAGATGCGGACCACGCCGTGCCAGACCTCGGGGGCCTCCTCGGGGGAGACGAAGGCGTTCAGGCGCTCCGCGAGGCGCGGGGCGGTCGACAGCGCGCCGCCCACCCACACGTCGTAGCCGATGCCCAGCTCCGGGTGGTCGACGGCGACGAACGAGATGTCGTTGATCTGGTGCACCACGTCGAGGCTCGGGTGGCCCGTGATCGCGGACTTGAACTTGCGCGGCAGGTTCGCCAGCGCGGGGTCCCCGATGAAGCGCTCCTGGATCTCCTCGATCACCGGCGTGGGGTCGATCAGCTCGTCCTTGGCCACACCCGCGACCGGGCTGCCGAGGATCACGCGCGGGACGTCGCCGCAGGCCTCCGTGGTGCTCAGTCCCACGGCCTCCAGGCGGCGCCAGATCTCCGGCATCGCCTCGACCTCTATCCAGTGCAGCTGCAGGTTCTGGCGGTCGGTGATGTCGGCGGAGCCGCGGCCGAAGTCGGTGCTGATGCCCGCGATGACGCGCAGCTGCTCGGTGGTGAGCGCCCCGCCGTCGATCCGGACGCGGAGCATGAAGTACTTGTCCTCGAGCTCGTGCGGCTCGAGCGTGGCGGTCTTGCCGCCGTCGATCCCGGGCTTGCGCTGCGTGTACAGGCCCCACCAGCGGAACCGGCCGTGCAGGTCGTCGCCGGGGATGGAGTCGAAGCCCTCCTTGGCGTAGATCCGCTCGATGCGGTCACGGACCTCCAACGGGTCGGACTCCGCCTTGAACTCCTCGTTGTGGTTCAGGGGGGCGGTGCCGTCGATCTTCCACTGGCCGTTCGGACGAGCTGGGCGCTTCGTCGTTCGGGGCTGGGCAGGGGCAGTGTTGACCATGTGTGGGGTCCTGTTCGTGCGGTGCGCGCGGGCATGGAAGCTGTGGCTGGGGGGAGTTGTGCGCGTCGTACGGCACAGGCGGCCGATTCCCGGGTGTGACCAGGGACTCAGTGCTGCGGACCGGCGGCGCGCGCTGACCTTGCAGGGGCGAGGGGCGCGTCAGAGCTGACAGCTGCGACAGCAGTCGCAGGCACAGGTCGGCATGGCACACATGGGCATCTCGTGACGGGTGGTCACGAGGAAGATGCGCGCTGCCTTGGTCATGGCGATGACGTTAACCGCCGGTGGTACAGGGCGGAAGAGGCCGTCCACATAGTGGATGCCTATCGCTCGCATCGATGTTGCCTATGCATTTCCCGACCTTTCTGGTGGGGTACCGAGCGACTCCTGGTCAAGGGAGCCTTGCGGCGGGCCATGCATGTGTAACGAGTTCGTTAACGGTTATCCACAGACTGTGGGCGAGGTCATGCAGGGTCAATCCCTGATATTCCAACCTTCTCGGATTTCACCCTGTGGACGCATCGGGTGAATTTTCACCAGTGGATGGTTGTGAACGAACTGTTCCGCGGTGGCATATTGCTTGACGGCTCATTTACCTCGCTGTCAGTGTCGAGCCCGGCTGGCATGGGCGAAGTCTCGCGAAACAGGGCGAAATGGCCTTGGGGTCGACCCGCGCCAGCGTGTTTCGTCGTCGCGGTGGGGAGTCGTCTGATGCAGGTGGATACGCGCACATCCGGTGCTGTGGGAGCGCGCGCGTCGCGCTTCCTGCTGGCGATGCCGCTGGCGGTGATGCTGGCCGCGAGCACGGCGGCGGGCCCTGGTGCGGCACAGACCACCGCGCCCGCGGAGCTTGGCACCGAGCTCGCCGCGGAGACGGAGTGCCCTGCGCAGGTGGAGTCCATCGACGAAGCGATCGATGCCGCTGTCGATTGCGGCGGCCAGACTCGCGTCGGCGAGACGATGTCGGAGTTCGCGACCGGCTTCGCGACCGCCACCGGAAACGTGCGCATGGAGTACTCGACCGCTGCGGTCCGCCAGGACAGCGACCGTGACGGCGAGTGGGCCCCGGTCGACGTACAGGTGCAGCCCGAACCGGAAGCCGACGGCGAGCTGGCCGGAATGATCGCGGTCACCGGTGGGGTCGAGCCGGTGTGGCTGAACCCCGGCGGTGCGGCGGGCGCGGACCTGCCACTGGTCGCGCTCGGTGCACCAGAGAAGCGGGTGAGCATGTTCTCCGCGTCACTGCCACCGTCGGAGGCCTCCGCGGGCGTGGTCGACGAGGACGGGCGCCGGGTGACGTACTCGTTCGGGCAGGGCGTCGACCTGATCGTGTCGGTGAACCCGGACGGCACCACCGCGACGCCGGTCGTCCGTGTTGCCGACCGGGACGCGTTGAATCACCTCGCGGATGACCTCTTGGGTGGTTCGCCGGATCTCGCGCTGGAGTTCCCGTTGCGGACGGCGGAAGGTCTCCAGGTGCGCGACGCCGAGACAGGGCCGGGGTTCGAGGTAGCCGAGTCCGACGGTGTGACCGTGTGGGAGTCGGGGACCCCGCTGATGTGGGACTCGGCAGGTTCCACCGACTGGGACCAGGCGGGCGCCGGCGACGCCGGACCCGCACGCCTACGGTCGGCGACCGCGCAGGGTGCGGAGCCGGATGACGGCAAGGTCCGTCTGGAGAATCCGGTGGCCGGTGACGCGGTCGCGACGATGGATGTCGCCGTGCGTGCGACCTCGGACGGCGGGGCGGTGACAGTAGTTCCGGACGCGGAGATGCTCGCGGACCCCGACCTCGCCATGCCGCTCCTGCTGGATCCGAAGATCGGGGCACCGGACCCGGCGGGCTGGGCGATGGTCCAGAACTACTCGGCGTGGAAGAACACCCCCCACTGGAGGTTCTCCGGATCCGAAGGTGTGGGCCTGTGTGATCCGAACGCGCACACCGAGTGCACCCAGCGCAACGTGCAGCGCCTGCTTTGGAGGTTCAGCGCGCTGCGCCAAGGCTCCGACGGGGTGTGGCTGGGCGACCTGAAGGGCAGCGAGGTCATCCGTGCGGAGTTCTCCGTCAGCGGCTCGCACGGCTTCGACTGCAGCGCTCGTTCTGTCGATGTCTACGGGGTCGGGACGTATGTGGACTCGGGCACGGTGTGGGACGACGTCGACTGGAACGGGAAGCAGGACCGGTGGACGGGTACGCACCGGGACGGCTGCTCGACACGTAAGACGCGGGCTGAGTTCGATGTCACCGCGCGAGTTCGCTCCGCTGCCAATGCCGGAGACTCCTGGATCTCGCTCGGCATGCGCGCCGCTGACGAAGGCTCGATGAACTGGTGGAAGCGGTACAACGGCTCCTCCGGAACCCTGTCGATCCTGTTCGACCGGCCGCCACTGCCCCCGACGACGTCGCAGACCGAGATCGTCCCGGGTACGGGCGCAGATCCGGTGGACTGCCCGAGCTGGGCGAATCGCGTTCAGGTGCGTGACGCCACTCCGCAGCTCAAGTCCAGGGGGCGGGAGCCGGACGGGACCACGGGCGTGAAGATCCGGTTCCGCGTGCAGTCCCACGAGACAGCGAGCTCCATCTGGTACTCCGGCTGGTCGGCCGCCGCAGGGGCGACGACCTGGCGGTCGGTGACCGTGCCGGGTTCGGTCGGCCTCGTGTCGGGCAAGACGTACCGCTGGCAGGTCCAGGTGACCTCGACCGATCCGGTCAGCGGCCACAAGGCGACCACGGCGTGGAGCGATTCGCCGTTGTGCTTCTTCGTGGTGGACACCACCTACCCGAACCCGCCGAAGGTGACGAGCTCCAACTACCCGGAGCGGCAGATCGCTGGTGGGGTGGGAACGTCGATCGCGGTGACGTTCGCACCGAACGGCTCGGGCGATGTGGCGCGGTACTGGTACTCGCTGAACACCCAGACGTTCGAGCACCGTAGGACGCCCGGCTCCGTCGGAGGTTCGGTGACCTTTGGGATCCCGATCAGTCGACCAGGGTTGAACTACGTAGCCGTGTACTCCGAGGACGACGCGGGACTGGTCTCGGATCCCACGATCTACGAGTTCTACGTCGGTTTCGCCTTCACCACAGGGCACTGGCAGCTCAACGACGCCGACTGGGCCGACGGAGCGGCCGCCACGGCCGGCGTGAACACCGACCCGGAGTCGATCGCCGGTGACTTCGCCGCCACCGGTGGGGTCACCTGGACGCCGGGTGCGGAGCCCCAGGGGCTCTGGCCGCCGGACCCGTCCGGAGACCCGGAAGGACGGGTACCGGACGGGGCATGGCTGTTCAACCCCGACCCCGCCACTCGTGACGACGTCGCCACGAGCGTCGAACCCGTGGTCAACGGCACCGAGTCGTTCACGGTATCGGCGTTCCTGCGGGCCGACGACACGTCTGCCTCGAGTGCCGCGGTGACCCAGGTGCCCACACCCGCCGAGACGGTCGAAGGCGACTACCGGTCGAGCTTCCACCTCGGCTTCTCCACGTCCCAGGACTGCCCCACCGAGGTGGACCCCGGATCGGTGGACGACGATCCGGACACGGACAACAGGGTGCTGCCGTGCTGGGCCTTCTGGCACGTGCGGGACAACGACTCGAACTCCGACAACGTCATCTCCCGTACGCCCGTCGCGGCGCTCGAGGGCGAGTGGACGCACGTCGTAGGTGTGTACGACGCAAACTCCAAGTCGTTGCAGGCGTGGGCCTGTCCGCTGTTCGCCTTCCCCGCCCAGCGGCCCGCTTCGGGTCCGGTCTCGGCGTTCGAGATCGACGCCAACGGTGACGGTGACCTCACCGATGACGGCGACGAGACGTGGGAGCCATGGAACGTGGCGGGCCATCTGCGCCTGGGCTCCGGGATGAAGAACGGCAACCCGATCTGGCCGTTCCACGGCGCTGTGGACGAGGTGCGCATCGCGGCAGGGCACATCTACGACGAGACCGCCCTGGACGACATCTGCAAGGGAGCGGACGTCCCATGATCCGCACCCCGGGTGGCCTTACGGCAGTCACAGCGAGCTGGAACAGCGGGATGACGGATGAGGGGGCGCGGCGATGACGGGAAAGTACGAACGACGGGCGATCGGCCGGAGGACGGCGCACGGCCGGTGGAGCGGTCGCGGTGCGAGCGTGGTGGCCGGGACACTGGCGTTGGTGCTGGCGGCCCCGGTGGTCGCGCCCGCGCTCGCGGCGGAGCTCGCCCCAGCCGAGGTCCAGGACATGTCGCTGGAGGAGTGGCGCGACTACACCGACTCCCTCGGGTTCGACACCCAGGACGCACGCATCACCCACACGGAGGCCCTTGGCACCGAGGACGTGGACCGTGCCCCGAAGGTCAGGCGGATGCCCGGCGCGCCTGCGCAGCGGGTTGAGCGTCCTGCGGCCGGCGACACCACCCTCGTCCTTGAGCAGGGTTCTCGGCCGGGCACGGACTCGGCACGCGACCGCGCGAAGGGTGGCGACCGGCGGGTCTCGGGGAAGGCTGGTGGTCTGGCGGTCGGCCTGCGTCCCGTCGAGGGCGGTGAGGACCTGCCGGACGCGCTCGAGGTCACTCACCTCGGCCGCGGCGCAGCCGAGCGGGTCGGTGCCGCAGGACCGGTGATCACGCTCGACGCCACCGCCTCGGCGTCCGGGGGCAAGGCGCGTTCCGCCGCGGGGAGTCCGGAGAAGGCCCCGGGTGTGCGGATCGACGTCGACGTGTCGCACCTGATGCCTGCCGGCGGTGACCTCGTGCACCGGCTGCGCCTGGTGCAGCTGCCCGCCTGCGCCCTCACGTCGTCGCAAGTGGCGTCGTGCCAGGTGCAGCACCCCGTGACGGATGCGGATCTGGAGGTGGACGAGAAGGCGGGAACCGCGACCATCTCGGGAACCGCCGAGGTTCCGACCACGTCGTCGGACGCTTCCCCGAACGCTGCCAAGGACGCGTCGTCGGGCATGGCGGTGCTGGCAGTGATGGCCGGCACGGCTGGTGGCGCGGGTGACTGGGGTGCGACGTCGCTGTCGTCGTCGGCGTCGTGGAACGTGGCCACGCAGACTGGCGCGTTCTCCTGGTCCTACCCGCTGCGGACCGCGCCTACCGCGGGTGGTCTGTCCCCGGACCTGTCGCTGTCGTACTCCTCTGCGAGTCATGACGGGCGAGTGGTGTCGGCCAACTCGCAGGCGACCCAGGTGGGCGACGGCTGGGAGGCGAACCTCTCCGGCTACGTGGAGCGCAAGTACGTGCCGTGCAGCGAGGACCGGTCCGCCGTCGACGGACAGGCACCGAACAACGCCTCCCGGGCCACCGGGGACCTCTGCTGGAAGTCGAACAACGCGACGCTGGTGTTCAACGGGTCGTCGACCGAGCTGGTCCGGGACGGTGCGACGAACACGTGGCGGCCCAAGAACGACGACAACACCAGGGTCGTCCGTGCCACCGGCGGGTCCGGGGAGGGACCGGACGGGGAGCACTGGGTCGTGACCACCGCCGACGGCACCACCTACACCTTCGGTGGCGGGGTCACCGGCGGTGGGGCGGCGTCGAACTCGGTGCAGTACGTGCGGGTGTACGGCAATCACGCCGGCGAGCCGTGCCACGCCGCGTCGT
Source organism: Promicromonospora sp. CA-289599 (assembly GCF_050936155.1). Taxonomy (NCBI): domain Bacteria; kingdom Bacillati; phylum Actinomycetota; class Actinomycetes; order Micrococcales; family Promicromonosporaceae; genus Promicromonospora; species Promicromonospora sp. CA-289599. The sequence continues at coordinate 3,556,034 of NZ_JBNJNI010000001.1, forward strand.
TCGCGTCGTCCTCCTGCGCCCAGATGCCATACCGATGGAACCTGGACCTGGTCGAGGACGTGTCCGGGAACACGATGTCGTACACGTACCAGCGGGCGACCAACCGCTACGGGCACAACCTGAACGCCGGCACCACGGAGTATGTGCGGGCCGCGCGCCTGAACCGCATCGACTACGGAACCCGCGCCGGGTCCTCGACCGCGGCTCCCGCTCGAGTGACGTTCGACTACGCCGAGCGGTGCATCCCGGGTGACGGATTCAGCTGCGCGGCGGGAGATCTGAACGAGGCCAACAGCTCCCACTGGCCGGACGTTCCCCGCGACCTGATCTGCACGTCGAGCTCGTCGTGCGCCCAGACGTCGGCGGCGTTCTTCGACCGATGGCGGCTGACCGGCATCACGACTCGGGTCCGCGAGGGCACCGGCTATGTCCCGGTGGACTCCTGGGCGCTCGGCCAGTCGTTCCCCGACCCGGGCGACGGCTCGGACCCGGCGCTATGGCTCGACTCGATCCAGCACACCGGTCAGGGCGGCACCACGAGCACGTCGGACGACGTGAAGCTGCCTGCGGTGACGTTCCACGGCGCACAGAAGGACAACCGGGTCGACACCACCGGTGATCTGGGCCCGGCGATGACGCGTTACCGGATCGACGAGATCCGCTCCGAGTCCGGCGGAATCACCACGGTCGCGTACTCGGGCATGGAGTGCACCACCGCCAACACCGCAGGTCTGGACCCCGCGTCGAACGACAAGCGGTGCATGCCGGTGTTCTGGACGCCCGAGGGCGCCGCCGAGCAGGTGCGTGAGTACTTCCACCACTACCGAGTGGTCTCGGTGACGCAGGACCCCAGGATTCACGGCACCGTCCCGATCGACACCACCTACGACTACACCGGTTCCCCGGCGTGGCACTACGACGACAACGAGCTGACCAAGCCGAAGTACCGCACCTGGGGCCAGCTGCGCGGCTACTCGAGGGTCGACGTCTACACCGGTGCGACGAGCCAGGCCGGGCAGCCGCGCCTGCGCACGGCTTACAGGTACTTCCGCGGCCAGCACGGGGACCGCGACGGTTCTGGCGGCACTCGCGACGTGGCTGTCGACGGGATCGACGACCTGGACCAGTTCTCCGGGATGCTGCGCGAGGAGATCACCTACGACGGCGACACCGTCGTCGGACGGGCCCTGAGTACCCCGTGGCGGTCGGTGGCGACCGCCGTCGATCCGGACGATGCCTCGAAGAAGGCCTTTCACACCAGTACCTCCGCGACCGAGACCGTCACCCCGGTCGCGGGCGGTGGGACCCGCACGTTGCGGACCGAGACCACGTTCGACGGGTTCGGTATGCCCACCGAGGTGACCGAGCGCGGTGACACGTCGTTCTCCGGGGACGAGCTCTGCACGCGTACCACCTACAACCGGAACACGGGCAAGAACATCCTGACCACCGTCGACCAGGTCGAGACGGTCGATGTGCGGTGCGACCAGACGCCATCCCGTCCGGGCGATGTGATCAAGGTTGTCCGGCACGGTTACGACACCAAGGCCGTCGGAGTTGCTCCGACCCAGGGGCGGGTGACTCTCACCCAGGAGGTCGACCGCTACGAAGGGTCCACGCCGGTGTACGTGGACGTGAACCAGACCCGGTACAACAGCTACGGACAGCCGATCAGCTCGACCGACGCCCTGGGGAACGTGACCAGGACCGCGTACGACAACACGGCCGGCGGCGGAGGACTCACGAAGTCCTCCACGGTCACCACCGCTGACCCTGACGACAGTGGGCAGCTGACCCCGCACACCGCGACGACGGAGGTGGATCCGGCGTGGGGCGTGCCCGTCAAGGCGACCGATGCGAACGGGAAGGCCACGCACGGTGCGTATGACGCCCTGGGGCGTCTTGTGCGGGTGTGGGAGCCGGGCCGGGTGCCCAACGTGGACGACCCCACGTCGAAGTTCACGTACGGGGTGAACGCCTCAGGCCTGAACAGCGTGGTCACCCAGACGCTCAACTGGGACGCATCGGGGTACGTGGCCTCGAGCGTGATCTACGACGGGCTGCTGCGGCAGCGGCAGGCTCAGAGCCCGTCCGCCTCCGCGGCGGTGGCCGGCAAGGTCATCTCGGAGTCGTTCTACGACACCCGCGGGCTGAGCTGGGTCACTCGTGACGGGTGGGCCACCACGGGTGCGCCCTCAGGACAGCTTGTGACGTCGGCGTCGGCTGTCGACTCCCGGGTCGTGCACGCCTACGACGGGGCGGGGCGACCCGTGTCGGAGACGTTCCAGGTGGGTGAGGGTGAGGCACCCGACGACGAGGAGTCGTACCTCGACACGTGGACCACCACCACGACGTACCAGGGCGACCGGGTACACACGAACCCGCCCACGGGTGGGACACCGACCACGACGGTGATCGACGCCCGGGGCCGCACCAAGGAGCTGTGGCAGTACGAGGGTGCGTCCCCGACGGGTACCCACCACACGACGTCCTACGAGTACGACGGCGCAGACCGCCTGGTCGGCGCGACCGACTCGGCGGGCAACGAGTGGACCTACGGGTTCGACCTGCGCGGCCGGCAGGTCTCGACGTCGGACCCGGACAAGGGTGAGGCGACCACGAAGTACGACGCGACGGGGAACGTCGTCAGCACCACCGACGCGCGCGACGAGCTGCTGGCGTACACGTACGACCACCTGAACCGTCCCACGACGTTGCGTGAGGGCGGTGCCAGCGGGCCCGTCCGGTCGAGCTGGACCTATGACCTGCTGGGCGACGGCAAGGTGGCGAAGGGGCAGCAGACTTCCTCGACCCGTCATGATGGGGGTGTGGAGTACACCACGAGCATCGAAGGGTTCACCGACCGGTACCTGCCGACCTCGACCACGGTGAGCATTCCGGAGTCGGAGACGACGCCGGAGGGGCTGGCCGGTGAGTACACCTACGAGTTCACCTACACCGAGGACGGCCGGGTGCATACCCAGACCGTGCCTGGGGTCGGTGGGATCGCGGACGAGGGCCTGACCACGTACTACTCCGACACCAACGGCGGCGTGGCCGATGGCCTGACCGGTGGGTTCGGGTGGGGCAACTACGTGGGGCGGGCCGACTTCCTGCCCACCGGCGAGCTTTCCTACCTGCGGACGGGCAACACGCACGCCTATCAGGAGTCGTTGTACTACGGCTTCGGCACCCGCCGCCTGGACGGGGTGACCACGACGCAGCAGACGGGACGCGAGGACGACCAGCTCCACGAGCTGCGCCATGCGACCTACTCGTATGACGACGCGGGGAACGTGCTCGGCATCTCAGACACCCCTGACCCAGCACTGGGTAGCCAGCCGGCCGATCAGCAGTGCTTCAGCTACGACTGGGCTCGCCGGTTGACGGGGGCCTGGACCCCTGGCTCGGGTGACTGCGCCACGGCGCCGTCCGTGGCCGCTCTGGGTGGCGCGGAGCCGTACTGGAAGTCCTACGGGTACGACGACGCGACCGGGAACCGCACCTCGACGGTGCTGCACCGGGCGAGCGCGGACGGCGGGAACGTGACGTCTGCGTACACGTACCCGCAGGCGGGCGACGCGCGGCCGCACGCGGCGTCTACCGTGACCGCCACGTCGGGCAGTGCGACGTTGGGTGAGTCCGCCTACACATGGGACGCGTCGGGGAACCTGACGGGGCGCGCCCTCGCGGGCAAGCCGGCCCAGGAGCTGTCGTGGGACGTGGAGGGCGAGCTCTCCGCAGTGGCCGAGGACGCCGACGGCGACGGCACGATCGACGACGCCGAACGTGCCGAACAGGACGGGTACGTGTACTCCGCTGACGGCGACCGGCTCCTCCGTACGCAGGGCGGGGACACCACGCTGTACCTGCCCGGCCAGGAGGTGAGGCTGGACGGCGAGACAGGCGCGGTGTCGGCGCAGCGCTACTACTCGTTCGCGGGTGAGACCGTGGCGGTACGCACGGGATCACGGTTCTCGGACGTCACGACGATCTTCGCCGACCACCACGGCACCGGGACGATCCAGGTGGCGAACACGACCAACCAGGTCACGCGGCGGTACACGGATCCGTTCGGAGCGCCGCGGGACGAGGCTGTTGGTGTCGATCCCGAGCTGGACCCGGCCGGTGGGGAGTCCGTGCACGAGGTCGGGGACCCGTCCGGCTGGGTGGGTGATCACGGGTTCCTCGACAAACCTCAGGACTCGACGGGGCTCACGGCGGTCGGGGCGCGGATGTTCGATCCTGCGCTGGGCAGCTTCGTGAGTGTTGATCCGGTGATGGACCTGACGGATCCGCAGCAGTGGAACGCCTATGCGTACTCGAACCAGAACCCGACTACGTGGTCGGACCCGACCGGTCTGTTGTTCTCGGAGTGCCACGACGGGTCGCATTCGTGCAAGGTGGGCAAGGGCGGGAACATCTCGGCGAAGCGAAACTGGGACAAGTGTGAGCGCGGCGCCATCAGCTGTGTGAAGAAGAAGAAGGGTTCGGGCGGTAGCCCGGTCTATGTGCGTGAGTGCTACACGGCGTACGCGTGCAACTTCTACTCGAAGAACAAGGATGGCTTCGAGACGAGTTCAGGTTCAACGGCCGCGCTGGTGGACAAGACAGTCTCGGCAGCCGAACGTGCGCGTCGGGTTGCCGCAGCGCAGAGGGCGGCCAAGATCGCGGAGGAACGCGAGGCCGCGGCAGCGCGGGAGGCCGCGCAACACAAGCGTGAGCAGGAAGGCGGGTGGCTGCAAAACCTTCGAGGCATTGCAGGATCGGATGGTTTTAACAACTTCCTTACGGGTGCGGGATTCGTTGTAGCTGCTGCAGGTTTGGTTGCGTGTATCGCGGCCACTGCTGGATTATGTGGCGCTGCAGTCCTGGCGGGCGTGGGATTCAGCGCTGCATCGAACGCGGCAAAGGCATTCGGTGGAACACAAAGTTGGGCGCAAGCGGGCGCCGGTTTTGGCGTAGACCTCGCTTTCGCCAGTATTCCAGGAGCACGGCTGATCAGAAATAGCGGGCTCGGCCGTTTGGGGAAGCACGCGGCGCTTGGTGCATATGCCAAGGCCGGTCGACATTTCAAGGGGGACCCACAACGGACACTTCCGCTTATGGAGGCTGCGTTCCATCGCCCTGTTGAGACGTCGGCGAGGGCGCTCGGCATCACTGCAGGAGCGCTCCCTGGCCTCTCTGGGGGAGATATCAACTACACTTCACCACTCTTTAGGTGATGGATTCCTTGGATGCGGTCCGTATAGCCGTAGCGCTCGTGAGTGGCGTGTCCGCTGTGTGGTTGGCATTTGTTTCGGTGGCACTCTCGCAGGGGCTCGTTGTTCTGGAGGCGCCACGCCGACTAGCAGTTCTTGCAAGGTGGGTGACTGCTGTCGCTGCAGTTGCCGGTGGGGCGGTCGTGGCGATTATTGGTGATGTGCAGCCGCACGTTGGTGCTCAGGTGGTGTCGTGCATCGCAATCGCGCTGGGGTCGTATGCGGCGATCGCCTGTGGCCGCGCGTTCCGTGATGCCCGCGATCGCGGTGAAAGGCGGTCCTTGCTGCGTATGACCCGCTTTGGTTTGGCAGCCGTATTCTTGGGGTCTCTCGGGTTGATCGCAGCGCACCTGCTGGTGTGAATCAGGACTCTTCAGCCACTTGTCGGAGTACATTCCCCGGCTGGCAGTCGAGCGCCGTGCACAGCGCGTCCAGCGTGCTGAACCGCACCGCCTTCGATCGCCCGTTCTTCAGGACGGCGAGGTTCGCCGGCGTGATGCCCACCCGGTCGGCGTGCTGAGCCAGATCAGGAGGCCGAGCGCCGAGGCACCGGCGGCGCCCGTGGCGCCGATGATCACGTCGACCCACCGGAACGCACTGGTGGAGAAGACGGTGTCGTGCCGCACCATCGTGAGCAGGCGCCATGCGCAGACCAGCACCACGTGAGCCGCGGTCAGGCCGATGATCGACACGGTCAGGGCCGGGGTCCGCAGGTGATCGACCTCTGGATACCTGGTCGCGAGCGACCGTGCGATGTCGGGGAGGACCCACGCCTGGGTGATGAGCACCCCCAGGAGCATGAGGAGAATCACTGCCCGGAGCAGGCGCACGACAAAGGTGTTCATCTGAGACTCATCTCTATCGATAAACGATAGAAACCTGTCGCTGTGCGAGCGGTACCGCAAGGGGTGAACGGTGCAGATCTGGCCACTCCCGCACGCATCGCGCATATAGCATCCAGGCATGGAGTTCCTCTACAACGTCTTCGTGTTCCTGCACTTCGCGAGCTGGGCTCTCGTGTTCGGCGGCGCCATCGCGTCGATGCGGACCAAGGCCCTCTACAAGGGTGTCTCGCACGGTGCCTTGGGAGCCGTCGTCGCCGGCGTCATCATGGTCGGCATCGCCGAGATGGGCGGTCTCTGGGATGACGGCGGCCCGTCGATGGCGAAGATCGGCGTGAAGCTGGTCATCGCGCTCGCCGTCGCCGTGCTCGCCGTCATCGCCGTCCGCAAGGGTGAGGACGTCTCGAAGGGTCTCAAGGGCGCGGTCCTGGGCCTGACCCTGGTGAACATCCTGGTCGCCGTCTTCTGGAACTGACCGGCTGACCGCTAGCCGGCCGCCCTGGTCGCCAGCCACTCCCGGTGGGCGGCCAGGCTGCGGTCGAACAGGCCGCGCAGGGCGTCGTCGTCGATGCCTTGCGGCGCGATGCCCAGGGTCCGGAGCCCGTCCCGCCAGTCGTCGTACGCCGTGAGCTCGACCCGTTCCGTGCGTGAGCCGGTGCGGGTGAACAGGCAGCCGCGCAGCGTCGCCGCGGCGTCGGGCAGACGCCGTTGGACGACGAGCTTGCGCGCGTAGGCGCCGTCCGCCGGGTCGGTCAGGCGGCGGTGCGCCGACTGCTCGCGCTCCGGTGTCAGCTCCTCGTCGAAGAGGTCGACCGCGCCGAAGCTGCCCTGGGTGTCGTGGTGGAACGTCCAGCCACCGTCGCGCAGCTCGAGCCGGTAGGTGAACGGGCCCTGCCGGTACTCGCCCGCGAGCAGCGGCAGCGGGTCGTGGAGGCCGTCGCCGCAGCCGACGTCGGGCCACCAGAGGCCGCCGGGGTTGTCGTCGGTGGGGAGACCGCGGACGTGCATCGCCAGGTGTCCGACGTGCACGTCCTGGCGCTCGGCGTCGTCGTCCCAGTTGTGGCCCCACGCGGGCACGACGTCGTAGCCGAGCTCCCGGAGCACCACGGTCAGGATGCCGTTGTGGTGGAAGCAGTAGCCGGCGTTGCCGCCGGCCGCTACCCGGGCCAGGGTCGCCGCCGCGTCGACGGCCGGCGGGCTGCCGAGCATGGTGTGCAGGTTCTCGTACGGGATCCGCTCTGCGTGCCGCCGGTGGAGCTCGAAGAGGGTCTCGACGGTTGCCGGCGGGCGCTCGTCGAGGCCGAGCCGGGTGAGGTAGCCGACCACGTCACGCATCATGGTGAGCAGGGTAGACGTCCTGCGTCACGCTCAGTCTGGTCGTTCGGCCGAGTTTGGCCGAGCCGACGTCGTGGGACCGCTAAAGTTCGCCCGTGGACGTTTGGGCAGAGGTACTCGTCGGTGTGGCCATCCTGGTAGGACTGATCGGCATAGTCGTCCAGGTGTTGCCTGGCTCCGTGCTCGTGCTGGGCGGCATTCTCGTGTGGGCGATCATGACCGGCGGCGTGCAGGCCTGGGTGGTCTTCGGCGTCGCGGTGGTCGCCATCGCCATCGCCGAGGTGCTCCAGTGGATCCTTGCCGGCAAGCACATGCGCAAGGCCGAGATACCCATGCTGACCCTTGCGGTGGGCGGCATAGCGGGGATCATCGGGTTCTTCGTGATCCCCGTGCTCGGCCTGTTCCTGTTCTTCGTCGGCGCGGTCTTCCTGCTGGAGTGGGCGCGCCGCAAGGACGTGCGGGCAGCCACGAGCGCCACCAAGGCCGCCGTCCAGGCGACGCTGATCACCATCGGCGTGCAGCTCGTGGGCTCGCTGATCGCGGCGGGCGCCTGGCTGATCGGCACGTGGGTGACCTGACCCAAAGCGGACCTTGAGTGCGGGGTTCGCGTCAGGCGCGCGCCGGCGGGAGGTCGAAGATCAGCAGCGTGCTCGACGCCGTCGCCACCACCGCGCCGCTCGCGTCCCGGACGACGCCCTCGGTGAAGCCGACGCGCGAACCCGCCTTGACCACCGTGCCCTCAGCGGTGAGCTGGCCGCTGTTGCCGCGCACGGCCTTGACGTAGTTGACCTTGATCTCCACCGACGTGTAGCCCTTGCCCTGGGGCAGCACCGACTGCATGGCGCAGCCGCACACGGTGTCCAGGAGCGTGCAGAGGACGCCGCCGTGGATGGTCCCGATCGGGTTGAAGCCGGACTCGTCCGGCGCGCACCTGAACGTGACCCGGCCCTCCTCCACGACGTCGATGTCGAGGCCGAAGTGCGCGGCGATCGGCGGCGGCGGGATGACGCCCTCGCGCATCCGGGTCAGGAACTCGAGGCCCGACATCAAGGGCGCCTGTGCGGCGATCTGCACGGGGTCGAACCAGGTCAGCTCGCGGGTACGCGGCTCGCCCCAGGCCTCGTGAGCGCTCGCGGGGGCGTCGGTCTGCTGTGTTTCGGACATGTCGGCAAGGGTAATGTCCGGCTCATGCAGGCCACTGACCTCCCGCTGATCCGTACCGTCTCCCGGCCCGCCGTCCATCCGGACGGCACCTGGGCAGTCGTGTCGGTGACCCGCCCCGATCTCGACGCCGACGCCACCGTGGGGCAGCTCTGGCGGGTGCCGCTGGGGTCGGCGGGCGACGAGTCCCGGCGTCTCACCCGCGGCTTCCGGGACACCGCCCCGCGCATCTCGCCCGACGGCGCCCTGATCGCCTTCCTGCGCGCCCAGCCGCAGTCGGCGCCGCAGCTCTGGGTGCTGCCGACCAGCGGCGGCGAGGCCGTGCAGGTCACGGACCGCAAGCTGGGCGTCACCGACTTCCGCTGGTCGCCCGACGGCGGGCGCATCGCCTTCCTGAGCCGTGAGCCCCAGCCGGGCCGGTACGGCTCGGTCGAGGGCATCGCGCCGGGTGCCGAGCCGCCGCGCCGCATCACCGAGTGGAGCTGGACCCGCAACGGCCTCGGCTATCACCGGGACCGCCCGCAGCACGCGTTCCTGGTCGACGTTCCCGACGTCGCCGCCGAGCCGGTGGTGCAGCCGGTCCCGACCGCGGAGGGTGAGCCCGAACCGCGGCCCACTGTGCCGGAAGCGCGGCGGCTGACCACCGACGACGTCGACCACAGCGGTATCGCCTTCACGCCGGACGGCGGATCGATCGGCGTCATCGCCGAACGCGAGCAGGGCCCGGGCCAGGTGCCGAGGGGCGCCCTGCGCGTACTCCCGCTGGGCGTCCCCGCGACCGGTGGTGGCTCCGAGATCGACCTCGGCACGCTCGCCCCGCAGGCGATCGCGTTCGGCTCCGGCGGCGAGCTGTACGTCGTCGCGCAGGACGTCGGCGCGGAGGGCAAGGACTTCGTCGCGCGGAACGCCGCGCTGTACGTGCTGTCCGCGTGGGCAGACGCGGCGCCGCGCCGGCTCACGGACCCGGAGACCCAGGAGGTCGGGGGCGAGCCGCTGCTCCTGCCTGACGGCGGCGTGCTGCTCGCCCTCGCGAGCCGCGGCACGCAGCAGGTCGTCCGCATCTCCGACGACGGGGTCACAACCCAGCTGACCAGCGGCGATGTAGTCGTCTCGGAGTTCGACGCCGCGGGTGGCACCCTCGCCGTCTCGTATGCGGACCCCGGTACCTACGGCGAGGTCGGCGTCGTGGAGCTGGCGGGTGCCGAGGGCGGCGCGCCCCGCCGTCGGACGGACTTCTCCGCGCCTCTGCGCGCGACCGGAGTCGTGACCCCGAAGGACCTGACCGTCACCGGCCGTGACGGGTACCCGGTGCACGGCTGGATCGCGGTTCCCGAGGGCACCGGCCGGTTCCCCACCCTGCTGATGATCCACGGCGGCCCCTACGCCTCGTACGAGGTGGGCCTGTTCGACGAGACGCAGGTGCTGGTCGACGCCGGGTACGCGGTCGTGTACTGCAACCCGCGCGGCTCCGCCGGCTACGGGCAGGCCCACGGCCGGGCGATCCGCCAGGCGATGGGCACCGTCGACCTGCACGACGTGCTGGACTTCCTGGACGGCGCGGCGGCAGCGGACGGGCGGCTCGACCCGTCGCGGGTGGGGGTGCTCGGCGGTTCGTACGGCGGGTACCTCACGGCGTGGACCATCGCCCACGACCACCGGTTCGCCGCCGCGATAGTGGAGCGCGGGTTCCTCGACCCGGAGGTGTTCTTCGGGACCAGCGACATCGGCTCGTTCTTCGGCACGGAGTACGTGGGCGAGGCTCCTGAGCAGATCGCCACGCAGTCGCCGCAGGCGGTTGCCGGGCAGGTGCGTACGCCCACGCTCGTCATGCACTCCGAGCTCGACCTGCGCTGCCCGCTGTCCCAGGCGGAGCGCTACTACTCGACGCTCAAGCGGCACGGTGTCGAGACGGAGCTGGTGGTCTTCCCCGGCGAGAACCACGAGCTGTCCCGCTCCGGCCGCCCCCGCCACCGGCAGCAGCGCTTCGACCTGATCCTGGACTGGTGGAAGCGGCACCTGCCGGTGGGATGAGAGCATCGACCCCGTGCAGATCATCACCGCCCCCCTTGACCAGCTCGACGTGACCATCGCCTACGGGGTCTGGAAGCTGCGCCAGGACGTGTTCGTCGTCGAGCAGGACTGCCCGTACGAGGACCTGGACGGGCGCGACCTCGAGCCCACCACCGTGCACGTGGTGGGCGTCGGGGAGGCGGCGCCCGACTCGGTGTCCGACGGCGGGACCCGCGTGCTCGGCACCGCGCGCGTGCTCGACGACGGCGACGTCTGGCGCATCGGCCGCGTCGCCCTGGTCAAGGGCGCGCGGGGCAAGGGGCTGTCCGACGAGCTGATGCGTACGGCGCTGCGGTACGTGGACGACTCGGGCGACACCCGCGACGTGGTGCTGGACGCGCAGTCCCCGCTCACCCGCTGGTACGGCAAGCACGGGTTCGAGCAGGACGGCGCGGAGTTCCTGGAGGACGGTATCCCGCACACCCCGATGCGCCTGACCCGGGCCTGACCCAGAGGGTCAGTAGGCGCCCCGGGCCGAGACCACCGCGCGGGCCGTCTGGGCCAGGATCAGCAGGTCCAGGAACGGCGTCCAGTTCTCGGCGTAGTAGACGTCGAGCCGGACCGACTCCTCCCAGGACAGGTCCGAACGCCCGGTGACCTGCCACAGGCCGGTCATGCCGGGCTTGACGAGCAGCCGGCGCTTCATCCGTTCCTCGTAGGCCGCCACCTCGTGGGGCAGCGGCGGGCGCGGACCGACGAGGCTCATGTGCCCGCGGAGCACGTTGAAGAGCTGCGGCAGCTCGTCGAGCGAGTAACGGCGCAGGAACCGCCCGACGCGCGTGACCCGCGGGTCGGAGCGCATCTTGAACAGCGGGCCCTCGGCCTCGTTGACGGCGGCCAGCGCGACGACGTCCCGGTCCGCGTCGACGTACATGGTGCGGAACTTGACCATCGGGAAGAGGCGCCCGCCGCGGCCGACGCGGTGCGAGAGGTAGAACACCGGTCCACGGCTGGTCAAGGCCACGGTCAGCGCGATGGCCAGCAGGATCGGTGAGACCAGGACCGTCAGCACCGCGGTCAGGCCCCAGTCCATGACCTGCTTCACGGAGAACTTGGGTCCCTCGAAGCGGGGGGTGTCCACGTGCAGCAGCGACATGCCGGGGGCCGGTGAGACGGTGATGCGGGGGACGGCGACGTCGGCCAGCTCGGCGGTGAGCATCAGGTCGACGCCGTACCGCTCGAGCTCCCAGCCCAGCCGCCGCACGACGTCGGCGGTGATCTCGTGCGAGCTGCACACGGCGACGGCACCCGCGCCCATCTCGTGCGCGGTCAGCCCGACATCGCTGAGGTCGCCGAGCACCGGGACGCCGCTCAGGCGCTCGCCCGCCTGGGCGCCGTTCGTGAGGCAGACGCCCGCCACCACGAACTCCTGCTCCGGGGCGCCGTTGAGCAGCCGGATCAGCCGCGACGCCTGCTCACGGTCGCCGATCGCCAGGAGGATGGTCAGGCCGCCGTCGCCGCGGCGGCGCTGCCGCAGCAGGTGCTGCCGCCAGAGGTAGCGCGACGCGACGAGGCCGACCATACCGAGCGGGAAGGCGACCAGCAGCAGTACGCGTGCCTCGGAGTAGGCGGTCACCCATGCGATCAGGACGATCAGGCTGAACGACTTCCAGGTGGCGTCGAGGACGCGCTGGTACTCGGACATGCCCCTGCCGAAGAAGCGCACGTCGTACGCGCGGTTCGTGGCGAGCGCGGCGAGCCAGGCAGTGGCGAGCAGCAGGCCGACGGCCGCGTGCAGCGGGCCGATGGCGGACCACTGCGAGGTGCCGCTGAGCGCGAGCTGCGCGCCGTAGGCAGTGATCAGGGTGACGCCGACCACCGCGGCGTCCGTGAGGCGGAGCCGCGCCTGGTAGCCGGCCTGCCAGCCGGTCCGGGCGCGGGGCATCGCTGCGGCCCGCAGCTGCCGGACCCGGGTGCCCTCGGACTGCGCACCGACCGGTTCGCCGTGGGTCATCGGCTCGCGGTTCTCGGCGGGGTCGTCCGGTACTGGAAAGAGGTGTGGCGGCTCGTTGTCAACCGAGTATGCGGTCACTCTCGATCCCTTCGGTTCCTGCTGGCGTGGTTGGCTCCGGACACGTGCGGTCGCGGCGTCAAGGACGTCGTGGGGTGTTGGTGGAGGCCTGGCGGTCGCTGTGCGCCCCGTGGCTGTGAACAAGTTACGGTGAAGTAGGGGACATCGCGGCGTGAACCCATAGAAGTCACCCGGTAGTTCTCAAGTTTCACCTCTCGGGCGGGCTATTTCGGCAGAATCAGCAATATTTCGCCCATCCCCTTCCTGTCCTGCTCCCGATCCCGGAGTTCACCCGGTCCGAGATCTCCTGTTTAGTGTCCGGCTGGCACAGTTGGCGATCATGACGACGGTTCTTCTCGCGCACGCCTCCGTGGAGCTCTACGGCTCCGACCTCCAGCTGGTCGAGACCGCGGCCGGATGTGTCGACGCCGGTGCGGACGTCGTCGTCGTGCTGCCCGGCGACGGACCGCTGGCCGGGCGGATGCGCGACGTCGGCGCGCGGGTGGAGACGCTCGACATGCCGGTGCTCCGCAAGGCGCACCTGACGCCGCGGGGCATCGTCGCCCTGGGGCTCGGCACGCTGCGGGCGCTCGGCCCGATGACGCGGCTGATCCGCCGCGTGCGCCCGGACGCGGTCCTCGTCAACACGCTGACCATTCCCGCGTGGCTGGTCGCCGCCCGGCTGGCCGGGGTCGCACCCGTGTGCCACGTGCACGAGGCGGAGGCCGACGCGCGGTGGGCGGTCCGCGTGGGACTCGCGGCACCGCTCCTGCTCGCGCGGGACGTCGTCGTGAACTCCGCCGCCGCACGTGACGTCGTCGTGTCGGCGGTCCCGGCGCTGAGGCGGCGCACGCGCGTGGTCTACAACGGCGTGCCGGGGCCGCCGGATGTCCCCCTGTCGGACGGCGGTGCGGAGGGCGGTGCGGCCGCGGCCCCGGGGTCCGCGCACGTGGTCCTGGTCGGACGCCTGTCGCCGCGCAAGGGGTCCGACGTGGCGCTCGAGGCGGTGGCGCTCCTCCGGGGCACCGGCCGGGACGTGCGGCTGACGCTGTGCGGCTCGGTGTTCGCCGGCTACGAGTGGTTCGAGGACCAGCTCCGGGTCCGTGCCTCCGCGGACGACCTGGCCGGCGCCGTCGACCTCGTGGGGTACGCGGACCCGTGGGAGTGGTTCGCCCGGGGCGACGTCGTCGTCGTGCCGTCTCGGGTGGAGCCGTTCGGGAACGTGGCGGTGCAGGCGATGCTCGCCGGGCGGCCCGTCGTGGCGAGCCGCACCCAGGGGCTCGCGGAGATCGTCGCGGACGGGGAGACCGGCCTGCTCGTGCGGCCCGACGACCCGGTGGCCCTGGCCGACGCGATCGCCGAGCTGCTCGACGACCCGGCGCACGCTGCCGCGCTGGCGGACGCCGGCCGGCGGGACGCCGCCGAGCGGTTCGGCGCGCAGCGGTACCGGGCGCAGATGGGGCGTCTGCTGGTGAGCCGGCGGTCCGTCGTGCGAAGGCTGTCGGGGGACGAGCAGCCGGCTTGAGACGGGCAGCACCTCGCGAATGTGCCGCTGGGCACAAAGCCCGTCTGGCGCGGGTGAAATAGGTGCTACGGGGTTTTCCAGGCATCTGACGCGATCTACGCTCCCGGCATGTCCCCTAGAACCCTCCGCATCGCGATGGTCGGCACACGCGGTGTTCCAGCGCGCTACGGAGGGTTCGAGACCGCCGTGGAAGAGATCGGGTCCAGGCTCGTGGAGCGCGGGCACCGGGTCCGGGTCTACTGTCGACAGGGCCTTGGCGCGCGGGACGGCGTCGCACCGCCCCTCACGCACCACCTGGGCATGGAGCTCGTCACGCTGCCCGCTCTGCGGCACCGCACCCTGGAGACGCTGAGCCACACCGCGTTGTCCGTCGCGCACCTGGCGGCGCGGCGCACCGACGTCGCGTTCGTGTTCAACGCGGCCAACGCACCGTTGCTGCCCGTCCTGCGCACGGCGCGCATCCCGGTCGCCACCCACGTCGACGGGCTGGAGTGGCGCCGCGCCAAGTGGGGACCGACCGGCCGGAGGTACTACCGGGCCGCGGAGACGGCGGCCGTGGGGCTCTCGGACGCCCTCATCGCGGACGCGCCGGGTATCGCCGACTACTACCGCGACGAGTACGACGTCGACAGCCGCCTCATCACCTACGGGGCGCCCGACCTGACCGGCATGGGGCACGAGCGCCTCCATGAGCTCGGCCTGACCCCTGACGGCTACCACCTGGTCGTCGCCCGGTTCGAGCCGGAGAACCACGTCGACGTGCTCGTCGAGGGGTACGCGGCAAGCGGCGCGTCCCGTCCGCTCGTCGTCGTCGGCTCCGCGCCCTATGCGCATGAGTACACGGAGCGGATCGCCGCGCTCGCGGCGAGCAACCCCAAGGTGCGCCTCCTGGGCGGCGTGTGGGACCAGGGACTCCTCGACCAGCTCTACGTCGGTGCCCTCACCTACCTGCACGGGCACTCGGTCGGCGGGACCAACCCGTCGCTGCTGCGTGCCATCGGGGGTGGGACCGCCACCGTCGCGTACGACGTCGCGTTCAACCGCGAGGTCCTCGGTGACGCCGGCCGCTACTTCCGCACGGCGGGCGACGTCGCCGCGCGGGTCGCCGAGGCCGAGAGCGACCCCGCAGGCTGCGCCGACCGGGGCCGAGCCCTGGCCGAGCGGGCGACCCAGTACGACTGGGACGAGGTCACCGACGGCTACGAACAGCTCGCGTTCGACCTCGCGGACCGGCGGACGCCTGGGCCGAAGCGTCTCGCACGACGTCGGCACGCCGCCGAGTGGGCCGCCGACGCCGAGCGGCCCGCCGACGCTGAGTCGAGGAAGAGCTGAGCGCACGTGGACCCGCATGACGGGCCGTCGAGGCCAGGAAGCGGTTATCGGCTGATCCGCCCTCGGATGGGTACCCGCAACGTTCTGATCCCGTCCGGGTCGCGCCGGGGCGCACTCGCCGGCATCTCGCTGATCACGCGGTCCAGGCGTCCTGCGCTCGCGGCGCAGTGGGGCCTGTACTACGCGGTGGCGGTGCTCGGGCCGGGGCTGGTCCCTGGCGAGCGCGTGAGCTGGGAACCGCCCGGCGGCCCGGTGCTGTGGGGCACGCTGGCGGTGCGCCTCGGGTCGTTCGACGATCTCGCCTTCTACGAGCGCCCGCAGGCGTCTCGCACGGGCCTGGCGGCCCTGCTGCTCAGAAAGGGGCGGTCGGTGGGCTTTCTCAAGCTGCGTGAGGAGCCGGGAGAGCTGGACCGGGAGCACCAGGCAATGGTCGCGCTCGCAGAGGCGCGGCCTGAGACCTTCCGGGTGCCGCGCGTACTCGACCGCGGGGAGACGGACGGCTGGCACTGGATGGTCCTGGAGGCAATGCCGCCTCTGCCTGCCGCACCGGCGCGTCGCGTCGCGCTGCCCCGGATCGTGGCTGATATCCAACGTTGCCTGGGTCCGCTCCTCCCGCGGCCGCAGGACGTACCCGAGCGCTGGCTTCCGATGCACGGCGACCTGACGCCGTGGAACCTGAGGCGCTGCGGCCGCGGTCTGCCGTGGCTCATCGACTGGGAGGACGCCTCCTGGGCGCCGCCGGGTGCGGACCAGGTCTACTACGAGGCCACCAGTGCCGCGGTTCTGGGTCGGCGGTCCGCCTCACCGCCCGAACCGGAGCACGTCGAGGCGGCCCGGTTCTGGATCGAGCGCCTGACTTCCAGGTCTCGTGACGACCACGACGCGCCACTCACCGCTCGACTGATCACCGAGCTGCGGTCGAGGGTCAGTCTCCCCGCGTCCCGCTGACGTGCTCGGCGAGACCGGGTCGGGTCCAGGGAAGCTCGCGACCCAGCAGCTCCTTGAGGTCCGCGTTGAAAGGTGCGTAGTGCTCCGCGAGGCTCTGGCGCGTGGTGTCCGCCAGCTTGCTGCTCGGGGCGGCGTTCCACGGCTCGGCCACCGATGGCGGCAGCGGTGCATGGCGCAGGCCGAGGAACTCGGCTACCGCGTCGCAGGCGGACTGCGGATCGGCGTAGAAGTCCTCCGCAGCGAGCACGTGGAACTGCTCCCGGGCGAAGTGGTCCATCCAGCGGCGGAGGTGCGGGGCGTACTCGCCCTGCGCCCGGTAGGACTGCTGCTCGTGCGCGTAGCTCAGGTATCCAGGCTCCGTGACTATGCGCTCGCGCTCACCGGCGAGCCGTTCGTCCTCGGCGGCCAGTGCCTCCTCGAACGTCTCGAGCTCCTCGGCGTTCTGTCGCCGCCGCTCCCGGTAGTGGGAGAAGGCCCGTTCGACGGGGTCGCGCAGGACCAGCAGGATCTTCGCGTCCGGCACGTCCTTCGCGGCACGCTCCGCGGCAAGTGGGTGGAAGAGGTAGTACGGCGAACCCTCTCCGACCACCTTTCCGCCACGCCGAACACCTGCCGGGAAATGCGACCGGTACCAGACATCACCCATCGAGTAGTGGGAGTCGAAGTAGTGGACGCCCTTAGTGTGGTTGTCCTTGGGCAGCAGCCGCGCGCTCGGGAACAGTGGCATCACCGACGGATGCTCCAGCAGCGCGAAGTACAGCGACGTGGAGCCGCCGCGCTTGGCGCCGATCAACAGAAAGTCCGGCCCGGCGCGAAAAGACGCGGTGAGCATTCCATACCCGCGAATCAGTCCGCGTCCAGCCGACACGACCGCCGAAGGCAGTGCTGATTTGTCCACAGAAACGAACGTTACGGGCTGCGTGAGCGCAAGCCCAGATCGAAGAAAGAACATCGAGGGTGATTCCTGTGGCTGACGGCGGATCGGGCGTACGCCCGGTGAGCGTGCTCGACGACGTGGCGGTGGTCGTCGTCAACTACGGCTCGGTAGACCTGCTCGCCGCGAACCTGCCCCGGACGGCCGGCGACAGTGCCGCGCGGGTCGTGGTCGTGGACAGCTTCAGCGGCGCGGGGGAGCGGGCAGCCGTGACCCGCCTGGCCGCCGAGCGTGGGTGGACACTGCTGACCCCCGAGGCGAACGTCGGATTCGGTGGCGGGTCGAACCTGGGCGCGGCGCACGCGCTGGCGGCCGGTGCCCGGATCCTGGTGTTCCTCAACCCTGATGCGTGGACCGATCCAGCCGGCCTGGAATCGCTGGCCGACGCGGCGCGGTCCGAGGCTTCGGCGCTCGTCGCACCCCGGATCCTTCGCCCAGACGGCGGTGTCTACTCCCGCGGTCTGACCTACCTGCACCTCGCGGACGGCACCATGAGCGGTCGCCGCACGTCGCCCGACGACGTCCCGTGGCTCAGCGGGGCCTGCCTGGTAGTCGGGGCCGAGCTTTGGGAGGAGCTCGGCGGCTTCGACGAGGACTACTTCCTCTACTGGGAGGACGTCGACCTGTCGTGGCGGGCGACGGCGCTCGGGGCCCGGCTCAAGGTGGTCGACGGCGCCCACGTGGTGCACGACGAGGGCGGCACCCAGGAGTCGCGAGGCCGCGCCAAGAGTGAGACGTACTACCGGTACGACATCCGCAACCGGATGTTGTTCGCGTGCAAGAACCTCGACCCGGCCGCCGTCCGGCGGTGGCGGCGCGCACTGCCGCAGGCCGCGCGGGCCGTTGCACTGCGCGGTGGACGCCGGCAGTTCGTCGAGGGTGTCGGGCCTTGGCGCGGAGTCGCGCTAGGCGTGCTCGACGCGATGCGGATGCGATGAGGCGGTCCAGCAAAGCGATGTGACAGGGTTGCCCGATACTTTCGGCCCGCCGGGAGCCGGCCCTGTCCCCCGCGTCCCCGGATCGTGACGCCATGAACCTGCGGGTCAGCGCACGAACTCCCTGCAGATCAGCAGGGCCTCGATCTTCCGCCTGCCGCGCTCGGCGCCGAGCAGTGACGGAAAGGGGCGAGCAACCTCACTGTGGCGGTGGCAACTTCTCATGCGCACTACCCCGATGACACTCGTGACGATATAGTTACAATCCACCGTGAATCGGTCGAAACCGTGATGATTCGCTGTCGCGCATGTCGCATCAAGGTTCACCGATTAAGTTCGCCACGCTGGGAGGGTGGATGGCTGAAGTGCGCGGTTCGACTTCGACTCGATGGGCATGGCTTCAGCAGGTGGTGACCGTAGGTCCCCTCGTCGTGTCGCTTGCGGGCGGTGCCGTAGCGGCTTTCCTCCCCGAAGTAATAGATCTGTCAACCGAACAGTTGCAGCAGTTGACATTGGCGTTGCTTTCAGCGATTGGTGGGTCTCTGCTGGCAGAGAAATTGGTTGAAGAAAAGATTCGCAATCAGAATATGGCGACCTTGCACACCGACGTCCTGCGCGCTATCGACAGTCACGCCGAGATAACCACTCCTCGTGTGGACGCTGTCTTTCGGCCGAAAAGGGGGCTCCCTCCGTTTGAGGATAGGGCCGAGGGGGCGCACAGCCTCGCGATCTCCGGTGGCTCGCTCTTCCGGCTGACAAATGAATACCGCGGATATTTCGAGCAGGCGCTACAACGGGGCGTCACCATGCGCTTCTTGGTCACCTCGGCCCAAGGTGCAGGTGCAGATTACCTGGCCTCGTACGTTTCGTACGAATCCACAAGTGTCCAGTCCTATCAGGAGAACATGGCGCGCGCGATCGAGGGGATTCAGGACCTTTGTGAAAGATTCCCAGACTCGAGTGAGATTCGTACGCTTCCATTTGCGCCTCCTTGCAGTCTAATTGTTGCGCGTAGGCGAGGCGGCTCATCGACCGCGCATGTGGAGTTGTACACGATCTCAACGCCCGCGAGAGATCGGCCGGTGTTTGTGGCTTCCGAGTCGCGCGATCCGCGATCATTTGCTTTCTTTGCAGATCAATTCGAGACAATGTGGTCATACGGTTCAGGCCAAACTGATCTCGCTCCTCCGGATTGAGGCGGGGGCTACGTGGCCGCGCGCAGCCGCCGGCGTACCCACAGAGCGTTCGGGATCACCTGGCACACCAGCACTG
The DNA here is from genome assembly GCF_050936155.1 of Promicromonospora sp. CA-289599. NCBI lineage: Bacteria > Bacillati > Actinomycetota > Actinomycetes > Micrococcales > Promicromonosporaceae > Promicromonospora > Promicromonospora sp. CA-289599. Next base: position 3,575,660 of record NZ_JBNJNI010000001.1, read on the forward strand.
ACAACGCCGTCGCCCAGACCGGCCCGGCCGCGCCCAGGTACGGGATCGACCACCACGCCAGGCCCAGGTTCAGTGGCACCATCAGGACGATCGGGAGCACCTGCGCCCGTAGGCCCGCGCCGTCGGTCATGTACATGCCCACCGGGTACTTGGCGGCCTGGACGATCGTGAACACGACGAACGCCGCAACGAGCGGCAGGCCGAGTCCGAACTCGCCGTCGGTCACGAGCGGCACCAACCACGGGAGCAGCGCTGCGAGCAGCAGGGCGAGCACGACGCCGGCGGCGGTGAAGACCAGGGACGCCCGGAACGGCGAGGCCTTGACCGACTGGCTACGGGCCCTCGCGAAGTGCGGCCACAGCGCGAGCCCCGCCGTCGACACCGCGGCGAGCACCACTCCGAAAAGCTGCGCCCCGAGGTTGTACTGCGCGAGGTCAACCGCGCTGCCCTGGTGACTGAGCAGGATCCGCCCGGTCTGCATGGCGATCGGCAGCGAGATCATCTGCACCAACATCGGCCATGCTATGTCGAAGACCCGCACCCCCGGCACGGTTCGCAGGCGGGGCACATCCCGCAGTGCGGCGCCGACCTGGGGCCGGACCAGACGCGCGGCGGTGACCAGCAGTGTCACGGCGACGACGGCAGCCGCTCCGTAAGACGCGATCGCGAGGAACGAGCCCGATCCGTTCACCGCGAGGACGACGAGCACACCCGCCATGACCAAGGGCGCGGTGAGCCCGGTGAGCGCGGTCTGAAGCGGGTTGCGGCCGAGCCCCACCAGGATCCGCGCGCCGACTCCGCACGGCAGCGCCAGTCCGAGGATCGTGACGCACACCGTCGCGGCGAGCGCCCCGCCGTCGAGCAGGCCAGGGCCGAGCGCCACCGGCCACCAGCCGAGCACGCCCAGCAGCACACCGATCGCCGCAATGGTGAGGCCGGAGCACATGAGGATCCGGAACGCGCTGGTCAGCGTCCTGCGGACCGCGGGATCAGTGTTCGCCCGCTCGGACGAGGCAAGCACGTTGACCACCACGGCGGCCATGCCGAGGTCGGCGAACGGGATCAGCGACGGCAGGGACGCCAGGAGTCCGTACTGGGCGTACTGAGCCACGCCGAACTGCTCGATGATCAGGCGCGCGGTCACCATGCCGAGCAGCCCCGACAGCCCCGTCACGACCACCTGGACGACGGCGCTGTTCCCGACGGAACGCCAGGGCGCGGACGCCGGTGCACCGGTCACGTGCGTACCCCGCCGCTGCGCCCGGACCGTCCGGCGCGGGACAGCGCCAGCCGGTAGACGGTCAGGTGCGCTTGGCCGGCGTCCGCCCATTCGCGGGCGCCCAGGTCGGGTGCTGCTGGGCGCGGCTTGCGCGCTGCGGTCAGCGCTGACTCGATTGACTCTGCCGTGACGTCGCCGGTGAACGTGTGGATCCAGCCGGGCCCGACCTCGGCGGCCAGGTCCGCGTTGACCGGCGTCTCGGGGACGAGGACCGGCCGGTCCAGCGAGAGTGCGGCCAGGACCATCCCGGAGTTGTGCATGAACCGGTAGGGCAGCACCACGAGCTCCGCGGTGGTCACGGCGGCGACGAGCTCGTCGCTGGACAGGAAGTCGAAGCGCAGGCTGACGCGGGGGTCACCGTCGGCCAGCGCCGTGATGGTGGCCGCGAGCTCCGGGGTCGACGCAGCCCCTGCGATGCCGAGCGTGAGCGAGTCGTCGGCGACGGAATGGAACGCCTCGACCAGGCTCTCGATACCCTTGTACCGCCGGACGAGGCCGACGTACTGGAGGTGGCCGGGGACCACAGCCGTGCGCGGGCCCGTGTACCAGTCTCGGTAGTGGCCGTGCAGGATGGTGGTGGCCGGACCCGGGCACTCGGTGCGGTCGTTCAGCACTATGCGGTGCGTGGTGAGCCCGTCGAACCAGCGCAGCAGGAGGCGCTGGGCGCGGTTCGCATCCGCCGGGAGCTCGACGTTGTGCATCGTGCGGACCACCGGCGTGCGGGTCAGGCTGAGCCGGACCAGCAGGAGCGCGGCGAGCGCCCAGCGCGCGAGGCGCCCGGAGAGTCGTCGGCCGCCCTGGCCGAGGACGGTCTCCGGCCAGTGCAGGTGCACCACGGAGTACCGCCCGAGCAGGGCCGCCCGGTAGGAGAAGGTGACCACCTCGACGCCTGGGGTCGCGCGCAGCGCGGCGGTGAGCATCGTGATGTACGGGTTGGTGGTGCTGCGCGGCTCGCGGTTCGAGGTCAGGACGCGGACGGGGGTCATATCGGGCTGCCCTCCGCCGTGGGGCTCACAGAGAGGGCCTTGCGGTAGAGGCCCTCCACGACTGCGGGCAGGCGGGTGGTGGACCACCGGTCCGACGGGGTGCCCGGTTGCGTCGCGGTCTCCACGAGGCGGGTCGCCAGGTGACCGACGACGTCGCCCGCCAGATCGGCCGGCCGTGCGTTCGGCCCGGCCAGGAGCGGCACGCCGCCCAGCGGCAGGCACACCACCGGGCGCCCGAGCGCGCTCGCCTCGGCGGCCACCCAGCCGGCCTGGTCGTGCATCGACGGGAACAGCATCGCGTCACAGCTGGCGACGGCGTCGAGCACCTCGACCCGGGGCCGGTGCCCGTGGAAGACGACGCGGTTGCTCAGGCCCCGCCGTGCGGCAAGCCGTTCGAGTGTGGAGCGCTCGTACCCGGTTCCGTAGACGTGCAGGTCCCATCCGGGTGTGTGGGCGATCGTCTCGATCGCTAGCCTGCCGCCCTTCCAGGCCAGGAGCCGGCCCACGAACACGGCTTGCCGCTGCCCGGGTGCCGACTCAGGCCGGGACGGTTGCGCCCGCCCCGGTAGGTCGTCGTCGAGCGCGGCGTTCGGCTCCACGACGACGTGTCGGGCCCGCCGGAACCGTCGCGCGACCGCTTCGTTCTGCGCGACGACCACCGCGGCGCGCCGGGCGGCGGCGTCGCCCCAGATGGCTCGTAGCGGCGCGGTGAGCAGCTCGCGGAGCAGCTCGGTGACCACACCGCGCAGCCCGAGCCACCGGACGAGGCGTGCCGGGACGACGCTCGCGCCGCCGACCGGTCCCCACACGACGGGTAGGCCCTGGACGCGCGCCAGGCCGCAGGGCAGCCAGTCGTTCGCGAACGTCACGTGGTGTCCGACATCGAACGGCATCGCCCGGTGCAGCTCGGCGGCGCGGCGAGCCAGAGCGCGCTGCCAGAGCATGTAGTACCAGTACACGTCGGTGCCGCGGCGCTTGAGGGCGAGCACGCGCTCGGACAGGTCCAGGTACTCGATGGTCAGCGCGCGCGCCAGCTCGGGGTCGCGTTCGAGCTCGGCGGTGATCGCCGGCGCGAACCGGTGGCGGGTGATGACGTGCACCCGGTGTGACCGGGCGGCGGCGCGCGCGAAGGCCCATCCGGCGGCTGCCTCCGGCTCGTCACCGGGTCCGCACGCGTAGGCGCTGACCAGGACACGCGGGTGAACCTGCTGCACGGGTCTCGTCTCTCGGGAGGATCAGGGTCGGGCCACGCTACGGTAACTGCCGGATCAGCCGTCGTGGTGGCGTGGAAAGGGTGATTGTGGTGGGTGAAGTCGGGACCGAGCGGTTGGTTGTCGCTGTGCTCACCTATCGGCGCCCGGACCGGATAGCGGCCCTCGTGCCGGTGCTCGTCGAGCAGGCGGCCGAACTGGCCCGCCGGGTCGAGGGGGTCGCGGTGAGCGTGCTCGTGGTCGACAACGACGCCGCGGGCACGGGCGCCGACGCGGTGGCCGAGGCCGCGCGGACGCACGGCGACGGCAGCGACTGGCCGGTGACCGCTGTCGTCGAGCCGGAGCCGGGGATCTCAGCCGCCCGGAACCGTGCGTTGCGTGCCTCCGACGACCAGGACCTGCTCGCGTTCGTGGACGACGACGAGGTGCCGCGCGCCGGCTGGTTGGGCGCCCTGTACGAGACGTACCGGACGACCGCCGCCGCCGCCGTCTCCGGGCCTGTGACCTCCAGGTACGCGGTGGAGCCCGAGCCGTGGGTGGTGGCAGGCGGCTTCTACGACCGTGCCCACCGCGTCGGCCTACGCACCGGTACCGTCATACCCACCGCCGCGACGAACAACCTCCTGCTCGACCTGCGCGCGGTCCGGCGGGCAGGTCTGACGTTCGACCCGGCCCTCGGACTCTCCGGAGGTGAGGACACGCTCTTCACGAGCGCGCTGACCGCTGCGGGCGGACGCATCGTCTGGTGTGCCGAGGCCGTCGTGTCCGATGTCGTGCCCGCCGACCGGCTGACCCGCGCATATCTGCTCGCGCGCACCGCGGGTCTCGCGAATGCTTCGGCACGCGTGGCGCTCATGCTTGCGCACGGCAGGGGGCGGCGGGCCGCTCTGCGGGCACGCACGCTGTGCGCGGGCACAGCCCGGGGGGCGCTCGGCATGCTGCAGGTCGCGTGTGCGTCGGCGCGAAGCGACGTCGCCCTCGACGCACGGGCTAGGCGCACGCTCGCCAGGTCCCGGGGCGAGCTGCTCGCGACGTTCGGACGGGTCCTGCTGCCGTACGCCAGGTGAGGGTGAACTCCGCCGGAACGCAGGGGTGCGGGCCGACCCGAGACTACGCTCCAAGATCATGCCTGCATCCCCTCTTGTCACCCGACGCCGCCTCCTGCTGGCTCTCGTCGTGCTCGTCCTGGCGGTTGCCGCAGTTGTGGCCGTGGTGAACCTGCGGTCGGACGCGGAGCCGAACGCCGGCGGTACGCCGTCCGCGAGCTTGGCGTCGGGCGCGGGCACCGAGGACGACGCCGCCCCAGAGGCGGGCGAGGCCGACCCCGCGGACCCCGAGTCGTCGGAGTCGCTGTCCGCCGGCGACGACCCGACCGGCGGCGACGCGGAACCCGGCACCGACGAGGGGGAGTCGCCCGAGTCCCGCGAGACGCTGGAGCCCGCACCCTTCGGTGCCGAGGCGACCCCCGAACCGGGCGTCACCGTGGTTGTGCCGAAGGTCGAGAAGGTGACCGGCGAGGCGAACGTCCCCGGTGAGGTCGGCGGCCCGGCGCTCCGGTTCGCCGTCGATCTCACCAACGGCACGGGCAAGACGCTCGATCTGCGGACCGTCGTTGTGAACGCCTACTACGGGCCGGACCGCACGCCGGCCACGCCTCTGCTCAAGCCGGGTGGCAAGGCCTTCGCGTCGGAGGTTGCCACGGACGAGACAGCCCGCGGCGTGTTCGTCTTCAACGTACCCACCGAGTTTCAGGACCAGGTCGAGCTCGAGATCGATCCCCGGATCGGCGCGGCGATCGTGATCTTCACCGGCGCCTGAGGCGCCTCAGGCTGTCGAGATCACCCAGACTTCACCCCGTTTCGACATCGCTGCCCGCGTCGCCCGCTATTAGCGTATTGAGCGATCGGTTCCACAGGTCCACATCGTCCGACGGTACAGCGGTCCGGCGGGTCCATATCTCTCCAGTGAGGTGCTCGTGCCCTATCGCTCCCTGCCCGGTCGGCGGGCCTCGGCTCTCCTCGCGAGCCTCGCGCTCGTCGTCACGTCGTTCGTGGTCACGCCGTCGGCGTCCGCCACTGTGGCCGCCCAGGTGGCCACCGACGTCGCCGAGCCGACCGCCGACCCTGTCTCCGTGTCCGCGGACGCCCTGCCTACCGTGCAGATCGACGGCATCGTGTGGAAGCAGGTGATCGTCGGCAACACCGTGTACGTGGGTGGTGAGTTCCAGAACGCCCGCCCGGCCGGTGCCGCGCCGGGGACGAACCTGGTCCCCCGCACCAACCTGCTCGCGTACAACCTGACCACCGGCGCGCTGATCACGTCGTTCAACCACACGCTCAACGGCAACGTCTCCGACATGGCGGCCTCGCCGGACGGGACGCGGCTGTACGTCGTGGGTGGGTTCACCACGGTCAACGGCGCCGCCCGCAGCCGCATCGCCGCCTTCAACCTGCCGACCGGCACCCTGAACACGTCGTTCGCGCCGAACCTGAACGGCACCACGAAGGCCGTCGCGGCCACGAACACGACCGTGTACGCGGGTGGCCACTTCTCCGCCGTGAACAACACGGCGCGCTACCGCGCCGCCGCCATGAACGCGTCGAACGGTGCCCTCCGGCCCGGGTTCGTCCCGGTGGTCGACGACCGGCAGGTCCAGTCGATAGTCGTGTCGCCGGACGAGCAGTCGGTGGCCATCTCCGGCACGTTCACCTCTGTCAACTCCAACTCTGCCAACGCTTACGGCATCGCGTGGCTCGACGCCGCGACGGGCGCGACCCGCCAGCTGCCGGTCAACTCCCGCGTGCGCAACGCGGGCGACAGCGCCAGCATCATGCGGCTCACCGCCACCGACGAGGCCTGGTACGGCGTCGGCTGGCACTACGGTGCCGGCGGCACGACCGAGGGCACCTTCAAGGTCAGCTGGACCGACGGGACCCTGGTCTGGATCGAGGACTGCCACGGCGACACGTACGACGTGGCGGCGCTGGGCGACGTCGTCTATACCGCCAGCCACAAGCACTACTGCGGCAATGGCGCGGGGTTCCCGGAGACGAAGCCGCGGTCCTACTACCACTCGACCGCCTTCACCGACGAGGTGCGCGGCACCAACACCGAGGACATCTGGGGCTACCCCGACCACCCCGGTACCCCGCGTCCCGACCTGCTGACCTGGTACCCGAAGACCGACATCGGCACATACAGCGGCAAGCAGCAGGCCGTCTGGACCGTGACCGGCAACGCGGACTACGTCCTGTACGGAGGCGAGTTCCCGAAGGTGAACGGCGTCGGTCAGCAGGGTCTGGTCCGGTACGCCAAGCGGGAGATCGCCCCTAACAAGCAGGGCCCGATGGCTTCCGGTGCCGCGCTCAACCCGACGGCGGCCTCGGTCTCGGCCGGCACCGTCCGGATCAACCTCACCACCACGTGGGACCGCGACGACGAAGCACTCACCTACCGCGTGTACCGCGACTCCGAGGCGGCGGCGCCGGTCTTCCAGGAGACGATCGCAGCGAAGTTCTGGTCGCCGAAGAAGCGGACCGTGCGCGACACGGGACTTGCGCCCGGCTCGGCGCACCGTTACCGCCTGACGGTCACGGACCCGTCGGGCAACGTGAAGCGGTCGGAGTGGGTCGACGTGACGGTCTCCACCGCCGCCCGCAGCGACTACGCCGACACCGTCGTCCAGGACGGCGCTGAGCACCTGTGGCGCCTCGGCGAGCCGGCCGGCTCCACCAGCACCTACGACTGGGCGGGCGGCGACGACCTCACCGTGCCGTCGAACGTCCAGCTCGGCACCGCCGGAGCGATCACCGGTGACCCGAACACCGCTGCCACCTTCCGCAACTCGGCGTTCAGCAGGCTCGTCTCCACCGAGAACATCGCCGGGCCCGACACGTTCTCCGTCGAGACCTGGATCAAGGGCACCGGCAGCGGACGGATCGTCGGCTTCGGCAACAACAACTCCGCCTCCGGTACCTCCAGCTCGACGGACCGCCTGCTCTACGTCGACGCCGGCGGCCGCCTCTCGTTCGGTGTGAACAACGGCAGCAGGAGCACCCTCCGGTCGCCCGGCAGGGTCGACAACGGTGCCTGGCACCACGTGGTCGCCACGCTCGGGTCCGGCGGCATGCAGCTCTTCGTCGACGGCGTCCGGGTCGCCAGCCGGGCAGACATCACCGCCGGCCAGGCGTACAACGGCTACTGGCGGATCGGCGCGGACACCCTGAGCGGGTGGCCCAACCGCTCGCTGCTCGGTGGCGACCGCTACACAGGTGCCATCGACGACGTGGCCGTCTACCCGACGGTGCTCTCCGCCGCCAAGATCCTCGACCACCACACCGTCGCGAGGGACGGTGGCCGGCCGAACCAGGCGCCGGTCGCCGACGCCTCGGCGGAGATCCACGGCTTCGAGCTGACCGCGGACGGCGGCGGGTCCGCCGACCCGGACGGCAACATCGCCTCCTGGGCCTGGAACTTCGGTGACGGCACCACGGGGACCGGTCAGCAGGCCACCCACACCTACGCCGCCCCGGGGACGTACACCGTGACGCTCACGGTGACCGACGACGAGGGTGCGACCGCCCAGGACACCGTCCAGGTCGAGGCGTCTGCGCCCGCCGAGTTCGCCGCCGACGAATTCGCTCGCTCCGAGACGGGCGGCTGGGGCGCCGCAACGATCGGCGGTCCTTGGACCGTCTACAGCGCGGCCTCGAACTACTCCGTCACAGACGGCGAGGGCGTTATGGCTCTGAGCGCACCGGGCGCGAACCGTAAGGCTCAGCTGCGGGACGTCACGGCCACCGACGTCGAGATCACCGGCGTCCTTTCCCTCGACGAGATCTCCGACGGCAGCGGCACGTTCGTCTCCCTGGTGGGACGCACCAGTGGTTTCGCCAGCGAATACCGGGCCAAGGTCTGGGTCAAGTCGACCGGAGCGGTTCAGCTCCAGCTCAACTCGCTGCAGTCCGTGGAGACCACCCTGGCCGCCGCGAACATCGCCGGGCTGAGCGTCACGGCCGGCGAGCGCCTCGCTGTGCGGCTGCAGCTGACCGGCTCGTCGCCGACCACGGTCCGTGGCAAGGTGTGGAAGGCGGGCACCTCGGAGCCTGCCGCGTGGCAGCTGACGGCCACCGACTCGACGCCTGAGCTGCAGGACGCCGGCGGCGTCGGCTACGCGATCAGCCTGGCCGGCAGCGTCACGACCGGTGCGAACGTCGTTCGGCTGGACGACTTCTGGGCGGGTCCGCTCGCACCGTGACGTCGACCCCCTCCGCGTTCGTCCCAGCCCTGTCGCCCCGTGAGGGGCGGGAGGGCTGGGACGTTGTCACGACCGGGTTGGCACTGCTCTGCCTCGTGCTCACGGGTATGCGCTACGACCTCTACTTCGGCCTGACCGCGGGGATCGTGATCGCCGTCGTGCTGCTGCCGCTGTGGGTGCCCTGGGTGCGCAGCTCCCGGTGGATCACCTGGACGACCGTCCTGGCCGGGGTCGCGGCGGCGTGGAGCGTCTGGCTCACCGTCTGGCACAGCGACACACGGAGCGTGTCCTCGGTAGGGACCTTCGAGTCGGCGTTCCTCGTGCTCGGCCTCGCGTGCGGCGTCGGCTGCGTCCTGTGGGCACGCAGCCGCATGTCCGTGACCGCCGTGGGCGCTGCCTTCGGTGCGGGGATGCTGCTCGGCATCAACCCGGACGGCGGTGCGTTCGCAGACAGCCCCTGGCGCTTCGGGTTCGCGCTGCCGGTCACGGTCGTCGTCCTCGCCGTCGCGGCGCGGTGGCACAAGCGGTGGGTCGACGTCGTCGCCCTGCTCGCGCTCGCCGGCGTCTCGGCGGTCAACGGCGGGCGCTCCTCGAGCGCGATCCTGCTCATGGTCGTCATGCTCGTGCTCTGGCAGTCGTGGGGGAAACCGGCGTCGTCCAGGCTCTCGGCCCTGCGGACGCTGGTCCTGTTCGGGTTGCTCGCGCTCGGCACGTACCTCTCGGTCCAGGCCGCCATCCTGGACGGCGTGCTCGGCGAGGGTGCGCAGGACCGCACCGAGCTCCAGCTGGCGACGTCGGGCACCCTGATCACCGGTGGCCGGCCGGAGATCGGCGCGACCGCAGCCCTGATGGGCGCGTCACCCGGTGGATTCGGTGGCGGGAGCGTCCCGTCCATGACCGACGTGCTCGTGGCCAAGTCCGGCATGGCGGCACTCGGGTACGACCCGAACAACGGGTACGTCGAGAACTATCTCTTCGGCAGCGGGTTCGAGCTGCACTCGGTGATCGGCGACTTCTGGGCCTGGTACGGGATACCGGGGCTCGTCCTGGCGATCCTCGTCGCGGTGTTCTTCGTGAGCCGGGTGTCGGTGCTCGTCACGGCGCGCTCCGCGTCCGCGCTCGTGCTGTTCCTGGCGATCAAAGCCATGTGGGACCTGATGTTCTCGCCGGCTGAGACGTCGCTGACGACCCTGGTGCTGGGGATAGCGCTGCTGGCCCCGCTGGCCGTGCGCCGCCCTCAGGAGGCCCCGGCCGGAGCCCCGTAGCGGTCCAGGAACGTGGTGACCGCCTCGTCGGCGATGGTGTCCAGCTCCTCCCGGCTGTAGCGGGCTGCGCCGGCGGTCAGGGTCAGCCGGTTCAGGGGTGCGGCCAGCGCGAGCCAGGTGAGCTGCTCGGCGGCCACGTCCGGGTCGTCGATACGCAGCAGGCCGCGCGCGCCCAGGTGCCGTAGGGCATCGGCGAGGAGCCCCTGGTTGTGGTCCCAGCTGCGCCGCACGTAGTCGGCCGCCACCTCGGGGAACCGTTCGGCCTCCGCGGCGATCAGCGTCCGCATCTGGAGGACCGGTGGGCTCAGGACACCGGCGTGGAGGATCTGGGAGAGCTTCAGCAGCCCCTGCCTGACGTCGTCCGCCTCCATCAGCCTCTGCAGGTGCGGCCTCATCGAGTCGCGGCCACGGTCGACCCAGTCCCGGACGACCGCGCCGAACAGGACCTCCTTGGACGGGTACTGCCGGTAGAGCGTCTGCTTGGAGACCCGTGCTCCCGAGGCGACGGCGTCCATCGTCGCGCCGGCGTACTGGTGCGTGAGGAAGACGTCGCGCGCGATGGCGAGCAGGTCGGTGCCCTGGCTGCCGCCTGGCCTGCCACGGCGCCGGGCGGGAGAGGCTGAGGTGGTCACGCCGAAAATAGTACTGGACGGTACTCGCTGTGCCGGGCTACGGTACTGGTCAGTACTAAAAGGAGGATCGTCATGATCTCTTGGGGTATCGCCGCCGCCGTCGCGGCGTTCGTGCTCAGTTCCGTCTACTACGTCGTCACCACTCCGCTCGAGCAGCGGGCGCTCGGCGACCGGGCCCCCGGCCGTGGCCGCCCGGCTCCCTGGAAGGCGGTGACCGAGCTGCTGCGGACCGCGGTGGTCGGCGCGGGCTTCGCCTGGATCGCCACGCAGAGCGACCTGCTGGCACTGCCCTCGACGCTGCTGCTGTCGCTCGTGCTGTGGGTGGCGTTCCCGGTCGTGCTGCTCACCGGCTCGATCATCTGGGAACGCGTGCCGTGGCAGACCGCGGCCATCCACGCAGGGGACTGGCTGCTCAAGCTCATGCTCGTGGCGCTCGCCATCGGGCTCATCCACTGATCCACTGATCCGAGGGAGTCCGACCATGTCCGAAGCCACCAGCGCGGGCCCGCTCGACCGCACCTTCACCGCGGTGCTGCTCCAGAGCGAGGCGAAGGGCGGCTGGACCTATCTCAAGCTCGACGGCTCTGCCGAGTACTTCGGCACGCGTGGCCTCGTCAAGGTCACCGGCACCGTCGACGGCGTCCCGTTCACCAGCTCCTTCATGGCGCTCGGCGACGGCACGCACAAGCTCCCCGTCGCCGCCGACCTGCGCCGCAAGATCGACAAGCAGGCCGGCGACACCGTCACGGTCCACCTGCTGCGGCGCTTGAACTGACGTCCGTCGAGGTACTGGGTCGGGACACCGCTTGGCTTGCTGCTCATGGTCCGAGCAGTGCGGCGGGTATGACGGCGATACCGTCCTCGCGCCGGAATGCGGCGGGGCCCGTCGTGATGACTGCCGCGTCGAGGAGATCGTCGCCGAGCTGATCGCGGAGCCATTTCAGATGCTTCACGTCGCCGTTGTCCGGCCTCGCGGCCAGCTTGACCTCGATCGCTACCACGCGCCCGTCAGGTCGTTCGACGATGAGGTCGATCTCGTGCTCTCCCTTCCTTGTGCGGAGGTGGCTGACGCGCGCGCCGTTGGCGTCGGCGTAAACCTGGACGCAGAGCGTCACGAGGCTTTCGAACAATGCGCCGACGAGAGGTGTCGAGCGTGGGAGAGGAACGCCTGAGGGGTCCGGCTGGTGGAGAAGCGCGTCGGCGTCGACGTTCAGAAGACGCGCGGCGAGGGCAGGGTCACAAAGGTGATGTTTCGGCGTGGCCGCCAGCGCTTTGAGCATGCTCCCGATCCCGGTCCAGGCAGGGACCTCTTCGATGAGCCACATGCGTTCAAGAGTCTCGCGGTATGACAACGTCGTGGATCGTGCGGGCTTGTTGGCCTCGCCCGCTGTCGCGGCGTCGGTGATCGATGCATAGTCCGCTGTTGTCGCTGATGCTGCGGCGAACGCGCGAAGCCATGCGCGCAACGTACGTGGGCGCCGGACGCTGTGTCCTGCCTCGGGGAAGTCTCGCTCGACGACGGCGTCCAGGTATCCGTCGAGCAGGTCGCCTCGGGACCGCTGCGCGGCGGCTCGTACGCCCGGTAGGCCTGATGCGATGATCTCGTCGACATACTTGGACAGGGGCATGGGCGACTCGCCGCTGACTCGGTCCTTCTCGCCCGTGAGAAGCGTCGCCAGCGATACGGTGGGCGCGGCCAGCCCGCGTTCGGCGAGCGACAGCGGGCGCATCCTGACTTGCACGATGCGCCCGGCTCCGGAGTGCATCGGTCTCTTCGCCGGCGTCGCCGATCCGGTCAGGATGAACGATCCCGGGGCGGCGCCACGGTCAACTGCCCGTCTTACCCGGTCCCACACGGGCGGGTGCATCTGCCACTCGTCGATCAGCAACGGACGCGGGCTTTCGTCAAGGCGTTCGGGATCACCTTTGATGAGGTCGAGCTCGAACTCATCGACGAGATCGATCACCGCCTTGGCTCGGCGCCGTGATGTCTCGGTCTTGCCCACGGCCTTCGGTCCTACGACCGCGACTGCGGGTACGTCTTCGAGCAAGCGGTCGAGGCGCTCGTCCAGGATTCTCGGGAGGTACTCCACGCCTCTACGCTACACATGTTCCGGTCTCTACGCTTCATTTGTACCGATCGCTACGCTACACATGTACCGATCGCTACGCTTCATCTGGACCGAGGCTTTCCCTCCCCGTGGCCCCGCGTCGGCCGCACTCGACGACGTCGTGTGATGTCGTCAGAGCGTGCTCAGCACCCTGTCGCTACGCCCGGTCGTAGCGGTCGCGCGCGACCAGCACCTCGGCGATGTGTGCCTCGGCCCACTGCCCGAGCGCGCTCAGCGGTGCCTGCAGCGTGTGCCCCAGCTCGGTCAGCTCGTACTCGACCCGCGGCGGGACCTCGGCGAACGCCTGCCGGCTGACCAGCCCGTCGCGTTCGAGGTCACGCAGCGTCTCGGTGAGGACCTTTCCGCTGATGCCCTCGACCGCGCTCTTCAGGTCCCCGAAGCGGGCCGGGCCCCGGCTCAGCACGATCACGATCATCGCCGTCCACTTGTTGGCGATCCGCGCCAGCGACGTGCGCGACGGGCAGGTCACGGAGAAGACGTTCCAGTCAGGTTCGTATGACATGGGTCACAGCACTCCGTTGGTTACGTTGAGGTGACTGGTTTCGAATAGTGACTATAGGCGGGAAGCCGGAACGCCGACAAAAGGAGAGTCTGATGACCGAGTCCAGCACCGCCGTGATCGCCCAGCAGTACTACGAGGCCATGTCCGTCGGCGACGTCCCGGCGGGGACCGCGCTCTTCGGCGCCGACATCGTCTGGCACCAGCCGGGCCGCAACCGCTTCTCCGGCGCGCACGACGGCGGGGCGGCCGTGGGCACGCTGCTCGGCGGGATGGGGGCCACGTCCGAGGGGACCTTCGAGCTGCGGTTCACCGGCGAGCCGATGGTCAACGGCGACCTGGCCGCGATCCCGGTCCACTTCTCCGGCAAGCGCGCGGACGTGGCGATGTCGATGTCGGGCGTCGACGTGCTCCGTGTCGAGGGCGACAAGATCGTTGAGATGTGGCTGTTCTCGGCCGACCAGGACGCCGAGGACGCCTTCTGGGGCGAGGCCTGATCGCTGAGCAGGTCCTAGGCCTTGACGACCGTGCCCTCCAGCGCGAGGCCGGTGCCGAGGCCGACCATGGCGACGCCGCCGGTGACGCTCAGGTGGTCGAGGCGCTGGGGGTTGCGGGAGAACCACGTGCGGGCCTGGCTCGCGACCAGGGCGAGGATCGAGTCCTGGCAGAGCGCCAGGATGCCGAACAGCAGCCCGAGGAACAGCAGCTGCGGGGTCGCCGGAGCGGCGTCGTTCATGAACTGCGGGAGGAACGCCGCGAAGAAGACGATGGTCTTCGGGTTGGTCGCGCCGACGACGAACCCGGCCCAGACCGCGCGCCACGGACTCACCGTGCGGGTCTTGTCGGGTGCGGCCAGGGCGAGGCGGGCGTCGGCACGGTGGCGGATCGCCTGGATGCCCAGGTAGATCACGTAGCCGGCGCCCACCAGCTTGAGCACCGTGTAGGCCGCGGCGGACGCCTCGACCAGCGCCCCCAGCCCGACCGCGACGAATGCCACCTGGACCAGCAGGCCCAGCGCGTTGCCGGTCACCGACAGGAGCGCGTCCCGGCGGCCGACCGTCAGGGCACGGCCGATCGCGAAGAGGACGCTGGGTCCCGGCAGCGCGATGAAGACTACGGACGCCGCGAGGAAGGCGAGCAACTGGGCGGTGGTCGGCATGGCGTCAGCGTAGCGACGAGATCATCGGCGGTCGCCGGATTTGTCGGCCGAACCCGCGGCGATGACCTCGCGCGCGAACATCCACGAGTCGGCCTCCAGCCGGGAGTCCTGATGCGGCAGGGAGGCGCACACGGTGCGTGCGTCGAGCGGCCTCGTCGCAGCCTCGGCGATGACCGCGGCGAGCAGATCGCCCACCGATTCGGCAGGGATGACGCCGTGCCCGTGGTGCCGCAGCCAGTCCGCTATGCCGGTCTCGTCGGTGGTCACCACGGTGCAGCCGTGCGCGAGCCCCTCGACGACGGGCAGGCCCACCTGTTCGCGCCATGCGACCTGGCGGCGGGACGGCAGCACCACCACAGAGGCCCTGCGCAGCTCCGCGTGCACGACGTCGCGCGGCGGGTCGGCGATGACGCGGACCCGGCTGTCCGCCCGCGCTGCCGCGTAGGCGTCGTCGAGCAGCGCGCCGCGCCCCACCACGGTGAGGACGGCGTCGGGCACGCGGTGACGCACCGTGGTCCAGGCGGCCAGCACCGAGTCGAACCCCTTGCGGGGCGAGAGGTCGCCCAGGAACAGCACGCGGCCGGGCGTCTTGTCGCCGTCGAGCAGGCAGTCGCACACGGCGGGCAGCGCCTCGATGGTGGTCCAGCGGAGGCTGTGGCGGCCCGCGATGCCGAAGACGCTGCCGTAGAGCTGGCGTGCGGTCTCCGTGCCGAACACGACCCGGTCGAGCCGGAGCCAGATCCAGCGCGCGAGGATCAGGTCCAGGCGCCTGCCCAGGCGCGGCCACCAGGCGGTCGGCCTCGGGAGCGCGCGCGGGTCGATGTTGCCTATCGCGTAGGCGACGATCCGGGTGCGGCGGCGTCGGACGAGGTCGCTCAGGAGCAGCGCGGCGAGGACGGCGGCTGACCTGCGCACGCTGTCGATGGCCGCCGGCTCGTTGATCTCGACGATCTCGTACCCGTTCCGCGCCACGAGCCATGCGCAGCGGAGGTCGCCGGCCTGCTGCGGGCGGACCTCCGCCACCAGCTCCTCGTCGAAGTCGTACCGGCTCTCCTGGTACAGGATGTCCGCCGGGGTCAGCGCGAGGGCCCGTTCGAGGTGGGCCGTGCGGAGTGTCTTGTAGACGCGCACGTCGCGCGTCCTGCCGTCACCCGGCTCGTTCATCGGCCGTCCCGAGATCGGCGACGACAGGGGGTATGGGCCGCGGCGAGGGACCAGGGGTCAGCCGTGCGCCCGGGCCGGGGATGCCGCCCGGCCCGTGAATGGTGTCCGCTCCAGGGACGCCCTCGGGAGCAGGGGTGACGCTCGCACGCGGAACGCTGCTCGGGCCCGGAACGCTGCTCGGGCCCGGGGCGATGCCCGGACCGGGGATGCCGCTCGGCAGCTTGCCGGCTCCGGGCACCGCGCTGATCGTGCCGGTGATCGGCGGCAGGTCGAGCGTCTCGTGGTGACTCCGTCCCGGCAGGAACCGCAGCTTCCGGCGCCGGTTGGTGCGGTAGCCGTAGTAGGAGCCGCCAGGGCCCGACCGGGGTGCGAACGCCAGGATGAAGCCGATCACCCGTGCCTCGACCCCGGCGAGCGCACGCAACGACTGGGTGAGCTGCTGGCGGCGCACGCGCCGGGCTCCGACCACCACGACCACGCCGTCGGCCATCGTGGACAGGACCGCGGCGTCCGAGACGGGGAGCAGCGGCGGCGCGTCGATGATGACGACGTCGTAGGCCGAGCGGGCCGCGGCGATCAGGTCCCGTGTGGCGTCCGATGCGACGAGCTGGTGCGGGTTCGGCGGGATGGGCCCGAGGGGCAGGACGTCGAGCGGGCCGGGGCCGTACCGCTGGACCAGATCGGTCATGGCGGACCGTCCGACCAGGGCGGTGGTGAGCCCCGCTGCGTCCTCCAGGCCGAGCACGGTGGCGATGGACGGGCGCCGCATGTCGCTGTCGATCAGCAGCACGCGGCTGCCGCTCTCCGCGAAGGTCGAGGCGAGGTTGATCGCCGTCGTGGACTTTCCCTCGCCAGGCACGCTCGAGGTCACCACGAGGACCCGGGCGGGCGTGGTCGCGTCCACGAACGACAGGTTCGTCTGAACGCGGCGGTAGGCCTCTGCCCGGGTGCTCAGCGGCTCATGGGTGGCCGGTACCCGGGCATCCTTGCGCTTGACCACGGGGATCGAGCCGAGCAGCGCCGTACCCTCCGACACCGTCTCCAGCTCCTGTGCCGACCGGATCCGCGTGTCCAGGACCGCCCAGAGCAGGACCAGCGCGACGCTGATCGCGAGGCCCCCCGCGCCGCCGGCTGCGGTCAGGAGGTTGGTCCGGGGTGCCGACGGGAACAGCGGAACCTCCGCCGACGAGACCATGGTCACCGCGATGGCCTGCTCGCCCGTCGGGGTAGCCGGCGACAGGTCGACGACCGTTGTCGAGAGCTGCTGCGCGACCGCGTTGGCGATCACCGCGGCGCGCCCGGGGTCGCCGTCGTCGACGTTGATCTCGATGATCGAGGTGTTCAGCGGCGAGTCGGCGGAGACAGCGGCGGCGAGGTCTCGGCCCGTGATGCCCGGACCGAGGTCTGCCGCGACGGGGTCGAGCACCACGGGCATGTCGGTCAGCGCGGCGTACGACTCGATCAGGTTCTTCACGTAGGTGGAGCCCTGCAGCAGGTCGCTGGTCGACTCACCGGTGTTCAGCGACACGTAGACCTTGGCTGTCGCGGTGTAGGACGGCGGCGTCGACCATGCCCAGCCGAACGCGGCGAGAGCCCCGACGAGCGCCGTGCAGACGATCACCGCCCAGCGTCGCCGCAGCACGTTCGCGTATTCGGCGAGTTCCACGTCCTGCCCCCTGTCTGTGTCTAATGGTCTGTCGTCAGATACTGGTACGGCCTGCAGTCCTCGCCCGGTTGTCCTGCGGCTGGTCGTCAGCTCGGCCACAGCCGGCTGAGGTGTGACGAGTGCCGCGGCTGGGCGAGCGGCTGCGCGCCGGAGCGCGGCTCAGGGGTGCTCAGGAGCCAGGGCTGCCGCCCGGTGCCGAGCACACCGCACACCGTGTTCGTCGCTGACCAGATCCGTTCGAACACGCGGCGAAAGGCCTTGTCGCCGCGTCCGTAGGGGTCCTCGATGTCGAGCGTGCGGTTCCACGCCGAGTGGTTCAGGCGCTCCAGGCTCACGAGCTCGGGTACCCGCGCCCACCGGGTCGCGTCGTCGGTCGCGGAGCGCGGGCCCGGCGACGTGCTGAGCACGTGCGCCAGCTCCAGCAGGGTGAACGTCCGCCGGACGGCCTCAGGGACGGCCCGCACCACCGCGGAGCGCTGGGCGCGCGTCATCGTGATGATGACGGTTGCGCCGCGGATCATCTCCGGAGTGAGCTGGCGCGCGATGAACTGGCCGCTGTCCAGCCCGCGCGACTGCAACAGGCTCGCCATGTGGGACTCGATGGGTTCGTCGGCGCGCGCCCGTATGCCCGCGCTGCTGACCTGGACGGTGCCGTCGGTGCGGGCTGTGAGCAGGCGCGCCAGGACCGGGGAACGGCAGATGTTCCCCGTGCACACCGTAAGGATTGTCGTAGCCATGTAGTGCCCAGCATGCCGTGGGCCTTTGTCCGGTAGTAGCCGAACGGCGTACTTTCACCCGAACGTCACCCATCCACCGTTCGATCAGGGGTTGTCAGTAGGCACCGCGGCCCGAGCTCACCGCGCGGACCGTCCGGGCGAGGATCAGCAGGTCGAGGAACGGGGTCCAGTTCTCCGCGTAGTAGACGTCGAGCCGCACCGCCTCGTCCCAGGGCAGGTCGGACCGGCCGGACACCTGCCACATCCCCGTCATGCCGGGCTTGACCAGGAGCCTGCGCCGCACGTGCTCCTCGTAGGTGGCTACCTCGCGCGGCAGAGCCGGTCGCGGCCCCACGAGACTCATGTGGCCGCACAGCACGTTGAAGAGCTGTGGCAGCTCGTCGAGCGAGTATCGGCGCAGGATCCCACCCACCCGGGTGATGCGCGGATCGGTGCGCAGCTTGAACAGCGGGCCCGCGGCGTCGTTCCCCTCGGCCAGCGCGGGCACCTCGCGGTCCGCGCCGACGCGCATCGTGCGGAACTTGACCATGCGGAAGGTCCTGCCGTCGCGCCCCACGCGCTCCGACAGGTAGAACAGCCCGCCCTTGCTGGTCAGCGATACCGCCAGCCCCACACCGACGAGCACCGGTAGGACGAGCAGCGTCAACAGGGCGGCGAGCACCCAGTCGGTGACCCGTTTCACGCGAAACCTGTGTCCGTCGAACTGGGGCGGCGCCACGTGCAGCAGCGACGTCCCGGGCGCTGGGGCGACCGTGACGCGGGCGGCTTCGACGTCGGCGAGCTCGGACGTGAGCATGAGGTCGACCCCCACCCGTTCGAGCTGCCAGCCGAGCCGTCGTACCACCTCGGTGGTGATCCGACCGGACGTGCTCACCGCCACGGCGCTCGCACGAACGAGAGCCGCGGCCTCCCCCACCCGGGACAGGTCGCCGAGGACCGGGACGCCACCCACCTCGTCCCCGGGAACGGTGTCACGGGTCCGCGTCCCGTCGGGTCGCATGCCGTCGTCGGACGTCTCGTCGGCAGCCAGGCAGGCGCCGACGACCACGAGTCCCTGCTCGGGCGAGTCGTTGAGCAGGCGGATCACCCGCTCGGCTTGCTCGCGATGCCCGACCACGAGGACGGAGGTCATGTAGCCGGCGCCGCGGCGCCGATTGCGCAGCACCCACTCCCGCCAGGCGTATCGGGACGCGATCAGCCCGGCGAGTCCCAGCGGGAACGCGACGGCGTGCACGAGAACGTCCCGCGCCTCGGCGAAGGCGGTGAGCCAGGCTACGAGGACGACCAGGCTCGCCGACGTCCAGGTCGCGCCGAGGACCCGTCGGTACTCGGTGAGGTCGCGGCCGATGATCCGCCGGTCGTACGAACCTTCCACGTCCAGTGCCGCGATCCAGATCGCGGCCACCAGGGCGGGAACGGCGGCCGCGCCGACCAGGCCCGGGTGGCCGGGGGAGCTGGTAGGCAGGGCGGCATCGAGTGCGAACGCGGCGATCGCCGCAGCGACCACGACCACCGCGTCCGTGATCCGGAGCCGTGTGCGGTAACGGGTCTGCCACAGAGGTGTCGCGAGCGACGAGCGAATGTCGTGAAACCCACGGGTCGTGTGGTTCCTGATCCGGAGATCGGCCACTGCCGGATGGATCTCGAATCCGCTGCCCAACGTTTGGCTTGCCACGCCGAATCCCCTCTTCCCTCGGCGGGAACCGCGCGTTGCAGAGCGCGTTTCCTGAGCACAATGTTAAGAGGGTAGAGGGGCGCTGACTTGCTTTTCTGACACGTTCACCCGAGGCTTCACCCGGCGCCCTGTTCGGGATGAGGAATGGGCGAAAAAATGAATCGTGGAAGGTGCTGGATGTTTTTCATCCACGACATTAACGCGGCATGAAAAGAATGTGTGACTCGGGTGTCACCCGCGAGGAGTGCCCGGCGACGCCTCGCTCAGCACGCCGTCCGCCTCGGTGAACTCGTCGCCGGTCGTGGGGCAGCGCCACCGGTCCGGACCGGTGCGTTCCAGGGGTACGCCGGCGCGCCCTACCCAGCGGATACGCCGGGCGGGTACCCCGGCCACGAGCGCGAAGTCCGGCACGTCGGAGGTCACCACGGCACCCGCGGCGACGGTCGCCCACCGGCCGACCGTCACCGGCGCCACGCACACCGCCCGGGCGCCGATGGCGGCACCCGTCCTGATCGTGACGCCTACCGCCTGCCAGTCGTCGCCGGTCTTGACCGCGCCGTCCGGGGTGACCGCCCGTGGGTACAGGTCGTTGGTCAGCACGGCCGCCGGGCCGATGAAGACGCCGTCCTCCAGCACCGCCGGCTCGTAGACGAGGGCGTAGTTCTGCAGCTTGCAGCCGTCGCCCATCCGCACGCCCGGGCCGACGTAGGCGCCACGCCCCACCGTGCAGCCGGCGCCGACGACGGCCTCCTCCCGGACCTGGGCGAGATGCCAGATGGTGGTGCCGGCGCCGATCGTCGCGCGCTCGTCGACGTCCGCGGACCTGTCCACCCGCACGGAGTCCCCGTAGCCGGTCATGGCCGACCCGCGGCTCATCGGGCCCGGTCGCGGACGAACGCGTGCAGGCTACCGGCGGTCTCCAGCAGCCCTCCCGTCAGCTCGTCGTCGTCGACGGTGATGCCGAACCGGTCCTCGAGCGCGGTCACGAGCTCGAGGACGGCCAGCGAGTCCAGCTCCGGCAGGGTGCCGAAGAGCGGCGTGCCGGCATCGAAGGAGCCGACCCGGTCCTCGATCCCGAGGGTGGTGCCGACCACGTCCAGCACGTCCACGAGGGATACCTCGTCGCCGGCCACGGTGCCGTCCGGGCTCTGTCGGGTGTCGCTGCTCATCGTTCTCTCCTGTCGGGGCGGTCAGATGTCGGGGCGGTCAGACCAGCACTTCGGCGGGTGCCGGGTGGCTGAGGAAGGCTGTAGGGCTCGCGGTGAGGCCGTAGGCGCCCGCCTGGAGCACCACGACCAGGTCGCCAGGCTCGGCGGGGGGCAGCGGGACGTCGTCCGCCAGGAGGTCGAGAGGCGTGCACAGGCAGCCGACGACGGTGGCCTGCTCCCGGTCCGTGGTGGCCATGCGGTTGCCGACGAGCACCGGGTAGTTGCGCCGGATCACCTGCCCGAGGTTGCCGGACGCGGCGAGCTGGTGATGCATCCCGCCGTCGACCACCAGGTAGGTCCGGCCCCGTGAGATCTTGCGGTCGACCACGCGGGTCACGTAGGAGCCCGCCTCGCCGACGAGATAACGGCCCAGCTCGATGTGGACGTCCGCCTGGGGGAGCGCCGGGGCGATCAGCTCGGCGACCACTGTCGCGAGGTTCTCGCCCACCCGGCCGAGGTCGACCGGGCGGTCCTTCGGGAAGTAGGGGATACCCAGCCCGCCACCCAGGTTCACGTAACGCACCGGGCCGGGCAGGTGGTCGGCGAGTGCGACGACGAGCTCGGCAGTGGCGCGCTGGGCATGGGCGATGAGCTCCGCGTCCAGGTTCTGCGACCCCGCGAAGATGTGGAACCCGGTCACGTCCACCCCGGTGGGCGTCAGGTAGCGGAGCAGGTGCGGAACCTGCTCGGCATCGACCCCGAACTGCTGCGGGCCACCGGACATGCGCATGCCCGAGCCCCGCACCGCGAAGTCCGGGTTGACCCGGACCGCGACCCGCGGGACGACGCCGAGCTCGTCACCCGCCGCGACGACGCGGCGCGCCTCGGTCTCCGACTCGAGCTCGATGAGCACGCCCGCGGCCACCGCGGACCGGATCTCCGCCGGCGTCTTGCCGGGGCCGGCGAAGCTGACGTGCCGCGGGTCCTTGCCGGTGTCCAGCGCGGTGTGCATCTCCCGGGTCGAGGCGACGTCGAGCGCGTCGACGAGCCCCGAGAGGTGCTGGACGACGGCGGGCATGGGGTTGGCCTTCACGGCGTACCCGAGGCGCACCACGCCGCCGAGCGCCGCCCGGATCTCGCTGACCCGTTCGGTGATGCGCTGCCGGTCGTAGGCGAAGAACGGTGTGGATCCGACACGCTCGGCCAGCAGGCTCAGCGGCACGCCGCCGACCGTGACCTCGTCACCCGATACCGGCACTGCCGCGACCGCCGGGTGCGGGGCGGCGACGGGCTCGTCGAGCGCGGTCATGCGGACGCCTCCGCCGTGACCTGGGCGCGGATCCCGGAGCGGTCCAGCTTGCCGTTGGGGTTCCGGGGCAGCGAGTCCGCCGGGCGGACCTCCGCGGGCAGCATGAACGTCGGGAGCGACTGCCGCATCTCCTTGAGCAGCCGGTCCGTGTCGACGGTCTCGGGGGCCGCCACGACGAGCACGATGCGCTGGCCCAGGCGGTCGTCGGGCATCCCGAGGGCCACGGCCTCACGCACCAGGCCGGTGCCGAGGGCGGCGTCCTCCACCTCGGTGGGGCTGACGCGGTACCCGGAGGTCTTGATCATCTCGTCGGCGCGGCCGACGAAGTAGAGGTACCCCTCGGCGTCCCGCACGACGGTGTCGCCGGACCACACCGCTGCTTCCGGGGCCGCGCGCCAGGGCTCGTCGTACCCGGGCACGGGGCGGAAACGGGCCGCCGTGCGCTCCGGGTCGTTCCAGTAGCCGAGAGCGACCAGGCTGCCTCGGTGCACCAGCTCGCCCGGCTCGTCGGCCGCGCACGGGGTGCCGTCCGGGCGCAGCACCAGGATCTCGGCATTGGGGATGGCCCGCCCGATCGAGTCGGGGCGCAGATCGACCTGCTCGGGGTCCAGGTACGTGGACCGGAACGCCTCGGTCAGCCCGTACATCAGGTACGGCGCGGCAGCGGGGAACAGGTCACGCAGCTCGCGCAGGAGCGTGGCCGGCATGTGCCCGCCCGTGTTGGCGAAGTACCGGAGCGTCCGCAGCGCGCGCGGCGGCCAGTCGACGGTCGCGAGCTGTGTCCACAGGGGCGGCACGCCGGTGATGCCGGTGACGCCGTGGCGCTCGCACGCGACGGCCACCCCGCGGGGCCGCAGGTAGTCGAGCAGGACCACGTGGGCGCCGACCGCGAACGCGGTGGTGAGCTGGCTGAGGCCCGCGTCGAAGCTCAGGGGCAGCACCGCGAGGAGCACGTCGTCGGCGGTGTTGTGCAGGTAGCCGGAGACGCTGGTCGCACCCACGAGCAGGTTGCGGTGCGACAGGACGACGCCCTTGGGCGCACCGGTGCTGCCGGACGTGTACAGGATCGCCGCGATGTCGGCGTCCGTCCCGGGCCGCGGTGCCTGCGGGAGCGTTGCGACGTCGGCGAGGTGGTCCTCGGTGCCCGGCGCCCAGCGGTGCACGGCGACCCCCGGCAGGCCCTCGGGGGTGGTACCGCCGTCGGGCTGGTCCACCAGCAGCACTGCCGTCAGACCGGTGCCGTCGAGCTGGTCACGTACGGCGGCGAGCCTGCCGGGCGAGGTGACCAGGATCCGGGCGCCCGAGTCGCGTACGACATGGGCCACCTGCTTGCCCTTGAGCAGCGGGTTGACCGGGACGAACACACCGCCAGCCACCGAGGTGCCCCAGAGCGCCGCCACCGTCTCGAATCGCTTCTCCAGGTAGACCGCGACGCGGTCGTGCCGTTCCACGCCGAGCCCGGCGAGCTGCGCGCCGGCCTGTCGCACGGCACGCCACAGCTGCTCGTACGTCAGGGTCGTGTCGGAGGAGGTGAGTGCGGCGGCCTCTGGCCGAATTCTTGCCTGTTGCTCCACGTGGTGGTGTAAGGCGGTAATCACAAAGATCACGGTACGGCGCTGGAAGTCCATTACGGATGGCGCGCAAGGGTGAATAGGTCCGTGAGCGGGGTGAAGAGGTCACCACGGAACCTGGGTCAGCTCGCTGTACAGGTACGTGACCGGCTCCGACGGCTCCCCGGCCCGGCTCAGGTACATCATCGGTCGCTGTGCGGACAGCCGTACGGAGTGCCACGGGCGAGTGCCGCACACCCGGGTCTGGACCAGGGTGAACGGCAGCCTGTGCGCGAGCAGGATGTGCCGGTACACCGCCGGCGCGACCGCGCGGAACACGTCACGGTCGCTCACGTGGAGGACCGAGGCGAACAGGCCGAGCCGCTTGCGCCGCACCCTGCGGAACACCACCCAGCACGGTCGCCCGTCGGCGACGGCCACGACATGCCGTGCCGCGGCGGAGTCCGCGTGGTCACGGTAGGCGGCCAGGTCGCCGCCCGTGAGGACGGCCTCGATGTCTGCCCGCTCGCTGAGCAGGCGAACACCGGGCCGTGTGGGCAGGGCGAGGTTGACGACCAGCGCGCCCGAGGTGTCCAGGCGGCGGAAACCGAGGCGCTCGTTCAGGGGTACCACGGTCCCGCTCGGGGAGAGGTCGGTGAGCTCGCGGTCACGCTGGGCGAGCATCGCGCGCACCAGCCGCAGCGAGTGCTGGCGAAACTCTTCCAGGACGCACCACGCGGCGAGGTTGCACACCGCCCGCCGCCGGTCGGGGTCTCCCGTCTCCGAGTAGATCCCCGCGTACACGCCGACGACCTGGCCGTCGGACTCGAGCAGGAACCCGTGGTCGGGGTGGCTCGTGGTCCACGTGGGGCGCAGCGACCGGGCCCATCGGTCGGGCGTCAGGGTGCTGTCCAGGTGCGCGCTGAGAAACTCGCCCACGCGAGGAAGATCATCCGGTGTGATCGGGACGAGCCCGACCTTGTTCGAATGTGTCACGCTCGCAGTATGGCCCCGGGAAATCGCGGTGACAGGCCGCGTGCGGGTGAAGTCACCGGGGCGGCCGGATTTCATCCAGAAGTTGCCCGCGACGTGCTGGCCGGTGCTTTTGTCACCCCTGTGTTCACCCGTCCGAGGGGTGCCTTTGTCGTGCGCCAGCCCTCACTATCGGGTGGTGGTCGTCAACGAACCGGCACATTCCTCCCGTGTGGCTCACGTGCTGCTGATCGCTCCGGCGTGCGACGGCGCGGACGTCGGCGAGTCGTGGCTCGCCCACCAGTGGGCACACCTGCTGTCGCAGCGGTTTCAGGTGACGCTCCTGTCGACGTACAAGAAGGGCCATGTGCCGCCGTCGCGGCAGCTCCCGGCGGTCCGGGTCGTGGAGTGGGCAGAGCCTCCGCTGGTGCACCGTGCGGAGCGGCTGAACAGCCTCCTCCAGCCTGCGTACGTGCCGTTCTACGCGCGAGCCCGGCGCTACGTCAGGGGACGGCTCGCGGCGGGAGACCGGTTCGACGTGGCGCACCAGGTCACGCCCGTGGCGATGCGCTACCCGTCACCCGTCGCCGGCCTGGGTATCCCTCTGGTCGTGGGGCCGGTCGGAGGCAGCCTCGAGTCTCCGCCTGCCTTCGCGCACGAGGAGGGCGCGACGCCCTGGTACCAGCGGCTCCGACGGCTGGACCGGCTCCGGCTCAGGCGGGATCCGCTCCTCCGCGCCACCTACGAGGACGCCGACTGCGTGGTGGGTATCGCCCCCTACGTGCGCGAGCTCCTGGGCGACCTGCGGCTTCGTCGGTTCGAGGAGCTCAGCGACGTGGCCGTCCACACCGTCCCGCCCCCGGAGGACCGGTCGGGTCGCTCCGGTCCGGTCCGGCTGCTGCACGTCGGGCGGATGGTGCGCACCAAGGGGGCCCGGGACGTGATCCGTGCCATGGCGCTGCTGCGCGACCTCCCGGTGGTGCTCGACGTGGTGGGGGACGGGGCCGACCGCGCCGCGTGTGCCGACCTGGTGCGTGACCTCGGGCTTGGGGACCGTGTGCTGATCCATGGCGGTCCGGGGGCGAACGTGTCCGACGCGTGCGCCGTCCGGGTGCCGGCCGAGTCACCGGAACAGCTCGCACGGGACGTGGCCACCGCGGTCCGCCGCCTGGTCGCGGAGCCGGACCTGCGGCTACGGATGGGCGCGGCGGCCCGCGAGCACGTGGTGGCGAACCACCTGTGGGACCGCAGGATCGAGCGTATGACGGACCTCTACGAGCAGATCGCCGTCCCGCGCACGACGGGCGCCGGCCAGGTTCCCGGATGAGCGAACAGGGCCGGCATGCCAGGATGGATCGCATGGGCACCCCGTCCTTGCTGTTGGCGCTCCGGTGGGTCGTCGGTGCGCTGGCCGCCGTCGTGCTCACGACGCTCGGTCCGGCACCTCTGCGGCCGCCGCCCGAGGTCTCCACCGCGCCCGTGACGCCGTCCGAGGCATCCGGCCCGTCCGCGACGCCACCTGAGGACCCGACCCCGTCCGCGATGCCGCCCGAGGACCCGTCCCCGTCCGCGACGCCGCCCGAGGCGGCAGGGCCCACGGCAGCCCCGACCCCCTCCCCGTCCGTCGGGGCGGCAGCGCCGGCCACGTTCCCGACGGCCGAGACCGCTGGGTTGCCCGCCGGGTGGTCGCCGCGGCGCACCCACACCGGGGACCTCTGGATCCGCAAGGCGGGGACGGTGGTCCAGGACCTGCGGATCACGGACGGGGTCATCTATGTCGCGGCGAAGGACGTCACGCTGCGCCGGGTGGACGCGGTCGGGGCCAAGGTCGTGAACGACGCCGGCGGCACCTGCGGGTCCGGCCTGGTGATCGAGGCGTCCCGGTTCGTCGCGGGGTCCGCGCCGACGAGCGACACCGACCTGCCGGTCATCGGGAACGGTGGGTTCACCGTGCGGGACGTGGTGATCGACGGTGTCCCGGAGGGGATCAGGGTCGGTGCCGAGCAGTGCGGCGACGTCGTCATCGAGCGCACGTTCGTCCGGATCACGCCGCCCGACGCCTGTCCGGACTGGCACGGCGACGGTATCCAGGGGTACGGCGGCGGCAGCGTGACCGTCCGGCAGACGCGGATCATCATGCACGAGCGGGAGGACTGCTACGGCACCGCGCCGTTCTTCTACCCGAGCGGCCAGGGCAACACGTCGCTGACCGTCGACGGGCTGCTCGTCGAGGGCGGTGGCTACCCGTTCCGCGCGGGCGCGCCCGGAACCGTGCGCGACCTGCAGGTGGTGCGGGACAGCTGGGGCCACGGACCGGTCGACGTCCTCTGCTCGGCCCTCACCACGTGGCAGGCGCACGTCGTGACGGTCAGCAAGGACGGGCGGACGGCTCGGGGTCCCGCTATCGAGTGCGGCGGCAGCGGGAGCTGAGCGCGCTGTCCGTCGCTCTCATCGAGCTCGGTCCGTCGCCCCTGCCCGAGAGCTCGCGTCCCGCTCCCAGGTGGTGAAGTCGCCTGCGCGGACAGCAGCACGGGCGCGGGCGCGTCCGGCGAGCACGACGCCGAGGAACACGGGGACCCGCGGCGCCAGGCCCGGCCGCTCCCGCACGAGCTGCCAGAGGTCGCCGAGCGTCGTGCGTGCCTCGGCCCCACGCAGGCCGGCGCGGTCCGCCTGGACGTTGCCGGTCGTCACCCGTGCACGACGGCGGACGAGGTCCCGCAGGGTGCGCGCCGGGTGCACCACGACGGCGACGTCCTGCACGACGACGCGCTCGGCCGGCGCGAACGCCTCGGAGAGCACCAGGTCGTCGGCCATCATCTCGGGCAGTGCCTCGACCCGGCGTGCACCGTTCTGGGACACGGCCAGGGCCCCGCGCCCGAACAGACCCGAACGCACGGTGGGCAGCGCTTCCCAGACGTCGTAGTACCACCGGGTGAGCACGGAGACCCCTGCCCGGGGCATGACCCGCCGTGGTGCCGCGACCGCCGCACGTCCGGGGCCCACCGCGGCCACGAGCCGGGCCAGGCCGTCCGCGGTGATCTCGACGTCGGCGTCGAGGTACACCCGCGGGAACGTGCGGGCCACCTGGTCGGCGGCGCGCAGCGCACGCGCCTTGGAGGGCTCCGGCAGGTCGAGCACGGTCACCGGGTACCGTGCGGCGACCTGCGCCGTCCCGTCGGTGCACCCGTTGCACGCGACCACCGTCTCGAACCGGCCGGGTTCTGCGCACAACGCGTCCAGGAGGCGGCCGATCGTGCGTTCCTCGTCATGGGCGGGAACGATGACGGACGCGACTGGTGACCCGGGCGCCCTCGCCTCCTCCGGAGCGCTCATCGGGGCAGCACCGCGTCACTCGCTCCGAGCACGGCCGGCCGCAGGGCCGGGCGCACGAGCGCCCGCAGCGTCGGCCAGGACGCGCGGTGGCCCAGGAGGCCGCGGCGGAGCTCCACGAGCAGGGTCAGCGCGTAGTACAGCCAGGCGGCTCTCGTGCCGCGGCGGCGCCGGATCAGGCGCACCCGGTTCAGCATCTGCATGGTGTGGGTCTCGTGGCTCGTGCCGGACCCGCCACCGATGTGCATGCCGCCCGCCGTCGGTGTGTAGACCGTGGCCCAGCCACGGTCCCGGGCCCGGAGCGCGAAGTCCGTCTCCTCTGAGTACAGGAAGTACGACTCGTCGAATCCGCCCATCGCGTCGAAGCACTCCCGGTCCACCAGCCAGATCGCACCGACCGCCCAGTCCACCGTGCGCTCGGTGGTGTAGGCCCGCGGGTCGTCGATCCGCTCCGCGAGCAGCGGCAGGCGGGTGAAGCTCAGCCCTCCGGCGCGTGCCACGGTCGGCGTACGCCGCAGCGTGGGAGACAGGCGCCCGTCGACCTCGCGCGTGCGGGGAGCCACGATGCCGACCCCCGGTCGGCGCAGCACGCTCAGCATCCGCGGCACCGCGTCGGCGTCGAGCTCCACGTCCGGGTTGAGCACCAGGATCGCCGCTGTCTCCGGCGCATGGCGCACCGCGCGGTTCATGCCTGCCCCGTAGCCGTCGTTCACGCTCTCGACGACCGTGCAGTCGCCCCGGCGTCGCAGCAGCGCCTGTGTCCCGTCGGTGGACCCGTTGTCGACGACCACCGTGGTGTACGGGACGTCGCCGAAGGCGTCGGGCAGGCCGTCCAGGAGAGCATCGACGTGCTCGGCGCTGTTGTAGGTCACGATGACCGCGGCGACCTCCGCCCCCATCAGCGCAGCCCCTTGACGAAGGTGCGTGCCGAGTCGGCGAACCGCGTGGTGCGTCGGTCGCCGTGCCGGAGCCAGCCGGCGACGTCGTCGGCCGTGTCGTGGGCGCGGAGGCTGAACCGGGCCTGTCGCCAGGTACCGGCCCGGGCCAGTGCCCGGTCGCTGGTGTAGACGTGGGTGTACTGCAGCCGCCGCAGCGCGGCCAGGGTCGTGCGGTCGTACCGGCCGAGCGGGCACGCCGCCGTGTCCACCGGCTCGTCCAGGATCTCCTCGAGTCGCCGGCGGGCGACCACGAGCTCCTCGTGCTGCTCCGCGCGACCCAGCCTGCGCCACACGCGGTGGTGCATGCCGTGCGACCCGACACCCATCCCGGCGAGGCGCAGCCGGCGCACGTCGTCGGCCGACAGGGAGCCCGAGTCCTCGAGCCGCCCCGCGATGACGAAGAACTCGGCGGCCAGCCCGCGCTCCTGCAGGTCCGGCAGCGCGACGGTGACGTCGGAGGAGTTGCCGTCGTCGAAGCTGATCCGCACGTCCGGACGATCGGCGACCAGGTCGAGGACCCGGCGGAACGTGCCGACGCCGATCCAGTAGGAGGCCTCCTCGGCCGGGACACCGGCTGGGGGCGTCCCGATACCGTGAAAGCAGAGATTGATCATTTGGTAATCGTGAACGAAGAAGTGCCGGCGCGAAACACGGATGGGGGTGAATGTCCGGGTGAATGGCGGACCGGCCGGCGTGACTATGTCTGGTCGTGCAGCGATCCGGTGAGACCGATCAGGAGAAAGAGAGCGCCCATCGTCATCGGAAACGCGAACGTGTCGAAGAAGAACAGGCTGACGAACCCGACGACGACCGACGCGATGAGGGCCAGCGCGAGGTCGTGGGACCTGGCGTCGGTGTCCACGCTGCGGGCGCGCGCCCGCACGAGTGCCCGGACCGCCGCCGCGCCGAGGCCGCAGAACAGAGCAGTGCCCACCACGCCGACGGTCACCAGGAGCAGCAGGTACTGGTTGTCGAAGATCCGGTAGGTGGGCAGGAAGGTGCCCAGCCCTCGCCCGAACAGGGGGTCTCGTGCGATGAAGTCGCCGGCCAGCGCGAACGATCCGGTCCGGGAGGCGACACTCGGGTCATCGGCGGCGCCGGTGAACAGGCCGAGGATCGACGCCAGCATCGCCGGTGCGACCACCAGTCCTACGGCTGTGCCCGCCGCGGTGACGCCGAGCATCACGCGGCGCCGCGATCCTCGCCAGCCGATGAGCAGGATCACGAGGCCGACGGCGGCGCCCACATAGGCGGACCGAGAACCCGATGCGGGCACCAGCGCGAGCGCTGCCGCAGCAGGGGCCCACCGCACCAGGGCCCGGCGCTCGGTGTGCTGGAAACCGACGTGCAGCGCCAGCGGCAACAGCATGGTGACCAGCACGCCGTACTCGATCGGGTGGGTCGCCGTGCCCTGCGGGCGGACGCGTCCGTTGCGTTCCCCGAGCTCGTACGGCGAGGTGAGGGTCAGCCCGGGCAGGGAGATCCGGTCCACGAACAGCTCACCGACGGCGAACTGGGCGAGCCCCAGCACGGCCAGGGCGCCGCCTGCGAGAGCCAGCCGCCACACCAGCACGTCGCGTCGGGCGGGGGATCCGATCCCGTCGTGCGCGAGGAGGAGCATGCCCGACCAGGCGAGCAGCGACAGGAGCCCGACGTCGGCGGGGCTGACCTCACCCGAGACGACGGGCCGCGACATGGCGATGACGTACGACACCCCGACGCCGAAGAGGAACAGGCCGAGCGCCACCCGGACCTGCCGGGGGCGGCTCAGCGACGGCCCGATCGCGCCGACACCGATGAGCACCCATAGCAGCAGGCTCACGAGGCCGAGCACCATCGACGGTGCACCCGCGCTGCCGAGCGGCCCGATGACCAGCTTCGACGGCACGGCGAACAGCAGGACGAGGTAGATCGAGAGCCAGGTGACGACGTCGAACGGCACGGCCCGCCCGAACGCGGACCGTGCCGGTGCGGCATGCCGGTGGGTCGCGGCGGGCCGGGCCCGCGTCACCAGGGCTCCGCGGTGGCCGCCCGGGCGGGTGTGTCGTCCCTCCGGCGGTCGCGGGAGTCGGGGGCGGGGTTGTTCCAGGGCGGGCCGCTGTCCGGTGTCTTGCTCGCCGGAGGTGTGAGGACGGGCGGCCCGGTGACCGGCCTCCGGCGCCGCAACCGGCTGCGCCGCATCCCGTCGGTCGCCACGGCGCCGACGATCGTCCCCACCAGCCCGACACCGGCGGCGGCGATGAGCATCCGCACCGTGCCGCTGGTGTCGGCCTCCGCCTGCTCGTCCTTGGCAAGGACGAGCGTCGACACGATGGCGTTCTCGGGCGCGTCGACCTCCTCCTGGAGCCGCCGCAGCTCGACGGGGATCGACGAGGTGAGCTGATCAAGGGTCTCGAGGGCGCGCTGCGGGGTCTCGTCCGTCACGTCGACGGCGATCACCGGCCCGCGCGTCGACTCCTCGATGGCCACGACGTACTCGGCGTCGGGGGATCCGGAGGTGAACTGGGCCTTGGCGCTGTCGCTCTCGTAGTAGGCGACCACCACGCGCGCCGGGAGGTCGAGACCACCGAGCGCCAGGAACGGGTTGCCGCCCTTACCGACGACCTGTTCGGAGGGCACCAGTAGGACCAGGGCGCGCGCGGTGTAGACGGGCGGCTCCGCGGCGGCGGCCCCCCAGACGAGAGCGGCGGTCGCCAGGAGCCCTGCGATCGACACCATCCACTGGCGACCCAAGGCTGCGATCAGGTCGAGGAATGACATTTGTTCACCCTTTCCGGGCGTATCACGCCACGCTCGACAAAGGTATCGTGCGAGAGCGAGCAAAGGAACGAGTGGCGGCATTCTGACCCGAATTTCACCCACTCCGGGAAATGGCGGAGAGAGAAATAGCGGAGATTCGATGAAGTTTTGGGATTTGGTACGTGCGGCGCTGCGGCGCTGGATCGTCCTGGTGGCGGGTGCGGTGACGACGCTCGGACTCATGTACTCCACGACGCTGGACGACGGCGTCTTCTGGAGCCGCACGCAGGTCGTGTTCCTCGCGCCGGTGAGCGCCGCGTACCCGAACTCTCTGCGTACCACCTCCGAGGACCTGATCATCACGGCGGGGGTGGTCGGCAAGACGGTCTCGGGACCGGACGCGGTCACGAAGTACGCCTCCCCGGACGCGACGCTCGTCGGTGAAGGGGTACGTGACGGCTGGTCGGTCCGCCTGCCCGACACGGGTGGCCAGTGGGCCCCCCACTTCGCCGAGCAGGTCCTGTACGTCGAGGTCGTCGCGCCCACCGCCGACCAGGTCACAGCGCGGCAGGGCGAGATCATCGCGCAGATCACCGAGGAGCTGGACCGCCTGCAGCGTGACGCCGGGGTGGCGCCCGTCAACGACATCACCGTGACGGTCGCCCCCGAGTCGACTGCGGTCCATCAGGTGAAGGGGTCGCGCGGCCGGAGCGTCGGGATGGCCGGCGTGCTCGGCGTCGCCGCCACGTTCACCGTCATAGCGATGCTCGAGAGTCGCGGGCGCCGACACGTCAGGCACGGTCACCGCGCCGCACCTCGTCCTCCACGATCTGCGCCACCAGTTCTTGCGTCAGATCCCAGGACCGGCCCATGACGCTCTCGGCGACCTGCGCCGCGTAGGTATCGGCGTCCGGCCGGTCGACGGCCGCCGCGAGCTCCACGGCGATGCCCTCCGCCGTCGGCTCCGCCCACCCGACGTGCGGGTTGGGCAGGTCCGCTCGGGACAGCGGGGAGTCGTTGACGACCGGCACGACGCCGGCGGCGAGCATCTCCTCGGCCACGAGCGAGATGTTGGTGAAGGACATCGCCAGCCCGGCCACGACGCGCCCGTACAGCTCGTTCAGCGCCGCCGGCGAGACGCTCCCGTGGTACGACACCGGGAACGGCAGTCCTGTCGGCCGTGACCCGTAGACGTGGATCTCCTGCTCCGGGTGCGTACGGTGAAAGCGCTCGAGCGCCAGGCGGGCCAGGAGATAACCGCGGCGGCCGACGTCCGGCTTGGCGTAGAGCACCACCCCGGACCGAGGAACCTTGACCTTCGGCGGGTGGTAGACGCGAGTGTCGCACCCGAACGGGACGACGTCGCTGTCCTGGCCCAGCTCGGACCGGAGGCAGCCGGCGACCATCTCGCCGAGCGCGATGCGGCGGAACGGGAACCGGTAGGTCATGGCAGCGAGTTCGTACTCCGAGCCGCGCGGGTAGAAGTACGGCTCGTAGTCCTGGATGAAGTACAGCCGGTGCACGGGCTCCGCCCCGTAGGAGAGCACGACGTGGGCCGACTCCCACGAGGACGCCACGACCGCGTCCACGCCGCTGATGCCGGCGCGTGCGTCCCGGACCTCTGCCCGCACCCCGGGCCAGCCGCGCCGCAGTTCCGCGGCGCGCTGGGTGATGTCGAGCCCGTGCCGGTCGTAGAGGTACACGACGCACCGGTGCCCGCGGGCCTCCAGCCCTTCGACCATCCGGAACAGCGTCGTGTGGCCGCCGGACCCGGCGGCCGGCGGGCTGGTCACCCAGCCGACCGTGAGCCCCGGGGAGCCCGGGCCCGCACCGCCCGCCGGGCGGGGCGCGGGCACCGGCAGCGAGGCAGGGACGTCGCCGACGACGTCGGCAGGGTCGAGGTGCAGGTCGAGCGCCCGGGCGCCTGTTGCGCGATAGACCCGCGCGGCCAGCCGCTGTGCCACCCCGCGCGGCCCGACGTCGCGGGCGCGGCGCAGCGTGGCAGTGGTCTGGGCGAAGCCGGATCCGGCCATGGGGTGCTCCTTCTCTCGGGTGGGACCTCGGGTGGCTTTCGGCGGGTCAGAGGACGTTCAGCAGTGCCTCGGCGACCCGCTCCTGCTGCGCGGTGGTGATCCCGGGGAACATCGGCAGGGAGAGGATCCGGGGCGCCTGCCGTTCGGCGACCGGATGGTCACCGGCCCGTCCGCCCAGGTAGGAGAAGGCAGGAAGGAGATGGATCGGAGCCGGGTAGTGGATCCCGGTCCCGATCCCCGCCTCGTCCAGGGCCGCCTGGGCCTTGGACCGCTCCTCGACCTGGACCACGTACAGGTGCCACACGTGCTCGTTGCCGGGCACCGTGCGCGGCAGGGTAAGGCCGGGAGCGCCCTCCAGCAGGGCGGCGTACCGGTCGGCCGCGTCCCGGCGCAGGCCGTTCCAGAGGTCGAGCCGGGCCAGCTTGAGCGACAGGACCACCGCCTGCACGGTGTCCAGCCGGGAGTTCGTCCCGATCACCTCGTGCTCGTAGCGGCGGACGCCGCCGTGGTTGCGCAGCTTCGCCAGGTGCTCGGCCACCTCCGCGCTGCCGGTCGTCACGGCGCCCGCGTCCCCGTACGCGCCGAGGTTCTTGCCGGGGTAGAAGCTCGTGCCTGCAGCGGTCCCGAGGGAGCCGGACCGGCGGCCGTGGCGCCGGGCGCCCTGGGACTGCGCGGCGTCCTCGACGACGGCGACCCCCGGACCGACCGCTTCCGCGATGAGCTCGACCTGGGCCATCTGGCCGTACAGGTGCACCGGCACCACCGCCGTCGTCCGCTCCGTCAGGTGTTCGCGGACGGAGGCAGGGTCGAGCAGGAAGTCGTCGTCCACGTCCGCGAGCACCACCTTGGCCCCGGCCCGCAGGACGGCTTCGGCAGTGGCGACGAACGTGTTGGCAGGGATGATCACCTCGTCGCCGGGCCGCACGCCGGAGGCACGCAGGGCGAGCTCGAGCGCGTCGGTGCCGTTGCCCACGCCCAGGCAGTGCTGGACGCCGCAGTACGCCGCGTAGGCCTGTTCGAAGGCGGCGACCTGCGGTCCGAGGACGAAAGCCTTGGACCGGAGCACCTCGCTCAGGCCGGCGTCCACCCCCTCGGCTATCTCGTCGTGCATGTGGTCGAGGCTGACGAACGGTACGGTCTCGGAGGTCATGGGACCACGTCCTTGCTGGGTTCGGGTTCGGGCCGGTCGGCACGACGGGGCCGGCGGGTGAGCCGGGAGAGCAGGGCCTGCCCGGGCAGGACCCCGGCAGGGAGGAGCCGTGCCAGCCACGGCCAGACGAGGGCGGCATAGGCTGCGAACCCGGCGACGCCGCCCACGGTGAGCTGGACCCACGCGTCGGGGGCGACGTGTCGGACCAGCAGGACGACGGCGGCGGCCGGGACCACCGCGGCGACGGGCACCAACAGCGGGACGACGAGCCTGCGCAGCCGGACCCCGGTGCCGTGCAGCGCGTGCAGGAACGCGGGGAGCACGATCACCGTCACCACGACCAGGTGCGCCGCCCCTGCGCCAACCAGCCCGAGAGACCCGACGCCCCACCACATCACCGGTGCCAGGGCGACCAGCCACAACCCCTGCCGGCGCAACAGCTTCCCGGACCAACCGCCCGCCGTGAGGTAAGCGACCCAGACGTCGAACAGGATGCGGAACGCGCCGACCGCGGCGAGCCAGGCCAGGACCCCGGCTGCTGCGGCCCACGCGTGCCCGTACAAGATCTCG
Source organism: Promicromonospora sp. CA-289599 (assembly GCF_050936155.1). Lineage (NCBI taxonomy): Bacteria > Bacillati > Actinomycetota > Actinomycetes > Micrococcales > Promicromonosporaceae > Promicromonospora > Promicromonospora sp. CA-289599. The sequence continues at coordinate 3,611,061 of NZ_JBNJNI010000001.1, forward strand.
ATCACGGGACCCGCCAGGGTGCCGAGCAGCATCGATACGGGGACCGCCAGCGCCCAGGTCAGCGACGACGCGGTGACCAGCCCGTCGCGGTCCGCCGTTCCGGTGTCGTCGCTGCGCCGCGCGAACGCAGGCATCGCGACCGCCCGGACGGCGGTGCCGATCACCGAGCTGGGCCAGGACGAGACGTTGAAGGCGAGCGAGTAGAGCCCCAGGAGCACGGGCCCACCCAGGCGTCCGACCAGGACGTTGTCGATGTTGAGCAGGACGAGCGACAGCAGCCCGGCGCACGCGAGTGGGAACCCGAACCGGAAGCCGGACGACGCGACGTCGGACCGCCACCCGAACCGGGGGAGCGTGCGGGTCGTGGCGAACTCGAGCACGACGACGGCGATCATCGAGCACAACCTGCCGACGGCGATCGCCATGGCGCCCCAGCCGGCCAGCGCGAGCCCGACCGCCAGCGTGGTCGAGACGACGAACGCGACCAGCTCGATGAGGAAGAGCTCCCGCTGGCGCAGGTCGCGCTGCAGCCGGGCGAACGGGACGACGCCGATCCCGGCGAGCAGGAGGGTCAGCGACATGGCCCGCACGGCGGGCGCCGCCTCGACGGCGCCCATGAACTCCGCGATGGCCGGTGCGCCGAACCACATGGCGGCCGTGAGCAGCCCCGAGGAGACGAGGGAGAGCGTCGCGATGGTGGGGCCGCGTTCGTCGAACCTGCCGCGGCGGACCAGATCGGCGGCGAGCCCGAGCTCGCTGACGGTCATCAGGATGCCCTGCACGGTCGCGGCGACGGCGAACACGCCGAACGTCTCGGGGTCGAGGATGCGGGCCAGAAAGATGCCCGTGATCAGGGTGCCGAGCCGCAGGGTGGCGTTGTTCAGCGCGCTCCACAGCAGCCCGGACCTGACCTGCGTCCCGAGCGGGGCCGTGGTCATACGCCGTACCTGCGCCACAGCTGCCACCACACGTGCCGGACGGCGCGGCGCGCCAGCCCGCCCCACCGGCTCTCGAGCCAGGCGTCCCAGGCGACCAGCGCCGGGTTAACGCCGCGTCCGTCGAGGAGGGTGGTGGTCTCGGCGGAGAACCGCCGGAACGCCTCGGCGGAGCCGTCGCCCGATGGGTCGCGCGACTCGGCGATCGCGAGCCGGTTCGCGCGGCGGACGATGGACCGCAGCGCCGACTCGCGGACGCGCGCCGGAGGCAGGTGTGCGGGCGGCGTCTCCTCGAACAGGATCCCCAAGAGCGTGCGCTGCTCCTGCATGTCGCGGAGCATCCCGGCGTACTGGGTCAGGTGCATGTTGGTGCCGTGCACCCGGTAGAGCGCCTGGGCCTCGTTGTTCACGCGTCCGACGTCCCAGCGTGCCGCGGTCTGGTACCAGAGGAGCATGTCGCCGGCGTGGGGCACCCGCGCGTCGTACCGGCCGACGTCGTCCCAGGCCGTGCGGCGCATCACCACCCCGGGGGTGTACACCGGGTTGGTGGAGCGGGAGCACATCCAGGTCAGCCACTGACGCCCCGGCCAGGTGGTCCAGCTCCGGGCCGCGCGGTCGGCGCGGGGAGGCTCGTCGGTGAAGTAGGCGCAGTGCCCGTAGACCAGGCCGACCCTTGGGTGACGCTGCATGAGGGCGACGGCGCGGGCGAGCGAGCCGGGCACGAGCGCGTCGTCGGCGGAGAGCAGCACGACGTAGTCGCCCTTGACCTGGTTCAGGCCCTCGTTGTACGTGGCGATGTGCCCCGCGTTGGCGGTGTGCACCACCACGCGGACCCGCACGTCCTGGGCGGCCAGGTCGCGGGCGACCTGCGCGCTGTCGTCATCCGAGGCGTCGTCGATCACCAGGACGTCGACGTCCACGTCCGCCTGCTCCAGCACCGAGGCGACGGCGGTGGGCAGGTAGTTGCCGTACCGGTAGCAGGGGATCACGACCGAGACCGTGGCGCGTTCGGCCGGGGCGGCGGGGCGGTGGAACCTCATCGCGCCTCCTGGGGGGTTCGGAACGGCTGGGTGGCGGTGGTGCGGCGGGGGTCGGCGACGCGCGCGGGGTGTGGCACCAGCCGGCGGGCGGGGACGCCCGCCCAGGTCTCGCCGTCGGGCACGTCGTGCAGGACGACCGCGCCCATGCCGACCGTCGCGCCCGCACCGACGCGGACGCCGGGGTGGACCGAGGCGTTCATCCCGAGGTAGGTCCCCGGTCCAACGACCACGCCGCCGCCGAGGGCGACGCCCGCGGCGAGCGTGGTGACGTCCCCGACCACGCAGTCGTGCGTGACCGTGACGCCGGGCATGGCGATCACGTGCTTGCCGAGCACTGCGTCCGCGGTGATCGTCACGTGTGCCATCAAGATCGAGCCGGCGCCGATTTTGCAGGCAGCAGGGTTGCGGACCGACCGGTCGACGACGGTGGCGAACCCCGCGCTCGGCCCGAGCCGGTCCCGCAGCGCGGCGCGCACCGGGCTCGGGCCCACGCACAGCAGGAGAGCGGCGTCGGGGTGGTCGGGTGCGGACGACACAGGGCCGAGGACCGGCACGTGGTCGTACGGCGGCGGGAGGACCGGCGGCAGCTCGGCGCACCGGTCGTCGAGCACGCCCAGCACCGTGCGGCCCTCCTCCGCCAGCAGGGGCAGCACCTCGCGGGCGAGGCCGCTCGCCCCCACCAGCAGGACCGGCCGGCCGTCGGTCGTCATCGCGCGATCACCCGGCCCGGCGCACGACGTCGACCACGCGGTCCAGGTCGGAGTCCGTCATCTGGTGGAACAGGGGCAGGATCAGGGTGTCGGCCGTGAGCCGCTCGGTCACCGGCAACGGAGCGTGCTCCCGCCCCGCGTGCGCGGGCTGCAGATGGGCGGCCATGATGCCGCGCCGCGCGGAGACGCCCGCCGAGGCGAGCGACAGGAGCAGACCCTCGCGGTCCGTCCCGTACGCGGGCAGCACCTCCAGCCAGAACGACTGCACGTTGCTGGTGCCCCAGGAGGGGTCCTCGACGAGCCGCAGGCCGGGCACACCGGACAGCTCGTCGCGGTAGTGATCGGCGACCTGCCGCCGTCGGGCCACGATCTCGGGGAGGCGGCCGAGCTGCACCAGGCCTACGGCGGCCTGCAGGTCAGTCATGCGGAAGTTGAAGCCGACCTCTCCGTACTCCTCCGGCGGTGACACGAGGGAGCCGTGCCGGTCGGCGGCCGACACGCTCATCGCGTGCTCCCGCAGGCGGCGTGCGCGGGCGGCCCATTCAGGGCGGCTGGTGGTGAGCATCCCGCCCTCGCCGGTGGTGAGGAGCTTGCGGGGATGGAAGGACCAGGCGGCGATCTCGGCGCCCGCCCCGACCGGACGGTCGAGGTAGGTCGAACCCGCTCCGCACGCAGCGTCCTCGATCACCACGATGCCGAGCGGGTCGCACAGCTGCCGGATCGGTGCGAGGTCTACCGGCACGCCGCCCTGGTCCACCACGATCACGGCGCGGGTGGCGGGTGTGAGCGCCGCGGCGACCGTCTCGGCGGTGACGTTGCCGGTGACGGCGTCAACGTCCGCGAACACCGGCCGTGCGCCCACGTACGTGGGCGCGTTGGCCGTGGCGACGAACGAGAAGGACGGCACGACGATGTCGTCTCCCGGGCGGATGCCCGCGACGAGCAGGGCGAGGTGCAGTGCGGTCGTGCAGCTCGACGTCGCGACCGCGGCACGGGCCTGCATCGCGCTCGCGAACGCGGCCTCGAACGCGGCGACGCGCGGCCCCTGTGCCACCCAGCCCGACTCGATCACCTCGGTGACCGCCGCTACCTCCTCGGCCCCGAGCCATGGCTGCATGACGTTGATGCGCGACGGCGTGACGGCGGTCATGACGCGCCCCCGACCACGGCGGCGGCCAGGGCCGGCGCTTCGGGCAGGGACCGTCCAGCGGCGATCTCCTCGCGCAGCGGACGCCACCAGTCGACGAGCAGCCGCAGGCCCTCTTCCAGCCCGATCGTCGCCTCGAAGCCCAGGTCGTCGCGTGCCGCCGTCGTGTCCGCCAGGCGTCGTACCACGCCGTTGACGGCTCGCTCCGGGCCGTGCTCCACGGGTAGGTCGGACCCCATGACCCGCAGCAGGGCCTGGGCCAGCTCCAGCAGGCTCGTCTCCGTGCCGCTGGCGACGTTGTACACGCCCTCGGCGACGTCGCTGGCCGCGGCGAGCACATTCGCCCGGGCGATGTCCGGTGTGCAGACGAAGTCCATGGTCTGCAGGCCGTCCCCGAAGATCAGGGGCGGGCGCCCGTCGGCTATCCGCTCCATCCAGCGCACCAGCACCTCTGTGTACAGGCCGTGCACGTCCATGCGTGGGCCGTACACGTTGAAGTAGCGCAGCGTCACGTAGTCGAGACCGCTCATCGCACGGAACGACCTGGCCAGGCCCTCGTTGAACGTCTTGGCAGCGCCGTAGATCGTGTCGTTGTCGTGATGGTGGTGCCGTTCGGTGGTGGGGAACTCCTCGGCGAGGCCGTACACCGACGCGCTCGACGCCACGACGAGCTTGCTCACGTGATGCTCTGCCGCGGCCTCGACCACGTTGAACGTGCCGTCGACGAGCACCTCGAGGGCCAGGCGGGGCTCCTCAGCGCATTGGGTGATGCGGATCGCGGCCTGGTGGAACACCAGCTCCTTGCCGCGGGTGATGTCGTGCACCAGGTCCCGGTCGCGGATGTCGCCCTCGACGAGGGTGACCCGCCCGTCGGCGAGCGCGTCGTCGAGGTTGGCGCGCCGGCCGCGAACCAGGTTGTCCAGCACGTCGACGTGAGCGGCGCCCGCGTCGAGGAGCTGGTCGACGAGCGTCGACCCGATGGTCCCGGCGCCGCCCGTGACGAGGATATTGGCGCCCTGCAGTGTGCTCATGCGGAAAGTTCCAGTTCTCGGTTGGGATCGGGGGTGATGGCGGTGCCGCCCGCGGCGAGGCTCGCCGACGCCGCCTCGAGGACGCCGAGGACCCGGCGGCCGGCGCGGCCGTCGGTGAGCGGCGCCCGCGCCTGCGTGATCGCGTCGGCCAGCTCGGCGACCATCAGGCCGAGCGCCTCCTGCTCGGGCAGCGCAGGTGACCAGGTGTCGCCCAGGCGGTACGAGACAGTGGCCGCCCGGCGCTCCTCGCCGTCGGCGGCGATCTGTTCGTAGTTGACGCCCCGGTCGTAGACGCTGAGCCGCTGCTGCGGGTTGAGGTCGTCCCAGACGAGGGTCCGCCTGGACCCGCCGATCGTGATCCGCCGGATTTTGGTGGGGCTGAGCCAGTTGACGTGCACGTTGACCACGGCGCCGCTGGCCAGCGGCAGGAAGAGATATCCCACGCAGGCCTTGCCGGTGCCGAGCGGGTCTCCGCCGTGTGCGGCCACCGACACGGGACGCAGCCCGCCGGGCAGCACGAAGTCGACGATTGACAGGTCGTGCGGGGCCAGGTCCCAGAACACGTCGACGTCGGGCTGGACCAGGCCCAGGTTGATCCGCACCGAGTCGATGTACAGGATGTCGCCCAGCTCTCCGACCGCGATGAGATCACGGATCTTGCGCACCGCCGGCGTGTAGCAGAACGTGTGGTCCGTCATGAGGACCAGCCCCCGTGCGTGGGCTTCAGCGACCATCTCGTCCGCTGCGGAGGCGCTGTCGGCGAGCGGCTTCTCGACGACCACGTGCTTGCCCGCACGCAGCGCGGCCATGGCTATCGCGTGATGCGTTCCGGCAGGGGTGGCGATGGCCACCGCGTCGATGTCGTCCCGCGCGAGCAGCGCTGTGAGCGACGTCTCGACGTCGGCCCCGCCGTGCGCGCTCGCGACGCGACCGGCACGGTCGGCGTCGAGGTCGCACACCGCGGCGAGCTCCCAGCGGTCCGACGCCGCGAAGTTGCGTGCCAGGTTGGGGCCCCAGTAGCCGGCGCCCACGACGGCCGCCCGCAAGGTCTTTTGGTCCATGCTGCCTTCTTCCGGTTTCAGCTCGGATCGGCCCGGACAGTCAAGTTCCTGGCTCCGATCAATGTACGTCCCGGTCCTGTGCCGTACCGGCCGGTGTGATTCGAAATCACCCTGCGGACGCGCGTTGTTCACCCGCGCCCGTCTTTCACCCGGGGTGAAAGACAAATGCAGGATGAAATGCGGCCGTCGGGTTTTTACACGTGTGCCTCGGCGGGCGTTCCGGCGCGCCCGGTCAGGCCGTCGAACACCCCCACGTAGGTGGCGGCCTGTCGGCGCCAGGACAGCTCGCCCTCGATCCGCGCGCGGCCGACCGCACCCATGGCACGGGCACGCTCCGGGTCGTCGAGGATCTCGAGGATCGTGTCGCCGAGGGCCGCCGGGTCGGTGCCGCCGACGTATGCCGCGGCCTCGCCCGCGCTGTTGCGGGTCTCGGTCAGGTCCGACGCGACGACCGGCAGGCCGTGCGCCATGTACTCGAGGGTCTTGTTCATGGTGGAGCGCTCGTTGAACTCGCTGGGCGGGTCCGGCGTGACCCCCAGGTCCGCGCTCGACAGCCAGCGGCCGATCGCCACGTGGTCGACCCGTCCGGTGAAGTGCACCCAGGGGTCCAGGCCGCGGCGCGTGCAGTCGGTGCGCAGGTCGGCCAGGGCGTCCCCGAACCCGAGGAGCGCGAACCGCACGTCGGTTCGCCCGCGCTGGTGCACGACGTGGTCGACGGCGGCCAGCAGCCGGTCGACGCCGTCCTGCGAACCCATGATGCCGACGTAGGCCACGAGGTGCTTCGCCTGGCCGCGTGCTCCCGGCTCCGGCTCGCCACGCCGCATCAGGTCGGCGTCGGGGGTGCTCATCACGACGGAGCTGCGCACCGGGTCGACCCGGCCACGACCCAGCGCGATCGCCTGGTAGGAGCCGTTGGTCGAGATGACATGGTCCGCGCTGCGATACGTGGCGCGCTCCAGCAGCAGCAGGGCGCGGTACAACAGGCCCTGGCGGCCGAACTTCGCGACGTACACCTCCGGGCACAGGTCGTGCTGGTCGTAGACGAACCGCACCCCGCGCCGCAGGCGCCAGAGCAGCGCGAGCAGCCAGTAGGTGTCCGGCGGGTTGCACGCCTGGATGACCTGGAACGGCGCGTCCCTGTGCACACGTACCGACGCACGCGCGGTGCGCCACCAGCAGACGACGAACTCGCGCACGTAGCCGGCGAGCCCGTGCGAGTCCGGCGGGGGCGCATAGGGGTGGACGGTGGTCTCGTCGATCTGGAACCGGGCGGGTTCGCCCGGGTTCTCCTGCGGGCAGATGACGCTCACCCGGTAGCCGGCGTCCGTCAGGGCGCGGCACTCGGACCGCACTCTGCGATCGAGCCGGAACGGCAGGTTCTGGATGATCACCAGAACGTGTGGAGCGGCGGAATGCATGAGGGAAGTCTTACGTCCCCGACACATTCCAGAAACCCGTGGAGGGGGTGAACAGGGGTATTCACCCGTGAGTCGTCGGCGGGTTTTTGAGAAAAGATCACCCGAAATCTCATCCGCTGCCGGGATTGCATTTTCTTCCGCCGTGCCCGTGCCGGTCGAAAAGGCGTCCTCGATATTTCATCCGCCCTTGACCTCGTTCAGCGTGGGCGACCACCGCAGCCATTTCGTGCCGTAGTCCCGAGAGCTGCTCAGGCAGCGCTCGCGAACTTGTCAGCGATGAGACCGGCGATGGGGATCGCAGACGTGGCGGCAGGCGACGGCGCGTTGCACACGTGCAGCTGACGCTCCGTCGAACGGAGCAAGAAATCCTCGACCGAGGTGCCGTCCCGCATGATGGCCTGCGCCCGGATACCGGCGGGGTAAGGGCGCAGGTCCTCGAGGCGGAGTCCAGGGCAGTACTTGCGGACGAGCTCGAGGTAGCCCTGCGGGAAGAGCGAGTTGCGCATCTCGTCCACCCCGGTCCGGATGTTCGACTTCGCGAACCGCCACATGCCCGGGAACGTCAGGTACTCCGCCACGTCGCGGGCCGTGACAGAACCGCGGGGATGACGCTCGCGTGAGAAGCCCAGCACGGCGTTGGGGCCGACGGTGATCCTGCCGTCGATCGTCGGGCTCAGGTGGACGCCGAGGAAGGGCAGGCCGGGGTCAGGGACCGGGTAGATGAGCCGTTGCACGACGTCGGAACGGTCGTGCGGTAGCTGGTAGTACTCCCCACGGAACGGGACGACCTGGAAGTCCACAGCGAGCCCGCCCATGGCTGCGATCCTGTCGGCCTGAAGGCCAGCGCACACGACGAGCTTCCGTGTGCGGTACTCGCCTGTGTCGGAGCCGACGACCACCTCCCCCGAGGGGCCCGCGAGCTCACGGATCGAGCGGACCTGCGACCGGGTGATCACCCGTCCGCCCAGCTCGTCGATGTCCCGGGCCATCGCCCGGGCGACCTCGCGGAAGTCGACGACACCGGTGGCTGGGGACAGCAGTGCAGCCAGCCCGCGGACGTTGGGTTCCATCTCCGCGAGCCTGTCGCCGTCGATGCGCTCGAGCTCGATCCCGTTCTCCGCACCACGCACGGCCAGCCGCTCCATCCGGTCGACCTCAACCGCGTCGGTCGCCACGACGAGCTTGCCGATGGTCTTGTACGGAATGGCGTGCTCGTCGCAGAACTCCTTGGTGGCCCGCTGCCCGGCCCGACACAGCCTGGCCTTGAGCGAGCCGGGCGCGTAGTAGAGCCCGGCATGGATGACGCCGGAATTGTGGCCGGTCTGCGCGCTCGCGATGTCGTCGGCCTTCTCCAGGACGAGGACGGCTGCTCCCGGACGGCGCCGGAGCACTTCGCGCGCCGTGGCGAGGCCGACGATGCCGGCACCGATGACGACCAGGTCTTCCATGACTACCTCCGTGTCGGTGGGAGCATCCTGGCAGAGAGCCAGCACGCTTCGTGCCAACGGGTGAACCGGGGGTGAGGTAACCTTCCTCGCTCTGCTTGACTGCTGTTGGCGCTCTTACAGTGGCGAACATGGGCTACTCCCTGGCACGTCCAGCATCTCGGTCCCGCCGCGTACTCCGTGTTCCGGCGGTGTTCGCCGTCGCAGTGCTCGCTCTGTCCTCGAGCCTGCTCGCCGTGGTCCCTGCGACCACTGCCGAGGCTGCCCCGTGCGATCCCGGTGGCAATCCGGTCGTGTGCGAGAACTCGAAGCCGGGCACGTCCCCGCAGGTCTGGGACATCGAGGGTGCGGGCGACTCCAGCATCCAGGGCTTCGCCACCGAGATGAGCGTCGACACGGGCAGCCGGGTCTCGTTCAAGATCGACACGGACGCGCAGGCCTACACGATCGATATCTACCGCACCGGCTGGTACCAGGGGCTGGGGGCGCGCAAGATCGCGGAGGTCACGCCGAGCGCGACGCTGCCGCAGACGCAGCCCGAGTGTGCGTGGTCCGAGCCCGTCGAGCTGGTCGACTGCGGGAGCTGGGCGGTGTCGGCGGGGTGGGACGTCCCGGCCACCGCCGTGTCCGGCGTCTACGTGGCGCACCTGACCCGGCAGGACACGGGCGGTCAGAGCCACATCACGTTCGTCGTGCGCGACGACGGCTCCACCTCTGACTTCGTCTTCCAGACGGCGGACACGACCTGGCAGGCCTACAACACCTACGGCGGCTCCAGCTTCTACCAGGGCGGCGCCAACGGGCGGGCCTACAAGCTGAGCTACAACCGTCCGTTCAACACCCGCGGGCTGGCGCAGGGCCGCGACTTCTACTTCAGTGCCGAGTACGCGATGGTCCGGTTCCTGGAGCAGAACGGCTACGACGTCACCTACATCGCGGGGGCAGACACCGACCGCGACGGTTCTCGGCTGCTGAACCACGACGCGTTCCTGTCTGTTGGGCACGACGAGTACTGGTCGGGCCCGCAGCGGGCCGCCGTCGAGCAGGCTCGCGACGCCGGGGTGCACCTCGCCTTCTTCGCCGGCAACGAGGTCTACTGGCGCACGCGCTGGGAACCGTCCGTGGCGGGCCCGGCGGCCGACCGTCGCACCCTCGTGTCGTACAAGGAGACCTGGGGCCACGCCAAGATCGACCCCTCCACCGAGTGGACCGGGACGTGGCGCGACCCCCGGTACGCGAGCACGGCCGCCGGGGCCGGCCGCCCCGAGAACGAGCTCATCGGCACCCAGTACATGGTCAACTACTCGGACCTGCCGATCACGGTCTCGGCCGAGGAAGGCAAGCTGCGGATCTGGCGGGGCACGACGCTGACCAGTCTTCCCTCCGGGACCTCCCAGGCGCTCGCGCAGCACACGGTCGGGTACGAGTCGAACGAGGACCTCGACAACGGCTTCCGCCCCGAGGGCCTGATCCGTATGTCGACGACCGTCGGCGACGTGCCCGAGTACCTGCAGGACTTCGGCAACTCCGTGGCGCCCGGCGTCACCAGGCACAACATCACGATGTACAAGGCTGCGAGCGGCGCGCTGGTGTTCTCGGCGGGCACGGTGCAGTGGTCCTGGGGCCTGGACCAGCAGCACGACGGGGACGGCGCCCCCGCGGACTCCCGGATGCGCCAGGCGACGGTCAACCTGTTCGCGGACATGGGCATCCAGCCGGACACCCTCGCATCCGGCATCAACCCGGTGACGCAGACGACGGACGTCACCGGGCCGACCACCCAGATCCAGGGCCCGGCCGCGCAGCAGTCGTTCGCCGGCGGGTCGAGCGTCACCGTCACCGGTACGGCCTCGGACGCCGCGGGCCGGGTGGCCGGAGTGGAGGTCTCGCTCGACGCAGGGCAGACCTGGCACCCCGCCGAGGGCCGTGCGAGCTGGACGTACACCGGACAGATCTTCGGCTCGGGAGCGGCCGAGATCCGCGCCCGTGCGGTCGACGACTCCGCGAACATCGGGGCCGCGGCGGCCGTGGGCGTCCAGGTGGCCTGCCCGTGCACGGTGTTCGGTGATACGCCCCCGACGAACGCGCCGGCCGACGACTCGTCCCCGGTCGAGCTGGGCATGCGGTTCGTGGCGGCGGCCGACGGCTACATCAGAGGCGTCCGGTTCCACAAGACCGCGGCGAACACGGGCGTGCATCGCGGCACGCTGTGGAGCGCGGCCGGCGAGCCGCTGGCCAGCGTGGAGTTCACGGGCGAGTCGGCGACCGGGTGGCAGGAGGCGTCGTTCGTCCGCCCGGTCCCCGTCGTCGCGGGGGAGGCCTACGTGGTGTCCTACACCGCGCCGTCCGGCGGTTACACCGCTACCCCCTGGGCATTCCAGGCCCAGGGGGTCGCCGCCGGGCCGCTTACCGTCGAAGGCGGGTTCGGCGCTGCGCCGGCCGGCCTGTATGGCGCCGCCGGCACGGTCCCGACCCAGTCCTGGCAGAACACCGCCTACTACGTGGACCCCGTGTTCATGTACATCGACGACTCCCCGCTGGTCGCCACCGGGCACGCGCCGGTCGCCGGTGAGGTCAGCGTGTCCCTGGACGGCCCGGTGAGCATCACGTTCTCCAAGAACGCCGTCGCGTCGACCATCGGCTTCACCGTGACCGACGAGGCGGACAACCCCGTGGCGGGCAGCGTCTCCTACGACGCCCCCACGCGGACGGCCACCTTCACGCCGTCCGCGCCGCTGGCCGGGTTCGCCGAGCACACCGCGGTGGTCACCGCGCAGTCCGCCGATGGAGCACAGTTGTCCGAAGGTGGGACCTGGAGCTTCCGGACCGTCCGCCCGCCGTCCGCGACGTGCCCGTGCGGTGTGTTCGACGAGACGACGGTGCCGGACATTGAGGCCGCAGCCGACCCGAACGCCGTAGTGCTCGGCATGCGCTTCTCGCCGGGTGTCGCCGGCCAGGTCACCGGGATGCAGTTCTGGAAGTCGGCCGAGATAGAGGAGCCGTTCGTGGCCTCCCTGTGGGCGGAGAACGGGCAGCTCGTCGCCCAGGCGACCATCACGCACCCCGTCGTGCGCGGCTGGCAAGACGTCGAGTTCGACGCCCCCGTAGCGGTGTCCGCCGGGCAGGAGTACACGGTGGGTTACCGCGCGCCGACCGGCCTCTACCCGGCGACTCTCGGTGCGCTCGGGGACCCCCGGACGGTCGGGGACCTGAGCACGCCGCAGAACGCCGGGGTGTACCTCTACGGCTCGGGCCGCCCGACGACCGCGACCTCCTCGAGCTACCTCGTGGACGTGGCGTTCACGCCGGACCCCGTAGCCCCCACCATCGTCTCGCGGACGCCGTCTGCCGGGGCCTTCGACGTGCAGGCGAACACCTCCGTCTCGGCCACGGCGTCCCAGCCGCTCGCGGCGGGCGCGACGCTGACGCTGACCGGACCTGGCGGCCAGGCCGTACCGGGCAGCCTCACCGTCGACGGCGCGACGGCGACCCTGGACCCCACGGCAGACCTTCTGGTCGGCACCACGTACACGGCCCGGTTCGAGGGGACCGCCACCGACGGCGGCACGATCGCGCCCACCACATGGTCGTTCACCACGCAGGCTGCGGCCGGCGAGTGCCCGTGCCGGATCTTCGGCGGTGACGTGCCGCCGGTGGCGTCGGCGGACGACGGCGCGGCCGTCGAGCTCGGCACCCGGTTCTCCGCGGACCGCGACGGCGTCGTCGGGGCGGTCCGCTTCTACCGGGGACCGAACAACCCCGGGCCGCACACGGTGAGCGTGTGGTCCGACGGCGGTACGCGGCTGGTGACGGCCGAGGCGCCCTCGGGTGGGGGCGAGGGCTGGCAGACGGTTCCGCTCCCCGATCCGGTGGCCGTCACGGCCGGCACCAGCTACGTCGTGTCGTATCTCGCGCCGCAGGGCGGCTATGCGGCCGGTGCGGGGTACTTCGCGCAGCAGCGCGTCATCGGTCCGCTGACCACGCCGGTGGACGCCGGCCGCTTCATCTACGGCGGCGGTTTCCCGCAGTACTCGTGGCAGGGCACCGGGTACTGGGTCGAGCCGGTGTTCACGGACCAGTGACCGGGACATATGACATGAGCCGCACGCGAACGCTCGCCGCGACCAGCAGGGGTCGCCTCGCCGCACCCCTGCTGGCCGCACCCCTGCTGGTCGCCGCCCTGGTGCTGTCCTCGTCCACCGCTCAGGATCCGGGACCGGACGCCGGACCCGCCTCGGCGTCGGGCAGCGGCACCGTCACCCCCACCGGGGACGCCACGCCGGGCCCCACGCCTGACGGTGCGGACGGCGCCACCGCCGGCACGGAGGGGAAGCCGAAGGCCTCCGGCACGGACAGGGAGTCGAGGGCCGACGGCGAGGACAAGACGCCGGACGGCCGCAGCGGCGGGCAGAGCGGAGCCGAGGGCAGCGAGATCGCCCCGCCTGCGCCCGGCCGGTCGAGCGGCGACGACCTGGGTGACTCGGTGGCCCCCGCGGCAGGCCGGCTGACCCGCGACCAGCGGACCGGTACAGCGGAGGGACTCGTGGCAGGCTTCCCCGACGACGTCGTCCTGGTACCCACGGGCACTGCTGTGGCGTCCAGCTCCGTGACCGGGACGGACGGCCGCTACCAGGTGACGCTCGACGCGAAGGTGAAGGGCGCCTGCGACGCCGTCGTGCTCGACTACCGCAGCTGGTTCACGTCCGGCGGCTTCACCGAGACGGACGCGACCGCGAGCCCCGGCCGCACCACGGTCGATCTCGCCCGCGCCGACGGAACGGTCCAGCTGGGCACCTCGGGTACCCGCTCCGGGTGCGACGTCACGGTCTTCGCGGCTCTGTCCGCCAAGTAGGCCCGGCGCGCCAAGCAAGGCAGATGCGTCCGGCCCGCCAGCCATCGACTGTGCAGGCGGAGGGACCGTCCGCCTCACCTCCCTAACTCCTGCCCACGTGCGGAAGATCATGAACACGACGGCGAGCCTCAACCGGAAGCGACGGGACGGGCCGGTCGAACCGCTGTCTGCCCGGACTGGTCAGCTCACGCGCGCTGTTCTCCGTGCCATGCTGGCGGAGGCTCAACGAGACGAGCTGGTCCACCGCAACGTGGCCGCTCTGGTCAAGGGCCGACGGTCACCCGCGCCGAGGTCGAGCCTTGGACCTCGCAGGAGGTGGACGCGTTTCTCAAGGTCGAGGCCGGCCACCGGCTGGGTGCGCTGTTCTCGGTCGGTGTCGCGCTCGGCATGCGCAAGGGCGAACTGCTCGCCCTGCACTGGAACGGCGTCGACATGGAAAGCCGGACGCTCCGCGTGAGCAGGACGCGGAACGCGAGACGGCAGGCAGCGCCTGGCAGGACAACGGACTGGTGTTCGCGTCCAAGTCCGGGAGCCTCCTCGACCCGAAGCACGTGAACCGCATCCTCGATTCGCTGGCCGAGATGGCTGGCGCGCGCAGGATCAGGTTTCACGACCTGCGGCACACCTGTGCGCCGCTGCTGCTCGGTCAAGGGGTCGCACCTCGAACCGTGATGGAGGTGCTCGGCCACAGCCAGATGAGCATCACGACGGACCTATATGGGCACGTCATGCTCACGACGCTCCGTGACGCCGCTGACGCCATGGACGCCGCGCTCAGCGCCCCAGCCTCCGGCAACGAGGCCACCCGGTAAAGAGGTCGTCAGGGCGATGCAAATCAGTTTCTTGTAGATTATTTTCACGCCAGCCATAGAGGAGGAAAATAAAATACTTGGAGGCTGGTGGAATGTGCGGCCTAGCGGCCTCTCGGCCCCGCTCGTGGAAGTTTTCTCCAAGGCCCTCATCTGCGAAGACCCGGCCGGAACAGCGCCGTCCTGGCGAGCTTCTGCTCGACTTGCTGCACCTTAACAGGGTCGCCACTGGGAAACAGACTTTCACCGGCTAGGTCCCGAGAGGAGTGCCGTCGCGCCTCCACGAACAGGCGAAGGGTATGTGCGAGATCGCCTGGTCGCTACGTGTGGTGCCATAGATACACCCAGCACGAAAGTGCCCGCCGCCTGCGGCAACAGGCGGCGGGCTTCGCCCTTCACCGGCTGGGCAACCTGCAGGGTCTACCAGAAGGAAGGAGGGCAGATTTGAGTCTAGATCGTGGAAGGTGGCTCGTCATAGCGGGCCCTACCGCCGCGTTCGCAGTGGTTTGGTGGCTCGACACCCCGACCACCGCTGTAGCTGCGGCACTCGCGGCCGTCGCGGTCATCCGCGAAGCTCAGAGGCCGAGGAACCCACCGCCTCCCCAGTAGGCGGACCAGGGTCGTGGCGATCCGGTTGGGCCAGAGCGTTGGGCCAGCCCCAGCGATCACGCGCAATCAGGTGACAACGAACTAGGGCGTGACCAGCGTTTTCGCTGGTCACGCCCTAGTTTTTGTCAAGTGGTTGATGATCGTGGTCGCGCATGCCGAGCCGCACGAAGCACGTCGCTCAGGGTCCGGATCGATGCGTGCCCTGCGGCTCGGCCCAGGCGTAGACCACGATCTTGCGATTCGACGCCGAGCCCCATCGGCCGCTCGAGAGCTGGAACGGACCGGCCGCTTGCCGGCCCTCGAAACGAACGTCCCAGATATAAACGATGACCGAGACATCTATCAACGATGTCCCGCGTCATCACAACGTGGCTGGTGAGGGATTCGAACCCTCGAAGGCTGAGCCGTCTGATCTACAGTCAAGCGGGCCGGGCCAAGTGGCCCGGCCCGCTTCGTCACCCCACGACGCTCGGGGACCAGGCCTGCGGGATCGCCACGGCGGGCTTGCCCGTGCCGTCGGCGGCCAGGGACCAGACGTCGGTGGTCCCCGGCTCTTCGGTACGGGGCAGCCCGTAGAGAAGCGTCGTGTCGTCGAGCCAGGTCATCTGGTCGTCCACGGTGCGCTGCTCGGCGTCGAGCACGGTGACCTCGAGGGTGGCCAGGTCGAGCACGGCGGGCGTCCAGTGCTGGGTCGCCGCGCCGTCCGCCGCGACGTCGTGCTTGAAGGCGAGCCGGGTCCCGTCCGGGGACAGCGAGGGGCACTCGACGCCGTCGAGCACGGTGACGAGGGTGCGCTCGGTGAGGTCGCCGCGCACGAGCCAGGTGTGGCCGAGGGACTGCGACCGGACCGTGGCGTAGAAGGAGTGGTCGTCCACGAAGGTCACGCCCCACACGTTCCGGTCGACCGGGGCCACGCGCTCGCTGTCGACCAGCAGCGTGAAGTCCTCGAGGTTGCCCGAGACCTTCGCGCCGTCGACGTCGCGCACCATGGTCTCCGTGGAGAAGCCCGCCTGGGAGTAGGAGTGGCCGGTCACGAACGCGGTGGTGGCCACGAGCCCGTCCGGTGAGAGCTGGGTCCTGCTGGGGATGCCGGGCAGGGACCAGGTGGCCGTCGTGCGCCACGCGGCGTCGAGCACCTCGGCCTCGTAGGTGGTCACGACGCCGCGGCGGGTGCGCAGGCAGACCGTCGTCGCGCCCTGGGACGACACCCGGTCGCACACGACGGGCGTGACCTCGCGCGGGCCGGACAGATCGTCCAGGGCGACGGCGGCCACCCTGCCGTAGAGGTCGCCGGGGGCCGTGCCGCGGAACAGGACGTGGGGACCGTCCAGCACGTCCTCGGTCACCTCGACCCGGGTCGGCGCGTTCTGCTCCGCCCGCGCGCGCTGGAGCTCCGCGACGGCGTACCAGGTGGTGCCGGTCAGCACCACGACGGCAAGCACGGCGAACGCGGCCCGACGACGGAGGACGGGGCTGCCGGTCATGCCGGGATCTCCTCGACCGGGTCGGGGTCCCGCTCCAGCAGGCCGCCCCTGACCAGGTATGCGCACACCGGGACCGCGACGACCAGCGCGGTGGCCACGATCCACAGCGCCTCGACGCTGCCGAACGCGTACCAGAGCACGCCGAACCCGGCGGACGCGACCATGCGCACGACGGCGGTGACGGTCTGCGCGGTGCCGATCGCGGTGGCCCGGACGGCGGTGGGCACGAGCGCGCTGGTGAGCGCGGCCAGCACGCCGTCGGTCATGGCGTAGAAGGTGCCGAGCAGCACCAGGGCCGCGATGGTGGTGGCCGCCCCCGGGAACGGGACGGCCGCGCAGACGTAGGCGCCGGCCAGGAGGGCGTGCCCCCAGACCAGGACCTGGGCCCTGCCGACGCGGTCGGCGAGGCGGCCGATCGGGGCGGCGAGCAGCATGTACGTGGCGTTCGTCCCGACGTAGAGCAGCGGGAACCAGTGCGTGGCGAACCCGTCGCGGTCCTGCAGCGCGAGATAGATGAACCCGTCGCCGACGGTGAGCAGCCCGAGGATCCCGGCGACGACCAGCAGCCGTACCGTCGCACCGCTGCGCAGGAAGCTCCAGGAGAAGGGCCGCTTGGTGAGCTCGAGGCCACCTGCCGCGTCGCACGTGCACCCCTTGCACTTGGGCAGCCCGCGGTCCTGGCGTGTGCGGTGGGTCCTGAGCCATGCCGCCTGGCGCGGCCGGAGGTCCGGGACGAGCAGGACGAGGGCACCGACGCCGAGCACCGCCGCGCCGAGCGAGACGACGAAGATCGTCGTCCAGCCGTCCGGGATCGCCCAGAGGATCGCGAACGCGAGCAACGGTCCCAGCGTGGCACCCGCGGTGTCGAGCGCCCGGTGCACGCCGAACGACCGCCCGAGGTTGCGCGGGTTCGCCGCGGCGGCGATCAGGGCGTCCCGCGGGGCGGTGCGGATGCCCTTGCCGATGCGGTCCGTCACGACGAGGCTCGCGATGGCGGGCAGGCCGGCAGCGAACAACAGCCCTACCCGGGTCAGCGCCGAGAGGCCGTAGCCCACCGCGGCCACCCACTTGGGGCGGTCGGTGCGGTCGGCGGCCCAGCCACCGGCCACCCGGACGAGCGCACCGGCGCCCTGGACGAGCCCGTCGACCACGCCGTACGCGATCACGGACATGCCGAGGGTCGCGGTGACGTACAGCGGCAGGACTGCCATGACGGCCTCGGAGGAGACGTCCGTCAGGAAGCTCACCACGCCCAGCGTGACCACCGTGGACGGGACCCGGCCGGCGCGTCGGCGTGCGTCTCTCGACCGCTTGCTCGGTCGGCCGTGGGAGGTGCCGGTCGGGGAGCCAGCCTCCGCCGGCGCGGCACTGACGAGACCAGACATGGGGCTCCAGCGATCGTGTTGCGGCTGAGTGGGGCGGGCCTGTTCAGGTTACGACCGGCGTGTCCTGCCCTGGCGGGTCGAGGAGGGGTGAACTGCTTTTCTCACCCCGTGGCCGCCCAGGGCCCGAGCCGGAAATAAGCGTGTGCGGGCGCCGTCGTCGGGCATAGCGTCGATGCCGTGAGCGAGACGGCGCGCGACGACACGACCATCGACGACCCGAGCGACGGCTGGTTCCCCGAGAGCGTGGCTGCCGGGTACGACGACCCGGAGGACGCGAACACGCCCGAGGCGATAGTCCCGGTGGTCGACGTGCTGGCAGACCTGGCTGATGGCGGCCCGGTGCTGGAGCTCGCGATCGGGACCGGCCGGATCGCCGTGCCGCTGGCCGCGCGCGGCGTCCCGGTGAGCGGCATCGAGCTGAGCAGGGCGATGGCCGCCCGCATCGGCGGCAAGCCGGGCGGCGGGAGCATCCACGTCACGATCGGTGACATGACCTCGACCCTGTTCGACGGCGCCGTGGCGCCCGGCGAGTTCTCCCTGGTCTATCTGGTCTTCAACACGATCGACAACGTCACGACCCAGGACGGGCAGGTGGACGTCTTCCGCAACGCCGCCGCGCACCTGCGGCCCGGCGGCCTGTTCCTCGTCGAGGTGGGCATCCCGGACCTACGGCGGATGCCGCCCGGCCAGGACACCGTGCCGTTCACGGTCGCGCCCGACGACGGGGGTGGCTACGTCGGCTTCGACCGGTACGACGTCGCGACGCAGCGCTACACGTCGAACCACGTGACGGTGACCCCGGACGGCGGCCGGTTCCACGTGGTCCCCTTCCGGTACGCGTGGCCCGCCGAGATGGATCTCATGGCCCGCATCGCGGGCATGCGGCTCAAGCACCGGTGGGCGGACTGGGACCTGGCCCCGTTCGAGCACGAGAGCACCAAGCAGGTCTCGGTCTGGGAGAAGGTCTGACCGCGCGGCCCGTCGGCAGTGTCGGTGAGCCCGCCTACGCTTAGGGACGATGACTTCCCTCTTCGACAGCCTCTCCCTGCCCGGCCTCGACCCCGCGTCGCCCGGCACCATGTCGCGCCTGCCGAGCACGGCGCCGCAGTGGGACGACGACGGTGCGGGCGCCGGCGACCCGGGCGAGGCCGCGCTCCCCAGCGAGCCGGACTGGCTGGCGGGCCTGCCGCACGAGTCCGAGGCGCCGCGCGCCGGGGGCGCATACTCCCACCTCGACCCGGAGGCGCTGCTCGACGGCCTCAACCCGCAGCAGCGGGCCGCCGTCGTGCACGAGGGCGGGCAGCTCCTCATCGTCGCGGGCGCGGGCTCGGGCAAGACGCGCGTGCTGACGCACCGCATCGCCTACCTGCTGGCCACCGGCAGGGCGCGGGCGGGGGAGGTCCTCGCGATCACGTTCACCAACAAGGCGGCGGCCGAGATGCGGGAGCGCGTCGCAGGCCTGGTCGGCCCGGCAGCGGGCCGTATGTGGGTCTCGACGTTCCACTCGGCCTGCGTGCGGATCCTGCGCCGCGAGGCGACGACGCTGGGCCTGCGGTCGAGCTTCAGCATCTACGACGCCGCCGACAGCCAGCGCCTCATCACGCTGGTGACACGCGAGCTCAACCTCGACGCCAAGAAATATCCGGCGCGCGGGCTGTCGAACAAGATCAGCGACCTGAAGAACGAGCTGATCGACCCGGAGACCTACGCGCGGCAGACCGGGGCGAACGCCACCGAGGAGGCGCTCGCTGCCGCGGCGGCAGCGGAGGTGGGCGCCATCCGCCGGCCGTGGGGCGGCCAGTCGGCGGAGGAGCGCAACACGACGGCGCCCAAGTTCGACCAGGTGCTGGCCGACGTCTACACGCGCTACCAGGCGCGCCTCACGCAGGCGAACGCGCTGGACTTCGACGACATCATCATGACCACGGTGAACCTGCTCCAGGCGTTCCCGAACGTCGCGGAGCACTACCGCCGCCGGTTCCGGCACGTCATGGTCGACGAGTACCAGGACACGAACCACGCGCAGTACACGCTGGTCCGCGAGCTCGCGGGGGTCGGCACCGAGGGGTCCGCCGACTCGGCCGACGGAGGGCTGGACCCGGCCGAGCTGACCGTCGTGGGCGACTCGGACCAGTCCATCTACGCCTTCCGCGGCGCCACGATCCGCAACATCCTGGAGTTCGAGAAGGACTACCCCGACGCGACCACGATCCTGCTGGAGCAGAACTACCGCTCCACGCAGAACATCCTGACCGCGGCCAACGCGGTGATCTCCCGCAATGCCGGCCGCACGCCCAAGCGACTGTGGACCGACTCGGGCGCCGGGGCCAAGATCGTGGGCTACGTGGCCGACGACGAGCACCAGGAAGCACGGTTCGTCGCCGACGAGATCGACAAGCTCGGCGACTCCGACGGCGTGCGGCCGGGCGACGTCGCGATCTTCTACCGCACCAACGCGCAGTCGCGCGCGCTCGAGGAGGTGCTGGTCCGCGTCGGCCTGCCGTACAAGGTGGTCGGCGGCACACGGTTCTACGAGCGCCGTGAGGTGAAGGACGCGGTCGCCTACCTGCGCGCACTGGCCAACGAGGACGACGACGTGAACCTGCGCCGCATCCTCAACGTGCCCAAGCGCGGGCTCGGCGACCGCGCGGAGTCGTTGGTCGCGTCGTTCGCCGACCGGGAGCGCATCTCGTTCGGCGCCGCACTGGAGCGCGCCGACGAGATCCCCGGCATGACCAACCGGTCCCTCAATCCGCTGCTCGTCTTCCGCGACATGATGCGGGAGCTGCGCGCCCTGGTCGACCAGGGCGCCCCGCCGGCGGAGGTCCTGGGCGCGGTGCTCGACCGCACCGGCTACCTCGCGGAGCTGCGCGCGAGCGAGGACCCGCAGGACGAGGGTCGCGTGGAGAACCTGGCCGAGCTGCACGCCGTGGCCGTCGACTTCGGGGAGACCGATCCCGAGGGCTCGCTCGCCGACTTCCTGGAGCGGGTCTCGCTGGTCGCCGACAGCGACCAGATCCCCGACGAGGACGTGGCGGACGGCGCGGCGGAGGAGGCACCCAAGAAGGACCAGGGCGTCATCACCCTCATGACCCTGCACACGGCCAAGGGCCTGGAGTTCCCCGTCGTGTTCCTCACGGGCATGGAGGACGGCACCTTCCCGCACATGCGCTCGCTGCACGACGACTCGGAGCTCGCGGAGGAACGCCGGCTCGCCTACGTGGGCATCACCCGGGCGCGCGAGCGCCTCTACATCACGCGGTCCTCGGTGCGGGCGGCGTTCGGCATGGCCAACGAGTTCCCGGAGAGCCGGTTCCTGCAGGAGATCCCCGAGGAGCTGTGGGACTGGCGGCGCCGGGAGTCGTCCACCGCTGCGATCCGCAACGGGCGAGGCGGCTGGAGCGGCGGGTACGGCTCGGGTGGCTACGGCTCGGGCGGGCGCGGTGCGGGTACGGGCTCCACGTGGTCCGCAGGCCGGTCCGGCGCCCCGCGCACCGGTGCGGCAGCGGCGTCGGGCAGCGGGCAGAGCAAGCCGTTCGCCCCGGAGAAGAAGGCGGGCGCGAAGGGCGGGTTCGGCGGGATCAACGTCCAGAAGGACATCCCGAGCCTGGAGATCGGAGACCGCGTCACGCACGACTCGTACGGGCTCGGCACGGTGGTCGACGTCGAGGCGAACGCAGTGGTCAAGATCGACTTCGGCAGCAACGGGACCAAGCGCATCGCGCTGAAGTACACGGCGGTCACCAAGCTCTGACGGTGCGCGCCCCCGGCGGTCGGCCGGAGGCGCGCGGACGGTCAGGCGAGCGCCCGGCGCGCCCAGGTTCGGAAGTCCGTGGTGGGCAGGCCGAGGGCCCGGGTGGTCTCGGGGCGAGCGGGTGCGCCGTTCTCGTTGATCTGCTCGACGGCGTTCACCATGGCGGGCAGCAGGCCTCGCTCGACCGCCTGCTGCGGCGTCAGCACGGGTGCGGAGATGGTCCGGCCGGTGACCTCGGTGAGGATCTCGGCGGTCTGGGTCATCGTCAGCATCTCGCTGGCCAGCTCCACGTCCATGCCGTCCAGGCGGCCGGGTTCCGTGAGCGCTGTCGCCGCGGCCTCACCGATGTCGTCGACGGCGGTCCACGGGATCAGCGTGTCGGCGGCGAAGCCGGTGATGATCGTGCCGGTGGACCAGTCGCCGAAGAGGTAGGACCAGCCGAGCAGGTTCTCCATGAAGGTTGCTGGCTTGAGCACCGTCCAGTGCTCGAAGCCGCCGGTCCGCACGGCCTCGTCGACGGTGGCCTTGCTCTCCCAGTAGTGCCGGTCCCAGCGGCCCTCGGCCCAGCCGGGCTGGGTGCGGTGGAACTCGCCTGCGCCGGAGACGCTGCTGTGCACGATCTGCGCGACCCCCGCCTTGCGGGCAGCCTCGACGACGTTGCGGCCCCGGACCACCTCTGCATCGCCCACGAGGTCGGTGACGTCGGGGTACGGGATCGAGAACACGCCGTCCGCTCCTTCGGCCGCAGCGAACAGCGACGCGGCGTCGTCCAGGTCGCCGATCACCAGCTCTGCTCCCCGTTCCTTCAGGGCCTGTGCCTTGTCGGAGAGCCTGTCGCGGACCAGGGCGCGGACGGCGACCCCGCGGTCGAGCAGGGCCCGGGCGGTGGCCCCGCCCTGGTTGCCTGTCGCTCCGATGACCAGAACCGTCATGCTGCCTCCTGAGTTAAGTGGGGTGCCACCCCGTTTGCTGGTTCGGCTAACATATGGGGGACCACCCCACTTTGGCAACGGCGGATCATGAGAGCTGACGCACAACGCAACTACTCCCGGATCGTGAGCGCGGCCTCCGCGGCGATCGCGCGCGACGGCGCCGACGCGTCGCTCGAGGCGATCGCGCGCGCGGCGGGTGTCGGCTCGGCCACGCTGCACCGGCACTTCCCGTCGCGCTGGTCGCTGCTGGAGGCGGTCTTCCGGGACCGCATCGAGGGCCTGTGCGCCCGCGCCGAGGGGCTGCGGACCGCGCCGGACGCCCTCGAGGCGCTGAGCACCTGGCTCTGCGAGGTAGCCGTCTACTCGACGACGACCCGCGGCCTCGCGGCGTCGATCCTCAACGCGCCGGCGGAGGAGAGCGACTCCTGCGGCACGACGCTGATCGCCGCGGGAGACCCGCTGCGCCGCCGGGCGGTCGACGAGGGATCCGTGCGCCCGGACGTCGCGATGGCCGACCTGATGACCCTCGTCAACGCGATCTCGCTCGCCGCGCAGGAGGCCGGCGCGGCTGAGGCGGAACGGCTGGTCACCCTGGCCCTGGAGGGAGTCCGGCCGCGAGGCGGGTGACGCCCCGGCGCGGCCGTCGGGCTCCGCGCCCGTGCGACGATCGTTGGCCGCTTGGCGCACACGTCCTGCTTTAGGACACTATGTGTCGCCATGAGGATCTTGGTCACCGCCGGCCGACTGTTCGTCGGGCACTGGCCCGCGCTGCTGACGCTCGGCCTGCTCGGCGTCGCCGTGCGGAACGGTGCCATGTGGGGTGCCGTCGAGCTGAGCCAGTGGAACTCGTTCGTGGCGCAGCTGCTGCTGATCGTGAGCCCGCTCGGCTACCTCATGCCGGTCATCGGGATGCTGTGGGTGTGCCGGCAGTCCCTGCCGCACCTGAGCCCGCGGCCCGTCCCGGCACGCGGTCGTGCGGGCCAGGTCCCCGGGATGCTCCCGACGCACAGCGCCCCGATCATGCCGTCGGAGAAGCGCGAGCGGCGCCTCATCGACATCGCCCTCTCGGTGCTCGTGCCGTTCCTGGTGGTCTACGAGGTAGAGGGCCTGATGGAGGCCGACCGGGACCGGTTCATCAACGAGGCGGCTGCCGACGAGCTGTTCAACGACCTGTTCAGTGCGCAGGGCATCGACTTCATCTCCAGGCTCGGCGTCTGGTCGGGCTGGACGCTCATCCTGATCGTGGCGTGCGCGTTCGTGCTGCGCTGGCTGCTCGGCCGGCTGGAGGGCAAGCTCCAGTTCCTCGGCATCGCCGTGCTCGGCGGATGCCTCGAGATCTACTGGACGAGCCAGATCGCCGGCCAGATCGAGACCATCGAGCTGGGCCTCTGGCACGAGGCGACCGAACGGCAGCTCGTGGCGGCCGCAGTCGGCACCGTCGGCGCCGCGCAGGAGACGGTGGGGGAGGCGGGCAACGAGGCCGCGGCGTTCGTCGTCGACGGGATCGCGACGGTCCTCGGGTCGCTCGACGTCGTCCTCGTCGCGCCTGTGGCGTGGCTCGCGATAGGTGCCGTCGTGCTCGGGCACAAGCTGATGGAACCGCCGTCCACCGAGCACCTCTGGCTCGACCGGATGACGTGGCTCCCGGGCGGCCTGCGCTCCGTGCTGGAGTCGCTCACCGAGGACCTGCGCGCGCGGTTCTCCGCCCTGGGGAACGGTCTGAAGATGATCGTGCAGGGCGGGCTCGGCCCGATGCTCGTGTTCTGCCTGGGCTACCTCGTGATCATGCGGGTGCCGTACGGCCTCGGCTGGCTCGTGCGCGCGGTGACCGGCCCCGTCGACACGAAGACGTGGATCGCCTTCAGCCCCCTGGAAGCCGGGGCCGGACTGGCGCTCTCGCTGGCGCTGGCGGCGGCACTGATCGCCGCCACCGTCGAGGCACTGGTCGAGCGCGGCCTGGTGATCCGCGAGGAGGACGCGGCTACGACAGGTCGATCGTCACGTACTCAGGCCCCCCGAAGGCCAGCCGTACCTGCGTGATCTCCGCATCGGGGTCGACGAGCACGTACGACTCGACGTCCCACTCGGGCTGGTCGCTGATATTGCTCTCGGCGCCGGGCGCCGCGCAAGGGTAGAAGTTGCCGAGCAGGTTCGTGGTCGACTCCCCGTACCGCGTGCCGTCCTCGGCGACGAGGATGATCTGGCACCCGGAGACATCGGTCTGCAGCTCGGCGGCGAAGTGCGTCCGCACCTCGTACGCGACGGACCCGTCGGGGATCGGGACGGGGTCGCCGTAGACGGGCGGGGGTAGCTGGTCCACCTGCTCGACACCCGTAAGGGTCACCGCGATCTCGCGCTGCACCGTGGTGTTCGCCCGTTCCGGGACGTCGAACCCCATGTCCAGGTACTCGTCCGCCAGGTGCGCCGGCTCGCCCGTCGCCACCCGGTCCACCTCGAGGTGCAGGCCGACGGGCCACCAGAACGCCCACACCCGGAACGACGACGCCCCCGCTGCCGTCACGATCGCCAACGGCAGCAGCACCAGCCAGACGGCGTTGCGCCGCCACCAGCCCTTACGGCGCGCGGGCACCGGGACGTCGGGCGGGATCATCCCGGGCAGTATGCCCGGACGCAGGCTCGGCGCCGTGGTCTGCGGCATGCCCCGGCCCGGGTCGCCCGCCGCCGGGGTCACCAGAGTCGTCATCCCTCAGTACCTCCTGTGGTCGCCGCGGGGTACCCCGGCGCCTCGGTCGTCACGGTCTCGGTCGCCTCCCACAGCGTGTCCGCCTCCTCGCGAGAGATACCCAGGTCGATGACGGCGACGGCGTCGCGCCGCTGACCAGCGTGCTCCTCCTTCTGGTCGCCGCGCGCGAGCCGCAAGGTCGCCCCGGCCAGGGCGGCTTTCGGGACGTCGAAGCAGTAGGTCACGCGCCACGAGTAGCCCGGCTGGGCGTTGACGACGCTCTCGCAGTCGGCCTGGTTGGTGGGCCAGAACCGGCGGCCCTCCGCGTCGGTGATCTCGGCGCCGCTGAAGATCGTCGCGCCCTGCGTCGCCCGCCAGGTCGCGTCCACCACCACGAACGTGCCGCCCGCGACAGCCGCCTCGGAGAAGCTGGTCACCGTGTCGGCGATCCGGACCTCGGTCACCGTGAGCTCCGCGTACGTGAGGTCGAGCGTCTCGCCCACCGCCCCCTCGACGACGAACGGCGTCTCCACCACGAGCATGTCCTGCGGCACGTACGTCACCAGCGTGCAGGCCGCCGCGACCGCGCCGACGACGAGCACCGTGCCCTTCCACGTGATCCGCCGCCGCCCGTGCCTCACTGCTGCGCCGCCTCGGCGTCGCCCGCTGGCTTGGCGGCGGTGAGCGGGATCTGCCCCTGGAAGATGACCTCGTTCGGGAACCAGTGCCCGTCGTCAAGGCCCTGCGGGTCGTCCTCCACCCACTCCAGCTCCACCATCTCGAGCGGCACCGTCTCCTCCGAGTACTCGCCGCTCTGCTCCCAGACCAGCGCCACCCGGTAGGCGACGTCAGGGTTGAGGAAGGTGAACTCTGTCCCGTCCTCGACGTTGAACACCTTTGCGAGGGGGAGCTTGGGTTCTTCGGGTTCTCCAGGCTTCTCGGGTTCTTCGGGAGCGGCGCTCGCGGACGGGGCGGGCGACGGTTCGGCACCCAGATCCTCGATCGGCACCTGAGGGATGATCCCCGCGTCCAGGGGAGCCGGAATCGCCTGGGCGAACGTGCTGGTGTACTCCGGCACCTCACCGGTGTTGGTGACGTCCGCGACGACCGCGAGCAGGTGGTTGCCCGGCGCCGGCACGAGATGAGCGAGCTCGTCAGCGGTGGCGGCCTTGACGATGGTCACGTCGAACGGGCCCACCTCGACCTGGGTCCCGGCCACGATCGGGTCGGCCTGCGCCTCCACCTCGTTCCACGCCCCGAACGGGGAGATGCCGACGAGCGCGGCGACCGCACCGGCCACGACGCGCTGCGTCGTCGACATGTCGTCGGCGACGGCGGTGACCAGGCGTCGGCCGATCCGGAACGCCACATCGGGACCGCCGTTACGAGCATGCTTCATGGCGCACGATCGTAGCGGCGCGTCAGGGACCATCTGGGTGAAAGTCCATCGCTGCGGCGGGCGTCCTCAACCGGCGACTGCTGTCGCCGTTCATGGAGGCGACAAGATCTCATTCGGCGGAGGGCCGAGGCGTTCGTGGATGTTTCGGTTACGAGCCGGTCGCACTGATCGCGACGACCGCCGTCTTCTCGCCGCTGACTGTGCACTCTTCCGGGAGGTGGGGATAGTTCTCGGCGGGCATCAGAGCCACTGTGCCGGCGCCGCTCCACGTTCCACCCGGCTCGACGGTCGTGTTGTCGGGGAACGTCAGTCCCTCCTCGGACACGGACGTGCCCTCGGGCCAGAGGACGGGATAGAACGTGCCGTCCATCGAGATGCCCGCACAGCCGGCGTCGTTCGTGACGAGCTCACCACCACCGACATCAGTCGCCATGTCCTCGTCGGTGGGCGTCGTCGCGATCATCGCGATGAATCCGTCGGCACGCTGTACCTCGGGATGTTGCCAGGCAGTGCACGCTGCCAGGAGAGCGACGAGCGCGATGGCGGCAAGTGAGGCGTGCTTCCGTGCTCGTGGCATGGGAGTCCCCAGTGGGTTCTGCCGCGGGGTGTCCCGGACACAACCCGAATGTAGCGCCGACGACCCGCGCCTCACGAGGATGAACTCGCTGCAGATGAGATCGGTCCATCGAAGGACCGATCTCAGGGCAACCGACCGAAGTCGACGAGTTCGGTCGGTTGCACGGCGGTCACGCCGCTTCGCTACTGCCCTCCGCGAGGTCGGTCGCTTGCATCGCGGAGCCTGACATTCGTGTACATGCCCAATTCCGATAGGTAGGCTCCAGCGGCAGCGAACGGCGTGGACATGGGGGTGTCGGGTGGCGGCGGGCGTCGTGCTGGTGACTGATGCGAGTGGGTTGATCGACCCGTCGCTGTTCCCGAAGCAGTCCAACGCCTTGGGCCTCGAGTGGGCCGAGGAGCAGGCCCGGTTCTCGCGGTCGACGGGGCAGCGGGTCGCGGAGAGCGTCCAGGGCGTCCACTCGGCATGGTCCCGGTTGCCCGAGGACTACCGGGCCCCTGAGGCCGGTGATCTGTATCGGGTGATGGACCCCGAGCTCGGTGCGGCGCTGCGGGAGCAGGAGCGCTTCTTGGACGCGGCCCGGTATCTGGACGACTACGTCGACGAGATCGGTGCGGTCAAGCAACGCCTGGCCAACCTCGAGGTGGAAGCGGCGACGTTCCGGGCACGGGTGCGGGCCGCGAACCCGGGCGGGGTGACCACCATGCAGCTGCAGGAGCTGGTGACGGTCGGCCAGAACCAGGATCTGATCACTCGGGCCCGGCAGGTGTTCGCGGTGATCGATGAAGCCGAGCAACGGTGTGCGCGGCGGATCAAGGCGCTGGACGAGCAGGTCGCGCCGGTGCCGTGGGGTCTGGGTCCGGCCCTGACGGGGCGCACAGGTCTGTTCTCCTCGACCGGTGCGTTGTCGCATATGGGTTCGTCGAGCGTGGCGCAGTTCGCGCCGACGCGGGCGATCCTGGACGGGTCGGCGTCGGAGGTGCGGGAGTGGTGGGACACCCTGACCCCTGAGCAGCGCGCGGCGTTGGTGGCGGCTATGCCGATGATGATCGGGAACCTGAACGGGGTGCCGGTCAAGTTCCGTGCCGATGCGAATCGGATCAACCTCGCGACGGAGATCAACCGGCTGGAAGCGGAGAAGGCGCGGATCGAGACCGAGCTGCGGATCGCGGCGATGGCGAGCCGGTTCAGCAGCGCGCGTGGGCAGTACGTGCCGGACCTGAGACTGGCGATGGAGGTTGACCGGCTGCAGGCCGCGATCGACTCGTACGAGCAGTACCGGGGTCTGGACACGGCACAGGAGCAGTACGACAGGAATGGGCTGCCAGTCGATCCCTCGCGCACGACCGTGGAGCTCGTGGCGTTCGACCCGACCAGCTCAAGCATCGCGACCTATCACGGCCCGTACGACGAGAACGGCGATGTACCCGACTGGGTGGACAACGTCGCCGTCCATGTCCCGGGTACTACGACCCGGATGGACGACTTCAACGAGATCGACGCCGACGTATATAACCTGTATGACGCGGCGAACCGCATCAAGAGCGCCGGATCGACGGCGGTTTTCGCGTGGGCCGGCGGCGAGTTCCCCCAGAACATCCCGGAGGCGGCGAGCGCGAGCTACTCGCGTGACCTGGGGCCCAAGCTGCGCGACTTCGTCCACGCGATCGATGTGCACCCGGACTCGACGCTGACGGCGGAGGCGCACTCCTACGGGAGCGCCGTGCTCGGCATCGCCGAGAGCGAGGGGCTGAGGGTGGACCGTGTCATGTACGTCGCTGGTGCGGGGCTGGGTAACGACAACACCTCGGTGCAGGACTTCCCGTACACCAAGGACGTTCCGCACTACACACAGATGGCCCGACGTGACGGTGTCGTCGGCCTGATCCAGGGTGCGGACGCGGGCGAGCTCGGCCACGGCGCCTCCGCGTTGCGCGATCCTGAGGTGACGCGGCTGGAGACCGGGTACCTCAACGCCGCGAACCCGAGCGAGGGCGACATCGAGTCCACCGGTGTCTTCGAGAGTCACTCGAGCGTCTATACCAAGGGGTCGACCGCGTTCAACAACATCGTCGGTGTCATCACCGGCACACGCGTCGAGCTGTACGCAAAGGACGAGGTCCTCGTGGCAGGCGGAAAGTTGTACAACATCGACGGTATCGACGCCGAGGGTTATGAGGCGAGGTATCTCGATGTCGAGTGATCACACAGGGAAACGGAGCCGGCCGATGTCATCGCCCACAGAAACTTCGGACGTGTACGGGACACGCGCGAGCAGGAGACGGTCGCGCATCGTCCTGGCGGGTTTGATCGCGCTGACCATGACCCTGACCACGGCATGCACCTCAAGGAGCGACGTGACAGTTGCACAACTGCAAGAGCGCTCCGAACAGATCGGGCAGTCGCTGACCGCGACGATCGACGGCGTCGACCGCTACCAGGACGACCACGCTGGTGGCGGACTGCGCTGGGAGAACGCCGAGGTCAACGACGAGGACCCGAACGGCAGGCGGTACTGGCAGTGGGACGCCACGATCGTCTTCGCGGCCGATGCGCAGCTGACTCCGGAACAGGCCGCGGATCGCATGATCAAGGTCCTGGAAGCGGACGGGTGGACCGCTGGTGAGCCGGCGCTAGATACCGGTAGTGACCGCCTCGGGTTTCACAAGTCTGACGACCTGGGTGAGGGCTGGTCCGTCGAGATCACGTACTGGAAGGACCCGCCGCCGGATCCTCAGAATCTCTTCGTGACGGTCGTCAGTCCCTCCACCAACCGCCCGTAGCGACGAACTCGCTGCAGATGAGATCGGTTGCACGGCGGTCACGCCGCCTCGCTCTTGCCCTCGGCGAGGTGGCGGACCCGCTCGACGTCCGCGCCGACGTCGGACAGGATGCTCCGGGCCGGGGACTCCGCACGTGTCAGACCGAGCAGGAGGTGCCCGCCGTGGATCTCCTTGGAGCCCAGGCGGACCGCCTCGCGGAGCGCGAGCTCCAGCGACTTCTTCGCGTCCGCGGTGAATGGGATGTGCTTGCGGCGCCCGCGCAGGATGCGGCCGGCGCGGGTCAGTGCGCCCTCGCCGAAGGTCTCCTCGGTGCGCCGCGTGACCTCGTCGAGGTCGATGCCGACGGCGGCCAGCGCGGCCGGGTCGAGCGCGTCGCCCGCCTCGATGTTCGTGCGCGCGCGTGCGACCAGCTCTGTCATGTCGATACGGCCGCCGGTCAGAGCGGTGCGGGCGGGTCCGTCGCACTCGGCGAGGGCGACGAGCAGGTGTCGGCTGTCGATCTGGTCGCTGTGCGCGGCACGGGCGACCAGCTGGGCGTCGACGACGGCGGAGCGGGCGTCCTTCGTGAACCTCTCGAACATCAGATCCTCCTGTTGTGCTTCTTGTGGACTGCCTGGCGGGAGACGCCGAGCGCGCCGGCGATGTCCTGCCACGACCAGCCGAGCCGCCGCGCGCGCTCCACCTGGAGCGCCTCGAGGCGGTCGGCCAGCTCGCGCAGGGCCCGGACGGCGCGCAGTCCGTCGGCGGGGTCGTCCCCGGCGGCGGACGCGACAAGTGCTTGCTGGCTCATGTGTCAACTATGGTTGACAGGCTTTCGAGTGTCAACCCAGGTTGACGATTCGCCGGGTAGCCTCGACGCGCCGATGCCAGGGGGTGTCGGGCGCCCGCCCGCCGGGCGCGCCACGACAAGGGAGTCGTCATGCACAGCACTCGCATCCTGGGCCGCGGGATCGCCGCGCTCACCGCGCTCGGCGCGATCGTGGCCGGTCCGCCTACGCGGCGATGACCAGCGGCACCGACCAGGTCGGAGGCTCCGAGATCACCAGCACGTCCACGTCCGACGGTGCCACGACCGGGCGACCCGCCAGGGCCTGCGCGGTGCCCGTGGGTACGAGCCAGGTCGACGTCGAGCTGGACGGCGTCGCCCATCCCGTCCGGGTGCACGTGCCCGAGAGTGCCGGCGCGGCGGGCGGCCGGGCCGGCGCGCCGCCGATGGTGCTCAACCTGCACCCCAGCAACGGCAACGCGGAGTCGATCTCCGCGTACAACGACCTCGACCTGACCGCCGACGCGGAAGGGTTCGTCACGGTGGCCCCCAACGGTGCCATCCCGGTCGCCGACCCGAACCCGGACGAGGTCTGGTTCTGGAACGTGCCGGGCGTGCCGACGACGGCCGGGGCCTACCCGCCGCCGGGCACGCGCGACGACGTCGAGTTCCTCACCGCCGTGATCGACGAGCTCGTGGGACTCGGCTGTGCCGACCCGCGCCGGGTCTACGCGACCGGACACTCCGGCGGCGCCCGGATGGCGTCGGCGTACGCGTGCGCCCGCCCGGACAGGGTCGCGGCCATCGCGCCGGTCGCCGGGCTGCGCGCGGGCCGGCCCTCGCCCGACGACCCGGCCGCCGTCGAGCTCCAGTCGTGCGCCCCCGCGCGCAGCGTGCCGGTCATCACCTTCCACGGCGACGCGGACACCGTGAACCCCTACCAGGGCAACAGCGACAAGCGCTGGGGATACACGACCCAGCTCGCCGTGCAGTCGTGGGCGCGGATGAACGGTTGCACGACCGGACCGAGGGTCGAAGCGGTCACGGAGCACGTCACCAGGGAGACGTACACCACATGCCGCGGGCGGGCCGATGTCGTGTTCTACAAGGTCGCCGGCGGCACGCACAGCTGGCCCGGGGGCAACGACAGCAGCGCCACACAGGAAGTGTCTGCAACCGAGCTCATCTGGGAGTTCTTCACCCACTACCGCAGGTAGCCGGACCGCGCTCGTCGCGCGTGCTGCCGAGCCGCGGATCCACCTCCTGCCGGCCCCGGAATAACGCCGCTTCGTTCGGAAGCACGGGCGATCCAGGGCTACGCTGTACCGGGATGTCTTGACGTCGAGACATCGCTTCAGCCGGGCTCCGGGCGACAACGACGTCCGAGGGCCGCATCCCGATGGAAGGACGCAGCAGGGTGGACCTGTTCGAATACCAGGCGCGCGACATCTTCGAGAAGCACGGCGTGCCCGTGCTTGGTGGGGTTGTCGCGACGACCCCCGAAGAGGCTCGCGAAGGCGCCGAGAAGCTGGGCGGCGGAACTGTCGTCGTGAAGGCCCAGGTCAAGACCGGTGGTCGTGGCAAGGCGGGCGGCGTCAAGCTGGCCCACTCGCCCGAGGAGACCGCCGAGAAGGCCGCCGAGATCCTCGGCATGGACATCAAGGGTCACACCGTGCACCGCGTGATGGTGGCGCAGGGCGCCAAGATCGCCGAGGAGTTCTACTTCTCCGTGCTCCTGGACCGGTCGAACCGCAACTACCTCGCCATGTGCTCCGTCGAGGGCGGTATGGAGATCGAGCAGCTGGCTGCCGAGCGCCCCGAGGCGCTGGCCCGCATCGCCGTCGACCCGGCCGTCGGCATCGACGAGGCCAAGGCCGCGGAGATCGTGGACGCCGCCGGCTTCGCCGACGACATCAAGGGCAAGGTCGCCGAGGTCATCCGCGGCCTCTGGACCGTGTTCAAGGCCGAGGACGCCACGCTGGTCGAGGTGAACCCCCTGGTCAAGACCGAGGACGGCGAGATCGTCGCCCTCGACGGCAAGGTGACGCTCGACGAGAACGCCGGCTTCCGCCACGCGGACCACGCGGCGCTCGAGGACTCGGCTGCCGCCGACCCCCTCGAGGCGAAGGCCAAGGAGAACGACCTCAACTACGTCAAGCTCGACGGCGAGGTCGGCATCATCGGCAACGGCGCCGGCCTGGTCATGTCGACGCTCGACGTGGTCGCGTACGCCGGTGAGAAGCACGGCGGCGTGAAGCCCGCCAACTTCCTCGACATCGGCGGCGGCGCGAACGCCCAGGTCATGGCGAACGGTCTCGACGTCATCCTCGGGGACTCGCAGGTCAAGGCGGTGTTCGTGAACGTCTTCGGCGGCATCACCGCCTGTGACGAGGTGGCGAACGGCATCGTCGGCGCGCTCGACCTGCTGGGCGACGCCGCGACCAAGCCGCTGGTCGTCCGCCTCGACGGCAACAACGTCGAGCTGGGCCGCCAGATCCTCGCCGAGCGCAACCACCCGCTCGTGACCCTTGCCGACACCATGGACGGCGGCGCCGACCTCGCCGCAGCCAAGGCCGCGGCCGCCGCCTGATCGCCCGCTGAAGACTTCGAAAGCAGAGATTAGAAGACAATGTCGATCTACCTGAACAAGGACTCGAAGATCATCGTCCAGGGCATCACGGGCGGCATGGGTGCCAAGCACACCGCCCTCATGCTCGACTCCGGCGCGACGATCGTCGGCGGCGTGAACGCTCGCAAGGCCGGCACGACGGTGCAGCACAAGGACCACGACGGCAACGACGTCACGCTGCCCGTCTTCGGCACCGTCAAGGAGGCCATGGCCGAGACCGGCGCGGACGTCTCCGTCGTCTTCGTGCCGCCGGCCTTCACCAAGGACGCGGCCATCGAGGCCATCGACGCGGGCATCGGCCTGCTCGTGGTCATCACCGAGGGCGTGCCCGTGCAGGACACCGCCGAGGTGTGGGCCTACCTTCAGGGCAAGGAGACCCGGATGATCGGGCCGAACTGCCCCGGCATCATCACCCCTGGCGAGTCGCTGGCCGGCATCACGCCGCACACCATCACGGGCAAGGGCCCGATCGGTCTCGTGTCGAAGTCGGGCACGCTGACCTACCAGATGATGTACGAGCTGAAGGACCTCGGCTTCTCGACCGCCATCGGTATCGGCGGCGACCCGATCGTCGGCACCACGCACATCGACGCGCTCGAGGCCTTCGAGAACGACCCGGAGACCAAGGCGATCGTGATGATCGGCGAGATCGGCGGCGACGCCGAGGAGCGGGCCGCCGAGTACATCAAGGCGCACGTCACCAAGCCGGTCGTCGGCTACGTCGCGGGCTTCACCGCCCCCGAGGGCAAGACGATGGGCCACGCCGGCGCGATCGTGTCCGGCTCGGCCGGGACCGCCGCGGCGAAGAAGGAGGCCCTCGAGGCCGTCGGCGTCAAGGTCGGCAAGACGCCTACCGAGACCGCTGACCTCATGCGCGAGGTCCTGCAGTCCCTCTGACCCTTCGGGCCCCTCGGTGGTCGAGCGACGAAGTACCGCTCGACCACCGAGGGGCCCGATCGGTTTACGGGCAAAGCGGGCGTTCTTACACCATAACCCCTTGTAAACTCCATGCATTGCAGTGATTTTCCCCGAAGTTCACCCGGGCCACGCCGGGCCGCGTCCGCCGTGTGACGGCCCCACCCGGGTGAAGATTGGGTGGTGAGCGCACCACCCCGCCCCGGCTCGGCCACCCGCACCCCCGGTGCCCGGACGAGCCGACCGGCCAGCAGGCCGACCGCCCGGCGCAGCCGGCTGGTCGAGGAGCCGACCCCGGCCGAACACGAACCGCCGACGGTCTCCCACATCGTCGCCGGTGTCCTCGCGGCCGGTCAGGCGCTCGTGCTGTCGCTCGCCGTGGTGGTCCTCCCGGCGGTCGTCGCCTACCTCGTCGGCACCGCCGCGATGTCCACGGCCGCCGGCACCCCCGGGGACGGTGCGGAGGTGCGCTCGGCCGTCGACGTCGCGATGGGCATCTGGCTGCTGGGCCACGGCGTCCCGCTCACTGCCGACACCGTCACCGTCTCCCTCGCCCCGCTCGGCGTCGCGTGCCTTGCCCTGTTCGTCACCTACGTCTCGGCCAAGCGCTTCGCCACCACCTCGGTGCCCGCGTGGGCCGCCGGTACCGTCACCTACGCCCTGTGCACGACGGCGGTGGCCGCCATCGCAGGGAGCGCCCCCGGCTGGACGCTCGCGACGGCGCCCCTGGCCGGCCTGTTCATGGGCGGGCTCGGCATGGCGCTCGGCATCCTGGCGCGCCCGGACGCTCCGGCAGCCACCGAGCTCGGTGAGCGAGCGGAGGTGCTGGCCCGCCGGGCCACCGGTGTCGACCTGGTGCCCGCGACGCTGCGCCTCGGCCTGCGGGGCGGAACGTTGGCCGTCGCGCTGCTCCTCGGTGGCGGGGCGCTCCTGGTGGCGGCGTGGGCTCTGGCCGGGCGCGCCACGTCGTCGGACATCATCACCGCCCTCGAACCGGGCTGGACCGGCGGGATCGTGTTCGCCGTCGCGCAGCTGGCGCTGCTGCCCAACCTGGTGCTGTGGGCGATCGCCTGGCTAGCGGGCCCGGGTTTTGCCATCGGTGAGGGGACGAGCTTCACGCCGTTCGGGACGATCTCCGGCCCGCTGCCCGCCATCCCGCTCCTCGGGGCGCTGCCGGGGGAGGACTGGGCCAACCCGATCAGCGCCTGGGCTCCCGTGCTCGTGGTCGCGTGCGGGGTGGTGGCGGGCCTGTTCGTGTGGCGCCGGCTGGAGCCGTCGCTGGTTCGCTGGTCCGACGTCGGCTGGGTGCTGGGCGGCATGGTCCTCACCCCGGCCGTCGTCATGCTACTCGGGCAGTGGATGGCGGCGGGTGCGGGTGGGCCGGGCCGGCTGGCCGACGTCGGCGCGAACGCGCTGCTGACCGCCGGCCTGGTGGCCGCTGAGGTCGGCGGGGGAGCGGCCGCGGTGCTGCTCGGCGCCAAGCTGGACGCCGTCGGCCTGCCCGCGCGCCTGCGGGACCGGGTCGAGGAGGCGGGGAGGGAGCCCGAGAGCTCAGTGGTCGACCTGCTGCATGACGAAGGTGCCGACGATGTCCCCGAACGGTCCGACGGATCCGGCGAGCCCGACCGACCCGAGCACGACGGGCCCGAGCCCGACGGAGCCGACGAGTCGGCAGTGCCTGACCGATCCGAGCAGTCCGACCGGCCAGACGAGGGCGCGGGCGGCGCATCGACCGACGGTTGGGCCCGCGGACCGCTGTCCACGTAGGCTGGTCGGCGTGCAGACGCCCTCCGGTCACCCCGTCGAGTCCAGTTCCGCCAAGCGCCTGGTGGTGCTCGCCTCGGGTGGTGGATCCAACCTCGCCGCGCTCCTGGCCGCGCACGACGACGCCGCCTACGGCGCGCGCGTGGTCGGCCTCGTGACGGACCGTCCGGACGCCGGCGCCCTCGATCTCGCGCGCGACGCGGGGGTGGCTTCCGCGGTCGTCGCGATGAAGGACTTCGAGGACCGCGCGGCCTGGAACGACGGCGTGCTCGAGGCTGTCTCGGTGTTTCAGCCGGACTACCTGGTCCTGGCCGGGTTCATGCGCATCCTCGCGCCGAGTGTCGTGCGGAAGTTCGAGGGACGCATGATGAACACGCACCCTGCCCTCCTACCGAGCTTCCCCGGCGCGCACCCCGTCCGTGACACGCTCGCTCACGGCGTCAAGGTCACCGGCAGCACGGTGCACCTGGTGGACGACGGCGTGGACACCGGCCCGATCATCGCGCAGACGGTGGTGCCGGTCCTCGACGACGACGACGAGCCGACCCTGACCGAACGGATCAAGGTCGCCGAGCGGGCGCTGCTCGTCGAGACCGTAGGCCGGATCGCCCGCGAGGGCCTGTACGTCGCAGGTCGGAAGGCCTCGATCGGCCGCTGAGCCGGTTCTCGCCCCCTCCCGGTCCGGCAGGATCGACCAGCCGAGACGCGGACATTTCACCCGCTCGACACACCTGACCACTACGTTGTGCGGCGTGATCGCAGAGACCCGGACGGCCGGGGCCGAACCCGCGCAAGAGGTTCCGCTCCGGCGCAACCGTGCCTACCTGCTCCTGACCACCGGACGGTTCGCCCAGGCGATCGGGGCGGGCGTCGGCACGTTCGCGGTGCCGCTGCTGGCGTTCGAGCTCACCGGTTCGGTGGCGCAGGCCGGCTTGATCAGCGGGATCGGCCAGGTCGGCGCGCTGGTGGCGACCCTGCCGGCGGGCGTCGTCGCGGACCGGATGGACCGCCGTCGGCTGCTGGTGCTCGCCGCCACCGCGGGAACGGCCCTCTGGGTGACGGTGCTGGTGGCCGGCCTCGCCGGCGCCCTGAGCGGCTGGCACCTCGCGGCGGTGCTGTTCGGCTCCTCGATGGTGAGCGCGTTCGTCAACCCCGCGTCGGGGGGTGCGCTGCGCGCTGTCGTGCCGCCTGCCCAGATGGCGAACGCCATGGCCGTGAACCAGGGGCGGATGGCGGCGGTCGGGCTGTTCGCGGGGCCGATCGGGGGACTGCTCTACGGCATGGCCCACGTGCTCCCGTTCGTGGCCTCCGTCGTCGGGCACGCGATCGAGGCGGTAGCGGTCTCGCTGGTGCGTCAGCCGCTCAACCGCGAGCGGACCGAGCTGAGCCATCCGCTGGCCGACCTGCGCGAGGGGCTGCGCTTCGTGGCCGCCGTGCCGCTCTTTCGTGCGGTGCTGGTGCTGATCACGCTGCTGAACCTGACGGCGATCGCGCTGATCGTGGTCGTCAACCTGGAGCTCGTCCGGACCGGCACCGATCCCCGGCTCATCGGGCTGGTGGACGCGTGTGCTGGCATCAGCATGCTCGTGGGAGCCGTCGTCGCCGGACCGATCGTGCAGCGCACCAGGGTGGGCCGGTTCGGGCTCCTGACCATCGGCCTGCTCGCCGTCGCACTGGCCGTCATGGCGCTCGTGCCGACGTACTGGGTCTTCGTCTCGATGCTGGCGTTCGGGGTGTTCCTCTACCCGGCACTCAACGCGGGCTTCACGGGCTACCTCACGGTGATCGTCCCGGACCGGATGATGGGCCGCGCCACGTCCCTGCTCGGGCTGACCGGGCTGATCGCCGCACCGGCCGCGCCCGTCCTGGGCAGCGCGCTGCTGGAAGGTTTCGGCATCGGCACCAGCCTGTGGGTGATGGTGGTGGCGATGGCGTGCGTTCTCCTGGCGCTCAGCCTCACGCGGCCGCTCATGCGGATCGGCAAGCCGGACACCTGGGCGGCCGACGCGGTCGACCGGTACGGTGGAGTGGATACCTCTGGAGTTGTCACAAGTCGGTAAGGATTCACCCTCACAACGGGCGGTCGACGGATCGCGGCATAACAGATCGTTAGCGTGAACAATTCCAATTGCCTAGGAGATATCCAAAGCGAAAGGCATTACATGTCTGACGACCAGAACACGGTCACGAAAGATGCTCCCGAACGTGCAACACCCAGGCGCAAGCTGATACCCGCGCCGCGGGTCTTCTACCCGGCAGCCGGCCTTCTGCTCGCCTTCGTGGTGATCACCGCGATCATCCCGGAGCAGATGGGCAACCTCATCGCCACGGCGAACGCGACCGTCGTGCAGGACCTGGGCTGGTACTACATCGGCCTGGTGGCGGCATGCGTCTTCTTCGCCATCTGGCTCGCGGTGTCGCCGATGGGCAGCATCGTGCTCGGCAAGGACCCCAACGACGAGCCGGAGTTCAAGCTCGGCTCATGGTTCGCCATGCTGTTCGCGGCCGGTATGGGAATCGGCCTCGTCTTCTGGGGAGTCGCCGAGCCGCTCAACCACTTCAGCGCGACGCCACCGGGAGCCGACGGCAGCACGCCCGCCGCGGCGGCTCGCTCGGCCATGGACATCACGTTCCTGCACTGGGGCCTTCATGCCTGGGCCATCTACGTGGTCGTCGGCCTCGCGATCGCGTACTCCGTGCACCGCATGGGCAACCCGGTCTCGATCCGCTGGGCACTCAAGCCGCTCCTCGGGGACCGGATCAAGGGTTTCTGGGGCGATGTCATAGACGTGATCGCCGTGCTCGGCACGCTGTTCGGCGTCGCGACCTCGCTCGGCCTGGGCGTCACCCAGATCGGCGCCGGCCTCGGCTACCTCGAGGTGATCGACGAGCCGAGCACCTGGTTGCTCGTCGCGCTCATCATCGTCATCACGGCGCTCGCCGTGACATCGGTGATCACGGGTGTGGACAAGGGCATCAAGTGGCTGTCGAACATCAACATGGGCCTCGCCACGGCGATCCTGGTGTTCGTGCTGATCGCGGGCCCCACGGTATTCATCCTGAGCGACTTCGTCACCCAGATCGGCTCGTACCTGCAGAACTTCTTCAACCTCACGTTCAATGCCCGGCCGTTCCAGGAGGAGGGCGCTACGTGGCTCGGCGGCTGGACCACGTTCTACTGGGGTTGGTGGATGAGCTGGGCGCCGTTCGTCGGCGTCTTCATCGCCCGTATCTCGAAGGGCCGCACGATCCGCCAGTTCGTGACGGGTGTGCTGCTGGTGCCCACGCTGGTGACGTTCCTGTGGTTCTCGGTGCTGGGAGGTACGGCGCTGTACCGGGAGGTCTTCGGCAGCGGTGGCCTGATCGCCGAGGACGGCACGGTCGCCACCAACACGGCGCTGTTCCAGCTGTTCGACACACTGCCCGGTGCCGCGATCCTGAGCGTGCTCGGAATCCTGCTGATCGTGATCTTCTTCGTCACGAGCTCGGACTCGGCGTCGTTCGTGGTGGACATGCTCTCCTCGGGCGGTGACCCGAACCCGCCCAGGTGGAGCCGCGCGTTCTGGGGCGTCGTCGAGGGCGCGGTCGCGGCCGTGCTGCTGGTCGTGGGTGCCCAGGCGGTGGCGGCGAACCCGGGGGCGGACATCAATCCGCTGGCCGCGTTGCAGACCATGGCGATCCTGTTGGCGCTGCCGTTCAGCGTCGTCATGGTGCTGCTGGCCGTCTCCACGGCCAAGGCCCTCCTGAGGGAGCAGAAGGTGCGGCAGCAGAAGCAGCGCGAATGGTTCGCGGAGCGGGTCGCCGAACACATCGAGAGTCGCTCCTGACGGACCCCGCGTGTCAGGCCCTCAGGTCACTCGAGTGACCTGAGGGTCTGACACCTTGGCGGCGGGATGGATCAGACGGCGGACCAGCCGCCGTCCGAGGCGATGATCGCGCCGTTGAGGTTCACCGAGTCCGTCGACAGGAGGAACGTGATGGAGGCGGCGAGCTCCTCGGCCATGGCCAGGCTCGGGATGTTGCCCTGGTAGGGCCGCAGGACGCCGGCGCCGAAGTCTGCGGCGCCGGGCACCGGGATGCCCGTGGCGACGCCGCCGGGCGCCACGGCGTTGGTGCGGATACCGCTCTTCGCGTACATCACGGCGGACGACTTGGTCAGGCCGACGACCGCGTGCTTGGAGGCGGTGTAGGCGACGCCGGCGGCCGAGCCGCGCAGCCCGGCCTCGGAGGCGACGTTGACGATGCGTCCCTCTTTCGCCGCCAGCATGCCCGGCACGACGGCGCGGGTCAGGCGCATCGTGCCCTCCAGGTTCACGCGCAGCACGCGCTCCCACAGGTCGTCGCTGACCTCGTGGATCGCGGACATGTCGTCCATGATCCCGGCGACGTTGGCCAGCGCGTCGATGCGGTCGCCCGCTGCGAGGACCACGCGCTCGACGTCGCCCTGGTCGGAGATGTCGCCGGCGACGGGGATCACCTCTGCCCGGGCCGGGAGGCCGGTCAGGGTGGCCGCGAGCTCGTCGAGCCTCTCCTTGGAGATGTCGGCGGCGACGACCCGGCCGCCCTCGCGTGCCACGCGGATGGCGACGGCCCGGCCGATGCCGGACGCCGCACCCGTCACGATCACCGTCTGGCCGGCGAAGCGGCCGGGGGTGAGCTGCTCGACCCAGCCGGTCGGCTGCTCGCTGCCGGTGTCTGCCTGGGCGGCCTCCTCGGGCGCCGCTTCCCGGTAGGCCCCGACCAGAGCGTCGAGTGCCTCGGCGGGGAACTTGCCGCCGGACATGGCGACGAGCTGTCCCAGCGGCAGGCCGCGGGCGGGAGCCAGCGAGTTCGCCGTCGCGCCGCCCTGCGCGAGGAAGCCGGCGAGGATCTGACCACCGACCGGGTGATCGAGCCATTCGCCGACGGTGGAGTGAACGGTCAGTGCCATGGTGCGCTCCTGGGACGGGGACGATACCGGACAGTGTTGTCCGGTATCTAGGATAGCGCCATGACCGGTGTACTTCGTGACCCTCGGCGCGGCGACGTCCCGCACGTACCCGCGCGCCGCGGGGGAGTGCCCAACCTGGGGCCGCGCGCCGCGGCGGGCAACCGTGCCGCGCTGCTGGCGGCGGCTCGTGAGGTCTTCGGGGCCGCCGGGACCGGCGCGCCGCTGAGCGCGGTCGCCAAGCGTGCGGGCGTCGGGCAGGGCAGCCTCTACCGGCACTTCCCGGAGCGGATCGATCTCGTGGTCGCCGTCTTCGAGGAGCAGGTGGCCGTTGTGGAGGAACTCGCGGCGACCCCCGGCGTCGGGCTGCCCGACCTGCTCGGGATGGTCACACGACATGCCGTCGAGTCGGTCGGGTTCGTGGACCTGGTCCGGTCAGGCGTGCCCGACGGGCGGCTGGCCGGTCTGGGCGACCGGGTCGTCGCCGCGCTGGGGACCCGGCTCGAGGACGCGACGGCGGCCGGCGACGTCCCGCCCGGGACGACGTCGGATGACCTGCTGCTCGCCGTCTCGATGGTGGCCGGCGGGCTGTCCGGGGTCGGTGCGGCCGACCGGGTCCCCCGGGCGGCGCGCGCCTGGGAGATGCTGGGGTTCGAGGTGCGGATCCCGGCCTGAGCGCTACGCGCTCCGGGCCGGCGTACCGGTGCGTCGGAACGTGCTCGGGCTGACGCCGCGGACCCGCTTGAACGCCACGCTGAAGGCGAACGGGTCGGAATAACCGACGACGCGGGCGACCTCTGCGACGGTCGCGCTCTCGCGTTCGGTCAGCAGGTCGGCGGCGAGCGTCATGCGCCAGCCGGTGAGGTAGGTCAGTGGCGGTTCGCCGACCAGGTCGCTGAACCGCTTGGCCAGGGTGGACCGGGACACCCCTGTCCGGGCGGCCAGCGTGGCGACCGACCAGGGCGCCGCCGGCTCGGCGTGCAGGAGGCGCAGGGCGTCACCGACCACCGGGTCCCGCTGGGCGACGTACCAGGCCGGGGGCTCGCCGCCGGGCCGGTCGAAGTAGTCGCGCACCGCGCAGACCAGCAACCAGTCCAGCAGGCGGTCCAGGACCACCTGCTGCCCCGGGGTGTCAGCGGCGACCTCGGCGGCGAGGTGGTCTAGCACGGCGTCGCTCGCGCCGCCCGCGCCGACGCGCAGCACCACGGGCAGCGCGTCCAGCAGCCGCCGGCTGATCTCCCCTCGCACCGGGTAGGCGCCGACGACCAGCGTCGTCGCGCCGTCGCCGCAGTCGCTCCAGCCGCGGCGGTACGTGGTACCGCCCTGTTCGGGCACCGTGCAGTGCTCGCCGCACGCCACCGGTTCGGCGGTCGTGCCGACCTCGTCGACGAACAGGAACGGCGCGGGGCCGCGCACGACCGCCGTCTCGCCGGCGCGCAGCCGTACCGGCGGCCGGCCCTCGGTGACTATCCAGCCCGCGCCGCTGATGACCGCGCACAGGGTCAGCGGCGCGCCGTCGACGAAGTCCAGCGCCCAGGGCGGCGACAGCGTCGAGCTGCCGAACAATGAGCCCTGGGCGCGCATCCCGCGGAAGAGGTCACCGAACGAGTCCATCCACCGAGGCTAGACGATCACAAAGGCAATCCGGTTGATCACCCATGGATTCGTCCCGCCCGACCGCGTTGAATCGCCGTCATGACCAACAGCACGAGCCTGACCGCCGAGGACCTCGAGTTCCTCGCCCGCCCCCTGCACGGGTTCCTGTCCGTCGCCGGCGGGACGCAGCCGCCACAGCCCCGGCCTCTCTGGTTCGAGGCAACGACCGAGGGCACCGTCCAGCTCATCACCGAGCCGGGTGCCCTCAAGGTGCGCCGGCTGGCCCGCGACCCGCGCGCCTCGCTGGTCGTCGCCGCACCGGTCGGCGAACGCGAACGCTGGATCTCCGTCGCGGGCCGCACCACGGTGGAGACCGAAGGGGCGCACGACCTGAGCTCCCGGCTCGCCGCACGCTACTGGGACCTCACCGACCCGACCCGGGCCGCGCAGCTCGCCGGGATCCTCGCCACCGAGCAGGTCCGCGTCGTCATCCACCCGGAGACCGTCCACCGCTACGCGTACTGACGTCCGGCTACACTT
This sequence comes from Promicromonospora sp. CA-289599, assembly GCF_050936155.1. Lineage (NCBI taxonomy): Bacteria > Bacillati > Actinomycetota > Actinomycetes > Micrococcales > Promicromonosporaceae > Promicromonospora > Promicromonospora sp. CA-289599. The sequence continues at coordinate 3,654,252 of NZ_JBNJNI010000001.1, forward strand.
CTGGTGGCCGTGACTGGCGAGGGTGGGTCACCACCGGGGAGCGGCCGAGCGACCCGTGATGCGCGCCGCCCGCCTGGGTGCCAGGGTTTTCCGCGAAGCTAACTCCGAGGAGAACCGCCATGTCCGGCGCCCCATCCGTACCCGACGTTCAGCTCACCGACGACTCGCAGCGCCCCGTCCGGCGCGCCCTGCTCAGCGTCTACGACAAGACCGGCCTGATCGAGCTCGCGACCGCCCTGCACGACGCAGGGGTCGAGCTGGTCTCCACCGGCTCCACCGCGTCGCGGATCGCCGACGCCGGGATCCCCGTCACCCCCGTCGAGCAGCTCACCGGGTTCCCCGAGTGCCTCGAGGGCCGGGTCAAGACCCTGCACCCCCGCGTACACGCCGGCATCCTCGCCGACACCCGCAAGCAGGACCACCTCGACCAGCTCGTCGAGCTCGAGATCGCGCCGTTCGAGCTGGTCGTCGTGAACCTCTACCCGTTCGCGGCCACCGTCGCGTCGGGCGCCGGGCCGGACGCCGTCGTCGAGCAGATCGACATCGGCGGACCGTCCATGGTGCGCGCCGCGGCGAAGAACCACCCGTCGGTAGCCGTCGTCGTCGACCCGGCGCGGTACGACGACGTCGTCACCGCCGTGCGGGCCGGCGGCTTCACCTACGCGCAGCGCAAGGCGCTCGCGGCGGCGGCCTTCGTGCACACCGCCACGTACGACGTCGCCGTGGCGTCCTGGATGGGCTCCGTGCTCTCGCCCACCGACACGGTGGACGGCGCAGAGGGCCCGGTGTCCACAGGCTTCCCGGCCTGGGCCGGCGGCACCTGGGAGCGCGCGGACGTGCTGCGCTACGGCGAGAACCCGCACCAGCGCGCCGCCCTCTACACGCGCGGCGACGGGGTCAAGGGCCTGGCCCAGGCCGAGCAGCTGCACGGCAAGGCCATGAGCTACAACAACTACGTCGACGCCGACGCCGCGTGGCGGGCCGCCTGGGACCACGAGGGCCCGGCGGTGGCGATCATCAAGCACGCCAACCCGTGCGGCATCGCCGTCGGCGCCGACATCGCGGAGGCGCACGCGCGGGCCCACGCGACCGACCCGGTCAGCGCGTTCGGCGGCGTGATCGCCGCCAACGGCGTGATCTCGGCGGCCGCGGCCGCGCAGATCGCCCCGGTGTTCACCGAGGTCGTCGTGGCGACCGGCTTCGAGCCGGAGGCGCTGGAGATCCTGCGGGCCAAGAAGAACATCCGGCTGCTGGTCGTCCCGGAGGCGCCGTCGGGCGCCGTCGAGACCCGGCCGATCTCCGGCGGCCTGCTCATGCAGGCGACCGACCGGTTCCAGGCTCCTGGGGACAACCCGGAGGAGTGGACCCTGGCGACCGGCGAGGCAGCGGAGCCCGAGGTCCTCGCCGACCTCGCCTTCGCCTGGAAGGCCGTGCGGGCCGCCAAGTCGAACGCGATCCTCCTGGCCAAGGACGGTGCAGCCGTCGGCATCGGCATGGGCCAGGTGAACCGTGTCGACTCGTGCCGCCTCTCGGTCGAGCGCGCCAACACCCTGGCCGACGGCGAATCGGGCCCTGTCGAGCGTGCCCGGGGCGCCGTCGCGGCGTCCGACGCGTTCTTCCCGTTCGCGGACGGCCTGCAGGTGCTGCTCGACGCCGGCGTCACCGCCGTCGTGCAGCCGGGCGGCTCGATCCGCGACGAGGAGGTCATCAAGGCGGCAGAGGCGGCGGGCGTGACGATGTACCTCACGGGCACCCGCCACTTCGCCCACTGACCCACCCGCCGAGGTGGAGCGTCTGTCCGGACAGGCGCTCCACCTCGGCGAACTGGGTCAGACGACGGTGTCCTTCAGCTTCGTTGCCGGGTTTCGGGCGCGGTCCAGGTCCAGCTCCAGCGGGACGCCGCGGTTCATCAGCTTGCGGACCTGGCCCACCTCGCGCGGGGAGTCGACCAGCAGCACGGCCCGGACGGTCGCCACCCGGTGGCCGTCCGTGGTCTGGCGAGGATGGCGGTCCAGTGCGTTCTCCAGGTAGAGCGCGGCCCAGCCGCCCGACGCCGCGGGGTCGCCCCGCAGCACCACCTCGTCGAACGGCGACGGCGCGCCGAACAGCGCCAGGTCGTGCCCCAGCTGCTGCGAGAAGACGTACGGCGCGTGCGCCGGGATCGGTGCGAGCCCGAGCCGTGCGCGCACCCGCTCCGGCTCGGCGGCGCGCTCGTCGAGTCCGAGCAGGGCACGGACCGTCACGTCGGGGTCGTGCAGGGCCGCCGACCAGTGCCCGCCGGGGACCGGCCCGAACACCGGGTGCTCCCGCGTCGCGATGTCGCCCACCGCCCAGACCCGGCGCAGCGCGTCGAGGTGCAGCCCGCCCGCGGGATCGGTGGGGGAGCGCAGCCCCATGAACCGGCCCGCGCGGTTGACCCGCAGCCCGCCGTTCGACTCGCGCGGCAGGGAGCCGGCGAGCCAGCCCGACGCCGGCCGCGCACCGACCGCCGCCAGCACCAGGTCCGCCTCGAGCACCTTGCCGTCGGCCAGCGTCACGCGCGCGCCGTCCCGCGTACCCTCGTGCGACCCGGACAGCACCTCGTCGACGGCGACGCCCGTGACCAGGGTGACCCCGGCGGCGTCGTACCAGGGGGCGACCAGACCGCCCACCCGGCGGCCGAGCTGCCGCTCCAGCGGTACCGGACCCGCCTCCACCACGGTGACGCGGGCGCCGGCGCCCGCGGCGACGCCCGCGACCTCCGCCCCGATCCAGCCCGCACCCACCACGACGAGCCGCATCCCCGGCACGAGGGCCGCGCGCAGCCGCTCGGCGTCCGCGGCGGTGTGCAGGGTGACGGCGGCGTCCCAGCCCGCCGGCCGGACGGGTTCGCTGCCGAGGGCGAGCACGACGACGTCGGCCGTCACGTCGTCGCCGGACGCCGTCCGCACCACCACGCGCTCCCGGTCCACCGTGAGCCGGACCGCCGGGTCGGCGAGCCGGAGGTCGTCGGTGAGGGCGTCCAGGTCGATGCCGAGGTCGTCGGCGAGCCAGAGCGGCTCCGTGCGCTTGAGCAGCTCCTTGGACAGCGGCGGCCGGTCGTAGGGCGGCACGCCCTCCGCGCCGAGCAGCGTCACGTGACCCTCGAAACCGTGCTTCCGCAACGCCGCGGCGGTTTGCGCGCCGGCCAGTCCCGCACCCACGACGACGACGCTGCTGGGAACCTGTGCTGAAGGCGTGGGCATAGACCTCACGGTAGTCGGGAGGGCCGTCAACCTGGGAACGGACTGGTATTCAGGTTGCAAGCAGGTCACGGCTCTGCAGAATCGCGACGTTTCGGTTGTAGTCTCGTGCCGTGGATCTCAGTGAGACGCGGACTGCCTCCGGCGCACCGGGTGGCGCTACGGCGCTCCTCGAGCCGGTCACCGCCGGAACGGCTACGCTCGAACGAACCGGAGAGGTACGTCTGACGACTACCACCACGACGACCAGCCAGGAGCTCGACCGCAGTGAGCCCTCCAGCGGCGAGGCATCCGACATGACGTCACCCGAGCCCCAGCGCAGCAATCTCGCGATCTGGCTCGTGCTGCTCGGCGTCGCCCTCTCGGTGCTGCTCGGTATGACCGCCGGGGCACGCGTCGGGGCGATCGGTATCGGCGTGGTCCTCGTGGTCTGTGCGATCTTCCGCGCGGTGCTCGACAGCCCGGTCGGGCTCGTCATCCGCACGCGGACCGTCGACATAGTGCTGTACGGCGCGACAGCGGTGCTGATCGGCGTCCTCGCCGTGGCGACGCCCAGTATCTGACGCCGTTCCGCCGGGCAGCCGTCCCGCCGGGCGGCGGGTGCCGCCCGGCGTGCGTCAGCGAGCCGCGCCCTTGAGGGAGCCCGTCACCGGCTGCTCCGACTCGACGACGCACAGGATGCGGCGGTCGCCCTCGGCCCAGCTCTCCTCCGACGGCGCGATCGGCCAGTACAGCAGCTCCGACCTGGCCCACCGCATGCCGACGAACTTCGTGAACTCCGGGTAGCAGTACGCGTCGGCGGCATCCCAGAGCGCCTGCTGCGTCGGCGCGGAGCCGTTCCGCGCGAGGCTGTCGGGCGCCGTCGTCTCGGCGTAGATCTCGCCGCCGTGCGCGGTGCTGCAGGGGACCACCGGAACCCGGTAGAGCGTCGTCTGGCCCGACGTCGCTGACGTGTCGAAGCAGTCGCCCACCGCGAGGTCGGGGATCTCCGCCCCGGCCGTGGCCGTCTCGTCCGCCTCCGGGATCGGTTCCCCGGCGAGATCCGTCTGGTCGTCGGCCTCGGGCGTCTCTCCGAGGTCGTCCGCCGGGACGTCCGCGTACGGGTCGGTGGCCGACGGGTCCGGGTCGAGAGGGACGGCATACGGGTCGCTCGGGTCGGGGGACGACGTCGGCGCGGCGACCTCAGGACCGTCGTCAGGCAGGGTGATGCCGAGCGGGCCGGCCAGCGCCGGCGGGACGAAGGACCGGACCGCCGAGACGAACCCCGCCGGGAGCGACGACGCGTAGGTGGGGGCGGCGACGATGCCGACCGCCAGCCCGACGATGCCGAGCACACCCAGCGTGACGGCGCCGAGGGCGAAGTCGAGCGTACGGACCGAGGACTTCTCCGCCCGGCGGACGTTCCCCGTGCCGTTGGCCTCGGCGGTCCGCATCGACAGCACGAGCGCCGGGATCGCCAGCGGCCAGAAGAGCAGGAACGCGGCGACCACCCAGCCGACCCGGGTCGGGAAGGGGCCGGTGGGCCGCTCGTCGGCGTCGGCCTCGTCGGCCTCGTCGGCGCCGTCGGCCTCGGCCTCGTCGGCGCTGGAGCTCGCCGGCTCGGCGTCAGCCAGGGCGGGCGTCACCTCCGCAGCATCGTCCGCGACGTCGTCTGCCGGGTCGTCTTCTGCGGCGTCCGTCGCGCCGTCCGCTGCGCCGTCCGCTGCGTCGTCCGTCGTGTCGGCGGCGAGGTCGGCGGCGAGGTCGTCGGCGGGGTCGTCCGTCTCGGGTTCCGTAGCCGGCTCCGGCTCGTCACCGGGGGTCTGCTTCTTGTCGGCCATGATCCGCGATCGTAGCGCCGGGGAGAGCTGACCCGGCAAACGGCTGCCGATCGACGCACGGTCTGCACAGTGCCCGCACGACGCCGGGGCCGCACCTCCCGTACGGAAGGTGCGGCCCCGGCGTCGTGCAGGTGCTGCGGTGGATCAGGCCTTGTCGTCGGCCTTCTTCGCGGGCTCGGGCGTGACCGCCTCGTCCTCGGTCTCCGCCTCCGCCTTGGCGGGGGTCTCCGCTGCGACGATCTCCGTCTCCTCGACCACTACGACGTCGTCGTCATCGAGATCGTCGTCGTCCTCGTCGAGGTCCAGCTCCTCCGTCTCCTCGGTCTCGTTCGAGCCGAACGCGCGGTAGAAGAGGGCGGCCAGGGCGGCGCCGACGAGCGGGGCGACCCAGAACAGCCAGAGCTGGCCCCACTCGCCCGCGAAGATCGCGGCGGCGGTCGAGCGAGCAGGGTTCATGCCGGTGTTGGTGATGAACCACGAGATCAGGGTCAGCGCGGCGATGGCGCTACCGACGGCGAGCGGACCGTAGCCGAGCGGGCGGCGCGGGTCGTTGGCGCCCAGGTACACGCCCACGAGCACCGCGGAGATGATGACCTCGACCAGCAGCGCCGGGAACCAGTCGAACTGGGCCCCGCCCTGCGTCTGCAGGTAGAGCGGGGAGAGCTCCCCGAAGCCGTTCACCGCCGAGCTGAAGACGCCCTGCGTGTCCTCCTTGCCGAGCAGCTCGACGAGGGCGCGGGGAAGCGTCGTGAAGAGCACGGCAGCGGCCAGGATGGCGCCGACGAGCTGCGCACCCCAGTAGCTGAACATGCTGCCGACCGAGATACGCCCACCGAGCCAGGCGCCCAGCGAGATCGCCGGGTTGAAGTGCGCGCCGGAGATGCGACCGACGGCAGCGGCACCCGCGATGTACGCGAAGGCACCACCGAGCGCGATGCCGAGCGCCTGGGCCGAGTTCAGCGGGCCGTAGACGAGCATCCCCACGATCACGAGCGTCAGCAGGAACGTGCCGAACGTCTCGGCGAGCAGGCGAACGAGCAGGCTCGGAGACCGCTCCTCGACCTCGGTGACGCCGCGGGTCGCGGCGAGGTCCTGGGACATGAAGTCAGATCCTTTCAGTGGCACACCGATTCGGTGCGCGTTGTGGCGGCGTGCGTGCGATGTCGCGCACATCCTGCCATTACCTGGCTGAGCAATACCTGAATGCCCGCAGGTATTTTCTTCACCGTACTCATGCTGTGCCCTACGGCATCGTCTAGGTCCGGTCTTCGACGGCCGCCGGGGCCTTGCGGACGGATGTTGCGTGGGGGCTGGGCGAGGCGGGCCGGTCGATGCAAGAGTGGGGTCATGACTGAACCCGTGAATGTCACCGTCACCGGAGCCGCTGGCCAGATCGGGTACGCGCTGCTCTTCCGCATAGCCGCGGGCGAGATGCTCGGCGCGGACACGCCAGTACGGCTCCGCCTCCTCGAGATCCCCCAGGCCGTCGCCGCCGCAGAGGGTACGGCGATGGAGCTCGACGACTGCGCCTTCCCGACCCTGGCCGGCGTCGAGATCTTCGACGACCCGGTCAAGGCCTTCGACGGGGTGAACGTGGCGCTCCTCGTCGGTGCCCGTCCGCGCGGGGCCGGTATGGAGCGCGCGGACCTCCTGGAGGCCAACGGCGGCATCTTCGGCCCGCAGGGTCGTGCGATCAACGACGGCGCCGCCTCCGACGTCCGTGTGCTGGTGGTCGGCAACCCCGCGAACACCAACGCGCTCATCGCGGCGACGAACGCGCCCGACGTGCCGGCCACGCGGTTCACCGCGATGACCCGGCTCGACCACAACCGCGCGCTCTCGCAGGTCGCGTCCAGGACCGGGACCGCCGTCGCGGACATCAAGAAGCTCACGATCTGGGGCAACCACTCCGCCTCGCAGTACCCCGACCTGTTCCACGCGGAGGTCGGCGGGCGGCCTGGGGCCGAGATCGCCGCGGACACGACCTGGCTCACCGACGACTTCATCCCGACCGTGGCCAAGCGCGGGGCGGCGATCATCAAGGCGCGCGGGGCCTCGTCGGCGGCGTCGGCGGCCAACGCTGCGATCGCGCACGTGCGCGACTGGACGCTCGGCACGCCCGAGGGCGACTGGACCTCGGCGGGCCTCTGGTCCTCCGGCGAGTACGGCGTCCCGGAGGGGCTCGTCTCCTCCTTCCCCGTGACGTCGGACGGCACCGGCGAGTGGAAGATCGTCGAGGGCCTCGAGATCGACGAGTTCTCCCGCGCACGGATCGACGCGAGCGTCGCCGAGCTGGCCGAGGAGCGCGACGCCGTCCGTTCCCTGGGTCTGGTCTGACCCACCGCCGCCCGACGTGTCAGACGCCCAGGTCACCCGAGTGACCTGGGCGTCTGACACGTCGGGCGTGAGGTGCGTCTCGCGATTCTGGGACGAGGGGTCGGCTCAGGTATCTTGATGTCGAGAGATCGGCACATTCCAACACCCGGGGAGTCAGCCACACCCATGTCCAAGATCATCTATACCCACACGGACGAAGCCCCGCTTCTGGCGACGTACTCGTTCCTGCCGATCGTCTCGGCATACGCGGCAAAGGCCGGTGTGGACGTCGAGACCCGCGACATCTCGCTCGCCGGCCGGATCATCGCGCAGTTCCCGGAGCGGCTCACGGACGAGCAGCGTCAGGCCGACGCGCTCGCCGAGCTCGGCGAGCTCGCGCACGACCCGTCCGCCAACATCATCAAGCTGCCCAACATCTCGGCGTCGCTGCCGCAGCTGAAGGCCGCCATCGCCGAGCTCCAGGGCCTCGGCTACGACCTGCCCGACTTCCCGGAGAACGCCCGGACCGACGCCGAGAAGGACGCGCGCGAGCGCTACGGCCGCGTCATGGGCTCCGCCGTGAACCCGGTGCTCCGTCAGGGCAACTCCGACCGCCGCGCACCGGCGTCGGTCAAGAACTACGCGAAGGCGCACCCGCACCGCATGGGTGCGTGGACGCCCGACTCGAGGACGAACGTCGCGACCATGGGCCACGACGACTTCTTCTCCAACGAGAAGTCGGTGGTCATCGAGGCCGACGACACCCTGCGCATCGAGCACGTCGCCGCCGACGGCACCGTCACCGTGCTCAAGGAGTCGCTGCCCGTCCTCGCCGGCGAGGTGGTGGACGGTACGTTCATCGACGGCGCCGCGCTGGACGCGTTCCTGCTCGAGTCGATCGAGCGGGCGAAGGCCGAGGGCGTGCTGTTCTCCGTGCACCTCAAGGCGACGATGATGAAGGTCTCCGACCCGATCATCTTCGGCCACGTGGTGAGGTCCTTCTTCAAGCCGGTCTTCGAGAAGTACGGCCAGGACCTGGCCGCCGCCGGCCTGTCGGCGAACGACGGCCTCGGCGGCATCTTCGCCGGGCTCGCCGAGCTGCCGAACGGCGCCGAGATCCGCGCCGCGTTCGACGCCGCGCTGGCCGACGGCCCGAAGATGGCGATGGTGAACTCCGACAAGGGCATCACCAACCTGCACGTACCGTCCGACGTCATCGTCGACGCCTCGATGCCCGCCATGATCCGTATCGGTGGCCACATGTGGGGGCCCGACGGCGAGGAGGCCGACACCCTCGCGGTGATCCCCGACTCGTCCTACGCCGGGATCTACCAGACCGTCATCGACGACTGCCGCGCCAACGGCGCCCTCGACCCGGCCACGATGGGCTCCGTCCCGAACGTGGGCCTCATGGCGCAGGCCGCCGAGGAGTACGGCTCGCACGACAAGACGTTCGAGATCACTACCGACGGCACCGTGCGCATCGTCAACGGCGCCGGCGACGTCGTCATCGAGCACGCGGTCCGTGTCGGCGACGTCTGGCGTGCCTGCCAGACCAAGGACGCCCCGATCCGCGACTGGATCAAGCTGGCCGTCACGCGGGCCCGCGCCTCCGCGACCCCCGCCGTGTTCTGGCTCAACTCGCGCCGCGCGCACGACGCGAACCTGATCAAGAAGATCGAGCAGTACCTGCCGGAGCACGACACCGAGGGCCTCGAGATCCTGATCATGGACCCGGCGGAGGCGACGGCGTACTCGCTGGCCCGCATCCGCCAGGGCCTGGACACCATCTCGGTGACCGGCAACGTGCTGCGCGACTACAACACCGACCTGTTCCCGATCCTCGAGGTCGGCACGTCGGCGAAGATGCTGTCGATCGTGCCGCTGATGAACGGTGGCGGCCTGTTCGAGACGGGCGCCGGCGGCTCCGCGCCGAAGCACGTCCAGCAGCTCGTCGAGGAGGACTACCTGCGCTGGGACTCGCTCGGTGAGTTCTTCGCGCTGGCCGCGTCCTTCGAGCACCTCGCGGTGAACGAGGGCAACGCCCGGGCCCAGGTCCTGGCCGACACGCTCGACCGGGCCACCGGGACGTTCCTGGGCGAGGACCGCTCCCCGGGCCGCAAGCTCGGCACGATCGACAACCGCGGCTCGCACTTCTACCTGGGTCTGTACTGGGCGCAGGAGCTGGCCACGCAGTCCGACGACGCCGAGCTCGCCGCCACGTTCAAGCCCCTCGCCGAGGCGCTTGCCGCGAGCGAGCAGGCCATCGTGGAGGAGCTGCTCGCGGTCCAGGGCAAGCCTGCCGACATCGGTGGGTACTACCGCCCGGACGAGGCGAAGGTCAACGCGGTGATGCGCCCGAGCAAGACGTTCAACGAGGCGCTCGCGTCCCTCTGACGAAGTAGAAACCTCGGCGAAGTAGAACCGGGGCGAAGTAGAACCAGGGCGAGACAGAACGGCGGCGACCACCGCCGATCTGTCTCGCCCTGGTTCTGTCTCGCCAGGGTTCTACTTCGCGGGGCGGGCGTGACGCTCGTCGCTCTGCGGAAAAAGAGGCGGGGACTGTCGGTGTCTCGACGTAGCCTCAGGAAACCATGATCGACGCACCGCAGACCCCTGAGACCACGCCCTTTCCCGAGGCGTCGCCTCGCCCTGCGCCCGTGCTGACGGACGACCCGGACCGCCGGCTCGACTGGCGCCGGCTGCGCGGTCCGGCCGCGGTGATCGCCCTGCTCGCCCTCACCGCGGGTGCTGTGGGTCAGGCGCTCGGCACGGTTGCGGCCGGGCAGCTGGCGGCGGACGCGACCGTCGTCGGGCTCGTGCTGCTCGCCGTGTGCGTGGTGGGCGGCGCGCTGTTCGACGGCGTCGGGCAGGTCGTCTGGGCCAGCGTCGTGGACCGCGCAGAGGGCAAGCTGCGGAGCGACCTGCTCAGCGCCGCGCTGCGCCAGCCGCTCGCGACGCTGTCCGAGCAGGCGGTGGGTGAGGTGCTCGACCGGGTCGACGACGACACGCATGCCGTCGGCACCCTCGTGCGCCGTCAGCTCTGGGGCGCCGGCCGCACGGTGGTCGGGGTTGTTCCCATGTGGATCATCGCCGGCGTGACCTGGTGGCCGGCCTGGTTCCTGTTCCCCGTGCTGGGCGGAGTCGTCGCGCTGCTCACCCGGCCGCTGCTCGGCGAGATCTCGCGCCGCAAGGTGATCGAGGAGGCGGCGTGGACCGACCACGCTGCGGCCTTCGAGGAGGCCGTCGCCGCCCGGAACGACCTGCGCACCAGCCTGGGGCAGGCGTTCGCCGTGCGGCGCGTCGCGCAGCTCTCGGCGGTGGTGCACGACAAGTTCAAGGCCGTGGTACGCGTCGAGGAGACGCTGCTGCGGCGTGCCGGTCTGGTGATGTACGCGCTGCTGGCAGGGACCGCCGTCGTCTGTGCGGTCGTCGCCTCCGGCGGCGGCTTGTCGGTGGACCAGCTGGTCACGCTGTTCCTGGTCACCGCGATGTTCGTGGGCCAGATGGACAACCTTGTCCACCACCTGCCGGACATCCAGGAGGGCCTCGGCGCGGTGCTGCGCATCCGCCAGATGCTCGCGGTCGAGCCGGAGCCCGACGGCGGCGACGAACTGCCGGACGGGCCACTCGGGCTCGAGGTGCGGGACCTGACCTTCGCGTACGCCGAGGGCACGTTCGCGCTGAGCGGCGTGGACCTGTCCGTACCCGCGGGGGAGACGATCGCGCTCGTGGGCCGCACGGGCTCGGGCAAGTCGACGCTGGCCGCGCTGATGTCCCGCGCGGTGGAGCCGGACCCCGGTTCGGTCTTCCTCGGCGGTGCAGACGTGCGCGACCTGGATCTGCAGAAGCTGCGCGGCGCCGTGGGCGTCGTCACGCAGCGCACCGAGATCATCGCGGGGACGCTCGCGGAGAACATCGCTCTGTTCGCCGACGTGCCGCGCGCCGACATCGAGGGTGCGGTGCGCGAGCTCGGCCTGACGGACTGGGTCGAAGGCATGCCCGATGGCCTGGAGACCCTGCTCGGGCCGGGTGGTACCACGCTGTCGGCCGGCGAGGAGCAGCTCGTCGCGTTCGCGCGGCTCCTCGTGCGGCACGTGCAGCTGGTGGTGCTCGACGAGGCGACCGCGCGGATGGACCCGCTCACCGAGGCGCGCGTGGTGGCGGCGTCGGACCGGCTGCTGACCGGCCGTACCGGCGTGCTCATCGCGCACCGCCTCGGCACCATCGAGCGAGCTGGTCTGGTCGCCGTGCTGGACCACGGCCGCGTGGTCCAGCAGGGGCGGCGCGCCGAGCTCGCTCGTGTGCCCGGTCCGTTCCGCACGCTGCTCGAGGCCGGCGCGAGCGACGGTTCGCTGGACGGCGCCGCGGCGGGTAGCGAGACCGACTCCGCTGCCGAGGTGCGGGCCCAGACGGTCGCAGCCCCCGAAGCGGCAACGGCTGAGCCCGGCGCAGTCGCCGCGAGCGACACCGCCACGGCAGAACCCGACGCCGTCGGTGGCCGCCGACGGGCCGGGACACCGCCCGACCTGCCCGAGCCGGGCACCGGGCCGAGCCTCGCGCGGGGTGTGCTGCACGCGCTCTTCGTGCGCCCCAAGTGGGGCCTGTTCGGGGCCGTCCTGTTCCTCCTGGCGAGCCTGGTGGCGGCCCAGGGCGCGGTCACCGGATTCTTGTGGGGCCGCACCGTCGAGCGCGTCGGCACCGGCGAGCTGCCGGTGGACCTGCTGGTCGCGCTCGCCGTGCTGCTGCTGATGCAGCCGCTGTTCATCTCCCGCGCGCTGGGCGTGTACCCGCGCTGGTGGGTCGAGGTGCTGCTGCGGATCCGGATGTCCGTCATGCACGGCCAGACCCGGCAGTACCGGCTCCCGGCCACGCCGCCGGGCGAGGTGGTGGCCCGGTCCATGGACGCCGACCGGTTCGTGCGGTACGCGGACCGCTGGGTCGACTTCGTCAACGGCCTCGCGATCGTCGCGGTCACCGCGCTGATCAGCGGCACGTGGACCGCGGGCGCCGTCCTGCTGGCGGTCATGGTCGTGTCGGCGCTGGCCTCGGCCGTCGGACGGCCGATCGCCGGTCGGTCGGCCGCGGGTTCCTCCGCGGCGCGTGCACGCTTCGGCCGAGCCCTGGTCTCGGCGCTCGACTCGGCGCGCACGGTCAAGCTGGCCGCCCGCACGCCCGACGTGCGCAGGCACCTCGGCGAGATCGACGCAGGCCGCGTGACGGCGGCGATCTTCGAGCACCGGGTGCAGGCGGTCCTTGACTCGGTGCCGCTCGTGACCCTGTACGCGGGTGTCGTCGCGGCGTGGTCGTTCTTCCTCACCGACCGGTGGGACCTGGCCACGACGCTGCTCGTGGCGAGCGCCGTGATGGGCTTCGCCTGGTTCGGCGTCGTGGCGGGTGCGGTCGTCACCGAGGCCCCCGGTACCCGGGCCTGGCAGGTCGCCACGGCCCGGTTCGCCGGCGGCACCGACCTCGTGTCGCGGCAGCGCGACGTGGACCTCGTGACGGGCACCGCGCCCGCTCCCGAGCCCACCCGGCGCGAGCCCCTGGACCGCCTGGAGCTGTGCGACCTGACGGCCGTGCACGACGACGGCACGATCGGCGTCTCCGACGTCGACCTCGAGATCAGGCGTGGCGAGCTGGTGCTGCTCCTGGGCCAGGTCGGCTCGGGCAAGTCGTCGCTGCTGTCCGCGCTGGCCGGCCTCATGGAGCACACCGGCGAGGTCCGGTGGAACGGCACGGAGGTGACGGACGCCCAGGCGTTCTTGCGTCCCGGTCAGGTGGCGCACGTGGCCCAGGTGCCACGGGTGCTCTCCGGCACGTTCTCGGACAACGTGCGGCTGGACCACGCTCGCGACATCGTGGGCCCCGTCCAAGGCGCACGGCTGGCACAGGACATGGAGGAGGCCGGCGGCCCGCACGCGCTCGTGGGGCACCGCGGCGTGCGCCTGTCCGGCGGGCAGGTGCAGCGGCTCGCGCTCGCGCGGGCGCTGGCCGCCGACACCGAGCTCCTCCTGGCCGACGACGTCTCCAGCGCGTTGGACGCCTCGACCGAGATCGAGCTGTGGACCGCCCTGCGCGAGCGGGGCACCACGGTGGTCGGCGCGACGTCGAAGCGTGCGGCGCTCGCGCGTGCGGACCGCGTCGTCGTGCTGGTGGACGGCAAGGTGGCCGACGTTGGGCCGTGGGCCGCTCTCGCGCCGAGGTGGAGCCACCTCGCGGGCTAGCTGGGTCGTACCCGGTCGTCCGCCCGGCGCGGGAGTGTGAAGACCAGCAGGAAAGCCGCCACGGCGAGCGCGGCGCTCGTCGCCATCGCCATCGCCATCGTCGCTCCGTGCGCGAAGGCGTCGGCGACCACCTCGGGTGTCGGGCGTCCGGGCGGGAACGTGAGCGACCCGAAGAGCACCGAGCCGACGACGGCGATGCCCGCCGCCGAGCCGACGCGCTGCATCGTGCCGATCACGCCGGACGCCGCGCCCGCCTGGTCACGATCCACGGTGGCGACGATGAACTGGGCGTTCGGCGCGATGAACAGGCCGCTGCCGATGCCGCCGACCAGCAGGGGCGCCGCGAGGGTCCAGTGGGTGAGGTCGCCGGTCGGCACCAGCCAGAGCACCAGCCAGAGCGACACGAGCCCGAGCGCGACCATGCCCGTACCGATGACGAGCACGGTCCGGCCGAGGCGGTGTGTCAGCCGTTCGCTCTGCGACGCGCCGACTATCGACCCGATGGCGAACGGCACCGACACGATCCCCGACGCCAGTGCGGAATGACCCAGGCCCGACTGCCAGAAGATCGAGATCGTGAAGAAGATGCTGGTGAACGCCGCGAAGTAGACCAGCGCGAGGATCACGCCGCCGGTGAACGCGGCGTGCGCGAACAGGCGGGGCGGCACGAGCGGGCTGCCGCCGCGTCCCGCGACCCGGCGCTCCCAGAACGCGAACGCGACGAGCAGCAGCAGGCCGCCCACCAGCGACGCCCAGGTCCACCACGGCCAGCCGGCGTCCTCACCCTCGATGAGCGGCACCAGCACGGCGACGAGCGCGACCGAGATCAGCAGCAGCCCCACGACGTCGACCCCGCGGGCGGAGCTGCCCACGACGATGCGGGGCAGCAGCACGATCGCCGCGGCGACGGCGATCACCCCGAAGGGCAGGTTGACGAAGAAGATCGAGCGCCAGCCCTCGTTCTCGCCGAACGCCTCGATGAGCAGGCCGCCGACGATCGGCCCGAGTGCGGTGGAGAACCCGATGGCCGCGCCCATCACCGCGAACGCCCTGCCGCGCGTGCGGCCGGCGAACATGAGCTGGATCAGCGCCGTCACCGCCGGGAAGAAGATGCCGCCGCACAGGCCCTGCACCACACGGGCCACGATCAGCTCGGTGGCGCCGTCCGCGAGCCCGCACCACAGGCTCGCGAGCGTGAAGCCCGCGAGGCCCACGACGAACACCCACTTGTGGCCCACCCGGTCGCCCACCCGGCCGGCCGGGATGAGGGCCAGGCCGTAGGCGAGCGCGTACCCGGAGATGATCCACGAGAGTGTGCCCTCGGACGCGTCGAGGGACGTGCGGATGGTCGGCAGCGCGACGTTGACGATCGTCGTGTCGAGCAGGGCCATCGAGACGCCGAGGATGAGCACGGCGAGCGCGATCCAGGAGCTGCGCGGCGTCGCTTCCGGGCTGGCGGACGCGGGAGAGCTGGTCACGGAAGATGCGCCTCTCGAGAAGTGGAACAACCCCTCGATCGTAGGGTGCCTTCCATGGACATGATCTTTCGAGAGGCGAAGCGCGACGACCTCGAACGCGTAGTCGAGCTCATCGCCGACGACGCCGTCGCCGCCCGTCGCACCGGCAGCTACGGCGAGCCGCACGTCAGAGGCTTCGAGGCGATCGCCGCGAGCCCGGACAACGAGCTGGTCGTTGCCGAGCTCGACGGAGAGGTGATCGGCGTCATGCAGCTGACGTTCATCCCGGGGATCTCGCGCAACGGTGCGAGCCGCCTCCTGGTCGAGGCGGTGCGGGTGGACCGCGTGCTGCGGGGCCAGGGCATCGGCCGGCGGCTGATGGAGCACGCGCACGAGCGCGGCCGGGCCCGGGGCTGCGCTCTGGCTCAGCTCACCTCGGACAAGCAGCGCCCCGAGGCACACCGGTTCTACCGGAGCCTCGGTTACGAGCAGTCGCACGAGGGCTTCAAGCTGCCGCTCTGACATCCGACCCCGCAGAGCCTTGCTGCAAGGTTCTGCAAGCATTACAGTCGCAGCGGCTCACACTGGGTTCCGGACGACGAAGGGGTCATCCATGTCTCGCACCGCGCGCCTGCGCTCCACACAACTAGGCGCTGCCGCCGTCGCGGTAACCCTGGTGACATCTATCGGGCTTGCCGCGTCGACGTCGGCCACCGCGTCGACGTCCGACACCGCGACGGAGGCGGCGGACCGTACGGCCGCCCTCGTGGGCAGCCTCCAGGACGAGCTCGGCTGCGCCGCCGACTGGGATCCCGCGTGCGCCGAGACGGAGCTCGTCGCGCAGGGCGACGGCACGTTCGTCGCCGAGTTCGAGGTCCCGGCCGGAACCTACGAGTACAAGGTCGCGCTGGACGACGCGTGGGACGAGTCCTACGGCCGCGACGGCGGCCAGGACAACGTCCCGCTCCATCTCGAAGGGCCCGCGACGCTCCGGGTCACGTACGACGACGCCACCCACCGCACCGCCCTGACCCCGCTCACCCTCGCGGGCGAGTACACGGAGCAGGACGGCGCCCTGGTGCGCGAGCCCGTGCGGCAGCCCGGCAGCGACGAGCGCTTCTACTTCGTGATGACCGACCGGTTCGCCAACGGCGACCCGACCAACGACGAGGGCGGCCTGACGGGCGACCGGCTCGACACCGGCTTCGACCCGGCCGACAAGGGCTTCTACCAGGGCGGTGACCTCGCGGGCCTGCGCCAGAACCTCGACTACATCGAGGATCTGGGCACGACGGCGATCTGGCTCACCCCGAGCTTCCTCAACCGCCCCGTACAAGGCGAGGGCGACGACGTGAGCGCCGGGTACCACGGCTACTGGATCACGGACTTCACACGCATCGACCCGCACCTGGGCACCAACGCCGAGCTCGAGGCGCTGATCGACGACGCCCACGCGCGGGGCCTCAAGGTCTACTTCGACATCATCACCAACCACACGGCCGACGTCGTCGACTACGCCGAGGGCACCTACGACTACGTGGACCAGGCCACCGCCCCGTACACGGACGCCGACGGCAACCCGTTCGACCCGGCCGACCACGCAGGCACGGGCAGCTTCCCCGAGCTCGACGCCGCGACGAGCTTTCCGTACACGCCCGTCATCGACCCGGCCGACCAGGACGTCAAGGTCCCGGCCTGGCTCAACGACCCCACGCTCTACCACAACCGGGGCAACTCGACGTGGGAGGGCGAGTCCGTCACGTACGGCGACTTCAGCGGCCTGGACGACCTCATGACCGAGCACCCGACGGTCGTGGACGGGTTCGAGGAGATCTACAAGGCGTGGATCGACCTCGGCATCGACGGGTTCCGCATCGACACGGTCAAGCACGTGAACTTCGAGTTCTGGGAGGAGTGGTCGACCGAGATCGAGGAGTACGCCCACGCCCAGGGCAAGGACGAGTTCTTCACGTTCGGCGAGGTGTACGACGCCGACGCCGCCAAGACCTCCCCCTACGCGCGGCGCACGGGCATGAGCTCCGTGCTCGACTTCTCCTTCCAGTCCGCCGCCACCAGCTACGCGAGCGGCAACAGCGCGCAGCGCCTCGCGGACCTGTACGCCTCGGACGACCTGTACACGACGCCGCACCGCAGCCCCGCCGCGCTGCCCACGTTCCTCGGCAACCACGACATGGGCCGCGTGGGCTACATGCTCGCGGGCTCCGACGACCCGCTGGCGCGCGACGAGCTGGCCCACGAGCTGATGTACCTCACGCGCGGCCAGCCGGTCGTCTACTACGGCGACGAGCAGGGCTTCGCGGGCACCGGCGGCGACAAGGACGCCCGGCAGACCCTGTTCGCCACCCAGGTCGACGAGTACGCGAACCAGCCCCTGGTGACGGGCGAGCAGGCCGGGAGCGTGGACCGGTACGGCACCGACGCGCCGCTCTACGAGCACATCGCGGCGCTCGCCGACCTGCGCGAGGAGCACCCCGCGCTCGCCACGGGCGCCCAGATCGAGCGGTACGCCGCCGACGGCGCGGGCGTCTACGCGTTCTCCCGCGTGCACCGCGACGAGCTGGTCGAGCACCTGGTCGCCACGAACAACGCGGCCGCCGGGCGGACCGTCACCTTCGACTCCCTCACCCCTGGCGCGACGTTCGCCCCGCTGTACGGCACCGACA
Source organism: Promicromonospora sp. CA-289599 (assembly GCF_050936155.1). Lineage (NCBI taxonomy): Bacteria > Bacillati > Actinomycetota > Actinomycetes > Micrococcales > Promicromonosporaceae > Promicromonospora > Promicromonospora sp. CA-289599. Next base: position 3,671,977 of record NZ_JBNJNI010000001.1, read on the forward strand.
CGGAGATCACCGCCGACGCCGACGGCGCGGTCACGCTGACCGTCCCGGCGCGCTCCGCGATCGCGCTGGTCGCCGACCGCACGGTGGGCGCCGACTCCGCGGGCGCCGTCGCCGTCGTCCCGGGTACCACCGCCCGCCCGGGCGCCGCCGTCTCCGGCGTCGCTCCCGTCGCCGCGGGTGTCGACGACGCCTGGGCCGAGACCTCCTTCGCCTGGCGCGCGGTCGGCACCGACGAGTGGCACCACCTCGGCACCGCCGAGGACACGACCCCGCGGGTGTTCCACGACGTGAGCGCCAACGGTGACGCCCTGCCCGACGGCACCCTCGTCGAGTACCGCACGGTGACCAAGGACGCCGACGGCGACCGCGCCGCGGCCAGCTCGTACGCCTCGGTGGGCGTGGACGTGAGCGGCGTGGTGGACGACGGCACCGACCCCGAGATCGACATGGTCACCGTCGCCGGCTCGCACAACAGCGAGATGGGTTGCGCCGGCGACTGGACCCCGGACTGCGAGGCCGCGCGCCTCGCGCTCGCCGACGACGGCACCTACACCGGCACGTTCGAGCTGCCCGCGGGCTCGTACGAGTTCAAGGTCGCGCTGAACGGCTCCTGGGCGGAGAACTACGGCGCCGACGGCGTGCGCGACGGCGCCAACGTCCCGTACTCCACCGGCGGCGGCCCGGTGACGTTCACCTGGGACCCGGAGACCAAGGTGCCGACCGTGCAGGTCGGCACCCCGGGAACGCCGGGGGAGGGACAGCAGGCGGCGCACTGGGTGCGCGAGGACCTGGTCCTGGTGCCCGCCGAGGACTTCGGCGCCGGCGACCGCTGGACGCTTCAGACCGGCGATCCGGAGGATCCGACGTCGTACACCCTGGTCGCGGGCGAGGTTCCCGCGGACGTTGCCGAGGACTTCCCGCACCTCGCCGAGCACGTCGCCCTGGAGGTCGAGGGTATGGACCGCGCCGCGGCGGCGTCGGCCCTGCGGGGAGCGCTCAAGGTGACCCGGCACGACGGCGAGACGCTCACCGCGGCCACGGGAGTGCAGATCCCCGGCGTGCTGGACGACCTGTTCGCCACCGACCGCCCCCTGGGTGTGACGTGGCGGGGCAGCAAGGCGTCGTTCGCGCTGTGGGCCCCGACGGCGCGTGCGGTGACGCTGCAGGCCTGGCCTGCCGGCGCCTCGCTCGACGCCGAGCCGCGCACCTTCGAGATGAAGCGGCAGCGTGACGGCGCGTGGACGTACGACGGCGGGCGGAATCTCGACCACCGGCGGGGCTGGCAGGGGGCTCGGTACCGGTACGCCGTCGAGGTGTACGTGCCGAGCACCGGCCAGGTCGAGACCAACGTCGTGACTGACCCCTACTCGGTGGGCCTCACGCTCGACTCGACGCACTCGGTGGCGGTGGACCTCGACGACGCGGACTGGCGGCCCAAGGTCTGGCGCGGCGCGCCCGCGCCGGTCGTCGAGAACCCCGTCGACCAGACGATCTACGAGCTGCACGTGCGTGACTTCTCGATCACTGACGAGACGGTCCCGCAGCGGCTGCGCGGTACCTACGGCGCGTTCGGCGTGAGCCGCTCGGACGGCATGACACACCTGCGCTCGCTGGCCGACGCCGGGCTGACCACCGTGCACCTGCTGCCCACGTTCGACATCGCCTCGATCCCCGAGGGCCGTGCCGACCAGGCCACGACCGGCGACCTGTCGGGCTTCGCGCCGGACAGCGCGGAGCAGCAGGCCGCCGTCGCCGAGGTCCAGGGGCAGGACGGCTTCAACTGGGGCTACGACCCGTACCACTTCATGGCCCCGGAGGGCTCCTACGCCGTGGACGCGGAGGGCGGCGCCCGCGTGGCGGAGTTCCGCTCGATGGTCGGCAACCTGCACCGGGCCGGTCTCCAGGTGGTGCTCGACCAGGTGTTCAACCACACGGCGGCTTCGGGTCAGGACCCGAAGTCGGTGCTGGACCGCGTGGTGCCCGGCTACTACCACCGGCAGAACCCGGTCAGCGGCGCGGTCGAGACCAGCACCTGCTGCCAGAACGTCGCGACGGAGCACGCCATGGCGCAGAAGCTGATGGTGGACTCGGTGGTCACCTGGGCCCGTGACTACCGTGTGGACGGGTTCCGGTTCGACCTCATGGGACATCACTCCCGCGCCAACATGGAGGCGGTCCGGGCGGCCCTGGACGAGCTCACCCTGCGGCGTGACGGTGTGGACGGCAAGAGCGTGTACCTGTACGGCGAGGGCTGGAACTTCGGCGAGGTCGCGGACAACGCGCGGTTCGAGCAGGCCACGCAGGGCCAGCTCGGCGGCACCGGGATCGGCACGTTCAGCGACCGCCTGCGCGACGCCGTCCACGGCGGCTCGCCGGTCGACGGCGCCTCCCTGTTCACGCAGGGCTTCGGGACCGGGCTGTTCACCGACCCGAACGGCAGGGACGCGCGGCTCGACGACCCGTCGACCGTCAATGACGGCGGGGCCGACGAGGCGGCCGACCTGGCACACCAGAGCGACCTCGTGAAGCTCGGGCTCGCCGGCAACCTGCGCTCCTACGAGGTCACCACGTCGTCGGGGGAGCGGGTCAGGGGTGACGAGCTGGACTACCGGGGCTCACCGGCGGGGTACGCGGACTCGCCCGAGGAGGTCGTCACGTACGTCGACGCGCACGACAACGAGACGCTGTTCGACCTGCTCACGCTCAAGCTGCCGGCGGACACCCCGATGACCGACCGGGTCCGGATGAACACGGTGTCGCTCGCGACCGCCGCGCTGTCCCAGTCGCCGTCGTTCTGGCACGCGGGCACCGACCTGCTGCGGTCGAAGTCGCTGGACCGCAACTCGTACGACTCCGGGGACTGGTTCAACGCCATCGACTGGTCGGGGCAGGACAACGGGTTCGGGCGTGGCCTGCCGATGGCGGCAGACAACGAGGACAAGTGGCCCCTCCAGCGCCCGCTCCTGGCCGACCCCGCCCTCAAGCCCACCCCTGACGACATCGCGTTCGCGTCGGCGCAGGCGGGCGAGCTGCTGGAGCTGCGGCACTCGACGGACCTCTTCCGGCTGGGCTCCGCCGAGCTGATCCGGGAGAAGGTCACGTTCCCCGGTTCAGGTCCGGAGGCGGTCCCGGGCGTGATCACGATGTCGATCGACGACCGTGCGGGCAGGTCCGACGTCGACCGGCGGCTTGACGGGGTGCTCGTGGTGTTCAACGCGTCGCCGACGTCGGCCACGGTGGAGGTGCCCGAGCTCGCGGGCCGCGACTACGCCCTCTCGCGGGTGCAGGCGCGCGGGGCGGACGCCGTCGTGCGGCAGACGGAATGGGACGCGGCGGACGGGACCGTCACGGTCCCGGCGCGGACGGTAGCGGTCCTGACGGACCCCCGAGGCTGACCACCCGACTGCAGACTTGGTTGCGGTGACAGGCCCTGTAGCCGCAACCAAGTCTGCAGTCGTCGGAGCGGGGCCCGGCTGACAGCGCTGACAATCAACCCTTGACTCTGACCCGCCGGGGGTGAATCGTGTGCCTCAGATGGTCCGGCAGTGCTGCCGGACTTCGCACGACGCAAGGGAGCTTCATGCGCACGGCACGATTCTTCGTCGCACCCGTCACGGCAGTGGCACTCGCCCTCTCGCTCGGTGCCTGCGGCTCGGGCGGAGGCGGCTCCGACGACGGCACGATCAAGGTCGCCTACCAGAAGTTCGGCAACTTCACGCAGGCCGACGAGCTGTTCAAGGACGTCAAGGCCGACTTCGAGAAGGCGAACCCGGACGTCACCGTCGAGCTCGTGCCCATCGAGGCGCAGCAGAACGACTACTTCACGAAGCTCGCGCTGATGAACCGGTCGCCCAGCACCGCGCCCGACGTCATGTACGAGGACACGTACATGATCAAGTCCGACGTCGAGGCCGGATATCTCCAGCCGCTGGACGACTATCTCGCTGAGTGGGACGAGTGGGACCAGTTCGTCGACAGCGCCAAGGAAGCCGGCGCGGGCGACGACGGCAAGACCTACGGCGTCTCCATGGGTACCGACACCCGCGGCCTCTGGTTCAACAAGGACGTGCTCGCGAAGGCGGGGCTGCCGGAGGACTGGGCGCCGAAGTCCTGGGACGAGCTGCTCGAGGCGGCCAGGGCCATCAAGGAGTCCGACCCCGACGTCGTGCCGTTCAACATGTACTCCGGCAAGCCGCAGGGCGAGGCGGCGGTCATGCAGGGCTTCGAGATGCTGCTGTACGGGACGGGCGACACCCTCTACGAGGACGGCAAGTGGGTGCTCGGCTCCCAGGGCTTCGTCGACGCCCTCGGCTTCGTCGGCACGGTGTTCTCCGAGGGCCTCGCGCCCACACCGCAGCAGGCGCTCGACACCAACATCGGCAACACGGTGCAGGCCGAGTGGCTGCCCGAGGGCAAGGTCGGCATCGCGCTCGACGGTTCCTGGGTGGCCGGCAACTGGCTCGACTCCGGCGTCGCGCCGTGGCCCGAGTGGTCGGAGAAGATGGGCGCCGCGCCCATGCCGACCCAGGACGGCGCCGCGCCCGGTGCGGTGAGCATGTCCGGCGGCTGGACCCTCGCCATGGGGTCCGGCTCCACGAACCCGGATGCCGCGTTCGAGTTCATCTCGATGGCCCTGAACCGCGAGAACTCCCTCTGGTTCGACGTCGCGAACAGTCAGATCGCCGTACGGACCGACGTCGCGGAGGACCCCGAGTACACGAAGACCAACCCGACCACCGAGTTCTTCACCGGCCTCGTCGACGTCACCCACTTCCGGCCCGCCACCTCGGACTACCCGAAGGTCTCCAACGAGATCATGGTCGCGATGGAGTCCGTGATGACCGGGCAGCAGACGCCTGAGGAGGCTGCTGCGGTCTACGACGAGGCCGTCACCGGCATCGTCGGCGAAGAGAACACGACCCAGGGCTGACCTGTGGCCGTCACGTCCCGCGGCGCGGCGCGGGTGATCCCACTCGCGCCCGCCGTCGTCCTGCTCGTGCTCTTCATGCTCGGCCCGGTGGTGTGGTCGTTCTACGGCTCGTTCACGAACGCCGCGCTCACCGGACCCGCCGCTCTCAACCCGGAGTGGATAGGGCTCGACAACTACACCGCCCTGTTCGGCGACCCGGACTTCCCGAAGTCGCTGTGGCTGACCGTCGTGTTCGTGTTCCTCTCCGCGGTGGTGGGGCAGAACATCATGGGCATCCTGCTCGCCGGGCTGCTGCGCTCGGCGGTCAAGCCCGTGCGGTCCATCGCCTCGACGGTGGTGGTCGCCGCCTGGGTGCTGCCCGAGATCGTCGCCGCGTTCGCCGCGTACGCGTTCTTCCACTCCGAGGGCACGCTCAACGCCATGCTCGGTGGCATCGGGATCACCGGACCCGACTGGCTCTACTCCACCCCGATGCTCGCGGTGATCGTCGCGAACATCTGGCGCGGCACCGCCTTCTCGATGATGGTCTACTCGGCGGCGCTCGCCGAGGTGCCGCCGGAGCTCACCGAGGCCGCACAGCTCGACGGCGCGAACGGGCTGCAGCGACTGGCGTGGGTGACCCTGCCCGTCATCCGGCGCAGCATCTCGACCAACCTGATGCTCACGACGCTGCAGACCCTCTCCGTGTTCACACTGATCTACGTGATGACCGGCGGCGGCCCGGGCACCGACAGCTCGACGCTGCCGATCCTGGCGTACCAGGAGGCGTTCAAGTTCGCGCAGGTCGGCTACGGCACGGCCATCGCGACGGTGATGATCATCGTGGGCGCGGTCTTCTCCGTGATCTACATCCGCGCGCTCCGACCGGAGGTGGACTGATGACGGACACGATGACGAGGCCCGCCGCATCGGCCAGGGGCGGCGCCGGCCAGCTGGCGGGCCCGCGCGCCAAGGCCACCAAGGTGGCCGCGAACGTGGTGCTGCTCGTGATCGCGCTGCTGTTCGTGCTCCCGATGGCATGGGTGCTCGTCGCGTCGTTCGACGCGGAGGCGACGCTCTCCTTCGGCCTGCCCGACGCCGTGACGACCGCCAACTTCTCCGCGATCCTGACGCCGGAGCTGACCTGGCTGCCGCTGTGGAACGCGTTCGTGCTGTCGGCGGGTTCCGGGGCCATCACGGTGGTCGTGGCGGTGCTCGCGGCCTACCCGTTGTCGCGCTACCGCATGCGGTTCGGCAAGTACTTCCTGTACTCGGTGCTGTTCGGGACGTGCCTGCCGATCACGGCGATCATGGTCCCGGTGTACGCGCTGTTCGTGCAGCTCAACCTGCTGGACTCGCTGCCAGGGACCATCTTCTTCATGGCGGCTACCTCGCTGCCCATGGCGATCTGGATGACCAAGAACTTCATGGACTCGGTGCCGATCTCGCTGGAGGAGGCGGCATGGACGGAGGGGGCGTCCGCGATGCAGGCGCTGCGCCGCGTGGTGCTCCCGCTCATGCGGCCGGGCATCGCGGTGGTGTTCATCTTCGTGTTCGTGCAGGCGTGGGGGAACTTCTTCGTCCCGTTCGTGCTGCTGCTCTCCCCGGAGAAGCAGCCGGCAGCCGTGAGCATCTTCGCGTTCTTCGGCCAGTACGGGAGCGTGGCGTACGGCCAGCTCGCGGCGTACTCGCTGCTCTACGCCGCGCCGGTCCTGGGCCTGTACGTCCTGGTCACCAGAATCTCGGGCTCGGCGTTCGCCCTGGCGGGCGCGGTCAAGGGCTGACGCGCCGCGGACCGCCCTGCCCACCGCTCGCGGCGGCGCAGTCAGCGGAAGACGACCGTGCGGCGCCCGTCCATCAGTACCCGGCGCTCCGCGTGCCAGCGGACGGCGCGCGCCAGCGTGCGCCGCTCGACGTCCTCGCCGATGCCGACCAGATCCTCGACCGTGCGGGAGTGGTCGACGCGCTCGACGTCCTGCTCGATGATCGGGCCCTCGTCGAGGTCGCCGGTCACGTAGTGGGACGTGGCGCCGATGATCTTGACGCCGCGGTCGTGCGCCTGCCGGTACGGGCCCGCGCCCTTGAACGACGGCAGGAACGAGTGGTGGATGTTGATGATCTGCCCGCTCAGGTCGCGGCACAGCTCGTCGGACAGGATCTGCATGTACCGAGCCAGCACGACCACCTCGACGTCCAGCTCCTTGACCAGGTCGCGGAGCCTCGCCTCCGCCTCGGGCTTGGTGTCCTTGGTGACCGGGACGTGGTGGAACGGCTTGCCGTAGAACGTGGCGATGTCCTCGAGGTCGCGGTGGTTGCCCACCACGCCGACGACATCGATCGGCATGCGCTGCGAGCGCTCGCGGTACAGCAGGTCGACGAGGCAGTGCGCGGCCTTGGACACCATGATCAGCGTGCGGATCCGCCGGCCGACGACGTCGAGCGTCCACGTCATCGTGAACCGGTGCGCCACCTGCGTCATCGCGGTGGTGAGCTCGTCGCGGGACGCCGTCGACTCGACCTGCACGCGCATGAAGAACAGGCCCGACGTCGGGTCGCCGAACTGCTGCGACTCGGTGATGTTCCCGCCGTGCTCGGCAAGCATTCCCGCGACCGCGTGCACGATTCCCGGCTGGTCCGGGCAGGACAGGGTGAGGATCCAGTGGGTGGCTGCGGTCGCGTCGTTCACGCGGTCAGGCTAACCCGCCGCGGCCGAGGCGGCTCCGCCGTCCGCGGTGAGCTCCTTGCGCATCACCCAGCGTCGCCTGCCGCCGCTGACACCGCTGGTCTCGGCCGCGCGTTCGAAGCCCGCCTCCTCGAACATCCGCACGGTCCCGACGTACCCGCTGATCACGTCGACGCGGTCGGGGCCGACGTCGGCCGGGTAGCCCTCGACCACCTCGGCGCCGTGCGCCCGGGCGTGCTCGACCGCCCCGGCGAGGAGATCGTGCATGAGCCCGCGCTTGCGGTACCCCGCGCGGACCACGAAGCAGACCGCCACCCAGGCGTCCCGTTCGTCGACGAACGGGATGGTGCGTGAGTTCATGAGCCGGCGGTACGTGGAACCGGGTGCGATCGAGCACCAGCCCGCCACGACGTCGTCCACGTAGACCAGCACACCGGGGCCGGGCTCGCTCTCGCAGAGGTCCCGCATGTAGCCGGGACGCTCGTCGTTGCTGGCCCGGCTGTCGCGGTAGCTCATGCACCAGCAGCCCCCGCCGCCCGGTTTCTTGACCCCGACCACCTCGGCGAAGTCGTCGAACCGACCGACGGCGGGACGCACCTCGATTCGCGGGCGGGCCTCCGCCGTCTGCTGGGCTCCTGATCTCCCCATGCCCTGAATCTATGCGGAGCCGCTGACACGACCATCTGTACCGCGAACACCGTCGACCCGGGTGCGCCAACTCTGCCACCATGGACCCATGAGCAACTCCACCACGACGATCGCGCTGGTCGAGGACGACCACGCGGGCGAGCTCCTCACGTTGCGGCGCGCCGCGTTCGTGACCGAGGCCCAGCTGTACGACGACCCCCACATCCCGCCCCTGACCCAGACGCTCGCCGAGCTGCGGGACGACCTGGCCCGCGACGACGTCGTGACCATCGGCGCGTGGGAGGGCCACCGGATGATCGGCTCGGTGCGCGTCGAGATCGAGGGCGAGAAGGCGACGCTCGGCCGGCTCGCCGTCGCGCCGGACAAGCAGGCCCGCGGCATCGGCACCGAGATGCTCTTCGCGGTGCTCCCGTACCTGCCGGAGCAGACCAAGGAGATCTGGGTCTTCACCGGCAAGGACTCGAAGCAGAACCTCGCGATGTACACGAAGCACGGTTACGAGGAGCAGTACGACAAGGCGGCGGGCGACCTGACGTACACCTACCTGCGGCGCGTGCTGGGTGCCGCGGGCGCGCAGAGCGTGCCCCAGGACAGCACCCCAGGACAGCTCTGAGTCAGTAACCCCAGGCGTGGTAGGACTCGATCTCCAGCCACGCGTCGAACCGCGGGTTCTCGCGGTTCGGGTACGGGCTGCCCGTGTAGTGGGTCGCGAGCCGGTCGATGCCGGCCAGGCTCTCGTCGGGCGTGATCGTCACGCGGCCCTGGATGCTGATGTGCCGGTACCAGGTGTCGCCGTCGAGCACCGTGAGGGAGACGCGCGGGTCCGCGCGCAGGTGCTCCAGGCGCTTGCGGGTGCCGTCGAGGTTGAGCAGGACCCGGCCGTCGTCGTACAGGTACCAGGTGGCCACGGAGACGGGCGCGCCGTCGGGCTGGACGGTCGCCATGACGGCGGGATTCGGCTGGGCGAGGATCTTCGCGATGTTCTCGGGGACCGGGGGCGTGGCCACTGTGTGCTCCTTCGACGTCGGACGGTCCGAGCAGCCAATCAGGTATCGAGGCCCAGGCCAAGCGTGTCGAGCGACCGGAGCAGCAGGTTGCGGCGTCCGTCCTGGTGGTCTGCCCGGTCCAGGGCCAGCCGCGTGGCCCGGATCCCGGCGGCCGCCACCGGTTCGGGCGGGAACCGCACAGGCAGCTGCCGAACGATCCGGAGCCCCGTGCGTTCGGTGTCGGGGGCGCCGTCCATGACGTCGAGCCGGTCGAGCATCACCTGAGCGGCGAAGTGGCCGGCGCCGGCGCCGAGCCCTGCCAGCCCTCCGGTGTGCTGCACGCGACCGCCCGCGGCCTGCGCGAAGTACGCGCCCGGCCGCGTGGCCGTGTCGACGGTGCCCGACCACCTGTGCGTGAGCCGGATGCCCTCGAGCTGCGGAAACGTGGTCAGGAGGTGCTCGGTGAGCCGCCGGAACGTCGCGGGCCGGTCCTCGTACGTCCTGCTCATGCGCCCGCCGTAGTGGTAGACGGCGTCGTGGCCGCCGAAGACTATCCGGTCGTCCGCCGTGAGCCGGTAGCGGTGGGACCGGTTCGCCAGGTCGGCGAGACCCTGCCTGCCGCGCCAGCCGATGGCGCCCAGCAGGTCGGCGGGCAGCGGCTCCGTGGCGATCGCCGACGTGTAGACGGGCACCGTGTGGTGGCGGTAGCGCCGGAGCAGCGGGGGGAACGCACCGGTCCCGAGCAGCACGCGGTCCGCCAGCACGCTTGCCTCACCGCCGGGCGAGAGGGTGCGCAGCACGACGTCGTGCGCGCCACGGCGCGGCGGGACGAGGGCGGTCACCCGGGTGTGCTCGAAGATCTCCACGCCGAGCTCGCTCGCGGCCCGCGCCAGCTCCGCGGCCAGCCGTGCGGGGTGCACCAGCGCGGCGTCGTCGGGCCGGACCAGACCGGCCTCATAGGTGGGGCTCGCCACCTCGGCGCGCGTCTTCGCCCGGTCGAGGAAGGTGTGCGGGGCGCCGGTGCGGGCGGCCCACGCGGCGGCGTCGAGCAGCCAGTCGATCTGGTGCGGCTCGATCGCGAGGTCCACGATGCCGGTGCGTTCCCACTGGCAGTCCAGGCCCAGGGCGTGCACCGTCGCCCCGATGGCCGCGAGGTTCTCGTGGCCGAGCCGGCCCAGGAGAGTGTGCTGGCCGGGTTCGGCACGGCGGTCCGGGGCGTCCGGCGGGCGGCCGTGCGTGAGGTTCGCCCCGCAGAACCCACCGTTCCGGCCCGACGCGGCCCAGCCCACCGATCGGGCCTCGACCAGCACGACGCGCGCCCCGGGGTGACGCTGCTTCGCGCGGAGCGCGGACCACAGGCCGGTGTACCCGCCGCCGACCACCGCGATGTCGGCCCGGACCGGAGCGGACAGCGCCGGACGGCTCGCCCGCTCACCCAGGTCGTCCAACCAGAACACCGCGTGGTGCGTCATGCCCAGCGCGTGGTCGACGACGGCGCGGGCCGGGACGTTGCGCTCGAAGACGGTCTGGTGGAGACGTGCCATACGGCGAATCTAGCCAATGTCCGGTGACTGCCGGTTTCGCCGGGATGAGCGTCAGATGACGGTGCAGGTCAGGCTCAGGCGCCGAGGCAGATCGTCTCGTAGCTGCGCTGCGCGTCGAAACCGAGCGGGAGCTCGTCCTTGGTGCCCTCTGGGCACTCGACACCCCCGACCATCAGGCCGGTGACCGGGCGCGCGCCGTCGGACGAGCAGGCCAGCTCGGCACCGTCGCCGTCCACGCAGTCCCCGATCACGAGCTGCCCGCCACCCATCCCTGGGTCACCCGGATGGTCGTCGGACAGGTTGCGGGCACAGACCGCCTGGGTCTCCCCGCCGGCATTGCCGTCCTTCTGGAAGACGACGTCCGTGCCCTCCGGGCAGTGCAGCTGGCCCACCGACACGGCGTCCTGGATGTCGAGGACAGTGACGGTGGCAGCCGGGTCGTCGCAGGACAGCGCACGGTAGGTGGTCGTCTCCGCCTCGGCGTTCTCCGCGGCCGTGCTCTCCGCGGCCGGGTCGGGTCCGGCACACGAGTCGACCGCCCAGGTCGCGGTGGGCTCCTCGGCGGAGTCGGGGCCGAAGAAGTAGAAGCCGACGGCGCCGATGACGGCCGCGGCCACGAGGAACGCGACGATCGCCCAGACCCGGTCCCGCCTGCCGCTCTTCCGGCGACGGCCGCCATCGTCGCCGGTCCCTACAGGGCCGGTGGACGGCCAGCCGGGCTCCGGCTCCTGACCCGAACCGGGGCGGGCAGGGAACTGGCCCGACGGTGGTCGGCTCGCCGCGAACGGGCCGGACGGCGGCTGACCGCCGTTCCACGGGCTGTCCTGGCGGCGCGGGTCCGGCTGGTGTTCCGGAACGCCGGCGTCCGGTGACACGGGGTAGGGCATGGGCCGCACCATAGCCACGTCCTGCTGAATCGCGAAAGGGTCTCAGGTACTTTCCTTGCAATACCGGGCTTTTCGCTCCGCATCGTCGAGGACGGGATCACCGGGCGGTCGTCGAGCACGGGATCGTACCCGCCGCTGCTACGATCTTCGGGTCGCGACTGGCGTCAGGTGGATCACCACCGGGGAGCGACGAGTCATGCCGACGAGGGGTCGTTCGCCTGGGCCCCGGGTCACCTCGCGAAGGTGTGCGCCCGGGCAGTCGTGTCGTGGTGCGTGCGCTTTCCACCGCCGTCCGACAATCCCCGTCCCGCATGAATCGAGGAGCTATGAGCGCATCGACTCCCGACCCGCTCTCCACCCCGCTCGCTGAGCTCGACCCTGAGATCGCCGCCGTCCTGGACGGAGAGCTGGCCCGCCAGCGCGACACTCTCGAGATGATCGCGTCCGAGAACTTCGTGCCGCGTGCCGTCCTGGAGGCTCAGGGTTCGGTCCTGACGAACAAGTACGCCGAGGGTTACCCGGGCCGCCGTTACTACGGCGGCTGCGAGCAGGTCGACATCGCGGAGAACCTCGCGATCGCCCGCGCCAAGGACCTGTTCGGCGCCGAGCACGTCAACGTCCAGCCCCATTCCGGCGCCCAGGCCAACGCCGCGGTGCTGCACGCCCTGATCAACGCCGGTGACAAGATCCTCGGTCTGGAGCTGGCCCACGGCGGCCACCTCACGCACGGCATGAAGATCAACTTCAGCGGCAAGCTGTACGACGTCGGCGCCTACGGCGTGGACCCGGAGTCCTACCGCATCGAGATGGACGAGGTGCGCAAGAAGGCGCTGGAGCACCGCCCCGACGTCATCATCGCCGGCTGGTCCGCCTACCCGCGGCAGCTCGACTTCGCCGCGTTCCGCGAGATCGCCGACGAGGTCGGCGCCAAGCTCTGGGTCGACATGGCGCACTTCGCCGGGCTCGTGGCCGCCGGCCTGCACCCGTCCCCGGTGCCGCACGCCGACGTCGTCTCCTCGACGGTGCACAAGACGATCGGCGGGCCGCGCTCCGGCTTCATCCTCTCCAAGGGTGAGTACGCCAAGAAGATCGACTCCGCGGTGTTTCCTGGCCAGCAGGGCGGCCCGCTCATGCACGTGATCGCCGCCAAGGCGGTCTCGTTCAAGGTCGCGGCGACCGAGTCGTTCAAGGACCGCCAGGAGCGCACGCTGCGGGGAGCCTCGATCATCGCCGAGCGCCTCTCCCAGCCGGACGTCGCGGCAGCCGGTGCCTCCGTGCTGACCGGCGGCACCGACGTGCACCTGGTGCTCGTCGACCTGCGCAACTCAGCTCTCGACGGTCAGCAGGCCGAGGACCTCCTGCACGACGCCGGGATCACCGTGAACCGTAACGCCGTCCCGTTCGACCCGCGTCCGCCGCGCGTCACCTCGGGCCTGCGGATCGGTACGCCTGCGCTCGCCACGCGCGGGTTCGGCGACGCCGAGTTCACGGAGGTCGCCGACATCATCGCGACGGCCCTGAAGAACGGCGCGACAACGGACGTGGACGCCCTCTCGGCCCGCGTGGCAGCCCTGACGACAAAGTTCCCGCTCTACCCGGGTCTCTGACAATTCCGCTGAGTGCTGGGTATTTGCCCATCTGAACTGTTTCAGAGGGCAAATACTCAGCACTCACCGAGGGAGGTATGTGTGAGCGCTCAGATTCTCGATGGGAAGAGTGTTGCCTCGGCCATCAAGGGCGAGCTGAAGGAACGGGTCGCGGCGCTGCGTGAGCGGGGCGTCGTGCCCGGGCTCGGCACGCTGCTGGTCGGCGACGACCCGGGGTCGCAGTGGTACGTCGCGGGCAAGCACCGCGACTGCGCCGAGGTCGGCATCGCGTCGATCCGGGAGGATCTCCCGGAGACCGCCACGCAGGAGGAGATCGAGGCCGCGGTACGTCGGCTGAACGAGGACCCGGCCTGCACCGGGTACATCGTCCAGCTCCCGCTGCCGAAGGGCATCGACACCAACCGGGTGCTCGAGCTCGTCGACCCCGACAAGGACGCCGACGGTCTGCACCCCACCAACCTGGGGCGGTTGGTGCTGCGGGTCAACGAGGAGGTCACCTCCTCGCTGCCGTGCACCCCGCGCGGCATCATCGAGCTCATCGAGCGGTACGGCATCAAGCTCGCGGGCAAGGAGGTCGTCGTGCTGGGCCGCGGGACCACGGTCGGCCGGTCGATCGGCCTGCTGCTCACGCGGCGTGCGGTGAACGCCACGGTCACCCTGACGCACACCGGCACGCAGGACCTCGCCGGGCTGGTCCGGCGGGCCGACGTCGTCGTGGCCGCCGCGGGCGTCAAGGGCATCGTCTCCGGCGACATGGTGAAGCCGGGCGCCGTGCTGATCGACGTCGGTGTCTCCCGCGAGACCGACCCGGAGACGGGCAAGTCGCGCGTGGTGGGCGACGTGTCGCCCGAGGCCGCGAAGATCGCGGGCTGGGTGTCGCCCAACCCGGGCGGCGTCGGCCCGATGACCCGCGCGATGCTCCTGTCCAACGTGGTGGACTCGGCGGAGCGAACGCTGACGCTCTGACGGCGCGGCCCGACGTCGGCCCGCGTTGACCACAGCGGCTGCTGCCAGGATCTGCCGGATCCTGGCAGCAGCCGCTGTGCTCAACGCCGTGGCCGAAAGGCGCCAGACCTGGCCAGGGCCGGGCGGCAGGGTGGGGGTATGCACAGGACTCTCGATCTCAAGGTCATGTACTTCGGCACGCCGGTGGTGCTCGTCTCGACCCGGAATCCGGACGGGACGGCGAACCTCGCGCCGATGTCGTCCGCCTGGTGGCTCAACGACCACTGCGTGCTGGGCCTCGGCGACTCCGCTCGGACCGCCGCGAACCTGCACCGTGAGCAGGAGTGCGTGCTGAACCTCGTCCCGTCCGGCATGGTCGACGTCGTGGACCGGCTCGCGCTCACCACCGGGTCTCCCGAGCTGTCGCCGCGCAAGGCGGCGATGGGGTACGAGTTCGTCCCGGACAAGTTCGCCAGGGCCGGCGTCACCGAGCAGGCATCCGACCTGGTGCGGGCGCCCCGGGTCGCCGAGTGCCCGGTCCAGCTCGAGTGCGCACTGGTGCAGGAGAGCGTGCTCGGCTCGCCGGGCTCCGGAGCGGCGGTCTTCCAGGTGCGCGTGCTGCGCAGCCACGTCGCCGAGGGGCTGATCATCCCGGGGACGCACTACGTGGACCCGGTGGGCTGGGACCCGCTCATCATGAAGTTCTGCGAGTTCTTCGGCGAGGGCTCGGCGGTCCGGCCTTCGCGCCTGGCCGAGGCGTGGGAGATGCCGCACGCCGGGGTGCTCACCCGTTGACGCCGATGAGTTTCCGGACGGCGCCGGGTCGGAGTAGGTGAAGGGACCGACGACGGTCCCCACCGACTCAGGAGGACACGATGGCTACCGTTCGAGCGCATCTCTGGTTCGCGAACAACAACGCCGGCGAGGCGGCCGCGTTCTACGCCGAGCACATCCCCGGCTCGTCGGTGGACAACGTCGTGAAGGCGCCGGACGACGCGCCCGGTGCCGAGGCGGGCACCGACTTCGTCGTGGAGTTCACGGTGGGCGGGCTGCCCGTGACCGGGCTGAACGCAGGCCCGCACTTCACGCTGAACGAGGCGTTCTCCTTCTACCTGTCCGTCGAGGGCCAGGAGGAGGTCGACCACTACTGGGACCTCCTGACCGCCGACGGCGGCGAGCCCGGCGCCTGTGGCTGGTGCAAGGACAAGTTCGGGGTCTCGTGGCAGGTCATCCCCAAGGAGCTCGAGCAGCTGTCGGGCACCTACTCGACCCCGGCCGAGATCGCCACGATGAACGCGATGCTCAAGATGGGCAAGATCGACGTCGCCGCGCTGCGGGCGGCGCACGACGGGGCGTAGGTCGCTCAGCGCCGCCTGCGCCCCGTCGTGCGCCGCACGACAAGTGCCTGCTGCTCGGGGAACCTCCAGCCGTACCGTACGGCGAGCAGGCGCACCACGGTGGTGAGCACCACTGCGGCGACGGCGGCCCACAGCACGGGTACCCCGAGCGTCATGAGCGCCACGAGCAGTGCTGCGCCGCCGGCCGCCGCGACCGCATAGAGCGACCCGACGTGCAGCAGAGCGACCGGGAGGTTGAGGGTGACGTCGCGGAGCACGGAGCCGCCGACGGCCGCTGCCGTACCGACGAAGATCGCGGGGACGGCGGGCACCCCCAGAGCGAGGGCCTTCGAGGTGCCGATCGCGCCGAACAGGCCGATGACGACGGCGTCCAGCGGCAGGATGATCGGGTCGAGGCGAGCGAAGATCCGCTGCAGCGACAGCCCGGCCAGGGCAGTGACCGCCGCGACAAGCACGTACCAGGGCCCGTAGATCACCACCGGCGGTTCGCCGAGCAGGATGTCGCGCAGCAGGCTCCCGCCGAGCGCTACCCCGATTCCGACGAGCACCGTGCCCAGCACGTCGATGCGGCGGTCGGTGAACGCGCCGGCGAAGAGGGCGCCCTGGAGTGCGCCCAGCGCCACCGCCGCGAGCTCGGCCCAGAGCGGGATCCCGAAGGGGATGATCGTGTCCATGCGGGTGCTCGTTCTCCGTGCTCGTTCTGTGCCTCGTGCCCGCTGCCGGTCCCGTCCGCTCCGTGCGGAGCGTGTCGGGACCGGCGAGACGGGTCAGCGCGCGGTGGACCGTGCGGCCTCGAGGATCACGTCCGTCACGGACTCCGGCCGGGAGACCGTCACGGCGTGCGAGGCGTCGACCTCGACGAGCGTGGCGGCCGCGCGATCCGCCATGAAGCGCGAGAGCTCCGCGGGGACGGCCAGGTCCTTCGTGGCAGCGAGTACCCACGACGGGATCGACTTCCAGGCCGCGGCGCTGGCCTGCGCCTCGAAGGCGGCGAGCCCGAGCGGACGCTGTGTGGCCGCCATGTGCTCCGCCGTGGTCGCGTCGACGTCGCCCGCGAACAGCTCGTGGAACTGCGCCGGGTCGATGTAGAGCTCCGTTGCCGTCCTGCCGTCGGGCGTGGTGTACGGGAACGGCTGCGCCGCGCCGCCGAGCCTGGCCCCGGGGAACTTCTCGACGAGGTCAACGAGGCTCTCGCCGGGCTCCGCGAGGAAGCTCGCGACGTAGACCAGGGCGGTCACGTTCGAGTTGCCCTCAGCCGCGTGGCTCATCACGTGCCCGCCGTAGGAGTGGCCGGTGATGACGACAGGTCCGTCGATCGTCTTCAGCACGTCACGCAGGTACTGCGCGTCCTGCTCCAGGTCGCGGAGCGGGTTGGCGACCGCGATCACGCGGTGGCCGGCCGCGCGGAGCGCCGTGATCGAGCCGTTCCAGCTCGACGAGTCGGCGTAGGCGCCGTGGACCAGGACGATGGTCTGCTTCGTGGCGGTGGTGTTCATGATGCCCTCTCTCGGATCGGTCCTGCTTCGTCGAAGACTTCTGTCTTCGTCCCCCCGCGTAACGCATCGTGAATGCAATATATTGCATGTTGGCCGACGAGGCGAGGGTGAACCGAGACACAGCAGCCGCGCGGAGCGCGTGACCGGACCGTGTCAGGGGCTCCGGTTAGGCTTCCCGGGTGCCTCTGATCGTCGCTACAGCCAATGTCAACGGGATCCGTGCCGCCGTCCGCCGCGGCATGGATTCCTGGATCGCCACCCGAACGCCGGACGTGCTGCTGCTGCAGGAGGTGCGCGCCCCCGACAAGGTGGCCCGCGAGCTGCTCGACGGCTGGCACGTCGCGCACGCCGAGTGCGAGGTCAAGGGGCGCGCCGGGGTGCTCGTGGCATCCCGACTGCCGCTCGGCGAGGTGCGGACGGGCCTGGCGGCCTACGGGCCGGACGGCGAGGTCGAGGCCGGCGGCGACACCGGCCGTTGGATCGAGGCGGACATCGAGCTGCCCGACGGCGGGACGTTCACCGCCGTCTCCGCCTACCTGCACTCCGGGTCCACGAACCCGGGCCAGGAACACACGATGGTGGCCAAGTACGCCTACCTGGAGAAGGTCACGGCGCGCCTGGCGGAGCTCTCCACGGCGCGGGCCCCGGCGGTGGTGGCGGGCGACCTCAACATCGCCCACCAGAACGCGGACATCAAGAACTGGAAGGGCAACCTGAAGAGCGCGGGCTTCCTGCCGGAGGAGCGGGCCTACGTGACCCGTTGGCTCGACGAGCACGGCTGGGCCGACCTCGGACGGGTGCACGCCGGCGACGGTCCCGGCCCGTACACGTGGTGGTCGTGGCGCGGCGCGGCGTTCGACAACGACTCCGGCTGGCGCATCGACTACCAGCTCGCGAACAAGGCGCTCGCGGGTGCGTGCCGCAAGATCGAGGTCGACCGTGCGCCCACCTACGCGGAGCGCTGGAGCGACCATGCCCCGCTGGTGGCCACCTACGAGCTCTGAACTGCCCTATCTCTCAAGAGATGAAATATCTCTAGAGCCTGAACCTGGCCAGCACGGTGCGGCGCCCGGTAGGGTCCGCCCACCGACGGACCGCATTATCGGCCAAGCGGGCCGCACGATCGAAGGGACAACGCTGTGGGAATCATCGGGTGGATCCTCATCGGCTTGATCATGGGCGCCATCGCGCGCGCCATCCTGCCCGGCAAGGCCAAGGGCGGCTGGCTCATCACACTGGTCATCGGGGTGCTCGGGGCTCTCCTGGGCGGCTGGCTCGGCGGCGAGCTCTTCGGCGTCCGGACCAACGACTCCTTCTTCTCACTGACCACCTGGTTGTGGGCCCTCATCGGGTCGCTGCTCGTGCTGGCCATCTGGGGCGCGGTCACGGGCAGGAAGCGCTGAACTCTGACCCCGTCGCTGGTCGAGCTCGTCGAGACACGTGTCTCGACGAGCTCGACCAACGGTGGGCGTCAGTAGCGGATCGCGTCGATCACCTTGACGCGCACCGCGTAGATCGCCGGGATCAGACCGGCGAGCGCTCCGATGCCGATGGCACAGGCCATGCCCACGAGAGCGGCGTCGAACGGGAAGCCCGGCAGGTCGTCGATCGGGCGGCCGAAGATGAGGTCGATGGGGATGTTCTTGATGATCGCCACGGCGATCACCACACCCACGACGCCGGCCACGGTGGTCGCCACCACCGACTCCATGAGGACGCCGAAGAACACCCGGCCGCTCGTGGCGCCGAACGACCGGCGGATGCCGATCTCCCGGATCCGGTAGCGCACGGTGACGAGCGCGATGTTGAGCAGTCCGAGCCCGCCCAGCAGCAGCGCGAACCCGCCCACACCGAGCACGAGGTACTGCAGCACCCGGTCGATCGCGAAGACCTCGACCGGCGGCTTCTGGACGTCGAAGGGCACGCCGGCCGCCGCCAGGTCGCGGGGCAGCACCTCGGCGAACTGGCCGGCCAGCTCCGGCGGAACCCAGAACCGGTAGCCGTCGGCCGTGACCCGGTTCGGGAACCAGCGAATCGCCTGGTCGAACAGCATCATGGCCCGCGGCTCCTCACCGTTCCACTGCACGGGCACCTCGCCGATCACCGTGGCGGCGACCGGCGTCTCGCCCTCGATCACCACTGACGGGTGCGCGCTTGCGGGGGCGCCGTCGGCATAAGCGTTCAGGAAGGCCCGGTTGACGACGAGCACGGGGGCCAGCCGCTCGCTGTCGGAGTCGGTGAACCACCGACCGTCCTCCATGTCCTGGCGGGTGATGGTCCCGCTGTCGACGTCGACGGCGGACCAGTCGACGTAGGTGCCGGTTTCCGCCCCGCGGACCCGCAGGTCGGCGGTGGCGCGCACGGAGTAGTACGAGATCTGGTGCCGGTCGGCGACGCCGTCGACCACCGCGTCCACCTCGGCCGCCGACATCGTGCCGCCGCCCATGGACCACGCCTCCAGGGTGGTGTCCCGGCCGCCCATGCGTTCGGTCTCCTCCTGCATGGCCTGGCCGACCATCGTCACCGCCGCCGAGATGCCGGTGATCGCGGTGACGGCGCAGGCGACGCCGATCAGTGCGAGCAGCACCCGCACCCGATGGATCCGCAGTTCGTCCCAGGCCTCGATGATCGCCCCGACGACGCCGGTCATGCGGTCAGTCCGGCGGTCTCGGCGACGGCGATGGTGGCGTTCTCGGCCACCGGCACGGGGGCGTCGAGGTGGATGGGGACCAGGACGCCGTCGGCCAGCCGGAACTGCCGGTCCGCGCGCGCCGCGATCGCCAGGTCGTGCGTGATGGTGACGAGGGCGGACCCGGTCTCGTTCGCGGCATCGTCCAGGAGGGTCATGATCGCCTGGCCGGTCTCGACGTCGAGGGCGCCGGTCGGCTCGTCGGCGAGGATGACGCGCGGCCCGCGGACGAGCGCCCGGGCGATGGCCACCCGCTGCTGCTCACCGCCGGAGAGCTTCTCGGGACGGGTGTCGAGCCGTCCGCCCAGACCGACCCGCTCCAGCGACTGCGCGGCGAGCTTGTTCCGGTTCCAGAACTGCTTGCCGCGCGCGTACAGCAGGGGCGCCGCGACGTTCTCGAGGGCCGTGCGGCCCTGGAGCAGGTTGAACTGCTGGAACACGAAGCCGAAGTCGTCGCCCCGGCGCCGGGCGAGGGCCCGGCTGCGCAGGCGGCCGACGGGCTCACCCTCCAGCAGGTACTCGCCGGACGTGGGGGAGTCGAGCAGGCCGAGGATGTTCAGCAGCGTGGACTTGCCGGTGCCGGAGCGGCCGACGATGGCCACGTGCTCACCAGGGCCGACCGTCAGGTCGACGCCGCGGAGGATCTCGAGGGTGCTGCCGTTCGGCAGCTCGACGTGCCGGGTGACGCTCTGCAGGTCGACGAGGGGGGCGGGGGTCATCCGAAGCACTCCTCCTCGAACGCCTGCATGGTCTCCATGTCGCCTTCCATGGACGCCTGGTCGTACGCGGACGTGTCGTCGCAGTTGACGCCGCCCTCAGTACCGTCGTCGATCGGCGTGAACTCGAGGATCTGCTCACCGGCCTTCAGGCCCTTGGTGATCTCGACTTGCAGGCCGTCGGTGAGGCCCAGCGCCACGTTGCGCGCCTCGGGCTCCGCGCCCTCCTCGGCGACCGTCCACACCTTGCCGCTCTGCGAGGTACCGAGCACCGCGCTGATCGGCACCACGACCACGTCCTTCGCGTTGCCGTTGGTGATCTCGATCTCGCCGCCGAGACCGGAGAACGCCTTGATCTTGGCCGGGATGGCGCAGCGGACGGAGCCGGTGGCCGCCTCGGGGGCCTCCTCCATGACCAGTTCGTCGCCGCCGCTGGCACCGGCGCCGCCACCCGCGGCCTCGCCGATGGTGAGCCCGGTGCAGGTGAACGGCGCCGGACCGCCCTTGAGCGTCACCTCGGCCGTGCCGGTTGCCCCGACGAGCCGGTACTGCTGGTCCGCGGTGAGCGTGCCGGAGACGGAGAGAGTGCCGGGAGAGACGGTGCCGATGGCCTCGCCGACCGTGACCGCCTGGTCCTTGAGCACAAGGATGTCGACCGTGCCGGTGACCGGCGCGAGGATCGAGGTCCATGTGACCTTCGGCTCCTGCTCGGTGATGGTCTCCTCACCGGTCTCCTCGTCGACCTCGACGACGGGCTCGACGGCCTCCTCGCTCTTGATCCACAGGACGCGCGTGTCCTTGTCCACCTTCTTGTCGTCGACCTCGATCTCGGCGATGACACCGTCGGCGGTGGCCTTGATCTCCACCGGCGGGTCGGTGACCACGGAGCCCGGGACCGTCACCGAGTTGGTGACGGACCCCTTCTCGACGGCGATCACCGACTCGGTGATCTCACCGGTGGGCTGGAGCGCGTCCGGTGGGTCGAGCTCAGCGCCCTTGAGGGCCAGCACGACGAGCGCTGCGGCGATCACCGCCCAGATGATGATCCGGACGGTGGGGAAGACGTACTGGCGGACGGCACCCATGGGGGCTCCTCGCGGCGGCGCTTGACGGAGATCGAACTCTGCGGACTGGTAGCCCGGGGACATTAGCGCAGGTCGCCGACGAGACGGGATGAAAGTAGCGGGTGAATACGGGGCCTCGCGGTCGAGCTCGTCGGGACGGGGTCCCGACGAGCTCGACCAGCGGAGACGGCGGTCAGGCCGCCGGTGCGGAGGGCGGCGCCAGCAGGAACGCCGGGGCCGTGAGGCCGGCGTCGGCGAAGGCGTCCGCCACGGCCTGGGCGACCGCGTCGACGTCGGCCCGGTCGACCAGCGCGATCGCGCTGCCGCCGAACCCGCCGCCGGTCATCCGCGCGCCGAGCGCACCGGTCGCCATCGCCGTGTCGACGACGAGGTCGAGCTCACGGCAGGAGACCTCGTAGTCGTCCCGCAGGGAGACGTGCGAGGCCAGCATGAAGGGGCCGACGTCGGCCGCGCGGCCCTCCCGCACCAGGTTCGCGAACCGCGCCGTGCGGTCGGTCTCCGACACGACGTGCCGCACCCGGCGACGCAGGACGCCGTCGGCGTCGTGCGGCTCGAGCTCGGCCAGCGCCCGGTCGATGCCCATGCCGCCGAGGGCCGGCGCGATCTCGCGGAGGGAGTCCAGGCCGAGCAGCTTCGCGGCCTGCTCGCACGCCGCGCGACGGGCGCCGTACTCGCCGTCGACGTGCGAGTGCTCGGCCTTGGTGTCGACCACGAGGAGCGTGAGCCCGGCCGTGTCCAGGTCGAACGGTACGGGCACGCCCGACTCCAGGGCGCTGAGCCCCGGGCGGAAGTCGAGCAGCAGCGCATGACCCTCGCGGCAGCGCAGCGACGCCGACTGGTCGAGACCACCCGTGGGTGCGCCCGCGATCTCGTTCTCCGCACGGCGGGTCGCGTCGACCAGCTCGGAGCGCCCGGCGTCGGACGCGGCGAGGCCGAGGCCCGCTACCGCGTCGAGGGCCACCGCGACGGAAGCCTCCAGGGCTGCCGACGAGCTCAGCCCGGCCCCGAACGGTACGCACGAGTCGACCGCGGCATCGAAGCCGCCGATCTTGTGGCCGGCCTCGGCCAGGGCCCAGGCGACACCGGCGACGTAGGCGCCCCAACCGCTGGCGCCGGGAGCGATCTCGGAGAGGTTCGCCCCCCATACGCCCTCCGCCTGCGCCGATACCAGGCGGACCCGGTCGTCCTCACGCGGTCGCAGCGCGATGAACGTGCGGTGCGGCAGCGCCGTGGGCAGGCAGAGCCCGGCGTTGTAGTCGGTGTGTTCACCGATGAGGTTGACCCGGCCCGGGGCGGACCAGACGCCCTCGGGGGAGCCCTCGAACGAACTGGTGAAGAGCTCGTCGACCCGGCGCGCGCCTTCCTCGACGGGCCAGGCTTCGAGCCACTGCGGTTCAGTCATGGGAACTATTGTCTCTCGCCGTCAGCGGGTGGTGGTACGCAGCACACGGACCGCACCCGCGGGGACGTCGGCGGAGCCCGCGAAGGCGTCGCCGGTGAGCAGGTCGGTGGCAGGTCCGCCAAGGGGCAGCTTCACCTCGCCGTCCGTGTGATTGATCGCCACCGTGTAGGTGGCGTCCTCGCCGGTCCGGCGCACCACCTCCAGTCCCTCCACGGTGCCCGACGGCGCCAGGCCGGCGCTCGCGTACACGTCGGTCATGACCGTGGCCAGGGCCTCGACGTCCAGGTTCGTCGACACGTACCAGCCGGTCCCCGCGCCGTGCCGGTGGCGGGTGATCGCCGCGCCGCCCGGCTTGGGGCCGTCGATGTAGGACCCGACGGGCTCAGCCCCGTGGAGCACGAGATCGTCGGCCCAGACCGTGCCGGGGAGCTCCGTGCTGTCGGTGGTCGCGGCGCCGGCTCCCGCGGCCCCCGCCCGGTAGGTGACGGTGAGCGCCTCGCCGTCGCGCAGCGGGAGGAACTCCTCGACCTGCACGCCGAGCGCATCGCGCAGCGGAGCCATGAAGCCGCCCGGGTGCACGGCGTCGTGCTCGTCGACGATGCCGCTGAAGTAGCTGACCAGCAGCGTGCCGCCGGCCGCGACGTACGCCGTGAGGTTCGCCGCGGCCTCGGCCGTGAGCAGGTACGACGCCGGGGCGACGACCAGCTTGTACCCCGACAGGTCCTGGCTCGGACGGGCCAGGTCGACCGTGTGGCCGTCCCGCCAGAAGCGGTCGTAGTAGGTGTCGACGCGCTCGCGGTGGCGCGCGCCCTCGCTCGGCCGGAACTCGAGGTCCTGCGCCCAGAACGACTCGTAGTCCCACAGCAGGGCCACGTCCGCCGTGACCCGTGAGCCGCGCAGCTCGCTCAGCCGGCCGAGGTTCGCGCCCAGCTCCGTGACCTCGCGCCACACCCGCGACCCCGTGCCGGCGTGCGGCAGCATCGCCGAGTGGAACTTCTCCGCGCCGGACCGGGACGCGCGCCACTGGAAGAACATGATCGCGTCCGCGCCACGCCCCAGGTGCGCGAACGAGTTGCGGGCCAGCTCCCCGGGCCGCTTGGCGACGTTGCGCGGCTGCCAGTTCACCGCCGACGTCGAGTGCTCGAGCAGGAGCCACGGCTTGCCGCCCGCGACGGACCGCGTGAGGTCGGCTGCCAGGGCGAGCCCCACGTACCCGCGTGGGTCGGCGGCCCGCAGGTAGTGGTCGTTCGAGACGAGGTCGACCTCCTTGCCCCAGGCGAACAGGTCGGTGGACGGGCAGCTCGCCGCCATGAAGTTCGTGGTGACCGGCGCGGAGGAGTACGCGCGGACGGCGTCCCGCTCGGCGACGAAGCAGGCGCGCAGGGCGGCGTCGGAGAACCGGGCGAAGTCGAGCTGCTGGGCCGGGTTCACGGCCTCGGGCGCCGCGGCGGGGACCTGGACGTGCTCCCAGTCCGCGTAGTGCTGACCCCAGAACGCGGTGCCCCAGGCGGCGTTCAGGGCGTCCAGCGAGCCGTAGCGTTCGCGCAGCCACTCGCGGAACGCGCGCTGGGCGTGCACCGAGTAGTCGAGGGCGACGGGAGCGCCGTACTCGTTGTGCACGTGCCACCCGACGACAGCGGGGTGCGCGCCGTAGCGCTCGGCCAGCGCGACGGTGATGCGCAGGGCCGCCGTGCGGTATGCCGGGGCGGTCGGCGCCATCAGGCCGCGTCCGCCCGGGCCCATGGGGGTGCCGTTCCGGTCGACCACGCGGGCGTCCGGGTGCGCGGCATACAGCCACGCGGGCGGGGCCGCCGTCGGCGTGGCGAGCAGCACCCGCACGCCGCCGTCGTGCAGCAGGCCGATGATGCGGTCCAGCCAGGCGAAGTCGAACTCGCCCTCGCGCGGCTCCAGCAGCGCCCAGCTGAAGATGCCGAGGCTGACGAGGTTCACGCCCGCCTCGTTCATCAGCCGGACGTCCTCCGCCCAGACCTCCTCGGGCCACTGCTCCGGGTTGTAGTCGCCGCCGTAGCCGATCTGCTCGACGTCGGTCAGCCACCCGTCGTACTGCGGTCCGGGGATGAAGGAGGTCTGGGGCATGAGGGGTCCTTTCGAGGGTTTGGTCGTGAGCGCGATCGTCGTGACTGCACGCCCTTTTCAGGCGCAGTGGTCGCGCCCACGACCAGGAGGGGGTCAGGGGTGGTGGGGGCGGACGTGGATGGTCGCCTCGACCGGGCCGTGGGGGGTGGTGCCGGTGACGGTGAGCGTGCCCGGCTGGGCGGTCGCGTCGTCGGGCACGTCCTGCCACGTGACGCGGACGCCGTCGACGTCCCCGTCGGCGGGAGTCAGGACGTCGACCCGGCGGGGGAGCCGGACGTCGTCGCCCACCGCGGCCACGACGTGCACGGTGTCCTCCAGGACGTGCGTGACGTCGCTGTCGTGGAAGACGTCGAGCGACGCGTTGGCCTCGGGGAACCAGCCCTGGCCGGTCTCGACCCACGTGAACATGGGCTGCCAGTTCGCGGGCTCCCAGACGAGCACGCCCTGCACGCGGTTGCCGGGCACGTCGTTGGCGACCTGGAAGACGCGCTGGATCGCGTCCGCCTGACCCTGGACGGTCACGGGGAACGGGGAGTTCGGCAGGGGCGTCGGGTCGCCGGGCGGCCAGCTCTCGGCCGGGTAGGCGGTCTCGGCGACGTCGAGCGCGTACTGCGGGAAGGTGTCGGCGATGGTGTGCAGGTTGTGCTCCAGCGCCTCGGGGCTGCCGTGCCACTCGGGGTAGTAGGACAGCGCGAGCACGTCGGGGGCGGCGTCCGCGGCCTCCAGGCGGGTGAGCAGCTGCGTCCAGAACTCCATGGTCTTGGGGAGGCGATCCTTGTCGACGATCGCGTGGATCTCGACCTCCGACTCCGGGGACGCCTCGCGCACCGCGCGGATGCCCGACGCCATGAGCGTCCCGAACCGGTCCCACTGCTCGACGTAGGCCTGCTGCTCGGCGGGGTCCTCGCTGCGCCAGTAGTCCCAGAGCAGGCCGCCGCCCGGCTGCGACTGGTAGACGTCCGCCTCCTCGACGAAGTAGGCGGGCGCGGTGGTCCCGATGACCTCGGCCTCGCTGCCGTACATGAAGCCGTTGATCACCTCGTTGCCCACCGCGACCTTGGCGGGCGTGGTGCCCTGCTCCACGAGCTGGGTCAGGTAGTCCGCGGTGAAGTCGTGGACCTCCTGGGTCAGCTCGTCGAAGGGCAGCTCGGCCCAGGCGCGCGGCTTGGGCTGCTTGCTCGGGTCGGCCCAGCTGTCCGCGTAGTGGAAGTCGATGCCGAGGCTCATGTCGTGGTCGGTGATCTCCTCGGCCACCGTGAGCGAGCGTTCCGGGCCCTGGTACGCCGGGTCGGTCTCGACGCCGGTGGTCTCGTCACGGGGGTCGTTCCAGATGCGCAGGCGCAGGTGCTCCATCCCGCGGTCCTTGACGACGTCGAGCAGGTGCGGGCCGGGGTCGCTCTCGTCGGCGAGGGCGGCCTCGGCGTCGAGGTAGTACGGCTGGTCGCGTTCCTGGTCGGCATAGGAGAGGTCGGCGCCGAGCCTCAGGTCGTCGCGCAGATAGTTGTAGGCACGCAGCTCGGCGACGCCGTTCGTGCCCGGCCGCGCGCTGGTGAACCGGACGCGCAGGTACCGGGTGCCGTCCCTGTCGACCAGTGCGGTGGTGCCGGCGGCGCCGCTGCGGCCGTCCCGGTGGTCGGCGAGGGTCGTCCAGCGCTTGCCGTCGGCCGAGGCCTCGACGACGTAGCGCGCCGGTGTCGCGTCCGCGAGCACCACCTCCACCTTGTGCAGCCCGTCGTACGCGCCGCCGAGATCGACCGTGAGGGCCTGGTCCCGCTTGCCGTGGCGGCTGCCCGACGCCGACACGGCCGGGCGCCAGGCGGTGCCGTCGTCGCCGTCGAGCGCGCTGGCGGCATCGAAATCGTTGCTGGTGGCGCGGGCCGTGACCCAGTCCTTGCCGGCGAGGTCGGTCTCGACGGGCTCGATCACCGCCTCGCCGTAGCCGGCCGCCGACGGTCCGATCGCGAGGCCCGCGGTCGTCAGCGCGACGGCGATCGCGGCGCCGCCCGCGAGGGCGCGCCTGCGGTGTGTGCTGTGCGTCATGAGGACTTCCTTGTCCTTGTCGGGGGCGTTCGTCCGGGGTGCCTTGGCGTACGGATTGTATCGATTTACCACCAGGCTTGGACAGATGGAGATTTGCCGCCAGTAGATTCGCGTCTCCGTCGTCGCGTGGACGGCAGAACGTGCGAGCGGTGACAGGCATCAGCCCGCCACCGCTCGCTCACGTGGACGAGCAGGCGTGTGAATGCCCTCCGG
This sequence comes from Promicromonospora sp. CA-289599, assembly GCF_050936155.1. Classification (NCBI taxonomy): domain Bacteria; kingdom Bacillati; phylum Actinomycetota; class Actinomycetes; order Micrococcales; family Promicromonosporaceae; genus Promicromonospora; species Promicromonospora sp. CA-289599. Next base: position 3,699,282 of record NZ_JBNJNI010000001.1, read on the forward strand.
AACGGCGGCTCGCACCGCCGAGCAGTACCCGTTACCGGGCCGGGGCTCGAACCCGTACTGCCATCACCAGGTAACCGAAGAGACTCCGGCCCGCTCTACGAGGCACGGGTAGGCGTGTTGACGATCGCCGACGTTGACGCTCTACCTCTTGAGCTACGCCGTCCTGACGGACGACCGCGGGACTCGAACCCGCAACCTCCCCATTGGAAGTGGTAACCGACGGTCTCCGGCCCACCCGCGCTCGTGCCATGTTCTGTTCTCGAGTCAGGACCCTATTTGCCCGAGGGCTGCGCTGGCCAGGAATTATTTCCGACCTACGCCCGCCGGAGATTCGCCACCAGCAGATTTGCGTGGTCCTCGTCGCCGCTATGCGGTTCGGTGGGCACATGCGAATCCTGGTTCTCGGTGGAACAGCCTTCCTCTCCCGCGCGGTCGCGGAAGCGGCGGTGGCCCGCGGGCACGACGTCACGTGCGCGGCGCGCGGCGTGAGCGGCGCGGTGCCCGACGGCGCCACCCTCGTCCCCTGGGACCGCGCCGACACGGTGCCCGCCGACCTCACGGCCACGCCGTTCGACGCCGTCGTCGACGTCTCGCGCATCCCGTCGCACGTCCGCCGCGCGGTCGCGGCTTTCCCGGACGCCCACTGGACGTTCGTCTCGACCATCAACGTCTACGCGGACACCGCGACGCCGGGCGGCACGCCGGCGAGTCTGCCCCTGCTCGACCCGATAGAGACCGACGAGGACCCGGCTTCCGGCCCGGAGACGTACGGCGCCATGAAGGTGGCGTGCGAGAACACGGTCCGCACCGGTGCCGTGGCCGCGCTCGTGATCCGGCCCGGCCTGATCGTGGGCCCGGGCGACCCGAGCGGCCGGTTCACCTACTGGCCCGCCCGGTTCGCCGAGGCGGCTCGGGACGGCCTGCCGGTGCTGGTCCCCGAGCCGGTGGACGCCCCGGTCCAGCTCGTCGACGTCCGTGACCTCGCGGAGTGGATGGTGACGGCGGCGGAGGCGGGCACCACCGGAGACTTCGACGCCGTCTGCCCGCCGGTGCCCCGGTCGGAGCTCCTTGCCCAGGTGGCGGACGGCGCCGGGGCGGACCCGGAACTTGTCCCCGTGACCCCCGAGGTGCTCGCCGAGCACGAGGTCGTCCCGTGGTCCGGCCCCCGCTCGATCCCGTTCTGGTCCGCCGACCTGGCCGACTCCGGCTTCATGGCGCACGACGTCACGTCGTCGCTGGAGGCAGGCCTGACGATCCGGCCGTTCGCGGAGACCACGCGCGACACGCTCGCCTGGCTCAGCGCCACGCCGGACGCCAAGGTCACGGGCCTGACTCGCGAGGAGGAACAGGAGGTGCTGGCGGCCGTCCGTGGCTGAGCACCCAGAGGTGACGCATTGACGCAATGATTGCGTCATTACTATGATGGCGTCATGCTCTTCCCGACCCCAGACCTCTCGCCGGGCGACGCGCGCGTGCTCGATGACATCGATCACGCGCGCGACGACCTGCGCCTGCAGGTCCGGTCGACACCCACGAAGTGGACCGACGATCTCCGCCGTTTCCTGACCGCCGACGCGGTCGCCGCCTCGAACTCGATCGAGGGGTTTCGGGTCTCGACCGTCGATGCCGAGGACCTCATGGACGGTGAGCGCGACGTCGATGTCTCGGAGGTGAACCGCGAGGAGACCCTCGCGTACCAGCGGATGATGACCTACATCCAGTCGCTGCACGACGCTCCGGACTTCGATTACAGCAAGGGACTTCTCAACGGGCTCCACTGGATGCTCCAGGGGCATCACCACACACCGCTGCGTCCTGCGGGGCAGTGGCGCAAGGGCTCGGTGTACGTCACTGACACCCGGGACCCGAGCATCGCCGTCTACACGGCGCCCTCGGTCGACGAGGTGCCCGGACTCATGGCCGAGCTGGTGGACTGGCTCAACGCCGATGACGGCACCCACCCCGTCGTCCGGGCAGCGATGGCGCACCTGCACCTGGTCTCCATCCACCCGTGGTCGGACGGGAACGGTCGCATGTCGCGCTCGCTGCAGACGCTCGTCACGGCGCGGTCGGGTGTCCTTGCCCCCGAGTTCTCGTCGATCGAGGCGTGGCTCGGCAGACCGGGCAACACGTGGGAGTACTACCGGCAGCTCGGTGCCCGGGGCGCCACCTATCTGCCCGATCAGGACGTCTCCGAATGGGTCAGGTTCAATCTCGTGGCGTCCCACCAACAGACCCAGTCCGTCCGGCTGCGGCTCGAACGATCGACCCGTGTGCTCCAGGAGCTGGACACGTTCGTGGATTCCATGGGACTCAGCAGCCGGGTCGTCAGCGCGCTGCACGATGTCGCGCTCTCGGGCCGGGTGCGCCGCAGCCGGTACGAACGCTCGGAGAACCTGCGCCTTCAGCAGGCGCAGCGCGATCTCCGCGACCTCGTCGCGGCACGGGTGCTCGAGCCGGTCGGCCGGACCCGCGCCCGCTACTACGTTGCCGGCGAGCAGTTTCCGCAGGCTGCGCTGGAGGAAGCCCGTACACCGTTCACGCTCACGGACCCGTACGCGCAGTAGGGGTCTGCCTCTGGATATTGCCTGGTCAGAGCGCAACCAGCTCTCTAGGGTCCTGGTTCGGCGCTCTCTTCTGCCCGTCGCCAGAACTATCCATCCCGAGAGGAGCTTCGCCATGGACATCCTGCGCGCCGTCAACCGCCGTCGGACTCCCCAGAACCAGCCCGCCGACCTGCGCCAGGAGGCGAACTCCGCCGGCGGCTACACCTTCGTGCTCGACGACGCCGCTCGCCTGCGCCGTTTCCTCACGCTCGGCGTCGACGGCGGCACGTACTACGCCTCCGCCGGCCCGCTGGCGCGCGAGAGCGCCGAGGTCGTGGGCCGGATGGCGGCCGCCGACCCGGTGACGCTGGTCGACACGATCGTCGAGGTGTCGACGAGCGGTGCCGCGCCCAAGCAGAACCCCGCCCTGTTCGCGCTCGCGTACGCGGCGTCGGTCCCCGAGTCGGCGGCGCTCGCGCTCGCCGCGCTGCCGCAGGTCGCGCGCACGGGTACGCACCTGCTCCTGTTCGCCGGCTACGTCGAGCAGTTCCGCGGCTGGGGCCGGGGGCTGCGCCGCGCCGTCGGCGGCTGGTACACGGCGAAGGACGCCGACGCCGTCGCCTACCAGGCGGTCAAGTACCGGCAGCGCGAGGGCTGGTCGCACCGCGACCTGCTGCGCCTGGCGCACCCCGTCACGGCCGACCCCGCACTCCGGGCGACGTTCGACTGGGTGGTCCGCGGTGCGACGGGCGAGGAGACTCCCGCGCTGATCGAGACGTTCCTCAAGGCTCAGGAGGCCACGGACTCCTCGACCTGGTCGGCGCTCGTCCGCGAGGGCGGCCTGACCTGGGAGATGTTCCCTGACGCGGCGCTCGCGGAGCCTGCGGTGTGGGACGCGCTGCTCGACGTCGGCATGCCCGCGACGGCGCTGCTGCGTCAGCTCCCGCGGCTCACGCGGCTGGGGCTGCTGCCCGACGTCGGCGGGCGCACCGACGAGGTCGCGAGCCTGCTCGCGGACCCCGAGCGGCTGCGCCGTGCCCGCGTGCACCCGGTGAGCGTGCTGGTGGCGCAGCGGACCTACGCGTCGGGCATGTCGGCCCGGGGCACGGGTACGTGGGAACCCACGCAGCGCATCGTCGATGCTCTCGATGCCGCGTTCTACGCGGCGTTCGGGGCCGTCGAGCCGGCCGGCAAGCGGATGCTGCTCGCCGTGGACGTATCGGGTTCGATGGGTGCTTCGATCGCCGGTATGCCGCTCACGGCGCGCGAGGCCTCGGCGGCGCTGGCGCTCGTCCAGCTCGCGACCGAGCCGGGCTCGTCGGCGATCGGCTTCGCTGCCGGAACGGACGGCTCGTGGGATCCGCCGGCGATCAAGCCGCTGCGCATCTCGCCGCGCCGTCGGCTCGACGACGCCCTGCGCGTGGTCGACGAGATGCCGATGGGCGGCACGGACTGCGCCCAGCCGATGCTGTACGCGCTGGCCGAGGGGCTGGAGGTCGACACGTTCGTGGTCTACACCGACAACGAGACCTGGCACGGGGACATCCACCCGCACCAGGCGCTGCGGCAGTACCGGGAGCGCACGGGTATCCCGGCGCGGCTCGTGGTGGTGGGCATGACCGCCACCGAGTTCTCGATCGCGGACCCGTCCGACCCGGGGATGCTCGACGTCGCGGGCTTCGACGCGGCGGTGCCGTCCCTGATCTCGCAGTTCGCGCACGGGCTCTGACAAGCGGAGGTGTCAGACGTACAGGTCACCCGGGTGACCTGTACGTCTGACACGAACGTCAGGCTGTCGCCTCCTCCTTCAGGAAGTCCGCGCAGCGTTCGCCGATCATCATCACCGTGATGTTCGGGTTGACCGTGGTGATCTCCGGCATGACCGACGCGTCCGCGACCCGCAGCCCCGTGACCCCCTTGACCCGCAGCCGCGGGTCGAGGGGCGAGCTGTCGTCGTCGACCGCGCCCATCCGCACCGACCCGGTCGGGTGGTAGACGGTGTTGTGCGTACGAGAGATGTAGTCCGCGATCTCCTCGTCGGTCCGCACGTCCGGCCCCGGGTACAGCTCCGCGCCCGCCCACTGCGCCATCGCGGGCTGGGCGACGATCTTCCGCGCGAGCTTGATGCCCTCGACCATGACCTTCATGTCGTACGGGTCGGTGAAGTACCGGGGGTCCACCATCGGCTTGTCCCGGAAGTCGCGCGACCGCAGCCGGACCGTGCCGCGCGAGCGCGCGTGCGTCACGTTCGGGGTCAGGCAGAACCCGTTCTCCGTGGTCGGGTAGCCCTGCCGCGCCGTGTGCATGTCGAACGGCACGGAGCCGTAGTGCATCATCAGGTCCGGCCGGTCCAGGTCCGGCTCGGTGGCCGCGAAGATGCCGATCTCCCACCACTGTGTGGAGGACGTCGTCATCGGCTGCTTCGCCTCCCACTGGATCACCCCTTCGGGATGGTCCTGCATGTGCGAGCCGACGCCGGGGGCGTCCACCAGCACGTCGATCCCCACCTCCGCGAGGTGCTCCGCCGGGCCGATCCCCGACAGCATGAGCAGCTTGGGCGAATCGATGGCGCCCGCCGAGAGGACGACCTCGTGCCGCGCGGTGAACGTCCGGTGGTGGATCAGGTCCGGGTCGAGCACCTCGACGCCCGTGCACCGGGTGCCGTCGAAGAGCAGCCGCCTGGCGCGGTGCTCGGTGAGGATCGTCAGGTTGGGCCGGTCGAGGATCGGGTGCAGGTAGCTCACGGACGACGACGAGCGGACGCCGTCCTCCCGGGCGTTGATCTGGAAGAAGCTCGCGCCGGTGACGACCGTCGTGCCGTCGTTGAACTGCACGCGGGGGATGCCCGCCTGCTCGCACGCGTCCAGGACCGCCACGCCGCACGGGTCCGCCTGTGGGACCTGGCGGATCCGCACCGGGCCGTCGTGGCCGTGGTGGTCGCCGGGCTGGTCGTTGTTCTCGAGCTTCGTGTAGTACGGGCGGGACTCCTGCGCCCGCCAGCCGGTCGCGCCCATCGCCTCCCACTGGTCCAGGTCCTCGGCCGGCGCCCAGAACGCGATGCACGAGTTGTGCGAGGAGCAGCCGCCGAGCACCTTGGCACGCGCCTGGCGCATGAACGAGTTGCCGTTCGTCTGCGGCTCGATCGGGTAGTCCCAGTCGTAGCCGGACTCCAGCAGCCCCATCCAGCGGTCGAGCCGCAGGATCGCGTCGTCGCCGACGTCGGACGGCCCCGCCTCCAGCAGCGCGACCGTGACCGTCGGATCCTCGCTGAGCCGGGCGGCGACCGCGGCGCCGGCGGAACCGCCGCCGATCACCACGTAGTCGAAGGTCTGGTCAGTCATCGGTGCCTCCGAACCAACCGGTCACCGCCGGGCGCAGGTTCTGGTAGATGTGCTTGGACTCCTGGTACTCGCCCAGACCGGCCAGGCCGAGCTCTCGCCCGAACCCGGACTGCCCGTAGCCGCCCCACTCCGCCTGCGGCAGGTAGGGGTGGTAGTCGTTGATCCAGATCGTGCCGTGCCGCAGCCGGTTCGCGACCCGCTGGGCCTTGCCCGCGTCCTGCGACCAGACGGCGCCGGCCAGGCCGTAGATCGTGTCGTTGGCGATCTCGACGGCCTCGTCCTCGGTGCTGAACGTCTCGACGGTCACCACTGGACCGAACGCCTCGTCGACGACGGCGGAGCTGCCGCGCCGGACGCCGTCGAGCACCGTGGGCAGGTAGTAGAACCCCGCCTCCAGCTCACCCGTGCCCCACTCGCCGCCGCAGCGGACGACCGCGCCCTCCTCGACCGCCTTCGCCACGTACGCCGTGACCTTGTCCCGGTGGGCGGCGGAGATCAGCGGACCGGTCTCCGCGGCGTCGTCGAACGGGCCGCCCAGCCGGATCTGCCGGGCCCGGCGCACCAGCTCGTCGACGAAGCGGTCGTGGATCGACTCCTCGACCACCAGCCGTGCCCCGGCCGAGCACACCTGCCCCGAGTGCACGAACGCTCCGTTGAGCGCGTTGTCCACCGCGGCGTCGAAGTCGGCGTCCGCGAAGATCACGTTCGGGTTCTTTCCGCCCAGCTCCAGGGCCACCTTCTTGACGGTGGCCGCGGCGCTCGCGGCGATGACCCGGCCGGTGAGGAGGCCACCGGTGAACGACACCAGGTCGACATCCGGGTGGCTCGACAGCGGCGCGCCCGCCTCGGGCCCGGCGCCGAGCACGAGGTTGGCGACGCCGGCCGGGACGCCGGCGTCGGTCAGCACCTTCATGAGCAGGACCGCGGTGTGCGGGGTGAGCTCGCTCGGCTTGAGCACGAACGTGTTGCCCGCCGCGAGGCAGGGCGCCACCTTCCACACGGCCTGCAGCAGCGGGTAGTTCCACGGCGAGATGAGGCCGCACACCCCGACCGGCTCGTGCACCACGCGGCTGAGCACGTCGGCGCTGCCCGCGTCGACGACCCGTCCGGCGTCGGCGCCCGCCAGCTTGGCGTACCAGCGGAAGCAGGCGATGCAGTCGTCCATGTCGATGCGGCTCTCGACCAGGCGCTTGCCCGTGTCGTGGGACTCGGCGAGGGCGAAGTCCTCGGCGCGTTCGCTCAGCAGGTCGGCCACGCGGTGCAGCAGCTCGCCGCGCTCGGGCGCGGTCGTGGACCGCCACGGGCCGGCGTCGAACGCCCGGCGGGCCGCGGCGATCGCGCGCTCGGTGTCGGCGGCGGCCGCCTCCGAGACCTCCGCGACGAGCGAGCCGTCCGCCGGACAGCGGATCTCGCGGGTACCGCCCGCGGCCGCGGCCTCCCAGGTGCCGTCGATGTACAGGGTGGTCGGTGTGCTCATGGTGGTGCTCCCGGTCGGGACGTACGGGACGTGCGGGTGTGCGGTGGTCAGCTTTCGATCGGTTCCGTGTCGTGCGTCGGCGAGCTGCTCGCGTGCAGGAACAGCAGGTGCCGCTCGTACTGGTCGAGCACGTCGGCGATGAGCTGTTCCTTCGCGTAGTCGGTCACGTCGTAGCCCTGCGTGCCCTCCGCGAGCAGCACCTCGACGCGGAAGTACGTCTCGTCCTGGTCGGACGTGTTCATACGGAACGTCGGCGTGGGGTGCGCCTGCGGCCACAGCGTGTAGGTGAACGGGGCCTCCTCACCGTGCTCGACGGTCAGGGTGATGGCCGGCAGCCCGGTCTCGCCCACCGTCGCCTCCGTGCAGGACGTCGTGATGCCCTGCTCCTCGAGCGCGGCGGACACCTCGGTGAGGGCCGGGCGCACCGTCTTGTCGATGAACCGCAGCACGTGGCGCCGATCAGGGAAGCTGACCAGCCGCTTGAGCCGCTGCCGCCAGCCCGGCGCACCGGCCGCGCCCGGTTGCCCGATGCGGCCCGACAGGCTGGCCGGCAACGCGGTACGCAGGGTGTCGAACTTCTGGCCCTCGGTACGCAGCACCTTGTAGAGCGCGAACATCACACCGAACATCACGAGCGAGAACGGCAGGCCCATGATGATCGTGCCGGACTGCAGCGTCGAGATACCGCCGGCGAGCAGCATGCCCATCGTGAGGAGACCCGTGGCCGCCGCCCAGAAGACGCGCAGCCAGACCGGCCCGTCGTCGCCCGCCTGGTGCAGCTTGGAGGTCAGGTTGGACAGGACGAGCGCGCCGGAGTCGGCCGACGTCACGTAGAAGAGCAGACCGATGAAGATCGCCAGGCCGATGGTCGCCGGCGCGGCGGGGAACTGCTCGAGCAGGGCGTAGATGCCCGACGCCGGGTCGTTCATCGCCGCGTCACCGAACGCGGCACCCTCCGCGCCGCCGTTGCGCATGTGGTCGAGCGCGCTGTTGCCGAAGATCGACACCCACAGGAGCACGAAGACGAACGGGATGGTGAGTGTGCCGACCACGAACTGGCGGATCGTCCGGCCGCGGGAGATCCGGGCCAGGAACAGGCCGACGAACGGTGCCCAGGCCACCCACCAGGCCCAGAAGAACAGCGTCCACGCGTTCATCCAGTCGGTGGGAGCGACGTACGCATAGGTGTTCAGCGTCATTCCCGGCAGCTGGGAGATGTAGTCGCCGATGTTCATCACGAGTCCGTTGAGCAAGAACGTCGTCTTGCCGGTGACGAGCAGGAACAGGATCAGTGCGAGCGCGAGCACGACGTTGAGCTCGGACAGGCGCCGCACGCCGCGCTGCACGCCGGAGACCACGGACAGCGTGGCCATCACGACGGCGAGCGCGAGCAGCGCCACCTGAGCGCCGACGCCGATCGGAATCCCGATCAGGTCGGACAGCCCACGGTTGAGCATCTCCACGCCGATCCCGAGGGTGGTGGCCAGGCCGAAGATGGTGCCGAGGACGGCGGCGACGTCGACGGCGTCGCCGAGCTTGCCCCAGACCCGGTCACCGAACAGCGGGTGCAGCACGGAGCGGATGCTCAACGGCATGTTGCGCCGGTAGGCGAAGTAGGCGATGGCCATGCCCATGAGGGCGTACATGCCCCAGCCGATGATGCCGTAGTGGAAGAGCGTCCAGACGATCGCCATCCGGGCAGCCTCGACGGTGCCGCCCTCTCCGACGGGCGGGGCCAGATACTGGCTGGCGGGCTCGGCCACCGAGAAGAACATCAGGTCGGTGCCGATGCCCGCGGCGAACAGCATCGCGGACCATGTGAACAGGCCGAACTGCGGCTTGGACTGCTCCGGTCCCAGCTTGATGCGGCCGGCTCGGGAGAGGGCGACGCCGATGACGAAGACCAGGAACGCCGCGGCGGCGATGAAGTAGTAGGCGCCGAACCAGTCGGAGATCCAGGTGACGACGACACCGATGTACTGCTCGGTCCGTGCCGGCCAGATGATCGCGGCCAGGCCGACCACGAGGATCAGGGTCGCCGATCCGAAGAACACCGGTGGGTTGATGCTGCTGTGTCGGCGCCTCTCGGGCGGGCTGTCGGCTGCTGCGGTCGGACTCTCGGTCTTCGCCGGGCTGCTCATGTTTTCCTTCGTCGGGGGCTTCGGGCGATGACCACCGTACAACTACTGAAAGTTCACCCCCCGGTCGAAGTCACACCGGCGCGAGCCCCAGGTTGCGGCCCGCGAGGCCGCGGCGGCGCTTCGCGAGCCCGCGGGCGACGTCGGCCAGCACCCGGGCGCCCGGTGAGTCCGGCGCGGTCAGGACCACCGGCGTGCCGTCGTCCCCGCCCTCGCGGACGGCGACGTCGAGCGGGATCTGGCCCAGCAGCGGCACGTCCTTGCCCACGAGCTCGGTGAGCCGGGCCGACACCTTGGCGCCGCCGCCGGCGCCGAAGATCTCCAGGCGGGTGCCGTCGGGCTGCTCCAGCCACGACATGTTCTCGACCACGCCGACCACACCCTGCTGCGTCTGCGTCGCCACCGACCCCGCGCGCTCCGCGACCTCGGCGGCCGCCGTCTGCGGCGTCGTGACCACGAGGATCTCGGACGACGGCAGCAGCTGCGCCACCGAGATGGCGATGTCGCCGGTACCCGGCGGCAGGTCGAGGAGCAGCACGTCCAGATCGCCCCAGAACACGTCGGCCAGGAACTGCTCCAGCGCGCGGTGCAGCATCGGCCCACGCCAGACGACCGGCTGTCCCGGTGGCACGAACATGCCTATCGAGACCACCTTGACGCCGTGCGCGATGGGCGGCAGCAGCATGTTGTCGACCCGGGTCGGCTGCCGGTCGACGCCCAGCATGCGGGGGATCGAGAAGCCGTAGATGTCGGCGTCGATCACGCCCACCGAGAGGCCGTCCGCCGCCATGGCCACCGCTAGGTTCGCCGTGACCGACGACTTGCCCACGCCGCCCTTGCCCGACGCCACTGCGAACACCTTGGTCATCGAGCCCGGCTGCGAGAACGGGATGACGGGGTCGCCCGCGCCGCCGCGCAGCATCGAGCGCAGCGAGGAGCGCTGCTCCGGCGTCATCACGCCCAGCTCGACGTCGACACCGGCCACGCCGTCGACGGCTTCCGCTGCGGCCGTCACGTCCTTGATCAGCGTCGACTTCATGGGACAGCCGGCAACCGTCAGGTCGACGCCGACGGTCACGTGGGCGCCTGGTTCGGCGGTCGAGCTGGTCGCGACCACTACCGACCGGACCATGCCCAGATCGGTGATGGGACGCCGGATCTCGGGGTCGAGCACACTGGTCAGCGCGTCGCGGACGCGCGCCTCGAGTGCGGGGGAGTCGACTGGGGTCATGAATCGATCCTATGGGCCGGGTCCAGGGGGCCCGGAATCAGCGGGCTCTTTCATGCCTTTGCAATGAATGACACTAGAAAACGGTACGCTGCGTCACCACCAAGGGTGAGGAGGCCCCATGACCGAGTCACGCGTCCCCGCGCGGGTCCGGCGTGTCGCCTCCGAGGACCAGGCCCGCGAGCTCGCCGCCGCGCTGCAGCGGCCTGGCCGCGACCAGCCCGTGGTGGTGATCTCGACGCCCGCCGGGCGCGACGTCCCGTACGTGGACCCGAAGCGGGTGCTCGACGACGTCGCCGGGCTCGCCGAGGTGGTGGTGATCCCCACGGGCGACGTGTCGTGGGCGTTCTCGTCCGGCATGCCGCCGGACACCCAGGTCTACGGCGGTGCGTCCCGTGTCTACGGCACGGACCTGGAGTGGGTGCACCATCCGCGGCGCTCGCCCCTGCACTTCGCCTACTCCGCGGACGAGGACGAGCGGGTGCGGGACCGCCTGGTCAGCGACGTCATGCGGTTCGCGGTACGCGAGGGGATCGTCGGCGCTCCCCGGTCCGCCCCGGACACGGCGACCACCGAGGGCAAGGTGCTGGGCGTGCTCGGCACGCGCGCCCTGATCAGCACCGAGGACGGCGGCCAGGCCACCGTCGCGGAGGAGCTCGTCTTCGCCGACGTCGCGCTGGCGCGGGTGCTCGCGCCGGGCATGCGGGTCACCGGAGTGCTGGACCCGGCGCGCCGCCTCCTCGACATCCGCGGCATGCTGCCCGACGGCGACGCGCTGCGCCGGGTGGTCAACGCCACCTACCGCGTGGGTCACGTGGTGCTCTGCCGGGTCGAGGTGGTCGAGCAGGACGCGGTACGGATCGCGCTGGCGCCCGGTGTCGTCGTGCGCGTGCGCCGCGCGGAGATCACCGGCAACGACCTGGACCTGCTGAGCGACCTCTTCACGCCGGGCGAGGTCGTGGCGGCCCGCCGGGTGCCCGCGCCGCTCGACGGCCTGGCGCTACGGCTGGACGACGTCGACGAGACCGAGGACGAACCGGTCCCCGCGATCGCGCTCCTGGACGACGGGCCACCCTGGCTGGAGCTGCCGCCCCCGCTGCCGATCGAGCCCGCCGACACCTCGCGCCCCTCGCTGGCCGAGCCTCGCCGGCTCCCGTTGGTCGAGCTCGTCGAGACCGTCCGCCCCTCGCTGGTCGAGCCTGTCGAGACCTCTGATCCCTCGTTGGTCGAGCTTGTCGAGACTCCGCCCACGCCCGCCGACCTGTTCGGTCCGCGCCAGACGGAGCCGGTCCTCGAACGCCGGAGCTCCGATGCCGGCCCGGTGCCCACACCCCCGGGTGTCCAGCGGGCACCGACCCCCGGCGACGTGGCCGCACGGCACGCCGGCGGGCACGACGCGCTGCCGTCGCCCGCGTCGGCCGAGACACCCGCGGAACCGCCGGGCAAGGCGGCGCGCGACCTCAGCCTCTCCCTCGACGCGGCGCGGGCCCAGGTCTCCGCGCTCGGGAAGGAGCTGCTGGACGACAAGGTCAAGCGGCGCCAGGTTGAGCTGGAGGTGGACCGCCTGCTCGGCCGGGTCGGCGAGCTCACCGAACGGCTCGAACGCAGCGAGCGCCGCGCCGAGCAGCAGGCGACAGCCCTCCGCAAGGCGCGGCAGGAAGCGGCGCGGCTCCGCCGTCGGCTGGGGGATACCGGGGTCGAGGTGCCCGAGGACCGGCACTTCGTCGATGACGAGGAACAGCTCCGGTTCGAGGTGCTGAGCGAGTGGGCCCGGGCGATCCCGGCCGCCGACAAGGCCGGGCGCCCCCTCGCGGAGTACACGCTCGGCTCGCGGTTCCTCGCCTCCGTGACCGACGTCGAGGGGGTGAGCCGCGACCGGGTGGTCTGGACGCTCGTCATGGTGCTCACCGGGCTGGCGCCCGGGATGAACGGTCTGCAGGTCCACCGCCTGCGGACGGGCGCCGGCGGCGACGACCCCGCCAGGCACCGCGACGACGGAGCCGTGTGCTGGCGGGTGTCGTTGCAGGTCAACACCCCGTCTGCCCGGAGGCTGCACTACTGGAAGCTGCCGGGCGGGTCCTACGAGCTGTCGCGCGTCGTGCTCCACGACGACGTCGAGCCTTAGTTCCCGGTCCACGTCGCCGCCGGACCGGCCTGCCGGGCCGGCGGTTGCTCAGGCGGACAGGGTCGAACCGAGCGCCCGGGTCTCGTCGAACCCCGGGAGCACGAGGAACGTGGCGCTCGCCGTCGGGGTGACGAACTCCGTGAGCGCGTCGGCCTCGTCGAGCCGGTGCTGCGTGCGGACGAACGTGTCGAGCTCGCGCTGGAAGCAGACGAAGAGCAGCCCGGTCTCGCCGGGGTCGTCGCCGACGGCGGGCGTGGCGAACGTGTAGCCGCGCCGGAGCATGAGGCCGCTGCCCGTGAAGGAGGGGTGCGCCGCACGGGCGTGGGACCGCGCGGGCACGAGGTACTCGCCCGCGGGGGTCTTGGCGTGCAGGTCGACGTCGTCGGACAGGGTGCCGCCGGACAGCGGGGCGCCGTCGGAGCGGCGTCGTCCCATGACGGCGTCCTGGCCCTCGGGCGGCAGTCCGGCGAACCGTTCGGTGTCCAGGACGAGCCGCCGCACCACGCAGACGGTGCCGCCGGCCACGCGGGGGTCGCCGCCGTCGTCCGCCGTGGGCAGCCAGACCTCGCGAGCCAGCTCGTCGTCGCCGTGCGGGACGACTATGCCGTCGTGGAAGCCGAGCGGGTTCCGCACGACGGTGCCCTCGCCAGGTCCGCGAAAGCAGGGCTCGGACCAGCGGAGAACGGTGTCACCGAGCGCGGTGCGGAGCTCGCGGAGCGCGGTGGGCAGGGCCAGCGGGTCGGAGCCGTGCAGGGCGAGCAGGAGGTCGCCACCCTGGCGGCGCGGGTCCGTCGATCCGTCACCCGCGAACGCGGGCAGCTCCGTCGCGCCGGGGAGGCCGGGGTCGATCCCGGCGACGAGCCGGGGCCCGAGGCCGACCGTGACCGTGAGGTCACCGGGGCCGTCGGGGAGCGGCCCTGCGCTGTTCGTGACGGTGAGGATCGCCGCACCCAGGGCGGCGAGCCGTGGGCCGAGCGCCCCGGGGCCGTCCGGCAGGTCGAGTACCGCGAGCAGCCCGAACCGTTGCGGTGTGGCAGGCCGGGCGATCCCGGCCTGCGTGGCCCCGGTGGCCTCCACTCGGTCGGACGGCGGTTCCGGCGTGTCCGTGTCGGCCCGGGCGGACGTCAGCGTCCGGCCGTAGGCGTCCGGGCCGCCGAGCGCCCCGGCGGCGGCTATCCCGCCGGCCGTCGCCGCCAGGCCCGCGATCGCACCACCGGTGCCGAACAGGAGCTCTCGCCGGCTGACGCCGCTCATCCGTCATTCCTCGGGGTAGCAGGGAACGCACTCGGGTCGACGTCCTTGAGGACCGCCGGGACGGTCTGCGTGGCGTCCTCGAGGGTGACCTCGGCCCACTGCTCGCCGAGACGTACGTCCACCCGGTGCGCGACGCCGCTCTGGTCCACCCAGTAGTGGATGCCCGCGGTGTCCGGGTCGGCCCTGTCCGTCTGTCGGTCGGTCGGTCCTGCGAACACCGTGACCTCCTGCTCACCCGCGGTGTCCTCGCGCAGCCAGAGCGCGCCCCCCTGCCGGATGAGCAACGGGTTCTCGGGGCGGTCCGCGCCCAGGCCCGCGAGCACCGTCAGCACGACGGCGAGCGGCGAGGTGCGTGCGTCCAGCTTCCCGGCCTGCCAGCCGTCCAGCGACGTCACGGGTTCGCCGAGGTGGTCGCCGGCCCTCGTCGCGAGGACGCGGCCGTCCCAGACGACCTGGTCGGACGGTACGCCGTCGGCCGAGACGAGCCCGTAACCGGTGTGCGTCGTGTAGTCGTACCAGCCCTCGAGGGCCACCGCGTGGCCCTGGTCGGTGTACGTCGCCGTGACCTTGCGGCTGCCCGCGTCGAAGTTCCGGAACCGGACGCTCGCGAGCCGCTCGGACTCGGCCACCGTGACCGGGCGTACGGCGCTCTCCGGCGCTGCCGGTCCGGCGGCGCCCGCGGCGTCTCCACCGCCGGAACAGGCAGCGGTGAGCAGCAGCGTCACCGCGACGAGAGCACCGGCGACCTGTCGCCGCGTCACGCCACACCACTTCGTTCGGCGAGCAGGTCGGCGGCGGGAACGCCGTCGGGCAGCACTGCGTCGTCGGTCACGGCGGCGGGCAGCGGGCCGGGCACCGTCTCGACGTCGCTCATCCCGGGCTGGGGCGGTGGTGCGGGCACCTTCAGGAAGCTCACCCCGGGCGGAACGTCCACCCCGGGCAGCGCGTCGGGCGAAACCGTGGCGAGCGGCGACGTCGTCCCGCAGCGCGTACGGAGGTTCTCCGGCAGCGTGGACGGTCGCCCGCCCGCGCAGTTGTCCCGGGCCGGCGCCCGCTCCGCCGAGATGTTGGCGATGTCGACGCCGTTGGCGTCCAGGCCGGCGGCCGTCCAGGCGCCGTCCATCCGGTTCCCGACGGCCGCCAGGTCCTCCGTGTTGGCGAGCAGGACCCCCGCGCGCGGGTTCCCCGCCACGAGGTTGTCCCGCAGCACGTTGTCGCGGCCGCCGCTGATGCCCACGCCGATGCCGAAACCGCCCTCGGCATGTGCGGGAGAGTCGGCAGCGTCGTTCGAGCTGATGACATTGCCCACAATGGTATTGCCGTGCTGGGGCGTAAATGCCTCCAGATAGTTCGACAGCAGCGTCATCCCGATCCGGTTGTGCGAGAACCTGTTCCCGGTCACGACGACCGAGTCGGAGGCGTTGGCATTCTCGAAACCAACGGCATTGCGCTCGGTCACGTTATTGGTCACGAGAATGTCACAGTCCCTGCATTGCCCCACGTAGATGCCGGAGTCGGCGGAACCGGAGGCGTAGGAGTCCGCGATGACGCCGTGGCGGGCGTCGAACGCGTAGATGCCGTACAGCCCGTTGTTCGACGCCGTGACGTTCCGGATCGCGAACCGCTCGACGGGCGGGAACCGCGCGGGGTCGAGTCGTTCGTAGCCGTCCAGGCCGTGCGCGGTGGGGCCCGCCTCGTCGTGCATACCCGTGACGAGCACGCCGTAGTACATCGTGCGGCGCACGGTGAGGTTCTCGATGCGCACCCCGTCGGCGGTGGCTATGACGCCGGAGCTGCGCATGCCCCCGCCGTCGATGACCACCTCGTTGCGATCGGTCCCGCGGAGCGTGACGTCGTCCGTGCCGATGAGGACCTCCTCGGCGTACGTCCCCGGTGCGACGAGCACGAGGTCCCCCGGGGCCGCGGCGTCGATGGCCGCCTGGATCGTCTCGAACGCCTCGGGTACGTGCAGGACGCCAGGTGTCCCGTCGGCGGAGGACGTCGGCCCGGCCGCGCAGGCCACGACGGTAAGGACGGACGCAATTGCGGCGGTTCGGGGGATATATCCGAACAATGATTTTAAGTGCCTCTTCGGTGGCATGCGCGGAGTGTAGGCAGGCGCGCCTGCCGCGCACCTGTTGAACCGCAATGTGCCTGCTCCGAGACTTGTGTGCTCTGGGCACCCATTTTTTGGAGTTCCGATTCGTTCGGGAATGCACTCGGTTGCATTCCGGTGCGTCGCGGCAGAGTTTTCGGACAATACGCGAGCGGTAGCGCTCTCGACTTGCACTGCCTACTCGCGTGACATCTCATGACGTCGGATTGACGAGATGCGTAAAAGGCATTGTCCGTTTTATGACAGGAGAAAAAGACATGGGAATTCGCCAGCGCTCTGAGCGCGGTGCGCATGGGTGGTGGGCCTCCTGGGCCGGAGCTCATGAACTCACCCCGCGGCTCGACGTCCGACGAATCGGTGTCTCGTCACCGCGCAGCCTCGTTGCCGGCGGCGGAGCGCTCGCGCTCGCCGCAGTGCTGCTGGTCCCGGGAACGGTCCCGTCGGCCTCGGCGGCACCGGACGACGTGATCGCCGCGGGCCAGGTCTGGGAGGACAACGACGGCGACGGCGCGTACGACGACGACGGCTCCGACGGGTTCCTCGAGCAGGGCGTCGGCAACGTCACGGTCACCGTGACCGACGCACTCGGAAACTCCGCGACCACCCGCACCAACCGCATCGACGCGGCCGGCGGCTGGTCGATGACCGAGGGCGAGTTCACCGACCAGACCGGTGAGGTGCCCCACGTCGCGGACGGCGCGGACACCGCCGAGCTGCGCGTCACCTTCTCCGACATCCCCGAGGGCTATGCGTCGTGGCTGGCCGGGGACCTCGCGGACAACGGCACGTCCGTGCAGTTCGTCGCCGCGGGCGACCAGTCCGTGGACTACGCGGTGCTGCCGCCGGAGGACCACCGCCCCCAGTCGCCGGACGTCGTCACGGCGATCCACTCGGCGGGCGACCCGCTGGCCGAGGGGACGACGGGGCAGCCCGCGCTCGTCGTCACCGACTGGGCGACCGCCCAGGACACGGGCAAGCGCGACATCGCCACCGTCGGCGACGTCGGCACCGTGTGGGGCACCGCCTACGAGCAGGCCGGCAACGCTTTCCTGGCCTCGGCCGTGTACCGCAGGAACGCCGGCCTCGCCGAGCACCGGTGGGACGGTTCGACGGACCGGGCCCTCGGCGCCATCTACCGGATCCCGGACGCCGTCGACCCCGCGACGGGTGACGTCGCGGCAGGCATCGGGCCCGTGGGCGGCGTGGAGGCCTGGTTCTCCCTGACCGACCTCGGGATCGACGTCGGCACGGTCGCCTCGAACGCGGACCGCGCGCTGGCGGCCGGCGTCGACCCGACCGCCGACCTCGACGGGTTCACGAACGCCGCGAAGGTCGGCCTCGGCGGCATCGACACGTGGACCGACGGCGTCACGACGTACCTGTACGTGATGAACCTCGCCGACAGCAACCTGTACCGGATCGACATCTCGCCGACGAACCCCGTCAGCCCGGACTTCGACCCGGCCTTCGTGCCGGCCGCGGGCGACGTCGAGCAGATCGCGCTCGGCCTCGGTGCCGGCCAGCGTGCCTGGGCCGTCGAGGTGCAGGGTGACGAGGTGTTCGTGGGCTGGGCCGACACCGGCTCCGCACCCGGCAGCTGCGCCACCACCGCACCCGGCGAGTCGACCGACAACTGGCCGCAGTGCGGCTCCACGGAGCCGCTGCGCGGCTACGTGGGCAAGGTCCCGGTCGACGGCGGCGCCGTCGCGCAGGTGATGGACGTGGACCTGGGCTACCCGCGCGGCAACCCGATGTCCTACTGGGACGGGACGCAGCAGGGGAACGCCGAGCGGCACCCGCAGATCCGGCACTGGAACTCCTGGACCGACGTCTGGACGTGGGACAGCGCGGACGCGAACGGTGACGGCTGGCCCGACGGATCGGTCGGCTTCAGCAAGACCGCTGCCGGCGACCCGGACGGGGCCCAGGCCTATCCGCAGGCGATCATGTCCTCGATCACGTTCAACACCGCCGGATACATGACGGTCGGCATGACGGACCGCACCGAGCTGCAGGGCGGCAACCGGCAGTGGGCGGCCGACACCGGCCAGGACGGCGGAACGCCGCCGGAGATCGTCTTCGAGACGATCGCCCAGGGCGATGTGCTGCTGGCCGGTCGGAACGCGGACGGGACGTACACGCCCGAGACCGGTGCCGCGGCGGAGGGGACCGGCCTGGACGGCGAGACCACCCAGTGGGCGAACGGCACCGCGCCTATCCTCGCGTCCGGTCCGGGCGGCAACGAGTTCCACGGCGACGACCAGGGCCTTGACGGAACCGTCTCGGGCGTCACCCACGAGGAGATCGCGCTGGGCGCCGTGCTCGACGTGGCCGGTGCGACGGACGTGGCCTCCACGTCGTTCGACCCGCTCGCGACGCTGCGTGTGCAGGGCCTCATCTGGTTCGCCGACGGTGACGGCGCGGCGACGCGCGGAGTCGAGTTCACCGAGGACGACGGGAACACCGGACGGCCGACCGTCAGCTTCCAGAAGGGCGGTGGCCTCGGCGACCTCGACGCACTGATCCCGCCGGCTCCGGTCGAGATCGGCAACCGCGTGTGGTTCGACGGCAACGGCGACGGCCTCCAGGACGCGGGCGAGCCCGGCATCCCCGGTGTCACCGTCGAGCTGGTCGACGCCGCTGGCGCCGTCGTCGGCACGCAGGTCACCGCTGCCGACGGGACCTACTACTTCTCGTCCGACGCCACCGACACCGCGCACTTCACCGAGCTGGTGCACGGCGCGGAGTACACGGCGCGGTTCGTCACGCCGACCGACGGCGACCTCGCCGTCGACTACCAGGGTGCGGCGGTCACGGTCCCGTGGTCCGACGTCCTGTTCACCACGATGCAGGCGACCTCCGGCGACAACCCGCACGCGGAGACGGACAACGCCGACGGCGTGAACCCGCGCCCGGAGCCCCTGCCCGACGCGCCGGAGGCAGCGGAGGACGCGGACCGGACCGACTCGAACCCGGACCCGGCGACCGGCGAGTACACGTTCACCCTGGGCGGCTACGGCCAGAACGATCACTCGATCGACGCCGGTGTCGTGATCCTCGGCTCGATCGGTGACTGCGTCTGGTCCGACCTGAACGGCGACGGCATCCAGGACGAGGGCGAGCCCGGTGTCGAGGGCGTCGTGGTGAACCTGTACGACGTCGACGGCAACCTGGTCGACACGACCACCACGGACGCCGAGTGCGCGTACCTCTTCGAGGGCCTGCCGCTGGGCGACTACACGGTCGAGTTCATCGCACCGGACGGCTCCGTGCTCTCCCCGCAGGCCGCGGGCGATGACCCGGCGGTCGACTCGGACGCCGACCCGGCCACCGGGATGACGCCCGTCGTCTCCCTGACGCCCGGCAACCCGGTCGACCTCGATGTCGACGCGGGCATCGTCCCGACCGACGAGGTGCTGGGTTCGATCGGTGACTGCGTCTGGTTCGACGAGAACACCAACGGCCTTCAGGACGACGGCGAGCCCGGCGTCGAGGATGTGACGGTGATCCTGTTCGGGGCCGACGGCGACGAGGTGTCCCGGACCACCACGGACGCGGACTGCGCGTACCTGTTCACCGACCTGCCGCTGGGCGACTACGCGGTCGGGTTCACGGACCTGCCCGACGGGATGGCCTTCACCGAGATGGGTGCCGGGGACGACCCGGCGGTCGACTCGGACGCCGACCCGGTCACGGGACAGACGGGTTCGTACACGCTGACCGAGGAGGTCCCGGACCGCCTCGACGTGGATGCGGGCATCTACGAGCCGACGGAGCCGCTCGGTTCGATCGGTGACTGCGTCTGGTCCGACCTGAACGGTGACGGCATCCAGGACGACGGTGAGCCCGGAGTCGAGGGCGTGACCGTGACCCTGTACGACGCCGAGGGTGCCGAGGTGGCGACCACCACCACGGACGCCGACTGCGCGTACCTGTTCACCGGTCTGCCGCTGGGTGACTACGCGGTCGGGTTCACGGACCTGCCCGAGGGCTCGACCTTCACGACTCCTGGTGCCGGGGACGACCCGGCCCTGGACTCGGACGCGGACCCGGAGACCGGGACGACCGGCACGGTGTCGCTGACCGAGGAGGTCCCCGACCGCCTGGACGTCGACGCGGGTGTCGTCTCGCCCGATGCGGTGCTGGGCTCGATCGGTGACTGCGTCTGGTACGACGAGAACACCAACGGTCTGCAGGACGACGGTGAGCCCGGTGTCGAGGGTGTGACCGTGGTGCTGTACGACGCCGAGGGCATCGAGGTGGCGACCACCACCACGGATGCCGACTGCACGTACCTCTTCGAGGAGCTGGCGCTCGGCGACTACTCGGTCGGGTTCACGGACCTGCCTGAGGGCGCGACCTTCACCCTGCCGGGTGCCGGGGACGACCCCGCACTCGACTCGGACGCCGACATGGAGACCGGGGTCACCGGCACCGTGTCGCTGACCGAGGAGGTCCCCGACCGCCTGGACGTCGACGCGGGTGTCGTCTCGCCCGAGGCGGTGCTGGGCTCGATCGGTAACTGCGTCTGGTCCGACGACGACGCCGACGGCATCCAGGACGACGGCGAGGCCGGCGTCGAGGGTGTGACGGTGGTCCTGTTCGGGGCCGATGGCGACGAGGTGGCTCGTACCACCACGGACGCCGACTGCACGTACCTGTTCACCGACCTGCCGCTGGGTGACTACTCGGTCGGGTTCACCGACCTGCCCGAGGGCAAGACGTTCACCGTCCAGGGTGCCGGCGACGACCCGGCGCTGGACTCGGACGCGGACCAGCTCACGGGCCGGACGGGCACGTACTCGCTGACCGAGGAGACTCCGGACCGTCGGGACGTGGACGCGGGTGTCGTGTCGCCGGACGAGGTCCTTGGTTCGATCGGTGACTGCGTCTGGTTCGACGAGAACGAGGACGGTCTCCAGGACGACGGTGAGGCCGGAGTCGAGGGTGTGACCGTGACCCTGTACTCCGCCGACGGCAACGTGGTGGCGACCACCACCACGGACGCCGAGTGCGCGTACCTGTTCACGGGCCTGCCGCCGGGTGACTACACGGTCACCTTCGGGGGCGTTCCCGAGGGGATGTGCTTCGTGGCACCGGGGGCCGGCGACAAGCCGGCACTCGACTCCGACGCCGACCCGAAGACCGGTGAGACCGGACCGGTCGAGGTGACCGAGGGCAACCTCGACCGGTCGGACATCGACGCCGGCCTGCGTGACTGCGCCGAGGCTACGCCCGGGGAAGACCCGGGCGAGATGGCCAACACCGGCGCGAACGTGGCGCTGATCGCGCTGCTGAGCGTGCTGCTGGTCGCCGTCGGCACGATGCTCGTGGTGTGGCGTAACCGGCGTCGGAACGCCTGACGGTAGGTGAACCAGAGCGGACGGCCCTCGCACCCACCCAGGGTGCGAGGGCCGTCCGCTGTCCATGGAAGGCCTACGGCTTCTCCTCCAGCTCCTCCAGCAGGTTGCGGATCTCCGAGCGCACGAAGTCCCGGGTGGCGACCTCCGAGAGGGCTATCCGCAGCGCCGCCATCTCGCGCGCCAGGTACTCGGTGTCCGCGAGATTGCGTTCGCCGCGCTGCCGGTCCTGCTCGGCGGTGACCCGGTCGCGGTCGTCCTGCCGGTTCTGCGCCAGCAGGATCAGCGGTGCCGCGTAGCTGGCCTGCAGCGACAGCATGAGCGTGAGCGCGGTGAACCCGTTCGCGGCGCTGTCGAACCGCAGGTTCTCCGGGCCCCACGCGTTCCACACCAGCCACACGATGCAGAACACCGTGAGATAGATGAGGAACCGGGGCGTGCCGAGGAACCGGGCGATGCCCTCGGTGGCCTTCCCGACGGCGTCCTGGTCCATCCGGAACCGGGGGACCAGGCTGCGGCGCTGCGCGAGCGGGGTGTCCAGGCGGTCAGCCACGGTTCGCCTCCTGTCCTGTCGGCTCCTGTCGCAACGTCTCCCTGCGTGCGGACTCACGACGTGCCGAGGGCGCCGCCTGCGCGGCGATCGCCTCCAGCCGTTCGTCGTCGCTGCCGCGCCAGTCGTCCGGGAGGATGTGGTCCAGCACGTCGTCGACGGTGACCACGCCCAGCAGCCTGCGCTGGGCGTCGAGCACCGGGAGCGCGAGCAGGTCGTAGGCGGCGAGCAGGCGCGTCACCTGGCCCACCGAGGCGTCATGGGTGAGCCACTCGGTCTCGGCGTCCAGCACCGACGCGACGGCGGCGTGCGGCGGCTCGCGCAGCAGCCGCTGGAAGTGCGCGACGCCGAGGAACCGGCCCGTGGGCGTCTCGAGCGGCGGCCGCACCACGAACACCATGGAGGCCAGCGCCGGCGGCAGCTCGGCGCGCCTGATCTGGGCCAGCGCGGTGGCGATCGTGTCGTCAGCGCCCAGGATCACCGGCTCCGTGGTCATGAGACCACCCGCCGTGTCCTCCGCGTACTCCAGCAGACGCCGGACGTCTGCCGCCTCCTCCGGCTCCATGAGGTTCAGGAGCTGTGCCGCCTGCTCCTCGGGCAGCTCGTTGAGGAGGTCGGCGGCGTCGTCCGGCTCCATCGCCTCCAGCACGTCGGCCGCACGGTCTCGGTCCAGACCCGACAGGATCGACACCTGGGCGTCCTCCGGCAGCTCCTCCAGCACGTCGGCGAGGCGCTCGTCGTTCAGCGCGCTCGCGATCTCCAGCCGGCGTGCCGGCGCCAGCTCACGGATCACGTCCGCGAGGTCGGCGGCCCGCATGTTCTCGTACGCCTCCAGCAGACGAGCGGCGCCCTGCTCGACCGACCGGCTGGTGAGGTCCTGCACGGCGTCGACGGGAACCGTCAGGGTGGAGCCGCGACGGAACGGGGCAGACCCCCGCGCGGACCGGCGCCGCACGAACAGCTGGTCCACCAGCCAGTCGCCCGTGCGCTGCTGCGCGATCGAGACGTCCTCGATGGTCACCTCGCCCGAACCGTCGGTCAGCTGGACCCGGCGGTCCAGCAGCTCGCCCAGCACCATCGACTCCATGGCCCGCTGCTCGAACCGCCGCAGGTTCACCAGGCCGGTACTGATCACCTGGCCCGAGTCGATACTGGTCACGCGGGTCAGGGGGAGGAAGACGCGGCGTCGGCCCGGGACCTCGACCACGAGGCCCACCGCACGCGGCGCGCCCTTGGCCCGGACCAGCACGACGACGTCACGGACCCGGCCCACCTGGTCCCCGATCGGGTCGAAGACCACCGTCCCGGCCAGACGTGCGACAAAAACCCTGCTGCTGGCGCTCACGCTGGTCAGCCTACGACTCGCCCCTGGGCCACGCTCCTCGCCACCAGCCGCAAGGTAGGAGAGACTATGAGGCATGAGCATGTCTCGCCCGGGAGCCGTCCCGAAGGTCCCGACCCTGCCGGCCGGCGACGAGGTCGCCGCGTACTCCACCTACCTGGAGGCGCAGAAAGCAGTCGACTACCTCTCCGACAACAAGTTCCCCGTTGAGAACGTCACCATCGTGGGCACCGACCTGCGCATGGTCGAGCGCGTCACGGGGCGTCTGACCTACGGCCGGGTGGCGCTCGCGGGTGCCCTCTCCGGCGCCTGGTTCGGCTTCTTCGTGGGTCTGCTGATCACCCTGTTCGCGGGCGAGGCGGGCTTCCAGGTGATGTTCGCCGGGATCGCGCTCGGTGCGGGGTTCGGCCTGCTGTTCTCGATCCTGTCGTACACGTTCACCGGCGGACGGCGTGACTTCACGTCCTCGTCGCAGATCGTGGCCGCGACGTACGCGATCCTCTGCGGGCACGACCACGCCAGCGACGCGCGGGCGCTCCTGATGCGCTCGCCGAGCGGGCTGGGCAAGTCGCGCGGCGCCGCAACCGTGGGCGTCCCGGCGCCCGTCACGCCGCCGGTGCCTTCCGCTCAGATGCCTGGTGCTCCGGGTGCTCAGGCTCCTGGTCCGCAGGTACCCGGTGCCGAGCCCGCCGCTACGCCGACCCGCCCGACCGACCCGCGCTGGGTCACGCCGTCGGGTGAGCCTCGGTACGGCGCGATGCGGCCTGGTGCTGGTGCTGCTGGGGCGGCGCCGGCCGGGACGCCGTCTGATGCGCCTGCGGGCACGCCCGCCGCTACGACGGATGCGCCGGTCGACGCGCCCTCGGACACGTCGGCGCCGACTGGGTCGGTGACCCCGCCGGACCAGGCGGCGTCCGCCGCGGACGGCCAGCGACAGGACGAGTCGGACGACCAGGACGACGAGCGGACGACCCGCACGACGCCCCGCTACACCAACCCCTACGCCCCGCCGAGCGACGACCAGAAGTAGCTCAGGCTGCGTCGAGGTCGGCAGTCTGCTCTGAGGTCGGCAGTTGGCATCGAGGTCGGTCCAGCGCTGGACCGACCTCGATGCCAACTGCCGACCTCGGTGCGAGCGCTCAGCGAACTGCCGATGTCACGGCCCTGAGCGTCAGGCCGGTGGTAGGAGTGGGTTGATCCGTGCCTTCTTCACCACGTCCGGCGGCATGTGTTCGGTGAATCTGGCGAGCATCCCGCGGACATCACGCTTGTCCGATGCACTGGCGCGTTCCACGGTGACACCGGCGCGGCGGATGGCCTCGATACGGAACTTCTCGTCCATGAACTCCTGGGCAGGGTCGTGACCAGGGCGAACGCCGTCGGTTCGGTACTTGACCAGGCCGTCGAACTCGATGCCCAGATTCCACTGGTCGTAGCCGATGTCGGTGTGAAAGAGCCCGCGCTCGGTCTGGACCGGCATCTGGGTGACAGGCCTGGGAAGTCCCGCGCGCAGGAGCTCGTACCGGACCCAGGTCTCCCAGGCTGACTGAGCGCCTTCGTCCGCCAGCTCGATGACAAGCCGGGCCCGTCGAACGCCGCGCTGACCGGGTCGGGCGTCGAGCATCTTGAGCAGGTCCTCCCGTTCGACACCCAACGCCAAGGCGGAGTCGGCGATCACGAGGGCTTCCAGCGGATGCAATGTCAACGCGCAGTCGACGACGGTGCGCGCGAGCGATGTGACCGGCAGGCCCTCGGCCGCCGTGACCTCGTCGGGCGAGAGCTTTCCGCGGTGCCGCGCGATGTCTTCGGCTGAGCGCCCCGAGGCCCGATACCGCTGGTAGACATGCGTGCGGTCCGGCACTGTCCAGACAAGGCAGCCCAGGATCAAGGCCGCGGTCGTATGGCTGAAGACATGATCCGAGCGCAGCTGAGAGTGCAGGGCGCGGGCGCGCGCCAGCTCCCTGTTCCGCTTCTCACGCGGTGCCGACGACGACTCCGGACCGTCGACGTGGATCTCGTGCGCGTCGCAGTAAGCGCCGTGCCGGACGCGGATGAGGGTGCCCCGGCGGCATTCCTTCGCCAAGTGGTTCTTGTCGTGCTCGCGGGCCAGGATGACGCCGGGGATCGAAACGGCGGTGCCCGGGACTCGTGCGGTGTTCATGGCACGAGGTTGCCGCGTGGCGGGGAGGTGTGTGCTGGTTGGCAGCCTCGCTTGTGCACGGACTCGGCTTGGCGGCGCCTGTGGTCACACTCGAACCGTTGTGGCGCCGTGCCGATGGGCCGCCGGGGCTCCCGCGCGCCGTGCCAGTCCTGGCGCCTGTGCCGAGGTCGGCAGTCCGGCACCTCGGTGCGAGCGCTCAGCGAACTGCCGACCTCAGCGCCCCAGCTCAGCCACCACGGCGCCTCAGCGCAGCGACGCCATCCAGGCCTCGACGTCCTCCGGACGCCGGGGGAGCGCCGCCGACAGGTTCTCGTTGCCGTCGGCGGTGACCAGCACGTCGTCCTCGATGCGCACACCGATCCCGCGGAACTCCTCGGGCACGGCGAGGTCGTCGGCCTTGAAGTAGAGACCCGGCTCGATGGTGAACACCATGCCCGGCTCCAGGACGCCGTCGAGGTAGAGCTCGCGGCGCGCCTGCGCGCAGTCGTGCACGTCGAGGCCGAGGTGGTGCGACGTGCCGTGCACCATCCAGCGGCGGTGCTGCTGGCCGTCGTCGGAGAGCGCGTCGGCGGCGGTGACGCCGTCGGGCAGGAAGCCCCACTCCTCGAGGCGGGCCGCGATGACCTCCATGGCCGCCGCGTGGACGTCGCGGAACCTGGCGCCGGGCTTCGCGACGGCGAACGCGGCGTCGGCCGCGTCGAGCACCGCCTGGTAGATCTTGCGCTGCACGTCGGTGTACTCACCGTCGACCGGCAGGGAGCGTGTGATGTCCGCGGTGTAGAGCGAGTCGACCTCGACGCCGCCGTCGAGCAGCAGCACGTCGCCCGAGCGGACCTCGCCGTCGTTCCGGATCCAGTGCAGCGTGGTGGCGTGCTCGCCCGAGGCCGCGATCGTCTCGTAGCCCACGGTGTTGCCCTCGAGCCGGGCGTGGCCGTCGAACGTGGTCTCCACCACCCGCTCGCCGCGGCGGTGCTCCTTCGCGGCGGGCAGCGCGCGCACGACGGCCTCGAAGCCCTCGATGGTGCGGGCCACGGCCTCGCGCATCTGCTCGATCTCGTGCTCGTCCTTGATGAGCCGCAGCTCGGACGTGGCCTCGACGAGGGTCTCGTCGGTCACCGCGTCCTCGTCCTCACCGGCCTCCAGGCGCAGCTCCTCGACGAGCGACTCGACCACGTCGTCCGCGCCGGTCACCACGAGGAGGTGCACGCCGCCGTCGCCCACGTCCTTGGCCAGGGCGTCGCCCAGCTCGTCGATGTGGCGGGCCTCGATGCCGGTGAGCGTCTCGACGTCCGCCAGCGACGGGCGGGCGCCGACCCAGAACTCGCCGTAGCGGGCGTCGGCGTAGAACTCCTCGTTGTCGCGTGGCGCGAGCGGGCGCACGTAGAGCACCGCGTGGTGGTTGGTGCCGCCGTCGCCGGCGCCGTCCTCGACCGGGTGCAGCACCAGCACGGCGTCCGGTTCGTGGTCGGTGCCCAGGCCGGTGAGGTGCGCGAACGCCGAGTGCGGCCGGAACCGGTAGTCGGTGTCGTTGGAGCGGGTCTTGAGCGAACCCGCGGGGATCACGAGGCGCATGCCCGGCAGCCGCTCGGAGAGCGCCGCACGTCGGGCGACCGTGTACGGCGCGGCGGCCGACGCCGTCAGGCCGAGCTCGGCGCGCGGGGCCCACTGCGACATCACGAAGTTCTTGAAGGCGGTGGAGCCCGGGCGGTGTGAACGGTTGGCCCCGCGGTCGGCGGTTCCCTGCTCGTCAGGCTGCGAAGTGGTGGTGGGTTCGCTCATACGCCCAGTGTTTCACGCACGCCGGTTGAAGTCCGCAAGCGCCCTGGTGAGCACCCGGTTGAAGGCCGCGGGGGCCTCCATGTTCACGTCGTGCCCCGCACCGGGGATGACCACGAGTGACCCGTCGTGGGCCGCGGCGAGGTGGCGCTGCTCCTCGATGCGCATGGCGTCGCGGGCGCCGTTGACGAACCAGAGCGGGATCCGTGCGGCACGCACGTTGGCGATCGAGGAGCGTCCCGCGAGGTGGGTCAACGCGTCGGTCACGACGTCCCAGGTGGGCCGGTACATCTCGGCGGTCTGCTGCGGGGCGATCTCGACCTGTCGCAGGTCGGAACCGCCGGGGGCGCTCCGCAGGGGGCGGAACGGGAGGCGCACCGAGGGTACGGACAGGCGCGGACGGTGCACGCTCGGGTGCACCACCCGGCCGGTCAGCCGGCGTCCGAGGTAGGCGGCGTTCGCGACGCCCCTTGCGACGTCCCGGTAGAGCCGCACGGGCTTGCCCTTCGGGTCCGAGGTGCAGCCCGCCGCGAGGATGCCCACCAGGCGGTCTGCGGCTCCCTGTTGAGCGGCCCAGGCGAGGGATGTGTAGCCGCCCAGGGACAGCCCGACCAGTGCGATCGGCCCGGAGGGGAGGGTCGCGACGGCGTCGTCCAGCGCCTCGAAGGCGCCGTCCATGGTGAACCGGTCGTGGCGTCGCGCGCCGTGCGCTGGTAGGTCGACGGCGACGGCCGCGTGGCCGGCGGCACGCACGTGCCGCACCTGGTTCTCCCAGATGGCGCCGGAGCTGCGCATGCCGTGCACGAAGACGACGCTCGTCGGAGCGTCCTGCGGGGTCTGGTTGCTCGTCATCCCTTCGATGATGCGGGAAAGGCTGGGGCGGGCGGCGTACGACGGCGGAACGGTCGGTGAACGGTCTGTGTGGGCCTGATGCTTCTCGGTCAACAGGGCCGACGACGCCCGGGGTGCCGCACCTCACGCCGCTCGTGACGCCCGACGGGCCCTTGGCTCTCTACCCTTGTGGAGTGATCGACCTCCATACGCACTCCACCGCGTCAGACGGCACCGACTCGCCAGCGCGTCTGGTCGAGGTCGCCGCACTCGCCGGTATCAAGACGCTGGCCATCACCGACCACGACACGACCTCGGGCTGGGCCGAGGCCGCCGAGTCGGCCGGGCGTTTCCAGATAGGCCTGGTGCGCGGCGCCGAGATCTCGGCGCTCGCCCGCACCACCGGCTGGGGTACCGGTGTGCACCTGCTCGCTTACCTGTACGACCCGACGCACCCCGACCTGGTGGCCGAGACGGAGCGGACGCGCGACGACCGCACGTCCCGCGCCCGGCGCATGGTGGCCCTCCTCGGCGAGGACTACCCGATCACGTGGGACGACCTGCTCGCCCAGACGAAGCCCGGCACGACGATCGGCCGCCCGCACATCGCGGACGCGCTGGTGGCGGCAGGTGTCGTGCGCGACCGGGACGAGGCGTTCGCCACGATGCTCCGCACCGGCACGCGGTACTACGTGGGCCACTACGCGCCCGACGCCGTCGCTACCGTCAAGGCGGTCCGGGCAGCGGGCGGGGTGCCGGTCTTCGCGCACCCCGGGGCCGACGCGCGCGGGCGGGTGGTCCCCGACTCGACCATCGAGGAGCTGGCCGCGGCCGGGCTCGCGGGGCTCGAGGTGGACCACCGCGACCACACCCCGGACACGCGCCGCCGTCTCCGCGACATCGCCGAGTCCCTGGACCTGCTGGTCACGGGGTCGAGCGACTTCCACGGGTCGGGCAAGCGCAACCTCATCGGCGAGAACACGACCGAACCCGAGGTGCTCGAGGCGATCGTGGAGCAGGGCACCCTCGAGGTGCTCCGGTGAGCTGGTTCGACGTAGCGCTCTTCACCGAGGTCTTCGTGACGCTCTTCGTGATCATGGACCCGCCGGGCACCGTGCCGGTCTTCCTCGCACTGACCTCGCGGATGACCGCGCACGACCGCAAGCGCGCGGCGCGTACCGCGATCTTCGTGGCCTTCGGCGTGATCGTGGTGTTCGCGGTGTTCGGCCAGCTGCTGCTGGAGCACATGGGGATCTCGCTCGCGGCGCTCCAGGCGTCGGGCGGGCTGCTCCTGCTCCTGGTCGCGCTGGAGCTGCTGATGGGCAAGATGGACGCCGGTGGGACGGACGCCGGCGGGGCCGCCAAGAACGTTGCCCTGGTGCCGCTCGCGACTCCGCTGCTCGCCGGCCCCGGCACGATCGTGGCCACCATGGTGTTCGTGCAGCAGGGCGTGAGCGCCGGCGAGTCCGCCACCGGGCACTACGCGTCGATCGGCATCGGCATCGTCGCGGTGTGCGTCTGCACCTGGGCGGCCATGCGGTTCGCCGGTCTGGTGCACAGGGTGCTCAAGGACTCCGGCGTGACGCTGGTGACCCGCATCGCCGGTGTGCTGCTCGCGGCGATCGCGACCCAGATGATCGCGAACGGCGTCATCGAGTTCGTCCGCATGGTCTGATCCGTGTCAGACACACAGGTCACCCGAGTGACCTGTGTGTCTGACACGTCAGATGTCGATGGTCTCCAGGGTCACCGACACCGGCTTCTCCGGGTCGAGGCTCTCGGCCTGCCGCACCTTCTTCTTCATGGGCAGCACGTAGCCGCCGTCCTTGTCGCTCGGGAAGACGGAGGTGGTCCAGGTGGTCTTCCCCACGGTCACCCGCACCCGGATGGAGCCGAACCCGCGCGGCGGCAGCGGGAGGTCGGCCAGCTCGTCGGAATGGTCGGGCGGCACGGTCACGAACCACCAGGAGTCGGTACGCACCTGCCACTGCCACAGGGGAGCGGTGAACTCGATCTGCACGGGTAGCAACCTACGCGATGGGCCGCGAAGCAGAGCGCTTGTCCGAGTCTCCCTGGAGTGCCCAGGGAGAAGACTCGGACAAGCGCTCTGCTTCGCGGCCCATCGCGGATCGCCGGGGTCAGCTCTCCGTCTGACCACCACGCGTACGACGGCGGTTGCGGCTCCGGCGGCGGCGCTGGCCGCCGTCCTCGTCGCCGCCCGACGTCGGGAGCTCACCCGACGCCGCGCTGTCGCCGCTGGTCACGGCACTGCTTGTCGATGCGCTGCTCGTCGGTGCGCTGCTGGTCGCGGCGCCGCCGTCGGGCCGCGAGGTGGAGCGAGACTCGCTGTGCGAGCCGCCCTGCCGCCCGCCCGAGCGGGACGCGCCGGAGCGCGGCGCCCCTGAACGAGGCGCGCCGGAGCGTGAGCCGCCGGAGCGGGATCCGCTGTTGCGCTTGCCCGTCTCGCCCAGGTCCTCGACGTCCTCGGCGTCCAGCCCCGCGAGGTGCTGCGCGGACCGCGGCAGGCGGCCCTTGGTGCCCTCGGGAATGCTCAGGTCGGCGAACAGGTGCGGCGACGTGGAGTACGTCTCGACCGGCTCGGGGTACCCGATCTCGAGCGCCTTGTCGATGAGCGACCAGCGCGGCACATCGTCCCAGTCCACGAAGGTGACGGCGGTACCGGTGTTGCCCGCGCGACCGGTGCGGCCCACCCGGTGCAGGTAGATGCGCTCGTCCTCGGGGCACTGGTAGTTGACCACGTGCGTGACGTCGTCGACGTCGATGCCGCGGGCGGCGACGTCGGTCGCGACGAGCACGTCGATCTTGCCGTTGCGGAACGCGCGCAGTGCCTGCTCGCGTGCGCCCTGGCCCAGGTCACCGTGGATCGCGCCGGCCGCGAAGCCGCGCGTCTGCAGCTCGTCCGCGACCTTGGCGGCAGTGCGCTTGGTGCGTGCGAACACGATGCTGCGGCCGCGGCCCTCGGACTGGAGCAGACGGGCGAGCACCTCGATCTTGTCCAGGGCGTGGGCCCGGTAAACGACCTGCTTGATGTTCTTGACCGTCGCGCCCTGGTCGTCCGGCTCGGCGGCCCGGATGTGCGTGGGCTGCTTCATGTAGCGGCGGGCCATGGAGACCACCGCGCCCGGCATGGTCGCGCTGAACAGCATGGTGTGCCGCTGCGCGGGGGTACGGGCAAGGATCTTCTCGACGTCGGGCAGGAACCCGAGGTCGAGCATCTCGTCGGCCTCGTCGAGCACTACGGTCGCCGCACGGAGCAGGTTGAGGTGACCCTGGTTCAGCAGGTCGATCATGCGACCCGGCGTGCCGACCACGACGTCGACGCCGGTCTTCATGGCCTCGATCTGCGGCTCGTAGGCACGGCCGCCGTAGACCTGCACGATCCGCACGCTGCGCCGCGACGACGCCGCGCTCAGGTCGTTCGCCACCTGCACGGCGAGCTCGCGCGTGGGGACCACGACTACCGCCTGCGGCTTGCCGGGGGCGACGAGCTGGTCGTAGCCGGGCTCGCCGGGGGCGACGACGCGGTGCAGCAGCGGCACGCCGAAGCCGAGCGTCTTGCCGGTACCGGTCTTGGCCTGGCCGATGATGTCGTGCCCGCTCATCGCGACGGGAAGCGTCATCGCCTGGATGGGGAACGGGTGGGTGATGCCCGCGTCCTTGAGCGCGTCGACGATCTCGGGGCGGACGCCGAAGTCCGCGAACGTCACGTTCTGCGCCTGGATGGCGGACGGGCTGGAGTAGTCGGGGCCCGAACCGGTAGCCGGCTCGGGACTTGTCTCAATGACCGCGTCTGCGGCCGGGGTGTCTGTGGTAGTCACTGGCGCCTTCATCTCTCGCGGCGCGGTGGGCCCTCATGGCCCGGCGATCGCGCCTTCGTGCGGCAGCCGATCGTGAAAATCATCGCGCGCCGGGTATGGACCCAGGCTGCGCGTCCTGTCGGGGCGGCCTCTGGGAGGCCGAAGCACAGGCTCGGGGGTCGGAACGTGACGACCGGGCAACCGATGTACGGGATTCATGGTACGCGCACGATGTTTCCGAGTGGTTAGCGAAACACGGTGAATAGCCCAGTTAGTAACCAACGCCACGTGGCGGACGGCGCGTGCGGGTGTGCCGTCCGCCACATGGTGTGGGGTAGAGCTTGCTCAGACCGCGCCGAAGCCGACCTTGCGCTGCTCCTCGGAACCGATCTCGACGTAGCCGATCGCGGCGCCGGGGACGATCACGAGGCGGCCACGCGAGTCGGTGAGCTCGAGGGTGCCACCGGCCAGGGCCTTCTTGACGGCAGTCGCGACGGCGTCCGCGTTCGCATCCGTCTCGACCACGACCTCGCGAGGCAGGTTCTGCACACCGATGGTGACGTCCACTTTTACTCCAGTTCGGTCGGGGATTGCGCCGTGTGCCCGGTGATCCGGGGACCCGGCCTGTCGATCCTAGTCACGCGTCGGCGCCGTCTGCCCGCGGTTTCGCCGTGAGCCGACAGGAGAGTTGGCACCTGCCCCGGACGGAGGAGCCGCGAGCCCGCCGGTCCGCATTCCTGTGGACAAGGGCATGGGCGCGCGGGCGCGTGCGTGGCACCATGGTCGGCGTGAGCAGACAGTCCTCCGCACGGCGCGCCGGTCGGCACGCTCGTGGAGGTGCGCCCGCCGGGCTCCTGACGGAGGGCGTGGCCGCGAGCCGTTCCGTGGCGCGGAAGGTGCGTCGCCGCGCCGCGCAGGACCCTCGGCGGGCGGCGGTCGCACTCAGCCTCTGCCTGGTGGCGGGGCTGGGTGGAGGCATCGCGGTCACCATGAGCACGGAGCCGGACGCGTCCGCAGCGGTCGTGGCCGGGGCCGTCGAGGACAGCCTGGGCGCCGAGGCTGCCGCCGCGGTGCGGAACGCGTACGAAGCGGCGAGGTCCGGCGAACGGACGTCGCCCCCCGCGACGACGACGGCGCCGGATGCCGTCTCGGCGGCCGAAGCCGCCTCGGGGACCGGGGCAGGCGTGGGCACCGCCGCCGAAGGGTCGCTCGAGCCGCCGGCCTCCGAGCTGCCCGAACCCCAGGCCGCGGCCTCGGGGGGAGTGCCGTCCGTCGAGAAGTCGGCGCCGCCGTCGCCCGGACCGAGCCCTCGCGCCGCCACCAGGCCGACGGCGGAACCTGGCTCCGGCCTGCTCGGTACGAGCGTCGCGGTGGAGGAGGAGCTGTCCGGGAGGCTCGTCGTGGTCGGCGGGTCTCGTCTCGCGCCCGCCGAGGGGAAGGTTTGGCGTGTCCAGATCGCCGTCGAGAAGGGTCTGCCGGTGGATCCGGAGGTCTTCGCCGAGTCGGTGCTGGCCACCCTGAACGACCCGCGCGGCTGGAACGCCGCTGACGGATCTACCTTCGCCTGGACCGACTCCGACGACTACGACGCACGTGTGGTGCTCGCGAGCCCCGGGACGACCGACCGGCTCTGCCTCCCGCTGGACACGATCGGCGAGCTCTCGTGCGGCATCGAGGAGACCGCGGTGCTCAACTTCAAGCGCTGGGCGACGGGCTCCCAGGCGTGGGAGAGCACCGGGCGCTACCGGCAGTACCTCGTGAACCACGAGGTGGGGCACGTGATCGGATACCGCCACGACCTGTGCGCCGGTGAGGGCGAGCACGCGACGGTGATGGTGCAGCAGACCACCACCACCAGCGGCTGTGTCCCGGAACCGTGGCCTGTTCCCGACGCGCCGGTACCCGACGGGGACTGAACACCCCTCCACAGGACGAAACAGGCATTGCCGACTCCCCAGCGCGGGGCGCCGGGGAGTGTCAGTGGCTCGTGGTTCGATCGTTCGCGTGACACCATCCCTCGCTCTCGCACCTCGGCTGACGCCGCCCGGGCACCGTCCCGACGCGGCCGGATCTGCGCTGGTCGAGGGCGGTGTGCCGCTCGACGACACCCAGGCGGCAGCCGTCCAGGCCGCGCTGAGCAACCGGGCGACGCTGGTCCTCGGGGCGCCCGGGTCGGGCAAGACCACGGTCACCTGCGAGGTCGCCGTGCGGGCGCTGGACTCGGGCGTGCAGCCCGAACGTGTACTGGTCCTCGCCTCCTCCCGACGGGCCGCGGCGCGCCTGCGCGACGAGGTAGCGGCCCAGGCCGGGCGCACGGTCGGCGCGCCGATGGTTCGCACGGCGTCGTCAGCCGCGTTCGCGGTGCTGCACAAGCGTGCCGCCGCGCTCGAGCAGCCGACGCCGACCCTGGTCTCGGGCCCGGAGCAGGACCTGGTGCTCGCCGAGCTGCTCGCCGGTCACGTGGCTGGTGAGGGACGGCCGCTCGCGCTGCCTGCCGGTCTGCCCGAGGAGTCGCTCGGCCTGCGCGGCCTGCGCCAGGAGCTGCGTGACCTGCTCATGCGTGCCGCCGAGCGAGGACTCGGTCCCGTCGAGCTGGACGAGATGGGGCGCGCGAACGGCCGCCCCGAGTGGGTGATGGCGGCGCAGATCTACGAGGAGTACCTCGACACGATGGCGCTGCGGCTCGGCACGCCTGACGCCGGGCCGCGCTACGACCCCGCGGTGGTCATCGACGAGGCTGCCGAGTCGCTGCGTTCCTGGGAGGACGAGGTGCCGGGCATGGCCCGGCCCACATGGGACCTGGTGGTGGTCGACGACTACCAGGAGGCCACGGCGGCGACGGTCCGGCTCCTGCGCGTGCTGCACGACGACGGCGCACGGCTGGTCCTGCTGTCCGACCCGGACTCCGCGGTCCAGACCTTCCGTGGTGCCGCGCCGGGGCTCACGGGCCGTGCCGCGGCGCCGGCCGGCCCCGGTCGAGCCTTCGGCGCGTTCGACGCCGAGACGATGGTGCTCGGGACGGTGTGGCGGCAGCTGCCCGAGCTGCGTGCGGTCACGCGCGCGGTGACGAACCGGATCCCGGTGTCTGCGAGTGCCGTGCACCGACGGGCGACGGGGTATGCGCCCGCCCCCTCGGAGCCACCCACCGGGGCCCCGGCGTCCGTCCAGGTGGCGGTGCTCTCGGGCGCGGCACAGGAGGCGGCCTGGATTGCCCGCGAGCTGCGGGCCGAGCACCTGCTGCGCGGCACGCCCTGGGAACGGATGGCGGTGATCGCCCGCAGCGGTACGCGGTTGGCGGCCCTACGGCGTGAGCTGGTCTCGGCGTCGGTGCCGGTCGCGCTGCTCGGGTCGGACCTCCCGCTGCGGGACGAGCCCGCGGTGGCGCCGCTGCTGGCGGCCGTGAAGACGTGCGCGGGCGCGCCGCGCGGGAGCCTCGAGGCACTGATCGCCGAGGAGCTCGACGGCGGCGAGCCGGTCCTGGACCCCGAGACGGCCGCACACCTGCTCGTCTCGCCGATCGGCGGGCTCGACGCCGTGGCGCTGCGCAGGCTGCGGCGTGCGCTGCGGTCGGAGGAGCTGTCGGCGGGCGGAGGCCGCACGTCGGACACCCTGCTGGTCGAGGTGCTGGCCGATCCGGCGCGTGCGGCTCTGCTGCCGACGCAGGTGCGCCGCGGGCCGCTCGCCGTGGCACGGGTGCTGGCCGCCGGGCGCGAGGCCGCAGGGGAGCCGGGCGCCACGGCGCAGACGGTGCTCTGGGCCGTCTGGGCGGCGACCGGTCTGGCCGAGCGGTGGAGCGCCTACGCCCTCGCCGGTGGTCCGGCGGGCCTGCGGGCCGACCGCGACCTCGACTCCGTGCTCGCGCTGTTCCGCGCGGCGGAGACCTTCGTGGACCGGATGCCGGGCGCACCGGTCGCCGCGTTCGTCGACTACCTCGCATCACAGGACCTCCCGGCCGACTCTCTGGCTGCGTCGGCACAGGGTGCGGGCGCCGTCGAGGCGCTCACGCCGCCGGGGGCCGCCGGGCGAGAGTGGGACGTGGTGGTCGTGGCCGGTGTGCAGGACGGCGTCTGGCCCGACCTGCGACTGCGCGACTCCCTGCTGGGCTCGCAGGCGCTCGTCGAGCTCATCGCCGGCCGGTCGGAGGACGGCCGGGTCGTCGGCGCGGAGGCTCGGCGGCAGGTCCTCACGGACGAGCTGCGCGCCTTCGCGGTAGCGGTCTCCCGCGCCCGACGGCGCCTCCTGGTCACCGCCGTGGAGGACACGGAAGAAGCTCCCAGCGTGTTCTGCGACCTCGTGTCGCCACGGAACGACGGCGGCGACGGGCCCGACCCCCGGCGCGTGCCGGTCGGCCCGCCGCTCGACCTGCGCGGCGTGGTGGCCGCCGCCCGGACGGAGCTGGTGCGCGCGGCCGCGCTCTCCACGCCGGGCAACCAGCCTGCCGCCGTCCTCCTCGCCGACCTCTCGGCAGCGGGCGTCGCCGAGGCGGACCCGAGCACCTGGTACGGCGTCGCCGGGGTGTCGAGCGAGGTCCCGCTGTGGGGTGTGCAGGACACGGTGAAGGTGTCGCCGTCGAAGGTCGAGACGGTGACCACGTGCGCCCTGCGCTGGGCGCTCGAAGCCGCGGGCGGCACCAAGCCGGACGCCACGCACCAGACGCTCGGCACGCTGCTGCACTCGATAGCGCAGAGCTATCCGAAGGGGTCGCTCACCGAGCTGAAGAAGGAGCTGGACCGGCGCTGGCCGGAGCTCGCGCTGCCCGAGGGCTGGCCCTCGCTGCAGCTCCGCAAACGGGCCGAGCGCATGGTGGAGCGGCTCGCGGACTACCTCGCCGACTCGGGTGAACCGCTCCTCGTGGAGGCCGACTTCGACCTGCAGGTGGGGCGCGCCCGGCTGCGCGGCCAGGTCGACCGCGTCGAGGACGCGGGCGACGGCGGCGTGACGGTGGCCGACCTCAAGACCGGCAAGTCCGCGGCCAGCAAGGACAAGGCGGCAGAGAACCCGCAGCTCGGCGCCTACCAGCTCGCCGTGGAGGAGGGCGCGCTCGACCTGCCCGACGGCACGGTCAGCAAGGGTGCGAGCCTCGTCTACGTCGGCACCGAGACCGTGTCGGCGAGCGTGCGGAACCAGCCCGCCCTCGTCCCGGACGAGGACGGCAACAGCTGGGCGCGCGACACCGTGGAGGGCGCCGCCGACACGATGGCCGCAGCGAAGTTCGCGGCGAAGAACAACGACCTGTGCGAGGTGTGTCCGGTGCGGCGTTCCTGCCCGCTGCAGCCTGAGGGACGGAAGGTGGTCGAGTGACCAGGCACGAGCCGGAGATCCGGCTGTCCGCGCGCGCGATCGCCCGGCTGCTCGGCCGCCACGAGCCCACCGACGAGCAGGTCCGGGTCATCGAGTCGCCCCTGGAGCCGGCGCTCGTCGTCGCGGGTGCGGGCTCCGGCAAGACCGAGACCATGGCCGCGCGCGTCGTCTGGCTCATCGCCAACAAGCTGGTCCAGCCCGAGCAGGTGCTCGGCCTGACTTTCACGCGCAAGGCCGCAGGCGAGCTCACCCAGCGTGTGCAGACACGGCTGGCGCAGCTCAACCGCGCACTGGGCGAGGAGTCGGGCGAGGCACTCGCCGGCCTGGACCTCGACCGGCCCACCGTCGCCACCTACAACGCCTACGCCGCCTCCCTGGTCGCCGACCACGGTCTGCGCCTCGGCGTCGAACCGAGCGCCCGCCTGCTCGGCCAGGCCGAGCAGTGGCAGCTCGCCTCCCAGGTGGTCGAGTCCTGGGACGAGGACCTCGGCACCGACAAGGCGGTCAGCACCGTCACCGGCGCCGTCGTGGCCCTGTCCGGCGCGCTGGGCGAGCACCTCGTCGACCCCGCCGACGCCCGCGACCGCCTGACCGAGATGGCAGAGCACCTCGAGTCCATCCCGCTCGGACCGAAGCAGAAGAAACGCACCAAGGACGTCGACAAGCTCATCAGCTCGGTCGCCGAACGGGCCCGGTTCGTGGACCTCGTCGTCGAGTACCGCCGCCGCAAGCGCATCGCCGAGGCGCTCGACTTCGGCGACCAGGTCGCCTTCGCCGCCCAGCTCGCCCGCGAGGTGCCGCTCGTGGGCGCCGCCGAGCGCGCGCGGTTCGAGGTGGTGCTCCTCGACGAGTACCAGGACACGTCCTACGCCCAGGTCGAGCTGCTGTCCGGCCTGTTCGGCGGCGGCCACCCCGTGACCGCCGTCGGCGATCCGCACCAGTCCATCTACGGCTGGCGCGGCGCCTCCGCGGCGGGCCTCGCCCGCTTCCCGGGCCGCTTCCAGCGCGACGACGGCGTCCCCGCCGCCGTGCACTACCTGTCCACCTCCTGGCGCAACGACGCCGCGGTGCTCACCGCCGCGAACATCGTGTCGGGCCCGCTGCGCTCGCGGACCGGGGCGGGCACCAACGTCGAGGTGCCCCCGCTGGACCTGCGGCCGGGTGCGGGCGAGGGGGTGGTGTCGGCGCACGTCGCGGCCACGCTGGAGGAGGAGGCAGAGGCGGTCGCCGAGTGGGTGGCCGCACGCTGGCGTTCCGGCGCCCACCCGGACGGGCGGTCGACCGCCGCCGTCCTCTGCCGGGCCCGAGCGCAGTTCCCCACCCTCGAGGTGGCGCTGCGCCGTCGCGGTCTTCCGGTCGAGGTGGTCGGCCTCGGCGGTCTGCTGTCCACGCCCGAGGTGGTCGACGTCGTCGCGCTGCTCCAGGCCGCGCACGACCCGTCCCGCGGTGACTCGCTGATGCGCCTCCTGACCGGCCCGCGCCTCAACCTCGGAGCCGCCGACCTCCATGCGCTGGGCTCCTGGGCGGCGGACCTGGCGCGGATGGACGACCCGCGCACGGCCGCGGCGTCCGCGGCTCGGGTGGACGGCGCGGACGGTTCTGACGGCGACGTGGACGACGATCCCCGTGTCGTCGAGGGCGACGTCTCGGACCACCGTTCGATAGTCGACGCGCTCGACGACCTGCCGCCGGCCGGGAAGCCGGCTCGCGACGGCCGAGTGCTGTCCCAGGACGCTCACCTGCGGCTGACCGCGCTGGCCCAGCTGCTGCGGGACCTGCGTGGCCTCACGTACCTGTCGCTGCCCGAGCTCGTGGTCCAGGCGGAGCGCGCCCTTGGCCTCGACGTCGAGGCGGCCACCGCGGCCGCCCTGACCAGCGCCGGTGTCGGTGGAGCGGTGAGCGATCGTGGCCGCGAGCACCTCGACGCGTTCCGGGACGTGGCCGCGTCGTTCGCGCAGTCGTCGGACACGGCCACGCTCGGCGCGTTCCTCGCCTGGCTCGGCGTGGCGGGGGAGAAGGAGCGCGGCCTCGACATGCCCGTGCACGAGCCTGACCCGGACGCCGTCCAGGTGATCACGGCGCACGCCGCCAAGGGGCTGGAGTGGGACGCGGTGGCCGTAGCGGGCCTGGCCGACGGGGCCTTCCCGACGTGGGACAGGGGTGCGCGGTCGGGGGAGTCGTCGTCGGGCTGGCTGTCCGACCTGGGCGAGCTGCCCTACCACCTGCGCGGCGACGCGGACGACCTGCCGAACTTCGGCTGGGAGCGTGCCTCCGACACCAAGGACCTCGTCGCGCTGCGCGACGAGTTCAAGTACGAGTGCGGCGAGCACCGCCTCGCCGAGGAACGCCGGCTGGCGTACGTGGCGTTCACGCGCGCCCGGCGCGAGCTCTTCCTCACCGCCTCGTGGTGGGGTTCGGCGAGCCGCCCGCGGGGCGTCTCCCCGTTCCTCGCCGAGCTGGCCGACGCGGGTCTGGTCAACACCGACCTGTGGGCCCCCATGCCGGCCCCGGACGCCGAGAACCCGCGCAACGCGGAGGAGCTGACGGCGGTCTGGCCCGCTCCGGACGGGGGCCAGGACCAGGCCGGGACCGCGCCGGACACGGCCGGAGGCCAGTTGCTGACCGCCCGGGGCGTGCTGCGTGCCACCGCCGAGCGCGTGGACGAGGCCGCGGAGGAGCGCCTCGTCGCCCTGGCCGCCATGCGCCTGCCTGCCGATGCGCTCACCGCGCCGCGGGGCGCCGTCACCGACGCCGCAGGCCATGACCTCGTCGACCTCGCCCGCATGCTCCTTGCCGAGCGGGACCGGCACGCC
Organism: Promicromonospora sp. CA-289599; assembly: GCF_050936155.1. NCBI lineage: Bacteria > Bacillati > Actinomycetota > Actinomycetes > Micrococcales > Promicromonosporaceae > Promicromonospora > Promicromonospora sp. CA-289599. Next base: position 3,739,459 of record NZ_JBNJNI010000001.1, read on the forward strand.
GACCGAGAGATCGCCTTCCCGGCGCACGTATCGGCGTCCGGGCTGGTGCGGCTCGCCGCGGACCGCGAGGCGTTCGCCCTGCAGCTCCGCCGCCCTGTGCCGGTGCAACCGACGGTGCACGCCCGCCGGGGTACCCGATTCCATGAGTGGGTGGAGCAGTTCTTCACGTCGGCCACGCTGCTCGACGTCGACGACCTGCCCAGCGCCGAGGACGAGGACCTGCCGGAGGACACCGACCTCGACAAGCTGCGCGACACGTTCCTCGGCTCGGAGTGGTCGGCTCGCACGCCCGTGGCGGTGGAGGTCGACGTCGAGACGCCGGTGGCCGGCGTCATGCTGCGCTGCCGCATGGACGCCGTCTTCCGGGACCCCACCACAGGACCGGCCACCGGATCGGACGCAGTGGTGGTCGTGGACTGGAAGACCGGCCGCGAACCGCTCGACGCCGCGGCCCGAAGCGCCCGCGAGGTGCAGCTCGCCGTGTACCGCCTGGCGTGGTCACGCTGGACGGGATTGCCGTTGGAGCAGGTGAGCGCCGCGTTCTACTACGTCGGCTCGGACACGACGGTCCGTCCGGAGCGCCTGCTCGACGAGGCGGAGCTGGAGGCGCTCATCCGCGGCGAGTGACCACGTGCCCTCTGACTACGCGCCCTCTTCGAGCGTCGCCTCGTCCAGGTCCTCCAGCATCGACGTCGCGTCCTCGACCACCTCGGGCAGCCGGTGCCGTACGCCGTGCAGCAGCCACCGCGCGAGCGCCAGCTCACCCACGAGCATCGCGCGCTCGGCCAGGCGAGGATCGCTCAGCTCGGTGCGCCGCAGTTGATATGCCTCCATGATCGAGTCGACCGCTTCGAGCGGAGCCGCCGCGATGAGCCACGCGAGGTCGTCGGCGGGGTCGGCTACGCGGGCCTCCGCCCAGCCCGAGATCGCGACCACCCGCTGCCGGTCCACGAGCAGCTGGTCAGGGGCCAGGTCGCCGTGCGCGACCACAGGCTTGAACTTCCAGAGGGAGACGTCCTCGAGGGCCGTCTCCCAGCGCCGCAGCAGAGTGGGCGGGATCCGGCCGGTCCGCGCGGCCTCGTCCACCTCGGTGAGCCGACGCTCGCGGTACTCGGACGCCGTGTAGCTGGGTAGGCCGCAGGTCTCCACGACTGACGTCGGCAGCTCGTGGATCGCGGCGATCGCCCGGCCCAGGTCTGCCGCCAGGCCGGGGCCCGGCTCCAGCGCCTCGACGTCGAGGGTGCTGCCGATGATCCGCCGGTGCACTACTGCCCGGCCACCTTCCGGCAGCAGCGCGTAACCCGCGACCTGCGGCACGACGAACGGGAGCACGCCCGTGTCGATGTACAGGCGAAGTGCGTCCAGCAGCTCGATCTCGGCCTCGAGCGCCGCGCCGGCCACCGTGCTGCGGGGCGCTCGGACCACCCACTCCTGGTCGTCCTGGCCCGTCACGACGGCGACGTCGTAGTCGCCCGCGAGCTCGCCGACGCGCACCGACTGGGCGTCGAGACCAGGTACGGCGGCGGTGGAGAGGGCGGCGAGAGCGAGGGGCGTGCGGGACACGTGCTCAACCGTATTGCAGTGTTCGCGTGCCATGGCACAGCGCGGTGGTGTGTCCCCGCTCCAACGGGGGACACACCACCTTCTGGGACCGGGGAGCGCTACGTGCGCGCGGGCGTGCGCGGCCGCGCGTGCATGAGGGCATGGCCCGCGCCGAGGGTGATGAACAGGCCGCCGGCCCACCAGACGCCCGAGGTGAGCATTCCCGGAGAGAGAGCGGAACTCACCAGCGCCGCGCCGCCGACCAGGGCCAGGATGACCCCGGCCCAAGGCTTGCCGAGGGCCATCAGCACACCAAGAGCGGCGAAGCCGCCGGTGTAGAGCACGGTCTCGAGGTTCAGGTCCCAGCTGCCGACGAGCGCTCCGCCGATACCAAACGCCATGGGCAGAAGGGCGAGCACACCTCCGGCGATGCGCCAGCCGGCTGCGGGCGGTCCGTTGCGGGCGATGACCGGTACGACGAGTGCGCCCCACGCGATCCAGGCGGTGGGCGCGAATGCCCAGCCCTCGGGGAAGACGAAGCCCACGACCGACAGCATGACCGCTACCGCGGCGGTGAAGACCGTACGGGCACGCGGGGAGGCGAAGTTCGGGAGCGCTGCGATGAGTGCAGGTACCAGGCTCAGCAGCACGATCCCGAAGCCGTGCGCCTCGAACTGGGTGTTCGGCACCTCGAGGGAGTCGTCCGGGTGCCAGAAGGAGACGAACATCGCGGTGAAGACCGCGACGCCGGTCGCCACCCACAGCAGGATGCGCCTCATCCGGTCGGTCCGGCCGGGCTCGTGGCCCAGCTCGGCCCGCACCCGTTCGGTGAACTGCGCGGGGTCGCCGAGGCTCTCGGCGGCCTGTTCGGGAGTGCGCCCGGCGTCCTCGGCTTCCACGAAGTGGGCGCGTACGTCGTCGAGCACCGCTTCGCGCTGTTCGGGGGTGAGCGCCTTCAGGCGCTTGCCGATGTCACGCAGGTAGGACTCTTCGGCCTTCATCGCGTTTCTCTCGGTCGTGGTGGTCATCGTGATTCCTCCAAGGATGTCGAGTGCTACTGGTGCGCGGGCTTGCGCGGCCGCGCGTGCGCGAGGGCGTGGCTCACGCCGACGGTGAAGAAGAGCCCGCCGGCCCACCAGAAGAGAAGCGTCAGCATCCCCACCGGATCGAGCGACGTAGAGACCAGCAGCGCTACACCGCCCACGGCCAGGACGATGCCGGGCCATGCCTTGGCGAAGGTCATGAGCACCGCGAGGCCAAAGGAGACCGCGATATAGAGCACGCCCCAGAAGTTGGTACCGAAGCTGCCGACGAGGAGAGCCGACAGGAGGTAGAGCCCCGGCAGGGCCGTGAGAACCGCGGCGGCGATGCGCCAGCCTGTCGAGGGCCGACCGTTACGGGCAAGGATCGGCGTGATGAGCGCCGCCCACACGAGCATGGCGGTGGGCTGGTAGAACAAGAGTTCGATGTCCATGGGGTACACGCCGAAGACGCTGATGTTGGTCGCCACCGTCAGCGTGATTGCCACCGCGGCCGTCGCGATCGTGCGGGCCCGCAGGGGCACGAGGATCGGAAGCGCTGCGAGCAGCGCGACGAGCAGGTGCAACAGCACGACCTCGAAGCCGTGCTCGACGACAACCTCTAGGTCGGGTTCGTCGCTGGGGAACACAAACGTCTCGAACATCGTGGTGAAGACCGCGACGCCGGTCGCCAGCCACAGCAGGATGCGCCTCATCCGGTCGGTCCGGCCGGGCTCGTGGCCCAGCTCGGCCCGCACCCGTTCGGTGAACTGCGCGGGGTCGCCGAGGCTCTCGGCGGCCTGTTCGGGGGTGCGGCCGGCGTCCTCGGCTTCCGCGAAGTGGGCGCGGACGTCGTCGAGCACCGCTTCGCGCTGCTCAGGGGTGAGCGCGCGCAGGCGCTTGCCCACGTCGCGCAGGTAGGCGCCCTCGGTGTTCGCGGTCATCGTGGTCCTCTCGGTCATCGTGGTGTTCTCGGCCGTTCTCGTGTTCTCAGTCATCGTGATCCCTCCAGCAGTGCGTTGACCTGCGCGGCGACCGACGTCCAGACCTGGGCGAACGCGGCGAGCTGACTGGTGCCGTCATCGGTGATGGCGTAGTAGCGGCGGGGGCGAGCAGTGCCGGACGAGTCCCATCGGGGCTCGACGAGTCCGTTCTCACGCATGCGGGCCAGCAGCGGGTAGAGGCTGCCCTCGCTTGCGATGAGCCCGCGTGCGGTGAGGTCGTCGGCCAGCTCGAGGCCGTACTTCTCACCGCGAGAGAGCAGCGCGAGCACGCAGTACTCGAGCACTCCCTTACGGAGGTTCGTTGCGATGCGCTCTTCGATCATGTTGAGAACCCTAACCTTGCGTAGCAAGACTTGCAATACAAGTCTTGCGAAACAAGTCTTGCGAGGCAAGGTCCGGATGTGCGCGATGGCAGGTGCCTGAGCTGCCGCGATCCGGGCGCCAGGACGGCCGACTACTGTCGACCCTGTGTCAGCTCTCGACCTCCCGTTCGCCCGTGCCGCCCACTACCGCGCCGCCCACCGCCGCGCCGAACCCGGCCTCGTCGGCGACCTCCTCAAGGAGCGCGGCACCCAGGTGCTGGTCGTCCGCGGGAACCGGGTGGCGATGGCCGGTCAGCGCGTGGCGCTCTTCGCGCCCGACGACGTCGCGCACCTCGCCGTCGGCCTGCACCTCTTCCTCGGGGAGGCGGACGGCGTGGCCTACGTCGCCGCGGTCCTGGCCGACGCCGAGGCCGATCCCGAGCTCGACGTCGACTGGGCGGGCCTGCGGACCCTCGACGAGCCGGACCTGGAACAGGGCCTCGTCGTCGAGGCCATCGCCCTGTCCCAGTGGCACGCCGTGCACACCCACTGCCCGCGATGCGGCACGCGGACCGAGGTCGCGCAGGGCGGCTGGATCCAGCACTGCCCGAAGGACGACACGAACCAGTTCCCGCGCACGGACCCGGCGGTGATCATGGCGATCACCGCCGCCGACGACAGGCTGCTCCTGGCCCGTGGCCCGCAGTGGGGTCCGGGCCGGCGGTCGGTGCTGGCCGGCTTCGTGGAGCCGGGCGAAGGACTCGAGCAGGCCGTGGTGCGCGAGACGATGGAGGAGGTAGGTGTCGTCGTCGACCCCGGCACCGTCGAGTACCGCGGCAGCCAGTCCTGGCCGCTGCCGGCGTCGCTCATGCTCGGCTTCCGGGCCCGCGCGACCACGACACGCCTGGTGCGGCAGGAGGACGAGATCGCCGAGGCGGACTGGTTCACCCGCGCGGAGGTCGCAGCCGCGGTGGCCGACGGCGACCTGGGCCTACCGGGGCGCGCCTCGATCGCACGCTCCCTGATCGAGGACTGGTACGGCGGCCGGCTCGAGGACTGAGGTGGTCGGGCGGAGACGCGAATGGTCGGCAGTTCGTCAGGTGGTCGGCACCTCGGACTACCGACTACCTGACATTCTGCCGACCATCCGGGAGGTCGCGGGCCGACCCGGCCGGGTCAGTTCGACAGCGCCAGCCGGACGTCCGCGAGGCTCGGGTTGGTGGCCGCCGAACCGTCCGGGTAGACCACCGTGGGAACCGTCTGGTTCCCGCCGTTGACCTGCTCCACATAGGCCGCGGCCTCGGGCTGCTCCTCGATGTCGATGACCGTGTAGCCGATGCCCTCCGAGTCGAGCTGCGTACGCAGCCGGCGGCAGTACCCGCACCAGGTGGTCGAGTACATCAGGACCGTGCCGTCCGCCGGGAGGGGCGAGTGGCTCGACGTGGTCGTATCGGACATCAGTACTCCTTGTCAGTGGGTGCTGCGAGAATCGCAGACGATGCTCACCCAGACCAACTCCGCCGCCGGTTCGAATCATCCTGGACCGATGAGCCCCGACGCCATCCTGACCGCCCTCGACCCCGAGCAGCGCGAGGTGGCGCTCGCGCTCAACGGGCCGGTCATGGTGCTCGCGGGCGCCGGCACGGGCAAGACGCGCGCCATCACCCACCGCATCGCCTACGGGGTGCGCATCGGCGTGTACGCGCCGACCAGCGTGCTCGCGGTGACGTTCACGGCCCGCGCGGCGGGGGAGATGCGCACGCGGCTGCGCGAGCTCGGCGTCCAGGGTGTGCAGGCCCGCACCTTCCACGCCGCGGCGCTGCGGCAGCTCGGGTACTTCTGGCCGCGCGTGGTGGGCGGTGCCCCGCCCCGGCTGGTGGAGCACAAGGCGCAGATCATCGCGGAGGCGGCCCGTCGGCTCGGCCTGAGCGTGGACCGCGTCGCCGTCCGCGACCTGAGCAGCGAGGTCGAGTGGGCGAAGGTCTCGCTCGTCACTGCCGACGACTACGAGAAGGCGCTGCTCGCGACCGGCCGCGAGGCACCTTCGGGCTACGACCCGCAGACGGTGTCGCGCCTCATCACGGCGTACGAGGACGTGAAGACGGAACGCGAGGTCATCGACTTCGAGGACGTGCTCCTCATGCTCGGGGACATGCTGAACAGCCACAAGATCGTGGCGGACGAGGTGCGCTCGCAGTACCGGCGCTTCGTCGTGGACGAGTACCAGGACGTCTCGCCGCTCCAGCAGTTCCTCCTGGACCAGTGGCTCGGCGGGCGCAAGGAGCTGTGCGTGGTGGGCGACCCGTCGCAGACCATCTACTCCTTCACCGGCGCCTCGCCGCGCCACCTCCTGGAGTTCCGGCGGACCTACCCCGAGGCGCAGGAGATCCGGCTCGTGCGTGACTACCGCTCCACGCCGCAGGTGGTGAACCTGGCCAACGAGGTGCTCAAGCGTGCCGGGCGCGGAGGCGGTGCGCACCAGGCGCTGGAGCTCATCGCGCAGCGCAAGCCGGGTCCGCCGATCGCCTTCACGGCGTACGACGACGACGAGGCCGAGGCGAAGGGCGTCGCCAGCAGGGCGGCCCGCCTGATCCAGTCGGGCGTGAAGCCGAGCGAGATCGCCGTGCTGTACCGGACCAACTCGCAGTCCGAGGCGTTCGAGGCCGCGTTCGCCGACGCCGGGGTGGGTTACCTCGTGCGCGGCGGGCAGCGCTTCTTCCAGCGCAAGGAGGTGCGTGACGCGATAGTGCTGCTGCGTGGCGCCGCCCGCTCGGCGGATCCGGAGCTGCCCATGCCGGACCAGGTGCGTGACATCCTCGCCACCGCCGGGTGGGCCGATCAGCCGCCCACGGCGCGTGGCGCCGCCCGGGAGCGCTGGGACGCCATGCAGGCGCTCGTCTCGCTCGCGGACGACCTGGCCGCCGCCGCGACCCCCGAGAGCCCCGCGACGGTCGCACTGCTCGTCGCCGAGCTCGACGAGCGTGCCGCGGCGCAGCACGCGCCGACCGTCGAGGGTGTCACGCTCGCCTCGCTGCACGCGGCCAAGGGCCTGGAGTGGGACGCCGTCTTCCTCGCCGGCATGAGCGAGGGGCTGATGCCCATCTCGCTGGCGGAGTCCGAGGACGCCGTGCACGAGGAGCGCCGGCTGCTGTACGTCGGGATCACCCGCGCGCGCGAGCACCTGGAGGTGTCGTTCGGGCGGGCGCGGAACCCGGGCGGCCGGCCCACGCGCAAGCGCACCAGGTTCCTCGACGGGTTGTGGCCGGAGGACCCGCGCTCGCCCAGGGCACGCACCACGCCGAAGGGCCAGGCCCGGGCGCTGCTGACCGGCGAGCACGACGTCGCGCTCTTCGACGCCCTGCGCGACTGGCGCCTCGAGGTCGCCCGCGAGACGGACAAGCCCGCCTACACGGTGCTCACGGACGCGACGCTGGCGGCCATCGCGGAGATCCGACCTTCGGCCATAGCCGAACTAGCTCGCGTGGACGGGATAGGTCCGGCAAAGATCGACAGGTACGGCGCCACGATCCTCGCGATAGTGGCGAGTGCACCGAGCACCTGAGCGGCCCACAGCGGTCTTCAGGTGGTCCGGCGAGGGGAACTTTCGAGTGGTTCGGAGGCTCCGGAACGGCTGCGGTGTGGGCCGTTCCGGGACCGGCGAAAAACTTCTCAAGAAAGTTTGGAAAAAGAGTTGGCTCGCCTCGGTGCCCCGGCATAGTGTTCACATGTCCCTGACGGCAGTGGGCGAGACCTTAAGGTCTGGCCCGGATTCGAGTGAGGAGGTGGGTGTCTTGGAGATGAACATGATTCCGCAGACGGATCTGCACGCGTGCACGTACGTGCTCGGCAACGAGCCCGTTCAGGCAATCGGCGCAGCTCTGCCTTTCCGCGCGCGCACTCACCGCGGAGGCAACAAGCCGTCCGCTCTCGCACCCGACTCCGCATCTCCAGGAGACTCGCCGGTCTAAACGACCGAGTCATCCAGGCCGCGGAGTCCATCTAGGACCCGCGGCCTTCATTCTTGCCCGGACACCCGGCCCCGCCAGGGCCGGCCGGCCGAGATCTAGCCCGGGGTCCTGTTCCCCCAGACGTTCATCGACGACGTTCTTCTTTACAGGACACAGGAGACAACCGTGCGCCTCACTGCGCTCCTCGACACTCTTCCCCAGGGCGGTTCGGGCCCCTGGGACCCACCTCAACACCCCGTCACGAGCGGGATCGGTTCGGACTCGGCGGAGTTCAACCGGCTGATGGACACACTGCTGCCGTGCCGTACCAACGACCCGGAGCTGTGGTTCGCCGAGCACAGCACTCAGGTGGAGCAGGCCAAGGCCCTGTGCCGCACCTGCCCCCTGATCGAGGGCTGCCTCGCCGGCGCCCTCGAGCGGAACGAGCCCTGGGGCGTCTGGGGCGGCGAGGTCTTCGTCGACGGCGCCGTTGTCGCCCGCAAGCGCGGCCGGGGACGGCCGCGCAAGTCGGAGAACGTCGCAGCGGCCTGATCCAGTGACACCGCCGGAACACCGCCGGACGCGGCACCTGTCAGACACCGCTGGACGTGTCAGACCCTCAAGTCACCAGAGTGACCTGAGCTTCTGACACGTCCAGTGGTGTCTGACGGCGTCAGGCCGGCAGGACCACGCACCCGCAGCGCGGGTGCGGCTCCGCCGGCCGGACGCGGGGGAGCCCCGCCGGGAGCGAGATCTCCAGGCATGCACCGACGGCCGCGGGCCGGTGTCCGTCCAGCTGGGCGAGCACCTGGCTCGCGGCCGTCGCCGCTGCCACCGCGGCGAGCGTCGCCTCCTGCGTCGGCTCCGACACCTTGCGCAGCTGGGTGGCCAGCGCGGGCCACTCCCGGTCGACATCGGCACGGGCCAGGTCCACGCACGTCACGCAGGCCGACCGGCCGGGCCGGACGAACGGCCCGACCACCACGTCCGCCTCCCGTACCACCACCGGCAGGTGCGGTACCCCGAGGCCGAGCAGCCGCTGGTACCGCGCCGGGTGCGCGGCATGCGGCTCGGTGACGACCACCACGTCGAGGGCCGTCGGGTCCAGCCCTGTCCCGCCCGCCCTGCTGTCGTCGACCCGCACCGTCGCACGCGGGGAGCGTTCCGCCAGCAAGGACCGGACGGCCTCGTCGCGTGCCTGCCCGACGTCGACCGCCCGCAGACCGCCCAGCCCGACGTCGGTGATCTGCACCGGCAGCGGGTCGTGCAGCAGCAGCCCGCCGACGCCCGCCGTCGCCAGGTGCAGCGCGACCGCCGTACCCAGCCGCCCGAGCCCGACGACGCCGACCACCCGCCGTGCGCGGTCGGCCAGGGTCGTGAGCCCCGCGCCGTCGGGCCGCAGCATGCCGAGCACCGTCGCGTCCGCGGCGCCGTCCGCCGGGGCCGTCACCGCGCCGACCGTTGCCGGCACGGGGACCAGCACGCCCGCGCGGAACAGGGCGGTCATGATCTCGTCGCGCCGCTCGGCGGGAACGCCGCACCGCGCCGCCGACTGCTCGACGGTCACGTGCCGCCGTTCGCCGATCTCCTCGAGCCACGTCTCCTCGGCGGGCGTGAGCCCGGTCAGCACGAACGACCAGCGTGGGTCCGAACCGCACTGCATCTGGCCGCCGCCGCGACTGAGCACCGGTGTGCCCGGCCGCAGCCGGAGGAGGGGAGGGGGCTTCATGGCGACAACGATGCACGACGGCGTCGCGCGCCCCCGGCCCTCGTCCACAGTTCCAGAGGTATATCCAAAGTGTCGTGCGGACCGGAAGTTCCCGTGTGCGCCCAGAGCCAAATGGACGGCGCAGAGCTTGCCGACCCCGTTACGGTGACCTTATGAGCGACCAGCACCAGCCCGGCGAGACTCCCCAGTCGTGGGAGGAGATGCTGCGCTCGATGCTCGGCGACGGCGCAGACGAAGTGATGGCCGAGATGCGCGAGCGGGGCATCGACCCGACCGCGCTCGGCGGCCCACCCGACCCCGTGATGATGCAGTACGCGCTGGCCCAGGTGCAGAAGATGCTCTCGGCCGAAGGCACAGGACCGGTCAACGCCGACGTCGCGCACGACGTCGCGCGGCAGGTTGCCGTCAGCAAGGGCGACCCGTCGCTGACCGGCAAGCAGGCCAAGGAGGCCACGGACGCGCTCGCGGTGGCCGAGCTCTGGCTCGACGCCGTCACCGAGCTGCCGCCCGCCGGCGGGAAGCGGCACGCGTGGAACCGGTCCGAGTGGGTCGAGGCGACGCTGCCGGTGTGGAACGAGCTGGCGGCGCCAGTGGCCTCGTCCGTCTCGGAAGCGCTGGCCACGGTGCTGCGCGACCAGCTCCCCGAGGGTATCGACGACGGCGAGGCGATCCCCGGGATGCCCGCCGGTGTCCTGCACGGGCTCGGCGGCTCCATCGACCCGACCCAGATGATGCGCCGGCTCGGCTCAGCGGTGTTCGGCATGCAGGTCGGCCAGGCCGCCGGCACACTCTCGCAGGAGGTGTTCGGCGCCACCGACGTCGGCCTGCCGCTGCTCGACAGCTCCGACACCGTGCTCCTGCCCACCAACGTCGCCGCGTTCGCCGACGGTCTGGACGCCCCGCTGGAGGAGGTCCGGCAGTTCCTCGCCGTCCGCGAGGCCGCGCACGCCCGCCTGTTCACCCACGTCCCGTGGCTCCGGTCGCACCTGCTGTCGATAGTGGAGCGCTACGCCCGTGGCATCACCATCGACCTCGACGCGCTCGAGGCGCAGGTGCGCGACATCGACCTCGCCGACTCCGACGCACTGCGCAGCGCCCTGTCCGGCGGTGTGTTCGGGCTGCAGAACACGGACGAGCAGAAGTCCGTGCTGCTGAACCTGGAGACGACGCTCGCCCTGGTGGAGGGCTGGGTCGACGAGGTCAGCGCCATCGCCGCCCTGCCACACCTGCCCCACGCCATCCCGCTGCGCGAGATGATCCGGCGCCGACGTGCCGCGGGCGGTCCCGCCGAGCAGACGTTCTCGACGCTGGTCGGGCTGGAGCTGCGGCCGCGCCGGTCGCGCGACGCGGCGACCCTGTTCTCGATAGTCTCCCGCGCCCAGGGCACCGAGGGGCGCGACGCAGTGTGGGACCACCCCGACCTGCTGCCGGGCACGCAGGACCTCGACGACCCGTCGAGCTACCTCGTGCGCCGCGAGGCCGCGGAGAACGAGCACGCGGACGTCGATGCCGCGCTCAAGGAGATCTTCGGCGAGGACTGAGTTCGCTGTGGGCGCGACCGCTGCGCCTGTAACGGGCACGAAGCAGCAGCCATGGCGCTCACGACACCGGGGTCAGTCTTCCCCGTCGTCCGAGGTGATGTCGCCAGGGTCGTCCTGCGCGAACGACGCGCCCTCGAGGAACCCGCGCGCCCGGTCCGTCCTGGGATAGACCTCCAGGATCTTCCAGAACTCCGGGCCGTGGCCCGCGTGCAGCAGGTGCGCCAGCTCGTGCAGCAGCACGTAGTCGAGCACCCAGGACGGCATGCCCTGCAGGCGGGTCGAGATGCGGATGGACCCGTCGAGCAGCGTGCACGACCCCCAGCGCCGACCCTGGTTCGACGACCATCGCACGCTCGAGGGCTTGGCTTGGCCGTCGAGATACTTTGCCGAGAGCTCGCCTGCGCGGTCCATCAGTTCTTGGTCGGACGGACGGCGGCGCCGTTCCTTGTCCTCCAGCCGGGCCACCATCTTGGCCACCCACTCTCGTTCCTGAGCCCGAGAGAAGCGCGCGGGAATGGCGACGATGGTCCGTCCACCGTCGCGATATGCGCTCACCGTGGCGGTGCGACGGCGGCTCCGGCGCACCTCCACGGACGTCAGGGCGTCGTGGGCCACGGAATGACCGTAGCGTGTTATCGGCGCGACGTGGGGTGGAACACACCGTTCAAGTGGAAAATCTTTGCACGACGGCGTAGTGATTGGCGTAGAGGTACGGCGTGGCGACCGGCATCGTGCGGTCACGCGCGGCGTCGCCGTCGGGCGGCTTTCACGGAAACCTCAGCCAAGTGAGGAATGATGGCCCGGTGACCGATATGCGCGACCGCCAGCACGCCCCGCAGCCCGACCCGTCGCCCTTCGACGACGAGCCGGTAGCGGTCGCCCCGATCTCGCGCCGCACGGTGACGCTCGGTGTCTCCCTGCTGGCGACCGCGGTCCTCGCCGCGGTGGCGCTGGTGGTGCCGACGCCGTACGCGATGCGTTCGCCGGGGCCCACCGAGGACACGCTGCAGCGGAACCTGATCCAGATCGAGGGCGCCCGGACGTACGAGTCGACGGGCGAGCTCCGCCTCACGACCGTCTCCGTGCTGGGCGGGCCGGGTTATCCGATGCTGTCCGGCCAGGTGATCCAGGGCTGGCTGGACCCGAAGCGATCGGTGCTGCCGGTGGAGGCGATCTTCCCCGAGGCGACCACCCAGGAGCAGCAGAAGAAGCTCAGCCAGGCGGAGATGGTGTCGTCGCAGGAGTCCGCGACGGCGGCGGCGCTGACCGAGCTCGGTTACGACGTGCCCGCCGTCCTCGACGTGGCCGGGACGGAGCCGGGCTCCGGGGCCGAGGGCAAGCTCTCCGAGGGCGACGTGATCGTCGAGTTCCAGGGTGAGCCCGTCGGTACCTATGCCGACCTCATCGACGGGCTCGCCGAGACTGACCCGGGAGACGACGTGACGCTCGGGGTCCGGCGCGGCGAGCGCACGGCGGACGTCGACATCACGACGTCGGGCAACGGCGAGCGGGCGGTCCTCGGCGTCTTCATCGACCCGCGCTACGACTTCCCCGTGGACGTCTCCATCGAGATCGAGAACATCGGCGGGCCCAGTGCGGGCACCATGTTCGCGCTCGGCATCATCGACAAGCTGACCGCCGAGGACGAGGCGAACGGAGAGGTGATCGCCGGCACCGGGACGATGAGCCCCGAGGGCACGGTCGGTGCGATCGGGGGCATCGAGCAGAAGCTGTACGGGGCGGTGCGGGACGGCGCCAAGTGGTTCCTCGCACCGGCGGACAACTGCGCCCAGGTGGTGGGCAACGTGCCCGCCGGGCTGAACGTCGTGAAGGTGGCCACGCTGGCCGAGGCACGCGACGCCGTCGAGCAGATCGGACGCGACGAGGGCGGCGACCTCCCGACCTGTTCCTGACCTCCCGGTGCAGATGTTGACCGTGTGTTGCACATCTGGAGGATGTGGGAACCTTGTGCTGGGAACCTTGAGCAGAGCCCGGCCGTTCCACCTGGGTACGGCCCAACCATTTGATGACGTGAGGTAACGCAGTCGTGTCCTTCGCCGCAGCACCTCGCCGCCCTTCCGGCGGCGCACCCCGAGCCCGACGACGCAGTCCGCTGGGGGTGGCGATAGTCGCGGTCGCCGCCGTGATCGCAGCCCTGCTTCTCCTAGCCCAGTTCTGGACCGAGGTGATGTGGTTCGGTCAGCTCGGGTTCTCCCGGGTGATCTGGACCGAGTGGGGCATGCGCGCCGCCCTGTTCGCCGCCGGGTTCCTGTTGATGGCCGGAACCGTGTTCTGGTCGTTCACCGCGGCCTACCGGTCCCGCCCCATCTACGCACCCAGCACACCCGAGCAGGCGACGCTCGACCAGTACCGTGAGGCGGTCGAGCCGCTGCGCCGGGTCGTCATGGTCGCCGCGCCGGTCCTCGTCGGCTTCTTCGCCGGTGTCGCTGCCTCCGCGCAGTGGCGGACGGTGCTGCTGGCGTTCAACAGCGAGCCCTTCGGCGAGAACGACCCCGAGTTCGGCATGGACCTCGGCTTCTTCGTCTTCCTGCTGCCCGCGCTGCGGTTCACCGTCGGGTTCCTCATCTCGGTGGTGGTGATCGCCGGTATCGCCGGGCTGGTCACGCACTACCTGTACGGGGGCCTGCGGGTCGGACCGGCCGCAGCGGGTGGTCCGCGGACCACCACCGCCGCGCGCGTCCACCTCGCCGTCATCGGCGCCGTCGGCCTGCTGCTGATCGCTGCCAACTACTGGCTGGACCGGTACTCGATCCTGACGAACGCGGGCGACCGGTTCGACGGTGCCTCGTACGCCGACGTGCACGCGGTGATCCCCGCCAAGGGCATCCTCACCGTGGTCGCGATCTTCGTCGCGGCGCTGTTCATCGTCACCGCGTTCCGTGGCGACTGGCGCCTGCCGGCGATCGGTGTCGGCCTCATGGTCGTGTCCGCCATCGCCATCGGTGGTATCTACCCCGCCGTCGTGCAGCGGTTCCAGGTGAACCCGAACGCGCAGGAGCTGGAGGCGGAGTACATCCAGCGCAACATCGACGCGACGCTGACGGCGTTCGACATCGACGGTGTCGAGAAGGAGCAGTACGACGCCACGACGGAGGCGGAGGAGGGCGCGCTCCGTGCGGACGCCGACACCGCGGCCTCGATCCGCCTGTTGGACCCGCAGATCGTGTCGCCGTCGTTCCGCCAGCTGCAGCAGAACAAGCAGTACTACAACTTCAACGACTCGCTGTCCGTCGACCGCTACGAGATCGACGGGGAGTCCCGCGACACCGTGATCGCGGTGCGCGAGCTGAACCTCGACGGCCTCGGCCAGGACCAGCGCAACTGGGTCAACGACCACACCGTGTACACGCACGGCTACGGCGTCGTTGCCGCGTTCGGCAACCAGCCCGGCCCGGACGGCCGTCCGGCGTTCTTCGAGGGTGGCATCCCGTCGCAGGGTGCGATCACCGACCTGGAGGGCGAGTACGAGCCGCGCATCTACTTCAGCCCCAGCACCGAGACGTACTCAGTCGTGGGTGCGCCCGAGGGCACGAAGCCGTGGGAGCTGGACTACCAGGCGGACGATGCCGACGACGGCGGTCAGGTCAACACGACGTTCACCGGCGACGCCGGGCCCGACGTCGGCTCCTTCGGGAGCAAGCTGCTGTACGCGCTGAAGTTCGGCGAGGAGCAGCTCCTGTTCTCCGACCGCGTGACGAGCGAGTCGCAGATCCTCTACGACCGTGACCCGCAGCAGCGCGTCAGCAAGGTCGCTCCGTGGCTCACCCTCGACAACCGGGTGTACCCGGCGGTCGTGGACGGTCGCGTGAAGTGGATAGTCGACGCGTACACGACCAGCGACGCCGTCCCCTACTCCACGTCGACGCCGCTCGACGAGGCGGTCGCGGACACGCTCACCACTGCCTCCGGTGCTCCGATCGAGCTGCCGCAGGAGGTCAACTACATCCGCAACTCGGTGAAGGCCACGGTCGACGCCTACGACGGGTCGGTCGACCTGTACGCGTGGGACGCCGAGGACCCGGTCCTGAAGGCCTGGACCAACGTCTTCCCTGGTTCGGTCAAGCCGCTGTCGGACATCTCCGCCGACCTGATGAGCCACGTGCGCTACCCCGAGGACCTGTTCAAGGTGCAGCGCACCCTGCTCAGCCAGTACCACGTGACGGACTCCGCCGAGTTCTTCTCGGGCCAGGACTTCTGGAACAACCCGACCGACCCGGTGTCGGACGCGGCCGCCGCGCCGCTGCAGCCGCCGTACTACCTGACGCTGAAGATGCCTGGGCAGGAGGAGTCGTCGTTCTCGCTGACGTCCACCTTCATCCCGGGCGGTAACACGGACCGCGAGGTGCTCACCGGGTTCCTCGCCGTGGACGCCGACGCGGGCAGCGAGGCGGGCGAGAAGGCCGAGGACTACGGCAAGCTCCGTCTGCTGGAGCTGCCACGAGACACGACGGTGCCCGGCCCCGGTCAGGTGCAGAACAACTTCGACTCGAACCCGACGATCTCCGAGCAGCTGAACATCCTGCAGATCGGCGCGTCCACGGTGCGGCGGGGCAACCAGCTGACCCTGCCGGTCGGTGGCGGTCTGCTGTACGTGCAGCCCGTGTACATCCAGTCGACCGGTGGCACGCAGTTCCCGCTGCTGCGCAAGGTGCTCGTCGCCTTCGGTGACGACATCGGGTTCGCGGACACGCTCGACGAGGCGCTGGACCAGGTGTTCGGCGGTGACTCGGGTGCACAGGCGGGCGACGCGGGTACGGCCGAGGACGAGGCGCCCACCGCTCCGCCGACGGGTGAGGGCGAACCGGGTACGGCTCCGACGCCCGAACCGTCCGGCGAGCCGAGCGGCGAACCCACCGGCGGTGCCGGCGCGGGTGGCACCGGGTCGGACCTCGACGTCGCACTGCAGGAGGCCGCCGACGCCATGGCGGACGCCAACGCCGCCCAGCGGGACGGCGACTGGACCGCCTACGGTGAGGCGCAGGACCGTCTGCAGCAGGCGCTGGAGGACGCGATAGCGGCCGAGGAGGCGCAGAGCTCGGCCGGCTGACCAGCCGCCGCGCTCCGAGCGCACCATGACGAAGGCTCCCCGGTGCTCGCACCTGGGAGCCTTCGTCATGCTCAGCCGAGCCGGCGGGCCACCACCACCGAGTTGACGACGTCGTCGGTGGGATGGACCACCTCCAGCACCTCGAATCCGGGCATGGCGCGCAGGTCTACCGGTGGGTAGAGGAGGGTGCGCAGGCCGCGCGCGCTCCGCGCGAGCAGCATGGCGCCGGGCCGCATCGAGTCGGCCATCCGCGCGAGGATCGCCGCCTTGGCCGACGGCGTCTCGCCCACCAGCGCGGCGAGCACCACCGCGTCGTGCGCCGCGAGGTCGACGTCGGCGGCGTCGGCCTGCTCGAACCGGACCCGTGGAGTGCCGACCCGCGTGGTGACCCGTCGGGCGAGAGCGACCGCGACGGGGTCCCGGTCCAGGCCGACGACGGGGCAGCCGAGCGCGTCGGCGTACCCCACGGTGCTCAGGGGGAGCGGCCCGCACCCGAGCACGGCCACGGACGTCGGTGTGCCGCCCGCGTGGGTGAGCAGGCGCACCTCGAGGGCGGTGAGCCGGTGATAGTTGTCGAGGTACGGGAACTCGTTCAGCGCGGACGCCGGATCGGACGCCGCCGAGATGCGCTCCGCCCAGGTGTGCTCGAGAGCTGTCTCGCCGCGTGCCGAGAGATCGCGGACGACGTCCTTGCGATCTTCGACCTCCGGGTGCGCGAGGATCTCGACGGCCTGACGGTCGGGCACCGCGAGGATCGTCTGCACCAGCTCGCCGAAGAGAGCGTTGGTGCGGGGGTCCGGTCGCAGGTGGGGGAGTGCGGCAAGCTGGTCGGTGAGACGGACGATCCGGTCGGCGGTCAGGGTGGTGGCGCTCAGCTCCGTCGGCATGAGGAAGATCGTTCCACGGCCGCATCGGTTCGATCGCTTGTGACCTGCGTCTCTACCGCCCGACCCAGTTTGCACTCAGCCCCCGGGCGTGCGTAAAGTAGGGGTTACCGCCGCGGGGTGGAGCAGTTCGGTAGCTCGCTGGGCTCATAACCCAGAGGTCGCAGGTTCAAATCCTGCCCCCGCTACAGATGCGAAGTCCCAGGACGTCGCAAACAGCCGGACCTACGAAATCGTAGGTCCGGCTGTTTTTATTTGCGAGTCGGCCGCAGGGCCGGCCGCCACGGCCTGTGCCACCTGACGCTCTTCGGGTCTGGCCCGTCTCCGCCCGCGAGCTCGACGTCCTCGATGGGCTCTCACCGGGCGCGTCGAACCAGCGCATAGCACCGAGCGCTCCATCTCCGTGCGGACGGTGCAGCTCGAGAACGACTCCTGCGGCTTGACCTGACCAACTGCGCCAGCTTCCACCAGAACGGGAGTCGGGATGTGTCAACCTCCTCGGCCCTGACGCGCGGCGCCCAGGGAGGGCTACAGGCGCGGGTCGACGTGGATCTTGGGTCCGGCGTCCGCGTTCGCCGGGCGGGAGCCGGCCAGGACGTCTGCGACGTCGTCGAGCTCGACGGTGGCCGCGACGAGCGGCCGACCAGGACGACACGTCCGCCGGGGTCGACCAACTCGGCGGCGAGGGCCGGCAGGCGCACGTCGTCGGAGGCGTCGACGGCGGCGTCGAACGCCAGCGAGCGGTCGAGGGCGTCGGCGGTCCACACGCTGTCGAAGCCGAGTGATCCGGCGAACTGGCGGGAGCGTTCGCCGCGGCCGAGGAGGCGCTGAGAATCCAATCGCATGAGCGTTACGTGAGGTTAGGCCAAAAACTGCCAAACCCTGACGGCCTCTTGACCGTCCATGATGCCGGCTTCTATGGTCGGACCGGTCGGATGTGCCAAATCCTTTTGGCCTCACCGTGGCAAAGGAGCCCACAACGATGGCTGACGCGAGTTCTATCCCGTCGATCGAGATGTCCCGCCGAGCATTCCTCTTTGTCGGCTCTGCCGTGGCGGCTGCGGGGTACGCCACCCTCCCCTCGACGCACGCGTACGCCGCGTCGGAATCACCTGCGACAGCAACTGACGAGCCGCCGCCCACCCGCCCCCACCGGACGCTGCTCGGGGTTCTCTGAGCCCACTTCCAGCCAGTTCAGACAACGAGACGGGACAGCCATGCCTTCGACGATCTATGACGTGACAACGTGGACCATTCCGGGAAGCCCCGCGACGACCGCGGAAACTGACATCGGCGCGATCATCAACAGCATCATCGCCGACATCAAGGCCGCTCAGCCGGCCCAGGGATCCAAGCCTGGCGCCGTGATCTACATCCCGCCGGGCGACTACTCGCTGAAGACGCGCATCCTGATCGACATCAGCTATCTCCAGATCAAGGGCTCAGGGCACGGGTTCACCTCGTCCAGCATCCGGTACAACTCCGGGAACACGTCCTCCTGGCACGAGATCTGGCCCGGTGGGAGCCGCATCCGGGTCGAGAACACTGACGGGAACGCCGAAGCGATCCTCATCCACAGAGATGGACTTCCCCGGCTGAGCTCGATCGAGCTGATGGACTTCTGCATGGACGGCGTGTCGTTCACCCCCGACCAGAACAGCTACCGCAACGGGAAGATCGGGATCCGATCGACCACACCCACCGACTCCCTCCGAATCGTCGGCATGGGGATGGTCTACCTCGAACGAGCCATCGTGGTCGTCGAGGCCGACGCGCTCCACATCACGAACAACTTCCTCTGCGAATGTGGCAGCTGCGTCGAGCTGGTCGGCTCCGGCCAGGCGAGCATGGTCAACGACAACCTGATCGGTGCGGGTCCAGCGGGCTTCTCGATCTTCGCCGAGGACCACTTCGGGCTGATCATCTCGGGCAACAACATCTTCCCTCGCGGAAAGAGCTCGGTGCACCTCAAGAACGCCACCAACAACATGGTGTCCGCGAACCGTCTGCACGCCTTCTACTCCGGCATGATCACGATGGAGGGGGCCTGCCACAACAATCTCGTCTCGGCGAACCACTTCCTGCGCAACAGGGAGTCGTTCCCGGCGTTCCAGAACACCCCGCACCCCGAGGACGACCTGTTCGGTCTGGTCCAGGTCCGAGGCAGCGGGAACACGGTCGTCTCGAACCACTTCTCGTTCGACGTCCCCAGCAACACCATCATCCCTTCGGGCGCCAAGCCGACCATCGTGCTGGTGCGGTCCGGCGACAACAACTACGTCGCCACGAATCATCACGCCGCGAACGTGGCGGTGAACGCCGTCTTCCTCGACGGAGGCACCACCAACACCAAGGTCCTCGACTGCGGATCCGCGTCCGAGTTCCAGGCTGCGAACGGCGCGACGTTCGGATTCCGCGCGACGCCGTAGCCGTGCACGACGCCGTCGCCCCGCGCGACCGCACCTCCATCCGCACCCGACAACGACGTCAAGGACGGAGTCACATGTCTGTTCTACGTGCCCGCAGACCGCCCACGATCGCAGCGCTGGCTCTCGCGCTCAGCCTCACCTTCGCCGGGATCGCGCTCCTCGACCCGGCGCCGGCGGCAACAGCCGGCGAGCCTGCCGACTATCCGGAGTCACCGTACGCAGCCACCGACTACAGCGAACCCTTCCGCGGACAGTTCCACTTCAGTCCGCAGAACGGCTTCATGAACGACATCAACGCGCCGCTCTACTACAGAGGCGTCTACCACCTCTTCTTCCAGCACAACCCGCACGGTCTCGCATGGGACACGGTGCACTGGGGCCACGCGACGAGTACCGACCTCCTGCACTGGGAGCAGCAGCCGATCGCACTCGAACCCGGAGTCCACCCGGGCAATCTCTGGTCCGGGGCGGGCTGGGTCGACGTGGACAACGTCACCGGGCTCAAGACGGGAAGCGACGATCCGATCCTCCTGTTCACGAACACGGAGGGGGTCAGCATCGCGTACTCGACGGATGGCGCGAAGACCTTCCAGATGTACGACGACGGCGCCAAGGTCATCACCAACCCGGTCGAGAGCCGTGACCCGAAGGTTCAGTGGGATCCGGTGCACAAACGCTGGGTGATGGTCACGTTCCAGGCCGGCGCCGGTGCCGTGTTCTACACGTCGACCGATCTGCTCGACTGGACCCACCGGGGAGTCTATTCGGCCAGTTGGTTCTCCGAGTGTCCGGATCTCTACCAGCTCCCCGTCGACGGCAACTCGTCCGACGAGAGATGGGTTCTCCAGGATGCCAGCGGCGAGTACGTGATCGGATCCCTCGACGCGTCAGGCATGTTCGTCTCGGACTGGACGAGCCCGCAGCGGATGGAGTGGGGCATCTCGGGGGCCGCCTTCGCTCCTTCCACCTGGTACGCGCCGCTGACCTTCAACCAACTCCCGGGCGGGAGGGTCGTGCAGATGGGGTGGCAGCCGAGCAATGCCGGCGTCACGTGGACCGGCAACGCGTCATTCCCTGTCGATCTCGCGCTCAAGACCTATCCCGAGGGCATCCGGATCACGCGCACCCCGATACCCGAGATCTCGACGATCCGCGCCACGACCCGGACGTGGGGGCCGCGCACGATCACCACCGACCCCGCGAGCGATCCGTTCATCGGCGAGCTCGCGGACACCTACGAGATCAATGCTGTCTTCGACATCGGGAACACCACCGCATCCGAGTTCGGATTCAGGCTGCATGTGCGCCCCGACGGTTCGAGCGATCGGACCGTCTCCTACTCGGTCGGCGGACAGAGGCTCTACGGGCAGTCGATGCCTCCGATCTCAGGCCTGGTGACGATCCGGCTCCTCGTCGACCGAGGGCAGCTCGAGGTCTTCGGGAACGACGGCAAGACCGTCGTGAGCGACAACGTGTCGTTCGACTCGTCCGCAGGGAGCCAAGGAATCCAGCTCTACGCGTCGGGGGGCTCGGCGTCGCTGGTCTCGCTCAGCCTTTCCCGCATCGCGTCCACCTGGACGCCCGCTCCCGCCGGGAGAGCACCCGACAACGCCATCGTGTCCACCGCCCGGCAGGACAAGTGCGTGGACCGCGACGTCGCCTCGGGGCGAGTGCAGCTCTGGGACTGCCTCGGGAACGCGCAACAGTCCTGGGAGCTGGACGATCAGGGCCGGCTCTCCACGGGAGGAGTCTGCGCCGAGGTTCCGCACGGGCAGACCGCCAACTTCACTCTCGTCCACGTGGCGCCGTGCACCGGAGCCGCCAACCAGCAGTGGCGGCAGGGCAACTTCGGCTCGCTCGTCAACCTCGCGTCCGGGCGTTGCCTGGACCTCCCGGAGGCCAACTTCAGCAACGGCCGTCAGCTGCAGATCTACGACTGCGTGGGCACGCGGAACCAGAGCTGGGTCGGCCCGCCAGGTCAGACGTCGGAGCAGACTCCGGAGCCGGCGCGGGCCGCTATGAGCCGATCACCGGCGTTGCCCGCACCGCATTGAGGCGCCGGTCCGCGACGACCTGTGCCTCGGTCCCGGAGTCGAGGACCGTGTTCCGGGCTGATCCGGGATCGACCATGACCGTCGTGACGGTGAGACCGTCCGACGCATCGGTCGCGAGCAGGGCATCCACCTGGGCCGCGAAACAGGAGTCGCTCGTCGCGGCGTGCACGTCCAGGGCGACGATGTGGTTGCTGGAGACGTAGTTGCCGGATCCCGCTGCCACCCGGATGATGACCGGCGTCGAGCCGGCCGGCCGGATGCCCTGCGCATCGATGATCTCCGAGAAGTGGTTGCCGATGACGGAGTTGTTGCTGCCGCTCACGCGAAGGAGCCCGTAGGTGTCCTCACGTCCGTTGTCGATCCCCAGGAAAGGCGTCCAGGGCTCGTGGTCCCGCAAGAAGTGGTTCGAGGACACGAGGTTTTCTGAGCTCCCCGACCCGAGAACAACCATCCCCGGGTAGAACGAGTGCAGGCGGTTGTTGCTGATGCTCGAGCGCGTCACTCCGCTGAGCTGAATGCTGCTCGCTCCACGGGGAAAGATGTTGTTCGCGGTGATCAGCAGCCCGCCGTGGTTCTCGGCGTAGATCGAGTGCCCCTTGAAACCGGCTCCGATCAGGTTGTCGGTGATCTTGGACGCCTGCCCCCACCCGCGCAGCTCGACGCAGCTCCCGCACTCGGCGATGAAGTTGTCGTGGATCGAGAGCGCGTCCGCGTTGTGCAGCACCAGGGCGTGCTCGAGATACACGAATCCCATGCCGTTGACGCGGAACGAGTCGTTGGCGCTCGAGACGTGGATGCCCGTCTTGCCGTTGACGTAGGTGTTCTCCGGCTGCAGGTCCGAGCCGTCCGGGTCGAAGTGCAGTCCGTCGATGCAGAAGTTCGCGAACTCGAGCGAGCTGATGCGCGGGCTCCCGCTGCGCTCGACGTAGAAGGCGGCGCCCTTGGACTCGTCCTCTCCTGTGCCAGGCGCAAGGTCGACGAGAACGCGGCTGCCTCCGGGCCAGAGCTCGTGCAGGTCCGGCCACTCGTCCTCGGGGACGTTGAACCGGATGCTCGAGGACGTGAAGCCGTGCCCGGCACCCTCGATCCGGAGGAAGCTGATGTCGATCACGACCTGCGTGCGAAGACGGTAGTCACCCGGCGGGATGTAGATGACGGCGCCGGGCTTTCCGCCGTCAGCCGTGACTGCCTGCCGTTGCTTGACGTCCGCGATGATGCTGTTGATGACCTGGCCGATGTCCTCGGCCGGGTCCCCGACGGGCCACGTCGTCACGTCGTAGTGGTTAGCGCCGGACAAGAGCACTGCCCTCCAAGATCGTGAGGCGTCCGTCGATCCACGCGACGGGCTGCGGGTCCGTGATCTCTCCCACCCAGCCGCCGTCTCCGTCGTTGTTGCGGAACGCGAGGAACTGCGAGTGCCCGGCCCGGTCCTCCACCAGCCGCCCGACGTACAGGTGCTCGTCGGTGACCCGGTACGACTCCTCGGTCCTGAACGGCCCGGCGAGCGAGTCCGTAGGGAACGCCCACACGCCACCGGTCGGATCGTCCCCGCGCCGTCCGCGCGAGAGCTCCGATCCGAGGCAGGAGAACAGGCCGACGGGACGGCCGTCGACGTTCACCGTCTGCGCGACCTCGATGTGGCCGAAGCCTGCGCCGGGCTGGGAGAGCGGCGGCTGAACGGTCCAGGCCTTCAGGTCGGGCGACGTGGCGTGACCGATGACCCCGCGGTCGTCGGCGTCACCGTGGTTCGCACGCGCGGTGATCAACATGTGCCAGGTCTCGCCGTCGCGGAAGACCCATGGGTCGCGCCACGCCTGATCGGGCCACTGCCGGGTCTCGGCCGTCTCGTACCACTGCGGGTCTGGTACGAGAACCTGCCGCCCCGGCTCACGGTGCCAGGTGAAGAGGTCGGCCGAGACCACGGAGCTGATGCGCTGGTTCAAGCCTCCTTCGGCTCGACTGACCGCCGTGTAGAACATGCGCCACGTCCCGTCGTCCTGGCGCACCACGGACCCGGTCCAGGTCGCGAGGTCGTCGAACGCCGGCGAGTCGTCAGGAAGGACGGCGTCCGCGTGCTCGGTCCAGCTCGACAGGTCCGTCGACGTCGCATGCCCGATGGTCGCCCGCCAGTGTCGCCGGTCGGGGTCGATGAGGGCGCGGGAGGCCTTGAGGAAGAAGAGGTGATACCGGTCGCCGTCGTCGGCGATCCAGAAGTCCCAGATCCAGGAGGAGGCAAGTCGAAGCATCGTGCACCTTTCAGTCGGCGTGTGGCGCGGCGACTGAACCTCGTATGACGAGGGGGCAGTCGAGAAGCGTGGGTTCGTCGGCGAGCTGCTTGCGGTCGGCCTCGCCGTGGAGGAGACGCACCAGGGTGTCGACCGCCCAGGCGCCCATCTCGTAGTGCGGCAGGGCGACAGTGGTCAGTCCGGGGAAGAGGTTCGCCGCGATCAGTTCCTGGTTGTCGAATCCGACGATCGACAGGTCATCCGGAATTCCGAGGCCGAGCTCTGTCGCCGCCCGGTAGGCGCCCATCGCCATCCGGTCGTTGTAACAGAACAGCGCCGTCGGGCGATCGCTCCTGCCCAGGATCTCCCGGGCCAGCTCGTAGCCCGGGAGCGTCTCCGACGGAGCCGACAGGACGAGCGAAGCGTCATAGGGAATCTTGTGCTTTTCCAGCACGCTTCGATATCCCTCGAGCCGGCCATGGGTGGCCGGCACGTCGTCGTCGTTGTTGAGGAAGCCGATCCGGGTATGCCCGGCTTCGACGAGATGCGTGACCGCGGCGACCGCGCCACCCACCTCGTCCGGAACGGCCGCGGGAACTATCCCCGCCCTGTCGGTCGAGTCGATGAGGACCGTGGGGAGCCCCTGCAGATTCGGCGGCAGGGAGACCATTCGGTGGTACATCGTGGCGTACAGGACGGCGTCGACCTGCCGGTCGATGAGCGCCTGGACGTCGTCCTTGTGCGAGTTGGGACCGGACTCCCGGTCCGTGTTGATGATGACCAGGGTCAGGTCGTGCTCCCGCGCCGCATTCTGGGCGCCGAGAATGATCCGGCCCGCGTGCGGCGTGGTCGCGATCTCCTCGCTGAGCAGGCCGATGAGCCCGGAGCGGTTCGTGCGGAGTGCCTGCGCCGCACGGTTCGGTCCGTATCCGAGAGTCTTGGCGGCTTCGCGCACGCGTACTCGCGTCTCTTCGGCGACCCGTGTATGAGGAGTGTCGTTGAGGACGTGCGAGACCGTCGTCACCGATACGCCGGCCAGCTTGGCGACATCTCGGATTCCTGTGCTTTTCACGGCCATAGCTCTTCCTCCTCCGGTGCAAGGGATTGGTTGATGTGCCGATTGTTTATATGCGCTCTCATGTTGCTCATATGTCGTGAATTATCCCTTGACCGCGCCGAGGGTGAGCCCTGCAACGATGTGCCGCTGGAGGAAGAGCGTCAGCAGGATGACGGGGATCGAGTAGACCGCCGCGAGAGCCGTCATCCCGCCCCAGTCCAGCCCGAACTGGCTCTGGAAGTTGGCGATCACGACTGGTGTCGTCTGGGCGCGCACTGAGGTGAGCAGGAGAGCGAACAGGAACTCGTTCCAGGAGGCCAGGAAGGCGAAGATCGCGGTCACCGCGAGCCCCCCGGACACGAGAGGCAGGACGACACGCACCATCGCCTGCGGACGGCTGCAGCCGTCGATCTGCGCGGCCTCGCCGAGCTCGTCCGGTACCGCCTCGAAGAAGCTCGCCATCAGCCAGATCGACAACGGGAGCGAGATCGTGGTGTGCGCCAGCGCGAGCCCGAAAGAGGTGTCCGTCACCCCGAGGCCGCGCATGACCTCGACGAGCGGCGCACCGACCGCGATCGTGGGCACCATGCGCGTGACAAGTGCGGCGACGACGAATACCCGACCGCTCGGCGTGCGGAAGCGCGTGATCGCATAGGCGGCGGGCACGGCGAGAACGAGCGAGAGGGCAGTCGAGACGACCGCTGTCACCACGCTGTTGATCACCGCGGCCGGCACACCCTCACGGGCGAGCGCGGATACGTAGTTCTCCAGGGTCAGTATCTCGGGGAACACGCTCGGCGGCACCGCGATCGCGTCGAGCGGCGTCTTGAAGGACGTGAGAAGAAGATAGATGAACGGAAAGCCGTAGAGGATGATCGCGGCCGCAAGAAGAAGCCAGAGGACGACGCGGCTGCGACCGCGGGTTTCGAGTGGATTCATCGTGCACTGCTTCCTGGACGCCAGATGAGCGTGATTGCGGCGATGGCGACTGCCAGCATCACGATGAGGTAGACGGTGCCCATCGCGCTGGCGAGACCCGGATCACCGAACCTGGTCATGGTTCGGTAGATCAGGAGGCTCAGTGTCGTCGTGCTGCCCTGCGGGCCGCCGTCGGTCTGGATGAGGATGATGTCGAAGGCGCGAGCCGCATCGATGCCGCGCACGATGAGGGCGACCGCGATGACCGGTCGCAGCAGCGGGATGATGATGCTGAACAGGATGCGCGGATACCTGGCGCCATCGATCCGGGCGGCCTCGATCACGTCCCCCGGGATGTTCTGCAGGCCCGCGAAGAGCACCAGGGTGATGAACGAGGTCGTGAGCCAGATGTCCGGGATCGCGACGGAGAACAGCGCGATGCCGGGGTCGCTCAGCCACTGGACCTGATCCGGGCTCGACAGGATGCCCGCCTCGAAGAGCAGCTGATTGACGATCCCGAAGTTGTCGATCAGAAGGAAGCGCCACAGGAGGCCGGCCACGACGGGGGCGATCATGAGCGGATACATGAAGACCGTACGGAACACGGCCGATCGCTGGCCGAGCGCGGTGAACAGCAGAGCGATGGCGAGTCCGAGGACGAACTCCATGCCGACGACGACGAGCGTGTACGCCACCGTTCGGACCGACGCCGACCGGAAGGCGTCCGAGGCGAAGGCGTCCGTGTAGTTCGCGAGCCCGACGAACGTCCTCGGTGCACCGGCGAACGGAGAGATCTCGAAGAAGCTGTCATAGATGAATCGGGCGAGCGGCCACAGCACGAACGCCGCGAGGAACAACACCGCCGGTGTCATGAGGAGCAGGGCGAACCGGCGATCGCCTCGATCCTTGCGGCCTGTTCGCGGGCGGCCCGAGGCCAGAACGGTGTGCGCCGTCCCGGCCCCGGCGTGGCGGGAAGGGGTGTCCACGGGTGATGTCTCCTGAGCTCTGGATCGCCTACTCGACGATCGCTTCGATCTGACCCTTGGCCTCTTCGAGAAGCTTGCTCGTGTCCGCGCCGGGCTCGACCGCCTTCTGCAGCATCGGCACGAGCGCCGAGTCGACGATCTCCTGCCAGTTCTCGGTCGCCGGACGAGGTAGCGACTGGGGCGACTCGAGCGTGGCGACCAGCGCTGGATAGTTCTCGTACCCGGCCGCTCCGGCCTTGCTCTCGAAGGCGCTCTTGCGAGCGACGAGGCCCAGCGACGTGTCGGCCGAGAGGTCGTTGTGCTCGTAGGCGAACCGGATGAAGTCCTTCGCCGCTTCCGGGTTCCTGCCGGTGGCCGGCGCCGAGAGGTACCAGGCCCCCGGGACACCGGCGACGCCGCCTGATCCGCCGATCATGGGCGCCACGCCGATGTCGTCCTTGACGGGCGAGTCGTCGGGGGTCTGCCGGTAGGCGTGCCCCCAGAACCGCATCATCGCGAGCTGGCCCTGGTAGAAGAGGTTCTGTGCTCCCGCCCAGTCCAGCTGAGCAGCCCCGGAGGGGGCGTACGGAAGCAGGCTGACGTAGTAGTCGAGGGCGGCCTTGTGCGCTTCGTCGTCGATGGTGACCTCGTTGGTCTCGGCATCGAGGACCATGCGCTCCTCGCCGGCCTGGGACACGGTGGCCAGCCACTCGGTCTCCACCGCAGCCTTGACGTCGGTGCCGTAGAGATCGGTCTTGCCGTCACCGTCGGTGTCTCGCGTGAAGAACTCCGCCGCATCCTTGTACTGCTCCCACGTGGTGGGGGGAGCGAGCGGATACCCGTACTCCGCCTCGAAGTCAGCCTTGTTCTTCTCGTCCTCGAAGAGGTCGGTGCGGTAGAAGAGGATCTCGGAGTTGGTCCATACCGGCATCCCCACGAAGTGGCCGTCCACCTGGGCCTCGGACACGAGACCGCCGAACAGGTCCGACTGCACCTCGTCGGTGACGACGTCGTCGATCGACGCGAGCCCGGGCGCGAAGGCGGTCAGCCAGATGGCGTCGAGCGCGGCGACGTCGAACGACGGTTCTCCCGCCTTCAGCTCCGATGACACCCGGTCGTAGAGGCCGGCGTACGGGAGCTCGACGAGCGCGACCTCTGTGCCCGTCTCCTCCTGGTAGAGGTCGGCCACGGGCTGAAGCTCGGCCTTGCCGCCTCCTTCGACCACGACGGTCAGCGTCCCGCTGTCCGAGGCCGGCTCGGTCGTGCTCCCACCGCCGACGCCGCAGCCGCTCAGGACCACGGCTGCGGCGCCGACGGCCGCGGCGGCAGCGGGAGCGCGCCGGACGTGCCTCTCTGCGTGCATACGAAACTTCATCATTCCGGACTCCACTCGTCATCGAGGTTGAGACCCTCAGTCGCCAAAACGTATTGGCAAATCGTCTTGGCACGAGATTAGCGGTGCCGTCCGCATCACGCAACGTTCGTCCGGCAGAACTGCCTCACGCGGCAGGTTCGACCTGCCCCAGCGCGGCGACCGGGATCACCCGTGCGGCGGCGGGGGCCGGCAGGCCGCCCGCGTGGGCGATGCGTCCCCCTGCCACCGGGCCGCGGGCGGTCAGCCCTGTGCGAGGCTCATGGAGATGTACGCGGCGAAGCCTGCCCGCTTCGCGAACCGGACCGGTCGCCGGGCGGACTCGGCGAAGCCGAGCTTCGTGTACAAGCCCAGGGCCGGGGTGTTGGTGTCCTTGATGTCGCGGAGAACGTACTCCTCGTACTCCGGTAGTGCTATCAGGTGGCGCATGAGCGCGGTCGCGACGCCGCGTCCCTGGTACCGCGGGGCGGTGGCGACGAAGCCGATCTCCGCGAGGCCGGCCCGCGCGCCGTCGTACGCCCCGAGGAACTGGCTGCGCACGATGAGGTAGCTCATCGTGCCGTGAACAGGGCCGAGGTGCCGCCGGATCGCGTCCCGCCGCGGGGCGAAGCACTCCTGCGTGCCCTCGGTGACGGATGCGAGGGCCGCCGGTTCGCCGTCCACGACGGCGACGTAGAAGCGGTCGAGCAGGAGCATGTGCTCGAAGGCGTCGGTGAGGACGCGCGGGTCGTCGGAGAAGTAGGCGAAGTCCTCGGCGAAACCGCGGACGAGGACCTCCGTGATCCCGCGTCGGTACGGTTCGCCCAGCTCGTCGCCGCGCTTGACCTCAATCATCGTCGCTCCCTGCTGTGAGTATGAGTGTGAGTGTCGGTGTGGCTGCTGTGGGTGTCGCCGCTGCGGGCGGGGTCGTGAGCGTGCGGAGCACCAGCTCGGCGCTGGGCAGGTTCAGGTCGTGGCGCAGCGCGAGGCGCATGGTGGTGAGGCCGGAGAGCGTCGCGAAGTAGCACACGGTCATGGTGTCGGGGTCGCCGTCGGCGAGCTGTCCGGCCTTCTGGCCGCGGCGTACGACGGCGGAGAAGGCCCGCCAGAGCGACTGGTGCGGCGCCAGGAGCCGCGCCCTCGTCCCGGTCGGGGTGTCGGTGCTGAACCCCTGGCTGACGACCTCGGAGAACTCCGCCGCGCCGTCGTCGGCGGCCAGGTCCGCCAGGTAGGCGGTAGTGAACTCGCGGATCAGGTCGGTCGGCGAGCCCGGTCCTTCGAGGCGCGCCGCCGCCGCGGTGAGGCCGGTGGCGGCCTGGACCAGGAACTCGTCGAACAGCTCGTGCTTCGTCGCGTAGTGGCGATAGATGGACCCGATGCTCAGGCCGGCCTCCGCGGCGATCGTCCGGATGCTCGCGGCGGTGAACCCGTCCCTGGCGAAGACGCGGATCGCCGCGGTCTGCACGGTCTCTCGTGTCGCGGCCCTCAGCGCCTCGTTCTGTGCGGTCGTGCGGGGCATGGCGTCCTCGGCCTCGAAGGTTTGAATGAACAAGTGTTCACTATACCGCCGACGGTCCGGCTGTGTCGCGGCTCCGCCGGCGCTGAACGTAGGTGTCGGAGTGGTTCCCCACACCGACGGGTGCCGGTCGTCCGGAATTCACCTGCGCGTCGGTGGCCGGCGCTTGCATGAGCTGACGAGCCAGGCCATAGCGGGTACGAGGAGAGAAAACATGCGCGGAAAAACCATCGTCGGTGCGGCCCTCGCGGCCGCGACCCTGTTCGCGGGGCTGGCCACGCCGGCGTCGGCCACCTCGCCCGGACACGACGTCGACCTGGGTGAGCCGCACGACGCCGCGCACGCCCACAACGACTACGAGCACGAGCGGCCGCTGTACGACGCGCTGTCCCACGGCTTCACGAGCGTCGAGGCGGACGTCTGGCTGGTCGACGGCGAGCTGCTCGTCGCCCACGACCTCGTCGACGTCGACCCCGCCAGGACGCTGGAGAGCCTCTACCTCGACCCGCTGCAGGACCTGGCGCGCGGCCGCGGCAGGAGTGTCTACCCCGGCTGGGACGGCAGCCTGCAGCTCCTGATCGACATCAAGTCCGAGGGCGAGGACACGTACGCCGCCGTCCACGAGGCGCTCGCCGAGCACGCGCGGCTCATGACGCGCACCGTGCACGGCAGGGTGCGGACCGGTCCGGTGACCGCCGTCATCAGCGGCAACCGGCCGCTGGAGACCATGCGTGCGCAGCCCGTGCGGTACGCGTTCCACGACGGGCGGGCGGGGGACCTGGGCTCCGGCCTCCCGGCGAGCCTGATGCCGCTGGTCAGCGACAACTGGACCAAGCTCTTCACCTGGCAGGGCGAGGGCGCGATGCCCGCCGCCGAGCGGGAGCGCCTGCACGCCTTCGTGGACCAGGCGCACGCCGCGGGCTACCGGGTCCGGTTCTGGGCCACGCCCGACCAGCCCGGCGCGGCGCGCGAGGCGGTGTGGAGCGAGCTGGCCGCCGCCGGCGTCGACCACATCAACACCGACGACCTGGCGGCCCTGGACGCCTACCTCACGTCCCACTAACCGTCAGTTGAGTGCTGGCTATCTGCGCTGTCCGGGGTCGGAAAGGCACAAATAGCCAGCACTCAACGAGCCGGGGGTTGCGGGCCCGAGGAGGTCAGCGCCGCAGCTCGACAGCGCTCAGGCCCGCGAGGCTGAGGATCAGGCGGTCACCGGCGTCGACGATCGTGGCGAGCACCTGGTCACAGCCGCCGCAGCGGGCCACCAGGCCGGGCGCATCGGTGTAGACCACCGCCTCGGCGATCATGGCCATCCGGCCGCAGCCGCCGCAGCGGGCGCGGGCTGAGGTCACGTCGGCCCTGAACACCTCGGAGAGTGCGCCCGCGAGAACGTTGCCGTCGAGATGATGTGTCATCAGATGCCTCCGAAGCGCTCGGTGTGGATGTCCGTCGCGGGATGGCCGAGCTCTTGCAGCCAGCCCGCGACCGCCTCGACGAACCCCGTCGAGCCGCAGACGTAGATGCGCGGCCGCTGCGCCGCCGGGACGGTGCGGGCGGCGAGCGACTCGCGAGTGACGCGCCCGACGGCGTCGGGCCAGCCGTCCGGCGCCTCGCGCGTGTAGACGA
This sequence comes from Promicromonospora sp. CA-289599, assembly GCF_050936155.1. Taxonomy (NCBI): domain Bacteria; kingdom Bacillati; phylum Actinomycetota; class Actinomycetes; order Micrococcales; family Promicromonosporaceae; genus Promicromonospora; species Promicromonospora sp. CA-289599. Next base: position 3,770,636 of record NZ_JBNJNI010000001.1, read on the forward strand.
GGTCCAGCCCGAAGGCCGGCCCGGCGAGCGCGGCCAGCTCGTCCGCGAAGAAGATGTCCGCCGGGGTGCGCACGGAGTACAGCAGCTGGAAACGGGTGGTATCGGCGGCGGCACCGTGCGCGGCGGCCATCGCATACAGCGGGACGACGCCGGATCCGCCCGCGACGAGCTGGACCGGTCGCTTGCTCTCGCCCGGCCGCCAGACGAAGAACGCGCCCAGCGGGCCGTGCAGCTCGAGGTGGTCGCCGGGCCGTATCTCGCGGACCAGGAACGGCGAGACCTCGCCGTCCGGCAGCTCGTCGACCACGAGGACCACCTGCCCCGCCGGGGTGGACGAGGCGATCGAGTACGACCTGCTCGCCTGGTAGCCGTCCGGGGCGGTGAGCCGCAGGTCGACGTGGCTGCCCGCCTCGCTGCCCGGCCAGGTGGGCACGTCGAGGACCAGCCGCGCGGCGGTGGGCGTCTCGTGGCGCGTCTCGACGACGGTCGCGACGTGCCACGCGGGGCGCGGACGGGACCGGGGAGCCGGGGTCACGGGTCGTGCGCTCACCAGTAGCGCTCTTCCTTCCACGGATCCCCGTAGAGGTGGTAGCCGTACTGCTCCCAGAACCCCGGATCGTTGTCGGGCATCATCGTCAGCCCGTTCAGCCACTTCGCGCTCTTCCAGAAGTACAGGTGCGGCACGAGCAGCCGGGCGGGCCCGCCGTGCTCGGGATCCAGGGGTCCGCCGTCCGCCTCGGTGGCGATCCAGGCCTTGCCGTCCAGCAAATCCTCCAGCGGGATGTTCGTGGTGTAGCCGCCGTAGGAGTGGGCCATGACGTACTCGTGCTCGGACTCGACGTTCTCGAAGACCTTGTCGAGGCTGACGCCGCGCCAGTCCATGTCGAGCCTGGACCAGTGGGTGACGCAGTGGATGTCGACGGTGACGTCCTCGACCCCGAGCGCGAGGAGCTCGTCCCAGCCCCACCGGTGCTCCGTGCCGGTCTCGTCGCGGATGGTGAGCTCCCAGTCCGCGGTCTCGACGTGCGGGGTGGGGCCGGCGCTGAGCACCGGCCAGTCCTGGACCAGCGTCTGGCCGGGCGGCAGCCGCGTGTCCGGTTCACGTCGGCGGCCGGAGAAACCACGGGTGGCGAAGGACATGCTGACTCCCGTCCGAGCGACCTGCGGCCGGGCCGGCGAGCCCGGCTCGATGGTGGGATCAGCGTAGAGCCGCAGGCCGCCCCGTGGGGCGTGGAACCGGACCTTGCTTGCGGGCGAACTTCCGGGTCGCTCGGGACCACTGCGGTCCAGCCCGCCGACGTCGTAGGGTCGGGCCCATGACCAAGGAGTCGTTGCGGCCGGACGAGCTGGAGGCCTTCGAAGGCTTCCGGCCGCGTCTTGAGGCCATCGCCTACCGCCTGCTGGGCTCCGCCGCGGAGGCCGAGGACGCCGTCCAGGAAGCCTTCCTGCGCTGGGAGGCCGCCGACCGCGCGCAGATCAGGGTGCCGGAGGCCTGGCTGACCCGGGTGCTGACGAACCTCTGCCTCACCCAGCTGGGGTCGGCGCGCGCCCGGCGGGAGGTCTACGTCGGCCAGTGGCTGCCGGAGCCGGTGCTCGGCGGCGACCCGATGCTGGGGCCCGAGGACACCGCGGAGCAGCGCGACTCCGTCTCCACGGCGGTCCTGGTGCTGATGGAGCGCCTCACCCCGAACGAGCGCGCCGTCTACGTGCTGCGGGAGGCGTTCGCCTACTCGCACGCGGAGATCGCCGAGATGCTCGACATCACCGAGGTCGGCAGCCAGCAGATCTTCCACCGCGCCAAGCAGCACCTGGCCACCGAGCGGTCCCGTGCCGCCGTCGACCTGGCCGCGGCCCGGCAGGTGGTGGAGGAGTTCCTCGCCGCCGCGACGAGCGGCCGGACGGAGCCGCTGATCAGGCTGCTGACCTCGGACGCGATGGGCGTGGGCGACGGCGGCGGCAAGGTCCCGGCACGTACCAAGCCGTTCTTCGGTGCCGAGACCGTCGCGAAGTTCCTGCGCGGGCTCTTCAAGCCTGCCGAGGCCAAGCGGGCGGCGCTGGGCGGCAGCCCGGACGTCTACGCCTGGACCGCCAACGGCAGCCCGGCGCTGGTCGCCGTCGTGGACGGCGAACTCATCGGCGTCATGACGCTGGAGGTGACCACCGACGGCATCGCAGCGGTGCTCAGCCAGGTCAACCGGGACAAGCTCGGCCGCGCCGCGCGGCAGTGGGCGGCGTCGGACCACGGCGAGCCGCTGATCAAGGGCTGGTGACCGGGCTCACAGCCGCGGGTGTCAGGGATCGGTCGGCCATCTGGTTCAGATGGCATGACCGATCCCGCGACCCGATCCCGCGACAGACGGAGTGATCCCATGAAGCACCGCATCGTCGTCCTCGGCGCCGGCTACGCCGGCGCTTCCGCCGCAGGCCGTCTGGCACGGCGGCTGCACGCCGACGACGTGGACGTCGTCCTCGTCAACGCCGAGCCCGACTTTGTCGAACGGGTCCGCCTGCACCAGGTGGCGGCGGGGCAGGAGCTGCGACCGCGGCCGCTCCGCGACATGCTCGCCGGCACGGGAGTCACCCTGCGCGTCGCGCGGGTCACCGCCGTCGACGTCGACCGCAAGGTGGTCGCGCTGACTGATGCCGATGGCGGCGCGGCCGACGGCGCTGACGAGCTGGGCTACGACACGCTGGTCTACGCCCTGGGCAGCTCGACGGCAGAGCACGGTGTGCCGGGCGTCGCCGGGCACGCCTACGACGTCGGGAGCCGGCCCGGTGCACTCAGGCTGCGCGACCGGCTGGCGGGGCTGGCCCCCGGCGGCCGGGTGGTGGTCGTCGGCGGTGGGCTCACCGGCATCGAGACGGCGAGCGAGCTCGCCGAGGCCCGGGCGGACCTGGGTGTCACCATCGCCGTCCGCGGTGAGCTGGGCGACTGGCTCTCGCCGTCGGGCCGACGGCACCTGCGCGCGGCCTTCGCCCGCCTCGGCATCACCGTGCACGAGCACGCCGACGTCGAGCAGGTGGGCGCCACCGAGGTGCGGACCGGCGACGGCACGACGATCCCGGCCGACGTCACCGTGTGGTCGGCGGGGTTCGCGGTGCACCCGATCGCGGCGGCCACGGCCCTGCGGGTCTCGGCGAGCGGCCAGATCGTCGTCGACGGCACCATGCGGTCGGTCTCCCACCCGGACGTCTACGCGGTGGGTGACGCGGCGCTGGCGGACGGCGCGCTCGGTACACCGCTGCGCATGTCGTGCGCCTCGGGCCTCCCGATGGCGTGGCAGGCGGCCGACTCCGTCGCCGCGCGCCTGACCGGCGGCAACCTCCCGAACATGCCCCTGCGCTACGTGCAGCAGTGCGTCAGTCTGGGCCGGCAGGACGCCGTCATCCAGATGGTCACCGCCGACGACCGGGCCAAGCCGGCCGCACCCGGCGGACGCCTCGCCGCCGCGTACAAGGAGCTCGTCTGCAAGGGCGCCGCGTACGCGGCCGCTCACCCGCTGCCGTACCCGGTGCGCCGCCGCCGCCTGACCGCGCCGGCCCGCACGACGAGGCCGAGCCGCGTCTAGTCTTGCGCCATGAACGACAGGCCAGTCATCCTCCTGGTCGTCGGCGAGCATGCCGACGTCGTCGAGCAGGAGTTCCGTGCTCGGTACGACCGCGACTACCGGATAGTGGTCGCCACAGGTTTCGACGCGGGCCTGGACCGGGCGCGGGACCTGGTGCGCGACGGCGTGCAGATCGCGATGGTCGCGGCCGAGCACGTCCTGGACGAGGGCACGTCGATCGAGTTCCTGCACCTTGTGCCCGCCGTCGTCGCGACGGCGCGGCGGGTGGCGCTCGTGTGGTTCGAGGACTTCGCCGACGCCATCGACGATCTGCGTGCGGCGGCGCTGCGGCGCGACATGGACACGTTCGCCCTCATCCCACGCGGTCCGCGCGACGAGGAGTTCCACACCGCGCTGATCGAGCTGCTGTCGGAGTGGGGATGGTCGGTCGGGCGGCCGCTGGTGACCGTCAACGACCTGGTCGCGGAGCCCGGCGACCGTGCCGCGGCGGCGGTCCGGGACCTCCTGGAGCGCCTGGGCTTCCCGTACCGTTCGCTCGCGCCGGGTGACGACGAGGCGCAGGAGATCGTCGAGGCCGCCGGGGCCGGCGCGGAGCTCCCGCTGGTGCGGACCTTCACCGGCCGGGTGCTCTCGGCGGCGACGCCCGCAGCGGTCACCGAGGCCATCTACGGCGGGTTCGACTCGATCCCCGACGGGGTGATCGCGGACGTGGCCATCGTCGGTGGCGGCCCGGCGGGGCTCGCCGCGGCCGTCTACGCGGCGTCCGAGGGGCTGGCCACGGTGATGCTCGAGCGCGACGCCATCGGTGGCCAGGCCGGGTCGAGCTCGATGATCCGCAACTACCTCGGCTTCCCGCGCGGGATCTCGGGCATGCGGCTCGCCCAGCGGTCCCGCATCCAGGCGGGCCGGTTCGGCGCGCAGTTCTTCACCGGGCGCCCGGCGATCCGGATCGAGCCAGGGCCGGCGAACGAGCCCGAGCACCAGCACGTGCACGTCGCCGGCGCCCAGATGTGCGCCCGGACCGTCGTCATCGCGACCGGGGTGAAGTACCGCCGCCTGGGCGTGCCCGCCGTCGACGACCTCGTGGGCGCCGGCGTCTACTACGGCGCGGCGACGTCGATGGCGCGCGAGATGCAGGACCGCGACGTCTACGTGGTCGGTGGCGGCAACTCGGCCGGGCAGGCCGCCATCCATCTCGCCAAGTTCGCGGGTGCGGTGACGATAGTGGTCCGGCGCGAGAGCCTGGCCGAGACGATGTCGGCCTACCTGATCCGCGAGATCGAGGCGACGCCGAACATCCAGGTGTGGACCCGGACCGTGGTCATCGACGGCGGCGGGGAGGGACGGCTCCAGTGGCTCCGGCTCGAGAACCTGGACACCGGCGAGCCGTTCAAGACCCTGGCCGACGGCCTGTTCTGCCTGCTCGGCGCCGAGCCCGACTGCTCGTGGCTGCCTGAGGGCGTGGCGCTCGACGAGCGGGGGTTCGTGCTCACGGGCCGGGACGTGCCGCGGGAGTTCTGGGTCGACGGCCAGCCACCGGCCAGCCTCGAGACGACGGTGCCGGGCATATTCGCGGTCGGCGACGTGCGCGCGGGCTCGATGAAGCGGGTCGCCTCGGCGAGCGGCGAGGGCGCCTCGGTCCTCCCGCTGGTCCACGCCCACCTGGCCCAGATCAGGGCCCGCGAGTTCGCGCAGTAACCACCCGGACCCGTTGAGTGCTGGATATTCGCCCTTCCTGACGTGCTGGAGGGGCGAATATCCAGCACTCAACGGGTCCGGGTGGTCGCTCGGGGAACGGCCGTGCAACTTTTCGCCCTCGCGCGGTTCCGCAGGTTCTTGCTTACCGTTTCGACTGTGAAGCGCACCCCAGCCAGCCTGGGCGTTCTCGCGGCGGTAGTGCTCGCCGCGCTGAGCGCCGTCGTCCCGGCGATGTCCGCCACCGCGGAGACGTCCACCGGATGGGCCGGCTGGGAGCCGCTTGCCGGGACGGCGGGGGACTGGTCGACGACGGTGCGGCTGCCGGCCGGCGGCTTCCCCGCCGCGACCGTGACCTCCGACTCCCGGGGCGGCGTCGGCGTCGTCTCCGGCGCCTCCTCGTGGCTCGGCCCGGCGACACCTCCGGGTGAGGTCTTCGGGTCGAGCCGCGACCAGCAGTACCTCAACCTCCGCCCACAGGCGGACCGGCCGACGACGCCGTCGACCACCACCTACACCTTCGAGCACCCGACGCCGGCGGGCGGCTGGGCGCTGGTGCTGGGCGACATCGACGCCGACCGTGCGGTCGTGACCGCTCGCGGCGCGGACGGCCGGCTGCTCGCCGGCGCGGAGCTGGGCTGGCAGGGCGGCTTCAACTACTGCCAGGGGGCGCGGTCGCCGTCCTGTGCGGGGGCGCCGGAGGACGTGCCTACCTGGGACCCGGCCACCGGCGAGCTGCTCGGCAACGCCGGCGCCGCCGACACGTCCGGCGCCGCCGGCTGGTTCCGGCCCACCGCGCCGATCGTGAGCCTGACCGTCGAGTTCTACCAGCGCAGCGGCTTCCCGGTGTACCAGACGTGGTTCGCTTCCCTGGCCCGCGACATCGCCGGGACCGTGGACCTGGTGGACGCAGACGGTGCGCCCCAGGGTGTCCTTCCCGGCGCGACCCTGACGCTCCTCGGCCCGGACGGCGCCGAGCTCGACACCGCGACGTCGGACGAGAGCGGCCAGTACATCTTCCCCGGCTACGTCGCGGCGCCCGGCTACCGCGTGGAGCTCACCACCGTCCCAGAGGGGGATGGCGCCTACCCGCACGGGCTGACCCCCTTCGGCGAACGTATGGTCGACGAGATCGACCTCAGCTCCGCCGACGCCAACGACGTCGACCTCGCGGCACGCGAGATCCAGCCCGTCGCCGTGAGCGGCACGGTGCTCACCGACGACGACGCCCCCGTCCCCGGCGTGACCGTCACGCTCACGCCGGTCGGCGGTGGCACCCCGCTTACCGCGGTGACGAGCTCGGCCGGCGAGTACCTGATCGATGACGTCGGGTGGGACGCCGGCGACGACCGGCCGCAGGACTACACGTTCGCGCTGAGCGACCTGCCCGAGGGATACGTGACGGCCACCGCGCCGGACGGCATCACCATGGCGGTCGGCCAGGAGGAGCCCAGCGCCGGCAACGACTTCGCCGTCCGGGCGCCGGCGTCGCTCTCCGGCACGGTGACCGTCGGCGAGGAAGCGCTCGCCGGGGTCGTCGTGACCCTGACCGGCCCGGACGGGACGGCCGGCACCACGACGGCGGCCGACGGCACCTATGTCTTCGACGGCGTGCTCCCCGGCGACCACACGGTGCGCGTGACGCCGCCCGACGGGTACCGCGCCGACGGACGGGAGGTACGGGACGTCACCGTCGCGGCCGAGGACCTGGCCGGCCTGGACTTCGGGCTGTCCCGCCCCGGCGCCATCGGCGGCACGGTGACCGACGACGCCGACGCCCCCGTGGCCGACGCCACGCTGACGGTGGCCGGTCCCGGTGGGTCGATCACCCTGGCCTCCGACGCCGCCGGCGGGTACTTCACCGGTGACCTGGCGCCCGGCGACTACGTGATCACGCTGACCACGCCCGACGGCTACACCGCTGACGTCACCGAGCGTTCGGTGGAGGTGACCGGCGCCGGGGAGAACTGGCTCGAGGAGCACTTCGACGTCGTGCGGGAGCCCGTGCCTACGCCGAGCCCCGCTCCGAGCGCGACGCGGAGCCTGGGCCCGACGCCGGACGCGACACCGGAGCCGTCGGCCGGTCCGGCCCCCGGATCGGACGGCGCGGGAGGGCCGGGTTCCGGCGACCTCGCCGCGACGGGCGCGACGGTCGGGTCCATCGGCCTGGCCGCGGCCATCCTGGTGGCCCTGGGTGTCGCGCTGGTACGCGCCTCCCGCACGGGCTGACGTTTCCGCAACCGCCCACTGGTCGAAGCGGCCCGGCTCGCCGCCGCCGCCGCTAGCCTGTGCTCCGGGCACGGAGACGGGAGACGCCTCGATGGAGCGGACAGACGCGCACCACCACCTGTGGGTCCGCACGCGGACGCCGCAGCCCTGGATCGACCCGGTGTCGATGCGGGCGATCGACGCGGACTTCACCACCGACGACCTGGCGCGCGCCCTGGCGGGGCAGCACGTGACCGGGACCGTCGTGGTGCAGTCGGTGCCCACCGAGGCCGAGACCACCGACCTGCTCGCCGTCGCGGAGCGCACCCCGGTGATCCACGGCGTCGTCGGCTGGGTGGAGCTCGCGGACCCCGGCGTCGCCGACGCGCTGGCCGGGCTCCGCTCCGGGCCCGGCGGCCGGTACCTCGTGGGCGTCCGGTCGATGGTCCAGGCGGAGCACGACCCCGGCTACCTCGACCGCGCGGACCTGCGCCGGGGCATGCGGGCAGTGGCCGAGCAGGGGCTGACGATCGACCTCGTGACCAGGCACGAGCAGCTGCCCGGCGTAGCCCGGCTCGTGCGCGACCTGCCAGACGTCTCGTTCGTCCTGGACCACCTGGGCAAACCACCGCTCGCGGATCCAGGACCCGCCGCCGGCGGCGGCCTCGCCGGATGGGCGGACGCGATCCGCGAGATCGGCACCCACCCCAACGCCACCGCGAAGCTGTCCGGCCTCGTCACCGAGGCGTCCTGGACCGACTGGTCGAGCCGGGACCTGCGGCCAGCCGTCGACCGTGCGCTGGACGCCTTCGGACCCGAGCGGCTCATGTTCGGGTCGGACTGGCCGGTGAGCCTGCTGGCAACACGCTACGCCGAGTGGGTGGAGACGCTGACCGGTCTGCTGGCTGGACTGACGTCCACGGAACAGGCGGCGGTCTGGCACCGTACTGCCCGGCGCGTCTACGGACTGCCGGCGGAACGCGCGGAGCCCAACACTGACGCGGAGCCCAACACCAAGGAGCACGGATGAAGTTCGCCCGGATCGGAACCCCCGGCCAGGAGCGCCCGGTGGTGCACGACGGCACCGGCTGGCGCGACCTGAGCCCGCTGACCGCGGACGTCGACGGGGCGTTCCTGGAGGCCGACGGCGTCGCGCGCACCCGGGCGGCGCTCGCGGCGGGGACGCTCGCCGCGGTGGAGACGGACGGCGTGCGGTTCGGCTCGCCCGTGGCCCGGCCGTCCGCGATCGTGTGCGTCGGCATGAACTACGCGGCGCACGCCGCCGAGTCCGGGTCCGCGCCGCCGCAGGCGCCGGTCATCTTCCTCAAGACGCCGAACACCATCGCCGGTCCGTACGACACGGTGACGATCCCCCGGGGCAGTGCAAAGACGGACTGGGAGGTGGAGCTCGCGGTGGTGATCGGCCGCCGCGCCTCCTATCTCGACTCGCCCGGGCAGGCCCGCGACGTGATCGCCGGGTACGCCGTGGCCAACGACCTGTCCGAGCGGACGTGGCAGCTCGAGGAGTCGGGCGGCCAGTGGTCGAAGGGCAAGTGCGCGCCGGGGTTCACCCCGTTCGGCCCGTGGCTCGTCACGCCCGACGAGGCCGACGGCGCCGACCCCGCGGGCCTGCGCCTGCGGTCGTGGGTGAACGGCGAGCCGCGCCAGGACTCCACGACGGCGGACCTGATCTTCGGCGTCGACGTGCTGGTGCACACGCTGAGCCAGTACCTGGTGCTGGAGCCCGGCGACGTGCTGCTCACGGGTACGCCGGAGGGCGTCGCGCTGTCGGGCCGGTTCCCGTACCTGCAGCCGGGCGACGTGGTGGAGACCGAGATCGACGGCCTGGGGCGGCAGCGGCAGGAGTATGTGGCCTGGCCGGGCGTGTGATCGTGGTCACGGTGCCCGGCGCCGACGGCTGATCTCGGCGACCCGTTTCGCGGTATGCGAAGACGCCGGGCGGAAAGTGGCACCGAGCACCCCCTGACATGCGGAAAGATGCGCGCATGAGGTTCGAGTACTTCGCAGTCGCGGACGACGAGACAGCAGCCCTGACCATCGACGGTGGCGAGATCGACGGCAGCGTGGGATCCCACGTGGTCGACCCCGCATCGGTGCTGGGTCAGCTCGAACGACTGCTCGGTGGCCCGGTCGGCGACGACGGTCTGCGCAGCGCCCAGCTCGTGGCCGAGAGCGCCGACGGGGCCCGGCTGGTGATCCGCCTGTCCAACCATCTGGTGTCCCTGTTCGGGATGGTGCGCCCGGCGACGCTGGACGACGTCGTGAAGCACTGGTCGCTGTCCCGCCGGTTCCGCCGTGCCGACCCGGAGGACCTGAACGCCTTCGCCGCCGGGCTGAACGAGCTCTGCAAGGGCAGCGGCAAGCGCGTCTACTGCCGCGCGACCGCCGACGAGGCGGAGCTTGCCCCGGGCCGGACCCCGGTCGGGGCCGGCGTCGGCGCGGGTGTCGGTGCGGGCGTGGACGGCGACCCGGAGGAGCCGCGTCCGCTGCCCCGGCGGCGCTGACGTTCAGCCGCTACCCCTGTCCAATTGACCGATAGCGTCGCTGCGGCGACGCTATCGGTCATCCACGCCTAGGTGTTTTCCACGACTGACAGGTCAGTAAGTTAGTCCGTAGGGTGAGGTGTCGCCGCACCGTCGCGGCGCTCGAACTCTTGCCGGAGGCTTGTCATGTCACCTGTTCGGAAGCTGGTCGGCGCGCTCAGCGCCGTCGTACTGGCCGGGCTGCTCGGCGTCGTCGCGTCACCCGGCGCCGTCGCCGCCTCGACCGGCACCATCGTCAGCTCGGCGAGCGGCAAGTGCCTCGACGTCGCGGAGGGGTCCACCGCGAACGGCAACCGGCCCCAGATCTGGGACTGCACCTCGAACAACGCCAACCAGACGTGGACGCTCGCCGACGACGGCTCCGTCCGCGGCCTCGGCAAGTGCCTCGACGTCGCGAACGGCTCGACGGCGGACGGCGCCGTCGTGCACCTGTGGGACTGCTTCGGCTCGCTGGCGAGCCAGAAGTGGACCCTGACCGCGGCCGGAGACCTGGTGAACCAGGCTGCGAACAAGTGCCTGGACGTCGCGGGGGGTGCGACGGCGAACGGTACCCGGGTCCAGCTCTGGAGCTGCACGGGCGCTGGCAACCAGAAGTGGTCCCACAACGGAGGCTCCGTGCCTGGACCGAACCCTGACCCCGTCCTCCCCAACCCGGCCAACCCGGACCTCGGCCCGAACGTCGCGGTCTTCGACACCTCCATGTCCGACTCCGCGGTCCAGGCCAAGCTCAACAGCGTCTTCGACGCCCAGGAGACCAACCAGTTCGGTCCTCAGCGGCACGCGATGCTGTTCTACCCGGGCTCGTACGACGTCGACGCGAACGTCGGCTTCTTCACGCAGGTAGCGGGCCTCGGCCTCGTACCGGACGACGTGAACATCAACGGCCACGTCCACGTCGAGGCTGACTGGTGGCCGGACGGCTCGCAGAACGCCACGCACAACTTCTGGCGCGCCGCTGAGGGCCTCTCCGTGACGCCCGCCGACGGCAACGACCGCTGGTCCGTCTCGCAGGCGGCGCCCTACCGGCGCATGCACCTGCGCGGCAACCTCGCCCTGTCCGACGGCGGCTGGTCGTCGGGCGGTTTCATCGCCGACTCGAAGGTCGACGGGCAGATCAACTCCGGCACCCAGCAGCAGTTCCTCACGCGGAACTCGGCCATGGGCAGCTGGACCGGCTCCAACTGGAACCAGGTGTTCGTCGGCAACACCGGGGCGCCGTCGAACAGCTTCCCGAACCCGCCCTACACGACGATCGCCGCGACGCCGAAGATCGCTGAGAAGCCGTACCTCTACGTCGACGACAGCGGCTCCTACCGGGTGTTCGTCCCCGCCGTCCGTACCAGCTCGACCGGTACCACCTGGGCGAACGGCAACCCCGCCGGACGGTCCCTGCCGATCAGCGACTTCCACGTGGTGCGCCCTGGCGACACCGCCGCGAGCATGAACACGGCGCTCGCCGCGGGCAAGAACCTGCTGGTCACTCCCGGCACGTACCAGGTCAACCAGACCCTCCAGGTCAACCGGGCGGACACCGTGGTGCTCGGGCTGGGCCTGGCCACCTTCGTGCCGCAGGGCGGCATCAACGCCATGAACGTGGCCGACGTCGACGGCGTCCGCCTGGCCGGCATCATGTTCGACGCCGGGACCACCAGCTCCCGCGTGCTGCTCCAGGTGGGCCCGACGGGCTCCTCCGCCGACCACGCGGCGAACCCGACGGTGCTGTCCGACGTCTTCATCCGTGTGGGCGGCTCCATCGCGGGCAAGGCCGAGGTGAGCATGGAGATCAACAGCGACGACGTGATCGGTGACCACGCCTGGATCTGGCGGGCCGACCACGGCAACAACGGCACGGTGGGCTGGACCGTGAACACCGGCCGCAACGGCCTCATCGTGAACGGCGACGACGTGACCATGTACGGCCTGTTCGTGGAGCACTACCAGCAGTACCAGACCATCTGGAACGGCGAGCGCGGGCGCACGTACTTCTACCAGAACGAGATGCCGTACGACCCGCCGAACCAGGCCGCGTACATGAACGGCTCCACCGAGGGCTGGGCGGCGTACAAGGTGGCCGACTCCGTGACCGACCACCAGGCCTGGGGGCTGGGCAGCTACGCGTTCTTCAACGTCAACCCGTCGGTGGCGAACGCGCGGGCCTTCGAGGTGCCGGTGTGGCCTGGCGTGCGGTTCCACAACATGGTTACGGTCTCGCTCGGCGGTACCGGCACCATCCGGCGGGTCATCAACAACACGGGCGAGACGGTGAACAGCGGCCGCCAGGTGACGTACCTGACGACGGGCCCGTGACCCACTGCTGACGTCAGTTCGAGAGGCTCTGGACGACCACGACCCCCAGGGTCAGGGTCGTCCAGAGCCTCTCGAACGGGTGCTCGCGGTGGCGTAATTCCCGGGAGTGAAGCCCAGGGTGTCGCCTACGCTCCGAACGTGATTTCCTTCGAGACACTGCGTGACCTGCCGCACCGTGAGGCGACCGGACGTCTGCTCGCCGACGGCTGGAACGTGTGCGGCATCGGGGACTGGGCGACGGTCTGGCGGTCGCCCGACGGGGCGCAGGTCGCCAGGGTGAGCCCGTTCGAGCCCGCGTATGAGGTCTTCGTGGAGCTGTGCCGTGGTCTCGAGGGGCATCCGTTCCTGCCGCGGATCGACTTCGACGCTCCGCTGGCCGGCGGGGGCCGTCTCACGGTGCTCGAGTTCCTGCTGCCGGCCGACCGGGTGGAGGCGGACGCCGTCGTCGAGCGCTGGGCCGCCGCCGTGCCGGACGACCCGGTCACCGCCGTCCGAAGAGATGCCGAGCGGCTGGATGCCGAGGCCGCCAGGTCCGTTCCGTTCTGGGGCGGGCTCGACCACAACCCGGGCAACGTCATGAAGGACGCCTCCGGCGACCTCAAGCTCGTCGACCTGTTCTACGCCGCGGGCCTGGAGATCTACCGGGTCCTGCTGGAGGACCCGGCGCGGATCACCGAGGCCTTCCCGCCGGACCGGCGCGCCTACCTCCTCGACATCGCGGCAGTGGCCCGGATGTCCACGCCGGACGAGATCGCGGCGCTCCGGACGGCGGCGGAGAGCCTCGGCGGTCAGCCGCCGTACCGCCGCGCGACCTCGTCGAACGCCTCCTTGCGCTGACAGACGCCGTCGTCCGTCACGGCCATGACGCCGAAGCCGGCCTTGTCGAGGTCGAGGCTCGGGTCCTCCCGGCGTGTGAAGTCGGGCATGGCGAAGGTGAAGACGAAGCAGCCGTGGACGCCTTCCGCGTCGTACAGGTCGATGAGCTCGCCGAGGTAGCGGGCTTGGACGGACTCGTCGCGCGGATGGTCGTCGCGGATGCGCGGCGGTTCGGCGAACCAGTCGACTATCTGGAACGAGCCGGCGCCGCGCTGGTCGGCTCCGGTGAAGGCACCGCAGCCGAACTCGGTGATGACCACCGGCTTGCCCTCGTTGTCGCGGACCAGGCCGCGCAGCCGGTCGGGATAGGTCGCCTGGTTGCGCGCGCCTCGGTACAGGCTGACGCCGACCACGTCGAACGGCGACCAGTCGACCTCCTCCCACCCGGCCGCCGAGTAGGTCAGCGGGCCCTGGAAGTGCCGGCGTGCGATGGCCACGGTGCGGAGGAGCAGCCTGTGGAGGCGCCTGTTGACCCGGCGCCGCAGCAGGCGGTGGAACCGCAGGATGAGCTTCAGCCGCAGGAACGAACGGAACCCAGGGACTATGCCGGGCACGGTGTGCGAGAGCTCGGTGCCGACGAGGAGCGTCACGCGGTCCGGGTGCTCGCGCCGCAGCGCCTCGGCCGCGGCGGCCACGGCGGCCAGCCGCTCCAGCAGCTCGCGTCGGGGCCGGTCGGTGTGATCCGGTCTGACGTAGACGGCGAGACCGACGTCGAGGGCGACACGAGCGGCCTCGATCAACCGCTCGACGTCGCCGCCCGTCACCATCACCGTGTCGCAGTGCAGGTCCCGCTCGATGATCTCGAGATCCCGGCGCACGTCGTCCGCGCTCGACTCCCCGATCAGGTAGGAGATGCCGTGGACCTTCAGCATGCGTTCGCCTCCGCTCGGCGCAGGCGCAGGGCTGCCACAAGCAGCAGTGTCGCGACGCCGACGAGCAGCACGGCATTGACCGCGTACTTCGTCGTGAGGTCGACGTCACCCAGCGGTTCGACCAGGAAGGAGATGCTGGCACGCACGACGAGGGCCGCACCGGCGACGGCCAGCACCTGCCGGCGTCCCCAGCCTTCGCGGCGCGACCAGCGCAGCAGAAGCCATCCCAGTGCGAAGGCCGCCGCGACGTTCGCCGTCACACCGAGCCACGTCGCCGGCAGCAGCTGGTTGGCGTACAGGACGACGGCGGTGAGGACGCCGACGAACCACCATGACGGCACCTTGCCAGGCGAGGGGACCTGCTTGCGCCCGACATTGAACGCGGCAGCGATCAGAGCAGCAGCGACCAGGGCGGCACCGACCAGCTGGGCCGCTGTCGCTGTGGAGTCAGCGGCGGTGTCGCTGTAGAGGAGTGCTGCGGCCAGGACCCACAGGACCGTGATGGCGACGATGCCCGGTTTGCCGAGCCACCGCCGGTTCGCGATGCGGGGCGCGCAGGACTCGATCACCGCGATCGGAGCGGCGAAGCTCCAGATCACGTGCCCGCCGACATAGCCAAGGAGGCTGGCGGCGTCGATTCCCAGGCCGGGGATGACCGTCACCGGTGCCTGGGTCGCCCAGTCCGGGTCGTCGGCGGCGAAGTCCCGGAAGAACAGGCTCTGATCGATCAGGCCTGCTTGGATCACTCCGGCGGCCGTGGCAAGCAGCAGGATCGTCGGCCAGCCGCGGCCGGTGCGCCGGGCGACCTCGCGGATGAGGACGGCGACCGAGCCGTAGAGCGGCCCGAGGATGACCAGGCCCGTGAGGAGGTCCAACGGGCGTCCGGTGGCATCGAGGTAGCCGACGAGGTACTCGGCGCTGATCGGGGAGAGCGCCAGCAGCCCGAGCACCGCCGCCCAGCGCTGCCAGAACCTGGGTAGCGCGGTGCGGGACCGTGCATCGGTCGCTTGCGGTGTCGGGGTCGTCAATGGTCGACCTTTCTCACGGCGAGCTCAAAAGTGGTCGCGAGCTCGTCCGCGTAGGCGCGGACGTCGGTGTCGGGCCGGGCGTGCAGCTCGGTGGGGACGGCCTCGAGCGCGGCCAGGAGCGTTGCCGCCATGAGCCGGGACGAGAAGGAACGAAACTCCCCGTCGTCCTGGCCGCTCCGCAGCAGCTGCTCGAAGTCGCCGATCGACTGCTCCCGCTCCTGCGCCCCCCAGCCCTCGGCGCCCTCGATCTGCCCGACGGCGACGAGGCGTGCGGGCCGCGCGGCGCAGTAGTGGACGAAGCCCTCGATCACCGCTCTCAGCACCGCGACGTGGCCCTCGGCGCCCTCGACGCGTTCCTCTATGGCGCGTTCCATGTCGGCGTTCACCTCGGTCACGACCTGCTCCATGAGCTCCTGCTTGTTGCGGAAGTGGTAGGAGATCAGGCCGGGGCTGATCCCGGCGCGCTGCGCGATGCGCGCGAAGGACGCCTTGGCGTACCCGAGCTCGGCGAGCGTGTCGACGGCCGCCTCGACGATCTGCGCCCGTCGCGCCGTCTCGATGAAGGATCGACCTTTCTGATCGACCGACCTGTCGTTTGGTCGCATGACCAGGATTCTACACACTCGACCAGTGGAGGCTCCGCACGAGCGTACCCACCCCGCAGATCAGCGCTGGGCCGCCGGGCGCACGATGATCTCGTTCACGTCGACGTCGGCCGGCTGGTCCAGGGCGAACGAGATGGCGCGGGCTATCGCGTCCGCCGGGATGAGGTTGCGGCGGAACGACTGCATGTAGGTCTGCGCCCCGGTGTCGGAGATGTGCTCCGCGAGCTCGCTCTCGACCGTGCCGGGCGTGATCGTGGTGACCCGGACGCTCGGGTCCGACTCCATGCGCAGGCCCTCGGTGATCGCCCACGCGGCGAACTTGCTGGCGGAGTACACGGCCGACGTCGGGTACACCTCGTGCGCGCCGATCGAGGCGACCGTGACGACGTGCCCGCCGCCCTGCCGCCCGAAGTGTGGCAGCACCGCGGCGATGCCGTGGAGCAGCCCGCGCACGTTGACGTCGATCATCCGGTCCCACTCGTCCACGAGCAGCGCGTCGAGGCGGGACAGGGGCATGACGCCCGCGTTGTTCACGATGACGTCGATCCGCCCGTGCTCCTCGACGACGCGGTCGGCGACGGCGCGCACGTCGTCGCGGTCGGTCACGTCGAGCCGGTGGGCGCTCGCCGCCCCGCCGTCGGCCCGGATCTTCTCGACCAGGGCGTGGAGGCGGTCCGTCCGGCGGGCGCCGAGCACCACGTGGTGGCCCTCCGCCGCGAGCCGGAGCGCCGTGGCCTCGCCGATGCCGCTGCTCGCGCCGGTGACGAGGATGATCTTGGGGGTGTTCGTCTCTGTGCTCATGCACCCAGGCTGCGGCGCCGCGCCGGGCCCAGGAAGGACGCCGTCCTCCTGGGTGCAGCACACCCTGGATACGCGCGGCCTGCCGGGTACCGTCGAAGACATGACCGCATCACCGCTCGGCGACTACCTGCGCGGCAGGCGTGCGCAGCTGACCCCGGAGGCGCTCGGCCTGCCCGTGTACGGGAGGCGCCGCGTCGTCGGCCTGCGGCGCGAGGAGGTGGCGATGCTGACCGGCGTCAGCGTGGACTACTACGTGCGGCTCGAACAGGGACGCGAGGTGAGCCCGTCGCCGCAGGTCCTGGACTCGCTCGGCGAGGTGCTGCGCCTGGACGACGACGGCAGGCAGCACCTCTACCGGCTGGCCGGCCTCAGCCCCCGGCCGGCGAGCCCCGCGGCGGTCGAGGAGGTCGACAGCGCGCTGCTGGAGCTCATGCTCTCCTGGCGGGACACCCCCGCGCTCGTGTTCGGACGAGCCTTCGACGTGCTCGCGAGCAACCCGCTCGGCGAGGCGCTGTTCAACGGGTTCCCGTTCTCCCGGAACCTGACCCGCGCGACCTTCCTCGACCCCGCCGCGCGCACCTTCTACCCCGACTGGCATGCCGTCGCCGAGAACACCGTCGCCGGGCTCCGCCTGGCCGACGGGCTCACACCGGGCAGCCCGGTGATCCGCGCGGTCGTCGACGAGCTGCGTGTCAAGAGCCCCGACTTCGGGCGGATGTGGGACCAGCACGACGCCCGCGGGAAGCGCCTGACCAGCAAGCGATTCCTGCACCCCGAGGTGGGCCACCTGGAGCTGCGGGTGCACGTGTTCGACGTCCGCGGCGTGCCGGGGCAGGAGCTCGTCGTCTACCACGCGACCCCCGGCTCGCCGGCCGCCGAGGCGCTGGCCCTGCTCGGCACGATCGCCGCGACGAGAGCGATCGGCTGACGCCGCCCGACTCTGTCATCCTTGACCCGTGACAGACCGGATCCCCACCGGAGTTCCGACCCGGCCGGGACCCCGGCCTCGGGTGGACATCCCGTATCCCCGCTTGTCCCCAGGACTGCGCAGCTACTTCGCGACCGAGGGTGGGGGAGCGACGCTCCTGCTCGCGGCGTCGGCCATCGCCCTGGTCTGGGCCAACGTGGCGGGCGGCTCGTACCACGCACTGTGGGAGACGCCGGTCAACCTCACGGTCGGTACCTGGGAGCTGCACCTCTCGCTGCACCACTGGGTGAACGACTTCCTCATGGCCGTGTTCTTCTTCGTGGTCGGCGTCGAGGTCAACCGCGAGCTCACCGTCGGCGAGCTGCGCACCTTCCGCGCCGCGTCCGTGCCGCTCTTCGGGGCGATCGGCGGGCTGGCCGTCCCGATCGGTATCTACCTGCTGATCAACCCGTCCGGCCCGGACGCGTCCGGCTGGGGACTGCCGATGTCCACGGACACGGCGTTCGTCATCGGCGTGCTCGCGCTCGCGGGGCCACGCTGCCCCGACCAGCTCCGCGTCTTCCTGCTCACGCTCGCGATCTTCGACGACATCGGCGCCATCGCCCTCCTCGGCATCTTCTACTCCGACGCGCTCTCCATGGGCGCGCTGGCGCTCGCGGCGCTGCTCACGCTGGTGCTGTTCGCGATGCGCTGGATCGGCGTCTGGCAGATCCCGCCGTACCTGCTCGTGGGCCTGATCCTGTGGGTGGCGGTCCTCGAGTCCGGGCTGCACCCGACGCTCGCGGGCGTCGTCGTCGGTCTCGCGGTCCCGACCGCCCGCCGGGGGCGCGACGACGAGGCGCGCCGACATCTCGGGTGGTACTCGCGTGCCCTCATGGAGGATCTCGACCCGGCCCGCTCCCGCCTCGCCGTCAGCGCTGCGCGGTCGGCGGTCCCCACGAGCGACCGCATCCTCGACGCGCTGCACCCGGTGAGCTCGTACTTCGTCGTGCCGGTGTTCGGGCTGGCCAACGCGGGGGTGGCGCTCACCGGGGAGTCGATCAGCGCAGCCATGTCCAGTCCGGTCACGCTCGGCGTGCTGGTCGGTCTCGTGCTCGGCAAGGGGATCGGCGTCTTCGCCGGTGCGATGGTCGCGCTCCTGACCGGGCTCGGCACCCTGCCCGGCCAGGTGCGCTACGGCCACCTCGCCGGCGGTGCGTTCCTGTGCGGTATCGGGTTCACCATCGCGCTGTTCGTCAGCGAGCTCGCGTTCGACGACGAAGCGCTGATCAACGAGGCCAAGGTGGGCATCATCGTCGGGTCGATCCTGTCCGGCGTCATCGGCATCCTGGTTCTCCGGTACTTCGGTGACCGGCTGCCGCTGTGCTCGCCCCACGAGGCCAGCGGTCCGCCGCCGCTGCCGGACGGCGCCTGGCGCCCGCCGGCCTGACGGTTCTTCTGCGCCAACCCAGCGATCAGGCCCAAAGAACCGTGCTTTCTGGGCCTAATCGCTGGGCTGCGCCGATGGTTCGGACCAAGTCGGGTCAGCGGGCGAGGAAATTCGTCAGCACGTCCAGGTGATCCCGCACCGGCCCGGCGGTCAGGACGCCGCTGCCCGCCGACACCTCGTCGGCCGCCGGGGTGAGTGCCGCCCTGGCCCGCTCGGCGACCCGGCGGTCGCCGACCGCGATCGCCGCGCGCCCCGCCAGGACCCAGAGCACCTCGGTGAGCAGGCCCGGCGGGGGGTCGGGGATGCGGCGGACGGCGGCCGCGGCCTCGGCGTCCGCCCCGCGGGCCAGGAGCAGGTGCGGGCGGGCCCACGGCTCGTGGGGGCCCCAGCCGGCGCTGTCCACGTTGCTGTCGCGGCCGGCCGAACCGCCGTCCGCCGGCAGGCCGTGCCACACCCGCACGGCGAGCACCGCCAGCGGGAACAGGCCCTCGGCCAGGCCGGGCATGCCGGAGCCGTCGAGCAGCCCGGCGGCGGTGCGGTAGGCGTCCTCAGCGGCGTCGGCGTCGCTGGCACTCGAACCCGACGCCGCCCGCAGCGCCGCGAACCACCCCGTGAACACCGCGACCAGCGGCCGTTCGTGCCTCCTGCCCAGCGCGGCTGCTGCGTCCGCGTGCTGCTGCGCCGTCTCCCACCGGCCGAGGGCCGACAGCGCCTGCATCCGCACCAGGTGTCCCAGGATCTCGAAGGTGCTCAGCCCGTGCCGGGCAGCCAGGGCCACCAGCTCCGCGCCGAGCTCGTCCCGCTCGGGGGCCAGGCCCGTGCGTCCGAACGCGGTCAGGTACCGGCCCGCCAGGGCGAACGCGAGCACCGCCGGATCGCCTGCGAGCCGCGCGAGGGTCTCCGCCTGACGCGCGGCCTCCGGCCCCCGGGTCCCGGGCAGCCCGCGCGACTCGATCGCGACGGTCGCCAGCAGCCGGGCCCGGACGGCGTCGGGCGCGTCCTCGGGGAGCGCGGCCAGGGTGCGCTCAGCGGCGGCGACCATCTCGGCGGCGGCGCCCGCGTCGTCGGACCGTGTCCATGCCCCGGGGACGTCGAACGCGCCGATCACCCGGGCGGTGAGCTCAGGGTCGCTGAGCTGCTCGGCGGCGCGGACGGCGGCCACCCGCTGCGAGCGGGCGGCCGCCAGGCCCTCGCCACCGGACAGCGCCAGGGTGCGTAGGAGCGTCGCCGTCGACTCCAGGCGGCTGCGGGCGCCGGCGGCGACCACTCGCTCGTACGCGGAGGTGGTGTCCCGCCAGACGTCGTCGGGCGTGGCGGCGTCGGCGCCGACCTCGTGCCGCAGCACCCGGCCCTCCAGCTCCGCGAGCCGCGGCCCCGGGTCGACACCGAGCTCGTCGGCCAGCATCGCTCGCGCCCGGCGGAGCACGGCCAGCGCGTCCGCCTGCCGGCCCGACCGGTACAGCGCGAGCGCGAGCAGGCGCCACGCCTCCTCCCGCCATGGGTGCTCGGCCACGTGCGCGTCCAGACCCGGCACGACGTCGGCCGCGTCACCCAGCGCGATCCGCACCTCGGCGCGGCGTTCGGTAGCGACGAGCCGCAGCTCGGCCAGCCGGGCCCGCTCGGCGACCGCCCACGGCAGGTCCAGCCCCGCGTAGGGAGCGCCGCGCCAGGCGCCGAGCGCCCGGTCGAGCGACGCCCGCGCGGCGGCAGGAGCCAGGTCGCGCGCCTCGGCCACCGCCGCCTCGAACGACCAGGCGTCCACGTCGACGTCGCGCAGCGCGTACCCCGGACCGTCGGTCACGAGCAGCCGGGCGGGGGTGCGCGCCGTCCGCCCGGGCTCGAGGCCGCGGCGGAGCGCCGCGACGAACGTGCGCACGGCGGCCAGCGCACCCTGCGGCGGTTCCGCCCACAGGTCCTGGACCAGGCGGTCGGCGGTCACCGTCCGGCCGCCCGCCGCGACCAGCCGCGCGAGGACGGCGCGCTGGCGGGGGCCGCCCAGGGCCGCCTCCGCGCCGTCGACCCACGCGGTGACCGGGCCGAGCACCCCTACCCGCACGTCCATGCTCACCACTTGCTCATCGCTTGCTCATCCACGTCCTGGAGATTCGGGGCATGACACAGAAGATCCCTGGGTTCGACTACCAGCGCGTCGCCGTGGGCGACCTCGTCCTCAACGTAGCGGTCGGCGGCTCCGGCAGCCCTGTCGTGCTGCTGCACGGCTTTCCGCAGACGCACCTCATGTGGCGGCACGTCGCCGCGGACCTCGTCCGTGACCACACGGTGATCGTCCCCGACCTGCGCGGTTACGGTGCGAGCGACAAGCCCGCCGAGCTCGACCGCGACACCTACTCGAAGCGGGCCATGGCCCGGGACGTGGTCGCGCTCGCCGCCGCGCTGGGCCACGAGACGTTCGCCCTCGCGGGCCACGACCGGGGAGCGCTCGTCGCGATCCGCGCGGGCCTGGACCACCCTGACCGGGTCACGCGCCTGGCCGTCCTCGACGTGCTGCCGACCCTCGACATGTGGGACGTGCTGCACGGTGCCGACGCGGCCGTCGCGTTCCACCTCTACCTGATGGCGCAGCCGCCGGGCCTGCCCGAGCGGATGATCGAGGCCTCCGCCGACGACTTCTTCGGGTTCTTCCTCGACGCCTGGGGCACGAGCCCCGACGCGATCCCTGCGGACGTGCGGGCCGAGTACCTGCGGGCCTCGCGGGAGGCGGTGCCGTCGATAGTGGCGGACTACCGGGCGTCGGCGGGGATCGACGTCGAGCACGACCGGGCCGACCGGGCGGCCGGACGGCGGCTGGCCATGCCGGTCACCGTGCTCCAGCAGGACTGGGGCGCGGCACTCGGCTACGACGCGGCGGGCCTGTGGTCCGCATGGGCCGCCGACCTGCAGCACCGGACGCTGGACGCGGGGCACTTCATGGCCGAGCAGTCACCGCAGGAGGTGGTGGCCCACCTGCGGGCACTTCTGGCGCGATAACGGGCGGGCTACCGGCGGAAGCGGGCGCGCTTGCGGGACATCGCCATGGTGTCCCGCAGGTCGGTGACCGTGACGGCGCCCATGTACGGCTCGCCGTTGATGAACAGCGTGGGTGTGCCGTGCACCCCGGCGTCGATGCCCGCCTGGTAGTCCTTGCGGACGGCGCCGGCGAACCGCTGGGCCGGGTCACCGATCAGGGCGCTGGTGTCGTCGAGGCCGAGCTGCTCGCCGTAACGGATGATCGACGCGTCGTCGAGGCTGTCCTGGTTCTTGAAGAGCAGGCCCGCCATCGGCCAGAACGCCCCCTGGTGTCCCGCGGCCTCGGCGGCGAGGGCCGCTGTCAGCGCGTACGGGTGCGGCTCGAACAGGGGGAAGTGGCGCCATACCAGGCGGACCTGGCCCTCGGAGCCGTTGACGAGCTCGTGCAGCACGGGCTTGGCCGCACCGCAGTACGGGCACTCGAAGTCGCCGAACTCCATGATGGTGAACGGTGCCTCGGGGTTGCCGTACGCCCAGCGGAACGCGAAGTCACCCTCGTGGGGGCCGGTCTGCAGGGCGTACGGAGTGGCTGCCGGTCCGCCGCCGGTGGTGTCGTCGGTCGTCATGTGCTCATCCTCTCGCAGTTGCTACGTCCAGCAGGGTTTCCGCCGCCGCGCGGGCCTGGCGCGCGGCCTCCGGGGTGCCCGCGATGGCGGCGGTGGTCTGTGCGCCCTCGGCGAGGATCGCGAGCTGCGGCGCCAGGGTGGCGGGCGCGCCGGCGTCCGACACGAGACGGGCGACGTACTCCTGGAAGCTGCGCTTCTGCTCGCGGACGGCGTCCGCCACCGCCGTCGAGGAGGCGCCCAGCTCGCCGTGCGTGTTGATGAACGCGCACCCGCGGAAGTCCGGCTCCCGGAACCAGACGTCGAGGAAGTCGAAGACGGCGAGGATGCGCTCGCGCGCCGACGTCGCCCGCTCCGACGCCGACGCGAGGCCGGAGTCCCAGACCGTGGTGCGGTGGCGGAGCACCGCGACGATCAGCTCGTCCTTCGAGGCGAAGAGCGAGTAGATCCGCTTGAGGGACACGCCCGCCGCCGTCCGCACGGCATCCATGCCCACCGCCTGGACGCCATGCGCGTAGAACAGCTCGTCCGCGGCCTGGACCACGGCCTCGCGAGCGGTCTTCTCGTCGATCATCCGATCTCACCCCACTTTTCGCTCCGCACGACTTGCGCGGAGAACGATCGTTCTCTACTGTAGCGGATATCGGCGGAGAACGATCGTTCTCCGCCGGGGCAGCAGGACTCACGAGAGGAATCGGATCATGGGTTTCATCACGGTCGGCACCGAGAACAGCACCACCACCGAGCTCTACTACGAGGACCACGGCACGGGGCAGCCGGTCGTCCTCATCCACGGGTACCCGCTGGACGGCAACAGCTGGGAGCGCCAGTCGCGTGAGCTGATCGCCGCCGGGTACCGCGTCATCACGTACGACCGCCGCGGGTTCGGCCAGTCGAGCAAGGTCGGGGAGGGCTACGACTACGACACCTTCGCCGCGGACCTCGACACGGTCCTGAACACGCTCGACCTGCGCGACGTCATCCTTGTCGGCTTCTCGATGGGTACCGGCGAGCTCGCCCGCTACGTGAAGAACCACGGTCACGAGCGCGTCGCCAAGCTGGCCTTCCTCGCGTCGCTGGAGCCGTTCCTCGTCGCGACCGACGACAACCCGACCGGCGTGCCGCAGTCCGTCTTCGACGGGATCCGTGAGACGGCCCACGCCGACCGGTTCGCCTGGTTCACGAACTTCTACCAGGACTTCTACAACCTGGACGAGAACCTCGGCAGCCGGATCAGCCAGGAGGTCGTCACGGCCAGCTGGAACACGGCGACGGGCAGCGCGCCGGTCGCGGCCTACGCCGTCGTCTCGGCCTGGATCGAGGACTTCCGGGCCGACGTCGAGGCGGTGCGTGCCGCGGGCAAGCCGTCCCTGATCCTGCACGGGACCAAGGACAACATCCTCCCGATCGACGCCACGGCCCGCCCGTTCCACAAGGCGTTCCCCGAGGCGGAGTACGTCGAGATCGAGGGCGCGCCGCACGGCCTGCTCTGGACCCACGCGGCCGAGGTCAACGAGGCGCTGCTGGCCTTCGTCAAGGCCTGACGCACCGCGGGGCGGGCAGGGCCCGCCCGGGCAGTAGTCGGTAGAAGGTCAGGTGATCGGCAACCCGAGTTGCCGATCACCTGACCTTTTGCCGACCACCCGCGTCGAGCGTGTGGCGTGGCCAGATCCGTCCGCCTCACGGCCCGATCCGGCCTCCCGTTCGCGCGCCGCTGTGGCCAGACTGGAGGGATGAACCGAGCGCTGATCGTCGTAGACGTCCAGGAGTCCTTCCGTGTCCGCCCGCAGTGGGCAGACACGCTCAACCCCGCGGTCGCGGAGCCCGTCAACCGGCTCGTCGACCTGGCTCGTGCGGCCGGGGACCTCGTCGTCTGGGTGCTGCACACCGAGCCGGGGACGGGTAACGCGTTCGACCCGGAGTCCGGCAACGTCCGGCTGTTCGCCGAGCTGAGCGGGCCCCTGCCCGAGGAGCCGGTGCTCCGCAAGACCTCGCACAACGCGTTCACGACCACCAACCTCCAGCAGATCCTCACCGCGCACGGCGTGGGGGAGCTGCGTGTCTGCGGCATCCGGGCCGAGCAGTGCGTGGAGACCACCACGCGCGTCGGCTCCGACCTCGGCTACGCCATGACGTTCGTGAGCGATGCCACCAGCACGGACCCGCTCGGCCGGTTCAGCGCCGCCGACATCCTGGAGCGCACCGAGGCCGTGCTCCGCGACCGGTTCGCCCGCATCGCCACCGTCGCGGAGCTCGAGTCCGAGGCCGAGGCCGAGGCGGGCGTGGCAGCATCGACCGCGTGACCACTGTCGTCTTCGTGCTGCTGCCCGGGGTCCACCTGCTCGACCTGGCGGGCCCCGCGCAGGCCTTCTTCACGGCGGGCGACTTCGGCCGGCCCTACGACCTGCGGTACGTGTCCGGCGTCGAGCCGGATGGTTCCGTGACCGGTCGTGGAGGTGGCGGGGCCGGCGGTCCCGGGCACGACGCCGGTGTGGTCGCCTCGGCACAGGGCCTCCCGCTCGTCGCGGGTACCGACTGGCCGGAGGTGGGCCCCGACGACCTCGTCGTCGTACCCGGCTGGCGCATCGGCGGCGTCAAGGTCGCCTGGCCCCGGCTGAGCGTCTCGCTGCGCGAGCGGCTCGCCGCCCACCACGGTGCGGGCGGCACCGTCGCGAGCGTGTGCGCGGGGGCGGACGCCCTCGGCCAGGCGGGCCTGCTCGACGGCCGGCGCTGCACCACCCACCACGCCGTCCAGGACGACCTCGCCGCCCGCTACCCCCGGGCGCACGTGGTCCGGGACGTCCTCTTCACCACGGACGGCGGCGTGGTCACCTCCGCGGGCATCGCGAGCGGCATCGACCTGTCGCTGCACCTGCTCGCCATGCGGCACGGCCCTGCGCTCGCCGCTCGGGTGGCCCGCGAGATGGTGGTCTACACGCGCCGGAACGGGACGGAGCCGCAGGCCAGCGCGATGCTGCGGCACCGGTCGCACGTCGACGACACGGTCCACCGGGTGCAGAACCACATAGACGCCCACTTCGCGCGGACCCTGCCGCTCGCCGACCTGGCCGCGCACGCCGGGGTCGCCGCCCGCACGCTGACCAGGCTCTTCACCCAGGCCGCCGGGATGACGCCGCTGCGCTACCAGCAGCTGCTGCGGCTCGAACGGGCAGAGCACCTGATCGGCCACGGCGCCACTGTCGAGTCAGCGGCCCACATGGTCGGCTTCCAGGACCCGCGCATGCTGCGCCGCCTCCGCAACACCCCCCCACCCCGCCCGTTGAGTGCTGGATATTTGTCCATCTGAGGCTCTCAGATGGACAAATATCCAGCACTCAACGGGATGTCAGAGGAGGAGGGCGATCGTGACCGTGATGATCGCCAGCAGCGGGACGAGGCCCTGCTTCAGTGCCGCGTCGCGCTTGGTCGGGTCCGAGATCACCAGTACGAGCGCCGCCGCGGCCATCGAGCCGGCTCCGGCGAGCACGAGGGCGGCGCCCACCGCCGTCGACCCGGTGGCCGTGAAGACGATGCCGACGCCCGTGACGATCGCGAGGAACAGGTTGTAGAAACCCTGGTTCAGCGCCATCGGCCGCGTCGCCTCTGCCTGCTCCGCGGTCATCCCGAACGTCGCCAACGTCTTCGGGTCGGTCCAGGCGAAGGCCTCCAGATAGAAGATGTAGACGTGGACCAGGGCTGCAAGGCCCGCGAGCACGAGACCGGCGATCAGCATGTTCACTCCTTGGCTGTGGCATGACCTGCGGGCACGCCACCCGCAGTATGTCAGGGCAAGGGCCAGGTCAGCGCGCCGGCGGCTCCGGGAATACGCCGCGCGCGTTCGTGGCTCCGCTTCGTATGGAATGGGACATGACGACGCTGAAGCGCGAGCAGCTACCTGCTGACGCGACGCTGGTGCGGTCCGGTGCCCTGTGGGCCCTGATCCTGTCCGGTGCCGCGACGCTCGAGACGGCCGGCGGTCGCCGGACGATCCTGCCCGGCGACGCCGTGCTCGTCGATCCCCGGACGGCGTACCGGCTCACCGCCGATGTCGACACCGACCTCGTGTCCGGGGACCTCCGGCGCGAGGCCCCCACGCCGTGGTCGAGCCCGCTGGTCCTGCGGGGGTTTGGCGACGAGCACCGCGGCGTCGTCGCCCTCGTGACCACCTGCCCGCTCAGCGTGCCGTGCAAGGCGGACCGGTTCGCGGCGGCCTACGCGGGCCTCATCGGCGCGGCGATCTCCGCCATGTCCCGACCTGTAGACGCGCTCGTCGGCCAGGCCGACGGCGTACGGGGCCCGGCCGACGACCCGGAGGTCGCCGAGGTGGTCGCCG
This sequence comes from Promicromonospora sp. CA-289599, assembly GCF_050936155.1. Lineage (NCBI taxonomy): Bacteria > Bacillati > Actinomycetota > Actinomycetes > Micrococcales > Promicromonosporaceae > Promicromonospora > Promicromonospora sp. CA-289599. The sequence goes on from NZ_JBNJNI010000001.1 coordinate 3,797,441, forward strand.
CCCTCGCGGCGAGCCCGGGCGAGCGGTGGACGCTCGACCGGATGGCCGGCCTGGTGCACCTGTCGCGCTCGGCGCTGACCGACCGGTTCCGCCGGGCGACCGGGCACAGCCCGATGCGGATGCTGCGGGAGGTGCGGATGCACCGGGCCCGCACGCTCCTCACCGAGCAGTGCCTGGCGGTCACGCGGGTCGCGTTCGAGGTGGGCTACGGCTCGGTCGCGGCGTTCAGCCGGGCGTTCGCCGCGGACCATGGCGTCTCACCGCTCGGGTGGAGGGCGTCAGGAGCGCGGTATCCGCAGGACCGCCCAGCCGATCCCCGCTGCCACCGCCGCGCCCGCGCCGACCAGCAGCAGTGGCCGGACGCCGTACCCGTCCAGTAGCAACCCGCCCAGCGCCGAGCCCGCGGTGATCGCCACCTGGAAGGCCGTGACGCTGAGCGACATCGCCGACTCGGTCCGCTCGGGCTCGACCCGGGCGCCCCAGAGCTGGACGATGACGGGGATCATGTTGAACGAGAAGCCCCACAGGACCACCGCGACGGCCAGTACCGGCACGGACGGGGCGTTCGCCGTGAGCACCAGTGCGACGCCGAGCGCGATCGGCGCGGCCCCGGCCAGCGGGCGCAGCCAGCGCGCGAGCATCCCCGCCACGATCGTGCCGGTGACGGCGCCGGCACCCCATGCCAGGAGCATCCAGGTGGTGGCGCCGGGATCGATGCGGTCGATCGCGAGGCGGATGTACGGGTACGCCGCGAAGTTGCCGAAAGCGACCAGCACCACGCAGCCGATGCCGGCCATCAGCCGTGTGCTGCGCAGCGCCTCGCGCAGCATCTGCAGGCCCGCCGTCGGGTGGGCCGGGACGGAGGGGAGGGCGATCGCGAGCGCGACCGCGCTGAGCGCGCAGAGTGCGGCGGCGCCTCCGAAGGCCGTCCGCCAGCCGACCGCGTCGCCGACGATCGACCCGAGCGGGACGCCGAGCACCGTCGCGATGCTGACGCCGAACGAGATGGCGGACGACACCACGCGGTCCTTGCCGGGGGCGGCGTAGGTGCCGACGCCGAAGGCGAACGACCAGTACCCGGCGATGGCGACGCCGAGCAGGAGGCGGCCGATCAGCAGCACCGCGAAGCTGGGCGCGAGGGCGACCGCGAGGTTCGACACGGCGGCGGCGGCGAGCAGCCCGAGCATGACCTTGCGCCGGTCGGTCCGGGGGAGGAGCACCGCGATGCTCGGCGCGGTGAAGGCTCCGGCGATCGCCGTCGCGGCGACGGCCAGGCCCGCCGTGCCCTCGCTCACGCCGATGTCGGCGGCGAGGCCCGGCAGCACGCTCGCGGGCAGGAACTCGCTCGCGACCAGGATCGCGATCCCGAAGGAGAGCGCGATGACGGGTGTCCAGGTCGGGGTGCTCGCTGGGACGGGGACGGGGACGGTCGAGCTGGGTGGTGCGCTCGGCGCGACGCTCTGAGTTGGCATGGTTCCAGCGTCGCCGCCGGCTCCTGAGGTCACTTGATCCGCTGACGCCCCCTGTTGATCGCCCGGCCGAGCGCGCGCCGCCGGTCCGCACGTTCGGATCGGCCCCGGGCGGGAATAGCCCGCCCGCTTCCGTGGCTCCGCTTCATATGGAGTGGCAGATGACGACGCTGAAGCGCGACACAGCGGTGGCTCACGTGGTGGCCGAGCTGGTGGCCCGGCCGGGGGAGCCGTGGACGCTCGACGAGATGGCGGGCCTGGTCCACCTGTCGCGTTCGGCCCTCACCGGGCGGTTCCGCCGCGCGACAGGGCATAGCCCCATGCGGGTGCTGCGGGAGGTGCGGATGCACCGGGCGCGCACGCTGCTCGCCGTCGAGCGGCTCTCCGTGACCCGGGTCGCGTTCGAGGTGGGGTACGGCTCGGTCGCGGCGTTCAGCAGGGCGTTCGCGGTGGACCACGGCGTCTCGCCGCTCGCGTGGCGGTCCGGGCCGGTGGCGCCCGTCGGGCCGACGTCGGCCGCGCGCCGCTGTCGGCCCTGGGTCCCGTCGGTCCCGCCGGCACCGGCAGCCCGTCCGGGCCGGACGGCGGCGTCGGCCCCGTGGCCGGTCTCAGGTGCGGGGCACCCGCAGGACCGCCCAGCCGATCCCGGCCGCGACCGCCGCTCCCGCGCCGACCAGCAGCAACGACTGGACGCCGTGCCCGTCCAGTAGCGCGCCGCCCAGGGCTGCGCCGACGGTTATCGCTACCTGGAAGGCGGTGACCTGCAGCGACATCGCGGACTCCGCCCGCTCCGGCTCGACCCTGGTGACCCAGAGCTGTGTGATCACCGGCATCATGCTGATGGAGAGGCCCCACAGCACCATGGCGACCGCGAGCACGGGCAGCGAGGTGGCGAACGCCGCCAGCACGAGCGAGGCGGAGAGCACGACGGGTGCGACGGCGGCCAGCGGCCGCAGCCACCGGGCGAGCACGCCGGCCAGCAGGGTACCCACCAGCCCGCCGAGGCCCCACGTGAGCAGCAGCCACGTGGTAGCGGCCGGGTCCACGTCCTCGATGGCTATGCGGATGTAGGGGTACGCGGCGAAGTTGCCGAGCGCGACCAGCACCACGCACGCGATGCCCGCCATGAGCCGCCCGTTGCGCAGGGCCGCGCGCAGCATGCGCAGGCCGGCCCCCGGATGGGGCGGGACCGAGGGCAGCGCCATGGTGAGCGCGACGGCGCCGAGCGCGGTGAGCACCGCGGTGCCGCCGAACGTGGCCCGCCAGCCGACGGCGTCCCCCACGACGGAGGCGAGCGGGATACCGACCACCGTCGCGATGCTGGTGCCGAACGCCAGCGCGGACGAGACCAGGCGATCCTTGCCCGGCACGGCGTGGGTGCCGGCGCCGAAGGCGAACGACCAGTAGCCCGCCAGTGCGACACCGAGCAGCAGCCGGCCGACCAGGAGCACGGCGAAGCTCGGCGCGAGCGCCACCGCGACGTTCGAGAGCGCCGCGATCGCGAGGAGGACGACGAGCACCGTGCGGCGGTCGGTCCGGGGAAGCAGCACGGCGACGCTCGGCGCGGTGAACGCGCCGGCGATCGCCGTAGCGGCTACCGCGAGACCGGCCCGGCCCTCGCTCACCCCGACGTCGGCTGCGAGGGCAGGCAGCACGCTCGCCGGGAGGAACTCGCCCATGAGCACCATGGCGATGCCGAACGAGAGCGCCGCGACGGGGGTCCAGGTGCGGCGCGGAGGGGCGACGGTGCCGGCTGGTCGGCTGCCCGCGGCCCCGGGTGGGGTGCTCACCGAGACGTTCTGGGAAGGCATGCCTTCTACCCTCGCCGCAACCCACCCGCGGCGGTTGATCCCCCGAAGCGCCCGCTTGATCCCCCGGCGCGAGCGGGTGAGAACGGGGTTGTGTTCGGTAGGCCCGCCAAGACGAACACAACCCCGTTCTCGTGGCGGCTACGCGGAAGTCGTCGTGCTGGTGGTTCGGTCCTGGTGCCAGGCGCGGATGCCCGCTACCACCGACGCCGCGATGACGACACCCGCGACCACGTACGCGATGGGGCGTACCGACGGGTCCGACGCCGCGAAATACCCGAGCACCGTGATGAGGACCGCCCAGCTGAGCGCCCCGAACACGTTCGCCGTGAGGAAGCGCAGGTACGGCATGCCGCCGACCCCCGCGATCACCGGGACGAACACGCGCGCCCACGGCATGTAGCGGCCGATGACCACCGACCACCAGCCGAACAGCTCGTAGAACCGTTCGGTGCGCACCACCATCGACTGCACCCAGCGGCCCTTCCGGGAGCTTAGGTACGGCCGCCCGTACCTGCGGCCCAGGAGAAACGCGACCTGGTCGCCCGCCACCGCCGCGACGCCGACACCGATCGCGAGCACCCAGATGTCTATGCGGTCGGTGCTGCCGGCGACGATGCCGGCGCCGAACAGCAGGCCGTCCCCGGTGAGGAACGGGATGAAGACGCCCACGAAGAACGCGGTGCCGACGAAGACGAGGCCCCAGACGACCAGGTAGAACGCGAGAGGTCCGAGTACGTCGAGCCAGCCGGCGACGTCGTCGGAGACCGTGGTTCTGAGCATCGGGGGCGCCCTCCGGTCCGATAGGGAAAGTCCTGTTAGGACACCCTAAGGCGTAGCGGGCCCGGCCCGGTCATGTCAGGCGCCCGGACGGTCGACGACGCGCGACATCACGAGCGCCGTCCGCGTCTTGACCACGTGCGTGACCGTCCGGATGCGCTCCACCACGTGCTCGATCTGCTCCATGTTCGCGGCCATGACGTGCACCATCGCGTCGGCGTCGCCGGTCACCGTGGAGACCCGGACCACCTCAGGGATGGGCGCGAAGTCGCGCTCGAGCACCGCAGGCGAGACGATGCCGGAGCAGAAGATCTCGACGTAACCCTCCAGCGTCCAGCCCATCGCCTGCGGGTCCACCCGCACGGTGAAGCCCGCGATCTCCCCGCGGGCGATCATGAGGTCCACCCGGCGCTTCACGGCGGGCGCGGAGAGGCCGACGACGCTGCCGACCTCCTGGTACGTGGCACGTCCGTCGCGCAGCAGCTCGCCGACGATTGCCCGGTTCACGGCATCCATGAACGAATCGTTCAGTACAGCGCGCGATTGCGCAAGAAACCGTGGCTGAATGCACAACGGAAGCATGGTTGTTGTGAATCAGTCCGCACGTAGCCTCACGGCATGACGCAGACCACCGCGCCTCTGACGCAGACCACCGCGCAGCGCACCGCGACACCCCGGCACTACCTCATGTGCCCGCCCACGTACTTCGACGTCGTCTACGCCATCAACCCCTGGATGGACCCGTCGTCGCCCGTCGACACCGCCAAGGCGCTCGCTCAGTGGGAGGCGCTGCGCGCCGCCTACGAGGCCCGCGGCCACCGGGTCGACGTGATCGAGCCCGAGCCCGGCCTGCCCGACATGGTCTACGCGGCCAACGGCGGGATCGTCGTCGGCGGACGGGCGCTCGCCGCCCGGTTCACGTTCCCCGAGCGCGCGGCCGAGGGCCCCGCGTACGACCGCTGGTTCGACACCGCCGCCGCGGCGCCCTACCGCCGGCTCGGCGAGGCCGTCGAGACCATGGAGGGCGAGGGCGACCTCCTGCTGATCGGCAAGCTGCTGCTCGCGGGCACCGGCTTCCGCACCACGCCCGCCGGCCACACCGAGGTGGCCGAGCGCCTGGAACTGGCAGAGCAGGGCATCGAGCTGATCCCGCTCGAGCTCGTCGACCCGCGCTACTACCACCTCGACACCGCTCTCTCGGTGCTCGACGACGGTGCCGTCTCCGGCGAGACCGTGGTGGCCTACTACCCCGAGGCGTTCAGCCCCGCCGCGCAGGAGACGCTGCGCCGACTGTTCCCCGACGCGATCCTGGTCGGTGCCGACGACGCCGCCGTGCTGGGCCTGAACGTCGTGTCCGACGGGCTGCACGTGTTCCTCAGCGACCGTGCCCGCGACTACGCCGACGCGCTCAAGGAGCGGGGCTTCGTCCCCGTCGGCGTCGACCTGTCCGAGATCTTCAAGGGCGGCGGCTCGGTCAAGTGCTGCACGCTCGAGCTGCGCCCCGCCACCTCCGAGGAGACCCAGCGATGACCACAGTCCCGTATCTCGACGTCGCCGCCACCGCCCGCTGGGTGGCCCGCCGCGGCCCCGAGGCGGCCATCGCCGCCCTGACCGACGCGTTGGAGCGCGACTTCGCGCGCTGGCCCGAGCTCGACAAGAGGCCGCGCATCGCGTCGCACTCGAAGGAGGGCGTGATCGAGCTCATGCCCACCTCCGACGACACGACCTACGGCTTCAAGCTGGTCAACGGGCACCCGCTCAACCCGACGAACGGGTTCCAGACGGTGACGGCGATCGGTGTGCTCGCCGACGTCGGCAACGGCTACCCGACGTTCCTCGCCGAGATGACGCTGCTCACCGCCCTCCGCACGGCCGCGACGTCGGCCCTTGCCGCCCGGTACCTGGCTCCGGCCGAGTCCCGCACCCTGGCGCTGATCGGCTGCGGCTCGCAGGCCGAGTTCCAGGCGCTCGGCATGCGCGCCGAGCTGGGCATCGAGACGCTCCGCATCTTCGACGTCGACCCGCTCGCCATGGAGAAGCTGGCCCGGCACGCCAAGGCGCTCGGCTTCGACGTGGTCATGGCGGTCGACGCCGCTGACGCCGTCCGCGGCGCGGACGTCATCACCACCTGCACCGCCGACAAGCAGAACGCGACGGTGCTGCACGACGCCGACGTCACGGGCGGGGTGTTCATCAACGCGATCGGCGGGGACTGCCCGGGCAAGACGGAGCTGGACGCAGCGATCGTCGCCCGTGCGAGCGTGTTCGTGGAGCTGCCCGAGCAGACCCGTATCGAGGGCGAGATCCAGCACCAGGCGCCGGACTTCCCGGTCACGGAGCTGTGGCAGGTCGTCACGGGTGTGGCTTCGGGGCGGCAGAACGCCGACGAGCTGATCGTGTGGGACTCCGTCGGGTTCGCCGTGGAGGACTGGACCGCGCTGAAGTTCGTGCTGGAGGACGTGACGGCGAACGCGCCGGAGCTGCTCCAGCACCTCGACCTCATCGCGGAGCCGGAAGACCCGAAGGACCTCTTCTCCCTGGTAGCGGAGGCCTGATCCCTCCGACCGTTGAGTGCTGGATATTCGCCCTTCTTCATGTGTCAGAGGGGCGAATATCCAGCACTCAGCGGGTTAGAGGAGGGTGGGGGTGAGGTTTGGGTCGGTCGCGAACGTGTGGAAGGGGTGGGTCGGGGGCGTCAGGCGGTGGTGGCCCAGGCGGAGCAGGTCCTGGTCGACGCCGCCCGGGGTGAGCATCAGCATCCAGTCGGCCGCCATGTCGTACAGGTCAGGCTCCAGGTAGCCGATCTTCACCACGACGACGTCGGTCCCGCGCGGGTCCAGCCCGATCGACGTGAAGTCGGACTCCAGGTGGTAGGGCTTGCGCCGTTCCGTGAGGATCACGCGCAGCCCGCCCACGCGGACGACGGCGACCGTCCCGGCGTCGGGGTCGCCCTCGCTGACGTGCTCCACGACGCCGCGCAGCCGAACGGGCCCGTGCGGGCCGTCGTCCACCCGGGCGCCCGCCTCGACGTCGACCTCGGCGCCCGTGCCGTGCTCCGCCCAGGCCTTCGCGACCTCGCGGGCCGCTGCAGCGTCGGGCAGTGAGGCGTAGATCGCGGTGCGGCCGCCGGTCGCGACCGGGCCGACGTCGTCGCCGTCCTCGGGTGTCGCGGCGAAGGCCGGCTCGGCCAGCAGGCGCGCGAGCGTCCAGGTGACGTCGCCCGCGCCGCCGGCGGTCGGGTTGTCGCCCGAGTCGGACAGGAAGTACGGCCGCTGGTCGCTCGCCAGGGCCGTCGCCACGCACTCCTCGTACGGGGCGGCCGGCGCCACGAACGCGAACTCGTCGCGCGCGTCCCAGTACCGGCGGCCCAGCCGTTCGGCCTCGCGCAGGATCACCTCCTCGTCGTCACCCGTGACGACGACGGCGGCCCGGCAGCTCGGCTCGTCCGCCCACGCGTACCCGACCCAGAGCGCGGCGTCGACCACGCCGGGCAGCCCGGCGACCCGCGCGACGTCCGCGTAGATCGACGCCGCGGGCTCGATCCGTGTACTCGTCTTCTCGCCTGGGAGCAGCACGGGGACCTGCAGCCAGGCCTTCTTCGGGGCGCCGCCGGACCGCAGCCGCGACAGCAGGTTGGTGGCGGCCCGCTCCCGCGTCTCCCATACGTCCTCGTGCGGGGCCATGCGGTAGCACGTGATCAGGTCGCTGACCTCGGCGAGCTCGCGCGGCACGTTGCCGTGCAGGTCCATGGTGGTGCTGATCAGCGTCCCGGGTCCGACGGCGGCGCGTACGGCCGCCGCGAGGTCGGCCTCGGCGTCGTCCCGCCCGACGACGGTCATCGCGCCGTGGATGTCGAGCAGCACGCCGTCGTACGGGCCGTGCTCGGCCTGCCGGCCGCGCAGCGTCGCGACGATCTCGTCACGTACGGACTCGTAGACGTCGGCGGGCACTGCCCCGCCCGGCAGCGAGCGGGCGTGCAGCACGCCGGTCCAGTCGGCGGCGTCGCGCAGGGGAGCTCCGTCGGCGAGGAACGGGTAGTGCGCCACCAGCTCGTCGCCGCGGCGGAGCGTGAACGCCTCCCAGCCGGAGCGGTGCGGCGAGAAGGTGCTGGACTCGATCGACATGCCGGCGATCGCGACGCGGGGGCGGGAGCTGGTCATCGGGTTCCTTCCGGTGCGGTGGTGGCGAGGGCGTGCGGCACCAGCGTGTCCTCCAGGAGGCGGCCCACGCCCACGAGGTTGGCGTCGGCGCCCAGGCCGGACGGCGCGATCACCAGGTCGCGGGTCGTCAGCGGGTGGGCGCCCTCGTAGATCTGGCTGCGGATCGCCGAGACGAACGGCTCGAGCGTGGACAGCGCGCCGCCCAGGTACACGGCGCCAGGATTGAAGAAGTTGACGACCGTGCACAGCACCTCGCCCAGGTGCCGGCCGGCGGTCCGGGCGAGCGTGGTCGCCACTGGGTCGGCGTCCCGCACGAGGCGCAGGACGTCGGCGGTCGCCGCGACGTCGTACCCCTGCTCCCGCAGGAGCCGCACCAGGTGTGCGCCCGAGGCCACCGTCTCCAGGCAGCCGCGGTTGCCGCAGGTGCACGGGGTGTCGCCCCCGGCGGGTACGCGGGTGTGCGTGATGTCGCCGGCGCCGCCGCCCGCGCCGCGGTACAGGCGGTCGTCGACCAGGATGCCGGCGCCGATGGCGCTGCCCGCCTTGACCGACACCGAGTGCCGGTGCCGGCGCGCGTGCCCGAAGTGCTCACCGACGGCCATCGCGTTGGCGTCGTTCTCGACCACCGCCGGGACATCGAGGGCTCCCTCGAGCCAGGTCCCGACGTCGAACCCCGACCACCCCGGCATGCGCGACGGCGAGTCGAGGGCGCGGCGGGCGACGTCGACCGGACCGGGCAGGGAGATGCCGACGCCGAGCAGCCGACCGCCGGCCGGCGCCTGGCCGCCATCCGACGCGGTGCCCGCCAGCTCGCGCAGAACCTCGGTGACCTGCGTCAGCACCGGTTCCGGGCCGTCCGCGATCGCGATCGCCACCTCGGTCGTCGTGGCGAGCTCGCCGCCGTGCCGCAGGATCCCGAGGCGCGCGTGGGTGCCGCCGACATCGACGACGCCGAGGTAGCCCGTGCTGCCCGGCACGCGCAGGGCGCGGGGGCGCCGTCCGCCGCTGGAGGCGCCCTCGCCCGTCTCCTCCAGGGCGCCCGAGGCGAGCATCGCCTGCACCCGTTGCGACACGGTGGACGGTGCGATGCCGAGCGAGTCGGCGATCTCCTTGCGGGACCGGGCGCGGCCGCTCGACACGAGCACGAGAATCTCCCGCTCGAGCCGCGGTACGCCGACCCGGGGGCGCGCGATCTGGGCCACGGGCATCCTCCGTCTCTGCGGTCCGGCGCGAGTGGGGGCTTCCCGCACTTCCGCCGGACCTGGAACAAGCTGGCGGCACGAGTCTGCACCATCGCCCGCCGTTGCCCGGGCGCAGGGGCTTTTTGCGCGGGCGAATTAACAATCTTGTTACGGATAGCGCGTAGATCGGCAGAACTTGGTGCGTCTACGGTGCTTGATTATTCGGCCGCCGAATCAAGTCTCCAGTACCAGAGGCTCTTGCGTCGACGGCGCTGCACACCAAGGAGACCCAGATGCGCACCACGCATGCCGTACGGGCCGTACGGCTGGCCGTCGGGGCTGCCGCAGCCGTCGCCCTCCTCGCCGGATGCTCGACGTCCTCCGGTGCGGACGGGGCGGACGGGGCGGCCGGCCGCACCGACGTCAACTACGCGCTGCCCGCCAACGCGACCCCGAACTGGATAGTGCCGCTCGGGATCGCGGGCAAGCTCGCCACCCACAACTCCGCGATCATGCGCACCCTCTGGGAGCCGCTCGTCGCCTACGACGGTTCCGAGGGCGAGGTGGGGCGCGTCGCGCAGGCCGACCTCGCCTCCGACATCACCTTCTCCGACGACGGCCGCACCGCGACCATCACGCTGGACGACCGCACCTGGAGCGACGGCGAGCCCGTCACCTCCGCGGACGTGAAGTTCTGGTTCGACCTCGTCAAGGCCAACACCGACGTCTGGGCCAGCTACTCCGAGGGCCGCATGCCCGACAACGTCACCGAGGTCGCGACCCCCGACGACAAGACCGTCGAGCTGACCTTCGACAAGGTCTACAACCCGGAGTGGCTGCAGGCGTCCCAGCTCACGCTCATCGTGCCGCTGCCCGCGCACGCCTGGGCCAAGACCTCCGACGACGCCGAGCCCGACCCGGCGCTCGCCGAGACGGACGAGGGCGCGAAGGAGATCTTCGACTACCTCGTCACGCAGAGCGAGGACCTGTCCACCTACGAGTCGAACCCGCTGTGGCAGACCATCAACGGGCCGTACTCGCTGACCGGGTTCACCGACGCCGGCCAGGTCGAGCTCACCAAGAACGACAAGTACGACGGCGACGACGCCGCCTCGATCACCACCGTCAACCTTCTGCCGTACACGTCGACGGACGCCGAGGTGAACGCCGTCCGGTCCGGCGCGGTGGACTACGGGTACATCCCGACGACCGGTCTCGACGCGCCGGAGCAGTACGAGCAGCTCGACTACACGATCGAGCCGTGGGCGGGCTGGTCCATCACGTACCTGCCGTACAACTTCAACCACCCCGAGCTGGGTCCGGTCTACCGCCAGCTCTACGTGCGCCAGGCGCTGCAGCACCTCGTGGACCAGGAGCAGATCTCTGACGTCATCTGGAAGGGCGCGGCGCTGCCCGGCTACGGCCCGGTGCCGCAGAACCCCGAGAGCGACTTCCTCTCCGACGAGCAGAAGGAGAACCCGTACCCGTTCGACCCGGAGGCCGCCGCCACGCTGCTGGCCGACCACGGCTGGACCGCGGGCTCCGACGGCGTGCTCGAGTGCGCCGCCCCGGGTGACGGGGACGACGAGTGCGGCGAGGGCGTCAAGGACGGCCAGAAGCTCGCGATCACGATCCTGACGCAGAGCGGCTCGGCCGAGACCGACAACATGTTCGCCGAGATCAAGTCCACCTTCGACAAGGCGGGCGTCGCCGTCACCATCGAGTCGGCGCCGCTGAACACGGTGCTCTCGTCCATCGCCCCGTGCACCGCCGACCAGCCGGACTGCGACTGGCAGCTGCCGTTCTTCGGCACGGCGGGCAGCTGGTACTTCGGCGGCTATCCGAGCGGCGAGCGCGTGTTCGGCACCGGGGCGGCGTCGAACTTCGGCTCGTACTCCGACGAGGAGCTCGACACCCTCATGCACGACTCCACCGAGAGCACCGACCCGTCGGTGATGCAGGAGTACTCGAGGTACGGCGCCGAGAACCTGCCGGTCATGTGGCTGCCGAACCCGGTCTACCAGGTGTCGGTGATCAAGAACGGCCTCGAGGGCACCACCCAGGACCCGCTGGCGAGCTTCCACCCGCAGCGTTGGAGCTGGGCCGACTGACATGACAGACGCTCCAGCGACAGAGGGCGGGTCCGCGCAGAGCCGGACCGTCCCACCCGGGGTCGCCGCGCCCGTGCCCGCCAGGGCACAGCGCGGCGGCTTCGGCCGCTTCCTGATCAGGCGGGTGCTCCAGGCGCTCGTCGTGGTCCTCGTCGTCAGCGTGATCGTGTTCGCGCTGCTGCACGCGCTGCCCGGCGGCCCGGCCAGAGGTGTCCTCGGCCAGCAGGCCAGCGCGGAGCAGATAGCGGCGTTCGAGGCCGCGAACGGCCTGGACCAGCCCGTCGTCATGCAGTACCTGTCGTTCCTCGGGCGCTCCCTGACCGGAGACCTCGGCGACTCGTACCTGCTCAACCAGTCAGTCTCGGACGCGATAGCCCTGCGTCTGCCCAAGACGCTGCTGCTGACCGGGCTGTCGCTCGTCGCCGCGGTGCTCGTCGCGGTGCCGGTCGGCGTCTACCAGGCGGTGCGGCGCAACCGCGCCGTCGACTACTGGCTCTCGACGCTCGCGATCGTCGCCTACTCGACCCCCACGTTCTTTCTCGGGATGCTCCTGATCCTGCTGCTCAGCCAGACCGCCGGGCTGTTCCCGGCGGCCGCACCACAGGGCAACGGGGTCCTGGAGGTGCTGTCCCAGCCCGCCGGCCTCGTGCTGCCGGTGCTCACGGGAGCCGTGCCGATAGTCGCCACGTTCAGCCGCTACATGCGGTCCTCGACACTGGACAACCTCGGCGAGGACTACGTGCGCACCGCCCGGGCCAAGGGCACCGCCTACCGGGCGGTGGTGCTCCGGCACGTGCTGCGCAACTCGCTGACGCCCGTCGTCGCGATGCTCGGCTACTACCTGCCCGTCATGTTCGGCGGCGCGCTCGTCGTCGAACAGCTCTTCAACTACCCGGGCATGGGCCTGCTGTTCTGGAGCGCCGCGCAGAGCAGCGACTTCCCGGTGCTGCTCGGCTGCGTGCTCGTCATCTCGGTCGCCACGGTCGTCGGTTCGCTGGTGGCCGACGTCGTCCAGGCGCTCCTGGACCCACGCACCCGGGGGGCCGCACGATGACCGCTCTGCGACGTTTCACGACGAACCGGCTGGCCGTGGTCGGCGCGGTGGCGCTCGCCGTGCTGGTGCTGTTCGCCGTGCTCGGGCCGTGGGTGTATCCGACGGAGCAGGTCGCGACCGACCTCGCGGCCGCGAACCTGCCGCCCGGCGTCGACGGGCATCCGCTGGGCACCGACGCGCTCGGCTACGACAACCTGGGCCGGCTCATGGTCGCCGGCCGGGTATCGCTGCTGGTCGGCGTGGCCGCGGGCGTGCTCGCCACGGTGGTCGGCACCCTGTGGGGCGCGATCGCCGGGTACGTGGGCGGCCCGGTGGACGCCGTCATGATGCGCGTGGTCGACGCCGGGATCGCCATCCCCGCGATCTTCCTGCTGCTGGTGCTCTCCACGATCGTGCGGCCGACGGTCGGGATGATGATCGTCGTGCTGGGCATGGTGTCGTGGCTGGTCCCGGCCCGGCTGATCCGGGCGGAGGCGCTGTCCGTCCGGACCCGCGACTACGTGGTCGCGGCGCGCGCCATGGGTGCGTCGCACGGCCGCACCGTCATCTCGCACGTCATCCCGAACACTGTCGGCACGGTGGTCGTGAACGCGACGTTCCAGGTCGCCGACGCCATCCTGCTCGTCGCCTACATCAGCTTCCTCGGGATGGGCATCCAGCCGCCCACCACCGACTGGGGCGCGATGCTCAACGACGGCATCAACTACATCTACCAGGGCGCCTGGTGGCTCATCCTGCCGCCGGGCCTCGCGATAGTGATCGTCGTGTGCGCCCTGAACTTCGTGGGCGACGGGCTGCGGGACGTCGTCGACGTGAAGGGGAGGACCACATGAGCGCGCTGCCCGCCCAGGCTCAGCAGGGGGACGACGTCGTCCTGCGCATCCGGGACCTGAACGTCACGTTCGGTACCGGGTCCGGAGACGTGCCCGCCGTCCGCGGCGTCGACCTTGAGGTGGGGCGCGGCCGGGTGGTCGCCCTGGTGGGGGAGTCGGGCTCCGGCAAGAGCGTCACGTCACTCTCGGTGCTGGGCCTGCTGCCCTCGACGGCTCGGGTCACGGGTTCGGTGGAGCTGTTCGACGGCGGTGGGCCGCGCGACGTCGTCGCCACGCCCGAGAACGGGCTGGTGGACCTCCGCGGCCGCGTGGCGTCCATGGTCTTCCAGGAGCCGATGACGGCGCTCAACCCGACCATGACGCTGGGCGACCAGGTGGCCGAGGCCGTGCTGAACCACGAGCGGGTCCCGCGGGCCGTCGCTCGCGAACGGGCGGTCGGGCTGCTCCGGGCGGTCGGTATCCCCGAGCCGGAGCGGCGGGCGCGGCAGTACCCGCACGAGCTGTCCGGCGGGCAGCGGCAGCGGGTGGTCATCGCGATCGCGCTGGCCTGCGAGCCGCGCCTGATCGTGGCGGACGAGCCGACGACGGCGCTCGACGTGACCGTGCAGGCCGAGATCCTGGACCTGCTGCGCGAGCTGGTCGCCGAGCGGGGCACCGCGCTGCTGCTGGTCACGCACAACATGGGGGTGGTGGCCGACATCGCCTCCGACGTGGCCGTGATGAGGGACGGCCGGATCGTGGAGCACGGGCCCGTGGAGCAGGTGCTGCTCGCGCCGGAGCACGAGTACACGCGCACGCTGCTCGACGCGGTCCCGGCGGTCCCGCCGGCCTCGCTGGACGACCGCGAAGCAGAGGGTGTGTCCGAGTCTCCCCGGCGAGACCAGGGAGAATCGGACACACCCTCTGCTTCGCGGTCATCCGGAGAGGTGGTGCTCGAGCTGCGTGGCGTGAGCCTGGACTATCGCGTCCAGGGCCGGCACGTGCGCGCGGTGGGGGGCCTCGACCTCACCGTGCGCGCGGGCGAGATGCTGGGCCTGGTCGGTGAGTCCGGATCGGGCAAGTCCACGGCGGGCCGGGCTTGCCTGGGCCTGCTGACGCCGTCGGAGGGTGAGGTGCTGCTGCTCGGCGCCTCGGTCGCCAGGGCACGGGGCCGGGCCCGACGGCGTCTCCTGGCCGACGTCGGCGTCGTGTTCCAGGACCCGGGCGCGTCGCTCGACCCGCGCAAGCTCGTGGGCGAGTCGATCGCGGAGCCGCTGGCGATCCACGGCCGCGACGGGCGGCGGCTGTCGGGAGCCGAGCGGCGGGCGCGGGTCCGCGAGCTGCTGGACGCCGTACGCCTGCCCGTAGGGGCGGAGCGCCGCTACCCGCACGAGTTCTCCGGCGGGCAGCGGCAGCGCATCGGGCTGGCGCGCGCCCTGGCGCTCCGGCCGCGCCTCCTGGTCGCCGACGAGCCCACCAGCGCGCTCGACGTCTCGGTGCAGGCAGAGGTGCTGCAGGTGCTCAAGGACCTGCACGCGGAGCTGGGCTTCGGCTGCCTGTTCATCAGCCACGACCTCGGCGTCGTGCACGAGCTGACCGACCGGGTGGCGGTGCTGCGGGCGGGCCGCCTCGTCGAGAGCGGCAGGACGGCGGACGTGTTCAGCGCCCCGCGGGAGCTGTACACGGCGGAGCTGCTGGCCTCCGTGCCGACGCCCGATCCCGTCGCCCAGCGTGAACGGCGCGAGGCCAGGCAGCGGCTCGCCCCGGGCGCCGCCCGATGAGCGGCGATCCGACTGCGGGGGTCGACATCGGCGGCACCAAGATCCGCGCCGCCGTCGTCGCGCCCGGTGGTGCGGTGCTCGCCTCGGCGACCGCGCCGACGCCGTCGGGCGGGGAGGCGATGCTCGACGTCGCCGCGGACCTGGTCGCGCGCGCCGTCGCCTCGGCAGGGGTACTGGTGGCGGCTGTCGGGGTCGGCGCGGCGGGCGTCGTCGACCCTGGGACGGGGGAGGTGCTCGCGGCCAGCGACTCGTTCACCGGGTGGGTGGGCACCAACCTGAGGGACGGGATCGTGAGGCGGACGGGGCTACGGGTCGTCGCCGCGAACGACGTCGACTCGTTCCTCGTGGGCGAGGCGACGTGGGGTGCCGTCCGGGGCGTCCGCTCCGCGGCGGGTATCGCGCTCGGGACGGGTGTCGGGGGAGCGTTGTGGCTGGACGGCGCGCTGTACCGCGGCGCGGGGGCGGCGGGCGAGATCGGGCACATGCCCGGGTTCGGCGACGCGCGCTGCACGTGCGGTCAACGGGGGCACCTGGAGACGCTGGCCTCCGGCCGGTCGGTGGCCCGCAGGTACGCGGAGCTCGGCGACGGTGCGGACGTCGGGGCCGCGGAGATCGAGGACCGGGCGCGCGCAGGAGACCCGACGGCGGTCCGGGTGCTCGCCGACGCCGGGCACGCCGTCGGCTCCGCGGTGCTGATGCTCGCGGCGCTGCTCGACGTCGGACACGTCGTGGTGGGCGGTGGCCTCGCCCGCGCGTGGGACCTGCTGGAACCCGCGCTCCTGGCCCGGCTGCGCGAGGAACCGCCCGTGTCGGGGCATCCGATCGAGGTGCGCCGTGCGGTGCTCGGGGGTGACGCGACGGTCGTGGGCGCGGCGGCCCTCGCTCGCTGACCGACCAGTCCCGGGAACGACCCCTACATCGTGCACGCGATCATCGGCGTGTCGCGTGCACGATGGAGGGGTCGTTCTTGGGACTGGCTGCGGCTACGGAAGCGTCCAGCGCTGGACCGTGCTCCCGTCGCAGTTGGCTATCTCGGTGCGGGTGCCGTCGGTCTGCGCCCGGCCGACGGGCTGCAGGCAGCGGCCCGACTGCGGGTTGCGCAGCGCCAGCGTGCCGCTGGTCGAGGCCCACTGCTGGGCCCCGGTGCCGTTGCAGTCCCAGAGCTGGACGGCGGTGCCCGCCGCGGTGCCGCCGCCTGACACGTCGAGGCACTTGCCGAGCGCGCGGACGGTGCCGTCCGTGCCGACCGTCCACTGCTGGGCGGTGTTGCCGTTGCAGTTCGCGAGCTGGATGGGCGTGCCGTTCGCCGTGGCGGCCCCCGCGACGTCGAGGCAGATGCCGTTGCTCGCCCGGACCGTGCCGGTGCCGCCGCCTCCGCCGCCCTGGGAGTCGTAGACGCGGACGTAGTCGACGACCATCTGCTGCGGGAACTGCGTGCTCCCGTCGGGGTAGCCGGGCCAGTTGCCGCCGACCGCGACGTTCAGGATGAAGAAGGACGGCTGGTTGAAGACCCACGGGCTGCTGCCGGTGTTCGCCGGCGTGAACGTCTGGTACGCGTTGCCGTCCACGAGCCAGGTGATCGAGTTGGGGCTCCAGTCGATCGCGAAGGTGTGGAAGTCGTCGGCGAAGGACCAGTTCTGCGGGTGCTGGTACGAGCCGGTGATGGGGTTGCCGCCCGAGTAGCCCGGGCCGTGCAGCGTGCCGTGCACCCGGTTGGGCTCGCGGCCGATGTTCTCCATGATGTCGATCTCGCCGGAGTTCGGCCACGGCGTGCCCGGGAACTGGCCGCCGAGCATCCAGAACGCGGGCCAGATGCCCTGGCCGCGCGGGATCTTGATCCGCGCCTCCAGGCGGCCGTACTGCGGCTGCACCTTGCCCTTGGTCGTGAGCCGGGCGGAGGTGTAGCCGCCGCCCTCCTGGCGGGCGGTGATCACCAGGTTGCCGTTGCCGTCCAGGGCCGAGTTGTTCCGGGAGTTGGTGTAGTTCTGCAGCTCGTTGTTGCCCCAGCCGCCTGCGCCGGTCTCGAAGTTCCAGTTGGCGCCGTTGGGCGCGCTGCCCGCGGCACCGTTGAACTCGTCGGACCAGGTCAGGGCGGCGGCCTGCGCTGCGGCGTCCTGCGCGGCAGCGGTGCCCGACGCAGGTGCGGCCCGGCCGTCGGACACCTTGGGTGCCGCCGCCGCGGACGTGACGAGCGAGGCCGACAGGACAAGGGTCAGGGCTGCCACCGCCGTCAGGGCGGTGCGGGTGGTGCGGTGCCTCGTGCTACGCATCGAACGCTCCTTCGAGAACATGTCTCTCCCGCCGCACGGAACCGGGCGACGGGCACAGCATCGGCAGTCGCGCGTGCACTCCGGTGTGTCACGGGCGATGCGTGGGTGATGACGAAACAGTGCTCACGAAAAGTAGCGGCGCCTGGCGGCACCGCACAACGGGCAGAAAGGCACATACGGGTTTTCCCCACGCCCTCCCACGGCTGCCCGCACAGGGCCGGGAACGCGGGCGGCGCCCGGCCGCTGGTGCGGTCGGGCGCCGTCGTGAGGCCGCTGAGGTGATCAGGCGGCGGTCTTGACCTCGATGCGCTGCGGCGTCGTGCCGGCGAAGACGCCGGGGACGGTGACCGTCAGCACGCCCGCGTCGTAGGACGCGCTGACGGCGTCGCCGTCAACGGTCTTCGGCAGCGTGACCGTGCGGCGGAAGGAACCGAAGCGGACCTCCGAGATGCGGCGGCCCTCGGACTCCTCCGAGCGCTGGTCCTTGCGCTCGCCGCGGACGACGAGCTTGCGACCCTCGACCTCGACGGTGATGTCGGTGGCCGGGTCGACGCCCGGCAGGTCGAGGCGGGCGACGAGGTCTTCACCCTCGCGGTAGACGTCGGCCGCGGGCACGGGGCCCTGGTCGACGGCGGACTGCGGGCTCCACGGGTCGCGGAGCCACGTCTGGGTGAACGGCGAACGAGTCAGAACGGTGGTCATGGTGTTCTCCTCCGGATGGGATTGATATCAGGCTCAACCTGAGTCGACCCGACTCAATTTCCGGGTTCGCCGACGGCGGACGACGAGTTCCGCGCTGAGGCCGGAATGAACAGGATGCGGAGCGCAAAAGGGCGCCTAGCGCCACATCTCCGGCGCGTTGTTCTGACTTACGGGCGCTAACTCAGAATAACTATCGCGAAGTCTGACTTACGGTGCGCTCGGCGTCGCCCCCGCGGACGTCAGACACTCAAGTCGCTCTGGTGATCTCGGCGTCTGACACGCGGAGTCAGTGGCGCGTGATCGTCACGCTTGTTGCGTCCTCGGCGACGGCGAGCTCCGCCGTCCCGCCGACCGGGAACGTGAGCAGCGGGCTCGTGTGCCCGAAGTCCATGCCGGCCAGCACCGGCTTGCCGCGCAGGGCCGGCTGGCGGGCGACGATCTCGTCGAGCGCCTCGCGCGTCACGCCCGAGCTGGCCTGGAACCGGCCGACGACCAGCCCGGCCACGCCCTCGGCGTCGGGCAGCTGGAGCAGGGAGGTGAGGCAGCGCGCGACGTGGGCGGCGTCCGACTCGAAGTCGTCCTCGAGGAAGAGGAGCGCGCCGTCGAGCGACGGCATGTACGGCGTGCCCTGCAGCAGGTTGAGCGTGCCGAGGTTGCCACCGATGATCCGGCCCGAGGCCTGCCCGGGGCGCAGTGCCCACCAGCCCTCGTTCGCCACGAGGGTGCGGGCGTCCTGGTCGGCGAACCACATGTCGTCGGTCCAGGCCTTGGCGGGTTCGACGGCGATCGGGGCGTCGCTCATGACGGCGGCGCGGAACCAGTCCCCGGTGGGCTCGAAGTGGTCGCGCATGCCCCAGCTCGACCAGTGCGGCCCCGAGTACGTGACCAGGCCGGTGCGGGCGAGGATCGCGTTCTGCAGCGCGGTGATGTCCGAGTACCCGCAGAACACCTTCGGGTTGGCGGCGATCAGGTCGAAGTCGAGGTGGGGGAGCAGCTCGTTGCTGTTGAAGCCGCCGATCACGGTGAGGATCCCGGCGACGTCCGGGTCGGCGAACACGGCGTGCAGGTCCGCCACGCGGTGCTCGATGGTGCCGCTGCGGAACTGGTCGTCCTCGTCGACGTGCTCGCCGAACGTGAGGGTGAGGCCCATGGCGGCGAACCGCTCGTCGATCCACCGGGTGTTGTCGTGCTCCATGATCATCGCCCGCGACCTGGCGGGTGCGACGACCCGGAGGGTGTCGCCGGAACGGAGCTTGGGCGGGACGATGGTCTGAGTTGGTGCGGCCATGCTCGCAGCGTAGAGCCGGGCTTCGGTCGTCGGCCCCTGCATATCGGCAGGCGGGGGAAGCGACTCCAACACAGTGCACGCGATCGTCGGCGTGTCGCGTGCGTCGTGTAGGGGTCGTCTTGCGGTCCGTGCGGGCTGCCCCCGGTTCAGCGCAGGTCGGACCCTGGACCTCAGCCGTGGATCGGGCCGTCCGTCTCTCGCAGCGGCCGGGCCGAGGCGCCCGAGCGGGCGGCGATCATCTCGGCCGCTATCGACACGGCGGTCTCGTCCGGGGTGCGCGCGCCGAGGTCCAGGCCGATCGGGCTGCGCAGCCGCGCGAGGGCCTCGGGCGGGACGCCGTCCTCGATCAGCCGGGACTCCCGTTCCGCGTGCGCCCGGCGCGAGCCCATCGCGCCCACATACGTCCCGGCCGGCAGGTCAGTGAGGGCGGTGCGCAGCAGCGGCACGTCGAACTTCGGGTCGTGCGTCAGCACGCACACGGCGTCATGCTCGGTGACCCGTCCTGCCTCGATCTCGGCGGCGAGGTACCGGTGCGGCCAGTCGACGACGACGTCGTCGGCCTCCGGGAAGCGCGCCGACGTCGCGAAGATCGGGCGCGCGTCGCACACCGTCACCCGATAACCGAGCAGGCGTCCGGCGCGCGCCATCGCCGCGGCGAAGTCGATGGCGCCGAACACCAGCAGACGCGGGCGCGGGGCGAAGACCTGCAGGAACACGCGCGTCCCGGTCCCGGTGCGCTCGCCGCGTGGCCCGTACTCCCGCACGTCGGAGGCGCCGGCGGCGATCTGTCCGACGGCGTCGGAGGCGACCGCAGCCAGGAGCGGATCCACGGCTGGGCGGCCCGCCGCAGCCCAGGGATTGGGCCCGTAGAAGGGCGAAGTCCGGGCCGAATCACTGGGTGCGCGCATCGGAGCGGCTCCGTCCCCGACCTGACCGTCGGCCGTGATCGTGAGGCGCCGGCCCAGCGGGGCGGCGACGGCGTCCGGGTCAGCGCTGGTGCCCGCGCCCGCCTCCGCTGCGATGACCGTGGCGAGGCAGACGCCCGACGTGCGCGCGCCGCCGTCGGGCAGCGCCGGGCCGGTGCCCAGGACCTGCCGGGCGAAGGGCTCGAAGTCCGGCCAGGTCGTGCGCGAGAGCGGGGCGACGAACACCTCGATGGTTCCGCCGCAGGTCAGGCCCACCTCGAAGGCGGACTCGTCGGAGACGCCGTACCGCGCCAGGACGGGGCGGCTGGTCTCGGCGACCTCCAGGCACAGGTCGTACACCGCGCCCTCGACGCAGCCCCCGGACACCGAGCCGATCACCTCGCCGCCCGGCCCGACGGCCATCGCGGCACCAGGCTCACGCGGCGCCGACCGAAAGGTGCGCACCACCGTGGCGACCACGACGCGCTCGTCGGCGCGCCACCAGTCCAGCAGCTGCGGCAGCAGATCCCGCATTCGGCGCGCCTCCCGTCGTTCGAGCACTTGCCCGAGCTTCAGAATCCCACGCACTCGTCAAACGCTGATGTCGTGCGAGTTACCGGTGCGTCCGACACGGCCGGCGAAAGGGGGAGATGATGGAACCGATCGCAGCGACGCGAGGAGGACCCCATGAAGGCAGCGGTTGGCGACCGGATAGTCACGGCCTCGGGAGTGGTCGGCGGTGTGGTGCGCGACGGCGTGGTGACCGGGTGTCCCCACGACGACGGTTCGCCGCCCTACCGGGTCAGGTGGTCCGACACCGGCGAGGAGACGCTCGTCTACCCCGGCTCCGACACGATCGTCGACGCCCAGGTCGAGGCCGTCTCGGACGAGTGGAGTGAGCCGCGGCAGGCCAGGGCGGTCACCTGGGACGTGCGGATCACCGTGGTCGAGTCGGGCGGCAGCACGACGGCGGAGGCGACGGTGACGAACGGTCCGCCGGACGCGCTGCGCGCCGTCGGGCACGCGAGGAAGTCGCCGGAGGACCCGGAGGTGCCGCTGATCGGCGACGAGATCGCCGCCGCCCGCGCGCTGCGGCGGCTGGCCGACCGCCTGCTCGCCGTGGCCGAGCAGGACGTCTCGGCGGCGGTCGGGCACCGGGCGCACGTGCACCGCTAGACGGGGCGCGCCGCGAGCCGGGCCAGGATGCCCGGGCTACGCCAGGATGCCCGAGGCGTCGAGCGCGCCCCGCACCTCGGTGTCGAGCCAGGGCACTATGCCCTCCCAGGTGGTGCGCCACGAGACGCCGCTGAGCTGGGTGCCGTCGGGGAACGTCTCGATGTAGTCGGCCTGGAGCACGCCGAAGCTGTCGCACCAGAACGAGTTGGCCGGGCTGCCGTCGAGCAGCTGGTCGATGCGCATCGCCGACGTCGAGATGCCGTCGGGCAGCAGGAGCGGTTGTGTGTCGGTGCGGATCAGCAGGGCCTGCCGGGTGCGCGTCGGGTCGGCGTCGTCGAGCTGGATGTACTCGGCCCAGGAGCCGACCGTGGCGAGCTCCAGCACCAGCAGGTACCGCGCGAACGAGGGCACGCCGTCGCGCGCACCGGGCGGGAGGTCCGCGCGGTCGAACGTGACGTCCACGCCGCCGGGCTCGCGCTGCGTGGAGTAGCGCACCCAGTTGCGGATGTTGCCGTCGTACTCCACCCGCTGCCGGGCCCGCAGCACCACGTCGGGCGTAGGGCGCATGGCCAGTACCGAGTCGAGGATCCGCAGGCCGTCCGGGGACTGGGAGTCCCGGCGCACGAGAGCGCCGTCGGGCGTCGTCCCGTTGTTGCTCAGCGCGTGGATGTGCATGGTCGATTCTGGCGCCGGTAGCGTCCGGGCGCCAGAGCAACCGGTGTGCTTCGCCCGGGGTGTCCCGGGTAGGTTGCGAGCATGAGCGAGCGCGTTGACGTGGAACAGCATCGGGCCGACGTCGCGGAGCTCCTCGCGGAGCTCGCCGACCGGCCCACCGAGGAGGTGTCCGTCCACCGGGGGGTGCTCGGGCGCGTGCTGGCGAGCGACGTCGTCGCCCCCGGGCCGCTGCCGCGCTTCCGCAACTCGCAGATGGACGGCTTCGCGGTCCGCGCGGCCGACGTCGCCCCGGCTGGGCCCGGGGCGCCCGTCACCCTGCCCGTCGTGGGCGACGTCGCCGCGGCGCCGGGCGAGCCTGCGCCGCTGGAGCCCGGCACCGCGGTCCGGATCATGACCGGCGCGCCCGTACCCGAGGGCGCCGACGCGGTGGTCCCCGTCGAGGACACGGACCACGTGACGTTCAACGGCGCCCACGACAACGCCGCCCACCACGACTCCGCGATGAACGTCGATATCGCCCGCGGGCGGGAACCTGGCGAGTTCGTCCGGGAGCCCGGGTCCGACGTCGCGCAGGGCACCGTGGTGCTGCGCGCCGGGACGGTGCTGGCGCCGCATCACGTGGCGGCCGCCGCGGCCTGCGGTATCGCGCGGCTGACGGTCCGCGTGCCGGTCTCGGTGGCCGTCGTGTCCACGGGGAGCGAGCTCGTCGCACCCGACGCCGAGCCAGGCCCCGGCCAGATCTGGGACGCCAACGGCCCGGCGCTCGCGGCCGCCGTCGTCGCGGCGGGCGGGCAGGTGGGCCTGCGCCTGACGGTCCCCGACGACCCCGAGGTCGTGCGCACGGGCCTGGAGCGCGCTGCGGCGATGTGTGACCTCGTGCTCACGACCGGCGGCGTCAGCCAGGGTGCGTACGAGGTGGTCAAGGACGCGCTGCCGGAGGTCACGTTCCGCTCGGTGGCCCTGCAGCCCGGCGGGCCGCAGGGCCTCGGGCGGTTCGCCGGCACGCCGGTGCTCGCCTTCCCTGGTAACCCGGTCAGCGCCCAGGTCTCGTTCGTCGTGTTCCTCCGCGACCTCCTGCGGCAGGCCGGTGGCCTCCCGCCCGTGCGACAGGTCCCCGCGGTGCTCGACGCCGCGATCGTCTCACCGGCCGGGAGGCGTCAGCTCCTGCGGGGTCGCTGGGTCGACGACGCCGTCGCGCGGGTCGCCGTCGTCGGCGGGCCGGGGTCGCACCTCGTGGCGTCGATGGCGGCCGCGGACGTGCTGATCGACGTCCCCGCCGCCGCGACTAGGCTCGACGAGGGCGCCGAGGTGACCACATGGCCGCTGTGATGCCGGGCCCGCGCTCGGCACGGACGAGGGAGTACTGATGGACCAGGTGGTGCGGGTGACGCAGGACGTGCTCGACGACGCCGTCGGGCGGGCCGTCGAGGCAGCGGTGGCGGCCCCCGAGTGCGGCGCCGTGGTGACGTTCCGCGGTGTGGTCCGCGACGACGACGGCGGCCGGGACGTCACGAGCCTCGACTACGAGGCGCACCCCGACGCGACCGCCGTCCTGCAAAAAGTGTGCCAGGCGGTGGCCGCCGAGACGGGGCTGCGGGTCGCGGCGACCCACCGGTTCGGGCACCTCGTGGTGGGGGACGTCGCGCTCGTGGCCTCGGCGTCGGCCGGGCACCGCAAGGAGGCGTTCGAGGCGTGCTCCCTGCTGGTGGAGCGCATCAAGGCCGAGGTGCCGATCTGGAAGAAGCAGCAGTTCACCGACGGCGAGTCCGAATGGGTCGGTCTGTAGCGATCCGGCGCATCCGCGTGGCCGCCCGGCGGACCGTGTCGCTGCCGGGCATCCGGTCCGGCAGCAGCTCGGGGAGCCGGGCCGGGTGCATGCGCTGGGTCAGGTTCCGCGCCGACCGGAGGGTCAGGCTCGGCATCGACAGGCCGGTCACGGTGAAGCTGGTCAGGTTCGGCACGCTCAGGTTGATGGCGGGCAGCCGGTGCATGCCGCGCCGCCAGATGCGCTCCCGCACCGGCGGGGGCGGTACGTCGAGCTGGGCGTAGAACGCCTCGGCGCACGCCCGCCACGAGAAGAGCTCGGCGTACCGGCGCGTCTCCTCGCGTGAGCAGTCCAGCGCGGCGAGGCAGGCGGCCCGCAGGTCGTCGTCGACGGCCCCAGCGCCGGACCCCGGGATGAGGTCGCGCGGACCGGGTGCGTCGAAGCCGGCCACGGGGGTGCCTGACGCCATCGCCTCCAGGATGACCAGGCCGAACGTGTCGGTGCGGCTCGGGAAGACCAGGACGTCGGCGTCGGCGAAGTGCTGTGCCAGGTCCTCGCCCGAACGGCGTCCCCGGAAGTGCGCGTCGGGGTGGTCCGCCTCGAGGTCGGTCCTGGCCGGTCCGTCGCCGACCACCACCTTCGAGCCCGGCAGCTCGAGGTCGAGGAACGCCTGGACGTTCTTCTCCACGGCCAGCCGCCCCACGTACAGGAAGACGGGTCCGGGCAGGTCGCCGTAGACCCCGCGGCCCCGTCCGGGGTCCGCCGTCGCCGCCCGTCGACGGGGGTGGAACTGCTCGGTGTCCACGCCGAGGCTCCACGGCGTCACGTTGCTGATGCGCCACCGGGTCAGCTGCGCGCGCATGGTCGGCGTCGTGACCAGGACGGCGCCGGACTTGCCGTGGAACTTGCGCATGTACCGGTACCCGGCCCAGAGCGGGATCCACGACCAGCGGGCGGTCAGGTACTCGGGGAACTGAGTGTGATAGCTGGACGTGAAGGGGAAGCCGAAGTGGTCGCAGACGGCGCGCGCGTACCAGCCGAGCGGACCTTCGGTGGCGATGTGCACCGCGTCGGGCGCGAACTCCAGGAACCGCCGCTCCACGTCGTCGCGGGCCATGATCGGCACACGGATCTCGGAGTAGCTGATCAGGGGGATGGTCCGGTACCCGTCCCACGGTGTCACCACCTCGACGGCACAGCCCATGCGGCGAAGCTCGGTGACCGTGCGGGAGAGCGCCGTGGCGACGCCGTTCACCTGCGGCTCCCAGGCGTCGGTCACGATCATGATGCGGTGCGGCCGTTCGGTCGCTGTACTCACGCCGAAATTCAACCACGCCCACACATCGCCCCTGACCACAAAGGACGGGTCAGCCGCCTATCGTGCCCATGCTGCGTTCGGTGGGTGTAGGGGGTCAGGGTCCGAGCAGTGCCAGGGGCACGACGGCGACCCCGTCCGGCCGGCGGTAGGCGAACTCGCCGGTCGTGATGACTACTCGGTCTGCCAGACGATCACCGATCTGATCATGGAGCCAATTGAGGTGCCGTACGTCCTTGTCGGTGATCGTGGCTGCCAACTTGACCTCGATCGCGACGACTTGTCGGTCTTCCCCTTCGACGATCAGATCCACCTCGTGATCAGTGTTCTTCGTGCGGAGGTGTCCAACTTCGGCATCGATTGCTCCTGCGTAGACCCGCACGCTCTGTGCCGTGAGCGACTCGAAGAGTGCTCCGAGCCAGGTGCCCGTCTGCGCCGAGACCCGTGTTCCCTCGCCACGTAGCAGGCCAGGTTTGCCGACTCCGACCAGGCGAGCGGCGAGCGCGGGATCGACGAGGTGGTGCTTGGGGGCGTGGGTAAGACGCTTGAGAGTGTTGAACGTGGGTATCCAGGCCGGAATCGGGTCGAGAACGAAGATTCGTTGGAGATGCTCGCGGTAGGAGTCGGCAGTGGGGCGTGTTGGTTTGTCGTTCTCTCCTGCCGTCGCGGCGTCCAGGATCGTGGAGTACGACGCATCGGTGGCCGTGGCAGCACCGTAGGCGGTGAGCCAAGACTTGAGAGCGTTCGGTCGCCGGACGATGACACCGTTCTCGGGGAGCTCTCGTTCTGCAATCCGTGTCACGTAGCTGTCCAACTGGACCCTGCGGGCGCGCTCCGGAAGCTCTCGAATACCAGGGAACCCTGACCTAAGGATCTCGTCGGTATACGTCGGTAGGTCGGTGGCTGTGCGGCCGGCGATCTCCGACTGTCCGCCCTGGAGCAAGGTCCTAAGGGAGACGGTCGGCTCGCCCAAAGCTCGTTCAGAGAACGCAAGAGGCCGCATCGGGAAGCTGACGATGCGCCCAGCTCCGGAGTGGATTCTCACCCCGGGTGGAATACCGGCTGATCCGGCAAGCAGGAACTGTCCGCCCGCACTGTTGTCGTCGACGGCTCGGCGCACTCGGTCCCAGACGGATGGTTCGAGTTGCCACTCGTCGATGAGCACGGGAGGCGGTGCCTGGACCACGTAGTCGGGGTTGCCTGTGAGCACCTCCCGCTGGCGAGGTTCGCTGAGCGTCAGGGTCGTCGTCGCTCTCTGGCTGGCCGTAGCTGTTTTTCCCACGCCCTTGGCTCCCTCCAGGGCGATTGCGGCCAAGTCGGGGAACAGTTCGTCGAGGACGTCGTCGACGATCCGGCGCTGGTATGCCATGCCTCGAATCTAGCAGTTGGACGACGTCCTATTTGTAAACTCGACGAAGTTCTACTTTGCAAATGGACGAAACGCCAATATGCATCTCGACGCCCTCGGCCGACTTAGCCGCCGATGGCGCCCATGCTGCGCTCGGTCTGGGCGAAGGCGTCCGACGCCAGCTCGACGGCGTCGCTGCCGTGCGCGCGGGGCTTGGCCCACATCGCCGCGCGCCAGGCGTCGCCCACCTCGTCGTCCGTGGCGCCGTTGCGCAGCAGGGCCTTGAGGTCCGTCTCCTCGTTGCCGAACAGGCACGAGCGGACGGTGCCCTCGGCGGTCAGCCGGGTGCGGTCGCAGGCCCCGCAGAAGGACCGGGTCACCGACGCGATGATCCCGACGGTCGCCGGACCGTCGTCGACCAGCCACTCCTCGGCGGGGGCCGAGGGGTCCTCCCGGCCGGCGGGCGTCAGCCGGAACCGCGACCCGAGCACGCCGAGCAGGTCGGCGGCGCTCACGACGTCGTCGCGCGTCCACTGCCCGTCCGCGTCGAGCGGCATCTCCTCGATGAAGCGCAGGTTGCAGCCGTGCTCGACGGCCCACGCGAGCAGGTCCGCGGCGCCCGTCAGGGTCTCGGGCAGGAGCACCGCGTTGATCTTGACCGGCGCCAGCCCGGCGGCCAGCGCCGCGCGGATTCCCTTGAGCACGTCGTCGAGGCGGTCGCGGCGGGTCAGGGTCGCGAACGCCTCCCGGTCAACCGTGTCGAGGGAGACGTTGACCCGGTCGAGCCCGGCCGCGACCAGCGCGTTCACGCGCTTGTCCAGCCCGAGCGCGTTGGACGTCATGGCGATGCGGACACGCTCCGGGGTGCCGCCGCGGGTGCTCCGGACGGCCGTCATCCCGTCGTCCGCCGCCGTCCGGGCCGCGCCGATGATGTCCTCCAGGTCGCGCCGCATGAGCGGCTCGCCGCCGGTGAACCGGATGTCGCGGATACCGAGGTCACGCACGCCGATGCCGACCAGCCGGCCGATCTCCTCGGGCGTCGTCAACTCGTCCTGCGGCACCAGCGGCAGGCCCTCGGCCGGCATGCAGTACGTGCAGCGCAGCGAGCACGCGGTGGTGATCGAGACCCTCAGGTCGCGCGCCACGCGGCCGTACCGGTCCACGAGCAGCGGAGTCTCGGGGCGCGGGCGGCCGGTGGGTGTCGCGGCGCGTCGGGGCACGCCACGCACCGACGGGATCCCGAGAGTGACTGCCATGTCCCGAGAGTAGACCAGCGGCATACGCGTTCGGTGGCGCCGGAGCGCAGGTTAGGGGTTCGTAAGGTCGTCGCGCCGATCCCCTGTTAGCGCGCGGTCGGCACCTGCCTACGATGTCGCCCATGACTGAGAACGTGATCGCCGTCGTGGGACCCGGTGCGATCGGTGGCCTGGTGGCCGCCATGCTGCAGCGGGCGGGGCACGACGTCGTCGTGGTGGCCCGGGAGCGGACCGCCCAGCAGGTCTCGGAGCACGGCCTCGACGTACGGACCGACGAGTTCGGCACCTGGCACGCCCCGCTCACGGCCGCGGCGGTGGTTCCGCACGGCGCACGCGTGATCGTGGCGGTCAAGGCGGAGGGCGTCGCCGACGCCGCCACGCTGCTCGCCGGCACCGCGCCGACCGAGGTGGTCTCGCTGCTCAACGGCCTGGACCACCTGGACGTGCTGCGCGCGGCGCTGCCCGGGGCGCGGGTCGTGGGCGCCACCATCGCGGGCGAGACGCTGCGGACGGGCGCGGGCGGCTTCGGTCCGGCTCTCGTCCGGCACCGTGGCACCCTGCTGCGCGCGGTCGTGCCCGACGACGCCGCCGAGCTCGGCGTCGTGACCGCCCTGCGGGACACGCCCATCGAGGTGCTCACCGGCGGCACCGAGACCGAGGTGCTGTGGAAGAAGCTCCGGTTCCTCGCGCCGCTCGCCCTGCTCACCTCGGCCTGGGCGACCGGTATCGGGGACGCGCTGAGCCGTGACCCGGAGCTGACGTCCGGCCTGCTGGCCGAGATCGCCGCGACCGCCACCGCCGAGGGCGTGCCGACCACGGGCGAGGACCTGCACGGGATCCTGAGCGGGTTCCCGGCCCCCATGCGGTCGTCGCTGCAGGCCGACATCGAGGCCGGCCACGAGGGTGAGCTCGATGCCATCGGCGGCGCGGTCCGGCGCCGGGCGGCGTCCCACGACATCCCCACCCCGATCCTGGATGACGTCATCGGCCGGATCGAGACCCGGGCTGCAGCTGGCGCTCATCCAGCCTGAGCCGCGGACGGCCCGCGGGCTTCTGACAGGTCAGCGCACCCGGATCGTCGTCGGCGTCCCGACGACCAGCGGGGCCACGGTCACCCTGTCGATGTCCGGAGCCCAGGACGTCGGGTTTCCGATGCGGAGCTCGTCGGTACCCGTGGTCAGCGTGACCGGGATGGTCCGTTCCCAGAAGCTGTGCCACGAGTAGGTGTACCGGAAGTACGCGGAGCCGACGGGTGCCGCGGCGTCGCCCTCGGTGACCACGACCTGCCGGTCGACCACCTGCGGGTTGTAGTAGTGCTCCCCGGAGAGCTCGGCGTTCGCGTAGTGGACCACCACGTCGTACTCGCCGGGAGCGTCGAACCCGGCGCCGCGCGGGACGGCGATGTGGTTGCCGGCACCTTGACCCACCCACCCCACGTACTTGCCCCCGGAGGCGTTCGAGCCCGACGACGGGTCGAGGCTCACCACTGCCGCGTCGCCGCGCAGGGTCAGCTCCTCGGCCTCGAACGTCGACGCCGCGGCGTCGCCCTCGGCGGCCCGGGTGACGGTCACCGACTTCACGCGGGCGCCACGGCCCGACCGCAGCTCGAGCTCGTTGATCCCCTCGCTGAGGTGGGCGCGGACGGTGGTGCGGCGGTGGCCGCCGTCCGGGACCCGCACGTCCGCGAGGACCCGGCCCCCGAGCGCCAGCCGCAGGTCCGACGCCCCGGCGGTGTGGTACTCGACGGCGACGTCGTAGTAGCCGGTCTCCATGGCGGTGACGTACGCGTCGGCCCGCTGGCCCTCGCCCGCGAGGGCGCCGAAGCCCCGCGTGCCGGACTGCCAGCTCAGGCCCGCGCCGCCGTAGTAGCGCAGGGTGCTGGCGGGGTACGTGGTCGGCTCACCGTCGGTGATGTCGGTCAGCAGGAACTTGTCGAGCGTGATGTCGGAGCCCGGCAGGACCTCGTTGCCGTCCCGGCTCGCCCGGACGGACAGGACGTGGCTGCCCTCGGTGAGCTCCACCGCGACCTCCGTGCTGCCGCGGTACTGCCACCGGGCGGTGTCGGTCAGGGCCAGGTTGGCCGCGTACTGGATGTCGTCGCGGTGCGCGCCGTCGACGAACAGCGCGTGCCGGCCGGGTTCGCCCGGCGTGGCACCGATGACCTGGAACCGGTACGTACCGGTGCGCGGCACCGTGACCGTCCAGTCGGCAGCCGACGTCGGCTGGTTGAACGACCCTACGTCCTGCCCGCCCGAGGCGAGGAACGTCCAGCCCTTGGACCCCTGCGGGTCCTGGACGCGGGTCTGGGCCGCCGTGAGCTCCGTGTCCTCGGCCTCGATGCTGGTCGTCCAGACCGGGTCCACCGTGACCGTCCGGTCCTGCGCCGGGGTTATCACCACCTGGTAGGCGGCGTACCGGTCGTAGGTCGGCACGGTGAGCTCCAGGGTGCCGTTGTCCGCGACCGGTGCCCCGTCGACCGCGTGGACGACGCGGGGCGTGCCCGCCAGGCCCTCCGCGCCGCTCAGCGTGACCTCGCGGACCTCGACGTCGACAGCCTCGCCGAAGACGGCGGGGGACAAGCCGCGCAGATCGAGGCGGACGTCGGAGTCGGTGCCGCCGTACAGGACCGTCGCCCGGCGGTTGGCAGCGTCGATCGCGCCGATGCCCTGCAGGGTGTCGGTCACGTTCAGCTCGGGCGGCGTCACCCGGACGGTCTGCGAGCCGGCCAGGTCGCCGTACCACTTGAACATCCACCAGCCGCCGTTGGCGCCGTTGGGCCGGGCGCTGTTGTCGGAGAAGTTGCCCGCGTAGTTCCAGTAGGCGGTCTGCGCGTCGACCTTGGCGTCCTCGAACATGGAGAACCACTGGATGAGCTGGCCGGGCACGCCCATGTCGCGCGGCACGCCGTACTCGGTGATGTTGACGGGGATCGGCGTGACGTCCAGCTCGCGTTCGAGCGCGCGATACTCCGCGAAGTTCGACCGGAACGTCGCGAGGTTCTCGATGCCGAGCTCGTGCCAGATGAAGACGTCGGGCAGCACGTCGTGCTGCTTCGCGAAGGTGAGGAAGTCCCGCGACCGCTCGGGCTGCCAGCCTGCGTCACCAGGGCCGCCGATCCGGGCGGGCGCCAGCCCGTGGCGGGCGTAGACCTCCTGGATCTTGTCGTGGACCGCCTTCCAGTCGGCGAGGAAGGTGTCCCGCATCGTCGGCCAGTCCTCGTACCAGATGCCGTCCGGCTCGTTGATGGGGATGAACAGGTACTTCTCGGGGTGGTCGGACTGCGTGGCGATCACCTCCACCATGAGCTCGACGACCTCGAGGTAGTCCCACACACCGTTGGGCTCCTCGACGTACTCCCCGGTCGCCTGGTCGTACGTGCGCTCGTCGCCCACGCGCACGCCACCGTGATACGTCCAGTCGGGGTAGTGGTCCTGGATGTAGACCGCGAGCTCCTCGCCGTGCTTGGCGAAGAAGCCCTCCTCGACCTTGAGGACGTCCCCGCTCGGGTGCTGCGTCCCGAACGGCGGCTTCTGCGACGAGTTGGTGATGTGCGCACCGTTGATGAGCGCCCGCGTGGGTGCGCCTTCGTCGCCGAACCCGTAGAGCGTGCCGGTGGCGCCGCCCCGGAAGGCTCCGGTCGGCGCCCCGAGGTCCACCGTGAGGTTCTCGGGTTCGGTGGCCGCCGGCTGCGCGACCGTAGGTGTTGCCGCTGTCAGAGGTGTCACTGCGATACCGCTCCATCCTCGTTGCTGTCGGGAGCCTGCCAGGATCGCTGACGGGTACGGCCGCCGCGATCGGTTCTGATCTGCGTTATCAGGAATTCTCACCTATGTTCCACACCTTCGTGGATCGGGACCGAGATCGTCTCAGCGACGCGGTGCCCGGACCATGAAAGCGTTAATCATCCGAGTTTGGCAAGAGTGCCCTCCGACGGCTGCCGGGTTTGGCCGTAGCCTGGCCCCGTGGAACCTGACCGCCCGATGAAGCCGCCTGTCATCGCCGACGTCGCGCGCGTCGCCGGCGTCT
The DNA here is from genome assembly GCF_050936155.1 of Promicromonospora sp. CA-289599. Classification (NCBI taxonomy): domain Bacteria; kingdom Bacillati; phylum Actinomycetota; class Actinomycetes; order Micrococcales; family Promicromonosporaceae; genus Promicromonospora; species Promicromonospora sp. CA-289599. The sequence continues at coordinate 3,829,323 of NZ_JBNJNI010000001.1, forward strand.
CCGTCCCCACCGTCTCCCGCGTGCTCAGCGGCTCGGTGCCGGTAGGCCCCGAACGCCGCGCACGCGTGCTGGCGGCGATCAAGGAGCTGGGCTTCCGGCCCAACGGGGCCGCCCGGGCGCTCGCGACCGGCGGGCAGCCCATGATCGCCGTGTTCGCCGGCAACACGACGCGGTACGGCTACGCCGCCACGCTCCAGGGCATCGAGGAAGCCGCACGTCAGGCCGGCTACATGGTCGTCATCTCCGTGGTCGAGACCGACGACAGGCGCACGGTCGACGCCGCGATCGACCACGCCCTCGGCCAGCCGATGGCCGGCGCCATCGTGCTCGAGTACGACCCCCCGGGCGTCGCGGCGCTCGCCGCGATCCCGCCGTGGCTGCCCGTGGTCGCCGCGGCGTCGGGCCGGCCGGCGGACGAGCAGGTGGCGCACGCGTTCATGGACGACCGGTTCGCCGCCGCGCGCGCGACCAAGCACCTGCTCGAGATCGGGCACCGCACCGTGCACCACGTGGCCATCCCGTCGCCCGGTCGGCCGAGCGCTCGGCTGCTGGGCTGGCGCGACGCGCTCACCGAGGCGGGTGCCCCGGTCCCGCCCGTGCTGTACGCCGACTGGTCGCCGGACTCCGGCTACGACGCGGGTACCCGGCTCGCCCACCAGGGCGAGGTGACGGCGGTGCTCTGCGGCAACGACGAGCTCGCGATGGGCCTGACCAAGGGCCTGGCCGACGCCGGCCGGAGCGTGCCCGGGGAAGTGAGCGTCATCGGGTTCGACGACCACCCGCTCAGCCACCTGTGGACGCCGCCGCTGACCACGGTGCGTCAGGACTTCGTCCGGCTGGGGCAGAAGCTGTTCCAGCTGCTCAATGCTCAGATCGACAGCGGGACCGTCCCGGCGTCCGTGCGTTTTGTCCCCGATCTGATCCTGCGCTCCTCGGCCGCGCCGCGTGCCGCACGCGCCCTCGACGACGGCTGAAAGCGGTTGCGGCGCGCTAGCGCCATGGAAACAGTCCTGCCGGACGGAGTCTTGCGCTCGGTTCTGATATGCGCTTTCATGACGTCGTGCAAGGAAGCCAGCCGACGACGGCGAACGATCACCCAGCAGCGACGCGGGTAGCTCTCTGGTCCCGGGACGGGGCCGAGCTCGCGCTCGTCCTGCCCACCGACGCCCCGGCGGCGCTGTCGACGGCGCTGTCGACGGCCGCCGACGCCGAGACCCCGACCCAGCCCCTGGTCGAGATCCTCGCGGTCGGGCACGGCCGGGCCAGCGGCAACACCCGCAACACCGCAACGGCGATCGGAGCCCGGCTGCGCGTGCTGGGCCACGACGTGACGGAGGCCGACGGCTGGCGGACGGTCCGGGTCTTCCAGGGCGACGCCGCCACCACGCTGCACGTCACCTCCCACCTCCGGGTGCGCGCGGACGGCGCCTCGCTGCAGTCGTGGACGACGGTCCGGAACGACGGCTCGGCGCCCCTGGTGCTCCAGGCCGTGTCGTCACTGGTGATCGGGCGCCCGGTCGGGACGGCACCCGTCGCGGAGACCCTGTCGCTGGAGGGCCACGGCGAGTGGGTGGGCGAGAACCGCTGGGCCTGGACGAGGCTCTCGGACCAGGCTGGACTCGTCGGGCTCGACCTGCCCGCGCACCAGCACCAGGATGCCCGCGGCTCCCGCAGCCTGGTCAGCACGGGCACGTGGTCGTCCGGCCGGTACAACCCGGCAGGCGTCGTCCTGGCCGACGGCGGGCCCGCGCTCGCCTGGCAGGTCGAGCACAACGGCGCGTGGCGCGCGGAGCTCGGCGTCCGCCTGGACGCCCGGGACTCCGATGTGCTCGTGCTGGGCCTGTTCGGCCCCACCGACGACGACCACGCCTGGACCCGCGTGCTCGGCGCGGGCGAGTCGTTCGACACCGTGCCGGTATCCGTCGCGGCGTCGGCGGGCTGGCAGGGGTCGCTGGCCGAGCTGACGCGGCACCGCCGCGCGCTGCGCCGCGACCCGCGCCGTCCCGTCATCGTCTTCAACGACTACATGAACACGCTCATGGGCGACCCGACGACCGCCAAGCTGCTGCCGCTCATCGACGCGGCGGGCCGGTCCGGGGCCGAGTACTTCTGCATAGACGCCGGCTGGTACGACGACGGCGGTGACTGGTGGGACTCCGTGGGCCTCTGGGAGCCCTCGGTCACGCGGTTCCCCGAAGGCGGCCTGCGCCGCGTCGTCGACGCGATCCGTGCCGCCGGGATGGTGCCGGGGCTCTGGCTTGAGCCCGAGGTCATGGGTGTGCGCAGCCCGCTCGCCGAGCGGCTGCCGGACGAGGCGTTCCTGCAGCGCCACGGCGTCCGGCTCACCGAGCACGACAGGCACCTGCTCGACCTGCGGCACCGCGACGTCGTCAAGCACCTGGACGAGGTGGTCGACCGTCTGGTCGAGTGCTTCGGTGTCGACTACCTCAAGCTCGACTACAACGTCACGCCGGGCGCGGGCACCGACCTGGACGCAGACAGCCCCGGTGACGGCCTGCTCCAGCAGAACCGTGCGCACCTCGACTGGATCGACGGCGTGCTCGCACGGCACCCCGACCTGGTGATCGAGAACTGTGCTTCCGGCGCCATGCGCTCGGACTACGCGCTGTTGTCCCGGCTCGACCTGCAGTCGACGTCGGACCAGCAGAACCCCCTGCTCTACCCGCCGATCGCCGCCGGCGCGCTGGTCGGAATGGTGCCGGAGCAGGCGGCGAACTGGGCCTACCCGCAGCCCGACATGACCGACGAGGAGATCGTCTTCACGCTCTCCACGGGCCTCGCGGGGCAGCTCTACCTCTCCGGCAGGCTGCACGACATGACGCCCGAGCAGGCGGCGCTCGTCGCCGACGGCGTGGACCTGGCGAAGCGGTGGACGTCCCACCGGGTCGACGCCGTCCCGTTCTGGCCGCTCGGGCTGCCGGACTGGACCGCCCCGCTCGTGGCCTCCGGCCTGCGCGGCATCGACGAGTCACTGGTCGTCGTCTGGTGGCGCGGGACCGAGGGCACGGAGCTCGAGCTCGACCTGCCCGCGGGAACCGTCGACGTCGCCTACGGGCCGCCCGCCGACGAGTGGCACGTCGTCCGTGACGGGGACGGTCCCGTCCGCGTCCAGATCCCCGCCGGCCCACAGGCCCGCGTCCTGAGAGTCCGGCACACAGGGCTCGTCTGACCACGACGGCCTGATGAGCCCGGTGTTGCTCCGTCGGTCGAGCTGTCGAGGCCCCTCACCAGGTCTCGACGAGCTCGACCAACGGTTGCGGGAGCTCTGCGGGCAGAGCGTCAGGCGTAGCCGGCCTTGACCACGAGGACCGGCGCCGGGGAGTCGAGCAGCACCCGCTGCGTCGTCGAACCGACGAGGAACTTCCCGACCGTCGAGTGCTTGCGCGAGCCGATCACCACGAGCTCGGCCGAGACCGCCTCGGCCTGGTCGACTATCGCGTCGGCGACGTCGGCCTGCTCGGCGCGGAACGCTATCGGCGCGACGGTGACGCTGCCGGGGACGGCGTCGAGCAGGTGGGCGAGCGCCGCGGGGACCTTGGCCCCCACCTGCGGAGTCAGCACGAGAACGGCCAGCTCCTGCTCACGTCGCGTCGCCTCGGTGACGGCGGCGCGCATCGCGGCCTCACCCTGGGGTGACTCGTTGTACGCCACGAGGACGGTCATCGGTCCTTGCACCTCCGGACAGGTTCGCCGGGTGTCACCCCTGCTGGTGAAACTCTCTCACATGTCCAGGTCACTGGCAGTCGTCCGCTGCCACGTGATACGACGCCGGGCAGGTCGCGACCTTCTTTCGTTCCCCCTGGTGCGCCGGACTTGTATCGTCCGAGGTGCTTGCAGCGTCCGGGCGAGCGTCCCGGGTAGGAGCGAAAGAGGAGCACGTCATGGGCCTGCTGGACAAGATCAAGGGCGAGCTGGTCGACATCGTCGAATGGCTCGACGACACCCGGGACACCATCGTGTGGCGGTTCCCCCGGTACGAGAACGAGATCAAGATGGGCGCGCGGCTCGTCGTCCGCGAGTCGCAGACCGCCGTCTTCGTCAACGAGGGCGTGATCGCCGACGTGTTCGCGCCCGGCACGTACACGCTCGAGACGCAGAACCTGCCGGTGCTCTCGACGCTGAAGGGCTGGAAGCACGGCTTCCACTCGCCGTTCAAGGCCGAGGTGTACTTCGTCAGCACCCGCCAGTTCACCGACATGAAGTGGGGCACCAAGAACCCCGTCATGATGCGGGACCCGGAGCTGGGCATGGTGCGCGTGCGGGCCTTCGGCGCGTTCTCGGTCCGTGTCGTCGACCCGTCGAGGCTGCTGCGCGAGCTGGTCGGCACCGACCCGCAGTTCCGCACCGACGAGGTGCACGAGTACCTGCGCCAGAACATGGTGAGCCACCTCGCGAGCGTGCTCGCCTCGTCCGGCATCCCCGTCATCGAGCTCGCCGCCCACCACGGCGACCTCGGCGACCAGCTCGCGGCCCGGCTCACCGACGAGCTCGCGGACCTCGGCATCGCCGTCCCCAAGTTCGTCATCGAGAACATCTCCCTGCCGCCCGAGGTCGAGGCGGCGCTCGACAAGCGCACCTCCATGGGCATCGTCTCGTCCGGGACGGTCGGCAGCATGGCCTCCTTCCAGCAGTTCCAGGCGGGTCAGGCGATGGAGGCCGCGGCAGAGGGCGGCGGCAGCGCCGGCGCGGTGATCGGCATGGGGCTCGGGCAGTCGGTGGGCAACGCGATAGTGCCGCCCACCCAGACCGCTCCGGCGCAGACCGCACCGGCGGCGTCGGGCCCGCCGCCCATGCCCGGCTGGTACCTCGGCAACGGTGGCGCGCAGACCGGCCCGTTCGACGACGCCGCGCTCGCCGCCCAGGCCGCCGCCGGGACGCTGACCGCCGGCACGCTGATCTGGCGTGCGGGCATGGCCGGCTGGGAGCCGGCGTCGTCGGTGCCGGACGTCGCGAAGCACCTCGGCGCCACCCCGCCGCCCCTCCCGCAGGCCTGACGATGGCGGAGCTGACCGAGGGCGGCGTCACCGCTCACCGCTCCTACCCGTGCGAGCAGTGCGGGGCCAGCGTCGAGTTCGCCGCCGGGACCGGCGCGCTGACCTGCCCGTACTGCGGGCACACGCAGCAGGTGACGCCGGCCGGCGGCGAGGTGCGCGAGCACGACTTCGCGGCCCTCGCCGCGATGCGGCGCACTGCCGCGCCGGCCACCCACGACTACCGGTGCGGCACGTGCGGGGCCATGACGACCAGCGACCACCTGTCGCAGAAGTGCGGGTTCTGCGGGTCGCCCATGGTCGCGGAGGTCGAGAGCCTCGGCCTGGTCGAGCCGGAGGCCGTGCTGCCGTTCGGCGTCGACCGGGCCTCGATGCAGAGCGCGCTGCAGAAGTGGGTGCGCTCGCGGTGGTTCGCGCCGTCGGCCCTCAAGAAGGTGGTGTCCGCGGAGCAGGCGCACGGCGTCTACCTGCCGCACTGGACGTTCGACACGCAGACGCGGTCGGACTACACCGGGCAGCGGGGCGAGCACTACTGGGTCACCGAGACGTACACGACCACCGACTCCGAGGGCCGCAGCCAGACCCAGACCCGGCAGGTGCAGAAGACGCGCTGGTACCCGGCGTCCGGCACGGTCGCGCGGGCGTTCGACGACGTGCTCGTCGCGGGGACGCGGCGGGTCATGCCCGAGCACCTGGAGAAGCTGAGCCCGTGGCCGCTGGAGCAGGCGGCGGCGTACCAGCCGGACTACCTCGCGGGCTACGAGACCCTCCGGTACGACGTCGAGCCCGAGGCCGGGCTGGAGGTGGCCAAGCACAAGATGGCGCCGGTCATCGAGAACGACTGCGAGCGGGACATCGGCGGCGACGTGCAGCAGGTGCACCACGTGGCGACCAGCTACTTCGACGTGACGTACAAGCTCCTGCTGCTGCCGGTGTGGATCGCCACGTACCTGTATGGCGGCAAGCCGTTCCAGGTGCTGGTCAACGCGCGCACCGCCGAGGTCGTGGGGCAGCGCCCGTGGTCGGCCTGGAAGATCGCGTTCGCGGTCCTCGCGGGGCTGGCGCTGATCGCCGGGATCGTGTGGGCGGTGGTGGCGGCCCAGGACGACGGCGCCGCGAGCGTCGTCTACTCGGGGCTCGCACTGTTGGGTGATCCGGTCTCTCGTGAGAGCGTGGGTTCTTCCGCGGATCCCGGCAGCTGACGGCCGACGTCACGGAACCGCGCGACCGGCTCGTCCGTTGGGTGACCGGCAGACGACGACCGCTAGGAGACCACACGATGCTGTGCCCCATCGACCAGACCACGCTCGTCATGTCCGAGCGCAAGGGGATCGAGATCGACTACTGCCCGACGTGCCGTGGCGTGTGGCTCGACCGTGGTGAGCTCGACAAGGTCATCGACCGCTCGGTCGAGACCGAGATCGCCGCGGAGAACCGGCCGACGGCGCCGTCGGCCCCCGTGGCGCCGCCGGCTCCGCCCATGCCGAACCCCGTGCAGGCGGGGCCGTACGGTTCGCCGCAGCCGGCCTACGACCCGCGCTACGACGACCGCCGGCGCGACGACCGCCGCTACGACAGCGACCGGGACCGTCGGTACGACGGCGACCGCCGGTACGACGGCGACCGGGATCGCGACCGCCGGTACGACGGCGACCACCGGAACGACCCGCGGTACAAGAAGAAGCGCAAGGAGTCCTTCCTGGAGGACCTCTTCGACTTCTGATGCCGTCCGGGAGTCGAACGACCCCAACACGGTGCACGCGACACGCCGAGAGTCACGTGCACGGTGTTGGGGTCGCTGGGTAGTCCAGCAGTTCTGTCTCGGCGGCCGGGCGCGGCGTCAGGAGGGTGTCAGGGTCGTCGGCGCACGTGTCAACGTTCCGTCAAGGGCGCGGTCCGCCGGGCGGCGTCGGGCATAGACCTGAGACATGACCGATCTGGCCTTCATCCTCCTGACCGTGGCGTTCTTCGCCGTGGTCGCAGTGGTGGCGCGTCGCGCCTCCTCGAACGAGTCGTCCGTGAGCCCTCAGGGGAGGCGGAGGTGAACCCGTTCGACGCCGTGGGCCTCGTGCTCACCCTCGCGGGCCTCGCGTACCTCTTCGTGGCGCTGATCCGCGCCGACCGGACGCGGTGATCGTCCGGTGAACACCGCAGTCCTCGTGACCGTGGCACAGATCCTCGTGCTGCTCGCCGCCCTCGCCGCCGCGCACGCGCCCCTCGGCGCGTACATGGCGCGCACCTACACCAGCCCCAACCACCTGCGGGTCGAGCGCCTCTGGTACCGCGCCGTCCGCGTGGACCCGGACGCCGAGCAGCGCTGGACCACCTACCTGATGTCCCTGCTGGGCTTCTCGCTCGTCTCGGTCCTCTTCCTGTACGGGATGCTGCGCCTGCAGTCGTACCTGCCGTGGAGCCTCGGCTTCACCGGGTTCGACCCGGCCGGCGCCTGGAACACCGCGGTCAGCTTCACCACCAACACGAACTGGCAGTGGTACTCGGGCGAGGCGGCGGCGGGACACCTGGTCCAGATGGCCGGCTTCGCCGTGCAGAACTTCGTTTCGGCGGCTGTCGGCATGGCGGTCGCGATCGCCCTGGTGCGCGGCTTCGCCCGCTCCGGCACCGACGCGCGCATCGGCAACTTCTGGAGCGACCTGACCCGCGGCGTGACGCGGATCCTGCTGCCCCTGTCCGTGGTGGCTGCGATCATCCTCATCGCCGCAGGCGTGATCCAGAACCTGGACCCGCACACCGCGCTCACCACCGTCGAGGGCGCCACGCAGCACGCGCTGGGCGGCCCGATCGCCTCCCAGGAGGCCATCAAGGACCTCGGCACCAACGGCGGCGGACCGTTCAACGCGAACTCCGCGCACCCGTACGAGAACCCGACGCCGTTCACCAACATCCTCGAGATCTTCCTGCTGCTGGTCATCCCGTTCACGCTGCCGCGCACGTTCGGCATCATGGTCGGCGACAAGCGCCAGGGCTGGGCGATCCTCGGCGTCATGGCCGGCCTGTGGGCGGCATCGCTGGCGCTGACCACGTGGGCCGAGATGGCAGGCCCCGGCGCCGCGCCCCAGGCGGCGGGCGCCGCCATGGAGGGCAAGGAGTCCCGGTTCGGCCTCGCCGCGAGCGCCCTGTTCGCGGTGTCGACGACTGCGACGTCGACGGGCTCGGTGAACTCGATGCACGACTCGTTCACGGCGCCGGGCGGCGGGATGCTGCTGTTCAACATCCTGCTGGGTGAGGTCGCCCCGGGAGGGGTGGGCGCGGGCCTGTACGGGATGCTCATGCTGGCCGTGGTCGCGGTGTTCGTCGCGGGCCTGATGGTGGGCCGTACCCCGGAGTACCTGGGCAAGAAGATCGGCCGCCAGGAGATGACGATCGTCGCGCTGTACGTGCTGACGGTGCCGGCGCTGGTGCTGGTCGGCACGGCGGTCGCCGTCGTGGTCGAGCCGGGGCTGGCGGGTATCCAGGACCCCGGAGCGCACGGGTTGTCCGAGGTGCTGTACGCGTTCGCGTCGGCCGCGAACAACAACGGGTCGGCGTTCGCCGGCCTGTCCACGGGTACCCCCTTCTACGAGGTGACGCAGGGCCTGGCGATGCTCGCCGGCCGGTTCGTCCCGATCGCGCTGGTGCTGGCCCTGGCCGGCCGGCTCGCGAGCCAGAGGACGGTCCCGGCGACGTCGGGCACCCTGCCGACGCACCGCCCGCTGTTCGCGGGTCTGCTGGCCGCGGTGACCATCGTCGTCGTGGGCCTCACCTTCATCCCCGTTCTTTCCCTCGGTCCCGTTGTGGAGTCTCTGTCATGACCATCGACACCCGGAACGCTCCGGAAGTCCCCACCCAGGAGCCCGCGTCCGGCGGGATCCAGCACCACTCGAAGCGCACCACCCCGCGCGCCCTGACCGGGGCGCAGCTGCGGGCGGCGCTCCCGGGCGCGCTGCGCAAGCTCGACCCGCGCGTGCTGTACACCTCGCCGGTGATGTTCGTGGTCGAGGTGGGCGCGTTCGTCACGACGGTCCTGGCGATCATCGAGCCGGGTGTCTTCGCCTGGTGGATCGCGGTATGGCTGTGGGCGACGGTGTTCTTCGCGACCCTCGCCGAGTCCGTGGCGGAGTCGCGCGGCAAGGCTCAGGCGTCGAGTCTGCGTGCCACGCAGAAGCAGACGACGGCGCGCAAGGTGTCAGCCCCGCGGGACATGCTCGAGCTCGGCTCCCGCCTGGACCTGCTGCCGACCGTCGAGGTGCCCTCCTCGACGCTGCAGGTGGGCGACGTCGTGGTGGTCGTCGCGGGCGAGACGATCCCGGGTGATGGCGACGTCATCGAGGGTGTCGCGTCGGTGGACGAGTCGGCGATCACCGGCGAGTCGGCCCCGGTGATCCGGGAGTCCGGCGGCGACCGCAGCGCGGTCACGGGCGGCACCGTGGTGCTGTCGGACCAGATAGTCGTGCGCATCACCGCGCCCGCGGGCTCCACGTTCGTGGACCGGATGATCGCGCTGGTGGAGGGCAGCGAGCGGCAGAAGACGCCGAACGAGGTGGCGCTGAACATCCTGCTCACGTCGCTGACCATCGTGTTCCTGCTGGCGGTCGCCACGCTGCAGCCGTTCGCCGTGTACTCGGGTTCGCGGCAGTCGCTGCTGGTGCTGGTGGCGCTGCTGGTCTGCCTGATCCCGACGACGATCGGCGCGCTGCTCAGCGCCATCGGCATCGCGGGCATGGACCGGCTGGTGCAGCGCAACGTGCTGGCGATGTCGGGCCGCGCCGTCGAGGCGGCGGGCGACGTCGACGTGCTGCTGCTCGACAAGACCGGCACGATCACCTACGGCAACCGGCGGGCCACGGAGGTGCTGCCGGTCGGCGGGGTGTCGCCCCGGGAGCTGGCGGCAGCGGCTCGTCTGGCCTCGCTCGCCGACGAGACGCCGGAGGGCCGCAGCATCGTCGAGCTGGTCGACGGGAAGTATGGCGTGGGCGACGAGCTCCCGCTGGACGCCGAGCTGGTGCCGTTCACCGCCCAGACCCGCATGTCGGGTGTCGACCTGCCGCTCACCGACGGGGCAGGGCACACGGCGATGCACCACATCCGGAAGGGGGCCGGCAGCGCCATCCAGCTCTGGGTCCACAGCACCGGCGCGCACGTCTCCGCCACGGAGGCCGAGGAGCTGGCGGCGCACGTCGACGCCGTCTCCCGGCTGGGCGGCACTCCGCTCGTCGTCGCGGAGCAGGTGGGCGAGGCGCCGGCGCGGGTGCTCGGCGTCGTCCGGCTGAAGGACGTGGTCAAGGAGGGCATGCGCGAGCGGTTCGACGAGCTGCGCGCCATGGGCATCCGGTCCGTCATGGTCACGGGTGACAACCAGGTGACCGCCCGGGCGATCGCGGAGGAGGCCGGCGTGGACGACGTCCTGGCCGAGGCCACCCCCGAGGACAAGCTGGCGCTCATCAAGCGGGAGCAGGAGGGCGGCAGGCTCGTCGCGATGGCCGGGGACGGCACGAACGACGCCCCCGCGCTCGCCCAGTCCGACGTCGGCGTCGCGATGAACACCGGGACGTCCGCCGCCAAGGAGGCGGGCAACATGGTGGACCTCGACTCGGACCCCACCAAGCTGATCGAGATCGTGGAGATCGGCAAGCAGCTCCTCATCACGCGCGGGGCGCTGACCACGTTCTCCGTGGCGAACGACGTCGCGAAGTACTTCGCGATCCTGCCCGCCATGTTCGTGACCGTGTTCCCGCAGCTCGAGGTGCTGAACATCATGCGGCTGGAGAGCTCCGGCTCGGCGATCCTGTCGGCCGTCATCTTCAACGCGCTGATCATCCTCGCGCTGATCCCCCTGTCGCTGCGCGGCGTGCGTTACCGGCCGGCGTCCGCGTCGTCGCTGCTGACGCGGAACCTGCTGGTCTACGGCCTCGGCGGGCTGGTGGCCCCGTTCATCGGGATCAAGCTCATCGACCTGGTCGTCTCGCTGCTCCCGGGCCTGTAGCCCGACCCCGAAGCCCGACCCGAGCCAGACCCACAAGCTCAGGAACACAAAGGAACTCACATGGCAACGACCACAGTGGCGAGCGATCTCGCGACGCTGACCCGGCACTCGCTGGCCGGGCTGCGCATGCTGCTCGTCCTCACTCTCGTCACCGGGCTGGCGTACCCGCTCGCGATGACCGCCGTCGGGCAGTTGGCCTTCCCCTGGCAGGCAAGCGGCTCGCTCGTCCGGTCCGACGGCGCCCCCACCGCCTCGCGCTCCGACGCCGTGGGCTCCGCGCTCGTCGCGCAGGGCTTCACGAGCCCGGAGTACTTCCACCCGCGCCCGTCGGCAGCGGGCGACGGGTACGACACCCTCGCCTCGGGCGGGTCCAACCTGGGCCCGCTCAACCCCGACCTGGTCGCGACGATCGAGGAACGCAAGGCCGCGGTCGCGGACCTGGAAGGTGTGGATCCGGCAGACGTCCCGGCCGACGCCGTCACGGCGTCGGCCTCGGGCCTGGACCCGCACATCAGCCCCGAGTACGCGGCGATCCAGGTGGCCCGCGTCGCGGAGGCGCGTGGGCTGTCCGTGGCCGACGTCGAGCAGGCGGTGGCCGAGCACACCGCAGGCCGCGACCTGGGTGTGCTGGGCGACCCGCGCGTGAACGTGCTGGAGCTCAATCTCGCCCTCGATGACGCAAACTGAGGCCATGACCACCGGACGCCGGGGCCGTCTCACCGTCTATCTGGGGGCGGCCCCGGGCGTGGGCAAGACCTACGCGATGCTCGACGAGGCGCACCGTCGCCGCGCACGGGGCACCGACGTCGTGATCGGCCTCGTGGAGACGCACGGCCGGACGGCGACGGTCGAGCGGATCGGTGACCTCGAGATGCTTCCGCGGCGGCTCGTCGAGCACCGCGGCACGATGCTCACCGAGCTCGACGTCCCGGCCGTGCTGGTGCGGGCGCCCGAGGTGGTGCTGGTGGACGAGCTCGCGCACACCAACGCCCCCGGCTCGGAACATCCCAAGCGCTGGCAGGACGTGCACGACCTGCTGGACGCCGGCATCGACGTGGTCACCACGGTCAACGTGCAGCACCTCGCCTCCCTGACGGACGACGTCGAGGCCATCACCGGAGTCCGGCAGCGCGAGACGGTGCCGGACAAGGTGGTGCGCGAGGCCGACCAGATCCAGCTCGTGGACCTCTCGCCCGAGCAGCTGCGGCGTCGGCTCGCGCACGGCAACGTCTACCGCGCGGACCAGATCGACGCGTCCATGTCGTCGTTCTTCCGCGTCGGCAACCTGACGGCGCTGCGCGAGCTCGCCCTGCTCTGGCTCGCGGACCGGGTCGATGACGCCCTGACCAGGTACCGCGCCGACCACGCGATCGGCGGCACGTGGCCCGCCCGCGAGCGCATAGTCGTGGCCGTCACCGGTGGCCCGGAGACGGAGACGCTGCTGCGCCGGGCGGCCCGGATCGCCCAGCGGGCGGCCGGTACCGAGCTGCTGGCGGTGCACGTGCTGCCGACCGACGGCCTGCCGTCGACGCCGTCGGCCACCATCGCGGCGCACCGTGCGCTCGCCGAGTCGCTCGGCGGCGTGTTCCACACGGTGGTGGGGGAGGACGTGCCGAGTGCCGTCGTGGACTTCGCGCGCGGGGTCAACGCGACGATGATCGTGGTGGGTGTCTCCCGGCACAGCGTGTGGCGGCAGGCCCTGCTCGGGTCCTCCAGCGCGGAGATCGCGCGCCTCTCGGGCACCATCGACGTGCACCTGGTGACGCACGAACGGGCACACGTCGGAACGGGCGTCGGGTCCCGGTACTCGTCGCTGTCCCCGAAGCGCCGGGCGGCGGGCTGGGGATCGTCCCTGGTGCTGCCGGCGGCCCTGACGGGAGTGCTGCTGCTGGTCGGGCGGGACGACGTCGCTCTCGCGACGGACGCCATGCTCCTCCTTGCGGGTGTGGTCGGTGTCGCCCTGATCGGCGGGCTGTGGCCGGCCGTCGCGGCCGCGATCGTGTCGAACCTGTGTCTCAACTGGTTCTTCACGCCCCCGGTGGGCCTGTGGACGATCGCCGAGGCGGAGAACGTGTTCGCCCTGGCCGTGTTCGTGGTGGTCGCGGTGGCCGTCGCGTCGGTGGTCGACCTCGCGGCGCGGCGCACCACCCAGGCGTACCGGGCCCGGGCGGAGGCATCGACGCTCGCCGCGCTGTCGCGCTCGGTGCTGTCGGGGGACGACACGGCTCAGGCGATCGTGCAGCGCCTCGCGCAGACCTTTGCGATGGCCGACGTGCGCCTCGAGGAGCGTGCCGGCGACCGTGCGCCGTGGATCGTGGTGGCACACGAGAGCTGGGTCACCGAGGCTGGACCGGCCGGTGGTGCCGGACGCGCCGGCGTGGGTGAGGACGACGCCGTCACCGAGGTGGCGATCGACGACCGGCACCGGCTCGTCCTCGCGGGCCGTGTCCTCCCGGCCAGCGACCGGCAGGTCGTCGAGGCGTTCGGCGCGCAGGCCGGCATCGTGCTGGAGCACCGGCGACTGCGGGAGCAGGCGGCCCAGGCGGAGGTGCTGGAGCGGACCGAGAGCACCCGCACCGCGTTGCTCGCCGCCGTCTCGCACGACCTGCGCACCCCGCTCGCGGTGATCCGCACGGCGGTGGACGGCCTCGCCTCGCCGGACGTCGAGCTCGACCGCGAGGACCGGGACATCCTCACGGCCGCCATCGCGGACTCGACCTACCGGCTGGAGCGGCTCATCGGCAACCTCCTGGACCTGTCGCGCCTGCAGACCGGCGCCGTCCGGCCGGTCCTGCGCGCCGCGTCCCTGGAGGAGGTGGTGCCGATCGCCGTCGAGCCGTGGCTCTCCGGCCTCGCGCTCGACGTGCCAGAGGACCTCCCGCTCGTGCACACGGACCCGGGCCTGTTCGAGCGGGTGGTGGCGAACGTGGTCTCCAACGCGGTGCGCCACTCGCCGCCCGGTGCGAAGGTGCTGTTCACGGCCTCCGCGACGCGTGCGGCGGTCGAGCTGCGGATCGCCGACGCCGGGCCCGGCGTGCCCGACGACCGCAAGGCCACCATGTTCGAGCCCTTCCAGCGGCTCGACGACACGAGCGTCAACGGCCTCGGTCTCGGGCTGGCGGTCGCGTCTGGGCTCGCGGACGCCGTCGGCGCCCGGATCGCGGCGGAGGACACCCCCGGTGGCGGCCTCACGATGGTGCTCACCGTCCCGCGCGAACCGGCGCCGAATTCTGGTCGGGATGATGGGATGGTCCCGTGACGGGGGAGTCGGACGGCGGGGGAGAGCGGGCGGTGACGGGCAACCGCGTCCTCGTGGTGGACGACGACGGCGCGCTCGCCCGCGCCCTGGCCATCAACCTGCGGGCCCACGGCTGGGACGTGACGGTCGCGCCGACGGGTACGGCGGGCCTCGACGCGGCGGCGTCCGCCCGGCCGGACGTGGTGCTGCTCGACCTGGGGCTGCCCGACATGCCGGGCCTCGACGTGATCGCGGGGATCCGCGGCTGGACGCGGGTCCCGATCGTCGTGCTGTCCGCGCGGCAGCTCGGCGACGACAAGGTGGACGCCCTCGACGCCGGCGCCGACGACTACGTGACCAAGCCGTTCGCGATGAACGAGCTGCTCGCCCGGCTGCGCGCCGCCGTCCGCCGGGCGGAGCCTGCCCACCCGGAGGAGGCGGTGGTCGTCGCGGGCGAGCTGCGGATCGACCTGGCGCGGCGGCAGGTCTCCCGCAGCGGGGCCGACGTGCGGCTGAGCCCCACCGAGTGGGCGCTGCTGGAGGTCCTGGTGCGCAACCGCGGCCGGCTCGTGGACCGCAAGCTGCTGCTGCACGAGGTCTGGGGCCCCGCGTACTCGACCGAGACCAACTACCTGCGCGTCTACACGGCGCAGCTGCGGCGCAAGCTGGAGAAGGACCCGTCGCACCCGCGGCACATCCTCACGCACCCGGGGGCGGGGTACCGGTTCGAGGAGTGAGCCGGTCATCCGGCCTGGTGATCGGCTGTGCCGCGAGCACACCCGATCAGCTCCGCGAGGCGGTGCGCCGGATCGCACAGGTTCTCGTGTCATCAAGAACGGCGTTCGACGTGCGGTGATGAAATGCGCGATCTGGTCGTTCACAAAGCAGTGAGGCCCTTTCCCGAAATTCGGGAAAGGGCCTCACCGGTAGTCTTTTGCACCAGCCCCACCGTTCGCGAACAGCTGGCGGAAAAGACGTCAGATACCGGCCGTGCTGGCGACGTCCGGCGAGTTCGTCACATCCCCGGAAGGGGAAGGGGAAGGGGCAGGGGGAGGGGAAGGCCGAGGCTGCCGAGGAGCGAGCCGAGCAGGTCGCCGAGCGTGGCGAGCAGGCCGTCCAGCAGGCCGAGGTCAGGAACCGGGAGCGGCACCGGGAGGTCCGGGACCGGGAGGTCCGGCACGGGGACGTCCGGCACCGGAAGGTCGGCCGGGGCCTCAGGAACTGCCTCGACCGCAGTCGCGGCTTCGGGTACCGCCACGGCCTCGGTCGCTGCTTCCGGGACTGCCTCGGTCTCGGTCGCGACGTCCGGCACTGCCTCGACCTCGGTCGCGACGTCCGGTACCGCCTCGGTCTCGGGCGCAGCGTCCGGTACTGCCTCGACCTCGGTCGCGGCCTCCGGCACTGCCTCGACCTCGGTTGCCGCTTCCGGAGCGGCCTCGGGCTCAGCCGCGACCTCCGGCACCGGATCGGTTGCGGTGACCGCGGCCGCAGGCGCATCGCCCTCGGCCGTCACCAGGGCGCTTGCCCCTGTCGTGGCTGCGCAGACCATGCCCGCCGAGACGGCCACGGTTACGACAGCTCGGCTGACTGCACGGAATCCTCGGATCATGGTATTTCCCCTCGAATAGCTCCGTCGAAACAGCGGTGGCGCACACTCATGTGTTCCATGGAGAAGAGTCAGACGCACTTTTCACCCTGTCAATCGCAACGCATTGAGGTGTGCGCGGAATGAAACGAGACAATCCAGGATCGAACCCGGCGGAAGAGTGATAGGAAATGCCCGTAACTCCGACATCACAGTGGTGATACAGGACGGGTGTCCAGGTCGGGTATCGGGTATCGGCCGGCGGGTGTCAGGCGTCAGGAACCAGGCGCCACAGCGAGGTGACCTCACGCCGTCGGGCTTCGTGCAGCAGGTCCGCGGCGTCGTTCGCCCGGGGGTGCCGTGGGCTCGTGTCGTGCCGCTCGGCGACCCGCAGCCCCGCGTCGGCGATCCGGGTGAGGAGCTCGCCGCGCGTCCGCAACCCGAGGTGCTCCGCGAGGTCCGAGAGGACGAGCCAGCCCTCACCTCCGGGCGCGAGGTGCTCGGTGAGCCCGTCGAGGAACCTGTGCAGCAGGTCGGAGCCGGCGTCGTAGATACCGAGCTCGAGAGCAGAGGTCGGTCGCGCGGGGAGCCACGGCGGGTTGCAGACGATCAGGTCCGCCCTGCCGCTGGGCCACAGGTCCGCCTCGACGACCCGCACCCGGTCGGCCAGCTGGAGCCGACCCACGTTCGAGCGGGCGCAGGCCACGGCCCGTGGGTTGATGTCGGTGGCGATGACCGTGCGCGCCCCGCGCCGGGCGAGGAGCGCCGCGAGCACACCGGTCCCGGTACCGAGGTCGAAGACCACCGGCGGCGTGGCCTCGCCGGCGAACGGCATGTTCGCGACCAGTTCGACGTACTCGCCGCGCACCGGCGAGAAGACGCCGTACGCGGGATGGATGCGTTCGCCCAGTGCCTCGATCTCGACGCCCTGCTGGTGCCACTGGAAGGCGCTGAGCACGCCCACGAGCTCGGTGAACGCCACGCAGGTTCCGCGCCGTTCGACGTCTGGTGCGCTGCCGGTGGCGTCCGCAGGACCGTAGGCGTGGTCGCAGGCCGCGCCGACGTCGGGCGCACGGCCCAGCCTCAGGGTGTGGTCCGGTTCGAGCAGGACCAGCAGGCTGCCGAGGAGCCCGGCGCGTTCGGCACGTGCCGCCCGGTGGCCGTGGAAGAGCGCTGCGAGGCCGTCGCCGGTCGTGCGGGCCGTCGTGCCGGGTGCGGTGCTTCCTCCGGTCCGTCCGGAGCCCGACCGTTCGTGCAGGCGGTCCATGGCGCGGAGCAGCTGCCGGGCATTGTGGAAGTCGCCACGCCACAGCAGTCCGGCGCCGCCGTGCGCCATGCGGTAGGCGGCCTTGGCGGTGGTGCGGTCGTCGACGACGACAACCCGTCCCGGCGCGGGCGCGTCGTTCTCGGAACGCCAGCGTGCGGCGTAGGAGGCGCCGCCCTCGGTCCAGTGGACAGCTGCCATGGCGCGCTCCCGAACGGGTCGAAGTGCCGGAGCCGGCGACGCTTCGAACCGGAATGTGCGTCCGTATCTTCTCACGGTGCCGGCGCGACCGGCGCAACCGGAAATGCCCTCGTCGGGCAAGGTGGGCGGTTGGCATGATCGCCGCATGACGCGCGTCCGACCGACCTGGCCCGACCTCCCGACGCACGTGCGCGACGCCGTCGCCGCGCAGCTCGGTGGACCGGTCACGGGCTGGACCTCGCACGACGGCGGCTACTCGCCCGGCTGGGCGCTCACGCTCGAGACCGCGGCCGGCAGCACGTTCGTGAAGGTCGCCTCGACGGAGCACGAGGTCGCCGCGCGCCTGCACCGCCGGGAGGCGGTGCGTGCGGCGGCGCTGCCCGACGGCGTCCCCGCGCCGGCCTTCCGTTGGATCATGGAGCTGCCCCAACCGGGGGAGACGGAGCCCGCGTGGGTGGTCGTCGCGTCGGACGTGGTCGACGGTCGGGCGCCCCGGACCGAGCCGTGGGACCTGGACGACCTGGACCGCCTGCAGCACCTGGCCCGGCGCATCGCCGAGCACGAGGTGCCGGACGGCGGGGCGTTCCCCACCTTCGGCGACCATGCGTGGCCGGAGTCGGCCGAGCTCGTCGACGAACGCCCCGCGGGCCTGGCGACCTACGACCCGTGGCTCGCGGCGAACCTCGACCGGATCGCCGAGATCGCGTCACCCGAGCGGCAGGTCGAGGCGTTCGCCGGTCCGCATCTGGTGCACGGTGACCTGCGCGCGGACAACGCGCTCGTCGTCCGCCGGGCCGACGGGGTGGAGGAGGCGGTGGCCGTGGACTGGCCGCACGCCGTGCGCGGGGCTGCCTTCCCGGACCAGACCGGCATGCTCCCGGCCGTGCACGCCACGGGCGGGCCGGCCCCGGAGGAGGTCCTGCGGCGGACGCCGCTCCCGGCGGGTGTGGACCCGGAGGCGGTGACGGTGTGGGTAGCGGTGCTGACCGCCTACTTCGTGCGCAGCTCGCTGCAGGACCCGCCGCCCGGCATCCCGCATGTGCGCGCATTCCAGCGCATCCAGGCGGAGGCGTGCATCCCGTGGCTCCGCGCCCGCCGGGGCTAGGGGGAGAAGCCCCGCGAGAACGGGGTTATGTGTCTTCGCGGGCCGGAAAGACACATAACCCCGTTCTCGCCGGGCGCAGCCGACAAGCTAGACCTGGGCGGCCGCGAGTTGCTCCCGGACCTGACGCTTCGCGCGCGTCAGCATGCCCGCCATACCGTTGAGGCGCAGCAGGCTGACGACCTTGGTGAGGCCGAGCTGGAGCGGGAAGTCCTCCGGCACGTCCAGCACCTGCTGCGCCGTCAGTCCGGTGAGGCCCTGGGCGAGGATCGACGCGAACCCTCGTGTGGTGGGCGCCTCCTCCGGGGCGCTCGCGTGGAAGGCGACCACCCCGGCGTCGTCCACCTCGGCGAAGGCGTAGACCGGGGACTGGCACTCCTGGACCCGTTCGAGCCGCTCGGGCGCGTCCGCATAGCTGGCGGGCAGCGGCGGAAGCTCGCGGGAGACCTCCAGCAGGAGCTGCAGCCGGTCGCGCTCGGGCGTCTCCAGGAAGGCGTCCCGCAGCTCGGCGAGGGCTTCGGGCAGGTCGACGTCGTTGGTGCTCATCTGTTCATCCTCCCACCGTGCGCGAGGCTCGGGCGAGCGACCGGGCGGCGTCGTACGGTTGACGTATGGCCGAGAAGAAGCGGTCGGGGAAAGACCGCGAACGCTGGTCTCAGGACGTCACCGAGGGCAGTGACGCCCTGGACCTCGAAGAGGGTGTCTTCACGTGGCAGGACCCCGCGCGGATCGCCCGGTCGCTCAAGCGGTCCGCGGAGTCGAGCGATCGGCGCAAGAGCTCCCCGTACCGTTCGGCGATGTCGATGCTCACGTTCTACGTGAACCGAGCTGGCAAGGAGCTGGGCGCGGACCAGCGTGAGGTCCTGGAGCGGGCGAAGGACGAGCTGCGCAAGGCCTTCGGCCGCGCTTGACCTGTCAGAACCCCGCGAACGTGTCAGACACACAGGTCACCCGGGTGGCCTGTACGTCTGACACGTCTGCGGGGTTCTGACAGGTCCTCATCAGACGGTGCCAGGCTCGGTGCCTGTCGCCACCGGGACGCGTACCGCGTTGCCCCACTCGGTCCATGAGCCGTCGTAGTTGCGCACGCCTCTGTAGCCGAGCAGGTAGGTCAGCGCGAACCAGGTGTGGCTGGACCGCTCGCCGATGCGGCAGTAGGTGATCACGGCATCGGCCGGGTTCAGGCCCAGGCCCGCGGTGTAGATGGCCTCGAGCTCCTCGCGCGACTTGTACGTGCCGTCCTCGGCGACCGCCGTCGCCCACGGGACGTTGCGCGCGGTCGGGATGTGACCGCCGCGCAGCACACCCTCCTCCGGGTAGTCCGGGATGGCGATGCGCTCGCCCGTGTACTCCTGCGGCGAGCGGATGTCGACGAGCGGGCCGTTGCCGAGGTGGGCGAGGACGTCCTCGCGGAAGGCGCGGATCGCGGTGTCGTCCCGCTCGACCACTGGGTACTCGACGGGGGCAGGTGCCGGGACGTCCGTGGTGAGCTCGCGGCCCTCGGCGCTCCACAGGCCGCGGCCGCCGTCGAGCAGGCGGACGTCGGAGTGCCCGAACAGCGTGAACACCCAGGCCGTGTACGCGGCCCACCAGTTGTTCTTGTCGCCGTACAGGACGATCGTCGTGTCGCGCGTGATGCCCTTGGCGCCCATGAGGGCGGCGAACGCCGCGCCGTCCAGGTAGTCGCGCATCTCGGGGTGCTGCAGCTCGGTGTGCCAGTCGACCTTCACGGCGCCCGGGATGTGGCCGGTCTCGTAGAGCAGCACGTCCTCGTCGGACTCCACCACGACGATCCCCGGGTCCTTGAGGTGTTCGGCCAGCCACGCGGTGCTCACCAGTCGTTCCGGGTGGGCGTACTGCGCGATCTTGTCCGAGGTGTCGATGGGCGCGGGCATGGGTCCTCCTCGTAGAGCACTGCACTGACAGTCAAGGCAACACCTGGCCCCGCCGAAAAGATCCCGGCTCGGAAGGCGTCTGTGAACTTGGCATGTGTCCCCGCTCGGGTCGATGTCAGTGTCTCGGTCTACCGTTCGGGGCATGGCTCGGCACACCACCTTTCGGTTCTGCCTCGACCCCACGGTCGAGCAGTCGGTGGCGCTTGCCCGCTATGCGGGCGCGGCCCGGTTTGCGTACAACCAGTGCCTGCGGCTGCACCTGGACGCCCGCGAACGGCGCCGCGCTCTCGATGGTCGCGATGGCGGCGCTCACGACGAGGACCAGACACGGGACGGGGTGCCGTGGTCGCGATTCAGCCTGGTCAGCGCGTTCGGTCGGTGGAAACGGTCGGAGGCCGCCGGACGGCGCTTCCTCGTCGCGAGCGACCGGGTTGCCGAGGTGGAGGTGACCGGACTCGCCTGGAGGGGCGAGGTGTGCTCGCAGGTCTTCGAGGAAGCCGCCGTCGACGTCGGTCACGGCCTGGCCCGGTGGATCGAGGCGCGACACGAGAAGCGTAAGGAGCGTCCGGTCGGACATCCGCGCTTCAAGAAGAAGAACCACACCGCTGGGTCGTTCCGGATGCGGAACAAGATCACCGGCGGGCGCGCCTGTATCCGTGTCGGCTCCGGAGCCGAGCCGCGGTCGGTGACGCTGCCAAGGATCGGCAGCATCCGTGTCCGGGAGGGCACTCGGCGCTTGCGCCGGATGATCGCCACGGGTCGAGCCCGGATCCTGCAGGCCACGGTCACCCGCGGCGCACGCCGCTGGTGGATCTCGATCACCGTCGAGGCCGTCGACCTGCACGCCGCCGTCCAGCACCCGGCCCGTTCGGTCGACGACAAGACCGGGTGGGTCGGCGTCGACCGGGGCCTGCACGCCCTCGTCGTCGCAGGGACCCGGGACGGGTCCGAGGCCCTGCGCGTCCAGGCCCCCAAGATCCTGGCTGTGGGGCTGCGTCAGCAGCGTCGTCTTGCCCGCTCGGTTTCGCGCACGAAGCGCGGCTCGGCGGGCCGCCGCAAGGCCACCGCCCGGCTGGCGAACCATCACGTCCGGGTGCGGGACACCCGGCAGCATTTCCTGCACCAGGTCTCCAACCAGCTGGTCAAGAGCCACGATCGGCTGGTTCTGGAGGACCTGAACATCACGGGCATCATGTCCAACCGCAAGCTCGCCCGGGCCGTCGGTGACGCCGCATGGGGTGAGCTGGCCCGCCAGATCACCTACAAGCAGGCCTGGCGTGGCGGACAGGTCGTGGTCGCGGACCGGTGGTTTCCGTCGTCCAAGACCTGCTCGTCCTGCGGCAGCGTGCGCAAGGACCTGACGCTCAAGGAGCGCACGTACACGTGTGGTCATTGTGGGCTGGTTCTGGATCGGGATCTGAACGCCGCTGTCAACCTCGCCGCCTGGGCCGAGGACCACACCCCCGCCGTCACAGACGGTGGTGGGCGTGGTGAAGTCCGGGTCGGGGACCGTCAAGCAGCCGGCCCCGTGATCAAGGCCTGCCGACGGGACGGCACTGGTCCACACACCCGTGCGGACGAAACCAGCCCGGACGACGCAGGAACCCCGGTTCAAGCCGCACCAGCGGCCTGAACGAAGGGGCGCCCGAGAAGGGCGGTGCCTGCGGACATCACAGTTCACAGGCACGCTGTCAGGACAGGCGTCGCTCCAGCACGCTCAGGTGTGCCCAGGCCCGCACCGACTGCGGCCCGCCGGGCGGCGCGAGCCGGGCCAGCCGCATCCAGGCCGTGTGGTCGTCCGCCCCCTCGCTGCGGCCGGTCCACTGCTCGACGGCGGCCGCGTCGTCGCAGGCGTGCACCGCCTCGCGGACCTCGGCCTCGAGCTCCTCGCGCAGCCGCTCGACTCCCGGTGCGACCGACCGCCGCAGCAGGGGTTCGGGGTAGGCCGACAGCGCGCCGCGCACGTCGCCCCGACCTAGCAGGGAGTGCACCGAGCCGACGTCGGACCGCAGGGGCCGGGCGAGCCGGTACGGGCGGGAACCGGCGAGCAGGGGGCCACCGAGGACGGCGTCCGCGACCCGGCGCAGACGGGAGATCTCCGCACGCACGGCGACCAGGGACAGATCGCCCGGGTGCAGCAGCACCGCGAGCTCCTCCGCGCCGAGGCCGCGCGGATGCTCGGTGAGCAGGAGCAGGATCTCGGCATGCCGCAGCGACAGACGCCGCCCGCGCAGCGTGGGCGGCCCGAGCAGCCGGAGGTCCGGCGGCTGGTCGGTCGCGCCAGGGCCGGCGGCCCGTGCGGCAGCGCGGGTGGCGAGCTCGCGCTCGACCATCGCGACGGTGGCCCGGACCAGCGCGAGGGCGACGTGGCTCCCGGCGACGCTGCCGCCGGTGAGGTCGAGGACGCCGACGATCCCGCCCGCCGCGTCGCGCACAGGAGCCGCGGTGCAGCTCAGCCGCTGGGCCGGACGCATGAAGTGCTCGGCGCCGAGCACCTGGACGGGGCGCCGCGTCGCCAGGGCTGTGCCGGGTGCGTTGGTGCCGACGGACTCCTCGCGCCACACCGCGCCCTCGACGAACCCCACGTGGTCGACCGCGGAGCGCACCGGCCCGCGACCCTCCACCCAGAGCAGCCGGCCGACGTCGTCCGACACCGCGACCACCAGGTCGTCGCCCGTCGCGCCACCCACCAGATCCCGGACCATGGGCATCGCGACCGCCAGGGGATGGTCGCGGCGGTAGACCTCGAGATCGTCCGACGCCGCGACAGCCACCTCGTTCGGCTGGTCGGGGTCCACACCGTTGCGAAGGCTCCTGCGCCACGAGGCCGCGACGACGGGGTCGATCCCCGCGGGCTCCTGCGAGCCGGCGGAACCGACGAAGCTCTCGTATGCCGCGCGTACCCACTGCGCGTCCCGGTGTGGCACCTTCGCCATGCTGCCCCAGACCTCGTTCGGACGCCGTCGTCGAACCACGCCAGTCTAGGCGCCAGGCCCAGCCGTCGACAGGGTGCCCGTCGCCGAACGTGGACCAAGTACCCGGCCGAACGACTTTCCACAGATCACAGGTGTATTACGGTCTCGCCGTGCGCTACTCAAGAAGTAGTTCTAGCGTCATTCTCATCGGTAGTTAAAGGGCTTCGAGCCCGACATCTTGTTTTCATGGGATCTCTCTTTGGGGGAAGAGTTGAACACCATCGCTTTGGCGAAGGCGGAACCCGAAATATCCGAGAGCGACGAACAGCCGACCGACAGACCGACCCGACTTCCCGCGCCGAAGGCCGCACAGCTGCCGCCGCTCGACGTACCTGAGCCTGAGCTTGCCGATCTGGCCGGCGCCCGCGGGCGGCGCCCCTGGGTCTTCGGCGCCGCGATCGTCACGGGTGTGGCCGTCGCCATCACCCTGTGGGCGGCCTCGGCCCATGCCGACAGGACCAGCCGCCTCACGGCCCTCAGCTCCCAGATCGACATCCAGGTCAGCACCACGTCGGCCCGGTCGCACGACCTGACGGCGGTGATGGACATGGCCCAGCGGGTCTACGAGCACTCGGAGGGCCAGGTCGCGGACCCGGCCACGCGCGACGTCCTCGCCCAGGCGCTCGCCGACGCCCGGTCGGCCGCGGCGCAGCGTGTGACGGACGCCCCGCCGTCCTCCGTGACGCAGGCTCAGACGCTGCTCGCGCAGGCGACCTACATGGAGAACTCCCTGGACTGGGCCACCGAAGACCTGCGTGTCGCCGTCGACATGGTCCAGCAGTCGCAGGGTGCGCAGCGCGTCCTGGATTCCCGGGACCCGCTCGACAACCGGACGATCCTGACGTCTCGCGAAGGTTCCTGAGGCGTATTCGTCGGCATTTGCCGACGGCCTAAAGTTCCGGTGCTCGTCACGTGTCGAAACCTCTTTCCACGATTTCCAGGCCTCTTTGTCACCGTGCACGGCCTTTCCGATCAGGCCAATGCATTGAGCGTCCATGCCCACGGCAGTGCATTTGACGCGTAGCAGGGATCACGCCACCCGGCGGTAGGCGTCGACCAGATCGACGAACTCCGCCCGCAGGCCGTACGGGTCGCGGCCCAGAGCGCTCGACGCACGTTCCCGGACGGCGTCGAGGCTCGCGTCGGCCCGGTACTCCGACGCGGTGGCGATCAGCCCGAGCTCCGCCACGGCGGAGGCGAAGACGAAGTCCGCCGTCGGCGCCGACGTGAACGCGTCCGCGCCGACGGGAAGCTCGACCTCGGTGCTCGTGCCGGGCTCGTCACCGTCCGGTGTCTTGTACCGGACGTGCACGGTCATGAAGTCGTCGCTCGTGCCGACCTCCCGTTCGGTGTACTTCAGGTCGTCGCCGTCGGAGCCGGGGTCCGTGCCGGGACCGCCGCCGGCCGGGACGAGCTCGTAGAACGCGGTCACCGCGTGCCCCGCACCGACGTCGCCGGCGTCCTTGGTGTCGTCGTCGAACTCCGCGTCCTCCAGGCGCCGGTTGTCGTACCCGATCAGCCGGTACGAGGAGACGGTCGCCGGGTTGAGCTCCACCTGCAGCTTCAGGTCCTTGGCCACCACGAACATGGTGGAGCCGAACTCGTCCACCAGGACCTTGCGTGCCTCGGCCAGGGTGTCGATGTAGGCGTAGTTGCCGTTCCCGTGGTCGGCGATGGCCTCCATCGTGCTGTCCTTCAGGTTGTACATGCCGAAGCCGAGCACGGACACGTAGATCCCGGACTCCCGCTCGGCCTCGATCAGGTCCGTGAGCTCCTCGGGGGTCGACGGGCCCACGTTGAAGTCGCCGTCCGTCGCGAGGATCACCCGGTTGTTGCCGCCCTCGACGAAGTTCTCCTCGGCCAGCTCGTACGCGGTCCGCAGGCCGTCCGCGCCGCCGGTCGACCCGCCCGCGCGCAGCGAGCGCAGGTGATCCACCAGCACGCCGTGCTCCGAACCGGGGACCGAGTCCGCCACCACCCGGTTGTCGCCCGCGTAGGTCACTATCGACACCCGGTCGTCCTCGTCGAGCTGCTCCACGAGCAGTGCGAACGACTCGGCGAGCAGCGGCAGCTTGTTCGGCTCGTCCATCGAACCGGACACGTCGAGCAGGAAGACGATGTTGTTGCCCTCCGACGTCGGGATCGCCTCCGTGGCCTGCACGCCCACCATGGCGAGCTGGTGCTCCGGGTTCCAGGGTGCGGTCGCCACCTGGGCCGTCATCGAGAACGGGTGCTCCGCGCCCGGGGCGGGCGCCGGGTAGTCGTAGTCGAAGTAGTTGACGAGCTCCTCGATGCGCACACCCTCCGGCGCGACGCCCTGGTTCACCTGGCGGCGCAGGTTCGAGTACGACGCCGTGTCGACGTCCGCCGAGAACGTGGACAGCGGGCTCGTGGCGACGTCCTGGAACGGCGTCTCGGTGGAGTCGTCGTACTCCTCGCCCGAGCCGTCCGGCTCCCGGCCGGACGGTGGCGCGACGTCCGCGCCCCGCAGCGACTCGAGAGCGGGCGCCGGGAAGCCCGCCGCGTCGACGGCGGGCTCGGCCTCCCCGCCGGCGTCGGCCGTGCAGCCCGTGAGCGCGAGCGCCGCGGCCAGCATCGCCGCGGCGGACCAGGACGCGCGGGTCGTGCGGGGTGCGGAAATCATGGTGGTTGGCCTCTCGTCCGGGTGATCCGTCCTCTGGTGTCCATCTGTTCCGCCATGGGCCCGGCTTGCCCGGTCCAGGTCACGGTCCGGTTGCAACCCCGATGCAACGCCCCGCTGCCTAACCTCGGCCCACCCGGTTGCACCGCCGCATCCGGGCGTGACTCCGCCGTCGGGCATCCGACGACGGGCACGGGAGAACCTGCGAGGAGGCAGACCATGACCGTGTACGCAGCCCCGGGTACCGAAGGTGCCATCGCCACGTTCCGGCCCAGGTACGACCACTGGATCGGGGGCGAGTACGTGGCCCCGGCGAACGGCCAGTACTTCGAGAACCCCAGCCCCGTGAACGGGCGGACGTTCACCGAGGTCGCGCGCGGCGACGCCGACGACATCGACCGTGCCCTGGACGCCGCGCACGGCGCGGCACCCGCATGGGGGCGTACCTCGGCCACCGAGCGCGCGATCATCCTGAACAAGATCGCCGACCGCATGGAGGAGCATCTCGAGGAGCTGGCCGTCGCCGAGACATGGGAGAACGGCAAGCCGGTCCGCGAGACGCTGGCCGCGGACATGCCGCTGGCCATCGACCACTTCCGCTACTTCGCGGGTGCGATCCGGGCGCAGGAGGGGTCGATCAGCGAGATCGACGGCGACACCATCGCCTACCACTTCCACGAGCCGCTGGGCGTGGTCGGGCAGATCATCCCGTGGAACTTCCCGATCCTGATGGCCGTGTGGAAGCTGGCACCAGCACTCGCGGCGGGCAACGCCGTGGTGCTCAAGCCCGCCGAGCAGACGCCGACGTCGATCCTGTACCTGATGGAGCTCATCGCGGACCTGCTCCCGCCGGGCGTCGTGAACGTCGTCAACGGGTTCGGCGCGGAGGCGGGCAAGCCGCTGGCGAGCTCCCACCGGATCCGCAAGATCGCGTTCACCGGCGAGACGACCACGGGCCGCCTGATCATGCAGTACGCGTCGCAGAACATCATCCCGGTGACGCTGGAGCTGGGCGGCAAGTCGCCGAACCTGTTCTTCAGCGACGTCGCGGCGGCGCACGACGAGTTCTACGACAAGGCACTGGAGGGCTTCACGATGTTCGCCCTCAACCAGGGCGAGGTGTGCACCTGCCCGTCGCGTGCGCTCATCCAGGCGGACATCTACGAGTCGTTCCTGGCCGACGCCGTCGTGCGCACCGAGGCGATCAAGCAGGGCAACCCGCTCGACACCGACACGATGATCGGCGCGCAGGCGAGCAACGACCAGCTCGAGAAGATCCTCAGCTACTTCGACATCGGCAGGGCGGAGGGCGCCAAGGTGCTCACCGGCGGGTTCCGGGCGGAGCTGGACGGGGACCTGGCGGGCGGGTACTACGTGACCCCCACGATCTTCGAGGGCAAGAACTCCATGCGGATCTTCCAGGAGGAGATCTTCGGGCCTGTCGTGGCGGTGACGGAGTTCGCCGACTTCGACGACGCGATCAAGCTGGCCAACGACACCCTGTACGGGCTGGGCGCCGGCGTCTGGACCCGGTCCGGCGCCGACGCCTACCGGGCGGGGCGCTCGATCGAGGCGGGCCGGGTGTGGACCAACAGCTACCACACCTACCCGGCCGCCGCGGCGTTCGGCGGGTACAAGGGCTCGGGCGTGGGACGCGAGAACCACAAGATGATGCTCGACCACTACCAGCAGACGAAGAACCTGCTGGTGAGCTACGCGCAGGGCAAGCAGGGCTTCTTCTAGGAGCGAGCCCCCGTGTCAGACGTACAGGTCGCTCGGGTGACCTGTACGTCTGACACCGCACCCCACACGAGGAGGATCGCCATGTCCAAGGACGCCCGGTCGCGCCAGGGGGCTCCCGCACGGGTCGCCCTGACCGACGCCGCGGCAGCGCTGCTCGTGCGCCTGCGCGACAAGCACGGCGAGCTCATGTTCCACCAGTCCGGCGGCTGCTGCGACGGCTCGTCGCCCATGTGCTTCCCGGACGGCGACTTCATCACCGGTGACGCCGACGTGCACCTCGGCGACCTCGCGGTCGGGCCGGACGGTGCCGCGTTCACCGTCCCGGTCTGGATGAGCCGCAACCAGTTCGAGTACTGGAAGCACACGCACCTCACGATCGACGTGGTCCCCGGCCGCGGTGCCGGGTTCAGCGTGGAGGCACCCGAGGGTGTGCGCTTCCTCATCCGGTCCCGGCTGTTCACCGACGAGGAGTGGGAGCTGCTCCGGGGCTGACCCGGGGACCCGCCCGCACCCGTCAGTCCGGTGTGAGGGGACGGACCCCGTGCGCCGTCGCGAGGAAGAATCCGGCGAGCGTGATGCCGTGCTCCGCCGCGGCCGAGCGCAGGGCCGCGCGCCAGGCGAGATCGTCGAACGAGGCGACCGCCGGCCCCGGCCGTTCGAGCATCAGCACCACCGAGGAGCCCGGCTCGTCCCGCAGGATCTCGTGCCAGGCCTGACCCAGGTTGCTCACCATGAGCACATCGGGCTCGTCCGGTACGTGGTCGATCGGCACGATCACCGGCAGCGGGCAGCGCCGGTGATCCAGCATGACGAACCACAGCGTGCGGCGGCGCGGTGTGACGCCGTCGTGCAGGAACCTCACGAACGCGAGCAGGGCTGCGTCGTCGGTCAGCGGTTGATCCGGGATGATGTCACTTGATGTGGTCATGGCTTCAGTATCGACGGGCGGGCGCAGGGGCGATCCGAGTTATCCACAGGTAGCTGTGGCATCCGGCCGAAATTTCTCGGGATCAGGGCTTGAAGTTGACGCGACGTCAACCTCTACGGTGATGAACATGCACTGGTCCATCCAAGAGATCGCACGGCTGACCGGCGTCACGAGCCGGACGCTGCGGCACTACGACGCGGTAGGGCTCCTGCCCGCCGTCCGGACGACGGCGAGCGGCCCACGCCGCTATGACCGCACCGCCCTGGTGCGGCTGCAGCGGATCCTGCTGCTGCGCGATCTCGGTCTCGGCCTCGGCGACATCGCCGAGGTGCTCGACAGCGAACAGGACGAGGCGAAGGCGTTGCGCCGGCACCTCGACTCGCTGCGGGCTGAGCAGCACCGGCTGGCGCGGCAGATCGCGTCGGTCGAACGAACGGTCGCCGCTCTCGAGAAGGACCCCGAAGCGAAGGAGGACATCATGGCGAAGGACATGCTCGACGGATTCGACCACACCCAGTACGAGCAGGAGGTGACCGAGCGGTGGGGCCGCGACGCGTACGCGAAGAGCGACGCGTGGTGGCGCGGGCTCGGCAAGGAGGGGCAGGACCGGTTCAAGGCGGAGGTGCAGGCACTGAGCGCTGCCTGGACCGAGGCCGGGGAAGCAGGCCTGGACCCCGCATCGGACGAGGCCCAGGCGATCGCCGCCCGGCACGCGGCGTGGCTCGTCGCCGTCCCGGGCACGCCTGGTCACGAGCAGGGCCGCCCCGACAAGGGCTACCTGCTGGGGCTCGCCGACATGTATGTGGCGGACGACCGGTTCGCCGCGAACTACGGCGGCACGGGAGGTGCCACGTTCGTCCGCGACGTGCTGCGTGTCTACGCCGAGCGGGCCTACCCGAAGGGCGAGGTCTGAGCCCGGTACGGGTAGCGCAGAAGGCAGGTCTCGTCGTCGGCCGGCGCGTCGGTGGGTCCGAACAGGGCCCGGGCGCGCCGGCCCGGCTGCGGTCACTTCAACACCAAATCCTCGGTCACTGACACTCAGTTTCACAGGTAGCCTCTGCACATGCCCGACGTGCCAGCCAAAGTCAACAAAAACACGCCCGTGACCTGCTGGTTTGCCGGCCTGGCGACGCTCGATGTGATCCACCGCAGCGCCGTTCGGCCGGGTCCGAACCAGAAGATCACCGCCGTTCGTCAGGACGTCTCCGCGGGCGGCCCGGCCGCGAACGCCGCGGTCACCGCCGCGACGCTGGGGGCGCGGGCCCTGCTGATCAGTGCCCTGGGCTCGGGTCCGGTCGGTTCGGCGGCACGCGGTGACCTCGAGCGGCACGGCGTCGAGATCTACGACACCGCCGAGGGGCACGAGATCCCGCTGGCCGTCTCGGCGGTGATGGTCGACGACGCGACGGGCGACCGGTCGGTGGTCTCGCCCGACGCCATGCTGACCGAGAGGGTCGACGTCACGCCAGGTGCTCTCGACACACTGCCGCGGCCCGCCGTGGTCCTGCTCGACGGGCATCATCCGGATCTCGCGCGGAGTGTCCTCGCGTACGCGAACGCCCTGGAGCCGCGCCCTCTGATCGTGCTCGACGCAGGCCGCTGGCGGCCCGTCTTCGCCGATCTGATGGGGCTGGCTGACGTCACCGCCCGGTCGGCGGACTTCCGCGCTCCGGCCGGTGTGGCGCCTTCCCGGGCCACGGTCGCCACGCACGGGCCGGACCCTGTGACCTGGTGCGACGCCGATGGACGGCACGGCACCACCGAAGTACCGAAGGTCGACGTGCGTGACACGCTCGGTGCCGGCGACGCGTTCCACGGCGCACTGGCCGTGGCGCTCGCCCGCGGTGCGGACCTGGAGGCGGCCGTCGAGGAGGCGGTGCGGGTGGCGTCGCTCCGCGTGCAGTACGTCGGGCCCCGCTCCTGGCTGGAGAACCTGACGTGCGCCTGACCACGGCCGAGCTCGTCGGACGGGCGGCGGAGCTGGCGGCCCAGGCCGCGCACAGCGGGCGGGCGCGGGTCCTCGGCATCACCGGACCGCCCGGCGCGGGAAAGTCGACGCTGGCCGCCGCGCTGGTCGAGGGCCTGGCACCCGGTACCGCCGTCGTGGTCGGCATGGACGGCTTCCACCTCTCGAACGCCGTCCTGGAGGCACTCGGCCGCCGCGACCGCAAGGGCGCCGTCGACACGTTCGACGACGCCGGGTACGCCGCCCTGCTCCGCAGGCTCGCCGACCGGCTCCCGGGCGACCCGCCCGTCTACGCGCCGGAGTTTCGCCGCGAGATCGAGGAACCGATAGCCGCGGGCACCGTCGTCGCCGACGAGCCGCTGGTCATCACCGAGGGCAACTATCTGCTCGCCCCCGGCGGCGCCTGGCCGACGGCTCGTGCCCACATGGCGGAGGTCTGGTATGTCGACCTGCCGGACGCCGAGCGTCTGCGGCGCCTCGTCGCCCGGCACCAGGCCTACGGCAAGCCGCTGCCCGACGCCGAGGCCTGGGCCGGCGGCACCGACCAGCGCAACGCGGAACTGATCGCGGCGACCCGGGACGAGGCGGACCTGATCATCGAGTGGGTCTGACCGGCCGGGTCCGTGTCAACCGATCTCGAGGACCGCTACCCGCCAGACCCCGCGCCGCGCCTCCAGCCGGACCGCAGCTGCCCGGACACGGCCCTCGTCGTGCAGGATCACCGTCGCCTCGGCGGACGAGGTGCCGAGCCGCACCATCCGCACGCGTCGGACCGTCGCCGCGTGCGCCTTGGGCCGCGGCGGCCGGCTCTGCTGCGCCTCGCGCATGAGCCTTCCGCGTTCCAGGAGCTGGTCGTAGACCTGCGGGGTGACCCAGCGGGCGAGCTGTGCCGCGGGCCGCTCGCCGCGCAGTACCTCGACGGCCGCGCGGACCACGCGGCACACCTGCGCGGTCGGGTCGGGGAGGGTCGGGTCCGGCTCGGGGGTCGGCCGGCCGGTCACTGCCTCCAGGGCCGCGGCCGCGTTCTGCAGGTCCGAGTACGGCGTGCCGCCGATCCGCATGCGCCGCAACCGCCGGCCGATCCCAGGGCCGGTGACCGGGCCGACCTGCGGCGTGGCGGGCCGACGGATCGGTGTGGTCGGGGTCTTGGCCGGGGCGGCCGCACGGGCCGCCGGCGTCCGGCGGGCGGCCGGGATCGGCCGGGCCTGCCGGGCACCACCGGGTGTGCTCTGTGCCGGCGGATCCTGCGGGAGTGTGGTCATGGTGTCTCCTGGGGCGAGGCGGAACGGGGCGGGGCGTCAGTGCGGGCGGTCGGTGATGGGCCGGCCGCCGTCCGGTCAGGGCTGCCGCAGCACCATGCCGGGGCGGATGAGGTCGGGGTTCGCACCCAGCGTCTGACGGTTGGCGTGATGCCAGCGCGTGACGGCGGCGGCGATCTCGGCGTCGGACAGGGGCGTGCCGGCCTGTTCGGCGGCGAGCCTGCCGGCCGCGATCGCCCAGAGCGTGTCGCCGGGTTCGACGACGACCAGCGGCTCACGTCCGGTCCCGGTGCGCTGGCCGCGGTTGACCAGCGACAACCGTTCTGGTCTCGGCCGCTGGCTCGACGACGCCGAGCGGTTCGGCGCACGGGCGTCTGCCCGGTCCGCCGCCACCCGCTCGGTCGGCTGCCAGCCGAGGTCGAGGACGACGGCGGTGCCGCCGCCCGCGGACGGGTCCGTCCCAGAGGCAAGGTCGGACGCCATGGCAGTGGGAACAGTGAGGGCGAGTCCCACACCGGCCCCTGCGGCAGCGCGGGCGAGGCGACGGACGAAGGCCGGTGCGTGCAGTGCGACGGCTCGTTCGCCTGCCGCCCAGCGTGGACCCCAGCGGCCCGCGACGACACAGGCCAGGGCCAGGAACGCGTGCAGGCCGACCCAGCCGGCCATCAGCGTGCCGGTAGCGACTGTCGCGAGCTCGACGATGTCCTCGACCGGGAAGAGCGCGGCACCCAGGTCCGAACCGACCTGCCAGGTGCGCACGCCGAGCGCGCCGGCGGCACCGGTGAACGCGACGGCCAGGATGGCCAGGCCTGCCAGGCTGCGCCGAGCGCTCGTCGATGGAGTGCCTGGGAGGGCGTTGTTCGACATGGTTCCCCCTGCGGTAGTCGGCTACTGAACTCATCGAACTCTTCAGGGCCGTTTGATAGTGTTTGATGTTTTCCGATGGCCGATATTCAACCTCGGTGCCGCTGGGGTGTCCACCGGAGAGCGAGATGGCTGTGGATGACGCAGGGTGGCCTCATGGCATTCATGCACCCGGGTGGTCCCACTCGCTGGGAGGCGCTCTTCGGGGACCTCGAGGCGCAGGCCCGTGCGCAGTCGGCGGCGGAGTCCGATGCGCTGGTCTCCGAGATGACGCGCGCCGAGCATGCGACGATGACGCTCGCGGACCGGTTCCGCGCCGTCGTCGGGGCGGTGGTGACGCTGGAGCTGCTCGCCGGCGCCCCGCTGCGGGGCGTCGTCCGGGAGACAGCGGACGAGTGGGCGCTGGTGCAGGGCGTCCGGCCCGAGCCGGTCGTCCAGCACCTCGTGCCGCTGGCGGCGCTCACCGGGGTGCACGGGCTTGCCCGTCAGGCGGCGCCGGCGACGTCGCGGCGTGCCGCGCTGGGGCTGGGTCCGGTGCTACGGGCGCTGCAGCGCGACCGGGCACGTGTCACGGTGCGCACGCTGAGCGGCATCGTGGGCGGCCGGATCGCGCGGGTCGGGCGGGACCACCTGGACATCGATGTGCTCGACGACCGCGGAACTCGCCTGGTTCCGTTCAGTGCCTTGCTGGTCGTGAGCGAGGCGCCCTGAATCGTTCAGGACCCTTCAGGGTCCTTAACAAATAACGCAAATGGAGAACGGGACCGGTGTCGCTCGGCATCGAGTGCGTCCGGTCCCGTCGGTGTACAGCTGAGGGCTTTCAGGCGTCCGTGGTCGCCGAGCCCTTGAGTCGTTCGCGGCTCTTTGCATACATGCGCTCGATGTATGCCTCGAGCTCTGCGGCTTCGACGCGCCAGACCTTCTTGGGGCCTACCTGGATGGCGGGAAGGTCGCCGGTCCGAACCAGTGCGTAGCCCTGGGCCATCGAGATGTTCAGTGTCTCGACCACGTCGGCCAGAGAGAGAAAGCGCTTTTCCATGGGAACAGTGTGGCACGAGACACCGACATGAGGGGGTTATCCACAAGAAGTGTCTATCTGATGCCGGATCGGCGGCGTTCGATCACTATGGTTCCGGCGCTCTGCCTACGCTGTGCGCCATTCTGTCCGGATCGTCGCTTCGACTCGTACGCGAAGTTGTACGCGAAGGTCCAACCAAAGTCCACCAAAGTACGCGGAAGGTTCGAGATGACGTATGCCCCGGCACCCCCGGGCCAGGGTCAGGCTCTCCCCGAGCCGGTGGCCACGCGGCTGCGGCGACCTCGTTGGCGTGATCCGCGCCTGCTGACCGGCGTCGTCATCGTCGCGGTGTCGGTGGCGCTCGGCTCGTGGGTGGTCTCGTCGGCGAGCCGCACCGTCCCTGCCTTCGTCGCGGACGGTGCGCTGACACCCGGTGAGCCCCTCACGGCCGACGGGCTGCGTGCCGTGGACGTCCGGCTCGGTGCCGGGACGGGCCGATACCTTCCTGCGGACGAGCCGCTGCCCGCCGACCTCGTGGTGCTCCGTGTGGTGGACGACGGCGAGCTGGTCCCGCTGACCGCGCTCGGCGCCGATGCCGACGTCCGATCCGTGGCGGTGCCGGTCGCCTCCGGTCTCTCGGACCGGATCCGGGCCGGGGCGGTGGTGGACCTGTGGTTCGTGCCGGACGCACCGATCGCACCGATCGCGCCGGACGCCGCCGACGACAAGCCGGTGCCGAGCACGCTCGCACGGAACGTCGTCGTCGAGCAGGTGGATGCCGACGAGGGCGGGATGATCGTGGACGGCACCGTGACCCTGCACGTCCTGGTCCCGGCCGACTCGCTCCCGACGGTGCTGAGCGCGCTGTCGGACGCCGGCACGGTCGCCGTCGTACCGGTGGCTGGTGACGTCGGATGAGCGAGGAGCGGACGGTCACCGTGCTGGTGGCGGTGCACACGCCTGAGGTGGAGGCGGACGCCGTCACCGTGCTCGGCGCTCAGCCGCAGGTGACCGTGGCGCGCCGGTGTGCGGAGCTGGCAGAGCTTCTGGCGGCCGCCGAGGCCGGGGCGGGGACGGCCGCCGTCGTCTCGGGGGACCTGCCGGGCCTGGACCGGGAGGCGGTGGCGCGGCTGCGCGGCGCGGGCCTGCGGGTCGTGGCCCTCGACGACCGGGCGGCCCCCGCTGAACGACTCGCGGGGCTCGGGTGCGACGTCGTGGTGGCCGAGGGGGACGCGGAGAACCTGGTCGCCGCGGTGCGTGGCGACGCGCCGGAGGTAGCGGCACCCGCGGCCGCCCTGCCGGACCTCGGGGGCCGGCCCGGCACGATCATCGCGGTCTGGGGTCCTGTCGGGTCGCCCGGCCGGACCACCACCGCCATCGAGCTCGCCGCGGCCCTCGCCGGGGTCGGGACCGCCGCTCCGCGCCGTTCCGGCCTGCTGCGCCGGCCGCGTCCAGCGGCGCCGCCGAACGGCGCGCGCACGGTCCTGCTGGCGGACGCCGACACGTACGCGTCGTCGGTGACCTCTCGCCTCGGGCTGCTCGACGACGCACCGGGCCTCGCGGCCGCGGCCCGCGCAGCCGGGCAGGGCGTGCTCGACGTCGTGACGCTCGCCGGGCACAGCCCGGTGGTGCTGCCCGGCGTGCGGGTGCTGACGGGCATCACCCGGGCGTCTCGCTGGCCGGAGCTGCCCGCCGCCTCGCTGGACATGGTGTTCCAGCGGTGCCGCGAGCTCGCCGCGTGGACCGTCGTCGACTGCGGTCCGGTCCTCGAGACCGACGAGCTCCTCATGTACGACACGCGTGCGCCCCAGCGCAACGGCGCGACCCTGAGCGCCCTGCAGGCGGCCGACATCGTAGTGGTGGTCGGCGGGGCGGACCCGGTCGGCCTGCAGCGCCTGGTGCGGGGTCTGGAGGACCTGCGTGACGCCGCGGTGCCCGTGCCCGCGGCGCGGCTCGTGGTGGCGAACCGCGTCCGCGACTCCGCCGTCGGGCGCCGGGCCGAGTCCCAGGTCCGCGACGCGCTCGCGCGGTACGCGGGGGTCGACGACGTGCACCTGGTGCCCGACGACCCGGTGGGCCTCGACGCCGCGCTGCTGGCGGGCCGGGTGCTCGCCGAGTGCGCCCCGGGCTCCCCGGCGCGGGCCGCGTTCGTGGGGCTCGCGAGCCGCGTCCGGGAGCTGGTGCCGGCCCCGGTCTGACGGCCCGGCTCCGACCTCCCGGGAGCCGCCGCGTAACAATTCGCCGGATCGGCGCGGCCCAGGACATAAAATATGACCTGGGCCGCTAGGTTGTGGGCGTGGCCGCCATGACGAAGGACAACTACGCCGACGACCTGCGTCTGGCGCACGTGATCGCCGACCAGGTCGACTCCATCACCATGTCTCGGTTCAAGGCGCTGGACCTCAAGGTCGAGACCAAGCCGGACCTGACGCCGGTCACCGACGCCGACCGGGCGGCCGAGGACTTCATCCGCGGTCAGCTCGCCCGGGCCCGCACGCGCGACGCGATCGTCGGCGAGGAGTACGGCTCCGCCGGGAACGGCGCTCGGCGCTGGATCGTCGACCCGATCGACGGCACCAAGAACTTCGTCCGCGGCGTTCCCGTATGGGCCACGCTGATCGCCCTCGCCGACGGCGAAGAGGTGGTCGTCGGTCTCGTCAGTGCGCCGGCGCTCGGCCGCCGCTGGTGGGCCGCGAAGGGCTCGGGCGCGTGGACGGGCAAGTCCCTGGCCGCCGCCTCGCGGATGTCCGTCTCCGGTGTGTCCCGGATCGCCGACGCGTCCTTCAGCTACGCTTCCCTCGGCGGCTGGGAGGAGCGCGGCTCGCTCGACGGGTTCCTCAACCTGACGCGGGCCTGCGCGCGCACGCGCGGGTACGGCGACTTCTGGTCGTACATGCTGGTGGCCGACGGCGCGGTCGACATCGCCGCGGAGCCCGAGCTCGAGGTGTACGACATGGCGGCACTCGTACCCATCGTCACCGAGGCCGGCGGTACGTTCACGTCCCTCGAGGGCAAGCCGGGCCCGTGGGGCGGCAACGCCATCGCGACCAACGGCAAGCTGCACAAGGAAGCGCTCGACTACCTGGCCTGACCGATCCGCGGTGCCCGCCGCACCGCCGGCCGAGCCTGTCGAGACCGCTCAGCCGCGCGGGATGTTCTTGATCTCGCTCCAGTCGTACCAGAGCAGGTCCCGGTCGGTGACCCGCTGCAGCGCCGCGTCCAGGGCGGTCTCCGACTCAGCGCCTACGTCGGCGGTCGACTCGGCGTCGCTCTCCTCGTCCGCTGCCGCGAGCACGTCCGCGATGTCAGCGGCGGCCTCCAGCTCGTCGACGTGCACACAGACGATCGCCACGCCCTCCACGGTGCTGACGACCTCGACCTCTGAGGCGACCGCCTCGTCGTCGTCCGGGTCGCCGGAGGCCGAGCCCTGGACCGGGCCTACGGCCGTGTCCGGCACCTCGACCGTGATGACCACGCGCTGGTGCGCGGCGTCGGGACGGCCGGCGATCAGCGCGAGGGAGTCGTCGGCGGCGTTCAGCGCTGCGATGTACTCGAGCCCCTCGGCGTCCTCGTCGGGGAGACCTGCCTCGAGGTCCTTCGTGACGGCGTGCACGCGGCGCGGGGCGACGGTCCAGCGGGCAGCCGCGGAGGTGTGGGTGACGGCGTCGAGCTCGTCGAGCGTTGCGGGCACGTAGATGCGCATGTGCCCAGTCTGCCGTGTGCTGGGCCGTGCGCGAGCCCCGGCGAGGCACGCGGGTCCGGTGGCGATGTCGGCGGGTGCCCGTACTCTCGTGTGCGGCGCCGGGGCGGGGCGCCGAGGGTAGGTACCGCAGTCGAGGGCAGGAGACAAGATGGGCGCCAGGACAGCGATGCTCGTGTACGCGGACGGCGACGTGGCGGACGGGCTGGCGGACGCGGCGGAGTTCGCGGACGAGGCGGGCGCGGCCGAGCTGCTCGGCCTGCTGTGGCCGCCGGCACGCATCCAGCCGGACGGCGAGGAACCGTGGGAGCTCGGCGACGCGGTGTTCCCACCGCAGGGCCGGGCGTGCGCGCTGTCGACGCCGGCGGTGGACGTCCTGTGCGACCAGGCGCTCATGCTCGACCGGCCCTCGCAGCTGCCCGCGCACCTGGTCGACGCGAGCCTCGGCCGCACGCTCTACCTGCACGCCATGCACAGCGCCGTCGACTGGTTCGCCTTCGCGGTGTGGCAGGACGGCGCCCTGGTGCGGTCCCTGAGCCTGTCACCCGACGACGGGGTGCTCGAGGACACCGGGGACCGGATGGCGTTCGAGGAGCCGTTCTGGGCGGGCAGGCACCCGGCGCCGGCCGGCACCGCGTACCCGTTCCCCTTCCACCCGCTGGTGCTGGGGGAGCACGCGCTGCAGGAGTTCTTCGGTTTCAGCGGCGACGGGTCCGACGACGGCGGCCCGTCGGCCGGCCGGCTGGACCCGTGGGCCGTCGAGCTGTTCGGCTTCCAGGTCGTGTAGCCAACCGTGCGGGCAAGGGCACCGGACAGGCCTCGCTCGACAGATCGTCGAAAGACTCGTACATTTGTTCGAGAGCAAGGAGGTCTGTCATGTCCGAACCCACAGCCGCCGCCGTACCCGCAGTCATCCCCATGCTGTCCTACCAGGACGGCGTCACCGCCATGGACTGGCTCATCCAGGCCTTCGGCTTCACCGAGGCGGAACGCTGGCTGGATGACGACGGCCATCTCTCCCACGGTGAGCTCGACGCCGGCGGCGGGCGCGTGATGTTGTCGGAGCTCGCTTCCTACGAAGGACCGGCGGCGCACCGCAAGCACTGCACGGCGGCGGACGCGTGGCTGTCGACGCCCTGGGTGATCGACGGGGTGCTGGTCCACGTGGCCGATATCGACGCCCACTTCGCCCGGGCGCAGGCGGCCGGCGCCGGACTGCTCTCCGAGATCGAAAAGGCCCCGTACGGCAGGCTGTACCGCGCCGAGGACGTCGAGGGCCACCGCTGGATGTTCTTGCAGCCCTGAGCTGGTGGCGCGGCCGCGTGGTGCGGTTCAGCCTTGCGCGGGCTCGGCCGGTGCCGCGCCACGCGCCAGCCGGTCCACGCGGCGCAGTGCATCAGGGAACCGTCCGTCTCCGGCCATCCCGTGCACCAGGTCGGCGGCGACCTCAAGCGCCACGCCCGACGC
This sequence comes from Promicromonospora sp. CA-289599, assembly GCF_050936155.1. Taxonomy (NCBI): domain Bacteria; kingdom Bacillati; phylum Actinomycetota; class Actinomycetes; order Micrococcales; family Promicromonosporaceae; genus Promicromonospora; species Promicromonospora sp. CA-289599. The sequence goes on from NZ_JBNJNI010000001.1 coordinate 3,868,161, forward strand.
CGTGACGTACAGCGGCCGGACGGACTGACCGCGCAGCACCTCGGCAGCATGAGTCGCGGCGCGGAACCGGGTCTTGGCGACACCGAGCACCACGGGAGCGAGGCCGGCGTCGGCCACATGGGCGCCCAGCCCAGGTCTCCCGGCCGGGTCCAGATCCACGTAGCCGTCGACGATCAGCAGGCCCAGCGGCGCGACGCCGGACAGCACCTGCTTCAGCGCGGGCAGCTCGCGCTCGTAGAAGTGTCCGGGCCGGTACGGAGCGACCGTCTCGACGTGCACGGTGCGCTCCTCGACCAGCGTGGCGAACGACGCGTCCTCGGCGACGACCAGCGCGGCCCGCGCCCCGCCGTCGTCCAGATACTGCACGTCCACCGCGCCGTAGCGCGAGCTGTCGGTCACGGTCAGGCGTCCGAGCCGGTCCGTGACGAGAGCAGACGGCGGAACGAGGTGAGCCGGGCCTCGCGGGCCGGCCGTTCGTCCTCCGGGGAAGCCGCTATCCAGTCGTCGAGCGCGCAGTCCGGCGCGTCCGCGAGGTGCGTGCAGCCGCGCGGGCACTCCTGGGCCACGTCGTCGAGGTCGTCGAACGCCCGCAGCAGGTGCGACACCTCGACGTGCGCGAGGCCGAAGGAGCGGACACCCGGGGTGTCGATCACCCAGCCGTCGAAGACGTCGGAGGGCTCGCCGTCCGACGGCGACACGGGCAGGGCGAGCGCGACCGCGGACGTCGAGGTGTGCCGGCCGCGGCCCGTCACGTCGTTGACCACACCGGTCGCCCGCTTGGCGTCCGGCACCAGGGCGTTGATCAGCGTGGACTTGCCGACGCCGGAGTGGCCGACCAGCACGGACACGAGGCCGCGCAGCCGGCCGCGGACCTCCTCGACCGACTCGGGAGCCAGGACCATGCCCCCGGCCGACTGGCCGGCGACGTTCGCCCGGTCGGCCTCGTCGCTGGACGCCTCCCGGCGGGTCACGACCACCTCGACGCCGAGCGGCTCGTAGAGCTCACGCAGCACGTCGGGGGAGGCCAGGTCGGCCTTGGTCAGGCAGAGCAGGACCGACATGCCGGCGTCGTAGGCGGCGACGACGCAGCGGTCGATCATGCCGGTCCGTGGCTCGGGCTGGGCCAGCGCCGTGACGATGACCAGCTGGTCCGCGTTGGCGACGACTATCCGTTCGTACGGATCGGTGTCGTCCGCGGTGCGGCGCAGCGTCGAGGTCCGCTCCTGGATGCGCACGATCCGGGCGAGCGAGCCCTCGCCGCCCGACACGTCGCCGACGACGTCCACCCGGTCGCCGACGACCACACGCGTGCGGGTCAGCTCCCGGGCCTTCATCGCGGTCACGATCTTCTCCCCGGACGGCCCGGCCGGGCCGGCATCGGCATCCTTGACCAGGAGCGTGTACCGCCCGCGGTCCACGCCGGTGACCAGGCCGGTCACGGCGTCGGAGTGCTCGGGGCGCTGCTTGGTGCGGGGGCGCGAGCCGCGCTTGGACGGGCGGGAGTGGAAGTCCGACTCGTCGACGCCGCGGCGGCCCATCAGGCGGGCCCCATGAGCCAGACGCCCATCAGCAGACGCCCATCAGGAGGCCGAGCCGAGCATGCGGAGCCACATACCGGTGAAGTCGGGCAGCGTCTTCGCCGTCGTGCCGACGTTCTCCACCCGCACGCCGGGCACGCGCAGCCCGAGCAGCGCGGCGGACGTCGCCATGCGGTGGTCGGCGTAGGTGCGCACGACGTCGCCGCGCAGCGGCCGGGGGGTGATGACCAGGCCGTCACGGGTCTCCTCGGCCTGTCCGCCGAGCCGCGTGATCTCGCGGGCCAGCGCCGCCAGACGGTCGGTCTCGTGGCCACGCAGGTGCGCGATGCCGCGGAGCCTGGAGGGGGAGTCCGCCAGCGCGGCCAGCGCCGCGAAGGTGGGGGCGAGCTCGCCCCCGGCACGCAGGTCGACGTCGATCCCGTGGATCTCACCCGTCCCCGTCACGGAGAGGATGCCGTCGGCAAGGGTGTAGGTGCCGCCCATGCGCTCCAGCAGCTCGGGAACCATGGCCCCGGGCTGGGTGGTCAGCGTCGGCCAGCCGGGGATACGGACGGTGCCACCGGCCACCAGCGCGGAGGCCAGGAACGGCGCGGCGTTGGAGAGATCGGGCTCGACGCGGACGTCGCGGGCGGCGATCGGCCCGGGGGAGACGCCCCACATGCCGTCACGCGAGTCGTCGACCACGACGCCGGCGTCGCGCAGCGTGGCGACCGTCATCTCGATGTGCGGCAGGCTCGGCAGCGTGGCGCCGATGTGCCGCAGGGTCAGGCCGCGCTCGAAACGCGCGGCTGCGAGCAGGAGGCCGGAGACGAACTGCGAGGACTCCGAGGCGTCGACGTCGACGGCGCCGCCGAGCACGCTGCCCCGACCCTCCACGGTGAACGGGAGGTGGGTGGGCACGTCGGTGGACCCCGGCCCGGCTTCGGGGTCGTGCACCGTGATGCCGAGGGTGCGCAGCGCCGCGAGCACGGGCAGCATCGGGCGGACGCGGGCCTCCGGGTCGCCGTCGAACCGGACCGGTCCGTCGGCGAGCGCCGCGAACGGGGGCAGGAACCGCATGACGGTGCCGGCCAGGCCTGTGTCCACCTCGGTGCCGCCGGCCACGGGGCCTGGTGTCACGTGGAGGGTGCTCGGGTGGTCACCCACGTCGATGCGGGCACCCAGGGTGCGCAGGGCGCGGATCATGAGGTCGGCGTCCCGGCTGCGCAGGGCGCCGCGCAGGGTGCCGGGCCCTTCCGCGAGCGCCGCGAGCACCAGGAGCCGGTTGGTGAGCGACTTGCTGCCGGGTATCTCGACCGTCGCGTCCAGCGGGGCGCCGGCGAGCGGCGCCTCCCATGTCGGTGCGGGCGCGGTGGTGGAGGAGGTCATGTGCCGAGATTATCGCGGACGGCGCCGGAGCAGCGGCTCTGTGTCGCAGTGCGTCAGGCCTTGACGACGGCTGCCTTTGCCTCCGCGCGCGCGGCACGTGCCTGCTGGACCCGCCAGGACAGCCCCGGCCGGCCTTCGAGGTCGGCGCCCGCGATGAGGGCCGCACCCACGGAGGCGAGGCTGTGCAGGAACCGGTCGGTGCGCACGGGACGCTCTTCCTTCGGGGCGGTGAAGGGCTGGTTCACCACGGCGAGCGGCAGCGTGAGCAGGGCCAGGGCGAGCGCTGAGGCGCGTGGCGCCTTGCCGAGCGCGAGCAGCGTGCCGGCGGCCGCGGTGGCGATCCCGTGCGCGCGGACGAGCGAGGTGACCTGCTTCTCGCTGAGCGGCTCGGCGCCCAGGGCCTGGGTGGCCAGGGCGGACCCGGACCTGGCCGCGGCCACGTGCTCGCTCGGGTTCCGGGCAGCCTGCACCCCGTCGTAGATGAACGATGAGGCCAGCAGGGGTCGCGCGATGTGTCGAAGCAGCATGCCTCCACCTTGGCAGATGAGGGCGGCGAATGCAGCAGGATGGCGGCACGGAAACACACCGGGAATTCGACGCCGGGGGCGGGAGTTGAACCCGTCGTGGAGCGATGCCTCGAGAAGGATCAGGTGGAGAGCAGGGTGATCGACACGGTGACGGACACGGCGACCAGCATGGTGACGGGTGGAGCGGTCGACGCGGGGATGAACCCGATGTCGGGCGTGACCACGGGTTCGACGTCGGGTGCGCAGGTGCCGCCCGTGGGGTTCGGCGCGGTCCCGCCGCACCTGCTCGGCACCTCCGTCGACACCGTGCTGTCCTCGGCGAAGGCCACGGCGGACGCCCTGTCGGCGGCCCTGGCGAACACGGGTTGGCCGACGAGGCTAGGCTCGAGTGCGATGACTGACACTTCCCGCGAGCAGAACCAGGGTGCCGACGCGATCGGCACCGATGTCGGGGCGCGCCCCGACAAGAGCGCGAGCGAGGGTGTTGTCGGATCCACGGAAGCGACCGCGGCCGAGAGCACCACTGAGCCCAGCACCGTGACCAGCCCGGGGACCACCGGCGAGGGCAGCGACGACGAGAGCACCGAGCGCTCCCCGCAGGAGGAGGACGCCGCGGCTCGCGCCGCGCGGTTCGAGCGGGACGCGCTCCAGTACCTCGACCAGCTGTACTCCGCGGCGCTGCGCATGACGCGCAACCCCGCGGACGCCGAGGACCTGGTGCAGGAGACGTTCGCCAAGGCGTTCGCGGCGTTCCACCAGTACCGGCCGGGCACCAACCTGAAGGCCTGGCTGTACCGCATCCTCACGAACACGTTCATCAACAGCTATCGCAAGAAGCAGCGCGAGCCGCAGCAGTCCCAGGCGGAGGACGTCGAGGACTGGCAGATCGCGCGCGCGGCGTCGCACACGTCGCGCGGGCTCCGCTCGGCGGAGGTCGAGGCGCTGGACCGGCTGCCGGACAGCGATGTGAAGCGGGCGCTCGCCGAGCTCCCGGAGGACCGACGGATGGTCGTGTACTACGCCGACGTCGAGGGCTTCCCCTACAAGGAGATCGCCGAGATCATGGGAACTCCGATCGGGACGGTGATGTCCCGGCTCCACCGCGGACGGCGGCAGCTGCGTGAGCTCCTCGCCGACTACGCCGCCCAGCGAGGACTCGTCAGCCAGGCGCCCGGAGGTGCGCAGTGAACAACATCCAGCCCATCCCGCACGACACGGCGGGGGAGTCCGAGTGCGAGCACGCACTGAAACACCTCTACGAGTACCTGGACTCCGAGATGACGCCGGAGGACGAGACGCGCATGCGCGCGCACGTCGCGCACTGCTCGCCGTGCCTGGCGGAGCTGAGCGTCGAGGACCTCGTGAAGCAGCTGGTGCGCCGCTCCTGCAGCGAGCGCGCGCCGGACACGCTGCGGATACGCATCCACGAGCAGCTGACGGTCATGACCGTCGCCGAGTGACCTGTCTGGCTGACCGCGGCCGGGCATGACGAAGGGCCGGGACCCATTGGGTTCCCGGCCCTTTCGCGTGCCCTGGCTGGGCGGCTCACGGTCCTGACGGACGCTTGAGCCAGCTCAGGCGTTGGGACGCTTGCCGTGGTTGGCGGCCGAGCCCTTGCGGCTACGGCGCTTACGACCGCGCTTGCTCATGGGTGTCTCCTGACAGGTGACGGACTGAATGGCTCCATGATCCCACAGATCGTGAGGTTGTCCGGCCGCAAAGGGGTTGCCGGACGAACAAACGCGATATATCGTGAGTGAGGTCAACGCGATATATCGCGTTGAGGCAGCGACGGTCCGAGCCAGCCACGAGCACCGGAGGAACCCATGAGCGCAGACAGCTGGACCGTCACCGGTCCGCAGACCATCGAGCTGGACGGTGTGACCAGCGTCGATGCTCATGTCGTCGACGGCCGGCTCGACATCGTGGCGCACGACGAGCCGGTGGTCCGGGTCGAGGTGCACTCGGTGGAGGGCCGTTCGCTCGAGGTACGCCTCGACGCGGGGCGCCTGGTGATCGAGCACGAGAGCGGCCTGTCCGGCTGGGGCTCGTTCATGAAGCGGTTCGCCGACTTCGGCGGAAAGGCCCGTGCCGACATCCACGTGGCGGTACCGGCCGGGACCGCCGTGCGGCTCGGCACGGTCCGCGGCGAGGGCCTCCTCGCCGGTACGACGGCGGGCGCGTCGGCGTCCACCGTCTCCGGGTCGCTGCTGGTCTCCCGCACCGCCGGCGACCTCCGGCTGAACACGGTCTCCGGCGAGGTGACGGTCCGCGACCATGTCGGCGAGGTCACGAGCAACACCGTGTCCGCCGACGTCGTGGTGAGCGCTTCCGCCGACTCGGTCACGTCGTCCTCGGTGTCCGGGGACGTGACGTTCGACCTGGTGAACCAGCCGCACTCCGTCCGGGTCAACACCGTGTCCGGGAACATGCTCCTGCGGGTGCCGGACGAGCGGGCCGTCGAGGTCTCCGTCCAGAGCGTCAGCGGGCGGGTGACCCTGGGTGGCCTGCAGTTCACGGGCGGCGGTGGCTCGAAGGTCGTCGGCGGCGACCGGTCGGCGGGCCCCGGCGTCATGCACCTGCGGGTGACCGGTGTCTCCGGTGACGTCACGGTGATCGGCGGGCCGCAGGACGCGGTCGCCGACGCTCCGTCCGGCACCGTGCCCGCGGACCAGTCGCCCGTGGAGCTGTAGTGCCTCCGGTGTTCGCCCACGGGGAACTGCGCCTGTACCTCCTGGTGCTGCTCCTGGACGGGCCCCGGCACGGGTACGAGGTCATCACCGAGCTCACCCGGCGTTTCGGTGGCACCTACCGCCCCAGTGCCGGGACCATCTATCCGCGGCTGGCCCGGCTCGAGGAGGAGGGCCTGGTGCGCCGCTCCGTCCCGGGATCCGGTGCCGGGGCGCCGGGCTCACCGGGAGCCGGCCGCAAGGCCACCTACGAGCTCACCCCTGCCGGCCGCGCGGAGATCGACGCGCGTCTCGACGACGTCAGGCGGCTGGAGCGCAGCGTGGCCGAGACGGTGCGCAGCCTGGCGGACGAGGTGCGGGCCGACGTCCGCGACACGATGCGAGGCCTGCGGGCCGAGCTCGCCGCGGCCGCGCAGGAGGTCCGCACACGGCCACGCCCGGATGCCGCGCCCGACCCGCGTCGCACGCAGTCCAACTCCCTGCGGCACGACGCCGAGGCGGTCCTGCAGCGCTTCCGTAACGACGTCCTGGCCGATCTGCGAGAGGCGGACGTCGCCGGTACGGTGTCCGCGCTGACCGTGGAGACGCTCCGCACAGTTCTCGACTCGGCACGTTCCGCGATCCGTGGGACGCTGCCGCACAGCACGACCTCTCCGCCGCGTCGTGCGGACCGAATCCCATGAATGCCATCCGAACTCCACAGCAACCTCCCCAGCAGCTTTTCCCAATGAACGGAGCACAGCGATGACCACCGAGTCCTGGAGCGTGGCCGCCCCGCAGACCATCGAGGTCGGCGGCGCCTCGACCCTGATCGTCCGCCTGACGAACGGACGCGCGGAGATCGTGGCAGACCCGAACCGCACGTCCGGAGCCCTCGTCGAAGTCATCGAGGTATCGGCGCGGCCGCTGCAGATCCTCGCCGAGCACGGCAACCTCCGGGTCGCCTACGACTTCCCGGGGCTCGAGGGCTTCGTGGACCGCTTCCGCGGGCTCAAGGACCAGGACGCAGCAGTCGTCAGGGTGACCGTGCCCGCCACGTCGGTGGTGGACGTCGCCACGGTCGGCGCCGAGGTCGTGGTGACCGGGTCGCAGTCCGGCGTCAACGTCAAGACCGCCGGCGGCGCCATCACCGTGACCGGCACTACCGGGTCCGTGACCACCAAGTCCGGCACGGGAGCGGTCACCGTCGCCGAGCACGCGGGCGACGTGTCGGTCTCGACGGTCTCCGGAGCGGCGTCCGTGGTGGGTGCCCTGGGCCGGGTGTCCGTCCAGACGGTATCCGGTGCGGTCGACGTCACCGCCATCGGCACCACACCCCTCGTCAACGCCAAGACGGTCTCCGGCCCGGCAGCGGTGCAGCTTGACGCCGGGTCCCCGGTCAACCTCCGTGCGCGCAGCGTCACGGGCAAGGTCGTCATCGACGGGGCACAGGCGACGTCCAGCGCGCAGCGCACCGTCGTCGTCGACCACGCCGAGCCGGGTGCGGCGGCGTACATCTCGACCAACACCGTCTCGGGAACGGCCACGATCACCCGCGGCTGACCGAGCTCGGCGAAGTAGAGCGCCTGTCCGGGTCTCCCTGGCGACACAAGGGAGACCCGGACAGGCGCTCTACTTCTCTCTCAGGCGACCTCGTCCTGGGGGAGGCCCAGCCAGGCGTGCCAGCCGGTGTGCAGCACCAGCCACGCCATCAGCCCGTAGCCGGCCTGGCCGGGGTAGACGCCACCACCCTGCGCGAGGTCGGCGAGCCACTGCTCGTGCTGCGCCAGCGGTGTGTACGTGTCGACGTACGGCACCCGGCGCCGGTTGGCGACGTCGGCGAACGCGTCCGACAGCTCCGCGATCCGGCTGCCCTCCGCGGGCAGCCCGGGCGGCGGCCCGACGACGAACGCCGCCGTCCGGTTCGCGTCCGCGACGTCGAGGATGTTCGCCAGGTTCAGCCGCGAGCGCGCGACGGTGAGCCCGGAGGCGACGTCGTGCCGCCCCAGGGCCACCACCAGGCGGTTCTCGACCTCGGAGTCCGAGCCGAACCGCGTGGCGGTCTCCGCCTCCCAGCGGGCGCCGAGCTGCGTGCTGGTCTCGCCGGGCACAGCGAGGGTGAAGAGCATGGCGGGCCGGGAGAAATGGGTGCGTGCGAGGACACGACCGGTCCAGCCGAGCGCACGAGCGTCTCCGACACCCGTGGCCAGCTCGTCACCGACGACGCAGATGCGCACCTCGCGATCCTGCAACGGACTCTCCTTGCCTGTTCCCGGCAGCCTGGCGGACGGCCGGTTCCCCATTGTGGTGCACGGACGGTGGCCGAACAGTGCCAACGCGCCGACGCGTGTGCGCCCACGTGAACCAGCGACACTTTCGCAGCGCCGTCAGTGCGGTGACGTCGAAGGGCGCCGTCAGAGCAGCGTCATCCCCCAGCGGACGGCGTGCCGCTCACCCGGAGCGAGGTGCACGAGCCGCTCGCCCGTGCGGAACGCGTCGGCCACGCACGTCATCGGCTCGGCGGCGAGGCCCATCCGGCGACGGTCCGGGTCGATGTGGTCGCCGGAGCACACCTGCCAGACGTCCTGCGACTCGTCCATCCAGACCGCCGCGGTGCGGCCGTCCGGTGCGGACAGATGGGCCCAGGAGAGGCCGTCCGCGTCGCGCACGACGTCGACGTACGCGTCGTCCAGGTCCAGCCCGGCCGCGCTGCGCGGCTCACGCAGGTCAAAGGTGCCCGACGCTGGTTCGGTGCCGGTCGGGAGCAGCCGCTCGTCGGTCGTGACGCGCGTGGCCGCGTCGAGGCGGACGGTGCACTCGTCCAGGTTCGCGCCACCTGTCGAGAGCCACGGGTGGAACCCGCACCCGTAGGGCGCGGTGCTCCCACCGACGTTCGTGACGTCGAGGATGACCTCGAGGCCCGCGTCGGACAGGGCGTAGCGGATCTGCGCGACCAGCTGGAACGGGTAGCCCGGCCGGGCGACGAGCTCGAGCTCGAGGGTCACGGCGGAACCCGTGTGCTCGATCACCGACCAGCGCTCCCATGCCGCGAGCCCGTGCAGCGCGGTGTTGCGCGCGGGCTCCGTGACGGGCAGCTGGTGCGTCGTGCCGCCGTACTCGTAGGAGCCGTCGCGAAGCCGGTTCGGCCAGGGGATCAGCACGGCACAGTTGAACACCGGGCTGATCTCGTCCGCCCTGAAGGGCACCACGACGTCGCGGCCGTCGACCGAGTACTCTCGCAGCGCCGCACCCACCTGGGTGACCGTCGCACGGTGGCCTTCGTGGCTGATCCGGAACTGGTCCCCGGAAGGGTGGGGCCTGGCCGCAGCCACGGGAGGAATTTCTGTCGTCACACTCACACCGTAACCGTAGGGCAATTTATGCCTGCGCCACGTAGCGTGAGACAGCAGACTAGGGGGTCGGGTTCTGTGACGTTCGCACGACCCCGCTACGAACAGGACCTGATGTCGGGTCCACGCGGGCACGTCTGCCCGCCCATAAGCAGGAGGAACGATGGAACAGCAGGTACTCGGACGGACGGGTCGGCTCGTATCGGCTGTGGGCCTGGGCACCTGGCAGCTCGGCGCTGACTGGGGAGAGGTCAGCGAGGGCGACGCCCGCGCCGTCCTCGAGGCCTCGCTCGAGGCCGGGGTGACCTTCTTCGACACCGCAGACGTCTACGGTGACGGCCGCAGCGAGCAGGCGATCGGATCCTTCCTGAAGGAGCACCCCGACGCCGGCATCACCGTCGCCACGAAGATGGGCCGGCGCATGGACCAGGTGCCGGAGAACTACGTGCTGGAGCACTTCCGGGAGTGGACCGACCGGTCCCGGCAGAACCTCGGCGTCGACCGGCTGGACCTGGTGCAGCTCCACTGCCCGCCCACGCCCGTCTACTCCTCGGACGCCGTCTACGACGCGCTCGACCAGCTCGTGTCCGACGGCGCCATCGCCGCCTACGGCGTGAGCGTCGAGAAGACCACCGAGGCGCTCGAGGCCATCGCGCGGCCCAACGTCGCCAGCGTGCAGATCATCCTCAACGCGTTCCGGCTCAAGCCGCTCGACGAGGTGCTGCCGGCGGCCTCCGCCGCGGGCGTCGGCATCATCGCGCGCGTGCCGCTCGCGTCCGGCCTGCTCTCGGGCAAGTACACCAAGGACACGGTGTTCGCCGAGAACGACCACCGCAACTACAACCGCGAGGGCGCCGCCTTCGACGTCGGCGAGACGTTCTCCGGCGTGCCCTACGAGGTGGGGCTCGAGGCCGCCGCCCGGTTCACGGAGCTGGCGCGGGAGCTCGTCGGCGAGACCCTGACCCCGGCGCAGGCCGCGATCGCCTGGGCCTGGCAGCGACCGGGCGTCTCCTCCGTGATCCCGGGTGCGCGCAACGTCGAGCAGGCCCGGGCCAACGCCGCGGCCGGGCACGCGGAGACGCTGGGCCCGCTCTTCATGTCCGGCGTGCGGGAGATCTACGACGAGATGATCAAGGAGCACGTCCACGACAAGTGGTGAGCTCACCCCGCCGAAGTAGGTAGGTGTCCACGAAGTAGAGCGCCTGTCCGAGTCTCCCTGGTTGCGCCAGGGAGACTCGGACAGGCGCTCTACTTCGTGGAGCTGTACGTCAGCCGCGTGTGAAGGCCTGCTCGAGGAGCGTCTTCTGCTGCGCCTGGTGCAGCTTGGCGGTGCCGGCGGCGGTCGATGCGGACGCCGGGCGGGAGACCACCTTGACGTACGGCATGTCCAGCGGCAGGGCCAGGTGGATGAAGCCCCACGCACCCTGGTTCTGCGGCTCGTCCTGCACCCAGACCAGCTCGGCGCCGTCGTACTTGGCGAGCTCCGCGCGGATCTGCGCCTCCGGGAACGGGTACAGCTGCTCGAGGCGGACGATGGCCACCCCGTCGTCGCCGCGCTTGGTGCGCTCGGCGAGCAGGTCGTAGTACACGCGACCCGTGCAGAAGAGCACGCGGTTCACCTTGGCCGGGTCGGCCACCGGGTCCGGGATGACTTCCTGGAACGTGCCCGACGTGAAGTCCTCCACCGAGGAGGCCGCCGCCTTGAGACGCAGCAGCTGCTTCGGCGTGAACACCACGAGCGGACGGCGCGGGCGGGCGTACGCCTGGCGGCGCAGCAGGTGGAAGTACGACGCCGGGGTGGACGGCTGCGCGATCGTCAGGTTGTTCTCCGCGCCGAGCTGCAGGAACCGCTCGATGCGGGCGGACGAGTGGTCCGGACCCTGGCCCTCGTAGCCGTGCGGCAGCAGCATGACGACCGACGACGACTGGCCCCACTTCTGCTCGGCGGACGAGATGAACTCGTCGATCACCGTCTGGGCGCCGTTGACGAAGTCGCCGAACTGCGCCTCCCAGAGCACCAGGGCGTCCGGGCGCTCCACCGAGTAGCCGTACTCGAAGCCGAGTGCGGCGTACTCCGACAGCGAGGAGTCGTAGACCCAGAACTTGGCCTGGTCGCCCGACATGTACAGCAGCGGCGTCCACTCGGCGCCGGTCTCCCGGTCGTGCAGCACCGCGTGCCGCTGCACGAAGGTGCCGCGGCGGGAGTCCTGCCCGGCGAGGCGCACCGGGGTGCCCTCGACGAGCAGCGAACCGAAGGCGACGAGCTCGCCGAAGCCCCAGTCGATGCCGCCTTCCTTCGCCATGAGCTGGCGCTTCTCCAGCATCTGCGCGAGCTTCGGGTGGATCGTGAAGCCCTCGGGCGGCGTGGTGTGCACGTCGCCGACCTGCTGCAGCATCTCCGGCGAGATCGCCGTCTGCCAGCCCACCATCGTCCCGGCGTCCTCGCGCTGGGACTCGGGGCGCTCCAGACCGGCGAGGTGCTCCGTCTGCGGGGCGGGCGTGAAGCCCGACTTGGTCTCGGTGAAGACCCGCTCGAGCTGCGACTGGTAGTCCTGCAGCGCGCCCTCGGCCTCTTCGACGGTGATGTCACCACGGGCGACCAGGTTCTCGGTGTACAGCTTGCGCACCGAGCGCTTGGTCTCGATGAGGTTGTACATGAGCGGCTGCGTCATCGACGGGTCGTCGCCCTCGTTGTGCCCGCGGCGGCGGTAGCAGATGAGGTCGATGATGACGTCCTGGCCGAACTGCTCGCGGAACGCGAAGGCGAGCTCGGCGGTCCGCACGACGGCCTCGGGGTCGTCGCCGTTCACGTGCAGCACCGGGACCTGGTAGCCCTTGGCGACGTCGGTCGCGTACGTGGTAGAGCGGGACGCCGTCGGGCCGGTGGTGAAGCCGACCTGGTTGTTGACGACGACGTGGATCGTGCCGCCCGTGCGGTACCCGCGCAGCTGCGACAGGTTCAGCACCTCGGGCACGACGCCCTGGCCCGCGAAGGCCGCGTCGCCGTGCACCAGGATCGGCAGCACGGAGAAGCCGTCGCCGCCGAGGTCGATGCGGTCCTGCTTGGCGCGCACGATGCCCTCGAGCACCGGGTCGACTGCCTCGAGGTGCGACGGGTTGGCGGCAAGGTAGACGCGGGTCGTGGCGCCGGACTCCGACGTGAACGTGCCCTCGGTGCCGAGGTGGTACTTCACGTCGCCGGAACCCTGGACGCTCTTGGGGTCGAGCTGGCCCTCGAACTCCTTGAAGATCTGGCCGTAGCTCTTGCCCGCGATGTTCGCCAGCACGTTGAGGCGGCCGCGGTGGGCCATGCCGATACCGACCTCGTCGAGGCCGCCCTCGGCGGCCCGCGACAGGATCGCGTCGAGCAGCGGGATCAGGGACTCGCCACCCTCCAGCGAGAAGCGCTTCTGCCCGACGAACTTGGTCTGCAGGAACGTCTCGAACGCCTCGGCGGAGTTCAGGCGGCGCAGGATGCGCAGCTGGTCCTCGCGCGGCGTCTTGGCGTAGCCCGCCTCCAGGCGCTCCTGGAGCCACTTGCGCTGGCCCGGGTCGGCGATGTGCATGTACTCGATGCCGATGGTGCGGCAGTACGAGTCGCGCAGCAGGCCGAGGATCTCGCGCAGCGTGGCCTTGGGCTTGGTGCCGAAGCCTGCCGTCGGGAAGGTGCGGTCCAGGTCCCACAGCGTCAGGCCGTGGTTCTGGATGTCCAGGTCCGGGTGCTTGCGCTGGCGGTAGGCCAGCGGGTCCGTGTCGGCCATCAGGTGGCCGCGCGAGCGGTACGACTGGATGACCTCGGCGATCTTGGCCGGCTTGGCGGCCTCGACGTCGGCGTCGACCGTGTTGTCCCGGACCCAGCGGACGGGCTCGTACGGGACGCGCAGCGCCGCGAAGACGCGGTCGTAGAAGCCGTCCAGGCCGAGCAGCTTCTCCGAGATGATCTTGAGGAACTCGCCGGACTGCGCGCCCTGGATGATGCGGTGGTCGTAGGTCGACGTGATCGTCATGACCTTCGAGATGCCCATCTTGGCGAGCTGCTCCTCGGACGCGCCGGCGAACTCCGCCGGGTAGTCCATGGCGCCGACGCCGACGATGGTGCCCTGGCCCTGCATGAGGCGCGGCACGGAGTGCACGGTGCCGATGCCACCGGGGTTGGTCAGCGAGATCGTCGTGCCCTGGAAGTCGGGCACGGCGAGCTTGCCGCCGCGGGCCTTGCGGACCAGTTCCTCGTAAGCCGCCCAGAACTCGGCGAAGTCGAGCTCCTCGGCCTTCTTGATGCTCGGCACCAGCAGCTGGCGCGAGCCGTCCGGCTTGGCGAGGTCGATCGCGAGACCGAAGCCCACGTGCGCGGGCTGGTTGACGCCCGGCTTGCCGTCCACCGGCTCGTAGTGCGCGTTCATGACCGGCATGTCGGCCAGCGCCTCGACCAGCGCGAAGCCGATGAGGTGCGTGAACGAGATCTTGCCGCCACGACCACGCTTGAGGTGGTTGTTGATGACGATGCGGTTGTCGACCATCAGCTTGGCGGGCACGGCGCGCACCGAGGTGGCGGTGGGGACCTCGAGCGAGGCCTCCATGTTCGTGACCACGCGCGCGGCGGGGCCGCGCAGCTTCTGGATGTCGTCTACGGCGTCCGGGTGCGCCACCGGGCGCTCGAACGTGTCCGCGTAGTGCGTGGTGGGCGGGGTGGCGATGGGGTTCGCCGGGTTGACCTTGGGGTCGGCAGGCAGGCGCTTCTTGCGCACCTTCTGCGCCGCCTCCGACGCGGCGGTGCCGCCGGTCACCGGGGGTGCCGACTGCCGGGCGGGAGCCGGGGCAGGGGCCGCCGGGCTTGCCTGGGTCGCACCTGCGCCGGCTGGAGCCCCGTCGGCCGGCGCTGCGTCGGCCGGAGCCGTCGGAGCTGCTGCCGGTGCGCCGTCCTTGGTGGAGCCGTTCTCGCCGGGGGTGTAGTCGGCGAAGAAGTCCCACCACGCGGGGTCTACCGCGTTCTTGTCCTTGAGGTACTGCTGGTAGAGCTCGTCGACAAGCCATTCGTTGGCTCCGAATGACGAGCTCGCCACGCTGATCGACTCTGAACCAGCCTTAGGGGACACGCGCGGATCGCCCACCTTCACCACAGTTGCGTTCGTCGCGCGCCAGACTTGTCGCAGCACGCGAAGCCCGAATGTTTTCGGACCCTCCAAGGGTAGGCCCTTATCGCCCGCTGGTGGGCTTGGCCGCACGGGCCCTGCGGGGCGCGACGGCGCCAAAGAAGTTGGTTCGTCATGTTTATCGCACGCTGAGCAAAACCCGGGCAACATTCGGCCTGGAAGTCCCCAACACGGCGTTACGGGGCTTCCTGCGGGGCGGACAATCTTTGGCGCGTGTGACAGAAATCACGCGACTCCGTCTCACGCTCTGACCGCTCGCGCCCCTAGGCTTCTCGGTTTCTCACGGGACGCGGGTCGGTCCGTGTGATCAGTCCGTGTGCGTGGTCGAGACACCCGGTGCCGGGTGCGCCCGCGCCGGGAGGGTGACCCGCATCGTCGCGCCCCGGTCGGAGTCGACCACCTGGACGTGCCCGCCGTGCAGTTCGACCGCCCAGCGGACGATGGCCAGGCCGATCCCGGTGCCCCCGCTCGACCCGACGGTACTCCCGACCGTGCCGCCGCCGAAGGTGTCGCCCGCAGATCCGTTCCGGCCCCGGCCGTCCGTCCGGTCCGCCGTCGACCCGGTGCCGCGCACGAACCGCTGGAAGATCCGCTCGCGGTCCGCCGCGGCGATACCGGGACCCTCGTCACTGACCTCCAGCACGACGTCGGCGCCCTCGGTGCTGTCCACGGGGTAGGCGTCCAGGCGGACGACACCGCCCGGCGGCGAGTGCCGGATCGCGTTCTGCAGCAGGTTCATGACCACCTGGTGGAGGCGTTCGGCGTCGCCCTCGATGGAGAGGTCCTCCGGCGTGACGTCGACGACGTAGTGGAGGTCCTTGGCGGCGTCGACCATCGAGAGGTCCTCCGCACAGTCCTCGAGGAAGTCGCCGACGGCGATGTTGCCCACGTTGAGGGCCGAGGCGCCCGCCTCGATGCGCGAGAGATCCAGCAGGTAGGTGACGAGCCGGGTGAGCCGGTCCGTCTGGGCGTGCGCCTGCTCCAGCGCGGCCGGGGTGGGCTCGACGACGCCGTCGACCATGTTCTCCAGCTGCGCCTTGAGCGCGGCGACCGGGGTGCGCAGCTCGTGGGACACGTTGGCGATCAGGTCACGGCGGGTCTGCTCGACCGAGGCCAGGTCCTCGGCCATGCGGTTGAAGGCGTGCGCGAGCTGCCCGACCTCGTCGCTGCTCGTCGCGCGCACCCGGCGGGTGTAGTCGCCGTCCGCCATGGCCTCGACGGCCTCGGTGATCTCCCGCAGCGGCGACGTCATACCGCGGGCCAGGACCTGCGTGACCAGCAGCGACAGGATGATGGCCAGGGGGAAGGTGCGGCTCGGTCCCAGGGACGCCTGCAGACCGAGCCACGTGATCAGCACCGCCGCCGAGACCGTCACCGCCACCAGCACGCCCAGCTTGATCTTGAGCGAGCGCAGCGGGTCCAGCGGCCGCACGTCGGGGACGCGGGGTACGTGCGGTCTCATCAGAACCCTTTTTCTGGCTACGGGTTGGCCTGGTTGGCCTGGTTGGCGGGCGGCTCGAACGCGTACCCGACACCGTGCACGGTACGGATCAGGTCAGGGCCGAGCTTGCGGCGCAGGGCCTTGATGTGGGAGTCCACGGTGCGGGTCCCGCTGGCGTCCGCCCAGTCCCAGACCTCGGCGAGCAGGCGCTCGCGCGTGAGGACGGTCTTGGGTGAGCCGGCGAGCATGACGAGCAGCTCGAACTCGGTCGGAGTGAGATGGACCTCCTCGCCGCCGCGGTAGACACGGCGCTGGGCGCGGTCCACCGTGACGTCGCCCATCATCATGGGCGGGTCGGCGGGCGTCGTCGCGGCGGCCTGCGCCGCCCGGTCCACGCGGCGCAGGAGCGCCTTGATCCGGGCCACGAGCTCGCGCATCGAGAACGGCTTGGTCATGTAGTCGTCCGCGCCGACGCCGAGGCCGACCAGCATGTCGGTCTCGTCGTCCCGCGCGGTGAGCATGAGGATCGGCGTGGGGTGCTCGGCCTGGATGCGTCGCGTGACCTCGAGCCCGTCGATGCCGGGCAGCATCACGTCGAGCACGACGAGGTCGGGGCGCAGCCGTGAGGCGGCGTCGACGCCGGACAAGCCGTCGCGTGCGACCTCGACCCGCCAGCCCTCGGCGGACAGCCGCTGGGCGATGGCCGTCGCGATCGTCGGCTCGTCCTCCACTACGAGCACGGTCGCGCTCTGCTGACCGGTCGAGGCTGCGGCCGACGCCGGACCGGGCTGCTGCGAGGCCCCAGACGGCTGGGGGTTACCAGATGACATAGGTCAATCATGCCCGTACCTACCTGATAAGACCCTGATAACGGCCTGACTGCGTGTCCGAGCGCCCGGTCGCTCGTGCGCGCAGCCCTTCCGGAGCGTTCCCGCTACGATCTGTCGCACGATGATCGAGCGATATCCCGACCGAAGATCCTGGAAGAATCCAGACCCCCCGAAAGCCCTCCGGAGCGCGAGATGACCGGCGACTGGATCCTGGTCGCCGTCGGCGTCCTTCTCACAGCAGGTACTGCTGTCTTCGTGGCCGGGGAGTTCTCCCTCGTCACCATCGATCCCGCGGTGATCGGTGACTCCGACGACTCGGAGGGGGACAGACCCGGCCGGACCCGGTCCGATCCCCAGTCCTCCGCGGCCAACCCTCGGTCCCCCCACGCTGCCCGGCCCGCACTCGGCCAGAGCATGCGGGACCGCAGCGTACGCACCGCACTGCGCCACCTCTCGACCGAGCTGAGCTCCGCCCAGGTCGGCATCACGCTGACCACCATCCTGCTCGGCTACACCGCCCAGCCGGCGCTGAACTCCCTGCTCTCGGCAGCATTCGGCGCGACGTCCGTGCCGACGGCGGTCTCCGTGGTGCTCGCGGGCGTGCTGGCCGTCGTGCTGGTGAACGTCTTCTCCATGGTGTTCGGTGAGCTGATCCCCAAGAACTTTGCGCTCTCCACCCCCCTTGCCACCGCGCGCCTCGTGGTGCCGATCCAGCGTGGGTTCACCATTGCCTTCAAGCCCGTGATCGCTGGGCTCAACGGCTCCGCCAACGCCCTGCTGAGGCGCATGGGCGTGGAGCCGCGTGAGGAGTTGTCCGGAGCCCGGTCCGCGTCCGAGCTGGCCTCGCTCGTGCGCCGCTCGGCGGAGGAGGGCACGCTCGAGGAGTCCGTCGCGACGCTGCTGACCAACTCGATCGAGCTGGACACGCTGAGCGCGCGCGACGTCATGACCGACCGCCTGCGCATGTCGGTGCTGGACCGGACGGCGACGGCGGAGGACGTCGTCGCGCTCGCCCGACGCACCGGACACTCGCGGTTCCCGGTGATCGGGGAGGACCGGGACGACGTCGTCGGCCTCGTGCACCTGCGGCGCGCGGTCGGCGTACCGCACGACCGCCGGAGCGAGGTGCCCGCGGCCGCCCTCATGGTGGACGCGCCCCGCGTCCCGGAGACGGTGCGCCTGGGCCCGCTGCTCGTGGAGCTGCGCGGGTTCGGTATGCAGATGGCGGTGGTCGTCGACGAGTACGGCGGCACCTCCGGCGTCGTCACGCTGGAGGACGTCGTCGAGGAGCTGGTGGGCGACGTCGCGGACGAGCACGACCCCCGGCGGGCCGGCGCGGCCCGTGCCGCCGACGGGTCGTGGATAGTGCCGGGCGTGCTGCGCCCGGACGAGCTCGTCGAGTACACCGCCATCGAGGTTCCGGAGGGGGCCGCGTACGAGACGCTCGGCGGCCTCGTCATGGCGGAGCTCGGTCGCATGCCCACCGTCGGCGACGAGGTCACGGTGGGGACCGCGGCCGCCCGCGTGACCCTGCGGGTGGAGGCCATGGACGGGCGCCGTGTCGAGCGGGTGCGGGTGCGCTCGCTGCCCGACGACCGGCCGGGGGACGACCGGGCCCGGAACGACCGGTCCCGGCCGGACCGGGTCAGGGCCGACCGGACGCGCAGCGAGAAGGGGACGAGCCGATGAGCACGACCACCGCACTGATCATCGGTCTCGTGCTGCTCGCGGGCAACGCCTTCTTCGTCGGCGCCGAGTTCGCCGTCATCTCCGCGCGCCGCAGCGCCATCGAGCCGCTCGCCGCGGCAGGGGACCGGCGGGCCGTCACCGTCCTGTGGGCCATGGAGCACGTGTCGCTCATGCTCGCCTGTGCCCAGCTCGGCGTGACCGTCTGCTCCACAGGCCTCGGCATCGTCGCGGAACCCGCGCTCGCGCACCTGCTCGAGGGGCCGCTGCACAGCCTCGGGGTGAGCGACGACCTCACCCACCCGATCGCCCTCGTCATCGCGCTGTCCCTGGTCGTGTACCTGCACGTGGTGCTCGGCGAGATGGTGCCCAAGAACCTCGCGGTATCCGGCCCGGACCGGGCGGTCATGTGGTTCGGCCCGCCGCTGGTGCTCCTCGCCCGCGTCCTGCGTCCCGTCATCGGCGGCCTGAACTGGATCGCCAACCACGCGGTGCGGCTGGCGGGCGTCGAACCCAAGGACGAGGTCGCCTCCGCGTTCACCGCGGAGGAGGTGCAGTCCATCGTCGAGCACTCCCAGGCCGAGGGTGTGCTGCGCGACGAGCAGGGCCTCCTGACCGGCGCCATCGAGTTCTCCAACCGCACGGCGAGCGACGTCATGGTGCCCGTCAGCGGCCTGGTGTCCGTCGACGAGCACAGCACGCCCGACGACGTCGAGCGGCTGGTGTCGAAGCACGGCTTCAGCCGGTTCCCCGTCGTGACGCACGGCGAGGACGGCGACGAGCTCGTCGGCTACCTGCACCTCAAGGACGTCCTCTACGCGACGGGGCCCGCCCGGTTCGAGCCGGTGGCCGCGTGGCGGGTCCGAGCGCTGGCCGCCGTCGGGCCCGACGACGAGGTCGAGGACGCGCTGCGGGTCATGCAGAGGTCCGGCTCACACCTCGCTCGTGTCGAGGGCAACGAGGGCCAGGTCCTCGGCGTCGTCTTCCTCGAGGACATCCTGGAGGAGCTCGTGGGCGAGGTGCGCGATGCGATGCAGCGCCGGTGAGGCGGTCGGGAAGGCATGAACAGGTAGTGATCACGTCATGTGCGGGTCGGACGATGTCCCGGCGGGGCTTGGCAGGCGGGCCGGCCCCGGTTAGTGTCTCGTGCGACAGAGACACCGCGAGGGGCCGCGGACGCTCGACGACGGAGGATCAGTGGAGTCCACGGCTGTGACGAGCCTGCAGCCCGCGCCCATGACGCGCCGAGCGCGGCGCGAGGCGCAGGAGCAGCAGGCCCAGGCCCTGCGCGCGCACGTACTGCGGGCTCAGGGAGCGCGGGTCCGGCGTCCGCAGGCCCAGCCTCCGCAGGTCCAGCCTCCGCTGATCCAGCCGACGCCGGCGCAGGCGAGCCAGCCGGTGGCGACCCGGAGTGCCACGTCGTTCGACCAGGTGGTCACCGGGGCCATCACCCGGCCCACCAGGCCGACGTCGTCCGTGCCCGCCGGGCAGCGGATCGTCTCCCGGGCGGCCGTGATCGGCACGCTGGCCGCAGCGACCATCGCCGCGCCGTTCGTGCAGGGCACCGCGGAGTCGGGCGAGTCCCCGTTCGACATCGAGGCGCCGCACACCGGGCCGAACGTGCTCGACCTCGTGACGCAGCCCGTCGAACGCCCGAAGACCTCCGCTGCCGTCGTCCGGGCCGAGATGATCACCCGGCCCGAGTCGGCCGCCAGCCGCTCGCTCGACCGCGGCCCTCTGCCGGACTGCGACGTCAGCGCTCCCGTGGAAGGCACCAACGGTGCGCTCGCGGACCACTCCCTGTGCGAGCTGTGGCAGGCGGGGGAGTACCTGCGGCCCGACGCCGCGATGTCGCTCAGCGCCCTCAACGAGGCGTTCCGGGCGTCGTTCGGCCGGGAGATGTGCCTCGTCGCGAGCTACCGCGACCTGAGCACGCAGTACGAGATCAAGGCCGCCAGAGGGTATTTCGCAGCCTCGCCGGGCACGTCCATGCACGGCTGGGGTCTTGCGATCGACCTCTGCTCGAAGGAGACCGGGGACAGCGAGGTCTTCTCGTGGCTCTGGGCCAACGCGCCGTCCTACGGCTGGCAGAACCCCGCGTGGGCCCAGCTCGGCGGGAGCAAGTACGAGCCGTGGCACTGGGAGTTCGTGTCGGGCGTCGCCGAGAAGGGCGAGTGGGACGGGTAGGACCCGTCAGAAGCGCAGGTGGGTGTTCGGTCCGAAGTCCTGGCGGAACACCGGGCCGTCGCTCGCGAGCTCGGCGGCGAACGACGGCGCCCACGCGCTGTAGGGCTCCATGGCGAGCGACTCGTTCGAGAACCGGCGGTCGTCGGTGATCTCGGTGACGCAGAAGTCCGGGATCTGCAGGCCTGTCACCGGGCCCGAGCGTTCGCACTCGGCCACCACCAGTGGATGGTTGGCGCCGCCGAAGACGTCGATCGACCAGCCGTCCGCCCCGAGCCAGACGGCGTAGCGGACCTTGACGATCGGTGCCCCGCCGCGGCGGACCAGCTCGACGCCGATGCTCGGGTCCAGCTCTCGCTCCGCCTCGTAGCGGGTGCCACCCACCGCGGGCCCCTTCACCGTGACTGCCGCGAAGTCGATGTCCGCGACGTGCGCCCGCAGGAGTTCCGCGGGGTCGGTGTCGCCGGTCAGGTCGGCGTCGATGTCACCGGCCTGGACGCGGACCCGGAGGGCGTAACCGTCGTCCGCCAGGAAGTAGGACTGGACGATGAGGGCCGGCGCGTCCCGGAGCTCGGCCGGGAGGTCGCGCACGAAGAACCGGCGCTCGAACTCGAAGTCGGCGTAGCCGCGGTCGGTGTCGGCCGGGGCAGCCTCGTCGAAGCGATCATCGCTCATGTGAGATCCCTCGCCATGCTCGGCAGCTGATGCTCGGTAGGTGCTTCGTATGCATCCTTCCGCAGATGGTTGTCTGCGGATGGTTCAAGAAGTCTACGCAACCGGCTCGGTGCGAGGCGCCGTGCCGCCGATGAGCTCGCCGCCCACGACTCTGCCGCCCACGAACGTGCTCAGGGCCGCGGCGATCACCTCGTGGCGGCTGTCGATGCTGCCGGGCTTCAGCACGACCGGCGTGCCGACCAGGGCGATGTTGGCCGAGGCGGCGATGCGCCGGACGAACGTCCGCTGGCGTGCGACGACCGCCTTCGGGTCCGCGACATCCACCGCGAGCACCCGCCGGAAGGTCAGCCGGGCCTCGCGGACGCCGGTGACCTCGGTCCAGAGCACCTGCTCGACGCCGAGGTTGGGCAGCCAGTCGGTCAGCCCCTCGCCGTCGAGCGTGAGCACGGGCCAGGTGGGCAGCAGCAGGCGGCGCACGATGATGAGCCCCAGGCCGGTGAAGACCAGGACGCCGATGGCGCTCAGCGAGACGACGGCGAGCGCGGCCGGTGCGGCGCTCGCCTGCGCGGCGTCGAAGCCGAGGCGGGCGGCCACAGCGCAGAGCACGACCAGCGCGAGGGTGGTCAGGGCGAGCGTGAGGACGTGGGCACGGGACGGGTAGAAGTCCACGGACTCGTCGGGCATACCCGGGACAGTAGCGGCACCGGGGGCGCATCGGTAGCCCGGTGCGGGGGTGCGTCGGTCGGCGCTCGAGTGGTATGTCACCCGAGCAGGAGCCGAGCGCCAGCCAGGGCCGTCGCGACGAGCACGGCCGTGCTGAACACCGGGCCCGAGATCCGGTGCGCCACGAGCCGGCCGAGCAGCAGGCCCGCGACCATGCCCGGGAGCAGCGCGAGCGAGACGTGCAGCGAGTCCGGGGAGACGAGGCCCAGGCTGGTGCTGAACGGCAGCTTCGCGAGGTTCACGGTGAGGAAGAACAGAGCGACGGTGCCGAGCAGACCGGCCCGCGAGACGCCGGCGCGCAGCAGGTACAGGCTCATCGGCGGACCGCCCGCGTTCGCGATCATCGTCGAGAGGCCGGCCGTGGCGCCCAGGGCCGTGCGGGCGATGCGGTCGCGCAGCCGGGGACGGGTGGCGGCCGGGGGCGGGGCGGCAGCGTCGTCGTCGGGCATGGGGTTGGATGCGGGGCTGCTCGGCGGACGGCGGGCGGCCCGGCGCGCGGCGAGCTGTCGCACCAGGTCGCCCAGCCCGGCGAGGAGGAGCAGGGCTCCGACGATCCGGGCGCTGACGTCGGGTGGCGCCCAGCGCAGGGCGGCGAAGCCGACCAGGATCCCGAGGGCGACGCTGGGCAGGAGCGCCCGCAGGATGCGCCAGCGCACGTTCCGGCCATACGCGCTGACGGCGACGAGGTCACCGACGATGAGCAGGGGCAGAGCAACGCCCGCGGCAGGGACGGGCGGGAGCACGGTTGCGATGACTGCCGCGCCGAGCGCCCCCAGGGGAGGCAGGCCCGTCTTGGACAGGCCCATGAGGAGCGCGGCGATCGTGCCGCCGATGATGACGGGAACCGTCAGGTCCAGTGCGGTGTCCATGGCGATGTGGACTCTACGGCGACGCGCTCGGACGGCGGTGGGCCGCTCACCGGGCGGGACCGATCACACGTTCCGGTCGAGTAATACGCTACAGGCCCGTATCGTTTTTGGGTGAGGACTGAACAGTGACGGCCCAGCGGCGTCGTGCGCCGGGCAGGCCACGGAACACGGAGGCGGACCGCGCGGTGCTGAGTGCGGCGCTCGACCTGATCGCCGAGGCCGGCGTCGAGGGTGTGAGCATCGATCAGGCGGCGAAGCGCGCGGGGGTTGCCCGCACTACCGTCTATCGCCGCTACGCGACGCGCGACGACCTGGCGGTCGCCGCCCTCGTGGCGAACGAGGCGGCGGTGCTCGTCTCCTTCCAGGTCCCCGACCAGCCAAGCCTCGCCGACCTGGTCACCACCTGGTCGGCCGGCCTGAGCGCTCCCCGGTCGCGGGTACTGCTGCGCCGCATGATGTCGGTGCCACGTGAGCACCCGAAGCTGTGGGCGGCCTTCCGCGCGGCGAGTGCGGGCTCGCGCGACCTGAGCGTCCATGACCTGGTGATTCGTGCGCGAGACGAGGGCCAGCTGGCGGCGGACGCCGACGTCGAGATGGTGCAGGCCATGCTTACGGGCGCCGTGGCGGTTCACCTCACGAACTATCCCGACGACGTGTCGGCGGAGGAGGTTGCCGAGTACTTCTGGCGGGTGCTGCGCACGCTGGGGTTCCGGGTCGCCACCACGGGCCGGCTCTGAGGTCGGCCGCCTACTTGCCGTCGAACGGCACCCGCTCGGAGAGAAGCCAGTCGCGGTAGGCCCGCAACACCGCCCCGTCCGCCGAGGACCGGACCGACAGAACGCCGTACTGGATGTCCTCGAAGCCGTCCGGGCCGGAGTTGATCAGGTGGGTGGCACCCCCTATGGACAGGATGGCCCGCAGCACTCTTGTGCCGGTCTCCGCGAACGCCGCGGCATTCTTCACCTGGACGAGATGCTGGCTGTCGCCGGTGCCTTCGACGACGTAGTAGTAGGTCCCGAGAGCCATCTGCGTTCCCCTCATCGCCCTGCACGCCCGGTGCGTCGTGGGTCCTGCGGCCGAACGTACGGCATCTGGTGCCGGGCGGCGGGGAGATCGGTAGGGAACGGCTTTCGGTTGTCGGATGGGGTTCTACCGGCAAGTCCTCGGGGAGCCGGTAGGGTCCCAGGCGATGAAAAGCGACGAATGGGCTGAAATCATCCGATCGGCGAAGCGGGGCGACGAGGATGGCGTCTTGACTTGGACGTGCCCGGAGTGCAACGAGTACTCCGTCGAGATGGGCGTGCGGTTCGAGCACGGCGAAGCGGTCGAGTACACATTGATGTGCCTCTACTGCGGAGCAGAGGTCGTTGCACCGGCCTGACCGGTCAGGTCGACCCCGCCTCAAGCGCTGCGGCCACTCGGGCACGTGTTCACCCACCAATAGCATCGTCAGCAGGGCCTGCGTGACCAACGCACCCTCCTACCGTGGAGCGTGAACCATCAACATGCCGATGAGCCAGCAGCAGGTCGACGAGTTCTTCCGTGCGTATGCGCCAGCGGACGTCCAGCACACCGTCGCTTGGCTGGTGTCGAGCGGCTATGTGCTCGTCTCACAGGACGGCACGAACACGTTCGGCGCGCTGTTCGTCTTCGAGGGCGATTCGGTGGTACAGATCATCGTCGACCGTTCGCAGTGGTCGCTCGACATAGCTGCGGCGCCCGCGGCGGAGTTCTGGCACTACGACCTGCTGCTCGCGGCGCAGAGCAGCCAGGAGTACGGACGACGGTTCCCGGTTGTCGGTACCCGCACGTTGGGCGGGCACCTCCCGAAGCAGCTTCCGGAAGGCGTGAGCTGGCGTGAGACGCTGCCGGGCATACTTCTCTGGGTCCAGGCGAGCGACGTGACCGAGTCGGTCACCGAGGCACAACGGCAGCGCTCGATGCTCATGTGGCCACGGAACCGCGAGGGCGTCCGCGACGAATAGCAGGCCGGATGCGCGGCGAAGCTGGCCATGGACAAGTACCCGGGACGCTGACCGTGGTGGGGAGATTGGTGGGGGACAGCCTCCGACCCCGGGCAGAAAGAAGGCCCCTCATCAGGCGTCATGCCTGGTGAGGGGCCTTTTTCGGGTGGTGCGCCTGAAGGGATTCGAACCCCCGACCTTCTGCTCCGGAGGCAGACGCTCTATCCACTGAGCTACAGGCGCGTGGCCGAGATCCATGAGCTGTTGCTCACCGTATCGGCCGAAACGAGACTACCAGGTGACGGACGTGAGGAGCGCATCGATACCTGTGACACGCGTCTGGCAACCTTCCGTCGCTCGCCTGCGTCTGTGTCCCATGAATCGACGAAGAGCCCGATCCCACCGGCGTACCGACGTACGCGGGCGACGACGAACGAGGTGGTGGACATGCTGAGTGACGACGCGGCGGTCGTGGACGAAACCCGTGCCACGGTCGTGACGACGGGCACGCGCGCCGACCGGTTCACCTCGTTCGCCAGGGACCGGTCACCTGAGCTGTCCCGCATCGCCTACCTGTTGTGCGGCGACGTGCACCGGGCCTCGGACCTGGTGCAGCTTGCGCTGGAGCGGACGTACCGGGCCTGGAACAGGGTGGGCGACGGAGACCCGTTCGCTTACGCCCGCAGGATCATCGCCACTGCGCGGATCGACTCCTGGCGGCGGACCAAGCACGACGTCCTCGTCGCTCCCACCGACCTACGGCCTGGTTCCGCACCGGACGGCACGCAGCACGTCGTCGACCGCGACGAGCTGGTGCGGGCCCTGCGCCAGCTCCCGGCGGGACAGCGGCGCGTCGTCGTCCTGCGATACCTGCTGGATCGCACCGAGAAGCAGACCGCCGAGGACCTCGGGATCTCCGTGGGCGCCGTGAAGTCGGGCGCGTCACGCGGCCTCGACCGGCTGCGGGAGGTCCTGGGCAAGGGAAACCCAAGGTCAGCGACGACGGACGGCACGCCCTCGCGGAAGGAGGCGCAGTCATGAAGGAACAGAGCGACATCCTGGTGAAGCTGATCCACGACGCCGCGGGGCAGGTCGGGCCTCTGGACGGGATCGACGGTGAGGCCATGGCACGGCGGGCGATCCGCCACGAGCGCACGCGTCGCGGCGTGATCGGGGGTGCCGCGGCCATCGTGCTGGCGGCCGTGGGTGCGACAGGCGTGATCTGGTTCACCGACCGACAGGCGCTTCCGGCGCTTCTGCCGTGGTTCTCGAACTCGGGCGAGGTCCGTTCGGACGGCCTGGTCTTCGAGGTGCCGGACGGCTACGAGAAGTTCAGCCCCACGGGGGACCCGATGTGGGGACTCGACCCGGTGATCCCGGGCGAACTGGATATGGAGTCCCTTCCGTCGGCCGAGTCGTGGGTCGCCGTCGACCCGGTGGACGGTGTGCCGCTCGTCGGCAGGCAGGTCGGCAACCCGGTGGTCGACACCGAAGTGCCCGGTGCGGCGTCCGCGAAGTACTCCTGGTACTCCGCGGACGGCGCCGGCGAGCCGATGGCCGACGAGCTCACGGCGGACGCCGGCGACTTCGTGGGCGAGCTGGACGTACAGCTCGCTGACGGGACGGTCGTCAGGGTCACCATGAAGCTCCACGACGACCCCACGCCGCAGGCCACCTTCGAGCGGCTGGTCGACACGGTCCGGATCGACGAGGAGTACGAAGGCCCGGAAACCTTGCCGATGATTCCGCAGGAGGACCTGCCGCTTCTCGAGGCGGGCGAAGTACCCGCCTCCTGGCGGCAGGCAGAGTTCCACGGCCTGGAGTACGCGGCACCCGATGACTGGACGGCCGGCGGGCAGGACCTGGAGAACCCTGGCGACACGCTTATCCTCGAGCGGCAGGACGACAAGGTGGAGCTCCGGATGGAGCTGACCGACCACCTGATGTACATCGAGAACGCCCAGATCGCGGCCGAGTACGCCGAGCTCGGCGAGGACCTCCCGTACTACCGCTTCGACCTGGCGGGCTCGGACGTGGCACAGGTCCGGATCGAGCGTTTCGACGGCGAGTACCAGGCCTACATCGAGGTGCGTCGGGCCGGCGGCAGGGGCTACATGGTGAACTTCTTCGGGCGCCCCGGTGCCGGGGACCTCGACGACGACCTCGCGGCGCTCCTCGGCAGCCTCGGCTTGACCGCCGCGTCGAAGGACGGAGCCATTGCCTACGACGACCTGGATCCCGCGGACCCGCTGCTGCAGGACCCGCCGTCGGACTGGGAAGCGGACACGTTCGAGGGCCTTGAGATGAGCCTGCCGCAGGAGCTCAAGAGCGACGAAGGGACGTGGGGAATCTGGAGCAGCGACTCCCCGGACTCCTGGGAGGACCTGTCGGTCTCGCTCTGGGACCTGGAGGCGTACGAGCAGCCCTTCGACCTCGACGAGAGCGGGTACCGGTACGAGCCGCCCGGTACGACACGCGGGGTCGTGACCGTAGGGACAAGCACCGAGACCGGCGAGCCGACCTTCCTGGGGCACGCCACCTTCTGGCTGACAGCTGACGGGCGCAAGTCGTTCGAGGTCCGGTACGAGGGCTCGGGTGCGACCGAGGAACGGTGGTGGCAGATTCTCGCATCGCTGGACGCGGCGGACCTGGACGTGCCCTGACCTCTACCCGACATCTCTGCCCGACGGTGGCCGGCGCACCCAGGTGCGCCGGCCGCCGTCGGACATCGCGTTCCCGGCCTGTGGAAAGCGTGGGCCTCGTGTCGGCGCTCGCCCGTAGAATCGTCGAGTGACACCTACCCAGCTCTCCGAAGCACTCAGTGCTGCCCTCGCCGCGGCCGTCGCCGACGGCACGCTCGCCCTGCCCGCCGACGCCGTGCCGGCGTCGGTTCACGTGGAGCGACCCAGGCAGCGAGAGCACGGGGACTGGGCCACGAACGTGGCCCTGCAGCTCGCGAAGAAGGCGGGCACGACGCCGCGCGCGCTGGCCGAGGACCTGGCCGCCCGCCTCGGCGCGACGCCCGGCATCGAGTCGGTGGGCGTCGCAGGCCCGGGCTTCCTCAACATCAAGCTCGACGCCGGGGCGGCGGGCGAGCTCGCGCGCACCATCGTCGAGGCGGGCGCGGCGTACGGCCGGGGCGACGCCCTGACCGGCCAGGTCATCAACCTGGAGTTCATCAGCGCCAACCCGACCGGTCCGCTGCACATCGGCCACACCCGCTGGGCCGCGCTCGGCGACTCGCTGGGCCGCATCCTCCGCGCGGCCGGCGCCGAGGTGGCCGCCGAGTACTACATCAACGACGCCGGCGCGCAGATGGACCGCTTCGGCGAGTCCGTCCTGGCGCGCGCGACGGACACCGAGGTGCCCGAGGGTGGCTACCGCGGCGAGTACGTCAAGGAGCTCGCGGCCAAGGTGCTCGCGGACCACCCCGAGCTGCCGGAGCTGCCGCGCGACGAGGCGATCGCCGTCGCCCGCGAGGCCGGCTACAAGCACCAGCTCGCCGAGATCCGCGAGGTGCTGGCGAACTTCGGCGTGCACTTCGACGTCTGGTTCTCCGAGCGCGAGCTGCACAGCTCGGGCGCAGTCGAGAAGGCCGTGGCCCGCCTGCGCGAGCAGGGGCACGTGTTCGACAAGGAGGGCGCGGTCTGGCTGCGCACGACGGACTTCACGGACGACAAGGACCGCGTGATGATCCGGGCGAACGGCGAGCCCACCTACTTCGCCGCTGATGCCGCGTACTACCTGTCGAAGAAAGACCGCGGGTTCCCGGGCAAGATCTACCTGCTCGGCGCCGACCACCACGGGTACGTCAACCGCCTCAAGGCCATCGCGGCCTGCGCCGGGGACGATCCGGAGACCAACATCGAGGTGCTGATCGGGCAGCTCGTCAACGTCGGCGGCGCCAAGCTGTCCAAGCGCGCGGGCAACATCATCGAGCTGCGCGACCTCGTCGACTGGATCGGCAAGGACGCCGTCCGCTACTCCCTGGCCCGTTACCCCGCGGACTCGCCGCTGGAGCTGCAGGGCGAGGACATGATCAAGCAGTCCAACGACAACCCCGTGTTCTACGTGCAGTACGCGCACAGCCGCACGGTCCAGATCGGGATCAAGGCCGTCGAGCGTGGCGTGCGCCGCGCCGACGGGTTCGACCCGGCGCAGCTGTCGCACGCCTCGGAGACCGCCCTGATCGGTCGGCTCACGGAGTTCCCGCGGATCGTGGCCCAGGCCGGCGAGCTGCGCGAGCCGCACCGCGTGGCCCGGTACCTTGAGGCGCTCGCCGGCGACTTCCACGCCTGGTACAACGACGACGACAAGCTGCGCGTCACCCCGTACCCGGACGAAGAGGTCACGGACGCGCACCGTGCCCGCCTCTGGCTGAACGACGCCGTCCGCACGGTCCTCGCCAACGGCCTGGACCTGCTGGGCGTGAGCGCCCCGGAGCGGATGTGATGGGCGGCTACGTGATGGGCCCTGACGTGAGCGGCCCGCCCTGGTCGAGCGGCGTCGGCCGACTGCCGGACGGCGCGGTAGCCGTCGGGGGAGTCGACGTGCGCGAGCTCGCCGCTCAGCACGGCACGCCCGCCTACGTGCTGGACGAGGCCGACTTTCGCATGCGGGCCCGCGCGTACCGCACGGCGTTCGAGGCGGCGTTCGGCGCCGTCGGCACAGGCGTGGACGTGTACTACGCGGGCAAGGCGCTGCTCACCGTGGCCGTCGCGCGCTGGGCGCGTGAGGAAGGCCTGCGGGTCGACACGGCGTCGGGCGGCGAGCTGGCCATCGCGCTCCGAGCCGAGGTTCCCGGCGCCGAGATCGGCCTGCACGGCAACAACAAGTCCGACGCCGAGATCCTGCGGGCGCTCGACGCCGGCGTGGGCCGCATCATCGTGGACTCGCTGGTCGAGATCGAGCGGGTCGCTCGCCTCGCCCGCGAGCGCGGGGTCGTGGCACCCGTGATGGTCCGGGTGACCACCGGCGTGCACGCCGGTGGTCACGAGTACATCGCGACGGCGCACGAGGACCAGAAGTTCGGGCTGTCGGTCAACTCGGGGTCCGGGGCGACGAGCCCGGCGATGGCCGCGCTGCTCGCGGTGCTGAAGCATCCCGAGCTGAAGCTGCTGGGCATCCACTCGCACATCGGCTCCCAGATCCTCGACCCCGACGGCTTCGAGGCCGCCGCACGCGTGGTGCTGCGGCTGCGGGCCGAGCTGGCGGAGCGGTCCGGCCTGCTCGTCGACGAGATCGACCTGGGCGGCGGCTACGGCATCGCCTACCTGCCCGGCGAGGTCGCGCTCGACCCGGAGCGCGTAGCCAAGGACATCGCGCAGTCGGTGGCCGGGGTGTGCAAGGAACTCGGCACGAACCTGCCCCGGTTCTCGATCGAACCCGGCAGGGCGATCGTCGGCCCGGCGGGCCTCACGCTCTACACGGTCGGCACGGTCAAGCCGGTCACCGTGTCGGACGACGACGGCGCCGACTTCACACGCACCTACGTGTCCATCGACGGCGGCATGAGCGACAACATCCGCCCGGCCCTGTACGGGGCGGCGTACCACGCGGAACTCGTCGGCCGGTCGTCCGCCGCGGAGAACGTGCTGGCGCGCGTGGTGGG
Source organism: Promicromonospora sp. CA-289599 (assembly GCF_050936155.1). Taxonomy (NCBI): domain Bacteria; kingdom Bacillati; phylum Actinomycetota; class Actinomycetes; order Micrococcales; family Promicromonosporaceae; genus Promicromonospora; species Promicromonospora sp. CA-289599. Next base: position 3,898,746 of record NZ_JBNJNI010000001.1, read on the forward strand.
CAAGCACTGCGAGTCGGGCGACATCGTCGTGCACGAGGTGCGGCTCCCCGCGGACGTGCGGGCCGGGGACCTGCTCGCGGTCGCCGCGACCGGCGCCTACGGGCGGTCCATGGCATCGAACTACAACATGCTGCCGCGCCCGCCGGTCGTCGCGGTGTCCGACGGCGCCGCGCGGGTGCTCGTCCGCCGCGAGACCGAGGACGACCTGCTGGGCCTCGACCAGGGCTGACCCTCTCGGCTCCGGGCGTCCGCCCGGGGCCGAGAGGACCGTTCAGGCGCTCGGGTCAGACGTCCTGGGCGTCGTCGACGTGGCAGCCCTCGGCGGAGTCGCCGTACGCGTCGATGTGCTCCTCGATCTGCGTGGACAGGTCGTCGATCTGCTCGGTGAGCTTGTCCATCTCCGCGCCGATGGTCTCGACCGCCGCGACGTCGCGCGCGTTGATGGCGGCCATGAAGTCGTTCAGCCCGTCGATGTACGTGGCGGACTTCTCGTCCAGCTTCGCGGAGACCTCGAGCATCGCGTCGGCGTCACCGATCGCGCCGATGCAGGCCGCCGCGGTGCTCTCGGCACGCGACTTGGCGGTCTCCAGGCCGTCGATCGTCGCCTCTGCGTCGGCGAGGCTCTCCTCGGCGCTCGTCAGCTTGGCCGAGAGCGACGTGGCACGTGACTCCCAGTCGTCGGCCGAGACCGTGCCGAGCGCTCCCCACACGATGGCGCACACGAGCAGCACCGCGAGCACGACCACCGCGACGTTGGCCCTGACGAAGGCCACTGCCTTGTCGAGCGCCTTCGGCGGCGCGGGTTCGGAGGTGGGTACGGGCTTCGGTTCAGCAGCAGAAGCAGGGGCGGGCTCGGCGCCGGCCGGCAGGTCGCTCTCCGGCGCGGCGGGCGCCGGGTCGGGTTCGGGGGTGGGATTCAGCTCAGCGGCGGGACGCGCGCGCTCGTCGTCGGACATGCGGGCAACGTACTGGCTGAAAACTGGCGAAAAGCCCGAAAAGCAACAGATCGCAGAAAGATCACCCGCCCGTTGAGTGCTGGATATTCGCCCTTCGAACGGCTTGCAAGGGGCAAATATCCAGCACTCAACGATGGCTGACCGCTACGGGCGGTCGATGGTGATCGTCGGGGAGGTCCAGGTCTCCCAGTGCTTGGGGTTCCAGGTGTCGCCGTCGGCCTTCAGGGCCTTGAGGGAGAGCACGTAGTCGCCGTCGGGCACGGTCTTCGTGACCCCGCGGAGCGTGGTGTACGAGCCGTCCCACGCGTAGGCGGTGAGCCCGCCCGCCGTCTCGTTCCGCTCCACGCCCGTCACGTCGACGGCGAACGCGCCGCGGCGGTCCACCGGGCGGCGGGTCTCGGCGTCGAGCACCCTGACCTGCAGCGTCTCCACCTGGTGCTGGAAGTGGACGAGCGTGTACGGGATGTCGGGCAGGCCGTTGACGGTGCCGAGCGAGTACGCGGCACCCTCGGGCTTGAGCTCGTAGTCGCCCTGCGGGTCGATGCAGTCCAGGTTGATGAACTCGGTGCAGGCAGTGATGCTCCCGACCGACGGCAGGTCGGCCACGACCTCGCCGCCGGACATGACCGGCGTGATCGGGTCGATCGCCTGGTAGTCGCCCGCGTACCCGGCGTACGGCACCGAGTACTCGGTGCCGTCGCCTGCCGTGACCACGACGTACCCGCCGTAGATGAGCTGGTCGGCGTCGGTCGCCTCGGGTGCGGTGACTGCCACGCGGATCACCTCGGACTTGCCCGGCCGCAGCTTGACCGACTCGCGGCTGAACGACACGTCCGCGTAGGCGTCGGCGAACGACGGCGCGAAGGTGTTGCCGTACGTCGCGAGTGCCGGGGCGTGCGACACGGTGTAGGTGACCGTCTTCTTGGTCGTGTTGCGGACCGTCACCGACTTGGTGATGGTTCCTGTCTTGGTGCTCTCGCCGAGTGAGAGCTTCGCGGGCCGCACGGTGGCGCCGGCCTGGACGACACCGGGGATGTCGAGCATGCCCGCACCCTGCCGGTGCGCGTTGTCGAGGTAGCCGGCAGTCGGTGCCCCGGACCACGCGGCCGGGTCGGCGCTGTTCTGCAGCACGCTCCGGACCTGCGAGGCGCGCAGGCGCGGCTGCGCCTCGAGCAGCAGGGCGACGGCGCCTGCGACGTGCGGCGACGCCATCGACGTGCCGGAGTTGACGCCGTGCCCGCCCTGCTCCAGCGGCAGGGTCGAGTTGATGTTGCCGCCGGGGGCGCCGATGTCGGGCTTGAGGGCCAGGTCGGGAGACAGGCCGTACGAGCTGAACGAGCTGATCAGGCCGCCGGTCGGGCTGGGCGTGGACACCTCGCCGGCGGACCACGTGAGCGTCACCTCGGTGCCGGCGGCGAGCTCGGCCACGAGGGCCTTGCCCTCGGCCTGCGGGATGCCGATACCCGGGATGTCACGGTCCACGACGCCACCGCCTGAGAACAGGCCGGGGCTCGAGTTGTAGATCACGACCGCGGTGGCGCCCGCCGCGTGCGCCGTCGAGTACTTCTCCTCGAAGGAGCAGGAACCGCGTGCGATGAGTGCGGTCTTGCCCGCGACGTCGGCCTCCAGCGGTATGTCGACGCTGGGGCAGACGGTTCCGGCGTCGACCAGCGGGTCGGTGGTGCCCTCGGTGGGCGGGTCCGCGACGTCACCGAGACCCAGGTAGGGCACTGCCGTGCCCGACGGGTTCGCGACGACGGAGCGCGCGGTCACGTGGGTGTTGTCGAACGACGCGACACCGATGACCTTCTCGCCCAGGCCGGGCGCACCCGCCGAGTAGAGGCCCGACGCGCCCGAGTTACCGATCGAGGCGACGACGACCATGCCGCGGTCGACGAGCCGGTCGCTGGCGGTGGCCGTCGGGTAGGACGGCCAGGAGAAGGCGGAGCCGATCGACATGTTCAGTACGTCCATGTCGTCGGCCAGGGCGCGCTCCATGGCCGCGATCATGATGTCGGCGGAGGTGGAACCCTCGCAGCCGAACACGCGGTACGCCCCGAAGGAGACGCCGGGCGCCACGCCCGTGATCCCGTCGGCCCGGTCCTCGGCGTCCGCGCCGACGATGCCCGCCACGTGGGTGCCGTGGCCCTGGCAGTCGTCGGGGACGGCGTCGGGGTGCGGGACCCGCCGGTCCGGGTCGCTCGAGGCCTCGTTGTAGTCGTCGCCGACCAGGTCGTAGCCCGCGACCACGCGGCTGTTCGGGAAGCCGGGGCCGCCCAGGTCCGGGTGGTCGGTGTCGATGCCCGTGTCCATGACGGCGACCTTCACGCCCTCGCCCGTCAGGCCGAGCTCGTTCTGCGCGATGTCGGCACCCGTCATGCCGAGCGCCGTCGCCATGTCCGGCTCGTTGCCGGGGACGGTCTCCGGGATCGAGATCTGCGTCATGGGGTAGATCGCCTTGACGCCCTCGGTGCGCTGCAGCTTCCCGAGCTGGGCCGAGTCCATGTCGATGGAGTAGCCGTTGAACAGGGTGTGGAACGTGCGCCGGACCGAATAGTCGACGTCGGCGTGCTTCGCGGCCGCGCGGAACTCCTGGTGTTCGGCCGTGAGGGTCTTGCTGTCGGTGCCCGCCGACGCCGGCTCGCTCTCCAGCTCGACGAACCATGAGCCCTTGGTCTCGTTGACCAGGCTGGTGTCGACGGAAGCCGGGATCTCGTGGACCGGCGCTATCGGGTCGATGGCGCCGGCGCCTCCGACCGTCGCACCCTGGGCGGCGAGGCCCTGGGCGGTGACACCCCCGGCAGCCAGCGCGAGCGCGGCGAGCGCTCCGAGGTACCTGCTGCGATTCATTCGTGCTCCCCGTTCGGGAGGCCACCGCTTGCTACCGCGGTGGCCCTTATGTGAAGAAAGCGTGACTCGGGTGACTTTAGAGGAGCACTTCCGCGCTGGGGAAGACGCGGAGGGCAAACCGGGTGATTTTCCGGTGTGGTGCTATCGCACGTCGATGTGGATCGGGTTGGTGTAGAGCCAGGTGTCCGCCCACGGGTCGCCGTCGTTGTCGTCGTGGGGCACCGGGCCGGCCGGGTCGATCGACGCTCCGAGGTATCCGGCGCCGTGCCGGTTCCCGTCGCTGCCGCGCAACCGGATGTAGCAGGACTGCGTGATGCGGCCCAGCGGGACGCGCAGGTGATAGGTGCCGGACCGGCCGCTCGTGTCGATCTGCTCGACCACGCGTGTCTCGGGCGCCTGCCAGCTGTCGCGGTCCGTCGACGGACCGGTCACGGCACCCCGGATCACGTCCAGGTGGGCGAGCCGGGGGAGCACCCCGTGCGGGTTGGGGCGGTGTGCGCTGCGTACCTTGACCCTGAGCTCCACAGCGGTCCCGCGTTCCACGGTGAGCCGTCCGCCGAGCGTGCTGCTCCGGCCCCGTGCTCCGACCAGCCGGACGTCGAGCCCGTCGACGAGGTGTCCGTGGTCCACCCAGACCCGGCCGCGGCGCAGGCCGTCCATGACGTCGAGGTAGCCGTGCCGGGTCACGCCGACGTGGGTCCGGCTGAACTCGCCGGGCCAGAAGTCGCTGCCGGGCTGGGGCGTCCCGGTGTCCACGGGGGACGGCTTCCAGCCCAGCGAGTCGAAGCTCTCGCCGGGTGGCATGTCGCCGTCGCGCCAGGTGTCCCAGATGGTGCGGTGGTTGTCGGAGTTGGAGGTGATCGAGAACAGGCTCCCCTCTGCCAGCATCGCGTCCCACAGGCCGCCGACGGTCGCCGTCATCCAGTCGAAGCCACCGACCGTGCGGTACGCCTCGACCGGGTAGCCGGACCAGGAGTCCGGGCGCGGTGCGTTGTTGTACTCGCCGCGCTGGGCCCGCGTGCCGCCGCGGTACGCGACCCAGTCCGGGTCCGCGTCGCCCTGGGCACCGGGCGCGCCCTCCATGCCGATGCAGATCCCGCGCGCGGCGTCACGCCAGGCCCGGATCTCGTGCGGGGAGTCGATGCCGAGCCGGGACGGGTGGTTGGCCAGCACGAGGACGTCGTCGACGTAGCCTCTTGTCTTCTGGGCGGCGAGCCACCGCAGCGCGTCCACCGCGCGCTGCTCGTTCTCGGGCAGGTCGGCGTCCCAGCCGTTGAGCTTGCCGTCCCACCGCCGCTCGAACTCGCGCAGCAGCTCGACCTCGTGCCGGCCGGGTGCGGTGAACACGGTGCCGTGCTCGGCAGCCGGGATGTACCACTCCAGGCCCTGGAAGATGAGCTGGCGCGGGTTGCGTGCCCGCGCGGCCATGATCTCCTCGTGCTCGGCGGCAGCTCCCTTGTCACGGTGCCCGAAGTTGCTGTGCTCCGTGAAGACCATCCAGTCCAGGCCGAGCTCCGCGCCCTTCCGGGCGAGCTGGTCGAAGTCGTACTTGGCGTCGTGGCTGTACCGGGAGTGCACGTGGTGGTCGCCGACGAGCCAGGCCAGCTGAGGGTCCCTGTGCTTGGGCGCGGCGACGGCGGTGCCGGCGTGCGCGCCGGTGGCGAGCGCGAGCCCGCCGGCCATACCGAGGCGCAGGAACGTGCGGCGGGAGGCGCCTTGCGGGTCCAGGGACGAGGCCGGGACCGACGGATCGGCCCAGGCGGGCAGATCGGTGGCGCGGAACGGGTGGGGCATGGTTCCTCCTGCGGCAGTTCTGGGTAACGCCACAGGGTTACGCCGTCCGAAGGCCCGGAGATGAACGCGACACATCGGCTGCCTGTCGGCCGGACGTCGAGTCGCTGCCTCCCGCTGACACCGTTCCCCTCGAAGGGGAGAGCCCGACGCCGGCCGGTGGCCCCCGGGGTGGTGGGGCGGAGAGAGACGGCAACCGGCACGGCGTCGGGCAGCTTGGGGCGGGGGACTCAGACCTGGTCGGCGGGCGAGTCCACCAGGTGTCCCTGATAGGCGGGGTTCGTCAGGAACGCCGGGAAGTCGTCCTGGAGGGCGACCTGGCGGAAGATCGCCGCCGCGTCGTCGAGCCTGCTGCCGGGCTCCTGCGGGAGCGCGGCGACGACGTCGAGCAGGATCCTCTCGACCCGCTCCCGCGTGATCGGGAGCCGGTCGTCGTGGGTCACCGTGCCCGAGGCGATCCACTGCCACACCTGGGACCGGGAGATCTCGGCGGTGGCGGCGTCCTCCATCAGGTTGTCGAGCGCCGCGGCTCCGGTACCGCGCAGCCAGGCGTCGATGTAGCGGACGGCGACCGAGACGTTCGACCGCAGCCCGGCGGAGGTCACGGTCGCCCCGGCACGCCGCGCGGAGGCGATGTCGAGGAGCTCGTGCTGCCCCACGACGACGTCCGGCCGCTGCCGAGACACCTGGTTCGGCGCATCCCCGAGGACGGCGTCGAACTCGGCCTCGGCCACCGGGATCAGGTCGGGGTGGGCCACCCACGTGCCGTCGAAGCCGTCGCCGGCCTCACGCTTCTTGTCGGCCGCGACCTGCTGGAACGCCTGCCGGGTGACCTCCGGGTTGCGGCGGTCCGGGATGAACGCGCTCATCCCGCCGATGGCGTGCGCCCCGCGCTTGTGGCACGTGGCGACGAGCAGCTCGGTGTACGCGCGCATGAACGGTGCGGTCATGGTGACCTGCGCGCGGTCCGGCAGCACGTACGAGTCACCGCGTGTGCGGAAGCACTTGATGATCGAGAACAGGTAGTCCCAGCGACCCGCGTTGAGCCCCGCGCAGTGGTCACGGAGCTCGTAGAGGATCTCCTCCATCTCGAACGCCGCGGGCAGCGTCTCGATGAGCACCGTGGCGCGGATCGTGCCGCGGGGGATGCCCAGCGCGTCCTGCGCGACCTCGAACACCTCGTTCCACAGCCGCGCCTCCTTGTACCCCTCCAGCTTGGGCAGATAGAAGTACGGGCCCCGGCCGCGAGCGATCAGCTCGGCGGCGTTGTGGAAGAAGTAGAGCCCGAAGTCCACGAGGCTGCCCAGGGCGCCGCTCGTGATGCCGTTCGCGTCCGTGTAGCGCAGGTGGGCCTCGTCGAGGTGCCAGCCACGCGGGCGGAACACGATCGTCGGGAGGTCGACGATGTCGGCGGACCGCAGCGTGTACTCCTTGCCGGCCTCGTTGGTGAAGCTCAGCGAGCCGCGGATGGCGTCGTGCAGCGCGAGCTGCCCCTCGACCACGTTGGGCCACGTCGGGCTGGACGCGTCCTCGGCGTCGGCCAGCCAGCACCGGGCACCGGAGTTGAGCGCGTTGATGGTCATCTTCGGGTCGGTCGGACCCGTGATCTCGACGCGGCGGTCCTCCAGGCCGGGCGCGTTCCGGGAGCCGGCGACCCGCCAGTGCGGGTCGTCGCGCACCGGACGCGTCGAGGCCCGGAAGTCGGGGTCGCTGCCGTCCGCGATGTCCTGCCGGCGCAGCTGGCGCTGCGCGATCAGCTCGTCGCGGGCGGCGTCGAACCGGTCGTGGAGCAGGGCGAGGAACTGGAGCGCGTCAGCGCTCAGGATCTCGGCGTAGCGCGGGCCGACCGACCCGGTGACGGTGATGACGCCCCGGCGCGAGCCGGTTCGCGAGGCACCCACCCCGCCGTTCGGCAGCGAGCTCGGTGCGGAGCTCCTGTGCGTCGGCGTGGAGGCCGGGCGTGCCGAGGCCGGGTGTGCGGAGGCCGGGTGTGCGGAGGCCGGGCGTGCGGAGGCCGGGCGTGCGGCCGACGTCGGCATGGCGCCCGCACGTGCGGCGGGCGGCGTGCCGATCCCGGCGAGACCGGCGTCCGGGTCGAAGGGGTTGGCGCCCTGCGGGCGTGTGTCGATGGTCGCGGTCATCAGAACTGCGCCGCCTCGGTGGAACCGGCCAGAGCCGTGGTGGACGAGTTGGGGTTCAGCGCCGTCGCCACGCGGTCGAAGTAACCGGTGCCGACCTCGCGCTGGTGCTTGGTGGCGGTGTAGCCGCGCGCCTCGGCGGCGAACTCCTTCTCCTGCAGCTCGACGTACGCGGTCATCTGCTCACGGGCGTAACCGTGGGCCAGGTCGAACATCGAGTAGTTCAGGGCGTGGAAGCCGGCCAGGGTGATGAACTGGAACTTGAAGCCCATCGCGCCCAGCTCGCGCTGGAACTTCGCGATCGTGTCGTCGTCCAGGTGCTTCTTCCAGTTGAACGACGGCGAGCAGTTGTAGCTCAGCATCTGGTCCGGGAAGTCGGCCTTCACTGCCTCGGCGAACTTGCGGGCGAGCTCGAGGTCGGGCGTGCCGGTCTCCATCCAGATCAGGTCGGAGTACGGCGCGTAGGCCTTGGCACGGGCGATGCACGGCTCGATGCCGTTGGTCACCTTGTAGAAGCCCTCGGCGGTGCGCTCGCCGGTGATGAACGGCAGGTCGCGCTCGTCGACGTCGGACGTGATCAGGGTCGCGGCCTCGGCGTCGGTCCGGGCGATCACGATGGACGGCACGTCGGCGACGTCGGCCGCGAGGCGGGCCGCGTTCAGGGTGCGCACGTGCTGCTGCGTCGGGATGAGCACCTTGCCGCCGAGGTGGCCGCACTTCTTCTCCGAGGCGAGCTGGTCCTCCCAGTGCACGCCGGCCGCGCCCGAGGTGATCATCGACTTCATCAGCTCGTACGCGTTGAGCGGGCCACCGAAGCCGGCCTCGGCGTCGGCCACGATCGGGGCCAGCCAGTCACGGGTCGGCGTGCCGTTCTCGGAGACGTCGATCTGGTCGGCGCGCAGGAGTGCGTTGTTGATGCGGCGGACCACCGCGGGCACCGAGTTGGCCGGGTACAGCGACTGGTCGGGGTAGGTCTGCCCCGAGAGGTTCGCGTCACCGGCGACCTGCCAGCCGGACAGGTAGATGGCCTGCAGGCCCGCCTTGACCTGCTGCACCGCCTGGTTTCCGGTCAGCGCCCCGAGGGCGTTGATGTAGTCCTCCTCGTGCAGCTGTCGCCACAGGCGCTCGGCGCCGCGGCGGGCGAGGGTGTTCTCCTCGCCGACCGAGCCGCGCAGCGCGACGACGTCCTCGGGAGTGTAGGTGCGCTCGATGCCGGCCCAGCGAGGGTCGGACTCCCAGGACTGCTGCAGCTCGGCAGCGGTCTGCACCTGGTCGCCGGTGCGCACGGGAGTCGACGCGGTCGTCGCGGACACAGTTGCCTCTGACGGGGAATCGATGGTGGGTGCGCTCATGGCGGGTCTCCTTCTCGGGAACGTCGGTCCTGGGACTTCGGTGGAACGTCGTCACCGCGCCTGCCGGGTGACGTGTTACGACCTTCTGCCCTGCGCAACCCCCTTCACAAGGAGATCTGGGTAGAAGAACTTCAGTTCTTCTGTTGAACGGAAGCCTCTCCGTATGTCACCCTCGGGCATGGCAGTTACCCCTGGCAATCGCAGAACCGCGCGAAACGTCACTTCTTCGCTTCCTACGCAGAACGGCGCAGCCCGGGCGGCGGGCCAGTCGCGCGTCCGTGTACCTGGTCAGGCTCTCGGCCGGGTGCCCAGCCAGGCTGCGACGCCGGCGGCCGGTCCGGCCGAGGCGGAGCCGGACGCACTCACCATCGGACGGCGCATCCGGCACCTGCGGACCAGCAAGGGCATGACGCTCGACGACCTCGCTTCGGCGATCGACCGGGCGCCGTCCCAGGTCAGCACGCTGGAGAACGGCAAGCGGGAGCCCAAGTTCTCGCAGCTGCAGACCATCGCCCGGGCGCTCGGCGTCGGCGTGGACGACCTGCTCTCGGCCGAGGCGCCGTCCGAGCGGGACGGGCTGGAGATCGAGCTGGAGCGGGTGCAGCGCGGCCCGCTGTTCGCGTCGCTCGGCATCGAGGGCGTACGCATCGGCAAGTCGCTGCCCCACGACGCCCTCGCGACCATCCTGGCGCTGCACCGCGAGCTCGAGCGGCTCCACACCGAGCGGGCGGCCACTCCGGAGGAGGCCCGCCGGGCCAACGGTGAGCTCCGCGACGACATGCGCGCCAAGGACAACTACCTGCCCGAGCTGGAGCAGGTCGCGAAGGAGCTGCTCGCCGACGTCGGGCACACGTCGGGCCCGCTGCCGCAACGCATGGCGGCCGAGATCGCCGCGCACCTCGGCTTCACGCTGCACTACGTGAGCGACCTGCCGCACTCGACGCGTTCGGTGATCGACACCCGGAACCGGCGCCTCTACCTGCCGTCCAAGGGCTTCCGCGGGCGTTCCAACACCCGGTCGGCGCTGCTGCAGGCGCTCGCCTCGCACGTGCTCGACCACACCGAGCCCGGCGACTACGGCGAGTTCCTGCGCCAGCGCGTCGAGGCGAACTACCTGGCGGCGGCCTTGATGGTGCCCGAGAAGCCGGGCGTGAAGTTCCTGCGCGACGCGAAGGACGAGCGCGCCATCGCCATCGAGGACCTGCGTGACGCCTTCGGGGTCTCGTTCGAGACGGCGGCGCACCGGTTCACCAACCTCGCGACCAGGCACCTCGGGATTCCCGTGCACTTCATGAAGGTCCACGAGTCCGGGATCCTGCACAAGGCGTACGAGAACGACGGCGTGCGGTTCCCCTCGGACGCGCTGGGCGCGGTGGAGGGGCAGCACGTGTGCAAGCAGTGGACGGCGCGGCGCGTGTTCGACGTCGAGGACCGGTTCAACCCGTACGCGCAGTACACCGACACGACGTCCGGCACGTACTGGTGCACCTCGCGCGTGGAGAACACGTCGGACGGCGCGTTCTCGGTGTCGGTCGGCGTGCCGTTCGCGGACGTCAAGTGGTTCGAGGGACGTGACACCGCGGAGCGGACGGCCTCGCGCTGCCCCGACGAGTCGTGCTGCCGTCGTCCGCCCGAGGAGCTCTCCGCGAAGTGGGGCGACTTCGCCTGGCCCTCGGCGCGGCCGCACGCGTCGATGCTGGCGGCGATGCCCTCGGGCGCGTACCCCGGGGTGGAGACGACGGAGGTCTACCGGTTCCTGGAGCGGCACGCTCCGGAGGACTGAGTCTGCAGTCGACGGTGGATGGAACGCGCGCTGACCGGGTGTGACACTGGCACATGGCATGACCTGCCGGTACTGGCCCGATGGAGGAGTCAACGATGACTGAAGTGGGTAGCACGGGGTTCGACAAGGTGGTCGCGAGCGCGGCCGAGGCGGTCGCCGACATACCGGACGGCGCGTCGCTCGCCGTGGGCGGGTTCGGCCTGTGCGGCAACCCGATAGCGCTGATCGAGGCTCTGCTCGCGCAGGGCACCGCCGGCCTGTCCGTGGTGAGCAACAACTGCGGCGTCGACGACTGGGGACTCGGCGTGCTGCTGAACGCCCACCGCATCGCGAAGATGACCAGCTCGTACGTGGGGGAGAACAAGGAGTTCGAGCGGCAGTTCCTGTCCGGGGAGCTCGAGCTGGAGCTCACCCCGCAGGGCACGCTCGCCGAGAAGCTCCGCGCCGGTGGCGCGGGTATCGCGGCCTTCTTCACCCGCACGGGTGTGGGCACGCAGGTGGCGGACGGCGGCCTGCCGCGCAAGTACGACGGCGCCGGCGGCATCGCCATCGCGTCGCCGGCCAAGGAGGTGCGCACGTTCGGGGACAGCACCGACGAGTACGTGCTGGAGGAGTCGATCAGCACCGACTACGCGCTGGTGCACGCGCTGCGCGGGGACCGGCACGGGAACCTCGTCTTCAACAAGTCGGCCCGCAACTTCTCGCCGCTCGCCGCGATGGCGGGGCGGGTGTGCGTCGCCCAGGTCGAGGAGCTCGTCGAACCGGGGGAGATCGACCCGGACACCGTGCACCTGCCGGGGGTCTACGTGCACCGCGTGGTGCACGTGGGCACCGACATCGAGAAGCGGATCGAGCGGCGCACGGTGACCACGCCGTCGTCGGCCGCCACTCCGGACATGAAGGGGGCCTGAACCATGGCACTGACCCGACAGGAGATGGCCGCGCGCGCCGCGCGCGAGCTGACCGACGGCATGTACGTGAACCTGGGCATCGGGCTGCCGACGCTCGTGCCGAACTACGTGCCGGAGGGCCGGCACCTGGTGCTGCAGTCCGAGAATGGGATCCTCGGCGTGGGGCCGTACCCGACGGAGGACGCGGTGGACCCCGACCTGATCAACGCGGGCAAGGAGACGGTGACGCTCCTGCCGGGCTCGTCGATCTTCGACTCCGCGACGTCGTTCGGCATGATCCGCGGCGGCAAGATCGACGCCGCGATCCTTGGCGGTATGCAGGTCTCCGCCACGGGCGACCTGGCCAACTGGATGATCCCCGGCAAGATGGTCAAGGGCATGGGCGGCGCGATGGACCTGGTGCACGGCGCGGGGCGCGTGATCGTCCTCATGGAGCACGTGGCGCGGGACGGGTCGCCGAAGATCCTGAACGCCTGCTCGCTGCCGCTGACCGGCAAGGGCGTGGTGAACCGGATCATCACCGACCTGGCGGTGCTCGACGTGACGCCGTCCGGCCTGGTGCTGCGCGAGCTCGCACCGGGAGTCACCGCCGACGAGGTGGTGGAGAAGACGGAGCCGGAGCTCACCGTGGAGCTCGTCCAGCCGATGGTCTGAGGGCTACGGGGTGCTGAGCACCGGGCGATACGCTGAAGTACGACGGCCAAAGGAGGTCTCATGACTGACCCGATCAACACTCCGGCAAGCGCCACGAGCGCGGCCCCGGGTGCGGAGAACCGCGCTGACAAGACCAGCGCTCAGAACAACCACGCAGACGACGTCGTGATCGTCTCGGCGGCGCGGACGCCGCAGGGACGGCTGAAGGGCTCGCTGGCCACGCTCAGCGCGGTCGAGCTCGGCGCGGTAGCCGCGCGGCGTGCCCTGGAGGGCGCTGGTCCGCTCGCCGCCGATGTCGACAAGGTGATCTTCGGCCAGGTGATCCAGGCGGGTGCCGGGCAGAACCCGGCCCGGCAGACGGCGGTCGCCGCGGGCGTCCCCTGGGACGTCCAGGCGGTCACCGTCAACAAGGTGTGCCTCTCGGGGCTGACGGCGATCATCGACGGCGCCCGGCTGCTGCGGACCGGCGAGGCGGCAGTGGTGCTGGTGGGCGGGCAGGAGTCGATGACGAACGCGCCGCACCTGCTGCCCGGTTCGCGGTTCGGGTTCGGCTACGGCTCTGCCGAGCTGCTGGACTCCGTGGCGCACGACGCCCTGACCGACGCGTTCGACGGCGTCTCCATGGGTATCTCGACCGAGGACCACAACACCGGAGACGTCTTCGTTTCGCGCCAGGAGCAGGACGCGATCGCCGCGTCCTCGCACCAGCGGGCCGCGGCGGCGTGGAAGGACGGGGTCTTCGAGGCGGAGCTCGCACCGGTCTCGGTGCCGCAGCGCCGCGGCGAGCCGGTAGAGGTGCGCACCGACGAGGGTGTCCGGCCCGACACCACGCCCGAGTCGCTGGCGAAGCTGCGCCCCGCGTTCGCGGGCGAGGGAACGCTCACTGCGGGCAACTCGTCACAGATCTCCGACGGCGCCTCGGCGCTCGTGCTCACCACCCGCGGCCGCGCGGAAGCGGCAGGGGTTCCGGTGCTTGCGACGGTCCGCGCGCACGGGCAGGTGGCAGGCCCGGACAACTCCCTGCACTCCCAGCCGGCCCGGGCGATCGCCCAGGCCCTGGAGCGGGAGGGCTGGACCGCCGAGGACCTTGACGTCGTGGAGATCAACGAGGCGTTCGCCGTGGTGGTCGGGGTCTCGGCGAAGGCGCTGGGGGTTCCGCTGGACCGCGTCAACGTGCACGGCGGCGGGATCGCCCTGGGCCACCCCGTCGGGGCGTCCGGGGCCCGCATAGCGGTGCACGCGGCGCACGAGCTCGCGCGCCGCGGGGGCGGACGGGCCGCCGTCGGCCTGTGCGGTGGCGGAGGCCAGGGCGAGGCGCTCCTCCTGGAGCTCTGACGCCGTAGCGCCGTCGTCGGCCGAGCTTGTCGGGACGTGGTCCCGACAAGCTCGACCGACGGACGGGCGAACCTCAGTAGGACTCGCGGTCCTTGGTGTCGCCTATGTAGCTGCGGACCTGGTCCGGCCGGCCGTCGAGGTTCATGTCGGCCGCGCGGGCCCGGCGGGCGTCCCAGCGCAGCGAGATCGCGCCGAGGATCGCGGCGAGCACAGAGGCGCCGAGAATCGCGATCTTGGCCCCGTCGGTGTGCTCCGAGTCCCCGAAGGACAGCTCGCTGATCAGCAGTGACACCGTGAACCCGATGCCGGCCAGGAATGCCACGGGCAGCAGGTCGCGCACGCCGATGCCGTCGGGCAGCCGCAGGGGCGTGATCCGGGTGACCAGTGCCGTTGTCGCGAGCACGCCGATGAGCTTGCCCAGCACCAGGCCGGCGGCTATCGCGGCGACGACCGGCTGGCCGATCACGGCGCCCGGACCGTCGCCGTCGACCAGGGAGACACCCGCGGCGAAGAACGCGAACACGGGCAGCGCGATGCCGGAGGAGAGGGGCTTGAGCCGATGCTCGTACCGGGTGGTGCGGGACTTCGCCTCGCCGTGCATGGCGATCGCCGGGACGGTGAAGCCCAGCAGCACGCCCGAGATGGTCGCGTGGACGCCGGACGCGTGCATCAGCGCCCACGCGACCACCGCGAGCGGCAGCAGGACGAACCACCGTGGCTTCCGCGACCGGACGTGCCACAGGAAGAGCGCGACGCAGACGAGCGTGCCGAGCAGGGAGAGCCAGTGGATCTCGCTGGTGTAGAAGATCGCGATGACGACGATCGCGAGCAGGTCGTCCACGACGGCGAGCGTGAGCAGGAAGGTCCGGATCGCCGTCGGCAGGCCGCGGCCGAAGATGGCGAGCACGCCCACCGCGAACGCGATGTCCGTGGCGGTGGGGATGGCCCAACCGTGCAGGGCGCCGGGTGCACCGAGGCTCAGGACGACGGCGACGTAGATCAGGGCGGGCAGGGCCATGCCGCCGACCGCCGCGATCATCGGGACGCCCGCTTCCTTCGGGTTGCGGAGGCTGCCGGCGACGAACTCCTGCTTGAGCTCCACGCCGACCACGAAGAAGAAGATCGCGAGCAGGCCGTCCGCGGCCCAGGTGCTGAGGGACAGATCCAGGTGAACCGGCAGCGGCCCGATCGCGGCGGGACCGACCACCGTCGCGGACAGTGCCTGGTAGGCGTCTCGCCAGGGGGAGTTCGCCCAGAGCAGGGCGAGGAACGCGGCCCCGATCAGGAGCGCACCGCCCGTGGTCTCACGGGAGGCCCAGGTCCGGAGCCGCTTGATTCGGGTGGGGGCGACGGCGTCAGAGCTCAACGCGGGTCCTCTCGGGTCTACGGATCGTCGAAAAGGGAGCGGTCGACCCGGTCCACGCCGACCAGACTTCCCGGCACAGCCTGAGCTTCACCCTACTCGGAGGCGAGCCCCGCACAGACCGCGCGCAGCCTGGTGACCGTGTTCCAGTTCCGGGCGGTGGTCGGTGCCCCGGCTGCCCTGTCGACGACCTTCGGCGTGAGCTTCGACCGGCCGATCCCGTCCGCGTAGTGCACGTACAGCACCCCAGCGCCGGTCGCGAGCAGCTCGCGGCCCGCGTTGGCCAGGTCGAGCCGGGCGATGCCTGCCTCGTCCAGGTCGCCGAACGGGACGTGCACCTGGAGCTGCGCCGGATGATCCCGCGCGGCGGCAGCGAAGGGGTTGGCTCGGGCTATCGCCTCCAGCCGCTCGGCACTCAGGGCGACGGCGGCCACGTCCTGACCCAGTCGCTCGGTGAGGCAGCGCTGTACCAGGTGTGCGACGTCGGCGGACGTGGACGCGCCGGAAGTGCCCGGCGTGACCACGAGGTTGCCGCTGTTGAGGAGGGTGCGGGCGGCTCCGAGCCCGGCGTCGGCGGCTGCGCCGATCAGGTCGGCGGACGTCACGCGCAGGCCGGGTCCGACGTTGACGGCGCGGAGCAGGACGGCGAAGGAATCCATGCGTCCCATCCTGACGCTTCGGCGAGCCTTCCAGCGAGTTTTACGATTCCTTGGGGCGATCGTCAAGTTATTACCAACGTGTGAACAGTTCGTGACAACTTGCGACCCGCCGGGGCGCGGGTCTGGTCATGGGATGGCAGTGCGCGTAGTTTCCATTTCAGGGACGGCACCCAGTCGCCCCTTCGGGAGGCCAACCTATGGAGTGCTCGCTCCGTGGAGAAGGGCCGGTCCCGGCTCTGTGCCACGACGCGGCATACCGAGTCGGTCATCCGGCCCATCCACCAGCCCCGGTTCGTCCGGGTCGGTTCCGCCGACAGGCGGTACTCGCCAGGTAGTGACGAGGCTGTCACGGCGCCTCGGCGCCGGAGGGAGAACCGCAGTGAGCCAATCCGCACACACCACCCGTCCGTCCGACCAGAGTGCCGACGCCGCTCCCGGCGCGGCAGGTGACGAACGTAGGACCTTCGTCATCGACACGTCTGTGCTGTTGAGTGATCCCAAGGCGATGTTGCGGTTCGCGGAGCACGATGTAGTACTCCCGATCGTCGTGATCACGGAGCTGGAGGGCAAGCGGAACCACGCCGAGCTCGGGTACTTCGCCCGGAGCGCCCTGCGGATGCTGGACGGGCTGCGCGTCCAGCACGGCCGCCTCGACGCACCGGTCCCTGTGGGGGACTCGGGCGGCACGCTCCGGGTGGAGCTCAACCACGTGGACCCGACGGTCCTGCCCGCAGGGTTCCGGCTCGGCGACAACGACACCCGCATCCTCGCGGTGGCCGCCAACCTCGCGGCCGAGGGCAACAGCGTCACGGTGGTCTCCAAGGACCTGCCGATGCGGGTGAAGGCGTCCGCCGTCGGCCTGCAGGCCGAGGAGTACAAGGCTGAGCTCGCGGTGGACTCGGGCTGGACCGGGATGCGCGAGATCGACCTGTCCGACGAGCAGATGGGCGCTCTCTGGGACAACGACTCGGTCGAGATCGCGGCACTGGACCCGGCGACGGTCGAGGCCGCCTCGCCGCTCCTCGTGCACACGGGGATGGTGGTGCACTCGCCGGGCGGTTCCGCGCTCGGCCGCGTGACGGCGGACAAGCGGGTGCAGCTGGTCCGCGGTGACCAGGAGGTGTTCGGGGTCCACGGGCGCTCGGCGGAGCAGCGTGTGGCCATCGACCTGCTGCTCGACCCGGACATCGGGATCGTCTCGCTCGGCGGCCGGGCCGGCACGGGCAAGTCGGCACTCGCCCTGTGCGCCGGCCTGGAGTCCGTGCTGGAGCGGCAGAAGCACCGCAAGGTGGTCGTGTTCCGGCCGCTGTACGCCGTGGGCGGGCAGGAGCTGGGCTACCTGCCCGGGTCGGAGTCCGAGAAGATGAACCCGTGGGCGCAGGCCGTCTTCGACACGCTCGGGGCGCTGGTCTCGCCCGCGGTGCTGGAGGAGGTCATCGAGCGCGACATGCTCGAGGTGCTGCCGCTCACGCACATCCGCGGGCGGTCCCTGCACGACGCGTTCGTCATCGTGGACGAGGCGCAGTCCCTGGAGCGGAACGTCCTGCTCACGGTGCTCTCGCGGATCGGTCAGGGGTCGCGCGTGGTGCTCACCCACGACGTCGCCCAGCGGGACAACCTGCGGGTGGGGCGGCACGACGGCGTCGCGGCGGTCATCGAGGCGCTCAAGGGGCACCCGCTCTTCGCGCACGTGACCCTCACCCGGTCCGAGCGGTCGCCGGTGGCGGCGCTGGTGACCGACATGCTGGAGCGGCTGGAGGTCTGATACGTAGGGTCCGTGGTCGCGCCGGCCGCACGATGTCAGACGCTCAGGTCACTCCAGTGACCTGAGCGTCTGACATGTTCGTAACTCCTGGCACAGAAGAGGCGTGCCGCCGGACGGAACCCCCCAGCCCCGCAGTCCGGCGGTACGCCTCTTCGAGTGCATGAGCGACAGTAGCAGACTTAGGTAAGGCTAACCAAAGGATCTCGCCGACAGTTGTGACCCGTTTCCAGGGTGGCTGTCTCAATACGGGCGTTGTCTCGCTTGTCGGATATAGCATCGGGGCCATGCTGATTGCCGAAGACTTCCTGCTGCTCGCCGTCGACGACGAGACGGGCAAGACCGCCAACGTCGACAACCTGGGTGTTCGCCTCGCCGGCGCACTCCTCGCGGACCTCGCCGCCGCGAACAAGACCCTCATGCGGGGCGCGCCGGAGGCCGGCGCGACCAAGGAGGAGCGCGAGAAGGCCGGGGACGCCACGATCCTCGTCACCGACAACGCGCCCACCGGCCACGTGGCGCTCGACGCCGCCCTGCAGGCCGCGCTCGCCGCCCCTGACGCGCCCGCGCGCAAGATCGTCGAGGCCATCTCCGAGAACGCGGAGGAGAACCTCCTGGCCGCCCTCGTCGAGCGCGGCGTTCTCGAGAAGGAGGAGACCAAGCTCTTCCGCATGCTCCCGATCACCCGCTGGCCGGCCGCCGACTCGAGCCACGAGACCGCGCTGCGCGCCAACCTCACGAAGGTTCTCGTCGAGGGCGCGGAGCCCGACGAGCGCACCGCCACCCTGATCTCCCTGCTGCACGGCTCGGGCCTCATCGGTGGCCTGGTCGGCAAGGAGCAGCGCAAGGCCGCCCAGGACCGCGCCGAGGAGATCGCCGGCAGCGAGTGGGGCGTCGCGACCGTCGCCACCCAGGTCGCCATCGCGGCGACGGTGGCCACCGTCGCCACCGTGGGTGTCGCCGCTGCGGCGTTCATCCTGCTGTCGAACGACGCCGAGAAGACCGCTGACGCGGCCGCGCCGGCCGCCGAGTCGGTAGAAACCCCGGTGGCCTGACCTAAACCAATTGTTGTGAGCGTGATCGTTGCGCCTGGATCGGACGCTCAGGCGCAACGATCACGTTCATGACGAAGTGGTTCCCTCGGGCCGAGCGTCAGGCCCGCGGCGGGCGCGTCATCGACAGCACGTCGAGCGCGGTGTCGAGCTGCGCCTCGGTGACCTCGCCACGCTCGACGAAGCCGAGGTCGATCACTGCCTGCCGCACGGTGATGCCCTCCTTGACGGCGGTCTTCGCGACCTTCGCGGCGGCCTCGTAGCCGATCACACGGTTCAGCGGCGTCACGATCGACGGGGACGACTCGGCGAGCGCGCGGGCCCGGTCGACGTTCGCGGTGATGCCGACGACGGTCTTGTCCGCCAGCACGCGCGACGAGTTCGACAGCAGCCGGATCGACTCCAGCACGCCCTGGGCGATCACCGGGATCTGCACGTTGAGCTCGAACGAGCCGGAGGCACCTGCCCACGCCACGGTCGCGTCGTTGCCGATGACACGCGCGCACACCATGAGCACGGCCTCGGGGATGACGGGGTTGACCTTGCCCGGCATGATCGAGGAGCCCGGCTGCAGGTCGGGCAGCGCGATCTCGCCCAGGCCCGTGTTGGGGCCGGAGCCCATCCAGCGCAGGTCGTTGCAGATCTTCGTCAGCGAGACCGCGATGGTGCGCAGCGCACCCGACAGCTCGACCAGGCCGTCGCGGGCCGACTGGGCCTCGAAGTGGTCGCGGGCCTCGGTCAGCGGCAGGCCGGTGTCCTCGGCGAGCAGGGCGATGACCCGCTGCGGGAAGCCTGCCGGGGTGTTGATACCGGTGCCGACGGCGGTACCGCCCAGCGGCACCTCCGCGGCACGCGGGAGCGCTGACTGCAGGCGCTCGACGCCGTAGCGGACGGCGGCCGCGTACCCGCCGAACTCCTGGCCCAGCGTGACCGGGGTGGCGTCCATGAGGTGCGTGCGACCGGACTTCACGACCTCCGCGTACTCCACGGACTTCGCCTGGAGTGCCTCCGCCAGGTGGGTGAGCGCCGGGACCAGGTCGTTCACGACACCCGAGGTCGCGGCGACGTGCACGGAGGTCGGGAAGACGTCGTTCGACGACTGCGACGCGTTGACGTGGTCGTTCGGGTGCACGTCCTTGCCGAGCGCGGCAGTGGCGAGCGTCGCGAGGACCTCGTTGGTGTTCATGTTCGACGATGTGCCCGAGCCGGTCTGGAAGACGTCGATCGGGAAGTGGCCGTCGTGCTTGCCGGAGGCGACCTCGTCCGCGGCGGCGACGATCGCCTCGGCGATGTCCTTGTCGAGCACGCCGAGCTCCGCGTTCGCGGTGGCGGCGGCCTTCTTCACGCGGGCCAGGGCCTCGATGTGCGAACGCTCGAGGGGGGTGCCGGAGATCGGGAAGTTCTCGACGGCACGCTGCGTCTGGGCGCGGTAGAGGGCGTTCTTCGGGACGCGCACCTCACCCATGGTGTCGTGCTCGATACGGAACTCGGTGTCGCCGGACGGGACGACGGTGTCAGCAGTCATGGTTCTATCGTGCCGCAGCCGCGCCCCGCCGACGCACCTGAGCACGTGACTCGTGTCACCCCGGCCCCCGTCGCGCCTGTCAGTCGGTCCGCGGCAGGGCCGCGGGCAGCTCGCCGACCTCCCCGATCACGTTGACCATGCGTGCGCTGCCCTCCGCGAGGTCGTACTCGAGACCGACCACCGCGCACCTGCCCTCCTCGACCGCCTTGGCCAGGCCCGCCGAGTAGCTGTGCAGCATCCCGACGGTGTGCTTCACGTGCTCCCGGCGCAGGACGTTCTGGTCGGACAGGGCGTCCATGGCCTTGGCCGGGTCACCCGAGGTGATGTTGACGATCGACGGGATCACGCGGTCCACCACGGCCCGCACGAACCCGCCGGGCTGTTCACCCGTCGCGAGCGTGTGCGCGGCGGCGGCCACGGCACCGCAGGAGTCGTGCCCCAGCACCACGACGAGGGACGCGCCGAGCACGTCGACCCCGTACTCGATGGAGCCGATCACCGTGGTGTCCACGACGTGGCCCGCGGTGCGGACCACGAACACGTCGCCCAGGCCCTGGTCGAAGATGATCTCCGCGGCGACCCGGGAGTCCGAGCAGCCGAAGATCACCGTGTGCGGGTGCTGCGCGGCCTGCAGCTCGCGGCGTCGGGCCGCGCCCTGGGACGGGTGGGCCGGAGCGTCCGCGACGAAGCGGTCGTTGCCGGAGCGCAGCAGCGCCCACGCGTCACGCGGGCTGATCCGCTCTGGTACCACGGTCATCGGCTTACCTCCTCACGGCGAGGCGGGTTGGCTCCCGCCCGGGACACGGTGATGGCCGCGACGGCGCAGCAGCGGTCCAGGATCTGCTGCACGGTCGCGACGTCGACGGCGTCGAGCGCACCGCGCCGGTCGGCGCCGAGCAGGTCGTGCTCCCACAGGCCGTCGATGAGCGCACCCATGAACGAGTCGCCGGCACCCACGGTGTCGACCACCTCCACCCGCGGGGCGACCGCCTCGACCGCACCGGCGTCGGACACGGCTACCGCGCCCTTGCCGCCGAACGTGACCACCACCAGCGCGGGCGTGCCGCGCTGCCAGTCGCGTGCGACGGCGACGGGGTCGGTACCGGGGTAGAGCCAGGCCAGGTCCTCGTCGCTCACCTTCACCACGTCGGAGAGCTGCACGAGCGCCTCGACACGCGGACGCACCTCCTCGGCGGGGCCCATGATCGCGGGCCGCGCGTTCGGGTCGTACGTGGTGGTCGACGTCGCCCGCGCCGCCTCGAGGACCTGCCGCACCTCGGTGGCGCCCGGCTCGAGGATCGCCGCGATCGAGCCCGTGTGGACCGCGAGGGCAGCGCTGCCGCCGACCTGGGCGCTCGCCTCGGCGCTGGTGTCAGCACCCGGCAGGGCCTCGGCGGGGACGCGCCACGCCAGATCGAAGTCGTAGGTGGCGGAGCCGCTCTCGTCCAGCGTCGCGACCGCGACGCTGGTGCGTTCCGCGCCGTCGCTGCCCGGCACGAGCGCGACACCGGACTCGGCGAGCCATGCGCGCACCAGGTCGCCCCGTGCGTCGGCGCCGAGCCAGGTCGCGAGCCGGACCTCCCGGCTCAGGCGGCCCAGCGTGAGCGCGACGTTGGCGATGCTCCCCCCGGGATGTTCGGCGGAGGAGCCGTCGGGCCGGTGCACCTCGTCCACGAGTGCCTCGCCCACGGCGAGGACGTACCCGCTCACTCGGCGTCCTCCGGCGACTCGGCCGACGAGAGAGACCCCTGCTGCGCGGCGGCGAGGCGCTCGCGGGCGCCGTCGAGCCATTCCTGGCAGCGTGCGGCCAGGGCCTCGCCGCGCTCCCAGAGCGCGAGCGACGCCTCCAGCGGCTCGCCGCCGGTCTCCAGGCGGCCGACCACCTGCACGAGCTCGTCGCGCGCCTGCTCATAGCTGAGCGTCGCGACGTCGGGAGCGTTCCTCA
Organism: Promicromonospora sp. CA-289599; assembly: GCF_050936155.1. NCBI lineage: Bacteria > Bacillati > Actinomycetota > Actinomycetes > Micrococcales > Promicromonosporaceae > Promicromonospora > Promicromonospora sp. CA-289599. Next base: position 3,920,822 of record NZ_JBNJNI010000001.1, read on the forward strand.
CCGGATCGGTTCCGGTCGCAGCATCTGTACTCACGGGAGACAGTCAACAGCACGCCACCGACATCTGCGGCGTCCGTCCACAGGAATGAGTTTGGCTTCGGCCGGTCCGACGTCGGACCATGGTGTCCCATGGGCCATCTCGAAGTCGCGCACGTCGAATACCACCTGCCGGATGGCCGGACGTTGCTGGGTGACGTCTCGTTCCGCGTGGGTGAGCGGAGTGCGACGGCGATCGTCGGGCCGAACGGTGCCGGCAAGACCACTCTGCTGCGCATCATCACCGGCGAGCTGGCGCCGCACGCCGGTTCCGTGGCCGTGAGCGGTGGGCTCGGCGTCATGCGCCAGTTCGTCGGCTCCGTGCGCGACGAGACCACCGTGCGCGACCTGCTTGTGTCCGTGTCCGCACCCCGGCTGCGCGAGGTGGCGCGCGCCGTCGACGAGGCCGAGCACCGGATGCTGACGGTCGACGACGAGGCCGCCCAGATGGCGTACGCGCAGGCGCTCTCGGACTGGGCGGAGGTGCGCGGCTACGAGGCCGAGACGCTGTGGGACGTCTGCACCATGGCCGCGCTCGGCATGCCGTACGACCGGGTGCAGTTCCGCGAGGTGCGGACGATGTCGGGCGGTGAGCAGAAGCGGCTCGTGCTGGAGGCGCTGCTGCGCGGCACCGACGAGGTGCTGCTGCTCGACGAGCCGGACAACTACCTGGACGTTCCGGGAAAGCGCTGGCTGGAGGAGCAGCTCAAGGCCACCAAGAAGACCGTCCTGTTCGTGTCGCACGACAGGGAGCTGCTGTCGCGGTCGGCGGACCGGATCGTGTCGCTGGAGCCGAGCCCCGCGGGCGCGGACGCCTGGGTGCACGGTGGCGGCTTCTCCACGTTTCACGACGCCCGACGCGAGCGGTTCGCGCGGTTCGAGGAGCTGCGCCGTCGCTGGGACGAGAAGCATGCCCAGCTCAAGAAGCTGGTCCTGACGCTGCGCAACCAGGCGGCGAGCAGCCCCGACATGGCCTCGCGCTATCACGCGGCGCAGACGCGGCTGCGGAAGTTCGAGGACGTCGGCCCGCCGCCCGAGCCGCCGCGTGAGCAGGACATCACCATGAACCTGCGCGGTGGGCGCACGGGCCTGCGGGCCGTGACCTGCGAAGGGCTGGAGCTCTCCGGGCTCATGAAGCCGTTCGACCTGGAGGTCTTCTACGGCGAGCGGGTGGCCGTGCTGGGCTCGAACGGCTCCGGCAAGTCGCACTTCCTGCGGCTGCTGGCGGGTGGCGACGTCGCGCACACCGGCTCGTGGAAGCTCGGGGCGCGGGTGGTCGCCGGCCACTTCGCGCAGACGCACGCACACCCTGAGCTGTTCGACCGTGCGCTGCTCGACATCCTGTGGGAGGACCACGCGCAGGACAAGGGCAAGGCGATGGCCCGGCTGCGACGCTACGAGCTCACCGAGGCGGCGGACCGGCCCTTCGACAGGCTGTCCGGCGGCCAGCAGGCGCGGTTCCAGATCCTGCTGCTCGAGCTCGCCGGCTCGACGGCGCTCCTCCTCGACGAGCCCACCGACAACCTCGACCTCGAGTCGGCCGAGGCTCTCCAGGACGGGCTGGAGTCGTTCGACGGGACGGTGCTGGCCGTGACGCACGACCGCTGGTTCGCGCGCTCGTTCGACCGGTACCTGGTCTTCGGGTCCGACGGCGTCGTGCGCGAGACCTCGGAGCCCGTGTGGGACGAGCGCCGGGTCGAACGGGAGCGGTAGGCGGGTTCAGGCGGGCGCGACGCCGTGCTCGGCGAGCCGCTCCAGCAGGACGTCGTGCCCCTCTTTGAGGCGCCAGTCCACGGCAGCCATCCCGGTCGCCCGGGCGCCGGTGACGTTGGGGGAGTGGTCGTCGATGAAGAGGATCGCCGCCGGATCGGCCCCGATCCGGGTCGCGGCCTTCTGGAAGAACGCGACGTCCGGCTTCGCCACCCCGAGGTCGCAGGAGTAGAGCTTGACGTCGAACAGTTCGTCGTAGGGCAGCTCGGCCCGCATGTACTCGGCCCGGCGCCGGACCTGGTTGGTGCCGAGGTGCACGCCGTACCCGGCGTCGCGCAGCCCACGGACCAGGTCCAGCGAGGCCGGTGACGTGGCGATGTTCAGCCAGACGGCCTCGAACAGGTCGGCGGCCGGCACATCGACGTCGTACTGCCGCAGGACTTCGGCGAGCACAGGCAGGAAGTCGTCGTCGCCCCCCAGCAGCGGCCGCTCGTAGGCCGAGGCGAGGGTCAGGATCTCGGGGGCGCGCTCGCCGAGCAGCGGCGTGGCCGAGGCGAAGAAACCGTCTCGGATCTCCTGGAGCACGCCGTCGGCGTCGAAGAGTACGTGTCGGATGGTCGTCACCAGCGAACCGTAACGGTCCCACGCCACGGTGGCCGGGGCGCGCGCCGCACCGCGCCCGGTGCGGCCCGTCACAGATCCGGGGCGATCCCGGTCGAACTCATGACGGGCCGTCCGGCTCGTCGAGAACGTCCCGGACATGAATGGGGAGCACACCATGAAGATCGTGGTCATCGGCGGCACCGGCCTCGTAGGCAGCCAGGTCGTGAACAATCTGCGCGAACACGGGCACGAAGCGGTGGCAGCCTCGCCACAGACCGGCGTGAACACCCTGACCGGCGAGGGCCTGCCGGAGGTGCTCGAGGGCGCACAGGTGCTGATCGACCTCAGCAACTCGCCCTCGTTCGCGGAGGAGGACGTCACCAGCTTCTTCCGCACCTCGACCACCAACCTGCTCGAGGCCGAGGCGAAGGCGGGAGTGCAGCACCACGTGATCCTCTCGATCGTGGGGGCCGAGGGCGTCGACGCCGGCTACATGCGCGCCAAGATCGTGCAGGAGAACCTCGTCAAGGCCTCCGACGCGGGCTGGTCCATCGTGCGGTCCACGCAGTTCCTCGAGTTCCTCGGCTCGATCGCCGACACGGCGACCGTCGACGGCGTGGTCCACATGGCGCCGGTCCGCTTCCAGCCCATCGCCTCGGCGGACGTCGCCCGGTTCGTCGCCAGGACCGCCGTCGGCACCCCGCTGAACGGCACCATCGACATCGCCGGACCGGAGGTCTTCGGCTTCGACGAGATCGTGCGCACCTACCTGGCGTCGAAGGACGACCCGCGCGAGGTCCGCACCGACCCGGGCGCCACGTACTTCGGCGCGGCGCTCGAGGACGGCGAGCTCGTGCCGCACGGGGAGGCCCTGCTGGGCGAGGTCAGCTACGAGCAGTGGCGGAAGGCCCAGGCGTAACGCTCAGCGCGAACCCTCCGGCGCGGCCCGGCCTGCCCGGGCCCGCCGGAACGGGTCGATCTTCTCCGGGTTCAGCTGCCACATGAGCTCGTGCAGGCCGTCGGACGACGCGGTGACCGCAAGGATGCCCACCAGCTCGCCGTCCCGCTCCATCGCCATGCCCTCCTCGCCGTTGACCTCTATCGGCCGCGTCGTGATACCGGCCCAGAAGACCTCCGCGAACGAGGACAGGACCCGCGCCACCTTGTGCCTGCCCTGCACCGCGACCCGTGCGACGTGCTTCGCGGTCCCGTTGCTGTCGGCCCGCGTGACGACGTTCTCGGCGAACAGCCGCTCCAACCGCTCGACGTCGCCCACCCGGGCCGCGGCGAGGAACGCCTCCAGGAGCGCGCGGCGCTCCGTGCTGGTCACCGTGTTGCGCGGCTCCGACGCGATGTGCTTGCGCGCCCGGCTCACGAGCTGGCGCGTGGCGGCGGGCGACACCCCGACGATCCGCGCGATCTCCGGGTACGCGTAGTCGAACGCCTCCCGCAGCACGTAGGCAGCGCGTTCGGTAGGGGTCAGCCGTTCGAGCAGCACCAGCAGCGCGACGTCCAGGGCCTCCGCCCGCTCCGCGCCGAGCGTCGGGTCCTCGCTCGTGTCGACGGGCTCGGGCAGCCACGGCCCCACGTAGGTCTCGCGGCGCGACCGTGCACTCTGCAGCACGTTGATCGCCAGCCGCGTCGCGGCGGTGGTGAGGAACGCCTGCGGGTTCACCACCACCGAACGGTCGGTCGTCTGCCACCGCACCCACGTCTCCTGCACGACGTCCTCCGCCTCGGCCGCCGAGCCGAGCATCCGGTACGCGATGCCGAACAGTCGCCTGCGGGCGGTGGCGAACACCGCTGCCGCGTCGTCGAGCGTGGTGTCAACGTCACCTGTCATCGTGCTCTCCTTCTGGTGCCGTATCGACCGTAACCGACCGAATGTCCTTGGGCCCGGTCTCACGGCGGGTAAACATGTTGCCATGACCACACCCGACCCGATCTTCGTGGATCCTCGGCTCGCGCGGCTCTACGACTCCTTCGACGACGACCGCAGCGACCTCGGCCTGTACGCCGACCTCGCCGCACGGTTCGGCGCCCGAACGGTCCTCGATGTCGGCTGCGGGACCGGGGTGCTCGCCCTCCTCCTTGCCGAGCGCGGCCTGCGCGTGACCGGCGTCGACCCCGCCGCCGCCTCGCTCGAGGTGGCCCGCCGCAAGCCCGGTGCCGACACCGTCACCTGGGTCGAGGGCGGGGCCGACGCCGTCGCTGGCCTGCACCTCGCCGCCGACCTCGCGACGATGACCGGCAACGTCGCGCAGGTGTTCACCACCGACGCCGAGTGGGCAGGGGCGCTCGCGGCGGTCCACTCGGCGCTCCGCCCCGGTGGCGTGCTCGTGTTCGAGACCCGCGTGCCGGCGCGGCAGGCCTGGCTCGGGTGGACCCGCGAGCTCCGGTCCGTCCGCCGCGACATCCCCGGGGTGGGCGAGGTGGAGATGTGGAACGACCTGCTGGAGGTGGCGCTCCCGCTGGTCACCTTCCAGCAGTCCTACCGTTTCCCGCCCGGCGTGCTGCCCGGCGACGACGTGGTCACCTCGGTCTCGACCCTGCGGTTCCGCGAGCGGGACGAGACCGAGGCGACGCTGGTCGCCGCCGGGTTCGAGGTCGCCGAGGTGCTGGACGCGCCCGACCGGCCGGGTCTGGAGTGGGTGTTCGTGGCGCGCCGGGTCTGATCATCCCAATTCGCCGAGGGCCGGCGAGCCGGCCGCGAGGAGTGAGTACGATCCATCACTCCTCGTGCCGACGAGGAGGCGGCACGAGGGGACACCACGTGGGACACAGCACGACGCGCAGGCTGAAGCTGCACACGAAGCCCGTCCATCAGGGGGAGCAGCCCCCGGCCGAGGGCACCGGGGCGGTCTGGCATCACATCGACGTGTTCGCGGCGCAGGGATCGACCCGCACGATCGCCCACGTGGAGCGGGAGCTGCCGCCGGGCGGCGTATCTGCCTACCTCGCGGCGCGGCGCACGGGCGCTCGGTCCTTCGTGCTGTGGGCGGACGAGCACCGTGAAGCGCTGTCTGCCACTGTCGGTACCGTCTCCGGCGCGAACGGCGTCGCCGTCTACCAGGTGCTCGGTCCGCAGGGCGAGCTGCTGTGCACGATCGAGCGCGCCAAGGCGTTCAGCAAGGGACTTCGCACCCGGTGGACGGTGAGCCGGCCCGGTGAGCCCGACCTGGTGGGCTACAAGGGCCGGCTCGTCTGGTGGTGCACGTGGTGGCTCTTTTCTCCGCTGCTGCCCTTTGTCTGGGTCGCTGCGGTGTTCAGCATGTCCGACGTGCCACGCTCGCCCGGCCGCATCATCTGGCGCACACGCGGCCGGGCGCTCCTGGAGCTCAAGCTGATGTGGAACGAGATCCACCTGCACGACCCGGAGCTGGACGAGCGAGTGGGAGCCGCGCTGCTGGCCCTGGTCCGTTCGTTCGACCGGCAGAGCGGCGGATGGGACGGCTGGACGGAGAAGCAGGCCCAACGGATCAGTCGGGCGAGCCGGAGGAACAGGCCGAGCTGATCAGCGAAGTGCGCTGAAGAAGTCCCGGATGTCGTTCGCGAGCAGCTCGGGCTCCTCCATCGCGGGGAAGTGGCCGCCCTCGGTGAAGTCGCTCCAGTGGCTTATCGCGTTCCACGGGTCGAGCGCGCGACGCATGAGCGGGTGGGTGTCGAACACCACCCAGGCGGCGGGTACATCGGACGCCCCGGCCCAGCCGAGGCCCGAGTGCTCCGACTCGTAGTAGAACTGCGCGCTCGATGCTCCGCTGCGGGTGAACCAGTACAAGCTGACGTTGGTGAGCAGCTGGTCGCGGTCGACCGCCTCGTCGGGGGTCGCGTGCCGGGGGTTGGTCCAGGTCTGGAACTTCTCGGCGATCCACGCGAGCTGGCCGACGGGCGAGTCGCTGAGGGCCGCCGCGATGGTGTCGGGGCGGTGGTTCTGCATCTCGAAGTAACCACGCTCGGCGATGTCCTCGGTGCGGATCGCCTCGATCTGGGCGATCTCGTCCTCGGTCAGCCCGTCGGGGTACGGGAACTTGTCGCCGACCATGCCCAGCATCCTGCCGTCGCTCCCGACGTGGGTGCCGATCACGCGCTCCGGGTGGACCGCAGCGAGCCGGCCGGTGACGCCCGCACCGATGTCGGTGCCGTGCGTGGCGAACCGTTCGTAGCCGAGCCGCGTCATGATCTCGGCGTACGCCTCGGTGGTGCGTGCCAGCTCCCAGCCGGTCCCCGACAGCGGGGTTGAGAACCCGAACCCGGGCAGCGACGGGATGACCACGTGGAAGTCGTCGGTCAGCAGCGGGATCAGACGCTGGTACTCGACGAACGAGCCCGGCCAGCCGTGGCACAGGATGAGCGGGGTGGCCTCGGGGTTCGCCGAACGTGCGTGGACGACGTGGAACGTCTGGCCGTCGACGACCGTCGTGAACTGCTCGTGCTCGTTGAGCTTGGCCTCCTGCGCGCGCCAGTCGAACCCGTCGCGCCAGTACTCGGCGAGCTCGGTCAGGTAGGCCTGGGGGATGCCGCGGCTGAAGTCCGTGCGGTCGTCCCGACCCGGCACCGGGAGCGGGCGGCGGGTCCGTGCGAGCCGGTCCTGGAGGTCGTCGATGTCGGCCTGCGGAACGTCGATGCGGAACGGGGTGAGTGCGCTGTCCTGGTTCATGACACCTACAGTGTCAGCCGAAGAGGACAGGTTCTGTCCTCTACTGGCCGCCTCATCTTAGGGAGTTGTCGCGGTGACCTCGGCGTCCAGCGCGCCCTCCGCGAGGCGGACGTGCACGCCGGCCCCGACCGCGACGTCGTCGGGCCGCCGCACCACGTGGCCGTCGGCACGCTGTACGACGGCGTAGCCGCGCTCCAGCGTCGATGCCGGCGACAACGCCCGCACCTGGGCGCCGAGCCGCCCGATCTCACCGCTCGCGCGCAGCAGCAGCGTGCTCAGGGCGTGCCTGCTGTGCCGGAGCGACTGGACGATGTCGCGCTCCCGGGCCTCCAGCATCGTGTGCGGCGCGGCGAGGACCGGGCGGGAGCGGACGCCGTCGAGCCCGTGCTGCTCGCGGTCGATCATGGCCGCGATCGCGCCGCGCATCCGGCTGCGGGCCTGGGTGAGGCGAAGGCGCTCCTCCGACACGTCGGGCACTATCCGCTTGGCCGCGTCGGTGGGCGTGGAGGCGCGGTAGTCGGCGACCAGGTCGAGGAGTGGCGCGTCGGTCTCGTGGCCGATCGCGCTGACCAGGGGAGTGCGGGCCTGCGCGACGGCGCGGACCAGCGACTCGTTGCTGAACGGCAGCAGGTCCTCGACGGAGCCGCCGCCCCGTGCGACGACTATGACGTCGACCCGGGGGTCCTGATCGAGCTCGGCGATCGCGTTCGACACCTCGCGCACGGCGTTGACGCCCTGGACCGCCACCTCGCGGATCTCGAACCGCACCTGGGGCCAGCGGGCCCGGGCGTTCACCACCACGTCGTGCTCGGCCTTGGACTCGCGTCCGCACACGAGCCCGACGACCGCGGGCAGGAAGGGGAGCTTCCGCTTGCGTGACAGGTCGAACAGGCCCTCCGCCGCGAGGACCTTCTTGAGGGCCTCGATCCGGGCGAGCAGCTCGCCGACGCCGACAGCCTTGATCTCGTTGGCCTGCATCTGCAGCGTGCCGCGCTTGGTCCAGAACACGGGCTTGGCATGGATGACCACGTGGTCGCCCTCCGCCGGCGGCTGCGCCAGCGTGAGGAGGACGCGCGAGAAGATCGTCACAGGGAGCGACGCATCGGCCTCGGTGTCACGGAGTGTGAGCCATTGCATCCCGGAACCGGGGCGCTGGTTGAACTGCACGACCTGCCCCTCGACCCAGACCGGCGGCATCTTGTCGATGTAGCCCTTGATCTTCTCCGAGAGCACACGCACCGGCCAGGGGGTGGAGGGCGTGGTGTCGAGCGCCTTCAGAGGGATCTCTGCGGGGAGTGGTCGCTGGGTGGGTTCCGTCACGTGTCCAACCCTGCCACCCACCACCGACACAAGCTCTCCGCACGCCGCCCCTAGACTGCACCTGTGAGTGTCACGAGCCCTGAGCGTCCTGCTGAGACCAAGACCAAGCGCGTCCTGCTGGCTGCGCCCCGCGGCTATTGCGCGGGCGTGGACCGTGCGGTCGTCGCCGTCGAGAAGGCACTGGAGACCTATGGCGCACCCGTTTACGTGCGCAAGGAGATCGTGCACAACAAGCACGTGGTGGAGACGCTGCGGGAACGTGGCGCCATCTTCGTCAACGAGACCGACGAGGTGCCGGAGGGCAGCAGGCTCGTCTTCTCCGCGCACGGGGTGTCGCCCGCGGTGCGCGCCTCGGCCGTGGCGCGGAGCCTGGACACGATCGACGCGACCTGCCCCCTGGTCACCAAGGTGCACAAGGAGGCCGTCCGGTTCGCGAAGGACGACTACGACATCTTGCTGATCGGGCACACCGGTCACGAGGAGGTCGAGGGCACCGCCGGCGAGGCACCCGATCACGTGCAGATCGTGAACTCGCCGGACGAGGTGGACCAGGTGGTGGTCCGCGACCCCGCCAAGGTCGTGTGGATCTCGCAGACGACGCTCTCGGTCGACGAGACGATGGAGACCGTGCGCCGGCTGCGCGAGAAGTTCCCGTCCCTGCAGGACCCGCCCAGCGACGACATCTGCTACGCCACGCAGAACCGCCAGGTGGCCGTGAAGAAGCTGGCGCCCGAGTGCGATCTCGTCATCGTCGTGGGCTCGGCCAACTCGTCCAACTCGGTGCGGCTCGTCGAGGTGGCGCTCCAGGCCGGGGCCAAGGCCTCGTACCGTGTGGACCGCAAGACCGAGATCAAGGACGAGTGGCTCGAGGGCGTCACCACGGTGGGCGTGACCTCGGGTGCCTCGGTTCCCGAGATCCTTGTCGAGGACGTCATCGCGCACCTCGCCGACCACGGCTTCGGCACGGTCGACGAAGTCCGGACCGCGACCGAGGACCTGATGTTCTCGCTGCCGCGCGAGCTGCGTGCGGGGCTCAAGGCCGCGGGCGAGGAGCCCAAGCGTCCGCGTCGTGAGGCCCGGCCGGAGCTTCCGCAGGCCTGAGGCCCTTCTGTCCCACCGCTGGCGTGCGGTTCACCGGCATGATGAGAACGGGGTTGTGTTCCGCAGGAGGCCTGCGGCGAACACAACCCCGTTCTCGACTGTTCGGCTGCTGGTCGTCCGGCCCTGTCAGCCCGCCTGTCCGACGGCGGCCGTGTCCTCGTTGTCCGACGACTTCTTCTCTACCGCCTCGAACGCGCGCTTGTCGGTGGTCGCGAGCTCGGTGACCTCGAGCGCCTGCACCAGGATGCTGTCGGTGTCCTGTGCGCGGTCGATCGCGACGACGTCGCCGTCGTCCGCCGCCAGCAGCTCGGCCTTGGTGATGGGACGCGGGACCTCCTCGATGCCCCTCGGCTCCGCGATGAGGTCCTTCTCGTCGACCACGTCGAGCTCCACCATGCGGCGGGCCGAGGTGAGCACGTTGCGCTCCAGCGACCCGATGAGCCTGTTGTAGTCCTTCGTGGCCGACTCCAGGGAGCGCCCCATCTTCGTGACGTGCTGCGTCATGGTGACCAGCCGCGCGTACAGCTCCTTGCCGACGGTGAGCACCTTCTGAGCGTTCTCCGCCAGTGACTCCTGGCGCCACGCGTACGCGACGGTACGCAGCAGGGCGAGCATCGTGGTGGGCGTCGCGATGATGACGTTCTTCTGCACCGCGTACTCCAGCAGCTCCGGCGCGCGTTCCAGGGCCGCCGACAGGAACGCCTCGGCGGGCACGAACATCACGACGAACTCGGGTGCGGGCTCGAACTGGTTCCAGTACTTCTTGCCGGCCAGGTCGTCCACGTGCTTGCGCATGTGGCGCACGTGCGCGTCGAGGCGCTGCTCGCGGTACGCGGCGTCGTCGGACTGCTGGGCCTCCAGGAAGCCGAGGAACGCGACCTTGGAGTCCACGACCACACGCTTGCCACCGGCGAGGTTGATGACCATGTCGGGGCGCTGCACCTCGCCGTCCTCCGTGGTGACCTGCGCCTGCTCGGTGAAGTCGACCCGGTTGATCATGCCCGCGGACTCGACGACCTTGCGCAGCTGCAGCTCGCCCCACGCGCCGCGCGTCTGCGACGAACGCAGCGCCGTGACGAGGTCCGCCGTGCCGTTGCGCAGCTCGGTCGAGACCTCGGCGACGTTGCGCATCTGCTCGACGAGCGCACCCTGGCCCTCGATACGGGCCTTCTCCGCCTGCAGCACCTCGCTGCGCACCAGCTCCACGGCCTTGGTCAGCGGGTCCACCAGAGACTTCACGGCCTCCTCGCGCTTGGCGAGCGACTGCTCGCCGTCCGACGCGGACCGCTTGAGCCGCTCCTCCGCGAGCTCGAGGAAACGCTTGCTGTTGGCGTCCAGCGCGTCGCCCGCCAGCGCCTGGAACTGGCGGCGGGCGTGCTCCTGCTCGGAGCGGGCGGCGGTGATCTGCTCGGTGGCGCGCTCCCGTGCGGCGTCGATCTGCTCGTCCGCGCGGTGCTGCGCGGCGGCGATCCGCTGCTCGGCCGACTCGGCCTGGGCCCGCAGGCGCGCGACCTCCATGTCCGCGTCGCGCTGCGCGGGCGCAACACGCTGCGCGTGGCCGAGCCACCCCAGCAGCACGCCGACGACGAGTGCGCCGAGGGCCAGCAGAATCGTTGCGACGATGTCCATGGGCGACAGGCTGCCACGTGTCACTGACACTCCGGCACGGTGACACCCCGCACGGTCGAAATCATCCGATATGCGCCCGGTATGCGTCCGGCATCGCCGTACGGGCGCTTTCTCCGCCCGGCGACGGATCTCCTTCACCCGCACTCATCCTCGCGTCGGATCCGTCGTGTCGGACGGCACGACTACGTTGGGTGCCATGACGACCCCAGTCGACCCGAGCCCGCCAGGCAGCCCCGGGACCCCAGGTGCCCAGGAACCGCCCCCGCACGACCCGTCGGCGGCGCTCAGCGTGCGCGGACTCTGGAAGCGGTTCGGGCAGAAGATCGCGGTCTCGGGCGTCGACCTGGACGTGCCCGCGGGCTCGTTCTACGGTCTGGTCGGTCCGAACGGGGCGGGCAAGACGACCATGCTCTCGATGGCCACCGGCCTGTTGCGGCCCGATTTCGGCAGTGCCTGGGTGCACGGCGTGGACCTGTGGGCGCGGCCCGACGAGGCCAAGGCGAGCCTCGGCGTGCTGCCCGACGGCGTGCGCCTGTTCGACCGCCTGACCGGCCGCCAGCTGCTCACGTACGCCGGGATGCTGCGCGGTATGGACAAGGACACCGTGGTGGACCGGGCCAACGACCTCCTGAAGGCGTTCGACCTGGTCGCGGACGCGGACACGTTCGTCGTCGACTACTCCGCCGGCATGACCAAGAAGATCGCGCTGGGCAGCGCCATGATCCACGCGCCTCGCACCCTGGTCCTGGACGAGCCGTTCGAGGCCGTCGACCCGGTGAGCGCCGCGAACATCCGCGACATCCTCAAGAGCTACGTGGCGGGGGGCGGCACCGTCATCGTCTCCAGTCACGTCATGGACCTGGTGCAGCGCATGTGCGACCACGTAGCGGTCATGGCGGCGGGGCACGTCCTCGCGGCGGGCACGGTGGACGAGGTGCGCGGCGAGCAGAGCCTGGAAGACCGGTTCGTGGACCTCGTCGGTGGCCGTCAGCACTCGGAGGGGCTCTCATGGTTGCGCGGTTCCTGACCCTCAAGCTGACGCTGATGGGCAACACGTTCCGCAGGAGCGTGTGGCAGACCATCGGCATGATCGTCGCGGCTCTCTACGCCCTCGGCGTCGTCGGCCTCCTGATCGCCGGCGTGGTCGGCCTCGGGCTCTTCGGCGATCCGGCCTGGGCCGGCCTCGCCATCACGCTCGGTGGGGCGCTGGCCGTTCTGGGCTGGTGGGTCATCCCGATCTTCGCCTTCGGCGTGGACGCCACGCTGGACCCCCACCGGTTCACGACGTTCGCGATCCCCCGGCGCACGCTGCTCGCGGGACTGGCGGTGGCGGGCCTGGTCTCGGTACCCGGTATCGCGACGGTGCTGCTCGCGCTGGGAGTCTCCTTCGCGTGGCTCCTGCAGCCCGGGGTGCTGCTCGTCTCGCTCGTCGGCGCGGTGCTCGGTGTCGCCACGTGCGTCCTCGGCTCTCGGGCGATCACCACGCTGCTCGCGCCCGTCCTGGAGTCGCGCCGCTACCGCGAGGTCGTGACGATCGTGGCGCTGGTGCTCGTCATGACGATCGGCCCGCTCATCGGCTGGCTCGCCAACGGCGCCGAGGTCTCGATCGAGGCGGGCTCCGACAGCAGCACAGGGATGCAGCTCCTCCCGTTGTTCGAGCAGGCGGCTGCCGTCGTCGGCTGGACGCCGTTCGGCGCGGCATGGTCCCTCGGCAGCACCGCGTACGACGGCGACTGGGCGGGCCTGGCGGGACGCCTCGCGGTCGCGCTCGGCACCGTCGGGCTGGCGTGGCTGGTCTGGGACCGGGCCCTGGGCCGCGCCCTGGTGCGCCCGCCCGTCGGCGACGGCAGCGGTGGCAAGGCCAAGGGTCTCGGGATGTTCGGCCGTGTGCCGTTCTCGCCCACCTGGGCGGTCACCGCCCGGACCGCCACCTACTGGCTGCGGGATCCGCGCTACTCGGGGTCCATCGCCGTCATCCCGCTGCTGCCGGTCATCATGTACTTCACGTCCCAGAGCACCGGCAGCTTCTTCATGCTCCTGGCGACCGGGCCGTTCGTGGGCTGGATGCTCGGCTTCAGCATCTCCAACGACATCGGCTACGACAACACGGCCTTCGCCCTGCACGTCTCGTCGGGTGTCGACGGCCGTGCCGACCGGTGGGGTCGTGCGATCCCGATGCTGACGGCGGGGCCGCTGGTCGCCGCGGCCACGGTGGTGGCCTCGGTCTGGGTGGCAGACTCCTGGCACCTGACCCTGCCCCTGCTGGGGCTGGCGTTCGGGTTGCTGCTGGTCAGTACGGCGGTGGCCTGTGCGGTCTCGGCACGGCTCGTCTACCCGGTCGCGAAGCCGGGCGAGAGCCTGCTGAAGTCACCGCAGGGTGCGGCGATGGCCACGATCGCGGCGCAGGGCATCGGGTTCGCCGTCACCACAGCGCTGTCCCTGCCGGTTCTCGCCGTGGGTATCGCGGCCCTCGTGCTGGGTGGCGTGCTGTGGGGCATCGCGACGGTCGTCGTCGGCCTCCTGTACGGCGCGCTGATCCTGGTGCTGGCCGTGCGGTTCGGCGCTCGTGTGTACGACCGGCGCCTGCCGGAGCTGCTCCAGCAGGTGCAGTCGTTCCCCTGACCTCGAATTAGCGTCGCCCCAGGTCAGCGGTCGTGTCAGTGACCCGACCTAGCCTGGGGCGATGACGCGATTCACGGCAGACGACGACCTGCGGCACGCCGAGTTCGTCGCGACGAACCTGACCAATGCCCGATTCCGTTTCGTCGACCTGGACGGTGCGGCGTTCGACCAGTCGTACCTGCCCCGTGTCGTGATGCGCGGAGTCGATCTGACCGGTGCGGACCTCGACGGGCAGATCCGAGACCTGAAGATCAACGGCGTCGAGGTGCTGCCGTTGATCGAGGCCGAGCTGAACCGCCGGCATCCCGGCCGAGAGCTGGCTCGGTCCCAGGTCCTCGCGGAGCAGCGGGAGTCGTTCGAGGCAGCGCTGCGGACCTGGTCGGCCACGCTCGACCGGGTAGCGGCGATGTCCGCCGGGACGGCGGACCAGCAGGTCGACGGCGAGTGGTCGGTCGCCCAGACGCTGCGACACCTGGTGTTCGCCGTCGACGGCTGGGTGCGACACGGGGTCCAGGGCCTCGACGGCGCCTTCAGCCCGATCGGCCTCCCGTTCTCCGAGTACGACGACGAGGCGGGTGCCGTCGGCGTCGACATCACGGCCACACCGTCGTTCGAAGAGGTCCAGGCCGCCTACGCCGATCGCATGGCCCAGGTGCGCGCGCAGTACGACTCCCTCACGCAGGAGGACTTCGAGGCACCGGCTCGGCGGCTGCCGCCGTGGGAACCGGAGACCCGCAGCCTTCCGGTGTGGCGCTGCCTCGGGGTGATCGCCAACGAGGCCTGGGAGCATCACCGGTTCGCGGCGCGCGATCTCGACGAGCTGGAGCGCAGACGCGACGCCCGATAGACAGGCCTGTCGGGGCCCGCGACGACGCGGCTGTCGGCGATTGGCGCTCGGCACGTAGAATTTCGCGACGTGGCTCTTACTATCGGCATCGTCGGCCTGCCCAACGTCGGCAAGTCCACCCTCTTCAACGCTCTGACCCGCAACCAGGTGCTCGCCGCGAACTACCCGTTCGCGACGATCGAGCCCAACGTCGGCGTGGTCTCGCTGCCCGACGAGCGGCTCAACAAGCTCGCTGAGATCTTCGGGAGCCAGAAGATCCTGCCGGCCACGGTGTCGTTCGTGGACATCGCGGGCATCGTCAAGGGCGCGTCCGAGGGTGAGGGCCTGGGCAACAAGTTCCTCGCCAACATCCGCGAGGCCGACGCGATCTGCCAGGTCACCCGTGCGTTCGACGACCCGGACGTGGTGCGCGTGGACGGCTCGATGGACGCCCCCGGCGACATCGAGACCATCTCCACCGAGCTGATCCTCGCCGACCTCCAGACCCTCGAGAAGGCCCTGCCGAGGATGGAGAAGGAGGTCAAGATCAAGCGCGGCGACCCCGTCCTGTACGCCGCCGCGAAGAAGGCGGAGGAGGTCCTGAACCAGGGCGTGACCCTGTACCAGGGCGCCGCCGACGCCGGTCTCGACCTGGCCGAGATCGCGAGCCTCCAGCTGATGACCGCCAAGCCGTTCATCTACGTCTTCAACACCGACGACGCCGGTCTGGCGGACACCGCGTCCCAGGAGGCCCTGCGCAAGGTCGTCGCCCCGGCCCAGGCGATCTTCCTGGACGCGAAGTTCGAGTCCGAGCTCGTGGAGCTCGAGCCCGAGGAGGCCGCCGAGATGCTCGCCGAGTCCGGCCAGCCGGAGTCCGGCCTGGACCAGCTCGCGAAGGTCGGCTTCGAGACGCTCGGCCTGCAGACCTACCTCACGGCGGGTCCCAAGGAAGCGCGCGCCTGGACCATCCACAAGGGCTGGACCGCCCCCCAGGCCGCCGGCGTGATCCACACCGACTTCGAGCGTGGCTTCATCAAGGCCGAGGTCACCTCGTTCGAGGACCTGGTCGAGGCCGGCTCGTCCGCCGCGGTGAAGGCTGCGGGCAAGGCCCGCATCGAGGGCAAGGACTACGTCATGCAGGACGGCGACGTGGTCGAGTTCCGCTTCAACGTCTGAGGAATGCTCCGTGAGCGCGGGTCCTCTGCCTACCCGCGCGGATGTCAGGGTAGGTTTGCATGGACCGGATGTAAGGATATCCATGCATCGCCGCGATGTTGGGGTATCCTTACATCGTGAGTCCGCAAGATCGCTCCCTGCTCAATGCTCGATCGCTGCCTCGTCTGGCACGGTCGGTCAAAAAGCTGCGCCTCGATCGTGGCATCACTCAGGCGGAACTGGCTCGCAGGGCGGACGTCTCGCGCGTGTGGATCATCAATCTGGAGCGTGGCGAGACCGAAGGGCTTGAGGTAGGACGCCTGATGCGTGTTCTCGACGAGCTCGACGCGAACCTGATGATCCAGGACCAGCAGGCGGGGGAGTGAAATGACCACCGTCAATCACCTCGCTGTGCTCCTGGGCGGGTACTACATCGCGGATCTGGAGCGCGCGGGATCCGGCCTGCGGCTGACCTATGACCAGTCGTACCGCCACTCCGGCACGACTCCGCTGTCGTTGTCCCTGCCGATGGAGCTTCCTGTCCACACAGGCATCGGCGTCGAGCGATTCCTGAAGGGACTCCTTCCGGAGAACGACGGCGCACTGCGCGCCATTGCGCGCCGCTACCGGATCGGCACGACAGACACACTCGATCTGCTGTCCGCGATCGGGAAGGACTGCGCCGGGGCCCTGCAGTTCTGCGTTGCCGGCGAGCTCGAAGCGACCCTGAACCGCGAAGGAAGTCTCGAGGAATGTAGCGTCAGCGACATCGAGATCCGTCTCGACGAGATGGACACCGACGAGAACGCTTCCTGGCTCATGCCGGGCGAGCACTGGTCTCTCGGCGGAACGCAGCAGAAGTTCGCTCTGCGACGCCAGGACGACCGCTGGTATGTCGCGCACGGTTCCGAGGCGACCACCCACATCATCAAGCCGGGCATCCGCAAGATGCGTGCTCAGGCTCTCGACGAGCACGCGACCATGCGGGCGGCCGCACTGATGGGCCTGGATGTCGCGCGCACCGAGTACACGGAGTTCAAGTCCCAGGACGCAATCGTGATCACGCGCTTCGACCGGGATTTCGCTGATGACAGGCGGGTGGTGCGCCTGCACCAGGAGGATCTGTGCCAGGCACTCGGAAACCCCGAGAAGTACGAGGAATCGAGAGGTCCGTCAGCGCTGGAGATCATTCGCTTCCTGCGGGCTCAGGCGGATTCGCCTCAGCAGGCCCGAGCGAGCGTGGACCGATTCGTCGACAGTCTGATCTTCAACACGGTGGTTGGCGCTCCGGACGCGCATGCCCGGAACTACGCCGTCATGCTGTCCGGTGAGCAGGTCTCGCTCGCGCCCCTCTACGACATGGCTACAGGCTTCGCCTACGACCCACCCCGCGACGGCGGTCGGGTGCTGTCGATGAGCATCGGCGGCACGTTCGTCCTAGACGAGGTGGACGACGACGCGTGGCGGCGCTTCGCGGAATCGGCGCGCCTGGACGAGGCCCGCATTCTCGAGCGGGTGACCGAGATGGTCCATCGCGCCCCGGAAGCATTCACTGAGGCCTTGTCCGAGGTTGACGACTACGAGGGTCACGCCGTGGCCATGCTCGACCGGATCCAGAACGAACTCAGCGCCCGCAGGAACGCGACCGTGCCATAGCGCGGCTTGTTGCGAGAGTGCCCCAGGTGTGTCGTTCCCCCACAGGGAGCGGGCGGGAAACCTGAGGTTCGACATGCGAACACGTCTTGTCTCGCTTCTGTACCTGTTGCGTCAGCGGCCTTCGGGCTGGTCCTCGTGCTGAAGCGCGGACCGGGCCATCTGGTCACCGGTACTGTCGGCGCCCTCTTCTTCCCTGGTCAAAAGGGCGCTCAGTCTCTCCTCGGACGGTGAGCCGACGTCAGCGGTATAGGTCGAGAGGAACTGCCCTCCGGACTCCGGGACGTCGAGGGTCTCGTAGTTGAGGGTCATCACCCCGACCTGAGGATGAAAGATCCGCTTGGTGCCGTGCCCGTGCTTGAACAGCTGGTAGTCAGCCCAGAACCGGGTGAAGTCCCTGGAGGCAGCCGCCAGCTCCCTGACAAGGGTGTCCAGATCATCGTCGGGCCGGCCGGGACGGTGAGCGGCTCGGAGTGCGGCGACAGTCGGTGCAGCCACCGCATCCCAGTCCGGGTACCGAGTGCGAGTGGACTCGTCCAGGAACAACCACCGGGCGATGTTCCGGTCGCGCACCGGCATGGAGCCGAAGTCGGTCAGCAGGACTGCGGCGGCCCGATTCCACTCCAGTACTTCCATGCGAGGGCCCTGCAGGAGCGCGGGCACCGGGTCCATCGCTTCGATGAGGCGGCGCATCCCAGCCCATGCTCGCGGCTGATACGGCTGCGTGGTGTCAGGTCCTCCTGCCGATGAACTGAGGAGCCTGCGCACGTGCTTCCGTTCGAGCGCGTCGAGCCGAAGTACATCCTCGATGGCTGTCAGCACCTGGTCGGAGATGTTGCCGACGCGGCCTTGCTCCAGGCGGGCGTAGTAGTCGACGCTCACGCCGGCCAGTGCGGCGACCTCCTCACGGCGTAGTCCCCGACGTCGACGTGGGACCGGCGACGTCGGCAGCCCCACCGAGTCGGGATCGATCCGTGCGCGACGCGAGATCAGGAACTCGCGCAAGCTGTTCGTGCCCGCCATAACCCCATGTTGCCCCTGACCTCGCCGTCTTGCGCGTGCACCGCGGCTCACGAGTCTGCCTCGAGACGCTTGATGCGTACTGCGGGTACCAGTTCCGAGGGTGCGTGCTATCTGCTTCCTTGGGTCCGGCTGCGCTGGTGACATGGATGCCGTCAGCAAGAACACGACGCCCTCCCACACGGCGTCGCCGACCCCGAGGAACATCATGTCTGAGAACCTGACCGGAACCGTCGCCCTCATCAGCGGGGCATCCAGCGGCATCGGTCGCGCCACTGCTTTGCGACTGGCGGGCGCCGGCGCTGCGGTCGCCCTCGCGGCACGCCGCGCCGACCGGCTCGAAGAGGTTGCCGCGGACGTGCGCTCCGCAGGCGGCACCGCCCTGGTGATCGCGACCGACCTGACCGACGCCGACGCGGCGGCCGGCGCCGTCGAGTCCACCGTGGCCGAGCTCGGCCGCCTCGACACTCTCGTCAACGCCGCTGGCGTCATGCTGAACGGCCCCTCTGACGAGTCGCCGCTGGACGAGTGGGACCGCATGGTCGACATCAACCTGCGCGGCCTCATGTATGTGACCAAGGCGGCCCTGCCCCACCTGCTCGACGCCGCCGAGGACAGCCCTCGCTCGGTAGCTGATGTCGTCAACATCTCCTCGGTGGCCGGTCGCGTGGCGGCTCCGACCGTGGCCCTCTACAACGCGACGAAGTTCGCTGTGACCGGAGCGACCGAGGCATGGCGGCTGGAGTACACCACCCGTAACCTGCGTTTCTCGGTGATCGAGCCGGGCCGCACCGCGAGCGAGCTGTTCGACCAGAAGGCCAACTCGGACGCAGACTTCACCGCCGCCTTCGGCGAGGTCGAGGCCCTGCACACGGAGGACATCGCCGACGCGATCGGCTACATCGTCACCAGTCCGCGTCGTGTGGCCGTCAACGAGATCGTGATCCGGCCCACCGACCAGCCCTGATCCACGTGCGGGGAACCACCGTGAACCAAGATTCAGCCACCGACACCAGCGAGACATCTGACGTGCTGGCAGCGGTGCACCGGATGACCGGCGGGCTGGGAGCGGAGTGCAGCCCAGAGGCAACGGGGAGCCCGGCGATCATGCGCACCACGGTCGAACTGAGTGGAAGGAACGCAGGACGATGAACGTCTTCTTG
Organism: Promicromonospora sp. CA-289599; assembly: GCF_050936155.1. Classification (NCBI taxonomy): domain Bacteria; kingdom Bacillati; phylum Actinomycetota; class Actinomycetes; order Micrococcales; family Promicromonosporaceae; genus Promicromonospora; species Promicromonospora sp. CA-289599. The sequence continues at coordinate 3,940,317 of NZ_JBNJNI010000001.1, forward strand.
ATCGGTGCGGCCGGGGGGATCGGGCGGCGCCTCGCGACGCTGCTGACGGAGGGTGGCGACCACGCGACCGGGATGCACCGCAGCCCCCGGCAAGCCGAGGTGATCGCGACGACCGGTGCGCAGCCCGTCGTGGGCGACCTGATCGCCGACAATGTGGAGGAGCTTGCTGCGAAGCTGGCTGGACACGATGCCGTGGTGTTCTCCGCCGGCGCGCACGGCACCGGGCGCGACCAGACCACGCTCATCGACGGCAAGGGCCTGGTCAAGGCCTCAGACGCTGCTGCGCGTGCAGGCGTCTCGCGATTCGTGCTCGTCTCCGTCTTTCCCGAGGCCGCTCGCGGCGGTGAGCTCGGCGAAGGTTTCGAGCACTACATGCGGGTCAAGAAGTCGGCCGACGTGCGCCTGGCACGCACCGATCTCGACTGGGTCATCGTGCGCCCCGGCAGGCTCCACGACGAACCTGGTGAGGGGCGAGTGACCGCTGGCGTGGCGATCGAGATCGGTGATGTGTCGCGCGACAACGTCGCCACGTTCATCAAGGCGGTGCTCCATGAGCCGAGCCTCAATCGTTCCATCATCGAGCTGACCGACGGCGCGATACCGGCGGCCCAAGCCGTGAGCGCACTCACCCGCTGACGGATCGCCTCTTGCCACGCACGGGGGCGTGCCGCCATCGGCGCGGATCTCGCCGCGAGCTCAACCGGTCTCCCCAGAACTGGTATTGACAGTGCCTGCTAAGTGGCTGATCTGATCGAAAGTTCTCCGCAGAATGAGACGTATGACCACGTCGAACGCGCTGCGGGAGTTCCTGGCCTCGCGACGGGCGCAGATCGATCCCCACTCAGTGGGGCTGCCGCCCTCGCCCACTCCGCGTCGTGGCCGGGGGCTGCGCCGTGAAGAGGTCGCTGCCCTTGCCGGGGTCAGCGTCGACTACTACGCGCGGTTGGAACAGGGCCGCGTCGGAAACATCTCCGACCAGGTGCTGAACGCCATCGAGGAAGCCCTGCGGCTCGACACGCTCGAGCGCCAGCATCTGCGCAGCCTCGTCAGGACGCTGCCGGCACACGCGGTCCGGCAGCCTCCGCGACCGGAGAAGCCACGGGTCCGGGCAGGAATGCGCGCTCTGGTCGAGAAGTTGGACCCCGTACCAGCACTCCTGCAAGGCCCACGGATGGAAGTGCTGGCTTGGAACCGTGCCGCCAGCATCCTGCTCACCGACTTCGGTGCCATGCCGGTCCGCGACCGCAACATCGCCAGGTGGCTGTTTCTCGACTCGTCGAACCGCTCCCGGTACCCCGACTGGGAAGAGGTAGCGGCGCCCACGGTCGCCGCGCTGCGGGCGGCACTCAACCCCGGTCGACCGGACGAGGAACTGGCGAACCTGGTGGGGGAGCTGTCGGTGGCATCACCTGAGTTCGCCCGCTTCTGGGCCGACTACCGGCTGTTCAAGCACGGGCACGGCACCAAACGCATCTTCCACCCCACCGTCGGAACGATGACCCTCAACTACGAGACGCTGAACATCCCCGAATCGGGCGGGCAGTTCCTCTCCACCTATACCGCCGACGCCGGCTCGTCGGCCGAGGAGAAGCTGAAGATCCTGATGAGCTGGGGCGGCGAACCGCTTGGGCCTGCCGCCTACACCGAGCGTGTCCGCGACGACCAGGACGCCTGGGAGCGGCAGAAGCGCGGCACCTGAGACCGCCGATCTGCCACAGAACGACGAACTTCACTGCCCTCTCCTTCGATGACCTGAACGGAACAGAGATCGATTCATGCGCAACGTCCCCGCCTACGGCACCTCCTCGGCGAACTCCTCCCTTGGCCCCCTGACCATCGCTCGCCGGGATGTCGGCCTCCGCGACGTCGCCATCGACGTCGCGTACACCGGTGTCTGCCACACCGACGTGCTCAACACGCGTGACGCCTACGGGCCGGGCATCTATCCCATGGTCCCGGGCCACGAGTTCACGGGACTCGTCTCGGCGGTTGGATCCGAGGTGACGAAGTTCGCCGTGGGAGACCGCGTCGGCGTCGGGAACTTCGTCGACTCGTGCCGAGAGTGTGAGCACTGCCTGGCGGGCCTTGAGGTCTACTGCCAGAACCTGGTCGTGACCTACAACGGCCGCGACAAGACAGGGGAGCCCACCTATGGCGGCTACTCCAGCTACACAGTCGTCGACGAGAACTACGTGCTGCGCATCCCCGATGCGCTCGACCTCGACGTCGCTGCGCCGCTGCTGTGCGCCGCCATCGCGGTGTACTCCCCGCTGCGGCACTGGGAAGTCGGCCCGGGCACGAAGCTCGCGATCGTCGGCATGGGTGGCCTAGGACACCTCGCGATCAAGATCGCCCATGCACTTGGCGCGGAGGTGACCGTCCTCAGCCAGGGACTGAGCAAGCGTGACGACGGGCTCGCATTCGGGGCGGACGACTATCGCGCGACCAGCGATCCCACCACCTTCACCGACCTGGCCTCACACTTCGACGTCATGCTGTCCACGGTCTCCGCCCCCCTGAACTTCGACGCTCTGCTCGGCCTCATCAAGCGCGACGGAACCCTGATCAACCTCGGGGCGCCCGACGCCCCGGTCTCGATCAGCATGTTCTCGCTGATCCTCGGACGAAAGTCGTTCGCCTCCTCGGCGACGGGCGGCATCGCTGAGACCCAGGAGATGCTCGACTTCTGCGCCGAGCACGGCATCAAGGCCGAGATCGAGACGATCGATGCCGCGGACCTCAACAGCGGATACGAACGACTCGACCGAGGCGACGTCAGGTACCGCTTCGTCGTTGACGTCGCGACGATCTCGAAGTGAGCTGTCGCCGAAGCAGGTGGTGACAGATCAGGCCCGGCGGCGGGATGGACGTGCGGCCCTTGTCAGGCAGGTCCTATGCCTGTCGTGGTTGTGGCCGCCAGGTGCCGTCGAGTGAGATGCCCGCGGCTTCGCCGATTCGGTTGCGGGATGCGAGCAGCCGGGTTCGCAGCACCGCGAGGTCGACATTCATCAGCACGCCATCGCGCTTGACGACGTGACCGCCGACGATCACGGTGTCGACGAGGTCCGGGTGACCGGCACTGACGATGCTGGCGGTCGGGTCGGTGACCGGGAAGACCGTCAGATCGTCGGTGCGGAGCAGGATCATGTCCGCGGCCTTGCCGGGCGTGATGCTGCCGATCCGATCCTCGAGGCCAAGTGACCGGGCGGCATCGACCGTGGTGAACTCCAGCAGGTCTCGGGAGGACAGTCCGCCGTCCAGGCGACGCTGAACGGCGAACGCGGTACGCATGGTGGAGAACATGACGCCGCCGACCGAGGGGACGTCATCCACGGAAAGGGTGGGGCGCAGACCGGCGGCCAGGACGCGGCCAGTCATGGGGGTCCCGAAGCCCATCTTGAGCTCGACGTCCGGGCTGATCGACACGGAGCTGCCCGCCTCGGCGAGCATCCTCAGCTCTTCGTCGCTGATCCCGTTGGCGTGCACGAACGTGGTCGTGTCGCGCAGCAGGCCGTGCTCGTGCAGCTCGGCGACGGAGCGCCGAGGTCCGCCGCCATCAACGTGCAGGCTGGTTCGAAGCCCGAGCTCTTCGGGCCAGCTTCAGCTCCCGGGCCACGGTGTCGATGGCGGTGGTTTCGGGACCACGCAGCCCCAGCGCCATGCAGACCCGGGCGTCACCGGCCAGCTCACGGTGAACCCGTCGGATGTCGTCGTCGACGGCGTCCGCGGTGCCCCATCCGGCGCCGAGACAGAAGACCGAACGTCCGGGCGCGTCTCGGAGCGCGGTTATCGCGGCGTCTTCGTGCTCGTGAGTCTGCGCTACGTGGTACCAGTCGAGCATCGTGGTCACACCGGAGTGCAGCGCTTCCAGCCGTCCGAGCAGGGTGCCGACATAGACGTCTTCGGGTCGGTAGTGCGGTTTGACGGTGCCGTGCATGGCCGCCGCCCACTCCGGGAACGTCCAGTCCGCGCCGATACCGCGGAATGCGGTCTGCCAGGCGTGGCGGTGGTTGTCGACGAAGCCCGGCATGACGATCCGGTCGGTCGCGTCGATCACCTCTGCGTCCGGCGCGTCGATACGCTCGGCCACCTCGACGATCACGCCGTCCTCGATCAGCACGTCACCACGGCCGAGGTCGCCGACCGCCGGATCCATGGTGACGACGGTGCCGCCGGTGATCAGGGTCTTCATCGAATGAGCTCCTTCACAATTGTTTCGTACGGTTCAAGGTCAGTTGGCGGTGAGCACGGCGTCGGCCGCAGCGAGCACGTCGGCGACCAGGTCGGCCGTGTCCTCGGTGCCCGCGGCCAGTCGGACCAGGCCCGGCGGTACCGATTCGGCGAGCTGGTCCTCGCTCAGCATTCCGCGCCACATGGACGCCGGGTGCACTGCCAGCGACTCCACCCCGCCGAGACTGGCCGACCGGCGGGAGTAGCGCAGCCGGCCCAGGAAGGCGTCTGCCATCTCGAAACCACCGGTGAACTCGATGCCGAGCACCCCGCCGAAACCACTCATCTGATCGGCGGCCAGCTCGTGCTGTGGGTGGGTCGTCGGGCCGGGGTAGTGCACCCTGGACACTGCTGGATGGTCGTTCAGCGCCTCCGCGAGTGCCATGCCGTTGGTGTTGTGCCGCGGCACTCGCAGCGGCAGGGTGCACATGCCGCGCAGCAACAGCCACGCGTCGATCGGGCCGAGCACGGCACCAGTGAGCAGACCGACATCCCAGATCCGGTCCAGTAGCTCCGCCGGCCCGGCCAGCACTCCGGCGGACACATCGGAGTGGCCATTGAGATACTTGGTTGCGCTGTGCCTGACCAGATCGATGCCCCAGTCCGTCGGCCGCTGGTTCAGGGGCGTCGCGAACGTGTTGTCCGTCAGGGTCAGCACGTCGTGCGCACGGGCCAGGTCCGCAACGGCACGCAGGTCAGTGACCTGCAGCAGCGGATTGCTCGGCGTCTCTACCAGGATCAGACGAGTCTTCGGAGTCAACGCCTTCGCGAACGCCTCCGGCTCGGTCTGGTTGACCAAGGTGGTCGACACCCCAAGGCGCGGCAGCAGGTTCAGCAGCACCGACGCCGTACCCCCGTAGGTCGACTTCTGCCCGATGACGTGATCACCGGCCGACACCAGCGCCAGCACGGCGGTGGTGAGCGCGGCCATCCCGGACGCGGTGACCAGCGCCGCCGCTGTGCCCTCCAGTTCTGCGACCACAGCGGCGACCTGTGCATGGTTCGGGTTGCCGTAGCGCGTGTAGAAATCCTTGCCCCGCCGGTCGACCGCAGCCTGCGCGAACGTCTCCGCGTCCTCGACCGAGAACGCCGCCGTCTGGTAGATGGGCGGCGCCACGGAGCGATCGGGATGTACCTTGCGATCGGCGTGAACCGTGATGGTGCTCTTGCCCGGCATGACTGTCCTTCCGCTGGGTGCTGCTCCTAGAAGCGTGACCGATCGGCACGGTCGGATCAGCAACAGCGAGCTCGCGGCCCCGGTCGGCCTGTCGCCGTCACCCTGCCTGCGGCGCGTTCGCCACCTGGAGGACACCGGAGTCATCCGCGGCTACCGGGCAGTGATCGATCCCGCCGCGATCGGCCGCAGCCTTCGGGCACTCGCAGGCGTTCGACTGATCCGGCACGCCCACGCCGATGTAATGGCATTCGAGCGCGCGATCGTCCAACTGCCCCAAGTGGTCGCCTGTCACCACATCACCGGAAACTTCGACTATCTGCTCCAGGTCGAAGTGACCGGCCTACCCGCCTATGAGGACTTCCACGCCAACCAACTGGCCGCCCTGCCCGGAGTGGCGACTGTGACCAGCTACGTCACCATGAAGACGCTCACCCCGGAGACCACCTGAAGGCAGGTGACGGCTCCGCGAATGCGAACGGTCGCGATATCGCTGATCCAGCGTTGAGCCGTAGCCAGCGAACGGGGTGACGCACCAGCCGCGTCGCCGAGCAGCACGACCCGCCAAGGACCGGCCGTCAAGCATTGCGATTCGAGTCGTCTGCTCGTCGAGAATTACGACAGCCCGTCGCCGTTCCCGGCTACTGCCCGCGTGGTAGCGGTATACCCGGCCCGATTCCCCACGCTTCCCCCAGGTCGCCAAGCCAGCCGGCGAACCACGAGGTCAGGGCCACATGACACGCTTCAACGTCTGAATGTAACCTCTGCGGTGGTTTCTCGGCCGAAATGCGCATAGTCGAGTGCAGGCACGGAATAACCTCTGCAGCCCTGACCCATCCTGATCGTCTCCCGCTCCGAACCTCCTAGGTCCTGCTCAGGCGGCAGCTTTGCCGCCAGCACAAAGGGGGATCGGATATGCGTACTCCAAGACTCGCTCTCTTCGCTGCCACAGCGGCGCTGGTGGGCCTGCCAGTGGCAGCCGCGCCGGCCGGCGCGGCAGAGAGCAACGAGTTCACGCCAAGCCCATGACACAGGCAACTGAGAGCCCCGCCGCGCCCTCGGCCGAACGCTCTCCGGGCGGCGTGGGCTGGGCCGCGCTCGGGGGCGCGCTCGCCGGTGCCGCCGGGCTGGCCGTCGCGGAGCTCGTTGCCGCGGTCGTCGCACCCGGTGCCAGCACGCTGTTCGCAGGCGGCGCCGCCGTGGTCGACGCCGTGCCCCCATGGCTCAAGGATGTTGCCGTGGAGTGGTTCGGCACCAACGACAAGGTCGTGCTGCTCGCCACGATGGGCGCGGTGCTGGCCCTGGGGGCGGCTCTCGCGGGCTGGCTGGAGCTGCGCCGCCCGCCGGTGGGCGCGGTCCTGGTGGGAGTCGTCGGCGTCGTCGGGGTCGTGGTGGCGGTGCTGCGCCCGAGCGCGACGCCGCTGTGGGCACTGCCCAGCGCCATCGGGCTGGGCGCCGCGGTGCTCCTGCTGCGTGCCGTCGTGGCGCGGCTGCGGCCTGTGCCGGGGCGGAGCGAGGCCTCGGCGGGGGAGCCTCCGGGCGGCGCCGTGGACCGTCGTGGCTTCCTGACCGTATCTGGCATCACCTTGGGTGTCGCTGTGCTCGCGCTGGCCGGCTCGCGCGTGCTGTCGATGGGCTCGACCGCGATCAGCGCCGTGCGGGAGAAGCTCCGCCTGCCCGCTGCGCGCACACCGGCGCCGCCGGTGCCTGCCGGGGCCGACCTGAAGCTCGACGACCTGGCGCCGTACGTCACCCCGAACTCGGACTTCTACCGCATCGACACCGCGCTGATCGTGCCGCAGCTGAACCCGCAGGACTGGTCGCTGGAGGTCCGTGGTCTGGTGGACGAGCCGTTCACGCTCACCTGGGACGAGCTCATGGAGCTGCCGATGGAGGAGCACTACGTCACTCTCTCGTGCGTGAGCAACGCCGTGGGCGGCGACCTGGTCGGCAACGCCCTCTGGCTCGGCTACCCGATCCGCGCGCTCCTGGAACGGGCCAAGCCTCAGGCCGGCGCCGACATGGTGCTCTCCCGCAGCGACGACGGGTTCAGCGCCGGTACGCCGCTGGAGGTGCTCCAGGACCCGGACCGCGAGAGCCTGCTCGCGATCGGCATGAACGGCGAGCCGCTGCCCGAAGAGCACGGCTTCCCCGCGCGGCTGGTGGTGCCCGGGTTGTACGGGTACGTCTCGGCGACCAAGTGGGTGACCTCGCTGGAGGTGACCACCTTCGATGCCGATGAGGGTTACTGGACCCCGCGCGGCTGGTCCGCACTGGGGCCGATCAAGATCGCCTCGCGCATCGACGTGCCGCGCTTGTCCACGTCCGTGTCCGCCGGCGCCGTGACCGTGGCCGGCGTGGCCTGGGCGCAGCACACCGGCATCAGCAAGGTCGAGGTCCGGGCCGACGGCGGCGACTGGGTCACCGCCGAGCTCGCAGAGACGGTGGGCCCCGACACGTGGCGCCAGTGGCACGTCTCGATCGATCTGGAGGCCGGCTACCACAGCCTGGCGGTGCGGGCCACGGACTCGGACGGGCAGGTCCAGACCGAGACCAAGGCGCCGCCGGCTCCCGACGGGGCGTCGGGCTGGCAGACCGTCTCGATCAACGTGGACTGACCGGAGGTGGTCGGGTCGCAGCCCGCGACCGGTGCGCGTGCCCCACCGGCACCGACCCGGCCACCACCCCCACGTGAGGCAGCCGCTCATCGTCTGGTTCACCACCTGAGCACGTCGACCAGGTCGTACGACGGCGCGTGGCACAGTGGCCGCATGCCCATGCCACGCATCGTGATCACCTATTGCACCCAGTGCCGCTGGCAGCTGCGCGCCCAGTGGTACGCCGGGGAGCTGTTGCAGACGTTCTCGGACGAGATCGGCGAGGTAGCGATCGTGCCATCCACGGGTGGGGTGTTCCGGATCGAGGTCGGAGACGAACGGGTGTGGAACCGCAAGCGCGACGGCGGGTTTCCTGAGATCACGGAGCTGAAGCGCCGCGTACGGGACATCATCGCTCCGGGCAGATCTCTGGGGCACTCCGACAAGACGGACTGATCCGGCCGTCGTCGAGGTACCGCACCGGTCGGCGGGCGGATACACCTACCTGACCCAGCGGGAACCCAGCGGCTGTCAGCTTGTCGCGTCGGTGAGCAGCACCCCGAGCCGGTTCAACGCGCCCGGCACCACCGAGTAGTAGCCCCACTTCCCGCGCTGCTCACGGGTGAGCAGGCCGGCCTCGACGAGCAGCTTGAGGTGGTGGCTCACCGTGGGCTGGGACAGGCCGACCGGTTCGGTGAGGTCGCACACGCACGCCTCGCCGCCGTCGTGCGCGGCGACGATCGAGAGCAGCCGCACGCGAGTGGGGTCGCTCAGCGCCTTGAACACATGAGCGATCTCGATGGCGGTCTGCGGATCGGCCGCCTCACGGACCAGCGGTGCACAGCAGGCGCCAGACGCCGGCACCGGGACGGTGTGCGGCGGGTCGGCCAGGGCGAGGGTCGTGGTCATGGACTCCATCTTGCCACGTATTGAAGAATGTGGATATGTTGCTCTCGTTGATCCATCGAGAACCTTCGATCTGAGGAGTCGGTCATGACCGAGACGTCCCGCGAGAACCTGCCCGTCGTCGTCATCGGCGGCGGGCCGGTCGGCCTTGCCGCCGCGGCGCACCTGCTGGAACGCGGCCTGGAGCCCCTCGTGCTGGAAGCCGGGAACGGCCCGGCCGCCGCCGTCGCCTCCTGGGGGCACGTCCGACTGTTCTCCCCGTGGCAGTACGACATCGACGCCGCCGCCCGCCGTCTGCTCGCCGGGACCGGCTGGGTCGAGCCGAACCCGGACGCGCTGCCGACCGGCAGCGACCTGGTCGAGAACTACCTGGCACCGCTGGCCGGAGTCCTGGGCGACCACGTCCGCTACGGCGCGCGGGTCTCCGACGTCGCCAGGGACGGGGCCGACCGGTCCCGGTCCCTCGGCCGTGAGCGTCGGCCGTACCTGGTGCGGTACACCGCCGGCGACGAGGTGCACGAGACCCGCGCCAGCGCGGTGATCGACGCCTCGGGCACGTACGGCATGCCCAACCCGCTCGGGCTCTCGGGCCTGCCCGCGATCGGCGAGGAGCACGCCGCCGGGCACCTGACCGGCGCCCTGCCGGACGTGCTGGGCTCCGACCGCGAGCGGTTCGCGGGCCGGACCGCCCTCGTGGTCGGCATGGGCCACTCCGCGGCGAACACCCTGCTGAGCCTGGTCGAGCTGGCCAAGGACGAGCCGACCACACGCATCGTCTGGGCCATCCGCGGGGGCTCGGCGCGCCGCCTGTACGGCGGCGGCAGCGACGACGAGCTGCCCGCCCGCGGCCTGCTCGGCACGCGCCTGCGCGACGCCGTCGAGGCTGGGCGCGTCGAGCTGCTCACGCGCGTCGCGATCGAGCGGCTGGAGCCCGAGGCCTCGGGCCCCGTGCGTGTGCTGGGCACGGCACGCAAGGACGGCACCGACGGCGGGCTCGACCTGGCCGTCGACACGATCGTCAACGCGACCGGCTTCCGGCCCGACCTGAACATGCTGCGCGAGGTCCGCCTCGACCTGGACCCCGTCGTCGAGGCGCCGCGCCAGATCGCTTCGCTCATCGACCCCAACCACCACTCCTGCGGCACCGTGCCCGCGCACGGCGAGACCGAGCTGAAGCACCCGGACGACGGGTTCTACCTGGTCGGCATGAAGTCCTACGGCCGGGCGCCCACGTTCCTGCTGGCCACCGGGTACGAGCAGGTGCGGTCCGTGGTCGCGGCGCTGGCCGGGGACCGGGCGGCGGCCGACGCCGTCGAGCTGAACCTGCCGCAGACCGGCGTCTGCTCCTCGGACCTGGCGTTCGCCGCCGACGCGGACGGCGTGGTCTCCGCCGAGGCTCTGGCCGGCGCGACCAACGGCGGATGCTGCGCGACGCCGTCGGGCCCGCAGACGGTCACGCTCGGACTGGGCGCACCCGCTGAGGCAGCGTCCGGCTGCGGTAGCACGGCCGAGCCGGCCTCAGGATGCGGGACGGCTGAGCCCGAGCCGGTCAAGGTCGGGTTCGCGACCGGCGTCGAGCACGGTCGCTCCAGCGACTGACGACCGGACCGCAACACAGGGGGCGTGAGTCCCGGGCACCTGCCCGGACTCACGCCCCCTGGCTATAGCCGCTTCGGCTAGCGACCCGCAGCCCAGGCCTGGTAGTTCTTGTTGCCGCCCGAGAGGTTGACGACCTGCTCGAACCCGAGGTTGCGCAGCACGTTCTGCCCGGCGTTCCCGGTGACGCCCTTGTTGCAGTACGTCACGGTCAGCGCGGCCGGGTCCAGCTCGCCGGACCGTGCGCGCAGCTCGGCCAGCGGGATGTGGACGGACCCGTCCACGAAACCCTTGGCCCGATCCTTCGCCGAGCGGACGTCGACGACCTGAACCTTCTCGCCGTCGGCCCGGCGCCGCTCCAGCTCCACGGGCGTGATCAGCGGCGCACTTCCGCGGATCGCGTTCTCCAGCGCCATGCCCGTGTAGTGCACGGGGTCCTTGGTCGTGGCGTAGGTGGGGGAGTAGGCCAGGTCCAGGTGGAACAGGTCGGCGACGTCGGCCCCGTAGGTGATCGCGGTGGCCAGGATGTCGATCCGCTTGTCCGCGCCTGAAGCCCCGATCGCCTGCGCGCCGAGCAGCCGGCCTGAGGCGCGGTCCGCGACAGCCTTGATGAGCAGCGACTTGCCGCCCAGGTACTCGGGTCGGTCGGGCTTGATGTTGTGCAGCACCTCGACGTCGTACCCGGCCGCACGGGCCTGGTCCTCGGTGAGCCCGGTCTGGGCCACCGCGACGTCGAAGACCCGCACGATCGACGTGCCGAGGATGCCCCGGTGCTCCAGGGTGCCGCCCGTGATCGCGTCACCGGTGATGCGGCCCATCTTGTTCGCCGTCGACCCCAGCGGCACCCAGGCCGGCTCGCCGGTGATCAGGTTGAACGACTCGGCCACGTCCCCGACCGCCCACACGTGCGCCACATCGGTGCGCCCCTGCCGGTCGACGGCGATCGCACCCGTCCGGCCGATCGTCACGCCGGCCTGCTCCGCGAGCTCCAGGTTCGGGCGCACACCCACCGAGACGATCACCAGGTCGGCGGGTACGGTGTCGCCGTCGTCCGCCGAGCCGACGCGCACGCCGGTCACTCCTGCCTCGTCGCCCTCGATCGCGGCGACACGTGCGCCCAGGCGCAGGTCGACGTCGTGCTTGCGGAGCTCTGCGTCCACCCGCGCGGACATGTCCGCGTCCATCCGGGGCATCGCGTGCTCGAGCGCCTCGACCACGGTCACCTCGACGCCGCGCTCGGTGAGCTGCTCGGTCATCTCCAGCCCGATGTACCCGGCGCCGATCACGACCGCACGGCGCACCGGACGCTCCTCCACCCACGCACGGATCGCTCGCGCGTCGGACGGTGTGCGGACCCTGAACACTCCGGGCAGGTCCACGCCAGGCAGCGGCGGGACCACGCTGCGTACGCCGGTGGCCAGGATCAGCTCGTCGTAGGTGTCATCGAACGTGTTCCCGGTGGCGAGGTCGCGCACGGTGACGCTCTGCGCCGCGGCGTCCACGACGACGACCTCGTGGCCCGTGCGGACGTCGACGTCGTAGCGGGCCTTGAACCATGCGGCGTTGCGCGGGGTGAGCTCGTCGATGGTCTCGACCTCGCCGCCGACGAAGTACGGCAGGCCGCACCCGGAGTAGGAGATGTCGTGGTCGCGCTCGTACACGGTGATGCGGGCGGTCTCGGTGTTGCGCCGGGCCTTGGCGGCGGCCGAGGTGCCCGCCGCTACCGAGCCGACGACGACGATCTTGAGTGGCGACGAGGTGCTCATCAGATTCCTTCGGGTGTGTGGATCGGGTCGTGGTCAACGTCCGCAAGCGGGTACAGCGCCGTGGCGAGCAGGACGGCCAGCACCCCGCCCACGACCTGTGCGGCAAGGAACGGCAGCACCGACTGCGGTGCGATCCCGGCGAAGGTGTCGCTGAACACGCGCCCGATCGTCACGGCCGGGTTCGCGAACGACGTCGACGAGGTGAACCAGTAGGCCGCCCCGATGTACGCGCCGACGGACGCCGGGATCCAGGCGTCCCGCCCGGATCGCAGCAGCCCCAGGATCACCAGGACCAGCCCGGCCGTCGCGACGACCTCGGCCAGCAGGTGCGGCCCGGTGGCGCGCACCGTGGTGGACAGGCCTGCCGGGACGCCGAACATGGCGTTGGCCAGCATCGCGCCGCCGATCGCGCCCGCGATCTGCACCACGACATAGACACCGCCGTCGGCTGCACGCACCCCGGTGCCGTCACGCCGCCCGGTGAACCAGTCGACGAGCGTCACCACGGGGTTGAAGTGCGCGCCGCTGACCGGACCGAGCACCGCGATCAGCACGGCCAGCCCCAGGGTCGTGGCGAGGCTGTTCTGCAGCAGCTGTAGCCCGACGTCGTCCGGCGACAGGCTCTGCGCCGCGATCCCGGACCCGACCACTATCGCGACCAGGAGGCCCGTGCCCAGGGCCTCGGCGACCGCGCGGCGCCACAGGGCCGGCAGTGCCGGGGCATGTGCCGGTGTCCCTGGGGCGGCTTGCGTGTCGAGAGCGGCCACCTCGGGGGACATCACGCGGTGGGCTCCACGCCCAGCTCGGCCAGCAGCTTCCGGACGCGCTTCTCGATGTCGTCGCGGATCGGGCGGACCGACTCGATGCCCTGACCGGCCGGGTCCTCCAGCTCCCAGTCCTCGTACCGCTTGCCGGGGTAGAACGGGCAGGCGTCTCCGCAGCCCATGGTGATCACCACGTCAGAGGCCTCCACGGCCTTGTTGGTCAGCACCTTGGGCTTCTCGGCGCGGATGTCGATGCCCTTCTCGAGCATGGCCTCCACCGCTGTCGGGTTGATCATCTCGGCGGGCATCGACCCGGCCGAACGCACCTCGACGGCGCCGCCGGACAGCGTCCGCAGGAAGCCGGCTGCCATCTGGGAGCGGCCCGCGTTGTGCACGCAGACGAACAGGGCAGAGGGCTTGGACTCGGTGGTGGGCTCGGTGGTGCTCATCAGGTTCTCCGGTGGTTGGGGGTGTCAGGTGGTCTCGGGTACCAGGTCGGCGAGCAGGGCGCGGACCCGCTGGTCCAGGTCGTCGCGGATCGCCGCGACGCCGGCGGGCGAGGCCAGGGCCGGGTCGCCGACCATCCAGTCCTCGTACCGCTTGCCGGGCAGGATGGGGCACGCGTCTCCGCAGCCCATGGTGACGACGACGTCGGCGGCGCGGACCGCGTCGTCGGTCAGGGGCTTGGGGTAGAAGCGGGTCACGTCGTCGACCTCGTCAGCCGCGGTGGCGGCGCCCAGCTCCGCCAGCAGCGCGCGCACACCGGCGTGCACGTCCGCGGCGGGTGCCGATCCGGCGGAGCGGACGACGACGCGATCGCCCGCGTAGTGCCGCATCAGGGCCGCGGCGAGCTGCGAGCGTCCGGCGTTGGCCACGCACACGAACAGGACCTGCGGCCGGTGCGCCCCGCCCGCCGCGGTCTCCTGCGCGTGGGCCTTCTCCGCGTCGATGATCCGCTGCCGGGCGAAGTGCTCCGTGAGCGGGACCAGGTAGGTGGCTTCGCCGCCGCGGCGCACCAGCGCGGCGTACGACTCGCGGACCACCCGGACGCACTCGCGGGGCGGTGTGCCGGGGAACCGCTCGGCCAGGGACGCGGCCATCCGGTCGAGAGCCGGCTCCACGCTCTCCAGCCCGGTCAGGTGCGGGGTCTCCATCACGTCGATGGCCGCCGGTGCGAACCTGTCCAGGAGGGTGTTCACCGCACCGCGGTAGGCGGGCTTGATCCGGTACCAGACCGAGGTGCCGCGCCGGTCGGCGGTGAGGAGGCCGACGTCCCGCAAGACCTTGAGGTGGTGGGACACCGTGGGTTGGGAGACGTCGGTGAGGGTCGCGAGCTCGCCGACCGTCACCTCACCCTCGGGGCTGGAGGCGATCGCCGACAGCATCCGCAGGCGGAGGGGCTCGGCCAGGGCCTTGAGCGTCAGAGCCACGGTGGTCGCGGCGTCCATGCCGATCGCATGGGACTCCTGCCCGCCAGCACTCGACGGAGTGAGAGCAGTCATCGTCGACCTCCTCCTGGTGCATCGATGAGTCTCTATGTTGACAGCCATCGATGTAGCGCGCAACTGAACGCCGGAGGTCAGGACCACATAGCACGCTTCACCTGCGGCTCCATTGCTGGTTGGTTCCGCCGTGGCAGGCCCACAGGTGGAGCTTGGTGCCGTTGGCGGTGCCGTATCCGCTGGCGTCGAGGCACAGCCCGGACTGGACGCCGGTGATCGTGCCGTTCGGGTTGAGGTTCCATTGCTGGTTGGCCTGGCCGTTGCAGTCCCAGATCACCGTGGCCGTACCGTTGCTGGTGCCCTGACCGCTCGCGTCCAGACACTTGTTGCCGTGCACCACCAGCTGCTTGTTCGGGGTGTAGGTCCAGCTCTGGTTGGCACCGCCGGTGCAGTCCCACAGCTGCGTCTGTGCGCCGTTGCTGGTGCTCGAACCTGGGACCTCCATGCAGCGGCCGGACGGCGCTCCGACGATCTGTGTGCCGCCCTGTGTAGCGCATCCGGGTGCGTTGAGCGGCGTGCGGTACTCAGCGGGCACACCGGCGTTGCAGATGATCGTCTGCGCCGCCGCGGGCCAGGTCGAACCGGTCACGGGGTGGTCGTTCGTGATGCGGTTGTTCGTCCCCGCGGAGAAGTCGCCCTGCACGGCCCCACCCATGTGCCAGGTGTTGTCGACGGTGTTGTCCTTCGTGTTGCGCGTTCCGCCCGTGTTGGCGAAGACCCAGGGGCTGGAGTCGCGGATCACGTTGTTCGTCGCGGTGATGTACCGCGATCCTTCGTCCAGGTACAGCCCGACCGTGTTCCGCAGGTTGTACATGTAGTTCTCGCGGATCACCGTGCCCGGCGACGCGGAGAGCGAGTAGATGCCGCCACCGTCACTGAAGATCCTCTTCGTGTCGTGCACCATGTTGTTCGCCACGACGTTGTTCCGGAACGTCGTCGAGGTCGAGTACCGCGGGTTGTGCTGGTAGTACCCGCGGTCGACGTAGTCCTGGGAACCGCCCGCGTCGTTCGTGCCCCAGCCGAACCCGATGTCGATCGCGTCGTAGGGGAGGTCGAACACCTCGTTCTGCAGGATGCGCGCGTTGTCGACGTAGGTCGAGAGGAAGCCGGAGTTCTCCCGATAGGTGAAGGAGGTCTTCGTCACGGTGTTGGCCTGGATGAGGATGTCCGAGTTTGTCATGGCCGGATCGCTGGGGTGGTGGGCATCGGCCCGGACCCCGCCCGCGACGACGGCTCCTCCGCCGAGCTGGGTGAACACGTTCCCGACGACGTCGATGTCGGACGCGCCCAGACCCACACCGCTCGCGTGAGCGTTGGCGTCGTTGCCGATTCCGAGCGCGGTCTGGCCGAGGTTCACGAACCTGTTGCCGATGAACGAGACTCCCGTCGCCGCAGAGACCTGGACGGCCGCCGGCGACTGGTTCCATGTCGTACGGGCTCGCTCGAACGCGGCGCAGCCCTGGGAACAGCTCGTGATGGCGTCGGACGGGTAGTACGAATAGGACCCGGCGAGGTACGTCCCGGTCTGCTGCACGGCGTAGCCGTTCGGTCCCGAGGGCGCCAACCAGCTGGTTCCCGAGAGCTGGAGGCCCTCGAAGCTGAGGTTTCGTACCGGGCTGGAGTAGTTGCCGCTGATGTCGATGAGCCTCTCGAGCCGCGGAAGCTGCACATCCAGTGATGACGGGTGCACGCCGTTCGCGGGCTTCAGGTACAGGCGTCCGGCTGAGGGATCGATGTACCAGTGACCCGGCTGGGAGATGAACGAGAGAGAGTTCTCGATGCTCAGCCCGTGTCCGCCGAAGATCGGGGCCTGCATGGTGTCGTACCCCCAGAGGTTGTTGTTCCACGCAGGTTGGGTCATCGTCGCCGTGGTGCCGTTGATGGTCGAGACGGGCGAGTAGCGATCGGTGAAGTGCCCGATGGAGCGCAGCTCGAGCCGGTTCTTCTGCGGCAGGTTCGAGAGGTAGTTGAGCGCCGGGTTCGTGATGTTGAATCCGGTGGCGGTCATCCGGATGTCGCTGCGAGCGATGGTCATCGATGCGCGGGGCGACGCGACGCCGTTGACGAAGAGGTCACGGGTGTCCTGCCCGACGGGCGTCGAGGCGACCCAGATGTTCTTCGCCGAGTCGTGCGAGCTCCACCCGGTGACGGTCGTCGAGCCCGTCAGGACGGGGGTCGCGCCCGGGGCGGCCGTCCAGCGCACGGTCGTCGTGGTGCGCCCGCCGTCGGCGGCCGTGAAGCTCAACGGCGAGGAGAGCTCGTAGCGGCCCCCGGCGAGCACGACCACCACGTCGGTCGGGGACGCGGAGCTCTGGTTCTGCCTGACCGCGGTCTTGACCTGCGAGATCGAGCACGGCGCGCTCGAGGCGCAGCCGGTTCCGCTGCCACTGGGCGAGGCGTAGTAGGTGCTGGTCGCGGCGGATGCGGGAGTCGGGCTCACGAGCGCCGATGCCCACACCAGGGTCATGGCTGCGAGCGTGGTCACGAGACGCCGAGGCGTGCGATTCATCTGAGTTCCTCCGAACATCGTTGTTTGGGGGTGCCCTCGGCTCACTCGCTTCAGCCGTTATGCGTAGTACATCCGATCTCCGACTCGAACTCAAGAGACATGTGACATATGTTCTCTGTCCCTGTCGGTTGACGGAGCTGTGGGCGCACCTCGCCTGGATCCATGAGCGAACCGGTTGAGGTAACTTCAGCGAACCTGCGCCCCAGCACGGCGACGGCGCCGTGCGATCTTCCAAGGAGCCACGTTTGTCCATGAGCACCGCACGGCCCGCGACCACCGGCCGCATCTTCCCGCTGGGTACGGTCCGGCTCGGCCCCGGACCGTTCGCGACCGCCCAGCAGCGGGCGCTGGAGGCGGTGCTCGACATCGACCTGGACCGGCTCCTCGCCCCGTTCCTCGTCGCGGCGGGACTCGACAGCCCGGCCGAGCCGTACGGCGACTGGGAGAGCGGGGGGCTCGACGGCCACATCGGCGGTCACGTCCTGTCCGCGCACGCCAAGCTGTGGGCGGTGACCGGCCAGGACGTGCTGCACGACCGCATGGAGCACCTGCTCGACGTGCTGGAGCGCTGCCAGGACGCGGTAGGTACCGGCTACGTCGGCGGGGTGCCTGATGGCCCGGCGCTGGGCGAGGAGCTCGTCGCCGGGCGCATCGACGCCGACCTGTTCGGCCTCAACGGCCGGTGGGTCCCGGTCTACAACCTGCACAAGACGCTCGCCGGCCTCATCGACGCGGCGACCCATGGGCGGTCCGAGCGCGCGCTGACCATGGCGACGCGCTGGGCCGACTGGTGGCTGTCGGTCACGAAGGCCCTCACCGACGAGCAGGTCGAGCAGATCCTCACCGCGGAGTTCGGCGGACTCAACGAGGCGTTCGTGGAGCTGGGGGCACTTACCGGCCGCGAGGACCTCCTGGCCGAGGGGCGGCGGCTGGCCCATCACAAGCTGCTGGACCCGCTGGCCGACGGCGGAGACCCGCTCGACGGGCTCCACGCCAACACGCAGATCCCCAAGGTGCTGGGCTACCAGCGCCTGGCCGGCCTGGACGGTAACGCGGACGGCGACCCCGCCGCCGAGCGGTTCGCCGCCGCGGCCGACGCCTTCTGGTCCTCGGTCGTCGAGCGCCGCACGCTGGCGATCGGCGGGAACAGCGTGCGCGAGCACTTCCATCCGTCGTCGGACTTCACCGAGGTGCTGACGGACCGCGAGGGACCGGAGACCTGCAACACCCACAACATGCTCGAGCTGGCCCGCCTGCGGCTCGACCGCGGGCACGACGGCGCCACGGTGGAGTTCGCCGAGCGGGCGCTCTTCAACCATGTGGTCTCGTCGGTCCACCCCGGGCGCGGCGGCTTCGTGTACTTCACGTCGATGCGGCCGGCGCACTACCGGGTGTACTCCCGGCCGCACCTGTCCATGTGGTGCTGCGTCGGCTCAGGCCTCGAAGGCCACACGCGGTACAACGAGCTGATCTACACCCACGACGGGCCCGACCTCCACGTCGAGCTCTACACGCCGTCGGTCCTCGACTGGGTGGAGGAGGGCCTGCGGGTCGAGCTGTCGACCGAGCTGCCGTTCCGCGACCAGGCCAGGATCGTGGTCACCTCTGAGGCGACCCGGCCGCGCACGCTGCGCCTTCGCGTGCCGTCCTGGGCGGAGCTCGTGGACCTGAGGGTCGACGACGAGCCGGTCGCCGCCGCCGTCGTCGACGGATATGCAGTGATCGCGCGGACCTGGAGCGGGACGACGGCGGTCACCATCCACCTCGCACCCCGGCTCGTCGCGGAGCCGCTGCCCGACGGATCCGGCTGGGTCGCGTTCCGCTACGGCCCCGTCGTGCTCGCCTCGCGCGATGGCGACGCGGACCTCGAAGGGCTTGTCGCGGGGCCCGACCGCATGGCGCACGTGGCCCACGGCCCCAAGGTTCCGATGCGGCGCAGCAGCGTCGTGGCCGCCCAGCCGCCGGAGTCGGCCGTGTCGGCCGTGTCGGCCGTCGACGAGCGCACCCTGACGTTCGAGCTCCAGGCGCTCCGCGAACGGTCCGGCGAGCTCGTGCCCGCCGTCGTCCAGCTCGAACCCTTCGCAAACATCCACGACGAGCGCTACACCATCTACTTCGCGGCCGACGCCGACCCGTCCCGTGCCCTGGCCGCGCTCCGGACCCTCGACGACGCCGACACCGCAGCGGCCGTCTTCGACAAGGTGACGGCCGGCGAGCAGCAGCCGGAGGTGGACCACGGATTCAGAGGGGAGCGGACCCGCGCGGGCGGCGCCGACGGGGTGCACTGGCGCAGCACGACAGGATGGTTCGAGTACCGCCTCCGCTGCCCGGATGCCGCGGCCCTGGTGCGGACGCGTTTCGTCGACCGCACCGCCAGCCGACGCCGGATCCTCCTCAACGGCATCGAGGTCGGCCCGTCACGGACGGTGCCGGCCGACGGCGAGGGGCTGGCCGAGCACGAGTACGACCTCACGGAGGCCGTACTCGAGGCGGGTACCCCCGGCGAGACGGTGTTCCGCGTCGAGGCGTTGGACGGCGCGGACAGCGGTGACCTGCTGGCCGTCGAGGTGGCCCTGCGGGAGGGCTGAGGCCAGAGGAGATGTGAGGATGACCAGATGCCGGCGCACACCACGCAGTTCTTCGTCGACCTCGAGTCAGGAGTCTGGGACACCCAGGTCAGCGGTGACCAGGAAGCCCAGCTCGAGCTCCTGTCCGCGGACTTCCTCGGCGTGTATCCCTCCGGGTTCGCGAACAGGGAAGAGCACGCCGAACAGCTCTCGGACGGCCCGATCACCATGGCGTACTCCATCGTGGACGCACGGCTGATCGAGGTCTCCGAGAACTCGGTGCTGCTCTGCTATCGCGCCGACCACCAGCCGTCCGGCCGGGACGAGACGGAGTCGATGTACATCAGCTCGCTGTGGGTCGAACGCGACGGCCGCTGGTGGAACACGTTCAGCCAGGACTCGCCCGTCGGCCCCTGAGCGTCGGTCTCTGAGCCGCTGCTCAGCGTCTCGTGGCCGCCGCCATCCACTCCCAGACGCTCGCGCCGTCGTGGTGCGGGTCGTTGCGCGCGACGTAGATCCACGACCAGTGCCCGGGATAGGTGATCCCGTCCCAGGTGACGTTGTCGTACAGGCTCATGATCGAGCCGTCGATGCGTTCGTGGGCGTAGACGGTGTTGGCCTGGGCATCCAGCGTCGTGTCGTCGGCCGAGTGCACGAGCCACGTCGGCGTCGTCATCGCCGCGAGCTCACCGTCCGAGATGAAGTACGGGTCGGAGCCGTCGCGGGCGCCGATGCCGCAGCAGATCGGTACGGACGTCGCGAACCTCTCGGGGTACTCGGCGACCATCTTCAGCGACATGTACCCACCGTTGGAGCAGCCGACGACGTGGATCCGGCTCGCGTCGATCCGGTGCGCCCGGGCGACCTCCTCGATCGCCTCCAGGACGAGCGGTGCGAAACCGTCGCCGTCGAGCATCCAGGCCGACGTCGCCTGGGGCGCGAGCACGTAGGCGCCGCCGAAGAGGTCCTGCGCCTCCGGGGTGGCGAAGCCGAGCGCGCCCCGGTTCGCCCGCAGCTGCGCCTCGTTGTCGTAGTAGTCGTACCCTCCGGTCCGCAGGCCGCCCTCGCCGCCACCGTGCAGCCAGACGACGAGCGCCGCCCCGCGCCGACCGCTCCGGCGCGCGGGGGAGAACAGCCGGTAGTTCAGGCCAGACGCCGTCGCATGGTGGGCGAACGCGTCGACCTCCGGATCGGACAGCCGGCCCTGACGGAACGAGTCGAGCACTATGGCGCCGCCCGGACCACGCCCCCGCAGCGGCTCCACCTGGGTGACCGCGTAGTCGAGGTCCAGGAGGACGTTGCGGCCGTGCGCGCCCATGTACTGCAGGGTGCCGCCGCCGTCGACCCCCCACCCGTGCTCGAGCTCCAGCGTGATCTCACCGCGGCGGGTCCACGCCGCGGCGGTGACCACACGATCCTGCGCGTAGGCGACCTCGCCGGTGAGCGGGTTGGTGGCCGTGACGTGCACGGCGAACGTCGACGAGGTGAGCGAGGACCGCTCCGCACGGTGCAGGGCGGCGGACGAGATGGCGAGCGACGTCACCTGCTCGCCGCCGTCGAGAACCTCGGCGATCGGCGTCACCAGCGCTCCGCGGCGCCCGCTCCCGGCAGTGTTCACGTCGGCGCTCGCGGTCGGTGTGCCCAGCAGCGCCGAGGCGCCGACGGCAGCGCCGGAGACGATCAGGGTGCGGCGGGTGATCTCTGTGCGCATGGCGGAACTCCTTTGTCCGGGGCCAAGTGGCCGGCCCGCGCGAGCGCATCACCAGCCACCCGGAGGCTAGGTGGCGGTGTCGGCGCACGTCAACGGCTGCCGTGCGGGACTGGGTGGAGCTCCGCGGGTTCGACGGCACCCCGCTGGCTTTCCAGCGGGTGGAGGGCTACCGGCCGCCGCAGTGGCCGGGACAGGAGTCGCCGCAGCAGGTGCACCTCGACTTCGACGTCGACGACATCGAGGCCGACGAGCGGCGCGTGCTGGAGCTGGGCGCGACGTTGCTGGAGCGCGCCGACCAGGTGCGCCAGGAGGCCAACTGGCGGGTCTACGCAGACCCGGCGGGCCACCCGTTCTGCCTCTGCGCCCACTGAGCAGGGTGCGATCGGGCGCGGCGTCGGGCGAATAGCGGTGTGCATCAATTGCATTGATGTTTCGTTTCGCAAGGCTCCTCGCATTCTCGCCGCGCCGATCCTGCATTCATGCAGAATCACGCGGTTCTCGAAAGGTTGATCTACGTCAGAGTTGATGCGTGCCAGCGGGCGTTTTCCGGATGTTGTGTGAAGTATTTCGTCCTGACTCCCGATCAGTTCGTGTCCGTGATTTGCGCGCAGCCATGCAGGTGTGGGAATCGGCCTGTTGGTGCGGTAGCGGGCGTCCACAGAGAAAGCAACTAACCGCCGCGGGTGAACATGGCGGTGCATACCGACATGCGTCGCCCTATTGCCCGGAATGGCGCTACTGTCGGGCCTCCCAGAAAGTCGCTTCGTCTATCAGGAGGCGTACGTGGCAATATCCGCTAGGTCCGATGTCCGCATCGGCCAGGGACAGCTTTACATCGGCGGGGACACCTATCCGCTGCGCAACATTGCTCGCACCTCCATCAAGCAGTACAGGCTGCTGCCCCCGCCGCCGCCTCCGTGGGCCATGAAGGCGGCGATCGTCGGCGCCCTCGGGGCGGTAGTGAGCCTGATCGTCCTGATCGGGGCGGGGTCGAGCGAGGACTCCGGCCTCGTGGGTCCCAGCCTTTTCTGGCTGCTGGCCTGGAGCGTCGTCGCGGTCATCGGCATCAGCCGCCTCCGGCGCCCCAAGACGGCCCCGGTCGACCTGACCGCACTCCAGATCACCACGTCGGGTGCGCCGCACACGGCGCTCTGGACGGATGACCGAGCTGCGATCGAGGAGCTCAGCGAGCAGATCACGCTCGGGATCAACGACCTCGGGGTGACCTACAGCACGAATCTCACGACGTACCAGATCAGCGAGAAGGACATCGTCAACGTCAACGGCTCGGGCTCGGTGGGTGTCGTGCAGGACACCGCCACCGGGATCCAGCAGGGATGAGGGCCTGATGTCAGGGGACACCTTCAACATCCACGCGTCCGGGAGCGTCGGCAAGGTCCAGGACAGCGCCACCGGGATCGTGAACAACTACGGGACCACGAGTCTCGAGGTACTGCTGGCGAAGATCGTCGCCCTTGCCGAGGGAGTGCGAGGGGAGGTGGACGCCCCTCGCACCCGGGTCCTCGACGACGCCGTCGACGTCATCGAGGACCGGGCGAACCGCGACCCGAAGGAGCTCGGTTCCTCCCTCCGTGCGCTTCTCGAGATCGCGCGGGCCGCGGGCGCCGCAGGTCATGCGCTGCTCAGGGCGGTCGCGGAGGCCCAGAAGCTCATCGGGATGTGATCAGAAGGACACTCACGACCTGGCGCGGCGGGTGCTGCAACGCAGGACGTCTGTTTGCAGCATCCGCCGTGTCAGGCGGTACCCGATCGCGACCCCGTCAGGCGCAGCCCGCCAGCTCCGCCTCGTCCGGGGTGAACCGGATCCAGTCGAACGCCGCGGTGAGCTCGGGCGTCGCGGCAGGGCCGCGGTAGGCGAACGGTCCGACGTCGGTCGCGGCGAGCTGGTCCGCGGGAGCGGCCCGGCCGAGGTTGACGAAGGTCGTGCCGTCGACGCTGTACGAGGCGGTCAGCCACGCGCCGTGGTCGGTGACGCGCAGCCAGACCGTGTCGCCGGTCCCGGGCGGGGCCAGCGCCGAGTCCTCCGCTGTCCACGCGTTGTTCCGGTCGATGCCGTTGTTGCGCCAGACGAAGTCGAACCGCTTGCCGGCGTCCACGTGCGAGATGTCTATGCGCACCGAGTTGGCGTCGTCGCGCCGGACGATCAGGCCGGCCTGCTGGAAGTTCACCTGCGGATCCAGGGTGACCTGCGTCGTCACCTCCCACGGGGCGTCGGGCACCGGCTGCAGCACGAGCGGCGCCGACGTCGAGTTGCCCTGGTAGGTCGGGATGCGCCATGCGCCGTCCGACACCGTCGAGCGGTCCAGGCCGCCGCGCACCGTCGTCGACCAGAGCGACCGGTCGAGCGAGTCCCCGTCGAGCTCGTCGGAACCCGCGCCCGTGCACTGCGCGTACATCGGATCCTCGGGCCGGGTGTTCAGCGGGTCGCGCACCCCGTCCGGGTCGAGGACCGCGTGGGCGATCGTGGTGTGCGAACGCTCGCCGTGCTCGTAGATCAGGTGCAGCGTGCCGTCCGCGCGCACGATCTGCGGGGACGTCGCCCGCCCCGCCTCGGGCGGCGCGGGCTGGGGGACGAAGAGCGGCTTCGGTTCCCCGACCTCGGTAAGGGTCCGGTCGACGGGCCTGGCGAGGATGGTGCCGACCGTGGCGCCGTAGACGATGTAGTGCTGCCCCTTCCACTGCCACAGGTCCGCCGCCGAGACGTTGGTCCCTTCGACCGGACCGGGCGTCACGATGGGCTCGGGCTCGACCTGCCAGTCCCGGCCGTCCCTCGACCAGGCGAGGTTGATGTGCCGGACGTTGGTGTCGTAGTTCGTCATGAACAGCATTCCCCAGCGCTCCGGTGACGAGCGGTCCGGGTTGCGGAAGACCCGCGCGTACGACGTCTCGGTCGCGCGCCGGCCCGGCTGCGCGGCGTCGACCATCTCCGTCGTCACCGCCTCGCCGCCGTAGGTGAACGTCACCCCGTCGGTCGACGTCGCATACCTGGTCACCGTGTTGTCGCCGTGGAAGTACAGGTACATGCGCCGCTCGGCGGCGTTCCACACGGCGTCGGGCGACGAGACGTGCGGGACGTCGTAGATGTCCTCCCACGTGTTCGCGACCACCGGGCTCGCCTCGTGCTGGGTCCACGGGCCGTCGAGCGAGTCGGCGTACATCAGGTTGATGCCGCCCGGGTCGTCGTGCGGCGCGTAGTAGACGTACCACTCACCGAGCGGGTCCTGGAGGTGCGCTCCCGCATGGAACACCGACGGGAAGATGAACTCCTGGTTCGGGTTGTGCGGGAGCGTGTCGTCGAGCGGATCGACGATCGCCCCCGTCGAGGTGAAGACCGGCAGTTCGTGCCCGGGCGGTCCGCCGTGCGGGGCGGACGACGACGCCGCGGACGTCACGCCCGGCGTCACCCCCGCCGTGACGGCGAGGGCGGCAAGCGCGGCGCCGGCGAGGGCGCGGCGCACGTCGAGGACAGCCATGATGCGTACTCCTTTGTCGCGGTGCCATGACGGCGTCAGCCTTCGGGCGGATCCCGCGCCCGGTCAAGGGAGGTAATCAGATCCACCAGCAGAGCCACTGATAATGCGCGCCATCCGACTCGGCATGACGGCGCGGGCAGGCGACAGGCACGGTGCGGCCCGCACGGGGCAGCTGCTAATAATGCGCATCATCAGATTGACCGGCCGCTGAGCGGACGGTGACACTCCTGACATCAGCCGCCGGTCGGAGCTGGGTTCAAGGAGGAACCGTGCCACGTCGCCGCATCACCCAGACGGACGTCGCCGCCATGGCCGGCGTCAGCCAGGCCACCGTCTCCTTCGTGCTCAACGGCAGCACGCCGACCGGCGTACGCATCAGCGAGGAGACCCGCCAGCGCGTCCTGGACGCCATCCGGATCACCGGCTACACCGCGAACCCCGCCGCCCAGCGTCTCGCGGGCGGGCTCGCCCAGATCCTCGGCGTGTTCACCTACGAGGCGACGTTCCCGCGCGCCAGCCGCGACTTCTACGGTCCGTTCCTGGTCGGGATCGAGCACGCCGCGGAACGGCTCGGCGTCGACCTGCTGCTGTTCACGAGCGCCCCCGTGCAGGACGGGCGCCGCCGGCTCACCCGCGACGGCTGGCAGCGGCTCGGCGTGGCCGACGGCTGCCTGCTGCTCGGGCAGCACGAGCACCGGGGCGAGCTGCAGCACCTGCTCGACACCAACTACCCGTTCGTGTTCATCGGCAAGCGCGGCAGCGACGGCGGCCGGCTGCCCTACGTGGGCGCCGACTACGTGGGAGGCACCGTGCGACAGATCGACCGCCTCGTCGCCCTCGGCCACCGGCGCATCGGCTACGTGGGCATGCGCGGCACCGACCAGCCCACGCTCGACCGCGTCGAGGGATACCGCAGCGCCATGAAGGCCCAGGGCCTCACCACACGGTTCGTCGAGCTCGACGACGTCGCGGCGACGGCGGCCGAGATCGTCGACCAGCGCTTCACCGCCGTCGTCGTCGCACCCGAGAACCATCCGGAGGAGCTCGCCGACGAGCTCGAACGCCGCGGCAAGCAGGTGCCCGACGACGTGTCGGTGCTCCTGCTCGGACAGCCGCACCATCCCCGCCGCGGCGGCAGGAACTGGTCCGGCTTCTCCGTACCCCGCGAGGAGATGGGCGCCCGGGCGCTGTACCTGCTCTCCCGCCTGGTCTCCGACGACAGCCCCAAGCGAGAGCGCGAGACGGGCCGCACCTCGGCCCTGACCGAGGCCGAGCTCCACCAGATCCTCGTGTGCCCCGACGTGGAGGGCGGCACCGCCGCACCGGCCCGCACCGACGAACCACGAACAACCGACGAACCACACACCGACGAACCATCAGCGACCGACGACAGGACGGACCCCGCGTGACCCATCAAGACCTGCAGACCGACGTGCTCGTGGTGGGCGCGGGCCTCGGCGGCATCGCCGCGGCGCTCGCGGCCGCCGACCGTGGCGCTCGCGTAGTCCTCACCGAGGAGCACCGGTGGATCGGCGGGCAGCTGACCTCGCAGGCGGTGCCGCCCGACGAGCACCCCTGGGTCGAGCGGTTCGGCGTGACCGCGCGGTACCGGGCGCTGCGCGACGGGATCCGCGACGTCTACCGCCGTCGTTACCCGCTGACCGCCGCCGCGCGGGCCTGGCCGGAGCTCAACCCGGGCGCCGGGTGGGTCTCGAAGCTGTGCCACGAGCCCCGGGTCGCCGTCGGCGTGCTCGAGGAGATGCTCGCGCCCCACCGCTCCGCCGGCCGGATCACGCTCCTGGAGCGGGTGCGCCCGACCGCCGCCACCACGGACGGTGACCGGGTGACGTCGGTGACGCTGGCCTCCGTCGTCGGCGGTCCGGAGGTGACGGTGAGAGCCGCGTACACGATCGACGCGACCGAGACCGGGGAGCTGCTGCCGCTGACCGGCACGGAGTACGTCACAGGGTTCGAGTCGGCGCGCGAGACGGGCGAGCCGAGCGCCCCGGACGAGGCCCAGCCGGACAACGTCCAGGCGCTGAGCGTGTGCTTCGCCGTCGAGCACGCGGACGGCGAGCACACCATCGACCGGCCCGACCGCTACGACTTCTGGCGTTCGTACGCGCCGGGCGCCTGGGGCGGCGAGCGCCTGCTCTCGTGGACGGCGCCCAATCCGCGCACGCTCGCGCTGGATCGGCGGTCGTTCACGCCGAACCCCGGCGACGACCCGCTGGCGGTCGACGCGGACCAGTCGAAGAACGCCGGTGACGAGAACCTGTGGCTGTTCCGGCGCATCGCCGCACGCGACCTCTACGAGCCGGGCTTCTACGCGGGCGACCTGTGCCTGGTGAACTGGCCGAGCATCGACTACTTCCTCGGGCACGTCCTCGACGTGCCCCGTGACGTCGAGGAGGCCCGGATCGCCGACGCCCGGCAGCTGAGCCTGTCGATGCTGTACTGGATGCAGACCGAGGCCCCGCGGCCCGACGGCGGCACCGGGTTTCCCGGCCTGCGGCTGCGGCCCGACGTCATGGGCAACCCGGACGGGCTCGCCCAGGCCGCGTACCACCGCGAGTCCCGCCGGATCCAGGCGGTCACGACGGTCACGGAGAACGACGTCTCCTACGCTGTCCGCGGCGACCGGGGCGCCACCCGGTACGACGACTCGGTGGGCGTGGGCATGTACCGGATCGACCTGCACCCCTCCACGGGCGGCGACACCTACATCGACGTGCCGTCGACGCCGTTCGAGATCCCGCTCGGCGCTCTGCTCCCGCGGCGCACGACGAACCTGCTCGCGGGCAACAAGAACATCGGCACCACGCACATCACCAACGGGTGCTACCGCCTGCATCCCGTCGAGTGGAACGTCGGTGAGGCCGCCGGCCACCTGGCCGCGCACTGCCTCGCCACCGGACGCACCCCCCACGCGGTCCAGGCCAAGCCCGACCTGCTCGCCGACTACCAGGCCGAGCTGGTCGCCGCCGGGGTCGAGCTGCGCTGGCCGGACGGCGCCCACCCGTACTGACACCCAGCACTGACACCCAGCACTGACCCCCCAGCGACATCTCGTCGCGGATCAGTCCAAAGGAGAACTGATGTCTGCACAGCACACCCCCCGCCGATCGAACCCCGGGGCCCGGCCGCGCCGTCGGGCCGCCGTCGCCGCGACCGCCATGAGCGCGGCGCTCGCCCTCACCGCCTGCGGTGGCGGAACCGACGCGCCGGTAGGGGAGCCGGAGGCCCCTACCGAGCCCGTCGACCTGCGGATGACCGTATGGACCGCCGACGAGGCGCAGCTCGAGCTCTTCCAGAGCATCGCCGACGACTACGTCGCCCAGAACCCGGAGCTGGTCTCCGGCGTGACGTTCGAGACCATCCCGTTCGAGGACTACACGACCGCCCTGACCACGCAGCTCGCCGGGGGCAACGCCCCTGACCTGGCCTGGATCTTCGAGAGCAACGCCCCCGAGTTCGTCTCCAGCGGGGCGCTCGTCGACCTGCGCCCGCTGCTCGAGAGCACAGAGGGCTACGCCCTGGACGACATGGTGCCCAGCGCCCTCGGGCTGTGGGAGGACGGCGAGGGCCTGTACGCCTACCCCTTCTCCAACAGCCCGTTCGCGATGTTCGTCAACACCGACCAGCTCGCCGCCGCGGGGCAGTCCGACCCGGCGGAGCTGGTCGAGTCCGGCGAGTGGACCTTCGACGCCGCCCGCGACATCGCCGCAGCCACGGCCGAGGACTCCGGCAAGCAGGGCCTGGTCGTGCGCGACTTCGAGTACCAGGCGTGGGAGAACCTCGCCACCGTCTGGTCGGGCTGGGGCGCGGCGCCGTGGAGCGCGGACGGCACGCAGTGCACCTTCACCGAGCCGGAGATGGTCGAGGCCATGACGTGGATCCACGACGCGGCCTTCGAGGACGGCGCGATGCCCGGCCCGGGTACCACCGCCGACTTCTTCGCGGGTGACGCCGCGATGACCATCACCCAGATCAGCCGGGCGTCGTCGCTCGACGGTTCGTTCGACTGGGACGTCGTGCCGATGCCCGCCGGGCCGGCCGGCAAGCAGAACGTCATCGGCCAGGCGGGGGTCGGCGTCTTCGCCGCCGGCGAGCACCCGGACGTCGCCGCGGACTTCCTCGCCCACTTCACCAACCCGGAGAACGCCGAGCAGCTCAGCGCCTACTTCCCGCCGCCGCGCGCGTCCCTGCTCGACGCCGAGGGACTCGCCGAGGCCAACCCCAACCTGAGCGCCGAGCAGCTGCAGGCCGTAGTGGTGGACGGCGTCGAGGACGCGGTGACCAAGCCCGCGCACAAGAACTTCGCCAAGCTGTCGGGGACGGTGCGCGCGGAGCTCGACGCGCTGTGGACGGCGGACGCCGACGTCGAGGCGGTCCTCGCCGACACCTGCTCGGCCGTCACGCCGCTGCTGGCGGAGTGACGGTGGCAGCTCTGTCCGCGGGAAAGGTCTCAGCGGCGGTCCGCCGGGACTGGCTCGTCGGGTACGCCATGGTGGCGCCGGTGGTCCTCGGCGCGCTCGCGTTCGTCGTCCTCCCGCTGTGCATGGTGGTCTGGTACTCCCTGCACGAGTGGAACGTCCTGGCGAACACGTTCACGTTCGTCGGCGCCGAGAACTACCAGCGCATGGCCGCCGACGGCGGGCTCACCGACGCGCTCCTGGCGAGCCTGTGGTTCTCGGTGGGGCTCGTCGTCCTGAACATCGTGCTGGCCCTGCTGCTCGCCGTCCTGCTCAACCAACGCCTGCCCGGCACCACCACGTTCCGGACGTTCTTCTTCTCGCCGGTCGTCGTGTCGCTGGTCGCGTGGACGATCGTGTGGAGCTTCCTGCTGCAGGCCGACGGCGGCATCAACGGGTTCCTCGCGGTGCTCGGCGTCGACGGCCCGAACTGGCTGCGCCACCCGACGACGGCGATGGTGTCCGTGATCGTCGTCCAGGTCTTCAAGAACGTCGGGCTCAACATGATCCTGTTCCTCGCGGCGCTGCAGGGCGTGCCCGAGGAGCTGCAGGAGGCGGCCCGGCTGGACGGCGCCGGCGCGTGGCGCCGGTTCCGGTCGATCACCCTGCCGCTGATCAGCCCGACGATCCTGCTGGTCTCGATCATCACGATCGTCGGCTCGCTGGAGGTCTTCGCGCAGATCGACGTGCTCACGGGCGGCGGCCCCGGGAACTCGACCACGGTGCTCGTCTACTACCTGTACCAGCAGGCGTTCCAGTTCAACGAGTTCGGGTACGCCAGCGCCATCGCGGTGCTCCTGTTCGTCATCGTCCTGGTACTGACGCTCCTGCAGTGGCAGTCGCGCAAGAGGTGGGTCTTCCATGAAGTCTGAAGTGCTGTCCGCCCGACTCCGCCGGAGCTGGACCCGGTGGCTGCTCGTGGCGCTGCTGACCGTGCTGAGCGTCCCGTTCGTCTTCCCCACCTGGTGGATGGCGACGTCCAGCCTCAAGCCGATGAGCGAGATCCTGCGCCGCGTGCCGACGATCTGGCCGCAGGACCCGTCGCTGGACGCGTACGGCAAGGTGTTCACGCTGCAGCCGTTCGCGCAGCAGTACTGGAACTCCCTGTACATCGCGGCACTGGTCACCATCGGCACGATGCTCGTGGCCGCGATGGCCGGCTACGCGTTCGCGCGGATCCGGTTCCCCGGTGCGAACGCCCTGTTCGTGCTGGTGCTCGTCGGTCTGCTCGTGCCGTCCGAGGTGACGATCGTCCCGCTGTTCCGGATCGTCAACACCCTCGGCCTGATCAACACGCACTGGCCGCTGATCGTCATCCCGATCCTCGGGGCACCGGCGGTCCTGGCCGTGTTCATCATGCGGCAGTTCTTCCTGGCGCTCCCGACGGAGCTCGAGGAGGCGGGCCGGATCGACGGGCTCGGGCGGTGGGGGATCTTCTGGCGTATCGCCCTGCCGCTGTCGCGGTCGGCCCTCGGTGCCGTCGCGATCTTCACGTTCCTCAAGTCCTGGAACCTCTACCTGGAGCCCATCGTCTACCTGTCCAGCAAGGAGAGCTTCACGCTGCCACAGGCGCTGACGCAGTACGTCGACGCGTACGGCGGCCCCATGTGGAACGTCCAGCTGGCCGCGACGACGCTCACCGTGCTGCCCGTCCTCGCCGTGTTCCTCGTGGCACAGAAGCAGTTCGTCCAGGGGCTGGCCCACAGCGGGCTCAAGGGCTGAGCACCCCGCTTGGTCGTGGGCGTAACGGTCGCGCCCACGACCAAGGCTGGTTCCTTATTCCTTTGCCGAGGCGCTCGTGGGCACTGGAGTCTGTACCCATGACCGACGCCTCCCGCCTGCTCCAGGCGTACGACGAGCAGCTCCGCACCGACGCCGAGACGCCCAGCGCCATCTCGGTGGCCCGGCTGGGACCGCTACGCCTCGTGACCTTCCTGGGCGGACGCGGCTTCGTCACCTACCGTGATCTCGGCGGGGCCGACGAGCCCGAGGTGCGCAGGCTCGTCGCCGTGGCCGGCGCTCACTTCCGCGCCGACGGCGGCATCACGAAGGTCGAGTGGAAGACCCGCGGCCACGACCACGCCCCGGGCCTGCACGACGCGCTGCTCGAGCACGGGTTCGTCCCGGAGGACCCGGAGTCGATCATGATCGGCGACGCGGCGACGCTCGCGGCGGACGTCCCGCTGCCCGACGGCGTCACCCTGCGCCAGGTCACCGAGGAGTCCGACGTCCGCGCGATGTGCGCCATGCAGGACGAGGTGTTCGGCGCCCCCGTGTCCGACAGGACGGCGAACGCGATCCTGCGCAGGCAGGCGCTGGGCGACGGCATGGAGCTGTGGGTCGCGGAGGCCGAGGGGCAGATCGTGACCGCGGGCCGGCTGGAGCCGGTCGCGGACACCGAGGTCGCGGGAATCTGGGGCGGCAGCACCCGGCCCGAGTGGCGCGGGCGTGGCATCTACCGCGCGCTGACGGCGGCCCGTGCTCGCTCGGCCCTCGCGCTGGGCAAGACCCTGATCCACAGCGACTCGACCGAGTACTCGCGCCCGATCCTCGAGCGCTACGGCTTCGTCAAGGTCTCCACGACGACGCCCTACGTCTGGGAGCGCTGATCGTCACCCCGGCCGCCGTCGGCCCATGATGTTGGCCGGCTCGGTGACGCCCGCGTACCGGAACCCGGGTACCAGGTCGACGAACCCGAGCCGGCCGTAGAGCACCTTGGCGCGGTCGGCGGGGTCGGCGGTCGTCGACAGCAGGGTGTGCCGGTGGGGGACCCGGTCGAACAGCCCGCGCAGCAGCGCCGTCCCGAGCCCCCGGCCCTGGTGCTCCGGCAGGATCTCCAGCTCGTTGAGCTCGAACGCGTCCTCGGTCCAGGCCGCACGGCCCGCCTGCGCCAGCGCCGGGCCCACCTGCTGCGGCCACCAGTGCTCGGGCTGGTAGTCGAACCCGTACACGAACCCCACGAGGTCGGCGCCCTCGAACGCCCCGAGGGTCAGCGCTCCGTCGTACAGGGGGAGGTGGGCGAGCCGGGTGTCCCGGAAGTGGTCGCGGCGTTCGTCGGAGTAGCCGAACGCCCGCTGGAAGACGCCGGCGATCTCGTCCGCGCGCCGCAGCACCTCCGAGGTCTCCAGCATGCGGATCGTCATGTCGCCACGCTAACGCCGGACGCGCGATTCGCCCGCCCGTGCCGGAACCAGGCCGACACGGCGTGCGTTTGACAGCCCGAGTTGGACAAGCGTCCTAGACTCAGGTCTGCAGGGATCCTTACGAGGCGGAGTGTGTGTCGTGGTTCAAGGCAAGGTCATCAGGTTCGATGAGGTTCGCGGCTACGGGTTCGTTGCGCCGGACACGGGCGGCGACGACGTGTTCATCCACGTCAACGACCTCGAGTTCGACAAGCGCCACCTCGCGGTCGGCGCTGTGGTGGACTTCGCGGTGGAGGACGGCGACCGGGGCCTGAAGGCCTCGACCGTCACCCTGGTCGCGCCCGCCCCGGCGACGGCGGCGTCCGCCGTCTCCGCGGTGGCCCATGCCGCGCCCGTCCCGGCATTCCTCCCGCCGCTGCCCGACGCCGCCTCCCGGGCCGACGGCGAGGCGCCGTCCGAACGGGAGCTCGCCGTCGAGGTCACCGAAGTGCTTCTCGCGGGGGTGCCGACCCTCACCGCGGAGCAGGTCCTCGCCGCCCGGGGTGCCTTCGTCGCGGTAGCGCGCTCGCACGGCTGGATCTGAATCCGCTTCGGGGTGTTACCGCCCTGTTTCCGTCTCTGATGCGCGGAGACGGTACCGCTACGGGGCGATATCAGGTCGGTAACGATCAAGTCCGGCAAACGGTGAAGTAGGGCAAACCCTCCCATCGCGTGAGTAGCGTGAGCGGAAACCATGACGGTGACGGATGTCTCACCCCCGGCGCGCGCTGCGGCGCGCCGCCAGGAAGTCCGATACCGGCATCCCCTTGAGGAGGAACATTGAAGATCAGGCGACTGAGCGCCGCTGTGGCGGTGACCGCCACGAGCGCGTTGCTGTTCTCCGCGTGCACCAGCCCGGCAGGCAGTGACGACCCGGCCGAGGGGGAGAGCACGGCGACCTCGGCCTCGGCCGACGGCCCGTGCAAGGCCGACCTCGGCGAGGTCACCACCGCTGACGGCGAGATCAAGGTGTCGAACGAGGACGAGTTCCTCGGCTACAACTCGAACACCCCGGAGACCTACTCCACGTACAACAACGCGGTCACCGAGCGGCTGTTCAGCGGCTTCTGGTACTGGGGGACCGACGGCGCGGTCTGCGCCGACGAGTCCTACGGCACCTACGAGGCGCTGTCCGAGGACCCGCTGCAGGTCGAGTACACCCTCAACGACGAGGCTGCATGGTCGGACGGTACGCCGGTCACCTACGCGGACTACCTGCTCGACTGGGCGACCCAGGCGGTCACGGAGGACGGCAAGGTCACGGACGACGCTTCCGAGGCGCCGCTGTTCAACCACATCTCCGGTCTGACGCTGGGCGACTACGTTCCTGAGGGCCCGCAGGCGGAGTCCCCGGACGCCAAGGCGTTCACGTACGACTACGAGCGCGTCAACGCCGACTGGCGGATCCTGGTCAACGCGCCGTTCCCGGCGCACGTCGTCGCCGAGCAGGCCGGTGTCTCCACCGAGGAGCTCGTCACGGCCATCCAGGACCTCGACCTGGACGTCCTGAAGAAGGCCGCGGAGTTCTGGAACAAGGGCTGGCTGTCGCCTCCTGGTGAGATCCCGGACCCGGCGCTCACGCCTGTCACCGGCCCGTACAACTTCAAGGCCGACGGCTGGGAGGCCGGCCAGTACATCACCCTCGAGGCGAACGACAAGTACTGGGGCACGCCTGCCGCCACCAAGGAGCTGACGTTCCGCGTCGTCGGCGCCGACGCTCAGATCCAGGCGCTGGCCAACGGCGACCTCGACGCGATCAACCCGAACGGCCCGACCGTCGACACGGTCACCCAGCTCGAGCAGCTCGGTGACGCCGTCACGGTGCAGACCGGTCAGACCCTGACGTGGGAGCACCTCGACTACAACTTCGGCTCCGGCATCTTCTCCGACAGCCTGGAGGCCCGCGAGGCGTTCGCGCTCTGCGTGCCCCGGCAGAAGATCGTGGACGACCTGATCAAGCCGATCGACCCCGAGGCCGTCGTCATGAATGCCCGCGAGGTCTTCCCCTTCCAGGGGGCGGAGTACGAGGACACCGTGGCCGGGTCCTACGACGGCCGGTACGACGAGGTCGACTTGGACGCCGCCAAGGAGAAGTTCGAGGCCGCCGGCCTCGAGGAGGGTACGAAGGTCCGGATCGGCTACGCCGCGCCGAACCCGCGCCGTGCGGCCGAGGTCGAGGCCATCAAGTCCTCGTGCGACCAGGTCGGCTTCGAGGTGGAGGACAACGCCGCGGAGGACTTCTTCGACAAGGACCTGCCGAACGGTGACTACGAGGTCGCGCTCTTCGCGTGGCAGGGCTCCGGCCAGATCACCTCGGGCGAGAACATCTACTCGTCCACCGGTCAGCAGAACTACGGCAAGTACTCCGACGAGACCGTCGACGAGGCGTGGAAGAAGCTCTCCTCGACGACGGACGAGGCGGTGCACGCCGAGCAGCGGGTGATCATCGAGAAGCAGCTCTGGGACACCCTGTACGGTATCCCGCTGTTCGCCCACCCGGGCCTCATCGCCAGCAGCTCCAGCGTGGAGAACGTGCGTGCCACCTCCGCCCAGGGCGGCGTGGTGTGGAACGCCGAGCAGTGGTCTCGCGCCTCCTGACGAGGGCCTGACGCAATACCTGCGGGGAAGGGAGCGCCTGTTCCCTTCCCCGCAGGGCTGTCTACCGCCATTCAGGATTATTTCCACCCCTGACCTGGGGCGATGACGGCAATTTTCATCCTGTGTCCTATAGTGACACGCTGATCGCTTTCCCCAGCAGACGCCGTGCTGCGTCCGCCTCGAAGGGCCAACCCGTGCTCAAGTTCATCCTCCGGCGCATCGGCGCCTCGGCGCTCGTCCTGCTCGGCGCCTCATTGCTCGTCTACGTCCTGACCATCAACTCGGGCGACCCCCTCAAGGACCTGCGCGAGTCCAACGTGCAGAACAAGCAACAGCTCATGGACCAGCGGACCGCGCTGATGCGGCTCGACGATCCGTGGTATGAGCGGTACTGGGACTGGCTCAGGGGCGTCGGAGGCTGCTTCACCGGGAACTGCGACCTCGGCGTCACCATCAACGGCGTCGACGTGGCGACTCTGACGCAGCAGGCGGCCTCCTCGACGCTGCGGCTCGTCACCGTGGCCACGCTGCTCGCCATCGTCGTCGGCATCGCGCTCGGGATCCTCACCGCGATCCGGCAGTACTCGGGCTTCGACTACTCCATCACGTTCACGGCGTTCCTCTTCTTCTCGCTGCCGGTCTTCTGGGCGGCGACCCTGCTCAAGGAGTACGCGGCCATCCAGTACAACAACTGGATCGCCGTGGGCCAGTACGCGCCGTGGACCATAGTGATAGTCGCGCTGCTGGCGGCGTTCCTGCTCCAGGCCGTGCTCGGCGGGACCACGAAGCGCCGGATGATCACAGCCGCGACCGTGTTCGGGTTCGTCACCATCATGCTCTTTGTCTTCAACGCGCTCGACTGGTGGCGCAACCCGATGTTCGGCATCGGCGGCGTGCTCCTGGTCTCGGCCGCCGCGGGCGTGCTCGTCGCCGCGCTGGTCGCCGGCCTTCGTAACCGCCGCGCGCTCTACGCGGCGCTCACCACCGCCGTCGTCGGCGTGGCCGCCTACTGGTTCACCGCCCCGCTTCTGGTCAACCAGCCCTCGTGGCTGCTGCTCGCCGGGCTGTTCGTGGTAGCCGTGGGCGTCTCGGTGGCGATAGGCGCCGCATGGGGCGGCTACGCGCGCAAGCAGTCCATGCTCGTCACCGGCATCACGGGCGTCATCACCAGCATCGTGGTCGTGGCGGACATCCTCATCGCGCACTGGGCCAGCTTCATGAGCATCAAGTCCCGCCCCATCTCGACCATCGGCTCACAGACGCCGAACTTCACGGGTGAGTTCTGGGAGCGGCTGCTCGACATGGGCACGCAGATCCTGCTGCCGACCATCCTGCTCACCCTGGTCTCCGTGGCGAGCTATTCCCGCTACACGCGGTCCTCGATGCTCGAGACGCTGAACCAGGACTACGTGCGCACGGCCCGGTCGAAGGGGCTGTCCGAGCGCGAGGTCATCGTCAAGCACGCGTTCCGCAACGCGCTGATCCCGATCACGACGATCATCGCGTTCGATTTCGCGGGAATCATCGGCGGCGCGATCATCACGGAGCAGGTGTTCGGCTGGAAGGGTATGGGCGCGTTGTTCCAGGACGGCCTGAACGCCGTAGACCCCGCGCCGGTCATGGCGTTCTTCCTCGTCACGGGCGTTGCCGCCGTGGTGATGAACCTGCTGGCAGACATCACGTACGCGGCCCTCGACCCCCGGATCCGGCGCTGAGCGCGGGCCACGGCAGGAGACACAGAACATGAGTGACATCAGGAACAGCAACCCCGGCGGCGAGGACTACGAGCCCCAGCCGTCGGCCACCGGTATCGACGCGGTCGGCCTCGCTGCCGGCGGCTCGGCCGCCCCCCTGCCCGGTGAGGACAAGTCCTACAGCCAGGGCCAGCTCGTGGCGCGCCGGTTCTTCCGCCACCGCGCCGCGCTGACATCGATGATCGTGCTCGGCATCATCATCGTCGTAGCCTTCACGTCCATCGGCGTCGGCTCCATCCCGGGCTGGTGGCCCAAGGACTACGCGCTCCAGTACGACAAGATCGGCGACGGCGCCCCCACCTGGGCGTACCCGTTCGGCCAGGACACGGGCGGCAAGGACTACTTCGCCCTGGTCATGCGCGGCACGCAGTTCTCGCTGATCATCGCGTTCGCCGTCGGCATCATCTCGACCGTCGTGGGCACGCTGATCGGGGCCCTGGCCGGCTTCTACCGGGGGTGGCTGGAGTCGGTCCTCATGCGTGTGACAGACGTCTTCATCGTCATCCCGCTGCTGGTCATCGCCGCGGTGCTCGGCAAGACGGCGTCGGACTGGGGCATCCTGGGCCTCGCCCTCGTGCTCGGCCTGGTCACCTGGACGGGCCTGGCCCGTCTGGTGCGCGGCGAGGTGCTCTCGCTGCGCGAGCGTGACTTCGTGCTCGCTGCCCAGGCTGTCGGTACGAGCCCGTGGCGCATCATCAGCCGGCACGTGCTGCCCAACGCAGTGGGCGTGATCATCGTGTCCGCGACACTCTCCATCTCCGGCGCGATCCTGCTGGAGACCTCGCTGAGCTTCCTCGGGTTCGGCGTGCAGCCGCCCGACACATCCCTCGGCACCCTCATTTCCGAGTACCAGGCGGCCTTCGCGACCCGGCCGTGGCTGTTCTGGTGGCCGGGCCTGATGATCCTGACCATCGCCCTGTGTGTGAACTTCATCGGCGACGGCCTCCGTGACGCGTTCGACCCCCGCCAGAACCGGACCAAGGACTGAGCATGACCACTCTCGACATCAGCGCTCCCGGTCCCGCTACGGCGGCCGGCGACGCCGTCCTCTCTTTCGAGGGCCTCAGCGTCACGTTCAAGACCGAGTTCGGCGATGTGCACGCGGTCAAGGGCATCGACCTGGAGGTGCGCCCGGGGGAGGTCGTCGCGCTCGTGGGCGAGTCCGGATCGGGCAAGTCCGTCACCTCGATGACGGCGCTCGGCCTGCTGCCCAGCAACGCGCGCGTAGGCGGCACCATCCGCGTGGGCGACAAGGTGGTGGGCGGCCTCGACGGTCGGGGGCTGCGCAACATGCGCGGCAACGACATCGCCATGGTCTTCCAGGAGCCCATGACCGCGCTGAACCCCGTGCTCACCATCGGGGACCAGCTCACCGAGGGCCTGCAGCTGCACGGCCTCGCGTTCGGCAAGCAGGCGACGGCGCGAGCGGTGGAGCTGCTCGGCATGGTCGGGATCCCCGAGCCGGAGCGTCGCCTCAAGCAGTACCCGCACGAGCTCTCCGGCGGTCAGCGCCAGCGCGTGGTCATCGCGATGGCCATCGCGTGCGACCCGAAGGTGATCATCGCCGACGAGCCGACCACCGCCCTCGACGTGACCGTGCAGGCCGACATCCTCGACCTGCTGCGCTCGCTCAAGGACAAGCTGAACACCGGCATCCTCCTGATCACCCACAACATGGGTGTCGTGGCGGACATGGCCGACCGCGTCGCCGTCATGCTCAAGGGTGATCTCGTGGAGACGGGCACCGCCGACCAGGTGCTGAACCATCCCCGCCACGAGTACACGAAGCGGCTGCTGGCCGCCGTGCCCCACCTGGGGTCCGGACCGGGCCAGTTCGGCGACGTCGCCCCGGTGGCCGCGGCTCCCGAGGACCTGCCGGCACTCGACCTGGGCAACCTGGTCATCGAGTACCACCGGCTGGGCAAGCCCACGTTCCGCGCCGTCGACGACGTGTCGCTGTCCGTGGCGCAGGGCGAGATCGTGGGCCTCGTGGGCGAATCGGGCTCCGGCAAGTCGACCATCGCGAAGTGCGCCCTCGGCCTCATCCCGGCGGCGTCAGGCTCGGTGTCGATCCTCGGCAGCGACCTCACGAAGATGCGCGGCAAGGACCTCAAGGCCCTGCGCCGGCGCATCGGCGTCGTGTTCCAGGACCCGGCGTCTTCCCTGAACCCGCGCCTGCCCATCGGCGACGTGATCGCGGAGCCGCTGGTGGTGCACAAGGAGGGCGACGACAAGTCGCGGCGGCGCCGCGTGCTGGAGCTGCTCGACGCCGTGGAGCTGCCTCGGAGCGCCTACAACCGCTACCCGCACGAGCTCTCCGGCGGCCAGCGCCAGCGCGTGAGCATCGCTCGCGCGCTCACGCTCGATCCGGAGCTGCTGGTGGCGGACGAGCCGACGTCGGCTCTCGACGTCTCCGTGCAGGCCAACGTGCTGAAGATGTTCACGGCGCTGCAGGAGCGCTACAAGTTCGCCTGCCTCTTCGTGAGTCACGATCTCGCGGTGATCGATCTGCTCGCCCACCGGGTGGTGGTGCTGCAGAACGGCAAGATCGTGGAGCAGGGCCCGCGCGAAGAGGTGCTGCACCACCCCCGCGAGGAGTACACGCAGCGTCTCATCGCGGCGGCACCCGTGCCGGAGCCCCTGGAGCAGCGCCGGCGCCGCGATGCGCGGCACGCTCTGCTGGCCAAGCTCGGTGAGGACATCGCGGAGCTGCAGATCGACGAGGGCTACGAGCGCCCGATGCCGAAGCAGAACGAGGGCGGGAACCCCTCGGGCATGGCCGGCCTCATGGGTGGCGACGGCAGCATCTG
Source organism: Promicromonospora sp. CA-289599 (assembly GCF_050936155.1). Taxonomy (NCBI): domain Bacteria; kingdom Bacillati; phylum Actinomycetota; class Actinomycetes; order Micrococcales; family Promicromonosporaceae; genus Promicromonospora; species Promicromonospora sp. CA-289599. The sequence continues at coordinate 3,979,952 of NZ_JBNJNI010000001.1, forward strand.
ACCTGTCAGAACCCCGCAGACGTGTCAGACCCTCAGGTCACTCCGGTGACCTGAGGGTCTGACACGTCTACGACGTTGCGACAGGGTGCGCTACTCGGCCGCGTCCACCGTGATGCGGACCTCGCCCGGAGCGAGCCGGGTCTCGGCGCCCACCCAGGCGGCCTCCTCGCGGAGCCACACCCGGTCGGCCACGTGCACCTCGACGGCCCGTGTGGTGTGAGCCGTCGCGACGGCCCACTGGCCGGTCGCCCAGCCGCCGCGCTGGGGGTCGTCCGGGGTGAGCGGCGTCGCGTCCACGGTCACGGTGGGCGACGCCGGGTCCTGGCGGTTCGGGTCCGCGGCGCCGGTCGCGGGAGCGAGCCCCAGGTCGCGGCCCAGGCGCCCCACGACCACGTCGCGGGCGGCGTCGGGCGCGAGCTGGTCGCCGTCGGCGACAGGACCCAGCTCGCACGACAGGGACTCGGGCGAGTTGCCGGTGAGGGCGGACGCCCAGGCGCGCGACCGTGTCTCGTGCTGTGCGTAGGCGTCCGGGTACGCGGAGCGCTGCACCTCCTGCGCGGCCTCCGTCACCGCCATGTCCTTGTACCCCTCGACCTCCACCAGCACGTCGTAGAACGCGTTGGTCGAGTACACGGGGTCCATGATCTCCTCGACGGTGCCCCAGTCCTGCGAGGGGCGCTGCTGGAAGAGGCCCACCGAGTCGCGGTCGCCGTAGTCGATGTTGATGAGCTTCGACTCCTGCAGCGCGGTGGCCAGCCCGATCGTCGCCGCCCGTGCGGGCAGGCCGCGGGCGACCGAGGTACCGGCCACGAGAGCAGCGTTGTCCGCCTGGTCGGGCGACAGGTACCAGTCCGAGCCGTCCAGCAGTGCGGCACACCGTTCGGTGACCGGACCGGCGCCGGTCAGGCTGTTCAGCCCCACGACGATGCCGACCGTCGCGACGGCGCACACCGATCCGACGGCCAGCACGTACTTGAGGGCGCGCCGTAGCGGCCGGTGCGACCGCGGACCGTCCACGGGCGGCGGGGCCGGCCGACCGGCCTCGGCCAGGAGTGCCATGCGTGCTCCCTGTTGTCCGTGCTGGTCAGTTGGCGTGCAGGGCCTCGTTGAGCTTGATCCCGACACCGGTCCGGTCGAGGACCTCCACGGCGCCGTTCGTGGAGTTCCGCCGGAACAGGAGGTTGCTGCGGCCGGCGAGGTCGCGCGCCTTGACCGCGGCGGTGCCGTCACCGGTCGGGTCGACGGCGGCCCCCAGCACGGTGACCTTGCTCCCCGCGGTGAGGTACAGGCCCGCCTCGACCACGCAGTCGTCACCGAGCGGGATGCCGAGACCCGCGTTGGCACCAAGGAGGCACCGCTCGCCGAGCGAGACCACTTCCTTGCCCCCGCCGGACAGGGTGCCCATGATCGAGGCACCACCGCCGACGTCGGACCCGTCTCCGACGGTGACGCCGGCCGAGATGCGGCCCTCGACCATCGACGAGCCGAGGGTGCCCGCGTTGTAGTTCACGAAGCCCTCGTGCATCACGGTGGTGCCCGGGGCGAGGTGTGCGCCGAGGCGCACGCGGTCGGCGTCGGCGATGCGGACGCCCGACGGGACCAGGTAGTCGACCATGCGCGGGAACTTGTCGACGCCGAACACCGTGACGTGGCCGCGGGCGCGCAGCCGCACGCGGGTCTCCTCGAAGCCCTCGACGGCGCACGGGCCGGCGCTGGTCCAGACGACGTTCGTCAGCACGCCGAAGATCCCGTCCAGGTTGAGCCCGTGCGGGCGCACTACGCGGGCCGACAGCAGGTGGAGCCGCAGGTAGGCGTCGGAGGTGTCCTTGGGCGGGTCCGCGAGGTCGATCTGCGTGGTCACGACCTCGAGCCGCACGCGGCGTGTCTCGTCCGTGCCGGCGAGCGCCGCGAGGGTCTCGGGCGCGGCGGCGCCGACGGGGGCCTCGCCGAGGGCGGGCTCCGGGTACCAGGTGTCGAGGGTGGTGCCGTCGTCGGCGATCGTGGCAAGGCCGAAACCCCATGCGGTCGTCATGGCTTCAGCGTAACGGCCGTGACCAGCACCTAGTGTTGCCCTGTGGATACTGTGATCGACCCCGCCCTGCTCGACCCGGCGGGCAACTCGACCGGCAATGAGTCCGACCTCGTCGCCCTCACCAGGGCCATCTGCGACATCCCGTCCGTCAGCGGGGACGAGAAGGCCCTCGCGGACGCGATCGAGGCTCTGCTGCGCGGCTGCGCGCACCTGGAGGTGCTGCGCGACGGCGATGCCCTGGTCGCCCGGACGAACCTGGGCCGGGACCGGCGCGTCGTCGTGGCCGGGCACATCGACACCGTGCCGATCGCGGACAACCTGCCCACGCGCCTGGTCGGCGAGGGCGACGACGCCGTGCTGTGGGGCCGGGGGACCGTCGACATGCTGGGCGGGGTGGCCGTGGCGCTCGCGCTGGCGATCGAGATCGGAGCCCCGGGCAGTGAGCCGGCGCACGACCTCACGTGGATCTTCTACGACCACGAGGAGGTCGACTCGGCGCTGAACGGCCTGGGCCGCCTCGCGCGCAACCGCCCGGAGCTCCTGCGGGGCGACTTCGCGATCCTCGGTGAGCCGACCGACGCCGGGATCGAGGGCGGCTGCAACGGCACGATGCGCGTCGAGCTGCGCACGCGCGGCGTCGCGGCGCACTCGGCGCGGGCCTGGACCGGTGAGAACGCGATACACGCGGTGGCCCCGGCGCTGACCCGGCTCGCCGCCTACGCGCCGCGCGAGGTGGAGGTCGACGGCCTCGTCTACCGCGAGGGCCTCAACGCGGTGCGGATCGAGGGCGGCATCGCGGGCAACGTGATCCCTGACGCGTGCGTGGTCGAGGTGAACTACCGCTTCGCGCCGTCGCGTTCCGTCGAGGAGGCCGAGGCGCACCTGCGGGAGGTGTTCGAGGGCTTCGACGTGGTCGTGACCGACGCCGCCGGCGGAGCGCGCCCGGGCCTCGACGACCCGCTGGCCGCCGAGTTCGTGCGGTCCGTGCTCGCCACGACCGGTGGTGTGCCCGCGCCGAAGTACGGGTGGACCGACGTCGCCAGGTTCTCCGAGCTGGGCGTGCCGGCGGTCAACTTCGGCCCCGGCGACCCCCTGCTCGCGCACAAGGACGACGAGCGCCTTCCGGTGGCGCAGCTCGCGCAGTGCAGGGACGCGCTGCGAGCCTGGCTCCTCGGCGGATAGTTTGGGCGCATGAGCGACGACGGCATTCCACAGTCCGGCCGCGGTTACCGCCGCGGCCCGGTACTGCTCCGCGGGAACCAGATCCCGCAGACCACCACGGACCAGCGACTCCTGGCCTCCGACCAGGGCAGTGACTGGCTGCACGGCGACCCGTGGCGCGTGATGCGCATCCAGAGCGAGTTCGTCGAGGGCTTCGGTGCGCTCGCTGAGCTCGGGCCGGCGGTGTCGGTGTTCGGCTCGGCGCGGACCAAGCCGGACCACGAGGACTACCTCGCCGGGGAGACCGTGGGCAGGCTGCTCGTGGAGGCCGGGTACGCCGTCATCACGGGTGGTGGACCCGGTGTGATGGAGGCCGCGAACAAGGGCGCCGCCGAAGCGGGTGGCACATCCGTGGGTCTCGGTATCGAGCTGCCCTTCGAACAGGGCGTCAACGAGTACGTGAATCTAGGCATCAACTTCCGGTACTTCTTCGCGCGAAAGACGATGTTCCTGAAGTACGCACAGGGATTCATCGTGATGCCCGGGGGATTCGGTACCTTCGACGAGCTGTTCGAGGCAGTCACCCTTGTTCAGACGCACAAGGTGACGCAGTTCCCGCTCGTCCTGGTGGGCAAGGAGTACTGGGGCGGCCTCCTGGAATGGATCAGGTCCACGGCGCTGACGCACGGCACCATCAGCGAGGCCGACCTCGACATCGTCTACCTCACCGACGACCCCGCCGAGGCGGTGGACCACGTCGTCGAGCGGGTGCACCAGATCGAGGCGGAGCAGGCCGCGCTCCAGGCGGCAGCGGCCGCGGAGCGTGCCACCGAGGAGGCAGCGCTCGAGGGCCCCGGCCTGCCGAGCACCGTGGGCGGCGCATAGGTGGACGGTCTGGACGGGCCCGTCGCGGCGGTTCCGCCCGGGTCCGCGCCGCTGGTACTGCGCGGCCGCGAGGTGGGGCGCGACGGGCGCGCCGTGCGCCCCGTCGTGATGGCGGTCCTGAACCGCACCACCGACTCGTTCTACGCCCCTGCCCGGGTGCCCGACGACGACGCCGCGCTGGCGGCGGCGCGGCACGCGTACGAGGACGGCGCGGAGATCCTCGACGTCGGTGGTGTCCGGGCGGGCAACGGGTCGCCGGTCGACGAGGCCGAGGAGATCCGCCGCGTCGTCCCGTTCGTGGCGGCGGTCCGGCGCGCGGTGCCCGACCTGCTCGTCTCCGTCGACACCTGGCGTGCGGGCGTGGCCCGTGCGGCCATCGACGTCGGCGCCGACCTCATCAACGACACCTGGGCCGGGCACGATCCGGCCCTGGTGGAGGTGGCGGGGGCCGCCGGCGTCGGCGTCGTCTGCTCCCACACGGGCGGGGCGACCCCACGCACGGACCCGTACCGCGTGGAGTACGGCCCGCCGGCGGTCCCGACGGGCTCGACCGGCTCGACCGGCTCGACCGGCGAGGACGGGCGGGACGGCCTGGTGGCCGACGTCGTGTCCACCCTCCGGGCGGCCGCGGAGCGGGCGGTGGCGTGCGGGGTCCCGCGCGAGTCGGTGCTCGTCGACCCGACTCACGACTTCGGCAAGAACACCTGGCACTCGCTGCACCTCCTGCGCCGCACCGGTTCGCTGGCGGGGCTCGGCTTCCCGCTGCTGATGGCGCTCTCCCGCAAGGACTTCGTGGGGGAGACGCTCGACCTTCCGCCCGAGGAACGGCTGGAGGGCACGCTGGGCGCGACGGCGGTCGCGGCCTGGCTCGGCGCCCGCGTCTTCCGCACCCATGACGTGGTCGCCACACGACGTGTTCTCGACCTCGTGGCGGCGGTCCGGGACGAGGCGCCACCGGCCGTCGCGCTGCGCGGTCTTGCCTGATCCGGCTCTGATCCGACTCTGATCCGACGAGGGCCGACGAATTGGCGCGTGGAAAGTAAGGGGCGCCAATTGAACTAGAATGGTTCTGTGCCCTCGGCGTTCGCCGGGAACATGAATGCTGCTACACACCGGACAACGGAATGGGAGAGCCACACATGGCTGCGATGAAGCCGCGAACGGGTGACGGACCGCTCGAGGTCACCAAGGAAGGGCGCGGCATCGTCATGCGTGTGCCGCTCGAGGGCGGCGGTCGGCTCGTCGTCGAGCTCAACGCGACCGAGGCAAGCGAGCTCGGCGACGCTCTCCAGACCGTCGTCTCGTAAGAACTGATCCTCGCGCTGGCCGTCCGCCGTGGAAACCGGCCCTCCCGGCGGGTCAGCGACGGACGGCCAGCAGCAATCCGTCCCCGCTCGGCAGCATGGCAGGCAGCACCCGCTCGTCGTTCCGCAGGGTCCGGCCCACCTCGCGCACCACTGTGGTGAGCTCGTCGCGACGGGCAGGATCCGCCACCCGGTCCCGGAGCAGCGCACCGTCGATCGCGAGCACGCCCCCCGGGCGGAGCAGCCGCAGGGCCTCGTCGACGTACTCGGGGTAGCCCAGCGGGTCGCTCGCCACGAGCACGAGGTCGTAGGCGCTGTCCGCCAGGCGGGGCAGCACGTCGCCGGGCCGGCCTGGGATGATCCGCGTGCGCTGGGGGGCGACACCGTCCTCGGCGAACGCCGCCCGCGCCGCCCGCTGGTGCTCCACCTCACGGTCGATGGTGGTGAGCTGGCCGTCGTACGGCATACCCCGGAGCAGCCAGAGCGCCGCCACACCGGCACCCGTGCCCACCTCCACCACCGCATGCGCCTTCGTCGCCGCGGCCAGCACCCGGAGCACCGCGCCGACACCGGGCAGCACGGCCGGGCAACCCAGCTCGGAGGCGCGTTCGCGGGCGCGCAGGAGTACCTCGTCCTCGGGGACGAAGGCCTCGCTGTAGACCCATGCCGCGACCTTGCCGTGGCCTGACGGCTCCGCTGTGCTGATGGCTTCCTCCGCTGGAGTCGGACAGTTGTGTACATCACGTGCGGCGTCAGGGTACAGCCCGTGGGAACGCCTGGGCTTTGACGTACGTTGAGAGGACGATGACTTCTGTGAGCACTCACGCAGCGGACCTGAGCGCGTCGGCACCTTCCGGGGCCGGCGCCGTCGACATGCCATGGCAGCCGCCTACCTGGGAAGAGATAGTCCGCGAGCACTCGGCACGCGTCTATCGGCTCGCCTACCGGCTGACCGGCAACAAGCAGGACGCCGAGGATCTCACGCAGGAGACCTTCATCCGGGTGTTCCGCTCGTTGTCCAGCTACACGCCCGGCACGTTCGAGGGCTGGCTGCACCGCATCACCACCAACCTGTTCCTCGACGGCGCGCGCCGCAAGAAGCGCATCCGCATGGAGGCGATGGGGGACGACGACGGCCACGTCGCCGACACCGGTGACTTCGGCCGCCCGGAGCGCGGGTACGAGCACGCCAACCTGGACCAGGACGTGCAGAAGGCGCTCGACGCCCTGCGCCCCGAGTACCGCGCCGCCGTCGTGCTGTGCGACATCGAGGGCCTGAGCTACGAGGAGATCGCCGTGACGCTCGGTGTCAAGCTCGGGACGGTGCGTTCCCGGATCCACCGGGCGCGCGCCCAGCTCCGCGATGCACTGGAGCACCTGGCGCCGACGCGCGGGGGCGTGCGATGAGCCACCTCGGGGACCTGATCAGCGCGCTCGCGGACGGACAGCTCTCACCCGCGGAGACCGAGCGGGCCCTGTCCCACGTGACGATGTGCCGCCTGTGCGCCCGCGAGCTGGACTCGGCCCGTGCGGCCCGGCGTGCGCTCTCCTCGGCCGCCGACGTGGTGCCGGACCCTGCGCTCACCGCACGCCTGATGGCACTCCAGGCGAGCATCCCGCCCACCGACGACGACCCGCTGCGCCGGCCCTTCCTCGGCCCGGACCCGCTGTCCGCGCCGATGTGGCAGACGTCGGCCTTCGACGTCGGAGCCGGGTTCGACGGCCGTGTCGACCGTCCGGCACGACGCCGTCGTACCGCGCGGATCACCGCGCTCGGGGTGGGCGGCGTCGGCGTCCTGGGACTTGCCCTGTTCACGCTCGGCGACGTTCCCGTCGTGTCCCCGCAGCTCTCCGCACAGACCAGCATGACCATGCTGGGCCGTACGGGTCCGGACACGGCGGCGGCGGGCCAGGACGTGCTCGCCACGCTCGACGTCACGTACGACCAGCTCACGCCCGCCGCGCTCGACTGGGCGGCGGACAACGGCTGGGCCGCGCCCAGCGAGCTGCCCGACGGGTACACCGTCTCGGCGATGCGGCTGGTGGGCGATCAGGGGCAGACGCTCGAGATCGATCTCGTCGGGCCGTCCGGTCACGCCGTGGTCCGCGAACGCCCGGGCCAGCTCGCCCAGGACGGCGCCGTCGGCGCCGGGGGAGTCCGGGTCCTCGCGTCCGAACCGGCTCACGTGGCGTGGCAGTCGGACGACATGGTGGTCGACGTCGTGGCGGACGCGCCGGACGAGGTGTTGACCCAGCTCGTGGCGTCCTTCGGTGAGCATGGCTACGATGCCGGGGTCCTGCCCCGCATCGCCCGCGGGTGGCACACCGTGACAGGAGTCATCGAAAGCCCATGACCGACGAGAACCCGTTCGCGCCGCCCACGCCGCGTGCAGCAGTACCTCCCGCGAACGAGTCGACGACTCCTGCCGCGGATCCCACACCCGTGCCCGCGCCGCCCAGCGCGCCCGAGCAGGTCACCGAGCGGCTCCCGGTCCCGGCTCCGCCGGCCGTCAGCCCTGGTGAGCAGCCCACCGCGCAGCTCCCGGCGTCCGGGTTCCTGACCACCGTGGCGGCCCCTTCGCCCGGCGGGACCGGCGCCGACGACCAGCAGGCCCCGCAGGAGACCCCGCACCAGGCCTCGCACGGGACCGATCCGCACGCGACGACGCAGGGCGCCAGGCCCCGGCGCGGCAAGCTCGGCGCACGCGCCGTGTCCGCCGTCGTGGTGCTGGGGCTGCTCGCGGGCGCGGGCGGCGGCGCGGCCGCCTTCGCGCTGCTGGAGTCGCAGGAGTCCGCCCGGCCCGCGGACGCGGCACTCCCGAAGCCCGCGGCGGGTGCCACCCAGGTGGAGCGCCCCGAGGGTTCGGTGGCCGCCATCGCCGCCGCGGCGCTGCCGAGCGTGGTCTCGATCGAGGTGCGTGCCCAGCAGGGCGTCGCGACCGGGTCGGGCATGATCCTCAAGGCCGACGGCTACATCCTCACCAACAACCACGTGGTCGCCGAGGCGGCCTCCGGCGCGGACGTCACGGTGACGTTCTCGGACGGCCACGAGCAGCCCGCCGAGCTCGTGGGCGCGACCCCCGACTACGACCTCGCGGTGATCCGCGTCAAGGAGAAGGGTCTGGAGCCGCTCATCCTCGGCGACTCGGACGAGGTGGTGGTCGGCGACTCGGTGCTCGCCGTCGGCTCCCCGCTGGGCCTGGAGGCCACCGTCACGACCGGGATCGTCAGCGCGCTGCACCGTCCCGTGAAGGCGGGCGAGGCCGCCGAGGCCGCGTTCATCGACGCCATCCAGACGGACGCCGCCATCAACCCCGGCAACTCCGGCGGGCCGCTCGTGAACTCCGCGGGCGAGGTCATCGGCATCAACTCGGCGATCGCGCAAGGGCCGGGCACGACGGGGGCCACCGGCAACATCGGCCTCGGTTTCGCCATCCCGTCCAACCAGGCGCGGCACACCGCCGAACAGCTGATCGAGACGGGTACCGCGACGTTCCCGATCATCGGCGTGCTGCTCGACCCCGCCTATCAGGGGGAGGGCGTGCAGGTCTCCCAGGAGCCGCAGCAGGGAACGCCGGCCGTGACGCCGGACGGTCCCGCCGACCAGGCAGGCCTGAAGCCCGGCGACGTGATCCTCTCGATCGACGGCCGGCCCGTGTCGGTGGCCGACGAGCTCATCGTCGCCATCCGGGCCAAGGCGCCGGGCGATCCGGTCACGCTCCAGGTGCGTTCCGACGGCGACGAGCGCGAGGTCCGCGTGGTCCTCGAAGAGCGGTCGAGCGGTCAGTGAACCGGGTTCATCTGGCGTTCTCCGGCTGGTCTCGCGACGCGAGTAGGCTCTGAGCGTGTTCGGCATCAATGGCTGGGAGCTCGTGATCATTCTGGTGGTCGCGATGCTCGTGATCGGCCCGGAACGGTTGCCCGTCTATGCGGAGCAGCTCGGCTCGCTCGTGCGTCGCGGCCGAGACCTGCTCCAGACCGCGAAGGCGCGGGTGGACGACGAGCTCGGGCCGGAGTTCAACGACGTCGACTGGTCCAAGCTGGACCCGCGCCAGTACGACCCGCGCAAGATCGTGCGGGACGCGCTGCTCGACGACACCCCGTACGAGGGGCCGGCGGGCGCGGGCTCGCCGGCCGCTGCGCGCGCTGCGGACCGGTACGGCACGCCCGCGGCGTCGGCCGGGGCGGTCGCGGAACCCGGGAAGGCGCCGTACGACGACGAAGCGACCTGACGATTCGGTGAGCGCGCATGGACCTGCCAGAATGTTCGCCATGTCGTCCGAAACCACTAGCCCGGCGGGCGCTGGCGTCTCTGCCCACCGCCCCGCCCGGAAGCGCATCTTCTCCGGGATGCAGCCCACTGACGGGTCGCTCCACCTGGGCAACTACATCGGGGCGCTGTCCCAGTGGGTCGCGCTGCAGGACTCCTACGACGCGCTCTACTGCGTGGTGGACCTGCACGCCCTCACGGTGAGCCCCGACCCGGCGTTGCTGCGCGAGCGCACCCGGCGGACCGCGGCGCAGTACCTCGCCGGGGGCGTCGACCCCGAGCGCTCCATCCTGTTCGTGCAGTCCCACGTGGCCGCGCACGCCGAGCTGGCGTGGCTCCTGAGCTGCCAGACCGGGTTCGGCGAGGCCGGGCGGATGACGCAGTTCAAGGACAAGTCGGCGAAGCAGGGCAGCGAGGGCACCACCGTCGGGCTCTTCACCTACCCGGTGCTGATGGCCGCCGACATCCTCCTGTACGACGCCGCGCTGGTCCCCGTGGGCGAGGACCAGCGCCAGCACCTGGAGCTCACCCGCGACCTCGCCGAGCGGCTGAACACGCGGTTCGGCGCGGAGACCGCCGTCGTGCCGGACGCGCACATCGTCAAGGCCGTCGCGAAGATCCAGGACCTGCAGGACCCGAGCGCCAAGATGAGCAAGTCCAGCACGGGTGGCAAGGGCGTCGTCTGGCTGCTGGAGGACCCGAAGAAGGCCGTCAAGGCCATCAAGTCGGCGGTGACCGACGCCGACGAGTCGTACGGCGTGCGGTTCGACCCGGCGGAGAAGCCCGGCATCTCGAACCTGCTGACGATCTTCTCGGCAGTGACGGACCGTGGCATCGACGAGATCGCCAAGGAGTACGACGGCCGCGGCTACGGCTACCTCAAGGTGGACCTGGCCGACGCCGTCGTCGCCTTCCTCGAGCCGTTCCAGGCCCGGGCCGACACCTACCTCGCGGACCCGGCCGAGCTGGACCGCGTGCTGGCCGACGGCGCGGACCGGGCGCGCGCGATCGCCGGCCCGGTGCTGGACCGGATGTACGAGCGGTTCGGGCTGCTCCCCGCACGAGGCATCCGGTGAACCTTCCCGAGCGGGGCCCCGGTCAGGTTCGCATCGGGATCGCCATCGAGGTCCCGGAGCCCTACGCCGCTGAGCTGAGCGCGGCGCGGGTCGCCGCCGAGGACCCGCTCGCCCACTTCATCCCCCCGCACATCACTCTGCTGGGTCCCACCCTGCTCGACGTCGGGCAGCTCGAACAGGCGCGGGAGCACCTGGCGGCCGTGGCCGCCGCGGCGCCGCCGTTCACGGTGCAGCTCCGGGGCACTGCGACGTTCCGGCCGGTCTCGCCGGTCGTGTTCGTGGCGCTGGCACAGGGGATCTCCGAGTGCGAGCAGCTCGAGGCGAGCGTTCGGACCGGCATCCTCGACGGAGAACTGCGGTTCAACTACCACCCGCACGTCACCATCGCGCACGAGGTGCCGGACTCCTCGCTCGACAAGGCGTTCGAGGCGATGGCGGACTACTCCGCCGAGTTCGACGTCGACCGGTTCTACCAGTACGAGCACGGCGACGACGGCATCTGGCGCCCCCAGGCGGCCTTCCCCCTCGGCTGAGAACGGGCGCACCGTCTAGGCTCGTCGCGATGAAGCGGCTGATCGAGCTCGGACAGGCGGCGTGGAAACGCTGGGAGGCGACCCGGGTCGCACGTGCGCTGGCGCAGTACGATCTCGCGAACGGTTCGGTGCTCAGCGGCGGCATGGCCTACGCCGCGCTGTTCTCCCTGTTCGCCGCCCTGACCCTCGGCTACACGCTGTTCGTCCGGGTGCTCGGGGGCAACGCCGACCTGCGGCTGGCGATCCTCACCCAGGTGGACACCTGGGTTCCGGGTCTGGTGGACACCGGCAGCGGGGGCGTCCTGAAGCCGTCCGACCTGGTGCTCTCCTCGGGCATCAGCTGGACGTCGGTCGTCGCGGTGGCGGTGCTGCTCTGGTCCGCCACGAACTTCATGGGCGCGTTGCGCACCTCGGTACGTGCGACGTTCGGCCTGACCGAGAACGCCGGCAACCCGGTGACGGAGCGCCTGCGGCAGCTCCTGGGCTTCGTCCTGCTCGGCGTAGGCGTGCTCGTCACGGCGGCCGCGAGCGTGGCCGTCGCGGCGGCAGTCCCGTGGACCTTGGAGAGCCTCGGCCTGGAGGGCCCGGCGGTCTCGTTCGGCGTCCGAGCCGGCGGAGCCCTGGTCACCCTGGTGCTCGACGCCGCGGTGGTCGCCGCCGTCGTCCGCTACGTAGGCGGCATGCACGTCCCCCTGAGAGACCTGCTGACCGGCTCCCTGGCCGTCGGCGTACTCGCCGGCATCCTCCGCTACCTGGGCACCGAGGTCGTCACCACGGCCGCCGCCCGTAACGCCCTCCTGGCGTCCTTCGCGGTGGTGGTCACGGTCCTGGTCCTGGTCAACCTCCTGGCCAGGGTCCTCCTCCTGGCCACCTCCTGGATGTCCCAGTCGGAGTCCCTCATAGAGGCCGAGACCCGCCCGGAGACCGACGCCCCGCCCACCGTCCCCGCCAACCCCGTCGTCCCCGCCAACCAAACCCCCACCACAAAGGCTGAGCCCGACGCTCCCGCCCAGGTGAAGACCAGCTGAGGTGCGCAGACAACAGAGCCGCGGGCGGAAGGTAGGGGCGGCCGGCCGTAAAGCCGTAGCGGAGCGCCCCCTGGGGCGCGTGAGCGAGGCCGGCCGCCCCTACCTTCCGCCCGCGGCGGAGGAGGAACAAAGAAGCGTCAGAAAGCCCGAGTAATCATGGCCCGCTTCACTTCCTGGATCGCCTTCGTGACCTCGATCCCACGAGGGCAGGCCTCAGTGCAGTTGAAGGTGGTGCGGCACCGCCACACCCCCTCCTTGTCGTTGAGGATCTCCAGGCGCTGCGACCCACCCTCGTCACGGCTGTCGAAGATGAACCGGTGCGCGTTCACGATCGCCGCCGGCCCGAAGTACTGCCCGTCCGTCCAGAACACCGGGCAGGACGACGTGCACGCGGCGCACAGGATGCACTTGGTGGTGTCGTCGAACCGGGCGCGGTCCTCGGGGGACTGGTAGCGCTCCTTGGACGGCTCGTTCCCCTTGGTGATGAGGAACGGCATGATCTCGCGGTAGGAGGCGAAGAACGGCTCCATGTCGACGACGAGGTCCTTCACGACCGGCAGGCCCTTGATGGGCTCGACCAGGATCGGCTTGTCGGGGTTGACGTCCTTCAGCAGCGTCTTGCAGGCCAGCCGGTTGCGGCCGTTGATCCGCATGGCGTCCGAGCCGCAGACGCCGTGCGCACAGGACCGGCGGAACGTGAGCGAGCCGTCCATGTCCCACTTGATCTTGTGGAGGGCGTCGAGCACGCGGTCGGTGCCGTGGGCCTCGACCGTGAAGTCCTCCCACGTCGGCTCGTCGGACACCTCGGGGTTGAACCGCCGGATCCGCATCGTGACCGTGAACGAGGGGATCTCGCCCGCGGGGGACGGTGCGGCGGCTTCGAGAGTGGCAGTCATCAGTACTTTCGCTCCATCGGCTCGTACCGGGTCTGGATGACGGGCTTCGAGCCCAGGACGACCTTGTAGCCGTCGAACTCCTCGACGTGGTCGAAGTAGCCCTCGACGTGGCCCTCGGCCTGGTCCGACGCCTCGGGCGGGCGGCGGTAGGCCATCGTGTGCAGCATGTAGTGCGCGTCGTCGCGGTTCGGGTAGTCCTCGCGGTAGTGACCGCCGCGCGACTCCTTGCGGTTGATGGCCGCGACGACCGTGACCTCGGCGATGTCGAGCAGGAAGCCCAGCTCGATGGCCTCGAGGAGGTCCGTGTTGAAGAGCTTGCCCTTGTCCTGCACCGAGGCGTTGCGGTACCGCTTCTGCAGCTCGCGGATGTCGGCGAGGGCATCGTTCAGCGACTCGCCCGTGCGGAACACCTGGGCGTTGAGGTCCATGCTCTCCTGCAGCGCCTTGCGGATGTCCGCCACGCGTTCGCCGTCGGGCCGGTTGCGCATCTCGTCGAGCTGCGCGACCACGCGGACCGTCGGGTCCTCGGGCAGCTCCCGGAACTCCGCCGTCTTGGCGTACTCGGCGGCTGCCCGCCCGGAACGCTTGCCGAACACGTTGATGTCGAGCAGCGAGTTGGTGCCGAGCCGGTTCGAGCCGTGCACGGACACGCAGGCGACCTCGCCAGCGGCGTAGAGGCCCTTGACGACGTTGACGCCGTCGCGGAGCACCTCGCCCTTGATGTTGGTCGGCACGCCGCCCATGGCGTAGTGCGCCGTGGGGTAGACGGGCACGGGCTCGGTGTAGGGCTCGATGCCGAGATAGGTGCGCGCGAACTCGGTGATGTCCGGGAGCTTGGCGTCGATGTGCGCCGGCTCCAGGTGCGTCAGGTCGAGCAGCACGTAGTCCTTGTTCGGACCGGCGCCGCGGCCCTCGCGGACCTCGTTCGCCATGGACCGGGCCACGATGTCGCGCGGCGCGAGGTCCTTGATGGTCGGGGCGTAGCGCTCCATGAAGCGCTCACCCTCCGAGTTGCGCAGGATGCCGCCCTCGCCGCGGGCAGCCTCCGACAGGAGGATGCCCAGCCCCGCGAGGCCTGTGGGGTGGAACTGGAAGAACTCCATGTCCTCCAGCGGCAGGCCGCGGCGGTACGCCAGGGCCATGCCGTCACCGGTGAGGGTGTGCGCGTTCGAGGTGGTCTTGAAGATCTTGCCGGCACCGCCGGTGGCGAAGATGATCGACTTGGCCTGGAACACGTGGATCTCGCCGGTGGCGAGGTCGTAGGCGACGACGCCGGTCGCGTTGACCTCCTCGCCGTCCGCGATCTCCTCGGTGGTGAGGTCGTGGTCGGTGATCAGGTCCAGCACGTAGAACTCGTTGAAGAACTCCACCTCCTGCTTGACGCAGTTCTGGTAGAGCGTCTGGAGGATCATGTGACCGGTGCGGTCGGCCGCGTAGCACGCGCGGCGCACGGCGGACTGGCCGTGGTCGCGGGTGTGCCCGCCGAAGCGGCGCTGGTCGATCTTGCCCTCGGGGGTGCGGTTGAACGGGAGGCCCATCCGCTCCAGGTCGAGGACGGACTCGATGGCCTCCTTGGCGAGGATCTCGGCCGCGTCCTGGTCGACGAGGTAGTCACCGCCCTTGACGGTGTCGAACGTGTGCCACTCCCAGTTGTCGTCCTCGACGTTCGCGAGGGCTGCCGCCATACCGCCCTGGGCGGCACCGGTGTGGGAGCGAGTGGGGTACAGCTTGGAGATCACCGCTGTGCGGGCCTCCTTCGACGACTCGAGGGCGGCGCGCATGCCTGCGCCGCCGGCGCCGACGATGACTACGTCGTACTGATGGGTCTGCATCGGGCTCGATGCCTCCTGCTGAAGAGTTTCGGAGGGTGGGGCTGGGGGGACTTGCGGTGCTGCCGTGCTGGGCCGTGCAGAAGTGCTAGGCCGTGCAGAAGGAGGCCAGCAGCTCCGCGGGAGCGTCCTGCGGGCACGGGTCGAACGTGAAGATCACCAGGGTGCCGAGCACGACCACGACGGTGAACGCCAGGAGGAGCAGGCCCTTGAGGATCCCGCGCGTCAGGTCCCGCGTGGCGTAGTCGTTGATGATCGTGCGCACGCCGTTGGTGCCGTGGATCATGGCGAGCCACAGCATGAGGAGATCCCAGATCTGCCACATCGGGTTGGCCCACTTGCCGGCCACGAAGCCGAAGTCGATCGCGTGGACGCCGTCGCCGACCATCAGGTTCACGAACAGGTGCCCGAAGATCAGGACGAGCAGCACGACGCCGGACGCCCGCATGAAGACCCACGAGTACAGCTCGTAGTTGCCGCGCGTCGTCTTGCGCCGGGCGTAGGGGGAGCGCGGGGAGTCGAGCTTCGCCACCGCTGCGGTTCCGTGTGCCATCAGTGACCCCCGGTGAAGACGTTGATGAGGTGCCGTGGCAGGAAGCCCGCCATCGTCACGACGAAGAGACCGATGACCACCCAGAGCATCGTCTTCTGGTACTTCGGGCCCTTGGCCCAGAAGTCCACCAGGAGGATGCGGATGCCGTTGAAGGCGTGGAAGACGATCGCGGCCACGAGTCCTGCCTCGCCCAGCCCCATGATCGGGGTCTGGTACGTGCTGATCGCGGCGTTGTACGCCTCGGGGGACACGCGTACCAGCGCAGTGTCGAGCACGTGCACGAGCAAGAAGAAGAAGATCAGCACGCCGGTCACGCGGTGCGCGACCCATGACCACATGCCTTCACGGCCGCGGTACAACGTGCCTGCTGGTGCGGTGGGCACTTCGGGAGCCTCCTATGGCTGTCCGGCTGGGGGTGGCTGGTCCCCACTGTAATGACAACTGGTCGCCTCGATCGCCGCCCGGCAGCCCTCACAGGCATCAAGACGCGGCATTTGTGACTGATCCCACAGGGGAGATGCCATCGCTTCCGGCACCCGTCAGGTCGCCCGTGCGTTGCTACCGGACTTGACCCTGGGATCAGCCAGGGTTCGCCCTGAGATCGGCGAGTTCTGGCTACGGGAACGCTGTCCTGCTGGCATCCTGCGGGGCATGACTTCGGCCGCCGCCCTATCGTCCCCGATCGACGACTTTTTCGCAGTGGTACCGGCCGGTGGGTCGGGTACCCGGCTCTGGCCCCTCTCGCGGGGCGGGGAGCCCAAGTTCCTGCACGACCTGGTGGGCTCGGGCATGTCGCTGCTCCAGGCCACCGAGCACCGGCTGCGTCCGCTGGTCGGGTCGGACGGCTTGATCCTGGTCACCGGCGAGCAGCACGTCGCGGCCTGTCGCGCGCAGCTGCCCGGCCTGTCCGACGACGCCGTGCTCGCCGAACCGTCCCCACGCGAGTCGATGGCGGCGATCGGCCTGGCAGCTGCGGTGCTGGAGAAGCGGCACGGCGACGTGGTCATCGGCTCGTTCGCCGCGGACCACGTGATCCACGGCACGCGTGCGTTCGAGCTCGCGGTCCGCGAGGCGGTGGCCGCGGCGCGCGCTGGCTACGTGACGACCGTCGGGATCGCGGCGTCGCGGCCCTCGACCGCTTTCGGGTACGTGCGCTCGGGCGAGCCGCTCGGGATCGACGGCGCCCCGCACACGCTGCACGTGCGCGGCTTCACGGAGAAGCCCGACGCGGCCACCGCGCGGCGGTACCTCGCCTCGGGCGAGTACCGCTGGAACGCGGGCATGTTCGTCTCGCGCACCTCGGTGCTCCTCGGGCACCTCGCCGAGCAGCGTCCGGAGCTGCACGACTCCCTGCGCCTCGTGGCGGACGCCTGGGACACCCCGCGCCGTGCCGCGGTGCTCGCGGACGTGTGGCCGGGCCTGGAGAAGATCGCGATCGACCACGCGGTGGCCGAGCCCGTCGCGGAGGCGGGCGGCGTCGCCGTCGTGCCCGGGACCTTCGGCTGGGACGACGTGGGGGACTACAACTCGCTCGCCGTCCTCCTCCCGTCCGACGACGACAGCGGCGCCAAGGTGCTCGGGGACCCTGCCGACGTGCTGCGCATCGACAGCGCCGGCTCCGTGGTGGTCCCGGCGTCGGGCCGCCTGGTGACGGTGCTGGGGCTGGACGACGTGGTCGTCGTCGACACGCCCGACGCGCTGCTCGTCACCACGCGGGCGCGCGCCCAGCAGGTGAAAGAGGTGGTCGCGGCGGTGCGCGAACGCGGCCGTGCGGACCTGCTCTGACCCCACCGCTCGATGCCCGATCTCAACGATGCCCGCATCGTGAGACGGATACGCCCCGGCCGTGTCTCGCGGGGCGGACAGCGCTACCGTGGGTCAGGTGAACCCGACCCAGCCCGTCACTCTCGCCGACTTCGATCAGATCGTTTCGGGCGATCAGATGCCGGTGGGAGACGTGCCCGGAGGTAACGCGACGGACGTCGTCGCGGCGCTGGCTGCCCGCGTGGGCGAGCTCGCCGACGGGCTGGACGCGGAGCTGATCGCGTTCCGCCGCGACGTCCACGCGCACCCGGAGCTCTCGCGCAAGGAGACGCGCACCACCCAGGTCGTCGCCGAGCGCCTGCGGGCGGCCGGCCTGGAGCCGCGCCTGCTGCCGATCGGCTCCGGCCTGGTCTGCGACATCGGCCCGGACCGCGGGCCCGGCGGCGAGGGCCGGGTCGGCCTGCGCGCCGACCTCGACGCGCTCCCGCTGCAGGAGACCAGCGGCGTGGAGTTCGCCTCGACCGAGCCGGGTGTCGCGCACGCGTGCGGGCACGACGTGCACACCACCGTCGTGCTCGGCGCGGGCCTCGTGCTCGCCCGGCTGGCGGAGGAGGGGCGCCTGCGCCGCGGCGTCCGGCTCTTCTTCCAGCCCGCCGAGGAGGTCTTCCCCGGCGGCGCCGAGGACATCATCAACAAGACCTCCGAGCTCGACGGTGTGGACCGGATGGCGGCGCTGCACTGCGACCCCAAGTTCGACGTCGGGCACGTGGGCACCCGGATCGGCCCGATCACCTCGGCCAGCGACTCCGTGATGGTGACCATCTCGTCACCCGGCGGCCACACCTCTCGTCCGCACCTCACGGGCGACGTCGTGTTCGCGCTGGGTCAGGTCATCACCCAGACCCCCGGCGTGCTCGGCCGCCGGCTCGACCCGCGCTCCGGCGTCAACCTGACGTGGGGCGCCGTGCAGGCGGGCTCGACGCCCAACGCGATCCCGTCCACCGGCATCGTCAAGGGCACGCTGCGCTGCCTCGACGTGCGCGCCTGGGAGAAGGCGGGCGAGCTGGTGCGCGAGGCCGTGGAGCAGATCGTGGCTCCGTACCAGGTCAGCGTCTCGGTGACCGTGACGCACGGCGTGCCGCCGGTCGAGAACCAGACCGAGGCGACGGGCGACCTCGAGAACGCTGTCCGTGAGGCCGTCGGCCCGGGCGCGGTGCAGCTGACCGAGCAGTCGATGGGCGGCGAGGACTTCGCCTGGTTCCTCCGCAAGGTGCCGGGCACCATGGCCCGCCTCGGCGTGCGGACCCCCGGCGGACGCACCTACGACCTGCACCAGGGCGACCTCGTGGTGGACGAGCGAGCGATCGGCGTCGGCGTGCGGGCCCTTGCCCAGTTTGCGGCGAGCTGACCGCTGGATGTTCCTGTCGATGACGCTTCGGTAACGACTTACTCCGGTTACCGTCTCGAAACGCGAAATGCGGGATGCGCTGGCTACCCTCGGTGCGGTATAGGGCCCCAGACCTGTTTGGATCAGGCCCGTCTGGACCATCGAAGGAGCACCAGTGAAGAAGGCTGTTCGGCTTACGGCCCTTGCGGGAGCAGCGGCGCTTGCGCTCTCGGCGTGCGGCGCCGCCCCTGAGGAGACCACCGGTGGCGAGGCCACCAGCGACTTCAAGCCCTGCATCGTCTCGGACGAGGGTGGCTTCGACGACAAGAGCTTCAACCAGCTCGGCTTCGAGGGCGCCACGGCCGCGGCCGACGAGCTCGGCACCACGCTGGTCGACGTGCAGTCGACGTCGTCGTCCGAGTACGAGGGCAACGTCCAGACGCTGGTGTCCGAGGGCTGCAACGCGATCGTCACGGTGGGATTCAACCTCTCCGCGACCACCATCGCGTCGGCGGCGGAGAACCCCGACATCGACTACATCATCATCGACGACGCGGCCGACGGCGACTTCGACGGCAAGACCGACTCGGAGAACATCAAGCCGCTGCTGTACAACACGGCGGAGGGCGCGTTCCTCGCCGGTTATCTCGCCGCCGGCTACTCGGAGGCCGGCAAGGTCGGCACGTTCGGTGGCATGGACTTCCCGACCGTGACGATCTTCATGGACGGGTTCAAGCAGGGCGTCGACTACTACAACGAGACCAAGGACGCCGACGTCGAGGTGGTGGGCTGGGACGGCAAGAAGGGCTCGTTCACCGGCGGCTTCGCGGCTGACCCGGCGGCCAAGCAGACCGCCCAGAACATCCTGGACCAGGGCGTCGACGTGATCCTGCCCGTCGGTGGCCCGATCTACCAGTCGGCGATCGACGCCATCGCGGACTCGGGCGAGGACGTCGCCCTGATCGGCGTGGACGCCGACTTCTACGAGTCGGACCCGACCACGCAGGACATCGTGCTCACCTCCATCCTGAAGGGGATGGACGTCTCGACCGAGGAGGCTGTCCTGGCTTCGGGTAACGACGAGTTCGACCCGACGCCGTACGTCGGCACCCTCGAGAACGGCGGCGTGGACCTCGCGCCGCTGCACAACTTCGAGGACAAGGTGGACCCGGCCCTCTGGGAAGAGGTGCAGACTCTCAAGGAGTCCATCATCGCGGGCGACGTCGAGGTGAAGTCGTACCTCGCTGAGTGATGGCCTGTGCCGGCTGATCGGTAGCCGTTTCGGTAGTTTTCAGAGACGTGACGCAAGATGGTCCCGGGGGGCACGGTTCGCGCCGTGCGCCCCGGGACCTGTTATGAGCCCTAATACGTGCGGGCCCCCTTTCCGGAAGGACATCCATGCGGCTCGAGCTGCGCGGCATCACCAAGCGCTTCGGCGCGCTCGTCGCGAACGACGCCATCGACCTGGTGGTCCAGCCAGGCGAGATCCACTCGCTCCTGGGCGAGAACGGGGCGGGCAAGTCCACCCTGATGAACGTGCTCTATGGCCTGTACGAGGCGGACGAGGGCGAGATCCTGCTGGACGACGTCGTCCAGCGCTTCTCCGGCCCCGGCGACGCGATGGGCGCGGGCATCGGCATGGTGCACCAGCACTTCATGCTGGTCCCGGTCTTCACCGTCGCCGAGAACGTCATGCTCGGCCACGAGCAGACCCGCGGCGGCGGGCGCCTCGACCTGGAGGCGGCCCGCGCGCAGGTCAAGGAGATCTCCGCCCGGTTCGGCTTCGACGTGGATCCCGACGCGCTGGTCGAGGACCTCCCCGTGGGCGTCCAGCAGCGCGTCGAGATCATCAAGGCGCTCTCCAGGAACGCCGACGTGCTGGTCTTCGACGAGCCGACGGCGGTGCTCACGCCGCAGGAGACCGACGAGCTGATGGCGATCATGCGCCAGCTGCGCGACGAGGGTTCCGCGATCGTGTTCATCACGCACAAGCTGCGCGAGGTGCGCGCCGTCGCGGACCGCATCACCGTGATCCGCCACGGCAAGGTGGTGGGCGAGGCCAGCCCGACGGCGTCGGACGGCGAGCTCGCCTCCCTGATGGTGGGCCGCTCCGTGGAGCTCACGGTGCAGAAGGAGGCGCCCACCCTGCACGACAACGGGCTGAAGGTCACCGACCTGGTGGTCACCAGCGAGGCGGGCACCGTCGTGGTCGACAACGTCAGCTTCGAGGTGCGCGGCGGCGAGGTGCTCGCCATCGCGGGCGTGCAGGGCAACGGGCAGACCGAGCTCACCGAGGCCCTGCTGGGGCTGGAGGACGACGTGTCGGGGAGCATCACGCTCGACGGCAAGGAGCTCGTGGGCCGGTCCGTGCGCCACATCCTGGACGCCGGCGTGGGCTTCGTCCCGGAGGACCGCACGCACGACGGCTTGATCGGCGAGTTCACCATTGCCGAGAACCTCATGCTCGACCGCTCCGACGGCCGGCCGTTCGTCAAGGGCGGCGCGCTCCAGCTCGGGTTCCGCGACAAGTTCGCGGAGGAGAAGGTCGCCGAGTTCGACGTCCGCACGCAGGGCATCACCACGCCCGTGGGGCGCTTGTCCGGCGGTAACCAGCAGAAGGTGGTGCTCGCGCGCGAGCTGTCGCGCGACCTGCGCCTGTTCGTCGCGGCGCAACCGACACGTGGTGTGGACGTGGGCTCCATCGAGTTCATCCACAAGCGGATCATCGCCACGCGCGACTCCGGCGTGCCGGTGGTGGTGGTCTCCACCGAGCTCGACGAGGCACTGGCCCTGGCCGACCGCATCATGGTCATGTACCGCGGCACGGTGGTCGGCGTAGTACCCGCGGACACCCCGCGTGACGTGCTGGGCCTGATGATGGCGGGGATCTCCCCGGAGGACGCGAAGGGAGAGGTCGCGTGAACGCGCCCGAAACGAGCTCGGGGCCGAACCCCGAGCAGGAGCCCGGCCTGGACCCCGGCACGGCCGAGGAGCTGGAGCAGGAACGAGCACGCGAGGCCGGACCGGCCGTCGACGGCGCCGTCGACGACACGGAGAGTCGCCTGGCCAAGGCGCTGCAGCAGACGATGAGCAGCTCCTGGACCGTGTCCGCGGGCGCCGTGCTGCTCGCGATCGTCGCCGGCTCGATCATGATCGCCTTCACCAACGAGGGCGTGAAGGAGGCCTCGACGTACTTCTTCGCCAGGCCGGGCGACACCCTCGTCGCGCTCGGACAGGCGATCGGCGGCGCGTACTCGGCGCTGTTCCGCGGCTCGGTGGTCAACCTGCAGGCGCCGGACTTCGCCACCGCGATCCGGCCCCTCACGGAGACGCTCAGCTACGCGACCCCGCTCATCGCGGCGGGCCTCGGCGTGGCGCTCGCGTTCCGCGCCGGGCTGTTCAACATCGGTGGCCAGGGGCAGATGCTCGTCGCTGCGGCGGCGGCCGGCTGGGTCGGCTTCGGCATCAGCGGCGTGCCGTTCCCGCTGCACCTGCTCATGGCGCTCGTGGCCGGTATCGCGGCGGGTGCGCTCTGGGCCGGGCTGGCGGGTCTGCTCAAGGCACGCACCGGAGCCCACGAGGTGATCGTCACGATCATGCTCAACTACGTGGCGTTCTACCTGATCTCGTACTTCCTTGCGACACCTGGCCTGTTGCAGGCGCCCGGTTCGTCCAACCCGAAGACGCCGCCGACGCCGGAGTCGGCGCAGCTGCCCCGGCTGCTCGGTGACCAGTTCAACCTGACCTGGGGCTTCGTCCTCGCCCTGCTCGCGGTGGTCGGTGTGTGGTGGCTGCTGAACCGGTCGTCGACCGGGTTCGTGTTCCGCGCGGTGGGGGAGAACCCGCGCGCCGCGCGCGTGGCCGGCATCGACACCGGCCGGGCCACCGTGAGCTCGATGCTCGTGGCCGGCGGGCTCGTCGGCCTGGCCGGCGCCTCGCAGGTGCTGGGTGGCGTCACCACCGGCTTCGGCTCGGACATCGACGCGGGCATCGGGTTCGACGCGATCACCGTCGCCCTGCTTGGCGGGTCCAACCCGTGGGGCGTGCTCGCGGCGGGCATCCTGTTCGGCGCGTTCAAGGCGGGCGGCACCACCATGCAGGCCGCCGAGGGCGTCCCGAGCGACATCGTCCTCGTGGTGCAGTCCCTCATCGTGCTGTTCATCGCGGCGCCGCCGCTGGTCAGGGCGATCTTCCGGCTGCCGGACCCGAATCGGCGTCGGGCAGCGAAGAAGACGAAGGCGACCCGGAACCGGAAGGAGGCGGCAGCGTGAGTGCCGACCACAAGACCACCCAGCTGGACGCGCCCCTCTCGGAGACGACGCGCACCGTGACCGTCGTGTCATGGAAGACGGCGGGCGTGCTGCTGGCCGTGACCGTGCTGTACGCGCTGCTGCTCCTGGCCGTACCGCACTCCGGTGACACGCGGTTCCTGCTCTCGCAGCGCAGCGACTTCTTCCAGATCCCGGTGATCGTGGTGCCCGCGGTGGCCTTCGCGTGGGTGTGCGGGGTGATCCTGCTCGCGGCGACCGCCGCCTCCGCCGTGCTCACCGCGCGCGGGACCAGGACGCCGCTCTGGGTAGTGGTCATCTTCGCCCTGGCCGGGCTGACAGGCTTCCTGGCCTGGGCCGGTGCGGGCAGCCCCCGTGACCTGTCGATCGTCGGCCTGCTCGGCGGTGCCGTGCTGTGGTCGGTCCCGTTCGTGTACGGCGCGATGGGCGGCGTGATCGGCGAGCGTGCGGGCGTGGTCAACATCGCCATCGAGGCGCAGCTGCTCGGCGCGGCGTTCACCGCGGCGGTCGTCTCCTCGATCACCGGAAGTGCCGTGGCCGGCCTGGTCGCGGCGGTGGCCGCGGGCGCCCTCGTGGCGCTGGTCCTCGGCCTGTTCGCGATCACGTACCACGTGAACCAGGTGATCGTCGGTGTGGTGCTGAACGTCCTGGTCGTCGGGCTGACGAGCTTCCTGTACTCGCAGGTGCTCGTGCCCAGCGCCGAGAGCCTGAACTCGACCACGCGGTTCACGTCGATCCCGATCCCGATCCTCTCGGACATCCCGGTGCTCGGTCCGGTGCTGTTCAAGCAGCCGCTGCTGATCTACCTGATGTTCCTCGCCGTGCCCGCCGTCTGGTACGCGCTGAACCGCACCCGCTGGGGTCTGCGGCTGCGCGCCGTGGGCGAGCACCCGAAGGCCGCCGACACGGTGGGCATCAACGTGGTGCGCACCCGGTACAACGCGGTGCTCGTCGCGGGTGCCGTGGCGGGCCTGGGCGGCGCGTTCTACACGACGGTACAGCTCAGCCAGTTCGGCGAGAACATGACCGGGGGCGCCGGCTACATCGCGCTGGCCGCCGTCATCTTCGGCAAGTGGGACCCCGTGCGTGCCGCGTTCGCGGGCCTGCTGTTCGGCTTCGCGTCGAACCTGCAGAACGTGCTGTCCGTGGTGGGCTCGCCCGTGCCCAGCCAGTTCATGCTCATGATCCCGTACGTGGTCACGCTGCTCGCCGTCGCGGGCCTGGTGGGACGGTCCCGTCCTCCGGCCGCGTCGGGCGAGCCGTACGTCAAGGGATGAGAGAGGTGGACGTGAGCTCTGTGGATCCGGCAGGTGCGGTGGACTGGGACGGCCTGCGGGCCGCCGCCCGGGGCGCGGTGGACAAGGCGTACGCGCCGTACTCGGGCTTCCCGGTCGGCGCGGCGGCCTTCGCCGACGACGGCCGCCTGCTCGTCGGCGCCAACGTCGAGAACGCCGCGTACGGCGTGACGCTCTGCGCCGAGTGTTCGCTGGTCAGCGCCCTGGTGATGTCGGGAGGCGGCCGGTTCGCCGCGTTCACGTGCGTGAACGCGCTCGGCGAGACGATCATGCCGTGCGGCCGGTGCCGGCAGATCCTCTGGGAGCACGGCGGGCCGGAGCTGCTCGTCGACACCCCGCAGGGCATCGTGCCGATGACCGAAGTACTGCCCCAGGCCTTCGGGCCGGGCGACCTGGACCATGTGCGAGAGGCAAGCCGATGACCGAGCAGTTCGACGCAGTCGACATCATCCGGACGAAGCGCGACAACGCCGAGCCCCTCACCGACCAGCAGATCGACTGGCTCCTCGACGCCTACACCCGCGGTGTGGTGGCCGACGAGCAGATGTCCGCCATGACCATGGCGATCCTGCTGAACGGCATGTCCCGCGCGGAGATCTCCCGGTGGACCCAGGCGATGATCGCGTCCGGCGAGCGTATGTCGTTCGCCGACCTCTCGCGGCCGACGGCGGACAAGCACTCCACCGGCGGCGTGGGCGACAAGATCACGCTGCCGCTGGCGCCGCTGGTGGCGACGTTCGACGTGGCGGTACCGCAGCTCTCCGGCCGCGGGCTGGGCCACACGGGCGGCACGCTCGACAAGCTGGAGTCCATCCCCGGCTGGCGCGCGTCCCTGTCCAACGACGAGATGATGGCGCAGCTGGAGTCCGTCGGCGCCGTCATCTGCGCCGCCGGGGCCGGCCTCGCACCCGCCGACCGCAAGCTCTACGCGCTGCGCGACGTCACCGGCACGGTCGAGGCGATCCCGCTCATCGCGAGCTCGATCATGTCCAAGAAGATCGCCGAGGGCACCGGGGCCCTGGTGCTCGACGTGAAGGTCGGCTCCGGCGCGTTCATGAAGACCCTGGAGAGCGCGCGCGAGCTCGCCCGCACCATGGTCGACCTCGGGACCGACGCCGGCGTGCGCACCGTGGCCCTGGTCACCGACATGTCGGTACCGCTGGGTCGGACGGCGGGCAACGCCCTGGAGGTTCGCGAGTCCCTGGAGGTCCTCGCGGGCGGCGGACCGTCCGACGTCGTCGACCTGACCGTCGCCCTCGCCGTCGAGATGCTCGCCGCGGCCGACCGCCCCGCCTCGGAGGCGGACGTGCGCGAGGCCCTGGCCGACGGCCGGGCCATGGACAAGTGGCGCGCGATGATCGCGGCGCAGGGCGGCGACGTCGACGCTCCGCTGCCGGTCGCCAAGGAGTCGGAGACCGTGGTGGCCCCCGAGTCGGGCGTGCTGGCCTCGCTCGACGCGTACGCCGTCGGGGTGGCCGTGCACCGGCTGGGCGCGGGTCGGGTGCGCAAGGAGGACGCCGTCCAGGCTGCCGCCGGCATCGAGATCCACGTGAAACCGGGGGAGACCGTGGCCGCCGGTCAGCCGCTGTTCACCCTGCACACCGACACCCCCGAGCGGTTCGCCCGGGCGCGCGAGGCGCTCCAGGGCGGCTGGACGGTGGAGCCGGAGAGTGCGGGCGCCGGCGGGCTCGGCGGCGCACTGGCCGGCGCGGCGAGCGCGCTGTCGATGGTGGACGTGGGTGCCGGGGCACTGGTCGGTGCCATGCTGGCATCTGACGAGTCGGTGATCCTGGACCGGATCGTCTGACCTGGCAGGCCCGTTCTGCGGGCTGACCTGCGCTTCTGGGGTGCGCCGGATCGCCGACGCACCCCAGCGTGGCGAACCGGCGAGTCGCTCCGGCCCCGCTTAGCCTGGGGACGTGCCGTCGACATTGCACCTTTCGTCCATGCTCGGTGCTGTGCGTGCCTTCGCGGGGCCGGTGCCGGCCCCGCCGCCGCCGGGCCGCTTCGCCCGTCCTGTCATACCCGACGACGTCGAACAGCGACTCGAGTCGGTGACGTCCCGCGCGCGGCGTTCCGTCCTGGACCCGCTGGCGCGGGAGCGTGGCACCGGGACGGTCGGCTTTCCACGGCGGCTGAACCTGCCGTCGCTCGACGGGACCACCGCCGCGGCCGTACAGGTCGACGAGCGCACGTGCGGGTCGGCGGTGCTGGCGATGCTCGGGCTGGCAGGCGACCCGCGGGCAGCCCTACGGCTCGCGAGCGGCGATCCGGCCGAGCGGTTCGTGCGGCTGCAGCACGCCGTCCAGGCCGCGACCAACCGGCGTGGGCTCGTCGTCGCGGGCTGGCCGCGCACGTACGGCACGCCGCCGTGGGGTGCCGCGCGGTTCGCCACCTACGGTGAGGTCCGCTACACGCACCGGGTGGCCGGGTCGCGGGCCCTGCTGGAGGCCGCCGTGGCGAGCGCGCGTGCGGGCGTCCCGGTGCCGCTGTACACGGGCGGCGACGTCACGGGTGGCTGGGACTCCGCGGTCCCGCGCCACGTGGTGCTGCTCACGCTCGCCGACGGCGAGGGCGCGGACGGCAGCGCGGTCCTGTACGAGCCGTCGGGCGCCGGGCTGCACACGGTCCCCGTCGCCGCGCTGCTCGACCCGCCCCCGGCGCCGTCGGGCAGGGCGGACGTCTCGCAGTCGACCGGCGACCGTACGGCCGCACGCGTACGCAAGGCGCTGACCGCGGCGCTCGGGGGCTGGCCGCACGTCGCCTGGGTGCTGCTGCCCGAGCGCGCCGGACGGTAGGTTGTCAGCATGACCACGCAAGACCTCGGGGCGCGCCCCGGTGAGGCGCTGCTACGCGCCCTGCCCAAGGTTGTCCTGCACGACCACCTCGACGGTGGGCTGCGACCGCAGACCGTCCTCGAGCTGGCCGACGCCGCAGGGCACACCCTGCCCGCGGCCGACGCCGAGTCCCTCGGCGACTGGTTCCGCGAAGCCGCCGACTCCGGTTCGCTCGTGCGGTACCTGGAGACCTTCGAGCACACCATCGCCGTCATGCAGACGGCCGACAACCTGGCGCGCGTCGCCCGCGAGGCGGTGCTCGACCTCGCCGCGGACGGCGTCGTGTACGCGGAGCAGCGCTGGGCGCCGGAGCAGCACCTGGCCGGCGGCCTGTCGCTCGCGGAGACCGTCGAGGCCGTGCAGTCCGGGATCGACGACGGCATCGCCCTGGCGGCCGCGGACGGGCACATCATCCGGGTGGGACAGCTGGTCACGGCCATGCGGCACCTCGACCGCTGGCAGGAGATCGCGGAGCTCGCCGTCGCCTACCGGGACCACGGCGTGGCCGGGTTCGACATCGCGGGGCCCGAGGCGGGGTTCCCGCCGTCGCGCCACCTCGGCATCTGGCGCTACCTCGCGGAGCACGACGTGCCCGTGACCATCCATGCGGGCGAGGCCGACGGCCTCGACTCCATCGGGCAGGCGGTGCACCTCGGGCACGCCGACCGGCTGGGCCACGGAGCCCGGATCATCGAGGACATCGCCTTCGTACCCGGAGACCCCGCCGAGAGCGACCTCACGGGTGACGGGCACGGGGGAGCGGCCGACCTCGGCCGCCTCGCGCACTGGGTGCGCGACCACCAGATCCCGCTCGAGCTGTGCCCGGTCTCGAACCTGCAGACCGGTGCCGCCGAGTCCATCGCGAAGCATCCGATCACCCGGCTCAAGGAGCTGGACTTCGCCGTGACGCTCAACACGGACAACCGCCTGATGTCTCGTACGTCGATGACGCACGAGATGAAGCTGCTCGTCGACGAGGCGGGCTGGACGCTCGACGACCTCGTCGACGTGACGGTCACCGCCGCCTGGGGTGCGTTCATGCACCACGACGAGCGGCGTGACCTCGTGGAGCAGGTAATCCTGCCCGGAATCCAGAAAGTTGAAGGTGCACTCGTATGACCGCTCAGCCCGAAGCGCCCCGGACCCCGGCCGTGCCGCACGACAGGGCGGCGCTCGCCGCGTACGTCGACCACACGCTGCTCAAGCCGGAGGCCACTGCGGGTGACATCGCCACGCTCGTCGAGGAGGGCGCCGCGCTGGGTGTGTTCTCGGTGTGCGTGTCCCCGTCGTTCGTGTCCCTCGCGGTAGAGGTGGCCGCCGGACGGCTCGCCGTCGCGACGGTGTGCGGGTTCCCGTCGGGCAAGCACATGAGCGACGTGAAGGCCTTCGAGGCCGCTCGTGCCGTGTCCGACGAGGCTGACGAGATCGACATGGTGATCGACGTCGGCATCGCGCGGGCCGGCCGGTTCGACGCCGTGGAGGCCGACATCGCTGCCGTGCGCGCCGCGGTCCCGCACGACCGCATCCTCAAGGTGATCATCGAGTCGGCGGCACTGACCGACGAGCAGATCGTGGGCGCGTGCAGGGCGGCGCAGGCCGCCGGCGCGGACTTCGTCAAGACGTCGACGGGCTTCCACCCCGCCGGCGGTGCCTCGGTGCACGCGGTGTCCCTCATGGCCCGGACCGTCGGCGCGGTGGGTGGCGGCCGGCTCGGGGTCAAGGCCTCGGGCGGGATCCGGGACCTCGATGCGGCGCTCTCGATGATCGAGGCGGGCGCGACCCGGCTCGGCCTGTCGGGCACGGCGTCGGTCCTGTCCGGCTTCGACAAGGACGCAGGAACTACCCCCACCCCGTCCACCGACACCTACTGATCGTTGAGTGCTGGATATTCGCCCCTCCGGGCCCCGGAAAAGGGCGAATATCCAGCACTCAACGGGTTAGCGGCGGGTGGCGAGCCAGGCTTCCGTGGCCGTCCAGTGCTCCTTGAGAAGCACGTACTGGGTGTCGTGCCACGGCTTCACCGGCCCCGCCCAGTGGATCAGCGCGGGTTCGGCGACCACCTCCTGCGTCGGCCACGCGTTCCAGCGCGCGTCCAGCTGCCGGTAGCGCGAGCCCGCATAGGCGTTGAGCACGTCCTGGTCGTTCAGCCCGTACCGCTCGGCGTACGGCACGAACTCGTGCGTGAACCGGTCGGCGCGCATGACCGTCAGGTCGAGCAGCAGGATGCCCGCGTTGAACCCGCGGTAGCCGTACCGGTGCCGCTGGGTCATGGCGCGTACGAGGTCACGTGCGGCGACCGGGTCGTGCCCGAGCAGCCTGGTGGACCGGATGACGTTCCCGATGCCGTGCC
The DNA here is from genome assembly GCF_050936155.1 of Promicromonospora sp. CA-289599. Classification (NCBI taxonomy): domain Bacteria; kingdom Bacillati; phylum Actinomycetota; class Actinomycetes; order Micrococcales; family Promicromonosporaceae; genus Promicromonospora; species Promicromonospora sp. CA-289599. The sequence continues at coordinate 4,009,441 of NZ_JBNJNI010000001.1, forward strand.
GGTAGTTGTACGAGATCGACGGGCGGGCCGCCAGGGGTGCCCCGCCGAGGTCGGCGTCGTACAGCTCGGCCAGGTCGACCACGGACAGCGCGTCCAGGTCGTGGTAGATCACGCGGTCCAGGTGCGGCAGCAGCTCGGGCAGCAGCAGCCGGTCCATCGTGGCGACCGTGATGTGCTTGAGCATGCCGAGCACCGCGCCGTAGTCGATGCCGTCGCACGCGTACCACTCGAACGTGACCTCGGGGAAGAGACCCGCGAGCCGGTCGTGGTCCGCCGGCGTGTGGTCACGCGTGAGCGCGACAACCCGCACCGGCCGGTCGGTGTGCCGCACCACCCCGGCGACCACCACCTCCATCTGCGAACGCAGGTTCCCGTCCAGGGCCACCGCGACGGCGAGAGTCCCCGCTTCGCCGGACGCCGGGAGCCTGCGCGGTCGGGCGGCCTCCACGACGACGCGCGTGGCACGAACACCAGCGACCACGTCGTCCACCGAGCAGCTGCCGGACGGCGCGGGCACCGGCGCCTCGTGCACCGCCAGCGCCCGCTCGACCTCGTCCGCGACGGACGCGCGCCACGTGGCGTAGACCTCGTCGCGGGAGGCCCCGGCGAGGATCTTGGCCATCGCCGGCGCGACGACGCCCCGGATCCGTTCCTGCATGGCACGCCGCCCGCCCTCGTCGGCGTCGAGCAGGCCGGCGAACCGGATGTCCGCGTCGTTCCGGGGCCGGAAGTCGACGTCGGCCCCGATGGCCCACGACGGCAGGAAGGCGTGCAGGCGCGAGGTGACGACCCGGGAGAACCGGCTCCGGTACGCGTCGAGCAGCTCGACGGCGGTGTGCAGGTTCTGGGCGAAGTCCTGTCGGCGCACCGAGGGATGCAGGTGGGTGACCAGCTCGCTCCCGGCGTCGTGCTCCGGGACCGGGGTGTCCACGTACACCGCGGGAGCCCCGGCGGGCGCGCGCGTGAAGTCCGCGGGGAAGACCGTGTCGATGGTCGTCGTGAGGCAGCCGCTGAAGAATGCCGGGACACCCGCGTTGAGCAGCAGGTGCACGGTGGTCCAGTCACGGCAGCCGATGGGCCCGTGGGCCTTGAGGTAGTCGACGGCGGTGGGCGTCAGGATGGCGTGCTTGTTGACGTGGAACGAGACGAACAGCGGCTGGAGGTTCTCGTGGAACGGGAAGTCGAAGCGCAGGTCGAACTGGCTGTGCATGTACCAGCCGAACGCGAGCATCCACGTGTTCTCGGGGACGGCGTCCAGGTGGGACATGTCGCGCTGCACGAGCGTCAGCTGCACGTCGGCACCCGGTCCGGCCACGCCTTGATCGGGGCGTACCCGGTCGGCGAGGAACCGCACGGGCTCCGCGACGGCGTCGTCGCCGTGCAGGCGCAGGCCCTCGTGCCGTAGCAGGTGGCCAAGGCTCGCGATGGTCTGCACGGTGTCGCCGATGTTGCTGGACGAGACGTTCTCGTCGGGCGCCTTGTAGTCGATGACGGCGAACGAGACATGGCCGGTCGGTACTCGTGCGGGCTTGGCGGGCCGGAGCGCCTTGTCGACCCAGGGGGCCAGGTAGTCGATCGACGCGCCGACCTGCTCGGTGCGGTCGGTGCCGAGCCGGGCGGCCTCGAGCACCTCGGCCGACGCCTCGGGCTCGTCCCCGATGAACAGGAGCTTCGCCATCTCGAGCAGCACTGCCGCGTCGGTCACGAACCCGTGGCGCACCCAGGTGGCCGCTGTCCGGGCGGCGTCGGGGTTCGCCATGGCGATGCCCGCCCGGAGGTACTCCGCGGGGGCGAGACGCGCGGCGTCGTCGGACCCGAGCTGGCGCAGCAGGTCCCAGGCGAGCTCACGCAGGCCCACGCGCTGCGCGATGAGCGCGGCGCCGGCGACACCGGCGCGGCGTGTCTCCGGGTGCGCCGTCAACGAGTGGCACAGCGACCGCCACTGGGCGGTGTCCAGGCTGCGGGTGCCACGGATGGAGGTGGTGACCGCCTCGTCGATGGGGAGGCCACGCCGGAGGGCCGCGGTGAGCACCGCGTCGCCGGAGAGCGGCTCCGGCCGTTCCTGGAAGGGGCGGTCCGCGGCGCGGTCCGGGGCGGACCACACCTCTCGCGGCTGATGGTTCGCTTCCTTGGCGGACGCCCAGGTCTCCTGGTCGGGCGCCGGCAGCGGTCGGGCCTCCGGTACCGGGCCAGGCCGGTCCGGATGCGGGTTGTGGAGGGGATCCGCGGCGGCGGTGAGGAGCGCCTCGGCGATCATCTCGTCAGCGGTCTGGACCGGGTGCGCAGTCTCACCGGACGCGGCGAGACGGCGGCTTGCAGGGGACATGAGGCTCCTCGTGGGGTAGGCGGTGGCCAGAGCGTAGTGCCACTGGGTTACGCCCCGGCGACGTCTGGGTAGGCTCCCGGACATGTCTGCGCAACAACCTGCTGACCAGGGCTTTCTGCCGTCGGTGCCGACCGAGCCGGGGACCCGGGTCCGGGTGCGCTATCGCAAGTGGGACGAGACGCCGCACTGGGTCTTCGAGGGGCGGTACCTGGGCTCGGACGAGCACGGCCGGTGGGTCGGCTTCCCGGCCGGGACGCGGTTCGCGCGGCCGGGCGCGCGGTACCGGTCGTCGGGTCCAGGCGTCGGGTTCTTCGGGGACGTCGGCTGGACCCCGGCCTTCCACCGCGGCCATCCGAACGGCATGCGGGTCTACAGCGACCTCAGCACGGTGCCGCAATGGCGGCGGTTGCCGGCCGGCCTCCTCACGGCCCGCGGCCGCGCGCGCTTCGAGGTGTCGGCCGTCGACCTGGACCTCGACGTCATCGCCTTCGAGTCCGGCACGGACGAACCGCGGGGCCAGTACTTCATCGACGACGAGGACGAGTTCGCGGAGCACGCCGTCAGGTACGGCTACCCGTCCTCGGTGGTGGGCCAGGTCCGCGCGGACGCCGACGCGCTGCTCACCGCGGTCCGCGCGGGAGACCCGCCCTACGACGGGGCGACGGAGAAGCGCTGGTTCGCGGTGCTCGACGCCCTGTGACCGGATGCGGGGCCTCGCGTCCGCTCACAGGGCCCGTGGCGCACCTCAGTTCGCGCTGAGCACCAGGTCGTCCTGCTCCACGGCCGCCCGCCACTCGGCCTTCTCGGCACGCCAGTGCTCGTCGTCACGGCCCCGCCGCCAGTAGCCCGACGCCGACAGCAGCTCGCGCGGGACGCCCAGCGTCGCGCGCGCCCAGCGGCGCAGGTCGCGCACGCACCCCGCCTCGCCGTGGAGGAACGTGTGGGGCACACCGTCGGGCAGCTCGGCGGCCTGCACGACGTCGGCGACGCTCGCCCCCGTGGACCGGTGCACCCACGTGAGGTGCAGGTCCCCGGCACTCGTGATCGCCTGCTCCTCGGACGCGTCGGAGACCTCGACGAAGACGTGGGCCACGGCGCCGTCGGGCAGGGCCTCGCACGCGGCCGCGATGGCCGGCAGGGCTGACTCGTCCCCGACCATGAGGTGCCACGGGGCGTCGGGGGAGGGCGCGTAGTCGCCGCCCGGCCCCACGAACGAGACCTCCTCGCCGGGCTGGACGCGCTGTGCCCAGGGGCCGCCGTAGCCCACGTCGCCGTGGGTCACGATGTCGATGTCCCAGCTGGACTCGGCGACGTTGCGGATCGTGTAGGTACGCAGCACCGGACGGCCCTCGGGTTCGGGGGCCTCGGCCATGACGAGCTTGATGTAGCGGTCGGTCTGCGACGTCGGGTCGACGGCGGCGAGCGCCTCGCCGCCGATCGTCACCCGGATCATGTGCGGCGTCAGGTGCCGGACCGCAGTCACGGTCGCCGTGGTGCGAGCTGCCTTGCGGGGCTTGCCTGTCGGTGCGTTCGTGGTCTGCGTAGTCATTGTGAGGTAAGCCTAACCTCCGCGCTCGGTGAGCGCCGGTGTGGCGTGCGTCACGGATGAAAGGCCCCGGTCATCACAGGGCTGCTGGGACGGCCGGGGGCCGCGATCTAGCATTGGTGCGTCATCGACCTTTCCTGTCAGGAGTTCAGTCGTGAAGATCGCTGTTGTCGGCACCGGTTATGTCGGCCTGTCCAACTCGGTGCTGCTCGCCCAGAACCACGAGGTCTGGGCCCTGGACGTCGACCCGGTCAAGGTGGCACAGGTCAACGACCGGATCTCGCCGATCGCCGACGCCGAGCTCGAGGAATACCTGCGGGACAAGCCCCTGAACCTGACCGCGACCCTCGACAAGGACCGGGCCTACGCCGGTGCGCGGGTCGTGGTGATCGCGACCCCGACGAACTACGACGAGGTCACGAACTTCTTCGACACCTCCTCGGTCGAGTCCGTGATCACCCAGGTCCTGCAGACCACCCCCGACGCGACGATCGTGGTCAAGTCCACGATCCCCGTCGGATTCACCGAACGCCTCCGCACAGAACACCCCGGCGCGGGCATCGTGTTCTCCCCCGAGTTCCTGCGCGAGGGCCGCGCCCTGTACGACAACCTGCACCCCTCCCGCATCGTGGTCGGCGACCGCGGCCCACGCGGCAAGCAGTTCGCCGACCTGCTCCTGGAAGGCGCGCTCACCAAAGACGTCCCCATCCTGCTGACCGACCCCACCGAGGCCGAGGCGATCAAGCTGTTCGCCAACACCTACCTCGCCCTGCGGGTCGCGTACTTCAACGAGCTGGACACCTACGCCGCGACCCACGGCCTGGACACCGCACAGATCATCGAGGGCGTCGGCCTGGACCCCCGCATCGGATCGCACTACAACAACCCGTCCTTCGGCTACGGCGGCTACTGCCTGCCCAAGGACACCAAACAGCTCCTCGCGAACTACGCCGACGTCCCCCAGAACCTGATCAACGCCGTCGTGGACGCCAACACCACCCGCAAGGACTTCGTCGCCGCGGACATCCTGCGCCGCGAACCCAAGACCGTCGGTGTCTACCGCCTGGTGATGAAGTCCGGATCGGACAACTTCCGCGCCTCCAGCATCCAGGGCATCATGAAGCGCATCAAGGCCAAGGGCATCGAGGTCATCGTCTACGAACCCAGCCTCCAGGACGAGGAGTTCTACAGCTCCGAGGTCGTCCGCGACCTCGACACCTTCAAGTCCCGCGCCGACGTCATCATCGCCAACCGCCGCACCGAAGCCCTCGACGACGTCGCCGACAAGGTCTACACCCGCGACATCTACGGACGGGACTGAGTCGTGAAGGTACTCGTCACCGGCGGCGCCGGCTTCATCGGCGCCAACTTCGTCCACCAGACGGTGCGGGAACGTCCGGAGGCGCGGGTCACCGTGCTCGACGCCCTGACCTACGCGGGCGACCGGTCGTCGCTCGACGGCGTCGCCGGCCGGATCGAGCTGGTCGAGGGCTCGATCACCGACGCGCCGCTCGTCGACCGGCTCGTGGGGGAGTCGGACCTGGTCGTGCACTTCGCGGCGGAGTCGCACAACGACAACTCGCTGGACGACCCCTCGCCGTTCGTGCAGACCAACCTCGTGGGCACGTTCACGCTGCTGGAGGCCGTGCGCAAGCATGCGGTGCGGTTCCACCACATCTCTACCGACGAGGTGTACGGGGACCTGCCGCTGGACACCCCCGACCGGTTCACGCCGGAGACGCCCTACAACCCCTCGTCGCCGTACTCGGCGACCAAGGCGGGGTCCGACCTGCTGGTCCGGGCGTGGGTGCGGTCCTTCGGGGTGCAGGCCACGATCTCGAACTGCTCCAACAACTACGGCCCGTACCAGCACATCGAGAAGTTCATCCCGCGTCAGGCCACCAACCTGATCGACGGCGTGCGCCCCCGGCTGTACGGGGCGGGCCTGAACGTGCGCGACTGGATCCACGTCGAGGACCACAACTCGGCCGTGTGGACCATCATCGAGAAGGGCCAGGTCGGCGAGACGTACCTGATCGGGGCGGACGGCGAGACCAGCAATCTCGACGTCGTGCGCACGCTGCTGGAGATCTTCGGGCGGGACGCCGACGACTTCGACCACGTGACCGACCGGCCGGGGCACGACCTGCGGTACGCGATCGACGCCTCGCGTCTGCGGACCGAGCTGGGCTGGAGCCCGCGCTATACGGACTTCCGGGAAGGGCTGGCGGCAACGGTGGACTGGTACCGCGAGCACGAGACCTGGTGGCGCCCGGCAAAGGCCGCGACGGAGGCGAAGTACGCGTCGACCGGTCAGTAGCCGGGTACGGCAGTCCGTGGTGGCCGGCTCATCGGCCGTCCTGGACCACGCACGTGCCGCCGACCACCTCGGCCACGGCCCGGCAGATCTGCGCGCCGGTCTCGCCGTGCTCGTCCCACGGCGCCAGCGCCGTGATCCATACGGGCTGGGCCGTCGCAGGGTCGGCGGCGGCCTGGCGGGTGGCCTCCCGGACCGCCGGGGAGACGTCGGCGCCGGGCAGGATCCGGTCGATCTCGTCCGGGGCGCGCAGGTTCATGGGTTGCTCGAGCGTGAGAACGACGTCCTTGTCGTCGCGCAGGAACTGGATCGACGCGCCCGGGTTCAGTCGCCGCATTCCGAGCTCGGGGTCGACGCCGAACGCCGACTCGACCAGCTCGCGGTCGGTGACAGGGCGCGGAGCGAGGATCGTGATCTCACGGGGCAAGGTGGCCTCCGGCCTGTGGCGTGGATGCGGATGTCCGGTCATCCTCACTGGTCAGCGCTTCCCGGACCCGACCGGGGCCGATCCACTGGATGACCTCCGTGAGCCGGGTCCAGCCTGCGCGCTCGCCCGTGTCGAGCGGCAGCAGGACACCGGGTAGCCGACGCCGGCCGACCTGCGTCGCGCCGAACTGTTGTGCGGCGGCGTCCAGATCGAGGCCCAGCGAGCGGACGCCGGGTGCCCCGACGAGCATCGTCAGCGGCACGGCCGGTGCCTCCACGATCGGCGGCACGTTGAGGTCGGCTCTGCCGACGCGGGTCAGCGCGAGCCCGAACAGCGCCATGACCTTCTGGGCCACCAGGGTGAACGCCGCTGGAATGCCGTCGAGGACGGAGCGTGCGGCGTCGGACCCGGGGTCGCCGGCCTCGAGTGTGAGCTGGGTGGTCTCCTCCAGGCCGTCCGCGGTACGGCGCACGGTGATGGTCCCGACGGCGCGTGGGGCCACGACGACGAGGTGGGTGTCGTCCGGTGCCCGCCCGCGGGCGTAGCGGGTCAGCTCGGCGCGGTCCCACGGTGCGAGGGCCGGCTCCGCGGTGCCCCAGGACGACGGCCCGGACCCGGTCAGCGCGTCGAGCAGCAGCTCTGCAGGCAGGCCGAGAACAGTGGTGCGGCGGGCGTTGTGGCGGACGGCTATCGAGATGATGACCTGCTGGGTCGACGGCGCGTCCACCAGGCGACGGACGTCGTCGACCGCCCAGGTCGGCAGGGTGTCGTCGTCGGGCACCTGGCGCAGAAAGATCGGCGAACGCATCCCCGACCCGGACGACTATCCCACCCTGCCAGGAAGCAGTCAGGTCCCCGACACCGCCATGGGTGTTGGCGTGTTCGAGCAGCTTCCAGGGCGGTTTACGCGGCAGCTCACCGAGGTGCTGGCAGGTCAGGATCCGCCCCTGACGCGTAGCGCCTTCACCGAGATGGTGAACAAGGACCTGATCGATCTGGACCGGGGTGAGTTGGAGACGCTTCTGAAGGTGCGGGACGAGTTGGCCCCGGTCACGCCGGACACGGTGCTGCAGAAGATCATCAACCCGGACGTCGCGGTGCGGGTCTTCGACGACCTGGCTGAAACCACCGACCTCTCCGATCCCGGACATGCCGCCAAGCTCCGGGCGCTGCGCGAGGAGAACCTCGACCTGCTCCGCGGCACAAAGCTCGGCAAGGAGATCGATCCGAGTACCGTCAGGGGGTTCGTAGCGCGCGCGGTGGACACGTTCGAGATGACGACCAAGGACGTCTACAACTACCTCGGCTTGGGCTATCAGGGCACACCGTTCGATCCCGACGGTGGCACCATGTTCGCGATGGAATTCAAAGCCGGGAACATGGCTCCCGACAGTGAGGCGCTGCACGCGCCCGCCGGTCCGGCTGGGATCACTCAGTCGGACTACATCGCTCGGAGCATGCTGAACCATTACGACGACCTGCAGGCGCTCAAGGGAGACCGGGTGGCCTGGGAAGCCGAGTTGAAGAAGCTTGTGCGTGCGGACCTTACGGACCAGGTTGCTGATCCGAGAACGCTCGACCGGATGGTCAACGCGGTCAGCAACGCGGCACCGCCGAGCACCGAAAATCCGTACCACGGTACGGGGTATGCGGGTCATGGAGGTATGGGGTTCACGGGCTACGGAGACAATTTTCTGCCCGAACTCCAATTGTTCAAACAACCTAGCCTACCTATAGGCACGGAGCTTTGGAAGATCACACCTGACGGGACCCGACAGGTCGTAGCCAGTTTGGTCCGAATCGACAACGAAATGAAATGGGTTCTGTTGTGATACGAGCAGGGGCATATGCCGTCGTTGGTGACGGGACCTATATTGTCGGAGTCGACGAGACGTCTATCGCGTTCGGGCCGAGAGTCGATGGTGAGCCGCCGACCGCCTGGATCTATATGCGTGAAGAAGGTATTACCGGTTCGCAACTTCCGCGGTCCGGCGATGCCATATCACGCCTGTTTGTGGTGTTGACCTGGGCGAGCTTGGACGGCGTTGATGTCAAGGTTCGCAACCTGAGCGTAAGCAAGGAAACGGCAAGGGTGGAGGCGTATTGGCCTCAGGGCGCGCCCGAGGGATCGCATCCCTTGCATCCGAATCTGGTGATCGTCGGCGACCGTGGCAAAGGGTACGACTGCACAGGCGAGGTAGCGGTGGATCGGCTCACGGATGTGTGGGAGTGGGCAGAGATCGACGGGCCGGTCGAGTCTACGGTCCGCCCGGAGACGACGCCATGGATGGGTGAGGTCTACGACGGTGAGCCCTGGCGGCGTCCGAAGCTGCCCCGCGAGAAGTTGATGTGGCGTTCCGAGGCGAAGTGGGGCCCCTGGGGACGGATAGAGACCGATCCACTCGCGTGAGTCGCCGCCGTCGGCCCGCACATGGGCGGGCGAACTTAACTATCTGGACCACGACCCGCGTCGGCGGGAGATCGGAGCATCGGTGACCGGCACCATCATGCAGAAGGCTGTCACCCCGCAGCAGGCGCGCGCCTACCTGACGGACGGGTTCGACAGGGTGGGCGGCTACGTGCTGCGCGCGGCCGACGCCGTCGAGGCGGGCACGCCGGCTGACCTGTACCAGGCGCATGGGCTCGGGTTCCCGGGCACGCCGCACTCGCCCGACCAGCCGGTGCACACGCTGTGGTTCGAGGCGACGCCCCAGCTGCGTGTGGAGAACGCCGTCGGCGGCAACGACAAGCAGGGGGCGGAACGCACGGGTGGGCCGTTCGTCGAGCATCCGCCGTTCATCGGCACCGGTTTCGCACCGTGGCCGGGACACGTGGTGCCGGTGTACTGGTTGCGCCATTCGCGCATCCCCGCCGGCGCTGAGCTGCATCGTCACGATCCGGACGGCAGCCGGACGCACGTCGCGACGTATGTCGATGTGGCGACCGGTTGGCAGGCCGCGCCCGGACTCGAGCCGTTGAACGTGCCGCAGGTGCCGCCGAAGCCGTCGCCCCTGGTCGGGCTGACCGCCATGTTCCACGGCAAGGCCTATGCGGCCGATGTGCTGCTGGACGGCCAGGTCGCTCTGTGCGTGGGCGAACCTGCCGACGGGTTCGAGGTCACGGCTCTGGGACGCTATCGCCGGGTCGTTCAGATGGCCGACCTGGACGAGCTGTTCGAGATGGTGGTGCGAGGAACCGTGCAGGGCTTGCCGGTGCGTGCGGTCGACGTCGTCCCGACGAAGCAGGGGCGGGGGCTGTGGGTTTCGTACACGGGTCACGTCGCACTTCTTGCCGAAGGGCTCGGCCTGACCAAGATCGACGCGGGGCTCTACGAGGCGGCCGTCGCGCCGGATGCGTTGGCTGATCAGGAGACCCTCCAGGAAACCCCCGCTTCGTGGGCCCACGCGGTTCGTAGTGGTCGGTGACGCCGGAGCCGTGGACGAGTTGCTGACATTCGTCGAGGTCACGGGCGCGTACCGGTAGGGTCTCGGCGCGCGGTCGATTGATCGAAGCAGGGTGTGCTGGAGGGGGATCCGTACATGCTCCGCAGGAGTGTCGCTCGGGCGACCGTGGGTGTCTTGGTTGCTGCGGTGGTCGGGATCGGGGTGGCCGGCTGCAGCGGCGAGGACGTGGCGTCGTTGGCGACGTCGTCTCCTAGCGCGTCGGTGTCCTCATCCCCGTCGCCATCGATGGTGTCGCCCGAGGACAAGGCCATCAAGAAGGCCGAAGCGGCCGTGCGTGACTACTACCGCGTCGTCGACGCCGCTCTCAGCGACCCGAAGAACTTCAACCCCGAGGATCTCAAAGAGGTCGCGATCATGTCAGGCCTCTACGACGTCCAGAACGCCCGCAACTCTTATCTCGTCGAGGGTCGACACGATACTGGCGAGACATCTGTTGAAGTCGTCGAGGTGCGCAAGCTAGACCTGACCCACAAGCCCAAGGCAAAGCCGCAACCCGTTGTACCTACCGTCCAGCTGATGGTCTGTCTGGACTCCACCGACGTCGACACCGTCGACAAGAATGGTAAGTCGCTCTCGTCACCTGACCGGCAGTTCAGGAACCTCGTCCGCGTGGGTCTCCGGAACGATGCCTACCCCGAGGGACCCTGGCGCGTCTCGTACTACGAGTTCCAGGGCGGTGAGCCGTGCTGAGGCGTGTACTGCTCGTACTGTGCCTCCTGCTGCCGACTCCACTTCTTGCCGCACAGGCATCCGCAGACCCACCCAGTGGCGGCGTCCTGTGCCCGAACGGGGAAGAGCCGAATCCCCGGACTGGTAGCTGTGACATCGTGGTTGACCCGGGTGGCGGCTCCGACGAAGGCGCCGTCGGTGGCGGCGACCAGAGTGGTGGTGCCAGCAGCGGTACGGACGTGGGCGAGGGTTCCAGCGACCTGCCGAGGTGCGTCGTCGGTGATTTCCGTGGTTACTACGCCGGTCTCGCGGACCCGCAGCCCGAGCTCGATAACCCGGTCTGGGACGGACACGACCCGGACGACGGGGCCATCTACGTCTGCGCCGATGGGAGGCTGATCCGTCCGGGCTTTGGCACCGGGGCACCGGACAGCAGGCTGTACTGAGCCGCAGATCCGCCGGACGCCCCTGCTCCGCCGGACCCGGCTGTGCTGGCGGAGCAGGCGGTCTCGCGGATGAGCTTGTCCGCGATCGAGATCGGGATCGTGCCCGAGAACGAGCCTGGTCGTGTCGGGCTGGTCGGGATGCCGGTGTGGCTCTGGGTCGAGGACCCGGGGGAGTCGACGACCGGCCCGATCACCCGGTCGGCGAGCGCGGGTGGGTACACGATGACGGCGACGGCACGCCTGGACCGGATCGTGTGGGACATGGGCGACGGCACCACGGTGACGTGCGTCAGTCCGGGGACCCCGTACGAGGACCGGTTCGGCGTGGCTGATTCTCCGGACTGCGGTCACCGGTACCAGAAGCAGGGCGACCCGTACACCGTCACAGCAACATCGTTCTGGACGGTGCAGTGGGAGGGCGTCGGGCAGACGGGTACGATCCCGCTGGACTTCACCCGGTCGACCCAGATTGTCGTAGGCGAGGCGCAGGTCATCACCCAGTAGTGCCCGAGTACGTTGCGCCGTCGGCTCAGGCCAGGGTGGCCACGTAGTCCCGAACAGCGTCCAGCGTCGGGAGCAGGCCCTCTTCCGTCGCCTCCGCGAGCGTTGGCGCCGCCTCGTCCTTTTCGGAGAGCTGCGGGGTGATCGGGGTTCCGTCTCGGGCCGTCGTCGGCCACTGGATGTTCAGGTCCTGGTCCAGGGGGTGGATGCCGTGCTCGCGGCCCGGCGCGTAGCCGGTCGAGCACAGGTAGACAACCGTGGAGCCGTCCTCCAGGGACATGAACGCGTGGCCCAGGCCCTCCGACAGGTAGACGGCGCGGCGGTCGACGTCGTCCAGCAGGACCGCGTCCCAGGTGCCGAAGGTGGGGGAGCCGACGCGGATGTCCACCACGACGTCGAGCACCGCGCCCTTTGCGCACATGACGTACTTGGCCTGGCTGGGCGGCACGTCGGCGAAATGGATCCCGCGGAGGACCCCGGCGGCCGACACGGACGTGTTGACCTGCTGCAGGTCGAACGAGTGCCCGACGGCGTCGGCGAACGGGCCCGCCTTGAACGCTTCGAGGAAGACGCCACGTGGATCGCCGAACTGCTTGGGGGTGATCTCGAACGCGCCCGGCACGGTCAGCTCGCGGTACTTCATGGGGCTCCTCGGGGGGTCGGCAGAGGCCCGGCGGACCCTGGTTAGGATCCTAGGGTGACCAGCGGACACAGCACGACGCAGCGGTGGGTGGTCTTCGGGGCGGCAGGCATGCTCGGCCAGGACATGGTGGCGATCGCGGAGGCGGTGGGGCACCACGTGACGGGGCTACGGCGGTCCGACCTGGACGTCACCGACGCCGCGATGGCGCGGGCCGCGGTCGAGGGCTACGACGTAGTCGTCAACTGCGCCGCCTGGACGGCCGTGGACGACGCCGAGACGCACGAGGCGCAGGCCTTCGCAATCAACGGGACGGGCGCCGCCAACCTCGCCCGGGCCGCTGCGGCGGCCGGCGCTCGCCTGGTCCACGTGTCGACGGACTACGTGTTCGACGGCGACGGGACCGAGCCCTACCTGGAGGCCGCGCCCGTGTCACCGCGCTCCGCGTACGGACGTACCAAGGCCGCCGGTGAGTGGGCGGTCCGCGCGGAGTCGGCCGACGCCTTGGTGGTCCGGACCGCCTGGCTGTACGGGGCCGGCGGACGCTGCTTCCCGAAGACCATCGCGCGTGCCGCCGGCGAGCGAGACCGGCTCAGCGTCGTGGACGACCAGACGGGGCAGCCCACGTGGACCGCCGACCTCGCGGACCTGATCGTGCGGCTGGTGGCCGCCCGGGTCCCGGGCGGGATCTACCACGGCACGTCGTCGGGGCAGGTGACCTGGTGCGGCTTCGCGCGCCAGGTGGTGGCGGCGTCCGGGCACCCCACCCCCGTCGACGCCACGACGAGTGCCGCTTACCAGCTGCCCGCGCCGCGGCCCGCGTACTCGGTGCTCGGCCACGACCAGCTCCACGAGGTCGGCGTCGAACCGATCGGCGACTGGGCCGAACGCTGGAACGCGGCTGCGCCCACGGTTCTGGCCTGACCTTCTCCTCGGTTACGCACTCAGCAGCCAACCACTAAGTACAGGCTGATAATGTCCGCTCTCTGCTAAAATAACCTCAAGTGTCCGCTAGACGGAGCGAGGTGTGGTGGCGTGTCGGATTCGGCCCGCGGACACAGTGCAGACCTGAACGAACAGGTCAGTGCGGCCCGGCGGCGATTAGGAGAGTCGATCACTGCGGCCGCCCGGCTCACGCCAGAGCGCGTCATGGTGTGGGGCCAATTCGCGGACGCGCCAGCGCGAGCCCTCCAGACCGGCATCTACGGCACATCTGCAGCAGTGGCTGTGCTCGCGTCCCGTAGTCGAGACATGACTAGCACGGTTCGTCTACTCCCCGGAGTAACGAAGCCCTCTGCTGCAGAGTTTGATGTGTCTGACCTGCTAATTACACATAAAGCGAGCGCGATTGTTGGCGCTCTAGGTGCCGCACATTATGACCTGACGCGCGATACAGAAGCTTATCGATGCTTGCTGGCCGGTGTCATTGACGGGCAGGGTTGGGGGCACCATGCGGTACCTGGAGAGCCAGAGGCGCCGAGCGCGCTTGCCACTGCCCAAGCGCTGATCGCACTTGCCAGCGTTCATGACGTGGATGAGACATCGCTGGCGGGGCCAGCGTCCTGGCTCGTTTCCCGTATCCTTGATGACGGTTCACTTAGCATCCTCGAACTGAGCTTTTCGGTGATCGCACTTGCGAGACTTCAGGGGATGGGTATTGGGGTTGAAAGCGCCGATGCGATGCGGCACGGAGCGACTGTGCTGCGGAACTGGTTTCGACGTGAACAATCGAAGTTGATTGCGTACGAAGAAGTTCACTACTGGGTGCCGAAGCCAGGCGAGCAGCGGAACCACCATGTGACATTCCCGGTTCAGGTGATCACCGGAATTGCCTTGCTGCTATCAGGATCGGCTGTGAAGGCGCGGACGCATCTGGATGGCCTTGCTCGTCGATTGTGTCGCGCCGTTGAGACGGATGGCGGGCTTCGATCGTCGCTCACCGAACGAGTCGGTATCGTCGATATCGGCCTCGTGGACCAATTCTTTGTTGAATATCTTGCTCTTGAGTCGTCGTCGGGACCACGTAGGCGCGCCGTCTTCCGGGTGATGCGAGCAGGGCGAACGCACCGCGTTGTCGTATTTCTTGGGCTAGTGACGGTCGCGTTCTGGTCCTGGCGGGTGGCTACAGGCGAGAGTGGTGCTATGTCGGTATCATTCATCGCAAATGTCGCATTCGCTCTCGCTACAGGAGTGCTTGGATCGATGGCCTACTCAAGGTGGGAACGATAACTGGGATCGGATGCGAAGTGCGTTATGGGCCGGACAGGTGTGAACTGTCAGGCGGGTCGGATTTTATGGCTACGGCATTCTTGACCGCCGCCAGAGTGCGTATGAGGACATCGTCGTCTGCCCGGAGCGCCCAGTCCCACTCATACGGCTCCGCCGCTGGCTCGAGGTAGCGTGCCACGACGCTGCGCGCATACTGGGGAAAACGTGTAGCGGCCTCAAGGGGTGCCACGTGCGCGCCGTCGGTGTCCCAATAGAACAGATAGTCGCTGCAGGCGTAGTCCCGGGCGAGCTCAGGCAGTGTGACCGGCCTCATGGATCTGCCATAGTCTGCGCCGATGATCAGCTTCAGTTCATTGTTGTACGGAAGCAAGTGCCAATGGGCATGATCTATACAGGGGCCCGCCATTGAAGCGGTGTTTCCTGAGCCGTGCTCGATCACTGTGCAAGTGCCGAACGTCTGCCGGTACCAGTGTGTGAAGTGGCGTATAATTGCTGGCGCGCTAGATTCGCTGGCGACAAAAGAAGCAAATCCCGTGTGATGCTCTCGTGTCACTAAGAGTAGGTGACCTACTGCCATCGGCGCGCGGTCTGCAACCACGAGCAGTTTTCCGCACGCGGCGACGATGCGATTCGCGAATTGATGGACGGGGGATTGCGGGTCAGTATTGGTAGAGGCGCAGAAATCGCAGTCAAGTATTCGGAGCTGACGGACCATGAGAAACCGCCTTGTCCATGACATGGTGCCACCCTTTGACCCGGCTGAGCCTACGGCCAATAATGGTGAATTGCAAGCGCACGGTGATGTATCAGACGACATCCTCGTGGCGCAGAGCATAAAGTCCTACTACGAAAAATTCGCCCGAGAATACGCCTTCTCGATTCCGGGCAGCGTGACCGGTGGAATGCAGGAATGGCTCGACGTCCTGATCGCCGGAGTGTCGTGCGATGTACCCATATTTGAGATCGGGTCTGGTACGGGTCGCGACGCTTCTTATCTCGAGTCATTGGGATTTGCCGTCCAACGATCGGAGATCGCTGACGCGTTTATCAGAAGATTTGAAGAGCAGGGTATCAGCGCGCTGAAGTTTGACGTTCTGAACGACCGATTTCCTGGGCCGCAACACGTTGTGTTCGCTAACTCAGTGTTCTGTCACATGACGAACGGGCAGTTGCGAAAAGTGTTGGATAGTGTTCACGACGCCCTCGTGCCGGGAGGGAAGCTGGGATTTAACACCAAATCCGCGGCCGTATGTCAGCACGCAATGGTCCAGAGCGATCATTTGCCCGGATCTCGGTACTTTTCGTATTGGCCGGCAAGCGAACTGCGGGTCGAGACGGAAAATGCCGGATTTGAGGTGCTCTGGTGTTCCGAAGGGCCTGCGGTCCTCCGGTCAACCCCTTGGGTCAATCTGGTGCTTCAGAAGCGTCCGGGCTGACGTGCCCGACTTGTCTCGGCTGTTCGATCTGCGAGCGGCCAGGCCTCAGGACTGCTCGTCCAGCAGGCCCAGCAGGTAGCTGCCGTAGCCGGACTTGGTGAGCTTCTCCGCGCGGGCGCGCAGCTCGTCGTCGGACAGGAAGCCACGCCGCCAGGCGACCTCCTCCGGGGCGCCGATCTTCAGGCCCTGCCGTCGTTCGATGGTGCGGACGTAGTCGGAGGCCTCCAGCAGCGAGTCGAACGTCCCGGTGTCGAGCCAGGCGGTGCCACGGGGGAGCACCTCGACCTGGAGCCGCCCCTGGCGCAAATACTCGGCGTTGACGTCGGTGATCTCGTACTCGCCGCGAGCCGACGGCTTCAGCCCTTCGGCGACGGCGACGACGTCGTTGTCGTAGAAGTACAGGCCGGGCACCGCATAGCTGGACTTCGGCCGTACCGGCTTCTCCTCCAGGGACAGCGCCTTGCCGTCGGCGTCGAACTCGACGACGCCGTACGCGGTCGGGTCTGCGACGCGATAGGCGAAGACGGCTCCGCCGTCGATGTCGGCGAAGCGGGTGAGCTGGTGGCCCAGACCGGGGCCGTAGAAGATGTTGTCGCCGAGCACGAGCGCTACCGAGTCGTCGCCGATGAACTCGGCGCCGAGCACGAAGGCCTGTGCGAGCCCGTCCGGTGAGGGCTGCGTCGTGTAGCTGATCGAGACGCCGAACTGCGAGCCGTCGCCGAGGAGCCGCTCGAACTGGTCGGCGTCGTGCGGTGTCGTGATGACCAGGATGTCGCGGATCCCCGCCAGGATCAGGGTGGACAGCGGGTAGTAGATCATCGGCTTGTCGTAGACCGGGACGAGCTGCTTGCTGATGCCCTGGGTGATCGGGTGCAGGCGAGTGCCTGAGCCGCCGGCGAGAATGATTCCGCGCATGTGCCGGATCCTCCCACGCCCGGGTCTCTCGAGGGCCGGCCAACCGGTCTCATACCGGGGTAGGCGAGGGTGAACCGGGGGTGATCTCCCGCCGATATTGATGCGACAGAGGCCGCGCAGCCTGTAGTTACATGGGTATGCATGAAACCCATGGCGGCACAGGCACCCTCACCCGGCCCGAGCCTCCCGACCCCGCGCCAAACCCCGCGCCAAACCCCGCGCGCCGCGCTCGGCGTGGCAAGGGATTCGTCGCGGCAGTCGTAGCCGGCGCCGTGGTGCTCCTCTGCGCCAACGGCGCCGTCGCCTACTTCGGCTACCGGATCTCGCTCGACGAGAAGGCCGGGGGCATCGAGCGCGTCCGCTGACGCCGGATCCTGGCGTGCCAGGATGCCCAGGGAGCGCTCCAAGAGCTGCCCGACAGTTGCCCGGGTGAACCTGGGTGCCGCACGCCCGCTATCGGTGATCTGGGCGGACTTGGCTTGTAGCATGAGGCCACCAATGGCGCATCCTGGGCTTCCGGCACCTTCATCTAGCGCCTGGCAGGGTGCTCTTTCTGGCTTGTTGCATGCAAGCAGCCTCTCAAGCAGACAGGGACATTCTTGCCGTGAAGGATCGCGCGCCGGGCATGGTGGGCAGGCTTCGTCGCGCGCTGTGGCACTTCCGGCACGGAGGACCCGCCCAGCTGCGGACCTATCTCCGTAGGCAGCGGGTGCCGATGGCCGCCCAGACCGGTGGAGCACGACGGACCAAGGACGGTCTGACGTTCGACCCGTGGCCCGCCCGCCCCACGTCCGGCCTGGGGGCCACGGGAGCTGTCGCGCCCGGCCGGCGGGACCTGCGCGTCGGCGTCGTCCTCGACGACTTCTCGCGGCTGGCGTTCGCGCCCGAGTGGAACCAGGTGGCACTGACGCCGGCAACCTGGCGTGACGAGCTCGCCGCGGGCCTGGACCTGCTCTTCGTGGAGTCGGCCTGGAACGGCAACGACGGCGCCTGGCAGTACCACCTGACCGGCACGTCGGCCCCGCGCCCGGCGTTCGTCTCTCTCGTCGAGGCCTGCCGTGCCGCAGGGGTGCCGACGGTCTTCTGGAACAAGGAGGACCCGGTCCACTTCGAGGACTTCCTCGACACCGCCCGGTTGTTCGACCGCGTCTACACGACCGACGTCGACCGCGTGCCCGCCTATGTAGAGGCCCTCGGGCACGAGCGGGTGGGCGTGCTGGAGTTCGCCGCGCAGCCGGAGATCCACAACCCCGTCCGGCTGCACGGCAGAGGTCCGGAACGCGACGTCGCGTTCGCCGGCATGTACTTCGCGCACAAGTACCCCGAGCGACGCGAGCAGATGGATCTGCTTCTCGGTGCCGCGCTGGAAGCGTCGCCAAGGATGGAGCACGGCCTGGAGATCTTCAGCCGGTTCCGCGGCAAGGACCAGAAGTACCAGTTCCCCGCGCCGCTGGACGGTCGCGTCGTCGGCTCGCTGGACTACGACCGCATGCTGACCGCCTACCGCGAGTACAAGGTATTCCTCAACGTGAACTCGGTGGTCGGCTCGCCGTCGATGTGCGCGCGCCGGATCTTCGAGATCACGGCGAGCGGCACGCCGGTCGTCTCCACGCCGAGCGCCGCGGTGGGAGAGTACTTCCCCGCCGACGAGGTCTTCGTGGCGGCCACGCGCGAGCACGCGGCGCACACCATCCGCGCGCTGGTGCGCTCTCCGGAGCTGCGCGACCGGGTAGTGCACAAGGGGCAGCGCCGCATCTGGCGCGAGCACACCTACGCCGCGCGGTCCCAGCGGGTGCTGCACGACGTGGGCCTTGCCGACTCGCCGGCAGTGCCGCGCCCCCGGGTGACGGCCCTGGTCTCGACGAACCGCCCGCACCAGCTCGACCATGTCCTGGCCGCGCTCGGGGCCCAGCAGGGTGTGGACCTCCAGGTCGCCCTGCTGACGCACGGCTTCGAGGCGGACGACGCCGACCTGCGGGCACGCGCGAAGGAAGCCGGCGTCGAGACGCTCGAGCTGCTTTCGGCGCCGTCCGACGTGCCGCTGGGCGCCTGTCTGAACCTGCTGCTGGACGCCGCGGACGGCGACGTCGTGGCCAAGATCGACGACGACGACCTGTACGGCCCGCAGTACCTGTCGGACCAGCTGTACGCCCTGACCTACTCGGGCGCGGACGTGGTCGGCAAGCAGGCGCACTACATGTACCTCGAAGGGCCGGACGCGACGATCATGCGGTTCTCGGACCGTGAGCACCGGTACACCGACCGCGTGATGGGGCCGACGATCGTCGCCGCGCGCGCGGTCGCCACCGACGTGCGCTTCCGCGAGCTGGCTCGCGGCGAGGACACGGCGTTCCTCGAGGACGTCACGACGGCCGGCGGGGTCATCTACTCCGCCGACCGGTTCAACTTCGTCCAGGTGCGGTCCGCCGTCGGCGGGCACTCCTGGGACGTGACAGATGCCGAGCTGCTTGCGAGCGGCGAGGTCAGGCACTACGGGCGTGCGGCGACGCACGTCATCTTCTGAGGCGAGGAAACATGGGGATCAGCACTGTCGGCGTGATCGGGCTGGGGTACATCGGGCTCCCGACCGCGGCGATCCTGGCCGCGCAGGGCGTGGCGGTCACGGGCGTGGACGTCAGCCCGAGCACGGTCGACGCCGTCAACCGGGGTCAGGTGCCCTTCGTGGAGCCGGACCTGGCCGGGTACGTGTCCGAGGCCGTGTCCTCCGGCAAGCTGCGCGCCGCCTTGGCGCCCGTGCCGGCCGAGGCGTACATCGTCGCCGTGCCCACGCCGTTCATCGGTGACCACAAGCCGGACCTGTCGTACATCAAGGCGGCCGCCGAGGCGCTCGCGCCCGTGCTGCGCGGCGGTGAGCTGGTCATCCTCGAGTCGACCTCGCCGCCGGGAACGACGCGGCGCATGGCGGACTGGATCCTCGCCGCACGGCCCGACCTGAGCGTGGACGGCGCTGACGGGCGGCCGGTGGTCTACTTCGCGCACTGCCCGGAGCGTGTGCTGCCGGGCCGGATCATGGTCGAGCTGGTGACCAACGACCGGATCGTGGGCGGGATCACGCCCGAGGCCGCGCTGCGGGCCAGCGAGCTGTACCAGGTGTTCTGCCAGGGCGAGATCCTGCAGACCGACGCCGTGACCGCCGAGACGGCCAAGCTCGTCGAGAACTCGTTCCGCGACGTGAACATCGCCTTCGCCAACGAGCTCTCCCTGGTCGCCGACCGTCTCGGCATCGACGTCTGGGAGCTCATCCGGCTCGCGAACCACCACCCGCGGGTCAACATCCTGCAGCCCGGCCCCGGCGTCGGCGGACACTGCATCGCCGTGGACCCGTGGTTCATCGTCGACGCGGCGCCGGACGAGGCGCGGCTGATCCGGACCGCACGCGAGGTGAACGACAGCAAGCCGCGCTGGGTGCTGCACAAGGTGCTCGACGCGGTCGCGGGGATCGAGAGCCCGGTCGTCGCCGCCTACGGGCTGGCGTTCAAGCCGAACATCGACGACCTGCGCGAGTCGCCGGCGATCGAGATCGTCCGCGACCTGGCGGCGACGTTCCCGCAGGCGACGGTGCTCGTGGTCGAGCCGCACGTCGACACGCTGCCGGCCGAGCTCGAGACGTTCGACAACGTGCGGCTCGTCGAGGCGGAGGAGGCGCTCGAGGTGGGGGACGTCCAGCTGCTGCTCGTGGACCACACGGCGTTCCGTGGGCTGTCGGAGCAGCTCGCGACGAAGCGCCTGGTGGACACACGAGGGATGACGGCGAACCGGCCTCAGGCGCGGGTGGGCTAGCCGGATGGGCGATCGACTGGGTCTCCGGGGGTTGCCGCGCTTGCTGCGGGCTCATATTCGCGGGTTGTTGGTGATTTCGGCAGCGGTATCGGTGCTTTTGCTGCTGTTTGCGGCGCTTCTGCTGCTCGGACTGATCCCTCAGCTGTCCGGCTCGGTAGGGCTCGTCGCGGGCTTTGCCGTGGTTCTCGTTCTGTTCGGGATCTTGGTGATGACCTGCGTCGGGTGGGCGGCTGTCCACCTGGCGCGACGGATGGACCAGATCGAGAGCACGCTGCAGAAGAGCCGGAACGAGCTGCAGAAGAGCCGGAAGGATGCTTCGCGGCATGAGTACATCCAGGAGCAGGCCCTCGGCCGGATCGAGCGCGTGACACGACAGCTCGGCGCGACCACGTCCGGCGCACTGTGGCTCGAGCGACGCGCCCCCGTGGACTCAGCATCTCCGGCACGGCCTTCGTCCGTGCTGTTCGTGACGAGCAACGGTGGCGGGATGGGCCACATCGCCCGCTGCGCCGCCGTCATGCGTCATGGTTCCGGGCGGATCCTCACCCTCTCGACGGCTGCTGATCTTGTCGCCTCGTCGGGTCTGGACGTGCGTTACTTTCCGAGCCAGTCACACAGCAGTCGCGGAGCCGAGCGATGGCACCGACAGTTCATGCGCCGGTTGCTGGAAGAGGTCTCCGAGCTCGAGCCTTCGACGATCGTGTTCGACGGGACGTGGGTGTACCCGGCGCTCACCGATGTCGCCGAGCTGGCAGACATCCCGCTGGTGTGGCTACGCCGAGGGCTGTGGCGACAGGGTGTGGACCTGACCCAGGTCGAGAGCTGGAGCGAGCACGTGACGAGCGTTGTCACGCCACGTGACGTCGCCGAGGACGAGCTGTCAGCGCCGACGTCGTTCCGTGACGCCGCCTGGTGCGACCCCATCTCTCTCGCCTCCGACGGGCGGTTCGAGCGGGGTGAGGCCCTGGAACGTCTCGGGCTCGATCCCGGCAGGGAGCACGCCCTCGTTCAGGTGTCCGGCGGCAACGGCTCCGGAGAGGCCATGGGACGCGCTCTCGATGCGGTCCGCGACAGCGCGCGAGACGTGACTCCTGTCGTCGTCAGGTCGCCGCTCATGACTGCGGCCGTGCCCGCGGGAGCGAAGGCGATCGACGCGCGGTTCCCGCTCGTGGACTTCTCGGCCGCATGGTCGTTCACCATCACGGGCGCTGGCTACAACTCGGTCCACGAGAACCTCCACACGTCGACCCCTGGGATCTACCTTCCCAGCGCGACGACGTTGACGGACGACCAGGTCGCCCGGGCGCGGGCGATGCACGACGGCGGATGGGGAGTTCTCGCTGACGGAGCTGCCGGGCTCCCCGATGCGGTGCGGGAGCTCGTGGATGCGGAGCGCCGCGCCGAGATCACGCAGGCGATACGCCGGCGAGCGACGCCGAACGGCGCCCGCCAGGCCAGCGATTACATCGAAGCGATCGATCGTGACACGCAGGAAAATTCATGGGTGTGACCCACTAGTCTTTGTGGCTCGTGCCCGGAGCAACTCGTCAGGAAGAATCCAGTGAAGACTTTCGAACGTCTCGGGCTCCGAGACATGTTCGGCGTAGAGGTTGCACATGGGATGCAGCTGCGGTTGAACGGTGACGGGGTTGAAGTAGCTGTGGGTGGTTTCGGCGACCTGCTCGGTCTCTCGGTGGTCGAGCTCGTCCTGGCCGGCGCCGGCCGGTCGAGTGCGACCGGCGCGATGGGGTCGAAGCGGCTTCTCGGTGCGGGTTCACGCCTTGCCCTCGCCTCCTCGGGTAGCACCGTGTGGGGAGCTGGGGTGGCTCGGAGCGACCTCGGCGACGGTGAGCATGCTGCAGAGCTCGACATCAGGGCCGTCCGCGGGCCGTGGAGTGCTGCCGAGCTGGTCTTGCGCGGCCAGAGCGTCCCTGAGACGTACGGCGACCCGATCCTGCTCCTCGGTCGGCTGCTCCCTGAGGTCCCTCGCGTTCCTGGTTCCGTAGGGCTCAAGATCTTCTGCTACGGCGTAGAGGATGCCGACACCAGCGAGCTCCTGGAGCAGGCTGCCTCCAGCGGGTTCGTCGCGCTGGGGCCGACCACCCCGCACTGGCAGATGCTGAGCGCCATCGCTCATGCGCAGTTCGTGGTCAGTACCACCGTGCCGGGGATCGCGGTTGCCGATGCCTATGGTGTGCCGGCGCGGTTCGTCGGACGCGCCAACGATGGCGGCGTCGACTTCGAGCTGCTCGACTACCTGATCGGGACCGGGCGCCCCCGAACCGCCATCGCTGACGATGTGGACTCGGCCGTGGCGCTCGGGGGCCATGAGGCGCCGAACCTTGACCTGGAAGAGCTGCTTGCGGCGTTCCCCTGGGACCTGTGGACGGCAACGACGCAGCCTCTTCCCACGAGCCGGCCGTTCTCGCCCTCCCAGCTCGCCGTCGATCTGTGGCGCAGTCGTGTCTCCGGTGGCGCCGACGTCGTCGAGCTCTCGCGGGACTTCGCAGACCTGGCCGAAGGCGCGTTGGACGCACGTGACCCATCCACCGCCACGGCTCAGACCCTTCGGGACGTGCGGTCCCTGGTACTGCCCGATGTACCCAGACCGGATTTCACGGAACGGGTGCGAGACCTGGTGCTGGCGATCGACGGGAACGCCGACGTCTCAGCCCTTGCCGCCATGGTGGGCGCGGGCGGGCCGACGGAATCAGCCCGGCTGCTGGCTTGGCGGGAGCTTGGCGACACGTCTCTCGTGACCCTTGAGGTCTCCCTGATCCGGGCGGTCGGGTCGGCGACCGAGGCGGTCCTGGAAGTCGGAGGTACGTCCGTCGTGGTCGAACCGATCCTTCTCTTCGCGGTCAATCATGGCCAGACGGTTCTCGAGCTCAACATCTTGCTCACGCATGCCGACCTGGGCATGACCGACGAGGTCCTGCTCCGAATTCTCGACGAAGACGGCGAACGTGTGATCGCTGTCAGCACCGACGCCCTGAGACAGGGCAACGAGGAACGAATGGTGAACGCATGAGCCGCAAGGCCGTGGCCTTTCCCGGCTGGTCGTCGAACCCGTACATCAATCAGCTCTACCTTGCGCCGCGATCCGCCGGGTGGGAGGTTTCGACGCCGAGGAGCGTGCTCGAGCTCCAGTCCGCGGCGCGTGGCCTGGGGCACGGCGACGTCCTCCACGTCCATTGGCTCGCACCGGTCTTCACCGAAGCCGTTGGCGACGACGAGGGCAGGCTGTGTGCGGAGGCCTTCTGTGACCTCCTCGACGTGTTGCTGTCCAGTGGGGTGCGGCTCTTCTGGACGGTGCACAACGTCGTGTCGCACGATTCGTCGATGTACGAGCACGAGGTAGCTGTCTCGGCCTTCCTGGCCGAGCGCGCGGAGATCGTGTTCGTGCTGAACGAGGCGACGGTGTCAGTGACGGCGCCTCACTACGCCATCCCGCCGGAGAAGTGCAGGCTGCTCGAGCACTCGTCCTACCTCGGCGTCTATCCGGATGCGATCACGCGCGATGCCGCGCGGACAGCCCTTGAGATCGCCCCGGATGCCCGGGTGGTGGGCTTCGTCGGTCAGGCACGGCCCTACAAGGGCATCTCCACTCTGCTGGACGCCGCTGACGAGCTCGCCGAGCTCGGCGAGCCCGTGACGGTCCTCATCGCCGGGAAGACGCCGGCCGAGGAGGTCGATGAGCTGCGCAACGCGATCGCACGATGTGCGGCCGACGTCCGGTGGAGCCCGGGGTTCGTCCCCGACGACGAGCTGCAGACGTGGTTCCGTGCGAGCGATGTCGTAGCTCTGCCCTATGCGCGCGTCCTCAACTCGGGAAGTGCCTATCTGGCGGCGACGTTCGGTACTCCATGTGTGCTGCCCGATGAACCGCAGTTCCGCAGGTTGTTCGGCAGCGAACCGTGGGTGGCATTGTTCGACCGGGAGCATGGCCCTGCCGGCCTTGCGAAAGCTCTACTGACGCAGATCCCGCAGGAGGTCGGTGCTGCCGCAGCGGCCATGAGCTTCGCACGGGCGCGGACGCCGTTCGACATGTCCCGTGAGTACCTCGAGATCATGACGGGTCAGCACCGATGAGTACATTGACGGCTGGACCCTGTCCGGAGGAAGCAGCAGTGTCAGACAACGAGACCAGCGCACCGGACGTCAGTGTCGTCCTTCCCGCCCATGATGTCGCTCCCTGGATCGAAGAGTGCTTGCGCAGCATCCTCGGCGAGGAACGGATCCGCCTCGAGGTCATCGTCATCGATGACCATTCCTCCGACGAGACCTACGAGCGGGCGGCAGGGATCGCTGCCACCGACTCGAGGGTTCGTGTGGTCGCGGCGGAAGGTCGTGGCGGCGGCCAAGCGCGGAACCAGGGAGCCCGGCTTGCCCGCGGGGCATACCTCATGTTCTGCGACGCCGACGACCTGGTCGCACCGGATGGAATTCTTCGGATGTTCCAGGCAGCGCGCCTGACCCGTGCCGAGATGGTGGTGGCGAACTTCCTCAAGTTCTCCGCGTCGTACACGTGGAGTCCCACCGCGCGCTGGAAGCTCTTCAACGAGCGTCGTGAGAACGTGACGCTGCTCGAGGTTCCTGACCTGATCCGGAACCGTGCCTGCTGGAACAGGCTGCTGGCGCGGGAGTTCTGGGAGCGAGAAGCGATCCGTTTTCCCACTGTTCCGCGATCCAACGACATCGTGCCGATGACGCTTGCCCTCACGGGCGCCCGCAACATCACGATCCTTCCGGACGTCGTCTACCTCTACCGTGAGCGGCCCGGAACCGGCTCGATGACGTCGCAGGCCGGATCCACCGTTGGCTCGATCAGCTACCTCAGCGAGGAGCGGAAGTGCAAAGCACTCATCGATGCTCAGGGGGACGAGACACTCAACGCGGTGTACTGGGGGATGCTGCTGGACTCGGACACCTGGGTTCAAGCAGAGCGATACATCACGTACCTGGCCGAAGGTGGCGAGCCCTCGTCCGAGGTCGAAAGTCTCATCGCGGAGTTCATCTCCTCCCGGCGGGACCGGAGCTGGGATCGCATCAGGGCTGAGAAACAGGGTGTGCTGTCTCTCGTCGCCGGTGGGCACCGACACGACGCGGTCTCTCTGCTGAGCGGATTCCGTCAGCGGCCCGACCTGGTCTCCCCGGACTACCTCGAGCGCCACCTGGAAGTCCTTGCGAAATTGATCGCCCTGGATGACGTCAGTGGTGATGCGATGTCCGAGCTGTACACCGAGCTGCTACTCGTCCCGCTCGATGCGGCGAGCCCCAGGGGTGAGGAGATAGCAGACCTGGCCGGCAGGGTGCGCGAGGTGTTCGCCAACGTTCGGCCGGCCATTACCCGCAAGCCGCCGTCCGAGAAGCTCGCCGAGCTGCACGCCGTCCTTCTTGACGGCGACAGCAGTGCGCTCGTGCGGGCTGCCGTCGAACGATCCACGGCGTCACCTGTGGTCAAGGGTGTGGCGGTCCAGGGCGGGGTGGCGACGATCGTCATAGAGGCCCCGCCAGCGGGCGCCGAGGTGACGGGTGCCCGCGCTGAGCATGCCCAGGCCGGGCGCAGCGTGACGGTGAGTGTCTCGGAGAAGGCCACGGGGGTGCACACGATTCAGCTCGCGTCGTCCCGTGTGGCCGACGAGGGGCCCTGGCACGTCTGGGTGTCCATCGAGACCGACGGGACCGTCGTCGACCGGCAGCTCTTCCTGGACGGTCCGCATCTGGTTCCTCCCGCCGGCAGGACCGACTCGTTCCGGGTGCGCCGTCCCACGACGCGCCAACCGTTGACCGTGGTCCGTCTTGGATCCGTCGTACGGAGGGCCGTGCGACTGGTCACCGGGTGAGGCTGGCGCCTGCAGGCGCGATACGAGATCAGGTGTCGCTGGTCGTGCCCTGTGACGAACGCGAGCTCGAGATGGTTGGGCTTCTCGCACGAAGCCTTCGCAAGTACCTCGACCGGGAACTCTTCTCGGAGATCGTGTTCGTCGAGCGAACGGTCGATCAGCCGGACTTCCGCAGCCGGTTGCGGGCCCGAGTCACGAAGGAGCTCGGGGAGCTCCAAGGGCGAGCTCGCTTCGTCTCCGACCTTGGGCTCGAGCTGCTGCGTCAGCAGGTGTCCAACCCCCACTACCTGGTGCTGGACATGCACACCCAGGTGATCGCTCCGCTGGGCCGCGATGCGCTCGCGCAGGACGGCCGTCCGTTCTCCGAGCACACCGACCTAGCTGGAGCGATCACCATCCCGGGTGTGACGGTGTTCGCCGAGGACGACGAGGACGAGGAGCACGTGCCGGCGGCGGTAGCGGCGGCGCGAGACTCCGGCATGACCGCCGTAGGGATCTCCGCGAGCCGGCTCGGCAGGCTCAGCCCTGCGGGGGCAGAGGCCTTGGCGACCCTGTGGAGCGAGGTGGGCCTCGTCGAGTCGGTCTCGGAGGGCGTGAGCCTCATCGGTCGGCGGGCGGCCTTGACCTTCCCCCGAGGCGACACGAGGCTGCCGGACGTGCTTGTGGGGCACGGAGATCGTCTCTCGATCGACGCGGGCACCAACAGGGTGCTCGATCAGCATCGTGGGAAGGTCACCCTCGACGGGGGCGGGGTCGACCGCTGGAGGCGGGCCTTCGACATCCGTGATGCCTACTGCCGGGTGCGCGGGATCGACTACGGCGTGCTGATCGCTCCGGACACCTTCTCCGTCCACGCGGAGGACTTCAGTGCGTTCGGTGACGACTCGGACGATCGGCCGGTCAGGAAGATCCTCGCGTCGCCGCCCGATACCGCTCGTCTGGTCTATCCGCTGGCAGCGCTTCGACGTTCCCGCGAACGAGGGATCGTGTGCGACACCGTCGACTCTCACTGGTCCGGATTCGGCGCCTACATTGCGTACGGTGAACTGCAGGAGGCGATGCCGCGCCACCTCGGCAGGATTCCCGAAGCAGAGGTTGACGTCGTGCATCGACTCGGGACCGGCGACCTGGGCGACAAGTTCGCCACCGCACTGATCGGTGAACACACCGAGTGCTTCGTTCGTTCTCCCCGTTCTCGAAGGGTTTGGACCAACGGGGTGAAGAACCGAGGCAACATGGGTCTCTGGGTGAGTAACCGTCAAGACCTGCCGCGGGGAGTCCTGTTCGTCGACTCCTACGGATGGAAGCTGCAGCGTTTTCTTGCCGAGTCGTTCAGCTCGATGTTCGTCATTCACTCTCCGCACTTCGAGTGGGAAGTGGTGGAGAAGTACCGTCCTGACGTTGTCGTCAGCCTCATGGCCGAGAGGTTCCTGATCAGGCCACCGGACGACCACCCTGCCGAGTCGGCGGTGGTCACGGCCGCCAGGAAGGAGCTGGGCTCACGCCTGCCCTCGCTGGTCGAGGTGATCACGGGTTCGGTCGAGGGATGACGGCCTGCCCCAGCTGCTGCTGGTGACTTGATCGTCAGACCTCGAACGTCACCTTGACGGTCGAGCCGGGAGCGGTCCGGTTCAGGTCCACCGCGAGCGTGAGGTCTGGCCCGGTCGACTCGACGGTCGCGTACGGACCTGCCTGGACGGTCACAGCAGTCTGTCCCGTCAACGTCAGCCGTAGGGGCCGATCGAGTGACTGCGTCGGGTCGGCGACCGCGATCGTCCGTGTCCGTCCGGACGAGATGACCACGACGGAGGCTGGGGAATCGCAGGTGATCCCGGCCTCGACAGACGTCCCGGCGGTCCAGAAGTTCGCTGCTGTGGCGTCCTTCCTCCGAACGGCATGCACCTGGTCCGTCGAGGTGAGGACCTGGACCTCGGGCGCGGCCGCGTAACGCTGCACATCCTCCAGGCCCTGGCCAGGGAGGAGGACGAAGAAGTAGCTCGACCCCTGCGGTGCAGCGCCGTGGCTCACGGAGATCGTGGCGTACTCGTTCTCGTGCTCCGTCTCGTCGCGGTGGGCTGGATGGGGGTTCGCATCTGCCCATCGACCGGACCGCCTCTCCCGTTGTGCGGTGAGCAGCGGGCCGTTTGGGAAGACATACCCGATACCTGCCTGGCCCGGGGGCCCGCTGAGATACGCCCACCGCGCATCCGGGACCCGCATGAGTGAACCGCTGCCGATCTCGGTCGCACTGACGGTCAGCTTCTGGGTGGTCGGGTCCGCGATCCTTCGGTTCTCCACGATCGTCTCGACCCGTTGGCCTGACCAGGATCTGATCCCGGTCCCGAGCATGGCGACCTCGTTGCCGAAGAAGAACCAGGACTTCCGGCCGGCAACTGCGCGCTGCGCATCCGTCGCGGGAATCCTGAGGTTCATTCCGACGGCTCCGGTGCTGCCGTGAGAAGCTCCGCCGGCCCAGTAGGCCTCGCTCACGTCCCCCGCCCGGGCCCGGTTCTCGGGTATCCCTTCGGGCACGGTCGACCCCGGTAGGCGGGTCATGTCGACCGTCGGCCAGAAGCTCTCGTCGAACTCCGAGCCGGTGAGGTACAGGTAGTGCGCGCCGCAGCTCGTGTACCAGCCGTGCCTGTTCTCACCGTTGGAGGCGTCGTAAGCCGTTGTCCGGCCGGACGACAGGGCGACAGCGAGGGTGAAGTCGGTAGTCCGATGGACGATTCGGTCCATCTGAGCGAAGATCGTCGTCCCGCCCTCCGGCGGTCGTGCGGCGGCACCGGCATCGAGCAGCTGCTGCATGCGTCCGGACGCTGCGAGGCCCTCACCTCCGTCGAGGTAGGCAGCCGGATTGCTGTCCAGCATGTACCGGGCGACGCTTTCGAACCTGGCTCTGCGTTCGGCGTCCACCAGTGGCGCGAGCAGGAGGAGGGCCTGCGTAGCCTGAATACCTGCAGAGAGGTCGGTCGCTCCCGGACGAGCTATCGTCCTTCCGCGAACCGGCGCCAGGAGTGCACCTCGGTGCAGCCAGGGAACCAACCCCGATTCCGTCCAGTCCAGCACGTCTGCGATCTCGGCCTGGGTGAACTGCCAGGGCGACTGATGGAAGAGGGAGATCAGGCTTGCTGTGGATGCGACGAGGGAGACGCCGTAAGCGCCCGTGTAGGCGTGCTGATGGTGGAGGAATGATCCGTCTTGTCGCATGCCGTCACCGTCGACGACGTAACGCAGGGCTGGAAGCGCCTGCGTGCGTGCACTGGCCAGCTTCTCGGGATCCTCGCCAAGGATCGAGCGCTCTGCGACGACCCTGGCGCTCCAGACCCGGTTCGTTCCCTTGCCGGCAGGCGACGGGCAGAACTTGTCGACGGCGGTCATGAAGCGATCGAGGCGTTGTGCACCGAGGTCGTCGAAGAGCAGGAGGGACGTCGCGGTCAGCTGGATCGGTATCCCGATCTGCCACTCCCACCAGTTGCCCTCGGTGTTGAGCGAGCTGTTGTAGTGGTGTGCATGGAGCTGGTCCAGCGCGGCGACAAGGTCTGTCCTGACGCCGGCATCCGCTTCGAGGCTTGAGCCACGTGTCGCGTACGCGGCGGCGATCGATCGAAGCCGTGCATAGCTCGACCGAACGTTCACGAGCCGTTGTTCCGTCGTGCCGCCCAATGGAAGATCTGACCAGAGGGCCTCGCCCGTATCGGTCAGCCGTAGGCCGCCGAAGGCCCTCTCGGCCTGCTCTGTCGTGCGGGACAGGGCTTCCGCGGCCTCCGGGAACTGGGAGCCCATGAACGTGTCACCCGTGATGTGCTCACGCCAGCGCCTACGCATGAGGGCGAAGGTCCCGGAAGGCTCGATCAGGTCCAGGAGCGCAGGTCCGCCGGCAGCCACCAATACTGCGCCGGCCGCGCCGAGGATGCCGACTCGAATGGCCTGCCGTCGCGTGAGCCCGAACACCTGGCGGCCCGCTGGTTGCCTGGCGATGTCTTGCACGAGGGGAGCGTCTCCGATCGTCAGGTCGTCGAGCCGGGTTCGGTACGCAGCGACTTGATCACGCGCGCTGGGACACCGCCGACCGCGGTATGAGCTGGGACGTCCCGCACC
Organism: Promicromonospora sp. CA-289599; assembly: GCF_050936155.1. Taxonomy (NCBI): domain Bacteria; kingdom Bacillati; phylum Actinomycetota; class Actinomycetes; order Micrococcales; family Promicromonosporaceae; genus Promicromonospora; species Promicromonospora sp. CA-289599. Next base: position 4,040,105 of record NZ_JBNJNI010000001.1, read on the forward strand.
ACGACGGCTCCAGCAGCGACGACGGCGCCCTCGCCGATCGTGACGCCTCCCATGACGATGGCGCACGCCCCGATCCAGGCTCCGTCGCCCACGACGATCGGCTCGTACTTGTTCTTACCTGCCCGCCGTGAAGGTGGACCGATCTCGTGAGAGCCGGTGACAAACCTAACGAAAGGGCCGATGTTGACACGGTCGCCTATCGTCGTGTCCCGGCGTATGTAGCAGGACCGGTTCACAAAGGTCCTGTTCCCGATGTGCGCGGGGCCCTGGATCTCGCCGTCTCGATAGATTCGAACGTTGTTGCCGATCGTGACCGTGTCGCCGGCGCCTCCGATGATCCGGACCGTCGGGTCGATCTGGCAGTCGCTGCCAACCACCGCCTGCCGCTCGGGCTTCGGCGAGAAGTCGTCCTCGGCCGCGGGACGCTTCACCTGTTCGCGGAGCATCTCGAGCTCTTCTTCGAGGTGGGAAACCCGATCCGAGAGCATGTCTACCACGCGGCCCGCGCGCCACGGCCAAAAAAAGCTGCGGCCAGGTCGAGAGACCCGTGCCGTGCGCGCCGAGTTCATATTACTCATTTTCCTCGCCTGGAATCGACGACCTGCTGGATCGCGGACACGTCGATGGAATGTTCACGGACGGTCTTTCCCTTGAACTCCCACGAGTCATATCTGGGAACATTCTTCTCGTCCGGAAAATAATCACTGACGAGCTCCATCAGGCGCTCGGTGGTGCCTCGCTGATAGTCCTCGTAGAAGGACTCCATCTGAGAGGCGCCCATGTGGAGCGTCCATTTTCGGGACGCTGCGCGCATGCGGCGGGCTTCTTCCTCTGTCACGTCGTCGATGACTCGTGTGTACCCGTGGGCGACAACGACGATCTGCCCCTTGTCGAGCCGGACTCCCCGGTCGATGCGGCCCTCGCTGCCGCCGTACAGCATGACGGGTGCGCCCCCGGACTCGTGAACTCGTGGCGCGTCGCCGACGGCGTACGCGCCGTCGTCCGGTATTCCGAGCCAGCCGCAGAGCGATCTGTAGAAGGTGCCGAAATCGTGGCCGTCCCGCTCGATGAAGTACAGCTTGACCCGTTCGCGCCCAAAGGTGTCGATTAGTTCCTTGAGCGATGCGGCCATGTCGACGTTGAGGTTGGACTCGTGGTCGAACGCCATCTCGAAATCTCGGGCGTACGGATTATCGACCACGCGCCTCTCGGTCTTCATCTGGAATGCCATGGTGCCGAACCGTGCAAAGTGCATCAGGTTGTGGATGTAGTGCGAGAAGGCACGTTCCGTCGGCTGACGAAGGCAGACGAGGAACTTCGCGTCCGGCACCAGCTCGCTCATGTGCTCGTACGCGGCGCGACGCTGGTCGTCCCGGCTGCCCGTCATGTACTGGGGGCTCGCCTCGAAGAGAACGCGTGTCTGGTCGGAGCGGCCCGTGAACTGGCCGACGTAGTCGGCGCGAGAGGGCCTGTCCCCGAAGAAGTACTTGATCTCCTTGCGTCGCGTGGGAACCTCGAAGGACGGCGAGTCCCCGAGTGCGACGTGCAGGAGCGTTGTCCCTGCTTTGGCGAATCCGGTGCAGATCAGATTCTTTTCCAAGATTGTTCTCCGTGATGTCCGAGCTCGGTGGGTCAGGGCCTGCGTCAGGGTCAGCGTTGACTTGCTGCGAGACGCTTGACGAGGGATCGTCTGTCCTGCCACTCGGGTAGGTGCCGTCCGAGCAGGTCTTCGACGAACCGGATGTCGTCGGAGTAGAGCTCGAAGAGTGCCGCGATCTCCTGGGCGTTGATGCGGCTCTGCTTCTTGAGCGGTGCGATCCACGGGACATGACCGACACGCGCATCGAGCTTCAAGGAGCTCAGGTACTGCGGATCGGCCGCCATCCCGAGAGCGCCGAGAGCTTGCCGCAGGTACTCGTCCGGGGACTGCGCCAGGTCGTCGTGGAGCAGGACGGTGATGCGCTCCGGGCCGAGCACGTCGGCCCAGTGCTCGTAGTGACGTCGGTAGAAACCCCGGTCGACTATCCCGAGACGGGTGGACGTCTGGAAGATGCTCGTACTCGCGTCGTACTCGCCCCGAGAGTAGTGGAACCAGTACGCGGCGACGGCGCGGGCGACCGGGTTTCGGAGCGACACGATCACCCGCGTGGACCGGTCGGCCATGGCGTGGATCGCTTGCGCCGTGTCGTGCTTCTGACTCGGGGAGAACGCCCCGTCGCTCGGCTGCCAGAAGTAGCCGGGAGTGCGGTCGCCACGGATCTGGCCCGGGTTCAGCGTGCTGAACCTGCTGAGGTAGTTCTGGATCTCTTGCGGGTCGGAGATCTTCTTCGGCTGGTTGAAGAACGATCCCGGTTCTTTGAGGATCTGCACCTGTGGATGCTTGTTGAGCTGCATCTGCAGCCACCGTGTGCCCCCGCGCTCAGTTCCGGCGATGATGAAGTTCGGACCGCCCTCCAGCCGCTGGAGCGGCGCGGCGGCACGCTGCGTACTCTGCGCGGCGCCGGCCGCCTGATCCTGGACCGTGGCGCGCTCCGGCACGGGCACGCTCGACGCGGCCGTCGGGGTCGCGCCGCCGGAGTCCCGCTGCACCGGCAGGTCCGCGGTCATCGTCCGGGTCGCGCCCGCTCCCCAGATCACCCGGCCCTCGGTACCCGTGAGCCGCTGCACGATGTTCAGGTACACGTTCTCCGCGTAGTGGAACGGTGCGTCGCCCCAGGGGTGGGTAGGGCTGGACACGACCTCGGACGGGTCCAGCGAGATCACCTGCCTGGCCAGCGACTGCGCCGCGAACTGTGCGTAGGACTGGAACACCGGGTTCGCGTCCTGGGCCGAGACGCCGAAGGAGTCCGGCGGCTTCTCGCCGGTCTCGGACCACTCCGCCCACGGGATGTCCAGCAGCACCACGTCGGCCTGCGGCATGTAGTGCCGCAGCCGTTCCCCGATGTAGCTGATCGCCGTCTGCCAGTACTCGAAGTGCTGCTGCGTGCCGAACGCGAGGTACTGGGCGCCCTGGGGCAGGTACTGCTCGGCACCGGACTGGATGAGCTCGAGCGAGCGGGTGATCACCGACCCGTCGGGCAGCAGGTAGGCGCCCAGGCGCTCGTCGACGAGGTCGACCAGCACGAGGTCGGTGCCGGCCGCGGCCGAGGCGATCTGGGGCCGCAGGCTCGACGCGAAGTCACCGGAGATCATCCGCTGCTGGAACTGCGACTCGAGAGTCGGCGGCGCCATGAGCTCGACCGGGCGGGTGTACGCGCTCAGCGCCGACTGACGCGCCACGTACGCGACGAGCTCGAACTGCTCGGGATCGAGATGTTCGAACGTGTCCCGCGACACGCACGAGCCGTAGATGAAGACCCTGGTCTTGCTCATACCCCACCCTCTGCTGAGACTGCCTCTGCGGAGACCGCGGTGAACTGTTCGTCCACCAGGTCGAAGTCGGGCAGCACGTCGGGCAGCACCGGCGCGAGCACGCGCGCCGTCGCGTCCAGTACCCGCTTCGCGCTCTGTCCGTCCCCGTACGGGTTGACGGCCTGTGCCATGGCGGCATAGGCGGCCTCGTTCGTCAGCAGCCGGTGCACCTCGGCCACGACGCGCTCCTCGGCGGTCCCGATCAGCCGGGCCGTGCCTGCCTCGACGGCCTCGGGGCGCTCGGTGTTGTCCCGCATCACCAGCACCGGCTTGCCGAGGCTCGGCGCCTCCTCCTGGAGCCCGCCGGAATCGGTCAGCACCAGCGTGGAGAGCGACAGCAGATGGGTGAACTCGCCGTAGCCCAGCGGCTCGGTCACCGTGACGTTCGACAGCCCGGCGAGGTGCGGCAGCACGGCGTCGCGCACCACGGGATTGCGGTGCACGGGCAGCACGATCTCGACGTCGGGGAACCGCCTGGCGATCCGGGCCAGGGCGCGGCCGACGCCCTCCATGGCGTCGCCCCAGTTCTCCCGGCGGTGGGTGGTCACCAGGACCATCCGACGGCCCGACGACGCCACCCGGGCTACTGCCGGGTCGGTGAACGCCGTCCGGCGCTGCACGGCGAGGTACAGGGCGTCGATGACCGTGTTGCCGGTCACCACTATGTTTTCCAGCTGGACTCCCTCGGCCACGAGGTTGGCGAGGCTCCGCAGGGTGGGCGCCAGGTGCAGCGCGGCGATCTGCGAGGTGATCTTGCGGTTCGCCTCCTCCGGGAACGGCGACATGATGTCGCCGCTGCGCAGCCCCGCCTCCAGGTGCACCACCGGGATCTGCCGGTAGAACGCGGCGAGCGCGGCGGCCGCCGAGGTCGACGTGTCGCCCTGGACGATGACGGCGTCCGGCCGGTGCTGCGACAGTATCGGGTCGAGCCGGCTCATGACCCGGGCGAAGATCTGCCCGAGCGTCTGGCCGTGGCTCATGATGTCGAGGTCGTGGTCCGGCACGATGCCGAAGACCTCGTTGACCTGGTCGAGCATCTCCCGGTGCTGGCCGGTGACGACGGTCAGCGAGTCGAACCGGTCGTCGGCCTCGAGGGCGGCGATGACCGGGGCGACCTTGATGGCCTCGGGACGTGTCCCGTAGACGGTCATGACGAGGGGCCGGTTCACTGTTCGCCCGCCTCGGCCTGGAGCGCCGCGATACGCGCCGTCCTGGCCTTCGCCTGCTTGGCGTCGCGCCCCCTGGGTCGGGCATGGCGCTCGCGGACCGGTCCCTTGGCCGGCTCGGGCGTGTCGAACCGCACCTCTGTCTCCCGTCGTTCGGCGAAGGCTTCTTCGAGAACCTGCTTGGCGTCGCCCGGCTTGTCCTTCGCGTGGGCCCACGCCCACTTGCGGTACCGGACGGCGACGTCCTGCGCCTCGCCGTCGAGCACGAGGCGGCCGTGGTGCAGCCAGATGGCGCGGGTGCACGACTCCTCGATGGTCTGTGCGGCGTGGCTCACGAGGAACACCGTTCCTGCTTCCTTCCGTAGGCGCTCCATGCGGACCTCGCTGCGTTCCTTGAACGCGGCGTCACCGGTGGCCAGGGCCTCGTCGATGAGCAGGATGTGGGGGCGTGCCGCCGTCGCGATGGCGAAGCGCAGGCGCGCCGCCATACCCGAGGAGTAGGTGCGCATGGGCAGGTAGATGGACTTGCCGAGGCCGGCCAGCTCGATGACGTCGGGGATGGCGGCCTGCGCCTCGGCGGGGGACAGGCCCATCGCCAGGCAGCCGAGCCGTACGTTCTCCTCGCCGGGCAGGTCGGGGACCAGCGCGGCGTTCACGCCGATGAGCACCGGCGTGCTCTCGGCCAGCACCTGGCCCTTGGTGGGCTTCTCCAGGCCCGCGATGATCCGCAGGAGCGTGCTCTTGCCGGAGCCGTTCTGGCCGACGATACCTATCTGCTCGCCGGAGTTGGCGACGAACGAGATGTCCGTCAGCGCGCGCACCGTCACCTTGGGCTCCTGGCCCAGGGCGTTGAGCACCGTCCGCTTGAGCTTGGCGCGGCGGCCGCTGGACGTGTCGGTCGTCGGCGTCCGGTAGAACATGCGGAGGCCCTGGACGGCGACCGTCGGCCACAGCACGGGAGTGCTCCCGGACCGCGGTGCGATGGCGGCGAGCTGGCCGGTGTGCGGCGGGGCCTGCACCGACATCGGGATCGCTCCCGTCAGCGGCCGCTGCACCGGCACGGGCATCGACGCTGGGCGGCCCTTGCTGAGCTGCGGCGGCATGGGGTAGTCGAGGTCAGCGGCCATAGCTCTCCTCCGCCTGCCAGAAGGTGATGAACCCGATCAGCAGCATGCCGACGGCCCAGCCGCCGAGCCACACCCAGCGCATCGGGTCGGGCGTGGTGGCGTACAGGACGCAGTCCCGCACGATGTCCAGCACGATGAACATCGGGTTCGCCTCGAGCACCCTCTGCAGCTCGGGTTCGTCGGCGAGAAGCGTGTCGAACGAGAAGAACACCGCCGATGCGTACAGCCAGATGCGCATCGACATCCTGATCAGGTTGGCGACGTCGGGCAGCGCGGCGGCCCACCGGGCCACGAGGAGCGCGAGCCCCGTCGTGAACATGACCTGCAGGGCCAGGGCGGCGGGCACCAGGGCGAGGCGCCAGGTGTACTCCTCCGCAGGGCCGACGAAGTAGATGAGGGCGGCCAGCGTCACGAGCGTGGGGCCGAGGTTGAGCAGGTTGCGCAGCACCACCGAGATCGGCAGCGCCGCCCGAGGGAACGTGAACGCACGGATCAGGTTCTTGCCGGTCTGCACCGAGCGCGCGGCACCGTTGATCGACGAGGTGGTGAACCCGAACAGGAACACGCCGATCAGCAGGTACCCGATGAAGTTCTCGATGCCCCTCTCCGCCTTCATCAGCAGGCCGAACACCAGGAAGTACACGGCGCCGTTGATCAGCGGGTCCAGGATCAGCCAGGCCTGGCCCAGCAGGCTCTGCCGGGTCCCGCTGGTCACCTTGGCCCGCGCGTCCGCCCACAGGAAGTACCGGCGCGCCCACAGCAGGCGCACGTACTGCCCCAGCGGGGGCCGGGCGCCGACGCGGGACAGGTTGCCCAGCGTCACGAGCTTGGTGGTCGTCGGTGACGCGTCGAACAGGGCCGCGTACGACCCGGTCTCCGTTCCCGCGCTCATGCCTTCACCCCCAGACACTCCCGGTAGATCCCCAGATACGTCTCCGCGTTCCTCACCCATGTCCTCTCGATGGCCACCGCCCGGCCCAGCTCGACCAGCCCGGCACGCCGTCCGGCGTCGTCCAGGAGGGTAGCGACCGCATCGGCCCAGCCGGCCAGGTCGTCCGCGCCGACGTGCAGCCCCGCGCCGCCCACGGCCTCCACCAGCGCGGGCAGGTCGCTGGCGACCACCGGCCGGCCCACCGCCATCGCCTCGACGGGTTTGAGCGGGGTCACCAGGCGCGTGACCTCGTGGTCGCGGCGCGGCACGAGCACGACGTCGAGCGCGGCCAGCCAGGTCTGCGCCACGGCGGGCGGCACCCGTCCGGGGAGCACCACGTGGTCGGCGACGCCCAGCTCGTCCGCGAGGCGCACCAGCCCGGGCCGCGAGACGCCGTCGCCCACCAGCAGGCCCGTGACGTCGTGCCCGCGTGCGCGCAGCGTGGCGACCGTGCGGACCACCGTCTCCAGGCCCTCGTAGTCGACGAGGCTGCTCACCGTCCCTATCGCGGGCCCGGCCGGCAGGCCCAGCGCGGTCCGCGCCGCCTCCGGCGTCGGGTGCTGTGCGGCGAGCAGGCTGTCCGGTACCGCGTTCGGCACCACGGTGATGTGGTCGGCGGGGACGCCGCGCGCCACCAGCGCGTCGCGCATGGTTCCGCTGAGCGTCACCACTGCGTCGGCCGCCAGCGCGAGCTCGGTCTCCTTGGCCTGCATCAGCGCCCGACGGCGGGACGTCGCCGCCCGGGCGCGCGCCGCGGGCGTTCCGTGCGACGCCACCCAGGTCTCCTCGGGCAGTCCGCGCACCTCGTAGACCCATGGGATCCCGAGCCGCCGTGCGGCGGCGCGCGCCAGGCTCCCGTTGGTGGACGGCGTGGTGGTGTGCAGGACGTCCGCGCCCGCGTCCCGCGCGGCCTCGGTGAGCAGGTCCGTCTCCTGCGCGATCCGGCGCGCGACGTCGGCCGCCATGCGGTCCGGGACCAGACGGCGGTAGGTGACGCCGTCGACGACGTCGGTCCCGTGCGCCGTGAGCGACCCGATGGTCAACGGGTAGCCGGGGCGCGTGGTCGCGGCCGCGGGTGTCCCCGCGGCGCGCTGTGCCATCAGGATCGCGTGCGAGCGGAGCGTGTAGCCGCTCTGCGTGTGCGGCAGGGAGTTGGTCAGGTGGTGCAGCACGGTGATGCCGCCCGGGCCCGGTGGTCCCGGCGCGGCGTCGGGTGCCCGGGTGCCTGCGTCGTCCGCGGGCTCGGGCTGCAGCACGGCCACCTGAGCGCGGAGCCCGGCGGGTGCGTCCGGTCCGACGGAGTCGGCGTCGCCCAGCAGCCAGGCCGCCCGGTAGCGCGCGGGTCCGGCCCCGTCGACGTCGTCGAGCAGCTCTGGCCTGCCCACCGCGACGGCGACCTCCGCCGCGACCCGGCGGCCGCGGCCGTCGTGCCGGTCCAGGAGCTGCGCCGCCTCGTCGGCAGCGCGGGCCGTGTCGCCGGCCAGCATCCGCCCGAGCGCGTGCGGGGCGGACGGCGCCGGCGCGAGCCCGAGGGCGCGCACCAGGGGCCGGCGCACCGGCTCCGGGGCCCGCCGGGCCGCCTGGACAGCGAGCCACAGGGGATCCTCGACGAGCGTGCGGGCCACGAACGACGTGGTGAAGCGGAGATTGCGCGCGAGCTCGCTCGCGCGCTGGAACGGCTGCGCCATCAGACCCGGGCCCTCCGGTCACGCGGGGCGTCCGGCACCGGGCCCGGGAGCAGGGTGTCGAGGAGCTCGGCGTACCGGTGGCCCAGCACGCCGTCGCTCGCGTGCTCGGCGACCCAGGCCGCGGCCTCGGCCTCCGCCGCGGGCACCACGCCGTCGGACAGCCAGCCGCACCACAGGTCGGCGAGCCCCTCGACGTCGCCGGGGCGCACGACAGCGCCCGCGCCGTTGATCGTGACCAGGTTCGCTGCTTCACCGGCCAGGCTCGCCGAGGCGAGGACGCCGGACGCCATCACCTCGTACAGCTTGGACGGGACGGTCCACTCGAACGGCTCCCAGTCCCGCAGGGAGACGACGACGGTGTCCGCCCACGCGTACAGCTCGCGCACCTGGGTGGACGGCACCGAGGGCTCGACGCGTACCGGCGCGCCGAGCTCGGCCGCCAGACGCCGGAGCGGTTCCAGCTCGTTGCCGTGCCCGACGATGCGGACGTCCAGCGCGTACCCGCGCTCCTGGACCAGGGCGGCGGCGCGCACTGCGACGTCGAGCCCCTGCGACCGGCCGACGGTGCCCGCGTAGACGACCCGCAGCGGGCGGCCAGAAAGGCGCACGGGAGCGTTCCCACGCACGGGTTCGAAAGCCGTCCCGTTGCGGACCACTGCCACGTTGCGGACGCCGCGCGCTCGGAGGATCTCGGCGAACGCGGCGGTGGTCGTGACCACGAGGTCCGCCCGGGTCTGCAGGCGCGTGACGGTGCGGTGCACCACGCGCGCCATGAGATCACGGAGACGGCGGCGCAGGTCGCCGGGCCGGTCCCGGCGCAGGAGGATGCCGCTGGGCTGGATGAGGTCCGGCCAGGCGTCCCGCATCTCGACGACGAACCGGGCGCGGTGCCAGCGGGCGAGCGCCCAGCCGGCGAGGACGCTCGGGATTCCGGGGACCGTCGCGATCACCACGGCGGGCCGGCCGGCGGAGCGTCGGGTGCCGTACAGGACCGAGCTGATCGCGGCGACCGCCTGGTCCGCGGCCCGCGATCCGAGCCCATGAGAATGCTCGCGGAAATTCACCCGGATGATCTTCTCGCCGTTGGTGCCCGTCTGCACGGAACCAGGCAGGTATGAAGGTGAAGAGTGGGTGATCTTTCCCGACGGGTAGTGTGGCGGAGGCGTCAGCACGGTCACCGGAAAACCTGCCGTGACCAGGTGTTCGATGAGCGCTCCCCAGCGTCGCTGGGGTGCTCCCGTCTCGGGTGCGAAATGGTGCGTGACCAGGAGGATCGAGCGGTCCTGCGGCTGTCTCGCGCCAGCGTTCACTGCGACTCCCCTCACTGTTCGGTGCCACCTGGGCGGGCACCGAGATTCACCCCTGAAACGACACTCCGGTTGCGGGCCAGGCTCAAGAGTAGTAGTCACGTTCGCCACTATGATCAACATCCATGGCCGCACCTGATCGAATGAGCGATCTTCTCGCCCCGCCCAACCCGGTGGACGGCGATCTCCGTCACGCCCGTCGCGCAACTCGGAGCCGTGGTTTTGTCGCCGCCCTCGTGGTCGGTGCCCTGCTGCTCGTCGGCGGGGGAGGTGCCGCGGCCTACTACGGGTACCGGATGTCGCTCGACGGCAACCTGGAGCGGATCGAGGACCCGTTCGCCGACGTCGATCCCTCGACGCGGCCCAGCGCCCCTGCCGTCGAGGGCCCGACCGCACCCGTGAACATCCTGGTGCTCGGCTCCGACAGCCGGATCTCGGCCGGCGACCCGACCCAGTGGGAAGCCGGTGCGCAGCGCACCGACGCGATCATGCTCGTGCACCTGGCAGCGGACCGGAAGTCGGCGGCGGCGATCTCCATCCCCCGTGACTCCTGGGTACCCATCCCCGGCTATGGCGAGGCCAAGATCAACGCGGCGTTCTCCTACGGCGGCCCGGCCCTCATGATCCAGACGGTCGAGGACCTGACGGGCGTCCGGATCGACCACTTCGCGGTGACGGACTTCGAGTCGTTCGAGGCTCTCACCGACTCCCTGGACGGTGTCGAGATCACGGTGCCCGACGGCGACGGCGGCTCCGTGCGGCAGGCGATGACCGGCGAGGAAGCACTTGAGTTCGCGCGTGAGCGGTACGCGCTGGCCAACGGCGACTTCGGCCGCGTGCAGCGGCAGCAGGCCTGGATGCGGGCGATCGTGGCCAAGGCGAAGAACAGCATGGGCGAGCCCGTGAAGATGGCCGGCTTCCTCGAGGCCATCACCAGCTCGGTGGCCGTCGACGAGGGCCTCACGTTCGACAAGATCCAGGAGCTCGTCATGGGCACCCAGGACATGGCCACGAACGACATCACGTTCATGACCGCGCCCTACTCCGGCACCGGGCGCAGCGATGACGGGCAGTCGATAGTCGTGCTCGACAGGGCGGTGTTCGACCCGCTCATGGAGGCGGTGGCCAAGGACGAGGTGCCCGAGTTCGTGGAGTCCAACCCCGACGCCATGGACGTCCTGCCGGCGGTCGTGCAGTAGCTCGTCCGATCGCTCGCCCAGCGGGCCTCTCCGACAGCACACGACCGGTCCCGCCACCCCGCGAGGGGGTGGCGGGACCGCTGTCGTCAGAGGCCGAGCGCCGCCCGGAGGTCCGCCTGGACCCGGGCCAGGCGGTCGCGCGCGGCCACCCGCGCCGCGGACAGGGTGTTGGCCGAGGCGTCCGGATCGACCGGCGACACCACCTCGATGTAGCACTTGACCTTGGGCTCGGTGCCGCTGGGCCGCACGATCACGCGGGTGTCGTCGGCCGTCAGGAGCACGACGCCGTCGGTGGGCGGCAGGCCGTCGAGGCCCTCGGCGAGGTCGCGCACCGAGTCCACGGGCGAACCCGCCAGGACGGACGGCGGCGAGGTGCGGAGCGCCGCCATCGTCGACTCGATCAGTGCCAGGTCCTCGAACCGGGCCGACACCTGGCCGGTGACGTGCAGCCCGCAGGCGCGGGCGACGTCGTCCAGGCGGTCCAGGAGCGTGCGGCCGTCCGCGGCGAGGCGGTTGGCCAGCTGGGCGACGGCGACCGCCGCCGAGAGCCCGTCCTTGTCCCGCACGTGCTCGGGATCGACGCAGTAGCCGAGCGCCTCCTCGTACCCGAACACGAGATCCGGGGTGCGCGAGATCCACTTGAAGCCGGTGAGCGTCGTGGCGTGCGCCAGGCCGTGCCTGGCGGCGATCGCCGCCAGCGCGCGCGACGACACGATCGAGCAGGCCAGCGTGCCGCCCTGCCCGCCCTGCGCCGCGCGCTCGGCCGCGTCCCAGCCGAGTAGCATGCCCACCTCGTCGCCGTGCAGCATCCGCCAGCCCTGCGAGGACGCGGTCTCCGCACCCTGGTACGTCCCGTACTGCGGGTCGAGGACGGCGACGGCGCAGCGGTCGGCGTCCGGGTCGTTCGCGATGACGAGCTGCGCGTGGGCGTCCTGGGCGAGGGCGAGCGCCATGTCGATGGCGCCGGGCTCCTCCGGGTTGGGGAACGCCACGGTCGGGAAGTCCGGGTCGGGCTCGGCCTGCTCCTCCACCGGTACGACGTCGGCGAAGCCGGCCTCGGCCAGCGCCCGCGCGAGAGCCACGCCGCCCACGCCGTGCAGCGACGTGGTGACGACGCGGAGCCTGTTGCGCGGCTCGCCGTCGTGCAGGGTGGCCACCGCCGCGTGGTAGTCCTCGGTGATCTCCCGGCCGAGCACGGTCCAGCCGGACTCGGCGCGCGGCACGTCCTTGGCGGCGCGCACGAGCGCGATCTCACCGGCGATCAGGGCGTCGTAGGGCGGGACGATCTGCGCGCCCTGGCCGGTGTCGGCGACGACGCGACCGCCGAGGTACACCTTGTAGCCGTTGTCGGCGGCGGGGTTGTGGCTGGCCGTGACCATGACGCCGGCGTCCGCGGACAGGTGCCGCACCGCGAACGCGAGGACGGGCGTGGGGCCCGGCGCGGGCATGAGCAGCACCTCGGCGCCGGCGGCGACCAGCACCGCCGCGGTGTCGCGGGCGAACTGGGCGGAGCGGTGCCGGGCATCGAACCCGACCACCACGCGCGGGGTGCCACGGCCGATCTCCTTGGTGAGGAAGGTGGCGAGGCCCGCGGCGGCGGCGATCACGACCGCGCGGTTCATCCGGTTGGGGCCGGCGGCCATGGCGCCGCGCAGACCGGCCGTGCCGAACTGCAGCAGGCCGGAGAACCGGTCGGCGAGCTCGGCGACGGCCGGTTCGCCCACGTGGGCGTCGGTGGTGAGGGCGACCAGGTCACGCAGCTCGGCGACGTCGGAAGCGTCGACGTCGGCGGCCATCCAGGCCTCCGCGCGCGCGACGAGGTCGGGTGTGGAGAGCGCCTCGGTGGTGGTAGGCAGGTTGGCGGTCACTGGCGTCAGATCTGCTTGATCACCCGAGCGAGCAGGTCGCTGATCCGCGGCCCGGCTTCCCGGCCCGCCTCCAGCACCTCCTCGTGCGAGAGCGGGTGGGGGCTGATCCCGGCCGCGAGGTTCGTGGCCAGCGAGATACCGAGCACGTCCATGCGGCAGTGCCGGGCGGCGATGGCCTCCAGCGCCGTCGACATGCCGACCAGGTCGGCACCCATCAGGGAGGCCATCTTGACCTCGGCGGGCGTCTCGTACTGCGGGCCGTGGAACTGCGCGTACACGCCCTCGGGCAGGTCCGGGTCCACGCTGCGGGCGACGTCGCGCAGGCGCGGCGTGTACACGTCGGTCATGTCGGCGAACTTGGCGCCCTCGAGCGGCGTCTGGCCGGTGAGGTTCAGGTGGTCCTTGATGAGGACGGGCTGGCCGGGGCGCCAGCCGATGTGCACGCTGCCGCAGCCGTTCGTGAGGATCACGGTCTCGCAGCCGGCGGCCGCGGCGGTGCGGACGCCGTGCACCACGCGACGGGGCCCGAGGCCCTCGTAGAGGTGCGTGCGGGAGCCGAGGACGAGCGCGTGGCGCACCGCGCCGTCGGGTCGCTCGAAGCGGATGGAACGGGTGGTGGCCAGGTGGCCCTTGACCGCGGGCCCCCGGAAGCCGGGGATCTCGGCGGTGGGGATCTCGGCGACGACGTCACCGATCAGCTCGGCCGCACCGCCCCAGCCGGAGCCGAGGACGAGCGCGACGTCGTGCCCTGGCACCCCCGTCTTGGCCGCGATGTACTCCGCAGCCGCCGCAGCGACGTCGAACGGGTCGGTCGTCGGGTCGTCAAGATCCAGGTCCGTGCTCATGGTCCGAGGTTAACGCCACTTTCACCGTGGCACGCGCGCACGACCCCGGCGCATCCGCCACAGCCGTGGACGATGCGAGAATGAGATCGTGACTCCCCTCGATCCCACAGCTGTCCCGCCCCATGTCGTCGTCGTGGGAGGTGGACCCGGTGGCTACGAGGCGGCGCTCGTCGCCCGCAGCCACGGCGCCCAGGTCACCGTGGTCGAGCAGCAGGGCATGGGCGGTGCGGCGGTCCTGACCGACGTCGTCCCCTCCAAGACCCTCATCGCCACCGCCGAGTGGATGACCATCGCCGACCGCGCCCCTGAGCTGGGCATCCGCATGCCGGACGATGTCGTGGACCCGCTGTCCGACGTCAACGTCTCGCTGGCGACCGGCGGCATCCCCGTGGTGTCCGCGTACGCGGCTCCCGCCGCACAGGCACAGTCGCTGGGTGGCGCGGGCGTGCAGGCGGCCGCGTCCGCTGCCGGGACGGCCGAGGAGAAGCGCAAGCACTTCGTGGACCTGCAGGCCGTGAACAAGCGTGTGCTCGCTCTCGCCCGTGCGCAGAGCGCCGACATCCGCGGCCGGCTGGAGCGCGAGGGCATCCGGATCGTCCACGGCAAGGGTCGCCTGGACGGGCCGGCCCGCGTGATCGCCGAGCTGGCCGACGGCGCCACCGAGGTGCTGGAGGCGGACTCGATCCTCCTCGCGCTCGGTGCGACGCCGCGTACCCTGCCCACCGCGGTGCCGGACGGCGAGCGGATCCTCACCTGGACACAGATGTACAACCTGCGCGAGCTGCCCGAGCGGCTGATCGTCGTGGGCTCCGGTGTGACGGGCGCCGAGTTCGCGGGCGCGTACAACGCGCTCGGGTCGGACGTGGTGCTCGTCTCCAGCCGCGACCGGGTGCTGCCCGGCGAGGACGAGGACGCCGCCGAGCTGCTCGAGGGCGTGTTCCGCTCGCGGGGCATGACCGTGCTGTCCCGCTCGCGAGCCGCCGCCGCCGTGCGGACGGACGACGGTGTCGAGGTGTCGCTGTCCGACGGCCGCGTGGTGCACGGCTCGCACGTGCTCGTGGCGGTCGGCGGTGTGCCCTCGACGTCGGGCCTCGGGCTGGAGGAGGCGGGGGTGCGGCTCTCGGAGTCCGGGCACGTCGTCGTGGACCGCGTCTCGCGCACCTCGGTACGCGGCATCTACGCGTCCGGCGACTGCACGGGTGTGCTGCCGCTCGCCTCGGTGGCCGCGATGCAGGGCCGGATCGCCGTCGCGCACGCCCTGGGGGACGCCGTCCAGCCGCTCGCGCTGCGCACCGTCGCGTCCAACATCTTCACCGCTCCCGAGATCGCCACCGTCGGCTACAGCGAGGAGAAGCTGCGCGCGCAGAACTCCAAGTTCATCACCACGACGCTGCCGCTCGCGCGCAACCCGCGCGCCAAGATGCTCGGCATCAAGGACGGGTTCGTGAAGCTCTTCGCGCACCCGGAGGCGGGCGTGGTGCTCGGCGGCGTCGTGGTGGCGCCGCGCGCGTCCGAGCTGATCTTCCCGATCACGCTGGCCGTGCAGCACCGGCTCACGGTGGAGAACGTGGCCTCCGCGTTCACGATCTACCCGTCGCTGTCGGGCTCGATCGCCGAGGGCGCCCGCGTCCTGGACGCGCGAGTAGGCAAGTAGCTACGCGACGCTCGCGTCGAGGACGATCTGGCCGCCCTCGACCCGCGCGTTCGACACGGTGAGCCCGGGGACCTTGGCCTCGAGCAGGCGCTCCACGTCGACGGCGATCCGGGCGTCCGGCTGCACGTCCACGACGCCCGGCGGCAGGCCCTGCTTCGCGACCTCGTTCTCGATCGGCGCGGCGGCGAGGCTGAGCAGCCGGTGCGCAGGCAGCCCCGCGGCGTTGACCTCGACGGTGAGCGTCGCGACGCCGCGCTCGAAGGCGGCCAGCTTGACGTCGGCCCGCACGATCGGCGCGATCTTCACGGCCAGCTTGAGCGGTCCCGGCAGGTCCTCGAGCCGGCGCAGGTCCGCGACGACGCGGATCACGTCCCCGTCGCCGACGACGGAGGTGATGACGGGCGGGGCCTGCTTGGCGATCCTCGCCAGGCCGAGCACCTCTTCGGGCGCGATCCGGATGTGCACGAATCGACCTTAACCCAGCATCGTGAGCAGCCGCGGCAGGGCCTCGCCGAACGCCGGCAGCAGCGTCAGCGAACCGAGGTCGGCGAGACCGACCCAGCGGACCTCGAGGCTCTCCGGGTCGGCCGCGCGCGGCTCGATGCGGTACCCGGGGGCGACGTCGGCCACGACCGTCGTGTACGTCCAGGCCGGGTGCTCCAGCACGTGCGTGCCGACGACGTGCACGGCGGCCGGGTCGATCGCCGCCTCCTCGGCGGCCTCGCGCAGGGCGCCCGCCGCCGGCTTCTCGTCCGGCGCCAGCGCGCCGCCGGGGATGCCCCAGGTACCGCCCATGTGCGACCACAGGGCACGGTGCTGGAGCACCACGTCCGACGGCGCCCCGTCCGCGTCCCGGCGGACGAGCAGCAGCCCGGCCGCCCCGAACAGACCCCAGTGCCGGTGGTCCCCGCAGGTCACCCAGCCGTCTCCGCCATGCCGGTGCAGATCGGTCGGGGGTACGGTCGCGTTCGGCACTGCGTCAGTCTGTCAGGTCGGGGCGGTGCGTGTCAGCGATCCGCCTCTACGATCAGGCGGCGATACCCTCGACGACGACCTTGCCGCCCTCGAAACGGAAGTCCGTCACCTCGGCGAACGAGCCGCGCATCAGGGCGCGCACGTCGAGGGAGATGGTGCCGTCCTTGCGGAGCTGCACGGCGTTCTCCGGCAGCCCGTTCTTGCGTGCCATCTTCGCGATGGTCCCGGAAGCGAGCGGGAGCAGCTTCGTGGCGGGCAGGCCGGCGGCATCGGCGTCGACCTGCAGCACGGCGACGTTCTCGTGGAACGACGTGATCCGGGCCGAGCCGTGCACGACCGGGACGGCCTTCGCCGCGATCTTGACGGGCAGCGGGGCATAGGTCAGGCGACGCAGGTCACCGGTCAGCGAGATGACCCCTTCGTCGCAGGTCAGGTCACTGACGAACGACGGAAGCGTCTTACGCGGGCGGACAAGGGCGATGGCCTCTTCGGGGCTCAGTACTACGACGTGTGTCACGTCGCAGAACTTAGCGGATCGAGAGCGCCCTTCTGGCCGCGGTCCGGAGGCAAACCGACCCCCTGAGCTTCTTTCACCCCGCCCGCTTCGGGAATTCACCCGGCGGAGACGGCGAATCCGGGTCTCAGTCGACGATCTCGCAGATGGGAGCACCTGCCGACACGCCCGCGCCGGGCTCGGCGGTCAGGGACCGCACGGTCCCCGCGCGGTGCGCCAGGATCGGCTGTTCCATCTTCATGGCCTCCAGCACGACGACGAGGTCGCCCTCGGCCACCGTCGCGCCGTCCTCCACTGCCACCTTGACGATGGTGCCCTGCATGGGCGAGGCCAGCGTGTTCCCGGCGCTCCCCGACGCCTTGGCTCCGGCGACGCGCCGAGCAGGACGACGGGCGGCGTTCGCGGTACGCGCGCGGCCGGCGGCGACACCGAGACCGGCGGGCAGCACGACCTCGAGCCGGCGTCCGCCCACCTCGACGACGACGCGCTCGGCGGTCACCTCTTCTTCCTCGTCCTCCGGCGCGGCGGCGGGCTTGGCCGGCGTCAGGGTCTTGAGGGTGTCGGCGAACTCCGTCTCGATCCAGCGGGTGTGCACGCGGAACGGCGAGCCGTCGGCGGGGACGAACGCGTCGGCCTCGAGGACCGCCTTGTGGAACGGGACCACCGTGGGGATGCCCTCGACGACGAGCTCGCGCAGGGCACGGCGAGCCCGCTCGACAGCCTGGGTGCGCGTGGCGCCCGTGACGATGAGCTTGGCGATCATGGAGTCGAACGCGCCGGAGACCGAGTCGCCGGCGACGACGCCCGTGTCGACGCGTACACCCGGGCCGCTCGGCCAGACGATCGTGTTCAGGCGGCCCGGCGCCGGCAGAAAGCCCTTCGCCGGGTCCTCGCCGTTGATGCGGAACTCGATGGAGTGTCCGCGCACCACGGGGGAGTGGTAGCCGAGGGCCTCGCCCGCCGCGATGCGCAGCTGCTCGCGCACCAGGTCGATGCCCGTGACCTCCTCGGTCACCGGGTGCTCGACCTGGAGGCGGGTGTTGACCTCGAGGAACGAGATGGTGCCGTCCTCGCCCACGAGGAACTCGCACGTGCCCGCGCCGACGTAGCCGGCCTCGCGCAGGATCGCCTCCGACGCCGCGTACAGGGACTTCTCCTGCTCGGGCGTGAGGAACGGCGCGGGCGCCTCCTCGACGAGCTTCTGGTGGCGACGCTGCAGCGAGCAGTCCCGGGTCGACACCACGACGACGTTGCCGTGGGTGTCGGCGAGGCACTGGGTCTCGACGTGGCGCGGATTGTCCAGGTAGCGCTCCACGAAGCATTCGCCCCGGCCGAAGGCCGCCACGGCCTCGCGGACCGCCGAGTCGAACATCTCGTCGATCTCGTCGAACGTGCGCGCGACCTTCAGGCCGCGGCCGCCGCCGCCGAACGCCGCCTTGATGGCGATGGGCAGCCCGAACTGCTCGGCGAAGGCCTTGACCTCGCTGCTGTCCTTGACCGGGTCCGGCGTGCCGGGGACCAGGGGGGCGCCCGCGCGCTGCGCGATGTGGCGCGCGCTCACCTTGTCGCCCAGCGCGTCGATGGCCGCCGGCGGCGGGCCGATCCAGACGAGCCCCGCGTCGAGCACTGCCTGGGCGAACTCGGCGTTCTCCGACAGGAAGCCGTAGCCCGGGTGGACGGCGTCGGCGCCGGAGCGGCGGGCGACGTCGAGCAGCTTGGCCGGGTCGAGGTACGTGTCCGCGGCGCGGGCACCGCCCAGCGCGAACGCCTCGTCGGCGAGGCGCACGTGCAGGGACTCGCGGTCCTGGTCGGCGTAGACGGCGACGGATGTCAGCCCCGCGTCGGCGCATCCACGGGCCACGCGGACGGCGATCTCACCGCGGTTGGCGATGAGCACCTTCGAGATGGTTCGGGGCAGGCTGGAACTGGGCACGGCTCACCGTAACCCGGTGATCAGCGACCGAAGTACCGCCCCCGCCCACGCGGCGAAAAGTCTGGAGAGCAGACCAACCCCGACGCGGGCCGTTTGGAGGGTTCAGACATGGCGTTCGGCCAGATCCGTCGGATGGGACCGATCTGGTTGTGGGTATCCGGCAGATCCCCGCCGGTCAGCTGGTGCGGAGGGAGCGCCAGGGGACGCCCAGCTCCGACAGGAGCTCGCGCAGCAGCGGCAGGCTGAGGCCGACGACGCCGTGGTGGTCGCCCTCGATGCGCTCGATGTATGGCCCGCCGAGGCCGTCGATCGTGAACGCCCCCGCCACGTGCAGCGGCTCGCCCGTCGCGATGTAGGCGTCGATCTCGTCGTCGTCGATGTCGGCGAACCAGACAGTGGTCGAGCTCGTGGAGCCGAGGGTGCCGCCGGTGCCCCCGGCGTCGTCGTCGCGCAGGTCGACCACCCAGTGGCCCGAGTGCAGCACACCCTTGCGACCGCGCATCGACCGCCAGCGCTCGCGCGCCACCTCGGCGTCGGCGGGCTTGCCCACGACCACGCCGTCGAACTCCAGCATGGAGTCGCAGCCGACGACTACGACGTCGGCGTTGTCGCGAGCGTCCTCCAGCTGGGACGCCACCTCCTCGGCCTTGGCCTGGGCCAGCACGAGCACGGCGTCGGCGGGATCGAGCTCACCGAAGCGTTCGGTGGCGTCGGCGAGGACCTTGTCCTCGTCCACACCGGACACGACGACTTCCGGGGTGACTCCGGCGGACTTCAGCGTCGCGAGTCGGGCGGGGGACTGTGAGGCGAGGACCAAGCGAGGCACGCGCGCCACAGTAACGAGAAAGTGGCCGCGCGAAACGGCAAATTCGGAAACCCCCCGACGTGACCCACGTCACCCCCTTGGTGCGGGCGTGACCGTTGCGTCCAGGACGGGCGGGCGGCCGCAACGGTCACGCTCACGACGAAGCAGGTCAGGCCAGGGCCTCGCGCAGGGTGTCCAGGCCCACCGAGCCCAGGTTGAGCGCCCGCGCGTGGAACGCCTTGGCATCGAAGCTCTCGCCCGCGGCCGTCTTGGCGGCGTCGCGCGTCTGCTCCCACAGCCGCTGGCCCACCTTGTACGACGGCGCCTGCCCCGGCCAGCCGAGGTACCGGTTGAACTCGAAGCGGACGAACTGCTCCGGCATGTTCACGTTGGCCAGGAGGAACGGCCAGCCCTTCTCCGCCGTCCAGGTGCCGCCGCCCCACTGCTCCGGTGCCTCGAGCCCGAGGTGCACGCCGATGTCGAACACGACCCGGGCCGCGCGCAGACGCTGGGCGTCGAGCATGCCGAGGCGGTCGCCGGGGTCGTCCATGTAGCCCAGGTCGGCCATGAGCCGCTCCGCGTAGAGCGCCCAGCCCTCGCCGTGGCCGGACACCCAGCAGGCGAGCCGGCGCCAGTTGTTGAGCGTCGCGCGCGCGAACACCGCCTGGCCGCACTGCAGGTGGTGGCCCGGGACGCCCTCGTGATAGACCGTCGTCTTCTCGCGCCAGGTGTTGAACTCCGTGACGTCGGACGGCACGGACCACCACATCCGGCCCGGCCGGGACCAGTCGTCGCTCGGCGGGGTGTAGTAGATGCCGCCCGACTGGGTGGGCGCGATCATGCACTCCAGGTCCAGCACGGGCTCCGGCACGTCGAAGTGGGTGCCGTTCAGCGCGGTGATCGCGTCGTCGGAGGTCTCCTGCATCCAGGCCTTCAGGGCCGCCGTGCCGAGGAGCTTGCGCGACGGGTCGGCGTCGAGCACCGCGACGGCCTCCTCGACGGACGCGCCCCGGCCCGCGATCGTGGCCGCCACCGACTCCTGCTCGGCGACGATCCGGGCGAGCTCCTCCAGGCCCCACTGATAGGTCTCGTCGAGGTCGACCTTCGCACCCAGGAAGTAGCGCGACCAGAGGGTGTACCGGTCCCGGCCCACGGCGTCGGCCTCCGGCGCCTGCGGTGCGAGGTCGTGCTCCAGGAAGTCGGCGAGCCTGCCGTACGCCGCCTGCGCGCCCTGAGCTGCCCGTGCCAGATCACCTGAGAGGGCGTGCCCCTCGCCGAGGGTGGCGCTCGCGGCCTCACCCGTCACGAACGACGTGAAGAACGAGTCGCCGGCGGCCAGCTCCCGCGCCTGCGCGACGCACTCGCGCACCTGGCGGACGGCGGCGACGTCACCCTTGGCCGCGGCGGCCGTGAGCGACTCGATGTACCCGTCGACGGCGCCCGGGAGGCCGCTCATCCGGGAGGCGATGTTCTCCCATGCCTCCACGGAGTCGGTGGCCATGATGTCGAAGACCTCGCGCAGCCCTTGCACCGGCGACTCGATGTTGTTGAGCTTGCGGAGGTGCTCGCCGGCCTCGTGCAGCTCCAGGTCGAGTCCCACGCGCTCGCGCATCGCGGAGAGGGTTACCCGGTCGACGTCGTCCGCGGGCTCGAGTCCTTCGAGCTTCGCGAGGACCTCGCGGTTCGCCTGGACGGCGGCGTCCTGCCCGGCGGGCGAGAGGTCGTCCATCTCGTGGTCGTGGCCGGGCAGGCCCATCCCGGTGGCGGACAGCGGGGAGAGCTCGGTGAGGCGCGTGACGTAGCCGTCTGCGACCGCGTCGATCTCTGTAGGGGTACGTGTGGGGGAGGTCATGAGGGCGAGCCTACGGCGGCCCCTCGGTCCCGAGCAGAGGTTGTTCTCCGGTCGGTCGGCCTCTCCTACGAGCGCAGGCTCCAGCGCCAGGCGTCCGCGTTGTGCCGCCCTGACCGTCCGCCGAAGTTCTTGGCGGTCGACGCGCCGTTCCCGCGCAGCGCCCGGGCGTGGTTGACCCACTCGTCGAGCGGCGCCGCGTCGTCGGGCTCGGGGCCCGCCGCGGCCACGGCGGCCAGGCCGGCGACCAGGGCGGCCACCTCGACGTCGTCCGGGTCGCCACGGACCACGCGTACCTGGGGGCTCATTCGTCGTCCTCCTCGTAGAAGCCGAAACCGGGGGCCTCGCCGCGCGACGCAGCCCACTCGGCGATGTCGTAGCCACCCTCGGTGAGATGTGTCGCGACGGACTCGCCGGCCGCGTCGAGCAGGTCGATCACGCCGTCGAGGCTGGCGTCACCGCCGCGCGCCGCGACGACGAAGCCGAGGTAGAACGACTCGCCGCCCTCGGGCAGCTCGGACTCGATGATCTCGTCGGGGTCGGCGCCGTCCTCCGGCTCCCACACCGACGACGTGAGGTCCGGGTGCATACCCAGCGAGCTGTGCAGCGTGTCGAACAGGGCGGCGTTCAGGTGCCCCACCTTCGACTCGAGGGCCAGCACCCGCGGGTCCTCGTCCGCCTCCGCGGCGCCGAACTCGGCGCGCACGCCCACAGCCGTCCCCACGTAGTCGTGCAGCGCAGCCGCCAGCGCATCGACGGCACGGTGCATCGGCTCCGTATCGACGCGGCCCATCGGCGCCGGGCCGTGGGTGGCGTCCTCGTGACTCATCTCGTTCCTCATCCCGTCCGAACTGCCTCGGTCCTCCCGCCGTCAGAGCGGGATGTTGCCGTGCTTCTTCGGAGGAAGCGTAGATCGCTTGGTACGCAGCGCGCGAAGCGCACGCACCACCTGCACGCGGGTCTCGGACGGGCGGATGACCGCGTCGACGTACCCGCGCTCGGCGGCGTCCCACGGGTTGACGATGGCGTCCTCGTACTCGGCGGTCAGCCGGGCGCGCTCGGCCTCGACGTCACCGCCGGTCTCGGCGACCGCCTTCAGCGCGCCGCGCTGCAGGATGTTCACGGCGCCGCTCGCGCCCATGACGGCGATCTGGGCGGTCGGCCAGGCCAGGTTGACGTCGGCGCCGAGCTGCTTGGAGCCCATGACGATGTAGGCGCCGCCGTACGCCTTGCGCGTGATGATCGTGACCAGCGGCACGGTGGCCTCGGCGTACGCGTAGATCAGCTTGGCGCCGCGCCGGATGATGCCCTGGTGCTCCTGCCCGACGCCGGGGAGGAAGCCCGGCACGTCCACGAACGTCAGCACCGGGATGTTGAACGCGTCGCAGGTCCGCACGAACCGCGCTGCCTTCTCCGCGGCGTCGATGTCGAGCGTGCCCGCCATGGACTGCGGCTGGTTGGCGACGATGCCGACCGACTGACCCTCCACGTGCCCGAACCCGACCAGCACGTTGGTCGCGAACATGGGCTGCACCTCGAGGAACGACTCCGGGTCCAGGACTGCCTCGATGGCCGTGCGCATGTCGTACGGCTGGTTGTCGCTGTCCGGGATCAGCTCGTCGAGCGCCTCGTCGTCGGCGGTGACCTCCAGCGGCGCATCGTCCTGGGGCGGGAACGCCGGCGCGTCGGAGAGGTTGTTCTGCGGCAGGTAGCCGATCAGGTGACGCACGTAGTCGAGGGCGTCGTCCTCGTCGCTGCCCATGTAGTGCGCCACGCCGGACCTCGAGTTGTGCGTCCGGGCGCCGCCCAGGGTCTCGAAGTCGACGTCCTCGCCCGTCACCGTGCGGATCACGTCCGGGCCGGTGATGAACATGTTCGACGTCTGGTCGGCCATCACGATGAAGTCGGTCAGCGCGGGGGAGTACACCGCGCCGCCCGCGCTCGGGCCGAGGATCAGGGAGATCTGCGGGATCACGCCCGACGCCGCGACATTACGCCGGAACATCTCCGCGAACTGCGTCAGGGCCGCGACACCCTCCTGGATGCGCGCGCCACCGCCGTCACTGATGCCGATGAGCGGCACACCGGTGCGCAGCGCGAGGTCCTGGACCTTCGTGATCTTCTGGCCGTGTACCTCACCGAGGCTCCCGCCGAACACCGTGAAGTCCTGGGAGTAGATGCACACCTGGCGGCCGTCGATGGTGCCGTAGCCCGTGACCACACCGTCGCCCGCGATCCGCTTCTTCTCCAGACCGAAGTTACGGCTGCGGTGCTTGGCGAGCGCGTCCAGCTCGGTGAAGCTGCCCTCGTCCAGCAGGGCGTCGATGCGCTCGCGGGCGGTCTTCTTGCCCCGCTTGTGCTGCTTCTCCTGGGCGGCCT
The DNA here is from genome assembly GCF_050936155.1 of Promicromonospora sp. CA-289599. Taxonomy (NCBI): domain Bacteria; kingdom Bacillati; phylum Actinomycetota; class Actinomycetes; order Micrococcales; family Promicromonosporaceae; genus Promicromonospora; species Promicromonospora sp. CA-289599. The sequence goes on from NZ_JBNJNI010000001.1 coordinate 4,063,756, forward strand.
GCTCCGGGACGTCGATGGCGGCTGCCCGGCGGGCGTCGAGGTCGTCGAGCTTGGCGCGCGTGCCGGCGAGGGTGCTGATGGCGTCGTTCACAGTTCGAGCGTAGTTGTCGGATGCCTCCCGCTCGATGCGTGAGCATCCAGCGGGTCACGCTGCTGTGTTGTGGGTTTCCTCCAAGGGCAGGTTCGGGGGCGAGGGGCGAGTATGGAGGGATGCGCCAGTCTCTGTATCGCGACAAGCTGACAGTCCCGGGGTTCGCGAGGGTCGAGGTCGTCGAGACCTCGCCCTCCACCAACGCCGAGCTCGTCATGGCGGTCCGGTCCGACCCGGACGGCTGGCCGGCGCCGTCGGCCCTCGTCGCGGAGCACCAGACCGCAGGCAAGGGACGTGCCGGACGGTCCTGGGAGACGCCCGCGCGCGCCGGGCTCACCGTGTCGGTCCTGCTGCGCCCGCAGGTCCCCGCCGAGGCACTGGGCTGGCTCCCCCTGCTGGCGGGGCTCGCGGTCGTGCGCGCGGTGTCCGACGGCGGGGTCACCGCCGCCGTGAAGTGGCCCAACGACGTGCTGCTGCCCGCCGTCGACACGATCGCCGGGCTGGGGCTCTACCGCAAGGTCGCCGGCATCCTCGCCCAGGTGGTCCCCGAGGCGCAGGGCGCGGCGGGACCCGAGGCCCCGGCCGTGGTGCTCGGGATCGGCCTCAACGTCTCGCAGTCCGCGGAGGAGCTGCCCGTGCCGACGGCGACGTCGCTGGCGCTCGCGGGCTATCCACGGCCCGACCGGACCGACGTCCTCGTGCGGCTGCTGGGCGAGGTGCACGCGGTCGTCCGGCGGTGGGAGCAGGCGGGGGGCGACGCGGCGGCGGCCGGTCTGCTGGACGAGTACACGGCGGTGTCCGCGACGCTCGGCAGCCGAGTCCGCGCCGAGCTCGCCGGGGGAACGGGCACGCTGGCGGGCGAGGCGGTGGGCCTGGACCGGTCCGGGGCGCTGGTGGTTCGCACGGAGTCCGGCGAGGAGCGCGCGGTGACGGCAGGCGACATCTGGCACCTGCGGTGACCCTGCGGGTGAACTCGCCGGTCGGACGGGGTGAAGTGGGCGGCAATCCCTGCCGCGTGCCGTAGCGCCTCCGGTAATGTCCGCCGGAGCGACGGCAGGCAGGTGCGGGCGCGCGACGGCAGGAGACGCCATGGAGGCAGGTCGAGCCACGGTCGGGGTGGCCAAGGCGATCGTTTGTGCGGTGGCCGCCGTCGCGGTGTACCTGATCAGCACGGTCCGCCTGGACCGGGGGATCGTCCAGACCGACGGGACGCCGACGGCGGGCCTGGTCGCGGCCGGTATCGCCTGGCTCCTGGTCGTCTGGGTCCTGCTCTCCCGCGACGACGGCGTGCGCGGTGTGCGGCTGGGGCTGTGGAACGTCGTCGCCGTGGTCGGGATGCTGCTCGTGCTCATGGGTATCCCGCTCGTGCTGACGCTCCTTGACTGACCTTCTTGGCTGACGTCCTTGGCTGACGTCCCGCGGATCCATGCGGGTGCATGGGCCCCGCCCGCCTACAGTGGTGACGTGCTCCACAATTCCGAGACCTCTCACACCCACCACGACGCACCGGGTGCTGACACCGCGGCCCGGCTCGACGAGACGCTGCTCGGCGGCGCCCGCCGGTACACGCTGTCGCAGGTGGTGGAGCTGACGGGGCTCGACGAGCAGTTCGTCACCCGGTACTGGCGCTGGATCGGCCTGCCCGTCACGCACCCGACCGAGACGTGGTTCACCGACGCCGACGTCGAGGCGCTCAAGGACGCGGCGGGCCTGTTCGGTGAGGAACAGATGGACGAGCGCGCCCAGATGACCTTCATCCGGTCCGTCGGCCACACGGCTGACCGGTTGGCGCTGTGGCAGGTCGAGGCGCTGGTGGAGCATCTCGCGCGGCGCTACGAGCTGGACGAGACCTCGGCCCGCCTGCTCGCCCTGGACAAGCTCCCGGAGATGACGGAGATGCTGCAGGGGCAGCTCGAGCACGCGTGGCGGCGTCAGCTCGCGGCGCTCACCGGGCGCATGGCCATCGAGTTCGCGGGTGCGCACTCGGACGACCGCAGCGACACCCACCAGCTGCCCCTGCTGCGGGCGGTCGGGTTCGCGGACATCGTCTCGTTCACGAAGCGCACGGCCGGGCTCGGTTCGGAGGAGCTCGCGGAGTTCGTGCAGCGGTTCGAGGCCGGCGCGCGCGACATCATCGTGAACGCGGGCGGCCGCGTGGTGAAGACCATCGGCGACGCGGTCCTCTTCGTGACCGACGACATCTCCACCGGCGCTGAGGTGGCCCTCGGCCTGGCCGAGACCTCCGGTGCGGCGCTGGGCACCGCGGCTCCTGGCGATCCGGAGATCCCGGTGCGGGTCGGGCTGGTGTGGGGGCGGGTGCTGTCCCGGTTCGGCGACATCTTCGGTCCGACGGTCAACCTCGCGTCCCGCCTCACCGAGCAGTCGGAGCCCTCGACGGTCCTGGTCGACAAGGAGACCGCGGCGAAGCTCGCGACGAGCTCCCGCTACGCGCTCACGGCTCAGCCCGTCCGCGAGATCCCCGGCATCGGCCCGATGGCGCCGGTGCGCCTCCAGCGCGCCTACCAGGGCTGACCCGGACCAGCCAGTCGCGGAGCAGTCAGCGCAGCGCTCGCATCGCGCCCGGCAGCAGCCTCAGCTGTGCCCACCGTTCGGCGGCGAACGTGCGCCGGTCGCCCGACGACCAGCGGCGGTCGAACAGCCGCTTCGCGGCCGCGACGGCCTCGGGGCGCCGCTCGGCGATCCGGCCGGCCAGCGCGAACGCCTCGTCCAGCGGCGAGACGGTGACGGTCCCGGCCAGGCCGAGCCGGCCGGCGTCGGCCCCCGTGAACTCCTCGGCGGTGAAGGTGAGGCGCTTCGCCGTCTCGATGCCCACCAGCTGTGTCAGCGCGCGGATCCCCGACATGTCGGGGACGAGGCCACGTTCGACCTCCTTGACGCACCAGCGGGCGTCCGGGGTCGTGAGGCGCAGGTCGGCGGCGAGGGCGATCTGCACGCCGGCCCCGAGCACGTGGCCGTGCACGGCGGCGATCACCGGCACGGGCAGCCGCCGCCACGCCCAGCAGGCCTCCTGGAACAGGTTGGTGCCGCGGGGCGTCGGCACGAAGGCTCGCGCCACCGCCGCCGGATCGCGGGCCGCGGCGCCGAGGTCGAGCCCAGCGCAGAACGAGCGGCCGCTGCCCGAGACGACGACCGCGCGCAGCCCCGGGGTACGCCCGAGCCTGCGCGCGGTCGCCCTGAGCTCGCCGAGCATGTCGAGCGACAGCGCGTTGAGCTTGTCGGGCCGGTCGAGGCGGACGTCGGCGATCCCGTCCGAGACGCTGCAGGTGATGCGGCTCCCGGACGGGACCGTCGACGGCGTGGTGCTGGCGCTCATGGGGCGCAGCCTACGCACCGCCCACGATCAGCGGTGCTGTCGTGCGGGTCGGGCCGGCGTCAGTTCTCCACCAGCTCCGGGATCTCCGTGTCGACGCCCTCGTACGGCGGGACCTTCACGGTGCGCGCGCCGGGCTTGCCGCCGAGGATGACGGTCCGGTAGCTGACGTTGTTCGACTTCGTCCGCTCGTGCAGGTTGCCGTTCGGGTTCACGGTGATCTTGATCTGGTAGGTCCCGTTGCGCACGCCGGTCAGGTCGAACGCCTGGGTCTGCTGCTGGCTGTAGGTGTCGCCCCAGCCGGCGGGAAGGACCTCACGCAGCCACAGGGCCGACCGTTCGCCGCAGGCGCTGTCGAGGCCGGTCGCCTCGGGCCGCCAGACAGCGCCCTTCACCGAGAGGTCCACAGGGTCGGTCGGCATCAGGCACCACGACTGCTTGCCGCTGGTCGTCACCAGCTTGCCCTTGGGGGTGACGAGCTCGTAGCTCGCGAAGTCGAGGAAGTGCCAGTGGTCGTGCTCGGGCGCGTCGTGGTACTCCATGGTCCCCGTCTTGGTGCTGCCGACCTCCTTGCCGTTCCGGTAGAACATCTGGTAAGCGTCCATGATCTCGTTGCCGCCGCGGCGGTAACCCTCGACGACCAGCGGTCCGGGTCCGGCGTTCCACTCGTGGGCGTTGAAGGTGAGCCGGTCGATACCCGCCTCGTCCACCTCGTTGCCGATCTGCCACGCCGGTACGGACACGAGGTCCGGGAGGCTGTCCTTGGCAGGCTTCTTCGTGGATGGCTTGGTCCCGGCCTGGCCGAGCGACGGGTGGTCGCCGCCGTGTGCCTGGTTGCTGTCCAGGCTGAAGAGGTTCACGCGGTGGTCGGCGCCCGACGGTCGGGCGTGGCCCGAGTGGCCGCCGCCCTGGGCGCGCAGGCTCTCGGCCCGGGTGGACAACGCGTCCTGCCCCGCGAGGCTGCTGAATCCCTCGGCCGGCTCGCCCAGGAGCTGCTCCGCGACCTCCTCGCAGCCCCATAGCTCGCACTCGTCGACGATCTCCAGCTTCTGCGTGACCGAACGGCCCTTGGCGGGCAGGCCGAGGAAGTTCGCGACAGGGTCGTTGATGGTGGTGGTCATCACGAGGTCGGTGAGCTTGGTCTTCACCTCGAAGTACGCATCGAGCTTGGCGGCCCAGCCCTCCTCGACCCCGAAGACCGTCGACTTCGTGAACCAGTTGCCGCCGCAGAACGACGGGTAGACCGGCTCGGTGCGGCCGGTCGGCTGGATGCGCTGGCGGTCCGACCCTCCGGGGCAGAGACTGCGGGTCTCCTCGATCAGGACCTTGCCCTTGGGCGTGGCGATCTTGACCGTGAGGCCGTTCTTGAGGCCGTCGAGCCCGTCGACGAGGGCGGCGGGCGCCTTCGTGGTGGTGCGCTTGTTGCCGCGGGTCACTGTCCTGGTGAGCGTGGCAGGGGCGGACGCCTTGGTGCGCTTGGCCAGGAACTTGTGGCTCTCACCGTAGGCACCCAGCCAGGCCGGCGAGTCGACGTACACGTAGCCGTCGTACGCGTAGCCCTGGACGGTGTCGCCCGTCGGGACGATCCGGAGGCCGCGCTGAGCAGAAGACTGGGCCGTCTCGGAGGCGGTGGTGGTCGTCACCGTGGCGCCGGCCGGCTGCGTGGCCGCGGAGGCGGGCACGACGTGGGCCGCGGCTCCCTCTCCGAGCAGCCCGAGCGCGAGTGTCGCGGCGACGCCCATCGTGAGCAGGCGAGGTGATGGGCGGGACAAACTGCGAGCGGTCATTGATCCCCCAGGGGTGAGGACAGAGGAGCCTGTCGCACCTATGGACGCTCGGGCCTGCGGAAACGTTGCCCGGGCCGGTCCAGTTCACCCCCCTGAGCTCACCCGTGGGACCTCGCCTCTGGTGACAGGGGCCGCCCGTCCCGCCCGCTCCCGGGGAGCGGGTGCGGGCGGGACGGGCGGCGGGTCGGCTCAGGGGAACTGCGCGGGAATCGCCTGCGCCAGGTAGGGCTGGAGGCTCAGGGCGAACGAGTCGGTGATGTGGCTGGTGTCGCGGTAGACGAGCACGTTGCCGACGACCTGCTCGCACTTGTCCCGCCCGCAGAAGAAGTCGGTCAGGTCGATCACGTTGGCGTACGGTGCGCGCGCGGCGGCCTTGTCGACGAGATCGCGGTTGACCGTCGCCTTGTCGCGGTCGACCGCGCACCGCTCGGGGTCGTCGTAGTTCCTCGCCACGCAGGCCTGAGACTTCTTCCTGGCCTCTGGCACCGCCTTCACCACGTAGACGCGGGCCCCGAGCTCGTGCAGCTCGTTCCAGATGTTGGCGAAGCCCTTGACGCCGGGCTCCATGCCCGTGTCCGTGTCCCGGAACTCGCTCTCGCCCAGGTACGAGGTGACCACCGCGTCGGGCCGGACCACCGCGAGCTGCTCCATCGTCTCCTCGTTGAGCAGCTCGCACGCGCGCGCCCTCAGGCCACGCTCCTCGTAGGAGAAGGGGCACGAGTTGTGGTAGAAGCCGAGAAGGCGCCAGCCACGTTCCTCGGCGAGGTTCACGAGCGGCGTGGAGAGCATCCTGGCGTGCGAGTCACCGATCAGCGCGACGACGGTGTCCGACGTCGGGTCGCCGTACTCGCAGACCTCGCTGGACTCGGTGCTGAGCTCCGGTTCCTCGCAGGACGACCGGAGGGCTATCTCCGTGTCGTCCTCCGCGTTGATCGGGTTGGGCCGGATGGCGGTGGAGCCGTTGGTGAGCACGTCGATCGTGCCGTCGGCCGCGGCGGCCGCGCCGTAGCTGCCGCCCAGCTCGGTGGACACGTCGATCGTGTCGGCGAGCGCGTCCCACTCACGTTCGACGCCCGCCGCGCGCAGCGTGGGAACCAGCGTGAGGGCGCAGGCGAGTGCCATCGTCGTGGCGGCGAGGCCCAGCGAGCGCGGGTCGTGGTTCTTCAGCCAGGAGGCGGACCGCAGCGGCTGCTCGACGTATATGTAGCTGGCGTGGGCCGCGACGAGCATCAGGCCGAGGAGGCCGAGGCTCTCCAGCTTGGTGGGCTCGCCCCCCGCGTACTCGGTGAACCACACGATGGCGGGGAAGTGCCACAGGTAGAGGGAGTACGACACGTTCCCGAGCCACTGCACCGGAGCGCGGTCCACGATCCAGGACAGCGACCCGGGACCCGAGGTGCGACCGGCGGCGATCACGGCGAGCGTGCCGAGCACGGGAAGGAGCGCCGCGGTGCCGGGGAACGGCGTGCTGGACGTCAGGGCCAGGGCACCCACTGCGATCGCGCCGAACCCGGCGAGAGCGAGCGCCGATCGCGCGAGCCGGAACCGATCCGTGTAGCGGATCGTCACGGCCAGCAGGCCACCGGCGCCAAGCTCCCACAGGCGGGTGGTGGTGGCGAAGTAGGCTGCGGGGTCCTCGTTGGTGACGGTGATGAGGTTCCACACGAAGGAGGCGGCGACGAGCACGCCGAACGCAACCAGCAGAGCGACCGTCAGGGCGCGCGGGCCACGGCGCGACCGGTGCGCCACGACGGCGGCGGCCAGCACGACCAGCGGCCACAGGATGTAGAACTGCTCTTCCACGGCCAGGGACCAGAAGTGCTGGAACGGCGTGGCGGCGGTGTCGGACGCCAGGTAGTCGACAGCGTTGCCCACCAGCGCCCAGTTCTGCACGTAGAGCACCGAGGCGAGGCCCTGGCGGCTGATCTCCGCCCAGTCCGTGATGGGCATGAGGATGGGTGTGGTCAGCAGCACGACCGCCACGACCAGGAGGCTCGCGGGCAGGATCCGGCGCGCCCGGTTGGCCCAGAAGTGGCCCAGACGGAGTCGTCCCGTCGACTGGACCTCGCGGAGCATGTGCCCCGTGATGAGGAACCCGGAGATGACGAAGAAGACGTCCACGCCGATGTATCCGCCCGGGAGGACGTCCGGCCGGAGGTGGTAGATCACGACCAGTGCGACAGCCAGGGCGCGAAGCGCCTGGACCTCCGGCAGGAAGCGCCTGGTCGTGGTCCCCACGGAGTCCCGAGGTCCGGCGTCGCGTCTCTCTTCGGTGGGCTCTGGTGAGGGGCCTGCGGGCGAAGGGGGAGGAGGAAGCGTGGCGGTAGTCATGACTCCAAGTCCGGCGGAGACGGAGTGGCACCCGGTGCCTGCACCGTTGGGCGTATTGTGTTGTTTTGTCGGCACAGCAACGGGTCTGGAAGCGCCGACCGTAACAGAATTGTTACCAGGTAAAAACTGGTGCCGGTGAAGTCTGGCCGCGTGCCTGGGTGACTCTCCACGAGGGCGCCGTGTGACACGATGCGGATGTGCTGAAAGTCGTTCTCTTCGATCTCGACGACACGCTCGTGGACCAGGAGGGCGCCTCGCGCACGGCGCTCCTGGACTGGCTGCCCGAACTGGGGCTGGGGCTCGACGACCTGGAAGAGCTGGTCGCTGCGTGGCACGTTATCGCGGAGGAGGCGTACGCGCGCTACCAGCGGCGCGAGATCACCTTCCAGGACCAGCGGCGCGTCCGGGTACGCGAGTTCCTGGGCGCTGACGCCACCGACGACGAGGCGGACGAGCTCTTCTCCGGGTACCTCTCCCGCTACGAGCGGGCCTGGGTCGCGTTCGACGACGCCGTGCCCGCCCTGCGCCGGGTGCGCGACGCGGGACTCGTCGTCGCGCTGCTCACCAACGGCGACTCGGCCCACCAGCGGCACAAGCTCGACCGGACGGGGCTGGCGGAGCACCTGGACGTCGTCGTCGCGTCGGACGACCTGCCGGCGGGCAAGCCCGACCCCCGCGCCTACGCCGAGGCATGTGCGGTCCTCGGCGTCGCGCCCGGTGACGTACTGATGGTCGGCAACGACGTCGAGAAGGACTTCCAGGGTCCGCTCGACGCCGGAATGGGCGCGGTGCTGCTGGATCGGCACGACCGGCACCCGGAGGTCGCGGACCGGATCCGGACGCTGGCCGAGCTCTTTCGGGTGAGCTGAACGCAGTTCAGCCAACCTGGCACCCACTGTCAGCGCATACCGGCCGCCGCTGGGGGCGCCGCGATGAGCGACTCCTGGACCTGGATCTCCGCTTCGATGACAGTTTCGAGTTCTCCAGGACTGGGGAGCGCGGCGCGCTCCGCCGGCGTCAGGCCCTCGTAGAGAGCAACTGCGACGGGGGATGCGGTGCTTGCGAGCGCGTAGTCGAGAGTGGCGTCGTTGCGTTCGGTGCAGAGCAGGATCCCGACTGTCTTCGCGTGCAGGTCCGGCCTTCGTATCTCGCCGTCGACCATCGCGACGTAGGTGCCGATCTGGCCTATGTGGGCGGGCTGGAACTTGCCGACCTTCAGCTCGACGACGACGTATCGCAATTGAGTCACGTGGAAGAAGAGCAGGTCGATGAAGAACTCGTCGCCGCCCACCTCGATCCGGTACTGGCGCCCGACGAACGCCATGCCACGGCCAAGTTCGAGCAGAGTGTCTTGGATGCGATCCATGAGTGCTTGCTCGCGGTCGCGCTCCGCGATCTGCTCTCCCGGATCCAGGTGCTCGAAGACGTAGGAATCCTTGACAGCCTGTTGGGCGAGGTCGGAGTCGACGGCCTCGAGAGTCGTCGAGAAGTTGGACGGAGCGGAGCCCAGACGGCTCTTCAGGTCCATCTTGATCTCGAACTCGAGGCTGGCGCGGGACCACCCACCTTCTACGGCTCGGGCGGCGTACCACTCCTTGTCCTCGCGGGTAGCCAACTTGTCGAGGAGCACCATCAGATGGCCCCACGGCAATTGTGCAGCAGCTTGCTGCACAAATTCTGTCTCAACCGGCCACGCGTCCGCGAGCTTGCGCATGTACTTGAGGCTTCGCGTCGACCATCCTCTCTGACCCGCAAACTCGCGCCGCATATCAGCCGAGATCTGGTCCACGACCTTGGCGCCCCAACCTTCGTACTTCTGGCGGTCGAGGATGTCGCGACCGACCGACCAGTACAGGCGCAACACCTCCGTGTTGGCTGCGCGCATGGCACGGAACTGGGTAGTGCGGACGCGCCGCTTCAGGTCCGCCATGAATTCTTCGTAGCCAGCGGGCTCAGCGTCGTTGTTGGTCTCGATCGTCATGTATCAAGTGTGTAGAGGAACTTCGACATCACCCTGCCGAGTTGCATATGTTCAACGAAGAAGTGCGAAGCGACTCCTTGAGGCGTATCAGATCAGCACCGGCTCCGGGTCCCTCGGCTCGGGGTCCACCTCGATCAGCGACGGCCCGTTGTTCTGCACCTTCCCGACGGCTTCACCCACCGGCCGCGTGGTCAGTGGCGCGTTGTCGATCTGCAGCAGGTCGGACGCGTCGCGTACGGCAGGGTCCAGCCACGTGTCCCAGGCGTCCTGCGGCAGCACGAGCGGCATGCGGTCGTGGATCGCCGCCAGGGCGTCCGAGGCCGGCCGGGTCACGACGGTGGTCGACACCAGCCAGCGGTCCGGGTCGGTCTCGCTCGCCGCGGGGTTGCGCCAGAACTCGTACAGGCCGGCGAAGGCGGCCACGCCGGCGTCCGCGGGGTGGATCCAGTACGGCTGCTTCGGCACCTTCTTCGAACCAGGCGCCGTGAGTGACGCCAGCTTGCGCCACTCGTAGTAGCCGTCGGCGAGCACGAGGCAGCGCCGAGCCGCGAACGGCTTGGCGAACGCCGGCTTGTCGAGCAGGGACTCGGACCGTGCGTTGATCATGCGGGCGCCCACGCCCGGATCCTTGGCCCAGGACGGCACGAGCCCCCAGCGCGCCAGCCGCATCGACCGCGTCGCCTCCGCCGAGTCCTTGGCGGCGCGCTCGACCACTATCCGCACCGGGTCGGTAGGCGCCACGTTCCAGGACGGCGGCAAGAGCCGCGCGTCCTCGGCGAGCTCGGCGATCGCGAGCTCGTCAGCGAGGTCCTGGGTGTCCGTGAAAGAGGCGAAGCGTCCGCACATGGGACCAGCATGCCCTGAGCCACTGACACTTCGCGGGCTCGTTGATCGAGGCGCGCGCGAGGCGGGAGATCGAGATCACTCTGTTCATGGTCGTATCGATTCGATAGAATGGTGGCCATGCCATCCGAAGCGCCGTCGGGCGTGCCCTCAGTCATGCCCGCGCGCCGCGCTCCGTCGTCTCGATCGGCCCTCAAGTGGGTGATCATGCTCGGTGCGCTGGCGTGCCTCCCCGCCCTCACCGTCGACATGTACCTCCCCGCCCTGCCGCAGGTCGCCTCCGACCTCGGTACCTCCGACGCGCTCGCCCAGCTCACCGTCTCCTGCATGCTCGTCGGTGGTGCGTTCGGCCAGCTGGTCATCGGCCCGCTGACCGACCGCTTCGGCCGTCGTCTGCCGCTGATGATCGGCATCGGCATGCACGTCCTGGTCTCGCTGGCCTGCGCCGTCGTGGACGACATCCACCTGCTCATCGGGCTCCGCCTGGCGCAGGGCTTCTTCAACTCGGCGGCGAGCGTCGCGGCCATGGCGACCGTGCGGGACCGCTTCGTGGGCGCCGAGGCCGCCCGCATCCTGTCGCGCCTCATGCTCGTGATCGGCGTGGCACCGATGCTCGCGCCGTCGCTGGGCTCGATCGTCCTGGAGGCGTTCGAGTGGCGCTGGATCTTCGTGGTGCTCGCGCTGATCGGCGCCACGCTCGCGGTGATCGTGTTCTTCGTGATGCCGGAGACGAACCCGGTGGCCCGCCGCACGACCGGCGGTGCGTCGTCGGTGGTGCGCGGCTATCGCACGCTGCTCCGCGACAAGCACTTCATGGCACTGGCGCTCATCCCCGGGCTCGCGATGGGCGCGCTCCTGAGCTACGTGGTGGGCTCGCCCTTCGTGTTCCAGCAGGGATACGGCCTGACGCACGGGCAGTTCTCGCTCCTGTTCGCGATCAACGGGCTCGGCCTGGTGCTCTCCGCGCAGGTCAACGCGGCGCTGGTGCGGCGGGTCGCCCCTATTCGCCTGCTCCGCACGGCCCTGGTGGCGCAGCTCGTGATGTCCCTGGTCCTGCTCGTGGTCGCGATCACGGAGTTCGGCGGGCTGATCGGCCTGCTGGTGGCCCTGTGGCTGGTGCTGGCGTTCCAGGGCCTCATCCCGGCCAACGCATCTGCCCTGGCCATGTCCCGGCACGGCGAGATCGCCGGGACGTCGGCGGCGATGATCGGCGCCATCCAGTCGCTGCTCGCCGGCGTCGTGTCGCCGATCGTCGGCCTGCTCGGCAGCGACACCATCGCCATGTCCTCGGTGATGCTCGGCGCGGGCCTTGCCGCGTTCGTCGTGCTGGCCTCGGCCACCCCGGCGTACCGCAAGGGCGGCTGGCACGCACCGATCTGATTGTTCATCCCGAGGTCGGACGGGATTCACCAGGACGTCGGCTCCGCAGTCTTGGCTCGCACGCATGAGTACACCCATGCGCACCCGCGCCTCGCGCGCGGTGGCCGCCGCCGCGGCCGCCTCGCTGCTGCTCCCCGCGGCCGTCGCCGTCGCAGCGCCCCAGCAGGGCCCCGGTTCGAGCTCCGGGCACCACGGCGGCACCCACCTCGCCGCCACCCTTGCCGGTCGCGCCACGCTCTCGGCCGACTACCTGGCCGAAGGCCCGCCGTCGGGCGCCGCGGCCTCGCCCGGCAACGGACGACAGGGCCCCTGGGACGGCCAGGTGATCCCCGGCTTCTCCGCGATGGTCGACAACCACGACGGCACGTTCTGGGCCCAGCCGGACAACGGCTTCGGGGCCAAGGGCAACTCCGCCGACTTCCTGCTGCGCAACTACCTGGTGCGCCCCCAGTGGAACACCGGTCGCAAGGGCTCGGGCGAGATCAAGGTGCTCGACTTCGTCGAGTACAACGACCGCAACGACGTCCTCGACTTCGACATCGTCAACGAGAACACCGACGAGCGGCTACTGACGGGCGCCGACTTCGACATCGAGTCCCTCGTCCGGGCCGCGGACGGCACGTTCTGGGTGGGCGAGGAGTTCGGTCCGTTCCTGCTGCACTTCGACGAGGACGGCACGCTGCTGGAGGCCCCGTACGAGTTCCCGGACGGCAGGTCGCCCGGGAACCCGTACCTGGAGCCCGGTGAGCAGCCGAACGTCCCCAGCAGCCGCGGCTTCGAGGCGATGGCCGCCAGCGGCCGCTACCTCTACCCGGTGGTCGAGGGCGCCCTGGCCGACGACGCCGACCCGCGCCGCCGCTGGATCTACCAGTTCGACACCCGCCATGGCGAGTACACGGGCAAGCGCTGGGCGTACCAGACCGACCAGCAGGCCAACGTCATCGGCGACGCGTTCGCGACCGGCCGTGACACCATGCTGCTCATCGAGCGCGACGACTTCGAGGGCGACCAGGCGGTCACCAAGCGCGTGTACGAGATCGATCTGGGCCGGAAGGACCGCGACGGGTTCGTCAAGAAGGAGCTCGTGGTCGACGCCCTGCGGATCGCGAACCCGCGCGGCATCGACAAGGGCGAGGGCTACGGCCTCGGCGAGGCCTTCAGCCTGCCCGTGCAGTCTTTCGAGACCGTCCTGTTCGTGGACCGCGACACGCTGCTGATCGGCAACGACAACAACTACCCGGGCAACGACGCGCGCGTCACCGGCGCGCCGGACGACACCGAGATGGCCCTCGTCGACCTCAAGAAGAAGCGCGTGTCCGACGACGGCGTCACCGTCGTCGGACACCGCGGGGCGTCCGGCTACCGGCCGGAGCACACGCTCGCCGCGTACGAGACCGCCATCAACCAGTGCGCGGACTACATCGAGCCCGACGTCGTCTCCACCAAGGACGGCGTGCTCGTCGCCCGGCACGAGAACGAGATCAGCGGCACGACCGACGTCGCCGACCACCCGGAGTTCGCCGACCGTCGCACCACCAGGACCATCGACGGCGCCTCGATCACCGGCTGGTTCACCGAGGACTTCACGCTCGCCGAGCTGCGCACCCTGCGCGCCAAGGAGCGCCTGCCGCAGGTCCGGCCGCAGAACGTCGCGTTCGACGGGCTCTATCTCGTCCCGACCCTCGACGAGGTTCTCGACCTGGCCCGCAACAGCCGCACCTGCGACGGCGCGCCCGTCGGCGTCTACCCCGAGACCAAGCACCCGACGTACTTCGACTCGATCGGCCTCTCGCTGGAGGAGCCGCTCGTCCGCGAGCTGCGCCGCAACGGCTTCGACCGTGCCGACGCCCCGGTGATCATCCAGTCCTTCGAGGTGGGTAACCTGCAGGACCTCGACGACATGACCGACGTCCGCCTCGGCCAGCTCATCAGCAGCGGCGGCGCACCCTACGACTTCGTGGCCGACGGCGACCCGCGCACCTACGCGGACATGGTCACCCGGAGCGGGCTGCGCGAGATCGCGTCCTACGCCGACGGCATCGGCGCCGAGAAGAACGTGCTGATCCCGCGCAAGGCCGACGGCACGCTCGGCGCCCCGAGCGCCGTGATCCGCGACGCGCACCGCGTCGGGCTCGAGGTGCACACCTGGACCTTCCGGCGGGAGAACCAGTTCATGTCCGCCGAGTTCCGCTCCTCGACCGACCCGAACGGGATCGGCGACCTCGTGGGTGAGATCCGCGTCTTCATGAGGGCGGGTCTGGACGGCTTCTTCACCGACAACCCGGACCTCGGCGTCGCCGCGGTGAGCTGAGCAACCACGCTGAGCAGCACCGCCACTTAACGAGCCCCGTGCCGGGGTACATGCCTATGCTCCGCGTGTGCCCCGGCACCTCAGCAACCAGCGCAGTCACCGCGTCGCGCGAGCCGTGACGCTCTTCGTCGTCGGTGCGGTCACTCTCGTGGCCGCCGCCGGCGCGGCCGTGTACCTGGACCTCAAGGACGAGATCGCCGTCAGCGATGTCTCCGATCTGGTCGAGGCGCCGAAGCCCGTGGACCCCGACGACCCGTTCACCGGGCGCAGCCTCAACATCCTCCTGCTCGGCACCGACCTGCGCGGCGGCGAGAACACGGAGATAGCCGGTGCCGGCGACGGCGGGATGCGGTCGGACACCACGATGCTCGTCCATATCTCCGGGGACCGGTCGCGGATCGAGGTCGTCTCCATCCCGCGCGACTCGCTGGTCGACATCCCCTCCTGCGAGCTGCCCGACGGCAGCGAGTCCGGCGCCTCGTACGGCATGTTCAACAGCGCGTTCACCATCGGCGGCGGCGCCGAGGAGGACCTCACGTACGCCGCGGCCTGCGCGATCTCCACGGTACAGAGCCTCACCGACGTTCCGGTCACCAACCACATGGTCGTGCAGATGGACGGCGTGGTCGACGTCGTCGACGCGCTCGGCGGCGTGCGCATGTGCCTGCCCGAGCCGCTCGTGCAGGACCCGGCGTACGGGCGCTTCGAGCTGCCCGCCGGAGAGCAGACCCTCGACGGGCGCCAGGCCATCAGCTTCCTGCGCGCCCGGCACGGTACCGGGCTCGGCCTGGAGCAGGGCAGCGACCTCACGCGGATCGCACGGCAGCAGGCGTTCGTCGACTCGCTCGTACGCCAGGTCCTGGACCAGAACGTCGTGACAAACTCGCCGCAGCTCTACCGCACCATCCGGGCGGTGCTCCGCGCGATCTCCGCCGACCCGAGCCTGGCCGACCCCGCGGCGCTGGCCGGACTGGCCTTCAGCATCCGGGACATCGACCCGGCCGACATCGTGTTCACGGAGCTGCCTGTCGTTGCCGCCCCGACGGATCCCAACCGGGTGGTCTGGACCGGGGACGCCGCCGCGATCTGGGCGCGTCTGGCTGCCGACGAACCGCCGCCGGGGCACGAGACGCCCGCACCGGACGCGAGCGAGGAAGGCAGCTCAGGAGGTGGCTCGGAGGGCGGCTCAGGGACTTCGACGACGCCGTCGAACCGGCCGGACCCTTCTCCGTCGCTCTCGCTGCTACCCGGCGTCTGCGCCGACTGACACCTTGTCATGGGCTGAAACCTGCCTGGGAAGGGCAGGGGTTATTTACACGATTGTTGCACCGAGGCCATAGTCTCTGGGGCGTGGCGAGTGACTTCTGGACGGCAGTCCGACCTGTCGGCGAGATTATCCAAGGGGTACCCCGGCACGCTCGATCGGGCGAACGCCAGCCCCGGCACGTGCGTAGCTGGCGCAAGATGTTCGTGGTCCGAGGCGTCACGATGAGCCTCGTGGGGGTGATGGCGTTCGGGTCCGCCGCGGCGGCGACGGCGTACCACAACGCGATCTCGCAGATCGAGGTCCAGGACCTGGACGGCCTGGTGGCCGAGCAGGTCAAGCCCAAGGACCCGTCGGACCCGTTCAAGGACGAGCCGGTCAACCTGCTGCTCATGGGTACCGACATCCGCGACGGGAGCAACGCCGACATCGGCGGCACCGTGAGCGGCATGCGGTCCGACACCACCATGCTGGTGCACATCTCGGCGGACCGGGAGTGGATCGAGATCGTGTCCTTGCCACGCGACACGTTCGTGGACATCCCGTCCTGCCAGCTGCCCGACGGTAGCCAGAGCCAGCCGTACCGTGACAAGTTCAACGCCTCGTTCGAGGTCGGTAGCGGCAGCACGTCGCTCAAGCACGCCGCGGCGTGCACGATCAACACCGTCAACGCGATCACCGGCGTGACCGTCACCAACCACGCCGTCGTGAAGATGAACGGCGTGATCGACGTGGTCGACGCGCTCGGTGGTGTCAAGATGTGCCTGCCCGAGGCGCTGCACGGTGACCCGCGGTCGGCGCGGATCGATCTGCCCGCCGGTGAGAACCGGCTCGACGGCAAGACCGCCATCCAGTTCCTCCGGGTGCGCAAGGGCACCGGCATGGGGCTCGAGATGGGCAGCGACCTGACCCGCATCGAGCGGCAGCAGGCGTTCATCAACGCCACTCTGCGGCAGATCCTGTCCGCCGAGACGCTTGCCGACCCGACCAAGACCTTTCGCCTGATCAACGCGGCGCTCGGCTCGCTGAGCGCCGACCCGGACATCGCCGACCCCGGCAAGGTCGCGGGCCTCGCCTGGTCGCTCCGGGAGATCAACAAGCGCAACATCGTCATGACCAAGATCCCGGTCTACGACACCACCGAGGGGACCGCCAGCGGGATCGGCTGGGGTCCGGAGGCCGCCGAGATCTTCCAGCGCATGGCGGCGGACACCCCGCCCGAGAGCGTGGTGCTGCCCGAGGCGGAGCCGTCCGGCTCGCCGAGTGCGGGCGCCGGTGGGACCGAGGGCGGCACGGAGGGCGGCGACGCCGGAACCGGCGAGACCGACGAGGGCACCGAGACCGGTGGTACCGAGACCGGTGGTACCGAGACCGGTGACACATCGTCCGAGGAGACCGGCACGTCCGACGGAGCTACGAAGCCCGAGACACCGAAGCCCAGCCCGAGCCCCGAGGTCCTGCTCGACGGCGTCTGTGCCTGACGGGGACTGAAAGCTCAGGCCCCGCCGAGGACGAGCGACGCCGCCACGACCACCATGGTCAGCGCGATGACGCTGTCGAGGACGCGCCACGCGCCCGGCTTCTCCAGCAGCGGGGCGAGGTAGCGCGCCCCGTAGCCGAGCGCGACGAACCAGGCGGTGCTGGCGACGCAGGCGCCGAGTCCGAACCACCAGCGGTCGTCGCCGTGCGTCGCGGCGAGCCCGCCCACGAGCACCACGGTGTCGAGGTAGACGTGGGGGTTCAGCCAGGTCAGGGCGAGCGTCGTGGCGACGGCGGCACCCACTGTCCGGTCCGTGACGCTGTGCCGGCCCATGACCACCCGCTGCCCCTTGACGGCGCGGTACCCGGCCATGCCCCCGTAGACGAGGACGACGAGGGCGCCTGCCCAGCGCGCGATCTCGACGACGTGCGGCGCGCTCTGGATCATGGAGCCCAGCCCGCCGACCCCTGCCGAGATGAGCAAGAGGTCGCTGACGGCGCAGATGCCTGCCACGAGTCCGACGTGCTCACGGCGCAGCCCCTGGCGGAGAACGAAGATGTTCTGCGCCCCGACGGCGACGATGAGCGATAGACCGAAAGCCATGCCTGCGAGGGCGGAGAGCATGCCTGAACGGTAAGAAGTCGGGCACGGGATGTCCGGTTCATGATTCGGAAGTGCAGAAGACTGAATCACGGTTAATGATGGGGGTACGTCCAGATTTCACACAGGCAGCAGTTCGCGTGTTGCTTCTTTTCGCAGCGCTGCCGTGACCCTGTCCAGCACGGTTGAGCGCAGCTTCCACTGCTGCAGGCGGAGCGGGACGTCGACCGTCGTGCCGGGCTCCAGCAGCGCGATGTCGTCTCCGGCGGCTCGTCTGCCGAGGGAGGGCGTGTCCAGGAGCATGCCCCAGCCGAGGCCGAGGTGGATCGTCTCCTCGTACTCGACGGTGCTCGGCACGTGGTGCCGCGGCGGTCTGGCCCCGGGCGCCCGTTCACGCAGGAACATGTCCTGCAGATCGTCCGTCCGGTCGAAGACGATCACCGGTGCGGCGGCCAGGGCCTCCGGCGTCGGGCCGTGGGGGAACCAGCGCCGCGCGAAGGCGTGCGTGCAGGCCGGCCGGTAGCGCATGATGCCGAGAGGAGTGCTGCGACACCCCTGGACCTGAGCCGTCTGGGAGGTGACCGCTGCCATGACCACGCCCTCGCGGAGCAGGTCCGCGGTACGGCTGTCGTCCGCGCGGTGCAGGTCGAACGTGACCCCCTCGACCTGGGCCAGGGCGGGCGGTACCCAGGTGGCCAGCGAGTCGGCGCTGACGGCGAGGGGCACGGTCACGAAGTGGCCGGGCGTGCCGCCGTCGGCCTCCTGGCTGTCCGGGTGCTCGCGCGGATCGTCCGCGCCGAGCTCGGCCGCGACCTCCGCGCCGAGCAGCTCCGTCTGGCGGGCGAGGCGCAGGAGCGCCTGCCCGGACGTCGTGGCGACCACCGGCCGGGCGCGTCGCACGAGCACGCTGCCCGCCGCGTTCTCCAGCGCACGGATCCGCTGGCTGACGGCGGACGGCGTCACGTGCAGCGCCCGCGCCGCCGCGTCGAACGAACCCTCGGCCACCACGGCGGCCAGCGCTTCGAGCTGGCGGGAGTCCCATCGCATGTCCTCAGTGTGCCGCAAACATCAGTTCTGCTTACGTTGCGTGAGAAACCTGAACTGGTCTTCAGAGGCTGCGCTGCCTAGCGTGGAAGCCATGCTCACCCTGCTCGCCGGACTCGGGTTCGGTCTCTCGCTCATCGTCGCCATCGGTGCCCAGAACGCGTTCGTGCTGCGCCAGGGGCTGCGCCGCGAGCACGTGGCCGTCGTCGCGGCGATCTGTGCGGTCTCCGACGCGCTGCTCTACGCGGCGGGCGGTGCGGGGTTCGGGCCGCTGGTCGAACGGTGGCCCGACGCGGTGGAGGTGATGCGCTGGCTGGGCGCCGCCGTCGTGCTCGGCTACGGGGCGATGGCCGCCTGGCGCGCCCTGCGCGGCGACGCGAGGCTCGCGGCGGCCGAGGACGGCGCACTCGGCGACAGCCCCGGCCGGCGCCTGCGGCCGGTTGTCCTCACGACGCTCGCGCTCACCTGGCTCAACCCGCACGTCTACCTCGACACCGTGCTGCTGCAGGGTTCGGTCGCGGCCACCTACGGCGACGACCGCTGGCTCTTCACCGCGGGGGCGATGGTGTCGAGCCTCATCTGGTTCTGCGGCCTCGGGTATGGCGCGCGCCTGCTCGCGCCCGTGCTGAAGCGCCCGGGTGCCTGGCGCGTGGTCGACGGCGTGATCGCCCTGATCATGCTGGCCGTGGCGGTCTCGCTGCTCGCGGGCTGACGGGCCGACCGACCTGGCGTAGCCGGTCAGCTCAGGGGGACCCCCAGTCCGGCCAGGCGGGTCGCGGCCTCGCGCAGCACGGACTCCTTCTTGACGAAGGTAAATCTGACGTGCGACGCGAGCGCCTTCGCCGTCGGCGAGCCCGCGCGGCAGAACGCCGCCGCCGGGATCGCCACCACGCCGGCGAGCTCGGGCAGCCGGCGGCACAGCTCGACGCCGTCGCGCAGCCCGAGGCGACCGAGCAGGTTCGACGCGTCTGCCATCACGAAGTACGTGCCGGCCGGGCGGTTCACCGTGAAACCAGCCGCCTCCAGTCCCGCGCAGAGCAGGTCCCGGCGTTCGGCGAGGGCCGTGGCCAGGTCGCTGGGGGTGTCGTCGTCGGCAAGGGCCTGGGCGATGGCGGGCTGGAACGGCGCGCCGGACGTATAGGTGAGGAACTGCTTGACCGTCCGGACGGCCGTGACCAGGTCGGCGGGCCCGTGCAGCCAGCCGACCTTCCAGCCGGTGAACGAGAACGTCTTGCCCGACGACGAGATGGTCAGCGTCCGCTCGGCCATGCCCGGCAGCGTGGCGATCGGGATGTGCTCGGCGCCGAACGTGAGGTGCTCGTAGACCTCGTCGGTCACGACTATCGCGTCATGTTCCTGAGCCACCGCGGCGACGGCGGCCAGCTCGTCCCTGGTGAGCACCGCACCGGTCGGGTTGTGCGGGGAGTTGAGCACGATCATCCGCAGGCGAGGGGAGGCGGCCGCACGCAGCGCCTCGACGTCGAGGCGGAAGCCGTCCGGCCCTGGAACCAGGGGAGCGGTCACGTGCGTGGCGCCGGACATGCCGATCGAGGCCGCGTGCGAGTCGTAGAACGGCTCCAGCGTGAGCACCTCGTCACCGGCGCGGGTCAGCGCCAGGATGGTGGCGGCCAGGGCCTCCGTGGCGCCGGTGGTCACGAGCACCTCGGTGTCGGGGTCGACGTCCAGCCCGTAGTGCCGCTTCTGGTGGTCCGCGATCGCGCGGCGCAGCTCCGGCACGCCGTCGCCCGGCGCGTACTGGTTACGGCCCTCCTCGATCGCCCGGATCGCCGCCTGCTTGACGTACTCAGGGCCGTCGACGTCGGGGAAACCCTGGCCGAGGTTGATCGCGCCGGTGCGGACGGCAAGGGCCGACATCTCGGCGAAGATCGTCGCGGCGACGGTGCCGTCGTCGGCGAGGAGGCCCGCCGCGCTCGCGGTGTCCTGCCAGCGGTCCCGGCCGCGGCCAGGTGAATGGAGGGAGCTCATGGGGTCGACGATAGCCATCCCGCGTCCACCCCGAGTTCATCTCGGGCATGGCGGACAACCCTCTTTACCTGCGCGTATGTGGACAACCCTGTGGATGCGGTGGATAACCCCGGGCTTCGGGGAAAGTTATCCACAGGGCGCCCTGCAAAGGTGAACATTTGGCCCTAGGGTTGTCGGCCATGGGCGAAGAGGGGGCGCGCATCCTCGAGCACGAGGTGCGCGAGCTGGTGCGGCGCAGGGGTCTGGATCCGATCGGTGACCGGGCGGGGCTGTCGAGCCTCGTCACCGACGCGGTGGGCGACTACGCGACCCGGGCGAGCGCCGGCGTCGTGCCGCCCCTCGCGGACCCCGCGGCAACGGCCCAGGCGGTGACCGACGCCGTCGGCGGGTTCGGCCCGCTGCAGCCCTACCTCGACGACCCGGCGATCGAGGAGGTCTGGCTCAACTCCCCGTCGCGAGCTGCAAACCTTCTCTCGCAACCGGGTGTCCTGACCCACATCACTCTGCTCAGGGACGATCGGGCGGCGCGGTCAGTGCTCGATTGATCGCCATTACGAGATCTGCCGAGAAGTGGGGGCGGTCGTCAACGAACTTCCTGATGCGCGCTTCCAACTCGTCGGGCTCGCTTCGCCGGCTTGCGTGAGCTGTAGTCGGAACACCGGGCTTGCTGGTTGCGGGTGGGGCCTCGCGCATGATTTCACATCCTGGCTCGTTGACCATGGCTCCGTGCCCGGCCTCGACGTCCTGGCCGGGCTTGGGTCCCGCCATCCCATGACGGCGAGTACTGCAGGACCTCGTGGAGTGCGTGGTTCGCGTGCGGGACCTGCCTGGCGCGGGGCAACTGTGCTGTTCGAGGTCGTTGCCGGTGATCCGGAGGGACACCGAGAGGACACGACTTTGACGCCCCATCACGCTGTTCGCATGTGATGTCTGGCCGGAGTCCCATGCGTGGCCCCGGGGTGTCCTGTTCGTGCTCCAGTCGAGTCACGGGCATGGCGCAAGGCGTGACGGAGTGCCGGACATCAGTGAAAGTAGGGTCGGACGGCACGAGCATCCTTGAGCAGCGACTTCCCGAAAGACGTCGCAGCAATGGCGAACAGCGGCGGTGGCACGATCGTCTTCGGGGTGTCCGAGGTCCAGAAGGCTGCGACCAGTCGGCGGGACGTCGGCGAGCTCACCGAGCGGCATGAGCGCGCGCTGCGCAGTGCTGCGGTCACGGCGATCATGCCGCCGATCTTCGGACTGGAGATCCACCGCGTCGGGGTCGAAGGGGAGCGTGCCGTGGTAGTCGTCGTGCCGCCGTCGGTGGACGGCCCGCACCTCATCTACAAGAACGACCTCTTCGGCGCTCCGATCCGCAACGACTCCGACACCGTGTGGATGAAGGAACGGCAGATCGAGGCGATGTACCGGGCGCGGCTCGACGAGCGTCGCCATGCGGGGGAGGCACTCGGCAAGCTCCACGACGACACAGCGGCTGGTCACGATCTTCAGGAGCGTGCGTGGTTTATCGGGGTGGCTCACCCCAGAATCCCTGACATTGCAGCGGCGCGACCCACTCGCGAGCAGGCGCGAGAGACCTTCGAGCGGGCGGCGGCGCTGGGGTGGTCGGACTCTACCGGCATCCATCCCTTGGCGAGCGTCTCGTTGAACAACCCCCGGCCGGGCCTTCGTCGCTGGATCGCACCGAACAAGGCGACCAGCGACCGACAGCGATTCCGCCAGGCTTGGGCATCGATCCATCACGATGGGTCCGTCGGGCTCGCGTCCGCGGTCGGCGGGCCGCCGATGACTGCCGAGGACGGGTCGTTGCCAGGCGGCCGGGTGCTGTCCCGGTCGATCGAGGCTGCGGTCTCGGATCTCGTTGCCCTGATCGAGGCCGTGGCCGAACGTCGTGGCGGGGCCTGGGAGTACGAAGTGCGGGTCGGGGTCGAGTACCGGGGGACAGACCCGATGGTCATCCAGACCACCGACCAGCATGGCTTCACCTACGACGAGAACTCGACGCCTCTTGCTCGCTTCACGCCAGTGGCCGCCACGATCGTCGTGGGCGAGGGTGTCACGGACCTGCACCAGCAGGTCTACGGCCTCGCGGAAGATTGCGTCAACCAGGGCGGCATCACCTACCTCCGGACGATCAAGGAGCCACCCCCGAGCGAGTGACGCCGCCAGGCCTTGGCGTCTCGGCTCGACACATCGCATGCCCCGGGGGAAGGGACCTGCATCCGGGATGTGGCGTGTATGGGGCCGGTAAAGGTCGTGGGGAGTACAGACGGTGAGGATTCGGGTGCTGTAGCCGAGGCTGAGATCGGCCCAGATAGGCGCACGTATCGCATCCTTCGGCGTTGGTCTGTCGGTTCGCGACCTTTCTAGGTCCCAGTCTCCTGGCGGCTGAGCGACCACTAGCCTCTCTGGCTCGAGTTCCTCACCGAGTAGTCGAAGCCTCGTCTGGACGACTCGATCCCGTTTGCCAGGTGGGAGGGACCAGGGACGTTCGCTCGTCCGCGCACGGCGGTGCGTTCTGCCGTTTGGTGCTTCACCCTGGTTCGAGCAAGGCGCTCACGTCCCGGCCGGAGAGCTGTTCCGCGATGGCCGTCCGGTCGATCATCGACCGGACGGCCGCGATGCGGCCGTCCTGGTAGCGGTAGAAGACGTGCTCGGCGAACCGCAGCCGCGCGCCGTCCGGCCGGAAGCCGAGGAACTCGTCCCGCGGCGCACAGTCGAAGACCAAGCGGCACGCCACCTGGCCGCCGGCCACGTCGTTCGCCGCGACCACGATCTGCGCGTCGTAGACGAGGTCCGGAGCCGCAGCGAGGTCGGCGGCGATCAGCTCCTGGTATTGCCGGCGCGTCATCGGCTCACCGTTGTAGGTCAGCTCGTCGTGCACGTGCTCCACGAGGCCGTCGAGCCGGCGCTCGTTGAGCGCGGCGAGGTAGGCGCGGCACCGGGACTCCAGGTCAGGGGCCAGGCGGGGTTGGTCTGCGTTCTCGCGAACCCGGCCATCAGGATGCCGTTCGGACCTGCCGCCGTTCGCTGGACGTCGACGAAGCCCTTGGGTCGGCTCGGGGGCTTACCGTGGCGTCGACGTCAGCCAGGAAGTCGAGGAGCGTGGCCGACAGGCTGAAGGCGGCTCCAGTGCCCCGGTGCCATCAGGCGATGTGCAGGGACCCGAGGACGGTACTGGCGGCCGCGACCAGGCCCAGGATTGCCGGCTGCTGGAATCGCTCCTTGCGTCGCACGTGAGTCGCCACGGCTCCGCCCATGAGTACGACAAGGGCGGCGGCGGAGGTCGGTGCCAGCCAGATCTGGATGCCGGTCACCAAAGGGAGTACCAGACCGAGCGCTCCGAGAATCTCGGCGATGCCGATCAGCTTGACGGCGATGCTGGGACTGTCCTGGGTCCAGCCCATGCCTGCAGCGACCAGGCGGTCCGAGGTGCGCGTGACCTTGGTCAGACCGCTGGCGAGAAAGACCAGGGCGAGTACGGCATTGATGATCCAGAGTGCGATGAGCACGAAGTTCTACTTTCGGTTAGGGGCGAGGCGTGATGGGTGCGGGATGTCCGGCGGAGGTGTGACCGGCCACGGTGTCTAGCGGGCGTGGCCGAAGTACATGAGCTCCCAGATCGCCTCGTCGGTGTGCGTCTCCAGCACGTGCCCGTCCGGCGACTGCCGCTCGATGCGCAGCTCGCCGACGAACCGCAGGTAGGCGCCGTCGAACCGGATCAGGCGGGCGGCGGCCTTGCGCCAACCGCTCATCTGCTCCAGGAAGGTGTTCGCGAGCAGGTCGCGGTGCTTGGTGAAGGTGACGACGTACCGGTCGGTCCCGTCGTCGTAGGTGTACGTGGTCAGGGTGGCGACGGGCTTGCCCGTCTTCGGGTCCGTGCGGATGTCGGTCGCCTCGAAGTTCACCAGTGAGGCGTCGTCGGCGACGATCTGGCCGTCTTTGGCGAGCATGAAGATCGGGATGGGCTCGTACGCGTACTTCTCGTGCGCCGTGATGTACGACGCGATCACCGAGTACGGTCCCGCCTGGCCGCGTGCCCAGTACCAGTCGTGGATGATCGACATCATCCCGACGTTGCCCCAGTTGTGGTCGTGGTAGCCGATGCCGGTGATCTCGGTGCGGGTGCTTTCGACCTCGTAGCTCCCGCGGACGGATCCCTGGGGCACGGAGGGCAGCCAGGAGAACTCCAGGTCCCGCTCGGCGCCGAAGACCAGGTAGCCGGTCTGCGGGCGCCAGGGGCGTACTTGCGCGTCGAGCGTGACGTCCACCTTGATGCCGTCGACCTCCGCGTGGATTTCGTAGTGCGACAGGTCGCCGGCGAACGTGTTGCCGTCGATCACCACGTCGGCGCCCTTGGTCGAGGCGGAGTACGAGGCGGCTGGGAAGTCCTTGACGATGGCGTAGCTGCGCCCGTCGGGCAGGTCGAGGTTGAGCCGGATCTGCGGGCTGAGCGGCTTTTTCGGCGCGGAGAGGTCCTTGGTCATGAAGATAACGACGAGCTTGGCTCCGTTGTCCAGGTGGGCGTCGAAGTACCACCACTCGTAGGTGCCGCGACGCCCGTCGGTCCGGGCGCCGTCCTCCCACGTGGCGACCTGCTCGCGGGCGAGGCCGAGGCGCTGGTAGTCGGCGTCGTTGTGCGCGATGCTCGCGCGGTGCGGTGTGCCTGGGCCGCGGTTGGCGGTTCGACTGGACGTCTTTTCGACACTCATGGGTTGATCCTTCGTCTCGGTGGGGCACGAGTGCGCCTCACATATAAGGACGACGTGGCTCACCCGGGTGTCAGGACCGAGATGCCGCGCAAGGAGTCGTGCTCGTCACATGGCTGGGAGCGTTGTGAGTTAAGGCGTCTTCCAGGATGAAAGCTTTTCCGGGTTGAGCACCAGACGCACGTCAGTCACCACCCCTTCAGAGACATCGAGGGTCACGACACCGATGATGTGGCCCTCGTCCCAGATGGCGAAGCCGAGACCGTCGTGCGTCTCCTGCTCCAGCACGTCGCAACCGGGGTACTTGTGCACGACCCCGGCGATGAACCGGGCCACCCGTTCAGCGCCGACGACCGGGTGGCGCGCGGCGGTGACGACCCCGCCACCGTCGGAGCGGAGGACGGCGCCGGGGTCGAGGACCGCGATCAGCGCCTGGACGTCGCCACTGCGCGCGGCCGAGGCGAAGGCTCGCACGACGTCGTCGTGCTCACGTCTCGTGGCGCGCCGTTCTCGTGCCTGCTCGACACGGTGCCGGGCAGAGGAGGCCAGCTGGCGGCAGGCGCCTGGGCTGCGGCCCACCGTTGCGGCGATCTCGTCGAACGGGACGGCGAATACGTCATGCAGCACGAAGGCGACTCGTTCGGCGGGTGTCATCGTCTCGAGCACCACCAGCAGCGCCGAACTCACCGAGTCGTCGAGCGAGACCTGGTCGGCCGGGTCCAGCTCAGTGCGGGAGAACACCTGGGACGGCAGGGGCTCGGGCAGCCAGGGACCCACGTATTCCTCGCGGCGGGCGCGCGCCGAGCCGAGCATGTCCAGGCAGATGCGGCTCGTGACGCGCTGCAGCCAGAAGCGCGGCGCCTGCACGGCTGCACGCTCTTCGCTGCCCATGCGCCACCAGCGGACGTAGGTCTCCTGGACGGCGTCCTCGGCCTCGGCGATCGTGCCGAGCATCCGGAACGCGAGTGACATCAGGTGCCGCCGCTCGGCGAGTGCCTGGGCGATGGCCGGTTCGTCGTTGGTCATGGGATCCTCCTGCCCCTAGAAGACGAGACAGCACGACCGGATGTCAGGCGAACACCTGACATCACGCACGACCACGTCGTCTTACTAGGCATGAACTCTCACTCTCGAAGCATGAAGGTCGCCGTGGCCGGCGGCACCGGCACCGTCGGACGACACGTCGTTGACGCATTGCGCGCCGCGGGACACCAGCCGGTCGTGTTCACCCGAGCCTCTGGCGTCGATCTGCTCGACGGCGCCGGCCTCGCCGATGCGCTGCGAGGAGTCGACACCGTGGTGGACGTCTCGTCGACGAACACTGCCTCGGCCAAGAAGTCGCTGGCGTTCTTCGAGACCGTCACACGCAACCTGCTTTCGGCCGAGCGGGAGGCCGGCGTGGGCCACCACGTCGCGCTGTCCGTGGTCAACGCGGCGAAGGTGCCCGCCAGTTACTACGCGGGCAAGGTCGCGCAGGAGAAGATGATCATGGCGGAACCGGGCGGCTGGTCGCTGCTGCGCGCCTCGCAGTTTCATGAGCTCACGGAGGTCCTCATTAGTCAGGGTCGGGTGGGGCCGGTGCAGATCGTCCCGCAGATGCGCGCACAGCCGATCGCGGCGGTCGAGGTCGCGGCCGAGCTGGCAAGCATCGCCCTGGGTGAGCCTCGCGGGCTGGTCCCGGACCTCGCAGGCCCGCGTCCGGAACGTGTGAGCGACATGGTTCGCCGTTTCCTGCAATCGACCGGCAGGTCGCGCCCTGTCCTGGAGGTGTTCGTGCCGGGCGCCTGGGGGCGCGGCATGCGCGAAGGTACGTTCCTGCCAGACCCGGGCACACGCCTGGGCAAGCAGTCCTTTGACGAATGGCTCGGGACCGCCGCACGCTAGCCCGCGCCAGTTGCCCGCGTCACGATGTCGACGTCGCCCCTGCGGCGACCTCGGCATCGTTGCCGTCGACGCGTTCAGGAGGACTGCACCGAGCCGAGCTTGTCGGGATTGCGGACCAGATAGATGCCGTCGATCACGCCCCCACCAGAGCTGACGGTCGCCATGGCCAGCAGCTCACTGCCTTGTTTGATGAGAAGACAGGACCCGCCGTTGGCGTCGGAGATCTCGAAGGTCGCGCCCTGTCCGAACTGCCGGAGGGCTCCGAGCAGGAAGCGGGCGACTCGGTCGCGGCCGGTGACGGGCTGACGGGCGGCGGTGACCTTGCCGCCACCATCGGAGATGCTGACGACGTCCTGGGCGAGAAGCCGTTCGAGCTCGTCGAGGTTGCCGGAGCGGGCTGCGGACAGGAAGGCGTCCAGCAGGCGGGAGATCTCCTGGCGCTGCGCGGGTGCCCGTCGTTGGCCGGCGAGGTGGTCGCGGGCACGTCGGGCGAGCTGCCGAGCGTTGGCCTCACTGGTCTCGAGGACCTCGGCGATCTGCCGGAAGGGGTAGTCGAACGCCTCACGCAAGACGTACACAGCTCGCTCGCTCGGCGAGAGATGTTCCATCAGTGTCAGCATCGCGACACTGAGCGCTTCGGCGCGCTCGGCTCCGAGGGACGGGTCGTCGCCGGTCGGGACGAGCTCCGGGAGCCACGGGCCGATGTAGGACTCCCGGCGCACCCGGGCCGACGTCACGGCGTTGATGGACAGCCGGGTGACGGTCGTGACCAGGAACGCTTCCGTGTTCAGGACGACGGACCGGTCGGTCGCCTGCCAGCGGAGCCACGCGTCCTGGACGATGTCCTCGGCGTCCGCCACGGTGCCGAGCATGCGGTAGGCGATTCCGAACAGCCGTCGCCGGTTGCTCTCGAATACCTCGGCCGCCTGGCTCAGTTGCGACACCGTAGTCCTTTCCGTCGGGTCAGCGAAGGTCACATGCTTGTTCTCGACGAGTCTGCCGACGGTGGGCACGTTCTGCACGGGCACATAGTCACGTGCCGTCGACGAGCCTCGCCGAGACCGGAGCCCGGTCACACGGACGGCCTGCGGCGATAGGTAGCCCAAAGGGCGTAGGCGGTCGCACTGAGCAGCGTGCCCACCAAGACGTACGCCACAGCACGGAACCAGTCCGACCGTCCCTCTGTCAGCGGCACGTCCAAGGGGTTTGGCTCCGGTGGGACGTTACCGACGGTGAAGCGGTAGCTCCCGTCGAGGGGGGCCCCGTCCGCGGACACGACGCTCCAGCGCACCTGATACCGCCCGTCGGGCAGTGCGGGGTCGAGCGCCTGCTCGACGCCGGTCGCGGTGACGAGGACGGTTCCGTCCGCCCAGTCGCGATCGTCCTCGTCCTGGACCACGACGGTCGCGGTGGTGGCATCCGTCTGGATCTCCGAGGTGAAGGTCAGAGCAACCGAGGACGGTCTTCGGTCGAGAGCCTCGTTGTACGTGGGTTGCGCAGAAGCGACGGTCGTATGGGCCGAGGCCTGCCCCGCGCCCAGCGGTGAAGCGGACAGACCCGCGACGATCAGGAAGGCGAGTGCGGCAGGTATTCGCTTGCCCATGGTGCTTCTCCCGGTGACGACTGTTCTGCCGCCGCGAGGGCGGCGTCACCACCTCAGACCGCACAGCGAACCTCGTTCGTGACAGATCCGGTGTCACGAACCGGGGTTGCTGCGCGGTCTTCGATGCAAGCCCGCGCCCAGACGGCGCAGAAACAGCGCCATCTCGCCGATGTGCGTGCGAGAACGCCTACCGAGGAGCCTGAACTGTGACGTTGATCATTCGCATCGCACTGGCCGTCCTGTTCGCCGACGAGCTTGTCGTCGGGGCATGGAACGCCATCTCGCCCGAGACGTTTTACACCCACTTCCCGACAGTCGATCTCACACCACCGTTCAGCGAGCACTACGCGAGGGACTTCGGCGGCGCGACCCTCGGCATCGCCCTGCTGCTCGGCATCGCCCTGGTCCGGCCCAAAGCCCACTTCGTCGTCCCCGCGGCACTCGCGTACTCGATCTTCGCCGTACCGCACTTCTTCTACCACCTGGTCAACCTGGAGAACTTCACTCTCGATGAAGCGATCACCCTGACTCTCGCCAACGGTGTTGTCGCGCTCCTGGGGATCGGCGTCATCCTGCTCACGGCTGCCCGCGACCGACGGGCGGCGCGCGTCCAGGTCAACAGCGGAGTGCCGGCGAACCCGTGACCGCGCTGCGTGGACGAGACGCTGACGCGGCGATCCTCGACTACGTCCTGCGTGCCGCGCTGCGAGCCCTTGGCCCCCAGGAAGCCGCCGCTCTGCTTCTCCTCGGTGCCTTCCCGCACGACACCGCTCTCGTGGCCACGTTCGTGGGTTGCTCCGAAGACGATCTTGCAGGATTGGTCGCCACCGCTCGGGCGAGGCTGCGGCGCGACCGTGCTGTGCTGGTCACCGAACCCATCACGGCCCTCAGACAGCTCAGGTCGGCATGGCGCGGCGGGGACAAAGAGGCGGTCATCGGACTCTTGTCCGCTGACGTCGAGGTCTTCACCGATGGTGGCCCCGGTGCCGGGCGCCTGCGCGTACCAGTACGCGGGTCGAGGGACGTGGCAGCTCTCCTGATCGACATCGTGGGCGGCGAGCCCCCTGCCCTGGAGTTGGCGGTCGTCGGCGGAGTGCCATGGCTCATCGGGCGGTACGACGAGCTGGCTGTCGGCTTTCTTGCCGCTGAGGTGCTCCACGAGTCCGTGACGCAGGTCTGGCTGGTCGCCGGCCAGGACAAGCTCAGCCGAGGCGACACACCACGAGGAGGGGGCTGATCAATGGCCTGAGAAACGTCCCACCCTCACCGTCAGACAAGACCATAGGAAGACCACCATGAGACACACTGCCAGGATCCGTCGCGCCGCAACAGGCGTTGCGATCGTCCTGATGGCCACCGCAGCAACGCCCCTGACGATCCCAACCGTGGTCGAGGCCCGGCCCGGGCCCGAGGTCATCGCGGAGCGGCCGGCGCCGGACTCCGGTCGTCTCGGCGCGGGGACGCTGCTGACCGCCGAGGCCATCGACGAGCTCGACCCGTCCCTAGCAGCGGCCGCCGAACGAGCGGACCGCATCACCTATCGCTCGAAGTCGCTGTCCGGCCGCGACATCGTGGTCAGCGGCGCACTGCTCACACCCAAAGGAGCAGCGCCGGAGCACGGCTGGCCGATCGTGTCGTGGGCACACGGCTCCAGCGGCATCATCGACCAGTGCGCTCCCTCGACCGCGCTGAACGAGGACGGCAAGGTCGACCTGTTCGGCTACGCCGGGTTCGTCACACAGTTGCTCGACGCAGGTTACGCGGTAGCTGCGACCGACTACGAGGGACTGGGTACTAGGGGCGACCACCCCTACATCGTGGCCGACAGCGAAGGGCGCGGGGTCATCGACGCTGTGCGTGCGGCCATCCAGGCCGAGCCGACGCTCTCGAAGTCCTACTTCAGCGTGGGCCACTCACAGGGTGGTCAGGCCGCCATCGCCGCGGGCGAGATGGCGCACACCTACGGCAAGGGCCTGGACTTCCGCGGCACGATCGGGCTCGCACCGGTGACCAATGTCGGGCAGGCCTATTCGTACGGCTCACCTGGTCCTGTCGACCGTGGGTTCTACCTGCTGGCCCTCCACGGTCTGCGGACCGAGCATCCCGACCTGCGGTTCGACCAATATCTCGGGAGGCAGGCCCTCGACCTGCTGCCGCGGGTCAGCCAGGTATGCACCGACCAGATCTGGGAGGAGTTCTCCGCCGACCTCGGCACAGAGCTGAACGACTACCAGTTCACGCCTCAGAACTCGGCTGCGGCACTGCAGGTGCAGGGATGGCTGGACGAGCAGAGCGTGCCCAGAGGCAGGACCCCGGGGCCGATGCTGCTGCTGCAAGGTGACGCCGATCCTTCGATCAAGAAGGCGG
Organism: Promicromonospora sp. CA-289599; assembly: GCF_050936155.1. Lineage (NCBI taxonomy): Bacteria > Bacillati > Actinomycetota > Actinomycetes > Micrococcales > Promicromonosporaceae > Promicromonospora > Promicromonospora sp. CA-289599. Next base: position 4,094,751 of record NZ_JBNJNI010000001.1, read on the forward strand.
TGACCCAGCAGGCCGTCCGTAACGCTCGCGGCAGTGGCACAGCTGCCGAGTTCAGGCTCTACCCCGGTGCAGACCACTACACGGTCCTCGGTCCCCGGAGCGACGGTGGTGCCGCCGACGACGTCGTCGAATGGCTCGACAGACACCGGCACCCTTAGCCGCCACAGCCCGCGTCCGCTCCGCACGACCCACCCGAACTGAGGGTGCGTCGTGCGGAGCGGACATCACCTGCCTCTCCTCGTCCTGGGAGCATCCGATGAACCTTGTCCTGCACGCCTGTGCCGTCCTGTTCGACAGCGACGGTGTACTCGTTGACTCCAAGGCCGCAGGCGAAGCGGCATGGCACTCATGGGCGCTGCGGCACCGGCTCGACCCCAGCCACGTGCTGGCGAGCGTGCACGGGCGCAGGTCGCGTGAGACCGTCGCGCGGTTCCTGCACGCGGCCGAGGTCGGTCCCGCGACAGCCGAGATCGATGCGCTCGAGATCAGGACCTCCGACCGGACCGTGGCGATCAAAGGCGCCGCCAAGCTCATGGCCTCGATACCGGGGACATCGCGAGCGGTCGTCACCTCCGCGTCCCGGGACCTCGCCACCGCTCGCCTGGCCGCTGCGGGCATCCCGCTGCCCACCGTGCTCGTGTCGGCTGAGGACGTCGCCGCGGGAAAACCGGCACCCGACCCGTACCTGAGGGCGGCGGAACGACTGAGGATTCCCCCGGCCGACTGCGTCGTGCTCGAGGACAGCGCACACGGCATCCGCTCGGCACGCGCCGCAGGGGTGGGAGCTGTGCTCGGCGTCGGCGACTCGGCACGCGGGCTCGGCTGTGACGCCGTCGTCCCTGATCTCACCTCGGTGCGCTGGACCGAGAACGGCATCGTGCTCACCGAGGCATATGACACGACACCGGCAGCCGGCGAGCGACGGGCATGACGGGACGACAGAGGCCAGGCATCGACCTGCACATCGACATCGGTACCGGCACCGACTCTCGGGCGCGGTCTATCGAGGCCGCGCTGAGGAAGGCCGTAGCGTCCGGCCGGCTGCCTGCGGGGACCCGGTTGCCGGGAACGCGCAGTCTCGCCGATGACCTCGGGATCGCACGCGGCACAGTCGTGGAGGCGTACACCCAGCTGGCGGCGGAAGGCTGGCTGGTCAGCGTGACAGGTTCCGGCACCCGCGTCGCCGAGACCAGGCCATCGCCAACCCAAGCCGGCCCGCATGCTCCAGTGCATGACCTCGTGACGCGTCAGCTCATCGACCTACGGCCGGGCAGGCCAGATCTCAGCATGTTCCCCCGCGCCCTGTGGGCGACCAGCGTCAGACGCGCTCTGGCGGCGGCCGACTACCACAGCATGGACTACGGCGACCCCGCGGGGCTGCTGGCACTGCGCGAGGCCGTGGCGACGTACGTCTCCCGGGCACGTGGAGTGCAGGCCGACGCACGCTCTGTCGTGATCACCAGTGGATTCGCGCACAGCCTGGCGCTGTTGACGCACGCGCTACGCCGCTGCGGTGCAGGCGTGATCGCCACAGAGGACCCGGGGCTCGTCCACCACCGGCGAATCATCCACGCCGGCGGTCTGGGGACCTCACCCTTGCCGGTCGACGCACAGGGAGCGGATCCCGCCAGCATTGCCCCTGGTGCGGGTGCGATGCTGCTGACGCCGGCACACCAGCACCCGCGTGGTGTGGTGCTCAGCCCTGCGCGGCGCGCAGCATTCGTGGACTGGGCCGACGCACGGGACGGCTTCGTCATCGAGGACGACTACGACGGCGAGTTCCGCTACGACAAGCGGCCCGTAGGAGCCATGCAAGCGCTGGCGCCCGACCGGGTCGTCTTCGCGGGCAGTACCAGCAAGGCACTGGCGCCGGGGCTGCGGATCGGATGGCTGGTCCTGCCGGCTCGACTACGCATCGCGGTGCTGGATGCCATGGCGGCCATGGGAACCACGGTCGGCGCACCCGACCAGCTCGCGCTGGCCGACCTGCTCGACCGCGGTGACTACGACCGGCACGTCCGGCGCGCCAGGCAGAGCTACCGCAAGCGACGTGCCGAGCTGTCTGCCCGGCTCGCCACTCAGACCAACGTCCGGCTCGACGGGGTCCCGGCCGGATTGCACACGCTGCTGCCCTTGTCCTCGCAGCAGGAGGAGAAACACCTCGTCGACGCCGGTCTGGCTGCTGGTGTTCGCCTGATGGGGCTGCACACCGCCGGCTACTGGCACTCGACCGAGCGAGGCGGCGGTGGGCTGGTGCTCGGTTACGCCACGCCTCCACAGCACTCGTGGCGACACGCGCTCGACGTCCTCGCACGGGTTCTCGACGGCGCCGCCGTCACCGGGTGGTAGACCCTCGCTTGAGCATGGTCAGTTCTCGGTCAGCCCCGAACGCCATGACTTTCGACCCGGCACCCAGCCCAGCGTCTTGCGGGCCCGCGTGTTGTCGGCGCCCCGGGCCCAGCCTGCACGTTCGCCTTCCACCAGGGTGGGCTCTGGGAGCCCCGCGAGGGCATAGAACACGGGGACCCACTCGTAGCCGGGTGCGGGTTCGTCGTCGCAGATGTTGACCGGGCCGGACGGCCAGTGCAGGGCCGCCACCGCCGCCCGGGCAGCGTCGTCGACGTGCACGAAGCTCGAGACGTCCGGAGTCGCCGGCAGCCGTCCGTCCCGCGCCGCCGTAGCCATCAGGCCGCCGGGCTCGTACCAGGTTCCCCGGCCGTAGAGCGTGCCATAGCGCAGGACCACCCACTCAGGCATCTCCTGGACGGCGTTCTCCAGATTGGCGACGCCTTCGACCATGCCACGCCGATCCGGTCCGCTCGCCAGGTCCAGGGGAGTGTCCTCCGCAGCAGGTTCCGCCCCCGGTTCGTAAGCCCACGAGATGCTCTGGGCGACCATCCGACGCACACCAGCCGCCTTCGCGGCGTCAACCAGGTTGCGGGTCCCGATGGTGCGCAGCCTGGCGTTCGCAGTGCGGTCACCCGCGGCCAGGTCGGTCAGCTGGTGCATCACGACGTCTGGGCGGGCAGTACGAACGGTCTCGGTGAGCGTGGCCGCGTCGTACACGTCGCCGAGGACCGCCGTAGCGCCCAGCGAGTCGATCGCATCGTACGAGTCGCGCCCCCGGGCAAGGCCCACGACGTTGTGGCCCTCGACGAGCAGTGCAGGAATCACCCGGCGACCGACGACACCGGAGGCACCGGCAAGGAAGATCCGCATTGCTGTTCTCCTCAGCGGACGACTGCGCGTGGTGCGCGAAGGTGGGCTCGTGCCGCCAGTTCCTCGGCGTCCGGGAACGTCATCATGTCCTGTCCCGGTGCACAGATCATCACCACGACGAACCGGCTCCACGCGTCGGGCAGGTTGTTCGCGGCCCGGTAGTGGATCAGGTCGCCGCCCGGCTCCCAGAACGCATCGCCGGCCTTGATCAGTCGCTCGGGCTCGCCCTCGAGCTCGAAGATCATCTCGCCTTCGAGCATGTAGCCGAAGACGGGCCCCGAGTGCCGGTGCGGCGGGGTGCCCTGGTCGCCAGGCGGCAGCTCGACCGTGGCTGTCATCACGTCGGAACCGGCCGGGATGGGCGGGGTCGCCGAGAGCAGCATCGAGAGGACTGAACTGGTCTTGGGAAACTGATCTGTCATGTCTTCGAAGTTAGGCGCCTCCCAGCACACGCACCTAGTCCACTTCGGTGTCGCGAATCTGGACCAGTTCGGAGCAACCCGGCGGAAGCCGTCCTTGGTCAGGCTGAGACCCAAGCCGAGCATGACGACGCCCAGGGCGGAGGGCAGGCTGGCCAGGACGAGCGGGGAGCCCACAAGGGCTCTTATGGAGTCCCTCACCGCGCTGAACCACCCAGGCCGTGCATGATCAGCCGGTGTGTCTATGCCTTTGCGCGGTCGGCTGCTTCCACAAGCTCGGTGATGTGTTGAAGAGCAGCGGTGAGCCGCCCAGTGATAGTCAGGAATGCTTTTTGTGGCGTCATCCCATCAATCCCAAGGTTCTGTCGCGCAGCGGCCGCACCCGAGCCGCCCAGGTGCGCGACTCCGCCTGCGGATCGGAAGCCTTGGAGAGCTGTGAACGCTTCGACGGAGTTTTCCGCGTCTCCCAACTCGGCAAGGAACCGGCGCAGGAGGGACAGCGAGCGTTCATTTGGTTGAGCGCCGCCCAAGTATTTCTTGAGGGGTTTGGGGTCGATTCCATCGACGAGCGCCTTGGTCAAGATGATCGTGGGCGCCGCAATGGTTGACGGATCGTTCGTCGTCGGGCCAAGGAGCGCCTCAAATTCTCTGCTGGTCTGGGTATCGAGGTAGCGCCATACGGGAGCACCGAGTAGTGCGGAAGTTGCCTCTGCCGCCCGGGTCCGGGCGCGGCGGAGCTCGCCGATCGGATCGGGCGACGACGCCCACTGGTTCAAGAAATCTCGTCGGAATCGACCCTCGTCCATCGCTCCTTCGGGCTGAACGTTGTGAGCCAACCAATGAGACTGCTCAGCCTCGCTCAGGCCGCCGAGATCACCGAGATAGACCTCAACGAGGCCAACTGTGTTCGTCCCGATGTCCAACCCCCACAGATCGAGGCACGAGATCCGGTTGGCAGTCACGCTGTAACAACCTTCTCCTCCGGCGAGATGCCCAGGTCGAGCGGCATGGGCCAAGTCTCCGCTGCGGCACGGGTTCCTAATCCTGCCGAACGCTGACTCTGGCGACGTAGTCAGTTGCGCCCAGCGAGGTCGAGTGCTTCCAGGCCTTCACGGTCGACCACTGCGATGGCCTCGTGCTGGAACCCCTCGAGATCGTCGAGCCACTCGAGCCCGGTACCACGGTCGGTGAAGAACCGGACGCGTGAGCCTTGGAGGTGGAAGTCATCGTCCTCGTCGTTGACGAACATCGAGATCATCGCTGACAGCCGTGTCCCGGTGGGGACCGGCGCACTGCGAACGGCCCCCGCTGCGAACCTGAAGCCTCGGCGCAGCGCGTCAAGGGTGTACGCCCGGGGGTAGTTCTGGTCCAGGTCGTCCAGCGGCAGGTAGACGTCGTTGTGCTCGTATTCCTGTTCCCTGATCGACGTTGCGGTGGGAGTCGCGGTAGTCCGTGGTCCCGGCGCAAGGAAGAGCTGGCTCCGGTCCCCGATCATCCAGCCGCGGCGCAACATGCGGTCCGCATCGTCAGGGAGCTCGGCGCTCACGAGCTGGTGCGGCGTGATCCCGTGGAGCAGGTCGCGCAGGGGTGCGTTCGTCCGGTGCAGGTGGTCCAGGGCGTTGTCGCACCAGGTGAGGAACTTCGCGTACTCGTCCGGAGCCGAACCGTACACATGGATCTCGCCGGTCACCTTGTCCACAACGATCGGGGATGCCCCGATCGGTAGGTCCGTGAAGTCCCCGGTCTGCAGGTAACGCCGGGTGGTGTAGTACGCGATCCATGCGCGGGAGTGCTCCTCGACCCGGTCGACGAGGATGTCGTTGTGCCCGCGGTGCCGCCAGCCGTCGAGGTAGGACTCGGCTTTCTCGCGCGCGCCACTTTGGGATGTGCGGGGCTGGGCGATGCCGTCGATCGCGTTCTGCTCCGGATTGCCTGCGGGGCTCATGTCGACTTCTCGCGACTGCGGTTGGGCATGAACCGGGTCAGGTCGTGCTTACCGTCCAGGACAGCGGCGGCAGCCGCACGGACGATGTCGTCCAGCGCGGCGAGACCCGCGCTGCGGTTCGCGACCTCCCAGTAGCCCAGGACTTCGTCGAGCAGTCCGTACTCGTCGTCCAGCCGGACCAGCGCTTCCAGCCCGCTCCGGTGTTCGTAGCCGATACGCCGCCAGGCCCACGCGGTCAGGGCTCTTGGCTCGGCGGTTCCTGCGACCCGCATGGCCAGGAGCTGGAGTTCGGCGTCCAGGGCGCGTTCCTTCGTCGGGGCCGGCAGGCCGAGCTCGGTGGCGGCCTGTCGGACGAGTCGGTCGACGTCGGGCCACACAACATCCGGCGCGAGGCCGGCCAGCTCGCGCAGAGCGGAGCAGTCCATGCCGAGCACCAGAGCGTCCGTCGCCGACGTCGTGATCCGGTCCCGGTCCCGGTCGACGTCATCCAGCCACAACCCCCATGCGACGTTCAGCTCCGTGGTCAGTGCTGTGGCGCTGTCGTGGTCGACGGCGACGAGCGGCCACCAGTGCCGTCCGCTCAGGTGCTCGGCGGCGGCATCGTCGTCGAGCCATGCGCCGTCGAGGACGGGCATGGCGTGATCGAGCACCTGATACACGGCGAAGTGCGCGAGCGGTGCCGGCCAGTCGTACCGGGTTCCGGTTGGGACGGTGTTGCGGACGAAGCCGATCAGCTGGGTTGCCGCGGCCTGTCCGAACACGTCGCTGGTGAGCTGGTCGACGGCAGTCTGCGGGTTGCTGTCGGGCACGGGGGCGGTGGGTAGGTCCCAGCCCGGTCTGTCACCGGTACGGGGCGTGCAGAAGACACGGCCGTCCGGGTCGGTGACCAGCAGCCGCACCAACCCGACCGGGCCGGGCGCCGGGTCATGGGGTTCGTGGACGACGACGTCGGCGCGGCCGCCAGGGGGCAGCCACGGCGCGTCGGACTGACAGGACAGGACGAGCACATGCCCACCGTAGCGGCGGGCCCTGCGAACCGAGATTGGCGGACGCCCGGCTCTGCCGGCCGCGCACGAGCTTGGTCGACGCTCGGCTCGGAAACGTCGTGGTCGAAGGGCTAGCTCGCTACCTCCGGCTGAAACCGTGGCCGCTGCTCAGGCGTCGTTCGCGGACTCCCGTGCGCGGCCGATCGGCAACGACCGGATGCGGATCTCGTCCTCGCCGACGACGGCGATCGCACCCGCCTCCAGATCCTTGGCGATCACCGGGAGGTTCGCAACGAGTAGCTGAGCAAGCTCTTCTGCGCGCCGGCCGTTCGTCCGCCGCAGCAGCACGAAGGATGGTCCCGAACGGTTCCCGGCCGCGAGCAGCGCGCCAAAGTCTGAGTCCGCGGAGACGAGCACCTGACCCGCGGTGGCCGCGGCGTCGAGCACGACCGCGTCGGTGGCTGCGGCCAGCCCGAGGTCGCGGACGTGCTGTACCTCGTGACCGGCGGTCGACAGGAGCTCGACGAGCCGCACCGACAGGTTGTTGTCGAGCAGGAGCCTCATGCGGCCGACGTCAGGGGGACGTGCCGCTCGCTGGCAAGGTCGGCCGCGAACCGCAGGGCAGCGGTGACGTCCTCAGGCGTCAGGTCGGGCAGGTCCGCGACGATCTCGGCCGCGCTCATCCCGTCCGCAAGCATCACGACGACGGTGGCAACGGGAATGCGAAGGCCCCGGATCGTCGGGACGCCACCCATGACTGCTGGGTCCACGGTGATATGCGAGATCGTCATGGAACCACCATAGGACGCGACGCCGCGTCCCGTCCGCTTTCCCTCCTCGGCTGGCGGCACGGATTTTGCAGGCTCGCCCACTTGCTCGTACGGGATGTCTCGGGTGAGCAGGGAGTTATCCACAGGCATCCCGGTTGTGGCGCGCGGCTCCGGACGGATGCTCCTAAAGTCAGGCTCGGCGGCGATCTGCAGGGGGATCGCCAGCAGGGGAGTTGCCAGTACGGGTTCAGGGGGAGGGTCATGCCTGCTGCGGTGGAACGGACCAGGACGCGCCAGGTGGCTGCGGTCGATGCTGGGGACGCAAGCATGGTCGTCCAGGGACGGGACGTGGCACGAGCCGACGGGATCGCCCTGCTGGAGAGTGAGGTACGCGAGCTCGTCCGCCGTCGTGGCGTGGACCCGATGGCTGAACCGGACCGGTTCACCGATCTGGTGCGTGAAGCGGCCGCGGACTATGCGGACCGCGCTGCACGCGGTCTTCTCCTCGGGTTGCCCGACATGGAGCGCGTTGTTCAGGATATTTCGGACGCGGTTGGCGGTTTTGGGCCACTGCAAACATATCTTGATGATCCTGAAATAGAGGAGGTCTGGCTCAACTCCCCGACCCACGTGTACGTGGCGCGACGCGGGGTGCCGGAGCTGACCAGCACCGTGCTGACCACGGAGCAGGTCCGTGACCTGGTGGAGCGGATGCTCAAGACGTCGGGCAGGCGGCTCGACCTGTCGAGCCCCTTCGTCGACGCGCGGCTGCCCGGTGGTGAGCGGCTGCACGTGGTCCTCCCCGAGATGACCGGGGGTGGCATGGCCGTGAACATCCGCAAGCATGTCGTGCGGGCCCGCGCACTCGCAGACATGGTGCGTCTCGGGTCGCTGACCGGACAGGCCGCGGCCTTCCTCGACGCCGCGGTCCGGGCCGGCCTGAACGTACTGGTGTCGGGCCAGACCCAAGCGGGCAAGACGACGATGCTGAACGCCCTCGCGGGGTCGATCCCGGGATCCGAACGGGTCATCTCGGCGGAGGAGGTCTGGGAGCTGCGCCTCCCGGTCCGCGACCACGTGGCCCTGCAGACCCGTCCGGCGAGCCTCGAGGGCACCGGAGAGGTGCCGCTGCGACGCCTGGTGAAGGAGGCGCTGCGGATGCGCCCCGACCGGATAGTGATCGGCGAGGTGCGCGAGGCTGAGGCGTTCGACCTGCTCATCGCGCTGAACAGCGGCATCCCCGGGATGTGCACGCTCCATGCCAACACCGCGCGCGAGGCGGTGGCCAAGATGACGACGCTGCCCCTGCTCGCCGGCGAGAACGTGTCCGACCGGTTCGTGGTGCCCACCGTTGCCTCGGCGGTGGACCTCGTGGTGCACCTCGGCCTGAGCCGTGCCGCGGACGGTGTGGTCCGGCGCCAGGTGCGCGAGATCGTCGCCGTCACCGGGCGCGTCGAGGAACGCCGGATCGAGACGGCCGGCATCTTCGACAGGGATGCCGACGGCGACCTGCGGCGCGGCGACGGCATGCCGCCCGGCGAGGACCGGTTCGAGCGCGCCGGGTTCGACGTGCGGGCGCTGCTCGCGGACCCGCGGGTCGTCCCGCCCGGAACGCGTCCCGGGACGGGCGGCGTCGGTGGCCCGTGGGCAGGCGCGGGTGTCCGGTCGGGTGCGGACGCCCGGGCCGAAGCGCGCGCGGGCGCCGGCCCCTGGGCGGTGCGCTGATGGGCGTCGTGGTCGGCCTTCTCCTGGGCGTCGGCGCGTTCTGCATCTGGTGGTCGTTCTGGACCCCGGTGCCGCGTCCCGCGGGCCGGGCCACGTGGCAGATGCGCACCCGGGACCTGCTGACGCAGGCCGGCGCGCCGTCCGTCACGCCCGGGATGCTCGTGGGCGCCTGCGCGACGCTCGGCCTCGTGACACTGCTGCTCGGGCTCGCCCTGACCCGCTCGCCCGCGATCGCCGCATGCTTCGCCGTCCTGACGGCCCCCGGTCCGGTGGTGCTCGTGCGGGCGCGGGCACGCCGCCGCCGTCAGGCGCTGCGGGAGGTCTGGCCCGAGGTCGTGGACCACCTCGCATCCGGGGTCCGTGCGGGGTTGTCCCTGCCGGAGGCGGTCGCCCAGCTCGGGCAGCGCGGACCGGTCGAGCTGCGCGAGCAGTTCGGCCGCTTCGCCCACGACTACCGGGCCGGCGGCCGGTTCGGGGACGCGCTCGACGCGCTCAAGGAGCGCCTCGCCGACCCGGTGGCCGACCGCATAGTGGAAGCCCTCCGCCTCACGCGCGAGGTAGGCGGGCAGGACCTGGGCCGGCTGCTCCGCACGCTCAGCGGGTTCCTCCGGGAGGACGCCGCCACCCGCGGCGAGCTCGAGGCACGGCAGAGCTGGACGGTGAACGGCGCCCGGGTGGCGGTCGCCGGACCCTGGGTAGTGCTGGCGCTGCTCGCCACCCGGCCGGAGACGGCGCGCGCCTACGACTCGCCCGCCGGCGTCGCGGTGCTGGTCATCGGCGGTCTCTGCGCCGTGATCGCCTACCGGATCATGCTCCGGATCGGCAGGCTGCCCGCCGAACGCCGGGTGCTGCGGTGACGGGCTGGGTGGCAGGAGCACTCGCCGGTCTCGGCGTCGCGCTGGGACTCCTGATCGTGCTCGCCCGCCTGCGGTCGCGCGCCGTCACCCTCGACGAACGGCTCGCGCCGTACCTCCGCCCGCGTGATGCGACCTCGACACTCCTGAGAGAGGTCAGCCGCACCTCCGCCGTCGTCCGCCTGCTCGGCCTGCACGACATCGGTACCCGCCTCGAGCGGTTCGGCTCGCCCCGCGAGGAGATCCGGCGAAGGCTCGACCGGGCAGGATCCGTCGAGTCGGTGGACCACTTCCGGGCGCGGCAGGTCGTGTGGACGGTGGCCGGGCTGGCCGCGGGGCTCGGCCTCGCGCTGCTGCTCGCGGCGACCCGAGGGGCGGCGGTAGTGCCGCTGCTGGCACTCGTCGTCGTCGCGGGCGCATGCGGCTACGTGGCCTGCGACCAGGCGCTCACCACCAGGGTCCGACGGCGCGAGGAGCGGCTGCTGGCCGAGCTGCCGACCATCGCGGAGCTGCTGGCCCTCGCGGTCGCCGCGGGGGAGAGCCCGCCCGCAGCGCTCGAACGGGTGGCCTCGACGGCACGTGGTGAGCTGGCCGGCGAGATCCGGCGCATGGTCGCCGAGGTCCGGGCCGGCGCGCCCGTCACCACCGCCCTGACGGCGCTCGCGGACCGCTCCGGCCTGCCACCCCTGTCGCGGTTCGCCGAGGGTGTCGTCGTGGCCCTCGAGCGAGGAACGCCTCTGGCTGACGTGTTGCGTGCGCAGGCACGCGACGTCCGAGAGGCCGGCCGCCGCTCCCTCCTGGAGGCGGGCGGCCGCAAGGAGATCCTGATGATGGTCCCGGTCGTGTTCCTCGTGCTCCCGGTCACCGTCATCTTCGCGGTCTTCCCCAGCCTGGCCACCCTCCGGATCGGGCTCTGACATGACTCTCCGAATGACCCTCTCGAAAGGAAATGACATGCGCGACGGCCATGATCCCGGCCCAGAGGCCGATTCCGAACCGGACAGTGAACGGGGCGACGTACCCGGCTGGGTGCTGGTGACTCTCATGACGGCCGGGTTGGTCGTCGCGCTCTGGGCCATGGCCGGCCCGCTGCTGGAGAACGCGTTCCGGCAGGCGATCAGCAGCGTCACGGGCCAGGGATGAGCTCCGGCCGTCCGGAGCACGGCTCCGCCGCGGTCGAGTTCCTCCTGGTGTCCGTGCTGGTCCTGGCTCTGCTGCTCGGCGTGGTCCAGGTCGCGCTCGCGGTGCACGTGCGGTCCCTCGCCATCGACGCCGCCGCGGAGGGCGCCCGGGTGGCGGCCCGCGCCGACCGAGGCCCTGCCGACGGCGTCGCGCGTACGCGCGCCCTGCTGGCCGGAGCCCTGACCGGGGCCTATGCCCGCGACGTCACCGCCGGCCGCACCACGGTCGACGGCATCGCGGTGACCGAGGTGACGGTGCGCACGCCGTTGCCCGTCGTCGGCCTGCTCGGTCCCGGCGGGACACTCACCGTGCAGGGCCACGCGCTGGAGGAGGCGCGATGACGGTGGGGGAGCCGGAGCGCGGATCGGCGATGGTCGAGTTCCTCGGCGTCGCCCTGATCCTGCTGATCCCTCTGGTCTACCTGGTGGTGACCCTGGGACGGGTCCAGGCCGCCGCGTTCGCCGCCGAGGGGGCCGCGAAGGACGCCGTCCGTGCGATGGTGACCGCCGAGTCGTCGGCGGCGGGCGCTGCGCGTGCCGACGCCGCCGTCGGGATCGCCCTGGCGGACCAGGGCTTCGCGCGCGAGAGCGGAGCACTCAGCCTGGAGTGCTCCGCCTCCCCGTGCCTCACGCCGGGTGGTGCGGTCAGTGCCGTCGTGCGGGTCGAGGTGCCACTGCCCCTCCTGCCCGACGTCGTGCGTGGCTGGGTGCCGCTGTCCGTCCCGGTCGAGGCGACCCGCACGGGCACGACGGACCGCTATGCCCCACCCCGCCCGTAGTCGATGGTGAGCGTGACCGTTGCGCCGATGAGGGGCACAAAGCCGCAACGGTCACGCTCACCACCGAGCTGATTCCGCTGGTACCCGCACCCCAGTGGCAGGTACCAGCGGGTCAGGTCAGGGGACCGTGCAGGTCGCCGTCGGGTTGTTGTTGTTGCCGTTCTTGTAGAGCGTGATGCCGAAGTTGTTCCCGGCCCCGTTCGGTGTCGCCGTCAGGGTTCCGCTCGTGCCGGAGACCGTCGCGTTCCACGAGTTCTGCAAGCTCTGGCCACCCTGCGTCTGGATGGAGACGCGCCACGCCGAGCTGCCGGACACGGCGAGCGAGACGTTGAACCGGTCGGACCACTCGTTCGTCCTGCTGACGGTCACGGTGCAGCCGGTGCCCGGGTCGGGGTTGCCGGTGCCGCCGCCGTTCAGAGCGTTGAGCGTGGAGGTGTAGGCGGCCTTCTTGTTGCCGCCGCCGTCGAAGAGGAGCGGGGTGCCGCCGGAGCGCCACGAGTCGGTGTCCCGGACGCCCCAGACGCTGATGCCGGTGCAGCGTGAGACGGCGAGGCAGGCCTGGACGACCCGCCGGTAGTTGTCGGCCTGTGCGGAGCCCGAGCCCTCGATGTCGAGCTCGGTGATCTGGACGTCGACGCCCAGCGCCGCGAAGCTCGACAGCGTGGTCTGGTAGTTGCTCGGCACGGGGCTCTGTGCGTTGAAGTGGGACTGCAGGCCGACGCAGTCGATCGGCACGCCACGGTTCTTGAAGTCGCGGACCAGGTTGTACACCGCCTGGGTCTTGGCGTGACCCCAGTCGTCGGTGTTGTAGTCGTTGTAGCAGAGCTTGGCGTTCGGGTCGGCGGCCCGGGCGGCGCGGAACGCCGCCTCGATCCAGTCGTTTCCGGTGCGCTGCAGGTTGGAGTCCCGGCGGGCGCCGGAGGAGCCGTCCTGGAACGCCTCGTTCACCACGTCCCAGGAATGGATCTGGCCCCGGTAGTGGGTGGCGACCTGGGTGACGTGGTTGAGCATGGCGTTACGCAGGGCCGTGCCGCTCATGTTCTGCATCCAGCCCGGCTGCTGCGAGTGCCAGGCCAGCGTGTGGCCGCGCACCTGCTTGCCGTTGCTGCGCGCCCAGTTCACGATCCGGTCGCCGTTGGTGTAGTTGAACTGGTTCTGGTTCGGCTCGGTCGCGTCGAGCTTCATCTCGTTCTCAGCGGTGATCATGTTGAACTCGCGGTTCGCGATGGTCGTGTACGCCGACTCGTTGAGCTTGTTCGCCGCGATGGCGGTGCCGAAGTACCGGCCCGACTCCGCGGCCGCGGCCTGCAGCGTGCTACCTGCGGCCTGTGCGGTGGTGGCCGCGACGCCGCCGGCGAGTACCACGGCGGTCAGGGTCGCGAGCGAGATGGCTCGCAACCTGCGCCGCGAGGGCGGGGTGAGCGTTCGGGTCATCGTTGATCCCTTCGTGCTGGGCGGGCCGTCGTTGGCCCGCCGGACGTGGAAAAGGATTTCGATGCGCAGTGCTGCCTGTCAAGGGATTCTGCTAAACGTTTTCAAAGATCGGAGAAAGTTAAACGTTTAGGTCCACCTGGCACCCGACGAGGCGGCCTGTGGACAACCGGCCTCCCGTCCGGCAGGTGTCGGCTGCCCGCTGGACAATGAGGGAATGAGCCCTGCGGACCACGCCGCCGACGCCGGCCGGGAGAGCGGCCGCATCATGCTGCTGACCTCGGCATTCGTCGCGTTCGCCCTGATGCTCGTCGCGGTGGTCGCCTCGGCGAGCGCGGTCCACCTGGACCGCAAGACGCTCTACGACGTAGCGGACCTCGCCGCGGCCGACGCCGCGAGCGCGATGTCTCCCGACGCCTTCTACGCGGGTGCGGGCGTACCGGCCGACGGCGCCCCGCTCACCCTGTCCGACGCCGATGTGCGCACCGCCGTCGACCAGTACCTCGCCGAGCACCCGCCGGGCATCACGCTGGCGGTGACCGGTGCGTCGTCGCCGGACGGTCGCTCGGCCCAGGTGTCCCTCGCGACGGTGTCCCGGCCGCCGCTGCTGCGGTGGTTCACCGATGCGTTCGGGGGCGGGATCACGGTCACGGCGTCGTCCACGGCGCGCGCGTGGTGAGCCGGGTTAGGTTGTGGCCATGAGCGACCCCACGCGCCTCGAACCCCAGCAGGTCTTCGACCTCGCCCGGCAGGGTGCCGACGTCCTGCTGGACCTGGTGAACGCAGGGCTCCCTGTCGACATGGCCGACGAGTCGGGCAACACGCTGCTGATGCTCGCCGCGTACCACGGGCACGCGGAGCTGACGGCGGGCCTGGCCGACCGGGGCGCGGACGTGAACCGGCTGAACGGCAAGAACCAGGCGCCGCTCGCGGGTGCCGTCTTCAAGAACGAGACGGACGTGATCAGGGTGCTCGTCGAGCACGGTGCGGACCCTGACGCCGGGAACCCGAGTGCCCGGGCGACCGCTCAGATGTTCGGCCGCGAGCTGCCGGAGCCCGGGGTTCGCTGAGCCTCCGGCGTCGGGCACGACGATGCGCGGGTAACCTTGAGCATCGTGGCAACCAACGACTTTCCCGCAGAGATCAAGGCGCTCCGCGCCACCCTCGATTCCATCGAGGCAGTGAGCGACCCCACCGCCCTGCAGGCGAAGATCGCCGAGCTGTCCGAACAGGCGTCGGCGCCCAACCTGTGGGACGACCCCGACGAGGGCCAGCGTGTCTCCTCCGCGCTCTCGGCCGCGCAGTCAGAGCTCGACCGGGTGGAGAAGCTCCGCGCCCGGATCGACGACGTCGAGACGCTCGTCGAGCTCGGCCACGAGATGGACGACGCCGACTCGCTCACCGAGGCCGAGGAGGAGGTCGCGAAGATCCGCAAGGACCTCGCGGCGCTCGAGGTGCGCACGCTGCTGAACGGCGAGTACGACTCCCGTGAGGCGGTCGTGACGATCCGTGCGGGTGCGGGCGGCGTCGACGCCGCCGACTTCGCGGAGATGCTGATGCGCATGTACCTGCGCTGGGCCGAGCGTCACGGCTATCCCACCAAGGTCGGCGACACGTCGTACGCGGAGGAGGCGGGTCTCAAGTCGGCCACCTTCGAGGTCAACGTGCCGTACGCCTTCGGGAACCTGTCGGTCGAGGCGGGCACCCACCGTCTGGTGCGGATCTCGCCGTTCGACAACCAGGGCCGCCGGCAGACGTCGTTCGCGGCGGTCGAGGTGATCCCGCTCATCGAGCAGACGGACCACATCGACATCCCGGACACCGAGCTCAAGATCGACGTGTACCGCTCCTCGGGCCCGGGCGGCCAGTCCGTGAACACCACGGACTCCGCGGTGCGCATGACCCACATCCCGACCGGCGTCGTGGTGGCCATGCAGAACGAGAAGTCGCAGATCCAGAACCGCGCCGCCGCCTACCGCGTGCTGCAGTCGCGTCTGCTCCTGCTGCGCAAGGCGGAGGAGGCGGCCACGCGCAAGGAGATGGCCGGCGACATCAAGGCGAGCTGGGGCGACCAGATGCGCTCCTACGTGCTGCAGCCGTACCAGATGGTCAAGGACCTGCGCACGGAGCACGAGTCGGGTAACCCGCAGGCCGTGTTCGACGGCGCCATCGACGACTTCATCGAGGCCGGCATCCGCTGGCGCCGGGGCGGCGGCGAGAACTGACGGTCAGGGCGCATAGCCCTAGACGAATTGCCGTTTGCCAAACGTTTTGACCGATATGCCGCCCAGGCTTTGCGGACCGGGTGACTTCTGTCGGCGTGTCCGCCCGACACGCCACCGGTCCGGCCACCTAGTCTCGGGCTCGTGATCAGGTTCGAGAACGTGTCGAAGGTCTACGCGCGGGGCGCACGGCCTGCCCTCGACCAGGTCTCCGTGGACGTCGAGCGCGGTGAGTTCGTGTTCCTCGTGGGGGCCTCGGGCTCGGGCAAGTCGACGTTCCTGTCGTTGGTGCTGCGCGAGCAGCGGCCCACGCGGGGCCGCGTCTATGTGGCAGGGCGGGACGTCGCGAACCTCTCGGGGTGGCGCGTGCCCACGCTGCGCCGTCAGCTCGGGGTGGTGTTCCAGGACTTTCGCCTGCTGCAGAACAAGACTGTCCACGAGAACGTGGCCTTCGCCCTGCAGGTGATCGGCAAGCCGCGTCACGTCATCCGGGACACCGTGCCGGAGGTGCTGGACATGGTCGGCCTGGCGGGCAAGGGCAAACGCATGCCGACCGAGCTGTCGGGCGGCGAGCAGCAGCGCGCGGCGATCGCCCGCGCGATCGTGAACCGGCCGCAGATCCTCCTGGCTGACGAACCCACGGGAAACCTCGACCCCACCACCTCGCTGGGCATCATGCGCCTGCTGGACCGCATCAACCGGACGGGCACCACAGTGGTCATGGCCACGCACGACGACGAGATCGTCAACGAGATGCAGCGCCGCGTGGTCGAGCTGTCGGACGGCGTCGTCGTCCGCGACGAGGCGCGGGGCGGCTACGGCGAGCGCGAGGCGATCCTGCCCGACGTCGGCGCGTCGCCGGTGCTCGACTCCCCGGGCAGCGGAACCCGTGCGCCGGTCCAGACCGTGCGGGGGGTCTGACCGTGCGCTTCCAGTTCGTGCTGGGTGAGGTCTTCTCGGGCCTGCGCCGCAACACCACGATGGTCGTGGCAGTGGTGCTCGTGACGTTCGTGTCGCTGACGTTCGTCGGCGCGGCGGCCCTGCTCCAGGCCCAGATCGGCAAGCTGAAGGACGACTGGTACGACCTCGTCGAGGTCTCCGTGTTCCTCTGCCCGCAGGGCTCCGTCGTGCCGACGTGCGCGGGCGGCGAGGCCACCCCTGGCCAGGTCGACGCGGTGCGCCAGATCATCGACACCGAGCTGTCCGACGAGGTCAGCGCTGTCTACTTCGAGTCGAAGGAGCAGGCGTTCGAGGCGTTCAGCGAGCGCTATCCCGACGGCTACCAGGGCACGCAGCTCACCGCCGACGACATGCAGGCCTCGCTCCGCCTGAAGCTGGCCGACGCCGAGCAGTTCGCCGTCGTCAGCGACGTGCTCTCCGGCCGTGACGGCGTGGAGATCGTGGAGGACCAACGGGCTGTCTTCGAACCGCTGTTCCGGACGCTCAACGTCGCCACGCTGCTCGCGGCCGGGCTGGCCGGCGTCATGCTCCTGGCCGCCGTGCTGCTGATCACGACCACCATCCGGCTGAGCGCCGTCTCGCGGCGCAAGGAGACCGAGATCATGCGCCTGGTGGGCGCGTCCAACCTGTTCATCCAGCTGCCGTTCCTGCTGGAGGGGGCGCTGGCGGCAGTGCTGGGCTCGCTGCTGGCCGGAGGTGGGCTCTGGCTCGCCGTCCGGTTCATGGTCAGCGACTGGCTCGAACGGTCCGTCGACTGGGTGGCCTACGTCTCGGAGGTCGACGTGCTCCGCGTCGCGCCGCTGCTCGTGATCACGGCGGTCGCCCTGGCCGCGCTCTCGTCCTTCTTCACCCTGAACCGGTACACGAGGATCTGATGACTACTTCACGAAGCCTTCGGTCCGGGGCCGTCGCACGCACAGCCGTCGCACGCACAGCCGTCGCACGCAGAGCCGTCGCACGCAAGGCTGTGGCACGTGGCCCGGTCGCGGCGGTGCTCGCGGCGGTCCTCCTGCTGGGTGGCGCCACCGTCGGGTACACCGACGACCTCGACGACCGCCGCGCCGCCGCGGAGCGGAAGCAGCAGGCCAAGGAGGACGAGCGCGAGAACCTCGAGGCCGAGCTGGAGCACACGGACAAGCAGCTCGCCGACGCCGTGCTCGAGCTGAACCAGGTGGAGGGCCGGCTGCCCGTCGCGGAGGCCGAGCTCGCCGTGGCAGAGGCCGAGCTGGAGCGCGCGGAGCGGGAGGCGGCGATCCTCGCCCAGCGTCTGGCCGACGCACAGCTGGAGGAGGCAACGGTCACCCAGCTGCTCCAGGACGGCTCCGGCAAGGTCGACGGGGCGCGCGACGACATCGCGCAGATGGCGCGCGAGGAGTTCCGCGGTGCGGGCAACGCCTCGACGATCGGCCTCGTGACCGGCGCGCAGAGCACCGAGGAGTTCATCGACGGGTACTCCGTCTCGTCGACGGCCGCGCGGATCCGGGCGCGCACGCTCGCCGAGCTGCAGAGCGCCGAGGCGACCGCACGCAACCTGCAGGCGCGGCTGACCGCGATCCGTGAGGTGGTCACGGAGCTCAAGCGTCTTGCGGACGAGAACGTACGGTCCAAGGAGCAGGCCAAGCAGTCGGCGGTCGAGCGCAAGGCCGAGATCGTCGAGCTGATCGCCGAGCAGGAGCGGCTCAAGTCCCGTATCGAGCAGCGCAAGCACGTCGCGGTGCAGAACATGCAGGACACCGAGGAGGAGCTCAGCTCCATCGAGTCCGACCTCAAGGGGATCATCCGCGAGCAGCGGGAGCGGGACGAGCGGCTGGCCCGGGAGCGGGCCGAGCGGGAGGCGGAGGGGGGCTCCTCGGGCGGCGGGTCCGGTGGTGGCGGTTCCTCGGGCGGCGGTTCGGGCGGCGGATCGTCCGGCGGCGGCACGGGCACCGTGTCGTTCCTCAGCTACCCGACGGCGAGCCCCGTCGTCACCTCCTCGTACGGCATGCGGTTCCACCCGGTGCTGCAGTACAACCGCCTGCACGCCGGGACCGACCTCCGGGCGTACTGCGGCACGCCGATCCTGGCGCCCGCGGACGGCACGGTGCTGTACGCGCGCTACCTGGACGGCCTGGGCAACCAGGTGCTGATCAACCACGGCTACTCGTCCGGCGGCAGCAGCGTGATGACGAGCTCCAACCACCTCAGCTCGTTCGCCGTGTCGTCGGGCCAGCGGGTCTCACGCGGCCAGGTGATCGGGTACTCGGGCACCACCGGTACGTCAACGGCCTGCCACCTGCACTTCGAGGTCTACATCAACGGTTCGACGGTCGACCCGATGAGCTGGCTGTAAAAGCCTGGTCCACCGAGGCCGGGCGCGTAAACTGGGGCGTCGCGCTGCCCGCACGGGGCATGGCGCACCAGCAGATCCCGGAGGGAGACCATGGCCAAGAAGGACGATCCGCGCAAGATCGTGGCGAACAACAAGAAGGCCCGTCATGACTACGTGATCGAGGACGTCTTCGAGGCCGGGCTCGTGCTCTCGGGTACCGAGGTCAAGGCGCTGCGGATGGGGCGGGCTTCCCTCACGGACGGCTACGCCACCGTCGACCGCGGCGAGGCGTGGCTCGAGAACGTGCACATCCCCGCGTACTTCCAGGGCACGTGGAACAACCACGCGCCGCGGCGCCGGCGCAAGCTGCTGCTGCACCGCGAGGAGATCCTCCGGCTGGAGTCGAAGTCGCGGGAGAAGGGGCACACCCTGATCCCCCTGGCGCTGTACTTCCTGGACGGCCGGGCCAAGGTGGAGATCGCCCTGGCTCGAGGCAAGAAGGAGTACGACAAGCGTCAGACCCTGCGCGAGCAGCAGGACATGCGCGAGGCGCAGCGGGCGATGCGGCAGAAGGAGCTCCGCTGACCGGTCGCGGGTCTGCGGGCTGTAACGGAAATAACGTTCCCGTCTGCGGAGTTGTCGCATAGGATGGAGATGTTCCGCACGGGCGCAGCTCGGGCGGGGCAGTTGAAAACAACATAGGGGCTGATCGGTTTCGACGGTGGTCGTGCTTCGAGGAGAAGCGGGCCGAGGATGCAGGCTTATCTCGTAAACGATGCCTGCAAACACATAGTTGCCGATAACTCGCGCAACGACTTCGCCCTCGCCGCCTGAGCGAGCCCGAAGTCCGTCGGCCTGGGAGATGCTTCCGTCCCAGTAGCCGGCGTCATCTAGGAAGCCACTGCTCGTAGCTCTCGTCATCGGGGCTGCGGGAACACTCAGATGACTGGGCCTGTCCGCGAACGTGTCTGTGCGAGTGCGGGGGCCGAGAAAATCCATAGCAGACTGCGCCCGGAGAAGTACTCGAAAAGCGTCACCGGACCCGGGTTCGATTCCCGGCAGCTCCACCCCTATGACAGCAGGCCCGCCTCCATCGGAGGCGGGCCTGCTGTGTTGTCGGCGCGCGAGGAAACAGCGCGGCCTACTGCCTCGACAGGTCCGTAACGGGTATGGCTACCTCGCGCGACCGCAGGACGCCGTCGACCACGACCACGGCCTCCTTGCCCGCCCAGCCCGGCCGGACGGTCTTCACGATGCCCTCTGTGCCGCGTTCTGTGCTCGACGCCCCGGTGACCCTCACCATGACGCCTGTGGCGATCCCGTCGCCCATAACTCTCTTCTTTCTGTAGTCAGTTCGGGCCGGGACGATCAATTCACACATGCGTCTGGTAATCGCTCAGCTCGGTGGGTGCCTGAGCCTGCCAGCGCTTTGGTGCGGCGTCAAGATGAATGTGCGATGTTGATTTGTGGCATCCGGCTTTCATTTTTGTCTGTGTATTTTCCTTTCAGCAGATGGCCGTTTGCGCAGTTCTTTAACCCGCTCAAAGGTCGTACGAATTATTCGCAATTCGGGCAAACCTATCCGATATCGCGCAGCACCGACCGCACGACCACCATGTCCGCGCCGTACCTGTCGTCCGCGTAGCGCTGGATGCTGCCGTCGTCGTAGGCGACGGTCACCCAGACGTAGCCGTTGTCGATCCAGCCGCTGAGGCCACCGAGGTGGTCGTGCACCTCGTTCTGGAGCTCGAGGGCCTCGGGTTCGGACATCTTCGGTCCGATCGCACCCGCGTTGTCGGGATCGAGCCGGGGGTCCTCGGGGGAGGTGGGTCGCTCCGCCGGGGCGGCGGTGGCCGCGGTGACGCGGAAGGTCGCGCCGTCCCAGGAGCCCTTCACCTGGTACGTACCCCAGGTGGTGTCCAGCGCGGACTCGGCCTCGACGGCGTCCCAGTCCCAGCCGGCGATCTCCAGGCCGCTGCACTGGGGCGGGTGCGACTCGAGGATCATGCCCAGGCAGAGCTCGGGCGGGCCGTCACCCTCCTGGAGGACGGTGTCGACGGTCGTGACCTGGCCCGACGCGGCTGGGGCGGGCGGTGCTGCCGCCGTCGGCGTGTCATCCGGCGGGGTGCCGCCGTCGGCGGGGCCGTCCTGGGCGGCGCATGCGCTCAGCAGCAGCGCACCGGCCAGGCCGGTGCCGAGGAGTCGGCGTGATGCTCGTAGCGGCTTCATACTCGGCATATGTTGGCGTGACCACCGCTCTTGCACCTCCGTGCACGAGATTCCCGGTAAACGCTTGCCCAGCGTGCGGGTACGGGGCTAGCGTGTACACACAAGAATATGTCAAGACATAAGATCAAACGGCCTTCAGCGATCCACCGGCAGCACAGCACCCACCCGGCTACACAGCACAGGCGCTCAGGGTTGAGCGCCGACGAGGAGACACAATGAAGCGTCAGTACCTGACCCGCTCGCTCGCGACCGCGTCGATCACGATCGGCGCGCTCGTGCTCGCATCGTGCTCGAGCGGTGGCGGCGGCTCCGATGACGAGGTCGTGCTCCAGCTCATGCAGTCGGGCGACGTCAACCAGGGTGGCGGCTACGCCCAGCTGGCGGAGAAGTACTTCGAGGAGACCGGCGTGCGCGTCGAGGTCGTCGAGGTGCCCAACGACGACCTGCGCACGCGGCTGCGTACCTCGGCGCAGGCGAACGACCTGCCGGCCCTGGCGGCGTCGCCGTCGACCGACCCGGCGTGGACCGAGCGCCTGCTCGATCTGACCGACGTCTTCGACGAGGTCGGTGTCATCGACACGCTCTCCGTCGCCGACCCCGCCGACGGCAAGGTCAAGGCGCTGCCGACCACCCTCACCGCCGTCGGCATGTTCCTCAACAAGTCGCTGTGGGACGAGGCCGGCGTCGAGTACCCGACGACGCTCGAAGAGCAGTGGACGTGGGACGAGTACGTCGAGAAGTCGAGCGAGGTCGTCGAGGCGACCGACGCGGAGTACGGCGCCGTCATGGACCCCTCCGCGCACCGCCTGCGCTCCTTCCTGTTCGAGTTCGGCAGCGAGGGCGTCACCGAGCAGCCCGACGGCACGTGGGCGCTCGACGAGGAGGGCGCCGAGGCGCTCGGCTACTTCAAGAAGCTGCACGAGGACGGCGTCATGCCGCAGGCCGTGTGGGGCGCCGCCGACGACCCGAGCGCGACGTTCAAGTCGGGTCGCGTCGCGGGCTACATGTCGGGCGTCTGGCAGATCGCCGACTTCCAGGAGACCATCACCGACTTCGAGTGGGTGTCCGTGCCGCTGCCGCAGCAGCCGGTGCGCGCGACCAACTACGGTGCTGCGTCGTGGATCGTGGCGTTCGACGGCACCGGCGTCGAGGAGGAGACCCTCGACTTCGTCAAGTGGCTGTACTCGGAGGAGAACTACCGCGAGTACTGCGAGATCTCGGGCTGCCTGCCCGTGCTGGACGGCCTCGAGGTCAGCTACGAGGAGGACTCGTACGCCTTCGACCTGTACAACGGTGAGATCGCGGAGTCCCCGGCGATCTCGGCGGTCCAGACGACCGACGGCGTGCTGAACGGCTACGAGGGCAAGGCGATCGACTCCGAGCCCCTCCTCGACGAGACCGTCAAGCTCGTCAACGACGAGCAGACGCTCGAGCAGACCGTGGAGAACATCAACGAGGCCTCGACCGAGCAGATGGCCGACTGATCGCGACGCACGAAAAAGGCTCCTCATGACTCTCACCACCCCGGGTCCGTCCTCCTCCTCCGCCCCCGTGGCGGAGGAGGAGGACGGGCGGCGCGTCCGGCGTCGCCGGCACAGCCGCTACCTCCTCGCCCCCTTCGTCTTCACGGTCGGCACGGCCGTGCTGTTCGGACTGTTCTTCCTGTGGCCAGGCGTGCTCGGCCTGTCGTACTCGCTGACGGACTTCCGCGGGTGGGGAGACCTCGAGTTCGTCGGGCTCGCCAACTACCTCGAGCTGTTCCAGGACAGCGAGTTCTACCAGTCGCTCGGGCGCACGTTCGTGTACGCGCTGTTCTCGGTGCCCGTCGGCTACGTCCTGGCACTCGCCATGGCAGTGGCGCTCACCTCGAAGGGCGCACGGGGCAAGACGCCGGCCCGCATCATCTTCTTCATGCCGTGGCTGGTGTCACCGATCATCGCCGGTGTCATCTGGCGGTGGATGTTCGGCGAGAGCTTCGGGTTCGTCAACTACGTCATCCAGCTGCTGGGCGGGGAGGCGGTGCCCTGGGCGAGCAATGCCGACCTGTCGCTGTTCGTCGCGGTCCTGGCCTCGGCATGGGGCGGTGCCGCCTTCAACATGCTGCTGTTCATCGCGGCGATCAGCAACGTGCCGCAGTCCTACTACGAGGCCGCGGAGCTCGACGGCGCGAACGGCTGGGAGCGGTTCTGGTACATCACGCTGCCGTCCATCGCTCCGACGTCGGTGCTCGTCATCCTGCTGTCGTCGCTCGGCTCGATGAAGGAGTTCGCGATGATCCAGGCACTCAACGGTGGTGGGCCCGGCACCCAGAACCGCCTGGTCGTGCAGTACATCTACGAGACCGGTTTCGAACGCTCGCTCGTCGGATATGCGGCCGCCGCATCGATGGTCCTGCTGGTCATCCTCATGGTCATCGCGATCATCCAGCTCCGTATCAGCAAGAGGAACAACGCATGGTGACGACGACGGACACGCCCACGGTGGCGCCGAAGAAGTACGCGAGGCCAGGCGGACGCCGGCTCGGCGAGCTCCGTCGCAGCATCGTCCCGACCACGATGCTGTGGGTCATCGCCGTGCTCATGGCGTTCCCCCTGCTGTGGTTCCTGCTGTCGTCGTTCAAGCCGGGCGGGGAGCTGTTCACCTACCCGCTGTCGTTCTTCCCGCGCGAATGGACGCTCGCGGGCTACGAGGACGCTTTCGAGCGCGTCGACTTCCTGCGCTACTTCAGCAACACGCTCGTCGTCGCGACCGTATCGACGGCCATCACGGTGTTCCTGTGCGCGTCGACGGGCTACGCGCTCGCCAAGTACAAGAACCCGTGGCTCCACGTGCTCGGCCTGTGCGTCCTGTCGATGACCATGCTGCCGGGCGAGGTCATCCTCAACCCGCTGTTCATCGTCGTGCGCGACCTCGGCATGTACAACTCGCTGCTGGGCGTCATCATGCCGTCGGTGCTCACCCCGACCGGCGTGTTCATGTTCCGCCAGTTCTTCCTGACGATCCCCGACGAGCTCCTGGATGCCGCGCGCATCGACGGCGCGAGCGAGTACCGCATCTTCTGGGGCATCATGCTGCCGCTGGCGCGGCCCATCATGCTCACGCTCGCGATCGTGTCGTTCCACTGGCGCTGGAACGACTACATCCTGCCGCTCATCATCCTCGGCGATCCCGACCAGTTCACCCTGCAGATCGCCCTGCGTGCGCTCGTCGGCGCCGAGAACATCAACTGGAGCGTGCTGCTGGCGGCCTCGGTGCTGTCGATGATCCCGCTGGTGCTGCTCTACCTCGTGTTCCAGAAGTACATCACCTCGTCGAACATCAACGCCGGACTCAAGGACTGAGCAGTGCACGTACAGGTGTCCGCGATCCTGGGAAGGGTCGACCGGTGGCTCGGCGAGTACCTGGCCGACGCCGTCACCGCCGGGTCCGTGCCGCTCGACGTCGCGGCATGGACGGTGCCGGGCCAGCCGGGCGGCGCGGGCGAACCGATCGCGTTCGCCGACGTGCCTGATCCGGCGACGTTCGCGCCGGCCGCCCCCGGGTACGGGTGGGGGCGGCCCTGGGGCACCACCTGGTTCCAGGTGTCCGGACGGGTACCGGCTCTCTGGGTGCCCGACGACAGGCACCGCGTCGAGCTCTCCCTCGACCTCGGTTTCGACGGCGCCAAGCCGGGGTTCCAGTGCGAAGGGCTGGTGCGCACCCCGGCCGGGCACGTGGTGAAGGGCCTCGAACCCCGCAACCATCACGTGCCGCTCGAGGCGGGTCCCGGCGAGCCGTTCGCATTCCTCGTCGAGGGTGCGGCCAACCCGGACCTGTCGGGCGGCGACGACTTCAAAGGGGCACGCGCCTACGCGCCGACGCCGCTCGGTGACCCGAGGAGTGCGCCGGACGCGCCGCTGTACCGGCTGGGGCGGCTCGAGATCCGGCGGGTCGACACCGAGGTCGAGCGTCTGGTCCGCGAGGTCACCGTGCTGCGGGGCCTCGCGCTGGAGCTTGCCGAGCACGAGCCGCGCCGGGCCGCGCTGCTGGCGGGCCTGGACCACGCGCTCGACGAGCTCGACCCCGGCGACCCCGCAGCGGCGTCGGCCGCCGCGCGGGCGGTGCTCGCCCCCCTGCTCGCCTCGCCCGCGGCCGCGTCGGCGCACCGCATCGTCGCGACCGGCCACGCGCACATCGACTCGGCCTGGCTGTGGCCCAGCAGAGAGACCGTACGGAAGGTCACCCGGACCTTCGCCAACGTGGTCGACCTCATGGACCGGGACCCCGACGCGGTCTTCACGAGCTCGTCTGCACAGCACTTCGCCTGGCTCAAGCGCCAGGAGCCGGAGCTCTACTCGCGGGTGAAGCAGCGGGTCGCGGAGGGCCGCATCGTCCCGGTCGGCAACATGTGGGTCGAGTCCGATGTCAACATGCCCTCGGGGGAGTCGCTGGCGCGGCAGCTGCTGCAGGGGACGCGCTTCTTCGAGCGCGAGTTCGGCGCGCGCAGCGACGTCGGCTGGCTGCCTGACTCGTTCGGCTACCCGGGCGCGCTGCCGCAGCTGCTGCGCAAGGCGGGGCTCCGCTGGTTCTTCACACAGAAGATGTGCTGGAACGACAGCAACCCGATGCCGCACCACACGTTCCTCTGGGAAGGCATCGACGGCACGCGCATCCTCACGCACTTCCCGCCGAACAACACCTACAGCGGCGACATGCGGCCCACCGAGCTCGCCCGCAGCGTGCGCAACTTCGCCGACCACGCGGGTGCCTCGCACTCGCTCATGCCGTTCGGGTACGGCGACGGCGGCGGGGGACCGACGCGCGAGATGATGTGGGACGCGCGCCTGCAGTCCGATCTCGAGGGCTCGCCGCGGGTGCGGTTCGGCACCGCCGACGCCCTGTTCGGCACCATCGAGCGCGAGTACGCGAGCCCGCCCGTCTGGTCGGGCGAGATGTACCTCGAGTTCCATCGCGGCATATACACCTCGCAGGCCCGGACCAAGCGAGGAAACCGGCGCAACGAGCAGCTGCTCGTGGAGGCCGAGCTGTGGTCGGCGAGCGCCACGCTGCGCACGGGCGCGCCGTATCCGTACGACGAGCTCGACCAGCTGTGGCAGGAGGTGCTGCTGCTGCAGTTCCACGACATCCTGCCCGGTACCGCCATCGCGTGGGTGCACCGTGAGGCCGAGGCCTCGCACGAGCGCGTCACCGAGCGGCTGGAGGGCCTCGTCGACACCGCGCTGCGGGCGCTCGCGGGGGAGGGGACGCGCAGTCTCGTGGTCAACGCGGCGCCGTTCGCGGCCTCGGGTGTTCCCGCGTTCGGCGGGGCCGCGGACGTCGCGGACGTGGCTGTGGCTGCCACCGTGCTGCCGGACGGCGGCGTCGAGCTGGCCTCGCCCGGTCTGCGGGTCGAGATCACCGCGAACGGGCTGGTCGCACACGTGGTCGACCGCGCGTCCGGTCGCGACCTCGTACCGCCGGGCATGGCGGCCAACCTGCCGCAGCTGCACGTGGACGCCCCCGCGAAGTGGGACGCGTGGGATCTCGACCGCTCCTACCGCTCGAACGCCGTCGACCTCGACGACGGCTCGGTGACGTTGCGCGACGACGGCAGCGTGCGCATCGAGCGGACGTTCGGCAGCAGCGGCCTGACGCAGACGGTGACGGTCGTCGACTCCGCTGTGCACATCCGCACGGAGGTCGACTGGCACGAGCGGCGCCGCATGCTCAAGCTCGCGTTCCCGCTCGACGTCCACGCGCAGGACGCCGCGTACGAGACCCAGTTCGGGCACGTCCGCCGTCCGCTGCACGGCAACACGTCGTGGGACGCCGCACGCTACGAGGTGTGCGCGCACCGGTGGGTGCACGTGGGCGAGCCCGGGTTCGGCGTCGCCGTGGCCAACGACGGCGTCTACGGGCACGACGTCACGCGCGACAGCGTCGACGGCCGGGTCGTCACCACCGTGCGGCAGTCGCTCCTGCGCGCGCCCACGTTCCCCGACCCGGAGGCGGACCAGGGGCGGCACTCCTTCACCACCGTGCTCGCGCTCGCCCCGACGACCGACGAGGCACTGCGCGCGGGAGCCGTGCTCGGCGCCCCGCTGCGCCGGATCACGGGTGCCGCGGCGCCGGTCCCCGTCGTCACGGTCACCGGCGTCGACGGTGCGCCGACCTCCGCCGTCGTCTCGGCGGTCAAGCTCGCCGACGACCGCTCCGGCGACCTGGTCGTGCGGATCTACGAGAGCCGAGGTGCGCGCACCCGCGCGACGCTGCATGCCGACTTCGCGGTCGCCGAGGTGCGCGAGTGCGACCTCGTCGAGACACCGCTCGCCGACGGCACGCCGGCCGTGGTGGATGACGAGGGCGACGGCACGTGCATCGTGCTGCGTCCGTTCGAGGTGCTGACACTGAGGCTGCCGCCGAGACCGAGAGGGAACCACACATGACCGAGGTGGACGAGGCGTTTCGCCGCGCGGTGATCGAGGCGGCGGACACGGCGGTGGACGGGGTGCTCGCCACGTCGCCGGCCGACGTCGACACGGGGCACATCGGGCTGTACCGCGCCACGATGCGGGACATCAAGCTGCTCGTCGCCGCGTACCTCGCGGACGGCGGGCGGTACACCGGGGACGCCGCGCTCGTCTCGCGCGCCCGCACGCACGCAGAGGCGCTCGCGGGTATGCAGGCGGCGTCCGGCCTGTTCGTCGGCGGGGACAACGTCGAGTCGCCGCCGGACACCGCCTTCGCGCTCAACGACGTGTGCGACACGCTCGAGCTGATCCGCCGCGCCGCCGCGCCGGCGCTGGCGCCGCTCGACCAGCTGCTCGGCGCGATCGCCGACGCGGCGGCGCCCGCCATGGTCGCGGGTGGGGTGCACACGCCCAACCACCGGTGGGAGCTCGCGGCGGTGCTCGCGCGGCTGCACCGGCGTCGTGCGGACCCCGCCGTGCGCGCCCGGGCCGAGAGCTGGCTCGCCGAGGGCATCGACCTGCAGAGCGACGGGCTGTACTCGGAGCGCAGCGCGGTCTACGCGGTGTTCGTGTCGAACCCGTCGCTCGCCCTGATCGGCGACGTCTTCGACCGCCCGGACCTGCACGACGCGGTGGTGCGCAACCTCGAGGCCACGCTCGGGCTGATCCTCCCTGACGGCAGCGTCGAGACGGTGCACTCGCGGCGCCAGGACCAGCGGGGCGAGCTGTTCCCGCTCGCGCCGTACCTGGTGGCGTACCGGCGGTTCGCGATCGAGCGCGCACGCGGCGATCTCGCCTGGGCGGCGGAGCGGGCCGCCGCGCAGGGCATCGTCGAACCCCAGACGGTACTCACCGAAGTGCTGCTCGACCCGCGCCTCGCGGAACCTCTTCCCGACGCCGAGCCGCCCGCCGCGACGCGCCGCGCGGAGTGGGCGGCGTCGCGGCTCGTGGTCGACGCGAACCCGGCCCGAACGGTGGTGCTCTACGGCGGGTCGGACTACTCCAGCCAGCGGCGTATCCGCTCGGGACTGGCGAACAACCCGACCTTCCTTCGCATGTTCGCGGGCGAGGTGGTGCTCGACTCGATGCGGCTGTCCCGCGACTTCTTCGGGCTCGGCCCGTTCCGCGCGGCGCGGATCGAGCACGACGGCGATGCGGTGGTGCTCGTCGAGCGACTGGAGGGGCGTTACTACCAGCCGCTCGGGGAAGGTGACCGGCGCGCCGACGGCGCGTACGACCTGGCCGACGAGGGCAGGTTCTCCGCGGCGATGTCCTTCGCGGACCGGCAGACCGAGACCGTGGTGCTGCGCACCCGGATCGCGGCGCGGCCGACCGAGGACGGTGTCGAGCTCGAGATCACCACCGAGGGCCCCGGGCTGCCCTGGGCGCTCGAGCTCGCCTTCCGCGCCGGCGGTGCGTTCGAGGGCGCGGCGGAGGTCTCGGACGGCGCGGCGCGGCTCGACTCGGGGACCGCGCGGTACCGCGTGGGCGACAGCACCGTCGAGTTCGGGCCTGGCACCGGCGCGGCGGGGCCCGCCCGCTACCAGCCCGGGGAGGACTACACGTACCTCGGGGCGACCGATGCCGTGGGCGGTAGCCGGGCGTACGTCGTCGGGAGCTCACCTGGGGTCGCGCGCGTCTTCGTTCGGGCCGTCTGAGGGCGTCGACGGCCTGCCGCTCGACGGCGCCCCAGGTCCGGGGCACACTGGCAGCGGCGCGGGACACCGGGGTCCGCCAGCCGGAACGGAAGGGTACCTCATGGCCGACTACGCGGACGTCCACCGACGGAGCCTCGCCGACCCCGAGGGGTTCTGGGGCGAGCAGGCGGCCCTGGTCTCGTGGTTCCGCAGGCCCACCCGTGTGCTCGACGCCGACAGCCCGCCGTTCTACCGCTGGTTCCCCGACGGCAGGCTGAACACCTGCTACAACGCGCTGGACCGGCACGTCATCGCGGGCCGCGGGGACCAGGCCGCGCTGATCTACGACAGCCCGGTCACGGGCACCTCCCGGACGATCACCTACGCCACCCTGCTGCAGGATGTCGCGGCCTTCGCCGGCGCCCTGCGCGACCTCGGCGTCGAGCAGGGCGACCGTGTGGTGATCTACCTGCCGATGGTGCCGGAGGCCGTCGTCGCGATGCTGGCCTGCGCCCGGCTCGGCGCCGTCCACTCGGTGGTGTTCGGCGGGTTCGCGGCGAACGAGCTGGCCCTGCGGATCGACGACGCGCAGCCGAAGGTGGTGGTGTCCGCGTCGTGCGGCATCGAACCCACGAGGATCGTGGAGTACAAGCCCCTGCTGGACCGGGCGCTGGAGCTGGCCGACCACGAGCCGTCGTCGTGCGTGGTGCTGCAGCGACCGCAGGCCATCGCGACGCTCGTCGAGGGGCGGGACCTGGACTGGGCGACCGCCATGCACGCCGGCCGGACCAACCCCGCGCCGTGCGCGGAGGTCGCCGCGACGGATCCGCTCTACATCCTGTACACGTCGGGCACCACGGGGAAGCCCAAGGGCATCCTGCGCGACAACGGCGGCCACGCCGTCGCCCTGGCCTGGTCCATGCGCAACATCTACGACATCGGGGCCGGCCAGGTCTGGTGGACGGCGTCCGACGTCGGCTGGGTCGTCGGCCACTCCTACATCGTCTACGGGCCGCTGATCGCGGGCGCCACGACCGTCCTGTACGAGGGCAAGCCCGTCGGGACGCCGGACGCCGGGGCGTTCTGGCGGGTCGTCGCCGAGCACGCCGTCGAGGCCCTGTTCACCGCACCGACGGCGATCCGGGCGATCAAGAAGGAGGACCCGGAGGGAATCCTCGTGGCGAGCCACGACATCTCCTCACTGCGGCACCTGTTCCTCGCGGGGGAGCGGCTCGACCCCGGCACGTACGAGTGGGCGGGGCGCGCCCTCGGCGTGCCGGTGATCGACCACTGGTGGCAGACCGAGACCGGCTGGGCGGTCGTCGCCAACCTGCGCGGGCTGGACCCGATGCCCACCCGGCCCGGTTCGCCGTCGGTCCCGGTGCCCGGCTTCGACGTGCGGGTGCTGCTGCCCGACGGCACGGTCGCGGAGCCGGGGCAGGAGGGCAGCCTCGCGCTCCGGCTGCCGCTCCCGCCGGGCACCCTGCAGACGCTGTGGCACGACGACGCCCGCTACGTGGCCTCGTACCTCGCCGCCTACGACGGCTACTACCTCTCCGGCGACGGCGGCTACATCGACGACGACGGGTACGTCTACGTCATGGGCCGCACCGACGACGTCATCAACGTGGCGGGGCACCGGCTGTCCACCGGGGCGATCGAGGGGGTACTCGCGGCCCATCCCGCTGTGGCGGAGTGCGCGGTGATCGGCATCGCCGACGACCTCAAGGGCCAGGTGCCGCGCGGGCTCGTGGTGCTCAAGGCGGGCGCCGACCCCGAGGGCGTCGCGGCGGAGCTCGTCGCCGCGGTGCGTGACCAGATCGGCCCGGTCGCGGCGTTCAAGGACGTCGAGATCGTCGCCGGGCTGCCGAAGACCCGCTCGGGCAAGATCCTGCGGCGCACCATGCGCCAGCTGGCCGACGGCGAGCGCCCGGCCGTGCCGTCGACCATCGAGGACCCGGCAGTGCTGACGGCTCTGGAGCCGGTGCTGCGGCGGGGATGACATCTGTCATGCGTCGACGGGTATTCCTCCGGGCATGGTCGTGATCGGCGACACTTACCGGCGCTCGCGTGCCGTCAGAGGGTGGGTACATGAGGCGAACCCACTTCAGCTCCCCCTATCCGCACTTCACCGCCCTGCTGGCCGTGCTGGGACTGGCCGGTGCGCTGGCCGTGCCCGCCGCGGCCGCCGTCCGGCCGGACGGCGCCGAACCTGAGAGCGAGCCGGCGGCCCAGGTCGAGTGGGGCGAGTGTCCCGCCGACGTCGCGGACGAGGCGGCTCCCTACGTCCTGACCTGTGCGAAGGTGCCCGTGCCGCTGGACTACGCCGACCCCGACGGCGAGCAGATCGAGCTCCAGATCTCCCGGATGACCGGTGACGACCCGGCCGAGCGCCGCGGCGTGCTCCTGCTCAACCCGGGCGGCCCCGGCGGATCCGGGCTCGCGCAGTCGTCGCTCCTGATGTCGCGCGGCCTGCCCGACAGCGTCCTGGACGCCTACGACCTGATCGGCATGGACACCCGCGGGGTGGGCCACTCGACCCGGATCGACTGCGGGTTCACCGCCGGCGGCGACTACTTCAGCAACGTCCCGCCGTACGCGGTCGACGACGCTGCGGTCGTCGAGCACGCGAAGGTCGTCAAGGCCGCCGCCGAGCAGTGCGCAGCCAACGACGAGAACGGGTTGCTGCGCCACGTGTCCACGGCGAACATGGCCCGCGACCTGGACAGCATCCGCGCTGCGCTGGGCGAGGAGAAGGCCAGCTACCTCGGCTACTCGTACGGTTCCGCGCTGGGCGCCGCGTACGCGTCGATGTTCCCCGGGACGGCCGACCGGGTGGTGCTCGACAGCAACGTGGGCGACACGCACCTGAACCAGGAGCGTCTGCGCACGTTCGCCCTGGGGATGGAGCAGACGTTCCCCGACTTCGCGAGGTGGGCGGCCAAGCGGCACACCGCCTACGGCCTGGGCCGGACGCCGGCGCAGGTGCGCGCCACGTACCTCGAGACCGCCCAGGAGCTGGACCGCGACCCGGTGCTGGGAGTCGACGGCGCGCTGTTCCGGCAGGTCGTCTTCGGCGGGCTCTACAGCCCGCTGAGCTACGGCCGGACGGCGCAGACCTGGCAGTCGCTGCGCGACGGTGACGCCGGTGCCGCGCGCAGCCTGCTGGACGAGGTGTCGCCCCTCTCCAACGCGCTGTCCGTGTTCATCGCCTCGACCTGCAACGACAGCGAGTGGCCCGAGGACGTCCGGACCTACCGCCGGGCAGTGGCCGAGGACCGCGAGAAGTTCCCGCTGTTCGGCGCCGCGTCGGCCAACATCCTGCCGTGCGCCTACTGGTCCGAGCCGGTCGAGCCGCCGGTGCAGATCTCCGGCGAGGGCCCGCGCAACGTGCTGATCCTGCAGAACCGCCGTGACCCGGTCACCCCGCTGGTCGGCGGCCAGCGGCTGCACGAGAAGTTCGGCGACCGGTCCAGGCTGGTGACCGTCGACGGCAGCGGTCACGGCGTCTACGCGCTGGGCGACAACGCGTGTGCCCTGAACATCGGGACGACCTACCTGGTCGAGGGGAAGATGCCCAGGCGCGACGTCGCCTGCCCGGCGGGCTGACGGGCGAGTGCGGGCGGGAGCGCGCGGTCCTCCAGGATCGCGCGCTTCCGCTGCCGTCACCCCCGCCGTCGGCAGCGGCACCGCGCTAGGGTGTCGGCGTGCTACGCCCCGGAGACCTTGGCCTCGTCCCGGAACCTGTGTCGACGCAGGTGCCGGGCGGATCGGTGCTGCTGGAGGACGGCGTGGGCATCGCCGCCGACCCCGCGCTGCGGCCGGCCGCGCGCTGGTGGCGCCGCGTCACGGAGGAAGCGTTCGGCCTCGACCTGATGCCTTCGGCGACCGGCCGGGGCTCCGTCGTCTTCGCCCTCGCGCCCGACCTGACGGCCGGTGGCTACCGCTTGGACGTGAACCCGGCGGGCCTCGTCAGGGTCGAGGCCGCCGACCTCGCGGGCGCCCACGCCGCCGCCCAGACCCTGCGTCAGCTCGCGGGTCCGGACGCCTACCGCCACAGCGGCACCGGCCCGCTCGAGCTTCCGGTCGTGCGCATCGCGGACCACCCGCGTTTCGAGTGGCGGGGTGTCCTGCTCGACGTCGCGCGCCACTTCCTGCCCAAGCACGACGTGCTGCGGTTCATCGACCTCGCCGCCGCCCACCGGCTCAACGTGCTGCAGCTGCACCTCACCGACGACCAGGGCTGGCGCGTGCAGATCCACCGCTACCCCGAGCTGACGCGGACCGGGGCGTGGCGCCACGAGTCCACGGTCGGCACCTGGCGTACCGGGTCCAAGGACGGCCGGCCGCACGGCGGTTTCTACACGCAGGACGACCTGCGCGAGATCGTCGGCTACGCCCGCGACCGGGGTGTCACCGTGGTCCCGGAGATCGACGTGCCGGGCCACGTCGAGGCCGCCGTCGCCGCCTACCCGGAGCTCGGCACGCGCAAGGACCGCAGCGCGGTCCGCACCACGTGGGGCATCAGCCAGGACGTGCTCGACCCGTCCGAGGGCTCGCTCGCGTTCTTCCGGCACGTGCTGGACGAGGTGCTCGACGTCTTCGACGCGCCGTGGATCGGCCTCGGCGGCGACGAGGTGCCTCCCACCCTCTGGCGCGAGTCGCCGCGGATCGTCGAGCGGGCGGGTGCGCTGGGCCTGGTCGGCAAGGACGGGACCCCCGACGTCGCACAGCTGCACGGCTGGTTCGTCGCCCGGCTCGCGGAGCACGTGTCCGACGCCGGCCGCCGCGCCGTCGTCTGGGACGAGGCGATGTCGCCGATGCTGCCGCGGGACGTGATCGTGACCTCCTGGCGCGGTTACGCCCAGGGTGCGGCAGCGCTCGATGCCGGGTATGACGTCGTCATGGCACCCGAGCAGGCCGTCTACCTCGACCACCGCGCCGGGGAGCATCCGGCCGAGCCGATCCCCGTCGGCTTCCTGCGGACGGTCGAGGACGTGTACGCCTTCGACCCCCTGCCGGCCTCGTTGAGTGCTGGCTATTTGTCGGGTCAGGAGGCCTCGAGCCCACAAATAGCCAGCACTCAACGGAGGAGGGTTGGGCGGTTGCTCGGCGCGCAGGCCGAGGTCTGGACCGAGCACCTCGACAGCGCCCGGCGCATCGACTACGCGACCTTCCCCCGGCTCGCGGCGTTCGCCGAGGTCGCCTGGTCGCCGCGGGCCGACCGGACGCAGGGCTCTGTCGCCTCGAAGGAGTTCCTGGGCCGCCTCGAGCGACGGCACCTGCCCCGCCTCGACGCGTACGGCGTCGAGTACCGGCCGCTCGCCGGGCCGCACCCGTGGCAGACCAGGCCCGGCGTCCAGGGCTACCCGCGGGACCTGGCGGCGGAGACCGCCGTCGGCGGCTGGGCAGGGATGGGCGGCTGGCGGGACGACGGCGGGGCCGAGAACCTGCCCGCGGGCGGACCGGCCGCGGGGACCGCGGAGGGCGACGGATGACCGGAACGATCCTGGTCCGCGGCGCCCGCGTGCCGCAGCGCGACGGGACCCTGTCCGAGCCGGCGGACCTGCACGTGGTGCGCGGCAGGATCACGACGATCACCCCGACCGGCGCCTCGGGCGGTGCGGGACCCGGCGTCGAGCCAGGTATCGAGCCAGGTATCGAGCCAGGTATCGAGCCAGGTCCGGAAGTCCTCGACGCCGGCGGCCGGGTCGTGCTGCCCGGCTTCGTGGACGCGCACACGCACGCGGAGGCCGCCGTCTTCGAGCAGGACGTGCAGCTCGCGATGCTGCGCCAGGGGATCACCACGGTGGTGACGGGGCAGGACGGTGTCTCGTTCGCCCCGAGCGACGGCACGACCTACGACTGGGCGAGCACGTACTTCGCCGCCGTCAACGGGGTGCACCCCACGTTCGCCGGCGGGTCCGTCGGTGATCTGCTGGGCACCTATCACCGCACGGTCCCGGTGAACGTCGCGTACCTCGCCCCGCACGGCACGCTGCGCTACCGCGTGCTCGGGGCCGCGCAGCGGCCGGCGTCCGACGCGGAGGTGGCCGCGATGGCGGGTCTCCTGGAGCAGGCCATGGACGACGGCGCCTGCGGCCTCTCGACCGGTCTCGAGTACGTGCCCGCCGCGTACGCCGACGAACGGGAGCTGGTCGCGCTCGCGAAGGTCGTCGCGGCGCGCGGGCTGCCGCACGTGAGCCACATGCGCGGGTACGAG
This sequence comes from Promicromonospora sp. CA-289599, assembly GCF_050936155.1. NCBI lineage: Bacteria > Bacillati > Actinomycetota > Actinomycetes > Micrococcales > Promicromonosporaceae > Promicromonospora > Promicromonospora sp. CA-289599. The sequence goes on from NZ_JBNJNI010000001.1 coordinate 4,130,088, forward strand.
GACAAGGGCGTCGCGGCGCTCGACGAGCTGATGCGGATCGCCCGCGCGTCCGACGTCGCGACGCACGTGTCCCACCTGCACGGCCCTGCCCGTGAGCTCCTGGAGCACGTCGGCGGAGCGCGGGCCGGGGGCCGCGACGTCACCTACGACTCCTATCCCTACCTGCGCGGATGCTCGATCCTGTCGATGGTCGCGCTGCCGACGTGGCTGCCGCTGGCCGATGCCCGCGCGACGATCGACGCCCTGCGGGACCCGGCGACCGCCGTCCGCCTCGCCGAGCACTTCGCCGGCCTGACCGACCTCTGGCCCCGCATCACCTTCGCGTCCGTCCCCGGCATGGAGTGGGCGGAGGGCCACACATTGCCCGACGTCGCCGCGCGGCTCGGGCGGTCCGCCCCCGACACCGTGGTCGAGGTGCTGACGGCCACGGAGCTGCGCGCGAGCTGCGTGTTCGCGCAGCCGCCGACCAACTCGCCGGAGTCGGTCCGTACCCTGGCGGGGCACGAGGGACACCTCGCCGGGTCGGACGCCATCTACTGGGGCGGCAGCCCGCACCCCCGCGGCTGGGGCGCGTTCGCCCGGCTGCTCGACGAGCACGTGCGGCGCGGCTCCTGGAGCTGGTGGGACGCGGCGGAGCACCTCTCGGCCCGGGCGGCGCGCCGGTTCGGGCTGGCCGACCGGGGCCTGATCGCGCCGGGCGCCGTCGCCGACCTCGCGCTCGTCGACCCCGGCCGCGTCCGCGACGAGGCGACCTACGAAGCGCCGCGGACCCTCGCCGTGGGGATCGAGGACGTGCTCGTCGGCGGCGTGCCCGTCCTCGCGGCCGGGCAGCTCACCGGTGCCACGCCGGGCCACGGGCTGCGTCCGGCAGCTGCCGGGTCCGCCGCCCGGGCCGTCGGCTGATCCCGGACGCGTGCGCGGAGCACCCGGGACACGGCAGGATGTGGGTGTGCTGCGCATCGACGACCCCACGCTCACCTGGCCGCTGCTGACCATCGACGAGGCGGCCCTGGACCACAACATCGGGACGGTCGCGGCGGCCTTCGCGGACGCGGGCGTCGAGCACGCGCCGCACGTCAAGACACACATGTCCCGCGAGATCTGGGCGCGGCAGGTCGCCGCCGGGGCGTGGGGAGCCACGGTGGCGACACCCGCACAGCTCCGCACGGCGCTCGGCTGGGGCCTCCCCGGTGCGGGACGCCGCGCCTTTCTCGCGAACGAGCTCGTCGACCCCCGCGACATCACGTGGCTGCGGACGGCGCTCGCCGACGGCACCGCCGACGAGGTATGGGTGTACGTGGACTCCGACCGCGGCGTCGACCTGCTCGCGGCAGGCCTCGCCGGCGCCGCACCGGAGGTGACCGCCCGGCTGGGTGTACTCGTGGAGCTCGGCGTCCCGGGCGGTCGTACGGGCGTCCGCACGGTGTCCGACGCCGTGGTGCTCGCGGTTCGCGTCCACGACGCGGGGCTCCGGCTGACCGGTGTCGCGGGCTACGAGGGACCGGTAGCGGGGGGCACCAGCGACGAGGAGCTCGCCGCCGTCGGCCGGTGGTGCGACGACCTGCGGGCCGTGGGCGCGCAGATCGGCGGCCTGGTCGACGGGCCGACGGTGCTGAGCGCGGGCGGCAGTGCGTTCGCCGACGTCGTCACGCGACGGCTGGTCGTACCCGTCCAGGACGCCGCCGGCGTGGACGTGCCGACGCGCGTGGTGCTCCGGTCCGGCGCGTACGTGACGCACGACCACGGCCACTACCTGCGCGCCGACCCGTGGACGCGGCTGGACGCGGAGCGGCTGCGGCCCGCGATCACCGTCTGGGCGTCGGTCCTGTCCGCGCCCGAGCCCGGACTGGTCATCTGCGGCATGGGGCGCCGGGACGTGTCCTTCGACATCGACCTGCCGACGCCGCTCGTCGCACGGACCCCCGACGCCGCAGGGCGGCTGGGCGCTACAGACCCGCTGGCGGGCGCGCGTGTGACCGCGCTCAACGACCAGCACGCCTACCTCGCGGTGGACCCGGCGGCCTGGCGCGCGCTGGAGCCGGGCGACGTCGTCGGGTTCGGCATCTCGCACCCGTGCACGACTCTCGACAAGTACCGCACCGGCTTCGTGACCCGCGGCGACGAGGTCGCCGAGCGGATCACTCTCGACTTCTGACCTGCCGCACCACCCGAACGCCGCACCACCCGAACGAGGAGAACCCCATGACCGCCAAGACCGCCATCTCCACCCCCGACGCCCCCGCACCCGCGCACACGTTCCACCAGGGCGTGCGCAAGGGGCCGTTCGTGCAGGTCTCGGGGCAGGGCCCCATGGACCCGGCGACCAAGCAGTACGTGCATCCCGGCGACGTCGCCGGGCAGACCACGCGGACGCTCGAGAACGTCCGGGCGATCGTCGAGGCGAGCGGCGCGACGTTCGACGACGTGATGATGCTGCGGGTCTACCTGACCAAGCGCGAGGACTTCGCGGCCATGAACGAGGCCTACGGCGAGTTCGTGACGAAGTACTGCCCGAGCGGCGTGCTGCCGAGCCGGACCACCGTGTTCGTGGGCCTGCCCCACGCGGAGATGCTGGTGGAGATCGACGCGCTGGCGGTCACCGACTGATCCCACGGAGGGCATCCGCCGGGCGAGCCCGCCGATGTCCTCTTGACCCCGACGCTACGTCATAGTTCTCACTGGGGTCATGAGGCACATCCCCGTCGCGTATCTCTCCTCCTATCTGCTCTCCCTGCTGGGCAACTCGATAGCTGGCGTGGCGCTCCCGCTGATCGTCCTGCAGACCACCGGCAGCGCGCTGGGCACCGGAGCGGTGGCCGCGGCGACCGCGATTCCCGCGGTGCTCGCCGGCCTGGCCATGGGTGTCGTGATCGACCGGATCAACCGCCGGACGTCCTCCGTGGTCACGGACCTCGTCTCGGCGGCGTCGGTCGCGGCGCTGCCCGTCGTGGACATGGTCTCGGGGCTGAACCTCGGCTGGTTCATCCTGTTCGGGATCGTCGGATCGCTCGGCGACGTACCCGGCCTGACCGCGCGCGACGCCCTGCTGCCGGCGATCGTGCGGCACGGTGGGATCTCGTCGGAGCGGCTCATGGGCATCAGGGAGGGCCTCGGTGCGATGGCGCTGCTGCTCGGCCCGGCGGCGGCGGGCATGTTGATGGTGCTCTTCGACGGGCCCACCGTGCTGTGGATCACCGCGGCGACCTCGCTCCTCGCGGCCCTGCTCACCCTGGTCATCCCGCACCGGGTCGGGGCGGTCGCTGCCGCGCCGGGCGCGACCACCGCGGGCAACGGCTGGACGCAGCTCCGTGACGGGTGGCGGGTGCTGTTCAGCAGCCCGTTCCTCGTCGCGACCACGGTGCTCACCGCGGCCTCGGCAATGGCGCTGGCGCCCCTGCAGGGACTTGTCCTGCCGGTCTGGTTCACGCAGGCCGAGCGGCCCGGGATGCTCGGGTTCGTCCTCTCCGCTCTCGCCGCCGGGCTGCTGGTGGGCGCCGCGTCCTACGCAGTCGCCGGGGCGCGCGGTCGGCGTCGGCAGTGGTTCGTCGCGGGGCTCGTGGGGACGACTCTCGGGTTCGGCATGATCGCCACGCTGTCCTCGGTGTGGGTGGTCCTCGCCGGTGCCTTCGTGGTGGGGCTCGCCAGCGGACTGTTCGGCAGCCTGATGGGCGTGCTCATGATCGAGCGCATCCCCGACCGGATGCGCGGCCGGATCATGGGCACCCAGAACGCGATCATGACCGCCGTTCCGCCGGTCGGGCTGGTGGCCGCCGCGGTCCTCACCGAGTACATCAGCGTGGAGGTCGCGGCCGTCGCTATCGCCGGGACTTGGCTGGTCGCGGCCGCCGTGGGCCTCTTCGCCCGTTCGCTGCGTAACCTGGAACCGGAGGAGGGGCCGATGCCGCAGGCGGAGACGGTGGTGACGAGCGGTGCATAGCAGCGAGCTGGCTCGCCTTGCCGGCGTGACCGTGCGAACCCTGCGCCACTACCACCAGATCGGCTTGCTCGACGAGCCGGACCGGCGCTCCAACGGTTACCGCGACTACGGCGTGCACGACCTCGTCCGTGTCCTGCGCATCAAGCGGCTCGCGGCGCTCGGTATACCGCTCGACCGGATGCCGGGCCTGCTCGACGACCCGGACGGTGACCCGAAGACCCTCCTCGACGAGCTCGACCTGGAGCTGGCAGAGCAGATCGACCGGCTGGCCGGACAGCGGGAGCTGATCGCACGCCTCCGCGATCACTCGGCGGCGCCGGACGTGCCGCCGGAGCTCGCCCCGTTCTTCGCCGTGTTCGCGGCCGCCGGGCTCTCGCCGGACCTGGTGCGGGCCGACCGCGACCAGTCAGTGCTCCTCGCACATCTGATGGGGGAGGAGGCGATGCCGTATCTCGAGCACCTGTACGCGCGAATCGCCGAGCCCGAGGTGGTACCGGCGGCCACCGCGGTCGCCGAACGGTTCGGGCGGCTCGGCCCGGGTAGCACCGACCAGGAGATCTCGTCGGTGGCCGAGCACTTCGCGCGGACCTTCCGGCCGGTGGTCGCAGAACTTGCCGGTGTCGCTCCGCTGTTCGATCTCAGCGGGGTCACGGACGTCCTGGGCGAGTACACGTCCGAGCAGTTCAACCAGCAGCAGCTGCAGGCGCTGGGGCAGATGGAGGCCCTGCTGGAGCTACCGCAGGACCAGGACGGGGAGTAGCACCTGGGGGATCAGGGCTCGACGGGCTCCGGCTCGGCGCCGGCCGGAACGGCCGGTCCGCCGGGCCGGCTCTTGGCCAGCTGCCTGCGGACGCCGACGACCACCAGCAGCACCACACCCACCAACGCGAGCCAGGGGATGATCGCGCCGAGCACCAGGACGACGACGTTGAACGTCGTGACCAGCGCGCTCCACCCGGCCGACAGGCCACCGAGGAAACCGCCGGGCTGCGCCTGGGCGGCCGGCGAGCTCTCGGCGACGATCTCGACGTGCAGGGTCGACATCGCCACCTCGTCCGAGAGCCGGTTCCGCTCGGAGACCCGGGAGTCCAGCTCGGCCTGACGGGTGGAGAGCTCGGCCTCGATCTCGATGAGGTCGGACGTGCGGTCGGCGTCGGCCATGAGCTCGCGCAGCCGGTCGGTCGACGTGCGCAGCGCCGCGATCCGGGCGTCGAGGTCCTGCGCGGTGCCTGTGACGTCGATCGTCTCGACGTGGCGGTCGCGCACCTCGCCGAGCTCGTCGAGGGCGTCCAGCGTCGCCGAGACGCGGTCGGCGGGGATCCGGAGCGTCATCGACGCGCTGCCCGGTTCGTCCGCGGTCGCCGCGCGCTCGTCGCGTGCCTCGACACGGCCGCCGGCCTGCTCGACGAGGTCGGCGATCTGCTCCGCCGCGTCGAAGGGATCGTCCACGGCGAGCGTCGCGTTGCCGGTGGTGACGAGCTCCCGGTCGACCGCTTCCTCCCGCGAGTCGGCGAGGCCGACGGCGCCCGCCGCGTCGGCGGCCACGTCGCCTTCGGCCGTGCCGGGGGCGAACCCCTCGGAGCGCGCGACGTCGGAGGCGCCGGACTCACCCGCGCCACCTCCTGAGCAGGCGGCGAGGGAGACCACGAGGGTGCCCCCGACGACTCCTGCCAGGAGGGCTCGGGCGAGTCGGCGCGCGGGCGTGCCCACGTCCCCCCTGGCTGACCGGATGCGCTTCATGTGACGAGAGTAGGAGTCCGGCGGGGCGCGAACGTGTCCCACCTGGGAACTGTGATCCCTTTGTGAACTTGTGGGCCCGGCGCCCCAATTTTTCTAGGGTTTTGCCCTGTTTTTGATCACGTTGCGGTCACGCCGTGCCCGGCGTCGCCAGGTACGGCAGGCTCGGATTCGTCAGGTACTTGAAGTAATCCGCACACGGTGACGGAGTGCGTCCAGCCACCAGGGGCAAGGTGACCCAAGTAACAGTCTTGTTACGGGCCGCTCCGGGTGATGGACAGCGACTCTGTTAAGGAGGTCTACTAACAAACATGGCGACGACGACAGAGCGGAACGGCACCGGGCGAGGGCTCGGCGCACGCCTGCGCGCGACGTCCAAGGTGCTCCCCGAGCACGCCAGGGCGCACAACCGGTCCCTGGTGCTCCAGCACCTCTTCCACGAGGGGCCCACGTCACGGGCCGACCTCGCACGAGCGACCTCGCTCACCCGCGTCACGATCTCGGACCTGGTCTCGGTGCTCATCACCGAGGGGCTGGTGGAGGAGCTCGGCACCCGACCCGGCCAGCGTGTCGGCAAGCCCGCGATCCTGGTCGGCCTCCGTACGGACGCCTACCAGATAGTCGCCGTCGACCTCACCGAGTACGGCCGCATGCGCGGCGCGGTCCTCAGCCTCACCGGCGAGATCATGGTGCGCCGCCAGCTCGACATCGACGGGCGCACCGGCGACGAGCTCGTCGACCTGCTCACCCGCTTCGTCCGCCGGCTGGTCGCCGCGGCGATCCACCCGGTGATCGGCGTCGGCGTCGGCTCGCCGGGCATCATCGACCTGGACGGCCGGGTGGTCGAGGCACCCAACCGCGGTTGGTACGACGTGCCGCTCGCCGAGATCCTCGGCGACCGGATGGGCCTGCCCGTGCACGTGGCGAACGACGCCAACACGGCGGCGCTCGGCGAGTTCACGTACGGCGGCGGCAGCTCCGGCATGCTCGTGGTCACGGTGGGTGCCGGTGTCGGCGCGGGCATAGTGGTCGACGGCGTGCGGCTGCACGGCCAGGGTGATGCCGCCGGCGAGATAGGCCACGTCACGGTGGTCGACCACGGTGAGTGCGCCTGCGGCCGGGTGGGCTGCCTCGAGACGGTCCTGTCCGTACCCGCGCTGCGACGCGCGATCGCCGACAGGACCCCAGAAGATTCCGACGCCGCACTGGCGTCGGCAGGCCGGGTGCTGGGTGTGACCCTCGCCCCGGTCGTCAGCGCGCTCAACCTCACGGAGGTGCTGCTGAGCGGTCCACGCGACCTGCTCGACGGCCCCCTGCGCGAGGCCGCGCTGGACACCATCCGTCAGCGCACGATGCCGGCCATCAACTCGGGCCTGCAGCTGCGGATGGCCGCACTCGACGAGGACGTGGTGCTGGCGGGCGCCGCCGTCCTCGTGCTTTCCGCCCAGCTGGGGGTCTCGTGAACAGCACTGCTCACGTGTCGGCGGCAGGCGTCATATCGAGCTTCCACTCGAGCCATCACCACGCACCGCGACACACAGTCGTATCCCGGGAGGAATACAAACGTGAACAGAAACCGTCTTGTCGGCGCTGCGGCGTCGGCGATCACCCTGACGCTCGCTCTCACCGCATGCGCTAACGCGGGCGGCGCTGCGGCGCCCGAGGAGACCGGCCCCGGCGAGGTCCGGGTCTGGCTCGTCGGCACCGACACGCCCAAGGAGGCGCGCGACTACCTGAAGAAGACCTTCGAGGAGGAGAACGCGGGCAGCACCCTCGTCATCGAGGAGCAGGCCTGGGACGGCCTGGTCGACAAGTACACGACGGCGCTGTCCGGCTCGGACGCCCCCGACGTGGTCGAGATCGGCAACACCCAGGCTGCCGCGTTCACCTCGGCGGGCTACTTCCGCGAGATCACCGCGGACGAGTTCGAGACCCTGGGCGGCTCCGACCTGCTCCCCGGCTTCGTCGAGGCCGGTGACTGGGAGGGCAAGCACTACGCCATGCCGTACTACTCGGGCGCGCGCGTCGTCTTCTACTCCGAGCAGGTCCTGGGCGACACCCCGGTGCCGACGACGCTCGACGAGTACGTCGAGACCGCCGTCGACCTGAAGACCGACGACCTGTCCGGCGTCTACTGGCCCGGCCAGGACTGGTACAACGCGCTCCCCTTCATCTGGGAGAACGGCGGCTACATCGCCGAGCCCGCGGAGGACGGCACCTGGGACGCAGGGTTCTCCTCCGAGGGTGGCCTCGCCGGCCTGGAGCAGATCCAGACCATCATGACCGAGGGCAACAACGCCCCGAGCGACGCCCAGGAGACGGACCTGCAGGTCCCGTTCTGCGAGGGCAAGGTCGCGTTCCTCTCGGCGCCGAGCTGGATCCAGTGGTCCATCAACGCTCCGGAGGAGCCGGAGGACCCCGAGGGTGTCCCGGGCTGCGCCTCCACGTACGGCAAGGACCTCCAGGGTGTCGCCCTGCCGGGCAAGGACGGCGGCGCCGCCCAGGTCTTCGCCGGCGGCTCGAACATCGCGATCGCGCAGAAGTCGGCCCGTCCGGACCTCGCGATGAGCGCCTACGAGATCCTGCTCAGTGACGAGTACCAGAGCATCCTCGCGGGCAACGGGCTGATCCCGGCCAAGACCTCGCTCTTCGGCGAGGTCGACCAGGAGACCTCGATCGGCAAGGCCGCCGTCGAGGCAGCCGCCAACGCCAAGCTCACGCCCGCCTCGCCGAAGTGGGCGGACGTCGAGGCCCAGGCGCTGCTGCAGACCGCGTTCTCGAGGATCGCCGCCGGCGACGACGTCAAGACCGTGGCGGAGAAGCTCGACGCGGACATCGAGGAGATCCTCAACAGCTGATCGCCAGGTCAGCACGACTTCCCGCCCCGCCCGGTGCGACCGCAGAAACCCGGGCGGGGCGGGACACCACTGCCCGCCTGATGCTCGCGGCCGCTCTTCGAGGGAGAGGTTGCCGGCCGCCTCCGAGGAAGACAGGACATGAGCACCACACTTCTCGAACCCACGGCGCCACCCCGCCAAGAGATCCGGCAGCCACGCCGGAACCCGTTCCTGCCCTGGCTGCTGCTGTCGGCGACGATGGTCATCCTCGGGCTGCTGACCGGCTACCCGGTTCTTCGCCTGGTCGTCATGTCGTTCCAGGAGTACGAGCGGGCCCAGCTCATGGGCCAGCCCGCCGAGTGGGTGGGGCTCGACAACTACGCGACGGTGCTGACCGACGTCGAGGGCTTCTGGACCGTGCTGCTGCGCAGCTTCGTGCTCATGGTCGTCCTCGTGGTCATCACGATGGTGCTCGGCATGCTCGTGGCGCTGCTCATGATCCGCATCGGCAAGGGCCTGCGGCTCCTGGTCTCCATCGGCCTGCTGCTGGCCTGGGCCATGCCGTCGCTGTCCGCGACCACCGTGTGGGGCTGGGTCTTCGACACGCAGTACGGCGTGGTGAACAACGTGCTCACCGCGCTCACCGGCGATCGGTGGTTCGGCTACTCCTGGCTGCTCAACCCGCTGTCGTTCTTCGTGATCCTGACCTGCATCGTCGTGTGGGGCGCCGTGCCCTTCGTCGCGTTCACGCTGTACGCGGGCCTCACGCAGGTCCCGGAAGAGGTCATGGAGGCGGCCCAGCTCGACGGCGCCAGCGCGTTCCAGCGCTTCCGGCTCATCCAGCTGCCCTACGTGCGCGGCATCATCACGGTGCTCGTGGTGCTGTCGATGATCTGGGACCTGAAGCTGTTCACCCAGGTGTTCGTGCTGCAGGACATCGGCGGCGACCGCGAGCTGACCAACACCATCGGTGTCTACATCTATCAGCAGGGCATGGCCCAGGGGCACTACGGCCTCGCGAGCGCGATCGGCGTCATCTTCGTGATCGTCATGCTGGCCATCGCCTACCCCTATGTGCGGCGCACGCTGCGGGAGGAAGAGCTGTGATCAAGATCCGCAAGCGAATCGCCGACACCGGGTTCGGCGCTCTGGCCATCGTCGTCTTCGCGCTCTCGGCCTTCCCCGTGTACTGGATGGTCAACACGTCGTTCCTGCCGAACAACCGGATCCGCGGCGAGAACCTGGCGTTCTTCCCGACACCGGACGTCTTCACGCTGGACAACTATCGCTCGGCGATGTTCGGCCAGGTGCGGGCGCCGTTCCCGCCCGCCGTCGCGAACTCCATCGGGGTCACGTTCCTGACCCTCGTGATCACGCTCGTCGTCGGCTTCGTCGCCGCGCTGGCCCTCACCCGGTTCCAGTTCAAGGGCCGCCGCACCTTCATCGTGCTGATCCTGGTGGTCCAGATGATCCCCGGAGAGGCGATGATCATCTCGATGTTCCGGATCATCGACGGCTGGCAGCTGCTGAACACGATCATCGGCCTGACGCTCGTGTACACGGCAGGCGTGCTGCCGTTCACCATCTGGACGCTGCGCGGATTCGTCAACGGTGTACCCAAGGAGCTGGAGGAGGCGGCGATGATCGACGGCTGTTCCAGAGCCGGTGCGTTCTGGCGCATCACGTTCCCGCTGCTCGCGCCCGGCCTGGTGGCCACCGGCGTCTTCGCCTTCCTCCAGGCGTGGAACGAGTTCGTCACGGCCCTGGTGATCATGCAGCGGCCCGAGTCGATGACCCTGCCGCTCTGGCTGCGCACGTTCGTGCAGGCGACGCAGGCCACCAACTGGGGCTCGGTCATGGCGGCGTCCGTGCTCATCGCGATCCCCGCGGTGATCTTCTTCCTGATCGTGCAGGGCCGGATGACCGGTGGTCTGGTCTCCGGCGCGGTGAAGGGCTGATGGGCAGCAGGTCCGGTACGGGCACGTCCAGCCAGGGCGAGCCCAGCGAGCGAAGGGTTGGGATGGGAAAGGTCGGCAAGCGGAAGGGGAGCGCCCGGACCGGGTCCGGGCGGGTGCCCGCGTACACGGTCGGCCTCGACATCGGCGGGACGAAGATCCTCGGCGCGCTCCTCGACCCCGAGGGTGAGGTGGTCGGCACCGTGCGGCGGACGACCGTGCACGGCGCCGAGGGCCTCGTCGCCGGTGCGGCGCAGGCGGTGCGCGACGTCGTGGTCTCCGGTGGGGTGGAGCTCCCGGACGTGGCCGGCGTCGGGCTGGGTATCCCCGGCATCGTCGACCACCGGTCGGGCACCGTGAAGCATGCGGTCAACCTCGGCGTGCACGACGACGAGCTCCCGCTCGCCGAGCTGCTGTCCACCGAGCTGGGCGGTGTGCCGGTGGTGGTCGAGAACGACCTCAACGTGGCCGCCGTCGGTGCGGCGCACGTGCTCGAACGTTCGGCGGACCGGGCGGGCGGCGCGCACGGCCACGCGGACCTCGCGTTCCTCGCGCTGGGCACGGGCCTCGCGTCCGGGCTGGTGCTCGAGGGGCAGCTGCGGCGTGGCGTGAGCGGGGCGGCCGGCGAGATCGGACACGTCCCGGTGGATCCGCTCGGGCCGGAGTGCCCCTGCGGGCAGCGCGGCTGCCTGGAACGGTTCGCCTCGGGCAAGGCGCTCGAGGCGGCGTGGCCGTCCCGGCACGGCAAGCCGTCGCCGGTGGAGCTGTTCGAGGCCGCGCGCAGGGGGGACCGGGAGGCCATAGTGGTCAAGGACCGGTTCGCCTCCGCCACCGCCTCGGCCGTGCGGCTGCTGGTGCTGACCACCGACGTGCGCCACGTGGTGCTCGGCGGGGGCGTGGCCCAGCTCGGCACCGAGCTGCTGGACGCGGTGCAGGACGCCCTGCGGGAGCAGGCCAAGGTGTCGCCGTTCCTCGGGTCGCTCAAGCTGGCGGAGCGGGTCCAGCTCGCGCCGACGCACGTCCCGGTCGCGGCGGTGGGCGCCGCCGTCCTGGGAAGGAGGAGCTGATGGAGGTCGTGATCGCGCCCCCGGGCGAGCTCGCGAGGCTGGCGGCCGACGCCGTCGAAGGGCTGGTCCGGGCCGACCCAGAGGCGGTGCTCGGGCTGGCCACCGGCTCGTCGCCGCTCGCGGTGTACGACGAGCTGGTGCGCCGGCACAAGGAAGGCCTCTCGTTCGCGAGCACCCGGGCTTTCATGCTCGACGAGTACGTGGGCCTGTCGGCCGACCATCCCGAGCGGTACCGCAACGTCATCGAGAAGGAGTTCGCGTCCCGCGTGGACCTCGCGCCCGGGGCCGTGCAGGGGCCGGACGGCCTCGCGGCGGACCTGCCGGCCGCCTGCGCCGCGTACGAGGCGAGCATCGCGGACGCCGGCGGCGTCGACCTGCAGCTCCTCGGCATCGGCACGGACGGGCACATCGCGTTCAACGAGCCGGGCTCGTCGCTCGCGTCCCGCACGCGGATCAAGACCCTGACGAAGCAGACCCGCGAGGACAACGCGCGGTTCTTCGGCGGGTCCGTCGACGACGTGCCCCGGCACTGCCTCACCCAGGGCCTCGCGACCATCATGTCGGCGCGGCACCTCGTGCTCCTGGCGTCCGGGCGCGCCAAGGCAGAGGCGGTGCACCAGCTGGTGGAGGGCCCGATCTCGGCGATGTGGCCCGCGACCATCATGCAGCTGCACCCGCACGCCACGGTGCTGGTCGACGACGCGGCGGCGTCCCGCCTGCAGCTCGCCGACTACTACCGGCAGACGTACGCCGACAAGCCCGACTGGCAGGGCCTCTGACCGTCGGTGTCGCTGCCGGTCGGGGGAGTAGCGGTCAGAGGTAGTTGCCCGCCACGGGCGCCGGCTTCCACCGGCCGGACGTCGCCACGTCGGTGACCCGGTCGGTGGTCAGCCCGTCCGGTCCGTGCTCGAGGATCGAACGGCGGGCGACCTCACGCAGGTCGGCGCCCGTCGCGCCGTCGAGGTACGAGGCGACCAGGGCGATGTCGACCGGGGCCTGAGGCGGCAGGAAGAGGCGCAGGATCTCCGTGCGCCCGGCCTGGTCGGGCGGCGGCACCTCGATGATGGTGTCGAAGCGCCCGGGGCGCTTGACCGCCGGGTCCAGGGCCTCGGGGTCGTTCGTGGTAGCGACGGTGAGCACGTCGTCGGAGCTGCGCGTGCCGTCCAGGGCGTCGAGGAACTCGGCGAACGACGTGTCCCCGCGGGAGCCCTTCGACGCCACCGAGTCGATCTCCTCCAGCACCACGAGGCACGGGCCCAGACCGCGGATCTCCTCGTACAGCTCGGTCATCCAGGTGCGCAGCACCTCCGCCGTGACGAGCACCACCGTGAGCGCTCCGGCGAGCTCCGTGGCGATAACGCGCGTGAGCTTGGTCTTGCCGACGCCCGGCTTGCCGGCCAGCAGCAGACCGCGGGAGGTCGTGTGGCCGAGGGCGCGCAACGCGTCGCGGCGGGTGGTGACGCTCGAGCAGAACAGGTCCACCTCGCGCCAGAGGTCGGCGGGCAGCACGACGTCGCCGCGCACCTGCACGGTGTGCTTGACCGGCGTCAGCTCCACCGAACCGGTCGACGCCCGCGCCGACAGGACGCCGCCACGGTAGGGGTGCTCGTCCTCCAGCGTGCGCGTCAGGTCGGCGAGGACGCGTTCGGCGAGGGCGAGGCCACCGGGCGGGGTGAAGGCGGTGACCGTCGGGGTCCCGTACCGGTAGGCCACCTCGACGGCCACGGGTGTCTCGTACGCCGACCCGGCGGGGAAGAGGACAGTGGCCACAGCGGGCACGCTCACCGAGGTGCCGTTGCCGAGGTCGAGCGCGGCGCGCTGCGGCGCTCCGCCGGGGCCGAACACCGCGACGTCGTCGGGGTGGCGTTCCACCCAGCGCTGGAGGGCGTAGGCGTGCAGACGCTGCAGCGTGCGCGACATGTCGCGCGAGACGTTGACCAGCGCGCTCTCGTCCACGTCCCACCTGCGGGCGAGCCACTCGCTCGACGAGCGCGGGTCCTTGGGGCGTTCGGGGATGGGGCGGCCGAGCATGGCGGCCACGGCGGCCACAGCGCGGCGCGCGGACTCGTCGTTGTCGCCGAAGTCCGGCCAGTCGGGTTCGGGGAGGTCGTCGGTGAGCGTGGAGGTCAGGGTGTCGGTGAGGTGGGAGGTGGCGCCGTCGTCGGGCAGGGTGAGGCTCCTCTCAGGATGCGGATGTGACATGCAGACAGTTATAGCCGTCGTCACCGACACCACCGCAAGCCTTTCCGCCGCCGGATCGCACGGAGGGGGTCCCGGACCTGCTCCTGAGCGTGTCTCGCTGGAGTGGCTGTCGGTGGTCCCGCGTAGACTTCTCGGCATGACCGAACCACTCTCGAACCCGCAGGACGAGCCCAGTACGCAGGGCGGTACGAGCGTCCTCGAGCGCGAGGAGACCCGGGAGGAGACCGAACCCGGGGACCACGAACGCTTTGCGCACTACGTGCGCAAGGAGAAGATCATGAAGTCCGCCCTGAGCGGCAAGCCGGTGATCGCGCTCTGCGGCAAGGTCTGGGTCCCGGGCCGGGATCCGAAGAAGTTCCCGGTCTGTCCCCGGTGCAAGGAGATCTACGAGGGTCTTCGTGACCCGCAGGACGGCGGCGAGGGCGACTCCACCAAGTGACGAGCCAGCCGCAGCAGCTGCCCCACACACCGTCGTCTGCGGCCGCTTCGTCGCTCAGCCCTGCCTTTCCACGCCGCGCCCCCTGGGGCACGGCGTCGAGTCTGCGTGCCTGGCAGGCGGAGGCCCTGGAGCTCTACCGCGAGAAGAACCCGCGGGACTTCCTGGCCGTCGCCACCCCTGGCGCGGGCAAGACGACGTTCGCGCTCCGCATCGCCACCGAGCTCCTCGAGCAGGGCATCGTCCGGCGGGTGACGGTCGTCGCGCCCACCGAGCACCTGAAGACCCAGTGGGCCGACGCCGCCGCACGCGTCGGCATCCGCATCGACCCGCACTTCAAGAACTCGCAGGGTAGGCACGGCTCGCACTACGACGGCGTCGCGCTCACCTACGCGCAGGTCGCCGCCAAGCCCGCGCTGCACCGCGCCCGCACGGAGGCCGCGCCCACCCTCGTGATCCTGGACGAGGTTCATCACGGCGGTGACGCCCTGAGCTGGGGCGACGCCGTCCGCGAGGCCTTCGAGGTGGCGGACCGTCGGCTCGCGCTCACCGGCACCCCGTTCCGCAGCGACACGTCCGCCATCCCGTTCGTGGAGTACGAGGCCGACCGCGAGGGCATCCGCCGCTCCAAGGCCGACTACACGTACGGCTACGGCGAGGCCCTGCGCGACCACGTGGTCCGCCCCGTCCTGTTCATGTCCTACGCGGGCGACATGCGCTGGCGCACCAAGATGGGTGACGAGGTCAGCGCCCGGCTCGGCGAGGCCATGACCAAGGACATGACCGGCCAGGCGTGGCGTACCGCCCTGGACCCGGAGGGGCAGTGGATCCCGTCGGTGCTCGCGGCCGCGGAGAAGCGCCTCACCGAGGTGCGCCGCACCGTGCCCGACGCCGGTGGCCTGGTCATCGCCACCGACCAGGACAACGCGCGCGCCTACGCCAAGCACCTGCAGGAGATCACCGGCAAGCGCCCGGTCGTCGTCCTGTCCGACGACGAGGGCGCGTCCGGGCGCATCGAGGAGTTCGCGCAGGGCGACGACCGCTGGATGGTGGCCGTGCGCATGGTGTCGGAGGGTGTGGACGTGCCGCGTCTCGCCGTCGGCGTGTACGCCACCAGTGCCTCGACGCCGCTGTACTTCGCGCAGGCGATCGGCCGGTTCGTGCGCGCCCGCAAGCGGGGTGAGACCGCATCGATCTTCCTGCCGAGCGTGGCCCCGTTGCTGAACCTGGCGGGCACCATGGAGCAGGAGCGCGACCACGCGCTCGACCGTCCGCGGACCGCCGAGGAACAGGGCATCGAGTACGACCCGGAGGCCGCGCTCGTCGCGGAGGCCAACAAGGAGGAGAAGGCGTCGAGCGAGCTGCTGGGCTCGTTCCAGGCGCTGGAGGCCCAGGCCTCGTTCGACCGGGTCCTGTTCGACGGGGGCGAGTTCGGCACGAGCGCCGACCTCGGCTCCGCGGAGGAGCAGGACTTCCTCGGCCTGCCCGGACTCCTGGAGCCGGACCAGGTGGCGACCCTGCTGCGTCAGCGCCAGGCGGACCACCTCAAGGCCCGCGGGGGCGCGCCGACCGCCCGCCAGGCGGAGAACGAGCGGTCGGAGCAGGAGCACCGCCGCGCGGCCGAGCTGCGCAAGGAGCTCTCCAAGCTCGTCTCGGCATGGGCCAAGCGCAGCGGGCAGCCGCACGGCATGGTGCACGCCGAGCTGCGCCGCACGTGCGGAGGTCCTGAGGTACCGCTCGCGACCGCCGACCAGCTCGCCGCGCGCGTGGCTCAGGTCCGGCGCTGGTTCGTCGGACAGAAGTAGCGCTCAAACGAGCGGACAACATGAGTGCGAAGATCCGCATGCTGAGACAAGACGCCGCCTTGGCCCCGTTCGCGCCGCCCAGGTGGATTCGCTGGCCTACCGTGAGTGCATGACCGACGAGCTTCGGGGCATCGGCGCCTCGCTCACAGACTCGTGGCCTGCTTTCGACAACGGTGTCGAAGAGCCTCGGCCGCTGCCCGCAGCACCTTTGCCGTCGGTGCGTCCGTCGGTCGCGCTCCTGACCGACCGCTACGAGCTGACCATGCTCCAGGCGTCGCTCGCGGACGGTACCGCGCACCGGCACTGCGTGTTCGAGGTGTTCACGCGACGCCTGCCGGCAGGTCGCCGGTACGGCGTCCTGGCGGGGACCGGTCGTGTTCTGGAAGCGCTGCCACACTTCGTCTTCGAGGACGCCGAGCTGGCGTACCTCGAGCAGAACGGCATAGTCGACCGCCGCACGCTGGACTATCTCGCGAGCTACCGGTTCTCCGGCACCATCCAGGGGTACGTCGAGGGCGAGGTGTTCTTCCCCGGCTCGCCGGTGCTGCAGGTGGAGGGCACCTTCGCGGAGGCAGTCCTGCTGGAGACCCTGATCCTGTCGATCCTGAACTACGACTCGGCGGTGGCTTCGGCGGCGTCGCGCATGACGAGCGCGGCGGGCGGGCGTCCCGTGCTGGAGATGGGCTCGCGGCGCGCGAGCGAGCAGGCTGCCGTCGCGGCCGCGCGGGCGGCGGTGATCGGCGGTTTTGCCGGCACGTCCAACCTCGAGGCCGGGATGCGGTACGGGCTGGACACCATCGGCACCGCCGCGCACTCCTTCATGCTGCTGCACGACACCGAGCGGGACGCGTTCGCCTCGCAGGTCGCGTCGCTGGGACCCGGCACCACCCTGCTGGTCGACACGTACGACGTGAAGCAGGGCGTGGCGACCGCCGTCGAGGTGGCGGGCACCGGGCTGGGCGCCGTGCGCCTCGACTCGGGCGACCTCGGTGGCCTGGCGCAGGAGGTGCGCCGGCAGCTCGACGAGCTCGGCGCCCGCGACACGAAGATCGTCGTCACGTCCGACCTCGACGAGTACGCCATCGCGTCCCTGGCCTCCGCGCCCGTGGACGTGTACGGCGTCGGGACGTCGGTGGTCACCGGGTCCGGCGCGCCGACCTGCGGCATGGTCTACAAGCTGGTGGCGCGCGCCGACTCGTCGGGCGTGCTCCAGCCCGTGGCCAAGGCGTCGGCGAACAAGGCGTCGGTCGGCGGGCGCAAGGCCGCCGCCCGGCGCTACGGCCGCGACGGGCACGCCGTCGAGGAGATCATGGTGACCGGCCCGGACGACGCGGTGGCCGAGTGGACGCCGCAGAGCGACGACCTGCGCCCGCTGCTCGCCCCGATGGTCGTCGACGGCGCCGTCGACTCGCGCTGGGTGGGGCCGTACGGGGTCTCCAACGCGGCGATCAACCACGGCATGGTGCGCGCCGAGCTGCCCCGCAGCGCGCGCCGGCTGTCCGACGGCGACCCCGCGATCCCGACGGTGGACCTGCGTCTGGACGACCTCCGCTACTGAGCGGGAGGCGCGAGGTCACAGCCAGGCGACAACTTCGCGAAAATCTTGGACAGGAGTGTCCAGCCGAGGGACGAAACCGCCTAGAGTGAGACCTGTGACTTCTTCCCCACCGCCGCTGCTATCGCCCATGGGGTCAGCCGGGACGGCCGTCGAGGAGGACACCGAGACGGACATCCTCGCGGGGGTCGCTGACCCGTGGGTGACCATCGTCTGGAACGACCCGGTGAACCTGATGTCGTACGTGACGTACGTCTTCGAGAGCTACTTCGGGTACCCGCGCGTCAAGGCAGAACGGCTCATGACTCAGGTGCACAAGAACGGTCGCGCAGTCGTGTCCAGCGGTGGGCGCGAGCGCATGGAGGTGGACGTGCAGGCGATGCACGGATTCGGTCTTTGGGCGACGCTGCAGGAGTCGGGCGCGCGGGGAGCCGCATGACACCGTTCCGCGCCATGCGGCGGGGTTACGAGGCCAGGTTCGAGCCGGTGGAGCGGGTCGTCCTGGCCCGGGTCGCGCGCGATGTCGCGGACATGCTCCGCGAGGAGGCGGGCCTGGACCTGTTCCCCGACGACGACATACTCGGCCTCTCGGCGCACGCCGGCCCGGGCAAGGGACAGGCGTGGGCCAACGGCCTGCTCGCCCCTGACGAGCTGACGGACGCCGACCTGGCCCGGCTCACCGGGGTGACCGGGGTGGGCCGCATCCCGACCGATCCTGCCGCACGGCGGCTGCTGCCGGACGCGAGCAAGGACGACTCGGACATCGCCGACGAGTTCCGCCGGCTGACCCAGAACGACGTCGCGCAGGCGAAGGTGGATCGGCTCGAGGCGTTCGCCGCGCTGCTCGACCTGCCGACAGGTGAGGACGCGCCCTCCCCGCTGGGCCGGCACGGCGCCCCGCCGCCGGTGCGGGTCCCGCGCGAGGACGCCGAGCAGTTCGCGGGGGCGCTCACGGACGTGCGCCTCGTGATCGCCGAGCGGCTCGGGCTGAAGTCCGACGAGCAGGTCATGCAGCTCACCGACGAGATCATGTGGGACCGGCAGGCCGGCCGGGAGATCCCGGTGGCGACGGACGGCCGCGCGGCCCGGCGCTTCTGGTCCGGGGTGTTCGTCGCGGCGGGCTACGCGCAGGAGACCCTGATGGACGTGATGCTCAGCGAGCTGCGGGGGCGGCGTCCGCCGGGCTGAGGACTGCTGGCCGGGCTACAGCTCGTAGACCGTGCCCGGCTCCGCGAGGTCCACCGGGCCCGCGTACGAGCCGCGCGCCTCCGCGAGGGAGTCCGCGGGGTCGTTCCAGACCGGCAGGTGCGTCAGCAGCAGACGGCGAGCCCCCGCCTCGGTCGCCACCTCGCCCGCACGGCGGCCGGTGAGGTGGATGCCGCGCTCGACCCCGTCGTCGCGTCCCTCGAGGAACGCGGCCTCGCTGAGCAGCAGGTCGACGTCGCGCGCGAGCTCGACCACCGACGGGCACGCGTCGGTGTCCCCGGTGTACGCCAGCGTCGTCGTGCCGCCCGACGCCGACGGGCCGGTCACGCGCACGCCGTACGTCTCGACCGGGTGGAAGACCCGGTGCGGCTCGATGGTCAGCGGCCCGATCTCGACCCGCTTGAGGTCGGCCCAGGACCGGAAGTCGAAGTCGTTCTCCATCGACTCGCCCTCGCTCAGTCCGTACGACAGCGCGACGTGCCGTTCCGCGGTCGACGGGCCGAAGACGGGCAGGGGCTGCTCCTTGCGGCCGGTCCGCAACGAGCCGTGCTCGGGGTGGTACCGCAGGTACACGTAGAGGCCCGAGAGGTCGGCGCAGTGGTCGGGGTGCATGTGCGAGATGGAGACCGCGTCGAGCTCCGTGGGGTCCATGAACCGCTGCAGGGCGCCGAACGAACCGTTGCCCAGGTCGAGCAGCACGTTCCAGTCGCGCGCCTCGTGGCCGGCGGCCGCAGCCTCCGCGGCGGTGACCCGCACCAGGTACGACGACGCGGGGGTCGCCGGCCCCGGGAACGAACCGGAGACACCGATAGGGATCAGGCGCATCAGATGGCCTCCACGAGTGAGACCTCAGGGCCGAGGAACCGGCTGGCGAGCTGCCCGAAGGGCGCCGGGTCGCCGGTGGTCAGGAACCGGTGGACGGGTGCGCCGGCGTCGGGCGCGCGCTCCAGGTCGTGTGCGACGAGCGTGCGGTACACGTCCTTGGCGGTCTCGTCGGCGCTGGAGACCAGCGTGACCTCCTCGCCCATGACGTAGGAGATGGCGCCCGCGAGCAGCGGGTAGTGCGTGCAGCCGAGGACGAGCGTGTCGACGCCGGCGGCCTTCACCGGGTCGAGGTACTCGTGCGCGAACTTCTGCACCTCCGGGCCCGACGTGCGGCCCTCCTCGACGAAGCGCACGAACTCCGGGCAGGCCTGGCTCGTGATGGTCAGGCCGGGCGTGACGTGGAACGCGTCGTCGTACGCGCGCGACTGGATGGTGGTGCGCGTGCCGATGACGCCGATCCGGCCCGACCGCGTGGTCGTCACGGCGGCGCGGGCCGCCGGCAGGATGACCTCGACCACAGGGATGCCGTGCCGCTGGGTGTACCGCTCGCGGGCGTCGCGCATCATCGCCGACGACGCCGTGTTGCACGCGATGACCAGCATCTTCACGCCCGCGGCCACGAGCCGGTCCATGGCGTCGAGCGCCATGGCGCGGACGGCGGCGATGGGCTTGGGGCCGTAGGGGCTGTTCGCGGTGTCGCCTAGGTACCGGACCTGCTCGTTGGGCAGCTGGTCCAGGATGGCGCGCGCGACCGTGAGGCCGCCGAGGCCGGAGTCGAAGATCCCGATGGGCGCGTCGTTCACGGGGTGAAGCCTAGCGACGACAACGCGCCGTCACCGGTGCTCGTGAGCCGCGCCACGCGTGACGCGTGACACGTTGCGGCAGGTCAGGACGGTGCACACGGGACCGAGCGATTGGCTGTCCGTCGTCTTCGTAGGCGGTCTGAACCTCTGTGGTCTAGATTTACCGGAATAGTTGGTGTACGGGCAGACTGTTGCAGGTCAGGGTCGTTCGGGGCTGGGGGGGACGCTGTGCGGCACATGCCAAAGTTGATCGCTCTGATCATCCTGATGACCTTCGGCTCTGTGGTCGCAGGGGTCCTGCTCAGTTCCTTCGTTCCTCCGGCCGTGATCGCTGGGCTGTTGATCATTGTGTGTGGTCTGTTGGTGTTCAGGCGCACGCGGTCCGGGACCGACGAAAGCTGACGCGGGCGGTTTGGCGCCGAGATGTGGAATGCCTACCTCCCGGCGTTCATCGCGTACATCTGCCAAGATGCGGGCCATGACGACCTAGGCTGGAGCGCATGACCTCAAGCACCGACATCGTCCGCGCCGACGGGCGCGCCACCGACCAGCTCCGCCCCGTGAAGATCACCAGGGGGTGGCTCGACGAGGCCGAGGGGTCGGTGCTCGTCGAGTTCGGGCGGACCCGCGTGCTGTGCGTCGCCTCGTTCACGGAGGGCGTGCCGCGCTGGCGCAAGGGCTCCGGCGAGGGCTGGGTCACCGCCGAGTACGCGATGCTGCCGCGCGCCACCAACGAGCGCAGCCCGCGCGAGTCCGTGAAGGGCAAGATCGGCGGCCGCACGCACGAGATCTCGCGGCTCATCGGCCGGTCGCTGCGCGCCGTCGTCGACATGAGCGCGCTCGGCGAGAACTCCATCGTGCTGGACTGCGACGTGCTCCAGGCCGACGGCGGCACCCGCACCGCGGCGATCACCGGCGCCTACGTCGCGCTCGTCGACGCCATCGCCTGGGGCCGCCGCCACGGGCACGTCAAGGGCGGCAAGCAGGTGCTCTCCGACACGGTCTCCGCGGTGTCCGTCGGTATCATCGACGGCACGCCGATGCTCGACCTGCCGTACGTCGAGGACGTCCGCGCGGAGACCGACATGAACGTGGTCGTCACGGGCGGTGGCAAGTTCATCGAGGTGCAGGGCACCGCCGAGCACGCGCCGTTCGACCGCGCCGAGCTCGACGCGCTGCTCGACCTCGCGGTGGGCGGCACCGCCGAGCTCGCCAAGATCCAGCAGGACGCGCTCGCGCAGGAGCTCTGACCGCGGGCCGGGCGGTGGCTGGCATGATCGGGGCATGAGCTCCTCGACAGTGCCGCCCGCCGCCCGGATCGTCCTCGCGACCCACAACGCCAAGAAGGTGGGGGAGCTGCGGGCGATCCTCGCCGCGTCCGGCCTCGACCTGTCGGACGGCGCTCTGGTCACCTCGGGCGAGGCCGGTGCGCCGGAGCCCGTCGAGGACGGCGTGACGTTCGCCGAGAACGCGCTCATCAAGGCGCGGGCGGTCTGCGCGGCGACCGGGCTGCCTGCCGTCGCCGACGACTCGGGGCTGGCCGTGGACGTGCTGGGTGGTGCGCCAGGGATCTTCTCGGCCCGCTGGGCGGGCAAGCACGGTGACGACCAGGCCAACCTCGACCTGCTGCTCGGCCAGCTGGGGGACGTGCGCCCGGAGCACCGGCAGGCGGGGTTCGTGTGCGCCGCGGCGCTGGTCACGCCCGACGGGCGCGAGGAGGTTCGGCTCGGCGAGATGCGGGGCCTGCTGGCGACCGAGCCGCGTGGGACCAACGGGTTCGGCTACGACCCGATCCTCGTCCCGGACGAGGCCGTCCCGGGTGACGCGAGCGCGGACGGCGACCGCCGTCGGACCGCGGCAGAGCTGGAGCCGGAGGAGAAGAACGCGATCTCGCACCGCGGCAAGGCGTTCCGCGCGCTGGCCCCGGTGGTCCTCGAGGTGCTGGGCGCCTAGCGAGCGCGACGCAGGGCCGTCACCAGCGTGCGCCAGCCGAGTATGGTGATCGCCAGGAAGACGGCGGTGACCAGTGCGAACGACCAGGCGAGACCCTGGCCCGAGACGCCGCGCAGCAGCAGCCCGCCGAGCACCGTCATGAACCAGATCAGCACGCCCGTCGGCCAGATCCGGGTCGGGTCCTGCCAGGCGCGCGTGATGACCCAGCCGAGCGCGGCGGCCAGGGCGAACGGCCACACCACGCGGCCGAGGGCGGCGACCAGCGACCCGTCGTGCGACGCGATGCCGATGAGGGTGAAGGCGAGGACGGCGACGGCGTCGGCCACTGCGGCGGGCCAGACCGGCATGGTGCGGGGGGCGGTGGTGCTCACGCGTCGAGAGTAGTCCGGGGACGCGCGCGAGCCCGCATCCGGGCAGCTCCGTCGGCAGGGTGATTCACCCGGGTGAAAAGTTTACATGTCGGACATATATAACCCTTGCTCTCGAATCGTCCAAGCCTCAGGATCACTCCGCCCGCCATGTGGCGGACCGTGTGAACTAGGAGGCAGGCATGCGAAGCAACCTCTCCCGCAATCTTCTTGCGGGTCTGGCAGCTCTGGCACTGGGTGGGAGCGTCACCCTCGCGTCGGTCACGCCGGCAGTGGCCCAGCCGAGCGACACCACCGGCAGCGGCGTCGCGGTGCACGACGCGGCGACCACGCGGGCGGCGCACGACAAGGTGGTCGACTACTGGACCCCTCAGCGAATGCGCAACGCCGTGCCGGCGGACGTCCTCGTCGCCGGCAAGGACAAGTCGGCGGCGGGCGACCCGGTCGCCGTCGGCAAGCCGTCGGTCGTCCGCCAGGCCGCGCCTGCCGCGGTCGCGGACTTCACGGGCGGCTACTTCTCGGGCGGTGGCGAGGTCCGGGACACCACGGGCAAGGTGTTCTTCACGCTCGGCGGAACGAACTACGTCTGCTCGGGCAGCGCCGTCACCTCCGGGAACAAGGACGTCGTCCTCACCGCCGGGCACTGCCTCAACGAGGGCCCCGGTGCGTACGCCACGAACTGGGCGTTCGTCCCCGGCTACGACGACGGCGCGCGGCCGTACGGCACCTTCACGGCCCGCCAGCTCATCACGACCACCCAGTGGCGCGACAGCGGTGACTTCGACTACGACTTCGCCTTCGCCATCGTGAACACCGTCGACGGAGCGCACCTGACCGACGTCGTGGGCGGGCAGTCCATCGGCTTCAACCAGTCGCGCGGCCAGTACATGTACTCGTTCGGCTACCCGGCCGGCAGCCCGTACGACGGCTCGGACATCGCCTGGTGCCACGGCACCGTCGTGCAGGACACCTACGGCGGCAGCGCCGACCAGGGCCTGAACTGCAACATGACCGGCGGCTCGTCCGGCGGCCCGTGGTTCGCCAACTACGACGAGTCCACCGGCCTGGGCACGCTCAACTCGGTGAACTCCTTCAAGTACAACGGCGGCAGGCTGCGCAGCTACATGTTCGGCCCCTACCTGGGCACTGTCGCCCAGTCGCTGTACAGCACTGCGGCAAGCAGCTGATGAGCTGACCGGTGCCGCTGGTCGGGCTTGTCGGTCTCGACAGGCTCGACCAGCGGTGCGGCGGGCCCGGCCGGCGGTCTCAGCGCGTCAGGGCCGGGAGCAGGTCCAGGTAGTCGGCGAACGCCGCGTGCACCTGATCCTGGTCCAGCCCGTACCGCTCGAGGTCGTACCGGTGCGGTGCGCGCTGCCTCGGAGCCTCGCGAGCCGCGGCCAGGTTCGCCTCGTCGGCGGCGCCCCACTGCGCGCCGAGCTCCTCGAACAGCTCCGGCAGCGCCGTACGCGGGTCGCCGGTGAGGCGTTCGTACGGCAGGTCGTGCACGACGTCGGACCCCAGGGCGGCGCGCTGCGCGAGGGCGCGGGACACCCCGCGGGACATGATCGCCAGCCACAGCCTGCCGGTCTCGGCCAGGTCGACGGCGTCCGGGCGCCTGTGCAGCCGCTCCGCGGCCTCGGCCATCGAGCACAGCGAGGCGAGGGCAACCTCGGGGGTCCGGTGGGACCAGACGAACCGGGCGTCGGGGAACACGTCGCGGATCGCCGACATGTGAAAGAGGTTCGCCGGGTGCTTCAGCACCCAGCGGCGGGCGGGCCGCTCGTAGGAGAGCACCTGGAGCGCGTCGCGGAGGAACCGGTAGTCCGGCCGGTGGTCGAAGGTCTGCAGGCGTTCGACGTAGTCCGGCGCGGGTACGGCCATGGAGTGCAGCTCCGAGTGGACCCTGATGAAGGTGTCCTCCTCCTCGGCCTCCGCGAAGAGCGGGTGGATGGTGTCCCACGTGGGGCTGAGCCGCGACACCATCGCGTACTTCTTCCGGGTGCGCCGGATCAGCGTGGCCTCCTCCGCGGCGTCGACGGCCAGGCCGAGGTGCGTCATCTCCCAGAGCTTGGGCCCGCGATGGGCGGGCGATCTGGACAGCAGGTTGTACGTGAGGGTGGTGCCCGTCCGGGGCATGCCGACCACGAACACCGGAGCCGCCACGGGCTCCTCGGCGATCCGGGGGTGCCGGGCGCGCAGGTCGCCGACCACCACGCGGTTCTGGACCCGGGACTCCACCAGCGACTGCCCCGCCATCCAGCCGAGCGGGCTCAGGCCGGGAAAGCGCGCGAAGGCGCGCAGGACCAGCCGGAGGTGCTCAAGATCCGCCGCGTACTCGGCGCTCAGCGGTGTGCGGCCACGCGAGGCCCGCGTGATGATCCGGTCGAACACGGCGTCCGGGTCCTTGCGGGTTCGGGTGCCGGGAGTGAGCATCAGGTTGGTCAGGCGAAGGGCAGGCGGGATCTCGGACACGTCTCTCCAAGGGTCGGGCGCTCCCTCGCGGAACGACTGCCCCGTATGGTCCCTGACGCGGCTTTTGTGAGTAAAGGAAAATGCCAGTTCAGGACCGTCAGACGCCCAGCCGGCGGCGCAGCTCCCTGGCCTGTCGCCGGGACACCTCGACCCGGCTGCGCTGCCGGTCGTTCATGACCAGCACCAGCGCACCCTTGAAGTCCGGCACCAGCTCACGCACGTGGTTCAGGTTCACCAGGTAGGAACGGTGCGACCGGAAGAAGTGCCCGCGCAGCCGCCGCTCCAGCTCGTTCAGGGAGAACGTGACCAGCAGCCGCTCGTCGGTCAGCTTGAGGTAGGAGTAGCCACGCGCGGCGCTCGCGTACACGATCGCCGACTGGTCCACGAGCATGGTGCGGCCGTCACGCTGCACGGGCACCCGAGCGAGCGGTTCCGGCTTGGCCGCGTCGCCGCCCCGCTGTCCGGCCTGGCCGCCGTTGGACGTGCTACCCACCCCCGCGGCGTCACCCGCACCCGCCGGGCTCGACTGCGCGTCGTCGGCCCCGGCGTGCTCGAGCGCACGCTCCACCGCGCGGCTCAGGCGTGCGGCGTCGAACGGTTTGACCAGGTAGTCCGCCGCGGCGAGGTCGAAGGCCTCGACCGCATGGTCAGGGTAGGCGGTGGTGAAGATGACCTGGGGTGGGTGCGGCAGGTCGCGCAGCGCGCCCGCGACCTCCAGGCCGCTGCCTCCGGGCATCCGGATGTCCAGCAGCACCAGGTCGTAGGGGATCGACCGCAGGAGAAGGAGAGCCTCCTCACCGTTCGCGGCCTCACCCACCACCTGGACCTGCCCGAGCTCCTCCAGCAGGAAGCGCAGCTCGGCACGAGCCGGTGCCTCGTCGTCGACGATCAGGGCGCGGGGGCGCATGCGGTCAGCGTAGCGGGACGCGTACCTCCACCACCGTGCCCGCACCCGCCGTGGACTGGATGTCCAGGGTGAACCGCTCGCCGAACAGCGTCGTGAGGCGCTCCGAGATGTTCCGCAGGCCGATGCCGCCGCGCGGGCCCGCCTCGCCCTCGGCGCCCCGATCGGCACCGCCGCCCGCACCCAGCGTGTCGAGCACGTCGGCGGTCATGCCGACACCGTCGTCGGTCACGCGGATCGACGTCGTCCGGGTCAGGGGGTCGACACGGGCCTTCAAGGTGACCGTGCCGCCCTCCACCTTGTCCGCCAGGCCGTGCTTCACTGCGTTCTCGACCAGGGGCTGGATGACGAGCACAGGCACGTGAGCGGTGAGAACCTGCGGGTCGACGTCGTATCGCACCCGCAGCCGGTCCCCGAACCGGGCCTGCTCCAGCGACAGGTACGTGCGGACGAAGAAATACTCCTGCGCGAACTCTGCGAGCTGGCCCTCCTGCCGCACGGCGTACCGGAAGAAGTCCGACAGGCGCAGCAGCAGCTGGCGGGCCTCGTCCGGGTCCGTCCGCGACTTCGAGGCGATCGTGTTCAGGATGTTGAACAGGAAGTGCGGGTTGATCTGCGCGCGCAGGGCGTCCAGCCGCGCGTCCGAGGCCAGCTTGCGCTCGCGGTCCGCCTCGGCCAGCTCCAGGTGGAGCGACAGGATGCTCGCCATGTCCTCGACCTGGTCCCGTGGCGCGGGCTCGTCGTGCGTCCGGAAGACGCCGATGGTGCCCACCACGCGCGCGCCCACGACGAGCGGCACGACGACGGCGCTGCGCAGCGGGCAGTCCGGGTCGTCGCACCCCATGCTCGACGCGCGGCGGGACACCACGGTGCGCCCCTTGGCTATCGTGCTCCGCACGATGGCTGCCCGTACCGGACCGCCCGCCGTGTGATGGTCCACACCGGGCCCGACGAAGGCCAGGTTCAGCTCCCGGTCGGTGATCACCACGGCGTCCCCGCCGAGCAGCGGGCGCAGCAGCTCGGCGGTACGGCGGGCGGCGTCAGCGGTCAGCCCGGACCGGAGCGGCATACGGCGTCCACCGGCCACGATCCGACGGCGAGAGCGCTCGACGCCACGTCCCTCGTGTCGGGCGCCGGGGCTCTCGGACCCGTCTCGTGACCGCGACCAGCGCCGCAGCGCCGTGGCCGCACGGGGGCCCCGAAGCGCGGAGGGGTAGCCGAGCACGAGGAGCACGGACACCACGGCGCCTGCCGCCACCGTGGTGCCGACTCCCAGCGGTGGGGACACGAAGACCTGGGTCACCAGGTAGACCACCGCCCACGTGACGCCGATCGTCGCGGCCAGGAGCGCGCTACCCGTCCGCATCGTGCTCTCCCTTGTGCCGGACCGATCGCGAGGACCGGCGTGGTTTCGGTCCGGGGCTCGCGATGGTGAGTCGTGCCAGACGTTCGGCATGCCGGTCGGCAGCCGTGCCGTGCAGCACCAGCCATTGCCGTTCGACGTCGTCCGGAGGCGTCGTCGCCCGCGAGACCAGCCAGGTCACGAGCGCGGCCAGCGGTGCAGCCACGAGGGTCGGGGTCATCAGCATCTCCCCGAGCCCTGGTCCGATCGGCAGGGCGCCCACCACGAACATGGTCACGGACACGAGTCCGCCGACGGTCATGCCGGCGGTGGCGCCCGCCGCCGTCGTGCCGCGCCACCAGATGGCCAGCACGAAGACCGGGGTCAGCGCCGAACCCGCGATGGCGAACGCCCAGGTCACCATCGCCGCCACGATGGAGGGTACGGCGGGGGTGATCTCCGCCGGCTGCATGGCGATGGCCAGGCCGCCCGCCGCGAGTGCGACCACCGCGGTGCTCGCCCGCCCGGCCCACACCGCCTGGCTCTGGGTGGCGCGCGGGTTGATGTGCCGTTCGTAGACGTCGTGGCCCCAGGACGCGGCAGCGGCGAGCAGGAGTCCCGCGATGGTGGACATCACGGCGACCAGTGCGCCGGCCGCGACGACCGCGAGCCCGGAGTCGCCGCCGTAGATGCGGCCCAGCACGGGCAGGGCGTGCTCGGGCACCCGCAGCACGCCGTCGACGGTGAGCTCCTCCAGCCAGGGGTGGTCCTCGACGGCTGCCGCGATCTGCTGGCGTGCTGCCGTACCGAGCATGACGGCGAGCGCGTAGAACAGTCCGGCCAGGCCGAGGACCCACACGGTCGTCATCCGTGCGGCGGTGCCAGTGGGGCTGGTGAAGTAGCGGTTCATCACGTGGGGCAGGCCTGCCGTGCCCATGACGAGCGTGAGGACGAGGGCGAACTGGGCCAGCGGGCCGTAGGCGGCGCCGGGTTGCCCGAAGGTCGCGGGTTGCGTCGGGTCGAGCTGGTTGCTCTCCGGCTGCAGGTGCCATCCGGACTCGTCGTGCACCGGGTTGGCGAGGGGTTCGGCGGACAGGTCCGCGACCGCCCCGGAGTAGTTGAACCCCGACCCGGCGACGACGACGGCGAGCCAGACGAGCGCGCCGAGCAGCA
Organism: Promicromonospora sp. CA-289599; assembly: GCF_050936155.1. NCBI lineage: Bacteria > Bacillati > Actinomycetota > Actinomycetes > Micrococcales > Promicromonosporaceae > Promicromonospora > Promicromonospora sp. CA-289599. The sequence goes on from NZ_JBNJNI010000001.1 coordinate 4,158,665, forward strand.
CGAGGAACTGGATGGCCTGGGTCCAGGTGGTGCCGCGCATGCCGCCGAACGCGACCAGCCCGGCCACCACCGTGGTCGAGAGGACCACACCCGTGGCGTACGGGGAGAGGCCGGGCAGCCCGTGCCCGACGAGGAGCTGCCACGTGATGCCGCTGCCCACGGCCTGCGGGACGAGGTAGGACAGGATGACGATCTGCACCACGGCGACGGCGACCAGGCGCACGCGCTCCGAGGCGAGGCGCCGGCCGAGGAAGTCGGGGATGGAGAACTCGCCGAACCGGCGCAGCGGTGCGGCGACGAACAGCAGCACGGGGACGAACCCCGCGGCGAACCCGACGGCGTACCAGACGCCGTCGAGGCCCGAGACGTAGACCGCGGCGGCGACCCCGAGGAACGATGCGGCGGAGAAGTAGTCCCCGCAGATGGCCAGGGCGTTCGTCGCGACGCCGACCCGTTGACCGGCCAGGTAGAAGTCGACGGTGGAGGCGCCTCGCGGCCGTACGACGAGCGTGATCACGGCCACCAGCCCGATGAGGGCTGCCAGCGTGCCGACGCTCGCGGCGGTCACGGGGTCTCGCCGTCGCTCGAGTGGGTGCCGTCCGGGTAGGTGTCGCCCGAGTAGCGCTCCTCGTCGTCCTCGCGGCCGCCGAGCATGCGCGCCTCGACCGCCGAGGACAGCGTGGCCGCTGCCAGCCCGATCACCAGGAAGAAGGCGTACAGTCCGAACGCCGCCATGGCGAAGCCAGGGCTCATGCCGCCGGCGAGGCGTCCGCCCGACCACCAGCCGAGCGTGAGCGTCAGGGCGGGGACGCCCGTCACGACGGCCAGGAACAGCACGAAGTGCGTGATGGCGACGCGCCGCAGCGTGCGGAACGTGGCGTCGACCTCGGCCGGTGTGTCGTGCTCGTCGACGTCGTCGTCGTCGTGCTCCATGGGAGGAGACTATGCGTCAGGCGTCCGGTGCAGGCGCCAGGCGGTGCTCAGGAGGATCACCGCGCCGCCGGCGATCATCACCAGGCCCATACCGGGCCACACCCTGCCCCAGGAGTCGGTGTCGGCGCTGACCCGCACCATCTGCACGAGGTTCCAGACGACGGCGAGCGCGCAGGGCGCCGCGACGACGAGGCAGTGGCCGATCGCCACTCGTCGGAACGGCAGGACGGCGCCGGCGAACGCGAGGGGAGCGACGAACATCGTCGCCCAGCCGAGGTAGCTCGCGTGGCCAGGGATGTGTCCCAGCGGCGTGCTGATCCAGGGCAGGACCGACCCGATCATGACGCACAGCCCGCCGATGGCCATTGCCAGGCTGCCGGGATGAAACACACGGCGGCGCACGGCGGTACCGGAAGTGCTCGACGTCGAGGACATGAGGCGATCGTAGGGCTGCCGGGCCGTCCTGGGACCCCCGCTCGGGCCCCGCTCTGCCGAACGGCAGCTCCCGTTCAGCGAACGGTCGAGAACGCGTCTCGAACGGTCGGGTGAAGATTCCCGGAACCGTTCGTGGCCCTGAACGACCGCTCGCGGGGCCGCGCCCGCCGTCCGGCTGGTCGGCTCTTGCGCCGCGGCGGCGTCTGCCCTTGGCTCAGGCTCGGGGGCACTGTGATCCGCACCACAGTGCCTCCGGCCGGCAGCTGGGGCTGCCGGTCGGAGGCACCACGACACGCAAAGGAGCGTCGAGACATGGCCGACACGAACGAGAGTCCGCCGGGCGGAGCGCCGCCGGACGGCGGGGGCGTCGCCCTGCCGGAGAACGGCTGGCGCAAGGAGTACTGGAAGAAGAACCTCCGGCTGATGGTGGTCCTGCTGATCGTCTGGTTCGCGGTCTCGTTCGGCGCGGGGATCCTGTTCGTCGAGCAGCTCAACGAGATAGTGATCGCGGGCTTCCCGCTGGGGTTCTGGTTCGCGCAGCAGGGTTCGATCTACACCTTCATCCTGCTGATCCTCATCTACGCCCTGCGCATGGACAGGCTTGACGACGAGTACGGCGTCAGCGAGCGCAACGACGACGGGAGCCGGTCATGAGTGACATCCAGACCTGGGCGCTCATCTTCGTCTCGGCGTCGTTCGCGCTGTACATCGGTATCGCCTGGCGCAGCCGCGTGAAGGAGACCAAGGGCTTCTTCGTCGCCGAGCAGAACATCCCCGCCGTCGCGAACGGCGCAGCCGTCGCGGCGGACTGGATGTCCGCCGCGTCGTTCATCTCGATGGCGGGCCTCATCGCCTTCCTCGGGTCGGACGGCTCCATCTACCTGATGGGCTGGACGGGCGGCTACGTGCTGCTCGCCCTGCTGCTCGCGCCGTACCTGCGCAAGTGGGGCAAGTTCACGGTTCCTGAGTTCGTCGGTGACCGGTTCTCCGAGACCGTGCGCTCGGTGTCCGCACTCGTCGCGATCATCGTGTCGTTCACCTACGTGGTGGGGCAGATGGCCGGCGGCGGCATCGTGTTCTCCCGGTTCCTCCAGGTCGAGCAGGGCGTCGGCGTCGCCATCGCGGCGGCCGTCATCTTCGCGTACGCGGTGTTCGGTGGGATGAAGGGCATCACCTGGACCCAGGTGGCCCAGTACACGGTGCTCATCGTCGCGTACCTGATCCCGGCCTGGGCAGTGGCGCACACGATGACCGGGTTCCCGGTGCCGCAGATCTCGTTCGGCGAGATCCTGGCCGAGCTGAACCGGGTCGGTGCCGAGTTCGGGCTGCCGGTCTACACCGAGGCGTTCACCGCACGGCCGCAGATCGATGTCTTCCTGGTGACCCTGTCGCTCATGATCGGCACCGCCGGTCTGCCGCACGTGATCATCCGGTTCTACACGACCAAGACGGTCCGCGGGGCGCGCTACTCGGCCCTGTGGGCGCTGGTCTTCATCGGCATGCTCTACACGACCGCCCCGGCCGTGGGTGCGTTCACCAAGCTCAACCTGCTCAACGGTGTGCAGGGAGCCGCGGTCGACGCGCTGCCGTCCTGGGTGCAGAACTGGATGGCGACAGGTCTGATCACCGTGGGTGAGGGCGTCGACACGATCGGCACGGTCAGCAACAACCCGGACTCGGGTGCCGACCTGATCATCAACAACGACATCCTGGTGCTGGCCAGCCCGGAGATCGCGGGCCTGCCCGCGCCGATCGTCGGGCTCGTCGCGGCCGGTGGCCTGGCGGCCGCCATGTCGACGGCGGCCGGCCTGCTGCTGGTCATCTCGTCGTCGGCGTCCCACGACCTGTACTTCCGGTACGTGGACCACAACGCCTCGGAGGCCCGGCGTCTCCTGGTCAGCCGGATCGCGATGGGCATCGCGGTGCTGGTCGCGATCTACTTCGGCATCAACCCGCCGGCGTTCGTGGCCCAGGTGGTCGCCTTCGCCTTCGGGCTCGCCGCGTCGACCTTCTTCCCGATCCTGCTGCTCGGGATCTTCTGGAAGAGAGCCAACGCGGCGGGAGCCGTCTCGGGCATGCTCACCGGCCTCGTCTTCACCGCGACGTACATGATCTACACGCTCCCGGTGTTCGGCACCCAGGCCAACGACCACATCATGGGCGTGAGCCCCGAGGGCATCGGTGCCATCGGCGCGGTCGTGAACCTGGTGGTCACGGTGATCGTGTCGCTGGCGACCAAGCCACCGTCGCACGAGGTGCAGGAGATGGTCGAGAACATCAGGTACCCCGCCGTCGCCCGCCGGACGGAGACCTCTGCCTGATCGTCTCGCTGTGGGTGCGCGGCACATCCGCCCCTGGATACCCCCCGCTGCGCACCCACAGCGTCCGCCGATGCCCGATGCCTCACCGGCGTCGGGCATCGTGCTGTGCTGGTCCGGCCTGTCGGCCTGCTCCGGAACGGCCCGTAGGCTTGGCGGATGCATCTTGTCGCCCAGGACCTGGCCTTCGCGTACCCCGGGCGGGACGTGCTGGCCGGCGTGAGCTGCACGGTGAACGACGGCACGCGGCTCGGCGTCGTGGGCGAGAACGGGTCCGGCAAGTCCACGTTCCTGCACCTGCTCGCCGGTGACCTGCAGCCGAGGTCGGGCGAGGTCCGGCGGCACGGTTCGGTGGCCCTCGTCGAGCAGGAGCTGCATCCCGCACCGGGCCAGACCGTCGGCGACGTCGTCGCGGCCACGCTCGACGGCCTGCGGACGGCGGCCGCCGAGCTCGAGGCCGCTGCCGCCGCGTTCGACCACGGCTCGGGCGACCTCGCGGTGCTCGAACGCACCCTGTCGCTCGCCGAGCACCTCGCGGTCTGGGACGCCGACCGGCGCGTCGAGGTGGCGCTCACGCGGCTCGGCGCGCCGCGCGACCCCCGCCGTCGGCTCGACCGGCTCAGCGTGGGGGAGCGGTTCCGCGTCCGCCTCGCCTGCCGCCTCGCCGAACGCTCCGACCTGCTCCTGCTGGACGAGCCCACCAACCACCTCGACGACTCCGCCATCGAGTACCTCACGGGCGAGCTCGTGGCGTGGCGTGGCGGCGTCGTCCTGGTCACGCACGACCGCGAGCTGCTCGACGACGTCGCCACGGGGATCCTCGACCTCGACCCGTCCTGGGACGGCAAGCCGGTGCTCTACGGGCAGCCGGGCTACCTGACCTATCGGTTCGCGAAGAACCAGTCCCTGCACCGCTGGCGCCAGCGCTACCGGGCCGAGCGCAAGCGGGCGGCGGCACTCGCCGAGCGGCTGGACGAGTCGTACGAGGGCCTGTCCGACGAGTGGCGCCCGGGAAAGGGCTCGCAGAAGCATCGCCGCGCCACCCACGCCCGCATCCACGTCAAGGCCGCTGACCGGCTCGTCCAGAAGCTCGAGGCGGAGGCCATCGAGGTGCCGAGACCGCCGGTGGAGCTGGGCTTCCCGGACCTTCCGGCGATGTCCGCGGGCTGGGACCCCAGCCACCCCGTGGTGGAGGTGCGTTCGCCGCGCGTGGGCGGCGGCGGCGGCGCCCGCCTCGACCTGCCCGGCACCCGGGTGGCCGTGCCGCCGTCCGGCCGGCTGCTGGTCGTGGGGCCGAACGGCACGGGCAAGTCGACGCTGCTCGGGGCGCTGGCCGGCACCCTTGAGCTGGACCGGGGGACGCGGTTCGTCGCGCCGGGGGCGCGCATCGGCGTCGTCGGGCAGGAGAGCGCGCCGATCACCGGCAAGGCGCGCCTGCGGACCGGTTTCGAGACGTACGCCGACGAGGCGCTCCGGCTGCTCGCCTCGGGCGAGCTGGACCCGGACCACGTGGTGCCCGTCGCGGGCCTCGGCCTGCTCAGCGAGGAGGACCTGGACCGGCCGCTCGCCGAGCTGTCCGCGGGCCAGCGCCGCAGGTTCGAGCTCGCGCGGGCGCTGCTGCACGCGCCGCACCTGCTGCTCCTGGACGAGCCGACCAACCACCTGTCGATCGACCTCGTCGACGAGCTGACCCGTGCGCTGCAGGTCACGCCGTGCGCGGTGGTCGTGGCCACCCACGACCGCCGCATGCGCTCGGACCTGGAGGACTGGCCGGTCCTGGACCTGAGCTAGGGCTCCCGGGCCGTCGCGGGCATCGCCGGGTGTCCGAGGTACTGGCGGATCTCCGCGGTGAGCCTGCGCATCTCCTCGTCGGCCGTGTCCACGTGCGACTGGTCGAGCGTCACTCCGAGCAGGTATCTGCCGGAGTGCTCGTGCACCTCGATGACGAACACGGCACCCTTCTCGACGTCGAGGACGAGCCGGACGAGGCGTCCGCTGTCGAGCTCGTCGAAGTCGTCGTCGAGATGGGCCATGAGGGCCTTGAGCCGCGTGCCGTAGTTCTCGTAGATGTGGCGGTGTCGGTCCGGTGCGGCCAGGCCGACGAGCGGCGCCAGGTCGGGGTGGTCCAGCACGTCCACCCGGAAGAGGCCCTTGCCGCGCGCGTGGTACGCGACGTAGTGCAGTGACGAGACGCCGAGCCGGGACGCGCACAGGGTGACCACGCCGTCGGTCTCCGGGCCGTACGGCGCGAGCGCGTGGTGGGTGACGTGCTCGGCGGGGACCTGCGCGACGTCCGGCCGCGCCCGCTTCTCGGCGCGATGCTTGCGGTACTCGGTGAGCCGGTCCACGGCGAGCAGCAGGCCCGACCCGCCCGCCAGGACACCGACGAAGATCGCACCCCGTCGCACGCTGAAGCTCTGGTCCAGCATGGAGGCCATGCTGAGCTCCACCAGGAACGGCAGGAGCAGGCTTCCGCCCAACCCTGTGGCCAGCCGCCCCGCGACCCTGTGGCGCCCCATCATGCTCCCGTCCGGGCACCGACCGTCGGGCGCCTGGGACGTTATACCGCAGGTAAGGAGGAATCGGGCATCACGACACCGACGTCACGGCGCTACGGCAGCCTGCCCACGTGGGCCATCGCCTGCTTGATCAGCATGCCCTGGCCGTTCATCATCTCGGCCTGGACGTCGTCGGCGCACGCCTCCTCCGGCGTCAGCCAGGCGAGGTCCAGAGAGTTCTGCTGGGGACGGCAGTCGCCCGTCACCGGCACCACGTACGCGAGCGACACCGCGTGCTGGCGCGGGTCGTGGAACGCGGTGATGCCCGGCGTCGGGAAGTACTCGGCGACGGTGAACGGCTGCGGCGACGGCGGGACCTGCGGCAGCGCGACAGGACCGAGGTCCTTCTCGATGTGCCGCAGCAGCGCGTCCCGCACCCGCTCGTGGTACATGACGCGGCCGGAGACCAGGGCCCGCGTCATCACGCCCTGCGTGTTCACGCGCAGCAGCAGGCCGACGGCGACCACGTCACCCGAGTCGTCGACCCGGACCGGAATCGCGTCGACGTAGATGAGCGGGAGCTGTGCCCGCACGACCGCGAGGTCCTCGTCCGTCAGCCATCCCGAGGCCTGGGAGGGGTCGCGGTAGAAATCGTCCTGGGGGTAGTCGGCAGTGTCCGTCACGGGGTCCGTTCTACCAGTTCGCGCCTCGCGGCGCCCTACCCCCGCGCCGTCCGGACCGGCGCGGGGTGTCGCGCCGCTCACTGAGGCGCTGTTCCCGGAATAGCTGAGGGCGAAACCGTGCTGCACCAGGGAGACGTACAACGAGAGGAAACGCGACATGGCAACCGTCGACATCACCGATGCCACGTTCGAGAAGACAGTCAGCGACAACGGGATAGTCCTCGTGGACTTCTGGGCCGACTGGTGCCCGCCGTGCAAGATGTTCGGCCCCGTCTTCGAGGCGTCCTCGGAGAAGAACGACGACATCGTGCACGCGAAGATCGACACCGACGCGAACCCCGGCATCTCGTCGGCCGCGCAGGTGACGTCCATCCCCACGCTCATGGCGTTCCGCGACGGCGTGCTGGTGTTCCGCCAGGCGGGCGCGCTGCCGGCCAAGGGCCTCGCCGAGGTCGTCGAGGCCGTCCGCGGCCTCGACATGGAGGTCGTGAAGAAGGACCTCGCGGCCCAGCAGAACTGACCTGGCCCGTCGGTCCGTCCGGCAGAGCAGACGGCGACGGCCGCTTCCCGCACGGGAGGCGGCCGTCGCCGTCTGCAGGCAATCTGCAGGCAAGGAGTGCGCGAGGGGGGACTCGAACCCCCACGTCCGAAGACACCAGGACCTAAACCTGGCGCGGCTGCCAATTACGCCACTCGCGCGCGGCGCACAGTCTACGGGTAGTGAGCGTGCAGGTCAGCGGAACGCGGCGAGTCCGGTGAGGTGTCGTCCGAGCACGAGCGTGTGGACCTCGTCGGTGCCCTCGTACGTGCGCACCGACTCCAGGTTGCTGGCGTGCCGCATCGGCGAGTGGTCCAGCGTGATCCCGTTGCCGCCCAGCACCGTGCGCGCCTCGCGACAGATGTTGATGGCGATGCGCGCGTTGTTGAGCTTGCCCGCCGAGATCATGTGGCCCTCCAGCCGCCCGGCGTCCTTGAGCCTGCCGAGGCGCAGCGCCATGAGCTGCGCCTTGGTGATCTCCAGGGCCATGTCCACGAGCTTGGCCTGCGTGAGCTGAAAGCCCGCGATCGGCGTGCCGAACTGCTCGCGCCCCTTGGCGTAGGCCAGCGCGGACTCGAACGCGTCCCGTGCCGCACCGACGGTGCCCCACACGATGCCGTAGCGCGCCTCGTCCAGGCAGGCGAACGGCCCCGCCAGGCCGGGGTGCTCCGGAAGCAGGGCGTCCGCGGGTACGCGGACACCCTCCAGCGTGATGTCGCACTGCACGGACGCGCGCATCGAGAGCTTCGGCTCGATCGGCACCGCCGCGAACCCCGGGGTCGACGTCGGCACGATGAACCCACGGACCCGGTCCCGTTCGCCGCCGCCGTCGGACGGTTCGGCGACCTTTGCCCAGATGATCGCGATGTCCGCGAACGAGGCCATGCCGATCCACCGCTTGGCGCCGTCCAGCACCCACTCGCCGCCGGCGTCACCGCCCTCGCTGCCCGGCACGAACCGGGCTCGCGTGGTCATGCCCGCCGGGTCCGAACCCGCGCCCGGCTCGGTGAGGCCGAAGCAGCCCACCACCTCACCGGTCGCCATGCGGGGGAGCCACTGCTGCTTCTGTGCCTCGGAGCCGTGCTTGTGGATCGCCGACATCGCCAGCGAGCCCTGCACCGACACGAAGGTGCGGATGCCGGAGTCGCCGGCCTCCAGCTCCTGCGCGGCCAGCCCGTACTCGACGGCGGACCGGCCGGCACAGCCGTACCCGTCGAGGTGCATACCGAGGAGGCCGAGCTCGCCCAGCTCAGGCACCAGCTCCTGCGGGAAGTGCGCGTCGGCGAACCAGCGAGCGATATTCGGCCGGACGCGCCGGTCCACGAACTCGCGGACCCGGTCGCGGGTGGCCAGCTCCGAGTCGCTCAGCTCCGAGTCGATGTCGAGCAGGTCGGCGGGGGAGCCCATCAGCGCTGCGCCTTCGTCTCAGTCATCGAGCCCGAGGACCTTGCGGATCCGGGCCACGTGGCCTGTCGCCTTCACGTTGTAGAAGGACTCGGCGACCGTCAGGTCCGGGTTCACCACGAAGGTGGAGCGGATGACGCCGACATACGTCTTGCCGTAGTTCTGCTTCTCGCCCCAGGCGCCGTACGCCTCCAGCGTCGCGTGGTCCTCGTCGGACGCGAGCGGGAAGGTGAGCGCCTCGGCGTCGGCGAACTTCGCCAGCTTCGCCACCTTGTCGGGGGAGATGCCCACGACGGCGTAGCCCGCGCCCAGCAGCGACGCCTCGGAGTCGCGGAAGTCGCACGCCTCCTTGGTGCAGCCCGGCGTCGCGGCCGCCGGGTAGAAGTACACGATGACGCCCTTGGTCGTGTTCTGCGCCAGGTCGGCCAGGCTGACGGTGCCGCCGTCGGCGGTCGGGAGCGTGAAGTCGGGAGCCTTGTCCCCGGTCTCGAGACGTGTGGTCATGTCCGTAACGGTAGCCGCCCCGCGGCGCGACGGCGGTCCGCCGGGCGGGACCTGTGGACAACCCTGTCCGCGGGTCGCGTAGCGTTGTCCTGTGAGCACCCCCGCTGTGACGAACGCCGCTACGAAGCCAGGCACCCTCCCGATCCGCATGCTGCACGACCGGCTCCTGGTCGAGCCGGAGACGGACTCGGCGGAGCGGCACTCGACCGGCGGCCTGGTGATCCCGGCGACCGCCGTCGGGCCCAAGCGGCTCGCCTGGGCGACCGTGGTGGCCAAGGGCGAGCACGTGCGGCAGGTCGACGTCGGGGACCGCGTCCTCTACGACCCCGAGGAGCGCGCCGAGGTGGACCTGGCGGGCCGCGACTACGTGCTCCTGCGCGAGCGCGACGTGCACGGCGTTGCCGAGCGGGACGAGGCGGACGACTCGACCGGCCTGTACCTGTAAGTCAGACGGGTCGGACGTCGGCCTGCAGTAGCTCCAGACGCTTGATCATGCGGCGCACGAGCAGCAGCGGGATCGCGCCGAAGACGCCGAACGACATGTCGATGAGGCTCCAGCCCCACGGGATGTCCCGGATCGGCCCGGCGATCAGGGCCAGCGGGATGATCCCCGCGCAGGCGATCAGCCCGAAGTCGATGATCCAGATGTTGCGGACCGGGTCGCGCAACGGCCCCCAGAACGCAACGGCGATGACCAGGTGCGCGAACGCGAGCCAGTCCGTGCCGTACGCGATGAACGGGTAGTCGGCGGCGGTGGCCTCCAGCCCCTCGCGGACGCGGGCGAACCACTCCACGAGGCTCGGTAGCCAGGTCTCCACGCCCCACGCGACGAGGAGCTCATGGCCCCAGCGGACCTCCGTCACCAACGGGAACGCCGTGACCCCGCTCAGCACGAGGCCGACGATGAACACGATCAGCCAGGCGCGCACGCGCCGCAGGAGGACGGCCTGCTCGAGCTGCGCCGCAGTCTCGGTCGGGGCGCCCGCGCTGCTGTCGGTGACGGTCATGGTGCCGGAGCGTAGCGGCGGTCGGTGGTGCCCCGCTGTCGCGCAGTTCACAGCGGCGAGCTGCTCGTTCGGTTTCCGGTGACGGCGCAGGTCCTGGTAGTGTTTCTTCCCGTCGCAGGCGCCATTAGCTCAATTGGCAGAGCAGCTGACTCTTAATCAGCGGGTTCATGGTTCGAGTCCATGATGGCGCACCAGACGGCGGTCCAGCAGGCCCCTCTCGGGGGCATCTGCGGGGGTTGTCGTGAGGCGGAAGTAATGGTGCGCCAGAGGGTCCAAGCCCTGGTAATCTTTCCGTCGCAGGCGCCATTAGCTCAATTGGCAGAGCAGCTGACTCTTAATCAGCGGGTTCATGGTTCGAGTCCATGATGGCGCACAGTCCGACGAAGGCCCTCACCACGGTGGGGGCCTTCGTCATTCCCGCTCAAGTTCACCCAGACCCTCCGTGGCCGCTGACCTGGGGCTTCACCCGACCCAATGGACTATTTGTCCGGTTGTTGCCTCCCGCACCCGTTCTGTTCACCCGCCCGGTCCAGGTTGACCTTCGGGCGTGCTCAGGGCCGTCCACCTTTCACGGACCACAGGGAGGACGGCCATGCGGCCAGTCACCAGGAAACAGCGAGGTCGGCAGCAGGCCGGTCTCGTCGCGGCGGTCACAGCGGTCACGCTCGCCATGACGGGGTGGGCCGCGACGTCGTCGTCCGCCGCCCCCGCGGAGACCGGCAGCACCCCGGCCGGTGCGGTCGCGACGACGCCGCACGAGCCGGCTGAACCGGCGGCGGGTGGCCCCGTCCTCACACCTGACGAGGGCGAGTTCCTCGAGGGGACCGTTCCGGTCGCGGCCGAACCGGTCGCGCCTGGTGACGACGTCGAACGCCTGACCGTCGACGGCGTCGACGTGCCGGGTGCCACCGAGACGCTCGGCACGTCGCTCCTCGGCTACGACGTCGGGAGCAACTCCACCGAGGGGCGGTACCGGAACTACCTGACGGTCAATGGTTCGGAGCCGATCTACCTGCCCGAGGCCGTGAGCGAGCGCGTCGAGCTGGAGATCCCCAACGAGTACCTGGTGACCGGTGAGAACACCGTCGCGGTGACCGCGGGCACGTTCGAGACGAGCTGCGGCGCGAACCACGACGACTTCGTGCTCTCCGACTTCACGCTGGAGCCGCTCGGCGAGACGGCCGACGGCGAGGAGAACGAGTACACCTACGCGTTCGGTGACGGCAGCTGCGGCACCAACGGCAACCTGCTCCTGCGGGCCGAGCTCTCGTTCTTCGTGCAGGGTGACCCGCAGGGCACCACAGGTCTCAGCGCCGAGCTCGACACCACGACGCTGACCAATGGCGAGCACACCATCGAGGCCCGTACGGCGGACGGCGACACGACGGCCCACCAGGTCCGCGTGAACAACGCGCCCGTCGGCGCCCCGCGCCTCACCCCGGCCGACGGCACCCTCGCCAACGGCACGGTGGCCGTGGCGGCCGCCCGCCCGGCGGGTGCCGACGGCTCGGTCGCCGAGCTGGTGCTCGACGGCGAGGAGCCCGCGGCCGTGCCCTCCCTGGGCAACGGCGCTGCCACGTTCTCGTTCGACGTCGGTGCCAACTCGATCGACGACGCCTTTCACAACTTCCTGCTGGTCAACGGCTCGCGGGTCGAGCTCGGCGGCGACTGGGCGAACGAGCGCGTGGACGTCACGATCCCCGCGAGCCTGCTCGTTCCGGGCGACAACTCGGTCACTGTGGTGACCGGCGACTACGGCTCGTCCTGCGGCACCAACCGTGACGACTTCGAGATCTCCGGACTGGACCTGACGCTCGACGGCGCCACGGTCACGGGCCACGACGTGGCCGACTCCTACGACCTGGGCGACGGGAGCTGCGGAACCAGCGACAGCCTGCTGCGTGAGGTCGCGCTCACCTACACGATCGACGCCCCGGCCGTCACGCTGCACGACTCGCTCGGCGCGGGCGACGCCGTGCTCGCCTTCGACATCGGCTCCAACTCGATGGAAGCGCGGTACCACTCGTACCTGCTGGTCAACGGCCACAGGTTGACGATGGACGAGCGGGATTACGTCTCCGAGCGGGCTGAGATCACTCTCCCGAACGAGTGGCTTCTTGCGGGCTGGAACCGGATCGACGTCGTCGCGGGCACCCTGTACGGCAGCTCGTGCGGCGACAACCGCGACGACTACGCGCTGTCCTCCCCGGAAATGATCCCCGCCGAGGGCACGGCGACGCACGTCAGCATGCGCACGAGCCACAACATCGGCGACGGCAACTGCGGCAGCAGCGTGAACCCCGAGGTGGAGGTCGACTGGGTCTTCCACGTCGACGCCCCCGCGCGCGGCCTGCTCGCGCAGCTCGACACCGCCGAGCTGCCCGACGGCGAGCACGAGCTCGCCGCGACCTCCACCACCGGCGAGCGGGCCACCCGCGCCCTGTTCACGGACAACACCGGCCCCGAGCTCGTCGAGGCCACCCCCGCCGACAGCGACCGCCTCACCTCGAGCGCGCCGCTCGCCGTCACGGTGGACGATGTCTCCGGGGTGGTACAGGGCCCGGACATCACGCTCGACGGCGACCCGATCGCTGTCGGCGACCCGGTCGGTCCCGGTCTGTCCGCCGGTGACCACGTCCTCGCGGTCACGGCCACGGACGGCCTCGGCAACGAGGTCACCCACGAGATCGGGTTCGTCAGCGCCGGGATCCCCGACGTGCCGGCGGACGTCGCACCGGCGTCGGGCACCTCGGGTGTTGGACGCACCGCGACGCTGAAGGCGACGGTCACCGAGCCCGACGACGGCCGGGTCACCGCTACCTTCTCCAGCGCCGAGATCCTCACGCCGAGCCAGGCCTGGCAGGGCGAGGCGACCGAGGTCCCGAGCACGCTGAGCGTGCGGGGCGAGAAGAAGCTGAGCACCCGGGCGCTGGAGCCGGGCGACGGCCGGTCCGCGGACTCGCCGGCGTCCGGCGACGTCACCTACCAGCGGTTCGACGTGCCGGTGCGCGGCAAGGTCGAGGCGCCGGTGCTGCGCTGGGAGGGCACCGCCGACCCGGCCCGCCTGGTCAGCCTGCGGGCCTGGAACCCCGACACCGACGCCTGGGACGTCGTGGCCTCGGCACGCGGCGCCGTCGACGGGGCGACCGTGCTCGAAGGCACCGTGACCCGCGACTACGTCGAGCGGGGCAAGGTCCACGCGATGGTCACCGGCGAGGACCCCTTCGCCGACGACATCGACCCCGGGGACCCGAACAGCTTCGCCGACCCTGCCGGGTACGACTTCTCGATGGTCCACTACACGGACACGCAGTACCTGACCGAGGGCGCCGTCGAGCAGGAGACCGCCGAGGAGCGCGCCGTCTGGGCCAAGGGCTACACGGGCGTCATGGACTGGATCGTCGACAACGCCGAGGAGCGCAAGATCGCCTACGTGGCGCATACCGGCGACATCGTCGAGAACAACATCCGGGCGTTCCCGCCGGAGCGCGAGGAGCAGGTGGTCGGCGAGTTCGAGTTCGCGTCGGAGGCCCAGGGGCGGATCGACGCGGCGGGCATCCCGAACGGCGTCGTCGCCGGTAACCACGACAACCAGTCGGGTACCGACCCTGAGCTGTTCGACGAGCACTTCGGGCCGGACCGCTACGAGGCGCTCGCCGAGGACTGGGAGGACGCGACCTACGGCGGTTCGATGACGCCGGGCTCGAACGAGAACCACTACGACCTGTTCTCGGCCGGTGGCCTGGACTTCGTGGTGGTCGGTCTGTCCTACGGCGTGACCCGGGACGAGGCCGAGTGGGCGGCGTCGATCTTCGACCGCTACTCCGACCGCAACGGCGTCCTGCTCACGCACGACTACCTGGAGCCGTCGTCGTCGCCCGACGGGCGTGGGGCGAACTTCGGCGGGTCGGACGGGCCGCTGCTGTACAACCTGCTCGTCAAGGACAACCCGAACGTGTTCATGGTGCTGGCCGGGCACCGGCACGGCGTGGGCACCAACGTGCGCCCGCCCGTCGTCGGCGACATCGGCGGCGGCGTGGTGGAGCTCCTCGCGGACTACCAGTTCTACACGGTGTCCGCGGACCAGCTCGGGCTCACTCAGATCGGTGGGTACGACCCCACGGACCAGCTCCAGCTCGGCGCGTCCTTCTTCCGGATGCTGCAGTTCGACGTCGACCGCGGCGAGGTGTCCATCGACACCTACTCGCCGCTGCTGGGCGAGTTCGGTGCCACCGAGTACGACACCGAGCACCGGTACAACGGCCTCGAGGACAACATGGTGCTGCCGGTCGACCTGACCTCTCGCACGACGTCGTTCACGACCGATTCGGTGGTGCTGTACGACCCGGTGCGCCGGATCGGCAGCGACACCGTCCGGTCCGGTGAGGTGGCCGCTGTCCGGTGGTCGGGCCTCAAGCCGGACCGCACCTATGCCTGGTTCGTCACGGCCCGCACCGCGGGTGGCGGCACGACGACGGCTCCGCCGGCGTACTTCACCACGGGTCGCCGTTGAGGCTCCGCCGGACACTGGCCCTGGCGGGGCTGCTCGCAGTGGTGAGCAGCCCCGCCGTCGGGCAGGTCGCGTGGGCGCACGACGCCACGAGCGACGTCTACGCGGAGGTGGCCCCGGCTGCGTCCTCTGCTGGAGGCGGGCCGACGGCGGCGGACGTGACGGCGGTGCTCGACCTCGAGTACGACCTGCTCATGAAGTCCGCCTGGCTGCGGGCCGAGGCGTACGAGGCGACCGGGCGGGCGGACCAGCTCGCGCAGCTCGACGAGCACGAGGCTGAGGTGGACGGGTACGTCACCGACCGCTTCGTCGTCACCTACGACGGCGAACCGTGCGCACCGGCGCTCGACGCCGCCGACGTGGTGGAGCGCGGGGAGCGGGCCTATGCCTCGCTCACGTACACGTTCGTGTGCGACGGCGGCGAGCCGGAGGGTGTGCACGAGGTCTCCAGCGCCCTGTTCCCAGACGGTGAGTCGTTCGTCCACTCGACCGAGACGATCATCCGGTACGAGCTCGACGAGGAGGAGGGCTCCGCGGTGCTGACCGCGGCGTCGCCCACCCTCACCACGGGGGAGCACCGCCTGCTCAGGCAGGTGGGGGAGTTCTTCGTGCTGGGCGGGGAGCACCTGCTGTTCGGGCTGGACCACGTGCTGTTCCTGCTGGCGTTGCTGATCGGCGCCCGTCGCCTGCGCGACGTCGTGTGGACCGCCACGGCGTTCACCGTCGCGCACTCGGTGACGTTCCTGCTCGCGGCCCTCGGCGTGGTCTCCGTGCCGGCGATCGTGGTCGAGCCGGTGATCGCCGCGTCGATCGCGGTGGTGGCGGCAGTGGATCTCTACCTGATCTGGCGGGGGCGAGCCCCGGCCGGGACCCAGGACGCGCTGACCGGCTGGGACCGCTGGCGGCTGCCCGGCGTGTTCGTCTTCGGTCTGGTGCACGGCGTCGGGTTCGCGGGCGCGCTGGGCATCGATGCGGCCTGGTCGTGGACCTTGCTGTGGTCGCTGCTGTCGTTCAACGTGGGCATCGAGGCGGTGCAGCTCGGCATCATCGCCGTCGTGTTCCCGCTGCTGGTGCTCCTGCGCGCCCGGGCCCCGCGGACCGCCGCCTGGGCACTCGGGACAACGACGGCCGGCATCGTGGTGGTGGCCCTCTACTGGGTGGCGGAACGCCTGACGCCGGCCCTGTGAGTGCCTGCCGAACGTAGGCCCAGCCGCTTGTGATCCGTCGAACGTAGGGGTGGTCGCCCTCTGAGCGCCCATGGAGCAACTACCCCTACGTTGAGCGAACTACCTGGCAGCTTCGATCGCCGCAACCCAAGAATTGAGATCGGCAACGGCGACCTCCATCGTCAGGTCGGAGCGTCCGATGGCCGCTGCCGCGGCGGCGAAGTCCTGTTTCCAGTGCGCATGAGCCACCACCGAGCACGGCCAGCGGCGGATCGTGCGTCCAAGTGCCTGGGCATCGCAGGCGCGCGCGGTGAACACGTCGGTACACGCACTGCGCAGATCGAGAAGCGTCACCGCACCTTCAAGTGTTGCGAGGTCTCTCAACGCGAGCAGGTCGACGACGTCACGTGCCCGGTCGTTCCTTGTGACAGGTGGGTCGTGAGGGTCGGAGCACGCGTGCAACTTCTGTGCGATCTGGTAGCGCAGGGCGATGCCGAGCAGGTGATCGGGTGAGGGCAACCCGAAGTAGTCGAGGGGCGGCGCCGGGATCAGATCGTGCTCCAGGGTCGCAGAACCCTCAGCGGGCGCGATCTCGACCTGGATGCGTCGCCAGACCTTGCCACGGAGGCTCAGCCGGACGTCGAACCGGCGCGGCTTCACGACACGGACCGGGGTGTCGATGATCTCGACGGGCCCACGTTCAAGTGCCAGTGGACCCCACGGCTCAGCCAGAATCGCGTCGAGGTGATGGATGAACTCATCGATGTCACCTCTGATGACGCCGTCGACGTCTTTGGTCGGCCTGGCTGAGCTGCCTAGGCGGTGCTGGAGATATGTTCCTCCCTTAAGGAGGAAGGTCGGCCGGTTGGGGGCCCCGACTGCACGCTGCAGTGCTGCGACCACGACGGTTGACGCGACGAGCCAGCCGAGGCGGCCGCTGTCCAGCCTGACCGTGTCTTGAGCGGCCGCGATCCAGGCGTCCAGGACACGCGCGTTCGTCGGTTCCTTGTCTCGGCTTGGCAGGGAGCCGACCAGCGTGATGGGGCTCTCCGCGGTCACTCTCGCTCGTCCAGACGGCGGGCCAAGTCCTGCTGGTCGGCAGCGTTGAGCCGTCCGGTATCGAGCCCTCGCTCCAGCGACTGCCGGAGAAGGTAGGTGGGAGTGCCGCTGCTGATGCACTGTCGAATGGCTGTCGCGAGCGTGACCGCCGGGATCTCGTCCCACCAGCCGATCTCACTCTTTGTGAGGTTCTCGTGGTGAACGACGTACAGGTCGCCCCCCGAGCGTCGGATGCGCCAGTTCCGCGGGACAGTGAGGTGGACGCGGTCAGGATTGATGTCGCTGACCTCGTACAAGGCCAGCGCCGTGTCGTGGCTCAGGCAGGCCTGATCATGGCCCGTCCAGAGCACCGCCTGCATGTAGGGCGCGTTAGGTCCCGCCGGGAACCTCGGAAAGCGGTAGACGGCGGTGGCGACCCGCTGGATCTTGCCCCGGTGAGCGAGCATTACTACTGCGTCAGTGCTGACACCGAGCCGACGCGCGTCGGACAGTGTGACAAAACCGTGCTGGTCGAGCGCCGCGTTCCACAGCAGTTCCTGTGCACTCAAGATCCACCTCCAGGACAAAACCCTAACGGAATCGTTAGGGTTTTGGCGCTCGCTTGTCGACGAGCGGAGGTCTGTCGTGCTGTTTCGTGCTCTCATGACGGTTATCGTTCCGCCACGGTGAGGAGTTCGCGCGCGAAGATGCGCTTTGTTGCATATAGGCAACGACGAGGGGGATAGGCGCCTGCCGCGGATTCCTAGGGATGCGCCGCCCAGAACGTCTCCAGCTCCGCGTCCAGCGCCGGCGCCACCTGCATCGGCAGGGAGTGCGTGGTGTCGGGCCAGACCTTGACCTGGGCGTCCGGGATCAGCCTCGCCTTCTCCGCACCTGCCTCGCCGCCGGCCAGCGGGGAGCCGCTCGCGATTCCCACGTACACCGGCATGGGCAGGCTCCTCAGCTCCGTATCGGTCAGCTGAACGGGGTTGGGCAGCCCTGACGAGCTGTAACCCTCGGCGCCGACGTTGATCATCCGGGCGAGCGGGTCGTCGGGATCGACCTCCTCGTCCTCGACCCCGCCGATCTCGTTCAGCGCCGCCTCGCGCCACGACTCCGGCAGGAACGTCAGCGAGACCGGGATGCTCGCGAACACCACCGAGAGCGGTAGCGCGCTCAGGGTCAGGACCGGCTCGAGCAGCGTCAGGCTGGCCAAGCGGTCCGGGTACCGCAGTGCGACGGCGGCCGCGAGCCCGCCGCCCTGCGAGTGGCCCACCAGGTGTACCCGGTCGAGGTCGAGGCTCGCCATCGCCTCGTCCACCCAGCGGGCCGCGTCCCCGACGTCGCGCATCGGGACGGTCTGCTGGGACATGCCCGTGTCACCGATGACGTCGAAGGCGTAGACGGTGCGGTGCTCGATGTAGTGGGGCAGGTTGTCGCCCCACATGGGCGCTGCGGACGAGCGTCCGGGCAGCAGGACGACGGGGGTGGAGTCCGCCCGCCCCTCCGGGATCCAGGCGTAGGCGCGCACCGTGCCGAAGATCGTCTCGATGTCGTGTGTCTCGGTGGGTTCGGGCAGGTGGCCGAGGGCCTCGGCGTAGGCGTCCTCGTAGGCCTTGCGCGCCTCCGGTGTGCGGAAGTGGCCGACGCCGGGGCTGCTGGTCGCGAGGAGCAGCACCAGGCCGCTCGTCGAGACCGCGGCCAGGGCGGCCAGCAGGACGACCGGCCACCGGCGGCGCTTCGGTCCGGTGTGGTTCTTGCGCATCGGAGGGTCCTCTCGGAGTGCGACCTTTTTGCAATACGGTCGCATCGTAACACGTTACGATGCGACCGTATTGGGTACCCTGGGCGCATGCCCAAAGTGGTCGATCACGAGGAACGTCGCTGGGAGATCGTCTATGCGCTCTGGCTGGTGATCGCCGAGCACGGGATCGAGGGCGTCAGCCTGCGGCACGTCGCGGCAGCCGCCGACGTCTCGATGGGCCGGATCCAGCACTACTTCGGCACCAAGGAGGCGCTCGTCCTGGCCGGCTGCACCGCGCTCGTCCAGAGCGCGCACGGCGGCTATCAGGAGACCGCCGAAGCTGCACCGCGTGAGCGCCTGCTGCACGTGGTGAGCCAGCAGATCCCGCGGGACGACACCGGCCGCATGGGCGTCAGCGTCTGGTACGCCTACGTGGCGAAGTCGATCAACCACTCCGCCGTCCGCCAGGTGCTGGCCGAGGCCCGACGGGGGGCGGAGGAGGAGTGCGTGCGGCTGATCCAGGCCGACCGTGCCGACCGTGCCGACGGCGCCCGCCGCGCCGCGGGTGACGCCGCTGACCAGGCGGCCCTGGAGCAGGCCAGGCGCCTGCTCGCCCTGGCCGACGGCCTCACCCTGCGGGTCCTGGTCAGGGACCTCGAACCGGCCGAGGCGGTGGCGATGCTCGAGTCCGAGGTGGGCCGGATCTGACGGCCCTGCGGATCAGTCGGGATCGGCAGGGCCGCCCAGCAGATCCCGGAACAGATCCTCGGACCGCCGCGCGACCTCGACGTCCCGCGCCACCCGGTCGGGCAGGGCGTGGCGCTCGTCCGGCTCGGCCCAGATGCGGTTGCTCATTCCGCGCCGGATCCACTCGAGGACGAGCTCCGGGCCGTCGATACCGCGTCGGTGCGCTATCGCGGTGAGCCGTGCGAGGTCGCCGTCGGACAGCTCGACCACCATCCGGCGCCCGTCGAGCCCGACGTGGGAGCAGGAGTCGCGTTCGGTCATGGATGCTCGCTCGGCTGCCATACGTCGATGGCGGGTGCGGCGGCGAGCATGATCGGTCCTGACTTCGCTGGGTGGTCCGGGCGTCCGCCCCCAGGCTGTCGCCTGCCACCGCAGGCGTGCACGGCGAGTCCCGAATCCTTGCGGATACGCAACGCTCGGCCGCCACCTCGTACGCTCTACCCGTGAGCCAGCCCGTACCTCCCCAGCCCGACGCCGCCCACCAGCCCGACGCCGCGGACCGGCCCGAGCTGGCGGGATTCCGGACCAAGCCGGTGTCGTTCGTGCGCCGGTCCGGCCGGCTCACGGACAAGCAGAAGCGGATGTGGGCCGCGAGGCACGGGGCCTACCTGGTCGATGTCCCCCGGGCCGTCGCACGCACCTCGGTGGACCCGGAGTTCGTGCTCGACGCCGAGGCG
The DNA here is from genome assembly GCF_050936155.1 of Promicromonospora sp. CA-289599. Classification (NCBI taxonomy): domain Bacteria; kingdom Bacillati; phylum Actinomycetota; class Actinomycetes; order Micrococcales; family Promicromonosporaceae; genus Promicromonospora; species Promicromonospora sp. CA-289599. The sequence continues at coordinate 4,178,867 of NZ_JBNJNI010000001.1, forward strand.
GTCTTCGGACGCCAGGCCCCGCTCGTCGTCGAGATCGGCTCGGGCCTCGGCGACGCCGTGGTCGAGGCGGCCACCACCGACCCCGCGCGCGACTACCTCGCCGTGGAGGTCTACCAGCCAGGGCTCGCCCACACGATCGCGCGCGCCGAGCGGGCCGGTGCGGCCCTCGGCCAGGACGGGCTGCCCAACCTGCGGCTCGTGCAGGCCAACGCGGCGGAGCTGCTCGAGACCACGCTCCCGGCCGGGTCCGTGGACGAGCTGTGGGTCTTCTTTCCCGACCCCTGGCACAAGGCGCGCCACCACAAGCGCCGACTCGTGACCGCGGAGTTCGCGGCGCTCGCGGCCCGCGTGCTGCGTCCGGGCGGGACGTTGCGGCTCGCGACCGACTGGGCGGAGTACGCCGAGCAGATGGTCGAGGTGCTGGAGGCGGACGCCGACCTCACCAACGCGCACGGGCCCGGCGGCGTCGCCCCGCGGTTCGAGCGGCGGGTGCTCACCGGGTTCGAACGCAAGGCTCACCAGGCCGGACGGGAGATCGCCGACCTGGAGTACGTGCGGCGCTGACCTCGTGACCTGCGGGGAGTCGTTTGCCCCGGGCATGTGAAATAGGGCACATTGAGCCCCGGTGCGAAGGGCGCACCGGGTCGCGGGCTAGGCGCGCGCCCCCATGAGCCAATGGAGGCGTCATGAGTGACGTAGGGGCTTCAGGCCCGACAGAAACCGATTATCAGCGCGTGGAGAGATCGGAAGAGTTCCAGAGCCTCCGCAAGGCCTTCCGGAACTTCGTCTTCCCGATGACCGCGCTGTTCCTCGTCTGGTATCTCCTGTACGCGCTCATGAGCACGTACGCACACGACTTCATGAGCATCCGCGTGGGTGGCAACTTCACCGTCGGTCTCGTCTTCGGGCTGCTGCAGTTCGTGTCCACCTTCGTGATCACCACGCTCTACGCGCGGTGGGCGAACAACAAGTTCGATGCCCGGGCCAAGGCCCTGCGCGAAGAGATCGAGGAGGGCGCGCTGTGAACGGGACCGTCATGGCCGCGGCAGCGGCGACGAACGTCGGCAACATCTGGATCAACATCGGCATCTTCGCCGCGTTCGTCCTGGTCACGCTGATCATCGTCTTCCGGGTGTCCCGGCAGAACAAGAGCGCCGCCGACTTCTACGCTGGCGGGCGCAACTTCACGGGCACGCAGAACGGCGTCGCCATCGCCGGCGACTACCTGTCCGCGGCGAGCTTCCTGGGTATCGCGGGCGCCATCGCCGTCAACGGCTACGACGGCTTCCTCTACTCCATCGGCTTCCTCGTGGCCTGGCTCGTGGCGCTGCTGCTGGTCGCCGAGCTGCTGCGGAACACCGGCAAGTTCACGATGGCGGACGTGCTGTCGTTCCGGCTCAAGCAGCGGCCGATCCGGCTGGCCGCCGCGATCTCCACGCTCGCCGTGGTGTTCTTCTACCTGCTGGCCCAGATGGCCGGTGCCGGCGGGCTCGTCGCGCTCCTGCTCGGCATCACCGACAAGGCCGGCCAGGGTGTCGTCATCGCCGTCGTGGGTGCCCTCATGATCCTGTACGTGCTGGTGGGCGGCATGAAGGGCACCACGTGGGTGCAGATCATCAAGGCGACGCTGCTCATCCTGGGCGCCGGGGCCATGACGATCTGGGTGCTCGCGCTCTTCGGCTTCAACCTGTCGGCCGTCATGCAAGGGGCCGTGGACATGGCCGGCGAGAACGGCGAGGCGATTCTCGAGCCGGGCCTGCAGTACGGGGCGACCGCACTGTCCCAGCTCGACTTCCTGTCCCTCGCGCTGGCCCTGGTGCTCGGCACCGCGGGTCTGCCCCACGTGCTGATGCGGTTCTACACCGTGCCGTCCGCCAAGGAGGCCCGGAAGTCCGTGGTCGTGGCGATCTGGCTGATCGGCATCTTCTACCTGTTCACCCTGGTGCTCGGTTACGGCGCCGCGGCGCTCGTCGGCCCCGAGGCGATCCTCGCGGCACCGGGCGGGCAGAACTCCGCTGCTCCGCTGCTCGCGTTCGAGCTGGGTGGCGAGATCCTGCTCGGCATCATCGCGGCGGTCGCGTTCGCGACCATCCTCGCGGTGGTGGCGGGCCTGACGATCACGGCGGCGACGAGCTTCGCGCACGACATCTACGCCTCGATCATCAAGAAGGGTCAGGTGGCACCGGACGGCGAGGTCAAGGTGGCCCGCTGGACGGTCGTGGTGATCGGCATCATCGCGATCGTCGGCGGAATCTTCGCCAACGGGCAGAACATCGCGTTCCTGGTGGCGCTGGCCTTCTGCGTCGCGGCGTCGGCGAACCTGCCGACGATCATCTACTCCCTGTTCTGGAAGCGGTTCAACACGTCCGGCGCGCTGTGGAGCATCTACGGCGGCCTGAGCTCGACGATCATCCTGATCATCTTCTCGCCGGTCGTGTCGGGCAAGCCCGCCGACCCGGTCACCGGGCTCAGCAAGTCGATGATCAGCAACCCGGCCATCGACTTCCACTGGTTCCCGCTCGACAACCCGGGCATCGTGAGCATCCCGCTCGCGTTCGTCCTCGGCATCGTCGGCACGTACCTGAGCAAGGAGCAGTCGCACCCGGAGAAGTACGCCGAGATGGAGGTCCGCTCCCTCACGGGCGCGGGCGCAGAAAAGGCGACCGCCCACTGACGGCCTGACCACCCCGCTGAGTGCTGGGTATTTGTCCTCCTGGATGCGTGTGGAAGGCAAATACCCAGCACTCAGCGGTTCTGGTCGAGGCGGATGACTATCGACTTGGAGGCCGGGGTGTTGCTGCCCTTCGCCGTGTGGTCCAGGGGGACCAGCACGTTGGTCTCCGGGAAGTAGGCCGCCGCGCAGCCCCGCGCCGTCGGGAACGCGACGACCCGGAACCCCTGGGCGCGGCGCTCCTCCGTGCTGCCGTCCCGGGCGGGCCACTCACTGACCAGGTCCACGGTGTCGCCGTCGGCGAAACCGAGGGCCGTGAGGTCCTCGGGACGCACGAACACGACGCGCCGTCCGCCCTTGATGCCGCGGTACCGGTCGTCGAGGCCGTAGACGGTGGTGTTGAACTGGTCGTGCGAGCGCACCGTCTGGAGCAGCAGGCGACCCTCGGGGACCTGGACGACCTCGAGGTCGTTGACCGTGAAGTTCGCCTTGCCGGTCGTCGTCGGGAACAGGCGGGCGTCGCGCGGCGGGTGCGGCAGCACGAAGCCGCCGGGTTCGGCGACCCGCCGTTCGAAGTCGTCGAAGCCGGGCACGACACGCGAGATCGCGTCGCGGACGCGGGAGTAGTCGCTGCCGAACTCCTCCCAGGGCGTCTCGTCCTCGGGGCCGAGGGTGCGGCGGGCGAGGTCGCAGAGGATGTCGGTCTCGCTGCGCAGGTGCTCGGACGCCGGGTCCAGCCGCCCCCGCGACGTGTGCACGACGCTCATCGAGTCCTCGACGGTCACCACCTGCTCGCGGCCGCCTGTGCGGTCCCGCTCGGTGCGCCCCAGGCAGGGCAGGATCAGGGACCGCTTGCCGGGCAGGACGTGCGAGCGGTTCAGCTTGGTCGAGACATGCACCGTGAGCGGTACGTCGCGCAGCGCGGCCTCCGTGACGGCGCTGTCCGGGGTGGCGGCGGCGAAGTTGCCGCCCACCGCCATGAACACCTTGAGCGCACCGTCGCGCAGGGCCCGGACCGTGTCGACGACGTCGTACCCGTGGGCGCGCGGCGGCTCGAAGTCGAACTCCGTGGCCAGTGCGTCGAGGAACGCCTCGGTCGGCCGTTCCCAGATGCCCATGGTGCGGTCGCCCTGCACGTTGCTGTGCCCACGTACCGGGCAGGCACCCGCGCCCGGGCGGCCGACGTTCCCGCGCAGCAGGAGGAAGCTCACGACCTCGCGGATCGTCGCGACCGCCTGCTTGTGCTGGGTGAGGCCCATCGCCCAGCAGACGATGATCTTCTCGGAGGCCAGGACGTCGCCCACGAAGTCCTCGATCTCGGACCGGTCCAGGCCGGTCGCCGCGTCGACGTCGGCCCAGTCGAGGCTGCGCCACGCGGCCGCCGCCTCGGCGAAGCCGGAGGTGTGCTCGTCGATGAACTCGCGGTCGAGCACCCCTGGGTGCCCGGCGGTGCGGGCGTCGTCGTCGGCCTCCAGGAGCAGGCGGTTGACCGCCTGGAACAGGGCCAGGTCGCCGGCGAGGCGGACCTGGAGGAACCGGTCGGCGAGCTTCGTGCCCGCCCCGACCACACCGCGCACCCGCTGCGGGTTCTTGAAGGTCTGCAGTCCGGCCTCGGGCAGCGGGTTGATGGCCACGATCCGCGCGCCGCGGTCCTTGGCCTCCTCGAGCGCGCTGAGCATGCGCGGGTGGTTGGTCCCGGGGTTCTGCCCGACGACGACGATCAGGTCGGCGTGGTCGGTGATGTCCTCCAGGGACACGCTGCCCTTACCGATGCCCAGCGTCTCGACCAGGGCGGTGCCCGAGGACTCGTGGCACATGTTCGAGCAGTCCGGCAGGTTGTTCGTGCCGAGCTTGCGCGCCAGCAGCTGATAGACGAACGCCGCCTCGTTGCTGGTGCGGCCCGACGTGTAGAACGCCGCCTGGTCCGGCGAGTCCAGGCCGCGGAGCTCGGCCGCGACCAGGTCGAGGGCCTCCGCCCAGGGCACGGGCCGGTAGTGGTCGGCGCCCTCGTCGCGCAGCATGGGCTCGGTGAGCCGGCCGGACTTGCCCAGCCGGTGGTCGGTCCAGGTCGCCAGCTCGGAGATCGGGTGCTGGGCGAAGAACGTCGCGTCCGCGCGCTTGCGGGTGGACTCCTCGGCGACCGCCTTGGCGCCGTTCTCGCAGAACTCGGCGAGGTGCGGCTTGCCGGGCTCGGGCCACGCACAGCCGGGGCAGTCGAAGCCGCCGTGCTGGTTCAGGATCGGCAGCGTGCGCAAGCCGCTCGCGACCCCCGCCTCCCCGAAGACGTGGGCCAGGCCATGGACCACCCCGGGCACCCCTGCCGCACTGCTCTTCGGGGGCCCCACGCGCAGGCTCTTCTCGGGGGTGTCGCTGCGGGCCTCGTCGCTCACGTCTGTCACGCTGCCGACCCTACGCCGGACTTCACCCTGTGTGGAGGCCCTGGAGATATCGCTCGGTTGTGCGGCCAAGCGAGTCAGCGCCAGAGCGAGGCGATCGGCATGGCCCAGATCTTCTCGCTCAGCTGGAACGCGGAAGTGCCCGTGTGCAGCACGATGCCGCGGGCAAACTCGGGACCACGCAGTTCCCGGAACCAGGCTAGGTGGCGAGCGTCACTCTGGTCGACGACGGCGGCGGCCTTGACCTCGATCCCGACAGTGCGACCGTCGGAGGACTCGATCACCAGGTCGATCTCGTGGTCGCCGTCGCGCGTCCGAAGATGGTGCATCGTCATGCCCGCCGCGTGGAGTGCCACGAGGGGTCGGATCTGTGCGGTGACGAACGTATCGATGATACGACCGCGGAGTTCGCCGTCGTTGAGTATCCGCTGGCTGTCGGCTCCGGCGAGGAAGGCGGCGAGGCTGCTGTCGACGACGTAGTACTTCGGGGCCTTCGTGAGCCGCTTGAGACTGTTGGACAGCCAGGGCTGTACCCGCTCGATGATCCGCAGTTCCTCCAGTAGATCGAGGTACGCCTTCGCGGTTCGTGCGTCGATCGCCGCCGCGTCGGTGAGCGTCGTCAGCGTGGGAACTCCGGCGGTGCTCAGGCCGACCGCACGGAGGAGCGCTGCCATGCGGGCCGGCGCGCGGACGGGGGCGAGGTCGAGGGCGTCGCGGTGGACCAGCTGTTCCACGTACCCGTTGAGCCATCGAGTCCGGGTGGCTGTCCTGGCGTTGACAGCTTCGGGAAAGCCGCCAGACACCGCGAGAGCCACGTACTCGAAGATGTCGGGTGCACCCTCAAGAGGCCCCGGCTCGAAGCCATGGGGGTCGAAGAGCCGTTCGACGAAGGTCGCTGCCCTGGGGGAGCGCTCCAGCTCTCCGACGGTGAGGCCGAACATGGGCAACGGGACCACACGACCTGTGCCTGGCCAGGTCGCGCCCTGATGGCGTGCCCGCACGCTGCCCGTGACGAGGAACCGGCCCGCGCCGGTGCCGGAGTCGACTGCTCGCTTGACGACTCCGAGAGACTCGGGAGCCTCCTGCCACTCGTCGATCAAGACCGGCTCGGGAAGGCGTCGCACGTAGGCGTCTGGCTGCCCCGTGAACAGGCGAGACTGCTCGGGGTCGTCCAGGCGCAGCACGGAGGCTGCTCTCCGTGCTGCGGTCGTGGTCTTGCCGCAGGCTCGAGGGCCGGTCAACATGACGGCTGGGACGTCGTCGAACAGGTCGTCGAGGACACTGTCGACGTATCGCGGCACGTAAGTGTCTGATGCTGCGCGTTCCGTCGAAGGCTCCATGCGTGCGACGCTAATGCATGTTTCGCGGTGAGGCTAATGCAGATTCTGCGGATAGCCTGATGCGTGTTCTGCGGCAGATGGGGCTGCACGTGGCGGTCCGGGTAGATGCGAGACTGGCGGCATGGGAGTCGTCACCGACCGACGGCGCGTCGTCCGCGTCCGCGAGGGCGCACGCGCGGCGCGTCCGGACACGCTCGCCGTCGAGGAGCCGCTGATGGTTCGGCTGGTCGACCCGGGTCCAGCACCAGGCGGGACGACGCCTGTCGGCGGCGCGGCGTCGGGCAGCAGCGCGCTGACCGTGACGATGCGCACCCCCGGCGACGACTTCGATCTCGTGGCCGGCTGGCTGGTCTCGGAGGGCGCGGTGGCCGCGCCGGGCGACATAGTGGCGATGCGGCTGTGCCCCGACGAGGACAACACGGTCGAGGTAGCACTCGCGCGCGGCGTCGAGCCCCCGCGGCAGCGGGCCTTCGCGACGACGAGCGCGTGCGGCGTCTGCGGGTCGGACACCGTGGTGGAGGTGCGGGCCGGGCTGCGCTGGCCGGTCGCGAGCGACCCGGTCACCGTCGGCTCGGACGTGATCTCCGCACTGCCCGACCGGCTGCGCGAGCGCCAGCGTGCCTTCGACCGGACCGGTGGCCTGCACGCGGCGGGCCTGTTCACCGCCGACGGCGAGCCGTTGTACGTCCGCGAGGACGTCGGCCGGCACAACGCCGTCGACAAGGTGGTCGGGGCGGCGCTGCGCGACGGCGCCCTGCCCGCCGCCGGGACGATCCTCCAGGTCAGCGGGCGGGCGTCGTTCGAGCTGGTGCAGAAGGCAGCCCGGGCCGGCATCCCGGTGCTGTCCGCGATCTCGGCGCCGTCCACGCTGGCCGTGGACCTCGCCGACGAGTGCGGCCTGACCCTGCTCGGCTTCGTGCGCGGCGACTCGATGAACGTCTACACGTGGGCGGACCGGGTGGTCAGCTCGTGAAGAGCGGGATGACGCTGCGGACGGTCTGGAACAGGCCGTACGCCAGCGGGACGGTCACCACCAGCCAGGTGATGACCAGGCGTGGGACCTGGTTCGACGGCGGCTCCGGGGCGGGCCGTCCGGCCTCCGTCGTGGTCTGTTCCGGCATGGTCACGCCTTTCCCTCGGTGAGCGCGTCGGCGCGGCTCGGCGCCTCGTGGAACCGTGCCGCCACGGGGCGGATCAGGATGTTGGCGACGAAGCCGACCGCGAGCACGGCGACCATGGTGAACAGCGCGGGCCGGTAGTCGGCGGCGACCAGCTCGCCGGGGGTGCCCTGGGCGTCGAGGAACCCGTTGATGATCAGCGGGCCCGCGATACCGGCCGCGGACCACGCGGTGAGCAGACGACCGTGGATGGCGCCCACCTGGAACGTGCCGAACAGGTCACGCAGGTATGCGGGGACCGTGGCGAAGCCGCCGCCGTAGAACGAGAGGATCACCGCGGCGACGAGCACGAAGATCACCGTGGAGAGGTGTCCGACGGTCGCCAGGAGCAGGTACAGGACCATCCCGACGCCCAGGTACATGATGTAGGTCGGCTTGCGGCCGATGTAGTCCGACGTCGACGACCACACGAAGCGGCCCGCCATGTTGAACAGGGACAGGAACGCGACGAAGCCCGCCGCCGTCGTCGGCGCGACGGACGACGTGCCGCCGTCCCGGAAGAAGTCCTGGATCATCGGCGAGGCCTGCTCGAGGATGCCGATGCCCGCCGTCACGTTGCAGAACAGGACCGTCCACAGGAACCAGAACTGCGGGGTCCTGATCGCGTTCGCCGCCGAGACGTTCGCGGCCGACACCATCGGCTTCGCGGCCACCGCACCGGCGTCGAACCCCGCGGGCGCCCACCCGGGCGGCGGGACCTTCACCGTGAACACGCCGAGCATCATCACGAGGAAGTACACGATGCCCAGCGTCACGAAGAGCGAGGTGACGGCGCTGCCGGACGCCACGGAGGTGGGGTCGGACGGGTCGTAGCCGCTGTCGTAGAACGCCATGAGCTGACGCGAGAGCGGCGAGGCGACGAGCGCGCCGCCGCCGAAACCCATGATCGCCATACCGGTGGCCAGCCCCGGCCGGTCCGGGAACCACTTGATCAGCGTGGAGACCGGCGAGATGTAGCCGATGCCCAGCCCGATACCACCGATGAAGCCGTACCCGAGATACACGAGCCACAGCTGCGACGTCGCGATGCCCAGCGCGCCGACGAGGAACCCGGAGGCCCAGAAGCAGGCCGACGCGAACATCGCGGCCCTGGGGCCGGCCCGCTCCACCCAGGTCCCCAGCACTGCCGCCGAGAGCCCGAGCATGACGATCGCGATGGAGAAGATGACGCCGACCGCCGTCAGGCTCGACTCGAAGTGCGCGACCAGCGCGCTCTTGTAGACGCTGGTCGCGTACGCCTGGCCGATGCACAGATGGATGGCGAGCGCCGCCGGCGGGATGAGCCATCTGCTGTAGCCGGGCTTGGCCACCGTGTGCTCGCGGTCGAGGAAGGACAACGCCACGGAAGCACCTCCTCGTGCTCGGGGGATCCGGCCGCAGGGAGTGCGGTTTCACCCGTTCGGTGCGCACGCTACTGGCGGTCGGATGCCCCGGTCAATGGTCAGTGCTGCGGGCTGCGCACCGCCGCGAGGAAGAGGGGAAGCTTCGTCTCGGTGTGGGCGATCCGCAGCAGATAGGGGCGGTCGACGTGCATCGTGACCGCTGGATCGGTGGGCGCGGCGCCGCTCACCTCCATGGCGATCTCGGTGACGGCGGCCGCGACGGTGCCTGCCTCGTCGAGGCTCAGGTAAGCCTGCTGCAGCACCTGGCTCACCTCCAGCGGCTCGGTCGTGCTGATGCCGGACAGGTCCGCTCCGTCGTACAGACCGGCCAGGCCCGCCTCCTCCAGCGCCGGACCGAGGTCCAGGATCGGTGGCTCGAGCTCCAGGGTCGGCATGGCGAGCTCGACCAGCCGCGGGCCCTCGGCGCCGAGGGCCTCCTGGAGGGTGTCCAGCGTCTCGGGCATGATCTCCGCCGGGTCGGTACCCGCCGGCGGCAGCAGCACGTCTGCGTGGAACGCGTCGACGTAAGGGAGCCGGACGGCAGCCCACCCGTCGTGGGTCGCATAGGCCCAGCTCTCGGTGCCGTGCAGCATCTCGGTGGGCGCCGTGCCGTCGGGTCCGGTGAAGTCCTCGTCCCTCGTCGTGGACTCCTGGAACGGGGTCTCCCAGCCCGCGGCGAGGAGTATCGCGTTCTGCAGCACCAGGCGCAGCAACGGGTCGGGCTCGATCGCGGACTTCTCGATCAGGCCGCCGGTGTGCTCGTTCACCCAGGCGTCCAGGACCTTCTTGCCCTCGTCGCTCGCCAGGTCGGTGCGCTGGACGCCGGCGTCGAACGAGGCTGCCAGCGCGTCCAGGTAGGGCTGCTCGACGGTGAGGCCGTCGTCCAGCACCGCCTGGTTCGCCAGGTGCAGGACAGGCTCGTCGGGGAGCTCGTCGCCCTGCACGACGGCGGGGTCGCCGTCGTGCTCGGCGAGCACGCCCTGGAGTGCGTTGTAGGCGGAGGTGCGATCCTCGCCGGTCGCGCCGAGCGCGGCGTCCAGGGACGCAGCGGTCTCACCGCGCGCGCCCTCGGCGAGCAGCGCCAGGGCGAAGGTCAGGGACGCCGGGGAGACCAGGGTGTTCGCGTCCGGCTCGGTGGTCGCGCGCAGGGCGAGCAGGCCGAGCTGCTCGGTCGCGGCGACGGCATCGGCGCTCGCGGGAGCGTCGGCGGGCGTGATGACCAGGCGGTCCGCGTCCGAGCGCTCCAGGCCCTCGTCCGGGGCCGGCCCGCCGCATGCGGTCAGGGCGAGGACGGCAGCGACTGCCGCAGCGGCGGCCGTCGTGCGGCGGGTGAGGTGGGCGGTTCGACGGCGACGCTGCACGGGTTTCTCCTGGTAGGTCACGACCCGTTTGTGTTACGACACGCACCAGACTTGCGGCGATCTCACGTCCACGTTCATGCGGGCTGGTTCGCGGTGGTGTTCAGTTCCCTCGGCCGACGTAGCCCTCCATGGAGTCCACGAGGGACCGGGCATGCTTGACCATGTAGGAGCTCTGCTGCGGGCTGAGGAACGAAGCGCCGTAGTGGGCTGCAGACTTCTCATCGAGAACCTTGCGCAGGCGCACGGCCAACTCTCTCCCGTTGGGATCGACCGTTGCCAGGAGGTCCGCGGCACGCGAGTGATCCTGGTCCCTGGCGCACTCCTGAAGAGACGCCCCACAGATCGCGTCTGATGCCGCAATCGCTGCCAGGACAGCGAGGCCTCCCGCGACGTGACGTTCAGCGGGGTCTTCACCCATGACCAGCTCCGCTACCTCCTGGTACTTCCGCGCCGTGGAGGCTCGTACCGCGACGTCGCCGCGAGTCATCGAACGAGTGCGGGGCTGGTGCTTCGGGCTCATCTGGTTCCTTGGAGATAGGTACGTACGTCGGGTCCGTGCAGTTGTTCGCAGTCGTCCCGGAATGACTGGACGATGGGATCGTCCGTCTCGACTGCGTGGCGAAGGCGATCCGGGTCGGTGAGATATACCTGGACCCATTGGCCGATTCGTGGCTCCAGCCCGCGCAGATCATCGGCGACGCCCTGCGCGGGCTCGGAGTAGGAGTCGGGCGCGATGACCAGCAGGTCGACGTCGGAATCGAGGCGTGCATCGCCCCGCGCGACAGAGCCGAACAGGGCGACCGAGACGGTCCCCGGAGCGGTCGGAAAGTGGTTTGTGACGATCTCCTGGACGATCGTCCGGAAGCTCTGTGTGGGATGCAGCGCACGGAACGCACCGTCGACAGCCGGGAACAGCAGATGCTCGCGGTTCAGCGAGTAGAGGATGGCTCGCCCGGCTTGGCGGGACCGGACGATGCCGAACTCGACCAGCCGTTCCAGTGCACGACGGACGCCCTGATCCGAGCCAGTGTTGGCCAGGCGATGCACCTGGGCTCCGGTCATGCTAGATGTCGTTCTCCAGAGCACGCGTAGGACGACAGGCTCGAGTGATGACCCGAAGACGTGTTCGGGATGGTCCCAGTCCATCGCGCTTCCCACAATCCTTCTGATATCAGAACTATTGTTCGCTCATCAGAAGGATAGTTCTGATTCGGCCGGTGTGCATACCGAGCGAGAGGCTGGGTATGACACGCGCGGATGGAGGCGACAAGTGTCAGTGGCTCCGGGCACAATCTGTCCCGACCTTCTACAAGTGAGGTAAGGGATCAAGTGGCAAGCATCAATCGGCGGATCGCCGAGGAGCTGGGTGTTCGGGAGGGGCAGGTGGCCGCGGCGGTCGACCTGCTCGACGGCGGCGCGACGGTGCCGTTCATCGCCCGCTACCGCAAGGAGGTCACCGGCACGCTCGACGATGCGCAGCTGCGCACGCTCGAGGAGCGGCTGCGGTACCTGCGCGAGCTGGAGGAGCGGCGCGCGGCGATCCTGTCGTCGGTGGAGGAGCAGGGCAAGCTCACGGACGAGCTGCGCGCCCAGATCCTCTCGGCGGAGACCAAGTCGCGCCTCGAGGACATCTACCTCCCCTTCAAGCCGAAGCGACGCACCAAGGCGCAGATCGCGCGGGAGGCCGGCCTGGAGCCGCTCGCCCTCGCGCTGCTCGGCGACCCGTCGCTCGACCCGACGACGGCTGCCGGCCCCTACGTCGACGCCGACAAGGGCATCGCGGACACCGCGGCGGCGCTCGACGGCGCCCGCTCGATCCTCGTGGAGCGCATGGGCGAGGACGCCGACCTGATCGGCACGCTGCGGGAGCGGCTCTGGAAGCGCGGCCGCATGCTGTCCACCGTCCGCGACGGTGCGCAGGAGAAGGGCGCGAAGTTCTCGGACTACTTCGACTTCGCCGAGTCGCTGTCCAGCCTGCCGTCGCACCGGGTGCTCGCCCTCTTCCGGGGCGAGAAGGAGGACGTGCTGGACCTGACGATCGAGCCGGAGGAGGGCATCGAGGCAGGCGTACCGACGTCCTACGAGGCGACCATCGCGCACCAGTTCGACATCGCGAACCAGGGCCGCCCGGGCGATCGCTGGCTCGCCGACACCGTGCGCTGGGCCTGGCGCACCAAGATCCTCGTGCACCTCGGCATCGACGTGCGGCTACGGCTGCGTTCCGAGGCGGAGGACGAGGCGGTCCGCGTCTTCGCGGCCAACCTCCGTGACCTGATGCTCGCCGCGCCGGCAGGTACGCGCGCCACGATGGGCCTCGACCCGGGCCTGCGCACGGGCGTCAAGGTCGCCGTCGTCGACGCGACGGGCAAGGTCGTCGAGCACGCGACCATCTACCCGCACGCGCCGGCGAACCGCTGGGACGAGTCGCTCGCGAAGCTCGCCACCCTGGCCAAGAAGCACGACGTCGACCTCGTGGCGATCGGCAACGGGACGGCCTCGCGCGAGACCGAGCGCCTGGCCGCCGACCTCATGAAGAAGGCGCCGGAGCTCGGGCTGACCAAGGCCATCGTCTCGGAGGCGGGGGCGTCCGTGTACTCGGCGTCCGCCTACGCGAGTGCGGAGCTGCCCGACCTCGACGTGTCCATCCGGGGTGCGGTGTCGATCGCGCGCCGCCTCCAGGACCCGCTCGCCGAGCTCGTGAAGATCGACCCCAAGTCGATCGGCGTCGGCCAGTACCAGCACGACATCACCGAGACCAAGCTCTCGCGGTCGCTGGACGCGGTGGTCGAGGACTGTGTGAACGGTGTGGGCGTCGACCTCAACACCGCGTCGGTGCCACTGCTGTCGCGTGTCTCCGGCATCACCTCGACGCTCGCGGAGAACATCGTCGCCCACCGGGACGCCAACGGCCCGTACGCGTCGCGTGCTGCGCTCAAGAAGGTTCCGCGGCTGGGTCCCAAGGCGTTCGAGCAGTGCGCGGGCTTCCTCAAGGTCTCGGGCGGCGACGAACCGCTGGACGCGTCGTCGGTGCACCCCGAGGCGTACCCGCTGGCGCGGCGCATCGTGACGTCGGTGGGCGCTGACGTGAAGGCCCTCATCGGCAACGGGAGCGCGCTGCGCACGCTCAAGCCCACCGACTTCGTCGACGAGACATTCGGTCTGCCGACGGTCACCGACATCTTCGCCGAGCTGGAGAAGCCCGGCCGGGACCCGCGCCCCGCATTCGTCACGGCGTCCTTCGCGGACGGTGTCGAGAAGCTCGGCGACCTGGTGCCCGGCATGGTCCTGGAGGGCCAGGTCACCAACGTCGCGGCGTTCGGCGCGTTCGTGGACGTCGGCGTGCACCAGGACGGCCTCGTGCACGTCTCGGCGATGTCGAAGAACTTCGTGAGCGACCCGCGCGAGGTCGTGAAGTCGGGCGACATCGTCAAGGTCAAGGTCATGGACGTCGACCTGCCGCGCAAGCGGATCGCCCTCTCGTTGCGCCTGGACGACGAGATCGGTGTGACCGGCGGCCGCACCTCCGGTGGCTCTCGCTCCGGCGGAGAGGGTTCGGGCGGGCAGGGCTCCGGTGGCCAGGGCGGCGGTCAGCGCGGCGGGCGTCCCGGTGGCGGCGAGGGTCGCGGCCGGAACGGGCGAGGGCAGGGCGGTCCGGGCCAGGGCGGGCAAGGTGGCCGCGGGCGTCCCGCGCCCGCCGACACCGCGATGGCGGACGCGCTGCGCAAGGCCGGGCTGGCCTGACGCGTCGAGCCCTCTGGCGGTCGGGGCGCCAGCGGGCCACGATGGCCGCATGAGTGTTTCTGAGGAGCTGTTCGACGTCGTAGTGATCGGTGGTGGCCCGGTCGGTGAGAACGCCGCCGACCGGGCCTCGCGCACCGGCCTGTCCGTTGCCCTGGTCGAGTCCGAGCTGGTGGGCGGTGAGTGCTCGTACTGGGCCTGTATGCCGTCCAAGGTGCTGCTGCGGGCGGGCGCGGTGCGTGCCCTGGCCAAGGAGACTCCCGGCCTACGGGATCCGGGCGCGCCAGACGTAGCTGCCGTCTTCGCCCGGCGCGACGAGATCACGAGCAACTGGGACGACTCCGGGCAGGTCTCCTGGGTCGAGAGCGCGGGTCTGTCCCTGGTGCGCGGGCACGGGCGGCTGGCCGGGGAGCGGCTCGTCGAGGTCACGGTGCCCGCGGGCTCGGACAGCGGGGCGCAGGGCGGGGCGGACGGCGGCCTCGGGGAGGCGGAGACGGGAGAGGCTCCGGCGAAGCGGCTCCTGCGCGCCCGGCATGCGGTGATCGTCGCGACCGGCAGCGTCCCCGTCCTGCCCGGCACGCCCGGGCTGGCGGAGGCCGCGCCCTGGTCGAGCCGCGAGGCGACGGCGTCGGACACGATCCCCGAGTCGCTGGTGGTCGTCGGCGGCGGGGTGGTCGGCGTCGAGATGGCCAACGCGTACGCGGACCTCGGCGCGCGGGTGACGCTGCTGTCGCGCGGCGGGCTGCTGTCCTCCGCGGAGCCGTTCGCCGGCGAGATGGTCGCGGAGTCGCTGACCGCACTGGGTGTGGACGTCCGTACCGGCGCGGAGGTGGCCTCGGTCGAGCGCCCCGGCGTCGGCGCCGAGGACGGCGCCCCCGGCCCGGTGACCGTCACCCTTGCCGACGGCGGCACGATCACCGCCGCCGAGATCCTCGTGGCCACCGGCCGGGTGCCGCGGACCGCCGACCTGGGTATCGAGAGCGTGGGCCTGGCCGAGTCCGGGCTCGGCCGTGGCGGCGCCCTCGTCGTCGACGAGTCGTTGCAGGTCACCGGCGTGCCGGGCGGCTGGCTGTACGCCTGCGGCGACGTGACCGGCCGCGCGCCGACCACCCATCAGGGCAAGTACCAGGCGCGGATCGTCGGTGACGTGGTGGCCGCGCGGTACGGCACGGAGGCGGGGGACCGGTCGCCGACGAGCGGTGACCCGGAGCCCGCCGTCGGGCAGGAGGGCAAGGCCTGGTCGCGGTATGCCGCGACCGCCGACCACGGCGCGCGCGTCCAGGTCGTGTTCACGCGGCCGCAGGTCTCGTGGGTGGGCCCGACCGAACGTGAGGCGCGCGCGGCGGGGATCCCGGTGGAGGCCGTGTCGTACGACCTGGCCTGGGTGGCCGGCGCGAGCGTGGAGTCGCCCGGCTACAAGGGGCGTGCCCAGGTGCTCGTCGACACGCAGCGGCGGGTCCTGGTGGGCGCCACCTTCGTGGGGCCCGACGCCGGGGAGATGCTCCACGCCGCGACGATCGCCGTCGTCGGCGAGGTGCCGCTCGACCGCCTCTGGCACGCGGTCCCGGCCTACCCGACGGTCAGCGAGGTCTGGCTCCGCTTCCTGGAGTCCTACGGCCTGTAAAGCAGTTGAGTGCTGGATCTTCGCCCTGAAACGACGATCAGGAGGGCGAAGATCCAGCACTCAACGGGTGGTCATGCGTTCGGGGTCAGGGAGCCGTCCGAGCTGAAGACGAGACCCAGCGTGACCTTGCCCTGCTGGAGCGCCGCCTTGGTCAGCGGGCCGCCGGCGTCGAGCGAGCTGAACTCCGCGAACTCCAGACCGTAGGTCTCCTCGAGGCCCGGCTGGCAGAACGGGCGCTCCGTGCACTCCGGCGGGCCGCCGAGCACGAGGCCGCCACAGGCCTCGGCGAGCTCGCTGAGCGACGTGACGCCGTGCTCGTCCGCGAAGGCCTTGGTCACGGCGAACGCGTTCTGGTCCTGCGCGGGGGAGGGCTGGCCGAACACGAGGCCGATCTCCTCGCCGAGCCCGGTGAGCGCCTCGACGGTCGCGTCCAGGTCGCTGCCGGCCACCGCCTCTGCTTCGGCCCCGTTGACGTCCTTGTTGATGAACTCCGTGAGCGTGCCCACGTACTCGGGGATGATCTGGACCTGCTCGCCGTCCTCGAGCGCGGGAAGGTAGGTCTCACGGTTGCCGATGGTGGTGACCTCGGCCTCGTACCCGGCGGCGTTCAGCACCGTCGCGTAGATGGTGCCGAGCGTGGCGCTCTCCGCGAAGTCGGCGGCGCCGATGACGATCTTGCCGCTGCCGCTCTGCTCCGGGGCGTCGAGGCCGGCGTCGGCCACGAACTCCTCCGCGACCTCCTTGGAGGTGCGGCGGTCGACGTCCACAGCCTTGTTCAGGCCGATGAGCGTGTCGGTGTCGAGCGCTGCCGAGACCGAGTCGAGGAGCGGCACGAGGGTGTCGTCACCCTCCACGGCGGCCCCGTTGATCGCCGGGATGATGTTGTCCACGGTCTGCAGCTGCTTGTCGTCGTCGAGCACCACCAGCTCGTCGCCGGGGACCGCTTCGCAGGCCGCGACGCTGGTGCCGCCCGTCGAGGTGCTGCTGCCGCCGCTCCCTCCGGCGGATCCCGGCTCGCCGCAGGCGGTGAGGAAGGTGAGGCTGACGACGGCGACCGCCGCGCCGAGCGCCCGGGGCAGGGACAGATGCGTACGGGGGAACTTCATCGATGTCTCCGAACGTGGGTGACGTACAACTGTTCTACGGCTTCGATCGATCCCATTCGACCCCGGCCGGCCGACTATGGCAAGGGATAAACGCGCTCGTGAGAATGTCGTTACATCGGCCGGTTTCGTCTCAGCGGGCCCGGGTCTAGCGCGCGCTCGAGCGCAGCGGGGCCGGCGTGGCCAGACGCTGCCCGATCGCCAGCACCAGGTCGATCGCGAGGCAGAGCACCGCCACGATGACGCCGCCCGCGAGCACCTCGCCGTACCGCTGGGTGCCCATACCGAGCGCGATGATCTGGCCCAGACCACCGCCGCCGACGAGCGCCGCGAGCGGGATGGTGGCGACCACCTGCACGATGGTCGTGCGCAGCCCGGCGGCGACGAGGGTGGTGGCGAGCGGTAGCTCGACCTGCAGCAGGATGCGCCCGTCGCTCATGCCCATGCCGCGCGCCGCGTCGCGGGCGTCCGGATCGGCGCCGCGTACGCCCTCGTAGGTGTTGACCAGCAGCACGGGCACCGCGAAGAACGCCGCGGCGATGACGGCCGCGGAGTTGCCGAACAGCCCGCCCGCGGCGAGCAGCAGGATGATGCCGAGCGTCGGCATCGCCCGGGAGGCGTTGGTGAGCCAGACGACGAGACCCGCTCCCCGCCCGCTGTGCCCCAGCCAGGCACCGACCGGGATCGCGACCGCGGACGCCACGGCGACGGCGATGGCGGTCATCGCCAGGTGCTCCCCGGTCAGGTCGAGCACCCCGCCGGGCTCGGTCCAGGTCAGGGGGTCGTTGAGCCACACGAGGGCTTCGTCGACGACGCCGGTGGGGGCACTCATGAGGTCCTCCTGCGCAGCCAGGGGGTCAGGGCTCTGCCGGCCGCCCACAGGGCGAGGTCCAGCACGAGAGCGAGCAGGATCGTAGCCAGCGTGGCGGTCATGATCTCGGCCCGGTAGGAGTTGTTGCGGAAGCCCTGGAACA
The DNA here is from genome assembly GCF_050936155.1 of Promicromonospora sp. CA-289599. Lineage (NCBI taxonomy): Bacteria > Bacillati > Actinomycetota > Actinomycetes > Micrococcales > Promicromonosporaceae > Promicromonospora > Promicromonospora sp. CA-289599. The sequence goes on from NZ_JBNJNI010000001.1 coordinate 4,196,634, forward strand.
TGATCTGCCCCAGCCCGCCGTACCCGACCACGACACCGACGGTCACCAGCGCGACGCTGGACACCGTGGCCAGCCGCAGACCGGCGATGATGCTCGGCAGCGCGCTCGGCATGGCCACCTGGACGAGCAGCCTGCCGGACCCGTAGCCCAGGCCCCGCGCGGCGTCGAGGACGGCGGGGTCCACGGTGGCGAGGCCGGCGACCGTGTTGCGCAGGATGATGAGCAGCGCGTAGACCACCAGGCCCACCAGGACGGGCGGGCGGCCGATCCCGAGCACGGGCGCCAGGATCGCGAACAGCGCGAGGGACGGCACCGTGTACATGACGGCCGCCGTGCCGACGACCGGCCCGGACAGCCAGCGGAACCGCGAGACCAGCACCCCCAACGGGATGGCGATGGCCGCGGAGATCGCGACGGCCTCGATGGTCAGACCCGCGTGCTCGACCGTGCGTTGCCAGAGGATGGGCGCGTTGTCGATCACGTAGGACCAGGAGAACCAGGGGTTGCCGGGCATGCCTCCGAACCTACCGCCTGCGACCCGGTAGGTTCTCAGGCATGGCTGCCCGAACCGTGATCGAGCTGGATTCCGTCCGCAAGGCGTACGGGGACGGCACCGTCGCCGTCGAAGGACTGAGCCTCGCCGTGCGCGAGCACGAGGTGCTCGCGCTGGTCGGCCCGTCCGGCTGCGGCAAGTCCACCACGCTGCGCATGGTGAACCGCCTGGTGGAGCCGACGTCGGGCAGGATCCTGCTCGACGGCGAGGACGTCACCACCACAGACCCCGTGGCGCTGCGCCGCCGCATCGGCTACGTGATCCAGAACGTCGGGCTGTTCCCGCACCGCACGGTCGAGGCGAACATCGCCACGGTGCCGGGGCTGCTGGGCTGGGACCGCAGGCGCACACGGGCGCGCGTGTCCGAGCTGCTCGACCTGGTGGGCCTGCCCGCCGCGACCTACGCCAAGCGGTACCCGCACGAGCTGTCCGGCGGCGAGCGGCAGCGGATCGGCGTGGCCCGCGCACTGGCCACCGACCCGCCCGTGCTGCTGATGGACGAGCCCTTCGGCGCCGTCGACCCGGAGTTCCGGCGGCACCTGCAGGCTGAGTTCCAGCGCATCCAGCGCGAGACCGGGACCACCGTGATCCTCGTGACCCACGACATCGACGAGGCCGCGCGGCTCGGCGACCGGATCGCCGTGCTGTCCCGCGGCGGCAAGCTCGAACAGGTCGCGAGCCCGCTCGCGGTGCTGGCCCACCCGGCGTCCGACCGGGTGCGGGACTTCACCGGCGAGGGCGCCGCCTCCCGCATGCTCGCGCTCGCGAGCGTGCAGACCGCCGACCTGGAGGGCGCGGAGCGGATCGTCCAGCCCGCGCCGGAGCCCGTACGGCTCGGCGCGCGCCTGACCGACGCGTTCGAGGCGGTGGCGGCCCTGCCGGGTTCGGCGATGGGCAGGGTGCCGGTCGTGGGGGAGTCGGGCGACGTCGTCGGCTCGCTCACCGCCGACGGGATCCTCGGCGCGCTGCGCCGGGCCGCGGACGCAGCCGGAGCCGAGCCGGGCGTCCAGGATGCCTCGGAACCCGCCGCCGACGTCTCCGAGGACGTGCCCGGCCGCGAGCCCGCAGTGTGACCGACGCCGCTCCGCCCGTGGCGGTCGGCGCGGGACCCGGCCTGACCCGTCCCGATAGTCTCGGGGCGTGACCAACGCCCGCGTAGCCCTCGCGACCTGTTCCCAGCTGCCCGACCTCGACACGGACGACGTGCCGCTGATCGCCGCCCTGGCGCAGCGCGGCGTGACCGCCGAACCCGCCGTGTGGGACGACCCCGCCGTGGACTGGACCTCCTACGACCTCGTGCTGGTCCGCTCCACCTGGGACTACTCGCCGCGCCACGACGAGTTCCTCGCGTGGGCGCGCTCGCTGCCCAAGGTGGCCAACTCCGTCGACGTCATCGAGTGGAACACCGACAAGCGCTACCTCCGGGTGCTGGAGGACGCCGGGATCCCCGTGATCCCCACGATCTGGCTCGACCCCGCCCGGCATCTGTCCAAGCGCGCCGTGCACACCCGCATGCCCGCGTTCGGCGACTTCGTGGTCAAGCCCGTCGTCAGCGCCGGCGCCAAGAACACCGGTCGCTACCAGCCCGTGTCCGCGCAGTCCCGCGCCAAGGCCATCGCGCACGCCGTCCGCCTGCTCGACGACGGCCGCTGGGTGATGATCCAGCCCTACGTCACCTCGGTCGACACCGCCGGCGAGACGTGCCTGATCTTCATCGACGGCGAGCTCACCCACGCCGTCCGCAAGAACGCGCTGCTCACCGGCCCCGCCGAGGACACCAGCGAGCTCTACGCGGAGGAGGAGAAGGAAGCGTTCGAGGCCACGCCCGCACAGATCGACGTGGCGCGGCGGGCACTCGCCGTGGCCCGGGAGGCCACCGGCGCGGAGTTCACCTATGCGCGCGTCGACCTGGTCTCCGGCGACGACGGCGTCCCGATGGTGATCGAGCTGGAGCTCACCGAGCCGTCGCTCTGGATGAAGTACGGAGCGGGCGTCGAGGGCAGGCTCGCCGACGCCGTGGTGAAGCTGCTGGGCTGAGTGCCTGCGGGCGCCGCGGCCGCGGCCGCGCTGACCGGTCGGTACGGCTAGCCGACGACCAGGTGAAGGGTCAGGAAGAGCAGCGCTGTCGACAGCAGGATGCCACCGGTCAGGAAGCTGACCCGGGCGGGTGTCGCCTGCCGCTCAGGCTCGGCCGCCGCGAACATCACCGTGGCCGTGCCCAGGGAGATCAGGACGGCCATCACGATGTAGACCGGTGTCTGGTACAGCCAGGAGTACAGCACGAAGTGCATCGACGTGATCGCCGCGAAGGCGAAGGGCACGAGGGCGTACCGGTGCTTGACGACCAGGTAGACCAGGAACGGCAGCCCGAGGAGCTGCGAGGTCCCGACAAGCACCGAGAGCTGCGTGATCTCGTCGGGCACCGGACGCTCCGCACCGATCGCTCCGATCAGCGCGGACAGACCGAGAGCCGCCGGCAGGGCGACCATGCCCTGGAAGAGGGTGGCAAAGGCGGCCGTACGTGCTGACGCCCTGAGCCAGACGACGCCACAGGCCACCCAGGTGACGCCGTAGGCGGCCAGGAAGGCCAGTCCGGACAGGTTCTGCTCGGCAAGGAGCTTGAGCGACTCGACGAGTTCCACGACCACCATGCTCGCACCGGGCCGCAACCTATTTCGGGGTGTCAGGTGTGTCGGCGCCGAACGAGAACGAGGTTCGATCCTTCGACCGAGAAATTTCTCGGTCGAAGGATCGAACCTCGTTCGTCCTGGGGTGAGCGACGGGACTTGAACCCGCGGCCCTCGCGACCACAACGCGATGCTCTACCAGCTGAGCTACGCCCACCATGCCCGCCGATCCTGGACCGGCGACCGTCGAAAAGCATACATGGTCGGCAGCCCTGGACCGAACTGAAAACTATCGCGCGAGCGGCTTCGTGACGGACGTCTCGGCGATGCGCTGTGCCGCGGCGCGCGCGGTCGCCGTGTCAGGGCCCGGGTGGGCGGGGAACAGGACCTCGCGGTAGTAGCGCAGCTCGTCGATCGACTCGAGGATGTCGGCGAGCGCACGGTGCCCGCCGTCCTTCTTCGGTGACGCGAAGTAGACGCGCGGGTACCAGCGGCGGGCCAGCTCCTTGATCGACGACACGTCGACGATCCGGTAGTGCAGGTGCTCCACGAGCTCAGGCATGTGCAGGTCGAGGAAGGTCTTGTCCGTGCCGACCGAGTTGCCGGCCAGCGGCGCCTTGCGTGGCTCCGGTACCCACTCGCGGACGTAGGCCAGGATCTGCGCCTGCGCCTCCTCGAGGGTCAACCCCTCGTCCAGCTCGTCGAGCAGGCCGGACGTGGTGTGCATGGTGCGCACGAAGTCGTTCATCTGCGCCAGTGCCTCGGCCGGAGGCTTGACGAGGACATCGACACCGGTGCCCAGGACGTTGAGGTCGGAGTCGGTGACGATCGCGGCGACCTCGACGAGCGCGTCAGCACGCAGGTCCAGGCCGGTCATCTCGCAGTCGATCCAGACGATGCGCTCGTTGGGGTTGGGAAGGCTCACGCCGCTCAGCCTATTGCGTCCGGAGCGGCGGAGTTACGCGGTGTGCGCTCAAGGGGGACAGTCCGGGCAAACAGAAGGCCCTCCCGCAGGCCGACCGAGTGGTCGTCCGAGGAAGGGCCGGAATGTTCGGCGACGGCGCCCGAGCGCCGGAACCGGTCAGATCAGGCGGAATCGCTTGGTGCGCTTGGCGGTGCGACGCTCGGGACGCTCGCGGAGCGCGCGCTCCTGGGCTCCGGAGACCTCCGCGCGGCGGGCGATCTCGGCGACCTGTGCGCGGCCGATGTAGTACGCGGTCTGGGCATGCATGAGTCCGGTCCTTCCAGGGGTGGGGAGAGGTCGACGGTGCGGTGGGGCGTACCGGCCGGGTCGCGGCTCGGCGCCTCGCAGTGTTTCCGTCGTGTTACATCATCCCTCATCACGGAAATGCCGCGCAAGCCGGACGGGGGTGACGTGCAGCACCCTTCCGCAGGTCAGGGCGCTGCACAGGCGCGTGGAGGGTCGCGACGGGAGCGATCAGCGGTCGTGCAACGCCGAAGCAGAGCGGGTGCCGTGCACGCGCTCTGCTTCGGGGTGTGGAGGGGCGCCGGGTGCGGGGTGGAACCCGGCCGGCGCCACGGGGGTCATGCCGACCGCACGCGCAGGGCGGGAACCCGTGCGCGGCTGTTGGTGCTGCGTGCGGCGCGGGCCTCGGCCTTGCGTCGCTTCTGCTCCAGACGGAGCGTTCGTGAACGCCGATTCTCGTCGGCGTCGCGGAGGCGGTCCCGGTGAAGGATGAGCGCCAGGTCGTACTCGGTATGCACGTGAGTGCCTTTCGTGACGCTGGATGTGCCGGTCTCCCGACATGGGTCTGGCCGGACCCTTTCCACCGCCCGGTATGGGACCGGACGGACGTCACCGCGGTGTGCCTTGAGCCTCCCAGGTGGCACCCGGTCGGCGCACGGCTTTTTGTGGCGAGCTTCGGCGGGGCGGTTCCGGGGTACGGGAGGAGTCGCTAAAGATTCCTTGCGCAAGATGTCTTTAGCGTTCTATGCTCCCCGCATGCCCGACCCGAAGCGGCCCGAGATCCCGGGCTTCACGCGCCCGACGTCGCCCGATGACGTCGTCATCTCGCAGACCGACGCGATCAAGGCGATGACCCACCCGCTGCGGCTCCGGCTGCTCGACCTCTTCGGCCCGGGCATCGAGCTCACCGCGACGCAGTGTGCCGAGCGCACCGGCGAGTCGGTCGCGAGCTGTTCCTTCCACCTGCGCCAGCTCGAGAAGTACGGCCGGGTCGAGCGGGCGGAGACACACGGCAAGGAGCGCCCGTGGCGCGCCGTCGGCCGCGGGTTCAGCGTTCGCCCCGACCTCGCCGACCCGGAGTCGTGGCCCGCCGCGAAGGCGTTCGGCAGCGTGTTCATCGCCGAGAGGTTCGCGCAGCTGCAGCGCTGGCTCACCGACGCCGACCGGGACGACCCGGCCTGGCTGTACGCCACCACCCAGACGCACCAGGAGTTCTGGGTCACCCGTGACGAGCTCGACGACCTCTCCCGCCGGATGGAGGAGCTCACCGAGCCGTTCCGCGGACGGATGGCGAACCCGGACGCCCGCCCGCCGGGCGCGCGGCAGGCCCACCTCTTCGGCGCCGTCTGGTCAGAGATACCGGATCCTGCCGAAGGCCCTGCCGAAGGCCCTGCCGAAGACACTGAGGAGGACTCGTGACCGACACCGCACCTGACGAACCGGCCGCCGTCGAGCAGCTGGTCCCCGACGACCCGGCCAGGCACCTGCGCACACCGGTCTTCCGCACGCTCCTGGTGGGCTGGACGCTCGCGAACGTCGCGGACTCGCTCCTGACGCTGCTCATGGCCGTCTGGGTGGCCGACCTGTCCGGCAGCGCCGCCCTGGGCGGCCTCACGTTCGCGCTGCTGGGCCTGCCCGCGCTGGCGTCCCCGTTCCTCGGGCACCTCGCCGACCGGGTGTCCAGGCGGCGCATGCTGGTGGTCGCCTACGTCGTGGGTGCGCTCGGGCTCGTCCCGCTGTTCTGGGTGCGCGAACCGGACCAGGTCTGGGTGATCTTCGCGTCGACGCTCGTGTACTCGGCGGTGGCGTACGTGACGGGAGCCTGCCAGTCGGGCATCCTCAAGGACCTGCTGCCCGACGAGGCCCTCGGCCACGCGAACGGGCGCCTCACGATGATCGACCAGGTGTTCCGCATCGCGCTGCCGGTGCTCGGCGCCGCCGTGTACGCGCTGGTGGGCGTGGTACCGCTGGTCGCGGTGGCGATCGCCGGCTTCCTGGGGGCCGCGGTGGTCTTCTGCCTGGTCCGGATCGGTGAGTCGCGGACCGAGGACGGCGACGAGGAGTCGTACCTCGTGGCCGTCGCCGCGGGGTTCCGGCACCTGTTCGGCACGCAGCCCCTTGGCGGCATGACCTGGAACGCGGTGATTGTCTTCGCGTCGGTCGGTCTGGTGAACGCCGTGGTCTTCGCGGTGCTCGGCGGCCTGGGGCTGTCCGCCGCCTGGCTCGGACCGCTCACCGTGCTGCAGGGCGTTGCCGGGTTCGTCGCGGGGGCGGTCACCCCGCGGCTCATGATCCGGTTCGGGCGACCACGCGTGTACGCCCTGGGGATCACCGCCGCCGGGGTGTCCCTGGTGCCCCTCATGTTCAGCTGGGTGATCCCCGCGGTCGCGGGCCAGGCCCTGCTCGGGTTCGGCGTCACGGCGGCGGTCATCGCATGGATCACCGAGCGCCAGGTCCGTACGCCCGAGCGGCTCCAGGGTCGGGTCGCGGCCGCGGGCAACCTGGTCAACAACCTGCCGGGCACCGTCGTGACGGCCCTCGGGGCGGGCCTGCTCGCGTTCGTCGACTACCGCCTGCTGGTGCTGGTCAACGTCGTCGTCGTGGTTGGAGCAGGCCTGGCAGCGCTGCGCCTGCGCGACGCGACTACCTTGGACGTGTCAGACGCTGAGGTCACCCCGGTGACCTCAGCGTCTGACAGCTCTGGCTAGGCCTCGCCCGGGAGCGCCTTCCGGATGACCAGCCGCGTCCAGGCGCCGATGTAGACCCGGTCGCTCTCCTCGATCTCCCGGCGGACGCCCTGCGTCAGCGGGACGTCGGGCAGGGGGTCGCCCGTGGCGGCGACGAACGTCCCGTTCGACGACCCCAGGTCCTCCACCCACCAGCGCATCCCGTCCGTGGTCAGCTGGCAGTGCCGCCGGGACACTCCCGGGTCGCTGCCGCAGTCGACGTCGGGCCGGATCCCGCGGGACTGCGACGGCCGCCCCACGAGCAGGCTGCGCTGCCGCAGCGTGACCAGGCCGGGCAGGCCCGCCGACGGCATCGGGTCCTCGGGCCGCTCGTGCGCGTACCAGTCGGGATCGACCCAGATCTCCGCGACCCAGGTGTCGTCGCCCGGCACGGGCGGCGCGCTGAGCCCTCCGTGGGGTGACGGCGCGGGTGCGCCGGCCGACGGTGGCGGTGCGCCCTGCGACGGCGGGTCCAGGGGCGGGCTCGGTGGCTGCGGGCCCGGCGGAGGGGACGCAGGCTCCGGTGGGCTCGGCTGCTGCGGCGCACCCAGGCCGCTCAGGTCCAGGGCGGACGTCGGGGGCGGTGGCGGAGCCGTCGTGCCGGTGGTGAAGTCGTACCCGCAGTTCTCGCAGAACAGCGAGCCGGAGGGAGACAGGTCACCGCAGTTGGGGCAGGTCACGGGGCCGGCGGCCGGGGACTCGGCGGACGAGGTCTCTACCGGCCCGGTCTCGGCGGGCTCGGCCGCCGAGGACCCCGCCGGGATCGGCGTACCGCACACGTCGCAGTAGTCCGCGGACCGGCTGGTGTGGCCCTCCGGGCAGACGACCGTCATGCGCGCCGTACCCGGGTCGTCTTCGTGGAGGCGGTGTCGAGTGCCATCTCGTCCAGCTTGGCGGTGTTCCGCTTGAGCCGCACGGTGCCCGCCTCCTCGTCGTCCACCTCCACGATCTTCCGCAGGCGCGAGGTCGCGTCGTCGTTGCCCGTCTCGGCGGCGAGCTGGACGGCGCGGCCGAGCTTCACGGTCGCGGTCGCCTCGTCGCCGGCGGCCTTCGCGGCCAGGCCCTCCTGGATGGCCGACGCGAGCTCCGCCTGGCCCGTGTAGTGCGCCACCTCGGGGCTGATCCGGGCGGTGAGCGCGGAGTCGTCCGACCACTTGGCCTTGACCAGGCCCGACGCCGTCACCTCGTCACCGACGGCGACCTGGACGCGCGCCGCGAGCTGTTCGGAGCCCACGGGCTTCGCCGGCACACGGACCGCCACGTGGTACTCGCGGGTCTCGTCGGCCCACGCGCCGGTGGGGTATGCGCTGGTCAGGGCGTTCACCTGGGTGCGGCGGCCGGTGAGGTCGTCCACCTCCGGCGCTACCTGCTTGACGAACAGGACCTCCGAACCCTGGGGCGCCCACACCCGCAGGTCCACGGCGGCGACGCCACGGGCCATCGACTTGCGCACAAGGGCGGAGAAGTCCTCGGCGATGTCCTCCGGCCGGGCGATGAGGTCGACGGTCCCGAGCAGCGCCGTCGAGATCTTGCGCAGCTCCTCCACCACCCAACGGTCGCCGACTCCACGGGCGTCGCACTGGAAGTGCCCGGTGACGTCGGCGATCATCCGGTCGAGGTGCATGGTCGGCTCGGACTCGTTCTTGCCGTCGGTCAGCAGGATCAGGTGCTTCTGGGCTGCCGGGACGGTGGCGAAGAGGTCGTCGGCGAGGCGCAGCCACGAGGAGATCGCCGTGCCGCCGCTCGCGGACATGGTCGAGATGGCGCGCTTGGCCTCGTTGCGGGCGCCCGGCTCCATGGCCACCATGGGCACGCGCGCGTTGGGGTAGGGGAAGATCCGGGTCGCCACGTGGGAGCCGCCGATGATGGCGAACAGGGTGCCGTCGGGAATCTGGTCCACGGCCACCGCTGCCGCGTACTTGGCGGCCTCCATGTTGCGGCCCTGCATGGACCCGGAGGTGTCGACGGCGACGATCTCGGCGACGCCGCCCGGACCGCCGGCGCTCACCCCGGCACCGCCGCCGCCCGCGCCCGTGCACGTCACGGACACGACCGCGTGCACGTCGGTGGCGCCGTCGGACAGGAACTCGTTCTGGAAGACCTCGGCGGAGAACTCGGCCACGGTGGCTCCTCTCGGGTAACGGCAGGCTATCGCTGCTCGGTGACAGTGGGGGAGACGCGGGCGAGTGCCGCGGTGATGTTGTCCCGCCCGCCCTGCGCGTTGGCCCAGCGTACGAGCGCCGCGGCCGTGGTGTGCGGGTCGCCGGAGGTGGCGAACCGGCGCACGAGGTCACTCATCTCGTGCGCGTCGGAGCAGTAGTTCCAGAGCCCGTCGGAGCAGACGAGCAGCCAGCCCGGCCCGGACGGGACGGTCGCGGCGCAGCGGGCGTCCGTGTCCGGGGCGTCGGGCCCGAGCCACCGCGTGATCGCGTGTGCCTGGGGCGACGTCTCGGCCTGTGCGCGCGGCACACCGGCCGTGATCATCTCCTGGGCCCACGAGTCGTCGACGCTGAGTTGTTCCGGCTGACCTGAGTCCGGCCGGCCCGGGTCCGGCAGCCAGTACACGCGGGAGTCGCCGAGCCAGCCCGCGACGATCAGGTCGTGGTCCACCACCGCGGCCACGAAGGTGCACGACGGCGGGTCGTCCGCCACGTTCTTCCCCTTCGTCGCGGCGAGCTGTTCCGCGGCACCCCGCACTGCCTGGCCCGCCGCCCGGGAGGCGGCGACCATCGCGTCGGTCCAGCCGGCGATGCGCCGGCTGGTCGCGCCCGCCACGGAGCTCGCCCCCTCGGGGCCGTAGGCCACCAGCACCTCGCGCGCGGCGCGGCTCGCGGCGAGGGAGGCGACGTCGGAGTCGGGCGCGCTGGACACGCCGTCGCACACGACCAGGGCCGCGAAGGTGCCGCTGGCGGCGAGGGCCATCGCGTCCTCGTTGCGGGCGTGCCGCACACCGCGGTCGCAGACGCCGGCCACCCACTCGGCCGGGCGTTCCTCGAAGTGGTCGCGCTCGGACTGGCCGGGGGTGCCGCAGTCGGCGCAGTAGCCGTCCGGCGCGATGGTGCCGCCGCAGGCGCCGCAGGTCCTGCGGCCGGAGGTGTCGCCGGTCGCCGGGTCGGGGTCCACCACGGTGGGTGCCATCTCGAGGGTCACCTCGGAGGGGATGCTCGCGTCGGAGCTGCCCAGCTGCGTGCCGCAGTTCTCGCAGAACCTGGCGCGGGGTGCCGCGCTCTCTCCGCAGCTGGGACAGCGGACGAGGGTACTGTCGTCGGCACTCATGTCTGGGTAGTTCTCCTTGCCTCGACCGCTCAACGGATCGTCCACCGCCGTACGGAGTTTGCCCGGTCGACGAGCTCCACGCGCTCCGAGCGCTCGTCGGTGAGGTGGGCGAGGGCGCGCAGGGCGAGCTCCAGGCGGTCGCGCAGCGCGGGCTCGGTCGCCTCGGCGCCGGCCACGTGCACGCTCGGGTCGGGTCCAGCCTCCGTGACCAGGTCGAGCGCGCCGGAGAGGGCATCGACGGTGACCTCTGCCCTGGGCCGGTCGGGGACGTGGGCGGCGTCGAGCCCGGCGACGGCGTCGGACAGGTCGAGCAGGGTGCGCCGCGCGTCGACGAGGAGCCGGGCCCGCCGCAGGCGGGAGTCGGGGAAGGACCCACGGCTGGGGCTCACCAGGTCGAGCGCGCGCAGGGCGCCGTCGAGGTCCCCGCCGCCCGCCCGCACCCGGGCGAGGCCGAAGGCGGCGGCGCCCGTGTAGTTCGAGTCGGCTCGCGCGATGGTGCCGTAGAGCTGTTCGGCGACGCCGGGCTCGCCGGAGACCTCGCAGGCCGTGGCGAGCGCGAGCTTGGGCGCGGGCTCGCCGGGCACCTGCCCGTAGACGGCGTTGAACGACGCGCGGGCCGCGGCGGCATCGCCCGTCGCGAGGTGACCGAGGCCCTCCATCCAGGCCGCACGCCACTCCCACGGGTCGTGCTCGAGGATCTGCGCCACGGTGGCGTGCAGCCGGCCGAGGTCGCCCGCCTCGATCGCGGCGCGGGCCAGGGCGAGCCGTACCTCGACGGTGGCCTCGGCCGCGCCGCCGAGCGCGACCATGCGGGCCGTCGGGTCGGTGACGTTCACGCCGGACAGCCAGGACGCCATCGGGTCGCTGGAGTCCACCTTCAGGTGCGGCAGGTCGTCCCAGGACAGCGCGCCCTCGGCGCCGTCGAGCGGCGGCACCCCGAACAGGAGCGACTCCGCCGACGTCGTGGCCGTGTACCCGGGGCCCTTGTCCGTGGCGACCACCTCGCGGAGCACACCGAGGAGCTGGACGCGGGCCTCGTCGACCCCGCCGAACCGGTCGGCGGGGTTCGGCGCGCACGCCTTGGCCAGCCAGCGGTAGAACGAGTCGTACTTCTGGAAGACCGGTGTCTCGGAGACCGGCGGGAACGACGCCTGGTACACGGTCGTGTTGCCGCGGAAGTCGAGCACCAGGGACGCCAGCGTGCGGCCCAGCGTGAAGATGTCGGAGGCCACCGACGGCCCGATCTCTGCCACCTCGGGCGCCTGGTAGCCGACGGTGCCGTAGATCGCCGACGTCAGGTCGTTGATGCGGCGCACGCCGCCCATGTCGATCAGCTTGACGCCGTCGCCCTGGGCGATGATGTTGTCGGGCTTGAAGTCGCAGTACAGCAGCTCGTGGTCGTGCAGATAGCTGAAGGCGGGCAGCACCTCGAGGATGTACGCGATGGCCTGGTCGACGGGCAGCGGCCGGGTCTGCCCGCCACCCTGGTCGCGGCGCTCCTTGAGCACGTCCTTGAGCGACTTGCCGCCCACGAACTCCATGACCGTGTAGCCGAGGCCCTCGTGCAGCACGAAGTTGAAGATCTCGACGATGAGCGGGTGCTCGACCTCGGCGAGGAACTGACGCTCCGCGACCGCCGCCTCGTACGCCTCGCGGTCACCCGCGTTGAGCAGGCCCTTGAGCACCACCCAGCGGCCGCTGACGTTGCGGTCGCGGGCCAGGTAGATCCAGCCCAGGCCGCCGTGCGCGAGGCAGCCCACCACCTCGTACTGGCCGGCGAGGAGGTCGCCGGCCTTGAGCGCGGGCGCGAAGTCGTACCGCGCGCCGCAGTGTCCGCAGAACCCGGCGATGCGGCCCGGCACTCCGTCGCGGGCGCGCCCCACCGGCTGGCCGCACGTGGGGCAGAAGCGCTTGTTCTCCGCGAGCTCCGGCGTGGCCATCACTGCCTGCAGCGGATCGGCGACGGGGGTGTGCGGCACGGTGGTCAGGCCGGCGCCCAGGCGGTGCCCGCGGAGCCGGGTCGACCCGGTGCCCACCCGGCGCGTCTGGTACGTGCCGGACGTTCCCACGCGCGCCGAGCCCAGCGCCGTGGACGCGAGCCGGGACGAGCTGGTGCGGCCGGTCGACGGCTGGGACATGGCGCCCAGGTCAGAGCCCGGGTCAGATCCTGGGGCAGATCCAGGGGCACGGACGGTGGACGCGTCCGGGTCCTCGCTGGTCCACGACGCCGCGACCTCGGCGAGCGCGTCGCCCGCGGGGTTGCCCCCGGCGGGCGCGCCGCACACGTCGCAGTAGCCGTCCTCGATGGTGCCGGTGCAGCCGGGCTCGGCGCAGGCCTGTGTCGTCATCGGTGTCCCTCCGGGAGATCACGCACTAGCGTCTCGAGCTGCTCGGTGAAGTGCCGTGCCAGGGCCAGGTCGCAGGGTGTGGCGTCCAGGGCTTCGCGTGCCTCGTCCTCGCCCGCCTTCACGGTGGACGACGCCGCCCGCCCGTTGCCCTGGGCTTTTGTCATCAGCTGCTTGACGCGGTAGCGCAGCTCGGCGCGCTCACGCAGGGGCGCGGTGTAGGCGTCCTCCACCCGCGCCATCGCTCGTTCGACGGCGCCCAGCCGCTGGACGTACGTCTTGAGGCGGTCGGGTTCTTCAGGGACGTCGCCGAGCCGGGCCACGTCCGGGATCGCGAGTCGCGGCGGGTCGGTGATCTCCCGGCGGCAGCGTTCCGCGACCTGGCTGAGCACGGGCGCCCGGTCGGCCAGGGTGGTGCGCAGCGTGACGGCGCGGTCCCGGTCCTTGGCGAGCGACCGGCGCCGGGCCGTGGCGACGATGAGGTCGCGCTCGGTGCGTGCTGTGTCGTCCTCGAGCGCCGCGAGCGGCCCCGTGACGTCGGCGCCGCGGGCGGCGTCGGACCGGAGGCGGGCGAGCCGGTCGCGCAGGCGGGCGACCACCGCGTCGTCCTCGGTGTCGGCCGAGGCGAGCGCGGCGTCCTCGGCCCGGACGAGACCGGCGGCCAGGGAGCGCAGGCGGGCGGTGACGTCGGCGGCGTGCGGGTCGAAGGAGAGCCGGGCCGCGAGCTGCTCGGCCTGCGCGTCGCACAGGCGCGCGGCGTCGACCAGGGAGAGCAGCGAGGTCGCGGGGTCGCCGCCGAGGCGGCCCCAGATCAGCTGGGACATGCGCTCGCGCGCGACGGCGTCCGCGCGGCCGGAGTCCCACACCGTGACCAGCTCGTCGGTGCGCGTGCGCACCGCCTGCCACAGGGTCAGGGCCAGCACGACGTCGGCGGTGACGCCCTCCGTGCCCGACTGGCGCGCCGCGGAGTCGAGGCGGTCCAGGTCGGCGCGCCGTGCGTCGAGCCAGGCCTGCAGGTCTGACAGGTAGGTCAGAAGATCCGTGGGTTCCGCGGCGATCCCCAGGGCACCGGGTGGCGCCGGCGCACGCTGGGTCCGGCTCACGGGGTCCGTCCGTAGACCGGTTCCGGTGCGGCGGGCGCGGGCCCGAGCGCATCGCCCAGCCAGCGGTCGTAGGACTCCTCCCACTGCCCGCCGGCGATCATGTCCTCCAGCACGCCGTTGACGAACCGCACCATGTCCGGCTGGTCGGCGGGGATGCCGACGCCGTAGGGCTCGTCGCTCACGGCGTCGCCGACGACCTTCGCGTACGGGTCCTGCGCGGCGAAGCCGGCCAGGACGGTGTCGTCGCCGGTGATGGCGTCCACCTCACCCTGCTGGAACAGGACGAGGCACGTGGTGTGGGTGGCGGCGGGCACCGCCTCGACGCCCTCCCACTCCCCGAGCCGTTCCAGGGTGGTGGTGCCCTCGGGTGCGCACACCCGCTGCCCCTCGAGGTCGTCGATGCCCTCGACCTCCGAGGTCGAGGGCACCAGGAGCTTCTGGCCCGCGTGGTAGTACTCCGCCGAGAACGCGATGTTCTCCCAGCGGTCGCAGTTGATGGTGAAGGCGCGCGTCACGATGTCGACCTCGTGCTCGGCCAGCACGGTCTCGCGGTCGCCCGACGTGATCACGCGGAACTCGATCTTGTCCGGGTCGCCGAGTATCGCGTCGGCGATCTGCCGGGCCACGTCGATGTCGAAGCCCTCGATGTCGCCGGTGAACGGGTCGCGCGAACCCATGAGCAGGGTGTCGGCCGAGACCCCCACCTTGAGGGCACCGTGCTCCCGGATGGCGGCCATGGTCGAGCCGGACGTCACCTCGGGGTCGCCCTCCGGGTCCAGCGACGCGACGGCGGACCGCCCGTCGGAGCAGTCCTCGGCGGCGGTCGCGACGCCGGACGCCGCTCCACCGGTGGCGGCCTTCGGGGCCGACTCCTGCGCCACCGAACCCGCGCCGGCCGCGCCGGCCGCGCCGGTGAGCAGGTGTGTCGTCGATTCGGGTGCGCACGCCGCCGTCGTGCCGACGACGGCGAGCGCGACGAGGGCGGCGACCAGCGGTCTGCGAACGGTGCTCATCGGTACTCCTTCAGGCGGACGTTCATCCCGGCGGCAGCGGCCACTGCCCCTGCCACACCGAGCACGAGGGCGATCCAGGCGGCTGCCTGCGCGGTGGTCGCCGCGGAGCCGAGCCGGTCGACGGCCTCCTTGCTGGTGGCCTCGACGTCCTCGTGGGCCCGGTCGGAGAACGCGGCGAACGCCGCACCCGCCGAGCCGTCGCCGGCGGCCGTCGCGGCGTCGACCGCGCCGTCCCAGTCGCCGCCGTCGTCCAGCTCGCGGATCTCGGCGTGCTTGGCGTCCCACTCGTCCAGGAGGGGCAGGGGGTCGGAGCCGGTGCCGGTAGCCTCGGCGGCCTCGGCCAGGAGGGCCTTCGCGTCGGTGAGCGACGTCTGGTAGGACTCCTCGAAGTCCGCGCCCGAGCCGCGCTTGATCAGCGTGAAGGACTCCATCGACTTGGCGTCGGTGGCCAGCGACAACGCCTCCGACGTCGCGACGGTCGCCGCGTACGGGCCACTGGCGACCGACCGGGCGACGCCGTTGCCGCCCAGCACCGCCGCCACCGTCACGACGCCGCCGACCAGGAGGGCGACGCTCGCGGCCGCCAGCCCGGTGTTCAGGACGCGGTGCGTGCGCCGGGCGAGCCAGAGCTGGACGGCGCCGAGCGCCACGAGGGCCAGCAGCACGAGCAGGAGCAGCACCTGGGAGAGGGAGATGGAACTCATGTCGGCGTCCACCCGCTGCGACGTCGAGACCGCCACCTCGTCGATGGTGGGCAGGACCTCGTCGCGCAGCGCCGCCGACGCCTGGTCCAGGTACGCCGCGCCGACCGGGAAGCCCTGCCGGTTGTTCGCGCGCGCGGACTCGACGAGGCCCGCGTACCGCTGCACCGAGTCGGACACGGCGGCGAGGTCCGCGGCCTCCCCGGCGCCCCGCGCGGTGGCGGCCAGGGACGGGACGGCCTGTGCGGCCTCGGACAGGCTCGCCTCGTAGCGCTCGCGCGCCTCGGCGGGCTCCAGCCCGCCCACGAGGAACGCGTTGGTCGCGGTCGCGTCGGCCGACACCAGGTCGTTGCGCAGCTCCTGCGTGCCCACGAGCTGGGCCGCGTCACGCTGCGCGTCGCGCAGCGCCGCCGACTGGCCGTTTCCCGCGAGGAACCCGCTGACGCCCAGGATCAGGCAGGCCACGACGGCCACGGTCGTGGCCAGCGCGAGCCGGCCCGGGGTGGTCATCAGCGCTGCCGAGAAGCGGCTGCGCCGACGTGGCCGGACGCCGTTGCCCTCCGTGGGATCCTCACCGGGGTCGGGCGCGGCCGGATTCGTCGTCGTCGGTGCGGTCACGCGGTGGCCTCGTTGTCTGTACCGATGTCCACGACATCCTCCAGGTCTTCCGGGACCAGCGTGCGGAGCTGGTCCAGCGTCGGTCGTTCAACGTCCCGCAGGCGCCAGGCGTGCCGGGCGATCGCGGAATCAAGCACATTGCGGGCCCAGCGCCCGTTGCCGAAGCCCTCGCCGCGCGCCTGGTCGGCCGCGAGGCGGTCAAAGCGTTCGAGCGTCTCCGGTCGCGGCTCGAAGTCGGCCGACCTCGTCATGCCCTCGAAGATCCGGCGCAGCTCGTCGGCGGTGTAGTCCTCGAACGTGATGGTGCGCGCGAACCGGGTCTCCAGGCCCGGGTTGGTGCCCACGAACCGGGCCATCGGGCCCGGGTAGCCCGCCACGATCACGACCAGGTCGTCGCGGTGGTCCTCCATGTCCTTGACCAGGGTGTCGACGGCCTCGCGGCCGTACTGGTCCTCGGCCAGGGCGTAGGCCTCGTCGATGAACAGCACGCCGCCCAGGGCGCGCTGCACCACCGCTGTCGTCTTCTCGGCGGTCTGGCCCAGATAGCCGGCGACCAGCTCGGAGCGGTCGACCTCGACCAGGTGACCCTTGTCGAGCAGGCCCAGGGCGCGGTAGATCCCGGCGACCAGCCTGCCTACCGTCGTCTTGCCGGTGCCTGGGTTGCCGACGAAGACCAGGTGGCGGGTGAGCGTAGGGGCGCTCAGGCCTGCTTCGCCGCGGAGGCGTTCTATGCGGAGGAGCTCGGTCTGGCGGCGGATCTCGTCCTTGACTCGGCTTAGTCCGGTGAGCTGGTCGAGCTCTTGGAGTAGTTCCTCGAGGGTGCGGTCTTCGGTGGGCTCGGGAGTGTCGGCTGGGGCGGCCGCGGGGTCCGAGATACCGCGCCGGGATGCGTTCACGGGCCCCAGGGGGCCCTCCACTTCGGGAAGGAATACATCCCGGCGCGGTATCTCGGACCCCGCGGCCTTTCCTGTTCCGTCGCCTTGGGTGGGGGGCTTCGTGTCCAGGTGGGGGGTGGTTGGCAGGGGGTGTGCCGTCGGGGGCTGCGTTGCGCGGTCGCGGCCTGCGGCTGCGCTGCGGTGGACTGCCTTGGTGCCTTCCGCTGCTGCTATCGCGCTGATGCTGGGGTCGCCGAGGGTGGCTGCGGCGTCGACGACGGCGGCCAGCGCCTCGCTGTAGGCGGCCGCGTGGGCCGATCCGTTCGCGGCGAGCTCGCTGAGCAGGTCGGTGGGGGAGGAGCGCCAGCGGCGGGCGCTCACCGCGGCGTCGAAGAACGCCTGCAGGCTGCCCGACGTCGGACGGCCGGTCGCGGCGAGCCAGTCGGCCGGGGCTGCCGGGGACGACTCCGCGACCGCCGCGGCCAGGCGCTCGCCCTCGGCGCGGGCGCCTTCGCGGCTTACGCCGGCTGCTGCTGCTGTCGCGGCGAGGGCGTCCAGGGCGGTGGCGAGCGCCGTCGTGGTCATGGTGCTTCCAGGGGAGGCGGGCCCGACGTCGTACCGGGGGCGGGCAGCGAGCCCGGGGTGGTGCTCGGGAGGTTCAGGGTTGACGGCGTGCCGAACTTTTCCTCGAGGAAGCGGCCGTGGGCGACCAGGGCTACGGCGTCGGCGCGGGAGACGGCGTCGGAGATCTTGTCGATGGTGGCGCCCAAGAGGTCGAGCTGGTCGCACAGGATCATGAGCGACGTCTTGCCGCGGTCCACGACGCGCCGGTCGGCGAAGTCGCGCGGGAGGCGCAGGTAGGCGTCGACCGCCTCGGGCAGGTAGCTCGTCGCGGTGGCGACGACCGTGTGCGCCTGCTGGGAGCCGGCGCCGAGCCGGTCCAGGCGGGGCGCCATCTCGTGCACGGTCTCGGCGACGCGCTGGACCCGGGCGGTGACGGCGGCCGGAGCCTTGCCGGACGTGCGGGCCAGGACGGCGTCGACGGACGTCACTATCTGCTCGGTCGTGGGCGGGGCCGGGATCGTGACGGGCTGCTCCACGACCTCGGCACGTCCTCCGCCGAAGAGTCGCCGCCACCAGCTCATGCCTGCCTCCGAGCCTGCCGTCACGGGGTGTTGAGGTCGAGAGAACCGCTCGCCACGCCGTCGGTGTTGGTGCGTCGTGCCCGCTCCACGTACTGGGAGGCCTTGGTGGTCTCGGTCTGGAGCACGCCGATGGTCTGCGACATCGAGTCGAGCGCGCGGACCTTGAAGTCGCTGATCGAGTCCATGGTGGCGTAGATGTTCGCGAACGCGGACTGCAGCTGCTCGATGCCGACGGTCGAGCTCGCGGCCTGCTCCTGGATGGTCGCCGACTGGTCGGCGAGCATCTTGGAGGTCGAGGCGATCATGTTCGACGTCGTCGTGTTCAGTGCGCCGATCTGGTCGAGCACGAGCTTCTGGTTGGCGAGCGCCTGCGCGACGATGACGGCGGTGCGCAGCGCGGAGACCGTCGTCGTCGTGGCGCGGTCGACGCCCTTGGTGAGCTCGACGTTGTTCTTGATGATGATGTCGATCGCGAGGTAGCCCTGGATCGAGACGGCGAGCTGGGTGAGCAGGTCCTGGTGCTTCTGGCGCACGTAGAACAGGACGTCCTCGGACAGTGCCTTGGCCCGTTCGGGCTCGGCGATCTGGAGCTCGGCGATCTTCGCGGAGAGCTGGGCGTCGAGCCGCTCGGCCACGTAGATGTACTGGTTGAGCCGGGCCATCGTGTCCCAGAGGTTCTGCTTCTCCAGGTTGAGCGCGGCGTTGTCCTTGCGGAGCTCGTCCTGGCCGTTGTACAGGGCCTGGATGATGGCGTTGAGCTGGCCCTGCGCGGACTCGTAGCGGCGGAAGTAGTCCTGCAGCTTGTCGCCGAACGGGATGATCCCGAGGATCTTGCGGCCCACGCTGGCCTCGGACGGGTCCAGGTCCTCGACGGTGCGGCGCAGCTCCAGCAGGGTCTGGCCCACCTTGGAGCCGTCGGCGAGGCCGCCCTCCTTCAGGGCCCGGACGGGCGTGGCCAGCAGGCGGTTGCTGGAGTCCGCGGCCTGGCGGATGTCCTGGTCGCCCATGGTGCGCACGTCGTCGGCGCGCTTGGCGAACTCGGGGCTCTTGGCGTCGGCGCTGAGCAGGCCGTCCAGGTAGGTGGCGACCTTCTGGTCGAGCGCCGGCGCGACGGCGGGGTCCACCTTCGGGGCCATCTTGGGGGCCTGCGTGGTCGCGACGGCCTGGACCGGGTCGGGCGCGCTCAGCACGAGGGTCTCGGCTGCGGGAGCAGGCGGTTGAAGCGGCATCGGCTCGGTCATCGGTGCTCCTCGTGATAGGGCGTCCGAACCTGGCGAGTATATGCGGGGAGCCGCTCTCGCCGGGAGGAAAGTGCCTGGGTGCGGGGTGAGAACGAGGGGGCGGCGGTGAGAGTTCCCACGCGGTCGGACCTCACCCGGTGGGCTCCGGGTGTGGCGCTCCCCACTCGGCGTCCGAGCGCGGAATACGTCCGGCCGGGCGCACGGTTTGGGAGCATGAACGCAGTCGTTCGGAACACCTTCCAGACAGGATGCACAAGTAGCCATGCCCTTGCGTCGGTTCTCCCGCCCGCGTGCCGTCGTCGTCGTCACGGCCACGGTCGCTCTCCTGCTCGCCGCCTGCTCGCCCGGGGGAGGGGCGCCGCAGGAAGCTTCCGGCGAACCTGTCTCCGGCGGGACCCTCACCTATGCCTCGGGTGACGCGGAGCCCTCGTGCCTCGACCCGCACGTCGGGGGCAACTACCCGCAGGCGCTCATCGCCACCCAGTACCTGGAGTCGCTCGTCTCCCTCGACGAGAGCGGCGAGGTCATCCCGTGGCTCGCCACCGAGTGGCAGGAGAGCGACGACGGTCTGAGCTGGGAGTTCACGCTCCGCGAGGACGTCGAGTTCACCGACGGCACGCCGTTCGACGCCGAGGCGGTGGCCGCCAACATCGCGCACGTGCAGGACCCGGCGACGGCGTCGTCGACCGGCTACCTCGCCCTGGCGAAGATCGAGAACGTGGTGGCCGTCGACGACCACCTCGTCCGGCTGGAGCTGACCACGCCCGACAGCGCGCTGCTCGAGTCGCTCTCGCAGATCTGGGTGGCCATGGAGTCGCCCAGGGCCCTGGAACGCAGCCAGGAGGAGAACTGCGCGGCGCCGGTCGGCACCGGCCCGTTCGTCGTCGACGAGTGGGAGCGCCAGGACTCGGTGACCCTCGTGCGGAACGACGGCTACAGCTCTCCGCCCGCCGACGTGCCCGCCGACGCCGGGGGCGCCGGTCTCCCGTACCTCGAGTCGATCGTGTGGCGGTTCATCCCCGACTCGGCGAGCCGCTACGCAGCGCTCCAGTCCGGTGAGGTGCAGGTCATCGACAACGCGCAGCCGGACACCATCCGGTCCGCCGAGACGAGCGACACCATCAAGGAGCTGGACGCACCCCGCCCCGGCGCCTCGAACCGGATAGAGCTCAACTCCGGCAAGGCGCCGTTCGACGACGAGCGGGTCCGCGAGGCGTTCATCCGTTCTGTGAACGTCGACGACGGCATCGAGGGCCTGTTCTTCGGGACCGCCGAGCGTTCGTACTCGCCGCTGTCCGGCGTCGAGCCGCTCGGCCTGGGCGAGCCCGACCTCTTCGCCGTCGACATCGACGCCGCGGCCACGCTGCTCGACGAGGCGGGCTGGGCCGAGCGCGACGCCGACGGCTACCGCGTCAAGGACGGCGAGCGCCTCACCCTCGACTTCCCGGTGAGCACCAACCAGTCGATCCCGGCCGAGCAGTCCCTGTTCGAGCAGATCCAGGCGGACGCCAAGACCGTGGGCTTCGAGGTGACGCTGCACCCGCTCGACCTGTCCAGCTGGTACGGCGCGCTCGCCGAGAACGACTACGACCTCGTGAGCGCCCCGTACACGAAGGTCGGCCCGGACGTGCTCCGGATCCTGTACCACTCGGCGAGCATCGAGCCCGCGCCCAGCGGCTACTTCGCGAACCTCGCCCAGGTGGACGACCCCGCGCTCGACGACCTGCTCACCCGTGCCTCCGCGACGAGCGACCCCGACGACCGCAAGAGCCTGTACGAGCAGGCCCAGCGGATCATCCTCGAGGGCTACTACATCCTGCCGCTGTACGACCAGCAGAACCACTTCCTGTACTCCACCACGGTGCAGGGGCTGCGGGCGATGCCCACGGTCTCCACGCCGACCTTCACCGAGGCCTGGCTGACGTCTTGACGCTTCCCGTCCCCACCACCGGGGCACGCAGGAGGCCGGTGCCGGGCAACCGGCGCTGGCTCCTCCTGCGTGCCGGTGGGGTCGTGTTCGTGCTCTGGGCCGCCGCGACCATCACGTTCTTCGCGCTCCGGCTGGTCCCCGGTGACCCCGCCGAGGCGATCCTCGGCGGGCCCGGCTCGCAGGCCGGGCCGGAGGCGCTGGAGCAGGTCCGCCGCGAGTACGGCCTCGACCAGCCGCTCGTCGTGCAGTACCTGACCTACCTCGGCAGGCTCGCGACCGGCGACCTCGGCCAGTCGTACTCCCTGCACAAGCCGGTGGCGACGGCGATAGGGGAGCAGTTCGGCGCCACGCTCACCCTCGCGCTCTGCTCGCTCGTGCTCGCGTGGGTGCTCGCGTGCGCGCTGGCCGCCTGGAGCGTGCGGGGCGGCCGGATCGCGTGGGCCATCGGGTCGGGGCTCGAGCTGGTCGCGGCGGCGGTGCCGCACTTCTGGCTCGCGACGGTGCTGATCCTGTTCTTCAGCCTCACCCTCGGGATACTGCCGCCGGTCAGCGTGCCGGGGCCGCTCGGTATCGTGCTGCCCGCGCTGACGATGGCGATCCCGCTGGCCGGGTTTCTCGGGCAGGTCATGCGCGAGTCCCTGCTGACCGCCATGGAGTCGCCCTTCGTGACCACGGCCCGGGCCCGCGGCGAGAGCGAGGTCCGGATCTTCTGGCGGCACACCCTGCGGCACGCCGCGATCCCCGCCGTCGGGCTGTCCGGCTGGGCCTTCGGGTCGCTGATCAGCGGGGCGGTCGTCGTGGAGTCGGTGTTCGCCCGCCAGGGTCTCGGCCGCAGCCTGCTGTCGGCGGTCCAGCTGCGGGACGTCACGCTGGTGACCGGCATAGTGCTCGTCGTGGCGCTCGCGTACACGGTGATGACCCTGGTGACCGATCTCGCCGACCGGGCGATCGACCCGCGGGGACGGGCGGTGGCCGAGTGAGCGCGTTCCGCCCGACGGTCGCCGAGGCGATCGCGGGCGCGGTCCTGCTGCTCCTGCTCGTCGCGGCGCTCTGGCCGAACCTGCTCGCCCCGGGCGACCCGCTCGCCGTCGCGCGCACCGAGGCCTTCCAGCCGCCGTCGCTCGTGCACCTCTTCGGGACCGACGAGTCCGGTCGCGACATCTACACCCGGGTGGTCCACGGGGCCGCGGAGTCGCTGCGGATCGGCGTCCTCGCGACGGCGATCGGCATCGGCCTCGCGACCGTCCTCGGCCTCGCGGCCGGTCTCGGCCCCCGCTGGCTCGACTTCGGCACCACGCGGCTGGTCGAGGTGCTCTTCGCGTTCCCCGGCCTGCTGCTCGCGCTGCTGTTCATCGTGGTGACGGGGCCGGGCGTGCTGAGCTCCACCATCGCCGTCGGCCTGGCCACCGCGCCCGGCTACGCGCGGATCATCCGGTCCCAGGTGCGGCGGACGGCGGCCGCCGAGTTCGTCGAGGCGGCCCGCGTGCTGGGCCGCGGCCGGCTCTGGATCGTCGTCCGGCACATCCTGCCGAACGTGACCGCCGCGCTGTTCGTGCTCGCGACCCTCGGGCTCGGGCAGGCGGTCATCTGGGTGTCCTCGCTGAGCTACCTCGGCCTCGGTGCGGTACCGCCCGCCGCGGAGTGGGGCGCGATGCTCGCCGCGGGCCGCACCTACATCGCGAACTTCTGGTGGATGACCTTCTTCCCCGGCCTCGCGATCGTCGCGAGCGCCGCTGCCGCCACCGTCATCGGGCGCGGCATCCAGGAGCGGAACAGGAGCGCGGCGTGAGCGATCCGGTGCTGTCGATCAAGGACCTCGTCGTGGAGTTCTCCGGACGGCGCGTCGTCGACGGCGTCAGCCTCCAGGTGGCGGCCGGTGAGTGCGTGGCGATCGTGGGCGAGTCGGGTTCGGGCAAGAGCGTCACGGCGCGCAGCGTCGTCGGCCTCGCGGGGGAGGGCGCCCGGGTCACCGCCACGGAGCTCACCGTCGCGGGGCAGGAGGTGCTCGCGCTGTCCGGCCGGCGTCTGCGCGGCCTGCGGGGCGGCACCGTCGGGCTGATCGCGCAGGACGCGCTCGTCTCCCTGGACCCGCTGCGGCCCGTCGGGCGCGAGATCGGCGACACGCTCGCCCTGCACACCGGGCTCGACGCCGCCGCCCGCCGCGCCCGCACCATCGAGCTCCTCGACCGCGTGGGCCTGCCCGACGCCGAGCTGCGGGCCCGCCAACGCCCTGGCCAGCTCTCCGGCGGCCAGCGGCAGCGCGCCCTCATCGCCGCGGGGATCGCGGGCGAGCCGCGGCTGGTCATCGCCGACGAGCCGACCACCGCACTGGACCAGCCCGTCCAGGCCGGCGTGCTGCGGCTCCTGGGGGAGCTGCGCGACGACGGCACCGGCGTGCTGCTCATCAGCCACGACCTGTCGGTGGTGCTGGGCATCGCCGACCGGGTGCTCGTGATGACCGACGGCGCGGTGGTCGAGGAGGGCACCCCGGCGGAGGTCTTCGAGCGCCCCCGGCACCCGTACACCCGCAAGCTGGTGGCCGCCGTCCCGGCGGGCGTGCCCCGCGGCACCCCCCTGTCGGCCGGTGCGGGCGCTCCTGGAGCGACCACGGCTACGTTCGGCGACGTCCTCCTCGAGGCACGGGGGCTCGCGCGGACGTTCCAGGTCGGCGGGCGGGAGATCGTCGCCGCCGACGACGTCTCGTTCACCCTCCATGCGGGACGGACCCTCGGGCTGGTCGGGGAGTCCGGTTCGGGCAAGTCAACCACCGCCCGGCTCCTGCTCGGGCTGGAGCGACCCGACGCCGGCGAGGTCACCCTGCTCGGCGAGCCCTGGATCCCCCTGCCGGAGGCCCGACGGCGTCGGCGCCGGCCGCTCGTCGGCGCCGTGTTCCAGGACCCCCTCAGCTCGTTCGACCCCCGCTGGACCGTCGGTAAGGTCCTCGCCGACGCTCTTACCCGCGGCCGCACGACCCGGCCAGGACCGGTCCGCGCGGAGATCGTGGAGCTGCTCGACACGGTGGGCCTGGATCCGGCGGTGGCCACCCGCCGTCCGCTGCACCTCTCGGGCGGCCAGCGGCAGCGCGTCGCCGTCGCCCGGGCGCTCGCGGCCGACCCCCGGGTGCTGATCCTCGACGAGCCGGTCTCCGCGCTCGACGTCTCCGTCCAGGCGCAGGTGCTCGACCTGCTCGACCGGCTCCAGCGCGAGCGGAACCTGGCCTACCTCCTCATCACGCACGACCTCGGGGTCGCGCTGCACATGAGCGACGACATCGCCGTCATGCGGGAGGGGCGCATCGTCGGGTCCGGCCCGGCGGCGACCGTGTTCGACGACCCGCAGCACCCTTACGTGCGGCTGCTGCGGGAGGCCTCACCGATCGCCGTCGGGCGAGCCGACAGGGGCTGAACCGGCCTGCTCTACATCTCCACCTTGGGCTCGGCGTCCAGCACGTCGAAGGTGTTCAGCAGGCGCAGGTAGGGCGCGAAGGCCGCGTCCACCTGGTCCGGCTCCAGCCCGTAGCGTCGCATGTCGTACTGGTGCGGCTTCGACCCCGCCGGACGGGCGAGCACCTGGTCGAGCTTCGCCTGGTCGCTCGCCGTCCAGGTGGCCCCGATCGCCGCGTACACCCGGGGCACCTCAGTGTGCGGGTCGGCGCTCAGCGCGTGGTACGGCACGTCCACGATGGACGACGGCGGCAGGCTGAGCCGCGCCTCCAGCGCGTTGTTCACCCACGTGACCATGGAGTCCATGATCAGCTGCCCGACCTCCAGCGGGTCGGGGTCCTTCTGGTACGGCGCCCACAGCGTCTCCACGAGGCTGCACGCCGAGCCGACGACGGTGCCCGGGTCGCGGTGCGTCCATACGAACGTGGCGTCCGGGAACACCTTCCGGATCACCGTCATGTCGTTCAGGTGCGCCGGGTACTTCACGACCCACCGCTTGGCCGGACGTCCGTGCTGCAGCACCTGCAGGCCCTGCTTGAGGCACTCGTAGTCGGTGGCCAGCTCGGCCTCGCTGCGCTGCGCGTACCAGGCGCGGTACGAGGGCATGCTGCCGTGGAACAGCGGCCAGAAGGTGCCGTGTGGCATGAGCAGCAGCGACTCCTCCGGGTTCTCGGCGTCGAGCGGATGGATGTGCTTCAGCCCGGGCGCGAAGACCTTCGTCAGCATCTGCGCGCTCTGGTTGAACTTCTTGATCTCCCGCTTGGCGACCGCCGGGTCGGCAAGCGTCGTGTGCTGCATCTCCCAGGCCAGCGGCCCGCGGTGGTCGGGCGACGCCGCGAGCACCTTGTGGGCGAGGGTGGTCGCGGTCCGCGGCAGGCCGAGCACGAACACCGGGTTGACGATCTGCTCGTCGGCGATCTCCGGGCGCTCGGCGATCTGGCTCTTGATGCGCAGCCGGTTGGCGTAGCGCTCCTTGATGGTGCCGAGCGCGAAGAACCAGCCGACGGGCGTCAGCCGGGGCTCCTCGGCGATGCTCCCGAACACCCTGCCCAGACCTTCGGCGAGCTCGCGGTCCTGGATTCCGGCGTCCTTCTCGACGTCGGCGGCGGCCTTCGCCCAGGCGCCCGCTGGGTCCTCCCGCCCGCGGATGGCGGGGGCGAGGACGGTGTTGAGAACCTTGGAGGCTCGGGTGTTGCTGCTCACGATGTCCCTTCGAGTGTGGAGTCCTGCTCTGGGCGGAAGGCGACCGGGAGCGCCTCCAGCAGACGGAAACGGAAGTCGGGCGCCCACCGGAGCTCGTCCGTACGCAGCGCGAGGGCGGGCGTGAGGCGGCGGTGCAGCGTCTCGGCGGCCGTGCGGACGATCAGCCGGGCCAGGCGCGGCGCGGGGCAGGCATGGGCGCCGACCCCGAAGGCGAGGTGCGCACCGCTGCCTGACCCGTCCCACGGAGCCTCGCCGCGGATGCTCGGATCCGAGCCGACGGCGCCCACCGCGAGCAGCAGCGCGTCGCCGCTCTGTACGAGCTTGCCGTCCAGCACGAAGTCCTCGACGGCGATCCGCGGCGCCAGCGCGCTCACGGGCGGCGCGCTCCACAGCACCTCGTCGAGCGCCTCGTCGGTCCCGAGCCGTCCACCCGCGAGCCGTCTGGCGAACTGTTCGTCGGTCAGGGAGAGGTAGAGCGTCTGGGCCAGCCAGGCCTGCAGGCCGAGGGCAGCGGTGGCGGTGAGCGACAGGATGCCGAGCGCCGCCTCGGCGGTGCTCTCGTACGCGGCGTGCCGTGCGAGCCGGCCGGCGGGGGTAGGCGTGCCGTCCGCGCGGCGGGCCGCCGTCTGCCCGTTGAGCAGGAAGCTCACCTCGTGCACCGTCGCCGCCGCGTAGCGGTCCGACGCCGGGCGCGTGGCGGTCTCGAACACCTGCCGCGCGGTCGCGGCGTCGAACCCGAGGAGCGCGCCCAGCGTCAGGTGCGGCATCGGCGCGACGTACTCGCGGACCAGGTCGGCCACGCCGGTCGCGGCGAAGCTGTCGATCAGCTCCTCGCACCGTTCGCGGGTGGTCCTGGCGACCTCAGCGTCGTCGATCACGCCGAGGACCTCGTCGAGCGGGGTACGGAGCCGGCCGTGCACGCTTCCCTCGGCCTGCTCGACCGTCGGCCGGCTGACCGGCGCGAGCGGGCGGAGCAGCAGCGAGTTCGCATCGGGTCCCACCTGCTCGTGGCCGTTCCAGGCCCCGGTAGTCGTCGCGAGGGGGAACTGGCCGCGGGCCATCGCGACGATGGTCCGGTACTCCGTCACGAGCCAAGCGCGAGTACCGGGCTCCAGCCCGACGGGGGCGACGTCCCCCCACTCCTCGCGTAGCCGGGCGTGCACGGCTGCCGCGTCGGGCGACGCGGTCACCTCCGTGATGGACATGACGGTGGCCGGGTCGTCGAGCTTCAAGGGCCGGTGGGCGGGATCACCGCTGATGGTGTCGCCGATGCCGGCGATACCGTCGATCATGGTCGAGCTCATCGAGTCCCCGTCTGGGTCGGGTACAGGTTCCTGGTTCCGGCCAAACCATGCCCGATATGTGCGCGTATGTCGAGAAGCCCGCCAGGACTCGTGAAGGGCCGCACACTGGTCAGAAGCCCGCGAGAGCCCGCACCGCCTCTATCGTGTCGGCCTCGGCGGCGCTCTTGTCGTCGCGGTAGCGCAGCACCCGGGCGAAGCGCAGCGCGAGCCCACCCGGGTAGCGGGTGGAGCGCTGCAGCCCGTCGAACGCGATCTCGACCACCTGCTCCGGCCGGACGGTCACCACCCAGCCGTCGTCGCCGGTCCTGAGCTCGGTGAAGCGCGCGGTCTGCCACTGCAGCACCTCGTCGGTCATGCCCTTGAACGTCTTGCCCAGCATCACGAACCCACCCTCCGGGTCCCGCGCACCGAGGTGGATGTTGGACAGCCAGCCCTGCCGGCGGCCCGAACCCCGCTCGACCGCAAGCACCACGAGGTCGAGGGTCTGGCGCGGCTTGACCTTCACCCAGCCCGCACCCCGCCGTCCGGCCGCGTAGGGCGCGTCGAGCGACTTGACCACCACGCCCTCCTGGCCCTCACGCAGCGCACCCGCGAAGAACTCGGCGGCCACCTCGGGATCCGACGTGACCAGCCGGCGCACCGTATGCGTCCCGGCGATCTCGTCGAGCACGGCCAGGCGCTCGCGGAGCGGGGCGTCGACCAGGTCGCGCCCGTCGGCGTGCAGCACGTCGAAGAAGTACGGGGTGAGCTGGAGCTGTGCGGCCAGCTCCGCCTCCGACGTCGTCTCCTTGGTCGCGGACCGCGCGGCGGTCTCCTGGAACGGCCTTGGCACGCCGTCCTCGCCGACGGCCAGGGCCTCGCCGTCGAGCACCAGGCGGTCGGACGGCAGCGCACGCACCACCTCGACGATCTCTGGCACGCGCTCGGTGATGTCGTCCAGGGACCGCGTGACGACGCGCACGTCGTCGCCGAGGCGGTGCACCTGGATGCGGATGCCGTCGAGCTTGACGTCGACGCAGAGCTCCGGGTCGTCCGCGGTCGGGTTGTCGCCGGACCCCAGCTTCTCGAAGGCGGCCGCGATGTCCGGCGCTGACGCGGCGAGCATCGGCCGTACCGGCCGCCCGACCTCGAGCGTGAACGTCGCCAGCACGGCGAGCGGGTCCTCCGCGAGGAGGGTGGCGCTCGCCACCGGGCCGGTCGCGCCGCGCATCATGACGGCCCGGCGGACGGCATCGGCAGGGGTGCCCGCGGCCTCGGCGACGGCGTCGACCACCACTGAGTCGAGCGCGCCCTGGCGCAGCTCGCCCGCGACCAGGCCGCGGAGGAACGCCTGCTCGCGCTCGGTGGCGGCGGCGAAGAGGTCCGCGGCCGCGGTGGACCGGGCCTGGGCGGACCCCGGGCCTTCGAGGGCCGCCATCTCGGCGAAGGCGGCGTCGACGTCGCGCACCGTGAGCGTTGCGGTTGTCGCCGGGGGCGGCAGATCGCGCAGCGCCGCGTAGCCGAGACCGGTGCGCCGCTGGCGGAGCGCGCCGGCGAGGTAGGAGACGACTATCTCGAGGTCTTCGGCGGCTGTGCCGAGTTCGCTGTTCCCGGCTCCGCCGTTCCCGGGTTCGGCCTGGTCGCCCGCAGCCGTGCGGCGCAGCAGGTCGGCGATGGCCGCGCGCTTGGCGAGGCGCGAGCGCGTGGCGGCGACGGCGTCGGACGTGGCGGCGACCTCGGCGAGCAGCATGCTCCATCTTGACGCGGTTCGGCCACGACCGCGTCCGTGACAGCGAGCCGTGCAGGTTGACCACAGCACTTGCTGCCAGGACGGGGCCGATCCTGGCAGCAAGTGCTGTGGTCAACGGCTCGGTCGTTGGAGGCCGGTGGTGTCCTACCAGGTTAGGTGGCTCGCCGCCTCGGACCTGAGCGTCAGCCCAGGTGCCAGGCGGACACCGCGGCCTCGATCGCGGCGCGGGCAGCTGGCTGGATTCCCGGGACGAGCTCGAACGGCGCCTCGCCCGACTTGGGTGCGCGGCGCCAGGTCCCGACCACGCGCCCGTCCAGGAGGACCGCCGGGCGGAAGATCCCGTTGACGAACGGGACGACGGTGCGCATCGCCTCGGCGTCCGCGACCAGCTCACGGTCCTGGTAGCCCAGGACGATCTCGTCGAATCCCGGCACGAGCACGACGCCGGACGGTTGGGCGAGATCGGTGCCAGGGCCGGGCGCCGGATCGGTGTCAGCGTCGCTCGCCGCCTGCCCGACGAGCATCAGCTTCCCGTCGACGACCACCTCGGCGACGGCCTCCGGCTGTTCCGCACGCAGCGCGGCGACGGCAGTGCGCACCGGCACCTTGGGCAGGCCGAGCCACCACGCGAGATCCTCGGTGGTGGCGGGCCCCCGGCTGGCGAGGTACGAGCGCGCGATGCGGCGCAGCGCCGTCTCCGGCTCCTCGGCCGGGACCTTGCCGAGCCCGGCGCCCGGTGACTCGACCATCAGCTGCTGCGCCCCCGCGAACGGACCCCAGTGCAGCACTCCCCGGACCCCGAGGGTGGCGATCAGGTGATAGCCCCGCTGCCCCTCGATGGGTAGCCCTGCCTGCTGCCACAGGTCGACCATCGCTGCGCGCGAGATGCCGCCGTCGGCGGGCGACGCCCGGAGCGCTTCGAGGGCGACAGCTTCGGCGCGGGCCAGCACGTCGTCGTCCAGCCCCTCGGTCTCGCGGGTCTTCCGGCCGGTCCGGAGCATCCGCTCGCCCGTCAGGGAGAGGAGCGCGGCGAGGTCGCCCGGCGTGGTCGCGAAGAGGGTGCCGCGCTGGGTCCACCCGCGCACGAGCTCGCCTGCGTCGAACGCGGCGCGGACGTCGTCCAGCGTGGTGCCCGGGCGGGACCGGACCGCGATCGCCCGCAGTACGGCCGGCAGGTCCTGGCCCTGGAGCGCGACCATCCGGCGGACGACGTCGGTGGGGGACAGATCCGGGGTACCCGCGCCGCTGTCGGGCAGCGTGAGGCCCTGTGTGCGCAGGCGAAGCCGGCGCGCGGCTGCGGGCGAGAGCTCGGTCGGTCCGGAAGGCATGCGGGAAGGCTACGTGGCGGGTCTGACACTCACCGGGCCGGCGGGTGGGGGTCGAGCGTCGAGGCGAGGAACTCCCGGGCCAGCCGCGTGAACTCCTCGGGCTGGTCGTACGTGACGATGTGCCCGGCACCCTCGACCGTGACCACGCGCGAGCCGGGGGCGGCAGCTGCCGCCGCGGACAGCTCGGCTTCCCCCACGAGCGTGTCCTGGTCGCCCCGGACCCACAGGGTCGGGACGGTCAGCCTCGGCAGGTCGGGCAGGAGGTTCAGCCGCATGGCGAACGGCCCGTAGGCCCGGGTCTGCCAGTCGTCGAGCCCCGGTTCGCCGTGCGCGTCCTTTGCCCTGGCCTCTTCGACGGCCAGCCGGACGATGTCCTCGAAGTCAGGGGTGTCCGCGCCCGCGGCGAGGCTCGTGATCATGGACCGCCGGACCAGCTCCGGACGCCTGGCGAGGTACCGGCTGGTCAGCCGCATGGCTCCGGGAGCGCGCAGGAACAGCCAGGTGAGCAGCTGTGCCGGACGCCGGGCTTCGATTCCCCCTGGGCCGACGGCGATCAGGGCGCTGACCCGCTCGGGGTGGTCCAGCGCGTAGCCGGTCGCGATGCCGCCGCCCATCGAGAGCCCGATGATCGCCGTCCGCGGCAGGTCCAGGGCGTCCAGCAGGTCGTCGAGGAAGCGGCGGTAGAAGGCGTCGTCGAGCACGCCGCGCCAGGGCCGGCTGCCGCCGTGCCGGGGCAGGTCGACGACGTGCACGCGGTAGTCGGCCGCCAGCGCCTGCGCGACGTGACGCCACACGCCCTGGGCGGTGTCGAGCATGGCGCCGTGGAGCAGGAGGAGCGGTGGCCCTGCCTCGCCTGCCCGGTACAGCCGCACCGGGCCGCCGGAGACCGTCAGGTCGGTGCGGGTGGCGAAGAGGTCGGTCATGAGGGCTCCTTCAGCAGGTCGAGCTGGGCGTCGAGGCGCCCGAGCAGGGCGAGCTGCGCCGCGCGCGCGGCCTCGGGGTCGGCAGGGCGGTTCGTGGCCAGGCCGCGGCCGACGACGTCGGCGAACAGGCGCACGGCCGCTGACAGGTCCTCCGCCCGGGTCGTGCCGAGCACACCGGGTGCATGGACGAGTCCCAGCGTGAACACGCTGAGCACCCGCACTATCGTCTCGGCGGGGACCTCGGGGTCGATGACCCCGGCTCGCTGCAGCCCGGAGACGTACTCGGCCAGCCAACCGAGCCGCTGCAGGTAGCGATCGTCCGTCGTGTCGCGGACGTGCTGCCCCAGTACCGCCTCGTCGCCGAGGTACAGGGCGCGCATCAAGGGGTCGCCCAGCAAGGCGTCCACCCCGAACCGGTACACCGCGGCCAGGTCCACCAGGTCGGGCGCGTCGAGCACCCGCTGGTGCACCTCGGCGGTGAGCTGCCGCACGGTGCGGTTCAGGACCGCTGCGAGGATCGTGGCCTTGTCCGGGAACTCCAGGTAGACGGCGCCCTTCCCGATGCCGGCGTGCGCGGCGACGTCGGCCACCGTGACGTCGGCCCAGCCCTTGGCCAGGACCAGCTCCCGCGCGGCCGTGAGGATGCGGCCCCGGCGGTCGGCGACGAGTGGACGTGGCATTCGGGCCTCGTAGTGACTGGATGTCGAATGTGGGTCACTACGACCCTACACGAGTCCGCGCCCCACGAGTCCGCGCCCCACGGGGCTCGAAGCGTGGTCGGCGCGGAGCGCTCGGGTGCCTGGTGTGTGAATTGTTATGGTCAAGACCAGCCCGACCTGGGCTAAACTCTGCAGGCTTGCCTCCGTAGCTCAGTTGGATAGAGCGGGTCACTTCTAATGACTAGGTCGCGGGTTCGAATCCTGCCGGGGGCACCCTAGAACGTGGCGACGCCGGCTGTGGCGGGGTCCCGCTTCCCCGCCGCAGCCGGCGCGATCACCGCAGGGTGTGGGCGCGATAGGTGTGTCCGCCCTGGCCGGTCAGCTCGATCACGTCGGCGGCGGTCTTCCTGGTCCTGGCCCGCCGGCCCCTGGTGACGTCGAGCACCGCGAACCGGCCGGCGAAGAGCTCGCCGCGCAGGGTGATCCTGCCGTCCCGGTCGGGTGTGATCCGGTACTCGTCGGCCCGCCCGGCGCTCCATGTCGCCCCGACGGTGTGCCCGCCACGCGCCCGGAGGCCGTCGACCCTGCCGTCCGGCCACGCTGACGGCAGCGCGGGCAGCAGGTGCACCTCGCCCGTATGGCTCTGCACCAGCATCTCGGCGATCCCTCCGGTGGCGCCGAAGTTGCCGTCGATCTGGAACGGCGGATGCAGGTCGAACATGTTGGGCGCCAGCCGGGCGGGCGTGACCAGGTACTTGATGAGGTCGTGGGCGCGCCCGCCCTCCTCCAGCCGGGCCCAGAAGTTGATCTTCCAGGCCAGCGACCAGCCGGTGCCGTCGTCGCCGCGGAGCTCCAGCGTCCGCTTCGCCGCCTCGAAGAGCTCGGGGGTGCCGCGTCGGGTGATCTGGTTGCTGGGATGCAGGCCGTAGAGGTGCGAGACGTGGCGGTGCGCGCGCTCGGTCTCGACCCAGTCGTGGAGCCACTCCTGGATGTTGCCGCGCGAGCCGATCGTCATGGGGGCCAGGCGCTCCCGGGTGGCGCGCACCCGCGCACGGAAGTCGGCGTCGATCCCGAGGACCTCGCTCGCTCGCGCGCACCCGGTGAACAGGTCGGTGAGGATCTGGTTGTCCATCGTCGGTCCCGCCGCCACGCTGGCGTCGGTGTGGTGGGAGAGCTCGGGGGAGTTGGACGGGTTGGTCACGAGGTAGCCGAGGTTCGGCTCCTCCACCAGCGTGTCGAGGAAGAACTGCGCCGCGCCCCGCATCGCGGGGTAGTGCTCACGGAGGAAGCCCACGTCGCCGGTGAACTGGTAGTGGTCCCAGATCGTCGTGGCGAGCCACGCCCCGCCCGTCTGCCACATCCCCCAGAACGCGCCGTCGACCACCGACGTGCCCCGCCAGCCGTCCGTGTTGTGGTGCGTCACCCAGCCGCTCGCGCCGTACTGCACCTCGGCCGTGCGCGCACCGGTGACCGCAAGGTCGTCGATCATCGAGAACACCGGCTGGAAGCACTCGGACAGGTTCGTCGTGTCCGCGGGCCAGTAGTTCATCGGCAGGTTGGCGTTGATCGTGTACTTGGAGTCCCACGCGGGGAACAGCTCGTGGTTCCAGATGCCCTGGAGGTTCGCCGGCTGCGTGCCCGGCCGCGACGACGAGATCAGCAGGTACCGGCCGTACTGGAACAGCAACGCGGAGAACTGCGGGTCGTCGACGCCGCCGTGCTGGGCGATCCGGACGTCGGTCGGCTGGTCGGCGGCCGACGTGCGCCCGAGGTCCAGGGTCGTCCGGTCGAACAGCTCCTCGTACTCGGCGACGTGCCGGCCGCGCAGCTCGTCGAACGACCTGCCGACGGCGGCCTCGAGGTGGCGCGCCGAGATCCCCCGGTAGTCGCCGCCGACGTCGGTGTGGTCGACATAGCTGCTGCCGATCGAGACGAGGAGCACCGCGCTGTTCGCGCCGGAGACGGTCAGCCGGCCGTCCGCGCTGCTGACGCTCCCGCCGTCGGCGACGACGCGCGCCGTCGCCAGGAACCTGACCTGGCCGGGGATTCCCTCTTGATCGCTGGAGATCCCGTCCAGCGCGATCGTCATGGCGTCGGGGCTGGCCGTCGTGGTCCGTTGGGGGCTGTCGAACGCGGCGGTGAACGAGATCGACCCGGGTGCGTCGGCGGTCAGCCGCATGACGACCACCTGGTCCGGCGAGCTCACGAAGGTCTCCCGGCGGTAGCGCACGCCCCCGACGACGAAACTGGTCAGGGCCGTGGCCGTGGTGAGATCGAGCTGCCGGTAGTACTCGGTGGCCCCGCTCGTGCCCTCCGGGGTGAGGCGCAGGTTTCCGACGGTCTGGTAGGCGAGCTGGCCCACGGGTCTGCTCAGCATGTGCTCGTTGATGAGGTCCTGCGCCTCGACCCAGCGGTCCTCGAAGACGAGCCGGCGTACCTCGGGCAGCGCGGCCAGCGCCTCGGGGTTCGCGGAGTCGTGCGGCCCGCCGGCCCAGATCGTGTCCTCGTTGAGCTGCAGCCGCTCGGTCCCGGGGTTGCCGAAGACCATGGCGCCCAGCCGGCCGTTACCCAGGGGCAGCGCGCGGAGCCAGTCGTCGCCTGCTGGTTCGTCGTACCAGAGGGCCAGGTCACCGGCCTCCTGGACCCCGGGTGGTGGGGTGGACGACGCCCGTGCGACCGCCGTCCACGGCACGGGCAGCAGCAGGCCTCCCGCACCGACGGCACCGACCTTGATGGCTTGTCGTCTTGTCACGTCTGGCATCTGGGTCCTCCGTTGGACGTCATCAGCGCGAGCGTGACAAACCTACAAAGATATGACGTATCGGGTCAAGCATCGCACTTCTCTTGCTGATCCGGCGCCAGGCCGCAGATTCTACGGCTCAAACATCCAACCTTCTTCGCGTCGGGTTCCGAACCGATCGCGGCACCGCCCCACCGGTCGCCGAGGGTGTGCCCATCGGCTCGGTAGCGCTCGCAAAACCTGCGCTCTTGCATACCAACAGTCGTACACGGCTTGGCAGAACGTTCTTTACCAATCAGGATGAAGCCGTGACTCCAGGAACACGCTCCGCAGTGCTCGGCCGTCGGGGTGGTGTGGACCCGAACGTTGCGGAGCAGCTCGGCTTCACGGTGCACGACGTCGTACGCGATCTGCGCCGCGACGTCGCCGCCGCGACCCTGCCCCTTCCCATCGACAGTGCCGAAGAAGCAGAAGCCTCCCGGTTGAGACTCCTGGCGCAGCTCGACGAGCACCTGCTGCCGCGCCTCGCCGAGCTGTCCAGCCCCGCCGTCGTCGTCCTGGCGGGTTCCACGGGAGCCGGCAAGTCCACCCTGTTCAACAGCCTCCTGCGCGAAGAGGTGTCCGAGGCCGGCGTGCTGCGGCCCACCACCCGCGAGCCGGTGGTCGGCGTGCACCCGCGAGACGTCGACACGCTCACCCCGGGGCCCGTCACCGAGCTGGCCCGGCTGGTCAAGCACGAGAGCGTGCCGCGGGGAACCGCGCTGATGGACGCGCCGGACCTCGACTCGTTCCTGTCGGAGAACCGCTCCACCGCCCACCAGCTGCTCGAAGCGGCAGACCTCTGGCTGTTCGTCACCACCGCGGCCCGGTACGGCGACGCCCTGCCGTGGCAGGCCCTGGACCGCGCGAAGGAGCGTGGCGCGAGCGTCGCCATGGTGCTCAACCGGGTGCCGAAGGAGACGCTCGCGACCATCCGCGCGGACCTCAACACGCGGATGAAGGAGCGGGGCATGAAGGACGTCCCGCTGTTCATCGTGCCCGACGTCGGACCGCACGAGGGGCTGCTCGACCCGAAGCTCGTGGAGCCCATCCAGCGCTGGCTCGGCCTGATGGCGGGCCCCGAGCGCTCCCGCACCATCATCCTGCGCACGCTCAAGGGCGCACTCGGCGCCCTGCCCGAATGGGTGATGGGGCTCGTCGCGGCCGTCGAGGACCAGGGCACCGCCGCGCTCGACCTGCGCGCCGCCGTCGACTCGGTGGTCCCGGACGAGCAGCTGGCCGCCCGCACCGCCGTCCTGTCCGGCGCGGCGGGCGAGGGCACCGTCGCCGCACGGTTCACCGAGC
Organism: Promicromonospora sp. CA-289599; assembly: GCF_050936155.1. NCBI lineage: Bacteria > Bacillati > Actinomycetota > Actinomycetes > Micrococcales > Promicromonosporaceae > Promicromonospora > Promicromonospora sp. CA-289599. Next base: position 4,232,667 of record NZ_JBNJNI010000001.1, read on the forward strand.
TCGTCAGCACCAACCGCATCTCCCGCATCACCGTCCGCGACGGCGTCGCACGGACCACCAAACGGGCGGGCAAGGCCCGCGAGGCGGCGCTCGTCCGGCTGCGCGAGGAGGTCGAGGCAACGACCGCCCGGGCCTTCGTGGCAGCCGGCGTCCGCACCGAGGAGAGCCTGCGCGGCGCCCTCACCGGGCCGGGCGCGCCACCTGCCGGGGAGACGATCCTGCCGAACGGCACCGCCCGCGCCAAGGACCGTCTGGCCTGGGGCCAGACGACCGCCGTCGAGTGGACCGGGCAGGCGGACGACATCGTCGGGCGCCTGGACGTCACCGCCGCCGAGAGCCCCGAACCGGATGCCCCGGCCCGCGCGGCCGGCGCCCGGAAGGCGTTCGGCGACACCGGACTCGCCACCCTGCTGCTCGCCACCGCGCTCGGGAACGAGGACGCAGCACACCTCGTGGACCGGGTCCTCGGCGAGTCCGCAGGCGAAGCCATCGAGGAACTTCAGGGCGAACTTGCCGAGAAGGTAGCGCTAGCGGTTGCGGAAGAGGCCCGTTCTGTCCAGAGTGCCCTTGACGTCCCCGCCTTAGCCGACGACGCGGCCGCTCCGCTCCGCGTGCGGCTGGCCGAGCTCAGGAGGCTGACATGACGAGCCACGACACGACACTGAGCGCACGCACGGAGGACCTCGGACGCGCTCTCCAGATCGCGGGATCGCGCCTCGACGACGCAGTGTTCGGCAAGGTCGCGAGCTCCGTCGCCGGCGTGCGCGAACGGCTCGCGCTCGGCGTCGACCACACGGTGGTGGCGCTCGCGGGCGGCACCGGCTCGGGCAAGTCGAGCACGTTCAACAAGATCTCCCGCCTCACGTTCGCCGACGTCGGCGTGAAGCGTCCGACCACCGCCAAGGTGACGGCGTGCTCGTGGAGCGACGACGCCGCGCCGCTGCTCGACTGGCTCGGTGTGGAGCGCGAGCGCCGCATCACCCGCTCCGGCGAGCTCGACGCGGCGGACGAAGCGAGCCTTGCCGGGCTGGTGCTGCTCGACCTACCCGACCACGACTCCGTGGCGCCCGGTCACCGGGACGTGGTGGACAGGGTGCTGCCGCTGGTCGACCTGCTCGTCTGGGTGGTGGATCCCCAGAAGTACGCGGACGACGCCCTGCACACGGGCTACCTGCGTGACTCGTCGGGTATGCAGGCCTCGACCGTGGTGGTGCTCAACCAGATCGACACGGTGCCGGTAGGGCAGCGGAACAACCTGGTCAACGACGTGAAGCGGTTGCTGCGGGACGACGGTCTGGAGAACGTCCCCGTGGTCGCTGCGTCGACGAAGACGGACATCGGCATCGCCGACCTGCGCGGGCTCCTCGAGCAGACGGTCGCGCGCCGCTCGGTCTCGGCTGGCCGGGCCGCCGGCGAGCTGGACGCCGCCGCGACCCTGCTGCTGAGCCAGACGCCGGCCGAGGTGCCCTGGCACATCGACACGGTGCTGGAGCGCGAGGTGGACGCGCTGGCGCGGGCGACGGGGCTGGAGTCGGTCGCGGCGCAGGTCGGTGCGGCGGTGCGCAACGGGTACGGCTCGCCCGAGTTCCGCGCGCCCGACCCGGACTCGATAGCGCTGTCGCGGGCGCGCTGGCTCAACGGCGCGGGGGAGTCGCTCAAGCCCGGCTGGCGCCGGTCGCTCGGGGCGAGCGTCGCGGGCGCGTCGGAGGTCGCCGCCGCCGTCTCGACTGCGCTGCAGGGCATCACCCTGGACACCCGCGGTCCGACGACGCAGCCGCTCACCCGCCGGCTCGCGCTCGGGTCGGTGCTGGTCGCCGTGGTGCTCGGGATCGCGACGGTGCTGGCCGCGACGGGCCTCCTGCCGGCCGGCGAGACCTGGACGACCGTCCTCGGTGTGCTCGCCGTCGTGGCGGCAGCGACCGCGCTGGTGGTCTTCCTCGTGGCGGTGCAGCTGCGCCGTGCGCTGGCCGCCCGGCGGGCGCAGGGCGTCATCGCGTCGGGCCGGGCGGCGCTCGAACGGGTGCTGCAGCAGACCCTGGGTGGGCCCACCCAGAAGCTGCTCGACGAGCACCGCGCCGTGCGCGAGCTCGCACAGAGTGCGCGGGACGACGGACCCTCCGCACCGCTCCGCCTGGAAGAGAACGCGACCACAGGGCAGCGGATCCGGGTTCCGTCCACAGGTACGGTCCAGCTGTCGGATCTGCGTATCGCTCGGGCCTGATGCTGGGTACGGACCGGCCGCTCGGGCCGGTCCGGACACCCAGGAGGCCTGAAATGAACGACGTCACGGTGACCGTGTCGGGCAATGTCGGCAGTACTCCGGCCCTGCACGTGAACACGGCCAAGAACCTGCAGTGGGCCACGTTCCGCATGGCCAGCACCCGGCGCTACGTGAACGAGAACGGCGACTGGACCGACGGCGCGACGCTGTGGTTCACGGTCAAGGCCTGGCGGGCGGCCGCTGCGAACGTGGTCGAGTCCGTGCACAAGGGCATCCCGGTGGTCGTCACGGGACGGCTCGAGGTCGAGGAGTGGACCGGCTCCGAGGGTGAGCAGCGCACGGGGCTGGTGATCGTCGCGACGGCGATCGGCGTCGACGCGACCCGTGGCAAGGTCGGGTTCACCCGGGTGGTGCACCACGACACGGTGCCCGACGGCGCCCCGGTCACCCCGGTGGACCGCGGTGAGCTGGTCGCGACGCGGCCGGGCGACGCCGACCCGTTCGGCCTCGACGTCCTGGCCTCCGGGAGCGCCGCCGACCTCCTGGGTGACGGGGGTGACCAGGGCGACGACGCAGGCGTCGGGCAGCGCGAGCTGGTGAACGCGTAGGCTGGGTCCGGTCGTGCTCCGCGGTCCGCGGGTGCCGGGGGTGAACCTCCGCGCAGGGACAACCCGGCACCCGCCCCGCGTGAGCGGCCCCCGATCCGAAGTACCTATCCGAAGTATCTACTGCGAAACGGTGGAACACAGGCAGTGGCTGAATACATCTACTCCATGTACAAGGCGCGCAAGGCGCACGGCGACAAGGTCATCCTCGATGACGTGTCGCTGAACTTCCTGCCCGGCGCGAAGATCGGCGTCGTCGGACCGAACGGTGCCGGCAAGTCGACGATCCTCAAGATCATGGCCGGGCTGGACACGCCGTCGAACGGCGAGGCACGGCTCTCGCCCGGTTTCACCGTCGGCATCCTGCTGCAGGAGCCGCCGCTGAACGAGGAGAAGACGGTCCTGGGCAACGTCCAGGAGGCGGTCGGCGAGATCCTGGCCAAGAAGGCGCGGTTCGACGAGATCTCCGCCCTCATGGCCGAGCCCGACGCCGACTTCGACGCGCTGCTCGCCGAGATGGGCACGCTGCAGGAGGACATCGACGCGGCCGACGCGTGGGACCTCGACTCCCAGCTCGAGCAGGCGATGGACGCGCTGCGCTGCCCGCCGCCGGACGCCGACGTCTCGGTGCTCTCCGGTGGTGAACGTCGCCGGGTCGCGCTGTGCAAGCTGCTCCTGGAGAAGCCCGACCTGCTGCTCCTCGACGAGCCCACCAACCACCTCGACGCCGAGTCCGTGCTGTGGCTCGAGCAGCACCTCGCGGGCTACGCCGGCGCCGTGCTCGCCGTCACGCACGACCGGTACTTCCTCGACCACGTCGCGGAGTGGATCTGCGAGATCGACCGCGGCCGCCTCTACCCGTACGAGGGCAACTACTCGACCTACCTCGAGAAGAAGCAGGCACGCCTCGAGGTCCAGGGCAAGAAGGACGCGAAGCTCTCCAGGCGCCTCAAGGAGGAGCTGGAGTGGGTGCGGTCCAACGCCAAGGGCCGTCAGACCAAGTCAAAGGCTCGTCTTGCTCGCTACGAGGAGATGGCCGCGGAGGCGGACCGCACCAGGAAGCTCGACTTCGAGGAGATCCAGATCCCCGCGGGCCCGCGCCTGGGCTCGCTGGTGCTGGACGCCGACAACCTGAAGAAGGGCTTCGACGACCGCGTGCTCATCGACGGCCTGTCGTTCACGCTGCCGCGCAACGGCATCGTCGGCGTCATCGGCCCGAACGGCGTCGGCAAGACCACGCTGTTCAAGACCATCGTGGGCCTGGAGCCGCTCGACGGCGGCAACCTCAAGGTCGGCGAGACCGTCTCGATCTCGTACGTCGACCAGTCGCGTGGCGGCATCGACCCGAAGAAGACCCTGTGGGAGGTCGTGTCCGACGGGCTCGACTTCATCAAGGTCGGCAACGTCGAGATCCCGTCGCGCGCGTACGTCGCGTCGTTCGGGTTCAAGGGCCCGGACCAGCAGAAGCCGGCCGGCGTGCTCTCCGGTGGTGAGCGCAACCGTCTCAACCTGGCGCTGACGCTCAAGCAGGGCGGCAACCTGCTGCTGCTCGACGAGCCCACCAACGACCTCGACGTCGAGACCCTCGGCTCCCTGGAGAACGCTCTGCTCGAGTTCCCCGGCTGCGCCGTCGTGGTCTCTCACGACCGGTGGTTCCTCGACCGCGTGGTGACGCACATCCTCGCGTACGAGGGCACCGAGGAGAACCCGGCGAACTGGTACTGGTTCGAGGGCAACTTCGAGTCGTACGAGGCCAACAAGGTCGAGCGCCTGGGTGCCGACGCGGCGCGTCCGCACCGGGTCACGTACCGCAAGCTGACCCGCGACTGACGACCGACGGGTAGCAACTGAGGGCTGTGGCCGGCGTCCGGACGCCGGCCACAGCCCTCTTTCCCGCCGAAGAGATCCATGCAAAAAAGGTCATCCTTGCCGCATCTGGACATCTTCGACAAGATGCCGCAGTGAGCCCTGCCCTACGACCCGGGTGGCGTGACCTTCCGCCTCCGCTGCGAGACCGCATCACCCATCTGCTCGGCGCGCGCGTGATCGCCGCCAAGCATCCGGGAGACTCCGGGATCCTGCCGGGTGCGCAGTTCCACGTGCAGACGACCAAGGGCGACACCTTCGTCAAGGTGCTGGGTACGGAGAAACCGGGACCGCTGAACTTGCTGCGCCAGGAGATCGCGCTCTCGCCCCTCCTGCCCTCCGCTGCGCCACATCCCGAGCTCATGTGGTCGATCGACGAGGTGCTGCCGACCCTCGGCACCTGGGTGGCGGTCGCCTACTCGATGCGACCCGAGGTGCGGCCCGTCGACCTCTCCTGGCCGGACGAGGACGTCGAGTCCCTGATCAGGGTGATCCGCTCGATCGGTGAGATCGAGGCACCCGACGATCCGATGTTCCTGCCCGAGGAGAAGGTGTTTCCCACCAACTCGTGGGAGATCCTCGCGGACACCCGGCCCGCCGGGCTCGTGAACCACTCGCCGTGGCTGACACACCGCCTGGACGGCCTCGCGGAGATCGCCTCGCACGCTCCCGAGGCGATCGCGGGCAAGAACCTGCAGCACGGCACGCTGCGCGTGCAGAGCGTGATGCTGCCCGCCGCGCCGGACGAGAAGCCGCTGGTCTCGGACTGGATCCGGGGCAGCGTCGCGGCCCCCTACCTCGACCTGATCTCGATGCTCGTGCACATCCGGACCAGCGACGGGCCGCCGCCCGAGGCGACGCTGCGCCGGTACGGTCTGCCGCCCGGCACCGAGGCGGATGCCGTCACCTGCTGGATCGCGGTGCTCGCGGGCCACTACCTCAAGTCGTCGATGGACCCGCCGCCGCCCGAGATGCCGGAGCTGCGTTCCTACCAGCACCGGTTGGCACGTACCGCGGTCGCCTGGCTGCAGACCCGGCTCGGTTTCTGACCCTCGTCGCAGGTCACGGACCGCTGGCCGTGATGCGCGCACCGCTGTCTGTGGTTTGCAGGGTGAACTTCTGTTGGGCACACTCCGGCCATGAGTGCTGCTCGGCGACCGGCATGGTCCGATCTCCCCCCCTCTGTCCGTTCCCGTGTGAGCGAGACCATGGGGGGGCGAGTGATCGGGTCCGCTCCGATGAGCGGGACCGAGCAGTCCGGCGTCCTGGAGGTGCTGCAGACCACGTCGGGTCGGTCGATAGTCCGCGCCGTCGGGCCCGAGGCACCGTTGACCCAGGACCGGATGGCCGCCGAGGCAGTCTCCGTGGCCGGGCTGCCCGACGACATCCCGAACCTCCCGCGCGAGTGGTTCGTCGACGAGGTGCTGCCGGGGGCCGGACGCTGGGTGGTGCTCGGGTACCGCAACGAGCCCATCCGTCCGCCGCACGACCCCTGGGACGACGGAGACCTTGCCGCGGCGGTCGAGCTCGCCATCCAGATCGGCTCCAGCGAGGCCCCGGCAGACCTGCCCGAGACGCTCGACCTGATCGACAGCCAGGCCTGGGCCACCATCTCGGCGATGCGGCCGCCCGGCCTGTCCGCGTTCACACCCTGGCTGTCGGACAAGATCGACCACCTCGCCGAGATCGCCGGCTTCGCCGGGGAGGCGATGGGCGGCAAGAACCTCGTGCACGGCGCACTTCGCCGCGAGTCGATACTGATCACCGATCACGGCTGGGACGCGACCAGCGCCCACGCGGTCGACTGGTTCATGCCCACGCGCGGCGCGTCGTTCATCGACTTCGTGCTGCTGCTGCCCTACCTGCGGGTCGACGGCGCCCCGCCGCCCGAGGTGGTCATGGACCGGCACCCGTTGCCCGACGTCGACCCCGACGCCCTCACCTGCGCCATCACCGTCATCGCGGGCTCGCTCGTGCTCGACTCGATGCGACCGCCGCAGCCAGGCCTGCCCCACGGCCGGGCCGTGCAGCGCGAGGTGGCGCACGCGACCCTCGAATGGCTGCGCACCCGGCTCGGCGGCTGATCTCTTCACGGCACGGACGCGCCTGACCAGGGTGTCTACGGCAGACTGTGCGCCATGACCGATCAGCCCGAGGACCCCGGCTCCGAGTCCGGCCTGGTCGGCGCCCTGGAGGTCCTGCGGGCCCGGCTCGGTGCACTGCGCCTGCCGCTGGAGACGTCGGGCGTAGGTGCCGCACGCACGGACCTGCGCCGCGCCACCGACCAGCTCGACGACTACCTGCTGCCGCGGCTGCGCTCGCAGAAGGCGCCGCTGCTCGTGGTGGTCGGCGGGTCGACGGGCGCGGGCAAGTCGACGCTCGTGAACTCGGTGCTGGGCGAGGTCGTGACGCAGCCGGGCGTGCTGCGGCCCACCACGAAGGCCCCGGTGCTGGTGCACCACCCGCTGGACGCCCGCTGGTTCTCCACGGACCGGGTGCTGCCGGGTATGGCGCGCGTGACGACGTCGGGCAGCGCGGGGCCCGGTGGGACGCCGTCCGACCCCAGCCGCACCCTGCGCCTCGTGCCGAGCGAGGCGCTGCCGAAGGGCCTGGCCCTGCTGGACGCGCCGGACATCGACTCGGTGGACACGGCCAACCGCGAGCTCGCGGCCCAGCTGCTGGGAGCCGCCGACCTGTGGCTGTTCGTCACGACGTCCGCCCGGTACGCGGACGCGGTGCCGTGGGACCTGCTGCTGCAGGCGGCTGCGCGCAAGGCACAGGTGGCGATGGTGCTGGACCGCGTGGACCCGGGCGCGGAGGCCACTGCCGACGACCTGCGCGACATGATGGTGGAGCAGGGCCTGGCGGAGAGCGCGCTGTTCGTCATCCCCGAGGCCGAGCTCACAGGCGGGATGCTGCCGGAGGAGGCGGTCGCGGAGGTGTCGCGCTGGCTCACCGGTCTCGGCGGTGACGCCGAAGCGCGTGGACGTGTCATCGCGGCGACGCGCGACGGCGTCGTGGACTCCCTCGTCGAGCGGGCGACAGTCCTGGCCGACGCCGCGGACGAGCAGCAGGCCGCCGACGTCCGGCTGCGGCACGTCGTCGAGCGCGCCTACGCGGACGCGGTGGCCCACGTGGCCGCGGCGACGTCGGACGGCGCGCTGCTGCGCGGCGAGGTGCTCGCCCGCTGGCAGGACTTCGTGGGTACCGGCGAGTTCTTCCGGGCGGTCGAGGAAGGCATCGGCAGGTTCCGGGACGCGGTCGCCGGGTTCTTCCGGGGCAAGCCGAAGGAGGCGCCCCAGGTCGAGCAGGCCATCGCCCACGGCCTGGAGTCGGTGGTGCTGGACGCCGCGGAGGACGCGGCCGAGCGGTCCTACCAGGCCTGGCGGGGCGACGCCGCTGGCGCGGTGCTCCTGGAGGGCCTGGAGCTGTCGCGGACGCCCGCGTCGCTGCGCGCCGAGGTGACCGGGCAGATCCGCGGCTGGCAGGGCGACGTCCTGGAGCTCGTGCGCGAGCAGGGCGCGGCCAAGCGCGGCACCGCGCGGGTGCTGTCCTTCGGCGTGAACGGGCTCGGCGTCGCCCTGATGATCTTCGTGTTCGCCTCGACGGGCGGCCTCACCGGCATCGAGGTCGGCATCGCGGGCGGGTCCGCGGTGCTGGCCCAGCGGCTGCTGGAGGCCGTGTTCGGGGAGGACGCCGTGCGGCGCCTGGCCGTGCAGGCACGCGACCGGCTGCGCGCCCGGATCCAGGCGGTTATGGACGGGCAGGCCGCCCGGTACACGGCGCAGCTGGACGCCCTCGGCTCGGCCGAGGCGGGCGGGGACGGTCTGCGCTCGGCGGCGGACGCCGTCGCCTCCGCGGCCTCGGCGGAGCGCCGGGACCGGGCGCTGGCCACCGACAGCGCGTCGGATGCCGCTCCAGGGGCACCCGTCGAGGACCTGGCCGCGGGCCGGGGCCTGCGGGGTGCCCGGGTCCGTCCGGCGCGCGAGATGCTGGCGAAGGGGCGTTCCGACATCGTCGAGGAGCCCGTCAGGAAGAGTTTCTGGAAGCGCATGTTCGGCGAGGGCGACCGATGAGCCGGCTCGACCTGGGCGACCGGACCACGGCCCTCGAGACCGCCGTCCGGGACGCCGAGGGGCGGATCGAGCCGGCCCTGCTGGACGAGGCGCGCGCCGTCGCGACACGCGCGCGGGAGCGGGGCGGGCTGTCCGCCGAGCACACCGTCGTGGCGCTGGCGGGTGCGACGGGTTCCGGCAAGTCGTCGGTGCTCAACGCGGTGGCCGGGGTCGCGATCGCGCAGCCGGGCGTGCGGCGGCCGACGACGTCGCACGCGATGGCCGCCGTCTGGGGCGACGGTGCGGACCCGCTCCTGGACTGGCTGGAGGTGGGACGCCGGCACCAGGTGGGTGCGCCGTCGTCGGACGAGACCCCCGCAGCGCCCCGCCGTCGCACCCCGGTGGGGGACAACTCCGGGCTCGTCCTGCTGGACCTGCCCGACCACGACTCGATAGTGACCGAGCACCGCATGCGGGCCGAGCGGCTGGTGCAGCGCGCCGACCTGCTGGTCTGGGTGGTCGATCCGCAGAAGTACGCGGACGCCGCGCTGCACGAGGGCTTCCTGCGTCCGCTCGCCGGGCGGGCAGAGGTGGTGGTCGTCGCGCTCAACCAGGCGGACCGCCTCACGCCGGACGAGACGTCGGCGATGCTCGCGGACCTGGGGCGCCTCGTGGCGCAGGACGGTCTGCAGGGTGCGCGCGTCCTCGCCGTGTCCGCGAAGACGGGCCAGGGCATGGACGAGCTCCGGGGACTGCTGGCGAAGGCGGCGGCCAGGCGAGAAGCGGCGACGGCGCGGCTCGCCGCGGACGAGCGGGCGGTCGCGCAGAAGATCGTCGACGAGTGCGGGACGGCGCCGCCGTCGCGCCAGGGGAACCAGGCCAAGGGCGACCTGGTGGCGGCGCTGGAGGCGGCTGCGGGCGTGGCGACGGTGGTCGACGCCGTACGCGTCTCCGCCCGCCGGGACGCACGCGCGGCGACCGGCTGGCCGCTGACCCGCTGGGTCGGACGGCTGCGCAAGGACCCGCTGCGGCGGCTCGGGCTACGGACGGCGGACCGGGAGCACCGGGCGCCGTCGGGCAGGGACGACCTGGTGCGCACGTCCCTGCCGACGGCTCGGCCGGCGGTGCGGTCGGCGGCCGCGTCGGCCGTGCGGCGCTACGTCGAGGAGGTAACACGCGGCGCGGCGGACCCGTGGGTCCTGGCAGCGCGCTCGCGCGGACAGGCGGGGATCGACAGGCTCCCGGACGCGCTCGACCAGGCAGTCGCGGCGACCCGCGTGGAGGCCTCGCGCCGCCCGGTGTGGTGGTCGCTGGTCAACACGGTCCAGTGGACCCTGATCGCCGTGGTGGCGGCAGGGCTCCTCTGGCTGCTGGGGCTGTTCGGCTTCGCCTACCTGCAGCTCCCGCCTCCGCCGACGCCGGTGCTCACGCTGCCGACCTGGTCGGGCGAGGGCATCGTGTTCCCCGGGGCGCCGGAGTCCGGCGCCGGCGACGGGCCCGGCGTCGACCCCTTCCGGATCCCGTGGCCGACGCTCATGGTGCTCGGTGGGCTGGCCCTCGGCCTGCTGCTCGCGCTCGTCTGCCGCGTGTTCGGCGCGCTCGGCGCGCGCCGCCGGGCGATGGGCGCCCGACGGCGCCTCCGGCAGTCGGTCGGCGCCGTCGCGGACGAGCTGGTGCGCACCCCCGTGGGCGACGAGCTGGCCCGCCTGGCGAGCTGCCGGACGGCGGCCACGGTCGCCGCGAGCTGACAAGGTCTGGGGTGGTCAGCGGCGGAACGTGACCGGTTCCTCCTCGAACGGCTTCCAGGCAAGTCGTTCGTTCTCCGTGAGCCGCCGGGGCTTGTTCGTGGTGGCGTCGACGAACACGAGGGTGGTGGTGGCGCGCGCGTAGGGCTTGCCGCCCGACGTCGGCCCCGTCCTCGCCATGCCGGCGACGCCGTCGTGCACCTCGTAGGAGACCTCGGCGCTCGCTCCGCCGATCCGGCCCAGCCACATCTCGACGCGCACCGGTGTGCGGGTGAACAGCAGCGGCCGCAGGTACTCGATGCGCTGCCCCGCCACGAGGGTGTGCGAGTCGGCCTCTGGACCCGTGGGAACCACCGCCGTCGGCCACTCCTCGCCCGCGGGCGCCTCCGGGTGCTGCCAGAAGGCGGTGATCCGGGCGTCCTCCAGCAGGCGGAACATCGCAACGTTGTTGACGTGCGCGTACGCGTCGAGGTCGGACCAGCGCAGCGTGACGGGGACATGGAGGCGTGTCATGGTGCCCATTTTCCTCCACGCGAAGTACCCGCCGTTCGCACGCGGTGGCACGCCGGGCCGAGTGGTCCACAGCCTGTCCGAATTGGTAGATTCATCCCTTTGGTTTTGGCTGTTTGGTTTTGGCTGCGGAGGAACAGTTGGATCTGCCCAGGCACCGCTTCGACGCGGTGACGCTGCACGAGGTGTTCGACGACGTCCCCGCCGCTCAGGCGTACCGCGCCGAGCTGGCGGGACGTCCGGACGGCGATGTGCCGGCCGTCCTCGCCGTGCGCGTGCCGCTGACCCGCGCGCTGGCTCCCGAGGCGGACGACCCGGACGCCGAGCTGGCCGAGGCCGAGCGCCTCGGCTGGCTCGCGGTCCGGCAGGCCGGTGGGCCGGGCGACGAGCTGAAGGCCGCGCACTCGCACGCCGAGGAGGTGCCTCTCGGTGCCGTGGCACCGCTGTTGCGACTGGCCCACGTGCTGCAGTGGCGGCACCGGTTCTCGGAGGCGGACCTGCTGTTCGGGCTGGCTCTGGAGGCGACGCACCACTACGGGGAGCACTCCGCCAGCATCGAGCACGCGCGCCGGCTGGAGTGCTTCGCCCTGCAGCACTGGGGCAAGTGCCGGTATGACCAGGCGCTGGAGGCGCACGCCGACCAGGCCCGGCCGTTCCTCGGTGAGGCCCTGGCCCTGTTCGTGCAAGCCCTGGAACTCCGTGTGGAGGCGGGCGTGGCAGCGGACCAGGTCGCGTCGACCCGGCAGGCGATCCAGGCGACCCGGGACCGGTTGGCCGAGCTCGGGGCGTGAGGTTCCTTTCGTGTCGTTCTGGGTTTCACCCCACTACGATCCGGTTCAGGTAGTGGCTGATTCGTCCGGTCTGCATCGTGACGACGAGCCGAGGCGCTGACAGACCCACCGGAAGGTCCCTCCCGCATGACGACGTCCCGTATCACCCGTGTCGCTGCTCGTATTGTGAGCGCCGTCGCCGTTGCAGCGCTCGGCGTGAGCCTGGCCGCTTGCTCGGCTGAATCTGGGCCGGCCGCTGGGCCTGCCGCGTCGGAGTCTGCGACCGCGACCGCGGAGCCGTCTCCGACGCCATCGCCGACGAAGACGAAGCTGTCGGCTGAGGAGAAGGCCGAGGATAAGGCGGTCAAGCAGGCCGAGAAGGTGCTGCGCGAGTACAACCAGATGGAGAACATCTCCATGCAGGCCCCGAAGGAATTCGACCCGGAGAAGTACAAGCAGGTCGCCATCGGCACCGCGCTGAGCTACATCCAGAGTGTTTACGCCGGGGTCAGTTATGCGGGCCAGCATCAGGTCGGAGAGGTTCAGCTCGACTCGGTCGAGGTGCTGGAGGTGGATCTGACGCACAAGCCGAAGCAGACGCCGCCGGAGATCCCGCACGTGGACTTCATGGTCTGCACCGACATCAGTGAGATGGACACCATCATGGACGGCAAGCCGATGGAGTCGGCTGACGCCAAGGATCGGCTCGTCTATCGAATTGGGGTCGTCAATTACAAGTACCCAGACAGCAGTCAGTGGCTTGTCGGTTACGTCGAGTACAAGGAGGACGAGACGTGCTGAGGCGTGTTTCGGCCTTCCTGGCACTGTTCCTGTCCGTAATGATGATCGCGCCGTCGGTGAGCGTGGCGCTACCGGGCACGGAAGTTCGAATGGTCAAAGAGGCCAAGTGCCCGCCCCCGACCGAACTGGACGCCAACAACCGCTGTGTACTGCCGATCGTCGCCGAGGACCCTGGCAGCCCAGGTGGTGGAGGTAAGGAGCCAGAGACCGAGGAGAAGGAGGGATCGAAGGATTCTGGCCCGGTCTGGCTCACGGTCAACGGTCAGCGGTGCCGGTTCGAGGGGGTGACCAACCCGCAGCCCGGGATGGATGATCCGGTGTGGGAGGGGCACGCCGAAGGTGTGATTCTGGACTGCATTTTGGAGGTTTGTGTCCCCATTCCGGACGGGGATTACATCCCGGACTGCCCGATGACGCAGGTATGGGTCGCCGTAGCGCCGGGCGCCCCGGACCCGGCGGTCCTGGCCCAGCGCGCGGTCGAGAAGATGGAGCTGAGGCCGATCGACATCGGCATCGTCCCGGAGGACAAGCCAGGCAGTATTGGGCTCGTCGGGATGCCGCAGTGGATGTGGGTGAACGAGCCTGGCCCGCACACGCTGGGGCCGATCACGCGGTCGGCGACCGCCGGACAGTTCACCGTGACGGCCACTGCGAAGGTCAGCAAGACGGTGTGGGACATGGGTGACGGCACCTCGGTGACCTGTGTCGGCCCGGGGACGGTGTATGAGGACCGCTACGACATCATGGATTCCCCGGACTGCGGCCACCACTACACGAAGCAGGGCAAGTACGAGGTGACCGCGACGTCCTACTGGACTGTCGAGTGGGAGGGCATGGGACAGTTCGGGACCATCCCAGTGGAGTTCGCCAGCTCCACGAACATCGTGATGGGTGAAGCCCAGGTCATCACTCAGTAGCAAAAGCCTCTTTCGGTACCCAGGAGATCAGCACCATGGACAGTCTTGTCGGGAGCGGGGAACACCGCCCCTCCGCCTTCGTCCGCACACGCACGCTCGTGGGTGTCGCGGCCGCATTCCTCCTCACAGGGTGCGCGAGTACGGCACCCGGGGGCAGCTCCGAGCCGGAACTTACCCAGGTGAGCCGTCCGCCTGCCGAGTACAGCGTTCCGGCCGGCTGGGAGGAGGACGACCAGGACAACGTCACTCACGTCATCGACGGCGAGACCCCGGAACAGTGGGTCGAGCACCAGTCCGGTGGCGAGGCGATCGTGCAGTGGTCGGTGATGAGCCCTCCGCAGTCGGAGCCAACTGAGGAGCGGGTCCGCGAAGCGATTGACGCCGGGTTGGAAGGCATGAAGTCCGCGACGCCGCAGCAGATCGGGTACCTGCGTGAGGCGGCCGGAATGGGTTGCGTCGGTGACGCGACAGTCGTCGACCCGCCGCGCACGGAGGAGGTCGGTGCGGGCTACGCCCTGCGCTACGGGTACACGTGCCCCTCGCTGTCCGGTCCGTCGCGGTCGATCGTGATCACCGCGTACGGCTGGGATGGCCGGAAGCACTCGTGGACGGTGTCGACGGCCGAGGGCTTCTGGGACGAACACGCCACGGAACTCGAAGCCTCGGCCGACTCGTTCCGTATCACCGACTGACGCTCCGCCAACCACGACGTAGTAGATGGTCAGCGGGGTCCGCTCCGTTACTCGGCGTTGACACGCATCGCGCCGGCGAGAGCCCATTGGAGCTCGGCTGCGACGGATCCGGCGGGGCGCTGGGTTCGAGTGAGCGTGCCGCCGCGGCGCTGGACATCGAACAGGGTGTCGTCGGTGACGGCCCAGAGGCGCGACCAGAACCTGGCCAGGAGGTCGGGAGTCGGCCATGCCTCGACGACGATCTGCAGGACGGCGTCGGCGCCGTCAAGCGTCGCGCCGCGCCAGGGGGCACCATCGTCGAAGGCCGTGTCGGTGCGGTCGGAGTCTTCTGGTCTTGGGTCGTGTCCGACGGCGTTTGCGGGCGCGCGCAGGACATCGAGCGGCGGGATCGCAGCCTGCAGAGCAGACCACAAGGTCTGCGGGGCAGCGAGGCGGAGCTCGGCTCCGGGCTCGATCAGGACGCGGCCGTCGCGCTCGGCGATGGCTTGGACGATCACCAGCGCCTCGTCACCGACGAGCGATGCGCGGGCGACCGAACCGCGGCTGCCTGCCGTCGCGACGAGGGACGCCCGGACGGGAGCGGAGCCGTGGCGGACCAGGATATCGACAGGCGAGGGCGCGACCCTCTGTCCAACTCGAAAGACAGCAGCTCCGGACTCCTTCACGGGCGGCATTGAGCTCGGGCTGCGGTCCGTGCGAGCGGCGACCTGGGCGAGCGCAGCGGCCCACTGCTCACTGCCGAGCCTTACCGACCGGATTGTGGAGGCAGGGTCGATGGTCACGTTGGCTCCCTGGCTACGACGTCGAAGACGTCGGGGAGGGGGTGGTGCCGTACTTCTCGCGCAACTGATCCAGTGATGGCTCCCCGCCGAATCCAAGATCAAAGTCGTTCAAGACCTTGCCGTTGTCGGAGAGAAAGTCCATATATGGGGCTCGTGTCAGTTCGGGGTCTGCCGCAAGGGCTCGGTATACGTCTTCGATGACCGGGATTGCTTCTTCCTGCGTGTCAACCGCGAGGATTACGTCACCCTGTTGGGTTTCGGCTCCGAAGCCCCCGCCGCATTCGAACTCGGCAGAGACAACGGCGTCGACCCGCAGGACCACGCGTTCGAAAGCGGCGGCGCACTGCTCGTCCTCGCTCGGGCCGCAGCCCGTCAGGGCAGTGCTGGCTGCCAGCATCGCAGCGATTGCGACCGCGGTGGATCGTATGCGCACAGGGTGTCTCACTTTCTTCGGACCGGTATGTCGTAGACCTCGTACTGCGCGTTCAAGTCGAGGTAGTTTCCCTCGCCCGTGAGCCGCCGCTCGTAGCTTTCGAGGCCGGCCTGTCTGGGGAGGGCTACGCCGGAAGGTGTGGGCTGCGCCAGCCTGGAACTCGGGAGGGCGTGCTCGACCGACTCGTGATAAGCAAAGTGGTCGTGGTAGCCCTTGGGGTCGTCCGATCCTGGCGGGTTCGGGAGGATGACCTTGGTGTGCCGGTCGGGATCTGGTGCGTGGCCGCTGCTGGAGAGCTCGACGTGGACGGGCATGAGAGGAATCATGCCGAGTCCAGGTTCCACGGTGACTCGGGTGTCTGAGAAGTCGAGACCTGGGACGACGTCCCCCTCGTGGGCGATCTCCAGGACATGGATCTCTTCGGCGATCCGGTTGTTGTCGATCGGCGATCCGGCGGTGATGACGTCGGTGACGTTGTGATCCGCGAGGAAGTCCGGGTCAGACGCCAGGTCCCCGGCGGTGATCCCGCCCAGGGAATGGCCAGCCAGGAGGATCGGCGTGTCCGCGGCAAGGTCCGGGTCGGCGGCGATGACCTCGTCGATCGCCATGGCAACGGTATCGCTGTAGGTCGAGCGCCCACCGGCCGCGCCAACGAGGTCGCCGATGAAGTCCGCGGGGTGGTCGTTGCCGAGGTCGTCCAAGGGAAACCAGGGCTGGGTGCCTGGGATGCTCACCACCATGCGCGGTTCACCACCCCGGGCGGGAGAGATTTTCGTGACCCTTACATACCCTTCTGCCCAGTCGTTGTGGGCGACTTTGCCGAGGTCCGTGTTGGTGTCGTACGAGTCGGTCACGCTCCACAAGACATCTCGGATTCCGTTCAGCTCTCGAGGCCTGCGCTGACCGTCGAGGCTGCCGTCATGCTTGATGGGTGTGCCGACGGCGGGTTCACCGTCACCGGCGAGGTCGACGTCCCATATCCCGGCAGTCGTGGTCGTTACCCCGGCGTCCATCAGGGCACCGAGCGTCTGAAGGTACGCGGCTCCGACCCTGGTCAGCTGGGGGCGGGAGTTGTCCGCGGTACCGGCAAAGGCGACAGGGAACAGGCCGAAGGCCTCACGGAGGTCGACCCAGGAACCGCCGACCGCGTCATCTCGGTCGCCGACCCAGCTGGCTACGTCGTCCACTGTCTCAGTGGTCCACTCCCAGCCGGTCGCGACCGCGTCCTGGACAGCGTCAGCCGTGGTGTCCCAGGCTTCCTTGGTCTCCTGAACCGCGCCACTGATCGAGGCCCCGATGGCGGCGGTCGTGTCCTGGAGCCATGTCCCAGCCCTGTCCAACAGCGTCGCAGGCGAGCCGATCGCCTTGATCTTGCTCGCGCACTCCAGCTCCGCCGTCTCGAACCGTTCACCGAGCAGGCGCGACTGGCCAAGCAACGTCTGGTTCTCGAACGACAGCTCGGGAGCGAGCACGCCCGGCAGGGTGGGGGAGCCGAAGGGGGCAGCCTCTGTCGCGGCCCGGGACCGGAAGTCGCCGATCTGTGCGACCAAACTCGATCTCTTGGCCTGCAGGGAGCGGACCTCGTCCGCGAACCGGTCCAGGACGCCGGCAACGGCGTCAAGGTCGTCGGCCAGCTTGCCCGTCGCTACCCGCACCGGGTCGAGGGCACGCAGCACCTGGTCGGTATCCGGCGTCTCATAACAGGCGCCCAGCCCCTGCCATGCACCCGAGACCGCGATTCCGGCGTCGCGCACGGCGGTCGCGTCACGCCGCAGGGACTTCGCGCCCACCTCGATGCTCTCGGCGTCCAGGTGCTCGCCGGGCACACGCAGGGCGTCGACAAGCATCACGAGCCTGCTCCGGTCGCGGATCCGGACCGCGCGCCGAATCTGTTCGGGTCGAACGCCGGCCCGGGTCCCTCGGACGGCAGAGATGACGACTCTGCGGGACCGAACCGGCTCGGATCGAAGGTCTGCCCACTGTCAGGCGCCCCTGGGACCGGCGTCCCCAGAGTGCCGGACGGGTAGCCCAGTCGAGGCGGCTGGAGGATATCGGTCTGCGACAACCCGAGCGAGTGCGTCCGGGCCATCTCCTCATCGCCCTCCAGGATCGCCGCGACCGCGCGCACCATCCCGCCTGGCGCCGACTCCAGCCGGTCTGCGACCGACTGCATGTCGTCCTGGGCGGTCTCGACGAAGCCGCTCAGCGCGGCCGCCACGATCTCGCTGCCGCCCGCCGCGCGAGGAGCGTCCGTCCAGACGTTCTCCAGAGCACGCCCCAGCCCGTCCGCCTCGGCGCGGACACGCCCCAGCGTGTGCTCCACACCCTGCGGTGAAACGCGATACCCCGTCACAGCGCCCCCTCGTTCCAGCCAGCCGAGCGATCGAGCTGTCACAACTGATCAGCAGCGACACGGTTCCATGCGAATTCCGTCGTGTCCAAGAAAGCCCGCGTCACGGATCAAGGATTGATAGCGGTTTCGGGGCAGGGGCTTCCAGGTGCCCGCTATGCCGGCAGACGGATCATGCCCTCCTGGCCCGCCGAGGCGACCAGGGCGCCGTCCTGCGTGTAGACCTTCGCCGTCCCCAGAGCGCGCCCGCCCTGCGCGGTGGGCGAGCTCTGCACGAACAGCATCCACTCGTCCACCTGCACGTCGCGGTGCCACCACATGCCGTGGTCGAGGCTGGCCATCGGCACGGAGGCGCCGACGTCCTGCCACGACTTGCCGGCGGCGCGCAGGGCTGGCTCGAGCATGAGCTGGTCGCACGCGAAGGCCAGCAGGGCGCGGTGCATCGCCTGCTCCTTGATCTCCAGCGGACGACGCGTACGCATCCAGACCATCTGCGTGGCGGGCGGCGTGCCGCCGTCGGCCACCGCGGCATCCGGGCGCAGGTACAGCGAGCCGCCCACGTGCCGCAGCTCGAACGCGGAGTCCGTCCAGAACTGGGCCCGTACGGCGACGCCCTCCGGCAGGCTGGCCAGCTCGTCGAAGGCGGAGCCGACCTCGTCGGGCGACGGGACATCGTCGGGCATCGGCATGGCGTGCTCGTAGCCCGGCTGGTCGTCCTGGAAGGACGCGATCATCGACAGGATCGGCTTGCCGAACTGGATCGCGTGGGTGCGTCGCGCACTGAACGAACGTCCGTCACGCAGCCGCTCGACAGCGAAGTCGATGGGCTCCTCGACCCGCCCCTCGCGCAGGAAATAGCCGTGCAGCGAGTGGATCAGACGGCCTTCGGGGACGGTGCGGTCCGCGGCCAGGATGGCCTGGGCGAGCACCTGACCGCCGTAGGCGCGGTTGGCAGGGCCGGGCATGCTGTCACCGCGCAGCACGTCCTCCTCACCGCGCGGGCCCCAGCCCTCGAGGTGCCGGAGGTCGAGCACCTGCAGCAGGCGGTCGAGCGCGTCGGGCTGGCGGTCCGGCGCGCTGCCGGCGAGCGGATCAGGGGTGGTGGCGTCCACGAGCGGGCGTCTCCTTCAGGTCCGGTCAGTCTTCGAAAGTGTTGATCATGCTGAAGGCGGCGCGCTCCAGGTAGTCCCACAGCTGCGACTCGTGGATGGGCGCGAGGCCCAGCGAGTCGACGGCGGTCCGCATGTGCGCGAGCCAGCGGTCACGGGCGTCGGGGTTGACCTTGAACGGCATGTGCCGCATGCGCAGCCGCGGGTGCCCGCGCTGCTCGGAGTAGGTGCCTGGACCGCCCCAGTACTGTTCGAGGAACAGCGTCAGCCGCTCCTTGGCCGGCCCCAGGTCCTCCTCGGGATACATGGGGCGCAGAACCGGGTCGTCGGCGACGCCGTCGTAGAACGCGTCGACGAGGCGTACGAACGTGTCGTGGCCGCCGACAGCGTCGAAGAAGGATTCCTGTGTCACGTCCGTCATCCTGCCACTCGACTGTGACAGCCCGATGGCAGCCGCGTGAAACCGAGTCTCGTGTGAGCAGTTCGACAATTGCCTGGGCGGAACGCTCGCCAGGAGCGATAGGCTGGGCGAAGACCTGCAGCGACGCACGGTGGGAGTTGAGACATGACCAAGGCTGACCAGATCCTTGCGGCACTCGGAGGGACCTCGAACGTCGTCGAGCTGGAGCCGTGCATCACTCGGCTCCGGGTAGAGGTGAGCGATCCGTCGCTCGTGGACGAGCCCGGGCTGAAGTCGTCCGGTGCGTTCGGCGTGGTCCGGTCCGGGCGGGTGGTCCAGGTGATCGTCGGGCCCGAGGCGGACAGCCTGGCGGCGGAGCTCGAGACGCTCAGAGTCTGAACGCTCAGGGTCTGAGGTAGGACGCAGACCCCGGGACGGGGCAGGACAGGAGCGAGCTCGACGGTGAGCCCGCAGGCATGACGACACGGGCCCGGGGAAACCCGGGCCCGTGACCTGTCCCACGACCGAGTCGGCGCACACGCCCGTGAGGCGAACGCCCTGTGAAAATCGCGGGGTAGTCCCTCGAACCCGGCCGGAGCGGTCCGATCCGGTTCGCGGAGCCGAGTAGGTTTGCGACCGTGTTCGAGTCTCTTGCTGCCTCCGTGTTCGACAGCGCCGAGGACTTCTGGTCCTGGTTCGGCGACAAGCCCCTGAAGATCATCCTGATCCTCGTGATCGGCATGGTTGCCATCTATGTGATGCGGCGGGTCGTCACGTCCCTCACCGAGCGCATCGCCATCGGGCAGAAGCCGAGGACGGTCGTCCAGAAGGCCCCGGATCCCGTGGACACCACCACGGGTGGCGTGCCGAGCACCGCACCTGCGAAGGGCAAGTGGCGCCGCAAGAACATGCTGATGTCGCCGCAGGCCCTCGCCGATGCCCTGGGCGCGGCCAACCCGCGCGTCGCCGAACGGCGCGCGCAGCGCGCGCGGACCGTCGGCTCGGTGCTGAACTCGACCGCCAACATCGTGATCAGCACGATCATGGCACTCACGATCCTGCAGATCCTCGAGGTGCCCGTCACCGGCCTGCTGACCGGAGCCGGCGTCGTCGGCGTCGCCGTCGGCTTCGGCGCGCAGAGCCTGGTGAAGGACTTCCTGTCCGGCATCCTCCTCCTCGTCGAGGACCAGTTCGGGGTGGGGGACGTCGTGGACCTCGGCGGCGGCGTGGTCGGCACCGTGGAGGCGATGGGCCTGCGGCTCACCCAGGTGCGCGCCTTCGACGGCACCCTCTGGTACGTCCGGAACGGCGAGATCCTGCGTGCCGGGAACAGCACCCAGGAATGGAGCCGCGCGGTGGCCTCGGTGCAGGTCCCGCTGGGCACCGACGTCGACGTCGTCCGTGCCGCGCTGGGCCGCGCCGTCGACCGGGTGAAGAACGACCCGGAGGTCGCCGACAGCCTCCTGGAGACGCCGTCGGTGCGCGGCGTCGACGCGGTGGACGCCCTGGGCCTGACGTTCACGCTGCACGCGCAGGTACGCCCCGCGCAGCAGTGGCTCGTCGCCAGGTCGCTGCGCGCGGCGGCACATGCGGCCCTGCTGGACGCCGGCGTCGTCCTGGCCTCGTCGACGGTGCCGTACGACGAGAGCGTGCAGGATCAGACGGGGTCTGCCTGACATCCGGACGGGCGGCCCCGCCGTCGGCCGCTCAGGCGGTGCGAGCAGGCTCTGCTGCGGTCAATTCGTCGGACACGCCCGCGTTGCGCCCGGTGAGCGTCGGTAGATGGCAAGATCTTTCCTTGTGACCGACAAACCGATGCCTGGGTTCACCGGAGACGGCGCCGCCGTGCCGCCGGAGCTGGCCGAGCTGGCGACCGCCCACGGCGTGCAGTGCGTGTACACCGACCACGACGGCCGCGTGCAGCAGGTCAGCGTGTCGACGGTCGTCGCGGTGCTGGAGGCGCTCGACGTGCCCGCGTCGACCCCGGGCGCGGTCGCCGCGAGCCTGGACCGGATCGAGGACGACGAGTGGCGCGCGATGCTGCCGCCGACCGTCGTGACCCGCGAGGGCACCGAGGTCCAGGTCGCCGTGCACATCGCGGACGGCGCGGACGTGACGGCATGGATAGCGCTCGAGCAGTCCGAGCAGCCGGTCGTGCCCACGAGCGCCACCCCGTGGCGCGTGACGGCGCCGCAGGTGACCACGACCACGGGCTCGTTCGCGGTGGTGCAGGGTCCCCGCGTCCAGCTGCGGCAGGCCGACGTGACTACCGAGCCCCGCACGGTGGACAGCCGCAAGGTCGCGCGCGTGACGTTCACCGTCCCGGCCGACCTCCCGCTCGGCTGGCACACGCTGCACGCCGAGTCGGGCGGCCAGAGCGCGCAGACCCCGCTCGTGGTGACTCCCGAGCGGCTGGAGCTGCGCAAGAAGGTCGCCCGCAAGCAGGCCTGGGGCTTCATGGTCCAGCTCTACTCTGTGCGGTCCAAGGACTCCTGGGGCATGGGCGACCTGGCAGACCTGGCCGACCTGGCCTGGCAGACGGCGCACAACGGCGGTGCGGACTTCGTCGGGATCAACCCCCTGCACGCAACCGAGCCGGTGCTGCCGCTGACGCCGAGCCCCTACCTGCCGACGTCGCGCCGCTTCATGTCACCGCTGTACATCCGCGTCGAGGACATCCGTGAGACGGCGTACCTCTCCGCCGCCGACCGGTCGCTCGTGGAATGGGCGGGCGAACCCGTCCGCGAGCTGTCCGAGGACTCCGGGCCGATCGACCGGGACGCCATCTGGGAGGCCAAGAAGGCCGCGCTCGAGGTCGTGTACACGGCCCAGCGGTCGGCGGCCCGGCAGACCGCGTTCGACGAGTTCGTGCTGGCGCAGGGCAAGGGCCTCGTCGACTTCGCGACCTGGTGCGCCATCACGGAGCACCTCGACGGCCGCGACTGGCCGACCGAGCTCGCCGACCCGTCGTCGGCGGGTGTGACGACGCTGCGCAACGCGCTCTCCGAGCGCGTCCAGTTCTACTGCTGGCTCCAGTGGGTCGCCGACGAGCAGCTCCACGCGGCGCACCGCGCCGGGCTCGACGCCGGCATGCGGCTCGGCCTGCTCAAGGACCTGGCCGTCGGCTCGTCCTCGGACGGCGCGGACGCGTGGGCGGACGCCGGGGTGCTCGCCCAGGGCGTCTCCATCGGTGCTCCGCCGGACATGTACAACCAGCAGGGCCAGAACTGGTCCCCGGCGCCGTGGCACCCGCGTGCGCTCGCGAAGGCCGGCTACGCGCCCTACCGCGAGATGCTGCGCACGGTGCTGCGGCACTGCGGCGCGCTGCGGATCGACCACATCCTCGGGCTCTTCCGCCTCTGGTGGATCCCGGGCGGCGCACGCGCGTCGGCCGGTGCGTACGTCACCTACGACCACGAGGCCCTGATCGGCATCCTGTGCCTGGAGGCGCACCGCGCCGGGGTGACGGTCATCGGCGAGGACCTCGGCACCTTCGAGCCGTGGATCCGCGACTACCTCGCCGAGCGCGGCATTCTCGGCACCTCGGTGCTGCTCTTCGAGCGGGACGCCGCCGGGGCGCCCATCGAGCCGGAGGCGTACCGCCGGACGGCGCTGGCCACGGTCACCACGCACGACCTGCCGCCGACCGCCGGCTATCTCGCGGGCGAGCACGTGGACCTGCGCGAGCGCCTCGGGCTGCTCACGGAGGAGCCGACGGTGCTGCGGGCCCAGGCACGCGCGGAGCGCGAGTCGCTGGTGGAGGCGCTGTCCCGTCGCGGCCTGACGACGTTCGACCCGTCAGAGCGCGAGCTCGTCGAGGGGCTGCACCGCTACCTCAGGGACACGCCGGCGGCGCTGGTCGGGGTGTACCTCACCGACGCCGTGGGGGAGCGCCGCGCCCAGAACCAGCCCGGGACCGACACCGAGTACCCGAACTGGAAGGTGCCGCTGGCGGACTCCGCGGGCACGGTGGTGCTCCTGGAGGACCTGTTCACCAACGCCCGCCTGCGCTCCTTGGTCACGGTCATGAACGAGCAAGACCCCGACCAACCACTGCCGTGACCGTTCGTTGAGTGCGGGCTATTTGTGGTCTCAGAGGTCTCTGAGGCACAAATAGCCCGCACTCAACAGGACTCGGTCAGGCGGAGCCGATGCCCGCGCGGGCGATCGAGAACCCGCTGCCGGTCGCGTCGGCGACGCACTTCATGCCGGACTCGTCGCTGACGCACGTGAACCCGTGGGCCTGCTTCTCGGCGCCGTAGTTCAGGATCGTGACGTCGCCCTTCGCCTTCTTGGGCTGGTCCTTCTTGGTGACGCAGGGCTGGGTCACGTTGCCGCTCGGGTCGACCTTCGCCACGTAGCCGGAGGCGCCGCCGCACGAGGCGTCGGGCGCGGGCTTCCGGTCGAGCTCCGCGATGCCGCAGGTGGCGGCTTCCGCGGAGACCGTGCACGTGATGTTGAGCGACGGTGCGGCGAACGTCTCGACGCCGGCCCCGCCGTCGGTCTCCAGACCCTCCTCGGGTTCCGGCGACGCCGACTGCTCGGCGGCCGGCGTCCCGCCCGGATCGAGCGTGGTGTCGGGCCCGCCCAGCAGGTTCACCGCGAAGATGATCGCGGCGATCACGAGCAGCACGTCCAGGGCGATGAAGGCGATCCAGCCGGGGCTGAGCTTCTTGCGCCCGGGCTCGGGCCCGTAGCCATCGGCCGCCGCTGCGTGCACCGGCTGGCCGTACTGGTCGTAGCCCTGCGGCGGGTACGGCTGCGGCGGGTACTGGCCACCCTGCGGCGCCTGCTGCGCGTATGCCTGCGGCTGTGCGTAGCCCTGCTGGTGGGGCTGCTGGTAGGGCGGCTGCTGGTACTGCTCGGTGTAGTACTGCGGGGCGCCGCCACCGTTGTGGATGTGGACGGACTGGACCACCGGGGCGCCCGGCGCGGCGGGCGCGGGCGTGACGGCCTGCGAGAACTGGCTCGCGGGTGAGATCGCGGGTGGTCTACGGGTTGCCGCGGAAACGCGCTGCACCGGCCCCTGCTGGGCGGGTGTGGGCGCGGTGGGCGGGTGCTGCTCCTGGGGCGGCGTACCCGGGTCCTCGTCGGGCCAACCGCCTGGCGGCGGTGGCGGCGGCACTGTGCCGGACATCAGGCGACTCCCTCAGCTCAAATCGGTCGGTCGGGCGACCGCGGTCGATCGTACACAAAGGCGTTACTCGCTGTTACTCCTGCGTGGCATGATCGACGAGTCGTCGCAGGTAGTTCACAGACCGGACGACAACCCAACCGAAAACGTGCGCCGATCGGCCGCGTGGGACGCCCATCGGCGTCCATGAGAAGACAGACGTGGAGGGCCCGTGCCCGGAGAGAACCTGACCCGCGCCGAGGCGGTCGAACGAGCCGGCGTGGTATCGGTCGAGTCGTACGAGATCGCCCTGGACCTGACCACCGGTCCGGAGACTTTCGCCTCGGCCACGACGGTGCACTTCACCGCTACGGAAGGCGCCTCGACGTTCGTCGACCTGGTCGCCCCGTCGGTGAGGTCCGTGGTGCTGAACGGTCGTGAGCTGGATCCGTCGGCAGTGTTCGCGGACTCCAGGATCACCCTGGAGGGCCTGGCCGCCGACAACGAGCTCGTCGTCGTCGCCGACTGCGGCTACACGAACACCGGCGAGGGCCTGCACCGCTTCGTGGACCCGGTGGACGGCGAGGTCTACCTGTACACGCAGTTCGAGGTGCCCGACGCCCGCCGCGTGTTCGCGTGCTTCGAGCAGCCGGACCTCAAGGCGACGTTCCAGTTCACGGTCACCGCGCCCGCGGCCTGGCAGGTCGTGAGCAACGAGCCGACGCCGGAGCCGGTCCCGGCCGGCGCGGACGGCGACGTCGCCACCTGGACGTTCGAGCCCACCGGCCGCATCTCCACGTACATCACGGCGCTCGTCGCCGGCCCGTACGCGGTGGTCCGCTCGTCACTGACGTCGTCGGACGGCCGCGAGATCCCGCTCGGCGCGTTCTGCCGCAAGTCGCTGTCGGAGCACTTCGACGCCGACTACATCTTCGAGAAGACCCGGCAGGGCTTCGAGTTCTACGAGACCACGTTCGGCGTGCCGTACCCGTTCACCAAGTACGACCAGCTCTTCGTGCCCGAGTACAACATGGGCGCCATGGAGAACGCGGGTTGCGTGACCTTCACGGAGTCGTACGTGTTCCGCTCCAAGGTGACCGACGCCGTGCGCGAGCGCCGCGTCGTGACGATCCTGCACGAGCTGGCGCACATGTGGTTCGGCGACCTGGTCACCATGAAGTGGTGGAACGACCTGTGGCTCAACGAGTCGTTCGCGGAGTACGCGTCCACGCTCGCCACGGCAGAGGCCACCGAGTGGGACGCCGCCTGGACCACGTTCTCCGCCATGGAGAAGTCGTGGGCCTACAAGCAGGACCAGCTGCCGTCCACGCACCCGATCGTCGCCGAGATCAAGGACCTCGAGGATGTCCAGGTCAACTTCGACGGCATCACCTACGCCAAGGGCGCGTCAGTGCTCAAGCAGCTCGTGGCCTGGGTGGGGCGCGAGGCGTTCATCGCGGGCGTCTCCGCGTACTTCGGCAAGCACGCGTGGGGCAACACCGAGCTGCCCGACCTGCTGACCGAGCTCGAGGCGACCAGCGGCCGTGACCTCAAGGCCTGGTCGAAGCTCTGGCTGGAGACCGCCGGCGTGAACACGCTGCGTCCGGTGATCGAGACGGACAGCCACGGCCGCATCATGTCGTTCGTCGTCGAGCAGACGGCGCCCGCCGAGTGGCCCACGATCCGCCCGCACCGCCTCGGCATCGGCTTCTACAGCCTGTCCGACGCCGGCGAGCTCGTCCGCACCCACTTCACCGAGGTGGACGTCGACGGGCCGCGGACCGACGTGAAGGAGCTCGTCGAGCTCGACCGTCCCGCGCTCGTGCTGCTCAACGACGAGGACCTCGCGTACGCGAAGATCCGCCTCGACGCCGCGTCGCTCCGCGTCGCGCTCGAGCACCTCGCCGACATCGCCGACCCGCTGGCCCGCTCCCTCGTCTGGGGCTCGGTCTGGGACTCCGTGCGCGACGGCGAGGTCCCGGCCTCGGAGTACGTCCGCCTGGTGCTCGGGGGCATCTTCCGCGAGACCGAGTCGACGACGCTCCGCACCACACTCAACCAGATGGTGCTGGCGGCGAAGCAGTACGTGGCGCCGTCGGCCCGTGCCGCGACCCTCGCCGAGGTGGGCGACACCATCTGGGCGCTCGTGGGCGACGCCGCCGCAGGCTCGGACACCCAGTTCCAGCTGGTGAAGTTCTTCGCGCACGTCGCGTCGACGCCTGCGCACGTCGAGACGCTGTCCGGGCTGCTGGACGGTTCGGTGACGCTCGACGGGCTCGAGATCGACACCGACCTGCGGTGGGAGCTGCTGGAGGGCCTCGTGCTCAACGGCGCCGCCGGTGACCAGGAGATCGACGCGACCCTCGCCGCCGACGACACCGCCACGGGCCGCCAGTCCGCCGCACGTGCGCGGGCCGCGAAGCCGACCGTCGAGGGCAAGCTGGCCGCGCTGTCGTCGGTGGTGGCCGCCGACGTGCCGAACGCGATCATCCGGAACACGGGTCTCGGGTTCGTGCACGTGAACGACCCGGCCGCGCTCGCCGACGTCGTGCAGCCGTACCTGGACGCGGTGCTCAAGGTGTGGAACGAGCGGAGCTACCACATCGCCGAGGAGATCATCGAGGGCTTCTACCCGGCGCCGCTGGCGTCGGTGGAGCTCCGCGACGCGACGGCCGCCTGGCTGGAGACGAACGCCGAGGCAGCCCCGGCCCTGCGCCGCCTGGTCGTGGAGTCGCTGGCCGGCACGGACCGAGCCCTGAAGGCCCAGTCCGCCGACTCCTGACCAGTTCGCGAAGTCGCCGAAGTAGAGCGCCTGTCCGGTCTCCCTGGTGACACCAGGGAGACCGGACAGGCGCTCTACTTCGGCGACCTCACGTCACCAGATGCGGACTCGGGCCTCTTCCGGGAGGTACAGGGCGTCGCCCGGCTTGACGTCGTACGTCGCGTAGAACTCGTCCACGTTGCGCACCACGCCGTTGCAGCGGAACTCGTTGGGGGAGTGCGGGTCCGTCGCGAGACGGCGGAGCACCTCCTCGTCACGGCCCTTGGACTGCCACACCTGCGCCCAGCCGAGGAAGATCCGCTCCAGGGCGGTCAGCCCGTCCACGACCGGCGCTTCCTCCAGGGGCTTGCCGAGCGCGATCCGGTACGCCTTGATGGCGATCGACAGCCCGCCCAGGTCGCCGATGTTCTCGCCGATCGTGAGGCTGCCGTTGACGTGCGCGTCCTCGGCCTTCTCACCGTTGGCAGCCTCGCCGTCAGCACCCGCGACGACGGCGGACGCCTCGAGCTGCGCCGGGCGGAACTCGTCGTACTGCGCGATCAGCGCGCTCGTGCGCTTCTCGAACTCGGTGCGGTCGGTGTCGGTCCACCAGTCCTCGAGGCGGCCGTCGCCGTCGTACTTGGAGCCCTGGTCGTCGAAGCCGTGGCCGATCTCGTGCCCGATGACGCCTCCGATCCCGCCGAAGTTCACGGCGTCGTCGGCCTCGGGGTCGAAGAACGGGGGCTGCAGGATCGCCGCGGGGAAGACGATCTCGTTCATCCCCGGGTTGTAGTACGCGTTGACCGTCTGCGGCGTCATGAACCACTCGTCGCGGTCGAGCGGCCTGCCGATCTTCGCGAGCTCGTAATCCTGGTCGAACGCGTTCGACCGGCGCACGTTGCCCACCAGGTCGGCCGCGTCCACGTCGAGCCCCGAGTAGTCGCGCCACTTCACGGGGTACCCGACCTTGGGCGTGAACTTCTCCAGCTTGGTCAGGGCCTTGGCCTTGGTCTCGTCGGTCATCCAGTCGAGACCCTCGATGGACTCGCGGTAGGCCGCCACGAGGGCGTCCACGAGCCGGTCCATCTTCGCCTTGTTCGCGGGCGGGAAGTGCCGCGCCACGTACTCGGCGCCCACCGCCTCGCCGAGCGCGCCCTCGACGAGCGCCACGCCGCGCTTCCAGCGCTCGCGCACCTCCTGCGCGCCCGTGAGGGTGCGGCCGTAGAAGTCGAAGTTGGCCTCGACGATCTCGTCGGTCAGGTACGGCGCCCGGGCGCTGACCACGTGGTACGTCATCCAGAGCTGCCAGTCCAGCACCGACAGCTCGCTCCACAGGGCGGCGAAGCCCGTCGCGAAGTCGGGCTCGCGTACCACCAGGTCGTCGAACGCGCCGGCGGGCACGCCGAGGGCCTCGGCCCAGGTCGCCCAGTCGAAACCGGGCGCCGACCCGGCCAGGTCGGCGAGCGTCGTCGGGTTGTACGTGAGGGTGGCGTCGCGGTCGCGCACCACGTCCCAGTGGTGGGCGGCGAGCCGCTTCTCGAGGTCGAAGACGCGGCTGGCGGCGTCGTCGGCGGAGATGCCCCACGTCTCGTGGACACCGCCGAAGCGCAGCATCCTGGCCACGTGCGGCAGGTACTTCTTGCGGATCGGGGCGTACTGCTCCTCGCGGTAGTACGCCTCGTCGGGCAGGCCGAGGCCGGACTGCCGCAGGTAGACGACGTACTTCTCCGGGTCGGTGGCGTCGTTGTCCACCCAGAAGCGGACGGCGGCCGTGCCGCCCGTGCGCTGCAGCGTGCCCAGCGCGTGGGTCAGTGCCGCCATGTCGTGGGCGTCGCGGATGAGCGCGAAGTCCTCGTCCAGGGGAGCCGTGCCGAGGCCGGTGATGCGCTCGGTGTCCATGAAGCTCTTGTACAGGTCGCCGATCTTCGAACCGGTCGGCGCGTCCTGGATGATCTCGCGGACGTGTACCTCTGCCTTGTCGTAGAGGTCTCGGAACGCCCCGTCCATGGCACGGTCGGCGGGGATCTCGTGACTGTCGATCCACCGCCCGTTGACGTGGCGGTACAGATCGTCCTGCGGTCGGGTTGCGGGGTCGAGCGCGTCGAGGTCGATGCCCGACGTGAGACCCGTGGCGTCGGTGGTCATTGCGCCAGCGTACGCAACGTGACGGGCGTGCACGGGTGACCTGCCGTTCAACCCGAGTGAGGTAAGAACACGTCCCGCCTGAATCGCTCCGGGTCGGGACTCCGACCGCAGCGCTCCACGTTGAGAGTTGTCCGTCAGTTCCGGGATACTTCGCTCTGGCCGAGCACCCCGAGCGGGTGGAGTTGACCTGGTACGACCTTGGCGGAGAGCAGCGGAACGACAAGTTCGCCGGACCGGATGAGCCCGCGAGGCATGGTGGAAATCGAGACGTACGAGCGGCTGTGGCGGGGAGTTCCACCGGTGAAGGTGCGAGAGGCATTGGCTGGAGTTGAGGGTGCTGAACAGATCGGAGGGCTCGGGGCGGATGCGAACTAGCCTCCTCGACATCAGCCCGCTCCGTGAGTCAGGCGCGTTCGCACGGCTGTGGTCGTCAGGTGTGGTGGTGAACATCGCCGCGCAGGCGGTGCAGATGGCGCTGGCCTGGCGGGTCTGGGAAGAGACCGGCTCTTCGCTCGCGGTGGGTGTCCTCGGCCTCAGCGTCGGTCTCCCTACGGTGGTCTTCTCGCTGTTGGGTGGTGCCCTCGCCGATCTCAGGCCGCCGAGATTCGTCGGCACCCTGGGCGTGCTCGGGCAACTGATCGTGGTCGCTGGCTTCCTTGTGCTGGAGGCCACCGGGACTCTCGGGCTCCTGCCGATCTATGTCGGCGTGGCGGCGCTGAGCACCTTCGGTGCGATCACAGCCCCCACGAGGAGGCCGTACATACGACATCTCCTGAGGCCCGAGACGATCCCCGCGGCATCCGCCTTGTACATGCTCTCCATGCACGGCGGGCAGATCCTGGGTCCGCTTCTCGGCGGACTGATTCTTGGCCTGCAGGGCAACTACGTCCTGGTGTTCGTGGTCCATCTTGTCGCGGTCTCGCTCTACATCGTCGCGATCAGGCTGCTGCCGGAGATTCCGCCCGCGGCGCGGAGCGGCTCCGGTGTCCTGGGCGGAGTCGCCGAAGGGCTGTCGTATGTCTGGCGGACGCCGTTGGTGCGCGGGGCCGTCTGGCTCGACCTTTGCATGACGTTGTTCGCCGTCCCGGTTGCGCTGCTGCCGGAGCTGAGTGAGCGCATGCTAGGTGGCGGCGGCGAGCTGTACGGGGCTCTGCTCGCTGCGATCAGTATCGGCGGGGTCTCGGCGACCCTGCTCTCAGGAGTGCTGACCCGCCGTCCGGATCTCGGGCGCGTGATGGTCGTCTGCGCACTGGGCTGGGCGGCGGCGGTCCTGGTGCTGAGCGTCTCCCAGAACGCGGTTCTGGCTCTGTGCGTCCTGTTCGTCATGGGTTGGCTCGACGTCTATGCGCTGACGGCGCAGCAGTCGGTGATCCAGCTGGCCGTCTCCGACGAGATGCTCGGTCGGGTGGGCGGCATCCAGATGCTCACCGGTATGGGTGGCCCGCAGCTGGGCAACTTGCGCGCCGGCGCCATGGGAACCTGGCTGGGTCCGGAGTCCGCCATCGCCATCGGTGCGGTCATGGGCGTGGGCGGTGCGCTCATCGACCGCAAGGGGTTGTCCGCGGTCTGGAGATACTCCACCAAGACCGAGGCCGACGTCCCGTAGTGCTCCGCCTGCGGTGCGTACCGGTGCGTACCGGTGCGTACCGGTGCGTACCGGTGCGTACCGGTACGTACCGGTACGTGGCGTACGGCGCTCCACGGATCGTGAATGAGAGATGATGGACTCATGCGCCTGCACATCGCCGCCGACCACGCCGGGTACGACCTCAAGCAGCACCTGGTGCAGCACCTCACGACCGCCGGGCACGAGGTGATCGACCACGGGGCCCACGAGATCGACCCCCTGGACGACTACCCAGCCTTCTGCATCTCCGCCGGCGAGGCCGTCGTCGCCGAGCCGGGCTCGCTCGGCATCGTGATCGGTGGCTCGGGCAACGGGGAGCAGATCGCCGCGAACAAGGTGACCGGCGTCCGCGCCGTCCTCGCGTGGTCGCTCGAGACCGCCAAGCTGGGCCGTCAGCACAACGACGCCAACGTGATCGCCGTGGGCGGCCGGATGCACTCGGTGGAGGAGGCGACGTCGTTCGTCGAGGCCTTCGTGGCCGAGCCGTTCAGCGGCGACGAGCGGCACCAGCGCCGCATCGACCAGCTCGCCGACTACGAAGCGAAGCGTGCCTGAGGGGCACACCGTCCACCGCCTCGCGCGGACGTTCGACTCGCTGTACGCCGGGCAGGTCCTCCGGGTGAGCAGCCCGCAGGGGCGGTTCGCCGACGGCGCGGCTGTGCTCACGGGCCGCCGTCTGGTGGCGAGCGAGGCGTGGGGCAAACAGCTGTTCCTCGGGTTCGAGGGTGACCTGTGGCTGCGGACGCACCTCGGGCTGTACGGCGCGTGGACGTTCGCCGGCGCCCCCGACGCACCCGAGGTGGCGCACGCGATCGGCGCGCCGCGCAAGCGCATCGGCGAACGGGAGACCAACCCCGTGGTCGGGCCCGTCGAGACCCAGGCCTCGGCAGGCTCGACCGACGGCGCGTGGGCCGCGCCCGAGCCGCGCGGCCAGGTCCGCGTGCGCCTGCTCGGCGACCACGCCGTCGCCGACCTCACCGGCCCCACGGCCTGCGAGGTGATCACGACCGAGGAGAAGAAAGCGGTCGAGGCGCGCCTGGGCCCGGACCCCATCCGCGACGACGGCGACGTCGGAGCCTTCGTGGCCCGCGTGGGCCGGTCGCGGGTGACGATCGGGCAGCAGCTCATGGACCAGGCGGTCGTCGCCGGGGTCGGGAACATCTACCGCGCCG
Source organism: Promicromonospora sp. CA-289599 (assembly GCF_050936155.1). Lineage (NCBI taxonomy): Bacteria > Bacillati > Actinomycetota > Actinomycetes > Micrococcales > Promicromonosporaceae > Promicromonospora > Promicromonospora sp. CA-289599. The sequence continues at coordinate 4,264,741 of NZ_JBNJNI010000001.1, forward strand.
AGGCGCTGTTCCGGGCCGGCGTCGACCCGCTGCGGCCGGGACGCGACGTCTCTGCCGAGACGGTCCGCGCGATCTGGGACGACCTGGTGACCCTCATGCGCGACGGCACCGCCCAGGGCGCGATAGTCACCACACGTCCGGCCGACCGCCCAACCGGGAAAGCAGGTCGAGAACGGGGTTATGACCCTGACGAAGGCTCCGACGAAAACAAGCCCGTTGTCGACGGGCGTCGCCGGACCCGGCAGAACACCGACGGGCTGTGGGACGCCGTGCCGTCCGAGGAGGCGTTCTACGTCTACCACCGGGACGGTCTGCCGTGCCGCGTGTGCGGGACGCCGGTACTGACCAAGGAGCTGGCAGGCCGCAACCTCTTCTGGTGCCCCACCTGCCAGACCTGACCTGACACCACGCGCCCGCAACCAAAGGGGTGGGTCAGAAGACCCAGGACGATCCGGGCGCGATCGGCCAGCCGAACGCGGTGCTCGCGCGGGCCAGCGCGTTCGCCGGCTGTCCGGGACGCGGGTGCACCGTGACGAGGCCGGCGGCCGCCAGCGCCGCGAGCGACCTGCCGCCGAGATAGGCGGCGCCCAGCTCGCGCACGTCGAGCGACAGGTCCGGGGCCTCGAACTCGGGGTCCACCCGCTCCACCGACGCCTCGCCGAACGCCTCGGCACGCAGCCGGTAGGCACCCGCGTTGGCGGGCAGCCGGGTGTCGGTCACGGCGAGCGTGACGTCGACGTCGGCCGCGTATCGGCGTCCGGCGAGCGCACCGGCGACGTCGACCAGCCGGACCCAGACGTTGTCCGGCGTGCGTGGGACGGCGGCGCGGAGGTCCACCAGGAGGTTCGTGATGACGTCGTCCACCGGCAGGACGAACGGCGTGACCTCGTTCGTCAGGTCGAGATCGAGCAACGCACCCCACAGCGCCCTGGCCGCGGGGGCGTCGAGCGCGACGACCTCGCCGGCGTGGACCCGCCCGCGCGGCCCCCGGGGCTCCCAGCTCATGGTGCGGCGGAACGTGACGTAGCCGCGCGGTTCGCCGTCGAGCTCGACGACCATGATGCGCCGGGACTCGCGCCCCTCGCGGTGGACCGGGGAGTCGTCCCAGAGGATGGCCTGCAGCTCCTCGGTCTCGCGGGTGACCCAGCCCGGCCGGTTGATCCCCGGTATGCCCGTCGGGGCGGCGCCGACCGCGCGGTGCAGGTGGTCGACCAGCTCGCCGTGCTTCTCGCGCGTGGCGACCTCGATCCGGATTGTGTGCCGTTCCGCGCCGGGCACGTCCCGCAGGGCCGCGCCGCGCGGGATCTCCAGGCGGAGGTCGTCGGCAGCGTGGCCGTAGCCGAACCGGCCGTAGATCGGTGCCTCGGCGGCGAACAGGGCGCTGAGCGCCTCGCCACGCTCGACGGAGCGCGCCAGGTGCAGGTCGATCATCGCCGTCAGCAGGCCGCGCCGGCGGTGCTGGGGATGTACGCCCACCCAGGTCAGGCCGGCGGTCGGCAGCTCGGCGCCGGGCACGGGGAACCGCCGGAACGGGTAGGACGCGTGCAGCGCCACCAGGCCGTCGAAGCCCTCGGCCTCGACCGCGATCGCGCGTTCCCAGGTCAGCGGTGACGGGGCGGCGTCGATGTCGTCGTGGGAGAGACCAGACGGGAACGCCCACGTGTCCAGCTCGGTCACGAGCCGCTGGTCGTCCTTGGTCAGCGTGCGCCAGCGGTAGCCGTCGGGCAGGACAGTCTGAGGAAGAGCCATACGCCGATCGTGCCACCAGCGGGCAACTGGAAACTGCCCGTCGCTGTCGCTGCTGGTCTCGCTGTCGGTGTCCGCGTCTACGATCGCATCGTGACCGACTCGCCGCCCGGAACCCAGCTCACCGACGTCGAGGAGTATGCCGCCGCGGTGCTCGACGTCGTCCGGCGCATCCCCTCGGGCCGCGCGATGACGTACGGGCTGATCGCCGAGATCGTCGGTGAGGACCTCGGCCGCGGCGGGCCACGCCAGGTGGGGAGCGTCATGGCCGGATCGGGGGACCGGTACGCGCACCTCGTCCCGGACGACGACGGCGGGTCGGAGGGCGCGGACGGCGACGCCGCACCGCCGTCCGACGACGAAGGCGTGCCCTGGTGGCGTGTCGTCAACGCGGCTGGTTCCCCGCCGAAGCAGTACCTGACCGAGGCCCTGGACGCACTGCGCGCGGAGGGCTGTCCGCTGTCCCGCGACGGCCGCCGCGTGAACCTGAGGCGCGCGGTGTGGTTCCCGGAGGACGACCCCCCTCGTTGAGTGCTGGGTATTTGTCGGCTCAACGGCCCGAACTCAACAAATACCCAGCACTCAACGGTCAGACCTTTTTCGGGGACACCCGGGAGAGGAGGGCCGCCGTCGTCGAGCGGGTTCGGCCGGCCAGGGTCGAGTCCTGCGACGCCGACAGCAGCGCCAGCATGGACGCCGGGTCGCCCTGGACGAGCATCGTCGTGATCGCCGTGCGCTCCCAGGCCGGCAGCTCACGCCGGATCTTGTCGATCGGGCCGACCAGCGCGATCTCCTCCACGAGCTGCGTCGGCACGGCCGCGGCCGCCTCCTCCTTGCGCCCGGCGAGGTACAGCTCCTGCACCTTGTCGAGCGGCTCCTTGTAGCCGAGCCGGTCGAGCGACTGCTTGTGGAAGTTCGCGTCCTTGGCGCCCATCCCGCCCGCGTACAGCGCGATGTGCGGGCGGATGACGTCGGCGGCTGCCTCGACGTCGTCCCGCACGATGACGGGGACCGTGGCCGCGACCTCGAACCCGTCGGCCCCCGAACGCTCCTCCGAGCGGACGTCGAAGCCCTCGGCCAGCAGCGCGCGGAACTCGTCGTCCATGCGGGGCGCGTAGAAGCCGGCCATCCAGCCGTCGGCGATCTCGGCCGCGAGGGCCACGTTCTTGGGGCCCTGCGCGGCCAGGATGATGGGGATCTCGGGGCGGAACGGGTGCACCGTGGGCTTGAGGGCCTTGCCCAGCCCCATCGCCCCGGGCGCCTCCGCGGAAAGGGGCAGCTGGTAGAAGGAGCCGTCGTGGGTCACCGGCGCCTCGCGGCGCATGACCTGCCGCACGATGTCGACGTACTCGCGCGTGCGGGCCAGCGGACGCTTGTACGGCTGGCCGTACCAGCCCTCGACGACCTGCGGCCCGGAGGCGCCGAGGCCCAGCACGAACCGGCCCTTGGACAGGTGGTCCATCGTGAGCGCCTGCATGGCGGTCGCCGTCGGCGTGCGGGCGGAGAGCTGGGCGATGCCCGTGCCCAGCCGCACGTTCTTGGTGCGGGAGCCCCACCAGGCCAGCGGCGAGAAGGCGTCGGAGCCGTAGGCCTCCGCCGTCCAGACCGAGTCGAGGCCGAGCCTGTCGGCGGCCACGATGAACTGCTGGATGCCCTTCGGGGGCTTGCGGGACCAGTAACCGGTCTGGAATCCGATGCGCATGTGGGGTCACCTCGTCGTGGGAACGTCTTACCCGGGACGGCGCGTCCCAGGTACTGCCCCACACCCTACCGTTCGCCCGGCGCAGGAGCGGTCGCGCTCTGCACGGGCGGCCTCACCCATGCCGGTGGTCGGCACGGGCGAGGCAGTTTCCTTCCGGGCGACCCGTCAGACGGCGATGACGGAGACGTGTTCGCCCGCCAGGGCCGTGATGTCGTCGGGATCGGACGTCAGTACGCGGACCGGCTTGGGTGAGGCGATTGCCGTCGCGCACACCATGGCGTCGATTGCATGACTGTGACCGTGTTTACCGGCGTCGGCAAGGAGCTCGGTCGCATCCAGGGCGACCTGTTCGGTCACCGGCTCGACCGACAACATGGACAGACGCCAGTCCACAGCTCTGCGATTGATCTTCGGGTGAATGGCCTCGACGAGCGTGGCCGAACTGATGACGACAGGAATGTCGTGCCGATGCGCAGCGGCAAGAAGGTCAACCACCGCGTCGTCATGAGCCACCGCCTTCGACAGCCCTTCGCTGTCCAGGACGAACGTGCCGGGCAGTGGCCCTGGCCTCTGCTTCTTCGACGGCGTCATGCCGCACCGCCCTGCTGACGTGCGACTTTGGTGCGTGCGCGCTCAGCCTGTTCTGCGTCGGCGCGACGGATCACTGCTTCGGCCGCAGCGATGCGTTCCTCGCTGATCGGGCCATGCAGCTCTTCGTACTTGGCAAGGAACATGCCGAGCCTGTCGTGCCGGACCTTTGCTTCGACCGCTCCCGCGATGTACGCAGACAGGCCCGCGTCACCGCTGACCTCGCGCGCGGCCTCGGCAAGGCTGCGCGGCATCGTGATCGAGTACTTGCCCATCTTCTCGGCCATGGATCCGATCCTACCGCTGATCCTACCGAAGTCGAGATCTTCGCTCTCCACCACTTCACGTGTTTCCATAAGCATTGCTGGTATATCCACCTCGTAGTGCTCGTTTCGCAGGCCTAGTCTGGATGACTAGACCGAAAAAACTCTAGTCGTGCAGTGGTGTGCGCGCTCGTCGAATCGGGGGTCTACCGTGGAACGGTGGCCACCTACGACGACGTCACCCGGCTCGCCCTCGCGCTGCCCGAGACCGCCGAGGGCCTGAGCTACCGCCACCGTGCCTGGTCGGTCGGGCGCAAGGCGTTCGCGTGGGAACGCCCGTTCACCAAGGCCGACCTCAGACGGTTCGGTGACGAGCCGGTGCCGGAGGGGCCGATCCTCGGCGTGCGGGTCGAGGACCTGGGGGAGAAGGACGCGATCCTGGCCGAGGAGCGGCCGGGGTTCTTCACGATCGCGCACTTCGACGGCTTCCCGGGGATGCTGATCCAGCTCGACGTCATCGACGAGGCGAGGCTGCGGGAAGCCCTGGTCGACGCCTGGCTCGCCACGGCGCCGCCCGCGTTGGCGCAGCAGCACGCCGACCGCCTGCGCTGAGGCCGGCGGGCGTCGGTCAGGACATGGAGGTCAGATCGAGTACTCGATGAGCTCCGACGGGTCCTCGTGCCGGGGGCGTTCCGCCACCGGCGCGTTCGGCACCCGGATCCGCGCGGGGATGCCCACGGCGACGGCTCCAGGGGGTACGTCCTTCACGACGACGGCGTTGGCGCCGATCTGCACGTCGTCGCCGACCCACACGGGGCCGAGCACCTTCGCGCCGGCGCCGACGGTCACGCGGTCGCCGAGCGTCGGGTGCCGCTTGCCGCGGTTGAGCGACCGGCCGCCCAGGGTGACGCCGTGGTAGAGCATGACGTCGTCGCCCACCACGGCGGTCTCGCCGATGACCACACCCATGCCGTGGTCGATGAAGAGGCGCTGCCCCAGCCGGGCGCCGGGGTGGATCTCGATCCCGGTCGCCGCCCGCGCGAGCTGCGAGAGCAGCCGCGCGGGCAGGCGAAGGGACGGCACCCGCCACATGCGGTGCGCCGCACGGTAGGCCCAGAGGGCGTGCACGCCTGGGTAGGCGAGCGCGACCTCCAGGTTCGACCGCGCGGCCGGGTCGTGGGCGCGCGCGGCGGCCAGGTCCTCGGCAAGAACCCGGAACATCCCGCGCGCCCTGGTCATCAGTCGACCAGGCCCTCGAAGAGCGGGGTGGAGAGGTAGCGCTCGCCGAAGTCGGGGACGATCACGACGATCGTCTTGCCGGCGTTCTCCGGGCGCTTCGCGACCTGGAGGGCGGCGGAGAGCGCGGCGCCGGACGAGGTGCCGACCAGCAGGCCCTCCTCCTTCGCCGAGCGGCGCGCGGTGTCGATGGCGGTGGCGAGGTTGACGTCGATGACCTCGTCGTACACCTTGGTGTCGAGGATCTCCGGCACGAAGTTGGCGCCGATGCCCTGGATCTTGTGCGGGCCGGGGGCGCCGCCGTTGAGGATGGGCGACTCCTCGGGCTCCACCGCGACGACCTTGATGTCGGGGTTCCGGTCCTTGAGCACCTGGCCCACGCCGGTGATGGTGCCGCCCGTTCCGATGCCGGCGACCAGGATGTCGACGTTCCCGTCGGTGTCGGCCCAGATCTCCTCGGCGGTGGTCGCGCGGTGGATCGCCGGGTTGGCCTCGTTGGCGAACTGACGGGCCAGGATGGCGCCCGGGCGCTCCTGCGCGATCTTCTCGGCCGCCGCGACGGCACCCTTCATGCCCTCGGCGCCCGGCGTGAGCACCAGCTCGGCGCCGTAGGCGCGCAGCAGCGCGCGGCGCTCCTTGGACATGGTCTCCGGCATCGCGAGGACCACCTTGTAACCGCGGGCCGCGCCGACCCAGGCCAGGGCGATACCGGTGTTGCCGGAGGTGCCCTCGACGATCGTGCCGCCCTCCTTGAGCTCACCGGACGCCTCGGCGGCGTCGATGATGGACACACCGATGCGGTCCTTCACGGAGTTGGCCGGGTTGTAGAACTCGAGCTTCGCGAGAACCGTCGCCTCGAGGCCCTCGGTCAAGCGGTTGAGCTTGACGAGCGGGGTGTTGCCGATGAGCTTGGTCGCGTCGTCATAGATGCGGGCCATGTGTTCTTCCTTCACTGTGTGGCGGGTCTGGCTGGAGTCGTGCATGTCCGACGTCGGCGCCCGGGTCGTGCGGATGCGTGCCTCGGGACTGGCGTGGAGCGTCTGGGGCTTGGGTGGGACCGGAGCATCGCGCCGGCGCCTGGGCCACGCTCGGCTGGAGCCGGTGTGGTCGGGCGCGAAGCGGACGCTCTACAGACAGCCTCGGGGGCAGCAGTCGGACACGCACATGGAGTGCGTGGCGGCGGTGCGGGTCGAGGTGAGGGCCGAGATGGGGAGTGCGGAGCGCACGGTGCTCAAGACGTCCTCCCTGCGTGGGCGGCCGGACGGCCGCGCGGCTGCGTGTTCCGTGGCGGGCCATCGGCCTGCCTGGAGCAGATTACGCGGGCACGGACTGTGAGACAAGATCTGTCTCAGGTATCGATCACGCCTATGCGTTGGGGGGTCGCCCGGGCGCTCCTGGGGCGGCGTCCTGAGGCACGACGTCGGCCCCGGTCCGCTGAAGGACCGAGGCCGACTGTTGACTCACGAGGCGCTGCTGTCTCCTGCTCTCCCGCGGTCAGATGGCGAACTGACCGAGGCGGCAGCCGGCCGCCGCCGTCGTCGCGACCTTTGTCGTGACGACCGACTCGGGCTCGGTCTCGGCTGCGGCCGCACCGCCGCCGATGTTGATGTCCGAGCACAGGTAGTACGGCTGGTCGAGGTGGGAGGCCTGCCAGATCGTGTACAGGACGGCCCGGCCGCTGCGCCCGGACAGGTCGACGTCGGTCTCGTACGTGCCCTGCGACGGGTAGGAGCCGGTCTCCTTGACCAGCTGGACGTCGTCCCAGCCGAGCGCCTCCGTCGTCGGGTCGAAACCGGGCTCCGAGACGTAGATGCGCAGGTAGTCGGCGCCGTGCCGGGCCTGGTCGGTCAGGGTGAGGTGGAACTGCTGCGGGACGTCCTTGGCGACCCACTCGCCAGGGGTGTCCATGTAGTCGTACCGCGGCGACTGGGTGCGGCCACCCGAGCAGAGCTGCCCGTTCGGGATGACGCCCTCGTGGTTGCCGCCCACGTTCTCCCGGTAGAGGCCGTTCCAGTTCCACATGGCGTTGGGGTCGTGCTGCCAGGCCCCCCAGCACATCGGGTCGATGTTGGCCATCTCCGGGTTCAGGTGGTCGCTGCCCCAGCGCTCGAGACACCCGTAGTTGCGCGTGGGCGGGTCGGTCACCGAACCGTGTGCGGCCGCCGGCGCCGCAGTGATGGTGTCCGCGGTGACCGCGGCCACCAGGGCGAACGGAGCGACCAGCGCCGCGGTGATGGCGAGCGTGAGACTGCGCTTGTGCGCACGGATGGACATGGTTCCTCCAGGTGCTCGGGCGAGTGCGCCTGACGGAGCCCGCCACGGCGCGGTGCAGAAACCGCTCTGCGGAAACACTGTGCGGAGGCCGAGCGGGCGAAAACCACCCGCTGAAACGTTTAGAGTTCGGTCACGACCAGGAAGGAACGGCGTGTCGCACCAGCCCCAGATCAAGCCCCAGGTCCAGCCTCGGATCCATGAGGCGTCCGCCGCCGACGACGCCGTAGTGCTCCAGCTCATGACGGAGTACATGGCGTGGGCGCTCGCCACGTTCGAGGAGACCTACGGCTTCGCGATGGGCGGCGACGCACGGCACACGCCCGCGGCGCTCGACCGGTTCCGCAGGCCGTCCGGCGTGATCGCGCTCGCGGACGTCGGCGGCGCGCCGGCGGGCGTCGCGGCCCTGCGCGTGCAGGACGACGGCGCCGTCGAGATCAAGCGGATGTTCGTGCGTCCGGAGCACCGTGGCGCCCACGTCGGCTCGGCGATGCTGGACTGGCTCCTGGACCTCTCCCGCGGCGAGCTGCGGGCACCGACGGTCCGGCTGGACAGCAACCGCTTCATGCACGAGGCCCACCGGCTCTACGAGTCGCGCGGGTTCGTGGAGCGTTCGCCCTACCCGGGTTCCGAGATCCCTGCCGAGCTGCAGCATCTCTGGCGGTTCTACGAGCTGACCATGGATCACTGATCCCTGGCTGACCGGCAGAACTGTGCATAAGGTCGAGGAGACCGAGCACCTTGGAGGTTTGCATGGCTGTCAACGACACGCCCGACGTCGTCCCGCCCACGATCCCGCCCGTCATCCAGGAGTTCGTCGACGCCACGAACGCGGCCGACACCGAACGGTTCGTCGCCACCTTCACGGACGACGCCTACCTGAACGACTGGGGGCGTGAGTTCCACGGCCCTGACGGTGTGCGGAGCTGGAACGAGACCGACAACATCGGGATGCAGAGCCAGTTCGAGCTGATCTCGGTGCTGCCCGGGACCGCGCACGGCGAGTACACGGCGAACATCATGGTGACGAGCAACCGGTTCAACGGGACAGGCCCGTTCAAGTTCGAGCTGCGCGACGGGAAGATCGCGAGCCTGGTGCTCAGCTGACGCGCGGCGGAGCGGCCGGTCTCGGGAACGTCCGCACGTGCCACCAGATCACCAGCGGTACGACGAGCAGCTCAAGGACCAGCGCCCCGACGAACACCGGATGCGGCCAGCCCGTCACCGCCACGGAGACGAGCCGTGCAATGCCGCCGAGCGACGCGATCGCGAGGATCACGCGCGTCACGGCGGCGCGCTCCTGAGGTCGGCGCAGGCTCCACCAGATGAGCAGTCCTGCGGCCAGCCAGAAGACGTTGGTGAACCGGTACTCGCCATCGACGGTGGCGTTCACCGCCTCGCCGTCGGGCAGGGCCGCAGGCCCGCCCACGATCCCGAGCAGCCCGCTCAGCACGGGAACCACGCCGAGCGCGGCGATGACCACTATCAATGTCCGGCGTCCCATAGGGGCAGTCTGGCACGGGCGTCCGGTCTGTCGCCGGGGCTTTTTGGCGGCGGGTTCAGGTCCCGTCGCTCACCACATCGCTACCTCGGCCCCGAGCTCCAGCCCTGCGTCGGTGGTGTGCGCCGACGAGATCGTCACCTGTTCCAGGTCCTCGCCCTCCGGGAACGCCACGCCCTCGACGAGCTGGTCCAGCTGGTCGTTGCCGAGCTGCTCCGCGAGCGTGGCCACGGGCATGCTGAGCCCGCCGAGCCGGACCGTGTCCGCACGGAGCACCGCCTGGCCGCCCTCGGCGGCCACGGAGAGGAGCACGTCGACCGTCTGCTCGCTGCCAGCGATGGAGAGCGGTAGGCGCGCGACGAGCTCCCCGGCCTCAGAAGTGACCTGAAGCTCCGGCAGGTCGGTGGCGGTGCGCGCCGTGTCGGTGAGGGCCTCGGGGGAGACCCGCACCGACACGGTGGCCTGACCGGTCGCGACCTGCCAGAGCGCGGGGGTGTCGTCCCGCGTGACGGTGACGCCCGCGGGGAGGTCCGCCTCGGCGCTCGCGATCCGGTCATCGATGATGCCGCGCAGGACGAGCTCGCCGGCCACCCCGAGCACCGCCAACCCGCCGACCACCGAGATGAGGGCGATGATCCAGCGATGGCGCGGGCGGTACGAGGAGGTCCGTGTCATGGGGACCATTCGACCGCAGCGACATGACGATCTGCTGGGCATGCTGTGATAGATCGGGGCTGGCCAGAGGCTTACCGCCCGCTCACGCGGTACGCCCCCACCCACGCCCGGGCGTCCAGCTCACGGGGGAGCGCGTCCGGGCCGGCGCCGTGCTCGCGCGCCCACCGCCGGACGTCGTCCCGTGCGATGCCCTGCCGCACGAGGATCTCGTGCAGCCCGCGACCACGCCCGTTGAACACCGCCGCGGCGAATCGCTGGTAGCCCCGCTGCTCGCGCACGGGCAGCAGCGGCTCCGCACGACGGTCGATGACGAGCAGCCCGGCGTCGACGCTCGGCCGCGGCCGGAACGCCCCGGCGGGGATGCGGCGGTCCAGGCGGGGCGAGAACCAGGGCCACCACTGGGCGGTCAGGAGGGTGGTGCCGCCGACGGCGGCGCGCTTGCGCGCGACCTCCCACTGCGTGATCAGCACGGCGCGCTGCCAGCCGGTCAGCGTGAAGAGGCGCCGCAGCACCGGTGTGGTCAGGTGGAACGGCACGTTGCACACGAGGTCGTAGGGGTCCGACGGCGGTGCGTGGCGCAGGATGTCGTCCCGCGTCACCGTGACGTTGCCGGGGACCACCCGGCTGAGCCGCCCGGTCGAGCGCGGGTCGATCTCCACCGCCTCGAGCGGGCGGCCCAGGCGCGCCAGCGGCAGGGTGAGCGCCCCGCGACCGGCCGCCCACTCGACCACCGGCCGGTCGGCGTCGCGGACGAGGCCGACGACGCGGCGGATGACCTGCGTGTCGACCAGGAGGTTCTGTCCCAGCTCATGGGCGCCGCCCGGCAGGTCGTGGATGGCGGTGGAGTCTCGGGCAGGGGAACGTGAGGAACGATTGCGCGACATGGTGTGCTCCGGAAGTCGTCGGTACTCGAGATCCGGGCAGCACAGACGCGCCGCCCGGCGGGAGCCGGCGGCGCGGGGCACGCGCTGGGTGTGAGAGTGCGTTCCGCGCCGCTAGCGGGCGGAACGCTCTCTGATCATCGTGTTCATCGTCATGGCGTTCATCGGGAGCGACCCTACGAGCCACCCTCCGAGACGGGCCAAGGTTTTTCCGGAGGCTTGACACGGCGCACCCCCGATGGTCCTATGGCGCACTGTTAACGTTCACATTTCTGTGAGGTCACCGTGCAAAGAAGCACCAGTCGTTCCCTTCTGCCCCCACGCCCCGTTGCAGTCGGCGCCGTCGCGGCACTGCTCGGAGGTCTGCTCCCGTTCCTGCCGGCGAGCGCCGCCCTGCCCGCTACGGCCACCACTACCGCGTCGTTCGTGACCGCCGCCGACGCCGCCGACACCGCCGACACGGCCGCACAGGCCGATGCCGACGCCGCGGCCGCCGCGCTGAGCGTCGTCCACCCCGACGACGTCCGCGGGCACCTCACGCTGCCGTCGTCCGGCCTGGACGGCGCGACGGTCACCTGGGCGTCGTCCGACCCGGCCGTCGTCGCCACCGACGGTCTGGTCGCCCGCCCCGCGCACGGCGCGGGGGACACCACGGTGACCCTGACCGCGACCGCCGACGTCGGCGGCGCCACCGCCACGCGCGAGATCCCCCTCACCGTGCGGGAGCAGCCAGCCGCGGCGCCGTACGAGGGCTACGCCTTCAGCTACTTCACGGGCAACTCGATAGCGGGCGAGAAGATCTACTTCGCCGCGAGCCGCGGCAACAACGCCCTGAAGTGGGACGAGCTCAACGAGGGTCAGCCGACGCTCGAGTCGACCATGGGCGAGATGGGCCTGCGCGACCCGTTCCTGATCCGTTCCCCCGAAGGGGACCGCTTCTTCCTGATCGCCACGGACCTCTCGATCGGCCGCAACGGCGACTGGGACCGCGCGCAGCGACAGGGCAGCAAGTACCTCGAGGTCTGGGAGTCGACCGACCTGATCAACTGGTCGGCGCAGCGGCACGTCAAGGTCTCGCCCGACACCGCGGGCAACACCTGGGCGCCCGAGGCGTACTGGGACGAGACCCTCCAGCAGTACGTGGTGTTCTGGGCGTCGAAGCTGTACGCGGAGGACGACCCGGACCACACCGGCAGCGCCTACAACCGGATGATGTATGCGACCACGCGCGACTTCGTGACGTTCAGCGAGGCCAAGATCTGGCAGGACCGCGGCGAGTCCCGGATCGACTCCACGGTCATCAAGGAGAACGACACCTACTACCGCTTCACCAAGGACGAGGGTGGCGGCGGCACCGGCTGCTCGGACATCATCCAGGAGAAGTCCCCGACGCTGACCGCCGTCGACCTGCCGGGCGACCCGTCCTGGGAGTTCATGGACGCCTGCATCGGTCGCGACGCCGGCACGTCCGCCGTCGAAGGACCTACCGTCTTCGAGGCCAACCCGGGCGATACGTCCGGCTCGCCGTACTACCTGTTCGTCGACGAGTACGGCGGCCGCGGCTACATCCCGCTCGGCACCGACGACCTGGAGAACCCGGACTGGCAGGTCGCCGCGAACTACGACCTGCCGGCCAGCCCGCGTCACGGCACGGTCATCCCGGTCACCGCCGCCGAGCTCGCGGCGCTGCGTGACGGCATAGTGATCCCGGAGGAGCCCACGCCCGTCGTCGCCGACGAGAACGGCCTGGTCGCGCAGTACGACCTCGACGAGGCCTCGGGCACCGTCGCGACGGACAGCACCGGCCACGGGTACGACGGCACGATCAGCGGCGACGCGACCTTCGCCGACGGCGCGCTGAACCTCGGCGGGACCGACGGTCACGTGCGGCTGCCGAACGACATGATGGCGGGCCTCGACGCGATCACGGTCTCCACCAAGGTCTGGCTGGACCCTGCCCAGGCGACGCCGTACTTCATCTGGGGCCTCGGCAACACCGACGGCGGGGGCACCGGCAACGGCTACCTCTTCACCACGGGCAACAACTACCGGGCCTCGATCGCGTCCGGGAACTGGAGCACCGAGCAGACGGTGGCGGGCGGGCCCGCCCTGCCGCGCGGCGCCTGGAAGACGCTCACGTACACGCTCCAGGACGGCACCGCCGTGCTCTACCTCGACGGCGTCAAGGTCGGCGAGCGGAGCGGCGTCACCATCGCGCCCGGCGACATCGGCGACGGACGCACCACCGCCAACTACATCGGCCGCTCCAACTACACCTCCGACAGGTACCTCAAGGGCAAGGTGCGCGACTTCCGCATCTACAACCGGGCGCTGACGGCGGACGAGGTCCAGGAGCTCGGGGCGGACCCGACGGCCATCACCGGAGTCGAGCTCGACAGCCTCAAGGTCCCGGCCGTGATCGACTCCGCCTCCTCGACGGTGACGCTGCCGGTCACGCCGGGCACCGACCGGACGGCGCTGGAGCCGGCCTTCGAGAGCGTGTCGACGTCGACCGTCTCGCCGGACGTCACCGGTCCGGTGGACCTCTCGACGGCGAGGACGTTCACCGTGACCGCGCAGGACGGCGCCACCCGCGACTGGACCGTGCGCGCCGTCGAGATGCGGTCGCCGGTGCTGCCGGGCCTGTACGCCGACCCGAACATCGCGCGGTTCGGCGACCACTACTACATCTACGCGACCACCGACGGCGTCGCGGGCTGGGGCGGCAAGGACTTCTACGTCTGGAAGTCGAAGGACCTGGCCGACTGGGAGCGCTCGGCCGAGCCGTTCCTGACCCTGGACGGCGAGAACGGCGACGTGCCGTGGGCGACCGGTAACGCCTGGGCGCCGACGATCATCGAACGGGACGGGAAGTACTACTTCTACTTCTCGGGCCACAACCCGACCTACGACCGCAAGACGCTCGGCGTCGCCGTGGCCGACAGCCCCGAGGGCCCGTTCACCGCGCAGCGAGAAGCGATGGTCCTGAACAACGAGGCGATCACGTCGGGCCAGGCGATCGACCCGTCGGCGTTCCAGGACCCCGAGACCGGCAAGTACTACCTGTTCTGGGGCAACGGCGGGCCGTCCAACGGCCCGGTCTACGCCGAGCTGAGCGACGACATGCTGTCGATCAAGCAGGACACCCTGGCGCGGATCGGCGGCCTGAACGACTTCCGCGAGGGCACGTTCCTCAACTACCGCGACGGGCTCTACCACCTGACCTACTCGATCGACGACACCGGATCCGCCGACTACCGGGTCGGCTACGCCACGGCCACGAGCGTCGACGGGCCGTGGACCTACCGCGGCGTCATCCTCGAGAAGGACCGGAGCCAGGGCATCCTCGGGACCGGGCACAGCTCGATAGTGCAGGTGCCGGGCACCGACGAGTGGTACATCACCTACCACCGGTTCGGCATGCCGGGCGGTGACGGGACCCACCGGGAGACCACCATCGACCGGCTGACGTTCGACGACGACGGCCTCATGGAGAAGGTCGTGCCGACGCTCACGAGCGTCGACCCGCTGCCCTACGACGGCGTCCAGCCGGAGGCAAAGCGCCCGCCGAAGGTCCAGGGCAAGGCGTTCGTCGGTAAGACTCTCTCCGGGACGCCCGGAGTCTGGGACAAGCGGGGCGTGAAGCTCACGTACCAGTGGCTGCGGGACGGCGAGCCGATCGCCGACGCGACCCGCAAGACGCTGCGGCTGACGCCCGCCGACATCGGGCACCGGATGTCGGTGCGGGTGACGGCGTCGCGGCCGGGGGCGTTCCCGGGCGAGGCGGTCTCCACGAAGACGGCCAAGGTCCAGGCCAGGAGCTAGTTGAGGACTACGGCCCTGACTCGGCGTACCAGGTACGGCGAGTCAGGGCCGTAGTCCTGTCAGCGGCCCGCCACGCCGTTCTCCCAGGCCCAGGCCGCGATCTCCACGCGGTTGCGCAGCCCGAGCTTCGCCTGGACCGCCGCGACGTGACCCTTGACCGTGCTGAGCGAGATGAACATCTCCGCGCCGATCTCCAGGTTGGTCCGCCCGAGCGCTATCGCCCGGACCACCTCGGTCTCACGTTCGGAGAGCGGCCGGACGGCGGAGACGCCGCCCGGCCCGCCCTTCGAACGGACCGCGCCGGTCAGGTGCCGCAGCAGCCGCACCGTGACCGACGGCGAGACCAGCGCGTCGCCCGCGTGCGCCGCCCGTACCGCCTCGACGAGCAGCGCCGGGCCGGCGTCCTTCAGGATGAAGCCGACGGCGCCGCCGCGCAGCGCCCCGTAGACGTACTCGTCGACGTCGAACGTCGTGACGGCGACCACCCGGAGCGGGTCGGCGACGCCCGGCCCGGCGAGCGTGCGGGTCACTTCCAGGCCGTCCATACGGGGCATGCGGATGTCGACGAGGCAGACGTCCGGCCGCAGGCGGCGGGCCAGGGCGACCGCCTCGACGCCGTCGGACGCCTCCGCGACGACCTCGATGTCCGGCTGGTCCTCCAGGATGGTCCGCAGGCCGCCGCGGACCATGGGCTGGTCGTCGGCGAGGAGCACGCTGATGGTCATCGGTGCTCCCCGGCGGTCGGGTTCCCGACGGTCAGGGGCAGCATCGCCAGGACGGTCCACCCGACGTCCGGGCGCGGCCCTGCCCGCAGGGTGCCGCCGAGGGACACCACACGTTCGCGCATGCCGATCAGGCCGTAGCCGCCCCCGGTGTCGAGGGTGTCGATGGCGTCGGCAGCGCGGGCACCGGCGTGCGGAGCGTCGTCGGACACCTCGACGGTCAGACCCTCCGGGACCCGGCGCACGTCCACGGTCACCGTCCGGGCCTGCGGCGCGTGCCGCGTGATGTTCGTCAGCGACTCCTGGACCACCCGGTAGACGGCGGTGGTCACCTCCGCGGGCCACGCGGGCCTGTCGTCGGGCAGCCGCAGGCGTACCTCCGGGCCGCGGTCCCCGAACCGGCTGACGAGGGTGCTGAGCGACTCGGGGCCGGGAGCGACGGGAGACGCGTCGTCGGCGTCGCGCAGCAGGCCCACGACGCGGCGGAGCGACGTGAGGGCCTCCGAGCCGGCCGCCTCGATGCCCGCCAGCGACTCCGCGACCCGCGCCGCCTCGTCCGGACCCCTGGCGGCCACGATCTGTGCGGCCTGCGCCTGGACCACCATGCCGGTGATGTGGTGCGCGACGACGTCGTGCAGCTCGCGCGCCACCGCGAGGCGCTCGTCGCGGCGTACACGCTCGACCGCCGCCTCCCGCCGGGCGACGAGGAGGCGACCGCCGAGGCCCGCGGCGACGGCGGCGAGCCAGGTGGCGGCGCTCACCGTCGGGATGACCGTCGCCTCGGGCACGAACGGGACGGCCGCGAGCCACGACCCGGCGACCACCGCCAGGCCGCCGCCGGCCACGACGGCGGCCCGCCGCGTGGGGAGCGTGCGGATCGCCGACGCGACCAGTACCGCGAGGGCGAGGGAGACGGCCGGCGCGGGTTCCGCGGGAAGGTCGGCGAGCCACGCCACGACGACGGCCACCGCCGCCACGCCCAGCCCGGCGAGCGCCGTGCCGAACCGGTCTCGGCGACGCAGCAGGGCGAACGCGCCGACGATCGTCCCCGCGATCAGGCCGGGTAACCAGGAGAGACCACCCCAGCTCGCCGCCAGTGCCGCGGCCGTGAACAGCAGGGCGGCGGCGAGCGTCAGGCCGATGAGGAGATCCGCGGCGGCCCTCGCCAGGGCCGTCCCCCGTCCGGTGGTGTGCACGCGGTTCAGGCTACGAGGGTCGGCGCCGGGTGGCGCTCGCCGGCGTCGTCGGTGATGCGCAGCGGCGGACGTCGGAGCCACGTGGCCCACCGCCACCCCCACTCCAGAGGGCCGTACCGGAACCGGCGGAGCCAGAGGGTCGAGAACAGCCACTGGGCGACGAGCACGGTGCCCGCGATGACCAGCACCGTCTTCGACGACCAGCGTTCCGGGTGCCCGACGACGTGGGCGACGCCGAGCACCAGCACCGTAGCGGTCAGGTAGTTGGTCAGGGCCATCTTCCCCAGGGGCGCGAACACGGCGCGCAGCGCACGGCGGGCGGGCGTGCGCAGCAGGACCAGCAGCGCGCAGACGTACACGCCGGCGATCAGGACTCCGGCCGTCTGGAGGACGATCCGGTAGCCCAGCGTGTCGATGTCCCCGACCCGCTCGAACGAGGCCTGCGCCCAGAGCGCGGGCACGGCGGCGGCCGTCAGCCCGAGGGCGAGCAGGGCCGGGACGCGGGTCGAGCTCTCGATCCGCCGGGTCACGCCGTAGCGGGTCAGTGCCGAGCCGAGCAGGAAGAGGCCGGGGACCAGGGCGTAGTGCCCGCCGGCCAGCAGGATCGCTGCAACCAGGCAGACAGCGGCGAGACCGGCGATGGCCCAGCGGGGGAGCCACGTGGACGGCACCAGCACGAGCAGCCCGACGACGGCGTAGACCGTGAGGATGTCGCCCGGCCAGAGCAGGAGCAGGTGCGCCAGGCCGAGCGCGAGCAGCACCAGGAGCCGGCGCAGCAGGACCAGGCGTGGTCGTGCGACGCGGTCGGCCGCCGACTCGACGAGCAGCGCGAAACCGACGCCGAAGAGCACGGAGAAGATCGGGAAGAAGCGCTGGTCGACGAGCAGATGCAGCCAGTCCACCTGCCCGTCCCCGGAGGCGGCGAGCGCGGTCGTCACCGGTGCGTCGGTGGCGACCGCGGCGCTGATCGGGATGACGTTGGCGACGAGGATCCCGCACAGCGCGAACCCGCGGAGCACGTCGAGGGCGACGAGACGGGACCGGGCGGGGGGCGAGTCGGCAGCGGTAGGAGGCATGTCCTCATGCTCGGCTCGGGCCCGCGCGCTCCGGTACCGACCGAAAGTACCTTTCTACTCGCTGCGGATCTACTCGCTGCGGAGAGCCTCCGGGCGGGTCAGACGCCACAGCAGCGGCAGGCCGGCGGCGGTCGTCAGGAGCACCACGAGTGCCGCTGCCCCCGAGGTGATGCCCACACCGAGCCAGTCGAACGTGAGCGGGGCGTCGACCGCCGTCTGCAGCGCCAGGGCCAGGCCCGAACCGGTCAGCACGGCCAGGGTGAGCCCGAGCAGCACGGGGATGGCCACCTGGAAGAGCACGGAACCACCGAGCGTCCGACGTCGGGTGCCGAACGCGACCAGCACCGCGAGCAGCTGCCGCCGTTCCCGGAGCTGCTCGACGACGTTGACCAGCATGCTCGCCCCGATCAGCAGGAGCAGCGCCACCGTCCCGACCAGCAGCGACTGCCGCACGCCGCCCAGGACCGACGCGATGCGCTCCTGCTCGATCGACGAGGCGTACGCGGCCGGGTCCACCTGCGCGGCCGCCGTGCGCATGTGGTCCAGGGCGTCCGGTACGGCGGGATCGAGCGCGACGTACGCGGTCACCGACTCCGGATCGAGCCGGATCCCCTCCAGGGCTCCGGGTGTCACCAGGATCCGCGCGGGCAGCCCGCCCATCGCGTTGACCCCGCCGCTCGGCGGGTCCACCACCTGCGCCGACGCCGGCAGCGTCCACCGTACGTCGTCGCTCCCCGCGGGGCCGAGCAGGTAGGTGCTGCCGGGCGCCGGGGCGGTCGCACCCTCCGGTACGACGACGAACACGTCGCCGTCGGCGCACGCGTCGAGCCGGGCCTCCTGGGCCAGCACCTCGCACGTGCCGGACTCGACGAGCATCTCGTCGTCGCCGAAGGGTTCGGTCGGCGCCTCGTTCGACGTCGACCCGTCCGGCGCCGCCGTCCCCGCCCACGTCGAGGTCAACTCCCTGACCGCCGTGACGCCCTCGGCCCCGTCCAGTGCACTGGTCCAGGTCCCGGTGGAACGGCCGTCCGGGTCGATGTCCAGCACCGCTGCCTGGAACGTGCTGGTGTCGGCCTGCGACCCGGCGCTGAGCTCCCCGATCGCCCCGACCAGCCCCTGGATCGCGATCAGGCCGGCGACCGAGACGGCGATCCCCGAGACCGCCCGCACCGCCGTCCCGCTGTCCAGCTGCAGGCGCCGCACCGCCAGCTCCCACGCGACGCTGCCCCCGCTCAGCCGGTGCACCGTCGCCTCGACCAGCCAGGGCAGCAGCAACGCGACACCCGCCAGCACGAGGACTAGCCCGGCCACGACCATCACCTGGCTGCCCAGCGAACCGTCGAGTCCGCCCAGCAGCGGCGTCAGCAGCGCGACGCCCGCGACCGGGAAGACCAGCCGCCACCAGAACCGCCGTCGGCGCTCGCCGCTGCGCCGCACCACACCCAGCGGCTCGACCAGCACCTGCTTCAGCGCGGACAGCGTGACCAGCACCGTCGTCACCGGGACCAGCACGACCGTCAGGGCCGCGAGCACCGGGACCGGCCGCAGGTCCTCCGGGTAGAAGCTCATGCTCGCCGGCACGGCGTGGCCCGCCAGCTGCCTGATCGCGAGGAACAGCAGGGTGCCGACGACCAGCCCGCCCGCGGCGCCCGCGAGGGTCTCCCCGGCGGCGATCCGGCGGGTCATGCCGACGTCGGCCCCGACCAGCCGCAGTGCCGCGAGCCGGCGGTCCCGGCTCTCGCTGCCGAACCGCACCGCCGTGCTGACGAAGATGGCGACCGGGAGCAGCAGCACGACCATGCCCACCAGGACGAGCAGCAGCAGCGTCGGGTCCAGACCCTCGCCGGGCGACTCGGCCCCGCCGAACGACTGGATGCGGGTGGCCGTCGCGACGGTCAGCTCGTCGGTGCCCAGGTAGAACCTGAGCTCCTCGGGACCCGTCAGGCCCTCGTCCCCGATGGTGCCGACGACCCGGTCGCCCCACCTGCCCTGCAGCGCCGCGCCGTCGTCGGAGGCGAGCAGGTCGGCGAGGGCGGGGGAGACCACGAGGTCGCCCGGCGCGAGCTGCCGGTCCACGCCAGGGGGGAGCGGGGCGCCGTCGTCCTCCGGCTGGACCATCAGCCCGACGACGGGGTCCTCGCGGTACGTCGACCGGACCTCCTGGACAAGGGCCGACGGCGAGCCGGGGCTCAGCTCCTGGTCCGCGTTCACCGAGCGGGCCCCGTCGCGCGCGTCGCGCGCGTCGAGCACCGTGGGGATGCCGGCGGCGATCAGCAGCATCGTCACCCCGAGCCCCACGCCGACGGCGATCAGGGCCAGCCTTGCCCAGCCCGACCGCCCGCCACCGACGCTGAGCCGGATACCGAGGACGAGGTCGCCGAGCCGCCTCATCGGACGTACTCCCGTGCCCGCACCCGGCCGTCGCGCACGACGGCCTCGTGGTCGGAGTACGCCGCGACACGCGGCTCGTGCGTGACCAGCACGACGGCGGCCCCGGTCTCGCGGGCGGCCGCGACGAAGAGCTGCATGACCCGTTCGCCGTTCAGGGAGTCGAGGGCGCCCGTCGGCTCGTCCGCGAAGACGACCGTCGGCCTGGTCACGAGGGCGCGGGCGACCGCTACCCGCTGTCCCTGCCCGCCGGAGGCCTGCCCGGGACGCTTGTCCGCGACGTCCGACACCTCGAGCCGCTCCAGCCAGGCCTTCGCGCTGCTCAGGGCCGCGCGCCGTGGCGCACCGCCCAGTCGCAGCGGCAGGGCCACGTTCTCCAGGCAGGTGAGCTCGGGCACGAGCTGGCCGAACTGGAACACGAACCCGAACTCGCTGCGCCGCAGGGCGCTGCGCTCGTCGTCGTGCATGGCGGTGAGGTCGCGTCCGGCGTAGGTCACGCGGCCGGAGTCCGGGTGGAGGATGCCGGCCAGGCAGTGCAGCAGGGTGGACTTGCCGGACCCGGACGGGCCCATCAGTGCCAGCACCTCGCCGGCGTGCACCTCGACCGAGGCGGAGTCCAGTGCGGTGGTGGTGCCGAAGCTGAGGTGCAGGTTCTCGGCGGTGAGCAGTGGTTCGGTGGGCATGGGGGCTCCAGGGGGTGGTCTCGACAGGCTCGACCTGCGGGGGACGGGCTCGACTCGCGGGGACGGGCTACGCGCGGACCTGCGCGGCGAGCTGCTGCAGGCGCGCGGCGGTGAGCTCGAGCCAGCGCAGGTCGGCCTCGAGGTGGAACAGCGCGTGGTCGCAGATGAGCTGGTCGGCCAGGTCTCCGCCGTCCCTGCGCCGCGTGAGCTCCCGCATGAGGCTCAGGTGCGCCGACCGCTGCGTGTCGAGCACGTCCTCGGCGTCGTGGCCCGTGAGCAGGGCGAGCACGACCTTCGTGTAGAGCGTGCTCTGCAGGTAGGGCTCGGGCTTCTCGGGCTTGGCGAGCCAGGCGGCGACGTCGGACACACCGGCGTCCGTGATCGCGTACTTCTTGCGTTCCGGGCCCGCGCCGGGCTCGGACTCGACCTCGACGAGGCCGTTCTTCAGCAGCCTGGCGAGCGTCGAGTAGACCTGGCCGTACGCGAGCTGCCGGTCGTGACCGAAGCGTTCGTCGTAGGAGCGCTTGAGGTCGTACCCGTGGCGCGCCCCGCCCTCGAGCAACCCGAGCAAAGCATGTCCGATACTCATGGCGAGCACTATACACACCATGTATACACCCAAGGAAGTCTGCGTTGAGTGCTGGATATTCGCCCCGATCGGCGGCTGGAAGGGGCGAATATCCAGCACTCAACGGGGTGCCGGGCGGGCGGGTAGAGTTGGCGGCTGTTCAGCATCAGACAGGTGTGGTTGTTGCAGCGCGTACAGATCGGTGAGTCTCGGTGACCGTCCTTACTTCTGAAACCCGTCCGGTACAGGTCGAGGCGGCCCGACGGCGCAGCATCGCCGTGATCTCCCACCCCGACGCGGGTAAGTCGACGCTGACCGAGGCGCTGGCGCTGCACGCGCACGCCATCGAGGAGGCCGGGGCGGTCCACGGCAAGGGCAACCGCGCCGGCGTCGTCTCCGACTGGCTCGAGATGGAGCAGAAGCGCGGCATCTCGATCACCTCGGCGGCGCTCCAGTTCGTCTACGGCGACGTCGTGATCAACCTGCTGGACACGCCCGGCCACGCCGACTTCTCTGAGGACACCTACCGCGTCCTGACCGCCGTCGACGCCGCCGTCATGCTGCTCGACTCGGCGAAGGGCCTGGAGCCGCAGACGCTCAAGCTGTTCGAGGTCTGCCGACGCCGCGGCGTGCCGGTCATCACGTTCGTCAACAAGTGGGACCGCCCCGGCCGTGAGGCTCTCGAGCTCTGCGACGAGCTCGAGGAGCGCATCAACCTGCGCCCGACGCCGCTCACGTGGCCGATCGGTGAGGCCGGCCGGTTCCTCGGGCTGGTCGACCGCGCCACCGGCGAGGTGCGCACCTACCGCCGCGCCCCGGGCGGCGCGTCGATCGCCGAGGAGAGCGTGCTCACCCCGCAGGCCGCCGCCGACGCCCTGGGCGACGACCACACCGAGGCCGTCGAGAGCGTGCAGCTCCTGGAGCCCGTCGACCGCGAGTCCTTCCTCGCGGGCACGACGACGCCGATGCTGTTCGGCGCGGCGCTCGCCAACATCGGCGTCCGCCAGCTGCTCGACGCCGTCGTCGATCTCGCCCCCGCGCCGGGCGCCCGTCCCGACGTCAACGGCGGGGACCGTGCGGTCACCCAGCCGTTCAGCGGGTTCGTGTTCAAGATGCAGGCCGGCATGGACCCGAACCACCGAGACCACGTCGCGTTCATCCGCGTGTGCTCGGGCCGCTTCGAGCGCGGCATGGTCGTCACGCACGAGCGCACGGGCCGGCCGTTCGCCACCAAGTACGCCCTGTCGGTCTTCGGCCGCGAGCGCTCGACGGTCGAGGACGCCTACCCCGGCGACGTCGTGGGCCTGGTCAACGCCAGCACGCTCGCCGTCGGCGACACGGTCTTCGACTCCGCCGGGCCGAAGGTGCGCTTCCCGCCGATGCCGGTGTTCGCGCCGGAGCACTTCGCCGCCGCGCGGTCGGCCGACCCGGGCCGCTCCAAGCAGTTCCGCAAGGGCATCTCCCAGCTGGAGCAGGAGGGTGTCGTCCAGGTCCTCGTCTCGGAGGCGCGCGGCGACGGCAACCCGATTCTGGCGGCCGTCGGCCCGCTGCAGTTCGAGGTGGCGACGTTCCGCATGGAGCATGAGTTCTCCGCGCCGATCCGCATGGAGACGCTGGGGCTCTCGCTCGCCCGCGAGGCCGCGCCGGAGCACATCGGCGTCATCGCGGGGTACCCGGGCGTCGAGGTGGTGCGGCGCGGTGACGGGACGCCCCTGGTCCTGCTGCGCGACGTCTGGCACGCCCGAGCGTTCGAGCGCGCCCACCCCGACGTACCGCTCATCCCGCTGGTCGCCAGCGGGGTCTGACCGCGCGGTGAGGGCCCATCGTTCTCTGGTGCTGGGTCTCCCGCTGGCGCTCGTGCTTTCTGCCTGTTCCGTTGGAGCGTCGGGCGTCGAGGTGAGGCAGGCTGGTAACCCGGACAACAGGGGAGATGAGGCCGCAGCCTTGGCCGACGTGGCCGAGCGCTCGCCCATGGCTGTCGGACTGATGACGATCTGCGTCGATGGTGCGAGCTCGGCCGAGCTCACGGCGGTCGACCCCATCGGCACCGACGACATCGAGGTGACCGCGTTCACGGTGGTAGACGTACAGCGGGAAACTTTCGCGGCATCTCGCAAGTCGCTCAGCGCAGAAGGATTCGATACCACCGCGCATACCGTGGCCGGCAGGTGCGGGGCGGAGGGGGACGACGGAGCCTCGAAGTTGCTGGTCGAGATGGAGCGACTGACGCCCGAGAGTGCGACGACCGACGGGTTCAGGGTGCATTGGCGTGCGGAGGGAGACGAAGGGACGTTCGACATTCTCTTCGAGAACTCGATCTGCGCGCCGGGTGACGTCGCTTGTAGCGACATCTGACGCCGTGCGAGCGGAGCGGGCCGCGAGGCATCGCTTCGCTCGCACGACGTCCGGCCCGTGGTCAGGCCGGTGGCCAGTGGGATGTAGGCACTGCGGTCCGGTCACCGCTCGAGTGCGGGCCGCTTCGGCGACGTGGGCTCTCGTCTTCATGCTGTCCCCGCAGCGTGCCTGGCACAGTCGCGTCGTCACCTCGCTCACCACCGAGCTCGCCCGCCAGGCACCCGACCTGTTCGAGGTCGAACGCGAGATGACCATCCGCCTCGACGACCACAACCGGCCCGAACCGGACGTGCTCGCGACGACGGCGAAGTACGACCCCGACCGCACCTGGTACGCGCCCGAGGACGTCAGGCTCGTCGTAGAGGTCGTCTCGCCGGAGTCCGCCCACCGTGATCGCACGGTCAAGCTGACCAAGTACGCTCAGGCCGGGATCCGGCACTACTGGCGGGTCGAGGACGAGGGCGACACCACGGCGGTTCATGTCTACAAGCTCGACAGAGCCACAGGTGCCTACGCCCCGACCGGTATCTTCCGCGAGGCGCTTCGCGTGGCGATGCCCTTCCAGATCGAGCTCGACGTCCCCGGCCTGATCGGCTGACCCGAGCGACGAACAGCACGGCGTGACGGGGCGTGATAACAGTCCCCGGGTACGGTGGCCTGTCGAAGTGCCGGGTACTACGGTCTTGGCATGACGTCGCCCAGCTCGTCCGAGACCGGCGCTACCGGCTCGGACGTGCCGACCCGACCCGGACTGCCTACGACCGACCAGCCGGTCCCGCCGCCCGGCGCGCCCGACTCCCCGCGCCCGCCGCGTTGGCTGCCCCGTGCGCTGTTCATGGCCGTGGTGACGGTGTTCGTCGCCATCTTCGCGTGGAACGCGATGGGGTCCCTGCAGGGGCTCTTCGTCAACGTGCTCATCGCGGTCTTCATCGCGCTGGCCCTCGAACCCGGCACCGTCTGGCTGGTGCGGCAGGGGTGGCGCCGCGGGCTGGCCGCCGCGGTCACGCTGCTCGGGTCGCTCCTCGTGGTGATCGTGCTGATGGCGCTGTTCGGCAACCTGTTCGTGCAGCAGCTCGTCGAGCTCGCGCAGTCGGTCCCGCGGCTCTACGAGGGCCTGCAGGGCTTCGTCGCCGAGCGCTTCGGCATCGAGATCCCCGAGTCCGAGAACCTGATCCGGCAGGCGTTCGACCGGTTCGGCGAGGACGTCGCGTCCGGGGCGCTGCTGGTGGGCACCACCGTGGTGGGTGGGCTGCTCGCGACCCTGACGATCCTGCTGGTCTCCTACTACCTGCTGGCGGCCGGGCCGCGCTTCCGTGCGGCGGTGTGCGGCTGGCTGACGCCGGCGCGGCAGCAGGAGATGCTGCACCTGTGGGAGGTCACCCAGGGCAAGGTGTCCGACTACATCGGTTCCCGCGTGGTGCTCGCGGCGGTCTCGACGGTGGTCACCTTCGTGTTCCTCGCGATCCTGCAGACGCCGTACGCGGTACCGCTGGCCGTCTTCGTCGGGGTGGTCTCGCAGTTCGTGCCGACCATCGGCGCCTACCTCGGTGGCGCGCTGCCCACCATGGTGGCGCTGACGGCGCAGGGCTGGCCCCAGGCGCTGGGCGTGCTCGCCTTCGTCATCGGCTACCAGCAGTTCGAGAACCTGTACCTGGCGCCGAAGGTGTCCGCCCGTGCGCTTGAGATGAACGCCGCGGTCAGCCTGCTGGTGGTGCTGGCGTTCGGCGCGGTCTTCGGGGTGCTCGGCGCGTTCCTCGCGCTGCCCGTCGCAGCGACGATCCAGGCCGTGGCGACGACCTACTTCCGGCGGCACGAGCTCGTCGAGTCGCACATGCTCCGGGACCCGGACGGACTGGGCAAGGCGTGAGGGACGCCGTCGGCGGATAGGATCGAGCCCGCGCACCTCCGCCTCTGCCAGGAGATCGTCGCCACCTCAGAGCCCGAAGGAACATTTCTGCGTGTCATTCAGCCCTTCCGACGTACCCGGTCCTGTCCAGGCGCCCGGCCCTCGAGGCTGCCGACAGCACCCGTGCGTACGCCGTAGAGGGCGAGCCGCAGTGACCACCAAGGGCCACTGACCACAGACCACAGCAGTACCCACAGCGCCGCACCTGCGGCCTGACCCGGTGAGCTCTGTTCCGTCCTGGCGGTCATCCACGCCACGAGGAGCCCGAGCTCATCGGCAGCCAACCTGTTCCGGAGGGACACCACATGCATACCGCACCACGAGACCTCAGTCGCCCGCCCGTCGCACCGTCGCAGGGCCTGCGCATCACGCCGCTCGGCGGCATCGGCGAGATCGGCCGCAACATGACGGTCTTCGAGCACGCCGGCAAGCTGCTCGTCGTCGACTGCGGGGTCCTCTTCCCCGAGGACACCCAGCCCGGTATCGACGTCATCCTGCCCGACTTCACGAGCCTCGAGAGCCGCCTCGACGACATCGAGGCCATCGTGCTCACCCACGGGCACGAGGACCACATCGGCGGCGTGCCCTACCTGCTCAAGCAGCGGCCGGACATCCCCGTCGTCGGCTCGCAGCTCACGCTCGCGTTCCTGTCCGCCAAGCTCACCGAGCACAACATCAAGCCCGTGCTCGTGCACGTCGAGGCCGGAGGCCGCCACGCGGCGGGCCCGTTCGCCCTCGAGTTCATCGCCGTCAACCACTCCATCCCCGACGGTCTCGCCGTCGTGATCCGGACCGTCGACGGCGTCGTCCTGCACACCGGTGACTTCCGGATGGACCAGTTCCCGCTCGACGGGCGCCTGACGGACCTGCGCGCCTTCGGCCGCCTGGGCGAGGAAGGGCTGGACCTGCTGCTGGTGGACTCCACCAACGCGGAGATCCCTGGCTTCACCATCTCCGAGACCGAGCTGACCCCCGCGATCGACCAGGTCTTCACGACGACGCCGGGCCGCGTCATCGTCTCCAGCTTCGCCAGCCACGTCCACCGCATCCAGCAGGTCCTGGACGCCTCGGACGCCCGCGGCCGCAAGGTCGCGTTCGTCGGCCGGTCCATGGTGCGCAACATGCGCATCGCGCGTGAGCTCGGCTACCTCACCGTGCCCCGCGGCCTGGTGATCGACTACGCCAAGACCCGCAACCTGCCGCCGAACAAGGTGACGCTCATCTGCACCGGCTCGCAGGGCGAACCCATGGCGGCCCTGGCCCGGATGGCCAACGAGACCCACGAGGTCCGCATCAGCGACGGCGACACCGTCCTGCTCGCCAGCTCCCTGATCCCGGGCAACGAGAGCGCCATCTACGGCATCATCAACAAGCTCACCGACCTGGGCGCGAACGTGGTGCACAAGGGCAACGCCCGGGTCCACGTCTCCGGGCACGCGAGCGCGGGCGAGCTCGTCTACTGCTACAACATCCTGCGCCCGCGCAACGTCATGCCGGTCCACGGCGAGCCCAAGCACCTGCGCGCCAACGGCGCCCTGGCGGAGCGCACCGGCGTTCCCGCGGACAACGTCCTGATCGTCCGCGACGGCGTGGTCGTCGACCTGGTCGACGGCGTCGCGCGCATCGTCGGCCAGGTGGAGAACGACCTCGTCTACGTCGACGGCCAGACCGTCGGCCACGTCACCGAGGACACCCTCGCCGACCGGCGCAAGCTCAGCGCGGCAGGCGTCCTGACCGTCCTGGCGTTCCTCCGCTCCGGGACCGCCGAGCTCGCCGAACCCCTCGAGTACCTCCACCGCGGCTCCGTGCACGGCCAGGACAGCCTCGACAACGCCTCGCGCGCCGTCGAGAAGGCGCTCGCGGACGCCACGCGGAACAAGACCACCGCTGGCGACCAGCTCGAGGAGATCATCGCGAAGACCGTCGCACGGTCGCTCGCCCGCAGCTCGCGACGGGAACCGGTGGTCATCGCCGTCGTCCTCGACGCGTGACGGCTCGCTCCGGGCGGGAGTCGCTGACCCGCCCGGAGTGAGCCACCCTTACGTCGTCCTTACAGGGTGCGCCGTACGGCGTTCTTCCCTGTACGCGGCACGACCGGTGGGCCATCGTTGCGGTAACGGGCACCTTCCGCGTGCCGGTACCGAGCCTGGACGGAGTGGGTCGTCGTGATTCGTCATAGCGTGATGCGGGTCCGAACGGTGCTGGTCGCCGTGGTGGCATCAGGCTCGTTGGTGCTGGCCGGTTGCGCGAGCACCGACCGCTCGCCGACGACGGACGACGCGGTCGCCACGGAGGCGTCGAGCCCTGGACCGTCGAGCCCTGGACCCGAAGCCGCCGAGCCGGAGACGGGTTCGGCGCTCACGTTCACCGCGACCACCGTCGACGGTGCGGACTTCGCCGCGGCGGACCTGGCCGGTCGGCCCACCGTGCTCTGGTTCTGGGCGCCGTGGTGCCCCACGTGTGTCTCCCAGTCCCCGCAGGTGCTCGACCTCGCCGAGCAGCACGGCGACGCGGTGAACATCGTCGGCGTCGCCGGCCTCGACGAGTCCGCAGCGATGGCCGACTTCATCGAGATGACCCGCACCGACGGCCTGACCCACCTCGACGACGAGGAGGGCGCGGTGTGGCGGCAGTTCGGGATCACCGAGCAGAGCACGTTCGCCCTGCTCGACGAGAACGGCGTCGTCACCTACACCGGGCACCTGGAGCCGGACGAGCTGGCCGGCCGCGTCGCCGAGCTGGCCGGCTGAGGGCATGGACGGGCTGCCCCTCGGGCTGGCGTTGGTGGCAGGGATGGTCGCCGTGGTGAATCCCTGCGGGTTCGCGATGCTGCCCGCGTACGCGTCGATGCTGGTCATGGGCAAGGAGGCGCCCGGCCGCGCGGTGGCGATCCGGCGCGCGCTCGCCTTCGCCCTGGCCATGACGGCGGGGTTCGCCGCGGTGTTCGGAGCCTTCGGGCTGCTGCTCACGCTCGTCACCGGTGTCGGTGCGGTGCAGCGGTACCTGCCGTGGTTCACGGTGGCTCTCGGGGTGCTGCTGGTCGGGCTGGGTGCGTGGTTGCTGGCCGGACGTGACCTGCCCGGCCTGAGGATCGCCGGGGTCAAGCGGCCGACGCTCAACCGGTCGGCGTCGTCGATGGCCATGTTCGGCGTCGCCTACGCGACCGCCTCGCTGAGCTGCACCATCGCGCCGTTCCTCGCGACGGTGGTCGCGAGCTTCCGGGCGGAGTCGGTCGCCGGAGGGCTTGCGGTGTTCGGCGCCTACGCGTTGGGCATGGGCCTGGTGATCATGGCGGTGTCGCTCGCGGTCGCACTGGCCCAGACGGCGGTGGTGGCGTGGCTGCGAGAGGCCGGCCGGATCGTCCCGCGGCTGGGCGGCGGACTCCTGCTGGTCGCCGGCGCGTACGTGGCCTACTACGGCTGGTACGAGATCCGGGTGCTGCGCGACGGCGCACTGGACGACCCGGTCATCACGGCGGGGAGGCGCGTCCAGCGCTCGCTGGTGGACGGCATGGACGTGCTCGGAGCGGGTGGCATGGTGGCGGTGGTCGCCGGCCTGCTGGCCCTCAGTGGGGCTCTGACCTGGTGGCTGCGGCACCGTCACCGGACGACGGACAGGCGTCGCTGAGACAGCAGCGCTTGACCCTGACGTCAACGTCAGGTTCTAGCGTTCCCGGCATGGACATCAACAACTCGGTAGCCCTCGTCACCGGAGCCAACCGCGGTCTGGGCCGCGCCTTCGCCCAGCGTCTCCTCGAACGGGGTGCGCGCAAGGTCTACGCCACGGCCCGCCGCCCCGAGACCGTGGACCTGCCCGGCGTGGAGGTGCTCGCTCTCGACGTCACCGACCCCGACTCCGTGCGGGCGGCGGCCGCGGCAGCCTCCGACGTCTCGCTGCTCGTCAACAACGCGGGGATCCAGACGGGGACCGACCTCGTGACCGGTTCGATGGACGGGGTCCGGCTGGAGCTGGAGACCAACCTGCTCGGCCCGCTCGGCCTGATCCGGGAGCTCGCACCGACCCTCGCCCGGAACGGCGGGGGCGCGATCGTCAATGTGCTCTCCGCGATGTCGTGGTTCGGGGTCAACGGCGCCAACACCTACCACCTGACCAAGGCCGCCGCGTGGGCCATGACCAACGGTGTGCGGCTGGAGCTCGCCGAGCAGGGCACGCTCGTGACCGCCGTCCACCTGGGCCTCGCGGACACCGACATGTCGTCCGGCTGGCCGGTGGCCAAGCTCGCGCCGTCGGACCTGGCCGATGCTGCGCTCGACGGTGTCCAGGCGGGCTCCGCGGAGGTGCTCGCCGACCAGTGGAGCCGGGACGTCAAGGCCCGGCTGCCGCTGGCGCCGGAGGAGTTCAACGCCGAGATGGGCCGCGCGCTCTCCACGCTGTCGGCGGCCTGAGCGAAAGGCCCGCTCCTAGCTGACGGCGGGGTGCGGTTGCCGGGTGGGTAGCTCCGCCGAAGCCAGGAGGGCCAGCTTGTCCGCGTCGCCGGACCCGCGGTCCGGGTGATAGACGACGAGCATCAAGCCCTCCGCACCGCCGATCTCCAGCCGCTCCCGGTTGAGGACGAGCTCGCCGACCTGCGGGTGGTCGAGCCGGATCGGTGTCCCGCGCTGCCCTCGCACCTCGTGCCGCGCCCAGAGCTGGCGGAACCGTGGGCTCGCCAGCATGAGCTCCCCGGTGAGCTCGACGAAGCGCGGGTCGTCGACGTCGTTGCCCACCGCCTGCCGCAGGTTCGCGACGAAGCACTCGGTGACGTTCTGCCACTCCGGGTACAGGGCCTGCTCGGACGGGTCCAGGAACAGGTCCCGGAGCTGGTTGCCGCCCACGTCGAGGCGCGGGTCGAGCGCTCTGGCCGGACCGTTCGACGCCAGGACGTCGAAGTACCGGCTCTCGATGAAGGCCGGCTGGACGAGGGAGTCGAGGAGCTTGAGCGCGCCGGCCGGGGGGACCTCGGCGCGCGGCCGGCGCCCACGCGGCCGGATGGGCTCGGCGACCAGGGTCCGCAGGTGGGCGACGTGCTCGTCGTCCAGGCGCAGCACGCGGGCGACCGAATCGAGGACCTGCGCCGACGGGTTGCGGTCGCGGCCACGCTCCAGCCGCAGGTAGTAGTCGGCGCTGATGCCGGCGAGCAGCGCGACCTCCTCGCGCCGCAGCCCGGGCACCCGCCGTCTGCCGGCGTCCGGGATGCCCGCCTGCTGGGGAGTGACCAGCTCACGGCGGGCGCGCAGGTACTCGCCAAGGGCGTTCCCGCTCGTGCCGCCGCGCTTCGCGCCCGGCGAGCCGGGCAGGCCGTGCGAGCCGGGCAGAGGGGGTCCTGCCGCACCCCGGGCTGGAGAGGGCTCTGGTTCCACGAGGTGGGCGTCCATAGCGTTCTCAACGGCCCGCTCGGGCCGCATATTTCGGGAGGACGCACACATGACCGTCGCACTGATCACCGGGGCGAACAAGGGCCTCGGGTTCGAGACCGCCAAGCAGCTGCTGGAGCTCGGCCACACCGTCTACATCGGCGCGCGCGACGTCGAGCGAGGCGAGAAGGCCGCCGCGACGCTCGGCGCGCGGTTCGTCCAGCTCGACGTGACCGACGACGCCTCGGTGCGCGCGGCGCTCGCCGTCGTCGGCGCGGACGAGGGCGTGCTCGACGTCCTGGTGCACAACGCCGGCATCCTGGCGGACGGGGCCGTCGACGGTCCCGCGGCCCTGCGCGCCTTCGACACCAACGCGGTAGGCGTGGTCCGGGTCACGGAGGCCGCGCTGCCCCTGCTGCGGAAGTCCTCGAACCCCGTGGTGGTGACCGTCTCCAGCAGCATGGGCTCGTTCTGGGCGGTGACCAACCCGGACCGGCCGGAGTTCGGCCTGCCGCTCGCGCTCTACTCCGCGTCCAAGGCGGCGGCCACCATGCTGACCGTGCACTACGCGAGGTCCGAGCCGGGCATCAAGTTCAACGCCCTGGAGCCGGGTGCCACCGCGACAGACATGACCGCCGCCTTCGGGATCGGCCGGCCGCCAGAGGAGAGCGCCAGGGTGGTGGTGCGGCTCGCGACGATCGGCCCGGACGGTCCGACAGGAACCCTCCAGGACGAGAGCGGCGAGCTGCCCTGGTAGGTCGCGCGCACGGCCGTGTGGGTGAATTTCGAGCTCGTGAAGAGCGCCATCGAGGATTAGTTCACCCGGGCGGCCCCACAGGCTACTTTCAGCAGCGATACTTGATGAGTGACTACGACCAGCGAGAGCCCTGCGGTGGCAGGAGCAGAGATCCCGGTAGAGCTTCTCTTCCGGGTTCCATACGGCAAGGTCCTGCACGGCAGGGACTGCCAGCACCTGTCGGAGGATCGCCTGGCCGCTCTTCAGCCCGCGACCGAGCTCGACAGGCAGAAGTTCAAGGTGTGCAAGACCTGCCTCGTGGCCCTCACCGGTACGAGCCGCGATGAGTTCGACACGTTCGAGGCTGCTCTCGAGGCGCTGCCCATCCCGGCGGTGCACCGGCCGGTCATGCGCGAGATGGCCGAAGGCCTCGACAAGGCCCGCATCTGGATCCCGTCGTCCCGCTCCTACGTCGCGGTCTCGCCCGGCCCCGGTCAGGAGGCGACCGCCTTCTTCAACAAGGGCTTCGTCGACATCCAGCAGGCCGGCGGCGGGTACAAGCGCATCCTGATGGCCGGATTCTCGGGTACGCAGACCAACACCTTCGCGCACGCGCCCGACGCCGCCCCGGCGAGCTGCCCGG
The DNA here is from genome assembly GCF_050936155.1 of Promicromonospora sp. CA-289599. Taxonomy (NCBI): domain Bacteria; kingdom Bacillati; phylum Actinomycetota; class Actinomycetes; order Micrococcales; family Promicromonosporaceae; genus Promicromonospora; species Promicromonospora sp. CA-289599. Next base: position 4,297,056 of record NZ_JBNJNI010000001.1, read on the forward strand.
GCTGCTACATGCAGCTGCCCGCCACGGGCCGCTGCGACGCCTGCGACTGACATCGCCCTCTCGGACGTCACCCGTCCGACCGTGAACGAGCCGGTGGGCTCCCGCAGATCACTGCGTGAGCCCACCGGCTTTTCTCTGCCTGGGGGCTATCCGGCGGACGCCCGGGCCGGCTCCGGTTCGTCCGTGGGCGTGCCCACAGGAGTGTCCGACGGCGACCGGGGCCCGCGGACCAGCACGTAGACGAACAAGACGGCCATGACGACGACGCCCGCCCACATCGCGCTCTGCCAGCCCTCGACGAACGACTCCTGGGCGGCTCGGACCAGCTCCGGCGCCCGCGGGCCGGCGTCCGCCGCGGCGTCGAGCGCGTTGGCCACGCCCTGCCGAGCGGCGTCGGCGGCGCCGTCGGGAACGCCGTCGAGTCGTGCGTCGATGGCGCCGCGGTAGCCCGCCGACAGGAGCGCGCCGAGCAGGGCGATGCCGAGCGCGGTCCCGAGCTCGCGGGTGACGTCGTTGAGCGCGGACGCGACCCCCTGCCGTTCCCGGGGCAGCGCGCTGGTGATGGCCTCCGTCGAGGGCGTCATCGACAGGCCCATGCCGAGGCCCATGGTGAGCATGCCGGGCAGGATCGACGGGTAGCCGCCGCCGACCGAGAGGACCGAGGCCATGAGCGCCAGCCCGGCACCCGCCAGGAGGATTCCCGCCGCCATGGTGACCCGGGGGCCGACCCGCTGGGCCAGCCGCGGGGCAAGGCCGGAGGCGACCATCATCAGGACGGCCATCGGCATCATCGCGAGGGTGGACACCAGCGCCGACCAGCCGAGGACGGCCTGGAGGAACGGGAACAGCACCACGAAGATGCCCGCCTGCACCCCGAACACCACCAGCAGCGTGATCGAGCCGCCGGCCAGCGAGCGCTCGCCGAACAGCCGCACGTCAAGCAGCGCGGCGTCCCGGCGCCGCAGCTCCCAGGCCACGAAGGACACCGCTGCGGCGACCCCGACGACCAGTCCGAGCAGGGTGAGCGGCGCGGTCCAGCCGCGTTCGGGCCCTTCCTGCAGCACGAAGATCAGGCCCACCATGGCGACGACCGACGTCAGGGCGCCGACCGTGTCGAAGGGGTGCCCGGACGTCTCGCGTGAGTTGGGCACGGACCGCAGCGCCATGACGAGCGCGATGACGACGAGCACGACGGGCAGGGCGAACAGCCACCGCCACGTCACGAGGTCGACGAGGGCGGCCGAGAGGAACATGCCGATGATGCCGCCACCGCCCGCGACGCCGGTCCACACGCCGATCGCCTGGCTCCGCTCCGCCGGGGGAAAGGTGGAGGTGATGACGGCGAGCGTGATGGGCATGATCATCGCCGCGCCCACTCCGCCGGCCAGGCGAGCGGCCAGCATGATCTCGGCCGACGGCGCCAGGGCGGCCACCACGTTCGCCGCACCGAACACGGCCAGGCCGGCGACGAGCATGGGCTTGCGACCGAACCGGTCGCCGATCGCCCCGAGCGGCAGCAGGAGGGCGGCCAGGCCGAGCGTGTAGATGTTGATCATCCACAGGACGGTGCCCTGCGAGACGTCGAAGGTGATCGCGAGGTCGGGCTGTGCGACGTTGAGCCCGGACACGGACGCGATGACGGCCATCAGCGCGATGCAGACGGCGATCAGGATGGTGCGCCGCTGGCGGGCGTCGGGGCCGGTCATGCGAGGGCCGCCGTCGTGTCGGCGGTGACCAGGTCGGCGTTGATGTGGGCGCCGGCCAGGGCTCCTGCCGCGGCGGACGCCCCGACCTGCGCGGACGGGTCCGCGGTGTTGCCGGCCACCCACACGCCGGGCACCTCGGTGGTCCCGGCCGTGCCGGTCACGACGTGGCGGCCCATCCCGTTCGGCAGGTCCTGCAGCGGCAGCCCGAGGTCCTCCAGACCCTCGACGCGCGGCAGCATGGTGGTCGCGACGGTGAGCACGCTCCGGGCCACGAGCTGCCCGTCGTCGAGCCGGACGCCCGCGATGCCGCCGTCGTCCGCCGCTACCACCTCGGCGACGGGGGTGTCGACGACGCGGATGCCGCGGGCCGCGAAGCGGGCGCGCGCGTCGTCGTCGAGGGCGGTGCCGCGCGTGAAGTAGACGAGATCATCGGTGAGCTGGCGGAACAGCAGCGCCTGGTGCACGGACATCGGGCTGGCCGCCAGCACACCGATCGGCTCGTCGCGCACCTCCCAGCCGTGGCAGTACGGGCAGTGCACCAGGCCGCGGCCCCAGTGCTCGGCGAGGCCGGGGACGGCGGGCAGCACGTCGCGCAGGCCGGTGGCGACCAGGAGGCGGCGGGCGCGCAGCGTGGCGCCGTCGGCCAGGGTGACCGTGAAGCGCGGGTCGCCGCCGGCGGACGGATGGGCCGGGGCCGCCTTGATCACCTCGCCGGAGAGCACCGTGCCGCCGTAGGCGCGGACCTCGGACCGGCCGCGTTCCAGCAGCTCGGCCGGGGGAGTGCCATCCAGGCCGAGCAGCCCGTGCACGCCCTCGGCGGGCGCGTTGCGCGGGGTGCCGCTGTCGACCACGACGACCGAGCGGCGGGACCGGGCGAGCATCAGCGCGCCGTTCAGCCCGGCCGCGCCGCCGCCGATCACCACGGCGTCGACGGTCTCGTCCGGCAGTTCTCCGGCGGGCGTGGAGCTGGTTGCAGGCATGTCTCATTTCCCTTTCGTGGTGCGGCCCCGGGTGGTGGGCCGGACACGAACGACGCTAGCCCCCGCTTGCGGAGAAGGCATAGGATCTTGCCTATGACGCAAGAAACTGGTGAGCTGGACAGCCTGGTGCGCAAACGTATCCGCGCCCTGCGGGTCGCGCAGGGCTGGTCCCTGGAGGAGCTGGCCACCCGCGCGCGCGTCAGCCAGTCGACCCTCAGCCGCATCGAGAACGGCCAGCGGCGCCTGGCCCTGGACCAGCTCGTCACGCTGGCGCGAGCGCTCGACACGTCGCTGGACCAGCTCGTCGAGACGGACACGGAGGACGTCATCATCAGTCCGACGATCGACGGCTCGCACGGCGGGATGCGCTGGTCGATCAAGGCCGAGCCCGGGATGAGCGTCGTCCGGCAGCGGATGACCAGCCCGGCGCCCGACAACCCCGCGCGCATGCGCGCCCACCCGGGCCGCGAGTGGCTCGTCGTCATCTCCGGCACCGCGACCCTGCTGCTCGGCAACCGGCGCATCCGCATCGAGACCAACCAGGCCGCGGAGTTCCCGACGATGCTGCCGCACGCCATCGGTGCGGAGGGCGGGCCGTGCGAGATCATCGGCATCTTCGACCGGGACGCGCGCCGCGGCCACCAGCGCGGGGAGGAAGCCGGAAAGGCGAAGATGAACCCATGAGCCAGCCCCGCCGTCCCTCGCACCCAGACCTCTCCGCGCTCAGTGAGCTCAGCGAGGACGAGAAGGAAAGCTTCGCCGAGCGGCTCCGCGAGCGCGTCTACGTCACGTTCGCCGCGCTCGCCGTCATCCTCACGCTGCTGGCCCACGCCCACGGGCTCACCGCCGGGACCGCCGCCGGCTCGCTGACCATCACCGCCGTCGGCACGGTTGCCGCCGCCTGGCTCGCCGAGCTCATCGCGCACCTCGCCGCGCACGGCGGGTTCCCGGACCGGAAGCACCTGGGCGCCATGACCCGGACGAGCGGCGGTGCCCTCGTGACCATCGTGTTCCCGCTGCTCGCCCTGCTCGCGGCGGGGGTCGGGTGGTGGGAGGTGACGACGGCGCTCCGGGTCGGCGTCGGCGTGCTGATCGGGACCCTCGTGGTCATCGCCTGGCTCGGCGTCCGCCGCACCGCGCTGCCCTGGCCCGCGCGGATCCTGGCGCTGGGCGTGCTCGCGGCGCTCGCCGTCGGGGTCGTCGCGCTGAAGCTGCTCGCGCACGCCTGACCGGTAGTTCCAGGGCCCCGACGGTGCGGATGTCGGGAACGCCACAGCGTCCGAAATCCGCTAGTCGCCCTACCGCCGCCCGGGCGAGAATCAGCCGGTGACATCCTCTCCACGCTCCGGCGCCCTCGAGTTCTGGTCGGAGCTGCCCCACGACGGCCGCTGGCTCCTGTCCACGGTGATCGTGCAGTTCTTCGGCCGTGGTCTGACGCTGCCGTTCACGATCATCTACCTGCACGAGGTGCGCGGCTTCTCGCTCGGCCTGTCCGGCACGCTCATGGGCCTGATCGCGGTGGTCGGCCTGCTCGTCACCGGTCCGGCCGGAGCCCTCGTCGACCGGTACGGCGCCCGGAGGGTCATGCTCACGGGCCTGTTCTTCGCCGTCGCCGGATACGCGGTGCTCGCGTTCGCGACGGTTCCGGCGGTCGCCGCGCTCGGGCTGGCCCTCTTCGGGGTGCAGCTCGGTGTCGGGTGGCCCTCGGTCAACGCGCTCGTCGCCACCGTCGTCGACGGCGACCTGCGTCAGCGGTACTACGGCGTGAACTTCGCGCTGCTCAACCTCGGTGTCGGTGTGGGCGGCGTGGTCGGCGGGCTCGTGGTCGACGTCGAGCGGCCCGAGACCTTCGTGATGGCGTTCCTGGTGAACGCGGCGACGTTCGTCGTTCCCGTGGTCGTGCTCCTGGGGCCGCTGCGGCACCTGCACGGCCGGGTCGACCGGCCAGCCGACGACGGCGCCGGCAGCGCGGCCGAGGGCTACCTCAGCATCCTGCGCCGGCCCGAGGTGCTCTGGCTGTCCGGGCTGGGGCTGCTCGCGGCGTTCGTGGGATACGGCCAGATGGAGGGCGGGTTCCCCGCCTTCGCACGCCTGGTGGCGGAGGTGTCGACCCGCACGATCGGCTTCGCGTTCGTGGTCAACACGGTGGTGATCGTGGCGCTCCAGTTCTGGGTGATGAACCGCGTCAGCGGCCGGCGCCGCACCCGGGTGCTCGCGGTCATGGCCGTGGTGTGGGCGACGGCGTGGCTGCTGCTCGGCGTGGCCGGCCTCGTGCCGGGCGGCACCGCCGCCGTCGTCATCGTCCTGGTGTTCCACGGCTTCTTCGGGCTGGGGGAGACCCTCATGCAGTCCGTGCTGCCCTCGCTGACGAACGACATGGCGCCGGCCCACCTGCGGGGCCGGTACAACGCGATCAGCTCCGGGGCCTTCCAGGCGGGTACGATCGCCGGCCCCGTGGTCGCGGGACTCCTGCTGGAACGCGGTTGGGCGGGCGGCTTCATCGGCGTGGTGGTGGCGGGATGTCTCGGGATCATCGCGATGGCGGTCGCCGTCGGGCGGCGGGTGACGCCGGCGGTCGACGGCGTGCGACAGGAGCCGGTGGAGTCTGAACGGGCCTGAGCTCGACGCATCTCAACGAGCGCCTATCAGTACATCAAGATATCCTGATATAGTGTCTTGGGATGTGGAGTTCGACGAGGCGGTGATTCGAGTGGTTGACCGGTCTGGAGGAGGAGTCGTTCGTTCAAGTGCGAGCTGCGATCAACATGCTGCGTGATCGAGGTCCGCAGCTCGGTCGGCCCTTGGTCGATACCGTGACCGGATCCCGGCACAAGAACATGAAGGAGCTACGACCCGGATCTGCGGGCCGTAGCGAACTTCGGGTCCTGTTTGCGTTCGACCCAGCGAGGTCGGCGATCCTGCTGGTCGGCGGAGACAAGGCTGGGCGATGGCAGGATTGGTACAGGTCGGCGATACCGCTGGCAGACGACCGCTACGACAGTCATCTTGAGACATTGAAGAAGAGTGACGACGGCGGAGCTGGAACAGGAGGGGAGCGATGACCAGGAGCCTTGACGACCTGGACCGGGCCCGCCCGGTCGATCCGGAGAAGGTGGCTGCCGCGGAGGAGCGGCTGCTCGCACGGCAGAGGGCTTGGCAGCTGAGGGAATTGCGCACCCAACAGGAACTGACGCAGGCCGAGCTCGCCGTGCGGATGCACGTGGGGCAGAACCGTGTCTCCCAGATCGAGTCCGGCGGCGCGGAATCGACCCGTCTGGACACGCTGCGACGTTACGCGCAGGCGTTGGGCGGCACGCTGAGCGTCGAAGTCACCATCGGGGACACTCGCTACATCGTCGCCTGACATCGGCGGAGGCCGTAGATCCAGGCGGGATTCTCGGGCGACCCATCTGCCGACTTTCGTTGCCCTTTTAGCCCCTCTCCTCCCAAAGTGGACCCCGGCACACGTTCGTGGGCCAGTGGTCGCGTCCCTCACGGGGCGCTTGCACCCCGGAGGCAAGAATGCACAGTCGCATGCCGCACCGCCGAACGCCGATCGCTCTCGCAGCGGTCGGCGTTCTCTTGGCAACAGGGGTGAGCGTGACACCCGCGCTCGCGAGCACACCGACACCGACCGAGATCACGCCCGCCCTCACCACCGACGTCCCGGAGCGCGCGGCGGACAAGATCACGCCGGCCGTGCAGAGCCGGCTCGAGACCCGAGAGACCGCCGACTTCTGGATCCGGTTCGCCGATACCCCTGACCTGGCACCGGCCAAGGACATCGCCGACTGGGGCGAGCGCGGCCAGTTCGTCTACGACGCCCTGACCAGCACGGCGAAGGCGTCGCAGGCCGACGTCGTCGCCGACCTCGAGGCAGCGGGCGCCGACTACGAGTCCTACTGGATCAGCAACGCGATCCTCGTCGAGGACGGCACCGAGAAGCTGGCGAAGCAGGTCGCCGCCAGCCGCGAGGTCAAGCAGGTGCACGAGCGGTTCGCCGCACAGCGCATCGAGCCCGTCGAGCGCGAGGCGCCGACCAAGAACGCGCCGCTCGCCACCGAGTGGGGCCTCGACGCCATCGGCGCCCCCGACGTGTGGGACATGGGGTTCACCGGCGACGGGATCACCGTGGCCAACATCGACTCCGGCGTCGACGTCGAGCACCCCGCCCTGCTGCAGCACTACCGCGGCTACCTCGGCGAGGAGGGGCTCAGCAACGACTACAACTGGTTCGATGCCAGCGGTGACTGCGACGGCGCGCCCTGCGACATCGACGCCCACGGCACCCACGTCATGGGCACCATGGTGGGTGACGACGGCGAGGGCAACCAGATCGGCGTCGCGCCGGACGCCGACTGGATCGCGGCCAACGGCTGTGCCTCCTGCTCGGACGCGGACCTGCTCGCCTCCGGGCAGTGGATCCTCGCCCCGACGCGGGCGGACGGCTCGGACCCCGACCCGTCGCAGCGCCCGCACGTCGTGAACAACTCCTGGGGCCAGGTACAGCCTGGCGCCATCGACGACTTCATGTCCGAGGAGATCGCCGCCTGGGAAGCCGCGGGCATCTTCGGCGCGTGGGCCGCGGGCAACGCGGGCGAGGCCGGCTGTCAGTCGACGTCGTCCCCCGGGGCCAACGTCGCGACCTACGCGGCGGGCGCGTTCGGCGAGAGCGGCGACATCGCCGAGTTCTCCTCGCGCGGCCCGGGCGCGGACGGCGAGACCAAGCCGAACCTGTCGGCACCCGGTGACGAGGTGCGGTCCTCCGTACCTGGTGGCGACTACGCCGTCTTCAGCGGTACGTCCATGGCGTCCCCGCACCTCGCGGGCGCGGTGGCGCTGCTGTGGAGCGCGGCTCCGGTCCTGGTCGGCGACATCGAGGCGACCAAGGAGCTCCTGGACGGGACGTCCACCGACGTCGCCGACGACACCTGTGGCGGCACCCCCGCCGACAACAACGTCTGGGGCGAGGGCAAGCTGGACGTGCAGGCTCTGGTCAGCAACGCGCCGATCGACGGCTACGGCTTCCTCGCCGGCACCGTGACGGGGCCGGACGGCGAGCCCGTCGCCGGGGTGCGCGTCACCGCCGGCGAGCGATCCGACACCACTGACGCCGAGGGCGCCTACCGCCTGGGCCTGGAGGAGGGCTCGTACGACCTGACCGCCTCGGCCTTCGGGTTCCTGGACGCGACGGCGCAGGCCGACATCGTCGAGGACGAGACGACCACGGTGGACCTCAGCCTGGAGGCCGCACCGACCACCACCGTGAGCGGCACCGTCACCGACGGCTCCGGGCACGGCTGGCCGCTCGACGCCAAGGTCACCGTGCAGGGCGCGCCCAGCAGCGTCGTCGCGTGGACCAACCCGTTCACGGGGAAGTACTCGTTCAAGCTGCCGCAGTCGACCACGCACACGCTGGTGGTCGAGCCGGGAGTGACCGGGTACGCCACGTTCACGCAGGCCGTCGAGGTGGGCACGGGGCCGGCGTCGGCCGACGTCGCGCCGCCAGTGCTCGGCGAGTGCACGGCCCCGGGTTACGCCATGACCGGGGCGGGCACCGGGACCGAGGAGTTCGAGTCCGGCGACGTGCCCGACGGGTGGACCGTCGAGGACCTGGCGGGCACCGAGCAGGTCTGGACGTTCGACGACGCCTTCGGGTACGGCAACATGACCGGCGGCGAGGGGCTGTTCGCCGAGGTGAACAGCGATGGCTACGGCGATGGCGGGGTGCAGGACACGACGCTCACGTCCCGGTCCTACGACCTGTCCGACGTCGAGGAGCCGCTCCTGACGTTCGACCAGAGCTTCTTGGCGTTCAGCGGCGAGTCCGCCGACGTCAACGTCAGCATCGACGGTGGTGAGACCTGGGAGACGGCGCTGCACCAGACCTCCGATGCCGAAGGGCGCGCGATCGTCGCCCTCCCGGGCGCGGGCGGCGAGCCCGACGTGCGGGTCCAGTTCCACTACGGCGTCGCCGAGTGGTCCGCCTGGTGGCAGGTCGACAACGTCTCTCTCGGCGCGTGCCTGCCGGTCGCCGGTGGCCTCGTCGCCGGGTTCGTCAAGGACCTTAACACCGGTGACGGCGTCAACGGCGCGACGGTGACGGCCGGGAAGCAGAGCACGAGGACGCTGGATCCGGAGAACCCCAAGGTGGGGCGCGGGTACTACTCGCTGTTCTCGCCGAAGGTCGGCGAGCGGGAGATCCGGTTCGCGGCCAAGGATTACAAGGCGAAGAAGGCGTCGGTGACGGTCGTCGCCGACGCCGTCGTCCGCAAGGGCGTGCGGCTCGCGGCCCCGCTCCTGACGGTCGCGCCGGAGACGATCTCCCGCGAGGTCCGGATGGGTGGCAGCAGGTCGGGCAGCTTCACCGTGACGAACGACGGCACCGCGCCCGCGAACGTCGAGGTAGCGCCCGCGTCGTCCGACTTCGAGATCCTCGGGTCGACGAGCGCCTCCGGCGTCATCAAGGGGGCCGTCGGCGAGACGACCGAGGTGGGCACGGCCGCGCCGTCGGACAAGGCCGGTGTCGCGGGGAAGAGCGGGACGTCGAAGGGTGGCGACCGGCTGGCTCGCAACGGGACGAAGGGGGGCCCGGCGGTGACGCCCGCCGCGCCGCCGTCGCTCCTCGCGGACGGGACGACCATCACGCACTCCTCGTCGCAGGACATCGCGCCCGACAACTCGGCGGCGTGCATCGGTGAGCAGACGCAGTGGTTGCGGACGTTCACCCTGAAGGACTTCGACATCGAGGGCGAGTTCTCCGTGACCAACGTGTCCTTCGGTGTGGAGACCGTCGAGTCGGCCGCCGATGTGACGGTCAACCTGTACGAGCTCGACGGGGACCTCGTCTACGACAACTTGACCCTGCTGGGTTCGTCCGACGTCACCCTGGAGCCCCAGCGGCTCACGATGGTGGACGTGCCGGTCACCGGTGTCGCACCGGCGGGCAGCACGCTAGTGGTCGAGGTCGTGGGGCACGCGGGCGGCGTGTTCTTCATCGGCTCGAACGCCGAGCCGGAGACCGCGCCGTCGTACATCGCCAGCGAGGCCTGCGGCAACGCCGAGCCGGCCCCGACGGCGGAGGTGGGTTTCCCGGATATGCACACGGTGCTGAACGTGACCGGTGAGACCACGGTCGAGGTGCCGTGGCTCGACGTCCAGCCGCCGTCGTTCAGGCTGAACCCGGGCGCGTCCGCGACGGTGCAGGTGGCCATGGACAGCAGCCGTGTCGATCAGCCGGGTACCTACACGTCGGCCGTCGTGGCCAACGGCAGCACGCCGTACGACGAGCCGCGGACGCAGGTCTCGCTCAAGGTGACCCCGCCCGCCAACTGGGGCAAGATCGCCGGCACGGTCACGGGTGTCACCTGTGACGACGAGACGGTCCCGCTCGAGGGAGCGTTCGTGGTCATCGACGGGTCCGAGTACGACGTCACGCTCGTCACCGGTCCGGACGGCGGCTACGCGCGCTGGATGGGGATCTCGAACAACCGGCTGTCGCTGCTCAGCTCGGCGACGGGGTACCCGCCGGAGTCGAAGAACGCGCGCATCATCAAGGGCACGACGGTGGTGCACAACTTCGAGCTGAACGAGCACTGCGGCTAGACCCCCTTCCGTCGGTCGAGCTTGTCGAGACCTCATCAGGTCTCGACAAGCTCGACCAGCGGTTTGCGGGTCCTGACCAGCCCGAGCTCAGTAGCGGCTGGTCAGGACCCGCTCCGCCTCGCGTTCGGTGCCGGTCGTGTTGTTCACGAGGCCGCGCGAGCCGTTGAGCTTGGCCTCGATGTGCTCGCCCACGGTGATCGGCCCGTAGAGCTCGGTCTCGCCCACGGCGACGCACCCGGGAAGCGTCGTGATGACGGCGTCGACGTTGCCGTCGAAGAAGAACGCGGCGGAGCGGCGCCGCTTGATGCGGCCGCCGATCACCGGCGGCTTCACGCGGTGCAGCGTCGACTTCCAGCGCTCGTTGGTCCACCGCGCGGTCAGGTCGCCGAGGTTCACGAGCAGCGCGCCGGGCAGCGGGGAGACGTCGTTCCAGCCGCCGTCGTCGCCGAGCACCTGGAGGCCCTTCACGTCGTCGGCCCACAGCAGCGTGACGATGCCGAAGTCCGTGTGCTCGCCCATGCCGATGAGGTCACCGTCGAGCTCGACGCGCTCGCCCTCGGGAAGGGCGTAGTTGTTCATGCGCAGGACGTCGAGCGAGTGGTCGGTGTACGCGTCGAAGTACCCGGCGGGCAGGCCGAGCGCGTCGACGAAGACCCGCATCATGACCCGGGCGACCGACCTGGCGTGCGACATCCACAGCTCGACGTCGCCCTGGAAGGTGTCGCTCTCGGCGGGCCAGATGTTCTCGGAGTACATGTCGGGGTCGACGTCGGCGTGCGGGTAGTCGGCGGCGGACGCGCCGAGGTTGAAGGCCTCGAAGAAGTCGTTCATGCGCTCGGCCTTCTCCACGCCCAGGCTGAGGCTGAGCCGCTCGGACCGTGGCGGGCTGTACCCGCGGTTCACCCCGGACGGCGCGCGGTACTGCTTCTTCACCTCCAGCGGCAGCTCGAAGAAGCGGTCGCTGGCCCGGCCGAGGCGCGCCCAGGCCTCCAGCGGGATGCCGTGCCCGAGGACCTGCATGAAGCCGACCGTGCGGGCCGCCTCGTCGACCTGGCGGGCGACCTCGCTCCGCTCCACGTCGGTGCCGCCGGTGACGTAGGGGGCGATGTCGATCGCCGGGACGTGGAATGCTGACATGCTGGTCTCCCTGAGTGATAGGTATTGGTTATCAGCATGGATCAGGATCGAGGAGTCGTGGTTAAGGCCGTGTTAAAGAATCCGGACGCCACTGACGACGTCCGCACCGCGGTGGGGCAGGCGATCCGGCGGGCGCGCGAGGCCGCGGGGCTCTCGATGCGCGCCCTCGCGCGTGCGAGCGAGATGAGCCAGCCGTTCCTGAGCCAGGTCGAGAAGGGCGAGACGAGCCCGTCGCTGTCGAGCCTCTACCGGCTCGCTCACGCACTCGGGCTGCCACCGAGCCAGCTCATGCCGCCGGTGAGCACACCGCGCGGCGTGTCCGTGCTGCGCCAGGGCGAGGGGCGTGAGCTGCAGGTCTCCGACGCATCCGGGGCGGCGAGCGGGCGGCTCCTGTCCGGAGGCGCCGGCCACCTGCTCGAGGTGGTCGAGTACCGCGTCGAGCCCGGCGCCGACCTCGGCGGCTGGTTCGAGTCCGACGGCGAGATGACCGTCTACGTGATCGACGGCGAGGTAGAGGTCACGCTGGAGCGCGAGGGTTCCTGGCGGCTGGGTGCCGGCGACGCGATCAGCCACCCGGCAGACATCCGGCACCGCTGGGCGGTGGTCGGCGACGGGACAGCGAGGATCCTGCTCTCGGTCGCGCACACCCACCCGGCGGTCACGCGCACGTAGGCGTGGCGGCACGGGGGAGCCCTCTGGACTCGATGGACCCGAGGGCCAGCGCGGACGTGAGCTGCCGACGGGGATGGTCGGGCGGCTACCGCGTGCCGACCACGTGGTGCCTGGCCCGGAACCCGAGCACCTGCTCGGCGGCCGTGAGGTCGTAGGGCACCGCGCGCCCCTCGATCGGCCGCCGCACGGGAGTGTCCGGGTGGTAGCGGCGCAGCAGGTCGGCGGTGGGCTCCGGCACCAGCGTCTCGGGCGCCGCGACGTGGATGACGACGGCGCCGTCGGCGGCGCAGTCGAGCGCGAGCCAGGCCGCCTCCGCGCGTCGCGCGTCTCCAGGTACGCCCACAGGCTCCCTGCGCCCATCGCCGGATCCTTCGCCACGGCGTCCGCGTACTCGGTGAGCCGCTCGTCCGTGCCGCCGATGAACGGGTACCGCAGCGCGACCACTGGCATGCCGTACCGCCGCGCCATCATGTCGGCGGTGAGCTCGTCCGCCCGCTTCGAGAGGGCGTACGCGTCGGCGGCCTGGTCGGGCGTGTCCTGGTCGACGGGCACGTAGACCGGGTGCAGCTCCCGCCCCGCGAACGGGAGACCTGAGGCGGCCTGGCTGCTCGCGATCACCGCCCGGCGGACGCCGGCGCGCCCGGCCGCGTCGAGCACGGTGAAGGTCGACAGCGTGTTGGTCCCGAAGACGACCTCCGGCGGGTCGTCGAGCGGGGTCGGGATGGCCGCGAGATGGATGACGCCGTCGGCCCCCTCCATCGCCCGCGCCACCACCTCCGGCGACCGGGCGTCGCCCACGACGACGCGGTCGGCGGGCAGGTCGCCCGGATCCTCCAGAACCAGCGCGGTGGCGGGCACCGACTCCCTGACGAGCACGTCGACGACCGCGCGGCCGATGCGGCCTGCTGCTCCGGTGACTAGTACGCGCTGTGACCGGGTGATGGCGTCCTCCTCGGGTGGATGTCCGGAGTCATTCTGCCCGTTTTCGGCGGCGTTCGGCGGCGTTCGGCGGCGTTCGGACGGCGCTTGCGGTGTGGTGACGCGCGTCTCCCCGCGCCATCTCTTGACAATAAGAGTGAGTGTGCTCAAAGTTGAGGCAACTCAGAAACTGAGTTGACAGACCCGGACTCGAAGGAAGCCACCATGCGCGCGTTTGTCGTCAGCAAGTACCAGGAGCCGCTGCACGAGGCGGACGTTCCCGAGCCTGTCGTCGGGGAGCACGACGTGTTGGTCCAGGTCCAGGCCGCCGGGCTCAACGTCGTGGACGAGAGGATCCGGCAGGGCGCGTTCAAGGCGTTCCTCCGGTACGAGCTGCCGCAGGTCCTGGGCAGCGACGTCGCCGGAACAGTGATCGGCGTCGGCGCCAAGGTGCGGGACCTCGGCGTCGGCGACCAGGTGTACGCCCAGCCCCGCACCGACCGCATCGGGACCTTTGCCGAGCGCATCGCGGTGCACGAGGCGGACGTGGCCCTCAAGCCCGAGACGGTGACGCCCGAGGAGGCGGGCTCGTTGCCGCTGGTCGCGCTGACCGCGTGGCAGGCGCTCGTCGAGCGGGGCGACGTGCAGCCCGGGCAGCGGGTCCTGATCCACGCCGGCGCCGGCGGCGTCGGCACCGTGGCGATCCAGCTCGCCAAGCACCTCGGCGCCACGGTCGCGACGACGGTCAGCGCCGGCAACATCGACTTCGTCCGGGAGCTCGGCGCCGACAGCGTCGTCGACTACCGAAACCAGGACTTCGAGCAGGTCCTGGACGGGTACGACCTGGTGCTGGACAGCGTCGGCGGGGAGAGCCTCGAGAAGTCCCTGCGAGTGCTGCGTCCGGGGGGCAAGGTGATCGGGATCGTCGGACCGCCCGACGCCGCGTTCGCCCGCGAGCGAGGCCTGAGCCCGGTGCTGCGCCTGGCGATGGCAGTGCTCAGCAGCAAGATCCGCCGGCAGGCGAAGAGGCTCGGGGTGACCTACGAGTTCCTCTTCATCCACCCCAGCGGCGACCAGCTCCGCCAGATCGGCGCCCTCGTCGACAAGGGCGTGCTGCGTCCCGTCGTCGGGCGGGTCTTCGACTTCGACCAGACCGTGGACGCCATGGCGTCGATCGGCAAGGGCGGAACCCGCGGCAAGGCAGTCATCACCAGGGCCTGACCGGTCTTGCGCACCCTTCTTCCTCACCGCTCCCAGAACCAGACCAGAACCAGACCAGAACCAGACCAGAACCAGACCAGAACCAGGAAATAGGAGAACACCATGAGCACCAACGACACATCGAACGTCATCACGTCCTACGCGCTGGCCCCGGCCCGCACGATCGACGCCGGCGGTGTCACCTTCGCCTACCGGGAACTCGGTCCGAAGGGCGGCATCCCCGTCGTCTTCTTCGTGCACCTCGCCGCGACCCTCGACAACTGGGACCCCCGGATCGTGGACGCCATCGCGCGGGACCGCCACGTCATCACCTTCGACAACCGCGGTGTCGGCAGCTCCACGGGCAGCGTGCCCGACAGCGTCGAGGCGATGGCCGACGACGCCTACACGTTCATCAAGGCCCTCGGTCTCGACACGATCGACATCTTCTCGTTCTCGCTGGGCGGCATGGTCGCGCAGGACCTGGTGGTCAAGCACCCCGAGCTGGTCCGCAAGCTGGTCCTGACCGGCACGGGGCCGCGAGGCGGCAAGGACATGGACAAGGTCGTGGGAGTCACCTACTACGACATCCTCCGCGCGACCCTGACCCGGCAGGACCCCAAGGAGTTCCTGTTCTTCAACCGCAACGCCACGGGCAAGCCCGCTGCCCGCGCGTTCGTGAACCGCCTCAAGGAACGCACGATCGACCGCGACAAGGACATCTCGCTGACGGGCTTCCGGACGCAGCTCAAGGCGATCCAGAAGTACGGCCGCTCGGCGCCGTCCGACCTGTCGAAGATCACGCAACCCACCCTGATCGCCAACGGCGACAACGACCGCATGGTGCCCTCCGTCCTGTCCGAGGACCTGCACCGCCGCATCAAGGACTCGACGCTCGTCATCTACCCGGACTCCGGGCACGGCGGCATCTTCCAGTACCACCAGCAGTTCGCCCCGCTCGCGGCCGAGTTCCTCGCGGCCTGACCACATACCACCGACCGACTCGGACGAAGGCACCATCATGACCGCGACATCTGCGTCGACGAAGAAGGCCTTCGTCTCCTCGATCCCGCTGTGGTTCCGCACCGACCAGCCGCGCC
Organism: Promicromonospora sp. CA-289599; assembly: GCF_050936155.1. Classification (NCBI taxonomy): domain Bacteria; kingdom Bacillati; phylum Actinomycetota; class Actinomycetes; order Micrococcales; family Promicromonosporaceae; genus Promicromonospora; species Promicromonospora sp. CA-289599. The sequence continues at coordinate 4,312,374 of NZ_JBNJNI010000001.1, forward strand.
AGACGGGCGTGGACTACTGGAAGGGCCCGCACTCGAAGATCATCTCCGCGACCCCGGGCCTCGAGGAGTACCGCCAGATCCATATGGCCGAGCACAACCCCGGGCTGTGGCCGGCGACCCCCGGCGTCCAGACCGCGATCCCCGCCGACCGCCGGATCGACGGCGTCGCCGAGGTCACGTTCGCGTCCCTCCTGTCACCGCTGCTGGGCCGCAAGCAGACCAAGCTGGCCTACCAGGACGAGATCAACGTCTTCCGGCGTACCTTCCTCTACGCCGGGCCGCCGTACTCGGCACGCTGGTACGACGTCGCCGGGCCCGGCGAGCAGGTCGGCGCCCGGGCCATGGTCTACCTCCGACGACGGGACGGCGTCCGGACCGGCCCGTTCCGCGAGCACCTCGACGAGCTCGCGAGCACGCTCGCCGGCACGGGGCAGCTCCGGGAGCTGCGGACCCAGGTCTTCCTGCCCTGGAACGAGAAGCTCTGGGACACCCCGGATGTCGCGCACGACAACCCCGCAGACCAGCAGTTCCACGCGTCGCTCATCCTTGGCTTCGCAGACGCTTCGGCGCGAACGGCCTTCTTCGAGAGCCCCGAGGTCGCGCGCCTGTCCGACGTGCTGGCTCCGCACGCGTCTGCCGTCCACGCCTACGAGGTCACCGACGCGCTGACCTACGTGAAGGACGGCAAGGAGCTCCCGCACTACCAGCGATGACGACATCGCCCGCCGTGCAGCCGGTGACCCACCGGCTGCACGCGACGATCACCACCAGCGATCCACCGACAGAAAGAACATGAGCATGCCTTCCCTCAACGGAGCAGTCGTCCTGGTCACCGGAGCCAACGGCGGCATCGGAACCCAGTTCGTCCACCAGGCTCTCGCCCGCGGCGCGGCCAAGGTCTACGCCACCGCCCGCACACCCCGCGCCTGGGACGACGAACGCATCGTCCCACTCACCCTCGACGTCACCGACGGCACGTCGATCGACGCCGCGGTGGTCGCGGCACCCGACGTCACCGTCCTGGTCAACAACGCGGGGGCGAACCCGCCGAGCGCGAGCCTCTTGGAGGTCACGGAGGCGGACATCCGGGCGAACATGGAGATCAACTTCTTCGCGCCGGTGTTCCTCGCGCGGGCCTTCGCACCGATCCTGGCCGCCGCGCCCGGGGCCGTCCTCGTGGACGTGCACTCCGTCGCGAGCTGGCTCGGCTTCGGCGGCGTCTACAGCGCCGCCAAGGCCGCGCTCTGGTCGGCCACCACCTCGCTGCGGCTGGAGCTCGCTCCCAAGGGAGTGCACGTGACGGGCGTGCACATGGGCTACGTCGAGACCCGGATGGCCGCGCACGCCGACGGCCCCAAGATGGCGCCTGCCGACCTCGTGACGAAGGTCTACGACGCCGTCGAGGCCGGCCAGTACGAGGTCATCGGCGACGAGCTGACCGCACAGGTCAAGGCGGCACTGAGCGGACCGGTGGAGGCGCTCTACCCGGAGCTACAGGGCGCCGGGGCGCCCCTGGTCGTCGTGGAAGAATGACCGCCGGCGGAACCGAGCCCACTCAGCGACGAAGGAGGGCAGCCATGCCACTCGCCTCCAAGCCGGTCGGACGGCGCGAGCGGAACAAGCAGGCCAAGCTCGAACGCATCGTGGCCGCCGCCGGCGAGCTGTTCGCCGAGCGCGGCGTCGACGACGTCACTACCCAGGAGATCGCTGACAAGGCCGATATCGGGGCGGGCACGCTGTTCCTCTACGCCAAGACCAAGGGCGAGCTGCTGCTGCTCGTGCAGAACTCGACCTACGCCGACGCGCTGGAACAGGGCAAGGCAGCGGCCGAGGCCATCACCGACACTCTCGACGCGGTGATGGCGATCGTCCGGCCGGTGGTGGAGTGCAACCGCAAGCAGGTCGACAACGGGCGCACGTACCTGCGCGAGATCGTCTTCGGCGACCCCGCCGAACCGCATCACCGCGAGGCCCTCGGCCTGACCGTGCAGACCGAGGAGGCGATCGTCGCGGTCCTGCTCCGCGACGACCGCACCGCGCCGGACGCCGCCGCGCTGGCGCACATCGTGTCCGCGATCATGTTCGTCGCCATGGCGCCGACCATGAACAGCGCGAACCTGGTGGACGACGTCGTGCAGGAGATCCGGGCCCAGGTCCGCGTGATTCTTCCGGCGTGACGCGCCGTCAGGCGACGAGCCGGAAGATCGGGAACACCCGTCCCTCCGCCGTCTTCTCGTAGGCGGCGAAGCCGCTCGAGAACTCCTTGAAGCGCTCCCACCAGGCGTCGCGCTCGTCGCCGGTGATCTCCTCGACCTTGGTCTGCAGGGTCTTGACGGGGTCGCCGGGGACCTCGAGGTCCACCTGCTCGGCCCGGCGCAGGCCGTAGACCCAGGCGGGGTTCTTGGGCGAGCCGCCGGCAGACCCGACGATGTGCCAGGCACCGTCGTCGTGGATGGCCGCGAGCGGTGCGATCCGGATGCTGCCGTCCTTGCGGGGTACATGTACGAGCACGAGTCCCTTGCCGAACTGAATGGGCTCGTTGACCTCTCCGCCGTTGGCGCGGAAGGTGTCGATGATCTGCTGGTTGAAGTCCATGTCCGCACCAACGCCGCCGTCGGGCCAGGACATTCCGACCAGGCGCAGGTCAGTTCACCCTGCCCCTTCATTGCCGTATGAACCTCCGGCTCGCACAGTGTGATCTGGACCACATTCGTGGGCCAGTCTTTGCGCCCCGCGCGGGGCGCTCGCACCCCGGAGGCACTCATGCAACGACGCATGCCACGGCAACGCGCGCCCACCGCTCTCGCAGCGGTCGGCGTGCTGCTGGCAACAGGGGTGGGCGTGACGCCTGCGCTCGCGAGCACACCGACGTCGGCGGGGCTACGGCCCGCGGTCGCGAATGATGTCCCCGACACACCGGAGCGGGCGGCGGACAAGATCACGCCGGCCGTGCAGACCCGGTTCGGTAGCAAGGAATCCGCAGACTTCTGGATCCGGTTCGCCGACGCCCCGGACCTGGAGCCGGCCAAGGACATCGCGGACTGGGGCGAGCGTGGCCAGTTCGTCTACGACGCACTGACGAGCACGGCGAAGGCGTCCCAGGCGGGCGTCGTCGCAGATCTCAAGGCCGCCGGTGTGGAGTACGAGTCCTACTGGATCAGCAATGCGATCCTCGTCGAGGACGGCACCGAGAAGCTGGCGGAGCAGGTCGCCACCAGCCGCGAGGTCAAGCAGGTCCACGAGCGGATCGCCGCAGAGCTCATCGAGCCGGTCGAGCGCGAGGCGCCGACCAAGAACGCGCCGCTCGCCATCGAGTGGGGCCTGGAGGCCATCGGCGCCCCCGAGGTATGGGACATGGGGTACACCGGCGACGGCATCACGGTCGCCAGCATCGACACCGGCGTCGACCTCGAGCACCCGGCGCTCGTGCGGCAGTACCGCGGCTACCACGAAGACGGGGGACGGAGCAACGACTACAACTGGTTCGACTCGCACGATTGGTGCAAGGGAGCGCCCTGCGACAACCACGATCACGGCACGCACGTGATGGGCACGATGGTGGGCGACGACGGCGAGGGCAACCAGATCGGTGTCGCACCGGGCGCCGACTGGATCGCGGCGAACGGCTGCGTCGCCGACTGCACCGAGGCCAACCTGCTCGCCTCCGGGCAGTGGATCCTCGCGCCGACCCGGATCGACGGTTCGGACCCCGACCCGGCGCAGCGCCCGCACATCGTGAACAACTCGTGGGGCCTGCAGGAGCTGGGCGTCATCGACAACTTCATGTCCGAGGAGATCGCCGCCTGGGAGGCGGCCGGTATCTTCGGCGCCTGGGCTGCGGGCAACGTGCACGAGCGCTACTGCGGGACGGCCTCGTCCCCCGGGGCCAACGTCGCCACCTATTCGGCCGGTGCGTTCGGGGAGAGCGGCGAGATCGCCGACTTCTCCGCGTGGGGACCGGGCGAGGAGGGCGAGATCAAGCCGAACCTGGCCGCGCCCGGTGAAGAGGTGCGGTCCTCCATGCCCGGAGGCGGCTACGCAGTGTTCAGCGGCACGTCCATGGCGGCCCCGCACCTCGCGGGCGCGGTAGCGCTCCTGTGGAGCGCCGCGCCGGTGCTGATCGGCGACATCGAGTTCACCAAGGAGCTGCTGGACGAGACCTCCATCGACACCGCCTACAGCGCCTGCCGCGGCGACACCCTTGCCGACAACAACGTGTGGGGCGAGGGCAAGCTCGACGTCGAGGCGCTGGTCAGCAATGCGCCGATCGACGGCTACGGCATCCTCGTCGGTACCGTCACGGGGCCCGACGGCGAGCCCGTCGCCGGCGCGCGGGTCACGGCTGCCGGTGAGCGCTCGGACCTCACCAACGCCGAAGGTGCCTATCGTCTGGGTCTGGAGGAGGGCTCGCGCGAGCTGACCGCCTCCGCCTTCGGATTCCTGGACGTGACGGCCCAGGCCGACGTCGTCGAGGGCGAGACGACCACGCTGGACATCTTCCTGGAGGCCGCGCCGACCGCCATCGTGAGCGGCACCGTGACCGACGGCTCCGGGCACGGCTGGCCGCTCGACGCCAAGATCTCCGTACAGGGCGCCCCGAGCAGCGTCGTCGCCTGGACCGACCCGTTCACGGGCAAGTACTCGTTCAAGCTGCCGCAATCGACGACGCACACGCTGGTGGTCGAGTCGGCCGTGACCGGGTACGCCACGTTCACACAGGCCGTCGAGCTGGGCACCGAGCCGGCGTCCGCTGACGTCGCTCTGTCCGTCATCGCCGGGTGCACGGCTCCGGGCTACGCCGTGGCCGAGCCGAGAGCGCTCGAGGAGTTCGAGTCCGGCGCGGTGCCCGACGGCTGGACCGTCGAGGACCTGGCGGGCACCGGGCAGGTCTGGTCGTTCGACGACCCCTTCGGGTACGGCAACGGGGCCAGCGGCTTGGGTCTGTTCGCCGAGGTGAACAGCACCGGTCATGGCGATGGCGGGGTGCAGGACACGACGCTCACGTCGCGGTCCTACGACCTGTCCGACCTTGCGGCGCCGTTCCTGAAGTTCGACCAGCTCTACAACGGCCCATTTACCGTCGGCGGCTTCGCCGACGTGGACTTCAGTCTCGACGGCGGCGAGAGCTGGGAGTCGTCGCTGCACCAGCCGGCCAGCGAGGCAGGGGGCTCGATAGCCGCGCTCTCAAGTGCGGACGGTCAGTCCGACGTGCGGGTCCGGTTCCACTACAGCGGCGGGTGGCGGGGGATGTGGCAGATCGACAACGTCGCCCTGGGCGGGTGCGTGGCGGTCGATGGCGGTCTCGTTGCCGGGTTGGTCCGGGACCGCAACACCGGTGACGGCCTCGACGGAGCCGCGGTGACTGTCGGCAAGCAGCGCATCAGGACGTTCGACCCGGAGAACCCCACGGTGGGCCGCGGGTTCTACTCGTTCTTCTCCGCGCGGCTCGGTGCGCGGCAGATCCGTTACGCGGCCAAGGAATACACGGGCAAGAAGGCAGAGGTGAAGGTCGTCGCCGACACCGTCGTCCGCAAGGACGTGAAGCTCGCTGCGCCGCTCCTGACGATCTCCCCGGCCGCACTGTCCAGGGAGGTGCGGCTGGGCGGCAGCAGGTCCGGCAGCTTCACCGTGACGAACGAGGGCACCGCGCCCGCGGACGTCGAGGTGGCTCCCTCGCTGGCCGTGTTCAAGCCCCTCGGGTCGGCGACGGGCAGCCGGGCCCTCAAGGGGGCCATCGGGGACGTGACCGAGGTGAGCACGGCGTCGTCGTCGGGTGCCGAGAGTGCCCGGGATACCGCCGCGAACGACGGCGGCGGCTTCGTGCGGAACGGCGAGCGTCCGGGCGGGTCGGTGACGCCGTCGGCCCCGCCGTCCCTCCTGGCGGAGGGCACCACCATCACGCACTCGTCGTCGCAGGACATCACCCCTGACAACTCGGTGGCCTGCAAGTGGGGCGAGGCGAACTGGATGCGGACCTTCACCCTGGAGGACTTCGAGATCCAAGGTGCGTTCGCCGTGACGAACGTGTCGTTCGGCGTCGAGAGCGTCAAGGTCACCACCGATGCCACGGTCAACCTGTACGAGCTGAACGGAAAGGAGGTCACCTACGAGAACATGACCCTGCTGGGCTCGTCCGTCGTGACTCTGGAACGGCAGGGCCCCACGATGGTCGACGTACCGGTCACCGGTACCGCCCCGGCGGGCAGCACGCTCGTCGTCGAGGTCGTCGGCTACGACGCCGCGTTCTTCATCGGCTCCAACGCCGAGCCGGAGACGGCGCCGTCGTACCTTGCGGGTAACTGCGCCTCTCACTTCCCGGCCACGGCCGCCGAGCTTGGCTACCCGGACATACACATGGTGCTCAACGTGACGGGCGACGCCGCGGTCGACGCGCCGTGGCTCGACATCCAGCCATCGACGTTCACGCTGCAACCAGGTCAGTCGGTGGAGGTGCAGGTCGGCCTCGACAGCAGCCACGTGGACCAGCCGGGCACCTACACCGCGCGCGTCTACGCGTCGGGCGGTACGCCGTACGACGAGCCGCGGGTGCAGATATCGATGAAGGTCACCCCGTCGCCCAGCTGGGGCAGGATCGCCGGCACGGTGACGGGTGTGACCTGCGACAACGAGACCGTCCCGCTCGAGGGCGCCTTTGTGGTCGTCGACGGGTCCAAGTACGACATCACGCTCGTGACCGGGCCGGAGGGGGGTTACGCCCGCTGGATGGGGGTGTCCAACAACCGGCTGACGGTGCTCGCCTCGGCCAACGGGTACCCGTCGAAGTGGAAGAACGCGCGGATCGTCAAGGGAGAGACGGTGGTGCGCAACTTCAAGCTGACCGAGTTCTGCGGGTAGCGGCACTTCGCTGGTCGAGTGCACCCGTTGGTCGAGCTTGTCGAGACCTGGTGAGGTCTCGACAAGCTCGACCCACGGAGGCTCGGCCAACGGAGGCTCGACGAACGGGGGTGGGGGTCAGACAGGGGTTCGGGTTCGGCGGGCGCGGGCCCAGGTCGAGATACCGAGAGCCAGCGCCAGAGCCGCGCCGATCGCGGGAACCAGCAGTGCGCGCCGGTAGTCCGACCAGTCGGCGTCCGCGGCGTGCCCTTCGACGAGCGCGATGGTGGCGATCGAGACGCCCAGCGCCGCACCGAACTGGAACGCCGTGTAGACGACGCCGCCGGCGACCCCGTGCTCGGCCTCGTCGAGGCCGGCGGTGGCAGCGGCCGTCAGCGGCCCGTACACCAGCGCGAACATCACGCCGATCAGCACGAGCGACGGCAGCAGGTCCAGGTATCCCCACGAGCCGTCGATGCGCAGCGCGAGGGCGAAGGCCACCGCGCCGGCGAGCAGCCCGGCGACCATCACCGGCGCGTTGCCGAACCGCTTGACCAACCGGTGCGTGACCAGGGGAGCGAGGATCATGTCCAGGCCCATGACCGCGAACGCGAGGCCCGTCGCGATCGGGGACCAGCCGCGGAACTCCTGCAGATAGAGCGTCACCAGGAACTGGAACGCGAAGAACGCCCCGATGAACAGCAGTCCCGCGGCGCTCGACCGCAGCAGCAGACCCTCGCGCAGCACCGCGAGGCGCAGCAGCGGGTCCGCCACCCGGCGCTCGATCATCACGAACAGGCCGATGAGCACGGCGGCGGCCACGAACGACATGACCCCGGCAGTGGCCGTCTCGCCCTCACCGATCGCCACGACGCCGTAGATCAGCGCGACCATCGCCGACGTCAGGGTGATCGCGCCGCCCAGGTCGAACCCGCGGCGGGGCAGCTCAGAGGGGACGTCCGGCCGGATGACGGCCCGCCCGGCGATCCAGAGCGCGGCGCCCACGATCACCGGCGCGAAGAACACCCAGCGCCAGCCGACCTCGGTGAGAAAGCCGCCCGCCACCACACCGAGCGTGAACCCGCCGGCCCCGATGGCTCCGTAGATCGCCAGTGCCCGGTCGCGCAAGGGTCCCTCGGGGAAGCTTGTCGTCAGGAGGCTGAAGCCCGCCGGCGTCATGAACCCCGCGGTGGCGCCGGTGACGAACCGGGCGACGATCAGCACCCAGGCCTCGTCGGCGAGGCCGCCGAGCCCGGAGAAGGCGACGAACACGGCGAGGGCGACCAGGAACGTCCGGCGTCGGCCGAGGAGGTCCGCGGTACGCCCACCGAAGATCATGAAGCCGCCGTAGGCGAGCACGTAGGCGCTGATCACCCAGTGCGCGTCCGCCGTGGCCAGGCCGATGTCGGCGGCGATGGCCGGTACCGCGACGTTGAGCATCGCGATGTCGATCCCCTCGAGGAACAGCGCACCGCAGACGACGGCCAGCACTCCCCAGCCGGTTCGTGCGGCGTTCACCGACGAGTTCGCCGACGGGTTCACCGGCGGGTTCACCGGCGGGTTCGCTGCCGGCCGCACGGAATCTCGCACGTCTGTCACAAGGATCTCCTCGCTCGAAGTCCTGCATGGTTACCACTTGTAACCATGGCGATCCTTGGGCACGATCGACGGATGGCACAAGAAGGCACTTTGACGTCACCCGGTTCCCTCGAGGGAACCAAGCACGTCAGCACCACGCACGCCATCACCGGGCACGTCGGTCGGGAGGACGCGGAGGCGTGCAGGTTCGACCGTGACCCCTTCCAGTGGGACGCCCGCGAGGACTGTCAGGTCCGGCAGATCCTGGACCGGATCGCCGACAAGTGGTCCCTGCTGGTGATCGCGCTGCTGGACGAGAAGACGCTCCGGTTCGGAGAGCTCGTCCGGGAGATCGACGGGATCAGCAAGCGGATGCTGACCGTGACGCTGCGCAACCTCGAGCGGGACGGCCTGGTCGGGCGCACCGTGTACCCCGAGGTGCCGCCCCGCGTGGAGTACGAGCTGACCGCGCTGGGCCGCACGCTGCTCGGCACCACGCAGGCCCTGGTGAGCTGGTCCGAGGAGCACCAGGAGGAGATCGCCAGGGCCCGCCAGAAGTTCGAGGCGGCCAACGCCGCCGGCTGACGTGGCGGTCCGCGACGCCACGGTCCGCGACGCCGTCGAAAGCACCGCCTACACGCGCTCCCACGGGACGTCGGCGAGACGCTCCACCACTCCGGCGAGGAGCGGCCCGGGCCCGGGGAGCGGCACGTCGTCGATAGAGGCGACGGCGGCGACGCCGATCGAGTTGACGAGGAACGCGCCCGCGAACGTGGCGATGTCGTCGCGCCGCACCACACGCCGGGTCGACGGCGTGGTGGCTTCGACCAGCTGCATGGCGATGCCGTGCAGCTGCGGCGCATCCGGCCAGACGACGACGCCGTCGTCCCGGAGGAACCCGATGTTCGCGATCGACGACTCGGCGAGGGCGCCGTCGGGCGCGGTGAGGAGGGCGTCGTCGTACCCGTCGAGGCGGACCCGGCGCGCCCACTCGAGCTGCGCGAAGCTGCCCAGATGCTTGAGGTGCGGGAACGGGCGCAGGTACTGCACGGACCGCAGCCGCTGCGGGGCGGCGGGCGGCTGGTTCGGTTCGGCGACCGACACCGAGACCCGCTCGGCGTCGCGCAGCAGGACCCGCACGGAGGCATCGGCGGTGCCGGCAGCATCGGCGGTGCCGGCCAGGGCGTGCCGCACCAGGTCACGGACCCGTTCGCCCAGGAGCTCGCACCCGAACAGCTCGCGGTGCGCCGCGTCGAGCCGGCCGAGATGGTGCGACAGCCCCTGGACCCCGCCGTCGCGCACCTGCATGGCGGTGAAATGGCCGTAGGTGCCGAACAGCTCTGCGGCCGTCGCGGGGCGGCCGTCGGTCTCGATACGCACCCTCGGACCCTAGTGAATCGGCGCGGGCTTTGCCGGTGCGGACCAATTGCGCAGTCTCCGGCCGCGGTCCGTGATGAGATGGGAGACGTGAATCGGCGTAGCGACGAAGGCCCCATAACGATCTATGACGTCGCTCGCCAGGCCGAGGTGTCGGTTGCGTCGGTCTCGAACTTCCTCAACTGGCCCGACCGGGTCTCGGCGGCGATGAAGGAACGCATCGCGGCGGCGATCGACAGCCTCGGTTTCGTGCCGAGCCTGGCCGCGCGGCAGCTCCGCGGCCGGCCCAGCGGGATCGTCGGCGCCTCGTTCGTCAACGCCTCCAACCCGTACTTCGGCGGCATCGCCACGGCCGTCGAGAAGCTGGTGGCGGACAACGGGCTCGCCGTGGTGGTGGGCAGCACGCACGAGTCGGCGGTCCAGCAGAAGCGGTTCCTCGACCTGTTCGAGCAGCTCCGGTTCGACGGCGTCGTCGTCTCGCCCTCGGACGACGACCTGGAGCCGCTGCGCCGACGGCGGGACCAGGGCACCCCTATCGTCCTCGTGGACCACGAGGACCCGGAGCACCGCCTGTCGTCCGTCTCGCTCGACCATCGCGAGGGCGGCCGGCTCGCCGCGCAGCACTTGCTCGACGCCGGGCGCCGACGCCTGCTCTTCGCAGCGGGACCCGAGGGCGTGCGGCAGGTCGAGCGCCGTCTCGACGGCTGCCGGCTCGCGGTAGGGCAGACGCCCGGCGTCTACCTGGAGACGGTCCGTGCGCCCGACCTCGACCTCGCCGACGGGACCGCCGTCGGACTGCGGATCGCGGACCTGCCGCCCGATCGCCGGCCCGACGCCGTGGTGGCAGGCAACGACCTGCACGCGATCGGCATCATCGCGGGCCTGACGTCCGCGGGCGTCCGGGTCCCCGACGACATCGCGGTGGTCGGGTACGACGACATCCCGTTCGCCGCCGTCGCCGCCGTGCCGCTGACCACCGTGCGCCAGCCCATCGCGGAGATCGGGACCGCCGCGGCCCGGCTCCTGCTGGACGAGATCGCCCAGCCCGGCCGCGCGTCGCGCGAGGTGGTGCTCGCGCCGGAGCTGGTGGTGCGCGCGAGCGCCTAGCAGTCTCGACCTGGCGGTCTCGACCTGGCGGTCTCGACCTGGCCGGACCGGTCTAGCCGAGGATCCCCAGGTGGAGGGCCCGCAGCACGGCGTTGGTCCGGTCCCGCGCGGAGAGCTTGAGCAGGATCGTCGAGACGTGGTTCTTGACGGTGCCCTCGACGAGCGACAACGCGCCGGAGATCTCGCGGTTGGTGTAACCCTCGGCCATGAGTCTGAGCACCTGGGTCTCACGTTCGGTGAGCGGCTGGGGCTGCTGGGCGGGCAGCGCGTCGCTGCCGGACGCCGGGGGCACCGCGCGGATGGCGCGCAGCATCCGGCTGGTGATCGACGGCGCGACGAGCGTCCCGCCGTCCGCCAGCGTGCGCACCGCCCGGGTCAGCTGCTCGACCGTGACGTCCTTGAGGAGGTACCCGCGCGCGCCGGCACGCAGGGCGTCGAGGACGAGGGTGTCGTCGTCGAAGGTCGTGAGGACGAGCACGGGGACGTCGACGCCGCGCTCGCCGAGCTGGCGCAGGGTCCACAGGCCGTCGAAGCGTGGCATCCGCAGGTCGAGCAGGATGACGTCCGGTGTGGTGGCGGCCACGACGTCGAGCGCTGCCTGCCCGTCGTCGGCCTCACCGACGACGTCGACCGACGCGATCTCCAGCAGCGCGCGGATGCCGTGCCGCACCAGCGTCTGGTCGTCGACGATGACCACCCGGGTCATGCGGGCACGCTCGCGGGAACCGTCGTCATGCCGGAACCCTCGCCGTGACGCGGAAGCCGTCTGCGCCGTCGAACTCCACGTCGCCGCCCAGCGCCTCGAACCGTTCGGTGAGGCCGCGCAACCCGTTGCCGGGCACGAGCTCGCGGTACCCCCTGCCGTCGTCGACGGCGGTCAGGACGACGCCGGACGGCCGGGCAGCCACCTCTATCCACAGCTCGCGCGCGTCGGCGTGCCGGATGGTGTTCGTGACGATCTCCTGCACCGCCCGGACCAGGGCTGCGACCTGGTCCTCGTCGACGTGGACGTCGGTCCCGACGTCCACGGTCACCTCGAGGTCCGGCAGGTCGCGCACCACCTGGCGGAGCGCCGCGGTCAGGTCCGACGGCGCGGTCCGCAGCTCGCTCACCGTCAGACGGACGTCGGAGAGGAGGTCGCGCGCTACCCGGTTCGCCCGGTCGACGTGCTCGCGTGCCTGCTCGCCCTCCCGGTGCCGCGCCGCCTCCAGCTCCAACGTGAGCACGGTGAGCTGGTGCCCGATGAGGTCGTGCAGGTCGCGCGAGATCCGCAGCCGCTCGGCGGTGCGAGCCGACTCGGTCAGGAGTGCCGACGCGGCACGGAGCTCGATGTGCGCCTCGCTCAGCTCGCGCCGCAGCCGCTGCTCGCGGATGAGGGTGACGGAGCTCAGCACCGTCGCGATCTGGATGAGCAGGTAGAAACCGACGGTGACCAGGGCGTCGACGGCGTCCCGGCCGTGAAGGGCCATGGCGACCGCGAGGACCGTGGTGTTCAGCCCGACGACGAGAAAGCTCACCCGCAGCGGCACCAGGTACACGCTCACCGCGGCGGTGACGACGAGCAGGACGGGCAGCAGCCCCATGTGCGGCGCCGTCAGCACCACCGCCCACGAGGCGACGACCGCCGCCGTGAAGAGCCCGTACCCGGCCGGGTCGGGCCGTTCGCGGAACAGGGCGAGAAGCAGGGCGACGATCACGACGGCGAAGAGGACCGTCCACCAGCCGCGCGGGATCGCGGGATCCACGACGCCGAGCAGCGCCGGACCGGCCACCGCGACGGACACGGCGAGCATGACCAGCCCCGACCACTCGTCCGTGTCCAGCCGCCGCATGAGATCCACCCTACGGGCGGACCGCGACCGTCCGCCCGTGCCGAAAGTCATGGTTCACATCCCTGACCATCGGCACGCGCGCCGGCCCGTGCGGCCCGCCTAGCGTCCGGTGGCATGAGCAGCAGCGACGCGAGCAGCAGAGCCTTCGGCAGAGGTGAACCGGCGATCCACGCCGAGCACCTGCACAAACGCTACGGCCACACGGTCGCGGTCGACGACGTGAGCCTCCGGGTCGAGCCCGGCGAGGTGGTCGGCGTCCTCGGCACCAACGGTGCGGGCAAGACCACCACCGTCGAGATGATCGCGGGCGTCCGCAAGCCCGACCGTGGGCGCGTCAGCCTGCTCGGCATGGACCCGCAGCGCGACCGCGCCAGGGTGCGCCAGGTGCTGGGCGTCCAGCTGCAGGAGGCCACCCTGCACGGAGCCCTCACCGTGTCCGAGCTGATCGGGCTCTACCGCACCTTCTACCCCGACCCCCGCCCGGCCGGGGAGCTCCTGGAGCTGGTCGGCCTGGACGAACAGCGCGCCGTGCGCTTCGAGAAGCTGTCCGGCGGCCAGCAGCAGCGGCTCTCGATCGCCCTCGCCCTCGCCGGGCGTCCCCGCGTGGTGATCCTCGACGAGCTCACCACCGGTCTCGACCCCCGCGCCCGGCGCCGGATGTGGACGACGATCGAGCACCTGCGCACCGAAGGCGTCACGATCCTGCTGGTCAGCCACACGATGGAGGAGGTGGAACGCCTCTGCGACCAGGTGGCGCTCATCGACGACGGCCGCGTCATCGCCGTCGACACCCCCGCGGGCCTGGTCGCGCGAGCCGGGGCCGAGACCCTCGACGACGCGTTCGTCGCACTCACCGGAAAAGAACTGGAGGTCGCGGAATGAGCACCGTCGTACAGACCCGGGGGCCGGGCGTGCAGGCCTGGCTGACCCTCATCGTGTGCGAGGCCAAGATGGTCGTGCGAGACACGGCAGGCCTCGTCGTCCCCCTGCTGCTGCCCCTCCTGATCCTGGTGACGGGCGCACAGTCGGCGGGCGACCAGGTCGTCGCCGACGGGCTCACCGCCCTGGAGGCCTATGTCCTGCCGCTGGTGCTCACCATGGTCCTGGCCACCATCGGCATCATCAACATGCCGAGCTTCCTGGCCTACTACCGGCGCACCGGCATCCTGCGCAGGCTGTCCGCCACACCTGCCTCGCCGGTCATGGTCCTCGTCGCGCAGGTCGTCGTGAGCGTCGCGCAGGCGGTCGTCGGACTGACGCTGGCGCTCGCGGTGGCGTTCCTCGGCTTCGGGGCCCAGCGCCCGGTGGACCTCGGGGCTGCCGTCGGGGTCTACCTCCTGGCGATGGCGGCGATGTACGCGGGCGGCATGATCGTGGCCGCCGTCGCGCCGACACCCAACTCCGCGGTGGCGATCGGGCTCGTCACCTTCTTCGGCCTCGGCGCCCTGGGCGGCATGTTCGGTGGCCGCTCCTCGCTGCCGGAGCCGCTGGCGGCGGTAGGGGAGTGGCTACCTTTCGGGGCCGCCGTGGAGGCCCTGGCCGCGGCGTGGATCGGCAGCCCGGTCGAGCCCGCGCACCTGATCAGCCTCGGTCTGACCACCCTGGTGGGCGTCGTCACCGCCGCACTGTTCTTCCGTTGGGACTGACGCGTCCAGGCAGCTGGGTCCGGGCCGTGATGACTGTGGCCCCACGCGGCCACTCGTCGAACCCGCACGCCGGGACCGCGATGGTCTGCGGTTCGGCGAGCGGATCGATGCTGCTTGGGTGGCCGGGTAGCCCGTGGCCCGGCTGTCCGACGTCCAGCTCGGCATCGAGTGCCTGCCGTGCTGGTCAGGCCGGTGAGCTAGCCGGCCAGGCGGAACTGCCGGGTGAGGTGCTCTGGCGGGCTCGGTGGGCTTGGCAGCGGGATCGGGCTGGTCGGGTCACGCCAGGTTCGGTCGGCCGGTCGGTCGGCTTCGATGGGTGGCGTCGGCTCGGTGGTCGGGTTGGTGTCGCGTGGTGGTGGGGCTTCGATGGGTTCGGGTAGTCGGATGCGGTGTCCGTAGGCGTCGGTGAAGGCCCACCCGGTCTCCAGCAGGGCACCGGTGGTCGCGTCGTTGTCGGTGGTGGTGGTCTTGCCGGTCCAGTGCATGGTGATGTTCTTGGTGTCGACGAGCTGGTGGTGGTACCAGCACAGCAGGGCACTGTTCGTCACCGACGTGCCCCCACCATCAGCCCAGTGGGTGATCGCGTGGTGGACCTCGCAGCGTGAGGGTGGTTGGTCACATCCGGGCCAGACGCAGTGCTGGTCCCTCGCGATGACAGCGCGTCGCATCTGTCCGGTCACGGTGCGTTGGGCGCGTCCGACGTCCAGGACGGCGCCGTCGGCTCCGAACACGATCCGGGTCACCGCACTGTGACACGCCAGGCGACGCACCAGGGCGCGTGGGGCACGCTCGCTGGTCTCGGTGAACACGGGACCACCAGACGTCAGCAATCCGGCCACTGTCGTCGGACTGGCTGTGTCGGTGCCTGCGGTACCCGCTGTGCCTGCGGCACCCGTTGCACTCGTTGCGTCTGGTCGGGTCGTGGAGCCGGGTCGGGTCTGTCCGCAGGACAGGCACAGGCCGTCGCGGGTGCGGGTGACCTGGGTGACGAACTCGTTCCACGACACGGTCACGTTCAGGTGCGGTGCGATCGCGGCCCCTGGGGAGGCCTGGTTCGTGTCCAGCACCACCCGCGCGACGTCCGCGAGGCCTTGTGCGCGGCGCTGCGTCGTGGTCCGGGCGTCGTCCGCGGACGGGGCGCCCAGGACCGCGTTGATCGCGGTGCTGACCAGGAGGCCGTGCTCGTCGGTGAGGAACCCGGCCACGTGGTACCCGCCGAACGTCTTGGCCAGGTCGAAGAACTCACCCTGCGCGGCCTTGTCGTCATCGAGGTCGTCGGTGTCCGGGTCGGTCACGGTCGCGAACCGGCGCGCGACCGTGCGGAACTGGTCCGCGTTCAACACACCCGCTTCACGTAGGACGATGCCCTCACCCGTGACCAGGGTTCCCTCCGTGACCGCGCCTTCCAGGACCTGGGTGACCAGCTCCCGGGTACGGGTCCCGTCCGGGTCCTCGGCCGGGTCGGGGAAGTCGACCGGGACGCTCTGCACGAACTGTTCCGGGGTGGTGGTGTGCCCGGTACGGGTATCGATCAACCACGCCAACGCATCCGTACGCGTCTCACTGGTGGGTGCGACCTCCGTCATCACGCGGGCGTGGTCGACACCCAGGGTGCCGGCGACCAGGCGCTCCCGGGTGGCGGGCAGCGCCGTCGCGAGACGCCGCGCGATCGTCATGTCCTTGCCCGCCGTGCGCGCGGAGATGCCTTCACGGAGCCTCAGCCAGGTCGTGAACGTACGCGTCATGCCACCGGAGCGCCAGGAACCCTCGTCCTCGATCCTCGGTAGCAGCGTGTAGCGGACACCGTCCAGGCGGCCGGTCAGCCGACGGATCCGGGTGTGGGCCTCGACCAGGCGGCCGATGCTCGGCGCGTCCCACCCGGTCAGCGTCTCCGGGGTAGTCAGGGTGGTGAGGTGGTCGATCTCGTTCTCGATCCGGGCCAGGGTTTCCTCGATCGAGGCCGCAGCAGGAGGCGGGTCACTGGCCGGACCACTGTTCGTCGTGTGCTCCACCATGCCCACCCCCGCCCATCTGAATCGCTGGTCTCTAGTTCTCACTCCCTCAGTGCATCTATTATCTCGAACACTCGTGCGGTCCGCACGGCAGATCTCAAATCTGTGGATAACTCATCGGTTCACGATCGGTATGCCCCGGAGGCCGGTCCGGGACGCCCCGCCAGTGCGACCTCGGCTGGTCAGTCGGAGCTCGCGGGCTGGCTCACGCCGTCGTGCGACCTGCTCACCAGGCCGCCGCCGGGAGCGTGCTCCGCCTCCTGGGTGGCCGCCCAGCTGGCCAGCAGCGCGAACTTCTCCGCGGAGTCGGTGTTCGGGGGAGGGCTGTAGGTGACGATCTGCAGTCCCGCCTCTCCGGGCATCGCGAAGACGTCGAACGCGACGGTGACGCGGCCGACCACCGGGTGCTGGAACGACTTGACCCCGGTGCGGTGCTCGTGGACGTCGTGCCCCGACCAGTCCTCGCGGAACTGCGGGCTCCGGGTCGAGAGCTCGCCGATGAGCGCGGTGAGCTCCTTGTTGAGCGGGTCGCGTCCGGCCTCGAGCCGCATGATCGCCGCGGCGGTGCGCCGGGCCAGTGCCCAGTCGACGTAGTAGTCCCGGGCGCGGCGGTCGAGGAAGATGAATCGGGCGATGTTCGGCGTGCCGTCGGTGTCGAAGTGCGGGGCGTACAGGGCGCGACCCATGACGTTCGAGGCCACGAGGTCCTGGTTCGAGTTGTGCACGATCGCGGGCACGGCCATGTTGTCCAGCACGCGCTGCACGGAGGTGCGTACCGACTGTGCGACGGGCTTGCGGTCGCGCGCGGCCGCGGAGGCGGGGGCCGTGCGGGCGAGGTCGAACAGGTACTCGCGTTCGGCGTCGTTCAGCTGGAGGGCGCGGGCGATCGCGCCCAGCACGCTCTCGGAAGCGCCGCGGATGTTCCCGCGCTCCAGCCGCGTGTAGTAGTCGAGGCTGACGCCGGCAAGCATGGCGACCTCCTCCCGGCGCAGTCCCGGTACCCGCCGCTCCCCGCCGAAGTCGGGGATGCCCGCCTGCTGCGGGGTGACGTTCGCGCGGCGGGAGACCAGGAACTCCCGCACCTCGTCCTTGGTGCTCATGGTCTCCACGGTATGGGCGACCTCGCCGGCGTGGGAGGCCCTGGCAGGGCACCCCGGCCGTCAGAGGGTGAGCAGCACCTTGGTGGCCCGACGCTCGTCCATCGCCCTGTAGCCCTCGGCCGCCTCCTCGAGCGGGAGGGTGAGGTCGAAGACCTTGCCCGGGTCGATCGTGCGGTCCCAGATCAGCTGGATCAGCTCGGGCAGGAACCGGCGCACGGGCGCAGGGCCGCCGTGCAGGTGCACGCCGGTGAAGAACAGGTTCAGGCCGTCGAGCTGGACGCCGTGCGTGACGCCGACGTACCCGACGTAGCCGCCCGGCCGGGCGGAGTTGATGGCCTGCCACATCGACTCCTCGGTACCCACTGCCTCGACGACGCCGTGGGCGCCGTACCCGCCGGTGAGCTCCTTGACCTTCGCGGCGCCGGCGTCGCCGCGTTCCTCGACGATGTCCGTGGCGCCGAACTCGCGGGCGAGCGCCTGCCGCTCGGGGTGGCGGCTGAACGCGATGATGCGCTCCGCGCCGAGCTGCTTGGCGGCCAGGACCGCCGAGAGACCGACCGCGCCGTCGCCGACGACCGCGATGGTCCTGCCGGGCCCCGCCTCGGCGGCCACGGCGGCGAACCAACCGGTGCCCAGCACGTCGGAGGCGGCGAGCAGCGACGGGACGAGGTCGGCGTCGGGCGTTCCGGGCGTGGCGACCAGGGTGCCGTCGGCCAGCGGGATGCGGGCGAGCTGGGCCTGGGTGCCCTCCGAACCCATCATCACGTTGTGGATGCAGCGGGACTGGTAGCCCGCCTGGCAGATCTCGCACGTGTTGTCCGAGGCGACGAACGAGCCGACGACGTAGTCGCCGACCTTGATGTCCCGCACCTCGTCGCCGACCTGCTCGACGATCCCGATGTACTCGTGGCCCATCGGGGTCGGGCCGTTCAGGGCCTCCACCCCGCGGTACGGCCACAGGTCCGAGCCGCAGATGCACGCGGCGGTGACCCGGATCACGGCGTCGGTCGGCTCGATGATCCTGGCGTCCTCGCGCTCCTCGACCCGGACATCGCCTGGCGCATACATGACAACTCCACGCATGGGTACCTCTCCTTGCTCGTTTCCCGTGCCGAGCGGTGTGGCACGGGGTCAGTGCTCCTGTCGGAGTCCATCAGACGCCACCACGTCCCCGAGGTGGGAGGCCCGGGGAGAACCCCTCAGCCGGTCGATCCAGCCGGTCGACGTCGGTCCGCGAGCCGACGGCGACAAGCGGCCCGCTTTCCGCAAGGCTGTGACCCGCAGCGTGTTCCTCGCGGAGCACCTGAGAACCAACCTGAGAACCGACCTGAGAACACACGGAGCGCAATGGCCCGCTTGCCGCAACGTCCTGGCGCCCTGTCGCGATCGTCCAGTGCGCGGAGAGCGGGGGCACGGCACGACGCGGCGCGCGTGCGGTCACCGCGGGTCCCACGTGCTCGTAGCGCGGGTGGGCGGACGTCGACGGTCGGTCTGCCCGCGAACCCGTTCGGGTACGCGGTGCTCGCGACCCTGGGCGTCGGTGCCGGCCTCGTGGTGCTGGGCGCCATCGAGGCGGTGGCGACGGTCCTGGTGTACGTCGGGCTGGCGCTGTTCCTGGCGCTGGCGCTGGATCCGGGGATCCGGTACCTCGTCTCGCGGGGCGTGCTGCGGTGGGTGGCCGCGACGGTGATGATCGTCGGATCCGCCGCCGTCCTCGCGCTCTTCGTCGTGGCGGTGCTGCCGCTGGCCGTCCCGCAGGTCGGGATCTTCGTCACCCAGCTGGTCGACGCGCTGCGGGAGCTGCCCGACCAGGCCTGGTACGTCTGGACCAACGACAACCTGGTCGCACTCAACCTGAGCGGTCTGCTGGCGTCGCTGACCGAGCTGCTCACCGATCCCCGCCAGCTCACGGCGATCGCGGGTGGTGTCCTGCAGGTCGGCACCGGGCTGATCAACGGTGTGACGGCGGTCGTCATCGTCGCGGCCCTGACGATCTACTTCGCCGTATCCCTGCCGACCATGGTCGGCGCCGTCCTGCGGCTCGTGCCCCGGTCCCGGCGGGACATCACCGGCTCCCTGCTGAACGAGGTGCTGGAGTCCGTGGGCCGGTATGTCGCGGGCCAGCTGTTCCTGGCGACCATCAACGCCACGTTCACCCTGCTGCTGACGGTGTTCGCGGGCAGCCCCGCGCCGATCCTCCTGGCCGTCATGGCGTTCATCGCGGCGCTGATCCCCGTCGTCGGAACGGTCATCGGCTCGATCCTGGTGGTGCTCGCGACGCTGACCGTGAGCCCGGTCGCTGCGCTCGTCGTCGCGATCCTCCTGCTCGTGTACATGCAGGTGGAGGCGTACGTGCTGGCCCCACGGGTGATGAGCCGCGCCGTGGCGGTGCCCGGTGTGCTGGTGATCGTCGCGGCCCTGGCCGGTGCGGCGCTCGGCGGGATCCTCGGCGCCCTCGTGGCGGTGCCGGTCGCGGCGGCGGGCCTGCTCGTCATCAACCGAGTGGTGATCCCCTACCAGGAGGCGCGGTAACGGGCCTCTACCAGGCGCTACGGCCCGCCGGTCAGGCTCCGGCCAGCTCCTGGCGTCCGACCATCTCGGCGATCCACACCGGAGCGTACGGCGGCGTGCAGCCAGGCGAGGCCGGATAGTCGGCGAGGACCTGGAGGTGCTCGCCGATGCCGATCGCCCGTGCGCGTCGTCCGGGGTCGTTGATCCCGATCATCGCGAGGCAGGTGTTCATCGCCCACTGCGTGTTCTCGGGTGCGTCCTTCATGTCCCGCTCGATCGTGTCGAGCAGCGCGTCGAGGTCGACGTCGGCCGGCGCCTTGACCACCTTGTCGCTCTGCAGGGTCCAGCCGGCCCGGCCGACCAGGTCGGCGCCGTCCGCGGCCCAGCGCTCGCGGAGCTCCTCGCCGAACCTGCCGGGCTTCACGACGTTGACGACGAACCAGTCGAGCAGCTTGGGGGAGCGGATGTCGTGGACCATCGCGTCGACCTCGGCCGGGGTGAAGGTCCGGGGACGGCAGACCAGCGTGGCGAGGAGGCGGGCGGCCGTGTCGCCGGTCGCCCACAGCCCGACGGCCAGCTCGTGCTGCTTCTTCAGGCGCTTCGCGACGGCGCGCAGCTGCGAGAGGTTGACGCCGTGGTCGTCCCCGTTGCGCTCGTTGACCGCTCGGAACCTAGGGTTCTCGAGCGCGGCGAGCTCGCGCAGGATCTCGTCGAGCGGTGTGGGGTCGGGCATGGGGCCACGATAGAGCGTGCCGTTCGTGTGGTGTGACAGGGGCAGGCGCCCCGCGGGGCAAAACTCCACCCTTGCCAAAACCCGGCGATTGGTATGCAATATATTACATGCCTATCCCCGCGAGTGTGCCCCCGATCGGTCGGCGTCTGCTGCGCGACGACGTCTACCGACGCCTCCGCGACGCCATAGTCGACGGCAGCTTCGCGCCGGGGGAGCAGCTGCGCGACGGCGACCTCGCGGCGTGGCTCGGCGTCAGCCGGACGCCGGTGCGTGAGGCGCTGCTCCGCCTGGCCGAGGCCGGGCTGGTCGTCGCGCGTCCCGGCAGCTCGACGGTGGTGAGCTCCCTGGACCTGCGGGACGTGCGCGGGGCTCGCGACGTCGTCGCGGCGATGCACGAGGTGGCCGTGCGCGAGGCGGTGCGGAGCCTCACGGAGGCCGACCTCGACACCATGCGGGCGGCCAACCGCGAGTTCCGCGCGGCGATCGAGGCGGGCGACGTCGAGGCGGCGCTGCGGGCCGACGACGCGCTCCACGACGTGCCGGTGGCCGTGGCGGCGAACCGCGCGCTCGCGTCGGTCCTCGACCAGTTCACGCCGGTGCTGCGCCGCGCCGAACGCCTCCGGTTCTCGACGCTGGGCGGCCGCGCGTCGTTCGCCCGGCACGACGAGCTGATTCGGCTGTGCGCCGCCGGGGACGCGGACCAGGCGGCGGCCGTCGCCTTCGACACCTGGTCCACCCTGCCCACAGACCCGCCCACAGACCCGCGTGTCAACGAGGAGTAACCCATGGCCCTGTCCGACTTCCCCCGCCACCCGCTGACGTTCGGGCCGAGCCCGGTCCACCCGCTGCCGCGCCTGAGCGCCCACCTCGGGGGTACGTCGGTCTGGGCCAAGCGCGAGGACTGCAACGCGGGCCTGGCCTACGGCGGCAACAAGACCCGCAAGCTGGAGTACATCGTCCCGGACGCCCTCGCGCAGGGTGCGGACACGCTGGTCTCGATCGGGGGCTACCAGTCGAACCACACGCGTCAGGTCGCCGCGGTGGCCGCGTCGCTGGGGCTCAAGGCCGTGCTGGTGCAGGAGAACTGGGTCGACTGGCCCGACTCCGTCGCCGACAGGGTCGGCAACATCATGCTGAGCCGGATCATGGGTGCGGAGGTCCGGCTCGACCCGGCGGGCTTCGGTATCGGGTTCAAGGACTCCTGGACCCGCGCGATCGACGAGGTCAAGGAGCGTGGCGGTACGCCGTACGCGATCCCGGCCGGCGCGTCCGACCACCGGCTCGGCGGCCTCGGGTTCGCGCACTGGGCGTACGAGGTGGAGCAGCAGGAGCGTGAGCTGGGCGTCTTCTTCGACACGATCGTCGTCTGCGCGGTCACCGGGTCCACCCACGCGGGCATGATCGCCGGGTTCGCCGCGCTGGAGGAGGCCGGCGGCCGACCCCGCCGGGTGATCGGGATCGACGCGAGCGCGAAGCTCGACGAGACGCGCGACCAGGTGGCCCGGATCGCGCGCGCCACGGCGGAGCTGATCGGCGTCGGGCGGCCGCTGCGCGACGACGAGATCACCGTGCTGCCCGGCTGGGCCGGCGACAAGTACGGGATCCCCGTCGAGTCGACGCTCGACGCGATCCGGCTCACCGGCCGGCTCGAGGGCGTCATCATCGACCCGGTCTACGAGGGCAAGTCCATGGCCGGCCTGATCGATCTCGTCACGAGCGGCGACATCCCCAAGGAGTCCACGGTCCTGTACGCGCACCTGGGCGGCCAGCCGGCCCTGAACGCCTACAGCGGCCTGTTCACGTAACCCGACCGGGCGAGGTGCAACGACGCCGACGTCGGCGGTGGTGCAGCCTAGGGTTGTGGCAGCAGACCCGGCAGGACACAGTGAGGAGCCAAGCGATGAGTGATGTGTGCACGCACCTGGACCAGGTTGCCGTCCTCGAGCCGACCAGCCGTGAGGGCTGCCCCGAGTGCCTGGCGCACGGCGGCACGTGGGTGCACCTGCGCAGCTGTCTCGTGTGCGGGCAGGTGGGCTGCTGCGACTCCTCGCCGGCCAAGCACGCCACCGGGCACTTCCGGGAGACCGGCCACCCGCTGATGCGCTCGATCGAGCCGGGCGAGGCCTGGGGCTACTGCTTCGAGGACGAGGTGACCCTGCGGACGGTGGAGCGGCCCGGCCGGTAGGAGTCCACACGATGAGTCCCGCCGACCATGCCCAGAGCTGGCTTTTGGCCACCGTGTACCTAGGTCGCCACGCACCCGGGGCGCTTGTACCGAGGATCCGGATGTGGGTCTGAACTTCGACAAGATCCGGGAGGCGGGCAACTGATGATCGAGGTTCAGGCAGAGGATCTCAAACGTGTTCTCGGTGTCCTTCTGGACCATGCCGCGGAGGACGGAGCGCTCCGCATTCCGGACGAGGCGTTCTGGTCGGTTCCCGCACCTGCGGTCTACGACGTCTACCACGAACCTACGGACCTGACCATCGGCATGGTCTCCGAGTCGTGGGAGAACCTTGCTGCCATCATCCGCGACCCCGACCGTGCGATCGACTACGGGCTCGTCTGGCTGGCGGAAGTTCTTCGTGCGGCCGGTGACGGGGCTTCGACGTGATGAGGAAAGGGTTCGGGATTCGAGTGGTCTCACTCGCCGGGGCGTGTGCATCGAGACGGATGCAAAGCTGATGGCCGTGGACATCTTGCTCTGCAGGGTCGAGCAGCAGGGAACGAGCCCGCGGCGGAGGAAGCTGACCTCGCTGGGGTTCTACTCCGACCGTGGCGACGAGTTCGCCAAGGCTTGTGCGGCGACGTCGCTTCCGATGATGGTGCGGGTCGAGCCCTACGGATCCTTGGTGCTGCTGCCAGGAGACATGGAGCAGTTCGTCGAGGAGCTGCGAGAGCTCCGGCTCGACCCCGTAGCCAAGGAGGAGATCCTCGCGCTCGCCAAGGCCTGCGCGGCTGACCAGAACACGGAGCTGCACCTCGACGGAGACTGACCTGGTCGGCTGGGCGCCACCACGACAGCCCCTCAGCCGACCACCTCCCGGCCCACCGCCCGCAGGGCGTCCAGCACCGTTCGGACCGCGAGCCGTTCGGCCCGGTCAGGACGCAGGATCGCGACGATCCACCGCGCGGCGTCCATCCCGTGCACCGGCCGCAGGACGATCCCTGCGCCGGGCGTGGTGCTGTACCGGGGGAGGACCGCCACGCGGTCGCCCGACGCGACGAGCGCCTCCACCAGCCGGTTGTCGCGGAGCCGCTGGACCACCCGGACGGGAGTACCGGTCACGGTCTCGACGGCGATGCGCAGGTCGTCGAACGGGTAACCGAGCGGCACCCCGTACCACTCGTGCAGCACCAGGTCCTGCGCCGTGACCCGCGCCTTGGTCGCCAGCACATGGTCGGCCGGCATGGCGATGTCGAGCGGTTCGCGGAGCAGCGCCGCGGTGACCAGGTGATCCGCTCCGGCGGGCACGGGTCCGGTGAAGCTGTGGCCGACGACGATGTCGTGGTCGGCCGCCATCCCCGGATACTCGGTCTCGGCGATGTCGACGTCGGTGCACTCGAGACTGACCGCCGTGTCCGCGAGCCGGCGCAGGACCTCGGGCAGCAGGACCGCCGCGGCGCTCGGCAGCGCCGCCAGGCGCACGGTGCCGGACGCCGAGCCCAGGTACGCATCCCATCGGGCCTGCACCTGGGCGATCGTCCGCGCGAGGTCGCGACCGCCGTCGGCCAGGAGCCTGCCCGCCTCGGTGAGCCGCACGCCGCGGCCGTGCGGCTCGACCAGCGGGATCCCGCCCAGCTCGCGCTGCGCGGTGCGGAGCTGCTGCGACACGGCCGACGGCGTCCGATGTGTCGCCTCCGCGACCGCCGTCACGGAGTGCCGGTCGGCGAGCTCGCGGAGCAGGTCGAGGTGACGGGGGTTCATGAAGGCAACCTACAAGGACCTGTAGAAACTTTCGCTTGTCCTTCAGAACCGCCGCCGCACACACTCGGGCCATGCCCATCTCGCACCGCCTGCTCGCCGTGTCCGTCGCGGTCATGTGGGGCCTCAACTTCATCGCGATCGACGCCTCGCTCGGTCAGTTCCCGCCGTTCCTCCTCGTGGCGCTCCGGTTCGCGATCATCGCCGTCCCGACCCTGCTCCTCGTGCCGCGTCCGCAGGTGCCGGTGCGCTGGCTGCTCGGGTACGGCATCGGCTTCGGCACCCTCCAGTTCCTGTTCCTGTACTGGGGTATGGCCGTCGGGATGCCGACGGGGCTGGCGTCGCTGGTGCTGCAGTCGTCGGCGCCGTTCACCGTGCTGCTCGGCGCGGTCGCCTTCCGGGACCGGGTGACCGCGCGGCAACTGGTCGGGCTGGGCGTGGCGACGCTCGGGCTCGCGGTGGTGGGCTGGTCCCAGGCGCAGGCCGCCGCGTTCGCACCGTTCCTGCTGGTGCTGGCCGGCGGGTTCGGCTGGGCGGTCGGCAACGTGTCCAACGCGCGGGCCAGGGCGGCGAACCCGCTGCACCTCACGCTGTGGATGTCGGTGGTGCCGCCCGTGCCGATGCTCGTGCTGTCCCTGGCGGTGGAAGGTCCGGATGCGATCGCCGCGGCGTTCGTGCCCGGGCCGCACATGGTTCCGGCGCTGGTCGGGCTGGCCTACACGGTGCTGATCGGCACGCTCGTCGGATCCGGGATCTGGACGTGGCTGATGGCCCGGCACCCCGCGGGCGTCGTCGCGCCGTTCTCGATGCTGGTCCCCGTGGTGGGACTCAGCGCATCGGCGGTGCTGCTGGGCGAGCACATCGAGGTGGCTACAGCGCTCGGCGCGGCGCTGGTGATCGGGGGTGTGCTCTGGGGATCGTTGCGGCGCAAGGCCGACGCTCCGACCCCGGCGGCAACGCCCGCCCCTCCGGCCTCGGGCGGAACCGAGGAAGCCGTGGTCCCGCCCCCCTCGACGCGAGAGCCAGTCGGTCATAAAGTGTGAAGGAATGGTGAGTGACTGTAGGTCATCAACCGGAGGCGACCATGGATGTCGTACTGCTGATCGGTCGGGTGCTCTTCGTGGCGCTCTTTCTCGGGAGTACCGTCGGCCACCTGACCCAGACGGACGCCATGGCCGGCTACGCGGCGTCCAGAGGTGTGCCGATGGCGAAGCCGGCAACCCTCGTCAGCGGCGTGGTGATGCTGCTCGGCGCGCTGTCGGTCCTGCTCGGCGTCTGGGGTGACCTGGGCGCGCTGCTCCTCTTCCTCTTTCTCGTCCCGACGGCGTTCCTCATGCACGGGTTCTGGCGGGAGACGGATCCGACGGCCAAGCAGATGGAGATGATCCAGTTCAACAAGGACGTGGCGCTCGCGGGCGCCACGCTCGCGTTCTTCTGGGTGTTCAGCCAAGATCCGGGCCTGACCCTCACGGGACCGCTGTTCTCGATGGGCTGACGGGCGCGGACCGGTGTCCGCACGTCCTCCCGCAACGACTCATCACAACTCAGCTCGGAGGCAGTCGTGAAGTCAGGTCTCATAGTGCTCGGTGCCGTTCTTCTCCTCATGGGCGCCGTCTTCGCCTTCCAGGGGCTCGGCTACCTCGCCGGCAGCCCCATGACGGGTGTGACGCTGTGGGCGGTCATCGGCCCGATCCTCGCCGTGGTCGGAGTCGTGCTCATCATCTGGGGCGCACGAGCGCGTAGGCCCGGTAAGCACAGCTGACCCAAGGCATGGCGCTCGGGTGCGCTGGCCGGGCCCGGCGGGACGGCCTCAGGTGGCCGGCCCGTCGGCGTCCTTCAGCTCCTCCGGGTTCGGCAGCCTGGACAGGAACCGGAACGACACGAGCGCGACCAGGGTCGCGATGCCGCCCGCGATCAGGAACGGCGCGCGCAGATCGATCCGGCCGAGCAGCCCGCCCAGCAGCGAGCCCAGCGGCATCGTGCCCCAGAGCAGCGTGCGCCACGTGCCGTGGACCCGGCCGAGCAGGCGGCTCGGGATCGCGGCCTGGCGCAGCGACATGACGAGGATGTTCCACGCCGTCGTGCCGCCCGCCGACAAGAAGTAGCCGAACGCGACGACGCCGAGCACGGGGACGGCGCCCATCAGGACCAGCGCCGCGAGCGCGAGCGTCTGCGCCACGGCCATCACCGGTCCGGCCCGGAACCGCTCCTTGAGCCGGTCGGCGATCGCTGCGGCGCCGAGCGAGCCCACCGCACCGGTCAGGATGAGCGCCCCGTACCAGGCCTCCGGGAGACCGAGCCGGTTCAGCACGTAGAGCACCATCGTGGCCGTGGCTGCCGAGAAGCACAGGCCGATCGCGACGCTGATCAGCCAGAGCGTCCGCAGCATCGGGTTGCCCATGAGGTACCGGAACCCGTCGGTGAACTGCCGGTACCAGGCGACGTGCGGCTCACCGCTCGGGTCGGTCCGGTGGCTGCCCGCCGCGGCGAGCGGCAGGAACACCGCCATCACGGCGGCTACCGCGTACGTCAGCACGTTGATCCCGAGCGGCACCACCACGGAGACCGCGAACAGCGCCGACGTGAGCGGGCCGGACAGGAACCGCTCGACGACGATCTCCCCGGCCTCGACCCGCGAGTTGGCCCGCGGCAGGTCCTGCTTGGCGGCGATCGACGGCAGGACGGCGCGGAGCGCGCCGTCGTAGACCGTCTCGAACGCCCCGTACGCGAACACGACGCCGTAGAGCCACCAGATCGTGAGCTGGTCCGTGGCGAACAGCGTCAGCAGGAGGACCGCGAGCAGCGTCCGGACGCCGTTGGCGAGCGTCATGGCGCGCCGCCGGTCGATCCGGTCCAGCAGGATCCCGGCGGGGATCGAGAAGATCAGCCACGGCAGCATCGCCACGGCCGCGATCCCGGAGACGAGGAGCGGGTCGTCGGTCAGCCGCGCCGCCAGCAGGGGAGCCGCCACCTTGGCGATGCCGTCCCCGAGGCTGGAGCTGACATTCGCAACGATGACGTTCCTAAACGCCTGACCGAGCGGCTGCCTGTTGCTCACGACGAGAGCCTAGGGGGCGGTGGGCCTGCTCTCGCGAGTCGCCTGGGCCGCAGGCGTGCCGTCCGGCGGCTCCTCCGCCAGGCGGGCGGCGATCGTGCCCGTGATCTCCGCCAGGGCGTCGAGCTGCTCGGGCGTGAGCGCGTCGATGACCAGCCGTCGCGCCGTCGCGATGTGCCCAGGGACCGAGTGGATCAGCTCGCGTCGGCCGGCGCTGGTCAGGCCCACGTTGGTGGCGCGCCGGTCCTCGGGGCAGGGGGCGCGGGTGACGAGCCCGCGCTTCTCCAGA
This sequence comes from Promicromonospora sp. CA-289599, assembly GCF_050936155.1. Lineage (NCBI taxonomy): Bacteria > Bacillati > Actinomycetota > Actinomycetes > Micrococcales > Promicromonosporaceae > Promicromonospora > Promicromonospora sp. CA-289599. Next base: position 4,340,373 of record NZ_JBNJNI010000001.1, read on the forward strand.
CGTCCGCAGACGTGGGACAGCCGGGGCAGGGTGGCGACGGTGGCCTCGGCGAGCGCCGTCATCCGCATCGTCGGCCCGTCGCTGAGCTGGAGGCTGGAGAGCACCACGAACTCGAAGTGAGTGAGCCCGGAGTCGCGCTGGAGCTGCCGGTCCAGCGCGGCCGGCAGCAGCTGGAACACGGTGGTCAGGCCGAGCCAGGCCGCCGACTCCTGCTCGTTCATCCGGGGTACGCGTCGCTTCACGAGTCCCATCCTAACGTTTGGTTGACGCGACAAGTAATCGGTGCGAGACTCGGAGCGTTGGTTGTAGGAACAACTATTTTGGGAGCAGACATGACCACGGTCACCGTCATCGGAGCAGGAAACTTCGGCAGTGTTGTCGCGGGTATCGCCGCCAAGGGTGGGACCGGCATACAGGTGCTTGCCCGCGACGTCGAGAAGGCGCGCGCGGTCGCCGGCCCGCTGGGCGGCACGGCAGGCGCAGTCGGTGACGAGGTGACCGGCGACGTCGTCGTGCTGGCCGTGCCCTACGGCGCCGTCGCGGACCTGGTCGAGGTCTACCCGACCGCGTTCGACGGCAAGGTCCTGGTCGACGTCACCAACCCCGTCGACTTCAGCACCTTCGACGATCTGGTCGTCCCCGCCGACTCCTCGGCGGCGAAGCAGCTGCAGGACGCCGTCCCCGGCGCGAAGGTCGTCAAGGCGTTCAACACGAACTTCGGCGGCACGCTGGCGAGCGGCGAGATCGGCTCAGTGCCGACGACGGTGCTCGTCGCCGGCGACGACGCGGACGCCAAGCGGACGCTCGTCGAGCTGGTCACCGCGGCCGGGCTGCGCGGGCTGGACGCCGGTTCGCTCAAGCGGGCCCGGGAGCTGGAGGCCGTCGGCCTGCTGCAGATGACCCTCGCGGGCGCCGAGAAGATCTCCTGGGGCGGCGGCCTCGCGGTGATCTCGTGAGCATCCCGAGCATCGTCCCCGCGTGGCGGCAGGGCAGTGTCGCCACTGCGGGGACGGCGCCCGACGGCACCCGGATGGACACCGTGGAGCTGCTCGTGCGCGACCTCGACGTCATGACCGCGTACTACCAGGACGCGGTGACCCTCGACGTCCTCGACCAGTCGGGCGCCAACGCGACGCTGGGCCGGGGTGGCGTGCCGATCATGGTGCTCCGCCAGGAACGGGACCTGCCGGGCGCGGACCCGCGCGGCGCCGGGCTCTATCACACGGCGATCGTGTTCGAGGACGAGCGGCGCCTGGCCGCGTCGCTCGCCTCCATGGCGCAGCGCGTGCCGGAGACCTACACGGGCAGCGCCGACCACCTGGTCAGCGAGGCGTTCTACTTCACCGACCCCGAGGGCAACGGCGTCGAGCTGTACCGTGACCGCCCCCGCGAGGAGTGGACGGTCCGCCCGGACGGGACCGTGGCCATGGCCAGCGAGTACCTCGACCCGAACCAGTTCCTGCGGCAGTGGCACGACCCTGAGGCGTCGGACGCCGGCCCGTCCGCCGCCATCGGGCACGTGCACCTGCAGGTGGGCGACCTCGTGTCGGCGCGCCAGTTCTACGTCGACACGCTCGGGTTCGACGTCACCGCGCAGCTGGGGGACTCCGCCCTGTTCGTCTCGGCAGGCGGCTACCACCACCACATCGGTATGAACACGTGGCGCAGCGCGGGGGCGGCGCCACGCGCGTCGACGCTCGGCCTCGGCGACGTCCGGATCCTCGTCCCCACCCGGTCCGACGTCGAAGCCCTTGCCGACCGCCTCCGGTTCCACAGCATCCCGACGGCTGACGACGGCGCGACGCTCCGGTTCGCGGACCCGTGGAACACGCGGCTCGCCGTGTCTCCGGAGACGGTGGGCTGATCAGGGGCTGATCGGCGGGCCGCGTGACCGGTCCTGCCGGGGCGTGTCGGTCTACGCGTGCGATGTCTCGGGTGGGTGCCAGTGGGCGCTGCGCCGGTCCAGCTCTGCGGCCAGGTTCTCGAACGCCGCCCGGACGCGCTCCTCGTCGTCGGTGACCAGGAGGTCGACGAGCAGCCCGCGCAGCGTCGAGAGCAGCGACGTCGCCAGCGCGGAGGCCTCCGGTTCCGGGCAGCCGTGCCGCACCAGGCCCGCGGCCAGCAGGGCCGTCCGCTGCCGCATCGACCGGGCCACGGCGTCGCGCAGCTTCGGGTTGTCGTGCATGGCGTGCCCGGTGATCGCGGTGAACAGCCGGATGTAGCGGCGTCCGTTGTCCGACGTCGCCCGCCGCCAGATGGTCTCCAGCGGTTCCGGGTCGTCGTCGGCCAGGTCGGGCAGCGCGAGCGTCTGGGCGAGGACCAGGTCGACGATCGCGGCGACCAGGTCGTCCTTGGTCGTGAAGTGGTGCACCAGCGTCGCGTGGCTGACGCCGACCGTCTGGGCCACCTTGCGCAGCGACAGGCCGGCCAGGCCGTGGTCGAGCGCATGCTCGGTCGCGGCGCGCAGGACCTCCCCACGGCGATGTTCGAAGCGCAGCTTGCGGCCGTCCACGTGCTCGTTCACGCCCTGACCCTAACCAACGACCGACCTGCATCAATCTCAAGAATGTCTTGACCGAGTGGTAGAGCTACTTTATCGTCGGTCCGGTCAGTTGTTGTCTCACCGATCTCGAAGGGGCGATTCATGAGGCATCTGATCCGCAAGGCTGGTGCGGCGCTCGTCACAGGGCTGCTGCTCACCGGCACCGCCGTCGTGGGCATGCCGGTAGCGCACGCCGACGACAACCCGTACGAACGTGGTCCCGATCCGACCGTGTCGAGCATCGAGGCTCGCCGTGGTTCGTTCGCCGTATCGGACGTGAGCGTGTCGCGTCTGGTCGTCACCGGTTTCGGTGGCGGCACCATCTACTACCCGACCAGCACCGCCGAGGGCACCTTCGGAGCGGTGGCGGTCGCGCCGGGCTATACCGCCAGGCAGTCCAGCATGGCCTGGCTCGGCCCGCGGCTCGCGTCGCAGGGTTTCGTCGTCTTCACCATCGACACGAACACCACCTCGGACCAGCCGTCCTCGCGTGGGGACCAGCTCCTGCGGGCGCTGGACTACCTGACGACGCGCAGCGTGGTCAGCAGCCGCATCGACGCCGACCGGCTGGCCGTCATGGGCCACTCGATGGGCGGCGGGGGATCGCTGGAGGCGGCCAAGGACCGGCCGTCGCTGCAGGCGGCGATCCCGCTCACGCCCTGGAACACGGACAAGACGTGGCCGGAGGTCAGCACGCCGACCTTGATCGTCGGCGCGGAGGACGACTCGATCGCCTCCGTCCGCTCGCATGCGGAGCCGTTCTACCAGTCCCTCCCGAGCGGCGCCGACAAGGCGTACCTGGAGCTGCGCGGCGCCAGCCACTTCGCGCCGAACACGGACAACACGACCATCGCCAAGTACAGCATCTCCTGGCTCAAGCGCTTCGTCGACGACGACCTGCGCTACGACCAGTTCCTGTGCCCGGCACCGTCCACGAGCACGACGATCAGCGAGTACCGCAGCACCTGCCCGTACTGAGGGCTGGGCTCCGTCGGTCGAGCCTCCGCCCTTAGGGGAGGCTCGACCGACGGGGCTATGCCGGCCTCGGGAGCGTGAGGATCTCCGCCCCGTCCTCGGTGATCGCGATGGTGTGCTCGCTGTGCGCCGTCCGGCACCCCGTCGCACTGCGGAGGGTCCAGCCGTCGGCGTCGGTGACCAGCTCGTCGGTGTCCGACATGACCCACGGCTCCAGCGCGAGCAGTAGCCCGGGCCGCAGCTTGTACCCGCGGCCCGGCCGTCCGGTGTTCGGGATGTGCGGGTCCTGGTGCATCGTCGATCCGATGCCGTGCCCGCCGAACTCGACGTTGATCGGGTACCCGGCCGCGCCGAGCACCGTGCCGATGGCGTCGGAGATGTCCCCGATGCGAGCTCCGGGGCGGGCGACGGCTATCCCGGCGCGCAACGCGCGTTCGGTCGTCTCGATCATGGCGACGCTCTCCGCGGGCCTGGTCTCGCCGACGACGAAGCTGATGGCCGAGTCCGCGGCGATGCCGTCCAGCGAGACGGCGAGGTCGAGGGTCAGCAGATCGCCGTCGGCCAGCCGGTAGTCGTGCGGCATCCCGTGGAGGACGGCGTCGTTGACGGCCGTGCAGATGTAGTGGCCGAAGGGTCCGCGCCCGAACGACGGCGCGTAGTCGACGTAGCAGGACTGCGCACCGGCGTCGACGATCATCGCCTTGGTCCACCGGTCGACGTCCAGCAGGTTCGTGCCGACCACGCACCGCTCGCGCAGCGTCTGCAGGATGGTGCCGACCAGGGTGCCCGCGCCCCTCGCCCGGATCAGCTCGGTGGGGTTCAAGATCTCGATCATGTGGTGCCCTTCGCACGTCTTCCAATAACTATCCCGGCCATACTATCCCGGTACTATGATCGGCAGCATGGTCAGGTTGCCGCTCACACCCGCGGAGGTCGAGCGCGGACAGCGTCTCGGCGCTCTTCTGCGTCGTGCCAGGGGCGAGCGTTCGATGCTCGAGGTCGCGCTCGACGCCCGCGTCTCGCCCGAGACCCTCCGGAAGATCGAGTCGGGGCGTGTCGCCACCCCCGCCTTCCCGACGGTGGCGGCGATCGCGGAGGTCCTCGGGCTCTCCCTCGACGCGGTATGGGCGGAGATGAACCCGGCCGACGACGGCGTTGGTTCCGTCAGGGCCGGCCGCGGCGCGCGGGAGTGGCTGGCGTCGTAGGCCGCGCTCGGTCCACCCCAGGGCGAGCCGATGCTGCCGCAGGGCGACCCACGCAGCCCGCCGCGCCGTGGTGAGATAACGGGCATGCCTGTGATCCATGTGCTGAACGCATCGCCCCGCGACGCCGACACCAAGCGCGAGCTCGTGGCCGAGCTGACCGCGACCTACGCCCGCGTGATGCGGATGAAGCCCGACACGGTCCGGGTGGTCATCCAGGAGATCCCGCGCGAGGACTGGGGCGTGGGCGGAGTGACGCTCGCTGATTCGGGTCAGGACGAGAGCCTTCCGCGGTAGCGCGACCGTTCGGCGGCTACGAGCCTCGGTGGAGAGCGGAGCTCCGCGCCGCCCTGACCGGCATGCCAGGGTGCAGCCGGATGCCCGCCCTCGAACGTAGGACTGGTCGCACTGTGGGTGCCCACAGTGCGACCAGTCCTACGTTCGAGGGCGGGCTGCTCGCTGAGAGCGACCAGGCCTACGTTCGGCGGCGGCGGTCGCGTGCGGGGCTGAATCCAGCCCCGCACGCGACCGCCCTGGGCGTCCAGACCCTTTCACGGCATACGTTCCAACGTTATAGAACCGTGATTTCCAGTGCTTGACCCGACGGAGGCGTGCCCCCTACCCTCATGTTCACGTTAACTTGTTATCGTTAACATGCGAGCAACGATGCTCAGGGCCTTCAACGGAGAGTGGCGCATGACAGAGATTCCGGTCGTCGAACCGGCTGAACGGCGATGGCTATGGCAGTCACGCTGACGAGGCCGATCGTCCCGTCCGAGACGCTGACGGTGAAGAAGCCGAAGTCGCTGCTGAAGAGCATTGCCCGCAACAAGGTGCTGCTCCTCATGTGCCTTCCGGCGATCGTGTTCTTCATCGTCTTCAGCTACGGTCCGCTCCCCGGCGTGTGGATCGCATTCACGAACTTCAACTACCGGGACGGGATCTTCGGCAGCGAGTTCGTGGGGATGCGGAACTTCGAGTTCCTCATCCAGTCCGGGCAGCTGTGGCAGCTCACGCGGAACACGCTGCTCTACAACCTGGCCTTCATCGTCCTGGGCAACATCCTGCAGATCGCGCTGGCGATCATGCTGAACGAGATCCGGTCGAAGTACTTCAAGAAGATCAGCCAGGCGATCATGTTCCTGCCGTACTTCATCTCGGTGGTCCTGGTCGGCGTCATCGCGTTCAACCTGCTCAACTTCGACACCGGCGCGGTCAACGCGCTGATCGAGCAGACCGGCGGCGACCCGATCAAGATCTACAGCACGGCGGGCCTGTGGCCGATCATCATCATCCTGTTCCAGCTCTGGCAGAGCACGGGGTACGGATCGATCGTCTACTTCGCGGCGATCATGAGCATCGACAACTCGTTGTTCGAGGCCGCGGCCATCGACGGGGCCTCGGCCTGGCAGCGCATCCGGTACATCATCCTGCCGAGCCTGAAACCCACGTTCATCATCCTTCTGCTGTTCTCGCTCGGCGGGATCATGCACGGCAACTTCGGGCTGTTCTGGAACCTGGTGGGCAACAACGCTGCCCTGTTCGCCACCACCGACATCATCGAGACGTCCGTCTACCGCATGATCCTCTCGCAGAACAACTTCACCTCGTCGACAGCCGTAGGGCTCTACCAGTCCCTGTTCGGGTTCGCCCTCGTGATGCTGGCCAACTGGATCGTCCGAAGGATCAACAAGGACTATGCGCTGTTCTAACCTGCGCCGTTCTGACCTGCACTGTTCTGACAGAGAGGGGGCGTGATGAGTCTCGTCGCAGTGAAGCGGCCGAGGAAGGTCAGGCTCGACAAGAGCGACTACGTCCTGCGGGGCATCTCCTATGTCACGGTCACGCTCTTCACGGTGTTCTGTGCGCTGCCATTCATCATGATCGTCTCCGCCTCCCTCTCCAGCGAGGGCGCGATCATGCGGGAAGGGTTCGGGCTGCTGCCCAAGGAGTTCACGCTCGACGCCTACGAGTACATCTTCCGGGCACCCCGGCAGATCATCGGCTCGTACGTCGTGACCATCGTGATGACCGTGTGCGGTACGGCGCTCGGGCTGTTCATCATCGCGATGACCGGATACGCCCTCCAGCGGCGCGACTTCCCGTTCCGGAACTGGATCTCGTTCTTCGTCTACTTCACGACCCTCTTCTCCGCGGGTCTGGCGCCCACCTACCTGTGGGTGGCGCGCGACCTCGGGCTCAAGGGAAGCTACCTGGCGGTATTCCTCCAGCTCCTGATGACCCCGTGGCTCATCATCCTGATGAAGAACTTCGCGCGTTCCATGCCCTACGAGATCATCGAGTCCGGAAAGGTCGACGGCGCGGGCGACTTCCGGATCTTCCTGCAGCTCGCGCTCCCCATGATGAAGCCGGCGCTGGCCACTCTCGGCCTGTTCCTGGCGCTGGGTTACTGGAACGAGTGGTACCTCTCCTCGCTGTATCTGGGCAGCACCGTGGAGTTCAAACCGCTCCAGTACCACCTGTACAACATCATCAACACCGCGAATGCGCTCCGAACCTCGGTGGCCGGCTCGAACGTGAGCATCACAGAGCTGCCGAGCAACACCCTGAAGATGGCGAGCGCCGTCGTCGCCACTGGGCCGATCGTGCTCCTGTACCCCTTTGTCCAGAAGTATTTCGTCTCCGGAATCACTGTCGGTGCCGTGAAGGGCTGACACCCATTCCGTGACCACTTGGAACATCCGTAAAACATCTGCAACACGAACGACGATTCGAGGGAGTCTCAACGATGAGAAAGTCTTTCGCGAGGGTCGGGGCGGCAACGCTCGCCCTGGCCGTGAGCACAGCAACACTGGCCGCCTGCGGTCCGGCAGGCGACGCCGACTCCGGTGAACCGACCGAGATCACCATGCTCGTCCTGGGTGACAAGCCGGAGAACGGCCGCCTGGAGGCGATGCTGGAGGAGCTGAACCCGCGCCTGACCGAGGAGGCGAACGCCACTCTGGACTTCTACTACGTGGAATGGGCCGACTGGCAGACGCAGTACAACACCCAGCTCCTCTCCGGTGACGACAGCATCGACCTGATCACCACCGCCACGGACTGGCTGTTCGCCTGGGAGAACGCCAAGAAGGGCGCCTTCCTGCCGCTCTCCGAGGAGATGCTCCAGGAGCACGCCCCGCGGACGTGGGAGCAGGTCGACGCGAACGGGAACTGGGACAAGGCGACGCTCGACGGGGAGATCTTCTTCATCCCTGAGGACAACCTCACCCAGTGGACGAACCACGGGTTCTTCTACCGCGGCGACTGGGCGAAGGAGGCGGGCTTCGAGGACGGCACGATCACGAAGTTCGAGGACTTCACCACCTACTTCGAGTGGGTGAAGGAGAACAAGGAGGACGCCTACCCCTGGGACGTCGCGGCGTCCATCGACGCCGCCCTGACCGGGTACCTCCAGGGGCACACCGACGGCCAGACGATCCAGCAGATCACCGCCGGCAACTACTTCCCGTTCCAGACCACCGAGGCGGACCCCTACACGGTGGGTTCCTGGTACATGGAAGGGGACGAGCTGCTGGAGGCCGCAGAGCTGGCCAAGGAGTGGAACGAGATCGGTGTGTGGCGCGAGGACGCGCTGAACTACGACGGCGTCACGCGGGAGCAGTTCTTCGCGGGACTCTCGGGTGCTGACCAGCACCACGCGCAGACCTTCATCGGCTCCATCGTCGACAACATGAACAAGAAGCAGCCCGGGTCCGACCCGAAGTTCTTCTACTGGGGCCAGGAGAACGGGAACTACTTCCGGGACATCCCCACGCACGGGGCCATGGCGGTGAACGCCACCTCGAGCAACCCCGAGAAGGCGCTGGAGGTCTACGACGTCCTGCGCAACGACGAGGAGGCCTACAAGCTCCTCAACTTCGGCATCGAGGGTACCGACTACGTCATGACCGACGACGGCAAGCTGGACCGTCCCGAGGGCTGGGACGAGACCACCGACGCTCTGGGGTCGAACTTCTGGGGCGGCCGCATGGACGAGTTCGAGCCGGACCGGGTCACCGACGCACCGAACAAGCAGGAGATCTACGACGAGCTCGACGCGGCGGCGAAGGACTACCCGTACACGACCCTCATCGTGAACAAGGACCTGATCGACCCCTACCTGGCTGCCATGGGCGGCGTGCTCTCGACCTACATCCCGCAGCTCCAGTACGGCAAGTTCGACGACCCGGCCGCTGCCATCGCGGACATGCGCGAGGAGCTGGAGGCCGCGGGCTACACCGAAGCGAGGGACGCCATCCAGGCTGACATGGACGCCTGGGCGGAGACCCAGGGCTAGTTGCCGGACCGGTGGTCGGGCATCGGTGGTCGGGCTTGTCGAGACCCCAGGTCCCGACGAGCTCGACCACCGGCACCCGCAACGACAGACGTATCGACAGACAGGCAGGGCGATCGTGAGCAAGATCTTCCACCCGGACTCACCGCTCCTGCGGTTCCTGGACAAGGTCGCGGACGTGATGATCCTCAACCTCGTCTTCGTCGCGACGGCGATCCCGGTCGTCACGCTCGGCGCCGCGCTCACCGCCCTGAACTACACCGCCATGAAGATCGTGTCCGGCGAGAGCACGTCGGTGGCGGGCGACTACCTCAGGTCGTTCCGGACGAACTTCAAGCAGGCGACGCTCCTGGGGCTGACGGTCGTGGGGCTCGCCCTGGTCCTGGCGGCCTGGTACGTGGTCGTCGACAACCTCGACGTCCCGATCATCGTGCGGGTCGTCCTGCTGGTGGTGTTCTACCTCGTCGCGTTCCGGTTCGTGCTGGCGACCCTGTACGTCTTCCCGTACAACGCGACGTTCGAGAACACCGTCCTGGAAGTGCTGAACAACTCGCGCCTGATGTCGCTCCGGCACCTCTTCGGGTCCCTGGCCATCGCCGCGGTCACCGTGCTCCCCGTCGTCGTCACGGTCTTCTACCCGCGAGTGGCGGTGTACGGGCTGCTCTGGTTCCTCATCGGGTTCGCGGGGATCGCCGTCGTGAACGCGATCCTGTTCACGAGGATCTTCCGCACGTACATCACCGCACCGACCACCGACTCCATCGCTGAACCCACTGTCGAGCCCGCCGAGAGCGAAGGTACGAGATGACGACGCAGACGGACGCCACCGTAGGACTGCGCCCCTCCGGGCTCGTGCTCGACGGCGCCGAGCAGGTGCACCTGTGCGCCTCGCTGTTCTACTTCCGGGTGCCGCGCGAGGCCTGGGCAGACCGCCTGGCCCAGGTGGCGGCGTCCGGCTACACGCTCGTGGACGTCTATGTCCCGTGGAACTTCCACGAGACCGCGCCCGGCCGGTGGGACTTCGGCGGACGGCGCGACGTCGGCGAGTTCCTCGACCTGGCCCGCGACGCCGGGCTCGGTGTCATCGCGCGGCCCGGACCGTACATCTGCTCCGAGTGGGACGGCGGCGCGCTGCCCGCGTGGCTGACCCTCGAGGACGGCCTGGCGCTGCGGCAGGCCGAGCCGCGCTACCTGCGGCACGTCGAGGCCTGGTTCGACCAGGTGATGCCGCTGCTCGCGGCCCGGCAGCGCGACCGGGGCGGCGCCGTCGTCGGGATCCAGGTGGAGAACGAGCTCGACTTCTTCGACACCGCTGACCGGCCCGCGTACCTGTCCCGGCTGCACGAGCTGGCGCTCGGCCACGGCATCACGGTGCCCGTCGTGGCCTGCGCCGGACAGGGTGACCTCGCGGGGGCCACCGGGGGAGTCGAGGGCATCACGCCCGCGTTCAACTTCTACCCCGACGACCAGTCGCCGTTCGTCGAGGCCGAGGTGCGGCAGTACGCCGAGCTGGTCGCCGGGCGCGGTGAGCCGCTCCTGGTCATGGAGACCAACCGCCGGCACGCGACGCTGCGCAGGCTGCTGGTCAGCGGCGCGAAGGTCATCGCGCCCTACCTGCAGGCCTCCGGATTCGACTTCGGCTACACGCCCTCGGTGGGCAACTGGGGCGACCCGGGCGGGTTCATGTCCCACGACTACGACTTCGGCGGGTACCTCGACCCGGTCGGCGCGCCCCGCCCCGAGATGGCCGAGGCCCGCGTCCTCGCGCGTGTGCTGCGTACCCTCGGGCCCGCGCTCGCGCGGTCCACCACGGCGTCCGCCGACGGCGCCTTCCGGGTCGACGTCGCCACGAGCGCCTCGCCCTCCAGGCTGGTGCTCGACGGCGGGGGTGAGCTGATCGGCGTCCCGAACCTGACCGACGACGCCGGGACCGCCGCGTTCCCGGCGTGGTTCGGCGGACCCGAGGTGGCGGTGCCGCTGCCCGCGGCCTCGTGCCTGCTGGTGCTGCGGGACCTGCCGCTGGACCGGTTCGGGCTGCCCGGGACCCTGCGGCTGGCGAGCGCCGACGTCGTCGGCGTCGGACCGGACGGGATCGAGCTGGCGACGGCCGGCGCGAGCGTCGTCGTGCTGGAGGCCCCGGGCGGACGGCCCGTGCTGGTCGAGCTGGACGCACCCGCGCCCGGCGCCCCGGTTCGCGAACGGGTCGAGGCGGGGGCCGACGGCGTGGCGTGGGTGGTCGTCGTCCGCCATCCCGCGGACGTTGACGCGCCGTCGGTTGATGGACTCACCGCGGACGAGGCTGCCCCCGAGCACCCGCCGCTCACCGCCCTGACCGGGCTCGACCTCGCCGCCCGCACCGGTCGCACCGCGCGGTACGAGGCGCCGCCGTCGTCGGAGGAGGTGGGTGTGTACCGCGGGCGCACGCACTACTCGACAGATCTGGACGGGGCGGACGAGCTGCTGGTCGAGGGCGCTTCGGACATCGTCGACCTCGCGCTCGACGGGGTGGCGCTGCCCACGATCGCGGGTTTCGGGGCCACCTTCCTGCTGCCGGTGGCCGGGGCGGGACGCCTCGACGCGACGGTCGAGACGTGGGGGCACGCGAACTTCGACGACGTCCGCCTTCCGGCGCTGCGCCTGGGGTCGCTGCGCGGGCTCGGCAGGGTGTGGTCCGTGGTCGGCCGGTCCGACGTGTCCGCGCTGTGGCGCGTGAGCGCGGCGGGCGGCTGGCCGGGCGAGCCGGCACCGCTGCGCACGCTCGGCGGCTGGAGCAGCACCCGCGTCGGAGAGCCGACCACCTACTCGCGCGGCCTCGCCATGGATGACGACGCGGACGATGCGCACCACCACGCGTTGCGCCTGGCCGGGGTGACGGGGTCGGTCCAGGTGAGCGTGGACGGCGTGGTGCACACCGTGACCGAGGACGACCCCTGGCTGCACCTGGCCCCCGGCGCGGGGCGCGCGGTCGCGGTCACCGTGCCGCACCGGCCGGGAGCCGGCCTGGCCGCCGAGCTGTTCCGTCTGGAGCCGGTCAGCGGCTGGGACGTGGAGGCTCAGCCCGACGAGGCGATCCTCGACCTGTCACGTGCCGACGCCGCGGGGGAGACCGTCGCCCTGCCGCTGGAGCTGGCGCCCGGCGAGGAGCGCTGGTTCGAGGCCGCGGTGCCGTCCGGCGGGCTCTCGCTCGGGTTCGAGGGCGCACAGGTGCGGGTCAGCGCGTTCGCCGGCGGGGAGCTGCTGGGCCGGGTATGGCTCGACGACCCCGCACGGCCGCGCTTCACAGGCGGCGACGCGGGCCGGCTGTGGCTGCCGGCCGCGTGGAACGACGGAACCGTCCGGCTCCTGGTCCGCGCCACGCGCGGGGCCGAGGCGCCGGTCCTCGGGGGAGTGCGCCTCACCGCGACCCAGGGCTGAGCCCGGCCGCGGGGCCCAGGCCGCGGAAACGAGGTGCCGCCGAGGTGGCCCGTGGCAGAATCTGCCGGGTGCAAATCGGGATGATTGGGCCGCTCGAGGTGCGTTTGGACGACGGCGTCATCGCCGATGTGCCCGGCGTGCGGCTGCGGGCGCTCCTGATTGCCCTTGCTCTCAACTCCGGCCGTGCGGTCCAGAGAGCGACGCTCGTCGACTGGATCTGGGGTGAGCAGCCTCCGTCCGATGCGACGAACGCACTGCAGCGACTGGTCTCTCGCCTGCGGAAGGTGCTGCCGGACGGCTCGATCGAGGGGCAGCCGAGTGGCTACCGGCTGCTGGTGGAACCCGACGCCGTCGATGCGCTGAGGTTCGAGCGTCTCGTCGACCGGGCGCGTACCGCCGACGGCCCGCGGCGGGTGCAACTCTTGCGTGAGGCACTGCTGCTGTGGCGCGGGAAGGCCATGCAGGACGTCGACCTGGAGGGCAGTGCGGCGTTCGACGCCGCGGTCACCCGGCTCGAAGGGCTGCACCTGACGGCCATGGAGGACCGGTTCGACGCGGAGATCGGCTTGGGCCACGGTGCCGACCTGGTCCCGGAGCTGTCCGATCTGGTAGCGGCCCATCCGGTGCGGGAACGGCTCGTCGCCGCCCTGATGCGGGGTCTCGCCGCCGCCGGCCGCGACACCGAAGCGCTGCTCGCCTACGAGCGCACGAGAGAGGCCCTGGCCGATGGGCTCGGCGTCGACCCCTCACCGGAGCTGTCCGACCTGCACGTCGCGCTGCTGCGGGGTGAGGTCGGACGGCGGGACGAGAGCCGGAGGACCAACCTCCGTGCCGAGCTGAGCAGCTATGTCGGCAAGGACACCGACGTCACCGCGGTCCGCGCCATGGTCGGCGAGCATCGGCTGACCACCCTGATCGGACCCGGCGGCGCTGGCAAGACCAGGCTGGCCACGGAGACGGCGCGCCGGCTGCTGGGAGACCTGCCGGACGGGGTCTGGCTGGTCGAGCTCGCGGCCATCGGCGCCGACGGCGACGTCGCGCAGGCGACGCTCGCCGGCCTCGGCCTCCGGGACACGCTGCTCGGCGAGGCGATTGACGTGGAGCCGGCCGAACGGCTCGTCGCCGCGATCCGCGAGCGGGAGATAGTCCTCGTCCTGGACAACTGCGAGCACGTGATCGAGCAGGCGGCGGCGTTCGCCCACCGCCTGCTCGGGGAGTGCCGGCGGCTGCGGATCCTGGCGACGAGCAGGGAGCCGCTCGGCATCACCGGTGAGGTGCTGTGGCCGGTGCTGCCGCTGGGCCTGCCGGCGCCGGACGCCGACCTCGACGAGGTCGCCTCGGCGCCGGCCGTCCGGCTGCTGCGGGAACGAGCGAGCGCCGCGCGCCAGGACCTGGCGGCGGACGTGTCCACGCTGCCGACGATGGCCCGCATCTGCCGGGCCCTGGACGGCATGCCGCTGGCGATCGAGCTGGCGGCGACCCGGTTGCGCACCATGTCCGTCGCGCAGCTGGCGGACCGGCTCGACGACCGGTTCCGTCTGCTGACGGGTGGCAGCCGCACCGCGCTGCCGCGCCACCGGACGCTGCGCGCGATGGTCGACTGGAGCTGGGAGCTGCTGACGGACGCCGAGCGGACGGTCCTGCGCAGGCTCTCGGTGTTCGCCGGCGGGGCGAGCCTGGACGCGGCCGAGGTGGTCTGCGCCGACGCCGCCGGACAGGGGCAGGTGCTCGACCTGCTCACGGCACTGACCGAGAAGTCGCTGCTGGTCGCCGACGCCGACGTCGCCGGCAGCCCGCGCTACCGGATGCTCGGCACGATCAAGGAGTACTCCGCACAACGCCTCGCGGAGGTGGGGGAGTCCGACCTGGCCCGCCGGGCGCACCTTGCCTGTTTCACGGGGCTCGTCGCGGCCACGGAGCCGTGCCTTCGCCGGGCCGAGCAGGTGCAGGGGCTTGCCACGCTCGCCGTCGAGCACGACAACATCAGTGCCGCGGTGCGCGGAGCGCTCGCCGCCGGCGACGCACAGGCGGCGATGCGGCTCGTGGCCGGTGCCGGCTGGTACTGGTGGCTCAGCGGGCACAAGGCCGAAGGCCTGGACCTGATCACCGCGGCCGCCCGTCTCCCCGGCGAGGTCGACGACGAGACCCGGGCCGTCGTGTACATGCTCGTCGTGACGTTCGCCGGCTCCGGACGGGCCGCGGACGAGCGCCAGGTGGCGGAGTGGATCCACAAGGCCTACGAGCTCGGTCAGCGGGACGGGCCCCACAGCCCCCTGCTCGGGCTGGTGGTCCCGCTGGAGCACATGCTGCGGGGAGCCGACCCCGTGAGCGCGTGGGAGCCGGTACTGAACAGCGACGACCCCTGGGTGCGGGCGCTCGCCCGGCTGCAGCTCGGCAAGATGCGGGTCATGCTCGGTCACCCCGGGCGGGAGGCCGACGCCTGTCTCGCGCAGGCGCTCAGCGAGTTCCGGACGCTCGGCGAGCGGTTCGGGATCTCCTTCGCGCTGACCGAGCTGGCCGACCGCATCGCCACCCGCGGCAAGTTCGCCGCCGCGGTCCAGCACTACGAGCAGGCGATCACGGTGGTCACCGAGGTCGGGGCCGTCGAGGACATCGTCCGGATGCGGTCCGGGCAGGCGCGGCTGTACTGGCTGCTGGGCGACCAGGACGCGCGGTCGGCCGCGCTGGCCGAGGCGGAGCGGCTCGCGAAGGGGATCACGTGGCCGGAGTCGCTTGCGGAGGTGGCGCTGGCCAAGGCGGAGCTCGCGCGCTGGGACGGTGACGCCGAGGAGTCCCGTCGGCAGATCGATCGCGCGATGACCATGCTGGGCGATCAGGCGGCGTACCTCCGCTCGGTGGCGCACCACCAGCTGGGCTACCTCACCGACGATCTCGACGAGTCCCGCGAGCACCGGGCCGCGGCCTGCCGGGAGGCAGCCGAGGCGCGGTACGCGCCCATGCTGGCGCAGGCCCTCGTCGGGGTCGCCGACCTGGCGCTGCGGTGCGGCCAGGACGAGCAGGCCGCACGGCTGCTCGCGGCCGCCGCCGGCGTGCGTGGGCTGCAGGATCGTTCCGACCCGGACGTGGACCGGATCGAGGAGGCGGTGCGGAACCGCCTCGGCGAAGCGGGGTTCGCCGAGGCGGCTCGGGAGGGTACGGGCACGGGCTGGGACGAGCTGGTCGCGGTCACGCTGTCCGCGACCGTCGTCATCAGATGGCCCCCATCGAGAGAGCGATGAGGCCGCCGGTGGTCGCGAGGAGCGCCGACCCGGGGTGCATCCAGATCGATGCCCGGAGGTCGTGCTTGCGCCAGACGAACCAGACCCCGGGGAACAGGAAGACGATCTTCGACAGGACCGTCCACGGCGCCCAGAAGTGGTACACCGAGAACAGGACCGTGTTGAACAGGGGCGCCCACCTGCCGAGCTGGGGGAGCCGGGGCAGCAGGAACCCGCGGAAGTAGTACTCCTCGATGAGCGGCAGCGTGAAGCCGGTGAACGGCAGGCAGATCAGCAGGGTGGTGATCAGCTGCTGCTGGGAGTACCCGTCGAGGTAGGTGGTCGCGGAGCCGCCGGCGCCGTCGTACTGGATCCAGGTGAAGGCCGCGTCGTAGACGAGGTTGTCCAGCGGGACGAGCGAGAACGACACCACGGTCATGTAGATCAGGAGACCGATGCCGATCGCGGCGATCTTGCCGCGCGAGAACGGCTTGTCCAGGTAGTGCAGCACCCCGCGCAGCGAGTAGCGGCCGGTGCGCCGGCGGCCCAGCCACAGCAGGCCGAAGAGGGCCGGGAAGAGCACCACGGACAGGGCGATCGCCCAGGCGAGGAAGGGCGGGTAGCCGATCGCCCGGGTGAACGGTGCGGCGATGAAGGCGTAGACGGCGACGATCAGCGCGCCGGGGACGAGGTGGAGCGCGATCGACAGCGGCACGGAGTGCTGGTCCGCGAGCAGCCGCTCGACCAGTCGGTTGCTTGGTGTGCGTTCCGCCTCGGCGGTGACGCTCTGTGTGTTGTCCATGCCGGAGATGTTCGCCTGGCCCGCGGACACGGCCCTGACATGGCGCTGACACGGCCGCTGACGTCCTCGCTGAGGCAAAGTTGAAATCGATAATGGTTATCACTACTGTCACGGCGTGACCACACGCGCACCCGCCTCTGTGGCGCCGACGTCGGGCAGCCCGCCGGGCTCCGCCTACTCGATCCGACGCCGCCTCGTCCGGCGGACCGGCTGGTCCTGCGCGATCCTGGCGGCCGCACTGATGGCCCTCGTGGTCGTCTCCGGCGCCGTCGGCTCGGTCGACGTGAGCCTGACCCAGGCGGCCCAGGTCACCGTCGGACACCTGCTCCCGGGCATGCCCTGGATGTCCGACGGCACCCTGACCCCGCTGCAGGACCAGGCCGTCTGGCAGTTCCGGCTGCCGCGCACGCTGCTCGCGGGACTGGCCGGGGCCGGCCTGGCGCTCGCGGGCGCCCTGATGCAGGTGACCGTGCGCAACCCCTTGGCCGAGCCGTACATCCTCGGGGTGTCCTCGGGTGCGAGCGTGGGCGCCGTGCTGGTGATCGTGTTCGGCTCGGGCGCGCTGGGCGGGCTCTCGCTGAACGTCGCCGCCTTCATCGGCGCGCTGGCGGCTTGTGCCTGCGTGGCGGTCATGGCGCGGAAGGACGGCGAGCTGTCGCCGACCCGGATGATCCTCGCCGGCGTGGCCCTCGGCACGCTGTTCAGCGCGGTCACGAGCTACCTGACGATCTCCACGGACGCGCAGAACGTCGTCAGCATCATGTTCTTCCTGCTGGGCAGCGTGTCGGCGGCGACCATGCAGAGCTTGATCGGGCCGGCTGTCGCCCTCGTGATCGCCTGCCTGGTCGCCGCCGGGACGGCACGCTCGCTCAACGCCCTGATGACCGGCGACGAGTCGGCGACGTCGCTCGGCGTGGACGCCACCCGGCTGCGTGGGCTGCTCCTCGTCGTGGCGTCGCTGCTGACGGGGACCGTCGTCTCGGTCGCGGGCGGGATCGGCTTCGTCGGCCTCGTGATCCCGCACGTCGCCCGCATAGTGGTGGGCGCGGACCACCGGCGGATGCTGCCGGTCACCGTGCTGGCGGGGGCGGTGTTCCTGATGATCGCGGACCTCCTGGCACGCACGGTGGCGATGCCCACCGAGATCCCGCTCGGCATCCTGACAGCCTTCGTCGGAGCGCCGTTCTTCCTTTGGCTGATGCGCCGTGGCGGTGCCGACCGGGCGGGGTTCGGACGGTGAGGGCCGAGATGAGGGTCGAGTTCGACGACGTCACGGTGGTTCTCGGCGGGACCGAGGTGGTGCACGGCGCCTCGCTGACCGTGGAGCCCGGGACGGTGGTGGGCCTGGTCGGCCCCAACGGCAGCGGCAAGTCCTCGCTGCTCCGTACGCTCTACCGCGCCGTCCGGCCGAGCCGGGGCACGGTGCGGGTCGACGGCGCCGACGTGCGCACCCTCTCCGGACGGCAGCACGCGCGACAGGTCGCGGTGATGCTGCAGGACGCGCACACCGACTTCGACCTCAGCGTGCACGAGGTGGTGCTCCTGGGCCGGGCGCCCCACCACACCTCCTTCGGGCGGGACACCGCCGAAGACCTCCGGATCGCCGACGACGCCATGCGGCGCACCGGGATCGACGACCTCGCCGGCCGCATGGTGGGGACGCTGTCCGGCGGTCAGCGGCAGCGGGTCATGCTCGCACGCGCCCTGACCCAGCAGAGCCCGGTCCTCGTCCTCGACGAACCGAGCAACCACCTCGACATCAGGCACCAGCTCGACCTGATGAGCACGGTGCGCGGGCTCGGCCGCACGGTGATCGCCGCGCTCCACGACCTGAATCTCGCGGCGCAGTACTGCGACCGCGTGGTGGTGCTCGACGCCGGGACCGTCGTCGCCGACGGGCCGCCAGCCGCGACCTTCACACCGGAGCTGATCCACGCCGTCTTCGGCGTCCAGGCGCGACTGCTCGACGACGGGCAGGACCGCGTCCTCGCGTTCCGGCAGCCTCACCTCGACTCCGCCGCGGACCGGGCCACCCCGGTCCCCGCACCCGTTCACACCGAAAGCGAGATCTCGTCATGACCCGTCACTCCCGGCGCGCAGCCACCACCGGCGCCGTCGCCTCCCTTGCGGCGGCCACCCTGCTCCTGTCCGCCTGCGGGACCGGCGTCACCCCCGCGGCCGAAGGTGCCGCCGGCGCCGAGCCGGTCACCGTGAGCAACTGCGGCCAGGACGTCGTGGTCGACGGCGTGCCGGAGGCCGTGGTGGGGATGCACCCCTCCCAGACCGAGCTGCTGCTGCGCCTCGGCCTGGCCGACCGCCTCGCCGGACAGGCCCAGGCCACCACGCAGGCGCTGCCCGACGCCGTCGCCTCGCTCGCCGCGGACGTCCCCGTGATCGGCGGCGACACCCCGCCCAGCCGCGAGGACCTCCTGGCGGTGCAGCCCGACTTCGTCTACTCGCCGACCACCTACGAGTTCACCGCCGAGCAGGGCTTCGCGAGCATCGAGCAGCTCCAGGACGCCGGCGCCGCCGTCTACGTGGCGACCGGGGGATGCGCGGACCGCCGGATGGCGGGCGAGGTCACCGACCTCTTCACCGACCTGGAGGACCTCGGCACGATCTTCGGCGTCGAGGACGCCGCCGCCGACCTGGCCGCCGAGAGCCAGGCCGACCTGGACGAGATCGCCGCCGCCGTGGCGGACGTGGACAAGCTGCGCGTCGCGCAGGTGTACGTCGACGGGACCTCCCTCTCCGCGATCGGGGCCGGCGTCGAGTACGACATCCTGCGGCTGGCCGGGTCCGACAACGTCTACACGCCCGAGCAGCCCGCCTTCGCCGACTTCTTCTCCGCCGAGATCACCCCCGAGTCCCTGGCCGCCGAGGCACCCGAGGCCCTGGTCTTCTCCGTGTCCGACGCCGCGCACGAGGCCGCGGCCCGCGAGTACCTCACCAGCACGTTCCCCGACATGCCCGCGGTGCGGGACGACAGGCTGATCGCCATCTCGACCGCCGACGTGTTCCCCGGCACGCTCGGCAACGTCGCGGCGGTCCGCCAGATCGCGGAGGCGCTCTACCCCCAGAAGTTCTGACCGGTGATCCACCGCCGGCTCCTGCAGCTCGCCGGGACCGTGCCGGGAGCGATCCTCGCCCTGGCGGCCGTCGGTCTGCTCCTGTCCGCCCTGCACGTGACCTTCGCGGTCCTCGTCGGCCTGGTCGTCGCGGCGCTCGTCCGTGGTGACGGCGACATCGGCCTGCCGCTGACGGCGCTCGCCGTGGTCGCGCTGGTGCGCGCGGCGGTGATCTGGGGACGCGAGCCGCTGGCCTCCCGCATCGGCGCGTCGGTGCGCATCCGGCTGCGGAGCCGGCTGCTGGAGAAGGTCGCCGCCGTCCCCGAGGCCGAGCGTCGCGCCGGCCGGACCACCGCGACGGTGATCGACGGTGTCGATGGTCTGGATGCCTACTACACGCGCTACCTGCCGCAGCTCGTCGTCGTGCTCCTGGCCCCGGCGGCGATCGTGGTGATCGTGACGGTGCTCGCGCCGGCCGCGGGCGCCGTCCTCGCGGTCGCCGCGGCCGTCGCGGTGCTCGCCCCGCGGCTGTGGGACGCCAGGCTGCTGCGCAACGGGCGCGGCAGGTGGGACGCCTTCGCGCGGCTGTCCGGCGACTACGTCGAGGCGCTGCAGTCGATCCCGCTGCTGCGCAGCTTCGGCGCCGCGGAGCGGGTAGGGGCGGAGCTCGACGACCGCGCGGAGGACCTGCGCGCACGGACCATGTCCCAGCTGCGGATGTCGCTGGTCGAGAGCGCCGTGAGCGGCGTCGCGGTGCACGTCGGCGTGGTCGCCGCGGTGCTCGCCGCCCTGGCCGCCGTCGTCACCGGGAGCGCGACGGCGACCACCGCCGTGCTCGTGCTGATGCTCGCCCGGGAGTGCTTCCGGCCGGTGTCGGAGCTCGGCCAGCACTGGCACGCCGGCTACCTGGGGCTCACCGCCGTCGACGGGCTCGACGCCCTCCTGTCCGCGCAACCGGCGGTGCGCGGAGAGGGTTCGCGCACCGAGCCCGCGCCGGACGGGGCGGCGGTAGAGCTCCACGACGTCACCTACCGGTACCCCGGCGCCGAGACCGGGGTGAGCGGCATCGACCTCCGCATCGCGCCGGGGGAGACCGTGGCCGTCCTCGGACCGTCGGGCGCGGGCAAGAGCACGCTCGCCCGGCTGCTCGAACGCGGCGCCGACCCGGACCAGGGTTCAGTCCGCATAGACGGGACCGACCTGCGCGACTACACCCTGGGCGCGCTGCGCCGGAGCGTCGTCGTCGTGCCGCAGGACCCGGTGCTGTTCGCCTGGAGCGTCCGCGAGAACCTCCGGCTCTACCGACCCGACGCCGGCGACGCCGAGATCCGGGCCGCCGCGGCCGCCGCCGACGCCCACGACCTGATCAGCGCCCTGCCCGACGGCTACGACACGGTGCTCACCGAGGACGGGCAGCAGCTCTCGGGCGGGCAGCGGCAGCGGATCGCGATAGCCCGCGCCCTGCTCGCACGCGCTCCCGTGCTCGTGCTGGACGAGGTCACCTCGGCGCTCGACGCCGACACCGAACGCCGCGTCGTCGAGGGAGTCTTCGACCACGCCCCCGAGCGCACGACCGTCGTCATCGCGCACCGGCTCAGCGCGGCCGGACGGTGCAGCCGCTGGGTCCGTATCGAACGAGGGCGGGTCGCCACGAGCGGCGAGGGACCACCGACGATGCTCACCCGACCGGCAGGAGTGCCACGATGACGCCCGTCCTGCGGCTCCTGCCCGTCATCGCCGTCCGCCGGCGGCTGTTCGTCGAGACCGTCGTGTGGAGCATCGTCACGCAGGTCGCCGTGCTGGCCGTCGCCCTCGGGCTGGCACTGGTGGTCGGCCAGGTGGCGGCGGGCACGCCCGTCTCGCTGCCGGCGGTCACGGTCACCCTCGTCGCCGTCGCGGTCCTGGCGGCCGCGGCCACCTCCCGGGAGTCCTGGGTCTCCCACGGGCTCGCCTACGGGCTCATCGGCATCCTGCGCGGCCGCGTCTTCGGCGCGCTCCGGCGGGCGCTGCCGTCCCGGCGGCAGCACCACCGCACGGGCGAGCTCGTGACCACCGTCATGGGGGACATCGAGACGCTCGAATGGCTCTACGCCCACACCGTCGCCCAGACGCTCAGCGCGGCACTGATCCTGTCGGTCAGCACGTTCGTGTCGATCGCGATCACCCCGCTGCTCCTGCTGGTCTGGCTGCCGCTGCTCGTCGTGGGGGTCGTCGTGCCCCTGGTCACCGCCCGGCTCGCGCGCCGCAACGCCCAGGCGCTGTCGGACGGCGCGGCGCGGGTCCGCTCGGAGCTGCTCGACACGATCCGCGGCATCCGCGAGCTGACCGGCGCCGACGCACTGGACGCACAGCTGGGGCGCATCACCGACGACACCCGCGACCACGCCCGCGTCCAGCGGCGGGAGGCGTCCCGGCTCGGCGTCGAACGCGGTATCGCCGACGCCATGTTCGCCCTCGCCGCGGTCGGGGCCATCGCCGTCGCCCTGCAGGACAGCGCGGCTGTCGAGGCCGCGGCGATCCCGCTCGCGGTCACCGTCGCGGTGGCCGGGCTCGGCCCGGCCGCGCAGATCGCCGAGCTGCTGCGCAACGCCGGAACCCTGCGCGAGTCCGCCGCCCGGATCCTCCGCGCGCTGGACCAGGCCCCCGCGATCGATCCCGCCCGCACGGCTCCGGCGGCCGTGCGGGCGGGCGAGGCGGGACTCGTCCTCGACGGCGTGGGCTTCGCCTACGACGAGGCCCGGCCGGTGCTCGACCGGTTCGACCTGCACGTGCGCCCGGGGGAGATCGTCGCCCTGACCGGGCCGTCGGGCGCGGGCAAGACGACCGCCGCGCGGCTCACCCTCAGGCTCTGGGACCCGGACGACGGCAGCATCCGCATCGACGGCGTCGACCTGCGCGCGATGCCGGAGGACCGGCTGCGCGAGCTGGTCGCCGTCGTCCCGCAGTCGTCCCCGCTCCTGCACGGGACCATCCGCAGCAACCTGGTGCTCGGCCGGCCGGACTCCCCGGACGAGGACGTGCGCCGCGCCGCCAGGGCCGCGGGGCTCGACGACCCCGACGTCGGCCTGCCGCTCGGGCTGGACACGCCCGTCGGCGAGCACGGCACGGGACTGTCCGGCGGTCAGCGCGCCCGCGTCGCGATCGCCAGGGCACTCCTGCGCGAGCCGAGGGTCCTCGTGCTCGACGAGGCGACCGCCTCGCTTGACCACGAGGCCGACACCGCGATCCTGGACCTGCTGAACCGCTCGCGCGACCGTGCTGTCCTGCTCATCGCGCACCGGCCGGCCACCATCGCCCGGGCCGACCGCCAGGTGGTGCTGCGCCCTTGGTCGCCCGTGTCGCGGGCGTGAACCCTCGGCCGAGGTCGGGTCAGGACTCGCCCCGCAGGATCCCGCGGCGGTGCAGCACCAGGGTCGCCGTCGCACCGACGGCGCCGATCAGGACGCACAGGGCGGCCGGCAGCCAGGGCAGCCGCCCGTCGGCGACGCCGGCGGCCCAGCCCAGGACCGCGTTGGCCAGCGCCGCGGCGATCCCTGAGGCCAGGTAGAACACGCCGAAGTAGGTCCCCTCCAGCCCGTTCCGGCCGAACCCGGAGACCAGCTCGTAGACGAACGGCTTGGCGATCATCAGGCCCGCGGCCAGGAGAGCAGTCGTGACCAGGACGGGCGCCAGCCGCCATGCCGCCTCCCAGGGCGAGGCCGGCGCCCCGGGAGAAGGGGTCAGGGCCGCGCCGAGCGCCATGACGCCGAACCCGCCGCCCAGCAGGGCGATCCCCACGGCGATCGACCACCCGCGCGACCACCGGTGCTGCAGCGCCGTCGTAACCCGGATCTGGAACGCCAGCGTCAGCACCGTCGAGACGAGGAAGAGCACGGCGATCGACGACGGCGAGCCGGTCTGCCGCTGCGCCTCCCAGGGCAGCACCAGGTAGAGCTGGCTCTCCAGCGCGAACATGCCCGACGCCGCCGCGGTGAACGCGAGGAACCGCCGGTCGGCGAACACCTCACGCCAGCCCGCCCACACGCTCGTGCCGACGGCCCGCACACGCTGGACCGGCAGCACGACGACCTGCCACACCGTGAGCACCGCGAAGATCGCGGCGGCGGCGACCGCCGACACCTGGAACCCGACCAGCAGCAGCACGCTGCCCAGCAGCGGGCCCGCCAGCGCTCCGGCGTTGGAGAACAGGGTGAACAGCGCGAAGGCCTCCGCCCGGCGCCCCGCCGCCTCGACCGCGATGTACGCGCGTGCCGCGGGGCCGAACAGCGCACCGGCGACGCCCGTCAGGATGGCAGCGACCAGCACGACGGCGAACGTGTCACCGAGCGCGAAGAGCCCGAATCCCACCGTCCGCAGCGCGCATCCCGCGATGATCGCGCCACGGGCGCCCCACCGGTCCGAGACGGACCCGCCCAGCAGGTACAGGCCCTGCTGACTGAGCGTGCGCACACCGAGCACCACCCCGACGAGGGTCGCCGACATGCCCAGTCCACCGCTCAGGTGCGCGGTCAGGAATGGGATCAGCAGGTAGAAGCCGACGCTCACGCCGAGCGTGTTGACCAGGAGGACCTGGACGGCTACGGGGAAGCTGCGGGTCAGCCGCCAGAGGCTCACGAAGCCGGCACGTCGAACTGCGCTGTGGCCGTCAGCAGGCCGCTGACGTCACCTCGCACCTCGTGGGGCGCCGCCCCACGGGTGAACACGAGGGCCGGACCCGGCGCCGTCCGGCCCACGGCCTTCCCGCCGATGTGCGCGGCGCCGTCCTCGACAGCGAGCCAGGTCCCTTCGCGGAGGCCTAGCACGGTCACGTCGTTGACCTCGAGAAACTCGGCCAGGCGCTGCTCGCGGGTCTCGCCGGCGTGGGTGCCGGCGGGGTCCGCGTCGACGAAGTGCGCGTTGAGCTGGAACGGCACCAGGCCCAGCGCGTCGAACGACGACGGCTGCGTGATCGGCATGTCGTTCGTGGTGCGGATGGTCGGGCTCGCGATGGCCGTGCCGGCGCTCGCGCCCATGTAGGGCAGCCCGTCTCGGACGCGCGTCGCGAGCGCATCGAGCAGGCCGAGGCGGTGCAGCGTGTCCAGCAGGCGGAAGGTGTTCCCGCCGCCGACGAACACGGCCTCGGCCCGTTCGACGGCGGCCAGGGGGTCGGCGGCGTCGTGCAGCCCGCTCACCCGGACGCCGTGGGGCGCGAGGACCGCTGCGACCTTCGCGGTGTAGGCGTCGTGGTCGGCGAGCGCGTAGGGGACGAACGTGACGGTCGCGCCGTCAAGGAAGCCGAGCGCGGTGTCCAGGGCGTGTTCCAGGTAGCCACTGGCGTGGTTTGTGGAGTTGGACAGGAGCAGCAGCCGCATCGTGCCTACTTTCTGACGAAGTGACAGGGGACCGTATCAGACATGCGAATCGTTCTCACTAACACCCTGCCGGCACCCTGTGCACCGGCCCCAGAGCTCGACGCGGGGCTCGATGTCGCTGAAGCCCTGCTGCGTCGCGACAGCGCGGAACCAGGGTGCGAGATCGATCGCCGGGACGGTGGCTGCTGTGCCGCATCCCACGCAGACGAGGTACGGTCCGGCCGGCTCTGGGGGCCGCGGGCGGTAGGCCTGCCCGGTCCCGGGCAGCTGGACGACCTCGACCGACCCGGAGCCCGCCAGCATCGTCAGCGTCCGGTACACCGTCGACAGGCTCACCCGCTGCTTCCGGTCCGCCAGGGCGAGATAGATCTCGTTCGCCGTGCGGAACCGCTCGCTCGTCGCCAGCTCTCGCTGGACCTGTGAGCGTGGTGAGGATCGGCGGGTGCGCATCATGCGTAGTGAACCAGGGTTGAGAATCGTTCTCAATACCAGGCGACTGTCGGCCGGCGCCGAGCCGGTCGTGTCGAGCCGACCGTGCCAAGGCGCCTCGTGTGTGGGTGAACTTGTGAGCCGCGCTCTTGATAATGGTTCTCAGTACTGGTTCACTCCTCGCGTGCATGAGAATCGTTCTCATTTGTCCGCGTTCGGGCGTGCACCGAGATGGAGGAGTCAGATCATGATCGAGCGAAAGAGCGGGCGTCGGATCGCCACGGTGCTGGTCACGATGGGCGCGACCGCTGCCATGGCAGGGGCCCTTGCGGCGCCGGCGGCCGCTGCCGACCGCACCAGTGGTCATTTCGACGTCGCCGCTGAGGTCGAGTGCGATGCGTTCGGCGGGGTGACCGGCGTCGAGGTGCACGTGCACGAGCACGTCGGCGGCACCGAGGTGGAGCTGCCCGCGGGTGACTGGCTGACCTTCACCAGCACGACCGGACCCGAGGTCGGCTTCACGGTCGAGCCCGGTGCGTCGTGCGGCGGCCTCGACGTCGAGTTCGAGCCGAACGTGCTCGCCGGATCGAGCACGGGCGGGCGGGTCACGGGGACGGGCGGCGCGGGCAGCTTCACGGCGACCAAGACGGCCGCCTCCGGCGGTCTTGTGCTGGACGGTTCCGGGCACGAGGACCTCGCGTGGTCCTTCAACCGCACCGGGACCTACCTGCTGTCGTTCGACGTGAGCGTCAACGGCGGTGCGCCGGTGCTGTCCGAGACGCTTCCGCTCAAGCGCTCCTGACCTGGGCGGGGAGGGCGGCCGTACCGCCCTCCCCGCACTACCCGGGCCTGGCTGGACAGGTCCGCACCGAGTCACCCCGCACCGAGAGGAACGTCCTTCGTGGTCAGAACGTCCGTACCGGGTCGCCGCGCCGCGGCTGCCGCACTTGCCGTAGGGCTCGTCGCGGTAGGTATGCCTGTCGCCGCATCCGCCACGGCGTGGTCGGCGATGGCCGGCACCGAGAGCGAACCGCCGTCGCGCACCGTCCTCGACGAGGGCAACGCGTTCGTGAACGCCCTGCTCGTGGACGGCGAGCCGGTGATCGACGTCGGCTGGTCCGCCGAGGCCGGTCCCGCCACGATCTCCGAGCGGTACGCCCCGGACGACGTGGTCGTGTCGGTGCCGCGGCCCATCGCCCTCACGACCCCGGACGATGCGGGGCTGGCGCCGCTCGGTCCGCCCGGCACGCCGCTGTGGGCCACGAGCCAGGACTTCCCGACGCTCGACTACGCGGGGACCGACGTCGTGCCGCGCCTGAACAACTACGGCCTGCCGCGCGACCAGGTCGCCCGGAACGGCGTCGCCTGGGAGATCACCGGGGCGCGCGGGGGCGGGCTGGTCGCGATAGGCGGCCCCGTCCCGATGCCCGACGTGCCCATGAGCCGCGTCTGGTACGCCGGGTACGGACTGCGCTCCGACGTCACCTGGACGCCGAGCACGACGAGCATCTCGCCGCCGCAGGCCCAGGGCTGGCTGTTCTCGGAGCTGGGCCTGCACTGCCTGGACCTGCGGGTCTCTGCGACGGGTACCGACGGACAGGTCCGGACCTCGCCGACGGTGACGGTGCGCGTGGCCGTCGGGAACGTGCCGGGCGCTGCGACCGCCGAGTGCGGTGCTCCCGTCGACCCCGACCTCCCCGTGCTCCCGCCCGTCGACCCCGGTGACCCGGGGGACCCGGGCGATCCCGACCCCGGCTCCCCGGACCCGGACGACCTGACCGACCCGCGGAACAACGTGCTGCTGCCCGCCACGCACTCCGACCTGTCCCTGCGCCCCGGCGCCGACGAGCTGCGTCTGCTGGTGCGTGAGTCCCACGGCAACACGCTCAACTGGTACGACCCGGCGACGCTCGTGGTCCACGTACCCGACGCCGCGCGGGTCACCGTGCCGGAGCCGACGGCGTCCGCCGACTCGACGTTCCTCGCGCCCGCGGGCTCGGTGATCCACCGGCTGCCCAAGGTGCCGAAGGCCGGCCTGCCGTGGCTCGGCGTCTCCTCCGAGACGTTCAGCGCACAGGACTACGAGAGCCTGCCGATGCTGCGGCTGGAGAGCGTGACCGGCGCGGACGGCGGCCCGCCGCCCGGCGAGTTCTTCCTCGGCGCCGACGAGGACCACGTCCGCTCCGGGGCGGCCCCCTGGTTCTCGACCCGGCAGGGCCTGCCCCAGGCCCACCCGGCGCTCGCGCCCGCGCTCGCCCACCAGCACCTGAGCTGGGACTTCACCGCCCCGGGCACGTACTGCGTGCGGCTCACCTCCACTGCCACGGCCACCCCGGGCGGCGCGCGCGACGACGACGCGGTGCTCACCTTCGTGGTCGGCGGCTCGGCCTACGACCCGACGTCGGCGCCCACCTGCATGCAGCGCGACGCCGACCGGGCGCGCAGCCATGACGACACCCCGAAGGCTGCGGTCCCCGGCAAGGTGACGCGCGTCCCCGCCCCGGAGGAGCGGGGGAGGGCGTCGTTCGCCGCGCTCGCACCGCGCCTGGCGGACGGCGACCTGCGTGCCGACCTGGTGACCGGGGACCTGCGCGGGCACGGCGTCCGCCACGACCCGGCGGACGTGGTGCTCGCGACGGGCACCACCTCGCGCGGCCTGCACGTCGAGCGCCTGCTCGAGAACTGGCGCGACGCCGAGCAGGAGTACGTGGACGGGTACCAGCTGGGGCCGGGGTCGGGCCTGCTCAACGCGGTGGATCTCGACCTGGCGCACCTGGACCGGGACGCCTGGCGCGGGGACCTGACCTGGACGCTCGACCGTGCGACGGGTCCCGGCGGGTTCCTCGTGGTCGACGACCAGCAGGCCCTCGTGGCCGGGCACAAGGGGGCGCTGCTCAGCACGGTTCCCGGCTACGAGGCATCGGGCTCGACGGTTGGCCCCGGCGGGGTGCACCTGTTGCGCTGGGTCTTCACGGCGCCCGGCCGGTACTGCGTCACCTCCACGCTCGCGGGTACCACCGCGGACGGCACCGCGGCGGCGGCGACCACGACGCTGACCGTCGCGGCGGGCGTCGACCCGGCAGGGGTCCAGCCGTGCCCGCCCGGCGGCGACCCCGGCGACCCGGGCCCGGGTGATCCCGGCGATCCCGGCGACCCTGGCGACCCGGACGGGCGGCCCGTCACGGACCGTACGGTCCTGCGCAGCGGCCACGTCGACCTCCTGGCCCGCATCACCGACGCCGGCCTCACCACGGTGGTGCGCGACGACGCCGCTGTCCCGTCCGAGGAGCACGACCCGTCCGAGGTGGCGTTCGCGGTGCCGGACGGTGCGGGCGTCGTCGTGCCCGACGACGAGCGGTACTCCTTCCTGGGCGAGCCCGGCGACCGGGTCTGGGTGCTGCCCGAGAGCCCGACCCCGGACCTCGTCTGGCCGGGCTGGAACCTCGACGTGGCGGACGGCGCCGCCGCGGACGCCGTCCGCTGGGCGCTGCTCGACGTGGACGGGCCGGGCGAGTTCGTGCTCTTCGACTCCGGCGGTGACGGCTTCGGCGCGCCCCGCGTGCTGCTCGGCCCGGGTAAGGACCGGCTCGACTACGCGCAGCACGCGCACGGTTCCTGGGCGTTCGACGTCGCCGGGGTGTACTGCCTGGACGTCTCGCAGACGGCCCTCGACGGGGGTGCTCCCACTGCTGCGACCGACACGATGACGGACCGGGCGACCCTGCTCTTCGCCGTCGGCGTGGACGCCCGCCGCGTGACGGAGGAGCACTGCGGCCTCACCGCCGAGGAGTTCGGCGCGAGCCCGGGGACGGACCCCGGCACGGACCCAGGCACCGATCCGGACGGCGACCCCGGCGACGACCCGAGAGACGACCCGAGCGACGACGGCGGCCCGGGTGACGGTCCGGGAGCCGGCGGGACCGGTCCGGACGACCCGCAGTGCGTCGCCCAGCCGGTCACCAGCGAGGTGAGCACGCCCGAGGTGGGCGGCATCTCCTCCGGTCACTTCGACTTCGGCTCGATGGTGGAGGGCGGCAAGCTCGTCGCCCAGGTGAAGGACGACCGCGAGCAGCCCTCGTCCTGGGTCGACCCGGCGTCGCTCACCTTCCGGCTGGGCGAGGCGGCAGAGGACAAGGTCCCGGCGGGCAGCGAGTTCGCGTTCCTGGGCACGGCCGGCTCGACCATCTGGTCGGTCGGTCAGGTCCAGGAGACCGGCGTCCCGTGGATCGGCTGGAACACGCAGCACCCCAGCCTGATCGAGGCGGCGGACGGGCCGGTCACCTTCACGCTCGACGGCGTCGACGGGCCCGGCGAGCTCGGGGTGTACGCGACGGGCACGTTCGGGGGAGTGGGGGCCAAGAACTTCGGCACCCTCAAGGGGTTCCCGAGGTCCATGTCCGTGCCGCTCAACCAGCACGTGCACGCCAACTGGGCGTTCACCAAGCCCGGCGTCTACTCGGTGACCATGACGCAGTCGGTCCCGCTCAGGAGCGGCGGCACGGCCTCGGACGCGGCGACGCTGAAGTTCTCCGTCGGCGACACCGCGGGGACGACCACGAGGACGACCTACGTGGGACGGACGCCGTCGGGCGAGGAGTGCGACCTCAGCGCCGCGCAGCGCGCAGCCCTGGCGAGCACCGGTGCGAGCGTGCTCCAGCCGCTCGCGCTGGCGGGTCTCCTCCTGCTCGCGGGCGGCTTGCTCATCGTCGTCGCGCAGCGGCGTCGCCGGGCATGAGCGCGACCTCACGACGGCGGGCCGCCGCGGTCGGCATGATCGCGGCGGGCTCGCTGGTCCTCGCCGGCTGCGCGGGCAGTACCGGCGCGGGCAGTACCGGTGCGGCCGACGACGGCCGGCTCCACGTGGTGACCACCACCGCGATCCTTGCCGACCTGGTGCGGAACGTGGCCGGCGACGCGGTGGACGTCACCTCGATAGTGCCGCCCACGGGCGACCCGCACTCCTACGACCCGACCCTGCGGGACGTGCGCGACGTGGTCTACGCCGACGTGGCCTTCAGCAACTACCTGCTCCTGGAGGACCACGCGGTGGTCACCACGCTCGACGCGAACCTGCCGGACGGCGCCCCGAACATCTCGCTGGCGGAGTCGGCGACGAAGTACGCCGCCGAGGTGATCCCGCTGGTCGAGAACGTCAACCTGGACACCATCTGGCTCGGGCTGCGCGTGAGCGGCGCGGGCGAGGAGCTCGGGGCGACGCGCGCCTCCGAGGTGCGCCTGCGCGCGACCGACGTGGAGGGGCCGGGGCGGCTGGCGGGATACCTGACCGAGACGTTCGGCCAGCCGCGCACCTACTTCGACTCGGGCGACGGCTTCGACGCCGCCGACGGGTACGCCCGGGACACGGCAACTCTGCCCACGGACGCGCACACGCACATGAGCTGGGCGTTCACCGAACCGGGGATCTACCGGGTGGCGCTGGAGTCCGACCTGGTCGCCGAGCCGGGTGGTCAGCCGCAAGGGCTCGGGAGGGCGACCGTGACGTTCGCCGTCGGCGTCGACCCGTACTCCGTGCCCGGAATGGCGGGTGCCCGGGTGCTGGACGGCGGGCACGCGGACGTCACGGTGGACCTCGACGACGGCGCGATCCTGCTGCAGTCCGACGCACCGGTCGGCGAACAGGTCGCCGAAGCCGCGGACGAACACCCGGGCGACCACGACGACGTCGGGCACGCGCATACCGAGACGCTGGACCCGGCCCGGACCGTGGTGTCGGTGCCGAACAAGGCGCTCGCGTCGGTGCCCACCGGGCCGGGGTTCGGGTTCCTCGGCCGCCCTGGGGACCAGGTCTACCTGCTGCCGCAGGCGGTCCTCGGCAAGCACGTGCACGGCGAGATCGACCCGCACCTGTGGCAGGACGTGCGCAACGCGCAGGCGTACGTCGAGGTCATCCGCGACACCCTGGCCGCTGCCGCACCCGGCCAGGCGGCGGGGTTCCGGGCGAACGCCGAGTCCTACCTGGCCGAGCTGCGCGCGACGGACGCCTACGTGGAGCGCACCATCGCGCAGATCCCTAGGTCGCGCAGGCATCTGGTGACCACGCACGACGCGTTCGCCTACCTCGGCAGGGCGTACGACGTCGACATCGCGGGCTTCGTGACGCCCAACCCCGCCTCCGAGCCCAGCGTCGCCGACCGGATCAAGCTCACCCGGACCGTGCAGGCGCTCGACGTGCCCGCGGTCTTCCTGGAACCCAACCTCGCCGCGCGGTCCACCGTGCTCAAGGAGGTGGCCCGCGAGAACGACCTGCGGGTCTGCCCCATCTACTCCGACGCGTTCGACGACCGCGTCACCACCTACGTCGACCTGATGCGCGCCAACGCCGACAGCCTCCGCCGGTGCCTGACATGAAGGAGTACCCATGAGATCCCGGCTGACATCCCGGACCACGCGGACGACCTACCGGACCGCGCGGCGCGGCAGGGGGGTCGCGTACGCGGCGGCGCTGCTCGCCGGGCTGACCCTCGGCGTCGCGCCGGCCGCCCTGGCCGATGCCCCGGACGACTCAGGGCTCCAGCAGACCGTCGAGGCCGACGAGGAGGTGGTGACCGAGGACGCTGTCGTGACCAACGGGCACGTCGACGTCGGGCCGCGGTTCATCGACGGCGAGTGGACGATGCTCGCCCGCGACGACCGGGAGGTCCCGTCCGTCTGGCGCGACCCCGAGCGCACGGTCCTGCACCTCGGCGACGCGGCGGTACTGCCCGCGCCGGACGGCCCGGACTACGAGTTCCTCGGCGTCGACCCCGGCACCCCGCTGCACGTGGTGCCGCAGACGCAGGCGCCCGACGTCGTCTGGCTCGGCTGGAACACCCAGGACCCCCAGGTCGTCGACGTTGTGGAGCAGGGTGCGTCGCTGCGGCTCGACGGCGTGGACGGCCCTGGCGAACTGTTCGTGTTCCTGCAGGAGGGCGTCACCGGACCGCCCAACGTGCTGTGGAACTCGAGCGAACCCCTGCCGCAGGAGCTGTGGATGGAGGTCAACACTCACGTCCACGCCAACTGGGTCTTCACGGAGCCGGGCGTCTACCGCCTCGACGTCACGATGCTCGCCGAGCTGAGCGACGGGACCCGGGCCGAGGACGCGAGCACCCTCGTGTTCGCGGTCGGCGAGGACACCGACCCGGCGGAGGCGCTCGCGGCGGTGGCCGAGGACGACGCCTCGCCGAGCGGGTCGCCGGCAGGGGACACGGACGTAGAGGTGACAGGCGCGCCGGAGGCGAGCGGGTCGTCGTCGGGCACCGGTGGTCCTGACGCGGTGGTCTGGGGAGCCGCGGCGGCCGGGCTGCTGCTGCTCCTGGTCCTGATCGTCCGCGTGGTGCGCGCCCGCCGGGCGCGAGCCGCCGCCGACCAGGACGCGGGGGACGAGGCATGACGGCGACGATCGCGGGCGACGCGAGCACCTCGGTGACTCCGGCGTCCGCCGCTGTGCTGGAGGTGCGGGACCTGGCGGTCGCGCTCGGCGGCCGGCCCGTGCTGGAGGACGTCCGGCTCGAGGTCGCCGAGGGCGAGCTGCTGGGCCTGGTCGGCCCGAACGGGGCGGGCAAGACGACGTTGCTGCGGGCCGTGCTGGGACTGGTGCCGTCGTCCGGCCGGATCAGCGTTGTCGGCCAGGACGTCGGCACGGGCCGGGCGCGCTCCCGGTCGGCACGCGCGACGCGGTCCATCGGCTACGTGCCGCAGCGCCACGAGTTCGCGTGGGACTTTCCCGTCACCGTCGAGGAGGCGGTGCTGACCGGGCGGGTCGCGCGGATCGGCTGGCTGCGCGGCGCCGGTACTGACGACTACCGGGCGGTACGCCGCGCGCTGGACCGCGTGGAGATGACGCACCTGCGGACCCGGCCGGTCGGCGAGCTCTCGGGCGGGCAGCGGCAACGGGTCCTGGTGGCCCGGGCGCTGGCCCTCGATCCGCGGATCCTCCTGCTGGACGAGCCGTTCACCGGCCTGGACGTACCCACGCAGGAACACCTGACCGAGCTGTTCCGCGAGCTCGCGGACGAGGAACGAGCAGTGATCATGACGAACCACGACCTCGTGGGCGCGGTCCACGCGTGCGACCGGCTGTGCCTGCTGAACCGGACGGTGGTCGCGTCGGGTACGCCCGCCGAGCTGGCCGGGCCGGAGCCGTGGATGACGGCGTTCGGCGTCTCGGCCGGGTCACCGCTGCTCACGGCGATCGCGCAGGTCGCACAGGGCCGGTCGGACGGCGCGGCGAACGGTGCGCCGGACGGGGGTGACCGCGCGTGATCTCGCCAGTCGACTTCGTGGGTGACCTGCTCAACCCCGACCTCGCGTTCCTGCCCAAGGCGCTCCTCATGGCGGTGCTCTCCAGCGTGGTGTGCGGCGTCGTCGGCACGCATGTGGTGCTGCGCGGCATGGCCTTCATCGGCGACGCCGTCGCGCACGCCGTGTTCCCCGGCCTCGCGATCGCCTTCGTGCTGCAGGGCTCGCTCGTGCTCGGCGGCGCCGTCGCGGGCATCACGACGGCGCTCCTGGTCGCGCTGTTCTCCCAGAACCGCCGGCTGCGCGAGGACTCGGTGATCGGTGTCTTCTTCGTCGCCGCGTTCGCGCTCGGGATAGTGATCATCTCGGCAGCCCCGGGGTACGCGGGGTCGCTGCAGGACTTCCTGTTCGGGTCCATCGTCGGCATCCCCGACGAGAACGTGCTGATCGCGCTGGTGGTCGGGCTGGTGCTGATGGCGGTGCTGTTCGCCTTCCACAAGGAGCTGGTCGCGGTCAGCCTGGACCGGGAGACGGCCCGAGCACTCGGGCTGCCCGTGCTCCGGCTCGACCTGCTGCTCTACGTGGTCGTCGCGGCCGCCATCGTGATCTCGGTGCAGACCATCGGCAACGTGCTGGTCCTGGCGCTGCTGGTGACGCCCGCCGCCGCGGCCCGGCTCCTGACCGACCGGCTCGGCCCGATGATGCTGCTCGGCCCGACCATCGGGGGCGGGTCGGCGCTGGTGGGCCTGTACCTGTCGTGGAGCCTCGACCTGCCGGTCGGCGGCACGATCGTGCTCGTCGCGACCGCCGTCTTCCTTCTGGCCTGGCTGCTCGCACCACGGCACGGGGTGCTGGCCCGCGCCATGGCGCCGCGGCCCGCGTGACCCCGCATGACGAGCCCCGGGGCCCTGGCGCGCCTGACCGGCGTCGCGCCCGAGCCGTTCTACTCTGCCCGGCATGCCCCACGCCGCGCTCCCTGGCCTGTCGTTCACCGCGATCGACTTCGAGACCGCCAACCCGAAGCGGGCCTCGGTCTGTGCTGTCGGGGTCGTCAAGGTCCGGGACGGCGTCGTCGTGGACACGCTGGAGACGCTGGTCCAGCCGCCGCCCGGGCATGAGTCGTTCGGCAGCTTCAACGTGGCGGTCCACGGGATCACCGCATGGGACGTGATGGGCGCGCCGACCTGGGACGTCGTCTACCCGAAGATCGCGGAGTTCGCCGGCGGGGACGCTTTCGTCGCGCACAACGCGTCCTTCGACCGCTCGGTGCTGACACAGGCGAGCGCTGTGCACGGGATCTCGGTGCCGCGGTCGCAGTGGCTGTGCACGCGCGACACCGCGCGGTCCGTGCTGGACCTCCCGTCCTACAAGCTGCCCGACGTCTCGCGGGCGCTGAACATCGCAGCGCACAACCACCACGACGCCGGAGCGGACGCGCGGCAGTGCGCGCTGGTGCTCGTCGAGCTGTGCCGACGGCTCGGCCCGAACTGGATGACTCAGCTGGGGCAGCACCTCCGGACGTGGTGAGTAGAAAGCAGGCTGGGCGCGCGGCCCGAGCTGTCGGAGGGTTGCCCGCGCCTTGGGCATCTGCTCTGGCCACCACATCTTGAGTGCGGCCTCGACGATGTTCTCTGGCCGCGGGATGTCGCCGTCAACTACTATCCGGGCAGGACACACTGGGCAAAGGGAGGCTTTACGGCGTGGAGAACATGCGATTCACCCTGGCCCTAGAGGGCGACGAGAGCGGTCGCCATACGCGGGGGCTCTACAAGGCCGTCGAAGCGCGACCTAGCCTTCACATAGACGCCCATGCGCTACTTCATGAGCGACCGACACGTCCTGGCGAGATGAGCGGTGGGATTGCTGATGCGATCGTATTCCTCGTGCCAACCATTCTCGCGCTTCCTGGATTCGTCATGGGGATCCTCGAGGTTGTGGATCGCTACCGCGGTGCCAAGCAGCCGACCTGTCGGTTCACCCTGACTGGCCCCCTCGGAAAGGCCGAAATCACAGGGGACTTGACGCCTGAGCAGTTGGAGGTGGCTGTGCGGGCACTGGTCCCGGGTATCGGTGCAGCTAGCGATCTCAACGGGTCGGCCGCACCTGTTGAGGGAACGGAGGGCTCACAGTCGGGTGCCCCCAGTGCGGGCTGAGGTGGACCCAGCGCAGGTGGACCCCCTGCGGTCCAGGGTCGTTCTGATCGGCACCTCAAACTTCGAACTGGCTGGAATGTCAGACCTCCCTGCGGTCGCGAACAACGTGCACGAACTGGCTAGGCATCTCGCTGGTCGTGACGGGGTGTTCGCCCCTGAAAGTGTCACAAAACTTCTAGACGAAAGTCCTGGCAGAGTCGGACAGCGCGTCGAGGACGCCGCAGGCGAAGCAGATGATGTCCTTATCGTCTATTACGCGGGGCATGCCGAGCCGCGTGGCGAGTCGGATTTGTTGCTCGTCAACGGCGCATCGGAGCATCCGACGTACGAGAGCATGCTCCTCAGCGAGCTGCGAGATGCCATTCGACGGTCGCGGGCGCGACGCCGATTCCTCCTGTTGGACTGCTGCTTCGCAGGGACTGCGGCCGAGCTGGGCCCTATCGGCCCTCAACTTGGTAAAGGCGATGGCTGGGCAACCATCATGTCCTCGACACTCGACAAGCCATCGGGCGACAACGATGCCTGGGGATACACGGCGTTTACCGGCCGTCTTATCGAACGAATGCGATCAGGCGTTGCCGGGGTGTTGGGTGAACCGGCACCGGAGCATCTTTCGCTTGCCTCCCTTTACGACTTTGCCAGTGAAAGCCTGAGCGGTCTTCAGGTGCCTCAGTGGAACGGCAGTAAGGACATCGACGTTCCGGTCGTGCGCAACTCGGCGTGGCAGCCAGGACCTGACAGGGAACTGCGCAACGCGTGGATAAAAGCCACGAAGAACGTCCTCGACGCGTCACAGTCGACTACTTCAGGTCATCGCGAAGTGTTGCGTCCGATCATCGAGCTCCTTGCGACCGACCACTCGGCCCGAACTTCGGTTGACAGAACTTCGTTATCACCCGCGGACCAAGATCCATGGCGATCCGAGGATTTCGCTAAGCGGATGAGTGAGCAGACCGCCGAGTTGCTCGCCTCCACTAGCACCCAGCTGGAACTATCGCCCACTGAGACGTTCGCACTCGCCGTCATGCCATTCGTGTACGCGGTCTGGTGGGATCGCTCGCTGGCACAAGTCCCGGACCTTTTTGCGGAGGAGCCGGGCGCTGATGCGGCGGTACGAGCTTTTCGAAAGAAATACGAGCAGACGGTCCAGCGAACGCAGGGGCTCGAAAGTGATCCGAAGCATGCCGATGCTGCCACGACGCTGAGGTGGTGGTTGAAGCGACGATGGGCGGCCGAGCAAGAACTCAAGCGCAATGAACCTGCGTGCGTTCTTCGTGTCATCAGCGATGAAATGGCTGATTCAGCGCCACTGGACGGCTTCGGAATCGCTCCAGAAGATCTGTATGCGCTTCTGCGATATCACTTAATTCCACTGGTGGTCGAACCGGATCCGCGCCGCCTTCAGGCCTCTTCTCTGCCTTGGGACATGCGTTGGGAACACCGGGGTGAATCCATTATCAAGGTGTTGGTAGTGTCGCAGCAGATGGCAATCGATCCGATTAAGGCCTCCCGGATCCTGGCCCATGTCGCGGCGGGAGACTCGTTCGGACCTGCTGAGATAGTGCGTCACAGGGTTCGGTGGCGGCTGGCTCCCGGCGACGGCGGTCCGCGCGTCTACGAGATGGTTGTCAGCTGCGAGTCGCCCGAGGCATTGGCGGTCTTTCGCGCGCACTGCGGCGCCCTGGACGATTACGTGATGAGGGCGTCATCGCGCGACCAAGGCGAACGGTTCCCCATTGGAGATGTTCTACCCGCCAGGTTCACATCGATATCCGCTCAACCTGCAGAGACCGAAGATGGGTCGTTCGATCCGGTCGAAATGCGCTTCACTCTCGACGAAGAGCGCGTCCGTGAGCTGCTCATGGGTGCTGAACTCTATCAACACGCGGGAATAGCGTTTCGTGAACTTTACCAGAACGCTCTTGATGCCTGTCGGCATCGCGCTAAGCGCATCGCGTACCTGAACCGAAAAAATGGCACAAGCCACGAGCCCAGGATTCGAATTGTATTCCGCGACGGTGTTGAGGGTGGTCGCAAGTACGTTGAATGCCAAGACGATGGAGTGGGCCTGGGCGAACGCGAACTTGAGCAGTATTTCGGTAGGGGTGGCGGGCGTTTTGCTACATCTCAAGAGTACCTTGAGGAACAGGCGGCCTGGGAGACTGAGGGGATAACGTCAACTCCCAACAGCATGTTCGGTATCGGCGTTTTCTCTTACTTTATGGTCGCCGAGGAAATCGAGGTCACGACCAGTAGATATGAGCGGGACGGTCAGACTGGGTCAGCGCTTCGAGTGAACATCCGCGGTCCCGGCGCCTTGTTCCGGATTTCCAAGGCGACTCGAGCGGGCGCAGGGACAACGGTACGTCTATACCTGAAGCCACTTGTTGACGTCGAACCATACACTAAAGTGCTGCGTCGCTGGGTTTGGTGCAGCGATTTCGACGTAATGCTTGAAGCGGCCCCGAGCAAGGAGCATCATCTTCTCCGTGCAGGTGCACTTTCCGAAGTTGCGCCGATCGGTGCCGACAAGGCCGATATTCGGGCAAGCGATACGACGGGCAACGTCGAACGCAAAAGAAACCTTCAGATAGTGCAAGAAAAATCTCAGTTTGTCTGGTGGTGTAATGGAATTGGCTGGGCGCTGCGAGACGGTGTGTGGTTCGACCATGTCGTGAGTGGCGCTGTCGTGAACTTAACCGGTGAGTTGGCGCCTGCGCTTAGTGTCGATCGCAACAGGGCGCGTGACCACGATGCCGTCAACGACATTATCGACCAGGTCCTCATCGGTGATATCGACACATTGTTCAATGGGGCTCGAGAAATTCTCAGTAATGGGTGGGTCGGTGAGGTGACGCGATCCCGGCCCAGGGTCGCTGATGCGATCTTCGAGCGTGCGCTCTCCGAGTGTGCATCGTGGATGTTATTCAATCAAGAGGTCGATATTCGAACTGTCGGGTGTTTCGGACTCGAGGCGACTTTCCAATACGGTCAGTCGCGATTTCGCAAAGCGATGCCTTCACTCAGCAAGGCGGTATCACAAGTCGAGGATATGGATGCTCGCGTTGTCGAGTGGCGGGCACGAGCTTGGATCGAGGCCGGTATGGTGCCGGGCCTACGGCTGTCTGACCGACGCCCGATTCTAGTCGCCCGACCAAGTGATGTGTTCCTATTCGGCCTGGGGCGCGAGAGAGGGAATGACCCGGATATTGATTATATCCGGGACGTTCCAGATGTTCTGCGGACCGAGGATGTAATGAAGCGAGCGTGGGAAGCAGAGATCCCGTATGCGACAGCCATGGACCGATTCCGTGCCGTCGGCTGGGACGTTTCTCGCGCAGCGCCGGTGGTTCCATCTTTCGATGCGGCGGACGTGGAGCTATTGCTATGGCGGATTGATCGAGTTCGGTCCAGCTTGCTGAATCTCTACCCGCTCACAATTGACGATCTTGTGGACTCTGCGATTGGATCGGATCTAGGTCTTAATGAAGCCGTGAGCCGATTTGCCCGTTTTGGGTTCTGTATCCCGGAGATCCCGGCGCCGGTATCGGCTGCTAGTCGCGATGACCTCATAGTTTTCGGCACGCTATTAGACTTGTTTGACCCGCGAATGGATGTTCGTCTCGATCAGGTCGCCCGCGCTGCCGCACAAACGGGGCGAACTGCCTCCGAAATCGTCGAGAAGTTGGCACTTCTAGGGTACCCAACAATGGTCTTGCCTGACGGTTTTGAAATCGATCAAGCGGACCGGGCGATACTAGAGGTGCATTGGGTCCGGACCGCTCAGGTGACGCTTGGTAGAGTGGTGAGCATCGCGTCGACCACCGAGATGCGAGTCGCGGATGTTGCCCAGCGCCTTACGAAACTCGGTTTCGATGTGCCGCCGATTCCAAGTGGCCTACGTGTGCACGTCAACGACGACGAGATCCTGCCGTCGGCCATGGAGGAATCGGCATGGCTGGCCAGAAGCAAGGGAGTGCCGCTCGCTCGCATTGTGCAGGCGGCACTTCAATGCGATCTCTTGCCGGAGGATGTGGTCGCGCGTCTGGACGAACTCGGTTATGCGACGCCTACATTGCCACAGGGGATCGACCTGGGCGCCGCCGACAAAGTGCTATTGAGTAATGGTCTAGATCGTGGTTCTTTGCTCGACCCTGATGACGTCGTGCCTCTAAGGCATTTTGTTCGCGGCGTGTCCAGGGGTTTTACAGTGGAGTTTATTGCGGCGCGACTGGCCGAACTTGGCTATAGGGTGCCGTCTATCTGGCAAGGACTTTATAAGATCGATAGCGGCGACCTGCTCATGCTGCATAGCCTGCTCGAACGCGAAGATAAACGCACGGGAAACCAGTTGCGTCTCATGGACGTCGTGCGCGTCATCGCTGAGACGGGAATGTTGGCAGTTGATGTGTGTGAACGGCTGAAGGCATTGGGGTTTGAGCTGCCGGATGGTCTCGAGTTCGTGGAGACGGACCGGTAGGTCGGCTGTCCAGAGTGTGGTTCTCGGTGCAGCGGGACTTGTTGTTGAGCACGATCGCCGTTTGAGGGGCCGTCGGTCATCCAGTCGTGCACCTAATGTGGTTAGGGTGAGACGGTGACCACGTTGATCGACGCAGAATCGGGCGCGATGGTCGTGCTGGGCGAGACATACTTCGGGGCGGTGGTGTGCGGGGCCTGAGTTCGCGGAGGGGAACGAGGCTCGCCAGCACGGTGGCGATGGCCTGGTCCACCGATTTCAGGATGCGAGTGCTTCACATGGCTGGGCGGGTCGACGGCATGGTCGTGGTCAGCGCGCCGGTCCCAGGTGGTCTGCTCGAGCATGTGGCGAGCTTGCTCGCCGCCGCGGCCACCACTATCGACATGCCAACAGCGCATGGGTCCGCTCCGGCGACACCGACGCGGTCCGCGAGGCGATCGATCCCGCTGAGCGCGGTCTGCTCCACGAGCTAGTGCACTGGTGCGACGAGGCGGGTCGGCGGTTCAGGAGAGACGGGGCGTCGAACTGGCCGTTCTTGTGCCACAGCGTTGGTGGGGCTCTGGGCTGCTTCGCCCATGGAACCGGAGCCCGAGCCCCAGCTCGGGTCCGGTTCCAACCCGAGTCCGGGCCCAGCCCCGGATCCGGGTCCCGACCCGAGCCGGAAACCCAGGCCTCTACCCTGAGCGGAGCCTACGACGGAAGCCGAGTTCTCGGCCTGTCCGCAGCAGGTGAAGTCGGGATTAACTTCAGGAGACGCGCAACGTCGGGCCGTCGACGTCCACCGGCCCGTGCGCGACCGGATGCTCGATCTGCAGGTTCACGGTGCTGCGCGACGTCGGGAGGACGGCGAGCTGGGCCTCGTCGCCGTCGGTGTTGATGGCGCGCACGTGCAGGTGCCCGTCCTTGAGCTTGAGCGCGAACTGGTGGGCCCCGGAGACGAAGCGCACCTCGCTGTCGTCGCTGATCACGGTGGGGCCAGAGGGCAAGGTCTTCGGCATGCGTACAGCATGCCTGCCGTGGCAAGGAGCGCTCGCCGACGCCCACCGTCTGACACGTGCGGGAGCTCTTGCGGTCGGGGGTCTGGCCTACGCGCTCGCGGGCGGGAGCGTGTCGAGGATCTCCGCCCACGGGAAGTCGTCCGCTGCGTCGTCGCCCGACTCGTGCGGCTCGCTCGGGCCGATCACGACGTGCACGCCCCACTCCTTGAGGGTGGCCAGGCTTCCCTGGTAGGTCGGGTGGTTGGCGAACCTGGCGTTGACGTAGGGCCCGACGGTGATGGGGACGTCGCGGCCGACCTGTTCGGCCAGGCGCGTCAGGACATAGGTGTCCGCGATACCGAGCGCCCACTTCGTGACCGTGTTGTAGGTGGCCGGGGCCACGATCACGGCGTCCGGGTCCGGGAGCGAGTACCCGACAGCGGTGTGGAAGTCGGTCCGCACCGGGCGGCCCAGGACCGCGGCGAGCTGCGCCACCGCCTCGGGGAAGCTGCGCGCCGCCTGTTCGGTGGCGAGAACGTGCACGTCCCAGCCCCGTTCGAGAGCCAGTGGCAGAAGCCGCGTTGGTACGTGCCGGATCGCGCCGGCACCGGCTACGACGACGTACAGCACACGTGAGCTCATGTCGCCGGCTATGCAGCCCGAGGGTGCGGGTAGGCCGGCTCGCGATCCTGAAAGCTCAGGATGCTCGGGTTCTGGATCACGCCGTCGTGGATCTCGATCGCGCGGGAGATGGTGAGGTCCTTCGCCCACGCGGCCGGGCCTTCCATGACCGTGCGCAGGAACGGCAGGGTCGCCTCGCTGATCTCCCAGGTGGCTGAGTTCCAGAGGTACGAAGGACTGTGGTCGACGGCGTAGTAGTCCACGTCCCGGCCGACCTTGAACATCGGCTCGTCGAACGTGGTGGGCCTCGCCCAGTCGAAGCCCATGCCCTCGTCGCACGAGACGTCGATGATCAGCCCGCCTGCGGTGAAGCGCTCCAGGTCCTCGGTCCGCAGGTAGGTCAGCGGCGCGGCGACGTCCTGCAGCGTGCAGTTGACG
This sequence comes from Promicromonospora sp. CA-289599, assembly GCF_050936155.1. Lineage (NCBI taxonomy): Bacteria > Bacillati > Actinomycetota > Actinomycetes > Micrococcales > Promicromonosporaceae > Promicromonospora > Promicromonospora sp. CA-289599. The sequence goes on from NZ_JBNJNI010000001.1 coordinate 4,382,578, forward strand.
ACGATGTCGTGCGACGCCAGGAACTCCGGGAGCAGGACGTTGCCGGCCTTCGTGAGCACCTCGCTGAGGTGGGTCGGGCCGTCGTCGGTGTTGAGCTGGGTGATGTGTGCGGTGTGGATCGGGGAGCCGACCGCCGCGACACCACGCTGCGTGAGGACCTGGATGTCATGGATCCCGTGCGCCTTGAGCGCGGTCACGGCGCCGCGTGCCGTGGCGCCGAAACCGATGACGACCGCGCTGAGCCGCGGCCCGTAGTCACCGGTCGAGCCGACCAGGCTCAACGCGTGCAGCACGGAGCAGTAGCCCGCGAGCTCGTTGTTCTTGTGGAAGACGTGCAGGCTGAAGTCGCCCCCACGGGTCCAGTGGTTCATCGCCTCGAAGGCGATCAGCGTGAGCCGGCTGTCGATCGCCGTCTGCGTCATTCCGGCGTCCTGCACGCAGTGCGGCCAACCCCACAGGACGCGGCCCTCGGGGATCGCCTCGACGTCGGCCGCCTGCGGCTTGGGCAGCAGCAGGACGTCCGCGGACCGGAGCACCTCGGAGCGTTCCGCGACCCGGCCCACGCGCGACTCGAGGTAGCCGGGTTCCAGCCGGAAGTCGGCGCCGTAGCCGCGCTCGACGACCATCCGCGCGCGCAGGTCCGGGTCGATCCGGTCGAGGTGGTGGGGGTGTATCGGCAGCCGTCGCTCGTTCTCCATCGAGGAGTTCGCGAGCAGCCCGAGGGTGAGGAGGTCGCCGCTCTGTGATGAGCCGCTCGACGACGTGGTCGGGGCGGCGGGGGAGGGCTGGGCGGCGTCGGAGATCGTGATTCCCATCATTGGGGAACCGAGGTCAGTTCCTTCCTGGACTGTACGCCGGTCTTCCGTGGGTCATGACCAATGGTGCTGCTCGGGTCACGGCCTGGTCCTCTGAGAGGCGGGAGGTGGGATTGTCGACGGCAACGTCGGTCGCACTCGGGGGAGGGGTGGTCCGGGACCCGTTCTCGTCGAGCTGGTCGTCGCTGCCGGGTCCACGTGCGGAGCACGGGCCGACGTCACCTGACCACCCATCCGCAGGTACGCGGCGTGGAAGCTAGGACGTGAGGAGCGTGAACGTGGTGTCCACCCCTTCGCCCGTGGGACTCACCGTGAGTGATCCGCCCTCGGCGTCGACGCCGAGATACCCCGCCTCGTTGCTCACGGACACCTGGTCGGCGCGGTCGAGCGTGGTCACGCTGAACACCTGGCTCGCGTCGTCGGCATCACAGGTGGCAAGCGATGGGTCGCCGTCGGCCGGCACCGTCAGACACATCGGCTCGCCGTCGGTGAGCGCGACGGTCGTGAGCTGGAAGTCTTCCCCGCCGGCCTCCGCAGGACCGATGGTCCACTGCGCAGGCACCTCGTTGGCTGCCGGATCGGGAACCAACGCCACCCCGCCCTCGACGGTGGGTGCGAGATAGGTGCCGGCGTACGACTCGATCTCCACCTCCTGGCTGCCGTCGATCAACGTGGCGTCCGCGGTGGACTCGGACGACGCGGGAGCCGTCTCCTCCTGGGTGGGCTCTGCCGTCGGTGCTGTGGTCTCGGAAGTCGGTGTCGACTCAGATGCGGGGCTGTCGCCGCCGGCCTCTGGTGAACATCCTGCGAGGGCCAGAGTCAGGCCGAACAGGGAGATGGGCAGAAGGGCTCGGGCAGTTGTCCGCATCAGTTCAGTAGACCACGTCGTGCCGTGCCCCTACCATGTCGGCCAGGTGTTCAGGGCGCTGCGGGCCACCCGGAGTCGACGATGACGACGGGGCATTTTGTTGGTAGGAATGACAGCGCTGACAACGCCTCCGAGCGAAGGAGCGAACGATGAGGTTCACCAGAGTTGCCGCCACTTTCGTCGCGCTGACCTGCGTGCTGGGAGCGGCTGCCCCTGCCGGAGCGCGGGACGTCGACGCCGCGGCGGTGTCGCAGCGCACGCAGGTGCTGCGGGCGGTCGCGTCGTACGACGCGATGCAGGAGTACATGGCCGCGGACGACGGTTCAGGCCTCTACCGCGAGCGGTACCCGAGCGGGGCGGAGGACCGCCCCTACTCGTTCGAGTGGCCGCACTCCCAGGCACACGTCGCGACGCTCGACCTCACCGGGCTGCCCGGTGCCCTGGGACGATCGTTCGAGGACGACCTCGCGGACGACGCCCGCGGACAGGAGCACTTCTGGAACGCCGACGGCGGCACCACCGGGCTGCCCGGCTACGACTCCTACCCGCGCGCCCCGTACGGCGACGGCGGCGACATGTTCTACGACGACAACGAGTGGGTCGCGCTCGCCAAGGTGCAGCAGTATCTGGCGACCGACGACGAGGCAGCCCTGAGACGTGCCGAGGAGATCTTCGAGCTCGTGGTCTCCGGGTGGGACACCGACCCGTCGCACCCGGCGCCCGGCGGTGTGTTCTGGACCCAGGCCGACTGGAGCACCGACCGCAACACCGTCTCCACGATGCCCGGCGCGCAGCTCGCCACCCGCCTGTACATGATCACGGGGGAGCGGCACTACCTCGACTGGGCGCAGCGGATGGTGGGGTGGACCGACGAGCACCTGCTCGCGCCGAACGGCCTCTACTGGGACAACATCAAGCTCGACGGGTCGATCGACCGCACGCAGTGGTCGTACAACCAGGGCGTCCCCGTTGGCACCTACACCCTGCTGTACGAGGCGACCGGCGACAAGCGCTACCTGAAGAAGGCGAAGGCGATCGCGGCGGCGTCCTACCGCTTCTACGTCACCGAGGGGCGGCTTGACGGCCAGCCGATGTTCTTCAACTCCATCTGGTTCAAGAACCTCCTGCTGCTGGAGTCCGTGACCGGAGGCACGAAGTACCGGAACGCCATGGCGGACTACGCCGACCACCAGTGGCGCACCGAGCGTGACCGCGCGACCGGGCTGTTCAACGCAGGGGACGAGCACACCGAGCTGCTGGAGCAGGCGGCGATGGTCCAGATCTACGCCACTCTCGCCTGGCCGCGCGGGCAGGCGTCCATCCTGTACTGAAGAGCCGACTCAGGCGGCCTTGGGCCGCACCGGCATGAGGAGCACGACGGCGTCAGGTCCATGCGCAGCGGCGAGGCGGAGGGCGTCGCGCTCGCCGACGGTCAGCAGCAGGTCGGCGTCGCCGAACGAGCGGACGGCGTCGGCGAGGTACTCGCGGTCGAAGGCGACCGTGCCGGGCTCGTCACCGATGCGAAGCTCGGTGGGGTCGAGACCGAGGCGGACCAGGTCGGTGCGCGGCCCGGCGTGGGGTCCGCTCCTGGCCTCGTCCCGCGTGACCTGTTCCAGGAGTTCAGGGGCCGTCACGGTGATGCCGGAGGGGATCGATGACGGCTGCGCCCGTGTGCTCCGGGACCCGTGCACGGCGAGGACCGCCCGGTAGTCGGGGTAGACGGCGTCGATCGGCGTGGCTGCCCGGCCGTGGAGCGCGACGTGGTCCGCGGCCAGGGAGATGTCGACCCGTGCCGCTTCCGCGCTGTCCAGGAATACGTCCACGACCGGGACCGGCACGATGACGCGCACCGGTGGGCCCTCCACGCCTGTCACCGGCAAGGCACTGACGGCCAGCCGGTGACGGTCGGTGGCGACGAGCCGGAGGGTGCCGTCGCCGACGTCGAACAGCACGCCGCGCAGGGCCGGCCAGCCGGAGTGGTCCGCGACGGCGTGCCGGACGGAACGGAGCGCGGCGCGCAGCTCGGCGGCGTCGACCGTGAGGCTGGTGGTTGCCGCCAGGAGCTCTCGCACGTCGGTGAGGTGGGCGGTCGCCGTGGCGAGCTCGGCCTCCAGCCGGCGCTGGTGCGCGTCGACGACCCGGCGGGCGGTGACGGGGTCGGCGGTGATGACGCGGCCGATGTCGGCCACCGGCATGCCGGTCCGGCGGACCTGGGCGACGAGCCGGGCTCGTGCGACCTGGTCCGGCGCGTACCGGCGGTAGCCGGTCGCCGGGTCCACGTGCGCCGGCCGGAGCAGGCCCGCGGCGTCGTAGTAGCGCAGGGCGCTGACGGGTAGACCCGAGGCGCGCGAGAACGCGCCGACGGTCAGCATCGATACGTGGTGCACGGGTACAGCATGGACCCTCGACAGGGTCGAGGGTCCAGCCGGGTCACGACGCCGCCGCACGCAGTCGGGTGGCTGCCACGGCACACACCCCGAGCACGGTGGCGCAGCAGCACAGGGCGGCCCCCGGGGAAACCTGCTCGGCGAGGACGCCGAGCAGGTTGGCGGACACCACGACCGGGGCGAGCTGCGCCAGTGCGGTCCACGCCTGGACCCGCGCCAGGTGAGTGCGGGGTGCACTGCCCAGTACGAACGGCCCCAGGTGCGCGACGGCGACGCCCGTTCCCGCCCCGACGACGACGGCCGCGCCGGCAGCCTGACCAAGCGCGCCCCCGCCTGCGGCCGCGACCAGCGCCACACCTCCGGACGCCGCGGCCAGCCCCAGCGCCACGGCTTGCCCGGTCCGCCGTGCCGTCCCGGTCCGGGACACGACGAGCGCGGCGCCGATCGACCCAGCCGCCTGAGCGGCGACCACCACTCCCGTCGCCCCCGCGCCCCACCCGGATGCCTGCCCGAGCAGCGGCACGAGCAGCGACGACACCGGCAGCACGACGGCCGCCACGGCCCCGGTCAGCCCGAGCGCGCCCACCAGGCCGCGCGTCCGGGCGACCACGCGGGCGCCGTCGGACAGGGAGCGCCAGAACGGCTCCGCGGACGGGCCGATGTCGCGCCGGGGCCGGATGACCGCCAGGACGGCCAGGACGGCGGCGAAGCCCACGGCGCCCGCGACCGCGATCACGGGCAGCCCCACCGTGACGACCAGGATGCCGCCGAGCGGTGCACCGGCAAGCAGCACGGCCTGGCTCAGGCTCTGACGCAGGGCCATCGCGCGGGGGAGCGCGACGTCGTCCACCAGGCGGCGGGGCATCGAGCCCAGGGCGGGCAGGGAGAACGCCGAGACCACACCGGATGCCAGGCCCGCGGCGGCGAGCAGCCACGGCGTCGGACCGGTGGCTTGCAGGCCGGCAGCGAGGGCGAGACAGACCATGACCATGGCTGACTCGGTGCACAGGAGCAGCCGCCGGGCACCGACGCGGTCGGCGACGGAGCCGCCCACCAGCACCAGGAGCAGGCGAGGCAGGCCGGACGCCGTCAGGACGAGCGCCGCTACCTGGCCGCCGTGTGATGCGGCCGCCAAGCCGAGGGCGAACCAGAGGACCGAGCTGGCGAGCTGGCTGAGGGTGCTCGCGGCGAGGAAGACGAGCCAGGCGCGGGGGAGCGGAGTAGACATGCCCGTGACCCTGAGGGGTCGACCGGGTCGAGGGTCAACGCCGCGCAGCGGCGGGCGAGGTCGGGGCCTCGCCCGCCGCCGGCATGGCGTCAGGCAGGGATCACGAGGTCGTGATCGTCCAGACCTGGTTGGTGCTGCTGGTGTTGCAGGTGTACTGCTTCAGGCGGGCGCTGTTGGCGGTGGACGCGCCCGGGACCTCGATGCACTTGCCCGAGTTCCGGTTCATGAACTGGTGGTCGCTGCCCACGCTGATGCGCTGCCACTGCTGGTTGTTGCCCGCGTTGCAGGTGTACTGCGTGATGCTCGCGCCGTCGGCCGTGGACCCGCCGGGAACCTCGATGCACTTGCCCGAGTGCTGGGCGACGAGGTGGTAGTAGCCGTTGCCGAGGTCGTTCAGCGCGATGCGCTGGTTCGTCCCGGTGCCGCAGGTGTACTGGGAGACTTCGGCCCCGTTCGCCATCGAGACGGCGACGACGTCCATGCACTTGCCGGAGTGCTTGGCGGCGATCGTGCCGACGCGGGACCCGGAGCCGGTGCCGCCGCTGGGGTTCACGTTGTCGCCCATGGCGTACCGGTACTGGTTGGCGCCCGAGTAGTTGCGGATCGTCATGTCGAGCGCCGTACCGCTGCCGCTCTTGATGTACATGGAGTACCAGTCGTAGCCGATGTTGCCCTGCTTGCCGCCTGTGGCCGGCCAGTAGGTGCCACCCATGGAGTTGTCGCGCATGACCTGCGCGACCGCCCGCAGGTAGCGGACCATGTTGTGGGTGCTGCCGCTGTCGTTGTAGTTCAGGCCGCTGTTCATCGCGGAGCCGAACTCGGTCACGATGGCACGCGACGCACAGTTCCCCAGGCGGGTCGTGATGTGCGACCTCCACGCGTCGTAGGTCATCGCGCCGTACATGAACGTATACGTGTGGAACGAAAGCAGCGTGTTGTTGAAGCGCGAGTCGTTGCAGACGTCGCGCAGGTCCTGGCTGAAGCCGGTGCCACCGATCAGGACCCGGCCTTGCGGGGCGTTGCTGTGCGAGCTGAGCCAGCCAGCGGCTGTGTCACGCCATGCGGACGACGAGTAGCCGTGCGGCTCGTTCATCGGCTCGAAGTAGACGAGGCTGTTCGAGGCGTACTGCGACAGGACCGTGTTCCACATGGAGTGCCATGCGCCGGTGTTCGTGACCCTGCCGCCGGAGGCGGCGCCGTCCTCCCAGTACGCGAGGATGACCTTCCACCCGCGGGCCGTGGCCGCGTCGATCGTGCCGCGGTAGGCGCCCCACCAGGCGGTGCCGACCGTGTGGGTGTTGACGGGGAGGCGGACGGTGTTGACGCCGAGCGTCGAGCCCATGTCGTCGTAGAGCGCGTTGGCCTTGGCCCGCACGGTGTCGTAGCTGTCCGACGACGAGAGCCCGTCGAGCACCAGCGGGCTCGTCGAGAAGTTGTCGCCGGCGACCGCCCAGTTCATGCCGCGGAACTGGGAGGTAGCCGCTGCGGCGGGGGCGCTGCTCGCGACGGCGGTGAACGGCAGGAGGGTCAGGGCCAGCAGGGCGGCTGCCAGGCGCGCACGGGGCCGTCTGGTGCGTGGGGTGGTTCTGCGGAGTGTCGTCACGGTTCAACCCATCTCGCGCTTCGTTGCGCGTGTTCGTCGGTGAACTAGCAGAGGGCTTCGATGCTGATCGTTTGCACGTCAGCATCGCCGTAAGGGTTCCACCCGAACAGTAGGTGGTCAAGAGTGGGCTGTAAACGATCAGAAACGATCACGCACGGGGTGCTCGCCGTAGCCAGTACCACCCGATGACGACGCACACGAGACCGTTGAGCACCCCGATGACGACGTCGCTCGGATAGTGCATCCCCCGGTACAACCGGGAGCAGACGACGAGCAGGGGCAGTACGAGCAGCACGACGGTCACGCTCACGCGGAGCCATGTGCGCTCGATCTGCTGGGCCATCAGCGCCAGCGACAGGTAGAGCGCTACCGAGGCGCCGGAGTGGCCGCTCGGGAAGCTCGACGTCGGTGGTGCGTGGTCGAGCTGCTCCACCTCGGGGCGTTCGGCGCTCACGACGAGCGCCGCCAGCATGAAGACCGCCGCCTGGACGGCGACCGCGATCGCCGGGACCGCCGCGTACCACCACTGCCCGGTACGCCACCAGACGACGCCGGACACGACGAGGCAGATCCCGATGATCGTCTCGGTGGTTCCCATCGCGCTCCACACCTCGGTGAGGGTGTTGAGGGTCGCCGTGCGTTGCTCGACGAGCCACTCGTTGACCGCGTCCTCGCGCTCCTTGAGCCCTGCGAGCGGGCCGGCGAGGAGGAAACCGAGCCCTACGACGATCACCCACCACACCACTGCTGGGATTCCTACGCGGAGGCCGAGGTCGGGTGCTGACGTGTCGTTCGCCCACCGCTCGAGGTCGACCATCAGGACTCCTTACCGGGCTCGGGGCGCGGCGTCGGCCAGTGCTTGTAAGCGAGGTATGACGCCAGGACGAAGCCGACCCCGAAGAGGATGCCGGCCACCACGTCGGAGGGGTAGTGGACGCCGAGCATGACCCGGTCGACTGCTGTGGCGACGGTGAGCGCCGCGGCCCCCGCCACTGCAGCGGCCCGCAGGACGCGCGACCTGAGCGACGGCCACACGAGCACGACCAGTGCCGTTGTCATCGCAGCTGTGTTCGCGGCGTGCCCCGAGGGGAACGAGTAGCCGGCGGCGATCTCCACCGGCTGGTCCAGCACGGGCCGGGCGCGTCGCACGATCTCCTTCAGGAGGTTGGACAGCCCCCAGGCGGTGAGGATCGTCGAGATGGCCCACCAGGTGCGCGTGGTGTTGCCGGTGCGCCACCAGTAGGCGAGGCAGATCGCTGCGACGGGCACGAGCAGGTGGATTGCGAGGAAGGCCCACTGCCAGAGGATGAGTGCGTGCAGCAGTTCGGGGTGCTGGGCGGCGAACGCGGCGCCCTCCGTCACGGCGCGCTCGTCGAGCTGGACGAGCCGCGGCCACTGCTCGCGGACGAGAAGGGCGATGGCGATGAGGGCGACGCCGGTCAGCGCGGCGCGTAGGAGGCGGCGTGTGCGGCCTGCGCGTGGTCTTGGTGGTGTGGCGCTCTGCGGGTCGTGGCCGGGACTTCGGTGCAAAACGGGCCTCATGACGACACGCTGCCACAGGGTGGCGCCACTGGCCCGTCATGCCTAGCTACGCCGATATGACAACCGCGCCGTCCGGCATGCTTACCGGCTTCGCTGCCGAAGTCACGCTCTTGGAGGTCGAGGGAGCCGCTCAGTCGGCGTGGGCATTGAGCCGCACCGGCATGAGGTGTGATCTCCGACAGCACGCGGAACGGAACGGAACGGAACGCGGCACGAAGCTCGGCGGCGCGGATCGTCAGGCTGGTGGTTGCTGCCGCGAGCTCCCGCACGTTGCCGAGCTGAGCGGTCGCCGTCACACGTCACGGGTGCCTGACTCGACAGCCCGTCGGACCACCCGCGCAGCAGAGTCTGGTCGAGGGCTACTTCACGACCGCCGTGAGACGTATCGACGCACCAGTGCGTCACGCCGCTGGCAACGCCTGCTCTCGGGTGAATTGGCAGGGTGAACCGGGCCGGGCGGTAGCCCGAATGCGTGACAAGGCGAGGCGTTGAGCCTAGCGTCTGTTGCTATATCTCGGCGAGGGCACTCACGGCAACTGGAGGTCGGACAAGCGGTGGACTACCTGTACGAGAACTTGACGCCCGAGCAGTTTCAGTATCTAGCACAGTCAATCATGCTGCGTCGGTATCCGGATCTGCAGTGCTACCCAATCGGGCAACCCGATGGCGGAAGGGACGGCTACTCACGCGCGAGCGGAGCCATTCTGCAGGTGAAGTTTAAGAGGCGGGACGAAGAGTCGAATGCCGACTGGATGATCGCGTCACTCGAGGGAGAGTTGTCGAAAATTAACGAGTTGGTCTCGCGAGGCGCGAGCCACTACGTAATGGCCACCAACGCTCGCGGAACGTCTCATCTCGACCGTGGATCAATGGATCGCGTCCAAAAATGGCTCGACGAGCATCTTAAAATAACTGCAGAAATACTTTGGAGGGATGACGTAAGTCGCCGCCTTGAAACTATGACGGCGCTCGCCTTGCAATACCCCGCTATGTTGAAACTGACAGATGGCATTGCAGGACTACTGTCGGGCGTCCTTGACGTTGACACCAACAGGCGAATCGAAACCTTAAAAAGATTTGTCCGGCACCAGCAACAGCAGGATCGAAAGGTAAAGCTTCAGCAGGTTCAGGATGTTCAACTTGATGCTGAACTGGCGTCGATTTTCGTGGATATACCGCTCGGAATCTCTCGTGAGCTCCTGGCCACAGATAAAGACCGGCGTTGCGTTCGCCTACGCCGGGCGGTTGCCGAACTCGTGGACTCCGATGTGAGGCGCTTCCAAAAGCGGATTCTGGCGAGCGATGCGTTTGAAACTGCCCACGAGCCACCAGTGGTGGTCGATGCTTGTGCGCTGCTCATGAACCCTGAAGTACAGACCGGTGTTACTCGAATCTTGCTACATGGCGCGCCCGGCCAGGGTAAGTCGACGCTCGCTCAGCACGTCTGCCAACAGCACCGGGCTGCGTGGGTCGAGGCTTTCGCGAGTTCTGGCGGGCTAACGATTACCAAGCATCTCGGAGGCGTGCGCCTGCCGATCCGCGTCGACCTTAAGCAACTGGCTATCTTTCTGTCCGGAGGAGATGCTCCTAGGGACCTTCCCTCGCCGGTGCGCACCATAGAGACATTCCTTGCTGGCTTCATCCAGGACTCAGCGGGGGGAAGTTCATTCAGCACCGATGACGTTGCGTGGACGCTACGGTCGTTGCCGATCCTACTCTTTCTTGATGGGCTCGACGAGGTTGCGGACTTGAAGAGCCGTCAACAGGTGGTGGATGCAATAGCAGAGGGGCTGGCGCGTTGCCCCGAAGACGGGGACATTCAAGTAGTGGCAACATCGCGCCCATCTATTTTCGGGGCTACTGCTGACCTCGCCCAACATGACTTCGTCACGCTGGAGTTACAGCCACTGTCGGCGCTGCACATCACGAGGCTTGCCGAGCGGTGGATGGATGCCAGGAAGAAGACTGGTGAAGATAGGAAATCGTTTACAAAGTTGCTTCGTGAGAAACTCAAGCAGCCACACATCAAGGACCTAGTCCGTAGCCCAATGCAACTGACGATCATCCTGAGTCTAATTGACATGAACGGAACGATGCTTCCGGATGGCCGGACTGATCTCTACGAGAAGTACCTCGAACAGGTCATGGTCAGGGAGGGTAACAAAACTAGAGTCGTAGCCGAACATCGGGATCTCCTGGTAGATTTCCTTTGCGGCCTTGCATGGGAGATCCAGCTTGCTGCCGAGGTCGATGGAGACAATGGAAGTCTCACACTCGCGGACCTGCAAGATAAAGCCGCGACATTCCTAAAGGAGCGCAGCGAATCACAGAACCTGGTTCGAGCGTTATTCACGGGAAGCGAGCGCATGTATGTCCTCGTCGCCCGGGTGCAAGGGCGATACGAATTCGAAGTCCTGCCACTACAGGAATTTCTATGCGCTAGGCATATGCATCGAACCAAACCGGTGCGATCAAGTTGGGATCCGGAGCCGAGCGGTGACCTCGTTCGACGGTTTGTGACCGTCGCAGCTAATCCACGCTGGCTCAACGTCGCACGTTTTCTCGTGGGGATGTATGAGCCTGGCGAGTTGGCAGGAATACCATTCGGACTGAAAGAGCTGCTTGGTGGTGGCAGTTCGGCTGCCAGAATCCAGGCGCGCGTTGTAGGCCAAATCGTGCTGGCTGATCGGATATTTCGGAATCGACGACCGTACCAGGAGGAAGTTGCTGCGATTGCATACGATTCGATCGGAGCGCACGTGGCTCAGCGGACAGGGCTCTATTCCGGGCCGGTTCGCATATCTTCAGATATGACTGCAGAGGTTATTGGGGAAACGCTGCTTGCACTGATCGACAAAACTCCGAATGAGATGCCCTTTTGGCCGCTAACGAACATTCTCATGAGGGTGGCGAGCCCGCGCCTCGCTAGAGCACTAATAGATAGAATCGAGAGTTCCAACGGCCAGGCCCGCACTCGATGGTTGTGGATGCTCTCACGAGTTGGTATCCCAAAGCGTGGGAACGTGTTTGATCGGATGATCCAGCTGATAGATTCGGACCATCCGGGCGAGAGTGAGCTCGCGCAACGCGTTATATCGATGGCGAGGGCCACGTCGGATAACCGGGAGTTTCCGAGCCGCTTGGTTAACATCTACGTTAGCGAGATTCTGGCCACGGGAGCCAATGGGGCCAAATATCGAGCGGACACCGGGCTCGAATTCTTCGAGGCCGTAGCTGGCTGGGCACAGGGGTTTTTGTCGCATCCTCAACGTTGGGAGTTGGCAACTGGTGTTTCCCAGTGGGAGTCCAGCGGAACCGTTCTAGACGGCTTTATCGAGGCTTTCAAGCGCAGATGGGATGTTGAAGAGGCGTCCGCACCGGAGCGCTGGCCAGCCATTGGTGTGATCGCCCTCGTCGAGACTTTTCCGGATAGTTGGCTAGCTCATTTGGCGGCCATTCGTTGCGTGCGCGACTTTGCGCAGTTCGAGTGGTTCGATGAAATTGTCGCCAGTATTGAGCCGGAACTTGTTTCGGCTGCGCGTATTGGACTCGGTGGCGAGTCTGCTCCGGTGGAATGGTGGCGTTCCGAACTTGGCGGTCCAGACCGTATGCGACGTCGTTTTGGTTTCCTTGTAGCCCTCGTCGCTGGCCAGTACGATGTGCTGGCCAGCTTCTCCAACGAAGTCGATCTGATTGTGGAGGATCTGGCCCAAGATGAGTACATTCAACTTTGGCAAGATGCGCGGATATTCGGAATCGAGGCGAGGCGAGACGCCGGAGATGGTGGTCCTGATATTCGGGCATCGTTCGGTGGTGATGCAGCCGTGCTGATCGCGGAAGCTGTCGGTGGGGACCCCCGCGAGATCGTGCGCGTGGACGCCGGTCCGAGTGAACGCTTGGCCGAGTGGATAGCCGTCGACGATTGGTATCAGAAGTGTTGTGACGAGGTTGAATGGTCGGACCTTGCGGCCGTACGTCGGTGGCTTGCTTTGGTGGATTCTCGGCCATTTGACGCTTCGGATCGGTACGTGGATGTGACTGAGATTCTCCGCTCCCAGTTGCAGGAAGGGGTAGCTGTGCGCCTCCTGGAGGATAGTGAGCAGCTTTCTTCGGAAGTGCCGGAAGCGTGTATTGATGTGATTATGAGGGCCCATGTCCCGGAGCCCGTCAAGAATATCGTGGAGGATGAGAACTGGAAGTTCATGTACTGATTCGCTACTGAACTTCCCGCGCGACACGTCACCCGTCTCGGTTGGAGGGCGTCGCTTTAAGAGTCTTGCCGGATGGCGTTCGGATGAGGGCCACGCGACGAAGGAGGCCGCTGACCTGGTCTCATGGTCGTGCTCGAGTGGGCTCGTGTGGGTTCACCTCGTGGCGCTGTAGGGCGTCGGGAACACGGGCGGCGAGCTGTTCACCTGCGGGTCAGATGAGCGTGGTGAGCGTTCCAGGTGGCCAGTGTCCGAGCCAGAAGGCGATGCGGGATCGTTCTGTGGTGTTGAGCGTGGAGCCGTCGTGCGGGATGAGTTCGGTGGGGGCGATGTAGCCCTCTCCGGGGTCGAGGCGGATACGCAGGAGCTGGAGCTGGTGGCCCTCGCTCACGTAAAGGCGCACGTCGTCGGTGTGTGGGTAGGACTGTGGGCGGTCGTGGTTGATGGTGCGGCATAGGTCCAGGACGTCGTTGATGGCCAGCACCAGCCAGCGTGGTCCGGGACCGAGGTTGACTCCGAGGCGTCGGCGTCCGGTGGCGCGGTCGGCGAAGGACAGTTTGTCGAAGTTGTCCACGTGGATGCCGATGCGCAGGTCCGTTGACCAGTCGGTCGTCGTTGTGCGCTCCCCGGGACCTTGGTCGGCATATCCGACGAACTCGGCGGGACGTGGCGTGCCGAACGGCTCAATCCTGTCGGGTGACTCGGCCACCATCGCGTGTGTGGCGGCGAAGTCGATCGGCACGTGGACGATCTCCACTAGAGTGCTCGATGGGGTGTGTCTATCGGCCTGCAATGGCGTGGCGTCGGCGCGGGACATCGGCTGCCAGAAGCCGGTCGGGACGATCGCGCCGTCTTCCCAACCTGGTTCGCCCGCGATCAGGCGGGCTGTGGTCAGGTCGCCGCGTTCGGTCAGGGCGTCGGGGTCGGTGAAGGAGATTCGGGTGGGCACGAGTGGTCCTCCTGACGCTGGGGACGCCTACGGGTTATCCGTCGGCGAAGGTGATGCCGAGCTCGTCGGCCAGGACGAGTGACAGATCGGCCAGCTGGTGCCGGTCGATGAGTATCCGCCGGAGGTTGACCGCGCCGCTGATCGCGGACAGGTCGTTGCCCCGCAGGTCGGTGTTCCGGTACGTGCCGGGCTGGAACGACGTGGCCCGCAGGACGCAGTCGTCGAACACCGCGCCGGACAGGTCGCTGGCGGTGAATTCGGTCTCCGTCAGGGAGCAGCCGGTGAATACGACCGGGCCTTTGGCGGTGACGTTGCTGAGCATCGCGTAGTCGATCTTGCAGTCCTGGAAGACGACGTCCTGGAGAGTCAGGTCCGCGAGCTGCGCACCCAGCAGCCGGCAGTTGGTGAACCGGACCCGGGACAGCTTGCTGTTGCTCAGCGTCAGCGAGGTCAGGTCGCAGCCGCTGACCTCGACCGACGACATCCGTAGGCGGTCCAGATCGACGCGTTCCGCAGTGATGCTGCTGATGCGACCGTCGAACAGCTGGGTCTGGGTGAGTTCAAGGGCCCTCAGGTCCTTCCCTGTGTAGCTGAACAGCGACAGGGGCCCATCCGTGGCCTCGATGACGTCGACAGCCGTGAGCTCGTCCGGGTCCAGGACGGGCAGGTCGGCGCTGGTGTCGCGGATCGTCAGGGTCTCCATGGTCACTCACCCTAGGGTTGGGAACGGGTTGGGGCGCTCGGCGTCGGTCACCGCTTCTTCCAGTTGTCCCAGGAGGGTCGGTTGTCCCACGGGCCCGGGGATTTCTTCCAGTTGTCCCAGGCCGGTTTGTTGTCCCACTCCGCGCCTGCGCGGCTCGTGCCGATCAGCGCGGTGACGGCTTCATGGTCGGACTCGACCAGGTCGGTAAGCAGGTTCGTCGTTGACTCGTGCACTGTGCTCACTTGTGTTCCTCTCTCGAGTGGGTGGGCGAGGCGGTCGTGTGGGCGATCGTGGTCAGGGCTCGTACCAGTTCCTGTTTGGATGCCCGGCAGTAGTTGGTCTCGGTGGAGTCGAAGCGGCCGTTCTCGAAGTAACGGTTCCCGGCCTGGGCTCCGCGGCAGAAGTCGAAGAATCCGCAGGTGTCGCGGCATGCTGCCAAGCCGTCCAGGAACTCGGACACGTAGGGCAGCCGCCACGCGTCCGCCAGCATCTCCGTCAAGGACTGGGCCAGGACGTTCCCGGCGAGGAAGTCGCCGTAGTGCTCGTCGCGGATACCTGCCAGTTCCGGGGACAGCAGCACGACGTCACCGTTGACCGAGACGGTGGGCAACGGGTCGTACCGGTGCGCCTCCCACGACTCCCTGCCGCCACCGCGGATGGTGCGCAGGTAGTGCGCCAGCCGGTCCAGCTCCCTGACTTCGACGTCCGGATGGGCAGTGGACCACGCGAACACCGCCTCCCAGAAAGCCCGCGCCCGCTCTGGTGCAGGTTGGGACCGGCTTGTGTTTACGCCCTCCAGCTCCTCGATATTGAGCCCGATCGACGTCGGTCCTAGCCCTGCGAGGAAGTCCAGTAGTTCGTCGGCCCGGTCGGTCCCCGAACCGACGACTGCGATCAACGAGAACCTGAACTGATGCTCGCTCAGCTTCCCGATGCCGGTCACGATGCGGTCGAACGCGGGCCTGCCGGCCCAGTCGACACGTTCGGCGTTCAGATCCGCGGGCCCGTCGATGCTCACACCGACGGCAACATCGTGTTCCAGGAACAGGTCGCACCAGGCGTCGTTCATGAGCGTGGCGTTGGTCTGCAGGCTGTGCCGCACACGCCCGGCACGACGCAGGTCCTCGAACGGTGCCATCAGGGCCGCCATCTTCTCCGGACCGATCGCCAACGGTTCACCGCCGTGCCAGCAGACCTCGGTGACATGACCAGTCGGCTGCTCGGCGAGCGAAGCGGCCACAGCCAGCGCGACCTCGACCGACATCTCCAGCCGCTTCTTGCGGAATGGCAGATAACAGTAGGAGCAGTCCAAGTTGCACAAGGTCGTGGGCTGCAGAACGACCAGGCTGGCCCGGGGCGCGATCCACGTTGCGTAGGTCTCGACTGTCATGGCTGGAACACCTCCACGTCGACCTTCTGACGCGGGTCAGGGGCGGAGCCGGTCGTCAGCAGTGACTGCAGGACGCGCACAGCGCCTTCCTGTTCGATGCTGTCTGCGACCTCGTCCGCGGCGTCCTGCACCTGAGCGGCGGCATGTCCCATGGCCACGCCGCGCCAGGCCCACTGCAGGAGCTCGATGTCGTTCTCGCCGTCCCCGATCGCGACCGTGCACTCGATCGGAATGCCGAGGTCCTGGCGCAGGCGCTCGACCGCGGTGGCCTTGGAGACGCCGCCGACGGTCACGTCCACCCAGTCGGGCCGGGTAGCGATCGCCGTCATCCCGGCTGCGCGCAGCGCGGGAACCAGCCGCTGGGCATCTGGCCCGGACAGCACCACGCGGGGTGTGGACCCTGCCCAGAGGTCGCTGAGCCGGGAGACCTTGACCTGATCACCGTTTAGCTCGCGGGCCGGGAACTGCTTGTTGACGTGGTAGCCGACGCCGACGATCTCCACCGCGATCCGTGCACCCGGCAGGCTCTTGGTGGCCAGCCGGACGACGGTCTCGGCGTCCACGGTCCGCACCTGGGACAGGACGTACGCTCCGCCGATCAGCCGGGCGGTGACTGCGCCGTTCGAGGCGATCACCCAGCCGTTGGCCAGGCCCAGCTCCCGCGCGGCGGCCAACGCACCGGACAGCGACCGTCCGGTCGAGAGCACCGGGTGATGGCCCGCGTCACGCACAGCGGCAACCGACTCGATGACCGCTGATGACGGCGGCCGACCAGTCACCAGCAACGTCCCGTCGATGTCCGACGCGACTAGCATGCGCACCCCGGTCAGCGGCGAGCCATGGTCGACGGCCGTGGGTGTGGTGTCTGCCGTGATCATGGCGTCACTCCTGTCGAATGTGATCCGATAAGTGCAAGCGCGACGGACGTAGCGAGGTCGCCGCCATCTGTCGCCAGGACGACGCAGGTCGCGTGATGCTCGGCAAGGTCGCGCTCGATCCCGGTGCGAGCGTCCGCGAGGCGAACCCCAGCGGGAAGGAGCACGTGCACAGCACGGTGCTGCTGGGCTGCCTGGACGAGCTGGCTGATCGTGCAGGCGTCGGACTCGTCGTGCAGCACGTCCGCAAGCGCTAAACCTTCTACCGCCGCGTAGGCCGTGATCGTCGTGAGCTGTCGTTGAAGCTCGACCCCGGCAGGTCCACAGGCGTAGCCGAGGGCGACCGGCTTTGGCGCGTTCACGTGCCCGCTCCCAGTGGTGTGCGCAGTGCTGACCGGACCTGGACCTCGAGGCCTTCGACCTGACCGGTCCACAGCGTGTGTCCCGGGACGAACATGCGGTGGTCCAGGGGGAAGTCGCAGCCCAGAGCACGCGCGATCTGCTCACCTCGGTTGAGGTCCACGGGTTTCAGACAGATCCGACCACGGGTCAGTGTCACGATCTCGACCTGATGCGCCCCGACCGTTCGCAGCACCCACGCGGCGGTGCCCATCGCGGCCTCTAGCCGGGAAGTCATGTCGGCTTTTTCGTTCTCACCGGACGTGCTCATGGTGCTCTCCAGAACCTGTGGTGGCTTCGATGCCTGGAACGCTATGGCTGACGTCGGCACACCAGCTCCGCCTCGTGCGCATAACTTGTATGCGCGCGCCGCATCCGCCCTCCTTCCGTGCGTACGCTGGGCACCAGCTCAGTGATGACGGTCACAACAGGGGGTGGGCTCGTTGCCAGCTACGACGACGGCGCTCGCGCGCTACTGCACCTGCTGCGCCGCGCGTATCGCGGCCGACAATCCATCCTCGATGTGCTCGGCCTGCGCCCGTCCGGGCAAGGCCAGCACTGATGGCGCACCCCAGCTGGACCGTTCGTTCTGGGAGACGGACCTCATGCGCGATGCCCTGGCGAGCCAGGACATGGGCGTGGTCGTGGCCGCCTACCGACGTCACCCACATCACGGGCGTCGCTCGCTCGCACAGAGCCTCGTCGCCGCGTGGCTGGGAATCACGCAGGGCCAGTTGAGCCGCATCGAGTCCGGTCGGAACAAGATCCGGGACATCGACCGGCTTCGGGACTACGCGTCGGCTCTCCACATACCTCACGAACTGCTCTGGTTCGCTGCTGCCGATCCCTCACCGACACGAGAGCGCCGCGCGAGACCGATAAACCTTCCAGGAGGTGTGCCTCGCCCGGGGACGAGTCACGCCACTGACGCCGTACTGGCGGATTCGCTGCTAGCGACGCTGCGGCAGTACTCGACCACCGACAACATGACCGGACCCGCCCCGATGCTTCCGCTCGCCGAGGCACAGGCGACGTTCATCAACTCACTTTTGGCGGACGCCGGCCCGTCACGCAAGCAGCTCCTGTACGTCGGCGCACGGTTTGCTGAGTTCATCGGCTGGTTGAACCAGGACAGCGGAAACATCCGGTCGGCCATGGCCTGGTCGAACCGAGCTCTGGACATGGCCACCGAGACCAAGCGCCCGGGGCTCATCTCCTATGTCCTGATGCGCAAGAGCAACATCGCGTTTGACGCGGGACGTCCCGACCTCGTTCTGGAACTCGCACGTGCTGCCGTCGAGGTCCCCGGTGAACTGACCTCACGGATGCGCGCTCTCGCAGCGCGCCAAGAGGCCCATGCCCATGCCTTGTTCGGAGATCAGGACGCCTGCGCCCGCGCACTAGATCGAGCCTTCGAGCTGGCCGCTGTCCCGGCCCAGGAACGCGACATCGCGCGCTACTGCACGCCGAGCTACATCGAGATGGAAGCCGCCCATTGCTGGGTCGAGCTCGGGAAGCCGGAAAAGGCGCTTGGTGCTCTCCAGCAGGGCCTCGCGGAGTGGCGTCCGGAGTTCCGCCGTGACCTTGGGCTCGGGCTGGCACGGTTCGCCGTCGCGCACGCCCGGACCGGGCAGGCCGATGACGCTCTGGACATCGCGACGGAATCCATCCGGATCGTCAGCGAGACAGGATCAGTCCGAACAGCCAAGCAGTTGTACCGCGCATCGTCGATCCTGAACACCTCAGGGGCTCGAAGTGAGGGGGCTGACCTGCGGCATTCTCTTCAGGCGACGCTACGTCTGAGAGGATGATGCGGACCCCGAGAGAGGATCGCAGACGTGAATTTCATGCCCCGGGCAACCGCGACCGACGCCGCTCGCCAGGACTCCCGGATTGCCGTTCTGCCGATTGGAAGCTTCGAGCAGCACGGAGACCACCTGCCTCTTGCCACGGACACGATGGTCGCCGCACTGATCGCCGAGCGGGTCAGCGAACGATACGGGCTTCTGAACCTGCCGCCAGTGACCATCTCCTGCTCGCACGAGCACGAGGCCATGCCTGGGCTGGCCGGCACCGTCAGCATCAGCCCGTCCACGCTGATTGCGATCGTCGACGATGTGCGTCAGTCTCTCCGCCGCGCGGGTATCGACCACCTGGTCCTGGTCAACGCGCACGGCGGCAACTACACGCTGTCCAACCTCGCCCAGGAGGCGAACGTCGAGGGAGCTGCGGTGGCTCTGTTCCCCGGCAACGAGGACTGGAAGGCGGCCCGCGCGACCGCCGGGATCGAGACCAGTGGACGCGCCGACATGCATGCTGGTGAGCTGGAGACGTCGATTCTCATGCATGCCTCGCCCGACTCCGTCGGAGAGACGTACGTGAAGAACGACCACGAGGCGCCATCACGCAACCACCTCACGACGCTGGGGATGAAGGCGTACACAACGTCCGGTGTGATCGGCCTGCCCTCGTTGGCTACCGCAGCCAAAGGACAGGCCGTCATCGATGCACTGGTGGATCGGTTCGCTGAATGCCTCAGCCTGTTCGACAACGACAACCCGACCCGGAGGGCCGGCAGTGAGTGAGCACCGACCGCACGTACTGCTCTCCGTCGCGGTATCGCTCGACGGGTACATCGACGACAACCTTCCTGAACGGCTGCGGCTGTCGAACGCCGCAGACTTCGACCGTGTGGACGAAGAACGCAAAGCCGTCGACGCGATCCTCATCGGAGCCAACACAGTGCGCCGAGACAACCCGCGCCTGGTGATCAAGTCGGAAGAGCGTCGTGCGCAGCGGGTCGCCGCCGGCAAGCCGCCCTGCCCGATCAAGGTGACGATCACCGCGAGCGGTGACCTTGATCCCGACTCCAAGTTCTTCGGCACCGCAGGCGTCGAGAAGATCGTGTACACGATCGACACCGCCGAGACCACGGCCAAGGAGCGGCTCGGTGACGTCGCCACTATCGTCGCGGTCGGCGAGACGGTGACACCGAAAGCCGTCCTTGAAGACCTCGCTGCGCGCGGCGTCGAGCGAATCATGGTTGAGGGCGGCGGCCACATTCACACCATGTTCCTCACCGCCGACCTCGTCGACGAGCTCCAGGTCGTGTTCGCCCCGATCTTCGTCGGCCAGGACAGCGCACCGCGCTTCGTCCACGACGGTGTGTTCCCCCAGGATTTTCGCAACCGCATGAACCTCATCGAGACGCGAGCAATCGGCGACTGCGCCCTCCTGCGCTACCAGCCGATCCGATGACGACAACGAACACAGTCGACAATCGTCGATACCTGGAAGAGGCCATCGCCTTGGCGAGCAAGTGCACGCCGAAACCCACTTCGTTCTGCGTTGGCGCAATCATCGTGGACGCCGATGGGACGGTGCTGGCCGGCGGCTACTCCGGGATGCATGACCCGCACGACCATGCCGAAGAGGCGGCACTGAACGAGCTCGACGATACAAGTCGTGCACGACTTGCCACCGCAACGCTCTACACCTCGCTCGAGCCCTGCAGCAAGCGAGCGAGCCGCCCCGTCACCTGCACCGAGCACATCCTGCGAACCGGGATACCACGCGTTGTCTTCGCGCTGTCCGAACCCGACCTCTTTGTGGATTGCGTCGGCGCCGAGACGCTACGGGCCGCGGGAGTCGAGGTTATCCAGTTCGAGGACCTCGCCGAGGCCGCGTGGGGTGCGAACCGGCATCTGCAGCGTTGACGCGATGTCCGGCGAAGAGGTGCGAGCGCTGGCGGCGCGGATCGGGTCGGCGACCACGGAGCGGGTCGTCGTGGGGACGGCGATGCCGCCGAAAGTGTCCGCAGCCGCGTAGGGAGGTCAGGTTGCCTCGTCCGGCTGTGGGCGGCCTCCCGTTGCGAGGAGGTCCACGCCTTATCTGGAGTCCTCTTCTCCGACCTGCAACAGCCGGCCACCTCACTGTGTTGGCCGCAGCCGACCGATCCAGCACCGTGGTCCGCCATTTCAGCATGGCGCTCAAGATCGGAACGGCAGACCGCGTGTTGCGTGGGTGCTACTCGAAAAACGTGCCGCCCGATTGTGCGAATGTTCGCCGTTTGGAAGTTCGGCGAGCAAGTAGTGCAGAAGCTTCCTCGGGGTCTGATGGCTTGTCGGTCGCTATGAAGCCGGACGCACGGCTGGGGCTCTCGACAGGCTGGTGCAATGCACGTTCCGCCAACGCAGCAACGTCGTCGGGCATGCTGACGCTGAAGAGTATGGTTCTCCGCCGAGCCGCCGTTCGCGCCAGGAGGACTTCAGCATCCGGCAGGAGGCCGAGGTCGTCCATTTCATCGGCTCCGTCGAGAACAACCAAGCGTGCATGCTCCAGATTCAGGCGACCTTCGTCGATCAACCGGACCAGTTGATTTACCGCGCCGATGACCACGTCGGAGGGCTCTGAGTGGACAGTCGCTTCGTCGGTAGGCCCATCGCCGAGGCCAACTGGCACGATGTGGACGGTTCGTTTCGCTGAGGCGGCTAAGACCGCGAGGTGGCCAGCGACTGTGAGCGCCAGTTCGCGAGTCGGCACGGCTACAACAGCTTGAGGATGACCCGGATTGGGAAGCCGGTCATAGCCGGTCTCGCCCCGTGCGACGACGTGGTGCAACAGAGGGATGGCGTACGCCAAGTGACGGTCGACACCTTGGGGAACGTGTCCGATGAAGTCGCGACCGCTCATGACGGCAGACAGCGTGGCTGCTTGGATCGGTGAGAACTGACTGGCGTCAACGAGCAAACGAACAAGCGATTCACTCGGTGAACCAGCGAAGGAAGGAGCGAGGTCGGGCTGTGCCGCTCCGCGTTCAGCCAGCGCCTTGACAGCGATGGCGAGACGATCATCGACAGACACGTTCTCCGGTTCGTCTCGGCCCGGCGCGGTCCAACGTGAGGCGCTCCTGGCGGGCTCTTGGACAAGCGCTTGGGAGCGCGCGGTGCGTTGCTGCCGTGAGGTAGGGCCGGTCGAGTCGCGATCCACCAGGTGTCGCGGTCCGAACGCGTCGTCCACTGCGGCTTTCGCACGGAGGCGACGTCGCTTCTGACCCGGGAGCGGCAGCAGACCCCAGCCGGTCTTGCGTGTGTGGGCGCGTTCCACCGTTCCCTCCCTACCGCTCACCGAACATCGCGATGGAACTCAGGACTCCGGCGGCCACGGCCATGACGACTTGGACTCGGGCGAACCAATACATATGACGTAGGCAATCGTCGTTCATGAGCACGCTCTCGTAAAGAGATCGCAAGAGTTCGTCACGGATCGCTTCGTCGGTCCATCCCAGATCGCGCGCGGTCGCCATGATGGCGTGGGCATCGGGCTCTTCCAGATGGTCTGCGTTGTATGCGGCGATCAGCAGTAGCAGCGAGCAGAGCAGGGCTATGCAACTAGCGAAATTGAGGTTCGTACGGCCGATTTCCTGCCACGACGCCACCGATACAGCAGTCGCCGTGCCTAGGGCGAAGACTGTGACAACCTTCCCACCGTCCATGCGCCACTGCTGACGCGCCAGAGACCGCTCAAGGCTCTGTACGAGGTCTTGTCTCAGTGGGCCGTCCACGATCCCGATCGTCACCGGTATCGCGGCTTATGTCCAACGAAGTTGCGATATGTCGAGGATCGGCGCGAGCGCACAGCAGCCTGTACCAGGAGCTGTGGCCCCTACGTGTCGAAGTGAGCGCGTGAGTCCCGGTGCGTGGCCGACGCGGTCAGGGTGGAGTAGTAGGTCATCGACATGTTGTCCCCCGCGCGAGCGGTCGCCATGGTCGCTGAGGGATACACCGTGGTACCCCAGAGCAAACTCGGTCGGGGTGCCGCCGCACGCTGCCAGTGCTAGGCCATCAGAACAGGATGGCCGCGGCGCCGCCGTCGGTGAATTGCACGGACATCTGGTCGAACGATGCACTGTGGGGGTTCCACTGGTGGGAGAAGTTGAAATGCTCCGAGTCGATCGCGAAGGCCCGCGCGCCGGGAGGTGATTCGTCGGCATGCGCGTCGAGCCAGTCGAGGCGGGCGTCAGTCGTCCTGTCGACGGTCGATTGCGCGGTCAAATAGCGCGCGCGGGAGTGTCCCACAGCCGAGCCGTACCTCGACGTCGACGCATGGACTCCTGTGTCCAAGGTTAGGCGTCGATTGTAAAGGCCTTGGCGTATTCAGTTCCGCCAAGGTGTTCGTAGACATGTGTGGTGGTGACTCGGTTCCAGTGGTGTCCGAGGAGTACCGCAAGGCCAAGCGGTCCGATGAGGAACAGGTGGAGTTCACCATTCACGTGGCGACGCGCGAGGTCTCGGACAGCGATTGCGACGCTGTTGGCGGCTATTGGCGTTGGTACGGCTTTGGGGCCGGTGCCAGCAACAGGTTCGGCAATGAAGATAATGCCGATGGGTAGCTCAGATTGACGAATCCATTCCGTGGCGATGTCTGCGGCGTCGGCGGCAACGTTGACGATGATGGCCGTATCTGGCCCTGTTAGGGCATCCTGCTCGGAAACGGTGATGGCGTCTTTGGTGGTCGGAGTTTCACCGGTCCAGAGTTGTTCGCGTTGACGGATGCCAACTTCGTAGCCGGTGACGCGACGTAGTTCCGTACCGATCAGGAAACCAGTCGCTTGGCGTAGGTGGCCTGTGACGAGAACCCGCTTGCTTCCGCCGAGCTGTCCAGTGATGGTACGGATGTCTGCGGCGAGTTCCTCCCACGTGTGTGGTGGCGTGGGGCTGACGCGGGTCCAATCGGTGATGCCGCCGATTCGGTCAACCCAGTCGATACTGACTGCCGCTTGGTCTGCGACTTCATCGTGCTTGATGGTCGCGACCGAGACGGTTGTCCAGGGCGCCCCAGCTCGAAGTTCGAGCGTGTCAATGGCGATCTCGATGTCGCCGAGGGTGATGTGGCGGTGACCGGCAATCACCTGCTTTTTGACCCAGTCTGCGCCGACAGTGACGGCCAAGGCGTCGGACCGGAGGCCGTTTGCCGTCATCAGCAGGCTGTTATCTCTTCGGAGGCGGTCAATGTCGTAGGCCACGTCGAGGTGGAAGTTAGAGAGGAAGTCCATAAGGCCCGGGTTGTCGGTACCGGCCTTCTGGGCCCAAGCAGAACGGGCCTTTTCCCGGTCGGACTTCGGCCCACCTTGAGCCGCGCGTGGCAGGAGGCGTCCATCGCGGCCGTCTCGGTCGCTCGCTAGCAGGTCGTTGGGATCGACTGTTCGGTTGGTGACGAGCCGCATCTGTACGGATGTTCCGGTGCTGGTGAGGTCGCTGTACGCCCTGACCATTTTCGCGAGTACGCCGCTCTTGTCGAGGTAATGGAGATTGATGGAGGTACGATTGTCGACTGCATACTTAACTTGCATATACGTGTTTGGCGGCTGTGCTCGGTGGAGGACCACGTCGTCGCCGTTGCCCACTCCCGCTTCTTCGACGCCGACAGCGATGATCGGATTGGAGTTGTTCCCGGTGAGGTTCTCGTGGAGTGCCTCCATGCAGCATCGCCAAGCGTGGAGCCATTGGTAGTCGTCGCCGGCGATCCGGACGCCGCTTGCACTCGGCATCTGGTTGCTAGTCACGTGGGCTCCTCCGTGGTGGGTTGGTCTTGGTCGGTGGATGCGTGGCTGAATGCGGTCTTCTCAAGCAACAGGTCGCCTGCGAGTCGGATCTCGCACGGGCGCGGAGCCGCAGTGACGATCCGGCGTGTGTCGAGGACGTGTCCGTCGGCAGTGTTACGTACGACGACAAGGGTCGGGTTAGGTGCTCGAGGGTGCTTGAGTGAGAAGAGAGCGAGGGTTGCGAGATCCTTAGGACTTGGGCCGACATTGGCCGGGTGAGTGTGCCAGTCGCCGAGATATCCGAGGCGGTGGTCGTCCCGCCGTGCGGTGTATACGGCAGGATGTGTTGCTCCTAGTGGGATCTTGTAGTGGCGTCGGCTTCGGTCCGAACTAGGAATCTCGATGGCGCGGGTAACCCATGGCTTGCCGTCGACATAGACGCCTAGGAGGATGCCGCCGGTTTCAGTGGGATGCGCTTTGATAGCGGCGCGAATCATTCCGTATTCGGCTGATTCGGAAAGGATGAGCTGTGGTGAGGAGGTGGGACGGCTCATCCGGTTTCACCGGCCGCAGGCAGATCAAAGGTGCCCGTTCGGTCGAACGGTGGGTCACTGGCTTGAAATACCAAGATGCGCTCATCGTGCCTCTGGCGACGCCCGGTGAGGTAGTCGAC
This sequence comes from Promicromonospora sp. CA-289599, assembly GCF_050936155.1. Lineage (NCBI taxonomy): Bacteria > Bacillati > Actinomycetota > Actinomycetes > Micrococcales > Promicromonosporaceae > Promicromonospora > Promicromonospora sp. CA-289599. Next base: position 4,407,761 of record NZ_JBNJNI010000001.1, read on the forward strand.
CGCGACGTGTGCGATGTCCGCTGCCGTCGCCAGGACAGCGGTGGGCGGAGCGTTGTTGACGGGTGCGGTGCAACCCAGTTCGAGGAACCCAGCGTCCGGCTCGGTTGGGTCCTCGGGTGGAAGCTCGTAGTAGTTGGGATCGGCAGGACGGGCCGCAAGGAGAGCGTCGTCGCTGGCTTGACGTTGGATGCGTGCTAAGGCTCCTTGATGGTAGAGCGCACCAGTTATCAGAGCGATATTCTTGCGACGGCACACCTCCGCAAGGGCGGCGGTCATAGGGGCTGTTCCGGTACAGTCGATGATGAGTTCGAAACCATCGATTTCTGAGGAAAGTATTTTTGGGTTGTAGGAAAGGTCGGCATAACGTTCGATTTTTGCCCATGGTGCATGTTGCTCAATGGCTACCTTCACAGTAAGTGTCTTCTCATAGCCGACTCCGTATTTGTCGCTGACGTGACGGGCGAGATTCGCGGTTTTCAGGGAATCGCTGTCGTGGAGACGTAGTCGGTCGACCCCACTCGATGCGAGTATGAGCGCGACGTGTCCACCGACGGATCCGGCCCCAGCGATCAGAATTTTCTTGGCAGAGAGGAGCGCGGCATCTCTCCCTGCTCGCCGCCGCCGTGCCGCGATGTCATTGGGTGTGGCAGCAATGGCCGATGCCACGAGCGTGTCGCCGCTTCCATCGAAGGCAATGACGACAGCATCGTGTTCCCCGTCATGACGGGACCAAGCGAGGACCGCGAAGTCGTGGCCACCGCTAGGTTCGCCCAGAGCGGCGGACGATCTGGTGTCTAAGCCGCGTGCCAGGCTCTCGGTTTGTCTCCTGGTCAACGCTGCCCGAAAGCCGTCGAGGTTGCGGGGCGGTGTCTCGACGCGACGCCTCTGGTAGAAGACACCTATAAGCGGAGCAGTATCTTCTTGAGCTGCGTTACCTGACGGGACGGGCTCAATCATGAGAGTCCCGTCGCCGTGCTTGGTTGCGGTCAGGGGCGCAAGGTATCCGTTGCTGCCGGCGAGGACGAGGTCCCCGAGCGGCAGCTCGGCTTGGAGGGTGCTGTGGTGGTCGAACAACAGGTACGCGTCGAGGGCGCGGTCTTCGTGACGGAAGCCCTGTTGCGCCCTTTGAGCCCATTCATCGAGTCGGTTCCAGAGCGTTCCGAGATTCCGGCCCGCAACCTGTGATGGGTCATCCTCGGCCCATAGGCAGATGATGCCTTGGCGGACATGCTCTGTGTCGAGTCCGTTTACGATGACATGGGCGTAGCGCATCGGCCAGCCCTCGTAGAACTGGATCTGCATGCGAGTGGCGTGCGTAAGCGGCTTGAGGCTAGCGCGTATGGGACCGGTCCACCGCGCCTGTGCGGTGTCCCGAACTGGCGCGAAACCCTCGTCTATTAGGTCTCCGCAAAAGAGGTCAAACGCTGCGTCGTCGTAGGTCTCCACGGAGCGTCAGCGGAGACGGTGTTGCGGCCACGGCAGGCTCGCGAACCCACGCGGTTGGTTACTGCCAAGCGAACTGACGGCAGTGACCGGACCGACGGGGATGCCATTCGCGTCGCACCCCTCGGGGATCGGCAGCACCCTCCCTCGCTCGTTGGTCCCGAGGATGTCACGCCAAATCTTGGCAGCGCGGCATCGCTCCGAGTCGGATGCTTCCCTGGCTTGCTCTGCTAGGCGGCTTAGGCCGTGTGCAGCGTTGTTCCACTGCCACGATTCGAGAGCAGGCTTCATAGGTGTGCCGAGCACAGGATCGGGGAGTCCATGGTCGGCACACTCCTCGAATCGTTTGGCGACCTGTTCCATGGTTGAGGTCAGTAGTTCGGCCCACGTGGAGCCCGCTACAACTTGGTCATTCCACGCATAGTAGGCAGCAACTTCGGTGAATAGGCCGCCAGGTCGCTGCTCGCCAAAATGGACATGCCGTACTTGGCGGAGGAGCCGCACAATGGGTCTGTAGGCGTTGACGCTGCCGACGGTAGGGCTCCATTCGGCGGTGGCGAGTGCATTTGTTTCCTCGGCAAACCTGACGGGGTTTGTCTTGATCCACCGCTTGTCGTCCTTGTTCCACAGGTCGCGGTCGCGGTTGGGGATCGCCCAGTGGTCTTCCCATGGCACGGTAGGGACCGCGTCGATGGAGAAGGCATCATCGCCAAACTGCTCGTCAGGGTCTGGAAAGTCGATCTTCAGTGACCGTGCCTGACGGGTGACGCGTCCGCCAGCTTCCTCATCCTTGAGCCCATACTGCGCTATGAGCACACGTTCGACCGCGTTGTAGACTTTTTCGGGGCTGTGTCGGACGGAGAGGTTGTTAAATCGGAGGAATATGTCGACGTCTTTGCCGGGGTACCTCGCAGTCTGACGAGCATAGGACCCGATGAGGATGGAGTCGACGCCCCACTCCTGCAGTTCCTTGTCAGCTTCGAGCAACTCCCGTACTTCGGTGTGCGCCGCGATTGCTCGCACTCGCTTCTCGCCGCTGATGGTGACGTTTCGGACGGCCTGGTCGAACTCGTTGTCTAGCGTTTCCACGTTTCCCAATCCTGATAGTTTTCCCTTTGGGAACTATTTTCTAAACTTGCGTCAGTGCCGACACTTCTCGTAGTGATTGGTTGGTCCCGTCGAGGCTCGCGTCCGTAAGCCCCATTGGTCGAGTAGCTCTGTCGCCGCTGGCGTGTTCGTCTTCGATGGCCATGCTGACTCCCAGCACCGAATAGGACAAAAAGCCCAAAGACTCGAGGTCACCTTCTAAATTCGAAGGTCCAATGTTTAGCAGTAATCTTGCGAGTGCATGTCAGGTGAGGGAAGACCTTTGCTGGGTGAGGTCAGGTCCAGATTTCGCATGGCGGAACCAGCTGCGGTGGATTCACCCGCAGGGCGTCGTCACAAGGGAAGCTGCCTGTCCTGGTCCTTGTGTTCCTGCACTCTCCCGTGTTGTCGTCCAGGCGCGGGCCGCAGGGATAATCTCGATCGCCGGGTTCCTGGCTTCCAGTTGTTGGGGCTGTGCTGCCGGACGTTGCCGTAGCCGCCTGCTGCGTCGAGACGCTTGGCCATGCTCCGAGGTGTGTCCGCCTTTTCAGAGGGGACCTTCTGATCGAGTGCAGCGGACATCGCGACTCCGGCTCTCGCCCCGTCCGGGAAGGTTTCGGGTCGATTAGGGCCACCCGATGCCGCTACCGCTCCGCCAGAATGCACGAAGCCCAGGTCAGAAACACTCTCTGACCTGGGCTTCCGCACTCTGAGCGGGCGACGGGAATCGAACCCGCGTAATTAGTTTGGAAGACTAAGGCTCTACCATTGAGCTACGCCCGCAAGGCCGCGCGCGATGCACGGTGCGGGGAACACAGTAGCAAACTTCGGCCCCTCGCCGACCCCGCTGCCACGCGCGCCGCGCAGCACAACCGGCCACCACGGCCCCACCTCAGGGCGCAGCAACCAACACGTCCCGCACCAGCGCATCCAGCTGCGCATCCGCCTCAAGGAACTGGCGCAAGGTCCGCCGCGATGGACCGAACCCAGCGAACTCCTCAGGCGCCAGCCCATCAGACTCATAAGCCGCCCGGAAGTCCGGCAGCGCACGCAAGAGCGTCTCGAGGATCTCCGGATCCACCGGCGAGTCAATCCGAGACGGCAACGCCAGAGAGTTCCGGTTGATCGAGTCCTGCCACTCGAACGGCGGCGAGATCACGAGGTCACCACCCACCAGCTCCGACAGGTGCAGGTGCGTCCGGAACGCCGCGGACAGCACCCGGGTGCGATAACCCCGCTCCTGGAAGATCCGGTACGCGTTCTTGAGAGCAGCCACCCCCGCCCAGTCGAGCACCCCAGGCGGCAGGAGCAGACCCTCCCGCGCCGCCACGATCTTGAGCCAGTCATCAAGCCGCCCACCCATGATGGTCGCCACGGCCCCCATCTCCTCGACCGGCAGCCCCTCACGCTCGCGCCGGTCAAGCCCGCGCTCGACGGCCTCGGCCACCGCCACCGCCTGTGCCACGGTGAACGACACCGTCGCGTTGACGCTGATGCCGCGGTAGGTCACTTCCTCGATCGCCTCGATGCCGACCTGCGTCGCGGGGATCTTCACGATGATGTTCGGCGCCAGGGCGGCGAACTGCTCGGCCTGGCGCACCAGGGCACCGGCGTCCCGGTGCAGGCGCGGGTCGGTCTGGATCGACAGCCGCCCGTTCCGGCCGCCTGACTCCTCGAAGGCCGGCAGCAGCAGGCGGGCCGCCTCGACGCTCAGCTCCTGGACCACCAGCCAGCCGAGTTCCGACTCCGTGGCGGTGGGCAGGTCTTCTGCGAGCGCGCCCAGCCGGGTCGTCCAGTGCGGCAGGTCCGCCTCGATCGCCGCGAGCGCGATCACCGGGTTGCAGGTCGCGCCGACGGCGCCCCAGGCGATCGCGCGGCCGAGCTGCACCGGGTCCGCCGAGTCGTTCCACAAGGCGGTCTGCGGGTGCTCGCGCGTCATGCGCGCCAGGGGGATCTCCCTGTCGGCGCCGTCGGGTGTGGCGGTGTCGAGCGTCTGGGTCACGAGATCCTCCGGAGGCGTAGGCCGACAGTGCGCGTCCGCACCCGCGCCCGCGTCGTCGCAGGGTTCGGCGTGACTCCATTCGACAGTGCGTCCAGGCAACCTGTCAACCGAATGTCAGGACAAAGGTTGTCAGACGTATGGATCACTCGGGTGACGTGTGCGTCTGACACGTAGGAGTGCGGGGCTCAGCTCGCGAACAGCATGGTGTCGAACATGTACCGGGACGCCCGGTAGATGTGCTGCCCGAACTCGATGCCCTTGCCGTTGTCGTCGTACGCCGTGCGCTCCATGGTCAGCAGCGCCGCCCGCGGCTTCTCGCTGAGCGTGCGCGCCTCGGCCGCCGTCGCCGAGCGTGCGCCGATGCGCTGCCGTGCGACCTTGGGCTTGGCACCGCGCGAGCGCAGCAGGTCGTACAGCCCGCTCGTCGCGAGCTCCTCGACGGTCGGGGCGATGTCCAGCGGGACGTAGTTGGTGAGCACGGCCAGCGGCTCGCCGTCGGCCATGCGCAGACGGCGGATCATGACCACCTCGGTGCCCTCCGGCAGCTCGAGCGCCTCCGCGACCTCCGCGCTCGCCGACACGGTCCGGTGCTCGAGCACCTCGGTGCTGGGCTTGCGGCCGGACTTCGTCAGGTCGTCGTGCAGGCTCGTCAGCTCGACGGGCCGGCGCACGCGCGCGGGGGCCACGTGCGTGCCGACCCCGCGCTGGCGCACCAGGCGTCCGCGCTCGACCAGGTCCTGCAGCGCCTGGCGCGCGGTGGGCCGCGAGATGCCGAGACGCGCGGCCAGCGCCACCTCGTTCTCGAGAAACTCGCCGGGCTGCAACCGCCCGTCCTCGATCGCTGCGTCGATAGCGGTGGCAACCTGGTGGTACAGGGGCACCGGGCTCGACCGGTCGAGGTCGATGCGCAGCGTCTGGGGCACGGAGAGCCTCCTCGTCGGGGTCATCTTCTTGTCGATGAGAGTCTAGCCGTCGGAGGTCCTGAGGACGGGATGTTCAAATGTCAGGACAAAGTATTGACAGAAGAGCGCGCCGGAGGCAGGGTCGAGGTATCTGCCGCACGAGTGGTGCGCGCGGGTCCGCGACGATGGGGATGACGATGGGGATGGGGCAGCATGACACGACGCGTTGACGCGTGGGCGCCGGACGTGCTCGCGATCGGCCGCATCGGGGTCGACCTGTACCCGCTGCAGAGCGGCGTCGGGCTGGAGGACGTGCAGTCCTTCGGCAAGTTCCTCGGCGGCAGCCCGACGAACGTCGCGGTCGCCTCCGCCCGGCTCGGCTACGCCACCGCCCTCGTCACCGGCGTGGGGGAGGACCCCTTCGGCCGGTACGCGCGCCGCGAGCTGCGCGGGTTCGGGGTCGACGACCAGTACGTCGTCGTCGTTCCCGAGCTGCACACCCCCGTCACGTTCTGCGAGATCTTCCCGCCCGACGACTTCCCGCTCTGGTTCTACCGGTCGCCGTCGGCCCCCGACCTGCGGGTCACGCCGGAGGACGTCGACATCGACGCCGTCCGCTCGGCCCGCCTGTTCTGGCTCACCAGCACCGGCCTGAGCCAGGAGCCCAGCCGCTCGGCACACCTCGCGGCCCTCGAAGCGCGCGGCCGGTCCGGCCACACCGTGCTCGACCTGGACTACCGCTCCATGTTCTGGCCCGACGTCGAGACGGCGCGCGAGCAGATCCAAGCCGCGCTGCCGCACGTGACGATCGCCGTGGGCAACCGGGAGGAGTGCTTCGTCGCCGTCGGCGAGAAGGATCCCGACCGGGCCGCCGACGCGCTGCTCGCCGCCGGCGTCGAGCTGGCGGTCGTCAAGCAGGGTCCGCGCGGGGTGCTCGCCAAGACCCGCGACGAACGGGTGGTCGTGCCGCCGGTCGCCGTCGACGTCGTCAACGGTCTCGGCGCCGGGGACGGGTTCGGCGGGTCGCTGTGCCACGGGCTGCTGCAGGGCTGGTCGCTCGAACGGACGCTGCGGTTCGCCAACGCCGCCGGCGCGATCGTCGCGGCCCGGCTGGAGTGCGCGGCGTCGATGCCGACTGTTGCCGAGGTCGAGTACCTGCTGGCCACGGGCCGGGTGCCGGAGCAGCGGACCGATGCCCCCATCGAGATCCGCGAGCGGGCGGCCGCGCCGTCCGACACGAGCGACACGGACGACGACGCCGCTCACGAAGCATCCGCGGGGAGCACCGCGCGCCCCACCCTGACCGTCGACGACGTCGCCGAGCTGCGGCTGAGCGACCCGCGCGCACTGCGCGAGCGGCTCTTCACCCGCCCACGGCACCCGGGTTCGGTCCCGGGCGAGCGGTTCCTCGTCATCGCCGCCGACCATCCCGCGCGCGGCGCCGTGGCGGTGGGCGGCGACCCCATGGCGATGGCGGACCGGCGCGACCTCCTGCGCCGGACGGCGATCGCGCTCGGGCGGCCGGGCGTCGGGGGCTTCCTCGGCACCGCCGACCTCGTCGAGGAGCTCGCCGCGATGGGCGCGCTGGACGGCAAGCTGGTCTACGGGTCGATGAACCGGGGCGGTCTGGCCGGCTCGTCGTTCGAGCTGGACGACCGCTTCACCGGCTACGACGCGCGCGGCATCGCCGAGGCGGGTCTGGACGGCGGCAAGATGCTGCTGCGCATCGACCCGCAGGACCCCGCGTCCGTCGCCACGCTGGAGGCGAGCGCCCGCGCCGTCGACGAGCTCGCCGACCGGGGACTGGTCGCGATGGTCGAGCCGTTCATCTCCCGGCGGGTCGAGGGGCGTGTGCGCAACGACCTGACGCCCGACGCGGTGATGCGGTCCATCGCCATCGCATCCGGCCTGGGCCGCACGTCGGCCTATACGTGGCTCAAGCTGCCCGTCGTGGACGACATGGAGCGAGTCTTGGCGGCGTCGACCCTGCCCGCGCTCATCCTCGGCGGGGAGGTCAGCGGGGACCAGGACGCCGCCATGGCCGGCTGGGCCAAGGCGCTCGCGCTGCCGACGGTGCGCGGCCTGGTGATCGGCAGGTCCCTGCTGTACCCGCCGGGCGGCGACGTCGCGGCGGCCGTGGACGAGGCGGTGCGCCTGCTGTGACCAACCCTGCGCTGCACGACGCCGTACCGAACAAGCCTGCCGGGAACCACACCGCCGTGAAGGAAACCCCTGTGAACGATCTGATCCTCAGAGCGAGCGTCCCCGACGTACGCACCGGCGGCGCCGTCGCCGAGGTCACGCCCGAGCGGGCCGGCTGGGGCTACAGCGGCCTCCTGGTCCACGAGATCGCCCCGGGCGGGCAGCTCGGCCTGGAGCTCACCGCCGACGAGGCCGTCGTCGTACCGCTGCGTGGCAGCCTGCGCCTGGACGTCACCGACCCGAGCGGCGAGCACCACGACCTGTGGCTGACGGGCCGCGAGAGCGTCTTCGCCGGTCCGGCGGACATCGCCTACCTGCCGCTCGGCTCGACGGTGACGCTGCGGCCCGACGGCGGGGAGACACCCGACGGCGAGAGCGCCCGCGTCGCCATCGGCACCGCACGCGCCGGCCGGACGCTGCCCGTCCAGGTGCTCCGGGCGAGCGACGTGCCGGTCGACCTGCGCGGCGCGGGCCGGGCCAGCCGCCAGGTGCACAACTACACGATCGGCACGGCCGTCGACGTCGACCGCATCCTGGTCTGCGAGGTGCTCACGCCGGGCGGCAACTGGTCCAGCTACCCGCCGCACAAGCACGACGCGCACAGCGACGTCCCCGGCCACGAGGAACGTGAGCTGGAGGAGATCTACTACTTCGAGGTGGCCGACGGCCCGGCCGGCCCGGGGCTGGCGCACCACCAGGTGTACGGCACGGCGGACCGGCCGATCGAGGTCCTGGCCGAGGTCCGCACGGGCGACACCGTGCTGGTCCCGCACGGGTACCACGGGCCGTCCGCGGCGGCCCCCGGCTACGACCTGTACTACCTCAACGTCATGGCCGGCCCGGCCGACGACGGCACCTGGCTGTCCGTCGACGACCCTGCCCACCACTGGGTGCGCGAGACGTGGGCGTCGGAGCCCGTCGACCCGCGCCTTCCGCTGAATCTCACCGAGGAGCCCGCATGACCACCGTCCGCCTCACCGTCGGCCAGGCCCTGGTCCGCTTCCTCGCGCACCAGCACACCGAGCGCGACGGCGTGACCCAGCGGCTGTTCGCCGGCGCGTTCGGCATCTTCGGGCACGGCAACGTCGCGGGGTTCGGGCAGGGGCTGCTGCAGGCGCACGTCGAGGCCGCCGAGTCCGGCGTGCCGGTGGGCGAGACCGGACCCGACGAGCTGCCCTACCTGCTGGCCCGCAACGAGCAGGGGATGGTGCACGCCGCCGTCGGCTACGCCCGGACCAAGGAGCGGCTGCAGACCTTCGCGTGCACCGCGTCGATCGGCCCCGGCTCGACCAACATGGTCACGGGCGCGGCGCTCGCGACTATCGACCGGATCCCCGTGCTCCTGCTGCCCTCGGACGTCTTCGCGAACCGGCTCCCCGACCCGGTGCTGCAGCAGCTCGAGCACCCCGGCGGCCCCGACGTCACGGTCAACGACGCGTTCCGCCCGGTCTCAAGGTACTTCGACCGGATCTGGCGGCCCGAGCAGCTCCTGTCTAGCGCACCCGCCGCCATGCGCGTGCTGACCGACCCCGCCGAGACCGGCGCCGTCACCCTCTGCCTCCCGCAGGACGTGCAGGCCGAGGCCTACGACTGGCCCGTCGAGTTCTTCCGCGACCGCGTGTGGCACGTCGCGCGCCCCGTCCCGGAGCCCGCCGCGCTGGCACGTGCCGTCGAGGTGATCCGCTCCGCGAAGCGACCGCTCGTGGTCGCGGGCGGCGGCGTCGTCTACTCCGGGGCGAGCGAGGCGCTGCGTGCCTTCGCGACGGCGACCGGCATCCCCGTCGCCGACACGCAGGCCGGCAAGGGTGCGATCAACTGGGACCACCCGCTCGCCGTCGGGGGAGTGGGCGCCACGGGCAACGACGCCGCCAACGCGCTCGCGGCCACCGCCGACGTCGTCATCGGGGTGGGCACCCGCTACACGGACTTCACGACGGCGAGCCACACCGCCTTCCGTGACCCGGGCGTGCGGTTCGTCAACCTCAACGTCGCCGCCTTCGACGCCGCCAAGCACTCCGCGGAGATGCTGGTCGCCGACGCCCGCGAGGGGCTCGCCGCGCTCACCGACCTGCTCGCCGGACACACCACGGACGCGGAGTACCGGGCAGAGGTCACCCAGCGCGTGGCCGACTGGCAGGAGGTGACCGAACGCTGCTACCGCCTGGGACACGGGCCGCTGCCCGCCCAGACCGAGATCTTCGGGGCGCTCAACGAGCTGATGAGCGACGAGGACATCCTCATCAACGCCGCCGGCTCGATGCCGGGCGACCTGCAGGCGCTGTGGCGGGCGCGGACGCCGTCGCAGTACCACCTGGAGTACGGCTACTCCTGCATGGGCTACGAGATCCCGGCGGCCATGGGCGCGAAGCTGGCGGCGCCCGACCGGGAGGTGGTGGCGATCGTCGGCGACGGCACGTACCAGATGCTCCCGCAGGAGCTCGCGACCATCGTCTCCGAACGCATCAAGGTCATCGTGGTGCTGCTGCAGAACCACGGGTTCGCCTCGATCGGGGCGCTCTCCGAGTCGCGCGGCTCGCAGCGCTTCGGCACCAGGTACCAGATGCGCAACCCCGAGACCGGCCTGCTCGACGGCGACGACGTGCCCCTCGACCTGGTGCGCAACGCCGAGAGCTTCGGCGTCGACGTGCTGGCCGCCAAGAGCGTCGAGGACTTCCGCGCGGCCTTCCGCACCGCCGTCGCCTCCGACGCCGCGACCCTCATCCACGTCGAGACCGACCTGTACGGGCCCAACCCGCCCGGTTCGAGCTGGTGGGACGTGCCGGTGAGCGAGGTCTCCACCCTGTCCAGCACGCGTACCGCACGCACCGAGTACGACGCGGGCCGTGCCGCGCAACGGCACTACCTGTGACGCCGCGCCCCACCACCCCGGCCGCCCCGACCGACCCCACCCAGCCCGAGCGAGGTATCTGATGTCCCTGATCACCCACTGGATCGACGGCAAGCCGGTCGAGCCGTCCGGCGAGCGCACCCAACCCGTCTTCAACCCCGCGACGGGCGCCGAGATCGCGCGCCTCGGGCTCGGCACGGCCGCCGACGTCGACCGCGCGGTCGCCTCGGCCGCCGAGGCCTTCGAGACCTGGTCGCGGTACCCGCTCGGCAAGCGCGCCGCGGTGCTGTTCCGGTTCCGCGAGCTGCTCGCCGCGAGCACCGGCGAACTGGCGCGCCTGGTCAGCCGGGAGCACGGCAAGGTCGTGTCCGACGCCGCGGGCGAGGTGGGCCGCGGCCTCGAGGTCGTGGAGTTCGCCTGCGGCCTGCCGCACCTTCTCAAGGGCGAGTACTCGGAGCAGGCCGCCACGGGCGTCGACGTCTTCTCGTTCCGGGAGCCGCTCGGGGTGGTCGCGGGCATCACGCCGTTCAACTTCCCCGTCATGGTGCCGCTGTGGATGAGCCCCATGGCGATCGCCACCGGCAACACGTTCGTGCTCAAGCCGTCCGAGCGCGACCCGTCCGCCTCCCTGTTCCTGGCCGACCTGTGGCAGAAGGCCGGTCTGCCCGACGGCGTGTTCAACGTGGTCCAGGGCGACAAGGAGGTCGTGGACGCGATCCTGCACCACGACGACGTCGCTGCCGTCTCGTTCGTGGGCTCGACCCCGATCGCCAAGTACATCCATGCCACGGCGTCGGCGCAGGGCAAGCGTGTCCAGGCGCTCGGCGGCGCGAAGAACCACGGCGTGGTGCTGGCCGACGCCGATCTCGACGACGCGGTGAACCACCTGACCGCCGCGGCCTTCGGCGCGGCCGGCGAACGCTGCATGGCGATCTCGGTCGCGGTGGTCGAGGACTCGGTGGCCGACGCGCTCGTCGAGAAGCTCGCCGCCAAGGCCCGCGCGGTCAAGGTGACGTCCGGCGACCAGCCGGGGGCCGACATGGGCCCCGTCATCACCGCGGCCGCGAAGGAGCGCATCGAGGGCCTCATCGGCTCGGCCGAGCGCGACGGCGCCGAGCTCGTGGTCGACGGCCGCGGCCACACCGTGCCGGGCTACGAGGGCGGCTTCTTCGTCGGCCCGACCGTGATCGACCGGGTCGCCCCGGCACACGAGGTCTACCGCGAGGAGGTCTTCGGGCCGGTCATCGACGTCGTGCGCGTGTCCGGCCTGGCCGAGGCGATCGATGTGATCAACGCGAACCCCTACGGCAACGGCACCGCCGTCTTCACGAGCTCGGGCGAGTCCGCCCGCACCTTCCAGCGTGAGGTCAAGGTCGGCATGATCGGCGTCAACGTGCCGATCCCCGTCCCGGTCGCCTGGCACTCGTTCGGCGGGTGGAAGGACTCCCTGTTCGGCGAGAGCCACGTCTACGGACCCGAGGGCATCAAGTTCTACACGCGCGGCAAGGTCGTCACGCAGCGCTGGCCGCACCGCGAGCAGCGCGCCGACGCCTCGTTCCACTTCTCCGGCGACTCACAGAAGTAGGCGCTGCTGCAGGCGTTTGACCGGTAGTAAGTATGTCTTGACATGGGCTCTCGCAGCGGTAGCGTGGGTCACTCAGATCCTTCACAACGACGTGACTCAAGGAGCCCAGACGTGAACAGATCACACCTCGCCCGTGCGCTCGCCCTCGGCGGCGCACTGGCGCTGTTCCTCACCGCTTGCTCGGAGGGTGGGCGGCAGCAGGAGGACGACGCTCCCGCTGCCGCCGCCGAGAAGACCATGACCGCGGTGATGGTCACCCACGCCGGGCCCGGAGACACGTTCTGGGACATCGTCCGCCGCGGCGCCGAGGCCGCGGCCGAACGCTACGGCGTCGACCTGCAGTACTCGGGCGACCCGGACGCGGCACGCCAGAGCCAGCTCGCCCAGCAGGCGGTGGACCAGGGGACGGACGGCCTGGCGCTCACCTTCTCCAAGGGGGAGGCGATGCAGGGCGTGACGCAGAACGCCGTCGACGCCGACATCCCCGTCGTCGGCTTCAACGGCGGCATGGACGACGCGCTCGACTACGGCGCGTTCACGTTCATCGGCCAGGACGACGCTCTTGCGGGCGAGGCGCTCGGCGACCTGCTCACCGAGCAGGACCTCACGCACCCGATCTGCGTGATCCACGAGCAGGGCAACGTGGGCCTGGAGGCGCGCTGCGCCGGCGTCAAGGAGAAGCTCCCCGACACCGAGACGCTGTACGTGCAGGGCACCGACATGACGCAGGTGAGCTCGACGGTCACCGCCAAGCTCCAGTCCACGGCCGCCGCCGACGTCGTCATCGGCCTCGGCGCGCCCTTCACGCTCACCATCGTCGACGCGGTCGAGGAGACCGGGTCGGAGGCGCAGGTCGCCTCGTTCGACCTGAACGCCGACCTCGCGCAGGCGGTGGCCGACGGCGACGTGCTCGCCACGGTCGACCAGCAGCCCTACCTGCAGGGCTACATGGCGATCGAGTCGCTGTGGCTGCAGCACAACGGCGGCTTCGTGCTCGGCGGCGGCCAGCCCGTCTTCACCGGCCCGGCGATCATCGACCAGGACAACGCGGCCGACGTCCTCACGGGTGCCCAGGACGGCATCCGCTGATGGTCGCGGCCACCACCCCCGCGGAGGCGGCGTCACCGCCGCCTCCCGCCGACGAGCGCGTCGTGCGCCGCTCGCCGGTCGCGCGGCTGCTCGTGCGGCCCGAGATGGGCGCCGACGTCGGCGCGGTCGCCGTCTTCGCGTTCTTCGCGACCGTCGCCCCGGTGTTCACGCAGCTCTCGTCCGTCGCGACGGTGCTGTACGGGGCGTCGACCATCGGCATCATGGCCGTCGGCGTCTCGCTGCTCATGATCGGCGGCGAGTTCGACCTGTCCACCGGCGTCGCCGTCGTGTTCTCGGCGCTGACCGCCGCCCAGTTCTCGTGGTTCCTCGGCACCAACGTGTGGGTCGGTGTCGGGGTGGCCCTCGTCGTGTCGCTCGGGCTCGGCCTCCTCAACGGTTACCTGCTGATCGTGACCAGGCTGCCCTCGTTCATCGTCACGCTCGCGACCTTCCTGATGATCACCGGCGTCAACCTCGGCGTCACGAGGCTCGTGGCCGGCGGGGTCTCCAGCCCGTCGATCGCGGCGATGGACGGGTTCGAGTCGGCCCGCTCGGTGTTCGCCGCCAAGATCAGCTTCCTCGGCGTGCGCTGGGACGTGACAGTCATCTTCTGGCTGGCCCTCGTGGTGATCGCGACCCACCTGCTGGTCCGCACCCGCGTCGGCAACTGGATCTTCGCCGCGGGCGGGGACGAGCTGGCGGCGTCCGCGGTGGGCGTCCCCGTCGTCCGTACCAAGATCGGCCTGTTCATGGGCGTCGGGCTGTGTGCCTGGCTGCTCGGCATGCACAACCTGTTCGCGTTCGGCACGGTGCAGTCCGGCGAGGGCGTGGGCAACGAGTTCCTCTACATCATCGCGGCGGTGATCGGCGGGTGCCTGCTGACGGGCGGCTACGGCTCGGCGGTCGGCGGCGCCCTCGGCGCGCTCATCTTCGGCATGGTCAACAAGGGCATCGTCTACGCGCAGTGGAACCCGGACTGGTTCAAGTTCTTCCTCGGCCTCATGCTGCTCGTGGCCACTATCGTCAACCTCGTCGTCAAGGAGCGGGCGGAGCAGCGATGAGCACCAGCGGCGGCTCCCTCGTCCGGATGCGCGGGGTGGGCAAGCGGTACGGCAACATCCTCGCCCTGCAGGACGTCGACCTCGATGTAGTGGCGGGCAGCGTCACCTGCGTGCTCGGCGACAACGGTGCGGGCAAGTCCACGCTCATCAAGATCATCGCCGGCCGCCACCAGCACTCCGAGGGCGTCCTGGAGATCCACGGCGAGGAACGGACCCTCGGCTCGCCGCGCGAGGCCCTCGACCTCGGCATCGCCGCCGTCTACCAGGACCTCGCGGTCGTGCCGCTCATGCCCGTGTGGCGCAACTTCTTCCTCGGCTCCGAGCTGACCAAGGGGCGCGGCCCGGCTCGCATCCTCGACGTCAAGGAGATGCAGCGAATCACCAAGCAGGAGCTGCTCGACATGGGCATCGACCTGCGGGACGTGAACCAGCCGATCCACCAGCTCTCCGGCGGCGAGCGGCAGTGCGTGGCGATCGCGCGCGCCGTCCACTTCGGAGCCCGCGTGCTCATCCTCGACGAACCGACCGCCGCGCTCGGCGTCAAGCAGTCGGGCGTCGTGCTGCGCTACGTGCTGCGGGCGCGCGACCGGGGGCTCGGCGTCGTCTTCATCACCCACAACCCGCACCACGCGTACCCCGTCGGCGACCGGTTCCTGCTGCTCAAGCGTGGCCGCCCGCTCGGGTACCACGCGAAGAAGGACGTGACGCTCGACGAGCTGACGTCGCAGATGGCCGGCGGCGCCGAGCTCGCGGCGCTGGCACACGAGCTGGAGCAGTGACCCGAGGCTTGTCCTGACGCTTGTCCTGACGCTTGTCCCGAAAGAGATCCAAGGAGAAACCATGCGCATCGCGCTCATCGGCGCCGGACGGATCGGCGCCGTCCACGCCCGCTCGATCGCCGCGTCACCCGACGCCGAGCTCGTGCTCGTCGCCGACCCGGTCGACGGCGCCGCGGCGCGCCTCGCCTCGGCCCACGGCGCGGCGGCCACCACCGAGGTCGGCGACGTGTTCGCCGACGACGCGGTGGACGCGGTGGTCGTCGCCTCCCCGACCACCCACCACGTCGAGCAGATCCTCGCGGGCGTCGAGGCGGGCAAGGCCGTCCTGGCCGAGAAGCCGGTGGACCTCGACCTGGCCCGCGCCGACCGGTGCCTGGCTGAGGTCGGCGACCGCGCGCACCGCGTGATGCTCGGCTTCAACCGCCGGTACGACGCGGGCTTCGCGGAGATCCACCGCCGCGTGAGCGCCGGCGAGATCGGCGACCTCGAACAGCTCACGATCATCAGCCGCGACCCCGCCGCGCCGCCCGTCGGCTACCTCGCGGGGTCGGGCGGGATCTTCCGCGACATGACGATCCACGACCTCGACATGGCGCGGTTCTTCCTCGGCGACATCGTCGCCGTCCAGGCGGTACCGCAGCGCCTGGACCCCGCTTTCGCGGAGATCGACGACTACGACGCCGCGGTCGTCACCCTCACCGCCGCCTCCGGCGCCGTGGCGACGATCATCAACAGCCGGCACTGCGCGGCCGGGTACGACCAGCGGCTCGAGGCGTTCGGCCCGCGCGGCGCGCTGCGCGCGGAGAACCACACGGCGACGTCGGTAGTGCTCGACGCCGCGGGATCCTCGGGCGCCCGCGGCCCCTACCTCGACTTCTTCCTCGAACGCTACGCCGCCGCGTACACGAGCGAGCTCGCCGCCTTCGTGGCCGCGGTGCGCGAGGGCTCCGCGCCGACGCCGTCGCTGCTCGACGGGCGCCAGGCGCTGGCGCTCGCCGACGCCGCTACCGAGTCCGCGCGCACGGGCCGCAGCGTGGCCCCCGCCCCGGTGCCGTCGACGGCGTCGTCGGCCGCCGTCTGACCCCTGCCGGACCCCAACCCCACCCCGGACGAGAGAGAACGAGATGACCAGCGAGACGACGTCCTCCGGCGCCCCCACCAGCAAGGCGCGCAACACCGACCCGCGGTTCAGCAAGCTGACCGTCGGCGTCTGCCCTGACCAGTGGGGCGTGTGGTTCCCCGACGACGAGAAGCAGATCCCCTGGGAGAAGGCGCTGGCCGAGATGGCCGAGGCCGGCTTCGAGTACATGGAGACGGGCCCGTACGGCTACTTCCCGACCGACCCGAAGCGCCTGCAGAAGGTGATGGACGACAACGGCTTCACGGTCGTCGCCGGGACCGGCTGGGGCATCCTGCACAAGGCAGAGGCCTGGGCCGAGACCGAGAAGACCTTCCGGGCCATCGCGGAGACCCACGCGGCGGTCGGCGCGGAGTACATCGTCCACCTGCCGCCGCTGTTCCGCGACGACAGGACCTGGGAGTGGACCGACGACCGCGTGCTGACGCCGGACGCCTGGAAGCTCTACACCGAGAACGCCAACCGGCTCGGCCAGATCCTCAAGGACGAGTACGACCTGAAGATGGTGCTGCACCCGCACGGCGACAGCCACATCGAGACGCCGGAGGACATCGCGCGCGTGTTCGACGCGACCGACCCCGACTACGTCAACCTGTGCCTCGACACCGGCCACATCGTCTACGGCGGGGGAGACCCGCTGGAGATGGTGCGCGCCTACCCCGACCGCATCGCCTACGTGCACATCAAGGCCTTCGACGTCGAGCTGACCGAGCAGGCGCACAAGGAGGACTGGCCCTTCGGCGAGGCCGTCGCGCGCGGCGCGTCGGTCCGGCCCCCGGCCGGCGCCCCCGACATGCCCTCGCTCGTCGCCGCGCTGGCAGGCCTGGACAAGGACCTGTACGTCATCACCGAGCAGGACCTGTACCCGTGCGACCCGCGGCTGCCGCTGCCGAACGCCGTCATGACGCGCCAGTACCTGGCGTCGTGCGGCCTGGGCCTGCTCTGACGGGGCGGATCGGCGTCGGGCTGATCTCGGCGGGCTGGATGGGGGCCGTCCACTCGCACGCCTACCGGGCGCTGGGGGAGCGGTACCCGGAGCTCGACGTCGACGTCGTCCC
Source organism: Promicromonospora sp. CA-289599 (assembly GCF_050936155.1). Taxonomy (NCBI): domain Bacteria; kingdom Bacillati; phylum Actinomycetota; class Actinomycetes; order Micrococcales; family Promicromonosporaceae; genus Promicromonospora; species Promicromonospora sp. CA-289599. The sequence goes on from NZ_JBNJNI010000001.1 coordinate 4,424,954, forward strand.
CGTCATCGTCGCCGACACCTCCGCGCCCAACGCCGAGGCGGCCCGCCGACGCTTCGGCTACCGGTCGACGACGGCCGACTATCGCGACGTGCTCGCGCATCCCGAGGTCGACGTCGTGTCGATCTGCAGCCCCAACTACCTGCACCGCGAGCACGCGCTCGCGGCCGCGGCGGCCGGCAAGCCGTTCTGGGTGGAGAAGCCCATGGGCACCTCCGTCGGGCAGTCCCAGGACATCGCCGACGCCGCGCGGGACGCCGGGCTGGTCACCGCCGTCGGGTTCAACTACCGGCATGCCCCGGCGGTGGAGCACCTGCGGTCGCTGGTCCGGTCAGGGCGGCTCGGGCGGGTCAGGAACGTCCGGGTGGTGCTCGACGCCGACTACTCGTCCTCGCCCGCCGGGCCCCGGACCTGGCGGTTCGTGCGCGAGACGGCCGGGTCGGGGGTGCTCGGTGACCTGCTCAGCCACGGGTTCGACCTCGCGCAGTACGTGGTGGCTCCGGTGCGGGAGGTGACGGCGCTGACCGAGACGTTCCTTGCCGAGCGTCCGGCGCCGGCGGGTGGCGGCGTCGGGCACCAGGCCCATGGTGACCTCGACGGGGAGCTGCTGCCCGTGGAGAACGAGGACTACGCGGCGGTGCTCGCGCGGCTCGACGGCGGTGCGGTGGCGACCTTCGAGTCGTCCCGGGTGGCCGTGGGGCCGCGGTGCGGGTACGGCATCGAGGTGTTCGGGAGCCTTGGCACCGCCCGGTGGGACTTCGAGCGGATGAACGAGCTGGAGGTCTGCCTCGGGCCCGGTGACGCCGGGTACGGGTTCACGCGGGTGCTGACCGACGGGGCGCACGGGGAGTTCGGCCGGTTCAACCCCGGCGGGGGCATGGGGCTGAGCTTCGAGGACCTCAAGGTCATCGAGGGGGCGCAGTTCATCAGGTCGGTGCTTACCGGGGAACAGCTGGCGCCGTCGGTGGCGGACGGGCTCCAGGCGGCCCGGGTGGCGGCGGCCGCGGAGGCTTCTGCTGTCGACGGGCGGTGGCACGCTGTGGCCCGTTCGGGGGCCGTCGGGTGCCCGTAACAACTGGCGTCACTGTCGTACCTACCGGATATGATGGGGCGCGTCGGTCAGGCACCGGTTTGGAGGACCTCCGAGGTCACCCCTGGTTTCCGTGTCGGCATGACGGGCTGTGGCGCAGCTTGGTAGCGCATCTGCTTTGGGAGCAGAGGGTCGCTGGTTCGAATCCAGTCAGCCCGACCAGGGAAAACACGGTGGGGGAGTAGTTCGCTCCCCACCGTGTTCCCCACCAGAACCCCACTCATGCCCGCCCCTGGTAGGCCATCAGGGCCGCCGCAGCGAGGCTCAGCGCGTCGTCGTGTGCCCGGGCGTAGAGACTCGTTACCTGCAGGTCCTTGTGACCGACGATGTCACGTACGACATGGGGCGGCACCCCTGCCGCAAGAAGGTTCGTGACCGCCGTCGCGCGCAGGTCATGGATGCGGAAGCCGTCGAAGCCCAGGTCCGCGACAAGCTTCGTCCAATCGACCTTCCGGCGGAACGTCCGGACACGCAGCACCTTCTCCCGCTCAGACTCGATCACCAGAGCCGAACGCGGCCGACCGGCAATGAGCTCGTCGAGGGCTTCCACGAGGTGGAGCGGAACCGGCACGGTCCGTTCACCGCCCTTGGGTGGCCCCCACACGAGATTGCCCTCTCGCCAGTGCCCGGACTTGAGTTCGATGTTCTCGTCTATGGCGACCTCGGTCACGGACAGCTTGATCTGCATCACCCCACGCTTGAGGTCAACCTGACCGATCTTCAGCGCCGCCGCCTCGCCGTAACGGAGCCCAGCCGAGCCCATCAGATCCGCAATCGTCGCGTATCGGCCACCGCCTTTCTTGACCTTGATTGCGGTCACCAGGGTCCTCAACTGCTCAGGCGTGAGCGGTCGCCCAACACGCCGGTTGTCCCGGGCAGATGCATCCCCCGCCGGACGCTGAGCCGAACGAGCCGGATTCGCTCGAAGCAGGCCGTCACGCACAGCGACCCGCAAGACGGCCGACAGAGCGTTTCGAGCCTGCCTCACGGTGGAAGGTCCGGCACCAGCCGCCGCCCATGTGGTCTGTGCTCGCTCCACATCTCCGACCGTCAATGCCCCCACCTTGACCTTGCCGAGCGTGGGCAGGACGCGCTTCTCCCAGCCGCGCCGGTAGTGATCGAAGGTCTTTGGTGCGAGCTGACCACGCAGCACCGGTTCCGCCCGTTCCCACAAGCCGGACTCAGCGAGCGTCAGCCGCTCCACATCGATGGTCCGGCCCCGAGCGGTACCACGCTGCTCTCGCTCCCACTCCTCGGCATCTGTCTTCCGGTCGAACTCCTCCTCGACCTGACGACGCTCGCCATGCGGCGGATAGGTCCACACCCGAGCACGCCAGACGGTGTAGGTCTTCGTCCTGCTGTCCTTGTCGGTGTACTCGTAGACACGCTTCGTGACGCTCACGCCGCCACCTGCTGACCACGTGAGGCGATGAAGGCATCGACGTCGGAGGCGAGCCAGCGCCAAGCCCGGCCGACCTTCCACGCCTGCGGGATCGAGCGGTGCTTGCGGCGTGCCAGGTCTTGCAGGGTGCTCTCCGGCACGCGGAGAATCGCGGCCACCTCGGCCTGCGTCAGGATCTTGTCGTTCTGGTTCATCGGTACTTCCCCTTCCACATCCACCAAGTCGTTTGTCAGGCCGCGCGGGCCGGGTTCTTCTGTCCTGCCTTCCACTGCGCGTATTCGCGGGCACGAGCTGCCGCAGCCTCGGCGAGCTCCTTCTCACCGTTGGTGGCCCAGCCAGTTCCCGCGTAGGTCCACGAGCCGTCTACGACGAGCGTCGTTTCTTCGTCGTCGGCCAGCAGGCGGCGTTCCAGGTCGGCCACGTCCAGCGGCTCACCCGATCGCGCAGCTTCAGCGGCCAGACGGGCGAACCTGGCCCGGGCGGTCCGGAGGCGACCGAGGGTGACGGAGTAGCGGCGTGACTTGCTGGAGAAGTGACCCCGGAAGCCGAGCATGTGCGCCCACTTGGCCAGCAGCCGGTACGGCGAGTTGATGCACTCCCCGCACACGCACCCGTCCTCGTCCTCTTCTGGCTCATAGCCCGGGAGGCGGCAGGCGGTAGCGGCACGGTCGGCAAGGCGGCGGCACTGCCGGGTCAGCCGGGACAGGTGCGGCCGGGGAGCGGCCGGGTCCACGTCCGTGGACTTCGTGGCGTACTTCGCCAGATACCCCGCGACCTGTTCCGGGGACAGGGTGTCGGAGGAACGTGCCTCGTCGGCGACGCTGCCCGGTAGGCCAGTGCTCACGATCCGCGTATCAACCTGGACCCCGAAGGCCAGTTTGCGCGGCACGTCGGCACCATCGACCGGAACAGCTACGTACTCCACACCCAGCGCGGCAGAGGTGATCAGGTCTTCCAGCGTGTCCCCGTCCACCGGAGCCATCGACCCGGGACCGTCCGGGCCGTCCAGGCGGATCAGGGCGTGGAAGTGGACCGAGCCGCGCGCCTGGTACTCGGCCACCTTGGCGTACTGCACCGAGACCACGGACTTGAGCTCTGTGTCCGTGAGGCCGAGGTGTGCGGCCAGTGCACGGCGCAGAGCGATCGTGAACCGGCGCCAGAGCTCCGGGGCGTGCCATTGCCACACGACGGCGGAGTCCCAGTCGTAGCAGTCCCAGCACAGCGGAGCACCCACGACTGGTTCGTTCTCGAGGTGGACGCGCATGCAGGACATTGAGCGGCCGTGCTTGCAGACCTTGTTGCGGTCGAAGGGGCGGCACCTGCCACCGGTCTTGTGCCCGTCCTTCTTCCGGATGCCGTGGACGTGGCCGAACGAGGGCGCGGTCAGGGTGGCGAACACCAGCGGAGCCTCAGCCACCGACTCGGGCACGGTCTTGCCACCGAGGAGGCCGGAGCGGATCATCGCGAACGTGTCCCGGGCGTAGACGCGGGAGCAGGCCGGGCAGATGTCGGCACGCCGGTTGCCGCAGGGCCGGTAGAGCTGCCCCATGGGGGAATCGGCCGAGTGGAACTCGGAGATGACTTCACCGGTGGTGGTGTCCACGGTCATGGATGAGCCGTTGAGCTTGATCGGGTGCGAGCAGTACCCGACGGCGGCAGCGGTCTCGGAGAAGGCTTCGAGGGCGGAGCGGAAGGACCGGCCCCGGGCCGACTGGGTAGCGAACCCCAGGGCACCGGGACCGACCTCCAATGGTGCGTGATCCCCGAACCCGGAGAACGTCGGAGCGGTGGTCATGCTGCCGAGCCGAGTTCGAGCCCAGGCAGGGTGTCCTGCACCGGCACCAGCTCGTCATCCAGCCAGACGGTGCGGTCCCTGCCTGCCCAGAACCCCGCGGTGGTCGTCGTGGTGGCGACTTCGAGGGCGCAGGTAGCCAGGACCGGGCAGGAGGCGCACACCCGGGCCATGAGCGCCACGGCAAGAGGTGAGGGGGGCTGAGTCCAGGGCAGGTCCTGGTTTTCCGGGCGGGCGCAGGCGGCACCACGCAGGGAGTCCGGGGCGGCGATCATGCGTCGGCCCCCACCAGGCCGGGCAGGTCCAGGGCATCCTGAGTGACCGGCCGGACACGGCCCAGACGCGGACGCCGAGCGACCGGAGCAGCAGCGACGGGGGAGCGTTCCAATTCGGCCGGCACGGGAACCGGGTCCGGAACCGGCTCCGGCGTCACGTCGACGGGAGCAGCCGACTCGATAGCAGCCGGAGCAGGCTCGGCGGCAGTGATGGGCTCAGCGACTGGGACCGGCTCCGGCTCGACGACGGGCGTGTGAGCGACCACGAGGGACGCCAGCGCGTGGGTCGAGGTCAGCACCGACAGCGGAGCCAGCGCCACCAGGACAACGCCGACGATCGTGCGCAGCTCCGGCCCCACGTCGTAGGCGTGCGCGGCGTTCGCGCCGATAGACACGACGGTGAAGCCGAGCATCAGGGTCCAGGCCCACGCCGACGACGACCCCCGGGCCCGCAGCACCAGCGCCACCAGGCCGTAGACGAGCACCGAGGCGTCGATGACAACGGGGACGAGGAACGCCAGGGACTCCGGGACCTTGCCCCACAGCGCCGCATCCCGCAGCGACGCGAACGACAGGGCGAACGACGCGAGAGCGACGGCGACGGTCAGGACGACGGTGAAGACCAGGACGGGCCGGGAGTCGGCCGCGATCCGCACGGCAGGCCGTGCAGTGGTGGGGCGGTTCATGACTGGACCTCCTCAGTGGATTCGGCCGCAGGGGCCGGGCGGGGCGCACGAGGTGCGCGGGGCTTGCGGGGAGCGCGTGGCTTGCGCTGACGCGGGGCCGGAGCGTCGTCGTCGTTGCTGGTCTTGCTCGGCTCGTTGTCGTTCGTGACGGTGGTGGTGTCGACGAGGGCGAGGTGGCCGGAGGCTTTGGCCCAGGCGTTGACGGCGTCCTGCCCGTGGCGGGGCTCCGGCGCGGAGTGGAAGGCGGGTGCGGCGTACCGGGTGGCGGTCTCGCGGATGAGGTCGTCGGGCCAGTAGGTGAACCGGACCATGACGGGTGCGCCGTCCTCGCGGACCAGGTACCCGGTGCCGGGGTCTGAGCGGGAGATCTCGTGAGCGGGTGCCTGGAGCGCGGCGGGGCCGAGGACCATGTCTGACTCGACGTCGGAGTCCAGGCGGAGGGCGATCTTCTGGGAGTAGAGGTTGCGCTGCCCGACGGCTTCCTGTCGGGGGTTCTGCACGCAGGAGACGACCACGACTCCGAGGGCGCGGCCCTGGGTGAGGATCTTGGACATGAGGCGGTCGGCCTCGCGGCGGGTCTCGAAGTCGCTGTAGGCCATCAGGTCGGCGAGCTCGTCGATCATCAGGACGTGCAGCGGATCAGCGGCCGTCGGGACGTGGAGGCGGGAGACCCCGCGCATGTTCTCCTTGCGGCGGTCGATCACCCGCATGAGGGCACGTAGGACTTCGATGGCGTCTTCGGCGGTGTAGGCGACGCGGCCGAACAGGGACCGGCCCATCTCCAGCTCGACGCCGCCCTTGAGGTCCAGACCCCAGGCGCACACGGTGCCGTCGTGGATCGCGGGGGCGAGACCACCGATGACCGACCACAGGACCGACCCCTTGCCCGCGCCGGTCGCACCCACGACGAGGGTGTGACGGCCCCGCACGACCATTTCCGCGACATGACCCGTACGAGCCAGGCCCACGGGCAGGGCATCCGGGTTGGCGCCCTCGGGGACGGGCATGCGGGCGGTGACCGGCGCGATGCGGTAGGTCGTGAACAGGGCGAGGTCGAGGACGCCGGGCTTGACCGGGGTGACCTCGAACCCGTGCGCCCGGTAGGCCGACGCGATCGCGGGGGCGGCGCGGTGCAGGGTGTCGGGGGTCTGGCCGGGGAACGTCTCGATCCGCAGCACGACCGCGCCGGGCTGGTGGGCGACGTGCCGCAGCCGGGAGATGGTCACGGTGCCGTCCGGCTCGGTGCGGTAGAGGCTGCAGGAGCGGGCGACCTCGGGCCAGTACGCGGCGACCTTGTTCGCGTGCACCCGACGCCGGTAGCGGGCCGGGGCGATCATCGCGAACAGGCCGACCGCGAGGCCCGGGGACCAGAACACCAGCAGCGCCAGGAGCGGGCCAGTGATCCGGTCCCCGGGGACCTCGGCCAGGGTGAGGATGCCCCACCAGCCAACCGAGACGACGACGCCGAACACCGTCGGCATCCAGTGCTTGACGGCCCACACGGTCAGTGCCCGGGTGAACATCCAGTCGCGGTAGACGATCCACGCGGCGACCCGCCAGACCTTGCCCATCCGGTCGTTGCGCCCCACGGTGGAGGCGCGGACCGTGGCACGAGCCGAGGAGACTCGCTCATCCAGACGAGCACGCAGGCCCGTGTTCGGCGTCGTCGTGGCGTTCATCGGTCCCGTCCCTCCTTCTCGATCTCGTCGTTGACCCTGCGCCAGGCGGTGTGGGCGGCCTCGTGCGCGTCCTTGACCGCCGCAACGGCACCGCCCAGGGCCTGAGCCAGGTCCTGATCCAGACCGGTCTCGGTGACCCAGTCCTGCATCCGCGCGACCATGACCCGGGCGGTCTCCAGGTCGTTGCCCATCCCGTTGAGAAGTTCCGGGTAGTCCTTCTTGCTGATTCGTCGGTTGAACATCAGTGCTGTCCTTCCTGCTCGGCCCGCTTGAACGCGGTGCGGAAATCGATGAGGAGCGTGTGAACCTGGCGGCTCAGTTCGCGGGCGCGGTCGCCCAGGTCGTGGTCGAGTTCTCCGACCTGCCCGGCAGCCGCTTGCATGGCCTCGTCGGCGGTGTTCATGTGCCGGTAGCCGGACTCGAAGTGGTGGACGTCCTCCGGCTCCAGGACTCGGCGCTTGTCTCGCCTGATCAGCTCGAACATCACTGGCCCTCGGTCTCAGCAGCCAGGCGGCGGGACACGTCCTCACGCGCCGCACGGATACGGGCAGCCACGGCCCGCAGCTCTTCCAGGGCCGGGTCGTGGGCGTTGGTGTACCGGCTCAGCGCCTCCAGCGGCACGAGCGCCAGGCCCACATCGGCGTTCGCTTCACGCAGCCGGTAGGCGGCCTCGTCCAGCGCATCGACCGCACGCCGGTTGACCGCCCGGGTCGTTTCATCCAGTGCCATCAGATCTTCCCTTTCTGGTCCTGTCGGCCGACCCACTGGCCGGACTCGTCGTAGAACTCGGGCCGTTCCACCCGGTGCGCGGTGTTGGCTGCGCGGCGAATTTCCTGCTGCAAGGGCTTGGTGCCCTCGTGCAGACCCCGGACCTGGTCAGCGGCACCCAGTGCCCCAACGCGGTCGAGGGTCTGCGCTGCGCTGTCCAGGGCGTTGACGGCCTGAAACAGGTAGTCAGCCGCAACGGCCAGCGCCGCCGCCCGGGACATCAGGCCACCGCCTGCAGGTCGGCCGGGGCGGACCAGCCCCACGGGCGCAGCGCGGGCAGCGCACCCAGACGCAGATCGGAAGCCACCTGGACCGTCACCCCGTCCAGGGAGCCCTCCCAGTAGGTGTGTGCACCTCGGCCGGTGGCCTCACCGTCACCCGTAGCGGGCACGTCGGTCGGCCCGGTCAGGTCCAGCCGGTCGGCGAGGTCCGACGCCTGCATCGGGTCGGGCACGGTCACGTACAGGTGCCCCAGGCTGTAGACGTTGACGCCCTGGACCCGGTTGTCCCCGGTCAGATCGGCCACGAAAGCGGCGACCCTCAGCACGGCCCCCATCGAGGGGGCGGGAACCGAAGCGCCCGCCCCCGGGGTGTCATGGGTCGTCATGATCAAGCCGCCTTACCGGCGTCCGGGCGGGCCGGGGAGGGCACGTCGGCCTTGCCCGGGGCGCAGATGTCATCGGCCTTGTACGACCACGCCAGACGCGGCCGGTTGCCGTTGTCGTCCACGTACGGCAGCGCCGTCAGGCCGACGAACTCGATGAACCGCATCGTCATCGTGCCCATCCCCGGCACCGTCACCTCCACCGGCGACGGCGGCACCGGCTGCACCCGGGCGGCGATCTTCACCGACACGCCCGCCTCGTTCTTGCCCGCCTCCTCGTCACGGTCGGTCACCACCACCTGCCACAGCGGCAGGCCCGTCTCCTTGTCGAGCTGCTGCGGACGCGACCCGTCCTCACGCTTCGGAGCGTTGAAGTCCGCCACCGGCTGGACCTCACCCTTCATCTCCACACCCGCCGGGAACACGTCCGAGTGGTTCACCGCGAACCGTCGCTGCATCGCCATGTCTGTCTCCCTGTGTTGAGGGGCCTAAACACCAGGCCCGCTAGGTAACCCTTCGAAGTTGAGGGGTCTAAACACGAAGGTATGCCCGATCGCCCGTCCCGTCAAGGGGTCTAAACTCAGGAACTATGGATACCGACGAGTTCGAGCAGATCAGGGCGGAGAAAGACCCCCTCCGTCAGGCGCAACGCGCCACCGAACTCATCGACGTCTACAAGAACCGAAGCGCCGAGCTCGCCCGCCTGCGCAGGACCGCGATCGATCGTGCGTACGCCGACGGTCGCTCCTACACCGATATTGCGAAGGCAAGTGGCGTCACCAAGGGCCGAATCACGCAGATCCGAAAGAGCGCCCCGCCAGTGGCCCGCGCGTTCTTCGGCGTCGGACCCGTCACGGTCGCGATACCTCGGCGTGCGCTCGACGAGCGCCCACGGGGTGTCATCGCCAGCGAAGACCAAGCAGCAGCAGATGCGATGGCGGAACTGCTGGTACTCCTCGGGCACCAGCCCCGCTCCTTCGAGATCCCGCCCAGCGGCGCGTGGGAGCCGCCCGCCGACGCCGTAGCGATCTGTGGCCCCAAGTCGTCTCACGTCACGGCCCAGGCGATCGAGTCCGATCCCTACCTGTCCTTCGAGCCGGATGTCGAGGGCCGATGGGTCATCACGGATCGTCAGACCGGTAGCGTGTTCGTGTCGCCGTATGACGTCGGTGACAAGACGCGAGACATTGCCTACGTGGCGCGCCTCGTCCGCAACAACCGACAGGTGCTCGTCGTCGCAGGTGTGCACGCCCTCGGATCGATCGGGGCAGTGGAGTACCTCCGACGCAACCTCGATGACCTGTTCGGCGTCGTGAAGGAACAGCCGTTCTCGCTCGTCGTCGCGAGCACCTTCGACGACCTGACCGTGACCGAGACCGAAGCGCTATGGGGGCCGAAGGTTCACTCGTGAAGACATACGCTGCCACTCTTGCCGGAGCATCCCGAAACCAAGACCGCTACGTCACTGGAGACAGGTTCGCCGCTGTGCTCGACGGTGCGACCTCCGTAGCCGGAGACCGGTCCCATGACCCAGGCTGGTACGCGGAACAGCTCGCGGACGCCATCGAGAAGACGGTGCCACAAGGCGGCTCCCTCGCGGGCGCTGTCGAGGAAGCGATACGCGCCGTGTGCGACGCCCACGGACTGACCCGGGACACCACACCCACCAGCACCATCGCTCTGGCCCGATGGTCGGACGACACCGTCGAGACGTACATGCTGGGCGACAGCTACGGCGTCGTTCTCTACGCGGACGGCACCGAGGCCGTGCACACCGATGACCGCCTGGACACCGTCGCCGCCGACGAACGGGCCGCATACCGGAAGCGCCTGGCGGTCGGGCACGGATACGACGACGACCACCGTGCCTTACTGCTCGACCTGCAAGCCGAGCAGGCCCGACGCTGCAACCGGCCTGGTGGCTACTGGATAGCCGGAGCCCAACCAGAAGCCGCACGCCACGGGATCACGACAACTGAGGGCCGAGCGGGAGTTTCAGCGTTCGTGCTCGCAAGCGATGGTGTCGACCCGGCGCGCCACCCTGACGCTACGACCTGGCGGGACCTCTACAACGAGGCTCGCTGCGACGGCGCGGGCGCAACGCTCAGGCGCATCCACGACGCTGAGACCACCGACCCCGACGGGCGGCGCTGGCCTCGGGCCAAACTCCACGACGACAAGACATTCGTCGTTGTCGAATTCTGATCGGCCAGGCACCTTCCGTGTAGTGGCCTGAGTTCACTTCACTATTCTTGCTCCGACTCGGGAGTGCTCGGAGGCCCGTCTGACTGCTGGCTTCGATTCCCCCATCGGGGCTCATACCCCTCGCCCAAATGGGAATAATAGGCCAGGGCTTCCATCAGCCGATCTCCATCTTCGCCTTGCAACGACGAACGGCTGGGGTGTCGCAGTTTCGAAATTGTCTGACCCAGGCGATCACTCATGTCACGCGCGGCAAAAAATTCGAGCAACCAAATGACGCGATCCACGTAATCGAGGTCATTGATAGTCCTATGCTCTGCCATGGCAGATGTAAGGCTGGCGAAAAGCGGAGGCCTCGCCCAGCCGGAGTAGATGCTCTGAGCGATGTATACGTTCGCCTCTCTCCTTCGATCGACCGCTTGTGCCGCCAGGACCACAACTGCGGTGCCACCACCGAGAGCGATCAAGCCTGACTCAGGCCAAGGGACGAGCGTGCTGCACACAATGGTAAGGATGAGAATTGGAGGCCATATTCCGTTCCGCAACTCATACTCCGAACGAAGGCGGTCGTAGTGTTGGTATTGCTCGGGCTTGCTTGAATGGAGGGCGTGGGCAGTGAGGTGGAACTCGTTCATGATCATCTGCGAGACGAGGCCTCTGACAACGGACGGCAGATTCGCAAGGCGATCATTGACGGCACTGATTACTAGTTGGTGAGACTCATCTCCCGGGATGTTGAGAAAGGCGTGAAGGCGATAGGACCACGATGACCCGGTTTTGGCTACTAAGCCTTCTAACAGGCGTTCCCGAACGTTACTAGTCTCGAACCTTCTAGCAAATCCTTCGGCGACAGATCCGACGACATAGGCGATTCCGCCGAGCAGTGCCCATGCGACACCATCGGGTAAGGGCGCCAGTACGGCTGACACGGCTCGGACTCCAGCATATTGCGGAAAATTTCCAGAGTAAGTCTGGTGGAGAACTAGTGCGCCCACGAAGACCCAAAGCACACCGGTGACGAACGGAGTTCGGAAGTCCCGAACGCCGGGCAGGATCGCTGACAGCAGCCCCATGGACCCTCCCTTCTTCTGAGATGTGCACGGACTGTCACGAGACTCTTGCCCCGGCTGGTGGTCGGGCGCAAGCGTCTTCCGTTGTTCACCCGACACTTCACCCGATCGCTTCAACATCGCAGGGCACCGTGAGGACTTTCTTTACTGGCTCAAGGCGCGGCTGCGCCGCGCGTCCGGCCCGCCCGGGCGGGGCCCCGCGATGGGGCCCCGCGCTGCGGCGCTTCGCGCCTCCGCGCACCCCACCGCACCCCACCCAGCGGGCCGAACTCGAAGAACGACGAAGCGGGCCCCGGCCAGGCTCGGGACCCGCCTACGATTCGCGGTGTGGACGCACTCGGCGCCGGACTACGTGACCTTGCTACGGCTCAAACGAACGAACAGCTCGTGGACGCCCTGTGGGACCTCCGCGACTCGGCATACGACAACCCCGCGACCTGGAGCGACTTCACAGCGGAGGTCTTCCTGCAAAGCCTCGCGGCCGAACTGGAGCAGGACAGCGGTCCGCTCACGACCAGCACGGTAGTTCGTGCCCTGGCGAAGGCGGTCGACCCACGACCGACCCGAGGCTAGGTCTCGGCCCAGCCCAACGTGCCTCCGGCGGGCACCCGGGAATCAAGAGGATCGAGGGACCGCGGTGTCCCTGTTCCTCCGTCATCCATTGGCTTGACCGGGACCCTGACACCGAACCCGCCGGCAGTGCAACAGGTCCCGCCGACACCCAGCACCACCGCACCAGACCACGACGGGCGGGACCTGTTGCACTGCCGGCAGAACCGATGTCCGAGACGTGCCCCGCGCCAACGGATGACGGAGGAACAGGGACCCCGAAGCAGGAGCATGGTGGGGTCACAAGCCCGCAGGGGAGTGGGCGACACCGTGCAGCTCCCCACCTGGTTCCCCACCAAAAGCCCCGCGAAGGCCGCTCGGAACCCACTTACTCGGGGTTTTCGGGCGAATGGAACCGCAGAATCTAGCCGTTCGAGCAGTACCCCTCGCCTTTGGGAGCAGAGGGTCGCTGGTTCGAATCCAGTCAGCCCGACCCCCGCCCACCAGCACTGATACACATTGGTGCTGGTGGGCTTCGTCGTCCTCGTCGGCCGGCGGAGCCTACCGGGGAGCCTCGGCGGACTCGGCCCTGGCTGGCGCTGTGCCGGTGCTGTTGCGCACGGTCAACGAGGTGGCCAGCTCGACGTGCCGGGACGTCGGCGGCTTGCCGGTCGACATCGCCATGATGGCTTGGACCGCCATCCGTCCCATGCCGTCGAGGTCCTGGTGAACGGTCGTCAGTGGCGGTGTCGTCCAGGACGCCTGGGGCGTGTCGTCGAACCCGGTGACGCTCAGGTCCTCGGGGACCCGGATCCCGAGCGCGTGCGCGGCCGCCAGCACGCCGACGGCGAGCTCGTCGTCGGCTGCCATGATCGCGGTCGGTGGGTCCAGCGCCGACAGGAGGTCGTGCGCGTGCCCGGCACCTGTGGCGACGTCGAACTCGTCAGCGCGGACCAGCTCGGGGTCGACCTCGAGTCCTGCGGCGTCCAGCGCCGCGGTGAAGCCGTAGAAGCGGTCGCGTGCGGCCTCGGAGAGCTCGGGGCCGCCGATCCACCCGATGCGTCGGTGACCGAGCGCGATGAGGTGGGCCGCGGCCGTGCGTGCACCGGTCCAGTTGGACGAGCTGACACTGACCATGCCTTGGTGGTTGGTGTCGACGGGGTCGACCATGGCGAACGGGATGCCGGCATCGGCTGCCGCGTCGATCAGTGCACCTGGTCTGGCCAGTGTGAGCCCGACGATCCCCGTGACACCGGCGGCGTGCTGCTCGGCGACCCACTCGCGGGCCACCGTGCGCTGCGTCCGTACCTCGCGCTCAGGGGCGAGCCGGGTGAGCATGTCCAGCTGCCCGTCTGACGCCTCCGTCAGTACCCCTTGAAGGACACCGAGGATGTAGGGCGATGCGGGGATGTCGTAGACGACGGCGATGGCACGCCGGGTCGTGGTCGGTACGTGCGAGGTCGTCGGCCGGTAGTCGAGCTCGGCGACGGCGCCGAGCACACGCTCCCGGGTCGCGCCCCCGACGTCGTCACGTCCGTTGAGCACCTTGGAGACGGTGGCCTTCGACACCCCGCTGGCGGCTGCGACATCCGCCAGGGTGGTCCGCCGGGTCGTTGAACGATCAGTCATGCGCGCCCCACCCTGTTCGAAATAGTTTCGCAGCCATGCTCGCACGATACCTGACTTATTGGTGCAGTGGCGGACTCTTGCATGGCCGTGAGGGCTCCTATAGTCTCGACGCGCAGCGCATAGTTGCGAAACTATTTCGGCAGAGTGGCCGTGTAGCGCAGCCGTAGCGTTTCGCCCGACTCGAGGAGGAGTTCGATGAAGTCACGGTTGAAAGGCATGAGGAGCCGGGGACGCCTCGGCGTCTCGGTAGTGGTCGCGGGGGCGCTCGTCCTCGGTCTCGCTGCATGTTCACGAGACGGTGGTGGAACCTCGGGCCTCGACGGCGACACCCTCGAGATGTACACGTGGATCGGCGGCGAGGCCGACAAGCAGCAGTGGAGCGACTACATCGCCGGGGGAGTGCACGCCGACCCGGAGATGAAGGTGAGCTTCTCCGGGCCGCCGATCGGCGACTACTACACCAAGCTGCCCACTGTGATGCGGAGCAACAGCGCGCCCTGCCTGGTCACGTTCCAGAACGGCCGGGTCAACCAGTACGTGGAAGGGCTGGAGCCGCTGGACGACCTGGTGCAGGAGAACAGCCTCGACCTGTCGGCGTACAGCTCGGCGATGCTCGAGCAGCTCAGTGTCGACGGCAAGCTCTACTCCATCCCGTTCAACGCCGGGCCCACGGTGATTCTCTACAACAGGCAGATGTTCAAGGACGCCGGCGTGGCCGAACCCACCAACGACTGGACGACCGACGACTTCATCGCGGCAGCGAAGGCGACCACGAAGGACGGCGTGTACGGCTTCGCGATCCCCCAGGCGTCGAACCCCATCGCCACCCTCATGGCGGCCGACGGTCACCCCTGGGCGGACGAGAACGGTCCGCTGATCGACGACCCGAACTTCCACGACGCGCTGCAGCTGCTCGTCGACCTGTCCAACAAGCACAAGGTCGCGAAGCCGCTCGAGGCGGCCGCCGGCGGGACCTTCCCCGACATCGACGCATTCAACACGGGCCAGGCGGCCATGGAGATGCAGGGGCTGTGGGATCTGCAGCACGCGCAGGAGTCTCTCGGCAAGGACAACGTCGGCATCGCCGTCATCCCGAGCAAGAGCGGCGCCTCCAAGGGGTTCATCGGCGGATCGGGCTTCGCCATCACGAAGACCTGTGGCGACAAGCAGAAGGCATTCGAGGCCATCGAGGCGATGACGAGCAAGAGCGGGCTCGAGTTCGTGACCACGTCGCAGGCCTCCGTGCCGGCGCGGCTCGACGCGCTGGACGCCTGGTCCACCAATGCCGGATCACCGGAGTTCGCCTCGGTCATCGAGCAGATGACCGGTGACGCGACGCCCTCGCCCGTGCCGCCCAACCAGGCCGAGCTCGACACGCTCCTGACGCAGTACGAGGTGGACGCCTTCTCCGGCAAGAGCACGGTCGAGGAAGTGCTGCAGCAGGTGAAGGCCGGCCTCGCGCAATGACGTTCGTGCGTCTGGACCGTGCGGAGGAAGGGGCCGCCGTCGGGGCCGTCGGCAGACCTCGCCGTCGGCCCCTCCGGGGTCCCCGATGGGTGGGGTGGGCCTTCGTCCTCCCCGGCCTCGTCGGGCTCGTGGTGTTCATCGTCCTGCCGCAGGTCGCCTCGCTGATCCTCGGATTCGCCGACTCGACCCTGCTGGGAGGCACCCGGTTCACGGGCACGGAGAACTACGCCCGGCTGCTGCGGGACCCGCAGTTCCTCAACAGCATCATGGTGACGGCCGTCTTCGTGCTCGTGTACGTCCCGGCGAACATCGCGATCTCGATGGCGATGGCGATGTGGCTGAAGACCCGCATCGCAGGCCGCAACTGGCTCCGTGTGATCTTCCTGATCCCGGCCCTGTCACCCCTGGTGGCGAACGCCGCGGTCTTCCGGTTGCTCTTCCAGCAGGACGGCGTCGTCAACCAGGCTCTGGCGGCGATCGGGCTGGGGCCGATTCCCTGGTTCAGCGACGGCAACTGGGCGCTGGCCGTCGTGATAGCCGTGTCGGTCTGGCAGTCGTTCGGCTACAACATGATCGTGCTCGGCGCGGGCCTCGACTCGATCAGCCCCGACGTCATCGCGGCATCACGGATCGACGGCGCCGGCCGGTTCCGGCGCCTGGTCTCGATCACGCTGCCGCTGGTCAGCCCCGCCCTGTTCTTCACGACGGTGCTGACCGTGATCGGCGCCTGGCAGACCTTCGCCCAGGTCTACGTGATCACGGGCGGAGGCCCGGGCAACAGCACGATGACGATCATGATGTACCTCTATCAGACCGCCTTCACGAACAACGAGCTCGGCTATGCGTCGGCCATCGCCACCGTGCTCTTCGTGATCATCGCAATCTTCACGCTGTTCCAGCTGTGGGGACAGAGGAGGTGGGTCCACTATGACTGAGCCGACGACCGCTCCGATGACTGAGCCGATGACTGAACAAGCTCCGCGGAAGCCGGGACCGAACTGGCGTCGCCGGTTGCGCACCGTCGGGTTCGCCGCCAACACGACGGTCGCGTGGCTGTTCGCGCTCGTGTTCTCGTTCCCGCTGATCTGGACCTTCTTCACGGCGCTGAAGCCGGGGAACGAGGTGTTCGGCGCCCAGATCAGCTTCATCGGTTCGAAAGTCCTCTGGTCCAACTTCTCGGATGCGTGGACCGAGGTCGACTTCGGACGCCTGCTCCTCAACAGCCTGGTAGTGGCCGCGATCTCGACCGTGCTCACCCTGGTCGTCGCGACCTTGACCGCGTTCGCGTTCGCGAGGCTGCGATTCCCCGGGCGGAGCGCGATCTTCGTGCTGTTCGTCATCACGTTGACGCTGCCGAGCGAGGTCGCCGTCGTGCCGCTGTTCCTCGGTTTCGACCAGGCCAGGCTCGCCGACACCTGGTTCGCGCTCATCATCCCTGGCCTCTTCGGGGCCTTCGGGGCGTTTCTGCTCCGGCAGTTCATGCTCCAGATCCCGGGGGAGCTGGAGGAGGCCGCCCGGCTCGACGGAGCCTCCACGTGGCGCCTCCTGATCAGCGTCGTCGTTCCGCTGGTGCGACCGGCCCTGTCGGTGCTGGCGATCTTCTCCTTCCTTGGCAGCTGGAACAGCTTCCTGTGGCCGCTGATCATCCTCAACAGCTCCGACAAGTGGACGATCCCCATCGGGATCGCCGGGTTCACGACCCAGACCGGAACGCAGTGGGAGCTGCTGATGGCGGCCTGCGTGATGACGATCGCTCCCGTGGTGATCGTGGTCGCCGTCGCCCAGAGGCAGCTGGTGGCCGCGATCGGCGCGGGTGCCTTCGGCGGGCGCTGAGCCCTGAGCGGCAGCTCCACGGCCCACGCAGGACGCTCGGCCGGGAAACCCCAGCCGAGCGTCCTGGTTTGGCACCCCGCCCGCCGCGGAGCCAGGCGGTCAGCGTCCCAGCCACCCACCGTCGACAGCGAGCACCTGCCCGTGCACGTACCCGGCGGCGGCCGAGGCGAGGAACACCACGACGTTCCCGATGTCCGCCGGTGTGCCCCACCGTCCGGCGGGGATCCGGGCCGAGAGCTGCTCGAGCCGCACCGGGTCCGCGAGCAGGGCCTCGTTCATCTCGGTGGCCATGTAGCCCGGCGCCACCGCGTTGACGCGCACTCCTCGCCCGGCCCACTCGTTGGCCAGGGCCTTGGTCAGCTGCGCCACCGCACCCTTCGACGCGGCGTAGGCGGGAACGTTCAGGCCACCCTGGAAACTGAGCAGCGAGGCGAGGTTGACGATCGCGCCGTCCCCGCGCTCCAGCATCGGGCGCCCGAACCGCTGTGCGAGCTGGAACACCGCGCGCAGGTTGACGTCGAGCACCCGGTCGAACGCGTCGAGCGGGAACTCGGCCGCGGGAAACCGGTCCTGCACACCGGCGTTGTTGACCAGCACGTCGACCTGGTGGCGGGCCAGCACGTCGTCGGCCGCCTCGTCGACGGCGGCGCGGTCGGCCAGGTCGACGGACACCAGCTCGATCGTGCGTCCCAGGGCCTCGGCCGTCTCCGTCAGGTCCTGCGGCAGGTCGCGGCGGGCCAGCACGACGACGTCCGCTCCGGCCTCCAGCAGCGCGGCGGTGATGCCGGCGCCCAGGCCGCGTCCGCCGCCTGTCACGACGGCGGTCCGCCCGGCCAGCGAGAACGGTGCCGCGCCGCTCACAGTGCACCGCCCGAACGCACCAGCACCTTGAGGTTGTCCTGTCCCGCCGCCGCGGACTCGAACGCCGCGGCCACGTCCTCCAGCGCGAACTCGGCGACGGGGAGCCGCTCGAGCCCGAGCTCTCCCGACGCGACCAGGCGCACCGCCTGTGCGACGTCCTCGTGGGTGTACACGCGCACCCCCACGAGCGTCTGCTCCTTGAAGCAGATCGCCTGCAGGTCGACGGGAGCGGGCTGCTTGTGCACGCCCACGATCACGATGCTGCCCAGCACGCGGGACACGCCGGGCAGCTGAGCGGCCACCGCGGGGTGCCCCGCGGTGTCGAACGTGACGTCGGCGCCCTCGCCGGCCGTCAGGGAGGCGAGGTGGGCGGCGGCGTCCACGCCGTCCGGCACCACGTCGAGGCCCAGCCCGGCGATGACCTCCCGCCGCCAGGTGCGCGGCTCGCCGACGACCACGCGCCCGGCGCCGGCGTGCGTCGCGACGAGCGCGGTCAGCACCCCGATCGGGCCGCCGCCGAGCACCGCCACGGTGTCACCCGCCCGCAGGCCCGAGCGGGCCACGGCGTGCACCGCCACGGCCAGCGGCTCGACCAGCGCGGCCAGCCGCGCCGGCACACCCGCCGGGACGACGTGCAGCGCCGAGGCAGGCAGCGCTACGTAGTCGGCCAGCGAGCCGGGCGCGTCGATGCCGTACAGCTCGAGGTCGCGGCACACGTGCGTGCTGCCCGAGCGGCACGCCAAGCAGCGCCCGCAGGAGATGAGGGGCTCGGCCACCACCCGGTCGCCCACGGCGAGCCCCGTGGTCCCGCCGTGGGCGACGACGCCCACGATCTCGTGCCCCGGCACGATCCCTGCCTGTGCGCGCGGGTGGGTACCGTGCAGGATCGACAGGTCGGTGCCGCAGATGCCCGTGTACTCGACCTTGACCAGCGCCCATCCGGCGGGCACCTCGGGTACGGGGACCTGCTCGACCGTGATCGTGTCCGGTCCCTGCCATGTTGCGGCCTGCATCGACGTCGTCATCGCGCCTCCTCCGTCACCACGTTGCGGGGCACCCGCCCGGCGATCGCCTCCACGGCGTTCTCGACGGTGCGGCGCTTGAGCTCGGTGTAGGACTCCTCCGTGTACCAGGCCAGGTGGGGCGTGAGCGTCACGTTCTCGAGCCGGGTCAGGGGATGCCCCACCGGTACGGGCTCCTCCTCGTGGACGTCGATCCCGGCCGCCCGCAGGCGGCCCTCGCCCAGTGCGGCGACGAGGGCGTCGGTGTCGACGACGCCGCCGCGGCTGGTGTTGACCAGGACAGCAGTGGGCTTCATCAGAGCCAGCTCCCGGCGCCCGACCAGGTGGTGGGTCGCCGCCGTCAGCGGGGTGTGCAGCGACACGACGTCGGCCCGGCGCAGCACCTCGTCGAGGGGTGCAACGGGCACGCCGTGCAGCTCGCCGTCGGCGTCGGGCGCGAGCACGTCGAACCCGAGCACCTCGTACCCCAGCCCGCGTGCCTTGAGCGCCGTCGCGTGTCCGATGCGACCCACGCCGACGACGCCGAACACCGATCCGCGGACCTGGCCCACCGGCCGTACCGCCTGAAGGTCGAACCGCCCCACCCGGACACCGCGGTCCAGCCGGGCGACGCCCCGGGACGCGGTCAGCGCCAGCGCGATCGCGTGGTCGGAGACGGCCTCCGTGCCGTAGTCGGGCACGTTGCACACCGTGACGCCCCGCGCGGCGGCCGCGGCGACATCGACCGAGTCGACTCCCACCCCGTACCGGGAGACCACCTGGAGCCCCGGCAGGGCGTCCAGCACCGCAGCGCTGATCTCGGCGTACTGCACCACCAGGCCGGCGGCACCGGCGGCCGCGGTGACGAGCTCCTCCGGCGTGCGTGCCTGCGCCAGCCGCAGCTCCACCCCGGCCTGCCGTGCGACGGCGATCTCCGCGTCGAAGGTGTCGTGGTCGCACTCGGTGATCAGCACCACCGGTGCGCCCGGTGCCCCCGGCACGAGCACCTCCACGCCCGTCGGCGTCTGCGGCCGCGCGCTCGTACCCGGAACGGAGCCGGGAATGGGGCGATCCGCGTTCTCGACGCGGGGATGTTCAGTTCTGGGCACTGGTGCCTCCTGGGCGATCGGGTGGCGCAGCGTCGCGCTACCTCCGAAGGATAACGGGACTTGGAGTAAACGTCACATGTATGATCTACTTCGATGAGGCGCCGCCAGTGCGGTGCTGAGTGTTTCTCCGAGGAAGAAGGAACAGAGCCATGACAACACCGCACACTCGCGCGCGGTTGACGAGTATCCCCACGAGGTCGGTCGCGCTGGCCACGGTGCTCGGCGCATCGATGCTCGCCCTGGCTGCCTGCACTCCGGGTGCCTCGACGGCCGAGGAACCGGACGCGCGGTACGGGTTCCCGATCGTCGAGCAGGAGGCCGACGCGCCCATCACCGTCTGGGTCGACGCCTCACGGCAGCCGGCCGCGGACGCCTTCAAGGCTGCCTATCCCGAGATCCCGATCACCGTGGAGACGTACGACGGCGGGGCTGACGGGTCGGGCTCGTTCCAGACCAAGGTCCAGGCCTTCAACCAGGCCGGGAGCGGTTGGCCCGACGTCGTGTTCTCGACGCAGAACAACGACGCGGCCTGGGCCAGCCAGGGGGACAAGGCCTTTGCCGCGCCGCTCAACGAGGGCTACTTCGAGCAGTCGTTCCTGGACGGGTTCACCGAGGGAGCCCTCGCGCCGCTCACCGTGGACGGCACGGTCTACGGCCTGCGCAACGACCTCGCACCGACCGTGACGTGGTACGACCAGAGCCTGATGGACGAGTTCGGCTACACGGTGCCCACGACGTGGGAGGAGTACCAGGAGCTCGGTGAGAAGGTCGCGGCCGAGCACCCCGGGTACATCATCGGTGGTGTCGGTGACGCGTTCGCCGAGGAGATCTACTTCTGGGGCGCCAAGGCTCCGGTGAACACCGTCGTGGACGCCAACACCCTCAGCTCCGACACGTCCGACCCGTACGCGCAGGACATGGCGGCGATCATCGACGACCTGCTCGATGCGGGCGTCCTCGCGCAGGAGAACGTCTTCAGCCCGGAGTTCGTGCAGAAGTACACCGGCAAGGTCCTGATGCTTCCCGGACCCGTCTGGTACTCGGGCGCGCTCTTCAGCAACCCGGACTCTCTCGATGCCGAGCCCGGCACGATCGCCGCGGGGCTGCCTCTCGCGTGGGAGGGCGAGGACGCGGTTGCCGGCAACGTCGGCGGCGGGACGTGGTTCATCTCGCAGCACTCCGCGAACCTGGAGGCCGCCAAGACGTTCCTCGAGTTCGTCACGAGCGACGACCGCTGGCAGGTGGAGGTGGCGTCCGGGCTGCCGGCGTACCAGGCTACGGCCGACAAGTGGCTCGCCAAGCAGGCCGAGGCCGGCTTCTTCGCCGGCGACTTCGCGGAGAACGTCTCGACCGCGTCGGCCCAGATCTGGGACGGCTGGGGCTACCCGCGATTCAGCCAGGAGGCGGTCTGGGCCAAGACGGTCACGCCGAAGCTGGCGGCCGGTGAGAGCCTCGTCGACCTCCTGCCGGAGTGGCAGACGGCCATCGAGAACGAGGCCCAGGTGAACGGGTACGCGATCAAGTGACAACGTCATCAGCCCAGCACTCGCTGACCGACGCCGCCCCCGGCTCCCTTCGCGGGGGCCGGCGACGGCACCCGACGAGCAAGCGGAGAACCGTCACCGGACGGTGGTCGCGGGTCAGCTACGTCTTCGTCTCCGGCTATACCCTGTTCGCCCTCGCGTTCGGGGTGCTGCCCACGCTGTACGCCGTGTTCATCGCGTTCCTGGACGGTGACGGGCGGTTCGCCGGCATCGCGAACTTCACGCGAGTGGTGGGCGACTTCAGGTTCTGGCCGGCGGTCCTCCACGTGGGCGCTTTCCTGCTGGTCTGGCTGGTCGCCCTGCTGGTGCTCGTCACGCTCCTGGCGCTGCTGGTCCACGGCATCGGACGGCGCTGGCTGAGCTCGAGCATCCGGTTCGTCTACTACATCCCGGGGGCGCTCGCCGGAGCGTCCTCGGTGGTGCTGTGGTTGTTCGTGCTCAACCCCTCCGTGAGCCCGGTATCGGCCGTGCTGCGCGCCTTCGGGTTCGAGACGTTCGTCCAGACGGTCTCGCCGGGCAACCTGCCGGTCGTCTTCGCGATCATCGCGTTCTGGACAGGGGCCGGTGGCTGGATCGTCGTCATGTACGGCGCGCTCAACAGCATCCCGAACGAGGTGCTGGAAGCCGCGCGCATGGACGGGGCAGGTGTGGTGCGGACGGCACTGCACATCCAGCTGCCGATGCTGCGCAAGTGGATCTCCTACATGGCCGTCATGTCCCTGGCGGGTGGTGCGCAGCTGTTCGTGGAGCCGCGGGTGCTCTCCCAGGCCAGCCACGCGGTCGTGCCTTCGGACTGGTCGCTGAACCAGCTCACCTACCTGTACGCGTTCAAGCAGCAAGATCTCAACGGCTCGTCAGCCATCGCCGTCATCCTGCTGGTGGTGTCGCTCGGCCTGAGCACGTTCTTCGTCATCCGAGGAGGCCTCTTTGAGCGCGATTAGCACGAGCACGCGCCCCCGCCACGATCTCAGTCCGAGGGACTGGCTCGGCCGCGCGTTCGCCGTCGTCGTCACGGTCTTCTTCCTCCTCTTCTTCGTCGTGCCCATGGTGTGGTTGCTGATCGCCTCCGGGAAGTCGCCGCACGACCTGATCACCACAGGGCCGTTCGTACCGGGAACCCTCGGGGACCTCGCCACCAACTGGAACGCGCTGATCCACTTCCAGGACGGCATCATCCTGCGCTGGCTCGGGAACTCCGCGTACTACTCGCTGGCGGCCCTCGCGATCACCCTGGTGACCACGATCCCGGCCGGCTACGCGCTCGCCCTCGGCGACTTCCGCGGACGGAAGGTGCTCCTGACGACGACCCTGGTCGTGATGCTGATCCCGAACACCGCGCTGGTGCTCCCGATCTTCCTCGAGCTCTCCGCCGTCAACCTGATCGGGACTCCGCTCGCCGCGATCCTGCCGTTCTCGTTCTATCCGTTCGGGGTGTACCTGACGTACATCTACTTCTCCACGAGCGTCCCGCGCGACCTGCTCGACGCCGCGCGGATCGACGGCTGCGGGGAGGTCGCCGTCTTCCGCAGGATCGCGATGCCGCTCGCGCTCCCGGTGATCGCGCTGGTGGGCTTCTTCAGCTTCGTGGCCAACTGGAACAACTTCTTCCTGCCGTTCCTGACCGTGCCCGGACCGGCGGCACCCATCCAGGTGGGCCTCACCGAGATGCTCAGCAACGTGCCGGCCTTCAACCCGACGTCTGCGGGGATGAGCACGATCGAGCTGCCGGTGCTGGCGGTGGCGACCCTGGTCTCCGTCACCCCGGTGCTGCTGATCTTCCTGTTCTCCCAGCGGTTCCTCGTCGCAGGCCTGACGGCCGGCGGGACAAAGGAGTAGGTGTTGGTACCTCGCACGAGACAGATCCTGGACGCCCACCTGCACGTGTGGGAGCGCGCGAAGCACCCGCAGCCCTGGATCGACCCCGACACGATGGCAGGCATCGACAAGGACTTCCCCCCGGAGTCGGCGGTGGACGAGCTGGGCCGCAACGGTGTCGGTGGCTGCGTCGTGGTCCAGGCCGTCAACGAGATCGAGGAGACGGTCGACCTGCTGGCCGACACCCGTGAGCTGGACGCCGTGGCCGGCGTGGTCGGCTGGGTCGACCTCGCCGGTGACGTCCCCGCGCAGGTCGCCACGCTGCGGGCGTGGCCAGGGGGCCACAAGCTCGTCGGGATCCGGCACGTCACGTTCGAGGAGGACGACGAGCGTTGGCTCTCCCGCGACGACGTCGGGCGCGGGCTGGAGGCGCTGGCTCCGCTCGGGCTCACGTTCGACGTCCTCGTGGGACACCGCCAGCTGGCGCAGGCCGCCGACGTCGTACGCGACCATCCGCGCACGACGTTCGTCCTGGACCACCTGGGGAAGGTGCCGCTGCGGAGCACGGAGCTCGTCGACTGGGCCCGGGATCTCGCCCTGCTCGCCGAGCAACCGAATGTCGTCGCCAAGGTGTCGGGGCTGGTGACGGAGGACGAGCCCGGCCGATGGACCACCGCACGACTGCGTCCGGTCATCGACCACGCGCTGCGCACGTTCGGTCCCGGCCGCCTGCTGTTCGGCTCGGACTGGCCGCTCGCGGAGCTCGAAGGGGGCTACGGGGCGTGGCTGCAGGCCTACCTGGACCTCACCGACCACCTCCCGGCGACCGACAAGGCGGCCGTCGACGGGCAGAACACCGCCCGGGTCTACGGACTCTCGCGATGACGCCCCTGCCATCGCGCCCGATCGGGGCCACGGGACTGCTGCTGACCGAGCTCGGGTTCGGGGCCGCGACGCTCGGCAACCTCGGCCGCGCCATGACGGACGAGGACGCGACGGCGACGGTCGACCGCGCGTGGGAGCGCGGCATCCGGTACTTCGACACGGCGCCGCACTACGGCCTCGGGCTGTCGGAACGCCG
Organism: Promicromonospora sp. CA-289599; assembly: GCF_050936155.1. Classification (NCBI taxonomy): domain Bacteria; kingdom Bacillati; phylum Actinomycetota; class Actinomycetes; order Micrococcales; family Promicromonosporaceae; genus Promicromonospora; species Promicromonospora sp. CA-289599. The sequence continues at coordinate 4,449,408 of NZ_JBNJNI010000001.1, forward strand.
GCTGGGAGCCGCGCTGCAGGGCCGTCCCCGTGCGGAGTTCGTCGTCTCGACGAAGGTGGGGCGGCGACTCGAGCCGAACCCCAGCCCGACCCCACTGGACGACGACGGCTTCCTCGTCCCCGGCGACGTGCACCGCGTGTGGGACTTCAGCCGCGACGGCGTGCGGCGGTCGATCGACGCCTCGCTGGAGCGTCTCGGGCTGGACCACGTCGACATCGCCTACGCCCACGACCCGGACCAGCACTCGCCGGAGTCGGGCCGCCAGGCCCTCGAGGCCCTCGCCGACCTGCGTGCGGAGGGAGTCGTGCGCGCCGTCGGCGTGGGGACCAACGCTCCGCACAAGGTGCCGGGGCTGTTCACGCCCGGGCTCGCCGACGTCGTGATGGTGGCGGGGCGGTACACGCTCCTCGAGCAGAGCGGGTTGCGGTCGGCGCTCGAGCCCGCTCGGGCCGGGGGCGTCGCCGTGGTCGTCGCCGCGGTGTTCAACTCGGGTCTGCTCAGCAGGCCCTGGCCCCCCGACGACGCCAGGTACGAGTACGGGCCGGCGCCGGCGGACGTGCTCGCGCGTGCGCGCCGGCTCGCCGAGGTGTGCGAACGGCACGGGACGACGTTGCCCGCCGCCGCCGTCGAGCTGCCGCTGCTGCACCCCGCCGTCGCGGCGGTGGCGCTCGGCGCGCGCGACGCCGCGCAGATCGACGCGAACCTCGACAGGCACGACGAGGGCGTGCCGGCCGAGCTCTGGTCGGAGCTGGTGGAGTCGGGCCTGCTGGATCCCGGAGCTGTAGCACTTCCCTGATGTGAGGCGCTGAGGAAGGCGCCTGGCGGGGATGACGAAGGCCCCCGGATGCCGGATGGTGCACCTCGCACCATCCGGCATCCGGGGGCCTTTCCGGGCTCACCTGCCGGGATCAGCGGCCCTCGGACGACAGGCGGCTCGACGCCTCCTCCGTGACGAGCCGCAGACCGGCGCGTGCCGGGCGGACGTGCGGCCCGGCCGCCCGGGACCATCCCGCACGGCCGCGCACCTCGGTGATGGCCTGCTCGTCGACCGAGAGGCCGTTGCCCGGCTCGTCGCCGAGGACGACGCCGCCGTCCGCCACCTCGTGGTCGGTGTGCAGGCCCACGGGGTCGGTCAGGCTCTGCAGCTCGAGCGCCAGGTGGTTGGGGACGGCAGCGGCCGCGTGCCACACCGGGCTGGCGAGCGAGCCGACGGGGCTGACGGGCAGGTCGTGCGCGTGGGCCACGACCGCGACGCGGAGGAAGTGCGTCACGCCCCACATGCTGCCCACCTGCACGATATCGACCGCGCCGGCGTCCAGCAGGGGCCGCAGCTGCTCGAGGCCCGTCAGGTTCTCACCGGTCGCGACGGCCGCGCGGACCGAGCGCGTCAGCATCGCCATCCCTTCGGCGTCCCAGCGGCGCAGCGGCTCCTCGACCCACGTGAGGTCGAACTCGCGCTCCAGCTCGCTGATGTGACGGACGGCCTGCTTGCGGCTCCACGACTCGTTCGCGTCGAGCATGAGTGCCGGTCGCGGCGTGTTCTGCCGGAACAGGTCCCGGACCAGGCGGAGCCGCGCGGCGTCCCGGTCGAGGTCGAGGCCGCCCTTGATCTTGACGCTGGTGAAGCCCCGGTCGACCCAGCCCTGGAGCAGCGACCCGAGGTCCTCGTCCGGCACGGCGACCTCGAGGGCCGAGGCATAGGCGGGGACGAAGCGGTCGGCGGCACCGAGCGTGCGCCAGAGCGGCTCCTCGGCCATCTTGGCCTTCAGGTCCCACAGCGCCATGTCGAACGCCCCGACGCCGCCGAAGGTGGCGCCCGCGTGCCCGCTCTTGAAGACGTGCGCCAGCATGCGGTCGTGAAGGGTGGCGGTCGCCCGCGGGTCCTGGCCCTCGAGTGCGGGGAAGAGGCGGTCCAGGTCCGCGTGGGAGCCCACGCCGACACCCTCCAGCCCACCGTCGGTCTCGATCACGACCAGGGGGACGTCGGTGATCCCGTCGTCGATGAAACCGTTGACGTCCCCCACCGGGCGCCCCCAGTCCTGCACGGTCGTGAGCGTGCGGAAGCCAGTGATCTTCATAGTTGCTGTCCTTCGGCGCGGGCCCGTCATCGGGTAGCGGCGCCCCCATGGCGCCTTAAACAGCATACATCACACGTCTGCTGGCTTGGTCTCTTCGCTATAGTTCACGCATGACGGAACGTGATGGCGCTGACAACCAGATCACCGGAGCGCTCTCACTGCCCCTGCGCGCGCCGGCCAAGCGGCTGGGGGTCGTGGTGGTCGAGGCGCTCGTGGACCTGATCGTGTCCGGTCGGCTGGAGCCCGGGGACACCCTCCCGCCCGAGCAGCCGCTCGGCCAGCAGTTCGGCGTCAGCCGGACCGTCCTGCGCGAGTCGATCAAGAAGCTCGAGGAAAAGGGCCTCGTGACCGTGGGCCAGGGCCGCGGCACGGTCGTCCAGCCCACCAGGTCCTGGAACATGCTCGACCGGGTGGTGCTCGAGGCGCTGATCGCCCACGATCGTTCGCTGGGTGTTCTCGACGAGATCACGGTGGTCAGGGCGCAGCTGGAGTCGGTGATGGCGCGGGAGACGGCGGCCACGCGGTCGCACACCGAGCTGGAGGCGCTGCGCGCGACCCTGGAGGAGATGCGGGCGTCCCTCGACGACGTCCCGCGCTTTCTGGCGGCCGACGTCGCCTTCCACGAGACCGTGATGGCGATGTCGCGCAACCGCCTGGCGGAGAGCATCGCGCGGTCGCTGTTCGAGCGGGCGCGGGAGAGCAGCCGGTACTCCGTCGACGTGCCCGCGGCCTTCCACGAGCAGACCCTCCAGGAGCACGAGCGGGTCTTTGCCGCCATCGCGGCCGGGTCGGCCGACGAGGCGGCTTCGACCATGCTCGGGCACATCGTGGACGCCTGGACGCGACGGCGGCCGGCTGACCATCGAGGGACGAAGAGCGCCAAGTAGGCAAGCCCGCTGCACCGGCGCTGTGCCGGCGCCGATCTCTGCTGCGGCAACCCTTGCGCATACGTCATACGTATGATTCCGTAGACCCTCGGGGTAAAGCTGCCCTGCTCAACATCACGGAAGCGAACAGCCATGACACTGATGTCACGCACGCGAGAAGTCTCTGTTCGAAGGAAGGGCCGGTGGCGGGCGGCCGCCGGATCTGTCGGCGCGGCAGCCCTGCTCCTGAGCGGTCTGGGTACATCGATCGCCCAGGCGGCACCACCGCAGAAGGACACCGTCTACTACGCGTCACCCGACGGTCGCGACCACGGGCGGTGCCAGGAGAAGCACCCGTGCTCGCTGGAGCACGTGCAGGGCGTCGTGCGACACGCGGCGGCCAAGGGGAAGGGCGATGTCACCGTCGTGCTCGCCGACGGCACCTACCGCATCGACCGCCCGCTCGAGTTCCGTACGCAGGACGGCGGCCGGCGCGGGCACACCGTGCGCTGGACGGCTGCTGAGGGCGCGCACCCCGAGATCACGGGTTCGACCCAGCTCACGGGCTGGGAGCAGTACGACGAGGCCGCGAACATCTACGTCGCGGACACGCCGGTCGGTCTCGAGACCCGGCAGCTCTATGTCGACGGCGTCGCCGCGCCGCGGGCCTCGACCAGCCTGGAGCTGACCGACCTGACGCTCACCCCGACGGGGATGACGATCGACAACCCCGAGCTCGCCTACCTGGCGGACCTGCCGGACCAAGACCGGATCGAGTTCGAGTCGCTCGGCGACTTCACCGACCGCTACTCCCCGGTGCAGAGCATCGAGGGCAGCACGATCACCATGACCCAGCCCGCCTGGGACAACAACACGTGGGGCTGGGACACGGTGCAGTACTCGCTGCTCGCCGAGTCGAAGTGGTTCCTGGCGAACTCGCTCGGCTTCCTGGACGAGGCGGGGGAGTGGTATGTCGACCCCGACGCGGGGAAGCTCTACTACAAGCCCGCGGACGGCGTGGACCCGCGGGACCTCGACGTCGAGCTCCCGCGGGTGGAGACCCTCGTCAGCGTCGGCGGCACCTATGACGCCCCCGTCTCCAACCTGGAGTTCAGCGGTCTCACCTTCACCGGGACGTCCTGGCTCGGCCCTTCCTCGAACGAGGGTTACGTCAGCCAGCAGAACGGGGGCTACCTCAAGGGCGAGTACGACTACCGCCCCGCCGACGCCTTCACCAGCTGCAGCCGTGGCTGCGAGGCGTACGAGCGGACGCGCAACACCTGGTTCCAGGAGCCTTCCGCCGTGCAGGTGTCCGCCGCCGACCACATCACGTTCGAGCGGAACACCTTCCGTAACCTCGGGTCGTCGGGCCTCGGCATCGGCAACGACGACAACGCGACGCTCACCGGGATCGGGCTCGGCGCCAGCAACATCGACGTGACCGGCAACGTGTTCACCCATGTCGGTGGCCACGCCCTGTTCGTGGGCGGGCTCCGGGCGGACGCGCATCACCCCAGCGACCCCCGGATGACGAACCAGGACATCCGCATCGAGAACAACACCATCAGCCACGTCGCCGTGGAGTACCAGGACAACTCCGGCATCCTCAGCACCTACGTGACCAGGGCGCAGATCGTCAACAACGAGGTCGCGAACCTCCCGTACGCGATCGACACCGGTTTCGGCTGGGGGATCAACGACGCCGGCGGCTCCCAGGAGTACGTCCGCCGCGGGTACTACAAGCACAACCCGCTCTACCAGACGCCGACGACGCTCAAGGACAACCTGATCGCGGGCAACCTCGTGCGCGACATCAAGCCCGACTTCGCCGACTCCGGCAACATCTACAACCTGTCGGCGAGCCCGGGGACGGTGATCGAGAACAACTACATGTACAACGTCTCCGGCGTCGGCATCTATCTGGACGAGGGCAGCCGCTACATCCTCTCGCGGCACAACGTCCTGAGCGGCTCGAACCCGTGGGTCTTCACCAACGCGTACAGCGCCGGCAACGGTACGAACGACAACACGCTGCAGGAGAACTGGTACAACTCCGGCGGTGCCCAGATCCCGAACGCCGAAGAGCGCAACAACCGGCTGATCGACAACGTGCAGGTCAGCGGGAACAACTGGCCCAGCGCCGCGTGGGAGGTCATCTGCGCGGCGGGCGTCGCCCCCGAGTACCGCACGGAGCTCAACGCCAACCTCGGCGGTATCGACCCGCGGTGCGAGACCGCCGCCGCGACCGAGACCCCGTAACGGCAGCTGTTCGCACTGCCGGCGACGGCGCCCCCGCCCCCGCGACATCCCTGGCGCGGGGGCGCCGTCGCCCGTCCTACCTACCCCTCCAGATGAGGACCTCGTTGCCTTGACAGACATTGACGACCGCGTGCTCTTCGGTGCCGCGTACTACCACGAGTACCAGCCCTCTCCCCGGCTCGACCAGGACCTCGACCTCATGCAGGAAGCCGGGTTCACCGTGATCCGGGTGGGCGAGTCCACGTGGGCCACCTGGGAGCCCGAGGACGGGGTGTTCGACCTCGACTGGATGCAGCCCGTCCTGGACGGCGCGCACTCGCGAGGGATCGCCGTCGTGCTGGGTACGCCCACCTACGCGGTACCCCCGTGGTTGACGCGCAAGTACCCCGAGATCGCCGGAGAGCGACGCACCGGAGAGCGCATCGGCTGGGGGGCACGTCAGGAGATGGACCTGACGCACGCCGCCTACCGCTTCCACGCCGAGCGCGTGATCCGCGCAGTCGTCGGGCGCTACCACGACCATCCCGCGGTCGTCGGGTTCCAGGTGGACAACGAACCCGGTCTCGAGCTGCTGCACAACGAGGGTGTGTTCCAGGCTTTCGTCGACGACCTGCGCCGCACCTACGGCGACGTGGAGACCCTGAACCGGGAGTGGGGACTCGTCTACTGGTCGCACCGGCTCACCACCTGGGCGGACCTCTGGCGACCGGACAACAACGCCCAACCGCAGTACGACCTCGCCTGGCGAAAGTTCCAGGCCCGGCTGGTCACCGAGTTCATCGGCTGGCAGGCCGGGATCGTCCGGGAGATCGTCGGCGCCGAGAAGTTCGTGACCACCTGCATCGCCTACGACAGGCCAGGAGTGCAGGATCCGGAGCTGACGGCCGCGCTGGACGTGACCGCGGGCAATCCCTACTACGCGATGCAGGACGGACTCGCTCTCCCCGCCGCAGAACAGCTCCCGCTGGGCTGGACCACGAGCGGGACCTGGGCGATATTCCACAGCGCGGACCGGATGTACTCCTCGAAGCAGGCGCGGTTCCTGGTCACCGAGACGAATGCCGGGGCCATCGGCGGCCCGGCCATGAACGCGCCCGCGTTCGACGGTCAGTGGCGGCAGGCCGCCTGGGCGATGATCGTCCGGGGCGCACGAATGATCGAGTACTGGCACTGGCACACGCTGCACTTCGGTACCGAGACGTACTGGGTCGGCATCCTCCCGCACGATCAGCGGCCCGGGCGGGTGTACGAGCAGCTGGCCGCGCTGGGTGCGGAGATCAAGTCCGCCGAGGATCACCTGAGCGGGCTCGTCCCGGACGCCACCGTGGGGCTGCTGTGGTCCAACGAGTCGATGTGGGGCCTCGCGGGCCAGCCCGCGCTCGCCCGGGACGACGGCTCCGCGGACCCCGGCAGCTACCAGCGGATAGTGCACGCCTTCTACCGGGGAGCGTTCGAGGCCGGTGTGCCGGTGCGCATCGTCCACGACGTCCAGCTGGTCGAACAGGGCGACGGCACCTGGCTCCGCGAACCTGCCGAGGTCGCCGCCGAGCTGCCCGTCCTGCTGGTGCCGGCGCTCTACGTGGCCGGCGACGCGCTGCTCGACTGGTTGCGCGACTACGCCGAGGCGGGCGGGCACCTGGTGCTCGGACCGCGCACCGGATATGCGGACACCGAGGCCCGGGCGCGCACAGAGGTCAAGCCGGCGCGGCTCGCCGCCTCCGCCGGCGTCAGCTACCAGGAGTTCAGCAACCTGGCGACACCGGTGCGCGTGGCGGATTCCGACGGCGCGCTGGAGCCGCCCGACGCGGCCGCCGGCGCGGCGTGGGTCGACTACCTGCAGGTCTCGGACGACTCCGTGCAGATCCTCGCCCGATATCAGCACCCCGCGTTCGGCCGGTACCCGGCGATCACCACCGCTGAGGCGGGGCTGGGACGCGTCACCGTCGTCGGTACCGTGCCCAACGCCGAGCTGTCGGCCGCGCTGGTGGCCTGGGCGGTGCCGGCTGACAGGGACGTCTGGAGCTCTCTGACGACCGGTTCCGTCACGGCGACCTCGGCGACGACGGCCGCAGGTCGTCGGCTGCGAGTCCTGCACAACTGGTCGTGGGAGGCCTGCTCGGTGCGGCTGCCGACCGCCGTCACGGATCTCCTCTCCACCGAGTCCCTGGAGGCCGACGCGCTGGTCGAGCTGGGGCCGTGGGACGTCCGCGTCCTTCTGGAGTAGGAGCGAGAGCGCCCGTCGGGGTCCCGGCATGACACATGTCACGGGTCGGGACGACGAACCTCCTGGGTGCCGGTGACGGCAGGTCACTGGGCTACGTGCCGGGCTCCGCGAAGACTGGTCGGACCGACCTCGGGTACTGGTCGCTCGGTGTCGCCGGGTCCCGGGGTGGGTACGGCAGAAGGGAGTTCCGGCATGACGACAGCCTGGGAGAACAAGATCCTCACCTACAAGCTCGCCTGGAAGGGGTTCGACTACCAGCAGATCGAAGAGGACCTCAACGGCTACGGCCGTGATGGTTGGGAGGTGGTGCAGACCATCGTTCCCAGCGTCGGCGCCGGCCAGTCACTCGAGATCGCCGTGCTGATCAAGCGACCCGTGGGCGGGTGACGACGATGACCAGCTGGAACGATCGACGCCTCTCGCGACGAGTGAAGCCCGGCGACGGGCGTCCCCTGCGACCTTTCCGCTGGTGGCACCTGCTGAGGCGTTCGGTACTCTCCATCTCCCTGCCGGCCGGTGGGCGGATGGTCGTGCACAGCGTCGAGGTCATGCACGGCGGTGACCTCAACACGGGCGAGGTGATGGCGCGGCTCTACCGTGACGGCCGGCTCGACGCGGAGTCGCGCGTGCCGGCGCGCTTTCCCGTCGAGGGCGGCGTCATCGAGGTCCGGACGAGCGAGGCGGGTATGCGCCGCTGCGCGTTCGTCGCCGACGACGGCAGCGAGCATCGGCTCGTACCTGACCCGGCGTCGGCCGAGGGGCGCCGAATGCGCTTCGCGCGGGAGCACCCCGGGGCCAGCCGTCTGATCGGTGCCGTGTCGGTCCTCGTGCTGCTCATCGGCGTCGGAGTGAATCTGCTGCAGCTCGCCGAACCGATCTCGCAGATCCCGCCGGTCGCGGAGGCGATCGGCACCTTCGAGTCGCCGGTGAACCTTCCGCTGTGGCTCAACATCTCGCTCGGCGTCGCGGCCGCGGTCGGTGCGACCGAGCGTGCCCTCAGGATGCGCTACCACTGGTTGCTCGACAGCGGCGCCGGCACCTGACCGATGTGTGGGCAGGACCAGCCCCGATGACGGGCGGTCAACGAGCCGGAGGAGCGCCGACGTTCACAGGACTGCCGCGAGCTGTTCCAGCGCAGCGAGCGGGTCGGGACCGGCAGGTATGAGCACGTTCGACGTCACTCCCGCCGCGGCCAGGTCGTCGATCCGCGCACGGACCTGGTCAGGGGAGCCGGCGAGCGCGAGCTGCTGCACCCACGGCGCGGGCAGTCGCTCGACGAACTCCTGACGCGTGGCGCAGCCGGCACGCAGCGCGGCGAACTCCGCCGCGAACGGCAGCGGAGCAAGGTGCGGCGCCCAGTCCGGTTCCCCGATCCACTCGAGGCCCGGCCGCGCTGTGGCGACAGCCACGTCCGGGTCCGGATCGACGGCGGCGATGTTGTACGCGACGACCCGGTGCGCGCCCTGGGCCGCGATCTGCTCACGTGCCGCGACCACGTACTCGGGTGTGACCGGCTCCGCCAGGACCGTCCCGTCCGCCACCTGGCCAGACGTCGCGAGCGACCGCGGTCCACGGACGCCGAGCACGAGCGGCGGCACGGTCTCGGGCAACGACGACGGCTCCAGCCGGACGCCCTCGAGACGAGCACCCGCGACCGTGCCGTCCAGGGTGTCTCCAGCGAGGAGCGCACGCAGCCCTTCCGTGTACTCGCTCAGGAACGTCAGCGGCCGCTCCGGCCAGCACCCGGCCTGGCGCATCCAGCCGGGCATGCCGTGCCCGATCCCGACCACCGCCCTCCCGGGGAAGAGCTGAGCCAGCGTCGCGATCTCCATCGCCGCGAAAGCGATGTTGCGCGACGCCGCGGGCAGGATCCCGATGCCGACGGCGATGCGCTCGGTGCTGGCGAGCACCGCCGCGGCCTGCGAGAGGCCGCCACGGAAGCCGAGGTCCTCCACGACCCACAGCTCGTCGAACCCGATGCGCTCGGCCGCTCGGGCGTAGTCCAGTACCTGGTGCGCGGGCAGGTCACGCGGCAGCATCACACCGATGCTCGCTGTCGAAGTCATGGCTGATGCCTATCAGAACGCTTGTATGTGGACAAAGCCCATCGACAGGCACGGCGAGGGTCAGGGTTCACCCCCAGTCCGTGACCGCCGAAGGTGGGCCCGTGGGTTGACGACCGGCGGGAATCAGGCCGCTTGGATGGGAGCCATGAGCACAACCACTGCACTCGCAGCGGCTCCGCAGGTAGCAACGCGGCAGCGCTGGCACTTCATCGACTCGCTGCGCGGGTTCGCCGTCCTTGGGATCCTGCTGGTCAACGCGATCGACATCATCAGCCCCGGGATGGACCGCATCTTGGCGGGCGGTGCCATCGTCCCGGACCCGGTGAAGGACGCGCTGTACCTCACCGTCCAGACCCGGTTCGTGCCGATCTTCGTCTTCCTGTTCGGCATGAGCCTCTGGATAGTGCTCGACGGCGCCCGCGCCCGGTCCCCACGCCCAGGCCTGGTGCTGGTCCGCCGGCTGCTCGGGCTCGCGGCCATCGGCGGGCTCCTCATGCTGGTCTACCCCGGCAACGTGCTCCTGGAGTACGCAGTCGTCGGCCTGCTGATGTTGCCCGTCGTCTACCTCGCGCCGCGCTGGGTGACCCTCGGGGCCGGCGTCGCGCTCACGGGCGTGGCCTACGCGATGTTCGGCGGTGGCCTTGTCGCCACGCCCGGTCTCGTCCTGCTCGGCGCGGGTGCTGCGGCCTTCGGTCTGCCGCGCGTCCTGGAGACGTCGCGCAAGACGGTCGCCATCGCGTTCGCCGTCGCCGCAGTGCTGACCGTGCCCGCCCTGGTGTGGCAGGTGACGGCCGCTCCCGGCGACCCGCGGTTCACGAACCCGGGCGGTATCGCGGGCCTGGTCATGGCCGTGCTGTACGTGACGGGCCTGGCGCTGCTGTGGCACACGCCCGCGCGGCGGGTGGTCGCCGCGGTGTTCGAGCCGCTGGGCCGGATGGCGCTGACGAACTACGTCGGGGCCGCGGTCGTGATGGCTCTGGTCGCGCAGCTGTGGGACTTCGGCCAGCTGACCAGCGTGGCGCCTGTCGTCGTGCTCTCGCTCGTGGTGATCGCCGTGCAGTCCGTGCTGAGCCGCCTCTGGCTCGAGCACTTCGTCTACGGTCCCGTCGAGTGGCTGTGGCGCAGCGTCACCTGGCTGCGGCCCGCGGCGTTCCGCTCATCGGGCATGGTGCACTCCTAGGGTGAGCATGCTGATCTGTACCCATCCGCTCGAAGGAGAGAAACGGTATGCACCTGGCCGCCACCGCAGGCGTCGCACGGAGCCGGTTCCAGGCGTGGACCGCGCCGCTCGCGCCGTCCGGGGCGATCACCGCCACTGACGGGCGCCTGGTCGCCGGGCCGAGGTACCTCAGCAGGGACGGCCGCCCGGTGATCCCCGTCTCCGGCGAGCTCCACTTCTCCCGGGTACCCCGCTCCGACTGGGACCGCAGGCTCCGGCTCATGCGCGCGGGCGGCGTGACGGCGGTCTCGACCTACGTCATCTGGATCCATCACGAGGCCGAGCGGGGCGAGGTGTCGTTCGACGGCGGTCTCGACGTCGCCGCGTTCATCGACACGGCGCAGGCCGCGGGGCTGGACGTCGTCCTGCGCATCGGCCCCTGGGCCCACGGCGAGGTCCGCAACGGCGGCCTGCCCGACTGGGTGCAGGAGCTCGACGTCCGGCACCGCACCGACGACCCCGGCTATCTCGACGTCGTCCGTGAGTGGTTCGGCGCGCTCGGTGCTCACCTGGCGGGTCGCGTCCGGCCGGGCGGGCCCGTCGTCGCGGTGCAGATCGAGAACGAGCTCTACGACCAGCCCGGGCACATCAGGACCCTGATCGGTCTGGCCCGCGAGGCCGGGATCGAGGCGTCGATCTGGACCGCGACCGCCTGGGGCGGAGCCGAGCTGCCGGACGAGGTGCTCCCGCTCTACGGCGGGTACGGCGACGGGTTCTGGGTGCCGTCCGACCACCCGTGGGACGCCAGCTTCCGGGCGCACTACTTCTTCGGGCACGTCTGGGACGACCCCGGCATCGGCTCCGACCAGCGTGCGGACGCCGGCACGCTGCCGCCGACGACGACGTCCGAGCACCGCGGCCCGGCGGCGACCTGCGAGCTCGGGGGTGGCATGGCGGCGTCCTACCACCGACGGCCCGTGCTGCGGCCCGCGGACGTCGCGGCGATCGCCCACACCAAGATCGGCAACGGCTCGGTCTGGCAGGGCTACTACATGTACGCCGGCGGCAGCAACGTCTGGCGCGGCCCGGACCTGCAGGAATCGCTCGCCACCGGATACCCCAACGACCTCCCGGTGTTCGACTACGACTTCCACGCGCCGATCGGTGCGGCCGGTTCGAGGTCGCCGTCGTTCGACCTGCTGCGCGACCAGCACGCGTTCCTCACCGCGTTCGGTGACCGCGTGGCGACGATGTCGGCGTCGATGCCGGAGACGCAGCCCGCTGGCCTGGACGACACGAGCACGCTGCGGTGGGCGCTGCGCAGCGACGGCACCAGCGGGTTCGTGGTGATCGGGCAGCACCAGCCGTACGTCGAGATGCGGGACGCCGAGCCGACCCGGTTCGCCGTCGAGCTCACCGACCGGGTCGTCGAGCTCCCCGCCGCGCCGGTGACGATCCCCGCGGGCACGATGGCGCGCTGGCCCGTGGCGCTGCGCCTCGCGGGCGCACCCGAGATCGAGTGGGCGACGGCGTCGGCGGTCACGGTCCTCGACGGCGTTCGCGGTGCCGACGGCGCAGACCGGGTGACCCTCGTGCTCCGCGCGGACCGAGGCATCGACCCGGCGCTCGCGTTCACCGATCCCGAGGTGGACGTCGTCGCACGGACCGGAGCGGTCGCTCTCGCCGACGGGGCCTGGGCGGTCACGGCGGACGACTGCGCGCTGCTGGAGGTGCGCACCGCCGGGACGGCGCTCGACGTCCTCGTCCTCGGACCGGACCGGGCGGCCAGGACCTGGGTGCTCGACCGCGGCGGCCGCCGCACGCTGCTGGTCGCGGACGACGACCTCTGGACCGCGGCGGACGGGTCGCTCACCGCGCGGACGACCGGCACGACGGCGGGCGCGGTCGAGCGCTGGGAACCGGCGTCGGGCCAGTTCGTGCGGCTCGCCGGCCCCGGCGCCGAGCCGCGCTCGGGTGCGTGCGCCGTCGTCGTGGAACGCCCAGCCGGCGAGGCGCCCGCGAGCTACGGCGGCACGCGCACGCGCGGCGCGGCCCCGAGCCACGACCTCGTGCGCCGGACGGGCGCCGTCTGGACCGTCGAGCTGCCGTCGTGGACCGCGGAAGGGGGCGTCGACGCCGTCATCGACGCGGTGATCGACGTGGAGTGGGCGGGCGACGTGGCGCTGCTCGAGGTCGGCGGGACGGTCGTCGCCGACCGGTTCTGGGACGGCACACCGTGGCGCCTCGACCTCGGGACGCTCGGCCGCCTGCCGGCCGAGCTACGCCTCGTCGTGCTCCCGCTGCATCCGGACAACCCCGCCTGGCTGCCGGCGGCGGCCGAGGCGAGGCGGCGCGAGACCGACGGGCAGCTCGCGGCGCTCGACTCGATCGTCGTCACCGAGCGCATCACGTGGACGGCCGCACGTGACTAGTGCTTGACCTCAACAGGGAGGCTCGGGCGGACGGGGACCTCGTCGGTCCCGGCGATACCGCTCAGCACCTCCGCGGCGGCGAGCTCGTCGCGTGCGGCGAGCCGGTCGAAGCCGTCCACCGCCGGGTAGACGTAGCGGCCCAGCGTCCCGACGAGGATCGCGCCGACCACGAGCACGCCCATCAGGACCGGGATGACCGGGTCGTAGGAGCCGAGCTGGTCGTAGCCCAGCCCGAGGAGCAGCGGCCCGACGGCGCTGCCGAGGATGAACATGGCCTGGACCGGGCCGATGATCTGGCCGAAGTTGCGCATGCCGAGGTACCGGGTGATGAGCAGGGCGAGCAGGTCACCCTCGATGCCGAACGCGATGCCGATGAACGCGACCGCGAGGGCGGCGGTGGAGAAGGGCGGCTCGAGGAAGAACATCCCGGCGATGGGGGCGAGGATGACGATCGGTCCGACGACCGAGCCGTGGACCCGGTCGATGACGATGCCGCCGACGACGCGGCCCACGAGCGACGCCAGGCCGAAGACGACGAGCAGCTGGCCCGCCTGACCGTTGCTCAGTCCGCGGTCGGTCATCATCGGTACGAGATGGACCTGGAGCCCGATGATCACGACGCCGACCATGCCCAGGCCGAGCGCGATGCCCCAGAACTGGCGGGTGCGCAGCGCCTGGCCGAAGGTCAGGCCGGGGAGCTCCAGGCTGACGTCGCGGTCTCCGACGTGCGTCTCCTGGACGAGTCGCCCGCGCACGTGCCGCTCGGCGCGCCCCCGGACGAACAGGGTGACCATCGTGACGGACACGAGGCCGGCGATCAGCGCCATGTAGCCGTAGGTCTGCCGCCAGCCGACGCTCTCGATGAGCGCTCCGGCCAGCACCGGGCCCAGCGCGGCGCCGAGGCCGATGATGCCCGTGACGATGCCGACGGCCAGCGCGCGGTTGTTGTCGAACCAGCTCACGACGACCCGGGTCGCGGGGATCGCGGTGCCGCCCCCGAAGAACCCGACGAAGAAGCACGGGACGAAGTAGACGGCCTCGACGGGCGGGACCAGGCCGATGGCGGCCATCGAGGCGGCGAACAGCACGAAGCTCGGCACGAGGACGTACCGGGCGGCGTACCGGTCCACGAGCCGGCTGACGAGAACCAGGCCGATGACCATGCCGACGGCCGCGACCGAGTACGCGCCGGTGACGGTCGTGCGGCTGAACCCGGTGTCCTCGACGATCGGCAGGACGAAGAGGCCGGTGGTGGCCAGGTACATCGGGGGGCCGACGGCGTTGGCCGTGCCTGCGCCGATGACCACCCACCAGGGGTTTCGGCGTCGGACGGCGGGCGTGGTGGAAGAACTCACAGGGCTGCTCCTGGGACTCGGCTGTCGGGACTCGTGGATCTCGGCCGTGCGGTTGGATCTCGGCCGCGCGGTCAGGTGGTCACGAAGGAGGCCTTGGTCAGCTCCTCGGAGACCTGCCAGACACGGGCGGCGTCGGTGAGGCTGCGCAGCGGCCGGTGCATCCGCTGCTCGGCCGGCGCGCCGCCGAGGGTGCCGGGGCCGCTGGGCCCGTACAGGGCGCCGGGCTTGGCAGCCGGGTCGGTCGCTGCCATGAGCGCGGGCATACCGGCGGTCTCGGCGGTGCCCAGCAGGATGCCGTGCTCGGAGAGCCAGCGGATCCGCCGGATGTGCGGGGTGTCCTCGCCGCGGCCCAGCTCGGGGCGGGCGGCCAGCAGGCTGGTGGGCGCGACACCGGGGTGCGAGAGGTTGCTCGTGATACCCCAGTCGTTGGCCCTGCTGCGGCGCTCCAGCTCCAGGCCGAACAGTCCGACCGCGATCTTGGACTGGCGGTAGGCGCGCATGACGTCGTACGAACGCTCCCAGTTCAGGTCGGCCCAGTTGATGGCGCCGCTGGCCGAGGCGACGCTGACCTGGGAGGTCACCCGTGCCCGCCCCGCTCGCAGCAGGGGCAGCAGGTGGGCGACGAGGGCGAAGTGGCCCAGGTGGTTGGTGCCGAGCTGCACCTCGAACCCGTCGACCGTGGTCAGCCGCTGCGGCGGGCGCATCACACCCGCGTTGTTGATCAGCAGATGGATCGGCTCTCCCTCCGCGCCAAGGGTGTCGCCCAGGGCCGCGACGGACTCCAGCGAGGCGAGGTCGAGGCTGCGCAGCGAGACCTTCGCCCCGGGGGCGGCCCGGTTGATCCTGGCGATCGCGGCCTCGCCCTTGGCCTGGTTGCGCACGGGCATGATGACCTCGGCACCCGCGGCGGCCAGGCGGCCGGCCATGCCCAGGCCCATGCCGTCGCTGGCTCCGGTGACCAGCACACGCTTGCCGGTCAGGTCAGGGATGGTGATGTCGATCGGTGTGCGTGGCATCGCTCTGCTCCTTGGCATCGTCGCGGGCCGTTCGTCGGCCATGGCACTGATCCTTGGCGGACGACACAGACCTATCCAGGGCCTCCCGATCACAGGCTCGCGAGGTCACGGCTCTGCTCGGCAGGGGGTGGGCCGGGCGGTAGAGGGGGATCGCCGGGCCGTGGCTACCACGCTCCGCACGGGATACAAACGACGTAGTACTTCAAGAAGAAGGGGAGCGTCATGATCGATCGCACCGGGCTGGCGAGCTTCCTGCGCCATCGCCGTGAGGCACTGCAGCCGGAGGACGTCGGCATGCCGCGCGGGCAGCGCCGCCGGACCAGCGGGCTACGACGCGAGGAGGTCGCCACGCTGTGCAACATGTCGGCCGACTACTACTCGCGCCTGGAGCGCGAGCGCGGACCCCAGCCGTCGCAGCAGATGCTCGCCTCGATCGCGCAGGGCCTGCACCTGTCGATCGACGAGCGCGACCACCTGTTCCGCCTGGCCGGGCACAACCCGCCGCCCCGGGGCAGCTCCAGCGAGCACATCAGCCCCGGGCTGCTGCGCATCCTCGACCGGCTGGAGGACACGCCCGCCGAGATCGTCACCGAGCTGGGCGAGACCCTGCGGCAGACGCCGATGGGCGTCGCCCTGACCGGCGACACGACCCGGTTCACCGGGCCGGCCCGCAGCACGGGCTACCGGTGGTTCACGGACCCCACCGCACGGGACCGCTACGCCCCGGAGGAGCACGCGTTCCTGACCCGGATGTACACCGCCGGGCTGCGCGGTCTCGTCACCCTCCGCGGCCCCGACTCCCGTGCCGCCTACCTGGCCGACCTGCTCCTGAACAGCAGCGAGGAGTTCCGGCAGGTGTGGGACGAGCACGAGATCGGGATCCGTCCGCACGAGGTCAAGCACTTCGTCCACCCCGAGGTCGGCGCCCTGGAGCTCAACTGTCAGCGGCTGGTCGACCCGGACCAGGCCCACGCCCTGATGGTCTACACCGCAGTCCCCGGCACCGAGAGCTACGAGAAGCTGCAGGTCCTGGCCGTCATCGGCGCACAGACGCTGAGCTGAACCCCACCCGAACCGGTGGCGATCCGGACTCCACATCTCGGCCGCGGGCGGCGTCTTAAGGGGGTACGCACATCCCCACAACTGGAGGTCCACGTGACCAGCACCCCCAGCACGCCCCGCACCGCCCGCTCCAAGACCCTCCGCCTCACCGCGATCGGCGTAGCGGCCACCGGCCTGTGCCTCGGCGGCGCCGGGATGGTCGCCACGGCCAACCCGGCCTCGGCCTTCGGCCAGGCGGTCGGCACCGCCGTGCACGCCGCCGGCGTCGACTGGTCCGACATGCCCGCCGGCTACACCCAGGCGCAGTACGAGGCCTTCTGGGCCGCCGAGTACAGCGGCGAGGACCTCGCCGAGCTGCAGGACCTCTGGTCGCTCGGGGAGACCGAGACCAAGTCCCGCGCCGGCCAGATGCTCCTGGACGGCGAGGCGCTCCCGTTCGAGCCCGGCACGCACACCACCCCCGAGCTCCCGGCGGACGAGCAGGCGGCGATCGCCGCGTTCTTCGACGCCGGATACTCGTCCGAGGACGTCGAGGCGCTCAACGACCTGTGGGACACCGAGCACGTCGAGACGAAGGCCCGCGCCGGCCAGCTGATCCTGGACGGCGAAGAGCTGCCCATCGGCCCCGCCGCGGGCTGATCCTGTGCGCCCGGCACCGCTGACGACTCGCCAGGAGGCGACCATCAACACCCTCACGTCGCGTATCGGCTTCGAGATCGAGCTGCTCGCACCCGCCGGCTCCGACCGGCAGGCGCTCGCGGACGCCCTTGCGGCCCGGAGCGGCGGCCGGGTGCACCGGTCGTTCCATACCGACAGCGAGCCGTCACCGGTGCCGGGCGTCGGGGTGTTCCGGCACCTGTCGCCCGCGTTCGACGTGGTCGACAGCGTCGGCGCCCCGGTGGGACGGCTCGTCGACGACATCACCATCGTGTCCGACCTCGCCGGTGCGACCACCCGCGGCCACCGCGGCTGGTACCGCGTGCTGTGCGACGAGCCGCGCCTGCTGCGCCTGATCGAGCGGCGCACGGACCCCTCCGCCGCCCTGCCCGACGTCCTGGCCCCCGTCGCCGAGCTGTTCGGCACCCAGGTCGAGCTGAAGGGCGGGGCGGCGCGGGTGAACGACGCGACGGGCGCCACCATCGCCGTCGCGATGCCGCTGCCCGCCGGACGCGAGCGACCCTGCGAGGTGGTCACCCCGCCGATCACCGAGGGCCACTGGCGGCATCTCGACGACCTGCTCGCTCCCGCGCGGGCCCTCGGGTTCACGGTTCCCGCAGAGGCCGCGGTCCACCTGCACCTCGACGGCGCGGCCTTCCGGCGGACGGCGTCGTTCGCCAACCTGGTCCGGCTGTTCGGGTACTGGCGCGAACCCCTGTGGGAGGCACTGGGCACCAACGGGGCGTGCCGACGGCTGGCGCCCCTGCCCGCCGAGCTGCTCCCGCTCGTGGAGCGGGACGGCCTGTCCTGGGCGGAGCTGGTTACCGCCGCACGCGGGGTCGGCCTGACGAAGTACGCCGACGTCAACCTCACGCAGCTCGTCGCCCCGCAACCGGTCCGCGACACGGTTGAGGTGCGCGTCCTGCCCGGTGCGCTGGACGCGTCCGACATCGTCCCGAGGGCGGCGCTCGTCGAGCGCCTGCTGCGGCGGTGCCTCGACGACGCCCCGGTCCCGGGGCCCGACGGCGGGGCGGCGCACGACCCGGTGGGCGCCCTGCTCGAGCTGGCGTCGAGGGGTGCCGCTCGATGACGATCTGGGTGGAGTCCTCCGGACCTGCGAGCGCGCCCACCCCTCGGGTAGGCGCGCCGGTGCGCGGCGCCGACGAGAGCGGCCCGGCCGGAACCCTCGACGAGCTGGTGCGGACGCAGCTGCCGGGCCTGGTCCGCTACGCGACGGTGCTCGTCGGGGACCAGCACACCGCCGCCGACCTGGTCCAGGAGGTGCTGCTGCGGGCGCACCAGCGCTGGCGGCGGATCGCCCTGACGGATCGCCCGGACCTGTACCTGAGGCGCATGGTCACCAACGAGCACCTGTCGTGGCGGCGGCGCTGGCACGTGCGCATGATCCGGCCCACCGCCGACGACGCCCTGGTCAGCCATGCGGGTACCGGAGGGGACCACGCGGAGCACCTCGCCCAGGAGGACGCCATGTGGCACCGTCTGGAACAGCTGCCGCCGCGCCAGCGCACGGTGCTCGTGCTGCGGTACTACGAAGGGCTGGCGGACGCCGAGATCGCGACGGTGCTCGGCACGTCGTCGGCCACCGTCCGTTCGCACGCCTCGCGCGCCCTGACCACGCTCCGGAACACCGACCCGAACCACCTGGAGACGCGATGACCAAGGACCGTCCCGCCGGTACGCCGGCGCCCGGACCCCGGCCGGGGGGCAGTGACCAGCACGACGACCTCACCGAGCTGGTCGCCGCCGCCCTGCGTTCTCGTGAGCCCGACGCCGCTGCCACCGCCGCCACCGCACAGCGCGTCGCGGCCCGGATCGAGGCGGCCGACGGCCGGAGCGGCGTCGTGACGCCGTTCGCCCGGCGCGCCGGCACGATCGCGGTCACCGGCGTCATCGCGTCGGCCCTCGGCGTGGTCGGTGCGGGTGCCGCCGCCGCGGCCAACCCCTTCTCAGGCTTCGCCGTAGCGGTCGACGGGGTCGCGCAGGCGGTGGGCGTCGAGTGGTCCGCCATGCCCGACGGCTACACGCGCGAGCAGCACGACGCGTTCTGGGGCGCCGAGTACTCGGCGGAGGACCTGGAGGCGCTCCGTGACCTGTGGAACGTCGACGCGCTGGCGGCCAAGGCCCGCGCCGGCCAGATGATCCTCGACGGTGAGACCGTCCCTGTGGCGCCGTCCGGTCCCGTCGAGGACGTGCCCTACCCGGGGCCGGAGGAACAGGACGCCCTCCGGGAGGCCGGGGTCACGTGGGAGGACGCCCAGCAGCTCGCCGAGCTGTGGCAGATCGGTACGTACGAGGCGAAGGCGCGCGCCGGTGACATGCTGCTCCGGGGCGAGGAGCTCCCGCTGCCCTGACCCGGGCGACGGTTCGCGAGCGGTGATTCCGGCCGACCGGCGGGGTGACAGCACCCTCCGGTCGGCCGGGCCGCCTAAGCGATCGAGGTGGCGGCCGACACCGGGACCGTCGTCGAGATCTCGAAGTCGAAGTAGGTGTCGGGGAAGGGCTCGTCCCGCAGGGTGTAGTGCCACCACTCGTTGTCGTAGCGGTCGAACCCGCTCTCCTCCATGACCGTGCAGAGCGTCTGCCGGTTCCCGGCCTCAAGGTCGGGAACGCCCGCGGCTCCGTGGTGCGAGACCGGATCCATCAGGTCGTGGTCACCACCCATGCTCGCGAGCTCGCCGCTGTCGAGGTGAAAGAGCGTCAGGTCGACGGTGCTGCCCCGGGTGTGGCCGGACCTGGCCGCGACATAGCCCCGCGAGAACATCTCGTCCCGGGGGATGTTCGGGTAGTGGCGCTGCTTGGTCCGGCCGTCCTCCGGCTGCCGCGACCACTGCAGGAAGCGGTCGACGGCCCGCTGCGGCCGGTACCCGTCCCAGATCAGCAGCCCGAACCCGAGCGACCGGGCATGCTCCTGCGCGCGCTCGAGAGCCGCGCAGAGGGCCTTGGTGCCCACCACCCGGTTCGCGAGGTAGCCGTCGACCGGCCTGCCGGTGAAGTTGTCCCAGGTGGCGTACTTGGCATCCCAGCGGATGCCCGGGACGAGCTCGTCGATGAAGGCGAACTCGCCGTTCATCGTGCGGTCTGCAGCGCCAGCGGCACCAGGCGGTCGATCACCTCGGAGAGCGGCAGCCCGGCCGCGGCCATCATCCGGGGGTAGCGGCTGTACGACGTCAGGCCGGGCAGGGTGTTGACCTCGTTGAGGATCACCTGTCCGTCGTCGGTCAGGAACGTGTCGACGCGGGCCAGGCCCTTGCATCCCAGGGCGCGGTAGATGGCCTTGGCGGTCTCCTGGACGAGCGTGCGCTCCTCGTCCGTGATGTCGGCGGGGACGATGAAGGTCGAGTTCTCCGAGCCGGTCTCGGGCGACTTCTCCTGGTGGATCCGGAAGAAACCGTGCGAGAGGTCGACGCGGTCCACCTCACCCGTGAACAGGTCGGGGTCGTTGCCCAGGACGGCGCAGCCGACCTCGCGACCGACCACGGCCCCCTCGATCAGGATCTTCGAGTCGTACTGGCGAGCGTCCGCCAGCGCGGCGGCCAGCTCGTCCGGGCCGGTGACCTTGCTGACACCGAACGAGGAGCCGGAACGGGCGGGCTTCACGAAGACGGGGTAGGTGAGCTCGTCGGCGTCGACGGCCTCGTCACCCTGGACGATCTTGAGGTCCGGCGTCCGGATCCCCGCGGCCTGGACGACCGTGTAGGTGAGGGACTTGTCGATGCACACCACGGAGGCCTGGACGTCGCAGCCGACGTAGGGGATGCCGGCGAGCTCCAGCAGGCCCTGGACGGCGCCGTCCTCACCCAGCTGGCCGTGGAGCACGGGGAAGACCACGTCGAGCCGGATCGCCTCGTACGCACCCTGCTCGAGCACGAGCAGACCGTGGACGCTCCGGTCGGGCGACAGCGTGACCGGACGCGAGCCGGCGTCCTCCCAGCCCTCCCCGGGACCGTCGCAGAGCCGCCAGTCGCCCTTTGTCGTAATGCCGATCCAGAACGGCTCGTACTTCTCGGTGTCGAGGCTCTTCGCGACCTCCCGCGCGGACTTCACGGAGATCGGGTGCTCCTCGGAGAGGCCCCCGAACAGGATTCCGACATTGAGCTTGGACATGCAGTTTCTCGCTCTCGTAGTTTCAGGCGGTCGAGCAGGGTGAGTGGTTCAGATTGCTATGTGGTTCAAGCAGTTGATCAGGCTGTTCTCGACGGTGTCCGCCAGCGCGTGATCCGTGAAGTAGGCCGTGTGCGGCGTGATGACGACGTTCGGCAGCCCGTGCAGCCGCGCGAGCGCGCCGTCGTCGAGGGGCTTGTGCCGGCGGTCCGCGTAGAAGACCCCCTCCTCACCCTCGACGACGTCCAGCGCGGCACCACCCAGGTGCCCGCTCTCCAGCGCCTCGAGCAGAGCCTCGGTGTGCAGGAGCGGCCCCCGGCCGGTGTTGATGACGTAGGCGCCGGGCTTCAGCTGCGCGATGCGCCGCCGGTCGAGGAGGTGGTGCGTCGCCGCAGTCAGGGGGGTGTGCAGGGTGACGATGTCGCTCTCGCGGAACAGGTCGTCGAGGGGCACGTGGTCGTCCGAGGTCGCGGCGCGGGTGTCGTAGGCCAGGATGCGGCACCCGAAGCCGCGCAGGCGGTCGATGACCGCCGTGCCGATGCGCCCGGTCCCGACGACCCCGATGGTCAGGTCGCGCAGCTCCCGGCCGCGCGTCTCGCTCAGGCGGTAGTCGTGGGCCTCGACGCGGAGCAGCACGGACTTCAGCTGGCGCACGGCCATCAGCATCAGCATCAGCGTGTAGTCGGCGACGCTGTCGGGGGAGTAGGCGACGTTGCCCACCGTGATCCCGACGCTCTTCGCGTACGGCACGTCGATGTGGTTGTAGCCGACGCTCCGCGTGGAGATGTACTCGACCCCGACCTTGCTCAGCGCGAGCAGCGTGGGATTGGTGATCTGCGTCTTGTGGCCGACGCTGACGCAGCTGTTGCCGAGGGCAAGGTCCGCGGTCTCCTCCGTCAGCGCGGCATCGATGATCGTGGGCACCACGTCGAAGCGGGGCGCCATCGTCCGGAACAGGGCTGCCTCGTCTGCTCCGCAGCCGTAGACCGTGATTCCCGTCATCGAGACGGTGGGCGAGGCGGACGTCCCTGACCGGACGTCGGAGGTCATCGCCGGTGCGGGTCCGCTGGAGCTCGTTCGACCAGTCAAGAGAGCGTCGTGTGGCCGGGGCGTATCGCTTTGTGCATACCCGGATGGTACCGGCCGTCCGGCTACCTGTGGACATCTCGCACCCTGTCCGGCTAGCGTTCCGCCCATGACGTCGCACCTGACAAGCCAGGACTGGTGGCCCGCCGAATAGGCGAGCCGCGACGCATCCACACACGTCCACGACCGCCTCGCCCCGAGGCGGTCGTTCGTGTTTTCCACGAGGCCGCGGACCGGGGCGGGCACCCCGAACCGAGAGGCCCCGCATGTCCGCCAGCCGTAGCTCCGCCAGCATCGACCACCCCCTTCTCGACCGTGTACTGGCCTCCGACGGCACGCTCCCGTTCGCGCTCCTGCGGCGTGAGGGCAGCCTCGAGGTCGAGGTGCTGGTCGGCGACGTCGTCGACGTCGACCTCCTGGGCGACATCCCGCTCGACGGTGCGCCGGTGCTCGCCGTCGTCCCCTTCCGCCAGGCGGTCGAGCGTGGCTTCACCGTGCACGACGACGGCGCCCCGCTGCGCTGCATCGTCGCCCGCGAGTCGGAGCGGGTCTCGTTGGCCGACGCCATCGCCCTCCTCCCGCTCGAGCCCGTCGCCGCCGAGCCGCTCGGCTTCGACATCCCCGACGACGAGTACGCGGGCATCGTGCGCCGCGTCATCGACGACGAGATCGGGCAGGGCGCGGGCGCCAACTTCGTCGTGATGCGCCGCTTCGAGGCGCGCACCTCCGCCGCGCCCGTGAGCACGCTCACGTCGTGGTTCCGTGCGCTGCTGACGCACGAGGTCGGCTCGTACTGGACCTTCGCGGTGCACGCCCCGGCGTCCGACGGCGAGGCGCTGTCCCTGGCGGGCGCCACGCCCGAGCGGCACCTGACCCTGCGCGACGGCGTCGCCCGGATGAACCCGATCAGCGGCACCTACCGCCACCCCGTGACGGGCCCCACGCGCGACGGCGTCCTCGAGTTCCTGCGCGACACCAAGGAGAACGAGGAGCTCTTCATGGTGGTCGACGAGGAGATGAAGATGATGAGCGCGCTCTGCCCGGACGGCGGGCGCATCGTCGGCCCCTACCTCAAGCAGATGGCTCGCCTCAGCCACACCGAGTACCTGCTGGAGGGCCGGACCGACCTCGACCCCCGCGAGGCGCTGCGCCAGACGATGTTCGCGCCGACCGTCACCGGGTCGCCCATGGAGAACGCCTGCACGGTGATCACCCGCCACGAGTCGCGCCCGCGCGGCTACTACTCGGGGTTCCTCGCCCTGTTCGAGCCGGAGCCTGCTGTCGCCGGGCCCGGCTTCGCTGCTCCTTCGGCGGATGGCCCCGTGACCTACTCGCTCGACGCCCCGATCCTCATCCGCACCGCCTATCTGCACGACGGCGGCCTGGTGTCCGTCCCGGCGGGAGCGACCCTCGTGCGCCACTCCGTCCCCGAGCACGAGGTCGCGGAGACGCGGGCCAAGGCGTCCGGCGTGCTGACCTCGCTCGGGCTCGTACCGCGCGGCGCCGGGCCCGACGTCGCCGTCGACCTGAACGCGCAGCCCGGTGTCGCCGAGGCGCTCGCCGCCCGCAACAGCCAGCTCGCCGAGTTCTGGGTGCGCCCGCAGGACGCCTCCCACACCGCCACGACGGCGGTCCTGACCGGTCCGAACGTCCTGATCGTCGACCACGAGGACCAGTTCACGACGATGCTCGCGCACCAGCTGCGCCACCTCGGCATGAACACGCGCATGGTCCGGTGGGACGCCGACTACGACGTCCTCGCGGACGACCTCGTCGTGCTCGGCCCCGGGCCGGGCGACCCGCGCGATCACGAGGACCCACGCATCGCCTCCATCGCGCGGCGCATCCACGAGCGGGTCGCCGCGGGCCGGCCGCTGCTCGCGGTCTGCCTCAGCCACCAGGTCCTCGCGGGCCTCGCCGGCTTCCCGATCCGCCCGCTCCCCGCTCCCCGCCAGGGCGTGCGGCTCGACGCCGACGTGTTCGGCAGCACGGCCGCCGTCGGCTACTACAACACCTTCGGCGCGCACGTCACCACCACCAGTGCCGCCGACGACGGTCCCGTGCCCCGGCTCGCCCTGGAACCGTCCTTCGACGCGGACGGCGTGCTCACCGCGCTGCGCGGTCCGCGTGTCGCCTCGGTCCAGGGCCACCTGGAGTCGGTGCTCTCGTCCGACGGCCTCACGGTCCTCGACGCCCTCACCCGGCACGTCCTGGGTGTCCCGGCGGAGCCGCGGCAGCTGATCCCATCTGACTGACTCGGCGTACCGGGTACCGCCAGTCAGCGCGCTGGTCGGACTGCGGATCTGACTCGGCGTACCTGGTACGCCGAGTCAGTTCCGTAGGCACCATCCCGAAACACGCTAGGTCAGTCTTCGGTCAGGCCGAGGCCCTCGGCGACGTCGGACAGCGAACCGGTCGGCGCCGACGGGCTCGGCGACGTCTCCGGCGTCGTCGGCTGCTGGCTGGGTTCCGACGGGCTGGGTTCCGACGGGCTGGGTTCCGGCGCGGGGGGCTCCTGGCCGGGATCCGAGGGAACCGGGGTCGGCGATGGAGCGGGCGACGGGATCGGTGACGGGACCGGTGATGGAACCGGTGACGGAACCGGGCCGGTCGGGGGAGTCGTCGGCTTCGGCGCCGGCTTGCTCGGCGTGGGCTTGGGCTTCGGCTCGCTCGGGCTCGGCTTCGGCTTGGGCTTCGCGGCGGGCTTGGCCGGCTTCTTCGCCGGCGGCTTGGTGCTCGGCTCGTCCTTCGGCTTCGTCGGCCGCTGCCTGGCCTCGGAGTCGCGAGAGTCGTCCTTCGGCCGGCGATCGGCCGCCGGCTCGGAACGCGAACCGGTGTTCCCGGAGGAGCTCGACGCGAAGGTCGGGCCCCACGTGTCGACGTCGGACGGGTCGACCGCACGGTCGGGAACCGGACCGGCCGCGAAGAACTCGAAGTGCCACGGCTCGGGCTTCGCTCCGCCCAGCCGGGCCCACGACGGGTTGTCCCACCCGTAGTCCGGACCGTGTATCCGCAGCCAGGCGTACTCCGGGGACGTGCCGCCCGAGATCGGGTCGCTGAGATCCACCGCGAGGCCCCAGCCATGGTTGGAGGTGCCCGGCACCGCGGCCAGGTGCGGCTTCGAGCCGGCGAGGCTGATCTGCTCCACGTAGGTGCGGTAGGAGTCGGTGATCGGGATCGGGTAGCCGAACTTCCGCTCGAACCTCTTGTTCAGCACGGTCAGCCGTTCCGCGGCGTCACAGCGCAGCATGTGCCCCGGCGCGAACTCCAGGTCGCAGAGCACCGCTGCGGGGATCCGGCCGTTGGCATAGCCGACCGTCGAGTCGCCGAACACCGCGACCACGTCGTGCAGGTTCGAGCGCAGCGAGGAGCCCTGACGCCCCGAACCGCCCGCGAGCAGCGGAGAGCCCTCGAACCGGTCAGTTCGCTGCACGTCCACGGAAGCGTCCGGCATCGACTGGTCCAGCATGCCCGCGAGCCGCATGGCCGCGACCATCACCTCGTCATAGGTCACGTGGCCGGTCTCCGGGCCCACCCCGTGCGGCTCGCCCTCCCGGGCCGGCTCGCTCTCCGCGTGGGAGTGGCCCTCCGCGGCGCGCACGTAGGACACGGCAACGGCCGACAGGACCTCCTGCTGTGCCGGCTCCTCGACGTCCTGGCTCTTCTCGGCGCCCTTCTTCGTGGTGGCGCGCGCGACCGGCGCGTCCTCGACGCGCAGGCCCCCGTTCTGTTCGACGGACGGCTGCTGCTGCGCCTGATAGGTCGTGTACAGCATCCCGAGCTCGGCAGCGGCCTGTGCGATCGTCGGGCTGAGGTCCGGACCCTGCTCCCGCGCCAGCTTCTCGACCCGCTCCAGGAGCGCCACGATCTGCTCCACGCTCACGTTCGTGGGGACGGCCCGGACGACCGGCTCGGCTCTGAGCCGTGCGCGGTGCTCGGCGGGTTGCTCGGCGGAACGTTCGCCATCAGCGGAGGACAGCTGCCCGGGTGGAACATTCGCCGAGACGGTGAAGAGCAGACCCCCCGCAGTCACTGTGGCGACAATGCCGGCCCAGCCAGTGCGCACCCATCTTCTGTTGAAACATCTCTTGTGGAAGAAACTGTGAGAAACCGGTCCGGATACGGGCATAGCGAAATTCTTCGCCTCGTCCTTCACACGTCGCTCCCTCGGTTGGTGCGTTCGTTCGTGGTGCGTGCTGCTCGGATCTGTCCACGGCGGTTAAAGGATCTCTTGGGGGCCGTTAAAGGAGTATCACGAGTTGGGTTGACGCACGAGGTGAAGCTCTGCGGCAGTTGCTCTTCCGGTCGCGGAGACACGGGCCCGCCGTAGGCTTTCTCTGGCATTGCCCATTGAAAGTCATGGGAGTTTCCTGAAAAGGAGCGAGCGTGGATCCAGAGGACGGGCCCTGGGCGGGCGGCTGGCCGGCAGGATCATCGGGGCAGGCACCGGACCAGGGTGGTGGGGGGCTGGACCGCGTGGTTCATGGCCGGGACCGGGAGCTGCGACTCATCGAGGCGTTCGTGACCGGTCTTGATCCCACGACTTTGGTCGTGAGCGGTCTCAGCGGTATCGGCAAGAGCACCACGGTGCTGGCCGCGTTGCACCGGCTCGGCGCACAGGCTTCGGCGGTGCGGCTCGTGCGGTCGTGCGCGTCACGTCCGTACGCCCAGGCGCTGTCCGGCCGGCTGCACCTCGACCTGTCGTCTCTCTCGGTGCCGGTCGGAGCAGGGCCGCTCGGAGCAGCGCCGCTCGGAGCAAGGCCGGTCGGACCTGTGCCGCTCGGAGCAGGTTCGCACGGGCCGGGGTACGAGCTCGACGCGGCAGGCCTCCTGGACGCGGTGGGCTCCGCCGTCGGACCGAGGAGCACGGGCCCCCGGATACTGTTCGTCGACGACCTGGACGTGCTCTCGGTCGGCCGGGCCGCCTGGTTGCAACAGCTCGGGGACCTGGCCTACGAGCGTGGCTGGCGCGTCCTCGCCGCGGCCCGGCACGTTCCGGTAGGCCCGCTGCCCGACGACGTGGAGGTGCTCGACCTCGGACCGCTCGACGCCCGGTCGCTGCGTCTGCTGCTGGACGCCGTGCTGCGGACACCGCTGGCCGCCGACGTCGCGGAACGGCTGCACTGGTGGAGCTCGGGCAACCCGCGGATCGCCCTCGAGCTCGCCGACGGGCTCAGCCCCGCGCAGCGCCGTGGCGACGTGCTCTGGCCGGGGCCGGACGGCGTCGGGCCGGTGGCCCGGCGGACCTTCCGGGTACTGCGCGGCGGGCTCGACGCCACCGCGACGTCCCGACTCGCGAACCATCCGGTCCTGGCGGCGGCCGGCGTGCTGGACCGCACGATCGACGACTCCGCGCAGTGGAGCGTCGGGCTCGGCACCATCTCGGTCCCGCCAGGACCCGGCGACGTGAACCGGCTGGCCGCGCGCTACCCGCTGCTCGCGCTGCTGTGCCGGGAGCAGGGCCGCGCTGCGGCCGACGCCGGACCAGCCGACGCCGGACCAGCCACGGACGGCGACCGACCGACCTTCCCGGTCGCCGCCACTCTCGCCGAGGTGATCCTCAACGGGCTGCACCTCGACGCCGTCGAGGGACTCTCCCCGGGCGAGCGGGAACCACGTGCGGCGGCCCGTGCGGTCGGCCTCACGCTTCTGAGCGGGGCGACCTGGGCAGACGACCGCGTCCGCTGGTGGACGCCGTCCACGGTCGGCCCGGAGTGGACGGATCATCTGTGGTGGCACGGGACGACCGCCGTCGAACCCGCGCAGAGTGCCGCCGGAGAACGCGCGGCCGCCGCGCTGATCCAGCTCGAACGCACCGGCTGCCTGGCCGATCCTGCCGGTCTCCGCGCGGACCTCGAGGTGATCGGGTCCACGCGACGTCTGGACTGGGTGGGCGTCTGCCTCCAGGTGCGGGCCCGGCTGCTGCTGGGTGACGCGGCCGGAGCCCGTCGGCTCCTGGACGGCGAGTCGGGCACGTCCTCCGGCAGGACCGTCGCGGAGGTCGTGGCACGGCATCTCGCCGCCGCCAGGGTCGCGATGTTCGAGGGGTGCGCGGCCGACGTCCGGCAGTGTCTTGCGCGGGTGACCGACCTTCGCCCGAGCGTCGCGGACTGGCTCCCGGTCCAAGGACTGCGTGCCGCCGCGGACGCCATGCTCGACGGCAGGGCGCCCACCAGCTCGGTGCCGCTGTCGGCCGAGGCGTGGTCGACCAGAGCGCTCGGCGAGTTCGCCGTCGACCTCGGCACGGGACATCTCGCCGTCGGGCAGGCCGAACGGGCCGCGGAGCTCCTGGCCCTCGGGCTGGAACGTTGCCAGTGGCCCTACCGAGGCCGGGTCCAGGCCCGGGCCGACCTCGTCGAGGCGGTCCTGGCCTCGAGAGGCGTCCATGGCGACGTGCCCCGGTCGGCGCTCGCCGACCCGCCGATCGAGCCCCAGGAACGGGCCGGCGCGGACACCGGTGCGGCCTACACCCGGCTGCAGGCCATGCTGGCGGACGCGGGTACGCGGGTGGACGGCGTCGAGGACTGGCTGCCTGCCTCGCACCTGGTCTCGCCATGGCAGCGGCTGCGGTCGCTCGTCGCCTACGGACGCTACTGCCTGGCCCACGGGGACCGGGCGGCCTCCGAGCCTGCTCTGACGGAAGGCCGGGTGCTCGCCCGGCTGGCCGGCACGCCCGGCTGGCGCAAGGCGATCGACGTGTGCCGCGCCGGATTCGGCACCTCGGACGGTCCCGGCTGGGCTCGGCTGAGCGCGAACGATCGCGAGTTCGTCCGCCTGGCGCTCCGCGGTGTGACCAATGCGCGCATCGCGGAGGCGGCTTACGTCTCCGAGCGCACTGTCGCCAATCGCCTGCGCCAGATCTATGTGCTCCTGCGGGTGCGGGACCGCAAGGAATTGATGGAGCTGGCCGAGGTGGACCCGCCCGGCTGGCTCGCCGGTAACGGCTGAGGTATTTTTCACCCGCTCCTTTTCTGGCTCTTTCGTCGATTGATGGGTCAGTGACCGAAATTCCCCGTCCTTTGTGCTCCGAGTTGTCCTTGGTTGCATCGACGCACTTTGTATTGCGCGGCAGTGCGCTCGTGCATGATTGCCGTTCACGCGTGGCAGATCATTTCATTCCTGTGTGTTCTGAGGGCGGGCACGTACCGCATCTGGTGCGGGTCGCAGCAATTCCCGACGCCATTGCAGCAGGCGCGAACGTAGAGGAGTGATCTTCTTGATCTCGACGCATGTGCCGTTTATTCGAAGGCGAGATTCCCGAGGGCGAGTGCGAGGTGGCGCGACGTTGCGCCGAGGCCTCGCCGCAGTGGCCGCCTCAGCGCTCCTGATCACGGCTGTCGGCGCCCCCGCCGTCGCTGTGGACAACTACCCCGACGAGCCTTCCGAAGCGGCTGCCAGCGTGCTGGCGTCCGAGCTCATGCAGCAGGAGCTGCTGGGTGCGGCAACCTCCGACGCCGGGTCGCTCAGCAACCCCGGCCCGAACTCGGAGAACCTGAACGTCGACCTCCTCGGTTCCCAGGTGCTCGCGCTCGGCGACATCCAGCTCCCGGTGGACCAGTTCCTTGACTTCGGCCAGATCGGCGCACTCGCCAGCACTAGCGAGGCATCCGGTCCCATGGACGCGCGCGCCGTGTCCGGCCTGCTGGGCGCCGACGGCGGCGTCACCCTGGACGGCGCGGAGGACTCCTTCGGCACCGCGTCCATCGACGTGCTGTCGCTGGCGAGGCTCGTCGGCGTGGACGGCATCACCGACGCGGTCGTCGACGAGCTGACGATCGAGCTGGGCGCCCTCGGCGCCGAGGTCATCGCCGAGGACGGCGTGATCCTCGACCCCGACGGCGGGGTGACCGGGCCGGGGCAGTACCGCCTCGGCGACGGCACGCTGCGTCTGCGCTCCCCGATCGTCGCGGGCGCTGCCGACACCATCTACGACATCGGCGGCGCGATCGACACGCAGATCGAGACGCTGGTCAACGAGACGCTCGACATCTCGGCGCTGACGGCGCTGCTGGCTGCGGTCCCGGGGATCCCGGAGCCGACGGTCACCGTGGACTCGGACATGCAGGAGACGCTGTTCCAGTCCGTCGTGGGGGAGCCGATCACGTCGGCGAACCAGCTCGTGACCCTGGACCTCTCCACCGGTGAGCTGCAGGTCCACCTGGAGCACCTGGTCGAGGGCAACGACCCCTGGGGTGGTGGCGACGACGTGGGCATGAACGGTCTCGCCCCCAACTACGAGGTGATCGACGACCAGACGTACCCGCAGATCGCCGAGGGCGTCCACGAGATCATGCAGGAGGCCACGCGCATCCTGATCGGTGCGATCGAGGACTCGCTGAACGCCGTGACGATCGACATCGCGTTCTTCGACCAGTCGGCGCTCGGCACGCTCGACGTGTCGTGGTCGGTGCCCCTGGCGGACGCCGTGAACGGCAACTTCCCGCAGGTCGTCAACAACAGCACCGGTGTCCAGGCGGTCACCGGGACGCTGCTGGCGACGACGATCAACGGTCTCGGCAATGCCGCCGCGCCGATCTTCGGGGCCGTCTACGACCTCATCATCAGCGACGCGGGCGACCAGATCTTCGAGTTGCTGATCAACGACATCAAGTCGGGCATCACCGGGACGATCGGTGCCGCGCTGTCGCCCGTGTTCGACATCGTGGTGCAGTTCGTCTCGCTGCAGATCAACCACCAGGAGACGGCTACCTGCACCACCGCCGACGGCACGGAGCTGCTCGGCCAGCTCGAGGTCTCCGCGCTCAGCCTCGGACTCGTCCAGTCGGTGGACGCGGGCCGGATCGGCCTCGGCAACGCCGGCGTGCGGATCGACGCCTGCGACCTGGCGGCCATCGCTCCGACCCTGGCGGTCGACCCGGGCGAGGTGGCTCCGGGCGGCACGACGACGGTGACCGGTGAGGGCTACACGCCGAACTCCACGGCCACGGTGCAGCTGACGGACGCCGACGGCAACCCCGTCGGTGACCCGATCGTGGTGGACACCGACGAGAACGGTGGCTTCACGACGCCGCTGGTGGTGCCCGAGGACGCCGAGCCGGGTGACTACACGGTGGTCGGCACGGACGACACGACGGATACGCCTGCCGAGGCGCCGCTGGTCGTGACCCCGCCGTCCGAGATCACCCCGGAGCTGAGCGTCGATCCGGCGGAGGTGGCTCCGGGCGACTGCACGGAGGTGTCCGGCTCCGGCTACACGCCCAGCTCGACGGTCACGGTGCAGCTCACGGATGCCGACGGCAACCCCGTGGGTGAGCCGGTCGTCGTCGACACGGACGAGAACGGTGACTTCACCACGGAGCTCTGCGTCCCCGAGGACGCCGAGCCGGGTGACTACACGGTGGTCGGCACCGACGACACGACGGGCACGCCCGCCGAGGCACCGCTCGTGGTGACCGAGGCACCGGCGATCGACCCGTCGATCACGGTCGACCCGGCGGAGGTCGCCCCGGGCGGCACGACGACGGTGACCGGTGAGGGCTACACGCCGAACTCCACGGCCACGGTGCAGCTGACGGATGCTGACGGCAACCCCGTCGGTGACCCGATCGTGGTGGACACCGACGAGAACGGTGGCTTCACGACGCCGCTCGTGGTGCCCGAGGACGCCGAGCCGGGTGACTACACGGTGGTCGGTACCGACGACACGACGGACACGCCTGCCGAGGCTCCGCTCACGGTGATCACCGGTGCCGAGCAGTGCGCGTCGGCGCCTGAGCTGACGGTGACGCCGAGCTCTGTGCCGGCCGGCGAGACCGTGACGGTGGTGGGCACCGGCTTCCCGGCCGGGGTCGACGTCCTGGTCCAGCTGACCGACGCCGAGGGCAACCCGGTGGGCGATCCGGTCACGGTCACTCCTGACGAGAACTGTGGCTTCACCACCGACTACACGGTTCCGGAAGGCACCGAGCCCGGTGACTACGAGGTCGTCGCGGAGCCCGAGGACGGCAGCGAGGGTGCCGAGGCACCGCTCACGGTCGAGCCCGCGGACATCGCACCGACGCTGGTGGTCGACCCGACCGAGGTCGAGCCGGGTGCCTGCACGGAGGTGACGGGTGAGGGCTACACGCCTTCCTCGACGGTCACCGTCCAGCTGACGGATGCCGACGGCAACCCTGTCGGTGACCCGATCGTCGTCGACACCGACGAGAACGGTGCCTTCACGGCCGACCTGTGCGTGCCCGAGGACGCCGAGCCCGGTGACTACACCGTGGTCGGGACCGACGACACCACCGGTACTCCGGCCGAGGCGCCGCTGACGATCACCGAGCCGGCCGCCATCACGCCGACCCTTGCGGTGGACCCGTCGGAGGTCGCCCCGGGCGGCACCACGACGGTGACGGGCGAGGGCTACACGCCTGACTCGACCGTGACGGTGCAGCTGACGGACGCCGACGGTAACCCCGTCGGTGACCCGATCGTGGTGGACACCGACGAGAACGGTGGTTTCACGACGCCGCTCGTGGTCCCGGAGGACGCTGACCTCGGCGACTACACGGTGGTCGGTACCGATGACACGACGGGGACGCCTGCTGAGGCGCCGCTGACCGTGATCTCGGGTGCCGAGCAGTGTGCGTCCGACCCGGCGCTCACCGTGGTTCCGGACTCGGTGCCGGCAGGTGAGACGGTGACCGTCACGGGTACCGGCTTCCCGGCCGGGGTCGACGTCACGGTGCAGCTGACCGACGCCGAGGGCAACCCGGTGGGTGACCCGGTGACGGTGACTCCCGACGAGGACTGCGCGTTCACGACGGAGTACACGGTTCCGGAAGGGACCGAGCCTGGTGACTACGAGGTCGTGGCGGAGCCCGAGGACGGCAGCGAGGGTGCCGAGGCACCGCTCACGGTCGAGCCCGCGGACATCGCTCCGTCGCTCACGGTCGACCCGTCGGAGGTCGCCCCGGGCGGCACCACGACGGTGACGGGTGAGGGCTACACGCCTGACTCGACCGTGACGGTGCAGCTGACGGACGCTGACGGCAACCCCGTCGGTGACCCGATCGTGGTGGACACCGACGAGAACGGTGGCTTCACGACGCCGCTCGTGGTGCCCGAGGACGCCGAGCCCGGCGACTTCACGGTGGTCGGCACCGACGACACGACGGGGACTCCCGCGGAGGCTCCGCTCACGGTGATCACGGCTGCCGAGCAGTGCGAGTCGGCACCCGAGCTCACGGTCACGCCGAGCTCTGTCCCGGCCGGCGAGACCGTGACGGTGGTGGGCACCGGCTTCCCGGCCGGCGTCGACGTCACGATCCAGCTGACCGACGCCGAGGGCAACCCGGTGGGCGACCCGGTCACGGTCACTCCGGACGAGGCGTGCTCGTTCACCACGGAGTACACGGTCCCCGAGGGCACCGAGCCCGGTGACTACGAGGTCGTGGCGGAGCCCGAGGACGGCAGCGAGGGTGCCGAGGCGCCGCTCACGGTCGAGCCCGCGGACATCGCTCCGTCGCTCACGGTGGATCCGGCGGAGGTCGCGCCGGGTGGCACCACGACGGTCACCGGTGAGGGCTACACGCCCGACTCGACCGTGACGGTCCAGCTGACGGACGCTGACGGTAACCCCGTCGGTGACCCGATCACCGTCGACACCGACGAGAACGGTGGCTTCACGACGCCGCTCACGGTGCCCGAGGACGTCGACCTGGGTGACTACACCGTCGTCGGTACCGACGACACCACCGGTACTCCGGCGGAAGCGCCGCTGACCGTGATCTCGGGGGCCGAGCAGTGTGAGTCGGCACCTGAGCTCACAGTGGCGCCGAGCTCTGCACCGGCGGGCGAGACCGTGACGGTGGTGGGCACCGGCTTCCCGGCCGGCGTCGACGTCACGATCCAGCTCACGGACGCCGAGGGCAACCCGGTGGGCGACCCGGTCACGGTCACTCCGGACGAGAACTGTGGCTTCACCACCGACTACACGATCCCCGAGGGCACCGAACCTGGTGACTACGAGGTCGTGGCGGAGCCCGAGGACGGCAGCGAGGGTGCCGAGGCGCCGCTCACGGTCGAGCCTGGCTCTGACCCCGGAGAGGAGTGCACGGACCCGACCCTGGTCGCCGACCCGACGTCCGTCGAGCCGGGCGGCGAGGTGACCGTCACCGGTACGGGCTTCCCCGCGGGTGTCGAGGTCAGCGTCACGCTGACCGACGCATCGGGTGACCCCGTCGGCGACCCCGTCACGGTGACCCCGGACGAGTCGTGCGGGTTCACGGTCACCATCCAGATCCCGGACGACGCGGATCCCGGCGTGCACGTCATCGTCGCGGAGCCCGAGGACGGCAGTGACGGTGCCGAGGTGCCGATCACTGTGACGGGACCTGACTCCAGGACGCTGACCGCCTGGTTCGAGAAGGACTCGGTGAAGCCTGGTGCGAGCCAGACTCTCTACGCCGCGGGCTTCGAGCCGGGTGAGATGGTCGTCGGCGTGATCCGCGCGACGTCGATCCGGCTGCAGGCCGCCGCCGCGGACGAGACGGGCAAGGTCGAGTGGACCTTCATCGTCCCGCCCGGGCAGAAGGCGGGTTCGTACATCGGAACCGCCACCAGCCAGACGATCGGGGACTCCGCAGCTGCCTCGTTCAAGGTGGCGCTGACGTCCACCGGTGGCGGCAACGGCAACGGCAACGGTGACGGTAACGGTTCGGGCAACGGGAACGGCAGCGGTTCGGGCTCCGGCTCGGGCGGTCTGGCCACTACCGGTGCGGACGTCGCCACCCTGGTGACCATCTCGATGCTCCTGCTCGGAGCCGGTGCGGTACTGATCCGGCGTCGACGTGAGCTCGCGATGGCCGCGGCCACGGCCATGGGCAAGATGTCTGACAAGCAGTAGCAGGAAACCGCTGACGGCCGGTGATCCGGCCGGCGGGTGAGCCGGCCCGGCACGAGAACCCTCGTGCCGGGCCGGCTTGCGCCGGCTACTCGGTCCGCTCCACCAGCGCCGGCTGGGTCTCGGGAAACTTCACGCCGGTGAGCTCCTCGGACACCGACCACAGCCGCTGCTGAAGGGCCTGGTCGTAGGACTGCGGGCTGGACGGGGCCACTCGTGGGTTCCCGCGGAGCTCGCCCCTGCCGTCAGGACCGTAGTACTGCCCGCCGAGCACCGCAGGGTCGGTCGCGGCACGCAGGCTCGGCAGCGCCCCGTGCGCGGCGTCCTGGCTGACCAACGGCCCGAGGACCGGTGCGATCAGGCGCAGTACCGCTGAGGGGTTGCGGACCAGCTCGGTGCTGGCCAGGCCGGGGTGCGAGGCGACGGAGATCGTGGTTCCCGCCGGTGCGAGACGGCGCTGCAGCTCGTAGGTGAACAGCAGGTTCGCGAGCTTCGACTGCGCGTAGGCCCCGGTCCTGCTGTAGGTCCGGTCCCACTGCAGGTCGTCGAAGTGGATCGCGGCGCCCCCGGAGCGGTGGGCGATACTGCTGACGGTCACCACCCGGGAGCCCGGCACCGGCAGCAGCAGGTCCAGGAGCAGCCCGGTCAGCGCGAAGTGGCCGAGGTGGTTGGTGCCGAACTGCAGCTCGAACCCGTCCCGCGTGGTCTGCTTGGGCGGGATCATGACGCCTGCGTTGTTGATCAGCAGGTCGATCGAGGCGTGCTTCGTGTGCAGCTCCGCCGCCGCGTCGCGGACGGACTCCAGCGACGTCAGGTCCAGGGCCTGCACCGTGACGTCGCCGGACATGCGGGCCGCGGCCAGCTTGCCCTTCTCGACGTCGCGCACGGCCAGGACCACCCGCGCTCCGTGCTCGGCGAGAGCCCGTGCGGTCTCGAAGCCCAGGCCCGTGTTGGCGCCGGTCACGACGGCCACCCGGCCCCGCTGGTCGGGGATGCTCTGCTCGGTCCATCGCTCACTCATGGGTCATGCTCCTTTTTACGGACCGCCGGTCTCTTGTGGCTCGACCGTAAGAGACCTTCGGTCTGTTGTCAATAGACTGGCGGTCTGTAAACTGGCGGACATGACGTTTCAGCGAGCACGCAGCGAGGAGCAGCGGGAGATCCGGCGCCAGGCGATCCTCGACACGGCGCGGTCGATGCTCGACGAGATGCCGGTGGCCGAGGTGGGTCTCAACGAGCTGAGCCGGCGCGTCGGGCTGGCGAAGTCCAACGTGCTGCGCTACTTCGAGTCGCGTGAGGCCGTCCTGCTCGAGCTGCTGACCGACGCCGTGGAGGTATGGATCGCCGAGGTCTCGCAGGAGCTCGCCGCCGGCGTCGATCCGCGGCTCCCGGCGGGGGAGCGTGGTGACCAGATGGCGGCGATCCTCAGCCGGTCGCTGGCGCGCCACGCGGTGCTGTGCGATCTGGCCAACGCGCAGGCGGGCGTCCTCGAGCACAACGTGTCCGTCGACGTCGTCCTGCGCCACAAGCGGTCCGCCCTCGCCAACCTCGGGACCGTCGTCGAGCTGCTCCACCACCATCTGCCGGAGCTCGGCGACAACGCCAGATCGGTATGCATGACGGCGCTGGTCCTGGCCGGCGCGATGTCGACGTACTTGAGGCCGTCCGCCAGCACGCTCGCGGCCTACGACGTCGACCCCTCGCTGATCGGGTTCCGGGTGGAGCTGGACTCCGGCCTGGAGAGTGCCGTGTCCCTGCTCATCGCTGGTGCCCTTGCGCGCTCCGGTGCCCGCTGACGCCGAGGTGGCAACGGCAACGGCCCGGCACGAGAACCTTCGTGCCGGGCCGGCTTGCTTCTCGCTAGCGGGCCGGAGAGGTGCGCAGCAGTGTTCCGAGCCAGGAGGCAACGTGCGTCCGGGCGGAGGCCGTCGCGGTGAACCGCGCGGCGTGCGCGTGGATCTCGGACTCCTCGTAGACCTGGCGGCCCAGCAGAAGGGCCGCCTCCTCGCGGTGGTGCCGGGCGCAGAAGGCCCGGACCTCGGCTGCCTCGAACAGTTCCCACGACGACATCAGGTTTGACGTGCGGCCCGCCCGGACGAACGCGGCGGCGGGTGCCAGGTCGTCGAAGAACGCCCAGTGGTCGGAGAGGTCCACGGCCGCTCCGCGGCAGACCCGCAACGTGGCGGTCTCCATGGCTCCGGGCAGCGCTGGTTGGTCGACGACGGCCGTGTACTCGCAGTCTGTCGCAGGGTGGGTGTCAGCGGTGTGGGGGGAGTGCTTGCCGTACTGTCGGCAGATCGACGTCTCGATCCTCTCGAGCACGGAGCTGGTGGTGCTGGGCGGCATATCGATCCTTCACGTGGTCTTGCCCGGGTCTGCTGGCGGGCACGGGAGAGGGCGTCCATGCAGAGGCATGGAGTTCCGGTCGTGATTCACCCTGTGTGCGGAGCGATATGGGGGGTGCTTCGCCTGGGTGGTTCGGCGGATGTGCTGTCGGTCAATCACCGGCCCCAAGGGGGCCATGCGGTCATTCTGTCAAAAAAGGGTCGAATTCGCCCGACGTACGGGTCGGAGGGGCATGGTTACATCTGAGCGTGGCCGGCGACATGACTGATGATGAGACCGGCGCGACCTCTGCGGCCGCGTCGCCACCGACGGACCTGGTCCCCTTCCGGACCGCGGTGCGCGCCTGGTTCGCGATCTCGTGGCAGACGTTCGGCGGCCCGGCCGGGCAGATCGCCGTCATGCAGCGCACCCTCGTGGACGAGAAGCGGTGGATCGGGCAGGGCCGGTTCCTGCACGCGCTCAACTACTGCATGCTCCTGCCCGGGCCCGAGGCGCAGCAGCTCGCCGTCTACACCGGCTGGCTGCTCAACGGGTGGCGCGGGGGCCTGGTCGCGGGCGGCCTGTTCGTGCTGCCGGGGATGCTCGCGCTGCTGGTGCTGTCCGCGATCTACGTCGCCTTCGGCGAGACCGCCGTCGTCTCGGCGGTGTTCGCCGGCCTCGCGCCGGCCGTCCTGGCCATCGTGGTCCAGGCGGTGCTCCGGGTGGGCAGGCGGGCCCTGACCAGTCCTGCCCTGGTCGTCCTTGCGGTCGCCGCCTTCGTGGCGCTCACCTTCTTCGCGGTGCCGTTCCCCCTCGTCGTGCTCGGCGCCGGTGTGATCGGGTGGCTGGTGCACCGCTACGCGCCGGTCTGGATCGCCACCACACCGCGCAGCGACCGGGCCGACGGCCCCGCCCCGCTCATCCCCGACGACGCCCTGCACGCCGAGAAGCCGTCCGGCCGCCGCGCCCTGCGGGTCCTGGTGCTGGGCCTCCTGGCGTGGTCGCTCCCGGTGCTCGCGGTCGCGCTGCTGACGGGGGTCGACAGCGTGCTCACCCAGCAGGGACTGTTCTTCTCGGGCAGTGCCCTGGTGACGTTCGGCGGCGCCTACGCGGTGCTGGCCTATGTCGCGCAGCAGGCCGTGCAGACCTACGCGTGGGTCACGCCGGGCGAGATGACGCGCGGACTGGCGCTGGCCGAGACCACGCCCGGGCCGCTGATCATGGTCGTGCAGTTCGTCGCGTTCCTCGGCGCCTACCGCAACCCCGGCGCCCTCGACCCGTGGGCGGCGGCCGTGCTGGGTGCGCTGCTGACGACCTGGGTCACCTTCGTGCCGTCGTTCCTCTTCATCTTCCTCGGCGCGCCCTACGTCGAGCGGCTCCGGGGCAACCGGACGCTGAGCGCCGCCCTCACGGCCATCACCGCTGCGGTCGTGGGCGTCATCGCCAACCTCGCCCTCTACTTCGCCACGCACACACTCTTCGCCACCTCGAACCCCTGGACCGCCGGTCCGCTGTCGTTCGACGTCCCCGCCCTCACCTCGATCCAGCCCGCCGCGCTGGGCATCGCCGTCGTCGCGGCGCTGCTGCTGTTCGTGGTGCGCTGGTCGGTGCTGCGAACGCTGGGTGTGTGCGCCCTGCTCGGTCTCGGGCTCGGTCTCGCCGGCCTGCTCTGACCGGCCCGCGCCCACCACTCGCACCATCCTGCTCGCGGCAACCAGCCCGGCAGACCACCGGTCTGCCGGGCTGCGGCATTTGTCAAGAGATCACCCTTTGGGCGATAATGATTCTCAATATGAGTCAGAACCTGATCAAGCCCGTCCGCGAGCACCAGGACAGCGTCGACGGGCCGGATCAGGTGGACCGCCCGATCCTGTCCCTGCGTGATGTCGAGGTGCGCACCGCCGACGGTACGAAGCTCCTGACCGTCGCCTCCCTCGACGTCCTCGCCGGGCAGCGCATCGTGATCACCGGGCCGTCCGGCAGTGGCAAGTCGCTCCTGCTCAGCACTCTCACCGGGCGGTGGCCGGCCGGCCTGCGCCTCACCGGGGAGCGCACCGCGCGGCTCCAGCGCATCGGCTTCGTCCCGCAGCGCGGCCTCGACGCCCTGCACCCGCTCGTCCCGCTCGCCCGCCAGCTGCGGATGGTGACCGGTGCCGACCCCGCCCGGATCAGCACGGTGCTCACCGCGGTAGGGCTCGACGATCCCGCGCTCCACGGGCGGCGTCCCACCGAGCTCTCGGGCGGCCAGGCGCAGCGCGCGAGCGTGGCGCTCGCGGCCCTGACGGACGCACCGCTGGTCCTCGCCGACGAGCCGACCAGCGCGCTCGACCACGAGTCCCGGGACCAGACGCTGCGCCTGCTGGAGGAGATCGTGGGCCCGCGGCAGACGCTCGTCGTCGCCACGCACGACATCGCGGTGGTCCGGGCGCTCGGCGCCCGCCACCTCGCGGTGTCCGACGGCGCCGTGACCGAGCTGGCACCGGGCGCCGGACCGGGCGCCGGACCTGGGGGCGCCCGGTGACCGCGGAGCTCACCGCGCCGACGCTCACTATCGAGCGTCTGACCGCCGTCCACGGCCGCGGCGCCCAGGCCCGCTCGGTCCTCGCCCCGACGAGCCTGGAGGTCCGCCCCGGCGAGTCCGTGGCGGTGGTCGGCCGGTCCGGCGCGGGCAAGTCGACCCTCGCCGACATCACCCTGGGCCTGCGAACCCCGGCCGGGGGACGTGTCCTGGTCGGCGGCAACGAGTGGTGCACACCATCGGGCCGTCCGCCGCGGAGCCAACGTCGCCTGGTCCAGGGCGTCCCGCAGGACCCGCTCGCCGCCTTCGTGCCGCGCTGGACGCTCGGCCGGTCCATCGAGCAGGCCGTGCGCAGGCTCACGGGCGACGACGACATCAAGTCCCGGGTGCACCGGGCCGCGGAGCTGGCCAGGCTCGACCTGGAGCTGCTCGGACGCCGCCCGTCGGAGGTCTCCGGCGGGCAGGCCCAGCGCGCGGCGATCGTCCGCGCGGTCGCGCCGGGCCCCGCCGTCCTCGTCGCCGACGAACCCACCAGCGCGCTCGACGCCGACACGGCGAGCGCCGTCTCGGCGGCGCTGCTGACCATCACCCGGGAGCTGGGCATCGCGCTCCTCCTGGTCACCCACGACCCCGAGGTCGCGGAGCGCTGCACCCGCACGCTCACGATCACCGCTC
This sequence comes from Promicromonospora sp. CA-289599, assembly GCF_050936155.1. Lineage (NCBI taxonomy): Bacteria > Bacillati > Actinomycetota > Actinomycetes > Micrococcales > Promicromonosporaceae > Promicromonospora > Promicromonospora sp. CA-289599. Next base: position 4,490,158 of record NZ_JBNJNI010000001.1, read on the forward strand.
CCGCCCCATGAACGGAACCATCCGATGAACCCCCTCAAGCGCCGCCCCCAGCCTCGCCGGCTCCTCGCGCTCGTGACGATCCCGCTGTCGCTCTCCCTGCTCACCGCGTGCTTCTCCGAGCCGGCCCCGGCCGGCGGCGCGGGATCCGACGAGCGGATCTCCGTCGCGATGCTGCAGCCCCCGCGTTCCGGCCTCAGCCCCCTGAGCGACGACGCCTTCAAGCTCTCGCGCTGGGCCACCGCCGAGACGCTGGTCGTCCTCGACGAGGCGGGGGAGGCGCTGCCCGCGCTCGCCACCGGGTGGGAGCAGGTCGACGACACGACCTGGCGGTTCGCCGTCCGCCAGGGTGTGTCGTTCCACAACGGCAACGAGCTCACCACCGAGTCGGTGGTCAACTCGCTCCAGCACGCGATCGACGCGAGCCCGGTCCCGCGCATCCTCGACGGCGTCGACCTGACGGTCCGGGCCGATCGCGACGACGTGGTCCTCACCACCGCCGAGCCCGACCCGCTCCTGCCGCACCGGCTCTCCAGCCCGCAGCTCGCGGTCCTCGACGCCGAGGCCTACACCGACAGCGGCGTCGACCCGACCGGTACGGGCACCGGGCCGTTCGAGCTGACGGCGATCGACGGCGTCGTCGGGGCGACGCTCGAGCGCTACGACGGCTACTGGGGCGAGCCCGCGCAGGCCGCGGGGATCGACGTGCGGTACGTGCCCGACGGCACGGCCCGCGCCGCCGCCCTGCGGACGGGCGAGGCGGACGTCGTCGAGGCGATCCCGGCCGGGCAGGCCGCGTCGATCGACGAGAACCTCATCACCGAGGTGCCCATGCCGCGTACCAACACGCTGTACCTGAACACCGAGTCTGGCCCGTTCGCGGACCCCGCCGTCCGCGCCGCCGCACGGGAGGCCGTCGACCGCGCGGCGATCATCGAGTCCGTCTACGAGGGCCGCGCCGACGTCGCGGAGGGTCTGCTCGGGCCGGCGCTGCCGTGGGCAGCCGGATACCGCGACGAGCCCGCCTACCAGGAGGTGCTCGACGGCCGTGCGACGCCGTCCGAGGTCGACGGCGTGCAGATCACGCTCGGCACGTTCACCGACCGGGCCGAGCTGCCGGAGGTCGCCGTCATCCTCGAGCAGCAGCTGGAGGCCGCGGGCTTCGACGTGCAGCAGGACGTCCGCGAGTACCAGTTCATCGAGGCCGACGCGCTGGACGGCACGTTCGACGCGTTCATCCTCTCCCGCGCCACGGTGCTCGACTCCGGGGACCCCGTCGCCTACCTCGCCTCCGACTTCACCTGCGACGGCGGCTTCTCCATCGCCCAGCTGTGCAGCCCCGACGTCGACGAGGCCATCAGCCGCGCCGCGCAGACGGAGCCGGGTGAGGACCGTCAGCGCGCCAGCATGGCCGCGGAGGCCGCGGTGCTCGCCACCGACGCCGCGATCCCGCTCCTGCACGAGCGGGTCATCCAGGGTGAGTCGCAGCAGGTGGCTGACGCCGCCCGGGACCCCCGTGAGCGCATCCTCATCACCGCCGACACCCACCTCGATGCGGCACGGTAACGCCCTCGGGATCGTCTCCCGGCTCGTCAGCGGGGTCGCGCTGCTGCTCGTCGCCGGGGCGCTGCCCTGGCTCTCGCAGCGCGACCCCGCCGCCTCGGTGCTCCGCGCCCGCTACGCCGAGCTCGAGCCGACGCCGGAGGCGCTCGCCGCCGTCCGCGCCGAGCTCGGGCTCGACGGCGGCCCGGTGGCCACCAGCATCCGCTGGTGGTCGGGTGTGCTCCGCGGCGACCTCGGCACCTCCTGGGTGAGCGGCGGCGAGATCGGGCCGGGGGTCTGGAACGCGCTCGGCGTCTCCCTGACCCTCACCGCCTTCGCGGCGGTCGTCGCGCTCGTCATCGTGGCCGCCGTCGTCACGCCCGCCGCGCTACGGGTGCTCCGCGACCGCCCGCAGCGCGGCTCCGGACCCGTCGGGGTAGCGCTCACCGCGCTGCCCGAGTTCCTCCTCGCGAGCACCCTCCTCGTCGTGGTCGCCGTCCAGCTGCAGTGGCTCCCGCCCTACGGGTGGAGCGGGCTCGACACCGCGATCCTGCCCGCGCTCGCCCTGGGCATCCCCGCGGGCGGCCTCCTCGGCCGCCTGCTGGCCGACGCCGTCTCCGGCGTCACCGAGGAACGCTGGGTCAGCGTGTGGCTGCTCGCCGGCGCACGCCACCGCGTGATCCTCACGGGGGTCCTCCGCCGGGCCGCCGCCGCGGTCGTCGACCAGCTCGGGCTCGTGCTCATCGGCGTGCTCGGCGGCGCCGTCGCCGTCGAACAGGTCTTCGCGATCCCGGGCCTCGGCCGCTACCTCCTCGGCGCCGCCAACGCGCAGGACCTGCCCGCCCTGCAGGCCGGCATCCTGCTCATGGCGCTCGCGGCACTGGTCGTCGGCCTGCTCGCCGGCCTCGCCCGGCGTGTCCTGCGTGGCGGACCGCTGCCACCCGGCGCGCTCCCGCCACCTCCCGAACGGCGGGGCGACGACCGGGCCGCGCGCTGGACCGTCGGCGTCGCGCTCGGCCTCATGACGCTGATGCTCGCCCTCGGCCTGCCCCGCGACCCGTACACGATCGCCCACCCGCGCCTCGCACCGCCGAGCGCGGAGCTGCCGTTCGGAGCGGACGCCAGCGGGCGGGACCTCCTGGCGCGCGTCGCGCACGGGACGCTGGGCACCCTGCTGCCCTCGGTGGGGATCATCCTGGCCGCCATCGCCGTCGCACTGCTCCTGGCAGTGCTCGGCGAGACCGCCCGCGGACCGGCCGAGATCGCCAACGCCACGCCCCCGATCCTCGCCGGCGTCATCATCGCCGCGCTCCTCGGCCCCTCCGTCGGCGGCGCGGCGCTCGCCGTGCTCTGGGTCACCTGGCCGCCTCTCACCGCTCACGCGACGGCGCTCATCGACGAGGCCAACGCCATGCCCCACATCAGGTGGCTCCCGGTCGCGGGCCTCTCCCGCCTCGAGATCTGGGCGCGGCACGTGCTGCCCGCCACGATCGGACCGCTGCTGCGCCACGGCATGCTCCGCCTGCCCGGGGTCGCGCTGGCGCTCGCGGCGCTCGGCTTCCTCGGCCTGGGCGCCCAGCCGCCGCTCCCCGAGTGGGGACTGCTGCTCGGCGAGGGCATCGACTACGTGGAACGCGCACCGTGGACCACTCTCGCGCCCGCCGCGGCACTCGTCCTGACGTCGGTGTGCGCCGTCGCGCTCGCCGGACTCCGGAGCCGCCGGACAAAGCGCAGAAGTCGCCCCACGGCCCGGCAGGAACCCCCGGCCCGTGCAAATGTGGGCTGACGCCGACGTCGGCGTCCCAGCCACAACGGAGGGCAGCCGCATGAGTCTTACCGACATCCACGCCGAGCACACGACCGCCGAGCACCAGCACGGCGAGAGCTGCGGTCACGCGACAGTGCAGCACGAGGGACACGTCGACTTCCTGCACGGCACGCACCGGCACGCGCTGCACGGCGACCACTACGACGAGCACGAGTCGGTCGCCGAGCACACGGCGGCCGAGCACGCGCACGGCCCGGACTGCGGGCACGAGGCGGCTCCCCACGACGACCACACGGACTACGTCCACGACGGGCACAAGCACGCCGTCCACGGGGACCACTACGACGAGCACTGATCCGGGCCGGCGCGTCCTCCTGCGGCTTCGGTCGGTCGTGCCGCAGGAGGACGTGATCGTCCTTGCCGCGTGAGATCCGTGTGACGCTCGCCCGCTGGACGCCTTCGCTCATGTCCGAGGTGGTCCGCGAGTACGGGCTGCCCGACGACGCGGCGGTCGCCGTCGTCCTCCAGGTGCTGGTGCGCCGCGACCGGACGAGCGATCAGCGCCGCGGCCTGGTCCTGAACCCGGCGGTCGACGCGTTCCTGGTGCGGCACGCGAGCATCCTGGCGCGCGTGGTGACCGCGCTCGACACGGCGGGCAAACGGTCCTACCTCGACCTCGCCGCGCGGAACCCGGAGGCGCACGCCGGGCTCGTCGCCGTCCTGGCGCACCGAGCCAGCATGCCCAAGGCCCTTCAGCCAATGCCGCCCAGCAGGATGCCGGGCAGGGCGACGGTGAACCCGTTCATGTCCTGCCGGCCGTGGTCGTAGCTCCGGCCGTTGCCCTTGCCGATGCCGCCTCGGTTCCCGTGGCCCTGGCCGTTCCCGCGGACGTCGTCCTGACCGTTGCCGCGTCCGTTGCCGGTCCCGGGGCCCTGGCCGTCGTACGTGGTGGGGCCTCGGCCGTTGGGGTTGCCGGGATTTCCGGGCGGACCGCCGGAATCGACAGCCGGCGGAGGGGTCGGCTTGGGCGCAGGTTCGGGTTTCGGCTTGGGAGTCGGTGCCGGTTCCGGTGCGGCGGGCTTGTCGGCGGGCGCCTGTGGCGCGGGCCGGTCCACAGCCTGTTCGATGTCCGGAGCGGACGGCGGGTCGTCCGCCGGCTCCGGCTCCGGTTCGGCCGCCTTCTGCTCGGGTGCCGGAACCGGGACGGCGTCCTCCTTGGGCGTGGTGGCCGGGCGCGGCTTGGGGTCCGCGGGCGGGATGGCCGGGGGTCGCTCCTGCGCGGGTGGTTCCGGCGGACCTGGCAGGCTCGGCGGCTCGGCTGCTGCGCCCTCTTCGAGGGCCTGGATCGGCGGTTCGTCGTCCTGGTCGGCGATCAACGCCGCCGCACCCGCACCGACCGCCAGGACGGCGAGAACACCGGCGGCCACAGCAGCCTCCTTCTTCCCGACCGAACGCGGCTGCGCCTTGCCCGCACCGACCGCGCCGACGCCGATCGCGCCGGTGCCGACGGCTCCGGTGGCCCAGCCGCCTGCGATGAGGTGTTGTCCGAGGTCGCGGAGCATCCAGGACACCTCGCGGACGTCGACGAACGCGCGGGTGCACTCGGCGCAGCCGTCCATGTGGACCTCCAGGCGCCGTTGGCGGCGGGGCAGGAGGCGTCCTTTGAGGTAGTCGTGCATGGCGGCGCGGGTGGTGCGGCACTCGGGTTCGTTGACGTCTTGGGCGTGGGCGGCGGCGAAGGCGCCGGCGAGGCGTTCTTCGGCGCGGCGCAGGCGCATGGTGACGGCGTGGGGGCGCACGCCGAGAGTGGTGGCGATGTCGGCGACTGCGCGGTCGTGGAGGTGGCGTTCGAGGAGGAGGTTGCGGTCGTCGTCGGCGAGGTCGGACAGTGCGGTGCGGAGCATGGTGACGTCGGCGTGGCGTTCGGCGTCGATGCCGGGTACGCGTGCGGCGACCGAGCGCACGACGTTGGGCCGGTGCACCACCCAGTCGACCCGGAGGTCACCAGTGGCGGTCACGCGACGCTCCCCACGTAAGGCTGCTCGTCATTGAAAGGCCCAGACTGGAAATGTCCGGAACGGGTCGGGGTCGGCGGTGTCCGCCCAACACCACCGCCTCAAGCATACGGAAACGCCGTCCCACGCTTGTGATCTCGAAGATTGGAAGGCGGCGGCAACCCGTGGTATCACCCGCAAGGGCTTGCGGGTGGTGCTCAGCCTGTGAATCCATGGCGCCATGAAGTCACTTCCTGTTCCCGGAGATCGGTCCATCTGGTCAGTGGGCGACCTGGCCGTGCGGTTCGGCCTTGAGACACACGTGCTGCGCCACTGGGAGGCGGTGGGCTTGCTCAGCCCGGCCCGCGACGGCGCCGGCCGGCGCCGGTACGGCTCCGACGACGCCTTTCGCGTCGCCACGATCATCCGCAGCAAGGCCGCGGGCATGAGCCTGGAGCAGATCCGCGTGATGCTCGACGGCGGCGCGTACGACCGCCACGTGATCCTCGAGGAACACATCGCGGACCTCGACCGGCGGATGGCCGAGATGGAGCTGTCCCGCGAGATGACCCGCCACGCCCTCGAGTGCCGGGCCCATGACATCACCTCGTGCCCGAACTTCCGTACGCACGTCCGGGACATCGTCGACAACAGGGCCGGTCGCCGTCCGTCCCTCGCAGATTCCCTGAGGCAGCGACACTGACTCGCTCAGGGGCTTCCCTGGCTTGTCCCTGGAACCTCTCGCGAACCCTTGGTTCGCAGGTCAGCGCCGTGAAATAACCTCCACATGAAGACACCCAGCCTCATCCCGTCCGCACTCGTCGCGACGGCCCTCGTGGCCTGCACGGCGGTCGTCGCACCCAGCGCGACGGCCGGCCCGGCGGCGGCCACCGCGCCGTCGGCCGACGAGATCCCGGCCCTCTCCCTGCCCGAACCGACCGGGCAGTATCCCGTCGGGATGGCGCCGGTCCACCTCGTCGACGAGGACCGGGCCGACCCATGGCGGCCCGAGCGGCGCCGAGAGCTCATGGTGTCCGTCTGGTACCCGGCGGTGCCGTACGGCGAGCCCACCCCGTACACGACGGAGGCGGTCTCGGCGGCGATCGTCGAGAGCGCGAACCTACCGGTGCCCTCGGACATCCTGACGACCGTCGAGACCCACTCCTACGACCGGGCCCCGGCGCTGCCGGGCCGGCGGTCCCTCGTGGTGCTGTCGCCGGGCGCCGGCCTCAGCCGGGAGTCGCTGAGCTCGCTCGCCGAGGACCTCGCGTCCCGTGGGTACGTCGTTGCCGGCGTCGACCACACGTACGAGGCCCGTGCCATCGAGATTCCCGACGGCCAGGTCGCTCCCTGCCTGCTCTGCGAGCGGGAGAACAGCGCGGAGGTCGGCGCATGGGTCACGCGCGGTCGCGCCCTCGACATCGACTTCGTCCTGGACGAGCTGACGCACGGCCGGCTCTGGCGGCACGGGCCGATCATCGACGCGCGGCACATCGCCGTCGTCGGCCACTCGATCGGTGGCGCGGCCGCCGCGGCGGCGATCGTCGACGACCGGCGCGTGGACGCCGGGGTCAACATGGACGGCACCTTCCAGGTGGACTTTCCCGAGACAGGGATGGACCGGCCGTTCCTCATGCTGGGCAGCGCCTCGCACGAGCCGGGCGCCAGCGACGGGACGGACTGGCCGGACAACCGGGCCCCGACTTGGCTCATTTAGTGCGGTCGATGGATGCGGTCGACGGCGGCTTGCAGGTCGTCGGGTAGCGGGTCGGCGGCGGTGATCGTCTGCCCGCCGGCGGCGATGGTGATCTGCCGGTAGCGGCGGGCGGTCTTGACGAACTTGCGGATGGACCAGCCGGTGGCGTTCTCGATCCACCGTGTGACGGCCAGGGCGGCGAACACGATCGTCAGATGCGCCTCGATGCTGTGGCGGACGTGGTGGAAGACGGGCCGGGCGGCCAGGTCGGACTTGGTCATCCGGAAGGACTTCTCGACGTTGAGCAGCGCGGAGTAGGTCGCGATGACGTGCTCGGCGCTCGGGTCGTCGAGGTTGGTGACGTAGGCCTTGATCCCGGCCAGTGCCCGGGCCTTGGTCTCCAGGTCACGGTTGACGGTCTTGGTCGCGCCGGCGAGCTTGACGAACCGGTTGCGTTTCACAGCGCTCTTCCCAGCGACGGCCTGCTCGGCCTTGCGGACCTGCTCGTCGATCCCGTGCAGGGTGCGCCGGGCGCGCGCGGCGGAGAACTTGTAGTAGTACGTGTGGTCACGCCGCTTGTCCGAGGGCGCGGCGGGCCACGGGCGGGTGAACACGTGCCCGTCGGGGATCTCCTGCCCGGGGTGGTCATCGCGCCACTTCTGGACCACGATCGGGACCTCGCCCATCCGCGCCCCCAGGACGAAGGACCAGCCCAGCTCCTCGATCGCGCGCCAGTTCGTCTCGGAGATCATGCCCGCGTCGGCCACGATCACGATGTCGGTCAGCCCGTGGGTGGCCATGAACGCCTGCAGCACCGGGACCATGGTCGTGGTCTCGGCGCGGTTGCCCTCGAACGCGTGGACCATCAACGGGAACCCGGCCGCGTCCGTGAGCAGCCCGACGGTGATCTGCGGCTCCAGCCTGCGTTCTTTCGAGAACCCGGGTTCGCGGAACCCGTCGCCCTCGTGGGCCTCGAAGTGCAGCGTCGTCACGTCATACAAGCAGTACGTCGCCGGCCCCAGCCCCACATGCTCGGCGCACGCGTTCGCAATCCTCGTCCGCCACGGACCACCGGTCGGATCCACGACCAGCGGTTCGCAGTCCTGCGGTTCGGAGTCCTGCGGCTCGCCGTCGGCGTCGTGGTCGAGTGGGGGCAGGCCCTTCGCAGGCAGGCCTGCGTAGACGCGCAGACGCCGCTTGAGCGTGGCATAGGACGGCGCGTCGATCCCGGCTTCGGCCAGCACCCGCAACGAGTCCAGCTTCGAGGTCGGCTCGATGATCCGCGCCAGGACGAGCTGCTTGAACACCTCGTCCTTGCGGGCTGCCCGGTCGAACCCGAGCGCCTGGTAGGCGCGCTCGAGCGCGTCGACGAGCACGCCCATCCGCGACCCCGTGATCGGCAACGGTCCACCACCAGCCGGAGGGCTGTCGGGCAGCCGCAGGTCCAGCTCGCCCTGCCCGGTCGCGATCTTCTGCCGCGCCGCAGCGACCAACAGCTCCCAGTCCGCGTCGGTGTGCGCCGACCCGAGGTGCTCGATGTCACGCGAACCACGCAGCTGGGAGTGCACGATCTGTACCGCCCGAGCCCCCGAAGCCGTCTTGACCGTCCGCACGTACGCCACGACGAGCACGATAGACACCACGATTAGTGCGCACCACCGCACACCTCAGCAAGCATCCCCGCAGGTCACCGGGCCGCTGTCACCACGACCTCAAAACCGTGAGCCAAGTCGGGTCGCACGAGCCGGGCGCCAGCGACGGGACGGACTGGCCGGACAACCGGGCTCGCCTGGGCGCGACGGGCCTGTGGCTGCAGGTCCCGACCGCCAACCACGGATCGTTCACCGACCAGCTGATGTTCCTCGACCAGCTCGGCATGCCGCTGCCGGGCGGGCTCGTCGGTGGTGCGCGCGGTGTCGAGATCACCAACGCCTACGTGGGCGCGTTCCTGGACCGCCACCTGCGCGGCCGGGCCGCACCGCTGCTGGACGGCCCGGTGGCCGAGTACCCGGAGGTGGAGTTCCGGGACGGGCAGTGAACGTGGACTCAGCTGCTGTGCCGGGGGTCATCTCGAGCCGTGCCAAGCGCTTCGTGCCGGCGTCCGCTGCCCACCCAGCAATAATCGCGGCTCCTCCAGCAGTTCCAGCAGGTGCGCCTCACGTGAGACCGTCTCACCGGCAAAGAATCTACACAGCAGACCTCACCGGTCCTATAGCCACGACTCTGCCGTCGCCCTGGTGTGAATGGCACCAACGACAAGATTCTGCGGGGCAGCCGGGGTCCGGTTGATCAAATACTTCAGTTAGAGCAATGATTCTTGAAATTGACTTGACGACCACCTGTGGACGCTACCCAGGCCGAGAGAATAGTCGAGTCGATGGGTTTGAGCGATCGGGTAGACGCACCACGCGCGGTCTGCATACGAGGACGTCAGCCAATAGATCACACAAAAGATCGTGAACTTCGGGCCAATCGGGTAGACGACTATCGGAGCAGCCTTCGACTCGCTGGTCTCTACCGACATCGCGGCTGTGACCAATCGATCGACTATCGCATGACAATCGCCGACCACGTCCGGTAATGACACGATTTCACGAGTCCATCCGTTGCTGCCGAGGCTTGCCGATACAGTCTGTCCGCGAGAGCCGCTCAAGCTAAAGGATTCCAGGTACTGCAGAATGTTCTGTGTGCGCATCAAAGCGGCTCGGTGGAAATCCGGCCGGTCCGGATTCTCGGTTACCACTACTATGCCCGCATCAGTCTCGAAATCGTCAAATGCTACCGCAATGCGACCCGCTTCGGCCCCGAGTATCATCAGGCCGAGCGATACACCTTGATTGTCCATGCTCGTGTCGTCGCCAAGGCCAAGAATCAACGTGTCTCGCCAGCCACCGGTGGAGCTTGAACTGGAGGTTGAACCATAGTTCACCGGGCTCGAATATGTGACTGCCCAGTCAGGAACGCCGACGGCCGCCAGGAACCGCGCTGCCGCGACAACATGAGGACGTGTCATGCAGGTGATGTCGACTGTAACCGTCCCGGCCCCGACGCAGAATTGAGTCAGTACATCAATCATATCGCGCATGGAGTGCGGGGTTACGTGAATTTTGCGTATCACGATGTCTCTGGAGGTATGCGCCAGGATCTCCTCTTCTACGACCCGGCGAAGCTCCTGAGCTTCTGCACCGGGTGTCGCCTCGCTCTCGTAGTCAATCAAGAGCAAAGTGCCTGAGGATCGACCATCCAGCCATTCCAGAGCTGAACCAATCGCTCGCACCTCGAAGCTGAGGGCTGAGATGTGGAGATCTGGAGCGATCACGAGAGGTCACCTCTTCCACGTGCGCGCCACTGCCGATGCTTCTTTAGAACTGGCAAGATTCGAGCGTCGATTGCACTCGGTTCCAACGACCGGAATATTACATCCTTGTCGATGCGCTTCAGAGCGTCCGCCGCAAAGGCTTCGAAGTCGTCCTGTGTCTGCGAAAGTACAACGCCTATACGTCGCAGTGTTTGCTGGCTCCCGCCAGGCGACTGGGACTTGAAAGACTTGAAACTAGGCCTTCCGGCGACAGCCCCGAGCGCAAAATGTGCCAGGTAGTCGGATCGACTCCCATCGATGCATGCGAAAATTAGCTGGCTGCTCGCGATCTGCGAAAGTGCGACACCGCTGGAAACCTCCTCGGGGTCGACGCGTTTCAGCGCTACACCAAACTCGCCCAGTCGAGCCTCTAGGAACTGAGCGGTATGCACGGCCCACTCGTGCCCCTCGCGCATTAGAAGAGTGGCGCTGCCAGGGCCAACCGACCGCCTGTGGAGAACTGGGAGGTTCTTGCTGCGAATAAAGCCGCCGATAGTTCGTGAGATCGAATCAGTTCCGTCATCGAGGTAGGCTGCCGATTGGCGGATGGTTAGCCATGGCGGCAGGGTCGCCCTGTCCGCATGCCGGGCGGTGACGTAAAGTGCCGGTTTGTTTCCCGCGAAGCCGATCTCAAACATGACTTCTCGACTCGTGTCTGTTACGTCGGCGACGACGAGTTTCGACTTCTTGATCTTCGTTCGGATGTCGTGGGCCCAGTCGAAGCCCAGGCTGATCTTTCCGCCGTGCAGTGTCTCAATTTCCCAGTCGATCAGGAGCAACCGTTCCAGGTCGTCCTTGAATTGAGAACTCTCAGGCACGAACCTGTGCGCCACGAAGACGCGGGGGGTCGCGGAGGCAGACCGTGGACCGCCCCCGAAAAGCTTTTTTGGGTCAAGGTGAACGGTTACTCGATCCATTTCTTGTTGCTCCCGTCCCACGCTAGGAGTGGACTGATCTCGACGCAGTTGGGAACTTCGTAAGGGTGCCAGGATGTTGCCGGAAGAATGTAGAACGCTTCGGCGCGCAACCCTGCCTGAATCATCCTCTCGTTGCGCGTACGACCGCCCATCAGTGAAAGTTGTTCGGGAAAATCGCCGAGTTGAATGTCAATGGCAATCTGAGGACCGTTGGTTGTCGCCGGCACCCGCTGTCTGACCTCGTGGACAATCCGCCTGATATCGACAAGATTGGTTAGAATTGTGCGCGCTCGGCTTTCGGCGGTGTCGCGCAGGATCTTCATGTGATCGCGTCGTCTTTCGATATCTCGACGCTCGGGAGTCTGGAGTGCGATGTGCGTGTAAGAGATCGCCCACTTTATCGAGTCGCGTGCCAGATTTCGGGTCCACGTGAGATCCGCCAGACCTGGAGCGTTGATGTCGTTGAGTTCGAAATAGTTTCGGGTTGCGTCCTGGACGAAGCTGCGCCATGTCTCGCCGTACGGATCAGTTCCGAGGTGGACGACGTCGTAGTGGTCGCCGGGCTGCATGGTCAGATTCGGCACGTCCGGCACGAGCTGTTGGATGGCTGGGCGTGCCGCGATCGCTGTGATGCCCGGAATCGATTGATCGAGAAGTTTCATCAGAACCTCGAGCGCCGGTGCCGAGATGTCTTCACCTCGATCAAGAAGAAAGATGGGTGGCGACCCGCTCAGGTCCCGCACTCCCTGCGCGAAATCCTGCATAAGATCAAGTTCGGGCGAATGCGTCCATTCTTCCAGAGGCATTCGATTCAGGTCACGCTTGATCTGGCCGGCGCGGCGGGCGTCGACCTTTCCGGAGATATCTGACGAGTGACCGGGTAGGAAGATGTTTACGATGTACGGGTCTACGGCATTATTGTTTCGTTCAGCCGCCTGTTTGAGAACAGTGGCTGCTAGCAGCGCAGCAGTCTTCCCGCGGATCGAGGTGGCGCGCGCCGGTGCTATTTGTTCCGATCGGCCACCGATCCCTAGGTCCCCGGCCACGGCGCTGAGGTCGGTCGGAAGCTTGAGCAGATGGGCGCTTGGGTGGTGGGCAAGTTGCTGATGCTTGAGGAAGAATGATTTCCCGGACCCTTTGGATCCAACCACGAGGCACTTTCGGCGAAGGACGTCTGGCGCGTCGGGGTGTCGGACGTAGGCCCTGATAACCGCCGGGTCGCTGTAATCGTCAGCGTCGGGTCCGATGGCCTCTGGCATCGTGAGTCCCCCTCCGGACACTGTCCTGCGGTCACGATAGCGGCTTTGGTGCGGTTTGCGGCAGTGTCACGGTCGACCAATGTGCCTCGAGTCGTGTTCGAGGTGCGCCTGCTCAGCTGCATCGATCGTTCGCTTGGTGCGTAGCTCGGCCTGAGCAGGGCCCCGGCAAAGTCATGCCTCTCGTCAGGCCCGATGGCGCCGGGGCCTACCGGAGCCCTGTCACGGTGACCCGGATCGACAGCAGCAGGTGCGTCGCCGTCACGAACAGCATGTTGCGCTTCGGTCCGCCGAAGGTCAGGTTCGAGCAGACCTCGGGCAGCAGCAGCTTGCCGAGCAGGGTGCCGTCCGGGTCGAAGCAGTGCAGGCCGTCGGCGGCCGCGCCCCAGAGGCGGCCGGCGTCGTCGACCCGCACGCCGTCGAAGCCACCGGCGTCGCAGACGGCGAACACGTCGCCGCCGGTCAGGGTGAGGTCCGGGCCGACGTCGAAGCGGCGCAGGTGCCTCCGCTCGGTGTCGGTGACATAGAGGCTCCGCTCGTCCGCGGAGAACGCCAGCCCGTTGGGGCGCGCGAAGTCGTCGGAGACCCGCGTGACCGAACCGTCCAGGTCGCGGCGGTAGACGTGACAGCCATCGATCTCCGGCGTGGCCCGATAGCCCTCGTAGTCGCTGTCGATGCCGTACGCCGGGTCGGTGAACCAGACGCTGCCGCCGCTGTGCTCGACCAGGTCGTTGGGGCTGTTGAACCGCTTGCCCTCCCAGCGGTCCGCGAGCACGGTCACGCTGCCGTCCGGCTCGGTGCGGGTCACCGAGCGGGAGCCGTGCTCGCACTGGAGCATCCGGCCCCCACGATCGATCGTGCGGCCGTTCGCGTACCCGCCCGGGCTGCGCCAGACGCCGACGGTGCCGGTCGCCTCGTCCCAGGACAGGACCTGGTCGTTCGGGATGTCGCTGAAGAGCACCGTGCGCCAGGCCGCCGAGTAGGCGGGACCTTCGAGCCAGCTCCCGCCGTCGTACAGCACCTCGGCGAACCGGTCCCCGCGGACGGGGGAGAACCGCTCGTCGTGGTGCTCCCACTGGGCACGGATCCTGGTCGCTGTCATGGGAACATCATCGCGCGTGAATCCGTGAACGGAGTGTGAGGGGTTCCACCTCCACACAACCTACGGTGGGTCGAGAAGCGTCAACATGACGTGAAGCAAAATGTCGGCACGGAAGCTGTGGCCGGGCATCCCCGGCTCGCTGGTATCGATGCCGCGCGCGGGCTCGCACTCGTCGGGATGATCGTCGTCAACGTCGGGCCGGTGGGCTCGCAGTCCCTGCTCCAGCGCCTCTACCTGCTGCCGTACGGGCGGGCCTCCGTGCTCTTCGTCGTCGTGGCCGGCATCGGCATGGGCTACCTGCTGAACCGGCGGCCGGAGCGGGAACGGTGGTCGACGGTCACCTGGCGTGCTGCGCTCCTCTTCGGGGGAGGGGTCGCGCTCCAGGAGCTGACGGACCAGGTCAACGTCATCCTCCCCACCTATGCGGTCCTCTTCCTGCTGGCGCCGCTGCTGTGGCGGCTGCCCACCCGCGCGCTGCTGGGCGTCGGCGTCGTGCTCGCGCTCGCCGGGCCTGCCGTCATCGTCGCGCACGAGACGATCTGGCCGAGCCTGCAGCCGGTCGACCCGGTCACCATCGGCACCCCGCCGTGGGAAGCGGCGTACTCGCTCCTGCTGACCGGCCGGTACCCGCTGCTGAGCTGGACGGTGCCGTTCGTCGCGGGTCTGTGCGTCGTGCGGCTCGACCTCACCGACACGACCGTGCTCCGACGGCTGGCCGCCGGTGGCGCCGCCGTCGCGGCGGTCGCGGTCGCGATCGCCCAGCTCGCGTACCTGCTCATCGGGCCGGACGCGGACCGTGGGCCCTGGCGCCTGCTGACCGGAGCGGCGCACGGCCAGATGCCGCTGTGGCTGGCCAGCAGCATCGGTGGAGCGGTAGCGGTCGTCGCGGCCTGCGTGCTGGCCCTGCGCCGGTTCGAGCGGTCCCGCGCGCTCGGCTGGCTCGTCGCGTGCGGCCGGCTCTCGCTGACCCTCTACGTCCTGCACTTCGTCGTGCTCGCGCTGATCAAGCCCCCACAGGGGTTCTCGCTCGGGCAGGGCGTCCTGATCAGCTCGGCGCTCGTCGTCACCGTGATCGTGGCGGCCGTCCTCTGGGCGCGCACGGGCCGACCTGCCCCGATCGAACAGCTCCTCCGGCGGTCGTGGCTCCTGCCGCCGGCGCCGCGGGTACACACCCCCAGGCATATCGCACCGACCCCGGAAAGGGCGAGACAACAGTGATCGACAACAAGAAGCGGCCGGGCATCGCGGCTGCGTTCGTGACAGCCGTGGTCATGGTGGGGCTCTGCGCCTGTACGACGGCGCCGTCCGCCCAGGAGGCCGACCGGTCCCCGACCGCGTCGGCCTCACCGTCACGACCCGCCCCGACGCCCACGCCTGCACCGGAGCCAGAGCTGGGCGCCCACGGCGTCAGCGCCGGACACCCGCTGGCCGCCGAGGCAGGCGCACGGATGCTCGAGCGGGGCGGCACCGCCGTGGACGCCGCGGTCGCCGCGGCCTTCGCGGACGCCGTCCTGCAGCCGGCCAGCTCGGGTATCGGGGGCGGAGGGGCCGCGATAGTCCTGGCCGACGGGGAGGCGGCGAACTACGAGTACCGCGAGGTGGTCAACCAGGCCGGCGAGATCCCGGCCAGCGGCGCGGGGATCCCCGGCTTCGTCGCGGGGATGGAGCGGCTGCACCGCGACCACGGGAGCCTGCCCTGGGCCGACCTGCTCGAACCCGCCATCGAGATAGCCCGGTCCGGTGAACCGGTCTCGCGGTACCTCGCGTCCCAGATCGCCGGCGCCCCGGGTCCGGAGGTCACCGCGTCGCTCCCGCACTTCCGGCGCGACGACGGTTCGCCCCTCCGGCAGGGCGACCTGCTGGTCCAGGAGGAGCTCGCCGGCACGATGCGCACCCTCGCCGAGGACGGTGCGGACTCCCTCTACACCGGCAGCCTCGCCCGGACGCTGGCCGAGACCCCCGGAATCGACAGGGGGTCCCTCACTGCCTACGAGGTCGACGTCTCCGAGCCCGCGGCCGGCCCGGTGGGCGAGTTCACGATGCTCTCCGGAGCGCCCGCGCTCCCCGGCGCCGCCATCATCCAGATGCTGCAGATCGCCCAGGCCGCGGGCATCGCCGACGTCGACCCCGACTCACCCGAGTACGTCGACATCCTGTCGCGTGCCTGGCAGATCGCCGACACGTCCGTGCAGGAGCATTTCGGGGACCCGCGCTTCGTGGACGTCCCCGTGGAACGGCTCACCGATCCCGAACGGAACGCCCAGCTCGCGGCGACCCTGCCGGACGCCGCAGAGACGAGCCTGAGCTCCGCCGCGCTCGCCGCCTACGAGGGCGCACCCAACACGACCCATATCTCAGTGGTCGACGCTGACGGCAGGGCGGTGTCGATGACCAACACCATCACCAACTACTGGGGCAGCGGGCAGTACGTCGCGGGGTTCTTCGTCAACAACCAGCTCGGGCGGTTCCGCGACGTCGGCGTCGACGGAGCGAACCGGCCGGAACCCGGGCGTCGCTCCGTGACCTGGAGCTCGCCGTCGATGCTGCTCGACGCGCGGCAACGGCCCGTGCTCGTGCTCGGGACACCCGGCGGCCAGCAGATACCCAGCACCATCGCCAACGTCGTCACCCGTTGGGCCCTGCACGGCCAGCCGCTGGAGACCGCCGTCCGTTCCGGCCGGTTCTACCTGACCGGTGGTGAGCTGCGCCTGGAGACCCCGCAGCTCGCCGACTCGATGCGGGGGATGGGCTACGACGTCGTCGTGACCGGCGAGGCGGCCCGGCCCAGCTACGGCTCGGTGCAGGCGCTCGTGGTCCGGTGGGGACAGGGCCGGGTGGGCGGTTTCGCCGACGAGCGCCGTTCGGCGGGCTATGTGGTGGGCCGGGGATAGGCCGGCTGGACCCCGGCCAGCACGGCCTGCGCCGTCGTGACCTCGATCAGCGGCGCGTAGAGCCGCATGACGTCCAGCGCGCGCTCGTGGTTCTCCGGCGTCGAGCCGGCGCAGGCATCGGCGACCACGAGCACGCGGCGGCCCGCGTCGGCGGCGGCGAGCGCCGTCGAGATCACGCAGCAGTCGGTCGCGACGCCGGTGAGCACGAGCGTGCCGGCGTCGTGCGTGGCGGCTGCCAGCTCCGGGCCCCACTTGCCGAACGTGGGGAGCGTGACGACGGGCGTCCCCCCGTTCACGACGTCGGCGAGGTCTGTGATCTCGTAGAGCGGGTCGTCCTCGGGCACGAGCGCGAACGGCCACTGCTCGAAGTAGGCGCGCCAGGCGCCGTCGGGCACCGTGGGGGCGATGTACCTGGTGAGGACCGTGCGACCCGCGAAGGTGGGGAGCAGACGGCGGGTGCCGGCGAGCGCGGTGGGGTAGTCGGGGGAGGCCCACGGGCTGGGCGGGCGGGCGAAGACGGCCTGCATGTCGATCACGACCAGTGCCGCGTCGGGCCCGGGTGGCGCGACGGCGGCCGCTCCGCCGTCGCTCACCGCGCCTCCTGGCGGTGGACGGTGCGCGCGGTGAGCAGGAGCGTGCCGAAGAAGCCCAGGGCCAGGGCGACGAGCACGCCCAGGTTGGCGAACGCCCAGGTGCCATCGATGCCGCCGAGCGGGCCGAGCAGGTAGCCCTGCCAGGCGAGCCACGGGGCGTAGGTGTTGGTCACGAGGCCCCAGCCGATGGCGGTGCCGCCCAGCACCAGCGCTACGGCGGACCAGTTCACGGACCCGTACCGGCCGGCGGCGTCGTACAAGTCGGCGTCGGTGTAGTCGCGGCGGCGCAGCAGGATGTCGGCGAGCAGCACACCGCACCACGCGGCGACGGGTACGCCCAGCGTGATGAGGAAGCCCTGGAAGGGGCCGATGAACGAGTCCGCGACGAACACGACGTAGATCGCGCCGATCACCATGAGCCCGCCGTCGATGGCGGCGGCGACCCAGCGCGGGGCGGGCAGGCCCAGGGAGAGCAGTGCGAGGCCTGAGGAGTAGATGTCGAGCGCCGCGCCGCCGATCAGCCCGGCCAGGGCGACCACGACGAACGGGATGAGGAACCACGTGGGCAGGAGCGTGGACAGGGCGCCGATCGGGTCGGCGCCGATCGCCTCGTTGAGAGCCGGATCGGAGCCCGCGAGCAGGAGGCCGAACACGAGCAGCACCACGGGGGCCAGCGAGGCGCCCAGCGTGGTCCAGCCGACGATCCGCGGGCCGGAGGCGGAGCGGGGCAGGTAGCGCGAGTAGTCGGCGGCCATGTTGACCCAGCCCAGGCCGAACCCGGTCATCATGAACACGAGACCGCCGATCACCTGCGGTGTGCCGCCGGCGGGGATCGCGGCGACGGTGGCCCAGTCGACGTGGTCGGCCACCAGGATGATGTAGACGACGGTGAGCACGGCGGTCAGCACGGTGATGATCACCTGCAGCCGCATCACGAGGTCGAACCCGAAGACGCCGGCGGCCACCACGATGCTCGCCACGACCACGAGGGCCACGATCTTGGTGACGGTTCCGCCGCCCCAGCCGAGCGCCCCGAGCACGGTCGAGGTCGCGAGCGTGGCCAGGGCCACGAGCACCGTCTCCCAGCCGACGGTGAGGATCCACGACAGCAGGGAGGGCAGCTTGTTGCCGCGCACCCCGAACGCCGCGCGGGACAGCACCATGGTGGGCGCGGAGCCGCGCTTGCCGGCCAGCGAGATGAACCCGCAGAAGAGGAACGACACCACGATGCCGATCGCGCCGATCACCGTCGCCTGCCAGAACGAGACACCGAAGCCGAGCAGGTAGGAGCCGTAACCGAGCCCGAGCACGGACACGTTGGCCCCGAACCAGGGCCAGAACAGGCTGCGGGGCGAGCCGCGCCGCTCGGACTCGTCGATGGTGTTTAGGGCGTTGGTCTCGACCGCCGTGGGGACGCTCATGGTGGTGATCCTGCCACTCGCCGGTGACACGCACGAGGGGCCCGCACCGATGTGGTGCGGGCCCCTCGGGTGGCTGGTCTCGGCCGCCGCGGACGTCAGCCGACGCGGATGAAGGTCGGGCTGTTCTGCCAGATCTCCGTGTAGCGCACGGTCTGGCCGGGCACCGGTGCCTCGACCTGCATGCCGTCGCCCGCGTAGATGGCGATGTGGCCGGGGCTCCAGATGAGGTCGCCCGGCTGGGCCTCGGCTGCCGAGACCTGGGTGCCGGCGTAGCGCTGCTCCGAGGAGGTGCGCGGCAGGTCGATGCCGATCTGCGCGAAGACGTACGACGTGAACCCGGAGCAGTCGAACCCGGCGGGCGTCGAGCCGGCCCAGACGTACGGCACACCGAGGTACTGCATGGCGATCGAGACGATCTGGGACCCTCCGGCGGAGGCCGGGACGGCCTTCGCGACGGGTGCGGCGGTCTCGACGACCTCCTGGACGACGGGCTCCGGCTCGGGCTCGGGCGCGGGGGTCACCTTGATGGTGCCCGTCTCCAGCGTGAACTTGCTGTCGGCCGCCACCTGCACGGCGGGTGCGGTGTTCACTGCCTCCACCACCGCTGCCCCGGCGACCGAGCCCTGCGACGTCTTGTTCAGGATGTCGAGCTCGGCGGTGGACGGGCTGTTGTCCGCCACCGGCGCGGCGTCCGCGGGAACGCTGAGCAGGGAGACTGCCAGGCCGGAGCCGGCGACGACGAGCGCGCCGCGGCGGGCGGCACCTGAGATGCCCCGCGCTGCGGCACGGGAGAGGGGAGTCAGCGGGGTGATCGGTCTGCGGGCAGCACGGTGGCGCCCAGGCGTGCGAGTAGTCAAGAGTTTCTCCTGACGCCTACGAGGTGAGCTGTCGGATTCGGATCGGAGAATGACCCGGCCGCGTACTACCTGTGCGGCTTCACCCCAAGGACACCGTCTCGGTGCCCGCTTACGTGGTTCCCCCGTCCCTGTCTTTGTTCTGTGCAGTCTCGGGGCGGTGACAGGGCTCGGCGCCCACCTCGAGTGCCCGCGGACTTCCCGCGAACCGGAGCGACGCTAACCCCGTTCCGCCGCGAAGTCACAATCGCATCACGGCTCACGGGGCAGTTCGTGTCCCACTTGACCCGAATTGTCCCTATGAGGTAGGTCACTCCACCGCGGGCGGAACGTTGTGATTCCGGGCGAACGGGCCGCTCGGGTCGGACCGCCCGCCTATCTGGTCGGATTGTCGCTTCGTCAGGCGGTCACAGCTCGCCCATGAGGTCGAAGTCGAACCCCTCGGCGCGCGCGAGGTAGAGGCGGTGCTGGGCGTGGTTGCCCTGGAACCGCATCGGGCCGCGCGGCCCCTCGTAGACCACGCCGTCGACCGAGCGGTCGGTAGCGGCGACCGCGGCACTGCCCGCGCGCTCGACGATGGTGCGCAGCGCGAAGATCCCCTCGTAGCAGGCCTCCGCCGCGGCGCCGACGGCGGGAGCGTGCACGCCGTGATGGGCGGTGTAGCGACCGATGAGATCGAGGGCCTCGCCCGTCGCCAGGCTGCGGAACCAGCCGCCCGTCGAGTACAGGTTGGCCGTGCCGCCCACGCCGCTGCCCATGAGCATGTTCTCCTCCATCAGCGTGCTGAGGCGGACGACTCGCTCGTGCAGGCCCTGCCGGGCGAACGCCCTGTTGAACCGGACGGCGTTCTGGCCGACCATCAGCATCAGCACGCCGTCGGCCCGCGAGGCCTCGATGTCGTTCACGACGCCGCCGAGCTCCGCGCGGCTCGCGCCCCGCTCGGCCAGGAACCGGGTGCCGGCGAACTCGACGCCGAGTGTCGTGACCTGCGTGGAGAGCACCTGGAACGTGCGCCTCGGCCAGGCGTAGTCGTCACCGACGACGTACCAGCTCCGGACGCCGAGCTCGGCCCGGAGCCGGGAGATCGCGGGGAAGAGCTGCGCCGACGGGACCTCGCCGGTGACGTACAGGCCCGGCCGGGTCTCGGCGCCCTCGTACGCGGCCGGGTAGACGTACGGCACACGGCGCTGCACCAGCGGCACGACGGCGTTCCGTACCGCCGAGGTGTGCCAGCCGGTGAGCGCGTGGATGCTGCCGACGGTCAGCACCCTGGCCACCTGACGCCGCAGGACCGGGAGCGGCTGACCCGCGTCGAGGAACTCGGCACGCACCGGGCGGCTCAGGATCCCGCCCGTCGCGTTCAGCTCTGCCACGGCCAGCTCCGTCACGGCCTGGCACGACGGGCCGTAGATCCCCCCGGGGCCCTGGAAATGCAGGAGCGCACCGATGACGAAGTCCGACATGACGCCCCGTCCCGGTGATGGGCCCTTTCTGGGCTCGGCCTGTGTTGGCGGGTAGTGTACGAGCACACAGGAAGGGCACGCGCTCATGCGGACTGCTGGTGAGACGGTCGAGACCACGTCCCACGCCGACGTGGCCGACGCGATGTCCGCGACCGTGCTGCGCGAGTCCGTGCTCGCCGCTCGCCGCGCCGCCCGGAACGCCGCCGAGGTGCTCGGCCCGGAGGGCTACACGCTCGACGAGTGGCTGGTGCTCGACGTCCTGGGGGCGGGCGACGGCCTGACGATGTCCCAGCTCCGCGAGGCGGTGCTCGCCGACAAGGCGACGCTCGGCCGCCGGGTCGACGACCTGCTGACCAAGGCCCTGGTCTACCGCGAGGTCGACGGGTTCGACCGCCGCGTGATCCGGGTCTACCTCTCGTCCCGCGGCCGGGACGTGCTGGCGCGCCTGACGGCGCGGCTCGCGCAGGGCTGAGGGCCCTCCGCCGGCACAGCTTGCCGGCTCGATGCGCCTACGCCGTCGGGCTGCCGTTCCGCCGCGGGGAGGTGAGGTAGGCACCCACGCCCCAGGCCACCAGCAGCACCACCGTGAGCACGACACCGTACGGCTCGAGGCTTACCGAGGCCCCCGGGATCCAGCCGAGCCACGGCGCGTGCTCGACGGCGACCTGGACGAGCGTCACGAGGCCGATCCCCAGCGCGGCCAGTGCGGAGACACCCGTGACGACGACGTCGTACCGCACCCGCGAACGCAAAGGGGTGCCGGTGCCCGCGTGGGTGTAGACGCGCCGGGCCACTGCGCCCTGGGCCGAGTCCAGCAGCGACATGCCCGCGGCGAACAGCACCGCGAGCGGCAGCGCCGAGTACCACGCGACCTGGCCCAGGGCCGCTGACGCCGTGATCGCCAGCAGGCCGATCTCGGTCGCCGTGTCGAAGCCGAGCCCGAACACCAGCCCGACGACGTACATCCGGGTCGGCTTGTCCGTCGACCACTCGAACCGGCGCAGCAGCCACGTGACCGGACCGCCGGCGTGGTGCGTGTGGCCTTCCGAGGCGTCGCTCCCCGGGGTGGCGCCGGCCCGTCCGCGCAGCGCGCGGCGCAGCATGGCGATGTTGACGGCGGCGATGGCCAGGAGGAACGTGCCCGAGACGAGCGGACCCCAGACGCCGGTGGCCCGGCGCAGCGGCGACGACTCGTCGCCGAGCATCGGCGCCAGGGCGTGCACGCCCACGGCCAGGAGGAGGGCGGCACCGAGGACCACCGTCGAGTGCCCCAGCGAGAACCAGAGCCCGACGCCGCGCGCGTCCCGGTCCGCGCGGACCAGCCTGCGGGTCGTGTTGTCGATGGTCGCGATGTGGTCGGCGTCGAACGCGTGGCGCAGCCCCAGCGCGTACGCCGCCAGCCCCATCGCCACGGTGATCGCTCCGGTGCCGCCGTCCGCGGCCAGAGTCGCGGCCAGGCCACCGATCCCGACCACGTGGAGCGCGACGATGACAGGGACCGTCACGCCGCGGCGTGTGCGGGATTCGGCGGGCGTGCTGGTGGTCATCTGTCCTCCGAGGGGTCAGGCTCCAGGGGGCTGAGGTGTGTGGCCGGGCCGAGCCAGCGAGTGAGGGTCCCGCCGCGCTCCAGGCGGAGCGTGACCGCGTCGCCGGGCGACTCCGGCCCGACATGACCATGCACTTGCTGCCAGGCGAACGCGTTTCCTGGCAGCAAGTGCATGGTCATTCCGGGCGATCCCGGGCCGGCGCCCCGGACGGCGGTCAGGGTGTCGATCACCAGGTGACCGCCCAGGACGCCAGGGACCGGGCGGTCCCCGGCCGCGGTCAGCTCCTCGACCAGGATCGGGCCGACGTCGTCGGCGATATCGGTGCGCAGCGTGATCCGGCCGCCGCGCTCGCCGGACCGCCCCAGCACCACGGTCTCCCGCAGGGTGAGGCGGGCGTCGGAGCCGAGCCGCGCCGTCGTGGTCCGGCGCACGTCCGCGCCGTCGGCCACGACGAACGGAAGCCCCGCCCAGGTCAGGCATGCCCCCTGCCCGAGGCGGACGTCCGCGTCCCAGCGGCACTCCCGGCCGTCGCAGTCGTACGCCACGGTCCCTCCGACGTCGGTCAGCGTGAGCGTGCACCCGGCGTCCACCCGGACGGCGATGACTACCGCGTCGCCGCCGAGCAGCATGGCGCCGCCCGCGACGAGCGCGACCTCCGCGCGCGTCCCGTCGCGGGAGACGATCCGGGCCGCCAACAGGCCGTCGGACGTGCGGACGCGTACGGGCGCGCCGAACCTCGACGGGCGCTCGACCGCGACCCGGGTCACCCGCGGGGCCGACGGCGCTCGCGGTACCGCAGCCGTCGACCCCCCGTCCGGCGTGCTCGACAAGGCGTCCGGCGCGTCCCGCAGCGCGTCCGGCAGGGACGGGTCTGTGCTCAGCATCGGCAGGTCAGTGCGTGTGGGCGTGGTCGTGCACCTGGTCCTCGTCGTCGTGGCTGTGCACGTAGCCGCCGTCCTCGTCGGCGTGGAAGTGCGGCGCCATGGGCCCGGGGTCCTGGGCGACGTGCGCACCCGCGCGGAAGCTGGCCAGCACGCCGAGCACCCAGGCGCGCAGCTCGGCGACCGAGGTCTCGTCGCTGCGGGAGAGCGCGACGACTGCGCGGTTCTCCCGTGCCGCCGACGCGTCCGCGACCATCTGCTCGACGTCCACGCCCACGTACGGGGCGAGGTCTGTCTTGTTGACGACGAGCAGGTCGGCCCGGCCGATCCCCGGGCCGCCCTTGCGGGCGACGTCGCCGCCGCCGGCGACGTCGAGCACGAAGATCTGGGCGTCGACGAGCGCGGGGGAGAAGGTGGCCGTGAGGTTGTCGCCGCCCGACTCGATGATCACGAGGTCCAGCGGGTCGAAGTCGCGCTCCAGGTCCTCGGTGGCCAGCAGGTTCGCGGTGACGTCGTCGCGGATCGCGGTGTGCGGGCAGGCGCCGGTCTCCACGGCGCGGATGCGTTCGGGCTCGAGCACGCCGGCGGAGCGCAGGAACCGGGCGTCCTCGTCGGTGTAGATGTCGTTGGTGATGACGCCGATGCGCAGCTCGGCGCCGAGCGCCCGGCACACGGTCGCGATCAACGACGACTTGCCGACGCCGACGGGCCCGGCGACCCCCAACCGGAGGGCGCGCTGAGCAGTGGAGGTGTCAGACGCGTGGGTCACCCGAGTGACCTGTGCGTCTGACACGTCGGGGGAGGTGGGTGCGGAATCAGGCACGGAACAACCTTTGGCTCAGGAGGGCGTGGGCCTGCGCCCAGCCCTCGGTCTGCGGGGAACCGGAGGCCGGGATGTCCTCCGGGGTGGTGCACGCCGCGACGCGCAGCACGTGCTGCTCCGCCGCGGCGCAGGCTTCGAGGACCCAGCGCGCGGGCGTGACCGGGTCGAGCGGTTCGAGCTTGAGCAGGGCCGACGCCGCCGTCTGGGCGTCGTCGTAGACGGTGAGGCGGACGGCGTCCTCGGCGGGCAGGCCGGTCGCCGCGGCGACCGCCCCCAGCACGACCGCGCGGGGGAGCGGGCCGTGGGCGGCGTCGTGCGCGACCAGCGCCCGCACGGCAGGCGCGTCCCCCCAGAGGGTCCGCGCGAGCCGGAGGTAGCCGCGGCCGAGCAGGCGGGCGGCGTCGCGCAGGGCGGGCGCGGGTGTCCGGGCCGCCCAGGCGCGGACGACGTCGGCGAGGCCGAAGCCGTCCGCCCCCGCGAGCAGCCGCGCCGTCACCACGGCGGTGCCCGCCTCGACCAGGCTCACGGTCGTCGCCCGCCCGACGATCCAGGCGGGCACGTCCCCGGTGGGCATACCGCCCAGCAGCGCGGGCTCGAGGCTCGCCGAGTGCGCGTGCCCGCCGCTGGGCAGGCGGGCGTCCGCGAGCAGCAGCGCCACCGAGAGGGCGTGGGGTGAGGTCACGGGGCGTTCAGAACATCGAGTAGAGCTGCGCGAGCGGCAGCCGGACGGCGGGCGCGGGCTCGACGAGGTCGCCGTCCACCCGGATCTCGAACGTGTCCGGCCGGATGTCGATGCGGGGCAGGACGTCGTTGTTGCGCATGTCCGCCTTCCCGACGTCGCGGGTGGGCGCGACGGCGGCCAGCTCGCGCCGCAGCCCGAGCCGGTCCGCCAGCCCGTCCTCGATCGCGGCCGGCGCGACGAACGCGAGCGACAGGTCGGCGGCGATCGCGTCGCCGAACGCCGGGCGCTGCAGCACGGGCTGCGGCGTCGGGATGGACGCGTTCGGGTCGCCGAGCGCCGCCCACGCGATCACCCCGCCCTTGAGCACGACGTCGGGCCGGACGCCGAAGAACCGCGGGTCCCACAGGACGAGGTCCGCGAGCTTGCCCGGCTCCACCGAGCCGACGTGGGCATCGATGCCGTGACCGATCGCGGGGTTGATCGTGTACTTGGCGACGTAGCGGCGGGCGCGCTCGTTGTCGGCGGGCTCCGAGCTGCCGAGCGGGCCGCGGCGGTGCTTCATGACGTGCGCGACCTGCCAGGTGCGCGTGATGACCTCGCCGATGCGGCCCATCGCCTGGGCGTCGGACGACGTGACCGACAGCGCCCCCATGTCGTGCAGCACGTCCTCCGCGGCGATCGTCGTGGCGCGGATGCGGGACTCCGCGAACGCCAGGTCCTCCGGGACCGCCGGGCTCAGGTGGTGGCAGACCATGAGCATGTCGAGGTGCTCGGCCACGGTGTTCACCGTGTGGGGGAGGGTCGGGTTCGTCGAGCCCGGGATGACGTGCGGCAGGCCCGCGATCGTCAGGATGTCGGGCGCGTGCCCGCCGCCCGCGCCCTCGACGTGGAAGGCGTGGATCGAGCGGCCGCCGATGGCGTCGACCGTCGACTGCACGAACCCCGCCTCGTTGAGCGAGTCCGAGTGCAGGGCGACCTGCAGCCCCCAGTCCTCGGCCGCGCGCAGGGCGGCGTCGAGCGCGGCCGGGGTGGCGCCCCAGTCCTCGTGGATCTTGTAGCCGCCCGCGCCGGCCAGGGCCTGCTCCGCCAGGGCGTCCGCGCTCACCGTGTTGCCCTTGCCCAACAGCAGCACGTTCACCGGCACCGGGTCGATGGCCCGCAGGATGTGCCGCAGGTGCCCCGCGCCCGTGACCGTCGTCGCCTTGGAGCCTTCGGACGGTCCGGTGCCGCCACCCGCGACCGTCGTGATCCCCGTCGCGAGCGCCTCGTGGAGCTGCGACGGCGACAGCAGGTGCACGTGCGCGTCGAACGCCCCGGCCGTGAGGATGCGGCCCTCCCCGGAGATGACGTCGGTCGAGGGCCCGATGACCAGGTCGGGGTGGACTCCGTCGGCGACGTCCGGGTTGCCGGACCGGCCCAGGGCGACGATGCGCCCGTCCCGCAGCCCGACGTCGGCCCGGACCACGCCCCACCAGTCCAGGACGATCGCGTTGGTGATCACCGTGTCCAGCGCGCCCTGGGCGCGGGTCCGCGTCGACTGCGCCATCGACTCGCGGATGGACTTGCCGCCGCCGAACACCGCCTCCTCTCCGCCGGCGGTGCGGTCCTCGGTGATCTCGATCCATAGGTCGGTGTCGCCGAGGCGCACCTGGTCGCCGACCGTCGGGCCGTACAGGGCGGCGTAGCGATCGCGGTCCACCCAGGCCATCAGCGGTCCTCCTGCACTTGGTCGGACGGCGGCCCGACGACCGGTCCCAGTGCGCCGCCGTCGGTCTTGCCCCGCTGGATGCCCGGGACCCGTCGCGCGCCGCGGATCGTCACGGCGTCGACCTGGCGGCTCGCGCCGGGCTCGAACCGCTGCGAGGTGCCGGAGGGCACGTCGAGCCGGAACCCGTGCGCGGCGTCGCGGTCGAACTCGAGGGCGGTGTTGGCATCGGGCAGGTGCAGGTGGGAGCCGATCTGGACGGGCCGGTCGCCGGTGTTCAGGACGACGAGGCGCAGGCGCTCGTGCGGAGCGCGGTCGGCGTTGATCTCGATGCGGCCGGGGGCTACGCGGATCGCACCTGGTCCGGTGGACGTGTGGGCTGACATGGTGGACCTCTCTGCTGGACCGGCTGCTGGACCGGCTGCTCGACCGGCTACTGGACCGGGTGGTGCAGGGTGACGAGCTTGCGACCGTCGGGGAACGTGGCCTCGACCTGGACGTCGACGAGCATCTCCGGGACGCCGTCCATGACCTGCTCGCGGACCAGGACCTCGCGGCCGGTGTCCATGAGCGTCGCGACGTCGGCGCCCTCGCGCGCCCGTTCGATCACCCAGCAGGACAGCAGCGCCACGGACTCCGGGTAGTTGAGCCGCACGCCACGCGCCAGACGGTCGCGCGCGACCATCCCGGCGGTGGCCAGCAGCAGCTTCTCGACGTCGGCGGGGCTCAGGTGCACGATCCCTCCAACCAACGGGCGGTCACAGGGTGAGCGCCGTTCTCGCTGCCTGGGCCGCGGCCGGGCCGCCGCCCTGGCCTCGGTGGGCGACCCGGCCGGAGGCGAGCACCGCGAACTCGGCGGCGTGCTCCACGGCGTAGCCGATGTGCTGCTCGACGAGCAGCACCGACAGGTCGCCGGCCGTGGTGAGCGCGGAGATCGCGTCGTAGATCTCGCTGACGACGTTGGGCTGGATGCCCTCGACCGGTTCGTCCAGCACGAGCAGCCGCGGTCCCGTGACCAGGGCCCGGGCGATCGCGAGCTGCTGCC
Organism: Promicromonospora sp. CA-289599; assembly: GCF_050936155.1. Classification (NCBI taxonomy): domain Bacteria; kingdom Bacillati; phylum Actinomycetota; class Actinomycetes; order Micrococcales; family Promicromonosporaceae; genus Promicromonospora; species Promicromonospora sp. CA-289599. Next base: position 4,517,693 of record NZ_JBNJNI010000001.1, read on the forward strand.
GCTGCCCACCGGACAGCAGCCCGGCCTGGCGCCCCAGCAGCTCGCGGAGCGCGGGGAACAGGTCGAGCGCCTCGTCCGTCCGGCGCCGGGCGGCACGTCCGTGGGCGTCCGCGACCACCTGCAGGTTCTCGCGCGCGCTCAGCAGCCCGAAGGACTGCTGGCCCTGTGGCACGTAGGCGATGCCGCGCCGCACCCGCTGGTGCGGTGCGAGCGCGGTGACGTCCTCGCCCGCGAGCCGCACCGTCCCGGACCGCACGGGCAGCAGGCCGAGCACCGCCCGCAGCAGGGTCGTCTTGCCCGCGCCGTTGTGGCCCAGCACGGCGGTCAGCCCGCCGTCGGGCACGGTCAGGTCGACGTCGTGCACCACCGTCGTGCGACCGTAGCCCGTGGTCACGCCGTTCAGCTCCAGCATCACGGGACTTCTCCTTCTGTCGGGGCAGCCGGGGCTGTGTCCGAGGACGCGGGGGCGCCGAGGTAGACCTCGACGACCGCGGGGTCGTTCTGCACCTCGTGCACGGTGCCCTCGGCGAGCACCCGCCCCTGGTGCATCACGGTCACCGAGTCGGCGAAGGACCGGAGGAACTCCATGTCGTGCTCGACCACGACCACCACCCGCTGCGACCCGATGCGGCGCAGCAGCTGCCCGGTCTCCTCGCGCTCGGCCTGGGTCATGCCCGCCACAGGCTCGTCGAGCAGCAGCAGGTGGGCGTCCTGGACCAGCAGCATCCCGATCTCCAGCCACTGCTTCTGGCCGTGCGCGAGCACGCCCGCGGGCACGTCGCGCAGCGCCGTCAGGCCTACCGTCTCCAGCGCGTGCTCTACGGCCTCCGGCACGTTCGGCCGACGCCGCAGCAGGGTCAGCGCCCCACGCCGCGCGCCCGCCGCGATGTCGAGGTTCTGCAGCACGGTCAGCTCCTCGAACACGCTTGCCGTCTGGAACGTGCGCCCGACGCCGGCGCGGGCGATGCGGTGGGTGCTGCGCCCGAGCAGCTCGGTCCGGCCGAAGGCAGCCGAGCCGGTGGCCCGGACCAGGCCGGTGACCGCGTCGATGAGCGTCGTCTTGCCCGCGCCGTTCGGGCCGATGAGGAACCGCAGGTCGCCCTGCGTGACCGTGAGGTCGACGTCGCGCACGGCGACGAAGCCGTCGAACTCGACCCGCAGCCCGCGCACCTCCAGGTAGTCGTGCCGGAACCGGGCGGTGTCCGTGCCGAGCAGCGCCTCGGCCGCGGCCAGGTCACTCATGCGGGGATCCCTTCTGTACGACGACGGCGCAGCTTCCCGACGACCGACGCGAGACCGCCGGGCAGGAACGCGATGACCAGCACGAACAGGGCGCCCTGGAAGTAGATCCAGCCCGACGGGAACTGCTCGGAGATCGACGTCTGCGCCCAGCTCACCGCGATCGAGCCGAGCACCGGGCCGAGCAGGGTCGCGCGCCCGCCGATCGCCACGCCGATGAGGAAGCCGATGGACGGCACCACGCCGACGTCGGCCGGCGAGATGATGCCGACGATCGGCACGAACAACGCACCGCCGACCGCCGCCATGACCGCGGCGACCACATAGGCGACCACCTTCACCAGGGCCGGGTCGTAGCCGAGGAACCGGACGCGGTCCTCCTGGTCGCGGACGGCCACCAGCAGCTCCCCGAACCGGGAGACGGTGAGCTGCCGCACCACCGCGACCATCCCGAGCAGCACGCCCGCGGCGATCAGGTAGAGCATCTGCTTGTTGACCGGGTCGGCCAGGTCGTAGCCGAAGAACGCCCGGAACCCGTTGAGCCCGTTGGTCCCGCCGGTGGTCTGCTGCTGGCCGATGAGGAGGATGGCGAAGGCCGCCGCCAGCGCCTGGGACAGGATCGCGAAGTACGCGCCCCGCACCCGCCGGGTGAACACGGCCCAGCCGAGCAGCGCGGCCAGCGCGGCCGGGACGAGCACGACCAGCAGGATCGCCGAGACGGGGGAGCGCAACGGCTCCCACCAGCCCGGTACCTGCCCCGTGCCGTACAGCAGCATGAAGTCCGGGACGCCACCCGGTCCGGCGTCGGCCAGCTTGAGGTGCATGGCCATCAGGTAGGCCCCGAGGCCGAAGTAGACCCCCTGGCCCAGGGTGAGCAGCCCGCCGCGGCCCCACGCCAGGCCGATCCCGACCGCGACCATGGCGAGGCAGAGGAACTTGGCGAGCAGGTCGAGGCGGAACGGGCTCAGCACCACGGGCGCGAGCAGCAGGAGGGCCGCCGCGAGGCCGAACGCCGCGAGCGTGCGGGTGCGCCCGGGACGGACGAGTGCGGTCAGGACGGTCATGCGAGGCTCCTCGTCCGGACCGAGACCAGGCCCTGGGGTCGTAGCTGCAGGAAGGCCACGATGGCGACGAACACGAGCACCTTGGCGACGGAGGCCGTCGTCGAGTACTCGAAGAACGACTGCATCAGGCCCAGCGCCGTCGCCGCGATCACCGTGCCCTTGATCTGGCCGATGCCGCCGGCCACCACCACGAGGAACGCGTCGACGATGTAGCTGGTCCCGAGCGTCGGCCCGACCGAGCCGAGCAGCGTGAGCGCGACGCCCGCGATGCCGGCCAGCCCCGACCCGATGAAGAACGTGACCCGGTCGGTCGCCCGCGACGAGATGCCGGACGCCTCGGCCAGGTCCCGGTTCTGCACGACGGCGCGGATGCGCCGGCCGAGCGGGGTGGCCCGCAGCGCCACCGCGAGGGCGACGACGCACACCAGGGCGAGCGCCAGGATGAACAGGCGCGTCCGGGGCAGCGCGAGCCCGCCGACCTGGACCGCGCCCGACAGCCAGGCGGGCGCGGCGACGTCCACGTTGGGGGCGCCGAACACGTCGCGCGCGACCTGCTGGAGGACGAGCGCGACACCCCAGGTCACGAGCAGCGTGTCGAGCGGCCGCCGGTACATGCGGTGGATGAGCGTCGCCTCCAGGAGCAGGCCGAGCAGGCCGCCCACGAGGAACCCCAGGGGCAGCGCGACGAGCAGGCTGACGCCGGCGTCGCCGATCAGGCCCTGGACGACGAACGCGGTGTAGGCGCCGGCCATCATGAACTCGCCGTGGGCCATGTTGATGACGCCCATCTGGCCGAACGTCAGGGACAGCCCGAGGGCGGCGAGGAGGAGGACGGAGCCGAGGCTCAGTCCGGCGAAGAGCTGGGCGATGATGTCCATCGTGTTGTGCCTGGCCCGGTCAGGACAGGCCGTCGGCCCAGTCGTAGCCCTCGAGGTACGGGTCGGGCTCGATGGGTTCCTCGGAGCTCCACTCGGTGTGGATCAGGCCGTCCGCGCCGATCTTGCCGATCAGGGCGGTCTTGGCGATGTGGTGGTTGTCCCCGTTGACGACGACCTCGCCCTCGGGGGCGTCGAAGGTGACACCGTCCGCGGCAGCGGTCACGTCGTCCACGACGAACGACTCGGCCTTCTCGACCATCGCCTTCCAGAGGTAGAGGGAGGTGTACGCGGCCTCCATCGGGTCGGACGTGGGGCGGTCCTCGCCGTACTCGGCCTTGAAGGCCTCGACGAACGCGGTGTTCGCGGGGCTGTCCACGGTCTGGTAGTAGTTCCAGGCGGTGAGCTGGCCCTCGACGTTGTCGATGCCGATGCCGCCGACCTCCTCCTCGGCGATGGACACCGAGACGACGGGCATCTCGTCGGCGGACATGCCGACGTTGTTGTACTCCTTGAAGAACGCGACGTTGGAGTCGCCGTTGAGGGTGTTGAACACGGCGTCGGCGTCGGCGGACTTGACCTTGTTGACGATCGTCGAGAAGTCGGTGTGGCCGAGCGGCGCGTACTCCTCGCCGACGATCTCGATGTCGTGGGCCGCGGCGTAGGCGTTGATGATCTTGTTCGCCGTGCGCGGGAAGACGTAGTCCGAGCCGACCAGGAACAGGGACTTCGTGCCCTGCTCGACGAGGTAGTCCAGCGCGGGCACGATCTGCTGGTTGGTCGTGGCGCCGGTGTAGAAGATGTTCGGCGAGGACTCCAGGCCCTCGTACTGCACCGGGTAGAACAGCAGGGAGTCCTGGGCCTCGAACACGGGCAGCATCGCCTTGCGCGACGCCGAGGTCCAGCCCCCGAACACCGCCGCGACGCAGTCGCTGGTGATGAGCTTGCCGGCCTTCTCCGCGAAGATCGTGGGCTCGGACTGGCCGTCCTCCGAGACGATCTCGAGCTGCTTGCCGAGTACGCCGCCGTCGGCGTTGATCTCCTGGGCGGCGAGCTGGAGGGAGTCGTGGACGGTCTGCTCCGAGATCGCCATCGTGCCCGACAGCGAGTTGAGGAAGCCGATCTTGACGGCGTCGCCCGACGTGTCGACGCAGCTCTCGGCGGAGCTGGACGCGCCGGGGCTGTCGGCGTCGACCCGCGCACCACAGGCGCTCAGGGCGATGACGCACAGGGCGGCGAGCGAGACGGTGCTCAGACGCGTCGCGCGGTGGGGCGACGGGGACCGAAGACGCATGGGGGATGCTCCGTTTCATGGCCGACGGCCCCGGGTGGGCCGACCGTTTAGGTTCAAATGAACCTAAGTGGACGGAGATGTCGCTCCAGTTCTTCAGCGGTAACTTTCGTGTTTCCCTGTGGGCGCTTGTGTTTCGGCTGGGTACGGGGCCGTGACCTGCGCCGCCGGAGCCGTGGTGGCGCCGGCCGCGCAGGCTGGGACGGAGGCGGTCAGCAGCTGTTGGAGCCGTACGCGGCGGTGCGATTGGCGCCGATGCCCTCATGCCACCAGAAGTGCCGGCCCTGGGTGTTGCGGTAGACCCGGAAGTTCGAGCTTCTGCCGTCGTAGTCGGCCCGTGCGCTGCCGTCGACGTAGTCGATCACCCCGGTGAACTTGTTGTCCGCCTTGCCCCAGGTCGCCGGGCCTGCCTTCCCGTCGACCTGAAGGTCGCTGTACCGCTTCTGGAAGTTCTCCGTCGCCGTCTCCGTGTTGGGGCCGAAGTGCCCGTCGATGCCGGAAGCGCTGAGGAGGCCCTCCGCGTGCAGCACCTGCTGCCACAGGCAGGTCGCGGTGGAGGACGAGTAGGAGGTCCTCGAGACGGTGCCCTCGTCACCCCAGTCGTCGCCCATGCCGTTGGCGCCGCTGACGTAGCCGTCGTTCGTGTTGGCCGACGCGGACGCCGCGGTCGCCAGCATGCCCCCGGCAAGGACGAGACTGGTGAGGGCGGCGATGGTTCCGGTCGTGAGCTTGTCGATGCGCACGTAGTGCTCCCGTCGTCAGGTGGGGCCACGCGTGTGGCCGGGAGCCACTCAACTCCGGAAAGCGCTGGAGGAGAACGGTTTGCGCCTCAGTGCAAACGCGCGCCTGCCAGCACCGCCTCGGCGGTCGGACACGCGGCGGCCGGTGACACCGGCATCGTCCTTGCACACACCGCCCGGGGTTGAGCCTCGGGTAACCCGAACCTGCACGCTTGTCGTATGGACGATGAGAACGCCTTGTCGGTCGGACAGTTCGCAAAGCTGTCCGGGCTGACCGTGCACGCACTGCGGCACTACGACGAGGTCGGCCTGCTGCGACCTGCCGACGTCGACCCCTGGAACAGCTACCGCCGCTACGCCCGCAGCCAGCTGGCGTCCGCACGGCTGATCGCCGACCTGCGCTGGCTGGGGATCCCGATCCACCAGGTGCGCGAGATCATCCGCAGTCCCGAGTCAGCCCAGGCGCGGGAGCTGCTGGCGGTCCACACGGACCGTCTCCGACGCGAACGAGACCACCTCGACCGACAGATAGCCCAGTCAAGCCGATACACCAACGAAGGAGTGACCATGCCCGCCATCACGACCACCACGGCACCGGTGCAGATCAAGATCGCCGTCGCCGACAAGAACAAGGCACGACAGTTCTACGAGGAGGCGTTCGGCCTGGCCGAGAGCGTCATCCGCCACACCGACGCGGCCGACTTCACCGGGTACCAGTTCGGCACCTACGGTCAGCCGGGCTTCTTCCTCCTCGTCCTGACGGACCCGGAGTCGTTCGACCAGCCCGGACGCAGCACCTTCGGCCTCACCGTCGAGGACCTCGACGTCACGCACCGGCACGCGATCGAGGCCGGGGCCATCGAGGCCGTAGCGATCAACACCCCAGAGGGCATGCCCCGCAACAGCGCCGTCACCGACCCCGACGGCAACTGGATCTGGCTGTACCAAGGCTGAGGTGTGAGGTGGCCAGGGCGCCGCCTCCGCCAAAGGTCGTAGGTCAAGTGCGTGCTCGCGGGCGATGTGGCGGAGCAGGTATCTCGACAGGCTGGTGTCGTCCGGAGGAAAGGCTCCGGACCAGCACGAACACCCGCCGAGCGCGAGGAGCGCGACGATGTCCCCGTCCCATGACCTACCCACCGAGCGGCCCGGTCGCGTGCGCACCTTGGCGGCGCTCGCTGCCCTGGGGGCGCTCGCGATCACCGTCGCCGCCGGCGTCCCGGCGTCCGCAGCGACTGCCGTCGAGCCGACGCCGCCCCCGCCCGTCTCCGCCCCGGCGGGGGAGCACTCGCTCGAGCAGTCGGACGTCGACGCCTGGCTCGACGGCCTGCTGCCCTCCGCGCTGGAGACCGCGGGCATCGCCGGCGGCGTCGTCACGGTCGTCGACGACGGCAAGGTCGTCACCACCCGTGGCTACGGCTACGCCGACACGGGCACGACGGGCGGCGAGGCGGTACCGGTCGACCCGGAGAGCACGCTGTTCCGCCCCGGTTCGGTCTCCAAGCTGTTCACCGCCACCGCCGCCATGCAGCTCGTCGAGAGCGGCGACGTCGACCTGGACACCGACATCGCGGAGTACCTCGACTTCGACGTCCCGCGGTCGTTCGACGGGCCGATCACCATGCGCCACCTGCTCACGCACACCGCAGGCTTCGAGGAGCGGCTCGGCGGCCTCATCGGTTCGGGCGACGTGTCGCCGGTGCTCCGTGACGAGCTGGCCCAGGACCCGCCGGAGCAGGTCTACGAGCCCGGAACCGTCCCGGCCTACTCGAACTACGGGAACTCGCTGGCCGGGTACATCGTCGAGCACGTGAGCGGCGTGCCGTTCGAGGAGTACGTCCAGCAGAACATCCTCGCGCCGGCCGGCATGACGTCGTCGACCTTCGAGCAGCCGCTGCCCGAAGCGTTGCGCGACCGGATGTCCGAGGGCTACGCCACGTCGGCAGCCGCCCCCGGCCCGTTCGAGATCGTCGGGACACCGCCCGCCGGCGCCCTGACCGCCTCGGCACCCGACATGGCGCGCTTCATGCTGGCCCAGCTCGGCGAACCCGGCACCGGCTCGATCCTGGAGCCCGGGACGCTCGACCTGATGCACGCCCCGGCGCTCGACGAGAGTTCCCTGGGCAACCTCGCGGCCTCCCCGCGGATGACGCTCGGGTTCTTCGACGAGAGCCGCAACGGTCGCTGGATCGTCGGCCACGGCGGCGACACCAACTACTTCCACTCCCACCTGCAGCTCTACCCGGAGGAGCGCACGGGGATCTTCGTCTCCCTCAACAGCACGGGAGACAGCGGTCTCGCGACCCTCGAGCTGCGCGACGCGGTGCTGCACGGCTTCACCGACCGCTACTTCCCGGCCGAGTCCGCCCCGGCAGCCGGCACCGTCGACGACGCGACCGCCAAGGAGCACGCCGCGATCGCCGACGGCAGCTACGTCTCCTCGCGCGGCATGCAGAGCACGTTCCTGGCCTCGCTGGAGGCCTTCAGCACCACGCAGCTCACGGCACGGGCCGACGGCCGGCTGCTGATCACGCCGGGTCCCCTCAGCGACTCGCCCGCCCTGTACGAGGAGATCGAGCCGTGGGTCTGGCGTGAGGTCGACGGCCAGCGGGTCATCGCCATGCGCGTCGCCGACGACAAGGTCGAGGCGATAGGCATCGAGGGCGCCTTCACCCTGCTGCCCGCCCAGCCGGAACGTGCCCAGGCGGTGGCGCTTCCCGTGCTCGGCGTGTCCGCGCTGATCCTGCTCGTGGCGGCCGTCGGGTGGCCGGTCGGTGCGATCACCCGACGGGTCCGGCGCCGGTCGGTTCGCGGGTCCGCGCCCGGCTCTGCGTCCGGGTCCGAGCGGGCCGCGCGTCTCCACCCGGAGCGCACCGGCCGCGTCGTCAGGCTGCTCACCAGGATCGCGACGGTCTGCGCGGTGCTCGCGCTCGGCGGCTGGATCGCCACGGTGCTCACCGTGATGAGCCTGGAGGACGTCTCCGAGTTCTCCCTGCGCCAGCTGCAGGTGGTCCAGGGCATCGGCGTGCTGGGCATCGTCCCCGCCGCGCTCCAGGTGGTCGGCGCGATCCGGCACCGCCACGGCTGGCGCAGGATCCTCTCCGCCGTGCTCCTGCTGCTCGCCCTGGCCGGGATCGCCTGGTTCGCCGTCGAGTTCCGCCTGCTGGCGCCGTCTGTATCGTACTGATGATGCTCACGACGGACGGCCCAGCGGTGTACGACGGCGTTCCGGTCCCGCCGCGCGCCAGCAGGCTCGACAGCCTGCTGACGCGGCTCGGCGCGACCACCCGGCCGGCGCAGGACGCACTGCTGGCCGCAGCGGTCACCCTGGTGACCGCGGGCCTGCTGGTGGTGCTGTTCCAGTACGTGCTGGAGGCGGAGGACCTGACGGTCGGTCCGGCGCAGGGCGTCCTGCTCGCGGTCGCCACGTGTGCCCAGGCGCTGCCGCTGGTCCTGCGCCGGACCCGTCCGGTCCTCTGCCTGGGCCTCGTCGTGGCCGTCCAGGTGCTCGTCATCGCCGTGTCGCCCCCCGACCTGTCGGTCGGCGGCATACCGCAGGTCATCGCCGGATACACGATCGGCACGCTGCTGCCCGCCCGCCAGGCCCTGGTGGTCACGGGCGCGGCGGTGCCGGTCGGGGTGCTGGCGGCGGCGGTGGCAGCCCTCGCGTCGGGCAACGGCCCGCTGTTGCCGGCCGCGAACCATCTCGCGGCGGGGATCGGCACCTACGTCCTCAGCGCGCTCGTCGGCGGCGCCGTGGCGACCCGTCGCCGCTACGTCGACCTGCTCCGCCTCCGGGCCGAGGAGCTGATGCGGACGCAGCGCGCGACCACCCAGGCGGCGATCTTCGCCGAACGGTCCCGCATGGCCCGGGAGCTGCACGACGTCGCGGCGCACCACCTCTCCGGCCTCGTGGTCCAGGCCGCCGCCGTGGCACGGCAGATCGACAGCGACCCGGAGGCCGCCAAGGCGGGCACCGCCTGGATCCGCGGGCAGGGCAAGGAGACGCTGGACAGCCTCCGCCTGATCGTCGGCGTCCTCCGGGAGCGTCCGAGCATCGACGACGACGGGCACGACGCACCTCCGCCCGGGCTCGACGCGCTCGACGGGCTGGTGGGCACCGCACGCACGCTCGGCGACACCGTCGAGCTGGTCCGCGAGGGCCGGGCGCGTGCCCTCGCGCCCATCGCGGACGCGGCGTTCTACCGGGTGGCGCAGGAGTCGCTGTCGAACGCCCGCCAGCACGCACCCGGCGCGCCCGTGCGGATGGCCGTGCGGTTCGCGGAGCGGGAGGTCTCGCTCGAGGTCGTCAACACACCCGCCCCTGGGCGTGCCCCGACGGACTCGACACGACAGGACTCGACACGGCAGGTCTCGACACGGCAGGGCATGGGCCTCATCGGCATGGGGGAGCGCGCGCACCTCGTCGGGGCGACACTGACGACCGGTGCCACACCGTCCGGCGGGTGGCGCGTGCTGCTGACGCTGCCGCTGCACCACGAGCCCACGAACACCGGAGGACAGGAATGATCAGGGTCTTGCTCGTCGACGACCAGGCGGTGGTCCGGGCGGGGTTCCGGTTCCTCCTGGAGCAGGCCGACGACATCGAGGTGGTCGCCGAGGCCTCGAACGGGCCCGCCGCGGTCGAGCTCGCCCGCCGGCACGGCCCCGACGTCGTCTGTATGGACGTTCGTATGCCGGGCGGTGACGGCCTCGCGGCGACCCGCGAGATCGTGGCCGACGCCGCCTCCGGCGGGACGGCACCCGCCGTGCTGGTCGTGACCACGTTCGACCTCGACGAGTACGTCTTCGGCGCCCTGGAGGCGGGCGCCTCAGGGTTCATCCTCAAGGACTGCGAGCCGGAGGAACTGATCGACGCCGTCCACCGGCTGGCCGACGGGCACGGCCTGATCGACCAGACCGTGACTCACCGGGTGATCACCGAGTTCGCGCGGCGCAAGGTCCTGCCCGCACCAGCGTCGGACCTCACGGCGCAGCTCACGGCACGCGAGGCCGAGATCGTTCGACAGCTCGCCCGGGGGCTGTCGAACGCGGAGATCGCACAGGAACTGGTCGTGGAGACGAGCACCGTCAAGTCCCACCTCGGGCGCGCGATGGCGAAGATCGGAACCCGCGACCGGCTGCAGACGGTGGTCTGGGCCTACCAGAACGGCCTTGTCCCGGGCTGACTCCGTCGGCGGGCGGTCTATCCGGGTGAGCAGCCGACGGTCGCGCCGTCGCGTGCGAACGGGGCCGGGTCGAAGGCACCGAAGCGCTCGCGGTACTCCGCCGCCCGGCCGGGCCACAGGAGCGTGAGGCGCCCCGAGCGTTCGTCCACGTACCAGCTGCGGCAGCCGCCCCGGAGCCACACCGTCCCGGCGGCGCGCTCGTCGATCTCGCGTGTGTAGGCGGCCTCGGCCGCCGCCGACACCTCGAGCGGCCCGCCCACCTGGTCCTGGTGGTCGAGCGCGCCGAGCACGTAGTCGACCTGTGCCTCGATCACCTCGAGGGCGGAGTGGTGGCCGAGCCCCGCGTTGGGGCCGTCGAGCACGAAGAGGTTCGGGAAGCCGTGGACCACCGTGGAGGCGTGGCTCGTCATGCCGCCGGACCAGTGCTCGGCGAGCGTCTGTCCGCCGCGTCCGGTCACCAGCCGGGCGAACGGCGGCCGGGTCGTCTCGAACCCCGTGGCCAGCACGAGCACGTCGACCTCGTACCGCGCGCCCGACGCCGCGACCAGCGTCGATCCCTCGACCGCCACCGGCGGGCCCGGCTCCAGCGTGACGTGCGGCTGCTGCAGGGCGGGGTACCAGTCGTCGCTGAAGAGCGCGCGCTTGCAGCCCACCGCGTAGTCGGGCGTGAGGAGCGCGCGCAGCGCGGGATCCGGCACCTGTGCGCGCAGGTGGGCCTCCGCGCGCTCCCGCAGCTCGGCCTCCGCCGTCGTGCCGGCCATGCGCGCGTCGAACAGCCGGTCCGCCTCCTCCGCGAGCGCCGCCCGCTCCGGCCGGGCCTCGCCGGGCGCGTAGGCCCGGTCGCCGCGGGGGAGCACCCAGGGCGGGGTGCGTTGCAGCACGACGACGGACTCCGCCCGGCGGGCCAGCTCCGGCACCAGCTGGACGGAGCTCGCGCCGGTGCCGACGACCCCGACCCGGAGTCCGGCGGGCAGGTCTCGGTCCCAGCGGGCGGAGTGGAACACGCGGCCGGGGAACGTGCCGAGCCCCGGGAGGTCGGGCACGCGGGGCTCGCTGAGCCGGCCGACCGCCGTGACCAGGACCCGGGCGGTCAGGGGACCCCGTGACGTCGTCAGGTGCCATGCGGCCTCGTCGTCGTGCCAGCGGGCGTCCGTGAGCTCGGTGCCGAGGCGCAGGTGGGGGGCCAGTCCTTCGGACCGTGCGACGTCCCTGACGTACTCGTGGATCTCGGCGCCCGGCGCGAACACCCGTGACCAGGCGGGCTGGGGCAGGAACGAGTAGGAGTACAGCGCGCTCGGGATGTCGCACGCGACGCCCGGGTAGACGTTGTCGCGCCAGGTCCCGCCGACGTCGTCGGCCCGCTCCAGGATCGCGAAACCCGTGCGCCCGGCACGGCGCAGCCGGGCGCCGAGGCCCACGCCGGCGAGCCCCGCGCCCACTACCGCGACGTCCACCTCGGTGGCCGCTCCGGCTCCGGGTCTCGTGCCCGTCACCCCACCTGCTCGTACGTGGTCGTGCGCTGGCGTACGGGCCGGCCCAGCTCGGCGGCGAGCCGCGTCACGTCCGCCACGGTCAGCTCCCGGCCCTGTTCGGGGCCGGCGCCGGGGTCCAGCACGCCGTCGAGCAGCACGCCGCCGAGGTCGTCCGCGCCGCCCGCGAGCATGCGCTGCGCGCCACGCAGGCCGAGCTTGGTCCATGCGGCCTGCACGTGGTCGATCCGCCCGTCGAGCATCAGTCGCGCGACCGCGTGCAGGGCGCGGCTCTCGCGCAGGGTCGCCGCCCGGGCGCCGGCCACGGGCACCGGCGACTCCGAGGCCAGCCAGGGCATCGGGATCAGCTCGGTGAACCCGCCGGTCGTGTCCTGGACGCGGGCCAGTGCCCGCAGGTGGCGCACCTGGTCGCGTGCCGACTCGACGTGCCCGTACACGATCGTCGCCGTCGACCGCAGGCCCGCGGTGTGCGCGGCGGTGACGAGCTCGACCCAGCGTTCGGCCGGGATGTCGGTGCCGCCGGTGAGCAGGTCCCGGATCCGGTCGTCGAGGATGCGGGCGCCCGTGCCCGGCACGGTGTCGACGCCGGCTTCGCGGAGCGTCGTCAGCCAGTCGGGCAGGGAGAGCCCGGCGCGGGCGGCGCCGTCGGCGAGCTCGGCCGGGCGGAAGGCGTGCAGGTGCAGGCCGGGCCCGCCCCGCTTCACGGCGCGGGCCAGGTCGAGGTAGCCGTCCGCGCCCGCCGACGTCGGCGGCAGGCCCTGCGCGCACACCTCGGTGGCGCCGAGCGCCACGGCTTCCTTCGCGAGCTCTTCGACCTGCTCGGGGGCGAGGCCCAGCGACGCGTCGATGTTCCGGTTCACCGCATAGGTGACGGCGTCCCCGACGCGCGCCTGCCGCACCTGATCCGCGAGCGCGGCGAGCTCCTCAAGATCGGACCCACGCGCCCCCAACAGCTCGACCCACCCGGCGTCGTCCACCCGGTCGGGCTCGCCCGCAACGTCGCCGATCAGCCGCCCCAACCTCCCCGCTCCGTTGAGTGCGGGATATTCGCCCCCTTTTCGTCCCGAGAGGGGCGAAAAGCCAGCACTCAACGGGGTGGAGGACGGAAACTCGCCCAGGAGGGCGTCCTGGCGGGCCAGGCCGTAGTCGTCCGACAGGGCCAGGACGCGGGGGCGGAGGCGGTCGTCCAGCCAGTCGGCGCCGTCCCGGGCCTCGCGCAGGTAGTGCGGGTGCGCGGTGAGGCGTTCGCGCAGCGTGTACCCGCCCTCGCCGGTGAGCCGCGCCAGGTCCTCGATCTGGGGCCAGGGCCGCTCGGGGTTCACGTGGTCGGGGGTCAGCGGGCTCACGCCGCCCCAGTCGTCGATGCCGGCGCGCACCAGGAGCTGGAGCTCCGCGGCGTCGGTGAGGTTGGGCGGGGCCTGGACGCGCATGCCCGGGCCGAGGAGCACCCTGGTCACGGCGACGGCGGCCGCGTACTCCTGGGTCTCCAGGTCCTCCGCACCCATCATCGCGGTGGCCGACTTGGCGCGGAAGTTCTGCACGATCACCTCCTGCAGGTGACCGTGCCTGGCGTGCGCGTCGCGCAGCGCCAGGACCGAGTCCACGCGTTCGGCGTAGTTCTCGCCGATACCGAGCAGCACGCCCGTCGTGAACGGGATGCGGGACCGGCCGGCGTCGTCGATCACGCGCAGCCGCAGGGCCGGGTCCTTGTCGGGGGAGCCGAAGTGCGCCTCGCCCTTCTCGGTCCACAGCCGCTCCGACGTGGTCTCCAGCATCATGCCCATCGACGGGCCCACCGGCTTGAGCCGCTGCATCTCCGCCCACGACATGACACCGGGGTTGAGATGCGGGAGCAGTCCGGTCTCGTCCAGGATCAGCTGGGCCATGTGGCCCACGTACTCGAGCGTCGACGCGTACCCGTGGTCGTCCAGCCAGTGCCGGGCGACCGGCCAGCGGTTCTCGGGCCGGTCGCCGAGCGTCAGCAGGGCCTCCTTGCAGCCCAGCGCGGCGCCCTGCCGGGCGACCTCCAGGACGGCGTCGGCCTCCATGTAGGGCGAGATGCCCGCCTTGGCGAGCTTGCCTGGGGACTGGACGAAGATGCAGTAGTGGCAACGGTCCTGGCACAGGTGGGTCAGCGGGACGAACACCTTGCGCGAGTAAGTGATGACGCCGGGCCGGCCGGCCTCCCGCAGTCCGGTGTCGCGCATCGTGCTCGCGACCGCGAGCAGCCGGTCCAGGTCAGCGCCGCGGGCGTGCAGGAGCACCTCGGCGTCCGCGCGGTCGGGCGTGCTGCCACCGCCGTCCTCCAGCCGGTCGAGCGCCGCGTCCAGGACCGGTCGGTCCGGGGTCTGTGGCCGGCCAGCGGCGCGAGAAGGCATGCGCAGGGTCAGGGGAACAGTCATGGGCCCACCTCGGGTGCGGGAACCGGATCGGGATGGTCCGGAGGGGACGGGCCGACACTATGTCATCGGGCGATGTCGTCTCACCGTGATCCCGCAGTGGGCTCGCTCACGGTGTGAGTACGGTGTGGAAATCCCCGATATCACCCGACGAGGCATCTTGCTAGCGTCTTGGCGACCAGCAGGCCGGCAGCGCTGCCGCGACCTGCTCCGGATCAACAGACGAACTGAGGTGGTCCCATCATGGTCTCCCGCCGCGCCCCGATCGTCGTCGCAGTTGCCACTGCCGCGATGCTGGCGCTAGGAACGGCCCTTGTCCCTCTTCTGCCCGCCACAGCCGTCACCGCCGCCACGAGCGAGTGCTCCGCACCGACCTGGGCGGAGGGCACGAGCTACCGCGCAGGCCAGCAGGTCACCTACGAGGGCCGCTCCTACACCGCCACGCAGGCGCACACCGCACACCCGGGTGCGGGCTGGGACCCGGCGTCGACGCCGTCGCTCTGGACACTCAGCGGTACGTGCGACGGCGGGTCGGATCCCGAGCCGACGCCGACCGACCCGGCTCCGGAGGCCGGCACGCCGGTCGCGGCGAACGGCCAGCTCAGCGTGTGCGGCGTGGGCCTCTGCAACGAGCAGGGCAAGCGGATCCAGCTGCGCGGGATGAGCACGCACGGAACCCAGTGGTACTCGCAGTGCATCACGGACGGTTCGCTCGACACCCTCGCGTACGACTGGAACGCCGACGTGGTGCGGATCTCCACCTACGTGCAGGAGGGCGGCTACGAGACCGATCCCGCGCGCTACACCGCCCTGGTGAACCGCTACATCGACATGCTCACGGCGCGCGGCATGTACGCGATCGTCGACTGGCACATGCTCAGCCCGGGTGACCCCAACTTCAACCTGCAGCGGGCCAAGACCTTCTTCACGGCCATCGCCGAGCGGAACAACGGCAAGAACAACATCATCTACGAGGTCGCGAACGAGCCCAACGGGGTGTCCTGGCAGACGATCAAGAGCTACCACGAGCAGATCATCCCGGTGGTCCGCGCGAAGGACCCGGACGCCGTCATCCTGCTGGGCACGCGCGCCTGGTCGTCGCTGGGCGTCTCCGAGAGCTCGAACGAGTCCGAGGTGGTGAACAACCCGGTCAACGCCTCGAACGTGATGTACACGTTCCACTTCTACGCCGCGTCGCACGACGAGGTGTACCTGAACGCGCTCTCGCGGGCCGCGGACCGGATCCCCATGTTCATCACGGAGTTCGGCACCCAGGACTACGCCGGTGAGGGAGCCAACGACTTCGCCATGTCGCAGCGGTACCTCGACCTGGCGGCGTCGAAGAAGATCAGCTGGGTGAACTGGAACTTCTCCGACGACCACCGTTCGGGCGCGGTCCTCACCCAGGGATCCTGCAACAGCGGCTCCTTCGGGACCGGGAACCTGAAGGAGGCCGGACGCTGGATCCGGGACCGGGTCCGGACCGCCGACGACTTCTAGACCGGCTGGGTGCCGGGTGGGTGCCGGGTGGGGTGAACAAGGTTCAGCCCACCCGGCACCCACCGTGCACCACTACGCTCCATCCATGTCGCATACCGTGTACGTCATCGGCGCCGGACCGGCGGGCCTCGCCGCAGCGGCCGCCCTGCGGGGCAAGGGCGCGGACGTCACGGTCCTGGAGAAGTCGGAGCACGTGGGCAACGCGTGGCGGCACCACTACGACCGCCTGCACCTGCACACGACACGGGGGCTCTCGCAGCTGCCCGGTCTCCCGATCCCGCGTGCGTTCGGCCGCTGGGTGGCCCGGGACGACGTCGTCCGCTACCTCGAGGCGTATGCCGTCCACCACGACCTGCGGATCGAGCACGGCGTCGAGGTCACGCGCCTCGACCGCGCCGCCGGCGTATGGACGGTCACCACCACCGGTGAGGGCGACGCCGTAGGCCGGCGCACGGCGGACGCCGTTGTCGTCGCCACGGGGTACAACCACACGCCGCACCTCCCGGACTGGCCGGGCCAGGACACGTTCCCCGGGCAGGTCGTGCACGCGAGCCGGTACCGCGACCCGGTCCCGTACGCGGGCAAGGACGTGCTGGTCGTCGGGGTGGGCAACACGGGGGCCGAGATCGCGCAGGACCTCTCGGAGAACGGCGCGACGAGCGTCCACCTCGCGGTCCGCACACCGCCGCACATCGTGCCGCGCAACCAGGGGCCGTGGGCCGCGCAGTACACGGGCCTGCTGGTGCGCCACCTGCCGACGCCGCTCGTCGACGCCCTCGGCGTCCCCGTCCGCAAGGCCAGCTTCCCGGACCTCGCGCACCTCGGGCTGCCGATCCCGGAGGTCGGCCTGGCCACACGCGTGGCCCAGGGCGCCATCCCCGTCCAGGACATCGGCCTCGTCGCCGCCGTCCAGGCCGGCACGATCAAGGTGGTCAAGGCGATCGAACGGTTCGACGGCGGCGACGTCGTCCTGACCGACGGCGCCCGCCTCACCCCGACGTCGTCCTCGCCGCCACCGGCTACCGCCGCGCCCTGGAACCCGTCATGGGCCACCTCGGCGTGCTCGACGAGCGCGGAGGGCCGATCGCGACGAACGGCCGTCCGGCCGCGCGGGGCCTCTACTTCACGGGCTTCACCAACCCGATCTCCGGCATGCTCCACGAGATGGCCGCCGACGCCCACCGGATCGCGCGGAACGTCACCGCGGGCCGCTGAGCGCTGAGGCGGACCCACCCGTGGTGAGAGCGACCTAGGCCGTGCCGAGGTAGGCCCGCACCACGTCGTCGTCGGCCAGCAGCTCGGCCGCCGGTCCGGAGCGGACCACCTCACCTGTGCGCAGGACGTAGCCGTGGTCGGCGGCGCGCAGGGCCCGGCGGGCGTTCTGCTCGACGAGCACCACCGTGGTGCCGGCCGCGCGGATCTGCGCCACGACGTCGAACACCTCGTTCACCACGAGCGGCGCCAGCCCCATGGACGGCTCGTCCAGGAGCAGCAGGGCGGGTTCGGCCACGAGAGCCCTGGCGATCGCGAGCATCTGCTGCTCGCCGCCCGACAGCGCGCCGGCGGGCAGGTCACGTCGTTCGCCGAGCACCCCGAACCGCTGGTACATCTCGTCGATGGTGCGGGCCGCACCGCGACCGCGGTGCCAGCCACCCATCGCGAGATTCTCGGCGACGGTCAGGGACGCGAGGATCTGGCGGCCCTCGGGCACCTGGACGAGACCGCGCGCCACCAGCCGGTGCGCGGGCGTGCGGGTGATGTCCGTCCCGCGGAACCGGACGCGCCCGCCGTGCGGCCTGACGATGCCGGACACCGCGTCGATGATCGTGGACTTGCCCGCGCCGTTCGCGCCGACGAGCGTCACCAGAGAGCCCTCCGCCACGCTGAACGACACGTCGCGCACCGCCTCGACCCGGCCGTAGCGCACGGAGAGGTGCTCGACCTCGAGCGCCGGTTCGGTCATGTCAGGCCTCCGTCCCGAGATATGCCTCGACCACGCGGGGATCCGCTGCGA
This sequence comes from Promicromonospora sp. CA-289599, assembly GCF_050936155.1. Lineage (NCBI taxonomy): Bacteria > Bacillati > Actinomycetota > Actinomycetes > Micrococcales > Promicromonosporaceae > Promicromonospora > Promicromonospora sp. CA-289599. Next base: position 4,535,491 of record NZ_JBNJNI010000001.1, read on the forward strand.
CCTCCGCGGGCGTACCGGAGGCGATGACCTCGCCGAAGTCGAGCACCACCACCCGGTCGCAGACCTGGCGCACCAGGCCGACGTTGTGCTCGATGAGCAGCACGGCCAGGCCGTCGTCGGCCAGCGAGCGGATGAGATGCGCGAGCTCGCCCACCTCCACCTGGTTCATGCCTGCGGCGGGCTCGTCCAGGACGATCAGGCTCGGGTCGGCCGCGAGCGCCCGGGCGATCTCGAGCCGCCGCTGGTCACCGTAGGAGAGTGCGCCGGCGCGGGTGGCAGCCACGTCCAGCATGCCGACACGGTCGAGGCACCGTGCCGCATGGGTGAGCGCGGCCCGTTCGTCGCGCCGCGCCGACGAGAGCCAGAGCAGCCGCCGGACCACTGTCGGCCGGGTCACGAGGTGCCCGCCCACCAGCACGTTCTCCAGCGCCGAGAGGCGGCCGAAGAGCTTGGAGTGCTGGAAGGTGCGGCTCACGCCCGCCGCGGCGACGCGGTGCACGGGGGCGCGTCCTGCGGTCACGCCGAGCACTGTCGCCTCGCCCGACGACGGCATCACGAGCCCGCTGATCATGTTCACGAGCGTCGTCTTGCCCGCGCCGTTGGGCCCGATCAGCCCGAGCAGCTCGCCGCTGCGGATCTCCAGGTCGACGTCGCGCACGGCGTGCACGCCGCCGTAGTCCTTGCTGAGCCCGGTCAGCCGGGCCACCACGTCGCCGCGCGGGGCGTGCTCACGGGTGCGCAGCTCGGCGCTGTCGCCCCGCCCGCCGGCGCTCTCGCCGTCGAGCCTCGGCATCCGGATCCGCCGGGGGATCCGCCCGGCGAGCCCGCCGGGCAGGAACAGGATCACGACGAGCAGCAGCAGCCCCGCGACGAACGGCCGGATCCAGCCGGCCTCGACGCCCAGAGCGCGCTGCAGCTCGGGGACCATCGTGAGGAAGGCGCTGCCCACCACCGGTCCGACGAAGACCGTCGTGCCGCCCACCATGGCGGTCACCAGGCCGTCGATGGCGGCGGTGAACCCGAAGTCGGCGGGGCTGACGAGGCGCACGGTGTACGCCCACAGCACCCCGTAGAGCCCGGCGACGGCGCCGGCGGTGGCGAACGCCGCGAGTCGGTGCCTGCCGACGTCGATGCCCATGGCGCCGGCGGCGAGCTCGTCCTCGCGGATCGCTTCCAGCGCCCGGCCGTACCGGGTGGGACCGGAGCGCCAGAACCAGTAGGCGACGACGGCCAGCGCGATCCAGGCGATCGCGGGCGTGACGATCTTGGGTACGGACATGCCCTGCGCGCCGCCCGTCCACTCGGCGTTCAGCACGAAGATCCGCACGGCCTCGGCGAACCCGAGGGTGGCGATGGCGAGGAAGACACCCCGCAGGTGCATGGTCGGCAGCCCCAGGACGACGGCGGCCACCGTGCCCGCCGTCGTGCCGATGACCAGGGCCGCCAGCAGGGCGGGAAGGTCACCGACGACGTCGGGGTCCGGGGCGAGCAGCACCGACGTGTAGGCCGCCACGGAGGCGAAGCCGGCCTGGCCGAGGCTCAGCTGGCCCGCGTTCAGGACCGCGTAGAACGAGAACGCGAAGATCGCGCCCAGTGCGATGAACGTGACCGTCGACTCGGTGAGCATCAGACCTGCCGCGCCCGGCGTCCGCCGAACAGGCCCTGCGGTCGCACCAGCAGGATGCCGAAGAGCAGGGCGAAGGCGATCAGGTCCCGCCATGCCGAGCCCAGGTACTGCACCGCGAACACCTCCGCTACCCCGAGCAGGATCCCGCCGACGAGCGCGCCGGGCAGCGAGCCCATGCCGCCCACCACGATGACCGCCAGCCCCTTGAGCTCGATCGCCGACCCCATGCCGAGCTGGGCCGAGCTCACGTTCATCGCGAACAGCGCGCCCGCGACCGCCCCCAGCGCCGCCGAGATCGCGAACGTCGTGGCGGTGACCCGGTCGACGTCGACGCCCAGCACGCGCGCCGCCGTCGGGTTCTCCGCGACGGCCCGCATCCCGCGCCCCAGGCGGCTGCGGGCGACGAGCCAGGTCAGCCCCACCACGAGCGTCACGCAGACGGCGACGATCACCACCTGCAGCAGCGTGACCTGGGCGCCCAGCACGTCGAACCGGGTGGCCGGGAACGTATCGGCGGGGAACCGGCGGGTCTCGGCGCCGTACCGCCACTGGAGCAGCGCGATCAGCATGCCCCCGACGGCGATCGAGGAGATCAGGCCGGCGAAGTGCGCGTCGGCCCGGCCCTTGAGCGGCCGGAACGCCACCCGTTCCACGATAAGCCCCAGCAGCGCGCCCACCACGGCCACCGCGGGCAGGGCCGCCCAGAAGGGCAGCCCACCCACGGTGACCAGCTCGATACCGATGAACGCCGACGCCGCGAACACCGCCGGGTGCGCAAGGTTCAGCCGGTCGAGGATGCCGAACACGAGCGCGAACCCGACGGCGAAGAGCGCGTAGATCGAGCCGATGAAGAGCCCGTTGAGGAGCTGTTGCATGGTGGTCGCGCGATCAGTCGAGAACTGTGAACTTGCCGCCGTCGACCACCTGCACCACAGCCTCGTGCTCGGCGTCGCGTTCGTCGTTGATGGTCAGCTCGCCCAGCACGGTCGGGACGCCCTGGATGTTCGCGAGCCCCTCCTTGATCGCGTCGCGCTCGCCGGAGCACGACGCACGCACCGCTGCGTCGACCAGCATCAGTCCCGTGTACGACTGGGCGGCGAACTGGTCCGGCTGCGCCCCGTGCATCTCCTCGAAGTCGGCGAGGAACGCGGTGTTCTCGGGGTTGTCAGACGCCGAGTTCCAGGCTGCCCCGACGACCACGCCCTCCGCGGCGTCCCCGGCGTCGGCCATCAGCCGCGGGTTGTTGAACCCGTTGCCGCCGATGATCGGTACGTCCAGCCCGAGCTCGCGGGCCTGCGTGACCAGCGGGATCGCCGCCTCGATGAGACCGGAGACGGCCAGCGCGTCCGGGTCGGCGGCCTTGGCCTCGGTGAGCAGGGCCCGGAAGTCGGTGTCCGCCACGGAGAACGTCAGCGTGTCGGCGACCTCGATGCCCTCCGCCTCCAGGGCGTCGCCGAACACCTCGCCCCCGGCCTCGGACAGGGCGTCGTCGTTGGCGTACATGACCACCACCTTCTCCAGGCCGTACTCGGCCCTCGCGGCGGCCACGGTCTGCGGGATCACCTGCGACTCCGGGAGCGAGTCGCGGAAGATGTAGTCGCCCTGCGCCGTGATGCCGTCGACGGTGTTGGAGATCGCGAGGACCGGGACGCCCTCCTCCTGCGCGATCGGCTGCGCCTGGAACGCCCCCGTGGACAGGGTCGGGCCGATGATCACGCTCGCGCCGTCGTCCGCCGTCAGCTGCTCGAACACGGCGATACCCTGCCGCGGGTCCGTCTGGTCGTCCTCGACGGTCAGCTCGTACTCGACACCGCCCGCGGCGTTCAGCTGCTCGGCGGCGAGCTCCAGGCCTTGTCGCTGCGACTCGCCGTAGCTGGCAGCCGCACCCGTGAGGCTGAGCGCCGCGCCCACCGGCACTGGCGACCCGATGGTGCAGTCGGCACCGGTCCCCTCGCCGTCGAGACCGCCGTCGGTCGTCCCGCCCCCCTCCGACGTGCAGGCAGTGAGCGAGACGGTCAGGGCGGTGGCGGCGAACAGGGCGAGAGCACGGTGCTGCATGCGGGTCTCCAAGGTGTCGCGAGAGCGTCGTTGCTTCGGAAGAAAGAGCCGTGCGAGCCGGTAGCGGGGGAAATTCTGGCACGGATACGCCCACGATCACACTGAAATCGGACCAGGGACACGACATTTCGATTCAGCGCAAATGCTTGACAGCCCGACGTCGGACCGGCAGCGTCCGGCGCATGAACCGCCGAACGACCCTCGCAGCAGGAGCCACCGCAACCCTCGTGGCCCTCACGCTCACCGCCTGTGCACCGTCGACGGGCAGCCCGGAACCCGGCGGGGCCGCGGGGGAGGGGTGCGACGGCGACGCGGTAGCGCTCGACGTGTGGTCCTGGCGCACCGAGGACGTCAAGACGTACGACAAGATCTTCGACGTCTTCGAAGAGGCCAACCCGTGCATCACGGTGAACTTCCAGGCCCACCTCAACACCGAGTACGACCAGATCCTGCGCACCGGCCTGACCGGCTCCGACGGACCCGACATCGCCCAGGTGCGCTCCTACGGCCTGCTCCAGCCGCTCGTCGAGGGCGGCAACCTCGAGCCGCTCGAGGACCTCGTCCCGGCGCTCGGCGAGTTCGACGACGCGATCCTCGACGGCGCTCGCGGTCGCGAGGACGGCGCGGTCTACGGCGTGCCCCTGGCCTCCCAGACGATCCAGGTCTACTACAACACCGCGATCTTCGAGGAGAACGGCCTGGAGGAGCCCGAGACCTGGGACGACTTCGTCGCGATCAACGACGAGCTGCTCGGGACGGATGTGACGCCGCTCGCGGTCGGCGCGCGCGACGGGTGGTTCGTGCCCACCGTGCACGACGCCCTGACGTCCGCCCGGTACGGCGGCGCGGACTTCCAGCAGGCGCTGCGCGACGGCGACACCGACTTCACCGACCCCGCGTACGTCGACTCGATCCAGACGCTCAAGGACCTGCAGAAGTACATGCCCGAGGACGTGACCGGCGTGGCGTACACCGACGCGCAGGTGCTGTTCACCTCGGAGCAGGCTGCGATGTTCGCCGGCGGCTCGTACGAGCTGGCGTTCTTCCAGGAGGCCAACCCGGACCTCGACCTCGGCGTGTTCCAGGTGCCCCCGCCGCCCGGCGCGGCGCTGGACCACCCGGTCAGCCCCGGGTACGCGGACGGAAACTGGGGCCTGTCGGCCGCCACCGAGCACCCGGAGGAGGCCGAGACGCTGCTGAACTGGCTGGCCACGCCGGAGTTCGGGCAGCTGGTCGCCGACGAGCTCAAGCAGTTCTCGCCGATCCCCGGCGTCGAGTTCTCCGACCCGCTCCAGCAGGAGATGTGGGACCTGTACCAGGAGAACCCCGCGCCGTACCTGCTGCTCGTGGACTACCGGTACGGCGACCTCGTCGGCACCGACCTGATGGGGGAGGCGGGCCAGAAGCTGTTCCTCGGCGACGCCGACGCCGAGCAGGCCGCGGGGATCATCCAGGACGGCCTCTCGGCCTGGTGGACGCCGGGCGAGTGAGCGGCCGTCGCACAGCGGCGCTCCCCACGTCCGTCGCACTGCTCTTCCTGCTGCCGGCGGCGGCGCTGTTCGCCGTCTTCGTGCTCTATCCGATGGCGACGGCCCTGACCTACTCGCTGTTCTCCTGGCGCGGCACCGCGCAGGGGTCGTTCGTGGGGCTGGACAACTTCGTCACGCTGCTGACCAGCGAGCCGTACCGCAGCCAGCTCCCGCGCGCCTTCGCGCACAACGGGCTCCTGTTCGCCGGCGCGATGGTCGTGCAGAACTCCGTGGGGCTGCTGCTGGCGTACGTGCTGCACAAGCGGGAGCGGATGCGCCGCCTGTTCCAGGTGCTGTACACGATGCCGTACCTGGTCTCGCCGCTCGTGGTCGGCTACCTCTGGTCGCTGCTGCTCTCGCCGCTGTTCGGCCCGGTCAACGCCGCCCTGCGCGCCGTCGGCCTGGAGTCGGTGGCGCAGCCCTGGCTGGGCGACCCCGACACCGCCCTGTGGGTGGTGGTGCTGGTGACGGCGTGGCAGTGGGTAGGGTTCCCGCTCCTGGTCTACGGCGCCGCGCTCGGGTCTCTCGACCCCACGATGGAGGAGGCCGCGATGCTCGACGGCGCGTCCTCCCGTCAGCGGTTCTGGTACGTCACGCTGCCCATGCTGGTGCCGGTGATCGGCACGGTGAGCGTGCTGACGTTCATCTTCTCCATGGAGGCGTTCCCGATCCCGTACGCCCTCGGGGGGTCCAACGGCAGCCCGGCGGGGGCCACCGACGTCATGTCGCTCCTCTTCTACCGCACCGCGTTCGGCTCGGGCGCCTCCAACGCGATAGGCGTCTCGTCGGCCGTGGCGATCCTGCTGTTCGTCGTGATCGTCGGGGTGTCGGTGCTGTTCACGCGGTGGTTCCGGCGCGTCGAGCGGGGCCTGACGTGAAGCGCGCGGCGGTACAGGTGGTCCTCTGGGGCTACGCGGCGGTCGCGCTGGTGCCGCTGCTGATCATGGTGTGGAACTCGTTCCGCACCGATCAGGAGCTCGTCGCCGAGCCGCTCGGCCTGCCGGTCAGCCCTTCGCTGGACGCGTACCGCCAGGCCTGGGTGGAGGCGTCGTTCTCGACGTACTTCCTCAACTCGGTGCTCGTCACCACGGCCTCGGTGGCCCTGTCCACGGTCGTCTCGCTGCTGGCCGCCTATGCCCTGGCCCGGTCGCGCTCACGCCTCATGGGCGTCATCGAGCAGGTGTTCGTGTCGGGCCTGATGATGCCCGTGTTCCTCATGATCGTGCCGATCTTCTACCTGCTGGACACGATCGGGCTCGCCTCGACCCGGACCGGGCTGATCCTGGTCTACGCGGCGGTGTCGATCCCGTTCTCGGTGTTCGTGCTCGCCACGTTCCTGCGTCAGCTCCCGGACGATCTGGAGGATGCCGCCCGGATCGACGGCGCCGGCCCGCTGCGCACGTTCTGGTCGGTGCTGCTGCCGCTCGTGCGTCCGGCGGTCGCGACGGTCGTGGTCTTCCGCTTCGTGCCCATCTGGAACGACTTCTTCTACCCGCTCATCCTCGTGCGCGACCGCTCGCAGTACACGCTGCCCGTCGGGCTGACCACGTTCTTCGGGGAGTACCAGACGTCGTGGTCAACCCTGTTCGCGGGCCTCGTCATCGCCACGCTGCCGCTCGTGGTCCTGTTCCTGGTGGCCACACGGCAGATCGTGGCGGGTCTGACGGCGGGGATGGGCCGCTGACGGCCGGCGGACGCCGGACGGTGTGCGGCACGCCACCGGTTTGCATTCGGCGCCCGTGGTCGTGGGGCGTACCATTGACGGGTTGCCCGTGCGTCTCTCGCACGTCGTCGTCAGCGCGGCTGACAGCGAGCAGCGGCAACTGAGCTGAGCATCCCCGCGCCACCCCGGGAAGCAGTAAGCCGGCGTGCGCGCACCCCCGACATTCTGGAGACCATCGAAGTGAAGAGCGCCGTCGAGACCCTGGAGCCCACCAAGGTCAAGCTGACCGTCGAGGTGGACTACGACGAGCTCAAGCCGAGCATCGATCACGCCTACGAGCACATCGCGGAGCAGGTGAACGTCCCCGGCTTCCGCAAGGGCAAGGTGCCCCCGCGCATCATCGAGCAGCGGGTCGGCTGGGGCGCGGTGATCGAGCACGCCGTGAACGACGGGCTCTCGGGCTTCTACCGTGACGCGCTCGGCGAGACCGAGCTGCGTCCGCTCGCCCAGCCCGAGATCGACGTGACCGACGTGCCGGCCAAGGCCGGCGAGGGCCAGCTGAAGTTCACGGCAGAGGTCGAGGTGCGCCCGGAGATCGAGCTGCCCGAGCTGTCCGGCGTCGAGCTGACCGTCGACTCCACAGTGGTCACCGACGAGGACGTCGCGGAGCGTATGGACGCCCTGCGGGAGCGCTTCGGCACCCTGGTCGGCGTCGACCGCCCGGCCGTCGAGGGCGACTACATCGTCATCGACCTGAAGGCCGTCATCGGTGACGAGGAGGTCGACTCCGTGTCGGGCGTCTCGTACCAGATCGGCTCCGGCAACATGCTCGAGGGCCTGGACGAGGCCCTGACCGGCCTCTCCGCCGGCGAGACCACGACCTTCAAGGCACCGCTGGCCGGCGGCGACCACGAGGGCAAGGACGCGGACGTCACCGTCACCGCGACCTCGGTCAAGCAGCGCGACCTCCCCGAGGTGGACGACGACTTCGCCCAGCTCGCCTCGGAGTTCGACACGATCGAGGAGCTCAAGGACGACCTGAAGACCCAGGTCGCCGGCATCAAGACCTCCAACCAGGCGGTCAGCGCCCGGGACGCCCTCATGGAGAAGCTGCTGGAGACCGTCGAGGTCCCCGTGCCCACCGGTGTGGTCCAGGCAGAGGTGCACCGTCACCTCGAGTCCGAGAGCCGCCTGGAGGACGACGAGCACCGCGCCGAGGTCACCGCCGACGCGACCAAGGCGATCAAGAACCAGATCCTGCTCGACACCCTCGCCGAGAAGCTCAAGGTGCAGGTGAGCCAGGGCGAGCTCGTCGAGTACCTGGTGAGCGCCTCGCAGCAGTACGGCATGGAGCCGAGCGAGTTCATCCAGTCCCTCGAGCAGGGCGGTCAGATCCCCGCCATGGTCGGCGAGGTCGCGCGCTCGAAGGCCCTCGCGGTCGCCCTGCGCCAGATCGAGGTCAAGGACTCCGACGGCAACGTCGTCGACCTGAGCGAGTTCATCGGCTCGGAAGAGGTCGACGAGGCCCAGGCCGCGCTCGACGCGGCCGTGGCACAGGCTCAGGGTGCCGCTGACGACGAGGCGCCCGAGGCGCCCGCCGAGGGCGCCGCGCCCGAGTCGTCGGAGCCCGCGAAGGCCTGACGTACGACCCGGCCCGGGAGGGCCGGCGCATGACGCCCGACGGCGGTCCGCACCCTCGGCGTGAGGGTGCGGACCGCCGTCCGCGTTCCCCCCGACTTCGCCGTGGGCAGCACCGATGCGCTGTAGGCGAAACGGGCTCCGAATCAGGAGTTCCGGCGGGCGGGGGCACGTTAGGGTCGAGCGAGACGTCGATGGGACGTGGTCCAGAGACGTGGTCCAACAGACGAGAGTCAGAACCGAGGAGATGGACGTGAACGATCTGCTGCGGATGGATGCCGGGCCGGTAGCACGGGCGGAGGGTGCTGGATTCGGGCTCAACGACTCCATCTACAACCGGCTGCTCAAGGAGCGCATCATCTGGCTGGGGTCGGAGGTGCGCGACGAGAACGCGAACGCGATCAGCGCGCAGATGATGCTTCTCGCGGCCGAGGACCCCGACAAGGACATCTGGCTGTACATCAACTCGCCGGGCGGCTCGATCACAGCCGGCATGGCGATCTACGACACGATGCAGTTCATCAAGCCGGACGTGGCGACCGTCGCGATGGGGATGGCCGCCTCCATGGGGCAGTTCCTGCTGTCCTCCGGCACGAAGGGCAAGCGCTACATCACGCCGCACGCCCGCGTGCTCATGCACCAGCCGTCGGGTGGCATCGGCGGTACTGCGACCGACGTCCGGATCGGCGCGCAGCTCATCATGCACATGAAGAAGGTGCTCGCCGAGCTGACGTCCGAGCAGACCGGGCAGCCGATCGAGAAGATCATCAAGGACAACGACCGCGACAACTGGTTCACGGCCGCCGAGGCGCTGGAGTACGGCTTCGTCGACCACGTCGTCGAGAGCGCTGCGCTTGCCGGCGGCGGCGGCATGGCCAGCTGACCGCCCGGAAACTCATCAAGACCTGATCGACGAGGAGATCCATCGTGAGTCCTGAAGCCCAGTTCATCGCAGCCGCAGAGCGCCTTGCCGGTACACGCGCCCACCCGGTCGCGGGGCTGCCTTTCGCCGCTGCTGGCGCCATGCCGTCCGCCCGCTACGTGCTCCCGCAGTTCGAGGAGCGCACCGCGTACGGCTTCAAGCGCCAGGACCCGTACACCAAGCTGTTCGAGGACCGCATCATCTTCCTGGGTGTCCAGGTCGACGACGCGTCCGCCGACGACGTCATGGCCCAGCTGCTGGTCCTGGAGACCCAGGACCCGGACCGTGACATCTCGATCTACATCAACTCGCCGGGTGGCTCGTTCACGGCCATGACGGCGCTGTACGACACCATGCAGTTCATCAAGCCGCAGATCCAGACGACCTGCCTGGGGCAGGCGGCGTCCGCCGCCGCGGTCCTGCTGGCCGCCGGTCAGCCGGGCAAGCGCCTCGCCCTCCCGAACTCGCGCGTGCTGATCCACCAGCCCGCGATGGAGGGTGGCGGCTACGCGCAGGCCTCGGACATCGAGATCCACGCGAACGAGCTCATCCGCATGCGCGAGTGGCTCGAGCTGACGATCGCGACGCACAGCGGCAAGTCGCAGGAAGAGGTGCGCAACGACATCGAGCGCGACAAGATCCTCACCGCCGCCCAGGCCAAGGAGTACGGTCTGGTCGACGAGGTGCTCCAGTCGCGCAAGCCTGTCACGGTCGTGACGAACTGACCGTTCCGGTCGGTCCGGTCGAGACCGCTTCCGACGCCGGGGCGTGCCACCAATAGCGGTGGACGACGAGCCCCGGCGTCGGGCATGGTGGGACACGCTGCGCGGATCATGACAAAATTGTCATGATGTGGTGAATATCGGTCATGCGACCCGCCGGGTCGCCGGGCTGACAACGAGCCACCGGTGGTGTGGAATGGATCTAAGACCGCTCGACGTTGCGGATCTGCTGGGTCAACCGGCCTGTGCGGGACTCCGTGAGGGTGCACAAGGCGAGGAGACAGGTAGTGGTGCGAATCGGTGACGGCGCGGAACTGCTGAAGTGCAACTTCTGCGGCAAGTCGCAGAAGCAGGTGAAGAAGCTGATCGCCGGGCCGGGCGTGTACATCTGCGACGAGTGCATCGAGCTGTGCAACGAGATCATCGAGGAAGAACTCGGTGAGGCGGCCGAGCTCGGGCTGACAGAGCTGCCCAAGCCGCGCGAGATCTTCGACTTCCTCGAGCAGTACATCATCGGCCAGGACCCCGCGAAGCGCGCCCTGGCCGTTGCTGTCTACAACCATTACAAGCGCATCCAGGCGGGCGAGGCCGGCCGCTCGATCAACCCGGACGAGCAGGACCCGGTGGAGATCGCGAAGTCCAACATCCTGCTCATCGGCCCGACGGGCACGGGCAAGACCTATCTGGCGCAGACGCTCGCCAAGATGCTCAACGTGCCCTTCGCCATCGCCGACGCGACCGCTCTCACCGAGGCCGGCTACGTGGGCGAGGACGTCGAGAACATCCTGCTCAAGCTCATCCAGGCCGCGGACTACGACGTCAAGAAGGCCGAGACGGGCATCATCTACATCGACGAGGTCGACAAGGTGGCCCGCAAGGCCGAGAACCCGTCGATCACGCGCGACGTGTCCGGTGAGGGCGTGCAGCAGGCGCTCCTGAAGATCATCGAGGGCACCACCGCATCGGTGCCGCCGCAGGGCGGGCGCAAGCACCCGCACCAGGAGTTCATCCAGATCGACACGACGAACGTGCTGTTCATCGTGGCCGGGGCCTTCGCAGGGCTGGACGACATCGTGGCCGCCCGGTCCCGCAAGCGCGGCATCGGGTTCAGCGCTCCGATGGAGTCGATAGTGCCCGACGCGGACCTGTTCGCCGAGGTGCGGCCCGAGGACCTGCAGAAGTACGGGCTGATCCCCGAGTTCATCGGTCGGCTGCCCGTCATCGCCTCCGTCTCGCCGCTCGACCGCGACGCGCTGGTACGGATCCTCACGGAGCCCAAGAACGCGCTCGTGAAGCAGTACCAGCGCATGTTCCAGATCGACGGCGTGGAGCTCGAGTTCGACGAGCCGGCAGTGGGCGCCATCGCCGAGCAGGCGCTGCTGCGGGGCACCGGGGCGCGCGGCCTGCGCGCCATCATGGAAGAGGTGCTCCAGCAGGTCATGTTCGACGTGCCGAGCCGTGACGACGTCGAGCGTGTGCTCATCACGCGCGACGTGGTGCTCGACAACGTGAATCCGACCGTGGTGCCGCGCAAGAGCCCGGTCCGTGGCCGTCAGCCGCGCGAGAAGAGCGCTTAAGTTTCGTACGTCGAAGTAGAGCGCCTGTCCGGTCCTCCTGTGGTAACCACGGAGGGACTGGACAGGCGCTCTACTTCGGCATACCGGGCGAGGGTCAGTGGGCGGGGGTCGCCACCGGGGCGCCGTACAGCGCGTCGACAGCGCCCGCGAAGTCGGCGAGCACCTTCGAGCGCTTCACCTTGATGGACGGCGTGAGATAGCCGTTCGCCTCCGTGAAGTCGAGGTCGAGCACCATGTACTTGCGGATCGACTCGGCCTTGGAGACCGCCTCGTTCGTGCGCTCGACCGCCTTGTCGAGCTCGGCCAGCACCTTCGGGTGCACGCGAGCCTCCGAGACGGAGAGCCTGCGCAGCCCGTTCGCCGCGCACCAGCCGGGCAGCATCTCGGCGTCGAGCGTCACGAGGGCGCCGATGAACGGACGCTGGTCGCCGACGGCGACCACCTGGCTCACGAGCGGGTGGGCGCGCATGCGGTCCTCGAGCACTGCCGGTGCGACGTTCTTGCCGCCGGCCGTCACGATGATCTCCTTCTTGCGGCCGGTGATGTGCAGGTGGCCGTGCTCGTCGAGGCGGCCGAGGTCACCGGTGCGGAACCAGCCGCCGACGAACGCCTCGGCGGTCAGCTGCGGCTCGTTGCGGTACCCGCGGAAGATGTGCGGCCCGTGCAGCAGCACCTCGCCGTCCTCGGCGATGCTGATCTCCGTGCCGAAGAACGCGGGGCCGACCGACCCGATCACTGTCTTCCCGGGCAGGTTGACCGATGTCGGCGCGGTGGTCTCGGTGAGGCCGTAGCCCTCGAGGATGGTGACGCACGCGCCGCGGAAGAAGTGGCCGAGCCGTTCGCCGAGCGGCGCGCCGCCGGAGACCGCCCACCTCAGCTGTCCACCCATGGTCGCCTTGAGCTTGCTGTAGACCAGCTTGTCGGCGATCGCGTGCTTCCGCTGGAGCGTGCGGTCTGGACCACCGGGTGTGTCCAGGGCGCGCGAGTAGTCCTCCGCGACCCGGACGGACCAGGCGAAGATCTTGGCCTTGAGGCCCGACGCCGCCTTCTGCTCCGCGCTGTTGTAGACCTTCTCGAAGACGCGCGGCACGGCGAGCAGGTAGGTCGGGCGGAAGGAGCCCAGGTCGGCCACGAGGCTCTTGATGTCCGGGGCGTGGCCGAGTACAGCATTGCCCGCGACCGTCGCGACCTCCACGAAGCGCGCGAACACGTGCGCGAGCGGCAGGAACAGGAGCGTGCGGGCGTTCTCGGCCTGCAGCAGCTCCGGGATGCCGATGGCGGCGTTCATCGCGAGGTGCGCGAAGTTGCCGTGCGTGAGCTCCACGCCCTTGGGCCGCCCGGTGGAACCGGACGTGTAGATGATGGTCGCCAGGTCGTCCCGCCGGACGGCGTCGCGCCGGTCGGCGACGATGCCCGCGGAGAGGTTGATGCCGGCCTTGCGCAGGTCGAGGATCGCCTCGTCGTCGATGAGGAGGACGTCCTCGAGCGTCGGCAGGCTGGAGCGCACGCTGCGGACGATCTCGGCGTGCGCACCGGACTCGACGACGACGAGCCGCACGTCGGCGTCGGACAGGATCCACTGGACCTGCTCGGCGGACGAGGTCTCGTAGACCGGCACGGCCACGGCGCCCGCGGCCCAGATGGCGAAGTCGAGGAGGGTCCACTCGTAGCGGGTGCGCGACATGATCGCGACCCGGTCGCCGGCGGAGACGCCACGGGCCACGAGGCCGCGGGCGACGGCGAGGACCTCGTCCTCGAACTGGCGGGCAGGCACGGCGACCCAGGGGCCGCCAGGGGTCTCGCGTCGCTCGATGAGCGCCTTGTCTCCGGAGCGGGCCACGCGGTCCGCGAGGATGGTGTTGATGCTGGTGCCCTCTGGCACCTCCACCAAGGCCGGCGACGTGGCGAGTGTCATCTGCTGCTCTCCGTTGAAGTCTTGAAGAGGTGAAGCCAGAGTTCTGGGCCTTCACCAAGTTGCGTGCCTGCTCGCAGACTGTAGCCGATCCGCGTCTCGCGTCGGAACAGCCTTCGGCGGTACCGCCCTCTGCCGGTTAGCCTCTTCCTGTGTCTGACAACGAACCGACCAGCGCTCCGGTGCCGTCCGAGATCATCCGGCTCCGCGGGAGCATCGACAACATCGACGCGGCGCTCGTGCACCTGCTCGCCGAGCGGTTCAAGATGACGCGGAGGGTCGGCGAGCTGAAGGCGGTGGGCGGCCTGCCGCCTGCTGACCCGTCGCGGGACCAACAGCAGATCGCCCGGCTCACGGCGATCGCGGAGGAGTCGGGTCTCGACCCCGAGTTCGCGGTGCAGTTCCGCCAGTTCATCGTGAGCGAGGTCATCCGCCACCATGAGCTCATCGCCGCGCGGCACAAGGGCGACAACCTGCCTGAGGTCGACACATACGCTTGAAGGGGTTAGCCCTTTGAGGCGCCTTTGCTGCTTGCTGGCCTGAGGTCAACATCCGGTGGTGAAGATTTGGTGCCCCGGTCACAGGCAATTCCGGCCTGGGGGTGGCGTCTCCTCGTGATCCGTCGTTTCCTGGGAGGGAACGCCGGGGCGACGCGTGCGGTACGGCACTTCTTCGACCTCGGCGGGAGACGCGGAGGTTTGTATGAAGATCGACTGGCTCAAGCCCCTCCTCGGCCACCAGGGCCCCTTTGCGACCCTGCACCTGGACGCGACGCCGTCCGAGCAGGCCGCCGAACGTGACGTCGAAGGCCGGTGGAACTCGGCGCGCAAGAACCTGGCACAGCAGGGGACCCCGGACGCCGTGCTGGATGCCATGGCAGAGGTGGTGCTGCGACCCACGAGGGTCCCGGGACCCCACGGCCGGGTCGTCATCGCCGACGACACCGGCGTGCTGGTGGACCGCGTGGTGAACAACCCACCGGCCGGCACGACGTGCTCCTGGGCCCCCGTACCGGCGCTGCTCCAGGCCGCGCTGGCCGCCGACGAGTCGGTGGAGCTGCTCAAGGTGATCGTCGACCGGCAGGGGGCGGACTTCGTCCGCGTGGGGCCGGCCGGCAAGGTCCACAGCACGTTCCAGGCCCCGCACGACGAGATCGAGAAGACCGGGTCCGCGCGAGGGGTCAAGCGATCGCGTATCGAGTCGCGGGCGGAGGACTCGTGGGAGCGCAACGCGGAGGCTGTCGCGGCCGAGACCGAGCGACATGTCGCCGACACCAAGCCGGAGCTGGTGCTCTTCACGGGGGACAAGCGGGTCGTGTCCCTGGTGCGCGCGGCCCTGACCTCGCCGACGGCGGAGAGCGTGGTCGAGGTGCCGGGCGGCGGTCGCGGCAGCGGGGTGCACGAGGGCGCCTTTGCCGAACAGGTGTCGGAGGCGCTCGACTCCTACCGCGAACGACGCCGGGAGCGCGTCCTGGCGGAGCTGCGGCAGGAGCTCGGCCGCGAGTCGAACGCGGTGATGTCGGTGGACGACGTCGTCTCCGTGCTCGCCCGCGGGCAGGTCAAGGAGCTCGTCCTCGCGGAGGAGTACGGCACGGGCAACGCGCCGATGAACGGTCGCAAGCTCTGGATCGGCCCGGACCCGATGCACATCGCGGCCTCCCGGTCCGAGCTCGTGGCGATCGGCGTGACGGAGCGGCTGGAGGAGCTGCCGGTCTCGGTGGCGCTCGTCCGCGCCGCCGTCGGGCAGGACGCCGGCCTGACGTTCGCCCCGGAGGGCTCCGTCGAGCTCATGGACGGAGTCGCCGCGACGCTGCGCTGGCGTGACGAGGGCACGCCAACGGAGGCGCTAGCGAGCATGTCGGGGGATGATCGAAGGTTGCACTGACGTCCCGCGTTAACTCGGTGTGAAATCACCCGCCCGTTCTGGGGGACTAATGCCCCCAGAACGGGCATGAATTCGTATAGATTTTCCGTTTTACCGTCTATGGGAAAATGTTGCGTCGAAACGTGTCCGTTTTGCCCATACACACGGAAACGCATTATCGGTACGGTCACGGGCCATGGGGATGATTCATTGTGAGTACGCGCGGCTAGCCGCCGAGGACTTCGACAAGGCACGCACCGATCCGACCTGGGCGCTCGAGCACATCGACGAGCTCGCCGGGGAATGGGTGCAGATGGACCTTCCGGCACAGGAAGCGAGGTACTTCAGCATCGGGACCGTCTGGGGTCCGCTGCACAACGTGCTGCGGGTGCACGGCGGGATGCCCGTCGATCCGGTGCAGGGTGGGGCCGCGCTCGGCTCCGCCGCCGGGATCACGCCGGTGCGCTACCTGGGCCCCGACGACGTGGAGAAGGCCGCCGCGTTCCTGGTCGGCACGTCGTTCGACGCCCTGGCGCCGCTCGCCGACGCCGCTCAGGTGTGCGACGAGGACGTCTGCCCGGACCCGGGCGAGCACGCTGCCGAGACGGACGCCGAGCGTCTGGCGGAGGCCTACGGCGAGCTGACCGCGTTCTACGGTGCCGCGGCCGAGGCCGGCGACGCAGTGGTCCTGATGCTCAACTGACCCGCCGAGAGAGAACTTTGGCGAGGACATCTCAACAGGCTCGACCATCGCTGGTCGAGCCTGTCGAGACCTCCTCGCCAGAGTTCTCTCTCGCTCTGGTTCTACCTCGGCGAGACGGGCTGGTCAGCCCTTGTTGCGCGGCGGGGCCTCGCCCAGCTCGCTGGAGGTCACCACCATGCCGCCCTGGACCGCCTGGTCGCCCTGCCCCTCGGCAGCGGACACCAGGTCGAGCGGACCCGTGACGCGGCCCGCGGCCTTGATGTCCAGGGCCGCGGTCTCGACGGCCGTCAGCGATGCGGCGGGCACGGCCAGCGACGCGGCGACGATCGGGGTGCGCATCGAGGCCTTGGCCTCGGACTTCACCTTGCGCAGCGCCGCCAGGGCGTGTCCGGCCGCGGCGAGGTCGGCCGGGTCGGCGTCGCCGGAGGCCGCGCGCAGCGGCTCCGCGACGGGCCACTCCGCGCGGTGCACCGAGCCCTCGCGCCACCAGGACCAGACCTCTTCGGTGGCGAACGGGAGATAGGGCGCCAGGAGCCGCAGCATGGTGTCGAGCGCGATCGCCAGCGTGGTGCGGGCCGACGTCGTCTCGGCGGAGAGGTTCGCCGCGTCGTCACCGGCGCCATAAGCGCGGTCCTTGACGAGCTCGAGGTAGTCGTCGCAGAACGCCCAGAAGAACGTCTCGGTGAGCTCGAGCGCGCGTGTGTGGTCGTAGGACTCCAGCGCCGTGGTGGCCTGCTCGACCACGCCCGCCAGCCCCGCGAGCATCGACCGGTCGAGGGCGACGGTCACCGCTGCCGGGTCGAGCGCGATCTCGCTGCCCGCGCCGCCGCCGAACGACAGCGCGAACTTCGAGGCGTTGAGGACCTTGATCGCCAGACGGCGACCGATCTTCATCTGCCCCACCTCGAACGCCGCGTCGGTGCCCAGGCGGGCGGACGCCGCCCAGTACCGCACCGCGTCAGAGCCGTGCTCGACGAGCAGGTCCATCGGCGTGACGACGTTGCCCTTGGACTTCGACATCTTCTTGCGGTCCGGGTCGAGGATCCAGCCGCTGATCGTCGCGTTCTTCCAGGGCAGCACCTTGTTCTCCAGGTGCGAGCGAACCACCGTGGAGAAGAGCCAGGTACGGATGATGTCCTGGCCCTGGGGGCGCAGGTCCATCGGGTACACCCGGTCGAACAGGTCCTGGTCCCGCTCCCAGCCGCCGACGATCTGCGGGGTCAGGGACGACGTCGCCCAGGTGTCCATGACGTCGGCGTCGCCGACGAAGCCACCGGCCTGACCACGCTGGTCCTCCGTGTAGCCGGCAGGCGCCTGGGACGTCGGGTCGATCGGCAGGGACTCCTCGGCCGGGACGATCGGGTGGTCGTAGTCGACCTCGCCGTTCGCGTCGATCGGGTACCAGAGCGGGATCGCGACGCCGAAGAAGCGCTGACGGCTGACCAGCCAGTCGCCGTTCAGGCCGTTGACCCAGTTCTCGTACCGGACGCGCATGAAGTCCGGGTGGAAGTCGAGCTCCTTGCCGCGGCCCAGCAGCTCCTCGCGCAGCGACTTGTCCCTGCCGCCGTTGCGGATGTACCACTGGCGCGAGGTCACGATCTCGAGGGGCTTGTCGCCCTTCTCGAAGAAGTTGGCCTTGCGCTGGGTGGCCACCGGCTCGGTCGGCATGTCGCCCGACGCGACGAGCGCGTCGACGATCGCCTTGCGGGCGCTGAACGTCGTCTTGCCCGCGACCTCGGCCGCGAACAGGTCGGCGCCAGGGCCGCCCGGGAGCCACTCCGGGACCTCGCGCGTGATGCGGCCGTCGCGGTTGATGATCGAGCGCGTGGGCAGCTGCAGCTCGCGCCACCACTGCACGTCGGTGAGGTCACCGAAGGTGCAGCACATCGCGATGCCGGCGCCCTTGTCCGGCTCGGCCAGGTGGTGCGCGAGCACGGGGACCTCGACGCCGAACAGCGGCGACTTCACGGTGGTGCCGAACAGGTGCTGGTACCGCTCGTCGTCAGGGTGCGCGATGAGCGCGACGACGGCGGGGATCAGCTCCGGCCGGGTCGTCTCGATGTAGACGGGGCCCTCGGTGGTCGAGCCTGTCGAGACCGGGTGGAAGGCGATCTTGTGGAAGTGGCCGGGGTAGTCCCGGGCCTCCAGCTCGGCCTGGGCGACGGCGGTCTGGAACGTGACGTCCCACAGGCCCGGCGCCTCGGCCTGGTAGGCCTCGCCACGCTGCAGGTTGCGCACGAACGCGCGCTGCGCCGTGGCGCGGGAGACGTCGCCGATGGTCTGGTACGTCTGGGCCCAGTCCACCGAGATGCCCAGGCGGCGCCACAGCTCCTCGAACTGCTTCTCGTCCTCGGCCGTCAGGCGCTCGCACAGCTCCACGAAGTTGCGGCGGCTGATCGGGACCTGGTCGGCGGCCTTGACGCTCTTCCCGGTGCCCTCGAACGGGGGCGTGAAGTCCGGGTCGTAGGGCAGCGACAGGTCGACGCGCACGCCGTAGTAGTTCTGGACGCGGCGCTCCGTGGGCAGGCCGTTGTCGTCCCAGCCCATGGGGTAGAAGACCTCGAGGCCGCGCATGCGCTTGTAGCGCGCCACGATGTCGGTGTGCGTGTAGCTGAACACGTGCCCCACGTGCAGGGAGCCCGAGGCGGTCGGCGGCGGGGTGTCGATCGAGTAGATCTCGTCGCGGGTCCTGGTGCGGTCGAACGCGAAGGTCTGCTCGGCGGTCCAGCGCTCGTCGAACTTGGTCTCGAGACCGTCCGTGCTGACCTTGTCCGGTACCTCCTTGACCACCGCGCGGACGACGTCGGCGCCGGCTACCGAGGCAGCCGAGGAGTCGAGGGCGGGTGTGGTCGCGGCCGGGTCCGTCGGCCCGGAGGAGGCAGGAGTGCTCATGCGCACCAGTGTCCCAGATTCGAGCAAGCCGAAGTACACGTTTCCACGGTCACGTCCACGGTCACGGAGTGATCGGTAGTTCCGCCCCGTACGACTCAGCCGGCATCGGCGGCTGCCCGCTCCAGGGCCGCGTCGGTGCAGGTGTCGGTGGCGACCGGGCCGTCGATGGAGAGCTCGACGACGGCGTCCTGCTGCTCGGGCGACGACTGGCCGCCGCCACTGAGCTCGACCGACCAGCCGTTGGTGGCCACGGACTCGACCCAGATGTCGCCGCCGTGCTCGGAGTGCTGCTGCTCGGACATCGGCTCCATACCGTGCTCCTCGAGCACCGGGTCGGCCTGCGCGGCGAGCGAGGCGAGCAGCGCCTGGGCATCGTCGATGGTGCCGGTCCCGTTGGTGCTCGTGACGAAGAGGTAGCAGAGGCCGTCCTCCTGCTCGGTGACCGACGGGTAGGTGGCCAGGGACTCGGCCCACGTCAGGTCGCCTGCGTCCGGCGTCTCCTGGAGGGCGGTCAGGACGTCGTCGTACAGGTCGGTGTAGGTGGTGAGGGCCTCGTCGATGGGCGGCGCCTGCGCGGTGGGGCCCTCCGGCGTGCAGGCGGTGAGGGCTGCCGCCGCGAGCGCGGCGGCCAGGGCGGCGGGGACGGTCCGGGATGCGCGCACGAGGTGCTCCTTGACGAGTCGTGGGCTTGCTCGCCCGTGATCGGTCTCGGACGCTACCAGCGCCCGCGGCGGCTGTCTCGACCCTGGCAGGGGGAGCGCTCCCCATGGTCGGCCGGCCAGGGTCAGCCGGCCAGGTGGGACCAGCGCGGTTCCAGGTCGCGCCAGTGCCCGACGGCGGCGACGCGCCCGGCGTCGAGAACCACCACCCGGTCGGCGGTCGCGAGGGTCGCCGCGCGCGACGTCGTGCCGAGCACCGTCGTGCCGGCGGACCGCAGCCGGGACCAGACCTCCGCCTCGGTGACGGCGTCGAGCGCGGAGGAGACGTCGTCCACGAGGAGCAGGTCGGAGCCGGTGGCCAGCGCCCGGGCCAGGCCGAGCCGCTGCACCTGGCCGCCCGAGAGCCGCAGCCCGCGGTGCCCCACC
The DNA here is from genome assembly GCF_050936155.1 of Promicromonospora sp. CA-289599. Classification (NCBI taxonomy): domain Bacteria; kingdom Bacillati; phylum Actinomycetota; class Actinomycetes; order Micrococcales; family Promicromonosporaceae; genus Promicromonospora; species Promicromonospora sp. CA-289599. Next base: position 4,555,682 of record NZ_JBNJNI010000001.1, read on the forward strand.
AGCGTGGCCGTGCCGCCCGCCTCGGCGACGTCACGACCGAGCCCGGCAGCGTCCACCGGACCGGTGACGGGGCGCTCGTGGTCGAGCCGCACGTTGTCCGCGAGGGTTCCCGACACGACGTGCGGCACCTGCGCGACGTGCGCGACACGAGGTGGGCGCAGGAACGTCTCCGGATCGGTGACCTCCTCGCCGTTCCAGCTCAGCCGCCCGCCGACGTCGACGAGACCCGACAGCGCCCCGAGCAGCGACGACTTGCCGGAGCCGACCCGCCCCACGACCAGCACGAGCTCGCCGCGCCGGACCGTGAGGTCCACGCCCGCGACCCCTGTCGTGCCGTCGTCGTGCGTCGCGCTGACGCCGTCCAGCCGCAGCTCCCGGAGCGTGCCCGGCGCCGCAGAGGCTGTCCCTGCCGCACCCGATGCCGCCGAGTCCGATGCTGTCGCGTCCGGTACCGCGGGATCCGCGGTACCGGCGAACAGGTCGAGGTCCCTGGGCACGTCGGCGAGCCGCTCCGTGCCGGCGTACCGGGAGGTGACCTCCACCCAGCGGCGGGCGGACGCGGCGCTGGTGACGAGCTGACCCAGTCCGTACCCGATCCAGCTGAAGGTACCTATCGAGGTGCTGACCAGGAGGGCGGTGGCGAGCGACCAGGTGCCGCCGAGGTGCAGCGACCACGCCAGGACCATCGCGATCCGGCTCAGCACCGAGGGCGCGAGCCCGACGAGGAAGCTGGTGCGCTCCTCGCGCAGCGAGGCCTGCACGCGGCGACCGTCCACCTGGGCGACCTGGGCGAGGACGCCGCCGGTAGCCGCAGCGAGCTTGACCGTACGCACCGCGTCGAGGGCCGACCCGAGCAGGCGGCCCAGCTCGGCGGCGGCGTCACCCGCGCGCCGTGCGGCGGTCGCGACCGACCGGCTGCCCAGTACCTGCGCCGTGAACATCACGGTCGCCATGGCCAGCCCGATCGCACCGGCGAGGAGGCTGTCGCTCAGTACCACGAGCAGCGCCAGCGTGAACGGCGCGGTGACGACCTCGCGCCAGGCCTGGGTATGTCCGGTGAGCCGGTACTCCTCCTGGGCCCGCGCGGCGATCTCGCCAGGGGCGTCGCGAACCGTGCGCCGCTGCGCCGTCTGCCCGCGCAGGACGGCGAGGCGCAGTCGTAGCCGCGAGTCGGCCCACCAGCGGGCGCTCGTCAGGCGGATGGTGAACGGCAGCAGGGTGTTGGCCACCACCGCGGCCAGGACGGCGCAGGCGAGCAACCAGGGTGCCGAGCCCTGCTCCAGGTCGACGACGAGCGACGCCCACAGCCAGCCGACGATCAGGCCGGTGGTGGTGAGGTAGTCGGTGAGCTCCCAGACGACGGCCGGGAGCAGCAGGCCGAGCGGACGGGCGCGCAGCGTGCTCCACACCGCGCGGGCCATCGATGTGCGGGGCGGCGGGGCGGGATCGCGGCTCTGTCCGGACCGTCCGGAGCCGGACGCCTGGCCGACGACGGCGAGCTCTGCCGGCGGCGTCCGCCTGGCCTGGTCGATGGCGGCGTCCGGGCCGGTGTCCACGGGCGGTTCCGTGAGCCCCGCCGCGGCGACGAGCTGGGCGAAGTGCCCGTCCGCGGCCGCCAGCCGGTCCCAGGGGCCGTGCTCCACCAGGCGTCCGGCGTCGAGCACCGCGACCGTGTCGGCATGCCGTGCGGTGGGCAGGCGGTGCGCGACGACCAGCGCGGTCCGGCCCGCCAGGAGTGCCTGGGCGGCGAGGGTCACCCGCTCCGCCGTCGCCGGGTCCATCCGGGCGGTCGCCTCGTCGAGCACGACCACCTCGACGTCGCGGACCAGGAGGCGCGCGAAGGCGACGAGCTGTTCCTCGCCGGCGGACAGGGTCACGCCGTCGGACCCGAGCCGGGTGTCCAGACCGTGCGGCAGCGACGCGACCCACGCCCTCAGGCCGAGGGCTTCCACCGCCCGCTCCACGCGTTCCGCGGGTACCGGTGCCCAGAGCGTGATGTTCTCGGCGAGGGTCGCTGCCAGGATCTCGGTGCGCTGCCCGACGACGCCGACGCGGGTGCGCAGCTCGTGCAGGTCCAGGTGGGTGATGTCCTGACCCTCCAGGAAGACGCTGCCGGCGGGCGGCTCGACCGCTCGGGACAGCATCTTGGTCAGGGTCGTCTTGCCCGAGCCCGTCCGCCCCACCAGCGCACACGTGCTGCCCGCCGGGATGGTCAAGGACACCGGGCCCAGGCGGAAGCCGCCGCCGTACCCGAACGTCAGGTCACGCAGCTCGACGTCCACCCCCGTGGTGCGGCGGGGGAACGCGTCGCCACCCACGGGTTCCTCGGGCACGCCCAGCAGATCGCGCACGCGGTGGAACGTGCCGATCGCCTCCTCGACGCGTGGCAGGAGGCGGCCCAGGACGTCCACCCGGCCGACGAACCCCGTCACCAGCAGCCACAGCGCGACCAGCCGGGCGACGTCGAGCGTGCCCCCCGTCACCGCCCACACCCCGCCCACGAGCACGGCGCCGACGAGCGCGTCCAGCGGGAGCTCGGTGCGCAGCCGCACCCGGGAGAACACGACCGACCACTCCTCCCTCAGCCGGATCTGGCGCGCCGCCAGCTCGGCGTACCGGCGCAGCACGTACCGCTGGCCGTGGGCGGTGCGCAGGTCGTCCCGCGCGGCGATCGCCTCCTCGAGCTGGGCCATGTGGTCCGAGCCGGCCTCCGAGCTGCGTCTGCTGAGGTCGCGCAGGGGCCGTGCCGCCCGTCGCGCGAACACGAGCACCACGGCGGCCACCACGGGGAACGCGATCCAGGCGGGCCACCACACCAGGCCGGCGGTCACCCAGCCGACCACCAGGCTGATCGCCGCCTGCCCGAGCGTGATGCCGATACCGCTGATCGCCCGGGTGAGCCGCTCGGGATCGCCGTTGACGCGGTCCAGGAGCTCACCCACCGCCTGCTCCTCAAGCGCGGGCAGGGGCTGGCTCAGGGCCGCTGCGGTGAGGTCGACCCGGAGCGTCGCCTCCGCGCGGGCCACCGCGCGCTGCACGACCAGCCACGTCACGGCGTCCAGCACGATGACGGCCGCGCTCACCGCCGCGAGGACGATCAGCGTGTCCCGCGCCGGGTCGGCGGCCATCCGGCCCGTGACCACCGCCGCGTACGACGAGGCCCCGGCCGCCAGCAGCGCGGCCGGGACCGCGACAGCGGCCACCCGCAGCGCGCGACGACGCCACGAGGTGCGGCGCTGGTCGCCGGCCTCGTTCGGTCGACGGCTCGGTCGACGGCTCGGTCGAGCCGGGGTGTGGGGCATGGCTCGACTCTGCCACCGGTCACTGACACTCGGTCCGGCCTCGGGCGTCGGGTACGGGGCGCTCCCGGGCGGGTCGTGGCCCCGCCACGACGTAGGTGTCAGTGGGTCGACGTAGCGTGGATCTCGTGACCTACCGCGAGCTCGCACCGCCCACCGGCCTGCTGCCGGTGGTGGCCTGCCTGTGGGAGCACGACGTGCCGCCCGACCACGAGCAGCGGATCATCCCCGACGGCTGTGTCGACCTGGTCCGGCTCGAGGGAGAGCTCGTGGTCGTCGGCGCGGACACGGGCCCGGTCGTCGCACGGTCGCACGCCACGGCGGCATCGGCACGGACCAGCGGCATCCGCCTCCGGCCGGGCGCGGCGGGCGCCGTCCTCGGCATCCCCGCCTCGGAGGTGCGCGACCTCCGGGTACCGCTCGCCGACGTGTGGCCCGACGTCGGCCCGGCGCTCGCCGACGCGCTCAGCGCGGCGGACCCCGCGGGGCGGCTGGACCTGCTCGCCCGCGCCGTGCTGCGGCGAGAGGCCGAACGGGACGGGCTCGTCGCGGCGGCCGCACGGCGGCTCGGGGTGCCGGGCTCGCGGATCTCCGGCGTCGCCCAGGACCTGGGCGTGAGCGAGCGGCACCTGCACCGCCGCACCGTGGACGCCGTCGGCTACGGGCCCAAGATGCTGGGGCGGGTGGCCCGGCTGCGGCGGCTGATCGGCCTGTCCACGGGCGTGCCCTCGTCCCTCGCGGACCGTGCGGCCGCTGCCGGGTATGCGAGCCAGGCGCACATGTCCGACGAGGTGCGCCGCCTGACCGGCCTCACACCCGTCCGATTCCTGGAAGACGCCGCACTGACGGCCGCCTAGCGTCGGGTCCATGAGCACAACGACGAGGATCGACATCGGAGCCGCCAGGCGGTTCATCTACGACGACGCCCGCCTCCTGGAGCGGCACCGCCTCGCGGCGCTGTTCGACGGCGCCCCGGGCAGCCGTGTCCTGGACGCCCTGCGTCCCTACCGGAACGACGACGGCGGGTGGGGCCACGCCCTGGAGCCCGACCTGCGCGGGCCGGACAGCCAGGTCTCGGGTGCGTTGTCCGCGCTCGAGGTGCTCGCCGAGCTGGGGGCCGCCGCCGACCCGGCGGTGGCGCAGCTGGTCACGGAGACCGCCGACTGGCTGGCGTCCGTCGCACTGCCCGACGGGCGGGTGCCGCACGTGCTGCCGACCGCCGCCGCGTACCCGGCCGCACCGTGGATGCAGCCGAACGAGGGCGGCATGCTCACGTTCGCGATCGCCGGCCACCTGTGGGAGCTGGGTGCTGACCACCCCTGGCTCGACGCCGCGACCGCGTGGTGCTGGGCCCAGATCGAGGCCGAAGGAGGCCTGGTGGGCGGCTACCCGGTCAAGTTCGCCATCCACTTCCTCGACGCGGTGCCCGAGCCGGACCGCGCGGCCGCCGCGATCGAGCGGATCCGGCCGCTCCTGCGCGCCGACGGCACCATCCCTGTCGACGGCGGGCAGGACGACGAGAAGCTCAGGCCGCTGGACCTGTCGGGAAGGCCCGGTGCGCCGAGCCGGGCCCTGTTCACCGCGGACCAGATCTCCGCGGAGCTCGACCGGCTGGAGAGCGAGCAGCTGGACGACGGCGGCTGGGACTTCGAGTTCCTGCACTGGTCACCGGGGCAGGCGGTGGACTGGCGCGGCATCGTCACCCTCGGAGCGCTGCAGACCCTCCGCCTGCATGGTCGCCTCGAGCCTTAGGCTGTCCGCGTGGTGACCATCGGCTATGCCGCGATGCTCGAACAGTTCGCGCCCCGGGAGGCCGTGGAGCTGGCGGCGCTCGCTGAGGCGCACGGCTTCTCCGGCGTCATGGCCGCGGACCACTTCCAGCCCTGGACCCCTGCCCAGGGGCAGGCGGGCTTCGTCTGGAACGTGCTCGCGGCGGCCGCCGAGCACACCACGGGCGACCTGGGTCCCGTGACGGCGCCGACGTTCCGGTGGCACCCCGCGGTGGTCGCCCAGGCGTCGGCGACGCTCGCGGCGATGAACCCGGGCCGGCACTGGCTGGGGGTCGGCTCGGGGGAGGCCCTCAACGAGCACGTGGTCGGCGGCTACTGGCCGGAGGCCGCCGAGCGGATCAACCGCATGTTCGAGGCGGTGGAGATCATCAAGAAGCTGTTCGCCGCATCGCTGGCCGGACGCGACGTGAAGCATGCCGGCACGTACTTCAAGCTGGAGTCGACGCGGCTGTGGACCATGCCGGAGGTGGCCCCCGAGATCCTGGTCGCGACGGCGGGTCCCGTCACCGCCCGCCGCGCGGGGCGGACGGCGGACGGGCTGATCACGCAGGCGGCGCCCCTCGACCGGATGGCGTCCCTGCTGACCCGGTTCGCCGACGGGGCCCGCGAGTCCGGCCGCGACCCGGGACGGATGCCGAAAGCGCTGCAGCTCCACCTCTCCTGGGCGCCCACGCACGACGAAGCGGTGGCCAACGCCCTGACCGAGTGGCCGGTGGGCGGCATGCGGTTCCCGCGGTCCGACATCCGCTCGCCGCACGACTTCGCGCAGCTCGCGCGGATGGTGCGCCCCGAGGACTTCGAGGGGCGCGTGCTGATCTCCGCCGACCCGGACGAGCACCGGGCGTCGATCCAGCGGTACGTGGACCTCGGGTTCGACCGCATCTACCTGCACAACGTGGGCCGCAACCAGCGCGAGTGGATCGAGACGTTCGGCCGAGAGGTGCTGCCCGAGCTCGTGCGGTGACGAGCCGCGCGTGGCAGGTGGGGCGGCCTCCGGGCGTCAGCTGGTGGCGTCCCAGTGCCAGCCGTAGCCCTCCCGGTGCCGCAGTTCCAGAGCTGCCAGCGGCCCGACGTCGGGGAGGTTGACGGTGACGGTCACTGGCGTGGGGTCCACAAGATTGCCCTGCGCCCAGAACGTGTCCTGCACCGTCGCGTCGGCGGACTTGCTCCGCTGGATCGTCCCGTCCTGCCCGATGGCGTAGACGTCGAGATACTTGCTCGGTGTCGGGGTGCCGTAGAGGCTCGTCCCCGCCTGGTCGCACTTGAGCGACAGGGTGGCCTGCCGGTCCGTCACCGCGGTGACACCGGCGATCCAGCATGAGTCGTCGTTGAGGCGTTGGACATCCCCCAGCGCCCACGGATGCTCCCGGCTGCCGTCGGCGACGGCGGTCTGGATGGGACTCGGGCCGCTCTGCGGTGATGCGGTGGTCAGCGTCTCCCCGGTGCCGGTGGGCTCCCGGTCGTCGTCGGTGAGCGAGCTCCAGATGCCGAACGCGGTCCCTGCCAGCACCGCCGTCCCGGCGACCACCGAGCTCAGGACCACCAGGGGCCGTCGGCGGCGTGCGCGGTGTCCGTCGCTCCGCAGCACGCCGCTCCGTCGTGCGCGACGCTCAGCGCCGCGCCCGCGCCCCGGCTTGGCCAGGGGGAGCGTCGCGCCGGCAGGCTCGGCAAGGCCGAGCGAGTGCAGGATCGCGTCAAGGGTCGGACGGTGCTCCGGGTCCTTGACGAGGAGCGCGTCGAGGAACGGACGCAGGTACGGGGGGCAGTCGTCGTAGGACGGCGGGGACGCCGCGACCCGGTACAGCACCACCGCCGGGTGGTCGCCCTCGAAGAGGTGGTTCCCGGTCGCGGCGTAGTACGCCAGCGCGCCCAGCGCCCACACGTCGGCGGCTGACGTCGTCCGGTTGCCCGACGCCTGCTCCGGGGCCATGTACATCGGGGTCCCGACCGGCTGCCCGGTCATGGTCAGCCGGGTCGCGCCGACCGAGGCGACGACACCCAGATCGATCAGGCGGGGACCGTCCGGACCGAGGATCACGTTGGCCGGCTTGACGTCCCGGTGCACCAGGCCGGCGCGGTGGATCTCGTGCAGCGCCTCGGCGACCCCGGCGACCAGGCGCTGCACCTCGTCCTCCGCCAGGGGTCCCTGGGCGGCGAGAGCCTGCGAGAGAGTCGGTCCGGGGACGTAGTCGGTCGCGAGCCAGGGCAGCTCCGCGTCCGGATCGGCGTCGATCAGGTTCGCGATGAACCGGCTGCGGACCTTGGCGGCGGCCCGCACCTCCCGCCGGAAGCGCGCGCGGAACTCGTCGTCGTGGAGCTGGGCCCCCCGGATGAGCTTGATCGCGACCTGCTCTCCGCGACGGCTGGTCCCGAGGTAGACGTCGCCCATGCCGCCGCTGCCCAGCCGGCTCCGGACCCGGAACGGCCCGATGGTGCGGGGATCGCCCGACCGCAGGGCGGCCGGCTCGGGTACGGGGACCGTCCTCTGAGCGGGCGGGTCGTGCAGCACCGGACGCTTCCCCCATCGATCGCAGTACGAACCAGACACAGATGAACCAGACACGTGTGGCCTGGACGCCTGGCAGGGTACCGCGCCGGCCCGGTCGGCCGCCTCGATACAACGGCCACGAGCGGACGCCGCGCTCCGCCGCCCGGTCGTGGTGGGACGATGGTCCCCGTGGAACGACTCAGCATCTGGGCCCCCGACGGGCTGCCCGAGATCAGCCCCGGCGACGACCTCGGCGAGCTGATCGCCGGCCTCCTGGCGGCTCAGGACGAGCAGGACCGGCCGCAGGACGGCGACGTCGTGGTGGTGACCTCGAAGATCGTGTCCAAGGCGGAGGGCCGGGTCGTGGCCGCCGACGACCGCGAGCAGGCCATCACCGACGAGACCGTCCGGGTGGTCGCCCAGCGGCAACGGCCCGGGCTGCCGCCGCTGCGCATCGTCGAGAACAAGCTCGGCCTGGTGATGGCCGCGGCGGGTGTGGACGCGAGCAACACCCCGGAGGGCACGGTCCTGCTCCTGCCCGTCGACCCGGACGCCTCGGCCCGGACGATCCGCGCCGCGCTCACCCAGCGGCTCGGCCTGCGCCGCATCGGCGTGGTCGTCACGGACACGGCCGGCCGGCCCTGGCGCGACGCCCTGGTCGACATGGCGATCGGCTGCGCGGGGATCGCGCCCACGGACGACCTGCGGGGCAGCGCCGACGCCCACGGCCGCCCGCTCAACGTCACGGTCACCGCCGTCGTCGACGAGATCGCGGCGGCGTCCGAGCTGGTCCGGGGCAAGTCGAGCGGGCGCGCGGTCGCCGTCGTGCGCGGCATGGGCCACCACGTCACCGCCGACGACGGCCCAGGTGCCCGCGTCCTGGTGCGCAGCAGTGCCGACGACCTGTTCCGCGAGGGTTCGGCCGAGGCGTACGCTCGCGGGCTGGCGGACGGCGGCGCACCGACCCGCTGACCCGTCGGGTCCCGGCGTACCCAGTGATCCGGCCCGAAGAACGCTCGATTCCGGGCCGAATCACTGGGCTGCGGGCCCGTAGCCCATGGATCAGAGAGACGGGCGGCGTGAGGTGATCTTGACGACCGGTGACGTGTCGTCCCGGTCCTCAGGGGTGACGGTCACCGACCAGTCCGGCTCCGGTCCGCCGCTCTCGGCGGTGCTCGACGCCGATGCCGCGTTGGAGTCCGACGCCGGCTCCGGGTCCGAGCCCGACCTCGGTTCCGACCCCGAGTCCGACCCGGTAACCGGAGCGGAAGCGGGCGGCGGAGGCACCGTGGGCACCCGGCGCGGCGGCGTGGGCGTTCCGGAGTCAGCGGACGTAGCCGGGGTGCGGGGTGCGGGCGCAGCGGGGTAGACCACACCGGCCTGCGGCGGACCTGCCGGTGCCGGACCTGCCGGCGACGTGGCACCCTGCGGAGCGACGGCTGGTGTCGGCGCCGACGGGACAGCCGCCGACGCGCCGCCCGGCGTCGACCCACCCGCCGGAGCGACGGCCGGCGTCGGTGCCGTGCCCGCCGAAGGTGCGGGAGCAGCAGCCGCCGTCGGCCCGTCCACCGACCGCGCGGGGATGACTGGCGTGGGCGTCGTCCTGGCCGGCGCAGGAACACCCGCCCCGCCCCGGGTCGGCGAGGCGACCGGCTCGACGTCGGGCAGCGGGGACTCCAGCAGGACCACGTCCACACGCGACTCCCGCATCTCCCGGCAGGTCGCGAGGCCGATGCCGCCCACGTAGTCCTCCAGCGTCTGCAGCAGCTTGAGCGGCGTCGCCAGGATCATGTGGAACCCGAACGCCGCGAACGTGTCCATGGCGGTGCGGGTGAACGCGGTGTCGGCCTTGTCGAAGGCCTCGTCCAGGAGGATCGAGCCGAAGGCGGGCGTCGCGGAGTCCGAGGCGCCGGCCAGCTGGTACCGCAGCGCGGCGGCCAGGCAGAAGACGACGAGCTTCTGCCGCTGACCGCCCGACAACCCGGCGGAGGAGTCGTGCACGGCCAGCGCTATGCCGCCCGCCGTGACCTCGACGCCCGTGAAGTGCACGTGCCGCCGGGTGTCGAGGCACAGGGCGCGCCACGCGCGGTCGGCCGGATCGCTCGACCCGAGGCGGCGCACCAGGCGCTCCAGCACCTCGTACTCCGGCTCGGTGTCGCTGGTGAGGGCGTCGAGGGTGGCGAGGAACTCCTCGACGGCCGCGGGCCTGCGCTCCTTGACGCGGATCTCCAGGAACCGGTCGGTGTCGAACGGGGAGCGGCGCAGCGACGTGTTCACCCCGACGATCCGCTCCCGGATCGCCGCGGGTGCCTGCCGGATCTCGGCGGCGAGCTTGCGCAGCGCGCGCCGCGCCTGGTCGGTGAGGAGGTCGGAGAACCGCGCCTCCTGCTCCGGGAGCCGCGAGGTGCGGATGCGCTCCAGCACCTCCAGGTACCGCGACCGGTCGCCGACCTGCGCCGTCAGGTCGCGCGTGATGGCGGGCCAGCGGCGGCGGAACTCGGCGAGCAGCCCGACGATCTCCCGCTCGGCCGCACCGGAGATACGCAGCCCGGCCTCCCGCTCCGCGTCGAGCGTGCGGGACACGGTGAGGGAGACGTCGTCGATCACCTCGTGCGTCACCGTCTTGCGGACGGCGGCGTACCGCTTCTCCAGCTCCTCGCGGTGCGCGAGCGGGATGGCGGTGGTCGGGGCGTCACCGAGCTCGGCGACCACGCGCTCCAGCGACCGGCGGTGCGCGCGCGCCTCAGCGAGCGTGTCGGCGGCCACCGCGGCGGCCGCGCGGGCCTGGTCCAGGCGGGTCTCGGCCGCCGCGACGTCCTGCGACGCCTGCAGCAGGTCCATCGTGCCGTCGAGCAGCCGGTCGAACGACGCCTGCGCGTCGGTCAGGTCCGCCTCGGCGGTCTCGATGTCGACCTCACGCCACTCGCGGCGGGCCACGTGGCGCAGCGTGAGCTGGCGGCGTACGGCCTCACGCTGCTCGGCGACGGCGTCGGCCACGGCCGCGTCGGCCTCCGCGAGGCGCGCCTGCGTCGCCCGGGCGAGCTCCAGGAGCTGGTCGAGTCGGTCGTCGGCGTCCCAGCCGAGCGCCCAGTCCTCGACGCCGGGCAGCAGCGGCTGCTCGATCTCCTCGGGCCCGTGCTTGATCAGGCCGTCGCGGGTCACCGCACGCTCGTGCCGGTCCAGCCCGGACGGGTCGTCCACGCACAGATAGTCGTACTGCTCCGACAGGCGCCGGTGCAACCAGCCCGACATCGGGCCGTCCTTCACCTCGACCTTGTGCACCAGCGACGCCTCGTCGGCGGAGCGCGGCGCGTCGTTGCGCACGCCGACCACGCGGTAGCGCAGGCCCTGCCCGGCTCCGACGGCGCTCGCGACGGCCGCACGATGCGCTGGAGCCACGAGCACGACGGTGGCCAGCGGTCGCAGCACCCCCTCGATCACGGGGCGCCAGTCGGCGTCCTCCTCCCGGACGCGCAGCAGCTCGGCCGCGAACGGGAGCGCGGAGATCTCGAGCCCCGCGGCCTCGGCCACGGCCTGACGGGCCGCCGCGAGCTCCGCGGGCACGTTCGTCTGGGTCTGCCGGACCGCCTGGATCCGCGTCGCGACGGCCTCGTGCCGCAGCCCGACGACGGAGCGCGCCGCGAGCGCCTCCCGGATGTTCGCGTCGAGCGACTCGGGCGCCCGCACCCGCCCGACCGTCGCGACGGCGCCGGTGACGGCGGGCAGCGCACCCGTCGCGACCCCGGCTGCCGACGGGACCGGGCCCGTGACGGCGGGCACCTGCCCCGTCGCATGAGCGGGCGAGTGAGCGGGCGCGACGGCGGGCAGGGCGCCCGTCAGCGTCGGTACCGAGCCGGTGGCCAGCGGTCGCGCGCCGCCGAGCTCCCACCTGGCCTTCTCCTTGAGTGCCGCGAACTCCGCGAACGTCTCGGGCATGTTCATGCCCACGGACTGCAGGTCGGTGGAGAGCTCGCCGCGCCGCGTACGGACCAGGGCGGCGATCTCGCCGGCCCGCTGGAGGCGGTCGGCCTGCGTCGCGAGCGCCTGGCCGCCCCGGGCGCCGAGCACGTTGACGGCCTGCTGGTGGGTGTTCGCCGCGACGTCGACCTCGGTGTCGGCCGCCTGACGGTGGTGCTGCGCCCGCTCCTCGGCCGCCCGCGCGTCCGCCAGTGCGCCGTGCGCCAGGTCGAGCTTCCACGCGTCCTTGAAGGTCTCCAGCGACCCGCGCAGCGTGGCCGCGCGCACGCCGGCCGACGACCCCTCGTCGTACGCCTTGGTCAGGGTCGCGAGCCGGCTCAGGTGCTCGATCTGCCGGCGCGAGGTCTCGATGTCGGCGTAGGCCCGCGCCACGTCCGCGAACTGGTCGACGGCCTGCGCCGCCAGCTCGAAGGTGCTGGGCTCGTCGAGCATGTGCCCGCGGAACAGGTCGTCCAGGCTGCCCAGGTTCTTCGCGGACTGGGTGCGGTGCAGCAGCACCAGCGCCTGCTCCGAGCCGATCCCCAGCGCCTGCGTGAACGCCGCGGCGAACGGGCCGTGCCGCTCGCTCACCGTCGCCGTGGGCCAGGCGCCGGTCACACCGGCGGCGTCGGGCCCGGACCGGACGTACCGCTCGAACTCCAGCAGCCCCACGTCGTCGGGCACCACCACGTGCAGCATGGACGGGGCCGAGGACCCGCGCGTCAGGTGGAACAGGCGCACCAGCGTCACGGCGGAGTCCGGCGAGTCCGTGCCGTTCGAGGTGCCGTTCGAGATGCCGTTCGAGTAGTGCAGCAGGATGCCCGACCAGGTCGCGCCCGAACGCAGGTGGTCGGCAACGACCTCGCCCGTGCTCTCGTCGGTGCGGTGCCGCCACGCGCCGCGCACATAGGAGACGACGTCGCGGTCGCCCGCCTCGCGCTCGGTCGCGCCCGTGCCGGCGGCCGCCACGTTGAACCGCAGGTGCTCCGGCGGGGTCAGGACCGCCGCGACGGCGTCGACCAGCGACGACTTGCCGGAACCCGAGTGGCCGGTGAGCAGGAACCCCGCACGGGGGACCGGCACCACGTGGTGCCCCGAGAACGTGCCCCAGTTGACCAGCTCGACGCGCGCGAGGCGCCACTGTCCGGGGTGGGGCGTGTTCATGCGCTCTCCTTCGCCAGTCGTGCGTACTCGGCGCTCAGCGCCGCTACCTGGTCCGCGCCGAACACGGTCCGCAGCACCGGCGAGACCACGCACCGGTCCCCGCTGAGCGGCTCCAGCATGCCCGACTCGGTCAGCCGGGCCCATGTCGCGTCCAGCTGCCGGGTGAAGTCCATGGGCGAGCCCCCGCCGCGCCGCCGGTACTGGCCGAGGTGGTCGGCCGCCTCGTCACGGCTGACCGCGACCCGCCCGTCCGGCGAGTCCAGCAGCAGGGCCCGCAGGTGCAGCAGCAGCGCGGTGTCGAGGAAGGTGAGCGTCAGCTCGCGCACGACCTGCGGTGCGTCCGCCGCCGGCACGTCGCGTACGAACGCGACCTGCGCGTCGGCGTCGACCACCAGGTCGAGGTACTGGTCACAGAGGCGTTCACGGACCATGTCCTCGTGCGACAGCAGCGCACGCCAGGTGTCCGGGTCGGACTCGGCGGCCAGATAGGGGCCGCGGACGAGACGGGCCAGCGCGAGCCGGGCCGGGGCGGGCAGCGTGCCGTGGTCACCCGGCCAGAGGTGGGCGCCCGTACCGGCGTCGCTCCCGGTGTCCGGGCCTGCTCCGCTCCCGATGCCCGACGACGCGCCGCTGCCGGCCGGCCGTCCTGGCCGGGCGTTGCTGAGGTCTGTGGCGCCGGGCGTCGTCCGGCCGGTTCCTGTCACGGTGGGTTCGGTCACGGGACATGCTCCTCGAACTGGTGCTGGGGTAGTACGGCCCGTCGCACGACACCGCGCGAGGACCGCCAGTTCACGTCTTCGTTCTTTCCGGTGGCCACGCCGTTCTGCTCGGCGAGCGTCAGCAGGCCGACGACGCTCGCGGCGCCCTGGGTGGCCGGGTGCGCGGCGAGCACGGACGCGACGGTGGCACGACCCACCGCCGCGACCCGCTCGTTCACGTGCCCGCGCAGCTCGTCGACGTCGATCTCGGAGTCGCGCGCCATCGCCCGCAGCGCCGGGAGCGAGACGACCCGGGGCGGGGGAGTGGGCGCGGCGGGCGGGGCCTCCGCGTCCTCGCCGCCCGGGTTGTGCGGCAGCAGGCCGCCCACGGAGCGGGGTGCGACGGTGCCCAGCGGCAGCCGGAGGCGCATCTCGGCCCCGGGCGCGACGTCGGGGGCGGCGGCGAGGGCCGCGTCCTGCGCCTCGCCGAGCAGACGGCGCAGCGTGCGCTCGGCAGGCAGCTCGCCGGACCGGACCATGCGCTGCAGCGCGCGGCGCAGGCCGGCCATCGTGTCGGTGAGCTCGTCGGCGGCGTCCTGCAGCGTGGGCAGGAGGCGACGCAGCGCCGACGCCTCCGCGGGTGCCAGGTGGACCGTGTCGAGCACCCGGCCGACGTCGTCCTGCGCCGTGTGCTCCGCCTGCCGCAGGAGGTCGCGGAACGCGACCAGGCCGCGCCCTGCCTCGGACTCGGCGAGGTGGTCCACGCCGCGGTAGATGTCGTCGAGGAACGTGTCGCGCGAGCCGTCGGACTCCAGGAGGCGGCGCCGCAGCTCACGGTCCGTACGCTCCAGGTCGGTGCGGACCCGGGCCAGGTCGGCGGGGATGTCGCCGGCCAGGGCGAGGATCTCGCGGGCACGTTCCGCGGCGGACTCCGCGGGCAGCGGGTCGGAGTCGCCCCGGCGGGCGCGCTCGATCCTGGCGTCCAGGGCGGCGCGCTGCTCCAGCAGGGACGCGAGCCGTGTCTCAGGGTCGGGGTCTGCATCGGAGGCGAGCGTGTGCAGGCCGTCGAGGATCGTGCCGAGCCTGGACGGCGTCACCGCCGGGTGGGGTCTGCTCAGCCGGGTGACGAAGCGGACGGCGAGCAGGGCGCCGTCGGACAGCTCGACGGTCTCGGTGCCCGGTTCGCCCGCCACCTGCGCGGCCCGCCGCCGCACGAGCACTCCCTCGTCGATCCACTCGGAGACGTAGAAGTAGCCGGAGTAGGGCAGCTCGAAACCCGCGCGGCGCAGCTCGGGCAGGTCGTCGTCGATCCTCGTCGCGAGCTGCTCCACGGGCAGCCTGCGGCGGGAGGCGCCGAGGTTGCGATCCAGCAGGACGACGGCGGCCGCGGCGTTCCTCGACCGCAGCAGCACCCACGCGGGGTGCTCCTGCAGGAGGGCGCGTACGCCCCGCGCCGCCTGGCCGCGCCGACCTGAGCCGTGCCCGGCGGACTGCCGGGACACGGCCGCGTCACCCGCTGTGCTCGCTGTGCCCATGGGGGCTGAGAGTAGTAGGCCAACGTGTCGGAGCGGCACCCCCGGCGGAATCCGCTACACCTGCCCTGTCGATGAGCCGCGACGGCCATAGACGTATAGAGTCAGCCGCACAGGGCTTGCCGGAAAAAAGATCTTCACTTTCCGGGAGGCCCTGTCGTGCGTCATGGCACGTTTCGATGGCCGAGCGTCGACGGGAGGGGCGTCTTGCTCACCACTGCAGCCCAGATCGTTGTCAGGATCCGTGCCGAGCGAGGGCTCAGCATGAGTTCGCTGGCAGTGCTGGCGGGCGTACCCACGTCGACGATCAGCCGTATCGAGTCCGGTCAGGTGGAGCCCACGCTCGGCATGATCCGGCGCATCGCGCTGGGCGCCGGCTACCACCTGCACCTGCAGTACTACGACCTGTTCTCGGGCAAGCTCGAGGACCACGTCGTCGGGGCCGCGACCGCCGAGGGAAGGAACGAGGCCGATGACGATCCCGACCGCTAGAGCAGGTTCGCCGTTGTCCGTTACCTTGTGTGCTCATGGGGTGTCTGCGCGGGGGGCGCGAGAACTGCGGTGGACGGCGTAGCCCGCACGTTCCTGCTGGTAGTGAAATAGCGCGCCATTACCGCGGAATCCCGGCGCGTACCCACACTCAGGTTGTGCCGGTCATTCCTCGGAGCAATATGGTCGTCATATGCCGAACGTCATGATCCCCGCCGAAGTGCGGGAGGACGTAGAGACGCTGTGGGCGTTCCACGACCTGCAGCACGAGCCGCGACCGGTCGACGTCTGCATCGGCCTGGGCGGTCACGACCTCGGCGTGGCCGACTACACGGCCGACCTCTACCTCGACGGGCTGTTCGAGCAGATCGTCTTCACGGGCGCCAACGCTCCCACCACCATCGACGCCTTCCCCCAGGGCGAGGCGTTCGGCTACCGCGACCACGCCATCGCCCGCGGTGTGCCGGGTACGGCGGTGCTCGTCGAGCCGGCCGCGACCAACACGAGCGAGAACCTCGAGCTGAGCCGCAAGCTGCTCGCCGAGCGCGGGATCGAGCCGTCCTCCGTGCTGCTCGTCTCCCACCCGTACCAGCAGCGGCGCGCGTTCGCGACGTGCCGGTTCGTGTGGCCCTCCGTCGACGTGCTGTGCGTGTCGCGGCCGATGCCGCTCGACGCGTACGTCCGGACCAACGGTGACGCCGACCGGGTGGTCGACATGCTGGTCGGCGAGACGCAGCGCCTCACGTTGTACGCGGAGCTCGGCTTCATCTCCCACGAGGAGGACGTGCCGGACGACGTGGTGGTCGCCTTCGACCGCCTCGTGGCCGCGGGGTACACGTCACGGCTCGTGGAGGACCGGCGCCCGATCGACGTGTGACCGCGGGCCGGTCGGCCGTGCGAGCTCGTCGAATGAGGTAGACGTCACGAACCGGGCGACTCGGACATCCCTGGCGAGTCGCTCGGTTCTCCGTTACCTTCCGGGCATGGGCGACGAGAAGAAGCGCGGCAAGGATCCCAGGAAGTTCACCTGGCAGGAGATCCTGACGTTCATCGCGGGCGCCGGGTACGTGGCCAGCCCTTTCGACTTCATGTCGGAGGCCTTCCTGGGCCCGCTCGGCCTGGGCGACGACGCGATCGCGATCATCATCGCCGGCGCGACCCTGTTCAAGGCGGTGCAGCGGTTCCGGCAGCACCGACCGAAGCCGGGCGCCCCCGAGGGCACCGCCTCGGGCGCCCCCAAGCAGAGCGGCACGACGCCGGGGGCCGCGCCGTCGGGCAGCGCTACACCGGGCAGCTACACGACGGACAAGACCATCCCGGGTACCGCCGAGGACGTGACGCCGGGCCGCAGGCCCAAGCGCTGACGCCTGGTCGGGAACGGGCCGGCAGGACGGGTCGTTGGGCGTTCGCCGGATCTGTCAGAATTGAGATTCTGCGTTTTTGCCTGAGGTTTCACCCGATCCACCTTTGACTCGAGGACGACGATGTCACGCACCATCCGCCGGGCTGTCGCACGACTGATCTGGGCCGTCACCGGCTACCGGATGCGCTCGGAACCCGCCCCGACCCGGCCCACGGTGTTCATCGGTGCGCCGCACACGTCCAACACGGACTTCTTCCTCATGCTGGCCATCGCGTTCGACATGGACCTCAAGATCCGGTTCCTCATCAAGGACTCCTGGTTCAAGGGCCCCATGGCCGGTCTGATGCGGTCCCTGGGCGGCATCCCCGTCGACCGGAAGGACCCGGCGAGCATCGTCGAGGAGATCCTCGCGGCCGTCGAACGGGGCGAGGAGTTCCACCTGGTCGTCACGCCTGAGGGCACGCGAGGGGCCGGTTCGGGCTACTGGAAGTCCGGGTTCTACCGGATCGCGCTCAAGTCCGGTTTTCCGGTGACGCTCGGTTACGTCGACGGCGTGGCGAAGGTCGCCGGGCTCGGGCCGAGCATCCAGCTCACCGGCGACGTCGGCGCAGACATGGACGAGATCCGCGCGTTCTACGCGGACAAGTCGGGAGTCAACCCGGCCAACCGCACGGAACCCCGCCTCCGCTCGGAGGACGAACCCAGCTGAGTGCTGGATATCTGTCGATTCCTGTCCGGTATGTCGACAAATACCCAGCACTCAACGTGCTCGATCGGCCGGCGGGGTCAATGAGTCGAGCACGCGCGTGAGCCCGAACTCCCAGGCGTGCTCGGGGCTGGACGCCGCGTTCATCTCCTCGCCGGCGGCGCCACCCACCCGCTGGGCCAGCGGGTAGTCGTCCCCCAGGTACCCGGTGAGCCGCCCGGCCCACCGGGCCCAGATCTGCGGCATCTCGTCGGCCCGCGGGTCGCGTCGGCGCGCGCGGGCGGAGGCCCGGACGAAGTCGAGCACGAAGGTGAGCGCGGCGTCACGGGCGACGTCGTCCAGGGGCAGCGCGTCCAGGGCGTGCAGCTCGTGGTCGTACTTGGCGATGGTGCCGGGACCGAACGCCGTGCGTTCGTCGTCGATCTCCAGCAGCCAGGGGTGCTCGAGGTGGAGGGCCAGGTTCGCGTCGGCGAGCCGGCGCACGCGCGTACGCCAGCCGGCGTCGCCGTAGGCAGGCAGCGGCATGCGCGCGTGGGCGGCGTCGGCCATCAGGACGAGCAGGTCGTCACGTTCGTTCACGTGCGTGTACACCGACATGGTCGAGATGCCCAGGGTTTCGCCGAGGTGTCGGACCGTGACGGCGGCGAGGCCCTCGGCATCCGCCAGCGTGCCGGCCGCCTCGACGACCGCCCCGGTCGTGACGCGCGACCGCGGGCCGCGCGTGCCGCCCTGCGGGGCGGCCGGATGATCGCGCCAGAGCAGGTCGATCAGCTCGCGGGGCATGGGTCTCCAGAATCGCTGTGACAGGCCGGGAACATTCTGCAATCATCCTACGTTGTACGCCGTACAGAGTTATTCTCGACGCGAGGAGTCCGCTTGAAGATCACCGAGACCGCCCTGTCCCTCAACGTGCCCGACGTCGCCGCTTCGGCAGAGTTCGCGAAGCAGCACTTCGGCTTTACCGAGACGATGTCCGCCGACGGGTTCGCGGCGCTCACGCACCCCACGGCGGGCGTCAACATCGTGTTCCTGCGCGTCGGCCTGGGTACGTTCAAGCCCGAACGCATCGCCGGACCGGCCGGCCAGGGCCTGCTCGTCGCGTTCGTCGTGGCGGACGTCGACACCGAGTTCGCCCGTATCTCCGCCGCCGGGGCCGAGGTCGTCACGTCGCCCGAGACCGAACCCTGGGGCGAGCGCTACTGCCAGTTCGTCGACCCCAACGGGATCGTGTGGCAGCTCGTCCACTGGGTGTGACGAGCCGCTCGTGCGGGGGTGGGCCGGCTAGCCGTGCGCCCAGCCGGACCACCGGGTCACCCGCACCCTGATCAGCGGGCCGTCCGGCCGGTGCTCGTGATACTGCGGGTACCGCGCGGCGAGCGCGTCCAGCGCAGCCGCGCGGGGCTCGCCCTCGTGCTCGACGGTGGCGGCGCCGTCGGCCCGCACCCACCAAAGGTGCGCCCAGTCGTCGTCGTACCGGTCCACGAGGAACGCGACCCGCGGGTTCTCGGCGAGGTTGCGCAGGCGCTTCAGGTCGCGTGTGGTCTTGGGCTTGTGGTCGACGGCGACGACGATCTCGTCGCCCGTCGGCGCGCCCGCTCCGGCGTCAGGCGGAGCATCGCCAGGGGTGCCGTGCGCCGCGTCGAGCAGCGCGAACGTCACCGGCACGAGGTGCGGCGCACCGTCGGCGTCGGCGGTGGCGAGGTAGGCGTGCCGGGCCGCGGCGAACCGGGCCCGGCAGGCGCTGGCATCGAGGCGCACCTTGCCATTCTGCCGAGGTGCGCCGACGAGATGTCTCCGCGGTGACCGGACGGGTCGTTGCGTATATGCAACAAATGCTCTCAAGCGCTGCAAAGCCCCGTGATCCCTGAAATCTCTCCTGGAGAGCAGATCAAGAATATTCTTAAGAGGGAAACTCGCTTTGGCATGGGAGATCCTGATCACGGACGCCGTCGAGGAGTTTCTCGATGAGCTGTGCGAGTCAGATCGTGAGACGTATCAACTGGTGAACGACGCAATACAGGTTCTGGAGGATGGCTGTCCGATGGAAGGGCGCCCGCTCGTGGACACCCTGGTGGGATCGACGATCTCCAACCTGAAGGAACTGCGGCCTCCATCCAGGGGCCGTACCTAGATCCGAGTGCTGTTCTGCTTCGATCCGTGGCGGTCGGCGATTCTGCTTGTCGCCGGTGACAAGGCGGGGCAGTGGAACCGCTGGTATCGGGAAGCGATCCCGAGGGCCGAGCGGCTCTATGCCCTGTACCTGGATGAGCGTGAGAGGGAGGCTGCAGATGGACGGCGTTAAGCGCTGGCGGGACACACGGCACCGCGACCTGGCGGTCGAGATCGCCGGAGGCGAGGCAGCCTTCAGTGAGCGGGTGCGAAAGCTTCTCGACGAGTCGCGGGGCTGGCGGCTCGCCGAGATGCGCCTGAAGCGAAGCATGACGCAGGCCGAGGTCGCATCGCAGATGGGCATTTCCGTCGCCCGTGTGTCCCAGATCGAGGCCGGCGATGTATCGACCCAGGACGTGCTGCGGCGCTACATCGCCGCGCTTGGCGGCACGCTGCACCTTGTTGCCGACTTTGGGGACGAACAGCTCAAGGTGAGCTGAGCCGGCTGACCGCCGAAGCGGTCGTGAATGGCGAGCCGTCGAGCATGACCATCAACCTGCTGCCAGTCCGGACCTGGTCTGGCAGCAGGTTCATGGTCGTCTTCGTGAGCGGTCAGCCCTCCGCGGGCACGCCCGCCTCGTAGTCGGCGGACAGCGTGACGTCGACGTCGATGTCCCGGGGCTGGAGCTCGACCTGCGCACCGCCGTCGCCGTCGGACATCATCCCCGCGCGCATCGCGTACATCGGGGCGTGCCCACCGCCGCTGTTGCCCCCGCCGCGCAGGCCCGCCTCGAAGATCGCGACGGGCGCGACCGGGCCGAGGCCCAGGGCGTCCGCGTACGACTGCGCGCGCACCGCCGTCTCCTCGGCGGCCTCGATCCGGGCCTCGGCCAGGAGTGCCTTGCGGGTCTCGTCGGTCAGGTTCCAGGTGATCCGGTCGATCTCGACGCCGTCGACGTCCATGACGTCGGCGAGCCAGGTCGACAGCACCTCGAAGTCGCGGAACGTGACCGACAGCCGCGCCGAGGCACGGAACCGACGGATCCGCTGCTTGCCGCCCGTCTGGGAGTTCTTGACCCGGTCGTCGTAGACGTACGAGTGCACCGAGTCGGCGTCCCACCGCTCGGCGGCGCCCGTCGAGACGTGCGCCTTGACCTGGTCCACGAGGATGGTGTGGGTCCTGGCCACCTGGTCCACCACGTCGTTCCGGAGGGTGCCCGAGAACGCGACGTGCAGGTTGACGGTGCCCCGCTCCGCGGGATGGGTACGGGTGGCCTGACCTTCGACGGCGATGCGAGTCATACGCGGAGTCTGCCGACTACGCCACCCCCTGCGCCACCCGTCAGCCGATGGTGCCCTTGCCCACCGCTCCCCGCACCAGGGTCGGCTCGAGCCCGCAGAACTCCCCGTACCGCGCCGCCTCGGCCTCGATCGCGGCCCAGACCCCGGGCGTCGGCTCCTCGGTGAGCTCGACGGTGATCTCCACGCTCTGCGCCTTGAGGACCCGGGACCAGCC
The DNA here is from genome assembly GCF_050936155.1 of Promicromonospora sp. CA-289599. Taxonomy (NCBI): domain Bacteria; kingdom Bacillati; phylum Actinomycetota; class Actinomycetes; order Micrococcales; family Promicromonosporaceae; genus Promicromonospora; species Promicromonospora sp. CA-289599. The sequence continues at coordinate 4,576,793 of NZ_JBNJNI010000001.1, forward strand.
GCCGGCGATCATCCCGTCCACGGTCACGAGCCCCATGTACAGCCAGCGGCTCGGCATGTCTTCCTGGGTCAGCGGGGGCCAGCCCTTGAAGTCGTGGCAGAAGAGCTCGTCGAACACCGACAGCAGGCGGACCGTGCCTTCCGGAGCGGGTTCCGGCAGGTCGCCGTCGGTCCAGAGGGTCATGCCGGCCAGCTCGTGGCGGGTCAGCCCGGCGTCGGCCACCGCCGCGCGAGCCGCCGTCTTGGTGAGAGTGGCCCACCATGCGGCGTCCTCCGCGCGGCACGGGCCGTGCCCGCGCACGTACGCGCGCACCAGGTGGATCCGCGCCTCGTCCTCGTCCCAGACCTTCTGCTCGGGAAGCAGCCGGTAGGTGGCCTGCTTGCCGTGCATGGGGCCGCTCGCCACCAGCAGGTCGAGCTCGGCGTGCATCATGACCTGGCCCAGGTGCCAGGCGTCGACCGGCGCGCCCTCCGCCTCGGCGAGCGCCACGCCGATCTCCTTGCGGGTCAGCGGGCCGTCCGCGAGAGCCTCGGCGACCACCGCGTGCCGGCGGGGGAGCAGCGAGTGGTCGAAGCCGCGCGGCCGCTCCGCCGACAGCATCGCCCGGCGCACTCGCGGCGCCGTGACGGTCATCAGGGGCGCGAGGTCGCCGGGGGCGACGTAGTGCCAGGTGGGGCGCAGGATGTGCGTGCGCAGTACCGATCCGTCGGCCAGCGCGGCCTGCACCCCGGCGAGCGTCGCCGGGGTCGCCAGCCGCTGCGCCACGCCCCATGCGGAGGAGTGGGGCTCCTGCGACTGGACGGCGCCCAGCCGCGCGACGACGGCGGGGACGCCGCCTGCGTCGTCGGGCGGTCGCAGCGCGCCCAGGCCCACCGAGGTGAGCCTGGCGCGCTGGATCGCGCGGATGTCAGACGTAGTAGCCATCGTCGCCACCGTGGCCGGCCGCTCGGGCGCGGCGATGCTTCACCAGGCTTCGGATCAGCATGATCGCCCCGATCACGAACAGGATCATCACCGGGATGATCGCGAGCGGGGCGAGGACGGACAGGAAGCCGAGGCCGATGCTCGTGACGTCCTCCGCGGCGCTGACCACCGGTGCCACGGTGCCACCGGAGACGGTGTTGGCCACGACCCGGCCCCCGGCCTTCGCGGCATGCGTGCCGAGCGCGAGGACGATGCCCGAGACGATCGGGATCCACTGGCCCGACTGCACGAACGTGCTCGGGTCCGTGACCGTCGCGGTCTCCGACATGGAGCCGGCGCCGAAGGCGATGCCGCCGGCGGTGGGCCGGATGACCGTCTGCACCACGTCGTTGACGGAGTCCAGCACGGGGATCTTGTCCGCGACGAACTCCAGCACCAGGAGGACGGTCAGGATCACGAGGACCCAGGGGTTCTCCAGCCACGCCCAGCTGCTCGGCAGCGACACGAGGTCCGTGAAGCGCGAGAGCACGCCGAGGAAGATGAGGGGGATCCATGCGTTGAGGCCCGCCGACAGGGCGAGTCCGGTTCCGGTGGCAAGTTCGAGCATGACTCGAAGTGTTCCACGGCACACCGACACTCCGGGGCTCGAAAGTGTCCGGTGTGCCCGATCTGTTATGAGAGTGCAGCACGGGCGGCAGACCCGGCGGGTGGATCACGGATGCACGTGCGTAACACCTGGAAGATGCGGAACCCTCGTGGAAGAGTTGCTGCCTTCACCGCACTGGTGCGCTGCCCGGGAGGCACTTGATGGTCTGGACGATCTTCGCCGTGGCGTCGGTGGTGCTGCTGGGGCTCTCGGCGGGTGTGTTCTACGGGTTCTCGTCGTTCGTCATGAGCGGCCTCGCCCGTGCCGAGGACGAGGCCGCCGGAGCCGGCATGAGCGGTATCAACGAGACGGCGCTCCTGCCGCCGTTCATGAGCGTCTTCTTCGGCGCGCTCCTCGTCCCTGTGGGTACCGGCATCTGGGGCCTCGTCGAGGGGCGCGCCGGCGGCGCGTGGGTCCTCGCCGGTGCCGCCGTCTACCTGGTAGGCACCTTCGGCGTCACCATGGCCCTGAACGTGCCCCTCAACAACCGGCTCCTCGCGGACCATGACAAGGCTGCCGGCTGGCGCGCCTACTGGCGGCCGTGGACCATGTGGAACCACGTCCGCACGTTCGCGGGCGTGGTGGCGACAGTGCTCGCGGCGGTCGGCCTGCTCTGACCGGTCGGCCCCGGGTGGGGGCGTCGGGGACAATCGAGCACATGCCCGCCATCGACTTTCACCGCACCCTGCCCGGATACCAGCCGACGCCGTTGCGGGACGTGCCCGCGCTCGCGAAGGAGCTCGGCGTCGGACGGGTGCTGGTGAAGGAGGAGTCGAGCCGGCTCGGGCTGCCCTCGTTCAAGGTGCTCGGTGCCTCCTACGCGACGGCGCGCGCCCTCGCCGAACGGTTCGGGCTGCCCGAGGCCAGCCTGGACGCGGTGCGCTCCGCCGTCCGAGGCAGCGCCGTCCGGCTGTACGCGGCGACGGACGGCAACCACGGCCGCGCCGTCGCGCACGTGGCGGCCCTGGTCGGTGCCGCCGCGACCATCTACTACCCGCCGGGCATCACGGAGGCCGCCAAGAAGGCGATCGGGGCGGAGGGGGCGCAGGCGGTCGAGGTGGACGGCACGTACGACGACGTGGTGGCTCGCGCGGCCGCCGACGCGGCGGCCGACCCCGACGCGGTGCTGGTGCAGGACACCTCCTGGCCCGGGTACACGGAGATCCCGCAGTGGATCGTCGACGGCTACTCCACGCTGTGCCTCGAGACCGACGCCCAGCTCGCCGCCCTCGGCGTCGCCGGGCCCGACCTGGTGATCGTGCCGGTAGGCGTCGGCTCGTTCGCGCAGGCGGTGGTGAGCCACTACCGCGGGAGGGGGTCGGACGGCGGCACGCTGCTCGCCGTCGAGCCCGACCGGGCCGCCGGGCTGGTCGCGTCGCTGCGCGCGGGCAGGCCGGTCACGGCGCCGCCCGGCGAGACGATCATGGCCGGCCTCAACTGCGGCACCGTCTCGGCGCTCGCGTGGCCGGTCCTGCGGGACGGGCTGGACGGCGCGGTCACCGTCTCCGACGACCAGGCGGCCGCCGCCGTCGACGACCTGGCGCGCCTCGGCGTCGACTCCGGACCCTGCGGCGCGTCGACCCTCGCGGCGGCCCGCCTGGTGCTGGGCCGATCCGGCTGGCGCGAGGCCATCGGCCTGCGGCCCGACGCCGTGGTGCTGCTCCTGTCGACGGAGGGCCGGGCGGCGAACCCCGTCCCCGAGGGGCGGGTCTGATCCGGTCCGTCCGCCCCACATCGCCGCCAGGAGCCCACTCGTGCCCGTTTCCCTTCCCGCCGCCCTCGAACCGATCCTGCCGCTGCTGCGCTGCCCGTCCTGCGGAGCCGAGCTGACGCCCGCCGACGGGGCGCTGCGCTGCCCGCGGCGGCACAGCTTCGACCTCGCCCGGCACGGGTACGTCGGCCTGCTGACCGGCGCTCGTGCGACCAGCGGGGACGACGGGCCGATGGCGCGGGCCCGGCGGGACTTCCTGGCCGCCGGGCGGTACGCGCCGGTCCGCGACGCGGTTGCGGAGCTCGCCGCTGAGGCCGATCTTTCCGGTCGCTCGCGACGCCAGCCGGCCACGGTGGTCGACGTCGGCTGTGGTACCGGCTACTACCTCGCGGGCGTGCTCGACGCACTGCCGGACGCCGTCGGCCTGGGCCTGGACACCTCGGGCCACGCGCTGCGCGTGGCGGCCAAGGCGCACGAGCGGGCCGCGGCGGCGACGTGGGACGTCTTCCGGCCGTTCCCGATCGCGTCCGAGCAGGTCGACGTGGTGCTCGACGTATTCGCGCCGCGCAACCCGGCCGAGTTCCACCGGGTGCTACGTCCGGGCGGCGTCCTGGTCGTGGTGCGGCCCTTCGGCGGGCACCTGGCCGAGCTGCGCAGCCAGGTCACGCAGATGGTGACCGTGGACCCGGACAAGGAACGGCGCCTGCACCAGGCCCTGGACCCGTACTTCGAGCCCGCCCGCACGGTGGAGGTCGAGTACACGACGCCGCTGACCCGGCAGGAGGCCGTCGACCTGGTGCTGATGACGCCGAGCGCGCGCCACGTCACGGAGGCGGAGCTGGCCGACGACGGCGAGCTGCCCGAGCAGGTCACGGTGTCGGTGCTGGCCACGGCCTACCGGCGGCGGTGACGGCAGCACCACTCTGGCGAGAGTTTCCTACTTCAAGTAGGATTGGAGCATGTCTGCTGCAACTGGTATCGAGAAGCACTCTGTCTCCATGCCTGTGACCACCTCGGAGGGCGTCCGCGCCCGCGCGGGGTCGCGTGGCTTTTCCGCGTACGTGGCAGGGGCGGTTGCCCGTCAGCTCGAGCGGGACGCTCTCGACGACGTGCTGCAGAGCATGGAGGCTGAGCACGGTGCGGTCGACGAGGACGAGATCGCGGCGATCATGGCCAGGCTCGCGCGGTGATCGTCGGCCCCCACTCGATTCTGTTGGACTCCGAGGCGCTCTCCGCTCTGGCCGACGACGGGCGGCAGATGCAGGCTTGGGCAACGGTTGCTCGCCGCACGGACTCGACGCTGCACACGTCTGCGGTGACCCTTGCAGAGGTCACTGACGGCACCGCGCGCGATGCTCGGGTGCGGCGCGCTGCCAAGGCTTTGCGAGTGGAAGAAGTCACCGCGGAGATCGGCTACAGCGCCGGTCGACTGCGTGCGGGTGCAGCATCCGCGCGTCGCAAGGCTCGTGACATGACCGTTGACGCTGTGGTCGCGGCCACTGCGTTAGCCCTTCATGGACCTGTGGTCGTACTGACCACCGACGACGGCGATCTCGATCTTCTCCTCGCTGACACCCGTGTGAAGGTCGAGAGGGTCGGCAAGAGATAGGGGTTGTCAGGCGTCTACTCAGTCAGCCCTAGCTCGTTCTGAAGTTCGGCCAGCTCGACGAGGGCTGCCGCTCGACGTAACTGTTCCGCCGTTCGGGGCCCTTCGATCGACACTACGGTGGCGAACGGAGTAGGTGTGGCTTCGTCTCCGTTCGGGAAGATCGAACCAGGGGCCTGTGTCGGTGCGTTCATGGTGTTAGCGAACATGGATACAGCACAGCGCACCACCCGAGCTCGGGCCGGGTGCAGGCATTCCGTTAACAGTTCCGCAGGTCGGCCGATGCCGTCGTCCCGGCTCACGGGTCGGTCTCGTCCGCGGTGGTTGAGGGGAACGGCGACGGCGACACGTCACAGCCGTCCGGTGGTAGGGAATCGGACGGTTGCCGGGGCCTCTCCGGTCCTGGCGTCGCTCGGGATGTCGGTGGTGATGACGCGCACTCGCGCGGACCGAGGGACGGTCCGGTGCTCGGGGTGTTTGTCGGCAGGCTCGGGCCGGGGGTCGGTTCGAGCGAAGCCGGGGCGCCCGGGAGGACCCCGCCCGGTACGGGCCACAGCAGGGCAGTGCCGATCCCCGCCCCGCCGAGCAGAGCCACCGAGGCCGCCAGCGCCCATACCGTGGAACGACGGCGGGGGAGAGTCGGCCGCTCTCCGTGGCGGAGGATCTCCACACCGGCCGACGAGGCGTCGTCCGGCTCCGGTTCTGAGGCGGGGCGGGACCGGGTTCGCACCAGCGCGTCCGAACGCGTGCGGGTCAGGTCCAGCTCGGGGTCGACCTGGCTCAAGGCGCGCCGCGCGCGGGTCAGGGTGTCTTCCGGCTTTCTCATCAGGTCTCCTGACCTCCGGTCACGGTGCGATAGGCGGCGCGCAGCCGACGTCGTGCCCGGTACACGCGGGTGGCGGCGGACGCCGTCGTGCAGCCGAGCACCTGGGCGATCTCAGCGGTGCTCAGCTCCGCGGCGGCCAGCAGCTCGATGACCTCGCGGTCGGCCGGGCGCAGCAGTGCCAACGCGCGGTGGAGCACGTCGAGCTCGTCCACGAGGCGGGCGTCGTCCGGGCCGGGGGCCCTGGGGTGCCGCAGCGTCCGCTCGGCGAGCGCCGTCCGGCGCCGCTCGCCCCGGACCTGGTTGGCCAGCACCCGCCGGGCGATGGCGAACAACCAGGCCCGCGGGTCGTCGGGAATCTCGCCCTTGCGCCAGGCGATCGCGAAGACCTCCGCGACGACGTCCTCCGCCTCGGCCGCGCCGAGCCGGGTTCGCGCGTACCTGTGCACCGCGCGTGCGTGGTCGGCGAACAGCGACTCGGTCTGGTCCGGTGTGAGCGGACCGGAGGAGACGTCGCGTGGCTCGGTATGGGTGGACAGGACGTCTCCCGGGGGTGCGGCAGTGGGACGGGTGCGGGCTGCTGCGGGCCTGCGAAACGGTCGGTGTCCGGGAGCGGGCTCGTCATGACACCTGGTCTGTGTCGTCCACGTCACATCACTGCACTGTGATGGCGCGCGTCGCGGCGGATGCTGACTGCACCGCTACGGCTTCGTGTCCACTATTCGAACGTTACGAAAACGCGTACGCTATGTTCGGTACCCGATGAAGGAGTCGTGATGAGCGCAGACATGGTGACGCACACCTACGTGCCCGAGGGGTCCGAGCCGGAAGCGGCGGAGGTGCTCAGCTTTCTGGCGGCTCATGCGGAGAAGCATGGGGCCGAGCCCGTACGCCGGTTCCTGCTGGTCGGCAGTGGTGAGGGTGAGCAGATTGAGCTGCCTGGAACCGTGTACCGCGCCCTGCTGCAGGTGGTCGAGGCGCTCGCTGCGGGTAAGGCCGTCACGGTCTCTCCTACCGAGCCGCAGTTGACGACCCAGCAGGCGGCAGATCTGTTGGGCGTATCGCGTCCGACGGTAGTGCGGATGGTCGAGTCGGGTGAACTGGCTGCGGAGCGCAACGGGAACCGACGTCGACTGCTGCTGGGTGATGTGCTTGCCTATCGTGAGCGACGTCGGGCGCGCCAGTACGCGATGCTCGAGGCGACGGCGGTGGACCTGGACGACGAGGACGATCCCGCCGAGATGATCGAACGATTGCGTGAGGCGCGAAGCGCTGCTGCGGCGTATCGGCGAGGGTGATCGAATGTTCACGGCGTTGCTGGACACATCGGTCTTGTGGCCGAGCTTGCAGCGGGACTTTCTGCTCAGTATGGCCGCCGAAGGTCTGTATCGGCCGATCTGGTCCCAAGCGATCCTGGACGAGCTGGTGCGGGTCGAGGCGGACAAGCGGGTCCGGCGCGGTGCCGAGCCGGAGCAGGCAGCCGGGGCAGCCCGTCGCCTGATCGACCAGATGGGTTGGGCCTTTGATGACTCGTGCGTCGAGGGTTGGGAGCCGCTGGAGGGCTCCTACGGTCTTCCTGACCCGGACGACGAGCATCTTGTCGCGGCAGCGGTCGTAGGCGGTGCCGGCGTGATAGTTAGCGACAACGTCAAGGACTTGCCGGCAAAGCTTCTGCCGGACGAGCTGACGGTGGTCCGCGCAGCGCGGTTTGCGGCGGACTCGGTCTCGGTGTCACCGGAAACCGCTGTGCGGGCACTGGGCAAGATCAGCGCCAGGTACTCCAGCCCGCGACGTACTATCGGCGATCTGCTCGACCTTCTGGACTCGCGCTATGGCATGCAACAGGCGACAGCGATGATCCGCGAAGCGCACTGACGTCTGCGATCGCGCTGCGGGCGCTCCGGGTTCTCGTAGCGCGCGGTCCAGGGGCGGTCTCTTCTCAGCCCGCTGCCTTCGCCGCGGCCTTCTGCGCCTTCTTGAACGCCCGGACCTCCAGCAGTGCCTCTGCGCTGGTCACGTCTGCGATCGACCGGTGGGAGCCCTCTTCGCCGAACTCGCCCGCAGCCTCGCGCCAGCCCTCCGGATGGACGTCGCGCTGCTTGCCGAGCAGGGCGAGGAAGATCTTGGCCTTGCGCTCCCCGTAGCCGGGCAGGGCGTTGAGCCGCTTGAGTACCTCACGACCGGTCGGGACGCCGCCGTCGGCGCCGGGTGCGGTCCAGATCTTCGCGGCGTCGCCGTCGTACTCCTCGACGATCGTGCGGGCGAGCTCCTGCACGCGACCTGCCATGGACCGGCCGTACCGGTGGATCGCCGGGGGAGTGGTCGCCATGGTGGTGAACTCGTCGGGGTCCGCCTCCGCGATGGCGTGCACGTCGAAGGAGCCCATGCGGTCGCGGATCTTGGCCGGGCCGGCGAACGCGTGTTCCATCGGGAACTGCTGATCAAGGAGCATCCCGACGAGGAGTGCGAACGGGTCCTCGCTCAGCAGCTTGTCCGTGTCGGGGTCGCCGGTGATCCAGAGCTGGGTGGCCATAACTCCATCTTGCATCCTGTCCGGCCCCCGAGCGCCCTGATCGACAGAAACTCCTCAAAGGCCACCTGCCCCTCAGCTGGCGACGGCAGTTGCTCTGAATTGTTGACCACAGCAGTTGCTGCCAAGGTGGGCCTTCGTCTGGCAGCAGCTGCTGTGGTCAACGGGGTCACCGGCGTGGCTGGCGGCCGGGGCCGTTCGGGGTCGCCCGGATCAGGCGATCAGCCGGTCCACGATCTCCAACGTGTCCGAGGTGAAGTGCCCGTCGTCGCGCACCACCAGCGTCCCGCCGAGCCTGTCGAACATGGCCCGCCCCTGGTCGGCGTCGCAGCCGAACTCGTCGGTCACCGAGTTGAGGAACACCAGGTCACGGACGTGCGCCCGGATCGCCGCCCAATCGTACGAGTCCTGCAGCACCGGCTCGGGCTGGTCGTTCGGCAGCGTCGAGTAGCCGGCCACCAGCACCGCCTGCGCCACCGTGACGTCCAGGTGTTCGAGGACCGCCAGCAGCAGGGCGGCCCCGCCCGAGTGCCCCACCAGAACGGTGTCCTCGGAGAACGTGTGCGCGGCGAGCACCGAGGGCAGGAAAGTCGCGACCGGCTCCACGTTGATCCCGAGATGGTGCGGCGTCTCGACGTCGTACCCCCGTGCGCGCAGTCGACCCGCGAGCCACGGGTACCAGATCCACTCCGGCCGAGCGCCGGTCCCGTGGAAGATGATCGCCCTGCGTCCCATCAGCTCTCCCTCGAAGCCGTTGATGCCTCGGGCACCACACCGAGGTTGACCTGGTCCAGCACCGGCTCGAACCCGATCGCCGCGTACACCTTGTTCGACACCGGGTTGTTCCGGTCGGTGTAGAGGCAGACCCGGTCGCCGGCGTCGAGCACGCGCTGGGCGACCTCGGCGACCAGCGCCCGCGCGTACCCGTGCCCGCGATGCTCGGCGGGCGTGTAGACGGGGCCGATCCGGACCACGCCGAACGCCGGCGGCCGCATGCCCGTCAGGTGCACCACCTCGCCGTCGACATCCCACAGCCAGACGGTGCCCTCCTCGATCCAGCGTTGCGCGCCCTCGATCCGCAGCGGTTCGGCCTCCGGCGGGCGCCCGGCCTGGGCGTCGGCCTCCGGGTGGAACTCGGCGAACCACCTGGTGACCAGGTCCAGGTCGGCGAGCGTGGCCGGGCGCGCTCTGCCCGACGGCGCCGGGTCCGGCCCGGCGACGCGCTTCGCCTCCCAGAGCCGGTCGGGGCGGTCCTCGAACACCGTCCCGCCGGTGGACCGCAGCACCTCGTCGGTGAAGACCCGGACGGCGGGCATCGGGCCGTTCGCCGAGATCAGGGGCGGCTCGCCGGACCGCGCCGTGTGGTCGAGCGCGGTGCGGGCCAGCAGCCGCGCTGCGTCGTCGGGCAGGGCCGGGACCCATACCGTGTGCGGCGCGTGCGGCATGGTGCGCATCGACACGGCGACCACTGCGTCGTCCGCGTCCCGCACGACCGCCCACCACATCGGGTGCTCAGGACGCGGCCCTCCGGGCACGAAGGTCCGCGCGGCGTGGTGCGTCACCGACGCGACGACGCTCCAGAGCACCGGCTCGGCGGCCAGGAGGTCACCTGCCACGGCCAGGACTTCCGCTGGGTCATCGAGGAGCTCGACGCTGTGCGCGGTGGTCATGCCGGAATCCTGGCACGTGGGGGCCGACTGATCGAGTGGTTTGGGCGAGCGCAGCCGACCACACGCTCTGCCCCTCAGCGGACCAGCCGCACCTCGAGCACGTCCGTGTCCGGGTCGGTGACGGTGACGCCGTCGGGCAGGAAGCCCGCGCGCTGGAAGAACTTGCGCGCACGCGGGTTGGTCGCGTACGTCCAGAGCTGGGCCGACGTGCCGGGCGGGAGGATGTTCTCCAGCAGGGCGTGACCGACATTGGTCCCGTGGAAGTTCGGGTCGACGTACAGCTCGTGCAGCTCGATGGGGCGGGCCGGCGGGTGGCCGAGGTGCGGGCCCGACGGGTTCTTCATCGCGAAGCCGACGATCTTGTCGCCGACCTCGGCGACGAGTGCCTTGTTGCCGGCGGCGAGGATGCGCATCCAGCCCTCCGTGCGGGTCCCGAGCGTCTCGGTTTTCCAGTGCTCGGCCGACAGGAGCTCGCCGAAGACCGCGCGCCGGGTGGTCCAGTGCACCGCGGCGATACCGACGGCGTCGTCCGGGATCGAGGCGCGGATGTGGAAGTCAGACATGAGTCGAACGGTAACCCGACTACCTGACCATCCGTACCTCGGCGAGGTCGGCGGTGGTCGTGTCGACGACCCGCGTCCCCTCCAGGACGAACCCGTTACGCTCGTAGAAACGCCGGGCACGCGGGTTGTCCTCCGCGACCCACAGCTGCGCGCCGGTCCCGGGCGGCACGACGGCGTCCAGCAGGGCCTGGCCGACGCCGGTCCCGTGGTGGGCTTCCAGGACGTACAGCAGGTACAGCTGCCGGTTACGCATGGGCAGCACGTCCTCCTGCTCGACGGCGTCGCCGGACATCGCGATGCCGACCACCTCGCCGCCCACCTCGGCGAGGACGGGGGCCGCACCGTTCGTCAGCCACCTCTCCCACGTCGTCGTGCGCCGCTCGAGCGTGGCGGTGGCCCAGAACTCGGGCGGAAGGATCGATGCGTAGGTGGTGACCCAGGTCGTGTGGTGCACCCGGGCGACGGCGGCGGCGTCGGACAGCGTGGCTGTGCGCAAGTTCACGACGCGAAACATACTCCCGCGCCGGGGCGGTCGATGACACGCGACCGCCGCAGCGGCGTCAGGCGGGGTGCAGGGTCCCGACCAGGCAGTCCTCGATACCGACCGCGGACAGGAGCTTGGACGGCACCGAGCCGAGCCATCCGACCGCCTCGTACGCGGGGACGAGCCGGACGTCCTTGACCAGGAAGTCCTTGCCGGTGCGCGTCAGCCGCACGGTTCCGGCGCTCATCGTGTTGCGGGCCCAGTCGGTGCCCGAGCCCCACGGCAGCGGCAGCACCGCGACGATCTGCTGTTCTGGCCGGGCCGCGAACGCGACCAGCGGGGTGCTGTACTCCTTCCCGGACTTGCGTCCGACATGGTGCAGCACCACCCACGGCGAAATCTGCCCGGCGATGCGGAGCATCCACGGGTTGACGATCTTTCCTGCCTTGACGACGAGATCCGGTGCGGGCATGGCTCCCATCATGGTTCACGCACGCGGATCCGTCAGCATGGGGGCGCTACCCGTGTGCGGCGGAGGCTCGGCCTGTCCTCAGGCGCGGTCTCAGCCCCGGTCTCAGTCCCGGTCGAACGAGAGCACCGGGCGTCCCGTACGCGGATGCGTCAGCACGTCGACCCGCACCCCGTACACCGGCTCCAGCACCGCCGGGACCAGCACCTCGGAGACCGGGCCCGCCGCGACGACCCTGCCCTGGTCCAGCAGGACCAGGTGGTCGCAGGTCGAGGCGGCCAGGTTGAGGTCGTGCAGGGCGGCGACGACGGTCACGCCGTCCGCCGCGAGGTCGCGCAGCACCCGCATGGCGTGCAGCTGGGCGGCGATGTCGAGGTGGTTGGTCGGCTCGTCGAGCAGGATCAGCCGCGGCTGCTGCGACAGGGCGCGAGCCATGTGCACGCGCTGGCGCTCGCCGCCCGACAGGGTGCCGACCTCGCGGTCGGCGAGCTCGGCGGCGCCCGCGGCGGCGAGGGCCGTGCGCGCGGCGGCGCCCGCGGCGGCGAGGGCCGTGCGCGCGGCGGCCCGGTCGGCGTCCGAGTCGCCGGCCAGCAGGGAGCGGTGCGGGATGCGGCCGAGCAGCACCGCGTCCAGCACGGACAGCGGCAGGTCGGTGGAGGCGTCCTGCTCCACGAGGGCGAGCAGCCGGGCGCGTTCGCGGCGGGGGAGCGCGGCCAGGTCGGCGCCGTCGAACGACGTCGCCGGGCCTGTCGTCGCAGGGTCCGTCTTCGCAGGGTCCGGGTCGGACGACGGCGCGGGTGCCCCGCCGTCGGACGGCGACGTGGCGCGCCCCGCCTGCTGCACCCCGGCGAGAACCCGCAGCAGCGTGGACTTGCCCGAGCCGTTCGGCCCCAGCAGCCCGGTGACGGCACCGCCGGGGGCGACCACCCCGACGTCGTCCAGCACGACCCGCCCGCTGATGTCCCAGGAGACCCGCCCGGCCACCAGCCCGCGTTGAGTGCTGGCTATCTGCCCTGTCGAGGGGGTCTGGGTGGACAAATATCCAGCACTCAACGGTTTCCTCTCCAGAGCAACAGAGCGAAGATCGGGGCGCCTATGGCCGCCGTCACTATGCCTACCGGCAGCTCGCGGGGCTCGAAGACCGTGCGGGCGAGGGTGTCGGCCCAGACCAGGAACGACGCCCCGGCCAGCGCGGACAACGGCAGCAGCAGGCGGTGACGGGCCCCCGTGAACAGCCGCACCGCATGCGGCAGGATCAGCCCGACGAACCCGATCGACCCGCTCTGCGACACGAGCGCCCCGGTCAGCAGGGCGACGCCGATCAGCAGGATCCAGCGCGCGCGGTTCACGGGCACCCCGAGCGCGGCGGCCGCCGTGTCCCCGAACGTGAACGCGTCCAGCACGGACCCGGTCAGCGCCAGCAGGGTGCCCAGCACGAGGACGGCGCCGCCGGCGATCGCCACCGACGTCCACGTCGCCGACGCGACGGAGCCCATGAGCCACGACAGCACCTCGCGGAACGCGTCGCCCTTGGCGGACCAGAAGATCACGAACGACACGGCCGCCGCGCAGAGCTGACTGATCGCGAGCCCCGCCAGGACCGTCCGGGTGGGCGTGATCGTGCCGAGCGCGCCCGCCAGGCCGAGCGCGAGAGCCAGCGCGCCGACCGCGCCGGCGAACGCCGCGACCGGCAGCAGCAGCGGGACGCCCGCGAGCAGCACGAGCACCGCGCCCAGCGACGCGCCCGACGACAGCCCCAGCAGGTACGGGTCGGCGAGCGGGTTGCGCGTGAGCGACTGCATCACCGCGCCGCACAGGGCCAGGCCCGCGCCCACGGCGGCGGCGGTGAGGATGCGGGGCATCCGCAGCTGCCACACCATGCCGTCGCGCAGGGCCGAGAGCGGCTCCAGGCCGAGCGCGCCGCCCAGCCCGAGGTGGGTCGCGACCGAGCGGCCGACCTCCGACAGGGCGAGGTCGGCCGGCCCGATGGTCACCGCGACGCCGATGCTCAGGACGAGCACCAGCGCCGCGGCGGGCAGGGCGAGCACCTTCACAGGTCGAGGTCCGCCAGCTGGTCCACCACCGAGGTGACGGCGTCGACGTTCCGGACGCCGGCCTCGGTCGCCGGGAACGGCACCACGACGTAGCGCTCCTCCTTGACCGCCGTCATCTCGCGGGTGGCGGGGTTCGACTCCAGCGTCCCGATCTTCGCGTCCGCGGGGTTCCACGCGGCGTCGACCAGCACCAGGACGTCGGGGTCGGCCTCGACGACGTTCTCCCAGCCGAGCGAGGTCCAGGTGTCGTGGACGTCGGCCGAGACGTTGGTCAGCCCGGCCGCCTCCATGATCATCTGGGGCGCGCCGATGCCGGCGCCCACGTACGGGGTGTCGTCGCCGGAGGACCACCACAGCGCGGTCAGGCCGCGGTCGTCGGGCGCTATGGCGTCGAGCGCCGCCCGCTGCTCCTCGACGAGCCGCGCCGCGGCGTCCTCGGCGTCGAACAGGGAGCCCACCTCCGCGATCTCGTCGAACACCGTGTCGAAGGTGAGCGGGTCCGGCATGTACCCCTCCTCCTTGCAGGCCGCGGGGGAGACGTACGTGGCCACGCCGAGCTGGGCGAGGGTCGCGCGGTCGCCCGCGGTCTCCGCCGTCAGGTTGGACTCCCAGCCCGCGTAGACGAGGTCCGGCTCCAGCGCCAGCGTGGCCTCGGAGCCGGGCGCCTCGGCCGCGAACGGCTCCTCGACGGCGGGCACCGACTCCAGCGAGTCCGGCACCGGGCCGTCGAGGAACGCCGAGCCGACGATCCGGTCGCCCAGGCCGAGCGCCAGCAGCATCTCGGTGGTCGACGACTTGATGGTCACCACGCGCTCTGGCGGCGCCTCGACCGCCGTCTCGAAGCCGCAGTTGTCGAGGGTGACGGGAAAGCCGGCCGACGCCGGCGACGCGCCCCCGGCATCCGGCTCACCGGAGGCGGGGGTGGAGCAGGCAGCGAGGGTGAGCGCCGTGACGGCGGCGATCGCGGGCAGGGCGACAGCACGGGACGGACGGACGCGAAGGGGGTGCACGCGAGGGCTCCAGGGGTCGACGAACAGCCCACGACCTTCGTCAGGCGTGGGGTGAGCAGCGACGCGCCATCTCGCGTCCAGGCGGGAAGCGGCTCACACTGAGAGCCACGTCAACGAGCCAAAGAAGGCTCGCGACCCGCCGTCACGATACACCGGCCGAATTCGCCCCTCGTGGTCGTTTCGCTGTCGGCGTCGTCCCCGGTCCGGCGCGGACCGAACGCCTGTGCCAGCGGCAGGCACCGCCGGAACAAACGTCACGTCCCGGAAACGGGTAGGGGCTCGCAGCGGAAACAGGCCCCGGCTTTGCTGGTCACCTGCTGAGGCGAGGGAGTTGGCATGAGCACCGTCCGAGTTGCGTTCACACAGGCCCGCTGGACCGGCGACAAGGAATCGATGATCGCCCTGCACGAGGGGTGGGCCCGTGAGGCGGCGAGCCAGGGCGCGCAGGTGATCGCGTTCCAGGAGCTGTTCTACGGCCCGTACTTCGGCATCACGCAGGACCCGGCCTACTACCGGTACGCCGAGCCCGCTGACGGACCCACCGTCGAGCGGTTCGCGGCGCTCGCGGCCGAGCTCGGCATCGTCATGGTCCTGCCGATCTACGAGGAGGCCCAGCCCGGCGTCCTGTACAACACGGCGGTCGTGGTCGACGCCGACGGCACGGTGCTCGGCAGCTACCGCAAGCACCACATCCCGAACCTCGACAAGTTCTGGGAGAAGTTCTACTTCCGGCCCGGCAACCTGGGCTTCCCGGTCTTCGACACCGCCGTCGGGAAGATCGGCGTCTACATCTGCTACGACCGGCACTTCCCCGAGGGCTGGCGCGAGCTGGCGCTGAACGGCGCGCAGATCGTCTTCAACCCCAACGCGACCAAGCCCGGGCTGTCCAACCGGCTCTGGGAGATCGAGCAGCCCGCCGCCGCGATCGCCAACGGGTACTTCGTCGTGGCGAACAACCGGGTGGGCCTGGAGGACAACGAGTACGGCTCCGATGCGGTGAACTTCTACGGGTCCTCGTACGCCGTCGGGCCGGACGGGAACTACGTGGGCGAGGTCGCCTCGTCCACGAGCGACGAGCTGGTGGTGCGCGACCTCGACCTGGACCAGGTGCGCGAGGTCCGCGAGCGCTGGCAGTTCTTCCGCGACCGCCGCCCGGACGCGTACACCGCGATCACCGCCCCATAGCCCGTAGCCCACACCCACCTGGAGACACGATGACCACACTGATCACCGGCGGGACGGTCGTGAACGCGACGGGCACGGTAGTGGCCGACGTGCTGATCGACGGCGAGAAGGTGGTCGCCGTCGTCCTGCCCGGAAGTACCGCCCTGGGGGCGGACCTGGCCGCGACCGCCGAGCGCGTGATCGACGCGACCGGCAAGTACGTGGTGCCCGGCGGCGTCGACGCGCACACGCACATGGAGCTGCCGTTCGGCGGCACGGCCGCGAGCGACACGTTCGAGACCGGCACGACGGCGGCGGCGTGGGGCGGCACCACCACGATCGTCGACTTCGCCGTGCAGAAGCAGGGCGAGCGGGTGCAGGACGGCCTGGAGTCGTGGCACAAGCGCGCGGCCGGCAACTGCGCCATCGACTACGCGTTCCACCAGATCATCGGCGGGGTGGACGACGAATCGCTCGCCGCGATGCGCACCCTCGTCGACGAGGGCATCACCAGCTACAAGATGTTCATGGCCTACCCCGGCGTCTTCTACGCCGATGACGCCCAGATCCTGCGCGCCATGCAGGTGGCCCGGGACGAGGGGCTGCTCACGATGATGCACGCCGAGAACGGCCCGGCGATCGACGTCCTGGCCGCCCAGCTCGTCGCGGCGGGCAAGACGGACCCCTACTACCACGGGCTCGCACGGCCGTGGCAGCTCGAGGAGGAGGCGACGCACCGGGCGATCATGCTCAGCGACCTCACAGGCGCGCCCCTGTACGTGGTGCACGTCAGCGCCAAGCAGGCGGTCGCCCAGCTCGCGGCCGCCCGGGACGCGGGCAAGAACGTGTTCGGCGAGACCTGTCCGCAGTACCTGTACCTGTCGCTGGAGGAGCAGCTCGGGGCGTCCAGCGAGGAGTGGGGCTCCTTCGAGGGCGCCAAGTGGGTGTGCTCGACGCCGCTGCGCGCGCGGGCCGAGGGCCATCAGGACGCGATGTGGCAGGCCCTGCGCACCAACGACCTGCAGGTGGTCTCCACGGACCACTGCCCGTTCTGCATGACGGACCAGAAGGAGCTGGGCCGGGGCGACTTCCGGGCGATCCCGAACGGGATCGGCACCGTGGAGCACCGCATGGACCTGCTCTACCAGGGCGTGGTCACCGGTCGGCTGAGCCTGGAGCGCTGGGTCGAGCTCTGCTCGGTCACCCCGGCGCGCATGTTCGGCATGTACGGCACCAAGGGCGTCATCCAGCCGGGCGCCGACGCCGACATCGTCGTGTACGACCCGGCGGGGCTCACCACCCTCGGCGTCCGCACGCACCACATGAACATGG
This sequence comes from Promicromonospora sp. CA-289599, assembly GCF_050936155.1. Lineage (NCBI taxonomy): Bacteria > Bacillati > Actinomycetota > Actinomycetes > Micrococcales > Promicromonosporaceae > Promicromonospora > Promicromonospora sp. CA-289599. The sequence goes on from NZ_JBNJNI010000001.1 coordinate 4,593,779, forward strand.
ACCACTCCGCGTGGGAGGGCGTCGAGATCGACGGGCACGTCGACGTCGTCCTCTCGCGCGGCGAGGTGGTCGTGGACGACGGCGGGTTCCACGGCCGGGCCGGTCACGGCCGGTTCGTCAAGCGCGGCCTGAGCCAGTACCTGGTCTAGGGCCTGGCCACCGGTAAGGGGAGCAACATGGACTTCGGGATAGTGCTGCAGAACGACCCGCCCGCCACCCGCGTGGTGGACCTCGCCCGTCAGGCCGAGGACCAGGGCTTCGACTACGTGTGGACGTTCGACTCGCACCTGCTGTGGCAGGAGCCGTTCGTGATCTACCCGGCGATCCTGGCGGCCACCGAGCGGGTGATCGTCGGCCCGATGGTGACCAACCCGGCGACGCGGGACTCGACGGTGCTGGCCTCCATGTTCGCCACGCTCAACGACACGTACGGCAACCGGACGATCTGCGGCATCGGCCGCGGCGACTCCGCCGTGCGCACCCTGCACGGGCGGCCGGCCAGCCTGGCGACCCTGCGGGAGTCGGTCACCGTGATCAAGGACCTCGGGAACTCGCGCGAGGCCGACGTGGGCGGCAGCCCCGTGCGGTTCGCCTGGTCGCAGGGCTCCGAGCTGGACGTGTGGGTCGCGGCGTACGGGCCTCGGGCACTCACGCTGGCGGGAGAGGTGGGTGACGGGTACATCCTGCAGCTCGCCGACCCGGACATCGCGGCGTGGATGATCGGCGCCGTCCGCGAGGCGGCGGAGGCCGCGGGCCGGGACCCGGAGGCGATCAAGTTCTGCGTGGCCGCGCCCGCCTACGTGGGCGAGGACCGGCCGCACATGCGCGACCAGGTGCGCTGGTTCGGCGGCATGGTCGGCAACCACGTCGCGGAGATCGTGGCGCGGTACGGGGCCTCTGCGCACTCGGACGGCGGGGCGCGGATCCCGGCCGCCCTCACCGACTACATCGAGGGCCGCAAGGGCTACGACTACGCCGAGCACGGCCGGGCGGGCAACAGCCACACCGAGTTCGTGCCCGACGACGTCGTGGACCGGTTCTGCCTGGTCGGCACCCCGGACGAGCACATCGCCCGGCTCAAGGAGCTCGAGGCCCTCGGCTGCGACCAGTTCGCGATCTACCTGCAGCACGATTCCCAGGAGGAGACCCTGCGGGCCTACGGCGAGACGATCATCCCGGCCCTGCAGGGGCGCGCCGGGGGAGTCGGATGAGCGGGCGCAGGTCCGCACTCCTCGCCGGCACCGCCGGTGTCCTCGCCCTGGCCGCCTCCTGGGAGGCGTACAAGGCCCTCGTGCCCGACGACGGCTGGGTGCTCGGCGAGGTCCGCGTGCTGCCCCGCACCACCGACGTCGCGATGCCGCACCTGTGGGACATGGTCGCCCGCGCGGCCGAGCCGCTGACCTCCGCCCCGGACTCTCCGCCGCTGTGGCTCGCGACGCTGCAGGGCGCGGGGTTCACGCTCGGCGTCTCGGCCGTGGGCTGGGTGGCCGGGGTGGTGCTCGGCCTGCTCGTGGCGGTGCTCATGGCGCGCTTCGTGCCCGCCCGCGCGGGGCTGCTGCCCTGGGTGGTGCTGAGCCAGACGGTGCCGCTGATCGCCATCGCGCCGCTGGTCAAGCGGTGGGGCGCCCAGCTGGAGGTCGGCGCCCTCGACTGGCACGACTGGATGTCCGTGGCCGTGATCGCCTCGTACCTGGCGTTCTTCCCGGTGTCGGTCGGGGCGCTGCGCGGGTTCACGTCACCGGACGCGTCCGCCGACGGCGTCCGGCTCGATCTGTTCCGCGCCTACGGCGTCGGCTGGTGGACGACGTTCTGGCGGCTGCGGGCGCCGTCGTCCGTCCCGTACCTGCTGCCCGCACTGCGCCTGGCCGCCGCGAACGCGGTGGTCGGGACCGTCGTGGCGGAGGTGTCCACGGGTCTGCGCGGTGGTCTCGGCCGGATGATCGTCGAGTTCGGCGCCTCAGCGAGCGCGGACCCGGCCAAGCAGTGGTCGCCCATCGCGGGCGCCGTGCTCGTAGGACTCGCGGCGACGGGCCTGGTGGCGCTGGTCGCCGTCGGCCTGCGCCGGTACCGCGTGGAGGAGACGGCATGACGGCGGTGGTGGTGTCCGGCGCACGCCGGGTGTTCGACGGCGGCACGGTGGCCCTGGCCGACGTCGACCTCACGGTCGGCGAGGGCGAGCTGGTGTCGCTGATCGGCCCGTCGGGCTGCGGCAAGTCGACGCTGCTGCGGCTGATCGCCGACCTGGACGCTCCGACGTCGGGCAGCGTGTCCGTGTTCGACAAGCCCGCGGAGCGGGCGCGCAAGGACCAGGACTACGGGATCGCGTTCCAGCAGGCGGGCCTGCTGCCGTGGCGCTCGGTGCGGGCCAACGTGGAGCTGCCGATGCAGCTCCGCGGTTCGCGCGGTTCCCGCGCGGATCGGACCACGCGGGCGGCCCGGGCCACGGAGCTGCTCGCGCTCGTCGGGCTCGCGGACTTCGCCGACCACCGGCCGCACCAGCTCTCGGGCGGGATGCAGCAGCGGGTCGCGATCGCGCGGGCGCTGGCCCGCAGCCCGCGGCTGCTGCTGATGGACGAGCCGTTCGGCGCGCTCGACGAGATGACGCGCGAGCGGCTGCAGGACGAGCTGCTGCGGGTCCGGGCCACGACCGGCGCGGCGGTCGTCTTCGTGACGCACTCGATAGCGGAGGCGGTGTACCTGTCGGACCGCGTGGTGGTGATGTCGCCCCGGCCCGGCCGCGTCGTGGCGACCCTCGACGTCCCGCTCGGTGGTCCCGCCGAACGGGCGGCGCGCGGCATCGAGCTGCGTGAGGACCCGGCGTACTTCGAGCGGGTCTCGGCAGTGCGCGAGGCGCTGCACTCCGGCGATCCCGCACCTGACCGGGTGCCCTCATGACCGGGGTCCGGGTCCGGGTCCGCGGCGGCTGGCTCGGGGTTGGGGCGCCCGTTGTCGTCGGGATGGTCGCGGTCGGGCTCTGGCAGGCGGTGGTGACCGGGCTGGGCGTCGAGGCGTTCGTGGTCCCGGCGCCGTCGGACATCGCCGCCGAGCTCGGCGCCAACCTCGGCGTCGTCATGGACGCGGCCCTGGCCACGGCGGCCAACGCCCTGGTCGGCCTCGTGCTGGGGACGCTGCTCGCCCTGGTGGGCGCGGGGGTCGCGGCGGCGTGGCGGCCCGTCGCCGATGCGGCGAACCCGCTGGTCACGGCCACCGCCGTCGTACCGATCGTGTGCCTGGCGCCCGTGTTCTACACGATGTTCGGCACCGACGCGCAGACCACGCGGGTCGTCGTCGCGGCGATCGCCGTGTTCGTCCCCGTGTACCTCAACACGCTGCGCGGGCTGCGCACCGTCGAGCCCGTGCACCGGGACCTGATGCGCGCGTACGCCGCGACGCCCTGGGAGGCCACGCGGCACGTCACCCTGCCCGGCGCGCTGCCCTTCTTCTACACGGGGCTGCGGGTCGCGTCGTCGCTCGCCGTCATCTCCGCCCTGGTCGCCGAGTACTTCGGCGGGCCCGTCGACGGCCTCGGCAAGGCCATCACCTCGGCCGTCTCCTCCAGCCGCTACGCGCTGGCCTGGGCGTACGTGCTGGGCGCCGTCGCCACGGGGCTCGTCTTCTATGCCGTCACCGCTGTGATCGAGAGGAACAACCATGCACGTTAGGAACGCGCTCCGCGCGTCATCCGGGCTGCGCGCCTCCCTGGGCCTGGCCGCTGCCGTCGCGCTGGCCGGCTGCGGACCAGCAGCCGGCGAGCCCGAGCCCGGCGCCGCCACGCCCGTCGTCCTGCAGCTCCAGTGGGTGGCGCAGGCGCAGTTCGCCGGGTACTACGCCGCCGTCGACCAGGGTTACTACGCGGACGAGGGCCTGGACGTCATCATCCAGGAGGCCGGCACCGACACCGTGCCGATCGACGTGCTCGCCGCGGGCAGCGCCGACTACGCGATCTCGTGGGTGCCGAAGGTGCTCGGGTCGATCGAGCAGGGCACGAAGGTCACCAACGTGGCGCAGGTGTTCGAGCGCTCGGGCACGCTGCAGGTCGCGTTCAAGGACGCCGGGATCACCGAGCCCGCCGACCTCGCGGGCAAGAAGGTCGGCTCCTGGGGCTACGGCAACGAGTGGGAGCTGTTCGCCGGCATGCAGGACGCCGGGATCCAGACCCCCGACGACATCGAGCTCGTCCAGCAGGCGTTCGACATGAACGGGTTCCTCGCCGGCGACATCGACGCCGCCCAGGCCATGACGTACAACGAGTACGCCCAGATCCTGGAGACCGTGAACCCCGAGACGGGCGAGCTGTACCAGCCCGAGGACCTCGAGGTCATCGACTGGAACGACCACGGCACGGCCATGCTCCAGGACGCGATCTGGGCCGACGCCGCCCGCCTCGCCGACGACGACGCGTACGCCGACACCACCGTCGCCTTCGTGAAGGCCTCCCTCAAGGGCTGGGCATACGTCCGCGACAACCCCGAGGAGGCCGCCGGCATCGTCACCGCGGCGGGCTCGACCCTCGGCGCCTCGCACCAGCTCTGGCAGACCAACGAGGTCAACAAGCTGATCTGGCCCTCCACCAGCGGCATCGGCACGATCAACGCCGACCAGTGGGACCAGACCGTCGAGATCGCCATGGGCACCGAGAACGAGACCGGGGCGACGGTGATCTCCGCCGAGCCACCCGAGACCGCCTACACCAACGAGTACGTGGAGCAGGCTCTCGCGGAGCTTGCGGAGGAGGGCGTGGACGTCCAGGGTGAGGAGTTCGAGGCACTCGACGTGCAGCTCACCGAGGGAGGCAGCTGATGGCCGACGACGACGTCCGCGCGATCGCCGCGGCCCGCGACCTCCTGATGCAGTCCTGGTCGCCCAGCTCCGCGGCGCCGTCCTTCGTGATCGCGGGCGGCTCCGGGTCCCGGGTGTGGAACCACGCGGGGGAGCAGTGGCTCGACATGTCGTCGATGCTGGTGAACACCAACATCGGGCACCAGCACCCGCGCGTGGTCGAGGCGATAGCGCGCCAGGCGGGCGAGTTGGTCACGGCGTCGCCGGCGATCGCGGTGCGGGTGCGGGGCGAGGCGGCCGAGCGGGTGCTGGCCCGCGCGCCGTTCGGCCCGGGCGGCAAGGTGTTCTTCACCAACGGCGGGGCGGACGCCATCGAGAACGCGATCCGCATGGCCCGCGTGCACACGGGTCGGGACAAGGTCGTGTCGCTCTACCGGTCCTACCACGGCAACACTGGCGCCGCGATCGTCGCGACGGGGGACCGGCGCCGGGTGCCGAACGAGTACGCGACCGGGCACGTGCACGCCTTCGGGCCGTACCTGTACCGGTCGGAGTTCTGGGCGTCGTCCACCGAGGAGGAGGGCGAGCGGGCGCTGCACCACCTGGAGCGGGTGATCCAGGCGGAGATCCCGGACACCGTCGCGGCGCTCCTGCTGGAGACCGTCCCCGGCACGGCCGGCGTCCTCGTGCCTCCGCCCGGCTACCTGGCGGGCGTGCGGCGGATCGCCGACCGGTACGGGATCGTGCTGATCCTGGACGAGGTGATGGCCGGGTTCGGCCGCACCGGCTCGTGGCTCGCCCTGGACCAGCACGACGTTCGCCCCGACCTGATCGTCTTCGCCAAGGGCGTGAACTCCGGATACGTCCCGGCGGGCGGGGTGATCGTCTCCCCAGAGGTCGCGGCGACCTTCCAGGAGCGGGTGTTCCCCGGCGGGCTCACCTACTCGGGACACCCGCTTGCCATGGCGGCGATCGTCGCCACGCTCGACACCATGGCCGACGAAGGGATCGTCGAGAACGCCGCCCGCATCGGGGCCGAGGTGCTCGGCCCGGGGCTCGCCGCGATCGCGGAGGCGAACCCCCTGGTCGGGGACGTGCGCGGCCTCGGCGTCTTCTGGGCGGTCGAGCTGGTCACCGACCCCGTGACCAAGGAACCGCTCGGCGCGCCCGCCATGGCGGCGATCAAGAAGAACCTGATCGACGGCGGTGTGCTGCCCTTCATCGCCGACAACCGGGTACACGTGGTCCCGCCCTGCGTCATCACCCCGGACGAGGCGCGCGAGGGCCTCGCCGTGCTCGGCAGCGTGCTCGCGGACGCGGGGTAGCCCGGGCCGTCCCGGCGGTTACAGTGCGGCCATGAGCGACAGCACCGCCCCCGAGACCCGTCCCGAGACCACGCCGAACCGCCGCGCCCTGGTGACCGGGGCGTCGTCGGGCATCGGTGCCGCCACCGTGCGTCGGCTGCGCGCCGACGGCTGGGACGTCGTGGCCGCCGCCCGCAGGGCCGACCGGCTGGAGGCGCTCGCCGCCGAGACGGGCTGCGAGGCCTACGCCGTCGACCTGACCGACGACGACGCCGTGACCGCCCTCGCGGACCACCTCACCGCGACCGGCGGGCTCGACGCCGTCGTGAACAACGCGGGCGGCGCGTTCGGCCTGGACCGCGTGGAGCACGCCGACATCGACGACTGGCGGCGCATGTACGAGATCAACGTGCTCGGCACGCTGCGCGTCACCAAGGCCGTGCTGCCCCTGCTGCGCGAGGCGGGCACGACCAAGGGCGTCGCCGACGTCGTGAACGTGACCTCGACCGCCGCCCAGGGTGCCTACGAGGGCGGCGCCGGCTACACCGGCGCCAAGCACGCGGAGCACATGCTGTCCCAGACGCTGCGCTGGGAGATCGCCGGCGAGCCGGTACGCGTCATCGAGATCGCCCCGGGCGCCGTGGCCACCGAGGAGTTCTCGCTGGTCCGGTTCGACGGCGACGCCGAGAAGGCCGCCGCCGTCTACGACGGCTACACGCCCCTGGTGGCCGACGACATCGCGGACACCATCGCCTGGGCCGTGTCCCGCCCGGACCATGTCAACATCGACCTGGTGACGATCCGGCCGCGCGCCCAGGCCCACAACTCGAAGATCGTGCGCGGCACCGGGATCTGACCAAGCTCGACCAACGGAACGGCCGGACCACCCGGGGCCTTACGGAGTCGTGACGATCTGGGCGCCGGCGCCGACGGAGCCCGGTCCGCGTGCCACGCTGAGTGTATGACCCAGGCAACCGAGAGCCCCGCGACCCCACGGGCCGACCGCTCCCCGCACGACGCGCTGTGGGCCGTCCTCGCCGGTGTCCTCGCCGGTGCCGCGGGACTGGCCGTCGCGGAGTTCGTCGCCGCCGTCGTCGCCCCCGGCGCGAGCACCCTGTTCGCGGGCGGCGCCGCCGTGATCGACGCCGTGCCCGGCTGGCTCAAGGACTTCGCCGTGCAGGCGTTCGGCACCAACGACAAGGCGGTGCTGCTCGGGACGATGGGCGTGGTGCTGGCCCTCGGTGCCGCGCTCGCGGGCCGGCTGGAGCTGCGCCGTCCGCCATCGGGTGCGCTGCTGATCGCTGCGGTCGGAGTGGTCGGGGCGACGGTCGCGGTGCTCCGCCCGGACGCGACGCCGCTGTGGGCGCTGCCCAGCATCGTCGGGATCGGCGCCGCGGTGCTCCTGCTCCGGTCGGCGATCGCGCGCCTGCGGCCGGCGGCTGATCTGCGGGCCGAGACCGGCACCGTGGTGGACCGGCGTGGCTTCCTGGTGGTCACGGGGATCACCGCGGGTGTGGCGGTGCTGGCGCTCGCGGGTGCGCGCGTCGTGTCGGCGGGCTCGGCGGTGGTGACCGCCGTCCGCGACAAGATCCGTCTGCCGTCCGCTGCCGAGACGGCGCCTCCGGTCCCCGCGGGCGCCGACCTCGAGCTCGACGGCCTGGCCTCGTACGTCACGCCGAACACCGACTTCTACCGCATCGACACCGCGCTGCGGGTGCCGCAGCTCGACCCGGCCGAGTGGTCACTCAGGGTGGAGGGCATGGTCGAGGAACCGTTCACCATCACGTGGGACGAGCTCCTCGCCCTGCCGCTGGAGGAGCACCACGCGACGCTCGCCTGCGTGAGCAACCCCGTGGGCGGCGACCTCATCGGCAACGCCCTGTGGCTCGGCTACCCGATCCGTGCCCTGCTGGAGCGTGCGAAGCCGCAGGCGGGCGCCGACATGGTGCTCTCCCGCAGCGACGACGGGTTCACCGCCGGGACGCCGCTCGAGGTGCTGCAGGACCCGGACCGCGCCAGCCTGCTCGCCGTCGGCATGAACGGCGAGCCGTTGCCCGTCGACCACGGTTTCCCCGCGCGGCTCGTGGTCCCGGGCCTGTACGGGTACGTGTCGGCCACCAAGTGGGTGACGTCGCTCAAGGTCACCACGTTCGCCGCCGACCAGGGCTACTGGACCCCGCGCGGCTGGTCCGCGCTGGGGCCCATCAAGGTGCAGTCGCGCATCGACGTGCCCCGCGGCTCGGTGGCGGCCGGCGCCGTGACGGTCGCCGGCATCGCCTGGGCCCAGCACACGGGCATCGGCAAGGTCGAAGTCCGGGCCGACGACGGCGACTGGGTCACCGCCGAGCTCGCCGAGACCGTCGGCGCGGACACGTGGCGCCAGTGGCGGGTGTCCCTCGACCTGGACGCGGGGGACCACACGCTCGCGGTGCGGGCCACCGACACCGACGGGCTGGTCCAGACCGACGCCGAGGCTCCGCCAGCCCCGGACGGAGCCACCGGCTGGCACACGGTGGGAGTCTCGGTGGGCTGACTCTCCGGCTTTCGTTGCCGATGAGTTTCGGTCGTGTGCGTCGTCGACATGGTGAACGCTGAGGTACGGGCCACGGTCTTGACCTCAACCATTGTTGAGGTACTGGAGTACTCCCATGAGCACCGACCCGCCCGTCACCGACGCCGACGCCCCGCGTCTCCATCTGTCCGACCCGACCGTCCGGACGTTCGTCCAGCTGCTGATGAACGTGCTGCTCGCGGGGGTCATCAACTTCACGGTGTGGTTCGCCATCACCTTCTTCGTGTTCCTGCAGACCCGCTCGGTCTTCGCCACCGGCGTGATCGCCGGCCTGTTCCTCGTGGCGATGGTCAGCACGGGGGTGTGGTTCGGCAGCCTCGTGGACCACCACCGCAAGAAGACGGTGATGCAGGCGTCCGCCCTGGTCTCCATCACCTTCTACGTGACGTGCCTGGTCATCTACCTCGTCACCCCGGCCGAGGAGTGGACGAACCCGGGCAGCGTGCGGCTGTGGCTGCTCATCGTGCTGCTCATGTGCGGCGTGATCGCCGGCAACCTCCGCTCGATCGCGCTCCCGACGGTCGTCACCGCCCTCTTCGACGAGTCCCTCCGCGACCGTGCCAACGGCCTGGTGGGCACCGTCACGGGCGTCTCGTTCCTGGTGACGTCGGTGATCAGCGGCCTCCTCGTCGCGTTCGACGGCATGCGGACCTGCCTGATCCTGGCGATCGCCGTCCTCGCCGTCGCGCTGGTGCACATGCACTTCATCAAGGTCCCGGAGGTGCTGTCGCACGCGGCGGCGGAGGGGGAGCCGCGGAAGGTCGACCTCAGGGGCACCATGAAGGTCGTCGGACGCATCCCCGGCATGTGGGCGCTCATCGCCTTCACCGCGCTGAACAACGTGCTGGGCGGCGGGTTCATGGCGCTCATGGACGCGTACGGGCTGTCGATGATGTCCGTGCAGGCGTGGGGCTTCGTCTGGGGCGGGCTCAGCGCGCTGATGATCGTGTCGGGCCTGCTCATCGCCCGCACCGGCCTCGGGTCCAACCCGGTGCGCACCATCCTGCTCGTCAACCTGGGGCTGTGGGCCGTCACCGTGGTCTTCCCGATGCAGGCGTCGGTGGTCTGGCTCGTCGCGGGGCTGGCGGCGTACATGATCGCGATGCCGTACGTCGAGGCCTCCGAGCAGACGGTGCTGCAGAAGGTGGTCCCGTACGAGCGGCAGGGCCGGGTGTTCGGCTTCGCGCAGTCGCTGGAGCAGGCCGCCTCGCCGCTGACGGCGTTCCTGATCAGCCCGCTCACCCAGTTCTTCTTCATCCCGTTCATGCGCGAGGGCGGCACGGGCGCCCGCTGGATCGGCGACTGGTTCGGCACGGGCGACGCCCGCGGGATCGCGCTGGTGTTCATCCTGATCGCGGTGCTCGGCCTGGTGCTGACGGGCTACGCCCTGTCGAGCAGGTACTACCGGCTGCTGAGCCGCCGCTACCAGGAGGCCCCGGGCGACCCGACGCCGTCCGACGGCCCGTCCGACGGCCCGTCCGCCGAGTCGGCCGGCGTGGCCGCCGTCCGACCCGTCGCCTGACGCCAAGATGACCATGCACTTGCTGCCAGATCCGGGCTCGGCCTGGCAGCAAGTGCATGGTCATCTCGCGCGGGCTGCCCGACGGCGGGACGGCCGCGGCGGCAGCTCCCGGCCAGGGCGCCAGCCCTCCTGGCGCAGGATCTGGGCGACCTCACCGGCGAAGTGGCCGCCGGTCACGTGGCCAGGGAAGAATCGAAGGACGATGTTCTGCCCCTCGCCGACCAGCCCGTTCTGCCGCGTCGCGTCCCGGCGTACCTGGCGATCCGCCGCGTGGAACTCGTGTGAGTCGATCTCGACGATCAGCCAACGCCCGTCGCCGAGGTACCAGACGAGGTCGGCTCGGCCCAGGAAGCGTCCCCGGGCATCGAAGAAGTCACGCTGCAGGTCGTCGGGCGGGATGCCGGCGTCGTGGCACCGCAGCCGTGCGTGGCTCTCGGGCGGTGATTCCGCCCGGCCGTCGGCCAGTGGCAGCGAAGCGATGACCGCGAGCGATCCCTTGCGGTTCACGAGCTGACTGCGGATCCTGGCGAGGTCCTCCGTCCGGATCAAGCCCTGGTTCAGCGCACTGTCCAGGCATGCGACCGCCTGGTCGCGGGTCAGCGTCGGCAGCGCCTGGACCAGCGCTCGCCCCACCGTCACCACCTCGCGACCGGAGATCTCGACGGTCTCCAGCCCTGCTGCGTACTGCCGGAACACGATCCCGTCCCGGGACTTGCGCGCGACACCACGAGCAAATGTCGCTTCGGGAAGGATCCGACGAGGAAGCCCCTTGACCCCGTGCAGCGCCAGAGCGCACGCGCCGACCGCGATGGACCGGCGGTTGGCCAGCAGCGCGGTCCAGGCTGACCGGAGCCGGTCCACGTCGTAGGGGTGCAGGGTGCTCAGAACGTCGCCGGTGTCGAAGACGCCGCGTGTGACGCGCTGCCACGAACCGCCGGTGACGAGGTTACGGCGCCTCGACGGCCCGACGCCGACGGTGTCGCACTGCAGGGACGACACGAGGCCGGCCTGCTCGCGCGCCAGACCCAGCAACCTCGGTGGGACAGGGATCTTCTTCGGCACATGACTAATTAGATACGAAGAATCCTCTTGGTGGTCCTTGTTATCAACAGGGACGGATATGACCATGCACTTGCTGCCAGGCCGGAAGCGTTCCTGGCAGCAAGTGCATGGTCATCCACGGCGGCCGGGTCAGCTCAGGATCAGCGACTCGCGGAACTGCTCCGCCAGTTCCGCGCTGTCCTCGTGGGGCAGGTTCAGCGTGATCACGTAGGCACCCGGGCCGTCGGCGCGCTCGACGACGAACATGACCGGCCCCTGCTGGTCGTCGGGCACCCCGGTGTTGGTGGGCAGGCCTGCCGCCTCGGCCGCGACGTCCCGCATGGCCGCGCGCTCGGCGCCCGGGAGATCGAACTCCTCGCCGCCGGCCTTGTCGGCCGTGCCTGGCCAGGCAGGGGTCTCGGAGCCTTCGTCGTAGTAGGCGATCCGGTAGAACGGAGGGGCGTCCGGGTCCTCGACGCTGTGGTACATGTCCGAGGTGACCCCCGGCTCGTCCCGCACGGGGCCGCTGGTCACGATCTCGGGCGGCACGGCGTACGTGAGGCCTTCCAGCTCGTGCACGTGCCAGCCCTCGGGCAGGTCCTTCTTCAGAAGCTCCTGCGCTGCCTCCAGCGCCCTCGCCTGCCGTTCTGCTGCCGACATCGACGTCTCCGCCGACGCCGACGCCGACGCCGGTGACACCGGCGACCCGCCCGGCAGGAGCACGCCCGGCGCCGTCGGGCCGGCGAGGGCGAAGGCCGCGCCCGCGACGGCCGCGACCGTCAGCACGCCGCCACCGGTCGCGAAGACCGCGCGGCGGGTCCGGGTGCGGTGGATCGCCACGCGCGACATGGCGTGCGGATTGGCCGCCGTGGGCGGTGCGACGCCGGTGCTGAGGTCACGCAGGTGTGCCACCCAGCTCTCGTCGACCGGCTTGGTGGTGGAGCGGTCGTTCATGCGTCCTGTCCTTCCGAGAGCAGCTCACGCAGGCGGGCGAGGCCGCGTGCGCCTTGGGACTTCACGTTTCCGATGCTGACGCCGAGCTCCTCGGCGACGTCGGCCTCGGACCGGTCGAGCAGATGGCGCAGCACGACCACCCGGCGCTGGCCGGGGCCGAGCCTGCGCAGCGCACGCACGAGGCGCTCCCGCTCGGCGACCTGGTTCCCGCTGTCGAGCTCGGGGGAGCGGCTCGTCTCCTGCGCGACGACGACGTCCTCGGGCGACTGCAGGACCTCGCGGCGGGTGCGCCGCCAGCCGTCGATCCGTGCGGTGGCCAGCACGCGCCGGGCGTAGGCGAACGGGTTGCCGTCCTTGAGCCGGGACCAGTGCCGGTAGGTCCGCTCGAGCGCGATCTGGGTGAGGTCGTGGGCGCGGTGGTCGTCGCCGCACAGGAGGTAGGCGATGCGGTGCAGCGCGGCCGTGCTCTCGACGGCGAAGAGCCGGAACTGCTCCTCCGCCGACACCCCGGTGCGGACCACCGAGAACTCCGGCGCACCGGCCGGAACGTCCGTGGCGGGTCCAGGCTTCGGCACCGCCCGCAAGGGGGCGCCGGCCGCTGTGCCGACCGGCGGACCGATCGCTTGGCTGATTGCGTTCATGTCACCTGGACGCACGCGGGGCACGATCAGGTTGCACGCCCGGCTTTTCCGGTTGCCGCCGCCCGGTAGGCTTGCCCTACAGGCATCGACCCGGACATCACCGGTGAGCCTCCGGAAGAACAGGTCACCCCACCGCTCTGCGCTCGTCAACGGGTCAGGCAGCGGGAACCCCAGTAGAACCGGACGGGTAGGCCCGTCACAGCCGTCAACGAGCGGCCGCACGCGGGAGCGAGCGGCAAGCGGGGTGGTACCGCGGCGCACCCAGGTGCGGCGTCCTCGCAGCAGAAGCACCACGAAGTCCACCTGCTGCCGAACCGCTGAACCGCCAGGAGCCAGAAGAATCATGGCCTATCCGCTGCACCGTCCGAGCGACGCCACCACCCCCGTGCCCGCATCGCCCAGCCTGCCCGACCTCGAGCGCGACGTCCTCGAGTACTGGGAGAAGGACGACACCTTCCGCGCGTCCGTCGAGGCCCGACCGGCCGGCGAGAACGGCAGCAACGAGTTCGTCTTCTACGACGGCCCGCCGTTCGCGAACGGCCTGCCGCACTACGGCCACCTGCTGACCGGGTACGCCAAGGACGTCGTACCGCGCTACCGGACCATGAAGGGGCAGCGCGTCGAGCGCCGCTTCGGCTGGGACACGCACGGTCTGCCCGCTGAGCTGGAGGCGATGAGCCAGCTCGGGATCAAGACCAAGGACGAGATCGTCGCGCTCGGCATCGACAAGTTCAACGAGGCCTGCCGCTCCAGCGTGCTCAAGTACACCGACGAGTGGCGCACCTACGTGACGCGTCAGGCCCGCTGGGTGGACTTCGACAACGACTACAAGACGCTGAACCCGACGTTCATGGAGTCGGTGCTCTGGGCCTTCAAGTCGCTGTTCGACAAGGGCCTCATCTACGAGGGCTTCCGCGTGCTGCCCTACTGCTGGAACGACCAGACCCCGCTGAGCAACCACGAGCTGCGCATGGACGACGACGTCTACCAGCAGCGGCAGGACCCGGCGGTGACCGTCGGATTCGCGGTGACGCAGGTCCCGGAGGGCGCGGATGTGCTCCGTACCGGCGACCACCTGCTCATCTGGACCACCACGCCGTGGACCCTGCCCTCCAACCTGCTCGTCATGGTCGGCCCGGACGTCGACTACGCGATCGTCGAGTCGTCCTTCACCGGCACCCCGCAGCGGTACGTGCTCGCGGAGGCCCGTGTGGACTCCTACGCGCGGGAACTCGGCGCCGAGGGCCCTGACGGTGAGCGAGTGGCCCCGAACGTCGTCGGACGCCTCAAGGGCAGCGACCTCCTGGGCGCCGCCTACGCACCGCCGTTCGCCTACTACGAGGGCCACACGGGCGCGCACCGCGTGGTCGAGGCCGACTTCGTCACGACCACCGACGGTACGGGCCTCGTCCACAACGCCGGCGCGTTCGGTGAGGAGGACAAGCAGGTCAGCGACCGCGAGGGCGTGGAGCCGGTCATCCCCGTGGGGGCCGACGGGCGCTTCACCTTCCCCGTCGAGGAGTACAGCGGGCTGCAGGTCTTCGACGCGAACGCGGCGATCATCGACCACCTCAAGGCCCGCACGCGGGGTGCGGCCGACGACGAGGCCGGGCGGACGACGTCGGGCACCGTGCTGCTGCGCCGCGAGCAGTACGCGCACTCCTACCCGCACTGCTGGCGCTGCCGCCAGCCGCTGATCTACATGGGTGTGTCCTCGTGGTTCGTCGAGGTGTCGAAGTTCAAGGACCGCATGGTCGAGCTGAACGAGCAGATCACCTGGGTGCCCGACCACATCAAGCAGGGCCAGTTCGGCAAGTGGCTGGAGAACGCGCGGGACTGGTCGATCACGCGCAACCGGTTCTGGGGCTCGCCCGTGCCGGTCTGGAAGTCGGACAACCCGGCCTACCCCCGCATCGACGTGTACGGGTCGTTCGCGGAGATCGAGCGTGACTTCGGCCGGCTGCCGCAGGACAAGGACGGCAACCCGGACCTGCACCGCCCGTTCGTCGACGACCTGACGCGGCCCAACCCGGACGACCCGACCGGACAGTCCACGATGCGCCGCGTCGAGGACGTGCTGGACGTCTGGTTCGACTCCGGCTCGATGCCGTACGCGCAGGTGCACTACCCGTTCGAGAACGCGGACTGGTTCGAGCACCACTACCCGGGCGACTTCATCGTCGAGTACATCGGGCAGACGCGCGGCTGGTTCTACACGCTGCACGTGCTGGCCACCGCACTGTTCGACCGGCCGGCCTTCCAGACGGCGCTCTCGCACGGCATCGTGCTCGGCTCCGACGGCCGCAAGATGTCGAAGTCGCTGAAGAACTACCCGGACGTCAACGAGGTCTTCGACCGTGACGGGTCCGACGCGATGCGCTGGTTCCTCATGTCGTCGCCGATCCTGCGCGGCGGCAACCTCGTGGTCACCGAGGAGGGCATCCGCGACGCCGTCCGCCAGGTGCTGCTGCCGCTGTGGAGCACGTACTACTTCTTCACGCTGTACGCCAACGCCGCAGGGGACGGCGCGGGCTACGCGGCGCAGCCGCTGACGCCCGAGCGCGTGGCCGGGCTGCCCGTCATGGACCGCTACCTGCTGGCACGCACGCGCGCCCTGGTCGCCGACGTGACCGAACAGCTCGACGGGTACGACATCGCCGGCGCCTGCGACTCGGTGCGCCAGTACCTCGACGCCCTGACCAACTGGTACGTGCGCACGCAGCGCGACCGGTTCTGGGCCGAGGACGCCGACGCCTTCGACACCCTGTCGACGGCGCTCGAGGTGCTGTGCCGCGTGATGGCGCCGCTGGCGCCGCTGCTCACGGAGGAGGTCTGGCGCGGTCTGACCGGCGGGCGTTCGGTGCACCTGGCGGACTTCCCGGTGGCGGAGACCCTGGTGGCCGACGACGCCCTCGTCGCCGCCGTCGAGTCCGCGCGGGCAGTGGTGTCGCAGACGCTGGCGCTGCGCAAGGCGAACAAGCTGCGCGTGCGGCAGCCGCTGCGGTCGCTCGTCGTGGCCGTGGCGGACCCGGACGGCGTCGCGCCGTTCACCGGGCTGATGGCGACGGAGCTGAACGTCAAGGAGGTGCGGCTGGTCGCCTTCTCGCCGGAGGTCGCCACCGAGTACGGCATCTCCGAGCGTCTGGCGGTCAACGCGCGCGCCGCCGGCCCGCGGCTCGGTCGCGGCGTCCAGGCGGTCATCAAGGCCGCCAAGTCGGGTGCCTGGTCCAAGACCGACGCCGGCGCCGTGGTAGTCGCGACGGAAGCCGGCGCCGTCGAGCTGCTCGAGACCGAGTACGAGCTGACGACGGTGGTCGTGCCCCGGGACGCGGCCGACGCGGGCGCCGAGGCCGTGGAGACCGCCGCGGCGGTCCTGGCCGGGGGCGGGTTCGTCGTCCTCGACCTCGGGCTCGACGACGCGCTGCGCGCCGAGGGCTACGCCCGCGACGTCGTCCGCGACGTGCAGGACGCACGCAAGGCCGCCGGGCTGCAGGTCGCCGACCGCATCGCGCTCGAGCTGACGGTCCCCGCCGAGTGGGTCGCCGCCGTCGAGGAGCACCGCGAGCTGGTGACCCGGGAGACGCTCGCGATGTCGCTGGCCGTGACGGCCGGGGCCGAGCGGACGGTATCGGTGACGAAGGCCTGATCCGTCTCCGCGAGGTAGAGCGCCTGTCCGAGGCTCCCTGAGTGTGTCAGGGAGCCTCGGACAGGCGCTCTACCTCGCGGAAACGCAGTCAGCTGTCGAGGCGTGCGTCCCAGGCGTTCAGGATGTCCACCATCGGGATGCCGTACACGTACGAGAAGCACCGGGTGGACACCGACGTCTTGCCGCAGCTGCGCTGGTTCGAACCGCCGTCGATCATGCCGCGGGCGTAGGCCCGCCCGTTGATGACCGCATAGATCGGGCCGCCGCTGTCGCCGCCGCCGACCACCACACCGCCGTCGTCCCGGCTCGCCCGGAAGCCGTGGCAGGTGCGGTCACCGCAGCTCCACGCGACGTTGGTGGCGCGGATCCGGGCGCCGCAGTGCTCACCGGTCACCGCGCCGGACGCGCAGATGACCTGCCCGACGGCGGGCCGCTGCACCCCCGCGATCGGGAACCGGTAGCGCGAGCTGCCGGGCGTGGCGTTCCATGGACCGCCGAACACCGCCGAGCGTGACGTCCGCGGGGAGTCGAACGGCGCGATGGCCTGGGCATCGATGGCCGGGGTGTGGTGCGTGACCTTGCCGAGCGGCTGGCCGGCGCCGTCGCGGACGACCGATCCCACGCCCTTGTTGCAGTGCGCGGCGCTGATGATCCGGCGCCGTCCCTCGGAGTCGATGATCGGGAAGCCTGTCGTGCAGTAGTCGGTCCCGTCCCGCGACGCCATGGCTCCGCCGGCGTGCCACGGCGCGTCGTCGTTGCGCCGCGTCGCAGAGGTGGGCCGGAACTCGGTGTTGACGACCTTCACCTGAACCGGAACCCCTGCGGCACGCTGGAGCTTGCCCGTGAGCCAGCTCGTCCGGGCGGGGCTCGCGCCGTGCCCGATCTCGGCGACGAGGCCGGCATGGTTCTCGGCAGGGAGGGCGGCGATCACGACCTCGGGACCTCGCAGCGCCCGCTGGCTGTCCATCAGCCGGGTGCTCGCTGCCCGCAGGTCGGCCTCGCTGAGGACAGCCTGCTCGACGTCCACCGTCACGCCGTCGGGCGCCTGCGCCTCCAGCTCGCTGATCGACGGCGGAACCGCGCCCTTCCAGGAGACGGTCACCCTCGCGTAGCGGTAGTCGACGGCGACCCCGGCGAAGCCAGGTACCGACGCGAGCTCCGTGGCGGCGTCGGCCGTATCGTCGACGGCGGACTGGAGGGCGGCTTGTCTCTCCGGGGAAAGTTGCTCGGCTCTGTTCGTCTCGGTCTGGCTGACGGCGGTCGTGGCAGCCGTCGACGGCACGGTGAGCGCGGTGGCCAAGGCCATCGTTCCGATGATGATCGCGCGCTGGACCGTGCTGCTTCGCGTCATGCTGCCGATTCCCTCTGATGGACCGAGCACCGCCGGCCGACGGTGCCGTGACATCGTTCTTCACCGGGTGAAGGGCCGCAACACGTCCCGTGATGTGCGCGGCATCGAAGAGGACGTCTGCTCCGATCAGGGAGTTACCTGCGGAACTGAGGGGCGCCAGTAGTATTGGGAGCGCGATGGGCAATAGCCCTGAGAAGTGAGCCCGGGAGTCTGCCCGATTAGGCGGGTGGCCCGGGCTTCGCGCTGTCTAGCGCGGGTCGGGCGGATGGCCGCGCGCATCGATCTGCTCACTGATGAGTGGTGCCACTCGCTGTTTCCACGCACCGCCATGCTGCCAGCACCAGGCAATCGCGTCGGCGGCCCAGAGCAGGGCATCTTCGTGTCGGTCGCGGTGCTCGTAACGCACGGCGGTCTTGTTGAGCTCCTCGAACAGCCAGCGACGATCGTCGCGTTCGACCGTCTGGTCCCGTTCAAGGACGATCAGTGCAGCTTCGAGCTCTATCCGCCTGTCGGGCGAGAGCACGGATCGACGCCTCGCGAGGACGCTTCTTGGGGTCGGTGCGGTTCGTGATGATCATGGCATTCGCGTCATGAGCTGTCAGAGCGTCGATCACGGCCGCTCGTTGGGCATTGTCCGCCTTGTGGAAGTGAATGCTCCGGCTGCCGCGTGCCCGCAGGCTACGCAGCGAGGCGCGCAGTTTATGGACGTCGCGGGGAGGGACGAAGACCACGGCGAGGACGTAGCCACGGGCTTGGTCTCATCGACATAGACGTTGCAGCCCAGCGGAATCTTGTTCGCCTCGATCGGCTCGGGCTCTGTCACGGTTCTGATCCTTGAACGAGTGAAATGACGAGAAGGCGAGCCCCTCGCAGGGGTCTCGCCTTCTCGTAGGTTTTCAGGGTCCAGGGATGCCCACGTACGACTGGAGCGATTACCGTGGTGTACCGCCCATACGCCAGAGCTTCCTCCAGTCCTTGACGTACTTGGTGGTCGTGAAGTCGTCCGTGTCGGTGTCGTCGAACGCGTTCGTCACGTATCGGACGCGGTCCTCGCTTGCCGGCCCCGCTGACACCTCGACGAGGGCGAGGCGGTGTGTCTCCCCGAGGTTCTTCGCGTGGATGACCTCGTTCTTCGTGACGGTGAAGTCGTCGGCACCGACGATGCGTCCCTTGACCTCGATCTGGACCACAGTTCCGTCGGTGCGTACGGACCGGATGTCGAACCCGGGATTGTTGGGCGGCATCTCGAAGGGCTCCGCGTCCAGGCCGCGCTCGGCGGCAAGCACGGCGTCGACCGCCCGCCGCTCCACCCGGGCCGTGTCCTTGGGGTGGTGCGGAGCCTCCCCACCTTCCCGGCGTGCCCTGGCCGGATCCATCCCGCCCGGAATGACGAGCGCCGAGCCGCGGATGTGCGGGACCTGAGCCGTCAGCTGTTTCTCCAGATCGAGCGAGACCATGCGGTTCGCCAGGCGTTCCTCAAGATCCCGGGCTCTCCGGTAGGCGGTCTCGGGGCGCATCCGGGCGGATCTGCCCGACGCGAGCAGGTCCTTCAGCCGGGCTGACTCGCCGTCCCAGTGGCTGATCTCGGAGATCAGTCGAGAACGCACAGCGGCAGATGTCTTCGCCACGCGGCCGGCTACGACTTTCAGGACCCCCTCGAAGTGTGCAGGCAAGGTGTTCTCCGTAGCCCATTCCAGGGCGAACTCCTCGGCACCACGATTGAGCCAGGGCTCGCCGTTGGTGGTCTTCGCGATCGTCGACATCCGCTGTGGCAAGGGTTCGTAGTCGAGGTACGGCGCCGGACCTCCCGGACGAGCGTGGCCGTCGGGGGTGAGCTCGGTGTAGGCGAACCGCCGGGAGATGGTGTCGCCGTGCCCGTTGTTGATCGACTCGGTGGTCGCGACGAGCAACCACGGCTCGGTCGCCTCGGAGTCTGCGTCGAAGAGCACGGTGCCCTGTTCGAGCGTGGGGCCCAGGTCCTTGATGGTGAGGTCGACGACGGCGTCCAGCAACGGGTGACCTGGGGCGAGCAGCTCCGCCAGAGGACGGCCCGGTCGGCGGATCTCGCCGCGTTCGAAACACACCCGTTCGTACCGGTCGAGGACGTGCTGGGTGCCCGTACCCGTGTCTGCGCGACGCACACGTTCGGGGACGCGCGTGATCTCGTAGCGGCCGGCCTCACGTCCGGTGATCCTGCCGCCGAGACGCTTGAACGCGGCGTGGAAGAACGCCCTCAGGTAGTGCGGCTGAAGCCGCCGAGCCTGCGCCAGCTCGAGCTGGCGAGCGATCTCCGCAGAGTCCGCGAGCGTCAGCGTCTCGACGTTCAGGGCCCGTTGGGCCAGCAGCTGCTGGAGTCCGTCGCCGACGGCGGCGTCGATCACCTCTTCCAACCTGGCGCGCACGTCCGGCCGGTCGCCGTAGCGGATCGCCTCCAGGAGCAACTGGCGCAGGGGCTGGTTCTCGAACGCCTCACCCAGGACGTCGAACACCTGCCCGCCGAAGTCCTTGCGCTGCCGTTCCACCTTGGTGAGCAGCCGATCGAAGACGTCACCCTCACGTGTCCCGGAGGCGTACAGGTTCCACAGGTGGCAGGTCTCGGTCTGTCCGATGCGATGGATGCGTCCGAACCGTTGCTCGATCCGGTTGGGGTTCCACGGCAGGTCGTAGTTGACCATCAGGTGCGCTCGCTGGAGGTTCAGCCCTTCTCCGGCCGCATCGGTCGCGACCAGGACCCGGACGTTCCGGTCCTGGGTGAACCGCTCGGTCGTCTTCCGGCGTGCGTCGCGGGGAACTCCTCCGTGGATCGACACCACGGCACCGGGGTCGCCGAACAACGTGGCGACCTGGCGCACCAGGTAGGTCAGCGTGTCCCTGTGCTCCGTGAACACGATCAGCTTGCGCGGCTCCCCGCCGGGCGTCGTCACCACGCCCTGCTCGGTGAGGATCGAGCGCAGCTCGGTCCATTTGCGGTCGGTTCCCGACAGGCGTACCTGCCGTGCCAGGGCGACCAGGCTGTCCAGCGTGACGATCTCTGCCCGTAGCTCCGCGACCGTGCGTGCCGCTGTCGCCGCGTCGAGTACCTCGTCCTCGAGATCCTCCAGCTCGGCCGCGTCAAGGTCGTCGAGCCGGTCGTCGATCGTCTGGTCGTCCCAGCCCACGGTGCGTGATGACGGCATGATCGCGGCTCGAGTCCCGGAGAAGTCGATCTCGTCGACGCGGGACTGCAGGCGGTCGCGCCGTCGCTCCAGACTCCGCAGGATCGCCTCCGGGCTCGATGCCAACCGCCGCTGCAGCACTGTCAGGGCGAACCCGACCGTGCTGCGGCGCTGCCCGTCCGAGGTCAGCCGGTCGGCGCGGCCCATCTCCGTGCCCACGTAGGTCGTCACGGCCTCGTAGAGCTCGCTCTCACCCGCGGAGAGGTCATAGGGCACCGTGTAGGCACGGCGTTCGGGGAACAACGGCCGGCCGTCCATGGTGAGCAGCTGTTCCTTGAGCATGCGCCGCATCAGATCGTCAGGGCTCGGCAGAGCCTCGTCACCGCGCGGGCGACCCTCGAACCGGTCAGCGTCCAGGAGGGCCAGGAAGAGCTGGAACTGGTCGGCGTGCCCTGAGTGCGGTGTCGCCGTCATGAGCAACAGGTGTCGGGCTACGTCGCCGAGCACCTTTCCGAGCTGGTACCGCTTCGTCTGCTTGAGCTCCTGACCGGACCAGCTCGCCGACATGCGGTGCGCCTCGTCCACGATCACCAGGTCCCACTCGGACCGTTCAAGGGCCTCGAGCAGTCCCTGATGGCGGGAGAGCTGGTCCATCCGAGCGATCAGGCGTGGGTACTTTGCGAACACGTCCACGGGTGTCCGGGCCGCGTCGACCGCCGCCTTGGTGAGCACCTCGAACCGTAGGTCGAACTTCTGCACCAGCTCGTCCTGCCACTGCTCGACCAGTGACCCGGGAGCCACGATCAGGCACCGTTCCAGGTCGCCCCGGAGGTCCAGCTCCTTGATGTACAGGCCGGCCATGATCGTCTTGCCCGCCCCGGGGTCGTCCGCGAGCAGGAACCGGAGCGGGGTGCGGGGCAGGACCTCTGAGTACACGGCCCTCAGCTGGTGGGGGAGCGGGTCCATGTCCGACGTGGACACTGCGAGCATGGGGTCGTGCGACGCCGCGTACCGGATGCGGAGGGCCTCCGCCGCGAGGCGCCAGTCCGCGGGATCCGCGTCGAAGGCACGCCCGGCAGTCGGCTCGATGCTCAGCCGTGGCTCGTCCGATCGCCGCAGGACGGCGTCTCCCGTCACACCGTTCGACTCTCGATAGGTCAGCTGCATCGCCGACCTTCCGATCCATCGTGTGGCGATCACGGTGACCGGACTCCCGGTCACACCTCCCACCCGGACGCCCGGCACGAGGGCGTCCAACCCAGTGGTCAGTACGGGTTCGGCAGCAGACGGCGTCGTGTCGGTCACTCGCTCTCGAAGCCCTTCTGGTCCAGTCCCAGCGTCTCCGCGTTCTCCCGGACGGTACGGATCGTGTGCTCCGGAAACCCGCCAGGGTTCGTGGCCTGGATGTCCACGGTGATCTCGATCGACGTGCCCTCCGCCGCGGTCAACGCGCTGATCAGCTCCTCGCGGAGCAAGTTCCAGTCCTTGACGTAGGTGACGGGGTCCAGAGTCTTGGTTCCGTAGAACCTGCGCAGCGTCCCGCCGGGACCGCTGCCGACCTCTCCGTGGTCGACGTCGGTGTCGTCGCCCTGGCTGTCCGGCACGCCCCGGGTCACTGCGGGTCGGGGAATGGCGCCGGCGCCGCTGGGCGCGCTTCTTGTCGCGGGCGACAGTGCGTATGCCGCGGCGGCGGTCGAGGTCTCCTCCGCACGTTGAGTCGTCGCCCTGTCCGGCCGGACGAGGTACCAGGTATCCGGAACGATCGTCGGTTCAGGAACGTCGCCAGGAATCCAGAGGCCGATGTAACGCCCCGTGGACTCGTCCAGCCCAGCGGCAAGGGCGAACCCCTCGTCCTGCCACACGAATGAACCCGATACCGAGAGCACCGCGTCCTCAAGGACCGAACGAGAGGTGAGGCGCTGGAGGTACGGGTACTCCGTGTACCAGGACCACAGGTCGCCCATGCGCACATGACCGGTTGCCCAGGCGCTCGACAGTGGACCGGTCAGGCGCATGTGCAGCACTGCGAGTCCGAGCTGGCGGACCAGGAGGGCCTCGGACGTGATCTTCTCCGCGACCCGTTCGGACAGCGTGCCGCGTCCTTCGCCGATGCGGACGAAGCGATTCTCTGGATGTCCGGAGGCCTCCTGGGCAGGGACCAGGGCCGCCGTGAAGGTGGAGCGAAGGCGGACGTCGACCGCTGCTTTCAGTCGTGCGACTCGCGTCGTGGCCTGGTTGGCCTGCGGGATCGTCAGCGCGAGCGACTCGGGGTCGTCGGCGATCGATCGCCAGGCCATGTACTCGCGGATCACGCCGTCCAGGTCGGGCATGCGTCCGGCGTCGGCGCAGACCATGACCAGCATGTTCCGGTGACGGCGCTGCGCCGTGCCGGACCGGGTGAGCAGCTCCGCTGCGAACGCCGCGGCCGACGACGTCTTCTCGTGGGACCACGTGAAGCGGGGGTGCAGGACTGCCAGCCGCAGCCCGCCGTCGTCCGGTACCTCGCCGGTGTCCTGGACCCCGGCGTGCACGCCGGCGAACGTGTCCTTGGTGCGGGCCTCGACGTGCAGCAGGTCGGTGATCTCCGCGTGGACGTCGGCCTCCAGATAACCGGCTGCCCGCTCGGTGGCCAGACGTGCCACGGACGCGGATCTGTCGTACCAGAACCGGTCGCCGTCCTCGTAGAAGTAGGTGGCGCGCTGGCCCAGCAGCTCGCGGGCGTCGCCGATGTGGCTGAGCGCGTCACCAGGCACCGCGGTACCTAGCCGCACGTGCTGCTTGTCCAGACCGCGGTGCGCGGTCCCGACGGTGCCGATGGACCCGACGAACACCGTCCGGGCGATCCGGCGGGTCAGTGCCCGGTTACCGAACGAAGGGCGTTCGGCATCGATCGCCGCGGGGGTCGAGGACTCGCCGTCGACGTCGGCCTCGACCACCGTCTTCCAGGAGTCGTCGAGGAGCTTGGTGATCTCACCGGTCACCTCCGGTGTGCCGATCGGCACGGTGCCGGGTGTGATCAAGGGCGACCGGTCGTCGGAGACCCACAGCGCGTGGATGACGTGGCTCATGAGCTGCAGCACGCCGCGGGTGCGCTGGAACTTGGGGAGCGTGGACCAGTCCTCGTAGAGGCGGTCGAAGAGCTCGGGGTGTACGGGATAGGCAGCACGGATCCGCGCCTCGTACCCGCTGGTGGTGGTGTCCGACGGGAACATCCCGGAGTTGTCGCGGTAGAACTTGATGTACTGCTTGGAGACGGCGGCGATGTCGGCCAGTGCCGCGGCATCGGGCTCCTCGAACAGACGCCGGCGCACGATCTCGAACGACTCCACGTTGTTCGCCGGCCGCCAGTCGTCGGCGGTGCGCCCGATGACCTGCTGGAGCCGTTCCAGTGCCGCGGTGCCGTTGGGTCCGCCGACCTCCAGCGCGGACCCACCGCCGCCGTTGTCCAGGGTGTCCGACGCCGGGATGGAGACCACCAGCATCATCCCGGGTGTGGTCTTGGCCAGTTCGGTGAGGTGCTGGGCGAAGGTGAACTGGGCCTCGAAGGTGCCTGCGGGCAGGTCGTCGCGGCCGACCAGCAGCCGGGCGTAGGCCACCCACTCGTCGATGAGCACCAGGATCTTGCTGCCCGACGCGATCGTGTCCTGCACGAGGCTGCTCAGGGCCTCGCCGGCCGGCACACCGAGTTCGTCGGAATTTCGGACCCGCTCGTAGGCAGCGAGCCGGTCGGCCGGGTCGGGACCGCCGAGCTGCCAGGCGAGCTCACCCCATAGCGTGCGGATCCCGGGGCGTCCGTCCTTGGTGTTGGGCTCGGCGGAGGAGAGCCAGGTGCCCACCAGTGCGACACGTCGGACATCGAGGTCGCCGAGCGGGTCTGCCTCGTCGGAGAACTTCGCATCGGGCAGTGCCTCGTGGACCAGGTCCTGGATGCCTTGGGTCATGCTGCGCGAGGGCGTCCGTGAAAACAGGTGGTACAGCGCGAGCATGGAGTGCGTCTTGCCGCCGCCGAACTGCGTCTGCAGGTTCACGACCGGACTGCCCGACTGCCCGGCCAGCCTCTGCACGGCCCGACGCAGCAGCTCGTTCAGCCCGCTGGTCAGGAACGTGCGCGCGAAGAACTGGACGGGGTCGGTGTACTCGGGTGCGTCCTGGGCGGTGCCGGTGGCGACCGCGTGCAGGTCGGCCGCGAACTCCGAGGAGGAGAACCTGCCGGTGAGCACGTCCCGGTGCGGTGTGACCACCTCGCGCCACGGCTTGATGGTGGTCCCGGCCACGGTGGCGGTCGCGGCCACCGCAGTGGTTCGCTGGCGCAGCACGTTGCGGGTCTGCTTCTCGAACACCTCGCGCTGGTGCATCTGCCGCAGTTCGGCGACGGCCGCGGCGTCGTCGACGGCGCCGATGGCCTGCAGCAGCCGCTCAGCGGTGTCGAGGATGCGGTGCGTGTCGTCGCTGGACAGCTTCTCGCCGTGGAACGTCGCGTTGGAAGACTCCCGGAGCTCGGAGGCGAGGGCCGACTGGGCGCGCGACAGGTCGTTCCGGAAGACCTGATGACGCTCGGTGATGACGCGCAGCAGGAACCGCACGTCGTCTCGCGAGTAGGTCTTGGTGGCGCCGAACCTTGTCGAGTCGGCGGCGGACATGAGCTCGACCCAGTCCTTGCCGGCCGGAACCTGAGTCTTCATGCGCATGTCCACCCATGGCGCGATGCCGGACTGCAGGTGGTCCAGCCCGCGCATCGCCTTCTCGCGGTTCGTCAGGGTGGTCATCAGTGGTCCCCCTCGGTATCGCGCACGGTGTCGAAGTCGAAGCCGCCCTGAACGGGCGCGGACTGGATGGTGCGGGAGGCGGCGACCACGTCGGCCCAGGCTCCGCCGAGGCCGTTGAACAGGCCGGCGGTCGGGGCGTCCTTGGTCTCCAGGAGTTCGTAGAGGCGCAAGGCGAGTCGCTGTACGTCCTCGAGCGAGATGTGGGCGCTCGGGTGGTCGGTGATCGAGGCCATGAGCTGGGCCGCTCCAGTGCGCCCGTCGGTGGCGTAGGCGCGGGCCAGCTGGCAGGTCGCTTCCCAGAGGGAGATCCGGTCGTCGCGGGACGGATTCCACGCGGAGTCGAGCTCCTGTGGCTTGACCAGGGCGACCTTGTTACCTCGGGACGTGATGACGCCGCCGCGGGCGACGCCTTCCACGCTGATGCCGAGTGGTACGGCCAGGGACTCGGCGTCGCCGTAGGGTCGGGTGGACCAGCCGTAGGACGCGAGCCAGTCCAGGCAGAAGCGAGTGTCGGCGTCGAGGTCGCCGTCCTGCTCGGACTCGAACGCGTCGAATGCTCGGTTGATGAGGGCCAGGGCTGTCTTCACCGGCATGGGGGTGCCGTCTGACTCCAGTACGCGGCTGTAGCGGGAGTAGACGGCCATGCCCGGGCCGAGGATGGTCTGTCGGAGGTCGGCGGGGGCTATGGCGCCTTCGCGGATCTTGGGAAGCGCCTCGTCTAACTCGGCACGTAGTGCGCTGAGGAAGCCTGAGCGGTCCGTGGCGGGGGCACTGGCCTCGCGAGGACGGAGGGCCAGGACGATGGAAGAAGCCAGAGCGTTCGTGCCGCTAGCGATCATCCGGTTGGCCAGTTCGGAGCGCACCGGCCACGTGGCGGTGATGGTCCAGCCTTGGCGGATCATTCCCTCGAGGAACGTGGACCAGCCTGTGCTGGCTACACCTTCCTTCTCCAGTTCGGCCTGCTTGAAGGCGTAGAACACGGTGATTGGGTAGTCCGGACTGGCGGTCTCTCGGGCGCGGCTGAAAACGTGCTCGAATCCGGTCTCGAAGAACTTGTCTGCAGCGTCCCTGCTGCCGTGACGGTACGGGTTTGCGACCAGTTCCTCGTCCTTGGGGACCAGCATGGTTCCGAAGAGCCCCTGGTGAATGGGGCGAAGTGCTCGACGAAGCCAGACGTAGAAGAAGTCGGAGAGGTCACTGTAGCCGATATTGTCGTAATACGGCGGGTCGGTTGCAACCAGAACGTCCGAGTAATCGCGGGTAGAAGCATCGGCTTGCAGCGCGCGGCCGCTGTGACTCGCTGGCACCTTGTCGATGGCGCGAGCAACCCAGCTCAGATCCTCGATAAGGTCGCCTGACGAGTTTCCGAAGGGATTGGCCTCTGCGAAATCCCATGCCATCGGGATCGCCTGCCGTGCGAAGAGCCCTCGCACGGCTTCCATCTTTGGGCTGCTGTCCCAGGAACAGATAGCAGTTGACTTGTTGGTTGCTCGGCTGATGGCGAACGCCAAGTACGTTGCAATCGCGTCTGCGTAGGCTTCCGCGTCTGTTCCGCCGTCGGCGAGACGAAGTCCGGAGGGAAGACCGGCGCTGATCGAGTCCTTGTGGATGAGCTCGCGGACCTCGGACACGAGGTCGCTCAACGTGCTGAGTGCGGTGAGTTGCCGGTTGGTGAACAGGTCTGCCCACTCGGTCATACCGTAATTGGGTGTCTTGAAGTCCCGCGGATTCGTAGGGAGAATACCGCTTGGGACGTTTGGGGGGCGGGTTAGATCGGCTGCTTTGATGTGTTCGCTCGTCGCCTTGAGATAGATCCGCTGACGTTTTCCTTCGGCGACTGTCGCCATCAACTGAGCATCTATCCGCTTTGAGCGGCCCTCCGCGCGAATGTACCTGAGGTCGATGGCCGTCTTGCACGCGAAACATTCAGCTCCCCGCCGCCCTACAGTCCCTTCGGTGGTAAGCGTCGGCACTTCTTTGGAATCGTGGCCAATTGTGAACCTGATGTGCCTGCCGGAGGGCGCTGAGGCATCGTCAACCACGGTGGGGACGACGTAGGATTCTTTGCCATTCTTCTTACCGAGCCACCAGGAGCGCACCAACGGCATCTGGATGCCACACGCGGGATTGGGGCACGTGACAGTTCGGGCCCAGATCCAGGCGATGACGGTGGCCTCGGTGTACTTGCCGGTCGGATTGCCATCGACGTCGAGCACTGGGATCTGGGCCTTGGGGTACAGGTGGCCGATGCGTTCGGCTGCGCGATCCCGCATCCAGGCTCCGTAGCGCCGCACGTCCTCCGCCAGCCCGGTAGCGCGTGGCCACCCGGTGGTGCGCTGCTCGGCGTCGGGCGAGACCGGAGCCTGGCCAGCGAACTTCGGCGGGATCTCGATGAGCGCCTTGTTGATAAGGACCGCTACGGGGTTCAGGTCACTCGCATGTGCTTCCAGCCCCAGGCGCTGCGCCTCCAGCGGGATGGTGCCACCGCCAGCGAACGGGTCCAGGATCGCCGGCGGGTTTCCGCCCGTGGACCGCATGATCTCGGCGTGCGCCTCGGCGTAGAGACGTTCGTCGCCGATGTTCTCCCACTTCACCAGGCGTCGGATGATCGCGTGCAGGCGCTCGCGCTCGGCCTTCTGGCTCTCCTCGTCGGGGAACGCCGGGTCGTCGATCGGATCGTCGACGAGCTGGGCGAACAGCACCGCGCGTGCCGCTGCGAGCGGCCGACGGGCCCACCACAGGTGCAGCGTCGAGGGGTGACCGTGCCGGATGGATTTCTCGCGCGCCGACTCGGCGTTGATCTCTTCGAGCGGAATGGAGACTTCGATGAGCTTGCGACGACGGTGCCCCGGCTCGGTCATTTACCAACGATATGGCTTTTTATTCAGAAGAATGGGGACATGCAGGGTGAACTATCGACCTGTATGCATGAAATGTCAACGGATTATTTGTGTATTGGAATTGAAATGCCATTGCGATTGCATGGAGCGGCCTGCTGTCGAACTAAAGCTCGACACTCGCATATAGATCTGCCGCGTCAACCAGCACAAGCCCCTCGTCGTTCTCTGCGCGCTCACGAAGTTCCGGCGTGAATCCGGCCGCGCTGACGCACAGCAGGCGTGTGGTCTCGGCGCCAGGCTTCCCCTGCGCACTGAGCAGTGAACGGACATGGGCGAGTCGATCGACATGGCCTCGGCCCATCACGTCACCCCACTTAACCTCGCCGATCGCCAGTAGCGGCCGGGATCCGTCCCTGTCGTTGTGCCCGAAGGCGGCGACGTCGATCTCATGGCTGGTGCGAGCCGCAGGGTCGTTGACCACACCTGCCCCGACAAGGTTCGGCAGGTCGCTCAGCAGGTCTTCGGGCGCAAGGTGCCTGACCCAGTGGCGCACGACGTGCTCGAAATGGGGACCCAGCACGTTGCCGGTAAAGCGGCGTTGCGCTGCGCGCCACAGGCGTGAGGCGTCGCGAGTGTGCTCCAGGTCGGACCAGATGGGTCGCATGACGGCGTGATGGAAGGTGATGAGCGGTTCGGCGATCCGGAAGTTCGTTCGGTTGCCACGGAACGCGTCGGGCTCGTGGACGATGAGTCCGCAGTCTTCGAGGATCGTCAGGGGATGGGCGAGGTCCCCGGACTTGCGCCCGAGGTAGGACGCGATGTGGCCCCGAGTCGTGTTCCCGGAGGCGATTGCGGCCAGCACCGAGTGATAGAGGGCCGTGTCGCGCAGGTCGGGCTCATCGGCCAGGAGATAGCGGGCCTCGCGGAAAAGGGGGCTCGTCGGCGAGAGGACGGTGCGTACCACCCAGGCGTCGAAGTCGTCGGGTCCCTGTGGAGTGTCGTCACGGGCGAACTCTCGCCGGTAGGCAGGGGTGCCCCCGACGATCGCGTTCACTTTCATAGCCGTCACAGGGTCTTCCACGTCCCAGAACTGGGCGGCTAGCTGGTGGTCGAGCGTCGGGACGACCAGCTCCAGGGCGGCTCGCCCGCGCAGCGGGGCGCCGCCGCTGAGCAGTTTGCCCATGAACGACATCGCTGAACCGCAGAGAAGCAGCCGCGTGCGGCTCTCGTCGCGCTCCTGGCGCAATGGCGCCAGCGCGTTCTGGATGATCGACGGCAGGCGCGGGTTGGCGCGTACCAGATAGGGGAACTCGTCGATCACGACAGGTGTGGCGCCGTCTCTGCCCAGTGTGAGCAGCACGTCCACCACTTCGCTCCAGTCGTGGAACGTCAAGGGTGCGGGGGCGCCGAGGTGGTCTGCCAGAGCCGCGCCGATGAGCTGCAAGGACTCGGCGTCCGTGGCCTCCTCGGCCGCGAAGTAGAACCCGCCTGTCGCCTGGCACAGCGCACGCAGCAGGAAGGTCTTGCCCTGCCGTCGCCGGCCGGACACGATGCCGAGCGATGCGCCGCGGGTCGAGTCTTGGGCGAACGCGCTCAGGGCGGCCCACTCCCGATCGCGGTCGAACATCTCGGCGGGTCGGCGCAGGTTTGACATGCCAGCCTCTTTCATAGGTGTACTTATCATAACTGTACCTATGAAAGTCTCGGCCGGTGCGCGTGGGCGTTCAGGCCGACGGCGGAACGAACGCCGTTCGCACGCAGCACCTTGTCCTGCTGGCCCTGGCCCGAACGTTCCGAAGGCCCCCGCGATGCGAGGGCCTTCTAACCGGTAGCCGAAGCATCCGGGGGTGTATGACGACGCTGACGCACATCTGGGTGGGCGTCAAGCGGGAGGACGCGCTGATCGGTTCAGCTGCTCCTCCTGGTCATCGGCGTTCGCAGTCCTGTCTGCGCGGCCTTTCACTCACACCCGAGCGAGCGCAGCCCACGCGTGCACCACCTCGTCGTGACCCGCTGGGAGGTCAGTCCTTGAGCCGCACCGCCCGGCTGCTGCCCATCCGGAGTCGGCTCAGCCCCAGCACAGCTGTCGCGACCGCGCCGCAGGTGAGCAGCGCCCAGTTCGGGTCGTTGAGCGCAGCGCCTGCGAGCGCGAGGGAGGCGACGGGAATGACGAGGCTGTTCAGGTTCCGGGCAAGAACGGACCGCGTGCTGCGACGAATGGTGACGACGGACGCGGCCGGCAGGTCCATCATGTGCCGCAGGGCGGTAGGAACCCGGACCGCCAGGTGCCGCGGCATGTCGCGTGCGGGCAGGGGTTTGGTCGGGTCGGGCCGGCCGTCCGCGGAATCGAGCCCCACTGGGTCGTGGTCGGCGACGGCGGTTACCTCGACCTCCGTGGTTCCCCAGCGGAGGATGACACCGTCGCCCGAACGGATGCCCAGTCGCGACAGCGCGACGTCCTGCAGAGTCACGACGTGCAGGTGCTCGTCGTCGGGATGAGCCGGCACAAGCCGCATCGACTGTTCGGGGGCGAGGAAGAACCAGCGTAGGCAGCGTTCGGTAGCCGTCCGGAGCCAGCCGCTGACCGCCGGAAGCGCGAGCCGCTTCCGGGTGCGGACATGTTCACTTGTGAGCGGGCGGAAGAACAGGGTGTCCTGCTCGACGGAGCCGGCCTCACTTGGTTCGGTGACCGCTCGTAGATGGTTGGAGATGCGTACCGTCCCGGGGCGCACGTGGTCGCGCGGCACGAGCGAGACCCACACGGCCACCCCATGACGCACCATGATCTGAGATCCACGCCCAAGCTCGGCGTCGTCGGCAACCTGGACCTCGTCGTTCCCAGGAATGTCGTGGACGAGCGGCAGGACCGGCGTGAGCGGCTTCGGGTCCGGAACCACGAGCGAGATCGTGCCCAGTTCCGTTCCTGAAGCCAGGCCAAGTCGTTCGAACGCCAGCCTGCTGAGCCAGAACGTCGGCCGTTCCTCTGGCTCGGCAGGGCGGGCGGCGTCGGCGCCGGTGTCGCCCCAGGCACGCTCCGCCCACGCCCAGGCAGATGTCCTGCGTCCGTCGCGCTCGATGTCGACCGGAACGGGCCCGGCAGCGGCGGCCAGGACATGGTCCGGCACGATGACCACGGGAACTGACGACGGGAGCCGGGAGATTGCGGCGGTGCCCTCGATACGGCGGTGCGGGCCGGACGGGCCAGGGTTGGGCACAGCATCTCCTCGCGCGCGGTGAGATCGGGCGTCATCGCAGCTTAGGGCACCGTTGCAGCTCGAGGTCCCAGCGGGAAACTATCCTCAGAGGGTGAACGACTCCCAGAACGACCCGCGGAAGAACCGCCGCGGCACCAGCCGTGGCGCCGAGAACGCGGATCCCGCGATCCAAGAGGCACTGAACCGGGTTTACAAGGAGATCCTGTCCCGGCAGCCCGAGCACGACATCGACCCCACCATGGCCCGCGTCGAGCGCGTCCTGGAACTGCTCGGCGACCCGCACCGCGCCTACCGGACCGTCCACGTCACCGGGACCAACGGCAAGTCCTCCACGGCCCGCATGGTCGAGCGGCTCGTCCGCGAGCACGGCCTGCGCACCGGCCGGTTCACGTCCCCGCACCTCACCAGCGTCACCGAGCGCATCGCCGTCGACGGCGAACCGCTCACCCAGGAGCGCTTCGTCGAGGTCTTCGAGGACGTCGCGCCCTACATCGGCGTCGCGGACCGCGAGTCCCAGGAGCAGGGCGGACCGCCCCTGAGCTTCTTCGAGGTGCTCACCGTCATGGCGTTCGCCGCGTTCGCGGACGCACCGGTCGACGTCGCGATCATCGAGGTCGGCATGGGCGGCGCGTGGGACTCGACCAACGTGGTCGACGGCGAGGTCGCCATCATCACGCCCATCGCCATGGACCACGAGCGCTGGCTCGGCTCCACCCTCGAGGAGATCGCCACCGAGAAGGCCGGGATCATCAAGGACGGCGCCGTCGCGGTGATCGCGGACCAGCGCGACGACGCCTTCGAGCCCATCCTCGCCCGGGCACAGGAAGTCAACGCCCACCTCATCCGCGAGGGCGTGGACCTCGAGATGGTGGACCGACGGGTCGCCGTCGGCGGGCAGCTCATCGACCTGCGCACGCCCGCCGGCGTCTACACCGAGATCTTCCTGCCGCTGCACGGCGCCCACCAGGCCCACAACGCGCTGCTGGCGCTCGCGGCCACCGAGGCGCTGATCAGCGGCGGGCGTGCGCTCGGCGCGGAGATCGTGGAGGCGGCGTTCGGCGACGTCGACGCGCCGGGCCGGCTCGAGGTCGTCCGGACGAGCCCCACCGTGGTGGTCGACGTCGCGCACAACCCGGCCGGCGCGGAGGCCCTCGTGGACGCGCTCGAGGAGTCGTTCAACCTCGAGCACATCGTGGCCGTGGTGGCGGTCATGGCGGACAAAGACGCCGAGGGGCTCCTGTCCGTGCTGGAGCCGACGGTCGCGGAGATCGTGGTGACCCGGAACTCCTCGGAGCGGTCGGCAAGCCCGGAGGACCTCGCGGTGGTCGCTCGCGAGGTGTTCGGGGAGGAGCGTGTGCACCTGGCCAACCGGCTCGACGAGGCGCTGCAGCTCGCGGCCGACCTGGTCGAGGCCAACGACAAGCACGGCGGTGGCGTCGGCACGGGCGTGCTCGTCACCGGATCCGTGGTCACGGTCGCGGACACCCGCATCCTGGTCGGCCGCGGCTGACCCCGGTCGCGCTCACAACCGACAGGGACCGGCGCTGTACTCGTGACGACGTTCTGGTGTTACATGAACTACAGGGGACTCGTGTGCGGGCCCGGCGTCAGCGCCAGGTCGGACAGCCCCGCGAGGAGGTCGCCGTGAAGAAGCTGCTGAACGATCCCGCCGACGCCGTAGCCAACTCCCTGGCCGGTTTCGCGCTCGCCCACGCCGACCTGGTCCGGCTCAGTACGTCGCCGGTGTTCGTCGTGCGTGCGGGCGGCGCGGTGACCGGCAAGGTGGGCCTGGTCAGTGGCGGTGGTTCGGGGCACGAACCGCTGCACGCGGGCTTCGTCGGCGACGGCATGCTCGACGCCGCCGTGCCCGGCGCCGTGTTCACCTCCCCGACCCCGGACCAGATCCTGCCCGCGATCCAGGCGGCCGACGGCGGGGCCGGCGTCCTGGCGATCGTCAAGAACTACACAGGCGACGTGCTCAACTTCGAGACGGCGGTCGAGCTCGCGGAGGCAGAGGGCATCACGGTCGCCTCGGTGCTCGTGAACGACGACGTCGCCGTCGAGGACTCCCTCTACACCGCCGGCCGGCGCGGGGTGGCCGGGACCGTCGCCGTCGAGAAGATCGCCGGCGCCGCGGCCGCCCGGGGCGCCGACCTCGCAGCGGTGACCGCCGTCGCCGAGCGCGTCATCGCGAACGTGCGGTCCATGGGGGTGGCGCTGGCCGCGCCGCTGGTGCCGCACGTGGGCCGCCCGAGCTTCGACCTGGGCGACGACGAGATCGAGGTGGGGATAGGGATCCACGGCGAGCCGGGTCGCCGTCGGGTCCCCGCCGCCGACGCCGACGCGGTCACGGAGATGCTGCTCACACCTGTCGCGGACGACCTCGACCTGGCCCGGGGCGAGCGAGTGTTGCTGTTCGTCAACGGTATGGGCGGCACTCCGCTGTCCGAGCTCTACGTGGTCTATGGTCGGGCGCGGCGCCTTCTCGAGGAGCGCGGCGTGACGGTCTCCCGTTCGCTGGTGGGCAACTACGTGACGTCTCTCGAGATGCAGGGGGCATCGGTCACCGTCCTCCGGCTGGACGACGAGCTCGAAGCCCTCTGGGACGCGCCGGTGACCACTGCGGCACTTCGGTGGTAGCTCCCTGGCAATGAGACTGGCGATGTGACACGAAGGGTTCCGGACATGGCGTTGGACGCGGACTGGGCCGAGCGATGGGTTCGCCGGACGGCGGACGCGATCGCGGAAGCGAAGGACGAGCTCACCGAGCTCGACCGGCAGATCGGCGACGGCGACCACGGCGAGAACCTGGACCGGGGTTTCAAGGCGGTCGTCGCACGGCTCGACGACGCCGCGGCCGAGCCCGCCCCGGCCGGCGAGCGGACGGTCGGCGACGTCCTGAAGCTCGTCGCGACCACGCTGATGTCCACGGTGGGCGGCGCGGCCGGACCCCTGTACGGCACGGCGTACCTGCGGGCGGCAAAGGTGTCGGGCCGGGTCGAGATCGACCCGCCCGCGATAGTGGCCGTGCTCGAGGCGGCGCTCGAGGGCGTGTCCTCGCGCGGCAAGGCGACGGTGGGGGAGAAGACGATGGTCGATGCCTGGCATGCGGCGGTGGACGCGGCGGAGGCCGCGGCGAACGACGGCGGTTCCGAGCTGGACGTCCTGCGGGCCGCGGCGGAGACCGCGGACAAGGCGGCGACCGCCACGATCCCGATGATCGCGACCAAGGGCAGGGCCTCCTATCTCGGTGAGCGCAGCGCCGGGCACGAGGACCCGGGCGCGCGGTCCACCGCGCTCGTGCTGGGCGCGGCGCTGGCCGCGGCCCTCTCCGGACCGTCGTCCGCCGACCCCCGCAGCGCGGCATGACGGCGCGGGTGGCCCTGGTCCTCGTCTCCCACTCCGCAGAGCTGGCCCGCGGTACGGCCGAGCTCGCCGAGCAGATGGCGCCCGACGTGCTGATCCGCGGCGTCGGCGGCGGACCCGCCGGCGGGCTCGGCACCTCGCTCGACGCGGTCCAGAAGGCCCTCGAGGACGTCCTGACGACGCTCGCGGACAGCGCGGACGGCGGCGGCGTCGTGGTGCTCGGCGACCTCGGATCGTCCGTGCTCACGGTCGAGGCGGCGCTGGAGCTCGACGAGTCCCTGGCCGAGCACGTGGCGCTGGCGCGTGCGCCGTTCGTCGAGGGCGCCGTCGCGGCGGCGGTGACCGCGCACGGCGGTGCGGACCTGGCGACGGTCCTGGAGTCGGCGAACGCGTCGGTCCGCATGTTTGCCGCGGTAGAGGCGGCGCGGTCGCCCGAGACGGGCGGTCCGCCGTCGGACGGCGCGGTGGACGGCGGGGCGGACGGCGAGACCGAGACCTCGCGCACCGTCACCGTCCGCAACCCGCTCGGCCTGCACGCGCGGCCGGCGGCACTGGTCTCGCGCAAGGTGGCCGAGCTCGGCGCCACCGTGACCATCGACGGCGTGGACGCCTCCAGCGTGCTGCAGCTCATGGCGCTGGGCGCCACGCAGGGCCGTGAGCTGCGCGTGGAGGCGACGGGGGAGCGGGCCGCCGAGGCGGTGGCCACGGTGGTGGAGATGATCCACGCCGGCTTCGGCGAGGTGTGACCGCCGTCTCCCATTTTTGCAGTTGATGAATTTTTGCGTGGGGTGCAAGAATTGAGCCATGGCCCCCACGACCCCTGCGCGCGCCGAGACCGCGACCGCTGACGCCGAACCGCGCCCGGACCTGCGCGAGCTCGCCGCCGCTCTCGAAGGGACGCCCGTCGAGCAGGGGCTGCGCGAGCGGAAGAAGCGCGCCCGGCGCGCGGCCCTGATCGACGCGGCGCAGCTGCTCGTCGCCGAGCACGGCCTGGACGCCGTGACCGTCGAGATGATCAGCGCCGAGGCGGGCGTGTCGGCGCGTACCTTCTTCAACTACTTCGAGTCCAAGGACGACGCGGTGCTCGGCGTGGAGGACACGGGCCTGTCCGAGGACGTCGTCCGGACGTTCGTCGACGGCGGCCCCACCGGCCGGCTGCTGTCCGACCTGGAGGCCCTGGTCGCCTCGCTGCTCACGCCGCACGCGGAGGCGCACGTCCGGGTGCGGCGGGCCATGGACCTCATGCAGCAGGAGCCGCGTCTGCTTCAGCGCCACGTGATCTGGATGGACCGGCACAAGAGCCGGCTCGTCGAGCTCTTCGAGGCCCGCCGCGCCACCACGCCGTTCAGCACCGACAACGAGCTGCTGACGATGCTCGTCCTGCTCCTGATCCGGACCGCGCTCGTCGCCTGGGAGCACGCCGGGTACACCGGCAACCCCGCCGACCACCTGCCTTCCGCCGTCGCGCAGCTGATCGACGTCGTCGCGCTCGACGTCGACGCCTGATCTCCGCCCCGCACCCGGCGGCCCCAGCCCCCAGCTCTACCTGATCCCCAGAAAGGCACCCTCCATGAGCCATGCCGTCACCACGGCGCCGGACAAGCCGCTGGTAGTCCTCAACCAGCGCACGATCTGGCTGATCTTCGGGGCCCTGATGGCCTCGATGTTCCTGTCCTCCCTGGACCAGACCATCGTCGGCACCGCGATGCCCACCATCGTGGGCGAGCTCAACGGCGTGGAGCACCAGGGCTGGGTGATCACCGCCTACATCCTGGCGATCGCCATCGCGATGCCGCTCTACGGCAAGTTCGGTGACCTCTACGGGCGGCGCTGGCCGTTCCTCGTCGCGGTCGCGCTGTTCGTCGTGGCCTCTGTCGGTGGCGGCATGGCGCAGACGTTCGAGTCGCTGGTGGCGTGGCGAGCCGTGCAGGGCCTCGGCGGCGGTGGCCTGATGATTCTGTCCCAGGCGATCATCGCGGACATCATCCCGGCGTCCGACCGCGGCAAGTACATGGGCCCCATGGGCGCCCTGTTCGGCATCTCCGCCGTCGCCGGGCCGCTGCTCGGCGGCTGGCTCACCGACGGTCCCGGCTGGCGCTGGACGTTCTGGATCAACGTGCCCATCGGCATCGCCGCGTGGGTCATCGCGTACTTCGCGCTGAAGCTGCCCTCGCACCGCTCCGACCGGCCGACCGACTGGGGCGGCATCCTCACCATGGCGCTGGGCACCACCGGCATCGTGCTGCTCACGAGCTGGGAGTCGCTCGGCAACGACGGCTACGACTGGTCCGACCCGATGCTGCTCGGCCTGCTGATCGGTACGGCGGTCGTCGTCGGCCTGTTCGTGCTCATCGAGAACCGCGTGTCCGAGCCGCTCATCCCGCTGCGGCTGTTCAAGAACCGGACGTTCACCATCACCACGCTCATCGGCCTGGTGCTCGGCATGGGCATGTTCTCCGCCATGTCGATGCTGCCGACGTTCCTGCAGATGTCGAGCGGCGCGGGCGTCACCGAGTCGGGCCTGCTGATGCTGCCGATGATGGCCGGCGTGATGCTCACCTCGATCGCCTCCGGCATCGCGATCTCGAAGACCGGCCGCTACAAGATGTTCCCGGTGGCGGGCCTCGCGATCACCATCCTCGGCATGGTCTGGCTGACGACCATCGACGGCGAGATGTCCCTCTGGCTGTTCGGGGCGATGATCTTCGTGCTCGGCGCCGGTATGGGCCTCATCATGCAGACCATCGTGCTCGCGGTGCAGAACTCGGTGGACCCGCACGAGCTGGGCACCGCGACGTCGTCGAACAACTTCTTCCGCGAGATCGGCGCGGCCGTGGGTACCGCAGCGTTCACCACCGTGTTCACGTCACGCCTGTCGGAGAACCTGGACGGCGTCTTCGCCGGCCTCCCGGAGGGTGCGGCGCCCGCCGGCGGCGGTTCCGGGCTGACGCCGCAGATCGTGGACCAGCTGCCCGAACCGCTCCGCAGCGGTGTGGTCGACGCGTTCGCGAGCTCGCTGGCCCCGGCGTTCTGGTACCTCGTGCCGCTGGTCGCCGTCGGCCTCGTGCTCGCGCTGTTCCTCAAGGAGGTCAAGCTGTCCAACGAGGCCGGCATGATCGCGCGCGGTGAGGCGGTCATGGAGGACGGCGCCGAGGGCAAGGAGACGGATACCCTGGTCCGGTGAGCAAGGATCAACCCGCCCCCGGTGACCGCATCAAGCCCAAGAAGTCCGCGCTGGTGCAGTTCACGTCGACCACGCTCCTGCTCGAGGTCTTCCTCGTGATCTTCGCGACGCTGGCGGTGTGGGGTCTGCGCAACTCGGAGTTCGGCCGCGGGCCGCTCCAGATCGAGTCGAGCGCGGCGGTCTGGGCGCTGGGTGGCGTCCTGGCCGCGGTGCTCATGATCCTGTCCCGTGCCCAGGGATCGGCCGCCGGCCGGGCGGCGGGTACCGTCGCGCAGGTCCCGGTGCTCGCGATGGGCCTGCTGGTGCCGATGATGTTCCTGGTCGGCGGGGTCTTCGTGGTGCTCTGGATCTACGCCCTGCGCCTCGGGACCCGGGTGGACCGGGAGCGTGCGGAGTACGACGCGGCGCACCCGGAGACGGCCCCCAACACCCCTTGATCGCACGTGTCAGACGCTCAGGTCACCCCGGTGACCTGAGCGTCTGACACGTTCAGGGAGGGCGCGCGGCACGGATAAGGTGGCCCCATGACCGACGTCGCAGAGAAGACCCTGCCCACGGAGGCCTCGACGCAGCCCGTGGCCGAGCGCACCCTTGTCCTCGTCAAGCCGGACGGCGTCCGCCGCGGCCTGTCCGGCGAGATCCTGCGCCGCATCGAGGCCAAGGGCTACACGCTGCGGGCCGTGCAGCTGAAGGACGCCACCACCGGGCTGCTCGCCGCGCACTACGCCGAGCACGAGGGCAAGCCGTTCTACGCCCCGCTGGTCGAGTTCATGATGTCGGGCCCGGTCCTGGCCGTCGTGGCCGAGGGTCAGGGCGTCATCCCCGGCTTCCGCTCGCTGGCGGGCGCCACGAACCCGACCGACGCCGCCCCCGGCACCATCCGTGGTGACCTGGGCCGCGACTGGGGCACCAAGGTGCAGCAGAACCTCGTGCACGGCTCGGACTCGCCGGAGTCGGCGGCGCGCGAGATCGCCCTCTGGTTCCCGGAGCTGGGCTGACCCGAAGGACGCCGAAGTAGAGCGTGTGTCCGGGCACGCATGGGTCACCCCGTGCACCCGGACACACGCTCTACTTCGGCGTCCTCCGCGGTACGTCCGACGTTTGGCTCACGTTCACGGTTAGGCTCACCCAGTGCACCTCAAGACGCTCACGCTCCGGGGATTCAAGTCCTTCGCGTCGGCGACCACCCTCGAGCTGGAGCCGGGCATCACCTGTGTGGTGGGCCCCAACGGATCCGGCAAGTCCAACGTGGTCGACGCGCTCTCCTGGGTCATGGGCGAGCAGGGTGCCAAGTCGCTGCGCGGCGGCAAGATGGACGACGTCATCTTCGCCGGCACGACCGGCCGCGCGCCGCTGGGCCGCGCCGAGGTGGCCCTGACGATCGACAACACCGACGGCGCGCTGCCGATCGACTACACCGAGGTCACGATCTCCCGCACGCTGTTCCGCAGCGGCGGTTCCGAGTACGCGATCAACGGCAACAGCTGCCGCCTGCTGGACATCCAGGAGCTCCTGAGCGACTCCGGCATCGGGCGCGAGATGCACGTCGTGGTGGGACAGGGCCAGCTCGACGCCGTCCTGCGCGCGACGCCGGAGGAGCGGCGTGGCTTCATCGAGGAGGCCGCCGGCGTCCTCAAGCACCGCAAGCGCAAGGAGAAGGCGCTCCGCAAGCTCGACGCCATGCAGGGCAACCTCGCGCGCCTGGGCGACCTGACCGCCGAGCTGCGCCGTCAGCTCGGTCCGCTGGGCCGGCAGGCCGAGGCTGCGCGCAAGGCGCAGACCGTGCAGCGCGAGCTGCGCGACGCGAAGTCCCGCCTGCTCGCCGACGACCTCGCGCAGCTCACCGCACAGCTCGAGCAGGAGCGCGCGGACGAACGATCGCTCAAGGAGCGTCAGGCCGAGACCGAAGCGGCGCTCACCGAGGCGCGCGGCACGCTGGCCCGCCTGGAAGCGGCGATGTCGGCGGAGTCGCAGCAGGTCAACCAGGCCGGAGACACGGTCTTCGCGCTGTCCCAGACGCGGGAGCGCCTGCGCAGCCTGCAGTCCCTGGCCGGCGAGCGGGCCCGCCTCCTGGGTACCGCGGAGCCTGCCCGTCACGGCCAGGACCCCGACGATCTCGAGGCGCAGGCGGCACGAGCCCGCGCGAGCGAGGAAGAGCTGGTCACCGAGGTCGAGATGGCTCACGAGGTCGTCGAGACCGCCGTCGACGCGCGGGCCGAGGCCGAGGCGGCCGCACAGGCCGCCGAACGTTCGCACGCCGCGCTGCTGCGCGCCGCCGCGGACCGGCGCGAAGGTCTTGCCCGTCTGGCCGGCCAGGTCGCCGCGCGGCGCAGCCGGGTCGAGGCGGCGCAGTCCGAGCTGGACCGGCTGCGCGATGCCCTGCTCGAGGCGGAGCAGCGGGTGGAGAGCACGTCGCGCGAGCTCGGGGCGCTCGAGACCGAGGTCGGCGTGGGCGGCGAGGACGGCGCGGAAGGGCTCGACGTCGCGCACGAGGCGGCGTCGGGGGTGCTCGAGCTGGCCAAGGCCGAGGTGCGGCACCTCCAGGAGCAGGTGACCACCGCGCAGCGGGACCGCAGCTCCGCGGCCGCGAAGGTCGAGGCGCTGGAGCTGAGCCTGGACCGCAAGGACGGCGCCGGCACGCTGCTGGCCGCCGACCAGGCGGGAGTCCTGGGCTCGGTCGCCGCGCTGCTGGGTATCGAGGCAGGTTTCGAGGACGCCGTGGCCGCCGCGCTCGGCCCGGTGGCGGACGCCGTCGCGGTCGCCGGCGTCGACGAGGCGGTGGACGCGCTACGGCTCCTCCGTGACGAGGACGCGGGCCGCGCCAGCCTGGTCGTCGGCTCGGACGGTGCCGCCGGTGCCACGCCCGGAATCAGCACGGACCGCCCGGCGGTGGACCTCCCCGCAGGTGCCCGGTGGGCGACGGACGTGGTGCAGGTCGCCGGCCCGGCGTCCGCCGCGCTGCGCACGATCCTGCGTGACGTGGTGGTCGTGGACGACCTCGCCCGGGCCCGCGCCCTGGTGCGGGACCAGCCCGTGGTCGCCGTGACCCGGGCAGGCGACCTGCTCGGCGCCACGCGCGCCTGGGGCGGATCGGCGGCCGCGCCGAGCGTGCTGCACCTGCAGTCGGCGCTGGACGAGGCCAAGGCCGCACGCGACGAGGCCGCGGCCCGGGAGACCGACGGGACCGCGCACCTCGAGCGCGCCAGGACCGAGCGGACGGCGGCGCAGGAGCGGTACGACGAGACGCTCGCCCGGCTCGGGGAGGCTGACGCCGCACGCGCGGCCGCCGCCGAGCAGCTCGGGTCGCTGGGCGCGGCCGCACGCGCCGCCCAGGCGGAGGCGGACCGCCACCGCGCGGCGCTGGAGCAGGCGCAGTCGCGCCGCGCGGAGGACGAGATCGAGCTCGAGGCGCTCGTCGAGCGCATGACGATCGCCGAGGAGGAGGAGCCCGAGGACGGCGAGGGCTCGATCGACGACGTGCAGGCCCAGCGGGACGAGGCCGCGGCCGCCGCCACCGCGGCCCGGGCACGCGAGACCGAGGCCCGGCTGGCCCTGCGGACCGCCGAGGAACGGGCGCGTGCCGTGTCGGGTCGCGCGCAGGCGCTGACGGCGGCCGCCGAGCAGGAGCGTGCGGCTCGCGCGCTGGCCGCGGAGCGCGAGGAGCTGCGTCGTCGGGACGCCGAGCGCGCCACGCTCGTGCAGCAGGCGGTGGCCGTGGCGCTCGAGGCGATAGCCCGGTCGCTGGACCGGGCGGTGGCGGACAAGGCGGCCGCCGAGGAGGCCCGCGCGGCGGGCTCCGAGCAGCTGCTCGCGGTACGGGGGAGCGTCGAGTCGCTGACGGGTCAGCTGCGTGAGCTCACCGACGTCGCGCACCGGGACGAGGTCGCCCGCGCACAGCAGGTGCTGCGCCTGGAGCAGCTCCAGTCGCGTGCCTCCGACGAGCTGGGCATGGACCCCGACGTGCTCATGGAGGAGTTCGGCCCGCACCAGCCGGTCCCGGTGTACGAGGGTGACGCCGCAGTACGCGGGCGCAAGCGGCGCGCCGTCGTCGAGCGGGACGACGAGGGCAACCCCATCCGCTACGAGGGGGACCCCACGCTGCCGCGCGGCGCGGCGGCGCGCGAGGACGCGCTCATCGCCCGGACGCGTGCGCTGCACGAGGCGGGCCTGAGGCCCGACGACCCCGCGGCGACCGCCGTGATCGTCGCGGCGGCCGGCGCCGAGCCGGAGGAGGCCCCGGCCGAGGGTGAGGCCGCCGCCGGCGAGGAGCCCGAGTCCAGCGAGCCGAAGCCGGACCGCATGGTCCCGTACGTCCGCGAGGAGCAGGAGGCGCGGCTGGCGAAGGCCGAGAAGGCGCTGTCGCGGATCGGCGCGGTGAACCCGCTCGCGCTGGAGGAGTTCGCGGCCCTGGAGGAGCGGCACCAGTTCCTGGTGGACCAGCTCGCCGACCTGAAGAAGTCGCGCGAGGACCTGCTCCAGATCGTCGACGACATCGACGAGCGGGTGCAGCAGGTGTTCGCCGAGGCGTTCCAGGACACGGCAGCCAAGTTCCTGGAGATCTTCCCGCGGCTGTTCCCCGGTGGTGAGGGCAAGCTGACGCTCACCGAGCCCGAGAACCTGCTCACCACGGGCATCGAGGTCGAGGCACGCCCGGCCGGCAAGAAGGTCAAGCGGCTCTCGCTGCTGTCGGGCGGCGAGCGTTCGCTGGCTGCGGTGGCGTTCCTCGTGTCGATCTTCAAGGCGCGGCCCAGCCCGTTCTACATCATGGACGAGGTGGAGGCCGCTCTCGACGACGTGAACCTCGGCCGCCTCATCGAGATCTTCAAGGAGCTGCAGAAGGACAGTCAGCTCATCGTGATCACGCACCAGAAGCGCACCATGGAGGTCGCGGACGCCCTCTACGGCGTGACGATGCGGGGCGACGGCGTCACGACTCTGATCAGCCAGCGGATGGGCGAACGCGAGACGGTCACCGCCTGAGCCGCTCCGAGGGGTGAAATTCGACACCCCTGGCAGCGAAACGCCAGGTGTGAGGGATTTCTCCTGCTGAAATTGCGCGTGTCGCACGGCGTGTCGCGGCGCTCTGCGCGGCAGGACCGGACAAGACACGCCACAA
Organism: Promicromonospora sp. CA-289599; assembly: GCF_050936155.1. Taxonomy (NCBI): domain Bacteria; kingdom Bacillati; phylum Actinomycetota; class Actinomycetes; order Micrococcales; family Promicromonosporaceae; genus Promicromonospora; species Promicromonospora sp. CA-289599. Next base: position 4,637,231 of record NZ_JBNJNI010000001.1, read on the forward strand.
TGGGCCCATGTGGTGGTCGGTCATTCTGCTCGTGGTGTGCCTGGTCCTGGCGGTGGGCGTCTTCGTCGTCGCCAGCCAGATGGACGCGCCCTCGAACAGGAGTGAGGAGTTCTCGTTCCTCCAGTGGTTCCGGTCCGGCATCGCGCACATCCGTGGTGACGCCAAGCGACGCAGGGACGGCCGCCGCCTCGGGGCCTCCGCCGTGGCGACGCACGCGGTGGGCGCGCCCTCCGTGTGGGTGGGCAAGCCCCCGGTGGTCAGGCCGGACACCAAGCCGGTGGACATGGGGATGTCCGAGTTCTTCGCCGCGACCATCGAGTCCAAGCCCGGCTACGTCGATGCCGAGGAGCTGACGGACGTGCTCAACCGGGCACGCGACCAGGCGCAGAAGACCCTGCACGTGCCGCTCGGTCCGGTGCCGCTCAAGCCCGCCGACCTGGTCCCCGGCCAGCTTCGGGCGGTACGGCCGGTGCGGACCGTCCGTCCGGTCCGGCCCGTCACCCAGGAGTCACCCGCGGAGGAAGGCCCGGCCCAGGCCGCGAGCTGAGGTCACATCGGTCAGGGCTGCACCGTCCGGTGGGGAACGATCACGGGCGTGCCGTTCAGCGGGTCGGTGAGGATCGACGCCTCCACGGAGAACACCTCGCGCAGCAGGTCGGCGGTGACCACCTCGGCGGGAGAGCCCTCCGCGACGATCTCGCCGTCGCGCATGGCGACGATGTGGTGCGCGTACCGGCAGGCGAGGTTGAGGTCGTGCAGCACCATGACGACCGTCCGCGCCCGGTCCCGGTTGAGCGTGGCGACCAGCTCGAGGACGTCCAGCTGATGGGCCATGTCCAGGTAGGTGGTCGGCTCGTCCAGGAGCAGCAGGTCCGTCCGCTGGGCGACTGCCATGGCGATCCAGGCCCGCTGGCGCTGCCCGCCGGACAGCTCGTCCACGTCCCGCGCGGCGAGGTCCTCGGTACCCGTGGCGCGCAGCGCGTCCGTCACGGCCTCCGTGTCCGCCTCGCCCCACTGGTGCCACCAGCTCTGGTGCGGGTGGCGCCCCCGCGAGACGAGGTCGCGCACGGTGATGCCCTCGGGCGAGACCGGCGACTGGGGCAGCATGCCCATGACGCGGGCCACCTCCCTGGTGGGCCGGTCGGCGATCGCCTTGCCGTCCAGCAGCACCGTGCCGCTCGCGGGCGGCATGAGCCGGGCCAGCCCGCGCAGCAGCGTGGACTTGCCGCAGGCGTTCGGCCCGACGACGACCGTGACCTGCTGGTCGGGCACGTCGAGCGACAGCGTGCGCACGACGGTCCGGTCGCCGTAGCCGAGGGTCACGCGGTCCGCCCGCAGGCGGGCGTCGGACGCGATGGCCGTGTTCATCAGGGAGTACCTCTCGTCGAGCGGCGACGCTGCAGCAGGTACAGCAGGTAGGGCGCGCCGACCAGGGCGGTCAGCACGCCGACGGGGAGCTGGAACGGCAGCGCCGTGCGCGCGACGGTGTCCGCCACGAGCACGAGGGAGGCACCGGCGGCGCCCGCCAGCACCGGCGGGATGTCGGGGACGGCGGCCAGCCGGCGGGCCACCTGCCCGGAGACCAGCGCGACGAACGCGACCGGCCCGGCGGCCGACGTCGCCAGGGCGGCGAGCAGCACCGCGATCACCAGGAGGGCCGCCCGGGCGGCGCCCGGCCGGACGCCCCACCCGGCCACGACGTCGTCCTCGAACAGGAGCGCACGGTTGGTGTGGGCGAGCACCAGCGCGGCGGGCAGCAGCAGCGCCACGCCGACGACGACGGGCACGGCCTCGCCCCAGCCGCGCGCGTTCAGGCTGCCGGTGAGCCAGGCCGCCGAGCGCTGCGCGTCGTAGACGTCGATCCGGGTCAGCAGGAACTGGGTCAGCGCCGTGAGCGCCGCGGACAGCGCGATGCCGACCAGGAGGATGCGCCTGCCGCGCAGGGCACCGTCCCGGGCGAGCAGCGCGATCAGCCCGGCGGCGGCGAGACCGCCCGCCAGGGCCGCGACCGGGACGGGAACGATGCCGACCGGACCGCCCAGCGAGCCGACCGCGATGACGGCCACCACGGCGACCGAGGCGCCCGCGCTGATGCCGAGCACGTCCGGGCTGGCCAGCGGGTTGCGCAGCACGCTCTGGCTCAGTCCGCCGGAGACCCCGAACGCGGCACCGACGACGACGGCCAGGGCGACCCGGGGGAGTCTGACCTCGAGCACCGCGTAGACGGTGTTCTCCGGCCCGTGTCCCTGGAGCGCCGCCCACAGGGCGGCGGGCGTCGTCGGTTCGTCGCCCAGGCTCAGGGCGGTCGCGGCCACGAGCGCGAGGAACAGCAGCGTCCCGAGCACCGCGACGACCACCCGTCGGCGCGGCCGGGGCCGGGGCAGCAGTCGGGGCAGCAGTCGGGGCAGCAGGGTGCGCACCGTCCGGACGGGCCGGCGGGGCGGGGCGGCGATCATCGGGAACGCTCCTTCGCGCGCCGGGTCAGCCAGATGAAGAAGGGCGTACCGAGCAGCGCGGTGACGACGCCGACCTGTACCTCCGCCGGGCGTGCGACCAGCCGTCCGACCACGTCGGCGGTCACCAGCAGCAGGGGTCCGAGCAGTGCCGAGAGCGCGAGCACCCGCCGCACGTCGGTCCCGACCAGGGCCCGGGCGACGTGCGGGATGACCAGGCCCACGAAGGCGATCGGGCCGGCCAGCGCGACGGCGGTGCCCGAGAGGAGCACGACCGCTGCCCCGGCCAGCAGCCGGGTCCGCACGACAGCCACGCCGAGGGCGGCCGCCGTGTCGTCCCCGAGGGCCAGGGCGTTGAGCGAGCCGGAGACGACCACGGCCACGACGCCGCCCGCGACCGCCGGCGGGATCGCGGGGAGCAGCACCGCGGGATCGGGCAGGCTCAGGGCACCCACCACCCAGAACCGGTACTGGTCCATGGTGGAGGCGTTGAGCAGGACCGTCGCCGAGACGGCGGCGCCGAGGAACGCCGTCATGGCCATCCCGGCGAGCGTCATGTTCACCGGCGTCAGTCCTTCCGGCGACCGGCTCGCGAACAGGTAGACGGCGGCGGTCGCCAGTGCGGCGCCGGCCAGCGCCAGCAGCACGCGGGGTGTCCCCGCCCCGAGGCCGAGGAACGCGCTGCCCGCCACGACCGCCACGGCGCCGCCCGCGGAGATGCCGAGCAGGCCGGGGTCGGCCAGGGGGTTGCGGGTGACGGCCTGCGCGAGCACCCCGGCGACGCCCAGCGCCGAGCCGACGAGCAGGCCGAGCAGGGTCCGGGGCAGTCGCAGCTCCCAGATCACGGTCGCGGCGATGCCGTCGTGCCCCAGCAGCCCGGCGATGGTCTCGGCGGGGGACAGGACCCGCGTGCCCACCGTGACGCCGGCCAGCACGGCGGCGATCAGCAGGACGAGCGTGACCAGCAGGACGGCGGCGAGCGCCGTCCTGCTCGCCGCGACGGTCCGGGGTGCGCTCACCGCTGGTCGGCGGCGACGGCTTCCAGGTCGTCGAGGACCAGGCCGGCCCCCGTCACACCCAGACCCAGGTACCAGGTCTCGTCCGCCACCTCGCGCACGACGCCGCCGTTCGCCACCGCGGGGACCTGGTCCCAGAGGGGGCCGTCGACCACTGCCGCCTGCTCGGTGGCGTCGGCCTGGCCGTAGGTGCCCCACAGCAGCCAGTCGCCCTCGGCGAGCGTGATCTCCTCGGCGGAGATCTCCACGGCGAGGTCCGCGATGTCCTCGGTCTCCGGCCGGGGCAGGCCGGCGTCGGCGAGGATGATGCCGATGAACGAGTCGTTGGCGTACAGCCGGATCTGGCCGGCCATGAAGCGCAGCATCGAGATGGTGGGCGCCGTGCCGCCGTTCGCCTCGGTGACCTCGGCCCCGACCTCCGTCGCGCGCGTCTCGTAGTCGGTCAGCAGCTCCTGCGCCTTCTCCTCCTCGCCGACGGCGGCGGCGTTGAGCAGGAAGTTCTCCTTCCAGAGCACGCCGGGGCGGGGCGCGAGGACGGTCGGCGCGATGTCCTGCAGCTGACGCTTGAGGTTGTCGTCGTCGATCCGGAGCGACGTGCCGAGGATCAGGTCCGGCTCGAGGTTCTTGATCTGCTCGAGGTCCAGGGCGTCGTACGGGCCCAGGTCCACGGCGTCGCCCACCTCCAGGTAGTCGGGAGCCATGCCGACGTCGGCGGGGTGGGCGATGCCCACGGGCTCGATGCCGAGGGACGCCATGTTGTCGAGCTCGCCCGTGTCGAGCACGACGACGCGCTCCGGCTTGGCGGGGATGACGGTCTCGCCGACCTCTTCGTTGGCCACGAGGTTGCGCACCGCGCGGGGGAACTCACCGGGTGCGGCGTCGGTGCCGAGCTGTGCGGCGAGCTTCCGGACGTCGTCGAACCCCTCCTGGCCGGTGGCGACGTTGGACTGGTTGTCGCCGTCGCCGCCCTCGTCGGCAGCACCGCAGCCGGTGAGGAGGACGGCGCCGAGGGCCAGGGTGGCGACGGTCGCTGAGAGAGCGCGGGGCATGGTGGTGTTCCTCTGTGTCCTGGATGAAAGTGGCACGGCCACGTCACCCTACACTCGTGATTAGGCAAGCCTAAGAACGGCTGCCGGCCGGCGGCCCCGAGCGGCCGCGGACGGCGGCTGCCGCGCCGCCGTCCGCGGGATGGAAGAATCTGGGGCGTGAACGAGCTTCCCTGGATCGAGATCATCTCCGCCGTCGTCGTCCTCGCGGGTGGTGGCGGTATCGCCGGCCTCCTCGTGGCCCGACGCCGGAGGCGCGCCGAGGACCAGGGTGGCGGCCAGGCGACGGTTGAACGCCAGCCGGAGGTCGCGGTCGAGCCCGAGGTCTCGCCGAGCCCGACCCGCGAGGCGCCGAGCCCGACCCGCGAAGCGACAGTCGAGACCCCTGCCCCCACCGCCGGCCGCCTGGTGCGGCTGCGCGACCGCCTCGCGCGCTCCGGGTCGCCCCTGGGCGCCCGGCTGCTGTCCGTGCTGTCCCGGGACTCGCTCACCGAGGACGACTGGGACGAGATCGAGGAGGAGCTGCTTCTCGCGGACGTCGGGGCCGGTCCCACCACGGAGCTGCTGGAGGCGCTGCGTACCAAGGTCCGGGTGCTGGGCGTGCGGGAGCCCGCCGCGGTGCGCGACCTGCTCCGCTCCGAGCTCGTGGCGCTCCTGGACCCGGCCCTCGACCGCACGCTGCGGACCGAGCCGACCACCGCCGACGACGGCACGCACCTCCCTGCCGTGACCCTCGTGGTGGGCGTGAACGGCACGGGCAAGACGACGACGGTCGGCAAGCTCGCCCGTGTGCTGGTGGCCGACGGCCGCAGCGTCGTGCTCGGCGCCGCCGACACCTTCCGGGCGGCGGCGGCGGACCAGCTCACCACCTGGGGCGACCGGGTGGGCGTGCCCACCGTGCGCTCCGACCGTGAGGGTGCCGACCCGGCGTCGGTGGCGTTCGAGGCGGTCGCGCGCGGACGCGACGAGAAGATCGACGTCGTGCTGGTGGACACCGCCGGACGCCTGCAGAACAAGGCGGGCCTCATGGACGAGCTCGGGAAGATCGTGCGGGTCTCCAGCAAGGTCGCCGCGCCGAGCGAGGTGCTGCTGGTGCTGGACGCGACCACTGGCCAGAACGGTCTCTCCCAGGCGCGCGTCTTCGCGGAGGTCGCCGGGGTCACGGGCATCGTGCTGACCAAGCTCGACGGCACCGCCAAGGGCGGCATAGTCGTCCAGGTGCAGCGGGAGCTCGGCGTCCCGGTCAAGCTCATCGGCCTCGGCGAGGGCTCGGACGACCTGGCGCCGTTCGACGTGGAGGAGTTCGTCGACGGAATCCTGGGCTGATTCCTCATCAGTAATTGCCCGCTGAAGCCCTCTGGAATGGACGACTGTCCAACAGGTGAGAATGCCATGTGAGCGGGACGTTACAAACGCATGGCCGTGAAATATCGCGCGGATCACGGTTCGGTCGGAAAATTCGCCCAACCCGGACGCGAAATGAGACGTTTACATGCTGCCCGTCTGCGTCACGCATTCGTAACCTCGATGCAGGTCGCGCGTAACCGCTTCCCGCGACGGTAGTCGCGGTGGGCCGAGTCACCAGGACCGGTCCGGGGAGAGAGGCAACTGATGGAAGAGTTTGCTCTGGACAGTGGAAACACTGCCTGGATAATCACCGCCTCCTCGCTCGTGCTGCTGATGACGCCTGGCCTGGCGTTCTTCTACGGCGGCATGGTGCGCGGCAAGAGCGTCCTCAACATGATGATGATGAGCTTCAGCTCGATCGGCGTGGCCGGTCTGATCTGGGTGCTCTACGGCTACTCGCTGACCTTCGGGTCGGACATCGGTGGCATCATCGGCAACCCCGCCGACTACTTCGGCCTCGCGATCACGGACGCCGACTCGCTAATGTTCTCGGCTGGTGTCCCGGCGACGGTCGCCGCGGCGTTCCAGGCGACCTTCGCGATCATCACGGTCGCCCTCATCTCCGGCGCGATCGCAGACCGCGTCAAGTTCGGCACCTGGCTCGTCTTCGCCGCCCTCTGGGTGACGCTGGTCTACAGCCCCGTCGCGCACATGGTGTGGGGTGGCGGCCTGCTCGGCGCCGACGGCCCCGTCGCGACCGCGCTGTCGGTCCCGATCGACTTCGCCGGCGGCACCGTGGTGCACATCAACGCCGGTGTGGCCGGCCTCGTGCTGGCACTCGTCATCGGCAAGCGCAAGGGCTTCGGTACCGAGGCGATGCGTCCGCACAACCTGCCGTTCGTCATGCTCGGTGCGGCCCTGCTCTGGTTCGGCTGGTTCGGCTTCAACGCCGGCTCGGAGTTCGCCGCCGACGGCACCGCCGGCCGCGCCTGGCTGAACACCCTCGTCGCGACCGGTGTCGCGATGCTGGCCTGGATGGCCACCGAGAAGCTTCGTGACGGCGCGCCGACCACCCTCGGTGCCGCATCGGGTGTCGTGGCCGGTCTGGTCGCCATCACCCCGGCCGCCGCGGCGGTCGACACCTTCGGCTCGATCGCCATCGGCCTCGTCGCAGGTATCCTCTGCGCCCTGGCCGTCAGCCTGAAGTTCAAGTTCGGCTTCGACGACTCGCTCGACGTCGTCGGTGTGCACCTGGTCGGTGGCCTCGTCGGCACCGTGCTGCTCGGCTTCTTCGCCACCGGTGACGAAGCGGCCGTCGCGAACTTCGGCACCTGGTACCCGGAGGGCGCGCTCAACGGTCTGTTCTACGGTGGTGGCTTCACACAGCTGATCACCCAGATCGTCGCAGCGCTCGTCGCCATCGTCTTCAGCGCCGTCGTCACCGCGATCATCGCCTACGCCCTCAAGTTCACCCTGGGCTGGCGCATCTCCGAGGAGGCAGAGGTCAGCGGCATCGACCTCGCCGTCCACGGTGAGACCGCATACGAGAACTCCGGCTCTACGATCACCGAGGTGCGCTGACCGTGACCACGGTGCAGCAGCCGACTCTCAAGGAGGTACGCGCATGAAGCTCGTCACGGGTGTCATCCAGCCCCACCGTCTCGACGACGTGAAGACGGCGTTGGAGGGTGCGGGGGTTCGCGGTATGACCGTGAGCGAGGCCAGCGGCTACGGCCGGCAGAAGGGCCACACCGAGGTCTACCGCGGTGCCGAGTACACCGTCGACCTGGTGCCGAAGGTCCGCATCGAGGTCCTGGTCACGGACGCGGACGTCACCGCGGTGACCGACGCGATCGTCGGCGCGGCCCAGACCGGCAAGATCGGTGACGGCAAGGTGTGGGTGGTGACGGTCGACGACGTCGCCCGCGTACGCACCGGCGAGCACGGCGACTCCGCCCTCTGACGGGAGTGTCTGCCGACGTATGACCAGTGACCCGGCACCCGAGGGTGCCAGGGAGCAGCCGGAGGCCCCGTACCCCACCCCTGGGGTGCGGGGCCTCCGCGACGAGCTCCTCACCATCGCCGCGGACCTGACCGGTCCGGGCCGTTCGGGCCTGGCCCGGCGGTCCGCCGTCGGGCAGCGGGTCACCGACCGGCTCGGCTCCTTGTTCGCGGAGGCGACCAGGGACGTGGAGCCGTCGGGTATCGCCCTCGCGGCGGTCGGCAGCCTCGGTCGGGGCGAGCTCGGGCCCCTGAGCGACCTCGACCTCGTGCTCGTGCACGACGGGCGGACCCACGGTCCGAAAGAGCTGCAGCAGGTGGCCGAACGCCTCTGGTACCCGCTGTGGGACTCGGGCGTGGACATCGACCACGCGGTGCGCTCCCTGAGCCAGTCCCGGCAGGTCGCGGCGAGCGACCTGCCGGCGGTGATCGGCTGGCTGAGCGTGCGCGCGGTGGCCGGCGACGCCGTCGTCGTGCACCGTGCCGCCTCTGCCGTGCTCACCGACTGGCGTGCCGCCGCGCGGCGGCGGCTGCCCGAGCTGATCTCGTCCACCCGGGACCGCGCGCAGCGGGCGGGGGAGCTCGCGTACCTCATCGAGCCCGACCTCAAGGAGGCGCGCGGCGGCATGCGGGACGCCGTCCTGCTGTCCGCGCTCGCCGCCACCTGGCTCACCGACCGTCCGCACGGCGCGGTGGACGCGTCCTACACGCACCTGCTCGACGTGCGCGACACCCTGCAGGTGGTGACGCGGCGACGCACCAGCCGCCTGCTGCTGGCCGATCTCGAGGAGGTCGCCGAGCTCACCGGGTACGACGACGGCGACGAGCTGCTGGCGAGCCTCGCCGAGGCGGGTCGGGTCATCTCCTACGCGCTCGACATGACGGTGCGCGGCGCGCGGCAGGCCCTGTCGCGCCCGGTGGGTGTCGGCAAGCCCCTGTGGGTGCGCGGACGGCGCACGCCGCCGCGCCTCCGCTCGGTGGGCGACGGTCTGGTCGAGCACGACGGCGAGCTCGTGCTCGGCGTCGGCATACGCCCGGCCGAGGACCCGCTCCTGCCGCTGCGGGCCGCCGCGACCGCTGCCAGGACCGGGCTCGTGCTGTCGCCCGTGACCATCCGGAGCCTCGAGCAGTGCCCGCCCCTGCCCGAACCGTGGCCCGCTGCCGCGCGCGAGAGCCTGCTCGCGCTGCTCGCAGCCGGGCAGGCGCAGGTCCCGGTGTGGGAGGCGCTCGACCTCGCCGGGGTGGTCACCTCCTGGATCCCGGAATGGGCGGACGTGCGCAACCGGCCGCAGCGCGCGGCGATCCACCGGCACACGGTGGACAGGCACCTCGTCGAGACGGCTGCCGTGGCGGCGAAGCTGCGCCGCCACCTGCCGGAGCTGGCGTCCGGCACCGGCGCGCACCCTGGGACGACGTCGGGCGACCTGCTGCTGCTCGCCGCGCTGCTGCACGACATCGGCAAGGTGCGCGGTGCGGCGGACCACTCCGTGGAGGGGGCCCGGCTCGTGCCGGGCATCCTGACGCGCGCAGGCTTCGAGCCCCAGGTGGTCGACGACGTCACGCGGCTCGTGCGGCACCACCTCACGCTCGCGGACCTGGCCACCACCGCCGACCCCGACGACCCGGCCACGCTTGCCACCCTCCTGGACGCCGTGGACCACCGGCGCGACCTGCTCGACGTGCTGCGCGCCCTGACCGAGGCGGACACGACGTCCCTTGGCCCGAAGCACTGGACGGGCTGGCGGGCGAGCCTCGTGGACGGGCTCACGGAGCGGGCCCGTCCACTGCTGCCCGGATGAACGACCGGTGATCCCTTTCGATTGCGGCGTGTTTCAGAAGTCATATGGCTTCTGGACACCGCCCTTCTCGGGCGTCCGATGTCAGGCCGCTGGTGCGGTCTGGCTGGTTCCCATGTCCTCCAGCCCCTTACCGCCACGACCCAACGGGCCGGGGTGGGTGGGGGTGTTCTGTCAGTGGGCGTTGGTGACGGGGCCGGCTGCTTGACGGTCCCCGACCCGAGCAACACCACTCCCCGCACCGTCTGTGACGGGTGGGGTGTGGTTCTCGGCCCAGGCGGCGAGGTTCACTGCGGCATTCAGATCCCGATCCATCACAAGCCCGCACTGACCACACTCGAAGGTGCGGTCCTTGAGCGTCAAGTCCTTACGCAGAGTGCCGCAGGACGAGCAGGTCTTTGACGACGGGAACCACCGGTCCGCGACCACGACCTGGCCGCCGCGCCAGCCCTGCTTGTACCTGATCTGCCGGGCGAGCTCGCCCCACGCCGCATCCGAGATGGCACGGGAGAGCTTGCGGTTGCTCGTCATGCCGGTGATGTTCAGGTCTTCCAGGACCAGCTTGTCGTGGTTCTTGACCAGCTGGTTGGACACCTGATGCAGCACATGGCGACGACGGTCACGGATCCGGGCATGCTGCCGTCCCAGACGAACGACAGCTTCCTTGCGGTTCTTCGATCCCTTCTTCTTCCGGGACACAGCTTTGGACAGGCGACGTAGGCGCGGCAGGCCACGCCGGAAGGCCCGCTGGTTGTTCAGACGGACCACCTCGACGCCGTCAGACGAGCCCGCGACGGCCAGGGCATGCAGGCCGCGATCTACACCCACCCAACGGTTCTCGCCCTGCGGGGACTCACCGTGCGGGGACTCGGCAGGCGGTGGTATGTGTCGCCGAGCAGGGTGCAGGTCAGCGGCCTCGACGGTGATGGAGATCCACCACCGGCTCGCACCCCGGGACACGGTCACGAACAGGACCCGGGCACGATCCTTGGCGATCATCCGGCGCAGCCGCCGGGTGTCCTCCCGTACCCGCAGGATGCCGATCTTCGGCAGGGTCACCGACCGGACGTGCTCCCCGTCCCCGACACGAACGCTGGCCCGCCCCTTGTTGGTCTTGTTACGGATCCGGAACGACCCACCCGTCGGTCGCTTCTTCCTGAACCGGGGGAACCCGACCTTCGGTCCCTTCCGGGTGCCCGTGCGGGAGTCGGCGAACGCCTTCAGCCCACGGCCGAGGTCGACGCAGGCTTCCTCGAACACCTGCGCCAGCACGCGGCCCTGCCAGACCAGACCCGTCACCTGGACCTGTGTCATCCCGGTTGGGCCGACGAGGAACCGGCGCCCAGCAGCCTCGGAACGCTTCCACTTGTTGAACTCGTTGATCAGATCGAACCCCGTCCACGGCACATGGACGGTGCCAGAGACGCCACGCCCGGGGTGATCGTCGGACCCGACTCCGGGCGCGGAGTCCCGGCCTTGCACGCGCTCGGCGGCACGGGCGTCTTTGTGCAGGCGCAGGGCCTGGTTGAACGCGAACCTCGCCGTCCCCACGTGCCGGGACAGCACGTGTTCCTGCTCGACCGACGGGTCGAGACAGAACCGGAACGACGTGTGCCTGGGCATGTCGAACATTCTGCCACCCGCCACTGACAAACATCGGCGAACAGCTGTTAGAGGCTTGTTCCGTGCGGACATCAGTTCTACATGTTGCGTGTTGCTCAGCCACTGTCTGTCTATCCGTCGAATGCCGACGAGTTCCGAAACACCGCCTAGGCTATGTGCGTGTTCAATTCCCTGTCCGACCGGCTTACCTCGACGTTCAAGAACCTGCGCGCGCGGGGCCGTCTCTCCGAGGCGGACATCGACGCGACCGTGCGGGAGATCCGCCGCGCCCTCCTCGACGCCGACGTCGCGGTGCCCGTGGTGCGCGAGTTCACCGCCGCTGTGCGCGAGCGCGCGCTCTCGTCCGAGGTCTCCGGTGCGCTGAACCCTGCCCAGCAGGTCGTCAAGATCGTCAACGAGGAGCTCGTCGACATCCTCGGCGGGGCCACGCGCCCGCTCACGCTGTCCAAGACACCGCCCACCGTGATCATGCTCGCGGGTCTGCAGGGTGCCGGTAAGACGACGCTGGCCGGAAAGCTCGCGCACGCGCTGAAGGGGCAGGGCCACACACCGCTGCTGGTCGCCGCCGACCTGCAGCGCCCGAACGCCGTGACCCAGCTGTCCGTGGTCGCCGAACGCGCCGGCGTGCCGGTGTTCGCGCCGCACCCGGGCAACACCTCCGTGGCCGACGACCCGGCGGCCGACGCGCCGCTGATCGGCGACCCGGTGGGGGTCGCGCGGGACGGCGTCGCCTATGCCAAGGAACGCCAGCACGACGTCGTGATCGTGGACACCGCCGGCCGCCTCGGTATCGACGAGGTGCTGATGCAGCAGGCCTCGGACATCCGCGCCGCGGTGAACCCGGACGAGGTCCTGTTCGTCATCGACGCGATGATCGGTCAGGACGCGGTGAACACCGCCAAGGCCTTCGCGGACGGCGTCGACTTCACCGGCGTGGTGCTCTCGAAGCTGGACGGCGACGCCCGCGGTGGTGCCGCCCTGTCGGTCGCCAAGGTGACCGGCCGGCCCATCATGTTCGCGTCCACGGGCGAGAAGCTGACGGACTTCGAGGTCTTCCACCCCGACCGCATGGCGAGCCGCATCCTCGACATGGGAGACGTGCTCACCCTGATCGAGCAGGCCGAGAAGGCGTTCGACGCCGGCGAGGCCGAGAAGATGGCGGCCAAGGTCGCCAGCGGCCAGGACTTCACGCTCGCGGACTTCCTGGTGCAGATGCAGCAGCTGAAGAACATGGGCTCGATGAAGAAGATGCTCGGCATGCTGCCGGGCATGGCCCAGATGCGCGACCAGCTCGACCAGTTCGACGAGCGTGAGGTGGGTCGCATCGAGGCGATCATCCACTCGATGACGCCCGCCGAGCGCGAGAACCCGAAGATCATCAACGGCTCCCGCCGCGCCCGGATCGCCAAGGGCTCCGGCACCACGACGACGGCCATCAACCAGCTCCTGGAGCGGTTCGAGAACGCCCAGAAGATGATGCGCCAGATGTCGAAGGGCGGCGGCATGGGCCCCGGCGGGATGCCCGCGATGCCCGGCGGCCCCGGCATGGGCATGGGCAAGAAGTCGCGCGGCAAGACGGCCCCGCCGAAGAAGGGCAAGAAGGGCAAGTCCGGGAACCCGGCCAAGCGCGCCCAGCAGGAGCAGGAAGCCATGCAGCGCGCGCTCGGCGGCGGACCCGCGACCACCCCGTCGGCGCCGGCCGGCTCGGCCTTCGGTGTCGCGCCCAAGAAGGACGCGGCGCCCGACCTCAGCAACATCGAGCTCCCGCCCGGCCTGGAGAAGTTCCTGGGCCGGTGAGTGGCCGGTGAGTGGCCTGTGATCTCCCGGGCCGGACCGGGGAGAGCACGTTCGAGGAGAGCACGGTCGGGGAGAACGAGGGAGCGGCATGTCTGCGCTGGAAGGTCCGACCGCGGTGATCCGCGGACGCATCCTGCTGGGTGACGACCGCGAGGCCGAGGAGATCTGGGTCCGCGGGGGTCGCGTCAGTCTGACGCGCCCGTCGGCGCAGGGCACCAACATGCGGGTCCTGGAGGGCTGGGCGTTGCCTGGTTTGGTGGACGTGCACTGCCACATCGGGCTGGCCGCCGACGGCGCGGTCCCCGAGGACGAGGCTGAGAAGCAGGCGGTGGCCGACCGCGACGCCGGAGTGCTGCTGATCCGCGATGCCGGCTCGCCGCTGGACACCGCGTGGGTGCACGATCGCGGCGACCTGCCGCACCTGCTGCGCTCGGGCATGCACCTGGCGCTGCGCAAGCGGTACCTGCGCGACTACGGGCTCGAGCTCGAGTCGCCCGAGCAGCTCCCCGAGGCGGTGCGTACCCAGGCCCGCCGTGGCGACGGCTGGGTCAAGCTCGTGGGCGACTGGATCGACCGGTCCCTCGGAGCGGATGGCGACCTGCGGCCGCTGTGGCCCGAGGACCTGCTCAAGGAGGCGGTCGCCGTCGCGCACGCCGAGGCCGCCCGGGTCACCGTGCACGCCTTCGCCACCGAGACGATCGACGGACTGCTGGCCGCCGGGGTGGACTGTATCGAGCACGGAACCGGCATGACCGCGGAGCACATGGCAGCGGCCGCCGAACGCGGGATCGCCGTGACACCGACCCTGCTGCAGGTCGGCCAGTTCGAGAGCATCGCGGCGCAGGCAGACGGCAAGTACCCGGTGTACGCGGCGCGGATGCGCGCCATGTACGCGAACCGCTACCAGCAGGTGCGCGACCTGCACGAGGCGGGCGTGCGGCTCCTGGTGGGCACCGACGCGGGCGGAACCATCTCCCACGGCCGGATCGCCGACGAATGCGCAGAGCTGGTGGCCGCGGGCATCCCGGCGGCGGAGGTCGTGGCGATGGCGTCCTGGCGGGCCCGCGACTACCTGGGCTTCGGGGCCGTCGTCGAGGGCTCCAGCGCCGATCTCGTGGTGTACCCGGCGGACCCGCGCGAGGACATCGAGGTGCTGCGGCACCCCACGGCGGTGGTCCTGCGCGGCACGATCTACCGCACCGCCTCCTGAGGTGTCAGACGTACAGGTCACTTGGGTGACCTGTACGTCTGACAGCTCGGCGCGGGTGTGACGCGAACGCGGTTGGTGGCGCGTCTCGCCGTCTGGCACAATGTGCAGGTACTCGGCGTGCCCCGACCCCTCTCATCTGGTCAGGCCGTGTCTCGGTTCCACCCACCGCGTCACCCCACGTCGCGGTGCTCGGACCACCCCATTCAACAGGAGAATCCACTTCGTGGCTGTCAAGATTCGTCTCAAGCGCCTCGGCAAGATCCGGGCCCCGTACTACCGTGTCGTCGTCATGGACTCGCGCGTCAAGCGTGACGGCCGTGCGATCGAGGAGATCGGCAAGTACCACCCGACCGAGGAGCCGTCGCTCATCGAGATCAAGTCGGAGCGCGCACAGTACTGGCTCGGCGTCGGCGCACAGCCGACCGAGCAGGTCGAGGCACTGCTCAAGGTGACCGGTGACTGGCAGAAGTTCAAGGGCCTGCCGGGCACCGAGGGCACCCTGCGCGTCAAGGGCGAGAAGGTCGACGCCACCGCCGCGATCGAGGCCGTCAACGCCGATGCAGAGAAGGCCAAGGCCAAGGCTGCCGAGAAGGCCGCTGCTGCCAAGGCTGAGGCTCCGGCTGCGCCGGCCGAGGGCGACGAGGCCTGATGCTCTCGGAGGCCCTCGAGCACCTGGTGCGCGGCATCGTGGACAACCCGGAGGACGTTCGCGTCTCCGCGAAGACGCTGCGCCGTGGTGACCTGCTCGAGGTCCGCGTGCACCCCGACGACCTCGGCCGAGTCATCGGCCGAGGCGGTCGCACGGCTCGCGCGCTGCGCACCGTGATCGGTGCGCTTGCCGCAGAGGGCCCGGTGCGGGTCGACGTCGTGGACGTCGACCGGCGCTGAGCGCATACCTGCTCTGCACGACTGCTCTGCACGACGGTGAGGCCCGGTCCGAACGTGGACCGGGCCTCGCTGGTTCCCTGACCGAACCGTCGGTCGAGCCTGTCGAGACCCCCAACCTTCACTCTTCGAGGAGACACATGCAGCTGACCGTCGCCCGCGTCAGCAAGGCGCACGGGCTCAAGGGCGAGGTAGCCCTCGACGTGCGCACGGACGACCCGGAGACCCGGCTCGCGATCGGTGAGCGGCTCGAGACGGTCCCGGCCGACATCGGGCCGCTGACCGTGACGCACGCGCGCGAGCACCAGGGCCGGTGGCTGGTCACGTTCGCCGAGGTCAGCGGCCGGACCGCCGCCGAGAACCTGCGCGGGACCGAGCTCGTCATCGAGGCGGACACCTCCGACGAGGAGGACGCCTGGTACCCGCACGAGCTCGCGGGCCTGCGCGTCGAGCTCGAGGACGGCACGGTGGTCGGCACGGTGATCTCCCTGGAGTACATGCCGGCGCACGAGTCGCTCCTGGTCGAGGAGACCCTGCCTGACGGCGGCACCGTCCGCACGCTGGTCCCGTTCGTCCTGGCGATGGTGCCCGTGGTCGACGTCGCGGGTGGTCGCGTCGTGGTGACCCCGCCCGCCGGGCTGCTGGCGCGCGACGCCGACGCCGCGATCGTCGACCGGGAAGACGACTGACGTGCGCGTCGACGTCATCTCCATCTTTCCCGACTACCTGGCGGCGCTCGACCTGTCGCTCGTGGGCAAGGCGCGGCAGCGCGGCCTGCTCGACCTGCGGGTGCACGACCTGCGCGACTGGACGGCCGACCGGCACCGCACGGTCGACGACACCCCGTTCGGCGGGGGAGCCGGCATGGTCATGCGCCCCGACATCTGGGGCCTCGCGATCGACGAGGTGCTGGGCACCGGAGCGGCGGGTGCGCACCTGATCGTCCCCACGCCGTCGGGCGAGGTGTTCACGCAGCGGCACGCCGAGAGCCTGGCGTCGGCGGAGCAGCTCGTCTTCGCGTGCGGGCGGTACGAGGGCATCGACGCGCGCGTGGCGCAGCACTACCGGGACGCCGGAGTCACGGTGCACGAGCTGTCGATCGGCGACTACGTGCTCAACGGCGGCGAGGTGGCCTCGCTGGTCATGATCGAGGCAGTGGCGCGGCTGATCCCCGGGATGGTCGGCAACCCCGACTCCCTGGTGGAGGAGTCGCACGGGGCCGCGGGGCTGCTGGAGTACCCGGTGTACACGAAGCCGCCGTCGTGGGCGGACCTCGAGATCCCCGAGGTGCTCGTGTCGGGGCACCACGCGAAGATCGAGCGCTGGCGCCGGGACCGTGCGCTGGAGCGGACGGCGCGGCTGCGGCCGGACATGATCGCCGCGCTCGACGTCACGGGCCTGGACAAGCACGACCTGGCGCTGCTCGCGGAGCTCGGCTGGGTGCGCGGCCCGGACGACGCCGACGGGCTGACCCGGGCCTGACGCCGCCCCTGCCCGACGTCACACCTGCTCCGGGAGCCGGTTCGCACGTGCGTGTGGCAGAATTACCCCTCGGTGCGTCGCCGGTCAGGTCTCTGCCACAGGGGACGGCCGGGGCGGGCAACCGCCCCTGACCGGGTAAAGCCGCACCAGCATCCACAACCTTCCGGGACCCGACGGCCAGCAGGCCGAGGCGGGGCCCACGATATTCGTGCCTGACCTGTGGCAGGCCCGGAGAGAACAATGCAGAAGCTCGACATGATCGACGCAGCCTCGCTGCGGTCCGACATCCCGGAGTTCCGTGCCGGCGACACCGTCAAGGTGAACGTCAAGGTCGTCGAGGGCAACCGCTCTCGTGTCCAGGCCTTCCAGGGCGTCGTCATCTCCCGCCACGGCGGCGGGATCGGCGAGACGTTCGCTGTCCGCAAGGTCAGCTTCGGTGTCGGCGTGGAGCGCAAGTTCCCGCTGCACGCGCCGTCGATCGAGTCCATCGAGGTCGTCAGCCGCGGCATCGTCCGTCGCGCGAAGCTCTACTACCTGCGCGACCTGCGGGGCAAGAAGGCGAAGATCCGCGAGAAGCGCGACAACTGACGCGTCTGCAGTACAGCATCGGCATCGGCCGCCGTCCTCAGCTTCGAGGGCGGCGGCCGTCGTCGTACGTGACCTGCCTCCGCGGGGCTGTCTCTGTGGGGATATGAGACAGGGGTCGTGTGCGCTCGCGAGCCATGTTCGCTGCAGACGCTCCGAGGTGACAGAGTTACCCCGTGACGAGTTTCGACCGGGTGGCGCCGCCCACCCCTATTGATGGGACGCCCTTGAGCGCAGCAGAACCGTGGGAGAGCAGCGGGGCGCATCGACAGGGCGGGGCCGCGCACGGTCGTGAACCGCGAAAGCAGCAGTCCGGCTTCGTCGCGATGCTCCGCGAGATCGGGATCATCGTCGTCAGCGCGCTGATCCTGTCGTGGCTCATCAAGACGCTGCTGGTGCAGCCGTTCTACATCCCCAGCGCGTCCATGGAGGACACACTGACGCAGGGCGACCGCGTGATGGCGTCGCGCCTGACCCCCGGCCCGTTCGACCTGAAGCACGGGGACATCGTCGTCTTCGTGGACCCGGGGGACTGGCTGCCGCCGTACGTGCCGCCGGAGCGCGGACCGGTCGGCGACGGCATGGTGTCGTTCCTGACCACCGTGGGCCTGCTGCCGCAGGACACCGGCGACCACCTCATCAAGCGCCTGATCGGGCTGCCTGGTGACACGGTCGTGTGCTGCGACGCCGAGGGACGCGTGTCGGTGAACGGCACGCCCATCGACGAGACGTCGTACATCAAGCCCGGGTCGATCCCGAGCGAGGACCAGTTCGAGGTCACCGTGCCCGACGGCATGCTCTGGGTGATGGGCGACAACCGGCAGAACTCGCAGGACTCCCGCAAGAACCGCGGCAAGCCCGGCGGCGGGTTCGTACCCGTCGACAACGTGGTCGGGACGGCGTTCGCCACCGTGTGGCCGCTCGACCGGCTGAACTGGCACAGCAACCCCAGCGACGTCTTCGCAGGTGTCCCGGACGCGCCTCCCGCGGAGAAGTAGGTGGTCCGCGCGGTCCCCACGCTGCGGCACGAGAGGGCGCTGCTCGCCTCCGGCGCACGCCTCGTGGCGGGCATGGACGAGGTGGGGCGCGGTGCCCTCGCGGGCCCGGTCAGCGTGGGCGTCGTGGTGGTCGACGCCACCACGCGCACCGGGCCCAAGGGCGTCGCCGACTCCAAGCTCCTGACGCCGGCCGCGCGCGAGGCGATCGCGCCCGCGGTACGGCGCTGGGCGGTGGCCTGGGGCGTCGGCCACGCGGGTCCCGCGGAGATCGACGAGGTCGGGATCATCGCGGCACTCCGGCTGGCCGGCCGGCGCGCGCTCGCCCAGGTGCGCCTGATGTGCGGCGACGTCGACGTCGTCGTGCTGGACGGAAAGCACGACTGGCTCTCCACCCCTTCGCTCGACCTGTTCGCGGCGGCGGACGCCCCGGACGACGGGGTGCGCGACCCCGCCGTCCGAACGCTCATCAAGGCGGACATGACCTGCACGTCGGTGGCTGCCGCCAGCGTGCTGGCCAAGGTGGAGCGGGACGGGATCCTGGTCGAGCTGGCGCAGCGGCACCCGGAGTACGCCTGGGACCAGAACAAGGGGTACAGCGCCAAGGCCCACATGGACGCCCTGGGGCTGCACGGTCCGACACCGCAGCACCGCAGATCCTGGAACCTGCCCGGAACTGCCGCGTCGGTGGGATGATGTCGTCGTGAGCGCCGAAGACCTCGAGAACTACGAGACGGAGATGGAGCTCGCGCTCTATCGGGAGTACCGGGACGTGGTGGGCCTGTTCTCCTACGTGGTGGAGACCGAACGCCGGTTCTACCTCGCCAACCAGGTGGACCTGCAGGTGCGGTCCGCGGCGGGCGAGGTGTATTTCGAGCTGCGGCTCGCCGACGCCTGGGTGTGGGACGTCTACCGTTCCGCGCGCTTCGTGAAGTCGGTGCGCGTGGTGACGTTCAAGGACGTGAACGTCGAGGAGCTCGCGAAGGCGGAGCTGTCGCTCTGACGTCGTCCGTCTGACCCGTTCCCGTCCGGGTAAGGGATTCACCCACTGTCCGGCTGATGCCTTGACCGTGCACTCCCGGAGCGGGCAGCCTCGCGATTGGTAGATCTTGGTTACCAACGGAGGTAGAGATGCGCATCCCGGCGATCCTTGCGGCGACATCCGTAGCGGCGGTACTGGTAGCCGGGACGGCGATCCCGGAGGACGCCGCACCGACGGCGGAGCTGTTCGACGACTTCAGCTACAGCGGTCCGAGCGACCCGCGCCTCGCCCAGCGCGGCTGGTACGTCCGTTCCGGCGGTGGCGGCCCGGGCGTGCCGGGCGCGGCGTGGTCGCGGGACCACGTCTCGTTCCCGACCGCCGACGGCGGCCAGGTGCTGGAGCTCAAGGCGTCCACCGAGGGCCCCGCCGGCGCCACCGTGCAGTCGGAGGTCTCCCATCAGCGCAAGTTCGCCGAGGGCACCTATGCCGCCCGCGTACGTTTCGCGGACACCCCGGTCAGCGGCCCGGACGGCGACGAGACCGTCCAGAGCTTCTTCACGATCACGCCGCTGGACGCGCCGATGGACCCGGACTACGGCGAGCTCGACTTCGAGTACCTGCCGAACGGCGGCTGGGGCGAGTCCGGTCCGACGCTGTTCATGACCACCTGGGAGACCTATCAGCCCGATCCGTGGCTCGCGGACAACGTCCACGGCACGGTCTCGGCAAGCCTGGACGGTTGGCACGACCTCGTGATCCACGTCGCCGGCGGCCGGGTGACCTACTACCTGGACGGCACGGTGGTGGCCGACCACGGCGACGAGTTCTACCCGGAGACGTCGATGTCGATCAGCTTCAACCACTGGTTCATCGCCGGTGGCCTGGTCGCGGACGGGACGCCGCGCGAATATCTGGAGCAGGTCGACTACGTCTACTTCACGAAGGACGAGGTCGTCCCACCGGCCGAGGTGACTGCCCGGGTCCAGCAGTTCCGGGCCGGATCGGTGGGCTGGGTGGACACCGTACCGGCCGGGTGACCGGACCCGAGGCATCCGGCGTCGGGTTCGAAGTTCCTCGGGGCCGGGACAGGCCCGCCTGACGAGACCGCAACGTTTCGTGCACGACGCCGGGCCTGTGGAACGTCGATCCGTGCACAGGTTGCTCGATGCACCCCGCCCGGCGGCCTCTCCGTGACCAATGGTTGGTCACGGAGGTGGACGCGATGGCGAAGAAGGACGGCGTAGGCCGGTACGGCGAGCGCGTAGCGCTGCGGCACGTGGTGTCGCGCGGCTGGGAGGTGCTCGACACCAACTGGCGCGGCAAGGACGGAGAGCTCGACATCGTCGCGCTCGACGGTGACGTGCTCGTGGTGATCGAGGTCAAGACCCGGTCGGGCCACGGGTTCGGGCATCCCGCCGAGGCGGTCACGCCGCGCAAGCTGGCGCGGATCAAGCGGTTGACCGGACAGTGGCTCACCGTGTTCCGGGAGCGGCTCGCCGCGGCGCGACTGGCCGAGGAAGCACTGCCGGGCAGTCCGGTGGCGGTGCTGCCGGACGTGCGCACGCGCTTCGGAGCGATCCGGATCGACGTGGTGGCGGTGACGCTGCAGCCCCAGGGGCCTGCGGTCGTCGAGCACCTCGAGTCGGTGGCCTGATGGGGACGGCGACCACCCGAGGGTCTCGCTCGTCGGGATGCAGGGGCACGTGGTGCAGGTGCAGGCCCAGCTCGCGGCTCCTACGAACCTGCGGGCGAAAGGTTCGCACCTCCGCCAGGTTCAGCGGGGATCAGGCCTCAGCTGCCGCCGCTGGGTTGGGCGGCCGCTTGGCATCGAGGATCGCGGTGTAGCGCTCGGGGGTGAGGATGATGTCGCCGAAGTCGTGACGGGCTGCGGCAATGACCTGAGGGTCGGGGTCTTGGTGGGCGAACCAGGCAGCCGGGTCAGGATGCTGGACGAGGTGACGTTCGTTTCCGAGGTCGGTGATGGTCCAGGCGGACAGGTCGTGCGCCTTGGCGAGGTGGGTGCTGGTCAGGACCTGCAGGCCGTAGGCGTCGGGGATGTGTTCGCGGGCGACGTCGAGGTCGTCGATCGAGTTCAGCTGGTCGCTGCCCGGGTTCGGCCTGGTCCTGAGGTCGGTCCAGGAGATGGGCATCGGGTTGGCGGTGTCGATGAGGCCGACTTCCAGGCGCGGCCCAAGGTCTTGGAGGATCCGCGTCAGCGTGTCGAGCCTGGTGTGCCAGGTCTCGGTGCGTGAGGCGATCGCGAAGATCGCGCTGGTTCCGTACCCGAGGTCGATCGTGGTGGTCGAGCGGTGCTCGTCGTCGATCCACTGCAGCCCTGCGCGCCTGTGGCGTTCGACGGCCTGAAGGAACTCCGCACCGAGGTCGTGGCTCGGGGCGATGTCGGTGAACATGGAGCGGGTGAGGTAGGTGCTTGTTGCCGGCCGGGTGGCCCAGCGGTCGGCGAGGTCTCGCAGCGTGGCGAGGTCGTGGCGGGACAGGGTCTCGTGCCGGGGCTCTGGATCGTTCGTGTCGGCGGGTATGAAGCGGAGGAACAGTCCCAGGGCGCGGCCGACGGCGTCTACGGACGTGGCCCAGCCGGGAGGGTGGACTGGTGGGGCGCCGCGGACCTGCCCGGCCCAGCCTTGAAGCGTGAGGCGTTCGGCGAGCTGGCGGAGGCAGGCTTGCACCTCGCCGTCGTCCCCGGCGGTGTTCATCAGGGCGATCGCGCCGCCTGCGGTGGTGTCTGCGGCATCCTCGATGAACGGCGAGTGGTCGAGCCAGCGTTCCTCGGCTTCCACGTTGACCTCGTCGGCGGCGTCGCCGAAGTCTTCGAGCAGGTCTGCTTCCGGCCGCGCCGCGGGCCGGCCGGTGGGGCAGAACGCGACAAGGAACTCGACATTGTTGGCGTCCCACGCCTCGTGGATGGACTCCCAGTGCACGTCAACGGCCATGAGCCCATGGAACACGGCTCGGCCAGGTTTGGTCTACCGGCGAGGTCACCTCGCTGGGCGGACGCGTCGCCAGCGGCCTGCCTCCTTCTCTGCGAGGCCCGCGATCAGCAGGGTGCCCAGCTTCGCGCGGACTTCGGAGATGCTCAGGCCTGCCACGGTTGCGACCGAATCGATCGGTGCGGCCTGGCGGACGGGTAGGGCATCGAGCACCCGGCGGGCGACCTGGTCGAGGCCATCCTCTGGCCGTGCTTCCACGACCCGTTCCGGCACGGCGTCGGTCGTCAGGTCACCGGCGAGCTCGGCAGCCTCGGCGGCGTCGGTGACGCACACCGCGGCACCGGAGCGGAGCAGGTCGTGGCATCCGGCGGATGCCATCGAGGTCACCGGTCCGGGGACGGCACCGACGGGTCGGGCCAGGTTGATCGCGTGGTTCGCGGTCGACAGCGCGCCGGACCGCCGTGCGGCCTCCACGACGACGGTCGCCCGGCCGAGCGCGGCGATGACCCGGTTGCGGGCCAGGAACCGCTGCCGGAAGGGCACGGACCCGGGCGGCACCTCCGAGACCACGGCACCGTCTGCGAGGGCGGCGTCCATCAGTCGGCTGTTTGCCGCGGGGTAGAGCCGGTCGACGCCTGAGGCGAGGAGCACGATCGTCTTCCCGCGCACGGCGAGCGTGGCCCGGTGCGCGGCGGCGTCGATCCCGTACGCGCCGCCGGAGACAACGGTAAACCTGCGGTCGACCAGGCCGGCCGCCAGGTCCCGGGTGACAGCTTCCCCGTACCCGGTGGAGGCGCGGGACCCGACCAGCGAGACCGACCGTCGCGTGAGCGCGGCGATGTCCGCCTGGCCGCGGACCCACAACGCGAACGGTGCCGAGGGCCCGAGGTCTTCCAGTGTGGTCGGCCAGTGGGGATCGCCGGGCACGAGCAGGGTCCCGCCGAGCCGGTCCAGCGTCTCCAGGTCTTTGATCGGGTCAAGGCTCTCCAGACGCTGCGCCCACCGCCGCGCCCCCGCCATGAGCACACCGGCAGGTGACGTAGGCCTGGCGTCGTCAGGAGCCAAGGACCGGGCTACCTGCTGTCCGGGCTCGAGCCGGGCCAGCTCCCGGGCGGCGTCGCCAGGCGCACCGACGGCCTGTGCCAGCCACTCCAGGGCAGGTCCTGCTCCCAGTGCACCGACCAGGGCCCCGGCGACGGCATCGGCTGGTTCGGCGAGCCTGCTCCAGGCTGCCCGCGCGATCCGGTCGTCCCCGGGGTCGAAGGTGAACCGGGGCACGTCGAAGAGCGTCTCAGCCACGGGGACCACCTCGCAGCGCGATGGCCTCGCTGACCTCGTCCGTCCCGGGTGAGTCCAAGCCGCCCAGGTCGGCCATCGTCCAGGCGACACGCAGTACCCGGTCCACGCCCCGCAGGCTCAGCCGTCCGGACGACAACGCGGTCGCGACGATCTGGTCGATCTTCCCGCCAGGGGTGACCCGCTCACGCAGCCACGCCCCGGAGACCTCGGTGTTGGTCGTCCACCCCGTTCCCCGCAGCCGCTGTCTGGCGGCTTCTCGGGCGGCCAGCACCCGTCGGGCGACCGCCGCCGTCGGCTCTCCCGGGCCCGATGCCCGTTCGACCGGGTCGACGGGCAGCACGTCGACCTGCAGGTCGACCCGGTCCAGCAGCGGCCCGGACAGCCGGCCCAGATAGCGGCGCCGCATGGTCGGGGTGCAGGTGCACGCCAGCCCCTTGCCGATCGCCAGCCCGCACGGGCAAGGGTTCGCCGCGAGGACCATCTGGAAACGGGCCGGATACCGGGCTGTCCCGCCCGACCGGTGCACCATGATCTCGCCCTGCTCCAGAGGTTGACGCAGCGTCTCCAGGACACGCGGCTGGAACTCAGCGGCCTCGTCCAGGAACAGCACGCCGCGGTGCGCCCGCGTCGCCGCTCCGGGACGCGGTATCCCGCTGCCACCACCGACGACCGCCGCAACCGTCGCCGTGTGGTGCGGGTCCTCGTACGGCGGCCGCCGGATCAGCCCGCCGGCCGGGTCGAACGACCCCACCACCGAGTGCACGGCGGTCACCTCGACCGCCTCCGCCTCGGTCAGGTCCGGCAGAATCCCGGGCAGGCGCGAGGCCATCATGGTCTTGCCGGACCCGGGTGCGCCGACCAGGAAGAGGTGATGGCCCCCGGCCGCCGCGATCTCCAGCGCGCGACGAGCGTCGGACTGCCCGACGACGTCGGCCAGGTCACCCGGTTCCCGGACGAACCCACCTGAGCGCGTGCGCCGCACCGGCTCGACCGTCTGCACGATCGAGACATCGCCGCCGTGCAGCGCCACGACCTCGGCCAGGCTCGCCGCACCGACCACACGGGCGCCGGGCACCAGCCGCGCCTCGTCGACGTCCGCGGACGCCACGACCACCCGCTCATACCCTGCTTCCACGGCGGCGGCCACGGCGGGCAGAACACCGCGCACCGGATGGACTCGGCCGTCCAGCCCGAGCTCACCCAGATGCACCACGCGCTCCAACCCGCTCGCGGGCAGTTGCCCGGCCCCAGCTAGGACCGCGACCGCGATGGCCAGGTCGTACCCGCTGCCCTGCTTACGCAGTGCCGCAGGCGAGAGGTTCACGGTGATCTTGCGTACCGGCCACGCCAATCCGGACGAGGTGACCGCGGCACGCACCCGGTCCCGGGACTCCGCCAGCGCGGCATCGGGTAACCCGACCAGGGAGAACCCGGGGACCGAGGCAGTCAGGTGCGCCTGCACCTCCACCACATGACCCCGCAGCCCGATCAGGGACACAGCGAGCGTCGTCGCGACAGCCACTCAGATCACCGCCCCGATGCGCCCCACGCAGGCCCTTCCCGGGCCGGCCTTGCCCATCGGTGGCGCTGTCGGTTCCTCCTGGTGCACGAGTACGCACGCGGCATCCTGCCTGTGCGTCCCTACGGCGTCTTTCGCTCGCATCGGCTTCACCTCCATGACCAGCCTGATGCGAGACGGGCCACCAGTGCCCGGGACGAACCGGACGCTGTTGACGCACGCGGTTCTCCACAGGTCTGCGTCGCCCTCCCTCCGGCACGATCACTTGGCGAGGGTCTGTCGGCGCCGGGGACCAGCTCGTCGGCAACCCCGCGTCACACCACGGACATGCGTTGTCGGCGGCTCCGACTCTTGCCTGATCCGCGGGAGACAGAGGCCTGCAGGGTGATCTTGTCCGGTCTCCGTTGCGTGGATCGGAGGTGCCCCGGAACATCGAGAGATGTCTCGGCAGGCGACGTGGTGTCGCGAACGCGGATGAGTAGGAGTTCGTCGATGGGACGACGCAAGGCACAGAACCGGTTGATAGCCGGACGCGGCGCCAGGCGGAAGGCCCAGCAGGCTGAGGGACCATCTGGTCGGGGCGACCCAGGCTGGTCGCACAGGTCGCCAGCTGTGATCTGGACCGTCGTCACTGTCGCGGTGGCCCTCGTGCTCGGTCTCCCAACCCTCTATCTGACTTTCCGGTCGACCGTGTCTGCCGAGTCCGACACGGACCTGATTGCCTCTGAGGCTGCACGTCGGCCGGGTCTGCGGGCGGTGTCGATGAGCGCGTACATGTCCGGGCCGGTCGTTGACGGCAAGGAGACGGAAGTTGGTGTTCCCGACAAGCCTGTGACGGGCCTCCGAGGGCCCGTGGTAGACGTACTCGTCGACAACCGTGCGCCGGGACCCGCCATCATCACTCAGATCCGGCTGGAGGTCGTCGAAGCCGGCACCATCGACGAGTGCCGCGGTACCGGCGGGCCGCTCGGCTGGTCGCGTGACTACGACATCAAGGTCCCGCACCCGCTGCCTTCGACGCCGTTGACGATCGTCACCGACATCGAAGAGCCTCTGAGTGTCCCGGCCAATGAAACCGACCGGTTCCTTCTACTTGTCGGCCCGGAGGAACCGGAACCGCAATCGATCTGGTACAGCGTCTTCGACGCATGGATCCTGCAACCTGACCTGAAGGACGTCCCGATCGGGCGCGTGGCGGTCGTCACCACCGGTTCGAGCGCCGGCATCTACCTCGCTGACGACGAGTCGTCGCAATGGGTGGACACCATCACCTACCGCAACCCGGACGGGACGTGGATCGACGGCACGCAGGAGTGTTTGGCTGAGCAGAGCGCAACGGTCAAGCGCGTGCTGGCCATGGAAGACACCGTCTTCCAGAAGGAGCTCGTGACGCTCGGCGAGTTGCTGGCGGCGAAGGGCTTCTGACGTCCTGCGCGACGGCATCCGTCGGATGAGGTTCGTGCGGCTCGCTGCGTCAGCCGACGCTCGGGGCGCGGACGAACCCGAGGTTGCCCTTCCAGACCTCCACCAGGTACCAGTCCGTGTCCTGGATCTGACCAAGGGGTGACATCGCGAGTGGATCGAATCCCGACTCGGCCATAGGTGCCACAGCAGCGGATTCACTCGGGGCCGAGTGCACCGTCGATCCAACGGCCAGCGGAACGCTGGTGGTAGCGGTGTCGACGGCGAGAGCGAGCAGAGAGTCGCCTTCGCACTCGATCTCGTGGACCGAGCAGTCGATCTCGTAGGCGCCCAGCTGGTAGGCGGAGCTGCTCCAGCGGTACAAGGAGTGCGCTCCGACATTGTCGTCGAATACGAGCGTCAGGTACCCGAAGCCGGGCTCGTCGCGAGTCTCGACGTACACCGTGCCCAGTAGCGGCAGGATCTCTTCGTGCTTCCCGTCGCCGTACGGGTCGTTGAGGTACACGGTCTGTGCGCACCCGCCCGACCCGCACCACATCGGGTCGGAGACCGAAGCAAGGAAGTCTGCTTTACCGTTGCGATCCAGGTCGCCCACGTCCTGGATCCCGACCTCCGATGCGTCGGCACCCTCGTGCCGCTCGACAGCCCAGGCGATCAGCGCTTCGCGCTCCTCGCTGCTGAGAACCAGCAACTCGGGCGGCGTCGGAGAGGGGGAAGGCGCCGCGCTTCGCGGGGGAGCCGGGGGCGTGCTGACTCGAACGGCGCTCGAATCGTCGGACCGATCCGACGGAGCTCCGCACCCACTGACGAGCAAGAGGGCCGGCAAGATGGCGACCCACGCGGATCGCAGCCGTGCGCGTCGTACCATCGCAGTGGTGCCCGCAATATCCGACATCAGGTGAGTGTATCGGGGCGGGCGAGGCTCAGCGGGTCGGGTCGAGCAGCAGCTTGCCGACGGTGCCCCGCGAGCGCAGGGCCTCGTGCGCCACGCGGGCGTCGGACAGGGCGTACTCGCCGCCCGACACGGCGCGGAGCCCTCCGCTCTGCGCGAGGTCGAAGAGCTCGGTCAGCGCGGTGCCGTAGAGGTCGCCGGGCAGGCGGAACACGTGCGGGAGCCACATGCCCGCCACGGTGGTGCTGTGGCCGAGCAGGTTGCGCAGCTCGATCGGCTTCGGCGGCGTGCGCCCCGCCATGCCGTAGAAGACCAGCCTGCCGAAAGGCGCGAGCGCCGCGACGCTCTGGTCGGTGGTGGTCCCGCCCACCATGTCGAGCACTATGTCCACGCGGCGCCCGTTGGCGTCGATGAGGGTCGCGGTCATGTCGTCCGCGCGGGAGTCCACGGCGACGTCGGCGCCGAGCTCGAGGGCCAGGGAGCGTTTCTCGTCGCTGCTCGCCGTCGCGACGACCCGGCCGGCGCCCCAGGCCTTGGCCAGCTGCACGGCTATCGTGCCGACACCCCCGGCCGCCGCGTGCACGACCACCGACTCGCCGGGTTCGAGGTGGGCGTTCTTGCGCAGCAGGATCCAGGCGGTGGTGCCCTGCACCAGCATGGAGAGCGCCGTGAGGTCGTCCACGCCGTCCGGCACGGGGAAGGTCATCGCCTCCTCCGCGACCGCACGCTCGGCATATCCGCCGCCGCCGGCCAGGAGCGCGACGACCCGTCTGCCGTCCGGCGTGCGCCCGACCACCTCGCCGCCGGGGACGAACGGGAGCCTGGTCGGCGTCTGGTACGAGTTCTCCACCTGGTGCGTGTCGGCGTAGTTCAGGCCGATCCGCGTGACGTCGATGAGCACCTGTCCGGGGCCCGCCGTCGGTTCGGGCACCTCGACGGCCTTCAGTACCTCGGGACCGCCGAACTCGGTCACCTGTACAGCACGCATCTTTGCGTCCTCCTGTGTTCGTCCGACTGCGTTCATCCGACTGTGCTCGTCCGATCAGCCATACTCGCAGACCTCGCGGGCACGGGCGAAGAAGGCGGCGCGCCTGCTTCCCCGCACGGGACGGGAGCTGCAGACTGGCAAACGTGGACCTTACCGACCTGTCCGGCTTGCCTCGGCTACCCGAGCACATGTCCGACGCCGTGTCCCGGTTCGGCAGCTACCTCGACGCGCAGCGCGGGCACTCCGCCCATACGCGTCGTGCCTACGTCGCGGACGTGACGGACCTGCTCCGATACGCGAAGCGGCACGGCAGCACGCGGCTCGACGCCATCGACCTCACGCTCCTGCGCGGCTGGCTCGCGTCCCAGTCCGACCGCGGGCTCGCCCGCTCCACGCTCGCGCGCCGGGGCGCCTCCGCCCGCGCGTTCCTGCGCTGGGCGCACCGCTCAGGACTGATTCCCGTGGACCCGTCGGCGCGCCTCGCGAGCCCCAAGGTGCCGCGCACCCTGCCCACCGTGCTCGACGTCGATGCCGCGGGCCGTCTGCTCGACGGCGCCCGGGCCGCGGCGGACGAAGCCGACGAGGCGAACCGGCCGGCGGCCCTGCGGTCGTGGGTCGCCGCCGAGCTGTTGTACGGCGCGGGCATCCGCGTGGGCGAGCTGGTGTCCGTCGACGTCGTCCACGTGGACTCCCGGGACCGGCTCGTGCGCGTGCTCGGCAAGGGTGGCAAGGAGCGAGTGGTGCCGTTCGGCATCCCGGCGGCGCGCGCCGTGGAGGCCTGGCTGACCGACGGCCGGCCCGAGCTGGCGACAGCCACGACCGGCGACGCCCTGCTCGTGGGGGAGCGCGGCGGACGCTGGGGCCAGCGCCAGGTGCGGGAGGCGGTGCACCGCCTCGCGGCCCAGGCCGGGGTCGACGACGTGGCGCCGCACGCGCTCCGGCACTCGGCCGCGACCCACCTGCTGCAGGGCGGATCGGACCTCCGCGCGGTGCAGGAGGTGCTGGGCCACGCGAACCTCGCGACCACCCAGCGCTACACGCACGTGGACGCGGAGCGGCTGCGCAGCGTCTACGCCCAGGCATTCCCGCGCGCCTGACCCTTCCCCACCCGTTGAGTGCTGGGTATTTGTCCTCTCGAAACGGTTCGGGAGGACAAATACCCAGCACTCAACGGGTCGGTGGGTCCGGGAGGAGGACTATCGGGTCGGGGGTCAGCAGTGATAGCGGGTCCAGGTAGCGCTCGCCCCGGCGCACGCCCCAGTGGACGCAGGATCTCGGCTCGCAGTGGTTCGGCGTCGTGCCGCCGTCCGCTCGGCTGCTCTCCACCAGACCGATCGCCGACCCGGCGGCGACGGCGGTCCCGACCGGCACCGAGGCGGCGACCGGCTCCAGGCTCGTGCGCAGCCCGTCCGGATGCGTGACGACGACGACCCCGCGCCGTGCGACCTGTCCCGCGAACGTCACCACACCGGGCCCGGGGGAGCGCACGCCGGAGCCCTCGGGGGCGACCAGGTCCACACCGCGGTGCCCGGCGCCCCACTCGTGCTCGGGCGCGTCGAACGGGCGGACCACCCCGGACGGCGGGTCCACCCCGGCGACGGGCGCCACGTACCCGGTGGCTCCGGCCGCGGGCTCCCCGGTGTCGGCGCCCGTCATGAGCCCGAGGTCGGCGCCCGCCAGAACCCCGACGTCGGGGCCCGAGCGGACCGCGGCGGCGGGTACCGCCGCGGAGAGCGCGACGAGCACGGCAGCGAGCAGCACGGTCAGGAGCGGCGTGGCGAGCCGGGCGGGGAGGTGGCGGCCGGCGAGTGCGAGGAGTGGTCTCATGCCCCGAGCATCAACCGGTGTCGGCGCCTCCGGGAGCCGCGGGGCTGCCGTCTGTGCACAGGTAGGCGCGGGACCTGCCTGTGGTCGCGCTCGGAGCCTGCTGCCGGCGTGGCGAGGGTCTCCGCGGCTGGGTCCTCGTTGCAAGGGCTGGTCGGGTAGACTTCCACCCGCGACCGGCATGCACTCCCGATCCGGCAGACGGACAGCCTGGCTGACCGTCGGCCCAACAGGGGGAGCACTCGGTCGACAACGCGCGTCACACCAAAATCGCGTCCGGCAGCGGTCCGGCCCACAGGGTCGGCGTCGGGCACGAAGTGACGCCAGGGGCACCGAAGCAATGCGGTGCCGATCCAACCCAAACCGCGGCCGGGACTCTCAGTCCTGTGCCGCCCTGAAATGCGTGCGGAGGACCCGGGTCGATCTCGGGCCGCACCGAAAGGACGTGTCATGGCCGTCGTGTCCATGCGCCAGCTCCTCGAGAGCGGTGTCCACTTCGGACACCAGACCCGCCGTTGGAACCCGAAGATGAAGCGGTTCATCTTCACGGAGCGCAACGGCATCTACATCGTCGACCTGCAGCAGTCGCTGCACTTCATCGACAACGCCTACGACTTCGTCAAGGAGACGGTCGCACACGGCGGCTCGATCCTCTTCGTCGGCACCAAGAAGCAGGCTCAGGAGCCGGTGGCCGAGCAGGCCGCCCGCGTCGGGATGCCCTACGTGAACCACCGCTGGCTCGGTGGCATGCTCACGAACTTCACCACCGTGCACAAGCGCCTTCAGCGGATGAAGGAGCTCGAGGAGATCGACTTCGACGACGTGGCGGCCTCGGGCCTCACGAAGAAGGAGCTCCTGGTCCTGCGCCGCGAGAAGGACAAGCTCGCGCGCACGCTCGGCGGTATCCGTGACATGGCCAAGGTTCCCTCGGCCGTCTGGATCGTCGACACGAACAAGGAGCACCTCGCGGTGGACGAGGCCCGCAAGCTGGGCATCCCCGTCGTCGCGATCCTCGACACCAACTGCGACCCCGACATGGTCGACTACGCGATCCCGGGCAACGACGACGCGATCCGTTCCGTCACGCTGCTCACCCGCGTGATCGCGGACGCCGCCGCCGAGGGCCTCATGCAGCGCCACTCCGGTGGTAACAAGTCCGGTGCCGAGGCCGAGGTCGCCGCCGAGCCCCTCGCCGAGTGGGAGCGCGAGCTCCTCGCCGGTTCCGAGGGCGCCGTCAGCGATGCCGCTGCTGAGGCTGCCGCATCCGCTACCCCGGCAGCGCCCGCCGCGGTCGTCGAGGCCGTGGAGGCCGCCGAGGCCGCTCCTGCCGCTGCGCCGGAGGCCGTCGTCGAGGAGGCCGCCCCCGAGGTCGCCGAGCCCGCCGCCGAGGCTGCTCCCGAGGCCGCCGAGGCCGAGACCGAGAAGTGACGTGCTGCGCTGACCGGGTCCGGCTCGTCCGGACCCGGTCGGCGCACCGTTCCTCGGGTCTCACGACCTCCCACGAACAACACGACTGCACGGAGGACCAGAACAATGGCGAACTACACCGCCGCTGACATCAAGGCGCTGCGTGAGCGGACCGGCGCCGGCATGCTCGACGTCAAGAAGGCACTCGACACGGCCGACGGCGATGCCGAGAAGGCCATCGAGATCATCCGCACCAAGGGTCTCGCCCGCGCCGCCAAGCGTGAGGGCAACACCGCCTCCGAGGGCCTCGTGGCCGTCAAGGTCGAGGACACCGCGGCCGGCCAGGTCGCCACGATGATCGAGCTGAACGCCGAGACCGACTTCGTCGTGAAGAACGAGAAGTTCATCGCGCTGGCCGAGGCCGTTCTCGAGGCCACGGCCGCCGCCGGCGCCTCGGACGAGGTAGCGGCCGCCGCCGCCCCGTCCGCCGAGGGCACCGTCGCCGACCTCATCGCCGCTCAGGGCGCCACGCTGGGCGAGAAGATCGTCCTGCGCCGCGTCGCGCGCGTCGAGGGCCCGAAGGTCACGACGTACCTGCACAAGACGGCCAAGGACCTGCCGCCGTCGATCGGTGTCCTCGTCGTCACCGACGAGGCCGGCGCCTCGGTCGCCAAGGACGTCGCGCAGCACATCGCCGCGCTGGCCCCGAAGTACCTCACGCGTGAGGACGTCCCGGCGGACGTCGTCGAGAAGGAGCGTGCGATCGCTCTGGAGACCTCGAAGAACGAGGGCAAGCCGGAGGCTGCGCTGCCCAAGATCGTCGAGGGTCGCCTGAACGGCTTCTTCAAGGAGGTCGTGCTCGTCGACCAGCCGCTGGCCAAGGACTCGAAGACCACCGTCGGCAAGCACGTTGCCGCCGCGAACGGCTCGGTGTCCGCGTTCGTGCGTTTCCGCGTCGGTTCCTGACGCAGCTTGGTCGGCCCGGTCCGCGCTTCGGCGCGGGCCGGGCCGACGCATAGGTGGGTCGGATCCCCGGACGGGGACCGGCGCGCACGCCGGGCTCTGTCAGGGGCACGAGCCGGCTTCCCGGTAATGATGACCGAAGGGTGACGGACCAGTGAGCGACGAGGCGACTCAAGACTTCGCGGTGGACATGGAGGGCAAGCCTGCCCGGCGTGTGCTCCTGAAGCTGTCGGGCGAGGCGTTCGGCGGCGGCAGCGTGGGGCTCGACGCCGTCGTCGTCCGGCGCATGGCCAAGGAGATCGGCGTGGCGGTGCGTGACGGCATCCAGGTCGCCATCGTCGTCGGCGGCGGCAACTTCTTCCGCGGCGCCGAGCTGAGCGTGGCGGGCATGGACCGTGCCCGCGCCGACTACATGGGCATGCTCGGCACGGTCATGAACTGCCTGGCCCTCCAGGACTTCCTGGAGCAGGCCGGCGTCAAGACGCGCGTACAGACCGCCATCACCATGGGGCAGGTCGCGGAGCCGTACATCCCGCTGCGCGCGATCCGGCACCTGGAGAAGGGCCGCGTCGTCATCTTCGGCGCGGGTGCGGGCATGCCGTACTTCTCCACCGACACCGTGGCGGTGCAGCGTGCCCTGGAGACGGGCTGCGAGCAGGTCGTCATGGGCAAGAACGGCGTCGACGGCGTCTACGACTCCGACCCGCGCCGCAACCCCGACGCCAAGAAGCTCGACCACCTCACGTACACGGACGCACTCGTGAACCGCCTCGGCGTCATGGACGACACGGCGCTGGCCATGTGCCGCGACAACAACGTGCAGATGCGCGTGTTCGGCATGGAGGGCGAGGGCAACGTGACCCGCGCGCTGGCGGGCGAGCCCATCGGCACGCTGATCACCTCGCGCTGAACGTCCTCGCGCTGTACGAGCACAGCGCGACCCGGGCCGCGGGAAACGCGCGAGCCTTTCGGTAGCCGGGCAAAGTGTCCGTAGAGTGGCCCCGGCACCACCCGTAGACGAATGAAGGAGCAGTGGTGATCGACGAGACCCTCCTCGAGGCCGAGGAAAAGATGGAGAAGGCGATCGAGGTCGCCAAGGAAGACTTCGCCGGCATCCGCACCGGTCGCGCCAACGCGGGGATGTTCAGCAAGATCACCGTCGACTACTACGGCGCGCCGACGCCGCTGCAGCAGCTGGCGTCGTTCAACATCCCGGACGCCCGCACCGTCATGGTCGCCCCGTTCGACAAGAGCTCGCTGCCCGCCGTCGAGAAGGCGCTGCGCGACTCCGACCTGGGCGTGAACCCGGCGACCGACGGCAACGTCGTCCGCGTGGTGCTGCCCTCGCTCACGGAGGAGCGTCGCCGCGACTACGTGAAGCTCGCCAAGACCAAGGCCGAGGAGGCGCGCGTCTCGGTGCGCAACATCCGGCGCAAGGCCAAGGACGAGCTGGACCGCGTCGTCAAGGACGGCGAGGCCGGCGAGGACGAGGTCACGCGCGCCGAGAAGGAGCTGGACAAGCTCACCAAGAGCCACGTCGACGTCATCGACCAGCTGCTCTCCACCAAGGAGAGCGAGCTGCTCGAGGTCTGATGTCCGCACCGCCTCGAGACAGATCAGAGCGAGACAATGCGCACACCGTCGTGAGTCCCGAGTCCGAGCCCGTACCGGCCCCGAAGCAGTCGCGCGCAGGCCGTAACCTGCCCGCCGCGATCCTGGTCGGCGTCGGTCTGCTCGGGATCGTCGGCGCGTCACTGTACTGGCGACCGGAGCCGTTCGTCCTCTTCGTGGTCCTCCTGATGTGGGCCGGACTGTGGGAGCTGCGCCAGGCGTTCGCGCGCCGCAACCTGCGCCTGCCGATGGTGCCCCTGTTCGTGGGTGCCGCCGGCATGATCGTCTCCGCGTACCGCGGTGGCGGGGAGGCCTTGTTCGTCGCCTTCGTGCTGACGGTCGCGGCGGCCGTGGTCTGGCGTGCGCTCGACGGGTCCGGCCTCGGCGCTGTCCGGGACTCCGCCGCGTCGGTCTTCGCCGCCGCCTACGTCCCGTTCCTGGCGGGGTTCGTGGTCCTCATGCTGGCGCAGCCCGACGGCGAGATCCGGGTGGTGCTGTTCATCCTCCTGGCCGTCGCCAACGACACGGGCGGCTACATCGCCGGCGCCACGCTGGGCAGGCATCCGCTCGCGCCGACCGTGAGCCCCAAGAAGTCGTGGGAGGGCCTGGCCGGCTCGATAGTGCTGGCCACCACGGTGGGCGTGCTCGGCGCCGTCTACGGGCTGGGCCAGAGCCCGGTCCTCGGGATAGCGCTCGGCGTCATGACGGCAATCACTGCGACTGTGGGCGATCTCGCTGAATCTCTGCTCAAGCGTGACCTAGAATTGAAGGACATGGGCTCATTGCTCCCGGGGCACGGGGGCGTGCTGGATCGCCTCGATTCGATGATCATCACAGCGCCCTTCGTCTATCTCGTGCTCTCGGTGGTTGCCTGATGAAAACTCCCCTTGCCCAGCCCGTCGTGCGTCCTTCGGACGAGACGCCGGCGATCCCGCTGCAGATGGCGCCGAAGCGCCGCGGCAAGCCCCCGAGGCACTTCGCCGACCTCACACCTGAGGAGCGCGTCGCCTCGGTGGTGGAGGCGGGCGAGCCGGCGTTCCGCGCCAAGCAGCTCGCCACGCACTACTTCACGCACTACACGAGCGACCCGGCGAAGATGACCGACCTCCCGGCGAAGTCCCGGGACGCGCTCGCGACCACCATGTTCCCTGAGCTGATGCGGCCCACCCGCAAGCTCGAGGCCGACGGCGGCACCACGGTCAAGACGCTGTGGCACCTGTTCGACGAGGCCAAGGTCGAGTCGGTGCTGATGCGCTACCCGCAGCGCACCACGCTGTGCGTCTCCAGCCAGGCGGGCTGCGGCATGGCCTGCCCGTTCTGCGCGACGGGCCAGCTCGGCCTGACCCGGAACCTCTCGACGGCGGAGATCCTCGAGCAGGTCCGCGCGGCCTTCCGCTCGCTGGCCGAGGGTGAGATCCCCGGCGGCGTCACGCGGCTGAACAACCTGGTGTTCATGGGCATGGGCGAGCCGCTGGCCAACTACAAGGCAGTGATCGAGACGGTGCGGACGCTGGTCGCGCCGCAGCCCGAGGGCTTCGGCATGTCGGCCCGCAACATCACGGTCTCCACGGTGGGCCTGGTCCCGGCGATGCAGAAGCTCACCAAGGAGGGCATCCCGGTGACGCTCGCCCTGTCGCTGCACGCGCCCGACGACGACCTGCGCTCCGAGCTGGTGCCGATCAACACGCGCTGGAGCGTCGACGAGACCCTCGACACCGCCCGGAACTACTTCGAGGTGACCGGCCGTCGCGTGTCCATCGAGTACGCGCTGATCAAGGACATGAACGACCACGCCTGGCGTGCGGACCTGCTCGGCGAGAAGCTCAACGCCCGCGGCCGCGGTTGGGTGCACGTGAACCCGATCCCGCTCAACCCGACGCCGGGTTCGATCTGGACCGCGAGCGACCGGGATGTCGAGGACGAGTTTGTGGCACGATTGCGCGGTCACGGGATCCCGACCACGATCCGTGATACCCGCGGGAGCGATATCGACGGGGCCTGCGGGCAGCTTGCGGCTGAGGAGGACGACGAGTGAGTGGGATGTTCAACAGCGTTCCCGCGATGCGCACCGGGTACGACAAGGACGAGGTCGACGAGTTCTTCGAGCACGCGCGGCAGGCGTACGAGGGACGTACCGCGGACCGGCTGACGAGTGCCGACATCCAGGCGTCCACGTTCGACCTGACCCGTGGTGGGTACAACACCCATGAGGTCGACGCGGCGCTCGACCGGCTCGAGGCGGCGTTCATCGCCCGGCAGCGCGCGGAGTACGCGGCGGCGCACGGCCAGCAGGCCTGGATGAACGCGCTCGCCGAGCGTGCGCGTTCGCTCTACGGGCGGCTGGGTCGGCCCGACGGCGAGAAGTTCGCGCCCGCCGACCGCGGTTCGCAGGGTTACGACAAGGACGACGTCGACGACCTGTGCGACCGGCTCATCGGGTACTTCGACCGGCAGGAGCCGCTGACGGCGGGCGACATCCGGTCGGCGACGTTCGGGCGCGCGCGCGGTGCGGACGCCTACGACGAGGCCTCGGTGGACGCGTTCCTGAGCCGTGCGGTGGAGGTCCTGCTCGGCGTGGAGTAACACTCTGGTCAGGGACCGGGGTGACGAGAACGGGGTTGTGTTCCCGCTGGGCTTCCAGCGGAACACAACCCCGTTCTCGTCGGCTCCTGCCTGCCTCTGGGTCAGGGAGTCAGCGCGGGCTCTGCTGCCTCGCGGAGGAGGACCTCGTTCTGGGTCGCCTTCAGGAACGAGCGGATCGAGTCCCGGCTCCGGGTCAGGCAGTCGATGCGCTCCTGGACGCCGACCAGCTCCCTGGCCAGCTGTTCGGCCACATCGCGCGGGCACGTCGGCTCGTCGCGGGCCGCGGCGAGCTCGGCGTCGAGCAGCACCTTGACCAGCCGCGTCGGGATGCCGGCCTGGACCAGGCCCGCCACGCGGGACACCCGCTCCACGTGAGCCTCGGTGTAGGTGCGGTAGCCGTTCGGCGCACGATCCGCCTCGAGCAGGTCCTGCTGTTCGTAGTACCTGATCAGGCGGGTGGTCACGCCCGTCCGGGCGGCGAGCTCACCGATCTTCATGCTTGCCTCCGGGCAGGGCTTGACATTGACACCAATGTCAAACTTTAGCGTTGCCGACATGGAGAAAACAGGCACCACGACGGGCAC
This sequence comes from Promicromonospora sp. CA-289599, assembly GCF_050936155.1. NCBI lineage: Bacteria > Bacillati > Actinomycetota > Actinomycetes > Micrococcales > Promicromonosporaceae > Promicromonospora > Promicromonospora sp. CA-289599. The sequence continues at coordinate 4,674,489 of NZ_JBNJNI010000001.1, forward strand.
CGCACCAACCGTCCGGCTGGTCCTCACCGACCCGCAGGACGCGGGCGTCTCGAACCGCCCCACCGACGCACTGCCCTGGCCGTCCCTGCTCGTCCTGGGCGCCGGGACGCTCCTCATGGTCACTGCCGAGATGCTGCCGACAGCCGTGCTGGAGCAGATGAGCACGGGCCTCGGTGTCGCCGAGTCGAGCACCGGCATGCTGGTCTCGGTGTGGGCGGCGGTCGTGGTCGTGCTCAGCTTCCCGCTGGTGCGGCTGACGCGCGGCAGGGACCGCCGCGCCGTGATCGCCGGCGGGCTGGCCGTGCTCGCGCTCTCGTCGGCCCTCACCGCCCTCGCACCGACGTTCCAGCTGGCGGTCGGGGCGCGGATCCTGGGCGCGGCAGCGGTCGGGCTGCTGTGGGCCACCACCAACGCGCACGTCGCCGACCTGGTCCCCGACCACCTGCTCGGGCGCGCCGTCGCCGTGGTGCTCGGCGGGGCGACCCTGGGGATGGTCGTGGGCACCCCGCTCGCCAGGCTCGTCGCCGACGCCGCCGGCTGGCGGGCCGCCTTCGGGGCCCTCGCGGTCCTCGGCGTCCTGGGGGCCGTCGCGGTCCGGCTGGTCGTCGCGCGGGCGTCGGTCCCGGAGGTCCCGGAGGTCCCGGTGGGCGCGACGGACGCTACGGACACGACGGACACGACGGCGGACGGCGCGGAGCCCGGCCCGGGCGCGCAGGCGCCTGGGGGCATGGTTCCACTGCTCGCAGTGACGGGGCTCGTGGCGCTGGTGCTGGTGGGCCACTACGGCGCGTACACCTACATCACACGCCTGACGGAGGCGCCGTCCGAGGCGCTGCCCGGCGGGATGAGCACCCTGCTGCTGGTGTTCGGGCTCGCCTCGGCGGTGGGCGTGGCACTAGCGGGCCGGTTCGGTAACCGGACCGGCCCCGCCCTGGTCGTGAGCGTGGCCGCGACCGCGCTGACCGTGGCAGCGCTGGGTATCGTCGACGTGCATCCGGCGGTGGGGATCGCCGTCGTCGTGGCGTGGGGGGTCGTGTCAGGCGGCATGCCGCCGTTCGCCCAGACGCTGATCCTGCGGCTGGCCGGACCCGAGCGACGCTCGTTCGCCGGCGCGCTGATCCCTGTGCTGTTCAACGGCGGGATCGCGGTCGGTGCCGCGCTCGCGTCACTCGTGGTGGCCGGCTCGGGTGTGGCGGCGCTGCCCCTCCTGGCGGCCGTGGTGGTGGCCGCGGCCGCGATCGGCCTGACCCTGTCCCTCCGCCGCACCGCATGACGAGAACGGGATGGTGTTCGCGGGGGGAGCGCCCCGGCGAACACCATCCCGTTCTCGCTGCCGTAGGCGTCAGCAGGACGGTGCCACCGGGGCCGACGTTCCTGTGAATACGTAGGCGCCCGAGACCCAGTTGCCCGGCCCGATGCGGTTCCACACGTTGGTGGTGCCGAAGGTCCCCGTGATCCTGGCGCCGCGCGCGGTGCACTCGATCACCACGTTCGCGTAGTTGCCGGCCTGTCCGACGGCGGGGTAGTCCGTGCTCGGTCCCGAGCGCACGTTGAGCGGACCGCTCTTGGTCCTGACGACACCCTTGGGGCCGTCTCCGGTCCAGAGGTAGGTGACGGTGGTCCAGGCGTTGTCGGTGAGCCCGACGGCGTCCCAGAACGTGCCGTCCCCGAGGTCGATACCCGCCGGGTTGGCGACCTGGCGGCCGAACCCGTCGCGCCCGCGGTTGTAGTCGTCCTGGTAGGCGGCCTGCGCCTGCGGGCGGCCCCGGGGCAGGTCGGACCAGGACTGACGCGTCTCGCCCCCGTTCCAGTAGTCGTCGGTGGTGTTCCACGGTCCGACGTCCCAGACCGGGGCGTACGCGCAGCGCCCGGTGCTCTCGGCGCAGACCCGCACCGAGTAGCTGCCGGAGTCCTTCGACGACAGCCCGCGCCGGGACGGCAGCGCGACGAAGTGGTCCCGCGAGGTGATGACGTGGCCGTTCGCGGTGGTCCCGCCCACCAGGCCCTCGCGGGTGGCGAAGACCTTGTACGAGTCCGCGACGCCCGTCGGCGCGGCCTCTCCCTCCGCGTCCTGCAGCGACTGCGACCGGCGGGCCTCGGGTGTGAGCGTCACCTCCCGCACGGCCGGGCCGGTGCCGTCCTCGCCGACGAGCGTGACGCGCGCCTGGACCGTCTCGGCGGGTGCGGGGAGTGGGGAGCCCGCCGGCACCCACTCGGTCCAGGAGTCGGGGCCCTGGTCGGTGAGCCGGCCGCGGACGTCGACCAGGACGGAGGTGCCTGCCGGGGCCGTGGCGTCGACGTCGGCGGTGACGACGCTCGCGGGGGAGTCGAGGACCTTCGGCTCCGTGACCAGCTGGCCGGACGTCTCCTGGTGCGCGCTGCCGCCGTCGGCGCTGCCGCCGTCGGCCCTGCCGTCGTCCGACACAGCGGAGCCGCCGGACGTGCCGGCGGGGTCCAGGCGGAGCGCGCCGCCGGAGTGGCGCACGCCGGCGTCGTCGTCGGTACGGGTGGCGAGGTCGACGGACCAGGCCTGCCCTGCGGCGTCCGGACCGGCGGCACGCGTGACCGTCGCGACGGCGGTCCCCGAGGTGACCAGGCCCGAGGTCACCAAGCCCGTGGCGATCAGGCTGGAGGCGATCAAGACGGCGCAGGTCTTGGCGGTCAGCGCGGCGGCACGGCGTCGGGTCCTGCGTACCTGGGTGAGCATGTGCTGAATCTAAGCGGCTCGGTATTTCACCCGCGCGGTGAAGCGGGAGAAATCTCGGGACGCCGGTTCGCCGGGCCGGTGCCCGAGCAGCTCGTCCGGTGGTGCATGATCGGGGAAGTACCCCAGAGTGATGACGAGCAAGGAGAACGACGTGTCCGAGTTCCTGGCCGACAAGCCCGGCAAGTTCGACCTCGACGGCGACGGCATCGTCGACGTGGAGGTGGCCGACACCGACGGCGACGGCGTCGTCGACGCCCAGTTCGAGGACTACGACGCCGACGGCGTCCCCGACGTCGAGCTGCACGACACCGACGGTGACGGGCGGCCCGACGTCGTGGTGGAGACCGCCGGCGGGACGCAGACGATCTCCGTGGACACCGACGGCGACGGCGAGGACGACGCCGTCGACTCGTTCCCGGCCTGAGCCTGAGGGCTCGGCCCGCGGTTCAGGCTCCTGGCTGAACCGGTGCCGGACGCTGCGTCGGCCGGCCGTACGCCAGCCGGCGCAGCGCCACCTCGGCCGGCCCGCGCCGTCCGGTGCGCTCCTGCCAGACGGCGAACACCACGGTCAGCGCCCAGACGCCCAGGGCGAACAGCAGCATGCTCCACGAGGAGAGGTGCTGGCCCAGGCCGAGGCCCCAGGCCGCCAGGATCGGCGCGCACAGCACCGACTGCAGCAGGTAGGACGTCAGTGACCGCTTGCCCACCGCCTGGACGGCCCCGGCGAACGGCCCGTCCGTGGTGAACAGGTTGTTCGACGGCGTGCCGCTGCGGCGCAGGGCGACACGGTGGCCGATGAGGCCGAACAGCGCGACGTAGCCCAGGCCGCCGAAGAAGCCGGTGAGGATCTGCACGGGCAGGAAGACCCAGGCCGCGTGGTCGGGCACGGCGAGGACGCCGACGTGGTCGAGTGCGGACGGCAGTGGGCCGAGCCAGCCGATGGCGATGCCGACCACCGCGACCCGGCGCAGCAGCGGCAGGTGCTCACCCGGGTTCTCGAGGATGCGTCGCCGCCCGGCCCAGAAGGCGAGCAGCAGCATCATCGGGACGACGAGGAAGAAGAGCCCCTGGCCGACCGTGCCGAAGACCCAGAAGCCCAGGCGCTCGAAGATCGACACCAGGTACGAGGTCGACTCCATCGACTCCGTGGACGGGCCGGTGGTGTCCGAGAGGATCGCCTGCGCGATCGGGTCGTCCGCGGGGATCTGCGCGGTGAAGTACGAGCCGATCACGGCGAACACCGTGCCGATCGCCAGCAGGCCGCCGAAGACCCAGGTCCACACGAGCAGCGTGCGGTCCTTGACCTCGAAGAACAGCCACACCATGAGCAGGCCGGCCAGGCCGTAGGCGCCGAGCACGTCGCCCATCCAGAGCAGCGCCGCGTGCACGAACCCGAACGCGAGCAGGAGCCAGTTGCGCTTCTGCAGGAGCTTGCGAGCCGTTGCCTCCGACGTCCCGGAGGACACCTGGCGGTTGTAGAGCTGCATCATGCCGTAGCCGAAGAGGAACGCGAACATGGGGTAGGTCCGCATGTCCACGAACACGATGATGAGGAAGTCGGCGACCTTGTCGACGGCCGAGCCGTCGATGGGGTGCGACACCCAGGGGTTCGTCTCGCTGCCCCACAGGTAGTAGGGCGTGTTGGCGATGGCGATCAGCAGGAGCATGAAGCCGCGTGCGAGGTCGGGCGCCGGCGAACGCTCGGCGGCCTGGACCGGACCCCGGGTCAGAGCTGTGGTGGACATGGGTACATCTCAGCAGGCCGGGGGCCTGACCGCGAGCAAAAGAGCGGACTTTCGCCGTTACGCCGCGGGCTCGGCCAGCCGGGTGCGTTCCTCCTCGACGATGCGCCGGGCGAGCTCGGCATCGGCGACGTCGGTGGCGCCCGGCGCCACGGCCACCGTCGAGCGGCCGGCGTACTCGGCGAACAGCTCGGCTTTGGTGCCGAGGATCTCCAGGAGCCGCTCGTCCACGCTGTTCTCGATCAGCAGCCGGTGCACCTGCACGGTGCGGACCTGACCCATCCGGTGCGCCCGCGCGATGGCCTGCGCCTCCACCGTCGGCTTGACCTGCGGCTCGCACAGGATCACCACCGAGGCGGCCTGGATGTTGAGCCCGACGCCGCCCGCCTCGATCTGGCTCACCAGCACCTTCGGCTCCGGCGCGGAGGTGAACTCGTCGACCAGCTCCTGCCGCCGCCGGGCGGGGACGGATCCCGTGATGGGGCCGACGGCGAGCGGGCCCAGCTCGGTCAGCACGGTCTCGATCACGTCGCGGAAGAACGAGAAGACGACGACCTTGCGGTTGTTGTCCATCGCCTCGGCGACGATCTCGCGCAGCCGCACGAGCTTCGCCGTCGGCTCGGGGGCCTGGACGAACGCCGCCCGGCGCATGTCGGCGAACGAACGCTTCAGCACGGCCCGCCGGTAGGCGGCGCCGTCGTGCTTGCCGAACCGCTCCCACTCGTCGACCTGGACCAGCTCGGGCAGCTCGGTGAGCACGTCCTCCTGGTTGCGCCGCAGGTACACCGTGGAGACCGACCGGCGGAACGCCGCGGCGCCCGCCAGGCCCGCCGCCGGGTCTATCGAGTCGGCGACGTCGGGCTTGAGGTACCGCACGAGGCTGCGGAACTCGTCGACGGTGTTCTCCATGGGCGTGCCCGACATGAAGAGCACGCGCTCGGCGGCGCCGGCCCAGGCCGCGGTCCGTTCCGAGCGCTGCGCGGCGGGGTTCTTCACGTAGTGCGCCTCGTCCACCACGAGCAGTGCGGGCCGGGGCAGCCCGGCGGCGCGCAGGTGCCCGAGCTGCGGGAAGGTGACGATGCCGACGCCACCGTCGGCGACCCAGGTGCGGATGCCGGCGTCGCGTTCGTCGCCCTGCAGCACCCGGACCGCGAGCCGGGAGTGCGCCGAGACCTCGCGGGCCCAGTTCGCCGCGACGCTCGCCGGGCAGATCACGAGGAAGTGCCGGCGGCCCCGGGCGGCCAGGTGCGCCATCACGGCGATGGCCTGGACCGTCTTGCCGAGCCCCATCTCGTCACCGAGGATCGTGCGCCGCTGCACCAGCGCGTACCGCGCGCCGAACGCCTGGTACCCGCGCAGGGAGACGGTCAGCAGCGAGGTGTCCAGGTCCTGGGCCGACACCTGGTCGACGACGTCCTCGGGCAGGTAGCCCTCCGCCGCCTCGACGTCGACGCCGAGGTCCACGAGCTCGCCCAGCGCCGTGTAGTAGGCGGCGGCACGGGCCTCGTAGTCCCGCCACACCTCCGCGTCCGACGTGCCCGTCAGCGTGCGGTCCAGCCGGCGCAGGGCATCGGTGACGCCCGAGTCGTCGAGCCCGTCGACCGTCTCGCGGAGCGTGGTCAGTGCGGAGTCGGCCGCGGCGGTGCGCTCGCGGCCGGCGAAGAACCGCTTGACGAGGGTGCCGCGCAGGGCGCCCACCTCGGCCAGGCGGGCCAGCCGCGGGACGTCGACGTCGAGCCGCTCGCCCCAGGCGTCGAAGAACCGGGCGACGTGCTCGTGCGTGTGCAGCGCGCGCACCAGGTCGGTCGCGAGCGGATCCGCGGGGTCGGCCTCGATCCGGAAGGTGAGCGCGTCGTCGACGGCGTCGAAGATCTGCTGGGCCGCCTCACGCAGCAGGCGCGCGGTCTTGGGCCCGACGCCGGCGATCGCGTCGAGCTCCTCGTGGTCGGCGTGCAGCACCTGGGCCACGGTCCGGAACCCGGCCGACTCGACGAGTCCCACCCGCACGCGTCCGGTGCTCACCTCGCGGATCCGATCGACGGGTACCTCTGCCAGCTCCGCCAGCACCCGGGCGTCCCGGGCGGCGCGGTACGCGACGCGCACCCGTTCAGGGGCCGCGCCGCGCTCGGTCAGCGTCTCCGCGCCCAGGGCGTGCCGGGTGCGGGCCTCCTCGAGCAGCTCGCGGGCGGCAGCACGTGACCAGGTGTCCATGGCGGCTGACGGTACTGGGTGCGTGCCGCTGCGACGTACTCGCACACGCCGTCGCACCCCCGTCCATACCGGGACTGAACGCCCGTTCTGGTAGTTTCGTCGCACCGTGGACAGGAGGAACGAGTGAGCACGGACGCACTGCCGCAGCAGGCACAGGCGACGCAGGTCACCGCAGCAGGGGAGACGACGGCCGAGGTGGCGCCGGTCGCTGTCGACAGCGATATCGAGAGCGGTATCGAGAGTGGTCAGGCCCCGACGCCCGTCGCGGGTTCTGAGCAGACTCCCGAGCCGGTCCAGGCCCCGGAGCAGGGCGAGGCACCGGAGCGCGCGGAGAACCTCGAGACGCGCACGGCAGCCAGGCTGCACGAGCTGGTGGTCTCGGGCGCGGAGAAGTTGCCCGGCGAGACCGGCAGCACGGTGTCGAAGATCGCCGTGGCGCTGCTGTCGTTCGGCAGCCAGGCCGCGGCGAAGGAGCAGGACAAGCCGACGACGAAGCTCGTCGGCGAGGCCGTCCAGCTGTACAAGAGCCTGGACGACGAAGACCCGACCAAGCAGCGCGCGGTGCTCGAGCACGCGCTGGAGACGTTCACGACGTCGACGATCGGTGGCAAGGAGCGCTCGCAGGTGCTGGAGGTCGCCGAGGAGGCGATGAACCTGTGGGGCAAGCTGCGCGGGACGTCTTCGGACCTCGCGAAGTCCGACGCCGCGGTCTCCATGCGCTCGCTCACCAGCGTGCTGCGCAAGGAAGGCCGCGACGAAGAGGCGGACGAGACAGAAACCGAGGCCAAGCGCCTGGAATCCTGACCGCACACCTCGTTGAGTGCTGGACATTCGCCCTCTTGTGCGTCATTGAGGGGCGAATATCCAGCACTCAATGCGGGGTCAGGGGGAGCAGGCCGGGTCGGTCGCCAGGGTGACGCCTTCCGGCATGTCGTCCGGCGTCGGGGCACGGCCTGCCATGGCGCACGCCCGGGCGATCATCTGGTCGTCCGAGAAGGTCCAGCCGGTGGTGACCCCGTGGTCCTGGACCACGAGGAGCTGTCCGTCGGCCGCGTGCACGTCACCCGGCGCCACCTCGCCGCCCGGTGCGTAGGAGTACAGGCTCGTGGCGAGCTCACCCATCTTCTGCCCGGTCTCGATGTCGAAGAACGCGAGCGCGGGGCCCCGGTTGCGCGCCACCAGGTTGGGCCCGGGCAGCACCGCCATGACGTCGCCGTAGGTGCCGGCGAGGTCGAGCGACTCGGGGTCGCCAGGGCCGGTGACCGGGCGCAGCCGCACCGTCGAGTCGAGGCCCAGCGTGACCAGCTGGTCCGGCAGGGCCGCCCCGTCGGTGCCGCCGATCATGTGCACCTGTGCCACGCTGCTGCCGCGTACCGTCCACACGTCCGTCTCGCCCCGGGCCGCGGCGTCGAGGTCGGCCACCCGGAGCGAGAAGTCGCGCGGCGCGACGGCCACCTTGCTCCCGTCGTCGGCGACGGCGACCCGGCCGGGCGCCGTCCACCCGGGTTCGAGCCGCGGCGTGGTGCCCAGGGGGCCCGGCACGTGCACGGCGCGCTCCTGGAGCCCGGCATCGAGCAGGTGCAGCCCGGAGCACGCGTCGACCAGCAGGATGTCGTCGCGCGTGCGCTGGGCGCTGACGACGGTCGCGCAGGCCGGGTCGCCCTGGTCCAGTCCTGGCGCGACCAGGTCGCGGAACCCCGCCTCGTACCCGGCGGTGGTGCCGCCGCCGGTCCGGTAGGCGTCGCCCTCGGGCGTGACGAGCAGGAGGCTGTCCCGGTCCAGCCAGACGGGCAGCAGCGGCCGGCCGACGTCCGGGCTGTCGGCGGGCAGCGTCACGGTGCCGCGCCCGTGGATGGTGACGGTGCCGTCCGACCAGGACGCCGCGGTGTTCGCCGTCCCCGTCGGCCCGTCCCGGTAGGTGGCGAGGACCGCGGCCGGGCCGGCCGGGCCGTCGTCCGCGGCTGGTTCCCCGGCGTCCTCCTCGGATGCCGCCGCGGCCGCCGCGCCCGCAGAGTCCGGCAGCGGCACGTCCCCGTGGGTGTCGGCGGTGGACCACAGCGCGATCCGGCCGTCCGACGCCGCCACGACCCGGTCGGTCCCGACCAGGACCGGCGGGCCGGTCCGCTGGACGCCGGTCAGGTGCCAGGTCCGCCGCAGGTCGGCGTCGTCGGCGATCTCGCACGCGACGAGCCCGTGGTCGGTGGCGATCAGCGCCCGCGTGGTCTCGTCGTCCATCGCGACCACCTCCGGGTCTGACCAGACGTGCGGCACCGGGCAGTCCGCGGAACGCACGGAGCCGTCGGCCCAGTGGTGCACGGTGATCGTGGTGCCGTCCTCGTCGGAGCGCAGCGTCGCCCAGTCGTTCAGCGAGGGGGACGGGACCGCGCCGTCGGGCAGCTTCACGGTCCCGGCGTGGGTCAGCTCCAGGGTGTCGAGGCTGCGGACCTCGAGGGTGTCCGCCGCGGCGTCGGCCACGGCAAGGGTGCGGCTGGAGCCGACGGCGAGGGACGTGACCGCCAGCTCCGTCTCCACCTTGCTGCGGAACGCCAGGCGCTGCTCGTGCGGCCGCCGGGAACCGGCGTCCGACTCCAGGACCGCGAGGTCACGACCCGCGAGGTTGATGCTGCCGATCCGGTTCCTGCCGCTGGTGGCGTCGTGCCACGCGATGAGGAGCGTGTCGCCCTCCGGGGTGACCGCCACCGCCGTCGCACCCGGCAGGTCGAGGTGCGTCTGGCGGCTCGTGCTGCCCTCGGGGAGCGGCCCGAAGCGCCCGACGGTCACGCCGAGGTCGTCCACCGCGGCGACCACCGTGCCGTCCGCGCTCCCGGCGACGAGCGGGCCGGCGCGCCCGGACCCGGTCACCGTGCCGAACGGCGTGCGGTCGCCGCGCAGGACGGTGGGTTCGCCGTCGTCGGGGTTCCACCGCACGAGGTCACCCCTGTCGGTACGCCCGACGATGCCTGTGCCGGTCGGTGCGACGTCGGCGAGCCCCGTCTCCTCCGGCACGTCGACGGTCCGGAGCAGGTACGGGTCGGCGGGCTCGTTCGCCGTCACCGCGTTGAACAGCGCCGTGCGGGTCTGCCCGTCCCGGAGGCGTTCGACCGCCTCCACCGCGAGCAGCTGCGCCACCGCGGGATCGTCCTGGTGCACGACGTGCGACGTCGCGCCGAGCAGGTGGGCGGCGTTGGCGTTCACCGCCTCGTTCGCCCGGGACGCCTCCCGCAGGGCGTATCCGGACGCGGCGACGGACACGGCCAGCATGACGCCGAGGGCCGTGATCGTCAGCCGGCTGACGAGGTTGGCCGAACCCTGGCGAGCGATGTGGGCGCTCAGGATCTCCTCGGTGCTGACGTCCGGGCCGCGCAGCGGGGCGACGAGCTCGGCGAGCGCCGTCGCTCGGTCCGGATGGCGCCGCCAGAACCTGCGCCGCTGGCGCAGCCGGGTCAGGTCGGTCCACTTGGGTTCACGGTCGATCCGGTCGGCGAGCGGGGCGGGCAGTGCGGTGGTGCTGATCTTGTCGATACTGCGCGCTGACCGGTCCCAGACGATCTTGCCGCTCGTCAGCGCGACCAGAAGGGTCTCGGGTTCCCGGTGCTCGAGCCACCAGGCCACCTCCTCGGCCACGAAGTGGGAGCTCGCGGCGCCCTCGGAGGCGAGCAGGATGAGGTAGTCGGAGTGCTCGAGCTTGCGCTTGATGGAACCCCAGAGGCTGGGGTTGTTCGCCAGGCCGGTCCGGTCCAGGAAGATGCGCAGGTCGCGGACGTCGTCGCGTTTGTCGAAGTCGAGGAGCTGCGTGTGGAAGTCGGGCGCGAACTCGCCGTCGGAGTCGCGGCTGTAGGACAGGAAGGCGTCGTACCCGTCGGTGCGCGGCGCGACGGACGCCCGGGCAGCGGGTAGCAGGCCGCGGACTCTCCGGTCGGTCATCCTTGCCCCCCGCTGTTCTCCTCGGCGAATGTCGCGGACCGGAGAGAAATGCATCCCCTGTGTGTAATGTCGCCGCTGGTCATGACGCTAGCGACCTTTAGCCTGAAATGCACCGTTAGGTGTGCTGGTGGGTCGGACGAGAGGGGCACGAGATGGCGGCACCGGAGCTCGTGATTCCCCGCGGCGGACCGCGCCGGCTGCGCGTGCGCCGGTCCTGGGTGCGTGCGGGCTTCACCGCGCTGTTCGGCGTGGCCTTCGCACTGGGCCTGTGGGGCTTCTCCGTCTACCGGTCCTCCCCGGACTTCGTCTGGGGCACCACCGGGTGGGACGTCGTCTACTACTCCGTCCAGCTCTTCGTGCTCGGTGCGGAGGCCACCAACGACGGCGGCGACCTGCCCTGGCAGCTCCAGGCCGCACGGTTCCTCGCCCCGGTCGCCACCGGCTACGCCGTCTTCGAGGCCGTGCGCTCCCTGTTCGCCGACCAGATCGCGGCGATGCGCACCCGTCGGATGCGCGGCCACGCCGTGGTCGTCGGGCGCACACCGGCCGCCGACCTCATCGCCGAGGCGCTCGCAGCCCGGGGCGCGCCCGTCGCGCGGACCGCAACAGGGGACACGGCGTCGCTGCGCAACGCCGGTATCTCCGGCGCCGCGGTGCTCTACGCGTGCGAGCGAGAGGACGACGAACCCGGCGTCAACGTGCTCACGGTGGCGGTGGCCAACCGTGCGGAGCGGGATCCCGCCCTGCCGGGCCTGCGCCTGAACGCCCACGTGAGCGACCCCGAGCTCGCGCTCGCCCTGCAGGCCCGCCACCTCAGCCACCCGCAGCCGGGTGTGGACTTCTTCACGCTGGGCGAGCTCGTCGCCCGGTCCCTGGCCCGGCGCGACCAGACGGTCGCGCGCGGCGCCACACCCCACGTCTCGGTGGTCGGGCACGGCACGTTCGGCAGGGCGCTCGTCGTGGCGTTCGCGCGGCTGCGGAGCGTCGAGATCGCGTCCGGCGGCGAACCGCTCACGGTGACCCTCGTCGGTCCCGGTGCCCGCGTCGCGGCGCAGGCGCTGCGGGCACGCTGGCCCAGCGTGCGGGCGGCCTGCCGGCTCGTCCCGGTCGAGACGTTCGCCGAGGTGCGCGCGATCGGCACGCCCCAGCGGGTCTACGTGTGCCACGACGACGACGGGGACGCGCTCCGGCACGCGCTGCGGGACAGCGACCTCTGGCGTGCCGGCGAGGGCGCCGTCGTGCTCCGCCTCAACCGCCTCGCGGGCCTCGGCGGCCTGTTCGGCACCCACGACGGCGCGATCCTCGACGACCTCGGCGGGCGGCTCGACGTCGTCGAACCGGGCACGCTGCTGCGCAGGGCGACCGCGCCCGGCGTGCTGGTGCACGACGACGTCTACGACCTCATGGCCGTCTCCGCCCACCTGACCTACCTGCGCAACCAGCGCTCGCGCGGCGTGGCCTGGGAGAGCACCCCGGCGATGGTCTCGTGGGTCGACCTGTCCGACGACCTCCGGGCCGCGAACCGAGCCCAGGTGCGCGCCATCCCGGACCGGCTCCGCCAGATGGGCTGCACCGTCGCACCCGCCGGCGACGGCGAGCACGGCCGGATCCCAGAACCCGTGGTCGACGCCCGCGCCGTCGACGAGCACGAGCGGTGGATGGCCGAGAAGGCCGCAGCGGGCTGGACCTACGGGCCCCAGCGGGACGACGCCCGGCGTCTGCACCCGGACCTGCGACCCTGGGAAGAGCTGTCGGAGGCGGACCGCGAGAAGGACCGCGCGGCGATCCGTGCCATCCCGGTGATCCTCGCGGACTTCGGCCTCCACGTGGTCCCGCTCGTCGACGACGCCGGCTGGGAGGCCGCGGGCGAGCCCGTCCCGGACCCCCGAGGCGTGGTCAAGGGCTGGCGGATGTTCGGCCGCGGCCGCGCGGAGCCGGCCGCCGGCGACTGACCAGGACCGGCACCGCGGGCTGACAGGATGTGCACCATGCGAAGCGTCACCCTCCTCGGCTCCACCGGTTCCATCGGCACGCAGGCCATCGACGTCATCGGGCGCAACCCCGAGCGGTTCCGGGTGGACGCCCTGTCCGCCGGCGGCTCCGACCTGCCGCTCCTCGCCCGGCAGGCCGCGTCGCTCGGCGTGCGCGCCGTCGCGGTGGCCGACGCCGCCGCCCGCCCGACCCTGCTGGACCTGCTCCGGGAGGCGGGCGCCGACGGCGTCGAGGTGCTCGCCGGACCGGACGCCGCGACCGAGCTCGCCGGCCGGGGGAGCGACGTCGTGCTCAACGGCATCACCGGGTCAGTGGGCCTGCGCCCCACCCTCGCCGCGCTCGCCGCCGGCTCGACGCTGGCGCTCGCGAACAAGGAGTCGCTGGTCGTCGGGGGCGCGCTGGTCAAGGCGGCGGTGCGGCACGAGGGCCAGATCGTGCCGGTGGACTCGGAGCACTCCGCCATCGCGCAGTCGCTGCGCTCGGGTGCGTCGTCCGAGGTCCGCAAGCTCGTCGTCACCGCCAGCGGCGGACCGTTCCGTGGCCGCACGCGCGCCGAGCTGCGCGACGTCACGCCCGCGCAGGCCCTGCGGCACCCCAACTTCTCGATGGGGCGCGTGGTCACCACCAACTCCGCGACCCTGGTCAACAAGGGCCTCGAGGTGATCGAGGCGCACCTGCTGTTCGACCTGCCGTTCACCGCGATCGACGTCGTGGTGCACCCGCAGCAGATGATCCACTCGATGGTCGAGTTCGCCGACGGCTCCACCATCGCCCAGGCCGGGCCGCCGCGGATGCTCGTGCCGATCGCGCTGGGCCTGTCGTGGCCCGACCGCCTGCCTGACGTCGACGTGCCCATCGACTGGACCCAGGCGTCCACCTGGGAGTTCGCCCCCCTGGACGACGACGCCTTCCCCGCCGTCCGCCTCGCCCGGCAGGTCGGCGAGGCCGGCGGCACGCACCCCGCCGTCTACAACGCCGCGAACGAGGTGTGCGTGGACGCGTTCCACGACGGGGCCATCGGCTTCCTCGACATCGTCGACACGGTGGCCGCCGTCGTCGAGGCGCACGAGACGACGGACGCCGGCGACGCGACGTCGGTCGAGGGCGTCCTGGAGGCCGACGCCTGGGCCCGCGCCCGCGCGGCGGAGCTCCTCAAGACGATCTGACGGGGCGCGACGAGTCCGACCACGGTGCTGACTCGGCGCCTGCAGTCCGCCGAGTCAGTGGCCTGGTCGGACCGGGGCGCTGACTCGGGGACTCGGGGCCGCCGAGTCAGTCGGTCGGTGGCGGGCCGACCCGAAGCCGTGGTCGACCGGGCCGTGGCCGCGCCAGGGACCGGGCGTGGTGCCCGTCCCGCCGACGACCAGGTCGTCCGCGGCGCGCAGGGCTCCGGTCAGGTAGTCCTTCGCCGCGCGTACGGTGGGCTCCCACCCGTCGTGCCGGGGGCGCAGGACCGCGCACGCCGAGCTGAGCGTGCAGCCCGTCCCGTGCGTGTTCCGCGTGGGGATCCGCGGGGCGGTCAGGGCGACGACGCCGTCCGGGCTGCTGCCGGGTCCGAGGCCGGCCCCCGCGAGGTGGTCGACCGACTCCGCCGAGTCCAGGTGCCCGCCCTTGACGAGGGCGAACCGTGCCCCGAGCTCGAGGAGCGCACGCGCCTGGTCGGCCGCCTCGCGATCGTCCCCGGCCCGTTCGGCGCCGAGCAGCACCGCTGCCTCCGGCAGGTTCGGCGTGACCAGGTCGGCCAGGGGCAGCAGCTCGTCGCGCAGCACGGCTTCGGCGTCGGGCGCGAGCAGGCGGTGGCCCGACGTCGAGACCATCACCGGGTCGAGCACCACGTAGGGCATACGCCCGGCGGCCCGCAGGTCACGCAAGGCCGCGGCGACGGCCCGGCCGACGGCGGCGTCCGTCGTCATGCCGATCTTCACGGCGTCCACCGCGACGTCGGCGAACAGGGTCTCGAGCTGCGCGGTCACCATGTCGGCGGGCACGGGCAGCACCCGCGCCACGCCGGTCGTGGACTGGGCGGTCAGTCCGGTGAGCACCGCGCAGCCGTACCCGCCGAGCGCCGCGAAGGTCTTCAGGTCGGCCTGGATCCCCGCGCCGCCGGAGGGGTCCGAGCCGGCGATCGCCAGCGCCACGACCGGGTGCCCGGGCGGTCGGGTGCGGGATGCGGAGTCAGGCAGGACGGAGCCCATGAGGCGTTCCCTTCGCTAGAATTACCTAGAGCAGGTTCCACGGGTGCGTCTCAGCCAGGCTGGTGCCCGGCGCCCCGCGCCATTTCGGCCCCACCCTACCCAGCGGTCTGCCCGGCCCCGTACTGCAGCCCGTCCACGAGCAGGTCGATCATGCGCCGGCCGTGCTCCGGCTCCTCGTCACCCATGGGCAGGTTCAGCTTGGACACGGCGTACAGGAGGTCCTGGGGGCTGACGACGGCACGGATCGCCCCCGCCTCGACAGCGGCGTCGAGCAGGGAGCCGAGGGCCGGGCCGAGCCGGCCGAGGAAGTAGCCGGGCAGCGCGTCGAACGCCGGGTCGCCCGAGTGCAGGGCCGAGGCGAGGCCGCGCTTGGTCGCGAGGAACTCCGTGTACCGGTGCAGCCACCTCTCCAGGGCGTCGACCGGCCCGTGCTCGGCCGCCAGCGCGGAAGCGGCGTCGGCGGTGGCGTCGACCTCGTGCTGGAACACGGCCTTGACCAGGTCCGAGCGCTTGGGGAAGTGCCGGTACAGCGTGCCGACGCCGACGCCGGCCAGGTCGGCGATCTCCTTCGCGGGCGCATCCACGCCGGACGTGCCGAAGGCCGACTTGGCGGCGTCGAGCAGCGAGTCGATGTTGCGTTGCGCGTCGGCGCGCAGGGGCCGCGGCGCTGTGTTCTGGGTCACTCCACTCCATCCCTTGCTATCCGGAACGCCTTTCCATATAGTTCTGGAAGAGCGTTCCGCTTAGCTCCAGAGTACGACATCGCCGGAGCGCTCACCAGACCTCTCGACCCCAGGAGGGCCCCATGCAGTACCGCAACCTCGGCCGGACCGGTATCAAGGTCAGCCCCTACGCGCTCGGCGCGATGATGTTCGGCGCGGTCGGCAACCCCGACCACGAGGAGTCGATCAAGATCATCCACAAGGCCCTCGACTCCGGCATCAACTTCGTCGACACCGCCGACTTCTACTCGCACGGGGAGTCCGAGGAGATCGTGGGCAAGGCGCTCAAGGGGCGGCGCGACGACGTCGTGCTCGCCACCAAGGTGCACCTGCCCATGAGCGACGACCCCAACCACCGCGGCAACTCCCGCCGCTGGATCATCGCCGAGGTCGAGAACTCGCTGCGGCGCCTGGGCACCGACTACATCGACCTCTACCAGATCCACCGCCCCGACCCCGAGACCGACGTCGAGGACACGCTGGCGGCGCTGACGTACCTGATCAGCTCCGGCAAGGTGCGGGCCATCGGCTCGTCGACGATGCCCGCCGCCGAGATCGTCCAGGCCCAGTGGGTGGCAGAGCGGCGCGGCCTGGAACGCTTCAGGGCCGAGCAGCCGCCGTACTCCATCCTGAACCGGGGGATCGAGCGCGACGTCCTGCCGGTCGCCCAGCAGTACGGCATGGGCACCCTGGTCTGGAGCCCGCTCGCCGGAGGCCTGCTCACCGGCCGGTACCGCAAGGGGCAGGACAACGACACCCACCGGGCGCAGTTCGGGTTCGAGCACCTGCGCGACGAGCAGCGGCTCGACGCCGTCGAGCAGCTCGTCCCTGTCGCCGAGGACGCGGGCATCCCCCTGAACCACCTGGCGATGGCGTTCACGATCGCCCACCCGGGCGTCACCTCCGCGATCATCGGCCCGCGCACCATGGAGCACCTGGACAGTGCCCTGGCCGGTGCCGAGGTAGTCCTGAGCGACGAGATCCTGGACCGGATCGACGCGATAGTGCCGCCCGGCACCGACGTCGGCCGCCTCGACATGGCCTACGACCCGCCCGCCATCCAGCAGCCGCTCCTGCGCCGCCGGCCGGCGGCGCAGCGCGCGGCCGCCTGAGGTCAGCGCCCCCGCGTCCAGTTGAACACCGCCACGCCCGTCACCAGCGCGCCGATGGTGACCAGGGCGGTGGCGGTGACGGCCTGGAGCGGGCCGATCAGGTCGGCGTCCAGCGCGACCTGGACGGTCCCGATCAGGGCGTAGACGCCGGCGAACACGGTGATGGCGGACAGCGTGCCGTCCATCAGCCGACGGCGCCCGCGCTCGCGCTTGGCCTCGGCAGCCCGCTCCCGGTCCCCGTGCAGGCGTTCGAGGGCCGCGAGCCGCGCGGCGATCGGCTCCTGGAGCAGCTCGCGCAGCCGCTCGGTGACCACCGCGGCCTGCTGCTCGAACCGCGACGCGTGCAGGAGCTGGTTCAGCATCCTGGACTCCAGGGCGGAGGCCAGGAACGTGGGCGAGGTGATGGTGGTCAGCGTGGCCCGGACCTCCGAGGCGAACTCGTGCAGGCGCAGCTGTTCGCGGATGAGCCGTTCCTTGCGCTCGGCGAGATCGGCGCCGTTGTTGACGTCGTGGTCGGCGAGCATCGTCGCGACGATCCGCAGGTGGTCGGCGAGGGTGGCGTTCCACGCGCTGAAGAGCCCGTTCAGGCTGGCGACGAACTCCGCGAGCGAGCCGTACTGGGAGATCTTGAAGTGTGCGGTGCCGGCCAGGGCGACCGTCGTGGAGTTCGTGGCCACCGCGACGACGTCGCCCAGGTGCCGCACCCCCTCCAGCAGCACGGGGTTGCGCTGGCGCAGGGTCCAGTCGCACAGCGTTGCGGTGCCGTAGGAGACCGGCTGGAGCAGCACCTGTGAGCCGAACGCGGCGAGCAGCTCGTCGCCCATGGCGACCGGCGTGCGCTCCGCCCGGGGCGCGGCGGGTCCCCGCCCGCGGCTCGCCTCGTAGACGGTGGTGACGACGTGCGCCCGCCCCTGTGCGATCTCGGTGCCCTCGTGCACCAGGTCGGCGGTGGCGCGCTGGAGCAGGTCGGCGAGGTCGAACAGGCGCTCGGGGGGTGGGCTGCCCGCGTGGTCGACGTCGACGGGTGCGCCGTCCGGCGAGATCCAGCGCACCCGGATGTCGGCGTGCAGGTTGGACAGCCGGAACCGGGCGTCCCGGACCTGCTGCGGCGACTGCTCGCGCGCCGAGTAGCGGAACCGCACGTAGTGGTTGCCGAACTCGGTGAACCGCACGTCGCAGGACAGCTCGGCGATGAACGAGCCGTCGGGCTGTTCCAGGCGCACGTTCGGCATCGACAGCGACACCCCGCCGTACGGGCGGGCGGCCCGGTCGACGCTCGCCCAGACGTCGTCCATCTTGAGTCGGCCCCGCACCGCGAAGGCCTGGACGCCGAGCAGCTCGGGCCGCTCGTCGCGGTCGGCGAGCTCGCGGATCGCTGCCACGGCGGCGGTGGGGCTGACGTCCCGCAGGCCGAACGGGTAGATGTAGACGGTCCGCAGCCGGTCGAGCGTGAGCCAGGGGGAGTCGAGGTTGCGGTGCAGCTCCGTCAGGTGCATCCGGTAGGCGCGCAGCTCGCTGGCCAGTATGTAGTTGAGGTGCCGGTCGGTCTCGGCGGCCCGCAGCCCCTCGAGCGCGGGGGCGAGCCGGGACGGCTCGCCGGTCATCGCGTCGTCGGCGGCCCCGGTGGCCTCCGACAGTGCGCGGAAGTACCGGATGCGGGTCACGGCCTGCGGCACGAGCGCGCGCCGGAACGGCGACCTCGGGTCCGGGATGGCACGGGCGGCGCGGAGCAGGTCGCCGCACCGGTCGCCGGCCTGCGCGGCGGCGTCGGCCAGCCGGGGCAGGCTGCCCGCGCTGCGGGCGGCCGAGGTGTGCATCTGGGTGATGAGGGTGCGCAGCAGCACGGCGACGGCGTCACCTTCTGCCCGGCAGACGTCGTCGGGCGCGCTGTCGCGGCACGTCGCCCAGGTCTCGACGAAGGCGCGCAGCGGGACGATGATCCGTCCGTGCCGGAAGGTGTACTGCAGGGCGTCGCTCGCCTGTGACCACAGGTAGACGCCGAGCAGGGCGGCGGCCCGCGGCTGCGCGACGACGGCGGTCAGCGCGGCGGCGGTCTGCGGGCCGCGCGGGTCGCCGGGCAGCGGGTGGCGGCGGTTCGGCGCCTCGCCGTCGTCCCCCATGTTCCAGCGGGACGCCGCCCAGATCGCGCTGACGTCGACGCCGATCTCGCGCAGCTGCCTGGCGACCCGGGAGTCGCCGTCCGCGGCGTGCCAGGCCTCCGTCTGGAACATCGACGTAAGGCTCTCCGTGAGGGAACCAGGACCGTACGTGTGCAGCTCCCGGAACTCAGGGACGGACGAAACCGGCATACCGTCACGTTAATGACCGGTAACCGATGTCACAACGAAATGCCATGAGAAGTGCCACGAAACCGCAGGGGAGTGAACGACAGGTGGGCGTCGCGGGGGAGGCGCGCACCGCCTTTCGAGGGCGTCAGCAGGTGCCGTAGTCTCGGTCCGTGAGCATCGTTCCGCACATCATCGGTGTGCTCGTCCTCCTCCTGGGCGTCATCGTCTCCGTCGGGCTGCACGAGCTGGGGCACATGATCCCGGCGAAGAAGTTCGGGGTCCGCGTGAGCCAGTACTTCGTGGGGTTCGGGCCCACGCTCTGGTCGCGGACCAAGGGCGAGACGGAGTACGGGCTCAAGGCGATCCCGCTCGGCGGGTTCGTGCGGCTCGTCGGCATGATGCCGCCGGCGCCGGCCGGCACGCGCCGCGGCACCGGGTTCTGGAGCGAGCTCGTCGCCGACGCCCGCGACGCGTCGGTCGCGGAGGTGCGCCCCGGTGAGGAGCACCGCGCCTTCTACAACCTCTCGACGCCCAAGAAGCTGATAGTGATGTTCGGCGGGCCGTTCGTGAACCTCGTGATCGCCACCGTCCTGATCGGTGTGGTCCTGATGGGTTACGGCACGCTGACCGTCTCCACCACGGTCGCCCAGCTCTCGGAGTGCGTGCCGGCGTCGGTCACCTCCAGCGCGACCGGCGACGACTGCGAGGGGCAGCCGGCCGCACCGGCCGCCGCGGCCGGCCTGGAGCCGGGCGACGAGATCGTCGCGTTCGGCGGCGCCGAGGTGCACAGCTGGCAGCAGCTGGTCGGCCTCATCAACGACTCCGCCGGTCAGACGTCCCAGGTCGCGGTCCTGCGCGACGGCGAGCGGGTCACACTCGCGGTGACCCCGGCCAGGGCCGACCGTCCGGTGGTGGACGAGCAGGGCACCGCGGTCGTCGGGGCCGACGGCGAGCCCGTCGTCCAGCCCGGCGGTTTCGTGGGCTTCTCGCCGCTCCAGGTGCGCGAGCCGCAGCCGCTCTCCAGCGTCCTGCCCGCCGTGGGCGAGCAGACCTGGCAGACGCTGACCATGGTCGCCACGCTCCCGGTCCGCGTGGCCGAGGCCGCGACCCAGGCCTTCACCCCCGAGGAGCGTGCGCAGGACTCCGTGCAGTCGATGGTCGGCGTCGCCCGGATCAGCGGCGAGATCATGGCCCTGGACGAGGCGATCCTCGACCGCGTGATGATCTACCTGAGCCTGCTCGCGAGCCTCAACATCGCACTGTTCGCCTTCAACATGATCCCGCTCCTGCCGCTCGACGGCGGGCACCTGGTCAACGCCCTCTACGAGGGCGGCAAGCGGACGCTCGCCAGGGTGCGCGGGGCGGCGGTCCTGCCCGGCCCCGCGGACGTCGCCCGGATGACGCCGGTGGCCTATGTGGTCTTCCTCATCCTGCTCGGCGTGGGCGGCGTCCTCATCGTGGCGGACCTGGTGGATCCCGTGCGGATCACGTGATGCCAGACACGATGTACGTTTCGCACCTTCCGAAGCAGGGATACTGATCTCGTGAGCGCAATCAGCCTCGGCATGCCGGCAGCACCTCCGCCGGTACTCGCCCCCCGCCGCAAGACTCGAAAGATCAAGGTCGGCAAGGTGGAGGTGGGTGGTGACGCACCCGTGAGCGTGCAGTCCATGACCACCACGCCCACCACCGACATCAACGCGACCCTCCAGCAGATCGCGGAGCTCACGACGGCAGGCTGCGACATAGTGCGCGTCGCCGTCCCGACCTCCGACGACGCGGACGTGCTGCCGATCATCGCGAAGAAGTCCCAGATCCCCGTGATCGCGGACATCCACTTCCAGCCGAAGTACGTCTTCCAGGCGATCGACGCCGGCTGTGCGGCCGTCCGGGTCAACCCGGGCAACATCCGCAAGTTCGACGACCAGGTGGGCGAGATCGCCCGGGCCGCGAAGGACGCCGGCATCTCGATCCGCATCGGCGTCAACGCGGGCTCGCTCGACAAGCGCCTGCTGGCCAAGTACGGCAAGGCGACGCCCGAGGCCCTGGTGGAGTCCGCGGTGTGGGAGGCGAGCCTCTTCGAGGAGCACGACTTCCACGACTTCAAGATCTCGGTCAAGCACAACGACCCGGTGATCATGGTCCGTGCCTACGAGCTGCTCTCCGAGCGCGGCGACTGGCCCCTGCACCTCGGCGTCACCGAGGCGGGCCCGGCGTTCCAGGGCACCATCAAGTCGGCCACGGCGTTCGGCGCGCTGCTCAGCAAGGGCATCGGCGACACGATCCGCGTCTCCCTCTCGGCCCCGCCGGTCGAGGAGGTCAAGGTCGGCAACCAGATCCTGCAGTCGCTCAACCTGCGTCCCCGCAAGCTCGAGATCGTGTCGTGCCCGTCCTGCGGTCGCGCCCAGGTGGACGTCTACACGCTCGCCGAGAAGGTCACCGCCGGCCTCGAGGGCATGACCGTCCCGCTGCGCGTCGCCGTCATGGGCTGTGTGGTGAACGGGCCGGGCGAGGCGCGCGAGGCCGACCTCGGTGTGGCGTCCGGTAACGGCAAGGGCCAGATCTTCGTCAAGGGTGAGGTCGTCAAGACCGTCCCGGAGTCGATGATCGTCGAGACACTGATCGAAGAGGCGATGCGGATCGCGGATGCGATGCCTACGCCGGAGAATGATGTGCAGGCCGGCCCGCCTGTCGTATCGGTCGGCTGAGAGTCTGATCCAAGACGGAGCAGTGGACGGAGCAGAGCATGGCTCGCTGGCGCACCCCGGTACCCGCCGGAGCGCGCCCCGACGGGCCTGCTCAACCGGGCGAACAGGGCATTCTGCCGCAGCGTGGCCGGCCTGATGTCGCCCGCCCGCTGACTCGCGCGGACCTGGCGCAGGCCCTGCGGGTGTGCGCGGTCGACCCGGTCTCGTCGGTCCTCGCGACCGCCCGTCTGGAGATCGCGGCGCGCGCCGGTTTCGGCGCCGCCTCGGGTCAGGCCTGGGGTTTCCCCGCCGTCGGAAAGCTCGAGGCGGTGTGCTGGGCCGGCGCCAACCTGGTGCCGGTGATCCCGATCTCCGATCCGGCCCGGCGGGCCCAGGCGGTAGCCGCGTTCGCCGAGCTGGCGCGCGTGCACGGGCGCCGGTCGTCGTCGATAGTGGGGGAGCAGTGGGCGGCGCTGGGGCTCTGGGAGCACCTGTCGCCCCACTGGCCCCCGGCCCGCGACGTGCGTGCCGACCAGCCGTCCATGGCCATCGGGACGGCGCCGTCGCTCGCGCCGGAGCCCACCGTCCGCCGCTCGGTGCCCGCCGAGCTGAGCCTGGTGCTGCCCGCGTGCGTGCGGATGTTCACCGAGGAGGTCGGCTACTCGCCGGTCGCCTCGGGCGGGTCCGCCTACGCCGAGCGGGTACGGGCCCTCATCTCGGAGGGACGCTCCTTCGTCCGTGTGGTGCCCGACGGCGGCGGGCGGCCCGCCGTCGGCTTCAAGGCGGAGCTCGGGGCGGTCGCCGGGGGAGTCGCCCAGGTCCAGGGCGTCTGGGTGGAGCCTGCGTTCCGCGGCCGTGGCTGGTCCGAGTCGGGGATGGCGGCGGTGGTCGCCGCGACGCGCGCGTCCATCGCGCCGGTGGTGTCGCTCTACGTGAACGCCTACAACGAGCGGGCGGTCGCCGCCTACCGGCGGGTGGGCTTCGAGCAGGTGGGCACGTTCGCGACCGTGCTGTTCTGATCTGACGTCCGTGCGGGCCAGCCGTGCGGGTCAGCGCAGCAGCTTGGACATGCGGCGGTCCGCGAGGGGCTTGCCGTCCGTCTGGCACGTCGGGCAGTACTGCATGCTCCGGTCGGCGAACGACACCTCGTGCACCGTGTCGCCGCACGGCGTCCCGTCCCAGCCGGGGCAGGGCAGCCCGGTGCGCCCGTGCACCCGCATCCCGGCGCGCTTGGCGTCCTTGAGCTCTTTGGCAGGCTTGCCCGAAGCCGCCGCGATCGCCTCCGCGAGCACCTCGCTGATCGCGGTGTGCAGGCGGGCGGTCTCCTCCGGGGTGAACGACCGCGTCAGCTTGTACGGGCTGAACCGGCTCGCGTGCAGGATCTCGTCGCTGTAGGCGTTGCCGATGCCCGCGATGGCGCGCTGGTCCCGGAGCAGTCCCTTGACCTGCTGATTCTTCGCAGAGAGGAGGCCGGCCAGGACCTCGGTGGTGAACTCCGGGGACAGCGGCTCCACACCCAGGGACGCGATCATCTCGATCTCGGCGGGGTCGCGGACCACGTGCACCGCCAGCCGCTTACGGGTCCCGGCCTCGGTGAGGTCAAACCCGGAACCGTCGTCGAGCCGCACGCGCAGCGCGAGGACCGCACCACGGCCGGAACTGCCGAGCGACGGCCGGACCTGCTTGGTCGACAACGCGTCCGCCCAGCGCACCCATCCGCCCCGCGAGAGGTGGAAGACCAGGTGGAGCGGGGCGCCGTCGGACGCCGCCGAGCCCGGGACGGAGCCTGGGGCGACCACGACGTCCAGCCACTTGCCGTGCCGTGCGACATCGCTCACCTCGCCACCGGCGAGCGCGTCGACCGGCGGGTCGTACGTCTTGAGCGCGGCGATCGAGCCGACCTCCACCCCGGCGACCGTGCGCCCGGACGCCCGGGCGCGCAGGAAGTCGGCGAGCGCGGCGACCTCGGGCAGCTCCGGCATGGCCTCATCCTCCGGCGCATCCCGCCCCGCGGCAAGGCCTACTGGGAACGGGCCCGGCGGCGTCGAACCGCAAGGTGCGAGTCCATCCATGCCGTGATGGACGCGTGTGTTGCGGTTCGACACCCGGGTGGTGAGGAACTTGCGGTTCGGAATTTCCGGCGAGCCGCAGCGGCCCGCGCGGATAGGCTGTGCCCCATGTCTTCCGCACGCCTCATCCAGGGCGACGTGCTTCGCATGTCGTCCCTCTTCGTCCGTACCCTGCGCGAGGACCCGGCCGAGGCCGAGGTCGCCAGCCACAAGCTCCTCGTGCGGGCCGGGTACATCCGCCGGGCCGCCCCGGGCATCTACTCGTGGCTGCCGCTCGGCCTGCGGGTGCTGGCCAAGATCGAGGCGATCGTCCGCGAGGAGATGCTCGCCATCGGCGGCCAGGAGGTGCACTTCCCGGCGCTGCTGCCGCGGGAGCCCTACGAGGCCACCGGCCGCTGGGAGGAGTACGGCGCCGGCCTGTTCCGCCTCAAGGACCGCAAGGGCGGCGACTACCTCCTCGCGCCCACGCACGAGGAGATGTTCGCGCTCCTGGTCAAGGACCTGTACTCGTCGTACAAGGACCTGCCGGTCACGCTGTTCCAGATCCAGACCAAGTACCGCGACGAGGCGCGCCCCCGCGCCGGCCTGATCCGCGGGCGCGAGTTCATCATGAAGGACTCGTACTCGTTCGACGTCAAGGACGAGGGCCTCGAGGTCAGCTACCAGAAGCACCGCGAGGCGTACGAGAAGATCTTCACGCGCCTGGGCCTGGAGTACGTGATCGTCTCCGCGATGTCAGGCGCCATGGGCGGCTCCCGCTCCGAGGAGTTCCTGAGCCCCTCGCCGATCGGCGAGGACACGTTCGTGCGCTCGCCCGGCGGCTACGCCGCCAACGTGGAGGCGGTGGTCACGCCCGTCCCCGAGGCGATCCCGTACGACGACGCCCCCGCGGCCCACGTCGAGGACACGCCGGACACCCCCACCATCGCGACCCTCGTCGCGCTGGCGAACGAGAAGTTCCCGCGCCCCGACCGGCCCTGGACCGCCGCCGACACCCTGAAGAACGTGGTGCTCGCACTCGTCCAGCCCGACGGAACCCGCGAGCTCGTCGTGGTCGGCCTGCCCGGCGACCGCGAGGTGGACCTCAAGCGCATCGAGGCCGCACTTGCCCCCGCCGAGCCCGAGGCCGCCACCGAGGAGGACTTCAAGAAGTTCCCCGCGCTGGTCAAGGGGTACATCGGCCCGCAGGCGCTCGGCCCCCAGGGTGCGCAGATCGAGGGCGCCGACGGCGAGAAGGTCCCCGCCGTCCGCTACCTCCTCGACCCCCGCGTGGTGCCCGGCACCCGCTGGATCACCGGCGCCAACGAGCCCGGCAAGCACGTGTTCGACCTCGTCGCGGGCCGTGACTTCACGGCCGACGGCACCGTCGAGGCCGCCGAGGTGCGCGCCGGCGACCCGGCGCCCGACGGTTCCGGCCCGCTGGAGCTCGCCCGCGGCATCGAGATGGGACACATCTTCCAGCTCGGCCGCAAGTACGCGGAGGCGCTGGGCCTGGTCGTGCTCGACGAGAACGGCAAGCAGGCGGTCGTCACCATGGGCTCCTACGGCGTCGGCGTCACGCGCGCGCTCGCCGCGCTCGCGGAGGCCAACCACGACGAGAAGGGCCTGGCCTGGCCCGCGCACGTCGCCCCGGTGCACGTGCACCTGGTCGCGGCGGGCAAGGGCGCCGAGATCTTCGAGGCCGCGGAGTCGATCGCGACCGACCTCGCCGCCCGCGGCGTCGAGGTGCTCTACGACGACCGCGCCGGCAAGACGTCACCGGGCGTGAAGTTCAAGGACGCCGAGCTGCTCGGTGCCCCGCTGGTCGTCGTCGTGGGCAAGGGGCTGGCCGACGGCCTGGTCGAGGTCCGGCCGCGCGTCGGCGAGGCGGAGCAGCTCCTCGTGGCCGACGTCGTGGACACGGTGGCGGAGAAGGTAGCGGCCCTCCTCGCCTGAGCGGTCTCGCTGGTCGAGCCCGTCGAGACCGGTCTCGACACGCTCGACCAGCGGGAGTCGGTCCCGGAGCTCAGGCGCGTTCGGGGAGGCCCGGGAACGGGATCGCCGGGGCGCCCCACTGGGCCGCTGCCAGCGTGGTGTCCGTCAGGAGGGCGACCAGGACGGCGCGGGTGCCCGGTTCGGCCACGCCGACCAGCGTCGCGTAGTTCTGCGTGAGGTCTTCCTCGACGTCGCGGGCCAGGTCCGGCGTCGCCGTCTCCGACCCGGGTACCGTGTAGGCGACCCGGCGCGGGTCCTGGTCGGTCCCGTCCACGCCCGCCAGGAGGGCCCAGGCCTGGGCCCGGGCCCGGTGCACGCGGGCTCTGTCGTAGGCCCGGGTGCGGACCTCGCCGTCGGCCTGCGCCGCACGCACCTCGAGGGCGTAGGCGGCGGTGTCCTCGCCCAGGACCAGGGTGGCGAGCTCCTCCGCGGACAGGCCGGCGGGTACTGCCGCGAGCTCCTCCGTGGCCGACGCCGGAGTCGCCGCGGCCTGCTCGCCCTCGCTCTGCTCGACGTCGGCCGCGGACGGCTCGGGGATCTGCGTCGAGGGGAGCTCGGGGCCGCGCTCGCCCGTCAGCCGGGCGAGGTCCCGGGCGTACCGCGCCTGGGCGGCCGACACGGAGCCGAGCAGGCGACCGAGAGGGCCCGACTGGGCCTGGTCGGCGGCGGCACGGGTGCGGGTCGCGGCATCGCCGAGCGAGGTGACGACCGTTCCGGGCGTCTGCTCCGGAACGGTCGCGGAGGGCGAGGCACCCGATCGCTCGGTCACTATGTCGCCCAGGCCGGAGTCGTACTCGCCACCGAGCTGCTCTGCCTGCAGGGTCGTGGCCTCGGCGATGGCCGTGAGCTCGGCGGCCACGTCGGCCTCGACCCCCTCGGCCACCGCTGCGGCGCCGGCCTGGTCGGCGACGAGCAGGGCATCGGCCACGGCGGTGCGCCGCACCACCTCCACCGCATCCGGGACCGGCTCGGTGGGCGGTGGCGACTCGAGTCGCACGCCGCAACCTGAGAGAATGATCGCGCAGGTCAGGGCCAGCGCGGTCAGGGCTGACCGGCTTCGGGTGCGGGCCCTCGGGCCGTTGGGGTTCATCGTGGCCGATGATGTCATGTTCCGGAAGCCGAATCGCGCCCTGACCGATTGCGGTCGGGTCACGGACATCACGTTCTACGCGAAGTGCCGAGGCCCGGCGCTTCGTTACGCTTGACGCAGACAACAACAGCACATCGGTCGAACCGTTCCGGCTCGAACCGTGCCCCCGCGCACGTGGGGGAGCCGACGGGAGGCAGTCGATGACACAGCAGGCGGATGCGGTCCGCGAGGTGGTAGGCCCGGTGGTCGAGGCAGCGGGGCTGTACCTCGAGGAGGTGACCGTCACCCGGGCGGGGAGCACGTCGGTGGTGCGGATCACCGTCGACCTGCCGGACGACGCCCTGGGCAGCCTCGACTCCGACAGGCTCGGCGACGCCTCGCGAGCCATGTCGGCGGCACTGGACGAGGACGACGTCGTCTCCGGTGCCTATACGCTCGAGATCTCGACGCCGGGCACGTCCCGGCCGCTGACCGAGCTGCGGCACTACAAGCGCGCTCGGACCCGGCTGGTCACGCTGAAGATGATGGACGGCAGCCGCGTCGAGGGGCGGCTCACCGACGTGCTCACGGGCGGTGACGGCGACGTCCTCGTGCTCGACGGCGACAGCCGGATCCCGCTGGGCGACGTCCGCCGGGGCAAGGTGGAGGTCGAGCTCAAGAAGCTCGACGCCCAGGATGCCGAGGTATCGGAACTGGGCGAGAGTGCAGGTGAAGACACCGACGACGACTCGGACGGTGCTGGTTCTGACAACGCGACCGAGGGTCACCCCGGCCGCAACGAGGAAGGCTGACATGGACATCGACATGACGACCCTGCGGATGCTGGAGCGCGAGAGGGACCTCAGCCTGGACATCCTCGTCGCGGCCATCGAGCAGGCGCTCCTCTCGGCCTACCACCGCACTCCTGACGCGTACAACCGCGCCCGCGTAGAGGTGGACCGCGCGTCGGGCCACGTGACCGTGTGGGCCCGCGAGGAGCTCCCCGCGGCCGAGGACCCGGAGGACCCCGAGGCCCGCCCCGTCGTCGAGTACGGGCCCGAGTTCGACGACACACCGCAGGACTTCGGCCGTATCGCCACCGCCACGGCCCGCCAGGTGATCGTGCAGCGGCTGCGGGACGCCGAGGACGACCAGGTGCTGGGTACCTTCCGCGGCAAGGAGGGCGAGGTGCTGGCCGGCGTCATCCAGCAGGGCCGCGACCCGCGCATGGTGCTGGTGGACGTGGGTGGCACCGAGGCGATCCTCCCGCCGCACGAGCAGGTACCCACCGAGGAGTACGTGCACGGCGAGCGGCTGCGCGCCTACGTGGTCGAGGTGAGCCGCGGAATGAAGGGCCCGCAGATCACGTTGAGTCGTACGCACCCGAACCTCGTGCGGAAGCTCTTCGAGCTCGAGGTACCGGAGATCGCGGACGGCTCGGTGGAGATCACCGCCATCGCCCGCGAGGCGGGGCACCGCACCAAGATGGCGGTCCGCACCCGGGTGGCCGGGCTCAACGCCAAGGGCGCCTGCATCGGCCCGATGGGCGCGCGGGTCCGAGCGGTGATGGCCGAGCTGCACGGTGAGAAGATCGACATCGTCGACCACAGCGACGACCCGGCGTCCTTCGTGCAGAGCGCCCTGTCGCCTGCGCGTGTGTCGTCCGTCACAGTGGTGGACGCCGATGCCCGCGCCGCACGCGCCATCGTCCCCGACTACCAGCTGTCCCTCGCAATCGGTAAAGAGGGGCAGAACGCCCGGCTCGCCGCGAAGCTGACGGGCTGGCGCATCGACATCCGCTCCGACGAGGCCGCCGACGCCGACGCAGGTGGCGCGGGTGCCGGCACGCAGAGCGGCCGGTAACGCCCGGTGGGCCGGCGCGGTAGACTGTCTGAGTCTGGGCCACGTGCCCGTCCTTCGACATACCCCGTTCCACCCGTCAAGGGGCCGGTGCGCACGTGTGTCGGATGCCGGGAGCGCGACCAGCGGTCTGCACTCCTGCGTCTGGTGCTGGACACCTCGATGCATGAT
The DNA here is from genome assembly GCF_050936155.1 of Promicromonospora sp. CA-289599. Taxonomy (NCBI): domain Bacteria; kingdom Bacillati; phylum Actinomycetota; class Actinomycetes; order Micrococcales; family Promicromonosporaceae; genus Promicromonospora; species Promicromonospora sp. CA-289599. Next base: position 4,703,212 of record NZ_JBNJNI010000001.1, read on the forward strand.
GACGCCGTGGAAGCCTCACGGCGCATCGTCATCGACGTCCGTGCCTGCCTGCCGGGTCGTGGTGCCTGGGTTCACCCGGAACCGCGGTGCCTGGAGCTCGCTGAGCGTCGCAGGGCCGTGTCACGCGCACTGCGTGTCGACGGGCCCCTCGACCTCGGTGAGGTACGAGCACACCTCGGCCAGTGAGTGCAACAACCGCAGGACTGTTCCGACCGGACGCCACCGTGCGTCGGGCCGAATTATGCGATTCGTCGACAAGGAAGCGGGTCAGACGCCGATGGGCACCCGATGAGCCCCCAGCGATGAGTACTCAGTACTAACGGTGGTCCTTCCTGTCTTGGGATGGACCGAGACAGGAGAGTTGTGGCTAAGGTCCGCGTCTACGAGCTCGCAAAAGAGCTCGGAGTGGAAAGCAAGACCCTGCTTGGCGAGCTGAAGTCGGCGGGCGAATACGTTCGCTCGGCGTCCTCCACGCTCGAGCCGCCCGTCGTGCGGCGCATGCGCGACAAGTTCCCTGCCGGTGGCGCAGCTGGCCCGTCCGAGAAGGACGCGGCGAAGCCCACGCCGAGCGCACCCAAGCCGGCCGCGAAGCCCGCGGCCCAGAAGCCTGCCGAGCCGACCCCGGCTCCGGCGCCTGCACCCAGCAAGGCAGAGGCCGCGCCGACCCCGGCGCCCGCCCCGGCCCCCAGCCCTGCTCCGGCTCCGAGCCCCGCACCGGCGGCACCCGCCCCGGCCCCGGCTCCGGCAGCTGAGAGCCAGGCGACGCCCGCGGCGTCCGCCACGTCAGCAGCAGGCCCCAAGCCTGGTGCGCCCAAGCCCGCCGCGGCCCCCAAGCCCGGTGCGCCGAAGCCTGCCGCCGCTGCGCCCTCCGGCGCGCGTCCGGCACGGGACGGCAACCGTGGTGGCCGTCCCGGTGGCGACCGTCCTGGTGGCGGCAACCCGCGTCCGGGCAACAACCCGTTCGCGACCAGCCAGGGCATGCCCCGTCCCGGTGGCGGCCGTGGCCGCCCGGGTGCAGCAGGCCCCGGCGGCGGCAGCGGCGGCGGCAACGAACGTCCCGCGGCCGGCGGCAACCCGCGTCCGGGCAACAACCCGTTCGCCCCCAGCCAGGGCATGCCGCGTCCGGGGCAGCGCCCCGAGCGCACCGAGGCTCCCAGCGGCGAGCGCTCCGGCGGTCCCCGTCCGGGTGGCCCGCGTCCTTCGGCTCCCCGCCCCGGCGGTACCGGTGGCGGCGGTCCGCGTCCGAACCCCGGCATGATGCCGGGCAAGACCAACATGCCGCGTCCGGGTGACCGCCCGGCTCCGGGTGGCGGTCGTGGCCGTCCCGGTGGCGGCGGTGGCCGTCCCGGCGGTGCCGGTGGCGGCGCTGCAGGCGCAGGCGCTCCGGGTCGTCCCGGTGGCGGCGGCGGCTTCGGCGGCCCGCGTCGCGGTGCCGGTGGTCGCGGTGCGACCCAGGGTGCCTTCGGGCGCGCCGGTGGCAAGCCGGTCCGCGGACGCAAGTCGCGTCGGGCGAAGCGCCAGGAGTTCGAGGCCATGCAGGCCCCGTCGCTCGGCGGCGTGCAGGTCCCGCGCGGCAACGGCACCACCACCGTCCGGCTGCGCCACGGTGCGTCGCTGAACGACTTCGCGGACAAGATCGACGCGAACCCCGCGGCGCTCGTGACCGTGCTGTTCCACCTGGGCGAGATGGCCACGGCCACGCAGTCGCTCGACGAGGACACGTTCGGCACGCTGGCCACGGAGCTCGGCTACCAGATCGAGATGGTCTCGGCCGAGGAGGAGGACCGCGAGCTGCTCGGGGCCTTCGACATCGACCTGCAGGCCGAGGAGGACGACGAGTCCGACGAGGACCTGGAGATCCGTCCGCCGGTCGTGACCGTCATGGGTCACGTCGACCACGGTAAGACCAAGCTCCTCGACGCGATCCGTAACGCGGACGTCGTCGCGGGCGAGCACGGCGGGATCACGCAGCACATCGGTGCGTACCAGATCACGCACGAGCACGACGGCACCGAGCGTGCCATCACGTTCATCGACACCCCGGGTCACGAGGCGTTCACCGCCATGCGTGCACGTGGTGCGCAGGTCACCGACATCGCGATCCTCGTGGTCGCGGCCGACGACGGCGTGATGCCGCAGACGGTCGAGGCCCTGAACCACGCGCAGGCAGCAGGTGTGCCGATCGTGGTCGCGGTGAACAAGATCGACGTCGAGGGTGCCAATCCGTCGAAGGTCCGTCAGCAGCTCACCGAGTACAACCTGGTGGCCGAGGAGTACGGCGGCGACACCATGTTCGTCGACGTCGCGGCGAAGCCGGGCATCGGTATCGACAGCCTGATCGACGCCGTCCTGCTCACCGCGGACGCGTCGCTCGACCTGCGGGCGAACCCGACCAAGGACGCACGCGGTGTGGCCATCGAGGCGAACCTCGACAAGGGTCGCGGTCCGGTGGCGACGGTGCTGGTCCAGGCCGGCACGCTGCACGTCGGTGACGCGATCGTCGCGGGTACGGCCTACGGCCGCGTCCGTGCGATGTTCGACGAGCACGGCAACGCGGTCGAGGCGGCCACCCCGGCCCGCCCGGTCCAGGTGCTGGGTCTGACCAGCGTCCCGGGCGCCGGCGACACGTTCCTCGTGGCGCCCGACGACCGGACCGCTCGCCAGATCGCCGAGAAGCGTCAGGCGGCGGAGCGTGCGGCGACGCTGGCCAAGCGCCGCAAGCGGATCAGCCTCGAGGACTTCGACGTCGAGCTCAAGAAGGGCAAGGTCGAGAGCCTCAACCTCATCCTCAAGGGCGACGTGTCCGGTGCCGTCGAGGCACTGGAGGACGCGCTGCTCAAGATCGATGTGGGCGAAGAGGTCGAGCTGCGTGTCATCCACCGTGGTGTGGGTGCGATCACGCAGAACGACGTCAACCTCGCGACCGTCGACAGCGCCGTGATCATCGGCTTCAACGTGAAGTACGGCGAGCGCGTCGAGGAGCTGGCGGAGCGCGAAGGCGTCGACGTCAAGTTCTACTCGGTCATCTACCAGGCGATCGAGGACGTCGAGGCGGCTCTCAAGGGCATGCTCAAGCCGGAGTACGAGGAGGTCCAGCTCGGGACCGCGGAGATCCGCCAGGTCTTCCGTTCCTCGAAGTTCGGCAACATCGCCGGTTCGATGGTTCGTTCGGGCAGCATCCGCCGCAACTCGAAGGCGCGTGTGCTCCGCAACGGCACGGTCGTGGGCGACAACCTCACCATCGAGTCGCTGCGTCGTGAGAAGGACGACGTCACCGAGGTCCGCGAGGGCTTCGAGTGCGGTATCGGTCTCGGGTCGTTCAACGACGTCAACGAGGGCGACACCATCGAGACCTTCGAGATGCGTGAGAAGCCGCGCGTCTGACGCTCCCCGCTGAACCGGAGCCCGGTGCACGTGTCAGACCCGGACCCACGTGTCAGACGTACAGGTCACTCAGGTGACCTGTACGTCTGACACGTCCGGGAGCTTCTGACACGTGCACCGGGCTCCGGCTCGGCGACCCCGGAAAGGAAAATGGATGGTCGACTCCCCGAGATCTCGTAAGCTCGCCGACCGCATCAAGGTGATCGTCGCGCAGATGATCGATACGCGGATCAAGGATCCGCGGCTCGGTTTCATGACGGTCACGGACGTCCGGGTGACCGGCGACCTGCAGAACGCCTCGGTGTTCTACACGGTCTACGGCTCGGACGAGGAACGGGAGGGGACGGCCGCGGCGCTGAAGAGCGCCACCGGCCTGATCCGCTCCGAGGTGGGCAAGCAGACGGGCATCCGCCTGACGCCCACGCTCGAGTTCCACCTGGACTCCGTCCCGGACACCGCCGCCAACCTCGACGCCGCTCTGATCGAGGCTCGCAAGCGCGACGCCGAGCTCGAGGCGCTGCGTGCCGGTGCCCGGTACGCGGGCGACGAGGACCCCTACAAGAAGCCGCGCGAGGCCGACGAAGAGTCCGAGTGACCTCCGTCCTGACCCTCGCGGGCTGCGCCGACGCCACCTGACGTCCGGCCGGAACCAGTACGTTCCGGACGGCGCGGGTGGCTTCGTCGTCTCCCGGCGCCGCGTGTCCCCCTGAGCCACTGGATACTGATACCCATGATTTCTCCCACCCCGCAGGCGCCGGTGCGCCGTCCGACGGCCGCCGACGGCTTCGTCGTCGTCGACAAGCCGGAGGGCTGGACCAGCCACGACGTCGTCGGGCGCATGCGGCGCCTCGCCGGGACCCGCAAGGTCGGCCACGCCGGCACGCTCGACCCCATGGCGACCGGTGTGCTCGTGCTGGGCATCGGCAAGGCGACCCGCCTGCTCACCTACGTGGTGGGTGCGGACAAGGACTATGACGCGACGATCCGGCTGGGTGTCGCGACCACGACGGACGACGCCGAGGGTCAGGTGCTGTCCGTGGCCGGGCCCGGCGCCGTCGAGCGGGTGGACCGGGCCGCGCTGGACGCGGGCATCGCCGATCTCACGGGCGACATCCAGCAGGTGCCGACGTCGGTGTCCGCCATCAAGGTGGACGGCAAGCGCGCGTACGCGCTGGTCCGGGCGGGGGAGTCGGTCGAGCTGGAGGCGCGACCGGTCACCGTGTCCCGCTTCGAGGTCCTGGCCGTCCGCCCGGCCACGGCGACGGTGCCGGACGAGCTCCCCGCTCGCGACGTGCCCGTCGTCGACGTCGACGTCCGCGTCACCGTCTCCTCCGGGACCTACGTGCGCGCCCTGGCACGCGACCTGGGTGCGGCCCTCGGCACCGGCGGGCACCTGACGGCGCTCCGCCGCACCCGCGTGGGCGGCTACGACCTCGCCGGTGCCCGCACGCTGGAACAGCTGGAGGCGCAGGCCGACGCCGACGGCACGCTGGCCACCCTGCCGATGGCCGAGGCGGCCCGGGCCACGTTCCCGGTCCGCGAGCTGGACGAGGACGAGGTCCGGGCGCTTGGCTACGGGCAGTGGGTGACGCCGTCGGGCCGCCCGGAGGTGGTGGCGGCGCTGTCGCCGTCGGGCACCCTGGTGGCGCTGCTGGAGGACACCCGGCGCCGGGGTGACGACCTCGCCAAGCCCGTGCTGGTGCTCGCGGCCCGCTGAGCACGGATACGCCCGGCTCCGGCTAGGCTTTCAGGGATCGGTGCGGTCAGTCGCGTGTGCGACCGCCGCACCCGCGCCACCCGATTCATGAGGAGCAACCCGCGTGCAGCTGTGGACGGACCTGGAACAGGTTCCCCCGGGATTCGGGCCATCTGTGGTGACGATCGGCAACTTCGACGGCGTCCACCGCGGCCACCAGGCGGTGCTCGACCGCATCCTCCGGCTCGCCCGGAGCGAAGGGGCCAGCGCCGTCGCGGTGACGTTCGAGCCGCACCCCTCGGCCGTGCACCGGCCCGAGTCGGCTCCGGAGCTGATCACCGGCCTGCAGGACAGGCTGGCGCTCATGGAGCGCACGGGCCTGGACGCGACGCTGGTCGTGAACTACACGCTCGACTTCGCCGCCCAGACGCCCGAGGAGTTCGTCTCCCGGTACCTGGTCGACGGCCTGGGCGCCCGCACGGTGGTGGTGGGCCACGACGTGCGCTTCGGCAAGCAGAACGCCGGCACGCTCGCGACGATGGTCGAGCTCGGCGGGCAGCACGGCTTCGAGGTGGTCGCCATCGACGACGTCGGCGACTTCCTGCCGCCCGAGGGCGACGGGCACCAGCGCTGGTCGTCGACGGCGGTGCGCGCGCTGCTCGCGGAGGGCGACGTCGACCAGGCCGCCGACGTGCTCGGCCGGCCGCACCTCGTGCGCGGCACGGTGGTGCACGGCGACGCCCGGGGGCGCGAGATGGGCTTCCCGACCGCCAACCTCGGCGACATCACCGGGCTGGTCCCCGCCGACGGCGTCTACGCCGGCTGGCTGCGCCGCGGCACGGCCGCGACCTGCGCGAGCCTCGCCGGACCGGAGGGTGACCGCGCCGCCGTGTCCGGTACGGGGATGGGGCAGGAGGAGATCCTCCCGGCCGCGATCTCCGTCGGCACCAACCCCACGTTCGACGGTGTGGAGCGCCGCGTGGAGGCGTACGTGCTCGACCGCACCGACCTCGACCTGTACGACCAGACGGTGGCGCTCGAGTTCGTGGCCCACCTGCGGCCCACGCTGCGCTTCGACGGCATGGAGCCGCTCATCACCCAGATGAACGACGACGTGGCGCGGGCTCGCAAGATCCTGCGGGCGTAGACGCCGGCCGTAAACTAAGATTGGATCTTAGTAATATTCAATCTTAGTTAAGGAGCCTTAGATGCGGTTTCACGGTCGGGAAGCTGACCTGCGGCGGCTCGCAGGACTGCTGGAAGCCGTCGAGGCGGGGACCGGCACCACCCAGGGCAGGGCCGCGATCATGACCGGCCGCCGTCGGGTCGGAAAGTCGCGACTCGCGCAGGAGTTCTGTGACCGCACCGACGGCGAGTACCTCGTCTTCCAGGCAACCCGCGGGCGCAATGCCATGGCCGAGCGGCGCGAGTTCCTCGCCTCGCTCACCCAGTCGGGCCTGAATGCGCCTGCCATCTTCGCCCACCTGAGCCCGCCGGACTGGAACGGCACGTTGCGAGCGCTCGCCGAGTTCCTGCCGGACGACAAGCCGACGGTCGTCGTGCTCGACGAGGTCCCATGGTTGGTCGAGCAGGACGCGGAGTTCGAAGGAGCGCTCCAGACGGTCTGGGACAAGCATCTCTCGGCGAAACCTGTCCTGCTTCTGCTCATCGGCAGCGACCTGTCCGTCATGGAGGCCTTGCAGACGTACGGTCGCCCCTTTTTCGGGCGGGCGACGAAGATCGACATCGCACCCCTGAACGTGGCTGATGTCCAGGAGATGACCGGCTTGAGTGCTGCGGATGCGGTCGACGCTCACCTGATCACCGGTGGATTCCCCGAGATCGTCCAAACCTGGGGGTCCGGACAGTCCCGGGTGGAGTTTCTCCGGGGAATGCTCGGCGACCCGCTGTCGCCGCTGCTCGTCGCGGGCGAGCTGTCGCTGCTCGGCGAGTTTCCCGAGTCCTCGCGCAGCAGGGCGATCCTCGAAGCCATCGGCGACGGCGAGCGTACGTTCACCACCATCGCCGCCGCTGCAGGGAACTCCGGCGCTCTGCCCGCCGGCACCTTGAACCCCCTGCTCCGGACGCTGGAGGCGAAGCGGATCGTCGAGACTGACCTCCCGCTGTCGACGGCGTCCGACACGAAGAACAAGCGGTATCGCATCAGCGACCCGTACCTGCGCTTCTGGCTCGCCTTCCTGCGCCGTGCGATCCCCTTCGTCGAACGCGGGCGGGGCGACGTGGCGTTGGATCGGATCGAGCGGTCGTGGTCGACCTGGCGCGGCCGGGCGGTGGAACCGCTCGTCCGGGAATCGCTGATGCGCATCCTGCTGGACTCCGAGTGGCCCGATGTCGAAGCTGTCGGGGGCTGGTGGAACCGGCAGAACAACCCCGAGGTGGACCTGGTCGGCGCCGACCGCACGCCAACGGCACGACACGTGGAGTTCATCGGATCGGTGAAGTGGTACGAGACCGACACGTTCGGGACGCACGAGCTCGGGGACCTCGCCCGCGCCCGTGGTGTTGTGCCAGGGACCGGCGACGACACACCCCTCGTCGCTGTCTCACGGTGCGGTGTGGGGCAGGGGCTTCCGCTGGCGGCGCACTGGGGGCCTGACGAGATCGTCGGAGCATGGAGATGAGGCCGGGAGCGGGAGAACCAGCCGGGGTTCGTGCGTTGAGGTGGGCATGACGCTCCTCGAACTGTCCGACCTGGTCGTCGGGTACGGCGGCAATGCCGTCTGCCCGCCGGTCTCGCTCACGCTGGCCCCCGGCGACGTCGTCGCCGTGATCGGTACCAACGGAACCGGCAAGTCCACCCTGCTGCGCACGGTGCTCGGTCTCCAGGAGCCGCTCTCGGGCACGGTCAGCGCGTTCGGGCGGGCGGTGGACGAGCGCGAGCGAGGGTTCCGCACTCGGGTCGCGGGCGTGCTGGACGACGACGCGTTCTTCCCCGGCGTGACCGTCCGGGAGCACCTGGTGCTCACGGCGCGGGGCCACGGCGTGCCCGACTCCGGCGCGATCACCGACCAGGTGCTCGACCACGTGGGCATCAGCGGGCACGGCGGCGCGATGCCGCACACGCTCTCGTCCGGGCAGCGCCGCCGGTTCCTGCTGGCGAGCGCCCTGGTCCGGCCGCGCGACCTGATCGTCCTCGACGAGCCGGAGCAGCGCCTCGACACCGCCATGCGCGCCCGGCTCGGCGACCTGCTGCGCGCCGAGGCCGACGCCGGCACGGCGGTCCTGTTCGCGACGCACGACGACCGTCTGCTCGCCGCGACCGGCGCGAGCGCCCTGTACCTGTCCGACGACGGTGCCGTGCTGCTGCCGCCCGCCGAGGCCCCGGGCGTGCTGGCGGGCTTCCGATGACCCGCGAGCCGGGCGCCGTCGGCCCGTCCCCGCTGCCCCGGCTGGCCGGGGACGAGGAGGAACAGCTCACCGGTGCCGAGCTGCGCCGGCTGACCGCGCGTGTGCGGGCCCACAACCTGCCCGCCGAGGCGGGCCGGGTGGCGATGGACATCGGCGAGGTGGTGATCTCCCTCGCCATAGTCACGCTGTACTTGTGGGGGTTCGGGGCGCCCGTGCGGGAGCTGCTCGGGTCCGACGCGACCCGCTTCGGGCTCGGACCGGGACTGATCCAGGCGATGGTGCTCGCGCTGGCGGTCGTGGCGGGTGCGGTGGTCGCGCTCCGCGTGGGTCCGGCGGGTCTGCCCGCCGCCGGGGTGCGCTGGTGGGTGCCGACCCCCGCCGACCGCGCGGGCCTGGCCTCACCGTCGGTGGTCCGCACGGTGCTCGCCGGAGTCGGTGCCGGCCTGGTCGCGGGCGGCGTACCGGCGGCCTTCGTGGGCGTGGGCCTCACCGGGATCCTCGCCGACGCCGCGTTCGGCGGCGCGCTCGGCCTCGTGGTGGTGGCCGGCACGGGTGTGCTCCAGGTGACCGGGGCGGCGTCGGGTGTCCGGGCCGGGCGGGTGCTCGTCCCGCTGCTCGCCGCCGTGCCGGTCGCCGGGCTCGGCCTGGCGCTCTGGGCCCCCGAGTGGGCGGCCTGGTCCGTGCCGTTGCCCGTGCTCGCGGCGGTGGTCGTCGTGGGCGGTGCGGCGCTCGCCGTCTGGGCCACCCGCCTGGATCTGCTCCGGGCCGGCGAGCTGCGCGCCCGCGCGTCGGCCGCGATGCAGGCCTCGGCAGCCCTGCTCTCGCTCGACAGCGGCGGTATGAGCCGCGCGCTCCTCAGCGGCGGCCCGACGGCGTCGCGCGTGCTGCCCTGGCTGCCCGGCACGGCCCGCGGCCCGGCCGGCGCCCTGCTCGCCGCCGACGCCACCCTCCTGGTCCGTTCGCCCGCGGCCCTGGCCGGGCTGGTCGCGCTCGCCGCCACCGGAGCCGTCGCTGTCCAGGTGCCCGTGCTGGCGGACGGGATAGGGCTCTGGGCGGTCCTCGCGTGCGTCGGGTACGCGGGGGCGCTCGCGGGCGCCGTCGGGCCGCGGGCGGCGGGGGAGAACCCGCGACTTGACTCGCTGGTGCCGCTGGGTGCCCGTGCCACCCGGGCCGTGCGCACCGCGTGGCCGGTGCTGACGGCGGCCGTGGTGCTGCTGGCGGTCGCCGCGACGGTCGGGGGCGGGCAGTGGCTGGCGATGGCGGTGCCCGCCGCCGTGGTACTCGGGGCCGCCGCCGTACGGACCGCCTACCGCGGGCCCGTGCCGTGGGACGTGCCGATGATCGCGACGCCCGCGGGCGGTGTGCCGACCGGGCTGGTGCTGCACCAGTTCAAGGGGCTCGACCTGGCGGTGCTGGGCACGCTCCCGCTCGCGTGGGTGGCCGTCTCCGGGGTCGTGGCGCCGTCGCTGGTCGCCGTCCAGGTGCTGTTCGCGGCAGGCGCGGTGCTGTGGGCGGCGCACGTCAAGCGGACCGGCTGATTCGGGTCTGGCCGAATCGGTCACGGGCGGGGGTGCCGTGCTCTCTGAGTTGGTGAAGGCCTTCACCCCAGAGAAGGAGAGATCATGGTCCAGACCACTGAGGCGCCGCCCCAGGGCGACCCGAACCATGCCCCCCACGAGGCGGTCGACCTGGCGCAGACGCCGGCCGGTCGCACGGTGCGGCGGATCGGGCACGGTGGTGTGTTCGTGCCCGCCGACCCGGACGACGCGGCGGAGCCGCACGAGAGCACGGCGACCCTCATGCCACGCACCGAGGCGGCCGTGCGGCGCGACCTGCGCGAGGACCGCTTCGACGCGACGACGTCGTTCGACTACCTGCTGAGCGGTCTGGCCGCGAACTACCCGGAGGGCCACCTGCCCGTGGGTGGCGGTCGCCTGAAGGAGACCCGGGAGGCGCTGATGCGGCTCGGGGCCGCCATGATCGAGCCCGCCACCGCGCCCGGGCCGCTCGACGCGACGGTCCCCGCCGTCTACACCTACTGGGGCCAGTTCATCGACCACGACATCACCCTGAACACGAACGGGCCCGACGACGGCTCCGGCCCGGGCGGCGACAAGGCGCTCGGCGACGTCGTCAGCGACCCGTTCCGCGTGTTCCGGCCGAAGACCGTCGTGCGCAGCCTCCACAACGGCCGGGTCCCGCTGCTGGACCTCGACAGCCTCTACGGCTCCGGCCCGCGCTTCGCGGGCGAGAAGGACCGCGGCACCACCCGCAGCGAGGCGGCATACGTGCCGGACTCGGCCAAGCTGCGGCTCGGCAGGGTCGACACCGAACCGCTCGGGCCGTTCTCGCTCGTGGCACCCGGCGACGACCCGCAGCGCGACCTGCCGCGCAGCACCGAGCCGGGCAGCGAGCGCATGCCGCTGATCCCGGACAGTCGCAACGACGAGAACCTGGTCGTCGCGCAGTTCCACGTCGCGATGATCCGGTTCCACAACGCCACCGTCGACTGGGTGGCGCGGCACGAGCCGTGGTCGGCGACCACGCAGCGCGAGCTGTTCGACCGCGCGCAGCAGCTCGTCCGGTTCCACTACCAGTGGCTGGTCGTGCACGACTACCTGCGCACGCTCACCAAGCCCGGCGTGCTGGACGCGGTGCTCGCGACGGGGCCGAAGCTGTTCCGGCCCGCGCGTCGCGTGGCGATGCCGCTGGAGTTCGCGGTGGCGGCGTTCCGGTTCGGGCACTCGATGGTGCGCGGCACCTACGACTACAACGTCAACTTCACGCGCAACGGCCCGGGTGGGCCGGCGACGCTGGACCAGTTCTTCCAGTTCACGGGCAACGGCGGTCTGTCGCCGAGCCCCACGAACCCGCTGCCCGCGCTGCCGTCGAACTGGCCCATCGAGTGGGCGCGGTTCACCGACAAGGGTGACGCCGCCGCCTTCCGCAAGGCCCGCAAGATCGACCCGTTCCTTGCCGACGGTCTGGGTGACCTGCTGAACGAGGGCAACGGGGCCGCCGGCCCGGTGCGGGCGCTGCTGAAGCATCTCGCGCAGCGCAACCTGCTGCGCGGGTACATGCTGGCGATCCCGACGGGCGAGGCGGTGGCCAAGGCGCTCCGGGCCCGGCCGCTCACGCCGGAGCAGCTCCGGCAGAACGCGTCGCCCGAGCTGGTGGCCGCGCTCGACGACCTGGACGGCACGCCGCTCTGGTACTACGTCCTCAAGGAGGCCGAGATCCAGGGCAACGGCAACTTCCTGGGTGAGGTCGGCAGCCGCGTCCTCGTGGAGACGTTCCTCTACCTGCTGCGGCTGGACGACGAGTCGTTCATGCGCCGCCCCGGCCGCGACTGGACACCGGCGAACGGCGTCCGGTTCGACGACCGGCGCCTCATCACGACGCTCCCGGACCTGCTGGCGTTCGCGGGCGTCCTCCCGATCAGGCAGGACCAGGCGGGCCGTCCGATCTTCCGCCGCACAGGTGACGGCTACGCAGGCCACGACGGGGCGTGAGCCGACGGCGGACGGTGCGCGCGACGTCACAGGTCGCGCGACGTCCGCCGTCGGGCAGAAAGGCCTGGCACTGGTAATGTGGTACTGCCGTCTGAACGGCCGCGGATCGAGAGCGCCCCGGTGAACTAGTCCCGGAGCACCGCGCAACGACACTGAAGGAGAGCCATGCCGCTCGACACTGCCACGAAGCAGCAGATCATTTCCGAGTACGGAACCAAGCCGGGCGACTCGGGCTCGCCGGAGGTGCAGATCGCGCTCCTCACGCAGCGCATCAAGGACCTCACCGAGCACCTGAAGGAGCACAAGCACGACCACCACAGCCGTCGTGGTCTGCTGCTCCTCGTGGGCCAGCGCCGTCGTCTCCAGGGTTACCTCAAGGGGATCGACATCGAGCGCTACCGCGCCCTGGTCGACAAGCTCGGCCTGCGCCGCTGACATGACGCCTACCAGCCCGGCCCCCGCTGCGGGGGCCGGGCTGGTCTGGTGAGATGCTGTAGTACGACAACAACGCGCCGCCCGTGACCTCGTCCGGTCCTCGGTAGTGGCTTCCCGAACACCTCGCCCCGTGGCGAGCGGCGGTTCGGTAGGCCTCGATCGATGACCGTCGGGCACGGGGGCGTTCCAAGAGAACACCCCAACAGAAGGAGGGCACCCGTGGAGGGTCCCGAGATCCAGTTCGCCGAGGCCGTCATCGACAACGGTCGCTTCGGCACCCGTACCGTCCGGTTCGAGACCGGACGCCTCGCCAAGCAGGCCGGCGGTGCTGTCGCCGCCTACCTCGACGGCGAGACCATGCTGCTGTCGACCACGACGGCCGGCAAGCACCCGAAGGACCAGTTCGACTTCTTCCCGCTGACGGTGGACGTCGAGGAGCGGATGTACGCCGCCGGGCGCATCCCCGGCTCGTTCTTCCGTCGCGAGGGTCGCCCGTCGACCGACGCGATCCTGACCTGCCGCCTGACCGACCGCCCGCTGCGCCCCCTGTTCGTCAAGGGCCTGCGCAACGAGGTCCAGGTCGTCATCACCGTCATGGCGCTGCACCCGGACGACGCGTACGACACCCTGGCGATCAACGCCGCGTCGGCGTCGACCCAGATCTCCGGCCTGCCGTTCGACGGCCCGGTCGGTGCCGTGCGCATCGCGCTGGTCGACGGCCAGTGGGTCGCGTTCCCCAAGTACTCCGACAAGGAGCGCGCGGTCTTCGACATGGTCGTCGCCGGTCGTGTCGTGGGTGACGACGTCGCGATCGCCATGATCGAGGCCGAGGCCACCGACAACGCGTGGACCCTCATCAAGAACGACGGCGTCGCCGCGCCGACCGAGACCGTCGTCGCCGAGGGCATCGACGCGGCCAAGCCGTTCATCAAGGCCCTGTGCGACGCGCAGGTCCAGCTCGCCGCGCAGTCCGGCAAGGAGACGCAGGAGTTCAAGCTCTTCCCGGACTACCAGGACGACGCGTTCGCGGCCGTCGAGGCCGCCGTCTCCGCGCCGACGCGCGAGGCGCTGACCATCGCGGACAAGCAGGACCGCGAGAACAAGCTCGACGAGCTCAAGGCCGGGCTGCAGGAGCAGCTGGCCGGGCAGTTCGAGGGCCGCGAGAAGGAGCTGTCGGCTGCCTTCCGCTCGCTGCAGAAGAAGCTCGTCCGCCAGCGCGTGCTGACCGAGGGCGTCCGTATCGACGGCCGTGGCCTCGCGGACATCCGCACCCTCTCGGCCGAGGTCGAGGTGCTGCCCCGCGTGCACGGTTCGGCGATCTTCGAGCGCGGCGAGACCCAGATCCTGGGTGTCACCACGCTGAACATGCTCCGCATGGAGCAGCAGATCGACTCGCTCGGTCCGGAGACGCGCAAGCGCTACATGCACAACTACAACTTCCCGCCGTACTCGACCGGTGAGACGGGCCGCGTGGGCAGCCCGAAGCGCCGCGAGATCGGCCACGGTGCGCTCGCCGAGCGTGCCCTGGTGCCGGTCCTGCCGAGCCGCGAGGAGTTCCCGTACGCGATCCGCCAGGTGTCCGAGGCTCTCGGCTCCAACGGCTCGACGTCGATGGGCTCGGTGTGCGCGAGCACGCTGTCGCTGCTCAACGCCGGTGTGCCGCTGCGTGCGGCGGTCGCCGGTATCGCGATGGGCCTCGTGTCCGACACCGTGGACGGCGAGACCCGCTACGCCGCGATGACGGACATCCTGGGCGCCGAGGACGCGTTCGGTGACATGGACTTCAAGGTCGCCGGTACCAAGGAGTTCGTCACGGCCATCCAGCTCGACACGAAGCTCGACGGCATCCCCGCGTCGGTGCTGAGTGCGGCACTCGGCCAGGCTCGCGACGCGCGCCTGACCATCCTCGAGGTGCTCGACGAGGCGATCGACACGCCCGACGAGATGTCCCCGAACGCCCCGCGCGTCATCTCCGTGAAGGTTCCGGTCGACAAGATCGGCGAGGTCATCGGGCCGAAGGGCAAGATGATCAACCAGATCCAGGAGGAGACGGGCGCGGACATCTCCATCGAGGACGACGGCACCGTGTACATCGGTGCTGTCGACGGACCCTCGGCCGAGGCCGCCCGCGCGGCGATCAACGCGATCGCCAACCCGCACGTCCCCGAGGTGGGCGAGCGGTTCGTCGGAACCGTCGTCAAGACGACGTCGTTCGGCGCCTTCATCTCGCTCTCCCCGGGCAAGGACGGTCTGCTGCACATCAGCCAGATCCGCAAGCTCGTGGGTGGCAAGCGCGTCGAGAACGTCGACGACGTGCTGTCCATCGGCCAGAAGGTCCAGGTCGAGATCGGTGAGATCGACCCGCGCGGCAAGCTGTCGCTGGTCGCCGTGACCGACGAGGACGAGTCGGCTCCGGCCGACGCCGTCGAGCCGGCCACCGAGGCCACCGCATCAGCGGACGCCTGACATGGCGTGGCACCTGCCGCTCGTCCCCACGGGCGAGCCCGGTGCCGAGCTGACCGCCGGGCAGGACGGGGCGACCATTCGTCGCTCCGTCCTGCCCGGCGGTGTCCGTGTACTCACCGAGCACATGCCGGGCCAGCGCTCGGCGACGGTGGGTGCGTGGATCGGCGTCGGCTCGCGGGACGAGACCGACGGCCACTTCGGCTCGACGCACTTCCTGGAGCACCTGCTCTTCAAGGGGACCGCACGGCGGTCCGCGATGGACATCGCCGAGGCGTTCGACGCCGTCGGCGGTGAGGCGAACGCTGCCACCGGCAAGGAGCACACCTGCTACTACGCGCGGGTGCTCGACTCCGACCTGCCGATGGCGGTCGACGTCATCTCCGACATGGTCACCTCCGCGCGCCTGGATGCCGACGAGCTCGAGACCGAGCGCGGCGTCATCCTCGAAGAGCTCGCGATGAACGACGACGACCCGACCGACGTCGTGCACGAGCAGTTCTCCGCCGTGGTCCTGGGCGACCACGCGCTGGGCCGCCCGATCGGCGGCACGCCCGAGACGATCAACGCCGTCCCGCGCGCCGCCGTCTGGGACCACTACCGCTGGAACTACCGGCCGGAGACCCTCGTGGTCACGGCCGCGGGCGGTATCGACCACGACAAGCTCGTGCAGCAGGTGACCCAGGCGCTGACCGACGGCGGGTGGGACCTCGACGCCGCCGTCGCGCCGCGTGACCGCCGGGGGACGACCGAGGACCGCACGGGCGTGCCGGAGGCGGGCGCCGAGCTGACGGTGAAGCGTCAGGTCGAGCAGGCCAACATCATCATCGGGTCGACCGGTATCTCGGCGACGGACGACCGGCGCTTCGCGCTGTCCGTGCTTAACGCGGTGCTGGGCGGCGGCATGTCGTCCAGGCTGTTCCAGGAGATCCGCGAGAAGCGGGGCCTGGCGTACTCGACGTACTCGTTCGCGTCCGCGCACGGCGGGCTCGGCACGTTCGGCCTGTACGCGGGCTGCGCTGCCGCCAAGGCCGACCAGGTCACGGAGCTGCTCGTCGAGGAGCTGGAGAAGCTCGCGAACGACGGGATCACCGAGTCCGAGCTGAAGCGGTCGATCGGGCAGCTGTCCGGCGGTACCGTGCTCGGGCTGGAGGACTCCGGGTCGCGCATGAGCCGCCTCGGCAAGGCCGAGCTCGTGTACGGCGACCTGCTGTCGCTGGAGGAGTCGCTGGAGCGCATCCAGGCGGTCACGGCGACAGAGGTCCAGGAGCTGGCGGCAGACCTGGCCGCCCGCCCCAGATCGATCGTCCGCGTGGGCCCTTTCAACAACTGACGTCCCGTTGAGTGCTGGGTATTCGCCCCTTCAGAGCCGCTGGAGGGGCGAATATCCAGCACTCAACGAAGAACTAGAGGGTGGTAGATCGTGAGTGACATCAAGGTGGCGGTGCTCGGCGCGGCCGGGCGCATGGGCACCCAGGCGTGTGCGGCCGTCGAGGCCGCGGACGGTCTGGAGCTGGTCGCCAGACTGGACCACGGCGACACGATCACCAGCGAGACGCTCGGCGGGGCCGACGTCGCCGTCGACTTCACCATCCCCGCCGTCACCGAGGCCAACGTGCACGCGGTGCTCGACGCCGGTGTGCACGCGGTGGTCGGCACCACCGGCTGGGACGACGACTCGCGTGCCCGCGTCGCGGCGCACCTCGCCGAGCTGTCGCCCCGGGGGACGGGCGGCACGGGCTCGCTCGGTGTGCTCATCGCCCCGAACTTCGGGCTGTCGGCGGTGCTGGCGATGACGTTCGCCGCGAAGGCGGCCCGGTACTTCGAGTCCGCGGAGGTCATCGAGCTGCACCACCCGAACAAGGTGGACGCCCCGTCCGGTACCGCCAGGCACACGGCCGCGGCGATCACCACGGCCCGCGCGGAGGCGGGCCTTGGGCCGTCGCCCGACGCGACGGAGACGGGCTGGGAGGCCCGCGGGGCCGACGTCGACGGGGTGCGCGTGCACGCCGTGCGGCTGCGCGGGCTCGTGGCGCACGAGGAGATCCTCTTCGGCAACGAGGGGGAGCAGCTCATCATCCGGCAGGACTCGTTCGACCGGTCCTCGTTCATGCCCGGCGTGCTGCTCGCGATCCGGTCGGTGGTGTCCCGCCCGGGGCTGACGGTCGGCCTCGAGCACGTGCTGGACCTGTCGTGACCGACCCGGAGACCCGCAGCGCGGGCCGCAAGCTGCCCAAGGGGCTGCCCGGCACGCTGGCCGTCACCGCGCTGCTCGCGCTGTACATCTGGCAGATCGCGGGGCGCGGCATCACGATGGTGCGCGCCGGCGAGCCCGTGCTGATCGCGATCGGCCTGGCGGTGCTGATCATCCCGCTGCTGGTCATCGGGCTGATCGTGCGCGAGTACCGGCTCGCGGCGACGGTGCAGACCATGGCGGACACGCTGTTCGCCGAGGGCGACCTCCCCGTGGACGACCTGCCCCGGTCACCGGGCGGGCGCATCGACCGGGCCGCCGCCGACGAGGCGTTCGAGCCGCGGCGCGCGGCCGTCGAGGCCGCGCCGGAGGACTGGCGCGCCTGGTACCACCTCGCGTTCGCGTACGACGCCTCGGGAGACCGCCGTCGGGCCCGCGAGGCCCTGCGCAAGGCCGCGGGGTTCTACCGCGCCAAGCCGGCCCCGGCCGCCCAGGGTTAGCCTCGCCGCCAGGACCGGCCCGGCTAGAGCGCCCGCAGGCGCTCCACGAACGGCCCGGCCGCCTCGGCGAGAAACCGGTCCTGGTTGTGGTCGCCCACCTGCACTATCGCGAGGTCGGTGAACCCGGCGTCCAGGAACGGGCGGGCGCTCTCGGCGAGCTTGTCCAGGTCCGGCCCGCAGGCGATCGACGACGCGACGTCCTCCGGCCGCACGAACTGCGAGGCTCCGGTGAACCCGGCCGGTGTGGGCAGGTCCGCGTTCACCGACCAGCCGCCGCCGAACCAGCGGAACTCCGAGTGGGCGCGCTCTATCGCCTTGTCCTCGTCCGGATCCCAGCAGATCGGCACCTGGCCGAACACCCGCGACCCACCGGAGTGCTTGGCGTTCCAGCCCGTGACCACGTCGGCGTCGGGCATCGCCTGGACCAGGTGGTCCGCGAGCGGCGCGAACCGCTCGACACCGTGCTTGCCCGAGAGGGCCGCGCCGATCTGTACCCCGGCGTCCGGCACGTCCCAGAGGCGCGCCGAGTCGACCCGGAAGTACTCGCCCTCCCACGTGACCAGCTCGCCCGTGAGCAGCTCGCGGATGATGTGCATCGCCTCCTCGAGCATGTCCTGGCGGACGGCGATGGCGGGCCAGCCCTCGCCGATCACGTGCTCGTTGAGGTTCTCGCCCGAGCCCAGCCCGAGGGTGAAGCGGCCGTCGGCCAGGAGCTGGAGCGTCGCCGCCTGCTGTGCCACCACCGCCGGGTGGTACCGCATGGTCGGGCAGGTCACGAACGTCATCAGCTCGACCCGGCTCGTCGCCTGGGCCACCGCGCCCAGGAGCACCCATGCGTTGGGTGCGTGTCCCTGCTCGGGGAGCCAGGGGGAGAAGTGGTCGCTGGAGAGCTCGAAGTCGAAGCCCGCCTCCTCGGCGGCGACCGCGTACCGCAGCAGCTCCCGCGGTCCGCTCTGCTCGGTCATGAGGGTGTACCCGATGTGCATGATGTGCTCCTTACCGCGTCGTCCTCACGACGATAGGCAGGAGTGGTTGCCGCTCGCTGCTCGGGCCCTAGGCGGCGTCGGGCACCAGGTCGGACTCCACGTCCGGCTGGGTGGGCACCCAGCGCACCATCACCAGCACGAGCCCGACGACGAGCAGGGCCGCCGTGAGCATGAACGGATAGGTGCGGTCGATCCCGGAGAGCCAGCCGGAGATCCAGCCGAACGGCGCCGCGGCGAGCATGATGCACGTGCGCTGGAGTGCCATCACCCGCGAGCGTTCGGCCTGGTCCACGTGCAGCGCCACGAGCGACTCCGAGAGCATGAACAGCATGCCCGCCCCGAAGCTGTCCAGGAGCAGGCACAGGCCGAGGAACGCGTACGTCGCCGCCGTCGCGCCGCCGGCGGACGCAGGGATGGCGACCAGCACCACCTGACCCGCGAGGTGGACCCCGAACCCCCACAGCGTGGCGCGCCTGAGGTCGACTGCGGTGGTCAGGAGCGGGATGAGCGTGAAGAAGAAGACCACCGACAGGATGGAACGGACCATCGGGAAGAAGGGCAGCAGGGCGTCCGGCACGTGCAGGTGCTGGCTGGCCACCACCTGCCAGAACGTGCCGTTGACGAGCGTGACCGCGGCGGTCAGCGCGGCCACTGCCAGCGCGAGGAGCGAACCGCGCGAGCGCAGCAGCAGGCCCAGCGCGCCGCGGTACCCGGCCAGCATGCGCCACACGCTGTGCCCGCGGGTCGCGGCCATGCGGACGCGGCCCTGCCGGGTCTCCCGCGACCACAGGTAGAGCCAGACGATCTTCACGGTCATCACGACCGCCGCGTTGACGTACAGGATGCGCACGGCGGGTTCGAGCCCGAGCTGCGCGACCAGGACGGCGGCCAGCGGCGCGAACAGGGCCGAGCAGTCGGCCGCGACCTTGACCAGCGAGTAGATCCGGGTGATCTGGCCCCGTTCGGCGTCCTCGACCATGAGGCAGTCCCACGAGTTCTGCGTGACCTGCAGGGCGCCGTTCACGAGCGACGCCGCGAGGAAGAACCAGAAGTTCTCCGCGAACGCCCACAGCACGCACGGGATCACCCAGGCGATCACGTCGAACCACGCGGTCGTGGCACGCCGGCCCAACCGGTCGGTGATGATCCCGCCGGCCAGCCCGAAGAAGACCTGGGACAGCATCGCGACGGTCGCCAGGAACCCGATCTGCTGGTCGTGCAGGCCCAGCGCCAGCATGAACACCGACGCGTACGGCAGCACGAGGGCCATGGACAGGCCCCACAACGGCTCGGTCCACACGCAGGCGCGAGGGTTGCCACGGAGCTCGACGAAGGTCCGCCAGAGCGGGTTGGGGGTGCGGATCACCGGGTCAGTGAAGCACCTCCACGGCTCAGAGGTCACGCTGCTTTCAAGCGGCGCTCACCGGCAGGACGGCACGCTCCATGCGCACTCGGTGCGCGTCATTGGTGCCCGTCATTCGGTGAGGCTCGTCCAGCAGTAGAGCCCGTATCCCTGGTCGGCCGCGCGGGCGGCGAGCGCCGCGAGCGGCAGCAGCGCCTCGGCGAGCTGGCGTGGCGGGACGGCGGGCGTAGCGGTGGCGTGCCACTCACGGGCCACCCGGGCCAGGCGGGCGGGCGCGGCGGACGCGAGGTCGTCGGCGAGTATCTGCGAGACGGTGACGATCCACGGCCCCTCGTCGCCTCCGCTGCAGACCAGCGTCCCATGTCGCGGATGCGCTGTGACCTCGCCGTAGGGTCGGCCGGACAGCGCACCGGCGAGCCCGCCGAGCATCACGAAGGGGTCCATCGAGGGCACCTCGACGGCGTCGAAGCGCGGCAGGTCGGTGCGCTGGTCCGGGTCGGCCGGCCCGCCTGGTGCGCGGAGTGCCGTCGCCGCCACCTCATCGCTAGGTGCGGCGAAGTACTCCGTGCGTATCCCCATGAAGGTGATGGTCGCAAGGCCGTGTCACGGGACTGTCACGCGGGCGTGAAACCTGCGATTCGCTGGGTGGGCAGGTCGGTGGGCACGGTGGTGGGCAGGCCGGTGGGCACGGCTACGGACCGGACGGCGCAGCCGTCAGATCGCGGCGGACCAGCGGTGCTCGACGACCTCGCGGACCCCCGTCGCGAGGGTGCGGCTGCGGCCGTCCTCGCCGAGCCCGCTGGAGTCCAGGAAGGCGGCGCGCGCGGTGTCGTCCGCCAGGGTCCAGGTGGTCACGGTCTCCGAGCCGTCGGAACGGAGCCGGTCGACGGCGGCCGCGAGCAGACGGGAGCCGTGCCCTGCGCGCTGGGCCTCGGGCAGCACCTCGAGCGACAGCACCTGACCGGGTGAGACGGCGGCGAACCCCACGACGTCGGGCCCCGCGAGCGCGACGAACACCGCGAAGCCGGGGCCGGGCGGCGAGGTGATGGCCGACGACCAGCGCTCCCGCATGGCGGGCACGTCGAGCGCGTCGATGACCCCTTCGCCGAGCACGCCGGTGGCGCGCCATGCGGCGACCTGCACGTCGGTCACGGCGGACTCGTCGCCGGCGATCGCTGGGCGGACGGATACGTCGGCGGTCTCGCGAAACAGTGCCACGCGGCCACCCTAGCTGCCCGACGCGTCGTCAGGATGACCATGTACCTGCTGCCAGGCGCGGCTCGATCCTGGCAGCAGGTACATGGTCATCGGGAAGGGCTTCAACCCCAGCCGAGGGCGCGGAGGCCCGCGGCCGTGGCTGCCGCCAGCACCACCACCAGGATGAACGGGGCGCGCAGTGCGAGCGCGAGCGCCGCGACCGCCAGGGCGGGCACGCGCGCGTCCACCGTCAGGGTGCGCCCGTCGGCGAACCCCTGGACCACGACGAGGGAGACGAGCAGCGCCACCGTGACGAGCGCGGTGACCCGCTGGACGCGCTCGGAGGCCAGCCAGCCGCGGGGGATCAGGTGCCCGCCGAGCTTGAGGGCGTAGCAGGCCAGGGACGCCACCAGCACGGTGGTCCACAGGACGGTGGTGGTCATCGGGCAGGCTCTCTGTCGGTCTCGTGGTCGGTCTCGTGGTCGGTCTGGCTCTCGGGCCGCCCGGCGGCGGTCGCACCGGGGACGGACGGCGCGACCAGGCCCACGACGATCGCGACCGCTGCCGCGGCGAGCACCGGGATGCCCGGCGGGACCAAGGGGATGAGCGCGGCGGTGGCCACGACGGCGAGCCCCGCGACGAGCTGGGCACGGCGCGGTGCGAGCCGCGGCCAGACCAGGGCCAGGAACGCGGCGGCGGCCGCCGCGTCGAGGCCCCAGGCGCGTGGGTCGCCGAGTGCGTCGCCCGCGAGCGCGCCGAGGAGCACGAACACGTTCCAGAGCACGAAGACGCCGACGCCGGTGACCCAGAACCCGATCCGGGAGGCCGCGGGCTCCGGCTGGGCGACGGCGACCGCCGTCGACTCGTCGATGGTGACGTGGGCGGCGGCGAGCCGGCGCCAGCCGCGCACCTGGAGCAGCGGCGAGACCACGGCGCCGTACAGGGTGTTGCGCAGGCCGAGCAGGGCCGCGGTGGCGACCGCGGCGACGGGAGTGCCCGCCGCGCCGATGACACCGATCAGGGCGAACTGCGAGCCGCCGGAGAACATGAGCAGGCTCAGGGCCATGGTCGGGCCGAGGCCGACCCCGGCGGCGACCGACAGGGCGCCGAACGAGATGCCGTACAGGCCGGTCGCCACCGAGACGCTCACGCCCTGGCGGACGGCTGCGCGGGCCGCCGGATCACTGGGGAGGACGTTCACGCAGCGAGGCTACGTCGTCGTCGGGCGGACTCGGCGCGCCGCCCGCCCGCCGGACGGGTCCGCAGCGCCACTGAGTAGGGTGCTGGCGCACACCCTTCCACGAGAGGATCACGATGACGGCGACCGCCGACCTGTACGACGAGCACGGCGAGGCGCTGGCCTCGCTCCCGGTCCAGCTGCGCGACTTCGGCGGGGTGCGGAGCTTCTCCGGCCCGGTACGCACCGTGCGGTGCTTCGAGGACAACGGCCTGGTCAAAGCGGTGACGCAGACCCCTGGCGAGGGCGCTGTGCTCGTCGTCGACGGTGGCGGCTCGCTCCGCAGCGCCCTGATGGGTGACCTCATCGCGGCCGCGGCGGTGGAGAACGGCTGGGCCGGCGCGATCATCCACGGCGCGATCCGCGACTCCGTGGCGATCGGCGGGCTGCGCCTGGGGGTCAAGGCGCTCGGCACCAACCCCCGCAAGTCGTCGAAGACGGGCGCGGGCGTGCTGGACGAGACGGTGGAGATCGGCGGCGTCGTGTTCCGCCCCGGCGCCACCGTGTACGCCGACGAGGACGGCGTGCTGGTCGAGCGGTGACCCACGGCGCGCGGCTGATCCTGCTCAACGGCCTGCCGGGCGTCGGCAAGTCGGCGGTCGCGGCGGCCTGGTCGGCGCGGCACCCCGGCACGCTCTGCCTCGACATCGACGTCGTGCGGGCGCTGATCAGCGGCGACGCACGCAGCACAGCGGAACCGGCTCGGGCCCTCGGGCTCGCCATGGTGACGGTGCACCTGCGCGGCGGGGACGACGTCGTGGTGCCACAGCTCGTGGCACGATCCGACCAGGTCGCACGCTTCGCGGACGCCGCCGCACGCGCCGGCGCTCGCTTCCTCCACATCCTCGTCGAGGCGCCCGACGACGTGGTCGCGGACCGGGTCGCCGCGGACGCCGCGCCCCACCGCCAGGGCCTTGACCCGACGGTGTTCGCCACCTTTACGGCGGGCCTGCACGAGGTAGCCCGGAAGCCAGGCGTGCAGCGGCTGACCAACGACGAGATCGCCTCCGCCGTCGACCGGCTGGAAGCGCTTGTGGGACGGCGGTGATCGGGGCGGTAAACGGTACGGTAGAGCCATGGTTCTTCCCACTGACCCGGCGCGCCCGTTCGGCGCGGTCCTGACCGCTATGGTCACCCCGATGACGCCCGAGGGCGCCGTGGACCTGAAGGCAGCGGTCAAGCTGGCGAAGAAGCTGGTGGACGACGGCAACGACGGCCTCGTCCTCTCCGGCACCACCGGCGAGTCCCCGGTGACGCACACGCCCGAGAAGGAAGAGCTCGTCGCCGCGGTCGTCGAGGCCGTGGGCGACCGGGCGGCCGTCGTCGCCGGCGCGGGCTCGAACGACACGGTGCACGCGATCCGCATGGCCGAGCAGGCCGCCGAGGCCGGCGCGGACGGTCTGCTCGTCGTCTCGCCGTACTACTCGCGGCCCAGCCAGGAGGGCCTGTACCAGCACTTCGTGGCCGTCGCGGACGCGACGGACCTGCCCGTCATGCTGTACGACGTGCCCGGCCGCACCGTGGTGCGCATCGCGCCCGAGACCTACCGGCGCCTGGCGCAGCACCCGCGGATCATCGCCAACAAGGACGCCACCGGCGACGTCTACGCCGCCACCAAGCTCATCGCGGAGACCGGGCTGGCGTGGTACTCGGGCGACGACGGCCTGCTGCTGCCGTTCCTGAGCGTCGGCGGCGCGGGCATCGTCTCCGTGTCGGCGCACGTCGTCGGCGCGCACTTCGCGGAGACCGTCCGCCGGTTCGACGCCGGCGACATCGCAGGGGCCGTCGAGGTCTTCCGCACGGCGACCGGCGTCATCGACGCCCTGAACGGCGCCGGCGCCCAGGCCGTCATGGCCAAGGCCGCGGTCGAGGCGCTCGGCATCACGGACAACCGGTTCCTGCGCCTGCCCAACGTCGCCGCGACGGACGCCGAGGTGGCCGCCCTGCGCGTGGTCCTGGCCGAGGCCGGTCTGCTGCGTGACGACGCCCCCGTACGTCAGCCCGAGGTGAGCGAGCTCGCGGAGGCGAGCTCCGCCGTCGGGCACTAGATCTTCTCTGTTGGAACGAGGCCTTGGAGGCCACGTGAGTCATCCTCACCCCGAACTGTCCCTGCCCCCCGCGCTGCCTGAAGGCGGACTGCGGATCGTCGCCCTCGGCGGCCTGGGCGAGGTGGGACGCAACATGGCGGTCCTGGAGCATGCCGGAAAGCTGCTCGTCATCGACTGCGGCGTGCTGTTCCCCGAGGACAACCAGCCCGGCGTGGACCTGATCCTGCCGGACTTCGACTACATCAAGGACCGCCTCGACGACATCGAGGCGATAGTGCTGACGCACGGTCACGAGGACCACATCGGCGCCGTGCCGTACCTGCTCCGGCTGCGCGGGGACATCCCGCTGGTCGGTTCGCGCCTGACGCTCGCCTTCATCGAGGCGAAGCTCAAGGAGCACCGCATCAAGCCCTACACGCTCGAGGTGAAGGAAGGGCAGCGCGAGCAGCTCGGCATCTTCGACTGCGAGTTCGTCGCCGTCAACCACTCCATCCCGGACGCGCTCGCCGTGGCGGTCACCACCGCCGCGGGCACCGTGCTGCACACCGGTGACTTCAAGATGGACCAGCTGCCGCTCGACGGCCGCATCACCGACCTGCGCGCCTTCGCCCGCCTCGGCGAGAAGGGTGTCGACCTCTTCATGGTGGACTCCACCAACGCGGAGGTGCCGGGCTTCGTGACGCCGGAGGCCGAGATCGGCCCGGTGCTCGACGACGTCTTCGCGCACGCCGACAAGCGGATCATCGTCGCGTCGTTCTCGTCGCACGTGCACCGCGTGCAGCAGGTGCTCAACGCGGCGCACGCGCACGGCCGGCGCGTGGCCCTCGTCGGCCGCTCCATGGTGCGCAACATGGGCATCGCCGCCGACCTCGGCTACCTCGACGTCCCGCCGGGCGTGCTCATCGACATCAAGAAGGCCGACTCGGTGCCCGACGACCGGATCGTCTACATGTCGACCGGCTCCCAGGGCGAGCCGATGGCGGCGCTGTCCCGCATGGCCAACGGCGACCACAAGGTGCAGGTCGAGTTCGGCGACACCGTGATCCTCGCTTCCTCGCTCATCCCGGGCAACGAGAACGCCGTCTTCCGCATCATCAACGGCCTGACCCGCCTCGGCGCACGCGTGGTGCACGGCGGCAACGCCAAGGTGCACGTCTCCGGGCACGCCTCGGCCGGCGAGCTCATGTACTGCTACAACATCCTCAAGCCGAAGAACGTCATGCCCGTGCACGGCGAGGTGCGCCACCTGGTGGCGAACGGGGCGCTCGCGGTCAAGACCGGCGTGCCGGCCGACCGCGTGGTGCTCGCCGAGGACGGCGTCGTCGTCGACCTCGTGGACGGCAAGGCGTCCGTCGTGGGCGCCGTGCCGTGTGGTTATGTATACGTCGACGGCTCGTCGGTCGGCGAGATCACGGAGGCCGAGCTCAAGGACCGCGTGGTCCTGGGGCAGGAGGGCTTCGTGTCCGTCTTCGCTGTCATCGACACCGCGACAGGTAAGGTGCTGGCACCCCCGCAGGTTCTCGCGCGGGGTATGGCCGAGGATGCCTCGGTGTTCGACAAGGTGATGCCGGAGGTCACCGCGGCGCTGGAAAATGCGATCGCGGGCGGGGCCACGGACACGCACCAGCTGCAGCAGATCATGCGCCGCACCATCGGGCGCTACGTGGCGACGCGGCTGCGCCGCAAGCCGATGATCGTCCCGGTGGTCCTCGAGGCCTGATCGGGGCTGCGGCACGGCTCGGCCCTGTCGGCCGGGCCTGGCCGGCTTGGCCGGCTGCCGGTGAGAACGGGGTTATGTACGTGACCAGCCCGGTCACGTACATAACCCCGTTCTCGTCGAGCTGGACGGCGTGACTCTGAGGCATGCGGCGCACGTGGCCAGCGGCTAGACGGCGTCGACCACCTCGTGCAGGCGCAGCCGGCGGTTGAGCCCGCCGGTCAGCCGCGGGACGAGCGTGCGCGGCAGCAGGCGTGCCGGCCAGGTCATCACCCGGGTCACGGCCCGGCCGGGATAGGAGACGGCGCGCCGTCGCGCGTAGTCGTCCAGGGTGCGAGCGGCGACGGCTGCCGCTGTGTCGGCCAGCCGTTCGTCGATGCGGGCCGTGGTGCCGTCGAAGAAACCGGTGGCGACGGCGCCGGGGTGCGCCGCCATGACGTGCACCCCGGTGCCGCGCAGCTCCTCGGCCAGCGCCTCGCTGAAGGAGAGCACGAAGGCCTTCGTCGCCGCGTAGCTGGCCTGGTAGGGCATGGGCTGGAAGGCCGCGGTCGACGAGACGTTGATGATGCCGCCCGACCCGCGCGCGACCATCTCGGCCCCGATCGCGTGGGTCAGCGCGAGCAGGCCGCTGATGTTCAGCCCGACGGTGCTCAGCTGCGGCCCGAGCGGGCGGCTGAGGAACGGGCCCACGCTGCCCGCCCCGGCGTTGTTGAGCAGCAGGTCGACGGTCAGGCCGCGGTCGCGCAGCTCTCGCAGGATCCGTTCGGGGCCGTCGGGTGCGGCGAGGTCACCGGTGATCACCTCGGTATCGGTGCCCGCGTGCTGTTCGCGGATCTCTGCGGCGACCGTCCGGAGGCCTGGCTCCGACCGGGCCAGCAGGATCACGCGGGCTCCCCGGTGTGCCAGCTCGAGCGCGTAGGCCCGCCCGAGCCCTTTCGACGCGCCGGTGACGAGGGCGGTGACGCCGCGGTGGTCGTCGCTCACAAGATCCTCCATTGTTTCGAGTCTCGAAGTATCGGAGGGTTGAACGTAGCACCTTTCCTTCGAGTCTCGAAGTATCGATAGGATGTGGGCATGACCACGCCCGATCTCACCGCGGTGGTCGCCGCGACGCACGACCTCTGGATGCGGACGAACGACCTGCTGGGGGAGTCGTTGGCCGAGCACCAGATGACGCCGGCGACGTTCCAGGCGCTGTGGCTCATCGACCCGGACGAGCCGCCGCCCTCGATGAAGGTGATGGCCGAGCGCCTGTACTGCAACGCGCCGAACCTCACCTTCATCAGCAACCAGCTCATCGACCGAGGGCTGGTGGAGCGCGCGGTGGACCCGGACGACCGGCGCTCCCGGGTGCTGGTGCTGACCGTCAAGGGCCGTCAGGTCCGCGACGAGCTCGTCTCGACGGTGTTGGCGAGGACCCCGCTGGCCGCGCTGTCGGCCGGTGAGCTGACGCAGCTCGCCGCCCTGCTGGGCCGCGTCGCCCGGCCCACCTGATCGGGCCCACGTCTGACGCGTCCGGCCCGGATCCGGTGCACAGCGCTCAGTTCCCGCTGCCGCCGTCGTCTATCGGGAAGGACGTCGGCACCTCGCCGGCGCGATGCGTCCGGAGGACGAGATGGCACAGGCGAGCGAGTTCGACATGGCTGCCGCGGTGACGCGGTCGATGCTCGGCTGGGGTGTGGTCGCGGGGCCGTTCTACGTGCTCGTCGGGCTCGTCCTGGCGTTCACCCGGGAAGGGTTCGACTTCGCGCGGCACCCGCTGAGCGTGCTCATGCTGGGTGACGGCGGCTGGATGCAGATCACAAACCTGGCGCTGAGCGGTGTGATGGTGCTGGTCGCCGGGGTCGGGCTGGTCCGGGCGGGCGCCCGCGGCACCGGGATCGCGGTGGGCATCTACGGCGCCACGATGGTGGCGAGCGCGATCTTCCCGCCCGACCCGATGCCTGGGTTCCCGCCCGGGCAGGAAGGCGCCACGACGATGAGCCTCTCCGGCGTGCTGCACTTCGCGTTCGGTGGCATCGGGTTCGTCGCGTTCGGGATCGCCGCCCTGCTGCTCGGCGGGTGGCTCGCCCGGCACGGTGAGCGTGGCCACGCGGCCTGGTCGAGGGCTGCCGGGATCGTGGTCCTCGTGGGTTTCGTCGGCGGGGCCGCGCTCGGTCCTGCCGGGATGGGCGGGCTGTGGCTCGCCGTCGTGGTCGGGTTCGCCTGGCTGCTGCTCGCGTCGCTCCGCCTGTACCGGGAGGTGCCGCACCCGGACCTGGCGCGCCGCTGACCGGCCGTGGCGCCCGGGGGCCCTCCGGAAAGCGCAGCCGGCGCCCACGAATTGGCCAGTTGGACGCGGGTTCACCCGCAACTGGTTGCTATCGGACATTGCGGTGTGAGTACGGTGGCGGGAACACATTCGGAGGCCATTGATGTCCGACCCGCGCACCCCCCACCCGAACGGCGCCGCTCCCTGGGGCGAGCCCGTCCCGCAACGAGGCAGGCAGCCCCACCCGGAGCAGCTGGGCAGCCCAGCACACCCGCAGTCCCCCTATGCCGAGCTCCAGTACCCCGAGCACTACGCCGGTGCGAGCACCGGACAGCACGCCGGACCGCTCACACCGGTCAGCGGGCAGCAGCGAGTGCCCGTCGACCAGGCCTACCCGCCCGTACGTCGTCGCGCGTCCGGCAAGCCGCTGCCCGAGCCGCCCGCGGGGCTGGCGGTCGGGACGACCGTGGCCGCGTGCTGCCTGCTCTTCGTCGAGCTGGCCAGCCTGGCGATCCTGATCTTCACCGGCGGCCGGGGCGAGGCGTCCGGCATCAGCATCGGCCTGGGTGTCCGGATCGACCCCAACGGAGCCACCGTGGCGCTCCTGTTCGGCCTGGCCGCCTACGTCGCCGCCTGCGTCTGGCTCCAGGCCTGCCGCACGTTCGCCGAGGCCTGGAACCCCGCAGCCCGGTTCGCACAGGGCCGGGCCTGGACCTGGCTCGGTTGGCTGGTCCCCGTCGCCTTCCTCTGGGTCCCCCTCCAGGTGGTCCGGGACATCCGCGGCGCGGTCCTGCCCGACGGGCAACGCCGGGTCGCCCTGGGCGTGTGGTGGCTCTTCTGGCTGCTGTCCGGCCTGCGCGTCTTCACCTCGTCCGACCAGGACGTGGAGATCATCGTCCGGTCCGTCGCCGCCGTCGCGCTCACCGTCGCGTTCGTCCAGTGGGTCAGGATCGTCCGGGAGGCCACGGCAGCACAGGAGAAGGCCGCAGGATTCGCCTGATCAGGGCGCTCGCTTCAGGGCGCTGACGGGCTGCCGGTCTGACACGTCCGACCGGTATGACGCGCCAGGCCGCGGGTCCGGTGCCCGGTGTCAGCCCGCGAGCAGCGCCGGCCCGACCGTTCCGGCGGCCCGGTCGAACGCCGCCTCGCGCGCGCGCGCGTCCCCGGGCAGCAGACCGGCCAGCTCGAGCGACACCAACCCGTGCACCAGCCCCCACAGCCCGACGGCGGCGCTCAGCACGCGTTCGGGCGGCGCGCCGTCGAGCGCCCTGGCGACGGCGTCGTGCAGCACCTGGAAGGTGGGCCGGTCGACGGCGTCCGCCGGACCGCCGTCGGCCGGTGCCACCGCGCGGTAGAACATGACGCGGTAGAAGTGCGGGTCCGCTAGGGCGAACTTCCGGTACGCGCCCCCGAGGGCGCGCAGGTCCGCCGCGGGGTCTTGCCCGTGGCCGACGGCGGCGAGGTGCTCGGCGAAGCGCCGGAAACCCTCGTCGCCGACCGCCTCGACCAGCGCCTCGCGCGAGCCGAAGAGCGCGTAGACGGCCGAGGCGCTGGTGCCCGCCTCCGCGGCGACCTTGCGCACGGTCACGGCGCCCTCGCCGTCGGACGAGATCATTCGCGACGTGACCTCGAGGAGCCGGGTGCGCAGCGCGTCGTCGTGCAGTCGTGGTCGAGCCATGGCGTGAGTCTAGAAGCCTTGACGTTCGTTTGCGAACGCTGTTTGATAACACCGTTATGAAACACCGGAGCGTCTAGTCCCTGGAGGAAGCCGTGCTCGAGCTCTCTGATCCCGCCCGCATCACAGCGGGCATCGTGCTGCTGACCGTCATCGGGATCGAGTCGGGCGGGTTCTTCCTGCTCAAGGTCTTCGGCGGGCGGTTGGTCACCACCGACCTGCAGAAGAGCTTCTACCGGGCAGGCCACGCACACGCGGGCGTGCTCGTGATCCTCGGCCTGATCTGCCTGCTCCTGTCCGAGGCGACGAGCCTGACGGGATTCGCACACTGGCTGGCGGCCACCGGCGTGCTGTACGCGGCGATCCTGATGCCCGCCGGGTTCTTCCTCTCCGCGATGGGCGAGGGGCGGACGAAGCCCAACCGCGCGGTGGTGCTGCTCCCGGTCGGCGCGGTGGTCCTCGCCGCCGGGGTGGGGACGCTGGCAGTGGGGCTGCTCCTGGGCTGAGCCGGAGGTACGCGCCCGAAGCGGAACCGCAGGCTCAGGCCATACCGGCGGAGCCTGATACCCCCGCCCCGGGCGGATCCCCGCAAAGCGGACAAGGACCCGGTCCTGGGACACACCGCGAGACTTCCTGGGCCCGGCCGCCCTCCCCGGTTACGGTGGCGACATCATGGCGACCCGCACGTCGGCCCGGCGAAGCTCCGGGAAGGGATCCGGGCAGGGCGCGAAGAGCGCCAAGCCCAAGGCTGCCGCGTCGAAGCGACCGGCGCAGCGCCGGGGGGCTGCCCGCCCGGCGGCCAAGGCCGCGTCCGGTCCGTCTCGCCCACCGTGGCCGGTGCGTGCACTACGCGGGCTGTGGATGGGTATGGCGCACGCGGTCGGTGGCGCCACCCGTGCGGCAGGGCCGCGGACGGCGCACGACACGTCCGACGGGGGCGCGCAGCAGGCAACGCAGCAGGGAGGACAGGAACTGGAACCGGACCACCGGCGCGACGGCGTCGGCTTCGCGCTGCTCGCTGTCGCGGTGATCGTCGCCGCACGCGAGTGGTGGGGCATCGACGGACCGTTCGGCGACGGTGTGCACGCGGTGGTCGCCGGCACCTTCGGCATCGCGGGCGTAGCGCTCCCGGTGCTGCTCGTCTGGCTCGCCTTCCGCGTCATGCGCCATCCCGAGCGTGCCCAGCAGAACGGCCGGGTCGCGATCGGGCTCAGCTTCCTGGTGGTCGCCACGTGCTCGCTCGTGCACATCAGCGCGGACCTGCCCTCGCCGACGGCGGGCTTCGCCCCCGTGCAGGACGCCGGCGGCATCATCGGGTTCCTCTTCGCGACGCCGGTGGTCACCGGCCTGACACAGTGGTTCGCGATCCCGCTCTACGTCCTGGCCGGTTTCTTCGGCGTCCTCATCGTGACGGCGACGCCGGTGCACCGGATCCCGGCGCGCCTGCGCGGTATGTACGACCGGCTGACCGGTAACCACCGTGAGGAGGCAGCCACCGACGAGGACGGGCTCCCGCTCGCCGACGGCGTCTCGCGGCACGACGGCACCGCCGGGACCACGAAGCGCCGCAAGCGCCGCACCAAGGAGGAGATCGCGGCCGAGAAGGAGCGTCTCGCCGGGTTCGTGGGCGACGAGGCCTTCGAGAAGGCCGCCGAGGTTGAGGCCGCCGAACGCGCCGCGAAGGCCGGCAGGCTCACCACGCAGCGCATCCCGACCAGCGAGTCCGCGGGCAAGGTCACCGGCGCTCCGGCCATCGGTCCCGGGGTGCTCGGCCCCGACGGCGAGCGCGCGGTGTCGGGCGACAAGGCCCCCCCCAAGCCTGACGGGCCCAGGCCGCCGCGGGCGAGCGAGCCGATGCCGCGGGGCGTGCAGCCCATGCTGGACGGCGACACGGTCTACCTGCTGCCCGACGAGGAGCTCCTGGTCGCGGGCGCGCCCCACAAGGCACGGTCGGCGGCGAACGACCGGGTGGTCGAGTCGCTGACGGGCGTGTTCGAGCAGTTCGGCGTGGACGCCAAGGTCACCGGTTTCAGCCGCGGGCCGACGGTCACGCGGTACGAGGTCGAGGTGGGCGCCAAGACCAAGGTCGAGCGCATCACGTCGCTGTCCAACAACATCGCGTACGCGGTGGCGAGCGCGGACGTGCGCATCCTGTCGCCCATCCCGGGCAAGTCCGCCATCGGCATCGAGATCCCGAACACGGACCGCGAGACCGTGGTGCTGGGCGACGTGCTGCGCTCGGGCGCCGCGCGGCGTACCGAGCACCCCATGGTGATGGGCGTGGGCAAGGACGTCGAGGGAGGCTACGTGGTGGCCAACCTGGCGAAGATGCCGCACATCCTCGTGGCCGGTGCGACGGGCGCCGGTAAGTCCAGCTTCATCAACTCGATGATCACGTCGATCCTGATGCGCTCGACGCCCGAGCAGGTGCGCCTCATCCTGGTGGACCCCAAGCGCGTCGAGCTCACCGTCTACGAGGGCATCCCGCACCTCATCACGCCGATCATCACCAGCCCCAAGAAGGCCGCCGAGGCCCTCGACTGGGTGGTGCGCGAGATGGACGCCCGCTACGACGACCTGGCGATGTTCGGCTTCAAGCACATCGACGACTTCAACACGGCGGTCCGGGCCGGCAAGGTCAAGCCGCTGCCGGGCTCGGAGCGCAAGATCGCGCCCTACCCGTACCTGCTGGTCGTGGTCGACGAGCTCGCCGACCTGATGATGGTCGCCCCGCGCGACGTCGAGGCCTCGATCCAGCGCATCACGCAGCTCGCGCGTGCGGCCGGCATCCACCTGGTGCTGGCGACGCAGCGCCCGTCCGTCGACGTCGTCACCGGGCTCATCAAGGCGAACGTGCCGTCTCGGCTCGCGTTCGCGACGTCGTCGGTCACCGACTCGCGCGTCGTGCTCGACCAGCCGGGGGCCGAGAAGCTCATCGGCCAGGGTGACGCGCTCTTCCTGCCCATGGGCGCCGCCAAGCCGATGCGCGTCCAGGGCGCCTGGGTCACCGAGTCCGAGGTGCACCAGGTCGTCGAGCACGTGAAGAGCCAGCTCAAGCCCGTGTACCGCGAGGACGTCGCCGCGCCCGCCGCGGCGAAGAAGCAGGTGGACGACGACATCGGCGACGACCTCGACCTGCTGCTGCAGGCCACGGAGCTCGTGGTCACCACGCAGTTCGGGTCGACGTCGATGCTGCAGCGCAAGCTCCGCGTGGGCTTCGCCAAGGCCGGGCGGCTCATGGACCTCCTGGAGTCGCGCGAGATCGTGGGGCCCTCGGAGGGGTCCAAGGCGCGCGACGTGCTGGTCGCCGCGGACGACCTCCCGTCGGCGCTCGCCCTCATCCGTGGCGACCAGCAGCCGCAGGTCTTCGACCAGTCGTCCTCGGGGGACGACGGCGCGGACGACGGGTCCTCCGCTGCCCCGGACCAGTACGCCGACGGCACCGACGGGCACATGCCTCCGGTCGCCACGGACTACCACGACGACGCCGAGGCGCTGCGCTGACCCGATCTGCGGATCAGGTCAGCGGGTGCGCTGAACCACTCGTGGCGGTTCGCCCGTCGAGGTGGGCGGCCGGTCCTGCTCCTTCGCGCCGTCCCCTGCCGCCTCCTGCGCCATCAGGAGGCGCTCCTGGAGCTCGGCGGCCGTGAGCTGGGTGCCGTCCGGCCGGGCGAGCGCGTCGCGGGTGCTCCGCAGGCGGTGGCCCGCCGCGCGGTCGACCGTGGTCGCCGCCCAGCGGACACCGGTGACCCGGGTGCTTCCCTCCGGGGACTGCACGATGTCCGCCACCATCAGCAGGCCGACCGCGGAGGCCGGCACGCAGCAGTCCGCCCCCTGGTTGGACAGCAGGTTGCCCAGGCCGTAGGCCACCCACATCCCGTCGCCCTCCGGGCTGCCGGGCAGGCGTTCGACAGGCTGCGGGACGTGGGCGTGGTGGCCGATCACGAGGTCGATCTGCCGTGAGCGGGCCAGGGCGCGGGTCGCGGCCCGCTGGTGCTCGGTGGGCTCGGTGACGTACTCGACGCCGTCGTGCAGGCTGGCGACCACGAGGTCCGCTCCGGCGGCCCGCGCCGCCTTGGCCTGCCGCGCGATCCGCGCGGCGTCGATGATGTCCACCGACCAGGCCCCGCGGGGCGGCTGGAGCCCGTTCAGCCCGTACGTCGCGGAGAGGTGGGCGATGGTCACGGTCCGGCCGTCGCGGCGGAGCTCGTAGAACTGGGCGCCGCGTGACTCCTGCTTGCCGCGCGCCGTCCCGACGTGGCCCATCCCGGCCTCGTCGAACGCGTCGAGGGTCGCCGCGAGGGCGTCGTACCCACCGTCGGCAGCGTGGTTGGACGCCGTCGAACAACCGTCCCAGCCCTGCTCGCCCAGGTCGCGGACGATCTCGGCGGGTGCGCGGAACACCGGATAGCCCGACGGTGCCACGCCTGGCGGCGCGACCGGCACCTCCAGGTGGCACAGGGCCAGGTCCGCGCCGTCGACCCACGGATCGATGCCCGCGAGCAGCGGTGAGTAGTCGATACCGTCCGCCCCGGTCGCTGACTCGTTGACCGACTTGTGGGTCAGGACGTCGCCCGCGGCGAGCAGGGTGAGCTCGATGTCCTGCGGCGGCGGGGGTGACGGCGTGGCCGAGGGCGACGGGGGAGGGTCGGTCGCGCTCGCGCTGCCGGAGGGATCCGCGGCCGGGTCGGCGGCGGGAGTGCAGCCGGCGGCGGTGACGACGAGCACGGTGGCCAGCGCCGCGTGGGCCAGGAACCGCGGGGCGCGGACGGTGTTCACCCTCCGGATGCTATGGCAGGCGGTCTGTCGCTGCGAGCGTGACGCGCGCTGCGCGGTCGGGCCGCAGGTGATCCGCCGTTAGGCTTGAGCAATGGTCAACGACGCTGCGTCGCCCTGGAACATTGCGAACATCGTCACGATGATTCGCATCGCCATGGTCCCGTTCTTCGCCTGGGCACTACTCGTCGAAGGTGGGGACGACACCACGTGGCGGATCGTGGCCACCGCGATCTTCGTGGTCGCCGCCGTCTCCGACAAGGTGGACGGCTACCTCGCCCGGTCGCGTGGGCTGATCACCGACCTGGGTAAGCTGCTCGACCCGATAGCGGACAAGCTGCTCGTGGGCGCCGCCCTGGTCCTGCTCTGGATCCCCCTGGGCGAGGTGCCCTGGTGGATCCCGGTGATCATCCTGGTGCGTGAGCTCGGCATCACGTTCATGCGCATGGGCATGCTCAAGTACGAGGTGATGCCGGCGTCGCGCGGCGGCAAGCTCAAGACGGTGCTGCAGGCCGTGGCGATCTCGATGTTCCTGCTGCCGCGTGACGGCTTCGAGTGGTTCACGGTGATCGCCTGGGTGGTGCTGATGGCGGCGTTCGTCGTGACCGTCGTGACGGGCGTCGAGTACGTGTACCAGGGCTGGAAGATCCGCCGCGACGCGCGGGCCGGGACGCGGAGCGTATGACCGCGCCCCGTCTGCTGGCGGAGGCAGCCGCACGGGGCTGGACCATCGGTGTGGCGGAGTCGCTGACCGGCGGTCTGGTCACGGCGGCGCTGGTCGCCGTACCCGGTGCGTCGAGGGTGCTGCGCGGCGGCATCGTCGCGTATGCGACCGACCTGAAGGCCGGGCTGCTCGGCGTGGACGTCGACCTGCTCGCCGAGCGGGGCGCCGTGGACGAGGCAGTGGCTGCCCAGATGGCGGCCGGGATACGCGCTGCCACGGGCGCCTCCGTTGGACTGGCTACGACGGGGGTCGCAGGACCAGATCCACAGGATGGTCAAGGGCCGGGTGTGGTTTTCGTCGCGGTCAGCACTCCGGTAGCGTCGGAGGTGCAGCGGCTTGACCTCGACGGTGACCGGTCAAAGGTGATCGCTGACTCCGTACGAGGAGTGCTCGACCTAGCGTTGCTGCTGGTCGGCGAGACCTCGGGTGAAAAAGTCGACACACCCCACGATGTTTCCTGAAGTTACAGACATGTGAAGTTTCTTGGTATAATCTTGCACAGGACTTGACGCAGATGCACTCCGGGAACAAGGCTCATATCCACGACGTTGGTCCCGGTGTGATCATGAACAGGCCGACCACCCGGAGCGGGCGCAAGAACTCTTCGAGCGCGGGGTACGGTAGAACGAACTCCACGCACGGAGCACGCACCACACGCAAGGCACGTCCGGTCCAGACAGGGCAGGGCGTGAGTTCAGGGACAGGCACTGAGAGGGGGCGCGAGATGGTCGTACTACGGCGAGAAATCGGAGACGTGCTGCGTGACACGCGGCAGCGTCAGGGACGCACCCTGCGCGAGGTTTCGTCGGCGGCGCGAGTGTCGCTGGGTTACCTCAGTGAGGTGGAGCGGGGTCAGAAGGAAGCGTCGTCCGAGCTTCTTGGCTCCATCTGCGAGGCGCTCGACGTGCCGCTGTCCTTGGTCCTGCGTGAGGTGAGCGACCGCGTGGCGGTGGCCGAAGGATTCCAGATCCCCGACACGATCCCGGCGGACTTCGTCGCCGGCCTGCTGGCCAGGGGAGGCGACCGGACCGCAGCGCGGCGAGAGGTCGCGCAGTCGGACCTGGCACCTGTCGGCTGACCAGCCGTCATCAGCACGAGGTAGAACCGCAGCGAGACGGAACGGAGGCCCGGCGCAGATCAGCGCCGGGCCTCCGTTCCGTCTCGCTGCCGTTCTACCTCGTTGTGTTCGGTCTCTCGTCGGGGGCCTGGCAGGTCGGGCACCAGAACACAGGGCGTTCGTAGGGCTTCTCGTTCGCCGAGCCGACACTGATCGGGGTGCCGCACCGGTGGCACGGCCTGCCCGCCCGGCCGTGCGCATGCATCTCGACGGCGCCCAGACCACGGGCCCGGCCCACCGCGACGCTGCGTTCCATGAGCCTGCGAGCGGTGCGGAGGAGGTCGTCGCGCTCTTCCTCGGTCAGCGCTCCGGCCGCCGTCCACGGGAACAGCCGCCGCGCGAACAGCGACTCCGCCATCCAGATGGTGCCGATGCCGGCGACCGTGCGCTGGTCCAGCAGAGCGGCACACAGTGGCCGGTCCGGCTCGCGGACGAGTCGTGCCGAGGCGTCGGACAGCCCGGTGGTGGGAAAGTCGGCGCCGAGCACGTCCGGGCCGAGCCCGTTGAGGATCCGCTGCTCGTCATGGGTGCGCAGCAGGTCGAGCATCCCGAGGTGCCATGCGGTGGCGGTCCAGGCCTCCGTCGCGAGCACCGCACGGATGGCCGGGTTACGCGCCGACGCGTCGCGCGAGCCCGTGCGGTGGACCTTCCAGAGTCCCTCCATGCGCAGGTGGGT
Organism: Promicromonospora sp. CA-289599; assembly: GCF_050936155.1. NCBI lineage: Bacteria > Bacillati > Actinomycetota > Actinomycetes > Micrococcales > Promicromonosporaceae > Promicromonospora > Promicromonospora sp. CA-289599. Next base: position 4,740,532 of record NZ_JBNJNI010000001.1, read on the forward strand.
GTGAAGGGTGCGCCCGTCGTCGAAGCGGGTCAGCAGGTGCTTGCCGTATGCGCTGGTCTCCAGTGCGGTGGCGCCTGTCAGGTCCGCCCCTCCGGCGCTCGGCCAGCGCAGCTCCGCGCGGACGAGCGGCAGTCCGCGGAGCGCGGCCGTGAGGCGCTCGGCCGTAAGGCGCAGTACATCGCCTTCTGGCACGTATGCTCCCCTCGTCGTGGGGCTTCAGCGTAGTGTGCGCCTGGGCCGAGATACGTCGCGCAACCGGCATATCACCCACCCGACACGGCCTGGTCCGGTTTACGCCCGGATGGCCGTCCGTGCCGTATCAGGGATCGCCCGCAGAAAGATCAGGGCGCGATCAGGGGTAAAACTGATGGTTTCCACGGGTCCGCTCCAGGACCCTAGTCTCATGACCGCCGCTGCTGTTGACCTGGGGAAACACCCAGACCTGCCGTCCGTGCCCGAACTAGACCCCCGCAGCATGCGGACCGTTGGCTGGTTCGGCGCGACCGCGTTGCTGCCGATGGTCGCGGCGCACGTGGTCGGCGCTTCGGCGGTCGACCCGGTGCTCGACCCGATCAGCTGGTACGCGTTCGTGCCCGGCGGCGGCGAGCTCATCCTGGCCGGCGGCCTGGTCCTGGCCGTGCTCGGACTGATCCTCATGGTGCGGATGTATCGCGCCGGGCTGGCGGTCGGCCCGGTTCCCGCCGCGGCGATGATCGTGTTCGCCGTGGCGATGGTTCTGGTCGGTGCGTTCCCGACCGACCCGCCGGGTACTGCCGCGTCGTTCTCGGCCATCGTGCACCGCGTGAGCGCTGCGACGGCGTTCTGCGTGCTGCCGGTGGTCGGACTGAGCCTCGAGCGGTCGATCGGGCAGCCCCGGTCCGCCCTCCCGCGCGGCCTTCGCTCGGCGGCCATCGCCCTGGGGGTCGTGGTCGCGCTGTTCCTCGTGGTGCACATGTCGCTCGTCTTCTTCGCGAGCTCCGGGATCTTCGCCTTCGGCCTCATCGAACGCGTGGGCTTCGTGATCATGATCGGCTTCCTGTTCCTGCTCGCCGCCACCATCGACCGGGAGAGCCCGACCTTGGAGCACGAGATGGTCCACCCGGCGCCGGGTGCGTCGACCGCGCACCAGACGGACGAGCCGGCCCTCCTGCTCAGCGGATCGAGATCCGCAGACCTCGTGGCGTGACCGCGAAGCCGGCCTCGACCAGCGCACGCGCCACCGGATGGTGTCGCGCGGCCTCCAGCGCTGGTATGCCGTCGACCCGCTGGACCACGAGGCGGCCGAGGCGGCCCTCGCGGACCGTGCGGGCGAGCGCGTCGGCGGCGACCGCGAGCCGTGCGGGGCTCTGGCTGAACGACAGCACGGTGCGCCCACCCCGCTCCACGAAGAGCGTGAGGTCGCCGTGGGTGAGCACCACCACCGCCCCGGCCTTCCGGCCGGGGCGGTGCGCCGTGACGTGCTTGTTCCCCGGGCTCCCGTCCGACGCCGCAGCGCCGCCCGGCAGGCCGGCCGCCGCCGATCCGTCCTGAGTCGCCGGCCCGGCTCGCCCAGCTGACCCGTGCGGACCTGCGGGCCAGGCGAGCGCAGCCCCGTACGGGTTGGCGGGGTCCATCGCGGCGAGCACCACCGCGCCGCTCGTGCTGCTCGCGCCCGTGCCGGTGGCGACGGCGGACGTCCGCTCGGCGACCTCCAGCTCGGCCTCGATGATCCGGGCGCGGTCCTGCGCGTCGACCCGCAGACGATCGACGGCGCCGGGCAACGCGAACTGGGAACCGCCCAGGTGCTCGACGAAGTACCCGCGGCGCACCGCTGCGCGTTCCTCCAGCCCGGACAGCACCCGATACACGTCGCGGTAGCCCGCCCCCACGCCCTCGGCTGCCGCGCCGGACCGCGTGAGCACGCCGTGCCGTTCGAGCAGCACCTGGGTCAGCGCGTGTGCCCGCAGGGTCGGGTCGGCCTCCCGCATCGGAAGGGCCGCCCAGCGGCCACCGCCTCCCGGGACCGACGCGTTCGCCCGCAGGGCCGAGGCGGGCCGGCCGGGCGACACGGCGAACCGTGAGCGCCGCACCGGCCGGGCGCGAGCGACGGTCCGTGGCGCTCTGTGGGCACCGGCGCCGCTGACCCGTTCCCGGAGGGCGCCCAGCCCGTCGTTCGTGACCTGCCCGGCCCAGACCAGGTCCCACAGCACGTCGAGCACCGCGTCCGGCTCGGCGCCGGTGAGCTCGGCGACGCGGGGCAGGAAGAAGCCGCCGGAACCGGTCAGCAGGTCCAGCACCGCACGGTGCAGCTCGGAGTCCAGCAGGCTCTCCTCCTCGACCGGTTCGAGCGCGGGGAGGGTGAGCGGGGCGCCGTCGGCCAGATGGAGCGAGACCAGGCCGTCCCCGCCGCCCGAGCCCGGCAGGCGGGAGTGCCCGGCCCACAGGACCTCGCCCGCGACGGTCAGCTCGTCGAGAAGCGCCGGCGAGTAGTCGGTCACCCGCGCGGGCAGCACCAGGGTCTCCAGGGCCGACGCCGGGACGGCGGCACCCGCGAGCTGCTCGATCGCCTGCACGAGCCCGTCCGCACCCCGCAACAGGCCCGTGGAGACGTTCTGCCAGCGTGGCAGGAAGGCGCCGAGGGCCTCCTGCTCGACGGGCTCCACCTCGGCCCGCAGCACCGCGAGCGAACGCCTCCGCAGCAGGCGCAGCACGCCTGGGTCGCACCACTCGTCGCCGGTGCCGCCCAGCGAACCGGGGCGCAGGCTGCCGCGCGCGAGGACGCCGTCGCCCTCGAGCCGGGCAAGCCCGTGCACGACCACCGCGACACCCAGCCCGAACCGCTGAGCCACCGAGCCGGCGCCGAACGGCCCGTGCGTGCGGGCGTGGCGACGCAGGAGGTCACCGAGCGGGTCGGGCACGGGTTCGGTGAACGTCTCCGGGACACCCACCGGGAGCGCCACGCCGAGCGCGTCCCGCAGCCGGCCCGCGTCCTCCGCGACCGCCCACTGCTCCGTGCCGGCGAACCGGATGCGGATCACGCGGCGGGTGGCCTCCAGCTCGTCGAGCCAGTGCTCCACGGCGTGCCGGGCCTCCTCGCGGGTGCGGGCCTCCAGCGCGCCGAGCGGATGCGGACCGGTGCGGCGGAGCAGGTCCCACAGGCCCTCGGCGTCGCGGGCCTGGCGGTCGGGGGCGAGCCCGGCCAGCTCGGCCTCCGTGCGCTCGACGGCGCCCGGGTCCAGGAGGTCGGACAGGTCCGCGGAACCCTGCTCGCCGAGCAGCTCGGCGAGCAGCTCCGGGTCGAGCGAGAGGGCGGCCGCGCGCCGCTCGGCCAGCGGGGCGTCGCCGTCGTACAGGAACTGGGCGGTGTAGCCGAACAGCAGCGACTGGGCGAAGGGCGAGGGAGTCGGCGTCGTGACCTCCACGACCCGGACGCCGCCGGCGGCGATCTCGCGCATGAGGTCGGCCAGTGCGGCGACGTCGAAGTCGTCCTGCAGGCACTCGCGGGCGGCCTCCAGCACGATCGGGAAGTCGGGGAACTGGCTGGCCACCTCGAGCAGCTGGGCGGACCGCTGGCGCTGTTGCCACAGGGGCTGCCGCTTGTCGGGCCGCCGCCGGGGGAGCAGCAGCGCGCGAGCGGCGGCCTCGCGGAACCGGGCCGCGAACATCACCGACGAGCCCAGCTCGTCGCGGACCGCACCGAGGACCTCGTCCGGGTCCAGGAGCAGGTCCTCGAGCGTGACCCGGCCGGGAGCGTGCTCGGGCCGCGGGCCGGTCTCGCCGTCGTCCGCGACGGTGGCACCCACGTCCCATGTCTCGCCGTCCCAGCCGCCGCCGGAGTCCGGCAGCCGTAGCACTATCCCGTCGTCGGAGTGCATGGCGGCGACGTCGAGGCCGAACCGGGCCCGCAGGCGGGCGGAGATCACGAGGGCCCATGGCGCGTGGACCCGTGCGCCCAGCGGCGAGTGGATCACGACGCGCCAGTCGCCGAGCTCGTCGCGGAACCGCTCCACGACGACCGTCCGGTCGTCGGGCACCCGTCCGGTGCCCTGTCGCTGCTCGATGAGGTAGGCGGCGAGGTTGTCCGCCGCCCAGGCGTCGAGCCCGCCGTCGCGCAGGTGCTTGCGCCCGGCCTCGGGGTCGGCGGCCAGGGCGGCGTCGGCCTCGCGGACGAACGCGCCTACCGCACGCCCGAGCTCGGCGGGGCGGCCTTGGGCGTCGCCCTTCCAGAACGGCAAGCGTCCGGGGAGGCCCGGCGCAGGGGTGACCAGCACCCGGTCGGTGGTGATCTCCTGGATGCGCCAGGTGCTCGACCCGAGCGTGAACGTGTCGCCGACCCGGGACTCGTAGACCATCTCCTCGTCCAGCTCGCCGACCCGCTTGCCGCCGCGCATGCGTGCGCCGCCGCCGGTCACCGCGTCGGTGAGGGCGTCGCCCGGGGCTCCGCCGTCCGGCGCGTCGGTGGCGAGGAAGACGCCGTAGGCACCCTTGTCCGGGATGGTGCCGCCGCTCGTGGCGGCAAGGCGCAGGGCTCCGGGCCGGCCACGCAGCATGCCCGTGGCGCGGTCCCAGGTGATGCGGGCCCGCAGCTCCGCGAAGTCCTCGCTGGGATAGCGGCCGGCGAGCATGTCGAGCACGGCCCGCCACGTGGCGTCGCCGAGATGCGTGAACGGCGCGGACCGGCGGACGAGCGCGAGCAGGTCCTCCTCGGCCCAGTCGTCGACGGCGAGAGCCGCCACCACCTGTTGTGCCAGGACGTCGAGGGGGTTTGCGGGGACGTGCATGTGCTCGATCTCGCCGGCTCGCATGCGCTGCGCGATGACGGTGGCCGGCACGAGGTCGCCGCGGAACATCGGGAAGACCACACCCTTGGACACCGCACCCACCTGGTGGCCGGCGCGGCCGATGCGCTGCAGCCCGCTCGCCACGGACGGCGGCGCCCCGACCTGGACCACCAGGTCCACCGCGCCCATGTCGATGCCGAGCTCCAGGGACGACGTGGCGACCACGGCGGGCAGCCGGCCCTCTTTCAGCTCGTTCTCGGTGCGTGTGCGCTCCGCGCGGCTCATCGACCCGTGGTGGGCGCGCGCGAGGATCGTCCCGTCCTCCGCGGTCACGTCCCGGCCGGGCACTGCCTCGGGCATGCCGCGCCGTCCGGGCACGGGACGGGGCACGCCGGCGCTGGTGCCCGACTGGCCCGGCACGAGCGCGGCCCAGGTGCTTGCGGGGTCGGCGACCTCCAGCCCCTGGCGCTGCGCCCACACCTCGTTCATCCGGGCGGTCAGCCGTTCGGCGCCCCGCCGGTTGTTGGTGAAGACGATGGTCGAGGTGTGGTCGGCCACGAGGTCGACCACACGCTCCTCGACGTGCGGCCAGACCGAGGCCCTGCGCAGCGGCCGCGTGGCCTCGCCCGAGAGGTCGATCTCGTCGTCACCCGACGCCGCGGCGTCGGACGGGCCGGTGGCGGGCGCGCTGTCGAGGTCCGCGAGGTCGGGAACGGGCACGACCACGTCGATGGCCCACTCCTTGTGCGACGGCGGCTGCACGACGGCGACCTCGCGCGCCGAGCCGTCGGCCCGTCCGCCGCCGAGGAACCGGGAGACGACATCCACCGGGCGGACCGTCGCGGACAGGCCGATGCGCTGCGCGGGCCGGTCGAGGAGGGCGTCGAGGCGTTCCAGGCTCAGGGCCAGGTGCGCGCCGCGCTTGGTGCCCGCGACGGCGTGGATCTCGTCGAGCACCACGGTCTCCACCCCGGCGAGCCCGGCGCGGGCCGCCGAGGTGAGGATGAGGAAGAGCGACTCGGGTGTCGTGACGAGGATGTCCGGGGGGCGGGTGGCGAACGAGCGCCGTTCGTTGGCCGGCGTGTCGCCGGTGCGCATGCCGACCGTGACGTCCGGGACCACCACGCCGTCCCGTGCCGCGGCCTGCCGGATGCCGGTGAGCGGGGAGCGCAGGTTGCGCTGCACGTCGGCGGCGAGGGCCTTGAGCGGCGACACGTACAGCACGCGGCAGCGCCGGGCCCGGTCCTCGGGCGGGGGAGCGGACATGATCCGGTCGATCGACCAGAGGAACGCCGCGAGCGTCTTGCCCGAACCGGTCGGCGCGACCACGAGCGCGTGCTGATCGCGCGCGACGGCGTCCCACGCGCCCGCCTGGGCGGCGGTGGGCTGCGCGAACGCACCGGTGAACCATGCGCGGGTCGCGGGTCCGAACCGGGAGAGCGGGTCGTCGGGCGTTGCCATGGACCCCATTCTGGCCCTGACCACTGACACCGGCCCGGAGTTCACCGAGCGGGCAGGGGGAGACGTAGGGTTGACGGGTGCGCGAACGGGACTTCTGGCAGCTGATCGACGAGGTGTTCGGCCCTGGCTACGGGCGCGCCCTTGCGCGCGAGCAGGTACTGCCCGCGCTCGACGGCCGGACCCCGGCCGTCGCGCTGGAGGACGGCGACGAACCGCGTGACGTGTGGCACGCGCTGTGCGACGCGCTGGACGTGCCCGACGCCGAGCGGTGGGGCAAGGACAAGCACCGGCAGGCGCCCCCGCCCCGCCGCTGAGGCGCGGATCGATGGTTCTGGGGTGGCTCGGTGCGGGAGCCACCACGGGGAAGAGATGTCCTGCGACACACCGATGCGTCCTGCCTTGCCTCGAACACGCGTTCGGCTAGACTTCGACCACAGGCACGGATTTCGGAACGTCGTCCACAGGCGGCGGCCGGAGAAGGCGTCCGTGTCAGTGGCTCCGCGTACGGTCGGCAACGACGTACAGAGCCATCCACGCCGGCGCACAGAGCGCCCCGAAACCGAAGGTGTTGCACATGCCCGCACCAGCAGATCGCGACAAGGCCCTCGAAGCGGCCCTCGCCCAGATCGACCGCAGCTTTGGCAAGGGCTCGGTCATGCGCCTCGGCGACGAGATCCGCGCACCCATCGAGGTGATCCCTACGGGTTCGATCGCCCTCGACGTGGCCCTCGGTATAGGTGGCCTGCCCCGTGGCCGTGTCGTCGAGGTGTACGGTCCCGAGTCCTCGGGTAAGACGACCATCGCGCTGCACGCGGTGGCCAGTGCGCAGCGCCAGGGCGGCATCGCGGCCTTCATCGACGCCGAGCACGCGCTGGACCCGGACTACGCCAAGAAGCTCGGTGTCGACACCGACGCCCTCCTGGTCTCGCAGCCGGACACCGGCGAGCAGGCGCTCGAGATCACCGACATGCTGATCCGCTCCGGCGCGCTCGACATCATCGTCATCGACTCCGTGGCCGCGCTGACGCCCAAGGCCGAGATCGAGGGCGAGATGGGCGACAGCCACGTGGGTCTGCAGGCCCGCCTCATGTCGCAGGCCCTGCGCAAGATCACGGGCGCCCTCAGCCAGTCCGGCACGACCGCGATCTTCATCAACCAGCTGCGTGAGAAGATCGGCGTGTTCTTCGGCTCGCCCGAGACCACCACCGGTGGCAAGGCGCTGAAGTTCTACGCGTCGATCCGCCTCGACATCCGGCGTATCGAGACCCTCAAGGAGGGTACGGACGCGGTCGGTAACCGCACCCGGGTGAAGGTCGTCAAGAACAAGATGGCGCCGCCGTTCAAGCAGGCCGAGTTCGACATCCTGTACGGCCACGGCATCTCCCGTGAGGGCGGCCTGATCGACATGGGCGTGGAGCACGGCTTCGTGCGCAAGTCGGGCTCATGGTTCACCTACGAGGGGGACCAGCTCGGCCAGGGCAAGGAGAACGCGCGCTCGTTCCTGCGGGACAACCCCGACCTCGCCAACGACATCGAGAAGCGCGTCAAGGAGAAGCTGGGCGTGGGCCCGAAGGTCGACGCGCCGGCGGTCGAGAGCGCGGGCACCGCGGCGGCTTCCGCCACCGATACCGCACCGGCTGCGGGTACCGTCGCCGCGGCGAGCTCGTCCTCACGGACGACGACCACGGCGAAGGCGACCAAGGCGACCACCGCGCGTTCGAAGGCCACCAAGCCGGCGGTGTCGAAGACCGCCGAGAAGGCAGAGGCGGCCGCCGAGAAGGCGCCGTTCTGACGTGCAGTACGGTGATCAAGCGGACGGTCCCGGCGTGGGGAAGCGTCGGGGCCGTCCGGCCGCTCGGGAGGGTGGCTGGACGAGCAGCCGTGGAGGGCGCAACAGCGCCGACCGAGCACCCCGCAAGACCGTCGCGGAGCGCCTGGAGTCCGGCGAGATCAGCCGGGACGAGGCCGTCGAGAAGGCCCGCGAGACAGTCCTGAAGATCCTGACCGCGGCCCAGCGCTCCCGGCGCGAGCTGGAGCAGTCCCTGGCCCGCAAGGGCTACCCGGAGGACGTCGTCGTGCAGGTGCTCGACAGGTTCGACGAGGTGGGCCTGGTGGACGACGCGACCTACGCGGAGACCATCGTCCGCACCCGGCACGCCGAGCGCGGCCTCGCACGGCGCGGCATCGCCGCGGAGCTGCGCAGGCGCGGCATCGACGAGGACACGGCCGTCGAGGCCCTCGACCAGCTCGACTCCGACGACGAGCGGGCGGCCGGCGCCAAGCTGGCCACCAAGCTGATCACCCGCACGCGAAGCCTGGACCGCGAGGTGCGGGTCCGTCGCGCCGTCGGCTCGCTGGCACGCAAGGGCTACGCGCCCGGGCTTGCCTTCGAGCTGGTCCGGGAGGCGCTCGCCGCGGAGGGCGAGGACACGGACGACCTCGGCTACGCCGAGGACTGAGCGGCCCGAGGACTGAGCGGTCCGGTGGCGGTGCGGTCCGGCGGTGCGGTGGCAAGCACGAAGACGAAGAAGAGGTCAGGTGGTCGGCAGCTGAATCTGCCGACCACCTGACCTCTTACCATCTACCGACCCGTCTACCGATTCACTGGCTTCGTAGCCCGTGCCTCAGGTGCCGCCCGCACCCGCGCCAGGACCCGGTCCGGCACCGACGAACCCGCCCGCCGCGGTCGGGTTGCCGATCCCGGTGCCCTCGACCGTTGCTCCCGCGGTCCGGCTGGACAGCAGGCGCGCGAGCCGGTGCGCCACGACGGTGAGCAGCCAGTTGATCACGATGAACACGATCGCCACGACGACCAGCGCCTGCAGCGGGTTCTGCTCCTTGGACGAGAGGATCTGGGCGGACCGGAGCAGCTCGGAGTACAGGATGAACTGACCCAGCGCCGAGTCCTTGAGCACGACCACGAGCTGCGACACCATCGCAGGGAGCATGGCGACCAGAGCCTGCGGAAGCTGGATCGAGCGGAGCGTCTGCCCGGGAGTCAGACCTATCGCCAGACCTGCCTCGCCCTGCCCCTTCGGAAGGTTCCCGACTCCGGCCCGGACCAGCTCCGCGATGACAGAGCCGTTGTACAGGACGAGGGCGACCACTACTGCGGCGAACGGCCGGTCGACGATCCACTGCGCCTGTGCCGAGAAGAACATGTAGAAGAAGATCATCATCAGCAGTACGGGCACCGCGCGGAAGAACTCCACGACCACACCGGAGACCCACCGGACCGCACGGTTGTGCGACAGGCGCCCGATGCCGAAGACGATGCCGAACAAGACGGCACCCACGGTGGCGAACAGCGCTGAGCGCAGCGTGTTCTGCAGGCCGGGCAGATAGTAGAACTGCCAGGCCTCGGCGGAGACTGCGTTCTGCCACAGCGACGGCTCGAACTGACCCTTGGCTGCCAGGACCGAGGCCAACCAGGCCAGCCCGGCGAGGACCGCCAGGGCGGCTACGACGTTGCCGACGGCGGACACTGCCCGGCCGCGCGGGCCCGGGGCATCGAAGAGGACGGACGCGCTCATCGCTTCACCGCCAGCCGGCTGGACAGCCAGGTAGTGCCCACACCGATCGGGATCACCAGGATCACGTAGCCGATGGCAAAGGTCAGGAAGATCGCGACCATGAGGTCGGGCCGATACTCGATCATGGTCCTCATCTGCGACGACGTCTCGGTGGCGACCGAGGCCGCAGCGGCGACGGTCGAGTTCTTCAGCAGCGCGATGAGCGTGTTGCCGAGCGGTGCGATGGCCCCGCGGAACGCCTGCGGGAAGATCACCAGGCCCGCAGCCGGCAGGAACGAGAGCCCGATGGCACGCGCGGCCTCGGCCTGCCCCACCGGCACCGTGTTCACTCCGGACCGGATGGCCTCGCAGACGAACGCCGCGTGATAGACCGACAGGCCGATCACCGCGAACCAGAAGAACGTGGTCGCGAGGTCGTCCGACAGCGTGATCCCGAGCTGCGAGAACACCACCAGGTACATGAACGTGAGGATGATCGTCAGCGGCGTGTTCCGGAAGACGGTCACGTAGGCGGTGCCGACCCACTGGAGCGATGCGATCGGTGAGATGCGCATCAGCGCGAGTACCGTGCCGAGGAGCAGGGACAGGATTGCGGCCCAGAACGTGAGCTGGATGTTGACCAGGAACGCGCCAGGGACGTCGTACCGGTCGAAGAGCTCGGCGAACCCGGCGAGGAAGTCGTCCACGGTCACCTTTCAGGAGGGGTGGTCAAGGGCGTCGCGGCACCGGCCGACGACGCCGGACGTGCCCGACGCCAGATCGGCGGTCGCCTGCAGAGGCGGCCGGTCCGGCGCCGGGCACGGTGATCAGAGGAGGTCAGCAGATCAGGCGCAGGCGTCCGGCTCCGGCGGGTTGAGGTCCGCGTTCGCGGTGTAGTCGGCGCCCTCGGTGTTGGCGGCCACCAGCGTCTCCCAGGTGCCGTCCTCGATCATCTTCGTGATCGCGGCGTTGACCTCTTCGCAGGTGTCCGTGCTGCCGTCAGGCAGGCCTACGCCGTAGCGCTCCTCGGAGAAGGGCGCGCCCACGACCTTGAACTTGCCCGCGTTCTGCTCGGTCGCGGCCAGGCCGGCGAGGATTATGTCGTCCGTCGTCACGGCGTCGACGGCACCGGAGGCGAGGGCCGTGACACAGTCGGCATAGCCAGGGCGCTCCACGAGCTGCACGCCCTCGGCGTGGTCGTTCTTGATGTTCTCCGCCGAGGTCGACCCGGTGACCGAGCAGAGGTTCTTGCCCTCCAGGTCCTCCGGGCCGGTGATGTCGGTGTTGTCGGCCGCGACCAGCAGGTCCTGCCCGGCGACGAAGTACGGGCCGGCGAAGTCGATGAGCTCCTTGCGCTCGTCGTTGATCGAGTAGGTGGCGAAGATCATGTCCACCTCGTCGTTCTGCAGCGCCGTCTCGCGGTTGGCCGAGATGGTCTCGACCCACTCGATCTGGTCCTCGGAGTAGCCGAGCTCATTCGCGACGTAGCGGGCGACGTCGGTGTCGAAGCCCGTGAACGTCTCGCCGTCCTGCAGGCCCAGGCCCGGCTGGTCGTACTTGATGCCGATGCGGATGGTGTCGCCGCCGGCCGCGGTCTCCTCGCCATCCGGTTCGCCGCCGACCTCGGCGCCGCCACAGGCGGAGAGAGTGAGAGTGGTCGCTGCCGCCATTGCCAGCAGCCCCATGGTGTGCTTGCGCATGATTCCCCTTCGGTAAGTACGGGATCCGGTACGGAACCCTTGGCTGGGATCAGTCAGTAAACTTGAGTGGGTACGTCAGTGGGTAAGGATCTTGGAGAGGAAGTCGCGGGCACGCTCGCTCTTGGGCGCCGTGAAGAACTCCTCGGGGGGAGCCTCCTCGACGATCTGGCCGTCCGCCATGAAAACCACGCGGTGCGCCGCCTTGCGGGCGAAGCCCATCTCGTGCGTGACGACGATCATCGTCATGCCCTCCTGGGCGAGCGCCACCATGGCGTCGAGGACCTCGTTGACCATCTCGGGGTCGAGCGCGGAGGTCGGCTCGTCGAAGAGCATCACCTTGGGCTTCATCGCCAGGGCTCGCGCGATGGCCACCCGCTGCTGCTGCCCGCCGGAGAGCTGCGCGGGCATCTTGCGTGCCTGGTTGCCCACGCCCACCCGCTCCAGCAGGGTCATGGCCTCGGCCTCGGCGTCCTTCTTGGACAGGCCGCGCACCTTGCGCGGTCCGAGGGTCACGTTGTCGAGCACGGTCTTGTGCGCGAACAGGTTGAACGACTGGAAGACCATGCCGACCTCGGCCCGCAGCTGTGCGAGGGCCTTGCCCTCCTCGGGCAGGTTCTTGCCGTCGACGGAGATGGTGCCGTCGTCGATGGTCTCGAGGCGGTTGATCGCCCGGCACAGCGTCGACTTGCCGGACCCGGACGGGCCGATCACGACCAGCACCTCGCCCTTGCGGACGGTGAGGTCGATGTCCTGCAAGACGTGCAGCGCTCCGAAGTGCTTGTTGACGTGCGTCAGCTCTACGAGGGGCGCCCCGAGGACGCGGTCCGACGTCGGAGCGTCCACGGTCTCGTCGGCCGCCGGTTGGCCGGTGGTCGGGGTGCTCTGGTCCATCCCTTGAACCTAACGATCCGATGTTTCAAGGACCAAGTCGACGGGTCATCGGGGCACAACGTTTCGGTAACAGATGCCCGCTATGGACCCAGATCTTCGTGTTCGGCGCGACTCGACAGGGGTCGTAAAATCGACGGGATGTCCACGACCGCCCTCACCCCAGCCCTGCCCGACGCCGCCGCGACCGACCGCTGGACCGATCCAGCCGTCCACGACGAGGCTCCGGAGCAGCCGCCGCGCACCTACATGGTGCGCACGCTGGGCTGCCAGATGAACGTGCACGACTCCGAGCACATGGCGGGGATGCTCGAGGAAGCGGGCTACACCCGGGCCTCCAGCCAGGACGAGGCCGCGAACGCCGCCGACGTCGTCGTGATCAACACGTGCGCCGTGCGGGAGAACGCCGCCAACAAGCTGTACGGGAACCTCGGCCAGCTCGCGAGCATCAAGGCCGCCCGCCCGGGCATGCAGATCGCCGTCGGCGGATGCCTGGCCCAGAAGGACCGCGGGGACATCGTGGCGAAGGCGCCATGGGTCGACGTCGTCTTCGGCACCCACAACCTCGACGCACTGCCGGTGCTGCTGGAGCGCGCCCGGCACAACGAGGCGGCGCAGGTCGAGATCGCGGAGTCGCTGCAGGTCTTCCCGTCCACGCTGCCGACCAGGCGCGAGTCGGTCTACGCCGGCTGGGTCAGCATCTCGGTCGGCTGCAACAACACGTGCACGTTCTGCATAGTGCCGCACCTGCGCGGCAAGGAGCGCGACCGCCGGCCGGGGGAGATCCTGGCCGAGGTCGAGGCGCTCGTCGCCGCGGGCGCCATCGAGGTGACCCTGCTGGGCCAGAACGTGAACAGCTACGGCGTCGAGTTCGGCGACCGTGGCGCCTTCGCCAAGCTGCTGCGCGCCTGCGGCCGGATCGAGGGCCTGGAGCGGGTCCGGTTCACGTCCCCGCACCCTGCCGCGTTCACGGACGACGTCATCGCCGCGATGGCCGAGACGCCCAACGTGATGCCGCAGCTGCACATGCCGCTGCAGTCCGGCTCCGACCGGATCCTGCGCGCGATGCGCCGCTCCTACCGCTCGGAGAAGTTCCTCGGCATCCTCGACCGCGTCCGCGCGGCGATGCCGGACGCCTCGATCACCACCGACATCATCGTGGGCTTCCCGGGCGAGACCGAGGAGGACTTCGCCGAGACGCTGCGCGTCGTCGAGGCCTCGCGGTTCAGCTCGGCGTTCAGCTTCCAGTACTCGCCGCGCCCCGGCACGCCGGCCGCGACCATGGACGGCCAGCTGCCCAAGGAGGTCGTGCAGGAGCGGTTCGAGCGCCTGCTCGCCCTGCAGGAGCGCGTCGGCGCCGAGGAGGCCGCGAAGCAGGTCGGTCGCACGCTCGAGGTGCTCGTCGCCGAGGACTCCGGCCGCAAGAGCGGCGAGCGGCACCGCCTGTCGGGCCGCGCCGAGGACAACCGCCTGGTGCACTTCGCCCTGCCCCAGCACGACGCGCCGGCCGGGCCGGGCGCCTACCTCGCCGGCACCGACCTCACCCAGGCACCCGCGAGCCTGGACGACCCGCGCCTCGCCGACGTCGTGCCCGAGGGGCTGCCGCGCCCTGGCGACATGGTGACCGTGACCGTGACGAAGGCCGCCCCGCACCACCTGCTGGCGGACTCGCCGCTCACCGACGGCCTCCCGGTGCGGCGTACCCGCTCTGGCGACGCCTGGGCGGCGCGGGAGAAGGCGCGGCTCGGCGGGGGAGCGGACGAGCACTCGCACGGCACGTCATCGCCGTCCGGCCCGGTCTCGCTGGGGCTGCCGACGCTGCGTCGCTGACGCAGGACAAGGCGCCTCGGGGGCCCCTACGAGCCCTCCGCCAGGTGGCGGGCCCTGGCACGCTGCGTGCGTGCGATCGGCAGGCACGACACGCCGGCTACGACGCACAGGATGACGAAGATCCATGGAAAGGCGTCGTCCGCGTTGAACCCGCGGAAGTTGTTCTGGTAGTCCCCCACCTGGGCGACCCACCAGGCGACCGAGGTGAGCCCCGCGATGCCCCACGACAAGATGGCGAAGATGACCCACATCCGGGCAAGGCGACGTGCCAGAGCGGGATCGCCCTGATCCGACCACCGGTCCCTGGAGAGCGAACGGCTCATGCAAGGGCCTCGGCCAGGACGCGGAACGAGGGGTCCGCCTCGACCGGGCTCGGCGGGGAAAGGCGGTCCACCGGGCCACTGGAGAACGCCCACGACTTGTCCTCGCCGATCCGGACTGCCGCGGCGCGGTCCCCGGACTCGGCAATGACCTTGATGCTCCCCGCGAACGGCAGGGTCTTGATGTCCTTGTAGGTGGCACGGACGTACCGGGAGGCTGCGTCGATGAGCCGCTCGCCGGCGGGCAGCGGAAGGGCCTGCCAGATGCCGTACGGCTTGGGCTCGATCAGGGCGGCGCCCTCGGGCGACTTGACCAGGAGCGCAACGTGGTTCGTCTCACCGGACACGCCGGCCGCCTCGATCCACTCCGTGGCGCGGTTCAGTACCGCGGTCAGCGCGAGGACCTTGCCCTGGGGGGTCAGTACTCCGGCGTCGTCGACGGATGCCAGCTTGCGCACCAGCAGAGAGCTGAGTCCCGCACCGACGAGCGGCGAGCCGTCAGGAACCTCCGGCAGACGCAGCGACTCGCGCGTCCGCTGGGCTGAAGCGCCCTCACCCAGCGACAGCAGGCTGAGGAGCTCGAAGCCGGTCAGCTCGATCGTCTGGTCCGCGCGGCGGCCAGGGCCCCCGGTGGTGTCCTGCTCAGTCATCGGTTCCTCCTCGTCGGGCCGGACGGCCGCAATTCTTCCAGGTCAGGATAGGTGCTCGTGATTGCGCCGCGCGTCACCACGAGAAGAGGTCCTTTGCCCCGTCGATGAGGGCGCCACCCGCATCGAGGACGTCGCCTGCCGCGTCGCTCACCGCGTCGACGGCATCGCCCGCCAGGTCGGCCGCTCCGTCGAGCACCTCGCCACCCTTTTCGAGCGCCCAGTCCGTGGCCTTGTTGGCGCCGTTCCAGATGGCCTCGGTGACGTTCCCATCGATGAAGATATCGGCGATCGCCCAGGCGGCACCGAGGCCCAGGATGGTCCAGCCGACAGGGTTGGAGAGCAGCGCAGCGCCCGCGAGCACCCCGGCCACGCCGAATCCGGCGGTGATGGCGCCGTCGCCCGCCTTCCAGTAGTCACCCTCAGCGAAGCCCTGACCCATCTGGAACGCGCCGAACGCGACAGAACCCCACGCGAGGGCGGTACCGGCGCCGCCGACGAACTTGCCAAGGCCGCCCGGGACTGAGTCGGCCAGGCCCCAGACGCCGTATGCCCCCCGCGTCGCGAGGTCGAGGCCGAACTGGGTCACGCCCGCAACGGTCCATCCCCAGCTGGCATCCCCGATGAGATCGTTGAGCCAGTTGCTTTCCTCGCCTTGGAACGTGCGAGGCGGGGACTGGGATTCACCACCGGGAGGCGTGCCGGCGCCGCCGCCGTAGTCGTTGCTGGTCTCCTCCTGCATGTCCGCATTGCGCTCGACCGTGACCTTGGCGCCGGCGAGGTTGTCCGAGGCCAGGCGGAGGGACGGCGCGTGGTGCCCGTCCCACTCTGCGCGGAACTGGTCACCGCCGGGTCCCAGCCAGTCGACGGAGGACAACACAGAGGTGACCTCGCTGACGGTGTTGTCCAGCGACTGCGCCGCCACGTCGAACTCTCTTGCGAGGGCGCGCAGCTGTGCTAGGTCAGCACCCCACATCTCACCCATCGGTACTCCCTACCGCTCGTCCGGCTGTCAACTGGTGCAGACGGTAGCTGACCAGGAACGGCAGGGCGAACAAAGGTACTGGGTAGAACTACCCATGGCACCGCTCGCGCGTCAGCCCTCGTCCGACGACGGCTTTTCGTCCGAGGGTGGAGCCTCCGACGGCGGGGCCAGCGAGGCCACCGTCGAGAAGAACTGGCTGGCCGTGACCAGGCCGCACGACACGGTCTGGGCGAGCTGCTCCTCGGTCGCGCCGTGCTCGAAGTCCACCGACACCTCGGCGTACAGGGCGAGCCCCGAGCTCTCCTCACGCGTGTAGACCTTCGGCCAGATGCGCTCGCGGTTCCAGTCGTTCGCGGCCTGGAGCACGGCAAGGCGTGCGCCGGCGGGCAGCGTGCCCGCCCAGCGGCCGCGCACCTGCAGGATCTCGTCGTGCTCGCCCAGCAGCAGGAACCAGAACCGGTTGCCGTCCCAGGTGCCCGTGACGTCGCCGTCGTCGTCGATGCGGAACCGGTAGCCGCGTCGCGAGAGGTCGTCGCCCACACGCTGCGTGCTCAGCGGCCGAGGCTTCTCGACCTGCGTGTTGGTGATGGTCCGCAGCTGCGTGCCGGAGGACCGCCGCGCGGCCGGCGGACGCGGGTTCAGCAGCCGTGCGAGCCAGCGGCCGGCGCCGCGTCCGCCCCCGCCCATGGGCGGGCTCATGGTGCGGACCTCAGCGGATCGGGGAACGTCTCGTCGAGATGCTCGAAGAACATGGAGCCGGTGGTCAGCCCGCACTGCAGGAGCTGGTCCAGCTGGTCCTCGGTGACGCCGTGCTCCAGGTCGACGGTGACCTCGGTGTAGACGAGCACGGCCCCGTTGTCCCGGACCCGCACGTACGTCTTGGGCCAGATGCGCTCGGCGTTCCACTCGTTGCAGAGCTCGAGGATCTCCTCGAGCCGCTCGATGGTCAGGTCCCGGTGCCACTGCCCGCGCACCTGGAGCACCTCGGAGCTCTCGCCGACCATCAGGAAGTAGAAGAGCCAGCCGTGCCACAGCCCGCCGACGTCGCCCTCCGAGTCCACGAAGTAGCTGAACCCGTTCTCACCCAGCCACTCGACCACGCGATCGCGCGTCAAGGGCTCAGGAATCGAGGAGGGATCGTCGAGACCGCCCGTCAGCTCCCGAAGCAGCACCCCTTCGACCTGGGCGCGGAGCTCGTCGTCGTCGAGTTCCCTGGGCTCGGGCTGTTGCCGGCCGGTAGCCGCACGATCGCCTTCGCCCGCCGTGTTACGGCGTCGTGACCCGAAGAACCTCACCAGCCCACAGTACCCGCCCGACCCCTCCGCTCGCTGCGTCGGACACGTAGGAAATGGGGTGGAATCGTCCAGCTGCTCCTGCGCGATGTTCTTGTGCGGGCCCGGATCGGCCCGAGCCGTGTAGTTTCGTGGATCGTGCGAGCCGTGATCCTGCCTGCGACCCCGTTGCTCGTCCCGGGGCTCGCCCCCGGTCTGAGGGCGGACCCCCTCATGGCGGTACGGGGCGCGGTCCGGGCCGCCCTCGCGAAGCTCGTCACAGGCGGCCGGCTGCCATTGGTCCTTGCCCACGGACCTGTGTTCCGGCACGGACGCATGCGCCCGTCGCTCGCGGGAGCCGGGATCGGTGACCGCTGGTTGCCCGGGGCCTCGGCTGCCGGGCCCTGGGCGGACGGCGCCCCCGCGGGCACCGGCGCGTCCGTCGCGCTGCTGGCGCTCGCGGACGTGCTGGGCGACCGGACCACCGACGTCGAGACGCTGGAGGTGCCGGACGACGGCTCGTCGCTCGACGGCGGCATCGCCGACCTGCTGCGCGGCGCGACCGGTCTGGTCGTAGCTGGCGGGGGAGTGCCCGGCGGGCTGGACGACGGTCCCGGGGCACTCGCCGACGGCATCCGGGGGGCGCTGCGTGCGGCCGGAGCCGATGCCTGGCACGCCGAGGTCCAGGTGTTCGGGCAGTCGCACGGCCACCTGCCGTCTGCCTATCGCGTGACCACGCTGGCCTGAGGGCTGGTCCGAGGGCTGGTCCGAGGGACGGTGTCTGCGTCGGCCCGTAAGGTTGCCGCGTGATAGTCGTCGCCGTCGTGGGTCCCACCGCCACCGGAAAGTCGGACCTCGCGCTCGACCTGGCCCAGGCGCTGGGCGCCGCCGAGATCGTCAACGCCGACGCCTACCAGCTCTACCGCGGCATGGACGTCGGGACCGCCAAGGTGCCGCCGAGCGAGCGGCGCGGCGTCGCGCACCACCAGCTCGACGTCCTGGACCCCGCCGAGGACTCCTCCGTGGCCCGCTACCAGGAGTCGGGACGCGCCGACCTGGACGCGATCGCCGGGCGAGGTGCGCGCGCCGTCGTCGTCGGCGGATCCGGGCTGTACGTACGGGCACTGCTCGACGCGATGGACTTCCCGGGCACCGACCCCGAGGTCCGGGCGCGGCTCGAGGCACGCGCCGAGGCCGAGGGCCGCCGCGCCCTGCACGCCGAGCTCGCGGGCCTCGACCCACGGGCGGCAGAGAACATCGACCCGCACAACACCCGCCGCATAGTGCGCGCGCTGGAGGTCATCGAGATCACCGGCCGCCCGTACACGGCCAACCTGCCCCGTCAGGAGTACGTACGGCCCGCCGTGCAGATCGGGCTCGACTGCTCCCGGGAGGTGCTGGACGCACGGGTCGCGTCGCGTGTGGACCGCATGTGGGACACGGGTCTCGTGGACGAGGTGCGCGCCCTGGCGAGCCCCGAGCAGGGTGGCACCGGAACCGGTCTGGGCGTGACCGCCGCGCGCGCCGTCGGGTACGCCGAGGTGCTCGCCTGGTGGCGCGGCGAGCTCACCGAGGCGGAGGCCAGGGAGGCGATCACCGCGAACACCCGCCGGCTCGCCCGCAAGCAGATGGGCTGGTTCGGCCGCGACCCGCGCGTCCACTGGCTCGACGCCGCCTCGCCCCACCTGCTCGACGAGGCGCTCGCGATCGTCGCAGACGCCGACGACGGGACCCTGCCGGTTGCCGGATCCGAACCCGTGCGCCGTAGCCTGGGCTCATGACGCAGCCCGCGACCAGCCCTGTGCCCTCCGCCCCGACGCCCGGCACCCTCGCCTTCACCAAGGGGCACGGCACGCGGAACGACTTCGTGCTGATCGCGGACCCCGAGGGCACGCTGGACCTCGGGCCCGCCGACGTGCGCAGGCTGGCCGACCGCCGTTCCGGCATCGGCGGCGACGGCGTGATCCGGCTCGCCCCGACCGCCGCGCTGGCCCGCGCCGGTGAGGAGGCGGCCCAGGAGGTCCTGGCGCAGGATCCCACCGCCGAGTGGTTCATGGACTACCGCAACGCGGACGGCTCCGTCGCGGAGATGTGCGGTAACGGCGTGCGCGTCTTCGCGGCGTTCGCCGAGCAGGAGGGGCTCGCCGACCTGTCCACCGGGCCGCTCAGCCTCGGCACCCGCGGGGGCGTCAAGCGCGTCACCAAGGAGCCCGGCGGCTGGTACGCCGTCGACATGGGCCCCTGGTTCCTGCCCGGCGGCGAGTCCGCCGCGGCCGAGGGGTACGACGCGGCGGTCGCGGTCCACGGCTGGACCGCACCCCGCCCCGCCCTGAGCGTCGACCTCGGCAACCCGCACACCGTCGTCGCCCTCGCGAGCCTCGACGAGCTCGACTCGCTCGAGCTCCTCCACGCCCCTGAGGTCGCACCCCTGCCCCCGCACGGCACCAACGTCGAGCTGGTGGTACCGCTCGGCGAGGAGGAGGGGCCCGACGGCGTCGTCGGACGCCTCCGCATGCGGGTGCACGAGCGCGGGGTCGGCGAGACGCCGTCGTGCGGCACCGGCGCGTGCGCCGCGGCGCTCGCGGTGCGCACCTGGCAGGCGGGGTCGTCCGGCGCCGGCGCCCCTGACACGTGGATCGTCGAGGTGCCGGGCGGCGAGGTGCGGGTGCGCGTCCTGCCGAGCGGCAACGTCGAGCTCGCGGGCCCCGCCGAGCTGGTCTACTCGGGGCACATCGCTCGATAGCTTGCTCCACCTGTCAGACCCCGGCGCACGTGTCAGACGTACAGGTCACTCGGGTGATTCACGGGTCTGACAACTGCGGGAGGGGCTGACAGGTTAGGCCGCGACCCGCAGGACGCGGAACCCCTTGGACGACGCCTCCCGCTCGACCTGCAGGTCGAGCGTGTCGGTGATCCAGCGCGCGAGCGAGTCGGACCCCAGGTTCTTCTGCACCACCAGCCACGCCTCGGCGCCGTCCGCGAGCCGGGGCAGCCACCGCGTCAGCAGGTCGTGCAACGCCTGCTTGCCCACGCGGATCGGCGGGTTGGACCAGCACGTGTCGAACGTGATGTCCTCCGGCACGTCGTCGGGCAGCGCCGCGCGGACGTTCGTCAGGCCGAGCCGCTCCGCGTTGCGTCGCACCAGGTCGAGGGCCCGCTCGTTGACATCGACGGCCCAGACCGTGGCGTGCGGCGCCTCCAGTGCGAGGGAGATCGTGATGGGCCCCCAGCCGCACCCCAGGTCGAGCAGGTTGCCCGACGGCGGAGGCGCCGGAACCGCGTCGAGCAGCACCGCCGTGCCCTTGTCGACCCCACCGGGCGAGAAGACCCCCGGCGCCACCTCGACCTCCAGCTCACGACCGGCGAGGTGGATGGTCCGGGTACGACGCTCGTCGTCCGAGGCGGGCTGCGCGGTGAAGTAGTGGTCGGTGGACACCGCGCAATCCTAGGCGCTTGCCGCCCACGGTGGTCGGTGCCAGCCTTCCCGCATGGAGATCGTGCCGGCCACCCCGGACCGGTGGGACGACGTGCAGACCGTGTTCGGTCTGCGGGGCGGCGCCCACCACTGCCAGTGCCAGCGCATCCGGCTCGGCGACCGGGCCTGGTGGTACCTGTCCGTCGAGGAACGCGGCCACCACCTGCGCGAGCAGCTCGACGCGGGCCCGGACGCGCCGACGTCGGGCGCCCTGGTCGCGTACGTCGACGGCGAGCCCGCCGGCTGGGTGGCTGTCGCGCCCCGCACCGAGTTCGTCCGGTACCGCGGCAGCCAGGTCCCGTGGGCGGGCCGGCACGAGGACAAGGACGACGACGGTGTCTGGGCGATCACCTGCTTCGCCGTCCGCACCGGGATGCGCAAGCAGGGCCTGATGTACGAGCTGGCGGCGTCCGCCGTCGAGCATGCGCGGGAGCGGGGCGCCGAGGCCGTCGAGGGCTACCCGATAGTGCCCGACCCGGGGCAGCAGATCTCGTGGGGCGAGGTCAACGTCGGTACGCCGGGACCGTTCACGGCAGCGGGCCTGACGGAGGTTAGCCGGCCGACGAAGCGGCGCCGGGTGATGCGGCTGGACTTCTGACGGCAGGCTCCCGGTTGCCCGGTCGGGAAAGACATAGCCGCGGGACTTTCGACCGTGGGATCCTTGTTGTACAGACGGAAGAACAATCGAGAGTTAGGTAGTACATGACCCACACCCCGACAGAGCCCGAGCTCCCCGCAGAGGAGACGCCCGAACTCCGCGAGGTCCAGCCTGATGCCCAGGCGATCGCGAACGATGTCGTGGCACGGGTTCTCGCTCGGGCGGGGACCGCACGTGCCGACGGCGACACGGTGCACACCGTGGCCGACGGCGACCAGCTGGAGCTCGAGGAGCGCACAGCGCTGCGCCGCGTGGCCGGCCTGTCGACCGAGCTCGAGGACGTCACCGAGGTCGAGTACCGGCAGCTGCGCCTGGAGAAGGTAGTGCTCGTCGGCCTCTTCACGGGTGGCGAGCACGCGGCCCGCGACGCCGAGATCTCGCTCCGCGAGCTCGCCGCACTGGCCGAGACGGCCGGCTCCCAGGTGCTGGACGGCATGCTCCAGCGCAGGCAGAAGCCCGACCCGGGCACGTACCTTGGTTCCGGCAAGGCTCTGGAGCTCGCAGAGGTCGTCATGGCGACAGGAGCCGACACCGTGATCGTCGACGGCGAGCTCGCCCCGTCCCAGCGTCGTTCGCTGGAGGACGTGGTGAAGGTCAAGGTCGTCGACCGCACCGCCCTGATCCTGGACATCTTCGCGCAGCACGCGAAGTCCCGTGAGGGCAAGGCTCAGGTCGAGCTCGCCCAGCTCGAGTACCTGCTGCCGCGTCTGCGCGGCTGGGGTGACTCGATGTCCCGCCAGGCCGGTGGCCAGGTGGGTGGCGCGGGCGCAGGCATGGGCTCGCGTGGTCCCGGTGAGACCAAGATCGAGCTGGACCGGCGGCGCATCCGTGACCGGATGTCCAAGCTGCGGCGTGAGATCGTCGCGATGAAGCCGGCCCGCGAGACCAAGCGGCTGAGCCGTAAGCGCAACGCGATCCCCGCGGTCGCGATCGCCGGCTACACGAACGCCGGCAAGTCCTCGCTGCTGAACGCGCTGACCGGTGCGGGCGTGCTCGTCGAGAACGCGCTGTTCGCGACCCTGGACCCGACCGTGCGCCGCACCAAGACCGAGGACGGCCGCGTCTACACGCTGACCGACACCGTCGGGTTCGTGCGGCGGCTGCCGACCCAGCTCGTCGAGGCGTTCCGGTCCACGCTGGAGGAGGTCGGCGATGCCGACATCCTGCTGCACGTGGTCGACGCGTCCCACCCGGACCCCGAGGGGCAGATCGCGGCTGTGCGCGAGGTGCTCTCGGAGATCCCGGCTTTCGACAAGGTGCACGAGATCGTCGTGCTGAACAAGGCCGACATCGCCGACCCGACGGTCGTCGGCCGGATCCAGCGGCGCGAGCGGCACACCGCCGTCGTCTCCGCGCACTCCGGCGAGGGCATCGCCGAGCTGCGCGCCCGCGTCGCGGCCGAGCTGCCGCGCCCGGGCGTCGCCATCGACCTGGTGGTCCCGTACGAGCGGGGCGACCTGGTGCACCGCGTGCACGAGCACGGCGACATCGATCTGACCGAGCACGTCGCCGCGGGGACCCACCTGCGTGGACGGGTGGACGAGCAGCTCGCCATCGAGCTGCGGCAGGTCGCCGTAGCCTCCTGATCCGCCGCCGGCGTCCGACGCCGGGATACGCAAGCCGCTTGCAGGACCATGCAATCCCTGCAAGCGGTTTGCGTTATCCGTGACTAGGATCGACGTCATGTCGAGACGGTTAGCGGATGTGGCGAAGAAGGTCGGCGTGAGCGAGGCGACGGTCAGTCGTGTGCTCAACGGAAAGCCAGGAGTGTCCCAGGGCACCCGGGACGCCGTGCTGACGGCGCTGGACGTGCTGGGCTACGAGCGGCCCACCAAGCTGCGGGGCAGCCGCGGCAAGCTCGTCGGCCTGGTCCTCCCCGAGCTCGTGAACCCGATCTTTCCCGCGTTCGCGGAGGTGATCGGCGGCGCACTGGCCCAGCAGGGGTACACGCCGGTGCTCTGCACCCGCACGGCCGGCGGCGTCACCGAGGCCGAGTACATCGATCTGCTGCTCCAGCAGCAGGTCTCCGGCGTGATCTTCGCGGGCGGCTTCTACGCCGAGCGCGAGGCGGACCACTCCCACTACCGGCGGCTGGAGGACCTCGGGCTGCCCGTCGTGCTCATGAACGCGTCGATCGAGGACCTCGGCTTCCCGCGGGTCGCGACCGACGACCTCGTGGCGATCGAGCAGGCGATGGGCCACGTCGCGTCGCTCGGGCACCAGCGGATCGGCCTGCTGCTGGGCCCGGCCGACCACGTCCCGTCGGAGCGCAAGCTCGCCGCCGCCCGCCGGTTCGCGAAGCGGAACGACCTGGACCTGGACGACGGTCTGGTGGTGCACTCGCAGTACTCGCTGGAGAGCGGTCAGGCAGCGGCCAACCGGCTCATCGAGCGCGGCGCCACCGCGATCGTCTGCGCCAGCGACCCGCTCGCCCTCGGTGCGATCCGGGCGGTACGCCGCGTCGGGCTGTCGTGCCCGGCGGACGTCTCGGTCGTCGGGTTCGACGACTCGGCGCTGATGAACTCGACCGACCCGGCGCTGACCACCGTCCGCCAGCCGATCGAGCCGATGGGACGGGCCGCCGTCGACCTGCTCGCCGCGCTCATCGACGGCAGCGACGTGCCGCGCGACGAGCTGCTCTTCGAGCCGGAGCTCGTGGTCCGCGCGTCGACCGCTGCCGCGAAGGTTGTCACAAATCGATAAGGGACCTGTCGAGTTCTTGCGCACTCGTTGTCATGTGACTTACGGTTCACTGCATGACGACGACGTCCGAGCCTGCAGCAGACCCGCAACCCGCCGGGCCCGAGTGGTGGCGCAGCGCGGTGATCTACCAGATCTATCCCCGCAGCTTCGCGGACGGGAACGGCGACGGGACCGGTGACCTCGCCGGCGTCCGCTCGCGGCTGGGGTACCTGCGGGACCTGGGCGTGGACGCCATCTGGTACACGCCCTGGTACGCCTCGCCCCTGGCGGACGGCGGCTACGACGTGCGGGACTACCGCCGGATCGACCCGGCGTTCGGCACCCTGGACGACGCCGAGGCGCTCATCGCCGAGGCCCGCGAGCTGGGTATCCGGACCATCGTCGACGTGGTCCCCAACCACATCTCGGCCGAGCACGAGTGGTTCCGGGCGGCGCTCGCGGCGGGCCCTGGTTCGCCGGAGCGCGAGCGGTTCTGGTTCCACGACGGCGGGGGTGCCGACGGGGCGCAGATCCCGACCGGGTGGGTCTCGAGCTTCCAGGGCCAGACCTGGACCCGCACGACCAACCCCGACGGCACGCCCGGCCAGTGGTATCTGCACCTGTTCACCCCCGAGCAGCCGGACGTGAACTGGAACCACCCCGAGGTCCGGCAGGAGCACGAGGACGTCCTGCGGTTCTGGTTCGACCGGGGTGCGGCCGGGATCCGGATCGACTCGGCGGCGCTCATCGTCAAGGACCCCGGACTGCCGGAGGTCCCGGAGACGCCGGGCCCGGGGGAGCACCCTCACCTGGACCGCGACGAGATCCACGACATCTACCGCGGCTGGCGGCGCGTCGCCGACTCGTACGCCGAGCCGCGCGTCCTCGTGGGCGAGGTGTGGCTCGCGGACCACGAGCGGTTCGCCCAGTACCTGCGCCCCGACGAGATGCACACCGCGTTCAACTTCGACTTCATGGCCCGCCCCTGGGACGCGAAGGAGCTGCGTGAGTCGATCCGGATGACGCTGGAGGCGCACGCCCCGGTCGGGGCACCGGCCACCTGGGTGCTTTCGAACCACGACGTCACGCGACCCGTCACCCGGTACGGCCGGGAGGACTCGTCCTTCGACTTCGCGGCCAAGCGGTTCGGCACGCCGTCCGACCTGGACCTCGGTACGCGCCGGGCGCGAGCCGCCGCGCTGCTGGTCGCGGCACTGCCCGGCGCCCTGTACGTCTACCAGGGCGACGAGCTCGGCCTGCCCGAGGCAGAGGTCCCGAAGGAGCTCATCCAGGACCCCATGCACTTCCGGTCCGACGGCGTCGACCCCGGCCGGGACGGCTGCCGTGTCCCCATCCCGTGGACCCGGGCCGGCTCGAGCCTCGGGTTCGGGCCCGACGGCGGCGCGGCGCCCTGGCTGCCCCAGCCCGCCGGCTGGAGCGACCGTTCCGTGGAGGCGCAGGCCGGCGACCCCGACTCGATGCTGAGCCTCTACCGCCGCGCGCTGCACCTGCGGCGCGACCTCCCGGCGCTGCACGCCGAAGAGCTCACGTGGCTCGGCCGCGACCTCGACCTCGATGTCGACAGCCAGGGCGACGACGTCGTCGCCTTCACCCGCGGCGCCCGCTTCGCGTGCGTCGTCAATCTCGGGACGGCTCCCGTCCCCCTGCCCGCCGGGGCCACGGTGCTCCTGGCGAGCGGCCCCGCCGACGGCGAGATCGGACCGGACACCGCCGTCTGGCTCGACCTGCCGTCCTGATCCCCCTCATCCCTACTCGGCTTCCCCAGATCGGCTTTCCCCCAGAGAGGCCGCCCCAGCGGCACACGACCAAGGAGTGACAATGAAGTCAGCACAGAAGCGCGCGGCGTTCGCCCTGGTGGGTGTTCTGTCCGTCGCGGGAACCCTCACGGCCTGCGGCTCGTCCGACGAGCCGGCCGCGGAGCCCACGGGCCCCGTGACCATCGAGGTCTCCATCGACGCCGGTCTCGAGCAGGAGGCGATCGACGCCTTCGACGAGCGCATCGCGCAGTTCGAGGAGGCCAACCCGGACATCCAGGTGGAGACGAAGGAGTTCACCTGGTCCGGCACGACGTTCGCCGCCGAGCTCGCGGGCGGCACGCTGCCCGACGTCTTCCCGATCCCGTTCACCGACGGCCGGGCGCTCATCGAGCGCGGGCAGATCGCCGACGTCAGCGAGCTGGTGGCCGAGCTGCCCTATGCGGACCAGTTCAACCCCACCATCGCGGCGGCGGGCCAGGATGCCGAGGGTGGCATGTGGGCCGTCCCGATCGCCGCCTACAACCAGGGCCTGCACTACAACCGGGCGCTCTTCGAGGAGGCCGGGCTCGACCCGGACAACCCGCCGGCGACGTGGGACGAGGTGCGCGACGCCGCCAAGGCCATCGCGGACAAGACCGGTCAGGCGGGCTACGCCCACATGACGCAGAGCAACACGGGCGGCTGGATCCTCACCACCGAGACGTACGCGCTCGGCGGCCGCATCGTCGAGGGTGAGGGCGAGGAGACGACCGCCACCGTCGACAACGACGCCACGGTCCAGGCGCTCGAGATGCTGCAGGAGATGCGCTGGGAGGACGACTCGATGGGCTCCAGCTTCCTGTACGACTGGGGCACCATCAACCAGGACTTCGCCGCCGGGAAGATCGGCATGTACATCTCGGGCGGTGCGAACTACCCCAACCTGTTCACGCAGAACCAGATGAACCCCGACGAGTACGGCGTCACCGTGCTGCCCCTGGAGGGCGACGACGCCGGCACGCTCGGCGGCGGCACGCTCGCCGCGGTGAGCTCCGCGGCGTCCGAGGTCGAGCAGGCGGCCGCCGTGAAGTGGATCGACTTCTACTACGTCTCCAAGCTGACAGACCAGGACGCGGCCGTGGCCGAGGCCGAGGTCGCCGCCGAGACCGACCAGCCCGTCGGCGCCCCCGCCCTGCCGATCTTCGACCGGGCGGCGTACGAGGAGCAGCAGGGCTGGATCAAGGACCTCGTCAACGTCCCGCTGGAGAACTTCGCACCGATGACGGAGCAGATGTTCGACCAGCCGGTCATCCCCGAGCCCGCCGTCGCGACCCAGGACGTGTACGCGACGCTCGACCCGGTGGTCCAGGCGGTGCTGACCGACGAGAACGCGGACATCGACGCCCTGCTCGCCGACGCGCAGACCCAGGTCCAGACCCTGCTCGACCGCAGCTGACCGCCGCAGGCCCGGCTCGCGCCCTGCTGGTCGAGCCTGTCGGGACCCACCGAGGCCTCGACAGGCTCGACCGCCGCAGGGTGGCGGGCCGGACCATCGACGAGGAGGATCCACGTTGACCACCATCTCCAGCCCGCGCCCGGTAGCGGCGCAGGCACCACCGCCGTCGTCCACCGCGGCGCGCCGCACCCGACGCCGCACGCCCAAGGACTGGCTGCGCGAGGGCGGTCTGAGCACCCTGATCATCGCCCTGCCCATGATCCTCGTGTTCGGCGTCTTCTCTTGGTTTCCCATCGGCCGCGCGCTCGTCATGAGCGTCCAGGAGACGAACCTCGTCACGGCTCCCGTGTACGTGGGGCTCGACAACTTCGTGTTCGTGCTGCAGGACCCCCTGCTGGGCAAGGCCGTCCGGAACACGCTGTGGTTCGCGCTGCTCGCGCTCGTCTTCGGGTACCCGCTGCCGCTGGCCGCCGCGGTACTGATGAGCGAGGTACGGCGGATGCGGGGCCTCTTCTCCGCGCTGGCCTACCTGCCCGTCGTCGTGCCGCCCGTCGTGGCGGTGCTGCTGTGGAAGTTCTTCTACGACGCCTCCGACACCGGCGTCTTCAACACCATCGCCGGCTGGGTGGGGCTCGGCCCCTACCCCTGGCTCCAGGACGCCGGCAGCGCCATGCCCTCCCTGGTCCTCGAGGCGACCTGGGCCGCGGCGGGCGGGACGGTGATCATCTACCTCGCCGCGCTCGTCGGGGTGCGGACCGAGCTCTACGAGGCCGCGGAGGTCGACGGCGCGGGCGTCTGGCGCAAGATCTGGCACGTGACGCTGCCGCAGCTGCGCGGCGTCCTCTTCATCACGCTGATCCTGCAGATCATCGGCACCTCACAGGTGTTCCTCGAACCGTTCCTCTTCACCGGGGGCGGCCCCAACAACGCGACCCTCACCATCCTGATGCTGATCTACGACTACGCGTTCGGGAGCAGCCTCGGCGGCAACTACGGAGCCGCGACCGCCCTGAGCCTCATGCTCGCGGGCGTCCTGGCAGTCCTCTCCGCGGTGTACTTCCGCGTGACCCGACCCTGGAGCAGCTGACATGGCAGCCACCATCGAACGCGGCATCGTCTCGACGCACGACCGGCGCCGGCCGAGCGTACGCACCTCTCTCGGCGTCCTGCAGGGCGGACTGCTGGTCACCCTGGTCGTCTTCGGGCTCGGGCCGATCCTCTGGCTCGCGAAGGCCGCCGTCACCCCCACCCAAGAGACCCTGCGCCAGCCGCTCGGGATGTTCCCCACCGGGATCGACTGGGCCAACCTCACCACGGCGTGGAACCGGGCCGAGATCGACCACTACTTCGTCAACACGCTGATCGTGGCGCTGGGGGCCTGGTTCTTCCAGATCCTCGTCGCCACCACCGGCGGCTACGTGCTGTCGGTGCTACGGCCCAGGTACGGCAACGTCATCTTCTCTCTCGTGCTCGCGACGCTCTTCGTGCCGTCCGTCGTGCTCCTCGTCCCGCTGTACCTGACCATCCTCGACGTGCCGATCGTCCACATCAGCCTGCTCAACACGTTCTGGGCGGTCTGGCTGCCCATGGGCGCCAGCGCGTTCAACGTGCTGCTCGTCAAACGCTTCTTCGACGGCCTCCCGCGCGAGATCTTCGAGGCCGCCCGGGTCGACGGCGCCGGACCCTTCCGGCTGCTGTGGAGCATCGTGCTACCGATGTCGAAGCCCATCCTCGGCGTCGTCTCGGTGTTCGCCGTCATCGCCGCCTGGAAGGACTACCTCTGGCCCCTGCTGGTCCTCCCGGACCCGGCCCACCAGCCGCTCTCCGTCCGGCTGCCCGCCATCGCCCCGTACCTCGAGCTCGACGTGTTCCTCGCGGCGCTCGCGATCTCCACGGTGCTGCCGATCGCCCTCTTCCTCGCCTTCCAGCGCCTCTTCCTCAGCGGCGCCGGACTGGGCGGCGCGGTCAAGGGATAACCCTTCGGCCGGCCGCCGGCACCTGTGGACGAGATGGGGTGCATGTCGGTGGTCCGGCCTAGGATCGAGTGCGTGACCAGCCTTTCCGACGCGCCCCCCGCAAGTACCGACATCCCCGAGGTCGAGGAGCTTCTCGACCTCGCCGTCGGTGAGCTGGGCGGCGGGCGCCGGGACGGCCAGCACCGCATGGCCGTGGCCGTCGGCGAGGCCATCGAGAAGGGCGAGCACCTGCTCGTCCAGGCGGGTACCGGCACCGGAAAGTCGCTCGGCTACCTGGTGCCCGCCGTCCGGCACGCGGTCGCCGCCGAGAGCAAGGTCATCATCTCGACGGCGACGCTCGCCCTCCAGCGCCAGGTCATCACGCGCGACCTGCCGCTCGTGGCCAAGGCCGTGACACCGCAGCTCCCGCGCGAACCGAAGATCGCACTGCTCAAGGGCTGGCACAACTACCTCTGCGTGCACAAGGCCGGGGGCGGGTACCCCGCCGACGAGCCCACCCTGTTCGACCTGCCCGGCGGCGAGGACCACCCGCGCACCGAGGAGCCCGCGGCTTCCGGCGGCGCTCGCGGCCGGCGCAGGGACGACGGCGCCACGCTCGCCGACCACGTCCGCCGTCTGCACGAGTGGGCGAACGAGACGGAGTCGGGCGACCGCGACGACCTCGTGCCGGGCGTGCCGGACCGGGCGTGGCGCCAGGTCTCGGTGACCGCCATGGAGTGCCTGGGCGGCAAGTGCCCGATGCTCGCCGAGTGCTTCCCCGACAAGGCTCGGGCCACCTCCCGGGAGGCCGACGTGGTGGTGACCAACCACGCGATGCTCGGCATCGCGGCCACCGGTAGCCCCGGCATCCTGCCGGAGCACGACGTCGTGGTGGTGGACGAGGCGCACGAGCTCACGGACCGGGTCACGTCCTCGGCGACCGTGGACCTGTCCATGGCCTCGGTGGAGAGCGCGGCACGCCTGGCACGGCGGCACGCGGGCACCAACACCGATGCGCTGGACGCCGCGGCCCAGGCGCTGGGGACGCTGCTGGTGACGGCCCCCGCCGAACGGTTCCCGAACGGTCTGCCCGACGAGCTGCGCCTGGCGGTGGCCGCGGTGCGCGACGCCGCCCGCGAGGTGCTGAGCACGCTCAAGCCGGAGGCGAGCGGTAGCAAGGGACAGGCTCCGGGCCAGCCCGAACCCGGCCTGAAGATGGCGCAGGGCGCCATGCTGCAGCTCTTCGAGACGGCGGAACGCATGTCGTTCCAGGACACGACCGCCGACGTGCTGTGGTGCTCACGCCCTGACAACAACTGGGGCGGGTTCGCCGACAACGTGACCCGGCTGCACGCGGCGCCGCTGCACGTGGCTGGTCTGATCCGGATGCACCTGCTGGGCGAGGCGACGGGCGTCTTCACGTCGGCCACGCTGGCGCTGGGCGGCACGTTCGACGCGGTGGCCGGCACGCTCGGCCTCAAGGGCGAGGATGCCCCGCCGTGGCAGGGTCTCGACGCCGGCAGCCCGTTCGACTACCCGCGCCAGGGCATCCTGTACATCGCGCGGCACCTCCCGGCGCCCGGCCGCGAGCCGACGACGGAGGCGCAGCTCGACGAGATCGCGGAGCTGATCACCGCCGCCGGCGGCCGCACGCTCGGGCTCTTCTCCTCGCGTCGCGCCGCGAACGCCGCGGCCGAGGCCATGCGCGAGCGGCTCGACCTCCCGATCCTGGCGCAGGGTGACGACCAGCTGCCCACGCTCGTGCGCGAGTTCGCCGAGGATCCGGAGGCATGCCTGTTCGGCACGCTGTCCCTGTGGCAGGGCGTGGACGTGCCGGGTCCGTCGTGCCAGCTCGTGCTGATCGACCGCATCCCGTTCCCGCGCCCCGACGACCCGGTCAAGGCGGCACGCGCCAAGGCAG
Organism: Promicromonospora sp. CA-289599; assembly: GCF_050936155.1. NCBI lineage: Bacteria > Bacillati > Actinomycetota > Actinomycetes > Micrococcales > Promicromonosporaceae > Promicromonospora > Promicromonospora sp. CA-289599. The sequence goes on from NZ_JBNJNI010000001.1 coordinate 4,771,810, forward strand.
TGGAGCAGGCAGGCGGCAACGGGTTCATGGCGGTGTCCGCGCAGCACGCGGCACTGCTGCTCGCACAGGGGGCCGGGCGCCTCGTGCGGAGCATGGACGACAGGGGAGTGGTGGCGGTCCTCGACCCGCGCCTCGCGACGGCCCGCTACGCATCGTTCCTCACTCGTTCGATGCCGGGGTTCTGGCCGACCACCGACCCAGCACTGGTGCGCGCCGCGCTGGCGAGGCTCGACACCTAGTCCGGCTCGACACCTAGTCTGGGGAGCATGGCAGCCCTTTCGGACATCCCGGCCGACCGGTCCTCCGGCACCCGCACCACCAAGATCGCTGTGGTGGGCGCGGGCGCGGTGGGCTCCACGCTGGCGTTCGCCGCGCTCGCGCGGGGCTCGGCGCGGACCATCGCCCTGCACGACGTGAACCGGGCGAAGGTCGAGGCCGAGGTGCTCGACCTCCAGCACGGCCTCATGTTCACGCCCCAGGCGCAGGTGATCGGCTCGGACGACGTCGGCGTCTGCGCGGGAGCTGACGTCGTGGTCGTGACCGCGGGGGCGAAGCAGAAGCCAGGGCAGACCCGGATCGACCTCGCCGAGGGAACGATCGGCCTGATGCGCGACATCCTGCCCGGTCTGGTCGACGTCGCGCCGGACGCCACGTACGTCATGGTGACCAACCCGGTGGACGTCGTGACCTACGCGGCGCTCAAGATCTCCGGCCTGCCGCGCGAGCGGATGTTCGGCAGCGGCACGGTCCTGGACTCCTCCCGGCTCCGCGTGGTGCTCGCCGAGCGCTGCGGCGTGGCGGTGGGGAACGTGCACGCGTACATCGCCGGAGAGCACGGCGACTCGGAGATAGCGCTGTGGAGCTCGGCCTCGATCGGCGGCGTGCCGCTGCTCGACTGGGAGCCCCTGGGCGGCAAGCAGCCGCTCGACGTCGCGGTGCGTACGGAGGTGCACCGCGAGGTGGTCGACTCCGCGTACCGGATCATCTCCGGCAAGGGGGCGACCAACTACGCCGTCGGCCTGGCTGCTACCCGCATCATCGAGGCGGTGCTCAACGACGAGGGCCGGATCATGCCGGTGTCCTCGCTGCTGGACGACTACCACGGCATCAGCGACGTGTGTCTGTCCGTGCCGTCGCTCGTGGACCGGCGGGGTGTCACGGCCAACGTGCGGGTGCCGATGTCCGACGACGAGCTGGCGGGCCTTCGCGCCTCGGCGGAGAGCGTGCGCGCGGTCCAGAAGCGCTTCGGCTTCTGACGCAGCGGCCGTACGGCCCCAAGGACGACGAGAACGGGGTTGTGTTCCTGCCGGATCGGCATCGGAACACAACCCCGTTCTCGTCGTCCTTGGACGCCCTACCGGCTACAGGGACCGCAGCACCGCGACCACGCGGCCGAGGATCTGGGCCTCATCGCCGGGAATCGGCTCGTAGGCCGGGTTCTGCGGCAGCAGCAGCACGTGACCGTCGGTCTGCTTGAACGTCTTGACCGTGGCCTCGCCGTCGATCATGGCGGCGACGATCTCGCCCTGCTCCGCGACGTTCTGCTGCCGCACGACCACCCAGTCGCCGTCGCAGATCGCGGCGTCGACCATCGAGTCGCCGGCGACCTTGAGGAGGAACAGCTCGCCGTCGCCCACCAGCTGGCGGGGGAGCGGGAACACGTCCTCGACGACCTGCTCGGCAAGGATGGGGCCACCGGCCGCGATCCGGCCCACGAGCGGCACGTACGACGGCGGGGGAGTGCTGGCGTCGTCGGGCACGGAGCCACCCCAGTGGACCTGGCCGCTGCGGCGCGGCTCGGGCCAGTGGATCTCGCCGCGCGTCGGCTTGTCGACCTGCTCGGCCATCGGCTCCACGAGCTCCATGGCGCGCGGCCGGTTGGGGTCGCGGCGCAGGAAGCCCTTCTTCTCGAGCATCTGGAGCTGGTGCTTGACGCTCGACGGGCTGGCCAGCCCGACGGCCTCGCCGATCTCGCGCATCGACGGCGGATAGCCGCGCGTCTCGAACGACTGCCGGATCGTGTCCAGCACGAGGCGCTGCCGTTCGGTGAGGCGGTCTGTCGGCGAGATCGTGTGCACGTCAGCGACCGCCTTGTCGGCTGGCGTGTCCAGCGTGGCGACGCCGGAGGCTGCCGTGTCGACGGCTCTCGTGTCGCTGGTCCCGTCCCGTCCCGTCATGCCCGTGCCCCTCCCGTTCCGACAAATGTTCTCCTGTGCGCTACCCACTCTAGGTCACAAACGCGCTCGGCTCAAACGAATGTTCGAGCGTGTCTCGACATGGACGGTGTCCCGTGCTACACAATGGTACGGGCGTTCGACGAACGCTTGTATGAACGACAGAAGCTCTGCACACTTCGAGGAGGGGCCATGGGGGACGTGATCCCGCTGCGGCAGTACACCCCGACGTATGAACAGGCGTATGCGCCGTCGTATGGCCGGGCGTACGCACCGGCGGCCGGACCGGCTGCGGTTCGTGCGTACACCCCGGCGGAGGGGCGCACGCTCGCCGACCGGCTGGGCCTGGCCGGCCTGCGGCTCACCCGGCGCGGCCGCGTGGTCCTCGTGCTGCTCGCCATGCTGCTGGTCGCACCGATGGTCACGTGGGGGGCGACGGCGGTCGCCAGCTCCCCGGGGGAGCCCACCGAGGTCCGGGTGCATGCGGTGCAGCCGGGCGAGACGCTCTGGGGCTTCGCCCAGGAGGTCGCGAGGCCCGGCGAGGACGTGCGGCACGCGGTCGGCAGGCTGCAGGAGCTGAACGGGATGTCGACCGGCAGCGTGCGCGTCGGGGAGCTGTTGCTCCTGCCCAAGGAGTGACCGAAGGCGTCGATTCACCGACGAATGTTGCGGCTATGTTGCAAGGGGGTGGTTTGCCCGCTTACGGTCGGGGCGCGACCGGAGGCCTCCGGTCGATGGTCGACCACGCAGGAGTGAGCATGCACTGCCCGTTCTGTCGCCACGCCGACTCGCGCGTGGTGGACTCGCGGACTGCCGACGACGGCCTGTCGATCCGGCGGCGGCGGCAGTGCCCGAACTGCAACCGGCGGTTCACCACCGTGGAGACCGCGAGCCTGTCCGTGGTCAAGCGCTCCGGCGCCACCGAGCCGTTCAGCCGCGACAAGGTCGCCGCGGGTGTGCGCAAGGCGTGCCAGGGGCGTCCGGTGAGCGACGACGACCTGGCGATCCTGGCCCAGCGGGTCGAGGAGACCCTGCGGAGCAACGGCAGCGCGGAGATCGACGCGTACGAGGTGGGTCTCGCCATCCTCGGCCCCCTGCGCGAGCTCGACGAGGTCGCCTACCTCCGGTTCGCGAGCGTCTACCAGGCGTTCGACTCGCTCGAGGACTTCGAGAGCGCGATCACCTCGCTCCGCGCGGAGCGCGCCGAGCGGGCCGCCGCCGCTCAGGCATAGGAGCCGGCCCGGCCCGGCGCGCCGTCGTCGGCCGCGCTCGCCCAGGTGAAATCCAAAAATGTTGGCACCCGGCTGCGCCGTGGTGCAGGCTGGGGCCGACGACGGACCCGATCGAGGGACCCCCGGAACAAGAGGAGGTGATCGGTGTGACGGACGAGAAGCCCAATGCCGAGGTGGCCGAGACCAAGGGTGTTGAAGAGCCCAAGGTCGCGACAGCGCCGAGCACGGACGCGAAGGCGAAGTTCAAGGAGGCTCTGGACCGCAAGAACGCGGCTCGGAGCCGGACCTCCGCGGGCGATGTGAACACCGGCGCGGTGCACGGCTCGGAGACGACCGGCCCCGTGCAGAAGATGTTCCGCCGCAAGTCCGGCTGATCCATCGGTGATGGAGGCCGCTGACCTGGTGAACGACCAGGTCAGCGGCCTTGTCTTTCGGCGCTGCCTCAGCTGACCGGTGTGAAGTCCCGGCTCCCGAGGAAGGCCGGTCGAGCCTTCTGCGCTGCGAACGGCTCGACCGCGGTGTTCTCGACACTGTTGTAGACCAGGAAGATGTTCGATCGGGGGAACGGCGAGATGTTGCCGTTGGAGCCGTGCATGCAGTTGCAGTCGAACATGATCGCGCTGCCGGCCTTGCCGGCGAGAACGTCGATGCCGTGCGAGCTGGCCATGCGGGTGAGGATGTCCTCATCCGGGGTGCCGGCGTTCTGCATCACCAGTGACGACTTGTAGTTGTCGTTCGGCGTCCGGCCGGTGCAGGACACGTAGGTCTTGTGCGTGCCGGGCATGATCATCAGCGGGCCGTTGAACGAGTAGTTGTCGGTCAGCGAGATCGAGATGCTGACCGTCCGCATCCGTGGCAGGCCGTCCTCGGCGTGCCACGTCTCGAAGTCCGAGTGCCAGGCGAAGTCGCCGCCACCGAAGCCGGGCTTGAGATTGACGCGGCTCTGGTGGATGTAGACGTCGGAGCCGAGGATCTGCCGGGCCCGCCCCACCACCCTGGGGTCGCGTGCGATCCGCGCGAAGATCTCGCTGGTCCTGTGCACCTCGAAGATGGTCCGCACCTGCTGCGAGGTGCCTTCGATGATCGTGCGCTCGTCGGCTCGGACCTCGGGGTCGGTGGAGAGCCGCTGCAGCTCCGCACGAAACTCCTGCACCTCGTCCGGCGTGACCAGGTCCTCGAATGCGAGGTAGCCGGTCCGGTCGAAGCCGTCCAGTTCGTCCTGGCCCAGCGGGCCGTCGGCCGCGCTGCCCCACACCACCTTGTCCTGGCGCGGGATCTCGGAGGCGTCGCCTTCGACACGGGTGGGGTACAGGTCCTTGCTGGTGGTGTCCGTCGTCATACGGCAGCCTCCTCCTGTGCGGTCTCGTGCGTGATGAGCGGGTAGACGCCGTCGGCGTCGTGCACCTCCCGGCCCGTGACGGGCGGGTTGAACGTACAGATCAGCCGCATGTCCGTCGTGGGGCGCATGGTGTGCTTCTCGTTGCCGTCCAGCAGGTACATCGTGCCGTCCGAGATCTCGTGCACCTCGCCGGTCTCCCGGTTCTCGAGCTGTCCGGTACCGCCCACGCAGTACACGGCCTCGACGTGGTTGGCGTACCACATCTCGGTCACGGTCCCGGCATACATGGTGGTCTCGTGGAACGAGAAGCCCGCGCCTTCCTTGGCGAGGACGAGCCTGCGGCTACGCCAGGTCTCCGACCGCACGTCGCGGTCGGTGCCGTCCAGGTCGGCGATCCGTGTGACGATCACTTGTCTTCCTCTCCTCGGCGGTCCGTCTCTCGGTGGTGGTTCCCGCCCTGTATGCCGGCGTCCGGCGTGGCCTCCTGCATGACCGGTGCGCCGAGCACCTCGGCGGCTGCGGCGGCGATGATGTCCACGCCGGAGCGCAGCTCGTCGGAGCTGATGGTCAGGGCGGGCATGGTCTTGAGCACCTCGTCCTCGGGCCCGGACGTCTCGACGAGAAGTCCGCGCTCGTAGGACGCCGCGGCGATCTTCGAGGCCGCGGAGGCGTCCTGGAACTTGATCCCGGACAGGAACCCGCGGCCCTTGACGACGGCGCCCGCGTAGCCGCTCGCGATCTGGGCCAGGCCGTCGTGCAGCTCGGCTGCGCGCTCCCGGACACCCTCGGCGAAGGCGTCGTCCGACCAGAACTCGTTCAGCGCGGCGGTGCCCGTGACGAACGATGTGTTCTGGCCACGGAACGTGCCGTTGTGCTCGCCCGGCTCCCACTGGTCCAGCTCCGGCCGGATGAGCGTGAGCGCCATGGACAGGCCGAAGCCGGAGATCGACTTGGACAGGCAGACGATGTCGGGGACGATGCCGGACTGCTCGAAGCTGAAGAACTCACCCGTGCGCCCGCAGCCGGCCTGAACGTCGTCCAGGATCAGCAGGATCTCGTGCGCGCGGCACAGCTCGGACAGCGCCCGCAGCCACTCGGGGCGCGCGGCGCTGAGGCCGCCCTCACCCTGCACCGACTCCACGATGATCGCCGCGGGCTTGTCGACGCCGGAGCCGCTGTCGCTCAGCACCCGTTCGAGCCACAGGAAGTCCTCCGTGGCACCGGAGAAGTAGTCGTCGTACGGGATCTTCGAGCTGTTGGTGAGCGGCAGGCCCGCGCCGTTGCGTTTCATCGAGTTCCCGGTCACCGACAGTGCGCCGAGCGTCATGCCGTGGAAGGCGTTGGTGAACGACAGGATGTGCTGGCGGCCGGTCACCTTCCGCGCGAGCTTGAGCGCGCTCTCGACCGAGTTGGTCCCGGTGGGCCCGGGGAACATCACCTTGTAGTCGAGGTCACGAGGCACCAGGATCCGGTCCCGGAACGTCGTCAGGAAATCCCGTTTCGCCGCGGTGTGCATGTCCAGCGAGTGCACTATCCCGCCGCTGCGCAGGTAGTCGACCAGCGCCTCGAGCAGCACCGGATGGTTGTGCCCGTAGTTCAGGGCACCCGCTCCGGCGAAGAAGTCGAGATAGCTACGCCCGTTCTCGGCCTGCAGGGTGCTTCCCGCGGCAGTCGTGAACGTCTCGGGCCAGCTGCGGCAGTAGCTGCGTACCTGTGACTCGAGCTCCTCGAAGACGTTCGTCCGGGTGTGCGTCGTAGATGGGTCAGTGGGCATGGCGGTGTCTGGGCGCATGGCTCCTTCCGCGGTCCGATCTTGTCGACTGGACGCGGCTTTGGTTGTTCGATGGGTATGTGGTGCTGAGGGGGATCGACCCGGACAGGTCAGGAAAGTGGCCCGATGCGGAAGACGAGCTCCGCGTCGTGGCCGTCCGGGAACACCTCACTGGGAAAGATGGCCCGCACGTCGACGGGCGCACCCTGAGCCGACGCGAAGGACATGAACAGGGCGATCGACGCCGTGTTGTCCGAGGTGATGGTGGTCTCCACGTGCGTGCACCCGGGATGCTGCTCCGCGAGGTGCGTGAGCATCCGGGAGGCCAGCCGCTGCCCGCGGTAGGCGTGGTCGACGGCCACCTGCCAGACCATCAGCGTGGTCGGCTCGTCGGGCCGGACGTACCCGGTGACGAACCCGGCGGGCTCGCCGTCCACGGTCACGACCACCGAGGTCCGGGCGAAGTCACGTGCCCAGAGGAGATACGCGTAGGACGAGTTGAGGTCCAGCGTCTTGGAGTCGCGTGCGAGACGCCACATCGCTGCTCCGTCGGTGACCGTGGGCTCCCTCAACGCCACCGTGGTTTCGGTCGGATGGATGTGTTTGAGTTCCTCTTCGAGGTTCTGCATGACAAATCGACCGTAACGAACTTGCGTGGCGATTGCACATTGCGACCCCATGAAGATGCCGTGACTGGCTTGTTGCGGTGGCGCGCGGGAGGGTGCGGCCGATGAAGGCGGAACCGCCTCGCAGCCGCGAGATTCCGGGGACCTGTCGCTTCCCCCGGAGCGAGCCTCGGGCGCCGACGTTACGGATGGGTAACAAATCTTGTTGCCCAGGAGGGGTGGCATCGAGTGAGCCGAGCCCCGGCCTTTACCGTTTGTGGTCCTAGAGCCCGTCGGGAGCGTCGATCGGCCCCAGCGTGATCTCGGGCGCGCCAGCCTGTTCCTCGAGTGTCTCGACGGGTTCCTCGTCCCGGCCTAGCAGCCGTGCCACGGCGCCGTCCAGCATCGTGGTGAGGCAGGTGACCAGGCCCTCCTCGTCCCGTGCCTCGAGCCGTTCGACGATGACGGCGTGCGCGCCGGCGGTGTCCTTGCGCACCGCGTACTCGTCGCTCACCGAGAAGGTCGCCATCCGCACCTCGACGATGAGCGTCGTCATCCACCGGGTCAGCCACGGGTTGCCGGCCGCGGCGACGAGCGTCCAGTGCAGGTTGAGGTCGGCGCCGCCCACCTGCCGGGCGTCCCCGGTGCGGTCGGCGGCGACCAGCTCGTCGTGGGCGTGGCGGACGCCGGCGATCGCCGAGTCGGCGCCGGACCGCACGAGCAGCCGCGCCGCCGTCGTCTCGACCGACTTGCGTGCCTCGTAGAGGGCGGGGAGCCGGTCCCTGCCGATGGTCGCCACCCGCATGCCGCGTCCCGGCGTCGCGACGAGCAGACCCTCCTGGACCAGCCGCTGGGCGGCCTCGCGCAGCGGCCCGCGGCTCACGCCGAGCTGGTTCGCCACCTCGACCTCCCGGATCGGCGAGCCGACGGTGAGCACGCCCGCGTAGACCGCGTTGCGCAGCTCCGTCTGGATCAGGTCGACGGTCGAAGGACGCGTCACCCGGGAGAAGGACGGGGCGGTCGTCAGGGTGGCCCGTGACGGGTGGGACATCGGTGCTCCTTCCGTGAGCGCACGTCGATGACGACATCATCCCCGGTGCGCGGGCGGCTTGGCGGCGACGGCGGTGTCCGGGGCGGCGTCGGACGGGTGAACTTAGAGATTGTAGACAATCCTAATGTCGATCGCTGGATTGTCTGATCGTCGGTATCGCGCTACGGTGCCATGCGTCCGTGAACACCAGCCCACCCAGGCTTTGCCGTACGCGCCGGGTGGCGTGAAGGGAACCATGTCTAGATCAAGCGTTCGCCCGCTTCGTCGAACCGCGCTCGCCGCAGGGTCCGTACTCACCCTGGTGGCGTTGGCCGCGTGCACGTCCACAGCTCCAGGGGCCGGCGGTGAAGACGGAGCCTCCACGCTCGAGCGGCTGCAGCAGGACGGCTCCGTGACCGTCGCGTTCAACGGCGAGGAGCCCTACAGCTACGAGGACGGCGGCGACCTCACCGGCGCCACCATCGCCCTGGACCGGGAGATCTTCGGCGCGCTCGGCGTCGAGAACGTCGAGGGCGTCCAGACCGAGTGGAACTCGCTCATCCCCGGCCTGACCGCCGGCCGGTACGACGCCGTCAGCGCGGGCATGTCCATCCTGCCCGAGCGGTGCGAGCAGGCCCTGTTCTCCGAGCCCGAGATCATGTACACCACCGCGTTCATGGTGCCGGAGGGCAACCCGGACGATCTGACGGACATGCAGTCCGCCGAGGAGGCCGGGGTCAAGCTGGCGGTGCTCAGCGGCGCCATCGAGTCCGGCTACGCCGACGATCTCGGGATCGAGAAGATCGAGGTCGGCGCCGCGCAGGACGGCCTGGACGCCGTCACCTCCGGTCGTGCCGACGCGTTCGCCCTCACGGCCATCTCGCTGAACACCCTGGCGGAGAAGACCGATGCTGCCGTCGAGGTGACGGACTCGTTCGTGGCCGTCATCGACGGTGTTCCGCAGATCGGTGCGGGTGCCCAGACCTTCCCCCAGGGCGAGGAGGAGCTACGTGACGCCTACAACGAGAAGCTCGCGGAGATCGTCTCGGACGAGGAGCGCTGGCTCGAGATCGTGGGGCCGTTCGGCTTCACCGCGGCCGAGCGTCCCGTGGAGGGCCTGACCACCGAGAAGCTCTGCGAGGGTGACCTCGAGTCGCTGGCCACGGAGCTGGCTCCGGAGCTCGGCCTGGACGGCTGACCGAGCACGTGTCAGACAACTTCCAACAGCTCGCGGAACTGCTCCCCCAGCTCGGCAACGGCGTGCTCGTCACGCTCCAGCTGACGCTGGGTGGAGCAGTGCTCGCGCTGTTCATCGCCTTCACGCTGGGATTCGGCTCGCGCGCCCGCACCAGGTGGGCACGCGTGCCGTCCCGGGTGGTCGTGGAGTTCTTCCGCGGCACGTCCCTCGTGGTGCAGATCTTCTGGATGTACTACGTTCTGCCGCTTCCCCCGTTCTACATCGAGCTGGACCCGCTGGCCTGCGGCATCATCGCGCTCGGGCTCAACTACGGGGCCTACGCCTCCGAGGTGGTGCGCGGCTCGATCAACTCCGTCGCCAAGGGGCAGTGGGAGGCGGCCGTCGCACTCGACCTGGGCCCTGTGCACCGCATGCGCCGGGTGATCATGCCCCAGGCGTGGCCGCTGATGATCCCGATGTTCACCAACCTGCTGATCCAGCTGGTCAAGGGATCCGCCCTGGCGGCGTACATCTCCCTGCAGGACCTCAACTTCTTCACCGGCGAGCTGCGCCAGCGCACGTCGGACACGATCTTCTCGTTCACGATCGGTCTGCTCTGCTACTTCGCGGTCGCCTACCTGCTCACGCTCGGCATGAACGCCCTCGAGGTGCGGGCGAAGAACCGGCTGGGCGCGGGGCCGTCGCTGCGCGAGGTCTTGCGTCTCGCGCCCGCACAGACCAGGGCCGACGTCGGCGCCGGAACCCCGGCTCCGATGGTGACCAGCCAGCTGCCGCCGACGCCGAAGGGAGGTGGCCGAGATGAGTGAGACCGAGGTCTGGAACTGGGGGCACGCCGTGGCGGTGCTTCCCAAACTGCTCGAAGGCCTGCAGATCACCGTTCTCGCGACCGTGGTCGGCATGATCATCGCCTCGATCCTGGGGCTGGTCGTCGCCATCGTCCGACGTTCCGGCGTACGGGTCATCACCTTCCCCGTCGGCTTCCTGGTCGAGTTCATCCGCTCCACGCCGCTGCTGGTGCAGCTCGTCTTCGCGAACCTGCTGTTCGCGCAGTTCCCGTCGCTGGCTATCGGCTGTGTGGTGCTCGGCATCCACTACGCGACGTACATGTCCGAGGTGTACCGCGCCGGGATCGACGCGGTACCGAAGGGACAGTGGGAGGCAGCCGTCGCGCTCGACCTCCCGCGGTCGCGCACCTGGGGCGCCGTCGTGCTGCCGCAGGCGATCCGCAACACGCTGCCGGGCCTGGGTAACTACGCGATCTCCATGTTCAAGGAGACGCCGTTCCTGTTCGCCATCTTCGTGGTCGAGATGTACACGGCCGCGCAGCAGTACGGCGGCGGGACCTTCCGCTACATGGAGGCGATGACGTTGGCCGGCCTGCTCTTCCTGCTGGTGAGCTACCCGACCTCGCTGCTCGTCCGCCGATTGGAGAACCGCCTTGCCTGAGAATGACGACACCGTCCCCGCCATCGAGTTCAAGGGGGTCGTCAAGCGCTTCGGCGACAACGTCGTTCTCGACGGTCTGGACTTCACGGTCGCCCAGGGGGACCGGGTCACCCTGATCGGTCCCTCGGGCTCCGGCAAGACGACGATCCTGCGCCTGCTCATGACGCTGGAGGAGGCGAACGAGGGCCTCATCCACATCGACGGCGACCCGTACACGCACGAGATGCGCGGTGGCAAGCGGGTGGCCATCCCGGAGAAGCGGCGCAGTCTCGTGCGGCGCCGGGTCGGGATGGTGTTCCAGCAGTTCAACCTGTTCCCCAACATGACGGTGCTGGAGAACATCATCGAGGCACCGATCCACGTGCTGGGAAAGTCCAGGGCCGAGGCGGTCGCCAAGGCCGAGGACCTCCTGGAGAAGGTCGGCCTGGCCGACAAGCGCGATGCCCGCACCACGCAGCTGTCCGGTGGGCAGCAGCAGCGGGTGGCCATCGCGCGAGCGTGCGCCATGGAGCCGGAGATCCTGCTGCTCGACGAGGTGACGTCGGCCCTGGACCCGGAGCTCGTCGCCGACGTGCTGGGAGTGCTCCGGAACATCGCCGAGACCACCGACATCACCATGCTGATCGTCACGCACGAGATGCAGTTCGCCCGGGAGGTCTCCAACCGGGTGCTGATGTTCGACGGCGGAAAGATCATCGAGGAGGCCGACCCGGAGACGATCTTCACGTCGCCGGCGCACGACCGGACCCAGGAGTTCCTCCGCGCGATCCTCTGATCCCGTGGCTGACTGATGCGAACCGTCCGGACGGGACGGTTCGCATCAGCCCTGCCGGGCGGGTCGCACGACGATCTCGCCGATCTCGACGTCCCGCGGTTGCTCGATGGCGAACGCGATGGTCCGGGCGACCGCGGCCGGGTCGATGCCGACCGCGGCCATGTTGCGCTGCACCTCCTGGCGGATCTCCGGCGACATGTCCATGGAGTCGATCAGCTCGGTACGCACGTAGCCGGGCGAGACCGAGGTGGTGCGCAGCACCCCGTCCGTGGACTCCTTGCGCAGGCCCTCGAGCAAGGTCCGTACCGCGTTCTTCGTGGCGGCGTAGACGGCCTGGGTCGGCACGATCTGCAGGCCCGACGTCGAGACGGTCGTCACGAGGTGTCCCTCGCCCTGTCGGCGGAACACCGGCAGCGCCGCGGCCAGCCCGTTCAGCACGCCGTTCAGGTTCACGTCGATCATCGCCTGCCAGCCGTCGACGTCGATGTCCGCCACCGGGCCGAGCCGCGCGATGCCCGCATTGCTGACCAGGACGTCGAGCCGGCCGAACTCGTCGGCGGCCTGCTGGACCAGTCCGTCCAGGTCCTCGCGGCGCGTCACGTCGACGGCCCGGGCGGTCGCGCGGCCCCCGTCCTTCCGGATGCGGCGGACGGTGCCGTCCAGGCGGTCCGTACGTCGCGCGCCCAGGACCACGCTCGCCCCGCGCTCGGCGAGCAGGAGTGCGGTGGCCTCGCCGATACCGCTGCTCGCGCCCGTGATCGCGACGACCTTGCCCTGGATTCCCGTGATGGTGTCAGTCATGTCCGTGGTGCTCCTCGACGATATAGTGGACACGTGTCCGTTTCCAAGGACGTTAACGGACACGTGTCCGTTTGTCGAGAGGCTGGGAGCTCATGGTCAAGACCGCCCGTAAGGACGCGGTGGAGAACCGTGCCCGGATCGTCGAGGTGGCCCGCCGGGAGATCGCGGCGTCGGACACCACCGAGCTCCGGCTGAACGCGATCGCCAAGGAGGCCGGTGTCGGGCAGGGCACGCTCTACCGGCACTTCCCGACGCGGGAGGCGCTGCTGGTCGAGGTCTACCGGCAGGAGGTCGACGAGCTGGTCGCTCTCGCCCCGCGACTCCTGGAGTCGGCCGAGCCCGTCGACGCCCTCGCCCGATGGTTCGATCGCGTCGCCGAGTACGCGCGCGTGAAGCGCGGGGTGCTCGCGGCGGTCGAGGCGTCGGTCTGGCGGGAGCTCACGAACCACAGTCTCGGCCCGATCGGCGACGCGATCACTGTGCTGCTCGACGCGGGCAAGGCCGCCGGGCAGATCCGCGACGACGCCGACGCCGGCGACGTCATCCTCCTGATCGGCTACCTCTCGCGGCTGGACGAGGGCGAATGGGACCGGCGGGCGCACCGGCCCCTGCACATCGTGCTGGACGGCCTGCGTCGGCGGTGACTGACCGGCCATCGCGTCTCGTGTAAGGCGTAGCGCTCTCAACGCCCTCCCGGAACGAGAGCGGGGCGATCAGGCGGTGCGCACCGGCCTGGTGATCGGTCCAGGAGTCGCGCACGGTTACCCACCTGTGGCGGCTGTCTTCGCGGCCTCGATTGCTGACTCGAAGTCGGGGTCGGCCCCGAGCTGGGCAAGCCACACGTTCGCCGCGTTGTAGCAGTTGAAGGTTTCGATCTTTCCCTCACGGAGATACCAGAGGTCTGCCGTCGGTACGTCGATGCGGTTACCGGTTGGGGGGATCTCGCCGATCGGAGTCGGGAACCCGCCGAGATGGGTTCCCTGGATTCGGAGTTCCACGGCGACGACATCGCCGATCGCGTGCACCTCCAGAAGCTCACGGTGGATGTCAGGGAATGCGCTCGCGAGGCCTGCCAGTGCCTGAGGAATCTGGTCGCCGCGGAAGGTCAGCGAGTTCGGCAGGTCGTTGAACGTTCCGTCCTCGGTGAACAAGGTGCGGAACCCCTGTCCGTCGAGGATGTTCCCTTCCGCCAGCCGGTATGCCTCGCGAACGATCTCTGCGTTGCTCTTCACTTCAGTTCCTCCATTATGGACTGTATCGTCCATAACCGTAGCGAGTTATGGACCGAACCGTCAACTACGGATATCCTGGGGCAGTGGCCAGACCGAGAGAGTTTGACGAGGAAGCGGTGCTCGACGCTGCGAGCGAGCAGTTCTGGACCAAGGGCTACGCCGGGACGAGCATGGACGCCATCGCGGCGGCGACCGGCCTGGGCAAGGGCAGCCTGTACGGCGCCTTCGGCGGCAAGCACCAACTGTTCCTGCGGATCTTCGATACCTACAGCGCACGCATCGCTGGCGCCGTGGCGGACGAGCTGACCGGACCGGACGACGGTGCCTACGCTCGACTGTGCGCCCACGTCCGCGCGGCAGCGGCCGAGATCGCCGCCGACAGAATCCACCGCGGATGCCTCCTCGCGAAGGGTGCGGCGGAACTGTCCGAGCACGACCCCGACGTCACCGTCCGATCCCGCCGGACCCTGGAACGCATCGCCACGATCCTGGCCGACGACATCCGCGCCGCGCAGCGTCAGGGTGATCTCGACCGGGCAGCCGACGCCGACCAGCTCGCCACCCTCGTCCTGGCCGTCCTTCGAGGTCTCGAGGCACTCGGCAAAGCCGGGATGGACGCCGACCGGCTAGGTGGCGTCGCCGAGACCGCGATCGGCCTCCTGCCAGCTTCGCCCACCCGTCGAGGGGGCGGCCATCCCGGAGGTTGGGTGAGTGGCACACCAGACGGGGAGTAGCGGTCACCGCTTCCGGCCGGAGCCCTTCTCCGGGTTCAGCTCGGGCGTCCGGGAAGGAAGTACCGGTCGCTGGTCGCGCGCAGCCGCCGTTGGGCGGTGACGTCGTAGGAGACCGGTGGGGTGCGGGTGTCGACGTCGCGCACGAAGTAGCGGCCGGTCACTCCGGCGAGTGCCAGGTCGGTGGCCAGGCGCAGGGCGGCGGAGGCGCCTTCCTCGGGGGTGAGCATGAACCGGCGGATCAGCGCGCCGAACGGTCGCAGGGCGGGCGGTATCAGGTCGTCGACGATGTTGGTCGCGGCGATGCCAGGGTGTACCGCGTTGACGGTGATGCCGAGGTCCTCGAAGGTGCGTGCGAGGTCGTATCCCGCCATGACCGTGAGCAGCTTGGCGCGTGCGTAGGCCTGGAAGGGCGCGAATCCGTCGGCCGGGTTGAGCCGGGTGAGGTCGTCGAGCTCGTCCGTGGTGACGGTGGCCGGGCGCGGCGGGCGGCCGGGCAGCTTCACCTGCCGGGTGTCGCGCAGCGTGTCCGAGGCGACGTTCACCACGCGTGCCCCGCCCCGCTCCAGCGCCTCCTGGAGCAGCAGGGTCAGCCCGTAGGCGGCGAGATAGTCGACGGCGACGTGCCGCTCCACCCCGTCCGGGGAGAGTCGGTGCTCGCCGAAGTGCGCCCCGGCGTTGTTCACCAGGACGTGTACCGCCGGGTGGCGCGCGAGGACCGCTCCGGCGGCACCGATCACCCCGTCCCTGCGGGAGAGGTCGCCGGGAACCACGTCGAGCCGGCCGGCGCCCACCTCGCGCTCGACCTGGTCGCGGAGGGAGTCCGCGCGGCGCGGGTCCCTGGCCACGATGACCACGTGCATGCCGGACCGGGCGAGCTCCAGCGCGATCACGCGACCCATCCCGCCGGTGGCGCCCGTGACCACGGCCACCCGTCGTTCCGGCGCCGGCTGCGCGGTCACTGGTAGATCCTCGGGTGAGCGCGGACGAACCGGGGGCTCTCGGCCTCGGCGACAAGGAAGCCGGCGAGGTCGGCCCGGCCGATCGAGCTCCACAGCCGGATGGGCAGGTCGGTCCCGACCTGGTACGCACCGGTGGCCGCGGCGTCCGTGAGGGCCGGCGGGCGCACGAGCGTCCATTCCAACCCTGAGCCGGTGACCACGGGCTCCATGGACTCCTTGTCCCTCAGCTTCTCGCCGACGCCGGCCCACGCCGCAAGGGAGTACAGCGACCGGTCATGGGAGTCGAGCACGCCGTGGGCGCTCACCACGATCAGTCGCGACACGCCCGCCTCACCCATGCTGGCCACCGTCGTCCGGATGCCGTCCGTACAGACCGTGGTCGGGCCCTTGTTCGCGCCACCAAGCGTGCTGATCACGACGTCGGCCCCGGCGAGGGCGCGGGTCAGTCCGGGGGCGTCGGAGAGGTCGGCCCAGGTCGTCTCGGTCAGACGAGGGCGGGGTTCGAACGAACCCGGTCGCCGGGTCAGGGCGATCACGTCGTGGCCACGTTCCACGGCTGCGGTGACGACGTGGCGGCCCGTGGCCCCGGTCGCTCCGAGGACCGCGATCCTCAGCAGTTTCGATACAGACTGTCTCATAGGGGGAGCGTGACAGCCGGGTCGACTGTGAGTCAAGACGTCTCATAGAATCAGGACATGGCAGCTCACACCGATCCGCGGTATCTCCGCAGCAGGGCGGCGATCCTCGACGCCTCGCGCGACCTGCTCGTGGAGCTCGGGCCCACCGCGGTCACGCACGCGCAGGTCGCCGAACGGGCGGGTGTCGGCCGGGCCACCGTCTACCGGCACTGGCCCCGCAGCGACCAGCTCCTCGGCGAGGCCATGGCCACCGTCCCCCTGCCCTTCTTCGACGCGCCCACCGTCCCGGCCCGGGACTGGCTGCGCGCCGAGCTGACGGCGCTGGCGCGCCAGCTCGAGCACGACACCGTGCGCGCCGTGGCCACCACGCTGGCGAACTCCGCGCTGTGGGACGCGAACATGGACGCCCGGCGGGAACGCTTCGCGTCCATCCTCATGGAGCGCCTTGCCGCCGCCCTCGAGGGCGCCCACAAGCGCGGCGAGATCACGCTGAGCACCGATCCCCGGTCGGCCGCCGCGCTCGCCATCGGCCCTCTCCACTACCGCAGCACCATCGAGCACGGCGACATCGACGCCGACCTCGTCGAGGCCGCCGTCAACGCCGTCGGGACGTGGAGGTGACGTCGCCTGCGCCGTGCGGTCTCCCGCGGAACGTCGTCCGGAAGTTGCTAGGGCTCGGCCGCTACCTGCTGGAGCGCGTCACCTGGTCGCAGAAGGTCACCAGGCCAGTGCGTCTCAACCTCGCGGGTATCGGTCAGGAATCGAGAAGCCGCCCACCACGCGAAAACCTAACCTGGCGGGTGTAGCCGGCACCCGCACCAGGAGGAACACCGATGACCGACGCACCTGCCGCGAAAGAGAAGGATGGGTTCTCCGCCCAGGAACGCGCAGCGATCAAGGCGCGCGCGGCGGAGCTGAAGGCCGAGGCGAAGCGTGCGCGCGGGGCCGAGAAGGCCGCCGCCGAGGAGGCCGACGTCCTGGCCAAGATCGCCGAGATGCCCGACGGCGACCGGGAGGTGGCCGAACGAGTGCATGCGATGGTGGCGACGGTGGCGCCGGAGCTCGCGCCGAAGCTGTACTACGGGCAGCCCGGGTACGCCCGCGGTGGCAAGGTGGTCTGCTTCTACCGCAGCGGACAGCTGGACAAGGAGCGCTACTCGACCTTCGGGTTCAGCGCCCAGGCGCAGCTGGACTCGGCGGACGGTCTCTGGCCGACGGCGTACGCGCTGGCGGACCTGTCCGAATCCGCGTGGGAGCGTCTGGGCGGGCTCGTCCGGCAGGCGGCCGAGGGTCCGGGCGCCGGCTGACCCGGACCTCCGCGCGGCCCGGGCCCGGGCTCACGCCTCGGCGTAGGCGTCCGCGTACTCGGCGGTGGGCGGGATGGGCTGGATGACGTCGAGCAGGACGCCGTCCGGTGCGGCCACGATGAAGTGCCGCTGCCCGAAGTCCTCGTCGCGCAGCGGCAGCAGCGGCTCCAGCCCGGCGTGGCCGGTCAGGCGCTCGTGGACCTCGTCGGCGTCGTCGACCTCGAGGTTGATCAGGACTCCCCGGGGCAGGGCGTGGTAGCCCGCCGGGATCGTGGGGTGGTCGTGGGCGACGAGCGCGAGCTCGAACGTGCCGAGCCGCAGGCTGACGTACCAGTCGGAGTCGTAGGTGACCTCGAAGCCGAGCAGGTCTCGGTAGAAGGCCGCGGCGGCGGTGACGTCCCGCGACATGAGGACCGGGTAGAGGCCGGTGGCGTTCATGGGGAGCTCCTTTAAGTACAGTGTGTATGTAAGTCCCAGATTACATACACTCCGTACGTAAAGGAAGTGCTCTTGCCTCGCGCCTCAGCGGCCGACGCCGCCCAGACCGCCCGGACGATCCTCGCCTCGGCCACCGACCTGCTCGCCGCACGTGGCTTCGCCGCGGTCTCGCTCGACGACGTCGCCGGCGCGGCCGGTGTCACGCGCGGCGCGGTCTACCACCACTACCGGAGCAAGGCGGGGCTCTTCCGCGCGGTCGCGGCGCGGCTCCAGTCGGAGGTCGCGGAGGCCGTGGTGGCGGCAGCCGAGGGCGCCGGCGCCGACCCGCGGGCGCAGCTGCGCGCGGGCTGTCACGCGTTCCTGGACGCCATCACCGCCGCCCCGGCGGTGCGCGTCCTGCTCATCGACGCCCCGGCCGTCTTCGGCTGGGAGCAGTGGCGCCGGCTCGACGCGGAGAACTCGGCGGTTCACCTGCGTGAGGCTCTGTCCGACGCCGGCGTCCCCGCCGGGCTGCTCGACGCGACGGCCGCCCAGCTGTCCGGCGCCATGAACGAGGCGGCGCTCTGGATCGCCCAGCAGCCGCGGGGTGCCGAGGCGCGGGACGCCGCGCACCAGGTGCTGGACAGGGTGCTCGCGGCCGCCGTCGACTGACGCACGGAGGGGGCACGCGTTGCCAGACCTAGGTCGCCCGAGCTGATCACCTGGCAAAACGCTCGACGGTTCTGCTCCGTCGCCGTAATTCACCCTGCTAGTGTCGAGGCGATCACGTGAGCCAGAACGGACCGCGAGGAGGCGGTGATGACCGAGATCGAACCGGTCTACGGGGCGGGCATCCTGCTCCTGATTGCGGCGGCTGCGGTCGCCTTGCTCCTGTTCCTGATCATCCGGCTCAAGCTGCACGCGTTCGTCGCGCTCGTGCTCGTCAGCCTGCTCACGGCGGTCGCCGCGGGAATCCCGATAGCGGACGTCCCCGCCGCGCTGCTGACCGGGTTCAGCGGGACGCTGGGCTCGGTGGCCCTGTTGGTGGGCTTTGGCGTCATGGTCGGCAGGCTGCTGGAGATCACCGGCGGCGCGCAGGTCCTGGCCGACACCTTGATCGCCCGGTTCGGCGAGAAGCATGCGCCGCTCGCTCTGGGCGTCGCCGCGCTCATCTTCGGCTTCCCGATCTTCTTCGACGCCGGCCTCGTGGTGTTCCTGCCGATCATCTTCACCGTCGCGCGCCGGTTCGGGGGCGGCATCCTGCGGTACGGGCTGCCCACGGCCGGTGCGTTCGCCGTCATGCACGCCGTGGTGCCACCGCATCCCGGGCCGGTCGCGGCCGCCGCCGCGATGGGCGGGAACATCGGCCTCACCCTTCTCTTGGGTGTGCCGGTAGCGGTCGTCGCATGGTTCCTGGGCGTCCACTACGTGGCCCGCCACCTGAGCGCGCGGTACGTCATCGACATCCCGACCGCGGTGTTCGGCCGGATGAACGGCGGCCGGGACCAGGACGCCGACGGGGGCACCGGAGACGGGGGCACCGGAGACGGGGGCACCGGAGACGGGGGCACCGGAGCGGGCGGCGCGTCGACGGCCACCGCCACCCAGGCGCCACCGCGGTTCGGCACGGTCCTGTTCCTCCTGCTCCTGCCGCTCGTGCTGATCTCGCTCAACACCGTGGTGGACACCCTGGTCAAGGCGGAGGTCGTCGCCGAGGGCCAGGCCTGGGCCAGCGCCCTGATTCTGCTCGGCCAGACCCCGATCGCCCTGCTCATCACCGTGCTGGTGGCGCTCGCGGTGCTGTCCCGCGGCCGGTTCTCGATGGGCCAGGCCACCGGCATCCTGGACGACGCCCTCGGCCCGATCTGCTCGATCATCCTGATCACCGGGGCGGGCGGCATGTTCGGCGGGGTGCTGCGCGCCAGCGGCATCGGCTCGGCGCTCACCGAGGCGCTGTCCGACCTGGGCATGCCGATCCTCCTGCAGGCGTTCTTCATCGCGACGGTGCTGCGCGTCGCCCAGGGCTCCGCGACGGTCGCCCTGACGACGACGTCCGGGCTCATCGCGACGCAGGTGGCGGCGGAGGGCCTCAGCGACGTCAAGATCACGCTCCTGGTCTTCGCGGTCGCGGCCGGCGCGACCGTCCTGTCGCACGTCAACGACTCCGGGTTCTGGCTCGTGAGCAGGTTCTTCGGCATGGACGTCAAGACGACGCTCAAGACGTGGACCGTCCTGGAGACGACCCTCGGCCTCGCCATCTTCCTGATCGCCGCGCTGCTCTGGCTGGTGACCGGATGAGCACGCCCCGGCACATCGTGGTCATGGGCGTCACCGCGACCGGCAAGACGACGGTCGGCCGCGCGCTCGCGGCGGCGCTGGGCGGCGTGTTCGTCGAGGGCGACGCGTTCCACCCGGCCGCGAACATCGAGAAGATGTCGGCGGGGATCCCGCTGGACGACGACGACCGGCGTCCGTGGCTGCGCGCGCTCGCCGACGAGATCGCGCGGCTCGACGCCGCGGGCGAGATCTCGGTGACCGCCTGCTCCGCGCTGCGCCGGGTCTACCGCGACTGGCTGCGCGAGGGCCATCCGGGGCTGTTCTTCGTGCACCTCGACTCGACGTCCGAGGTGCTGCTCGACCGGATGCGGCGTCGTACCCACTTCATGCCGCCGTCCCTGCTGCAGTCCCAGCTCGACACCCTGGAGCGGCTGGAGCCGGACGAGGTGGGCGTCGTCATCGACGACACGCCGCCGGCCGACGTCGTGATCGCGACCAGCCTCGCCGCCGTCCGGGCGGAATGACGGTCCCGGAGACCCGGGTGCCTACAGTGCGAACCCCTCCGGGGGCCAGCCCCCGGGGACGGGCTGCTGGAGCGGCGACGGGAACGTCACGGGCAGCCGGGCCGGGAAACGCATCCACGGGCTGGTCGCCCACTCGACCTTGTCGGGGTCGCCGACGAGCGTGACCTGCAGGCGCTGCAGCAGCTCCGCGACCGCGATCCGCGCGATGACCCGCCCGAGGCGCGGCGCGGGGCACCGGTGCGGACCGGCGCCGAACGACAGGTAGGCCCGGTTGCCCACGGTGTCCCACGGGTCATCGGTCTGGACCCGCGGGTCGTGGTTGGCCGCGTGCACCCCGACGATCACCGCCGCCCCGCGCTCGATCACCTTGTCGCCGATGGTCACCTCGCGCGTGGCGAACCGCGGCATGAGGTTGGGGTTCGTCGTCGAGCGCCACAGCACCTCGTCGAGGGCGTCGTCGATGTGCAGGCGGCCCCCGGAGACCCGGTGGGAGAAGCGCGGGTCGCTCAGCACCAGTGCGAGCGTCTGCGCGATCCAGGCCAGCAGCGACTCGTTCGCCGCCAGCGTGATGGCGGTCAGGGTCTGTGCGCGTTCCAGGTCGCTCTCGAAGTTGTCGTGCACGGCGAGGATCCCCGCGATGTCGCGGGTGCCGAGCTCCCTGCTGTGGGCGATGTGCTCGGTGACGATCTCCAGCAGCTCGACGGTCCGCTCGCGCGCCGCGGCCCCGGACTCGAAGATCGCCCTGGTGATCTCCTGGAGGCGCTGCGCCTGTCCCGGTTCGAGCCCGTCGAGCTCGGACAGGACGAGGAACGGGACGACCGCCGCGTACTCGGCGACCAGGTCCGCTCGGCCGCGGTCCTCGAACCGGTCGATGAGCGACCCGCACAGCCGGCGCGTGATCGCACCCGCCCGGGCCTCGTCGACCTGACCCAGCGCGTCGTCGACGGGCGGCCGCATGCGGGCATGCTTGGCGCCGTCGGCGTCGGCGAGCGTGGGTTTCGGGGCGCGGGGGAGCACCAGGTGGAGCGCCGACTGCGGGCCGAGCAGGTTCTCGGCGTGCCCGTGCCAGATCGAGGGGTCCTTGATGAAGGTGCGGTCGTCCCGCAGCACGCCCACCGCCTCGTTGTGACCGAGCACGAGCCAGGCCGGCACGCCCGGCTCCAGGTCCACCGGGGCGACCGTTCCCCACTGGAGCCGCAGCCGCTCGTACACCTCGTTGGCGTCGGCGGCCGCCGTCGTCTCCACGAGGAGCGTGCGGTCACTGACGTCACCCAGCCGTACCAGCGGGCCCGACGGCGGTCGTGCGGTCACGATTCCCCTCTCGACGACAGCCCGGCGCGGCGGTGTGACGCCGCGCACGAGCACTCGCTCCGGATGTTAGTGGACGAACACTCCGGACGGGCGAAACAGCTTCGTCACGATCCGGTCGGGCCGGTGCCCGGTGGCTTGTCGCCACCCGTCGGTATGGGCAGGATGTGCGCCATGCCCCAGGCCACACCACTGCTCCGACTCCTCAACGTCCTGCTCGCACCCGGTATGCGCACCCGCAAGGACCCCGACGCCGTCTTCGAGCGGCTGCTCCAGGAGGTCCAGGAAGGGCGCGTCCCGCTCGGCGCCGACGACCTCGCCGCGCTCGACGGGCTGCGGCTGCTCCTCGCCGACCACGCCGCCAACCCCGACCTGAGCGGCATGGGCTGGATGAGCACCCAGCAGCAGATCCGGGAGCGGCTGGACAACCGCGCGGTGGTCCGCGACATCCAGGCGAAGCACCCCGGGGTGCGCGACGAACCGGTGACGGCGCCGGTGTTCGTCGTCGGCCTGCCGCGGACCGGGACCACGCTCACGTACAACCTGATCGCGCGCAGCCCCGGCAACCGCGGCCCCAAGCTGTGGGAGATGACCAACCTCGGCCTGCCGCGTCCGGAGGCGGAGCGCGAGAAGCTGATCGCGCAGGCCCGCAAGCGGTTCGCGACGGTGGCGAAGCTCAGCCCCGCGTGGGCGCACCTGCACCCGCTGGTCGCCGACAGCGAGGAGGAGGACTTCATGCTGCGCGCCCACACGGAGATGTTCGCGACGTGGGGGCCCGCGCCGCGCTACCTGGACTACGTGGCGGACGCCGACCTCACCGCCGACTTCCTGTTCCTGCGCGATGCCCTGCAGGTCATCGCGGCGGGCGAGGCGCCGGACCGCTGGGTCCTCAAGCACCCGATGGACCTGTGGCGGCTGCCGGAGATCCTGCGCGCCTTCCCGGACGCACGGTTCGTCTGGACGCACCGCACGCCCGGGGCCGCCGTCGCCTCGGGCTGCTCGATGGCCGAGGCGACGCACACGATGTACATCAAGCCCGGCCGGATCGACCTGGCCCGGATCGGCCAGGAGTGGCTGGGCATCTCCGCGGGCGGGGTCGAGCGCGCGATCAAGCTGCGCGAACAGCTTCCCGACTCCGCTGTGGTCGACGTCCTCTACGACGACCTGCTCGCGGAACCGGAGACGGTGCTGCGCGGGGTCTTCGAGCGGCTGGACCTGACATGGGGCGAGCGGGACGACGCGAACCTTGCCGCATCGCTCGACCGTACGGGCCACCGCCCGCACGCGTACACGCTGGAGCGGTACGGCCTGACTGAGGCCAAGGTCGCGGAGGCGTTCGCGGCATACAAGATGCCGCCGTCAACCCTCTGACCAAACTGTTGAGTGCGTGATATTTGCCCTCCTGACAGCGTCAGGAGGGCAAATATCACGCACTCAACGAGGGGTCAGCGGGCGGCCGGGCCCGGGGGGAACTCCGGGCGCTCGAAGGCGTCGCGGATGCGGAGGCGGATCGTCGCCTCCAGGGCCTGGAGCTTCTTCGAGGCGCCGCGCTCGGTCACGTCGGAGATGTCGGTGACCACGTAGCCGATGTCGCCGCGCGTGGCGAGCATCTGGCCCTCGATGTTGGCGCCGTGGTCGGCGAAGATCTGGTTGACCGTGGCCAGGACGCCGGGCACGTTGCGGTGCAGCAGCTTGATCCGGCCGACGCCCGTGTGCTCGAGCTGCAGGTTCGGCAGGTTGACGCTGAGCATCGTCGAGCCGGTCGCCACGTAGTCGCTGAGCTTCTTGGCGACGAACTGGCCTATCGACTCCTGCGCCTCCTCGGTGGAACCGCCCACGTGCGGGGTGAGGATCACGTTCGGCAGGCCGCGCAGCACCGACTCGAAGGCGTCGCCGCGCTTCTTGGGCTCCTCCGGGAAGACGTCGACGGCCGCACCCGAGAGGTGTCCGGACGTGATGTGCTCCGCCAGCGAGTCGACGTCGACGACGAACCCGCGGCACAGGTTGAGGAAGATGGCGCCCTGCTTCATACGGGCGAACTGCTTCTCGCCGAACAGCCCCGCGTTGCCCGAGCGGCCGTCGACGTGCAGCGTCACGATGTCGGCGGTCTCGAGGAGCTCGTCGAGCGTCTCGGCGCGGCGGGCGTTGCCGAGCGCCAGCTTCTCGGCGGTGTCGTAGAAGATCACCGACATGCCCAGGTTCTCGGCGAGCACGGAGAGCTGCGAGCCGATGTTGCCGTAGCCGATGATGCCGAGCGTGCGGCCGCGCACCTCGTGCGACCCCTCGGCGGACTTGTCCCAGACGCCGGCGTGCAGGGCGCGGTCGCGCTCCGTCATCCGGCGGGTCAGGGAGATGATCTCGGCGATCGCGAGCTCCACCACCGACCGGGTGTTGGAGAACGGCGCGTTGAACACCGCGACGCCGCGGTTCGCGGCGGCGGTCAGGTTGATCTGGTTCGTGCCGATGCTGAAGGCACCCACGCCGACGAGGCTCGTCGCCTCGGCCAGGACGCGCGCCGTCACCTCGGTCTTGGACCGGATACCCAGGAGGTGGACGCCGTCGAGCGCGGCGATCAGCTCGTCCTCGTCGAGGGCTCCCTTGCGGTAGTCGACCTCGTACCCGGCCGATTCCAGGATCGGGACGGAGGTGGGGTGGACGTTCTCGAGGAGAAGGGCTCGCTGCACGCACCCATGGTGCGCCAGGGGAGGCAGAAGCAACAAACGAACGGGGGCCACGTCCCGCCTGCTGGGACACGGCCCCCGCAAAGGGGTCAGAACCCTTCCGGAAGGTCCCGGTTGTGCACCACTACCAGGCGCTGGGTCGGACGGGTCATCGCCACGTAGAGGTCGCTCGTCGCGCCGGCGCCCTCGGCGATGGCGGACGGCTCCACCAGCACCACCGCGTCGAACTCCAGGCCCTTGGTCTGCCGCGGCGCGAGCACCGTGACCTGCGCGTCCTCCGGGCGCTGCGCCGCCAGCCGGGCGGCCTCGGCGGCGCCGACCGCCTCGGGCAGGGCCGCGGCGACCGCCTCGGCAAGCCGCGCGACGCCGGCTGCCGGCGCCACGACCGCCACGCGTCCGGCGTCCGGTCCCACTAGCTCCTTGACGAGGGCGAGCGCCTCGGCGACGACCGCGTCGTCGTCCGGCAGGCCGTCGGGGCCCGGCGTGGTACGTACGGCGGTGAGCGAGCCCTCGACGTCGCGCGCCGCGCGCAGCTCCGAGACGGGCAGCCCGGCGGCCCGCGCGACGGCCTGCGCCGTGTCGGCGACCGTCGACGGCGTGCGGTAGGAGACGGTCAGCTCGGCGAGCCGCCACCCGTCGTGCAGCAGCGGCGTGAGCATGCGGTCCCAGTTGCGCGCACCCGCGGCGGACGACGTCTGGGCGACGTCGCCCACGATGGTCATCGAGCGGGTGGGCACCCGGCGGACGAGCGACCGCCAGGCCATGGGGGAGAGCTCCTGCGCCTCGTCGACGACCACGTGACCATAGGTCCAGGCGCGGTCGCCCGCGGCGCGTTCGGCGGTGGTCAGCGACGGGCCGCTCGCGGCGAAGCGGGAGGCGAGCATCTCGGCGTCCACCAGGCCGTCGCCCGCGCCCGTCGAGGAGAGCACCGTGCGGGCGTACTCGATCTCCCGCGCCTGCTCGGCCTCGCGGTGGCGGGCCTCGGCGAGCGCCACGGAGTCGTCCTCCCCGAGCAGCTCGTACGCCTCGTCGAGGATCGGCACGTCGGACTCCGTCCAGGGCGCGCCGGCCTCCCGGAACAGCAGGCGGCGCTCGCGTGCGGTCAGCTCCGGTGCGGCCTCGGCGAGCCGGTGCGGCTTGGCGTACAGGTCCCTGACCAGCTTCTCGGGGGTGATCGGCAGCCACGCGATGTTGAGCGCCACGCGGACCGTGCGGTCCGAGCGCAGGTCCTCGAACACCGAGGAGCGGTCCTCGCCCGACAGGAGTCCGCCCGTGAAGTCGCGGTACTGGTCGGTGAGGCGGTCGAGCATGTCGCGCACGAACGCGCCGCGCGCCAGGTTGTGCGGCTTGTGGGTGCGGCGGGCGCGGGCGATCGCGTCGGCGACGTCCTTGGGGCGGATCACGAAGTCGTGTCCCTCCACCCGTACCGGCGTCTCCTGCTCCGGCACGCGCTCCCGCGCCCGCACGGCGCGGCGGATGATCTTGCGCCACAGGAGCAGACCCTTGAGCCGGGCCACCTGCCCCTCGTCGACGGCGGTCGCCCGGATGCCGGGGATGAGGTCGCCGACCGTCGTGGACACGACGCCGGTCTCGCCCAGCGACGGCAGCACCTGGTCGATGTAGCGCAGGAACGCGCTGGACGGGCCCACGACGAGCACGCCCGACCGCTCCAGCAGGCGCCGGTGGGCGTACAGGAGGTAGGCGGCGCGGTGCAGCGCCACCGCCGTCTTGCCCGTGCCCGGGCCGCCCTGGACCACGAGCGCGCCCGACAGGTCGGAGCGGATGATGCGGTCCTGCTCGGCCTGGATGGTCGCCACGATGTCCGACATCCGGCCCGTACGGCCCTGGGCCATCGCGGCGAGCAGCGCGCCCTCGCCGGACAGGGCGTCGGGGTCGATCTCGGCGTCGAGGTCGAGCACCTCGTCCTCCAGGCCGGTCACCGACCTGCCCTTCGTCACCAGGTGCCGACGGCGGTGCACGTCACCCGGGTGCAGCGCCGTGGCGCGGTAGAAGGACTCGGCCGCCGGGGCGCGCCAGTCGGTCAGGATCGAGCGGTGCTCGGCGTCGGTCAGGCCGATGCGCCCGACATACCGCGTGGCGCCGTCCGCCAGGTCGAGACGTCCGAAGACCAGCCGGTCCTCCACCGCGTCGAGCTGTGCGGCCCGGTCCTCGTAGAGGGTCGCGAAGGCGTCCCGCTCGCTGCGGTTCTGGTGCGTACCGCTGGCGCCCGCCAGGCGGACCCCTCGCAGGCGGTCCGCCGTGGTGCCCCGAAGGGTGTCCAGACGGACGTACATCGTGTCGACGACTGCCTGCTCGTGGGCGAGCTCGCCCGCGATTCCCGTCACGCCATACCTCCGTGGTTCACCAGCGAAAAAACCTCGGTCAGAATCAACCGGCCGACCATTATCGCGCACCTGTCGGCCTGTCCGCTGACACGGCGTCATCTCGCTGGATAGGATCGCCGCCATGGCACTGGGCGGGGCAGGTTCTGCGGGGCCCGGGAGCGGGCTCGGACCCGAGGTGCGCCCGGCCTGGATCGACGGTCCGATCTCGGTGCTGCTCGTCGAGGACGACGACGCGGACGCGTTCCTGGTGAGCGAGCTGCTCGCCGACGCCGACGTCGAGGCGGACCTGCGCGCCGAGCTGCACCGGGCGCGCTCCGTCGACGAGGCGCTCGGGGTCCTCTCGATGGTGGCGGTGGACTGCCTGCTCCTCGACCTGGGCCTGCCCGACGCCGAGGGGCTGGGCGCCCTGCGCCGGGTCATCGACGGCATCGACGTGCTGCCCGTCCAGCCCGCCGTCGTGGTGCTGACCGGGAACACCTCGCACGACCTGGGTGCGGCCGCCGTTGCGAACGGCGCCGACGACTACCTGGTCAAGGGCGAGGTGGACGGCGACGCGCTCGCCCGCTGCCTGCGGTACGCGACGCTGCGGCGCCGGTCCGCCGCCCAGCAGATCGCGCTGTACCGCAGCGAGGTGCGCGCCGCCGAGACCACCCGGCTGGAGCGCGCGCTGCTGCCCAAGGAGCTGGTCACCGACGAGAAGGTCTCGGTGATGGTCGGCTACCTGCCCGGCGGGAACGGGCTGCTCGGGGGTGACTTCTTCGACACGGTGGAGCGTCCCGACGGCACGCTCGTCACGGTCATCGGCGACGTGGCGGGGCACGGACCGGACGAGGCGGCGCTCGGCGCCGCCATGCGCACCGCGTGGCGCACGCTGGTGCTCGCGGACACCCCCGCCGACAACGTGCTGCCGCTGCTCGAGCGCGTGCTCCTCGCGGAGCGGGGTCGGCCGGAGGTGTTCGTCACGATCTGCCAGGCGGTGATCTCACCGGACCGCGCACGCATGGACGTCTACCTCGCCGGTCACCTGCCGCCCCTGCTCGTGGTGCCCCGGACCTCCACCTCCGCGGATACAGGCTCCGCGGCGCAGGTGACGCACCACTGCGAGGAGCTGCCCTCGGCGCGGCGAGGCCGAGCCCTGGGCATCCCGGTGGACGGCGGCTGGTCGGCGCACACCGTCCAGCTGCCCGAGGTGTGGACCGCCGTGCTCTACACGGACGGGCTCGTCGAGGCCGCGGTCGGGGCCGACCCGAAGGGCACGCCCGTCCTGGCGCCCAGCGCGCACGGCCGCATGCCGCGGCTCGGGGCGCACGGGCTGCGCAGCGTCGTGGAGCGCGAGATGGACCAGGGCACCGACGAGGTGGTGACCCGCGTGCTGCGCCGCGTACGTGAGCTGCACGG